>NZ_JANIOF010000009.1:53689-82007 GCF_024733555.1 Paenibacillus sp. SC116 | reverse complement strand
AAATCATGTTTGGTGACGATGGCGGAGGGGTTCCACGCGTACCCATCCCGAACACGAACGTTAAGTCCTCCAGCGCCAATGGTACTTGGACCGCAGGGTCCCGGAAGAGTAGGACGTCGCCAAGCAAACACTGCCCACTGATGATTTCATCGGTGGGTTTTGTTTTATCGTTTTAACGGTTTAGAAATAACAAGCCATTGATCGGAATAGATCAATGGCTTTACTGTTATTGGCCTGTAATATTTTTAACTACACTGTCCACGGATTGGTTAAACTGTTGATATGCTTCACTTTCTACCCATTGCTTAAATGTTTCAAGGTTTGCACTATTGATTACTTCTTGTACTGATGTATTAAATTCGACTCCAAGTTGATCCCAACTAATTGCTGAAGTTAGATTTTGATATTCCTGTCTTAATGGTTCGATCATTTCATTAAAGGTCTGTTCTGTGGCTGTTGTGTATATTCGATCAATTTCCGTCGTTATGTTGGCTACACTTTGAATAGATTGCGCACCTTCTTGTATTACTTTCGTACCTTCTTCAATCGCTTGTTTTCCCTCTTGTATTGTTTGATCTACCAGGCCGCAGCCACTAAGTAGAAGTACACCCAGTGTCACACATAAAAACCTCTTTTTCATGAATAGAATCCTCCTTATATATCACTATATCCAGTAATACGTATTTTTTGCTTAATGGACTCATTTTCAGAATCAATAATACAGATCATATCATTATTTTTTGATGTGGAGCTAATGTTTATAATTGTTATGGTGTCTTTGTTTCCTTGACACGCTATAGAGCCTCTGCTAATATGGGCATAATATCTAAGTGCCTATAGACAAAATAAAACCTTTGTTTTCGCTGAAAAGACAACAGTTATGAGGTAAAAAGGATTAGGAAAAGGGAGGGACTTCTTCTGTGTGGGAGTCTAAATTTGTAAAAGAAGGTTTAACGTTTGACGATGTATTGCTAGTTCCACGTAAATCAAGTGTACTACCTAAAGAGACAAGCGTTGCTACTCGTTTGAGTAACAATGTTAAACTCAATATCCCTTTGATTAGTGCGGGTATGGATACGGTAACGGAAGCTCCGCTTGCTATTGCTATCGCACGTGAGGGTGGTATGGGTATTATTCATAAGAACATGTCGGTTGAACAGCAAGCCGAAGAAGTGGATCGTGTAAAGCGCTCAGAGAGCGGTGTTATTACAAATCCATTCTCCTTGTCCGCTGAACATTCTGTTGCGGATGCAGATAAATTAATGGGCAAATTCCGTATTTCGGGTGTTCCCATCGTTGATGAAAACAACAAGCTTGTTGGTATCATTACGAACCGTGATATGCGTTTTGTTGCTGATTACAGCATCGCCATCAAAGATGTAATGACACAAGACAACCTAGTTACGGCTGCAGTTGGCACGACGTTGGAACAAGCTCAAGTTATATTACAAGAGCATAAAATTGAGAAACTCCCGTTGGTGGATGAGGATAATATCCTTAAAGGTCTTATTACGATTAAAGATATTGAAAAAGCAATTCAATATCCTAACGCTGCTAAAGATGCACAAGGGCGCTTGCTCGTAGGAGCAGCAGTTGGTATTTCAGGCGATACGTTTGATCGTGCGGAAGCATTAGTACAAGCTGGTGTTGATGCTATTGTTGTCGATTCTGCGCATGGTCATCATATTAACATTTTAGATGCGGTTCGTAACCTGCGTGCACGCTACCCAGAGCTTACGATTATTGCTGGTAACGTGGCTACTGGTGAAGGTACTCGTGACTTGATCGAAGCAGGTGCTTCTGTTGTTAAGGTCGGTATTGGACCAGGTTCTATTTGTACAACTCGTATTATCGCTGGTATCGGTGTTCCTCAAATTACAGCAATCTATGATTGCGCAACGGTTGCCCGTGAACTTGGAATTCCAATTATCGCAGATGGCGGTATTAAATATTCTGGTGACATTACGAAAGCTCTAGCTGCTGGCGGTAGCGCAGTTATGTTGGGTAGCTTGCTTGCTGGTACAGAAGAAAGCCCAGGTGAGTCTGAAATTTATCAAGGACGCAGCTACAAAGTTTATCGTGGTATGGGTTCCCTTGGTGCAATGAAAAAAGGCTCTAAGGATCGTTACTTCCAAGACAGCAGCAATGAGAAGAAACTCGTTCCAGAAGGAATCGAGGGTCGTGTTGCTTACAAGGGTCCATTGGCAGATACAATTCACCAACTTATTGGTGGTTTGAAAGCTGGTATGGGCTACTGCGGTACGGAGAACTTGGAGCAATTGCAGAATGATACACACTTCGTTCGTATTTCAGGTGCAGGATTGCGTGAAAGCCATCCGCATGATGTTCAAATTACGAAGGAAGCTCCTAACTATTCTTACTAATAACAATACATTTCATTAACAGTCTAGCGTTTATGGTTATGAGATGTTAGATACGAATTATTGGAAGACAGGGTATGCTTACCCTGTCTTTTTTCGTGCTATCGGCTGTGATAGAATAGGGAATAGGTTCAATCTTGGAAGGAGTTAATAAAGTGTCTAATATAAACCAAACAAGTACAAAACGTCCACGTTGGAAACGCGCTGTTGCATTGGCGACAGCTTTGCACATATTGTCTTACACAATGCTGCCATCTGTAGGGATGGTCGCAGCTGAACAAGCTGCTCAGAAAGAGGTTAAAGCTTCAACAACTCCAGCTACGACGAGTGCGAAGTCTACAGAGGCAGCAAAAAACATGGGTGCTTCTCTGAAGACAAAGCTTAATCTTGATGTTTCTTCTGCGATTATTGTGGAAGCGAGTACAGGACAAGTTTACGCAGAATATCAAGCGGATACTGCACTGCCGCCTGCTAGTATGACGAAGATGATGACAGAGTATATCGTCATGGAGAAAATTAAAGCCGGTGAGCTGTCTTGGGACACGGTAGTAACTACGACTGAGCATGCATCATTGACAGAAGGATCCCGTATTTTCCTAGCTAAAGGGGATCAACATACTGTTGAAGAATTGTATATTGCGATGGCGATTGGATCTGCTAACGATGCAACAGTAGCATTGGCAGAGCACATTTCACAGAGCGAAAAACAGTTCGTAAAATTAATGAATGAGACTGCAAAACGTCTTGGCATGGAGGATACGCACTATATTAACTCAACCGGTCTAGGAAAGGCGGACATGCCTGAGAAATATCAGCCTACTGGCAATGAGGAGACAGTGATGTCTGCACGAGACGTAGCTAAGCTAGTTCGTGCAATCGTGGTTGAGCATCCCGAATTTAGTAAATATACAACGATCCAACAACATAAATTCCGTGAACGAGACACGGCTCCAATCATCAATTTGAACTGGATGCTCGAAGCGAATAAAGATGTAACGAATTTCCGTCAATATGCTTATGAGGGTTTAGATGGGATGAAGACAGGCTTTACGGATGAAGCAAAGTATACGTTCGCTGGAACTGCTGAACGCAATGGTATGCGCCTTATTACAGTAGTTATGGGTGCGCCTACCAAAGCAGCACGTTTCACTGAAACGAAAAAGCTGTTGGATCATGGCTTTAAGCATATTGAACTTAAGCAAGTAATCGGTCCTAAGCAAGTGGTTACTGGTGCTGAGACGGCTCCGATTAAGAGCGGTGTAGAAACTGAAGTTCCAGTCGTAACGGAGAAAGATGTTGCCTTTGTTGTGGACAAGGGTGCCAAGTTCGATGCAAAGAACTTGAAACAAGAGGTGAAGTTGATTCCTGAAGATCAGCTTGAGGCGCCAATTAAGCAAGGTCAGAAGGTAGGTACGGTTACGTATACGTACAAAGGAACAGCAGGAGAAGAGCAGCAAACCGTAAACTTGATCGCTTCTGAGGAAGTAGAAAAAGGAAGCTGGTGGCGTTTGTTCTTCCGCGGCATTAAAAACTTCTTTGTTGATCTTTTCAACTCTATCGGTAGTTTATTCTAATTTAAATTCAATATAGATATGCAGTTTCCAAAATAAACAGGCGCTCTAATTCCGACAAAAGCGGTTGCCTATGCAAACGTCATACGGTACAATTAGTGGGTAAAATGTGTAAATCGCGTATATCGCAAAGATGCTTATAATATTGGGGGTTGCAGGAGACATGGCAAACGTTGAAACAGGTACATTTCGAGTAAAACGTGGTATGGCTGAAATGCAAAAGGGTGGCGTCATTATGGACGTCATGAATGCTGAGCAAGCAAAAATAGCTGAAGCGGCTGGTGCTGTTGCTGTAATGGCATTAGAGCGTGTACCTTCGGATATTCGTGCAGCAGGCGGCGTTGCCCGTATGGCGGACCCGACAATTATCGAGGAAGTCATGAAAGTTGTCTCCATCCCGGTTATGGCTAAAGCTCGTATAGGACACTATGTTGAAGCTAAAGTACTGGAATCGCTTGGTGTAGACTACTTGGATGAGTCTGAAGTATTGACGCCAGCAGATGAAGTATTCCATATTGATAAGCATGAATTTACAGTGCCTTTCGTATGCGGTGCGAAAGATTTGGGTGAAGCTTTGCGTCGTATCAGCGAAGGAGCGGCTATGCTTCGTACGAAGGGTGAGCCTGGAACAGGTAACATTGTAGAAGCTGTTCGTCATATGCGTCTTATTAATAGCCAAATTCGCAAAGTACAAAACTTGTCGAAGGATGAGTTGTATGCAGAAGCGAAAAATTTGGGCGTATCTTATGATTTATTGAAGGATGTTAGTGAAGCAGGTAAGCTGCCTGTTGTTAACTTTGCTGCAGGCGGAGTAGCTACACCAGCTGACGCAGCTTTGATGATGCACTTAGGAGCGGATGGCGTATTTGTTGGTTCTGGTATTTTCAAATCAGACAGCCCTGAGAAATTCGCACGCGCGATCGTTGAAGCTACAACGCATTATACGGATTATGAGTTGATTGCTAATGTATCGAAGAACTTGGGTGCACCGATGAAAGGTATCGAGATTTCCAAGCTTTCTCCTGCTGAGCGTATGCAGGATCGCGGCTGGTAATCGACAACTTCTTAAGAGCATTTCGCGGAAAGAAGGTTGTACCTATGAAGCAGATAAAAATCGGGGTACTTGCTCTGCAAGGGGCAGTAGCTGAGCATATTCGAAGCCTTGAGTCTGCGGGTGCGGAAGCTGTAGCGATTAAGTGGCCGCATGAGTTGGATGATCTGGACGGCTTAGTTATTCCAGGCGGTGAGAGTACGACTATTGGCAAGCTGATGCGTCGCTACAATTTTATTGAAGCGATCCGTCAATTTTCTGCACAGCAGAAGCCGATTTTTGGCACATGTGCGGGACTTATCGTTGTAGCTCAGCATATCGAAAGCAATCATGGCACAGAAGAGCCGCACCTTGCTCTAATGGATATTCGAGTGAGACGCAATGCATTCGGTCGCCAACGTGAAAGCTTTGAGACGGATTTGCAGGTGAAAGGCATTGATAGCCCTGTACGAGCGGTATTTATACGTGCGCCACTCATAGAGTCTGTTGGTGAGCACGTTGATGTTATTTGTGAAGCTAATGGTGAGATGGTGGCTGCTAGACAGGGACACTTGCTCGTTTGTTCATTCCATCCGGAATTGACAGAAGATTCACGTATGCATCATTATTTTGTGCAGATGGCTGCACAATCATTGCAGATGAACCGCTAGTCGCTAACGAATGAGATTCTTTGAATAGCATATATATTGAAACGGTATGTTTCTAAAAAGGCACCTTGATCATTCATTCCATTGCGGAATGTGATTAGGGTGTTTTTTCTAATTTTTCGTTTATTCTTATTCTTGTTCTACCACTTGTGTCATTGTTAACTCGTTCTAGAGTATATAGAACGTAATTTAATTAATTGAATAATGATGAGGGTTAAATTATGTTGATGTAAGTTTTTTCTTGTAAGTTGAACCTAATGAATTGCTCGAGAATATTTCCTTGATGGAGGGACAAGTGCTATAATGAACTAGCACAATTCACCTGCGCTACTGATATTTATGTGAAATAAAGCGTGGGGAAGAGAAGCAGCTTAGCTGGGATTGAATCCAGAGAAGTTCAATATATTTACATTTAAAAATTGAGATATACGCGCATATGTGCTTTTTATACCTGTAGGAGGGATTACCCGTGTTAGATATTAAGCGATTACGTACCGAGTTCGAAAGCGTGGAGCAAGCGTTGAAGAACCGTGGGGCTTCACCAGAGATGATTGCAGCATTCCCTGAATTAGATACAAAGCGTCGTGAGATGCTCCAAGAGACAGAGCAATTAAAAAATCGTCGTAACGTTGTATCTCAGGAAGTAGCGAAGCTTAAGAAAGCTGGCCAGCCTGCTGAGGATGTCATCACTGAGATGAGAGAAGTTGGTGATCGAATCAAAGGTTTGGACGAGCAAATCCGCGAAGTGGAACAGCAAATGGATGAGCTGTTGCTTGCTATTCCTAATGTTCCTCATGAATCTGTACCAGTTGGATTGTCAGAAGATGAAAATGTAGAGCTTCGCCGCTGGATGGAACCAACAGCATTTACCTTTAAACCAAGAGAGCATTGGGATTTGGCTACTGAACTAGGGATGCTGGATTTTGAAAGCGCATCGAAGGTAACAGGATCTCGCTTTGTATTTTATAAAAATGCAGGTGCTCGCTTAGAGCGTGCTTTGATTAGCTTTATGCTGGATGTTCATGCAGAGGATCATGGCTATGAGGAAATGCTTCCTCCAATGATCGTTAACCGTGATAGTTTGTATGGTACAGGTCAACTACCAAAGTTTGAAGAGGATCTATTCAAAATTCAAGGAACCGATTATTATTTGATTCCTACGGCTGAGGTTCCTGTAACGAACTATCATCGTGAGGAAATTTTAAATAACGATGTTTTACCGAAAAAATATACTGCCTACAGCTCTTGCTTCCGTTCTGAGGCTGGCTCCGCAGGCCGCGATACACGTGGTCTCATTCGTCAACACCAGTTCAATAAGGTTGAGCTTGTGAAGATCGTAAGACCTGAAGATTCATATGCAGAGCTAGAAACGCTAACACAGCACGCAGAGCGTATTTTGCAGCTGTTGAAGCTCCCGTATCGTGTAATGAGCCTGTGCTCTGGTGATATCGGCTTCAGTTCTGCGAAGACGTATGATCTTGAAGTATGGCTTCCAAGTAGCGATAGCTACCGTGAAATTTCGTCTTGTTCTAACTTCGAAGATTTCCAAGCACGCCGCGCGAATATTCGCTTCCGTCGTGACACGAAGTCTAAACCGGAGTTTGTCCATACGTTGAACGGTTCTGGATTGGCGATTGGTCGTACGGTTGCTGCGATTATGGAGAATTACCAACAGGAAGACGGATCAATTGTTATCCCTGAAGTATTGCGTCCTTATATGCGCGGTGCGGAAGTAATTCAAAAATAATTACATTTTTAAGATACTATCGCTTGCATATTTTAAATGCAGTGTGCTATAATAATGATTGTCCGATATTAAGTCGGCCAATCATATACGGAGAGGTACCGAAGCGGTCATAACGGGGCGGTCTTGAAAACCGTTAGAGTGCAAGCTCACGTGGGTTCGAATCCCACCTTCTCCGCCATAACCTTTCTAATGACACAGCCTGTTGAGCAAATGCTCGGCAGGCTGTTTTTGCATTTTCTCCTATAACAATCCCGCCCTTAAACCTTCATCTTCAATGTACTTTCTACTGCATGAAATACCAAGTGACGAATAGATTGCCTGCCTGATACAAACATTAACTACAAACTTTAAACTTTCCACATGCAATCGGTAGGGATGATGTAAAAGACAGGGGATGATTGGCTGTGTTCAAATCACTATTTGGAGTACTGCAGAAGGTAGGTAAAGCACTCATGCTGCCTGTTGCAATCCTGCCTGCGGCCGGTATTTTGCTTGGTATAGGTAATGCGCTCAGTAACCCAGATCTCATTGCACGAATGCCAGCACTTGCAGGTCCATTTTGGATGACGGTGTCCAGTGTAATGGAACAATCAGGCGGAATTGTATTCGACAATTTATCGCTCTTATTCGCTGTAGGGGTGGCAATTGGGCTCGCTGGTGGAGATGGTGTTGCAGGATTAGCTGCGACCATCGGATATTTTGTAATGAATGTGACTATGAAGGTTATCATGAATGTTACACCAGAGTTAGTTAAGAGTGACTTTTCATATGCCATATTACAGGGGGTACCAACGCTTCAAACGGGTGTTTTCGGGGGTATCATCATCGGTATATTGGCGGCATCTTTGTATAAACGATTTTATAATATTGAGCTGCCTTCCTATTTAGGCTTTTTTGCAGGTAAACGCTTTGTACCGATTATTACAGCGGTGAGCTCCTTATTATTAGGTATATTGCTGACTTTTATTTGGCCGCCTATCCAAACAGGCTTAAATACATTTTCCCATTCTCTACTGGATTCAAACCTTGCTGTGGCCGCGTTTATTTTTGGTATATGCGAGAGGGCACTCATTCCCTTTGGGCTGCACCATATTTTTTACTCGCCGTTTTGGTTTGAGTTTGGTCAATATGTAAATAGCGCAGGGGAGCTGGTAAGAGGTGATCAAAAAATTTTCTTTGCCCAGCTTAAGGATGGAGTAGAGCTAACGGCAGGTACATTTATGACAGGTAAATTCCCATTTATGATGTTTGGGCTGCCAGCAGCGGCGCTTGCGATGTACCACGAGGCCAGACCTGAGAATAAAAAGCTTGTCGCAGGATTGATGGGTTCAGCGGCGCTGACGTCTTTTTTAACGGGTATTACGGAACCTTTAGAATTCTCCTTCTTATTTATTGCACCATTATTGTTTGCTGTTCACGTTCTATTTGCAGGTTTGTCGTTCCTAGTCATGCATTTGTTACATGTAAAAATAGGGATGACCTTCTCCGGTGGTGTAATTGACTACATGCTGTTTGGTGTATTGCAAAATCGAACGCCATATTGGCTCGTTATTCCTGTTGGCTTAGCGCTTGCGGTCATTTACTACATCGTCTTCCGCGTGGCGATACGCAAGTTTAATTTACGGACGCCAGGAAGAGAAGAGCCGAAGGCAGAATCCACATCAGGAGTAGGAAAGGCAAATACAGAAGAGCTACCGGGGAACATCCTGCATGCTTTGGGTGGAAAAGATAATATTGCTTCACTGGATGCTTGTATTACAAGGCTTCGCGTACAGGTAAAGGATAAAGAAGATGTGGATAAGGACCGCTTAAAGGAGCTGGGAGCCTCCGGAGTACTTGAAGTGGGCAATAATGTTCAAGCTATATTTGGAACACGCTCAGAGACAATTAAGCATCAAATTCATGAGATTATAAATGCAGAGGACATGGAGCTGGAAGATAAAAAATAAATATGACAAGTCGTTCAGCTACATGAGCTGAAGATAAGTGGTTTGTAAATGCAGCCTCTTTTTTATCAATAAATAACTAAGTACTTTGTATAAAAAGGCTTGTTCGTCCACACAATGTAATTGAACTCAGTGGAGGTGTTGGTTCATGAGTAGAGAAGGAGTCATTCCTGTCCAACAGGACGTTTTGGTGCAAGCTTGGCAGCAAACGCTGCCTACGACGTTAAATCCGTCGGATAAGGCTACGGTAAATGCTGATGAGGCGGATCCGAGTGGCCTACGCATTCATATTGATACAGCGGGAAGACAAGAGTATTCATTCGACTTTTCGTGTTCTTACTTGGATCCTCGTGAAGTCCGGGTACAGTTGATCGATGTAGAGCGTGATGGACAAAATGTAGGTGAGCACACACCAGTCATTCAGGAGCTGGCACAGAACTATGTGCGTCAGATTCACGAGTGTGCTCAGACACTGCAGAGTATTACCCATACGCGTACCGCAAATGATGGTGATTACCACGTGCATTAATGGAATCAGGAGGAGCAATCATGACTCAAGCGAAAAATCATGTAGATAAGAACTTGTCTAATGTTGTGAGCAGGCTGGAAGAAGAGGCTGTAAATAGTCATCATGCTCAACAATTACAGCAAGATCACGACGACAGACGTCATCAAGATGAATTGAATCATGACAGCCCCGCATCAGATTCGCGTTAGAGAGGAGCTAATACGATGGCTGGTAAATCAAAAGCAGTACCTGTGCCAGAAGCACAGTCCCAACAGAAGCAGCATCATTCAGGTGGCGATCATGGAGCGTTGCAAGAGCCGTTGTCTGGCTCTAAAAAAGTTAAGAGCAAAAATCATGTTTCTCACAATAATCCAGAGGGCTAGATAAACCAATTCAGCAGCTTCCCTGTAATTTATCCACAAATGGATAAACAGGGAGCTGTTTTTTCATATTTTTTCATAGTCGATGCGCCTATCCCTGTAATCCGTTATAATAATTGTACATAGATGAAAAGGGGTGGCCTTTTGTCCAACACTAAAGTTAATAAACAGAAAGCAGATTCTTCGATGCCGACGCCTAAGCCGGTGCATCAACATTCGAAAACGAGGATAGGAAAAATACTGCAGCGCGTCTTTTTCGTTACACTAGGCGCAGTACTTATGGCGGTCAGCCTAGAGCTATTCCTTGTGCCGAATCAAATGACAGATGGCGGTATTGCAGGTATTTCAATCATTTTGTCTTATTTAACTGACGTACCCTTGGGTGTGTACTTATTCTTGCTCAATCTTCCGTTCCTCATTATCGGTTACAAGCAGATTGGTAAGACGTTTGCCTTATCCACATTGCTTGGAATATCCGTTATGTCCGTAAGTACGATCCTCCTGCACAATGTAGAACCATTCGTAACAAATAGTTTCCTGGCTGTTGTATACGGAGGTATGATTCTCGGAATCGGTGTTGGTCTCGTGATTCGTTTTGGTGGTTCACTGGATGGAACAGAAATCGTAGCTATTTTATTTGATAAGCGCTCGCCGTTCTCGGTTGGAGAAACGGTTATGATCTTTAACTTGTTCATTATGGTGCTAGCGGGCTTCGTGTTTGGCTGGCAAGAAGCGATGTACTCGCTACTTGCTTATTATATTGCCTTTAAAATGATTGATATTACCATTGAAGGTCTTAATGATTCCAAGTCTGTTTGGATTATTAGCGACAATTACAAGGAAATCGGGGATGCGCTGCTGCATCGTCTTGGACGTGGTGTTACGTACCTAAATGGAGAAGGTGGCTTCTCAGGGGATGACAAGAAGGTCATCTTCACGGTCATTACGCGTCTGGAAGAGGCGAAGCTGAAGACCATTGTCGAAGAGTTGGATGAGCAAGCTTTCCTTGCTATTGGAAATATCCATGATGTTAAAGGCGGCAGGTTCAAGAAGAAAGATATTCATTAGAATCACATCTATTAGAGATAATCTAGATAAAGAGGTATCTTCGTTGTTCGGATGAACAGAGAGGTACCTCTTTGTTATTTTAACTCGTTTAGGTACGTATTTTGCGTATTTGAAGGGAGGGGAGTTTATATTTGTAAAATAATATGTTTTTGTAATATTTTAGATTTGTCTATCTTGTAAAACTGAGGCTAGTACAGCGAAATAGGGACAATAGTCCCTAAATTTCACAAAAAAATATTCAAAAAGACGGTTTTCTTTTTAGGTAAATTAGGGTAAAATCTAATGGGCATAAAGAGATGCTGATGAATTAGATACTTTATAAGGATGGGAGATCTGATTGTGAATAAAAAATGGATGAAGAGCACACTTGTGCTTCTATTTGCAATGACGTTAGTAATTGCTGGTTGTGGTCAGAAGGAAAGCCCTGCGGCTGCTTCTAAGACTGCTATGCAGAAAATGACTGAAATGAAGAGCTACGGCTTTGAAACAACAGTAAAGGTTAATGACCTTCAGCTTCCTCCGTCAATGCTGCAAAGTGATCCAAGCGCAGCAATGGTGGTTCAAATGTTGAAAAATGCTAGTCTTTCTGTGAGCGGTAAAATGCAAAATGAGCCGGTTCAAGTTGAAATGGATCTAGATGTAAAATTGGAAGGCGACTTGGCAATGAGCTTCAAGCTTCCAATTATGATGAATAGCGAGAAAATGTATATGAAGGTTCCGAATCTTCCGATCCCTGCTTTCCCAGCGCAATTAACTGATAAGTATATCGAAATGGATATGAAGGAACTAGCTAAAGAAGCAGGTCAAGATATTTTGCCTACAGCAAAAGATGTAGAACTTATGAACAAGTTCTACAATGATGTGTATACAAGTTTCGTGGCTAAGTTTGATGAGAAAACATTCTTCTCTGATGTAGCTGTGAAGGATGCGAAGCTTCCTGCAGATATCGATGCGAAGCAAGTTGTGAAGTTCTCCATTACGAATGAAAATGTTGATCAAGCAGCGAACACGCTTGTAAAAGATGCTTTGCCAGCATTGCTTGATGTAGTGGCGAAGCCTGAGTACAAAAAGTTGCTTGGCGGCGAAATGACAGCAGCAGAGGTAGAGCAAGCGAAGAAAGAACTTAAAGCACTTACAGATGGTGACCTGAAAAAAGGCTTAGAAGAAATGAAAAAAGCGGTTAAGATCAATGACATCAGCTTCACTACAGCAATTGATAAAGACGGCTACCCTGTGTTCACTTCATTTGTCATTAACGTTGATCTAACAAATGAAGGCGAAACAATGAAAATTGGTGCTCAAATCGATTCGAAGTTGAAAGATATCAACAAGAAGCAAGAATTCAAGCCAGCACCAAAGGATACAATTACAATGGAAGAGTTGGAAGCAGGTAACTTCTAATATAGCTCTCATACAATCATATACTGATTACGTTAAAAGCTTCGGTTATTCTATAGAATAACTGAAGCTTTTTTTCGACTATAGAGCACTTCTTGTGATTGTGGCGAGAACTGGTTCAAACTATTCCCATAGAAAGAGGGGATGCCACTTTACAGTTTTATGGTAAAATCGTTTATCAATATTAGTTTAGAAAAGTGACGAAAAAAATCATACATAATCATCTGCCCAACCTATTTACAAATTATTGAAACAACGTAAAATACCTTTAAGGCAACTCTATTTCGTAATCTAGCTATTTTTCTTTTATATCCTGTGTACGTGTTAGTGAATATATGGGTAATAAATCGTACTGTGAAAAGTAGCAAGTTAATATAAGTGAAGGAGTGGGTGATAAGGATGAAATGCTCACTGCTGAAGCAACTGGATGAGCTTCGTGCGAAGCTGTATGAGGTAGCTCTCCATTGTGAAGTGCTGACTGACCCACGTGTCTTGCGTATTAGTGAGGAGACCGATCAGGTCATTGTCAGGTATTATCAACATCAAAGAGAGCATAAGCAGGCGGTTGTACAGACCTAGTCCATTACGGGCTAGGTCTGTTGTTTTCTTTTATTGCGCAATTTACGGAAGAATGAAATAAGTAGTGAAGCGCATTCCTCTTTTAAAATACCTTCTATTACTTCCGATTGGTGATTGAAGCGAGACTCCTGAAGCAGATTCATGAGCGTACCTGCACATCCAGCTTTGGGATCTGTTGTTCCATACACGATTCGCGGTATACGTGACTGTACGATAGCGCCAGCGCACATAGGGCAAGGTTCTAACGTGACATATAAGGTACAGTCCAATAGGCGCCAAGCTTGCAGGTGTTCGCTTCCTTCGCGAATGGCAATCATCTCTGCATGAGCAGTAGAATCATGTGTGGTTTCCCGAAGATTAAAGCCTCTCCCGATTATGGCACCTTCATGAACAAGGATAGCACCTATAGGCACTTCACCTATTGTCTCTGCTTTGTTCGCTTCTTCTATAGCTAGTCTCATCCAATATTCGTGATCGTCCATTCGATCAGGAGGTAAAGGATTGGAGGGATGTAAGGTCATGCGATTATTTCCTTCTTTCTATTAGCAGATATGCCTCATCGTATAGGTCTATATTATCAAAAATTTGCAGGTGATTCGACATAGACTAGGTCTTATGCACCGAACAAACATTCGTTGTTAACACAATGTTAATAAACCTGTGCATAAGTGGCTGTTTATCCACAGGTTTATGCACATATTATCCCTAATCCACACAAACTGTGAATAACTTGTTGATAACAACTTTAATTGTAGGTAACATATCGATCAATTGCAACTCTTTATACACAAATGAGCTTTATAGAAATCGATAGACAAATAGGGGTGGACTAGGTATGATCATAGTTGTTCCATAATAAACCATAATAATTTTATCGTGATTGTGTTGTATTCAGAGGTGAATTATGCGGTTATCGATTAAAGGCAAGCTTTCATTATCTATCTCATGCACTGTACTGGTTGCATTGCTGCTTCACATGGTACTTAACTATTATACTACGAAGACAAAGCTTATTGACGCGTTGGAAGACCAGATGGCGGCGATAACACAGCAAATATCGCTATCTGTTGAACAAGCATATGAGACCGAGCGAGTAATAGACGACTTATTAGCTATGCAGTTGTACACGGACTCATTATATATTAACGCACGTCTACCTGTTGATATAGAACAGATTAGTAGTGAGCAGCTGAAGGAAATAAGTCAGGAACTAGGTATCGCTCATATTTCCCTTTTACAAAAGACCCCTGATGGCAGCGATATTGTTATTGTAAAATCATCAGATCCTAAAGAAATCGGTTTGTCTACAAAGGGCTGGAGATTTTGGTACACCGCCATGCAAGAGCTATTTGATCAGCGAGAGGTCACAGTAAGCCAAGGCCAGAAGTTCAAAAATTTCTGGTCAGGTCCATTTGCTGCTTCCACATCAGATCCCCAATATGATGATAAATGGGGATATTATTACGATGGTTCACGGGATTATATGCTCAATCCCTTCATTCGTAATAATAACTTGGAATCTGCTTTACAAATTACGAGGCCAGATACGGTTATCAAGCAAACGCTGAAGATGCAGCAAAATTTGCTGGAAGTTACCGCCTTCAACCCAATAACGTTTGATAAACCCCCTGTAATAACAGAACGCAGTGATGGTATTCGTTACATTAAAGTCGAGGATCAGCCGATCAAGTTCGGCTCTCATCTCTTCAAGCATCAGGAGGACAAGCTTCATATTCAAACAGCATCAGCCGGTGAGCCTGTATTTATACAGACGAATATTCAAGGTATGAATGTAATGAAGAGCTACGTTTCCATTGAAATGGATGGGAAGTCTCCGTATGTGCTCGGAATTGTGATGGATGCGGAGCCTCTTCTTGCTACGTTGCATGAACAATTGATGCACAATATTGCAATTGGGCTAGTGCTTATTGAGATTGTGTTAGTTGGTTCGTATATTCTTGCGGGGACGTTCATTCGTCCACTGCAGTTTATTCTGCAAAAGGTTAATATGATGGCAGTCGGTCAGTTCCACAGCCCTCTGAAGATTGACCGCAATGATGAACTAGGTACATTAGCCTCGAGAGTCAACCTAATGGCAGATAATCTGGAGCAATCCACGACAAGGCTTCGTTCCTTATATGAAGAAAATCGAGCGATGAAGGAGCAATTGGAATCCTTTATTAATCAATCGACAGATGCAATTCATGTTATGGACTTGAATGGGAAGCTGGAGCGAATGAATCAAGCTTTCGTTGATATGTTTGGGTGGCCGCAGGAGGAACTATTAGGCAAGCCGCTGCCTAATATACCACCAATGCTTAGTGAATCACATAGCGAAGTAGAGCGGCAGTTGCTAGCTGGACGGGCGACTGGAGCACTTGAGACACAGCGGCTTACGAAAGATGGTCGGTTGTTAGAGGTGAGTGTTAGTACATCTCCTATCTATGATGAGTACGGCAATTGTATAGCGTGGGCAAGTATTACTAGGGATATTACGAATCGTAAGCGGATGGAGGAGTTGCTGCGGCGCTCTGAGAAGTTGACAACGGTAGGGCAACTTGCTGCGGGGGTCGCTCATGAGATTCGTAATCCGCTTACTACGCTGAAGGGATTTTTACAGCTTCAACAGCAGACACACAAAATGAATGAATATCATACGGATATGATGCTGTCTGAGTTGGATCGAATTAATTTAATTGTCAGTGAGTTTTTAATTTTATCCAAACCACAAGCTGTACGCTTCATGGAGCAGGATCTTCGTGTCATTCTAAGTGAAGTTCAATCATTACTGGATAGCCAGGCTCATTTACATAATATTGAGTTCACTACGCACTTCGATGACGTACCGTTAGTGCTATGCGAGGAAAATCAATTAAAGCAAGTATTTATCAATGTAATTAAAAATGGTATAGAAGCGATGCCGACAGGTGGCGATATGGTCATAAGGCTTGAGAAGCTTAATGAGGATTACGTTCGAATTAGCATTCAGGACTTTGGGGTAGGTATACCACCTGAGCATTTGGGGCGCCTTGGAGATCCTTTCTTTACGAACAAGGAGAAGGGAACAGGGCTAGGCCTCATGGTTTCACAACGAATCATTTATAATCACCGTGGAACGATGGAGATTACTAGTGAAGAGCATGTAGGTACGATTGTTAAGATCGTACTTCCAACAGCGCATATGACGTCTCAGTACTTGTCGGAAGAGCAGGTACAGCTCCAGATTCGATAGTGGGTTGATAGGTGTCTAGGAATGGCGAATGCATGCTGCTGTATTTAAATAAACAATACAGAAAAGTGGAGACGAATATGCTTATAAAAAAAGGCTGCTCTGATGAGCAGCCTTTTTCTTAATTTTTTGGAGCTGTAATGGTTTGATTGTTATTGCTGTATTTTCGAACAATGGTAACCTCAACACGACGATTCTGTGCACGCCCCTCAGCAGTGTCGTTAGTAACGATAGGGTGATACTCACCCATTCCGACTGCTTGGAAGTGTTTCGGATTAAGCTGAGAGCGTTCCAGTACGATTTTCATGAAGTTAAGCGCACGAGCAGAGCTCAAGTCCCAGTTCGATGCAAAGCGGCTATTCTTAATCGGAACGTTATCCGTATGTCCACGAATGATAATTTGGTAGCCTTTGTATGGCTTCAGCATACTGCCGATAGTCTCGGCAACTTTCTTCGACTCTTTTTTTAGTGTGGCATGACCTGAGTCGAATAGAGCACTGTCCTTAATTGTAATCCGAAGCTCGGAATGATTAAGCTTCATACTCAATTGATCGGATAAGCCATTCTTTTTCATATATTCATTCAATTGGGCTTGCAACTGCTCTAGCTGCTCTTGTTCTTTCTGAGCCTGCAAGTCTTTAGCGCGTTCCTTCGCGGCTTCTATCTCCATATTATCCGTCGTCTTCGGCGTCTTCGATGACTGTTCGAGCGGGACAGCTGAATCATGATCGAGGATATTGCTACCTCCACCAGTGCTGTTGAATGCAGAACTGAATGCAGCACTCATTTGTTCGAACTTCTGTGCATCGGCAGCGCTCATCGCATAGAGAACAAGGAAGAGAGCGAGCAAGAGTGTCATTAAGTCCGCGTATGGAATAAGCCATGACTCATCGGCGTGTTCTTCATGGTGTTCCTTGCGGTGCTTCTTACTCACCTCGGCCGTCCTCCTTCTGATTCAGCATTGCGCGCTCCGTAGGTGTTAAAAAGACGGAGAGCTTCTGATTGATAGCAATCGTAGATACACCAGATTGAATGGACAATAGTCCCTCAACCATCATAAGACGAATTTGTATTTCTGCTGAGGATAGTCGTTTCAACTTCGTCGCGATTGGATGCCACATTACATAACCTGTGAAAATACCCATTAGCGTTGCAACAAATGCTGCCGCAATCGCTTTAGCGAGTACATCCATCTGTGACATATCAGAGAGGGCAGCAATTAGACCGATAACAGCCCCGAGAACCCCGAGTGTCGGTGCGTACATACCTGCTTGAGAGAAGATAAGTGCGCCGGCACGATGACGTTCTTCGGTTGCGTTAATATCTTCCATGAGCACATCACGAACGAAGTCTTGATCATTGCCGTCTATAATCATTCGCATCCCACCACGTAAAAAGTCGTCGTCGATTTCATCGATACGTGATTCTAGTGCTAGCAAGCCTTCGCGACGAGTGATGGACGCCCACTCCATAAATAATTGAATTAGTTGTACACGATCGACCAATTGCTGCTGCTTGAAAAGAATTTTTACCAGCTGGGGAAACTTCTTGATCTCTTTCATAGGGAAAGCCATGAAGAGAGAAGCAGCCGTACCGACAAAAATAATCATAATTGCAGCAGGCTCGACTAGGCTGGTAATCGGGGCACCTTTAAGGGTCATGCCCACCAATACGGCAACGATACCGAGTACTATGCCTATCACCGTAGATTTTTCCATAATCCTACATCCACCTCATCCATGAGTATATTGATGCTTCCTGCGGTTGCGATCACCTTTATTCATGCGAACATGAAATTGCGATGCAACACCCTATTTATCGGCAAATTGTAAGCAAAAATTTAGATGTGAATCAAGGATGAACGAGGAAGCTTGTCAAATTTGGGGGATAGATTGAACATATGCTACAATATCGACAATAAGATGTTGCAGCAGGAGAGGGGTTATACGGAATATGGCAGTTTCCTTTACTCGACCTTACAAAGCGATACTCGACGACATGTCCGAGGCGCTCATTCGCATACCGAATGCTTACGCGAGTCTAGATATGGAGCAATTAGATTGGGAGGGATTAACTCCCGAGGAGCAGAAAGAAGTCATGGAGGCGCTGGCGGATGATTTGTTCTACGGCTTAGGTAAAGAGCGTCTTCAGTTCATTGGGGATGGCAGTATTCACTATGATCGTGAATTCGCACATTTTGAGTTTATGTTTAATAATGAGACGGTTGCTACGGTTGGATTGAAGGAAACAGAGTAGATCCAACTCTGATACATAAGCAGCATCTATAATTTCGTCTTAGCTATCAGTGCTATTTCCATAACGCAATGAGGAAGGGATGAGGATATGGTTAGTCCAAGAATCAGTGAGCAATCTTTGTATATGGAAGTGTCCGAGTTGCATCAGCAGTTGAACAAGCAAGGACAAGAACAGAAGCAACTGCACGTTATCGATTGTCGTTTTTGGCTGGACCAGCCTACCAAAGGCTATGAATCTTATTTGATTGGCCACATTGTGAATTCCGTTTATATGGATCTGGATCATGACTTGTCATCTTCACGTAAGGAGCATGGCGGTAGGCATCCTCTCCCCGAGCCGGAGCAGTTGGCACACACATTAACGCTTCATGGAATAAGCAAGCAGGATACAGTGGTTGCTTACGATGAGCAGGGCGGGGCAATGGCAAGCCGCCTAAGCTGGCTGCTGCAGTGGATAGGTCATGAAGGGGACGTATACGTGCTTAATGGAGGATACGCCGCTTGGCAGCAGGCAGGGTTTGCAAGCGAGGCAGGTACAGCCAAGCCACGTTCAGGGCTTGAGCAGCCCTATGAACCTAATGTTCGGCTTGAGCTGGTGGCGGATATTGAAGAAGTACGCTCTAAGCTGGGCAGCTCTAGTGTGCGTCTGATCGATTCTCGCGAACATGCACGCTATATTGGTGAAGTAGAGCCAATTGATCCGAAGGCAGGCCATATCCCCGGGGCATTGCATCGTTTTTGGCGTGATGGGTTGAATGAACAAGGATATGTTCGTACAAATAGCGATGAGCAGGATGCTTGGCATAAGCTTGTGAATGGGGCAGAGGAGATTATTGTATACTGCGGTTCAGGTGTGACCGCTTGTCCGAATGTACTGTCACTGTGGCGTTCCGGTTATCGTAATGTGAAGCTATACGCTGGCAGTTGGAGCGATTGGTGTTCGTATGAGGGGGACCAGTCTCCAGTTTCGACGGGCGAGGAATAATTACGAGAAGTCTCCTTAGATATGTGTTGAAGGGCAAGTGCGACTACAATCGTCGAATAAGGGTAGTGACGCCTATAGAGGTAGGCTGTTACTACCTTATTTAGTTTGTCCTATAAGCATGCTCAAACTATTTCTAATGATTAAGGTGAATCTAATGATAATAATAAATTAGATTGAGTTTGATTTCTTACTATAAAGTAACTAGAATAGTTAGGTGCTATTTTTCTAAACTTGTTGCATACCACAATTGTTGATATGATACTCTAGTGAATGGGTTTCATTTCATGTTCATTTCTGTTTCAGTGATAACGTATTGGATGCACGGATACATCAAAGAATTCACAGATCATAATTAATATTGATTATTTAAAGGAGTTTAATAATGGAAAATTGGATTACGGGCATTATGAATGATTTCGGTTATATAGGCGTTTTCCTATTGATCGCAATTGAAAATTTATTTCCGCCGATTCCCTCAGAAGTCATTCTAACGTTTGGCGGCTTTATGACCACCTACTCTGATATGAGTGTAGTAGGTGTTGTTATCGCTTCTACATTGGGATCTATCGCAGGAGCAATCGCACTTTATTACATCGGCTATATCATTGACGTGAATAAGATGGAGCGTTTTGTTGGTAAGTATGGTCGCTTCTTGCAATTGACCCCTAGTGATGTGACGAAGACTTACAGTTGGTTTACGAAATATGGCGTATGGGCAGTATTCCTTTGCCGCATGGTTCCATTGCTTCGCAGCCTGATTTCAGTACCAGCAGGTAGTACGCGTATGAACTTCGGATTGTTTATGGTACTGACAACGGTCGGTTCACTAATCTGGAATATCGCGTTAGTTTCGGTTGGTGCTGCTGTTGGTGCTTCATGGGAAACAATCGTTTCTTACATGGACGCGTACTCTAATATCGTATATGCGCTTATTGCTCTAACGGGCCTAGGTGTCCTAGTGTTCATATTTAAAAGAAAGAAAAAAGCAAACTAATCTTTTATATGATGATAAACCCACGATAAATGGGGGCTTTATAGGCTGTGGTAGGTCGTCGGATGACGATCGATCACAGCTTTTTTATATACCATTCCATTCATTTTAAAATAGAAGCCAGCCTCTGAACGCCTATCTCTATTTCCTCTTCGGAGTATGGGAGTAGGGCAGCGGGAGTAGTCTAAATGATTAAAAGGCCGGAAGTCTCCTCTTGGGGACTCCGGCCTTACATATCTGAAAACTATGATTCACTTACTTTGAATTTTCCGATACTTGCAGAGACAACTTCGCTCAAGGAGTGAAGACGTTCTGCTGATGCATACAACGACTGGAATGCTGCAAGCTGATCGGAGGATGAAGCGCCGATCATTTCCGTTGTGGCAGCTGCTTCGGCAGCAACATTGGATATTTCTTTGATGGCATCCACAACATGACTTCGTAACTGTT
The DNA here is from genome assembly GCF_024733555.1 of Paenibacillus sp. SC116. Classification (GTDB taxonomy): domain Bacteria; phylum Bacillota; class Bacilli; order Paenibacillales; family Paenibacillaceae; genus Paenibacillus_B. The sequence continues at coordinate 60,821 of NZ_JANIOF010000009.1, read as the reverse complement.
CAATTTGTTGAATGTCACTGTTAACCGTATGAATGGAGGTAACGATCTGTTCGAAAGTGACAAACATCGATTCGAAGACAGTGCCTGCCTCAGCAACGATTTGGCTTTGTTTGCTCGCATTCTGCTCCGTCATTTTCATAATGGATAACGTATTATTGAATTCATTATTAATATTGGAAATGGTATTTTTAATTTGTGTTGTAGCATCGAATGATTGTGTTGCAAGTTTACGAATTTCAGTGGCAACCACCCCAAATCCTTGCCCTGCTTCACCTGCACGTGCCGCTTCAATGCTTGCATTCAAGGCAAGCAGCTTCGTTTGCTCGGTAATATCATTAATCGTTTGAACGACGACACTAATATTTTTCATATTATCGGCCAATCGAGCAATTTCCACAGTAGCTTTGCGCTGCACTTCATCAGCTTGAGCAGTATGCTCCTGTAGATCACGGACTTTATTCATACCGCTGCCTAACACTTGCTCGGCTTGAGAGGATAGGCCGTTAATTTCCTTGCTCTTCTCACTAACCCGCTCGATGTTATTAGATAACTCTAACGTACGCTGGTGTGCAGCCTCTGTTAATGAAGCTTGGAGAGTCGCACCATCTGCAATATTTACAATGGCTTTCTGGATACTTTCACTCGTAGCCGTTGTCTCCTCAGAGATTGTACTCAACTCTTCGGCAGATTCACTAACATCTTGTATCGAGCTTCCTACGGTAGCAATTAGCGTTTGGGTTTGGTCGATCATTGTTCTAAAGTCTTTAGACAGCGCTCCGAGCTCGTCTTCTGCCATGGACTGAATCTGTACCGTAAGATCCCCTTCGGCCACTCGTTTCACATTGTCGCGCAAGTGGCTAATTGGACGGTTAATGGAGCGGATAATACCCCATCCTAGTAGTGAACTGAGTAGTACACATAAGAGGATAATGATAACGGTAGACCAAAGTAAAAATTGATAGTTCTGTTTGACTTCGGTACGCATTCGTTCATTTTCCTCGTTGTATAATTCACCGATTGCATCCAAATTTTCTTCCATACTGTTGAACTTGCTATATCCTTCACTGTATGAAAGCTGAATCCCTTGTTGGCGGACCGCAGGATCTTTGGATGAAATGTCTTTTAGAATGCGTTCCGCAATTGCCTCAAACTCTACTTTGGACTTGTTATAAGTTTCAATAAGTTCCATCTCTTTGGGAAGAGAGAGATTGTTTGCGACATATTCGTTAAATCTTGTATGGGACTGATTTTTTTGTTTTTCATAATATTCGAGCTGACTTTTAAATTTATCAGTGCCGGGCTCATACATATGGAGCGATCTTTCAGCGGTTATCCATTGGTAAAGGTCGATTCCTACCGCTCGTATGAGCTCGGTATTTTGTGCGTGAACATTTAAATTTTTTTCCAGTGTACTTTGTACTTTATAAAGATTGTATAGACCCGTCCCCCCGATAAAAAGGTTCGTTAAAAGGGCTACAGCGACTGCAATTAGTACCTTGGTACGAATCGATATTTTCTGAAATAGTATTCCGGATCGAATTGGAATTGGTTGCCCCTGTTGTTTCATCTCTCTATTATCCCCTTATTTTCATGGTAGTAGCGCAAACGTAATTCATAATTCTAATAATGCATAAAAAAGAATATAATAGGTTGCTGAATATATGTTAATGCTAGCATAATAAACTAGGTTGATCTAGTAAGGAAGGCATAGGCTGGCAATCATTCTAAATTAGTTAATCATTCGTGTTCGTCCCGCCCAAAACTTCTTTCTAATAGCTGCTTTATTTAACTTTCCTACCGTTGTTCTAGGAAGATTATCGATGATTTCTAATCGAGTAGGAACCTTGTGGCTAGCTAGTTTACGATAGAAATATTGCTGCAACTCACTTAACGTAATCCATGATTTTTTATTCAAGGTTACGACGGCTGTAACTTCTTCTCCCTCATCTGGCAAAGGAGTTCCAATTACAGCAATTTCACGAATGGAAGGATGCGTGCATAGTACTTCTTCAACTTCAGAACAGTAAACATTTGAACCATTTACAATAATCATATCTTTTTTTCGATCTACGAGATATAAATAACCATCTTCATCGAATTTCCCCAAGTCTCCAGTATACAGCCATCCATTTCGAATGGCTTTCTGCGTTTCCTCCGTATTGTTCCAGTAGCCCAACATCATCTGCTCGCCTTTACAAATAATTTCCCCCACCGTTCCTAATGGGGCGTCGTGACCGAATTCATCGACGATACGTATTTCAAAAGGTTGTTGGCCCCAACTTGTTATATCAGATGGATTGCCAACAGACAAAAGTCGCTCTAATTTACCATTAATAAAGCAATGGTTTACGGGCAAGAAACTAATACACTGGCCACTTTCCGTTTGTGAATAGACCTCTTTGATTTGAGCATTAGGAAAAACTTCACGTGCTTTATGTAGTGTATCTATACTGATAGGTGCTCCTCCGCAAGAGATCCCTTCAATGGATTCCAAACATCGATCCTGTATGCCTTCCATCGTGACAATATCCCTAAGCAAAAGACCGACTGTGAAAAGAAATTTTACTTGCTCGCGCTCAATGATATCAATAACTTCCTTAGCTCGCAAAGGATAAGTTTCCGCATAAATAAGACAGCCACCTTCATACAAGGTTGTCCAGAGCATAAATTGTCCAGTTACATGAGCCTGATTGAGCACGATGGATTTCTTTGTAGGATTGTGCCCTCCACCTTTCTTTGGACTCATAAAAGACCAATGACTAATACTGCGATGGGAATGCATGACACCTTTAGAATGACTGGTTGTACCCCCTGTATAAATGATGAGTGCTATTTCATCCGGGTCAGGCTCATACCATTGTGTTAGCGGTGGAGATGTGGCAATGAATCTTTCTATGGAGTGTGTATCACCACTAGCCTGCAAGGGAATAGAGTGAGTACTGTTTAGTAAAGAGATGATACATTCTTCTACTTGGACATGATGAGAGTCATATATAATAGCGATGGGGTCTGCACTTTGAAGTATTTGATTCATTTCATTAGGTACTAGGTTAGGGAATAATGTGACTGGAATAGCACCTATTGCTACTACAGCGCATTCAGCAATAGCGAGATAAGGAGATGGATGACTTAGCAAGGCTATTCGATCCCCAGGCTTGAAACCTAGTCTATGAAAGCTATAGGCGACGCAGTTTACTTGATGCAGTAGTTGCTCATAAGTAAGGGTGAAGTTTTGACGCTTGATTGCATAATTGGTTGGATGTATGTCTGCAACAGTGGGTAATATTTTCGATAGCAGCATGTTTTTCCCCCTATGTAAGGTAACTCAAGTATTCATCATAATCACTCTTGCTGCCTTACTTAGAACGTATCATTATAACGAGTTTACAGCAATGACTTTTCCCCTCATTATGGATAAATTTTGTTGCTGTGTTGCGTTTAGTTGAGGGTAATTTTCATTTGAAGAGCTCTCTTATTGCATCTCGGAAAGTAATGCAGTTCTATACATATGAAAAATGGCCGAAGGCACCTCGAATAGATGCCTTCGGCCATTCATGTTTATGACTTATCCATTCATATTAAGGAATTACTTTCCATACTCCAGCGCTGCCGGGTGTTTCACCTTGTGTCCACCATTTTGCTTCATAACTCACACCGTTATACGTCACTTTGCTGCCGCCTACGTAAGCTGTTGTTGCATTCCATACAGGGTAAGTAGCTGATTCAGGCATTGTGGTGACATTCAACACATTGCTTGCTGCGGATACATTGCCAGCGGCATCAATGGCTTTGACCGTGAAGGCATAACTCGTATTCGGCGTTAGGCCTGTAACAAAATATTCGATTGCTGTTCCTGGGACAGTTGTAATCAACGTAGTACCTCGGAATATTTGATATCCAGTAACTCCGATATTATCTGTTGAAGCATCCCACATTAAAGGGAGGGTTGTTGTTCCAATCATGCCCATAACATGCAGGCTACCTGGAGCTGTTGGGGCTGTTGTATCTGGCCCGCTGGCAGAGAGGGTTTTGAAAGTTACCGTATTGCTTGCCGCAGATACATTTCCAGCAGCATCAATGGCTTTGATCGTAATGTTGTAGGTTGTATTGGCAGTCAAGCCCGTCAAGGTAGTAGTCAATGCTCCGTTTGTAGTCGCAATTTGGTTGGAGCCATTGAAAATACGATAGCCGACTACACCTGTATTATCTGTGGATGCATTCCAATTAATATTAGCGCTAGTCGTGCCAATATTGGATGCTGCAGCACTTGTAGGAGCTGTTGGAGCTGAAGTATCGGAGCTTCCACCTCCAAAGTTAACATCAATAACGTTATAGAAAGCATTGAGTGTATCAGAAATTTCCCATACCGCGAGGATTACTTGATAGCCTGTCCGGCTAGGGACGTTACAAGTATCAGAATAAGTGCCGCCTGGCTTCTGTCCATTGGAAGATACGCTACAGAATGGGTTTAGATCGAAGGATGCGCGAGTAAGTGGGGCGTTAGGGTCCCAATTTTGCTTGGTGATGTAATATTTCCAGCTTGCTGTTGCGTGGGGGACTTTGATACTCCAGTTAAAGGTATTCGAACCTGCGCTTATATTAATCTTTGACCAGCGAGTAGAGGATTGCTGATCAAGTTGAGAGAACATGCCAACACCAGCACTTGCAATTTTCCCATCAGCAGGCCCGCCAGAGGGAAATCCTTTTGTTCCTTCGAGACTGTATGGCTCATAAATAATCAATCCACAGTTTGCATTTACGTTGTTCGCACAAAGACCTGCACGACTGTTGGTTACGTAACCGTGTGCAGAGGCTTGATCAGCTAGTATGAGTGACACGGTATAGAGGAGTACGAGTGTAATACCGCCAGCGATAAGAGTTTTTAACGGATGGTTATTTGATAAGCGTAAAGAAGACATTATAAATCCCTCCATTTTCATATTCATTAATAGACAAACGTAACCTGTGGAACAGGTATTAGCACTAGCTCTTGTTTCTTAGAGCCGTAGTCTGCCTGTTTGTTGACATAAAAAAATAACCGCCTCCCTTCGTCAGTACGAATATAGATAAACTCTTAGTAGAGACTATCTCCGTTCCTTACCATATCTGTAGAAAGCGATTTCACTAGTATATATGCAAGAAACTAGAAACAACACTATCATATCCATGCTGTAAAAAATGAGCAATACTGATCTCGCTGCAATTATAATTTTGATTCTATGGATACAGGTGCCGCAGCTGTCGTTTAAGCAATATGACTTAGACTCCTACTCGCATGCAGTTCTGGAATACTACTCAGTTTCGAGATATGTCGGATTTTCAAAGTCTACTTTGAGTTTTTTTGGTAAGAAACATAGCACGTGGGGGGTCCTCTTGAAGTCCTTTGCTGGTGAATACAGATAGATAAAAGCCGCTAAGATTTCTGGCGGCTATTGTCATCATTTATGATTTCAAGAATCTATGAATTACGTTTGTTACTAGGGTCTGTGCGCAAACCTATTTGAGCCATAAACGAATGGAAATCAGCGTCAAAAAAGCCATGAACATGTTCGTAGTTTTTTCATAGCGAGTGGCTAGGCGTCGATAATTTTTAACTTTGTTGAAAAAACATTCTATTAAGTGTCCTCTTTATAGGTTTCAGAATCCACAGGCCAATTGATTGATGCAAGTGGCGGATCACATTTGTAAAATGGCCATCGCTAATGGCAACAAGACCGTAGATCGAATTGGCAATCGATTGCGCGGTCATCTCTATTTGAACACTCCCCCAACCAACTGCTTCCCACAGTGCCTGATGCTCCAGAACTGTTAGGGGGCGTGCTATGATTTTGAATTGTGTTTGTGGTTCAACATATTCGACATCTATTAACCACCTATTCCTCCAGAATTGGTGGCTGTACATCTATTATCGATAAAAGCGTATATGGTTTGTCTCAATTTGTCAGCAAGAAGCATACTTTTGAGCGACATGAATTATACATGGAAAGGGAGGTGATGGAACAATGATTTACACAGTAAAACCTGGAGATTCCATTCATCATATCTGTCACAGTTTCCAAGTCACATTAGAGCAGCTCATGACCGCAAACCGACTGACCGTCCCCTCGGTTACTTCGGGTCAATCACTGGTCATTCCAATAAATACAAGGAGCGAAAGCCACGATACGGAGACAGGTGAAGCAGATCCATGGGAGGAACAGAACGAAGATGATCCTTCAAGGAGTGTAGTGCCCCATCCTGATCAGACTATACCTATAGACGATCCGTGGCCAGAAGATAGTAGGAAAGGCTCAATAATAGCTACATTTACAGCGAAAGATCTTAAAAATAAACGCATTCCAATCTACCTTGCGAGAGCGGCTTATTTTTTTATGAGTAAGATGGCAGTAGAAGGAGAAGGACCTTATTCCATTTGCGACAGTAAAAGAGGATGCCCTAATTTTTTCAGAAGCGCAAAGACTCCATTTTATGTACTGCCTCGCAATACAAATTGGGGCAGTATAGGAGACTATGGGGTGGTCATCAACACAAGAACAAAAAAAACTACGTATGCCATTTTTGCAGATTGGGGTCCTGATACTAAGATAGGTGAAGGTTCATTCTATCTTGGTAGGAGACTCGATATAAAAGATATTACGCCAAACCCGAATCAAGGGTATGAACCTTTTGGGGTCGTATACATCGTCTTCCCCGGCTCTGCTAACGGCATTAGAGCGGTTAAAACTGTAGAGGAAATAAGAAAAGAGGCGCACGAGGCTTTCAAGAAATGGGGCGGTTGGCCACAAGCCAAGTTCGTACTTAAAGAGCATTATAATATTACATTGTAGTGACTGTTTTATAAAGGAGGAAGGATGATGTGGCATATTGTTCAACCAGGAGATTCTTTATCCCGGATTTCCCATCGTTTTAATGTACCGGTGGAGGCACTGGTCGAAGCCAATCAGATCCACAACGGTACAATCTATATCGGCCAGCAGCTTTTTATTCCTCCAGATGCGCGAGTTAGACTGACCTATACGGTGAAGCCGGGGGATACATTAGACTCCATAGCCCGACAATTCGGCACCACCAAGCAAGCGATCATGCAAGCCAATGGCTTAGACAGTGATTTTGTCGTTCCAGGGCGAGTACT
>NZ_JANIOF010000009.1:0-53595 GCF_024733555.1 Paenibacillus sp. SC116 | reverse complement strand
AGTACTGACAATTCCGGGCCGATACAATCTCCCCAAACAATCTGTTGTACCTAACTATCAAACCAGCGAAACCGTCTCACCCGAACAAAGATTGACCTATACGGTGAAGCCGGGGGATACATTAGACTCCATAGCCCGACAATTCGGCACCACCAAGCAAACGATCATGCAAGCCAATGGCTTAGACAGTGATTTTGTCGTTCCAGGGCGAGTACTGACAATTCCGGGCCGATACAATCTCCCCAAACAATCTGTTGTACCTAACTATCAAACCAGCGAAACCGTCTCACCCAAACTAAGCTTGCCAACGGAGTATTCAATGAGGCCTACAATAAGATATAAAGTAGAAATTGGGAATACCTTGGACTCCATAGCCGCAAAATTTGATACAACGAAACAAGTCATCATGCAGCTGAATGGCTTGGCCAGTGAAAATATTAGAGCAGGTCAGATATTAACGATAAATACAAAGGTTACTGCCATGCAGCATCCCACTGATCAAAGACCTTCCTCCCCCACTATCGCACCCTATAAAATAAAGGAAAGTACATTCCATGATAACGGCTTGCAAGCAACGATCACCATATGGAAAGCAGCTAGCAAAAAAGAGCCTACCTATTTCTTTGTTAGTAAAATGGCCGTGACTGCTGCAGGTGACCCCAAAGCTTACCATCAAAATAATGATTTAGCACTAGACTTTCTAAGTACGGCCGGCATTGAGGGGTACTGGTGGGGCCTGGTCACGGACCCTTCCGGAAATCCTATCATGCAAGGAGACAAGGATCCTGCTCCTGGATACTATATTTCCAAAACGGCTCTGTCGGATTGCAAGAAGCCTGTTACTGATCCAACCAGATATTTGAATGCCACCGAAATTCCCTACATAGCTCTTCCGGCTCGTCATATGATGGGAGCTAAAATTGGGGATTTGGCCGCGGTCATTAATACGATGAATGGGAAAGTCGTCTACGCAATCGTAGGCGATGTTGGACCGGATGATTCTTTAGGAATCGGTTCTATAGCTCTTGCCGAGGAACTTGGGGTTCTTGCAAATCCCAAAATAGGAGGGACAGAAGACGGAATTTTATATATCATTTTTGCACAGAGCGGCGAAAATGCATGTACACCCAAAACGTCTGAGCAGATTAAAAAAAGGGGAACAGAATTATTTGAAAAATGGGGGGGGATGAAACAGGTTCGTACTTTGTATGATAAGTTTCCACTCACCTATAAAGCCACTGAATAATACATGGAGAGGGGGGATAAAACCTTGATCTATACAGTACGGCCAGGAGAAACTATTCAACAAATCTGTCACAGATTCCAAGTTACTGTAGAGCGACTAATGACCGCAAACCGAATGATAGACCCTACAGTTACTTCGGGTCAATCGCTTATCATTCCCACTCATTCGGTGAACGAAAGCCATGAGACGGAGACAGGTGTAACAACGCTATCGGAGGAACTGAGCGAACACATTCCTTGGCGGAGTATAACCACCGGCCCCCTTCAGACACCAGGTGACCCTGATCAATGGCCTATACCGCAACAGTTGCCTTTGAAAGGCGAACCAATCGCCGTATTTAAAGAGACAGATATTAACAAAAGTATTCCGATATACACTTCAAGAGCAGCTTATTTTTTTATGAGTAGAATGGTAGTCGAACCAACGAAATGCTTCTCCATTTGCAACCAAAAAATTAGCCCATGCGGCGATTGTTTTAAGAGCGAATCGACTCCCTTCTATATCATGCCTCATCCAATAAGCTGGGTAAGCCTGGGAGACTATGGAGTGGTCATCAATACGAGGGAAAAAACAGCTGCATATGCTCTTTTTGCAGATTGGGGCCCTAAAAACGAAAGCATAACACTTAACACCGCTCGCACGTTGTTTTCAGGTAAAATAGGCACAGGTTCAATCTATCTAGGCAAGCAACTGAAAGTTAATCCTACTGAGCCAACCCAATATGGGATCGTATACATCATCTTCCCCAATTCTGCAAACGGCATAAAAACAATTAAGAGTGTAGAGGAAATAAATAAGGAGGCATCTAAAGCTTTCAAAAGATGGGGCGGGTGGCCTCAGGCCAAATACTTACTTAAAAATCACTATAATATCACGATGTAGCGATCTATATCATGAAGGAGGAATCAGGATGTGGTATATCGTACAACAAGGAGATTCTTTGTCCACTATTTCCCGCAGTTTCGATATTCCAGTACAGACATTAGTCGGGGCAAATTGGATAATCGATAATACCATCTATATCGGTCAACGGCTGTTCATCCCTACGCAATTAGAGGTTAGATTGACCTACATTGTGAAGCGAGGGGATACGATGGACTCCATTGCACGACAATTCGGCACCACCACGCAAGCGATTATGCAGGCTAATAACATGGACCATGATTCTGTATCTCCAGGGCAGCAATTGCAAATCCCAGGCAGGTACAATACTTTCCAACAAGCCTTCATACCATACAACAACCAAAATGCCGCCCCCGTTGCACCGTACAACTACCAGACAAGCGACACCAACTTACCAGAACAAAACTGGCAAGCTTACTATCCAGTGAGACCTACTATAAGCTATAGAGTTCAACTCGGAGATACCCTAGACTCCATTGCCGCAAGATATGGTACGACCAAACAAGCCATCATGCAGCTCAATGGCTTAGGTAGTGAAAATATTTATGCAGGTCAGACGCTAACGATAAATACCCAATAAAACTTTCGCAAGGGTTGTGAGTTATAGATTCTAGATGACCCTAAATGAAAACGCTAAATGACACTCCAACCCTTTGCGATCCTCCAACGCATTACTTCGTTCATTTCCCCCGAGGCCCAGCGCTCTACTCACTTCAATCGAATCGTTATATAAAATCGAAGCGTGACATCAGTCCATACCAAATCTAGACGGTTGCATAGTATACATTAGGTACATTCGTTATGCTTCCGGGAGTGTGAACAATTAGTATGAGCATGAGCACAAGTATACGTGCGATCCCGGTGTCCGCTTCATTTACAAGCCCAAGTACAAGTCCGGCAGGATACGATTATGGCCTCTGTCAGACAATCGGCGCGTCTCCTATAAGTCAACCGAGTCCTCCATTCTTCCCCAATCCTCCAACTCGGTATCTTTATCTTTGGCCGACTTTTTTCTATGGAGCAAGAGATCGCGTAAGTCTACCCTTTTACATAGTCTTCTTTTAAGATACTGTATATTTCTAAATCGACGATTCCTTTACCTGACCATTGGGAAGCCTGCCTTAGCGTTCCTTCATAGACAAAGTTATTTTCAGCAGCACTTTCTTAGAAGGGGTATTGGGAGGCATCACTTCAGCCTGAATGTGATTGACGTCAACATCCATAAGCAAAAAATCGATCAATATGCCCACCGCTTCGGTCGTTCTCCCCTTCCCCCATTGCGATTCCGCCAAGAAATAACCAATCGTCACTGCGTTTACTTTTTGATTGAACTCGAAAGCTTCAATGATACCGAGAAGTTGATCAGGTTCAGCGTTGGCGAATATGCCCCACTTGGCCCGCGACTTTTTGAGACAGTCTCGCTCAGAATGGCCGATCATTTAATCGGATTCGTCTTGGTCTGGCTTTTTATGCCACTTAATCTCTTCAATGCTAGGTTATTCCTATCATGTCATAGAATATTTATGGGATTTGCGTTCAATGAAAAGTTAACGTGTATTTCATTTTATTTTCAGGTTCACCCTTCATAATGACTAATAAGCTGCTTCAACCATCATGAACTGGTTAATAACGTATGGGAATCACATATAGCTATTTGTCTATTATTAAACTAAGAATAAAAATAAGAAGTTGTGTTATTAGGAAAGGTGGAAGGAAAAATGAAAAAATCGACAAGTGCAGCGGCGTGGTCCTTTTCCATGATGATGCTATTAGCACCAACGATATCGGCTCAAGCAGTCCCATTTACACCATCTGTCATTCAGATGGCGGAAGTGCAAAAGCGTGTCGATACTCCGGATAAACGACTGCTGACGCGGGAAAAAAGCAATTTGTTCCACGAGAAACATGTCGAATCGGAACGCAATACTAGCGAGAAATAATGAATGTGTCGAAAGCTTTATTTGTAATAATGAGGCTTACTTCGTTAAATAAAATTATAGATCGATATAGTAATAGATCACATAGAAAAGCAGGCTTTAACGGAAACAAAAAATCCGTTAAGCCTGTTTTTTTTCATTGTTCTACTTATTTTGCTTTAGAAGGAACCCATACTGCTCAATTGCTCGAATGCGAGCTTGTTTCAAGTCAACAATGGCATTTGCTTGTGATTGATGTATCGCTTTGTCAGAGAGATGAGCGAGTTGTGGCAGCCATCGGCGAATATAAGCACCGCTCGGATCATAGGTCTCTGATTGACGTACTGGGTTCATCACGCGGAAATAGGGTGCAGCATCATAGCCTAGCGAAGAGCTCCACAGCCAACCACCTCGATTGAGTACATGATCGTAGTCGGCTAATTTGTCTCGAAAATAAGCTTCGCCATAGAAAAAAGGGCAGAGTAACTGCTTCGTTAAGAACATGGCTGTCACCATCCGCAGGCGATTGGGCATTTCTCCTGTTTCTTTTAACTGTGTCATAGCTGCATCAATGATGGGTATCCCGGTTTTTGCCTCAGCCCAATAATCAAATGCAGCGGTGTCGAATCCGGACCAATCAAATTTCCGCTCATACGAGAAATAATCTTGGTTCCGCAAAGCCTGGTAGAGATAAAAGTCGCGCCATGCAAGTTGCCGAATCCAGCTATCTTTATATCCGCTCCCATCCTGAGCTGCTTGTTCGTATACTTGTCGAATGGAAATGGCCCCTGTGTTTATATATCCGCTCATTTGACTGGTATGGCTCCATCCATATCTATCTCTTCCTTGTTCATAGTCAGGAAGCTTTTCTACTAAGAACTGCTGTAGTTTTTTCTGCGGTTCATCTGTTGAAATTGAAGGGGATGTTGACTGTAAAGCGTCATACATCCATAGAGGGAGCGAAAAAGCTTCTGCAATGTTTGGCGAAACTTGTACCGTTACAAGGTCATTTAGCGAAGTAAACATAGGTGGTTCCGCAAAAAGATCCATAGCCTGTTTCCATTTGTTATAAAACGGGGTAAATACTTTGTAAGGTTGATCGCGGTTGGCGAAATGATCAAAGGAATCCGCATCAATAAGCATATGATCGATGTCTGTAATTGTCTCTAGTCCACAGGCTCGAGCAGTATCGAGTAATGTCTGATCACGCTGTTTGGCATAAGGAGTCATATCCTCATGGAAAGCGACTATTTGTAGTGGATAATTGGCGGCCAACAGGAGTAGAACTTGATCAGGTGAACCATAGACAATCACTAAATGTTGGTTGGCTTGCTGGTAGTTTTGTTGCAGGCGACTAACCTGGTGCAAGAAATGTCGGCCGCTGTGCTCACGAGCGCGGTTTTCATCTAGCAGCATGGGATCTAGGACGAGTATATGAATGCCAGGCATGTGCAGGGAGCGAAGTTTATCGAATAATCGCATATCTGTCGTGCGCAAGTCACGCCTATGAAACCAGACGTACATGGAAATTCTCCTTTCGAATAACAGGTGAGGGGAAAATAAAAACCCGACAGGATGTGTTAATCACCTCCCACCGGGCTTGGTATCACGTATAACTTATAATAAAGATAATTACTCTGTAGCGTATTTCTCGTATTGTGTATTACTCATTACACGACGAGCACCCAAATAGCGCTCCTCATAGTAGTTCATGCTAAGCTTGTCGATTGTAACGCCCTTATTCGTAGCAGAGTGAGCGAACTTACCGTCGCCTACATAGATACCAACGTGGGAAACGCCTTTGCCGCTAGTGTTGAAGAATACAAGGTCTCCAGCGCGAAGATCGTCTTTGGAAACTTTAGTGCCTTCTTCAAACTGAGAGCCAGACGTACGAGACAAATCTAAGCCTAGTTTGTTGAATATGTAGCTAGTAAATCCTGAGCAATCAAAGCCGCTTGTTGTTGTACCGCCGTATTTGTAATCTACGCCGATTACTTTGTCGATTGCGCCGTCCATTGTTGTTGCTGCGAATGCACTTCCTGCTCCGAATGATAGCAGTAGGCTTGTCGCCAGTGCGGCTGTGATTAATTTCTTCTTCAAGTATAGGTTCCCCTTCCGTGCCTGCGAGGTTAGCTGTAGGGTTCGGTTGAAGGTCTCCCTATGATCCCTGTGCAATCCGAGATCAATTCACCCAAAAACTTGGTTCCCCCGCTTCCCGGATGTCCTCGGGAATTCGGCTTTCATAATAGGACATCTTTCTTTCCGTCACACGTAATTACAATTTTGCAAGAAATTCATCGTAGTTCATGACAAACTTGTAATAAATCTAAGGTTTATTTTAACAGACATTTTCCGATTTTACAAATTGCTTATGTCCAAAAACGCAAAAAAACTTGCTTAAACCTATCATTTAGGCTCAAGCAAGCGTTTTCTTCACCCTTTTTTGTTCATTTTCTTACTATATCTCGATCTTACGCATACAATCTGTTTTAAAAAGGCCTGTTGTCGATCTTTTGCCACAAATCAAACCGACTGGAAAGGCTCCATATTTGTAACAAAGTCCTTATAGCTGGATAAGCTTGTTGTAATAAAAGTGCGGTCATTCCTGTCCAAAACATAGCTGCTGCCGTTACTAATGCACTTCCGAGGAATCCTATAACTAGAAAGAATAAAGATATCCCGAGTATCGGTAGAAGACCGCGCATACCCGTAAGCAAAGCTGACCATATCGATTGTTCGCTGGCCTTTCCAAATTGCATAAGTAAGAATAAGTGATGTACAATCCATCCACCAACAAGCCAGAGAATGAGCATTGGTGCCACCTGTTGGAGGAGATCAGTTGCACTCATGGCGCTTGCTAGAAGTGCGGTTAATTTAGGTACGATCCAATATGCTGGGAGAAGAACGAGAACCAGTTCGAATACATATAGTAAGCTCATCGGTTTCCACAGTGTTTTCATGCCGCGAAAGAATGCGAGTCCTTTACTATTACGATGCGAATAAGACATGCTGTATAACAGCCCGGCATGAATGAGTGGAGTAAGCAGCATACGCAGGGCGACAAATCCGACGATTGTCCATAAATAAGGCGCGTACTCCGTTGTTCTTGTTAATTGAAAATGCGCTTCGATATGGAATAAAGAACGGCTTAACTCTGTTGGAGCAGGCTCAGGATAGCGTTGCAACAACGGAACAACAATATGATCAATGAAGCGGTATAAGAAGAATCCCCATAACAGCTGATAAATAAATAGAATAATCCAGATGTATAGATGCTCCTTGACCCAATCCCATCCCGCACGAATATGAGGTTTCATCGTCATCAACTGATCACCACCCTAACAGCTTACTCATCATTTCAATCCATTTCATTGCCGTCCAATCGACGCGAGTGCGTACGGGCTCATTCACAGAAGCCTTCATATAGTTATTAATTTGCTTATTGTCCAGCACGATCGTATGTAATGGATCGACGAACACCCAAGCGAGCGGTGAGGAGTGGGTCAGCTTGTATTGAATACGATCTCCTTCACCGGACCATATTTTTCGCGTTGTGCTCCCATCTTCAAATCGGAATACAATAGGTACTTCGGGATAATCGGCCCCACGCTTAGTAATATGTACGATCGATTCATACTGGTTGCCAGTTTTGTTTAGTTCAATGGATTCTACTGCAAAGTCAGCCATCTGCCGATCGTATACATATTGACTGAAAAATGAAGACCAGTTGCGCTTGGTCACCGATTCTACTACACGTTGAAAGTCGGCAGTGGTCGGGTGCTTAAAGCGATATTTTTCTGTATAGGTTTTTAAAATACGCTTCATTGTCTTTTCGCCTACTTGACGCTCTAAGGCGACTAGTACAAGCTTAGCTCTCACATATACGTTTTCTGCATAATGCTCTTGATTGTGATACTGCCAGGCTGACTGCTTTAACGGGGCAGGAGAAGTAATGTAGCTTGATTCCACCATGAAATTCGGGGTAACCCCAAATTCCGATTCCATCAGCTTGTCTTCAGCGTAAGACGTAAAGCCTTCATCCAGCCAAGCCTCCTCAAATTCATTGGAAGCTAGTAGGCCGTAGAAATATTGGTGGCCGATCTCATGCACAACGGTTCGTTCTAGATCATAGCCTGGACTGTCGTCCCCAGCCCCGAATGTCGTCACCAAAGTAGGATATTCCATCCCCCCAGCGCCATTAGCCTCAAGCGGAGGTACAACAATAGATAAAGTTGAATACGGATACTCACCATACCATTGGCTAAATTGGTTTAAGGCTGCTTTGGCGGCGTACATATAACGTTCCTTTAGCGCTTGGTGCTTCGGATCTAAATAGAGTTTAATACGCACACCCGGTACATTTTTGGACGAGAAAGGCTCCTCAACATAGATAAAGTTTGGAGACGCTGCCCAAGCAAAATCATGTACATCGTCGGCATAAAAGTGATACACCTTACTACCATTTGCAGTCACAGGCGTTTTCGTTGGGAACCCCGTCGCTGCAACGATATAGGATTCAGGAACTTGAATGCGGACATTGAAAATACCATAATTCGAGTAAAATTCGGAGTTGCCATGGTATTGATGCACATTCCATCCATCCGTATTTCGTCCTCTTATGCCAGCCTTTTCATAGGCTGCTAGCTTCGGAAACCATTGCCCTGCCATAACGAAATTGTCAGTGGCACCCATGCGTGCAAATATACGTGGCAGTTTAACTTCATATTTCATTTTTAACGTAATACTTCCACCAGCTTTGACCGGCTGTGGCAAGCGCAATTTCATAACGGTTCGATCTTTGGTATTGCCATCGTCTGGCTGAACGTATTCCAGTCGATTCATAAGAGGCAAGCCATCTTCCGTCTGAATTGCGGTGATTTGCATATTGCCGTAACCATCTGCAGGCATTTTATCTCCACGTAGTTTTCCCCCGGACTCCTTCATAAAAGTGGTATCCGCAGATTCAAAGGCATTTGGATAGAGATGAAAATACAGCTCATTCACGGTCTTACGTCCTGGGTTATTCCAGGTGACTGCTTGCAACCCATAGAGGGTCTTGGACGCCTCGTCCAGTTTCACATCAATGTGATACTCTGCAATCCGTTCTGAGCGCGGAGTATCGATTGGAGGTGGAGGGGGGACAGTGGGCCCCTCTTTCCTCGTAATCTGTTCGGCTGCTTCAGGCCCGACAGAAGGGACTAGTTCATTAGGCAGCAGCCATATTAGCAAGCAGAACCCCGTTGTCATCAATACGATAGCAGATAAGACGGAGCGATAAGCGTGAGCTCGGGTCATTGATTCGTACCTCCCGTTGACAAGCATCTACCGCATGTATATGTTGGCTTTTACCCGATTATTAGCTAAAATAAAAAATGATTGTGATCCGGTTGTATGCCGCTATCTAGATAAGTGGGGGAGCTTTTGCATACGAGGAAGGAGTAATGGACAATGGAACAAGAAAAGAAAGCTAAGAAGCAGCTTGCATTCAATGTTGTAAGCAGCAATGATAAGCATAAAGGATTCGGTGCAGGCAGCATCGATCTGAACAGTGTATCACCAGTCATTATCGATGAGGGTCGAGCTTACATCGATATGGGTGCTATGCACGCAAAAAGTAAAGTAGAGCGTGGCATTAAATTCTCTATGAATAAGGAAGATGTGCCGAACGGCCGCCAATGTTGGATCGTTTGGGTTGCGGTAGATCGTTCACCAGAAGGCTCTTTCTATGGAGGGCTGACAGCTTGTGAGATGTTGGTGGATACAGAAGCAAAGCGTGGATGGAAAATCCTTGCTGACCATGTAAATAAGATGGATTATGCGATGAAGCGCCGTGTTATCGTTGACGGACTTGGTGCTGAAGAAAAAGCAGCGCTTCGACAATTGCTTGAGACGCATAATGCAGAATGGTGGGAGCGTACTCCAGACGAGTTTAAGGCGGAGTTGGAAGCGTAACGACTCGTTAGAGGTTTACAGTTGCATCCTGTCATGAATAAACAACCTTTGTTACGCAGCATGCTGCAGTAATGAGGGTTGTTTTTTCGTGTTTATCTTTAAAACTTTGAGCTAGAACAAAGTGCTAGTAGGGGAAAAGGGCAAAAAAAGACCCACCCCATAATGTAAAGTCGCGGGGTGGGCAAACGTCTGTTACCTAATGAAGGGATTTAATTCAACGCAAAAATGTAACCCAAAGCATTAATTCAATGGTGAATCATGTCCAAAGGCTACGTTACAAATATTAGCAAAATTTGCTTTCGAGTTCAATAGGTAAAATTCGACAAAGTTCGCACATATTCGCCACAGCGTTCCAACGGAACGTTAGTTACTGCTGTTTCATCGCTCCTTGCCAAAAAAGATCTACGATGGATGTAGCCAACTGTTCATGGGATGGGAACAGTTCACGTGCGCTATCACGGTTGCCCATCATGAGTAATGAGGAGAAAGCATGGGCAAGCAGCATAGGTGATCCTGATTGCAGTTGGCCTTCTGTCATAGCCTTCTCGAAATGGAAAGCAAGTAAATCATACAACAAGTGCTCAGCCGAACGAATTCGTTGTATGTGTTCTTCAGACAACTGTTTCTCGGCCTCTTTTAGCATGGTTTCCAAGTCGCTGTGCGGCCGTGCAATCTTTATATATGCGACACGTGCCAATCGATCACGCAGATGCCCCTCACTGTCCATAAGAGACTTAGTTGCCTTATGTGCAATGGTCAGCATATATTCGATAGCTGAGGTGAACAATTCAGCCTTGTTGGAGTAGTAGTAATAAATAGTGGCTTTCGTAACGCCGCATATAGCAGCAATTTGCTGTAGAGAGATAGATTCATATCCTTGTTCCATAAATTCCTTGGCAGCTATTTGAATAATGATCTCCTGTATCGGCATTTCTTGTTCATTGAGTTTTGGTCTGCCTGGGGTACGAGCGGCTCGTTTTTGTTTCGACATGTATAGGTCACTCCATTTCTGCGTTTCGTGCATCTATTGATAAAAAAAGTAGTTGTTTAAATATTAACCTTCGGGTATATATAATATTAGAGTTCTAAGTTAATACTTTTTACACATCAGATGAAATTAGCCAGTAGTTACGGTCTAGTATACCTTTCCAAGCTGTAAAAATCACCCGCAGCATAGGCGGAGAACGACGTAACTAGGGTAGATACGTGTAACCGTAAAAGGAGGAGCATAATGGAAGGTTATCGTGGACTGACTAAATGGGTTACTGGAAAGTATGGCAGATGGATAACACTTGCGGTGTGGATTGCTGTGGTGCTCGTGTTAAGCTTCATTTGGCCAAACGTAAATTCACAAGAAAAAAATAATGAACCAAGCTTGCCAGAGTCGGCTCCGTCCGTTCAGGCGGAACAAATTGCGAATAAACAATTTCCAGGTGAAGATGGCTCGCCAGCCCTGATCGTATGGAAGCGTGAGGTTGGCCTCCAAGCCCAAGATATTCAAAAGTTACAGGCATTAACGAAGCAATGGGAGCAAAGTCCTTTGCCGTATATGGAAAGGGTTGTACCCTTACATCAACTTCCGATTCCTGCGGTGATGTCGCAGTTATCGGAGGATCGTTCTACACTTGTCTTCCCGGTTATTTTTGATGAACAGGCAGATCCAGATCAATTGAAAGAGGGCATAACACAGCTAAAGCAGGAAGTCACAGATCAGTTCGCTGATGATCCATTTAGCGTAAGCTTAGATGATAAAGAGAAGCTGTCTGCACGTATTACGGGGCCTGTTGGAATTCAAATTGATGCTACAGGATTATTTAAAAATGCAGATGTATCCTTGCTTATTGGAACGGTTCTGCTCGTCGTGGTCATATTGCTGCTTATTTATCGTTCGCCGATACTTGCATTAATTCCATTAATAGCTGTAGGGTTTGCCTTTGGTGTTACGAGTCCAATATTAGGATATATGGCTCAACAAGGCTGGATTACGGTGGATGCACAAGCCATTTCCATTATGACGGTGCTCTTGTTTGGAGCAGGTACAGATTACTGCTTATTCCTAATTTCGCATTATCGTCAGATGTTGACAATAGAAGCTAATAAAGTTCGCGCTTTAGTGGCTGCTTTCCGTGGTTCGGCAGGTGCTATTGCAATGAGCGGCCTTACGGTTGTGCTTGCGCTATTCGCTCTGCTGCTTGCTCAATATGGGCCTTATCATCGTTTTGCCGTGCCATTTAGCATTTCGATACTTATTATGGGTATAGCTAGTTTGACGTTAGTTCCTGCTATGCTTGCTATCCTTGGAAGGGTTTCCTTCTTCCCATTCGTTCCTCGCACGCCGCAGATGCAAGAAGAGAGAGCGAAACGTACTGGAAAGATAGGGCGCGCTCAAAAGAAGCAAGCTAACCCTTCAGACAGTCGCGTCGGCAGACTTGTCGTGAACAAACCTTGGAGTGTTATTGTCGCGACGCTGCTCTTGCTAGGTGGGCTTGCAAGCTTCTCGCCACAAATCAAGTATACCTATGATCTTTTGTCTTCATTTCCATCCAACATGGAATCCAGAGAGGGGTTTGCAGTAATCGGAGAGCAATTTGCCGTTGGTAAGCTGGCTCCCGTTCAAGTCATCTATGATTCAAATGGTAAGCCAACCTCAGTGGCAGAAGCTCTGCGTGCCTTACCGTTTGTATCCACTGTTTCCGAACCACAAGTGGGAAAGGAAAACAAAGAAATTATCGCTTACAATGTCGAGTTGAATATAAATCCTTATTCTACAGAGGCAATGGAGCATATACCAGCCATTCGTTCCGTGGTAGAGCTATCGCTTCAGCAAGCTGGATTGGAAGCTGAGCAAAAAGTGTGGATAGGCGGTCAGACTGCTGCACAGTATGATACGAAGGTGATAGGCCAACGAGATACACAGCTTATTATTCCAGTTGTTATTGGCCTTATTTCCTTGCTGCTGCTCGTTTATTTGCGCTCCATCGTCGCAACCATATATCTAATAGCTACGGTAGTCTTGTCGTATTTCTCTGCACTAGGTCTTGGGTGGATTATTTTCCATTACGGATTCGGCGTAGAGGCGATACAAGGCGCAATACCGCTCTATGCATTTGTCTTTCTTGTTGCCTTAGGTGAGGATTACAACATCTTTATGGTGTCCCGTATTTGGCAGAAGAGTCGGTATTTGCCGCTAAAGCAAGCTATTCGTGAAGGTGTTAGTGAGACGAGTTCGGTCATCACTTCGGCTGGAATTATACTAGCGGGCACATTCGCGGTCTTGGCCTCTTTGCCGATACAAGTGTTGGTGCAGTTTGGTACGGTTACTGCGTTAGGTGTGCTACTTGATACTTTTATTGTTCGTCCTCTATTAGTTCCTGCAATTACCGCTGTGTTAGGGCGTGCTGCCTTTTGGCCGGGATTGCACCATAAGGTTGATGCAGCACAGTTAAATAGCTCTACCGCTACGGAAAAATCATAGCTGACAAGATGTTAGTAAACGTAGATTAATATTGATATCCAAGCTGCTTTTGAAAAAAAATCTACAAAATAAAGCCCTGAAGATATTACATCTTCAGGGCTTGCTGCTTAGACCATACAATTTCACTGCTATTCTGACCACCAGCGTTTGAAATGCTGCCACCAAGATTTTTTCTTGTCTTCAGCTTCAGGTAATACAGTCTCTGACTTAGACTTGTTGCGGACTTGCTGTTGATCATGCTCATTACATATTTCTTTAGGTTCTGTACCGCGGACAAAGGTTTCAAGTTGTTTTGCAGAACAGCCTTCGCCAGCAAGCTTGCCGGTATTCGGATCAATATAGGTACTTACAATGTTATCGGGCACAGGGAACAGCTTCGGTGGCACATTAGCCAATGCCTTTTCAGTGAATTGTGCAAAAATTGGCGCAGATCGACGAGCGTCTGACTGTGTGATCCTTTTGCCCTTGTCATAACCTACCCAGACTGCAGTGGCTAACTCAGGCGTATAACCAACGATCCAAGAGTCTGAATCGGTTGTCCCCGTTTTGCCAGCTACAGGTCGTTTAATAAGTGTAGACACCCGATTGCCTGTTCCTCCTGCCTCAAATACACTCTCCATAAGGTTGGTAAGAATGTATGCCTCCTCAGGGAGAACAACTTGCTTCTCCACAGGTGCAGGCGCTTCATACAATAGGCGGCCCCCAGCATCTGTTACCGCTAGCACGGTACGCGGGGTTACTTGTTTTCCCTCATTGCTAAGTACAGCATAGGCAGTCGCCATTTGAAAAGGACTGACAGGAAAAGTGCCTAACGCTAAAGATGGTAGTGGCTTTAGTCCATTTTGAATACCTAATCTCTCCGCCATATTAACGACTTGCTCAGCGCCTACCTGCATGAGAGTGTTTACGGCATAAATGTTATCGGATGCTGCGATGGCTTGTCGAAGCATAATATCGCCATAATATTTATCTCCATAGTTATTAGGCTTGTACACTTTCCGGCCTTCGTCATAGGTGAATGAAGTCGGTTGGCTGACGAAGCGTGTAGCTGCCGTTATAGCTTTTTTCTCAAGTGCAGCTAAATAGACGATCGGCTTAAACGAAGAGCCAGGCTGCCTTGTCTCCGCAAATACCCGATTGTATTGATTGGTGCGGTAGTCCTTGCCCCCGATCATCGCTTTTACATCGCCCGAACGAGGATCGATTGCGACCATAGCCGCCTGCAAATCGCCCTCTTCCGGGACATGCTTGGCTATTGCTGCGTCAGCGGCTGCTTGTACCTGGCGATCCAGCGTCGTATAAATACGTAAACCTCCTGTGGAGAGCGTAGCTTCAGAAATACCTAATGCATTCAATTCTTTCTTCACATAATCACGGAAAAACGGAGCAACAAGCAGCTCGGAACGATCGGCGCGTGAACGGAACGTAAGCACTTCGTCATAGGCTTCCTTTGCCTGTGTATCTGTAATTTGATCTAGCTCAACCATGCCGCGAAGGATAACTTGCTGCCGATCCTTTGCATTTTTCATGTTTAACCAAGGTGAGTAATAGGAAGGACCGCGCGGGATGCCGACAAGCATTGCGCCTTCCGCAAGTGTGAGCTTATGGGCAGACTTGCCGAAATACATATGAGATGCAGCTTCGATCCCATAAGAACCATGCCCGTAGTAAACGTTGTTTAAGTACAACTCCAAGATTTCATTTTTGCTGTACTTCATCTCTAACTGTACAGCCAGTAGTGCCTCTTTCAGCTTGCGCTTCCATGTCCGTTCATGAGTCAAATACAGATTGCGCGCCAACTGCTGTGTGAGCGTACTGGCTCCTTGTCGTTTTGACATGTGCTCTAAGTTAACAAGGGTTGCTCTAGCGATGCCGCGGGCATCTATTCCCCAGTGGTGATAGAAACCACGGTCCTCCGTTGCGATGGTACCTTGAATGACATAGTGCGAGATCTGATCGATCTTGACGGATTGCCTCTGCATTGATCCTGATGTAAGCATAGCAACAGGCTTGCCTTCTCGATCCAGCAGCTCGGAATCCTGCTGAATTTGCGAAGGGGGCAGGTCTGTCATATATAAGTAGCCAAGTACGGTTGCTGTTGTGCCTAGGCCTAGTACAAATAGAGCGATAAAGACAGTCAGCAACCATCGGAGCCAGCGATTTTTGATTTTGCGTTGAGTTGTGGCGGCCATCCCAAGTTCCTCTTTTCCTAATGCGACAACGATGCCGCAGCTGATCTTAGTAATCAGTATGGAAAAGGAACATTAAGGATATTCATTGTCCTTTGTATAGATTAAAAAATGGACACTATCGGCTTGTAAAATATCCTAATATTCGAAATGAACAGTGTCGACCTTAGAGAAATAATTAAAGTACACTGTGATGGCGGTAGCTCCTTTTTTATAAAAACGAAGTGATTGAAGATCTTTGTTAAATGAAGCTGTATAGCTAGAAATATCAACACCGAGCACATTTTTTACAATTGGTTTCGCTTGGGCAATAGCTTTAGCTTTTGTTAAGACCTTATTTTGGGATGTATCGTAAAGACCCTCTGTTAAAATGCCGGCATAAAGCACTTTCCCGTTTTTTGCATTAATATGGACAGATTGAGCCTCATAACCCACTATTTGATCAGCAACGTCTATGGAAAGATCATACTCCTCTTCAAATGGCTTAATGGTTTGGAAGTTCCAAAACTCTGTTCCGTTCACATATTTATTAAGAATTACTTGATTAAAAGGTTGAGGTTGTTTGAGTGTAAGTTGTTTAATTGCTTGTTGTGCGGCCTTCGTATATTGTGAATCCATTTCTTTTACGTTATAGACGAGATAGTAGGATTTAAGCTTATTTGTGGCTACATCCAACATAACGTACTCATTGCTATTCATTTCATAAAAGCTGAAGAATTCCTCTTTATTAATAAAGTCTTTCAAATAATGGACTTTTTGAATATTAAATTGGGTTGGGGCAAGTACTTTCAATTGCTCATCAATAACAACTGCATGCTTAGATAAATAGTTCGAAATATCATTCTGGGAGAAGCTTAACGATATATCAACAACCTTTGCTGATTTTATATCCAGACTAATGACAGCATCAAAATTTTTGGACACTATATACAAGCACTCTATTTTGTCGCCGTATGTACACTCATCTTTAACTGCTTTTTCTAGGTGAAAAGCTTTGCCATTGCTATGCTCTTTCACAGCCTGTTCAGCAGCTTTTATGTATTTCTGGTCAAGCTTTGAAATGTCGAAATATACAGGTGCTTGCTCTTCCTCTTCGGAGATAATTGACTCAGCGAATACTGAGGAGGTAGTAACTAGAGATAGAATCAGTACCAACATGTGAATAAGTAATCGGGTCCTGTTTTTCATGATATCGTGTTCTCCTTTTTGACATAGTAGAGTCAGAATTGAGGGCCACATATTCGTAATTACCGAATAGGGGTAGGCAACTTTTACCATTCTACAACAAAGCTTCATATAAAGTAATCACGAACATTATTAGATTGATCATATAAAATAGTTGCTTTTTGGGGGGGATTCTATATAATAGCTTTTGTTTGGTGCAAATTGGAGATGAAGTGTTACGAATGTTACACCTGAACCATTACGAGCATTTCTAACTGGGACCAACGATACCATCACCCGAAGAAAGAAGGTTGATTGTTATGGAATTGTGGTTTACGGAGAAACAAACGCCGGCATTCGGCATTACGGCAAAGGTTCGCGAGACTTATGTAGATGAACAGACGCCATTCCAACATTTATCGATGGTGGAGACCGAAGAATTCGGCAGGATGCTCGTACTGGACGGCATGGTCATGACGACAGTAAAAGACGAGTTTGTATATCATGAAATGGTCGCTCATCCTGCGCTTGTAACGCATCCGAATCCGAAGAAAGTGCTCGTTGTGGGCGGCGGAGATGGTGGCGTTATTCGCGAAATCTTGAAGCACCCTTCTGTAGAGAAGGCTGTACTTGTTGAAATTGATGGCAAAGTCATCGAGTACTCCAAACAGTACTTGCCAGAAATCGCTGGCGAGTTGGACAACCCTCGTGTAGAAGTCATTGTGAACGATGGCTACATGCATATTTTGAACAACAAAAACGAGTACGATGTGATCATGGTAGACTCAACAGAGCCTGTAGGCCCTGCAGCACCGCTCTTCGAGCGTGGTTTCTACCAAGGCATCTACGAAGCTCTGAAAGAGGACGGTCTATTCGTTGCACAAACGGACAACCCTTGGTTCAAAGCGGACTTGATTCAGCAAGTTAACCGTGACGTGAAGGAAATCTTCCCAATCGTGCGTGTATACGGTGCGAACATTCCAACTTACCCAAGTGGCTTGTGGACGTTCACAATGGGCAGCAAGACGCATGATCCGCTTGAAGTGGATGCGGCTGCAATCCCTGATATGCCAACAAAATACTACTCCTCACGCCTTCACCATGCAGCATTCTGCTTGCCGAAGTTCGTTGAAGATTTGACGAAGTAAGCGGAGCGCAAAGGAGAAGACGACGATGAGATTGGATCAAAAATATTCAGGCAACGTATTTATTCTAAGCTCTGACAACTACGAGGAATCCAAGGCAGTCATTTATGGCATGCCGATGGACTACACGGTATCATTCCGTCCTGGCTCCCGATTCGGCCCAGGCCGTATTCGTGAAGCTTCTGTTGGATTAGAAGAATACAGCCCTTATCTCGATAAGAGCTTGGAAGAAGTAACATACTTCGATGCAGGCGATCTGCTGCTGCCATTCGGTAATGCGGCACGCAGTTTGGATGTTATTCAGGAGTATGTAGCGGGCTTGATGAAAGACAACAAGTTCCCAGTCGGTCTTGGCGGTGAGCATCTTGTTTCGTGGCCAGTCATTCAAGAGGTATATAAGAAGTACCCGGATCTCGCGATTATTCATATCGATGCGCATGCTGACTTGCGTGAAGACTATGAAGGTGAGCCACTGTCACACTCAACACCACTGCTTAAGGCAGCGAAGTTGATCGGCAGCAAGAACATTTATCAGTTCGGCATTCGCTCTGGCTCCCGTGAGGAGTGGACTTATGCTCGTGAGAACATCAATTTCTATCCGTATGAAGTAGCTGAGCCTTTGCGCAAAGTACTTCCTGAGCTTGCTGGTCGTCCGGTATATGTAACGATCGATATCGACGTATTGGATCCTAGCTGCGCACCTGGTACAGGTACGGCGGAAATTGGCGGAATTACGACGAAAGAGTTGCTGGAAGCTATTCATCTGATTGCTGGCTCGGAAGCGAGCATTGTCGGCTGTGACTTGGTTGAAGTTGCACCGATTTATGATCCGACAGAACAGACGCAGATTGCAGCGAGCAAACTTATTCGTGAAATGCTGCTAGGTTTCGTAAAATAGGTTGATTTGAACGAATAACCACCTTTCTGACTGTGTACTTGGTGTGCATAGAAGAGGGGTGGTTTTTTTACGGAAATCAAAAGAAGCTTTAACAGGTAAGTTGAATTCGAGTGTAGGCCCACATCTCAAATGGATAAAGAAGAATAGGCTGCCCAGCAATAGAGTAGGCTGAGGGAGTAGCGGGCCAGCCTGCAGCTGCTTAGTCTTGTGGGTTCATATTTAAAAAGTTCCTTCTACTGCTTGGCGGTAATGACAAATGCTGCTTGACGTGTGTAGTCGGTAGGGTTGTAAAGGACGGTAATCCAGTCATAGTCGTCAACAGCATAGTTGGAATTACATATAACGAGGTCTGCTAAGTTATTTACTGCCCACCATCCTCCACTGATTGGCTTATAATTGTTATATTCTCTTCCCCTGAAGTAGAACGTGAAGAATGAGCCTGGATCAAGGTCATAAAAAAATGTGAATCGATAAAAGCCCTGACCCAAATCTTGAGTTGTTTTTGCATCGTTAGGTGCAACAGTGACTTTTTGTTTCTTAGCATTGTCGGGAATATTTACTGCTGTATTAGCTGATCTTGCTGTTTTTAATGTCTTTGCAGAGCCTCTAGGCTTAATCACCTTTGTGTTGAATTTAACTTTCATATGTTACCCCTCCGTTTATGTTGTTTGGAATAAAATAAAACATAGGAAAGTAAAGTGAAAGTTGTCTATTATCTTTAATTTTGTGTTCTTCTTGCGATGATAACAAATCTGGCTTCTCTTGATTCCGTGCTTGGATTGTAGAGGACCGTATTCCATTGAAATTGGGAAGCGGAGTAGTTAGTTGTACAAGTTGGGAGATCCACATTATTATCTTCAATCCACCAGCCCCCACTGACAGGTCTATACACTCTATTGTCGTCCACTTGTCTTCCATTAAAGAGGAACTCATGAAATACCCCAGGAGCAAGGATACGGTTATAAACCAGTCTATAAAGATTTCCGCCATTTAAATCTTGAATATCATCTGGATTGCTTGCCCTTACCCTAACAATCTGCTTTGTTGCATGGGCAGCCCTAACTGATTTCAGACCTTTTGTCGAACTTCTAGGTTTGACAACTTTCATGTTCACTTTATATTTCAGTGGTTCCCCTCCTTATTTATCTGCTTATAGTAAATGCAATGAAATAAAAAGGGATTGGACTAATAGTCTGATATATTTGCATGGTTTTCATAGGGAATGTAGGTAACGAGTGAATGAATATGCTGTAGATAGAGTTGAAAATAAATAGAAGCGCCCAGCATATCCATCTTGGTAGAGGAATGCTGGGCGCATTTTGTCTAGTTATAATTGTTCATTAGGAGACGTATGAGGCTATTTTTTCTTTTTATATTTTCATTAATCCTGAATTCACAAGCAGGCGGTTTAGCTCGGCTTTTTTCTCATTTGAAATCGCATCTGGCTGAAGGCCCTTCTGCTGTATCTTTGTCATGTCTGGTGCAAAGAACTCTTGTGTCGTTAGCATCAAGTAAGAGCCGTCACTCAGCTCATAAGGCATTTGCATAACGCCTTTGCCGTATGTTTTTGTACCTACGACAGTTGCTAGATCATAACCTTGCAGGAAGCCTGTAAGGGCTTCTGATGAGCTCGCTGTATATTCGTTCACAAGCACTGTCATCGTGTAATCTGGCTTCTTGCCTTTATCAAGGGTAGAAGTGGACACCAATCCAGCTGGGCTCTTGTAATAAGTAAATACACCTTTGTCACGCAGTAAGGAAGCGACTTGTCTCGTTTCTTCCATTAGACCGCCTGTGTTGTAACGAAGATCGAGAATGACGGATTGCATTCCTTGTTTGCGCAGTGCATTCCAGTGTGCTTCGAATTGCTCATACACCATTTGATCCATAAAGGTGTAGATGCGAATGTATCCTGTACGCTTGTCCAGCATTTGGCCTTCTACAGCAGCCATTGGCAGAATCGCGCGTTTAATCGTTTTCGTCAATTTGTCCTTGCCACGCTGCACGACGAATTTAATCGATGAATCTTTTTTGCCAAATAGAACGGAGAAGATATCTTGTTTCGTTTGGTTCTTAACAGCTTTACCATCAATAGAAACGATCATATCTCCTTGTTTAAGGCCTGCTTGCTCAGCAGGAGATCCCGGAGTAACGGTAACGATACGGTATTGCCCTTGCAGCTTCGCGAATGTGATCCCGATATGAGCCATTTCTTCACTCTCAGACCAGTTGTTCATCTGCTCCCACTCTTCAGCCGTAATATGGCGGGAGAATGGATCCTTTAGCGTAGCAGCTAATTCTTGCATCGTGCTGTTCTTAATTTGCTCTTCTGTAAATGTGATGCCGTAATGTTCTTCAATGAGCCCCGCAGCTTCTTTTTTAACTTCTAGCGAAGTTGAAACTGCCTCCGTATTTGCATATGCCTGATCAGGCTGAATGACGAATATACCTGCTAATAAGGCGAATGTCAGGAAAAAGCTAATGACCGTGCGCATAGAACGAAGCTGCATTATAATTCACCGCCTATTACCGTAGATGAGATTTCGTCGACCGAAGAGATTTTCCATTTGCCATCTTCTCCTCGTTCCAACGAATAGAGCATAGTTGATTCCATTGGTGGTGTCTCAGTTTGATTCAATATCGTATATTTCTCAACTGTCGCGAAAAAGGCATGTTTATCATCTGCGGCAAGCACAACCTGCTGCTTAAGCTCTGCTTTCATATCAACTTGTGCAAACAAAGTTTTAAACTTGCTAGACAGCATCATTTTTACAAGATAATTATCAGCGGTGAACATGCTGTTCAGCTTCTCCCAGTCCTCGGTATTGATGGACTCTATTACAGTGTTAGTCAGTTCCTTGAAAGCTTTTTGATCCGCCTCGGGCAGCGTGGCTTTTGTTTTCTCCCAGCCATCTTTCAATTGGTAGGACACGAGATTTGGTGTCATGGAAACAATACTCTCTAGCGATTCGTCGCTCTTACCTAACTTCAATAGGAAAGAAGAAGGCATGGTCATAGATGCAACCGCCTGCTCCCCGTTATAAACACTGGATACGACAGTTGAGCTGACGGAAACGCCATTTTCGTTCATATCTGCTACCAATATATCTTCATAGCTCGTCTTTATAAGTTTGTGGCTATATTGATTTGGATTCTTCTCCATTAGTTTATAAAAGTGAGACTGCTTATCGAACATGTCGAGGTATGCAGTTCGATCACCGCTATTCTCGTGCGCGGCTAATTTGGTGAAGAAGTCTTTTGTTTCTTCAAGTCTTCTCTCTTCTAGTGCTGCGGCTTGTGGATCATGCAGTGTATATGTATGTTTTTTGCTATCTAATTGTAGTTCGAGCCCAAGGATATCGCTCACAGAACGAAGTGGAACATAGAGCTGTCCTTTTACTAAAGTAGCAGGTGCAAGCATTTGATGGTTAGTCTCGGTATTTTCTTTATATCGTTTCACCTTCGCTGTATTCGTTTGGAATACAACAGTTTGCGTACCTTTGCTTGCCGTTAAGCTTTTGTTGCTTGCGCTCCATTTGAGCTTATAGCCGAGCTGCTGCAAGAGCGGGCGTGCTTCAACCAAGGAAACTCCATTTTTGACGATTGGGTTCACTTCACTAGTGGTAGATTGACCATAGTTAATGACGATGCTAGGTGCTGCACTTGCCGTTAGGCTTCCAGTAGCGATTGCTAGTGCTAGTGTAGAAGCAATAACGGTTTTTTTCATGCTAACGTTGAACATGACGTCCCCTCCATTTAAAATATATGTACATATATTTATAAAAATATTTCAAAATACTGGATCTATAATATAAAATGAAATAGAGTATTTCTTCTTAATAAGAGCACGATGAACCTCGAAAAATCAAGGTTTAATTTACCAACTTATTTTATCAGGAAATATGATGAAATAGGTTAAAAATCTATTAAATACAAAAAAATTTATCTAATTTTCTAAATAGAACAGCTTCATTGATCAAGAGGATCATGCGTGTATTATCTTATTCGCTTTCGAACCTAGAGTGCTGCTATTTTCGAGCATTATAGGCAGTAAGGCAGAAATGGACTGCAAAAGCCTCCAAAAGGTTGCAAATTGCGGTCGTTTCCCGGATAATTGATGGAATCAGATTATTTAAGGAAATGGGAGTTACACGATGGCAGACAAGGTGAACTTGTCGAACGGGAATCCGGCGGCAGCGAACAAATATCGCACCCATCTTACGATTAAGAGTGTGCAGAATAAGGAACAAGTTGAGCATACTGTGGATGCGGACGTATACTGCAAGGGCAATCATATCTTCATTAGATATGAAGAGCCGATCTTGACTGCTGAAGAAGATCGTTCCCAGGCGGTTAAGCGACGAAGTAGCTCGGTTGATACGGCAGAAGAGCAAGTTACATCAGCTCCGGTTACGAATGTGATGCTAAAGCTTAGTGCGAATGAATGGAAGCTGACTCGGCGTGGGGTCGTGGAATCGGAAATGTCTTTTACGCCCAATATGCGTCTAAACGGCTACTATCGCTCTCCTGCATTACGATTTCCACTCGTTACAGATACGAAGCAGTGGACACGACGTGATCAAGCTGTTGAACAGAACGGAGTTATTGCACATTTACCAGAGTATGTCGCATGGGCATACGACTTATATATAGAAGACGACTGCGTGGGCCAATTTGCTTTGGCATTGACATTTGATTGGTCGAGCACAACAGAGAGGGAGCAATGAATATGAGCACTGGAGTTATTGAACGGATTAATCAAGGGGTTATAAAGGCTATTGAAGAATCGATTTTGAAGGCGGGTATCGTAACACGTGAGGAAATGCCTGCTTTTGTCATAGAAGTTCCAAAAGATAAAACGCATGGTGACTTGGCGACAAACGTAGCGATGCAGCTTACTCGTATTGCAAAGCGCAATCCTCGTCAAATCGCAGAGGCGATTATCGAGAACTTGGATAATGCATCAGCTTCCATTGATAGCGCGGAAATTGCAGGCCCCGGCTTTATTAACTTCCGCATGAACAAGAGCTATTTATATGACGTAGTAAAAGAAGTAGCGGAACAAGGTGATAACTACGGTCGTATTACGGCAGGTCAAGGACAACGTGTACAAATGGAGTTCGTTAGTGCGAACCCAACAGGAAGCCTTCACCTAGGCCATGCTCGTGGTGCAGCAGTTGGCGATGCAATTTGTAACGTACTTGACTTTGCGGGTTATGAAGTAACACGCGAGTACTATATTAATGACGCTGGTAATCAGGTTGTAAACTTGATTTTGTCTCTTGAATGTCGCTACAAGCAAGCGCTTGGACTTGATGCTGAGATGCCTGCAGATGGCTATCATGGTGAAGATATTAAAGGCTTCGCTCAAGAGCTGGTTGAGCAAGAAGGCGATCGTTTGCTTCAGCTGTCAGAAGAAGAGCGCACGAAGTTCTTCCGTGAATTCGGTTTGAAGAAAGAATTAGACAAAATTAAGCGTGACTTGGCACGCTTCAAAGTAAACTTCGACGTATGGTTCAGTGAAACTTCGTTGTATGAGAGCGGCGTAATTACGCAAGCGTTGGACGAATTGAAAGCACGCGGAAAAGTGTTTGAAGAAGGCGATGCTACATGGTTGCGTACGACAGAGTATGGCGATGATAAAGACCGTGTATTGATTAAAAATGACGGCACGTACACGTACTTGATGCCGGACATCGCGTACCACCGTGATAAGTATGCTCGTGGTTTCGATCGTGTTATGAACATTTGGGGTGCTGACCACCATGGTTACATTCCACGTATGAAAGCAGCTATGGAGGCGCTGGGTAATGATCCAGATAAGCTGATCGTACTTGTAGCACAAATGGTAAGCTTGTTCCAGGATGGCGAGAAAGTGAAGATGTCTAAGCGTACGGGTAAAGCCGTAACGATGGAAGACTTGATGGATGAAGTAGGCGTAGACGCAATTCGTTACTTCTTCACGATGCGTTCGACAGATTCTCATCTTGATTTCGATATGGACTTGGCGATTTCCAAATCCAACGATAACCCTGTATTCTACGTACAGTATGCGCATGCGCGTATTTGCAGCATCTACCGTCAAGCAGAGGAGCAGGGTGTTGCTTTGAAGCCACTAAGTGAAGTCGATCTCAGCGCATTGACAGCTGAGCATGAACTTGACTTGCTGCGCAAAATGGGTGAACTTCAAGCGGAAATCGAAGTTGCAGCACGCGACTATGCACCACATCGTTTAATCCGCTATGTATATGAGCTTGCATCTATGCTTCACAGCTATTACAAGGCAGAGCGCGTTATTACAGAAGATGCAGAGCAAACGCAAGCTCGCTTGGCACTTCTCGGTGCTGTTCGCACGGTTATTGCGAACGTCCTTCGTCTTGTAGGTGTATCTGCACCAGAGCGTATGTAATCCTAGCATCGGGCTAGTAAATGTATAGAATCATGTAACGGTATCACCTTAGTGGTGGTATCGTTTTTTATTGTTTATTTTAACCCAAATATCCCCTGTCATATATCTCCTGTCGTTTAGCCTCCTCGCATTTGTTCTGTTCTTGTATAATGAAGTCACAGAAACTAAATAGAAGCATGGGGGTGCCTATTCGATGTTACAATTACTTCCTCTTATGCTAGAGAGAGTAGGTATCTTGCTCATTATCGCCTTCGTTCTATCTCGGATGAAGTCTTTCAGACGAATTATTCATTATGAGCATGGATGGAAAGAGAAAGTGCTGCTCATTGTCGTGTTTGGTTCTTTTGGTGTTGTGAGTAACTATACAGGGGTGCATATATACAATGAGCTCGTATCTTCGCAGGCATGGAATGTAGCTGTTGATTCAGATAGTGCAATCGCGAATACTCGAATTATGGGTGTCGTCATCGGTGGTTTGCTGGGAGGGCCGCTTGTTGGATCAGGTGTAGGTGTGATTGCAGGATTGCATCGCTTATTCCTAGGCGGATTCACCGCTATTGCCTGCGCCTTTTCCACCATTGCGGCAGGTGTTGTAACCGGATTCATTGCACGCAGATTCCGGATTCGCAACCCGCATGCGCCTTGGCATGCAGCGGGAATCGGTATTTTAATGGAATGTGCCCAAATGGGCATTATTTTGCTAGTGGCTGAACCTTCATTGGAGGCATGGTCGCTTGTTCGGGTTATTGCTGTACCGATGATCGTGGTAAATGGTTTCGGAACGTATTTGTTCATGACCATTATCCAATCTATTTTCCAAGAGGAAGAACGCTCAAGAGCATTACAAACTCATAAGGTGCTGCACATTGCGGATCAAACACTGCCTTATTTCCGTCAAGGTTTGAATGCCAGCCCTTGCCGCGAAGCAGCGCTCATTATTTTGAGAGAAACGAATGCGGATGCCATTTCGATTACGGATAGAACACGAATCCTCGCCCATGTAGGCGAAGGTGTTGATCATCATATTGCTTTGCAGCCGATTACAACAAGACTAACTCAGCGAGTATTGGACGAGGGGCTTGTACACAAAGCTAGTTCTGGAGAAGAGATTCAATGTTCCAGTGCACAATGTCCGTTGCAGGCGGCTTATGTATTACCTTTGCATGTAAGGAACAAAACAGTGGGGACATTGAAGCTGTATTTTAAAAGTCCATCTCGTTTAGACCAGGTAGAGAAAGAACTTGCCGAAGGTCTTGGTAAGCTGTTCTCCAATCAATTGGAGTTGGCAGAAGCGGAGCTGCAGAGCAGATTGTTAAAGGACGCAGAGATTAAAGCGCTGCAGGCGCAAGTGCATCCGCACTTCTTATTCAATGCGATTAATACTATTTCGGTACTCTGTCGCACGAACCCGGAACAAGCTCGTAAGCTATTGCAGCAGCTCAGTGTCTTTTTCCGCAGCAATCTTCAAGGGGCTCGTTCGATGCTAATTCCGCTTCACAAAGAGTTAGAGCATGTAGAGGCTTATTTGTCGCTTGAACAAGCTCGTTTTCCGGGCAAGTACACTATAGAGTTCTGTATTGATCCTTCTTTAAAGGAAGTTCTCGTACCACCGTTTACTTTACAGCCGTTAGTGGAGAATGCAGTACGGCATGGGTTTGGCAAAGGTTTCAAGGGAACAGGGCATGTGCGTATTCGCTCGGAAGCTGAGGGAGATACGATGGTGCTTATAACCGAAGATAACGGCAAGGGGATTTCGGCAGATGCCATCGGTGCGCTTGGTAGGGAAGTTGTTCCCTCCCAAGAAGGTACGGGAACGGCGCTTGTCAACATACGGAGTCGGATTCAAGAAATATACGGCAGCCAAGCTTCTTTTACGCTTAATAGCAGCCAAGGAGAAGGGACTACCGTTGTCATTAGATTGCCACGAGATGACACGAAGGAAGGTGCATAGGCGTGATTAGAGCATTTATTGTTGATGATGAGCCATTGGCAAGAGATGAGCTCATGTATTTGCTTCGCAGAACGAAGCGTGTGGACGTTGTAGGAGAGGCTGAATCGTATGAAGAGGCGCTGGATGGTATTCAGGAAACAACACCTGATGTGATCTTCCTCGATATTCAGTTGTCGGATGCAACAGGTATTGAGATTGCAGAGCAGCTCAAGGAAGATGGATGCCAGTCTGCTATCGTATTTGCGACGGCGTATGATGAATATGCACTGAAGGCATTTGAGTTGAATGCTACGGATTATATTTTGAAACCGTATGAAGAGGCACGTATACAGCAAACGGTGGAGAAGCTTGTTCAGCGGATAGTCGTACCTGCGTCTCAACCTACTGCGGTTAGCGGTTCTACTGCACCAGCTACCACTAAAGCTTCTGAGCGAACGGAGCGATTAGCCGTGACCGTAGATGAGCGAATTGCGGTGCTGCATGTTGACCGCATTATTTATATCGAGTCTGAAGAAGGCAAGGCAGTCGTTGTGACGGAAGGGCAGCGATACAAGGTAAGTGAAGCATTGACAGTCCTGGAGCGTAAGCTGAATCATCCTTCGATGCTTCGTGTGCATCGGTCCTATTTAGTCAATGTAGACTATGTAAGAGAGATTGAGCCTTGGTTCCACTCTACGTATGTGATGAAGATGAAAGACGGTGCAAGTATACCTGTCAGCCGCACGTATGTGAAAGACTTGAAACAGAAGCTTGGTCTATAAATGGACGTCCAAAATATTGGTGCATAATTACACGCGCCTTGCTATAATAATGCTTGCAATCTAAGCCACTTCCCATAGAAGGCAGTGGCTTGTTTTATGTACAACTAGAGCGGCATATAGATTGTAGTATACCAAAGATGCTACCTGTTCAAGCAGGCGCGCGATAAATCCATATTGGAGAAGAAAGGGTGAAGATGATGAAGCAATCCATTTTCAACTTGGACACGAAGACAGTTGTTGCGATTGGAATCGGGGCGGCATTGTACGGTTTGCTTAACTGGGTTTCCATTCCGGTGGCGCCACAGACTGGACTGCGTCCAGCAATTGCAATCTTGACGGTTTTTGGAGCTTTGTTTGGTCCTATCGTTGGCTTTTTGAGCGGAGCTATCGGTCACATTGTGTTTGATTTATCTTCTGGCACGATTTGGTGGTCATGGGTATTGGGATCAGCGATTAGCGGTCTAGGGATGGGACTCGTATTTATGAGCAAGTCATTTAGCATTAAAGAAGGGCGTGCAACTGGAGGAAATATTGCCACTCTAGCTATTGTCGGATCA
The DNA here is from genome assembly GCF_024733555.1 of Paenibacillus sp. SC116. Taxonomy (GTDB): domain Bacteria; phylum Bacillota; class Bacilli; order Paenibacillales; family Paenibacillaceae; genus Paenibacillus_B. Next base: position 25,029 of record NZ_JANIOF010000009.1, on the reverse strand, counting down.
CTGGCATTGGTTGTCGGCTTCGGCATTTCTAGCGTACTTGATATTTATCTATTTGGAGAAGCGCCAGATAAAATGTTGTTGCAATTTATAGCGGCTTCTTTGTCTAACATTACCGTGCATGTCATTCTAGGTGTTGGAGCTGTACTTGGTTTGTTGAAAATGAATCGTAGCAATTCCAATCTCAAAGTATCAAAGTAATAGGATTGCTGTAATCCATGAATAAGGCAAATAGGGGCAATGAATAAGATGGCAGAATCAATTCTTTCTTTTAATCAGTTCAGCTTTCAATATAATAGCTTGGCTGAGCCTACCCTTCATGACATATGCCTCGATATTTACCCAGGGGAAAAAATATTAATAGCTGGTCCGAGCGGTTCCGGCAAATCTACGTTAGCCCATTGTATCAATGGGCTAATTCCATTCGCCCACAAAGGGAAAATATCAGGCGATTATACGTTGAAGGGTCGCTGCCCGGCAGAGCAAAGCATTTTTGAGATTAGCCGCAGTGTCGGTACGATATTGCAAGATCAGGATAGTCAGTTCATTGGATTGACTGTTGATGAAGATGTCGCTTTTGCTTTCGAAAATGATTGTGTTGCTCCCGAGGAGATGAAGCCGCGGGTAGCACGAGCACTTAGCATGGTTGATATGCAGGAGCACATGAATCAAAGCCCACATGAGCTGTCTGGTGGCCAGAAACAGCGTGTTTCTTTGGCAGGGGTCATGTCTATGGAAGTTGATATCCTGTTGTTTGATGAGCCGTTGGCCAATTTGGATCCAGCGAGCGGCAAACATGCGATGAAGTTAATTGAAGACATTCACCGTGACAGTGGCAAGACAATAATCATCATTGAGCACCGAATTGAAGATGTGCTCGAACAGCCTATTGACCGAATTGTTGTGATGGCAGAAGGTAGAATCGTCGCTGTTGGTACGCCGGATGAGATTCTTTCATCGAATGTGATGCAGGAAAATGGGCTTAGGGAGCCTCTGTATATTTCGGCATTGAAGTATGCGGGCTGTGAGCTGACGCCAGATGCTCAGCCGTCTTCTTTGGAGAAATTGAGTAACAATGAGCAAGTGCGTCAAGTGCTTGGAGAATGGATCGAAGTGATCGATAACTCTTCAACTGACAAAGATAATGCTTCCTTAGTAGAGCTGCAAGATGTTCGTTTCGCCTATGGAGAAGGAACTGAAGTGATTAAAGGTGTTTCATTGAAAATTGGAGCAGGCGAACGAATTGCGCTCCTTGGCAACAATGGAGCGGGGAAGACGACCTTATCTCAGTTGCTAACAGGCATGGTTAGACCGACATCAGGTGATATTTTGTTTAATGGAGAGTCCATTCGTCAATGGTCGATCCGACGCCGTGGCGAGCAGATTGGTTACGTGATGCAAAATCCGAATCATATGATTACCCAAACGATGATCAGGGATGAAGTCGGCTTGGCTCTGCGTATACAAGGAGTGCCTCAAGCGGAAATCACAGCTAAAGTAGAAGAAGTGCTGCGAATTTGCGGCTTGTACAGCTATCGTGATTGGCCTGTATCTGCGCTTAGCTACGGACAGAAGAAGCGGGTTACGATCGCTTCGATTATGGTGACGGAGCCGAAGCTTATTATTGTGGACGAGCCAACTGCTGGCCAAGATCTGAAGCATTATACGCAATTTATGAACTTCCTGTCGCGATTAGCATTGCAAGGAGTTTCGTTGCTCTTTATTACCCACGATATGCATCTGGCACTAGAGTATACAGAACGCGCTGCTGTACTTTGTAATGGCGAGATTATTGCGTCGGGTACTACAGCTAGTGTGCTGACCAATACGGAGATCATGAATCGTGCGAACTTAAAGGAGACATCCTTGAGCATGCTTTCTCGTTCGACTGAGGTGGCAACTCCTGAAGCGTTGGTGCGCCACTTTATCCAGTATGAGAAACAGAAGAAGCAGGTGAGCGAGCATGAGTAAAGCGGGAATGCTGTACATCGAGAAGGATACACTGTTCCATCGATTAGACGGCGCTGTTAAGCTGATTATGCTGCTTGCCTGGACAGTGATCGTCTTCTTGTTTCAGGACATTCGTGTCTTTATTGTACTTTTCATCATAGGGCTTGTACTCCTTATGAGTGCTCAGCTTCCTTGGAAGCGTATAAGGCTACTCGTATGGGTGATTATCGTATTTAATATCTTCAACTCTATTTTTACGATATTCGTTTCGCCTGCATATGGCAGTGAGGTGAACGGTACGACGACAGTACTTATTGACTTAGGTTATGAAGTGCTAACGCTAGAGACTGTATTTTATATACTGACACTATCGATGAAATATATGTCGCTGATGCCTATTTCGGTTTTGTTTGTCTATACAACACATCCGACTCGCTTCGCTGGCAGCTTGAACCGCTTAGGTGTGCCTTACAAAATCGCTTATGCATTTAATATTGCGTTCCGCTATATTCCTGACCTGAAACAAGATTTCCTCAGTATCTCAAACGCGCTCCAAGCTCGCGGAGTCGGATTGGCGCGAGGGGAAGGGACGATTGTTCAGCGTTTAAAGCATTTCGCAGCAATAGCAATCCCGCTTGTGCAGTCTTCACTTGCGCGTATCGATACGGTAGCGAATGCGATGGACTTGCGTGGCTTCGGCAAAAATGCGAAGCGGACATGGTACTCCTCTTCTCCGTGGGGAAGAGTGGATATTGCCGTCGTCATTGTCTGTGCTGTCATATTGGCTGTATGTATTACAGCGCGTGTACAGGGTTTCGGAACGTTCTGGTACCCATTCCATTAATAGTAGCTATTCAACTAAGTAGTTATAGAAGCTAGCATAAATGTAGTTTCTCGGCAGGTGTGAGAGCTGCATAGTAAATGTGCATTGTAGAAACAAAAGATCGAGTCCAGGTTCATTCATGAATCTGATCTCGATCTTTTTTTATATCTCGCCCCATTTGGCTGAATAGTATATTTGCATATCAGCTCAACTTTATTGCAACTCAACCCTCGAATTTTGCAAGTGGGAGCGAATCTTGCGCATTTTATTTTGAAAACGCTTTATTTTTGTTTTCATCTCATAAAATACAAGTATAGAAAGTTTAGAAGGGAGTCGATCTCCATGAACGCGGTAACGATAGTAATCGGTTCTATATGTATTCTTATGATAGCTTATCGTTTGTATGGAACATTTATGGCAGCAAAGGTATTGAAGTTGGATGATTCCAAGCCTACACCTGCGCATGAATTAAATGACGGCAAAGATTATGTTCCATCTAATAAATGGGTGACCTTTGGACACCACTTCGCAGCAATCGCTGCAGCAGGTCCGCTCGTTGGACCGATATTAGCAGCCCAGTTTGGTTATTTGCCAGGTTTGATATGGCTGTTGATCGGTGCGGTTATCGGGGGTGCTGTGCACGACATGGTCGTGCTGTTCGCTTCGATGCGTAAAGAAGGAAAGTCACTTTCTGAAGTAGCAAAAGAAGAGCTTGGACCTGTAGCTGGTTTCTGTACAGGCTTAGCAATGTTGTTCATCATTACGATTACAATGGCAGGTTTGTCGATGGTTGTTCTTCACGCATTGGAGAACAATCCATGGGGGACATTCGCGGTTGCGATTACGATTCCGATTGCAATCGGGGTTGGTTTGTTCCACAAGAAGACGGGCAACTTGAAGCTTGCAACGACAGTCGGATTTATTTTGATGATGATCGGCGTATTCGCTGGTCCTTACATTCAAGGCACGGTGCTTGGCGATTGGTTAACACTTGATGCGAGCACATTGGCAGTCATCTTGCCGATATACGCATTCTTTGCGGCAGCATTGCCAGTATGGCTTTTGCTTGCACCACGTGATTACTTGAGCAGCTTTATGAAAATCGGCGTATTTATCGCCTTGATTATCGGTGTATTTGTTATCAACCCGGCGATTCCTTTCCCGGCTGTTACTGAATTTATTAATGGTGGCGGTCCAATTCTGGCAGGTCCGGTATGGCCGTTCATCTCGATTACGATTGCCTGCGGTGCGATTTCTGGTTTCCATGCTTTTGTTGGTTCTGGAACGACGCCTAAAATGATTAACCGTTGGAGCGATATTAAGAGCGTTGGTTTCGGTGCGATGTTGGTAGAGTGTATCGTAGCGATTATGGCTCTTATTGCAGCAACTGCATTGCAGCCAGCAGACTACTTTGCAATTAACTCGACACCTGAAGTGTTTAAGACACTTGGTATGGAAGTCGTACACTTGCCTGAATTGGCACAGCAAATTGGCTTGGATCTAGAAGGAAGAACAGGCGGCGCAGTTACGCTTGCGGTAGGGATGACTTATATTTTCACTCAAATTCCTTGGTTTGAAAACTTGGCAGCGTTCTTCTTCCAATTCGTTATTATGTTTGAGGCTGTATTTATCCTAACAGCGATTGACGCAGGTACTCGCGTATCTCGTTACTTGATTCAAGACTTCTTTGGTGAAATCTACAAACCGCTTAAGCGTGTAGATTGGGTTCCGGGAGCAATCTTTGCAAGTGCATTGGCTTGCTTCATGTGGGGCTACTTGCTCTTCTCCGGCGATATTGGCTCGGTATGGGCATTGTTCGGAGTATCGAACCAGTTGATGGCATCGATTGGTCTTATTATCGGAGCGACGGTTATTTTGAAAATTGCGGATAAGCGTTGGTATGTACTTACTTGCCTCGTCCCGCTTGCATACTTGTTCATTACGGTAAACTATGCAGGCTTCTGGATGATTAAAAATGTGTACTTGAACGAAGCTGCAAAAGGCTACAGCGTTCTAAACGCAGCATTGTCCATCATCATGCTTGTACTTGGAATCATCATTATGATTTCTGCGATTAAGAAATGGACACAGATGTGGAATATGCCACGACCGATACTAGAAAAGGCATCAGTGACTTAAAGGTAACCCCAAATTACCATATATCATCAGGTACAGTCATCTTAGATTGACAGGGCATCTCTTCGGAGATGCCCTGTTTGCTTTACAGGTCTATCTCTCCCGCGTTATTGATTCAATAGACATTGGCCTAATGCGGGCGATCACCAACTACTTCCCTTTCAGAGTATGCTTCTAAAGCTGCTTGCTACCTACATGACAGTAATGTAAGCTTCATAGCTCTTCCTGCAAGGATAATCTAAGGTACATCATGCTCGGCACATCTATAATAAAGGCAACAAGTACAACGAAAATGTTTATTACATCTACAACTAGATCGACATACATGGGGGTTAACTTTTCATGAAAATGAATAAATCATCACGAGTATTGCGAATGGCAGCAGGTCTACTATCGATCACGATCGCTTCGCAGTTTCTTTTGCCACAATCCATTATCGAAGCCTCAAATAGTCTAAAAGAAGTAAAGGCGGCATCCAGTAATACAGTATCTTCAAGCACAGGGAAGTACGTTCAAGATGGGAAACGGACAAGCCCTATCCAATACACCATCGATCTAAAATTAGATGAGAAACAAATGAAGCTATCTGGTACACAGTCTGTTTTATTTCGCAACACAACCAAAGATGAATTATCTGAGGTTGTATTCCATACGTTCGCGGATTCCTATCGTTCAGTCGATACGCAGACATCTATGTTTCAGACACGCAATAAGGAAATTGCCAAGGAGCATTCGGATAAAAAGCCTGAGGACTTCTTAGGGGGCATAGACATCAAGCAAGTAACGGATAAGTCTGGGGATGGAAAGCTATCTTTCGAAAATACAAACCAATCCCTGTCCGTTAAGCTTGGCAAGACTTTAAAGCCGGGTGAGGAGATTGTTATTGAACTCGACTATAGTGTTGACCTTCCATTTGGCATGCAGCGTTTAGCTTATTATAAAGATCTGATTAGTGCTGCTCACTTCTATCCGGTTCTAGCTATGTATGACGAGGCAAAGCATGATTGGAGCCGACTGCCGTACAGCACGACATTGGAAACAGATTATTTTGAGTCTTCAGATTATAAAGTAAGTCTGAATGTGCCGGAAAACTATAAAGTAAGCATGCCAGGGCAACTGCAAGAGACAGTTGCCAGCGGTGGTCGAAAGGTAGTTACTGCTACCGCGGATAAGACACGTGAATTTGTGTTCTTTGCTAGTCCGAATTATAAAGTGAAGTCTAAGCGTGTGAACGGCGTAAACATTGAAATGTACTATTTCGGAAATAGCAAGGAAAAAGATGCAGTTGCTGAACGTTATATCGATCAAGCGGCAAAAGCTATCGACTTCTTCGGAAAGAAATTCGGAGCCTACCCCTATCAAGATTTCCGCATTCAGGAGACCTATGTAGAGGGTGTCGCCATTGAGTACACACGCGTGATCCAAATGGGTCAGATTTCTGAACGTCAATCGGTGGAGGACGATTCCGTATTTATTCATGAAGTCGCACACCAGTGGTTCCATGCTATTATCGGTAACGACTCTGAGACAGAAGGGTTTCTGGATGAAGGTCTAACGAACTTTGCAACTTCATACTTCTACGAAGAGCAGAAGGACGAAATGCAAGGCTTTAACGGTATGCGTATGGCATCGGCTCCTTCGGAAAAGCCAATTGCTTCTCCGAACGATGAGGCTGGTCAAGATGCACATGGTCTTTATTACGAACGTGGCCGCTTGGCTGTATATGAGTTGTATCGCCAAGTAGGGCAGCAAATGTTTGATCGCATTATGCAGGAGTATTACAATCGCTACGCACTTGGTAACGCTTCGATCACAGGCTGGCTGCAAACTATCGGAGATATCGCTGGCAAAGACATTCAGGAGCATATGCGCAAAGCGTTATATGAACCCAACTTTGATATTTCGGATAAATATAAGCTAACTCCTGAAGAAGAGCAGCGTCTTATGGGGCTCATGATGAAGTCGACGTATGATCAAATTTTTAATGGGAACTCTAACATGCCCCAAGAAGTGTTTGCTCGTATCTATCATCGTGCCTACAATGGGGAACCTGTAACGATTGTGCTTAGCGATGGAGCATCGAAAAAGGCGATGGAACAACAAAAGCAGTTGGCGGAACAAATCCAAACGATGATGCAAATGGGTGGAGCTGACGTGAAAATCGTAAAAGAGCGCTCATTAGTGAAAAAGCAGATGGAAAAGGAACTTTCGAAGAGCCATATTATTGCTATCGGCAGCCCAAGCAGTAATCCGATTATTCAAGCATTGAAGCCGGGCATTCAGAAAGGATCAAAGGCAATTCAACTGGATTGGAACAAAGTGGTGAGGCTGAAAGATACGTCTGGGGCTTATATGGTAAAGCATCCTTATCATAAAGATCGTATGCTTATGCACATTTACTGGACGGCGGAGCAAGTGAACGCTAAGGCTTGGCCATCTATGATGCAAACCATGATGCAGACATCGAACTTTAGCAGCGATTTTTATCAATGGTTCCAAATGAATGGACAAGGCAAAGTGATTGCAGAGAAGTTTGTAGTCAACCCAATTTCAAAGTTTTTTGAATAGCAGGAATACTATCCAAGAAAAATGAAGCAAAACGAATACCCGTCACTGGGCCAACAGGGACGGGTATTTGGTTGGGTACTTATCTACATTCATTAAGCAATCTTGCAATATCAATTTCTCCTGCTGGATATTCTTTATTGCTGCTAGCGCGTCCGCGAAGCGGATGAATAGGGTTGGATGTACGACGAAGCAGGGCCTTAATTTCGGGAGGCTTTAAATCTGGTTTAAGCGCAAGCAGTAAGGCGATAGCGCCGCTTACATGGGAAGTAGCCATTGATGTTCCACTCATCTCATGATAATTGCCGTGAAGCCATGCCGATACAATTTTCTCTCCAGGTGCATATATATCAACATAGGTGCCTCGATTGCTGAACGGTGCAATACGGCGACTATTATCGGTAGCTCCTACAGAGATGGTTTGGCTGTAGCGGGCAGGATAATCGATTGTTTTTCGCTTAGCATCATTGCCAGAGGAGGCTACTACGGCAATGCCGGCATTGGTAGCTTGGGTGACGGCATGCAGCAGTGACTTGCTGCGAGTCTTCATGCCAAAGCTCATATTAATAAGGTGAAGCTTGTTGCGCACACACCACTCGATGCCTTGCACGATATCAGACACATAGGCTGACCCATTCTCGTCAAACGATTTGACGGGGTGTATGAGCGCGCGCGGCGCCACTCCGATGATGCCGTACATTTGATTGGCGGCTGCGATTGTTCCTGCGATATGAGTGCCGTGCCCGTTATCATCTTGTGGAGGGCGTCCAGGTTGAACAAAATTGATCCCTGATAAGAGTGAGTGGCGCAGATCAGGGTGGTGGTAATCAGCTCCGGTATCAATAACTCCGATCCGAATCCGATGACCAGTCGTGGTACTCCATGCAAGAGGGGCTTTAATGTGGCGCACTCCCCAAGGAATACCTCTTTCTCCAGTGGAAGTCGTGCGGAAGGCGGTGTTGATCATCATACGAGTATCCTCTTCGACAGTGAGCGCTTGTTTGAAAGGGCGCCAACGCTGTTCCAACCCCTTTGGAAAATGAAAACGCAGGCTGGAGATAATCGGCCTTTCTTCCATGTGAGCCAATGCAGGATGGGTATAGCGTAGCTCTTTTAGGGCTTTCCGACAGCGCTCGTAGAGACTCCGATCATTGAAGCCGATAAGGTATGGGCGTAAGCCTTGTCCGCCAGAGGAGATCTCTTGAAGTAATAGGTGGAGAAAGACAGACACATCCAATGTGCATTCCCCTCCCGACAGGTCTTGTGAATGTATCGTATGCGATTTGAAGCGAGGTGGACTGGTATAGCTGCCTTTTTTAATGAAGTTAGGCCTTATTCCGTGTCAATCGAAGACTCAGGACATAGTATGGAGTAGAGCTTTATTAGGCTCTGCAGGCCATAGCTGGAGCAGCAACTTGCCCTCCGGCGCGGATACAGTCGAACGCGAGGGGGAGCCTTCGCGTTTCTTTTATTTTGACGAATTTAAGCGTAAATGGTCCTAGATTGGCATATCGGCTCATTTGGAATAAGAAAACTTGCATTTTCACTTCAAATCGGTTTTACTAAGGTGTGAACATGGATATGTTTGTAGATAAAGCAGTGTTTTATTGAACTTTTGCGAGAGGATGTGTACGTATGAGCACCCCGTTGGAATTGAAGCTGGATCCCGACAAAGTACAAGAAATGCCGATGGTGGATCTTGCTTTTGAAATATTGAAAGCAGCCAACACGCCTTTCTACTACCGTGACCTTATGAATGAAGTAGCGAAGCTTCGTGGATTGACAGAGGAGCAAATTCTTGATGTCATCGCTCAGTTATATACCGAGATTAATATCGATGGTCGATTCGCTTGTGTAGGAAGCAACATGTGGGGCTTGAAACGCTGGTATCCAGTTGACCGTGCGGATGAGAATATTACAGGTGGTACGAAGCGTCCACGCATTATCAATGATGATGATGATGATCTAGAGGATGATGACTACGCAGAGGAAGACGATTCCTATAACAATGAGGACTTTGACTTCGCAGATGATGACAGCGAAGATGCATTCAGAGACGAAGATTCTGAAGTCGAAGAAGAAGAAGAAGAAGAAGTCATGATTGAAGAAGAAGATCTAGACGAGGAAGCATCTGAAGATGAGGACTCTGAAGAGGAATTTGATGACGAGGAAGAAGAACAATAAAAGGTAACAAAGCCTTATTTGTTCTTGAGCCATCCAACTATTTGGGCGTTGTTGCTCCAAGTAGGTTGGATGGCTTTTTTATACTTATTTTTTCCCCTTCTCCTTCCCTTGACATTGGACAACCTAACGAGTAAACTAGCATATGGGCTTTGGATTTATCTATTAATTATATATATATTGTGAGTATAAAGTGCCCCGTGACCACGGGAGTCACTTTTTTGTTTTTTATAGGTATTGATTTGTGGAAATGAGCGGAGAAGGCCTGAAAAATTTCATGTCCCTCAGCATCAATTTTTCACCTGCAAATGGGTTACGATAACAACATGCATCAAATGTCATCGAACCTGATTCGCAATCAAAGCCTCCCGAGGACTTGTCATGAATGCACTTGATCATAGGAGGGTTTCACCAGTGACAAAGTATATTTTTGTAACGGGCGGCGTCGTATCATCTTTGGGTAAAGGGATAACGGCTGCATCCCTGGGCAGATTGCTCAAAAATCGAGGATTGAAAGTTACAATCCAAAAGTTTGACCCATACATTAACGTGGACCCGGGAACTATGAGTCCTTACCAGCACGGTGAAGTATTCGTGACGGACGATGGTGCAGAGACGGATCTCGATTTGGGTCACTACGAACGTTTTATTGACATTAACCTTTCTAAGAACAGCAATGTAACTACAGGTAAAGTGTACTCTTCGGTTATTTCCAAAGAGCGTCGCGGTGAATACTTGGGTGGTACTGTTCAGGTTATTCCTCACATTACGAACGAGATTAAAGAGCGTGTGTTCCGCGCAGGCAAAGAATCCGGTTCTGATGTAGTCATTACAGAAATCGGCGGTACTGTTGGTGATATCGAAAGCTTGCCTTATCTAGAGGCGATTCGACAAATCAAGAGTGATGTAGGCCGTGAAAACGTGATGTACATTCACGTAACGCTAATTCCTTACATTAAAGTTGCAGGCGAAGTGAAGACGAAGCCGACACAACACAGTGTGAAGGAGTTGCGCAGCATCGGTATTCAACCGAATATGCTTGTATTGCGTACAGAGGTGCCAATCACAGAAGAAATGAAGAAGAAGATTGCACTCTTCTGCGACATTGATGCAAATGCAGTTGTAGAATGCCAAGATGCTTCTACGTTGTATGAAGTGCCATTGATGCTTCGTGAACAAGGCATGGATGATATCGTTGTTAATCATTTGAAGCTTCAAACACCAGAACCAGATATGGGTGACTGGTTGCAACTTGTTGATCGTGTTAAGTCGCTCGAAGAGCAAGTTGAGATTGCAATCGTTGGTAAATATGTGGCGTTGCATGATGCATACTTGTCTGTTGTAGAAGCGTTGTCTCATGCTGGCTTTGAAGCGAACTCGGATGTTAAGGTTCGTTGGGTTGATGCAGAATTAATTACAGAAGAGAACGCAGCTGAACACCTTGGTGGCGTTCACGGTATTCTTGTACCAGGTGGATTTGGTGATCGTGGTGTAGAAGGTAAAGTAACTACGATTCGCTATGCACGTGAAAACAAGGTTCCATTCTTCGGTATTTGCTTGGGTATGCAAGTGGCAGTAATCGAGTACGCTCGTTCTGTTGTTGGTCTTCAAGGTGCGAACAGCTCTGAGATTAATCCAGCTACAGAGTATCCTGTTATTGATATTTTGCCAGAACAGAAGGATATTGAAGATCTTGGTGGTACAATGCGCCTTGGTTTGTATCCTTGCAAATTGCAACCAGGTACGCTTGCAATGGATTGCTACGAGGATGAGCTCGTTTACGAGCGTCATCGCCATCGCTACGAATTCAATAATGAATATCGTGAGCAAATGGAACGTGCAGGTTTTGTATTCTCTGGTACATCTCCTGATGGGCGTCTTGTTGAGATTGTGGAGCTTCCGGGCCATCCGTGGTTCTTGGCAGTTCAATTCCATCCGGAATTTATCTCCCGTCCTAACCGTCCACAGCCACTATTCCGTGAATTCGTCAAAGCTGCAATTAAGAACCGCGGTTAATTATTAATGTAAATATATAGTGCGGAAGCGAGTGTTTGCCTAGTCATTACGAGGGCATGCACTCGCTTTTTTATTACATAGGCTTTATAGCAATTAAGTTGTCATTTCATATTATTTTGGAAACTTTAAGCGATTTCTTTTTCAAAGAAGGAATTTTAAGGGAAGACGCGAATATGTACTTTTACGACGTTTTTGCCCGTTATGAAGAAGAGATGGCGTGGCATGCGAGGGATAGTCATTTGGCTACCATTGCTCGTTCGTGAAACACAATGGGAGGGGTACCAGTTGGATAAGAAGAAAGTATTGATCGTAGATGACCAGAACGGTATACGTGTTCTTCTCATGGAAGTGTTCAGCAGCGAAGGGTATTTAACCTATCAGGCATCCAATGGAAAGTTGGCCTTAGAACTTGTGCGCAACGAAACACCAGACATTGTGCTGCTTGATATGAAGATCCCCGGCATGGATGGCCTTGAAATATTGAAGCAAATTAAAGAAATGAAGCCAGACTTAAATGTCATTATGATGACTGCTTATGGTGAGCTCGACATGATCAAGGAAGCGACTGATCTTGGAGCACTGATGCATTTTACGAAGCCGTTTGATATTGATGAAATGCGTGTTGCTGTCAATATGACACTAGAGCGTTCTTCAGGTTCGTCGGTATCTATATCTTCGTAAGCGCTATAAATGGCATACTTAGATACAGTTTAGTGAGATAATTAGGGTTAATATCCATCTATATATAAACACGGTCATTTTAACCATATACTCCTTGGCAAAGTCGACTTTAAACTTCGTTTGCTGTCAAGAGTTTGTATATTTTTTGATGTGCAATTGTGGTATAATAACGACTGTAAAGATGTCGGCTAGCCATAACAGAAACAGACGACAATCCATAGGAGGAAGTAACCATGCCATTAGTATCGATGAACGAATTCCTGCCTAAAGCTAAAGCAAACAAATTTGCTGTAGGTCAGTTTAACATCAACAACCTTGAGTTTGTACAAGCTATCACAGAAGCTGGTATGCTTGAGAACTCCCCACTTATCTTCGGTGTTTCCGAAGGTGCGTTGAAGTACATGGGTATCGAGTACACTGTAGCAATGGCTGAAGCAGCTGCTAAGAAATCCGGCTTGCCAATCGCATTGCACCTTGACCACGGTAGCACATTTGAAGTAGCTATGAAGTGTATCCGTGCAGGATTCTCTTCCGTTATGTTCGATGGTTCCCACCATGCATACGAAGATAACATCCGTTTGACTAAAGAAGTTGTTAAAGCTGCACACGCTATGGGCGTATCCGTTGAAGGTGAGTTGGGTACAATCGGCGGTACAGAGGACGACTTGACAGTTGATGAAGCACATGCACAATTGGCTGATCCAGAAGAAGCGATTCGCTTCTATGAAGAGACAGGCGTTGATGCTTTGGCAATCGCAGTAGGTACTGCTCATGGTATGTACAAAGGCGAGCCTAAGCTTCACTTTGATATTATGGAAGCTGTAACAAGCAAGATTCCAGTTCCAATCGTTCTTCACGGTGGTTCCGGTGTTCCTGATGATGCAATCACAAAAGCTGTTGCATGCGGCGTAGGTAAGATCAACGTGAACACAGAGAACCAAGTTTCCTTCACGAAGACAATTCGTGAGTCTCTTGCGAAGCAAGAAACAGTTTACGATCCTCGTAAATACTTGACTCCAGCACGTGAATCTATCGTTGAAGTCGTTCGTGAAAAAATCCGTTTGTTCGGAAGCAGCAACCAAGCATAACAAGCGATGATCGCATTCGCACGTTAACGGATATGGGAATGACACTGGGACGTTCCAGTGTTCTTCCCATTTTCTACTTATTTAACATTTTTCATAAAGCTAGTTATTGTAGTACAATTGTATAGATATAGGTAGAGATACCGAATTCATAGGGAAGACTGGAGAACGGAACAATTACAATCAGTGACATGTGCGTAATGGGTTCCGTTGTGTTGTATCGTAGAAGTATGTTGCTGTGATCACGATATGAGTTGTTATTTCGAGCAATCTGGGTAAGCAGGTATGCAAGGCGTAGGAGGAGCATTTTACAACTATGGAAAAGATAATGATTCAGGGCGGTCGTCCGTTGCGTGGTACTGTGCAGATTAGTGGGGCTAAGAATAGTGCAGTTGCGCTCGTTCCGGCTGCTATATTGGCAGAGACAAAAGTAGTATTGGAGAACTTGCCAGTAATTAGCGATGTAGAAACGTACAGCGAAATCCTTGTTGAATTAGGAGGGGATGTAAGCTGGGACGGAAATACGATGTACATTGATCCTTCTCGTATGATTTCTATGCCTATGCACAATGGCCTTGTAAAGAAGCTAAGAGCTTCTTATTACTTGATGGGCGCCTTATTGGGACGATTCGGAGAAGCAACGATTGGTATGCCTGGTGGTTGCAGTTTTGAACCGCGTCCTATCGATCAACATATTAAAGGGTTTGAAGCATTAGGTGCTACGGTCACGAATGACCATGGATCCATTCATATTTATGCGAAAGAGCTTCGCGGAGCTAAAGTTTATTTAGATGTAGCGAGTGTCGGTGCTACGATTAACATTATGCTGGCGGCGACAAGAGCTAAAGGCATTACAACGATTGAAAATGCGGCTAAAGAGCCTGAAATTATAGATGTAGCCACATTGCTTAACGCGATGGGGTCGAAGATTAAAGGTGCTGGTACAGGTACGATTCGTATCGAGGGAGTTGACAGTTTGCATGGTTGTCGGCACTCGATTATTCCAGACCGTATCCAAGCGGGAACCTATATGATTGCTGCTGCAGCGACACGAGGTGATCTTCTCGTTGACAATATAATTCCTAAGCATATGGAAGCCTTGACTGCCAAGTTGGAAGAAATGGGTGTGGAAATTATCGAATCAGGTGAATCACTTCGTGTTATTGGCAAGGCGGAGTATGAGCCTATTGATGTCAAAGCACTAATATATCCTGGTTTTGCTACTGATTTGCAGTCGCCTATGGCAAGTCTGCTTACACAGGCATCGGGTGTGAGTATGCTAACGGATTATGTATATAGTAACCGCTTTAAATATGTTCCTGAGCTAATGCGTATGGGAGCCAAGATTCGTGTAGAAGGACGTTCAGCCATTATTGAACGCTCCAAGCTAAATGCTGCTACAGTCAAAGCTGCTGATTTGCGTGCTGGGGCTGCTTTGGTTATCGCGGGACTACTTGTAGAAGATGGTGTGACCGAGGTGTTGGGTGTTGAGTTTATCGACCGCGGGTATGATAATCTTGTCTCCAACTTGACAATGCTAGGTGCAGAAATATGGAGGGAATAAGAATAAATTTTCACATTTCGGGTAATTATATATAAATAGTCTACGCTGTTCATTCTATCGCCTGTCATTCTTATTGGAATGATTGAATTCTACTAGGCGAATAGGTACCCGTTATTCCCTTCATCAATCCAGACTACCATAAGTTTTATAATTGGAATGAATGTATTGGACGCTCTATAGTAGGAACAGAGCGACTAGTGGAGTTCATTCTCGTTTTCACTTAGACATCAATGTTATTTCTTGAATAGAATAGGAGTTGTATTTATGGATTTGCAAATTTCCGATTTGGAATCGAAGAAATTGACGGAGCTATATAAGCTGGCCAAGCAGCTACAGATTCCTAGCTACGGACAACTTAAGAAAAAAGAACTTATTTTTGCAATTTTACGCGCGCAAGCAGAACAGGGCGGCTTTATGTTCATGGAAGGTGTCTTGGATATTCTTCCTGAAGGATTTGGATTCTTGCGCCCTATTAACTATTTGCCAAGCCCAGAGGATATTTATATTTCCCAATCACAGATCCGCCGTTTTGACCTTCGTACCGGTGATCTCGTATCCGGAAAATGTCGTCCGCCGAAAGAAAATGAACGATATTTTGGACTACTACAGATTAATGCGGTTAATGGTGAAAATCCAGATGAAGCCTCACAGCGTCTGCACTTCCCTGCCTTGACTCCTCTATATCCGGAGAAGAAGCTCGTATTGCAAACAACCCCTGAAAAGATTTCAACTCGTACTATGGATATGCTTGCTCCTGTTGGATTAGGTCAGCGCGGTCTTATTGTAGCGCCTCCTAAGGCAGGTAAAACATTGCTATTGAAAGAAATTGCGAATAGCATATCGACGAATCATCCTGATATTGAATTGTTCGTATTGCTTATTGATGAGCGTCCAGAAGAAGTAACTGATATGCAGCGTTCCGTCAAAGGTGAAGTTGTTGCTTCTACATTTGATGAAGTGCCTGAGAACCATATTAAAGTAGCTGAGCTAGTGCTAGAACGTGCTTTGCGTCTAGTTGAGCACAAGAAAGATGTTGTTATTTTGCTTGATAGTATTACTAGATTAGCGCGTGCTTACAACCTAGTTGTTCCACCATCCGGAAGAACACTAAGTGGTGGTATCGATCCAGCTGCTTTTCATCGTCCTAAGCGTTTCTTTGGTTCCGCTAGAAATATTGAAGAGGGCGGCAGCTTGACGATTTTAGCTACAGCTTTGGTTGAAACAGGTTCTCGTATGGACGATATTATTTATGAAGAATTCAAAGGTACGGGTAACATGGAACTTCACTTGGATCGCAAATTGGCTGAACGTCGTATTTTCCCAGCTATCGATATTCGTCGTTCTGGAACGCGTCGTGAAGAAATGTTATTGACGAAGGATGAATTGGACAAACTATGGTCGGTTCGTAAAAACATGAATGAATCACCAGAGTTCGTTGATCAATTTATTCGTCGCATGCGTGATACAAAGACAAATGAAGAGTTCTTAGCAACATTAGATTCTAAGGAAAATCCAACACCAACTCGCCGTACACGCAGTTCCTCTGTCAGCTGACGTATGTACCGATATATAGGGAGGACTTGCTGACAATGTATGTAGTATATGCTGACCAAGATGGGAATATGTACGATCATGATCATTTGATTGGACTAGCCCGTAGTGGAGAAATGATTGTAGAAATATTTGATGATGAGCTAATCCCTTTGCCGGAAGGGGCTACGCTTGTAGGCTTGCCAAGTACCCGTCCAGTTGGGCTTGACCCAGACACAGGTGAAATGGTTGTTATACCAGGTGATGTACAGGCAGTAGGAGCTCTACTACCACAAGGTTATACTCGCTTGCACATACCAAGCTATGTGAAGACAGATAAGGAACAGAAACTGCCGCTGTTTGGTTATACGGCTGTCGTCTGGAAAGATGGCGGATTTTATGTGGCAGCTCATGCAACAGATGATCCTCATAAGTGGGATCCGTTGAATTGTGATACGAGACAACTTCGTGTGCAAGTGTCTGAGTTATTGGAGCGCTATCCAGACAATCGTTTGTATCAGCACTTGTCGCATTGTGCACTGCAATATGAATGCTTGACTGCTTCCAACACCTTTTTACAACGTTGGGAAGGGGCGGTACCGGTATCTTATTCATGCAATGCTGGCTGCTATGGATGTATTTCGGAACAGCCGGACGATAGTGGTTTCCCTGCTCCGCAGACGCGTATGAACTTTAGACCGATGGTTGATGAAGTTGTAGAGATTATGATGGAACATTTGAAGACGCCGGAATCGATCATTAGCTTTGGTCAGGGTTGTGAGGGCGAACCTTCTACTCAGGCTAAAATTATTATTGAAGCGATTAAGGAAGTTCGACGTCAAACGGAATTGGGTTATATCAATATTAATACAAACGCTGGTTTAACTGATCATATCCGCGGTATTGTTGATGCAGGGCTAGATCTAATGCGCGTTAGTACAATTAGTGCTTTGGATGATCATTACAATGCTTATTATCGTCCTCGTGCTTATAATTTGGCTAATGTCGAGAAGTCGCTTCGCTACGCATCAGAGCAGGGTGTTTATACGTCTATTAACTATCTTGTGTTCCCTGGTGTCACAGATCGTGAAGAAGAAGTTGAAGCGATGGTTGAATTTGCTCGTCGCACGAAGCTGCGCCTTATTCAAATGCGTAATTTGAATATCGATCCTGAAAGCTACTTGGAGCTCATTCCTAAGGCAAAAGGTGATATTCTGGGCATGAAGACCATGATCGATATTTTTAAGGAAGAGCTTCCAGATGTCGTCATTGGATCTTACTCACATGTTCCTCCTGAATTATTACAGCGGGCGAAGGCAAAGTATTGATGGGATTGCATTCCCTTCATTTTTTGCAAAAGAGTTTCCGATAACATTGAGCGAATCGGGACGAAAAACGTAAGCCTTTCAACATAAAATGCAAGTTGCGCACCCTATATCGGTGTGCTATAATCCATCTATGTGTCATTTATAACTCTGGGAACGCAAAGGGCTCAGGGCGGAAAGAGGTGAATTCGATGAAAGAAGCAATTCAACCGAAATACTACGTAACGACTGTATCTTGCGCTTGCGGCAACACATTCGAAACAGGTTCCGTTAAGGAAAACCTTAAAGTAGAGGTTTGCTCCAACTGCCATCCATTCTTCACAGGTAAGCAGAAGTTCTTGGATGCTGGTGGTCGCGTAGACCGTTTCAAAAAGAAATACGGCATGTAATTTATATGAACAAACTCCCTTGTGTGTATGCGCAGGGGAGTTTTTTTCTGTCCATTTTTTAATAAGCACAAAATGTCAAAACAATCTCTACTTGATTATGTATGATAATGCTGTGGAATGGATTTGATCGAAAGAAGGTGCTGTTCATGTGGCTGGAACATAAAGAGTGGGTCCAAGAAGCGATTCGCTATATGGAGTTTCATCTGAAAGAAGATGTGGAGTTCGAAGACGTTGTCCAGCATACAGCAGTATCAAGATTCTATTTTCATCGAATTTTTAAGGAGCATGTAGGGATTAGTGTATCTGCCTATCTTAGAGAGCGAAGGTTGACCTTGGCGGCAATGGATTTGCTCTCGACGAACAAGCGCATATTGGACATTGCCTTAGAATATCGTTTTGCGGGCCAAGACTCGTTCTCTCGAGCGTTCAAGCATCAATATCAAATGACTCCACAGCAGTATCGTAGTGGATTTAGGCCGTTTCAGCGGTCACAGGAGGAGGTTGGTTCTTATATGTCTACAAATGAGTATCAGTCGGGTTCCGGGCAAAACTACAATGAATATGTAGAACAACAGGCAACACAGAATGTTCAGAGTAAGCTTCCAGTAGGATGGATGTTTACAGGGATGTTTCCTAATCAATATCAGGCTGAGTTGGATCGACTAATTGTGCATCGCGGTACGGTATCCGCAACCGTTAAAGGGTTGGCTAATGCGAATCCACAAGGATTTGGAACGTTGATGCAAATGTTCAAGGCTAAAAAGTATCAAGATAAACGCTTGCGACTAACCGGATTTCTAAAGACGAAAGAAGTGCACATGGCTGGCTTGTGGATGCGTGTGGATGGTAAGAACGAGGAGCCGCTAGCCTTTGACAATATGATGAATCGTCCAGTTATGGGTACGAAAGATTGGGCGCAATATGATGTTGTGCTTGATATCGACTCTTTAGCTGAAGCGATTGCGTTCGGCGTTTTATTGAGCGGGGAGGGTCAAATCTGGGTTGATGGTATTCGAATAGAAGAGGTGGATAAATCGGTTCCGGTTACTGATTCATATATAAACGAGGATCAAACACTGCCTGATGATCCATTTAATCTGAATTTTGAAATATTACGTGGTGAAGAAGTTTGATAGTATACTTGAATTGACATGGATCGTGCAGAATCTACGATTGTAAGACTTTTTATGACCATTAATAGTTTGATTAGGTTGTTAATGTTTAACTTGAGTTGCAACTTGTCTTTAAATAGTCTATACTAGGTGTTGCCGTGCTAGATGGGGAGGTAGCGGTGCCCTGTAACTCGCAATCCGCTGTAGCGAGGTTGAATTCCTGTTAGAGGTATTGTCGATGTGAGGCTGGAGCCTATGTGTGGTGTTGACGGTTTGGTCCTTCGCAATATGCGCTTATGAATCTGGTCAGGTCCGGAAGGAAGCAGCCATAAGTAAGTTAGCATATGTGCCGGAGGGAAGCCTGGCCTGAGCTGTCGCATAGGAGTGCCGCTTGGATCGCAATTATCAATAACAGGTGCACGGTTCTATATTATAATTTAGACTAGCGCGTTGACACCGATATTGCTCGGTGTTTTTTTATATGTAAATATATGATGGGCACTGGTTGTGAATGAAAGATACATAAGAATAATGATGTTATGAAAGCTTGATGAGAGGCGTTTCTACAGAGTCAACATGCATCATTGAACATACACTTCAATAAATATATATATGGGGTGAGTGCGTGCGTAACGGACCTACAACACCACTGGAAGAAGCTGTCTCGAAACTGGCAGAAGGGCGAAGAACTCCTGCTCCTACTCCTGGTGAACGAGATGCTGTGACATTGTTACAGCGTTTTGCTGATACGTTTTTACGTGATGTCAATTTAGGCGTACTGCTCATAGATCTTCAATTTAGATTGGTTGATATAAGTGATACGGCTTGCAAATTGTTAGGATGGAGTCGGGAGCAGGTAGTAAATCACCGTATCAACGAGTTGTTTGGAGCGATGCCGAAGGAGCATCATCCGATTAAGCGATCGCTCTTAGGGGGAGTAGTTGTTACTAACTATGCTTTTTCCTGGCAGAATGGAACCTACCGTCATGAGCTGTTAATGGATTCGAATGTTGTTCGATGTGAAGAGGGGCATATTTTAGGGGCGTATGTACTATTTAAGGATGTTACGAATCTTAAATCATTGGAAGAGCAAGTTCAACGCAATGATCGACTGGCTATGGTTGGACAAATTGCCGCTGGCACAGCTCATGAGATCCGTAATCCACTAACTTCGATTAAAGGTTTCCTTCAAATGTTCAAAAGAACACTAACGGAGCGCGGTATGAACAAAGAAGTTGAGTTCGCTGATATCATGCTTACTGAGTTGAATCGTATCAATGAATTAGTGGGTGAGTTTTTGCTTTTGAGTAAGCCTAAAGATTTGAACATCGAGCAACTTCGTATTGAACAGGTAATGGAAGAGATTGTTCCCATTATCCGAAATGAAGCAGTTATGCATAACGTCGATGTTCGTGTGGTACATACAGTGCCGCTACCGCCTGTAGTAGCTGATCGGGAGATGTTGAAGCAAGTATTCCTTAACATAGCCAAGAACGGGATTGAGGCTATGGTTGATGGTGGGCATTTATCAATCTATCTGAAAATAGATGAATCGTGTAAGTGTGTTCTGGTGGATATACATGATTCTGGGCCTGGAATTCCAGGATTCCTTGTAGACAAAATATTCGATCCTTTCTTTACGACAAAACCTAATGGAACTGGACTAGGATTGTCCGTGTGTCAGAGAATTATTTCTGATATGGGAGGCGGTATCCGTGTTGCATCCAAAGGATACGGTACAACCTTTACAATAGCCATACCTTACTAATACCCAATAACAGGTGTTAGAGGGTGTGGCTGTTTTTTTTGTAATTGTGATATAGTATAATATAACAGACTTCGCAAGAAGTGATGTTATTATAAACGTTTCGAGGTTACAGTATGGGTCATATCGCATTGTATCGCGCATGGCGGCCACAGTCATTTGGTGACATGGTTGGCCAGCAGCACATAATTCAAACGCTACAGAATTCGTTGCGGGAGCAGCGCTTTTCGCATGCTTATCTGTTCAGCGGCCCGCGTGGAACGGGGAAGACGAGTGCGGCCAAAATATTAGCCAAGGCGGTTAACTGTGAACGTGGTCCGAGCACTGAGCCTTGTAATGAATGTGAAGCGTGCCGACGTATAACGGCTGGAGCAGTTATGGACGTCGTAGAGATCGATGCTGCGTCTAATCGTGGTGTTGAAGAAATTCGGGATCTCCGCGAGAAAGTTAAATACGCTCCCACTGAAGTTCGTCATAAAGTGTACATTATCGATGAAGTGCACATGTTGACAACTGAGGCGTTCAATGCACTATTGAAGACATTGGAAGAGCCTCCTGCGCATGTGATGTTTATTTTGGCAACTACGGAGCCGCATCGGCTTCCTGCCACAATTATATCGAGATGTCAGCGCTTTGATTTCCGGCGAGTATCACTTGAGGAACAAGTAGATCGGCTGGCACAAGTCTGTTCAGAAGAAAAGATAGAAGCGGATCGAGACGGCTTAGAATATATTGCGAAATTGTCCGATGGCGGCATGCGTGATGCAATAAGCCTATTAGATCAAGCGGCTTCCTTTACAGATGGGCGTGTCACTTATCAACAGGTGCTTGATATTACAGGGGGCATGCCTGAGGAACAGTTCGCTAAGTTGGCTCTGGCAGTTCGTGAGCAAGATGTAGCGACCGTACTAACTGTAATTGAACAGATGATGCAAGAAGGTAAAAGTGCGGACAAATGCATGGAAAGTTTGCTATACTTCTTCCGTGACCTGTTGATGGTCAAGCTAGTACCCAATGGGGGAGTGATGACAGAGCGTTTGACACAAGTCAATACGTTCCGTGATATCGCTGAGTCTTACGGTGCTGCGGACTTATTTGTAGTCATTGATACGTTGAATCGTTATCAAACGGAAATGAAGTATGCGACACAGCCCCAGACATTATTTGAAGTTGCGCTATTGCATATTGCGACTCAACGTTCAGGTACAGTATCGGCTTCTTCATCGGTAGCGCCAACTGGAAGTATTCCTGTTGAAGCCTCTGGCATTGTCCAACAGCTCCAGCGCCAAGTGGCCGCGCTTGAAAGTAAGTTAAATGATGCTTTGAAGCAAGGTGTTCATACAGATGGTTCGTCCGCTGCAAGTTCTACACGTGAGCGTACGGCCGCTGCTGTCCGTCAGAATGCTCGGACTTCTGTACATGCTAAAAAGCCGCCGCAGTTCGAACAATATGTAGCAAATCGTAACAGTCCGCAATTCCAACAAGTTCGTGGTCAGTGGGGTCAAGTACTCCAACGAGTTAAAGAAGTGGGTGTAACCATCCACGCGTGGCTTGTTAATGGTGAGCCGATATCTATACTTGAAGATGGTCTACTGGTTGCATTCAAGAACACAATTCATCGGGACACGACTGAGAAGCCTTCCAATCGTGAAGTTATTGAGCGTGTGCTGCAGGAAGTGTTGGGCAAACCTTATCGCTTGGATACGATGATGCTCAAAGACTGGGAATTGACGGATAAACCTTCTGATGCCCCAACTGAAGTATTTCAGTTAGAACAAGAAGGGGCGGAGGATACAAAGGGAAAGTGGATTGACGAGGCTATCCAGATGTTTGGAGAAGAACTCGTTATCATAAAAGAATAACATCCTAATTGGAGAATAAAGGAGAGTGTACGGCGATGAACAATATGAATCAAATGATGAAGCAAGTTAAGAAGATGCAAGAGCAAATGTTGAAGGCACAAGAGGGATTGGCTGACAAAATCTCTAATGGTACTTCCGGTGGCGGCGCTGTATCCGTTGAAGTAAATGGTCACAAAAAAGTTCTTTCCATTACTATCAAGCCAGAAGTAGTAGATGCAGACGATATTGAGATGCTTCAAGACTTAATCATCACAGCTGTAAATGATGCTTTGACTAAAGCAGAAGATATGGCTAATGATGATATGGCTAAATTCACAGGTGGTATGAAAATTCCAGGATTGTTCTAATTCAGGGATATTAGGTGCAATGCTAAATAAATGAACGATCATAGTGGTGTCACGCTCCATCTTGGATGCAGGGCACCACTATTTTGTATCATGGACAAGTTCAAGAGGGAGCGGGATTATGTATTATCCAGAACCGATAGCGAAGCTAATTGAAGCATTCTCGCGCCTTCCAGGGGTAGGACCCAAGACAGCGGCTCGTCTTGCATTTCATGTGCTTCGCATGCAGGAGGATGATGTGATTGATTTCGCAAAAGCGTTGGTCAACGTCAAACGAAATCTAACGTACTGTTCGGTCTGCTGCAATATTACGGATACAGATCCTTGCCGAATTTGTCAGGACAAATCAAGGGACACTTCTGTTATATGTGTAGTGCAGGAAACGAAAGATTTAGTGGCGATGGAGAGAATGAAGGAATTCCAAGGGCATTATCATGTGCTGCAAGGTGCGATTTCTCCTATGGAGGGTATTGGACCGGAAGACATCAAATTGGCGGAGTTATTAAAACGTCTTAGTGACGAACGAGTTAAGGAAATTATTTTGGCGACGAACCCAAATATTGAAGGCGAGGCAACTGCGATGTACATATCGCGCCTTGTCCGTCCTTTCGGTATTAAAGTGACCCGTATTGCGCACGGATTGCCTGTAGGCGGAGATTTGGAGTATGCAGACGAGGTTACGTTATCAAAAGCGTTAGAAGGACGTCGTGAATTATAGATAGCTTTTAACTACCTTGGTGGCTACAGTACATTAATATAAACCGGTACGTAGATTCTATTATGAATCCATGTATCGGTTTTCGTTCTATATAGAAGTTTTCATCCATAAGTTTAAAGTAGACGAGCTTATGGAGGTGTTAGTATGTTCAACAAGCTTTGGTGGGACAACATCAATAAACAGGTGCGAAAAGTATTCAAAAGACATGCTGATTCAAATTTGCAGACGAATCATTCAAAATCGGTTGAGCTTGAACTCGAACATCAGCGTCTAATTGAAGATCTCGATGATGCTTTTATGGAGTGGAAGCAAGCTCAAGTGCGATTTGAATATGCCCTTGGTATGGATGAAATGGATTATGCAATCTTTACAATGGAGGCGTCGGAAAAGCGGTTAGCTATGTTGCTGAAAAGAGCAAAGCAGAATAATCTTCGGACGAATGCCTATCGTCAATTGATAAAGAGGTGTTCGTAGTGAGGTTGATTGTATTCGTTGTACTGGCTGTGTCCTTACTGCTCTTGTTAGGGTTGCTCCTAAGAAACAAAGAAGCACGTAAGAGGATGTCCTGGTTTATGCTGCATGCAATCGGTGCGTTTGTTGTGTTGTATTTAGTTAATTCGACAGGATTAGGAATGGACGTAGAGGTGGCTGTTAACCCTCTTACCCTAATAACAGTAGGGTTATTAGGTGTACCCGGATTATTGGGGATTGTATTCCTTAAAATGGCAGTTCTATTATAGTTGACGAGGGGGCTTGTGTGTGATAAATTAATAAACGTCGCTTCGGACAAAACATAAAAACAAAGACAAACGATGTCGAAAGACAACGAAAAAGTTTTTGAAAAAAAGATGTTGACACTGAAACGAAAACATGATATATTATAAGAGTCGCCGCTGAGAAACACGGCGAACGAGAGCGAAAGAAAACGAATCGTAAGATGAGTGATCTGGAGCGAAATTGTTCTTTGAAAACTGAACAACGAGTGA
>NZ_JANIOF010000008.1 GCF_024733555.1 Paenibacillus sp. SC116 | reverse complement strand
GATATAGGATAAGCCAACCACAGTCGTACCCAACCATCCGTCTGCCAAAATATCATTATCGTTGATGGCCACGCTGTCCAAAATGCTTGGTGCTGCCAAGCTTCAATTTCTATCAGCAGCTGCTTCCAGATGGAAGAAGTCGTCGTTAGTAGCCTCTCCCCACCCGCTTTTGCCGCTGAAAAAACGGATTTCATAAGTGGATGAATCCACTTATGAATATTTGTCAGTATCGTATCTACTGTCATTGCAGTACCTCCGAGCGCTTCATTGTATAACTGCGCATTCAGCTCGTACGATCCATTTTCACCTTGAATAACGTCTGCTCTTGCTGGAATCGCCACTGCCTGCTCCGCATCCGGAACAATACCTCTCGCGGGGGTTGGATCAAATGGTACCCACCCCACTTCTGGCATATATACTTCCACCCATGCATGTGCATCTGAATGACGAACCGTATAGGTGCCATCTGCTGCTTGCTCTCCTGGTGCAAAACCTTTGACCCATCGAGTAGGAATGCCCTGTGTCCGCAGCATAACTGCCATCGCCGTGGAGAAATGTACACAGTAACCTTGCCGCTGTTCAAATAAGAAGTGGTCGACAAAGTCGCTTTCCTCCTCTGGAACAGATGTGGCTTCCGTTGTATAGACGTAATTCTCCAGCAAGTAGCGTTGAACACGCTCAACACGTTCATATCGGTTAGAAGCGCCTGCTATCAGTTTCGCTGTAAGTTCCGCCACTCTATTTGGCAAGTTCTCTGGAAGCTCTGTATATTTACGCTTCACTTCTTCCGGGTCATCAGTATCTGTTAATCCTGCCAACAACGCTGGTGTACCGATAAAATGACTTACTTCGACAGTATAGGCCAATGCTTTTGTATCACCAATTTTGACTAACTCAGGCTGATCACCACTCGATTTAGCTTGAATGAGCCGGCCACCGTGCAGCAAAGGCATCCCTGCAGGAAACTGTTCAAAGCGCAAATGCTGTTCAAATGGTTCTGACCATGCGTTTGCCATTAGGTTGGACGGACTGCTGTTATTCAGTAATGCCGTTCGAACACTCTCTGTTTGCTCCAAATCATCTCTAGCGTCCCAGCCTTGCCCTGTATACAATTGTTTAGATTCTGCACGCCAATAAGTTGGCTGAGGAGTAGTTGCACGAAACAACACTGCTTTGTTCATCTGAATTGGCATCCCAAGCTGACGATCATCCTGTCCGTATCCGGTCACTCCAACCGTAGCAATGGATCGGCCATCTTTGTTGGCCTGCCCTTGCAATCGATCACCATTGTCTATCAGCTTCTCGAATTTTTCTTGTACCCATGACTCAAGTGCAGGCCACACAGTAGGACTTCTACTAGCAAAAGTCATCGCCCATAGTGTGTAACTCATGACTAATACAACAGCCAACCACATCGTAGCCAGCCACCAACGAGCAGGCCATGCCGCCGAGTACTGATTACTTTCCTCACGCTGACGCTGCAATTGCAGCCAAGAGACGGCAATTATCGTCCATATGAATGCACGAACAAGACCATCCCCTGTGTCTAGGCCCATGACTTTTTCCATCAGCAGCAAATATACAAGTGTTGCCGAACTAAACAAACTGACAGAATAAGATGAAGTCATCAACGATTGAACGAGTAAGCTTAACAGCATAATAAAAACCAAAATTACCGCGAGCTCACCTACATCTGAATAGCGGTAGTCATCCCCTTTTAGAAGGTTTATCGCCATTCCTTCTAGATCCACAGTCCAAGCTTGAATCGTGTCTACAAGCTGCCACGGCATGGAAACTACGCTTCCTAACCATGTTTCATTCTCTAAACTCGTCCATGCGCTGACCAGCAGAACGGTTGAACATACAAATCCACCTTTTAACCATTTGGAAGAACAGCATTGACCTATTATCAGAGCTGCACCTACAGGTATTAGCCATGTGCCTAAAGGAACGGACATCCTTAAATAGGGTGAATGATAGAAAGGAAGCAGCCATTCTACAAACAATCCCATCAACAGCAAGTTGCAGCCTAGCCAGCTCCACCAATGTATAAACCTTGTAGAACGGTTATTAGTTGATTCCGTTTGCTGCATGCCGGTATGGAAGGGAGTTGTTTTGTTGCTGATAGATACATCTTTGGCTTCCATTGATGCTTTCCGATCTTCATTTGCGAGAGACGATAACGGTTGTCGTTCAGTTGTGAAGTGTAACATCGTCGCTTCCTCCCGCATGTTTATTTAACGGACTCCCTATAGACATTCGTTCTGACGAGTGCTGTGCCGTTGCTACTGTCTGTGATTCCAACTTTGGTTCCAGATCCGGTACAGGTTTCTTCGGATGGGTCGAGGCTTGGATCCAACATGGAATGCTGGATATCTGATAATGAGACTGAATCGATGCCAATCGTGAGGTTGCGTCATAAGGACTAATGACGATTACGGATGATTGAGCAGAAATATATTGCTGCGCTTCTGATGGTGACTGAACTGTATATCCTATGCTTGTCCCTTCTTCCCCTAGCCTTCTACCCGCTGCAAGATGAAAGATGATCGATTCATAGCCACGTATCCACGTTTCCGTTAATGTTCGAAATAGCTGTATTCGCCCACGATATCCGCTCTTTTCTAGTCTCCATACCCACTCTATTGTTGTGTCTATTAACGCTGCAAAGGCATCTTTGCTTAATTGATTCCCCTGCACTGAACTATCATCGAACAATATAATCATGTCGTTCTCTTCCTCTGCTTGATGAGGCCGCACAACTAGTTGACGACTCTTTGCATAGTTCCGCCACTGAATGGAGCGCCATGCATCCCCCTTCTGATAGGGACGAAGCTCCATGGAAACCATCATTCCTTGTGAAGGATTTCGCTGCCGCAGCATTTGCACAAGAAGCTGCTGCAAACCGTCATTGCTATCCCATTGAGCAGCAGAAGGAACGACAATGGCGTGACTTATTTCAATAGTCTTTTGGCCGACTGCATGAGGTTCTGATGTGGAGTCAGAATGCTTTCTAAGCTGTATATCTGATACCTGCTCGGAAGGGGGAATCAATCGCCCCCTGCGCCACCATCCAAGCAGATCTCCTGTTGCGATATGCGTTCCTCCATGGCGATAAATGCCCAGTGTCACGGCAGGCAAGCTCATCTTGCAGGTAAGGCGGCGCTGGCTGCCAGGGTAGAGCATACGGGTGGAGGACAACTGGTCCAGCACCTCACCTTGCTCGTCTACCCGCAGCCACACCTCTGTCACTTGCAGCCAAATTCGCGGCAGCCGTGACCGCGATGTAATCGTTGTTGTCCAGACGAGTTCTGTCTCGACAGGACCGATCTTGCGACCGCATCGCGTTGTGGCAGCTTGAATATGCCGCAGCGGTGCGGTCAGGCAGCTGCACGCGGCGAAGAGCCAATAGCCGAGCAGCGCTGCTCCCATGAAGCTGAGCGCTCCATGTCGCTCAGCTATGCCCCATATGAGCAGGACAAGCGCTAGCAGTCCTGCTGCTGTTGGGCGCAGCCATTCAGCGCCTAGGTCTGTTCCGATTGCCTGAAGCGGATTCGGCATCGACCGCTTCAGGCGAGGCGGAGGCTGCTTTAGGCGAAGCTGCTGGTGACGATCCTGCTGCTTTGAACGCTCCGAGCGAAGCTGCAACAGCTGCGGCTTCATCGGAACAGACCCCCGAGCCACGAATGGTTGGCTCGGCGCTGCTTGCGCAGCATCGCAGGCAGCTGCTCAGGCATGCCACTGCCTGTATAGGCCGGGCGTCGGAGCAGCTTAGCTGCTTTGCGCGCCTTGCGGCCCCCTTGGCTGCCGCTCCCGCCCGCACTCGCATGCGTACGCGGCAGCTTGTGGCCGAATGTCGGCACCGGTGTGCACCGCAGCAGCTCCTGGATCATGGATGCCTGCCGCTCAGCGGCATCCTCCCCACCTCGGAGCTGCAGCCGATGCGCCAGCACCGGCACGGCCACGGCCTGCACGTCCGCGGGTATCACATAGTCCCGTCCGTGCAGAAACGCTTCCGCTTGGCTCGCGCGCAGCAACGCTGCCGAGCCGCGCGGACTTACGCCAAGCCGTACCTCGGCGTGGCTGCGCGTCGCCTGTACCAACTCCACGATATAGCGACAAATGGCCGCATCCACATGCTGATTGCGGATTCGCTTCCGTATCAAAAGCCACTCATTTGGCGTTAAGACAGCGCGCACTCTTCGCGTGCAGCCTTCATACGCCAACTGCTGAATGAGCATATTGGATTCCATCTCCGGATCCGGATATTCAATCGTCAATCTCATCAGGAAGCGGTCCAATTCTGCTTCCAACAAGCGGTACGTGCCTTCGAACGATAACGGATTTTGGGTCGCAATAAGCATAAATGGCTCTGGCAGTTTGCGTGTAACACCATCGATCGAAATAGTCCCTTCCTCCATCGCCTCTAGCAAAGCTGCTTGCGTACGTGTTGAAGCTCGATTCAGCTCATCCGCAAGCACAATATGAGCCTCCAATGGACTTCCGCTATAACGCAGCTCGCCTCCATTTGGGTCAAACACCATGCTTCCGGTTACATCTGCTGGCAGCATATCAGGCGTCATCTGCAAGCGACGATAATCAGCAGCAGTGACTTGCGCTAATGTGCGCGCAAACAGCGTCTTTCCTACACCTGGAGCACCTTCCAGCAGCAAATGCCCGCCACACAGCATCGTAATACAAGCAAGCCGAAACACCTCCGGCTTGCCAACTACAATCTGCTGGAGCTGTTCCAGCAGCTGTGGAAAATCATGTTTAACAAAGCTGGACGTCCAGTTCGGTTTGTCCTTTATATCTTCATAACAATCTATCATTACAGCGATACCTCCATTCCTACTTGTGGAGCATTCTGTCCGACGATGATGAATAGAACCAATTCCTTGCTCTTGACTGCAAATGCCAACGCCAATAACTCCATGTATCTATGGATATTGATTAGACATACCTACTAGCCTGCTACCCTGCTAGCTTACTAGTCTCAGTCTCGCCCAATTCTATGAATTGTAAACAAATAGACAGCTAGACTAGAGGATGTAGAAGATGAAAATGGCAAAAAACCTTCTACATCACAGGAAGCACTGCAAACTGAGAAAAGGCTTATTTCTAAGCGTTTCCTATCAGCTGCTGTCTCTTGTTTGTGAAATAGAAGGTTTTAGGTTTGGATGTCATTTATACGTAATGAAGTTCCATTGATTACGGCTAAGCTTAAGCGTCAATCTTCCCCAATTCCAGAGGAATGAACTCATGCTTTAGCAATGGAATGCCTATCGTGTCTAGAACTGGACGAAGCGGCACCCACAGCACCCCATCTTCTTCGATCCCTTTCCAAATTAAGTGCTCACGTTCGCTCTCATCTACTTGCCAAAAAGCAGCCCCTGTGGCCCGATTCACGGTAATAGTTCCTCGTTTAAATTGAAGCTCAATTGGAGCTGAATCATCAGTAACGATAATTTCTCCATCTAAATGAGTACTCAATATACGCGCAGGAATATAAGTATTTTGTTGTATACGTTTGTACTGCCCTGGCTGCAGATTGAGCATCCCTACTTCTGTTGTTGCCTTGAAGCGCATCGAACGATCCTTTTGCTGCACAACTTGTTTCTCTGGCTGTTTTCTAGGTTGCTTCCCAGGTCGCTGTTCTGCTTGGCGTTCAGGCTGTTTTTCTCCTCGTACATCTACTGCCTTTACATGCTGATCGATCCAAGCCTGTGTAACAGCTTTACGTTCCCACCGCTTGCGTGATGATACTTTGAATTGAACGGGCTCCAAATCTGGAGTCATTACCTCGAACGTATAACCTTTATCACGATAAAATTTAATAATATCCGGCAGTGCCTTAACCGTCTCACCATGCCCTGCACTATCATGCATAAGCACAACCGTATGCGGCAATCTCGCCCCGGCTCGAATCGACTTCATAATTTCGCTTTTTGGAACACCTGATCGTTTGGAATCTCCACTGTCTACATGCCAATCGTGTACGATATAACCAGCTTGACCTAACAACTGAAAATACTGCCGGTCGAAATTCAAATACGTGCCTCCTGGAGCACGAACGAGACGAGGCTCATAACCAACTACCTCTTTGATCGCTTGACCTGTATCTCGGATTTGCTGCCAGAAATGACGGAAGTCGCTGTACAGCTTTTTATACGCATGATTATAGGAATGATTGCCGATCGCGTGCCCTTCTGCATCTATTCTCTTCAACAGCTCCGGATGCTCCTTTACTTGCTTGCCTAGGACGAAAAATGTGGCTTTAATTTTCTCTTTCTGCAATATATCCAATACATCAGCCGTGTGCTTGCTAGGACCGTCATCAAATGTTAAATAGACCACTTTGCTCGAAGAAGGAACAGGCTCCTTGGCAGCAATAGTAGGATTGATCCCTGTACCAAAGACGAACACAACAGCCAATATAAGTACAAGCAGCTTGCCTATTGTATTTGACCATCTCTTGCTTACCATGTATCGTTCCCTTCTCTCAAAAACTTTCATGATTAACGTCCTCCTTCAGTTCAGTGGTGAATCTGATTCCAATGAATGGATAAAAATGTGTAGTTCAGTTTATGATAGATTGCTAGGTTTCATGACGGTTTCAGAGATAAATAGAAGCAGCTTTGTTTGTATGTATTTGCAAGCCATATTTAATAATTCCATTCTATCTATACTTCTTAAATTGAAAGTATGAGCCGATCCTTCTATAATAAAATGGATATGCTTGGGCATCAATTCGAATTTACTATGATTAAGGATGAGTGAGGAAATAAACGAATGAAGGAATCGATTCTGAAGCGCAGCAAATTTCGCGCGCTAATCGCATATCTATTACTGCCTGTGTTATTGCTGCATTCCTGCAATCTGTTACCCTCAACACCGTCTAGTGACAACGAACCTGCACAGGGGACATTAGTCGTATCGGCAGAAGCTAGCTTGCAAACCGTGCTAGTCGAGATTAAAGACAGCTTCGAGCGAAAATATCCGCATGTAAACGTACAGTTCAATTTCGGAGCTTCAGGAGCTTTGCAGAAACAGATCGAACAAGGCGTAGCAACTGATATATTTATGCCTGCTAGCAATAAGCAAATGAACAGTCTAATTAAGTCCGGATTCGTCGCTGACGATCAGCAGCGAGATTTGTTAAGCAACGAGCTTGTTGTTATCGTAAACACAACGAACAAACAAACTTGGTCAAGTTTGGAGAAATTAACTTCAGCCGAAATGGAGCGCATTGCGCTCGGTGACCCTAAGTCTGATTCCGCAGGCATGTACACGGAACAAACATTACAACGCTTATATTTTTGGAGTGACATTAAAGATAAAGCGGTTTTCACAAAAGATGTTCGCCAAGTGCTCTCGTACGTAGATACCGGCAATGTCGATGCTGGCTTTGTTTATCGTACGGATGCGCTAGGTGCGAAAAACTCCAAAATCGTTCATTTTGTGAACCCAAAACATCATGACCCGATCATATATCCGATTGGCATCATTCAGCAGACACGTAATGCAGAAGCTGCTCAGCTATGGGTGGAATATGTTCAACAACCTGAGGCGCAGCAAATTTTCAAGCGTTATGGATTCAAAATGGCAGGTGAATTAAATAACGCTTAAGCTTGAGAAAAGTTTGTACGATATGAAAATGAGTTCACGGATAAAAAAAGGGTTCCGCCCATTGGTCATACCAATGATGCAGAACCCTTTTGGGTATTTACCGAATAATGTTATTGTTCTTTATCGAGACAACATAAGTCATGGACGTGCTGGAAACCGACCTTTTTGTACAGCTGAATAGCTTTATCATTGCTTGCATTTACACAAAGCGTAATCGATTCAATCGTATCGAAGGCAAACAACCAAGTTAATGCAGCAGTCAATAAGCGGCCGCCAATTCCTTTCCCACGCTCAGATTCAGTCACTGCGAAAAATTCGATGTTAGCTTCGCCAAACTCTGGCTCAGCTTCAACATAAATATACCCCGATAAATCCATTCCATTCTTGATTACAAACACTTTTCTATGTTCATTTAGACGCTCTATGATTTGTTGACCGCTGTAATAGGTGCCCGGAAATTCATGATCGTGCAGCTGAATCATTTCAGAATAATAGGATTCCGTTAATTCCGTAGCTCCACCTTCTATTAACTTGCCACAATCCGCACGTTGAAACTTAAGAACGGCTTGTTCACTCGTTTTTTGAAAAGCTAAACGTTCGGCTAGTTGAATGACAGGAACATTCTTTTTATTCGGGAACATGCTTAGCGCATTTATTTCTTTAGGAAGCTGTTCGACCATCTTACTCCACAACGTATCAACCAGATCCCATCTGTCCGTGTTCACAAACGGCCCCCATATTTCAGCGCAATGATGGTCTAAATCCGCATCAAAGCCTAACACACCGATTAATTTATCATCTTCATAAGCAAGAACGAAACTTTCACTATATGAAACATCGGTTACATCCTCTAATAAAGAATGCGCGATTTCTT
Source organism: Paenibacillus sp. SC116 (assembly GCF_024733555.1). Taxonomy (GTDB): domain Bacteria; phylum Bacillota; class Bacilli; order Paenibacillales; family Paenibacillaceae; genus Paenibacillus_B. The sequence continues at coordinate 76,969 of NZ_JANIOF010000008.1, read as the reverse complement.
CATGATCTGTACCGCAATAGCCTATATGCGACTCCTCACTTTGATTCAGCATGGAAATAAAACGAGATACGTGCTCTACATCGGATGTATTCATATTTCGAAATTGCACCATGTCTTAGCCCCCTATTTTAAAAAAAGGTTGAACTGGTCGTTTTATTTCTTCATCTCCAACTTGGACTCCATTCGACTGTAAATCATCGCCACGATTGGGCCGGAGATATTATGCCACACGCTGAATATCGCACTTGGCACAGCAGCGAGTGGAGAGAAATGAGCTGTGGCAATAGCTGCCCCCAAGCCCGAGTTCTGCATCCCCACCTCAATGGAGACTGCTTTGCGTGCTGCAAGATCCAACTTGAATAGCTTCGCAAACAAATAACCTAACAGCAGTCCTAAGCAGTTATGAAGAATAACGACAGCAAAAATAACGAGCCCTGTTTCTGCAATTTTCTGCTGGCTGCCCGCTACTACTGCCGCTACGATTGCTACAATTGCAACGGTAGAGACAAGCGGTAAAGCTTTCACTCCTGCTTGTGCAGGCTTCTTAAGCAATGTCTTGAAAATGATACCCAGTACAATTGGGATGATTACGATCTGCATGATAGACCATAGCAATGCCGAAGCATCGACAGGAACCCATTCACTAGCTAAAAATAAAATAAGTGCTGGTGTAACGATAGGTGCTAGCACAGTCGTAATTGATGTAACCGTTACGGATAATGGCACGTCTCCCTTGGCCATATAAGTCATAACGTTGGATGCAGTGCCCCCAGGGCAGCAGCCAACGAGAATAACACCTACTGCAATTTCAGGTGGAAGTTGAAGCCCCTTTGCAAGCAAGAAAGCAAGCGACGGCATAATAAGAAATTGACCGACAACCCCGATAATAACCGCTATAGGCCGGCGGAGGACCTCCTTGAAATCCCCTAACGATACTGTTAGCCCCATACCGAACATAATGATACCGAGCAATGGTGTAATGTATGCACCGATCCATTTAAATAAGTCCGGCCACATGAATGCCAAGCACGCTGCGATCATAACCCAAATCGCAAATGTTCTTCCTACAAATTGTCCTAGTTTCTCCATGATGTCCTCCGTATATGTACATATGTTTTTATGTAAAACACATTATATATCCTAATTTAGGTATTTACCACATAAAAATATGAAAATTAAACCAATAGGAAGTAGAATATAGAGCTTAGGTTGAAGCCTGCGTACAATAAAAGGGATAAATAAAAAAACAATGGATAGAGAATCGAGGGCATGCTGCCTCGCGGGACTCTATCCATTGTTTGCGTTAATGAAGCGTAAATGAATTAAGATTTATATTTACGCCAATCATTCTTGTCATTGTTTAATAAATATTCAAAATCATTATCAAGACGTTTCTGTTCCGCCTTGCGTACTTCTTCTTCCTTCTTGCGCTCTGCTTCTCTTCGTTCAGCTTCAGCCGTCTTCAAATCTTCGGTTTGCGCCTTCAGTTTGCTTAGCACATCCGCACTCAATAAGTCTTTCAACGTAGCTGGCTTATCCGCGGATAGGTTGGAAGAAGGCGTTGGTTGTTGTTTTCTTTTCTTAGCCATCCTATTCACCTCGGTTTCTCCTTCTATTATAACAAGGATAACGGAGCAGGTGAACTGAATGGATGTAACGAAGCCACATACTTTTTGCGATTAAGCGGCTGCCATGACATCGTCGTTACAGCTTGAACTTCGCAATACTCTCCTCTAAACGCTCAGCCATGCGGGACAATTCTTCTGCTGAATTGCTAATCTCCTGCATGGAAGCCAACTGCTCTTCTGTTGTAGCAGATACGGTCTGCGTACCATCTGCCATCTTCAATGTAACGGACTTCACTTCTTGCATGTAGCCGGACATTTCTTCTGTACCTACAGACATCTGCTGAGCCGAAGCGGATACTTCCTGAATTTGTGTCACCACAATTTGCGCAGCTTGCTCAATACGTTCAAAGGCAGCTCCTGCCTCGTGGATAACTTCAATACCGCGGGATACTTCAGCTACGCTGTGCTCTGAATTGCGAACCGACTTCTGCATCTCAGACTGAATATGCTGAATCGTCCCTGCAATTTCCTTCGCCATCGTCGAAGATTGCTCGGCAAGCTTGCGCACTTCACTTGCAACAACGGCAAAGCCTCTGCCATGTTCACCAGCACGAGCCGCCTCGATGGAAGCATTCAGTGCCAATAAATTCGTTTGTTCTGCAATTCCTGTAATGGCTTTAACGATATCATTGATCTTATTCGTTTCATCGCTAAGGCCTTTCATGGAGTGACCCATACCGCTCACACTGCTATTAATCGATTCCATCTGCTGGATCGCACGCTGAATCGAGCGATTCCCCTCTTCTACGATGTCAGACGAGTCAAGTGCTGCGTGACTCACCGTCTGCGAGCTGCTAGCGATTTGCTTCGCACCAACGGTAATTTCTTGAACAATTCCCTCTGCTTCATTCATATTCGATACTTGCGTTTCCGAACCCACTGCCAACTGGTTCATGCTCTCCGCTGTATATTGAGATGCCTGAGCGGATTGCTCAGAAGCAGCCGCAAGCTCTTGCGAAGAGGAAGACAAGTGCATCGAGGTGTCTGATACTTCATTAATGACACTGCGCAATGAATTGGTCATCGTATCAAAGCTGTAGCTTAGTTTACCGAATTCATCGCTCGCACGAGAGTCAATTTTCACAGTCAAGTCGCCTTTGCTCACTCGATTAGCCGCTCTCATTAATCGCTGCAATGGGTTGAAAATAGAGCGAATAATAAAGTAGATAACGACAGCACCAATAACGACAGCTAAAGAAACAATAATGAACGTCGTTTGGAAAATAGGCTGTGACGCTTCTCCATACTCCTCCGTTAGCATCATTCCGGCAATTTTCCAGCCCGTCTCTTCATTCGTCGTATAAGCCATATCTTTTGGCTCGCCGTTCAATACATAATGATGACGGCCGGATATTTGGCTGTATATTTCATCCATCCATACTTCCTTCGAATCACTACCTAATGGCAATGTAGGATGCACGACATATTTACGAGTCTGGTCGAGAATAATGATGTATCCATCCGTTCCGACCCTTACCTGACTCGTCATCGCCATCAATTTCTTTAGATCTAAATCTACAGCAACTACGCCACTACCGTTATCGATAGCGCGGGAAATCGTAACGACTTCTTTGCCTGTTAGAGCATCGCGATATGGAGGAGTAGTGACGACATCCCCCTTCTTTTCCATCGCGAGTGTATACCAATTACGCTCCCTTGGATCAAAGCCTACGTCCGTCTTAAACTTCGGTGCCTGAATCATAGCACCTTCCTTCGTACCGATGAACGTAGAAGCTAGTTCAGGATGTGTGAACTGGAATCGATTTAACAGGTCAAATATTTCAGAATGATCTTGACCTTTCTCTACTAAATCCAACACAGATCCAGCTAAAAATTCAACATTGCTCTTGCTGTCGGAAACCATCCCGCTTATTTTATCATCCAACAGCATTACACTAGCTTCCGTTGCAGAGTATATTTCTTCTTGTACAATACCTTTAGCTGTATCGTACGAAAACATGCCAATCGACAAACTCGGCACTAACAATATCAATACAAACGCTAAAATTAGGCGCGCCCGCACGGACAATTTCCACTTCATATTGTTCCCACCTTGTAACAAAATGTTTATTCTATGTCTTTTACTTATCGGCATTTTGAGCTCGAAAATCGATACATAAATATTAACAACAAAAAGGCCCATTGAAGATTTAATGGGCCTTTCCTCTTACCGATCGATACTATATAAACAGGCTCAATGTGTGAAATAGACTATAGCTTAAACTTAGCAATCAATGACTCCAGACGCTCTGCCATACTGGACAGTTCCTCCGCTGAGTTGCTAATTTCCTGCATGGAAGCCAACTGCTCTTCTGTCGTTGCAGATACACTTTGTGTGCCGTCTGCCATTTGTATGGTAACTGCCTTAATGGACTGCATATTCTCCGCCATCACTTCCGTGCTCGCAGACATCTGCTGAGCAGCTGCGGATACTTCTTGAATCTGGGTCGACACGATTTGGGCAGCTTGCTCAATTTCTTCAAATGCTGATCCCGCTTCCTGAATGACATCAATACCAAGTGCGACCTCTGCTGCACTTTGCTCGGAATTAGATGCCGACTTCTCCATCTCGGATTGAATGTGATGAATCGTCTCCGCAATTTGTTGTGCCATCGCAGAAGATTGCTCTGCCAGCTTGCGCACTTCACTTGCTACAACAGCAAACCCTTTGCCATGCTCACCAGCGCGAGCCGCCTCAATAGAAGCATTCAATGCCAATAGATTAGTCTGTCCCGCAATCGCTGTAATCGCCTTAACGATATCGTCAATGCTTCGCGCCTGCTCTCTTAGACCTCTCATCGACTGTCCCAGCTCGCCAACACTGCTATTGATCGACTCCATCTGCTTAATCGCTCGCTGGATGGAATGATTGCCGCTGCCAACCACTTCTGACGACTGGATAGCCGCTTGGCTAACCGTATTGGAACTGCTTGCAATCTGCCTAGCTCCAACTGTAATTTCCTGCACAATCATCTCTGCAGCATCCATGCTCGCCACCTGACTGTCCGATCCTTCAGCCAACTGCCCCATACTATCAGCTGTGTACTGAGCAGCTTGTGCAGATTGCTCAGAAGCAGCCGCGAGCTCCTGCGAGGAAGAAGCCAAGTGCATCGATGTGTCAGACACTTCATGCAGCACGGTGCGCAACGACTCTGTCATCGTATCAAAGCTGTCGCTCAACTTGCCAAGTTCATCCTTAGACTGAGCATTAATACGTACAGTCAAGTCGCCATCACTAATCAATTGCGCAGACTGTATAAGTCGCTTCAAAGGATTCGTGATCGAACGAACGATGACGAATACGACAGCTGATCCTAGCAGGATGGAGATAGCGATAACAATAACAGCCGTCTGAAAAATAGGTACTGATGCTTCCTCGTACTCCTTGGTATACATCGTCCCGAGTATTTTCCAACCAGTAAGTTCATTCGTCGTATAAATCATGTCTTTCTGTTGTCCTTCAAATATATAGCTGATACTTCCCGATTCTTTACTGTACAGCTCATCTATCCAATCTTCCTTAGATTCGAAGCCTAGCTTCTGCGTTGGATGGGCTACGTATTTGTGTGTTCTATCCAAAATGGTTACATATCCCTGTTCGCCAATATGCATCTGCTTCGTCATCTCTACGATGCTTTTCAAGTTCATATTCATCGCCACGACGCCAGAACCATCATCAGTCATACGTGATACGGTAATAACTTCCGCCCCTGCTGAAGCCGTATGATAAGGTGGAGAAACAATGGTTTGCCCCTTGTTTTCCATCGCTTGCTTATACCAATCACGCTTTCTCGGATCATAGTCCGGGGCCAATTTGAGCTTAGGCTCCTGAATCATAACTCCATCTTTCGTACCTACGAACGTACTCACGAGATCTGAATGCTGCGCTTGGTAGTGATTAACTAGCTTCCTAGTAGGCGAACCTTCTTCTCCCTTGTCTCCATTCGCCTGAACAAGCCTCGCAAGAAATTGAACATCACTCATTCCATCTTCTATCAATGAAGTGACCTTGTCATTAAGCAGCATCACATTCTCACCAGCAGCATCGACAATTTCATTCTGCACGATTGCTTTAGCCTGGTTATAGGAAAATAGTCCAATAGACAAACTTGGAATGATTAAAATAATTGCAAAAGCCAAAATAAGACGTGTACGTACTGACCATTTGGTTTTCATGTAGTCCCCCACCTCATGAAGTTATATACTCTTTAACAACTTACAGCCTAACCTTGCTCCCCCTGCTCAATCGTTGGACACCCTATTTCGATCTGCCCATGTACTCACCTCGCGACGTTAAATCTACCTTATGCACGAATTTTTTTAAAAATTATGTAACACTTATATTATAGTTTAGACTCGAATATGTTGTCATAATTTCCGATAAAATTGCTGAAAGATGGATCGAAATGACTAAAAAAGCCGCCTCAGCATTTTCATGACAAAAGGCAGCTTTTTACGAATTTATTATTACATTTTATAAAATTACAGATTATAGCTTGAATTTCGAGATGACGACACCTAACCGTTCCGCCATTCGTGACAGCTCTTCAGCCGACGAACTGATTTGCTGCATGGAAGCCAACTGCTGCTCTGCTGTTGCCGATACGTCTTTCGTATGATCCGCAGCTTGTTCCGTCACAGCTTTCATTTCATTGATATAGCCGCTCATCTCATCCGTACCAGCAGCCATTTGTTCAGAAGATGCAGATACTTCTTGAATTTGTGTAGCTACCACTTGTACCGCGCTCTCCATACGTTGGAACGCAGATCCCGCTTCATGAATGACTTTAATGCCCAGCTTAACCTCAGCAGCACTTGTCTCTGTATTTTGTGCAGACTTCAGCATTTCAGCCTGTATATGCTGGATCGTCTCCGCAATTTGCTGGGCCATCAATGAAGACTGCTCCGCTAATTTACGAACCTCGCTTGCTACTACTGCAAATCCTCGGCCATGCTCACCCGCACGTGCTGCTTCAATAGAAGCATTAAGCGCCAACAAGTTGGTCTGGCCAGCAATACCAGTAATGGCTGTCACAATATTATCAATACTGCGTGCTTGCTCGCTTAATCCGCTCATGGATTGGCCTAACTGAGTTACACTGCTATTAATCGATTCCATTTGCTGAACCGCCTGCTTAATAGAGCGACTTCCTTCCACAACTACATCTGAAGAAAGCGTCGCTGCTTCTGCGACAGATTGCGAGCTATTTGCAATTTGACGAGCACCTACAGCCAACTCTCCAACAATCGTATCAGCTTGATTCATCTGATTTACTTGCTGCTCGGATCCTGCCGCTAACTCTGTCATACTTTCAGCTGTATATTGAGAAGCTTGCGCAGACTGCTCAGAAGCAGCTGCCAACTCTTGAGATGAGGATGACAAATGTAGCGAAGCGTCACTCACTTCATTTAAGACAGAACGCAATGAATCCGTCATTGCATCGAAGCTGCGGCTCAGTTCACCAAACTCATCCTTCGACGAAGCATTTAAGCGTACCTGCAAATTGCCACCACTTACGGCATGAGCAACGCCTCTTAGACGGTTAAGTGGATTAAGAATAGAACGAATAATGAAAAATACGATAGCCGTTCCTATTGCAACAGCTATAGCAACAACAATGATCGTTGTGTTCATGATTGGCTGCGATGCGTTACCATATTCCTCGGAATACATCGTGCCTGCAACTTTCCAGCCCGTCTTTTCATTGGTGAGGAAGCCCATTTCCTTGGAATCCCCCTCAAACTCATACGTAAACATCCCTTGCTTATCCTTATACATCGGATCAACCCATGTCTTCTCTTCACTTACGTTCGAGCCTAGCTTTCGGGTTGGATGCACCATAATTTGTTTGTCTTTACTTAACATAATAATGTAGCCTTCATGGCCAATTTTCACATCTTGTGCGATGTTCATAAGATGCTTAAGCTTTAGATTCATCGCAACTGCTCCTGAACCATCCTCCAGAGAACGTGCGATTGTTACGACCATTTCGTTAGTTGAGTCCGTCATACGAGGACTCGTAATAACGACTTTGCCTTTGTTAGTCATCGATTCTTTATACCAAGCGCTATTTCTTGGGTCATAATTTTCAGCCAGTTTCATTTTAGGAGACTGAATCATAACGCCGTCCGTCGTACCGACGAATGTACTCGCTAAGTTTGGATGCAGCTCCTGGAATTCATTCAACAATTCACGAACAGGCGAATTGTCTGCTCCGTTATCGCCTTTAGCTTTAATAATGTTGGATAGATATTTGATGTTTGCATCACTTTCATCAATCGTCCCATCAATCTGATCATTCAACAGCTTAATATTTTGAGCAATAGCTGTCTCCATTTCCTTCTTCACGATCGAGCTCGCGCTATTATAGGAAATCACTCCAATTACGATACTTGGAACAAGCAAAATAAATGCGAATGAAATGATCAATCGCACTTTTACAGATGAGAAAATATTCATATGGACCCCCTAGGATGTCGTTTTCTTTCGATCTCTCCTGATTAATTATCGGAAAATGAATGTAAATGAAGTAGAGTTTCATCGCAATTTCCGAAAACCTTTTTCTGCCAAAATACTTTTTTCAAAATAAACGACACTGACCACAAAGAAAATGGCCGAGTGCGGGATCATATACTAACCCTTACTCGACCTTTTTCACGAATCAAATGCAGTTAAACTGCTCGCTTACACTTATGCTGTCTGTACTGCTTCCAACACATCCTGCGTGTGTCCGCTTACTTTGACATTGCGCCATTCGCGCACAAGTCTGCCTTCTTCATCTACTAAAAAAGTAGAACGAACGATACCATAGTACTCGCGACCGTACATTTTCTTCAACTGCCAGACGCCAAATTGTTCAGCTACCGTCTGATCCGTATCCGACAACAGCAAGAATGGCAATTCATGCTTCGCAATAAATTTGTTGTGGGATTTCAGATCATCAGGGCTGATGCCAATCACAACCGTATTGTACTTTTCAAAGCTGCCATGATAATCACGGAAATCACAAGATTCCTGCGTGCAGCCAGGTGTCATATCTTTCGGATAAAAGTAAATAACGACCTTCTTACCGCGATAGTCCTTCAAACTTACTTGCTCTCCGTTCGACGCCGGAAGTGTAAAGTCTATTTGCTGCCCCAATTGAGCTTGTTCTGTCATTGTGATACACCTCTTGTCCTTTTACCATCATATAACCTTAGCTTATCACGCTGAATCAATAGCGACAAATCATTAGCAGAAAGTATTGCTTTAAGGTCTGATTTCAATTAAGTAGTACGCATAGTCAGTCGGTGTACCTTTGTGCCCTAACTGTCGGAGCATCGCGGTTATATTTCCACGGTGATAAGTAGCATGATTGACTACATGCATAACAATTTCCGCGTAAGAAGCTGTTAAAGTAGGAAAAGCAGGATGGGTGTACACACGAGTCTCATCTAAATCCTGCAACGCCCCCACATGAATACGATACTGTGCAGCTACATTCGCATACCGCTGCTGGAGTTCTTCGAGTGAAAGCTGTGATATTTCCCTTATTTTCGATTCGAAATCTACTTTCATTTCTGCGTTAAACTCACCTGATAAGGCAGTCATCCACACCTCATCCACAACACAAATATGAACAACCGCATCATGTAACGTTTTAAATATACTTTGTATCTCTTGCCGCACTACTCCTTCTGGTAAGGTCAGCAGATGATTCAAGGTCTTCTCATTAGCCCAAACGTTATAGTCGTACATGCCCTCTGCAAGATGCTTCATTCATATCCCTCCACAATTGTAGACATATAAAAAAACGGGTCAGGCAGCATTTCCGCTGTCTGACCCGTTGTAATGGAACTTTATTATAATGGATGGAAATCGTATATGGCTACTGAAATATGCTAGCCTATTCTATTGTACAAATCGATACGCGTTCCATCGCTGAGAATTAACAACTAGCCTAGGCTAACCAATTCTCAACCGACCTAAGAACCTGCCCCGCGATATCGTTTCACACCAACGTTCCACATCGTTAATCCAATTGTAAAAGCTATGATGCCGACGACAGGTGTTAACAACGCCATTTGCTCCATCCCCTTATCTTCCAAGAAACGAGATGCAGGAACAATGCCCACAAAGGCAAATGGAAGAATCCATGTCAACAGCACTTGAATAAAGCGATTATAGATCGTAAGTGGATACCGTCCATAGTTTTGAATGTTCCATACAAGCGGCAAAATGCCTGTCGGCGCATCTGAGTAGAACGAAATAGACGTTAGAGCCGTGTAAATACCGAAGTAAATAAGAACGGACCCGATAATCATAACTATCAGCAGAAGAATATCCAACATGCCAAAATCAATACCTAGCTGTGAGCCAGCGCTGATCATTAGTGCCGATCCAACAAAGGAACCAATAATAGATGGAGGATCGACGTTTTCCAAAAGGATCTGGAACAGATTGTGCGCAGGACGTGTTAATACACGGTCCATTTCTCCTTTGACAATATAACGCTCACTAAATCCCCACATATTGAAGAAACAGCTGAAAATACCGTACGGTATCATAAAGTATCCATATACAAACACCATCTCATCTCGTGTCCATCCTGCTAAGGTCGGCGTGTGCATAAACACAACGAAGATAAAGATTAAGTTCGTAACTTGAAACATCAAATCCGAAATGACCTCAATCCAGAAGTCTGCCCGATAGGTAAGTCGAGTTTTGGCATAGTTTTTTAAATACTCTAAGACAAGCCCCACATAATACATTCGTTATCCCCCTTGCACGAACAAGCGCTGACGCGCTGCACGCCACAGCAGCATAATAGGTACGCTCAGCACTGCGAACCATATCAATTGAACCGCCAGTACACCGAGCAGTTCTTCATCCGGTACACGCCCTGTAAATACGGAGCTTGGAAGATAGGTGATCGCTTGGAACGGCAGCCATTCATTTAACGTAATGAGCCAGCCTGGGAAGAAAGAGATTGGCACGATTACGCCAGAGAATAAGTCGACGATAACCCGCTTCAAACGCATCATCCCTTGATTATTTTCGATAAAGAAAGCACTAAGCCCCGTAATAATATTAATCTGCGAGTTAATAAGGAAACTCATAAATAACATCCATGCAAATACAAGCCATAGCTTCGGATCCGTCGGCAGCTGCACAGGGAACAGAATACATGCCAAGATCATCCCCGGCCCCATAAACAGCAGCAATCGGAAAATACCTTCCCCGAATCCCTGCATCATCTTGACTAGAATATAGTTGTACGGACGAATAAACTGGATCGCAACACTGCCATCCCGTATTTCCCGTGATATTTCTTGATCGAGATTGTTGAAATAAAAGGCGCGTGCCATCCATGATACCGCAATATATGTTGTCATCTGCTCGACCGTAAAGCCAGCCAGCATCTGCTGCGAACCGTATATCGCCTGCCATGTAAAGTAGTACACTCCAATGTTAAGCGTGTAGATTAAAATACCCGAATAATAATTCACACGATACGCAAGCATCATGAGGAAGCGCATGCGTATCAAATCCAAATAAGCGCTATTTCTCATGTTAAGATACCCCTTGCTTAGTTGGCTGCTCCGCATTGCCTGTACGATAAATCTCGCGTACGATATCGTCCGTATTCGTCTCTTCGATGCTCAAGTCCGAGATGGAAGTACCACTCGCAACCCTTGCGATCACATCCGATACATTCGTATCTTGTGGAACGATAACACTCGCTTCATAGTCAGACTCAATTTGTAAGACTACAGGAAGCCCCGCTGTTAAGACACTAAGCTTCTCCTCGGATACTTGTTCTGCGAACTGGAACTTCACTTCACGGCCTTTACCCCATGTCATTTTCAGATGATCAAGGCTGCCGTCGTAAATAATATTTCCGTCATCTAGCATGACGACGCGCGAACAAAGCGCTTCGATATCCTGTAGATCATGTGTCGTTAGCAAAATCGTCGTACCATGCTCTTTATTCAGTTTAAGCAGGAATTCACGAATTTCCGACTTCACGACGATGTCGAGTCCGATTGTAGGTTCATCTAGAAACAGGATCGACGGTTGATGAAGCAAAGAAGCAACAAGCTCGCAGCGCATCCGCTGCCCTAAGCTTAATTTTCGTACAGGACGATTGAGCAAATCCTGCAGCTGAAGACGCTCCACCAACTCATCCAAACGGAGCTTAAAATCCTGCTCCCCTACTCGATACACCTTACGCAGCAAGCGGAACGACTCAATGACTCCGATATCCCACCACAGCTGACTCCGCTGCCCAAATACGACACCGATATGCTGAACGAACTTCTCGCGTTCTGCATAGGGCACATAGCCGCCTACCTTGAGATGACCCGAAGTAGGCACGAGAATTCCTGTTAGCATTTTAATCGTCGTTGACTTGCCAGCACCATTCTCGCCAATGTAACCACAGATCTCGCCTTGAGGAATTGTAAATGAAATATCTTTAACGGCCATAACCTCGTTATATTCACGTTTGAACAGGTCCAGCATGGCACCCTTCATACCTTCGCGATTGCGCTGCACTTTAAATGTCTTGCGCAGTTTGTCTACTTCGATTGCATTCATTCGTTGAAACAACCACCTTTCTACTTAACCTTTAACAGTGTAACGCAACTGGGCTTGTCAGGGAAGACATGAAGGTTCGGCTGTGAGCACATTCATTGATAAGGCCTGAGATTCGCCCTATAATGATAACAAGCAACAGACACAACTTCATATCGGAATTCACCATGAACAGACTCTCTTTCTCCGATCGCAGAAAGGACGAAATGAAATGACATGGTTGAAACAAAAGTGGAAATGGATCCTGCTCGGGGTACTCATTCTCATCCTTGCAACTGCGAGCTTATACACATGGTCGCTCTATCGCAGCTTGGATGGTCTAAATAAACCGCCTGACAGCAGCTTGCTGCCTAGACCTACAGATCCTGCTGAGCCCGTCTATTCACCACCAATATGGGAAGGCACAGAACGAGTCAATATCCTACTGCTTGGAGCTGACTCTCGCGGAGCGGAAACGGGCGAAGTCCCCCGATCAGATACGATGCTTATCGCCTCCATTGACCCGATTACAAAACAAGGTACACTAATTTCCTTGCTGCGGGATATGTACATTCCGATTCCCGGACATGGTGACAATCGAGCGAATGCCGCACTTGCATTAGGCGGTCCGGAATTGGCCATGAAGGCGATAGGTGATTATACAGGTCTACATATCCAATACTATATTTATACCGATTTTCAAGGCTTTATCTCGCTAATTGATGAGCTTGGCGGCATTGAATTCAACGTAGAGAAGGATATGAAATACCGAAGCAGAGCAGATGGACCCGAGTATGATATCAATTTAAAAAAGGGACTGCAAACGCTTGATGGCAAAAGTGCACTGCAATATGTTCGCTTTCGGAATGATGCGATGTCCGACTTCTCGCGAACACAGCGTCAGCGCGATCTAATGGTAGCAGTCGCAACTAAGATGAAGTCCGTATGGTCGATCATGAAGCTGCCCCAGGTCATTGAAAGTATTTCACCTTACATTGACACGAACTTAGAAGTTAGCGATATGCTGAAGCTTGGGTCATTGGCATTGGATACGCAGGTAGGAGCTACGCATCAAGTTCCTAGGCAAGATATGATATACGACAGAAAGATTGGCTCCAGCTCAGTCATTGATCTGCGGCAAGGGTATGACGTACCAACATACGTGAAGCAAATCCTCGAAGGTTCAGCTGAGTCTGGGTCTGGAGCAGAATCAAATGCAGAGACAAGTACAGAAACGAAACCTGGCAGCCCTTGAGCGTGTCAGAGAGAACGACATTTCACCAATGAACACCATCATGACAAATCAAGGAGATGATATATATGACACACCAAAATAGAACACGCTCATCTGAACTCTATGAAGAAGCGTTACAGCATATCGTAGGCGGCGTTAACAGCCCGTCTCGCTCTTTCAAAGCAGTAGGCGGCGGAGCACCTGTATTTATGAAGCGCGCACAAGGCGCTTATTTCTGGGATGTGGACGGCAATCAATATGTGGATTATCTTGCCGCATACGGCCCTATTATAACCGGACATGCCCATCCGCATGTAACGGAAGCCATTACGCGTGCAGCACAAAATGGCACGCTGTACGGCGCGCCAACTGAGCTAGAAATTCAACTTGCACGCATGTTGAAAGAAGCAATTCCTTCGATGGATAAAGTACGCTTCGTCAACTCAGGTACCGAAGCGGTTATGACTACGATTCGTGTTGCACGTGCTTATACGAACCGCAATAAAATCATCAAGTTCGCTGGCTGTTACCACGGCCACTCTGACCTTGTGCTTGTTGCAGCTGGCTCTGGCCCATCCACACTTGGCATCCCAGACAGCGCAGGTATTCCTGCAAGCATTGCACAAGAAGTCATTACCGTTCCGTTCAATGACTTGGACAGCTTGAAGCTTGCTCTAGAACGTTGGGGCGACGATATCGCCGCTGTTATGGTTGAACCGATCGTAGGCAACTTCGGCATGGTTATGCCAGCAGAAGGCTTCCTTGAAGGACTATGCGAGATGACACGCGCCAATGGCTCGCTCGTTATTTATGATGAAGTGATAAGTGCGTTCCGCTTCCACTACGGCTCGACGCAAACATTCCGTGCCTTCCCGAATCAGGCAGCTATTGAGCCTGACTTGACGGCACTTGGAAAAGTAATCGGCGGCGGCTTGCCGATTGGCGCGTACGGCGGACGCAAGCAGATTATGGAGCAAGTTGCACCGCTCGGCCCTGCTTATCAGGCAGGAACGATGGCAGGCAACCCTGCTTCCATCTCAGCAGGAATCGCTTGCTTGGAAGTACTTCAAGGCGAAGGCGTTTATCCTCGTATGGAAGAGCTAGCAATTCGCTTGACAGCTGGTATTGAAGAAGGTGCGAAACGTTATGGTGTTCCGTTAACGATCAATCGCATTAGCGGTGCATTTTCCACTCATTTCTGCGATCATCCGATCACGAATTACGAAGAGGCGCAGGATACGGATACAGAAGCGTTCGCGCAGTTCTTCCGCCATATGCTCGATCAAGGATTCTACCTTGCTCCATCCAAGTATGAAGCTTGGTTCCTAACGACAGAGCATACAGAGACTGATATTGATCGTACCATTGAAGCAGCGCATGAGAGCTTCCGCCGTATGGCACAACAGCGTTAATAGATGTTACAAAGGACCTCATCTCCGATTTATTCGTGAGAATTGAGGTCCTTTTTTTCTTTGGTACATATCCAATTCCCGTCGTCCTATACAGCACCTTGGGGACAAAGTAAAAAGGTTGCCCCTAAGTCTTAAAATGACTTTTGGGGCAACCTTTATTCCAATATTCAAGCTGATTTTGTAGAGAGCCTAATCCCTAATCACGTTCAGCATCGAACTTAAAGCTTATTAATCTCTTCCTTCAGAAGCTCAGATTGCGTACCGAATACGATCTGTACGTTACCAGAACCAAGCTTCATAATGCCTGCTGCACCTAGAGCTTTTAAGCCAGCCTCATCTACAACTTGGTCGTCTTTCAACGTCAAGCGAAGACGAGTAATACATGCTTCGTTAGAAACGATGTTGTCTTTACCACCGATCATGCCAAGCACCTTCTGCGCCTTCTCCGACAATGGAGAGCTTGCATTCGTTGAACCAGCAGAGTTATCAGCAGCATCATCATCGTCTTCACGTCCAGGTGTCTTCAAGTTCATCTTCACGATAAGGAAGCGGAACAAGAGGTAGTACACCGCGAAGTAAGCAAGACCTACTGGGATGATAAGCAATGGTTTTGTCGCTAATCCGAAGTTCAAACCATAGTCAATAAATCCTGCCGAGAAGCCGAATCCATGCTTAATGCCCAACATGTACGTAATGACGCCAGATAGACCAGCTAAAATCGCATGAATGACATACAAGAATGGAGCTACGAACATAAATGCGAACTCAAGTGGTTCAGTAATACCTGTTAGGAAAGAAGCGAATGCCGTACCGATAAAGATAGAAGAAACCATTTTACGTTTCTCAGGCTTCGCTGTGTGAATAATCGCCAAAGCCGCACCAGGAAGTGCGAACATCATGATCGGGAAGAATCCTGTCATGAACATACCCGCCGTTGGATCACCGTGGAAGAAGCGTTGAATGTCTCCACGGAAAACTTCGCCGCCAACTTCCCATGTTCCAAGCTGGAACCAAGGAATGTTGTTCCATACATGGTGCAAACCTGTAGGGATAAGCAAACGGTTAATCGTAATGAACAAACCAGAACCTGCTGCACCCAATCCAGTAATCCAGTTACCAACTGCATCAATTTGCGCTTGTACTGGACCCCAGATCATACCCAATGGAATACCAATAAGCAAGATTGCTGCTGCCGTTACCATCGGAACAAAACGTTTACCACCGAAGAATCCTAACCAATCTGGCAGCTTAATGTTGTGATATTTCTTATACAACCCTGCTGCTACAAGACCTGACAAAATACCACCGAGTACACCCATATCGAGCTTCACAGAATCATCTACGAACGCCCAGATGCCCGGAGAAATGGCCAACACTTTCATAAGAATCGCATGCGCGATAACTGCTGCCAATGCTGCAACTGCATCCCCAGCAAGACCGATCGCTACACCAACCGCGAAGATAAGTGGAAGCTGATCGAAGATCGTACCGCCACCTGCAGCCATGAATGGTGCGATATAGCTGTTGAAAAATCCACCGACTGTTTCACCAAACTTGAATTCGTTGACGTAGTCAATCGCACCTAACCTCATGAGAATTGCTGCCGCTGGAAGCGTTGCCACAGGAAGCATCAATGCGCGACCTATTCTTTGTAAAAAGGCTAACATGAGAGGTATCCCCCTTTAAAAGATATATTAAGTATGGATAAAAGGCGGGAGCAATATTCCGCGCTTCCCTACCTGTCATCACCGCTAAGGATGATAAAAACCAAAAAGGCATGAACTTGCGACGAGTCGCATCCTTGAAAATCAAGGATGTGTCTCATGGCAAGCTCATGCCTAGTCGAACTAGTAACACGCTTATGGTATAAGGTTAAAGTTAATCCAGTTCTTTATTGAATAAACGATACAAGTGCATCGCGATGTAAGCTGTCTCATCATCAGTTACTGGCTTGTTGAGCTTATTCTCCATCAGGTCTGCAGCCTCTCTCGCGACCGAGTATTCATGAGGCACCATATCCTTCAGCTTATCACGGAACGGATTCGGAGAATGCTCGCCTTGCCTGATTCGCTCAATTGCAAAACGAAGATGCGTAATTAAGCGCAAATAGTCAACACTTTCCTTCGGAATTGGCCCGCCTCGCCTGCGCTCGATAAGCGCAACTAAATCTTTCAGCAGGTGATTGTACTGCACGACATTCCCCACTGGAACATGCGCTGCGGCAGACTGAATATGTATCGTTAAGAAACCGATCTCATCTTCAGGTACTTCTATACCAAAGCTGTTCGCAATAAGTTCAGCTGCTCGTGCGGCAATCTCGAATTCCTTCGGATTCAACGTCTGTAATTCCCATAGAAACGGATTCTCTATCGCAATATCATGACGAATGCGATACAAAGCATACTCGATATGACTTGGCAGTGCCAAGTGAATATGCTCATTGAGATTCGGAGTTAGTTCCGCCGATACCATGGAAATAATGCGTTCCGAAACGGTGATGACTTCAGGATCAATCTGATCCAGTAACATTTGATATTGGGATAAATGCTGCTGGCTTTCAAGCGTAAACGTCTTCTCGATCCGACCATCTGAAGCGGCTAGAATTCCGTTGGGCTTAGCCCCGAATCCTACCCCTTTGCCCATGAGAATAGTCTCTTTGTTCGTCAACACATCGTTCGCCAACACGACATTGTTGCTTAATGCGCGTATGATTTCAAATCGACGCTCGTCGGACAACGGTATACTCCTTTCTCATCGGATTGAAAACGTTTTCGCCATTACAGCGGTCAATCTAATGATTATATTAGAAGAATCCTTGATAATTGTCAATCAAGATATGCGATATTTTCTCGTTTATCCAACTATTACACTAAATTAGAGAACAACATCATAATTATACTAAAAATGTAAAAAAATGCAGACTAGGATACTTTCCACTTCCCTAGCCTGCATTGTTGTGTCTAGATCGTAAGTTCCTGAATCGCAGGTACACGGTCAACAATTAAATATTGAATTTCTTCTGCTGTTTCCAAGTTCAACGCTTCTTCTGCCAATTGCTTCATCTCTTCACGATTCAAGCGGCTCAACAGAACGCGGACAGAAAGAACGGAGCTTGCACTCATACTGAACTCGTCTAAGCCAAGTCCGAGCAAGAGTGGGACAGCTTTCAGGTTACCAGCCATCTCACCGCACATTCCAGCCCATTTGCCTTCTTTGTGCGCCGCATCAATAACCATCTTGATCAAACGAATAACTGCAGGGTTGAATGGCTGTGTCAGGTGCGATACGTTTTCGTTCATGCGGTCAGCCGCCATCGTATACTGCACCAAGTCGTTTGTTCCGATCGAGAAGAAGTCTACTTCTTTTGCCAACTGGTCCGCGATAATCGCAGCAGCTGGAACTTCGATCATCATGCCGACTTCCATTTCTTTATTGTATGCAATGCCTTCTGCATCCAATTCCGCCTTTGTTTCTTCCAACAACTCGTTAGCTGCACGAAGTTCCACAATGGACGAAATCATCGGATACATCAACTTGACGTTACCATGAGCGCTTGCACGCAAAATAGCACGAAGCTGCGTCTTGAACAGATCTTTACGATCCAAGCAAAGACGAATAGCACGGTAGCCCAAGAACGGGTTCATTTCTTTAGGAAGCTCCAAGTACGGGAGCTCTTTGTCTCCGCCGATATCAAGCGTACGGATAACAACTGGCTTCTCAGCACCCAATGTCTCGCACACTGCTACATAAGAATTGAACTGTTCTTCTTCAGATGGGAAGTTGTCGCGACCCATGTAAAGAAACTCTGTACGGTATAGACCTACGCCTTCAGCTCCGTTGTTGCGAGCGCCGAGTGCATCTTGTGGATTACCGATGTTAGAAACGAGTTCAACCTCATGTCCGTCAGCTGTAATAGATGGTTTATCTTTGTACAGCTTCATCGCTTCTTGACGTTTCATGTACTTCGCTTGCTTCTCTTGGTAAGTTTTGATTGTATCCTCATCTGGATTAACCAAAATAATACCGCTTGAACCGTCCAAAATGACAATGTCCCCAGTCTTTACAGCTTCGGAGCCATTTTGCGTACCAACAACAGCTGGGATTTCCATGGAACGTGCCATGATCGCAGAGTGCGATGTACGGCCTCCAATGTTCGTTGCAAATCCAGCTACTTTGCTGCGATCAAGCTGAGCTGTATCCGAAGGAGTCAAATCGTGTGCGAACAATACGACTGCTTCCTCGAAATCATTTAAAGACGTACCTGTTTGGCCAGATAAAGCAGTCAATACACGCTTGCTAACATCGCGGAAGTCCGCTGCACGCTCACGCATGTACTCACTGTCCATACTGGAGAAAATATCAACGAGCATTTGTGTTACTTCTGACATTGCAAATTCCGCATTAACGGACTCGTCACGTACCTTTTTTACGGCTTGACCGATAAACTCTTCGTCCTGAAGAACGAGGATATGAGTTGCAAAAATTTCTGCCTCATGTTCACCAAGCTTGGCTGCTGTTTTTTCCTTGATCTGTTCCAACTCTGCCATCGCTTGCTGTACCGCCGCTTGTAGGCGGGCTGCTTCTGCTTCTACTTCACCAGCAGGCAGTTCACGACGCTCAATTTCTGTATGATTCTCTTCCATAATGAACGCCGGTCCGATTGCATAACCAGATGCTGCTGCGATTCCTTTAAGTAGCATGAAGGATTCTCCACTCCTTTACGATTGCCTAGACGATGCTTCGATAACGTACAAAATTAGTCAAGTACAGATTCGATAACTGCGCCTACTGCTTCAACCGCTTGCTCTGCTTGTTCGCCTTCTGCACTTACTGTAACTGTATCTCCAGCTTTCATACCCAACGTCAATACGCCTGTAATGCTTTTCGCGCTGATTTTACGACCGTTTAGCTCAAGAGAGACTTGAGTAGCTGCGAACTCGCTAGCTTTTTTCATGATTGCGCCTGCTGGACGTGCGTGAATACCTTGTGGGTTTTTAACTGTGAATTGTTTTTCCATGATGAAATGGCTCCTTTATTCGTTGGATTCGAAATTATATTTGTAAAAATTAACGTAAGCTTAACGAAAAATAAGGACTATACCTTTTATTTAGGAAGAGCAGATCATTTTCAATCGCTGTTGTAGAAATAACTACAAAGTCGACCGCTGGTGTTTCTCCAAAACGATTCTGCTCCCGTTTAACTAAGGCAAGCCTTCATTTCGTTCCACTTTATAAATGACTAATTATTGATGAAAAGTCGTTATCTATTTCAATGTAAGTTCCAACAGCTCGCTAGAACCTGCTGTTACGTTACCTTCGTGTGCTTTCAACTCAGCTACAATGTCACCATTTGCGATAACAATTGGCGTAACCGTTGGAAGACCAGCTTCTTTAATTTGAGCGATATCAAATTCGATAAGCGTATCGCCTTTTTTTACTTTGTCGCCAGACTTCACATGAGGAGTGAATGGCTTACCTTGTAGAGATACTGTGTTAATGCCAATATGAACTAGCAATTCAACACCCGTTTCACTTGCCATGACTAAGGAATGGTGGGAATCGATCAAGTGAACAATTGTTCCATCGAATGGAGCGATAAAAACACCCTCAGTCGGCTCAATTGCGATACCGTCACCGATAATTTTTTGTGAAAATGCTGCATCAGGAACTTGATCCAAGGCTACTGCCTTACCTGTAATTGGAGCTACGATTGAAACTTGCTTTTTTTTCTTACCAAAAAGACCAAACATGAGAATTCCTCCTTCAAGTTATCTAGCTGTCAGCGTATTGACTGTATGGATCCGTCTAAGACGGCTTTTTATCATATCAAACTGGAAAATTACCACTGAATGTCAAAAAAGGCACGAGCTGAAGCTGCAGTTCACCCTAATGAACAGCTGCTTAGCTCATGCCTAGTCGTACTAGTAACACGCTATTGCATTCCACTTAAAAAGTATATAAGTCATTTTAACATTTTGAATCAGCGGATGCAAGCAAGCAGGGCACTGCAACATATTTTCCAATGATATGCTGAAAATCGGCTGCTTACTAGCGATAGCCGCTCTTATAAGATGCACTTTAAACAAGCAATTCATACAACTTGGTAACGTCTATTCCTAATCGCCCTAGTCTCATACTGAAGTCATTACCTCTCAGTAAGATAGCTGAAACATGCCAGCTGTTCGATTGTTGTTTGATGCGTTAATTTTAACTAATTCGAGATCTGTTCGTTGCTGATATACCCAAATCCTGCTCGATAGGTTAAATGAACACCGCCGTCTTCCGTTCCATGATGTTCGTAGTAATATTCCTTCATATAATGAAGCCATTTTCGCGTAATCGGGGTTGAATGCTGCTGAAGCGCATTGCTCGCTCCAATTCGACGCACGCGTTGAAGCATTTCCTCAATGCTGTTATAGCTCAACGTCCACTCTTGCTCCATCCAAGCAGAAGAAGAGGCGTACTCTCCTATCCACACTTGCCAATCCACCCCATTAACATATGCTTGTCCACGCGGAACCACTTCGAAGTTAAACTGACTGTCCGCATAGGCACAAGCATCGTGCAATTGCTGCAGTGTACCTGGCATAAAGGTAGCGAATGCGATCATGCCTCTTGGTCGCAAACGTCTATAGATTGCTTGCAGTGTTGATTGTGGTTGATTGAACCATTGAAACGCAGCGCTCGATAAGATGAGGTCATAGCTGTCTTGGCTTGGGATGTCGTTGCCAGTATCGCTGTCGGTATCGACGTCGACAACAGCCCACTTCTCTGCATCCGCTTCAATAAGCTGTAATTGCTCAACGTCATATCCTGTAAGCATCAGCTTCCGTTGTGCTTCTTGCAGCATGCGTGATGATATGTCCAATAATGATAGTTGGGCTGATGACGGCATGGCTGAGGTTGAGACTGCGGCTTGCGTCAACGCACCTGTACCACAGCCGATGTCGAGCAGCTTTATTGGCTCACGATTGCGTGAATTTTGATCGCTATGCAGATCTGCGAGCAGTTGCATATGCTGCTGCACAGGCCGCCAATCCAGCAGTGTTCGAATCATTTCTATTTGAACGTCAGCGTAGCGGTCGTACTCATGCGCACGACGATCAAATCGCTGCCCAACGATCTCTTTGTTAATCCGGGGTGATATTCCCCCGCTATGGTGTGACTTGTTGGAGCTGGAATTGTTCATGCCAGCGGCTTACCTCCTCATCCCATTCGCGTGGATGGGTCAAGAATGGGACATGCCCTTGTCCGGTTAGACGCCGGTATTCGACGGACCGTGCGTTGGGACCCGCTAGGCGGCGCGCTTCTGCTTGCGCGCCTATAGGCACTAGCGGGTCTTGCTCCCCGTGCAGCCATAACACGGGGAGCTGCGCTGCGCATAGCTGCGCCCACGCATCCGTTAAGTTAGCGGATGCTAAGTAGGCTAAGCCCGCGTCCAATCCCGCGGGCGTAAAGCCAGGCTGTTGGAAGCGCTCGATAAGCGTCGCTTCCAACGGCTCATGCTGCTGCCACTCCGCCGGAGCTAGCAAGCGCACCGCGAATTCGCGGAGCGTTTGCTCTGGCGCGGCGGCCAGCCGCTGCCGCATGCGCTGCAATACGCGCAGGGGCCACCCCTCCGTGCTGGTCGGCGCGACGAATCGCAGCGTCGAGCCCACCAGCACGAGGCTCGCGAGCAGCTCTTCGTTAGGCTGCCGGAGCCTTACATTTCCCCGGCTCCGCGCATTGCTTATCACTTCGCGCAGCCTCATATCTTCCCCGCTTCCCGCTTTGTGCAACTCCTTGCTTTCCCCGTTTCGTATGCCATTTTCCTCTCCACACAACCTTATGCCTTCCCCACTTCGAATACTACTTTCCTCTCCACGTAGCTCTAACCCTTCCCCACTGCCCGTGCCACTACCCGCATCGCATGGTCTCACTTCTTCTTCACTTCGCATACCACTGCCCGCTTCGCGTAACCACTTGGCAGCCGCCTCAATCGCCAGCATGCCGCCCATGGACCAGCCGACGAGATGGCAGCGCTGCGAGTTTACAGCTACAGTAGCCACTCGTTCCATAATCTCTGCTGCCATTTCATCCGATGAATCGCAGTCCCTAAAACTAACATAATGATGAGCCGCATCGGGAAGCGCCTTAGCAGCATGGTGCCACAGCTGTTCACTGGCTCCCCAGCCGTGAATCCATATATAACTGTCATTAACGCTGAGTTGGCTTCTGTTCATTGGCTCCAGCCCCCCCTTTCTCGCTCATCTTTGTGCACAATAAGACCCTGCATCAATGAATTCATATGAATCTATATGAATGTTCACAGCGTACTTCTGCCCTTCCCCTCAGGTTTCTCGAACCACCTTCGTAATGATGGAAACTGCTTTGCGCAGCTCATCTTCCGATTGAGAAGCCATCGGCGTGAATCGAATTCGAGCCGTACCTTCTGGAACGGTTGGCGGTCTAATCGCAATACCCGCTATCCCTGATTGAGCAAGCTTGCGGCTAATCGCCACAGCCCTCTCATCTGTACCAAGTATGAGCGGAACGATATGGCTGTTTCCCACACCTGCATTCAATCCCGCTCCTTTTAATCCTTCACGCAGTAGAACAGCGTTCCGCATAAGCGCTATCCGCGAATCATCCGCATCCTTCACCTGTTCCAAACGCATAAGTATGAGCGCCGCCATTAACGGAGGCAATCCCGTGTTGTAGATCAACGTACGGGCGCGATTAATCATATAACGAATCACGATGTCGTCCGCAGCAATATAGGCTCCTACTGCACCAAATGCTTTACCGAATGTACCCATCACGATATCGACACGTTCATGCATGCCTAGCTCATGGCACAAACCTCGCCCTTTAGCACCATATACACCGCTGCTATGCGCCTCATCAATAAGAAGGAGCGCATTATAGCGCTCCTTCAGCAATACCAGATCACGTAATGGCGCAACGGTGCCATCCATACTAAATACCGCATCGCTTACGATCAACGCTTGATTGCGTTTTCCCTCCAGCGTCTTGCTCCACTGTTGCAACTGATACTCCAGCTTGTTCATATCAAGATGCGAATACCGATACATGTGAGCTCGGCTTAACAATGCTCCATCTACAATGCTGGCATGATTCAATCGATCACTGAACACAGCATCATTCCGTCCTACTAGCGCAGCAATGCTACCAACGTTGGCCATATATCCACTCGTGAACACGAGCGCAGCCTGCCGTCCTTTGAATTTTGCTATCTCCCGCTCTAACTGAGCATGCACCCCATCATGACCAGATATGAGCCTCGAAGCTCCCGAGCCAATACGCACGCCTGGCTCACCATACTGCCGGCACCATGCCTTTACTTGCTCCCAACCGCAGTCATCCAACCACGGATTCAATCCCAAATAATGATTGGATGCAAGATTCAGCATACGAACTCCGTCTCGTTCCATAAAACCATCGTCCAGCCAATGGCTCTCCGTCATACTGCGTAGACGATCTTCAGCTTCCAATCGCTCCAGTTCCTGATGCATCCAATCGTATCTTGTTGAACTCATCGTTTGAGGAAGAACCTCCTCCGCACCAGTTTCCCTGCATATATTTTTTCACTATGACCTACAGTGCACATTTTTCAATCTCGAATCCGATATCTTCAATCATGGCGTGATCAGCAGAAGCCTCTTGTCCCTCTGTCGTCAAATAGTTGCCAACAAACACCGAGTTAGCAGCATAGAGCGCCAACACTTGCATAGAGCGCAAATTAACTTCCCTACCGCCAGAAGCCCGAATCTCCTTTGTCGGACATACGAACCGTAACAAAGCCAATGCCTTCAAGCAGCGTCGAGGATCCAAATTAGACAGCTTCTCAAGCGGCGTTCCCGGAATCGCATTTAAAAAGTTCACAGGAATGGAATCCGCATCAATTTCACGAAGAGCAAACGCTACATCCACCAGCTGCTCATCCGATTCTCCCATGCCGATAATGACACCAGAACAAGGTGACATGCCAGCATACTTAGCTGTCTCAACCGTTTCAATTCTATCCTCGTAAGTGTGGGTAGAAGTAATATGAGAGTAATGATCAGCACTCGTATTGAGATTATGATTGTATCGATCTACGCCTGCTTCTTTAAGCCGTTTCGCTTGCTCTTCAGACAAAATACCGAGACAAGCACATATTTTCATCGGCATAGATGACTTAATTTCCTGCACGGCTTCAATTACTTGATTCAGTTCACGATTCGTCGGCCCACGTCCGCTGGCTACGATGCAATACGTACCCACCTGCATTTCCATTGCTCTGCGGGCACCGTCTATGAGCACACCTTTCTCAAGCAACGGGTATTTATCGACAGGAGTAGTCGCAACACGAGATTGTGAGCAATAGCCACAGTCTTCTGGGCATAAGCCACTTTTCGCATTAATAATGAGATTGAGCTTTACTTTTTTACCGTAAAACTGCTTTCTTATACGGAATGCAGCATCCATAATCGCCAATACTTCATCATCATCCGCTCTGATTATACTTAGCGCTTCCTCACGTGTAATCGACTCCCCAGCAATTGCTTTACGCGCTAACCCTAACCAATCTTGCTCCACCATCATCATAGACATCTTCTTCCCCATCCTCTCACCTATATATCGAATTGTTCTTTTACAACCGAGCATTCAACCAATCATACAAAGCTGTTATATGAGCTGTTTCACGCAGCCAATCTTTACGCCAGTTGACCCAAAGTTCCTCATCCATCCTATTGGGGTGCGGAAGATATGGCACAGCGCCTAATACCGGAACTTCAGCTAACGACTCAATCATCTCGGCATTTTCGTGCAACTGCTGCTCATAAGCAGCTTTGTTCCCTTGAGAGGTCGGCTTAATCAACGCGGCACCAAACACAACCGCAATATCCTTCACGCCTCTTGATTGGGCATATTGCACTGCTGTAACCGTATGGCTTACCGTTCCCAGCATCGGAGCAGCTACGATTAACATAGGCAATTGAAGCGCCGCGACCAAATCCGACATCGTATGCCGAGCATTAAATGGAACAGCCACACCACCCGCTCCCTCAATAACGAGCCTGTCTGCTGCTTCCATTCTCCGCTCACCTTCTGCAATAAGCTCTGTCATGCCGATTTCCAGACCCTCTCGCTTAGCAGCGGCCCATGGTGCCAACGGTTCGCGAAAAGTCCATGTAACGAGGTTACGTTCCTCCACATTTGTCAACCCTGAACCTTTCAACAACAGATAACTATCTGCCTCTATGCTTCCTAACTCCACTCCGCTTTGGATCGGTTTCCAAAGTGCAGTTGTGCCTAACTTATGTATATGCATCCAATGTGAAATTCCTGAAGCGACAACCGTTTTTCCTATTTCTGTCCCTGTCGCTGATATAAATAACCCTTTGCCAAAACGTCTATCAAGAAGCGCCATCGTTCACCTCTTTATTTACTGTAGATACCTCATATTCGTTATATTTGTAAACCTTATACTAAAACATATGGGTTAACACTTTACGCAAGTTGTATTGTATATGAAACCATCTCAATCATCAACTGTTAAACCTAATCCCATTCCGTTTCCTTAATCACAAACTCTATTGAAATAAGAGCACCTATATGACTGATCCGAAATAAATCTTTAAACACATTGAGTCGTATATCCCAAGCATTTTAAAAATGAAAAGTACAAACTCTCCCAAGCTTCCTTTGGTGTTTTGGTGTGCCCGCTGATTAAGTTGTAAGGTTCGACGTACTTCTAACTGCATAACTGCAAAAGTGCATACTTTTAAGTCAAAAGTAGTTACACAAGGGAAATTGATGCGGATGTGCAGGCTTTTACTTCACTTTTAAGTTTAGTAAGGAAAACAGCTAGAAAAGGATGCAGAATCGCAGGAATTAGCTGCTTAAGGCAAAAAGAGGGCTCAATTGATGTATTTTCGCAGGAATTCTTACAAACAGATAGGTCTTAGCGGATAAAGTAGAGAGGATCAACTTAGTATGGAGCGAAGACGTTCTTTTTGGGGTTTTGGTTTTTAGGTTTTTAGGTTTCTACACGGCTATCACACGGAAATTCGTATCGGTTTCGTAACTACTTATTTGTCCGTTGTATGTGTGTCCAATATACCTGTTTGCTACAAGGCAAGAGTCTATACTATATACAATACAAGCAAAAAAGCCTCCAAGCATCCAATGTTAATGTTCAAGAGAGGATGTTTGGAGGCTTCTATTGAAGCAATACTCAAACTACTAGCTATAAACAGAATCTCCACGAATGTGGGACGCTTTTTATTGCTAAGTTATATTTAAAAACAATAACGACGTTTCTATCTACAACCTTATTAACGGCACCGATTTGCGCACCAGTTAATCATCAATTAACGCTGCTCATGTAATGCTTGCACTGCCAATGCCAGAGAGCCCGTAATACCTGCACGATCCTCTAGGCCTGGAGATACGATATAGGAAGCTGTATCCGTCAAAATAGCCGAGTGCTGCACATACCCATTCAATAGCTGGCGCAATTTCTCGTGTATACGAGGGAACAAATGACGTTGCTTAGATACGCCGCCGCCCAGCACAATTTTCTCAGGGGACAAGATCAAAATATAATTCATTAATGCTTGAGCAATATAGTGAGCTTGGAACTCCCATGCCTGATGGTCTTCGCCCAACTCGTAAGCCTTAACGCCCCAACGCTCTTCAATCGCTGGTCCTGCTGCCAAGCCTTCCAAGCAGTCGCCGTGGTAAGGACATTTGCCCGCATACGTATCATCTATATGACGAGGCACGACGATATGCCCCATTTCAGGATGAGTCAGTCCATGTACGAGCTTCCCTTCTACAACAGCACCTGCACCAATGCCAGTACCGATTGTAATATACAAGCAACTGTTCAATCCTCGTGCTGCACCCCATGTCGCTTCACCAAGCGCTGCCGCATTCACATCGGTATCGAATCCGATTGGCACTTGGAAATGACGCTTCAAGTGTCCAACAACATCATACCCGCTCCAATGCGGTTTCGGTGTCTTTGCAATATGACCATACGTATCACTAGCACGATTCAAATCCACAGGGCCAAATGAGCCGAACCCGATCGCTTCCACACCTTTGTTTTGGAAAAATTGCACCGTACGCTCCATCGTCTCTTCTGGAGTTGTTGTCGGGAATGATTCCGTTTCAATAATGTTTCCATCCGATGTTCCAATTCCGACGACGAACTTCGTGCCGCCGCCTTCAATAGCTCCCAGTACTGTCATGTTCGTATCTCCGCTCCTTCGAACTGCTCTCTCCTCTACACGAAACGCTGCCGATAGGAAAGTATCGTCTTACGATAGCGCTTCCAACACATATTGATTATATCATTTATATCTTTGTAATCCAATATTAAACATAGACCCTACACCAAGCAAACTACACTTATGGGCTACGAATCACGAGTAAAAATAATCAAGAGTAAAGATGAAGAAATATCTTCTCTATCACACTTAAAAGGATAGACTTTCCATTATAATCTCCGCTAAAATAAGAATATTTCAACCTTTTTCCATTCTATTTATTCTCGAACAGGGGGACAAACCATGACTATGACAACATCTACTCCAGGCATGTTTGGTTCATTCGGGGGAAGTTACGTTCCACCAGCATTACAAGGGGTGCTGGATCATTTAGCAGAAGCATTTGAGACTTACAAGGATGACGCTGAATTTATAGCAGAATTCGAATACTACTTGCGTGAGTATGTCGGTCGACCGAGTCCACTTACCTATGCGAAACATTTAACAGAGCAGTTGGGCGGTGCTCGTATCTATTTGAAGCGTGAAGATTTGAATCACACTGGCTCTCATAAAATTAACAATGTTCTGGGCCAAATTCTTCTCGCTAAGCGTATGGGTGCGAAACGCGTTATCGCTGAAACAGGCGCAGGCCAGCATGGTGTTGCAACGGCTACCGTTTGTGCAATGTTCGGGATAGATTGCGTCATTTATATGGGAGCTGAAGATATTCGCCGTCAAGCACTCAATGTGTTCCGCATGGAAATGCTGGGCGCTACCGTGGTTTCTGTAGATAAAGGGCAAGGACGACTTAAAGATGCTGTCGATGAGGCCTTGAATGACTTAGTTATGAATTATGAAACGACGTTTTATTTGCTTGGATCTGCCGTTGGACCACATCCATTCCCTACGATCGTTCGTCATTTCCAAGCGATCATTAGCAGCGAGTCGAAAGAACAAATATGGAAAGCAGAGGGTAGGCTTCCAGATGCCATCATTGCATGCGTAGGCGGCGGAAGCAATGCGATTGGCGCATTTGCACATTATTTGGATGAGCCTAGTGTCCGCGTTATCGGTGTGGAACCTGACCAGGCTCCGGCACTAACACAAGGGGTACCAGCTGTTCTTCATGGTTTCAAATGTCTCGTTCTGCTAGATGAGAACGGAAATCCAGCTCCTACTTACTCGATTGCAGCTGGTCTCGACTATCCAGGAATAGGACCAGAGCATAGCTATTTGAAAGAATCAGGCCGCGCAGAATATGTTACGGTGTCGAACGAAGAAGTTCTGGATGCGTTTATGCAGTTATCCAAGACAGAAGGCATTATCCCTGCGCTCGAAAGTTCGCACGCGGTCGCATACGCCCTAAAACTAGCTCCGCAAATGAAGCAAGATGAGATTGTTATCATTAACATTTCTGGACGCGGAGATAAAGACGTGGAACAAGTCTATGAGATGCTGAAGAAATCCAGTTGAGATCGTAAAGATCTTTTATGATTAGGCAACATAATATTTCCCATTTAGCTTCAAAAGCCCTCGCAAGAGGGCTTTTTCTATTATTCAAATCAACTTTTGAACTAACATTTCCACCTCTCCTATCCGATAAATAAGTATAACTATGTCCACGTAACTAGTAGGAGGATGCAATGGTGTCGCGCCTTGTTCGCCAGACGAATCGCTGGCTACTGTTCTGTATTATTATCACCTTGTGCGTGTTTCCATTACAACGTCTGGTATCGTCCAAGATCAATGAAGGACGCTTCTCATTCGAGATGCCTACCGATGATATTGTGCTCATGTTGTATAGCAACACGGCAATTGTAGGTCCGTATTTAGTACCGATCGATTCTAACACGAAAAATGCCGCTCCCTATCAATATAGCGGCGAAACACTCATTCCTGCTCGCTTCTTAGCAGACAGCTTCGATGCAGAGCTCACTTACAACAATAAACAAGGAAATATCGCGCTTACTTCAGAAGAAGGAAGCATTCGATACGAATTAAATAAGGCTCAAGCACAAGTAGAAGGAAAATCGCTCAAGCTTCAAACCAAACCTGTGGTGAAAGATGGTATTACCTACGTTCCACTGCGAGCGGCAAGTGAAGCATTTGGCCGCAACCTTCATATTGAAGACGGTGTTGTGCTGTTATCTCGCAGTAAAGATATGCCCGACTCTGACCGAATGACTGCTTGGCGCGAAGAACTCTCTTCTTATATTGCTTATGAAGCATTTGGTTCTTTCACAGTAGAAGCGTCCAATCATAGTCAGGCATTATTTAAAACGTGGAATGAAGCTGTCGCATATGCAAGGAAAAGTTCTGGTCGCAAGGTGACCTATCGTGGCAGCAATCAAGTGTTATGGGATCCTGCTAAGCCATCCCCTATAACGGTACGCCATAAGAAAGCCAAGGCTATTATGCAACTGCCTGAACTACCTCGTGGTTGCGAGGTAACTGCGCTCGCGATGCTGTTATATGCGAATGACATTGACGTAGATAAGATGACACTTGCCAAGCAGATCAAAAAAGAACCAACCCCTTACAAGAAGGTTGGCAATACGATCCACTTCGGTAATCCGCATGATGGCTTTGTCGGCGATATGTACAATATTAAGAACCCTGGACTTGGTGTGTATCATGAACCAATCGCTGAATTAGCCGAGCAGTATGCACCAGGTCGAGTAGCGGATATTACAGGTACGACTTTTGAGCATCTGAAATATACGGTCGGTCAAGGAATACCAGTATGGGTCATTCACACCACCTTATACGATGCTGTCCCTGAAAAAGCTTGGCATCAATGGCAAACGCCGACTGGGCCTGTCCGCATTACCTATTATGAGCACTCTTTGCTCGTAACAGGCTACGATAAAAATTATATGTATGTCCTGGATCCACTCGGACGCACAGATCGCATCAAAATAGATGCCTTCCGTCGTGGCTGGGAGCAAATGGGCTCACAGGCCATTGCAATTATGCAGCCAACAACGTAAAACAACCTGCAAGCAGTTCAACTGCATGCAGGTTGTTTTTTTATATAGCGCTATTAATATCAGTCACACTATTCCCTCGATTACCCTTGTGCATCCGCATCTTTGAGCACTTGAATGAAATCAGCATGAATATGGCCATTTGAACCTAATACATCTCTCACTCCAAGATGATACGGCTGCCCATACGTATCTGTAATACTTCCACCCGCTTCTGAGATAAGAAGGCTTCCGGCTGCCAAATCCCATGCATTCAAATTCAGCTCCCAAAATCCTGTTAGACGACCAGCTGCCACATACGCCATATGTAGGGCTGCTGAGCCTGCCGTTCGGATATTTCGCACTTTGGGTGCAAGGGCCTGAATGCCTTTCAGATTCGCTGGTAGAGCCCGAGTAAAGTCCGTAGGGAAACCTGAAGCGATAAGACTGCCCTGTAAGTTCTTCTCATCTGCTACCTGCATCCGCTGTCCGCGGACATAAGCGCCTTTTCCTTTCTCTGCGACGAACAACTCGTCCCTTATCGGGTCATACACGATACCGACAATCACTTCACCTTTATGTGCTAATGCAATCGATACCGAGAAGAATGGGAAACCATGAACATAATTCGTCGTCCCATCCAGCGGATCAATAATCCAAAGATATTCAGATTGCAACGCTTCTTTTAGTGCTTCTTCCGAAGCCACCTGTCCACACCCAACTCCCTCTTCACCTAAAATGCTATGATGCGGGAAATGAGTTTGTATCAGCTTGCGGATCATTAACTCCGCACCTTTGTCCACTTCCGTTACAACATCGTGCATGGAAGATTTCATTTCTAACGATTTATATTGACCGAGTCGACTTTTGATCCATTCACCCGCCTTTGCAGCACAATTGATGGCCACAGCGGTAAAGCTTTTCCCCGTTACAACGTAAGGTGTCTTTTCCTGATTCAATCCTCTCTCACTACTTTCTGTATAAAAATGTCATATCCTTAACTATACGCAGCCTCCCTGCCGAAGTTTCATCCAATTATCCGTAATCAATCAAATTCCACTAATCAGCCATAAATCCACTTATAATCATCCGAATGGAAAGTACGAGCAACGTCAATCGCAGCAGCAACAGCAGCCCTTTTCCTGACATGCGATTGGCTATCGCGGCACCGAACTTGCCGCCAATCCACGCACTTGGAGCCAAGATAAGTACAAGCATCCAGTCCACAGAACCATTCCATGCATGGACAGACGTGCCCAATATCGAGCTAAGGAAAATGACAAACATGGAAGTTGCTGTTGCAATATGGGCTGGGTAGCGAAATAGCAAGACCATTAACGGCACGAACAGGGAGCCTCCACCAATGCCGAACAATCCCGAAACTAAACCGACCATAAATCCAATCAGCAGCATAAGCGGGATATTCACACCATATTCATGCGTTAACCCTGTTCCATCTGTAAACGTCTGCATACGTCTCCACTGAATCTGAAGCGGCTTCATTCTCTCTTTTACAATCATCAAAACTGCCATCGCCAACATAAAAAAGCCGAACGCCAATTGGAATGAGCTATCTTGAAAATACTGGGCGAGCTGTGCGCCAACCATCGAACCAGGGCCGCTTGTTATGAAGAAGATCAAGCCATTTCTCCAATCCACTCGCTTTACTTTTGAGTAAGCCAGCGTAGAAGATAAGGCCGTAAATATAAGAACAGCTAATGAAGTTGCGACCGCTGTCTGTGATGAAACCGCTTCCCCAAGCAACCATGGTCCAAGAAAAACGAGACCAGGTACGAGAATAATCCCCCCACCTAGACCGACTACGCTGCCGAATGTCGCTGCAATGAATCCAATTAAACCGAGCAGCACAATTTCAAGCCACATGCAAAGTTCCTTCTTTCGTGTTAGCGAAGCCCATAGCTTCTATTTATTGTCGCAGTGCCTCGATTATAACCACAACCTTTGTGGCGGCCTTCCGCAATTGCACCGCATATTATTAGCGGCACATAGAACAAGCGCCCTGCATAGGATAACGTCTCATTAGGAGACACCTGTGCAAGGCGCGTGGCAATCGGTAGGCAAACGCACAAGCTTGATCGCCGCCATCAATCATTCAACTAAGTAGATACGATGTTGTAACCGCCATCCACGTAGATAACTTCACCTGTAATGCCTCGGGACCATGGGCTCATCAAGAACATCGCTGTATCCCCTACTTCTGCAGCATCTGTCGTACGACGAAGTGGAGCTTTCTCTTCCACTTGTCTCAAGATGGAGTTGAAGTCGCCAATCCCCTTCGCAGCCAATGTGCGAATTGGACCTGCGGAGATCGCATTTACGCGGATATTGTGTTGGCCAAGATCATTCGCCAAGTAACGAACAGACGCCTCCAGCGCAGCTTTCGCTACACCCATAACGTTGTAGTTCTTCATTGCGCGCTCTGCACCTAGATACGTCATCGTCATGACGCTTCCACCTTCTGTCATAAGCGGATGTAGGCGCTGCGTAACAGCTACGAGCGAGTACGCGCTAATATCATGCGCTAGTGCAAAGCCTGCACGGGACGTGTCCACATACATGCCTGTGAGCTCTTCTGTTTTCGCGAATGCGATACTGTGCACAATACCGTGCAGCGTACCGAAATGCTCTTTCAATTGGACAGCAAGCTGGTCGATATCTTCATCCACTGTAACATTGCAAGGAAGAATCACAGAACCTTCGATCGTTTCTGCCAACTTGCGGACGCGAGCTTCAACTCGCTCGCTCTCATATGTAAACGCTAGTCTTGCGCCTTGAGCTGCCAACGATTGCGCGATTGCCCACGCGATACTACGATCGTTTGCAACACCCATGACGACGATATTTTTACCTGCTAATACTTGGGACATACTTTTAAATATCCTCCTCTCACCGTTGAACAATTGGTAAGCTCCAGCTTGTACATCTCTGCACGTGCAAGATTCTCCAAATAAACGGTTTGCTTTCTTTGTACAAGGTAACGTATTTCGCGCATCTTTTCAAGTGACGACCATCATTAAGATTGGATGCTCACAGATGCAGGACTTACGAGCGAAACCCCTTCGCCCTCATACTGAGTAAGGTCATGCATCAGTTGAAAGAGTGCATCATCTTTCTTCTTCGCTTCAATCATAACATCCACCTTGTCTGTGTATGGGGCTATATCCCTCAGGAAAGCAAGCAGCGGCTTTACATCTACATAATCAGCATGCCCGCGAATATCTTTCTCGCTCTTCGGACTCGATACATGAATCTTAGGAGGAAGCGGATTATCGACCGTTGCGTCCGCCTGGGCATAAGCGGTGTCCCATGTCTTCAATATTCTTGGCCACAGCTCAGCTAGCTGCTCCCCTTCATGATTGACCCAATGATGGTGAATATCGAGCACCATCGGGACTTGAAGCTGCTCACATACGTCCAGCGTCTCTGCAGCGGTAAAGGTTTTATCATCATTTTCGAGCGTCAATCGCTGCTTGATAGGTTCAGACAGCAACTTGAAATTGGCCTTGAATCGCTCTCCCGCTGTTTTCTTATTGCCATAAGCACCGCCAATATGGATATTGTTCTTCGCACGCGCATCCATTCCCATCGCCTCAAGCATACGAAGATGATGCCCTAAGTCGCGGATCGAATTGTGCAGCACATCTTCCCGAGGCGTGCTCAGTACGGTAAAGTGGTCCGGATGGAAGCTCAGTCGCATCCCATGTTCGTTGGCATACGTACCAATTGCTGCAAATGGTTCTTTCAAAGCGATAAAGGGATCCCAATCTGCGAGCGCTTCATGTGTGGCGAGTGGAATCAGCTTGCTGGAGCAGCGGTACAACTCAATATGATGAGCACGATTATGCTTCAACAACCGCAGCGTATTGGTCAAATTCTCCTCAGACAACCGTTCCAGCTTGCGAATCGCGGCTTCGCGGTCATCAATCTTACAGTAGCTCGTATACGTCATCGTACGTGAAGGCGAACAATTCTCCACAAGTACCGACATCGCTACATATCCGAAGCGGACAAGCATAGTTGTAGCCTCCAATGTGTGATTTGCTACTGTATAGCATCCCAATCAAGAGATTGGATCATACTTGGAGATTTGGAGACATACTGGAATAAGAGCAAATTGGAAATTTAGACATGCGGACAGCTCAAGCTGGATAGGAGATCGGATATATATAAACACAAGATATGCTGCACGAAGCCGGAGAAATAGACAACCACCGGCTATGTGCGCGCGTGTATTTTGGAAGAAATCGATCAAGAAGGCGTGTCAACAAACACCTGAACATTAAGCGAGATGGCTAGCTTGGAAATGGCTTTCCACTTTAATTTGTAGTAACTGTATTCGGATAGAGGGGGATCGAACGTAAAACTATACACTTGGTAGTCATAAACACCGTCTTCCTTCAAATAACGCTCCGTAATAATCTGACGTTCCTTCTCAGGCAAGCGCTGTGTGGCTTTCTCCACTCGTTCACAATATTTGCGCATCTTCTCGGGAATATCCACATTGTCCACAGCAATATCCCTCGTCTGGTCTGTTACTCGATTCGTCTGCCCATGAGAACGCACCGTGTAGGAAGAAGTCAGTCTTGTTTCATTCACTTCATAACCAATTTGCTTGTACATACGGTATTTCTCCAGTACCGCCTCAACGTTTCTACGAGTCGCTTCCTTGTCTAGATCCGGAAGGTCGAGAGATACGTCACAAAGCATCGTAGCACCGCCTTTGTCCACATCTGCAGTATTTATAATTCCATTATATAAGAACAAATGTTCTTATTCAAGCTATTTTTCATATATCACCTTTGCCATACATCTATGGTTAAAATTATATTTCACCTATAAATAAATAAAGCCCCCGGACTTATCCGGGGGCTGAGATGATTCGTGTTACATATAGTCGATAGATGTTATTTCACGGTATTGTTCTGGTGTAATATCTCCAGATGGATTGTTCGATGTTCGCACAGCTTTACGTAGAACCTCTACATTGATCCAATTCATATCGAATGCATATTTCCAAAATTCCATTGTTCTAGTCTCCCTTCTTGTAAACTGAGGACTCCGTAACAAGTATAGGTTTAGTTATTAGTTATTAGTTGGCGTAATGAATCAAACGCAAACCCAAAACGTACATTTATCGCGCCTGCCCGCGCCTTTGTTCCATTGTGGAACCGGTGTGTCATTTGCGTTTGATTTCGTAATACCAATTTAACACGCCCAGAACAAAACGCTTGATGGGATTCCTATTAATTAACTACGAACATTTGTTCTTATTTTTATGTTCTATCGTTTCCATACTGTTGAATTCACGTCGTATACTTATGCATAATACGATGGATAATCTCTGATTATCTTCCGCTTCATCCTTGAACGATCTATGATCGATCTTTGATTTATCCATGACGAATCCCTGTCATAAACGTGACGAAATATCATATAAAAATGTTCCTGCCAAATAAGAAGTAGAACCTTCATACCGCGAAAGTGTACAAAAAAAGTCCATCCCATGAGGAATGGACTTTTTCTTGTTAAAGCTAATGGTTAAGGCATTACAAAGAACCGATCATACTTATACCGTCTGCTCGCCAAAGAACATCTCAAAAGCTAACGCCGTCTGAATACGCGACTCCTCGTCAGTCAACTTGCGAACAAGTTCCATTTCGACCTCTGTTACCTCTTCTCCTTGGAAGTTAATTTCCGCGATGGAAGCAACGATTTTGACAATAGCAACTGCCGTATTATCCGGCGTATACGCAATGACTTTCTGACCTGTTGGGAAAATACGCAAACCAGATTTCTTCATTTTCCCGCGCCCATATTCTAATAATTCATACAGCTCTTGCTCACTTTTAAATTTGCATACCGAATTGAACTCTGTCTGGAATCCCATATTAACCGCCCCTCCCTGATCTACTACCTCTATTGAAGCATGAAACCCTACGGGATGGCAATGTGAGATAGGTGCAGCTTATCCTAGCTAAAAAGTCAGCTAATGCGCAGCAATTCCTTCTCATTCAACTTACGATCAATAAGTCGCTCGATACGCAGCTCCAGCATCTTCTTCAAACGATCTCGTTTACTCGCTGGCAGCTTACGAACCCGAACCTCTTGCTCCACCTTTTCATGGATCCGATCACTCATCTTTTGGACAATGGTCTGCCGTGCTACCCCTTTAGTATGTGCATACTCAACAAGTGACTTCCCTTCCGCTGTTGCCTTCTGCCAAGCATCTGCCCCCAATCCAAGCTCAACGAGTACCTCACTAAGCTGAAGTCGCTTCATTTTCAAACCTATATGCTCTTTACCAATAGGCCGCTCACGCAATTGTTGAATAGAGTCCTGCTCCCCGGTTGAAGAAGCCGTATAGGCGGTAAATACCTCTTTATTTGTATAGGCTCCTACATTTATAGCTACAAATATGTTCGCAGCAACAATAACACCCAACATAACGACCTTTGAAGCTTTCCGTTTCATAATGATTTCCCTCCGTTGCGTTGATACTTATATAGAAATCAGTATGTCCACGAGAATTTCATCTCTTTCACAAAGAGAGAATCGGAAAAGCTTGTTACACGTATCCTCCTTGTCCACTGCTACGAAACCAATATAAAAAAGCGTGCCGACAACTTACACGAGGTAAGCTGAGCAGCACGCTCCTATTTATATATCTATGAATCCATTTTCATTAACACCATTACACATTCACATAATGAAGCTTCTGCTTCGCTTCAAAGCGATTCAATGCCAGCTCAATCAAGTCATCCAACAATTCCTGATACGGCTTACCTGTTTCTTTCCACATCAAAGGATACATGCTGTACGGCGTAAAGCCTGGCATTGTGTTTACTTCATTAATAAACACCTGATTGTCAGAACGGCGGACGAAGAAGTCTACACGTGACAATCCAGAACCATCAATCGCACGATAAGCACGTACCGCCATCTCACGAATGCTAGCAGCCAGCTCTGCATCGATCTCAGCTGGAATTTGCATGCCGGATTTACCATCGATATATTTTGCTTTGTAGTCGTAGAATTCATTGGAAGAAATAACTTCACCCGTTACAGAAGCTTGCGGCTCGTCATTGCCCAATACACTTACCTCAACCTCACGCGCATCTACGAATTCTTCAATGATGACTTTGCGATCATATTGAAGTGCAAGCTCGATAGCTGCGATTAGCTCTGCACGATTGCGTGCTTTCGAAATCCCTACAGAGGAGCCAAGGTTAGCTGGCTTAATGAAGCAAGGGTAGCCAAGCTCTTCTTCCGTTTGACGCAAGATTTGCTCCTGATCACGATTCCATTCTGCACCGATAAAATGAACATACTGGACTTGTGGCAAACCTGCATCTGCAAATACAAGCTTCATAAACGCCTTATCCATGCCGACAGCCGAAGCCAATACGCCTGCACCTACATATGGTACGTTGGCCATCTCGAACAAGCCTTGAATCGTGCCGTCCTCACCATTCGTTCCATGAATAAGCGGGAACATGACATCGATGCTAGGTTCAGAGGCTGTGCTTGCACTGCGATCCAAGCTGCGGAATAACATATCCATAGCTTGAACGGTTCCACCCTTTGCATCCAATAGTTTCAATTGCTCTTTATCTGCAAACGGAGCGTTCATCAAGCTGCCTACACGCCATTCCCCGGATTGTGTAATAAAGAATGGGATAATTTCATATTTGTCAAAGTCAAAAGCGTTCATAACGGCGAGCGCTGTTGATAACGATACTTCATGTTCCCCGGATTTGCCGCCGTACACAAGACCGACGCGCATTTTACGTTGTTTATCCATAAGCCCCTCCATTTAGCGCACTTCGCGCAGTTAGTCTATCCATGACGTACCTTAGGCTTCGCTGACTGTACCAAAATACCGGCAACATGCAATTCATAACTTCAAGCGGTTAGAATACGTCTCTTATGTGGAAAAAGCGATACGCTGTCGCTTCCGTCCATGCGTAAGAATCTTGATAATCCCAATAACGGTGACGGCTGTTCGTCGTATGAGCGTTCACGAGCGGCATACCATTCAGATCGAACGCAGTCACGATGGAACTATGCTGATAATGTCCGTTGCCATCCCAATCATAAAGGATAACATCTCCAAGCTTCAGTTCTTGTGGGTAATCCACTGCAATTGCTCGCAATCCAGATTGATTGTGCGTGAAATAACCCTCTAAACTATTTGATACCGCCCAACTGTAGCTCCACGCTTCACGATCGGCTACCATCCCTCTGTACCACCAGCCTAATTCTCTTTTACCAGTATAGTTCATGGGCGCTCCACCTGCAAAGAGACATTGCGATACATAATTCGTGCAATCAACCTCGAAATGTAAAAATTGAGGATTAGGCTCATTCCAATACAATTCTGCGTATTCCACAGCCATTTCACGGCGATAAGGCGTTAAGTTAGCTGGCTTTGAATGACCAAGCACATTTCGGTTTAAAAATGGACGCGCTGTAGATCGTTGCTCCTGCAGCAGCTTTTTATCCTGCATAAGCGTCGACATCGGTTTTCGTTCTGGGGCAGCATGCTCAATCTGGGCAATAACCCAGTCTCCCTCTTCCTTTACAAGAACGACTCGTTCCGATTCCAGTCGCTCTTCTATTAATGTAGTTCCTTTTTGCTGACCAATGCGTTGAACATGGAATTCCAAGTCAACATGTACTTCTCCTTCTGCCTCACGCACACGATTCAATTTGGCCTTCGTTTGAGACTTGACCGGCTCAAAATCACGACTCCGATACCATTCACGCAGCCTTTGCCTGCGTTCACTCATCATGAGCACATATCTTCTATCCGTAATTGGCGTAAGAAGTGCTTGAGGACGTTCGTCAACTTCGTGTCGGTTATGCTGCTCTACATAAGCATATAATGTCGTCTTCCATGCCTGCCTCATCTTCCTGCCTCCTCCTGTCCATCGCCTATTCATCTAAATTCATATGTATGCACAACTTGTCTCGTACATGTCGATGTGAAACATTTAGGCATATTTTTGAAGCAAAACATCTTTACCAGCGTCACTAGAAACGATATACTTGTATTGTAAATATGAAATGGGGTTTCATTAGATGAAACATTCATTTGATACAGAGGATTTGAGGAGTTTATAACGATTACCACTAACTAGATATTGCAATCACAACCATGAAGGAGGTCCTTTACATGACAAGAACTAATGCATATTCCGCTCAGCGTGAGCTGACAGTCGGAGGCAAGTCCTATCGTTACTACAGCTTGGATGCACTAAACGCGCAAGGATTCAACAGCATTTCTCGCCTACCGTTCTCTATTAAAGTTCTTCTTGAGGCAGCAATTCGTCAATTCGATGGTCGTGCAATTACGCAAGAACACGTGAAGCAAATCGCGAACTGGGCTGAAGACCGTGATGGAAACAAAGAGATTCCGTTCATCCCTGCACGTATCGTTTTGCAAGACTTCACAGGTGTTCCTGTTGTTGTTGACTTGGCAGCAATGCGTGACACGGTTAAAAAAGCAGGCGGCGATCCAAAGAAGATCAACCCGCTCGTTCCAGTAGACCTCGTCATTGACCACTCTGTCATGGTAGATGCATTCGGTAATAAAGACGCTCTTGAATATAATATGAACATTGAGTTCGAACGCAACGAAGAACGTTACCGCTTCCTTCGTTGGGCTCAAAC
Organism: Paenibacillus sp. SC116; assembly: GCF_024733555.1. Lineage (GTDB taxonomy): Bacteria > Bacillota > Bacilli > Paenibacillales > Paenibacillaceae > Paenibacillus_B. Next base: position 36,220 of record NZ_JANIOF010000008.1, on the reverse strand, counting down.
GGCGTTCGATAACTTCCGCGCTGTACCACCGGCTACAGGTATCGTTCACCAAGTTAACTTGGAGTACCTTGCTTCTGTAGCAGCTACAAAAGAAGTCGACGGCGTAACAGAAGTATTCCCTGACTCTCTAGTGGGTACGGACTCCCACACAACGATGATCAACGGTCTTGGTGTTGTTGGTTGGGGTGTTGGCGGTATCGAAGCAGAAGCAGGTATGCTCGGACAACCACTCTACTTCGTTACACCTGAAGTTATCGGCTTCAAATTGACAGGTAAATTGGCAGAAGGCGCAACAGCAACTGACTTGGCTTTGACGGTTACACAAATCCTTCGTAAAAAAGGCGTTGTTGGTAAATTCGTTGAGTTCTACGGCCCTGGCCTTGAGCAGCTTGGTTTGGAAGACCGTGCAACGGTTGCGAACATGGCACCTGAATACGGCGCTACAATCGGCTTCTTCCCAGTTGATAACGTTACATTGAACTTCTTGCGCGCAACTGGTCGTAAAGAAGAGCAAGTACAGCTTGTTGAAGAGTACTACAAAGCACAAGGCATGTTCCGTACAGCTGACATGGCAGATCCAGACTTCTCTGACACAATCGAGCTTGATATCAGCTCTGTTGTACCAAGCTTAGCAGGACCAAAACGTCCGCAAGACCGTGTTGAACTTACAAACATGAAGAAAGAGTTCAATGACATTTTGCGTACGCCATTGGATAAAGGCGGCTACGGCTTGTCCGATGAGAAGATCGCTGAAGAAGTTACGGTTAAGCATCCTAACAATAAAGAAAGCAAGATGGCAACAGGCGCGGTCGTTATCGCAGCTATTACATCTTGTACAAATACATCCAACCCTAGCGTAATGCTTGGTGCAGGTCTCGTTGCGAAGAAAGCAGTCGAGCGCGGCTTGGTTAAACCTGAATATGTGAAGAGCAGCTTGACGCCAGGTTCCCTTGTCGTTACGGAATACTTGAAGAAAGCGAACCTGTTGGAGCCGCTTGAAGCACTTGGCTTCCACGTAGCTGGTTACGGCTGCGCAACTTGTATCGGTAACTCCGGTCCACTACCAGACGAAGTAGGCCAAGCAATCACAGACAACGATATGACAGTTGCAGCAGTACTTTCCGGTAACCGTAACTTCGAGGGCCGTGTACATGCTCAAGTAAAAGCAAACTACTTGGCATCTCCACCACTCGTTGTTGCTTACGCGCTAGCTGGAACAGTCAATATCGATTTGTCTAATGATCCAATCGGCTATGATCAGAATAATGAGCCTGTATACTTGAAAGATATCTGGCCATCTTCTGAAGAAGTACAACAAGCTGTTGCTCAAGCAATCAACCCGCAAATGTTCATCGATAAATACGAGAACGTATTTACGCAGAACGAGCGTTGGAATGCAATTGAAGTTCCTGAAGGCGAATCTTATGAGTGGGATCCGAAATCCACTTACATCCAGAACCCACCGTTCTTCGAGAACTTGGGCGATGATCTTGATGATATTTCCGACATCAAAGATGCTAGCATTATGGCGTTGCTTGGAGATTCCGTTACGACGGACCATATCTCCCCTGCTGGTAACATTAAAGCAGACAGCCCTGGTGGCGAATACTTGATTAACAACGGCGTACAACGCAAAGACTTCAACTCCTACGGCTCCCGTCGTGGTAACCATGAAGTAATGATGCGCGGTACATTCGCTAACATTCGTATCCGCAACCAAGTTGCGCCAGGTACAGAAGGCGGCGTAACGAAGTACTTGCCAACTGACGAAGTAATGTCCATCTATGATGCTTCTATGAAGTATCAAGCAGAAGGTAAAAACCTCGTCGTTATTGCAGGTAAAGAGTATGGTACAGGAAGCTCCCGTGACTGGGCTGCAAAAGGCACGTACTTGCTAGGCGTTAAAGCTGTTATCGCAGAAAGCTTCGAGCGTATCCACCGTTCCAACTTGGTAGGTATGGGCGTAATGCCACTTCAATTCGAAGAGGGTCAAAGCTGGGCATCCCTTGGCTTGACTGGTCGTGAGACAATCTCCATCGAAGGATTGTCCAATGCAGTACTTCCAGGCCAACAAGTGAAAGTAACGGCTGTACGCGAAGACGGAACAGCGTTTGAATTCAACGCAATCGTGCGTCTCGACAGCATGGTTGATGTTGATTACTATCGCAATGGCGGTATTTTGCAGACGGTTCTTCGTCAAATGATCGCTAACATGCGCACTCATGCTTAATTATTTCTTATAAATGAAGAGGTCCTTTCCGAGCAGATTAATGCTTAGGAAGGACCTCTTTTTTGACCAAATATAGATGTGTGACCGTACGTGCCGAAAGATAGGCTTCCGCATATGATGAATAACTCACATGTAAGCCTTCTCAAGGAGGTATCACGTACTATGCTGGAGTTTAATTGGCTGCACGGTATTTATCTCATTTTTATGTTCCTAGTTATTGTCTTTCTTATTAAACGCCGCGATACATCACTCATTTGTATTATCGGAATATTACTGCTTGGCTGGACGGCCACATCCTCTCTTGCACATGCTGTTAGTGGTATTTTCTCTACCTTTATCTATGCGTTAAAAGAACTGATGCCCACGATACTTATTATTTCTATCATCGTTGGTATGAGCCGTGTACTGCTTGCTTCGGGGATTCACGAAGCACTGGTTTCTCCATTCACACGCTTTATGCGTAACCCAACGATGGCTTACTGGACGATTGGCATTCTTATTATGACGATGAGCTTCTTCTTCTGGCCCTCACCCTCCATGGCGTTGGTTGGTGCTGTACTCCTTCCAGCAGCCATCCGCGCCGGACTACCACCACTAGTGGTCGCCATGACGATGAGTTTATTCGGTCAAGGCATTGCACTGTCTGGTGACTTTATCATCCAAGGTGCACCAAAGCTGACGGCAGATGCTGCTGGCATTCCGATAGAGAGTGTTATCAGTGCTAGCCTTCCACTCGTATTTGTGATGGGTGTAACAACGACGGCTGCTGCCTTTTGGCTGATACGGCGAGACATGAAGTCAGGTAGTCTGCACATTAATAGTGGGTTGACCGAGACAGAAATAACTCCTTCTGATAGACCTAACGCAAATCAAGATACCGATACCTCCAGCAAGAAGACAACAGCGCTCTCTCCTTTGCTACAACGCATAGCTGCCATATTTATTATTTTTCTGTTCGTACTCGATGTTATCATCCTGTTTCGCTATAATCTCCAAGGAAGTGAAGCTACCGCTCTCGTTGGTGGTACCGCTGTACTTATTCTCCTATTCATCAATTTGCTTACTTACCGTGGAAAGGGCTTGGAACAAACAACGGTACATTTAATTGATGGCTTTCTATTCGGGTTCAAAGTATTCGTACCTGTCGTTCCAATCGCAGCTTTCTTCTACCTCGGTGATGCGGCTTTGATCGATTTGTACGGCTCTGTGCTGCCAGCCGGCTCCCATGGCATCGTCAATGATTTAGGCTTAGCGCTGGCCAACAGTGTGCCTATTCATCCCGCGATTGGTGCGGTAACGATGACGACTATCGGAACCATTACCGGCCTCGACGGCTCGGGCTTCTCTGGCCTTTCGCTGGTGGGATCAATCGCCAGCGTATTCGGCAGCAGCATCGACGGCGGCACCGCCACCTTGAGCGCCCTAGGGCAAATCACCGCCATCTGGGTCGGCGGCGGTACACTTATCCCGTGGGCACTCATTCCAGCCGCTGCGATCTGCGGCGTCAGCCCCTTCGAGCTCGCACGGCGCAATCTTGTTCCCGTATTCATCGGACTCATCGCTACGACTATGGTAGCAATCGTGATACTTATGCTGACCTGATGAATACAAATGTAGATGCAAAAAAGCGATAAGAGAAAACCGCCCGTCAGTCTGCGGAAACTCTTATCGCTTGTCGCCAAACACTGCATACGTTAGTTTTGCAGCGCCTTTCTATTAAACATAGAAAGAGTACATTCGTTTATTTGGGTGATCAAGGGATATATCGAGGTAGTTTCACTTTATCAATAAGCAATACACCGTCATAATGATGACGCGGTATAATCAAGCTTGCCATCGCTCCCCACTCATAAGCAATGACACGTTCAAACATCCACGAGTTGCCTCGCTCTTTGTCCTGATATCGTAAATCCATAAACGTGTATGGCTGCTTCGATGCAGATAGAATATCTTCCATTGAGCCTGGGATTAGAGGCAGTACAGGGATCGGCTCCCTTGTCTGATTTTCTGCTGATTCTCCACTTGCCATATACAACCCCATCACATAGCTTTGACGCTGGAGTTCCTTCGGCATGAGTTCCCCCATCCATTTATGAGTCCCTTCTACAACCTGAGACTGTGCCTTGCTGATATGGCCATTATGGGCCCATACAATAAACTTCTCCTCTGGATATACCTCAGTAGCAAGCCAAATCAAATTGTTCGCCATGGCACGATCACGCCATTCCGTTGCCCGATACATCGCCGCCATTCCTTCTTTTTCAACGCTTAGATTTACTTCAATATTAATTTCTACAAATTCGTTAATGAGGCGGATACGATCCTCAACCGCGCGTTTCATCAGAATCGAAATTTTCGGTTCATTCGGATATTCTTTCTTTAACTCGTTTTCGTGAGATGTCACTTGCTTCAATAACTTTTCATATAAATTAAGGAGTTCAGGCTTCGCTTTACGGTAGCCGGCTAAATCCTTTCCACGACTCCACTTGGCCAACTCAGCTTCTGCCTGCATGATTTTTTCTTGAAGCGCCTTATCTTTCAACCATTGTGCATCTTTCAGAAGCGGAGTTTGCAATTGGATATCAAAACCTAGTAAGCGAAGTGGCTGCTGGCTGTCTTGCGTATCCTTCATATATCGGAACAAAGGCAGCGTTTCTTCCGCCCACCACACTTTAAAAATGGAGCGTTTCATTGTTTCTACCGCTGATTTGCTCTTCATGCTCCCCTGTGCAATGGCCGCATCTGGCAGACCACTTTCGAATGCAACAAAGTTATAACCAAGCTGTTGATGCAAATATTGAATCAAACGCGTCTTCACCAAGTTAAATTCAGCAGCACCATGACTGCTTTCTCCCAAGTAGACGATGCGTTTATCCGCCAGCAAAGGAACTAACATGTTGAGATCTTCAAAATTACCTTCTGGAACCGCTCCATTCACCCGCTTTTCAGGTTGAATCGATTTCAAAACATAGGCATAATCATTGGCATACTTCTTCCAGTCCGTAATAGCTTCGGTGTATGAACGGGCTTGTTTGCTTTCCTTCTGTTCCGTTTGTTTGTCTGCCTGCTGCTCAGATTGTTCCTCCTGCTTGGATGGCGTATTACTTTGAGCAAAAACAATGCTGCTCGGTGCCGCTGCATAACTTACGGATGTTAGCGCAACTGTCGCTGTTAACAGAAGCAAAGCAAAACGACGACGACGTGTAGACGGCGGCTGGACTGTATGATCTGACTGCGTTAATTTCATTGGCTTCATTAGGTTCAACTCCCTAAATACAGTATTATTTATCTTGATATCATTCTAGTAGTTACACAAGATGACCGTCTTGACATTTTGTGCTCTCTTATTGGAAAAAATAGAAAAAACGCTGCATCCTTTCACGATGCAGCGTTAGCTTTCCTAAGAGCCTATTTAGGTGTTTTTTACATCATTCAATTAAGGAATATAACGAGGCAGCTTCACTTTATCGATAAGTAAGATACCATCATAATGATTACGCGCCACAATCAATGTCGGCATATTTCCCCAATCATAAGCAAATACACGTTCGAACATCCAAGAGTTACCCCGCTCATTATCACGATAGCGTAAATCCATAAACGTGTAAGGCTGCTTCGCTCCAGATAAAATATCCTCTAACGACCCTGGTATCAACGGCTGTACAGGGATCGGCTGTCTAGTTTCGTTATCAGCCGATTCTCCACTTGCCATGTACAATCCCATCACATAGCTCTGACGTTGGAGCTCCTTCGGCATAAGCTCGCCCATCCATTTATGAGCGCCTTTGAAACTATAAATTTGAGACTGCGCCTTACTAATATGACCATTATGAGCCCACACAACAAACTTCTCTGTTGGATATACCTCGGTAGCAAGCCAAATCAAATTGTTTGCCATGGCACGATCACGCCATTCCGTAGCACGAAATACTGCCAACATGTCACCTTTTTCAACCGCGATATTTCTTTCAATGTTAATTTCAATATATTCGTCAATCAAGCGAATTCGATCTTCTACCGCCCGTTTCATCAAAACCACAATTTTCGGCTCATTCGGATACTCTTTCTTTAATGCTTCCTCTTGAGATTCCACTTGCTTTACTAGTTTTTTATACAAATTAAGAAGTTCCGGCTTCACCTTACGATACCCCGATAAATCTTTGCTGCCTCTCCATTTGGAAAAATCAGCTTCTGCCTTCATGATTTTTTCTTGAAGTGCCTTATCCTTCAACCAGGAAGCATCCTTAAGAAGTGGAGTTTGCGTTTGAATATCAAAGCCCACCAAACGAAGCGGACGCTCGCTGTCTTGTGTATCCTTCATGTACTGGAACAAAGGCAGTGTTTCTTCCGTCCACCACACACTAAAAATAGAGCGTTTCATCGTTTCTTTAGCTGTCTTATTTTTCATTTTCCCTTGAGCTATTGCTGCATCAGAAAGACCGCTTTCGAATGCAACATAGTTATAGCCAAGCTGTTGATGCAAATATTGAATCAAACGCGTCTTCGCCGAGTTAAATTCTGCAGCACCATGAGTACTTTCACCCAAGTAAACGATGCGCTTATCTACTAGCAATGGAATTAACATATCAAGGTCTTCAAAATTACTTGCTGGTATAGAGCCATTCACCCGCTTCTCCGGTTGAATCGAATTCAAAGCATAGGCATGATCATTCGCATACTTTTTCCAATCCGCGATTGATTCCTTATAAGTACGGGCTTTGCTATCTGTTGTCTTCTCAACCTGCTCTTTGGCTTGATCGCCCTGCTTCACTGCTTGCTCAGATTTCTGTTCTGGCTGCGCTGTCGCCGCTTGAGCCTGAGCGGAGTTAACAGGCCCGAGCCAATCCGTTATTACTATTGCCGTCATCGTTACCGTCAAGATCATCGCTTGCAGACGCTTACGCCATACATGATTTGACTTGTTCATTTGCCCCACAGTTGTGTTCATTCTCATACCCGCCTTTTCCAAAAATGATGTATGTACGAATTGTGTTCTATCATTACGTTTGTTCACGAAGTCACTTATATCTTCTTGCTTTCTCTCATAATGTTAGTTTAGATTCTTAAAGTTAAATGAGAGATACTTGAAGTTTAAATTCAGGTTAAAAATACAAGTAGAACTGCACTGGAGCGTATGAGAGAAGCATTTGAACAGAATGTATCCGTTCTAGACGCCGTATTTACAGAGCAAACTACTACATAGAATGTTACTTATAATAACAAGTGAGATAAATATAAAAAAGCGCTGAATCCTGCACGATTCAGCGCTTGCTTTTCTTTTGACGCTTTCGATGTTCTAATTCATCTATTTCACATATTTCGGTGCCTGAACTTTATCAATTAGCAACATGCCGTCGTATTGCTCACGAACATTCATGCTCTCCGGAATATACCCCCAACTGTAAGTAGATACAGGCTCGAACATCCAAGAGTTGCCCCGCGTCTCACGCTGATATCGCAAATCTAGGAACGTGTAAGGCTGATTGGATGCTGATAGAATCGATTCCATGGAACCCTGCTCAAGTTTAGCAACATCTACCTTATTGCCTCCATTATCAGCTGTCTCGCCACTAGCCATATAAAGCCCAAGAACATAGCTGTATTTTTTATAATCTTCCGGCATCAACTCGCCCATAAACTTCACCGTATATGGCGTACCTTCTACTTCAGAATGAGCTTTACGGATATGATCATTATGTGCCCATACAATGATTTTTTCAGTTGGGTATACTTCTTCTGCAAGCCACACCAGATTCGCCGCCATCATTTTATCGCGCCATGCAAATGATTGCAGTATCGTATCGTATTTACCTTGCTTTGCATCTATGCCTCCACGGATACTCAGCTCATTGTATTCATTAATGACATCAATCTTTACCTTCAACGCACGCTCCATCAACTTTACGATATGAGGCTCATCTGGGTATACTTTCTTCAAGCGCTCTGCACTTGGCTTCACCTGCTGTTTTACCTTCTCGAAAGTCTTTATCGCATTAGGCTTCACCTTTTGATAAGCCTTCAAATCATCACGTGCCTCACGTAAATTCTTCTCCGCCTGTTGAACTTCTTTAATGAGCCCCTCATCATTCAACCATTCTTCTACTTTGAATTTATAATCCTGCATATCAAAGCCTGCCATACGAAGCGGCTGCTTTTGGGATTGTGTGTCCTTCATATAATGAAATAGCGGTAATGTCTCCTCTGTCCACCAAACGGGGAAGATCGATTGTTTCATCGCTTCTTCTACAGTACCGCTGGTCAACTTACCTTGTGCAGCTGCAACATCACCTAAGCCACTTTCAAAAGCAAGCACGTTATATCCCATTTCTTGATGTAAAAACTGAATAAGTCTTGTCTTCGCACTATTAAATTGTGCCGCACCATGTGTACTTTCACCAAGATAAACAATTCGTTTTGACTGCAGCAATGGCTTTAACATCTGTAAATCATCAAACTCTTTCTTCGCAATTGTGCCACTGCCGAATTCAATCTTTTCCGGTTCAATGGAATCTAGCGCGTAAGCATTGTCCTTGATCCAAGATGTCCAATCTGCCATCGCTTGAGGATATGTGCGTGCTTTATCCGCTGGGGCTGGCTGTACAGTCGATTGCTGTGTCGTTGCTACTCCCTGTTGAATGGCTGTACCTGTCCCGGCTGTCGCTGCTTGAGCCTGAGCAACGTTAACTGGCCCGAGCCAAGCTGTCATTACGGTTGCCGTCATCGTTACCGTTAATAGCATAGCCTGCAAGCGTCCTCGCCACACTGTACTTTGTTTATTGGCTTGCATCTTTGTTTTGTTCATCCTAATTCCACCTTTTAATAAAGTTATTTATATACGGAGCGTCTTCAATGCTCGTTTGTTTGTTCTTGCTGTATTCATAATGTAAGTTTAGATGGCCAAAGTTAAATACGAGAAACCTAAAGTTTAAATTCAGGTTAAAAAACAGTTCATTGTTAATCCATGGAAGCTAGTATAGAATATAAGCCCTCTGACTTTTTCAATTGATTCATTATATTTTAGTTATAGAGATACAGCTCAATAAACACAAATACAAGCAGGAGACAACTACCTACCTATGAAAATCATGATTATTGGATCTGCCGGTTCAGGAAAATCCACATTTGCAACAAAGCTCAGCGCAATTACCAAGTTACCTGTCTATCATCTAGACGCTTATTACTGGCGACCTAGTTGGGTTGCAACGCCTAATGAAGAATGGGACCTGTTTATGAATAATCTTGTGGAAGAAGAGTCGTGGATTATAGACGGGAATTATAGTAGAACGCTGGATATTCGAATAAAAGAAGCTGATGTCATCCTATTTTTCGACCTCCCACCTATTCTAAACACCTATCGAGTCATCAAAAGACGCATTCAGTACGATGGGAAAACGAGACCTGATATGAATGAAGGCTGTGATGAGAAGCTTGATTGGGCTTTTATAAAATGGGTGTGGAACTTCAGAAGGAACAGCAAGCCTGTAATCGAGCAAAAGCTAGCGGAGTATGGTCGTGAGAAAAAGATTATAATTTTTCGCAAACTCTCAGATTCTGCTAAAGTGTTGAAGGAAATCGAGAAAAATGGAATTGAGGGGCTGCTTTAGTATAAGAAATCGTTAACTCGTTAGCAATTATAGTTACTTTATCATCGAGGAGGGATATTTATTGAATGCTCTGAACAAACGCCTGCTGCTAAGCTCTATACTTGCCCTATTACTAGTTACCACGGCATGTGCCCCAACAGAATCAAAACACCCTGACATAGCAGAACGGATTGAACAGGCCAAGGAAGGCGTCCAGCTGTCTATATCTCCCGACTATAGAGTCGTATCTGATAAAGATGAGATTATGAAACTAGAACCATCTGTATTAGCTAAAAGCTCAGGCAGCATCAAGCTTCTTGATATTCTAGTACGAGTAAAAAATGTAGGAGCTAAACAAGCTTCTAACCTTGACGTAAAAATAAATGAACCTACTCCATTAAACTACATTCATGCATCTTTTGTTGGTATAAAAGGGCCCCGTTTAGAAAGCGATAGTGAGACAGAACTGAGATATCTAGTGGCATTTGATGACGATAGAAAACTGGCATCCTTTAAAGAAAAGGTTACGTTTACTGTATCATGGGACGAAAATAATGAACGAAGAAAAATAACGGTAGGATTTTAAAAGGGTTTTTCGATAACATCGATTAAATAGACCATTTAATGAGAAAAAGAAACTACCTACTTTTATTGCATCATGTGAAAGGGGCATAGGGCAGTGGTGAAATTACGTAATCACACTTCAAAATAACATTTTGAGGAGGCAGAATAAATAACGCTTGGATATTCTAGCTTGACGTGCAATTTCCCCCTTGAGTGCGTCAATTTCGACGGTATGGACAAAAGTGCATCTATTTTAAGTAGAAAGCGTCATTTTGCGTTAGATAAGGACAAAAGTGCAGTTATTTTACTCGATAATGTGCTTAAATCAGGGAAAGCGGCTTAAATAAATGTATTTTTGTCGATAATCCTTTAGGTAAGGGCATTTTCGGATAAAATAACTGCATATTTGTCAGTATTTTACGTCTGGGGTTTTCAACTATTGTGGCCCTGCTGATTCCGCCTAATTAAGTGCGGCGGCCGTTAGTGCAACCCTGAGCGATGAGCTATGGACCATACGCGATGTGCGATGTGCAATACGCAACATGCAACATGCAACATGCAATATGCGTTATGCGTTATGCGTTATGCGTTATGCGTTATGCGTTATGCGTTATGCGTGAAGCATCATACGGCAGAAGCAACTCAAAGAGAAGTAGCCTACTTTTTAAATTTGATGCATGATGAAATTCATTCCTGTAACCAGCACAAAAAAGCGGTAACGACTTGCCATAGTGCTGATCCTTGTCTCGCAAACAAGGTCAGACTCTAGTGGCCGCGTTAACGCTTTTCCTATTTAGCCGCTTATTTATCACTTCTTAATATATCGCCATATATGACTTCTATTAGAAGCGGAAGTCGTCGTCTGTCAGTGGTTCAACATGCATCGCGCGCACATATCCGTTACCCTTCTTCGAGAAGAAGTCGTGCTGTTTCGTACGTGTGCTGATCCCATTGAACACGATCGGATTGATTTCTTCCTCTGGGAACATAGTCTCCATGCCAAGGTTCATCAACGCCTTATTGGCATTGTAGCGGATGAATGTCTTCACTTCTTCCGTCAAGCCAATCGTCGTGTACAGCTCTTCCGTGTACTTTTCTTCGTTAGCATGTAGTTCCTTAAACAGCGTTTGGAACTCCGCCACTGCTGCATCTTGATCCTCTGGGCTCAATTCTGCAAACAACTCTTGCGCAAGTACACCCACATAAAGTCCGTGGATACTTTCGTCACGCAAAATAAGATCGATAATTTCGCCGCTGCTCGTCATCTTACCTTGTCCTGCTAGGTACAGCGGATAGAAGAAACCGCTATAGAACAAGTAGCTTTCCAACAATACCGAAGCACACATCGCCAAGTACAAATCTTTGCTCGTCTCAATGTTCGTGTAGTAGCGGGATACCATCTCAGCTTTCTTCTGCAAGCAAGCATTGTCCTCTACCCAGCGGAATACGCCATCGATCTCTTCCGTTGTTGCCAACGTTGTAAAGATACTGCTGTAAGACTTAGCATGAATTTGCTCCATCATCGCCATAAATCCTAGAACCGCTTTACGCTGCAAGCCTTCTACATGGTCCAAAATTTTCGGCATACCAACGCCGCCCTGAATCGTATCAAGTAGCGTAAGTCCTCCAAGTACTTTCATATATAAATCCTGCTCATCCGCATTCAATGTCAGCCAAGACATTTTGTCGTCAGACAGGGGAATTTCATCATCCGTCCAAAATTGCATAATGTTTTGGTTCCAAAATGTAATTGTAAAATCGTCATCTGGACGATTCCAATTGACAGCTTTCATGGCGCTCAATTCCGTTGCTCCCTTCTCGTTCGTTGCCTATTTATATGATCGTTCTATTATACGGAGCAGCTAATGCACTCTTCAACAGACAAACGGTTCGTACGTGTGTAATACAACGACTTCAAGCCTTTTTTCGCTGCATAAATGTAGTAGCGGGCCAATTGGCGCGTCGTCACGTCACTATTTACGTGCAGTACCGTAGAAATACCTTGGTCAATATGCACTTGAATTTCAGCAATAAGATCAAGCACTTTGAACTGATCCATCTGATACGCTGATTTATAGTAGAAGAAATTCTCTGCATTCATATAAGGCATCGGATAGAATGTCGTTGAGTTCGCATACGTACGAGTCTCAATCTGCTCTACGATCGGCATAACACTGGAAGTCGCATTTTGAATATACGAAATACTTTGTGTTGGTGCGATTGCTAAGCGGTAAGCATGATATAGTCCATGCTTCTGTACGTTTTCTTTAAGCGACTGCCACTCTGCTTCACCGGGAATGTCCATTCCCTCAAACAACTGCTTCACTCTGTCCGAAGACGGACGGTAATCTGTCGTTAGATAACGCTCGAAATACGAACCATCTGCATAATCAGAACGCTCGAACCCTTGGAACGTAATACCGCTGTCTTTCGCGATTTCCATACTTTTTTCCAAAGAGTAGAAGTTCAACATCATAAAGAAGGTACGTGCGAACTCTTTCGCATCTGCACTATCATAAGCGATTTTATTTTTAGCCAAAAATCCGTGCAAATTCATCGCGCCAAGACCGACGGAATGCAGTTCACTGTTTGCTTTGGCAACACCTGGTGCATTCTCAATGCGTGTCATGTCACTAACCGAAGTCAGAGCTAGCATGCCTGCATGTACGGATTCCTTAATTTTCTTATGCTCCATTACGTTAACAATGTTCAAAGAAGCCAAGTTGCAGCTAATATCTCTGCGGATAATGTCCTCTTGATTATAGTCCGTAATTTCGGATGTCTCCTGCAACTGGAAGATCTCCGTGCACAGGTTAGACATTTTGATGGAACCGATATTTTTAAGGGCATGAGCATGGTTCGCATTGCTCTTGTTCATAATATACGGATAACCGGATTCGAGTTGAATCATTGCAATCTTCGTCAGCATGTCACGTGCGCTCATCACTTCTTTTTTACGAACACGATCGTCCGCTAGAAGCTGCTCGTACATCTCATCCATATCCATATCGTCCATATGAACGCCGTATGCCTTATACACAGAATATGGTGCAAATAGATGAAGCGGTCTGTTTTGTTCCGCTAGCTTGTAAAATTGATTTGGTACAATTAGACCGATCGACAACGTCTTCAATCGTGTCTTCTCATCCGCATTAATTTTCTTACTATCCAGGAACTCTAAAAGATCCCAGCCAAAGATGTTGTAGTAAGCTGCACCAGAACCTTTACGCTGCCCCATCTGATCTGCGTAGGAGAATGCATCCTCCATCAGCTTCAGAACAGGCATAATCCCTTTCGCTGCTCCTTCAACACCCTTAATTGGCTCACCGCGTCCACGCAACTTCGACAAGTTAACTGCTACGCCACCGCCGATTTTCGAGAGCTGCATGCACGTGCCGAGTACAAAGTTAATCGAGTTAAGCGCATCGTCCATTTCCAATAGGAAGCAGGACACCATTTCACCGCGACGGCTCTTCCCTGCATTCAAAAATGTAGGTGTTGCAGGCTGTACACGCTGTTCCATCATTGCTCTTGTCAGCTCACGAGCAATATTTTCATCACCACGTGCCAAGTGCAAAGCAACGATTGCCACGCGATCTGCATAATGTTCTAAGTATTGAGAGCGGTCGTTTGTTTTCACCGCATAGTCTGTGTAAAACTTGGATGCTGCCATGTAGGATTGAAATTGGAAATTATAGCTATGTGCAATTTCATAAATCTCTTCTACAGTTTCAGACGAGTACTTCGCGTAGACATCCTCGTAATAATCATTGTCAATCATATAACGAACTTTCTCTGCAGAGTTAGCAAATGAAATACTCTTCGCAAACACTTCCTCCATGAATGCCTGTACAGCTTCCTTATCGCGCTCCAACTGGAAGAAGCCATCTGCTCCGCGCTGCATTAACAAGTTGTTTAGTTCAATATGACGCAACTGCACTCACCTCCTCTTGATAGCCCGCATAACGAGCAACGCCTTGCTTAAACCGCTCTACATCTTGTGTCGTACCTGCCAATTCAAACTTGCTTAATACAGGCACACCATACGTACGAGCTATAATGTCCGCACTGCGGCCAAAGCATTCGCCCCAGTTACGATTACCGCTGGCTGCAACAGCAACACAACGAGCATAATTATTTTTCAAGAAGGATTGCACCTTCGCAGGCACTTCTCCAAATCCTGTTGTATAGGTAATGAGCACAAATGGCTCGTCCAACGTCATTTTATCGTCAATTTGTACCGCAGGCAGGTTCAATTTATTTATAAATCTCCGTACGTTTCCGGTTCTGGAATCATAGGCAACTAACATCTTAATCGTATCTCCTTCCATCTTCATATGAAGCCTGTCAGCCCCACCTAAAGCGATCATGCATAGATCATTGTCCCTGACAGGAACGCTGCTATCTATGTTGTTTGAAATGACTATCCGTAACAATATCTAGAGTGCATTATCAAATTTATATCAATATATAGTGTTTGTCAATGGACTTGCGCACATTCCAAATCTTTGTTTCCTTTGCACAAAATGCCCAACTCTTGACCTGCAAGCCATTGCGGAGATATCGACAATTCCGTGTCTTTCAGAGGTTACGTGGACAAGCATGTTTGTGCTTCAACACATATCCTTCTATTTCACAAAAAAATAAAAAAAGAAAGTTCACTTGTTCGCATTGACAATCCGTAAACAACCACTAGATATTGATGCAGCGCGAAAAAAGAAGGATCGACGAATTGTCGACCCTTCCTTAATGGACCATATTATTTAGAGCATAAAATAATTTAAAGCAAATCAATAACTAGGTTAATGCTTCTTTTATAATGGACCCTAGCTATTGCAAGCATACGTCTGACATACGTCTAACCTCTGTAACCCTTCTATAATTACCCAACGCAATCAAACACAACATCTGGTGTTAGTGTCCTTTCATGGTTCGAATGGACTCATTTCCACATATTGCTCAACTAGAAATCGTATTGACGCTATTTTACGAACTTAGGACGTCGCTGTTAATTTACTACGATATTGCTCCGCCTTCTCCTGCATGCCAGTTGAAATGACTGTATCCTCATCCAAGCCGTTCTCTTTCGCATACTGACGAATATCCTGCGTAATTCTCATACTGCAGAACTTAGGTCCGCACATGGAGCAGAAATGAGCAGACTTTGCCCCTTCTGCAGGAAGCGTCTCATCGTGATATTCCATCGCGCGCTCCGGATCAAGGGACAGATTGAACTGATCGCGCCAACGGAACTCGAAGCGAGCCTTAGACAGGGCATCGTCTCGTTTCTGAGCACGTGGATGTCCTTTCGCCAAATCTGCTGCATGAGCCGCAATTTTGTAGGCGATAACTCCTTCACGCACATCATTTTTATTAGGTAAGCCCAAATGTTCTTTTGGTGTCACATAACAAAGCATCGCAGTACCGAACCAGCCAATCATGCCAGCCCCAATGGCAGACGTAATATGATCATAACCTGGCGCAACGTCTGTCGTCAGCGGACCCAACGTATAAAATGGTGCTTCTTTACAGATTTCCAGCTGAATATCGACGTTCTCTTTAATTTTGTTCATAGGCACGTGTCCAGGTCCTTCAATCATAACCTGCACATCATGCTTCCACGCTATGTCTGTCAGCTCACCAAGCGTCTCCAGCTCTGCAAACTGTGCTTCATCATTCGCATCATAAATACTGCCTGGACGAAGGCCATCGCCAAGAGAGAACGCAACATCATAGCGCTTCATAATCTCACAGATCTCTTCAAAATGCGTATACAAGAAGTTCTCCTTATGATGCGCAAGACACCATGCAGCCATTATCGAACCACCCCGCGAGACGATACCCGTCATTCGCTTGGCCGTCATCGGTATGTAACGAAGCAGTACACCCGCATGTATTGTAAAATAATCGACTCCTTGTTCCGCCTGCTCGATCAACGTGTCGCGGAATACTTCCCAGCATAAGTCCTCTGCCTTGCCATTTACTTTCTCCAATGCCTGATAGATCGGCACCGTACCGACTGGAACAGGTGAATTGCGAATAATCCACTCACGTGTTGTATGAATATTTTTGCCCGTGGACAAATCCATAATCGTATCTGCACCCCAACGGATCGCCCATGCCATCTTCTCCACTTCTTCTTCAATAGAAGAAGCGACGGCTGAGTTACCAATGTTGGCATTAATCTTTACATGGAAGTTGCGCCCGATAAGCATCGGTTCACACTCAGGATGATTAATGTTGCATGGCAAGATTGCGCGACCGCGTGCGATCTCATCTCTGACAAACTCAGGAGACAAGCCTTCGCGAATAGCTGCAAACTCCATTTCAGGCGTAATGATGCCCTTGCGCGCATAGTGCATCTGCGTTACATTTTGACCTGACTTCGCACGCAGCGGCTGCGTATTCACAGCAGGGAACTGCTCTGCACCAGCAACGCGTACGCCTTGCTCTGTACGGAAGCCGTTGTCTTCTGGCTTTACATCACGACCAGAGTAACCTTCTACATCGTCACGTTCAAGCACCCATTTCATCTTCAATGGTTGCAAGCCTTGTCTGATATTAATCGTGACGCTAGGATCGGTGTAAGGTCCGCTTGTGTCATATACGCGCAGGGGTGGATTATGCTCGATACCGTCAGGTGTCTCTGTATCGTGGAGCTTAATCTCGCGTTCGGGCACTAAAATATCTGGACGCGATCCTTCCGTATATACTTTACTGCTGCTCGGGAAAGGTTCAATCATAGGCTTGGAAGAAGTTGATGCTGATTGCGAGTCTACGGATAGTTCCGTTCCCGTTTGCACGCTTGTTGCGGCTTCAGCAATAGTTGAGGATTCAGTCGATACGTTATTAGGGGTAAAATCAGTCTGCGATTGTGCAGTTGTTGTTGTAGGTTTCTTCACGTTCATTTCCTCCTTGGTCATGCCATGACGAAATCTGCAAATGTGCAAATCTATCGGTTTATACCTAACAGAGGGGCCCGTTATTATATCTCTACAAATATAAGGGCTATAGGTCAGTGGCGCAGCTGTAGTGCGTATATTCGACTGTAGTATTTGATTCAGCAATAGATTCAAACATACAAAAAGCCGGTCCCGTAAAGGAACCGGCTGACGTCGATATACCCACACACCGAGACAAAGGATGATCATCACCCTAATCTACTAGTGCTTATCGTGCCGATTACTTCCCTACGCTGGTATAATCCAGATCAGGTGCAAAGGGTTTAAGATCTTCAGTGCGATCTTGTCTCAGCCCCCGCTCGGAGGCACCCCCAGTAACAATATGCAGTTCATGCATGGTAAATGTTAACTTATATCTCACTAACCATAACGGAATAGAAACAATTATGCAAGTAATCCCAGAAAATAAACGTTACAAATTAACAGTACGAATCATCTTCTCCATACGAGAAGCAGCTTCCATGAGCAAAGGAGCGTACGTCCGCATCGTATCTGGAGTCATGCGGCTAACAGGACCCGATACGGACAACGCAGCTGAAATTCGATGGGAACGATCGAGTATAGGTACAGATACCGCTGCCGCCCCAGGTTCACGCTCCTCCACACTTAATGCATATCCACTTCTTCTTACTTCTTCTAGCTGTTGCAAAAAGTCCGTCGTCTCAATCGAAGCTGGCCAAGATGGACTTTGCATCGTTTCTGCACGTTCTGCTTCATCAGCAAAGGCAAGAAGCACTTTGCTCGATGCGCCTACATATAGAGGCAATCGTACACCGATCGGTGCAACACGACGAATCGCCTGATTGCTCTGCACCGCTTGAATACGAATCCGGTCATTTCCGTCCCGAACATACAAGCTTATCGTTTCCCCAAGCTGGTCCCGCAAACGCTCCATTTCCGGAAGCAGCAGCTGAGCTGCATCATCCACTTGAGTTAAGTTCGCTGCCAGTTCCCATACGCTGTACCCGAGTCTGAACTTATCTCCGTCACGCAGCAAGAAACCTTTCTCCTCCAACGTAGCCAACAAACGATGAACGGTACTCTTATTTAAACCTACTCGTCCTGAGATTTCGGTCAAGCTCAAATCATGAGCATCCTTGAAGCACATCAATATATCAAGCGCTCTTTCGACCGCACGAACCGTCAACTTACCTCCGCTTTCTTCCATAGGTAAATCACCTTCTTTCGTTCCATTACATGGAACTTTGTTACATCTAGTATAACGCCGAGATTTGTTTGCGTAAAGAGATGTTGTTCTAAATTGCTAAATACAAAAGAATGCGGCGTTGGATTCAGTTGATAAGGTACATGCTTATCCATACTCTATTTCACAACTGTCTCTGCTATGACTTGTATGTAATCATCCAGATGATCTCACTCTCCACTCCGTACGCTTCGTCTTTATTTCAAAAGATGATTGCTACGCTGGACTTTAGTCCCATAATCCGCTCTATTTTTACACGAAGTTTACTATATTACACGAGCATTACAATCGCCTTACAAATCATGCAATACCATTGTTTTAGCAGGGTTATACGCATACGATGGTAATAGTAGAAAACGATTTCAACTCAATACCAACAAACTAGAGCGTTACACGGAGATCGTCCTGTTCGACAACACTCGACTAGGCCTTTCGTTTCATAAATACATCACGATCGTTGTACAGATCATCCGTGAGACATCGCGAATAAAGGAGGCATCCACCATGAGTTCACCTATGATATCAACCCCAAACATCCAGCCCGATTGGATTGCTCCTATCGAGCCAGCAATACCCGCTCGAATGAAGCGCGTGAAGTTGAAACATATACTCATCGCCTTGCTGTTATCCGCTGTGTTCACAGTAGTTGTCATCTTTTTAGCCCTGCATGGCTTTATTGCTTGGATGTTCGCTAACCCTCAAGTTCCTCCGCTGTTTGCGAATCCTATGACAGCGAAAGGACTTCAATATGAAAATGTGACTTTCCCTGCGCGTGATCAGCATACACTTGTAGAAGGATGGTACATTCCAGCAAGCTCCACATCCAAGAAGACGATTATATTGAGCCATGGCTATGGAGCGAATCGCGAGGAATACTGGGTACCTATGTATGACTTAGCCCATTTCGCTCAACGTCTCGGCTATAACGTCATTATGTTCGATTATGGCTTTGCTTCAACCAACCATAAGACAAAAGCAACGGGCGGGAGGCTGGAGAAAGAACAGCTTCTCGGAGCAGTTGAGTTAGCGAAAAAGCGCGGTTCGGATCATATCGTTGTATGGGGCTTCTCTATGGGAGCTGGTACTGCACTTCAAGCGAGCTTGATTAGCAATGATATCGATGCCATGGTGCTGGACAGCATGTTCTTATTAGAGCCGGATACGCTCTATCATAATTTGCAGCAGTTTGTAAATCTTCCAAAAGAGCCATCGCTAAATGTATTACGCATGATGTTCCCGCTGCTGAACGATACGAGTTTACAGCAAATTCCCTATGATGAAGTAAAGGCACATCAGTATTCGATTCCAACCTTCTTCATTCATGGAACAGCAGATACAAAGGCTCCTTATACAATTGCGGAGCAAATTGCTAGCAATCAGGATCCTGCTCTCTCAAGCTCTTGGATCGTAGACGGTGCTCACCATGAGCTCATCTATCGAGAAGATAGCAAAACGTATTTACGCAAAGTAGCACAGTTTTTGGAGTCGTCTGCCGAGCGTGATACGCAGCTTACAGCTCAGCGGTAACCACAGGCCTGACATTAATATCAGTCCCTTTCCTAAATTAGGAAGGGATTTTTTATTATATTTAATCGAATCAACATTTAAATCAAGCGTCAAAAATTTCATACAGCGTCATATTTATGTATCAAATGAATAAGCGTTCAAATGAACCGAGCGTATATTTACTCCGCTTCAAGTTGCTCTTGCAATAAAACTTTGCTTATCGCTCGCTCATATGTAACCATTCGGCAGTACTTTTTAGGCGAAAGTAGACAATAGTAGACAAAGCTGCATTAGTGGGAGGCTCCTAGTTTGGATGAGTGCCAATTCTGCATTAGCGGAATAGCTCCTTGTTCGATTAGCTTTAATTCTGCATTAGTGGAAAAGCCCCTTGTTCGACTAGCTCTAATTCTGCATCAGTGGATAAGCCGCTTGTTCGATTTGCGACAAATCTGCAGTTATTTAATCTGTAAATGTGCTTATTTAGACTATTAACGTCAAAAATACATTTATTTTGTTTCCTTTCCCATGTATAGTGCCTATTCGGAAAAAAATAACTGCACTTTTGTCCTAATCTACTGCAAAATGGCGTTTTTCGCTTAAAATAGCTGTACTTTTGTCCACACCATCATAATTGATGCACTCATCTGGAGGATTTCGAGAAAATGATGCTGCTCCACGACGGCTTTTTTTCATCTCCCACCATCCCTTAGTCATGCCCAAGCATATCGATAACATTATCATTGTTATAGTCCAACCTTTTATCCTCATATAAATAGCCGTGAACGCATCACGTGTGGTTGAGGAGGAATGCCATGCTGCTAATTTACGGTCCTTACATGCCGATTCGAATATTGGAAGCGATTCAAGACTGGAAAAGCCAAGAGAAGGAACATGCTGTGCTCATTCGCAGCGTTGTTCCAGAGTTAGAACCAAACTTCCATCAGGTGCTAACTGAATGGGAGCACGTCTTTGCTAAGACGGAGGAGACGGCGCGCGGCTGGCTGCACAACTGCATAAGCTCAGATAGACGATGGGACACCTCCTTGCTGACACAGATCGATCAGCTGCTAGGCGCTTCCGTCCACCAATCAGAGCATTTTATTCAGCAGTTGGAACATATGAAGCAGTTCAGCCAAGGGGTGCGGCACACGTCAGCCGCACCGCTTCTATGCGCCCACGTCGTGCGCGAATCATACGTGTTCGTCAGCGTGACCAAGTCGCTGACGAGCACCCCGCTCGCCGAAGCGCAAGTGAACGCTGCGGCGCACGAGCAAGGCCCCACTGCGGCGTACGTTTCAGCCGCTGTTAGGCCTAATGATGTGACAGCGGCCATAGGCAGCAGGCCGCTGTCACAGGCTTTTGCGGCGGGCGAAGCCATTCCGCCGCATAGCGGGCGCCCGCCTAGCAGCGCTGCGGCGAGCCAACACGGCACGCCTTACGCTCCACAAGCTGCGACGATGCAGCACGGCACGCCTTACACACCGCAAGCTGCGGCGGGCCAGCACGGCACGCCATATGCGCCGCAAGCTGCGGCGGGCGCTTCGCTAGTGGCAGCCGCAGACGCTGCTGTGGAGCAGCAGCTGCGCCAAGCGGCTCCAGAAGAGGCACGTCCAGCAGATAATGTATACGTGCCTCCAGGCGGGCATCGCTTGCCGCCACTTCCCTACCCTTACAATGCACTAGAGCCGTACATTGATACGAAAACGATGCAAATCCACCACGACATCCATCACAAGGCGTATGTCGATGACTTGAACAAAACAGAGCTGGCTCTAGTCGAAGCACGCCGCACTGGCAACTTCGATCAGATCAAAGCGCTAGAGCGCGATTTGGCGTTCAACGGGGCAGGACATTATTTGCATACGATCTTTTGGGACGTAATGAGTCCGAAAGGCGGAGGCGAACCTCAGGGCGATCTAAGACGCCAAATTGAACAGGACTTCGGAAGCTACCAAGCCTTCAAGCAGCAATTTTCCAAAGCAGCTGAAAAGGTAGAAGGAGGCGGCTGGGCCATCCTCGTCTGGAGCCCTCGCAGCCGTCGCTTGGAAATTCTCCAAGCAGAGAAACACCAGAACCTATCCCAATGGGATGTTATCCCGCTGCTCGTGCTCGATGTGTGGGAACACGCTTACTACTTGAAACATCAGAACAAACGCGCTGATTATATTAAAGACTGGTGGAACGTCGTGTATTGGCCTGCTGTTAATGAACGTTATTTGAAAGCACGTCAATTGAAATGGGCTCCATTTTAACCTAATGATGTCTTGATTCCTTGTATTTACTTGGTTAAAATAGGTAAACAGATGTTCGTCCCTTAGTATATGCTCGCTCATGCTAAGGGACGATCCCCTATACCAAGCTATTATGGAAGGAGAAAGCCTGTGCTCAAGCCGATCCTAAAATGGGCCGGGGGCAAACGGCAAATACTTCATCATCTACACAATCAACTGCCGCAATTGGATGGGTCCACATGTACCTACTACGAGCCATTCGTAGGAGGAGCGGCCATGCTCCTTTCGTTAAAGCCCCAAGCTGCCGTAATTAATGATGTTAATGAAGACTTAATCAATGTATATCGAATGATTCAACACGATCCAGAAGCCTTAATTGCCACTCTCAGCGGACACGTCAACTCAGAGGCTCATTATTATGAAGTCCGCAGTTGGGATAGGGAGGAGGATACTTATGCGTTACTCACCCCTATTGAACGTGCTGCACGGACGATTTATTTAAATCGGACATGCTTTAACGGTCTATATCGTGTAAATAGCCGTGGCAAGTTTAACGTGCCGTATGGGAAGTACAAGCAGGCAAATATCGTGCAGGAACATAAAGTACGTGCCTTTTCCCGGTATGTAAACCGCAATAAGATCCAGATTCGTCATGGAGATTATGCTGCGGCGGTAACCCAAGCAAAAGCAGGAGATTTTGTTTACTTCGATCCGCCCTATGATACACTCTCACCCACCGCATCTTTCACATCCTATGCCAAGGGAGGATTTACGCGAGAAGAACAACGCAGACTTGCCGAACTATATAAAGAGCTAGATCAAAAAGGTGTATACGTCATGCTTTCCAACCACGCCACCGAGTTCATCACCGACTTATACCGCAACTATCACATCCATCAAGTCCATGCCAAACGCCTAATTAACTCCAAAGGTACTGCTCGCGGCGGTGTCAATGAAGTTGTCGTCGTCAACTACGACACCCATTCACGCTCCTCAGCCTATTCCTTCTAAGACATACTTCACAGCGATTATCTTTTAACTCGTACCTACAATAGACAATAGATATGCACTCTCATCAGCTCATTCCCTTTCACAGCTTAGTGATATGTTCTCTACTGTGTCACGCAAAAAGAGGCTACAGGCTTCCCGAAATCAATCCGGAAAACGCTATAGCCTCTTTGTATAAAAAGGTCACTTATAAGATGAAGGAAGGGGTTACTATAAGTGTGTTCGTTTGTGCGTAAATAGAGTTATATCTGAGTTGTATTATTGTGCCGCTACTGTTACTTGATTCGCTGTTGCCCAACCGTTCACAGCTGTTACCGTGTACGTCGTGCCTGGCTTCAATTGGCCGTTGTTAGCGATATCGAATGTACCTGTTGCTCCCTTACGTGAAGAGAACTTGTACGTAGCTGTTAGTTGACTGCCATCTGCTGCTGTCAGGGTTACACTGCGACCTGCCAAGAGCTCATCTTTTGGATCTGCTACCAATGTCACTTCCAACGAGGTTGGAGATACCGGCTTCGCAGATTGCAATGCCAATGGTGCAATTTGAGCAGCTGTGAACGTTGCATTCTTCACTTCCATCCAGTCAGATGTAATCGTGTAAGTAACGCCTGGCTGTAGCGTCGTACCTTGTGGTAGACGGAACTTAGGTGCTTGACGACCATCTGTAGACTGTGTGAATGGTACATAGTTCGCTGTAATAACTGCGCCACCATTGTTTGGCGTCAATGTCGCTGTACGGCTGCGCAAAGATGGAATGATTTCATATGTTACGCCATTCGCACGGTTATTTTCATCCAACTGCATAGCCAACGCACCACGGCCATTGCGGTATGCTGCAATCACATAGCCATAGTCAACAACGCCATCTGCACGATTAGATATTACTTGAACCGTATCGTTTGTTACTTGCTCCACGCTGCTAAGTTGAATTTTCTCAGCTGTTCCTGTAAAGCTAACTGCTTTTTCATCGCGATACTTCAATGTATAAGATGTGCCTGCTTTTTGAGTTGTCGTCGGCACGATGTACGTTTGAGTTGCACCTGTTTTCAACTGCGGTACGTTCACAATTTTCAAATCGTTGTTGAACACGAAGTTCTTAGATGCATTATCTAGGTTCACTTCTTCTGGTGTCAGCGGCTTCGAGAAGGTTACTTGAAGTGTAACAGAGTTCAACGGTGTAATGTTCGTGATAACTGTCTCAGAAGACTTCGCTAGCTGTGCTTGGTAAAGCACTTGAGCAACTTGTGCACGCGTCACATGCTTGTTGCCCGCATAGTCGCTAATCCAAGCTTGGATTTCATCTCCGTCTTTTTCCAAAACATTAGCTAGCATATTGACCAATTCCTGCTGTGTCACTTGTTTACGTGGTTGGAATTTATCGGAATCCACTTGAACACCGTTCTTTGTCAATGTAGCTACATAGCGATGGAACCATTGTCCTGGAGCGACATCAGCATAACCATCATCTTCGCCAGCAGTTGCCTGCTCCAATTCAAGAGCGAGTACGACCATCTTCGCCAGCTCGGCACGATTCACGTGTTGGTTAGGCTTAATCGTGTTATCTTTATATCCTGCGATGACCTTTTGCTCGATCATTGCTTGAATCGCTTGTGCGTATTCACTATCTTGTGAAAGATCCTTGAAGCTAACAGCCACTGCCTTAGTAAGAGCAACCTTAGTAGAAGCTGCCTGTGCAGGAACTGCCAATGGCCCTGCATATCCAGTAATAATTGTTGCCGCTACTACGAAAGCAGCAACCTTCTTTGTATTTGGTGTCATAGGTTCTTCCTCCTTAAGTGTAAAGTGTCTTGTCGTTGTAATGCGTCTAACAACCACTTTACAGAGGAAAAAGAAACTCATACTGAACAAAAGATTAACAAAAGATTAAATAACGGATTGCATCTTCAAATCGTTCCATTCGTTAAACTCTACACTAAACTTTGCACATTCCATTACATATCCCATTACACATTAAAGCGATAGCCCGCTCCCCAAATGGTCTCGATATATTGTGGATTAGATGGATCCAGCTCGATCTTCTCGCGAATGCGCCGTATGTGTACGATCACGGTGGAAATATCGCCAATCGAGTCAAAGCCCCACAATTGATCAAACAACTGCTCTTTGCTAAATACCCGATTGGGATGGGTCGCCATATGCGTTAACAGGTCGAACTCCTTCGTCGTCATAACCGCTTCCTGTCCATTCACATATACGCGACGCGATACTTTATCAATAAGTAATCCGCGAATTCGAATCTCATCTGTTGCTGGCTGCTGCTTGCCTGTTAGCCGCTCATAGCGACCTAAATGTGCCTTAACCCGTGCTACGAGCTCACTTGGACTAAACGGTTTCGTAATGTAGTCGTCTGCACCTAGATGGAGGCCCCTAATTTTATCGACCTCTTCTTTTTTAGCGGATACCATCAAGATTGGTATTTCCTTTACCGCTCGAATTTGCTTGCAAATTTCATAGCCATCCCGCTTCGGCAAGGCCAGATCCAGCACGATGAGATCATAGTCGCCCTCCAAAGCACGCTTTAGCCCCTCTTCTCCATCGTGGCAAATATCCGCCTGCATGCCGCTCAGTTCATAGTAATCCTTTTGCAGCTCGGCAATGCTCGGCTCATCTTCAATAATCAGAATCGATTTCATACAGAGCCCTCCTGTCTACGTATTCGCTGCAAGGTAAAAGTGATAACTGTGCCTTCTCCCTGCTCACTATCTGCCCAAATCTCCCCACCATGTCCCTGAACAATTTGCTTCGCGATGGCAAGTCCGAGACCACTGCCGCCTTGCGTGCGGGAAGGATCAGCGCAGTAGAACCGATCGAAAATAAACGGTACCGCCTCAGATTCGATACCTGTACCATTGTCCGAAATCGCAACCGTTACCGTATTGTCAATTGGATGCGACTCATAACGAATCTCGATTCTTTTGTGTTCTTTGTCCATATGCTTAATCGAATTGCTAATGATGTTATTCATCGTGCGCATTAATTTCTCACGATCTACCTTAGCGATAATAGGACGTGTCCTAGACTCAGACTCACTCAACTCAATCTCAATGCCTCTACTCATCAGATCCAACTTATATTCATCTACACAGTCTCTAAGGAATGATGCGAGATCTACCTCTTCGAACGTGAATGGCAGTCGCTTCAAGTCTAGTTTCGAGAACAGGAACAATTCATCAATCATCTGATCCATATGAACAACTTTGGAAAAAATCGTACCTGTGTACTTGTCCATTTTCTCCTGTGTATCCGGCACTCCGTCACGTATCCCCTCGATATATCCTTTGATCGTCGTCAGCGGTGTTTTTAAATCATGCGAAATGTTCGCAATAAGCTGCTTGCGATTGTCCTCATACTGCAGTTGAAGATCTATCGACTCCTTTAATCGCTGCCTCATATCTTCAAATGCTTGACTAAGCTGTCCAACTTCATCATTCGAGCTGGACGCAATCTGGAAATTCAGATCCCCATCCCGAATTTTCTCAGCGGATTCACGAAGACGCCCAAGCGGTCTTGTTATGCTTCTCGTGACAAAGTAGTATAAGAGTCCATTTGCCACCGCAATAATGACGAACAACAATCCAATTAGCACCGGAAATAAATTTTGCGTCAATGCTGTATACGGGCTTAACTCTCGAATGACATACATGCCGCCCGGCTGTCCATCTAAAAATGTAAAATCAAATTTCATGTACGCGTAGAATCGATTATCTACGTTCACCGTATTGCGAAGCTTCACATTAGTAGGATCATAGGCTGGCAGTGCCTGCGTCAGATTGGGATCATTCCATATGCCCGATAAAAATACCGTGTCATTTCCTTTTCGCACATGAAGCCCTGCTTGTTTTTTCCGAAGCTCGAAATCATATTCCTGTAATAGCTTCTCATCTGTGAGCTGGTCCGGATTGTTTTTCGCTATATATTTCAAATCTTGATACAATGTCTCTTCCTGCTCGGTAAGCGGCCGAATGGAATAGTGGATTTGGTAAAAGTCCTTTAAGCTCCGTATATCACCCGTCAACGCTACCGTAATAAGCACTGCAGCGATAGCAAACATAATGACTGTTGTCATGAGCATCGCTGTATAAGACAACAACAAGCGTAGTCGTATCGTCATTCGATCACCTCTTCTATAGCTATCCTGTATTTTATCTGTTCGTTTATCTAAAGATACTAAGATAACTGGATAGCGCTTGTACAGTACATTTATCTTCTACCCCTAGATATCGAAAAGGAGCGGCTAAGCCGCTCCCTGTATGTTTGCATCTATTTAGACGTCGATTTAGACATCTATTTAGCACCCATGAACCTCTGAACCTTTAGAAACTTTTAGACTACGTCAATTATTGCCTACCAACTATAATGTTCCAGCTACTACTTGTCCCATAAACATAACTGCGCGGCGATCCGAACGACGAGCAACTGCCTCAGCTGAACAGCTAGCCTTTACGAATACTGCATCTGCAAGGACTCCCTGAACAGGCCATACCTGCTTCCCGTCATTATCCAGCGGAGTGACACCTCCTGTAATGCAAGTAAGCGCACGGGATAATGAATATTCATCCGCATAACCATACAATTCTGCCATTCGATTAGCCTTTTCCAGCATATCCCCTGTTCCAAACGGTGACCAGTGATCAGTAATGCTGTCATTTCCAAGCTCAACAAGCACTCCTTTTTCACGCAGCATTGGAATTGGCATCTGTACCGCTCCGATTGGTACCGTAGACGAGATGGATATACCTAGCTCAGCAAAACGTTCAGCCAACTGCTCTGCCGCTTTCGTTACAGGACCTGCGAATCCGAAGGCATGACTCACTGTTACACGACCTTGCCATCCTGCTTCTTCAGTCAGATCAGCGAGCTTGTTCATCGTATATAGTCCTAGTTGATTGCGCTCATGCAAATGCAAATCGATACCTGCATCAAACTCAACCGCAATATCCATTAACGTAGCTAAGGACATCTCGATGTTATCATCGACAACGGCTGGATCGACAGCTCCAACATGAGTAGCTCCGAGTCTCATCGCGCCCTTCACTCGATCTACAGACGAAGACTTAAGCAGCCCATGCTGCGGAAAAGCAACACTCTCTGCTGTCAGCTTGCCAGCGTAATCGCTAAGTACTTGCAGCGTTAGTTCCATATTTTTTGTCTCAACAATCGGATCGACGTTAACATGTGTTCGAATATGCGTCGCTCCATGACCAAGCAGCAAGTCGAGCATTTTAGCAGCTCGCTCCTTCACAGTAGGCAGCTGCTGCTTAAGAATGACTTGTTCCTCTGCCAACCGATCGAAGATACTTGTAGCTGGCCGTACCGCTTTCCATGGCCCACCATAATACGTTTTATCGATATGAATGTGCATCTCCTTGAATGACGGCAGCATAAGCAGACCTTTGGCATCCACATGTGGAATCCCGTCATCTGGCAATTGGCCCACAGCAATAATGTCAGCAATTACGCCTTCTTTGACTTGGATATGATGTAGTGCTGTCTGTGTCCCTACGACCACGTCTTGCTCTTTTTCAAAAGCTACTTCTAACAAAACATTCGTTAGCCAATACGTCGATGCATTCATTCTATCTTCCTCCTAGTGACTGAAAAATTGAGAGTTTTAACCTTCTATTTTGCACCTGCCGCAACCAGTATCTGTGTAATCTCATCGAACTCCCTGGATTTCGCATGTTCTAATGCCGATACACCATCTATATCTGGAATATTTACATCAGCTCCATGCTGAATAAGCATTCCCACCACTCGCTGGTGTTCTTCTCCTCCACTGCCCAGCACAATTGCTTCCATCAGTGCCGTCCAGCCAAGATTGTTAACATGATTAATATCTACAGCCGAATGCTGTACTAAGTATTCAATAACATCTAAATGTGCATGTTCCGCTGCCGGAATAAGCGCGGTACCGCCATAGCGGTTCGTAAGTTTTGTATCTGCACCCGCTTCGATCGCCAGCTTGAGCACTTCCGTTAACCCTTCTGCACCAGCATACAAGTATGGGTTGTCTTTACGCTCATCTTGAATGTTAACATCAGCACCACGATCTAACAGGACCTTAACCGTCACAAGATGATTGCCAACGGTCGCCAACATAACAGGTGTACGACCATCCTTATCTCTCGTGTTGATGTCCGCACCGTTTTTAAGATGTTTAAGCACTTCTGCTGTTTCTCCTTGTTCAGCTGCAGCCAACAATGCTTCATTCAAGACCTTTTCATTGCCCGTCTTCGAAGGAGATGGCTCTTGTTTATGAGCCTGTTCGGAGGATACGGAATTTGCAGTCTCTTGTTGAGACGGCTCGCTTGAACAGCCCATCAGCACAATTCCGGATAATACGATAGTAAAAGCTCGTAACATGATGCTTCACCTCGCCTTTTCTTGGTAATGCTATTTATGCTACCATGGAACAAAATATATGAAAAATATTGATATAGTTACTTTTGTATATGAATTGAGTATGGGAGGAGTGTTGCGCTTACTGTGGATATTAGACAACTTAGATATTTTATTGCCATCGCAGAAGAGCGGACAATTACTGGAGCAGCTGCCAAGCTCCGCATGGCGCAGCCACCGCTCAGCCAACAGCTAAAGCAGCTTGAGCAAGAACTTAATGTCCAATTGGTTAAGCGCCATCGCTCCGGGATCGAGCTGACTAGCGCTGGACAATCGCTATATGAACATGCACTTCGAATCGTCCAGTTCATGGAAGAGAGTGAGATTGAGGTTAAAGAAATCGGCAGCGGAATTCGTGGTCAATTAGCGTTTGGTGTAAATACGCTATCGGATAACGTTCTTCCGAAACTACTACAAACCTTTCGCGATAAATATCCGAAAATCACTTATAAAATACAGCAAAATGAATCCGCTCAGCTGTGTAAAATGGTCAAGGAACGAGCAATTGAAATCGCCATTATCCGTTATCCTCTTAATCTGGAAGAGTTCACTGTTATGCCGCTGCGAAAAGAGTCACTATGCTTTGTAACCAGTACACAAAACATTTGTACAAGCAGTGATCTATGGCAGCAGCTGCGAGAAGTGCCCCTCATTTTACCGAGTACCCAGGGGCTTGGTGTGCACAGCTTAATTATGGAACAATTTGCGGGGAGAGACATAGCACCGAATGTTATCGGTGAATGTTCGGACATAGCATTGCTTATGAATCTTGTTCAATCTGGATTTGCCTCAACGATCATACCAGAGACTGTGCTTCATATGCATCCTGGATTTCAGGTTCAAACTGTGAAAATAGAAGATTCAACCTCGGCATCTGTATTAATATGGCTGAAAAATCGTTATCTCTCTAAAGCAGCCCAGCATTTTATAGACTTGTGCCAAGTCCACTATCGCCAGTAACATGCGCAAAGGTTTGTTGATTAATTATATCTACTCATATCTACACACAATCTTATAACTGGAAATCGACCCAGTTTTCATTGGAAAGTTGGCTGGAGCAGAAGCCTGTCGATAATCGTTACATCTTGATTCGTTCCCATCTTTCTGTAAAAGGTGGGAGATTTGCATTTTAAATAGGAATGGAGCAGATCATTCCCTGCCAGCCTTAATAAATATACGGGACAGCTACTTCTGGAATTGTTGCGATTATGCAGCTAAAGGATGCACATATGCACCCATTTCCCTAATATAGCCATTTTCGGCCTAAACACATGCACTTTAGCAGGAATTCACGCCAGTTAATATTGTCTACTATTTCATTAAAATCGCTTACTTACTTCTTTTCAATTCTACGTTCGAGGACTGCTCACTAGAAATTGCTACTCTAACAAATTTAATTGAATAAAAAAATCGCCTTTCTTCCTCCCCATATTGATAGGGAAAAGAAAAGCGATTTTTTGTAGATTCGCATCCAGCTTTACACACAAGCAAAGTGGAATAGCGAATAAATCTATCTATTATTTCTTGTCATTTTTCATGAAGTACTCGAACAAATCATCACGTGCCTCTTCCAAATAAACAAGCTTCGGCTCGCGCTCGATCTTGATCTTCATTCGCTGTGCTGTCTTTTCAAGCAAGTCCACTGTATCGTTCGTACGAATGATAAGCTTTTGCGGACGAGTGCCTTTTTCTTCGATCAATTGAAGGAAATGGTTCAGGAACTCCTGCTCATAGTTATCGTCATAAGACAAGTGGAAGCCTACAGCTTGACGCGCCAAACGGTCTACCCACAGGCACAGTCGTGGATAGTAAGGACGGTCAGATTCACCTTGAACCGCTACAGGAGCAAAGAAGAACTCTGTCTCCCAATGCCCTTTTTTGTTCGGGAAGCGCTCCATAATATCATTTAGGCGAGCTTGATCTTCACACATAACTTTAACAGGACGCTTAAGAATAAAGTCCGGATCTCTCCATGTATCTTTCCATGTACCGTTTTCCAGTTCACGTACCAGCACTTGTCCAGAACGCGGTGCTACAAGTGTATCCGCATCTTTTTTCACTCGCTCTGCTACGATCATCGCTTGCTCAAGTGCTGTTGTCATGAAGCGAACTTGCTCACGGTTCAATGTCCAAGGTACAAGACCTGGGTCGAAAGCACGGAACATCGGCCATGCATTTTTACCACGGAAGCTGAAGCCCAAATCCTTAATTTCTTGCCAGTCGCGCTTCTCGATATCTGCACGGTCTTCATACGTTACCATCATGCACTTTTGACGGTGCAACCATGCGTAGCGCTCATCGCGCTCTAGCAGCATGTTATTCAAGCTTTCCAAGCCCTCTGCACCACGGAACAAAGCCAATCCAAACAAAGATTCGCTTGTGCCCATAATACTGCAATAGCCCATCTCTTCGTCTTCAGGATTTCTAATTGCGAATACCGTATTATCGGACATCCACTTCCAAGGAGACAACTTCTTATAAGCTGTCGCTGCTTCATACATACGTGTCAATTCAGCTTGTTCTTCCGTAAGTACCTGTTCTTGTTCTACACTATTCTCTTCCACTTGTTTCACTGTCATGAGTTCAAAATTCCTCCTTCTTCGTTGCCTACCGGATCGTACCATCGAAGGCTTCGCACGAAGAACGCGACGATGTCGTGTGCTTCCTACGAAACCTTCCTGTCTATGAGCAAGAAGAACCCGTTCCATGCCCGGAACGGGTTCTTCCTCCATCATTAAACCCAAGTCTACTGTCGCAACAG
The DNA here is from genome assembly GCF_024733555.1 of Paenibacillus sp. SC116. GTDB lineage: Bacteria > Bacillota > Bacilli > Paenibacillales > Paenibacillaceae > Paenibacillus_B. The sequence continues at coordinate 3,751 of NZ_JANIOF010000008.1, read as the reverse complement.
CGATAAGAATTCCGCGCGCTGTGCTGCATCACTACGGAAGCTACCACGAACCGCAGACGTTACCGTCTTGCTGCCCGGCTTCTTCACGCCGCGTGCGCACATGCACAAGTGCTCCCCTTCCACAACGACCATAACACCTTGTGGTTGAAGCACTTCATCCATTATATCTGCAATTTCGGATGTAATCCGTTCCTGCACTTGCAAGCGACGCGTAATCGCGTCAACCAGTCGAGCAAACTTGCTCAAACCAGCAATCTTGCCGCTTGGAACGTACCCGATATGAACTTTACCGAAGAACGGCGCCATATGGTGCTCGCATTGGCTATAATACGTGATATCTTTGACGATGACAAGTTCTTCATGCTGTTCGTCAAAGGTAACGCCGAGCACATCGCGAGGATCTACCTGATAGCCAGAGAAGATTTCCTCATACATTCTCGTCACGCGTGCAGGAGTATCCAACAATCCTTCACGCTCCACATTTTCACCAATGAGCTTCAAGATTTCTTTCACATGATGCTCGATTCGCTCTCGGTTATCGCCAACTTGCGTATTAAGGTAATCTTTCACGCCTGCCATAAATGGCCCCTTCCTCCAGCCGCTCCATCTCTATCTCCGTTAATTGCGTTTAGAGGATGGCCGATTATCTCATTTTCTTGTTTTTCATCATTTGCTGTGCTTTTTGCATCTGCTTGCCATTCAAGTTATAGCCCATTTGCTTGGCCATCTTTTGCAGCATCTGCGGATCAGTCTGCATTTTCTCCATTTGCTTACGCAAGTAGAATACGCCAGCGGCAAATCCAATGACAATGCCGATAATTAGCGCAAGGATAATGAAAATGGTTGTCCACATGTTACGTCGTCACCCCAGCATTTATATTCTTACTTTTATGCACTAACCATAATTCTACCATTACATTAGCCATTATGATAGCATGTCTGCCGTTTCTTTACAATTGAACTTAGTTCCATTTTTTTCTTGTTTACCCGGAAATCAGACAAAATTCGTCAATTTTCTAAGGAAAGCAACTTTTCTTTTATACCTAAACCGCCGCCATAACCGACAAGTGCTCCACCCGCACCAATGACGCGATGACATGGAATGACTACTGGCAGTGGATTGCGATTGTTCGCTCCGCCTACCGCACGAACTGCCTTAGGGCGACCTACTGCCTCTGCGATATGCTTATACGAGCAAGTTTCGCCGTAAGGAATATCGCACAGAGCTGTCCATACTTCACGTTGGAACGGCGTCCCGCCACGCATATCGATCTTAAGGTCGAACTGCTTGCGCTCCCCTCGGAAGTACTCACCCAACTGAAGCTTCGCTTCCTTCAAGCGCTCTGGATGACGCTGCATCGTTACTTTGCCGATTGCTTTAGCCGCCCACGCTTGGATCGCATCCGAACGTTCCAATACGGAGCCGAACTCGATGGCACAAAGACCATCCAGCGTAGCGCACAATGTCAATGTACCGATTGGGGATTCCATCTCTTGTACGTACAACGGCTCTGGCGCCGCCTTCGCTTCCTCTATTGCGTCGCGCATAGCCTGACGCACCTCCTCATCCTGCTCGCGCGGCAATGCCTTCGCGAGCGCTTCGATCGCGGCCGCTCCACTGATGCGGCCAAGTGCCCATGCCGCCGTGATGCGCAGCTCTGCGCGCGCTTCGGCGTTTAACACTTCCGTGAGCGCAGGCACTGCACTGCGATCACGGAAGTTGCCCAGCGCCACCATCGCATTGCGCTGTATCGGCTTCTTCCCGCGCCATGCGGCGGCGCTCATGCCGAACTGATCGCGGAACTCGCGGTTGGACAGCTCCAACATCGGTACTAAGAGCGGCTTAACCGCCGCGGGGTCTGGCTGCATTTCAGGATGATGTGTCCAGTTGAAGCCCTTATTTTTCGGGCATACGACCTGGCACGTATCACAACCGTACAGCCGATTCCCCATCTTCGCCATCAAGTCACCAGCAATCGGCTCCTTGAGCTGCGTTAAGAACGAAATGCAGCGCTTTGCGTTCATCTGGCCAGGTCCAACAAGGGCTCCTGTCGGACAAGCATCCAAGCAGCGCGTACATTCGCCGCAGTCCTCCGTAATCGCATGGTCCGGCGGAAATGGAATATTCGTGATCATCTCACCGAGATAGATCCACGATCCATATTGCGGCGAGATAATTAAACAGTTCTTGCCGCTAAAGCCAATGCCAGCCCGCTCTGCAACAGCGCGGTCACACAGCTCGCCTGTGTCGACCATACTTCTAAATTGCAGCTCCGGTTCAGGCACGCGCTCGCGAATAAACGCCTCCAGCTTCTGCAAGCGATCACGCAGCACATGGTGATAATCCGTCCCCCATGCGGTGCGGGCAAACATCCCGCGATATTGCCCAGGCTCCGACTTCAGCGGCGACTCCGGTAGCTTAGACGGATACGCGACAGCAATCGCGATAATCGACCGTGCTTCCGACATTAGCAGACGCGGTGTCGTTCGCTTGTCCAAATCCGGTTCCTCGAATCCCGAGGCATAGCCACGATCAATCGAGGTTTGTAGCCTTTCTTTTAAAGAAAGAAACGGATCTGCCGTCGTAAACCCGACTTGGTCAATACCTAAGGACGACGCTGCTTCAATGATGTCTTGTTTCAAGGATGCCCAACGTTCTGCCGTCTCAGGCTCATGCCAATTCGCACGAGGCATTTCACGCCCCCTCCTTCTACTTATATTTCACATCTATCATTACAAATTCAATCAAAATGCCTAGATGCTAAGATTATATGATTTCTATCTCTATATTTGAAGTCAGTTATCTAAATATTCGACGTCTTGTCGACACCTTATTGTAACCTTACTAATGATAACGTTAAAGTACGGTTTGGATCAATGTGTGTTTCTGTAATAACGAGATTACCAAAAACACCAAGCAAAGTATTACTTGATGTCTGTCTCATCATACAGTTGATAAAGCTGACAGTTGGCGTTGCTTATGGTTCGAAGCCTTTATGAATCCATATCCTAATGCCAACAACTTAACAAAGTGAATGATGCTCTAGTTCCAATTGCCTCTGCAATAGCATAACTACTTTATGTTTCTAACTCGTTTCCTCAATCAACCAACACTCACTAAAGCCAACGGCTGCGCTTTTAGGGAGAACCAGAGCTCCATTAGTGGGAAGGAGGCTACTCGTTTAGAAAACGTCAATTATGCAGTTATTTAATCTGAAATTGTGCTTATTAGGGATATTATCCGCAAAAATACAGTTGTTTTTCTCCATATACCTATTTAAAGCCTCTGAGCTTGTAAAATAACTGCATTTTTGTCCATACCACTCATTTGCCCAACTGCTTAATCGCCTCTCTTGCCAGGAAGTCACAATGATTATTTAGCTCATTATCACTATGGCCTTTAACCTTAATATATTCGACTTTATGCTTGCGCATCAGCTGCCATAGCTCCTGCCACAATTCCTTATTCTCGACAGCGAGCCCTTTGCTCGTACGCCAGCCATTTTTCATCCAGTTATAGATCCAGCCCTTTTGAAAACAATTCACGACATAAGCAGAATCACTGTACAGCTTGACGAGACAAGGTTCATTCAACGCTTTCAATGCCTCAATGACCGCCTGAATCTCCATGCGATTATTCGTAGTATGCTTTTCTCCGCCCGATATTTCTTTCCGATACACACCATAAAGGAGAACGGCGCCCCATCCTCCAGGACCGGGGTTCCCAGAGCAGGCGCCATCTGTGTAGACG
>NZ_JANIOF010000007.1 GCF_024733555.1 Paenibacillus sp. SC116 | reverse complement strand
AGGTCGAGGGCTTATCCTAATGAATATACAAGAAGCGTTTTAATCACTTTGCGATCAGTTTTCAAGGTATAACCTTGTTTTAGGAAAGTACCTAATGGTATGATATTTCCTGAAGCGATTCGAAGGTGCAATAGCATCGGAAAATCATGTTTGGTGACGATGGCGGAGGGGTTCCACGCGTACCCATCCCGAACACGAACGTTAAGTCCTCCAGCGCCGATGGTACTTGGACCGCAGGGTCCTGGGAGAGTAGGACGTCGCCAAGCAAAATAAAAGCTCACTGACTGTAATAAGTCGGTGGGCTTTTTTGTTTTCTTTTTATATTTGTAGCTTCAGCTAATATGTTCAATAGTAACCAATACTATAAAGTCATACTGGGACTGTTCAAGCATTCGCATCCGAATGAATGTCAGACGGATTGGAAATGATTAATAACATGATTTGAATGATCTTCCATAGTAATGATAAGCATTAATTTTGGAAAGGACAAGGATTGATGTCGAACGTTAAGCTTGCTGTTATTTACTATAGCGCTACAGGTACGAACTATCAGTTGGCAGAGTGGGCGAAAGAAGGCGCGGAATCGGCTGGTGCAGAGGTGAAATTATTTAAAATACAGGAGTTAGCACCGCAAACGGCTATTGATGCAAACCCTGCTTGGAAGGCTCATGTGGAGTCGACCGAAAATATTGCAGTTATTCAGCTTACAGATTTGGAATGCGTGGATGCGATTATATTTAGTGTGCCGACTCGCTTTGGTAATGTAGCAGCCCCTTTTAAGCAATTCCTTGATACGACGGGTGGCTTGTGGTTTAAAGGACAGCTGATGAATAAAGTTGTAAGTGCGATGACGAGTGCGCAAAATCCACATGGTGGACAGGAGGCCACATTACTTAGCCTCTATACTTCTATGTATCATTGGGGAGCTATCGTTGCTGCACCGGGTTATACGGACCCTACCGTATTTTTAGCAGGTGGCAATCCATATGGTGTGAGCGTAACCGTTGATCAAAATGGAAAGATGCAAGAGGATGTACAGCAAGCGGTGAAGCATCAAGCGAAGCGAACGGTTCAAATTGCTACATGGGTAACTCAAGGGTTGCAAATGGAGCAGCAAGGACAACAGGGACAGCAGCAACAAGGTTCAGGACAGGCTCAGGGACAACAGCAAACCAATCAACAGTCACAAGGTTCGGGACAAGCTCAGGGACAACAGCAATCCCAGCAACAACAACAAAGTTCTGGGCAAGCTCAGGTACAGCAACAAACCCCGCAGCAATCACAGGCGGAACAATCTCAGGGATCGCAAAGCCAACTACCGGCACAAGGACAACAGCAATCTCAGCAAGCGGAACCACAGTTTCAAGGGCAACAGCAACTTCAGTCTCAACAGGAGCAGCAGCAGAACCAAGGGACGCAGCCGTTACACAAGCAGCAGCAACAATTCCAGTCCTACTAATGGAATTTATTCATAAAGAATGAGCTTGAATCTAACAATAGATTCAAGCTTTTTATGTTCTGATGAAGCTTGCGGCGTTTATTATTCCTTAGCTTTCATAAATGTAAGATTACTGTTCGGTAAATCGATAGCACCGAAATCATAATTTGGATACAGTTATACGTATAGAAAGGAGGTCGCATGACAATGAACAATAAACATCACCGCAAACGTAACGCTACGGTTCAAGCTACGGTGTTATTACCGATACGTCATACGAGTCGTATTCATAATAGACGCAAATTCGCTCATCTGGGTATGAGTTCTGCAGAACAAAAACAGCAAGAGCGAGATCATCAGACTTCTGCTTCCAATAAGCCAACACAATGGAAGAAAACTATCGCTGGCATGTTAATCGCTGCTATTCTGTTACCGTTAGTGGGATGGTTCGCACTTGCGATCCTCGGAAACGTATGGATAGATAATAAACAGCTAAATACATTTTATACACAAATACAAGAAGCTTCTCATTTACCTAATGGTCAGCCGGTTGTACGTACGATAGATATGCCCAGTTATGTAGCGGATACACTGCTAGCGATTGAAGATCATCGTTATTATTTACATCCGGGTATTGATCCGATTGGAATAGCTCGTTCTATATGGGTTGATTTTGTAAAAGGGAAAAAAGCTCAAGGTGGCAGTACGGTGACGATGCAGCTTGCGCGTAACATGTTCCTAACTCATGAGAAGACCTATATACGTAAAATCAAAGAGATAGCGATATCAGCTAATCTGGAGCTTCGCTATACGAAACAAGAGTTAATGGATATGTATGTGAACAAAGTGTATTTTGGACATGGAAAGTATGGAATTGAGAGTGCAGCACGTTTTTATTTTGGTAAAACAACGAAGAGGAATGGGGATATTCCAACGATTAATTTGGCAGAGACAGCAGTGCTAGTCGGTCTTCTTAAAGCACCTGAGCATTACTCTCCTTTTAAAAATAAGGATCTGGCTGAAAGACGTCAAAGTGTCGTACTGCATCGTATGAATACACTTGGCTGGATATCGGACTCGGAGCTTGAGAAGGCGCTCAACACACCATTGATTTATGCTAATCATACCGTTAAACCCAATAAAACGGCATAGAAAGCGTACTAATGAAGTTGGTTTAAGTAAAGGCATATTAGAAAAAGTAAAGTACATGATATGGGGGAGCACAGGGGTGTTCGTCTAGATTGTAGAAGTCGCAGATGATGATCCGCGGCTTTTATTTTTTTGTGAACAAGTGTGAATTAGCGGCGAAAGCTTGGTCCCATCTTGTATAATAGAAATAGGGAGGGCGATGAAGGATATGGCGATTATCGTATTTATTTATATGTGTATTTTAAATCTTGTTGGATATGGGATGATGTCCAATGATAAGCGTCGCGCCACTCGCAATAAACGCCGCATTCCTGAACGTAATCTGTTCATGGTAGCATGGTTAGGCGGTGCACTAGGTGTGTTGACAGGGATGTACCAAAAACGTCATAAGACACAGCATACGACGTTTACGGCAGGCATACCTTTTATATTGCTTGTGAATTTATTTGTATATGGTTTCGTCATTGTAAAGCTCGGGTAATAGCTTTTAAGCAAGATATGCAGTGTATGTTGCTTTGCAGGTATGCGAAGTGAGATACATTCATATATACAAGCTAGCGGAGAGGTGAGAGCAATGGCATTCAAACGTATTTTAGTAGCGTATGACGGATCGAACCCTTCACAACTTGCACTTAGACAGGGAATAGAGCTTGTTCAGGCAGATGCTGAGGCTAGTCTCCATGTTGTGCATGTGTATCAATTACCGCAATATTTTCTTGGCGATGCATTTATGACTGGTTCCCCTAAGGTCAATCAGGAATTAGTTGAGTTTTCTACAAAGGTTGAGAACCGTGCACGGGAGGAAGTTGTTTTCCTTGGTGGGCGAGCATCAGTAGAAACGGTTCAAGGACCGCTAGGGCCATCTATTGTTGATTATGCGGAAAAGAACCAGATTGACTTGATTATAATAGGAAGCAGGGGACTAAGTGGACTAAAAGAGTTCGTACTTGGAAGCGTCAGTCATCATGTCGTTCAGAGTGCGAAGTGTCCTGTCCTTGTTATTAAGGAAAAAGAGTAAAGAATGAGAAATTATAAAATATGAAGTATGAGTAAACCAGCCTTCTCTTTAAGCTAATGTCTTATGACATCCAGCGTACAGTGAGGCTGGTTTCTTTTTGTAGGCATGGTTTGTTTTGAAATTACTTTTTTGCTTTAGCAAGGCAAAGAAATAATAAGGAATATGGAGCTCATAAAGCAAATAGCGAACATTCAAATTGATTGAGGATATAATGTTCGTATTATTGGTTGACACATACAAATGGTGATTGTTAAACTAAGACTATCCTAAGAGATTGTCGAATAATTCAAGAGTTGCAACAATAGATTCTCGTATAATTTCGTAAATATGGACGGAAGTTTCTACCTGAGGACCGTAAATCTTCGGACTACGAGAATGGCAGACGTTGTAGGGTGCTTGTGCTGTGCGTCCTCTCATGCATATAGGCTAATGATGGGCATGAGTTATGCGAAGGTACGGTTATAGGTTCGCTGTGAGGCAGTTGCTGTCATTTCTTCGATAGGCGAAGGTTCAACGGGAGGATGTCCGTTGGGCTTTTTTGTGTCTTAGTTGAGCTTGCTGAAGTCAGTCATGATGATAAGACACTCGGTAAACTGCACGTACTTTGTATGGATATATTAGTACATTCTTATAGCAAGCATCTCAACGAAAGCGGGTTGAATCGATGAGCAACGTGTCACAGCAGGAAGCATTGCAGCAGCAACAGAATGGGCAACAACGAGGATTGGAACAGGATCTACCACAGCAGCACCATAGTAATAAAGAGCAGGCTCATGTTGGTGTTATTATGGGAAGTACAAGTGATTGGAACACAATGAAGAAGGCATGCGACATGTTGGAGGAGCTAAACATTCCTTATGAAGCACGTGTTGTATCTGCCCATCGGACACCTGATGAAATGTTCCGCTACGCGGAGCAAGCAGAAGAACGCGGCATTCGCGTTATTATTGCGGGAGCAGGAGGAGCTGCGCATTTGCCAGGAATGGTAGCTGCGAAGACGGTAGTTCCAGTCATAGGTGTGCCGGTGAAGTCTTCTACACTTAGTGGGTGGGATTCCTTGCTGTCCATCGTACAAATGCCAGCAGGTGTTCCTGTTGCGACAGTAGCGATCGGAGAGGCTGGAGCTGCGAATGCAGGCTTGTTGGCGGCACAAATACTCGGTATTACAGACAAGCGGATCAATGAACAATTGAAGCAGCTTCGTGACCAGAAACGTGAGCAGGTCGTGGCATCGGGAGTGCTGGTGTGATGACAATGGGTACACTGGAGATGAACGATAAATTAGGATCGGCCTCGCAGGCTGGTGTTGTTGGTAAGAACACTGGTGCACAGGAACAGAATGCGGACAATGTACTGCTGCCCGGTTCGAAAATAGGTATCTTGGGCGGTGGACAGCTAGGTCGGATGCTTGCTTTGGAAGGTTTGCGCATGGGCTATACGTTCGTTACGCTCGATCCGGCTGATGCTCCGCCGTGTGCGGAGGCTGCGCAGCATATTCGAGCTGAATACAGCGACCGTGAAGCGGCTAAGCAGCTTGCAGAACAGGCGGATATTGTGACGTATGAGTTCGAAAATGTTTCGCTTGAGATTGCAGAGCAGTTGGAGCGGGATGCGTATTTGCCCCAAGGCAGCCGTTTGCTGCATCTTACGCAGCATCGTCTGCGTGAGAAAGATGCGCTTACAGCGGCAGGCATTCCAGTCGCACCTTATGCTCATATTCAGTCACTGGAGGAGTTGAAGCATCACCTTGAAGCGTTTGGCGGTCAAGGGGTACTGAAGACAGCGACAGGTGGATATGATGGCAAAGGACAGCAAATGATTCGTACAGCGGATGCCGCTGAGGAAGCATACGAGGCGTTGGCTTCGCTTGGAACGGAACTTGTCCTGGAAGCGTATATACCGTTTGAACGGGAGTTGTCTGTAATAGCAGCCCGCAATCCGCGAGGAGATATTGCTATTTTCCCGATTGCTGAAAATATTCATGTTGATCATATTCTTCACTTATCGATCGTGCCAGCGCGCGTACCAGATAAGGTAATGGAAGAAGCAGAACGAATTGCACGGCAAGTTGCCTCTTCTTTAGATGTAGTGGGGCTTATCGCTGTGGAGTTGTTTATGACGGCCGATGGCAAGTTGCTCGTCAATGAATTAGCGCCACGTCCGCACAATTCAGGGCATTACACAATGGATGCATGCCGTACATCGCAATTCGAGCAGCATATTCGTGCGATTTGCAATTTGCCGTTAGGTGACCCGTCACTCGTGACACCAGTCGTTATGGTGAATTTGCTCGGAGAGCATGCACAGGACATGTTACAATGGTTCAAGGTAGAAGATACAGCAGCGCAGCCACTCGGGGTAACGACGAAGCTGCATTGGTATGGCAAGACAGAAGCAATCGCCAAGCGTAAGATGGGTCACATAAACGTATTGGCAGACGATATAGATGCAGCGCTGAACTGGGTGCAGCAGAACAAGATGTGGAGGAATCAACAAAGATGATCGAACGTTATTCACGTCCCGAGATGCGGGCTATTTGGACAGAAGAGAACAAATTCAAGGCATGGTTGGAAGTAGAATTATGTGCTTGTGAAGCGTGGGCAGAGCTTGGCGTAATTCCGAAGGAAGATACAAAAGTGCTGCGTGAAAAGGCAAGCTTTGATATGGATCGCATTTATGAGATCGAAGCAGAGACTCGTCATGACGTGATCGCATTCACTCGTGCCGTGTCTGAGACATTGGGACCTGAACGCAAATGGGTTCATTACGGATTGACTTCTACAGACGTTGTAGATACAGCGCTTGGTTACTTGTTGAAGCAAGCTAATGAAATTTTAGAGCGTGACATTGTGAACTTTATTGAGATTTTGAAAAATAAAGCTCTTGAATATAAAGATACACCGATGATGGGACGTACGCATGGTGTTCATGCCGAGCCAACAACTTTTGGTTTGAAAATGGCACTATGGTACACAGAGATGCAGCGTAATCTTGAGCGTTTCCATCATGCAGCAGATAGCGTACAGTTCGGTAAAATGTCTGGTGCAGTAGGCACGTATGCGAACATCGATCCATTCGTAGAGAAATTTGTGTGTGAGAAGCTGGGTACGAAAGCAGCTCCAATTTCCACGCAAACGCTGCAGCGTGACCGCCATGCTGAATATATGGCGACATTGGCGCTTATTGCGACTTCTTTGGATAAGTTCGCAACAGAGATTCGTGCTTTGCAGAAGAGTGAATTCCGTGAGGTGGAAGAGGCATTTGCTAAAGGTCAGAAGGGATCTTCTGCTATGCCGCACAAGCGCAATCCGATCGGCTGTGAGAACATTTCTGGCTTGTCCCGTGTTATTCGCGGTCATATGGTGTCTGCTTATGAGAATGTGCCACTCTGGCATGAGCGCGATATTTCGCACAGCTCGGTTGAGCGTGTTATTTTGCCAGACGCAACGATGCTGCTTAACTATATGTTGAACCGCTTTATGAACATTGTGAAGAACTTGACGGTATTCCCTGAGAACATGAAGCGCAATATGCAGCGTACGTTTGGAGTACCTTTCTCTGGCCGCGTGATGACGAAGCTGATTGACAAAGGTTGGAGCCGTGAGCAAGCTTATGATACGGTACAGCCGCTTGCGATGCAGGCGTGGGAAGAACAGCGCAGCTTCAAAGACATCATTGAACAAACTTCTGAGATTACAGAAGTATTGTCTGCTGAAGAAATTGAAGATGCATTCAATCCAGCTTGGCATTTGAAAAATGTAGACACGATCTTCCGCCAAGTAGGCTTGCTTAACGAATAGATATAGGCTGTATAGTGAACATAGCTGCAGTCTAGCTAACCGGAACGTAAGAAACTTATTGCCTATAAAATAGAGCAGAATCATATGGAGAGATGAAGATGTTCGCGATTGTAGTCAAGTTCTAACCATAGTGATGGAATGTAAAGTGCTTGACTGTAACAGCATTTGGAAATATGATTTGCTCATATAACAATTTAGCAATTGCAATGATTGCAATGTACAGCATTCTATATACTGATGCTGTACAAGTTGGCGTAGGTTATTGTAACGGAGCAAGTCTATAGAAGCATACGCTCAGGGAGGATGTGTATTGTGCAAACGACCGCCGTAATATCTACCGCAGTGGATCTAGTGAAAGCCCCGCTTATTTATAAAGGCAAAGTACGTGAACTGTACGATTTGGGGGAGAACTTTCTCATCGTAGTGACAGACCGCATATCAGCATTTGACTATGTATTGGAGCCTGCTGTTCCTGAGAAAGGGAACGTGCTCAATCGACTAAGTGCATTTTGGTTCGAGAAGACGAAGTATATCATTGGCAATCATGTCGTGCATAGCGATGTAGATCGTCTAGGCGATATTCTTGTAGATAAAGAGCTATTGCGTGATCGAATCATGGTTACGAAAAAGGCAGATCGAATTGATATTGAGTGTGTCGTACGAGGATACATAACTGGCGGAGGATGGCGGCAGTACGCACAAACACAAGCGGTGAACGGAATCGAGCTTCCAGCAGGTTTGCGGAAGAACGAACGTTTCCCGAACCCGATTTTTACACCAGCGGCCAAAAATGACATCGGCCATGATGAAGATATTTCGTATGAGGAAATGCAGCAGCGGGTTGGCGTAGAGTTGGCTGAGATGCTGCGAGACAAGAGCATTGCACTATACGAATATGCACGTGATTACTGTGAAGAGCGCGGTATTGTGCTGGTCGATTGTAAGTTTGAATTCGGTATCGTTGATGGTGAAGTCATCTTGATTGATGAAATATTTACACCTGACTGTTCACGCTTCTGGGCACAAGATAAAGTGGAATTGGATATTGAAATCGACAGTATGGATAAAGAGCCTGTACGCACGTATTTGGCAAATACCGACTGGGATCAAAACAGCCGTCCAGATCCGCTGCCAGATGCAGTTATAGCAGAAACGAGTCTTCGTTACGTGGATATTCGTACGAGATTGATGGGTGACAAATAGTAACTTGAACTTCATGGTAGGCAGCTTATTTGGGGCAATCATAGTTTATAATTTTTGACTTGTGACCTGTAATCATAAAACAGACCTCCTTTCTTTGGAATCATATAAATGAACAAGATCATGCTGGCTATTTCGTAAGTGAAGACGAGATCGAGTAACTTCGGAATAGTTAGGTAAATGGACTTATTCATCTATAGGGAAGAGGTCTGTTTTTTTGTGTTTATGATCAAAATAGAGGATTGACAGAAAATAATGGTATCGTTATGCTAGTTATGCAATCGTTTTCATAAAGAAGATAGCCAGAATAGGATGATGTAAATTAGCATGGTAATACACCTGTATTTCAGGTACTAGTTACGCATTATTATGCATATATGATCATGTACTATATTTTGTGAGTGTTATATACGAGATCGGGGTTTATGTGCTGATCGTATTTTTGTACTGCGTACAGAACGCATTGGATCGTAGATCATGATTCGTAACATTTCATCTCGCTCATTCATGCAAACGTTTGCAAAATTTATAGGGAAGAGGGTCGTAGCATGACGAGGACATGGAAAGCTAACATTTCTCGACTGCTTGTCTGCATGATGCTGTGGAGTACACTCTCAAGTGTATTCGTTGTAAATACTCATGCTCAAGCAACTACTCAACAAACATCAATGAAGCCTAACATCAATTGGAGTATGGTTAAACCGCTTGGTCAATCACCTTCGTCAGGCTGGCAAGGCTACCAGCTCGGTCAATTGAAGCTGACAAATGACGGCGACCATCTTCACTTTCAATTGGAAGCTGTCAATGCAGAAGAATGGCAGCATATCAATATTGCATTGAATGTGAATGAAACGGATTCGAAGGTATCTACGAACCCGTCCAATCATCGATATAACTATGAGGGCACGGCAGCTAAGCCAAGCTATCATATCGTTATGGAAGCAAAAGCTGGCGGCAAAGCTTCGCTCTATCGCAGCGGATCGGCAAGCCCACTGTTGTCTTCTTCCGATTTGAAAGGTGCTTCGTTTGAGGTAGCAGCAGATCGTGGTCGGTTCACGGGCTCTATTCCTTTGAAGCAGCTTGGTTTGCAAAATGGGGATAAAGTAAAAGCAATCGTTATATTGAGCGGTGATCGTGCGGATGAGCACGGCGTGTTTGATGTTGTGCCTGAGACCGCTAAAAACACCGTGGCTAACGATTGGAATATGAAAGCCAATCCAAACCGTATGACTGATTATAGCGAAGCTTATGTGATTCAGCATAAACCGAAGATTGACGGTGCGAAAGATAGTCTATGGGAGCAAGTACCCGATTTAGGGATATCGGTAACAAATGCGGCCCATGGCATTCCTGGCAAGCTTGGCAGCATCAAGCTGACAAATGACGGCAAGCAGTTGTATGTATGGGTAGATGCAGAGCTGCCAAACTGGGGCGACCAAGGTCAATTTATTAATATTGCACTGAATGTAAATGAAGCGGATTCCACTGTTGAGGGCAATCCGTGGAATGCTCAGTTTAACTTTAGCGGTGCAGACAAGAAGCCGCAGTACCATCTTGCTATGCGTTTGAAGCAGGATCAAGGTATCGAGGGAGCTGCATTGTATGATGCGAAGCGGATGTCTGATCCGATCTTAGCTACGTGGACAGATACGAAAGGTGCTGAGTTTGCTGCAAATGGGAAAGTGGGCTTCGAGGCAGCGATTCCCCTTCATCATTTGCAGTTGAAAAACGGCGATCAAATTCGTCCGCATGTCGTATTGAGTGGCAATAAGTTGGCCGAACACGGTGCATTTCAAGTAATCCCAAGTGCGACTGGCAATGAAGTTGCTGCTGGCTGGAACCAAGCGGGCGTACAAAATGTACAGCGTGTTTATGGTAACGCTTACGCGGTCAGTCAGATGAATGACAAACTAGAATTGATCAGCACAGTACCAGCAGATTTTGCAAAGAAAATCGAAGTAGAGCAGCCAATTATGCTAACGTTCAGTGAATCTATTACGGTTGTGAATACTTCTGGTGTGACCCTTGTAGATGATAAGGGTGCTGCAGTCGCTGCAGACATCAAGAGTGACGGGCAGCAGTTGGTTATTAAGCCAGTTAAGTCTTTAACCTACAAGACGCCCTATCAAGTAAAGATGTCCGCTCATATGCTGGAAGGTATGGATACCAAGACGCGAAATGAAGCCTACTCATTCTCCTTCACGACGAAGGAGCAGCCAGCGTTAGCTGCAGCTATCGCTGATCAGAACAACGTTGTGTCGGTAGCGCTTAAAGATATCGTTCCTGGGATCGACTATGGGGCATTTGCTCTCTACAACGGAGGAGCGAAGCTCAAAGGTACGTCCATGAAAGGCAGCGATGATCAATCGATCATCATTCAATTAGAAGAACCGATTACGGATGTATCTCTTCCTTACATCGTACGCTATGAAGGCGCACCGCAAGGCATATATGCCGATCAGCCAGTTACGATGCGCGGCATATTGGATACGTATGTATATTCAGGCGATGATTTAGGGGTTACGTATACGAAATCAGGCAGTACATTCAAAGTATGGGCACCTACTGCTGCTAACGTGACACTGTCTCTCTATGACACGGCGGATATGCCAAAGGAGACGCCTACGAGAGAGATTGCGATGCAGCGTGATGCAAGTACTGGCGTATGGTTAGGAGCTGCCGAAGGAGATTTAAATAACAAGTACTATATGTACAAAGTAACTTTCCCGGATGGAAAAATACTGTATGCGCTAGATCCGTATGCACGCGCATCATCGGTAAACAGTGCAAAGTCTGCGGTTGTCGACTTGGCAGCTACAAATCCAGTAGGCTGGGAAAAAGACAGCAAGCCAGAAATGCTAGAACCGACAGATGCGATCATTTATGAGCTGCATACACGTGACTTCTCCATTGACCCGAATTCCGGTGTTTCCGAGAAAAATCGCGGCAAGTTCACTGCATTCACGGAAGAAGGAACGAAGCTCAAGGGAGATGCGGAAGTTAAAACGGGCATTGATCACTTGAAGGAGTTAGGGATTACGCATGTACATTTATTGCCGACGTATGATTTCGGTTCTGTAAACGAGAAAAAGGTAGATGATACGAACGCAAAGGATCGCAAGTTCAACTGGGGCTATGATCCAGTAAACTACAACGTACCAGAAGGTTCTTATGCAACAGATTCTGCACAAGAGGACCCTACGAAGCGAATTCGTGAGTTCAAGCAAATGGTACAGGCGATGCACAAAAATGATTTGCGACTCGTTTTGGATGTTGTATACAACCACACATTTGTAACAGGACAAGAATTAGATCTGTCTGTATTTGATAAATTGGTGCCAGGCTATTATTACCGCACGAATAACAAAGGCGAGCTTTCTAACGGTTCTGGCGTAGGTAATGAAGTAGCTACGGATCGTCCGATGGTTAGTAAATATGTACGTGATTCCGTGAAATTCTGGGCAGAAGAGTACAAGGTAGATGGCTTCCGCTTTGACTTGATGAAGCTGATTGATTTGAACACAACCCGAGGCATTATTAACGACCTTAAAGAAATTGATCCTAGCATTATCGTGTATGGAGAGCCATGGGCAGGTGGCAGCACACCATTGCCAGCTGATCAACAGATTGAAAAAGGCACGCAGCGCGGAGAAGGTTTTGCCGTATTCAATGACAACCTCCGTGGTGCGATTAAAGGCGGAAGCGATGATGCTTCAAAAGGATTTGCTACCGGTGAGGGAGCGCGAGAAGCGGGAATTGTAAACGGTGTAATTGGCTCGACGAATGATTTCACGTCTTCTCCTACAGAGACGATTAACTATGTAACCGCGCATGATAACTTGAACATGTGGGATAAGATGCTGAAAGCCCAAGGCAAAGATAAAGATGTTCAACGCGATCCATTCGCGACACTGACTGAGGCTAACATGCTTGATAATCCAACCGTGAAAAGTTCTTTGCTTGCTAACGGGATTATTTTGACGTCTCAGGGTATTCCATTTATTCATGCTGGAGATGAGATGCTGCGCAGTAAGTTCGGCGATCATAACAGCTACCAGAGCCCTGATTCCATTAACCAGATGCTGTGGCAGCAGAAGAAAGCGTATAAGCCTGTGTTTGATTACACACAAGGACTTATTGAGCTGCGTCGTTCGCATCCTGCGTTCCGTATGACATCAAAAGAAGCAGTTGCTTCGAGCTTGGAAGTATATCGTCAAGATAGCAATATCGTCGCATTTAAGCTCAAGGAGCATGCGAATGGAGATGAATGGCGCAATATCGTTGTGATTTACAATGGAAATGCAGATACACGCAATGTGGCATTGCCGACGAACGGAAAATGGAACGTTGTAGTGGATCATACCGCAGCTGGTGTGAAGCCGATCCGCATGGTTGAAGGCGGCAAAGTGGATGTAGCAGGAACATCGATGATGGTGCTGTACGATGAAGCTAACACGTATACAGCGACGCCGACTAAGATCGTTATTGATGCGAAGGACCTTGCGTTGGAGCCAGCTGTTTCAAAGCAGATTACTGCAAAGGTACTTGATCAAAAAGGCAATATGATTCGTACAGCAAAAGTGACGTGGACTTCATCTGATGAATCTGTTGTTCAGATTGATAGCAAAGGGAAAGTAACAGCGTTGAAGGAAGGCAAGGCGGTGCTAACGGCTTCATTCGGTTCCTTGCAAGCACAAGTCAATGTGACAGCAGCGAAGCTGGTACCGACGAAAGCAAGTATGCAAGGCAAGTCTACCGTGTGGCTGAACCACACCATTCCATTTACGGTTGAAGTGAAAGATCAGTTCGATCAACTCATGCCGAATATAGATGTGAAGTGGACTTCGTCTGATCCAACGATTGCGCAAGTTGACCGTGTGGGCAAGGTGGCAGGTCTTAAAGAAGGAAAGACAACGATAACAGCAACCGCAGGTAGTGTATCAGCAACGATGCATATTACGGTGAAGCCGCTGCTGAAACGCTACATTGAGCTGAACTATGTACGTCCAGACAAGGATTATAAGGACTGGAGCTTGTGGGTTTGGCAAACAGGTGTGAAAGATGATGAGCACTTGTTCAAGAAGTTTGATAATGGCGTGGCTACAGCGATGATCGAGATTGGACCAGATACTGAAAAAGTAGGATTTATTATTAAAAAAGGCAATTGGGAGCAAAAAGATACAGATTCGGATCGTTTTGTCGTTACGAATGTGAATGATGCACTGACGAAAGTGTACGTATACAGTGGTAAAACGGAAATGCGTACGATTCCTTCGGTGTCAGGACCTGTGCTAGAGGACGGAAGTATTAAGTTCTACTATAGGGATCAAGAAACTTTCCAGAGCGGGGAACAGAATCGTATCTCTGATGTGAAAATCAATATTAACGGCACGCTGTATCCGATGAATCATGACGCTGAAAATGAGCGATATACGTATACGCTCAAAGACGCAGCTAGCGGCAAATATGTGTATACGTTCCATGTGTCGAAGGATGGTAAGACAGCTGAAGTTACAGATCCTTATAACACGGAAAATGGTCAATCTGTGGTGGAATATAAGAAACCGAATATTCAAATTTCGAGCAGGGTTAAAGGGGATTCCATTTATGCTGGTCAGCAGCGTTTGCTGCAAGTTGCTTATCAATCCAGTGACTCCAGTGACAAAGTTGCTGTAAGAGAGATCGCAGCAGATTTTTCTGAATTGGGCGGCCTTGCCCATACGAAGATTGACTTGGAGTTAATGGAGCAGTCCATTACGGTAGCTGAGCATGTGAAGCCTGGAAAGAAATCGATTCAGATTACACTTATTGATGAGTATGGAAATAAGCATACTTCAACAGCTAGTGTGACGGTGAAGGCAAAGCCGAAAGCAAACGGCAAGCTAGACTTTGACTGGGATGAAGCACGTATTTACTTTGTATTGACAGACCGCTTCTCTGATGGCAACAAGAAGAATAATGGCACAGCGGCACAAGGCTATGACAAGAACCACCTTGAAGCTTATCAAGGCGGCGATTTCCGTGGCTTGATCAACAATCTGGATTACTTGGAGGATCTAGGCGTCAACACACTATGGATTACACCGATCGTTGACAACATCGATTTCAACCAAGGAACGAGCTTTAATGGCAAGCAGTATGGATATCACGGCTATTGGGCAAAAGACTTTACGAAGATTGATGAGCATCTTGGCGATGTAGAAACATTCAAGGAACTGATCAACAAGGCACATGATCGCGGTATCAAAATTATGGTCGATGTCGTCTTGAACCATACGGGTTATGGTCTAAAGCCAGGCGATACGCAGCCGGGTGTTACAGAACAAGACAAGAAGCGTTTCGACGGGATGCTTCGTACGGACGCAGCAAGCGGTGATCCCGTACGCGGCGAATTGGCAGGCTTGCCCGATTTCAAGACAGAAGACCCTAAAGTAAGAGAGCAAATTATTGATTGGCAAACAGACTGGATCGAGCGCACTCGTACAAAGCGCGGCGATACAATTGATTACTTCCGTGTCGACACGGTAAAGCATGTGGATGAAACGACATGGAAGGCGTTCCGCAATGAGCTAACGAAGATTGACCCTGAATTCAAGCTGATTGGTGAATATTTTGGGGCATCGGTTGATAACACAGGATCATATTTGAAAACGGGACAGATGGACTCTTTGTTGGACTTTGATTTCAAAGGCAAAGCGAAGGACTTCGTTAATGGCCAGCTGGATGCAGTCGAAAAGGCGATGCAAGAGCGGGAAGCTCGCATGGATGAAACGGCTACAATGGGACAATTTTTGAGCAGCCATGATGAGGATGGGTTCCTGAGTCATTATGTGAACGGCGATAAAGGTAAGCTAATGGTTGCTGCCGCACTGCAAATTACGGCCAAAGGCCAACCTGTTATTTATTACGGGGAAGAGCTTGGGCGTTCTGGAGCAAATGCTCGAGATATGTCTAAGGGCGAACTTAGCGAGAACCGTGGTGCTATGCCTTGGGATCAGTTGAAAAAAGAGAAAAAGCTGCACAACCACTACAGCAAGCTGCTGAACATTCGCGCAGACTACTCCAAAGTATTTTCTAAAGGAGATAGAACGAAGCTGGCTGGCAGTGATGCGGAAGGCTTCATGGTATTCGCGAAGAGCTATAAAGGGGAGTCTGTTGTCGTTGGCTTGAATCCGAGTGAAAAAGCGAAGAAACAGGTTAAGATTAAGGTACCTTATAAACCGGGCACAAAAGTAAAAGATGTGTACAACAATAAGCAGTACAAGGTGCAGTCGAATGGAACGGTAACAGTGAACATTCCTGCGAAAGATGACGGCGGCACGATTATCCTCGTTAAGAAGTAAGAAGTAAGAAGTAAGAAGTAAGAAGTAAGAAGTAAGAAGTAAGGGCGAGTAGTAGACGGTTTGAGATGATGAAGTTAGAACGGAATGTACGGATGATGCTCATGTACGTCTAATAATCAATAATCGCTATGTGCAGAGATGAGTGCTGTAGAGACAAAGGCAGCCAAACGCCCTTGACGTGTAACAATGTAACAATGTAACAAACGGGCCGTCGAGCTAACGGTTGCTGTAGAGCCTATCCAGTGTATATGGGTGTTTTTTGAAGTGTAACGGATGTCAGGGAGCTTATTTGTTAGATAGAGCGATTGCATTCATCGTTATTGTTTAAATAAGCTCATCTACAACCGTTACATTTCTACTATGGGCAATTTCACGAAAATAACGTCAATGGCAACCGTTAGGGAGTCCCCGCATAGGCTACCTCGGTGTTTCGTAACCTGGGATTTCATCAGAGCGTCGTTTGTACATGATCGGGTACATGATTGTTAATCACAGGTATGATACCCTGCAACCAACAGGTAGGATATTCTGCATGGAAACTGAAAGCTTCTGAATGGCTTGCGCTGTTCAGAAGCTTTTTGTCATTTGTTTAAGGTGGATCGCATATGATTATCCTTTATGCTTTAATGCGTTAAAAACGAACTATATTTTTATTTTATATTGGAATGTTCGTGTTTTGCGATTGACATGGGCGTTTCAAACTTGTTACACTATAGCCAAACTTAAATATGACGTATGATGATAGCTCTCGTATAATTCCGGGGATATGGCCCAAAGTTTCTACCCAAAGACCGTAAATTTTTGGACTACGAGAGAAAGCGTCCTAGTACGGTATGGCCAATTGCGATTACAGGCCATCATGTACTCGCGTTTTCTTTCTTTTGTCCACTTGGTCTGCGGTTGAGCTTTCATAGCTATCTGCGGACTTTTTTATTTATTATGAAGCATTTAATCCTACCTATTTACTTGCTATACGTTGAGCTATCGAGCAACCTGCATAAGTGTTAAGTAAGCAAGATGCACAATCATTTAGGGGAAATGATTGAAGCAAGATCCATAGTCTCATTTCATTTTCATAGCAAGCCTCTCATCACGACTTACATCAAGAGCATGTCCAGACGGCTGTTGGCCGTTGATCAATCCACAATTTCTAGACTCATTCTGGGGAGGAAACCTACTGATGTTCAAAGCAAAGGTGTATGTCACTACGAAAGCAAATGTACTTGATCCGCAAGGAGCTGCTGTGCAGCAAGCACTTCATACGATGGGCTATACAGCCGTGGATGATGTACGTATCGGCAAATACATGGAACTTTCTTTTGATACGACGGACCGTGCACAAGCAGAAGCGGACTTGGAGCAATTGTGCAAGCAGCTGCTCGCTAATCCGGTAGTTGAAGATTATCGTTATGAGCTGGAGGATTGAGCGATGAAGGTAGCGGTACTTGTATTTCCAGGCTCGAACTGCGATTGGGACTGCGTACATGCAGCAGAACAGACCATTGAGGGAGCCGTTGTCGATCGCGTATGGCATACGACAGATACATTGGAAGGCTATGATCTCATCATGATTCCAGGCGGATTCTCTTACGGAGATTACTTGCGCAGCGGAGCTATCGCTCGCTTTGCTCCAGTTATGCAGGCGGTTGCGAAAGCGGCTGCAGAGGGAGTTTACGTATTAGGCATTTGCAATGGATTCCAAATACTGACTGAAGCGGGATTACTACCTGGAGCTTTGCGCCGCAATACAGGCTTGAAGTTCCGTTGTCATTCGTCACAATTGCACGTAGCCAATGCGGAGACTGCATTTACGTCAGGCTATGCAGCTGGCGAAGTTATCGACATTCCGATTGCGCATGGCGAAGGCAATTACTACTGTGATGAAGCTGTGCTGGAACAACTGAAGGCACGCAATCAAATTGTGTTTACGTATACCGATAATCCGAATGGATCGGTTGCAGATATAGCAGGCGTCATCAATGAGCAGGGCAATGTGCTTGGCATGATGCCGCACCCAGAGCGAGCGGTGAACAGTCTGCTCCGCAATGAAGATGGCATTCGTCTATTTACATCCATTATGAAGGCTTGGAGGGAACGTCATGCAATCGTTGGCTAAGACAAAAGCGGAGCAACAATCGATGGAGATGGCAAAGGCCGTCATAGCAAAAGAGCCAACCCCGGAGCAGATAGCTGAGGAACGTATCTATGCCACGATGGGTGTATCGGACAGTGAGTATGAAATTATTTGTAACTTGCTCGGCGGCCGCAAGCCGAATTATACCGAGATTGGTGTATTCAGCGTTATGTGGTCGGAGCATTGTGCATACAAGAACTCCAAACCTTTGTTAAGACGTTTTCCAACGACAGGTGAGCGCGTATTGGTTGGCCCAGGTGAAGGTGCAGGTATCGTTGATATCGGTGATGGGCAAGCCGTGTGCTTCAAAATAGAAAGCCACAATCATCCATCTGCTATCGAGCCTTTCCAAGGGGCTGCGACGGGTGTAGGCGGTATTTTACGTGACATCTTCTCGATGGGTGCCCGCCCTGTTGCATTGTTGAACTCATTGCGTTTCGGTCAGCTTAGCGATGATCGTGTTCGTTATTTGTTTGAACATGTAGTGGAAGGTATCGCAGGCTATGGTAACTGCATGGGTATTCCAACGGTTGGCGGAGAAGTGATGTTTGATGCTAGCTATGAAGGCAATCCGCTGGTGAATGCAATGTGCGTTGGACTTATTGACCATAAAGATATTCAGAGCGGTGTGGCAAAAGGAATCGGCAACCCTGTTTATTATGTTGGTCCGCCAACAGGACGCGACGGTATTCATGGTGCTACTTTTGCTTCGGAAGAGCTGACAGAGGAGTCTGAGGCAAAGCGTCCAGCAGTACAGGTTGGAGATCCATTCATGGAGAAGCTCGTGATGGAATCTTGTCTGGAGCTCATTAAGTCAGGAATCGTCATCGGTATTCAAGATATGGGTGCAGCAGGACTTACTTGCTCCAGTGCAGAGATGGCGAGCAAAGCAGGCAACGGACTTGAATTGAACTTGGATGAAGTACCACAGCGTGAGCGCGGTATGACTCCATATGAAATGATGCTCTCCGAATCACAAGAACGGATGTTGTTTGTCATCGAAGAAGGAAATGAACCAATTGCGATGGAGATATTCAATCGTTGGGGTGTCATTTGCCGCAAAGTAGGCCGTGTAACGGATGATGGACGTCTTCGTCTTTTATTTGACGGAGAAGTTGTAGCTGATATGCCAGTTATAGGCTTGGTCGATGATTGTCCCGTTTACGATAAGCCAGCAACAGAACCTGCTTATTATCAGGCTAATGCATTAGTAGATACAACGAACTATCCAGCTGCTGCTGACTTGAATGATGCATTGCTTCGCGTTCTCGGATCGCCAACGGTGGCGAGCAAGGAATGGGTATACAGCCAGTACGATCATATGGTTGGTACAAATACATCGGTATCGCCTGGGTCTGATGCGGCAGTTGTACTCGTACGTGGTACACGAAAAGCGTTAGCAATGACGACAGATTGCAACGGACGATATGTATATCTTGATCCAAATGTAGGCGGAAAGATCGCAGTGGCAGAAGCAGCACGCAACATTGTTTGCTCGGGTGCAGAACCGCTTGCGATTACAGATAACTTGAACTTCGGAAGCCCAGAAAAGCCAGATAACTTCTGGCAAATGCAGCAGTCTGTAGATGGTATGGCTGAAGCGTGTCGCGAACTTCAAACACCTGTTATCGGCGGTAATGTCAGCTTGTATAACGAAAATGCTAAAGGTGCCATTTATCCAACTCCTGTAGTCGGCATGGTTGGTCTCGTTCATGATGTCGATCATATTACGACACAAGGATTCAAGCAGGAAGGAGATATCGTCTTGCTGCTCGGCGCAACGAAAGCAGAGCTAGGCGGCAGCGAGTTCCAACTTGTTATGCATGGTGTGACAGAAGGTCGCCCACCTGCAATTGATCTTGAAGTAGAGAGCCGCTTGCAGCGTGCGGTGCTGGAATCCATCCAGCAAGGATACGTCCAATCGGCACATGACTTGTCTGAGGGTGGTTTGGCGGCAGCTTATGCAGAATGCTGTATTAGCGGTCGCATCGGTGCCACTGGCGATGCAATAGTGGAAGGTTTGCGTGCTGATATTGCTCTATTTAGCGAATCTCAGTCTCGTGTCTTGCTTTCGATTCGTCCTGCACATGTGGAAGTCGTTAAGGAAGTATGTGCTAAATATGAAGTGGCTGTACAGCAGCTTGGCGTTGTCGGTGGAGACCGTATTCAGTTGAAGGTGAACGGGGAAACGGCAATTGATGTGAAACGTGAAGAAGCGGAGCGTGCATGGAAGGATGCAATCCCATGTCTGATGCGATAATTCGTCAGCAGTCAGACGGAAAGGAAGTCCAGATGTCTGGGAGTCATATTCAAAATCAGAGTCAGGTAAACGAGCAGCAGCTTTCTGCTGCATCTGAGATAGAACGCGCATATGGCTTCACTCAAATGGAAGCAAGCGGATCGTACTTTAACGAAGGCGGCGGTCAGGATGGTCCATTTGATCGTCTGCGTGAAGAGTGCGGCGTATTCGGTGTATTTGGTTATTCGGAGGCCGCTTCGCTTACGTATTACGGGCTTCATACTTTGCAGCATCGTGGGGAAGAGAGTGCGGGGATATGTACGTCTGACGGTCAGACATTCCGCTATCACCGCGGAATGGGGCTCGTAAAAGAAGTGTTCGATAAAGATCGCCTTGCTAGTTTGGAAGGTGATCGTGCCATCGGGCATGTGCGGTACTCCACATCTGGCGATAGCAGGCTTGCCAATGCACAGCCGCTTGTATTTAAGACGCGGGACGGCGACCTTTCTGTAGCGACGAATGGCAATATCGTGAATGCGCCAATGATTCGTAGAGAATTGGAGCAGAAGGGTTCTATCTTCCAGACGACGAGCGATACGGAGGTTATCGCGCATCTTATCGCTCGTTCGGAGTTGGATTTTGTTACGGCAGCGAAAGATGCATTGCGTCAACTGGTAGGCGGCTTCGCTTTCTTGATTATGACGAACGACAAACTGCTTGTTGCTTCGGATACGTACGGACTCCGTCCAGTTGTGATGGGACGCCTCGGAGATGCTTGGGTATTCTCTTCTGAATCCTGTGCCTTGGATGCGATTGGAGCCGAATTTGTTCGTGCGGTGGAGCCTGGCGAAATGCTCGTTTTCGATGCTTTGGGCTATCGTTCAGAGCGCTTTGCGCCTGTAGCGAAGCGGGCATTATGCTCGATGGAATTCATTTATTTCTCTCGTCCTGATAGTCAATTGTACGATGTTAATTTGCATACAGCTCGCAAGCGGATGGGTATGCGATTGGCAGAGGAGTTTCCGATTGAGGCTGATCTCGTATCGGGTGTGCCGGATTCAAGTATATCAGCGGCAATTGGGTATGCAGAGAAAGCTGGCATCCCGTATGAGATGGGCATGATTAAGAACAAATATAGCGGTCGAACTTTCATTCAACCGAGCCAAGAGCTTCGTGAGCAAGGTGTGAAAATGAAGCTGAGCGCAGTACGCAGCGTAGTAGAGGGCAAGCGAGTCGTGCTAATCGACGACTCGATCGTACGCGGTACTACTTCCCGCCGCATTGTGAAGATGCTGCGTGATGCAGGCGCGTTGGAGGTTCATTTACGGATTGCATCGCCTCCGTTCAAAAATCCTTGCTTCTACGGCATAGATACGCCGACAAGCGACGATCTTATCGCATTTACGCACACAGTGGAGCAAATATGCGAATTGACGGGTGCGGACTCATTAGCATTTTTGTCCCAGCCCGGCATGATTGAAGCGATCGGCGGCGCATTTGCTAAGGAAGCTAGCGGAGGATTATGTCTCGCTTGCTTTGATAAGGAATATCCAACGCCTATCGGTGTATCAGCAAAGATGTCTAGCTGCGGATGCTAGCAGCTTGCTGCTGAGAGGATCACGCAGCAAGTTGCAGGGCGTAAAACATACGAATTTGAAGTGTGAAGTTAAAGCGTGTAAATCGCTATAAGGGACCGCAATACAAGTAGATTTGAATGATTTCAAATATTTGAACTTGTAAGTTCAATTGCACAACGAAAAGGGGCAGAATCTTATTGAAGAAACGACAGTGATCGGAAATAAGTTCTGCCCCTAAACGATAAGCCAATGAAGCTTTCCGTTCGATTTTATATCTTTTACTCATGAAGAGGAGAGAAACCATGTCTGAAGCATACAAGCAAGCAGGGGTTGATATAGCAGCTGGCAATGAAGCAGTTGAGCGCATGAAGAAACATGTGCGTCGCACGTTCCGACCAGAAGTATTGACGGACGTGGGTGGTTTCGGCGCATTGTTCCAACTGAATGCGAAGCAATACGAGGAGCCAGTGCTCGTCTCTGGAACAGATGGGGTTGGAACGAAATTGATGCTGGCTTTTGCAGCGGATAAGCACGATACGATTGGAATTGATGCGGTAGCGATGTGTGTAAATGATATCGTCGTGCAGGGCGCTGAGCCGCTCTTCTTCCTTGATTATCTTGCTTGCGGCAAAGTGGAACCAGCGAAGATCGAGAGCATAGTTAGCGGTGTAGCGGAAGGCTGTGCGCAAGCAGGCTGCTCGCTGATTGGCGGAGAGACAGCGGAAATGCCCGGCATGTATAGCGATGAGGAATATGACATTGCTGGTTTCAGTGTCGGAGTTGTAGACAAGAAAAATGTCATTACAGGTGCTGATATTCAAGCTGGTGATGTTGTGCTTGGTCTTTCGTCGAACGGATTGCACAGCAATGGTTTTTCACTCGTGCGCAAGCTGCTGTTGGAGAAGGCTGGCTATTCGCTTCAGGCTGCTATGCCGGAGCTCGAGACAGAACAGACACTGGGCGAAGTTTTGCTGACACCGACGCGTATCTACGTGAAGCCGCTTTTGGCGCTTATGGAGAGCGTGAAAGTGAAAGGGTTGGCGCATATTACCGGTGGCGGTTTCTTGGAAAATATTCCGCGTGTGCTGCCTGATCATGTTGATGTTGAGATTGAAGCAGGTTCATGGCCTGTACATCCGATATTCCAGCTGTTAGAGCGTGAGGGCAATTTAACAGCAGAAGAATTGTACATGACGTTTAATATGGGTATCGGTATGGTTGTCATCGTAGCTGAGTCTGATGCAGCACGTGCGATAGAGTTGCTGGAAGCGAACGGAGAATCCGTATACCAGATTGGTACGGTACGTGAAGGTGCTCGGAAAGTGCGCATTCCTGAATTAGGTTTATGAGTTTAAAGGGGTTGCAAGGTGTGAATGGGACGGATAAGAACGGTGCGGGGCAAGTTAGAGTTGTAAATGGATCGGTACAAAATGAGAAGCATAGGGAACAACAGGTTCCTCATGAGGAACAAGGAGAGAGCATGGAACGTCGTCCGAGAATTGCTGTGTTTGCATCTGGATCAGGTTCTAACTTTCAAGCTCTAGTTGATGCTTTTCAAGCGAAGCCAGCGCAATATGGGGGCGATATTGCGCTGCTCGTGTGCGATAGGCCGCAAGCTTATGTTGTGAAGCGTGCCGAGGATGCGGGGGTACCTGCGGCTTGCTTTACACCCAAAGCTTATGCGAGTCGAGAACAGTATGAGGAAGACGTATTGCTGAAGCTGCGTGAAGAGCGGATTGATTGGATTGTGCTGGCTGGGTATATGCGTCTTGTAACACCTGTGCTGCTGAGTGCTTACGGTGGTCGAATGATTAATGTCCATCCTTCTCTGCTGCCTGCATTCCCAGGTTTGAATGCGGTGAAGCAAGCGCTCGACTATGGGGTGCGTGTGACTGGGATTACTGTACATCTCGTCGATGAAGGGATGGACACAGGGCCGATATTGGCGCAGCAAGTTGTCCTCGTCGAGGAGAATGATACCGAGGAGACGTTAGCTGCTCGCATTCATGCTGCTGAACACGAGCTGTATCCTAGTGTTGTGGCTGAAGTGGTAGCGGGGAAATTAAGTCCAAGTAGAGTGTAGTCATGTAGTGGCGATGTAGTTTAGCATTTTAGGAAACTAGGAAACTAGGAAACTAGGAAACTAGGAAACTAGGAAACTAGGAAACTAGGAAACTAGGAAACTAGGAAACTAAAAGCTAAAGGCTAAAGTAAGAACGCTATCGAGCTATAGGTTGCTATTTTACAGACAGAGATTCATATAGAAATAATTCTAGCTTTTAAAAGTAGATATAGCATGTTAACGGATATGGCATGTAAAATGATAGAAAATCTCAATCTAGTTATCATGGAGGAGAGAAAGTAATGTCGATTAAGAGAGCGCTTATAAGTGTATCAGATAAATCTGGTGTGGTAGAGTTTGCGCGTGCGTTGGCAGACGCAGGTGTAGAAATCATTTCGACAGGCGGCACAAAAACGTTGTTGGAGCAGTCTCAAGTACCTGTTATCGGCATTTCAGAAGTGACAGGCTTCCCTGAAATAATGGATGGGCGAGTGAAGACGCTGCATCCTGCGGTGCACAGCGGATTGCTTGCAGTACGTGACAATGCTGAGCATCAGGCGCAAATGCAGGAGTTGGGGCTTTCTTATATCGACCTAGTTGTCGTGAATTTGTATCCTTTCCAAGAAACGATTGAGAAACCAGATGTAACGTATGAAGATGCGATCGAGAACATCGATATCGGTGGTCCGACGATGCTTCGCTCTGCGGCAAAGAACCATGCCTTCGTAACGGTCGTGGTGGATGCGGCAGATTATGGCCAAGTCATTAGTGAACTTCAAGCAGGTGGCGACACAACGCTTGAAACACGCAAGCGCTTGGCGGCGAAGGTATTCCGTCATACAGCTTCGTATGACGCGCTCATCGCAGGCTATTTAACAGAACAAGTAGGCGAGACTTTCCCAGAACGTCTAACGGTAACTTATGAAAAATCTCAATCTCTTCGCTATGGTGAGAACCCGCATCAGCAGGCAGCCTTTTATCGTGCTCCATTAGCCGCGGTAGGTACACTGCCGACAGCTGAACAGCTTCACGGCAAAGAGTTGTCTTATAACAATATTCAAGATGCGAATGCGGCGATTGCGATCGTGGCTGAATTTGATGGGCCAGCTGTTGCGGCTGTTAAGCATATGAATCCTTGTGGAGTCGGTATTGGCGCTAGCATTTATGAAGCATATCGCAAAGCGTACGAATCTGATTCCACATCGATCTTTGGTGGCATTGTGGCAGCAAATCGTCCTATTGATAGTGATACAGCGCAAATGCTTAACGACATATTCCTTGAGATTGTAATCGCACCTGATTTTACAAATGAGGCGCTTGATATATTGAAGCAGAAAAAAAATCTTCGCTTACTTCGTACTGGTGTACAACCATCGCCAGAGGCACGTCGTGCAGCTTGGCAGTACACTTCCATCGCAGGCGGATTGCTTGTTCAAGAGACAGACGTTCATACGCTGCAAGCTGACAAGCTGCAGACGGTTACGAGTCGTGAAGCAACGGAGTCTGAGCTGGAACAGCTGCAATTCGGCTGGAATGTCGTGAAGCATGTGAAGTCTAATGCAATTGTACTTGTGAAGGACGGCATGACAGTAGGAATTGGCGCAGGTCAAATGAACCGTGTTGGAGCGGCGAAAATTGCAATTGAGCAAGCGGGAGAGAAGGCGCGCGGCGCAATCCTTGCTTCTGACGCCTTTTTCCCGATGGGAGACACGCTTGAGTTGGCTGCGAAAGCAGGCATTTCAGCGGTAATTCAGCCTGGCGGCTCGATTCGTGATGAGGAGTCGATCCAAGTAGCAAATGACTACGGAATAGCTATGGTATTAACGGGCGTACGTCATTTTAAACATTAAGGGATTGAACGTTACGTTAGGGCTCGATTAAAGGCGGAGGTGTCGACGTGAGAGTATTGGTTATCGGCAGCGGTGGGCGTGAACATACGTTAGTATGGTCTTTGCTGCAAAGCGATCAAGTTAGAGAGGTTATCTGTGCACCTGGAAATGCGGGCATAGCAGAGATGGCTGAGTGCGTGGACATCGCTGTGAGCAACTTTGAAGGAATAGCGGAATATGCACTGGAAACCGGAGTGGACCTAGTCGTTGTGGGACCGGACGATCCGCTAGCTGAAGGCATTACAGATGTGTTGGAGAGTCATGGCTTGCGTGTGTTCGGACCGAATAAGGCAGCAGCAGAGATTGAGGGAAGTAAAGTATTTATGAAGCATTTGCTCCGCAAATACGAAATTCCAACAGCGGCTTATGAAACGTTTGACGATGTTAATGAAGCGTTGGCTTATGTACATCAACAAGCGCTGCCGATTGTCATCAAAGCAGATGGTTTGGCCGCTGGTAAAGGCGTCATCATTGCACAAACGATGCTAGAAGCAGAGCAAACGCTGCAAGATATGATGGTCGGCGGAAAATTTGGTGCATCGGGCAGTCGAATCGTCATTGAGGAGTTCATGCAGGGACAGGAAATGTCAATCTTGGCTTTCGTAGATGGTGAAACGGTGCGCGCTTGCGTGCCTGCACAGGATCATAAGCCGATTTTCGATGGTGATCGTGGACCAAATACAGGAGGCATGGGGACGTACAGTCCTTTACCACATATTGCGGATAGCATTGTAGAGGAAGCCATTCGCACGATTATCGAACCAACTGCTAAGGCGATGGTTTCAGAAGGCCGTCCTTTCAAAGGAATCTTATTCGCAGGCCTTATGATTACGCCGCAGGGCAAGCCCAAGGTTGTGGAATTCAATGCTCGCTTCGGTGATCCAGAGGCACAGGTCGTTCTGCCTCGCTTGAAAACGGACTTGCTGACTGTTTTTAATGCAATTGTTGACGGGACGTTACATCAAGTTGAGTTGGAGTGGGATAACGAAGCTGCTGTTTGTGTAATCGTTGCAGCTGAAGATTATCCGAATACACCGCGCAAGGGCGATGTCATTTCTGGATTAGAGGAAGCTGCACAACATGCGCTTGTCTTCCATGCAGGCACGAAACGTAATGATGAAGGCCAGTTTGTGACGAATGGCGGTCGTGTACTTGGTATTGTGGGACGTGGCACAGATGTCCGTGCTGCGCAGCAAGCTGCTTATGAAGCGGTGAAGGCAGTATCATTTCAAGGCATGCAGTACCGAAAAGATATTGCGGAGAAGTCGTTAAACGGTGTTGTAATAGGGTAATGGATGATTAAATAACTGCATAAATGTATTAATCTAAACGAGAAGCTGTTTCTCTCTATTGCCATTATGGAATGAGGGAGATAGCTTCTTTTGCTTTGTAGCTTATGGCAAATTTGTGTCAACGAGTGAAAACTTACCCATCTCTTGTGGCATAAAGACGAATAGCGGCAGCATAACCATCTCATACTAAGCCTATTCTAACGACAGGCATACGCATATTCCTAACCATCATCATATGGTTAAACAATGGAAATGTGGATAAACAAGTGGAGGGGACTTCGTATGACTAACTATGGACATGACAACTACGATCAAGATGGCTGGGCGTTAACTCAGCAGTTTTTATCAGAGGAAAACTTGCGAGGTTCCGATGAGGCAGAGCGTTATAAGTCTTTCTTGCAAAATGAGCCTGGTCAGGCGCTTAGCATCGATACAGAAGGGGCAGCGGGTTCTTCCATGACTAATGTTTCTGCTTCGTCCAGTGCAGGTCAGCAAGCTGCTTTATCTACTTCTGGTGAGCATGCACCTAAGTTCGGTGCAGCTGAGCCCGTGTCGTCTGACGTATCATCAGAAGATGGTTGGCAGGCAGGGGCACAGGAAACCCAGCATATGCTGAATTGGTTTTATGGGATGCATGACTAGGTTCCTGAGTACTGGCACACCACATGAGGACGTAAATAGCAGCAGCTGATGCAGATAAAATAGATGTAGTAAGGGACAGTAGTACAAAGAAGCCGCACTTTCTAATTTGAAGGTGCGGCTTTTTGAGTATTTCTACTGATGGAGTACGTGGGTTTATGTGTTGTAGTAGGGAGTTAACTTATGGAAATATGCTTATTGACACTGTTCATTTGAAATGATAAGATGCTTATAATCTAAATACAAGTAAATTAATCGGAATTATATGATATAGATGGAGGTTGGTGTGACGTATGGAGCGGGTAGTTGATTTGAAATGGAATCAGGAACGGATCGTCGCATCGATCCATTATCCAGAGAAGCGTGGACCGTATGAGGAACGATCAGATGAAGCTTCAAGTCGGCGGATACCTTTGACGGTTATATGCCATGGCTTTATCGGCAGTAGGATCGGTATCGATCGGTTGTTCGTGAATGCGGCGCGACGCTTGGCTAATGAAGGGCATATTGTTGTACGCTTCGACTATGCAGGCTGCGGAGAGAGCACAGGAACATACGGTGATCTCGGTATCGATGCGATGATCGAACAGACACAGGCGGTACTTGATTATGCATTGGCCTGCGGCGATGTGGACCCACAGCGCGTGACGCTGCTCGGACATAGTCTGGGCGGAGCAGTTGCCTTGCTTACAGCGGTGCGTGACCAACGGGTAAAGCGCCTTGTACTCTGGTCTCCTGTTGCCTATCCGTTCAATGATATTGTCAACATTATTGGCCGCGCTCGGTACGATGAATCCATTAAGCGTGGAGAGACCGACTATGCGGGCTATTCGTTTACACCTAAATATTTTGATACACTTGGCAAACACCAACCGTTTCAAGAAGCAGCTAGGTTTGCAGGAGATGTGCTGCTAATTCACGGAACATCCGATGATGTCATTCCTGCGGACTACAGTTTCTTGTACCAGAAAATTTTCTGGATGCGCAGTGACGGGCAATGTGACAAGGAGATTGTGTTCCAAGCTGACCACACGTATTCGACGGGAGAGCATCGCAGTGTAGTATTTGAACGTACGGTGGAATGGTTGAATCAGTGGGAACAGCGCCAGAAGCATTGGGCACATTGGAGTATTTAAAGATAGGCTACGTAGATATAAAGTGGCTAATTTAATGACGATGAGCGTAATTTGTGAGCATATATTATTTGAGTATGGACTTCAGCTTAAATAACAGCATTGTATTACCTGTAGTGAGCAATTCTCTGACGACGAGACGAGGATTGCTCTTCTTGTTGTTCGTAGACAACACCCTACTTTTCCTCCATAATTAGGCATGAATAAGCTGGAAATGTTCGACAGTATAAACATGGAGGTGTCACATATGGCTGCACCAGCACCATTGTCTTATTTGTCTTCTTTTATACAGCGGAAGAGAGGATTGTTGCTCGCTTTATTTTGCTTCTCCCTACTATTAACTGCATGCAACAGCAAACCCACAGCAGAAGAAACAACACCAGTCGTTCCACCACAAGTTGTTGATCCTATACAAACGTCAGAAGAACCGCAAGAAGAGGCAGTGCTTGCACCTTTGACAGGCTTGGCCTGGGAAGCGGGAGAGCCAACCAAGCGTCCAATCGCCGTAATGATAAACAATCAGAAGCGAGCGCGTCCGCAATCTGGCCTGCAGCAGGCAGATATATTAGTTGAAGTACTGGCGGAAGGTGGTATAACAAGGCTAGTAGCGATTTATCACAGTGATAGTTCTTATACAGGCGAGATAGGACCGATTCGCAGCATTAGACCTTATCTGATAGACATTGGAGAGAGTTTCGGTGCTGCACTCATTCATGCGGGTGGAAGTCCAGATGGCTATCGTATTTTACAGCGGCAAAATAAAGATTATTTAGATGAGATAAGCAATGCAGGCCCTTATTTCTGGAGAGACAAGCAGCGTAGAGCTCCCCACAACTTATATACAAATGTAGACAAGATCGCTCAAGGCATGATGAAGAAAAAATATGAGATGACCGCAGATGTTCCGGCATTCTCCTTTATGAAGGGTAATGGTGCTGACAATACGAACGCTGCAATGAACGGTGAACCTGCAAAGCATTTGCGTGTTGCTTTTTCCAATCATTCTGAATTGGTTGAGTATCAATACGAGGAGCAAAGTGGACACTATATTCGATACATGGCAGGAGAGCCACATACAGATAAAATTAGCGGTGAACCGCTAAAGACTGCAAATATTATTGTTATGTATGCGAAACATCGAGTTCTAGATGATGTTGGGCGGCTTGAGGTTGACGTGCGAGCAGGCGGCCGAGCCGTTATCGTTCGGGATGGACAAGCGGTAAATGGTGAGTGGTTGCGATCAAACGAGGCTTTTGAATTCAAGGTCGATGGACGGACGGCTGATCTCAAGCCAGGGACAACTCATATGTTGATTATTTCTGATGACAAAACAAGTAAAGAACGTGCCGTGTGGAATGCACAATAAGAAAGTGGATTTAAAGCGATTTTCAGCCATTTTGCGGAAAAATGTCGATGAAACTGGCAGTTATTTCGGTGTATTATCAGTTATCTTCAATAAAATCGTCAAATTATGCGGAAATGACACTGATATTTCTTTACAAACCTCCTATAGTTTGTGATAAGATAACCTATGGTTTGACCAACAAAAACAACACATGCAATTTGATTGCAAAGGAGATTTCAGAAATGTTCAAGAAAAAGGACGTGTTTTTTGAAACGCTGCAAAATATGGCGGATACACTAGTACAGGCATCTGAGGTGTTTGTAAAAGGTGTAGAAACGATGGACAATGTGTCTGAGTTTGCAAAAAACATGAAAGAACTTGAAAGCAAATGTGATGTATTTACTCATACGATTTTGAAGGAGTTGAACAAAACGTTCATCACTCCTATCGAACGTGACGACATTATGGCTTTGACTACTGCGCTTGATGATGTACTAGACGGAATGGAAGCGTGTGCTTCTCGTTTTGACATGTACCAAGTGACAAAGCGTGATGAAATCTTCACCCTTTTTGCGGATGTGTTGAGACGCAGCACATATGAGATCCAAAAAGCAATTCGTTTGATGTCTCAAAAGAAGCTGTTGGCTATTCGTGAGCACAGCATCAAATTAAATGATCTTGAGAACGAAGGGGACGAGCTTCTTCGTCGCAGCATCAAGCAATTGTTCGCTACAATTACAGATCCAATCGAATTGATTAAGTATAAAGAAATCTATGAGCGTCTTGAAGAAACAACAGACAGCTGTGAAGACGTTGCACATATTCTTGAATCGATCGTAATGCGTAATTCCTAAGCGCCCTTAGCAGGTATTTTAAGGATTGAAGGAGGTCCGGGGATTGCGCGGGCAGCAGCTCGTTAGAGCTATGCTAAGCAATCGTTTAATATGACAATTGATATGGGTTTAATCGTGATTTCGTTCGTCATCTTCTTGGCTTTGGCGTTCGACTTCATCAACGGTTTCCACGATACAGCTAATGCTATTGCAACTTCTGTATCGACACGAGCGTTGACACCACGTCGAGCAATTATTTTGGCTTCGGTGATGAACTTTGTTGGTGCACTTGCGTTTACAGGTGTTGCGAAGACGATCGGCGGTAGTATCGCTGACCCTGCTCAGCTTGAGTTTGGGGTAGAAATCGTAGCAGCTGCACTTATTTCAGCAATCATTTGGAACTTGGTTACATGGTGGTTCGGTATTCCATCCTCGTCCTCCCACGCACTTATCGGTGCATTGGCAGGTGGCGTTTATGCGGGAGCAGGTATGGATGCACTGAATATGGCCGGGTTTAAAAATATCGTAATTGCGCTAATTGTTTCGCCAATTCTTGCCTTTGCCATCGGTTACATTATTATGACGATTTTGAAATGGATCTTTGGCAGACGCAGTCCGCACTCTGTTAATAAAGGCTTCCGTTCGATGCAAATCATTACAGCTGCATTCCAATCGTTTACGCATGGTACGAATGATGCGCAGAAAGCGATGGGTATCATCACGTTTGCACTTATCGCTGGCGGATTCCAATCTAGTGGTGATATGGAAATCCAAACGTGGGTTAAATTTTCTGCAGCGACTGCGATGGCATTAGGTACAGCTGTCGGTGGTTGGAAGATTATTAAGACGATGGGTACAAAGATCTTTAAAATTGAACCGATTAACGGCTTTGCGGCTGACTTCTCTGCTGCGTCCGTCATTATGGGTGCAACGTTTATAGGTCTTCCAGTAAGTACAACGCATGCGATCACATCTTCCATTCTCGGTGTAGGCTCTGCAAAGCGCTTCTCCGCTGTTAAATGGGGCGTGGCAGGACGAATCATTATTACATGGTTCATTACGATTCCGATCTGTGCGGGACTAGCGATACTTATCTTTAAATTGATCGACCTTATTTTCCTTCGCTAAGCTCGTTAGAGTGCGGCAGGTGTTAAAATAGTAATACAAAAAAGAACCTTCTAACCACATTTGTGGAGCAGAAGGTTCTTTTTGTACGTATAGATAAGATAAAGGGCCATGTGTATGGTATGTGGATGCGCATCTTCTATTAGAAGATTTGAGGTTGACTCTGTGTGGATTTTTGCCGACTAGATGCTTTAGCAGTTCCTTTTTTGGGGCGCTGGGCGTTCTGATTAGATGTTGGTTTTTTATTTGGACGACGTTTGTTTGCTGGTGGCTGCTTCTTTTTAGGTCGTTTTTTGGTCGGTGTGTAGAACATTTCTTCGTTGCCTTCATCCTTGTTCTTAGACTTGCCAGATGCAAATGATCCAACCAGTAGTTTGGCTACAGGGGCAATTTGTTGGAATCCTTGTACTACTTTCTGGACTTTTTGCATCGTGCTGACGAGTCCATCGATACCACCCATGCGATCGATAAAACCTTTAATATCGCCAATATTGAAGTTTGATTTCTTGGATGGCGTTGCTGTGTCAGCAGCTGCTACAGGTGTTACCGTTGCTTCAGGTGCTTGATACGGAACGACTTCGGTTGTAGGCGGTGTGATGGGGGCTGGATTGTTGTTCGGATGTGGTGTGAAACTTCTCGCTGATTGAACAGGTGCTGCAGGAGGGTAATTGTATGTCGACGGAGCAGGCTGGTTCCGTATGTTCGCTGGCGAGTAGCTAAATGAAGGCATTGTGTAAGCTGGCTGCGGCACTGCTGGCTGAGGTGGAGGCTGCATCGTTGGGATGTGAGGAATGCCTGGGATAGATGGCGATGCATACGGGGGCCGCGACTGATTCATTGGATCACCCTTTTCAAATGGAATTAGGGGTTGGCAAATGCCCCTGTTTGCTATACTGTATGTCGTAGGCGAACAACTCGTGTGGACGTTCGCCCGTGGGTGAACGCCCAACGTAATAAGTACGGTGAAATCTGGTCTGAACAGTTGCAGTAGTTCACTAACGCATAAAAACTTTACCGCTTGAAAAGGTAATCCAAAGGACGTACAATATTGGTAATGAAGTACATATTTTGTACACTAGGAGTGAACGATGTGCAACTGAAAAAGTTGAATGATAAATCGATCGAACAATTATTTGAATCGGTTCTTACGCTTAAATCTGTAGAAGAATGCTATATTTTCTTTGATGATCTATGCACAGTGAACGAAATTCAATCTCTTTCTCAGCGTCTTGAGGTTGCACGTATGCTTGGAAAAGGCAGCACGTATAACCAGATCGAAGCAGAGACAGGTGCAAGTACAGCGACGATTTCTCGCGTGAAACGCTGCCTGAACTATGGCAATGATGGATATAAGATGGCGTTGGATCGTCTGGGTAGATAAGGGATGCGAATCGGCTTATTAATCGTCAGCCACGGTTCGAAAGACAGTTCATGGGTTACACTGGTTGATGAAGCGATTGCAGGGGCACGATGGCCGGAAGGCTTGCCGGTCGCTTCTTCTTTTTTGGAGGGCGTTCCTGATCGGGGCATTCAAGATGGCATCGATCAGTTGGAAGCTCAAGGTGTTGATCACATTGGAGTCGTACCTTTATTTGTTTCATCTGGCAGCACGCATGTAGATGAGATCGCATATGCCCTTGGCGCTAAGTCCGAACCTTTGTGCGAGACAGACTTGGAGCCGTTTCGTACAAAGGCGCATATCATATATGGTCAACCTATTGACGATGATGACACGATGATCGCTATGGTAAGTGATCGATTACAAAGCCTAGGTGTAGTGGCACAGCGTGATACGGTACTGCTTGTGGCACACGGAAGTCCCCATATGCCATTTCAAACTTGGTGGCGGAAGGGCTTGGATAGCATTGCAGCTAGGCTTGTAGAGGAAGAGAGATGCATAAGTGCCGCGCATGCTCTGCTCTGCTGTGATTCGCTGCCTGATGCTGTGCAGCAAGTGTTGAGTAAGCTGGATTCTTCGAAGCTGAATGAGCAAGTAGAACAGCAAGTGGCAAACGATGAGGGGCATGAGCGAGCTGGAAGAGCTGTGGTAGCGGTAGTTCCTATCTTCCTTAGTAAAGGCTATTTTACGACTAAGGCTATACCTGAACGTCTTCAATTGCAGTCTACCTCTGTTCGTGTGAGTGCGTCTGCTGGTAGTGGTGATATTATGCCGCAATCATTGGTTACGGAATGGGAAGGGCGAATCCTTTATGACGGTGAGCCGCTGCTGCCGCATCCGGCATTGTCGATGTGGTTGGAGCAGGAAAGCCAGCGGGTATTAATCAGGCTAGAAGAGTCGCTATCTAATGAATAAATGAGCATTAGAGGTTGTGGAACGTATCGGTTCTGAATAGATTGTAAATGGGTGACGTGTGGATGGTTAAAAGAGCGAGGCTTATCTATAACCCAACGTCGGGACGCGAAGAAGGAAAGCGGCGGTTGGCTGATATTTTGCAGCGATTGGACGCAGGCGGTATTGAAACGACAACGCGTGCGACTGAAGGAGAAGGCGATGCCATTTCTAGTGCCGGTGAAGCGATAGATAACGGTTACGATATCATTATTGCTGCTGGTGGGGACGGAACGTTGAACGAGGTAATCAATGGTATGGCTGTCAAGGAGCATCGTCCGCCGCTTGGTATTATACCGCTCGGCACGACGAATGACTTTGCACGGGCATTAGGCATTCCTCGTCAATGGGAAGAAGCATGTGATCTGATTGTGCGTCAGCAGACGATGCCGATTGACGTTGGTCAGGCGAATGATAAGTATTTTATTAATATTGCTGGGGGAGGCTCACTTACGGAGCTCACGTATGAAGTACCCAGCAAGCTGAAGACGCTGATGGGTCAGTTGGCTTATTATGTGAAGGGGCTAGAGAAGGTAGCTCGATTAGCTCCTACTGAGCTTCATTTTAATATTGAAGGGCATGGACAGTTCAGCGGGGAGTTCATGCTGTTCTTGATTACGAATAGCAACTCGGTTGGCGGTTTCGAGAAACTGGCGCCAGATGCGGTCATTAACGATGGGCTGCTGGATATTTTGATGATGAAGAAATGCAACTTGGCGGAATTTTTGCGTATTGCTACGCTGGCATTGCGCGGAGAGCATTTGAATGATCCGCATATTGTTCATTTGCAATCGAAGCGCATTGAAGTGACGTCGCCTGACTATGTCCAGTTGAATCTGGATGGTGAATTGGGCGGAACGCTGCCTACCGTATTCCAGGTGCTGCCGAGTCATTTGCATATTTTCGCAGATCCGACGGGGACTTCGTCGTATCGATAGTAATGGATCGGACCGGTAATAGGATAGTGGGATGCGAATGAGATGAACTAGAGGTGAGGGCACGTCTACTTTTTTTGAAGTAGGCGTGTTTTTTTGTGGGCAGTTATAAGATGAAAGAATGTTGATGTCGATGTAGACGTCGATGCTGATGTCGCTGATGCAGCTGCGTGAGCATCAGCTTTTAATGACGTTGCTGTAATTGGTTCTTAGAATGGTGACTGTTGATGTTGTGTTTTTTGCTGTTGTAGATATCGTTCTTGATTTGTTTGATAAGCAATGGTTAGCGTCGAATAAAAGCCAGCTAGTATACGAAGGCAGTAAGTTAAGGTATGATAGTAAGAATGGAAGACGGCGGTCGATCTCATATGAAGTCCTATGCTGATACAGTGCAGGATGGAGGGGATGGCCGCTTCTTGATGTTCATAGCCACAATCGCTCGTTTGTAGTTTAGTTAAACGGAGTGTATGAACAAAAATACAGCTACTTTTAGTTAGACATCATCATTTATAGATGGATAAGGACAAAAGTACAGTTATTTTAAGCGGAAAGCGTCATTTTGAGCTAAATATGGACAAAAGTGCAGTTTTTTTCTCGATTATGGGCTTAAAATAGGAA
Organism: Paenibacillus sp. SC116; assembly: GCF_024733555.1. GTDB lineage: Bacteria > Bacillota > Bacilli > Paenibacillales > Paenibacillaceae > Paenibacillus_B. The sequence goes on along the minus strand of NZ_JANIOF010000007.1, from coordinate 195,251 downwards.
ATGATACTAAAATAACTGCATTTTTGTCGATAATATCCCAAATGAGGGTACTTCCAGATTAAATAACTGCATATTTGTCACTAATCTATACGGGGAGCTGAAATAGACCTCGACAAGATTGCCGATGAACTGTCATAGTCCTATCAAGTGGGCTCTGATGACATGTCAGAAATATTTGTTGCGCCCCATTGAGGTATGAAATGCAAATTGTGAAGGTGAAAATTTTCATTGCTAGGGGACACAAGCCACATAAGGTTTGAAAAATGACATAAATCGATGTTTAGAAGTGTAGCAGGATACACTTTTTAAGTTGATGCCATAATGAATTTGATTTTAGATACAATGTTTTTAAAAAATAGAACTAATGAAGTAGCAGCTTGGAGGACGGTATGAATAATCAAGGCAGCAAGCGAGGCCAGTCGGGTAGACGAGGTCAAGAGCAGGGACAGGGAAAAGGAAGAGCGCGTAATAACGCTGGTAGAGGGAGTTCAGGTGCGAGAGGAGCTTCAAAGGCGGTATCGACGGCTCCTGTGCAAAAAAATGATGAAGTGACATTAGATATTATCGGCTTAACGCATGAAGGCGACGGTGTAGGGCGCGTAGAAGGCTTTACGTTGTTTGTACAAGGCGCATTGCCAGGTGAACGTATTGTTGGGCATGTACTAAAAGTGAAGAAGCAGTATGGCTATGCGAAGTTGAAGCAGCGTCTTACGGATAGTGAGGATCGTGTGGAAGTGACGGGACGTCCAGAACATTATGGCGGCTGCCAGCTGGAGTATATGTCCTATGATGCTCAGCTGCGCTGGAAGCAGCAGCATGTGGTTGATGTGCTGGAGAGGATCGGCAAGTTCGAAGTGAGCAAGAAGGAAGAAACTCCCATTGAAGCAGTTCAAGTCTTGCCTACGCTCGGAATGGACAACCCGTGGCGCTATCGCAATAAGGCGCAAATTCCAATTGGTAAAGATGCGCGTACTGGTGAATTAATCGGTGGTTACTTCGCGCGTGCGAGCCATCGCATTATCGATACAGATGCTTCTTTGATCCAGCATGAGGCTATGGATGCAGCGATGAAGACAGTGAAAGATGTAGCGCGTCAATATAGCGTAGAGCCGTATAACGAAGAGACGCATACAGGATTGCTGCGCCATATCGTTATCCGCTATGGTTTCCATACGAATGAAATGATGATCGTGCTTGTGACAAATGGCGAGCGCTTGCCGCAAAAGGAAATGATCGTAGATGCATTAGAGGAACGTTTGCCACAGTTGAAGAGTATTTGTCAAAATATTAATACCAAACAGACGAACGTCATTATGGGTGATAAAACGAAAGTACTGTGGGGCAGTGAGACGATTACGGATTATATCGGAGATTTGCAGTTTGCGATCTCTGCACGTTCGTTCTATCAAGTAAACCCAGTACAGACCGAAGTGCTGTATGAGGAAGCAGTGAAGTTGGCGGGTCTGACCGGTCAGGAGACGGTCATCGACGCCTATTGTGGCATCGGCACGATCTCGCTCTTCCTCGCCCAGCGCGCGAAGCGCGTGCTAGGCGTTGAAATCGTCGAGGAAGCCATCGCCGATGCGCGCCGCAACGCGGCGCTGAACGGAATCACCAATACCGAGTTCGCCGTCGGCGCCTCGGAAGTGGTAATCCCGCAATGGAAGTCGGCTGGTACTGCCGCCGACGTGATCGTGGTCGATCCACCCCGTAAGGGCTGCGACCAGGCACTACTCGACACGATGCTTGAGATGCGCCCAGAGCGCATCGTCTACGTATCGTGCAACCCGTCCACGCTAGCACGCGACTTGCGTGTGCTAGCGGACGGCGGCTACACGGTCAAGACGGTGCAGCCGGTGGATATGTTCCCACATACGCCGCATGTTGAGTGCTGCTCATTGTTAGTTTGGACAGGGAACTAAATCAGAGATATATTGGCGAGATAGCAAAGAGGGGGCAAACCCCTCTTTTTTATGTTAGGCTATATGAAACCTTGTTGCCATGTTGCTTCTAAACTTTTGGAATGGGGATTCCCTTTTTTTGAATTATGTAATTGATTCACGTATCAATATTAATGTTTAACAGAGCCATAGGCCTAATTACTGCTATTACTGACAGTAGGCTTTATGAACATAGGAGGATAATATGTCCTGGAGCAAATTGAAAAAACAACTGGAGAGCTTTCTCTGTCCTGCATTAGTTGGAAAATTCGAATACAGCGCAACCGGTTATCGTTATTTACCGGATAAATCAGGAATTTGTTATATTGCCGTAGATAAAAAGAACGTACTCAATATGAATGATATAACTAACTCTATCAGATGGTATCAGACGGAGCTGGAAATCAAGAATGATTCAGATATCCAAATTCCTATCAGCGATGAAGAAATTGAAGCGATTAGAAAAGAAACCAAGGGGAGCGTTCCGGAGGATCGTCTAAAAGTAATTGCAAGAAATAGAAAAATATCGGAACATGCTAAGGAGCTTTTGTCAGCACAGGCCGCATTAAGTAAATCCAATTTTACCGTTGTGGCTAATAAGTTCTTAACTACCTCTATAGAGGAAAGCATAGAGAGTAATGATATCGTATTGAATATTCTAGCTTTGGTGGACAGAAGAGTTGGGAAAAAGCGGCTTCTAAACATGGCAGAGACGATGAAGTTAAAGCATCCGATTGTGCAGTATTTTTATAAATTAAGACTTAATGGATGATGATAATCATATGTCAGGAAGTTTCTTGACTCTTCTCAAAGTTGATTTGTTTGCTAATTGTTATCTGTGAATGGTAATGAATAGGCAAGGTGTCATTCGTCAAATGGACAGGCTAGTGATGATTTACCTAGAAGATTGCACCGCCGGGTATGACGCTGCACCGTGAAAGCCCCTCCTCACTGTCGAATGCGGCAGAGAGGAGGGGCTTTCGAATGTTACGGTGAGAGTGGGGCTTCGTTGCAAAATCGTCTCTAGGCTAGTTATCATTCTTCCATCGAACCGAAAAAACCACACCCTCCTCGGCATTGGACAGGCTGTACTCCGACTGATGAATATTCAGTATCGTATTGACGATATACAGCCCCAGGCCGCTGCCTCCGGTCGTACGGCTCCTGGATTTCTCAATGCGGTAGAACGGCTTGAACAGCTTGGGAATTTCGCTTGGCTCTATATACGCCCCGGTGTTCAGCACGCTTAAGTGTACATGACCCGTATCGTTATGCAAGGTGAGTCGAATTTGCTCGCCGCTCCGCGTATAGTAGACCGCATTGCTCATCACATTGGAGATGGCTTTGGACAGTAGACGCTTGTCTCCTGTTACCCATAGGTCGGGTGCAAGATCGGCCGACAGCTTAATATCGTTCAGCTCGCATACGTACTGTATCTGCTCGGCTGCATCCCGAATGAGCGCAGACACATTCACAGCGGCCATGCTCGGCTGGAAGCGATGATTCTCCAGCCGCGAGATTTCGAGAATTTCGTAAACCAGCTTATCCATCTCTTTCAAAATGTGATGGGATTGCGCTAGATATTTGTCCCGATCCGAATAAGGCCCGACATTGTGAAGCATCGCCTCAAGCTGTCCAGATACGGCCATAATAGGCGTTTTCAACTCATGGGAGATCATGTCCATAAATTCCCGCCGCAACGCTTCCTCTTCTTTCTTCCGCTGAATATCATCTTTCAACTGTGCATTGGCCTCGGTAAGCTCCTGCATGGCGTGCTGCAAATTCATAGAAAGCTCGTTCAGGGAGCGGGAAATATCGCCAATCTCATCACGGGAATCATGGCGGGAGCGCTCCGAGAAATCCAGTTGAGCCAGTCGCTTGGCTACTTGGCTGATGCCGATCAGCGGCCGGGCGATCAGGCGTGTGTAGACAAGTGCTCCCAGTACGGCAATCACTAGAATGATAAGTGCCATATACGGGAGGAGCCGCAGGAGCATTTGCATCGCTTCATCAATCGGCTGCAGGGAAGCATGCACAAACAACGTATATCCGCTAGATTCGTATCCGGGCAAGGGTAGATTGGAATGGGAAATCATCTCCATCATCTTAGCCGACGGTGCACTCAGAGTCTCCTCAGTAGAAATGATGATGGTGGAAGCAAGGTCATCCTTTTCCGTGTTCGTTTCCGACACCCACTGCGGAAAGGAAAGACCTTTGGTGAAATGGGCAGGGTACACCCATTTGCCCTCGCTGTCTTGTACGGACAACGAGGCATTGTAACGCAAGGAGAAGTTATCCAGCCGTTTGACAGCTTCTGTCCAGTCTTTTTGTGGGAAGGTTTCTAGCAAGTGAGTGATGCCCTGATTCAAGTCGGCGGATTTGTTCTGCAAATAAAAGGACGGCAAAATAAAATACAAAGTTATATACAACAATAGCGCGAAAGCAATAAGGACGAGATTGGTTAACACAAAAATTTTAAAAGCTATGCTTCTATACTTGCTCATGTCAGCTGCCCTTCCATTAAATAGCCGATGCCTTTAATCGTTTCAATGCATGAGATTTTCATTTTTTTTCGAATGTTTTTGATATGGGCATCGACCAGACGCGTATCGCCGAAAAAGTCGTATCCCCATACGCGATCCAGAATCATCTCGCGTGTAATGGTTCTCCCTGCATTTTCAATTAGATAGGCAACGATTGAGAACTCACGGACGGTCAATTCAACCAACGCGTCATCGACAAAAGCCTTATAGCTGTCGCAATCCAGACGAATGCGGCCGTATAGCAATTCCCTCGGTTTCGATTCCGAGCGCGATCTTCGCAAGACTGCTTCGACCCTTTTGACAAGCACATTGAAGGAGAAAGGCTTGGCAATATAATCATCGGCCAGAAGCTCGAAAGCCTGCAATTGATCCTTCTCCTCGCTTAAGGCAGTCATCATAATAATCGGTGTCTGGCTCTGATTGCGAATCATTCGGCAGATCGAGTATCCATCCATATTCGGCAGCATAACATCCAACAGCACAAGATCGAATGTCCCCTCGGTAAACTTCCGGTATCCCTCGGCTCCGTCGCTGGCAACATCCACATCGTACCCCTGCGCTTTCAGATATTCCGCGATCAACTCCTGAATATAGCGGTCGTCTTCAACGATTAATATGGCTTCAGACATAAGGCACCTTCTTTAATGGTTGATTTTATTTCCTGATCATACCATGTCGATATGAATTTTATATGAAAAAAAGAGCCTTCCAACCATCTTCTTGTGAATTTCAAACGGTTTTCATACGGATTTCACATGGCCGCCGTAAGATGGGTTCCGAGGAGGGATGCCCATGAGGAATATAGTGAAAAAGATATTTTATCGCGAGACGAACATCGCCTTGTTATTTCTGGCGCCCAGTCTGGCGGGATTTGCCCTGTTCTATTTGCTGCCGTTTGTCGCCGGGTTTTATTATTCCTTGATGGACAGTCCCATACAAGGTTCGTTTGTCGGCTTGGCCAACTACAGGGAACTGCTGCAGAGCGATTCCTTCCGCCTTGCCGCACAGAACACCGGACTGTTCACCGTAATGGGCGTACCTCTCGTGATGGCGATCTCGCTGGCGCTGGCCTTGATGCTCAATCGCGCTTTGCCCTTGCGCAATTGGCTCAGGGCCACGTATGTGATGCCGCTTGTAGTGCCAGTGGCTTCAATTGTTCTGGTATGGCAGCTGTTGTTCGATCGCTCTGGCGCAGTCAATGCGCTCTGGACGCTATGGGGAGGCGAATCTGCAGACTGGATGAACTCGCCTTGGGCTCGCGTCGTTGTGCTGTTGGTTTATCTGTGGAAGACGATTGGCTATAACATGATCCTGTTTCTGGCTGGATTGCAGAACATTCCGAAGGACTACTACGAGGCGGCCGCTCTGGATGGTGCCGGGCCGTTCCGGCAATTGTGGTCCATTACGCTGGTTTATTTGACGCCAACGACGTTTTTTGTGGCGATCATGTCGATCATTAGTTCATTCAAGGTGTTTCGGGAGACGTATCTGATCGCGGGAGATTATCCGCATGAAAGCATCTATTTTCTCCAGCATTATATGAATAACATGTTCCAGGCGCTGGATTACCAGAAGCTTACCTCTGCGTCCTTCCTGATGGCTGCGGCGATTATCCTTGTGGTTGTGATCCTGTTCCGTTTCGAACGGAAATTTCACGGAAGCGTGTCGTAATGGAGGGACGTATGAAGGAGTCGTTGAAAACAGGTGCGTGCTTCTCCGTTCTGCTCATCCTGGCGTTGATCATGATGTTTCCGCTTGTGTTTACGGTCAGCAATTCCTTTATGACAGAAGGCGAAATCCGGTTTAATTACAGCATGGAAGAAACAGATGTCGGCTATGTCAATCTGAAATGGATTCCCGATTGGGTCAGTCTGGAGCAGTACAAGGCGCTGTTGTTTGACCGCATGCAGTTCTTAATCATGTTCTGGAATTCCTTGCTGTTGGTCGTGCCTATTGTGGTGGGGCAAGTCGTCGTGGCGACTATGGCGTCATTCGGGCTATCGCAATTTCAATTTCGCGGTAGAGAAACGTTGTTTTTTCTTTACATAATAACGATGCTAATGCCTTTTCAAGTGACCTTAGTGCCGAATTATTTGGCCATGGACTGGCTTGGGTTGCTGGACAGCCGCGCGGCGATTATTCTTCCGGGCATCTTCTCGGCCTTCGGCGTATTCCTGCTCCGGCAGTTCATGATTGGAATTCCTCGCTCCTATGTGGAGGCTGCGAAAATCGATGGCGCCGGTTACGTGACCATCTTCGTGCATATCATTATCCCCATGTCGCGTCCCGGCATTGCCGCTTTGGTCATTCTGACGTTCGTTGATTATTGGAATATGGTGGAGCAGCCGCTGATCTTCCTGCATGACGCATTCCAGCAGCCGTTGTCCATCTATTTGTCCCGAATTAATGAAGGGGAGCTTGGGCTGGCCTTTGCCGCAGCCGTGATGTATATGCTCCCGATGGTGTTCGTCTTCTTGTATGCAGAGAATGATCTGATTGAAGGCATTCAATTATCAGGTGTGAAAGGGTAGAAAGGCAGGTTGAATGATGGAAATCGGGAATGTACTTCGTGCCAGGCGTAAACGAAACATCCGCATCGCCGCTTCGCTGTTCTTCGGGCTGATGCTGTTGACGACCTTCTTCTCCAACACCATCCAGCAGTTGACGTATCCGAAAGTGCGTACCGAGAAGGCGGTGCATCAGCAGTTGAGCTATGTGATCAAAGGCGAGGGCACGCTGACGCCGCGAGAGATCGAATCGGTATACGACAACTCCAGTTGGAAGGTGATCCAAATCGAAGTGGAGGTGGGGGATAAGGTGAAGAAAGGGCAAAGGCTGCTGACACTTGATACAACCGAGGCCCGCAACGCGCTGCTAGATGAAGAGGCACTATACAAGAAAAATCAACTGGGGATGGAGACGTTGCAGACCAAGTATAAAGGCGCCCACTACAATCCGTCGCCGGAAGTAAATCTTCTTCAGGTACGAACGGATATGGAAAATCTGCAACTGGATATGCAAATTCAGGAACGAAAGCTGAGTCGTATGCGGGAAGCCTTGAGTAAGCAACAATTTGTGATTGCGCCGATCGACGGAATCGTGACCGAGGTGAATGCCGACCTTGGAGTGCCCGCTGCTGCGGGGAAACCTGTCATCCAAATTGCGGATCTTAGCCAAGGCCTTGGCTGGAAGCTGACGGTTGCGAACGAACAGGTTCGCGGACTGAAGGTTGGCGAAGAGGTTGAGCTCTATATGAACGGGGACCAACAAGATTTGATTCGAGCCATCGTGACCGACATCAAAGACGCGGAAGCAACCGCGACTACCGCAGCTGGGAAGCAGCTTTCCTTTCGGGTTACCGCTGCGAAGCTGAAAGGGGGTGAAGCTGTAGGTATTCATTGGGAGCGAAAGTCCGAATCGGCGACGATGATGGTGCCGAAAAAAGTCGTGCACAGCGATGCGAAAGGTTATTTTGTATACATTATGGAAGAGCGGAAGGGCCCTATTGGCAATCAATTTACGATCCGGAAACGTTATGTCACGCTTGGAGATGCGGATGAGCGGAACCAGGTGATACTGGACGGATTGATTGGGGAAGAGAAGATTGTGGCGGAAAGCAGCGAGCCTGTGAATGAGGGCGATCAAGTCAGAATGTAGACTGAAGAACAGGAGAGGAGTTTGCGAGATGAGAAAATGGACTTGGGTGATTGGGTTGCTTGTGCTGGTGGTCGCTGTAACGGCTTGCTCGAGCTCGAATGATAAGAATGAGGACGGTAGGAAAAACAGATCGAACGAATCAACCGGGGGGAAAACGGTTGTGACGATGGCCGTTGTGCAGAAAGACCCGGGAGGGTGGCTGGAGCAAGCCGAGAAGGCTTATGAAAGCAAGAATCCGAATGTGGATATCGTCATCAAGGAGTATGTGGCGCTGCCTGAGCGCTCCCCCAGCAAGGTTATAAACGTACTGGGCGAGTTCAGTCCTGCTGATCTGGAGAAATATCGGAACGCGACCAACACCGATCTCATGTCTGGCAAGGGAGCCGATATTATCTCTGTTAGTGAGCTGAATTATGAGAAATATGCGGACAAGGGGGTACTTGCCGACCTTGGAGCCCTGATGGAGAAGGACCCGGAATTCGACCCCGCGAAACTGTTTGGCAATGTCATGGACGCGGCCAACGGCGGGGGCAAGAAGGTGGTCGCACCGATCTGGTATGACATTCACATTGTGAGCAGCGCGCTGGAGCCGAAGGAGTTGAAGGTGGATGACGCGAGCTGGTCGTGGAGTGATCTGCTGCATCAGGGGGCGGAGCTCGCGAAGGATCTGCCGGGCGATCTGGAAATTATGGGGGGCGTTGCGCCCGCAGCGCTGCTGCGGAAGATCGTGATGTCCGACTATGACCATTACATCAACCAGGAGGAGAAGACGGCCAGCTTTGATACCGGGGAGTTTGCCGGGCTCCTAAATCAGTTGAAGGAATTGTACGGATCGGGAATGCTGTCCGACAACCATAACAAGTTCGTAGAAAACCGGGATATTTTTCGCGATCAGTCGCTTGCCAGTCCCCTGATTGCTCTGGAGACGCTGCAGTCCAAGCGGCAAATTTGGAATCCGCCCGGGAACGGCAAGCATTCGGGATTACGCTTCTCATCCAACATGATGCTGGCGATAAACGCCAAATCCGGAGTGACCGAAGAAGCATGGAAATTTATAAGCTACTTGCTATCGGAAAAGGCGCAGTCGAATCCAGGCATGTGGGCGGGGTTACCGATGAATAAAGCTGCCGTCGCCAGTAAGCTGAAGAGGAACGGATCGGGAATGATAGTGTTTGGAACCACGGATAAATCGAGCGTGAAAACGAAGGCACCGGCAGAAGTCACGGCACAAGAGAGGGAACGACTGATGGCCTATATCGGGCAGCCTGGGTATTTCCATGGCAGCGATCCCCGATTGATGGATATCGTGGAAACCGAAACGGCCGCATTCTTTGCCGGAGAGAAAGCAGCGGACACTGTCGCGAAGCTGATTCAGAATCGGGTCAAAACCTATTTGAACGAGTAATGGCAACCGGATCGTCAGACAAAGCCTGTTCGTGAGTTTATGTGTGGAACAGGCTTTGTTTCTGAATGATGGAGGAGGATGAGTTTAACTTATTCTGAAAGAATCTATCATTTTCGTACGGGTGAAATTCTCCAATAGGCGAAGCCAACAAACAAAATTCCTCCGACCATATTTCCAAGTGTGACAGGCAGCATATTATGAAGCCAGCCAGCTAGATTAATGGCTTCAGGATGATTAGGCAGCAGCATGGCAACGCTTAGCAGCGTCATATTTGCAACACTATGCTCATAACCACTGCCAATAAAGGCGAATAAGCACCACCATATTGCGAACATTTTCGCTCCTTCGCTTTTCAAGCGCATACTCATCCAAATGGCCAAACAAACTAACCAGTTACAGAGTATCCCTCGAAAAAATAATTCGCTAAATGGTGCCGTCATCTTCTTGGCAGCAGAGCTGAAAATCAGATGATCAGCTGGTGCAGCATCAAATAATCCTGCTGCTTTTACAAGTAACGCAAGTATAATGGCTCCTAGCAAATTTCCAATAAAGACAATGATCCAATTGAACACCGTATCCTTTATCGTTGTTTTCCCTGCTAACGTACTAATCGTATAAATCATGTTGTTGCCAGTAAACAATTCTGCCCCGGCCATAATAACTAAGGTCAGCGCGATGCCGAAGCTTGCTCCCATAATAAGTGATTGGTAGGGGGAGCTCGCTTGTGCTAACGGTGCTCCAACAGAAAAAATAAGAATAATACCTAATCCTACATAGGCTCCGGCTAATAAAGTTGCAATAAAATAACCAAACGGCTGCTGCTTCATATAATTACTCTTTGCTGCACCTGCTTCAGCAATCGTTTCTACGTTTTGTTTATACATGGGCATTCCTCTTTCACGTAGGGTTCAAAGCTCTTATCTACTCAAGTATAATCATTGCTAAACAAAGATGTATACCTTGCCTTGATCAATGGAAGTGTCATACGTTGCTACACATCCATCATCCGGCTCTTGAACCGTACCATCGAGTAAGGAAACCTTGTAGTCATGAAGTGGACAGTACACATAATCACCAGACACAATACCTTCAGCAAGCGGCCCATTGGTATGAGGACAAACCCCGCCAATTGCCTTAACACGATCATCTAGTAAGCGAAAAACGGCAATTTTAATGCCATCTACAACGATTTCACGTCCAATTCGCTGCTGCATCTCATCAAAATTTGCGACAAATACTTTTTGCTTGGTTTGAGTCATTGTTATCCTCTCCCCACTGTAAAGAGTTCTTTTTCCATGCTTTCATTCTCACGCACAGTTGTCCATGGATCATTGCGTTTGCCAGCGACTGCCTCATCCAGCTCTGCGAGCAAATGCTTGCACTGTTCCGGGTCTAGCAGGACAGATTTGATATGCTCGAATCCTAGTCTTTCTACCCACGGTGCAGTACGTTCTGTATAGATTCCCGTTTTACGATAGTATTGAATCATCGCTCCACAAAGATCAATCACCTCTTGCTCCGTCTCGACCGTTGTTAGCAACTGTGCCTCCTTAATTTCGGTTCCACCATTTCCGCCTATATAAATTTGGAAGCCGTTCTCTAAGCCTATGACACCAAAGTCTTTCACTCCACTTTCTACGCAGCTGCGAGGGCAAGCAGAAACGCCCATTTTAAACTTATGCGGTGTGTCAATATACTCGAATCGTTCCTCCAATTTAATGCCTAACCCCATTGAATCCTGCGTACCAAATCTGCAGAAGTTAGCTCCGACACAAGTTTTGACAGAGCGCACTGCTTTGGCATAGGCGGAAGCAGATGTCATATCTAGCTCCTCCCAAATATCAGGCAGATCCTCCTTCTTTACACCAAATAAGCCGATGCGTTGACTGCCTGTTATTTTTACAAGCGGGATCTCATACTTGTCTGCAACCTGTGCGATTTTCAACAATTGCTGTGCTGTTGTTTGTCCGCCTCGCATTCTTGGAATAACAGAGAAACGACCATCCTTTTGGATGTTTCCATGCATACGTTCATTGACGAAACGAGATGCTTTTTCATCAACATGTTCTTTGGGGAAGGTAACATGAAGGTAAAAGTTGATTGCAGGACGACACTTGGAGCATCCCTCAGCATTGCGGAAGTTTAGCTCCTGGAATACCTCTTTCGTTGTCGTTAAGCCTTTTTGATGAATCTGCAGTACAATTTCGTCTCTCGTTAAATGCGTACAAGGACATATACCAGTAGGTGCCGCTGTAACTTTATCTCCGAGCACATGCGTTAATAGTTCGTTGATGGTAGATTTACATTTACCACAGGAATTGCCCGCCTTGGTGCAGCGTGTAACTTCCGTGACAGATGTTAATTGCTGAGCATGAATTGCTTTAACAATAGTGCCCTTCGTCACACCATTACAGCCGCACACCGTATCGGCATCATCCCAATCGGCAACACTCATGCTTGCCTCACCACCCGCTGAAGCCAGCAGTGTTACAGGATTGAGTGTCGTAATATCAACCCCGTCTCGCAGCATTTTATAGTATCTGTTTTCCTCTGTCGTATCACCATAAAGAACGATGCCAACAACTTTATTATGTTGTATAAAAAGCTTCTTATAGCTATTAACCAAGCCATTATAGGCTTCGATCCCTTTAATATCATCACGCTCATGTATGATTCCTGCTGAAAAAAGATCACAACCGGATACCTTTAAAGAGGTGGAGACCGTGCTGCCGCGATAGCCCTCCGTTGCTCGATCTGTCAACACATCCGCCAATACGTTTGCCTGCTCATAAAGTGGTGCCACAAGTCCATAGATCATATGATTATGCTGGGCACATTCACCTACAGCATAGACATCCTCAGCACTCGTCGCCATAAAATTATTGACAACAATCCCGCGCTCAACGTTCAGACCAGCTGCTTTGGATAGCCCTGTTACGGGTCTAATGCCAACGGACATTACAACCAAATCTGCTGCTAGAACAGTACCGTCACTAAATTCAAGTGCTTCTACTTTTGTTGTTCCTCGTATGCGAGTTGTTTGTTTCTCCATTAAAAATTGGATGCCTTGCTGCTCCAAATCCTTTTTCAGCAGTTGTCCTGCTTGTTCATTTAACTGGGTTTCCATTAGCCATTTTTCTAAATGTACAACAGTGACCTCCATGCCTTGGTCGATTAAACCTTTGGCTGCTTCAAGACCTAACAATCCTCCGCCAATGACAGCTGCTCGTTTGCAGCTTTTAGCTTTCTCAATCATTTGTATCGTATCGTCAATCGTGCGGAAGCCCACCACACCTTGAAGCTGTGCGCCCTCAATGGGTAAAATAAAGGATCTTGAGCCTGTAGCAATGATACATTTGTCATACGTGATACATGTTCCACTTACTGTCGTTACTCGTTTGTTTTCTGTATCTATTCGTGCAGCAGGATCGTGGTGAATAAGCCGAATGTCATTATCCTTGTACCACTGCATGGGGTGGGTAATAATTTCATCGACCGTCATCTTGTTCTGCAGTACATTGGATAACATAATGCGATTGTAGTTGGTGTATGGCTCTTCGCCTATAATCGTTATTTCGTATTTGGTGGAGTTGCGTTCTAAAATTGCTTCAATTGTTCTTACGCCTGCCATGCCATTTCCGATTAACAGTAGTTTCTCAGTCCTCATAGCAATCCTCCTCATGCGAAAAATTCACTTAATATTATGTGAAAAGTTTCACATTTCATGGTTTTATTTTATCATATATTTGGAAATCCGTAAATTAGGAAAGTCATTGAATAATTGCTTTGTTTCTCAATTTGTCATTTTATAATGGTACAATCGGGTTACAATAGAAGAACATAGATAGAGCAAGGAGTTGAGAGAGATGAATTTGGTAGTAGAAACAATGGCGGCACGTTGGTACAAAGAGCAAATGGAGTTAGTAGACGGTGACAACTTGCGGATTTTCGTAAAAATGGGTGGTTGCGGAAGTGTGTGCCCTGGATTATCACTCGGTATTACGAAGGATGAACCTAAAAGTCCGGGACTTACACATACGATAGAGGGCATTCATTTTTATATGGAAGAAGATAATCTCTGGTATCTGGACAGCAAAAATCTAACCATTTCTTTCGATGAAAAGTTGGAAGAGATCAATATGATCGTTGGATAAATGGTTGACCGTATAAATTGCTTATACATGCTATAAGTGAAGAAGAAGTAAGAATAAGAACAGGTTAACATTATCATTTAGGGATAAAGATATGTCCTGGTATGTATAGAGAGGTATTTGATATGACGGATAATTTTTGGCGTGATTTACCACGACCTTTTTTTGTACTGGCGCCTATGGAAGATGTGACGGATGTTGTGTTTCGCCATGTCGTAAGTGAAGCAGCCAGACCGGATGTGTTTTTTACGGAGTTTGCGAATACAGAGAGCTATTGTCACCCGGAGGGGCACCATAGTGTGCGCGGGCGTTTGACTTTTACAGCAGATGAGCAGCCTATTGTAGCCCATATCTGGGGAGATAAGCCGGAATTCTTTCGTCAAATGAGTATCGGCATGGCGAAAGAAGGGTTTAAAGGTATCGATATCAATATGGGTTGTCCTGTAGCGAATGTAGCTGAGAATGGCAAGGGAAGCGGTCTAATCTGCCGTCCCGAAGTTGCAGCGGATATTATCCAGGCTGCCAAAGCCGGGGGATTGCCCGTCAGTGTAAAAACAAGGCTCGGCTTCACTGCAGTAGACGAATGGCGCGACTGGTTAACTCATATTTTGAAACAGGACATTGTTAATCTTTCCATTCATCTGCGGACAAGAGAGGAAATGAGCAAAGTAGACGCTCACTGGGAACTGATTCCGGAGATTAAGAAACTTCGTGATGAGGTGGCACCAGATACACTTCTAACCATTAACGGGGATATTCCTGATCGCCAGACTGGATTGAAGCTCGCTGAACAATACGGTGTGGATGGAATTATGATCGGACGCGGTATTTTCCAAAATCCGTTTGCTTTTGAGAAGGAGAAGAAGGAACACAGCAGTGAGGAATTGCTTGATCTGCTGCGGCTGCACCTAGATCTCCATGATAAATATTCAGCACTGGAGCGACGTTCATTCAGCGCTCTTACGCGTTTCTTCAAAATTTATGTCCGTGGATTTAAAGGGGCAGGTGAATTGAGAAATAGCTTAATGAATGCCAAGTCAACAAGTGAAGTACGTGCGTTGCTTGATGAATTTGTGGTGGATGAACAGTAAAGGTTGATACTTTAAACATAGGAGGGAGGCGTGTAGCCTCTCTCTTTTTATTTTTTTGGCGAAAGGGTTAATAAAGGTTTAGGGGTGCTAGTTTTAGAAAAATGCGAGCAAGTATATTAGAGCGAAAGGCAATCATACAACAGGAGATGACTTAGCATGAACAAACTGGTTATACTATTAATTACGGCAGCAACTATACTGACTGCTTGTAGTAATCAAAGAGATATTAGCAATAATGCTGAAGAAAATCAGCAATCCGTGCAGACAGAAGCTGTGGAAGAAAACAAACAACTTGCAGAAGAAAGTACGAACCATGATGAATGGTCTTCATTACCTGAATACGACACTATTATTCAAAATATCGAAAAGAAAGACTACACTATCAAAACGGTAACCGATAACGAAAGAGAACGAGTTCTTTTGCTTACGAACCAAGAAGGTAAAGAGCAATATAAGACCATATTTATCAAAAATACGAATCGCTTTAAAATGATTAATATGGATGGGGAAGGGCTAATTTTCAATGATATTTTAGAAAGTAAATAGAAGGGGGAAATGAATATGACAACGAGTCCGAGCAGCAGTAAAAAGGAGTTATCGCTGGAACAGCATGAGGAGCTACTCAAACTATTAAAAGTACGCTTTGA
The DNA here is from genome assembly GCF_024733555.1 of Paenibacillus sp. SC116. GTDB lineage: Bacteria > Bacillota > Bacilli > Paenibacillales > Paenibacillaceae > Paenibacillus_B. Next base: position 179,817 of record NZ_JANIOF010000007.1, on the reverse strand, counting down.
GAAAAATATGATCCGTCATGCAGACCTTGAATGGGCTAATGTACAAGCAAAGCTTGAAGCTCAATCCGAAAAATTATGGTCACTTCATGAAATGGAGAAGACCGAAGGCGAGCCGGATGTTGTTGGTTACGATGCACACTCGGGCGAATACATTTTCTATGATTGTTCAGCGGAAAGTCCTAAAGGGCGTAGAAGTGTTTGTTACGACCATGAAGCATTGGAGTCCAGGAAACAACACAAACCAGAAAATAGCGCCATTCATATGGCAGCTGCCATGGGCATTGAGCTTTTAACGGAAGAACAATACCGAGAGCTGCAGAAGCTAGGAGAGTTCGATAAGAAAACATCGAGTTGGGTGCAAACACCTGCTACTATTAGAAAACTTGGTGGGGCTATTTTTTGTGATCGACGTTATGATATGGTCTTTGTGTACCACAATGGGGCAGAATCGTATTATGCTGCTAGAGGATTCCGTGGCTCACTAAGGGTATAAATAGTAGGAGAAGGGTGCCTTGGGCGTACTGATACCCATGGGTAATCAATACCGAAGTGCTGCTAAACAAGCGGGGGATTAATTTCTCCCGCTTGTTTTTAGTTCTTAAAGTGTGGGGTTAGGAGTTGGTAGGGAAACGGGTACCCATAGTTTGGACACTTCAAGAAGGTGCAAGTTAAGGGTACCTTTTTGTATAATAGGGAAAGCAACGGAAGGATTATATGAGTAATAAAATCGATGACTATAATCTGAATAGAAACCTACCAATGAAAGTAGTGATATACAATGAATTTGGAAACGGTCATGCAAGAGCTTGAAGCTCTTAGCAAGGAACGAACGAAGAAAATATATATGTCCAATGGTGCTCATGAGCCGCTTTTTGGTGTGGCTACAGGTCAAATGAAGCCAATCGTGAAAAAAATCAAGATCAATCAAGAGTTGGCTGAACAGCTTTATGCCACAGGGAATTATGATGCTATGTACTTTGCTGGCATAATTGCAGATCCGAAAGCAATGACGAAGGCGGATTTTGATCGTTGGATGGATTCGGCCTATTTTTATATGCTGTCTGATTATGTGGTTGCGGTAACTTTAGCTGAAGCAGATATTGCACAAGAAGTTGCAGATGATTGGATCTCAAGCGGTGAAGAACTGAAAATGTCAGCAGGTTGGAGCTGCTACTGCTGGCTTTTGGGTAATCGCAAAGATCATGAATTTTCCGAAAGCAAGATGGCCAATATGCTTGAAACGGTGAAAAATACGATTCACGATGCTCCTGAAAGAACGAAGTACTCGATGAATAATTTTCTATACACCGTAGCCACTTCCTACACGCCATTGCACGATCTTGCGGTTGATACTGCGAAGGTAGTAGGTCCGGTAGAAGTCCAAACTGACAAGGCTAAAAGTAAGTTCATTAATGCTTCTGATAATATTCAAAAGGCAGTGGATAAAGGGCAGGTTGGATTTAAACGAAAACATGTAAGGTGTTAATCTCGTTGGTAGCTACAAGAAATGATTCAATAGAAGTATGAACGAATAGCAGCTCAGTTGGGAGACTTCAAAGGGGGCCGATCCCCCTTTGAACTCGTCAAATACACAAAAAACACGCCATCTGTTGGCGTGTTTTTTGTCTTTGCAGGCTGAATATGATGGATTACGCGATCTGCAAAGTTGTAAATCGTACTAAGGATTAAAATTCTATCGTCTATGCTAAATCACAACTAGTTCTTTAGCATACTGCTTACCTGCCGAGAGAATGTTGTCGCTCAGTACAGTATTATTAACAGACCGTGCAAGAACAAGGGAGCCTACCATAGAACCGATGAGTGAGCTGCCTTTAGATGTATCAATTTCCGCCAGATCAGAGATAAAGGCAATCATCCGCTCCAGTTCATGGGTGAATACTTGCCGAACTTCTTCAGAAGAGCGGGATATCTCGCCAGAAAGGGCAGGAATAATGCAGCCCATTTCTGTGTTGTCGCGGTGATACGAACTTAAGTAATAATCAATGACTGTATTGATCTTGGAGCTCTGCTTCTCCTGGTCAGCAGCTTGTTGCAGTAATGCGATGGTATCGCTGATGGCATGTCGGCAGGCTTCGGCGACCAACTGTTCTTTGTTGTCAAAGTGTGAATAAAACCCTCCATGAGTCAATCCGGCTCCTTTCATAATGAACGGAACACTTACAGCGTGGATACCATTGGTACGAAAAGCTTTGGCAGCACTTTCGACGATCATATTACGCACTTTTATCTTATGCCCTTTGGGATACGGTATTGTAATCACTCCACAGCTTTATCATTCTATTTTTAAAATATTATAATCATCATAATAAAGTGTGTCAATTTAGTAAATTGGTAGCTGTTAGCTTAAGAAAGGCTAAACACGGATGTTGACGTTTTTAAAATATGACGACTATAATATATTATGATCATCATATTTTAAAGTAACTTCAACTGGAGGTATCAAAATATGAGTAAGCTTGAATCCGTAGAAACGTTAGTTATTGGATCGGGTCCGGGAGGTTATGTGGCGGCGCTGCGATCTTCACAGCTTGGTATGAAGACGGCGATTGTTGAACGCAGTCAGCTTGGCGGGGTCTGTACACATGTTGGTTGTATTCCATCCAAAGCATTAATTGCAGAATCGCATCGCTATGATTTGCTCAGATCATTTAATAATGCAGATTCGGCAGCATCTTTTAAAACAGCTCAGGATTTCAAGCAGGGAATTGTAAATAAGCAGGCTGGCGGAGTTCGTTATTTATTACAGACTGCTGGTGTTAGTATTTTGGAAGGTGAGGCTAGTTTGGTTGATGAACATACAGCTGTTATTACTCAGTCTGGACAGGAGCAAACCATTTCTTTTAAACAAGCCATATTGGCAACGGGATCTCGTCCCATTGAGCTGCAAGCATTTCCAATTGGAGGACGTATTTTATCTTCCACAGAAGCTCTGTCACTCCCTGAAATTCCGACCAGCATTGTCGTTATAGGTGGCGGATATATTGGTGTAGAACTGGGACAAATGTATGCCAAATTTGGATCAAAGGTAACGATTCTGGAGGGAGGAGCACAAGTTCTTCCGGGATTCGAGACTGATCTTACAGCACCTGTTGTACGACAGTTGAATGCCGATGGTATTAACCTTATAACCAGTGCGACAGTTGAGAAAGCAGTACAGAATGCGGATGCTATTACCCTACATTATTTAAAAAATCAGGAGCAGCATCATGTTACTGCAGAATATGCGTTAGTTACGATCGGCAGAAAACCAAACACAGACGGAAATTTAGGGTTAGAGCGCATTGGATTGCCAGTAACGAGCAAGGGATTCATAACGACAGATAGACAATGCAGAACTTCTATTTCACATATATTCGCAATTGGAGATATCACAGCTGGTCCAGCACTCGCTCATAAGGCGTCCTATGAAGCCAAGATTGCGGCAGAAGCGATTGCAGGTCTTACTTCTGAGGTTGATTATAAAGCCATTCCGCTCGTCGTCTTTTCTCATCCAGAACTGGCCAGCGTTGGCTTAAGCGAAACGGAAGCAAAGGAAAATGGCATCCCGATTGTTATTGGAAAAGCCTCTTTTGCGATCAACGGAAGAGCATTGGCGTTGAAGGAAATCGAGGGATTTGTCAAGATTGTAGCGGACCAGACCTCAGGCATTGTGATAGGTGCACAAATCGTTGGAGTGGAGGCATCAACACTTGTATCGGAGCTTGCACTTGCTATCGAGATGGGGGCTACCGTGGAGGACTTAGCTATGACGATTCATCCTCATCCCACATTGGGTGAAGTAATTATGGAAGCTGCCGAAAACGCGGCTAGAAAAATGAAATATTGATGGTACGATAAGAGATGTGACAATGTCGCCAAGGGAAGTTGAAAGATAGTCTGAGAACAATATTTTTCAATATTGAGACGTAATAAAAGATGAGGAATCATGGTATGTCAAAAAACGATAACATGTTGGCCATTCTATGGATGTTGAATACAGGCGGAAAAATGACTGCTAAGCAAATAGCCGAGAAGTTAGAAATAAATGTACGGACCGTATATCGGTATATCGATGCATTGTGTGCAAGTGGAGTGCCTATCATATCAGATGCAGGTCATCATGGCGGGTATAGCTTGCTGAATCATTTTATTAGAGCACCGCTGCTATTTGATATGGAAGAAAAAAAGGCACTCCTTCATGCTGCTGTGTTTGCAAAAGAAGCGGGATACCCTTTGAGTGAGGCATTAGGCAGTGCGACATCAAAATTGAAAATGTATTCGAATCAGGAGCAGGAAAGCAACCTTAGTCGTCAATTAACTGGATTTGAAGTTATCAATCGTACGGCAGTTTCTCCTACCGTTCAGCCGATATTGGCGGAATTGGAGCGGGCTGTAGCAAATGAGTTTTCTGTAGAAATGGAATATCGAACAGGCCGTGAAGAGCATTCCAAGAACAGGTTGGTAGATCCTTATGGAATGGTTTACTGGAATAATAAATGGTATACGGTTTCCTTTTGCCACCTTAGAAATGAGATACGAAGCTTTCGAGTAGATCGAATTCTACAAATTAAACATACTCAACACCTATTTAAGCGCCCTGACACCTTTTCTGCCCGTGAATTTTTCATGCAAAATCTACTGCCTGATTTAACGGGCAAGAACGGGTTAATTTCTTTATGTATCGAAGGCAGGCCAGAGGCATTGGATGAATTAAGCCTGCATTGGTATTTGGGGCATTATCTGATAGAGCGTACAGCGGATCAAGCAATCTTTTTACTTGAGGAAGAAGCTATTCATACTCATGTACCTTATTTACTTTTCTCCTATGGGAAATCCATTCAAGTAATCGAACCTCTGAGTATGAAGGATCGACTTATTGCTATTGCATCGGAATTAATAGAACATTATCAACATTAATAGCTTCACTGACAGCAGATGTCAGTGAAGCTATTTTATTATGAAGATAAATAACTCATTAATTACCGATGAATGGTTAGTATCACTTAATGGATGTGAAAATAAGGGGGATTTGAAAATGAATCATACAGTATATCTTTATGTGTTTGACACAATGGCAGACTGGGAAATTGGTTACGTAACTGCTGAGCTAAATTCGGGAAGGTATTTTAAAAAGGGGCTGTCCCCATCGAAAATAGTTACCGTTGGAATTGACAAGAATCCTGTAACTACAATGGGTGGAGTGAAGATACTACCTGACATGACACTGGCTGAGTGCAGCATAGATAGCATTGATGCATTGATTTTACCTGGTGGGGACACGTGGACAGAAGCCATTCACCAACCTATTTTAAAAATCGCTGAGCGTTGTTTAAAGGAAGACATAGTAGTTGCTGCGATTTGTGGCGCTACAATGGGACTTGCCCAGATGGGATTACTGGATTCACGTTGGCATACAAGCAATGATCTGGAATACCTTAAAATGGTCTGTCCTACTTACACAGGCGAAGCGTATTACAAGTTAGGGTCTGCTGTAACGGATGGGAAGTTGATTACGGCATCTGGAGTAGCTCCATTAGAATTTTCCGTACATGTCTTGAAAGCGCTAGGTGTGTTTTCCCAAAAAACGTTACAAGCTTGGTATAGCCTTAATAAGACTCGTGAATCTCAATATTATTATGAGTTGATGGATTCCATTCAATAAAGGTATAAGCAAGTACGGGGAATTTTAGGTGCCCAATGTTACCTTTACATAGGCGGATGCATAGGATAACGGTATAAACGATTCATTCATGAGAGGAACATGCACATGAGTATGAATTTGTACTGTAAGTCATGCAACAGCTATCAATGGCACAGCCAAGCCATGGCTAACAACGGGAGTAACCATCATTCCATTTATAATTGGTATCCGCATCAATATAACTGGAACAACCACCAGTATGATAATGATAGACTAATTCAGTTGAAGGATTATGGTCCAAATCCATTTGTCGTGAATATCGATCAAGCTTCTGAGCAAAATCGTAATTACCGCACTGTTTTATGGACGGGTAAGCATTTACAAGTCGCTTTGATGAGCATTAATGTTGGGGATGATATCGGTTTAGAAGTCCATCCCGGAACAGATCAATTCATACGGATTGAAGAAGGCGAAGGGCTTGTACGGATGGGAGATAGAAAAGATAACTTAACGATTGAACAAAGAGTCGACGATGACTATGCGATCATGGTCCCCGCTGGAACATGGCATAATATAATCAATACAGGTAGAAAACCACTCAAAGTTTACACCATTTATGCCCCGCCAGAGCATCCATTTGGCACGATTCAAGAAACAAAGGCGATTGCGATGGCTTCTGAGTAAACGGCTACTATTTGCTACTATAATTAAGAAAAGTTCAGTCGATGGGTGGAAGTGAAATTAACCGGACTCTTTCAAAATGGAGGGTCCGGTTCTTTATTTTCAGAAAAGGAAAAAGCCTCTGCTAATGCATGAAGAGAGACAAGAAGCTTAAACTAGAGTTCTTTCCAAATGTTAAAGGTAGGCCAATCCTCTCATTTTAATGTAGACGCGAAATAGCTTGGATTTGTCCTATGGGCAGCTGAGTGTTTTAGTCGTGCCAAGGTGGATGTTATGGACAAAAGTGCATCTATTTTAAGTAGAATGCGCCATTTTGCTTTAGATATGGACAAAAATACAGTTATTTTCCTCGATTAGGCACTGAAAGGGGCAAAGAAACAAAAATAAATGTATTTTTGACGTTAATCTCCCCAATAAGCTTATTTTCAGCTTAAATACCTGCATAATTGTCACTAATCTAAACTTCACTAATGAAGCTCTGGTTCTGACTTAAAAGTGCAGCCGCATGCTTTAGCCCATTTCATTGCTTTCTCCATAATCTCATTACAAAGGTTTCTTTTCCAGCTTGATAGGCATGCGATAGCCCGCCTTAGTCATTTGTTCATTCGATTTATCAATTTCGGTGATATCGTTGGCGACAACGAGTATATCTATAATAGGTTTGGGTATACATCGATACAGACATCTCAACTATAACAAACAAAGTGTTGATGTGTGGGAATGGAGACAGGGATGAAGAAAAACATTTACTTTAACCATGACGGCAGCGTTGATGATTTAACTTCATTGTTTTTGCTGCTGCAAATGGACAATGTAAATTTGACAGGGGTTTCGGTTATTCCTGCGGATAGCTACTTAGAACCAGCTATGTTGGCAAGCCGTAAAATTATCGATCGCTTTGGCAGCGGCAGAAGATTGGAAGTTGCAGCGTCTAATTCCCGAGGAAAAAATCCTTTTCCAAAGGAATGGCGCATGCATGCATTCTATGTTGAGGCACTTCCGCTGCTGAATGAGTCTGGCAAAGTCATAACTCCAGTGGCTGACAAGCCAGCACATCTGCATCTTATCGATACGCTGCGTGCTGCGGAAGGAAAGACGACCTTGTTATTTACGGGTCCGTTGACTGACCTCGCTCGTGCTTTGGATATCGATTCTACGATTGAAGAAAAAATAGAGCGCCTTGTGTGGATGGGTGGAACGTTCCGTGAAGAAGGCAATGTACAAGAACCTGAGCATGATGGAACAGCAGAATGGAATGTATTTTGGGACCCTGAAGCTGCTGCACGTGTGTGGGCGAGCGGCATCCAAATTGATCTTGTCGCATTAGAAAGCACAATTCAAGTGCCGCTCACTTTACATATTCGTCAGCGTTGGGCGAAGGAACGTAAGCATATCGGTTTAGATTTCCTTGGACAAAGCTATGCGATCGTTCCGCCGCTTGTTCACTTTGAAACGAATTCGACGTATTACTTGTGGGATGTTCTAACGGCAGCATTTATCGGCAAAAACGATTTGGTAAAGGTGCAAACGGTAAACAGCATTGTTATTACTGATGGTGCAAGTCAAGGCCGGACGGTTGCAACCGATGTAGGTCGCCCAGTACAGGTCATTTATGATGTGGATCGTGAGGCATTTTTTGATTACATTACAGAACTTGCGAAAAAAGTAGGGGGACGTGTTTTCTAAATAACAGAAAAAAACGATGCATCCACTTGAACGAGATGCTTACGCACTAAAAATCCTATTTAGTGGAAGCATTAAAATGAAGCTAGCGTTACCTAAGGAAGTCATCCATGAAATGCGAATATTGCCAGCATGAATAATGAATAATAATGAGACGGAATGTTTTATGCTCAAGCCGAACACCGAAGGAAAGTGGGAACATACAAGACAATGAAATTATTGGGCGTAGGCAACTTATTATTATACAGCATAATTATTGGCGGGATTACAGGACTACTGACATGGTGCTTTTTAGCTGTCGTTTCGTTTACCACTCATCTTATTTGGACTGATATACCGAATATGATGAATATGAAATTTTGGACTGTACTCGTCTGTCTAGTCGGAGGTATTTTGGTTGGTTTGTGTCAAAAATACTTTGGCAATTACCCGCGCACGATGGATGATGTACTTGCTGAATTCAAGTCAACAAACAGAATCGACTATAGCTCTTTATATAAAAGTGTAATAACTGCGATATGTGTTCTTTCTTTTGGAGCCAGTCTTGGTCCTGAGGCGGCTCTGGTTGGTATTGTGGGAGGTCTTGCTACGTGGGCAGGGGATGCCATTAAATCATTTGTTAAGAAAAGAACGGTATTGAATGAACATGGTGATCTTGTTATTGAGTATAGTGTGGAGGCAGCAGTGGGCATGATTTTTAGGGCTCCGCTATTTGGAGCGTCTTCCTTGCTTGAAAATAAAAATATGTCTAAACGCATCAAATGGATGAAGACCCTTGTTTATGTGGTGACTACCATTGCAGGTTTTGTCGTATTTTTGCTGCTCTCTAAAATAGACAATAGACAGTTTTCTCTCGCTGATTTTGGAGCGGCGTCAGTAGGGATGAATGAAATGATTGCGGTAATCCCTTTAGTTTTGCTGGGGGTATTGCTCGCAAATTTATACAAGCTGTTCGGACATATTCTCCATAAGATACTCAAACTGCTGGAACCTTACAAAATAATAAAGGCGGTTATTGGAGGATTGGTGCTCGGGACAATCGGTACGCTGCTCCCGATTACCTTATTTTCCGGGGAGCATGAGCTGACAACATTAGCTGCTGAATGGGCTCATACGTCTGCTTATGTATTGCTGCTCGTAGGTATTGTGAAGTTATTTTTAACGGAGTTTTGTTTAGTTTCAGGTTGGCGGGGAGGACACATCTTTCCGATTATTTTCGCAGGGGTAAGTATCGGATACGGGATCGCGATATTATTTCCTATCGATCCGGTAACCTCGATTACCATTGTCACTACTGCGCTGTCCAGTGCAGTGCTAGGGAAGCCAATCGCAGTTATTCTACTCTTTGTGTTAATCTTCCCTCTCAAGCTAATATTGCTAATGGTCGCAGCAGCGTATTTGCCGATGTATATCGTAAAGTTGAAAGGGGGAGCACCTGAAGTTTCCGGATGAAAATTGCCTGCCTAATTTAAAGGAGCCGTGCGCGAACACGGCTCTTAGACCTACTTAAGCTGCTTACACCAACACATGAAAATGTTTGCTACCATCAAACTCAATTAACTCCTCGCCCTTACTCACTCGGCTTACTAAATCTGGATTGGCAAGGAAAGGACGTCCGAATGCTGCTGCATCAATCGTTTCTGCCTCCACTGCCTGTTCGGCAAGCTCTGGATTTAAATTACCGACACCGATAATATGCCCATCCCAGTATTTGCGGACAAGCTCATGCAAAGTTAGGCCGTCGGCAATTACTTGGCTAAAGTCCATCGTAGAAGGGTGGATCATCGTTAATCCACTTTCTTTAAAGGCCTCGACAAAGGTCTGAATCGCCGCATCTGGATCTTCCCACATATAATCACGCACATCATCTTTCAAGGCTGAGAAGCGCATGATGGTTCGCTCGGCTCCTATTTCAGAAATAACCGCCTTCGTCACTTCTTTCATGAAGGTGAGGCGCTGGCGCAAGTCGCCGCCGTATTCGTCTTGACGGTGATTGGATATGTCCGAATTGAATTGATCGATCAAATAGCCGTGGGCGCCGTGAATTTCAACACCGTCAAAACCAGCGCTTATAGCGTTGCGGGCTGCCACCGCATACTGTTGAATCACTTCTTCGATATCGGCAAGCGACATTTCCTCTGGGGTATCATATGGTTTGCCCAAGCGGTGCACATGGCCGTTTGCTTGTATCGCTGAAGGAGCTTGCGGGGGAAGACCGCCGGCAATTTCATGGTGGGTAAGCCGTCCGACATGCCATATTTGCGCAATAATCGTTCCGCCTGCTTGATGCACGGCATCGGTTACCCTTTTCCATCCATCGATTTGTTCCTCAGTAAATAAACCAGGCAAGCCTATCGTTCCTTTTCCACGAGGACTAATAATAATTCCTTCTGTAATGATAAGGCCTACGCCGTCAGCCGCTCGTTTGCGATAATATTCGACCACATCAGAGCCAACAACCCCTGTCTCATTATCAGCAAAACAACGTGTCATCGGCGCCATTACGATCCGGTTGCGAAGGTTCCATGCGCCCATTTGGATGGGCCGCAATAGTTGTGTTTTTTCGGTATTCATAAGTATCACTCCATTTTTATAATCGTTTTTACGAGTCGCTTTCCTTATGATTTATGGTAATGGATCAATACTTAATTTTACAGGTTACATTGAAGGAATTATGCTATAGTGAATTTGAAATTCAAGTTATTAGGAAGATATTTCTTTTAAATTAAAGGAGTGCTTTCGAATGGATCATGTGGACAAGGAAATTGTCATGATTTTGCAGGAACAGGCTCGCATCTCCATGACTGAATTGGGCAAAATGATTGGCTTGTCTCAACCAGCGGCTACCGAGAGAGTTCGTAGGATGGAAGAGAAAGGTGTCATTCAACAATATCGAGCCGTTGTTTCTCCAGAGAAAATGCATAAATGCATTAGTGCCTATCTGCTTTTTCATACGAAGCGCTGTGAGAAGTTTGTTGAATTTTGCAAGGAATATCCCGATGTGCTGGAACTGCACAGAATAAGCGGACAATATAACTATTTGCTGAAAGTCGTCACGGATACGATGGAGACATTGGAGGCATTTATTAATGCCAGTGGAGAGCATGGAGATTCTACTACTTTAATCGTCATGTCCTCGTTAATTGATCAGAAGTCTATTATTCCTTCAGTGATAGAGGAGTAATTCGGGGTGGGGTATTACATAATCAACATAAGAAAGCAGCATGTGAGAGGATGAGACAAACATGATTCGCATGAAAGAACGAAATGAGTGGCTGGCTAATCAATTGATTACGAGCAGCAGTGACATGATGTTTGCAGGAGTTGTTGCTGGCGATAATCCCGGAGAAGTATGGGTGGATGATGAGTTGAATCCTTCATCTGCATTAGTGTGGTCTAGCGGGTTAGGTTGCTTTACTTTTATGGGGGATGCTAGAAATCACGCATTTAATCAGTCTATTGAAAAGCTTATAGAGGATGAAGTGATTCCTTTCTTGAAACATAAAGATGTCTCATACTTTGAGTTCTCGGTAGATTCAGAGGATTGGTATCCTGCTCTTTACGAATATATCGGCAATCGTAAAATAGATAAAAGCTATCAGTATGTATACAAGTCCACGATGGAGCCTGTCCAAGCTTCTAGTTCGGATGCGATAGGGGATTTTAAAGTAGTAGAAATAAATGAAACGCTGCTGTTAGAGCTGGATAAGCGTGAGTTGAAAAATGCAGATTTCTTAGTTAATTATATCGAGCAATACTGGGGAACGATCAGCAACTATATAGAAAATGGATATGGTTATGCTGCGCTTTCGGAAATGAATGAAGTAGCGAGTATAGCGGTCTCCTCTGCAAAGTTCCAGTCCACACAATCGATTGGTGTAGAAACGTTGGAGAATTATCAAAGACAAGGATTGTCTGGTTCATTGGTTACATTATTGCTGCAAAAATTCAATGAGTGTCAGATTATTGCGTGGTGGGATTGCATGGAGAGCAATATCGCTTCGCAAAAAACGGCAGAGAAAGCTGGGCTATCCCGATCTCATCGCTACCAAATAAACTGGTTTCATTTTTAATTAGTGCCGAACACGGTGGGCGAGTTCATATGTAATCCTTGCTAAAACATGACGTTCGGTACGTTTAATCTTTCCATTCGGCAGTCTTATTGGACTAGCGGGTGTCACAGAGGCTATTTAGCTTACATACACTTATTTTGAAACGTAATGGCTGTCAGAGAGCTTATTTTCCTAATGGAATGATGTCATTCACTATAATTACTAAAATAAGCTCTCTCAAGACTGTTAGAGTTCTAATATACACGATTTTGTAAAAATAGCGTCAATGACGTTCGTTAGAGTGACATCAATAAACAGGGCTAGGGACATAACATCCTGGATAAGGATTGATATCTTGTATCGCAGCAAACGGGTATTGCTTGGCTGCAAATTGATTCTGATATAAGTACTCTTGAATAATGACTGTACCTCCGCTAATGCTGCATAATAGTCCGCTCACACCTTGCCCATTCGCTAAAGATACGCCTACTGGCTGACCTTGCAATTGAATCGCTTTTTGATACCAAGGCGGCATTCGTCTCACCTCCTTAGGCATTGTATGCAAAATATGCAGGCGGGTGCAGCAGATTGTAAGGGTAGAATCTAAAACCGAATCTTCCTACCTACTTATTAGAGGGATCTTGAATCCCATTCTCCTATTTTTATTTAGCAGCGACTCTGCTATGATCTTGGCGGGATTTAACAAAATGACTACGAGAATGGTTCTATTTACGTTTAGTGATCACTACATGCTGAACCATTTGATTTGAAAGAGATTTAACTTTAAAAAAGGGGGCTAGTTATGCTGAGGGATCGTTCCTTTGAACAGGGCGAAAGTGTAGAAGAAGAGGAGGCATTTCATATAAACGTAGTAGAGGAGAAAATATGTACTGGTAATGAGGATGAAAGGGTGCTGCGCAAGCGTACTCAAGTATGTATAGTTGGAGCTGGGCCGGCAGGGCTCATTCTTGCACTGTTGCTGCAGCAGGCAGGGATTGCATGCATTGTTGTAGAGCGGCAGACTAGGGAGTATGTAGAGACACGTGCGAGAGCCGGTTTCCTTGAGCATCGCATCGTGGAATTTCTGCGTCGCAACGGGTTCTCGCAGGGATTGGATCTTCATGGTGCAGTCCATACGACTTGTGAATTTCGACTTGAGGGGCGCCAATACATGGTGCCATATGGTGAAATGTCAGGCTGTGCTCATACCGTATATCCACAGCAATTCGTGGTGAAGGATTTAATCCAGCTGTTTATTTCACGTGGGGGAACCCTGCTATTTTCTCATCCTGTTGTCGAAATAGAAGGGCTTGAGGACGAGCGTGTCCATCATGCGGTGGTTACTTGTCATGCTGATGATAAGCTCAATGATCAGACGATTGTCAAACTGGAATGCGACTTTGTGGCGGGATGTGATGGCTTCCACGGCATTGCCCGCGCTTCGATTCCACCAGAACGCTTTTCTACGGTAACGAAGCAGTATGGGATCGGATGGCTTGCCCTTCTTGCCGAGGTGCCGTCATCAACAGAGAGGGTTATCTATGCGCTCCATGAATCGGGCTTCGCTGGGCAGATGCCTCGTACTCCGCAAGTGACTCGATTTTATTTGGAATGTTCGCTAGAAGATTCAGAAGCAGATTGGCCGGAAGAACGTATATGGAGCGAGCTGTGCAAGCGTATGGCTGTTGATAGGAACGGTAATGACAAGCTAGCTGCTGGACGGATTATTGAGCGCAGAGTGCTCGAAATGCGAAGCGTGGTCACCGAATCTATGCAATATGGGAGACTCTTTCTAGCTGGAGATGCGGCGCATATTATTACACCTGTTGGAGCGAAGGGGATGAACCTTGCTATAGCGGACGCTGAAGTTCTTGCAGAAGCTTTCATTGCTTATTACCGTAACGGTGACGAAACGCAGTTGAATACGTACACGGAAGCACGATTGCCGCATGTGTGGCAGACGATTGAGTTTTCCGATTGGATGCTGCGCTTGATTCATAATCTGGAAGAAAGCGGGAGCCGAACATTCTCCGATCGCTTGCGTAGGGCAAGGCTTGAGCGTCTGTGTGAACAAGGAGATTACGCGGCTACTTTTGCAGCTAATTATGTTGGGAAATAGAAGAGATAGAGGAACAAATAGATGGAAGTAAACAGCAAGTAGACAGCGACTAGAAGGGATCGGTAGACCGCATAGAGAGCGGTCTATTTTTTTATGGTTACAAGCATGATTGCTTTTTAGGTAAGGAATACGGTTATGGATTAACCAGCTGCTCCACATAGGGTTCGAATCATGCTTATTATTATGCTGTGAAAATTTTGATGTAATTTAAAACTTTCATTTGATAATATTGGATTAAAATGTATGCATGATAACGTGTGCAATGTACATACTTCTATGCATCATAAAGCGACACTAATGTCAGTTTTTTATCAGGGGGAAAAGAAATGAATCTAGGATGGAACATCGATACAGACGAGAAAAGACGTGCTTTGCTGGCTCAAGTAAGAAATGTTACATTATCAGCGCTTCAACAATATACGTTGGAGTGGAGTCAAATTAAGCTTAACAAAATATCCGACACAATTACGTTTAAAATAAACACAGAATTAGACGAAACATTCTTACTTCGTATTCATAACAACAGCAGATCTAAAGCAGAGATTCAATCTGAAATGATGCTGCTTCAGGTATTAGGCAACCATGGCCTTACTGTTCCTCAAGGACAGGCAAGCCGTACTGACGAGTATGTGCTTGAGATGGTATCCGAAGAAGGTGAGACTTTATACATAACGTTGATGAGTTGGTTGGAAGGGGAACTGCTGAGCGATGCACCTTCAGAAACTCAGGCTATGAATACGGGGATATTAATGGCAAGACTGCATCGAGCGGCTGCCTCTTTTGTTCCAGATGCTAATCATACATTTCCTACTTGGGGAGCAGATAGCTTCCGTAAAAGTATGGCTAAGCTTGAGCAGTACTACGACCGATTCTTATCTGATAAGGCATGGGGAATGTACCAAGCTGCCGCTGATAAGATCATAGCGGATCTAGAGGCGATGGAGAAAAATGAAAGTGCTCGTAATTTTGGGTTAATTCATGCCGATCTGCACTTTGAAAATGTCATTTTCAGAGGGGAAGAGGCTTTCCCCATAGATTTCGCAAGAAGTGGCTACGGCTATTATTTGTATGATATTGCAGGTACGATATTAGGGCTTGGCGGGAAACATAGACAGCTCTTCCTTAAAGGTTATGAAAGTGTAAGGAAGCTAGATGAGGGCTATATGCGTCCGCTTGCGAGTATGTTCGTCATGTTTATGATCGAGAATTACTGCCATCATTCTTCTGATCCTAGAGAAACGGCTGGTCTGATCGCAGAACAGCCGTATGCACAGGCGATTATTCAGAGCTATTTGCAAGATCGTCCATTTTTATTTGAACCACTTGAACCGATAACGGTTGAGTAGCCGAATCGTGGTTTCAGCATTGAATTTATGCTGTGGACCTTATTTTCTGACTGCTTCAAAGGTATAACATTGTTTGGCATGACTAGGCTGCCGTCCATCTACATAGTCTGCAGATACAACCACATCGCTGAAACCAATGCTTTCAAGCACAAGCTTGAACTCTTCTAAACCATACCAACGTATGGCGAAGCGCTGCAATTCCGTTTGTACGAGATTGCCGTTTCGCCATTTTTCATATTTTAAATGAGAGACTTTGAACTGGTTGAATAAATCAGCTTCGACGAGCTTGCTTTCCATAGTAATGAGATCACCGTTCGGGAAATGGAATGTAGACGTTCCTGCGAATGAACCCACTTCAAAGTTAGCATCGGGCAGGAAGAGATCAAGAATGAGTCTGCCGCCAGGTTGAAGATGTTCATAGAGTCGTTTCAAAACATCTAGTGATTGTTGACGATCTTCAATTAATAGAAAAGAACCGCAAGGAATAATAATCGCCTCATATTGATGAGACAGAGATAGCTGCTGCAGATCGGCTTGCACTAGATTCGCTTGAAGTCCACGTTCTTCACAATGCTGACGGCAGACAGCGAGCATTTCTGGGGAATAGTCTGTTCCATCCACGGTAAGACCAGCTTCGAGCAGAGGAATCATCACTCGTCCTGAACCAACCATTACCTCTAGGATGCGACCTTTGCATGCTGCGAGTTTCTGTTGGTAGAATTCAATATCGCCACCAATAGAATGCCCGACTGGCTTAGTCAGTTCGTACACTTCCGTACAAAGTTCTCCGTAATAACTAAACGACATCGTAGTTCTCCTTTATACTATTTGTAAATTTGACCCAATTATAAAATTATAGCGGGTAACGGTCAAGAGGCTTATTCTTTTATATGACGAAATAGTCTTTGGTTGTCTTACTTAACGGAGTTATCACAATTATTGTTCGACAATAACGGACAAAAAATCGGATAATTCTTCAAATTCTACTTTACGCGTGATCCAACAATAACTATAATAAGTAATAGATTTATGCAAACGTTTTCATAGAATAATAGACTATCAAGAATAGACAAAAAGGGTGTGACTGGCCTTGAAAATGATGAGACGAATACTAGCAACATGTGTAGCGCTCGGGATGCTTCTTCCTTATGTGCCTACGGGTCAAACAGCAGAAGCAGCAGCTAAAGCTCATAACGGAACGATGATGCAGTATTTTGAATGGTATCTCCCTAATGATGGACTTCATTGGAAACGTTTGCAGAATGACGCCGCCAATCTAGCGGATAAAGGAATTACAGCGGTATGGATTCCGCCTGCCTACAAAGGAACGCAGCAAAATGATGTTGGCTATGGAGCCTATGATTTATATGACTTGGGTGAATTTAATCAAAAAGGAACGGTTCGTACCAAGTACGGTACGAAAGGCGAACTGAAGTCAGCCATCGATACACTGCACACTCAAAATATCGATGTATATGGCGACGTGGTTATGAACCATAAGGGCGGAGCTGACTTTACGGAGAAAGTAACTTCTGTTGAGGTCGATCCGAACAATCGTAACCGTGAAACATCTGGAGATTATCAGATTGATGCGTGGACAGGCTTTGACTTTAAGGGACGTGCAAATACATACTCGGATTTCAAGTGGAACTGGTATCATTTTAACGGAACAGATTGGGATGAAGGCAGAGACTTGAATCGTATTTATAAGTTTAGAGGTATCGGTAAAGCATGGGACTGGGAAGTATCCAGCGAAAAAGGAAACTATGATTACCTGATGTTTGCCGATCTTGATTTTGATCATCCTGATGTGGCAAACGAAATGAAGCGTTGGGGTACATGGTACGCGAATGAATTGAATCTGGATGGTTTCCGTTTAGATGCGGTCAAGCATATTAAGCATGACTATTTGGGTGACTGGGTGAACCATGTTAGACAGCAGACTGGAAAAGAGCTGTTTACGGTAGCAGAGTACTGGCAGAATGATGTTAATGCGCTGAACAATTATTTGGCGAAAACGAACTACAATCAATCAGTGTTTGATGCACCGCTGCATTATAACTTCCATTATGCTTCGAATGGTCATGGCAATTACGATATGAGAAATATTTTGAATGGAACGGTGGTAGCTAACCATCCGACGTTAGCGGTCACACTGGTTGAAAACCATGATTCTCAGCCTGGACAGGCATTGGAATCGGTCGTGAGCCCTTGGTTTAAACCGTTGGCATATGCGCTTATTTTGACTCGTGAGCAAGGTTATCCTTCCGTGTTCTATGGCGACTACTATGGTACAAAAGGCAGCAGCACGTATGAAATTCCAGCGATGAAGGACAAGCTTGATCCGATGCTGAAAGCTCGCAAAGACTATGCGTACGGCAAGCAGCATGATTATTTGGATCATTGGGATGTAATCGGCTGGACGCGTGAAGGCGAGAGCACTCGTGCGAAGTCCGGCTTGGCAACCCTTATTACAGATGGACCAGGCGGTTCCAAATGGATGAACGTTGGTAAGCAAAATGCTGGAGAAGTGTGGTACGACATGACAGGCAATCGCAAGGAAACGGTTACGATCAACCAAGATGGCTGGGGCGAGTTCCATGTGAATGGCGGTTCTGTGTCCATTTATGTAGAAAAGTAAAAATGATAGAGAGCGTCAAAGGCACTTGCAAGGGTCTATCTCTGTTTTTGAGACAGGGGAGCTTGATGTCTTTGGCGCTTTTTTGTATTTCCTAGTTCAATTGGAAAGAGAAAAATCGACCGTATTCATTATGAATACGGTCGATTTTGCTACTATATTAAAATGTGTAACTTAAGGTAAGACTTTAATAGGACGAATTTGTGTAATTCCACTCTTCGGATGAACATGGACCACAGCATCTCCAGGGCTCAACGCGGTAGCCTTCCCGTATTGGTCTAGACTTATTACTCCATGTCCGCTGATCAATGTCGCGCTAAATCCTTTACCGGAAAACTGATACGTTTCACCCACTCTTAACTCAAGAACAGGATGAACGGTACTGGATTGAATCCCAACAGATGATTGACTTACGTTTTCAGCACCAAGAGCTCCAACGGAACCTGACAGAAGACCGAACGCTAATACAGTGGACATCAACACTTTGCTTACATATTTCATTTACAAACACCTCCATAAGAATTATGCCGATGTTCGTGGTGTATGAGTATTATGGTTGCAATCGATCTTCCGACTCGATGCGCAAGAGCAGAAAGATCCGAACGGCGACAAGTTCATTTTACGATCATAGGGAAGTTTTTACTATTAAGAAATGGTAAATATTTGATAAAGTTTGGTTATAGATTGATGAAAATGATAGAACCGTATCTCTGGAGAAGTCTTTGCAGACGTTGATGGAGCGCAATTTGGAAGCTTTGTTTGCATGTGTAGAGATCCACCCGCAGACCAGATGCATTTCAGTTTATGTAAAGGTGAGTCAGATGAGATTGTATTGGAGCGGGCAAAAGTATTGAACCAACAAAGCTATGAGATGAGTTGAGGAATCAGAAAGTTTGCTGAACATTGTATATAGTAATAGTAACGCACGATCCTCAAAAGGTCGTGCGTTGTGTTTATTCTTCACTTTTATAATTTGGTGAAAATTTTGATATACTAGATAGGTAGAACCATAATTTCAAAGAACTATATTAAGAAGTCCTTATTGATGGATTTTGTGTCCGTTCAGAATGTCGATTTCTTTGGTTCAACTTCTATAGATATAAGAAAGAAATGAGAAGGTGGGTGGACAGCGTGGATTTGAAACGGCTTGATGAATTAAAATCAGTACTGGACGCACATCGTCCATTGCCTGTGGCGGCAGTTCGTAATTTGAATGAAGTATTTCGTGTGGAATGGACGTACCATTCCAATGCCATCGAAGGCAATACGTTAACGCTGCTTGAGACGAAGATTGTATTGGAAGAAGGCTTGACGATTGGGGGTAAGAAGCTCCTAGAACATTTCGAAGTCATTAACCATGCTGAAGCGATTCAATATGTGCAAGATATCGTTGATCGCAAGCAATCTCTCTCGGAGCATGTAATCAAGTCGATTCATCAGCTTGTCCTTAAAAATATTGCAGAAGATGCTGGAACATATCGAACGGTCAATGTAAGAATATCGGGTTCGCAACATGTGCCGCCGTCTTACACACATGTTTCTGAACAGATGGAGCAACTTATCCAGTGGTATGATGAGCAACGACAAAGCCTGCATCCTGTGTTGCTAGCAGCAGAGTTCCATTTCCGATTTGTTTATATTCACCCTTTTTCAGATGGGAATGGACGAACGGCAAGGTTGTTAATGAACCTTATTTTGATGACTTATGGATACCCTCCGGCGATTGTGAAGGCTACTGATTCCATGAGACTACGTTACTATGAGACGTTGGAACAAGCCAGTGTGGAAGGGCAATTGGAACCGTTTATTCAGTTGATGATGGAATGTGTAATGGATAGTTTGCAGGCGTATTTATTTGCGGTGGGTGAAGAATAATCGTTCCATCCTATTGTATTTTGCTATTCAAGGATTTCGAGCTCGATGACCGAACGAATCGGTGGGTAAGGTTCTAACTGATCGAGTTCCGCCTTCACCCTCACCTGCTGTCCAATTTCTAACGTATTGTACAGTTTCTCATCCACAAAGTAGTAAGCGATATCTTGCTCCCGATTGTCTTCTATGAGCTGATTACGAGTCTTCGTCATAATTTCTTCTTTGGCTAGGTTAGGAATTAGAAGAATGAGATATCTATTTTCCCATCTTATTGTTTTCTCTACAATTCTGCCTGCATCTATACGGAAGTCTTCATTTATAGCGTTTTGTTCATTGTTTTTCGGTTCCATTTCTTGTGAGCTGCTTGTGCATCCTGTCATGGAAGCAATAACAATGAGTAAGGCCAGCAGTATTCGATTCATGATGTTCCTCCTATAGACATAGTGGGTTCGGAGCATAACGTTGTAGTATGGGACACACATTATGAATTTCTCTTTCTAGCTTTAGACGATAGTTCTTTTTATAGGTTGCAAGTCTTTCGCATAGGAATCTTTATTTTCAGCAAAAAATCCGTTTTACCGTAAATGAGCTCCGTTTCAAGGTAGCTGCGTTTGCGGTTTTTTTTTATGATCAATGGCAAGAAAAAGTATCATTTTCCATCGGAAATGGGAGCAATGACTACGTCTAGGAGGAATGAAAATGAAGCGAAAGTCTTCAGATATATCCAATTTAATAAACATAGCGAGTGAGAAAAAAGGACTTTTGAGCGTATCGGTGATATTTTCGGTGCTGTCGAGTTTGCTGCAAATTGTTCCCTTCATCGCTGTCTATAACATCATTAAGGAATTGTTCGAACATGCTCAACATGCTGCTGCTATAGACGGTGAAGTGATTGTATATTGGGGAATCGTGAGCCTTGTCAGCTTACTTGCTGCCTTGATTGCGATTTACATAAGTGCAATGAGCTCTCATATTGCAGCCTTTCATATCCTCTATCAATTACGCGTGCGACTTGCCGATCATATCGCTAAATTGCCGATGGGCTATCATACGAAAACAGCGACAGGTGAATTAAAAAAAATTATTGAAATTAGTGTGGAAAAGGTTGAGAAGTTTATCGCTCATCAAATACCAGATATGCTTAGTGCGGTTATCGTTCCTTTATTATTCATTGGATATTTATTTTGGCTGGATTGGCGTCTGGCATTGGCATTGGTCATCCCGATGATAGTTGGCATGTGGCTGCAGGCCAAAATATATGGTGGTGCCAAAGGTCAGCAAGCGTACCGCGACTATCAATATGCGATGGAAGAAATGAATGCAACGGGGGTGGAGTACGTTCGGGGAATGCCAGCCATTAAAGTGTTTGGTATTAAGGCAGCTCGATTTTTAACGTTTAAGCAGGCGGTTACAAAATACAGAGACATATCGATCGGCATTACAGACTTATACAAAACACCATACGGTATATTTTTTATAGTCATCAGCTCTTTATATACGTTTGTTATTCCAATTGGTATATGGCTCATTAGTGGTGATGCTAATGCTGACAGCCAATCGTTTGCGATTACGTTCATTTTGTTTTTACTCATTTCACCAAGCTTGTCTGCACCAGTGCTCAAGTTAATGTATGTTGGCTCTGGGTTGAGAGAGATTGTGGAAGGCAATAAGCGGATTGAAGCTGTCTTTTCAGAGGCAGCAGTGAAAGAACCGACTCATCCCCAAGTTCCAACTACCTATGATGTTGCTTTTCATCAGGTCACTTTTACATACGAAAATAAAGATGATAAAGATCATAACGATGTTAACTATGTATTAAAGGATGTAAATTTCATGGCGAGAGCAGGGGAAGTAACCGCACTTGTCGGCCCTTCTGGAGGAGGGAAATCTACGATTGCGCAATTATTGCTGCGCTTTTGGGATGTGCAGTATGGTGGTATTACGATAGGTGGAGTTCCTATAAGCGAGATGGGGACGGAGCAGTTAATGGATACGGTATCGTTCGTGTTTCAAGATGTTCATTTGTTCTACGATACGATCGAAGCAAATATTCGAATGGGCAATTCAACAGCATCCCAATCGGACGTTATTGCTGCCGCCAAACGTGCTTGCTGCCATGAATTTATTGAAAAGCTAGAGGACGGTTATCAGATGAAAATAGGTGAAGGGGGAACTCATCTATCTGGCGGTGAAGCCCAGCGGATTGCGATCGCTCGTGCCATTTTGAAAAATGCTCCTATTTTGGTTCTAGATGAAGCAACTGCCTATGCCGATGCTGAAAATGAAAAGAAAATTCAACAAGGATTAGTGGAACTTGTAAAAGGAAAGACCGTGCTCATCATTGCCCATCGACTATCGACGATACGTTCGGCGGAGCAAATCCTTGTCGTGAAAAAAGGTGAAATTGTGGAACGGGGAACACATGATGAGCTGTTGGGGTTAGATGGTTTGTATCAAACATTATGGCGGGCACATATAAGTTCGACGACTTGGAAATTGGGCTTGAATCCGAGCACTTCAACGACGAAGGTATAAGGGAGGGAAATCAAAATGATGCAATACTTCACTAACATTTCGGGTGGGAATGTTCGCAGTTTATGGCCAACAGGATTAGCAGCAATCCTAGATGGAATCGTCAGAGTATTTCCAGCGGTGCTGCTGGTTGATATATTCAATACGATGTATATGTACTTCGCGGAGCCTCAATTGGGCTTGGATACAACTCGATTGTGGACAGTCAGCATCTTGTTATTTGGCTGGATGTTCATCTCGTACTGGACATTCTCCATTCTGTACGATAGATCGTACTATACGGCTTATCGTCAGGCTGCATCAGGGCGATTGGAATTAGCAGAGCACATCCGTCGTCTATCATTAGGATTTTTCAATAGGCGTGATCCTGCTGATATGACAAATTTATTGCTTAGTGATTATGCTCAAGTGGAGACGACGATCTCTCACAATGTGCCACAGCTGATCAGTGGCATCATTATGCCTGTGTTTGCATTTGCAGGCCTTATGTTTTTGGATTGGAGAATGACGCTAGCGATGTTTGTTGCCCTTCCATTCGGCTTGCTGTTGTTATGGTTGACGAATTCCTTGCAAGAACGGTTATGTGAAAATCAAGTCCGAGCGAGAAATGAAGCAGCCAGCCGCTTGCAAGAGTATTTGGGAGGCATACGAGAAATTAAAGCACACAATATGGGAGGAGATCGTTTTCAAAGATTACGATTATCGTTCCTGCGTTTGAAAGAAACGTCAATTCAGTTGGAGGCGATTCTTGGTCCTCTTATTATGGGTGCCATGCTGCTGGCTCGTTCGGGCATGACGATTATGATTTTAGTGGGCAGCTATTTACTGTTGGACGGTTCGTTAACATTGCCGATATTTTTGCTCTTCCTATTAGTAGGCACTCGAATTTTTGATCCGTTGACTGCGGTGCTAACGAATTATGGAGAGATGAAATATTCTGCATTTAGCGCACAGCGCATTATGGATGTAAGGCGAGAGCAGCCGTTACAAGGCGATAAAGATATCAATCCGAACGGCTCTATTGTATTTGAAGATGTTACTTTTAGTTACAATGAGCCTGCATTACCGGCTTTGAAAGATGTGTCTTTTACGATTAAGCCCAACACGATTACGGCACTCGTTGGCTCTTCGGGGAGCGGGAAAAGTACGGTGACACGATTGATTTCACGATTTTGGGATGTTCAGCAAGGTGAAATTCGTATCGGAGGTCAAGCCCTTCACGAAGCAGACCCTGAACGCTTATTGCAGCATATCGCGATCGTGTTCCAGGATGTTTACTTGTTCCAAGATACAATTGGCAACAACATTCGTATCGGAAATATGAATGCGACACAAGCAGAAGTGGAAGAGGCAGCTAAGCGTGCTTGTTGTCATGATTTTATAGCTGCTTTGCCGCAAGGGTACGACACTCCTGTGGGTGAAGGCGGATCTACACTGTCAGGTGGAGAAAAGCAGCGTATTTCTATTGCTCGTGCACTGTTAAAAGATGCTCCGATTGTACTGCTTGATGAAGCGACCGCTTCTCTCGATGCCGAAAATGAGTCAGCTGTACAACAAGCGATAAACGAATTAGTAGCACACAAAACGGTCGTCATTATCGCTCATCGGTTAAAGACGATACAGCATGCTGATCATATTATTGTACTTGAGCAAGGGAGTGTCTCTGAAGAAGGAACACATCAGTCGTTGGTGTCAAGTGGAGGTATTTATTCGAAGTTGTGGGGATTGCAGCAAAATGCGGAAGGTTGGAATGTACGATCCTAACATACATTTCGAAATATACAAATCCATGATAACAACCATGTTGAGGGTAACAAAATAAAATTGTTAGCCAGTCTCTTCTATAAGAGCTGGCTTTTTTTGTTGTGGGAGCTGCCATAAGAAAGGATATATGACTTGCTGGCGTGGAAATAATGCAGTACACTATTTTAGTGAGAATGATTCTCGATTAGACAGGGAACCAGAAGGTGAGGTTACAACTTTGAACATTCAAGTCGTAAGCCGTCATTTAGATGATGCATATGTTGAATCTGATTTGTGTACGATGTTCAAGCGTCAAAGTGAACAAGATCATTATTTGGTGCCAACCCATTTAGGGGAGGGGTCGATTCAGAGAATTCCTTTGCGTAAAGGAATGGAGCTAGTTTGGTTCGATACAGCGTTCAGCAATGGTATCCAGTTAGATTTTGATGTTCAATATCCTCATTTGGAAATCTCATATACGGTTTCTGGCAAAGGTGTGTATGAAGCGGCAGCACAAGCACATGCTTTTCAACTTACTTCGGCTGTTTCCAGTCTTACATATATGGACGGCACTCGAGTCCACACAGAAATTTCTTCTGAAGAGCGCATACGTCATATGGAACTCCGAATCGATCTGAACGAGCTGGACATGATACTTCCTGAACTTGAACCCATTAAGCAGCATTCATTTTTCTGTCAGCAGTTAGCTGGCGTTCCCGATATCTCCCTCCTTATTGAACAAATGCAAAATTGTTCTTACCGTGGCACCCTCCGCAACCTTTTTTTAGAAGGAAAAGCGCTTGAGTTGTTGGCTATGCATTTGAGTAGACTAGACGACCATCCAGGTGAATGTTATACAACGAAATCTAAATTAAATGCTCATGATATTCAAAGTCTATACAAGGCAAAAGAAATTTTAGATCACACATGGATACAGCCTCCGATGCTAAGTGAACTAGCCAGAATGGCTTGTCTGAATGACTATAAGCTTAAACTAGGGTTTAAGGAGTTGTTCGGTACAACGGTATTTGGCTATGTGCGTGCCCTCCGCATGAATACAGCAAGAACATTGCTAGAGCAAGGAAAAGTAAATATAAGTGAAGCAACAACGATGGTAGGGTACAGTAATATGAGTCATTTCTCCTCCCTATATAAAAAAACGTTTGGTTACAATCCAAGTGAATGTGGAAAGAAATAAGGGAGAAATGTTGAGGAGCGTTGGACTCTCGATGTTCGTTTTTAACGGACGTCTAACCAGTTCCTTACTTGCTATTCAATTCAGACTGTGACAGTATAATATGAATATAATGCAATATCATGTATTCGTGACTATATATCAGTCATTAGAGTTAGAGAAGAGTGGAGGAATAGCAATAATGGAATTGCCTAATTGTCCAAAATGTAATTCATCATACACGTACGAGGATGGAACGTTGCTCGTATGCCCGGAGTGCGCGCATGAATGGTCCCCGCAAGCTCCAGGTGAGCATAACGACGGCGAGCGAGTGATCAAGGACTCCAACGGAAATGTGTTGCAAGATGGAGACACGGTGTCAGTTATTAAAGATCTTAAAGTAAAAGGTAGCTCTTCGGTGATTAAGATCGGAACGAAGGTTAAAAATATTCGTCTTGTTGATGGCGATCACGATATTGATTGCAAAATTGACGGTTTTGGTGCAATGAAGCTGAAATCGGAGTTCGTGAAAAAAATATAGATGTTAGTACAAAGAGACCGGAGGCGTGAAGCCCCGGTTTTTTACTAATTGTTTGCAGGGGAGAGGATATTGTGGACAAGAAACAGGTGTTTACAGGTTCGCCTTGGGAACCCGTTGTAGGATATTGTCGAGCGATTCGTGTCGGAGATCGAATTGAAGTTGCTGGGACTACAGCTATGAAAGATGGAGAAGTAGTTGGTATAGGCGATCCGTATGAGCAAACCAAGTACATTCTTCAAACGATTGAAAAGGCTCTTAACGAATTAGACGCTGACATATCTCAAGTGGTAAGAACAAGAATGTTTGTTACTGACATATCGAAGTGGGAAGAAATCGGTAAGGCACACGGTGAATTCTTTAGGGATATCCAACCCGTTGCGACTATGGTTGAGGTGAAGGCACTAATTGATTCTCGTTTATTGGTAGAGATCGAAGTTGAGGCTATTGCTAAATAATAATAGGATATAAAAACCAATGCACCTATTATCGTTCGTGAACGAATAGGTGTATTTTTATTTTTGAAAAAATCACATCACAGTTAGGATGACTGTACATGATGGTGCACAATTATATAATTAGTGAGCTGCTCAGCCTCGTTTGGACGGCAGGCGTAGAAAGATAAATACAAGCATCCAAAAGATACAGCCTAATAGAATATGAAGCCCACTTACAGAAATATCGTAACTGTCGCTCAGCAGTACACCTGTAAAAAAGCCTAGTATGATACTAATAACAATCTCCAATACTTTCACATTCATAGGAAGCCTCCTTTCTATCCTGCTCTTGATAGATATCCATACATACAAGAAATAGTACTGAAATTAAGGAATAGGGAGAGGATAGCATAGAACATGTTGTTTTGTGTACATGTACATGCTAGTACCTCTCCCTTTTGTTCAAAGTGAAGCCAATTATGATATTGTCGTACAATTCTTGCGATAGGCGGCTGGCGTAATCTGCTCGAATTTCTTGAACGTCTTAATAAAATAGCTCGGTTCACTGAATCCCAGTTCATTACTAATCTGCGATATAGATAGATCCGTCGTCTCCAACATCGATTTGGCCCATTTCATTTTTTGACGTGGGACGAAGACAGAGAAGCTTTCCCCTGTTTCCTTCGTAAACATTCGGCTAAAGTAGCTCGGACTGAGATGACATAGGTCGGCCATTTCCGTTAGCTTGATCGTAGTACTGCGATGGGCAGCCATATAATCAAAGGCAGGTTGCAGCATCGAATTGGAACAAGGCTTATGGTGGGAAGGGGATTTTCCTCCATGAACTGAATGATCAGCGAGGTCATCTATACGATGAGCCACAGCTTCTGAACCCTCAATCGCAGCTCTTTCAACACCCACTTCATCTATTGGATGAATGGTATTTTCTCCATGGGCAGTGCCCGTAGCATCCTCGTTCATGTGAAGCAAGGAAGCCGCCGTTTTCATCCCAATAGGCTTATTTGCTGCTAGCGCTTGGCGGTAGCTTTCAATCACAGCATTTTTATCAATCGCTTCTTCCACCATATAGTTGCACAAATGATACAGCATATCGGAAATCGTCGTGATCTCATCATAGGTCAATACGGGAAGCGCGGCATAGTCTTGTTCCAAGCTGCGGAACTTCTCATCTGTTTCCTTACTAGGAGGACGAGTGACGATCTGTTCCAGCTGCACTGCATCGTCTTTCAGCAGCACTTGCCCCGCCATAATTGCTCCGATATATTGATTGTGCACGATAATCGGAATGGCGATATCTATAATATTAAAGTGGCATTGATAAATGTAAGGCTTATTCAACCGTACGGCATCAAGCCCGCCTCTGGCATCACATTTTTGGCAGTAGGGAGACAAGGATGCATCCTGACGGACTGCCTTGCAGAAGCTTTGACATTGGCTATGTTGGGACACGGGGACGCCTTTATAGTCGGTCGTAATGATGGCCATTTTCGTGACAAGGGAAAGCGAATCCTGCAGCTTCTGCCACTTTTCCAAGTCGATAATGTTGTCTAATTGAAATTGTTGTGTGCTCATGCTGTTCACCATCTTCCGTTTAAACGCTTGAAATAAGTATAGCATGATATTCCTATGGAAGGACAAGATAGTCCTATCTAAACGCGATCAAGCACATGAAAACGCTTTATTTAGACTTAATTGTTCAATGATCTTTAGATTGGGTAATCCTATAATAAAAGTACTTAGAATCATACTAACTAAATGTCACTGACTAACTAATATACTATTAACTACACAGGAGGATTACTAACATGAGAAGAGCATTCATTAGTCCAGCTAAATATGTTCAAGGTGAAAATGAAATTTTGAATCTAGGGTATTTCATCAAAACGTTTGGTGAATCCGCTTTATTGATTGCTAGTAAAGACGATGCGGCACGCGTTAAAGATAAATTGGTACACACGATGGAGCAATACGGTGTTACGATCGTTGAAAGCGGTTTTAACGGGGAGTGTTCCCGTCAGGAAGTGGCTCGTTTGCAGCAGCTGGCGAAAGAACATAATTGTGCTTGTACAATCGGTCTTGGTGGAGGAAAAGCAATTGATGCAGCTAAATGCGTAGCAGAGGGTGAGGCGCTTATTATTGTGCCGACGATTGCTGCGACAGATGCGCCAACAAGTCATTCCGCTGTGTTGTACACGCCAGAAGGCGAGTTCGACGACTATGCTTACTTCAAGCAAAGCCCAAGTGTCGTATTGATCGATACGACGGTTATCGCAAATGCGCCAACGCGCTTCCTTGTAGCGGGCATGGGTGATGCATTGTCTACTTATTTTGAAGCAAGAGCAACAGCGAAATCCTACTCCAACGTAAATGCAGGGCTTCCTTGCGGACGCAACGATGGTGTTGGTGAGCCTGCAAAGGGGACAAAGGCGGCGCTTGCATTAGCGATGCTGTGCTATGAAACACTACTTGAGGATGGCTACAAAGCGAAGCTGGCTTCCGATGCAAATATCGTGACACCAGCGCTTGAAAATATTATCGAGACGAACATTTTGTTGTCTGGTTTAGGCTTTGAGAGCGGCGGCCTAGCAGCAGCACATGCGATCCATAATGGCCTTACAGCGTTGGAAGGCGCGCATCATTATTTCCATGGTGAGAAGGTTGCATTTACGACAATCGTGCAATTGGTGCTTGAAAATGCAAATAAAGAAGAGCTCGACGAAGTATTGGGCTTCTGCGTATCGGTAGGATTGCCAGTATGTCTCGCGGACATCGGTGTCCATGAGGTGACGAGAGAGGAACTGATGAATGTAGCTGTAAAAGCTTGCATTCCAGAAGAATCCATTCATTCGATGCCATTCCCGGTAACTCCAGATGACGTGGTAGGCGCTATGATCGTAGCCGATCAATTAGGGCAACAATTTAAAGCAAGAGGGTGAACGATATGAAAAAAATTATGAACCAACCAGAAACGCTCGTACGTGAAATGTGCAGAGGCATTGTGCTGGCGCAACCGGAGTTGGAGTTCAATAGCAAATATAAAATCGTTAAAAAGAAAGACATTAACCAAGACAAAGTAACGTTGATTAGCGGCGGCGGCAGCGGTCACGAGCCTGCGCATGCTGGATTTGTCGGTCAAGGGATGCTGGATGCAGCAGTATGCGGCGACGTATTTGCTTCTCCTTCTCAAATTCAGGTGTATCAAGGTCTTAAAGCTTCGGCTAGTAAAAAAGGGACTTTGATGATCATTAAAAATTACAGCGGCGATATGATGAACTTCAAAAATGCTGCCCATCTTGCAGGCGAAGACGGATTGATGGTTGACTACGTTAAAGTCGATGACGATATCGCAGTTGAAGATAGCTTGTACACGGTCGGCCGACGTGGCGTAGCGGGAACGGTATTCGTGCATAAAGTTGCTGGTGCAGCAGCGGAAGAGGGCAAAGAACTGAGCGAAGTGAAGGCCATTGCTCAGCAGGCGATTGATAATACGAGAAGCATCGGCTTTGCGCTTACTTCTTGTACTGTTCCAGCGAAAGGTACGCCAACGTTCCAATTGAACGATGACGAGATCGAGTACGGTGTTGGTATCCACGGTGAGCCAGGCATTCGCAGAGAAAAGATTGCATCCGCGGATGTGCTTGCAAGCAAGATGGTAGCGGACCTTATTCGTGATATGAAGCTTAGCGATAGCGAACATCATGAGATTGCACTGCTTATTAACGGATTCGGTGCTTCACCGCTGCAAGAATTGTACTTGCTAGCTAACTCGGTAGTGAATGCGTTGAAAGACAAGAACATCACGATCTTCAAAGTGTTTGTCGGCAACTATATGACGAGCATTGATATGGCAGGCGCTTCTGTTACGTTTATGAAGCTGAACGATGAGCTGAAGCATTACTTGCAGGCTAGCTGCCATACGCCAGCGCTTCAAGTGAG
Source organism: Paenibacillus sp. SC116 (assembly GCF_024733555.1). Lineage (GTDB taxonomy): Bacteria > Bacillota > Bacilli > Paenibacillales > Paenibacillaceae > Paenibacillus_B. The sequence continues at coordinate 149,404 of NZ_JANIOF010000007.1, read as the reverse complement.
CGGCGAGTTCTTGCCAGTTCACTTCGAGGAAGAAGAGGCGGAACCGCAGTCCGATGCTGAGGTATCATTCCGCAGTGAAACAGACTCGAAATATGCTGTTGTACAAAATAACAAGTTCTCCTTAAACAACTTGATCTACCTCGTTGATAAAATGAGCGAAGTTATTATTGAGAATGAAGTTCCATTCTGCGATCTGGATTCGCATGCAGGTGACGGCGACTTCGGGATGAGCGTAGCGAAAGGCTTCCGTCAATTGAAACGCGAGTGGGCAGAAATAATGGAGCATCATACAGCGAATATCGGTGACTTCTTGCATGCTTGCTCGCTTATCATTATGGAGCACTGCGGCGGGGCTTCCGGCCCGATCTGGGGATCGGCATTCCGTGCAGCAAGCAAAGCAGCAGGCGACAAGATAGAGCTATCTGCTCCAGAATTCGCGGCCATGATGCAAGCGGTTGTGAAAGGCATTCAAGATACAGGCGAGCGTTCCTTCGGACGAGGGGCCGTTGTAGGCGATAAGACGCTAGTCGATGCTCTAGCTCCATTTGCGGATGCTTGGGTTCAAAGTGCAGAAGCAGGCGATGATATAAAGACAGCGGCAACGAAAGCGGCGGAAGCGGCTGTGCAAGGTGCGAAGTATACGGAGACCATTGTTGCTCGTATGGGACGTGCAGGTACAGTGGGTGAGCGCAGTCTTGGTTACCCAGATGCGGGAGCTTACGCGTTGGGAGTTATCTTTACAGAGTTGGCTCAAGTGATCGAAATAAAATAGATTCCAAAGAGAACCACTCTGCCTGATTGAAGTGCACCTCTTAGAATAGACATTGGAAAAACCCTAGGTTTAACCGATGAAAATTCTAGGGGTGCATTACTTTTATGGCGATTAAAGGACAGAAAGTATGTAAGTAGGCTTTATCCGGAAAAATTGGGAGAAAACATGAAATCATCACGTAAGGTATTTTTGTTCAAAGACCTGTTTGGTTAATCTTAATACTTATCCTTCCACTGCCATCCGCACGCTCTCTTCATGAGGGACGTGCGTTGTTGTGTTTCAGTTATTTATAACTCATTTACAAGATAAGGTTCGATGTCCCTACTCGGTTCTTATACTCCCTAGGGGTCAAGCCTACGAACTTTTTGAAGGTTTTCGTAAAGTGACTTTGATCATGGAAGTTCAATAACGTATAAATATCAGACAAGCTATGTTGCGTGTAATCAATTAGCGACATAGCTTCCTCAATCTTTGCACGCAGAATGTACTCGCTGAGCGAGATGCCGACTTCTTTCTTAAATAGCGTTGATAAATAACTCGGGTTCATGGCAGACACTTCTGCTAGATCCGCAAGCTTAATCTCGTCGTAAAGATGAGTGAAAATGTAATACTTACAAGCGTTAATCGGCCTTGAGTATTTCTGTTCACGATTTTTTTCGACGCGATCGGCAAAATCATATAATGCGCTAATCATAAATTGATTAATAGTTCTGCTGTCTTTAATCTCTTCGAGATTTTGGATGTATAAGTCGCTGAGTGTATAGGCGATCTCGGGATGCAGTCCGCCTTGGACAGCTGCTCTTGTAGCCATAGTGATAGCGCCAATGCCTAGATTTTTACTACTACGGACATAACTTGTCCGAGACAAATTACCGAATATTCCTGTCTCGCTAAGGGAGTTTATGGCAACGATCAATTCTTCTTTTCTTCCTCTTTCAATACATTGATAAACTTTCTTTTCCATAATCGGACTTGCGTGAAACTTATGATGCTGACGATTTTCAGAAATATGAACTTGAGGTTGTTCCATTTCAATAGCTTCTGAATGGAGCAATTCATTTTGCTGCAGAATCTCAACCGTATCCAGCGTTCCATTGTATATCATGTAATGCATGAGTCTGCTTATATTGGTGAATTTTAATTGATTTATAACAGGAAGTGCCGCGTAATACTCACGCATTCTTTCTTCTTTATATAAATGAAGGTCATTCAGCATACCAGTAAGCGATTCTTCGTTAAGAGTCGAGTACAGAACAGGACCTACAATAATGATTCCCTTACATATTCCTTCATCCTTCCATGTAATCGTAAAAAAGTTTTCCATAAATATTGTCGTTTTAAAGACCGGAAATTCATGTGGGTTATTTGTCAAAAACTGCGGTTTAAGCATATCCATCTTGGAGGAATACATTGGATTATGGATATAAGTAGCGGAGTATTCGAACAGGATCTCCCCATTCAAATTCAGAGCGTATACGGGCAGATTAAAAGTCGTATAGATCATATTGCATACATACTCCATCTCATTTATGTTCAATTGATTCATCATAACCAAGCCTCCCAAGATACTGTAACGATTGAATAAGAAAAAACAAACTAAAAAATATACTAATTTTCTATATTGTATACAATAAAATGATAACGAAACAAGGTATCGTAGATGTGTAAGCGATTACTTTATTAAGACTCAAATAAGGGGTGCTTGAATATGAAAAGAAACCTTAAAGATATAATTTCTCAAATGACGATAGAAGAAAAAGCAAGCCTCTGCTCTGGTAAGGATTTTTGGCGTACAAAAGATATTGAAAGACTCGGCATTCCTTCTATTATGTTAGCGGACGGGCCGCATGGACTTCGGAAGCAAGAAGAAGGGGTTGACCACTTAGGTATATATGATAGCGTTCCTGCCACTTGCTTTCCATCTGCGGCTGGGGTTGCGAGTTCATGGGACAAGGAGCTAGTCGAAAAAATGGGTGTTGCCCTCGGGGAAGAATCTCAGGCACTTAATGTAGATGTGCTGCTAGGACCTGGAGTTAACATTAAGCGCTCCCCTTTATGCGGAAGAAACTTTGAGTATTTCTCAGAAGATCCGTATCTGTCTACGCAAATGGCAACAAGTCATATTAAAGGAGTTCAAAGTCAAGGTGTGGGGACGTCCATCAAGCACTTTGCCGCCAACAATCAGGAGCATCGCCGCATGTCAACGGATGCTATCGTGGACGAAAGAACACTGCGAGAAATCTATCTTGCAAGTTTCGAAACCGCTGTCAAAGAGGGTCAGCCATGGACGGTCATGTGTGCCTACAACAAGGTAAATGGCGAATATGCTTCCGAACATCCTTATCTTCTAACCGAAATTCTCCGTGATGAGTGGGGATATGAAGGCTTTGTCGTATCAGACTGGGGAGCTGTAGATGATCGAGCGGCCGGTCTCGCGAGTGGACTTGAGCTTGAAATGCCGTCCACAAATGGAATTGGCGCGAAGAAGATTATGGATGCCATTTCCAATGGACAGTTGTCTGAAGAAACGCTTGATCTGGCAGTAGAACGTTATCTGACAATCGTATATAAAGCCGTGGATAACGATAAAGCGAATGCTTCATTTGATGCGGAAGCGCATCATCAACTAGCTAGAGAAGTAGCGAGCGAAAGTATGGTTCTCTTGAAAAATGAAGCTTCCATTCTTCCACTGAAAAAAGCTGGATCTCTAGCTGTAATTGGAGAATTCGCGCACAATCCGCGTTATCAGGGGGGAGGCAGCTCCCATATCAATCCAACTAAGGTGGATAATATCCTTGAACAAGTTAAGCATGTATCCGGTCAAGAAACAAAGGTCACCTATGCGAAAGGGTATCAGTTGGAGAATGATGTCATCGATGAACGTCTGATTGAGGAAGCATCGATAGTCGCAGCGGAAGCCGATACTGCCGTTTTATTCGTTGGACTGCCTGATCGCTACGAGTCTGAAGGCTACGACCGCAAGCACTTACGCCTGCCGGATAATCATATCAAGCTCATTGAAGCGGTAGCAGAAGTACAGCCCAATATCGTTGTCGTTCTAAGTAATGGTTCGCCTGTCGTTATGCCTTGGATCGATAAAGTGAAAGCAGTACTGGAAGGGTATCTTGGTGGACAAGCGTTGGGCGGAGCTATTGCGGATCTGTTGTTCGGTGACGTCAATCCCAGCGGTAAGCTGGCTGAGACGTTCCCTAAAGAGCTGCATCATAATCCTTCTTATTTGAATTTCCCTGGTGAGGGAGACAGAGTGGAGTATAAGGAAGGCGTATTTGTCGGCTATCGGCACTACGATGCGCTTCAGATTGAGCCATTGTTCCCGTTTGGCTACGGGCTTAGCTATACGACTTATGAGTACAGCAATCTGGTACTGGATCAAGGCTCCATTCAAGATACAGATACCCTTACGGTAAAGGTGAACGTTAAGAACACAGGCGAGGTTGCTGGCAAAGAAATTGTGCAGCTATACGTTCATGACAAAGTAAGCACAGTCAATCGGCCTGAAAAAGAACTGAAGGGCTTTACTAAAGTAGAATTGCAGCCGGGAGAAGAGAAAGTGGTCAGCTTCACTTTGAACAAGCGTTCTTTTGCTTACTATAACGTGGAATTGAAAGATTGGCATGTCGAAGAAGGCGAGTTCGAGATTCTTATCGGTAAATCTTCTAGAGACATCGTATTGAGAGATACGGTTTATGTTAAATCCTCAATTACAATCCGTAAACAGGTAACGCGGAATACGCTGCTCGGTGATTTGCTTGCGGATCCGGTACTTGCGCCGATACTGAAGGAAATGTTGGTACAAGCAAATCGTTCCGGATTGGCAGGGATCATGGAAGATAGTGATGACGAAGCATCTCAGATGAGAGCGGAAATGCTCAAGTATATGCCGCTGCGCGGAATCGTCAACTTCAGTCAAGGAAGCTTTTCCGAAGAGATGCTAAACGGATTAATCGAACATCTCAACGGACACGTCTAAACAGTAAAGGGTGAGAAATATGGTGGTCCAAGAAGTTAGAGGCCAGATACAAACACCGTTTAGAAGATTAACCTTTGGCATCATGTTAGGTTATGTTTGTATGATGATCAGCTTAATGACGCCGGCGGCATTGCTGCTGTCGTTTAAAATGATAGAGATTGATCCGACGAACTATGAGGTTTCCTATGGGCTCGTTGCAGGCATAGGGGCAGTATTTGCAATCATTGGAAATCCACTTGGCGGAGCTATCAGTGATCGAACGAACATCGGTTTTGGGCGCAGACGCACATGGATTCTGGTCGGACCGCTGATGGGTTGTCTCGCCTTAGTATGGATCGGCTTTGCGACAGATATATGGCAGGTTATCGTCGGATGGTGCATAGCGCAGCTCTTCTTTAATTTTGCAATGGCTGCCTATACGGCGCTAATTCCTGATCAGGTAGAAGTGAAGAAGCAAGGAACAATCTCGGGACTTCTTGGACTAGCCTTACCCCTGAGCCTCACGATTGGCATGATTTTGATGATGGCTCTGAAAACGATTCCAACTTCATCCAAATGGCTGTTAATTTCGATCATTGGCGTTGTAGGTCCGATCATCAGCTTGTTTATTATTCGCGACGGCAAAGTGACAATTGTGCAGAAAGAAAAAGAGAAGATTTCCGTGAAAGAGAAACTTAGCAGAATCTATCCGAATCCGCGTAAGTATCCGGAATTTACATGGGCGATTTTGTCTAAATTTCTAGTGAACATGGGACTTGCTTATTCGCTCTATACGGCAGTCATGCTTGTAAAACGTATGGACTTATCTCAGGCAGAAGCTACCGATGTCGTAGGTACGATCAAAATTGTCGCCTTGATCGCGACCGCTTTTACTAGTATTATTGGAGGCAAGTTGTCAGACCGATTCGGTAAGCAGAAACCGTTTCTATACGCCTGTGGTATGATCACGATTGCGGGATTGATGGTATTTGCTTTTGTGCCGAGCATAACTGCATTCCTTATTGCTGCTGTCGTAATTGGTTTGGCTGCAGGATGTTTCACATCCGTTGATATGGCACTTGTTGCGCGAATTTTACCGAGCAAAGAAGATTCGGCGAAAGACTTTGGGTTGATGAACGTTGCTAATGCGCTGCCTCAATCGCTCGTTCCAGCCATCGCGCCTTTACTATTGGCTGCGGGAAGCATGACTGGAATCGGAGAATGGACCTTCTTCTATATCGCGCTTGCAGTATGTGTGCTGCTCGGAACGCTCGCTTTCAAACCGATTCCGGAAGTGGGAGAGCGAATGAAGCATGAGAGTGCTGCAATAACCGGGGGTACTGTACATCATACGAAACCTTTATAATAATAGCTCAATGATCCAATTCTCTGGAACACTGCGCCAACCTTCCATTCCACGATGCTCGTGGGGCGGAAGGTTCTTTTTTATTCCATCGTTTTTTCATAAGGACAATATGTATAGGCACTTTTTTCTGAATACAATCCAGTATCGTAACTTCATACTTGGAGGTAAAAGGATGACAGAACAATCCACACAGTCCCCACCCTTTATCGGGGATCGATTTCCGAGCATATCGGTTCAGACAACAAATGGTCCTCTTTCCCTCCCAGATGCTTATCAAGGCCGTTGGTTTATTTTATTTAGCCACCCTGGTGATTTCACGCCTGTATGCACAACAGAATTTGTTGCCTTTGAACGGTTAAAGCCTGAATTTCAGCAGTGCAGCACCGAATTAATTGGACTATCGGTAGAGCAAGTTTCCTCTCATATCAAATGGATCGAATGGATCAATCAGCATCTTGGCGTCCAAATCACGTTCCCGATCATTGCAGATGGGCTTGGTGCAGCAGCAAAACGTCTAGGTATGATTCATCCCAACCACGGCACACGCACAGTGCGCAGCGTCTTTTTCGTCGATCCAGAAGGTACGATTCGAATTATACTTACCTATCCAGAATCGGTAGGGCGCAACACGTATGAAATATTGCGTGCCCTGCAAGCTTTGCAAACAACAGATGCGCACAAAGCGGTCACACCTGCTAACTGGCCCAACAATGACATGATCGGAAGCAAGCTACTGCTGCCTGCAGCCAGGACGGTTCAAGCTGCGCAAGAGCGAATGGAGAAGACGAACGCAGGTCAGATGGATTGCCTCGATTGGTGGTTCTGCACGAAACAGGTATAGGACATTCTGTCTTGTTCATAGCGTAAATCATAGAAGTAGGCAAAGAGAATAACAGCTAGGAGGATGACGATGATGGCCCAAGCAGGTGAGCCGGATAACCGCTCGAAGAAACCAGAAAATGCAGCTCTCTTGCCGCAATCGAATAACAATATCGCTCCGTATCAAGAAGTTCGCAAATATATCCCTTTTCGTGGATTGTATGATCCATGCCCGCCACTGCCCTATAAGTCCTATGTAGTTCCGATTAATCAATTCATTAACTTTCAACCACCCAATTGGCCTCAGTTTACATTAAGCCAAGCTTTAACACATGGTACGTTATGGCCAGCCTTGTATAGCTCGTACCAATCGCAGCGGGGAGGGAACGGGACATGAACCTAGAACTATTCCAAACGCCTGAATATCATCGGGATTTAAGGCAGCTGCAAGAGGTCGATTTTGTACTGTTGGAGTTGAATTTATATTTGGATACGCATCCTGGTGATGCTCAGGCTATTCAGCAATTTAACCATTATGTTGTGGAACGCAAAAAAGTAGCTGATGCCTTCCAAGCACGCTATGGCCCGCTGATGAATTTTGGGAATTCTGCTTCTGGCACTCCATTTACATGGGTCGAGACGCCATGGCCATGGCAGATATAGTGAAACAAAGTGCAGCAGATATGAGGGAGCAGTTATCGATTGCGGTACTCCGTCTATTATCACTTATGTGAATGATGACAACCGTTACGTGTGCACGCGTACTTAAAAGGCGAGGTGATTATCGTTGTGGGTATATGAAAAAAAGCTGCAGTACCCTGTACGAGTGAGCAAATGTGATCCGCGTATGGCGAAGTTTTTGCTGGAACAATACGGAGGGGCAGACGGAGAGCTGGCGGCGGCTCTTCGTTATATGAATCAGCGTTACACGATACCGGATAAAGTCATTGGACTGTTGACAGATATTGCGACTGAAGAATTTTCACACCTCGAAATGATTGCCACAATGGTATTTAAGCTCACCAAGGATGCGACTCCGCAGCAAATGGAGGAAGCGGGTCTTGGAGCGAATTATGCCGCACACGATAATGCACTTTATTACAGCAACGCTGGTGGCATTCCTTGGACAGCTACCTATATCCAAGCTAAGGGCGATCCAATCGCGGATCTCTATGAGGACATTGCCGCAGAAGAAAAGGCACGTGCTACATATCAATGGCTGATTAATATGACGGATGATGTTGATTTGCAGGATAGTTTAAAATTTTTGCGTGAACGTGAAATTGTGCATTCGCTTCGTTTCCGTGAAGCTGTGGAAATTTTAAAAGATGATCAAGGGACTCAGAAGGTGTTTTGATCAGCGCCAGCCCAAATAGTAGGGAAACGATACTGTTATATGGAACATAAATCAGCCTGTAGGTGAACGATGAACATATCCCCTACGGGCTGACTGTGTAATTGACAATGCAAAGATTGGGCAGAGTTTATTAGGAACTTTTTAGCATGCTATAATAGCAGATGAAGGGCATTTTATTTCAGATTTACATTCCTTCTAATCTAATTTTTGGAGATGTTGTTACTTATGATCATCAAATTCATTCGTTTGCGTTAATGAGAGGTACAGCGATATAGGCTCTCGTCATTTTTAATGGATATGACCTGAGTTTATTTAACTGTGCCTTTTTCATTCTCCCAAATTGAATGGATGAGGTGTTTTTGTTGTGTGTAAAAATAAAATCAAAATAGATGATGGTGTACGTCTGATCACGAATTATCAGCATGTCTTCACATGTCCAATATGCTCGCAAGTGATGGAAGTGCATTCGCGAAGTTTAGTTTTCAGGAACCGTCATAGCTTCGATATCGCGAAGCATGGCTATGTGAATCTATTATCTCGTGCTCATAACACAAAGTATGATAAGGAATTGTTTGCGGCTCGCAAGAAGATCAGTGCAGACGGATTCTTCGAACCGTTGATTGAGCAATTGTATAGAATGATTGTATATGCATATACAGATGTATATAGAGACGCCGATAGAACGACACACGGTATGATAAAAATATTGGACGCAGGTTGTGGCGAAGGTTCGCATTTGTCCGATATTCAGCGGAGATTGACGGAGCATACGAGCTATAAGCATCTTGGTGTGGGGATAGATATTGCGAAGGAAGGAATTAGCCTAGCTTCTAGAAATGGGGCAGTTCTCGATACAGTTTGGTGTGTAGCCGATATTGCCAATTGTCCATTTGCAGATCGTTCTTTCGATATCATTTTGAATGTGTTGTCACCTGCCAACTATACGGAGTTTCAACGATTGCTTACGGATGATGGCTTGTTCATAAAAGTAATCCCTGAGAGTAACTATTTGCAGCAGATAAGAAGTGTATTTTATGGTCAAACTGATAAGGATATGTACACGAATGAACAGACGTTAGAGCTGTTTAAACGTCATTTTCAACTGCTGGACATTCAGCGCGTTCAATATGAAGCGTCCTTAAATAAAGAGCAGATCAAGCAGCTTATTCGGATGACGCCATTATCTTGGGGAGCTTCTGAAGAGGCTATGCGGAAACTATCGAGGCGCAAACAAATGGAGATTACATTCGATTATTCTATTTTGATAGGTAGAAATAAATGAAATCATTGCATAAAACAAGGAGGGGATTCATTCCCCTCCTCTTCTTGGCTGTCGAGATCACTCTCGGCAGCTATTTTTAAATAGATGATGCAATAACGTGAATAGAAGTAATCACCATGTATAGTTTGCACTACATCTCTAGTGCATTAGCAATCAATTATTTTGTTGTAAGTAGTTTCTGCCCTTCAGCCTGGATTTGATGCAGAGCTTCATCAGAAGTAATCTTGCCTTCGAGAACTTGCTGCGTTTGTGCATTAAACAGTTCGAAAAATGAGAGGTGAAAAGAACCGGGCCAGTTTCTCCATAATGCCGTTTTACCCTCTTTGCCTGCTTTGAGCATATAGTAGGCGGATGAACGCTCAGCATCTTGTTTATTAATCGTCTGTGGCAGTGTAGGAATTTTGAGTGAAGTATAGTGAGCATTAACCTTGGCGAACTCTGTACTATTCACAAATTGGATAAAAGTCCAAGCTTCATCGACGTGTTTAGAAGCGCTATAAATCGTAGTGATATCCATTGGTTGTATATGCGCTGATGAGTCCGGATAGGCTTCACTTGTTGGTAGTGTTACGAATCCCCATTCGAATTTTTTTCTATTCTTTCGAGAAAGTTCTAAACTGCTGCTCAACCATGGAGCATCAATTTTCATCGCAGCTCTGCCTTCTATAAACTTATCTTCTACAAATTCATCGGAAGGTGTAATATCCATAGCATTGGATCTGATCGCATCAGTAGTAGTATGGAAGACTTTCTCCCATTCTTTCGTATTTACGTGCAGATTCTGTGCTTTTTTATCGAATAATGAAAGTCCCTCTGCTGCTCCGATATGGAAGAACAGATCAGCTGCACTAGGAAATCCAGAAATTCCATATATTCTCTCTGTTTCGGAGCCTTTATTAGGAAACTGTTTTGCAAGCTGTATGATTTCTTTCCAAGTCATTTTATGATGGGGTGGATCAATACCGAATTGCTGGAACAAGTCTATATTATAATACAGCACATTCGTTTCAAAAAAAGGTGCTAGACCGTAAATCTTTCCATCGGAGTCGGATGTTAAACTCTCCACAATGTGTGATATCTGACCGAGTTTGAATTCACTATTTTTGATGTGTATATCCAAATCGAGTAGTTTGCCTTCACGAGCAGCCAACTGATAATCTTGGTCATTTGCAAATACAATGAGATCTGGACGCTGCTCATCGATGAATTTCATCCGCTGCTCAACTTGCTGACCACGCGTTAGATTATAGTCGAATGGCAACTCAATTACTTCTAATTCTATATGTGGATGCTTGAGTTTAAACATCGTGCTGAAATTATTATCGAACCCGTATTTATGATCAGTGAGCACTTTCAATGTTACTTGTTTAGGAACGTCTGTCCTATTGCTTCCACATGCACTAATGATGAGTAGAGTGAGCACAAGCATGCCTAAAAGTGATTTTTGATATTTGTTACTCATCATAATCACATCCTTATCGATTCGAATTTTTCTTCTCATTAACGTAATATTCAGTCATTTTCTCTGTTAATTGATCTTGGAGATGTAGAATCGTTTCATGCAGAGTAGATGGATTCGCAGTCAATTGTTCAATCTTCTCATTAATCAATACTTCAAGATACCAAGCAGCATAATTCTCGGCTGTTGTGGGTAGATTCGGATTTGGTTTCAACTTCGTTAGCGCTTCTAATTCCTTGCTAGGAATGGCTTTAATATAAGCTGTTCGAGTAGGTATGCCATAATAGGAGAGATACGTTTGGGATTTTGCCATAACATCACTGTTAAAGTATTTAATAAACTCCCACGCTGCTTGTTTGTGAGCTGATGCTCTAGAGATGGACCAAATGCTCGTTATTTGCATCTCACTTGCTATAACTGGATTGGAAGAATGGACGGGCATCGTTACCATTGACCATGAAAAGCGTTTGTTCTGATCTTCGAATGCACGCGAGCTGTCACTTAGAAAAGATACGAAATCAGAAACTCTTTCCATAGCAACGTTTCCCTCTAGGATTTTATTAAAATAATAAGATGACTCTTCTTTAGGAGAGTAGAGTCCACCCCTTAAATAAGCTTGAATCGCTTCTTCAAATAGTTGGTTCCATTCCGGCATATTTAACCTTGGCTGTCCAGTTGCCTTGTCAAGCAAGGCAACTTGGTTTGTTCTGCCCATCTGAACAATAAGGTTGCCAAGCTGCTCACTATATGTGATCGCCAGTCCATCCACTGAATCATTGCTCGCGCGTTCCATTTGATGAGCCAATTGAAGGACTTGCTCCCATGTCATTTGATGATGCGGAGGTTCAATTCCATATTTTTTAAACAAGTCAGCATTATACAGTAGAACTTCAGTCTTGAAATAAGGAGCCAGACCGTATAATTGCCCACCTCCTTTTGACCGGAGCTCATCAATAATAGAGGGTAAAATATTCTCAATATCGAAATTGTCGGTTTTAATGAGAGATTCAATTGGTTCTAGCATTCCGTTAGATGCAAGTTGCTTATATTGTGGAGTACTAAGCATAAGAATGTCAGGTTTATACGTTTGTTTAAGTTGTTCGAGGACTTTATTATTCAATGGTTCCATAGGATGCATACCGATTTCAAATAGGTTGATAAGTTCAAATTCTACGTTTGGATATTGCATACTGTATATTTTCCCGTAATTATTCCAAAAATAATATTCACTATCCACAAGTACCCTCAACTTCACTTTCTCGGCTTCTTGCTGAGGTTTATCTGGGATCATTAAGCATCCACTAAGCAGCAGAGATAGAACGATGAAAGTACAAAATGAAATCTTACAGTTAAAAAGGCGGTTCTTCATAAAGGGTTATCTCCTTCTGGATTACTTTTGTAGTCCATTAATTCATGCGAATTTCTTGTTTAGTTAGACTGAAGCAAGGTCGATTGATTCAACGTAAAAATGGTTCGACCTTACTCCGTCTAGGGTTACTTCTTGCTCGGGTCAATTGGTATTTCCCAATTGACGTCCTCGTACGTTTTTGTTAATTGATCCATTTGGAATGTTAACTGAGCTGTATCTTTCAGATCGTTAAAGTAGTAGTACGTAGTACTTTTATTTGAATGGGCTCCTTCTTTCCAATCCACCAAATATAAATCTGATGAGTACAGCATATTACCTTGGATATCTTGTAAATAGGAATTGACCCATATATCTTTTGGGTATTCTTGCTCGATTTTCAACACGTTCAACTTATCAGGAAGTTTAGGCGTAAGCATTCTGTTTTTGATATCGTCAGCAAAGAATCGTTCGGCTTCTTCTTTTTTCATCTGCACGGTGCTTAATTTGATTTGAACGCCATGCTTCTCCGTTTGTACGGGTTCATGCTGAAGTTTTGCGATACTAGTAGGTATTTGGAAATTAATCGGTCGAACGGTCATTATGCTCTTTAATTCCAATGTGAATGGTTCTGTAAGCCACTGTTTCATAGGAAATATGGAGCCGCTCCATTTTTGTACAGGCTTGAGCTTTTCATTTTGTATTTCAAAAGAATAATAATCTGCTGTCGAAGTATATAATTGGGTTCTAACTTTGCCTTGCTTATCTTTTACATCAAAAACAGTGTGTACATCGATAAGCTCTTCGTCTACATTTTGCAACTCAAAGTTGAATTTTGCGGAACTTGGGAGCAGGTCTACCGCATTCAACTTCATTTGAATGCCACTGTTATGTGTATAGCTGTTACTAACAGGAATCGTACGAGTGGAGGATGCAGCTAAGCTGCGATCAATGGAAAAGCTTCTCTTCCAATTTCCTTTAACATGTCCGATACGAGTTAGGTTTACATGAAAGAGCAGTGGATCGGTTGAAGCTTTGTCTAACACGGATAGGAATACAACACCTTCATTTTTATCTTGATATTGACTGTGACCGACTATTTTCCCAGTCGTATTAGTCAAGTAGAACGGGCCTCCTTTGATACCACGTTTCCAATCCCAATCCCAATAAGTTAATACAGCTAACTCTCCTTGCTCGTCGTAGTACCAGATCTCTTTGCTCATCTTGGATGGATCAAAGTTCTTAAAGGTTCCATACCAACGGTCTATGATTTCTTGATCCACTAGTTTTAGCCCTGTGGTGTCATACTTTACAGGCAGCAGTGTTCCGTCAGGTTGCTCGACTCGATAATGCAATCCAACGACGTTTGCGTCCGCATACACTTCCTTGAATCGTAAAGTAACTCCTTGATCCGTTACTGCTTCAGTTATTGGGACAGATAAGCCAGCAGCAGCTCCTAATCGAACACTTTCATGCTCGGTGTTGAGTTTTTTATCAGCCAGCCAAGAAGTGAAGTTGCGGTTGATGGAATCTTTGCTAGATTCGCTATTCAATTCCTTCGTCTGCAATAAGTTCTTATCCACATTAGCAGTTACATTGGCATTCGTAAGTGTAAGAGAGCAGATCAGCACTAATGCTATTACCCCTACCACCGAGCGTCGATTGGATGGCTTATAATTCGCAATTGTTAATATTCGTTTCTTTAGTTCCTTTTTATTACCTGATAATTGAGTTAAGTTAGATAGTCGAAATGGGCGTGGTTGCAGCAAACTAATGATGGTGTGGCCATATTCAAATTTTTGTTCTTCTTGGATATAGGAAAGAGCAAGTGAATCACAAGCCATCTCTTGATCTTCGCGCATTCGTTTGTATGCATACCAGAGGATCGGATTGAACCAATGCAAGATGAGCATGGCGTACATGCAAGCATTGACCAATACATCTTTGCGCTTCAAATGAGCTAATTCATGTAGAAAAACAAAGGGAAGCTGAGCAGAGCTAAGACTGTCTATTACAGCTTGATTTAAAATAATACGCGGGCGAATAAAGCCAAACAAAGCAGGACTAGGCAAATTTTCTGACAATACCAATGGAATGTTTCTTGAAATGGACATCTTTTGCTTGCATTGCTCTAATGTGCCCACGAGCTGTGCGTCCGTAATTACAGGCTGCTTATAAATTAGTCTATAGATGCGTACATTCGCGAAAACAAAAAAGCTAGTAAACACAGTTACTCCGCTCAACCATAGGAAAAAAGCAACATCGAACCAGGAAAACGGAATGGATTTAGACTCGATTGCTGATGGTAGAGAAGGTACTGAAGGCAAAGAAGTAGGGACGTGATGAGGCTCTTCTCCTAGAGGTGTGGATTTTGTTACTATACTTGTTGGTTCAGGAGCAGATTCTGGAGATGTGATATCAGGTGATGTTACAGCTGGGCTCTGATTCTTGGCTTCGTGCGTGATAAGCGGAACGGTTGTATTCGTAGTAATGGTTGCATGTGAAGAATCTTTACTACTTTCCATACTTGATGGGTTTGCAGCTGGTGTTTCGATGGAATTATTGAATAAGAGCAAATTATAAATGCTAAATGAACTTTCAGGAGCCCAAGGTAGTATAAGTCGAAGTCCGACGGCAAGCCATATTAGGTAATGCCATCTCGGGCTTAACTTATTTCGCAGCATGGCTTTAATTAAGATAATAAGAATAACCAGCAAGCTCGCCATTATCGTCGTTTCTATAATCCATTCAAAGGCTTGCTGCATAAGGAGGATGAATTGACTCATAGACAATGATTCCTTTCCTAGTCAGATGAGGATTGAGATGATGGCTTTTCTTTCTCATCTAGTAATTGCTTTAGTTCCGCGATATCTTCGGAAGACAGCTTTCGTTCATTAATAAAGTTCACCAGCAATGGTTTGATGGCTCCACCATATAGACGCTGGAGAAGAGAATTCGTAACCTCACGTACACACTCATCTTCCGTAACCAATGGATAATAAGAGTAAGAGCGATTGGATTCTTGCTTATAAGCGATCACTTCCTTTTGAACTAAGCGACTAAGCAAAGTACGGATCGTTTTAGGGCTCCATTCCTTTGGTTTAGCCAGTGCATCTACGATTTCTGCCGACGTTCGTGGTGATCCTGCCCATAACACTTTCATTACTTCCCATTCTGCATCGGATATGTGAGGAGTTTGCTTCATAACATTCAACCTACCTTTCTGTGAAGATGGATTACATAAGTAGTCACGTGATGTATTGTAAATGTAAAATAATCACATGTCAACAAATGGATTTGTGTAAATGTATTAACCGAGTGAATTACAAATGAATTTTTCCAAATTACGATTGAGCTTCACACGCTGTCATGCTTTCCATGCAAAGCTTGTTTCTCTAGTTATTGTGTTGATTATTGTGAGATTACTAGTACGAAATATAGTGAATGGGTGAGCGTTAACTTTAACGAATCTTTAGATAAATTGAGTAACAACCTTAAACGGAGTTCCCCTAAAGCCTTGTATAATGTTAATACGCTTTAACTTAAAGGGGTAGAGCGTATGTGATAGAGAGCAATAGAGACATTAAAAAGCTGCTTCGAAATGAAACATGCACACTAATCGTAGAAATGGGAGTGACCATGAGATGAGAAAAATGATAACCGTGCTAACTACGCTTGTTCTGCTGCTATTTGGTGCAGCGTCTGCTTTTGCCGTAAGTCCAGTTACTAATACTGTGAGTAATATCGTGAATGATCCTACATTCGGAATAACAGCTGCTTATACGGGTCAAGATGCGGATGGCAAGCACCGTGTGCAATTGTCATGGAACAACCGCGGCAGCAATGTCACTTCCTATACAGTGTATCGTTATTCGACATTGTATCCGTGGGGTGGAGAAGTGGCAGCAGGCTGTGCGAACTTGACGACGACAAGCTGTGAGCATGTTAGTACAGCATATGGCCAGTATGGCTATGTAGTAAGAGCGTATTATCAGGATGGAAGTGTCGTGCAGTCCAAACCAGCGATTGTTAATATTCACAAATACTCGGGTTCCCCAGCAACACCTGTCATTTACGCTACTGAGCCTGTCAACGGCAGCTTTACTGTTGGTTTCAATCTCACTTCAGGCAACAACGCCGATAGATGGGAATTGAAAGAGAATGGACAAGGTGTCCTTTTATCTCCAAATTACACAGGATCATTAATTGAAAATGGTCAACAACCTCAGCATGCTTCCCAATCACTCAACAGGCCCTCAGGAACTTATGTATATCAAGTAAAGCTAGTTAATTCTTATGGAACTTCCCTATCATCGACGATAACGGTGATTGTACCTTAATTGAATTGTTTTCTTGCTGCATTTTTGCCGTAAAGAGTGCAACTAGTATAGACAGTTCCTGCCTAGGCGGGGACTGTCTATTTAATGATGGACCTTAAAGTCGTCGGTTAAAATAGTGTGAAATGATGAGCTTCATTATTGTACATACAGCATTTTTTTGCAGTATGCTTATCATTATAGAAGTTTCAATATTATATGGGTTGGAGGGAGTAGCAATGATACAAGCACGAAAGGGTAGGAGACTGCTTGTCGTAGGATGTTTTCTCCTTATGGTACTTGGTTTAACTGCTAACGTGCATAAAGAAAATACGCTTCCTTCACTAACCCCAGAACGCATTCAGCAGCTGCGTGAGTATTATCCCGTTTACAATTATGACCCTCCTAACTATGCTTTCAGACCAATCTCTTATCAGGAAATTATAGAACGATCAGAAACCGTCATTGTAGCAGAATCTATTGGTGAATTACCCGAATACGAGACGGATCTATTTGGCAAGCTCGGCATACCTGAACAGAAGGTTAATGAAAAGATAACAAGCAAAGTAATCCAGCCAATCCATTCAAAAAATACTCAATTTGAAGTGAAAATACTAGAGAGCATTAGCGGCAAACCTATAGAGGGCACGATTCGCCTTGTCTACAGCTCGGATTTTAGAGGATATGAACCCGCCCTCAAACCCGGAATGAAAATCGTTACAGGTATTGCACAAGGTGAAACTTTGCAGGGAGACAAATACTATTTTTCTAAACACGGGACCTATTATATCGTAGATAACGATTATGTGTTATCGGCGGTGGATGATGATTTCTCAAAATATATGAATGGAGGGACAGTTCATTCATTAATACAGAAAATCAAAATATTACATGGCAAGTAGCTGCATAACACATATGTTCATGTACGGGCTCGCAGTGCGATATAATGAATGAAAAGATTCCATGTATTTCATTCGATGCGCAATAACATAGAACATATAAAGGAGCCTTCTATGCATTCAACGATAAAGGGTATACGGGAAGAAGATAGTGTGAATCGCATACTTATCGTCCCCTTGGGTGAACGAGCGCTGCTCATCGATTGGGGTGGAGGTATAGCTAGACAGACACATGAACAGATACGGTTTTTTTGTTCACGTTTGGAACGGGCTGATGTATCTGGGGTACTTGAGTGTATACCTTCCTATACTACGGTTACTGTCATTTATGATCCGATGGAGCTGCGTGATCCAGAAACAGGTGCACCATGTTATCAACGCGATGGGCTGCTCGTATATTCTCCGTTTGAGCTTCTAAAGGGGATTGTTGAGGGAATACTTTGCTCGCTGGATTTGTCAGTGGAGACCACCGCAGCAAATATAGTGGACATTCCTGTTTGTTATGGAGGAGAGTTCGGGCCGGATTTACAAGAGGTAGCGGAGCATACGGGACTCCATGTGGAGGAAGTGATAGAACTGCATTGTAGTCCATCTTACCTGGTCTACATGGTCGGCTTTGCTCCAGGCTTCCCGTATCTCGGTGGTATGGATGAACGGCTAGCCGTTCCAAGGCGTAGTTCCCCACGGACGGCTATTACGCCAGGTTCAGTTGGTATTGGCGGCAGTCAGACGGGAGTCTATCCGTTGGCTACTCCGGGCGGATGGCGGCTCATCGGCAGGACGCCGCGCAAGTTGTTTCGTCCGGATCATCCAGAGCCTAGTTTATTGAAGATGGGTGATATCGTTCGCTTCTACCCGATTGAACCTGAACAATTTGCGGAATGGAAAGAGGATGAGCAATGAGCCTTTCAATAGTAAGGCCAGGTTTGCTCACAACGGTGCAAGACTTGGGTAGGTACGGATACCAGCAGCAAGGCGTTATTGTGAGCGGGGCTATGGATACATTTGCGCTGCGGGCAGCAAATATATTAGCGGGCAATGTGCCGGGTGCAGCTGCATTAGAGATTACGCTGCGCGGGCCAATGATTCGCTTTGAGGCTGATGCACTTATTGCGATTTGCGGTGGGGATTTATCTCCGACTATTAACGGCGAGAATGTACCGTCGTGGCGTCCAGTCCTCGTGAGGGCTGGCGAGATGCTGGAATTTGGAGATTGCCGAACAGGTGCGCGGACTTATTTGGCGGTAGCGGGCGGTATTGATGTGCCGATGGTGTTGCAAAGCCGAAGCTCGTATTTGCGCGCAGGAATTGGGGGGCATGAAGGCAGAGCTTTACGAGCGGGAGATGTGCTGCCTGTTGGTGCAGCTTCGAACCCTGCTGTTTCTTATATGAACCAACGTAGCGCTGCATTACAAGGAGTTCCTTTCCTAGTTACTTCTTGGTTTGTTGGCTATACAGCTCAGCCAGCTTATCGTCCTGAACCAGTTATTCGTTTCGTGCAAGGCCGTGAATTCAAGAAATTTACACCAGATAGCAGGGAGGAACTGGTCAATCGACGTTTCCGTGTTACGCCTCAGTCTGATCGGATGGGATATCGTCTCGAGGGAGCGGCACTTCGCTTAGAATCGTCTGATGAACTGCTCTCGGAAGCTGTATCATTCGGCACGATACAAGTACCACCAGATGGGAACCCGATTATTTTAATGGCAGATCGTCAGACAGTTGGCGGCTATCCTAAAATAGCTCAAGTAGCAAGTGTAGATTTGCCAGTATTGGCTCAAATCAAGCCGGGAGAACGAATCCGATTTGCCGAAATTTCATTAGAAGAAGCGCAGCAGCTGTATATTTCAGCAGAATTATCGTTGGTACGGTTAGCGACATCCATTCAGCTATATATGAAGACAGGAGGTCCCCGTTAAATGTATACGATTGACTTGAACTGTGATATGGGAGAAAGCTTTGGTGCTTATACGATTGGCAATGATGAAGCCATGCTTGACCTTGTAACATCTGTGAACATCGCTTGCGGCTACCATGCTGGTGATCCGCGTACGATGCGGCAAACGGTAATTATGGCGCTGAATAAGCAGGTAGGGATCGGGGCGCATCCAGGGCTGCCTGACTTGGCGGGCTTTGGCCGCCGCAATATGGCGATCACACCAGAAGAAGCGTATGATATGACCGTTTACCAGATCGGCGCCTTGGACGGCTTTATTCGTGCCGAAGGTGGAAAGATGCAGCATGTGAAGCCGCATGGGGCACTGTACAACATGGCAGCTCATCAGGAGAAGCTGGCGGAGGCGATTGCCGAGGCAGTCTATCGGGTCAATCCAGAGCTAGTGCTATATGGGCTGTCAGGCAGTCAATTGATTCGAGCGGGAGAGAGAATTGGACTGCGCACGGCGAGCGAAGTGTTTGCGGATAGAACATATTGTCGAGATGGAAGTCTTACACCGAGAGCGGAATCAGATGCACTAATTAGTGATCCATCCCAAGCGGTTGCTCAAATTCTCCAAATGGTCACATCAGGAACGGTTCGTTCGCGTGAGGATGTAGAAGTAAAGTTGAAGGCAGAGACGATCTGCATCCATGGAGATGGAGAGCATGCACGAGTGTTTGCCAGTCATATTCGGGATATGCTGATAGGGAAAGGGATACAGCTGCAAGCTGTTGGGCATCGTACGACGGGCTAGAAGAGTAGCGAATGTAATGGTGCTAACGGTTGTCATAGAGGCTAATTAGCCTACATTGATGTATTTTGAAATGTAAAGGATCTCAGAGAGCTTATTTGCCGGAAAGCGTTATATTATTCGCGTTCACTGCTAAAATAAGCTCGCCTATAACCGTTACATTTCTACGATGGATGATGTAGCGAAAATAACGTCAATGGCGCTCGTTAGCGAAATCCACTTGAGATTGTTATATATGACTAGTTAATCAATAGATTGACGCAAAGCAAACATTACTATTTTGCGCATTTATATTGACATGGAAAATTAGGGTGTGTTATATAAAAAAGAGGGATTAGCACTCCTCTTATTTGAGTGCTAACATCAGACAGCTGAAGCGCAGACTTTCTGCTGCGTTGAGACTTTTACGACTAATGAGACAACTACATAAGCATATATATTCTATTTTCCAATTTGAGAGGAGATTATTTGATGGCTAAGAAACAATTTAAAGCAGAATCCAAGCGTTTGCTGGAAATGATGATTAACTCCATTTACACGCAGCGTGAAATCTTTTTGAGAGAGTTAATTTCTAACGCAAGTGACGCGATCGACAAAATGTACTACAAAGCACTTGCTGACGAGTCAGTCGTATTTGAGAAAGAAAACTATTACATTAAAGTCGCGATCGATAAAGACAAGCGCACGTTGACGATTACCGATACAGGTATCGGAATGACAAAAGAAGATCTAGAGAACAACTTGGGCGTTATTGCAAAGTCCGGCTCGCTTGCATTTAAGGCAGAGAATGAGAGCAAAGACGGACACAACATTATTGGTCAATTTGGTGTCGGCTTCTATTCGGCATTCATGGTTGCGGATGTTGTAACGGTCGTGAGTAAGGCGATTGGCAGCGAAGAGGCATTCAAGTGGGAATCCAAAGGCGCAGACGGCTACACAATCGTGGCAAGCGAGAAAGCGACTATTGGTACGGAGATTACGCTTCGCATCAAGGACAACACGGAAGAAGACAACTATGATGAGTATTTGGACGAGTACCGTCTGAAAGCGATTATTAAGAAATATTCTGACTTCATTCGCTATCCGATCAAGATGGATGTGACGAGCCAACGTCCAATTGAGGGCAGTGAAGATAATGAGCTGGAGACGTACACAGAAGAACAAACGATCAACAGCATGGTTCCCATTTGGCGTAAAAATAGAAGCGAGCTGACGACGGAAGACTACGAGAACTTCTATAACGAGAAGCGCTATGGCTTCGACAAGCCGTTGAAGCATATTCACATTAGTGCAGACGGTGCGGTCGTATACAATGCGATTCTATTTATCCCAGAAAATACGCCGTTTGATTATTACACGAAGGAATATGAGAAAGGTCTTGAGCTCTATTCCAATGGTGTACTTATCATGAACAAATGTGCGGACTTGCTGCCAGATTACTTTGGTTTCGTGAAAGGTATGGTTGATTCCGAAGATCTGTCGCTTAACATTTCCCGTGAGATGCTGCAGCATGACCGTCAATTGACGCTTATTGCAAAAAATATTAAGAACAAGATTAAAGGCCAATTGCAAAGCTTGTTGAAGGATGAAAGAGAGAAGTACGATACGTTCTATCAAGCTTTCGGCAGACAGTTGAAATACGGCGTATACAGCGACTACGGCATGAACAAAGACGTGCTGCAAGACTTGCTCATGTTCTACTCTTCCACAGAGAAGAAGCTGGTAACATTGGATGAGTACGTATCGAGAATGCCGGAGGATCAAAAATACATTTACTATGCTTCAGGTGAATCTGTTGAGCGTATTGAGAAATCGCCGCAGACAGAGCTTGTATCCGATAAAGGCTATGAGATTCTCTACTTCACAGACGATATCGATGAGTTCGCGATCAAAATGATCATGAGCTACAAAGAGAAAGAGTTCAAAAACGTATCGAGCGGCGACTTGGGCATCGAAGCGGACGAGAACGAAGCTACTGAGGAAGAAGCAAATGACAACAAAGAGCTGTTCGAAGCAATGGCAGGCTTGCTGTCTGGCAAAGTGAAGAGCGTTAAAGCGTCCAAGCGTTTGAAGTCCCATCCAGTGTGCTTGTCCACGGAAGGCGAATTGACGATTGAGATGGAGAAAATATTGAAGGCTATGCCGAACAGTCAAGATGTGCAAGCAGACAAAGTGTTGGAGATTAACGTCAACCATGACGTATTCGCGTCTTTGAAAGCTGCGCATACATCTTCTGATCAAGAGAAGCTGGCATTGTACACGAACTTGTTGTACAGCCAAGCGCTGTTGATCGAAGGCTTGCCGCTGCAAGATCCAGTGGAGTTTACGAACAACATTTGTAAAGTGATGGTTTAATACAGCCGATAAGGTATAATAAAGATAATCCGTGTCTGGTACATGCCAGAGCGGATTATCTTTTTCTGTACATATGGTATAGGATGCGGTATATTTCAACATGCTTGGATTAAGAGTATGTTAGCATGGATATAACGTAATGAGTCTACATGAATCGATGTCCGTCGATTCAAAAAGGTAACGGAGTGATCATTTGAGTAAAAGCAAAGGTAAGGGTGGAACAGGCAGAGGAACAGGCAAGAAGGGCTGGAACCGCTGGCAGGCTGGTGAGAAGCGGAGACAGAATGCGCCAAAGCCTTATAAAAGCAAAGGCACTAAAAATGCCAGTGAAAATAATGCTAGCGCTAATAAAGGTGACTGATCTGATATAAAAAGCAATTTGCGTTCTCTTTACACATAAAGTGAACAAGCATATTTTGATACAGCAGTAAAAGGAGATGGAGTAAATGGAATTAGACAACCAAGAATTGCAACAAGATGCAGCTTCAAAATATGAGGAATTAAAAAAGGCAGCAAATCGTACATCTAATTGGAGAGAACGTTTGGATGCTGTTGAACAACTGGGTCAGTTGGACAATCCTCAAGTTATCGATGTACTCAAACATAGATTGATGAATGATACGGTGTATCAAGTTCAAGAAGCTGCTTACCGAGAACTTAAGAAACTTGGTGAAGATGTTCAGTTGCCGCCAAGAAAAAGTGGCGAAATCGTTAAAGGACTTACGAAATTGTTGGTGAGAATCAAAAAGAGCTTGCCAGCTGATCATACGTATGAGCAATTCAAAGAGAAGCTTCAAAAAATGCGTTCAGACGTATATGATGCGTACGAAGGACAAAAGGGCGATGAATTTGATCAGTGGCTCGAAAGCACGTGGGAATCGCTATCTAAAAAGTAGGTCGTCTGTATGTGTGTTAAATTTATTGATCATGTGAATAGGAAGAAAAACGATTGCATGTAAGTGCAGTCGTTTTTTTATGGGCATGGGCGCCCACCAGATGTGTTCTTTCAGAGATAAAAATTTTTGCTTACAATTTATTGAATTATCGTTATAACGAAATACTATATGGAAAAATTATCATATGAAACAGTGAGTTTGGTACATTACATAGTTGGGGGATAATCATGAAAAAAGTAATAGCTTTGATTGTAATGTGTGTATTTGTACTGTTAGGATGTGCTGAAAAAGAAACAAGTGCACCAAGTACGCCGCCACCAAAAGGGAATAAGCAATTGGAACAAAAACAAATCCTTGATAATAAAGTTAGTGTACTGGTCCCAAAAGGATTTGAAATTATGTCAGAAGAAATGGCCGCAACGAAATACCCTGGTGGAAATAGACCAACCTTAATCTTTACCGATGAAGACGCTTCTATAAATGTAGCTTTTAATCATTTACCCACTCCTATTTCCGAAGAAGAGCTAGAAAAATTTGTAGCTGCTACGAAAAAACAGTTTGAGCAACTACATCCAACTGCTACATGGTACGGTGATGGTGTGACCACTATTAATAATAAAACCGTCGGCTATGTAGAGCTGCTTACACCAGCGATAGATACAAACGTATACAACCTGATGTTCATGACGGAGGTAGACGGCAGAATTCTACTCGGGACATTTAATTGTACAGAAGAACAAATGGAAGAATGGCGTCTTAGCGCCAAGGAAATCATGCATTCGTTGCAAGTGAAATAATTTATAATGTTTTAAATAAAGACTACGGCATGCCGCTTTTCGGCATGCTTTTTTAGTGCGCTCTCAGCATCCTATATGACATATGTCATGTCCCCTCATGACGTTTATGACTATTGGCGATGACACGTTCTGCCTATAATAACAATAGACAAATACGTCCTTATTTAGCATGGAGCAATAGATTAGACTTGCAACGACTTGCTCTACACATGCCAAGTCAGGTCATGCTCTATTTATATAGTCGTTAAAGCGTCATATTTGGGAGGAATACATGCGATGACTCAAGCTCAACAAGCGAAGTTAAGAAAAGACATGATGCCTTATGAAAAATCAGATGCGAAAAAAAGTATTCGACAAATGATCAACACGCTCGTTCCTTTATTTTTACTTTGGTATGCCGCATACGCAAGCTTGTCCGTATCGTATTGGCTTACACTGCCGATCACGATCGTTGCAGCGGGCTTTGTGATTCGGACATTTATCATTTTTCATGACTGTTGTCACCAATCGTTCTTTAAGAGCCGCAAGGCAAATGATATTATCGGTTATATTACCGGTGTAATAACGCTTGTCCCTTATCAACAATGGAAAAATT
Organism: Paenibacillus sp. SC116; assembly: GCF_024733555.1. Taxonomy (GTDB): domain Bacteria; phylum Bacillota; class Bacilli; order Paenibacillales; family Paenibacillaceae; genus Paenibacillus_B. The sequence continues at coordinate 124,486 of NZ_JANIOF010000007.1, read as the reverse complement.
GTCACGCCATCCATCATGCAACGAGCAGCAATCTCGACAAGCGTGGCATCGGGGATATGTGGGTACTGACTGTAGATGAGTATGAGGCAGCTCCATTAAAGACGAAAATAGGTTATAGAATATACCGCAATCCGTTCGTGATGCTCTTCATTGGACCAATTGCTATCTTTTTAGTTGCCTATCGCTTTAATCGTAAAGACGCTAGAAAGAAGGAAAAAATCAATACGCATTTGACGAATATCGGAATCGTAGCCTTGTATGCATTCATGTGCTGGCTCGTTGGTTGGCAGGCATTTGTTCTTATACAAGCACCAATTTTCTTTATCTCGGGAATGCTCGGAATATGGTTGTTCTATGTACAGCATCAATTCGAGGAATCATACTTCGAGCATGAAGATGAGTGGAGCTATGTGTTGGCTGCGGTAGAAGGAAGTTCGTACTACAAATTGCCGAAAGTGCTGCAATGGATTACAGGAAACATTGGTTTCCATCATGTGCATCATCTAAGCCCCAAAGTACCTAACTATAACTTGGAAAAGGCCCATGATGAGACGCCGCCGCTTCATCGCGCAACTACAATTACGCTCCGAACAAGCTTGGCTTCCCTTCGTTTCAGCTTGTGGGACGAAGAGAGCAAGACGTTTGTCAGCTTCAAGGATCATAAACGCATTATGATGCGTAAGAGTGTGTCGTTGAAGTAACAGCTTTCTTAAAGCAGAGCCAATAATAGTAGTCAAATTCAACTGAATATGGACAAGTTCCACCAAGGATATGGTACGATACAAGTAACGTTAAGCAGCTCAGAGAAAGGGAGGGTTAAGATGCAGAAGTGGTATCATATTTTTCAAAGAAGTACGGGTCTTAGCCCGTATGTGTGGGTTATCTTCTACATCCTCCCTTTCTATTTTATATTTAGTTCTAATTCTATGTATGAGACCATCATTGGTATCGTTATGGTGTTGATGTTTTTTGCTTGTTATGTACTTTCTTTCGTTTCAAAAGGGCGGATGATGTACTTCTGGACAGCGGTACAAATCTTAATTTCGGTTACGATGACGGTGCTGTTCGGCTATGTATATTTTTCGCTCTTTTTAGCGTTCTTTATCGGAAATATTCAGCATAAAGTAGGTTTTATTACCATGTATTGCATTCATCTCGTGACGACTTTCGTGACGATTAACTACGGATTTTTAACGAAGAATCCAGTTATGCTTACCCAGATACCCTTTATCCTTGTCAGCTTGCTCGGTGTCGTTCTCCTTCCGGTTACGACGTACAATCGAAACAAGCGTGAGAAGCTGGAAGTGCAGCTAGAGGATGCCAATAAACGGATTTCGGAATTGGTGAAGCTGGAAGAGCGTCAGCGAATTGCACGAGATCTGCATGATACATTAGGACAGAGACTCTCGCTAATTGGCTTGAAAAGTGATTTGGCGAGCAAGCTCATAACGAAGAATCCAACTCAAGCACAAGCTGAGATTAAGGATGTTCGACAGGCAGCTCGCAGTGCGTTAAAGGAAGTACGCGAGTTGGTTACTCAAATGCGTGGAGCTAGATTGGACGAAGAAATGTTCCGAGTGGAGCAAATTCTGAGGGCAGCCCAAATTGAATTCACGCTTAAAGGTGATGTGAAGCTGCCGAACACGTCATTATTGAATGAAAATGTGCTAAGCATGTGTGTGAAAGAAGCCGTTACGAATATCGTGAAACATAGTCATGCTGCGGCATGTTCCATCGAGATTGAATCTTCTGATACGAAGGCAACTATCAAGATTGAGGACAATGGGAGAGGATTACCCAAGTCCTTCAACCTTTCGAAAGGGAACGGACTTCAGGGGATGAAAGAGCGCCTTGAATTCGTGAATGGAACGATGGAGATGATATCTGATAATGGAATGACGCTCGTCATCAGTGTACCGAACGTATTCAAAGCACTTGAACAGGAGGTAGGGAAATCATGATTCGTATCGTAATAGCTGAAGATCAGCGAATGTTGCTTGGTGCGCTTGCTTCCCTGCTTGATTTGGAAGAGGATATGAGTGTCGTCGGTCGAGCGAGCAACGGTGAAGAAGCGGTTGAGTTAGTACGCCAGCATCAGCCGGATATTTGCGTCATGGATATCGAGATGCCGGGGATGAGCGGGCTGGAAGCAGCGGAGCAGTTGAAAGGTACTGGCTGCAAGGTGCTCATCTTAACTACATTTGCTCGGAGCGGATATTTTGACCGTGCACTCAAGGCAGGGGCAAATGGCTATTTGCTCAAAGACAGCCCGAGTGAAGAGTTGGCAAGTGCGATTCGCAGCATAATGGCAGGGCGCCGAATCTATGCATCGGATCTTGTCGATGAGTCTTATGGGGAATTGAACCCGTTAACCGAGCGCGAGAAAGAAGTACTTGAACTTATTGCAGATGGAAAAAATACAAAGGAAATCGCAAGCCAGCTGTATTTGACGACAGGAACGGTTCGCAACTACATTTCCGTTATTTTAGATAAGCTGGATGTCAGCAACCGGATTGAAGCGATTATGCGCTTTAAGGAGAAGGGCTGGTTTAAATAGTTTGAGAATGAAAGAAGACCGTCAGGAGATGAACGACATCTCTGACGGTCTTTTTTTGTGTATAGGTTGGTGCTTATCTCACAATATGAGTGCCAGCTTGGTTGTTAATCGCGTCTTTCAGGCTTTCTGGATTCGTAATGATAACACGTGAGCCGTTATTCTCTAAGAAGTTAAGGCTAGCCTCGATCTTCGGCAGCATACTTCCTGGTGCGAAATGATTTTCACTTACATACTGTTTTGTTTCTTCAACCGTAATTTGTTCAAGCGCTTTTTGATTCGGCTTGCCATAGTTGATGCATACTTGGGATACCCCTGTCGTAATGATCAGCGTCTCCGCTTTGATTTGTTCAGCTAATAGGCTTGTCGCAAAGTCTTTGTCAATTACGGCATCGATACCGTCGTACGTCTGGTCGCCTGTTTTGATAACAGGAATTCCACCGCCGCCAACTGCGATGACGACATAGCCGGCATCGATGAGGGAGCGAATGGCATCTTTTTCGACGATATCAACCGGCTTTGGAGATGGAACGACTCGGCGGTAACCGCGCCCTGCATCTTCGACAAACATCCAGTCTGGATGTTCATTTTTCATCGCTTGAGCCTGCTCTAGGGTAAAGAAGGAACCGACAGGTTTAGTTGGTTTTTGAAAATTAGGATCATCGGCGCTGACTTCTACTTGTGTGATGACGCTGGCTACTTTTTTATTGACGCCGCGTTTGGCAAATTCGTTCGTCAACGATTGTTGGATAAGATAGCCGATGCCGCCTTGTGTATCTGCAACACAGTTAACGAGCGGAATCGTCGGCATCCCGCTAATTTCATTAGCGATTTCCACACGTTGTAGAGCAAAGCCCACTTGCGGACCATTACCGTGGGTAACAACGACTTGGTACCCTTCTTGCACCATATCCGCAATATTGATGACGGTTTCACGCACGGCTTCAAATTGGTCCTGAATGGAGTCACGACCGTTATCCTTCACCAATGAGTTACCACCGATTGCTACAATTACTAATTTACCCATTGGTACAACCTCCTATAGTTATGATGCATTAGCATGTGGAGTGTCCAAGCTTGCTGTGCTTGGTTTATTCAACTTATAGGTGAGTGCATATAGAACGCCTGCGATAATCATGCCGCTAAGGAAAGCAGATTTGCTGATAGCAGCTAATACTTCGATATCTTTAAAGATGGAGCCGGATAACGTAATCAAGAAGCTGACACCGAGCACGGTGCAAGCCACGACATTATAGCCGCTTTTGTATTCACCGTTATCACCTTGCTTGACGTAGATAGCGGATAGATTCAGTATTCGCTTACGTTCAATAAAGAAACTGGCCAGCATAATGCCCGTAATTGGGCCATACATAGAACCGATAAAGCTGTAGAACATATAGAGCGCAGCAGTACCATTTACTAATTTCCAAGGCAAGATGAGCGTACCGATAATAGCTGTTAAAATAGCTGCCGATTTGACCGTAAATACTTTAGGCATTAACGCAGTCATTTGCAGACCAGAAGGAAGCAGGTTGCCGAACACAACGTAGCTTGTGGAACCGATGTTCAGGGCAAGCAGCAAGACGATAACGGCAAATGGATTGCCCATCGTATCGATTGCAGCTACGATGTCAAAGTTCTGTAAGCCAAACGCGATTTGTGTCCCTACTAACAATCCTACGCAAGTAATGCCAAATAAGACATAAGATGCAATCATACCAAGCGGCAAGCCGATCGTGGGTGCCTTATTTGTTTTTGCACGCTGTGTAAGATCCGAGATGTTAACGATCGGGCCGCCCCAATTGGATACTAAGGCGCTGACACAAGCGATGAAGACGAGCGGACTGCTCGTTGGATTAGCAGGTACATAGTCGAAGATCGGACCGAATCCGCCAGCAACATTAATCGCCCAAATCGCTGCACCCACGATGAACACATAAATAATCGGTGAAGACCACTTACTGAACAAGCTGAGCATTTTCATGCCACCCAAGAACAGTCCAACCGTGATGACCCACAAAACAATGTAGGATACCATCGTAGGGAAGTCTAAGCCGAGAAAGTTAAAGCCAGGGAGCATGTCCATATAACCAGGGAACATTTTAGAGAAGATGACGTTAAAGGACTGTGCCCCGATGATCGTTTTCGTTCCGAAAAATACAACGCCGGCTATCAATCCGCGACATATCGCTGGGATAATCGAACCTTTTACACCGAACGAGCTGCGAAGCAGCATCGAATAGCCGATCCCGTATTTCGATCCCGCGTATCCGTTCAACACGTAACCGATGGATACGATTACGGCTGCAAGCATAATCGCCCATAGCACTTGTGGAATCGATAGGCCAAGGACGAAAAATCCCGCTACGGTCATGTAGGACATTAGATTGTGCACCGCGCCCATCCAGACCGTTACGTAGTTGAAGGTCCCCCAGTCTCGTTTCTCTGCTGTCTTTGGCAATATATCTTCGGCATAGCCATAAGCTTTGAATTGCGCATACTCGCTTTGCTGTTTGTCTTGCTGTTCCATGTTCATTCACCTTTCTTTCCTAAGATGAAAAACGTGCGCTTAAGTTGAAGGTAAGATCAAACACTCTATTCCCCGAATTGCGTTGGAGAGCAGATCGTTTTTTCGATCGCTGTTGTAGTCAAATTGTTTTTTATCGAATTAGGATGGATACAATTTGACTACAAAGGCGACCACTTCGTTTCTACAAAACGATTCTGCTCCCTTTCGCTAAAGGGGAAACCATCAGTTCTGTCCTCTCACATGGAGAGCAGTTCGCTTTTAATTGGACAATTTATTTAATCTCTTCACTTAGCGTAAGCAATGCTTTCTCAAAGCAATCCACTGGCGGGTACGTAATGCCCGCGCCGATCATGCCGATACCTGCATCTTTATGGGCAATCGCGGTATTAATAACAGGCATAATACCTGTTTGCACGACACTTCGAATATCAATACCAGTAGGAACGCCGCTGAAGTTTAAGAGCGGAATCGTAACGTTAGGATTTTCAGCTGTTGTAATTTCTTTCATTTTCGTCGAGAAGCCCAATGCTTCTTCTACCGTTCCACCGACAAGTGCAACAATCGCTGGCGCAGCAGCCATCGCGAAACCGCCGATACCATACGTTTCGGTAATCGCACTGTCACCGATATCAAGGCCGGAGTCTTCTGGCTTGTAGCCAGCAAACATCGGTCCAACTACTTTTTGCGCAGGGCCTGTAAACCATGTGTTACCTGCCATACCGCTTACGCGAATGCCGAATTCTACGCCGTTGCGAGCCATCGTCGTGACGATCGTACTGTTCTCAATCCCGTGTGCTGCATCGAGCGCACATTTGCACATCGCCATCCATGTTGGTCCAGAGAAATAATCACTGCTCGCTACAAAATCAAACACTTCGCGTTTCTGTTCCGTTGTGTAGTTGGTTTCCAAAATGTAAGGCGTAAGCGCTTGGATAAGGAGGCTTGTTCCCGCATTGTTACGGTTATGGCACTCGTCACCCATATGAAGTGCTTGAGCCAACATCAGGCGCAGATCAATACCGTTCGATAGTTTCATTGCATCTCTCAGCATCGGGCCCAATACATCGCGCATCCAATTCAGACGTGCGATAACACTTTCATCATTCGCACCCATGCGAAGAATTTTGGACATTTGCTCACTCAAGTTCGTGTATGCGATATTACCGTACGTTTTATTTTCTACGACGTGCATGAACATCGAAGCAGATGTAACGCCCGCCATGGAACCAACACAATTATGCTCATGACAAGGGGAGAAGGTAATCTGGCCAGATGCAGCAACTTCAGCTGCTTCTTCCACATTCTTAGCGAGCCCTTCAAATACGATCGCTCCCGTAACTGCACCTTTCATCCCGCCGCACATGCGATCCCAAGTGATAGGAGGACCAGCGTGTAAGATCGTTGTTTTTGTCATTCCAGGGACAACGTTGATGGCTTGGTCGAATCCAATAAGCACCGGCTGTGATTGAAGAATACGCTCTACAGCTACTTTGTTCGCTGCTTCGATCTTAGCTGAGATGTCCACATTTTCGAGCTTATCCAATGCTTTAATCAGTTCAGGTTTACCGCCCCCGGGTGGTTTCCACTCCAGATGAGCTGCACTGGCATGCTGCTTCAACATGTCGTCTTTGAAAAATTCGATTCCTACGTTAATAGCGGATATTTTGCTATTGAAAAGTTCGTTAATTTTGCTCATCGTTCGTTATGCCCCTTTCACGACAAATTCTCTAGCTAGCAAACCTGCATTTGTACTACTGCTCGCGATCGTTACGCCAGCCTCCATCAAGCGATTGACTTGATCCTCCAGCTTAGGGTTGTCTTGATCCGTTCCAAGCACATAGCCGAGAATTTCAAGATGTCTTCCTTCTTTCTCTGCAAGCTGCTTCGCTTCTATAATGGCAGGAAGCATAACGCCAACTGGATCTTCATGCGAGCCGAAGCCAAGAATGAAGTCCATCACGATAACACCGACAGATGGATCTTTCGCTTCTTGCATTAAGCGAGCAATACGATTCGATGGATCGATCATCGGGTGAGGCTTACCGTTCGTAAAGTCATCATCGCCTAGATCCAAGAATGTATGAGCCTTGCTCACATTTAGATCCTTCAGCTTATAGTCAGGGTTCTTTTGAATGTTGCTGTATACATCCTCGAACTTCTCCATTGCGATATACATCGCTTCATCACAGAGCGTGCCACCGCAGAACAATCCGCGAATGTACTTTTGCTCTGGTGTTAATTTAGCGCGTACTTCTTCAACGAGTGGAATATTGAGTGCGCGCTTGTTAATTTTGCTTTCGTCTGAACCAGCCAGAACGACCGCTTTGAGCGCTGCTTCCTTAGATGTTTTAGCAAAGTGTCCGCCTGCTGCAACAACTGGTTCTTCTTGTCCACCGATAAAGTACACAACGACTGGCTTTTTACACTGCTTTATTTGATCGAGCACTTTCTTCTCTACACTTGGGTGAGGAGGCTTGGAAATGAGCACGATAACCTTCGTCGCATCATCTGCATCCAATGCCTTCATACCGTCAAGCATCATGATGCCACCGACCTGCTCGCTCAAGTCTCTGCCACCTGTACCAATTAGCTGTGTAATGCCGCCGCCAAAGTCGTGTATGCGGACGCTAACTTCTTGGCTTCCCGTACCAGATGCGCCAACGATTCCGATATCGCCTTTTCTAACGCTGTTGCCGAAGCACAAAGCGACATTGCCGAGAATGGCTGTACCGCAGTCAGGTCCCATCATGAGCAAGCCTTTTTCATGCGCATATTGCTTCAAAGCAATTTCGTCTTCGATGCTTACGTTGTCGCTGAACAACATGACATGCAGGTCGTTCTCCAACGCTTTTCTTGCTTCTCTTGCTGCATAAGCACCGTTGACGGAAATCACTGCAAGATTTGCTTCTGGAATGCTTTTCGCTGCCGAATCAATCGTGGCATATTTGATTTCGCTGGCACCCTTGGCACTGTCTTTCTTCGTAAACAATTCCTCAACTGCTGCGTATGCGCTTTCACAAATGGCATCAGTTGCAGCCTTGATGACAATCAACAAATCACTGCTTTTTACTGCTTCAATTTCAGGAGTAAGCAAGCCGACATTGCGCAGTACTTCTTTATTCATTTCTGTCCCCATGGCGATGACTGCTTGCTCAACACCTTCGATTTGGTTCGCTTTTGTGGACAAAGACATTAGCGATACGGAATCAAAATAAGTGCTCTGCTTAATTACAACTTTTGTAGACATACGTTACCTCCGTTTTCAATATGGATTTCCAATCCGCATATAAGTCCTAGAGCAATGTCTGTTCCAGAAGAAGATCCTATGTTCAATACACGACTCAAAGCATTAATCAGTTCGTCTTGGTTAGGTGAGGCTAGAGCGTGAAGCAAATTCACGATAGATGCTCTCACTTTGCCAACTGCTGCTTTTTTTAAGGTCATGTAGCTAATATCGTTCGTTAATCCTTTTGCCGTGTCTGCTGTTTCTTCACACCATTGCATATCTTGGCGGTAAGGGTTATTTGGCAAGCTCATAATGGTGAACAACCCGACTAGAAAATCATCGCCAGACGGTGTCAAACCAGGGCCAAGGCCGATAAGGCTAGTCGCATGCTGTGTGGCAGATGGCAAGTGGTTGAGTAAAGCATGCTTTAGCAAGCTAGATCGTTCATGAAGCATTTTGGATACTTCATTTTCGAACGAATGATTGGATCGGGATTGACCGCCTTGCTTCATGCCACCAGTGTGGCCATACAAGTGAATGTGTTCTCGCATGATCTCAAGGTTGCGTTGCAATTGCTCTGCATCTTTAGGGAAGTCAGGTAATCGGCATTCCCACTTGTAAACCTGATGAATCGGAACAATCAACTTATTTCCCATGCACAAATGTCCATTCTCTACATAAACATTATCGTTAACACCAAGTCCAAGTTCATGAAAATGACTGATTTCCGTAACAAGCGTATTTGGCCCATTATCCATGCTGCGGCATGCAACGGTGTATAGTTCGCCATTTTCCAAACGCTCAATATTGACTGTTTTATCAAAGATGCTATGAATCCAACCGCTGAACGTCGACCTTTCAATGACTTGAACAAATTCGATATCACCGGATAGGGCATGCCGCACCGTCGTCATTCTCATCACATCCAATTGTGAATTAGGCTCCAGCTTGCAATAAGATTTGCTCGATTTCCTTGAAGCCTTTTTGTCTAGCAAGTTCAATTGGCGGTACGCCATATTTATCTACCATGTGAACGTTTGCGCCGTGTTCGATAAGCATTTTAATAATCTCTTGTTGTCTTTCGCCGCCGTCATTGAGAATGATTGCTTCAATTAGTGGAGTCCAGCCGCAAATGTTCGTGTGATTCACATTGATATCTGTTGTCGTGAGCAGCTCACGAACGACTTCGACATGACCTTTTTCACTTGCTGGAGTTATACCTACGCCGCCAAAACGCGTCAATAGCTCGATGTTGGTGTTTGCTTGAATCATTATTTTGATCAGTTCCAGCTTGCCGTTAATACAGCCGTATAGGAAAGGATTGAAACAAGTTTCATCTTGCAAATCAATGTCTGCCCCTGCTTGAATGAGAAACTGGACTGCGTCTAGCTGATCATTCATCGCAGCAACTAAAATGGCGGTCCTTTTTTGTTTGTTGCGAGCATTAATGTCTACACCTTGATCTAGATGCTGTTGTAATGCTGCTACATCACCTTTGCTAGCTGCTTCGAGAAAAGATAGAATCATGTTGTTGTCCAAAATAGTACGCCTCCTTCAGGGTGATAAATCTTTCTTACACCGTTATTGTAGATGGGATATTGGAAGGGGTCATTGTATAATGAGTCTGAAAAGGGAAGAGTTAGATTGTGCAATGTGCACAATAATTCGTGTAAGCTGCTGTTGAAGGAGTGACACAAAGTGCTGACCATAAAAGATCTGCTCCAAATCAAATCGATTGATGGAATCAAAATAGTTGCCGGGGAACAAGGCATTCACAATGTCGTATCCATTGTAAATATTATTGAAAATCCAGATTCATTCGATTGGCTTACTTCTAATGAACTGCTGCTGTCTACAGGCTATATTTTTAAGGACAATGAAGAGCTTCAAAACAATCTTATTAAGGAGCTTTCTGAAATTAATTGCTCTGGCTTATGCATTAAGACGAAACGCTACTTTGATGAGATTCCGCAAAATATGATTGACCAGGCGAACAAATATGGGCTGCCGTTATTGGAGCTTCCATTTGAATATACGTTGTCTAAAGTTATCGCTATCATCAATGAAAAAGCTTCTGGCAGATACGATTTGTTGAACCGGAAAACGTTGGATATGCATAACGTTCTGTTTAGAATCGCGCTTGAAGGTGGCGGGATCGATCGCATCTCATCAGAGCTATCTGAGATGATTCAAAATCCGATCATCTTTTTAGATAGAGACTGGAATTTGCTCTATTACACCGATCTCGAACATAATCAAGTACCGCTGGAAAGTTATCTTGACCTGAGTAAGAACAGACCTGTGTTTACAAGGGAATTTACAGATACGGTACCGAAAGACATTAGCAAAATTAAAAAATCGATTAAACGGATTTACTATACACGAGGACTCGAAATTAAGTGCCGCATCCTGCCTGTGGCCGTCGCGAACTATACGTATGGCTACATTGTCGTCTGGCAGACGGTACAAGAGTTGGCGGAGTTTGACTATATTGTGTTGGAACAGGCGTCAACGATTATGGCGCTCGAAAGAATTAAGGCGAAGGAAATCGAGGAAGTGAAGCTGAAGATTAGGCAGGACTTCTTTGATGATTTGCTTACAGGAAAAATAACATCAAGAGACACGATCCAGACGCTATGTGATCTGCATGGATTACGGTCTGATTATATGTACTACTGCATCGTCATTACGATTGAACGGAGCGAGTTGGAAACACACGAAGATATGGTTGTTAGAAAATATGAATTGGATCATATGGCGAAACGATGTGTCGATGCCGTTTATGAATATTCGAGCAGGGCAGACGGTGACATTACATGCTTCTATCGAAACAACCGAGTTATTATTTTGGTTGGGCAAAATGAACAAAGACCTGCGATAACGGTAAGTGAAGCGAAAAGGTACGCAAACGCGATTCATGAGACGTTGACTAGGAAGATGAAGCAGGCGTCTTTTATTATTGGAATAGGCAGACAGTACAGAACGATACATGCGCTTCATAAAAGTTTCTCGGAGGCACATGAAGCAATCAGGCTGATCCAGAAGTTTGATGATAAAAGGGAAGTATCACATTTTGAAGACTATTCAGTCTATCACTTCTTGGACTCGAACATTAAGGATATGGAGATGGAGGACTTCTTCTTGAAGCGGCTTGGGAATGTGTATGAGCATGATCAGGCTCATGGGACAAGCTTTATGACAACGTTGGAGCATTACTTTATGCACAATCAGAATGTGAGTGAAGCGTCCAAGGCGATGTTTATCCATCGCAATACATTCATCTACCGCATCGACAAGATTAAGGAACTGCTGCATTCCGATCTGAAGAATGCGGAAGAACTACTGCAAATTCAACTAGCATTGAAAATATACAGGCTGCTAAATAAAGCTTCGCTTATTAACAATCGCTCGGAACATTTGTGATTATCGACAACGTGGCGTTTTCGCTATAAAGTTCGGAGTTCTGTATGATCTTAACTATTCCTACCTTCTAACTATGATATAATAGTAGCTAAATTGTGGAAAAGAGGGTGCTGCAATGCCAGTCGAAACGTTTAAAGCAACTGCACATTTGCAAGATGGAATGGTTGTAAAAGCAAAGTCTAGACATTTTGAACTCACCATTGATGAGCCTCAATCTTTAGGCGGAACAGATACAGGGATGAATCCTGTAGAATTAGTACTCTGTGCTTTGGGTGCCTGCCAATCCATTGTAGCTAGAGTGTATGCACCAAAATTCAACATTCAATTAGAGCAGTTTTGGGTTGAGGTTGAAGGGGATTTAGATACCGACGGATTTATGAATAAATCCGATGTACGGCGCGGCTATTCCGAGATACGGTATAACATTCATGTCAAAAGCAACGCGTCCTACGAGCAGTTAGAGGAATTCGTAGCATTTATAGAGCGTACCTGTCCTGTAGGCGATACGATTCATGATCCTGTGAAGCTTGTATTGAACAAAATTATTGCAGAATAGAGTGCAGTCCCCTGAACTCGTAAAGGTAGCGAATCCATTAACAGAGTGCGAGAAAGTAGTGCTGGTTTAGATATATAGTATACAAACCGTCAGGAGTATCCATGGAGGTAACATTCGGCATAAATGGAGTAAGATGATAAGGAATGCGCTTGATGCGCATTCCTTATCTGTATTTTAGGAGGGTGGACAATGAAATTATGGAACAGGTTATTAACAACTTTGTTGCTAGTATTGTTTTTAAGCTCTTGTGGAAGTGAAGTAACTACCGATCCTAAAGGAGACATCAAGGCTCTATTAAATGAATCTATTTACGACATTTATCTTAATACTGGTGGTAATCTAACTGTTGCTCAAGTTTTAGATATTGGTACTGAGCATGCTAAAATATCAACCCCAGTTAAAATCAAAATTAGAGATGATGGAGGTATATTACATAGTATAGAATCTGTGGGGGATAAAAAGATATATGCCTCGATTTATGATCGGACTGGTGGTCGTTCAGATAAGCGTATCAAGGTATTTCAAGAAGGCGTTCAGTCTAATGTAATTAATACCAATATGACAGGACCTAATAGGATGATTTGGGATGAAGCGTATGGCAAAATGTATGTTGCGTATGCGTTCACACCTAAAAAAGACGGCATACCTATGGCGATAATAGATACGAAACTTGATAAAGAAATCGGAAAAGTAATGATTAAGGGGGCAGCGCTATTTTATAAATTGCATGGTGACTATTTATATGTGATCGTTACAGTTGCAAACAAGATGGGGTATAAAGATGTACCGGATAATTATATTTTGTCTATTAACAGAATTACAGGACAAACCCAAATAGTTGGATCGACTGGAAAGCTAGAGAATCCTAAGGGATTGGCTGTAAATGATAAGGGGATATTTGTAATTACCATTAAAGATGATCCTACAGATTTTAAAACATCCAAATTAAAATGGTACAGTACTAGTGGGGACTTGGTTTCGGAATTCCCCCTCGATCCGGGTGCTAGGGATATTGTTATTAACAATCAAGGAACAGCGTACATCAGTCACAATGATAAATCGGTACACAGCGATATGAATGGAAGTCAAATCACAGTGTTTGATACGAAAAATAAGAAACTTATTTCAAAATTGAAAGGATTTAAAAGCCCTACAGAGTTAGTACTAGTCGATCAATATTTATTCGTACTTAATGATCGTGACTCCTCTATTAGTATTGTTAATACAAACAGTAATAAGGTGATAGAGACCATAAAGATGGATTCTGGCATGTTCCCTGCTTCTCTAGAAGTAATTAAACAAAAATAGTAGTACTACTTAATGATATCTGAAGATATTTCCATTATTGTGGGCCTAGGTATGTTCTTTATTCTCAAGATGGAGCGCATGGGGGATAATAATCTCAGAATAGTAGCTAGGTTTCTCGTATTATAATCGCTCCGGTTTGGATAGTCTAACACTAGCTATACTTGGGTTAGGTTTCACCCCATACGTTCCTTAACGATAACATCATGAAAGCTGTGTGAAGGGGAAGAAATGGTATTCCTTCCTACTGCTTAGCGAAATTATTATTCATGCTAAGTTACTGAGTCCGTTACAGAGCAGGAACAGGTAAAATTTTGTAAAGTGATTTACTTACTCCCCCTGATATTCCTGTTCCACATATTCAAATTGCTGCTCTTCTTCTGCTACGGCTTGAATTTCTTCTGAACCAATAGAGAGGTAGCGATAGCCATCTTCCGTGTGTTTTTTTAATGCTCGTTCCTTCACAAACTTAGGGCTGGCTTCTGCAGCGTCTTCATCATAGACAAGCAATATCCCATCTGTTTTGCGAAATAAAAGATCATCACGAGCGATGAACTGCCATTTTCCAATGTAGGGCCCGTTGCTTACTGCTGCATAATGGTCAACCTGCTGTAAAATTTGCTCATAGGCTGCTTTTTTATCATCGCTCCATTGCGGATCAGGCTGAATGAAGGCAGTAATAATTGAGCATTTCAGATGGGGGTATTGCTGCCGAAGTGAAATTGCAGCCTCAATGGCCCATAAATCGACACCATGCTGTCCTGGGGTGATGACCCACTCTAAGCCTTCTTCCACCAGTGGGATTAAACGGTTTGTAATCGCTTTGCGAATATAAGCGATTCCTTTATGTTTCTGACTGTAAATGCCAAGCTCGTGAGCACGATAGCCAGTAATAAGCAGATTCTTCACTACAAGTTTCCTCCAACCTAACGATCGATTTCCTCTAGTAAACTTATATTATTATAATGTACTGCAAACAGCTGTATACAGTTTATCCCTATTAGGATGGAAATCAAGGAGATAATGATACTTCGTTTGCAACAAATTGTGCCGATATCCAGTTCTTTAGCCCATATGAAAACTGCAGGGCAAGGTAAATAGTTCCAAGTAACCACATATTTAGGACTCGGATTTTGTCTTGTTAGGCCTTAATTACCTGTGTTCCTATCGGTCGATTGGGTAATATTAGGTGAATACAACTCTTGGGAGGAACTTGTTTTGAAGAAATGGACAGTAGCACTACTTAGCGCAATTCTCGTATTAGGCATTACAGCTTGTGGCAGTGACAAAGGGGCAAGTGGTAGCACAACTACAGACAATAAGCCAGCTGTAACAGAGACACAGCAGCCAGCTGCAGCACTACCAACGGCTGAAGAACTTATCACGAAGACAGTTGAAGCAGGTAAGACATCCAAAAATTTTGCAATGGAAGGTACGATTAGTCAAAATATTATCGTTGGTGAAGGCGATCAGAAGCAAGAGCAAAAGGTAGATATCTCATTGAAGAGTGAGATTACAAAAGACCCTATGCATCTTTACCAAGAAATGAAAATGTCTCTGGCTGGTCAAGAGCAAAACATTAAACAATATATTGCCAAAGAAGGTATGTTTGCAGAAATAGATGGCACTTGGGTGAAGATTCCTAAAGATGCTGAAGCTGAATTGTTGGCTCAAGTACAAGGGCAAATTAGCCCAGAACAGCAGTTTGAAGCTTTCCGTTCTGCTGCAAAAGATATGAAAGTATCGGAAGAAGGCGATCAGTATGTGATGAATGCTGAGTTGTCTGGTGACGGAATGAAGGAAATGGTTAAGAAAGTTATGAGCCAATCTGCAAGTGGTAAAGATCCACAAATGTTAGCAATGATTGAGCAGATGAACATTAAGAGCGTGAAGCTTTCATTTGCTGTGAATAAAGAAACATACTTGCCAACGAAGTCTGACATGGTTATGGATTTGACGATGGAAGAAGGCGGGCAAAAAATGAGCTTGGTTATGGATATGAAATCAACATTCTCCAAGCATAATGAGATTGGCGAAATTAAAGTGCCACAAGAGGTACTTGATAGCGCGAAAACACAATAATAAGACCAATATGACCGCTGAGCCTATTAGGCTTGGCGGTTTTTTTGTGCAAGAATAGCAGCGAACAAAATGAGCTAGAGAAGATATGTATTTTAGGAGAAACGAATCAGGTATTGAGTCAATGAGACACAGCGAGACAAATACCAAGAGAATAACAGGGAGAAGCATCAAGCGCAAGAGGCTATTTGAACTAGTATCGATGTTCGAGTGTCAGGAACCAAGTAGTGCCGCGAAATACGGCATACTATGATGTACATCATTACTAGGTTATATGCCACATTAACTACTATAACGTTCATTCTATTTAACCATTGATCTATAATAGTAGGTCATAAAATAGGTCAAAATGAGGAACATATTATATAATTCTGAAATACTATTGTATATTATTTGGGAATAGATATACTATGATCACGGCTCCACTACTTAGGATTTTTGTTTTAATTTTGTACTAACAAAAACTAATATTCTAGGGAGTGTGTATCTATGGCTATTTCTAAAAAGTGGAAAGCTACTATGGTTGCAGCAGTTATTTCTTTAGTTTCTGCCACTACAATTTATGCAGCAGCGGGATGGTATCAAGTAAATACGAACTCCGGTAACCCAGTTAATCTTCGTGCTGCAGCAACAACCTCAGGAAATATCGTTACCGCTGTTCCGAGTGGACAAAATGTGTATGTTCGTTGTTATGTTAGAGGAGAAACTGTCACAGGAAAGTATGGAACGAGCAACATTTGGAATCGTGCTTTCTACAATGACAAATGGGGATTTATCTCTGACACATACGTGAAAACGGGCTCCGACGGTCCAGTTGTACCTCTTTGCTAATTTCCTCTTGAAAAAATCTTCTAGAATCTTCTCATCATTTCTTCTTTAACTCTTTACTTCATTCCTTTAATTCTCATCGTTAGAAGTTCTAAAATAGTGGGGCCGTAGCGTAAAACATGATTTAATCGCTGTAAACAAAGGCTAGAAATGAGAAGCAGAGAAATCTGTGGACTTATTTCTAGCTTTTTTAATGTAATCATACAAATGTAGGGACCGATGAGCCATTTAGGCTTGGCGGTTTTTTTGAATCGTGACTATATTTTACGAAATAAAACCGATATATTAAGAGTTGCGTGTTAAAAATGCCCAGTCAAAAGTTGTTTTAGTGCCTTAGTGTGTTAAGTTCGCTAGCAGTTGTAGTTCAATTACATCATGAGTGAGAAGGGGATGTATGATGAGAAATAAGTTTCGTATGCTTCGCACAGGATTAACTCTGTTATTAGTCGTAATAATGGCCTCTTTTGTACCAATCGAGGTGGCAAGTGCGAGTAGTAAGGGAGGAGCAGGAGCCTACACGATTAAGAAGGCGGATGGTTCAGGCAAGATGAAGCCTGCTTACTATTCGACAGAATGGAAATTTCAATTTCCAAAAGATTGGGAGATCGAAGCTACCGTTGTAGATAAGAAACGAAATATGATGATCGTTTTGTACGAGACATCAAGTAAAGAACAAGGATTAGCTAGTTATGATCTTACAACAGGCGAGCGAACATGGAGAATCTCTTTGGCGGGGATATTCGAGGGAGAATATCAAACATTCACAGAGGAATTGGAGATTCAGCGTAATGGAGAAATTTTTATATCTGGTGTTATTTACAAAAGTATTACAAAGACTAGCGAATCGGGACATAGCTACACCGATAGAGAAATGGTGAGCAATGCGCTGCTAACGATACAATCGTCAACGGGTAAAGTTACGAGGAATATCATTACTCCAGCATCCAATAGTAATGATTTTGCAGAGGAAGGACCCTGGCTGTTATCTGATGGAAGATTAATGACAGCATCTTCGTTAGGTTTGGAGTCCAATAAAACGACTTTGAGATATTATGATAGCGCGGGAAAGCTATTAAAAACAGCAGAGCGTAACGGTATATTAATGCATTTTAATAATAATGAATATGTGTATTTATTAAAGTGGGATCAGAATTTCACAAAATATACGATTGCTGTGCGAGATGAAGCGGATAAAGTACTAAGGAATTATACATACAAAACAGAACAAGGTAAGTTGAAAAAAAATGAAGTAGAAGCCGCATGGGGAACTCGATTTTTGCCGGATGGAAAGTTTGTTGTATTTGCAGATATTTATAATTCGGTAAATGAGCAGGCGCCTCGCTCTAAAAGAATAAGTGTATTTTCTAAGCATGGTAGATTGCTGTGGATGCATAATATAGCGGCGCCAGACCGAGATTCTATCTATTATACAATTATAGGTGATCGATTGTATGTAGTGGATTACAAAGCCGCTACGCTTGCAGAGATTAACAACGGCAAGATGATGAAGCCAGTTAAGCTGGCAAAGGAATCGCTGAGTGAAGGAATGACTGTTTTTGCAGATGGAACTTTTTATACAGAGAAGTTGGCACGTGACTGGAGCGCAGCAAATAATAAAAAACACTATTATATTGGTGCATTGAAACCGATCCGTAACATCCTTCAAGTAACCGTACCTGATCATACAAGGCTGGAATGGACAGATTCTACACAAGTATTGTTGTATAACTACACCAACAAGCAGGTTAGTTTGCTTCGCGTAGGTAAGTAAGAGAAGCAATTATGTTTCTATGCACAATAAGGCGGCATTAAGCAAAAGCTCAAGCAGAAGCAACTGCTCGGGCTTTTTTGCTGTATGTAAAGCCAGATAAAAGCCGTACACTTCATATTACAGCCAGACTATAGTAAAGTTAGGGGTAGTCATTTTGAAAATAACGTTATTCGTACACATAGATAGAGACATATGAGGAATGAGGAACTACAGTTGAGACAATTTAAAAAAGTTTACATCGAAATTACGAGCGTATGCAACTTGGCTTGTACCTTTTGCCCACCTACCGAAAGGGCGAAAGGTTTCATCAAGCTCGATACGTTCAATCAAGTGCTTGAACAAGTAAAGCCGCATACAGATTATATTTACCTTCATGTTAAAGGCGAGCCTTTGCTTCATCCGAAGATTGATGAACTGCTGGATGCTGCACATGCGAAAGGGCTTAAAGTCAATATTACGACGAACGGAACGTTGATTACGAAAAATAAACATAAGCTGCTCGGCAAGCCTGCGCTGCGTCAGATGAACTTCTCGCTGCATAGCTTTGATGGTCATATCGGTTCTGAGAATCGGGAGAAATATTTGCGTGAAATTCTCTCGTTCGTTCGTGAAGCAGAAGAGCATAAAGTTATTTTCTCGTTCCGCTTGTGGAACTTGACGCAGGATAATATGACCAATCTGGAGAAGCAGCGCAACCGTGAAACATTAGAAGTATTGGAGAAGGAATTCAATCTCGACTTTAAGATTGAGGAAAAAATTGTTCCCGGCAGCGGTGTTAAAATAGCGAATCGTATCTATTTGAATCAAGACCATGAATTCCAATGGCCTAGCCTCGATGCACCAGAAGATGATGGCAAAGGATTCTGTTATGCGCTGCGCAGCCAAGCGGCTGTACTCGTTGATGGAACGGTTGTGCCGTGCTGTCTGGATGGCGAAGGTGTCATCAATTTGGGCAATGTGCATGAGAAGACATTTACAGAAATCATCGATGGAGAACGGGCAAACAATCTGTATTACGGTTTCTCCAACCGTGAAGCAGTAGAAGAATTGTGTCGCAGGTGTGGATATAGACAACGATTCGGAACATAATCAGACGATGTGAGCGATTTAACTTCGATCGACTTTATTTAAAATTTTTGATTGACAACTTTTTCATATGTGTGTAATATTTCTTTCAATGCAACTTCATATTTTTACCTTATCAAGAGTGACTGAGGGAATAGGCCCTACGACGTCCGGCAACCTTACCATCGAGTAAACGGTGCTAAATCCTACGGAATGTGAACCATTCTGAGAGATAAGTTAGCCAATGACACAAGTCTAACCTCTTTCTCTAGCGAAAGAGGTTTTTTTGTATACAAAGGGACTATTCCGCGGTATTGGCTAAGCAGCGAGAATGAAGCAATGGGGTGAGAGAGATGATCGAGATACAAAATCTCGTAAAAGAGTACAAAAGCAAGAAGGCAACGGTGCTCGGCGTTAATAATGTTTCCTTGAAGATTAATAAAGGAGAAATTTTCGGTATCATCGGTCGTAGTGGAGCAGGCAAAAGTTCGTTACTGCGCTGCATCAATTTACTGGAAGAGCCAACTTCCGGGCATGTGTTTGTAGATGGAGTCGATCTGACAACGCTCAAGGGAGAGCAGCTGCGCCAAGCACGCTTGAAGATAGGGATGATTTTTCAGCATTTTCATCTCATTCGTGCGAAGACAGTTTATGAAAATATAGCATTTGCACTGAAAGCAAACCACAAGTCTCCGCAAGAGATAGAGGTACGTGTTAGCGAATTGCTCCAAATGGTTGGGCTCGCAGATAAGCGAGATGCATATCCAGCGCAGTTGAGCGGTGGACAGAAGCAGCGCGTTGGTATTGCACGGGCATTGGCAAATGATCCGCATGTACTTTTATGTGATGAAGCGACTTCTGCTCTTGATCCAGAGACAACACAGTCAATTCTAGAACTGTTGAAAAAGATTAACCGAGAACTTCAGCTTACGATAGTACTCATTACACATGAGATGGAAGTTGTGAAGGACATTTGTGATCGGATGGCGGTTATGCAAAATGGCATCATCGTCGAAGAAGGGAAAGTATATGATACGTTCTCTGATCCGAAGCATCCGACGACACAATCATTTATGAAGAGCTTGTTCCAATTCGAGCTGCCGGAACGCATGTTGAAGCAATGCCAAGGGACGATCGTCAAAATTCACTTTGTCGCTCCGCAAGCAGAAGAAGCGGTCATTACGGAAGTGCTGCGTTCGTTTGATGTTAGGGGTAACATTTTGCATGGCAAGATCGAGTACATCCATGATAATCCGCTTGGCATTCTTATTTTGGAGCTAATCGGAGACAATGCTGAAGTACAGCGATCGATCGATTATATGGCGAAGCGAACGCATCGTGTGGAGGTGCTGCATCATGTTTGATTTTTCATCTGTGATTGAAATATTGCCTGATCTTAACAAATCATTTTTCCAGACGCTTTACATGGTAGGGATTTCACTTGCAGCAGCCATTGTGGTCGGATTGCCGATTGGAATTGTACTGTTCGTGACGGATCGTGGTCTGTTTCTGGAAAATATCGTGCTGAAGAACATCTTGGGCTTCATCGTAAATATGATTCGTTCGATTCCATTTATCATTTTGATGGTGCTGTTGTTCCCGCTCACGAAGATGATTACAGGATCAACGATTGGTCCTACGGCAGCATCGGTATCATTGTCGGTCGCTGCAATTCCGTTCTTTGCTAGGTTAGTAGAGCAAGCTTTGCGTGAAATTGATAAAGGAGTCATTGAAGCTGCGGTTTCAATAGGCGCAACACCATGGATGATTATTAAAGATGTGCTGCTTCCTGAAGCAAAGCCGGGCATTATCCAAGGGATCAATATTACGGCGATTAGCTTGGTTGCCTACTCGGCTATGGCTGGTATTATTGGCGGCGGCGGTATCGGGGATTTGGCCATTCGCTTTGGCTACAATCGTTACGACGATACGATTATGTTTACAACGGTTGTCATTCTTATTTGCTTAGTACAGCTCATTCAATACGGCGGTGACTTCATCGCGAAGAAAGTAGACAAGCGTTAAGGCACATATATTTTGCGGTTTAATAAAAGGTGGAGGGGTATTATCATGAAAAAATTTGCACTTATTTTATCCGTCATTTTAACGATTGGCTTGCTGGCAGGCTGCGGTTCTTCATCGGACAAGGCTGGTTCTGCAAATGAAGATACGAAAGCGTTGAAGATTGGTGCGACAGCTGGACCGTACAGTGATATGGTAACGAAAGTTATTAAGCCGATTATGGAGAAACAGGGATATACGATCGAAGTTATCGAATTTGGTGACTATATTCAGCCGAACCGTGCACTTGGCAATGGCGAATTGCATGCGAACCTGTTCCAGCACAAAATTTACATGGACAACTTCGCAAAAGAAAATGGCCTCCAGTTGTCTGAACTTGTTATCGTACCGACAGCGCCAATGGGCATCTATTCGAACAAGTTCAAGTCTTTAGATGAAATTGCAGAGGGAAGTACAGTAGCGGTTGCAAATGATCCAACGAACTTGGCTCGTACGCTTGGCTTGCTGCAAGATGCAGGCTTGATTACAGTAGACAGCAATGTTGATCCGCTGCGTGTATCTGAAAAAGACGTGAAGGATAATCCAAAGAAGCTTGTCTTCCAACCGATTGAAGCGGGACAATTGCCGCGTGCACTGGACAGTGTTGACTTGTCCCTCGTTCCAGGTAACTTTGCACTTGCAGCGAAAATGGATTTGCTAAAGGCGCTGCAGTTGGAAAACATGCCGGATGACTACCGCAACCGTGTCGTTGTCAACACAGCTGACCTAGACAAGACATTTGCAAAAGCATTGAAGGAAGCTGTAGAATCACCGGAATTTGAGAAAGCGATTGACGAGCAGTTCAAAGGCTTTGGCAAACCTGAGTGGATGTTGAAAAGGAAGTGAGTGACATCGTGACAGCGTCAGCGTTGGAACAACAAATTGTCGTCAGAGGTGCGCCTGCTCTTTACTATTGTGAAGACGGGATATTAAGCAAGCTGGAGTCATTGCTTCAGCCCTATGCCTTTCGAAGAGTGCTCGTCATTCATGGCGAGCGTTCTTTAAAGGCGGCGCAGCCTTATTTGCCACAACTGAAGCAAGCACAGGAGCAAAACCAGGATCAAGAGCTGCAACGTGCTTTCGAGCATGGGCTGAGTGAAGAATTGATAGATGAACTAGTAAAGGATCGGGATGATTCGTCCCTTTCCTTCATCTATGTTCCTTATCAGGGCGAATGCACGTTAGAGGAAGCTGAGCGGCTTGCACAAGCTGCTCGAAATGAGCGAGCAGATGTAATGGTTGCGATCGGTGGCGGCAAAGTGCTGGATGTAGCCAAAGCAGCAGCCTATGAAGCACAGCTTGAAGTCATCCTTGTGCCGACATTGGCATCCAATTGCGCAGCGTGGACACCATTGAGTGTATTTTATAACGAGCAGGGGCAATTTACGAACTATGTTATATTTCCAAAAAGCTCATTGATGGTCCTTGTGGAGCCTCGTATTTCACTAGAAGCACCTGTTGATTATTTGCGTGCTGGCATTGCGGATACGATAGCGAAATGGTATGAGGCAGATGTGCTTATTCGGAATTTGAAACAGCCTGTTGCTGCCGTGCAAATTGCTCATCTAACAGCTCAATTGTGTCACAGCGTATTGTTGGAAGATGGCTTGCGAAGCATTCAAGATGCGAAGCGCGGGGAACTATCTCCTGCATTTGTGAAGGTGCTGGAGACCATTATTATGACAGGTGGGATGGTTGGAGGCTTTGGCGATCATCTAGGACGCATTGCAGGTGCGCATTCTGTTCATAATGGATTGACCGTTGCTTCTTCTACCCATCATTTGCTGCACGGTGATAAAGTTGCGTATGGTATTCTCGTACAGTTGGTATTGGAGGGGAACGTAGCAGAAGTAGAAAAGCTGCTATCCTTCTATCAAGACTTGGAGCTTCCTTACCGCTTGTCTGATCTAGGGTTATCTATTCAAGACGAAGCATTGTTGAAAAAGGTGGCTTCTGGAACGACGAATCCGCAGGAATCTATTCATCTTATGTGGGATGGAATAACGGCGGAGTCAGTATATGAGGCGATTATACGTTTAGAGCAAGTAACTCAACATTTTGATAGTGCTAGCACCGGGGAGTAAGCGCGAAGCGGGTAAACGATAAGATAGGTGATCACCGTAAAAATATTTGGGCGTGTTGCATCTGAGGGCAAGGGTTATTCTGGACGAAGAGATAATCTGATCGACATGTCATTTTAATTGTACAAAGAAAGAGGCAGGGCATCCTATCTAGCTAAGTAGAAGGAGGCCTTGCCTTATTTTTTTACTATAGGTAATTAATAGTTAGCCGCGCGATGGAAATATTCCATTGAGACAAATGATATAGTTTTGTACAAGGTATGGCTGCATATTGTTATGCGGCTGAGTACCACCTGATGTTTGCAGAGCGTATATCGACATCGCTGCATTCGCGGTTGCATTATACAACGGTTCTTGTTTTTCGCGACCAGGTCTGCCTTCTTTAGGAGCTTGTGCCCATACGTGATTACTCGGCTTCTCCGTATCACCGACTTGATTAGCAGCTTGAGGAATATGGTTGTGAGTAGGCATTTCAGTTTGCAGCAAAGTCACCACAGGAGTCCCTGCCTCTTCCCCAATAGTGCGATGTGACAGCCCATGTCCTTGACCTTGATGCATGGGGGCTTTCCCCATTAAGTTAGGTAGGGCAAAGGTGTTTCTTCCATCACCGCCGTATTGATTGCCAAGGATAGAAAACAGTACAGAATATTGTCGAATCTGCAACAGTTGTCCATTGCATAATGCCCAACCAGCCGGGGCGTAGTTACCTGCAAATATACGAATTTCTCCAGTATACGGGTCCATAATTCGATCTCCTCTCTTTTAATTTCTAGGTGGATAGATGCCATTTATAGCAATACAGTAATGAAAAGCCATATAAGGCTGCATATTGTTATGAGGCTGCGATTGTCCAGCATTGCCAATAGCTTGCGGATTCATCGGTTTCGGATGATCTATGGATGTTCCGTAAAGATGAGCTGCTTCTGCCCACACATTGCTTTGGGGGGAGGTGATCGAAGCAGGACTGGATGATGCTTGTACTTGATGATTATGCATCGGCATCTCGTTAATGGTTAACGTATGCGTGTCTTCGCCACCCGTTCTAGAAAATGGGAGTTGTGCTGAGGTATGGATGGAAACCTTGCCGCGCAAGTCAGGAAGAGAGAAAGTAGTTCTTCCATCTCCGCCATAATAAGTGCCAAGCAAAGAGAATAATGCCTGATTTGATTGGATAGCTAGTATTTGGCCGTCACATAACGCCCAGCCCCGAGGTACCGTATTATACGGGAACAGTCGTATTTCCCCTAAAAATGGTTCTGCCATTGAGCATCACTCCTTCTATTATTGAGAACTTGGAAATACTCCGTAGATTGCGATAATAAATGAAATCGTCATAGAGGGCATCATGTTGTCATGGGGCTGACTTCCCCCAGTAGGTGTAATAGATTGTGCATTCATAGGAACAAGGGTACCTTGTTGACCCTGTCCAAAGTTAGTTGTTGGTGCTCCTGCCCACAAGGCATTGACAGGCGAGGCAGTATTCCCAGTCGTTTCGACTGACAGTGCTAAATGCGTATGTGCTGGCAGTTGGCCTGTTGTAAGGGTCACTGTTTCCGTGCCACCTAAGTTACCAAGCGGATACTTAGTACTCCTATGAATCGGAATGCGACTTTGCAAGTTAGGCAGGCCGAAAGTAGTCTGTCCATCCCCGCCATAGGTATTTCCTACTAGTATAAACAGCGCTTCATTCTCAGCAATGCTGAGCAGTTGTCCGTTGCACAAAGCCCAGCCAGTTGGTGCATAATTGCCGGCAAACATGCGAATCTCCCCTAAATAAGGCTCGCTCATTTGTACATCACCTCATGTTTAATTGTGTAAATTCCATTCCATAGAGTAGTATAGTCCGTTGTTGTCGGTTCTTTTGAATCCCAGACGTTCATACAGTTTTAATGCAGGATTGCTGTGCAGGACGGAAAGGTGTAGGGACTTGGAAGTAGAAGCGGCTTCTGCCTGCAATTCGGTAAGTAGGGTGGTTCCAATCTTCTGATTCTGGTACTGCTTTAAAATCGTGATGTCCACGAGCACGATCTTGTGATCATCATAACGCGAGACGATGATACGACCCACTTGAACAACCTCTACATTTACAATAAGTTGTTCAGCATGTGGGTATTGTGCGGCATAGGAATGCTTTTGCGCCATCCACTGCATGTGAAGAAAAGCGTCTTGTGCTGATTCCTCCCATCCCCATAATTGCACTTCATCCATTCGACTTTCTTTGTACAACTGAAATAGAAAAGGTTCATCTTCTGGGCCTGCTTGCGTGTAGTACATTAGGGCACCTCTTGTGGAAAATTGGTGAAATTTGTAGATGGCTTGCTATGAATATATCACAATGATAAGTCAAATCAACAACATTTTTAACGTGTATTTAGTAGAAAAGTCATATATAATGACAGAGAAGAAACTGGAAAAAGATGTAATATGTCATATCCGACATATTAACTTTTTGTCATTTTGTATCGGATTTTACTAGAAGGGAAAGAGGTGGAACGGGTCAATGAGGAGAAGGGGAAATGAGATTCGTTTTTGGCGAGGTGTAGGTATTGTCCTGCTTAGTTTTGCAATTATTTTGACGGGAAGTATAGGGCCTTGGAACGGAAATGTGCAGGCGGCTTCGAGTTGGGTTCCTCATATCTCAGAAACGACGAAAGACATTAATAATATTGCATATGGTAACGGGCGTTGGGTAGGAGTGGCCAATCAGGGGCAAATTATTATGTCTACAGATGGTGTGTCGTGGAGCATGCAAGCTTTGGTGATATCGCCGCAGGCTGTATTGTATGCAGGGAATCAGTGGGTTATTGTCGGTGATGCTGGCAAGATGTATACATCCGTGGATGGGGAAACATGGATCCAGAAAACGACAAATGTATCGGATCATTTAAGATCGATAGCTCATAATGGAAGTATTTATGTTGTTGTAGGAGCAAACGGTACGATTCTAACTTCAAGTGACGGGAATATTTGGACAGCTAGAAAACAAGGTGCTACTTCTTTGAATGCGGTTACTTATGGGGGAGGAAAATTTGTAGCTGTTGGAGAGGGGGGGAGAATTTATACTTCTGTTGATGGCTTACATTGGGTACCGGTAGCATCTCCAACGGCTGGACAATTGCTCGGGGTAACGTACGCGGATAGTAAGTATGTTGTAGTTGGCATTAACGGTTTGCTGCTCACTTCTAGTGATGGGAGTACATGGACACAACAAACATCACCATTTGCTGGTATGCCTTTTTTCGGTGTAGCATATGGCGGCAATAAATTTATTGCGGTTGGAGACTCCATTATTTCCTCTTCTGACGGAGTTAACTGGGTTCCAGAAGACCCGGGAAGTCCTCATTATTTTAATCATATTGCATTTGGGAATGGGAGATTTATAGCGGTAGGGGAAAATGGAAGACTAGTATCGCAATTAGTTCCTTTATCAAACAATGCGAATTTGAGCAACTTGGTGTTGAGTGCGGGAACGTTGAGTCCAACATTTACAGCGGGCACAACAAACTATACGGCGAATGTGGCGAACGGTGTAACGGAGTTGGATGTAACGCCAACGATAACGGATAGCAAAGCGAGAGTAACGGTGAATGGTGCGGCTGTGGCAAGTGGAAGCGCCTCTCGAGTGTCGTTGAATGTAGGGGCGAACATGATAACGATAGTCGTAACGGCGGAAGATGGAACGTCGAAGACGTATACGGTGACAGTAACGCGAGCAGTGCCGAAGTCGAGCAATGCGGACTTGAATAACTTGACGCTAAGTGCCGGAACGTTGAGTCCAGTGTTTGCGTCTGGAACGACGAGTTATACGGCGAACGTGGCAAACAGCGTAACAGCGTTGGACGTGACGCCAAGCGTTGCGGACAGCAAAGCAAGCGTAACGGTGAATGGAGCGGTGGTAGCAAGTGGAAGTGCCTCGAGAGTACCGTTAAATGTAGGAGCGAACCTGATAACGGTAGTCGTGACGGCAGAAAATGGAACGCCGAAGACGTATACAGTGACAGTAACGCGAGCGAAGTCGAGCAACGCGGACTTGAGCAGCTTGACGCTAAGCGCTGGAACATTGAGCCCAGCGTTTGCCTCTGGAACGACGAGCTACACGGCAAACGTGGCAAGCGGAGTAACGGAGCTGGATTTGACGCTAACGGTAGCAGATAGCAAAGCGACCGTAACGGTGAATGGTGCTGCGGTGTCAAGTGGAAGCGCCTCGCGAGTGTCGTTGAATGTAGGTGCGAATCCACTAACGGTAGTCGTTACGGCGGAAGATGGAACACCGAAGACGTATACAGTGACGGTGACACGAGCAGTGCCGAAGTCGAGCAACGCGGACTTGAGCAGTTTGACGCTAAGCGCTGGAACATTGAGCCCAGCGTTTGCCTCTGGAACGACGAGCTACACGGCAAACGTGGCAAGCAGCGTCACGGAGTTGGACGTAACGCCAACAGTAGCAGATAGCAAAGCGACCGTAACGGTGAATGGTGCGGCGGTGGCAAGTGGAAGTGCATCACGAGTGTCGCTGAATGTAGGTGCGAATCCGATTACGGTAGTCGTAACGGCGGAAGATGGAACGCCGAAGACGTATACAGTGACGGTGACACGAGCAGTGCCGTTGTCGAGCAACGCGAACTTGAGCAACTTGGCGCTAAGTGCGGGAACGTTGAGTCCAGCGTTTGTATCTGGCACGACGAGCTACACGGCAAATGTGGCGAGTAGTGTAACGGAGTTGGATTTGACGCTAACAGTAGCAGATAGCAAAGCGACCTTAACGGTGAATGGTGCTGCGGTGGCAAGTGGAAGTGCCTCGCGTGTGGCGTTGAATGTAGGTGCGAACCCGATAACGATAGTCGTGACGGCGGAAGATGGAACGCCGAAGACGTATACAGTGACGGTAACACGAGCAGTGCCGAAGTCGAGCAACGCAGACTTGAGCAGCTTGGTGCTAAGTGCCGGAACGTTGAGTCCAGCGTTTGTATCTGGCACGACGAGCTACACAGCAAATGTAGCGAGCAGTGTAACAGAGTTGGACGTGACGCCAAGCGTTGCGGACAGCAAAGCAAGCGTAACGGTGAATGGCGCGGCGGTAGCAAGTGGAAGTGCCTCGCGAGTATCGTTGAATGTAGGAGCGAACACGATTACGGTGGTCGTTACGGCGGAAGATGGAACGCCGAAGACGTATACAGTAACGGTGACACGAGCAGTGCCATTGTCAAGCAATGCGGACTTAAGCAACTTGGTGCTAAGCGCCGGAACGTTAAGCCCAACGTTTACAGCAGGAACGATGAATTACACAGCGAACGTGGCGAGCGGTGTCACGGGGTTAGATGTAACGCCAACTGTTGCAGATAGCAAAGCAACTGTAACGGTGAATGGAGCGGCGACAGCAAGCGGAAGCGCAGCGCGAGCACCGTTAAATGTAGGAGCAAATCCGATTACGATAGTTGTGACGGCGGAAGATGGAACGCCGAAGACGTATACGGTGACGGTGACACGAGCAGTGCCGAAGTCGAGCAACGCGGACTTGAGTAATTTGACGCTGAGTGCGGGAACATTGAGTCCGGCGTTTGCATCTGGCACAACGAGCTACACAGCAAATGTAGCGAGCAGTGTAACGGAGTTGGACGTGACGCCAACGGTAGTGGATAGCAAAGCAAGCGTAACGGTGAATGGAGCGGCGGTGGCAGGTGGAAGTGCCTCGCGAGTGTCGTTGAATGTAGGAGCGAACCCGATAACGATAGTCGTGACAGCGGAAGATGGAACGCCGAAGACGTATACGGTGATAGTAACGCGAGCGGTGCCGAAGTCGAGCAATGCGGACTTGAGCAACTTAGCTCTAAGCGCTGGAACACTTAGCCCAACATTTGTAGCGGGAACAACTCACTACACGGCAAGCGTCACGGATGCTGTATACGATGTGAACGTAACCGCGACAGCAGCGGATGCAGCTGCGAAGATTACAATAAACGGAACGGGAGCAGCCAATGGAACGGCTGTAAAAGTCCCGCTCAACATCGGAGCAAACGCGATTAGCATACTTGTTACCGCACAGGATGGCACGACGAAAACGTACACGGTAACGGTTACGCGATCAACGCCGCCACAATCAAACAATACAGACTTAAGCAGTTTGACGCTGAGTACAGGAACGTTGAGTCCGTCATTCTCATCTGGTACAACGAACTACACAGCAACGGTTACGAATGCTGTGTATGAAATTAACGTAAGTGCACTTGCAAAGGACGACAAAACTGCAACCATTACGATAAACGGAGCGGCAGCAGCGAACGGAAGTGCAGTGAAAGTTGCACTAAAAGTCGGAGCGAATCCGATTACGATACTCGTTACCGCACAAGATGGATCATCGAAGCTATACTCAGTCACACTTACTCGTGAAGCTCCAGCATCGAATGGTGGATCCAATGGTGGTCACACGCCAGAAGACAGTAAAGGCAGCATTCAAGTCATTGATGCAGATGGTACGATACTTCAAGTTTCTGTCGGACATTTAATTGGTGCCAACCTGCCATTATCTGCAGATATTTACGATTCAACTAGCAACAAACAACTGCAGCAAGGTATTGTGATCTCGTCTGATGGTACCTTTACATTTAAGCCCTTATCAACAGGCACGTATCGCGTATATTTATTTGTAACATCAGCAAATGGGGAAAGACTTGCAGGTACAGAAGGCGAGCTAGTTGTTCATTCTTCAGATAAGGCAGTCATGAAAGTAAAAGCCATCGATCCATTTAGCATCGTAAGAGATGCTAAAACGCAACAGCCTATTGCTGGAGCTAAGGTGAGCTTATATTGGGCCGATACGGAGCTTAACAAACGTAAAGGCAGAGTTCCAGGTACTCAAGTGGTGCTACCAAGAATCGAAGCTGAGAAACTATCATATAACGAGAATGTCCAGTACAGTGATACAGAAGGTCAACTCGGCTGGCTGCTCTTCCCTGAAGGCGATTATTATGTCATCGCTGAAAAAGAAGGATTTAAAACGTATGACAGCCGCAAGGAACAATCCGAACAATCCATTCACGTTAAAAATACGGCTGTGAAATTAGATATCCGTATGATTAATGAAGCGAAGGAACATGTACCATATATACTTGGCTATAAAGATGGAACGTTCCGACCGAATCAAGGAATTACGAGGGCTGAACTTGCTTCCATACTAGCTCGTCTGTTCCTTCAAGCAGGAGAGAATAAACAGCAGACAGCAAATGTGGCATTTACGGATGTAGAAGCATCGCACTGGGCGAGTAAACATATTACTGCAGTTGCACAAAGCAAGCTCATGATCGGTGATAAAAACGGCCAGTTTCATCCAGAGCAAATTGTGACGCGTGCGGAAATTGCTATTATCGTGAGCAAGCTAAAGCAGTTGAAGAATAGTAGTGCTTACCAATTAAGCTTTACAGATGTGAAAGGTCATTGGGCTGAGGAGTATATCAAAACAGCTTCAGAAGCTAACCTATTGAAAGGCTTCCCAGATGGAACGTATCGTCCACAGCAATCCCTGACACGAGCGCAGGTTGTTGTGCTAATCAATAAGATACTTGGACGTACGGCTTCGTCTATAGATGCGCTGCCAAAATGGAAAGATGTCCACCCAACTTATTGGGCATACGACGCTATTATGGAGGCTTCAACGGCTCATCGATACGTGCTAAAAGATGGCCAGGAAGTATGGCTTAAGCAGTAACAATAAAAAATGAAAAGCGCTGTTGACTGGCTTCATGCCAATAATCAACAGCGCTTTTGTATTTCCTAGGCATGCTCGAGGAATCCCTGATTTACGTCCAACCCCAGAAAAAGCCATCGCGATCCCATGCGGCTCTACCACAGTGCATTTTTTTAAATGCTTTCTTTACTTCTTTTTGAATTGATACATTTCCATTCTCATGTGCATATATAAAAGACTCGCCAAAATGCTCACGAATGTAAGCTACTGCGTGGTCTTGGTGCAGCACGCCTGAAAATTGAAGTTCCTTCAACATCCAATCCGCAACTTGTTCTGCTGTATATTCCATCAATATGGCACCTCTTTCTTATCGTACATCAATCTTTCGCTCATTTATATGTGGGACAAATGAGATCCTATCCTCTGACTCAACTTACTCATCATATCGTTGCATTACGAACAAATCAATTCAATACGGAAGAGAATAGACAGCCATCGATATGAATTCATGATAAATACGTCGAGTGTAATCGAATTTCGTATAAATATGATGAAGGTTTACCAATTCAGCCTGCATTTATGGCTGGTAATATGCTATAGTCATCACGGTACATGATTACTGATCAACAATCGTGTAGAAAATCAGAAGGCGAAGCAAATGTCGTTTATTTCCTTAAATCATAAATGCCGTAGCCGTGCTATACTCGGAGTACATCAATTGAAAGGACGGACTTCATGAAGATTATCCGCACCATAGTATGGTTCATCTATTTCTGGATTTACTTAATAGGTTTGCTTCCTCACCTTAACAAAGCGAAGAGGCTGCAGCGAGAAGGCCGAACAGAAGAACTTGATGCCCATGTAGCTAAGCATGTTGTAAAATGGGCGCGTTCTTTACTGCGAGTGGCAGGAGCAAAAGTGACGGTGCGTGGAGAGGAAAATTTGCCTGCTGAATCAGCGGTATATGTTTCGAACCATCAAGGGAACTTCGATGTGCCGATATTACTTGGACATCTTGGCAACCCGAAGTCGATGTTTGCTAAACAAGAGATTGGCAAGTTGCCGCTTATCCGTGACTGGATGATGTTGTTCCGCTGCATATTTGTTGACCGTAACAATATGCGTCAGGCAATGAACAGCTTGAAGGAAGCCACTGAGCTTGTCGCTAACGGTCACTCAGTAGTTGTGTTCCCAGAAGGAACACGCAGCAAAAGTGATCAAATTGGCGAATTCAAAAATGGCGCTTTCCGCATTGCAACGAAGACGGGCGCCCCTATCGTGCCGATACGTATTTCGGGTTCTTATAAGCTCATGGAGGCTAACGGATTCTGGATTTCTCCAGCAGAAGTAGAGCTAACGATTCTACCTCCTGTGCAGGTTGAGGGTCTATCTAAAGAAGAGATGGCTGAACTGCCAGAGCGAGTAAGAACGATGATAGAAAGTGCTGGCTAGTTAGTATTTAAAAATAGTTGGCGATATTAATCATTGCTTGTTATCCAATCAGAGGTTTATATAGGTGCCTACAGGACTATAACTAAAGTCTGTATATGCGTGATGCGCATGTACAGGCTTTTTTTACATGACACAGAAAATGCCATTCAATTTCCGAACATTGGCACCGATATAGGACTATGTATAAATAAATGATAATATATGTATATATTCATTTATTATTTATATAGGTATTTTCTACTATAGGGGGATCTTGTCATAATGAGGAAAGCAATATTTGGTATGGTAATCGCAACATTAGTCGTCCTAAATGTTCTTGTCGTTACCGTAATTATGAAACAAATTAACGATGCTTCATCAGCAAAAGTAGAGGCCACATCTGCGCAATCGGACTCAAAAAAGGAGTCGAATAAGTCAACAGCTGATCCATCCGCAGACACTGTAAAAGAAAAAAAGAATGAAACTCAAGAAATAGAAGAAGAAACTGAGCAACAGCGTGAAGAAAGTAACTCGAATGATTATGAAACTGACGAGACAGGGACAATAAGCGGAGTTATAACATGGCAGTATAACGATGTTATTGGTACCAAGCCTGATGTCGGAGCTAAAGTTGTACTCTTAAAGCCAAATCCTAAAGAAAAATATAATGTTCCTTTGTTGGCAGGAAGTTCAACAGGTGAATTGGTACATGGCAATGGAGTATATGAAGCAAAGGCTGATGGATATGGTAACTATATAATCAATGATATTCCTGTAGGGCAATATATTTATATTATAAACTCACATAAAACGACAAGTGAGTTTGATAATAAACTACCTAAAGCAGATTCAGATTTAATTAAACAATTATTAACTGAAGAGCAGATTAAAGATACAATGACATTTTTAGAAATATTTAATTATAAGATTGGGAAAGTTGAGATTAAGAACGGAAAAACCGCAACGATTAGTCATGATTTTGGTTATACGCATCATTAAAAATTTTCTTTATGGGGCTGCTTCGTAGTTATCTTTTCTAACGGAGTCAGCTCTTTTTATATTAATAGTGATATTTACATAAAAGGAAGGGTGTTAATGAATGAATTCCATGGGAAACGCCAAAGAACAAGTTATTGCAGCGGCCGAACAGTTCGCTAAATTAGAACTTGAGCAGGATCCGACAGGGCATGATTGGTGGCATGTATATCGCGTGGTGAAAATGGCCGAACGATTGGCAGAAGAAGAAGGGGCGGACATCGCGTTGTGTAAAATTGCAGCTTTGCTGCATGATGTTGCAGATGAAAAGTTGAATCCGTCGAAGGAAGCAGGGCTTCAGAAGGTTAGGGATTGGCTGCAAGGGCAGCTTCTAGCTCTTGAAGAGCAAGAACACATTATGGAAATTATATCTACGATGTCCTATTCAGCAGGGAAGAATCCGCCGATGCGGACGCTGGAAGGCCAAGTTGTACAGGATGCTGATCGTCTGGATGCTATAGGTGCAATCGCAATTGCGAGAGTCTTTCTCTACGCGGTTTGGAAAGGCGACCCTATTCATGACCCCATGCTTCCACCGCGAGAAACGATGACGATGGAAGAGTATCGACATGGAAAAAGTACGGCGATTAATCATTTCTATGAGAAACTGCTTAAGCTGAAGGGCAAGCTGAACACTGCTGCGGCCAAAAGAATTGGGGTAGATCGGCATCGATATATGGAAGATTATTTAGAGCAATTCAAGCATGAATGGGAAGGTGAATTGTAAACAAACTTTAAAGACCAAGTGTAATGTTTTTTCGAATGGAGCACTGTAAATAAAGAATAAAAGAACCTCAACCTTATCATTTGCATGAATGTAGTATGATAAGGATCTATTTTAATTGAGTTGCGAATTTATCCACATAGGAATGACCGTTGGGTTTATCCGCTAGATCTTCTACGCACATTTCACAAGCTGGACTTCCGCAACCGTAATCAAGGAGGGGTATCATTGTTCGAGACGATCAAGATTAAAGGTGCTAGAGAGCATAATTTGAAAAACGTTACGTTGGAGATTCCAAAGCATAAGTTTGTCGTGTTAACGGGGCCGTCAGGATCCGGTAAATCTACACTTGCGATGGAAACATTGCAAAAAGAGTGTCAACGACAGTATATGGAGTCAATGGGGATGATTACGGATTCTTTTACAAAGCCGAAAGTTGATTCGATCTCCGGTCTTTCTCCTTCCATAAGTGTAGGACAGCATGTGACGAATCGAAATCCGCGTTCAACCGTTGGAACCGTCACCGATATCCATCAATTTTTGCGGTTTGTTTATGCAAGAGCAGGTAAGCGTCCGTGTCCATCCTGCGGTGAAATGGTTGAACAGGCAATGGGCACTGCGGCGGAGAGCAGTATGAATGAGGAAGAAGAACGTGAGGGAATAATCTCTTGCCCTTCTTGCAGCACATCGCTCCCCAAACTTACGATGAGGCATTTTTCCTTCAATACGCCTGAAGGGGCTTGTGGAGAATGTTCAGGTCTAGGTGAAGTTGCTAGTTTAAATATTGACGCAGTCTTTGATCTGGAAAAAAGCATCCGTCAAGGTGGCGTTGTCTTCCTTAATGAAGGATTAATCGAATATTACGGCCATGTACTAGTAGCAGCTGGCAAGCATTACGGGTTCGAGTTTGATCTGGATCTTCCTCTTGGTGCTTACACAGAAGCAGCAAAGGATTTGCTTTATCACGGAGTAGAAAGTGAAGAGTTCTCTCGTCATTATCCGAGCGTTCAGCCGCCGAAGACCGTGTCTAAGGGCAAGTTCGAAGGTATTATTACAGGCATGTGGCGCAGATATAAAGATAAAGATGGCGATGCAGCAGGTGCATCCTACGGACACTCGGGCGCATTTTTCACGCAGCAGACATGTGAATCCTGTCACGGCAAAAAGTTACATGCACAAAGTCGATCGGTTCAAGTACATGGGGCATCCATTTCGGATCTGTCTAGCTGGTCCCTATCGGATGTACACCAATGGATCAGTGATTTGCCTAGTCAACTAACCGAGCAAGAGCAGATAATGCTTCAACCGGTTATGGAGGATTTGCCGAATCGGATTAAGCGGATTGTAGATGTTGGACTCAGCTATCTTTCGCTAGATCGTCAAACGATTACATTGTCAGGAGGAGAAGCACAGCGGCTTCGCCTCGCAACTTTGCTTGGTTCAGGATTAACGGGTGTGCTGTACGTATTGGATGAACCATCTAGAGGACTTCATCCGAAAGATACGGAAGGACTCATTTCCGTACTGCTGCAGCTGCGCGATATGGGAAATACGGTATTGGTCATTGAACATGATCCTGAAATGATGCGTGCTGCAGATCATGTTATTGATATGGGACCTGGTGCAGGTACACGTGGCGGTGAAGTAGTGGGTGAAGGCACGTTGGAGCAGTTAAAGGCGATCCCTGCATCGGTTACAGGCGCATATTTAAGAGAAGAGGAACTCCCATCCCCGCCGCGTAAACGTAGAAGTGGAAATGGACGCAAATTAACGATTCATAATGCTCATTTACGTAATTTGCGTCATATCGATGTTTCGTTCCCGCTTGGAGCATTATCCTCTGTAACAGGAGTTTCTGGCTCAGGAAAGTCAACATTGATGTTTGATTTGTTGGCAGAAGGCGGTATCGAGCATGCAAAACGTCCAGGCTGTGACCGTATTGAAGGTTTGGAGCATATTGGTGAGCTTATTTTGGCTGATCAATCTCCGATCGGTCGGATGCAGCGCTCCAATGTGGCGACGTATACGGATGTATTTACACAGCTTCGCAATTTATTTGCAGGGCTACCTGAGGCGAAGAAGCAGAAGCTGACATCCAAGCATTTTTCTTTCAATACAGCGGGTGGTCGCTGTGAAAATTGCCAAGGGCTAGGCGTAGTGACACTGGACATGAATTTCTTACCTGATATGGAGGTTACCTGTACAGTATGTAAAGGGCGCCGTTTCAAGGAGGAAGTACTAGCGGTCACTTATAAAGACTATTCCATTTCCGATTTGCTCGATATGTCCATTGAAGACAGCTTGGAAGTATTTGCGTCAGAGAAAAAAATCTCGAGTATGATCGAGCTATTGTGCGAAGTGGGTCTAGGCTACTTGCACTGGGGGCAATCCGTTCGAACGCTATCTGGTGGAGAAGGGCAGCGCCTGAAGCTAGCGAAAGAGCTAAGCAAGAAAACGAAGAAGCATACACTTTATTTGCTGGATGAGCCTTCGACAGGGCTCCATCCGAAGGACGCAGAGCGCCTGCTTATTTTGCTGCAAAAGCTGGTGGATGCCGACAATACAGTTATTCTCGTTGAGCATAATATGGATCTCGTTCGCGAATCCGACTGGGTTGTCGATCTAGGGCCAGAAGGCGGCGTAGCTGGTGGACAATTAATGGCTGCAGGTACACCAGAACAAGTGGCAGAGGTTGCTGATTCGCAAACGGCTGCCTTTTTAAAAGCAGCATTAAAGTAACTTTTATGAGATTAAAATACGGTTCTGAACCCGTACCTTCAACGATAGAGAGTTACTCATGCTCAAGATGAATTGTCTAATTTGGAGACGTGACATAGGAACGATTATCTTCTTCTATAGGACCATTGGATACTGCCTAGATCATTTGTTGGGTTTACATCACTCTGCAATTGATGTGTAATTGTATATAAAGAAGTTAACGCTAGGCATTAAGAAAACGGCAGGTGAGAAGATGAGTGAGCATTCCGTTACGGTTCCGAAGTCAGGCAAGACAGCTTTGGTTGTTGAAGGTGGAGGGATGAGAGGAATATTTTCCACAGGGGTGTTGGATGCTTTCATTCAGCATTCCTTCAATCCCTTCGATATATGTATTGGTGTGTCAGCTGGTGCTAACAATACAGCGGTTTATCTTGGTCAAATGTATAAGCGTAACTATAAAGTACTAACGGATTATTCTGTAAGACCTGACTTTATAAATTGGAAAAAATTCATCCGTGGCGGACATTTGATGGATCTGGACTGGTTGTGGGATACGACAACGCGGGAACTTCCTGTGCAACGGGAGCTTTTATTTAACGGCCATTCTCAATTTCTAATTGGGGTGACAGAGGTAGAGACGGGGAATCCTGTTTATCTTGAGCCCAACGCGAATAATTTAGAACAGATGTTGAAAGCTTCTAGTGCGATTCCTGTTCTTTACCGTGGGTTTGTTGAAGTGGATGGGATTCCTTATGTCGATGGCGGGGTTACTGATTCGATTCCTGTTCTGGAAGCATACCGCAGAGGAGCGAGTACGATCATGGTGATTCGTTCTAGACCACATGCGTTCACGATGCCTTCTAGTAAAGTCAATCTGCCAACTAGATGGGTGTTGCGCCGATATCCACGGCTGGTAGTTGCACTAAATAATCGGGCTAATAAGTATCAAGAAGCAATTGACTTTATGCGCAATCCGCCCGCGGATGTACGTATTATTGAGGTGAATCCTCCGGCTGAATTCAAGACGGAGCGCCTTACGAAAGATATAGAAGTGTTAGACCAAGATTATAGGCTTGGATGTAGAATTGGTGAACAGCTAGTCCGTGAATGGAAGTAACAAATGAGTCGTGTGAGTAAATAGAAGAGGTTTTGCCGCAAGTTGATGATTACTTGCAGGGCAAAGCCTCTTTTTGTGTATGGTTACGTTTCGACGGCTGTTCAATTATTGAAATCAATGAAAGTTCCTATATACATAATGTACAACTAGATACATATATTTTTCCAAATGAAGCAGGAGATTGTCGGGATATGACGAAAAATCTATATAATATTTTTATGATCCAAATTATGGATTGGAATTAAAGTGTAATGAATAGACAGAAATGCTATGGGGGGATGGCAGGAATGCGCACACAAATTTACAAGACGCTAGGGCTCAGCATAGTTGCAATGATATTGCTCGTTTTAGTCGTCTTATTCCCACGAGATTTGGATATTAGCGTGGCAGGACACGAAATACATGCCGAATATCATTTTACTTGGGAGAAGTACGCTGCCAATATTAAGACATTTTTTCATGGACTTTTTTATGAACAGACACTTGGTCCAACTCGTTTTGAAGGAGAAATGGCTGAAACGGCTGTAGCAAGAACGTTTATGAATAGTTTGGCCGTTATCGTTACCTCGTTTGTCTTAAGTATGGGCTTAGGCATTTTGAAAGGGATCTTCGATTATCAAAGCTCGGACAGAAAGACAAAATGGTTAGGCGGTATGACAACTTGGTTATTTCAGTCCATACCTGACTTTCTGCTTATATTGCTCTATCAATGGATTATCCTTACCTATTTTCCGTCTATTCGTATTTTTGCACAGGAAGGCTGGGAGGCGTGGGTATTACCTACAGTATTGCTGTCCATTTACCCTACGTTCTATATCGCTCGGATTACCTCAGCTTCTATCGCGGCACAAGAAGGACTGTTGTACATAACAGTCGCACAAGCTAAGGGATTATCTCGTACTCGGATTATGTACAAGCATGTATTGAAAAATTGTATGAGTACGATCTTAAGCCATTTATCTTCTTTATTTGTGTACATGCTATCGAACTTGTTAATTATCGAATACTTCTCAAATTTCCCAGGTGCAGCGGATCGCTTGTTTTTCGCGATTGACTATGACACCCAATTTGGAGCGGGTGCTAATTATGAGCCAGGTGTCATTATTGGGATTAGTTTCTGCTTTATGATTCTGCTTGTTGTCGCTCAACTTGTAAGTATAGTCTCCAAAAATAAAAGCGGATTGCGATGAAGGGGTGGTTGAGTTGAGAAATATACCATTATGGATCGGCGGAACGATGCTTGCCTTCCTTTTATTCGTTATGTTTGCAGGTCCTCATC
Source organism: Paenibacillus sp. SC116 (assembly GCF_024733555.1). GTDB lineage: Bacteria > Bacillota > Bacilli > Paenibacillales > Paenibacillaceae > Paenibacillus_B. The sequence goes on along the minus strand of NZ_JANIOF010000007.1, from coordinate 85,022 downwards.
TTCCATTTATAGATAAAGAGTTAACACCAGAGAAGCATCGTTGGAATGCTGATCGAACGAAGCTCACGATGCCTCCTTATAAACCATCTGAGAAAAATCCGCTCGGTTCTGATAAGGCGGGTGTCGACAATTTAAGTAAACTGATAGTGGGAGCAAAATCAACCGTCTTATTTGTGTTGGCAGTGACTTTAGTCCGATACCTCATCGCCGTACCACTAGGTTTACTTGCCCGTAAACAGAAAGGGGCGACTTATTCGGTAATTACAGGCTTGAATCAGGTTTTTTCTTACTTACCCGCACTTTTCTTTGCGGCATTGCTATTGAGTAGTCCATGGATTCAGTATGGGGATTATCGGTTGTTAAAAGTCATTACCATACTTGCTTTAATCGAAGTTTTCAGGGTAGCTTATGTTATTCAACAACAGACACATCAGTTATCGTATGAACCATATATGGAGGCGGGTACTTCTTTAGGATTAAGCGGCAAGCGTTTGGCTGTTGGCTACTATATGCCTGCATTGCTGCCAGAACTCATTATCAATTTCTGCATCGATGTAGGCAAAGTGATGCTACTTGTTGGACAGCTTGGCGTACTTAGTATTTTTCTTACGCATGACTGGATTGAAGTTGCAACGTATACGAAGAAGTTCATTAATTCGAGCTCAGATTGGATGTCTTTGTTAGGGGAGCATCGTAAAGATATTTACTACAAGAAGTTTGGCTTTGTATTCATTCCGGCGTTAGCTATTATGTACGTTATTTTGACGTTCAATATATTAGGAGAAGGCTTTAGACGTTTCTTTAGTAGACGTTCTAATGCAAGGGCTTAAGATATACGCGTAAGGAATTATGGAATCCGCTTGTATGCAAGCTTATGCTAATCTATTTGTTACGGATTCAATCGCTGTAGGGGCTTTAGCCAGAATGACATCTTCTACGAATGGAAATAGACTCACATTTAACCTGCTGCTATAACATGTTAGAATATAAGCTACTCTACAGTCGGCGGGCTATTTAGATGCTCAGTTGTTATCGGTTCTCCGTCGCTGTTAGCAGTATAGATGTAAAAGGGCAAGCAGGTGAGTAAGAAAATGAATATTTCAATTTCTATGGATATTGCTGCTCCGAAGGAAATGGTATTTGAATCGTATGTTCGTGATTCGCATGTCATGGAGTGGAGCGAGTTTGTTGTCGAGTATAAGTTTAATGAGGAAGAAGACCGTGAGCGTGTCAAAGTAGGCGCTACATATACAAGAGTGGAAGAGTATCTAGGGAGATTTGTAGACATCCAATCCAAAATTATGGAGTACGAACCGAATAGACGTGTAACTGTAAAAGGAGCATGCGAAGATTGGGAAGTATGGACGAATTTCCAATTGGAACAGCATGAGCCTGGTGTTATGCGTGTAACGCTTACCCATACGCGTGAAGTCGTTTCGTTGTGGGATCGGGTATCTTCTCTTGTCACGAGATGGGTATTGAGAAGGCAGCTGAAACAGGAATTGACTCGATTAAAAGCGTTTGTGGAGCGGCGTTATCAAAACAGCCTTAAGCCAGAAGTGCCAGAGCCAGTCGAACAGACTGAGGGCGATGAGAATTGATAGCGAGATTGAGATTACTAATAAAATAGCATTAGCAGTAGAACCTCTTACTAGATGAGACGAATTATATTTTCAACTAGTAAGGGGTTTTATTGTGTATACTTCGATCTATGAGTGGTATCATATAGGTATATTGTTCTTTTTATCCATTTTTATATACATACAATCATTAGTAGAATGGGAGATATTTTGCGTGCAAATTATTGTATCCACGGAGATTAAGGCCCCAGTAGAAAGGATATTTAAAGCACTGAATGATGAAGAAGAAATAAAACGTTGGAGCAAAATGGTTATTGGTTATATATTTGAGCGTGAAGAAGATCGTAATCAATGTTATCCCGGTCTAACGTATATCACCGTGCAGAAGCAATTCGGTCAAGTTTTAGAGGTAAAGGCTAGAATTATAGAAAGTAACTTGCCACATAAAGTAGTAGCTAGGGCGACGGTTGAAGACTACATAGTGACGATGACCTATGCATTCGATAAACAAGGTGAGGTTGTGAAAGTGACTCAGCTGCAAGAGTATGATATCCCATCGGGTAAGAACAGAATTTTATTTTTATTAACAAGCTGGATCTCTAGACTGATGCTGCAAAAAGAAATGGATCGTTTAAAGAAATATCTTGAGGCCAATTCGCATGCGGAGTAATTGGAGTCATTCATGTATTTATTACATATGGAAATACAAAAAGACTGCTCTCCTGGTATGGAAAGCAGTCTTTTTGTATTTCGCTTACAGCCTTAGCAAGGCTGGATCAAATTCAGGGACTAGCCCTTCAGCAGCAGCGCGGCTGAGCAAGGCTTCTACAGCGTTAAAGCCATCCTCACCTAGATCAGCGGTAAAGCTGTTCACATAGAGATCGATATGTGCTTGCGCTACTTCAGGCGACAGTTCTTGAGCATACTGCATGACATATTCACGTGATGCTTCGGGGTGTGCCCATGCATGTTGTACAGAAGCGCGCACCCAATTAGAGATGGCTTGCAGGTCGAGCGAACGTCGAGCAATAATTGCTCCGAGTGGGATTGGCAGCTTCGTATCTGCCTCCCACCAATTTCCGAGATCGACTAACATGGATAGTCCGTAGTTCGGGTAGGTAAATCGTGCCTCATGGATAACGAGGCCTGCATCGATATGGCCGTCACGTACGGCAGGCATAATCTCATGGAATGGCATTACGACGATCTCTCCAACGCCCCCTGGCACATGCTTCGCTGCCCATAGTCGGAACAGCAAATACGCAGTAGATCGCTCGCTTGGCACGGCAACACGGCGTCCTGTTAGCTGAGCAGGATCATTGTTTTCACCAGCTTGTCCTTTCGTAAGAACGAGTGGTCCGCATCCTCTTCCTAAGGCACCGCCACACGGTAGCAAGGCATATTCTTTGAGTACCCATGGCAGTGCGGCATATGAGATTTTAAGAATATCTAGGTCATTCTCACGTGTAGCCAGTTCATTCGTGATATTAATATCCGCATACGTGACATCCAACTGCGGAGCATCAGGGACAAGTCCATGTGCCCATGCGTGGAATACGAACGTATCGTTCGGACATGGTGAATAGGCAATTTTCATCGGAGTACCTCCTTCAAAATGGAGCTTGCGGCTTGCAGCGCTGCTAATGCATCACCGATTCGCCATGCCTCCCGATCACGAGGGCCGATCGGGTTCGAAACCGAGCGCAGCTCAAGCACGGGAATCCCGCTTTGCTGAGCAGCAACGGCAACGCCATAGCCTTCCATCGCTTCGGCTGCGGCTTCAGGAATGCGCTGCGCTAATGCCGCGGCAGTCTCGGCTGTGCCTGTAACGGTTGACAGCGTAAGCACTGGTGCAAGTGCAACCGTCTGCTCTGCAGCTCGCAGCGCCGTCGTTAGTCGGCTCGCTAGTTCTGTCTCTACGGCGACAGAGGTGGAGCCAAAGCCGAGTTCGTCCACGCGGCGGAAGCCTTCAGCCGTCTCTGCACCGAGATCGGCCGCGATAATTTCGCTCGCTACGACGAGTGTGCCAACCGCGGCGCGTCCTGCGAATCCCCCGGCTATGCCCGCACTGACAACCAAGTCATAGTTGCCTCGTGCCAAGTTGGTCGCGGTACTTGCCGCTGCGGAAGCCGGCCCGACACCGCCCGCGATTACCTCGAAGCGGCTGTCGCCATCGAGTCCGCGCAGGACAGCGTCCTTTTCAACGTCGACAGCGGTGACGATGAGGATGCGCTGGTAGTTGCTATCGCTATTATGTTCAATCATCGGATTAGCTCCTTTATTCTTTCATATCACGTTTATAAATGTATGTTGTTACATATAGATTAAGGTAATAGGTAGTATCATTATATATAATGCCGATTGTAGGACGCAATGCGTTATGCTGTTATAGCGTGCGCCGAGAACTGACAACAACGCGTAACGTACAATAAAAAACCGATACTGTCGCTCATCTGAGAGCTGTACGGTATCGGTCGATCAGAATGTGTAGTTAGTCCTATGAGAGGACTGCTCTTTCATTTATTAACGTTTTCCTCGTGAGCTGCTACTGCTGCCGCTGCTCTTACTACTGCTTTTGCTTCCGCTGTTAAAACTGCTGCTCGAAGAAGATTTTTTTGAAGATTTATTATCATTCTTGTACTTCGTTTGTTTCGTCTTAGATGATTGCTTATCTTTTTTCTTTTTATCTTTATTATTTTTACTATCCTTACTTTTCTTGTTTTTGCTACTGCTGCTAGAACTATCGTAATCGTAGTCATCTTCCTCTTCGCTGTTGTAGTCGTCGTAGTCTTCTTCTTCAAGTGCCATCTTAGCTGCTCTTTTTTCCATATCCTTTAACACATTTTGTCGTGAATGGGTTACCATCGCTTTTTGAGATGAGGTAAGAGCAATTTTGTGATACTTTTGATATTGCTGTTCCCATTGTTTTTTTGGTACGTATTTTTCCTTGAAAGCTAAAATTTCTTTACTATACTGACCAGCATATCCAACAGGAATCCGATAAAGGAATTCCTTCGCTTTAGTGATGGATCCTTCTGCTTTGCTTTTCATTGCTAATAAATATAAGACAATAGCATGTTCCGCAAAATCTTCGTCATTTTCATAATGGGTTAAAGCGTAGTTGTAGTCACCATCTGCTGCGTAGCTCCAAGCCTTACAATTACGTTCCTCTTCTTCCATTTCGAGAAGAACATGTTTCATTTTAGGATACTTTTCTACTAATTGTTGAATTTCTGCTTTTTTCTTGTCTGCTTCATAATTCAGGTAGCATTCATCTTCTGTTAAATAGGTTCGGTATTCTTTCCTAAGTTTTTCGATACGATAGATGACGAGTACTTCGCTTCGTTTTGCTGCAACAGCATCTTTAAAATACATATTGTGATATTGATCAAATGCTTCTAAATAACGTTTAGCTTCGTAATGTGCATCAGCAGCTTTTTTTCCCGCTATAGAATCTTTGATGTGGTAATAGTTGAGAAAAAAGTTTGGCTCAAATGTATTGAGCATTTTCTCCGCCTCATCATATTTACCTGCTCTTACTAAGTCTTCGACATGTCTATACTGTTCGCCCGTGGCGATAATTTTTTCCGGTTTCTTTGGCTCTTTAACTTCCTCATCTTCAAGAGTAAACAATCCGAAGATCCATAGGATGAGCAGTAGAATAAATAAATAGACCCATTTCATGATGTAAGCCTGCCTTTAATTCAGAATATCTTTTTCAATTGTTGTTATATAAAGTATGAATTCTATCCTGCTTGTTAAATAAGCTTAAAGCTTATCGACGTCCTCCACGTGAACTTCCGCCACTGCTGCGACTGTAACTTCCACCGCTGCTTCTATAGCTGCCGCTCCTGCTATAACTGCTTCTGCTGCTACGACTGCTGCTTCTGTAGCTGCTCTTGCCTGTACTTCTGCTACTTCCTTTATAGCTGCTTCCGCTGCCACTTGAACGGCTGCTGTTCTTGTTGTGGGTGTTTTTACTGTCGATTCTGTAGCCGCTATTGCTTCGGCCTTTGTTAGGTATAGAGTTAGCTATCATAGCTTCTTCATAGGAGCTAAAGGCTAGTTTATGATACTTGTTATACTGCTTTTTCCATTGGCTTTTCGGTATGTATTTCTTCTTATAGGTAAGAATTTTTTCATAATAAGGGCCATTATAATCTGCCGGTATACGATATAGGAACGACTCCATCGATGAAGGATATCCAAGCATTTCACTTTGCAAAGCTAGAATGTATAGAACAACAGCATGAGTAGAATAGTTCTCTATTTTTTCAAAATAGGATAACGCTTCGTTATAGTCACCGATTTTAACAGCATCCATAGCTTTGGCTTGGAGGAAGCAGTTGCTTCGCTGTTGTTCAAGATTTGAAGGACTGTATTTTATATTAGGGTGAGATATAGAGATCAAATTTATTTTGAAAATCGCACTTTCGACGTCTTGGCAAAATCCGGATTGTTGTGCTTTTATAATTTTCTTTTTCAGATCCTCAACCCGATATTGTGCTAGGTTTTTACTTCTTTTTACTACGAGTTCATCCTTGATTAGCATTTGATCATATTGAATAAATGCTTCGGCATAGCGCTTGGCTTCGTAGTGTTTGTCCGCTTCTTTTTTTCGTGAAATAGAAGTTTCTAAATCGATATAACGAGTCGATTGAGTTTGGCTGATTGATGTAAGAAGCTGCTCGCCTTTATCCCATTGTCCAGATTTCAACAACGTCTCTACTTGATTGAGTTTCTTGTCATTGGATTGTATACAACCAGACAGTACTCCCATCATTATCAACATAACTAAAACTGTCCATAATGCTGCCCGTTTCATCTGTCAGACCGTCCTTTAAAAATCAGGGTAATTTTCACAATATTTCGCTCCTAATTCGGCATTATTTACCTATATCCATTATCGTAGTCTACACTTGCAGTAGATCGATGTACAGGTAGATTATGGGGATGTTGACAAGTGGGAACGAGATTGATCATAATAAAACTATCATTGAAAATCATTATCATTTGCAATCTCACGCAATCCATTACGCTTATATCCAAATGAGGAGGGCATCACATGGAGTACAGATTGGAAAAGGACACACTAGGCGAAGTAAAGGTACCTGCTGATAAGCTTTGGGGAGCGCAAACACAGCGCAGCTTTGAGAATTTCAACATTGGTACAGAACAGATGCCTAAGCCATTAATTCGTATGTTTGCGATTTTGAAAAAGAGTGCTGCTCTAGCAAATGAAGAGTTGGGCAAGTTGGATAGTGAAAAAGCCAACGCTATCGTTGCAGCGGCTGATGAAGTGATCGCTGGGAACTGGGGTGAGCATTTCCCGCTTGTCGTATGGCAGACAGGCAGCGGTACACAAAGCAATATGAATGTAAATGAAGTGATTGCACACCGTGCGAATCAATTGCTAGAAGAGAGCGGAAGCACACTTCGTGTCCACCCGAATGATGATGTTAACAAATCACAAAGCTCCAATGACACGTTCCCAACAGCGATGCATATGGCGGCGCTAGTCGCTGTGGAAGAGGAACTGTTGCCTTCTATTTATAAACTGAAAGAAACGCTTCTTCAAAAAAGCCAACAATTTGAATCTATCATTAAAATAGGACGTACTCATTTGCAGGATGCAACACCATTGACACTTGGTCAGGAAATTAGCGGTTGGCATCGAATGCTGGAGAAAAGCGAGCGCATGATCAGTGAGAGTGCTTCTTCTTTAAGCGAGCTGGCAATCGGTGGAACAGCTGTAGGTACGGGAATTAACGCGCATCCGCGATTCGGGGATATGGTTGCAGAGCAAATAAGCCAACAGACAGGGAAGGCATTCACATCGGCAAGCAACAAGTTCCATGCGTTGACAAGCCATGATGAACTGGTATACGTGCACGGCGCGCTTAAAGCGCTTGCAGCCGACCTGATGAAAATTGCGAATGATGTTAGATGGCTCTCCAGCGGACCTCGCAGTGGCCTTGGTGAAATTCGCATTCCTGAAAATGAACCGGGCAGTTCCATTATGCCGGGCAAAGTGAACCCGACGCAGAGTGAAGCATTAACGATGGTCGTGTGTCAGGTGATGGGGAATGATGCTACGATTGGCTTTGCAGCCAGCCAAGGCAACTTTGAACTGAACGTATTTAAGCCGGTTATCATTTATAACTTCTTGCAATCTAGTAGATTGTTGGCAGATGCTATCGTATCGTTCAACGATAACTGTGCGGTAGGGATTGAGCCGAATGTAGACGTAATTAAAAGTCACCTTGATCGTTCATTGATGCTTGTGACTGCTTTGAATCCACATATCGGGTATGAAAATGCAGCTGCTGTTGCTAAATTAGCGCATAAAGAGGGGCTGACGCTGAAAGAAGCGGCATTGCGCTCTAACTTACTGACGGAAGAGAAGTTCGACGAAGTTGTCCGACCTGAGCTGATGATCCATCCGAAGGCATAAATTTTTTATACATTAGTAAAGAGGAAAGAGGCGAGTATTCTGTGGTTCATAGAATCTCGCTTTTTTATTGAGTGATATTTGGAAAGTATTAAATTCTATATACGCCTTCAACATGAATGACCTGACGACAGAATGTTTCATCATAGGACAAACAGTTGAAGGTACGCGGTATTTCGATGCATATGTTCAACGAGCTGCATCTAAGCGATAGGTGTACCGTTTGGAAGGGGAGTGTCAGGCTTAAGCAGGACTACATCGCCTTCACCGGGAACGCCACCTAAGACGAGAACTTCAGACTTAAAGCCAGCAATGCGCCTTGGAGGAAAGTTCACGACTGCAACAACTTGATTCCCGATGAGCTGTTCTGGTTCATAGCGGTGGGTAATTTGGGCTGATGATTGCTTAATACCAAGCTGGCCGAAGTCGATCATCAACTTAATAGCAGGCACGCGTGCCTCAAGAAAGATATCGGCTTGGATAATGGTGCCGATGCGAATGTCTAGCTTTGTAAAGTCTTCTATTGTCGCCATGATATCCTCCTATAGAAAGTTCTCGACGTTTGCTCAAAAGGTGTCATTTGTTTGCATGAATAATTTGGAAGAGGTATAATAAAGTATATTAAGGAGCCGTGTGGTGACGGCTCCTACGTACAACAGCCGCCACAGGGCGGTGGCTTATAAGGTGCAGCAATAGACCGCATTCCTTGGTTGGGGGCGGTCTATTTCTTTGTGTGTTGGATAATGACAACGATGATAGCAATAATGAGCGTCAGCAGTGCAATAAGCAGCATACCGAAGTCAATTACTAATCCTAGTGCGTCATGTACCTTCACAAGGCATCACCTCCCTTCCGGGAGATTAGCCGACCGCCCTTGTAGCCTTACTATTGTACAGGGAGATTATAGCATATGCATATCAGATTAGGAACATAAGTTCTTGTGATTGCGGCGATAGAACTAGATGAGTTCAATTCGGCCCGTCCAAACGACATCATTGATAGAATTCGCAATGTGTTTCATAAATATCGAACAGCGCCCAATAACCCAATAAGAGATTCGTTCTCGTTTAGTTATGACAAGAATGTTACCTTTCATTTGTAAATAATTTTGTTAAAGCGCTTACACTTGGGCCCTGTAACGTTTATTTAGATTACTAACATGTAATAATTTGTATTGATCATTAAATCGATGCAGGTTATTATCAGGATAAGCCATTGTCCAGTAATTGTTAATCTCATCGAAAGGGGATCAAGAAGCTAACATAGGAGACTTACTACAACCTACAACATTTAATCGCGAAGGAGAATCTACATATGAAGAGAAAGCTCGTCATTGGCTTATCTATGATGCTATCATTAAGTCTTCTTATACCAGCATTCCAACCGACAGGTTATGCAGAGCAAGGAAGTGAAACTGCTCGAACGTTGTATCTCAAGACAGGTCAAATTGACCTGAGGGAAACTTCGCTTCCGCAAGAAATGCTTCATGAATCCTCACAATCCCCCAAAATGTACATTGTCCAGTTCAAGGACGTGATTACGAATGAATCAAAACAATTACTTACACAGCAAGGCGTCGAAATTGGTGATTACCTCCCGGATTTTGCTTACCTCGTTCGCATGACAGATGGACAGGCAAGTCAACTCTCCACTAGCAACCTCGTATACAGTGTTACCCGCTATCAACCTACCTGGAAGGAAGGAACGTTTGCTTCCACCGACAGCATCCCGAATCAATTTGTCATATCCACCTTCAAAGGCAGTGAAGCACGTGCAGCTGCATTTATCCAATCGATTGCTCCTCAACAACTGACCGTCAACAAAGGTGTCATCGAGGCTACTTTGACGGACGCGCACATTCAAGCTCTCATCCAGACAGAAGATGTAACCTTTGTTGAACCGAAACTACAAACCGATGTGACGAATGACTATATCGCAGCTCAGGTAAAAGCCTCTACCCCTAGTGGGATGTGGAGCCGTGGCTTAACAGGCACAGGACAAGTCGTCGCAGTTGCCGATACTGGCTTGGATACCGGTAATCTTTCTACCATGCATGCAGATTTCCAAGGTCAACTGCAAACTACTCCAATTGCTGTCGCTACACCTGGAAACTGGTCTGACTTAGATGGGCATGGGACCCATGTGGCTGGTACTGTACTAGGTTCTGGTGCTCTGTCAAATGGGCAGTATAAAGGAATCGCACCAGGTGCGAAGTTGGTATTTCAAGCAGTTGGCTGTGGACGCAGCATTTGTCCTGGAGACTTGAGAACCCTATTCGGGCAGGCCCAAAGCAATGGCGCCAGTATACACACGAATTCGTGGGGAGCACCTGTTAATACTTATAACAGCTTTGCTGCTCAAGTAGATGAGTACACATTCGCTAATAAAAAATTTAATGTCTTATTCGCCGCAGGTAACTCTGGTAGTGGTGCCAATACGGTGGCTACACCAGCGACCTCGAAAAACTCTATTTCGGTAGCGAATATGCTTAAAACGTCAAATGGCATGTCACCTACATCTAGCCGAGGGTATGCTTTTGATGGACGAGTGAAGCCGGATCTTGCCGTAACAGGCAGCGGCATTATTTCACCGCGTTCTTCACTTTCCAATCGACCAGCTGTTCCAAATGCAAATTATACGACGATGTCTGGTACCTCGATGGCTACTCCTGCTGTAGCGGGTGCAGCCGCAATCGTGCGACAACATTTTGTAAATGTGAAACAAGTCGATCCGACTTCTGCACTAATTAAAGCGACGCTGATTAACGGTGCTAAAGATGTTGGTTTTGGCTGGGGCAGCCGTGAAACAGGATGGGGGCAAGTTGATTTAGAATCTTCCTTGTACCCAACGAATGGCATCAAAGCACAACACGAAGATCACACAACGGGCATTCAGACAGGTGAAGAAAAGACCTACACCCTGACAGTAGGCGCAGGTCAGCCGCTAAAGATTTCGACAGTATGGACAGATTATCAAGCCGCTGTTCAATCCTCGAAGGCACTTGTTAATGATCTTGATCTCGAAGTTACTTCCCCAACAGGAGAAGTATTTAAAGGAAACTGCTTTGTAAGCAACAATGCAAGCTCGAGCTGCGCAGCTTTTGACCGTATTAACAATGTAGAAAATGTTTATTTCAATACGGCAGCGGCGGGTACTTATACGATTCGAATCAAAGGCTACAACATTCCTCAAGCAGCACAGCCATTTGCGCTTGTTGTTTCTGGCAGCAATGCAGCACTGAGTGCGGGCGGCGTGACACAGCCGGTGGACCTACAAGCCCCTACTAATTTACAAGTGACCGCTAAAACGAAAAATAGCGTAACCTTGTCATGGAATGATCCAAATCCTCATGCAAGTGCACCAATCTATGAAGTCTACATTGGCAACCAGCTAGTAGCTACTTCACCAACCACATCTGCTGTCATTAATCAATTGCAGGCAGGTACGGCATACAGCTTTACCGTTAAGGTGAGAGCTGGAACTCTCTTATCCCCCAATAGTATTCCTGTCCAGGTTACCATTGAAACAGGTCCTAATCCTGAGCCAGTTGCGTCACCGTGGAAAGCAGGACAGCAGTACAAAGTAAATGATCTCGTTACTTATGGCAATGTTACATATCGTGCCCGCCAAGCCCATTTATCGTTAGTAGGATGGGAGCCACCTAATGTTCCTGCCTTGTGGAGTAAAGTGAGTTAATTGCGTGTAATGACCACTTTAAGATAGCAACGTTTATGTTCATTCTATGTTAGCGGAAGATTACTGAAAGCAGGCAATGGCTGAATGGATTCGATAGGATTCGTCTTCTAGTGTTATATTAAAAAAACAAGCATCCCTGTTATCACTACTTCATAGTGCAAGGGGGTGCTTGTTTTCATTTTGGTAGTAAGTTTCATCATTTTTGTTACTTAAATAGAACGTTGTCCAATAAATGTTGAGTCCCATTTCGTATGATAGAAGCTAATGAATCTACCTGATATGCTCTTATTTCTTTATCGAAATAAGTCGTAATTAAGGATTTTTAGCAGTGTAACAACTACCTAATTCCTTTATACATAAGGGTTATCGATGAAACAAAATTAATTTGATAAAACCTATTGCTAAAGTGAGAAATAACAGGTATGATTCTAAACAAGCTATAGCCCATAAAATGGTTTTTGTGGAAAGGTGGTGGATTGAAAAGTTTCTGAATTGATTCTATCGTTTCATAGTTGTTCCATTTTGCTGCATTCAAATTTAATATGATGGAGGTATGTGTATGAAAAGAAAGTTTGCTATGGGTCTATCGATTGCACTTACACTGAGCCTGTTTGCTCCCGTGTTCCAGTCAAATGGTTTTGCCGCCGAACCAAGTCCCACTCTCTCTCGTACTCTATATTTGAAGACAGGAGATGTGAATCTTCAAGACCTCCCTCAGCAGAAAAGTTTGAGCGAACATGCCCAATCGAATGAAGCAGCGTTGTATGTCGTTCAATTCAAGGATGTAATTACACAAGCATCCAAAGAACTTCTAAGCAAGAATGGAGCAACCATCGGTGATTATTTGCCGGACTTTGCTTACCTCGTACGAATTAATGGTCAACAAGCGCAGCAAATTGCTGCAAACGACCTCGTATACAGCGTTACACCTTTCCAAGCAGATTGGAAGGTCGGCACGTTAACTACCCCAGACAGCATCCCGAATGAATATGTTATCTCCACATTCCCAGGCAGTGAATCAAGAATTGCTTCCCTTATCAATCCTACCGCTCCACAAGATGTTCGTGTATACGATGGCAGCATTGAAGCTACGTTGACCGATCAACAAGTATACGCCTTGCTTCAAGATAAAGATATTACCTTTATCGAAACAAAGCTTCGTTACGAAACGTCGAATGAGTTTATTAATCAACAAATCGGTACTTCCACACCAGTTACAGGCGTGTGGGCAAAAGGCTTGACTGGCGCAGGGCAAATTGTTGCCGTTGGTGACAGTGGGCTAGACTCCGGTAATGTGTCTACGGTTCACCAAGACTTTACGGGTCAGCTTCATGTAACTCCAATTGCAAAAGCGATCCCAGGTAACTGGTCCGATCCTGGTGGGCACGGTACGCACGTAGCGGGAACAGTACTCGGTACAGGTAAACAGTCGAGTGGAAAATACAAGGGTGTCGCTCCAGGTGCGAAGCTTGTACTGCAAGCGCTCGGCACAGGTGGAGGAGGCATTAACCCTGGTGATGTAAGACAACTGTTCGCTGAAGCTGAAGCGCTAGGTGCCAAAATTCATACGAACTCATGGGGAGCTTCCTCGAACTCCTACAATACCAACGCTCAACGAGTGGATGAGTATACATTCAAGAACAAATACTTCAACGTCCTGTTCGCAGCAGGCAACTCGGGAAGCTTTGGTAACAACACCATTGCAACTCCAGGTACTTCGAAGAATGCCATTACTGTAGGCAGCTTGGCCAAGACAGCTCCTAACTCCATTGCCTCTTACTCCAGCCGCGGCTTTACCTTCGATGGTCGTACGAAGCCAGATGTTGTTGTAACGGGTACAAGCATTATTTCTCCTCGCTCTACGATTTCAACCCTTACAGGTAATCCGAATCAGCACTATGCAACGCTATCAGGTACTTCGATGGCTACTCCTGCAGTAGCAGGTTCAGCTGCTCTTGTTCGTCAATATTTCAACACTGTGAAAAAGATTGATCCTACAGCTGCGCTTGTAAAAGCTACCCTCATTAATGGTGCTCAAGATGTTGGCTATGGTTGGGGCAGCCGTGAAACAGGTTGGGGACGTGTCAATTTGGAAGCGACACTCTACCCGACGAACGTAACGGCTCAGCATGAAGATCATACAGCGGGTCTAAGTACGGGTAATGTTGCTACTTATACAGTAGATGTAGCGAGTGGTCAGCCACTCAAAATTTCTACGGTATGGTCAGATTTCCAAGCTGCTGTATCCACTACGAAAGCACTTGTAAATGACCTAGACCTTGAAGTTGTTTCTCCATCTGGCCAAGTGTACAAAGGAAACTGCTTTGTAAGCAACACGGCTAGCACAAGCTGCGCTTCGTTCGATCGTGCGAACAACGTTGAAAATGTATACTTCAATACATCGGAAGCGGGCAAGTACACGATTCGCGTTAAAGCGTACAACGTTCCACAATCGACACAACCATTCGCACTAGTTGTATCAGGTAAAAATGCTGCTCTCACAAAAGGCGGCAGTGCTCCTGTAGAAGGCCCGTTGGCTGCGCCAACGAATTTGACGGCTACACCAGATGCTGCTGGTGGTGTAGTATTATCATGGACAGATCCGAACAATCATGCTGCACCAGTTTCCTATGAAATCTATAACGATACGCAGCAAATAGGTGCGTCTTCTTCACCAACATTAATTATTAATCAGGGATTAGTAGAAGGGGCCACATATACGTTCTCTGTCAAAGTAAGGAACAGTCAAAATGTTCTTTCACCTGCCAGTAACGTCGTGACATTTATCGCCCAACCGGTTGAAGAACCAGAAGATGAACTGGATGATGAACTGAAACAACTACCAGTGAAAGATTTGAAATAGGGACATACTGGGAAGTTCCTTGAACTGTATTCAAATTCTAACGTGTAATTGACAGCAAGCTCTGTTCGTTGAACCATCTTCTGTGGGTGCGAACAGGGCTTGTTGTTATATTTTTTTTGAATATTGGTCAAATTACTGGACTTAAAGTGGGAAATAACATATACAATATAAGTTATGTATAACCTTCACTTTACATAAAAGGAGAATGACCAATGACGCAGTTCGAACAGAATCTTGAAAAATATGCAGAATTGATCGTAAAAGTAGGCGTTAACGTCCAACAAGGACAAGAGGTGTTCGTGAATAGTACGATTGAGTCAGCTCCATTGGCTCGCCTAGTGGCAGCTAAAGCTTATGCAGCGGGCGCAAGCAATGTGCATGTCGATTGGACAGATGAAGCATTGTCTCGCTTGAAGTATGAGAAAGCACCAGATGAAGTGTTTGCAAGCTATCCGGAGTGGGAAGTAGCGAAACGCGAAGCGTTCCTTGATAAGCGTGCAGCGTTTATCTCCATCGTGTCATCGAATCCTGATTTGCTGAAGGGAATTAACCCTCAACGCATTGGCAACTATCAAAAAGCAGCAGGCCAAGCATTGACGAAATACCGTCAATTTATTCAGTCTGACAAAGTGAGCTGGACGGTGGTAGCAGCAGTCTCTGAGGCATGGGCAGCAAAAGTATTCCCTAACGCATCTGCGGAGCAAGCTGTTGAACAGTTATGGGCTGCCATTTTCGATTCCGTTCGTCTTCATCATGAAGATCCGGTTCAAGCGTGGGAAGCGCATAACAACAATCTTCATGCGAAGGTTGATATTTTGAACGAGAATCATTTCCACAAGCTGCATTACACAGCGCCAGGTACTGACCTGACGATTGAGCTTCCAGAGAAGCATCTGTGGGTTGGTGCGAGCAGCACGAATGAGCAGAAGGTGAACTTCATGGCGAACATGCCGACAGAAGAAGTGTTCACTGTGCCTTATCGCGATGGTGTGGATGGCTACGTGTCAAGCACGAAGCCGCTTAGCTATGGTGGCAATTTGATTGATAACTTTAAGCTTACGTTCGAGAAGGGCCGTATTGTGAAAGTTGAAGCAGAGCAAGGTCAAGACATTCTTGAGCAGCTCGTGAATACAGATGAAGGAGCTCGTTATCTTGGTGAGGTAGCGCTTGTACCGCATCAATCACCTATTTCGGAGTCCAACATTTTGTTCTATAACACGTTGTTCGATGAGAACGCATCTAACCATTTGGCAATCGGCAGTGGTTACGCGTTTAACGTTGAAGGCGGCAAGCAGATGTCACAGGATGAGCTGCGTGCAGCAGGTGTAAACACGAGTATTACACATGTTGACTTCATGATCGGTTCAGCTGAAATGAACATTGACGGTATTCTTAAAGATGGAACGTCCGTGCCTATCTTCCGCAACGGAAATTGGGCGATTTAAATAGTAGGAATGATATTGTCTCAAATGCAAGAATATTGCTGAAGAGATGGCTATCCCTAAATGATATGCAAATAGCGGTACGGGGTTAATTCCTGTGCCGCTATTTTTGTTGTATGGATGGCGGTTTGTCGTTTTCTTGAATGCAGACATCTTCATTTTTAAGTAAATTGTCGATTGTCTTTATTGCTTCATGGTTGTCCCATCCTTACAATGATGTTTATAGGGGGGAGTCATAAGCAATGGATACGATAACACATACACTATTTGGATTATCCTTATATGCAGCTGTTGATAAAAAGCGTTTTACGACAAATGAAAAACGAGCGCTGCTCCTGACGACAGTCGTAGGTTCTAATATTCCTGATATCGATGTCATTTCACAGTGGTGGGATACAGCAGGACGTTATCAAATGTGGCATCGCGGCATTACTCACTCCGTGTTTCTTGTACCGGTATGGGCGGCTTTATTGTCGATTGTGAGTTGGTTGCTGTTTAAGGTCAAGGACTTGAAGCTGTTCGCGATGGGTTTACTAGCTGTGTTTATTCATAATTCGAGCGATCTGTTTAATGCGTGGGGGACAGGGTATTTGGAGCCGTTCTCTTCGATACGGGTTACGTTCGGCACGATTCCGATTATAGACTTTATGTTCTGGATCATTATGTTGGTCGGTTGGCTGCTAGTTCGATTCAAGCGGAATTTGTCATCATCACGCGTATTCAAATGGGTATGGGCTTTGATGATTGTTCATCTTATTAGCCAGACGGTTCAAGGATATGTGATTCAGAACCAATATGCGAAGCAATACGACGAATTCGCGTTGTCAGCAGGCTTTATTCCAGGGCAGTTTCAAATGATCGGCAAACAAAATGATAAAGTTTACATTAGTAGAACGACCGTTTTCACTGAACCGAAGCTTCAAGTCGAACTGACATCGGATGAGAGCACCAGCCTTGAACAGCTATTTGCAGCGAACCCAGAGGCGAAGACGTTATATGAATGGTCACCCTTTATTGTTATTGTGAATGACGACAAACATATCGGGATTTACGATCCGCGCTTCTACCGCAATGGTGAATCATTCTTATACGAGAAAATGGATAAATAAGTAAATGTTATTGTGGAAGCAATGCGTACAAAAGACCGTTCCATGTAAGGTGGAGCGGTTTTTATGTATGGATTGTATGAAGTTATGGTTGTTGAAATATAAATAAAATGCAGAAATGACATCGAGACAAGTCCATTCTTATAGAATAGTTTGGGCTATTAAAAGGTTAGAAAGAAAAAGAAGCAATCGCATGACACGGTGTGCGATGCTAAGTTTTTTCATGTATGAATATGTCATTCCAATGGGGCTCGCGATAATTACAGACGCTATCATCAGCTATTGAGCTGCGATATGCCATGGAGCAACCTGTGTGAGTCCTTTGTTGTACTCTGGTACTCCCTCTAACGGTTACTATTGACGTTATTTATACGAAATCGTCCCTAATAGAATTGTAACGGTCATCAGAGCGCTTATTTTAGCAATTATGGTGAATTCATTCGCTTAATCTGACAAATAAGCTCTCTGACATCCTTTACACCTCAAAATAAGTAAATGTAAGCTGGATAGTCTCTGCGACAACCGTTAAAGAAATAATAGTAGGACATTGGTGGGGAATGGATACCCCTCAACATACATACGTTCCATTTGGACAATTTCTCGCCTCTTTATGCTAGGATGGGTGCCTACTATTTGAATTGAAAAATTCGCTCTTTAAGGACAAGAAGAGGTGGATTTGCATGCGGGATATCGAAACATAGGTTAATCAGTAGGTATAGTTTGAATTGGAACTACACTTTGAGTTACTATGCGAAAATAGTTGATTCGTATACTGCATAATCAATGCAGTCCCAATCCCTCAGCGCGTGCCTTCTCGATCGCGTCCTCACGGTTGCTTACTCCTAGTTTGGAATAGAGAGTAGAGCAGTAATTTCGTATCGTACCCTCAGATAAAAATAGCTTGGCTGCGATCGATTTGTAACGCAATCCATTGCTTAAATGCTGTAAAATTTCTAACTCTCGTTTCGTAATTCCATACGGATTATTTTCCGGGGAATAATTTTGATTGCCGAGCTGTTCCCGTTGACGCTTCATTTTCTCGAATATTTGAACGGTAATGTTCTGATCAATCCATGTTCCTCCGCTATGAATAAGCTTTATCGCTTCGATTAAGTCTCGCGGATGAATCGACTTAAGCATATATCCTTCTGCACCAAGCTCTATTGATTTGACAGCTTGCGACACATCTTCAAATGTTGTTAATAGAACAACTCTCATCTGAGGCCAACGCTGCTTCATCTCACGGAGAGCTTCAATACCATCCATTTCTGGCATACGCACATCCATAAGTACGATATCAGGCTGAGCTGTCGCACATTGCTCCAAAGCTTGCTGTCCATTTTCAGCTGTTCCAATAACTTGGAGATCAGGCTGTTGTTCTAGAATGCGCTGCAAACTTTCTGTAATAATAGATTGATCATCGACGAGTAGAAGTCGTATCCCTGTTTGCGCAAGTTCTGCTTTTAGAGGGAGCGTGCAGATGATGACCGTTCCTTCATTAGCTCGAGAATGTACAGCTAGATTGCCCGTGCATTCATCTAAGCGTTCCTTCATGCCGGATAACCCGAAGCCAAATCGTATTTGCTCCATACCTATGCCGTTATCTTCAATTTGTAGACGTAGTTGTTGGTTGTCGTAAAATAACTGAACTTGTATCGTACTCGCTTGCCCATGTCGAACGGCGTTGGTGAGAGATTCTTGCAGGCAGCGATACAAGCAGAAGCTTATTTGTTTTGTGATAGGAACTTCATTTCCGAATGTACGGAAGCTAACCGTTACCCCTGTTGCTTTTGTGAATTCTCCGATAAGTTGTTGCATTGAATCACGTAACGATTGGCTCATTGGCGTTGCAGCCAAATGATGCAGATGCTGGCGAATATCATCCAACCCATGGCGGGCCAATTCGACAAGGGTATCGATTCGCTCGCTTTGATTGGAAGGGAATGACGTTTTCAATGACTCCATGCCTACAATTAGCGAGGTTAGCGTATGGCCGATCGTGTCATGCAATTCATGTGACAGTCGGTTCCGCTCCTCTTTCAAAGTAAGTTCCTCGATCTGATTAACGTGCTGCTCCAGTACCTTTTTCTGCTCTTGAATAATTTTACTCTGTTTATGGTTTAAGGCAAGTACTTGAAAGGCATAGCCTAGCGCAAATACAGCGCCATGATTAAACATATAGTTTAAAATAATAGCTAGAATAGGCTCATCAGCTAGCCATCCGTTGATACCAGGAATGATAAAAATAGTGGGTATTGCTGTCCACAAATAGTTGCTTTTGTCACTGTAAAAGCCAATTACAAATGCGATTATGACAAATTGCCAAGAGAGAAGTGGTTGATCAGAAGTAAGATACATATAAAACGATCCAGTCAACACAATTTCTGAGACTAAGTACCACTTTTTACTGAACTGTTGGATGAGAAAAGGAATCGAATGAATCAAAATAGCTGCTAAAATGATGACCCATGATGGCACAGAAAATGGTATTGGATTAATTAGCATATTTAAAACTATGGCTATTAAGAGTAATAACCGAATAAAGAAACACATCCAATCATACCAAAACCAATGCTTCGTTATATTCCACATTAGAAGTTCTCACTCCATCTTCGTAATAAGCACCAATTCGGTACTTTACTGTTTTGTTTTATATAAATACCCCACTTCAATCATACGACGTGTGTAGTCGACTAAGTACTTCGCAAAGGCATTGCCTACTCGTGTACTAACGATCAACCATAAACAAGCCAGGGCGCTTACCGCTAATGCGGCTGGGAGCGTTTCAATTGAATTAGCCAGCACATTGTACGGGAGGATCTTATACAGAAGGGGTGCAGGCAATAACATAAGAGGTGTAACGTACATCAAGACCGAAAGGATTAGACTGCCCATCCCAATTACCAATTTATATAACAATAATCTAATCATGATCCAATAACCGCGATTCGTCAATGTCCCTCTCATCTGTTCCCATGAATCTTGCTTTGGCTCGTTGTAATGGAAGTGTTCTTCATCACATGGCAATTGAGTCAACGGTAAGGATGTGTATTTTTCAATGATTCGAGCGTCTAAACGTACGAATTTCGGTGCTGTTTGCAGCACATAGACCAGGATTGGAATCCCCACAACAGTGATCGATAACCCTACACCTAATGTGACCCCGACTGAAAAGAAAATGAAATAAAATAGTCCGCTCACAAACGTATACAGCATAAGTTGTGCATGTTTCAGGTTTCGAATGAAATGCTCTTTCATCGTTAACTTCTCCTTTTTCATAGATAGTAGTAAGTTCAGCAGTCGCATGTCCGCTGATTGATATCCCTAGCATAGGTGAGATGCTGTCACAATGGGTAGTGAGGGACTGTCATATGACATCACACATAGGAATTATGACGAATGATTATGTTGAAATGAACGTTTTTATCACTATGGGATATGACATATCTAGCGCTAAAGTCAGGTCAGGAGGTGACAGGAGAAACGAAGCATGCTTGCCTGATGGATAAAAGGATAATCGGGTATGCCGAATGATAGTAAAAAAATATCTTGAGCAAAGATGAAGGGTTATCTATTCATGTGATGTCAGATTATAGTAATTCTGTTTCGATAAAAAAGGAGGAAATCCTATGAAGTTTAAAGGTTACAAATTAGGATTGATTACATTATCCGCATTAATAGCAGGAACTGTGCTTCTACCTACACAAGGAATTTTGCATGCGGAGAACGCGAATGCAGCACAGCAAACTTCTCAGCATTCCACAAATAATAATTCGAGTCGTACACAAGATAGCAGGGAAGCTGTTAAGAAACTTATCGATCAATTTGCTAATGAGAAAGACGTTCCAGGGATTATCGCTGGTGTTACTAAGAACGGTCAGAAATGGTCCTATGCCTCAGGTGAAGCTACTATCCACGATAAAACCCCATTGAAGACCAATTTCCACTTTCGAATCGGAAGTGCAACAAAAACATTTGTAGCGACGGTCATTCTTCAATTAGCAGGTGAAAACAAACTCAATTTAGATGATTCCATTGAAAAATGGCTGCCAGGTGTTGTGCAAGGAAATGGATACGACGCAAGCAAAATTACGATCCGCCAGCTGCTGAATCATACGAGCGGAATCGCGAGCTATACAGCAAATGAGACTTTTATAAAAGACCTTCATTCCAACTTGCACAAAAACTATACAACTGAGGAGCTTGTCCGTATAGGCATCAGTAGCAAACCTTCTTTTGCTCCGGGAACAAGTTGGGAATACTCGAACACGAATACGGTTCTGGCTGGACTTGTGATTAAAAAGGTTACAGGCGAAACATACGGTGAGCAGATTAAGAGGCGCATCATTGATCCTCTAAAGCTCAAAGGAACGTCGGTCCCAGGCAGCTCTTCACATCTTCCTAGTCCTCATGCAAGAGGATATTACAAACTTGAAGGCAAGCTTTTAGACACAACTGAAATGAATCCTTCATGGGGAAATGCAGCCGGAGATATGATTTCGACAGTAGATGATCTGAACACGTTTTTTAGCGCACTTCTAGGTGGCGAACTATTAAAGCCAGAGCTGCTCACGCAAATGATGACGGGTGTTGAATCTCCTCTTGGAAAATACGGACTAGGTATATTTGAAACGAAACTGCCAAATGGAACGTCCTTTTGGGGACATGGTGGGAATTTACCTGGATTCTCTACCATGGCGGGAGGCATAGCTGGTGGTGATCATGTGATGGCGTTGAGTACAAATTTACTTGGAGACACAAAGAACAATCATCATCTCAACATTATTACCGAAGAATTCAGTGGAACGGAGTCCAAGACGAAGCGCGTGCAAAATCAGCTAGATAACATAACGAAACACGGTATTGTAGGTGTTACTGCGGTTACGTACAATCAAGGCAAGTTTCAAGGCTACGCATCTGGTAAAGCGGACATCACTACTGGTCGCAAAATGGGATCAGATGAACGCTTCCGCATCGGCAGCATTACAAAGACATTTGTAGCGACGGTTGTACTTCAGTTAGCAGGTGAGAACAAACTCAATTTGGATGACTCCGTAGAAAAATGGCTACCAGGTGTGGTGAAGGGCAACGGTTATGATGGAAATAAAGTTACGATTCGCCAACTGCTCAATCATACAAGCGGCATTAATAACTACACAGACGTTCTTTTTAAAGACCCCAACAACCTAGAGAGTTTATACCGTGACTACAAGGCAGAAGAACTGGTAGAAATCGGATTAAAAGAAAAGCCATTATTTAAGCCAGGAACTTCCTTCAGCTACTCCAACACGAACTACGTGCTGCTCGGTCAAATTATTAAAAAAGTAACAGGCGAAACTTATGATCAGCAAATCGAAAAACGCATCATAGAACCTCTCAATCTTAATGACACCTTCCTGCCTGGAAGCAGTACCCTTATACCAGGATCTAAACATGCTAGCGGATACGTTTATCTTCATCAAAAATTAAAAGATGTTACACAAATGAATCCATCTTGGGGGAATGCAGCCGGAGATATGATCTCCACTGGACAGGATTTGTCTACATTTATGTCTGCACTTCTTGGCGGTAAGCTATTGAAAGAAGAGCAGCTAAAGCAGATGTTGACGGCTGTGAAAACAGAGCAAGTTGGAGATTATGGACTGGGCATATTCACGATGAAGCTGCCAAATGGTCAAGTACTTTGGGGGCACAATGGTGGCATACACGGATATGGAAGTTTTGCATTTGGATCAATAGATGGTAAGCATATTATGGTTTTGAATATAAATTCAAGTCCAGATTCTGAAGAAAAAGCAAAGGCAGTAATGGAGTCTATTGATTCTGCGTATGCAGAGGAATTCAAATAAATCACAAACGGTACTCTACCTTTATTCAAATGTGTGCCAAAACAAGGAGGAAAACCTATGAAGTTTAAAGGCTATAAATTAGGAATGATTACTTTATCCGCATTATTAGCAGGAACCTTGCTTCTGCCAGTGCAAGGAACATTTCACGCGGAGAACGTGAATGCAGCACAGCAAACTTCGCAGCATTCTACTAATAAGCAAGTGGCTGACGCTCATGACAATCGAAGCTCCGTCAAAAAGCTCATCGATCAAGCTGCTAATCAGAAGGACGTTCCAGGGGTCATCGTTGGTGTTACAAAGAATGGTCAAAAGTGGTCCTACGCCTCAGGTGAAGCAACTATCCATGATAAAACCCCAGTGAGGACAGATTTTCACTTTCGAATCGGAAGTACGACGAAAACATTTGTAGCGACGGTCATTCTTCAATTAGCAGGTGAAAACAAACTCAATTTGGATCATTCCATTGAAAAATGGTTGCCGGGTGTTGTGCAAGGTAATGGATACGACGCAAGCAAAATTACGATCCGTCAGTTGCTCAATCATACGAGTGGAATCGCGAGCTATACAGCAAATGAGTCCTTTATGAAAGGTCTTCAATCGAGCTTGAACAAAAACTATACAGCTGATGATCTTGTTCGTGCAGGCATTAGCGCAAAGCCTTCGTTTGCGCCAGGCTCAAGCTGGGAGTACTCGAACACAAATACGGTGCTGGCGGGACTTATTATTAAAAAAGTAACAGGCGAAACATACGGAGAGCAGATTAAGAAACGTATCATTAATCCTTTAAAGCTTAAGGGAACCTCAGTCCCAGGCAGCTCTACACATCTTCCTAGTCCTCATGCAAGAGGATATTACAAGCTTGAAGGCAAGCTTTTGGACACAACCGAAATGAATACTTCATGGGCAAATGCAGCTGGGGATATGATCTCGACGGTAGATGATTTGAATACCTTTTTCAGTGCACTACTAGGTGGAAAATTATTAAAGCCAGAGTTACTTAAGCAAATGATGACAACGGTTGAAGCCCCCCTTCTTGGAAAATATGGACTCGGTATTTATGAAACGAAACTGCTTAATGGAACTTCCTTCTGGGGACACGGTGGAAATCTGCCTGGATTCTCTACGATGGCAGGAGGGATCGCTGGCGGTGAACATGTAATAGCTTTAAGTACAAATTTACTTTCGGATTCAGATGCCCTTCATCATGTGAATATCATTGCAGAACAATTTGGTGGAGTTGCTTCCAAAGTTGAGCGAGTACAGAAGCTCATTGATAACTTCACGAATCTGGATATTGCAGGTGTCACAGCAGTGACATACAATCACGGCAAGTTCCAAGGTTACTCAGCTGGCAAGGCTGATATTAAGACAGGACGCAAAATGGAGTCTGATGCGCGTTTCCGTATTGGCAGTATTACGAAAACATTTGTAGCGACTGTCGTGCTTCAGTTAGCTGGGGAGAACAAACTTAATTTGGATGACTCCGTAGAGAAATGGCTCCCAGGAGTTGTACAGGGCAATGGTTACGACGGCAGTAAAATTACGATTCGTCAACTTCTCAATCATACAAGCGGCATTTATAACTATACGAGCGTTCTTTTTAAAGACCCTACTAACCTAGAGCTTTTACAGCGTACCTATACAGCAGAAGAGCTAGTGGCGATGGGACTGAAAGAAAAGCCGGTATTCAAGCCCGGAACTGACTTCCAATACTCCAATACGAACTATGTGCTGCTTGGCCAAATTATTAAAAAAGTAACAGGCGAGACGTATGATCAACAAATTGAAAAACGCATCATAGAGCCGCTCCATCTTAATGATACTTTCTTGCCAGGCAGCAGTACTCTCATACCGGGATCTAAGCATGGAAGAGGATATATCACACACAATCAAACGTTGGTAGATATTACAGAACTGAACCCAACCATTGCGAATGCAGCAGGAGATATGATTTCAACAGGAAAGGATTTGTCCACATTTTTGTCTGCGTTGCTCGGCGGCAAGCTATTGAAGGAAGAGCAGCTGAAGCAGATGTTAACGGTTGTGAATGAAAGTGGAAGAACATATGGATTGGGTATTTATCAAACGAAACTCCCAAATGGTCAGGTACTCTGGGGTCATGATGGAGGAATTCATGGATTTCTAAGTATGCTACTTGGAACGTCTGATGGCAAGCACATTATGGCTATGAATATGAACTCACAGCCGAATTCGGATGAGTTAATAAAAGCATTTAACGA
This sequence comes from Paenibacillus sp. SC116, assembly GCF_024733555.1. Classification (GTDB taxonomy): domain Bacteria; phylum Bacillota; class Bacilli; order Paenibacillales; family Paenibacillaceae; genus Paenibacillus_B. The sequence goes on along the minus strand of NZ_JANIOF010000007.1, from coordinate 59,795 downwards.
GAATATGAGCAATGTACTTACGACTGAATTCAACAACTAAATCCTTATTCCCTCAAGAATAAACTTTTCATGTGAATATGAATGTAATTCATGAATATGTGTATATGTCTACGACCCTTGGAAGGATCGGTATAGGCTAGTGGAGAAAATGCCTCCTATTTCGAAGTTAAGTTACTTGGAGCTAAGTAGGAGGCAGCCTCTTCTAGACAATGAAAATATGGAGGAGAAACAATGAAATTAAATCGCTATAAATTTAAAATGTTGACGGTTACGACAATGATTGCGGCTGCAGCACTACTGCTGCCAATGCAAGGAAATGTACAAGCCCAGCCGGATAAGACAGCATCCCAGCAGACACAAGGAATCCAAACTTCTTTGCAGCAGCAATCCAATCGCTCAGCAATTGAAGTAAACAGCTCCGTTAAGCAAGTTATTGATCGTCTTGCTAATCATAAGAACATTCCAGGCATCATTGCAGCGGGTATGAAAAATGGAGAGCGGTGGGCTTACGCATCAGGGGAAGCGAGCATACATGATACACGGCAGGTGAAGGCGGACTTCCATTTCCGAATTGGTAGTGTGACGAAAACGTTTGTAGCCACTGTTATTTTACAGCTAGCCGAAGAAGGGAAACTCCACTTGGATGACTCTGTAGAGAAATGGCTGCCAGGTGTTGTGCAAGGAAATGGCTATGATGGCAGGAAGATTACGATTCAGCAGTTATTGAATCATACAAGTGGCATTGCGAACTACACATCGCAATCATTTATAAGAGATAGTATAGTGAAGAATCCATATCATGGATATACACCTGAAGAGCTTGTCCGTAAAGGATTAGGTGAAGCACCATTATTCGCTCCAGGAACGAATTGGAGTTATTCAAATACGAACTATATTTTAGCGGGACTTATTATTAAGCAGGTGACAGGTGAAACCTATGCGGACCAAATTAAGAAGCGCATCATTGATCCGCTTCAGCTAAACGATACATCTATACCGGGAAGCTCTTCCTATATTCCGGATCAGCATGCAAGAGGGTACTTTAAAGAGAACGGCAAGTTTATCGATATGACAGAGTTAAACCCTTCATGGGGAGATGCAGCGGGTGATATGATTTCGACAACGGCTGACTTGAATACGTTTTTCAGTGCCTTATTAGGAGGCAAGTTATTGAAGGCTGAATCTTTGCAGCAAATGTTGACGGGGGTTGATACGCCTGTTGGGAAATATGGACTGGGCATTTATGAAACAAAGCTAGCAAGTGGTACTTCGATTTGGGGACATAGTGGGGGCATTCATGGATTTGCTACGATAGCTGGCGGTCTTGTAGGGGGAGATCATGTGTTGGCGGTGAGCACGAACATACTCGATAATGATGTGAATGAGGAACAGGCCAATTTACTAGAGATTTTCGAAGGGGAGTTCAGATCAGTAGACTCCAAGTAGAGGGTTTATAAAAATGAACTAGCTATCCGTAGTGGAGTTAAAGTGTTAAAGCCATCAATCAGTACAGCTTGATTGATGGCTTTTTTGTTTGAGAAAATAGAATTGTCTTATAAATTCGGCAGAAATGGATGCTAATGAATCTTTCTTTATGCCTCTTTCATCTCGTTTTCAGGTTATAGCGATAACATTATGCACGAAGCTGTTATATGGATAACGTGACAATGAGGTGAATCTGTGACCGAATCGAACCTGCAAGGGAAGACAACGATGAATACGATTGCTGTGATGGACGAGACCACAGAAGTAGAGGCTGTTCCTTTCGAGAAACACGAAAAAGATAAGAAAAGTGCAAATACAGATGTTGTACCTAACCATACATCGTCTACGTCGAAAAAAAGAATAGAAGAGCTCACGATACTACGAGCGTTCGCCTTTTTAGCAATTGTGCTGCAGCACAGCATTGGTGAATATATCGTCCGTGAAGATATCAATCGGACCGATTCGATTTTAATCAGCCTACTCTATCACTTTACGAGATTTGGTACGCTGACTTTCGTATTCATATCAACCGTCCTTTTATTTTATAGCCGTCATTCCGCTGCGAAATACGGCACTTTTCTGAAGCGACGAGCACAGGGTCTGCTTGTCCCATTCGCATTATGGACCTTGATCTATTGCGCATTTATTTTGCAAGGAGATATGTTCACTTTAGATGGCTGGACGAAAATATTGCAGCAGTTTGTTAACCCGACATATGGGTATCATCTATGGTTTATTTTAATGATATTCCAATTGTATCTTCTCTTTCCTTGGTTGCTCAAAATTGTACATAAAGTACAAACGGAAATACGTGCAATAACGTTGGAAAAGGGAATGAAGTTAGGCAAGCGATGGATCGTATTGTTGATGATAGGGATCGCCCTTCTTTATCTAGCCTTAATGGATTGGTCTTACCGTATTGCACCCGGATGGACGTCTGATGCGAGTGGGGGAGCAGCATATATATTGGGGCACCGTACAATGTTTTTAGGCATGTATATACTCTATATTGCAATGGGCATTCTCTGTGCGTACCGTCTCCCTGAGTGGCGGCGATGGATTCAACGTGTACTGCCGTGGAGTGCGCTAGTGTTTGGTGCTGCGTATCTGTACAGCAGTTATCGTTTGTTTGCAGGTGGTGTGGAGCCGGTAAATGTAAATATCTCGACGTATTTGAAACCGTCTATTGCGATATTGGCTGTTTCACAGATGCTGCTTCTGTACGCGCTTGCGCTGAATATCGTAAAACGCCAAGGTATGCTGTACCGTTGTTTGAAATGGATTGGATCGTACTCTTTCCCTGCTTATTTAGTACACGCACTTGTATTGTCAGGGGTTGCCCTGTGGACGCGAACGTTGATGCTGGAAGGGCAGCATTTTATCGTGACGATATTAACGTGGATTGCAGTAGCGGCAGGCTCCTTGTTCTTATCCAAAATGATGGAGCGCATGCCGTATGGTAAATGGTTGACAGGCACAGGGAGTAAAAGAAAAACCCAATCGTCAATTTCGAGTCAGGAACAGCATAGTGGCCCAGAACATGTAGACCAGAGAGATGGGTCAAAACCTGTTTTTTAAAATTAGGGTTGACAATGTTTGGAATACCGCTTTATGATAAATCCATATTACACGAAAGGAGGCCGACGAAAAAATGATGATGCTAATGTTTAATGAACTCAGAAATGATAAAGGTGCTGGTAATTGGCTGCGAGATCGCGCTCAAGGCAACCTTCAACCGCATACATTCACATATTTCTCGTCGGTCTCGACGGAATAATCGGTGCGCAGTAGTGCCGCTTAGTAGAGGGTGAATTCTTACTCGATAAGGTAAGAATGATAACCTGTAATTAAGCTGTTCTTCAGCAGAACATGAACGGATTATCATGAGACCATAGACGAGAAGTCTATGGTCTTTTTATATGTTCCTATGACATTTTTTCATCGAGGATGATTAAGTGTGTGGAATAAAGGTGGATAATCCTGCCTTTATAGGAATAAAAAGACCGTAGACGGAGGAGTCTGCGGTCTTTTTTAATGTGCGCACAACAGATTATCGGTGTTTAGTGAGAGGAATGAAAACATATTTATGAATACATGGAATACAACTATAACTTCTAAGACAGAGGATTCATATTATCGAACGATCGCACTTCCAGCAGGAGAATTGCACGTGTATGCCAGCGAACCTCTATTTGTGGAGCTTCCTGCAAAAGTATTTGAAATGGCAAATAACAATTTACTGATTCCTAATGCTTCTTACATGAGCTATACACCAGATGTTCATGTTGGCGTTGGAACGTGCATCGGTACGACAGCGGTATGGGAGGCTGAGAATGGTTATGTATCGCCTTCCATTGTCGGTAACGATATCGGCTGCGGTATGCGTGTACATTTGACGAATATGCATCGTGATGAATTGAAAGACGTAAAGGTGCGGCGTAAGTTGATTAAACGAATGGGAAAATACGTGCCTTTGAACATGCATGAACGCGGCCATTTTTCGGATATCCGATTGGAACATGTGTTGAAAAAAGGAGTACACGGTCTGCCAAACAAATACGTGCCGGACATTTATACGCCTAAGAAGACGACATCCTTGACGCACCTTGAATGCGGCAGATTTTCCTTCGATGAAAAGATGCTGGATGAAATTCCTGAGCCGATATGGCATCGAGCGCATAGGCAGCTAGGCACGCTTGGTGGCGGCAATCATTTTGCCGAAGTTCAGGCGATCGAGATTGCTGAGCATAATCGGGACGTTGCAGAAGCATGGGGATTGTTTGACGGGCAAGTCGTTATAATGATCCATTCTGGGTCGCGAGCGTGGGGCGGAGCGGTTAGTGAGCATGGCATTAAAGCAATGAGCCAATGGATGCGTGCGTCTGGTCAAGGAACGCCAGATCCGAGATTAACATTTGCGCCGTTGGAGCATCCATTTGCACAATCGTATGTGAACTTGATGTACTCAGCGTTGAACTACGCAGTCGTGAATCGGCATTTAATCGCATATGGCATTCGTGAAGCTTTTCGAGATGTATTCGGGACTAAGGTCGAGATGAGGACGCTATACGATCTCATGCATAACTACGCATGGGAAGAAGTGCATCAAGGTCGGAGGATGTTCGTACATCGCAAAGGGGCTACACTTGCCCTGCCGCCGCATCATCCAGATAATCCGAAGCCATATGCGGAGACTGGGCATCCAGCGCTTATACCGGGATCGATGGGCAGCCGCTCTTATCTGATGGTAGGACGTGATGGCGGCAGCGACAATTATTATTCGATCTGCCACGGGGCTGGCCGGGTTCGTTCGCGCAGTGCGACGAAGCAGCTAGTGACGGTGGATGAGTTTGCTGCCTCGCTAAAAGTTGGCAAGGAAGACGAGATCGTAGTTAACCAACCGATGCTGGAAAGTATCGTTGATGAATCACCACAAGCATATAAAAATGTTGAACATATAATCGAGAGTGTTGTCGGCGCAGGGCTTGCTGAAGTAGTAGCAGTATGCCAACCGTTGGCAGCGTTAAAAGGAGCCTAATCATATGAGTACAAATTTACATGCACAACACCCTGATGAACGGGTTTTAGTTTTGTTTGAAGCAGGATTAACGGTATTTGAACGCTACGCACAGGCGGTACAGGCGATTCAAGGTTTATTGAAAGAACGATTCGGACGTACATGGTCGATCGTATCCAGCCATGGGCAAGAGGATGTTGTATGGAAACAGCTAGACGCTGATGTACGCTCGGGGAATGAAAGTGTAGAATGTGCGGCACGAGTATTTGATGTTTTCGAGGCAAAAGAATGGACGGTCGTAGCTGATGAAAAGGGGGATCGCAGAACATCCCGAATTCAACTTACGCCTTCTTCACGCAACTTGTTGTTCGTTTACCCTAAGGATCGAGTAGCTTTTGTTCGTATCCCCGTATGGAGAGATGATCGCATTGATCATGAAAGCCTCTGTTTGGTAGAAAACGAGGAATCGCTTGTTCGGTTTATGGAGCGAGTGAACTTGAGCGATTGTGATCAGAACGCTTCGACGATGACGAGCAAGTTAGAGATGCTTCGTTCACAGGAAATACAAGCAGCATCTGTAATGAAGTCGATGTCAGCTGCGCAATCTGTATCTATACAGCATTATGAACTGCCAAACGCGGAGTTTGGCATCGTTGCCGATCGAAACAGATGGGAATCGCAAGAGTCTGAACAGACGGTGAATTTAGCATTGGATGCGTTACAATTTAAACTGCAGCGTGACTGTTCGTAATCAAATTTTTGCAATAGGGAGTGCCGATACTAACATGGAAGCAAGCAGTAATAAAAATTATCAAACGATTGACGGAGTCCGTGTCTGGGGAGAACCAGATGCGGGAGCTTTGTCACAAGCGAAAACTTGTGCAGAGACAGGAAGAGTGGTTCAGTCTTTGCTTATGGCTGATCATCATAAAGGATATAGCCAGCCGATTGGCGGTGTAGTCGTCTATGACGGACAAATTTCCCCGTCAGGTGTCGGTTACGATATTGGATGCGGTAATAAGGCAGTGCGAACGAACTTAATGGTATCTGATGTCCTGCCGCGTATTTCAGAAGTGATGGACCGGATTGCTCGAACGATTTCGTTCGGTGTAGGGCGTGTAAATAACGAGCGAGTGGATCATGAGTTGTTTGATGATCCGGATTGGGCTGTTTATCGAGCAATCGGACAGCAGGAGCATGACAAGCTGCTGGCATTGGCTCGTTCGCAGCTCGGCACAGTGGGCAGCGGCAATCATTTCGTCGATTTGTTCGAGGAGACAGAAACGGGACGTTTGTGGATGGGCAATCACTTTGGAAGCCGTGGCTTCGGACATCGGACGGCCAGTGGATTCATTAACTTGGCGGCGGGGCGTGAGTTTTTCGCAAAGGCCCCGGGAGAGAAAATGGATCAGCCGCCTGTTCTATTAGAGTTAGAACATGAGCTTGGAGACATGTATTATCGCGCCATGCGGTTGGCTGGACGATATGCTTATGCAGGCCGTGATTATGTGATGGACCAGATATTGTCCATACTAGGTGCGGAAGCGGACTTTGAGGTGCATAATCATCATAACTATGCATGGCGTGAAACGCATGACGGGCGCGATACGGTCGTTGTCCGTAAAGGAGCGACACCTTCCGCGCCAGGTCAGCTGGGCTTTATTGGCGGCAGTATGGGTGATATTTCGGTCATTGTACGTGGCAAGGATACCGAGGAGAATCGTGATTCGTTTTATAGTACCGTCCACGGAGCGGGCCGGATTATGAGTCGAACAGAAGCGGCAGGAAAAATGAATTGGCGTACACGCAAACGTTCTGGCGGCAAAATTACATCTGCTCAAATGAATCAGGCTGTGCGTGCATGTGGCGTTGAGCTAAGAGGGGCAGGTACGGATGAAAGTCCATTCGTTTACCGCCAATTGCAGACGGTACTGGATGCGCATCGAAACACGATTGATGTGATGCACGTATTAAAGCCAATCGGGGTTTGTATGGCTGGCGCTGACGAGTTCGATCCATATAAAGACTAAGAATGGACTTCCTGAATGAGAAACCTATTCGGGAAGTCTTTTTGATTGTTCTGGACATAGGATCGGCTATAATTAGCATGAAGGAAGTAAATTGATGTAAAATATGGGTAGTCATATAAATGTGAATGTAGAGCAGTATGAATGTGTTAGATAGAAATGTTCTTATTGACGGACATGCTTATTTAAACAGTGGTATAATAACCGTTTCTACATGCAAATAGTTGACACTTCATAATAAATGTCGTATTTATATTATTAAATAGACTATTATACATAGTAATTATGCTAATGTTATTACCGTTACATGGTTTTAAGATAGTGGAACAATTAGGACGATATCATGTTTTATATGGAAGGGATAGATACAATCATGAACGGTAACGAAGCCGACTCTTGCCAATCCAGTGCGTCTGAGCATAAGGCATCTGATGTTAAAAATTTGGCTTCTCGTGTAGAAGAGCAGACAGCATCTAAGTATGCCTTATCGCTAGAGCAGCAATTAGATGACTATGAGAAAAATTACTCACCCAACCGTTACCGTACACCAGATGGTGCTCCGGCCGATATTGTAATATTCACAATCACGACAGAGGAACGCCCTACTGTGAAGAAGTCGATGCCGAAGCGGCAGCTCGAAGTACTGCTTATTCAACGCAAACGCTGGCCGTTCGCAGGACAATGGGCGCTGCCAGGCGGATTTTGCAGAGAGACGGAGACGTTGTACGATTGTGCTCGGCGCGAGCTGCAAGAAGAGACCAACGTGACAGATGTCCATATTGAATATTTGAATATATACAGTACTCCAGGTAGAGATCCTCGTGGATGGATATTGTCGCACGCATTCTGTGCTTTAGTCCAAGAGGAAGTACTAGCTGCCCGTCGCGCATCTTATGATGCGGCCGATTTGAAGCTGATTCCGGTAGAAGAGGCTCTGAATATGGATTTGGCATTTGACCATCGTCTTATTATTCAGGATGCCCTCGATATGATTCGAGAGAAAATGATGACAACAACGATTGCGAAGCAGTTTTTACCAGAGGCATTTACGATAAGTGAACTGTATCAAGTACTGCAGACGGTTGTGCCTACGTTTGAAGAGCCGAATTTTGTACGCAAGCTGACATCTACTCGGACACGCCAAGGACTGATTGAAGAGGTACGTGGTCCAAATGGTGAATTGCTCACTTCGAATCGTTATTCTCAGCGTCCAGCACAGCTGTATCGATTTACGGATCATACACCTAAGTTGTCTTTATACAATTAAAGTGGGGGAGTCCGTTGTATTACAGATATGGTTCCTACCTAGTTTATAATAGATGATTCATTATTGTACGAAAAGACCGCACTTGCAAGCATACAGCTGCTTGCAAGTGCGGTCTTTTTTGGTATCAATAGGCCTATTTTAAATCATGCATATTTTGTGCATGATACTCCTCCCACTGAGAAGCGGGATTCAACACAGGTGCTCCATGACAGACTTCTAGGTGCTTCGGCTGCAACTTCGTAATGATCGAACCACTTGTGATCGCTTCTTTCATATCAGCTGTAAAGGCAGACATAGGACGTTTCAAGCGACCGCGCTTGGAGGTGAATAAATCTCCTGCTAGCAAGACACTATCTTTTTCGTGCATGTATACGGTATGTCCAGGAGAATGACCCGGTGTAAAGTACGGTTGTAATCCCGCGATCACTTGTAGTTGTCCATTTTCAGTATTTGGTAGAGCAGCAGCTAGTCCTTGTCGTACATTTTGTTCTAATTTACGTCGGCGTGGATATATCATCTTACCTTCCATATAAGGGATTTCTGTTTCGTGCGCAAATATAGGAACGTTATAAGCATTGTGAAGTTTATGTACGGAACCAACATGATCACTATGGCCATGGGTTAGTAGAATGCGCTGTAAGGAACCAGCATTCAGTTGATCAATTGCACGATGAATGCTGCGCGCCATGAATGGCATGCCGGCATCAACGAGCGTAATGCCCTCATCATCTTTAACTAGCCATACTCGCATCGGAAATAAGAACCACGTTTTTAAAGACCAGATATGTGTAGAAATTTGTTCTAACTTCATACGAAATCCTCCCTAAGTTGTTCTTTTTTTATCGTTGTATATGCTGTCGAATCCCTGCTAGAAAGATATCAATTGTCAATTCAAATGTATCATCCAAACGGTCATGCAGTTCAGAATCAGGCTCTTCTGATTCGAGGTAAGTGGTAATAATGCCGTGCAAACAATAGTAGAAAGCACGTGTATACGCCAGCGTTTGCGGATCGTCTGCTGGAGCGTTAATCATGTCGGCCATTGAAGCTCTCAGTATAGAGAATAGATCGTTGCGCAGCTTCTGTATGACCAGATTAGGTTCTTTTTCATCTACTCTGGATGATCGAGCAAAGAAAAATAAATGATACATGCTGCGATAGGTAAGTCCGAAATGGATGAGAGCGAGTGCCATTTGTTTCAGTGTTGCATCAGAAGCAAGGTTCGTGTCTTGTTGAAGTTCATGCAGGCGGTCTTGCAATTGTTGCAATGGCTGTCTAGCTAATTGGAAGAGCAGTGTTTCTTTATCCTGAAAATAGATATAGATAGCAGTGTGTGAACATCCTGCCTGCTTCGCAATTTCTCGCATTGTGACTTCCTCGAATCCGGTGTTTGTGAATAGCTCGGCAGCCGCGGATAATATTGCTTGCTTCGTTAATTCAGAACGTTGAGCTTTGTTCATGAGTTCCTCCTAAGTCATGTTTTTTATGTATAAGAATAGGTGAATTATTTAATAACCAATGGTTACTAACCGTCGGTTACAAAATAGCATTATTTTCCTGTTTCGTCAATGCTATCAATCACCGAACCAACAACGCAATTTAATTGTGGTAATTACCACACTAGTTATCGGTGAATCTTGCCGAAATATCGTATATGATGCAAGTAAGACAACCTTGCAGTTACGTCAGGTTCTCCTCATTCAACAGTTGATAAGGTCGTCCCTCTCCCCTAGCGACCTTTACTGTTGAAAAACTGACCCCTCTGCTATTAGAGTGACGATGCTGTAAACGGTGACCCCTGCCGTTTCGGCATCGTCTATTCATTTATAGGGGATATCTCACCGTATTTAATTAGGAAGGGAGTTCCCCCGTATGTGGAAGTCAATGCAAGTCTACTATTATGAAGATGATAAGCATGCTTTGCTGCTTGATGGTATTAGACCTGTTCTCCAACAAATGAAAGCAAATGGCAGCTTTGTACGAGCTTATGTGCAGCGTCATTGGAGGTTTGGTCCTCATATTGCCATCCATGTGGAATTTGAGCAGGAAGAGGCTGCGGAGACTTGTTTTCAACATATTAAAGATCGATTGAAAGTCTACTTGTCCAAATATCCCTCTCAACGCAAGCTGGATGAAAGCTCTTATTTACAATTATGTGAGCAGTGGGAGAATGAGTGTCCAGGTGCTGGCCCACTTGTGCCATTACAGCCTGATAATCAGGTTGCTATATATGAACACAGTTGTTTTTCTGGTTTGTGGAAGCATCCATTGTTATCTGAATTGCTCCGCAGCTTTTATGCTTATACATATGAACTCGTACATTTAGAGATTGAGCGCACACGATCTAATAGACAAGCTCGTTATGTCCAGCTTGTACGGATGATGGCTTCTGTTAGCATGCTGTTTCCGAGTCATGGATTGCATACTGGATACAGCATTTATAAAGATATCGCAGTGAACTATGTCGAATTTATGAAACGATCTGAACAGAAACAATTTATTCAAAAACAGTTTCAAGAAGTAGATGGACAGTGGGGGGCTGTGTTTGATCAAGCCATTCAGGAAGTTGTCCAGCATTCATCTGAGATAGGGTTGTATGTAGGGCAGGATGAGCTCTTGCGCAGATGGTCGGCAGCGTTAAAAGAATTGTCTAATGCCGTGATGAAGCTTACAGAGGAAGGATTGCTGCAGGCTGAAGAAGTTGAAGCGCTGTGGCTCGAACATCTTTACCCGATGTCAGGAAACATGACGGGGCAATTTGCTTTCAAGGCTGAACGACTTTTGTCTGCTGTTACCAGACTGCGGCAAGAGAAGGATGAGCAGAATTCTGCGATGAATGCATATTGCTGTTTGATGGGCGTTTTAGATGGGCTCCTCCCATTGTTTCATATTAGTTCGCATGTCAAACACTTGCTTGCGTATTTGTTGGCAGGAAGTGCGGAAAGAGTGCTGCGTATGAGTAGCACGTACCATGTGCAGCATGCAGAACTGAATTAACACAACTCATTCACTGATCCATTCTAGATGATAGGATACGTATATAAACTTTATAGGTGGGCAACCACAAGTCAACGCACAATCATTGCGTGGATTTGTAGTTGCCCATTTTTTCCTATGTACGCTACAATAAATGTCTGACAAGGTAGAGATATGATCGTATTGCAATATACCGCAAGGCTCGCGAGTATAATCCCGCAATAATATTGCGGGAAATACTATACCGAATTGCGGAGTGAAATCGCTACCTACCTGTTAGATTTAGTAGTGAGGCACTGTAACAGATAAATATGGGGAGGTATTTAAGATTATGATGCTAAATGAAATCATTCAATCTTTATTAAAAGACCGCAATCTGATGGAAAGCTTCCTTCAAGGAAAAGTACAGTTTGCGGGAATAAGTGAATTGGAAAATAAGGCGCTCTTTGATGTTATGGGTAGCAAGCAACCAGCAGAGAACGTTTACGGGGCAACTAACGTTTGGAAATAAAAGTAGACCGTGCAGATAATCAGCGTACTGCGCATAAGGCATACTTTATGTCAGTAGTGCTGTTAGTCTGCACGTTTTTTTCTTATTTTACGTATGTTATCTTTACTGTGCCGATCATAGGAATAGTTGGGGAGTTAGACAAAACAGGAAATGTAATTGTTACAGAGATTGATCCGTTGGGTAGAGCATTTGAGGAAGGAATACAGGTAGGAGATCGAGTAATCGAAGTTGATAGCAAACCAGCGAATGAATTTGAAATGTTTGTTAAATATTCTAGGGTTGAAAAAGCTGAGAGTATATTGGTAGACTCCCATATATCAGGATCTAAATTGTATACATTTGACATGGGTGGTCTAAGCTCTATTCCAAAAAAAGAAATGATTTTTAGCTTTATAGTACCGTTATTTTTCTTTATTGCTAATTTAATTATATCCATTATCTTATATGTGAAATGCAAACATGACAAGGCAGCCGTCATTCTTGTTTTGTATTTTCTATTAATAGGTTTCACTTATTATGCTTCTCCAGTTGCAGTACGCATTGATACTATTGGAAGATTTATGATGGCAGGACTTCTTCCGGTTATTCCATTTGTCTTTCTTTACTTTATGAATGTATACTTACGGCGCCATAATATTGAATTTATCTATAAATCAAGATTCATGGTCGTAGTTATATTGTTACTTGAACTCGTAGTTATTATTAATTTTATTTTGGCAGTGACAGATGTGTTCGCTCCCACAGCATTCGAATCAAGTGCATTTTTGACATATATAACTTTAATTATCGGTTATGGGCTTTGTTTATATTGTTTGATCGATGTATACCGTAAACCACGTCATGCGAAGTTGAAGCCACTGTTTAAAATTATGTTAATTTCACATGCACTGGCGTTTACGCCATTCGTTGTATTGAATTTGTTTCCGCTATTGTTATTTGGAACTCAATTAGTAGTGCATCATTTTTCGACGCTCTTTCTTATAGCTCTACCGGTAGGATATTTGTATTTGTTTACGTCGAAGAAGCTCTTTGACGTTGATTTTGTCGTGACACGATTTAAATACTACGCTTCCTTAGCGTTAGTCCCATCCCTTATTGTAACGACATTGTTAGTAATTACCTTACAAACAGAGTCTTATTTTTGGGTAGGATTCAAATTTTTCATTATTGTATATAGCAGTATGACTTTATTGCTCTACTTGAAAGAGCAGATAGACTATCGCTATCGTCCAAAAATATTTAAGCAGATGTACTCTCTACAAGAGGGATTGGATCGATATTCGAGCGCACTATCCAAAGTAATGAAGCGCGATGATCTGGAGCGTTCTCTATCACAAGAAATTCGCACATTAATGCCGGTGGAAGATATCTGCTTCTTTACGATCGATAAGGCCACGGGATCTATTGAGTATCCTGAAAATATGAAAATATGCGAAGGGGATCACAAGTTGCTGCTTGGACGTCGTTCCTTGAAAGTGGCTGATATTGTTACTTTGGAAGATGGCTTATGTCTCATTATCGGGCAGCGAAATGATCAGCTATATGCGATCTGGATTGGCAACAAAGTGAACAACACGAAATTCAATGTGGATGAACTAAGATGGTTCAAGACTGTAGCCAATTATACTAGTATCTTAAATGAGAACTTATATTTAATTCAAAATTTGCTGGATGATCTGGAAACCGAGATGCAAAAGGGACGTGGTGCCTCTCCGTGGGTACTACGGTTGATTTTCTGTCTTTCAGAGAACGAACGAAGACGTCTGGCATCTGACTTGCATGATTCGGCTTTGCAGGATCAGCTCATTTGGTTCCGCAAGCTGGAGACGTTTTTGACAGATTACAAATATGAATTGTCTTCGGAATCTATGCAGCAGCTCTATGATATTAAAGAAGGCTTGCTCGATGTTATTTTCCAAATTCGAGAGACATGTAATGAGTTAAGGCCTCCTTTATTAAAAGAGCTAGGATTGCAGCAGGCACTTGACTCCTTACTGGATCATATGCGTCTCCATGTGAATTTCGATGTGCAATTTAAAGTAGAGCCACTGCAAAGCATGCTTAGCGAGGAGCAAATTACAGCTGTCTACCGAATTGTACAGGAGTTGCTTCGAAATACATCAAAGCATGCACAGGCAGATAAGGTATGGATTGAACTGAGTCAAATGAATGACCAAGTCTACTTTACATACAAAGATGATGGTGTCGGAATGGACTTGCATCAGATGGAATCTTCTTTTAGTCATATGGGAATGTCAGGAATTCGCGAGAGAGTAATTAGTCTGGAAGGTGAGATAGAGTTCCATTCTGAGAAAGGGCAAGGCTTCGAAGTCCAGATCATGCTGCCAACTATATTATCTAGCAGTAGAGGGGAAAATGAACATGAGCGAGATTCGTATCTTATTAGTTGATGATCATCCGTCTGTAGGTGAAGGAACGAAGACCATGATTGAACAAGACTCCAATATGAGTGTTCATGTCGTTCTTTCCGCCATGGAAGCAATAGAAGCACTCAAGCAAGAATCGTTCGATATTATTCTATGCGATTTGAATATGCCGACGATTACGGGTTTGGAGCTTACGAAGCGACTGATGCAGGAAGATCCGGACAGGCGTGTAATTATCTATACGGGCCACGATATCATCTCTCATTTTAACTTGCTCATTCAATATGGTGTTTCTGGCTTTATTTCGAAGACCGTATCTCGTGAGCAACTACTGACTTCTATTTATTGTGCGATGCGTGGGGAAGCGGTTATCCCTGTTTCCTTACTTAAGCAGCTTCGACGTGGAGAAGTGAAGGTAACTCGTAGTGATGGGACGGTTGAAGAAGCTTCCATCAATGAACGTGAGCAGGACATTTTGCAAGAAGTAGCAGAAGGACTGAGTAACAAAGAGATTGCGGCGAAGCTCCATATGAGTCAGCGAACGGTAGAATACAATTTAACACGTATATTTGATAAGTTAAGTGTGCGATCTCGCTCAGAAGCTATCGTGGAGTCGAAGCGACTTGGACTTATTCGATCAGAAACATTTTAGTGACCTAGGCCCTTTGTCTTAATGACAAAGGGCCTTTTTGTTTTTGTTTAATTTCGACAAAAATGAGAAGAAATGTTCGAAATATGTTGTATATTGTATAATTATGTCTTATAATGCCTGTGTAGAGCCATTGTGTAATAAAATAGATTGAAATATTAAAGGAGGAATTAAAAATGGCGAAAGTGTATGAAATGAGTCTTACTAGACAATTAAGCCTAGTATTTGAACAGCTAGAACCTGAACTACTCGGATTAACGGGCGGGACTTTAGTCGTGTGTCTTCGCAATGATGTGATCGGTAAGTTCGGGGTTAAGCATGATCCGCTAGAATGTAGAGATGGTGTGGTTGTACAGTTACGTAAGGGAATGCAGAAGCGCCATGTCGCCTCTTTCCGCATGATGGCAATCGAAGCTTTGAAGCATAAGAAGAATTGGACTCATGGCGAGATGATTTTTGATTTTGCTATGAAGCAGGACAGCCTTGTCATTAGCACTTGGTTCGAGTCCAACTACAATTTAACGGCATTGTTGGAAAAAGAAAATGATAGTTATGCACGGCAGCCAAGAGCTTCGAGGCAGTAAATTAGCTTCGTTATTAAACCCTCTATGATGGGCAATATGCATGTACATACTGAAGCTTAATTGCAGGTAAAGCTCTTGGCACGAACAGCAATCCAAGTGAGCGTACTGCGATAAGAACTATTACTTGATTTAAAATATTGATATATAACAATGCTCTACGTCTTAATTATTGTATCGAACCGAGCGCTGAGCTTATCTACATGCCCATTCATAATTTCATCTAAGGATATATTATACTTATCGGACAAGATTAACATATTTGTTAGAATATCTCCCAGTTCTTCAACTAACTGCTGTCTAGCATGGTCGTAATACATTACCTCTTCATCAGGTCGGTCTCGCCCTATTTCAATTGTTCGAATAGCTTTAGCTAGTTCACCTACTTCTTCCATCACGAATCCAGCGCAAATAAAAGGATTATAAGAACCATTGACGGTGCTCATAGAATTGCGTTACCCATTGCTCGAAATGTTGAATATTTTATGGGAGCGATGGGGATGTGATGCAGCAATCGATCGAAGCAGGCTTTGCTTTGCCTGGCCATCATGAATTAGTAGTGTGCGAAGATGATGTTGTTCAGCTATTGGAGAAGATGGCTGTTTATCAACGTCCCCAGTTAGGTAACAAATGGTCACAGTTAGAAGCTATGCTCTAATTAAAAATGATAGAAGAAGCGCCCACACAGCAAGCTGGTCCCGATAACATACTGGGACCAGCTTGTTTATCTTTTATTGAAGCTGATCAATGATAAAGGTATAACATTTCCAAAGTATAAGTTAAAGATATTATAAAAATTGAACGCATCCCTTTTACTTTTATATCGAAACATGATGTTATTAAGAAAGTAATGCATCCTAGTCAGGTGTAACGGAAGGAAGCGTGTAGAGAGAGATGAGACAACGAAGTACCTATATCCTAATCGGAGTAGGCAATTTGCTCATCGGAATTGGGTTTATTATGTTGCTTTTACACGGACTTAAGTGGCCCTATATATGGGCGACTTTTGTTGGTAATGCATGTGGAATTGTATGGAGCTATTTGGTCCATCGACCATATATGTACCATATACAAACTTTTTCAGTTGTAGTCGTAGGCAAAATAATTGGCGTTTACCTTTTTAGTCATGTTGTCGCTTTTATTGTCATTCACCCTTGGGTTTATCACGCTATATCCATATGGGCGCCTGATTGGGATCCGAAATTACATCTAGATGTGGTTCTTTTTTTGGAAGCTAGCGTGTTTACGATGTTATCGATTGTGTTGGAGAAGTTCATTCTCTTTCCAAGAGAAGTAGAAACATATAAGCAACCCACGTTAGTATCACCTGCAGCAGTACCGGAACAAGAGGTATAATCGTTGACTATTTATATTCCTTCGTGCATGAATGGAATGAGATATAGCCAAACTGAAGGGGGAAGTATACTATTACTTGAGGTGCCAAGATGGAGTCCGCATGGAGAGTCTTTATAGCGATTGAGCTTCCAATAGCATGGAAGCAGATGCTGCACAATCAGGTTGATGCATATGCTCGATCCTCTACGGTTACCTTCCGTAAATGGACAACGTGGCAGGATTATCATATTACGGTTCAATTTTTAGGTGATGTTGAAGCAGAACGAATTTCCGATATTCAAGCGAGAATGAATGAAGCTGGGACCAATTGTTCACCATTCGAGTTGCGATTAGGAGGATGGGGGATATTCGGAAGATCCGACTTGCCAAGAGTATTATGGAGAGATGTTGAAGGTGAGAAGGAATCTTTGTTAGGAGTCGCTGATATTGTTGCAAGGCATCTCGCGCTGGAGGGATACGAGAGGGAGCTAAGGCCTTACTCTCCGCATATAACGGTAGCGCGACAATTTCGAGGTCATGAGCCTTTTATTCTTCCTTTCCAGCATAATGATGAGAAACTTACGAATTGGTCAGTCGACCGTCTTGTACTTTATCGGACACATATGCATGAGCGTCCTATGTATGAGGCTATACACGTTGCAAAGATGAGAAATGTGAAAAGCTGATGATGAACGTAAATGAAATAGTATGCATCTTATTGTTTAGCTTCTCACTGCTTTGAACGTTGGGCGGGTGATGGAGCTTTTTTCTGTATTGTTTATATTTGCTTATGGTTATACAATACATATATATTACTTCCTTACTTATTGTAAGTTGTTATAAGGAAGTTGGCTATTCTTGAAGCATCCAAAGCATCCTTTAAAACTATTGAACGGAGCGGAGGGAGATGGATTGGCTAAGAAAAAGAGGTCATGGTTACTGCGCATCATAATCAGTGTATTCCTATTGGTTATTGGGGGCGGAACCTACTTATATTTTTATATTCAGCCAGATAAGCCAATAGGCTGGAGAGCCGTGCCAGACGATAGTCTTCCTTCTATTCTGAAGCGTGTTGCCCAGGAACGGAGTCGAGAAATAACGATTTCAGAGCAAGAATGGAATCAATATGCTTCTATATTTGTTCAGCAATTGCTGAAGCAGAAGCCAGAATGGTCTCAATGGAATGTTCAAGGGATGGATATTAAGCTGTTGGAGGATCAGCTTGATGTCACACTTCATCTTCGTCCTTGGGATATGCTTGATGCAGAGTTTCATATTTATTTGGACGTGAATTGGAGCACGCAAACACAGACCTTGCTCTTAACGCCTTCAGGCATGACGCTTAAACATATTCCGATACCTCAGCGTTGGTTGGAATCACTGCAGAAGCCGCTGACGTTTGATCTTCGTTCTTATTTGCCATCTCTTATTCAAGTTGATGACATCCGTGCAGAAACTGGTCAATGGACTATTCGCTTTGGATTGCGCAAAGATAAGTAAAATGAAAAAACCAGAGATGATTAAGCGTGGAAAGGAATACAAGCTCGCCCTTATGCTAACATTAGAAGTGGATAAAAAAGTATTGGGTACGGATTGTGTATTCGAAATAGGTGTAAGTAAGAGGAAGAGTATAGTTATACAAACTCAATATACAGAATGCTAGTAAGGCAAGGAGATGTTAGTTATGACAAACTTATGGATCGTGCTGCTATGCTTAGCGGCAGCGGGACTGCTAATCGGCCTGTTGTACCGAATGCAGCGCAAGCATGTACCTTTTACTAAGCGCGTGTTTGCAGCATTGGGTATAGGTATTGGATTTGGTGCTTTACTTCAATTCATATTCGGTGTTGATCATTCCGTTGTAAAATCGGTTAATGATTGGCTTAGTATCGCAGGAACGGGATATGTGAAGTTGTTACAAATGGTCGTTATCCCTCTCATTTTTGTTTCGATTATTTCTGCTATTATCCATGTGCAATCGAAAACGGGTCTTGGTAAGATGAGTGCTACGATCATTGGGATTTTGGTGGGGACGACAGCTATTGCGGCTGTTATCGCTATCTCTGTCTCGCTGTTCTTTGGCTTATCCTCTCTCGACATTCAAGCTGGTGATCAGGAAGTAGCACGAGGCGAATATTTGGATACGAAAGTTGAAGAAGTAAAGGATCTTACGCTTCCGCAGCAGGTGTTGGAGTTCATTCCAGTTAATCCGTTTTTGGATATGACGGGGGCTCGTCGTACATCTACGATTGCAGTCGTTGTTTTTGCGGCATTTATCGGAGTTGCAGCATTAGGCGTAGCCCGAAAGAAGCCAGAGCACGGCAAAATGTTTATGTCCATTATTGATGCATTGCATGCGGTTGTAATGAGAATGGTGACGATTGTATTGAGGCTTACACCTTATGGTGTATTTGCCTTAATGACGAAAGTGGTTTCTACAACGGCTCCCGCTGAAATATGGAAGTTGGGTGAGTTCGTTATTGCCTCTTATGTGGCATTAGCGCTTATGCTGCTTGTACATGCGCTGCTGTTGGCTGTTTCAGGAATATCACCAATTGGATATTTCAAACGTTCATTATCTACGCTTGCCTTCTCGTTTACATCGCGTTCAAGTGCAGGTGCAATTCCGATGAATATCGAAACGCAAGTAGAACGTTTAGGTGTTCCACAATCGTTTGCGAACTTTAGTGCCACATTTGGGGCTTCGATAGGACAAAATGGATGTGCGGGAATTTACCCTGCGATGCTGGCAATTATGATTGCTCCGAGCGCAGGCATTAATCCGTTGGATTTAGGATTTTTAGCTCAATTGGTTGCAGTTGTTGCTATTAGTTCCTTTGGCGTAGCAGGTGTTGGAGGCGGAGCAACTTTTGCGGCGCTTATCGTCTTATCCTCGATGAATCTTCCTGTCGCATTGGCGGGATTGCTCATATCTGTTGAGCCGCTTATTGATATGGGACGCACGCTTGTAAACGTTAATGGCTCTATGACGTCTGGGGTGCTATCTTCTCGCTGGCTAGGCCAATGGGATCGTGAGAAGTTTAATAAAGGACTTTAATTCAATAATTATTTTATTGGGAGCTACCTATCATTTGTGAATCCTACTAATTATGAAAAAGGGGTATTCGTTAGTCTGAAAAGACTGCGAATACCCCTTTTGTGTTTGTGTTGCTTCCATTGTGATGTGCTTGTTCGCTGCTTGCAACATTAGACGGCTATGTCCTTCTCCCTGTTAGAAGGGATGCAATAAATAGAATTAAGAAGATAAAGAAGACTACCTTAGCGATGGAAGTAGCGGCTTCCACAATTCCGAAAAAACCAAATACACCTGCAATTAAGGCGATGATTAGAAACAAAAATGCCCATCTTAACATGATTAACCTCTCCTTTGTCACTTGTTGACACATTCATAACCGTACTTACAGAACTTTGAAACAGGCAAGTTGATTGTATGCTGATGTTGTTTCAGCCTTAGTCGCACAGGGTATATCATCCTATACAATCGTGTTAATAAATTGCATCGGCTATCGACAGATTGATAATCAAATTTGTTGGCTTTTTGTGAGTAGGCTAGTAGTGATATAACGACAAAAGAGAACATGTGTTTACAGCGTGTGTAGAAAGAGAGGGGATTGTCTATGTTATTACAAATAAGTGTTAGTATTGCGGCTATCGCATTCGTTGTACTCGTATATTTTATGATTCAAACATTAAAGGCAGCTAATGAGTCACTGGAGCGTGCCTCCTCTACCCTTGAAAATGTGCAGCGTACGATTGAGTCGTTAAATGCAGATTTACAAGCTGTGGCTCGCAATGCGAATGAAGTTACAGCAAGCATTCAGCATCAGATGAGTAAGCTGGAGCCGATAACAGATTCTATGCAGCATGCGGGCGAAGCTTTAAATGAGGTGACGTTGGCAGTTAAAGAAGTATCTGTAGGATTTGCACACGGTCTTCGCGGGAAGGCAGTAGTGGACAAGCGGCAAGATTCTGGACGTCCCCAACAACACCGGGCTATGAGCTCATCGCCAATGGGAACAATGGAATCGGCATCTACACCAACACCTCAGCAGGCAAGTTGTCAACCGAATTGGTATTCGTGGGTAGATGCAGGAGTGCAAGTGTGGAAGGTGTTCCGTGCGGTTAACTCAAAATCTTAACTGGTAAGTATCCTTACACAGTCATAGATTTTCGATCATAGATACGCTCAGGAGGAGGCCGATTATCGCAATAAGATAGTCGGTCTTTTATGCTGAAATCGGATGGGTAATAAACATTGCACATAGGATTGGGAACGATGTAATTCAACGATAAAGTAGCTCGATATAGATGTGCAGTGTATCATAATAAATTAGAGGGTAACAGAGAAAGGAGGATTTTTCTATGAACATACTTGTTGTAGATGATAATCCAACGAACGTCATGCTTATCCGAGAAATATTGCGTAAAGACGGATATCAACGCATTTCTACAGCTTCTTGCGCACAAGAGATGTACCAGCAATTAGGACTCGATTATTCAGGCGAAGTTGAAGATGTTCATCCCAAAGAGCCGGATGTTGATCTCATTTTATTAGATATGATGATGCCTGAAATCGATGGGTTGCAGGCTTGCAGACATATACAGCAGTTAAATCATTTACGTGATATCCCTATTATTATGGTGACCGCGGTAGCGGATTCGAACATTCTAGCAGATGCATTGGACGCAGGTGCTGTTGATTATGTAACGAAGCCCGTCAACCGAATCGAGTTGTTGGCGCGAATCAGGCTTGCTCTTCGATTGAAGCAGGAGAAGGATTGGCATAAAGAACGTGATTACCATATCCGACAAGAGCTTCGACTTGCTGCGAAGGTCCAAGCATCTGTATTAACGGAGCCTTATGAAGATCAGGCTATCACGATTAAGGCCATTTATAGGCCTTCAGAAGAACTGGCTGGAGATTTGTATGCATGGTTTCCGCTTAGCAATGGCAAATATGGTGTGCTCATTTTAGATATGATGGGACATGGTGTGTCTTCAGCATTGTTGTGTATGTATATTGCATCAGCATTGCGCACCACAGTTGTAAGTGAGGCAGCTCCAGATATTGTGCTGCAGCAGTTGAATGCCAAGTTTGATCAGCTTTATATGAATGACAGCTTGACGCTATATTATATGACGGCGATATACATGATCGTAGACACGAAGAATGATGTCATTCACTATGCCAATGCAGGCCATCCCCCAGGTATTGTCGCTATGGAAAATGGTGAAGTGATTCAGCTGGAGACAACAGGTCACCCAGTCGGGATGTTCCCTGAACTTCACATTGAGGTAAAGGAAATCTCGTGTACGCATCGATTCCGAATTGGTCTTTATACGGATGGGCTGGTAGAGTCACCAGTCCAGTCTTTAGATATGGCGATAGCTAATTTGACAGAATTGGTTAAGACAGAAACGGATATAGAGGATTCATTGCCATGGCAGCAATTGTTTGAAAATGAAAGTTTGCATGAAGATGATAAGTGTCTTGTATGGGTGGACGTACATCATAGACAAGATCTATAGGAAAGGGGGGTAACGAGACCGGGTGAATGAACTTAGGCAAGAAGTAGATCATAACGGCACGGAACAAGAAACGGTTCGTGAGAGAATCGAGATCGAGCTGCTCTTGGAAGGTGTATATCGAATGTATGGATATGACTTTAGAGACTATGCGTATCCATCACTAAAACGTCGAATATGGCATCAAATTTTCCGTGAGCAGCTTCAATCGATTTCAGCATTACAAGGCAAGGTTCTCTCTGATCGTCATTGTGTAGACAGATTTGTGCGCAATTTGTCCATCCCAGTGACAGAAATGTTTCGCGATCCTTCTATGTTCAAGACGTTTCGGGAGAAAGTGGTCCCTAAGCTGAGGGAGCTTCCTTCTATACGTGTTTGGCATGCAGGCTGCTCGACTGGAGAAGAAGTGTACTCGATGGCTATTCTCCTTCAAGAAGAAGGCTTATACGAGCGAACACGATTATATGCGACAGATATGAATAGCCTATCTTTGCAGACAGCCAAAGAAGGGATCTGTTCGTTGGACAAGATGAAGCAGTATACGAAAAATTACTTGGAGGCAGGGGGCAAGCGATCGTTCTCGGAATATTACTCAGCAACAGATGAAGGAACGGTCATTCTGAATCCTTTTCTACGTGAAAATATGATATTCGCGGATCATAATCTTGCAACGGATATGTCGTTCAATGAGTTCAACGTAGTGTTTTGTCGCAATGTCATGATTTATTTCAATGATCAGCTGCGCAATCGTGTACATCGGCTGTTCTATGAGAGTTTGAGCCACAATGGTATATTGGTACTTGGTTCAAAAGAGTCTTTGCATTTTACACAATGTGAATCTTCTTATGAAGAGCTGGATTTCAATGAGAAGATCTATCGGAAAATAAGATAATTCATTGAGGGGGGCATGGAGGCATCATGCCTACGTTGGAACCTATTAATATTTTGCTGGTAGACGATTATCCTGAGAACTTGTTAGCGCTTGAAGCGGTGTTGTCAGATGAGAATTACCGTTTAGTGACGGCGTCATCGGGTGAAGAAGCACTTCGGCATTTGATGAAAGAACAATTTGCTGTCATTGTACTAGATGTACAGATGCCTGGGATGGATGGGATTGAAACAGCCAAGTGGATTAAGTCGCGTGAAAAGACGCAGCATATTCCGATCATATTTATTTCAGCCAATTATACGGATACGGAGCATTTATTTGCCGGCTATTCAGCTGGAGGGATCGATTATATGGTTAAGCCATTCATCCCTCATGTTCTCAAATCGAAGATTGCTAGTTTCGTAGGAATGTTCCAAGCGCAGAAAAGATTACAAGCGAAGAAGATGCTGCTGCAGCAAAAGACACAAGAACTAGAGCGGATGAATAAGGAACTCGAAATGGCTAAAGAAGAGGCTGAACGTGCTGCATCCGTTCGTACGCAATTTCTTACCATGATGAGTCATGAAATAAGAACTCCAATGAATGGAGTTCTAGGTATGGTAGATTTGCTGCTTGATAGTGATTTGACGGAAGAACAGCGAAATTACGCTAAATATATTTATAACAGTGCAGATTCGCTAGTGAAAACGATCAACCGCATTTTGGATTTTACGAAGCTGGAATCAGGTGGGCTTGAGCTAGACCAATATCCATTTTCCATACAAGAAGTGGCACATGAGGTGTTGGCTTTGTTCTCTACTGAAGTCATCCATAGAAATGTAATCTTATCCCTTGATATAGATGAACAAATTCCGACTTACCTTAATGGAGATAGAGAACGCCTGCGCCAAGTACTAGTAAATGTAATTGGCAACGCAGTTAAATTTACAGCAGAAGGTTCAATTGAGCTAGCAATCAAGTTATTGTCTCTTGATCAAAAACAAGGTGATTGTTATATACAATTCGAGATAAGGGATACAGGAATAGGGATACCGGAAGGGAAGAGAGCAGGCCTGTTCCAGCCATTTTTCCAGCTGGATTCGTCCTTGAGTAGAAAATATGGTGGTAGCGGGCTAGGTTTAGCCATATGCCATACGATCGTACAAGCGATGGATGGTGCGATACGTATTCTTCCTAGTGAAAAAGGAACGTATGTGCAATTTCACGTCCGCGTGCAAATTAGTAATCAGGAAATGAATATATAGTGTTTCAAACGTTATGAAGCGTGTTTAATAGAAAGAGATAAGGCAGAATGAAGTATTTGAACAGAACAAAAAATTATTCATGTCGTTTATTTAGGGGAGAGAAATTATGAGCCACAAGTTTACAGCAGTGACACTAAAGGAAGCAGACGGTATTCGTGTTAAGCTCCAAGGTGAGTTGGATTTAGCAGCCGCGGGAGAATTTCGTACGATGATGGAGCCGTTGGCGGTAGACCCTAGCACTAAACTGACGTTGGATTTAAGCGAATTGTCGTACATTGATAGCACAGGAATTGGGATACTCATCTCTATTTTAAAAGTGCGTCATGCCGAACAGGCGCCTTTCTTTGTGGAGAATGTACCCTCGCATGTACAGAAATTGTTTGATGTCACGGGTATTTCAAAATTTTTAATTCCACAGCATTAATAGAAATCGAATATGAGAGTGAAAGGATAGAAAATCATGGCAGAAGTGAAAACGAAGCAGCAAGTGAATTTATGCTTGCCTGCACAGGCTGATTACGTCGATGTCGTGCGCCTTACTTTGTATGGCATAGCGAGTAGAATTGGATTTTCCTATGAAGAAATTGAGGACATGAAAGTGGCTGTTTCAGAAGCATGCAACAATGCGGTGTTATATGCATACAGCCAAGAAGGTGGTATGGTGGATATCATTTTCGAAATTGGTGATCATGAATTAGAATTGACGATTCGTGATCAAGGATCGAGCTTTATGGCAGATAATAAGCTTGATCACGCAACAGGATGGCATGACAAGTCGTTGGATGACGTTCAAGCAGGTGGATTAGGATTCTATTTGATGCAGGCATTAATGGACGATGTGAGCATTGTTAGTCATGAAGGTCGTGGTACGGAAGTGAAGATGATGAAACGTGTTCAGGCATTTGGGGAGTCCAGATGACAATTCCACATCCTAAAGTTAACGAGGATGCGAACGAACTAATCCGACTGTATCAACAAAACCACGACAACGATATTGCCACTGTTCTCATCCAAAAATACGAGCCGATGGTTAAGATGGCCGCAGGTAAAATATCACGTAACCGACCAGATTTGTATGAAGATTTGATGCAAGTAGGGAATATGGCTATGATTCGCTTGCTGCAGCAGTTCGATCCTCTTTTGGGAGTGCCGTTCGAGGCATATGCGATGAAGAGTATGATCGGTCATATGAAAAATTATTTGCGCGACAAGTCTTGGTACATTCAGGTACCAAGGAGAATCAAAGAAAAAGGTGCAGTCGTTCAGCAGACGATTGATGAATTAACGATTCAATTAGAGCGTTCCCCGAGTATTGATGAAATTGCCGCTCGCTTAGAGCTTTCTGTGGAAGAAACCGTTGAAGTTCTGGCAGGCAGGGAGTGTTATCATTATGTATCGCTGGATACGCCTCTGTCGCAAGATGAGAGCGCAGCTACATTAGGGGAATTAATCAGTTCTGATGCGAATGATTATGAGTCCGTTGAACATAAGATGGATTTGCTTGAGGCGATGAAGCAGTTGAAGCAAGAAGAAGTGAAGGTACTTTTGCTTATATTTGAACAAGGATTGTCACAGCGTACGGTTGCAGAGCAGCTCGGTGTATCGCAGATGAGTGTATCTCGAATTCAACGAAGAGCTACTGATAAGCTGAAGAAGATTTTGACTGATCAAGAGTCAGCCCGATGAAGAGACAGCATTTGATGATTAGTACGTCAATCTGTTCTGGTAATTATTATTATGTTTTCGTGTCTAATGAATCCATAAGATCTACATAAGCATGCTGTTCTTGCATCAATGCATAGGACGAGCATGCTTTTTTTGTTTTGGGTAACCCCCAACATTTGTAGGCTTCTTCGAGAAAGATGGGCATGATAAAATATGACCTTAAAACTACATGGTGGACATCTAGAGGGGTGCAGCAAATAACAATGACAGATTGGTTTCGTAAAAAAGATGTGAACACGCTGCTTGCTCAATGCAATGACAGAAAAGGTTCGAAAACATTAGGAGCACTCGACCTAACCTTGCTAGGTATGGGTGCAATTATCGGGACAGGCGTTATGGTACTTACAGGTTTGGTCGCAGCAAGAGATGCAGGCCCTGCAGTAATTCTTTCCTTCATCTTGGCTGGTATCGTATGCGCATTTGCAGCATTGTGCTATGCGGAAATTGCTTCAGCCGTTCCAGTGGGAGGAAGTGCTTATACTTACGCCTATATTACAGTAGGTGAATTAGTGGCTCATTTAATGGGCTGGACGCTATTAGCTGTTTACGTTCTGATGATTTCAGCCGTAGCAAGTGGTTGGACAGGCTATTTAAACAATATATTAGAGTCGTTTGGAATAGGTATACCTGTTGAGTGGATGACCATTCCTGCTCACGGAGGGTTTGTGAATCTCCCTGCCATCCTGATGGTGTTGTTTATGACATGGCTGTTATTGCGTGGAACGAAAGAAAGCAAGACCGTCAATAACATCATGGTATTTGTAAAACTAGGTGTAATCTTGCTCTTTATTATCGTTGGATCGTTCTATGTAGAACCTGCCAACTGGACTCCATTTATGCCATATGGCACAAGCGGAGTGCTTGCAGGTGCAGCAGCTGTATTCTTTGCTTTTCTTGGGTTTGATGCGATTTCCACGTCTGCTGAAGATGCGAAGAACCCACAGCGGGATATGCCGAAAGGTATTATTGGATCACTGGCTATCAGTACAGTAATTTATGTATTGGTTTGTGTGGTTATGACCGGAATGGCCTCCTATACAGAGCTAAATGTGCCGGAAGCAATGGCACATGTTCTTCATCTTGTAGGGAGAAATGAAGTCGCGGGCATCATTGCGATTGGTGCAGTTATCGGTATGATGGCTGTCGTACTAGCGTACATATATGCTGCGACACGAGTAATGATGACCATGAGTCGTGATGGCTTGCTGCCGCGTTCCTTCACCAAGCAGAACAAGAATGACGCACCGTCAGTGGCGCTGTGGTTTATAGGTGGAGTTAGTGCTTTCGTTGCAGGTTTTATGGATCTGAAGCAATTGGCGGATCTCGCAAATATTGGGGCGCTACTAACTTTCGTTATGGTTAGTCTCTCTGTTATTTTACTTCGCCGCTCCCATCCGAATTTGAAGCGCGGGTTTATTGTTCCATTTATGCCGCTTATTCCAATATTGTCGATCGCAAGTTGTGTGCTATTGATGGCGAACTTGCCATTCAGAACGTGGATTATATTCGGTATTTGGCTTGTAATTGGTGTAGTGTGGTACTTCGTGTATGCCAAAGTTCGCGGTCCTATTCATAAATAGAACATGGAATAGAAACGAATAAAAAGAAGCTCTAGGCAGCATGTTGCTGTCTAGAGCTTCTTTTATATGGTGGAGATTATGGTTTTGGAAACGGTATGCGTTCACTGCCGTTCACTGTCTAATGGCTTGTAAGAGTGTGTCTCTTCCCTTGGAACAGAGCGGTCATCTTTTAACGCAGCCAATATTTCGTTCAGCTGTTCCTGAGCTTGAGCCTGGATGGAATCAGGCACTTGTCCATATCCAGAAAAGGAAGCCTTTTCAGCTTCAATCAACAATTTTCCGTCTGGCAAATAGATAGCTGGGACCGTAAAAACATGAGAAGCACGCAACTCATCCATGTCTTGATCGATCCAGCCTAGGACGAACGTTTCTTTCTCCTTGCAGCTGATGCCTGTGAAGCCATGTTGAATGAATACATGGCGCACACGTTGTGCTGGAGCGCTTATCATCGAAGTTGTGTTCATAGCTGACAGCCTCCTTATTTAACGATCGACCCTGGAAGTTGAGCTTCCGGCGCTGGAACGATTCTAGCATTTTGCTGCGGTTGAGAGGAAGCTGCTGCTATGTTATCTGCTGCATCCGCAATAACTTCTTTTGTATGCATCATCGTTTCATCTTTAGCATCCTGAACTTGTTCTGCGATCGCTTGAGTAGCAGTTTTGACATTCGTAACGACTGTCTCTGCTCGCTCTCCTACCGATTTGACGATAGTTGCTGCCTTATTCCCTAAATCACAAGCTGCATCTTTTGTCATTTCTCCAACAGATTGAGCTTTGTACGATATATCTTGGCGCAGTTCACGACCAGACTTAGGTGCAAACAACAGGGCTGCGGCAGCACCTACGAGTCCACCAATAAGAAGACCTCTTGCAAAGTTATTTCCATTATTATGGTTGGTTGTGTTATATCCTACATCATGATTGTAAGCGGGTGAATAATTAGTATTCATATTAGTATTCATCTTTCAGCTCTCCTTAACGTTAAAATCGAATTTGTTGTTAAGGAGGATTTACACGTTAGCGATGAATTTGAAACAATCACATTTTTTATAAAGACGGGATATGTTGTTTTAACAGCTTACTATGGTCTTAGTGTTGGATTTGTTATTTGGTTCGACGATACCCGTAAATACATACGAAAAACCACAGCATGCCGGCGAAAATGCCTGCTACAACATCTGTAATATAATGGACTCCCAAATATACACGGCTTAAGGCGATGCAAATAATAAGAATTCCGGCAATAAAGCCAATTCCCGTCGTTGCCACGTTAGAGCTAATGCCTTTGTCTCTAAGCCATTGTACGAGTAAATAGGCAAGAACCCCATAGAAGGCAGCTGCGACCATAGCATGTCCACTAGGAAAACTATAACCGTCTGCAATTACCCAATGCTCCCATTCCGGTCTCGTACGCGCAAATATTTGTTTCATCGTCTCGTTTAGCAAATATCCGCCGCCTAAGGCTAGGAGGAGAGTAAGAGCAGCCTTGCGATTATTCCAGACTAAGATGAAAAGGGCTGCCATGACAGCTGCTAGCGAAATAATAAAATAATCCGTTGCCATATGTGTAATGACTGTTACGATATTCGTCAATGTCGGTGTAGCCCATTGTCTTAACGTATCCGTAACGGCAATATCGATAGGCAGGAGAACGTGTTTTAATACTTTTCTTGTTATCCATGCCAGTAAAAATAGCAGAAGTGGGATGGTAATAAGGCCCCACCACACGCTTAACGTCAATTTGGTTGCCTGCTGTGTTGTTTTATTACTCATTACGTTTACATCCTTTCCGGCTTACATAACCGTGGTATGTAGAATCAGAATCTGCGAGAGCAAATTTGTTGTAATTTCGGTATAATGAGAAGTGATTATAACATAAATACGATTATAAAGATAAAGGGTGCCGCATCATGTACAAACGATTAGTTGAAGAAACACGAGGTGGCTGGGTAGAATGCGAGCATTGGGGTGCAATTTGTACAGTTGATGCTTCGGGTTCGATTCTCCATGCTATCGGTGACATGAATAGACCCACGTTTCTTAGATCAGCAGGCAAGCCGCTGCAAGCGATTCCTGTTGTGAAAAGCGGGGTTCTTGAGCATTATGGCTATGGGGACCGAGAGTTGGCTTTGATGTTGTCCTCGCATCGTGGTGAAGACATGCATATGCAGACAATTAATGGCATGATGGCAGCTAGTGGGTTGGAACAAGATGCATTAGTTTGTCACCCTTCCTATCCACTTCATGATTCCTCTCGTTATGACTGGATTCGCGAAGGCGGGGAGCCCGAGCGTCGCTTCCATAATTGTTCGGGCAAGCATTTCGGTGTGTTGGCTTGGTGCAAACAGGAAGGTTATGAGTTAGATACGTACACACATCCTACCCATCCTGCACAGATTCAGATTACAGAAGCTGTTCTTGAGATAGCTGGGGTATCGCCTGATATTGTAGGAGTAGGTACAGATGGCTGCGGCTTCCCAGTTTATGCATTGCCATTGCCAGCGATTGCTGCGGCTTACTTGAGGCTAGGCAATCCTTCGTTGATTACGGATGAACAAACAAGACAAGCGGTTACACGTATCAATCAAGCGATGACAAGCTATCCGCTGCTAGTTGGCGGTACAGGCCGTTTAGATTCCGTGTTAATGGAAGATGATAACATCGTTGCCAAAGGTGGATTTAAAGGGATATTTGGTTTTGCCCTAAAAGAGGAGCAGCTAGGTTTCGCTGTGAAAATTGCAGATGGCTCCGATGAAGAATGCGCCTATGTCATTGCTGAAATACTAAGGCAAATAGGCTATAGACACGAATCAACGATTCAGCGCTTGGAAGAAGCGTTCCCAACTATTATTAAAAATGACCAAGGGTTAATTGTTGGAGAGCGCCATACCGTATTTAAGCTCTAAGGTTTAAGAGGTGGATAACATGAATCGAGTACATTTAGAAGTAATTGCGACGACGCTGAGTGATGTGAAAGCTGCTCAAGCAGGTGGAGCAGATCGCATTGAGCTCATTACGGCTGGAGCTGAAGGAGGATTGACTCCTAGCTACGCGCTAATTGAGCAGGCGGTTCAAGCTGCCCATATCCCCGTTCGCGTAATGATAAGGCCGCATGCTCGTTCCTTTGTCTATGATAAAGATGATTGCATGACGATTGTGCGTGACATTCAAATGGCAAAGCAGGCTGGTGCCGAGGCAATTGTGTTCGGTGCACTTACTGCAGAAGGAAAAGTAGATGAGCATCTGCTTGCAGAGGTGCTTAAGCAGGCGGAAGGCATGTCGATTACGTTCCATCGTGCTATCGACGAATCGATCGATCTAATGGAAGTTCTGCAAGTATTGAAGCGTCATAGTTCGATTACAGATGTACTGACTTCAGGTGGCCAGCCGACTGCCCAGGATGGTGCTGTGCAATTGCAGCAGCTTGTAAATGATGCGGGTCCTAACGGTTTGCGTATTGTGGCAGGCAGCGGTATTAGTTCAGACAATGTACAAACAGTCATTCGTGAAACGGGAGTTCCATGGGTTCATGCTGGTTCTTCGGTTCGACATGACGGCTTGATGGGGAATGCTGTAGATGCAGAGCGGGTAAAGCAGCTGCGTGCATTGTTAGATGAAGTGAGCGTGTAGTCATAACAGGTAAGGAGCTGTCCGAAAAGTAGATGATTCTGCTTGTAGGACAGCTCTTTTACTTAGTGTGAAAACATTCGTGCTGCTTGTATTAAGAACGGCGCAGCTTGCCTAGCTCTTGGACAAGCGCTTCTATTTCACTAATACTGAAGTTTGGTTTGCTAATGACGATTTCATAAATATCCTTAATATCCTCGTATTGATCTACAGAGAAGGCGGAAGCTTGCATCGCAGCAGCTGTTGCCATTTTCAAACGTTCCTTAATTGCCTCAATCATCATTTCTACTTCTGCTTGTGTTCCTGCTTCTACACTCATTAGGATCCTCCTCATCGGTTTAACACCGTCGCTGAACGTATTGTAACATGGTCAAAGACTTCGTGCACGACTTGGCAATGAAGCTTGTCATACAGTACAATAAGGCGTCACCAAGCGTACGCATTTTATTCACAATGTTCTATTATTAATTAATAAATCGATGGATATAAATTAAGGGGGAGAGCTCATGGTTGATCATATGCAACAAGAATGCCTGCCTACAAATAAGCCTCGTAAATGTACGCAGTCTGGCTTAGTATCCTTCGTGCAGGGAATCGTTAGCCGGCATGAGGTTGATCGCATCGTATTTGTATGTATAGGTACGGATCGCTCTACAGGTGATGCGTTAGGTCCTTTAGTAGGCACAAAACTGCAAGAGCTCGGATATGCGCAAGTTATCGGTACGTTGGCTGATCCGTGTGATGCTTCTAGCTTGGAGCGCCATCTGGCATCGATAGATGATGCAAAGATTGTGGTGGCAATAGATGCGTGCTTAGGCCATCCCTCTTCGGTCGGACATTTTCTTGTAAACAATCAATCCTTACAGCCAGCTGAATCCGTAGGTACATCGCTGCCAGCAGTAGGTCATTACAGTATTGCGGCTGTTGTGAACCAACATGGACCGAAGCCATACATGACGCTGCAAACGACTTCTTTGTTCCAAGTTATTCGCATGGTTGATCAGATTGTGGATGCGATTGCTGCAACTGTAGCAACTGTAACGGAGCGTTCATAATTAGTGCTGTTATCCAATCATAAAATAGATACCACCACCATAAATTGAAATTGTGGGCCTAAATAGAAAAGCCGGATGTGGGGCATCCGACTTAGCCTAGCAAATGCATGAGTTGGGAACTGCCAATGCGTGCAATGGTCCGTTCTGTGCGGAGCGGACTACTTTTTGTTTCGATCAGATAAAACGATCATCAGCTGAACCATTCCAATCATGAACGTACAAGTGCCGAGAAACAGTTCGAACCCTTCCATTATCAACACCCCCTTACTTATTAGGTATGCTGAGTCCAATAGGTGGAGAGTTGGTTAGCGTTAGCTATGTTTCATCGGATATGCAATTAGTGTATATATTCAATAACTATGGATCATTTATGCATACTAGAATCAACAACTGTGCATTCATGAATTTTTTTATGAATATACACAAAAATTGGATTTTTTTTCGTTTCGTGGCATACAATATAGAATGGAAAGAGGGAAAAGGATGACGAAGATTGAACTCCATAAGGAATTTCATTTACATATAGGGGATAGCGGTAAGGGAGAAGCTGTTATTTTGCTGCATGGTTTTTGTGGCAATAAACAATACTGGTCAGACGTTGTTCCTCATTTGAAGCATCAATATCGAGTCATTACGCCAGACTTGCGTGGTCATGGCAAGTCCTCCGCTCCGAAAGGGGCATATACCATCGAGCAGATGGCAGATGATATTATTGCATTAGCGGACAGGCTGGAGCTAGACAAGTTCGTGCTGCTCGGACATTCTCTGGGGGGATATGTCACTTTGTCAATCGCGCAGCGCTTTGCGCATCGTCTTCATGGCTTTGGTTTGATCCACTCTACAGGTTATGCGGACTCGGAGCAGGCAAAAGAAAATCGTCTAAAAGCTGTCGAGCGTATTCAGTCACAAGGAATTGTGGAGTTCGTCGATGAGCTTGTCCCAAAATTGTTTAATCCAAATAAGCTCGAGCAGCATAAGGCATCTGTCCATCGAGCATTAGAGATAGGTTACCATACACCTCCGCAAGGAGCGATAGGAGCTGCTTTGGCGATGCGAGAGCGAGAAGATCGCACAGCAGTTATGACTGCGACGAAGTTACCGTTGCTGCTCGTAGCGGGTGATCAAGACCAAATTGTGCCGCCAGAGCGGTTATTTACAACAGAAGGTCCTCATGTTAGTCAAGTCTTGCTATCCGATGTTGGGCATATGGGTATGATGGAGAGCCCGGAGGAAATGGCGCAAGTCATTGAACGTTTCATGGCAAGCTGCGTTCAATCGTGATCAGAGAATAGGACGATATCCGAGTAACCCATGAATAGCTTTATCAGGCGATCCTTAATTGTAAGGGTCGCCTTTTTGACTGCTGGAAGCGCTCTGGATATTCCATGCATAAGAACCTTGTGTGAAAAGTGGTTATGTGGATGGCTTTCGTGTATGCTTATCATATTCATCCTTTCTATCAAGCTTTAAATCGAGATGGATGGATGTCTGTAACGCATATGAATGATAATCCAATGGAGCGGCAGCAGTTCGCCGTGAATGAAGATAACCATTTCAATAGAGAGTTTATTGTAAAGGAAAGTTGGGAGTTATTAAGGTGGAACGTTTACGCGAATTAATAAATGAATGTATACAATCCGGCAGCTTGCATTCTGCCGTATTTAGTCAAGTTAGGCAGCAGCCTGAGCCTGGTTGTACGAAGGTTGCAGCTAAGCCGGTTAAGCTGAGAGAAGGCGTTGTCCTGCAATTGACCTATCATTATGCTAACAAGGTGGCTCATGAAAATATTTTGATGACAGAGGCTGTAGAGAAACTGATGCAGCTGCTTAACGATCATTTTCAACAAGCCTTGATTCGCACCACAGATGGGGAACATCATGTACTCATTAGCAAAAAGTACAAGGTAAATATTAAATCTAAGACAGATAAAAAGTCCAAACAAGTCGACTTATCTCATAATCGCAAGAAGCAGTACATTATCGAAGATGGGGTTCCTGCCGCATTTTTAGTCGAGCTTGGCATTATGAGTGCTTCGGGTAATGTATTGGGTGCCAAGTACGATAAGTTCAGGCAGATTAACCGCTTTATTGAGATGGTGGAAGATGTGCTGGACCATCTGCCTACCGATAAGCCGATTCGTATCATTGACTTCGGATGTGGCAAATCGTATCTAACCTTTGCTTTGTATCATTATTTGCATGTATTGCGCGGACGTGAGGTTCATATTACGGGTCTTGATCTAAAGAAAGATGTTATCGAACACTGTGAAAAGCTTGCTCGCACGCTTCAATATGATGGATTGCATTTTGCACTCGGAGATATTGCACAGTATCACTGGGCTGGCAATGTAGATATGGTTGTCACTTTGCATGCTTGCGATACGGCGACAGATATGGCTTTAGAGAAGGCAGTACGTTGGGGAGCAAACGTTATTTTGTCAGTGCCATGCTGTCAGCATGAGCTGTATCAACAAGTAGATGCTCCACAATTAGAGCCTTTGCTGCGTCATGGCATACTTAAAGAACGCTTCTCAGCACTAGCTACAGATGCTGCACGCGCTAAATTGTTAGATGTAGTGGGGTATAGCACGCAGCTGCTTGAATTTATTGATCTGGAACATACCCCGAAAAATTTGCTCATACGTGCAGTTGCGGCGAAGCGCAAGCAGGATGAAGTGGTCAGTATTTGGGCGGAATATCAAGCGTATCGTCAGTTTCTGCACATCCATCCCTATTTAGAGCGCGCGCTCCAATCGGAATGGGACCGTCTTGGTCTAAGCGAAGGTAGCAGTTAGTAAAGTAGTTATCGAATTCGTTTGATATGAATGTTAGTTAGCCCCTATCGTAGGTATAAAATGACGGTTGCTGTTAAGTCATAATTACGTTAGGGGCAACTTTATTAGTACGCTATTTTTGCTTTATTAATAATTCCTTTATTGTGCAAGCATAGAACAGATTATTTTGGTTGTGATGGTTGGTAAACCATGCAGTAGAACGAGGCTTCTCCAGTTGGAGTAGGGCGCTCATATTCATCTGTAATTTGAAACCCTGCTCGCAAGTATACATGAATCGCTCGTTTATTCCATGTTAGCACTTCTAAATCAATTTCATTTTCGGGAGCACGGAGCTGCGCTTCCTTTACGATTGCTTTCACAAAATCTACTCCATATCCGTTTCCGCACCATTGCGGCCGCATGCCGAGCCCAATACGGGTAACGTTCACAAGTGGGAATAATTGAGCGAACCCTGCTAGCTCTTTACCTAAGCGAACCGATGTATATTGAGACGTTCGTAGGTCGGGATCGCCGAATTCGATACACTGGGATTTCATTTCTGACCAGGGTAAAAAACGATAAATATCAAATGGTGGTTCATACTGCCATGAGCAGATGTCGTCAGCATCTTCCTCGGTCATTGGTTCTATCACAAAATGATGCTCCATACACGTTCCTCCTTTGTAGCCCTCATTATAATGAATATAGGAAGCATTAGTGTTAAGAAAAAATAAGCATGATAATCTCCTCAATCTTTACAATAGATAGTTTGTTGACGATAACATATTTATAAGAAATCATCTATTTGAATGATAGGATGAATTGAATGGAAAGGGAGCTGAACAACGTTCATGTTTGAAGCATCAGCACAAGAGTCATCGCCATCTGCTCAGCAACCGTTGCGAGTTCTTCTACATAGCCGTACGGTTATACAGGGGGAAAGTACCGTTGCAACAGGTGTGCTATCTTATATCGAAGGGGATCTAATGGAAGTTGAGCTTCCAGAATATGAACAGTTCGAACTGGGAGAGCAAGTTAAAATCACGATGTACTCGCCGGTGGGCATGTTTACGTTTATGACAAAAATAATAGCAAGACACCTAGGTTCGCTTTTATTTGTTAATCCGCCACAGCATCAGAAGAAATTTGCGGACAAGCGAGAGCATCCTAGGGTTGAAGCAAGGAATAGCGGAATAGCCAGCATTTTTAAAAGCTCGGATGGGAATGGGTCTGATGATCAATTGTCACAAATGACAATCGATCTATTGGACATTAGTTTGAACGGGCTGGGCTTCCTTGTCGCGCCTCATTGTGAATGGAAGATAGGCCATAAGTTGAATGTCGAGTTGGACTTAGGTTTTAAGCTGCAAGCTGAAGTTTATATCATTCGCCAAGAACAAAAAGAATCAGCGTTGATGTGT
Source organism: Paenibacillus sp. SC116 (assembly GCF_024733555.1). Taxonomy (GTDB): domain Bacteria; phylum Bacillota; class Bacilli; order Paenibacillales; family Paenibacillaceae; genus Paenibacillus_B. The sequence goes on along the minus strand of NZ_JANIOF010000007.1, from coordinate 23,200 downwards.
GGCGGAACGTTAGAACTCATGGATAATCGGACGTCAAGAGCGTTGCGCGCCTTTATTCTGCGTAGGCAAGTTGAAATCTACGTACATTCTAAGAAACCGACATTAGGCTAATAGGGTTAGGGTATAAGGTTGTTATATAAAGATGTGATTAGAGCGATACATAATGGGAACGATTGTAATAGGCAGGCTCCAGGCAGTGAGAACATATGCATAGTTCGAAGGACAAAATGGACGATATGGTGTCCAAGAAACGATATGATTATAAATAATGCTGAAGGCCTTTCCGAAAGGGGGGCCTTCTTTGTTGGATTTTATATGGGGTAATAGGGTAATTTTTAATAGGAATCACGTACGTGGTGATGAGGGAGGTGGTTGTATGTGGAGTGCTCATCAAAAGGTACGACAAAAGAAAGCGGCATTTTGGAACTTTCGGGGTAATCAAATTCTGCATTATGTACTTATGTTGTGTACGTATTGGCTGCTGCTTGGTGGGATGCTGGACTATGGCTGGTTTTATGATCGAGATTATATGCGAGCCGCATTAGTTATCATGCCTGTTGCTTTATGGCTCGTATGGCGGGCCATAATGCATAGAGGGCATCTAGAAACGAAAAATAGAGTTGCCATTAGCATACCGTGGCCGCTGTTATTTCCTTTCATAGCTGCGCTATTTTATGCCGTTTGTTTGTTAGGTAGCCCTGTAAGTGTGCAAGGAACATGGATGCAAATCATACGTTGGACTGGGGCTGGTGCTTGGGTTATCGTACTTGTACACCTTAGCGCATATACAAGTAGGGCTGATTCGAGAGCTGCGAATCATAACGGGATGTTTAGGCACGACAAGCAACAATGGGCTCATAAGTTAGTGACAGTCTCTGGATTCGTTTTATCTGGAGGCTCATTGTTTCAATTGTACGGATGGATGAAGCTTGATGGGGCTGTCTATTTTAGTTCAAATGCAAAAATGTCTGCACTTGGTTTTCGTTTAGGTGGATGGTTGCAATACCCGAATACACTTGGCACGATTGCTGGAGCATTCGCTGTCTATCATTTGTTGGACACTTATAGGCGCTTGCAAGTGTTACAATCTTCACCGCCTATACAATCACTGCAGAAACCGCAGCTGCAAGGCATAAAGCACGTTTATAGAAGGCTGCTGTATAGCAAAGGGTTCAAGGCTGTGATTGCAACCGGGCTTATTTTGCTTCATCTTACCGTGTTAGGCTTAACAGAGTCTAGGGGAGCTTGGTTGGTTATCATGTTCGTCCTTCTCGTTGCTTGGTTGATGGCGCCAAGGAAAGAGAAGCTAAGCTTATTTCTATTTATGCTATGGTTGTTAAGTTGGGCACTGTTGTCTGTGCTCGCAACTGCTTCGCTATGGCTATCTGATACCTTACGTTCTGTTGCATGGATACCACTATTCGGCTGTATGCTGAGCAACACTTTACTACTGCTAATTGCCACTTATGTTAAACGACGTGTGAAGAAGGAGAGGATGCTGCTCGTTATCGGGACAAGCATGGTTATCCTAGTAGTGACATGGTTAGCTTGGGCAGTTGCGCCAGATCAGGCGTCTGATCGTTTAACGGGCGGGCATTACGAAACAGCATCTGCACGGGTACTCATCTATCAAGATGCATGGCGGTTATGGCAGGAGCGACCGTGGTTTGGAAGCGGCGGAGATGCATGGCGACAGCAGTTTTCCAGTATTCAGCATGAGCCGTATGTAGGCAAGGAAGCACATAGCGTATTTGTTGATAGTCTATTGGATATCGGACTTGCGGGGACTTTCGTTGTGGGAGGCATGATCGCTGTTGCGGTGATTGGTGCTTGGAGACGACATCAAGGAGCGGCCGCAGCCGTACTCATTGTTATTCTGCACAGCTTAATCGACTTTGATATGGCATACGGCTTAGTCATATGGATCAGCTTAGCTTGGCTTGTCATTGCTTGGCTAACTCCAGTAGGTAATCAAGTGATGACGGATAAAAAGACATGTGATGCTGATGCTCGGTCGCGTGAACGTTCTACAGCTAACGATAGCGGCAATGTGCCTCTGGCAAAGCGGCAGCGTTTTCGTCTGTCCCCATATGGACTTTCCTTGAATCAGCGCTCGATAGCGTTGTTCCTTACCATTGTATTGGGCACTGGAGTTGTTATGAATGTGCTTCAGGTGGCAGGACATATGATATACAACGTTGGACGCCATGTTGATAATCCATCTTATCTCCGCTTCGCAGTAGGCTTATCGCCAGCGAATACGGGGATGCGGCTCGCGGTAGCGGAGCAGCTGCCGCCTGATGAATCGCTTGCCATGCTGCGCGAGGGCCTTCGCTATGAACGCCGCGGCAAAGCGCTCTATCGTGCGCTAGCACTCGCGTCCGAACGAAGCGGACGCGAAGAAGATGCCGCCGCCTGGTGGAATGCGGCTGTGCAAGCAGACCGCTTCGATAAGGCATTGCAGACCGAAGCGGTCGAACGTCTCGCCGCCATGAGCCTTAGGGCGGCGGAGCAAGGGCGCAGCGCCGAGGCGCGTGCGCTTGCCTTGGCGACGCAAGATTGCTTCAGCCAATACAATGCTGAAGTGCGCCGAATTGAGGCGCTCGTTGACCCGGCGAACGATAAGCAATTCGCTATCACGCCAGAGGCGCTTCGCGCATCTGCTTCCGTCGATAGATTGACGTGGCCGTAATAAACGAGATGAACGCAACGGTACGAATTCCGGAATGCGTTACCATAGGGTACACCTCCCCAATTTATGCTGCCTTCTTGCTTATTGGGTGTAACGTCCATACAGGGCGAGACTCACAAGCATAGGGTATACAAATCGCCATAAGGGGGAATCCATGGTATGAGCAAGCAGCCTACCAAGCATGTCGTTAAGCCAGCCGTCAAACAGTCTGTTAAGCAAACCGTTAGAACGACTGCGAAGCAACCACCGTTAAAAGAATTAAAGCCAGTTAGCAAAACAGTAAACCCGACTACTAAGAAGACAACTAAATCAACGAACAAGACAAGTACGGTATTTCAAGGTCCGTATTTAAACCGATTTACGGTAGTTTGGGTTCAGCTTAATGGAATTCCTTTTAACACAAGAGGCTTTACTGCACGTGCATTCGCTAATGGCGTTTTGATTGCTACTGCGCCATTTGACCGCTTTGGTGTTGTCCAATTTAGAAATATAGGAACGCCAACAAATGTGCCGCTAGTGATACGGACATTTAATGCTAACGGTGTTCAGTTCCGCAGAACTAGAGTGATACCTGCTGGAAATGAGGCGTTCGCTATTATCGGGTAGCCCTTAATGTAGGGTAGAGAAATAGTTTCTCTATTTCCACTTGTAGTCAATATCCATATGAGATGCACGAAAAGGCTCATGCTGTACGGCATGAGCCTTTTTACGGAGTAAGAAGTACATGGTTGTCTGTCTTGCTTGCTGCTCGTTCTAACCTCCGAAGGTGTGTCGAAAGTTTTGTTTTAGCTTTTCGATATCTACATCCCACAGCTCAGCAAGCTCTGGGGCAACATGCTCCTCCCACCAGTCACAGAGCTTCTTACGATTTTGACCATGTTCATGAACAAATAACAGGTTAGCAACAACCTTCTTTACATACAGCTGCTCACCTTGTTCGATAAGCGGCGCTGGAATATACACATTCATCCGTTTCACAGTTCGGTACAATTCGGTAGCACAGGCTCGGCGTATTTTGCGCATCGACGGTAGAGGAGTAGTATGACGTTCTTTTGGCTTCACAGCGGGCAAGCTCCTTTCATACGTCAAGATGCTAACAACATATGCGGAAGAAGGCGTCCTGCTACCGTTGGAATTTGGCCTAATTACAGCTACAACAAAGGGATGCTTATGTAAGACTGCAAATCAGTATTTTCATATCTGAATCATGTACATCACATGTATGATCATTAATCGACAACGATATAGCCTATCATAGGTCCTTCATGTGCGGCATCTGCATGGTTGGCACAAATGATTCGATAGATGCCTTCCTTAGCGACAAAAGTGACAACCGTTTCTTTATTTTTATAAATCGTTCCTTTGATGTCCATTCCCTCAATAAAAAAGTCATGCTGCTTGCCATTCACACCGCTAATCCGCAATTCAACGAGCTCTCCGTCATTGGCAGGTACTGTACCTGGATCGAAACGATAGACTTCTATCTCTTTACCATCCTCCGTTTTCCCTTTTACCTCACTTGTGATCATATGGATGACACGTTTTTCTGTAGGTTGAGACTGAGCTGTGTTTTCTTGAATACGATTCGTTTCGTAGCGCCAAAATGCGGTCACACACATAACAGCAGCAACAGAAATAAGTCCAATCCGCCAATGTTTTTTTGTAACGATCCACCAAGTTGCCATACGACTCCTCCTTATTCTTTGATCTGGACAGAAGTGCAGCTATTTAAGCAGCGATGTACCATTCATTTGCTGCATGATGAAATTGATTCGTATTACAGTGTATGCGGACAGGCAGACAGCGATGACAAGCAGTAGCAGACATGTCCTTGGGTATGCTAGAATAAAATGGGTTTATACCTCTGTGAGTTGGTTTGAAAAGCTTACTTTTTAAACGCTCGATTATATAGAGGAGAAACCGAGGCGAATGTTAACCGTGTTACATGATCTTGTATCGAACGTACTTGAATGGATTCAAAGCTTAGGCGGGTTTGGAATTATGATCGGTCTGATGATGGAAATGATCCCGAGTGAACTTGTACTTGCTTATGGCGGGTATTTAATTCAACAGGGGCATATTTCATACTTCTCCGCCCTGTTTTTTGGAGTTGCGGGCGGTGTTGGAGCTCAGCTTGTTATCTATGCAATAGCGCGGTATGGTGGGCGGCCTTTTTTGGCTCGCTACGGGAAATATCTGCTTATTCATCAGCATCATATTGACAAGTCTGAAGAGTGGTTCAATAAGTACGGTACAGGTATTATTTTCACGGCAAGGTTTGTTCCGATCGTTCGTCACGCCATTTCAATTCCCGCAGGAATTAGCCGTATGCCGGTATGGCGATTTGTCATGTTGACGACACTAGCGGCGATACCCTGGACGATAGGCTTCTTGTATCTGGGATACGTATTGGGTGAACGTTGGCAGCATATTGATGAGGCGGCGACACCGTATATTCAGTCTTTTATTTTAGTAGCTTTAGCAGTGCTTATTATTTATTTTGTTATCAAATACACGATGTCCAAGAAGAAAGAGGGTAAACCGATATGAGCAAAACCGTAGCAGCAGTTATGGATCAAGGAATTACGCCACAAGCCTTTATTGATGGAATGGAGAAAAATAAAGACGCGTTTCTAGGCTGGTACGAAGGTTTCGAATGGAGCAATGAAGAGGATAAATCCTTCTTCGAGTCGCTTCAATTCCGCGATGATCTTCGTTGTCTTATCTTAATGGCAGATTGGTGTGGGGATGTTATCCGCAATGTGCCAGTTGTTTTACGTGCGACAGAAGCAGCGGGTATTCCTACAGAAGTACTTATCGTAGAGAAGTTTCCTGAAGTAATGGATCAATATTTAACGATGGGCGGCCGTGCGGTGCCGATTGTTATTATTGCAGACACAGGTGGACATGTACTCGGTCAATGGGGGCCTCGCCCTAGCGATGTACAAGCACATATGATTGCTTTTAAACAGGCGAATCCGGATCGCGAAGCAGCAGACTACCAAGATAACTTGAAAATTACTCGTCAAAAGATAATCGAACAGTATGGTGAAGGTACGGAATATCAAACGCGAATTCTTAAAGAATTGCGCGAGTTGCTCTCATCCTTTTAAAATAGAATAACGGCTTCTAGTTTAATCAGATGGGAGTCTTGAAATCTTATAAAGGCGGTGTTTTACAACTATGCTGCGCATCATTGGAATTCCACTAGGACCTTTCGAGACGAATGCATACATTCTTCATCAGCAAGACACGAACGAAGCGGTCGTAATCGATCCAGGTATGAATCCTGAACCGTTGTTCCAAGCGCTTGGAGACATGCAGGTTAAAGCAGTATTGCTTACCCATGCTCACTTGGATCATATCGGTGGTTTGGGGCTTATTCGCGAGCGCTATGGCTGTCCTGTTTATATTCATGAACAAGAACAGGAGTGGCTGACGAATCCTGAACTAAACGGTTCACTTCGCTGGCCGCAAATATCCGAGCCGATGATCTTTGATCCTGCTGAGCATTTGCTTCAGGATGGAGATGTGCTTGAACTAATCGGATTGAAGCTTAATGTGCTGTACACGCCAGGTCATTCTCCTGGTAGTGTGAGCTTTGTCTTTGATAAACAGTGCTTTGCAGGTGATGCATTGTTCCGCATGTCGATTGGTCGTACTGACCTTACAGGTGGGGATCATGCTGTCTTGATCAACTCGATCCGTACCAAGTTGTTTACGCTTGATGATGATGTCAACGTATACCCTGGTCATGGTCCAGCGACAACAATCGGCTATGAGAAGGAACACAATCCATTTCTGTAGCTTGAGTATTTAACAGACTACAGATAGCTGGAAGATGAACCAAACATCGTCGATATTGATACTCTTAACATCAAGAAAGCACGCATGCCGTAGAGGATCTCCCTTTATGGCTTACGTGCTTTTTTGGCGTTTAGCTTATCTCTAATTTCGTAACATGAACCTATTTCTAGCCAGAAACACAATTTAGAATGCCATTTCGTCGTCGGTGGCATTGGTTTAGGCAACATCTTTCCGTTGGAAATAGAGGAGTCCTGTCAAGAAAAATACAAGGAAGCTTCCGCCGATAACGAACAACAATGTCTCTAGTGAAATGCTTAGCCCCAGCGTATTAATCGAGCCATCTCCCATTGGCAGCATAGCAAGTCCAGGCTGTGCCCAAGGATAATAAGGACCATAATCTCCTGACTGTACAATGAGTAAGTTCGGTAATGTGAATATGACATTAATCGTTAGAGCCGCTGCAAAGCTTGCCCACATCGTGGAGACGAACAATTGCAAGGCAGCAAGCGGTAAAGTAGCAATCCATCCACTAACCACAAAAGTGACGATCTCCGAGATAGGTATCGGACCTTCGAATCCTTTGAACATGCCTGCTGCAACTACTGCTATGAAGAATAAAAGTTGCATGGCAAGAGTCATAAAGCAAATGATTAGAAATTTTCCTATGTAAAGACTTGTTCGAGATATAGGAAGGGCTAACGTTTGTTTCCAACCGCCGTTGGCATGCTCATAGCGGCACATCAGCGCGCTAATGATTCCTGTCATGAGAGGTAGGAACAATATAGCATGAGATAGTGCCATCATACCGTACATTTCGAGCCATGGCATATCCGTACGGGAGTTATACATAACACCAACTGAGAGTGAGAGCAGTGGACTAATTAAGAGCAAGCTGCTCAGCTTTGAATGGCGCAATTTAACTGCTTCTGAACGAAGAACTTTGAAGATACCTTTCATTTAGCTCACGTCCTTCCGTGTAAAGTGAATGATACTACAAATGAGAACGAGCAATCCTGTGCCGACTCCTAATACGATGGATAGCTCTGCTGAGATCGAATCTTTCATAAGCAGCGGCCATTTCAATGGCATCCAATCAGGCATATTTGCAGCCGACAAGCTCATAATGCTCAGTACGATTCCGATTGAAAGGGGAATCGTCTGATTGGCTGTACTAACAGATAACCATAGCTGAAGTGCTAAGATTGGACCTGCTGTCAGCCAAGGATAGTAACTGCGAGCAAGAAGGCTATCCCATGGAATATTTCCACCGAAGCCAAGCAAGTAACCGAGCAGAACCGTACCGCTCATTAAAAGGATACAAGCTAACAGCATCAAGGTCTGGCATACAAGCCATTTGGATATGTATACAGTCCGGCGTCGAATAGGCAGTGCAAGAGTTTGCTTCCATGATCCATGCTGATGTTCCATACCTGCAAGCATAGAAGCGACGAGCGTAATTCCTAATAGCAGTGCAGGAATGGATAAGAAATGGACATCTTTTATCAAGGTTTCCCATAGATATCCCGCGTATCGGTCTGTTAAGTAATCATAGCGAAGTCCCCAATTGAACGCCTGCAATCCAATTACGCCCATTGGCCCGAAGAACACAAGTGCAACAATCCAAGTATGCCGCAGTTTAAGCCAGTCCGAGGCAAATGCCCGTTTGAGCATTAGAAGCCCCCCTCTCTCGTCATTGCAAGGAAGATATCCTCCAGCGATTCGCGCTTCTCTGTGATGCGATAAATATCATGTCCATCGTGAACGAGCAGATGAACAGCGGAAGCAATTTTCGTATCTGGCACATAGGAACAGTGCAGCATGCCACCAGATTCCAATACAGCGCGAATGCCTGCTGCGTTTAGGGTAGCGAGTGCGCGTTCTGGCTCAGAAACGGATAGTGCAATATGCTGCTGAGCCTGCTGGACTAATGTCTCGATGGAATCTTGGAACAGCATGCGGCCATGTTGAATGATGCCAACATTCGTAGCCATTTGCTCTACTTCACTCAACAAGTGACTAGATACGAGCACTGTAATGCCATACTGCTGCGGCAAGCTTTTAATAAGCTCGCGTATTTCCAATATGCCTGAAGGGTCCAAGCCATTCGTCGGCTCATCCAGTACGAGCAGCTCAGGAGAGCCAAGTAGAGCGGCAGCGATACCAAGGCGCTGTTTCATTCCTAGCGAGTAGCCTTTAACCGGGCGCTTTGCATCAGCTGTAAGTTGAACGATAGCAAGCACTTCATCAATGCGTGACTTTGGCACGTCGATAATGCGGCGAATCGTTTCCAAGTTCTCAATCGCGTTCAAATGACCGTAATAAGACGGATATTCAACGAGTGAACCTATTTTACGAAGAATAGATAGCTTGTCTTTTTTTAGACTTTTGCCGAAAATATGTACTTCTCCATCTGTCGGTTGAATTAGGCCAAGCAGCATGCGAATCGTCGTTGTTTTGCCTGCACCGTTAGAACCGAGGAAACCGTAAATTTGACCTTTTTGAATTTGTAAGTTTACTTGATCAACAGCAATTTTGCCTTTGTATGTTTTTGTTAATTGCTTCGTCTGAACGATAAAGTCGCTCATGTTCATCACCTCACAACCTACTTTATAGGCTGAAGGTTAAACAAGAGCGACTTCAAGGTTAAATCGAGTTTAAATATTCAGATATTGAAAATTTCACTTTTTTGGAGAGAAGCGCAAGGTCGTACCGTTGCTGTTGCTATGAACTTGTTGTTCCAAGCCCATCTCTTGCAGCATCATACTAATAATACTAAGTCCAATCCCGGCTCCTTTGTTGGAAGAAGTCATTTTCATGCCAGGGCCTTTATCTTGAATAATCAATTCGCTGCTGCCGTTAGGAAGTTGATTCATTTCGACTCGAATATAGCCTCCTGACGCAGCATGTCGTACGACATTTTGAAACACATTATCAAGAACTCGCTTCATCCACATTTGATCTACCTGCCAAATAATCGGTGAGGATGGCAAGTTAACTTCCACTTCGAACTGATGCTTCTCCCACATCGGATACCAAGCGGCCGAACTTTCCCGTACAAGACGAACCACGTCAACGGCTTGTGGCTGAAAGGTATAACGCTGCGCAGAGAGCAGTGTGTATGATAACAAGTTATCGACGAGATGCGCGAGATCCTCACATTTTTGTACGATAACACGAAGACTTGTCTTGCTTCGATCCTGTAGAACGTCGTGTTCCTGCTGTAACGTATGGACATGCGTACGAATGGTTGTAAGAGGTGTCCGAATATCGTGCGACAAGTTAGCAATGAGCTGTTTGCGCAGTTCCTCTTCCTCCTGCTCACGCTTGCGGCTTGCTCGCAGCTCGGAGGTCATCCGATTGAATGAGTGCTGCAGTTGGCCTATTTCATCCTCTTTCTCGACAGCTATAGCTACAGGAATTCCTTGTTCATCTATTTTTGTCATCGATCGTTCCAGTTCTCTCAATCGGCGCTGAATTCGATAGAAGAAGCGCCATGAGAAGATGACGAATAGAAGGGTCAGGGACATCATAATGGCGAATGCATATTCGCTGGTGTATAGTGGTTGCTGCCCATCATATGTCATCAGCTTGCGCGGAACTTGGATGACGAGGAATCCTTCTTTAGCCTTGTCGCCCCCTATAAAGGAAACGACAGTAAATGGGTCGCTATCGTAACTCTTCTTCATAAAGGAGATACTGTCTTGTGCTGTCCACTGTTTGGGAAGTGACTTCTGCTCAGGCAGCATCTTTCGTGTGATTCCCCTAGCATCTACCCAAAATATCGATGCTTTTGGCAGCTTGGCTTTCCAGCTCGTAAGATGCTTTTCAATGGCCTGCTCATTACTGCTTTTAAGCTTCTTCGTTTCGGCATGCCAAGTGGTCATGAGCGTATGACCACTCCTGTAGGGATTTTCCTTTTCTTTTGCTTGGTCGTTCCAATACATCGGAATCCCAATGAGAATGGTAGCCAAAGGCATAAGGAAGAAGAATAGCATCATGGCGGTTAAGACGAGCGAAAGATATTTAACGAGCAGGGAATGACGCCAAGATACGCGAGAATCTGTGAACTTCCACCATCTCGAATTTGAATTTCTCTGCATCTCGCTCAAAGTATTTTTCTTGTTCCTATTAAACGAGATTTTCATCATCTTCTTACCCTGTAGCCGATGCCGCGTATCGTCTCAATAATAAGCGGGCTGCTTGGATCGATTTCAATTTTCTCACGTAAATATCGAATATGTACTTGCAAGGTTTTGTCGCCTTCTATGTACGTGTCACCCCATACGCCCTCGTAGATTTGTTCTTTGGTCAATATTTGATTGGCATTTTGGATCATATATCGGAAAATATGAAACTGCTTGCCTGTAAGGGTAAGTTCGTCGTTCGTACGGCTATCGACTATGCGATTATGTTTAGGATACATATGTATATGGTGCAGGGTGATGCATTCCTCTTCTTCCTTTTCGTAACGGCGAAGTAAAATTTCTATTCTTGCTGCCAATTCGTCAGGATGGAAAGGCTTTGTAAGATAATCGTCTGCAAAATGTAGACCTTGCAGCTTGTCGTCAATAGAGCTCCTTGCAGATAACATTAACACTGGAATATGAGGTGAGTTCTTTTTTAAACGCTGACCAACGGTAAATCCGTCTAGGCCAGGAAGCATTACATCCAATATAATCAGGCTGTAAGAGCCGGCCTCGTGCAGTGCGTTCTCGCCCGATGTTCTCCAATCAACCTCATAGCCTTTGTCTTTGAGGAATTGATTGGTCCATTCTCCGATTTCTAAGTCGTCTTCTACATATAAAATAGTTGGTTTCATCGAATAACGCTCCTCGTTTTGGTAAGGTGTGGAATCTATTATAGCAATCAAAATCCAATAGAATGCAAGTAGTTGGTCGAAAATAATTATATATTAGTTAGAAGTTTACATTTCTCTGCCTCTTTGATGGTCTGGAAAATAGCTGGTTACGATACGTCATACCTAACGTTTACAGCAGCTCATTTTTCTAGTAACATAGTGAAAAAAGCAAACGGCTGGGAGGCATGCCAATGCTGCCATTAGGAGAGAAAGTAGTCGTTGTCGCAGACCGTTTCGAGCAACATTTGCCGATTGGGGAATACGGCTATATTATTGCATATGACCGCAATGCGGATAATGCTTTTGATTATGTCGTCCGGGTTCCGCGTGCGAACCGTAATTTTTTAGTGCCGGGTTCAGATATTGAGCTTGAAGATGTGCTACTTAAAGAAGAAGCGGAACGCATTGAACGGGAAGCGCTAATCGACTACGCATTAGCTACACGGAACGAATCATTGTTCCGTCAATTGATGCAAAGCGAAGAACAGGAGGAAGCACCTGAGGAAGAAGAGACACAATCTCTTTCCCCAGAAGACTTTATCCGACAAGTAAACTTGCGGGCTTGGATCTAGAGCTCATAAATAAAGACACTCACAGCATTCGACCCGAAGCGGGCTGGATCTGGAGTGTCTTTTTTTGATTAGTTTCGATGTTTCCATTTTATAATCAAAGATGCAACCAAATTAGCAGGTATCAGTAGTGGGTTATGCATAGAATAGTGTGCATTTTGCTCCCATAAAGGCTTGCTATCATAATAAGCATCTTGAGATAACGTAGACTTCTCCATGTCATGTTTGACGTGAACGAGATAACGATATTGAATCGGCACAAGAACTAGCAAGTACAATAACGTGATTCCGAGCATAATCCATACGGCATACATAACCTGCTCATCCTTTCAATGTAAGAAAATATTTACACATGTATTAAACGGCGTCTGCTGCTTATTTAAGTTTGCCAGTATCGTCAGCGTTGATGGCGATGAATTTATTTACAGTATAAAGGATAATACGATTTGCATTATCGGGCGTTTCACTTCTGTACATAGACATTAGTAAGTTGTTTCCGCTACAATTGAGATTTTTCAGTTCTTCGCTATAATAAAGGGATGACTATTTGCCGAACGAAGGAGGACATGAATCCCCATGAGCATTAACTTACATGATGTTGAGCATGTAGCTAAGCTTGCACGCTTGCTGCTGACGGATGAAGAGAAAGAACGTTATACAGACCAGTTGAATGCAATTTTGAAGTATGCAGATAAGCTGAATGAACTGAACACAGATGATGTACAACCAACTACACACGTGTTGCCAATTCGCAATGTAATGCGTGAAGATGAAGTGCGTCCATCTCTTGATAGAGAGCTTGTTATGAAAAATGCGCCAGAGGAAGAAGACGGCCAATTCCGCGTACCTGCTGTACTGGAATAACGTTTTACTATGCTAAATTGCGCAGATAACAGGCTATACCTGTATAGAAAATGAAGGAGGATGTTCGAAGTGACGCCATTGGATTATACATTAGCTGAGCTGAAACAGCAGCTGAGCGCGCGCACGTTGTCTGCAACTGAACTTACAGACGCAGTCTTCGCGCGCATCGCAGCGACAGATGGAACCGTTCAAGCATTTCTAACGTTAAATGAAGAACAAGCGCGTGCAGAAGCTCGCCGCTATGATGATAAATATACGCAAGGGGAAGGACTTGGTGCTTTAGCGGGTATTCCTGCTGGTATTAAGGACAACATCATTACAGAAGGATTGCGTACGACTTGCGCAAGTCGTTTCTTGGACAACTTCGTACCTGTACATGATGCATTTGTTTCCCGCAAACTGAAAGAAGCTGGTGTCATTACAGCTGGTAAATTAAACATGGACGAGTTCGCTATGGGCGGATCCAATGAGAACTCGGCTTATCAAGTTACTCGTAACCCTTGGGATATTGAGCGTGTACCTGGTGGTTCCAGCGGTGGTTCAGCAGCAGCGGTTGCAGCTGGACAAGTTCCGTTCTCCCTTGGTTCAGATACTGGTGGCTCCATCCGCCAACCAGCTTCCTACTGTGGTATCGTCGGCTTGAAGCCAACGTATGGCCTTGTATCTCGCTTCGGTCTTGTTGCGTTTGCGTCTTCCCTTGATCAGATTGGGCCATTGACACGTACAGTTGAAGATTCAGCACTTGTGCTGCAAGCGATTGCTGGTCATGACGCAATGGATTCCACTTCTGCTAACGTTGAGATTCCTGATTACACAGCTGCATTGCAAGGCGACGTACGTGGCTTGCGTATCGGTGTTCCAAAAGAATATATGGGTGAAGGTGTAGACCCGCAGGTTAAGCAAGCTGTGCTTGATGCATTGAAAACATTCGAGTCGCTTGGTGCTACGTGGGAGGAAGTGTCTCTACCGCATACGGAATACGCAGTAGCGGCTTACTACCTATTAGCTTCTTCTGAAGCTTCTTCGAACTTGTCTCGTTTCGATGGCGTTCGTTATGGCGTTCGTGCAGAAAATCCTGACAACCTAATTGATTTGTACTTCAAATCCCGCAGCGAAGGTTTTGGATCTGAGGTTAAGCGCCGTATTATGCTTGGAACGTATGCGCTTAGCTCCGGTTACTATGATGCATATTATTTGAAAGCACAAAAAGTTCGTACGCTTATTAAGCAAGACTTTGATCAAGCATTCCAAAAGTATGATCTGTTGCTTGGGCCAACTGCTCCAACGACTGCATTTAAGATTGGTGAGCAAATTAACAACCCGTTGCAAATGTATATGAACGATATTTTGACGATTCCAGTAAGCTTGGCTGGCGTGCCAGCGATTAGCGTTCCATGCGGAATGGCAGACGGTCTTCCTGTTGGATTGCAAATTATCGGTAAGCCATTCGATGAATCGGCTGTACTTCGTGCCGCACATTTGTTTGAACAGGCAACCGAACATCATAAGCTGCGTCCGCAGTTGTAAGAGGAGGAGAATCTGACATGCCGAGCACTACATTTGAAACGGTAATCGGATTGGAAGTGCACGTTGAGTTGCACACAAATTCGAAGATTTTTTGCGGATGCTCTACATCCTTTGGTGCACCGCCTAACACACACACTTGCCCGATTTGTCTTGGACACCCAGGCGTACTGCCTGTATTGAACCGACAAGCGGTTGAGTATGCAATGAAAGCTGCAATGGCACTGAACTGTGAGATTGCAGATATTAGCAAGTTTGACCGTAAAAATTACTTCTACCCAGACTCTCCGAAGGCGTATCAGATTTCACAATATGATCAGCCAATTGGGCGCAATGGGTGGATTGATATTGAAGTAGACGGTAAGACGAAGCGAATTACGATTGACCGTCTTCATCTTGAAGAAGATGCAGGCAAGCTGACGCACATGGAAGGCGGTTTTGGTTCCCTTGTCGACTTCAACCGTGTTGGTACACCGCTTGTTGAGATCGTATCCAACCCAGATATTCGTTCTGCGCAAGAAGCGGAAGCTTATATACAAAAGTTGAGATCGATTATGCAGTATTGTGACGTATCGGATGTGAAAATGGAAGAAGGTTCCCTTCGTTGTGACGTGAATATCAGCTTGCGCCCTGTTGGTCAAGAAGAATACGGCACGAAGACTGAGTTGAAGAACATGAACTCCTTCCGTGGTGTTGTTCGCGGTACAGAATATGAAGTAGAACGACAAACGGATATTCTCGAAGATGGCGGAACAATCGTACAAGAGACGAGAAGATGGGACGAGTCTCAAGGTCGTACGTTATCTATGCGCAGTAAGGAAGAAGCGCATGACTATCGTTACTTCCCAGATCCGGATCTTGTTACGCTTTATATTGATGAGGAATGGAAAGAGCGCATTCGTTCAACGATCCCTGAGCTGCCTGATGCTCGCAAAGCTCGCTATGCATCTGAGTTTGGTTTGTCCAACTATGATGCAGACGTGCTCACATCTTCGAAGAAGTTGGCTGATTTATTGGAAGAGAGCTTAAATTACACGAAGGATGCCAAAGCAGTAGCGAACTGGATTATGGGTGACCTTCTTGGCTACTTGAACCAGAACAGCAAAGAGATTGATGATGTATTATTGAATGGACAAAATCTTGGCGAAATGATCGGTCTTATTGAGAAGGGAACGATCAGCAATAAGATTGCTAAGACTGTCTTCAAAGAAATGTTGGAGAGCGGCAAGGCTCCTCAAGTCATTGTTGAAGAAAAAGGTCTCGTTCAAATTAGCGACGAAGGCGCGATTCGAGGTATTGTTGAACAGGTAGTTGCAGCTAATCCACAATCGGTAGAAGATTATCGCGCAGGCAAAGAGAAGGCAATCGGCTTCCTTGTAGGTCAAGTTATGCGTGAGACAAAAGGTAAAGCGAACCCTACACTTGTTAATGAACTTCTTGTTGATGTGCTGAAACAAGCGTAATTCGTCTTTGTTTATAAATGCTTATAAAAAATGGAGCAGGTGTCCCGATGGATCGACTGATGATCGTTGGGGATCTAGCTCCATTTTTCATAGTCAAATGCTTTTTTTAAAGCGTACTTCATAAGAGTTGGTCCGCAAAATGTCTGTCACGATGATTACATGCCGTCCATTTGGAGGGAGCCTACCTAGACCAAAGTCTGTGAACCACAACTAGACTCCGGCAGGTTTTAAGGTCATTTCAATTCCGCGTACAATAATAGTAACTTAAGTGAACGATGAGAACACCGACAATGCTATGTACGGAAGAAGAGAAAGGATGTTAACCGCCGTGAACCTATTAAATACTCGATTATATAGTCAAGAAAGCACGAAGCATAACAAATCTGATGAGCAGCTTGTTCAGCAAATTATTGCTGGAGAGCAAGAGGCGATGAATACTTTAGTGGAAAGGCATCGTCGATTTGTGTTAACTTGTATTTGTCAGACCGTTAAGGACAGACATTTAGCTGAAGATATTGCTCAGGATGTGTGGATAAAAGTATATCGCTCGCTGCATACGTTTCGTGGGGAAGCGAAGTTTACAACTTGGCTATATCGACTAACACGCAATCAATTGATCGACACTTTGCGCAAGTGGAAGTTTCATCTACAAACCGATTCCCTTCCATATGAAGATTATCGGCTGAACTTAGATAATGAGCTTGTTTCTTCAGAAGAGCTGCCAGAAGAACATGTGTTGAAGCAGGAGCGATGCGAGCAAGTACGTGAGACACTTCGCAGCATGCCGCTAAAATACCGTTCTATTATGGTTATGTATCATTTGCGTGACCGTTCTTATACAGAGATAGCGGAACAGCTATCCATGCCGGTGCGTACGGTTGAAACGAGATTATACCGTGCTAAAGCATTATTTAAAAATGGCTGGGGCCAAGCAGCAGAAATACCAGTCGTTTAAATCGAAATGGATGAAGTCTAAAAAGGAATAGGAAGGAGGCGAGAAGGGTGACTAAACAGAAGCGCTTTATGGAGGAAAATGATGAAGAACGCTTCTTGCGAGAGCGTATGTATGAGATGGATATGGCATATCGTGCCCGACAAGGGAAAGGGGAGTTGAACGGACTTCCGGATACACCCTACCGATATGTTCAGGAGCCGCCATTCTCTGCACAGAAGCCACCAAAGAAAAGTAAGTTTGTTGCTGTGTTGCTGGCATGCCTTTTCCCTGGAGCGGGTCACTTTTACTTAGGGCTAATGCAGCGTGGGTTATTGATGATTATGCTGCTTGTGCTTGATATTGTAGCTGTGGTTTATTTCTCCACATTAAATATGGGTACTAATGTGCCTTTAATTGTACTACTTTCATTACTGATGCCTGTTATCTATTTCTTTAATCTATTCGATGCCATGCAGCATACGGATAAAGTTAACTTGCACGCACTATATGGTACTCCTGTGCCAATATCACAAGGACCTTGGCTTGGTGTTTTGCTTGTAGCGATAGGTGTAATGCTGGTGCTGTTTGCTTTGGATCCAACATGGTTAAGTTGGTTGTTCCAATACGTAGGCTCCTTTCTCGGGGCAACTGCCCTTATCGGATTTGGGCTGTACATCCTCTTAAAGGAAACGAGAAGTAGACGATGACACAGCAATTTGTCTCCACTTCATTCATACGAGCGGGACGGTTTACTGCTGCGATATCACTTGTATGTATTGGTGGGTTGCTATTGTGGGATGCCTTGAGTACGGGATACTCCCATATCAGGTTGTTAAAGGTATGGTGGCCGCTTATACCGATTAGTTGGTTTTTTGAAGTTGTAGTAACAGGTTTTCTTCTGCACAGACAGAAGAAAAAGTGGAAAATAGACTTGATTGGCATTAGTGCAGCATTAATTGTAGCTGTCAGTGTTTTTTTGGTCGCTCAGCCTAATCTATTTCAAAACTGGGTTCGTAGTATTCAATTCGACTTTTCCATGATGAAGCAGATGGTGCTTGAAGGTGGAGTTCCTATAACGAAGCCAATCATAGAGCAACAGCTTTCAGAGGATATCGATCAACTTACAGTCGTTCACGGGACGGGTGATATTTATATTGAGACGGCTGAAATTGATACGATCGAAGTGGAATCTATTGTGACAATATATGAAGCAACGCAACAAGAAGCGGAAGTAGCTGCTGCTGCTATTGAATTGAAATTAGAACAAGCCACACCAAATAAACTTGTTCTAGATGGTAAAAGCTATACAGGCAGTGATAAACCGAAACAGCCTTTTCAGTTGGATATTAAGATTACCATTCCAGAAGAGAAACTTTTAGAATTGGATATTCAAGTGGACAAAGGAAATGTGTATGCGCAGCGACCAGTTGCGCCTATTTATGTTCATGCCAATGAAGGTGACATAAGGATCGTCGATGCATTGGATCGTGTGGAAGCAAGAACGTCAAAAGGCGATATTGAATGTAATGATATCGAAGGTATGGCTGTTCTGCATACGATGAAAGGAAATGTTTATGGCCAACGATTACAGGCTGGTGTAGAGCTGCAAGTGCAGCAAGGGAATATTGAGTTAGATGAAATAAACAGTACGCTGCATGCGGTAGCTCATAACGGAATTGTCAACGTTAGTTCCTCCAAGCTAAGCGGCTACTGGAGTGTTGAGAATTTAAAGGGTGATGTCAATCTCAGCCTACCGCAAGATGTGAACATGGCTGTGGATCTGCATTCGCTTCAAGGAAGTATCACGACAAACTATTCATCTCTTGCTTCTGAACAATCAGCTGTTATTGGCAAAGTTGGAGAAGGCGGAGTTGGTTTGAGAGTGAGGGCATCGGGCTTCATTTCGTTACAGCACAAGGGATAGCTTTCCTGAATTGTTTCATATGACAGAATTGACGATTGACAAATGAAAAATATTAGTCGTACAATGGATGTAAATCAATTATTTGATGAGAATTGTTATAATGTAGATGAATAAACCTAGTGCAAGAGGATTAGGGAAAGGATGGTGGTCAGGATGAAGACGCGGGTTGAACATGCTTTAGAACATCTTAAAGAGTCTGGTGTGCGTATTACGCCGCAGCGTCATGCAATCTTGGCATTTTTGATGGACGCCATGACCCATCCAACTGCAGATGAAATATACCGAGCGCTTGAGCCTAAGTTTCCGAGCATGAGCGTAGCAACGGTGTACAACAATCTCAAGATGTTCATTGAGGCGGGACTTGTTCGTGAATTAACTTATGGTGATAGCTCTAGCCGCTTCGATGCGGATGTATCAGACCATTACCATGCGATTTGTGAGAAATGCGGCAAGATTGCTGATTTCTCGATGCCTGCTCTTGAAGAAGTGGAGCAAACAGCGGCATCACGGACCGGATTCCACATTCGTGGACATCGGATGGAAGTGTATGGGGTTTGTCAGGACTGTTTTAACAAGGTAGAACAGCCGTGTTAAGAGAAGTATGTAGAGTAAGATGACGCGCAGCCGATATTCATATCGGTGCGCGTTTTGTTTTTATATGATAGGATCAACTTGATATACATCTGTTACAACTAATATGGATTAATCGTTGCGAATGACGTAATGGCAGGATGTGAATGCGTCTATATAGTAAAGAGGAGGAAATATGCGAAGAGATAACCGTAACAATCAATATTCAAAATATGCAGCCAGATCGAGTCGGCGCTCTAAGCGTGGGGGATGCCTTTTTGTGCTTATAGGCTTAACGATATTGCTATTTAGTTTGTGGCAAGGCTGGAAGGCTTGGTCCCCTAACGATGAATATTCAAAGTTAAAGCCTTCAATTACACAGCCAATTACATGGAGTGGTGAGTACAGTCAGTATGGTGCCAGAGGCAAAGGGGAACAATTGCTACTTCCGCTTGCAGCTGTACAAGAGCGAATCATGCCTCAAGCGATATATGAGGAGAAATCTGAACTTGTCATTTTGACTAATGATCATCATGTGGCAACGTTATCTATAAATGATGAAACAGGCACATGGAATGGCAAACCCTATAACTGGGGTGTTGCAGCAGAGCGTGTTAAAGATGAAGTCTATGTTCCCTATACCGTACTAAAACAATTAGGTGTTGTGGATGTCCGTGAGTACAGTGACAATGACGTTGTCCATGTTATATTACCAGGACAGAAGCTTCAGCTTGCGAACATAGTTGATGGCAATCATTCTAATGATTCAAATGTATCTGTTACATTGAGAGAAGGTGCTGACGATAATGCACCAGTTATTGCAGAGCTGAAAAATTCCGCACAGGTATATGTGTGGGGGAGTGAAGGGAATTGGAGTCGAATTCAGGACGACTATGGACGCATCGGCTATGTAAAGCAAGATGAGTTAGTCATGGGCGAACAATCCACAATTCCGAATATCCCAGCAGTTAAGTTGCCTGAGTTCGTTGAGAAGCAGACGCCAGTAGCGTTAGCTTGGGAAGCTGTCTATAGTCGTAATCCGGATCCAGCTAAGCTGCCGCAAATGCCGGGAGTCAACGTGATAAGCCCGACTTGGTTTAGCATCGTAGATGGTAGCGGGAAGATTGACAGCAAAGCGGACAAGCGTCTTGTGGAATGGGCACATTCACAGCAGAAGTATGTATGGGGTTTGTTCAGCAATAGCTTTGACCCAGAACGTACAACAGAAGCATTAGCTACGTATAAGAATAGAAGCTATATGACGGAGCAACTACTTGCGTTTGTGAAAGAATACGATCTTGATGGGATTAATATTGATTTTGAAAATGTAAATGTAAAAGATCGCGATCAGCTTACCCAGTTTGTGCGTGAGCTCACCCCTTTGTTGCGTAAGGAGGGGATTGTTGTATCCATAGACGTTACGGCTAAGTCCGGAAGTGGTAACTGGTCAAAGTTCCTTGATCGTGCTGAGCTCGGGCGTTCGGTGGACTATATGATTGTAATGGCATATGACGAGCATTGGGCTGCAAGTCCGAAGGCGGGATCTGTGGCATCATTGCCTTGGTCTCGTGAAGCTGTAACCCGAATTATGGAGGAAGACGGTGTACCTGCTAAGAAGATGGTGCTAGGAATGCCGCTTTATACGCGCATTTGGACGGAGACGCACGAGAATGGGGAAGTGAAAGTATCATCCAAAGCGTTGGGGATGAAGTCTACAGAAGAATGGATGAAAGAGCATAAGGCGAAACCGACATATTCAGAATCAACGGGACAGAATTATGCAGAAGTAAGTGAAGGCAATGTGAAATACCGAGTTTGGCTTGAAGACGAGACATCTATTAAAGCTCGTTTGAAAATGGCGAAGGAGCTTGACCTTGCTGGATTTGGAGTTTGGGCACGTTCATTCGGTAATGAAAAAGCTTGGGAGCTACTAAAATACTAATCATCATTAAAAGAGCCGTTCTCCGATAAGGAGAACGGCTCTAGTTGTATTGGCTCTTGTTTCATATAATGAAATTAATCTATAGAGTTCTACTGACTAAGATTACTGACGTGCTTCATTATGAGGAGTCTCAGATTCAGAAGTGTCACTAGCGGGATTAGAAAGTTTGGTCGGATTGTTTTGTTTATTTTCATCTTCGTATTCAGGAATATCAGTTGCCTGTGCAATGTCCAAAGTGAGAATGGTACGACATCCCATGCAGCGATCAGTCTTACCCAGAATCTTTGTTTGGCGGCCGCATTCTGGACATTGGAGCATAACAGCACTTGTAGAAAGCATACCTGCCCAAAAGTAAATGGCTACACTAGCTAGCAAGGAAATCATGCCAATAATCATAAATACAGCTGCGAAAGGCTTGCCTGCTTGTCCCCATTTTACTATGCCTGCTGTCCCCAAAATCATGATTCCCATTCCGACCATTGTCAGAACGAGGCCCCACAATCGAAATTCATTAATCTTGCTCGTACGAAATACTCGCATCGTTGCGCGTGTTGTAAGATTCGTCATCACTATGCTCTCCTATCGTTAAATCAGAATGATAGTACTTTTAGAGAAGGAAAGAGACAATCTATGTAGAAGTATAAACTATCATTAGCTGTTAAAGAAAGCCAAAAAGTGTGGGATAATTGTGAAAAAAGAAACATTGCCATTGTATTTCTCGATCCAGCAAATTTCCCAAGATAAAAATGTTAGCGGAATACTAGCGGTATACCGAAACCAGCTTGAAGATGATTGGCAGTCTACACTAAATTGGGACGCGCTTCTCGTAGTAGTGGGTTCATATTCTGAGTATCGAGCATGGACACCTGTTTATTTAGAAGGAGAAAGTCAATGTAAATTTGTAATTCTACATTTAACACTGCATGACTTATTGAGTGACGATGTTATGGAACATGAAGAAATGAGACATTGGCTGCTTTATGCTTCGGTTGAATATGATTGTAATGGAGAAATGGAACGGTATGTTCGAGATTTTCCGAAGCAATGGGAAAGCTACAAAGAACAGCGCATATTAATGAAATTTAGCGCGTTTGTGCGTGCTTATGTTGAATTGAAACGCTGTGTGGGAAGTGGAACATATCTTGATGCATTTTCAGCAGCGGAACAATCGTTATTGGAATTGGCTAGGCTGTCAATAATCGAACATGGACACATACCAAGTGCATCATTGTGGCAGCATGTTAGAATGCTCGATCTAGGCATTCATAAATTATATGAGGAACTAGTAATGAGTACAGAAGCATTACACAAACGTGTGGAGCTAGTATTATTAGCGTGTGAATTTATCATTTCGACACGTATGTATGTTTATTTAAATCCGCTTGTTCGTATTTTGCGTGAAACCGATATTGATGTGAGTTTGTTAGAGTTGCGTGAGCATCCTGATTTAGTATGCATTGCGAATGACATACCTTTGTTGATGGATAAGCTTGTGAGCCGAGGTTCTGTAGAGGTATCGTTGGTAGAACTGGACAACTCGTTTTCATTAATGGGTACAATACCACATTATCGGTGGATAGATGGGCGAAGTCATCCATAATGCTAATGATGACAGCATGTTTATGCGTGCTTAAATGTAATAGTAAGAAGGCATGGAAATAACGAAACTAAATTACCACAAACTGGGCCTGCAAAAGAGTTGACTTTGGTTTGCGTTCTGTGATAAATTAAAAAACGTCTTCTTCGGAAGTACACAAAAGCAAGACGGACAAGCAATTGAAAGACATAGGTTTGAATCGCTTCTTTAAATTACGAAGTGGTTGTTTGAAAAGAAGGCTTGTTTCAAAGCAACCGACATCGAAAAAACAAACTTAAAAAACTTTCAAAAAAAGTGCTTGACGGAAAAAGAGTGACATGATATATTATAAGAGTCGCCGCTGAGAAACACGGCGGACGAGAGCGAAAGAAAACGAATCGTAAGATGAGTGATCTGGAGCGAAATTGTTCTTTGAAAACTGAACAACGAGTGAAACGTTTGATATAAGAAATTCAG
>NZ_JANIOF010000006.1 GCF_024733555.1 Paenibacillus sp. SC116 | reverse complement strand
GCTGACGAAATTCATTGCTGAATTTCTTATATCAAACGTTTCACTCGTTGTTCAGTTTTCAAAGAACAATTTCGCTCAGATGATTAATCAATTCGATTCAATCAACTTCACTTTCGTTCGTCGCGCTTCTCAGCAGCAACTCTTATAATATATCACGTTGTTTCTTTTAAGTCAATACTTTTTTAAAAAGTTTTTTGAAGCGTCGTTTTGAACTCAGCTGCAATTCACTATCCATTAAAGCTTGTCTCAACCGCACCTCTCGGCGGCGGAATTACAATATATCATGCATGCTCTACTCTGACAACAGGAAAAATAAGCCACGATAATTCGCTTGTAGGCGATGTCGCAGCTTATTTCATACAACTTGTATTAACCGTTAATCCAAGGCATACTCTTACCCTTTTGCCTTACACTAGCCTGCGTATAAGAATCAGATTCTTTATAGCTACGCGTACTTACATTTTTACGCTGCTCTTTACTCTTCTTCTTCCCTTTGCTAGCAGAAACATCATCACTCGAATCAGACTGAACATCTTCGGGCTCCTGTGCAAATTCAGCTTCGTTTCCTGCAGCCGAATTAACCCCCCCCCACTGAGACAACCAACTGCCGTCCTGCAATGAAGTATCTACTCTATAAGGAGTTCCGCATTGATGACAAAATACACTATAGTCCACGTACGGAGAAGCTCCATAAGCACCATATGCTTGAACATCATATGGCATATTACTGTACTGTTGTGGATACGCATAAGACTCAGCATTTACAGCCTGTTCGTTTGCTTTTTTATCCCACATTTCACCTGCACCACTTGAAGAAATACTCTGATTAGCTGCAGGCGAGACAAACGATGGACTATAGTTCGCATTTGCTCCTGGTGATACAGAAGCCAGACCATAGTTCGCATTTGAATCTGGCAGTACAGACGTCGGACCATAATTCGCGTTTGCTCCTGGCAACACGGAAGCTGGGCCATAGTTCGCATTTGAATCTGGCGATACAGACGTCGGACCATAATTCGCATTTGCTCCCGGTAACACAGAAGTCGGGCCATAGTTCGCATTTTCGGAATAAAACACATTCTCACTGCCCCACATCGAATTCAATCCATCTGTGTAGGAAGCCTGATAAGGCATAAACGGCATTGAATTAACACCGTGTGATGGATATCCACAAGGATTACAATGATGAGCACCAAAAGGATGTACAGGATACGGATTACAGAAATTCGGATAAGGTGAAATGTCCGGTGTACAAAACCCTTCATATTGAGGTACGTTCGGATATACATTAGGCTGTGAAGTCGATTGTGTTCCACCAACTTCTTGAGACTGCCATTGTACATTGCTTTGAGACTGCCCTACATAGTTAGGAACAAAAGAATTCGGATATGGTTCTACATT
Source organism: Paenibacillus sp. SC116 (assembly GCF_024733555.1). Classification (GTDB taxonomy): domain Bacteria; phylum Bacillota; class Bacilli; order Paenibacillales; family Paenibacillaceae; genus Paenibacillus_B. The sequence goes on along the minus strand of NZ_JANIOF010000006.1, from coordinate 285,545 downwards.
AGGCATGTTTGCCGAAAAGTTATCGTAACTTGCCGGTAAAGGTGCGAAATTCGGCACCTCGCCTTTCAATGTAGGCTTAACAGGACTAACATTGCCTGTTGCAGGCTTAACGGATGGTGGATTCGGTAAAGGAGACGGAAGAATTAGCTGTTCTGCTTGTGGCTTATATTGTGGTTGCAACTGCGGCTTGGGTTGAGACTGGGATTGTATTGGAGGTTTAGCTTGGGCTTGTGGTTGAGATGGTAGCGACGCCGGCTGTTTCGCTTGAGGCTGCAATTTAGTCTCCGGCAGGATAGGCGGTTGTTTAGGAGGCTGTATGGGCGGCTGTACTGGTGGTTGCGGCTGTATCGGCTTTGTCAACTCAGCTTTGGACAGGGGTATGACACCGGTATTGGCTGCATTTGCGCCCCAACCTGCACTCGCACTTGGTCCACCCGACTCATTAGCAGTTAATTTAGGAATATTCACAACTTGCCCAATGAGCAGCACATTCGGATTTTTCAGTTGCGGATTCGCTGCGATCAATGCCTGAAGTGGCAAACCCCAAGCTTTCGCCAACTTCCACAGTGTGTCTCCTTCCTTGACAACATGCTTATGGACAATTTCGTAGCCTCCAGTAGAAACAGGAGTAGAAGGAACTCTAATCTTCATGCCAACTTGAACTTGATTTGGATCAGCTAATTGCGGATTAAGGGCGATTAGTTGATCCAAAGATACCCCGTATTTTTTGGAGAGAGCGTACAAAGTTTCGCCCTTTTTAATAATATGAATTTTCACGCGCGGTACCTCCTAAGGGAATCATCCTCGTAACACGGGACAATCGCCCGCGTAGTCATTTATACATCCTATGCAAGAGCTGGGCATTTGACATCATTTTTTTCATCTAACACATAATCTTCATAAAAAAACAATCCACTATACAACCAAAGAGCTTATATGACAAAAAAAAGAAGCCTTCCCCTCTTCGGAGAAAGCTTCTTAAACGATTAAGATTCGTATACTTTAACGCCATCCTGCGTTACGATTTGACGGAACTTGTCCAATAACTGCAGCGTGATTGGACCAGCTTGACCATTACCGACAATACGCCCATCGATTTCGCGCGCCGCAATAACTTCCGCAGCAGTCCCTGTGAAGAATACTTCATCAGCAACATAAACATCATGCATAGAGAACGGCTCTTCCTTCACAATAAAGCCCTGTTCCTTACAAATGTCGATTATTGCATTACGTGTAATCCCCTCTAGGGCACCCAAGTAACAAGGAGGAGTATATACCACCCCTTTTTTAATAATAAAGATGTTATCTCCCGAACCTTCTGTTACGTAGCCCTGCGCATTAAGCATGATCGCTTCGCCTACATCAGCTAGGTTTGCTTTGATCTTAACTAGAATATTGTTCAAATAGTTCAAAGATTTAATCTTCGGATTCAATGCATCCGGAATGTTGCGACGTTCTGCTACGGATACCGCGCGCAAACCATTTTTGTATGCTTCTTCTGGATAGATAGCCAGTTGTTCAACGATAATAATGACGCTCGCTTTAGGGCAACGATTCGGATCCAATCCAAGGTTGCCCGCTCCACGAGATACTACAAGACGAATATATCCGTCACGATGCCCGTTGCGGCGGATCGTTTCTACCAACACATCCTGCATTTCCTCAATCGTAAGCGGAATGTTCAGCATAATTGACTTAGCAGAGTCGTACAAACGAACTAAATGCTCATGGCATTTAAAAATATTCCCGTCATAAATACGGATACCTTCAAATATACCATCACCATATAAAAATCCATGGTCGTATACCGATACTTTTGCTTCTTCTTTAGTAACAAATTCGCCGTCTAAATAAATCCACTGCGTCATGCTTACACCTCCGAATGATGAGGCTCTTCTCGTTGACTGGTAGAATACGCATAGGTCGGATATGTACCTAAAATGCGAACTTGGCAGCCAAGCGCTTCAATCTCTGCAAAAGCAGAAGGAAGCAGCACTGAATCTAGAGCCATTTGCAAATCGATATAAAAATAATAATTTCCTAGCTGGCGCTTAGTCGGCCGCGATTCGATTCGAGACAAGTTGATTCGTCTCCAAGCGAATGCTGACAGCACCTGATGCAAGGCACCTGGAAAATCCTCTGGCAACGTCACCAAGATTGTCGTCTTATGTGTCGTCGTTTCCGCGAGTTCAATTGGTTGAGATCCCAACAGAATAAACCTTGTATAATTATTATGATGGTCCATAACCTCACTGGCAAGTACATTTAAGCCAAATGTTTGCGCCCCCAATCGAGTACCGATTGCTGCCCAGTTCTCTTCAGGATGCTCTTTTACTATCCGCACCGCCTCCGAAGTACTGCTGACATGCTCTTGCACTGCATGAGGCATATGTTTTCGTAAAAATTGCTGACACTGCGCCATCGCAACAGGATGCGACAGCACCTTATTAATAGAAGAATAATCTTTTGTGCCCTCAACGTTTCTTCCTATTAAATGTTGAATAGACGGATAGACCCATTCTGCTTGAAACGGCAAATCCACCTCATGAACGATCCAATCCAGATGCAAATTAACAGAGCCTTCAATCGTATTCTCGATTGGAATAACGGCATAATCTGCTTCTTTGTTCACGACAGCCATAAACACTTCAGAAATAAGCTTGTAATGATAGTATTGATGATGATCGCCAAGCAGATGGACTGCAGCTTCATGAGACACGGAGCCTTGCGGCAATAGAGCAATACGAGCCATACTTCACTTACTCCTTCACATTCAAGTACCTATACTTCTGCGGCTAGATCAGACCGATATACCTCAGGTATTAATCTATGAATATCATCTGCCGACCCTTCCAAGCAGACTGCACCGACTGAGCTAGGTTCTAGCAAGAACACATCTGCCTCAACACCACATTGTTGTAGCGTGTCTTTCATAAAGGTAACCAATTCATCGTTGCCTTGCAATTGATTAACAAGCGCCAATATAGTTGGACCAGCACCGCTTAAAGCAACACCGTACGCACCATATTTTCGAGATTCCTCCAATACCCGTGCCATCCCAGGCACTAACGACATGCGATATGGCTGATGAAGTCGATCCTGCATCGCATCATACAACAGTTCGAATTGGCCCGTCGATAACGCAGCAACCAACAACGAAGAATGACTCACATTATGTACTGCATCCGCCATTGATACTTGCTCTGGTAACACCCCGCGGGCAGCCTTCGTTTCCAGATGGAACTTCGGTATAGCCACAACCGTACCCAAACTGCTATGAGGCTCCAATCTCACATGCCTCGCCCGCTTTCCATCCCAGGATGCTACGACGATTCCACCGAATAAGGATGCACCAACATTATCAGGATGACGCTCCCAAGCAGATGCCATATCAAACAATTGTTGATTAGACAATGGGTAATTTAATAATGCATTAGCTGCTACGAGCGCACCTACAATCGCAGAAGCACTACTTCCAAGACCTCTTGTCAAAGGAATTTCACTATATACATCGATTGCTAACGGACAAAACTCTGCTCCCGCTTCGATAAATACCCGCTTTGCCACTTGCACGATAAGATTCGTTTCATCTGCCGGTAAACCACCTAATTCAGGACCATACATACGTACCACAGTACTCTCAGCAGGCTTCATACCAATCCAAGTATATAAGGAAAGAGCCATTCCCAATGTATCAAAACCCGGTCCTAAATTAGCCGTACTTGCAGGAACCTTTACTAGTACACCGTTTTGCTGCATCATCTGTTATTCACCCTTCTAGCTTACGAATCGCGTCCATAACCGCTTCTTCCGTATCTGGAACAACAAGCGGCTCGACAGCAGCCGTTTTAATCGCAATATTCGGATCTTTCAAGCCATTCCCTGTTAGCACGCAGACGACAGACTCCCCGCCTCGGAAATAACCTTCCTGATGCAATTTAATAACTCCAGCCAAAGAAGCAGCCGAAGCAGGCTCTGCAAATACGCCTTCTGACGCAGCAAGCATTTGATAAGCGGACAAAATCTGCTCATCCGTTACATAGTTAATCTGCCCTTCCGATTGTTGAGAAGCTTCAACCGCCGTTTTCCAACTTGCCGGATTACCGATGCGGATAGCAGTTGCAACTGTCTCAGGCTCTAAAATGGGCTCACCTTTCACAATTGCCATTGCACCTTCAGCCTCAAAACCAAGCATTTTCGGCAGCTTATCCACTTTTCCAGCCTCATAGTATTGCTTAAAGCCTTTCCAATAGGCAGAGATATTCCCCGCGTTGCCTACAGGAATCGCTAAGTAATCCGGAGCCTCTCCAAGCTGTTCACATACCTCAAAAGCAGCCGTCTTCTGGCCCTCGATGCGATAAGGGTTAACAGAGTTCACTAACGTAATAGGTTGCTTAGCCGTAATTTCACGGACAATTTCTAATGCACGATCGAAGTTCCCCTCTATCGCAATAACCTTTGCACCATATATCATCGCTTGAGCCATCTTACCGAGCGCAATATTATTATTAGGAATAAGAACGATACAATTCAAACCGCCACGTGCCGCATAAGCAGCTGCTGCCGCAGAAGTGTTACCTGTAGAGGCACACATGATCGTACGACTGCCTTCTTCCATCGCTTTAGCAACAGCCATAACCATACCACGATCTTTAAAAGAACCCGTAGGATTTAAGCCTTCATATTTAAAATACAAATTCAAGCCAAGCTGCTCTGACAGATTCTCTGCCCGAATCAATGGTGTGTTCCCCTCATGAAGTGTAATCATCGGAGTCGCTTCCCCAACCGGAAGATATGCCTTATACGTTTCCAACAGTCCCATATATCTCATCGTTCTCTCCTCCATCTCTATTCCGCACGCTGGAATGAATGATTAACCCTCTACGCGATATGCACTCTTAATTTCTTTTATAACATCCAAGCTCATAAAATGATCCAGTACTTTTCTCATATTTGCTTGGCTAGCTTCATGTGTAATTATGATAATTTCAGCATCAGGATTGTTCGGGTTCGGCTGCTGTACGACAGACTCTAAGCTCACACCGAATTCTGCAAATACTTGCGTAATTCTAGCCAATACCCCTGCACGATCATGAACATGCAATAGAATGAAGTTCTTATAATGAATCTGATCATCTGTCTTCAGTTTCTTAACACGATATGCATGGTGACCTTGCTTACCATTAACACCGATACGCAGGTTCTTTACCACAGCTACTAGGTCAGCTACAACAGAAGTCGCAGTAGGCATCTCACCTGCACCTGGACCGTAGAACATCGTTTCCCCAACAGCTTCACCATATACATACACCGCATTGAACACGCCATTAACAGAAGCAAGCGGATGTGAAGTCTTAACCATCGTAGGCTGGACAACAACACTAATCTGATCATCTTGACGCTCCGCAATACCTAGCAGCTTCATTTCGTAGCCAAGACGCTTCGCATAGGAGATATCCTCTTTAGAAATGCTTGATATGCCTTTCACTTCAACATCTTCAAGACCTACCGTCGCATGGAATCCTAGCGTAGCAAGAATTGCCATCTTACGAGCAGCATCCAGTCCTTCTACATCTGAAGTAGGATCAGATTCTGCATAGCCTAGCGCTTGCGCTTCTTTAAGCACATCTTCATACGCCACGCCCTCTTGGCTCATCTTCGTCAGGATATAATTTGTAGTTCCATTTACGATCCCCATAATCTTTTTGATACGATCCGAAGAGAATCCTTCCATTAATGTCCGGATAATTGGAATACCACCTGCTACACTCGCTTCGTAAAATACATCACAATTGTTAGCACGTGCTTGTTCTAGTATTTCTGGCCCATGAAGCGCCATCAAATCCTTATTAGCAGTTACAACATGCTTACCCTGTGCCAAAGCATCGAGAATGAGCTGTTTTGTAGGCTCAATTCCTCCCATTACTTCAACGATAACATCAATCTCCGGATCATATACAACCTCTGATGCATCTTCAGTCATAAGCGCCGGATCGATATTTAAATGACGCTGCTTATGCATATCCTTTACGAGCACTTTACGAACTTGAATGGGAGAACCAACCTGACTCATCAAATCTTCCTGATGCCCTTCTATAATTCTTACAACACCAGTTCCAACTGTTCCTAATCCTAATAAGCCTACCTGTATTGGTTTCATCTTTGTTCCTCCCCTTCTTATGTGTGCAGCTATATCCCTTGTTGCCTAACCTTGACCGATAAGAACGACTCGCTTTACCCCAGGAATATCACGAAGTGTATCCATCATCTGTCCGAAATTCTCAGCAATTAATGCTGTCTCAATTGACAATACTACGTTAGCCATACCTTGCAGTGGTATCGTCTGGTGAATGGTAAGTACATTTCCTTCAAATGTAGCAACCGAACCGAGCACTTTGGATAATATTCCTGCACGATCCTCTAAGTCCAATGAAACCGTAACAATCCGCTCACGCTCCAGCTGATTCAACGGGAAAATACCATCTTTATATTTATAAAAAGCACTACGACTCAAATCAACTCGTTCCGCTGCTTCATGTACTGTTTTCACTTCTCCAGCCGCTAGCAATTGTTTCGCCCTAACGGTTTTCACCACTGCTTCAGGCAGTATATCTTCACGAACTAAATAATATCGTTCTGCCATAACCGTCCTCCATGTAGAGACTATTGTTTAACTATAGAGGACATTATAGCGAATAAGCGCCGCAAAAACAATAGGTTCATGTCAAAAGTTGAATCTTATTATACACGATGTCCATCACATATATCTCAAAATTTTCTTACTAGAGAAAATAGTTGATAACAAAAAAGGTCGCATGACGCAATAACGTCATACGACCTTTTCTTATTATTAATAGTAGCTGCTGCCTTCAACAAATTCAAACTCGAAATCAGCGATACGTATAATAGTGCCATCTTTTGCTCCACGCTTACGAAGCGCATCATCAACACCCATTTTACGCAGCGTGTTTGCAAAACGCAAAATCGCATCATGCGTGTTCATTTGCATACGTTTCATCATGCGTTCAATCGCTTCGCTTTCCACAACAAACGTTTCATTCTCACGTCGTATTGTGAACTGCGGCTCATCACCTTTTTTATCGAAGCGATAGATTTTGCGCTCTTCAACTTGAGCAACTTCTGCCACTTCGATATCATCTGGCAACGAATCCAGTACTTGTATTGCTTTAAACATCAAATCTTGAATACCCTCTCTCGTCAGAGAAGAAATAGGCAAAATTTCGATATCTGGTCTTACTTCTGCTAATTGCGTACGGAAGGAAGCCAAGTACTCTTCTGCTTCTGGCATGTCCATTTTATTGGCAGCAACAATTTGCGGTCTTTCTGCCAACTTCTCGTTGTACAGCTTCAGCTCATCATTGATCTTAACCCAATCCTCGAATGGATCTCGGCCCTCTGTCCCCGCCATATCCACCACATGAACAATAACGCGTGTACGTTCAACGTGACGCAGGAATTCATGGCCAAGTCCGACACCCGTGTGCGCGCCTTCGATAAGACCCGGCAAATCCGCCATAACAAAGCTCTGGCCATCACCCATGTTAACCAAACCTAGATTCGGTGTAATCGTCGTAAAGTGATAAGCACCAATCTTCGGCTTAGCAGAAGTGACAACCGACAGCAATGTGGATTTACCAACACTCGGGAAACCAACGAGCCCGACATCCGCCATTACTTTTAGCTCAAGGACAACCCAACGTTCTTTTCCTTCTCCACCGTTCTCAGCAAGCTCAGGCGCAGGATTTGTCGGAGTAGCGAAGCGCGTATTACCACGACCACCACGACCACCCTTCGCAACAACAACTTGTTGTCCATGGCGGGTCAAATCTGCAATTACTTCCTGAGTATCATCATCTACAACAACAGTTCCAGGAGGAACACGTACGATCATGTGCTCTGCATTTGCACCATGCTGACTTTTATTACGCCCTTTTACTCCACGAGGAGCTTTGAAGTGCTTCTGATAGCGGAAGTCAACCAATGTCCGCAAGCCTTCATCAACACGGAAAATAACGTCGCCACCACGTCCGCCATCTCCACCTGCTGGTCCTCCATTTGGTACATACTTTTCACGACGAAACGCTACGAGACCATCCCCGCCGTCTCCACCTTTTACATATATCTTAGCTTTATCTACAAACATGAAGTTTCACCTCTCTAGTCCCTTGCCTTGCATGGTACAATCCATTCAAATATCGAAGCACCAGCTTGTAGCTCACTCGTCGGCACCTGCTCCAGCCGCACGCCATGCTCAGCTGCCAGCCTGTCAAGTTGAGTTCTCACATCGTCCGGTTGAAGCAGCTGTCCTTCATATAAGAATCGAATGCCAAGTGCATCATCTGAACGAATATCTATCATAAACTGAAGTGGAGTTGCTGCATCTGCACTCGCCTTTGGCGCCAAACGCATAACTTGAACTCCCTCTTTAATCATATCCGTTAATACTCGGCCCTCAAGCAACAACCCAACTTCGGTCAAATCGATCTGCCTCGGAAGATGTACATACACAGGCATCGCATGCCCTGATACACGGACATGAAGCAAATACAATGTCAATTCCGGTATGCCTAGTTTAGCAATGCGTCCTTCTTCGATCATTTTGCTCTTAATGCCTTCAACACATAAGCGAAGTTGCTCCGTACGATTCAATTTAACATATCCATAAAGCAATTGCAGTTCATTCATCCAATCATGCCGCTGATGATTCATTAATTCCAGCGCAGATTGATGGGCCATATGAAGAGCTCGCTCATGTTGATGCCGCTGTTCGCGAAGCAATATAATACAACCTGCCGCTAAACTTAGGATGAGTAGTATGACAGCGAATATACGCCACGGCAAATATAAAGGCCCCCATGCCAATACCACTGCGCAAATTAACGCACAGCCGCTGCACGTAAACACCCAAAGTCGGCTTCCCCTCATCGTTCACCCTCGCTTCATTCCCAAATAAATGCACACTCCCACCCCATAGTATAGCATGAGATCAGAAAGTCGTCCAAAGCGATTCCAGTCGAACAAACGCGAAAGAAGGAAATAAATGAATCAAAAAACCCTCGGCCTAAGCCGAGGGTTTCACATGACGCCTATTACACTTCCACAGCAGCTGCAACTGGTGCAACGTTAACTGGGTAGACGCTCACTTTCTTGCGGTCACGACCCCAACGTTCGAATTTAACAACGCCCTCGATCTTAGCGAAGAGCGTGTCGTCTTTACCAATACCAACGTTGTTGCCTGGATGAATCTTTGTTCCACGTTGGCGCACCAAGATGCTACCACCTGTAACAGTTTGACCATCCGCACGTTTAACACCAAGACGTTTGGAATGGGAATCACGACCATTCTTCGTGGAACCTACACCCTTCTTGGATGCGAATAACTGAAGGTTTAATTTCAACATGTTGTCTACCTCCTTTTTGAATTATTTTCTTTTATCTGAATATACGAACCGTATGAATCTTCCATCGTATTCAGACTGACAACCATCGATTCCAAGAGCAATTGAACTTGCTCCGAATGATGAGTGTCATTCAGAACCGGTACAGTACCGTTCAGGAAACCATCCTTCATCTGGCACTCCAACACAACGCCCGTCAATGCCTCAATAGCATTTACTACTCCGATCGAAACCGCAGATACACCAGCACATACAATATCTTCTCCGTGAGGAGCATAATTGGCATGTCCCTTAATGGCGAAACGCTCGATGAGCCCTTCAGAATTCCGGTAAATGGTGATGCGAATCATTCGCTACACCTCTTAATTATGCTTTGATAGCTTCGATTGTCACCTTTGTGTAAGGTTGACGGTGACCTTGCTTACGACGGTAGTTTTTCTTAGCTTTGTACTTGTACACGATAATTTTCGCGCCTTTTCCATGCTTCTCAACTTTAGCCGTAACTGCAGCACCTTCTACCAATGGAGCACCTGTTACGAGGCCACCCTCGTTAGATACTGCCAATACGCGGTCGAATGTGAAGCTTTCACCTTCAGCAGCGTCCAATTTCTCGATGTAAAGAACATCGCCTTGTTGAACTTTGTACTGCTTACCACCTGTTTCAATAATAGCGTACATTGTGTTGCACCTCCTCATGTCTCAGACTCGCCTATAATCAGGTGATGGAAAATCCACACTTAATACCTGTTCCGAGCGGTTACAGCATGTGTGCAGAATTGAATACTAGACACATACCTGATGATTTTAACACACACTCTCTCAAAAATCAACGTGTGATTCATATACAAATCCATACCAATCATGCGTCACAACTGCTGAAATTCCGGAACCCTCTTGCCTGTGCCATCACAAGTCGGGCAAGGTGTATATAAGCGGCTCATCACTTGCTCTCGCACTTTTTTACGGGTAATTTCAAGCAAACCCAGCTTTGTCCAACCAACGACTAGACATTTGGTACGATCCTTCCGTATCGTTCGCTCCAATTGCTCAAGTACACGCTTACGGTGATCGTCCGAATCCATATCAATAAAGTCAACGATAATAATGCCGCCGATATCTCTTAATCGAATCAAACGAGCAATCTCTTCTGCCGCCTCCATATTTGTATAGAATACGGTATCTTCCAGATCGCTCGTACCCGTGTATTTACCAGTATTCACGTCCACAACGGTCAAAGCCTCTGTTTGATCCCATACAAGGTATCCACCACTTTGCATCCACGTTTTCCGCTGAAACGTCTTATCTAACTGGCCTTCGATATGGAATCGACGAAAAATCGGTTCGCGGTCTTGATAGACAACTACACGTTCAACCAACTCAGCATCAAACGTGCATACGTATGACTTTATTAACTCTGCTTGCTTTCGATTATCAATTACAAGCTCATCCACATTGTGAGTGAATGCGTCCCGTATCATTCGTTCAGCCATTGATACATCTTGATGCAAAAGAGCAGGTGCGTTTACAGCAGAGGCTGCTTGCTCAACTGCTTCCCATTGCTGACGTAATATTTCTATATCTTGAGCAAGACTTTCAACCGTTTCCCCTTGCGCCACGGTTCGAATAATAATGCCTTCTTCATTTGTTCGAAGCGATTCACCAAGTTGCTTCAATCGATTACGTTCTGATTCCTGCTCAATCTTCTTCGATACACCAATATAGTCTGCTCTCGGCATAAAGACCAAGTGACGCCCCGGCAATGAATAATGTGTCGTAACACGAGCACCCTTGCCACCAAAAGGCTCTTTCATCACTTGTACAATTAATTCTTGCCCCACACGCAGCAAACTCGTTATAGGAGGCTTCTGCTTCGGCTGCTTCTCTAAATGCGGATGCAAACAATCATCGACATATAAAAAAGCGTTCTTCTTCTGCCCAATATCTACAAAAGCTGCCTGCATACCCGGAAGAACATTAACAACACGGCCTTTGTAAAAGCTCCCGACGAGCCTGACACCCGCTGCACGTTCTACTGCAAACTCTACCAGACGTCCATCTTCAAGCAATGCCATCTGAGTTGACTGTTCTCCACAGTGAACGATCATTCGTTTCATAGCTTCACCTCTACTCAAGCGCGTCACCTCTTATTGTAACATGAAGCGAGAAACGATGAATATGTCGGTTGATCACTCGATCTAAAAATATATATATTTTCATCCAAACGTACCCCTATTTTGACTATTATCTCGTAAATTTTTCTCCTAAACGGGTCTTATGAATCATCCTGCCAATGTTGAAAAAATGCGTCTATTAACTGTTGTTCTGGTATTACTCGTTGAATGCGGCCATGTTCGTCAATCACATATATCATATGATAACTATTTCTACGAAAGCGCTGCATAATATCTACGAGCCCACGCTCTGACGATGCAACTATGGGCCTGCCTATATGGGCGCTCATCTCCCATTCACGAAGTCGCTTGGCTCGATGGACAAGAAAACGAAAAAATCGATACGGAACATGCTTGCATTCCATGATGTTTGTCCACAATAAAAATAATCCAAGCACTAGTAAATTCATATTAATGGGCGATTGCTTCAACAAAGGAAATAATGCGAATAAACCAAGCATGGAGCTTCCTACAATGCCAATCCAAGCCCCTAATCGAAGTGTAAAATGATAACTAAGTCCATACGCACATAAAGCCTGCAAAATCCGACCACCATCAAGCGGTGGAATAGGCAGTAAATTAAAGCCTCCAATAATAAGGTTGGCCTCAATAAAGTAAGTGGACCAAGCCTCACTCCACCATCCCATATACTGAAACAACAGTGACAACCCGATCATAAATACATTTTGCAAAGGCCCGGCAGCTGCGACAATGATTTCCTGCCACGATGGAGACAACGCCCCATCCTCTGTCTCAGCCACCCCACCAAAAGGCAGCAGCTTCACATCTACAATAGTCCATCCGAAACATTTGGCCGCAACAACATGCCCAGCTTCATGAACCGCCACAATTACAACTAACGTTAACAATTCCAATAAATGGCCCGTAATTGCCGAAAGAGCCAGCAGCATGATCAACAACGGGTGTAGGGAATAGGTCGTCCCCTTCCACCTAATCAAAGCTCATCACTTCCGCCGGATCCACAAATCGACCCTCTTTCTTTAGCGCAAAAAATAATCCTGGAATCGTCCCCGATGAAGTCGCGTTCGGCATACGACCAATATCCTGTCCTGCCTCTACCCAATCATCCTTCTTCACGTAGCACTCTTCCAACCGTTCATAGTACGACATATATTGATTCGCGTGCTGAATAACAATTGATGACCCAGCTCGCGGATCTTCAATTACTCGTATCACTCGTCCCACAGCTGCGCTGGCTACATTCGCGCCGCCTTCCTCCGCTCTTAACTCAACACCTTGCAAACTAAGAGCAAATGGCTGTACAACATTTCCCGCCATAGGTATTTGGAACCCAAGCTTAGCTTGAGCTTCTTTAGCTGCTGGTGTGTGGTCTTTCCATATAGGTATAAACGCAGGTGAACCCCCAAATGTTGCTTCCACCCACACTGCTATTGATTGGAAATCCATATTTTCTGACATAGCTGAAGCCACATAACTCCTTGTACTGTCCAAAAAAGGAACTTTCCATTTCATAATTCCTGTCACTGCCGCACAAAGTACAATTGTACAACCAAGCTGTATAAAAAACGTCCTTATAAAGGTTGAGGTACCGTTTGTCTGCTCACTGTCTTTCCAACCATAGCGCCCTGCCCATGCTTGTTTAGCGTCTCTCCATACTTGCTCAGGGTCACGCTCATTGTACTCAACAGCTAATGCCCCTCTGTCCTGTGCAGGACTGCTGTAATTGTAATAGGATGGTTGTGCAATCACGGACGGAGGAGTAGGCTCCTTCGTATCTCCGCTCATTTTATGGCCCTGAATATCCCGAAGTGTCAGTTCCTTAATGCGCGCTTCTCGGCGGCGACGAATATCATCCTTCATCCGTATCCCTTCCCCACTCAAATTATTCATATGCTACATATGTATGACAGGCAGGATATCGATATGAACAAGCCCTTGTAACAATACAAGATTAGAAGCCATTACAATACAAAAAAACACCTCGCGGCCTAATCAGGAATCATAATGCTTCCTTAGATCAGAGCTACGAGGTGGATAAATGAATAGGACTTACGCAATCATTATGAACCAACTTTATTCATCTAGTTGGTATTTTTCTTGATGAATCCGCACGCTCAGCACTAAGCCAATACAGACCATATTCAAAATCAGCGACGTTCCGCCGTAACTAATGAACGGCAGCGTAATTCCCGTGATCGGCATTAAACCGATCATCATTCCAATGTTCTGGAAGATTTGGAACACAAACATCGAGACAATACCGATAATGATGTACGATCCCCTTAAATCATAACACTGGAATGCAATGAGAATCATACGATAGATGAGGAAGAAGTAAAGGAGTAACAGTAAGGCTCCTCCCTGAAACCCAAATTCCTCACCAATAACGACGAAAATAGCATCTGAATAGGTGAGTGGAATAAAGTTACGACTCTTCAGTTCCCCTTGTAAAAATCCATCACCGGTCAATCCGCCAGAGCCGATAGCAATCAATGCATATCTCGATTGATGGGATTCATCTTTACTCGCTGACTCTGGATTGATAAACGTATTAATACGTTCATACCAGTGATTTTGACCGAGTGTATCTTTAAAGAAACTTTCTACTTGCGGGCCAAATTGCGTAAACAAAATAACTACGATCGCGATAAGAGCACCGACAATTGCCGTTCCAACGAACATATGCCGATACTTCATGCCTCCAATCCATAGCATCCCAATAAAGATAACGATCAATATCATCGCATTCCCTAAATCAGGCTGAGCCACAATAAGGCCAAATGGAATGATCATCACACATGCAATCGGAAGTAGATCTTTAACAAATCCGAGCGGCTCTCCTTCACGTTTACCCAGCAGCTGTGCCAAAGAGAGAATCAATACAATTTTGGCTAATTCAGCTGGTTGGAATGATAATCCTCCAAATTTATACCATCCTTTAGCACCCATAGTGACATCAGCAAAAAAATAGAGACCTATGAGGAGGAGAACGGTGATAACCATCCATATAATCCAGCCCTTGAGCAGTAAGCGATAATCAAATAGGGTAACGGCAAGCATAACTACGAACCCAATAATGTAGAATACGATCGTCTTTACTTCAAAATTTGCTGGTTCAAACTTTGTTCCAACTGTGGAACTGTACACAATAAAAGGACTTATTACCGCAAAAACACCCAATATCGCAACAATCATCCAATCGATGCGCTTCAGTTTATTCAACAAAAGTCAATCATCCCATTCCAAGAAACTTCTTCATTCGGGTTAGCACGCTTTTCTTCTGATCCATCGGCATTAACGGCACCGTGTCACCGAGAATTCGACGAGCGATATTGCGATACGCCAACGACGCTTTAGAATCGGGATTCATAACCGTCGGCTCTCCCATGTTCGCTGCCTTGATGACGTGCTCATCATCAGGAACAATTCCAATGAGCTCAATATTCAATACTTGCAAAATATCTTCGATGTCAAGCATATCGCCACTCCGAACCATGTTCGGACGTATCCGGTTTACAACGAGACGCGGTGCTGATAAGCTCGCACTCTCCAACAAACCGATAATACGATCTGCATCTCTCACAGCCGCATTTTCGGGTGTCGTGACCACGATTGCACGATCTGCGCCTGCGATAGCATTTTTGAAACCTTGCTCTATGCCTGCTGGACAATCGATGATGATATATTCGAAGTCTTTCTTCAACTCCAAAATAATATCTTTGATCTGCTCAGGAGATACTGCATGTTTGTCTTTCGTTTGAGCAGCTGGCAGCATGTACAGCTCTTCAAAGCGCTTATCTTTGACAAGAGCTTGGTTCAAGCGACAACGCCCTTCAGCCACGTCACAAATATCATAAATGATCCGATTTTCAAGACCCATCACAACATCTAAATTGCGAAGACCGATATCGGTATCGACCATACATACTTTTTTCCCTAACAGCGCAAGGGCGGTGCCAAGATTGGCAGACGTCGTCGTCTTGCCAACGCCCCCTTTGCCTGATGTAACGACAATTGCCTCTCCCATGCAATTACACTCCTTTGAACATTTTGAGGTCCTGTCGAATTCGCTGAAGATTGGTGATTTTGTCAATTTGCATTTGTCCATTATCCACATAAGCGACTTCCATTTGCGTCTGCGTCACACCCCACTCATCCGGAGGGCGGCTAATGACATCAGCAATACGAAGCTGTGTAGGCGAAAATAATGATGCAGTTATAATCGCGTTATGGTCGCCTTCTGCCCCCGCATGTACAGTACCACGAAGAGCGCCGCACACGTAAATGTCCCCAGTACATATGATCATTCCCCCGGGATTCACATCGCCTAAAAATAATAGATTTCCTTGATGACGAAGAACTTGACCGGATCTAACGATGCCAGTCATCGTATGTACCTGGTAATCAGGCTGCTTTTCTACTTTGTCATCTGATTGCAAGGAGCGAATGAGCAAATTGCCCTTCATTTTCAATATGTCCAATATTTCCGACTTTTGCTCTTCTGTGATCGAGCGAGCTCCCAGCTTGACATCGACATACACAATAGGTCCATTGAAGAAATGAGGTGTATGCTCAAGCTTGTCACGCAAATCACGCAACAAGTCTATGAATTCACATTGATCGTCAAGCAGGAACACGAGACCGTCTTTTACGCCTTTAATCGTTATTAGTGACTTGGCCGTCATCGTTCGTCCCTCCCAACAAGATTCTATTTCGTGATGAACGAGAGAAGTCCTGCATGACCAAGTAAAAACCTCTGTTCGCCATCGCATATTGCGATTAGCATACTCCCGCCTATAAAGGGCTAAAGCCGTCCCAGAGCTAGTGTCCGAGACGGCTCTCTATGCTTCTTCCGAATCTTTCTTATTGTTACCCTGAATCATGTCGAACCATTTACGCAACGGTACATAAACGATAAGTGCAAATATAAGCTGCACAAACATGCTTGGAATAATATAATCCAACAATGCTTGCTGATAGGTGAAATGACTCAGGCTAAACAACGTATATATACCAAAAATAATCGTTTGATATAAGAAACTCCCTATAAGAACGACGAATAGCATCATGACCATCGTCTTATGGCGAACATTGAACACATAACCAGCCAAATAACCTAGAAACCCCATCGTAAAGGAATGCGGCCCAATTATCTGACCATAATAAACGATGTCATGCAATAACCCAAAGCCAAGTCCCATTAAGAGTGCCGTATGTCGATGAGCGTATACCCCGTGAAACAGCACCACTACAAATACGAATTGGACAGCGATACGCCCATACCAGCCATCTGGTATGAGATGCGGAACTACCGATCCCTCTATGAAGAAAAGGATTAAGAGAAATAGAATCATCCAATTTCGATTCATTGTCCATTCTCCTGACTGCTATTCCCCGTATTCGGTGGAATAACAACGAACAGTTCACGCCAATCCTGATACGTAGCTGCTGGTTCAATGGTAGCCGTATGTGTTAATCCGATATCTCCAACCTGACGTTTTATTACCTTACCGATAATAAGTCCGGCCGGGAATTTGCCGCCAAGTCCAGAAGAAACGATGACATCTCCTTCTTCCAAAGGATCATTTTCCTCAATACGGGTCATAAGAAACGTATTATTGCTATGATCATACGACTCAATCATACCGAAAGACTTATTTTCCTTGCCCTGCACGGTTACCGCAATCGCTCTGGATTTCTCATCAATATTTGTTAACAATTGTACAGATGATGAGAACTCCGAAACATGGCTAATAACACCTACAACACCTTCAACTGCTATAACAGGCATTCCCTTTTGGACACCGTTCTTGCTGCCCAAATTAATGTTCAACGATTGATTAAAAGGATCGGCAACATTGAGTCCTGTCACTTGGGCAATTCGGTATTCATAGGGACTATTTTGGGCTTTCTGATGGTCTGTGAATTTCAATAATTTTTCATAACGTTCATTATCCGCTTTGATGCGGTTAAACGTAGCTTTATCACGAACATAGTGAGCATAAGCAGTTTTCAAGCGCTCGTTCTCTTCATAGGTTTCACTTAAATTGCTCACATTTTCAAAGAAAGCAGATACAGCCGCAGTCGGTCGATAGAACAACTGCTGCACAAATGACGACGTATCATGAACGAACTTCTCCGCCCATGTAAGCTTCCCTCTATTCCCTAGGGAAAAGCCCATCAATGCAATAAATAAAATAAGTCCGAGCATCAAAATAAACAATCGCTTATTACCCAGTAGCTTAAACAGTGTTAACACCTTCTCATCGTAATGCCGTTTCGTTACCTTGTCCATGCACATAGAGGTCCGAGCCAAATAACATTTGACCCGGACCCCCACGCGGAACTAACCTCTGCTTATCGCTTAGAACGAAGTGCCGAGCTGCTGCGCGATTTGAAAAGATGAATGTTATCCAATGCACGCCCAGTACCGATAGCTACACAATCAAGCGGATTCTCTGCCACGATTACTGGCATACCAGTTTCACGAGCAAGCAACTTGTCCAAGTTGCGAAGCAACGCTCCACCACCTGTAAGTACGATGCCGCGATCCATAATATCTGCTGCAAGTTCTGGTGGACACTTCTCAAGTGTTACCTTAACTGCTTCGATAATGGAACTAACTGTATCGGAGAGTGCTTCTGTAATCTCTTCACCCGTAATAGACAACGTCTTAGGCAAACCAGTCAGCAAATCGCGTCCACGAATCTCGATGGAGTCTTTCTCTTCTGTCGGCATAGCGGAACCAATATCCATCTTCAATTGTTCAGCAGTACGTTCACCGATCATAAGATTGTATTGACGCTTAATATATTGAATGATTGCTTCATCCATCTCGTCACCAGCTACACGTACAGAACGGCTTGTCACGATACCGCCAAGGGAAATGACAGCTACTTCTGTTGTACCACCACCGATATCAACAACCATGCTGCCCGTAGGTTCCCATACTGGAAGATCTGCACCAATTGCTGCTGCAAATGGCTCTTCGATCGTGTAGGCTTCACGCGCACCAGCTTGCTTAGTTGCATCTTCAACAGCGCGTTGTTCTACAGCCGTAATACCAGATGGCACACATACCATTACGTTCGGATGGCGCGGAAACAGCGAGCGCTGCTTCTGAGCTTGACGAATAAAATATTTAATCATTGTTGCAGTTGTATCAAAATCAGCGATAACGCCGTCTTTCATCGGGCGGATCGCACGGATGTTCCCCGGTGTGCGTCCGATCATCTTCTTCGCTGATTCTCCTACTGCTTCAATCGTCTTGGAGTCAGTACGAATTGCGACAACAGATGGCTCGCGCACGACTACACCTTTTCCACGTACATATACAAGTGTATTTGCAGTTCCCAAATCAATCCCTAAGTCTTTCGTAAAACCACCAAACATGCTGTCAAATCTCCTTTATAGTTCCTTCAATCTTACCTATTATATTACATGTACCCCTGTTCCTTCAAACTTACATAGCGATTATCTCCGATGACAAGATGATCCAGCACTTCAATACCAATAAGTTCGCCCGCTTCCATTAGTCTACGGGTAATTAGAATATCCTCTTGGCTCGGTGTCGGATCGCCACTCGGATGATTATGCAAGCATATGATAGAGGCACATCCGTACTTCATAGCGGCGCGAAATACTTCGCGTGGGTGCACGAGTGACGCATCAAGCGTTCCGATAGATATCGTTTCTTGAGCAAGCACTCGGTTCTTCGTATTTAAGTATAGACACATAAAATGCTCTCGCTTATAATGCCGCATCGTCTCCATAACCATATCAGCAGCATCTTGCGGTCGTCTGATAAAAGGATCTTCCGATGTACGTGTTTGCGCCATACGACGGCCAAGTTCCAAACTAGCTCTTAGCTGAACAGCCTTCGCAGTCCCAATCCCACGTATTTGCGTAAGTTCATATACAGACATATCCCCAAGGCTTCTCAAACTTCCAGTTCGATTCAAAATGCGCTGAGCCAGCAACAACGCTGATTCATTGCGTGTACCTGTACGAAGTAAAATAGCTAATAGCTCGGCGTGACTTAGCGCCTCAGCCCCTGATCGTATCATGCGCTCTCTAGGTCGGTCTTCAAGGGGGAGGTCACGAAGCATTGGTGCTTGAGACAATTAATTTCCTCCTCCGCTCACAACATGTGTCAGCATTTCATATTTCAATTACTTTGCATCACATTATGCCAGCAGCACCTATTTGAGTGCGAACTTACTGCTACTTTAAGGCTTCTCGATGCCATACACCTTCAACATATCAGCTAGTAAAGAAATCGGCAAACCTACGACGTTGAAATAACATCCTTCAATTCGATCAACTAGAGCAGCACCTAATCCTTGAATGCCGTACGAACCAGCCTTGTCCATTGGTTCTCCTGATGCGATATACCGAGTGATCTGCTCTGAACTCAGCGGTCTCATCCATACAGCTGTCTTACGATGCCGAACTAGTTCTACACCTGTCAATGTGTCGATAATAGCAACTCCGGTGTACACTTCATGCACTTCATTCTGAAGTGCCGATAACATGCGGAATGCATCCGCTTCATTCTCAGGCTTCCCTAGAATCGTATCTCTCAAGACGACGATTGTATCCGCACCTATTACGAGGCCACGCTCACCGCGAGCACGGCGCGCTCGTGCAACAGATGATGCCTTACGCAGCGCTAACTGCTCAACCGTCTCATATGGTGCCCAATGGATATCTACTGTCTCGTCCTCATTACTCGGCTCAACCTCGACAGGCAATTGGAGCGCATGAATGAGCTCTTGCCGACGCGGAGATGTCGATGCAAGTACGAGAAGTGGATTGTCATGAGGATTGTCTAATGTGTTCTCCATTTTTTGACACCTTTCTTTATTATACGTTCTCTTCTGCCAGTTGACAAACGACCAGTCTTACACATCTTATCCTGTCTTTCAAATCCGATCAACATTCTTTTAAGTTGATCGGATTTTCTATAGTATATCAGGCTTGAAGCTGCTTAAGCCACTGTTGTTCCAGCAAAGAATATCGAATAAGCGATTGTTGAATATTCCAAAGCTGTGATGACGCAGCATACTTATTATACTCGTTGACCGCACTAATCGCTGTGTTCATGGCTTGGACCATCTTAATCCACGTCTTTTCCGCTTCAACGTTCTGACCTTTCTGAATAAGCTCACCAGCTTGCGTCCACTTCAAGTGTTCATTACGAAGCTTATCCGTAGCTGCCTTGTCGAAAGAATTAGCCTTTCCAGAAGACAGACCCGCTGCTTGAATAGCCGTTACAGACTGAGTCAACAACCAGTCTTGTACCTCATCAGAAGAGCGAATGAACTCCTCCATCTGTTTTCCATCGCCAGCAAAAACAAGCTGCTTTGTCTCTGGGCGCTCCATGCTGCTCACATACATTTGCAGTTGCTTGTTCTTCATCGCATCGCTTAACAGCATAGCTTCCTCTCGTTTGCTTGCAACAGCAGCATATACTCTATGCTGTCCTTCTCCACCAAGCTGCACATCCACCCCAGCCAAACCAAGCTCATTCAGCTCCGCAGCAGCAGCCTTTGCACCCTCTGCTTGTTTAAATACCCCGTATTGGAGCACATAAATCGACCGTGCAGGAATGTTGACCGACACTGATGTACCGCCGCTAGTCGATGCACCTTCTTTAATCTCCACAGGCGACTTAGATGATCCAGTGGCTTTATTCGAGTCAGCCGTATTAGCACTCTGCTCCTCAAGTGCTCCCATAGCAGGAATAGCCGGATTCACTTCAGGTACACGCACTTCTCCTGTAAATAAAGACAACGCAATGAAACCAAACGTTGCTCCTGTTGCAATCGCACCTGCAATGGATGCAATTAGTTTCCAAGCAGAAGCACGAGCACGATGAGGGGTATGCCAATGTTCACTAGCTAACTCTTCCCCTTGATCATCTGAGTTGGACAATGGTTGGTTTCGCTCATTTTGGCCAGACACATGTTCAGAAGTTGAGAGCGCCGAAGACCACACCCAATCTCCTTCTGTCGTAGAAGAGTGACTCGCAGGATCGAGAAGAGATGGTTCGAGCTGAATATCTATCACTTTCGTATCTTGTCCACTATCTCGAATGATGCGTTCCAACTGTTCAATCTCTCGATCTTCCTTTTTTTCATTCTCCTCTTCCACTACGACTGCCACATGAGAAGAGTTCTCCTCCTCCTTGGGAAGAGATAGCCATTCACTCCATTCCACCCCTGATTGCGAATCTTTATTATCTAAAGACTGTATAGCTTTATCCATATCAGGTTGTCCACTAGAATGATCGTTAGATTGCTCCTTAAAACGGAATGTCATCTTACTCGACCGTTCCATCCCATCCACCATCCTTCTTCAAGTCGTTGTTACTTCAAGATATATGATAGATTGATATGAAATAGAACGATTCGCACGACAATCTAGTAAAAGTAGATAGAGTTAGAGACAACAGTACAAGCTTCGTATAAAATGAAGAAACGGATTGTTCTTCATAACGTAGTATTACATAAAGTTAACGTAAAAGAATAACGATCCTACCATCTTAGAGGAGGTACTTATTGTGATTAAACAAATGATCAAACGCTTTCTTTACTCCCTAATGGGCAAGAAATCGTCTCATCGCGTGTATTACAGCAGCAGCTCTCATTACAAAAAGCGCAAGCATTACGCCCCAACTCACAGCCATAAATCTCACAAGTATGGACATAAGCACTATAAGCGCAGTTCCAAAAGCTTCAGCAGTTATTTTTCTAGTTAACAAGTAAGAATAGACTGTATAAGGTTGTGAGCCAGCGAGGAAGCTGGAATTATCTTTAAAAATCAATCTTATTTATGAGTAAGCGTTTAGCTTCTCGTATAGAAAACACCGCTAGAATGGTTTCTGGCGGTGTTTTCACATCATCCTATATATAATATGCGGATAACAACTAGAAAGTTGCTACAAAGATGATGATTTAATAGCGGCAATCGATTGTTCTATTTGTGACATGTATACCATATCATCAAAGGTTTCATTTGCTGTCAACAACATATGCATCAAAACCTTTGTCTCCGGATGCATGTCCAATTCCTCTGACCAACACCGCTCCTCTTGGTCTTCGTCGGCCTCGTATGAGGAGTAGAGTAAAAATAGAAGAAAGTGCCCAAGCGCATACCAATCACTGCTCGGATGTATACGTCTCATTCTTTGTTTAAAGTCATCCCCCTGACTATACTCAGGAGTCAACAACAGCGAGGTACGGTCTGGCTTCTCTTGACGTACTGCTTCTTCCCTCTGTTCGCTATACTGACGAGAAAGGCCAAAGTCTATTAAATAAACTTGCTCACCCTGTATCAACACATTTGGAATACGAACATCCATATGAATCAAACCTACTCGATGAACTTCTACGATGAGTGCCGCAATACGCTCAATGACTACCAGTGCCTCCAATTCAGAGAAGGAGTACTGCCCACCGTCCAGCATCTGCTCCACATTTGACCCTTCTATAAAATCCATGACAAGAAAGCTTCTCCCGTTCTCTTCCCATGTGTGAATACAATTTGGAATATTAGTATGTTGAATCAGATTCAAATGCTTAGCTTCTTTCTTCAACAACTTGGCACCAAGCTTCCCTTTACTAGGTTTGTGCTGTTTAAGGAGATATATCTTATCTGTTTCCAGATCTATTGATTTATAAGTAATGCCGTAACTACCCATACCAATACAATGCTCAATTCGATAACGACCACCTACAACATAACCATTATGCATAGGAAAGTCTCTCCAAAGTTCAATCCTATTGCGCAGCCATTGCAGCATGTTACACCTCTACGAATCATTGATGAATCAAAAAACTGCGCCACTTTCTCGTAAGAAAATGACGCAGTTATCAACTTTATGAGGACGAATTGCCTTGTTTAATATATTCAGCAAACTGAACAGCTACTCGCCAAATATCCCCTGCGCCCATCGTTAACACGATGTCACCTGGCTTAACGGATTGCTGCAAATGCTGGACCACTTCTTCCTTTGTAGGAATGTAGTGAACATTGGAATTGGATAGTTCACGGACACGCTCCGTCAGTTTCGCAGAGTTAACTCCTTCGATCTGCTTCTCACCAGCTGGAGAATAAATATCCGTGATGATAACTTCATCAGCTCCACCAAAAGCGCAGCTAAACTGATCGAACAAGAAATACGTTCGAGAATAACGTTGTGGCTGGAATACAGCAACAATACGCTTACCCGAAGCTTTCGCAGCCAACAGCGTCGCTTCAATTTCAGTAGGGTGATGAGCATAGTCATCAACAACAGTAATATCATTCACTTGACCGATTATTTGATAGCGGCGCTTCGCCCCAGTAAATTCAGTTATCGCAGCAGCAGCCTCTTCGAATGGCACGCCAGCCTGCATACATACAACGAGTGTAGCCATCGCATTCAACACATTATGTTGACCTGGCACTGATAATTCCACTCGACCTAGTACACTTTCGCCACGTTTAACCGTAAAGAACATTTGACGATCATCTGCTTCGATATCTACTGCTTGATAGTCAGCACCTTGCTCGATTCCATAAGTAACAATATGCGAACGAACAGCAGGTATCATTTCTTTAACGATAGGATCATCTGAACACAATACAGCAGCCCCGGATTCCTCTACCTGGCTCAAAAATTGAACATACGCTTGCTTCAAGCGCTCAAAATCTCCGCCATAGTTCTCTAAATGATCTGCTTCAATATTGGTTACGACCGCAATATTCGGGTAATAAGCCAAGAACGTACCGTCACTTTCATCTGCCTCAGCAACGACGTAATCACTTTCGCCTGCCTTAGCATTCGTACCCAAGTTCGTTACTTCTCCACCAATGATGAAAGTAGGGTCAACCCCGCAGCGCTCTAACACTAATGCGATCATGGAAGACGTTGTCGTCTTGCCATGAGCACCTGCAACAGCAATACCTTTTTTGGCATTCAACAAACGCGCCAACATTTCCGAGCGATGTAGAACCGGAATATTTCGTTCTTTTGCCGCTACACGTTCAACATTATCTTTTGGACAAGCTGTAGAGTATACGACCATATCTGCCTCTTGCACATAACGTTCGTCATGGCCGATATGAACCGTAGCCCCCTTTTTCTCCAACTTATCTGTAAGCTCTTGCTTGGCAACATCCGATCCGGTGACCGTGTATCCCATTTCCAGCATCACTCGAGCGATGGCACTCATGCCGTAGCCCCCAATGCCGATAAAATGGATATGCTCCATTGTCTTCAAACACACTCACCAGCCTTTTTCAGATTCTTTGTTATATAGAATGTACGAGCGTACATCTGAGATCAAATATAAAGTACCTGTTACGACAGCTAAATCATCCTTTGCTGTCATTCCTTTCAGACGGTCCAGGGCTGTATGCCAATCCGGCTCAACAATAATTTCAGGCTTGTTGCTCTCCTGCTTCAGCATCTCTTGAGCCAAATCTGCCAACGCCTCTGCGTCCTGCTTCTTACGGAAGTTAGGCTCAGTCACAATTAGCGTAGTAGCTAAAGGTAGTATATGACGCAATACATCACGATGATGCTTAGTAGAAAGCATTCCTATCATAATATGACACTTCTCGTATCGGTATGTGTCTCTCAGTGCTTGAGCAAGCGTCTCTGCTCCTTCTGGATTATGCGCCCCATCCAGCAAAATGCGAGGCTCGAGACTGACCATTTCAAGACGTCCTGGCCAAGCAGCGCCATTTAATCCATCAAGCAAAGGCTCATCGTCGATAAGGAAAGCCATATATTGACGAAGAACTTCAACAACCATAAGCGCAACAGCAGCATTTTTCAATTGATGCGCTCCATTCATCGTAATGGACACTTGATCCAAATTACGGAACGGACCCGCAAACGCGAAGGTCTGCTCATTCTCAATAGAACGTACAGACGTGTATTTAAATTGCTCATTCATTGCATAAAGTGTACTGCGGCGCTCCGCAGCAGTTTGACGAATGATAGCCAGTGCTTCTGGCTGCTCAATTGCTGTTATGACGGGTACACCAGGTTTAATAATACCTGCCTTCTCACTAGCGATCTTCTCCAACGAATCCCCGAGAATATCCATGTGATCGTGCCCAACGTTTGTAATAACCGAAACAATCGGAGTAACAATATTCGTCACATCCAAACGCCCACCAAGTCCAGTTTCCCATACAACTACGTCTGGGTAAGCAACTGTAGCATAATATACGATTGCAACCGCCGTGGACACTTCAAACATAGTCGGTGATCCTAGCGGTGTTTCAGCCATTTCTTCTACGATAGGTCGCAGCTGATTGACAATCGACACTAACGTCCCATCTGGAATATCTTCATTATTATATTTGAAACGGTTCGTGAACTTCTCAATATAAGGAGATGTGAAAGTGCCCACATCGTAACCAGCTTTAAGCAATACACTTGTCAGCAACGCACAAGTAGAACCTTTCCCGTTAGTTCCTGCCACATGAATGAACTTCAGTCTTCGTTGCGGCTGACCTAGTTGTTCCATCAAGGATTCAATGCGTTCAAGTCCTGGGCGAATCCCTACTGGGATCAAAGAATTAATCCAATCTACGGCTTGTTCCACTCGTTCAAATGGTGTAAACACTTCAGCTTCACTTGTTGCAGACATTATTCCCATCCCTTATTCATATGTCATGTGGCAGCCGAGTCCTATTTTGTAATAGAACTCGGCTGGTTATCGATTATA
The DNA here is from genome assembly GCF_024733555.1 of Paenibacillus sp. SC116. GTDB lineage: Bacteria > Bacillota > Bacilli > Paenibacillales > Paenibacillaceae > Paenibacillus_B. The sequence continues at coordinate 259,244 of NZ_JANIOF010000006.1, read as the reverse complement.
TCGGAACGCTTAAGCTGGACTTGAATACTTTGAGTAAATTTTTGGATTAACTCCATATTCATTCCTAATAATTCGCGCCACTCTTATTGTGCTTATACTTCTTGCAGTTCTTGAATACGAGCGATAACTTTGTCACGCTTCTCACGATAGTCTTCCATTTTAGCGCGCTCTTCTTCCACAACGTTAGCAGGAGCTTTAGCCATAAATCCTTGGTTCGCAAGCTTTTTCTCCACACGCTCAACTTCTTTGTTTAGATGCTCGCGCTCTTTATTCAAACGTGCAATTTCCTGCTCAATATCAATGAGACCCGCAAGCGGCAAGTACATTTCCACTCCTGTAACGATTGCGCTCATTGATTTATCAGGTGCGTTACAATCCAATTTAACCGTTAGGTTGGAAGTTCCACAGAAACGCTCTACATATTCAAGGTTGCGCTTGATACTGTTATATGTGCGCTCATCCGCAGGCTTAACAACAAGCTCTACTTTTTTGCTCATTGGCACGTTTACTTCCGCACGGATATTACGCACCGCACGAATCATATCCATCAACAGAGCCATCTCTTGAACAGCCTCCGGCGATTCAAGTGCACTGTCGTACTTCGGCCAAGCAGCAAGCGTAACTGTCTCGCCTTCATGCGGAAGGTGCTGCCATATTTCTTCTGAAATATAAGGCATGAACGGATGAATCATGCGCATCGTCCGATCGAGTACATAAGCAAGCACGGACTGTGTCTTCTTCTTCTGAGCTGCATCTTGACCATATAGGCTAATCTTCGCAAATTCAATGTACCAATCACACAGATCATCCCAGATGAAGTTGTAGAGCAAGCGTCCTGTTTCACCGAACTCGTATGCATCAATCAGACGAGTAATCTCGCGAGAAGTCTCGTTCATACGATGCAGAATCCAGCGGTCTGCTGTTCCAAGCTCACCGCTAATATCGATGTCATCATACGTAAAGCCTTCTAAATTCATAAGCGCAAAGCGCGAAGCATTCCAAATCTTGTTCGCAAAGTTGCGAGCTTGCTCTACACGTTCCCAACGGAAACGGAGATCCTGACCAGGCGTGCTGCTCGTAGAAATCATGTAACGCATTGCATCAGCACCATAGCGCTCAATAACTTCTAGCGGGTCTACACCGTTGCCAAGTGACTTGGACATTTTGCGTCCTTCCGAATCGCGTACCAAACCATGAATAAGCACATCTTTAAATGGCGTCTGATCTGTAAATTCAAGCGCCGTAAAGATCATTCGTGCTACCCAGAAGTAAATGATATCGTATCCTGTTACAAGAACGTTCGTCGGATAGTAGCGTTTGAAGTCTTCGCTGTTCACATCAGGCCAGCCTAATGTAGAGAACGGCCACAACGCGGAACTGAACCATGTGTCCAATACATCCTCGTCCTGCTTCAACTTCGTGCTGTTGCACTTTTCACATGCATGAACTGCTTCACGCGCAACATGCATATGGTTGCAATCTTCACAGAACCAAGCCGGAATACGATGTCCCCACCACAACTGACGGGAAATACACCAGTCACGTACGTTCTCAATCCAATGCAAATAAATTTTCTCGAAGCGATCCGGGACAAAGTTAATGCCTTTGCCAGACTTCTGTGCCTCAATCGCACGCTCTGCCAACGGCTTCATCTTCACGAACCATTGTGTGGACAAGTAAGGCTCTACAACAGCACCGCTGCGCTCACTGTGACCAACTTGATGCACATGCTCTTCAATGCGAATAAGCACACCTTGCTCTTGCAAATCTTTGACGATTTGCTTGCGGCATTCGAAACGATCCAAGCTCTCGTAAGGACCTGCTTGGTCATTCATAACACCGGACTCATCCATCACGATGATTTGCGGTAAGTTATGACGAAGACCAATCTCAAAGTCATTCGGATCATGAGCTGGTGTTATTTTAACTGCACCGCTTCCGAATTCCTTATCTACATAGTCATCCGCTACGATCGGGATTTCACGATTAACAATGGGAAGCATAATCATTTTACCGATCATGTCCTTGTAACGCTCATCCTTAGGATGCACGGCTACCGCTGTATCGCCAAGCATCGTCTCTGGGCGAGTTGTTGCTACTGTAATAGAACCGCTTCCGTCCGCAAGCGGATATTTCAAATGATACAAGTTGCCTTGTACTTCTTTATATTCAACCTCGATATCCGACAACGCTGTACGCGCAGCTGGATCCCAGTTAATAATATATTTACCGCGGTAAATAAGACCTTTATCATACAACTTAACAAACACTTCACGTACCGCATCAGACAAACCTTCATCCAATGTGAAACGCTCACGGGAGTAATCCAAAGATAGGCCCATCTTCTTCCATTGGTTACGAATGTTATCCGCATAAAGATGCTTCCAATCCCATACTTTCTCTAGGAACTTCTCGCGACCAAGATCGTAACGAGATAATCCTTCTTCACGCAATTGCTGTTCTACTTTTGTCTGCGTTGCGATACCAGCATGGTCTGAACCTGGCAGCCACAATGCATCATACCCTTGCATGCGCTTTGTACGAATCAAAATATCTTGCAGCGTAAAGTCAAGCCCGTGACCGATGTGAAGCATACCGGTAACGTTCGGCGGCGGAATTACAATTGTATAAGGTTCTGCATCGGGCAGACGGCCTGCTTTAAAATAGCCGCCCTTCATCCAGTAGTCATACCATTTCTGCTCTGCTGCCTTCGGGTCATACGTTGTAGGCATAGATAGCTGTTCGTTTGCTTCAGACATACATAATCCCTCCAAATATGTGATACTGCATTGATTACTATCATAATGAATCTGACGTTTTCCAATTAACGTACAAATGGCAAGACACAAAAAAACCCTTCGCCTAAAAAGGACGAAAGGTTAACTTCCGTGGTACCACCTTCATTCCGCATAAATACATGCATCGATCATCTCATACTCTACAAGCTCTCCCCCTAAACTAAGGGCAGCCAGCATGACCCAGATCGTGCTTATGCGGCACTTCATTCGCACATAACGGCTGCTACCGTTCTATTCTAGCGCAACTTGGATTGCTACATCAGCGGTAATCCATGATCGTAGCTGTGTAACCATTGCGTTCAAATAGACAACTCCCGGGCGACTTCAACGTTAGGTTCCTTGCAGTTCTTCCACCGTAATTCACTGCTCTCTGAAAGGCTTCTGTCGTTTACTCTTCCCGCTCAATGTTTTATTTCGTTTATGTTAATGGAACGTTAGAATGTATCAAACATTTACCCTTTATTTTACTTCGACATGATAAGCGAGTCAATAGTTGTACCATAATCGCTTAACTATAGTCATATCCTGTTTTTACTCTTTCATAACATGTACTATACGGGTTGTTCAAAAACTCCCATTTTGAACACTCATTTTAAGGGGGTACTCAGTATGTTGAATATGGAGCGTTGGTGGTGTAAAGTTCGTTACTCTGTAAGAAGCTGCTTATTTCCACTCATTTGTTTACAATTTGTACGAACACTAATACTGCCGACAGGACTAGATGTATTTTTGCTTTTTAGTTTGTTTCTCATTTATGTTGGCTTTTTGCTTGATGTTTATTAAACACAAAAAAACCTCCAGTCACTTAGGGACTGGAGGTTTTTTTGTGTGTTTAATATTAAGTAGATAATCACCAGTGCTGGATAGCGATTTAGGATGGAATATAGATTACTTGGCCCTCAGTCACTATAGATTCCGGGAGTCGGTTGTACAAAGCGATCTCCCTCGCATTCAGTTGATATCGCGCTGCAATCGAATCCAATGTATCCTGCCGTTGTACGATACATAACCGAACTTTGCGGAAACTGGATTCATCAGGCAGCTGATTCAGGAACAACGACTGCCAATGTACATCATCCGATATTTTCTGAGCCAGCTGTGCTGCCTCTTCCCTCGCTTGTCGCTCTTCCACCTCGCGCTCTTTATCACGAGCTTGCTTGCTCGAATGCAGCAGCTTGCTGAAGCCTAATCCTTGCGACACTTCTCCATTCGTACTCGGACTGCTGCTTCCAATAGCTACTTTCATCTCTTTTTTCTCAGAATGAAGTTGCTCTTCTGCTTCGAGCAGATCTCGTTCTTCGAATTCATTGTCCAATTGTGGGCTCGTATGTAACTCCGGTTGCTCACTACCGCTGGACAAAATCAAGTCTTCAATCGCTGCTGGCTCAGACTCCTGTTCTCTCACAACTTCCTCTGTATATGCTGCGTCAGCAATTCCATAGTTAGCTTCCTGCTGGCCTGCTGCATGATCCTGAGTTGCTATAGAGGCACTTCCCCATGGAGACTGATCCCATGTCCATGTAGATTCTGTCCCAGTTACAGGATGCAGTTCAGATTGCTGTTCGCGCTGCTGCACAGTAGAGGCATCCGCTTGAATGCCCTCTCCCTGTCCTGACCACGACCAGTTAGCCGCCGCTTGATCATTGCTGCCATCACCTATCCATTGCGACGGGTACTGTACATGATTCTCCCCAGGCGCAACCGATTCTACATCAGGCGAAGGTGCTGAAGATACTGAATCTTGCTCGAAGGACGAGATTGCAGCAGTTCCTCCATCGTAATTATAAGAAGAAATGTCTGATGTGAGATTATTATCCTTCTGAGGAGGTTGACCATAATCTCGAAGCCATTCTGGCTCATCACTAGCTTTCCTCGTTGACTCATATTCAACTGTAAATTGTTCCTGCTGCCACGCGGGAACTTCTTGATTTTCTAGATAGATACCTTTAAGTGAAAGAACTCCTGTAATGTTCAATGATCGAGTTGAGAGCAAATCCACGTCGAAATGTTCGATATCTACATGAATTTCCTCCAAGCTGCGAACACGACTGAGCGGGAGCGTAATTTCTACAGGAATCCAATGCTCCAACGATTGATTGTGTTCATTTTCGCTTATACCGACATAGGCTCCGGATAGCAACAAGCTTCCCCTTACGGTAACCTGCTCGCCAGACGGAATAATTTGAATATGCGGAGTCAACTCCACCTCTTCGAGCTGATCAATACCAACAACCTCATCTGATAAGTGTACGCGCTCGTAAATATCAAATCTTAAACCATACGTTTCATCATACACAGTCTGCTCCTCCTTCCGCGGTTGATCCTGTCGTCCGTTCCATGTCCTGTTATGCCGCATCTGCTGCATGAGACGCTTGGCACGTACGAACAGGTCAGACTCCGTTCCCTACTTTTATCATATGGGCGGAATGGGAAGAGCATGACTATATTTTTTGACACAGTTGCACCATGTCTGATGGCATGGGAGCTTGAACTTGAATGAAGTCGCCACCAAATGGATGATTGAATCTAAGAAGTTCACCATGCAATGCTTGACGCCGGATATGCTGCACTGTACCTCCATATAAAACATCACCTGCTAGAGGATGCCCTATGTGACTCATATGAACACGAATTTGATGAGTACGCCCTGTTTCCAGCTTACAACGAACAAGACTCAGCGAATCCGTACGCCGAATCACTTCATAATGAGTTACAGCATGATCACCTTTGTCCGATACTCTGCGCCGACCGCGATGATGACGATCTTTTCCGATTGGAGCATTTATAGTCCCTTGCATAGAAGCCACCATTCCTTGAACAACCGCTGCATACTGCCTATCTATCGCCTTATGCCGCATCGCTTCATCCAAGATCGCATGAGAAAGCGCGGTTTTAGCATATAGAACAGGACCAGACGTGTCTGTATCCAATCGATGAATATGTCTTATCCTTGCATCAACACCTGTCCAGGTGTAATGGCATGCAACCGCATGCGCTAGTGTTTGTCTAGCTGCATGCTGCTCTGGTGTCGTTGGATGAACCGCCATACCCGCTGGTTTATAAGCGACTAAGCAGGCATCATCCTCATATAAAATTTCCGCTGGCTCATCAGCTGGTTCATAATCGCATCGCTCGTCAGCAAAAACACGCATACGCAAACGGTCACCAGCTACTTTTAAGCCCTCTGACTGCTTCCAAGCAGATAATAAATGTTGAGGCACACCCAAGGTGTGCCTCAACCAGTCTTCTAATTGTTGTTCTTGACGGATCAATGAACGTCCAGGCGTCATTTCCAGCCATTCACCACGTCTTGCCCAATACTGCTGCATCGATTTCTTCCTTATCGAACGATTGCTTTCAAAGCGTCATATTGCGCCTCAATCGTGTAATCTATATCTTCATCCGTATGCACAGCCGACACGAACATTCCCTCGAATTGAGAAGGAGCTACACTCACACCCCTATCAAGCAGCGCTCCGAAATAGCGATTAAACATATTCAAATCAGATTGCTTCGCTGTGTCATAGTTGATTACCGGCTGATCCGTAAAGAATGGACAAACCATAGAACCAACACGATTAATCACGACCGGCAAACCAAGTTCTTTTGCATTGCGCTCTAATCCAGCTTGCAAGCGAGCAGACTTCGTCTCTAGCTGCTCATATACGTCTGGCGTCAACAGAGACAAGGTCGTATAGCCAGCTGCCATTGCAAGTGGGTTTCCACTCAAAGTACCCGCTTGATAAATTGGACCAACTGGTGCAACTTGCTCCATCAGATCTCTACGGCCGCCGTACGCCCCAACAGGAAGTCCGCCGCCAATTACTTTACCAAAGCACGTCAAGTCTGGTGATATGCCAAAACGTCCTTGAGCGCATTGATAATGTACACGGAAGCCAGTCATCACTTCATCAAAAATAAGCAAGCTGCCAAACTGCGTCGTAATCTCGCGCAGTCCTTCCAAGAAACCTGGCTGTGGAGGAACTACACCCATATTACCTGCGATAGGTTCTACAATAATGCAAGCAATCTCTTCCCCGAACTTCTCAAAAGCAAGCTTAACGGATTCCAGATCGTTATATGGCACTGTAATGGTATTCGCTGCGATGCTTTCCGGAACACCAGGGCTGTCTGGCAACCCTAATGTCGCAACACCCGAACCTGCCTTAATTAGCAAGCTGTCAGCATGCCCATGATAGGAACCTTCAAACTTAACAATTTTGCTGCGCTTCGTCACACCGCGTGCCAATCGAATGGCACTCATCGTTGCTTCCGTTCCGGAGTTGACCATACGGACAATATCTACAGATGGAACTCGCTCGCATACCGTCTTCGCCATTAGAAGCTCCAGCTCAGTCGGTGCTCCGAAGCTCGTCCCTTTTGCAGCTGTACGCTGAATTGCCTCGATAACCTCTGGGTGAGCATGACCAAGAATAAGAGGTCCCCATGAACCTACATAATCAATAAAGGAATTTCCATCAATATCAAATACTCGGGATCCTTCGCCGCGCTCCATTACCATCGGAGTTAGTCCAACTGACTTGAATGCACGAACAGGGCTGTTTACGCCGCCCGGAATATATTGCTTCGACTGTTCAAATACTGCTCGTGATTGTTCGTCACGACGCGGCTGTACTGTAACTGTCATACGATCCACTCCCGTTGTCTTATTATTTCAACCAGCTTGCCATATCTTTAGCAAAATACGTAATGATGAGATCCGCTCCAGCACGCTTCATGCCAAGCAGCATTTCCGACACAACAGCACGCTCATCGATCCAGCCTTGCAGCGCCGCAGCCTTCACCATCGAGTATTCGCCACTTACGTTGTAAGCAACAACCGGCAGGTCATACTGCTCTTTCAATGTGCGAATAATATCCATGTAAGCAAGCGCTGGTTTCACCATCAGCATGTCAGCACCTTCTGCCACATCTGCCTCTGCCTCACGCAAAGCTTCACGTGCGTTCGCAGGGTCCATCTGATACGTCTTACGGTCTCCGAACTGCGGAGTTGAATGAGCTGCATCACGGAACGGACCGTAGAAAGCAGATGCATATTTAACCGAATAAGACATAATTGGCACATCCGTATAGCCTGCTTCATCCAAGTCCTGACGAATAGCCGTTACAAAGCCATCCATCATGTTGGAAGGAGCAATGATGTCCGCACCCGCTTCAGCTTGAGATACTGCCGTTTTCGCTAGTAAAGCCAAAGAAGCATCATTGTCAACTTCACCAACCATTTGACCATTTACTTCGTGTACATGCACCATGCCGCAATGACCATGATCCGTAAACTGACACAAACATGTGTCCGCGATAACAACAAGCTCAGGATGTCTAGCTTTCAAGCGACGAACTGCTTGTTGTACGATACCGTTGCTATCATATCCCGAACTGCCGACTTCATCTTTCTCCTGTGGTACACCGAAGACGATGACAGACTTCAAACCAAGCTCAACGATAGCATCAGCCTCTTCATCCAGCTTGTCCAATGAAAAATGATATACCCCCGGCATCGATCCAATTGGACTCTTAATGCCTTCCCCATACGTTACAAATATCGGCATGATGAAATCATCAACGGTCAATACAGTTTCACGAACAAGACTGCGAATACCTGCCGTCTTACGCAGGCGACGCAGGCGTACTGTAGGATAAGCCATTATGTGTTCCTCCTCTAGACTAGCTGTTACGTTTGTTACATATATTTAAACTCTGCCTTATCATGTCACCTTCAATGGCGACGGCTTCCGTCTCACTAAAACCAATCTGTTCACTTTCGCATAGACCAGTGCGCAGTGCGATAAAGAATAATAGCGCTATGACTTCACCGCAGTTGTTATATCGCAACGATCATTTACAAGGGAAACAATCGTATCGAACAACCCTTCAATCGTAGAGGATTCCGCCACCGCATCTACACGAATGCCAGCCTCACGTGCTGTCTCCGCAGTCACATTTCCGATACACACAATACGGGCACGGTTAACAAGTTGAACGGGGTCTTCAGCGCCCAACTGCTTCAGCAGTTGAAGCAAGTTCGTAACTATAGAAGAGCTTGTAAAAGGTACGATTTGAATACCGCCTTCTTCAAACATCTCTAAAATATGTGCATCCTCATATTGAGGCAAAATAGTCTGGTAGGTTGTCAGTTCATCAGTATGAACACCAGCTTCACGAAGCTGCTCTGCCAACCATTTTCTAGCCAGATTACCGCGTGCAAGCAGAACTTTCTCCCCTTTTTGAATATGGGGGCCCATTATATCCCACACGCCTTCTTGGCTAAACTGTTCTGCAACCAAATCAGGTACGATCCCGAAGTCAGACATCGCTTCTGCCGTTTTGGGACCTACTGCCACGATGCGCGTTTGCGCTAAGCGTCGAAAATCGGCACGGTTACGTTTCATATGCTCCATCCAGAAACGCACTCCATTTTCACTTGTAAGCACTAGCCATTGATAATCGCTCAAACGCGTCATCGTTTGCTCGATCAATTGATTGTCCTCTTCTGAATCAGGCATGACAGTTGCAATGACAGGAAGCTCATAAGGCTCCCCTCCTGCCTTTTCAATCATGCGTACGAAAGATTGAGATTGCTCACGAGTACGAGTAACGAGAATGCGCTGTCCGAATAGAGGAAGCTGCTCGACCCACGCCATTTGTTCACGCACACGCACGACATCGCCTACAACAATAATAGCTGGCGAGCTAAATCCGGTACGCGCTACTTCATCAACGACCGTTGCTAATGTCGCAACAATGGTTTCTTGCTCAGATCGAGTTCCCCAGCGAATTAAAGCAACTGGTGTATCGGCAGAACGACCGCAGCGCATAAGCTGCTCAGCAATCGTGCTAATGTTGGCAACACCCATCAGGAACAATAGTGTATCGGCCGCAGCCGACAGCTTTTCCCACTCCACACGAGCCTCCAACTTATCAGGAGTCTCATGGCCTGTGATTACACAGAAAGAGGATGCCCAGTCACGATGGGTAACAGGAATGCCTGCATAGGCTGGCACAGCTACAGCTGAGGTAACACCAGGAACCACTTCATAAGGTATATGATGTGCTTTCAATAGAGCTGCCTCTTCGGCTGCTCGACCGAATACACAAGGATCTCCACCCTTAAGTCGACATACGCTAAGCCCTTCTTGCGCCAATGTTACGAGCAGTTGATTAATCTCCGGCTGCTTCATCGCATGGCGATCTGGCAGCTTGCCAACATAAATACGACGCGCATCTTGCCTGCTCATCTGCAACAATCGTGGACTAGCCAAACGATCATATACGATAACATCCGCTTCTTGCAGGCAACGCATTCCTTTTACCGTAATTAATCCTGCATCACCAGGACCTGCACCTACTAAGTAAACTTTCCCGCTACGTTTCCCGTGCTCTCCCACAGTGATCAACCTTTCCAACGTGCCAGTATTGGTTCAGCTCCTTGTTCTAATAAACGCTCAGCAACAGCAACACCTAGCGTCTCGGCATCTGTTCCTGTCATTGTCTCGCTCAACATCATCTCTCCATCCGGTGTTCCAACAAGCCCAACCAGCGTGAGCACCCCTGCATCATCTTGAGTCGCGTAGGCTCCGATAGGAACTTGGCACCCACCATTCAACCTGCCAAGAAATGCTCGTTCAGCACGAACCGTAATCGATGTATCCTCACAATGATAATGGCGCAATAGTCGCAGCAAATCTTCATCTTCACTACGGCACTCGATAGCAAGCGCTCCTTGTCCAACAGCAGGAATACACACGTCTGTCGGCAAGTAGGCAGTGATCTTGGATTGCCACTCCATCCGATGCAGCCCAGCTGCAGCTAGCACGATCGCATCAAAACCTTCACTCTCCAACTTCTTCAATCGAGTGTCTATATTGCCTCGCAACGATTCTATGTTCAAATCAGGACGGTCCGCTTGCAACTGGCAAGAACGGCGCAAACTGCTCGTCCCCACTTTCGCCCCTTTTGGCAAGTCAGCTAAGCTTGTCCCCGCTTTCATAATAAGACAATCTCTCGGGTCCTCCCGTTTCGGCACCGCACCGATACGAAGCCCTTCAGGCAATGCATACGGCATATCTTTCATGCTATGTACAGCCATATCAATCTGATTATCTAATAACGCCTGCTCAATCTCTTTAACGAACAAGCCTTTACCGCCAACTTTGGATAACGTTACGTCGAGAATTTGGTCTCCTTTAGTAACGATTTTATGTGTCTCAAATGTATAAGGAAGCCCTTCTTCGCGACAAATACGCTCCAATGCCGCAATGACATGCCCTGTCTGTGTAAGTGCCAATGCGCTTTGTCTTGTGCCTACTCTAATTACTCTCATGTCGTTTATTCCTCCTCGCATGCAGTTAGCAGCGGAAATGTCTCATGAAACCAAGTATCCCATTCTGGAAAGGGCTGCTGCTGCTCCCAAGCTTTCCAACATACATCCCCAAAGCCTCTTAAAAGTTCATGACGAAATGTATCGTCAGCAATCGTGCGCTGTGCTGCTAGCCTTGATTCAAGTAAGCGCTCAGCAAGAATACCGAGACGATCATCAATGATGCGGTCAACTTTGTCGACAATATGCCTTGTTAAAGTGGGACTAGCTCCACCTGTCGATACATTAATCTGAATAGGACCATACCTTAGAACACCTGGGTTAGTGAAATCCGATAGCTGAGGAGCGTGAGCAACGTTAACTAAAGCGCGAGCCACTCGCGCATCCTCTGCAATTTGCAAGTTCACTTCTTCATCATCAGTTGCGGCAAATACAAGCATTGCGTCCTGCAAGTCTGTTCGCTCATAATCGCGCAGCTGTACGCAAATAGTCCCTTCTTGCAACAAACGCCGAAGTGCTGGCGTCAGCGTAGGGCTGACAACCATAACTTCGGCGCCGCTATCCAGCAACTGCTTCACCTTACGCGTCGCAACGATGCCGCCTCCAATGACGACACTACGTTTATCTTTCATGTTTAACATAATCGCATATTGCGGGTATTCAAGCGGCTGGCCCATCTGTTACACTCCCATCCAGCGATGAAATCCTGACAAGCTATTCAGTGCGTAATTCAACAGCATCGTAGCGTAACAAATAAGATTCAACAAAGCAATGTGCAGCCCAGTCATTTTACCTCTGTGACGTTTATAGAAATAAAAGCTATACAATCCGAGCGAGAATATCGTAAACCAAACTTTAATATCAAGCAGAAGTTCATGTCGTTCTCCTAACATCACGGACACGACCGCTACGGAAAGAGATAATAGAAACAAGGGTACACCTATGACAGATGCGGTTAACGACGAACGCTGCATTCGCTCCAAACTCGGCAGTCGACGAACGGCATCCGACCATTTACGAGACTTGAGCCGGTGATGGAGGAAAATATACATTCCAGCATAAATACCGCTTACCGTAAGCGCTGCAAAGCCGCATGCCGCCAAAAAGATATGCAGCGATAAAATATTCCCCATCATTTCCCATTCTACTAAAGCGGTAGAAGATGTGGGATCATTCAGCATGTTAACAATAAGCAGAGCAAAACCAATTAAATTAACGAAGAAGACGATAAATTCAATATGAAAAAATCGACTTATAACTAATGAAGCGGTAACGAGTATCCAAGAAAATAAAAACATGAACTCAAAGGTTGTAAATATAGGTACCTCTCGATGGTTAATCATTCGAATGATTAGAAATATCGTTTGCAGCACCCAAACAAATATAAGAAGCCCTGTGCCCATCCGCTTCGCTCTCCGATTAATATCAACGAAGTCAGAGAAATAAAACAGAAGGCTCAGGGCATATGTGTAAATGATCGCATCGTAAATCCAATTACTTGTAATCATTGCAGCCTGTCGCCCCCCGTCTTCCGTCGCTTACCATGTGACGGCTGCCCATGACAATCCGGACGTAACACGCTCAGGATCATCTGCCGATTCACGCTGATCCGTACGATTGCGATTCAATGACTTAGCAGAAGAAGTACTAGGCTCCTTATCCGAGTCTGACAAATTGTCTTCGAGCGCAAACAATTGGGTAAACAATTGCAATGCTTCCTCGCTCTTCTTCTGAGCAGCCAGCTCTTTGATCTGAAGGATCGGATCATGCATCATCTGATTGAGCATACTCTTCGTGAGACGACGTATGATCTTGGCTTCACGCTCAGACAATTCAGGCAGCTTATTGAACATGCTATCCAATGTCTCCTGATGAATCTTCTCTGCCTTGAATTGCAGTGAACGAATCAGTGGAGTAACACCAAGCATCTTCTGCCACTGATGGTATTGATCCATCTCAGCCACAATAAGTGATTCTATCTTCTCGCCTTCCCGCTTCCGTATCGCCATATTGCTCTGGACGATACCCTCCAAGTCATCGATGTCATACAAGAATACGTTCGGCAAGTCACCGATAGCAGGATCAAGGTCCCTAGGCACGGCTATATCGATTAAGAACAGTGGTCTTGAACGACGCTGCTTAAGCACTTTTTCAACATCAGAAGCGTTCAATACATATCCTGCAGCTCCTGTTGAACTGATTACGACATCAGCTTCCAACAGGAAGCGCTCCATATCTTGAAGTGTACCAGCAGTACCATTAAATTGCCCTGCTAACTCTTCTGCCCGCTCTCTCGTTCGGTTGGCAACCATAACGCGAGCAGCGCCGTTGCTATGCAAATGCTTCGCCGTGAGCTCACTCATTTCCCCTGCTCCAACAATTAGTACATTTTTCCCTTTGAAGGAACCATATATACGTTTGCCAAGCTCTACCGCTGCATAACTAACCGACACAACATTATCATTTATATTGGTCTCAGACTGGACGCGTTTAGCGAATGTTACCGCCTGCTTGAACAAATAATTGAAGCATGTCCCTGTTGTACCTTGCTCTTGCGCAAACAAGAATGCATGCTTAACTTGACCAAGGATTTGAGTCTCTCCTACGATCATAGAATCAAGTCCTGACGTCACACGGAACAAATGCTCCACAGCCTGGTCATCTTCATATATATATAAATAAGGCGTAAATTGCTGTCTACGTAAACCGAACCACTGCTCCATAAAGCTGCGGATGAAGTGTCCGCACATATGAAGTCGATCCACAACAACATACATCTCCATACGGTTGCACGTGGATACAACTACGCATTCCAGAACACTCTTCGTATATCTGAGCTGTTGAACAGCCTCTTGTAATTGCGACTCCGGTATCGCGAATTTCTCTCGAATTTCGACAGGCGCCGTTCGGTAGTTCATGCCGACGACAACAAGATGCATGGGGTATTCACCTGCTTTACACGTATTTAGAACATAGTTGAAATCATAATGATTATAGCATAATTCCTTCCTAACTATAGCGCTAAATATGAAGAATGTTTGAAAATGATTCCATTGTTTACGTTTCCACGACAATCTTTGCACTATACCTGCTATTCATGTCCTTTATCTGGTTGTTGTTTCGACATTTCTGTGTCTGATTCAGATGCTTCCAACAGTATTTGTGACGCTAATGTTTCCAATTCCTCCGCTTTGGATGACAGCACCTTCCCTTGCTCTGTCATAAATTGACCATAACGCTCCACAAATATAGGCATTGCTGCAGCTGCGTCAGCAATTTGTTTGCGCTCTTGCTCCTTTAATTGACGATCCCCATTAATTTGAACGACCGTGATCAAATCCACCATTTTTTCAAAAACAGCCAGTTCTGGCACACGGTCCTCTCCAACGGCTTGGCGCAACCGTTCATGCACATACTGTGCCGCGTACGCATTCGTCTTCCACTCGTTCCAACCCACAGCTGTTAAGGAAGTTTGCGCTTCCCTCATAGCCCCCTCCAGCATCTGTACATTTAAATATGCGGCTTCATAAAGCAGACGCTCAACTGCCACAGATTTTTCATTCTCATGCAGTAAATTATAAATTTGATAAGATGGCCATACGATCAGCATAAACAATAATACAACAACGATTAACGGTGAACGTCGTCCTCTGCCACGGCTTCGAACTCTCACGCCATCATCTCCTTATATGCATATATCAATGTACACGGATTAACGCATGTACACGTTCCTATATATGCACATTCTGCTATTGTATGCAGCTTCCTCAGCAGTGACAGCTAATGGACTTTTTTAATCCTAAATGTTCATGGTTGAAAATAAAAAAGAAACCGCTGGTTAGAGGTTCACCTCACCTCCAGTTCCAACAGTCTCTCCGTAGCCTTTATTTCGTTTAGTTATTCTTCATGGGACATTAATGAGTGCCCCCTACGCGATAATCGTCACGCGATGATTGTGCAGCATCGTAGAGCATCATATCGCCGTCCTTCAGCTGGAATGTGGCGCCATAAGGATCAGTGACGCTGTGAACGAAACCTTCGCGCCGCCATTGGTTGGTTAGCGGAGCATGTATGTACTGAAGATGAGGGTCATTCATACGCCCTGCACGAATCGTCTCCATGTTGAAGTTAACTACAATATAGCCATCCTTTAAAAAGAATGAAGCATCTTCCCTGAAAGAAAATTGTCGGTGCAGCGGAAACCCTTTTTGTACAACGTATACTTTCGACGGAATACCGAATTCACCATACCATTGTTGTTCAGCAGCATAGGCCCGATACGAATTAACGCCATTGGGTATTTGTGTCGGCCCATGGAATAAACGAAGCTCGCCTGGTACCTTCATATGACTGAATCCACCCGTCTTCGTGGGGCGATTAACTTGCCTTTGCCATTGCTGCATAAACACTTGCTCACTTTGTGAGAGCTGATGACGATACAACTGATAAAAGGTGCGCCCTGTCTGTTCGATTTGCAGCGGATGGAGGTTGCGTAGCCTTTCATTCAATGTAATTTCTCGCTCAATCGTATCGAATGACGAACCAATCCTTACAAAGTTCCGATCTGGTGCATGGTAATACAAATCAACATCTTGACGATGCTTGCCATCGCGACTGACGAATTCGAACGTCGGCGTAATGCGAATAGAATCGTTCGGGCCGAACATATTGCCCTTTGTCTTTAGATCGAACTTAAAATGATAGCCTGGCTTGACGGTTACATTTTTGAAGCCATCATTCGGGTGACTTCCTCGCCTGATCGGTAACGTGTAACGCGATTCATTTCCCCTTGGGTTTCCATCGATATCACGCGTTCCCACCCAATAATAGCGCCCTGTATGCTCCTTGCTCTTTTTCTGTTGACGGAAAGCAAGCTCCCAGTTCATATCCACAATATCGGTAATACGGAAATCATACACGCGTCCGATGACTTCAACAGGTACTGTATCTGTAGCTATATGGTTGTTTACTTCAAAGTTGGCGTCTTGCTGAATAAGCGTATCGGAAGGAGCATTTTCAGCAAATGATCTGAAGTGGATCGTATAGTCCCCTTCATCTACCCACACCGGCAAATAGAAGGTGGTTGCTAGATCTCTTACAGGAATGCTGATCCATGTATTCTTCGGATAAAAGGTGGATTTATCTGTACTATATACATCGAACTCAAATCTAACTTGTTTTTCTTTTATGTATTTGGCATAGTCTCGGTTACCATAGCCTAATATGTTGCGGTGCTGTCCTGATGTTGGAATATGTATTGTAAATGGTCGATCAAGAATAAACGCTCTCCTGTTGAGGTTAGGCCTCGTCTTTTGATTATGTGCGGCGTCATCCGATGCATTGGAATAGTTGACCGTAGGTGTGTGAACCGTGACAGTATTAATTCCGTTGATTGGAAACTCCTTTTCGCTGCCCCCATTCACATTTCCTGAAACAAGGTCATAATAAATAGTTCCATTACTCAGTGTATCGGTTGCATTTCTCAAACTATTGCTAATGAGCAGACCATTTTCGTAAAGTACATTTGCACCAATTGTTGTTGGAGCAGGAATACTCCCAGGCTCCGCCCCAGACTTTGATGTCCAGCTCCCCTCCATAATAGTTGAACCGTTAAAAGTTACTGTATCGTTCCGTACGTCTGACTCCCCAGTTTGGGCTTCTGCTATAGATTTCAGCATAGACTCGTCATTCGGTACAGAAGGTTTTTGGTAGCCTCCATCGAGTGTCGGTGGTGTAAACGAAATCTTCCCAGTATCTTTCGGCTTTACATGCTCCGAAGGACTAGGGCTGTGTACAGTAGACAAGGTTGGCATTGAATAGCTAGAAGGGTACAAAAATACTGTTCCACCCCTTGGTAAAGCATAATTTGTGATACTTGACCTGTTTATGCCATAAACTTCGATGTTCTTAATCTCCCAATACGAATAATCTCGTTGAAGTGTGAAAGAGTATGGTATTGTCACGGTATCAGACATTGGGATATCTGGTTGAGGTGTACATCCATTTTTAGTACAAATAGGAGACTGTTTTACTTTCCATATTAGTCCGTATGTCACGTCGACTTTGCATTGGTAACTGACCTTACCAGACATATTGGCAAATGTATGCTGGAACAGATAATTATTCGCAAAAACATTCGCGTACAATGTCTCTGATGTTGGGATCCCCTGTAAGACATCGAATCGTTCGCTCTCCCTACTGTCAGCTCTTATGACTCCAGTCGCCGCTGGAGACATGTAATTTATTTTCGGGGAAGACACTTGACTAGGAGCCCCAATAATCCAAGCGCAGCTACCACTACCTCCTCCAATTGGTATTTCGGGGTCTTTTCCACCACCTTCATCTTCATACTCAACATAAATCTTTTTATCATGATACATATAAGTATAAGAATAGAAATCTGCTTCAAAACGAGCACAGTACCACAGCTGTCTAGCGCCCGGAGCTGCCCAATCCTTATATTGTTTATCACCAATTGTATCGTATGGAAATGACTCGAAGGATTGTCCATACTTTAGCGAAAGAGAATCGCCAATTTCACTAGGATTCTTAACCCCAAAAACCGTCGTTGTCGGATCATACGTGCAAAAGCTATTATGCAATTCAACTCCAATTCCATTGGGCGCCCTAATAGATTCATAATCAGCAGTTAAATCATCAGAAACTGGGGAGACAACTTTGTTGGGTATCCAGAAATCTCCCGGAGAATTCTGTGCATCTCTTATTAGGAAGAATCCTTTCTCCAAAGGAATTTTCGACTCCAAGCGTTTATCCGTACAACCCGGAAACTTACGAAGTCTGAAGTTATCGAGAGGAACCCCTAGTCTCCCGCAATCATCACTATCATCAGAAAATTGTTCGTTCATAGCATTCCAATTATGACTCCCGCTTCTTCGATCCCAGTAATAGATTGTCCCATAATGCCCATTCCTTAATGATTGGACTTTTACTCGGGTGCCATCAAATGTTTCAGTCCCCTTAAAATTTTTCATGCCTCGTGTAAACCCTGCTACATTTCTAATTGACTTCCCGTCTTTGTCGTAAATCATCAGCGATTTAATTACTTTACCCGACGGAGCAGTAATGTCAATTGGAGCTGTATTTTTCGACTTATCTCTTGAAAAAAGTAGTCCTCCGTACTTATGATCACGAGATTCTTCTATTATTGTATATTTGACCTCTGTTCCTGAAGGAGCTGCTTGGGATTTATTTATCGGCAAGAACCCTCCTAGTAAGAGAGCTAGAAGGGAAGCAAACATCATTAAGGCGATTAATTTCCTCAAATTAATCCCCCCTTACTTTTCAAAATACGATTTTACGATCATTTCGTTTTTATATGGGGCCCCTGGTCTTCCTGGTGCCTCAATATAAATTCGAAGCATTTTGGTTTTATCAACATTGAATTTTGACTTAGAAACAATGTAAGCATCAAGAAAATTGTCCCTATGCTTCAATATTTGTGGTGAATTAGTCGTTAGTCCCGCTTCATCTTCTACAAAACCACCGAATGAAAATCTCAATCCGTTCCCATAGCGCTTTGCATCTTTAATAAATATGTCTTTCGCCCGTAGAAGAATTACATAATCATCACTAACTTCTTTAAGCTTTTTTTCAGTAGTGAACGATACCCAGCTTAACTCCTTAATAGGAGGAAGGAGTCTTCTGTTCGGGTCTTTTGGATCTGCCATGTCGATAACTATCAATTGCTGAATTTCCGCTTTATATTTGCCATCATCCGTTGTAAATGTTAACTTCTCTTTCTTCCAAGAATTAAGCCCGGCATTCGATGCCTTTGAATCATAATTTTCCGGTCGATCGAACATAGCCGCTGCAACCGTAAAAATATTCGTCTTATGCCAAAGCACCTCAGCGGCAGCAACTGCGTATTTGTCAGCAGGGAGCTTCACACCGTTCTTCACCTTAAGAATTCTTTCGATAACAGAGATCGCTTGAGCACGAGTCGTCACCCCATTAGGTGAAATCTCTCCTAGGCTTGTCCCAGAAATAATTCCACTCTTCGTTGCAAGATACATCCATTGATTCTCTTCTACCTTAGTCGTACTTCCTAGTGCCCTTACCGCAACCTTCGCCATTTCTTCACGCGTCAACGGCTTGTTCCAATCCGCATCTGCAAAATCACTCGTTACAAAAACCCCAGATGACTTGGCAGCATCTACATACTTCACATACCACGAACCACTTGATGAAGATTCAACTGGCAAATTCAATGCAGAAACCGCCATTTTCAAAAATTCCGCACGAGTCACTTTATTATTAGGTAGAAATTTTCCTGTAGGATACCCTGTTACATACCCTCTCTTAACAGCCTCATAGATTGCCCCTTCTGCCCAGTGCCCAGCTGTATCAGTGAAATTTTTAATATTGTCCGATACGGCCACTTTACCCTGTTCGGCAGCTAATCTGTTTTCGGTAGCTGAGACTGTAGCTGTTGTTGATAGACTTACTGGCAAGCTACCACCTAAAAATACAGATAGTGCCGTAATTGCAGCAAGCGATTGTTTGTTCATCATAAATAGATCCTCCTTGTAGTTGTTCGATTGATTCTCAATCTAGTTGTTTGAATATGAAAAGGGATATAGTGCGAGCGAGATGTGTATGGAAACATTGCTGTTAGAAGAGTATACCCGCATCAAGAACGTGATCTTGCATGCATCAAGTAGAATGACAGTGAAGCGATTCTGTGAAGACTGAATTAAGCAAGTGGAGAAGGAAAAATATAGGCGGTTATTACTTATATCGGCTCACCTAACCCAAGACTTAAGTCCTATATAATAAAAAAACAGCCGGACGCCCCTATATAAGGTTAACGTCCGGCTGCCTGCCGTCCACTTGTATCAATTTATTTACATTATACGCCCCAGCCCAAGATTTACAAGACAAAAATTAACAGTTCCTTTAAACACGCACCTCAATACGCTTTGCTACACTTGATATCGTAAAATTAATAATAAAATAGAACAAAGCCGCCAACAAATAAATCGGAATGACGTAGTTGAAGTTTTGCCCGCTCACCACTTTCGCGCTATGCATCAATTCCGGCAGTGAAATAATAACGGTCAGCGACGTATCCTTAATCAAGGAAATAAACTGACCTACAATAGGTGGCACCATACGCCGCAAGGCTTGCGGTAGAGTAATGAAACGCAGCGTCTGAATATAGGATAGTCCACTGGACCGTGCTGCTTCAATTTGCCCTTTATCTATCGACAGCAAGCCCGCTCGCACAATTTCCGATATCATGGCTGCTTCAAATATCGTCAGAGCTACGATTGCCGACGTAAACACGCTCATTTTAATACCAACCTCGGGCAGTGCAAAATACACAAAGAAAATGATAAGCAGCAAAGGCAAATTACGAATCGTTTCCACACATACAGTGACAATTTGAGAAAGGACAGGAATACGCGCATATCGAATAATAGCGAGCAAACAAGCTAGAATAAAGCTCAGTACAATCGCAGCTGCAGCAACTGCTATCGAGACACCTAATCCCTGCAGCAAGTACATCACATTGTCATACGAATAAGCCCCGATAAAATCCATCCTAAGCCTCCTTCCCTAACTACTTCGCGCCATTCGTCGCTCCAACGCCCGAACAGCAAAGCTAGTTGGAATAGTTAGCAACAAATAGAACAAACCAACTAACAGGTATACATTGAACGTATCAAACGTATCAGAGTTAATTTGATCACCGAAGTACATTAAATCTGCACCAGCGTATACACCTAAAATAGCGGAGTTTTTAATCAAATTCAGAAATTGATTGCCCAGCGGCGGGATTACAATCTTTATGGCTTGCGGTAGTACGATAAATCTCATCGCTTGCAAGTAGGACAGGCCCGAACACCTTGCAGCTTCGATTTGTCCTTTCGGAATAGACTGGATACCCGCACGTATCGCATCGGCAATATAAGCGGCCGTATAGATGGTGAGACCTATGCCCCCAGCAACAAAACCGCTCAATCCAAGGAAAGCCAAACCATGATAAAATATGGCTACAACAAGCAGCAAAGGGATATTGCGAATAAACTCAACGTAGGCCGTCCCTATCCACCGCAGAATCCGGATCGATGCAATCCGCATCACTGCCAGCACTGTCCCTAATACGAAGCTGCCAATTAGCGCAAACACACTAATAATTAGCGTATTTAGAAATCCCTCTACGTATCGATCCCCATGATCAATGAGCAAGGAAATCATCTTATAGTCTCCTTCCTTGGCTTCATTTAAATTAAATGGACAGTTTTACTTAGCAGGCGGCTTCTGTCCCATCCATTGTTCGTACAATTTGTCATACTCACCATTCGCCTTCATTTCCTTGATCAAATCATTAATGAGCTTTGCAAGCTGCTCATCCCCCTTGCGTACGGCTATACCGTATGGCTCATCAGTAAAGTTTCCGCCTACCATTTCAAAATTAGAGTCCTGCTGCATCATGCCTAACAAAATTGCATTATCTGTCGTTAGCGCTTCACCTTTACCAGACTTCAGCGCGGTAAAAGCCTCCTGATAATTTTCAAATTCCAGCACTTCTGCATCAGGTGCCTTTTCCTTAACATTTTTGGCTGAGGTTGAGCCTTTAACAGCGAGCACTTTCACACCTGATTTCAGATCATCGATGGAACTTACCGAGCTGCCTTTTTTCACAAGCAAAGATTGTCCCGCTTCAAAATACACATCCGTAAAATCCACCTGCTGCTTGCGCTCCTCTGTAATGGTCATCGTCGCAACAATCGCATCGATATCTCCGTTTTTCAGCATTGGGATTCTTGTCTTCGACGTTACTTCCTTCAACTCCAGCTTCTTCTCATCACCTAGCAACTTCTTCGCGACTGCCTTTGCAATATCCACATCAAATCCACGTACTTCACCAGTACCCGGATCTTTCAATCCAAATAAATTCGTATCGAACTTCACACCAATGACGAGCTTATCACGCTCCTTAGCTGTCTCTATGGCTGACTTGTTCGTGCTTCCCCCACTACATGCTGTAAGGAACAGCAATAATCCGACACAAGCAACCATCATTAAACATTTCCCTTTGGATGTAGACTTCTTATTCATACAATCCCCCCTGATTCATTTCGATTAATGATGCAGCAAACGACTAAGAAACACACGTGCACGCTCTTCTTTCGGATGAACAAAAAAATCGACTGCTGCTGCTTCCTCCACAATTTGGCCCTGATCCATAAATACAATCCGATCCGCAACCTCACGGGCAAATCCCATCTCATGGGAAACGATTACCATCGTCATGCCTTCTTTTGCAAGCGATCTCATAACATCCAGCACTTCACCAATCATTTCAGGATCCAAGGCAGAGGTCGGCTCATCAAACAACATAATGCCTGGATTCATTGCCAGACCTCGAGCGATGGCTACTCGCTGCTGCTGCCCACCAGACAATTGAGCAGGATACGCCTCTGCCTTATCCGCGATACCCACTCTCTCCAAATAAGCAAGGGCCCTTTTCTTTGCCTCATGCTCCGGCAAACCGAGCACACGAACCGGCGCCAGTGTGATGTTGTCAATTACCTTCATATGCGGGTACAAATTAAAATGCTGAAACACAATACCAATATGTTTACGGAAATGATTAAGCGGGAGTTTGCTGTCGTGGACTTGGTAACCGTTAACGATTAGATTACCTGATGAAATTTCTTCTAGGCGATTGATACAACGGAGTAGTGTACTCTTGCCTGAACCAGAAGGTCCAATCACAACAACCACCTCTCCCGTCTCAATGTGGAGATTAATATCTTTTAAAACATGAAAGGAACCATAGTGTTTATTCACCTGCTCAAAGCCGATCAATAAGATTCACCTGCCTTCACACAAGATATAGACACGAAGCACTACTACTATTTGTATGGACGTGTCCCTAATTTATTAACCAAATCTTATGTAACAACACAGGAAATACACCCTATTAACAAAAAAAGCTATCCTACCGTCACTGCGAACGAGCGACGAAAGCACAGCCTGCAAATAAAAAATCCACCGGGAAAATCCCGATGGATGGATATACTTAGCTAGTTATACGTTTAATCACATATTAAACATTCATTTATACCGTATTATACAAGTTCCTTCACTTGCATATCCGGTGTCACTACTTCAAGTTCACCAAGTCCACGAATAATTTTCTTCGCGAACGTCTTTTCCGGCTTAAGCACGGATACCAGGTAATCAATTGCGAGTTGCGGATCAACCGTCTCCCCACATGTGTAACAATCAATAGCAGCAAATCCACGCTCTGGGTAAGTGTGGATGGAAAGATGACTTTCCGACAACAAGACGAGCACTGTTGCTCCTTGTGGTTCAAATTGCTTGGATTGTACGGACAGTACCGTAGCCCCGCAAGCTTCAGCAGCTTCTACCAGCTGAGATTGGAGGTAATCAGCATTGTTGAGTAAATCAAAGTCTACCCCCCATGTGTCAACAGCAACGTGTCTTCCGAAAGTTGAATATTCCATCTTTCGTTTCCCCCTTCCTAGGAATAAAATGTTTTTTGAAACAATTTTCATCCGCTAGGACCTACGTCATTCACTTCCCGAGGGAATGCATCTCTCGCAACATACAATGTCCTGAGTGAATCCTGGTTCCTATATATGTTTTCAACGAGATTAAAAATAACATCTTGCGAACATTATTGCAAGCCCTTTTTTCAAGAAATTCCAAACTTCTTTTTTTCCGAACAATTTTTCATCGGATTTACACTATTATTCGGATGCCATTAAGCTGTATTCGTATTATAAACAAGAAAGACCGCCTCTATGTAGAGGCGGCTATTATGAGCATCGTATATGTGTATGATTCCGTATTGCTTACGCTTCTAATACAAACAATTGATGTGATAATGCATGCAACTGCTGATCAATGGATGCAACCTGATCACTTAATTCACGGTTACGCGCATCCAACAGCTCGTTGATCTGTTCACGTATAACAGCAATTTGCTGTTCCACAATATCTTGGCCATACATCATCTGCAAGTCGCGAGCAAAGTCCTTCTGTTCGTATACGATCCGAGCTTGCTCACCCTGTTGCTCTACAATTTGGCAAACCTTACCCTCAGTATATACATACTGCATTGTAAAGCCTGCAAAAATGCGGTTAACAACCGCCTCACCACGAAACTCCATTACAAGCTTATGCATGATCTGGGTTAACTTCGGGCGAAGTAAGCGACAAGACGTTACACAGACATACCGATTGCCTTGCTTCTCGAACAGGAACGTAATCGCATCACCTTGACCATCCTCAAGAACAACTTCTTGATTCCCATTGTCCATTACTTTAACACGCCAAGCTAACGTTTGGCCTGGTAATGAACTTAAAAATAAGGTTAATTGCGGCTCTGTCATCTGCATACGGGCTTTCACATATTCTGTGGCTAATCGCCTAGCCATACTTTATCTCCTCAATTCCTGAACCTTTGCTTACATTAACATTATACTACAGAGCAAAGTGTTTTTCCTCTTAGCGAGTCATTATTTTATTGAGGATTTTAGAAAAATCAGCTGGAAAACGGCATTCCACTGCAATAACAGCATTGTTTCTTGTTTTCTAGCCGTTTCAACCTATGTTTCCGATGAATTATTACCTTCTTCTAAATCTGCATCCATTTCTGGAAACGCCTCTTGAGTAATAATGTCCCACAGTTCTTCTCTTCCCATACCTGTCTCAGAAGAGAACATCACAATTGGCGTATTGGGCTTTATGCCAAGCGTAGTCTTTACCTGCTTCAAATGCTTTGGCCATTGGCTGCGCGGCAGCTTGTCCGCTTTCGTCGCTACAATACATACAGGCAGATCAAAATGAGTCAACCAATCATACATCATAACATCGTCTTTTGAAGGCGCATGACGGAGGTCAATGACTTGCATAATAAGCTTTAACGGCTCTCGATTCTGAATGTAAGCTTCAATCATACGCCCCCAAGCAGCACGTTGTGTTTTTGATACTTTAGCAAAGCCATAGCCAGGTACATCGACAAAATAAAGTTCATTATCTGTATGAATACGATAATAGTTCAATTGCTGTGTTTTACCTGGCTGCGAACTTGTACGAGCCAGATTTTTTCGCATAATAAGGCGGTTAATTAATGAGGATTTCCCTACATTTGAGCGCCCTGCCAGCGCGATTTCAGGTAGCCCGTCCTCTGGATACTGATCTGGACCTACCGCACTAATAATAAATTCTGCATTTTTAATTTTCATGTTGCTACACCATCCTTCATCAATACTACATACGCAATAACGGACGCCTAATATCGGCGCCCGCTTCATTCGTCACCACTATATATTACCTTCTATCCTACACATGCTGATTAAGGGAAATAAAAACCTCGTCGCTTACACGACTTCAGCACCTTTATTGCTCAAGCAATGCATGCTCAAGCACTTCATCCATATGACGGACGGGGACAAACACCAACTCTTGGCGAATGCTTTCAGGGATATCATCCAAGTCACGCACATTGTCGTGAGGGAAAAGTACTTTTTGAATGCCAGCTCGATGTGCAGCCAAGGACTTCTCTTTCAAGCCACCAATCGGAAGCACACGACCTCGTAAAGTAATCTCTCCTGTCATAGCAACATCCTTCGAGACATACCGCTTTGTCAAAGCTGAAACAAGTGCCGTAGCCATAGCAATCCCTGCAGACGGTCCATCCTTCGGAATAGCACCTTCTGGTACATGAATGTGTATATCCAATTTCTCATGGAATGAAGGCTCCAACTGCCATACATCGGCTTTAGAACGGATGTAGCTAAATGCCGCTTGAGCAGATTCCTTCATAACATCACCCAGCTTACCAGTCAGCAGCAGCTTGCCTGTTCCCGGAACGACTGTCACCTCGATAGTCAGCGTATCACCACCAACTTCTGTCCACGCAAGCCCCGTAACGATACCAACCTGATGTTCTGTTTCAGATTGACCATATCTGTACCGAGGCACCCCTAAAAACTCCTCTACATCAGAAGCAGTAATTCGAACCGTCTCTTCCGACTTGGAAACAATAATCTTAGCCGCCTTACGGCAAAGCGCAGCTAGACGCTGTTCTAACTGACGCACACCCGCTTCTCGCGTATATTCGCGAATGAGACGACGGATAACATCATCATCCAGTTGCAAGTGCTCTTCTTTAAGGCCATGATCGCGCATTTGCTTCTCGAATAGATGACGCTTCGCTATCTCCAGCTTCTCTAATTCCGTATAACCGGACAGCGGTATGTATTCCATACGATCAAGCAACGGACGGGGTATGTTATGAACTGCATTGGCGGTCGTCACGAACATAACTTGGGATAAGTCCACAGGCAACTCAATGAAATGATCGCTAAACGTATTGTTTTGCTCTGGATCGAGTACTTCCAACATGGCTGCCGAAGGATCCCCTCGCATGTCAGAACCCATCTTATCAATCTCATCCAAGAGCACAACTGGATTCATCGACCCCGCTGTTTTCAGCGCCTGAATAATACGCCCTGGCATCGCTCCTACATACGTTCGGCGATGACCACGAATCTCAGCTTCATCCCTTACACCACCAAGTGATATCCGTACAAACTTACGACCAAGCGACTTCGCAATGGACCGCGCCAAAGACGTTTTCCCGACACCTGGTGGTCCAACCATACACAATATCGGACCTTTTAATTGTTTAACGAGCTGCTGTACTGCAAGATACTCCAGTACCCGCTCCTTTGGTTTTTCAAGACCATAATGGTCCGCTTCCAATATAGACTCGGCTTTGTGCAAGTCCATATCATCCTCGGTGCGAGTTCCCCATGGAATTTGCATAACCCAGTCAATGTAGTTGCGAACAACAGCACCTTCAGCTGAACTAGGAGGAATCTTCTCTAGCCGATCGATTTCCTTAGCGAGCTTCTCAAGCACTTTTTCCGGTGCCTCTAGCGACTTAAGCTGCTCACGAAGCTCCTCCACTTCGCCTACACGACCCTCTTTGTCGCCTAGCTCCTTCTGGATAGCTTTCATCTGCTCGCGCAAGTAATATTCCTTCTGCGTCTTCTCAATCCGCTTCTTCACCTGCGAATGAATTTTCCGCTCCAGCTCAAGTACTTCACTTTCATTTTCCAACAACTCAAGCAGCGCTTCCAGCCGATCTCTGACATTGGAAAGCTCAAGCAAGTATTGCTTATCTTTGAGCTTAAGCGGCAAGTGACTCGCCACCATATCGGCAAACCTTCCAGGTTCCGTAATATCTGTAACTGCCGCTAACATCTCCGCCGTTACTTTTTTGGATAAAGATACATAGCTTTCGAACTTAGACAGAACCGAACGTCGGAATGCCTCTGTCTCATGCTCCGCTCCCGAGTGCTCTTCGATGAGATTCACTCTAACTTCATAGAATTCATCATTAGGTACATATTCAATAATTTCCGCCCTCGTCATGCCTTCAACAAGTACCCGAATCGTATTGTTAGGCAAACGAAGCATTTGACGAACTGTAGCTACAGTCCCCACCGGATAAATATCGTCTTGCGCAGGATCCTCTACGCTTACTTCGGATTGGGAGCACAAGAGCAGCATCTGGTCTTCAAGCATCGCTTGCTCGAGCGCTTTAACGGACTTATCACGCCCGACATCCAGATGAAGCACCATGCTTGGATAGACTAGTAGTCCTCGTAGAGGCAAAAGTGGAAGCTTTCGAACTTGTGCAAGTTTCGGCTCCATCGCATTAGCACCCCCATGATTGTCGTGTTAGATGTATATCCATTGTAACTTATCGAGCCCCAAAACACCAATTAGCACGTTGTAGAAGGGGGATTATCGCCATGTCCACCATCTGTTGGTTCTGCATGAAATAATGGTACGGCTGAGCCTCCAGAACGTTCAAATGACTTCGGCAATTGGAGCGGATCATCCTGCATCTGAGCAGCGAATGTGTGCTTAATTACTTCTTCAAAATATTCAACAGGGATAACTTGCAATCCGTTTAAATCATTAAATATCTCCTGCCAATTTTCCTTGGGGATAATTACACGAGATGCACCAGCTTGAAATGCCGCTTCTACTTTGGCAAGCACACCACCTACTGGTTTTACCCTGCCATGAACACCAATCTCTCCAGTCATTGCCAAACGATGATCAATAGACCATCCATTAATAGCAGAAGCAATTGCCACACCCATAGCTATCCCTGCAGACGGACCATCTACCGGCGATCCCCCGGGAAAGTTAATGTGCAGATCGTAATTTTTCGTCTCATAGCCACATGCTCGCAGTACCGTCAGCACATTCTCAATAGAGCCTTTCGCCATACTTTTACGACGCAGCGTACGAGCCCCACCACCATTTAACTCCTCTTCTTCAACAACACCCGTAATCGTATATTTGCCATGTCCATTTTTAACCCGAATAGCAGATACTTCGATCTCAAGCAAAGCCCCCATATTAGGGCCGTAGACCGCTAATCCGTTTACAAGTCCCACCTGTGGTGCTGTACCCACTTTTCGATCAGGCCGCGGTGTAAGCTGACTGCTGTTGATAACCCACTCTACATCAGCTGCCACTAAGGAAGAACGATGCTCTGACAGCGCTAATCCAACAGCCAACTGAATAATGTTAACCGCTTCACGACCATTTGTTGCGTATTTTTTCAACACATCGACCGCTTCTGGCGCAGGAGGAAATCCTATTTTTTTCACGGCATGTTCAGCAATACTCTCAATTTCTTCAGGCAGCAGCGGTCTAAAAAATATTTCCATGCAGCGCGAACGCAAAGCTGGCGATATTTCTTGCGGCGAACGCGTCGTTGCTCCAACAAGACGGAAATCGGCCGGCAGACCATTTTCAAAAATATCATGGATATGCGTGGGTATATTAGGATCTTCACTATTATAGTAAGCACTCTCTAGAAATACTTTTCGATCTTCCAACACCTTCAGCAGCTTGTTCATTTGAATCGGGTGAAGTTCACCAATCTCATCAATAAACAATACGCCCCCATGAGCCTTCGTCACTGCACCAGGCTTGGGCTGAGGAATGCCCGCTACCCCCATTGCACCTGCTCCTTGGTAAATTGGATCATGCACAGATCCAATGAGTGGATCAGCAATACCACGTTCGTCAAAGCGAGCTGTAGTGGCATCGATTTCTGTAAATTTTGATTCAAATGTAAATGGAGAGCTCAGGTTTTTCTTTGCTTCCTCTAAAATAACCCTTGCCGCAGCTGTTTTGCCAACTCCAGGAGGACCATAAATAATGACATGCTGCGGATTAGAACTGCATAGCGCCGCTTTCAGCGCACGCAGACCATCACGTTGGCCAACCATGTCCTTCATGGATGCAGGTCTTGTTTTCTCCGAAAGCGGCTTAGAAAGCGAGATCGACCGCATTTTGCGAAGTTTGTCCATTTCTTTGCGGGACTCCCGATCAACAGCAGTACGGTTGGACTTCTGGCTCTTCAGCAAATTCCAGAAGTATACTCCAATAATAATGGCGAAAAAAGCATTGATAAGCATTAATATCATGCTAAAATTCATCGTGTTACTCCTCCTTTAAGTGCATGTTCGCAAGCTCTTTTGCAGCACACTGAACAACTCAAGACCCATTTCACGGCATACAAAAAATCCGGTGTAGTTCAATACTTGGTAGTATTGCCCTTCACCGGATTCCTTATAAGTCATGCGAATATCTCATTATTCACACAATGAAATTGTAATTGTTTCAATCATTTATACTTTCTTGCGTTCCCAACAATCTGCATGTTTGAGGCCAGGGATCGAGTCTGCATAGAATACAGGCTCTTTACCAGCCTTACGCTGACGATTATAATCTTCCAACACTTTAAATGCCACTTTACCGAGCAGCAAGATAGCAATAAGGTTAATAAACGCCATGAAGCCCATAAACGTATCAGCCAAGTTCCAAACCAAAGAAATTTTTGCGACTGAACCCACGAGGACCATTGCTACTACAACAACACGATACGTGAGCAACCAACCTTTTTTCTTTGTAATGAACTCGATGTTACTTTGTCCGTAATAGTAGTTACCTATTAACGAAGTGAACGCGAACAGGAAGATCGCAAACGCGATGAAGTATTCTGCCCATGGACCAATTTGTGACGCTAATGCAACTTGAGTCAATTGAATACCATCTGTTTCTGTGGACAAATGTGCACCAGAGAACAAGATAATAAATGCAGTCGAGCTGCACACAAGCAATGTATCTACAAATACACCAAAGGATTGAATAATACCTTGCTTAACTGGATGACTAACTGTTGCCGTTGCCGCAGCATTTGGAGCACTACCCATACCGGCTTCATTCGAGAACAAGCCTCGTTTGATACCGTTCATGATTGCAGCACCGATACCACCGCCAACTGCTTCTTCCCAGCCAAACGCATTCATAATGATGGAGCTAAATACGGCAGGAATTTGTGTATAGTTCATCGCAACAATATAAAGCGCAATTCCGATGTACGCTAATGCCATAATCGGTACGACCGTAGCAGATACTTTTGCAATACGCTGTACGCCGCCAAAGATCGTAATCATCGTAATAACAGCCAAAATGATACCCATTGTTATTGGCTCAATGGTAAACAAATCACTGAAAGCAGCTGTTACT
The DNA here is from genome assembly GCF_024733555.1 of Paenibacillus sp. SC116. GTDB lineage: Bacteria > Bacillota > Bacilli > Paenibacillales > Paenibacillaceae > Paenibacillus_B. The sequence goes on along the minus strand of NZ_JANIOF010000006.1, from coordinate 228,479 downwards.
GTATTCGCCTGCACCGAGTTAAACACGAAGCCATAAGTGACCATAATGAGAACAGCAAACACGATGCCGAGCCAACGCGCATTAAGCGCTTTTTCCATATAGTAAGCTGGACCGCCACGGAATGCCTTTCCGTCTTTAACTTTGTACACTTGGGCTAATGTAGATTCAATAAATGCAGAGGAAGCTCCGATGATGGCAATAACCCACATCCAAAATACTGCTCCAGGACCACCTGTCTTAATTGCAATTGCAACGCCAGCTAAGTTACCGATACCAACTCGTGATGCTGTACTCATGGCAAATGCTTGGAAAGAGGATACTCCACTTTTCTTATTAGGTGTTGTCGTATCTTCTTCATTATCATTAGGGTTTCGTTCACGAACCTTGAATAGTCGGAAAATTTCCTTAACGGTTCGCACTTGAATGAACCCAGTGTTGAAAGAAAACCATAGTCCTGCACCGACTAGAATAAAGATCAGCATCAGGTACCATTTATCATTAAATAGAACAATCCATGATTCCAAAGTGTCTAACATATATCGCACCCTTTCTCTTGTTGACATTTTTCTGGATGAATCAGGTATATGTTAACTTTCTTAACATAACTTTTAAATTAATTTTACCTGATCCTTTAATAAAGTAAAATAAATAAAAGTAATGAATATGATAGAATTTATTAATCATTAGCAGCATTTTCTTGAAATATAGTGTTAAATTTATGCCTATCTTGTTATATTTGCACACCCAAAGGCAGAGAACACTCCTTATTATGAGCTTCTTTATGCCTTTTTTACTCACTCAATGATGCTATATATGTTAATTAACCTAACAAATGATACCAGAAACAACTTTCTATTACCGAAATGAATCAAAATAAACAAGCCGTACAACTGTAAAATTCACAGTGCACGGCCTGTCCTCTAACAAACTAGGTGCACAATGCACCCTTTTCTGTTAATGTCTTTCACGTCCAGGGATTTTACCTGTACGCTCATATTCGGCTACGATAATGTCAATTTCCTTTTTTAACTCTTCAACCATATCAGCTTCAGGTACTTTGCGTATCATTTGGCCATAGCGGAACAATAACCCTTCCCCTCTTGCACCAGCAATCCCAATATCAGCTTCACGCGCTTCACCAGGACCATTTACAGCACAGCCAAGCACGGATACTTTAATCGGCACCTTAACGTTTGCAATGTACTCTTCCACCTCATTCGCGATGGAGAACAAATCGATATCCAAGCGTCCACATGTCGGACAGGATACAAGTGTAGCTGCATTCGAAATCAAACCGAATGATTTAAGAATCTCACGCGCCACCTTTACTTCCTCTACCGGATCTGCACTTAAGCTGATACGAACAGTTGAACCCAGTCCCAAGGATAACAAAGCTCCAATTCCCGCGGCACTCTTACATGTTCCCGAGAACAGCGTTCCTGCTTCAGTAATTCCCAAGTGAAGTGGATACTTAATTACTTCGGCAGCTTTGGAATAAGCGGCAATTGCCATCGGTACATCAGAAGCCTTCAAGGATACGATAATATCGTGGAAATCCAACTCCTCAAGAATGCCAATGTGGAACAATGCACTTTCAACCATAGCTTCAGGCGTAGGGTATCCGTATTTCTCTAGCAAATGATTTTCCAATGAGCCGGCATTTACACCGATACGAATCGGAATTCCACGTTCTTTACACGCTTTTACAACCGCCTCAACCTTCTCACGACGGCCAATGTTACCAGGATTGATACGTACCTTGTCGATGCCGTTTTCAATCGCTTTAAGCGCCAAGCGATAATCGAAGTGAATATCCGCAACCAGCGGAATATTGATACGCTTCTTAATCTCTTTAATCGCATCTGCCGCTTCTTCATTGTTCACGGTAACGCGTACGACTTGACACCCTGCCTCCTCCAATCGGAGAATCTCAGCAACGGTCGCTTCAACGTCTGCCGTCTTCGTCGTACACATACTTTGAATGATGACCTCGTTATTACCACCAATCGTTACATTCCCGACTTGTACAGGTCTTGTCTGATGTCGTAGATACATGTTTATTCTCTCCCAATTCGGATAACAACGGAAAAGCGCCTAGCGGCGCTTTAGCTTGGACAACCACCTATTCATTCACACTCGCTGTACAGGCGGCTGCCCCTGCTAGATTCAAGCGTTATTATGCGCTCTCTTCCTTTTTCTTCTGATCCGTTGTTAGTTCCGGAATGATACGTTCACGCACAACTTGTTCTGTAATGACACAAGTTGTAATATCGTCACGGGATGGCACTTCATACATGACATCCAGCATAATTCCTTCAATAATCGCGCGTAGTCCGCGTGCACCTGTGTTTCGCTTGATCGCTTCGCGAGAAATAGCTTCCAATGCACCTGCTTCGAACTCAAGCTTCACATTGTCCATTTCCAACAGCTTCTGATACTGCTTCGTCAAAGCGTTCTTAGGCTCGCTCAAAATACGCACAAGCGTTTCTTCATCCAACGGCTCCAATGTAGAGATTACCGGTAGACGACCTACGAATTCAGGGATTAGACCGAATTTCAGCAAGTCTTCTGGCAACGTCATGGACAAATATTCACCCGGTTTGAGATCCTTTTGTCCGCCTTCTGCTGCGTTGAAACCGATAATTTTCTTACCTACGCGGCGCTTGATTAATTGTTCTAGACCATCAAATGCTCCACCGCAGATAAACAAAATATTTGTTGTATCAATCTGGATGAATTCTTGATGTGGATGCTTGCGACCGCCTTGCGGTGGCACAGAAGCAACTGTTCCTTCAAGAATTTTCAGCAATGCCTGCTGTACGCCTTCACCAGAAACGTCACGAGTGATAGATGGGTTCTCGGATTTACGAGCAACCTTATCAATCTCATCGATGTAAATAATGCCTCGTTCAGCCTTCTCAACATCGTAGTCTGCAGCTTGGATAAGCTTCAATAGGATGTTTTCAACATCCTCACCTACATAACCTGCTTCAGTCAAAGAAGTTGCATCTGCGATAGCAAATGGTACGTTAAGAATCTTAGCCATCGTTTGCGCAAGCAATGTCTTACCAGAACCAGTAGGACCTACGAGCAAAATATTACTCTTATTCAGCTCAACATCCTCAATCTTGCTTTGGGTGTTAATGCGCTTGTAGTGGTTATATACTGCCACAGACAAAGATTTCTTCGCTTGATCTTGACCAATAACATATTGATCCAAAATCCCCCGAATTTCCTTTGGTTTCGGAATATCCTTGAGATCAACCTCTTCTTCATGACCGAGCTCTTCTTCTACAATTTCATTGCAAAGCTCGATGCACTCATCACAAATATATACACCAGGACCCGCTACCAACTTGCGTACTTGTTCTTGAGACTTTCCGCAGAAGGAGCATTTCAACTGGCCTTTTTCTTCATTAAATTTGAACAATGCGCTTCCCTCCTTACTTCAAAGCTGTGCCGGAATGAATTACAGCATCTACAAGGCCGTAGTCTTTCGCTTCATCCGCACTCATAAAGTAATCGCGATCTGTATCGCGGTCAATCTTATCATACGGTTGGCCTGTACGGTCAACATAGATCTGATTCAGCTTCTGCTTCGTCTTAATGATCCAATCCGCATGAATTTTAATATCTGTAGCCTGCCCACGAACACCACCAAGCGGTTGGTGTATCATTACTTCGGCATTAGGCAACGCAAAGCGTTTGCCAGGCGCTCCTGCTGTAAGCAGCAACGAGCCCATGCTTGCAGCCATCCCCACACAGATTGTAGATACGTCAGGCTTAATATGTTGCATTGTATCCAATATACCAAGCCCAGCCGTAACTGAACCACCCGGAGAGTTGATGTATAAGTGAATATCCTTTTCTGGATCGTCTGCTTCCAAGAACAACAATTGAGCAATAATGCTATTAGCAACATCATCATCAATTGCGCTTCCTAGGAAGATGATGCGGTCTTTCAGTAATCGGGAGTAAATGTCGTATGAGCGTTCGCCCCGATTGGTCTGCTCGATGACCATAGGAATCAAATTCATGGTACCGACCTCTTTTCTTTATCAGGCTATACTAGCTTATTTTATCACGTTCCGTAATCAATGTCATATTCACACCGTTATTACAGTGTATGACGCTATGTTATGTATTTAGTCTCATTCCTCAAAAGTACAAAGGAATTGCTCAACTGGCGGAACATCCAGCGATATTCATGGTTTGTTCATGAAGCAAGAACGTATTAAATATGTACACTGTTTTCAATGGAGTCAAACGATATGGTAAAAGACGCTGTACATACTCATTAGGAGAAGCGCCTATAAAAAGGAGGAAAAACAAGGCACGCAATACGTGATTGACGTGCCTTGTCATGTTGTGCCGAGGTTTAACCCTCAACTTGTATGTGATTAGTTGTTGTCAGCAAGAAACTTGATTGTCTTGCGGAGCAGCGCTTCCTCACGAAGGTTGTTGATAGTACCATTCTTCTCCAAGATCGTACGGATCTCATCCGCAGGACGTTGGTAAGCTTGTCCCATCTTTTCAAGCTCTTCTGCTAGCTCTTCATCAGAGACAGCAAGGCTTTCAGCCTTCGCAACTTGCTCAAGAACGAGGTTGTTTTTCACACGAACGTCTGCTTCATTCTGCATTTGCTCACGAAGGTCAGCAATTGTTTGTCCAGAAAGAGTCAAGAACATATCCATGTTCATACCTTGCATGCGCAGACGGTTGTCAAGATCTTTAACCATGTGTTGAATCTCGGATTCGATCATGGAACGTGGAATCTCAACTTCAGCTTTAGCAGATACTGCTTCAACTACTGCTGCTTCACGTGCTGCTGCTGCTTCACGGTCTTTGCGTTCTTGAAGCTGCTTGCTCAAATCAGCTTTGTACTCATCAAGCGTTTCGAACTCGCTCACATCTTTAGCGAACTCATCATCCAATACTGGAAGCTGCTTGCGCTTGATTTCATGCAATTTCACTTTGAACAGAGCAGGCTTGCCTGCAAGGTTCTCAGCATGGTAGTGTTCTGGGAATGTAACTTCAACATCTTTGAAGTCACCAGTTCCAAGACCTACCAATTGGTCTTCGAAGCCAGGAATGAAGGAGTTGGAACCAAGTTCCAAGCTGTAACGCTCTGCTTGTCCACCTTCAAATGCTTCACCATCAACGAATCCTTCGAAGTCGATAACAACTGTGTCACCGCTCTTCGCAGTATCTTCGTCAACGATTACAAGCTCAGCATGACGCTGTTGCAAACGCTCCAATTCAGCGTTCATGTCTTCTTCTGTTACTTCCGCGGATTGTTGCTCCACGCTAAGACCTTTGTAGTCGCCCAATTTTACTTCAGGCTTTACAGTTACTTTAGCTTTGAACTTGAACGTTTCGCCTTTAGCGAATTGCTCAACATCAACTTCTGGTTGATCTACAGGTTGAATCGCTGTTTCTTTAACTGCTTCAGCGTATGCTTTAGGCAGCAAGATGTCGATTGCGTCTTGGTATAGGCTCTCTACACCGTATTTTGATTCGAAAATTGTGCGAGGCACTTTACCTTTACGGAAGCCAGGAACGCTTGCGCGCTTCTGAACTTTCTTAAATGCTTGATCCAAAGCTTCTGTTACACGCTCTGCGTTAACTTCAACTTCAAGTACACCAACGTTACTCTCTATTTTTTCCCAAGTTGCTTTCATTTTATGCCTTCCCCTCCAAAAAAATCACATGGCTAGATCATAGCTTACACGTTCTTGAAATAACCATTACATTATAGCCGAAGCTATAGTGTTTTTCAAGGCAACACCTTTGCCATTATGTGTGCCTCAGGCCATGTTGTCAAGCCTCGCTATAATTCGTCAAGATTCTGCTCGAAACGACTTCGCCAATGATCGCAATGCCTGTTCATAAACGATACGTGAATCACTGTTTATATGATAAATTTGCTTTACTACCGATTCTTCCTCTTGAAGTTGAAGCAACCCAGCTACTATGCGATGAAGTGCTGCCGCCCAGGCATTCGCCTCAACTTCTGTGCCACTGCGCAATTGAGCATACTGCGACGTTCCATAAATAGCCTTTATAAATTGATGCCATATTTCTTGAGCAAAGTAGGCAATGGACGGTTCACGAAGCGCAACAACCTCGTGCACCCGCTCTGCTGGTGCTAATAAGGTTGAAGGATATGAGGCATATTCGAGAGGCGTATGTTCAATGTCTACTACACACTGCTCATTTCCACGGTAAAAGGTAACAGCACCTGTCATTCCTCGCTTGCAAAGTGTCTGTAAAATTCCGAACTGAACAATGGGATGCAGTTTCTTCGTTTCCAATAAATAGATCAGCTCATCATTCAAGTTAGCATCTTCCGCTACAGTTAGCTGCTCCAATATGAACCATTTTCTTTCATCAAAAGGAGTTTCTTGCAACCGTTCAAGCATCTTCGCTATGTATTGTTCATCCATCTGCTGTTTCTCTAACACTTGTGAGCGAACCACATCTTGCTCAGACACATCTTCTTCCGCTTGCTGAATATTATGTATAGAAGGTTGTTCTGTCTCATCTTGCAGGTATGGGAAAGCTTGCAGCAGCCATTCGAGCAGTGCTTGCCATTCCATACGGCTCTCTTCATTGTCTCCACTGCATTGTAATAGGAACTTTAACAGCGAAACAGCCTCGGCATAGCGCTCAGACTCCAGCATACGCGTCAGTTCCATTTGATAATACTCGTATGTTTTTGGAAACAATACGACATTCGGTTTCGATCGATTATGTTCCGTAATAAGTAGCACCTACCTTCTTGTCAGCTAGTCAGCTGTTCAGGTCACATGGTTCCCTTCGTTATTGTCGGGTTTGTTCATTATACCATACACTGGGATACTGCTGACATTACACTGTTTTGCTTCTGTAATAAATTGAAAGAAAAAAAGATAACTAAAACTGTTGCATCGCTGCTCATTTTTTGATATTATCAGTCATGTTGTTATTATTTGTCCCAGTAGCTCAGCAGGATAGAGCAACGGCCTTCTAAGCCGTCGGTCGGGGGTTCGAATCCCTCCTGGGACGCCAGTTATTTAATTTTAATCGATATTTAACCATACATCAAACCCCTAGAAACCTTTGTGCAACAAGGTTCCTGGGGGTTTTTATGTTTATACATTACCCCGAAGATCGCTGAATTAAACGAGTTGTATCAGAAAAAACGAATTTAAAAGCACCTAACTTTCACCAGATTGTTATGTATAACTGCAAAATAATTATCAATTTATCCATACAAGCTCTTCTACAATACCGATACTTTCATGCTTCTACTTTTGTTACAACCTCTCCAAAATGGGTAAACTCTAGAAAATAAACCATCCTATTTCGCATATGCTACTTTAGAATAACTAAAGAGGTGATCCTTTTGTCTTCGAAACATTTGCTTGCTGCCTTATGTTACTTCAGCATTTTTTTCGCAGGGGTGCTGCTTCCGCTGGTCGTGCTGTTCACCGCTGATCACGGCTATACCCGCAAGCACGCAAGCTACGCTTTGATTTCTCAGCTGCTGCCTTTCGTCTTTATCGTATTCGTATTCATCTCCCTGTTCAGCGGAGAATTTGTTATTAGCTTCGGCTTTACTCTTCTAGCTGCTATTTTGTCATTCTTTATATTTGTCTGGAACATCATTATGGGAATCAAAGTTCTTCGAGAAGCAAATTAATGTTTGGTTTCGCATGAAAAAGCAACAGGCGGGCGCTGCCTCTTTCATGAACACAACGCTTCGCCTGTTGCCTCTAACAAATTGGTTTTCTTCTTAGGCTATCCTTTTTTACTGCTATCCCGTTTGCTGCCATCCCATGGATTTTTTTGCGCAGGATGCTTTACATTTTTCATAATGACATCATGAGCATGATTTTGTTGATGAGCGTATTTATTTCCTTTGGTGTCTTTGAATGATTCTGTCATATTTTACGCCTCCTGTTATGGGTATAATCATGACTGCTATGACTGCTCGGTAAGAGAATCAAGTTGGGAACGCACTTCAGAGCAAGCTAATAAATTATCAAGGAAATGCGCTTTCGCCTTCCAGTCGCACCCAAAGCTATCATCGCTAAATTCTTCTTCTGCCACTGACTCCAGCGCTTGATGAACATCAGGTACCACTTGAGCAGCATCTCCACCTGCATGAGCCTGCAACACCCTAACAATTTCGTAGCCACCATGTGGAATCGCAGTTACATAAGCAAGCAAATTCCCTGTTCGGCCAAAAGGAATGATTTCTACTTCTGCGCATAATTTCCCGTCGACTGTTGTCGTTTTTTTAAAATGAGCTTGTTGAATATCAATCACCGCTATTCTCCCCCTTCCTCAATCCCGTATTTGGGACAGAGTTTGCTTCGTCGCTGACGTCCCTAGCTTGGCTATGATGTTGTAGATATCATCAACAACCTGTTGACTGCGAGCATTAAGTTCCACTTCAGGCACATCGATGACCGGGTTAAACCCACGGTATAGCGCCTCTGTCTCTGCCTCTTCCAGCTTGGAGAATTGACCCAGAAGTGCTGCCGCTTCATCCTCTGTAGCATGAATGGTCCACTCATCGCCTTGTGTGGAATAAGGGAGCACGGTTCGCGCATGAACCGAAACATAATACGTATGACGACTCACATCACCCCTCCTTTTTTGTTAGCTTCCCCTGATGGACATACATCTTATCCCGGTTCCTGCATACCCATGATATTATCTTGATTTATAGACAGCTCGGTCATCGGTCTTCTCGGTAGTATCGGAGCAGAGAGGATGAACAACGTATGTGTGGAATAACAGGATGGATCGATTGGAACCGCGACCTCACCTCGAACCATAATACAGCCATCGTTGAGCAAATGACGGAAACATTGACAGCAAGGGGACCAGATGCAAAAGGAACTTGGTTTACAGGGTCATGTGCACTCGGCCATCGCAGACTAGCTGTCATTGATCCGACGAATGGCGCTCAGCCTATGGTCATTCATCACGAAAGCAGCACTTATGCAATTGCGTACAATGGTGAACTTTACAACGCAGGTGAATTGAGGGAGGATCTGCTTCATAAAGGTTACAAGTTCCGCACCCATTGCGATACAGAGGTACTTTTGATCGCATACATCGAGTGGAAGCAAGCCTGTGTGGAACGATTAAACGGCATTTTCGCATTCGCCGTGTGGGAAGAAGCCGAGCAGAAACTATTTATGGCTCGTGATCGGCTTGGAGTTAAGCCTCTTTTTTATGCAGAAGGGGAAGGCTGGTTTGCTTTTGGCTCTGAGCCTAAAGCATTGCTGAAACATCCTAACATATCACCAATTATCGATTCAGAAGGGGTTGCAGAAATCTTTATAGTTGGTCCTGCCCGCACCCCTGGACATGGCATATACAAGCAACTGCGGGAAGTAAGACCTGGCAGGACACTGACCTACGATCGCAACGGCAGCCGTTCATCCACCTATTGGCAGCTTGAAAGCTATGAACACGAACATAATGAAGAGCAGACGGCCCAACATGTTAGAGAACTATTACTGGATACAGTAGAACGCCAACTTGTATCTGATGTTCCCGTCTGTACCTTGCTGTCTGGAGGTCTTGATTCCAGCGCATTAACTGCACTGACTGCCATGCATTACAAGCGGAATGGATTGGGTCAGGTAAACACCTTCTCCGTCGATTACGTGGACAACGATAAACATTTCAAAGCACATAGCTTCCAACCCAATGCGGATGAGCCTTGGATTCAACGGATGGTGGAAGAGCTGCAAACGAAACATCATTATATTAAATTTGATACCCCTGAATTAGTCGAGTCTTTGACAACAGCCGTTCATGTCCGAGATTTGCCCGGAATGACGGACATTGACGGATCGCTGTATTTATTTTGCCGTGAAATAAAAAAACACGCCACGGTCGCTTTATCAGGAGAAGCCGCTGATGAAGTGTTCGGAGGTTATCCTTGGTTCCATAGAGAAGAAGCATTATCTGCCTCCACCTTCCCATGGGCCTTATCCGTGCCCCTCAGAAACAGCTTACTAAAGCCAGAAATTGCTGAGGCGATAAAGGGAGAACAGTACGCAGCTGACCGTTATGCCCAAGCTGTTGCAGAAGTACCCCTACTTAACAGGGAAGATGAAGCAGCTAGTCGCATGAGAAAAATGTCTTATTTGAACATCACAAGATTTATGCCTACTTTGCTTGATCGTAAAGACAGAATGAGCATGGGTGTTGGGCTTGAAGTGCGTGTTCCTTATACCGACCATCGCTTAGTGCAGTATGCATTTAATGTGCCATGGTCCATTAAAACACATGGCCATCGGGAAAAAGGACTGCTTCGTAAAGCATTGGAAGGGCTCCTCCCACATGACGTTTTATATCGCAAAAAAAGTCCTTATCCAAAAACGCACAATCCAAGCTATCTCAATGCCGTTCGTAAACAAGTATTGGAACGATTGGACGATCCGAGCTCTCCTCTCCATACGTTCATTCAAGCTGATCGCATTCGCAGCATCGCTGCTTCAGAAGAAGCCAGCTCCAACCTGCCTTGGTTCGGTCAGCTGATGTCTGGACCACAACTATTCGCTTATCTGCTGCAAATCGATTATTGGATGAGAACTTATCAGGTCCAAGTTCGATTCTAGTCAAAAAAGCCGCTTTTCCTTTAGCAGGCAACTCCTGCGGGGAAAGCGGCTCTTTCATTTTTTATAACAATGAATCACACTCGTGCTAATTGGCTAGCTGCAATCGCTTGACCAAGGTCATGAATTATATCTTTAATGGATTCCGTACCAACGGATAAACGAATAAGTCCAGGAGTTACTCCCGCTGACAACTGATCTTCTGCTGATAGCTGCAAATGCGTTGTGCTCGCAGGATGAATAATGAGCGACTTCGAATCTCCGACATTGGCTAAGTGAGAAAGCAGCTTGACGTTCTCAATCACTTTGCGGCCTGCTTCCACTCCACCTTTAATTTCGAATGCCACAATCGCTCCTTGGCCATTCGGCAAGTATTTCTGCGCTAGGGCATAGGAAGGATGACTAGGGAGGCCGCTGTAGCTTACCGATTGCACAGCCTCATGCTGTTCAAGGTACTGAGCTACCTTTAAGGCATTTTCACTATGACGTTCTACACGTAAATGAAGGGTCTCCAATCCTTGCAACAGTAAGAATGCATTAAATGGTGACAAACTTGCACCAAGATCGCGCTGCAATTGAACACGTGCCTTAATGATGTAAGCAAGCGAACCTACAGCCTCTGTATACACGATGCCGTTATAGCTCGGATCAGGCTGTGTCAAACCAGGGAATTTGTCGGTTGCAGCCCAGTCAAAGCGACCGCTATCAACAATGATGCCGCCAATCGAAGTACCGTGACCGCCAATGAATTTGGTAGCAGAATGAACAACAACGTCAGCACCATGTTCGATTGGGCGCAATAAGTAAGGACTAGGGAATGTATTATCTACGATGAGAGGAATATGATGGCTGTGTGCTACTTCGGCTACTGCTTCAATATCAAGCACGTCGCCTTTTGGATTGCCTATGGATTCGGCAAAGAGCGCCTTCGTCTTCGAAGTAATGGCCTTACGGAAGTTTTCTGGATTACTTGCATCCACGAAATGAACTTTAATACCCAGTTTAGCTAATGTATTGGCGAATAAATTATACGTTCCACCATACAGTGTCGAGGAAGAAACGATCTCATCTCCTGCCCCTGCAATATTCAAGATGGCAAATGTAATTGCCGCCTGACCAGAAGCCGTCGCTAAACCGCCTACACCGCCTTCCAATGCTGCCACACGCTTCTCAAACACATCCGTAGTCGGATTCATAATGCGTGTATAGATGTTGCCAAATTCCTTCAGCCCGAATAGATTGGCCGCATGGTCGGTGTCTTTAAAGGTGTAAGAGGTCGTCTGGTATAACGGAACTGCTCTTGATTGTGTTACTGGGTCCACTTCTTGCCCTGCATGAATAGCTAGCGTCTCCAACTCGTACTGATACTCCTCACTCATCTTAAACCATCCTTCCCCGTCCACAATTTGGAATTATATTGATGTGAAGAAAGGCACCTTTACACATATACGCTGCAAAGGTGCCTTTATGTATACTACCTTATCGGAAGACCGTTCAGATGTCTATAGGATAAAGGAATATTTTATACTTTTTCACTCGGAATTATCGGCATTAAAGAAAAGATTAATGTCCTACACCAAGTGATATACGCTGCATCAATAGGCGCAACGCTTCACCTCGATGGCTTATGCGTTGTTTTTCCTCTGGAGCCAGCTCTGCCATCGTCCGCTCATAAGATGGAACGTAGAAATGTGGATCATAACCGAACCCATAGTTTCCACGCGCCTGTTCAACGATGACACCATCACAGGTTCCAACTGCTTCGTAGGATTGCTTCGTGTTCGGATCATACAGCACTAACGCGCACACAAATTGCGCGGAACTAAGTCCTACAGCTTCTTCCCCATCCGCCAGCATATATTGCTCGCTATCAGCCTTTAATGCTGTCAAATTATCGATTAGGCGGGCATTGTTCGCTTCATCGTTGCCATGCTCGCCTGCGTAGCGGGCCGAGTATACACCTGGCTCACCATTTAAACGCTCAACAGCAAGTCCTGAATCGTCTGCCAGCACAGGAATTCGAAGTGCCTCAGCAACAGTCATCGCTTTCTTGAACGCATTTTCAAGAAAAGTTTCACCGTCTTCGTCTACATCAGGAATCAGAGGATAGTCTGCTAAGCTCTTCACTTGAAGGCCAAGCGCGCTAAACGCAAGCGTAAACTCACGCACTTTTCCGGCATTTCGTGTTGCAACAAGGATTGTATCTCCCACGACAGGCATTAGCTTATGCCTCCTTGTTGGAAGCTGCTGCAGGCAAAATCTTGTCTGCAATCGCTCCAAGCGCTTCTTTCTGGTGCCCGATCATGTCGAGAACCCCTTTCTCACCCAACGCAAGCAGCTCATTCAGCTCTTCACGTGAAAATGGGCTTTCTTCACCCGTTCCTTGAACCTCTACGAATTTGCCGCTTCCCGTCATCACAACGTTCATATCGACTTTCGCTGTGGAATCCTCATCATAGTTCAAATCCAATACAGCCTTTTCCTCGACAACACCAACGCTAACCGATGCGAGGAAATCTGTAATAGGGAACTTCTTCAACGAATGCTGCTCAGCTACTTTGTTAAGCGCGATAGCCATTGCTACAAAAGCACCTGTTATCGATGTCGTACGTGTTCCACCATCCGCTTGGATGACATCACAGTCCAACGTAACGGTACGCTCACCCAGTGCATGCAAATCTACTACCGAACGCAATGCACGACCGATTAGACGTTGAATTTCCATTGTACGCCCCGTTAATTTACCTCGATTGGCTTCACGCTGATTTCTCGTTTGTGTAGCGCGCGGCAGCATTGAATATTCAGCTGTAACCCAGCCTTTTCCTTGTCCTTTAAGAAAGGGAGGAACGCGTTCATCAACCGTTGCCGTACACAAAACTTTCGTGTCGCCTACTTCAATGAACACCGATCCTTCCGCATATTTATTCGTATTCGTACGAATTGTAATCGGGCGGAGCTCATCCGCCTTTCGTCCGTTGCTTCTCATTGTTGTGCCTCCTACATTACTTCAACATGACCACCATTTAGTTAGAACATTCCTATTTTAACAAAGTCACGGATGAAAAGCATCTTTGGCATTCCAAAAATCAAGCCTCAGCCCGCTACAGCCGACAGTCCCACACTAGCCTTTCCAGACAGGAACCACTTCTACACGCGATACTGGCTCGGAGTAGTTTTTGTTATCTGTGCCTTTAATATCCTTAACTCCGTTCACAAGCACTTGAACTTTACCAATGTCAGGACGCTCCGTCAACGATAATACAACTGCTTTAATCAATTCAGACGGAACCTTGTCACCTTGCTCAAACATCGTATCTTCCAAGTTGATTGTCACGAGATCACCTTTATGCTCAATCTTTCCGATCTTCGTCTCTTCAGTCAGCACCCGTGACAATTGATTAGGATTAAGCGGGCCTGCCACCATCTGCTCTAGTGTTGCTGTCAAAGGATCATTAGATGGTGCAATCAACCTTGTAATCGGAACATAATATGCTTTCCCCTTCTCAGTAAGAGCAGTGAAGTATAATGTAACTGGCGTGGAGTACATATCACTTACTCCGTCCGCTCTTTCTAAATTAATGCCGAAGTTCCGTGATAAACGGCCATCAATCGGTGTATCACCTACTGGCATTGCCGTTAGGCGCTGCCCATTCATCCATAACTGGACATGCTTCACATCAGTCAGTGAAGTTAGCGTCCAAACGATGGACTCAAGTACTTTACGCTCATCTTCTACCTTGTACTGATGGAACTCATCAGAAAATTCTACAATAGCAAGCTGCTGCTCAGGCTTAATGGACAACTGTGTCACTTTTGTTCCTTTTGGGATTGTCGCCTTAAAATCCGCAGGTAGCTTCGCCGCATGAGCCCCACCTTCAACAAGAAGTTCCAGCGCCGCCTTGCCCAGCTCATCACTGCTCTTCGCTTCCCATTTATACCCGATAGGAGCTAAATATCCATATCGATCGCGTGCATACACGGTCATATTAGGCTTCGCTTGTTCATCTCCGATTTGGAGGCTTGTCCCTTGTACACCGCTCGCATTGTTTTCAATTTGCTGAAGCATTTGCATTTCCACATCCAATGGAGGAGCGTCGATAGCACTTTCGCCACCGCATGCAGTCAAGCCAACGGTCACAGTTAATATACCAGCCAACATTCCAAGACGTGACAGACGGGAGCGTGAAGATACAGGAGTAGATTCATGATTCATTATTATATATTCCTCCTTGACCTGTAGTGATGCGGAAGACCAACAGCCAGTCAACGCACCTATTTGTCCTATATATACGAACAAGCAGGCAGGAACATGACCAGATTTGCAATTTTTGTTGGAAAGATGCATGCTTAACTTGTAGGATAAATCGGTAATACATGAAAGAACATATAATGAGGTGACTTACATGAGCACAGAAAACAATGCAAAAAAGCCATACAGTTTGAATAGCGAATTGGTAGAATCGGTGACAAGAGACTTACTTAAGAAGCGAGGCATCGAGCTTGAACATATTGCTGAGCTCGTCTTGTTCTTACAAAAAAAGTATTACCCTGAGCTTACATTGGACTATTGCAAATATAGTGTGGATCAAGTCCTTCGCAAACGTGAAGTTCAAAACGCTATTTTGACAGGTATCCAATTAGATATGATGGCTGAGGAAGGCAAACTCATCCCCGCTCTGCAAGAGATGGTGGAAAATGATGAGGGCTTGTACGGCGTAGATGAAATTTTAGCTTTTTCTATCGTTAACGTGTATGGAAGTATCGGATTTACGAACTTCGGTTATGTAGATAAAATGAAAGCCGGTGTCCTCGAACGCTTAAACGACAAAAGTGACGGACAAATACATACCTTCTTGGATGATATTGTCGGGGCAATAGCAGCTGCTGCAAGCAGTCGTATTGCACACCGTAAGCAAGCAGAACGCGAGGAAGATATGGAGCATATGCGTCAATTAGCGGAGCAGCAAGCCGCTGCAGCAAAGGCACAATTAGAGAGCTAATTTCAACTTAGCCCTGAATGGCTTACTAATTTAAAATTAAATACGTGCAAATCAAACAAGGTTGTCCGAGGCACTGGTAAGAGCGCCATACGGACAACCTTGTTGTTTCATTAGAATCGTTCATTTATTAGCTAATGGTACACTCAGCTCGCTGTGTACAAGAACTCCACACACGGACGTCTCCAACCTGCTCCAAAGACTGCTCACAATTGACTTGCCCACGACGTTCCAGCTCTATCAAATGAGATAGTGTCTCTCCCATCGCAAATCGGAATTGGTGTACTGTAAGCCGTCCGATATTCCCAAAAATACGCGTACATAACTGATACGCTGTCATCGGTTCACGCACAAGCATTGCATGCCATTCAGCCAAACGCTCTTCATGATGCTGAAGTAAATAATCAATTCGCGAACGATATTGATAAAATGGATTTCGGTGCCCAGGCAATACCAGTTCCACCTCTAACGCCGACAGCTTTTTCAATCCTTCCAAATACAACTGCAACGGTTGCGGATCGCTGCCTGGTATATAGCTTACATTGGGTGTAATTTGTGGCAGCACATGATCGCCTGCAAGAAGCAAACCATGCTCTTTATGATAAAAGCTTATATGGCCAGGCGCATGACCATGCGTTTCAATAGCTGTCCATGTTCGCCCACCAAACACAAGCTCATCTCCATCATTTATATATGTCACCTCTGGAAGCGGGCTTACACAGGCCTCAAAGCTATCCATATGTTCCCCAAGCGTCTCCATTACCTCTTCAGGCGCACCATGCAGACGCATTACCTGCTGCATCTGTTGTGCCATTTGATTACCGTCACCCCATAGCATAACAGCATGCTGCCAGCCGATGCGGGACAATACGACCGGTACTTCATGCTTCTGCTGCAGCAGCCCTGCCATACCTAGATGATCAGGATGATAGTGAGTTAAAATAATTTGACGCAGAGAACCAGTATGTATAGACAACTTGTCCAACACTTCTTGCCAAGCCGCCTCTGCCTGTGGGGTTCGCAAGCCAGGGTCTACAATGGTCCAGCCTGTATGATCCGATTCACGCATCGCATAGGCATTCACCCACCGAAGCGAGAAAGGCAGTGGTATACGAATCTGATAAATGGGTTCCAATTGCTTATGCTCATCCTGCCAAACGGTAATGCTCCAATGTTCACCTTCAGCAAAAGCCTGACCTTGCCAACGCTTCGCCTCTGCCATCCTCTCAACTTCCTCTCTATTTTAGTTAAAGTCTAGGGATTCCTCTAAACAGATGTATACATGCATAAATAATGGAGCTTGTGAGTGTAAGTAAGGATTAACGTTTATGCCCAATCATGATCAATCTTTTTGATGTCTCTGAATCGTAAGGCGCACCGTCGTAACCGCCAAATACGGCATCCAGCTGCAATCCTGCTGCGGAGAACATCTGTTCAAACGGCTCTCTTCCATACAGCTTAACCCGCTCATCATAATGACGAATATCGCCCGTGTCCAAATGCGTAAGCATGATGTGTTTCTTTACACAGCCATCCTCAATCTTGCGCGTTTCCGTGATTCGATTGCCTTCATCCACCCGTTCGGACTCCGCAACTAGATGATTTTCTATATAGGTAGGATTTAAAAAGTCGATCAGAAACGGTGCATCTGGCTTAAGCACTCGACTTACTTCTGCAATAACTTGGCCGTTCTCTTCATCTCGCTCGAAATAGCCAAACGAGGTAAATACGTTGACAACCGCATCAAAAGTATTTTCAAACGGCAGCTTCCGCATATCACCGTGAACGAACTCTACTTGCTCTGCTTGGTCCTGAAGACGTGCCTCACGAAGCAGTACCTCTGACAAATCCATCCCTGTTACCTGATAACCTGCTTCTGCGAGTGCAAGCGAGTGACGCCCCATCCCACAGCACAAATCCAATATATGAGCGCCTGTAGGGAGTTCCAGCCAACTTACCATTCGTTGAACTTCCTCTACAGCACCCTGCATATCGCGATGCTTGTATACTAGCAAATAATCTTCACCAAAACTTTGTTCATACCATGCCTTCATATTCATTCACCTCAATAAAATACAACCATAGACATGTAAGCGGCATATGAATCATACGTGCGACACGCATAGTTTCACTGTATGCCCATCATGCTATTCCACTATTGTACCTGTTAGGGAAGCATTTGTTAACTGTGCTTACTCGATTCTCTTACAACCGAAAACCTCCACATCACATCTTCATCACCTATCCAAAAAGAAAAGACTGCCCAGAACAAGTCGCAGCCAATCCTTGCAACTCGTTATGCAACAGTCTCCTATTTTCTACTCACTTCTCAAATGGTTAGCTTTCTGCTTATCCGAATCTGAAACAACTTTTAACATTACTGTGATCGCCTAGTCCAGCCGAATTTCACGGCCTTCACGCGCTGACTGATACATCGCATCTAGAATACGAATCATATCTACGCCTTGATCCGGCGTAAACTCAGGCTCCGCTAAACCAAGCACGGCATCAACAAAATGATTTACATTTTCTTGATGTCCCCAGCCGCCAATCGGAATTTGCGGTTCTGAATTAACCGATTGTCCACCGATATCGGTAAACAACTTGAATGTCTCATTGCGCATAGAGAAGCCGCCCTTGGTACCACGCATTTCCACGAATACATCATCTTCTTCAATATGAGAGGCCCAGCTGACCTCTACTTGGAGCGTTGCTCCATTATCAAAGCGAATAAAGCCCGTAGCCAAGTCCTCAACGTCATACGTGTTCCCTTCAACATGGCGGGATTCACCTTCGATCTTCGCTTGAGCAAAGTGACTGTATGTCGCGCCTGTTACCGCAATCGGCTTCGGATTGCCCATGAGCCACATCGACAAGTCAATCATATGAACACCAAGATCAATGAGCGGTCCGCCACCAGAAAGCTCTTTCGTCGTAAACCAGCCGCCCTTTCCCGGGATACCCTTGCGTCGTATCCATCCACAGCGGCCTGTATACAGATGACCTGCACCGCCTTCCGCAATCCACTGCTTCAGGAACTTCGGACGTGAGCGATAACGGTTATTGCGCATGACCATAAGTACTTTGCCGCTCTTCTCCGCCGCTTCTTTCATACGAAGCGCTTCTTCAGCATGAATCGCATCCGGCTTCTCACAGAACACATGCAGGCCGCGCTCCAAAGCCGCAATCGCCAATGGTCCATGCAAATAGTTAGGCGAGCAAATATCGATAATGTCGAGCTCTTCTTGCTCCAACATCTCTTCCCATTCTGTGTACACGCGGACTTGTCCGATCTCATCCGCTACGGCACAAGCGGAAGGCTTATGCGTATCGCATACCGCGACGATCTCCGTATGTGGATTTTCCAGAAAAGCAGGCATATGAGCACCGCGGAAAATGCCTCCCGTTGAAATTACACCTACACGCAACTTGCGTTCCATATTTGCTGTCATCTTGCTCACGTCCAATCTCTATGAATAGAAATATGATAACCTGCCCTCATCGAAGGCAGGTTATCGACTTGCTTATCTATTAACCGTTCAACGGCTCTAGCGGTTGTGCATGGCCATACGCTGGATAGCTGCGAGTGGACGGCTTCGCCCACTCGACTGCATTGCGGATGACACGTTGAATTTGTTCGTTATGATACGTAGGGTAAGTCTCATGACCTGGACGGAAGTAGAAGATCTTCCCTTGACCACGCGTATACGTGCAGCCGCTGCGGAACACTTCTCCGCCAGTGAACCAGCTGACGAATACAAGTTCATCAGGCTGTGGAATATCAAAATGCTCGCCGTACATTTCTTCGGCTTCAAGCTCAATATATTCACCGATGCCTTCTGCAATCGGGTGGCCTGGAGCGACAACCCATAGACGCTCCTTGTCGTTTGCTTCACGCCATTTTAAATCGCAAGATGTGCCCATAAGCTTCTTGAATATTTTTGAAAAATGACCAGAGTGAAGAACGATTAGTCCCATTCCGTGCAGAACACGGTTGTACACACGCTCCACGATCGCCTCATCCACATCTCCGTGTGCCAAATGGCCCCACCAAAGCAAAACATCGGTGTCATTAAGCACTTCTTCTGTCAATCCATGCTCAGGCATATCCAAAGTTGCGTGACGAACTACGAACGAGGAACCAAGTCCATCGCCGATTGCACCATGAATGCCGTTCGGATAAATCTCTGCTACTTTGGGATTGCGTTTCTCATGCTGATATTCATTCCAGATCGTAACTTTAATCGGTTGTGTCATGATGGCTCCGCTCCTATTATCTATGTTATGAAATATAGTAGATCCTCGTCAGATTAACGTTTAACGACAATTATGCAGTTATTTAATGTCTAAATGCGCCCATCGTTGCTAATATCCGCAAAAATACACTTATTTTCGTAGCCTCGCCTTTTTCAATGCATATTTGAACGAAATAACAGCAACTTTGTCCTTATTTATCGCAAAATGATGATTTCTACTTAAATTAGCTGCAGTTTTGTCCATAAAGACTCGAAACTTACACCCACCACATTTCGCCTAACGGCTCTTTCATCAAAATAGGCTGCAAAGCTTGAACGGCCTTTGTGAAGCCTTCATCGATCGACATCAAGCCATCTTCATGCTCAATACTAATTACGTAATCGTAGCCTACTAACCTCAGCGCACTAATGATATCCGCCCATGTCTTCGCATCATGTCCATAGCCGACTGTACGGAACTGCCATGCACGGTCCAGCATGTTAGAGTAAGACTGCATATCCGTAATACCATGACGATGCACATTTACAGGATCGATTGTTGTGTCTTTCGCATGGAAATGATGAAGCGCATTTTCACGACCTAGAATGCGAATCGCCTGAACCGGATCGATACCTTGCCACCACATATGGCTCGGGTCCAAGTTAGCCCCAATCACTTCGCCTACTGCTTCACGCAGTTTGAGAAGAGTGGCAGGAGTATGGACGGAGAAGCCTCCATGCAATTCCAGACCAATTTTCACATTGCGCTCAGCTGCATATTGGCCAACTTCCTTCCAATAGGGAATGACCTTCTGCGACCACTGCCAGTCCAAAATTTCTTGAAAATCATTCGGCCACGGTGCCACAGGCCAGTTCGGATACTTCGCACCTTCATGATCGCCAGGGCAGCCAGAGAATCCATTTACTACAGGCACACCAAGCTCTGCAGCCAAGTCGATCGTTGCCATGAAATCATCATGGAACGCTTTCGCAATCGGTGCTTGCGGATGAAGCGGATTGCCGTGGCAGCTAAACGCGCTAATCGTCAAGCCTCTGGATGCAACCGCCTCGCGAAATGCTTCCAACTTCGCACGATCCGCTAGCAGCTCATGCGGATTCGCATGCTTGTTGCCTGGGTAGCCTCCTGTTCCGATTTCAACCGCCTCAACCCCTTTAGCAGCAATGGTATCTAACGCCTCTTCTAATGGAAGCTGTCCATACAACACCGTAAATACGCCCAGTTTCATTGCAATTCCTCCCCTGATTTCCCTGCGTGATATGTTGCTTATTCGCTATAATGCTGTTTTGTTTATAATCAAAATCTTTTATTATTCGAAGTATACCGCTTTGCCTGTGCGAGCAGATTCATATACAGCTTCAAGTATTTCAGATACAACACAAGCTTGCTTTGGTGTAACAACCGGCTCTTTATCGTTCTCAATCGCATCGATCCATAGACGCATTTCAAGATCAGGTGCACTTTCTGTTTCACCGTCGTAGAACGCAACCCCACCGCTATTCATTTCAATCTTCTGCTCATACAAACGGCTGTGCTTCTCGCCATTAATCGTCAGGCCGTTCCACATATCTGCGCCGCCTTCTGTACCGCTCAATGTACACATCGCTTCACCAACTTGTGTAACATTAAGCGCCCAGCTTGATTCCAACATAATTGTCGCACCATTTTTCATAACGATCATACCGAAAGCAGAATCTTCTACTTTGAACTTTTCTGGGTCCCATGGTCCCCATGCATTTGCTGCATCTTTACGGCTGCCAAGCTTATGGAATGACGATCCAAGCACAACCTTTGGCTCGTAGTTGTCCATCATCCACATTGTTAAGTCCAACGCATGTGTGCCGATATCGATCAAAGGTCCGCCGCCTTGCTTCTCTTCGTCAAGGAATACGCCCCATGTCGGAACTGCGCGACGACGAATGGCATGCGCTTTGGAGAAGTAGATGTCGCCAAGATCCCCGGCTTCACATACTTTCTTCAAATACTGGCTGTCCGAACGGAAACGATTGTTGTAACCCACCGTCAACTTCATACCTGTACGCTCAGCTGCCTCAACCATTCGGCGTGCATCTACTGCTGTCTTCGCCATAGGTTTCTCACACATGACGTGCTTGCCGTTTTCTAAGAAATCAATTGTAATTTCTGCATGGGAATCATTTGGTGTACATACATGAACGATATCAATCGTCTTATCTGCAAGCAGTTCGTTGTAGTCTGTAGTTACTACCGCATCAGCTGTTCCATATTTCTCTTTCGCTTCCTGCGCACGCTCTTCCTCAATATCACAAAATGCTACCATTTCAACATTTTTAAGCTTTGCCAAGGAAGGCATATGCTTGCCGTTCGCAATACCGCCACAACCAATAATCGCAATTCGATACATTTTAGACATAACGATTCCTCCTCATATTTGGACAGCCGCTGCTGTTTACATTTTAGAAATAATATTATCCATACATTTGTAACGACCTTTAACTAACTCAAATGGAGATGATTCTTTATCCAAGCCAAGTTGGCTGCCGAGCTTTCCATTGCACATCGCTGTGTATTGTCCTGCTCAACAATAAGCCATTCCACACCAATCTCTTCAGCGGTACGAGCAATCGCCGCTAGATCCAGCTCGCCTTGTCCTAGCTCTACGGTAAGCGGACCTTCCGGCGTACGTTTTAAATCTTTATAATGAATGAGCGGCAGCCGTTGCGCATGCTGCACGATCACATCTAGCGGCTCGAAGTCTGCATACTGAATCCAGCATACGTCTAGTTCCGCAAGCAATTTTGACGATGGCACAAGCTCAAATATCCAATCATGCACAGTCTTTCCTGCTACTGCTGTTGTAAATTCAAAATCATGATTGTGATATACAATTTGAAGACCGTGCTTACCAGCCTGATCCGCTGCTTGCTCCAATATAGATGCTGTATGTTTCAACGCATCCATCGTTTCGTATTGCGCTTTATCCAACCACGGGCAGATCAAATAACGATTGCCAACAGCTAAGCTCATTTCAATATGTTCATCTAAATGTTTGTGCAGCTGTTCTAAGCCGACATGACTCCCAGCTACCTGCAAACCATTATTCTTAAGCACTGATGCCAGCTGCTCCGGCTTCAGATCGCCATAACCAGCTAACTCAACGCCTCCATACCCCATCTCAGCCACTCGAGCGAGCGTGCCAGTGAAGTCACGTGCTGCCTCTTCCCGAACGGTATACAGCTGCAAGCCAATTTGCATGCTAATCCACCTCATCGTCTTTGGAACATATTTTTTAAAACGCCGTTTAAAACATCCTGTAATGATTCAAATTCAATCATGTAAAATAGTAAATTAGTTCTGTACTCGGTAAAAAAGCGATGCTAAAAATATGAAAGTAAAGCGCTTTCTTACTGATGGTTTCATTGTGCCACATCCATCTCTAACTGAGAATGAAGGATATAGTCTATACATGAACAATTCTGCTGCGTATACTAATAATTAAGGTGAATGCTGTATACAACTACGAATGAAATGAGGCAGTGGTATGGAACAACAACCGGCGACGACAACACAACCCATCGATGTTTTATTTTCTGGACATGCCCGTCATTCCAAAGCACATAATCTAATTATCCCGGAAATGAAACACTACTTAATTCGACTGCAGCTAGAAGGCAGCGGTCATACAACCATAGACGGAACAGATAAGCCAATTAAGCCCGGAAGCCTTTTGCTGCTTAAACCCGGGGAATATTATAACTTGAAAATTGGCTACACCGATCCCAAACTACTGATCCCGCTAACCAAAGTACACAGTCTTGACTACTACTTAATTATTAATGGCCCTATGGTAAAGCAATGGTGGGCAGAGCACGTTCGCGAACCGCTCGTTGAGATTGATTTGGAAGATCGAATGTTAGCCATATGGCGAGAGATAATGATGGAGCATCGACTGGACCCTACGAACATGAACGATATCGTTGAGCATTTAACATATGTATTGTTTCGCTACATGGAACGAACGTTAGCGGGGCCTGAAGGTAACGCAGCACATGACTTGCCGCGGACTGTGCTCAAAATGAAGCAATATATTGAACAATCAGCCGCTGATCCGTTCACGATTAAAGACGTTGCAGACTATGTTCAACTTAGTGAATCTCGCGCCTCCCATCTATTTAAGGGAGCAACAGGCCAGTCGATTATGGATTACGCAATAGAGTGCCGCTTGAATATGGCATGTGAACGGATACTGCATGGCTATATGTCTTTGGAACAAATCGCAGAGATGTGCGGTTTCCAGAGCTATACGTATTTTCATCGCACATTTAAAAAGCGACTTGGCTTGTCCCCTAGCCAATACCGTGAACAACGAACGCTAGGAAGATAAGCGTTAAGGGTAGCTAGGAGTTGTTCTTCAAATAGAGGAAATAATGATGAAGCAGACAAAAATGCAGTTATTTTATTTAGAAATCTGCGATTAGATACAAATAAGGACAAATGTGCAGTTATTTTCATCGAAAATGCGCTGTAGGAGATTATGATGCATAAATAACTGCACATTTGCGGAAATTTCCCCTGATAAGCTCTACTGCAGACTAAATAAATGCACATTTGTCACTAGTTTAAACAGTTAGCCAAGCCCCCCATTACAAATCTCATTCTTATGAGAAAACAATCACTCCCTCCACTTCAAAATCGCTTGTGAGGGCCCACTAGTGATCACTAGAGATCTTTTAGAGTCCCCTGGGTCCTTTAGTAGGGGCTTTAGAGTCCCTTAGTATGGCTACAGAGTCGGCTACAGAGTCATCTCATTTAAAGCCCTTTAGAGTCATTTAGAGCCCTTTACTTTTTAAAATTGGAACGTACACGCATCATGCGAACACTTTATGAACAGCCCTCCTATTTATTTAAACAGCCCACTTATATATTCAGAGGATTTTGATTTTGATTTGCATGCAAGAGGGACAATCTAACATACATGCACCACTTTAGTTAGGAATATTTTGTTGGAGCTTTAAGCTTTTGTGCATCATTTTTATCAGAGAATTGGTATTTCCATGAACTTTCTTTAGAGCTATTGCAACTGGGGGGAATGTCTTATATGCTAGGGGTATACTCATTAAAATAATTTTCACATCAACGATCTTATTTACGAAAATGATTTTTACATCAATATTGTAAAGGTTGATAGCTTTGTCTAGTATTCTACATGCTATAGAGCAGCGACATGATCAGTTCCATCAACAAGAAAGTAAACTGGCTGCGTACATTCTGCAGTTCCCGAGCAATGTAATCAATATGGGAATAACAGAATTGGCAGAACAGTCTGGCACCTCAGCAGCTACCGTGACGCGCTTTTGCAAGTCGTTCCATTTCCGTGGATTTCCTGACTTCAAGACGAAGCTTGCTGCCGATCTTGCCCAACAGACATCTCCGCTAACATACCAAGATATTATTGCAGGCAATCCGCTAGCGGACATCGTCAAGGCAATCGAGGCCAATCATCTCCGTTCTATCGCAGATACCACTCGCCTCTTGGATATACCGTCCTTGACACGGGCAGTAGCTGCATTGAATGGAGCACGCCAAATTGATTTATATGGAGTTGCTACCTCAGGTATCGTAGCGCTTGATTTCTATCAGAAGCTGATTAGGATTGGCAAACGAGCTACTGCATTCCAGGATCCTCATATGCAAATTACATCAGCGGCCAATTTGACAGAGGAAGATGTCGTCGTCGCTATTTCCTATTCAGGGGAAACACCTGAGACGATTGAAGCGCTGCAATGCGCGAAAGAGCGCGGCGCTACAACGATATCTCTTTCCAAGGTTGGCTCCAGCCGATTAGCAGAGCTGGCTGATATTAACTTATTCGCCTCTTCATTAGAAGAAGGAATGCGCAGAGGAGATATGGCTTCTCGAATCGCTCAGCTGCACGTGATTGACACGTTGTTCGCAGCCATGGTCAGTGAAGCATTCGACGATCACATTCCGATGCTAGAGCAATCGTATCGCATGGTACGCAAGTACCGTAAAGATAAAGGGAGGTAATGGCATAATGAATATTATGACTTTTAACACAAACGAAGAATTGAACCAAATCGCAGCAGGTATTTTCGCAAGCCTTATCCAAACGAAACCTACTGCTGTTCTTGGCTTGGCAACAGGCAGCACGCCAATCGGCATTTACCAAGAGCTTATTCGGTTGAATGAGAAGGGCTATGTTGATTTTAAAGACGTAACCTCTTACAACTTGGATGAATATTGCGGACTTCCAGCCGATCACCCAGAGACATACCGTTCCTTCATGAACGTGCAATTGTTCAACCATATTAATATCGATAAAGCACAAACGCATGTACCTAACGGTAATGCAGCTGACTTGGAAGCAGAAAGCAAGTCCTATGATGAGCAGCTCGCTAAAGCTTCCATTGATCTTCAATTGCTCGGTCTTGGCCACAACGGTCACATCGGCTTCAACGAACCAGATGCAGAGCTACATGCAGGAACGCATGTCGTGAACTTGAAAGAAGAAACTCGTCAAGCTAACGCTCGTTTCTTCAACTCGATTGACGAAGTTCCTACACAAGCAATTACAATGGGCGTAGGCTCTATTCTTAAAGCGAAAATGGTCATGCTTGTCGTACGCGGCGCAGAAAAAGCAGACATCGTTCACCGCGCTTTGACGGGTCCAATTACGACGGAAGTGCCAGCATCCTTGCTGCAAACACATCCTAACGTGGTGGTACTTCTCGACAAAGAGGCGGCGAAACATTTCCATGCATAATACAACTTTTACGATTAAAAATGCTCAAGTTGTGACGTTGAACGGCGTTATCTCTAACGGTGTTGTTCGTATCGTTGATGGTCGTATTGCCTATATCGGCACGCAAGCACAACTAACAGAAGCAGACCAAGTGTGGCTGTCCGATGCGATCGATGCTGACAACGGCTACTTGCTGCCAGGCTTCATTGATGTTCATGTCCATGGCGGTTTCGGCGCGGACTTTATGGATGCAACGGCAGAAGCATACGACACGATTACAAAATTCCATATGGAACATGGCACGACAGCAATGCTGGCAACGTCGATGACACAGTCCCGCGAAGCGCTTAGCAGCGTAGTAGCAGCAGTAGAGTCCTACATCAGCAACGGCTCTTCCTACGCGCAGCTGGCAGGTCTACATTTGGAAGGACCATTCGTCAATCCAAAGTATAAAGGCGCTCAAAACGAAGCTTACATGATGGACCCACAGCTAGAGTGGCTGCAAGAGTGGCATGAGAAGCATCCTGGCATTATGAAGCAGCTCACACTTGCTCCAGAGCGCAACGAGTCGCTCGAAGCGATTCGCTGGTGTCGCGCTCACGGCATTAACGTTGCTGCTGGGCATACAGGAGCAACGTACGATGAGATGACTGTCGCTGCGAATGCAGGCTTGAATCAAGCTGTGCATACGTTCAATGCAATGACAGGCGTTCACCATCGCGATCCTGGCGTAGCGGGTGCAGTTCTAACAGATGACCGTATCACGGCAGAAATTATTGCCGACGGCATTCACGTTCACCCCGCATGCATCAAACTGCTTGCTCGTTCCAAAGCACCCGGCAAACTCGTGCTCATTACTGACGCGATGGCTGCTGCTGGCATGCCTGACGGTCAATATGACCTTGGCGGCCTTGCCGTAACAATGAAGGATGGCGAATGCCGCCTTACAGAAGGCGGTGCACTTGCTGGCAGCACGCTGACGATGATCGAAGCGGTTCGATTCGTCATCAACCAAGTAGGTTTGTCGCTTGAAGAGGCTTCCCGCCTCGCAAGCATCAATCCTGCCCAATTAATCGGCATTGACGAAGTGACAGGCAGCATCGAAGTTGGCAAGCAAGCTGACCTCGTGTTAACAGACCGTGACCTAAACGTTAGAGACGTATGGGTAAAAGGAAATACAAAAGCTTAATATGACGTTAGCAAAGCGCTAATGTAGTAATCATACAATAAGAACCTTCAATGCCACATTTAACGGGCTAAATCCCACCAGTGGTATTGGAGGTTTTTTCTGCATGAATTTAAGAATGCCTTCCTTAGTTCGCAACAAACGCTGCCATAGCAAGTATACATAAAAGCATGCTATAATCATTTTTTTCTTTTAATAACAGGCATATTTTATATAGTTGAAGTAACTTTCATTGAAACAGGTGACCTATTATCATTCTATTCTTATATCCATTCACGCTCACGCTCTGCCTGTAGACGAATAACGAATACCCTTGGTGTCCTCTATGGGCGGAGCCTCTTTCCAAGGGAGCGTGATGGCATGAAGCCTCAAAACAAAAATCGCAATAAAGCCTATGCTAGACATCAAAGAAAACGAATCATTCAGCGCAAGAAGCTGATAGCTGCTCAGCGGGATTGGTTAGTCAAAATCGAAGGGCGTTTTGCCAAAGGAAAAGTACATTGTTCTTGCGCGATGTGCAGCGAGAAGACCAAACAGCACGGGTATCCAAAATCACAATTGATAAAAATGATAAACTGTCATGAGCAGTTGTTTGATTACGATTATTAAATTAGCCTTGAATACAAGAGTGATTACCTTATTAGGTAGTCACTTTCTTTTTTATAAAATAAGTTTGTATGATAGCTTCCTCACAAAAAAATAAAGCGTCCCCGCCAGTACCCGCGAAAGTACTGTGTCGGACGCTCAATTATATCTGATGCAAGCTGCTTGAACTTGCTCATCCCATAACCTTTTTTCCTGCTTACCGTATTGACAGTAAAGGCAAGATTACAAAGGTTAAACGATAAGGGCGTGAACTGCTATCAGATTTTTAACTCCCCAAGCTTGATAAGCTGGACAACCGCTTGTGAACGACCTTTTACATTTAGTTTCTGCATCACATTCGAGATGTGATTTCGAACCGTCTTCTCGCTGATGAATAACTGTTGCGCGATATCGCGGGTCGTTTTGTCTTGTACGAGCAATTCAAAGACTTCACGTTCACGGTTGGTTAAAAGGAATTTGCTCTTGTGATCGCTGCCCTTCAAGTGTCACCCCTCCTTGCCCGAGTTTTGTGTAGATTTAACAAGGTTAAGGGATACAGTCAAAGTTATAGTATGAAGGGCACTTACACTTGGTGCTGAGCACAGTAAAAATGGGCTGTATCCTATACGCTATACCAAAAGCATAATTGCTTATGACACAGTGTATCTGATGACAGCCCACTATTAGGGAGACGTAAGCGATGTTGTTATTTCACAGCATGCCCTGCGTTCGTTGGGAATATCCGTCTCGTCATATCATTAAATTCAACAGCAAAGCCTTGGAACGGATGACCTGCTTTTACATGCTCAGCATACTGAGACATACGATCTACAAAATGCGGATCTTCTGATACATGTACATTTTTGACGTTAGGGGAAGCTTTTTTCACTTCATGCGCAATCTTGGTCTTCAAATCCTGAGATATCGCTTTGTTGCCTGTATTCGCTTTATTTACGCCACCTTGTCTATGCGCAGATGCTGTTGTAACGGCAACATAAGCACTGTCATTGCTTTGTACAACGTAAGCACGATGCACACCTGGAATCGCAGCCACTCTATCAGCCGCTTTTTGGCTCAAAGTCATGTTTTGGCCAGTATACGGCATATTGCGATTCGTATTATACCCACGGTATCCACCATGGTTATACCCGTTTTGGTTATACCCGTTGTAGCCATAACCGCTTATGCCATCATTGCGATTAGAATTACGATAATAATTTCCATCCGTATTATATGGAGTGCCATATCCATTAGGGTAACCATATCCATTCGTGCCCTGTGTCCCGTATGGAGCCATTCCATTTTGGTAATTAGACGTCGTATTCGGGTACGCACCTTTTGTAGTTGTTCCGTTATTGTAACATCCCGTCAAACTTGTCATCATGACCATTGCTGCTGTCATTGTCAGTAGCGCTGCCTTCATACGCATGAATGTGATCCTCCTTATGATGAGTATTGATAAGGTGCTGCCATCTGTTATCATGCTCATCAGGCACGCTGCAAATGCTACTAAAAAGTTGGCATTGAACGGACGATAGTATGGTCAAATACTGCGATACTGCACCCTTCTGAACGACCGTGGAGCAAGACAACTTGCCCACACCGGAGTCGATTCAAGCTCATACAATGCTAACAAGCATTCGGAGGTATTCACGCCACATCGCTGGAGGCGGATAAGATTGAAGATTCTATTCACGTTCTACGTTCCAAGTGGAGGAATTGATACGCTAAATCGACAACGCTGTCAAGTACTCAAACATGTAGGTATCGAAGGCCATCTCCTATATACGACTCCCGGAAGCGTTATCCACAATCCGACCTCGATTCCTATGTATACGACATCTTATGACGAAGATATTTCCCAGCTTATTCGTACTCACCGTTATCAGCTAATTATCGTTTCTTCAGATTATTTAATGCTGGAGCGACTTCGCAGGCTAGGTTACAGAGGGCCTATTCTGTACGAGGCACAGGGACTTGGGCATATTAGCCTTGCGGAACGAACTGTACAGGAAGCTGTCCCGTACTTAAGGCAATATGCTGCTGGCGTTCATCTCCCCAAAACAGCCCATCTTGTCCAATTGTTTCGTAAATACTGTCCATGGCTGCCACAGTACTCCTTCCCTAATGTAGTAGACACAGATAAAATTCATTATAAATACAATCCGCCAGTGTCTAACCCTATTATTGCTTGGGTGGGGAGATTAGAAGCGAACAAGAACTGGAAGCACTTTTTAGAAATCGGCTATTGGATGCATTACTATATGCCCAATGTCCGTTTATGGATGTTTTACGATTCGACGATATATGTGGAACAAGATCTGCAAGAGTTCGAGCCATTTATCCAAAGGCTGAACTTGCAACATATTTTGACGATTCGTGATCGTGTGCCTCATTCACATATGGCGGACTACTACTCCATGATCGGTGACTCGGGAGGATTTCTGCTCTCTACGTCCCAAGCCGAGGGGTTCGGCTATGCGGTTGCTGAGGCCATGTGCTGCCGTTGCCCTGTTCTAAGTACGGATTCAGATGGCGTCCGTGCCTTTATCACCCATAATATAACTGGAAAATTTTATCCTTATGGCCACATTGAACAGGCTGTCCAAGAAGGTCGCTCGCTCATTTCCGATCAAGCTTTACGAGCCAGTATACAAGATCAAGGGATTCTTCATATTAAAAATCATTTTTCACCAAGCAAATATCAAGCTGACTTTCTCCATATGGTGAACCAAGTACTCGTTCTCACTCACAACAAGCGGAAATAAATAAACATCCAATCCTATGTAACTCTTCCTCAATAGGATTGGATGTTTTTGTTTTATCCTAGACGGCTAGCCAGATGGAAGTGCTGCTGCGGCATACTGCCATGTTAATTCCAGTCCTTGATGTAAAGAATAGCTAGGCCGCCAAGAGGAATGATGCTGAAGCTTATCCGCACTTAGGCAGCTATGTCGAATATCACCGATTCGCTTCATTCCCCGCTGCCGTTGAATACTTTTACCTGACAACTGTTCATAGATAAGGCTTAGCTCGTTAATGGAAACCGACTTTCCTGTACTAACGTTGAACGTATCATACAAGCGATGAGCAGCAACGGATTGGATGGCGCTTGACACATCTTTTACATAAATAAAATCCCTTGTTTGCTCACCATCTCCATGAATAAGGATCGGTTTATCGTGCAAAATACGATCAGTGAACAAAGCGATGACTCCGCCTTCACCTTTCGGTGTTTGACGGGGCCCATATACATTTGCAAATCGGAGTATGGAAGTATGAAGCTCGTGTTGCTGCGAAAATAAGCGAATGTACTGTTCAGCTGTCCATTTGGATAACCCATAGCATGAACTTGGATGGAGAGAATCACTTTCGCTGATCGTTGTGTGGGACTGATCGCCGTACACGGCAGAAGTGGAGGCAAAAATAAAGTGAGTATTTGATAAAGAGGCGCATGCTTGCAGCAATCGAATCGTGCCACTTGCATTTACGTCTAAATCGTCATAAGGATCTTCCTGCGACTTCTTCACATCAGCTTGGGCTGCTAAATGTACAACCACATCGGGCTGTAAAGATTGGATAAGAGATACAACAGCACGTCGGCGAATATCACCGTCATGCGTAATGGCTGAAGGATGTATCCAGCTGCGACTGCCCGTACTAAAATTGTCTAGCACATGTACTTCATGGCCATTCGATATCAAATCTTCCACAACGTGAGATCCGATAAATCCGGCCCCTCCTGTAACAATAATTCGCATCATGCCACTCTCTTTCCTGTGAGGGATGTATGAGCTGAACCTCAATTCCAATTCCTTATCAAAGGTACCCTCTCAATTCGTAAATTCCGTAAAAGATACCATGCCCCATTCATGAATAATGTGTCCTCTTCGGTTGTACACTCGAAGAATAATATCTAGTGGATGTTGGCCTGATATCGTCGTATACAGCTGGATGACAATTGTCCCAGCTATAAGCCGAATATCAGATAACTGCACTTCACAATTGGGCAACCCCGCTGGCGTTAGCCGATGCAAATGTTGAGCAAATACGGCGTCATTGGCCGTCAGCCTAACAAGTAAGTTCGATTGTTGAGGACACTGATTGCGGACAAACAAGGTGATTTTTTCATAGGGAGCTTTTCCGTTCCGTTCCACATTATCAATTAGCTGCGAGTAATATACACTCATCGTATCTTCTCCTCGCTTTATTCAGCTTTCATTAGCGATATCGTGATTACGATATGCTAGCTATAGCTGATTGGCAACGTACTCCTTTTCCATCTTCCGTCCATTTCCCAGCTTATCTAGGTGGACTGCCTATACAACTTTGCTATGCTTCCCATATATTAGAGCATCTAACTATGACAGCAGGGGGGTTGCGAATGAAAATACTGCTAGCGACATATTGGGAAATTCCCCATCTTGGCGGTGTATGGCCCCTAATGGAACGTCTAGCAAATGATCTCCGGGCTAGAGGCCATGAGGTAGACATATTCGGCAACAATGTTCATTACTATCATCTCGTCAATCAGCAGCGCCGCTTCATCAAGTCCCATTATTCACCGTTGATCGAAACACATTTGAATCATACTCCCCTCAGTGCCAATGCTGTCGTCTATCATACAGAAGTAGACCGTTTAATCATGGAACTCACTGCATCAACACTAAACCTAGGCCAGTACGATCTCATCCATACGCAAGACGCTATTTCTGCCCGCTCCATCGCTCGGGTGAAGCCTCCTCATGTCCCGCTCTTAGTTAATCCTCACGGATCACTGCTTGGCGAGATTAAGCTGCTTATCGACTCCAATGCTTTGCCTAGCAGCAACTTTGATCTGCTCTACGCTTACTATTTCTCGCTAGAAAAAAGAGGCATCCTATCAGCCAATCACGCGCTGTCCGCCTCCAATTGGCTGAAGCAAATATTAGGCCAAGATTACCGAGTTCCAGAAACACATGTAAGTGTTTTTCCATACGGAATCGATACGGCCCATTTTCACGCCCAGATGCATGTGCCTAACGAAGCTGTTGTTCCTCCTTATAAAAAAGTCATTACCTACGCAGGTCGCTTCGTCCATCTCAAAGGCATTCAAATATTGCTCAAAGCATTGTCTTCCTTAAAACAAGTTAGGCAGGACTGGGTGTGCTGGCTTATTGGCGAAGGTGATAACAAAAGTGAGTATATTCAGCAAGCCGAATCGCTCGGAATAGGTTCCGATGTTGTATTTTGGGGAGCTCGCTCTGACGTCCCTCGCTTCATGGCACTGACTGATATCTATGTGCAGCCTAGTTTGCAAGATAATCAGCCGCTCTCTGTTATTGAAGCGCAAGTTGCTGGCTGTGCTGTCA
This sequence comes from Paenibacillus sp. SC116, assembly GCF_024733555.1. GTDB lineage: Bacteria > Bacillota > Bacilli > Paenibacillales > Paenibacillaceae > Paenibacillus_B. The sequence goes on along the minus strand of NZ_JANIOF010000006.1, from coordinate 194,739 downwards.
TTGTCTCTTCGGCGAGCGGATTGCCAGAGATGGTTCAGCATGGGACAACAGGAGTCGTAGTGCCTACTAATGATAGTAATTCATTATTCCGTCATTTGCACCATTTACTGCAGTATGATACGCAAAGAATTCAAATTGGACAGCATGCTCAACATGTCGGTATGCATCATTGGTCTCTGGCACGTTACAATCAAGATATGTTTCATTTATATCAGCGTATTACTGGCAAGCCAGTATAACGATTCTATTTATACAACTTCTGTGATTGGAAATAAGGTGGTGCGCATATGCGAGTGCCCGGTCAATTGTACAGCAATTTATTTTTAACCACGTCATCAGTTCCCGAACTGCTTGTCGAAGATTCCATTTGGAATGAAGTATACCACTGGCTGCCGAAGTATTATTCCATCCCTGATCTTGATGTAATTGCCCCCGTCTTGGAACAATATAAAAAACAAATTGGAGAAGGTTAAGCGGCAATATCATGCTGTGTTGCATCTCTTAGCTCATCACAAAAAAAGAAGTACCGTCCAAAGCCTCCTGTAGGCGGACGGTACTTCTCCATTTCATTTTAATGAGATTGTCTGACTATCATCTAAGAACGACAGCCGTTCCGCTGGCTGCTACCATAAGCATGCCATCACGTATCACTTCATAGTCAATATCAATGCCGACTATCGCATTTGCACCGCGCGTACCTGCTTGATGTTTCATTTCAGTAAGAGCGATGTCACGTGCTTCTTTAAGTTTGCTCTCATAGGCACCTGAACGTCCGCCTACAATATCTCTTACCGAAGCAAAAATGTCCCTCACGACGTTTGCACCCATAATCGCTTCACCATTTACAATGCCGACGTACTGGACAATATCCTTGCCTTGAATCGATGAAGTCGTTGAAAGAATCATCGGTTACTGCCTCCTATTTGAAGTTCGTATTTCGCCTTAGTATACATAGTTGAAGCTATTTTTATCAGAAGGCGAGTATGAACTCCATGATGGAGGCAGTATCATTACCGATAGGATACTAATTAACGAATGCGATATCGTCGCTTTATTATAGTTTCACTCGCTGCAAACGAAGCGCATTTAGAACTACGGATACGGAGCTTAGTGCCATTGCCGCACCCGCCAACCAAGGCGCCAACAGGCCGATTGCCGCAATTGGAATGCCCAGGGAATTGTATGCCAACGCCCAGAACAAGTTCTGACGAATGTTGCGCATCGTTTTACGGCTCATCGTGATCGCATCTGGAATGCTTCTCAAGTCGCCGCGCATAAGCGTTACGTCAGCAGCTTCCATTGCCACATCTGTACCTGTGCCGATTGCCATACCGATATCGGCTGTAGCTAATGCAGGCGCATCATTGATACCATCACCGACCATAGCGACTTTTTTGCCCTGTGCTTGCAGCTTCTTAATTTCGGCAGCTTTTCCTTCAGGAAGCACTTCAGCAAGAACATGATCAATACCCGCTTGCTTCGCAATTGCTCTCGCCGTACGTTCATTGTCACCCGTCATCATAATCACTTCAAGGCCAAGTTCCTTCAGGCGTGCAATCGCCTCTTGGGATGTTTCTTTAATCGTATCTGCCACCGCCACCAAGCCAGCGAATTGGCCATCGATAGCAGCAAGCATCGCCGTCTTTCCTGTATCTTCAAGCTCCTGCATCTGCTCAAATGCTTGCTCGCAAGCGATATTGTACTTCGCCATCAACTTACGTGTACCAACCAATACTTCACGGCCTTCCACTACCGCACGGATACCATAACCTGGGATCGCTTCAAACTGCTCGGAAGCTGGCATTTCAATTCCTTTCGCTGCAATGCCTGCTACGATTGCTTCTGCCAACGGATGCTCCGAGTTCTTCTCAGCAGAACCTACCCAACGTAAGAATGATGCTTCATCTACATTAGCTGTAACAACGTCTGTCAACTCAGGTTGGCCTTTGGTAACCGTACCTGTCTTATCAAGAACGACTGTCTCAATGCGGTGCGTAGACTCTAAGTGCTCGCCACCTTTGAACAAAATACCTAATTCTGCAGCGCGTCCCGAACCAGCCATGATGGATGTTGGTGTTGCCAAACCTAAAGCACATGGACAAGCAATAACCAGTATAGCAATTGAGATTTCAAGAGCTGTGCTGAATTCACCCGGGGCTACCCAGAAGAACCATACAGCAAAGGCAATCACACTTATAGCTACAACAATCGGAACAAAAATACCCGAGATTTGATCCGCCACACGTTGAATCGGAGCTTTGGAACCTTGCGCTTCTTCTACTACTTTAATAATTTGAGCGAGTGCCGTTTCTTTACCAACCTTCGTTGCACGAATACGAAGCACGCCATTTTTATTAATAGTAGCCCCAATAACCTCGTCGCCTGCTTTTTTCTCAACCGGAATACTCTCTCCCGTCAGCATCGACTCATCAATGGATGAAGTACCAGCTACCACGACTCCATCGACAGCTACTTTCTCACCTGGCTTAACAACGACAATATCATCAATTACTACTTCATCCGTTGGAATCGTTATTTCTTGACCATCTCTGATTACGAGAGCTGTCTTCGATTGCAATCCCATTAACTTTTTAATTGCTTGAGAGGAGCGGCCTTTTGCAACCATTTCAAACAATTTCCCTAAAATAATCAACGTAATCAATACAGCACTTGTTTCATAGTAAAGGGCAGGTGCGTGTCCCTGATGGGCGGACGTAGACCATTCGAATGATAAATACAAACTGTAGAAATAAGCGGCTGACGTTCCTAATGCAACGAGAACATCCATATTTGCACTCTTATTACGCAAAGCCTTATATGCACCAACGTAGAACTGCCAACCGATAATAAATTGAACCGGTGTCGCCAACGCGAATTGGAACCACGGATTCATAAATATTTCTGGTAGCCATATAAACGAAGTAAAGGAGAAGTGGCTCACCATCGCCCACAATAGCGGGAATGAAACAATGGCAGAAACGATGAATTTGATCTTTTGCGTCTTAATTTCCTTCTCGCGATACCCCTCTTGGGTATCTGAATCCGACTTGCGATGTGCTTTATATCCCAGTTGAGCTACCTTGCTCTGAATGTTATCGACCGATACTTCCGCACCGTTAAACTCAATATGAGCCGTCTCTAGAGCAAAGTTAACAGAAGCATTTGTTACACCAGGAAGCTTGCTTAACCCTTTTTCAATTCTCGTTGCACAAGCCGCACACGTCATGCCTGTTATCGCAAGATCGACATTTTCTTTAACCGTCTTGTAGCCTAGTTTCTCAACTGCCTTTTCAAGCTGCTCCATTTGTACTTGATCAGCTTGATACGTTACAGAGGCGCGTTCCAATGCGAAGTTTACATTCGCATCGGTGACGCCTTCCAACTTCTTCAAACCTTTCTCAATGCGGTTCGCACATGCCGCGCAGGTCATACCTGATATTTGCAGCGAAGTTTGTTTCAAACTAGCCGATTGCTCCGACATACTTATCCCTCCAGCTTAAATAGGATTATGTTAATTAAAAATTGCTATCCGCAGCAGCCTTCCATTCTGCTCGGCTACCAACTTGCGCTTGCTTCGATACTCAAATAATATACCCCCTACCCCTATGTTGTCAACCCTATTATTTCCTATATTTTTTCCTTTATGCTGATTCAAACTTTGAAGTTGCCGGTTTATGTACGAACAAACATAACCCTCTGGCACACAAAGGAACGAATGCTTCCTAGTATGACAAAGGGCCTGTTTTCTCTCTATAACGTTCACGATGCGCACCGTTCAACGTCTAGACAATTGGTTAATCAAATGCCTTAAGTGAGGATGATAACATTGATTCGTCCTTTTCAATTCCTGCTGTATCGAAGTTTGATGGCGTATCGTTCCCATCGCTTCATGACGACGATATGCTGTTAGCGAGGCATTCAGAAACTGAATTTTATACCCCGCCAACATTGTACGATACCATAAATCCAGATCATGCGTATAAGGCAAATGTTCATTGAACACACCAACGCGTTCAAACAAACTGCGGTGCATCATTACGGTGCAACCGTTAATCGGATTGGAATGCAGGAAGCTTCGATAGAAGTCCAGTTCACTATGAAATAAGAGCGCGGCATTCGTAGACGTCACGTTATCAAAAGGATCAATATAGTCGAAGTTCGTATAGCTGATAATTGACTGTCGCTCCTGCATAAATTGTACTTGCTGGCGTATTTTATCGGGATAGAAGCGATCATCTGAACTCAACCAGGCGATATACTGTCCTGAAGCATATTTAATCGCATGATTTAAGGCAGATGCCGTACCACCGTTTGCTTTGCCCAAATAATGAACTCTCGGTACAAATTGACGCACTCGATCCGCATATTGAGTAGAGCCATCATCAACGATGATAATTTCAATATTCGGGTAGCTCTGATTCAATGCACTTATAACGGCTCTATCAACGTAAGGATCATTATAAAAGGGCATAATAATCGTCACTAAAGGCTGCATTGTTTTTCAGTCACCTCCTCAGTTGGCGATAATACTTCAAAATGTCCGCTACTGATTCTGTAAACGAATATTTCGGTGTCCACCCCCAACTCTCAGGCAAAGGCAGCACCTCCAGCTGATCCTTATTTAATTTGACGCTGTGCTCTATTGGCTTTGTCTCAGATGACAATTCAGACAGCGGTGCCGGATCTTTCCATTGGTAAGGAATACTCGCTGCCGCCATCTCTTGAAATACTTCCGATACTTCCTCCAGCGATCTCACTCGTCCGCTCTCTACTCGATAAATGCTGCCGCTTGCACCACGCTGCAAAATATGAGCGTATGCTGCCACAGCATCTCTTACGTCCAAATAATCTCTCCAATCCGCCCGCGAACTAAAGGTAAAAGGCTGGTCATGCTCCCCTCGCTCACATCGCGCCACATAGCCCCCCAGCAAAGCACAAATGCCTGTCGATGGTCCAGGCCCAATCAGATTGGACGGTTCGGCCATCATAATGTTCATCTGATATAGTTGAGACCATGCTAGTGCAGCCTGTTCTTGGAACCATTTGCTGATGGCATACGGATGCAAGTTGGAGCGGGAAGCAGTTGGTGCAGATTTCAGCTTTGACGTAATGACGAGCACTCGTGTATCTGGCAGTTCCCGCACCGCCTCCAAAACATGCACGGTTCCAAGCATATTAATGTGCATCGCATCTGCAGGTGCTCGCCAAGACTGCTGCACAGCATTCATTCCTGCCAAATGCAGCACATATTGCGGCGATACTTGCTGCATAAAGTATTGAAGTGCCTTCGGCTTCAACAAATCTACTTCAATTTGATGAATCGCTAATGCTGGATCAAATGAAACTCTTCGTCTCACGAAAGCAGTTACTTTCATGCCTACAGCAGCAAGTGCCTGACACGCATGCAAACCTGTAAACCCTGACGCTCCTGTCACTACAATCGAAGCATCCTTCATTTGCGCTTCATCCAATCCGCTAATTCTTCCAACATAGCCGGATATGGTTTGACTCTATAATCAGCATCTTCGCGTGTATTTACTAGTGATTTATCCCCTTCATATATCGTATCAGGCACAATATTCACATCCTGCTTGCCAAATGATTGTTGGAAAAGACTCAGCAGCTCATACTTGCTGATTGGGATTGGATACGAGAGATGAATCAATCCGTAAATAGGACGCTGCAAATAATAGTCAATCGCTTTCGCCAGTTCTAGCGTCGTGACGCCGTTCCAAAACACTCTTTTATAGCCTTTCACTTCCCCTTCCTGCTTCAAAAACCATTGCAGCAGTCCAATTCCGTGGGGACGGATTTCAGGTCCAACGATGGATGTGCGGATCGTTACATGAGGATTATATTGTTTTAATTCACCGAGTGCTTTCGTTACCGAATACACCGACGTCCCATCCGGCTTGTCATTTTCTATATATTTGCCGCTCTTTCCTGAGAACACGCAATCTGTACTTATGTGTATGACTTTAGCGCCAATATGATCGGCTTTCCGTCGCAGCTGATGCGGCAGCCATGCATTTACTTGATAAGCTTCAAGTGGGGCACGCTCTGCCTCTTCATTTAGAATACCTGCAGCATTAATAATGACGTGGGGACGTACCGTTTCCATTAGCGTATCGAGATTCGTTCCGTCTGCGACATCAAGCAATAAGGATTGTTCATCTTCAATGTCTCGTGAAGTGTAGAACACATGATAATCAGGCTTCTGACGGAAATAACGGACCAATATATGGCCCGCCATCCCGTTACCGCCTATAATTAGCAGCTTCATTAAAGGAAGCCCCCTCGTTGCAGCATCAGATGGATTTCTTCCTTGCTTATGACATTTTGCTCGGAGCTGAAGCTATTGAATTCAACGGACGGGTACAATGCATATTTCTCTCTCAGCCCTGGAATATCAAGGGTCGGTAGAATGACAAGATATTGTTCATCGTAGACGACCGTAGTCAAGCTTTCATAATCACTCATCAATATTTCATGAATTTTCTCACCTGGCCGTATCCCTTTCTCAATAACAGAAACCCCTTCTACATTCGAGGCTTCAATAAGCACCTCTGCAAGATCAACGATTCGGCAAGTTGGCATTGTCATCACAAAGATTTCACCGCCATGGCTTTCTTCGGAAGCCTTAAACAGCAGCGTTATTGCATCTTGAAGCGTTAAGAAAAATCGGGTCATTTTCATATCGGTAATGCCAACTTGACGCTTGCTATGAATCTGATCTTTGAATAGATGTACAACTGAGCCATTCGTGCCAAGTACATTGCCCCCGCGCACACAGACGAATTGAGTGCTGGAAGGAAGCAAGTTCGCATAAACGATAAGTTTCTCACCGATAGCTTTCGTCATTCCGTAAAAATTCGAAGGGTTAGCTGCTTTGTCCGTTGAAATGTAGATTACTTTTTTGACCCGATTTTCAATCGCAGCTTCGATAACGTTCTGCGTTCCAACGACATTTGTTTTTAATGCCTCATACGGCTGTTCTTCACATACAGGAACATGCTTAAGCGCAGCAAGATGGTACACATAGTCCACGTCTTTACACGCTGCTCGAAGCGCTTGTAGGTCCCGGATATCTCCAATACAGAAGCTAAGACTGCTATTTTCGAATTCTCGGCTCATTGCAACCTGACTTGATTCGTTACGTGAGAATACGATAATCTCCTTCGGATGCTGAGGCAGCAATTGACGAATCAGTTCATATCCCCACGATCCCGTACCACCGGTCACAAGGATGCGCTTATTCTTAAACATCCATTTTCCCTCCAAGCAAAAATTTCACCACAGTATGTGAAACATGGGGCTCTAAGTACCCCTTTGGACATTCCCAACTCGTCGGGAGTGTAGTCATAACGCCAATCGATTCTACAATTTGTTTCACCTTTAGTCCGCTCACTACGTTACTCCCACAATCGACTGTCTCAGGACGTTCTGTCGTGTTGCGTATCGTCACAGTAGGAACATGAAAAATACAGCATTCTTCTTGGACTGTACCACTATCTGTAATCGCACAAGCTGCATTCTGCTCCAGTTTCACGAAATCAAAAAATCCAAACGGCTCATAGCATTCTACCAACGGGTTCAGCGACAACTGTGGAGCATTCTCCATCCTTGCTCTCGTACGAGGATGAACACTACAAATGATTCGCTTGCCGTACCGTTCAGCCGCCTCATTCAAACTTTGCATAATTTGCTGAAGATGCTCTGGGCAATCCACATTTTCTGCACGATGGGTTGTCACTATAAAATAATCGCCACGCTGCAAGTTCAGCCTCGTCAAAATCGTACTTGCTTCAATTTGCGACTTATAATGATTCAGCACCTCATAGATCGGGTTGCCTGTGAGTATAATTCGTTGACTTGGAATGCCTTCCTGAATAAGATGCTTCTTGCTCTGTTCGGTGTACGGCATATTGATGCTTGATACCGTATCAATGATGCGCCTATTTTTTTCTTCAGGAACTCGCAAATCGAAGCAGCGATTGCCTGCCTCCATATGCACAACTGGGATCCCCAGCCGTTCCACGACTATCGCACTCAATGCACTGTTCGTATCGCCGAGCAGAAGCACGCGATCTGGCCGCTCTTTAAGACATATTTTTTCAATCTCACGAAACATAATCGATAGCTGCTCACCTACACTCTGCTGCTGATCGAACAACTTATAGTCGGGGGAGCGCAGTCCCATTTCCTCGAAAAAGATATCACTTAACGTGTGCGTGAAATTTTGACCGGTGTGCACAACGATATGTTTCTCCGCCAATTGATCAAGCTGCTTCATAATAAGGCTGAGTCTAATAATTTCTGGCCTCGTACCCAAAATAGTCATAACTCGCATCGCTTCCTCATTCACCTCCTGCTCGCAGTCCGCAGCACTTTACGCATTCGTCTAACGTTCTTCCTTCGATTTCGCTGGATCGATGGCCGTGGCTTATGCTGTCTGGCTGCTCTAAACGCTTTACGACGAATTCGAATAGATTTAGATTTGCGCAACGCTTTTGGGGAATGTCGACCTCTTCGAGATCTTCGACGCTTGTGGATAGGCTTCTGGGGTCGGGAACGTGCGGACCTGATCACCTTACTAGAAACATTAGGAACATTAGAATTACTAGGAACACTAGGAAGGTCATATTGACTGTCAATTGAATCTGTCTGCACAGGAATAATTCTCCGCTTATGTTCTCGAAAGAGATTCCAAAATGCAGCCAACAGACTTCGATAATGCTCGATACCATACACTTGTCTAACTACGTTGTAGTTATGAACCCCTGCTGCTATCCGTTGCTCTTCACTGTTAATCAAACTGTTGACAATGACGGCTAATTCACGCCAGTTACCTACATCGGCAATATAGCGCTCATTCCCCGTAGATTGATGTATTTCTTCCAATCCTCCTGAACGATACACAGCGACAGGCTTGCCGAAGATAAGGCCCTCAAGTGCTGTCAATCCAAATCCTTCAGGAAAGAGACTTGGAGTCACGACAATATCAATAGCGGGATATAAATGCTGTATCTTGTTCTCAAAACCAACAAAATGGAATTTTTCCTTTAACGAAGAGCGCTGCACGAGCTGCTGACATCGCTCGAAATAATCTTGATGAGCGGGGCATCCGATAACGATGAAGCGGGTTGAAGTATTTCTTTCTGCTAGCTGCATCGCCATCCACACGAAATGTTCCAGTCCTTTTTGGGAAGTTATCGTTGCAGCAACAAACCCAACTAAGCACGCATCTGGAGCGATGCCTAATTCGGCCCGCTTCTTTACCCTTGACTGGTGCCATAAGTCAGGCTCCAATGCTTTATCGTCCCATGAAGGCGGAAGTGTAAACAGAACAGGGGGCTCAGAGGAGGGGCAAGCTTGAGGACAGCCTGTCAAAAAGGCCAATGCGGATTGAGATATACCGATAACTGCATCCGCAAACCGATACACGATTGCTGCCGCATGGATCGTATATGCATTGTCCGGAATCTTCTCCGTAATCTGCCAAATAACAGGAATGTTTAGCGATTGAGCTGCTACTGCTGGGATGGCATGCACACACGTGTTTGTCAGTACGTAATCAGGGGCTAGACGCTGAAGCAAACCGACGACCGCGTCCCACTCCGAATGTACGCGTATTTGCTCCAGTTCATCATGAAGGGCAGCGTGAGGCTCCATCATTGAGTAGAACAATCGGCATGGCTGGACATAATAAGGAATGCCTGCATTTGCCGCCTCTTGTGACAATATCCCTTCCTGAGGCACGATCAGAATGCATTCAAAGTTGAAGTTCGAACGAAGCTCACGCATGAGAAAGAGGATCAATTTCTCTGCACCTGTAATATAAGTTTGATTACATAGATGAGAGAAGCACACGATACGTGATATCATAGCAGTTACCTGTCGACCGATAGGTCACAGGGTCAGTCCCCCCTCTCTTCACCAATTTACTTCAATATATTAGTACAGGTCACATATCGGCACGACATTTGAACCTTATCCAAGTGTACAATTTACTTGCGTCAGCCTATAAAAACAGCAAAAACGGCCGATTTAAATCAGCCGTTATACCCTTTCATTATCCGTAACCACTAATACATCCATATGACGGGCGATTCGCATTAACATCCGCATACGCCCCATATACGATTTACGCATCCGCCGCGCGGGGACACCTACTATCATTTGAGAGGCTTTATGTTCATCAGCAAGGCGAACCGCTTCCTGCGCCCAGTGTCGACGCCGGACACTTGCTTGAATACAAAACGTCCCCCCAAGCCTTACTGTTAATGCTTCCGTTTGCTCAGACCATTTCAGAAATGGTTGGCTCGTAGTATTCTTAACTCTAGATGATGGAAGCAAATTCGATACAGGAAGACAAACAACATGCAGCTCCGCCTTTAGCCGATGCGCAATTCGAAATCCGTGACGCACAAGACGTTCCGCACGCTCGTCAGGTTCAACACAGACAAAGATAACCTCTTTGCGTCTCCAAGGACCCCGCAGTAGTGCACGCCGCTCCCACGATTCCAAGCGCTCATCGACATCATCGGCCACTTCACGCAAGGCAAGCTCACGAAGCCCAATCAAGTTAGGTATGCGAAAAAAATGGTTCAATGCTTGATCAACCTTGTCTTTCGCATAAATCAGCCCATCTTGCATTCGTTTTTGAATCGTAGATGGGGTAACATCGATCAGTTCCATCTCATCTGCGAGACGAAGCACCCCATCAGGAACAGTTTCCCTAACGCGCACCCCTGTTAAGTGCTCCACCGCGTCATTCAAGCTCTCAATATGCTGGACATTTACTGTCGACATGACCGAAATGCCCGCTTCCAGCAATTGAATGACATCTTCATATCGCTTCGTATGCACACTGCCCGGTACATTCGTATGCGCCAATTCATCAACAAGCACCAGTTCTGGCTTTCTCGCTAAAATTTCTGCTACATTCATTTCTTCTAATAAATAACCTTGATATTTGATTTTCTGCCGCTCAATCCATGGCAAAGCCCCGACCTGAGCAGCTGTTTCGCGTCTTCCATGCGTTTCGAGAAGACCAATGACGACGTCGACCCCTTGCTCCAGCAGTCGATTGCCCTCCTGCAGCATTTTATATGTCTTACCAACACCAGGCGCTGCACCAATAATAATTTTAAAATGTCCACGCCTCAGCCCATCCGCACGTTCCGCAATCTCACCTGCTGTCCAACGCTTAAATGCTTGTACCGGCAGCCTTTGCTCCGTCTTTACGGGAAATACACGTTCTCCTTCGCGTTCTGAACGATCCGCAACAAAGAACAAGTCTGTATGCTCCACCATGCGCAACAAGCCATTCACAAGTGAACCATGCAACCATTCCTGCCACCTCGACTGGCGTGAGTGGCCTAATACGATTCGAGTCATGCTATGTGTCCATGCATATTGGGACAACAGTCCTGCCATCCGCCTGCGAGAGGACAGCGGAACTTCCTCCCAGGAAGCGCCTATCTTTTGCACCAGCTTCTTCAATGATCGTTGGAACGTTAGCTGGAGCTGCGTTAAAGGTACATCAGGATCGACAAACGATAAAATGAACAACTCTCCGTTCAGCCGTTTCGCCACCTGTTCACCACGACGTACATGAATAGAACCGTTCCATCCATATTGAGCGAGGACGAGAATCCGTTCCGTCACACCAGATGGCCCCTCCAATCCAAGCTCATGACGATGCTGCTCCAACGAGCCATTCACATCATTCGCTATCGTGCGCAAAGCCAGCTCACGCAAAATGCTGAGCCGGCTTCGTTCAGAAACTCGTTTACTATGCCCTTTCTTATTTGTCGCTGCGAACGCTATACGTTCCTGTTGCGAATGAACTTGCCTTCGCTCCATCAACGTCTCTGCGGTTACATCCAGTAAGCGGACCTCATCGGCTGCCTGCAGTACCTCTGCAGGCAAAGTCCATTTCGGATCGACGCCAGCAATCCGACGAGCCTGTTCACTAACACGCTCATCTTCATAGGCATTCATCGTCGCAATGACACTAATCCCGTGCTGCAACAAAAATCGTACATCGTCCAAACGGCGTGGTCGTTCTGCTTCGGGGCGATTCGGCTGGGCTAGACCATCTACCAGCACGATATCAGGCGCGCGTTCGCACAAACGCGCTACATCCAAATCTTCCAATTGCAAGTTGCCACGAGCCCATCGGATGGCTGCAACAGCCTCAATTGATGCCGCAGCGGCTTCTTGCTCTGGCACGGAAGTTCCCCAGATAACATCCAAACCTTCTTTCACTTTTAGCTCGCCTTCATGTATCAATTGAGTCGTCTTCCCAGCGCCGCTGGCCACTGCCACAAGAATGCATAATCGGCCGCGCCGCATCTCCTCAATGAGCTTAAGAAGCACTTCGGGCGAACGCCTGCGATAAGCATCACCTTCTTTCATGACCAACCTCCCGCCTCGTTGATGTGAGATCCATTCCTATTGCTATTTTTATTTCAATAGTTGTTCTAATTCTATATTCAATAACAGCACGTTAACTCTAGTTTCACCAAATACCCCAAGGTCAGGCCCTTCCGTATGCTTATCCACTAACTGCATCAATTGATGGTCAGACAGCCCTGTCGCCTTGGCGATACGCGGAATTTGCACGTTCGCTGCCTGAGGAGTAATGTGAGGATCAAGGCCCGAAGCAGAGTTCGTCATCAAGTCCACTGGAACTTCGGATACCGCCACTTGTGGGTTCTGTTCCTTCCAATCACTCATCGATTGTTCAACACGCTCTGTCAGTGCTTCGTTCGACGCTGCTAAGTTGCCTGAGCCAGAACCAGCTCCGTGATATTCAATACTGGATACACGTCCGTGAAAATATTTTGAATCCGTAAAAGACTGGCCAATAAATGCTGATCCGACAACTTGACCATTGTCATTCTTTATTAAACTGCCGTTCGCTTGATGAGGGAAGAGCGCTTGTGCTGCCGCTGTCATGACAAATGGATACACAATTCCGCATAAGACCATAAGGCCGATGCTCATTCGGATAATGGTGCCAAGTCCCCCCCCCTGCTTATTTCCTTGAGCTTGAGAGCTAGACGATTCACGGTTCATTGATGGTGTGGCGTGTGTGTTCATGCATAGCCATCCTTTCGCGTATTTACGCATGATATCCTTGTTAGTTGAAATACGAATCTATTTTTTCTATGTCTATTTATACCTTCATTCCGTAATCTTTTTTATAAACAAGCCTTTTTCATATCTTATTTATCTCTATTTAAGTTGAGTTAAAATGAAGTAATTTAATAAAACAAATAGTTGCCTTTACTTTTAAATAGCAGATCCTGTTTCCGATCGCTGTTGTATTCGAGTTCTTTGGATTAGACAATGTGGTTAGAACTCGAATACAAAGGCGAACACTTCGTTTCTTCAACAGAATTCTGCTCTCTTTCTTTTAGGCAATAAATATCAAATAACTATTCAAACAATTTCCGTTTTAGTCTGAAGTCAAAACCATGTTAATTAATAATTCCAATTTAATATCTCTTACGTGTCTCCTATAGGAAAACACCAACAACCAAGTCAATGAGCTTAATGCCGATAAATGGTGCTATGAGACCGCCTAATCCGTAAATCAACATATTGCGGCGCAGCAGCTGTTCTGAACTAAGTGGTTTGTAAGCTACCCCTTTCATCGCCAACGGAATTAATAGCGGAATAATAACCGCATTGAAGATGAGTGCAGAAAGTATGGCTGACATCGGTGAATGAAGGCCCATTATATTGAGAGCGGACAATTCAGGAATTGCGATCATAAACAAGGCTGGGATAATGGCAAAATATTTAGCCACGTCATTTGCAATACTGAATGTAGTCAGCGCGCCGCGCGTCATAAGCAGCTGCTTGCCAATCGCTACTACTTCGATCACTTTCGTCGGATCAGAGTCCAAATCGACCATGTTGGCAGCTTCTTTCGCTGCGGTTGTACCGCTGTTCATCGCAATACCGACATCCGCTTGTGCCAAGGCTGGCGCATCATTCGTTCCATCCCCCGTCATCGCAACAAGTTTACCTTCTCCTTGCTCCTTACGAATCAAAGCCAGCTTATCTTCCGGCTTGCTTTCTGCAATAAAGTCATCCACCCCAGCTTCACGTGCAATCGTAGCAGCTGTCAGCGGGTTGTCACCTGTACACATGACCGTACGAATCCCCATTTTGCGCAGCTGTTCAAACCGTTCGCGCATGCCTGGTTTTACCGTATCCTTCAAATAAATAACGCCATAAATCTGATCATCTACCGCAACAGCTAGCGGTGTACCGCCTGCCTTCGCAATTTTTTCTGTAACCGCATCAAGATCAGCTGGAATTACCCCGCCTTTGCTTGCAACCCATTGTTTAATCGCATCTACCGCACCTTTTCGAACGAGTCGTCCATCTGGCAAATCTATACCGCTCATCCGCGTCTCTGCTTTGAATGGGACAAACTCACCTTGCTCAGACAGCTCACGATCATAGCTAAGGCTATGCTTCGTAAGCCACTCCAATACGGAACGTCCTTCCGGCGTTTCATCTGCATGAGATCCTGCAGCGGCCCAACGTGCTACTGTCTGCACACTATTGCCATTGACCGGAATAAGATCATCCGCAAGACGGTTACCGTACGTAATCGTACCTGTTTTATCCAAAATAATGGTATGAATATCTCCGCATGCCTCTACTGCTTTACCAGAGGTAGCAATGACATTGAAGCGAGTAACGCGGTCCATACCAGCGATCCCGATTGCAGAGAGTAGACCACCGATGGTCGTCGGGATAAGACAAACGAGCAGGGCGATTAATTCCGCAGTATGCAGCGTAATATTCAAATATTGGCCAAAGAACGGCAGCGTAACGACTACAATCAGGAATATAAGCGTTAAGCTCACAAGAACCGTATGCAAGGCTAATTCATTTGGCGTTTTTTGACGCTCTGCTCCTTCAACCAAGGCAATCATACGATCCAAGAAAGATTCGCCCGGATCGCTCGTAATACGAACTTTTACCCAGTCACTGACGACACGTGTACCAGCCGTAACGGAGCAGAAGTCACCGCCTGATTCCTTTAGTACAGGAGCCGATTCCCCGGTAATCGCAGACTCATCTATCGAAGCCAAACCTTCAATCACTTCCCCATCCCCAGCAATGGTCTCACCTTCACGAACGATAATAATATCTCCCTTTCTCAAGCTTGCTGAAGATACGCGAATCGTACCCGCTGTAGTAACCTTTTGCGCCCATAAGTCTTTCTTCGTCTGCTTCAAGGAATCTGCTTGTGCTTTCCCTCTGCCTTCCGCCAACGCTTCCGCGAAATTCGCAAACCAGACCGTAACAAACAGAATCAAACTAACAACTCCGTTATACCAGCGAGGTGCTGCGCTCCCAAACGCATCAGGGACAAACGTTAACAATAAAGTGATGACGAAGCCAAGTTCCACAAGGAACATCATCGGATTTTTCACCATAAACTTCGGATGGAACTTACGCAAAGCATCTATAGAAGCTTGACGAACGATGTCTCCACCAAACATCGACTTCGATTTTTTTATTTCACTTCGAGACCCGCTATCATACGATGACGGAGTTTTCATCGATTGTACCGTACTCATTGCTTATTTCTCCTCTCGTTCGCAAACGATTATTTCCACAGCGTCAAATGTTCTGCAATCGGTCCAAGCACAAGAATCGGGAAGAACGTCAGGGCACCGACAATGAGAATCGTACCGACGAAAATCGTACCGAACGTTGCATTGCTCGTCTTGAATGTACCTGATGTTACCGGCACTGGACGTTTCGTCATCAGCGAGCCAGCTACAGCCAGCATCGTAATCATGCTAATATAGCGTCCGAAGAACATAACTAAGCCCGTTGATATATTCCAGAATGGCGTTGCATCGCCAAGTCCTTCAAATCCTGACCCGTTGTTAGCAGCCGAAGAAGTATATTCATATAACACCTGTGAGATGCCATGGAAGCCAGCATTGGAAATCGTTTCTGGATAAAATACAAGTGCAATCGCAGTCGGCACCAAAATGAGAATTGGCTGAATAATAAGTGTTACCGCAATAAGCTTCATTTCCCGAATTTCCAGCTTACGCCCCAAAAATTCAGGTGTGCGTCCCACCATCAAGCCTGACAAAAATACGGCAATCATTGCATACATCAACACGTTTACAAATCCTACACCAACACCGCCAAACACCGTGTTGAGCATCATATTGCCTAACGGAACTAATCCACCGAGCGGTGTCAAAGTGTCGTGCATCGTATTCACTCCACCCGTTTCAGATGCAGTCGTCACGACCGCATACAAAGCCGACTGAGCTACACCAAAGCGCACTTCTTTACCTTCCATACTAGGACCAGCCATGTCCATCTGATGTAAAGCCGGGTTACCAGCTTGCTCTGCTGTTGTCGCAATGCCAAGCATCATTAGGAACATGATCGACATAGCAACAAAAAGCACTCTGCCTTCCTTAGCACTTCCAACCATTCGTCCATACGCAAATGGCATCGATGTAGTTAGCAGCATCATAAGTACGATATGAAGCAAATTGCTTATACCGTTTGGATTTTCAAACGGGTGTGCTGAGTTTACAGCCATAAATCCGCCGCCGTTATTACCTAGCTCCTTGATCGACAGCAAGGATGCGACTGGACCGCGTGCAATTTGCTGTTCTGCGCCTTGCAATGTCGTTACCGTCTCTGTTGGAGCAAACGTCTGAGGAGCCCCTAGAGCAACGAATAGAATTGCTGCAACGATAGCAATCGGCATCAGCACACGCACGATACTGCGAACCAAGTCAACGAAGAAGTTGCCTAGCGGTTTGCCCGCAATTCCTCTCATAAAAGCAAATGCGATAGCAAAAGATGTGGCCGGTGCCGTAAACATCATAAACGTAATGCCTAATGTCTGAGACAAATAGCTCAAGCCGCTTTCACCGCTATAGTGCTGCAAGTTCGTATTGGCCATAAAACTGATCGTCGTATTGAAGGCCAATGTAGGCTCCATACCCGCTATGCCGCTTGGGTTTAACGGAAGACTACCTTGCAAGCGCAATACTGCATACACGAGCAGCATCATAAATAGGTTGGTTGCAATTAATGCTGTGGCATAACTTTTCCACGTCTGATTCGTTTCTTTAATTCCAAATAGCTTAAACAACAATTTCTCTATCGGTCCAAATATACCGTTAAGCGGCATCCTCGCCCCTTCACTATGAAATACTCGTGCTAGATAAATACCTGTTGGTCGCGCCAACGCTAGCACTAGCAGTAGAGTAAGGCCAATCGATACCCAGCCTAGTAACGTCATCTCTCGTTCCACCTCTCTAGATTTAACCCCGCTTCGATCATTCAAATTCGCAATTTGCTCATGTACTTCTCGACTAGAACTTCTCAGGTTTAACTAACGCGTATGCTAAGTATAGAAATAGTGCTGCAACCACAACGCCCAGCGCGATCATCATTTTAATCACCTCATCTATCGATTTCTTGCGAGCACCAATGTATGACGACATATGCTGCAATGCCTAACATCAACAGTAAAATACACATCACCGCATCAAACATGTACCATTCCTCCCTTTGTCTAGTCAGATGCTGTTGCGCTTTCTTGATTTTTCGCTCTTGCCGGCAAGCATACTGACTTGTCGGGACGCAAAAAGGCCACGCGGAAGGAGGTCCCCTTTCCGCGTGGCCAAATAAACACAGTTATAGAAACCGTGCATCGATCCACGACGAAATAAGGCTGCCTCTACGGACGCTTACGAGGTTAGCTGACGGATTCGGACGCAAGAGTCGCCCTACCAGATGTTGATTCGACGATCCATCTGTGTGATGGAAGCCGAGTCGTTATCTGGACTCACCCCAGACATGCAGTGCATGTCGATTGGTTCCCCCGTTCCCTTTTAAAGGGACTCAGCGATGAGCAAAGCCCAAAGCTATCTGATTGTATTTCGATCATCACCTGTGCCGTATGTGTCACAGCTATGAACGATTGAAACGTTCAAGCAGGCTGATGGCTGTCTTGACTTAATAAATCACTCAATAGAAAGGACACTTGGTCTGACTGCGTATAGATGACCATGTCTGCACCTAACATCCGATAAATCGACTTCGGATAATCTTGTCTCGTAATGACCGTAATCATTTCATCTGTCCAAGGACGGCACTGCTGCAACAAGCGGCAAGTAAGAGCGAAGCTTTGTTCAAATACATACATGCGCCCCACAGCTACAGGAGGCAACGCCATTGTCTTCCTTTGCGATGTTGTTTTCACGTTGCAAATATGCTTCACACCTAATCTCTCCATGCTTGCTGTTAGACGAGCATTGTTCGATATCGCTGCGACGGATACATTTGCCCCTCGAAGCTGCTTCAAAAAATCAATGCCCATCGCATTGGGAGCAAATACAGTAACCATGCGTCCCTCAATATGCATCTTGTTCATTCCTCCTGAAATCCGTACAACGATCCATTTCGGGTGTGAGGCAATTCGAAATGCGCCAGTATACATAACGGTATTCAGGCACGCCTCTCCTCGGACGCTTACGAGGTTAGCTGTCGGATTCGGGCTCGAAGAGTTGCCCTACCAGTTCTTTGCACCAATTTCAGCGATAAGCTGGAACTGTGTACCGAGATCTGGATTCACCCCCACAAACGATTACCTGCACCTCTCAACCTCAGACAGGCAGTCGTTTGCATTTGGTTCCCCCGCTTCCGCACCTTATGCGGAACTCAGCGATTACAGACGCTACGGAATGTAGTTGCTATTGCTGAACTGAATCTTACTCCTCTGCTCTGAGACTGTAAATGAATCACAGCGCTCATTTTAGACAATCCCTATTTATGGCAGTCATATAAACCATTTCAATCTTTTATTTTCATATCATTTACTCGCTCAATCTCACGCTTTCGCTATTCTTAACGAAAATGAAAGCTAGAAAGAGATAATCAGCAAATGAGCCATATAATAACGCTTTCTTGGCCACCAATCCTCTTAAAATCGTAAATTACTGCCGATAATCATCCATTCTTCAAAATAGACCTCCCATCTGGAAACAAACACCTTTTCCCATGTTCTACAATAGTGCCCGCTTATTGAATGGACAGCAAAAATACCCCCACCTAATCGTTCTAGGCCGAGGGCAAAAAACAAGCTCCACACGGAAAATTCTCCTCACTTCGCTTGACGATCGAATATAATGCTCAATAGCTGCTGAATACGTCTCACATAGCTATGATCTTTCAACGTCCGTGCTAATCCGCGCAGGGCAATCTCTCTACGTTCCTCTTCGTGAGTTAAATAGTAGACCGCTTTCTCCAGCAAATCGATGGGTGTTTCATACGTAACAAGTTCAACCCCTGGCACATAAAAACTAGCTAGATCACTCCGAGCATCTGTCAACTGCAGAGCC
This sequence comes from Paenibacillus sp. SC116, assembly GCF_024733555.1. Classification (GTDB taxonomy): domain Bacteria; phylum Bacillota; class Bacilli; order Paenibacillales; family Paenibacillaceae; genus Paenibacillus_B. Next base: position 175,312 of record NZ_JANIOF010000006.1, on the reverse strand, counting down.
CCGCACCCGTTAATTTCAAATGTGCGTGGATTAGGCGATGTTGCTCTAATTTGATTAGAATTTTGGTTTACAGTCGGGTCATCATGATCTCTATGCATATTTATTATAACTTTACTACTATTATAAAATTCCGCTGTTTCTTTCGGTCCCATCCAAAGATCAAGTTTAATCGATGACTTATACCGCTTATATTGAGGAAGCCGATCCCACCATAATCCTGAGAAATGGGTATTGTATTTCATAAGGCGATCCATAATCGGCTCAAAGAAGTGAATTCGGTTCCAATAACCAGAGCCTATAAAACAAAGGTCATGCTGAAATGGGGCTGGTGATGCCCTAGGTGTGAAATGTTCAGGAAAAGCAGCAAAAGGCAAATGATGTACCTGCCGGCATCCTAAAGACTGATAGTACTCAATAGCAGTAGATTCTAAGGTGAAAATATAATCATAATGCGGAGCAACTGCTGTCATCCGATCTGTATAATAAGGATCATCCGTTATCCATAGAGCTGTACGGATAGCAAGAGACTTCAGCTCAATCAACTGCTCAGCAGGAAAATCCATGCCATCTAGAACGAGAACCAGATCTGCTCGATATTCAACGGCGCTTACAGATATCGGATCTTTTGGCCCTGATACCCGTACTTCTATTGCCATCGATTGCAAAGTTGATACAACAGCTTCATCAAGCGGCGAATAAGGGAAGCCTTTGCCTGATGATACGTAAATAATACGTAATTGGCGCTGAGGAGCATGTTCGGTAAGTGTATGCACAAGTGCTTGCGCTCTTCCACGAAAGTAACCTTCTCCGTAGCCTCGTTCGTGTCCTACACGCGCTCCTTTATGGCTAGCTGACTGCACCTGATGCAGCAATGTTGGCCGGGATTGCGTGACTATGCCTTTTTTCGCTGTTGCACCAGTCATTCTATTCCTCCTTCACTGCATGCTTTGACCGTTTAATAAAGCTACTGTTGATACCGAGTAGCCCCTCTCTATAACATCCAGCATGTGACGCACCCGATGCTCAAACGTATGGCGCATAAATGTGGTCTGAAGGGAACGCATCGCGATACGCATTCTCTCTTCTTCATGAGTTAAGTAATATTCAATTTTTTGCATAAGTTCTTCGCCTGTCTGGAAGGTCTCTATATCCCAACCGGGCGTATACATTTGGGTCAGATCGCTCCGGATATCGGTAAGTTGGAACGCACCACATGCAGCAATTTCATAGGTACGGGGATTAATCGACTGTGCTGGCAGGTCAAATGTATTTCGATTGTCAGCCCCTTGTTCATGTGGACGGTGAATATTTAGGATAATTTTAGATGAATTGTAATAATAAACACTTTCCTCTAAAGGAACCCATCCTGAACGGAGCCGATCTCCCCACCGAGCATGCGTTACCATCCGATCCCAATAGCCTCCGGCAATACAAATATCGTATTTCATAAGCTGCTCCGCATAACTGTCGAAAAACGCTACTCGATTCCAAAAGCCGTTGCCAATAAAGCAAATATCATGGCAATAACGATGTTCTGATCTAACGGGACGGAAACGTTCTGTTGCTGCCGCTAGAGGAAGATGATAAACATGCCGGCAGCCTAACTGCTTATAGAAGGGAATACATTTCTGTTCATGGGTGAACACGAAGTCATAATACGGAGCTAGCACCGCTGTATCTTGAGTGAAGTAAGGATCATCTACAAACCATATTGCAGTCCTGATACCTTGCTGCTTCGCCCATATGATATGTTCGGGGTGTTCTTGAGGAAACACATGGAGGGCATTCAGAACGACAATGAGATCTGGCTTAAAACGCTGCGCTTCATCTACAAGTCGAGAAGGATGTGCCTCCGCATATGCACTGCTCATTTTACTCAAAGCAATGCTGCATCCGTGGTCAATCGCTTCAAATCCTTGTGGAATATATAGAATTCGCATCGGCGACGGATTTGTCGGCATCATTGGAATTTGTGACACGACAGCTTCAGCCGTACCAAGGCGATAACCATGCTTATATCCTGAGGAGAAGCCGTCCCGTCGTCCTTTTGCACGTTCTTTCTGTCTAACTTGCTGCATGGCATCACCTGAGATTCAGACATATAATCATTCCGTATCTTGATACATGAAAGTTGTATCAAACCTTGTATTAAGCCTGCTGGCTATATACGATATGGTGTCCATCTTCGAAACCTTTTGCAAATCCTTCGTTAAAGCCTTGATTGAATGCTTCATTGTAGCTTTTATCATAGGCGTGATTTACTCGCTTCTTAGATTTGGCCGATAATTTGGAATTCGTTGTCCGTACACGCTTCTTGGATAGACGCCGTTCTATTGTCTTTTTCTCAGGGGCAGGTTTGGTTTTTTTGTTACTTTGCTTTGTCGATTGGCGCCGAATACGCGCTTTCCGCCGTGGCAAATCCGTTCGTTTTTTCTTCGCTCGTTTCTTCATCTATTCCATCCCTCCCTGCATATAGAATTATGTTTTCTCCTTTTTGCACGTGGATAAGTGCTCAATGTGGGGGGAAAACCGTTCCAGAAGTGAGCTTATTGCAGCTTGACTCCGTTCAATCGCCCCCAGCAGATGAAGCTGAGCTACGATTGCTCGTTCTGATCGATAGTTGCGACGAAGATCATCGATGACAGATCGTTGTTCTTTTAACTTCACTGCATGCTCTGTGACTTGATTTGACGCTTGCTTGTAAAGCTGCGTCATGCCATTTCTTCCAGATCAAGTTGACCTTTAAATGCACCGCTATTCGCATGACCCGCCCCTTGTTCATCCTGTGCATCAGGATCAAGAATCGTTTGCAGATTACGGTTCAAACTTTGCTGCAATCTTGTTAGTCCAGCAATAACCTCTATAACTTGAGTATGGACATCTAACGCATCTTTCGTTTGTTCATAAGCATCCGCACTGTCACTCGCAATCATGTGATTCAGCAGCCAATTGCGCACTTTCTCTGCTTCCAATGTTTTAGCTTCCAGTATAATCGCAATATTCCATTGCATGTCCGCCATAGATTCCAAAATTCGAATGTTGGCATGTTCACGATCCAAATGAATCCCTCCTTACTGCTCATGAAAAAGGAAAACTACTTTTTTATTCCTCTTCGGGCTCATGCAGGTCCTTCAACACCAGCTTCAATTGATCAGCCATCGCTTCTTCCAGCTCAGCAATGCTTACCATATAATCGATAAGGCAGCGCGTAACTTGTCCTGATTGCATCTTAACCTCAGATACATGCTCGATTTGAGGAAGTTCATCCGGAACAGCATGAACAAGCTGTGACATTCTAACGGCAACCTGACGCTTTGCCTGCAAAATTTTTGCCATCTGATTATGCGTGTGTGCCATATGGACAATGATTTCATTCACCTTATCTTCAGGCTTCATCGGGAATACCTCCGTTCATTCGATGGTCCCTTTAGCATGAAATAGAGCTCGCTGCCCTCTATTTCGTTCTAGATTGATATACGATATGCCGCTCATGAGCTAAAGCTCACCGTCATCAGCCTATCAATTGCTACTGTATATAAAATGATTATTAATCGACCAGCATGCAGACATCGAAATTCCACTATAGCCTGCATGCCCAAGTCGATTTTATACCGCTCACAAGTTACTGTTAACGAGGAGCGGAGCAGCCATAATCGGCAATCCCTCTTCCCACAACAACTTCTCGGCCTCTGATCCTGACATTACCCGTTCACTCAGTTTCCAATGCTTAAGCGCATATTCACTTATAAAAGCACGACATGTAATACCATCTCGCTGAAACCAATGACCACGCTCTGTAACAAAAACGCCCCCGTCAGGTATAGAACCATCTTGTTTCGTCGTTTTCCGCCACTTCTCTGCCGCTATGTCCGCTTCTATATCCGAACCTGTCGGCCATGACAATAGTTCAATTTGAGACAACTTAACACTAGGAAATGGATAAGCACCTCGAATAGGATGCTTTATGCCCTGTTCCACCCAGAAAACCGTTCCATTCAATCCCGTAACCGCAACATGTGTCGGATAGAAGGAAATCGCTCGCAGGGGTGATTCTGCCTTCACCTCGTTTTCTGTTGACACAGATATGGATTTAGACTCGAGCCATCTCATAACTCGCTGAACCCACTCGTAGGGGTTGCTCCATTTCTGCTGATAAAAAGCTTCATTTTGTTTATAAATGTCTTGCAGTCGCCCGCCAAGCTCTTTCATACTTTGGCTGCCAAAATGATGAATGAAGCAATCGCCAGCAATCGCTAGCTTGCGACCTGCCAAACGTGTACGAATGACGAAATCTTCATCCTCAAAGTTCCCAATCTTATACCCTTCATCTAAGTAGCCGATCTGTTCAAAAAATGTTTTATGGAACAGCATGCAGAAGCCAACTATTCGCTCAACGATTTTCCATTTGCTCGAATCCTGCTCATTGTACTGTCTTGCAAACTGCTGCATTTCTTGATTCGTGCTGTACGAAACCTCAATTTGTTGTTCGCCACTAATATAATTGGTGACGGGACCAACCATGCCAATCGCAGGATCGCTTTCTAAACAGTGCAATAAATTACCCAGCCAATTCGTCGTAACGATAATGTCGTTGTTTAACAAACATATTGTTTTGCCTTTTGCCATTTTCAAACCAGTATTAATCGATCCTGCAAACCCGTAATTCTTATCATGAATGTGATAGCGAATCTGTCCTGCCATCTTGCGTAAATAAGCAGCTGTCCCATCCGTTGACGCATCGTCCACTACAATAATTTCGTGCGCCTCCGATGTATACTGCTGAATGCTAGCAATACATTGCTCGAGCATGTTTAACTTGTTGTAAGTCGGAATAATGATGCTAGTTCCCTCTATATGATGATCAAATTGCTCCCTTCCTGAAGCAATGCCCATTTGGTAGCCCGCATCATATCCTTTTTTATAGTGTTCATTGGCAAGTCTCAGTCTGTGATTAGCGTGTTTTAATGGTGTACTACGCAACTTACGATTACGCTTCTTTTGACCAGCACGTTTAAGTTGCTGAGATAGTCGTGACAATACGTCCACCTCCATTTCATCAGCGGTCCCTAAAAACTCATCTCTCCTTCTGCCAACCTATTTGCTAAATGACCAAAGTCCAAAGCGACTTTACCCAGCTCTGAAGCGATGCGTTCCGCTATAATAACAGCGGGAATGCCTGCCGACACTAAAGCAATTTCAAAGGGTATTGAAGCTGCTTCTCTCATGACACGAGGTATGTCCTTCATTCCTGACACAGAGGCAATCATACCGCTAATGATGACACCTCGCTTTGAGAGCACCCTCCCTAGCTCTTGAGCTGCATTGCCTATAAGCAGTACATTTCTACCTTGCAGTAGCTGTTGCAAATATCCAAGCTGAGCAATTAAATAATTCACCGTCGAATAGGTGATTCGCATATGCTGCAAAGATAGACCATACTCACGACAAACAGGATACAAAAGACCTTGAAAGTAAGGCAGTCTCGAAATTGGAACGCCTACATAGGTAGCTTTTCGTACCGATTCCGCCAGTGCTTCACGCCCTGCGTAATCAGGCACCGTCATACCAGATGTGGCAACGAACGGGGAGTACTTACGAATTTCTTGAGAGGATATGAGTCGATCATGTGCTAATGCCAAAAGTTCCCCATCTCCAAGTCTAACGACCGATAGCGGTCTCCCCTCCAACAGCGCTTGTTTCATCTCAACAAAGATGACAAAAGGATCAGTAAGAGGCAGCAGAAGATGTTTAACTTGTTCAAATCCCAAAGATATAATATGGTCCAATGAAATATCCGGTAATATAAGATGTTCTGGAATGAGCTGCGACAGTAAAGCCTCTCCTCCATCGTACTTTCCTTTCATATAGGCTTTCCTATACACTTTTTCTGACTCTATTTTGGGTTCGACCTGAATTACTGCAGGTTCTGTTGATAGATTCGCTATGTCGGCTTGGGAAGGATTTGAGGGCTCATGAGCAGAAGGCAAAGCATTTGCAGGAGGCGAATCGATGAGATCACCATCGGGTTGGGGAGCAACATGTTGTCGTTTCAAAGTAGAGGAGCGGCGAGCAAGTTGGCCGCGTGTACGTGAGCGTACTCTATTATGCTCACTTCTATGACTCGTGCTCTTCTTCACACGACGTCTTTTCCGGCTCCCTTTCTCTTTGACAGCAGAACGCCGCCGACGGTGTGAAGAAGCTGTAGCAGGGCTCATCGTTTCCCTCTCCTTCCAAGTTTAATACGCGCAGCATGCAACGATTCATACGTTCCGGCGTCCGTCCACCAACCATTCAAAATATTATATTGCAGCAATCCTTTAGACGCATAGGCATTATTCACATCTGTAATTTCTAATTCGCCACGTGCAGAAGGAGATATATGGCGAATATGCTCAAAAACTGCTGTGTCGTACATATAAATGCCTGTGACACAGAAGTTAGATTTGGGCTTGCGAGGCTTTTCTTCTATTTTAATAATGCGTTCAGGTTCTTGCTCATCCAGCACAGGAACCCCGTAACGATGCGCATCCTTCACTTTTTTAAGCAGCACTCGCGCCTCACCATTGCCTTGGTTCTCATATTGCTGCAGATAAGGTTTTAGGCTATCGTGAAATAAATTGTCTCCCAACAACACAACAAAACGTTCAGACGGAGCTAGAAAAGGTTCAACTAAAGATAATGCTTGAGCGATTCCGCCCGCTTCCTCCTGGATTAAAAAAGATACATGCACACCTAGAGACTGGCCGCTTCCGATGAAGTCTGCATATAACGGTACGGACTTACTGCCAATCACAATAAACAGATCGGTAATGCCCGCTTCCCTCAATCGTTCAATCCCATAGTAAATCATGGGGAACTTGCCTATCGGAATCAGGTGCTTATTCATCATCTTTGTTAAAGGCAGTAAGCGTGAACCAGTTCCACCGGCTAGAATGATCCCTTTCACCTTTCTCCCTCCTTAAATGAACTGATGTGGATCTATGTTCCATTTTTCCTTGAAGCGCTCATAACTGCGTGCAATTATTTGATCCAACTGTTCTTGGCCATGCTCTTTGAAGCTATGGCTGCCGTAATGATGAACAAGCGCATCTTCACATACAACGAGTTGGAAGCCATTCATTTTGGCACGTAGACAATAATCATCGTCTTCATAGTGACCAGGACTAAAGCGCTCATCCAAATAGCCAACTCGTTCCATAACAGCACGCTTCATAACGAAACATAGTCCTACAACCCGCTGTACGCGCAGCCATTTGGACGGATCAGGCTTTTGATTCACTCTATAGGCGATATGTTGGAATTGCTCTACCGTATCGTAAGGATGGTGGACTTGCTGCTTGCCACTCGCATAATTAGTTACAGGACCAACGATACCAATTTGAGGTTCTGACATCAGCGCAGCCAACAGTTGGTCCAACCAACGGTGAGCAACAATAACATCGTTATTCAACAAGATGACAACGTCTCCAGAGCTTAAACGCATCCCTGCATTACACGCATATGGAAATCCTGTATTTGATGGCAATGAAATGCACGTAAGCCCTTCCTCTAAACAATACGATAACGTGTGGTCTGTGGAACCGTTATCTACGACAATAATTTCATAGGGTGTATGGGTATAGGTCTTGATTGCTTTAATACAGGAACGAAGCAGCTCGCAACGATTGTATGTTGGTATAACAATACTTGTTAAGGGAGCTTTCTCTTGCAGGAGAGCCATCATTTATTCCTCCTCCAAGCAATATCGGCGCGTACCGATTGTACGGCATTCAATTCGTCTCGCTTCCAATTCCACACGGCTTCCAACGCTTCCATATGGTCACCGATAATAAGCTGGGCTACTGGGTTTCCTATACCAATATTCGTAGTACGCAAACGATTCTGTGTAATTACGTCTACTGCACAAGCTGTTTGCACGTTCAAGCCATGCAGCACAGCCAATGCATGTGCTCTCGGTGGCACACATAACGCTTCATAGCCAATCGTGTGAATCGCTTTACTGCTCAATGCATGGGGAATTGCTGTCATGGAATTCATCGCCAAGTCAGGACGCCCAAGCTCCTGATTAACCCACTGTTTGCAGTAACTAATACCATCCTGCTGTTCGAACCTATCCAAGAAAGGCCGGATATCATTTAGTGCCACATCTACACCAGAAACGACACTCCATAAATAAGCTCCTAGTTGCTCCGCATCTATCATAAAGTCACAATCTGTAAATAATACCGCGTCCACTTGCAGCATCTTAGCCCCTATTGCTCGACCTACATCATGGCCTAACGGCTTTTCAAAATGAACGACAATTGCTTCTGGCAGTGACTTTCTAGCAAGCTCAAACGTTCGATCTACAGAACCGTTCACGACGATGGCAATCTCATCCAACGGTAATCTAGCAAGCTGCTTCAACGTTGCCGCAATGCAATCCTGTTCGTTATAAGCACATAGGACCGCACCCAGCTTCACAGATGTCGGAAGCAGAATAGCGTCTGCGCCAACACCATTACGAATATCCGCATATCCCTCAGCATAACTACGGCCTAGCGCGATTATATCGTCATAGCTTGTATGGGCATCAGGAGTAGATGCAATGCCTTCTAGCTGCAAGGATTGGATAAAACGCTGATTTATTTGGCGTGTAAGCTGCAAAGGAGACAGGTCTCTATCTGATTCCCCCCATTGAACAGCATCTCTATTTCCTGCTGCTCGGAAGGAGTTTTTACTGTACATTAGCTGGCTAACTGCTGACCGCGTTTGCGAAGAGTCCCCTCGATATAATGACAAATCGTCTACTTTTCGTTCTGGACTGAGCGCCTGAGTCAGTCGATCATGACGCTGCTGATTGCTGCGCTTCAAACGCTGCAACGTCTTCGGTAAACGCGACTTTCTTACTGCTCTCGCACCCTGCACACGTCTTAACGTAGGATGTTCTTTGCGTTTTTGACGAGAAGTTCGCCGATCACGACTTTGTTCGGGGGATCGCTTATGCAACCGTAATGGAGACGACTGTGACTTACGCCGCTGCACAGCTGCTGTTCTTCTGCGTTCCCGAATGAAGACGCCTCGCCTCCTAAATCTCCGTTCACTTGCCGATGCCTGCATGCCAATCACCTCACTTGCTGCCGCTGCCGATTCAAGTCTGTTAATCCACCCCGACGGTCTGTATTCTCCAGCAGCCAACGAACAGCTTGCATATGATCGTTGTCCACAACTAGCTTCAATGGATCTGCAGCAGTCGAACTAGCACGGCGCATATTCAGCTTACCTACAGGAATATACGTACAACCTCTCACTTTTAAGCCCTTTTGCAGAGCGATAGCATGGGCTACAGGTGGGGTAGCAAGGTGCTCTACACCTATTATTTGGAGAGCACTGAGACTCAACGCGTGTGGAACAGCTGTCATCGACATTCCACGCAATTCTGAATGCTGAAGCAGTGCGTTCAGTGCATATTTAGCCAATACAACAGGATGTATATCTCTTTGCTGCTGCGGACCAGAATATTGGTTTAATGCTACATCCGCCCCATCTTTTATCGCCTGCACGAATGGTCTTAGTTGCTTAGCAGCAAGCACCATATCTCCATCTATAAATAACAAAATGGAGCCTTTTGCCACTTCTGCACCAGCCTTACGACCGACATCGTGTCCAAGCGCTTGCTTGTATCGCAGCACCTTGGCTCCCGCCCGTTCCGCTAAACGATCCGAGCCATCTGTCGTACCATTGGAAACAACGATAACTTCCGTGTTCGGATGAATACGTCGTGCTTCTAGAACGACGCGGCGAATTGTCTTCCGTTCATTCAAGACAGGTATAATAACAGACACGACTGGATTGTGACGATGAAAATCACGCTCATGTGAGGAATCGTATGTGTCGGCTGTTAAAAGCGGTGGCTGCTTGCCGCTCTTCTTGGCAGCATAACGTACCGTATTTGTACGGTCGCGCTTACGACTTGTACGTTTCAATCGACGCTGCTGTGTGGCTCGTTGCTTACTTCTTAACTTCGCTTGGACACTCCCCCTGCTCCGCTTTCCACGCTTCACCCTAGGCATCATCTTCCTCCTTACATCCTTTATCGTGTATCGCTATCCATATTGTATGGTTATATGCGCACACGGTAACGGCAAGCGTACAGACGACCTTATTTCTCAATGGCAGCACACAAATAGGCTGGATGTGTTATACATCCAGCCTACGTTCGTTCATTTAACCGATCGCAATCCAAGAGAGCTGTCCTTGAGGCGTCGGGCTTATTCTCGTACGAATCAGCTCCACTACGGCATGCGTTGGATACTGTTCTTTAAGGACCGCATAGCACGAAGGGTGATTAGCGGTGACAACGACAACGTATTGACCATCTTCGTAAGCTTCATCGAAGGTCAAGTTCACTTCCAATGTTTCAGAGAAGTTGTCGAACGAAAAAGCAGATTTGCCAAACTGCTGGAGCGGAGCTTTATGCTCGCCTACCGAGTGTACAGCGATGGAAGGAGAAGCAGCCGCCAATTGTCCGGATGATTCCAGGCTCGCAAGTTTTTGTTTGAGCGATTCATCCAACTGATTCCAGCCTACCGCAAGCGGAGCGATTTGCGTCTTCGTTACACTTCCATCTGCCAAGTGAGAGGTTTGAATTGCACCCTCAGTCAACTTTTCGCCGCCAACCGATTGGTCGAGCAGCTTCGTTCCACTCAAATCTTCCAAGTTGAGATGCTTGAATTGAATTGCACCTTGTTGAATATGCTCTGCACCGATAGACTGAGGCTGAATGTGGACGCCTATAATTTCTCCAACCCCAACATGCCGCGCTTTAACAACACAAGGTGATAGATGAGAAGACTGTACCGCTTGAGAACCAATATGCTCACCTGCTACTGCTTCAGCTGCGAGATGAGAGCTGCTAACCACACCATGCTGAATATGACTGCCTGCTACGGATTTATCAGTAAGATGACGCTCCAAGATCGCATGGTTTTGAATATGCCCATCACTAATGCTGTCTACCGCTATACGGTCTCCATCCACTGCCCCCATCGTAATATGATCGCGGATGACAGACAGCTCTTGCAGGTGATAGGAGCGAATGGCTCCATCTGTAATATGCTGTGAAGCCACAGACAATTCCGCAAGGTGATCGCCCTGCACGGATTCAAGCGCCAGCTTGGATGAGATGACACTGAAATCTGCAATAGCATCTGTTTCTACTGCGCCCGTTGTCAAATGCTCAGCTAGCACGGATTGGTTTGCGATATGCTCCGCCTGTATGCTATCAAGAGCTAAATGGGAGGATTGCACATTTCCCTTGGCGATATGAGCCGCTTGCACGCTGCCGTGAGCAAGATGCACGGCCAGCACGTTGCCATGGGCGATTTGCCCTGCTTGCACACTCCCATGTGCAATGTGACCAGCTTGCACGCTGCCATGAGCAAGATGAACAGCGGTCACTGCACTTGGGGCCAACTTGCTTGAACCAACACTCCCCTCTTGTAAATGTTCATTTGCTATCGCTTCTGGCTGAATATGCTGTTTGCTAATAGCATGAACCCGCACATGATCGGAACTGATCAAGCTAGGAGTAAGATGGGATGATTCAATCGACAACGGCCGAATCGCACGGGCAGTAACTGCACCTTCTTGCAAATGATCGGCACTAATGGCAGACGGTGCTACATGCTCTTTCGTTATACTTTGAGGCTGCAAATGCTCATTCTTCACCGATTGATAAGCTAGATGGCGTTCTTCAATAACCGAATCCTGCAAATGTCCTGATTCGATTACGTAAGGAGCAATATGAGCCCCTTGTACAGCCTCCATTGTCATGTGATACTCGCGAATGACACCAGCGGTCAAATGTTCTTGATTAATCGACATCGGCTGAATGTGCGATGCGCGAATGACACCCGTACCAACATGATTAGAGCGAATGACTTCATCTGCCAAATGATCAGACTGTACGGCGCAAACAGACAACTTATCACTCGTGACAGACTTAGGAATAAGTGCACTTGTAGATACCGAGTTCTCACCCAAATGATCCTCACGTATCGAATCAGCTGCCAGATGATCCTCGCCTACAGCACCGAATGCAATTTTTTCCGAGGTAATCGCCTGTTTCTGTACATGCTCAGCAGCAACCGTATTCAGCTGAATATGCTTCGCCTGTATCGAATCAGCTTGCATCTGTTTAGCGCCAATTACTTCATTGGCAAGATGAATGCTCTCTACAGAATGAGGACGAATGGAATGGCTTGTTACCGATCCCTCCTGAAGATGTTCTCCACTAATTGATAAAGGCGAGAGATGTTCTGCCATAATACTGAGCGGTCTTACATGCTCCCCACCTATGACGTGATCTCCGATATGGCGCTCTTCGATCACCATATTTTGCAAATGAACAGCTTGAATGCTCTCAGGGGCAAGATGAATGCCTTTTACTGCTGTTGCAGCCAGATGGCGTGATGTTACAGCGTCCACTTGAAGATGCTCTCCGCCAATACTATCCGTCGCAATCTGTTCACTATCTACTGCTCGGTGGGCAATGTGTTCCCGTAGCACAGACAGTTCTTGCAAGTGCCCTGAACGAATGGCTCCTTCTGCAACATGAATGGAATGAATGGCAGCCCCAGCTAGATGGTCAGCTTGGATGGACCCATGGACCAACTTTTGAGCAGTAATGCTGGCGTCTGTCAGCTTCTCCCCGCTGATTGCACCTTCTGCAATATGCCTGCCTTGTATATTTTCATTCATGATATGGCCACTGCGAATAGAAGTCGGTGCTAGATGCTCCGCATGAACGGATTCAACCGATAGCTTCGCACGTGTTATCGCTCCATCAGCAAGCGATTCACCTTGTATACCAAGATCCTCAATCTGCTTGGATGTAATCGTATGCTCAACCAAATGTTCGCCATTAAGCGTACCATCGAGAATAAAAGAGCCATCTAAGCCTTGATCATCTCCACATAGATGCTCCAACTGGAAGACGCCCGGTTTTAAATGTTCTGGACCTATCGCCTGAGGCTGCAAATGCTCAGCTCGAATCTCACCAGCACCAATATGATGAGCGTTTATCGCGTGTACCGCAAGATGTTCTGCCCGTATCGCTTGAGGGGAAACATGACTGCTTTCAACAGCACCAATCGATAGATGTTCTGGTAAAATCGTATCAGGTGCAACCTTATCACTTGTGACTGAAAAGGCACCAAGCACATAGGACGACACTGCTCCCTCTGCCAAATGCTTGCCTTGTACAGCCTCCAGCCCCATTTTGCTGGAAGTCACTGCTTGATCTTGAAGATGGAGAGAAGTGATCGCATTAGGCCGTACATGTTCAGCGTCAATAATGCTAGGTTGAACATGATCATGGCCTACAGCTGCATGAGCAAGATGAGTGCTATCAATAGAGGAAGGATGAATAGCTCTGGAGGTGACTGCTCCTTCCTGTAAATGCTCCTCCCCGATCACGCCTTCTGTAAGGTGGTCAGTTGCAATGCTATGAAGCTGGATATGCTCGCCTTTAACCGAATTTGGGGTAAGATGGCGCTCCTCGATTACCGCTTCTTTTAAATGTCCTGCATGGACAGAGTCTTGAGCAAGATGGTGACTGTGTATCACTTCTTCTACTAAGTGATGTCCCTGAACAGACAAAGCAGATAAATGCGATGAATCAATGGCTTCAGCCGTTATATGCGCACGTGCTATCGTATCTGCTTGAATATGCTTACCAGATACCGCATCAGGAGTAAGATGGCGAGTGCTAACAGCTTCATTTTGAATGTGCATGCCTGTTACGCTGTCTATGGCGATTCGGTCACTGTCTACAGCTCGATGAGCAATTTTCTCACGGACAACAGAAGATTCGAGAAGATGATTCGAATGAATCGCCTCATCCACAATATGCTGAGACCATACAGCCATATCGGCCAAATGACTAGAACGGACTGCACCAGCAGCCAACTTCGCAGCGCTAACACTCCAATCTGCGAGTGCATCGGTATTTACCGCGCCTTTTGCAAAATGTTCGTTCTGGACACTAGCATCTGCAAGGTGATCCCCCCGAACCGATGAAGGCGCAAGATGCTCAGAATGAACAGCTTCATGCGAAATACTTTCTCGCGTCACCGCTCCAATCGCGAGTGACTCCGATTCAATGCCATAAGGTTCGATCTGCTCGGATGTGATCGTATGATCCGCCAACTGCTGATGCGTTATGGAACGATCATTGATAAAGCTGCCATCCCATTTTTCCGTAAATAAATGCTCTAGCTGGAATACGCCTGGCTTCAGATGTTCTGGACCAATCGACATCGGGCGCATATGCTCCGCTCCGATTTCGCCATCTTGGATATGTTGTGCTAGGACAGATTGTGGTGCAAGATGAGCAGACTTCACAGCCTGAGAAGCGAGATGCTCTTCCTGTATCGATTGAGGTGCAATATGCTCTGACGCTATCCCTTCAAGAGCTACTTTCTCCCCAGTTACAGCTCCAGGGGCGATTGCAGTTGATGACACTGCTGACTCTGCAAGCAAATCACCACGGATCGCGCCGCGAGCAATCTTTTCGGCTGTAACTGCCCCTGCTGACAGCTTTGTTTGTGTAACTGCCTCATCATGAAGATGTTCAGACATAACCGCGAACGATTGCAAATGATGCGGCCCTATCGCTTGAACTTCAATATGATCGCTGCGGACTGCCCCGTTTGCAATATGGGAGGAATCTACGGCTTGCGCTCGCAGCGCACGAGAGTTGACAACGCCGCTGCCTAAATGCTCAGACAGAACCGACTCGTTTCGCAAGTGAGAAGAGTGAATCGACTCTGAAGCAATTTTCAGTCCTGTAATAGCTCCATTCGCAATTCTTTCGTTATCCACACTGTTCGGTTGAAGCATAGCTGTATGGATCGCTTCATCTTGTATATGCTCAGATCCAACTGACTTCAGTGCTAGCTTTTTACTATGAACAGCTCGATTTTGCAGTTTCTCGGACCCAATCGACTCATCCACGACATGTTCCGTACGAATCGCAGATTGCTGGATGTGAGAAGAAGCCACGGATTTCTCTTGCAAATGCTCGGCTGTTACAGCACCATCTAGAATATGGTGTGCATGAATAGCTTGGGATGCGAGCTGTCTAGATCCGACAGCCCCCTCAGCAATATGCTCACCGCTGACTGCATCTGGTACGATATGAACGGCGTTCACGGCACCTTTGCCAAGCTGCTCCGAGCCAACGCTATGCTGGCCTAGCTTATCGCTTGTTACTGCTCCATCCTCAATCAAAGCAGAATGAATCGCTTGAGGCTGAATATGAGCGCTTGCTACGGCTCCCACAGATAAGCTTTCACTTCCTACAGAGCCAGGCCGCAGCTTGTCGCTCGTGATCACATAATCGTTCAAGTGTTCGGTCTGTATGAGCCCCCGCTGCAAATGCTCCCCTTGAACAGAAGCTTCTGCTAAATGATGATGATTGATTTCCCCTTCACCTATATGTTGGGTACGGATCGCAAAGTCTGCAATATGGCGGGATTCAATAACACTATTGCCGATAACCTCAGATTGGATGGACTGATTCATCAAGTGGGAACTGCTGATTGTACGTTTGCCGATTTTCTCCCCATTTACACTGCCATCAGCTAGCTTCTCTGCAATAATGCTGTTATCTTGCAACATGTAGGAGCTTATCGCGTAAGGCTCTATATGTTCACTGCGTATCGACTTCGGTGCTATTTTGTCACTTGTAACAGCATGCTCGCCTAATTTCTCCGTTGAAACTACTTCATCTTGCAGATGCTCGCTGTGAATAATGCCTTCACCAAGATGTCTAGAAACAATAGACATCGGCTGCAAATGCTCACTCATAATTTCCAACGCACCAATATGCTCGCCTTCCACAGCACCTTTGCTAATATGATGGCTCTCAATTGTGTTCTCTGCGATATGGGCTCCACTAACCGATTTCTCAGCAAGCTTACTCTTACTCACAGCACCATCGGCAAGCTTTGTATTATCGATTGCACCATCTTTGATCATATCCGAGCGAATCGAATTGGATTGAATATGAGACTCTTCGATAATTTGCTCATGCAGATGATGTGGAAGTACAACGCCTTCTGTTAGATGTTCTGACGTCACAATGCCTGGCTTCAAATGACGTGCATCGATGAGTTCAGATTGCAGATGAATGGAGCCAATCGCAGAGGGCTGAATATGATCCGCACTTACAGCACCCAAAGCAATATGCTGACGTGCAACACTGCCTGGCTCCAACTGATCGGTTCCTACTGCCTGAGGGGTTAAATGAATGCGATGTATAGACTGCTCTTCAATGGCCTCTGCTTTAATGGATTTCGGAGCATAATGCCTGGCTTCGATTTGTCCGTGTGCAATGTGATCGTTCTGAACGGCGTCGCGCTGGATATGGGCGGTAGATACTGCATCGGACTGGATATGTTCTGTCTTAATCGCTTTCGCTTGAACATGTTCACTGCCAACAGCATGATCCGCAATATGTCTCCTTGCAATCGCCTGATCTGCAACGTGTTCCGTCTTTACAGCTTCTTGCTGTATGTGAATGGACTGTATGGCTTCCTCTACGATATGTCCGCTCGTAATCCCTTGAGGCCTCAGCTTGCTTCCAGCAATGCTCTGATCTGGCCATTGATCACCACTCAATATGTCAGATGCAAGATGCGATGTATTAATGCTGCCTTTTTTAATGTGATAGCCTTGAATGGCATCCACTCTTACATGCTTACCAGAAATCGTTTCTAATGCAATGTGCTTGCTGAGCACAGCATTGGCATTAATTTTATCGGAAGTGATGCTGTTGTCTTGTATGATATCTGCTGATACGGATTGCGGCTGCAATTGCTGTTCACCAATAAGCCGCTCAGTCAAATGACTCTGTTGAATGGAGCCTGGTCCAATGTGCTGCTCCTGTACCGCCTGCTCCCTCAAATGCGTGGAAGATATGCTGCCTTCTCGAATATGTGACTCACTAACGCTATCGAGCTGCAATTGCGCTGCACCGACACTACCTTCAGATAATTGCTGCTCGGTAATCGCCTGTAGTTGAATATGGGAAGTACTTACACTGTTAAGCTGCAAATGCCCGCTGCTAATGGATTCATCTGCGATATGTGGAGAACGAACACTGCCAATCGCCAATTGTTTCGAGAGAATGCTTTGTGGCGCAATCTTTTCCGTCGTAATCGCTTCTGAAGCAATATTGTGCTCCGCTACAGCTCCTGCCTGTAAATGCTCCGTAGCTATAATGCCTGTGGTCAAGTGACTAGACTGAATCGCATGATTACTTACGATGTCACTCGTGACAGCCCCCTCAATAAGATGGGCAGTCTCGATACTGCCTGCGGCAATTTTATCTCCAGTCACGCTTTGCTGAGCGATCTTGCTTGCCGTTACGGCCATATCGCTAATTTTATCTGTAGATACACTTTCTGGCGATAACTTGAGTGAGGTAACGACGTAGTCTGCTAAATGATGAGAGAATACAACACCAGGACCAATATGACGATCTCGAACGACTTGAGGCATCAGCTTGTCGCTAGAAATGCTTTCATTTCTTAGCATGCCTGTATCAATGGATTGGGCGCGGATATGGCTAGAATGGATAGCGTCGGGTGCAATGTGTGTATCAAGAATGGAACCAGATGCGATTGCTTGTGAAGTGACAGAGCTTTGCTGCAAGTGTCGTGATTGTACACTATCATCGGCCAGCTTGGCGGATGTTACGCTCCAATCTGCAAGCTTGTTGCGAGTTACTCCTGCATCGGTTAAATGTTCGGTTACAATAGCGCTCGTCGCAATTTGAGGAGTATGAATAGCACTGTCTTGAATATGTTCGGTAGCTACGGCTCGCTTGTCGATATGATGTGATTGTACCGCTTCGGGAGCAATAATGTATGCAGTAACTGCGCCATCACTCAAGTGTCGCTCATCGATGGACTCATTTTTAATATGCTCACGCCGTATACTATCCTGGCTAATATGTTGGCTTTCTACTGCAGCAGGGGCAATATGTGGAGCCTCAATCGATTGTCTCGCAATATGGCGAGATTGAATGGCTTCTTCTGCTATTTTAGATGGAACGATACTTTGATCAGCTATTTTAGAAGAAGTAATTGCTTGTTCTACAAGCTTGATCGTCGTAACCGCTTGATCGGCTAGTTTGCCGGAGGTAATGGCATGATCGGATACGTTCCAGCTTTGAATTTCTCCTTGGCCGATATGTTCTTGACGAATCGCATATTCTTGCAGGTGTTGAGATTGAATCGCGCCAACTGAGATATGCTGCCCTTGTACGGCGTTTTTTTGGATATTTTGCGCGCTGACTGCTCCCGCGGCCAAATGTTCAGTCAGCACTTGCTCTTCAGCAATATGCCGGCTTTCTACCGTATGATCGGCAATTGCACTGCCTGACACGCTGTTATTCGATAGATGCTCCTTATTAATACTTCCTAGGGCAAGTTTCTCCGCAGTAACTGCACCATCTCTTAACTTAGACGTCGTAACTGATTCTTCTCCAAGCTTGGAAGTATCCACGCTCTCGTTCCCGAGATTCTCGGTATGAATCGAGCCGCTTCGGATTTTATCTGAGGTGATGGAATGATCTTGGATCAGTTCATTCGAAATAATGAGCGCCCGCAAATGTTTCGTGTCAATTGAACCTTCTGCAATTTTAGAGGAGTCAATCGTTTTATCAGCCAGCTTCTCTGATGTTATGCTGCCATCTCGAATCTTCTCGCCTGTAATAGAACGATCCCGAATTTTCCCGCCAGAAATGGCATTGCGAATCAGATGCTCACCTGCGATCGACTCTAGTGCAAGTTTTGATCCCGTCACTGCACCATCTGCTATTTTGATCGCATTTATCGCGTAATCGCGAATCGTATCCGTGTCAACGCTCTCGCGCTTCAGCTTGCTCCCATCGATGGCATGAGGCGCTATTTTCTCCGTGGTTACCGCTTCAGCTGCGATGTCATCTGTGTAAATAAATGCTTTAGAACGCTGAGATCCCCGCTTCTCCGCAATCCACTGCTCTTTATTCGCAGTTTGCCGTTCCTCTTGCACTGAAGTGGTGGAATGAGATTTATCTTCTTGCACAGATGTCGTCTTTTTCCGTGATCCTTTTCCATCCGACTCTACTTCATGATCAGACGACGAAGCCGGTACGGATTGATGTTGCTCTGATTCCGTGTTAGAGTCTGCTGAATCGTCTTCTTGAACAGCCTTCTCTGATTCTCTGCGTCTTGAACGTTCTTGATGTCGATCCTGTGAACGCTTCTGGGATCGATCTTGTTCTGAACGACCGGAAGCAGTGGCTGAAGAGGCTTCTTCCTCTTCCGAGGCCTCCCGTTTTACTCTCCGTTCATTTCGATCATTACGTTCATAACGCTCTCTCCGTTCTCCACCTCTGCCTGCTTCCCGAGATGAAGTTTCCGATTCACGTTCTCCTTCTTCCAACTCCTTATCATCTGCTGATGGAGTTCTATTCCCATGCTCATGCTGCTCATCTTTATCTTGATGGGGGGCGGCAGAAGTGGCTTCCGTTCCTTCTATTCCATCCTCCACAAAAACATGATCGCTTACATCGTCGTGCTCCTCCGTTGCAAATTCATCCGATGAATGGCGACCTGACTTTGCAACGAAACCGTCTTCTTGATCTTCCATCAAATCGATCTCATCCAACTCTGAAGACATACCTGGAAATTCAGCCAAAGCGTTGAGCTTTGCCTGCTTATGTCTCGTGTCCTGCCCTTTTTTCTTCATCATCTTATCCAACATTCCAAGCTCAGATGTATGTGGATTATCAACGTAATAGAGTGGTTTTTTCGGTTTTTGGGCAGTAGGCTGAAGAGGTCGTGTTATTTTCTTCTTCTTCATGAGTTCTCTCCTTTCTTGCGGGCTGCAGTCTAAGCCTAGGGTATCATATGCGGGCTGGTGTACCGCTGTCACTTGCCCGGACCTCATTCATCCAACGCTCTGCTGTATGCTCCCATGTAAAAAGTTGTTCAACACGCTGCACACCCGCACGGCCCATTCGTTCTCGAAGCTCAACATCCTGTAAAAGTCGGGAGACCGCATTGCCTAATTGCAACTTTAACTGGGTAGATGATACGAGAATCCCTGTCTCCTCATCCATAATTACTTCTTGAATCCCCCCTGCCCGTGAAGCAACAATAGGTACGCCTGTTGCCATGGCTTCCACGTTTACGAGACCGAATGCCTCCTTATCAACAGACGGTACAACCACAACATCAGCCATTGCATACCACTTCGGGACATCTTCATGCTGTACATAAGGGATGAACCGAACATGATTGGGGTAACGCCTCCCCCACTGCTCCAATTTGCGCACATATTTCGTCTTACGAGTTGAGCCATAGAAAGCGCTGCCCACTACAACAAACATCGTATTAGGATGCTTTTCCACTAATTGTGGAATGGCTTGCAAAAAATAATGAACTCCTTTTAACGGAATGAGACGTCCTACATACAAGACAACGTGCTTATGCTCCCATCCGTTTGATCGCTTGCCTTCGACATGCGCTGCAGCCCCTTCCAAGCTCCAGCGCGACTTGAACCGCTTTCTATCAACCCCAAGCGGGTTAATTACTATTCGAGAAGAGCATGAGGGAACCAATGCAGCTACTTGGCGGTATAAATAATGACTGTTCACCCAAATCCGATCCACTTTCTGAAACAACTCTGCCAACACATGTCTTGGTACATATTTTGGCGAAATAAACGTTAGCGAATGCAGATTCAACCATATACGTGCATGGGGAAACGCCCGCTGCAGCATGCGTATAAAACGTGGTCTATTTTCAATCTGAATAATATCCGGCTTATAAGTGCGCAACTGGCGTATAACTTGCTTTACATACGCTCGACCGCCTGACGATGAAACTCTCACGCAAGGCACGTCTGCCACATAGCCATTCGAACTTTGCCCAGGCCAACGCCTGCTATAAATAATTGCCTGCATCGAAAATTGAGACAAACTGACTACATGCTCAACGACTCGCTCAACTGAACTGCTGGAACCAGATGGTATAGGAAAAGTACCAGGTGTAATGATAGCTACTCTTGGAATTCGCACAGCACACCTCCTTTCCTCAACAATGTTCATATCGCTCATCTGCACAAGCCCAAACAAACTTATTCTTGCATGCATACAATGGATTCGGAAAGCTTACATAAAAGATTATCCGAGTGAGGTGCATTGTCTATGTCCAACAGTTCCATGTATAAACGTATCGGTATATTGTTCAATGATCGTATGCTTCGAGGCGTAGCTGTTGGCAAGACAGGTCAAGAGAAGTTGGCATGGTATGAGGAAGCAGCCTACCGGCATGAGGTTATCCCTGTCTACTTTCGACTTGAAGACGTAGATATGCATTCTATGCAGGTGAAAGCCTATATGCGCCAAGGCAAGCGTTACGTCTCTCGAAAAATTGCGCTGCCTCGGGTTATTCATAATCGAGCCATTTATACAAATCCCCGCTACGATCGAAAGATTCAAACGATCATTGATCGTGGCTACATCTTATACAATCAAGTGAATCGCTACGGAAAAATAACCATTCATGAAATACTGCGTAAAGATCCTTACCTCTATCCGTTCCTCCCCGAGACCGAGATTGCCTCTGAAGAAACCATTCACACCCTTATGAAACGGCATCATTCTCTCATCTTGAAACCAAATAATAGCAGTGTTGGTAAAGGCATTATGAAAATGGAACGCACCTCCCGCGGCTGGCAGGCTATCTATCCTACTACTCCACGATTGGGTAAACAGCTCTGGCAGCAACAGCGCACGACAGGAGAGGTCATCCCACAAGTCATTCTTAATCGAATACGAAAAACGAAAGCCACGTATCTCGTTCAGCAAACCTTGCCCCTATCCAAGTATGCCGGAAGGCCATTCGACCTGCGTGTCTCCGTACAGAAGTGTTCAGACCGGAATTGGAATATCACCGGTGTTGTCGGCAAAGTAGCTCCTACCACAACCTTTGTAACGAATGTAGCCCAAGGAGGAGCAGTTGTTCCTTTCGAGCAGCTAGTCGGAGCGTCACTTCCTAATTTCACTGCCGAAGTTCTATTGAATCGTGTATCCAACTTCTCGCTTCACATTGCTCATGTGCTCGCCAATACCCTTCCGAACGTCGCTGATTTTGGGCTTGATATCGGCATATCACCTGATGGTTGTCCACTGTTTATCGAGTGCAACGGACGTGATCAGCGCTATAGCTTCAAAGAAGCAAAGCTGCTTCAATTATGGAAAGATACGTATGAGAACCCTATTGCATATGGAGCCAGCCTGCTCCGATCACCATCTTCTTCGTCCTAAACGATTGAGTGATTCAGAAGCTCAATATACGAATGCCAGATCCGTTATTGAAAATTAAGACGTTCTATGTCAAGATAGTCGAAAGGAAGCGACAGTTTCCATGATGACTACGGACGCCTACTGAGGCGCCCAACAATATAGGTGATAACAAATGATGATGAAGCGATTGTTGCGTCTGCTGACGGAGCTGTCATCCCGCAAGTGGGTGTCACAAGCAGCAGGGTCGTTTGCCAACTCTCGAGCTAGCCGCCGCCTTATTCCAAGGTTCGCCAAGTCGTACGGAATTAACGTGGGAGAAGCTGAGAAAGCTTTGCATGAGTATGCGACGCTAAATGATTTTTTCACAAGAAAGCTAAAGCCAGGCATGCGTCCACTCGTACAGGAGACCGACAGATTGCTAAGTCCTGTTGACGCGCTTATTACTGGAATGGGTACGATCAAGGAAGGTGTTATTCTTAATGTCAAAGGACAAGATTACACCTTGGAGGAGTTGTTGCATCAGTCTCCTCATGCACAGAAGTACAAGAATGGATTTTTCTTCGTTCTGTACTTGAGCCCTACCGATTACCATCGAATCCATGCCCCTGTAACAGGCACAACTGTCGAAAGCGAGCATGTACCAGGTAAGGTTTATCCCGTTAACGACTTTGGCCTGCGCCATATGCCAAGAGTGCTCAGTCGCAATGAACGACTGATAACGTATATTCGTCACGAGCAGGGTGAGGTATCCGTCGTCAAGGTTGGCGCATTGAATGTAAGCAGCATTCGTTATGCGGACGATGCCGTGCTTCCTACCTATGAGCGTGGACAAGACATGGCATATTTTGAATTCGGCTCTACGATCGTGTTGCTTACCGAGAACGGCACATTCACGCCTAGTTCCGAGCTAGAGCTTGGTTCACGCGTAAAGATGGGGGAATCGCTAGGTACCCTTCATGCCAAATCTACGAAACGACCGACACACTAATTAGGCAGCTTTCAAGACGAAGCACGCAAAAAAGCATCCTGTATTACGATGTAAAATCGTATACGGGATGCTTTTTTTGCTTACATAGCTAGGTTCGGAATCTGTTTATTCGTTACCCTTTTGTTCGTCCCCAACAATGAAACTCCAAATCGCGAACGCGATTCAACAAATCTTCGATTTGCGGTGACTGCTCTGAGCTTGGCGTAGAAGCACTGAGGCTCGCAGGAACTATAGGAGGTGTCGATTGATTTAATTTGCGCTTCAGTTCTTTATTTTCTTTCTCTAGGTCAGTAATTACATGTTCAAATGCTTGATAATCTTTAATAATTTGGTCTAAAAAAAGATTGACCTCATCTGCATCGTAACCGCGCATACGAGAAGAAAATTCTTTGCCGTGAACTTCGATTGCGGTTAACAAAATGCCATACTCTTTCAAATTGCTTTGATTAGACAAGTTAATCCCCTCTTTAACTATAAAGTTATGTACGCTTATTCTATCATAGAAAGAGGCTGTGTTTCATTCCTCATACCAGCAACTGCTTCCACAGCGCTTAAATATGTACGCAGTATCGTGTAAAAAGTATCACCGACTTTGCTATCTTATTTCAGAAGGGCTTCTTCCGGTATACTGCTTGAACTGCCTGCTGAAGAAGAAGATATCTCGATATCCTAAGGCGTCAGCTACCTCCGTCACATTCATGCCTGCATGATGAAGCAAATGCTCAGCCCGTTCAATACGTGAACGAATAATATAATTTTGCACAGACACACCGATCAGCTCTTTGAATTTAACAGAGAAATAACGAGGCGACAGCTGTGCCCGCTTGGCTAGATCTTCGATCCGATGAGAAAGTCCTGGATTTTGCCGGATATAGTTAGCAACCTCATGAACAGACATCGTTAACTGCTGGCTCAATTTCCGATCTTGGGGTTCTTCACGTTCGTCACGCAGCAGGTGTATCATCAGCTGCTTCAATACGAGCTGTGTTTCTACTTCAGCTCCGAAAGGCTGAGTCACATGCAATCGAACGAATCGTGCCAGCAAATGTTCAAAGTCTACCGTCTCCGTTAGCTGTCGATAAGGCTTCGGTATAGCTGTAACATCAGCATCAATATTAAAATGAATATAGGTAAGCGTTAATGGCTTCTGTGGATGATGTGTTGCACTCGTATGATCGCCAGGTCTGAATAAGAAGCAGCTCCCCTTACTTACTTCATAAGGTTGATCATTGAGCACGACTTGTCCTTCTCCACTCCAAACATAGAATAAGTCGAAGTTTTCCAGCGGCTTCTCCCGCTTTAGCCATTTCCAATTCGGCTCACAAGTAATTTTAGCAATTCCTGGCTTAAGTACATAAGAAGTCGCTGATGCGTGCAGCAATCCGTATACTCCCCTTTCCGTGCTTATACTAATACTATTTCATTTATATAAGCATAAGCTTTTTTCCTGTTCATTTCGATATATAATTACATGTTTTCACCTTATCAACTGTCCAATTTTTTCTTTTTTGAAGTACTATCCATTTCACACCCACCCTTTTCCAATACGACGATGACGATCTCTCATGCTAGTGCTATAATAAAGGCATTGTGTAACCGATTATTATGGACGCTGGAAGGATGAAGATGATGAACCCACTAGCTCAACAATTGAATGAATCCATTCGTCAAGAAAATGAACACGTGTACAGCATGTTGTCCCGCCTCGGACAGCTTATTTATTTCCCTAAAGAAGGGATTTTGAGCCAGTCTGCTGAGGCATCGGCTAAAGCCAACAAATTCAATGCTACAATCGGTATTGCTACAGAAGGCAAAGGACCCATGCATCTAAAAGTCATCCAAGATCAACTGTCCGCATTCGAACCAAAAGACATCTATCCGTATGCTCCTCCTGCTGGAAAGCCTGAGCTTCGCAGCATTTGGAAAGAAAAGATTTTGAAAGAAACACCTTCCCTAGAAGGGAAGCTTATTAGCAATCCTATCGTGACGAACGCTTTGACACATGGTTTAAGCATCGTTGCAGATTTATTTGCAGATGAAGACGACATCGTCGTTATGCCTGATAAGAACTGGGAAAACTATGAGCTGACTTTCAATATTCGTCGCGGTGCACAAATAGCTTACTATCCTTTATATAATGACAATATGCAATTCAATAGCGAAGGTCTTCGCCAGGTGCTTCAAACGCATACTAGCAAAGGAAAAGCAATCATTTTGCTTAACTTTCCGAACAATCCGACAGGATATACACCGGGAGCAGAAGAAGCACAAGCTATCGTGTCCGTTATTCGCGAAGCAGCTGAGAACGGAATGAAGCTTGTCGTCGTCTCCGACGATGCTTACTACGGCTTGTTCTTTGAAGATTCCGTGCAAGAATCTCTATTCGGGGCGTTGGCCTCTCTGCATCCAAATGTACTTGCAGTGAAGGTAGACGGCGCAACTAAAGAAGAATATGTATGGGGCTTCCGTGTCGGGTTCATCACCTATGCATCCACTTCTGAGAAGCTGCTTGCTGCCTTGGAGCAGAAGACGATGGGTATTATTCGTTCGACCATTTCGAGTGGCCCTCACCCTTCTCAAACTTTCGTGCTTAAGGCACTTCAGTCACCTGCCTATGCGGAACAGAAGCAAGAAAAGTTCAACATTCTGAAAGCTCGTGCGAATGTCGTCAAATCCTTGCTCGACAGCGGCAAATATGAGGGTGCTTGGACCTATTATCCTTTCAATTCCGGCTACTTTATGTGTTTGCGTCTAAGCAAGGTGTCCGCGGAAGAGCTACGTGTCCACTTGCTGGAGCAGTACGGTATCGGCACGATTGCTCTAGGTGAGACGGATCTTCGCGTCGCGTTCTCATGTATCGAAGAAGTTCACTTGCCTGAGCTGTTTGATACCATCTATCAAGGGGTGCTTGATCTAACATCATCGAAGGTGAGCAAGTAACGACGATATGAGCAGCTATGAACTTGCACTAACCAGCTATATAGAAGCCACGAACACCCATGATTTCAATCAAGTTCGTGCCCTGCTGCATCCTGATGCGCTCTACTGGTTCTCTAATGAATCTTGCAAGACTCATGATGAGATACAGCGCTATTTCGATCAAGCGTGGGATTTCGTACGAGATGAAGTATACGCTGCCTCTGATGTGCAATGGATTGCCGTGAGTGAGGTCCAAGCTACCTGCTTGTATACTTATCATTGGGAGGGTTATATCCATGGCCAATTTGCATCTGGAAGCGGACGAGCAACCAATGTATTTGTTCGAGACGATCATAACCAGTGGAAATTGATCCATGAACATTTAAGCGGAATGCCTAATGAATCCTAAATGTTTTTTACTGATATTTCTAGATAATCATTACTCAAATGTGTTCTGAAATAAACTTTACATCATGATAAAAGCCGGAGCACAAGCGTTCTACCGATTATCGGTAAAGAAGCTTGTACTTCCGGCTTATTTCAATTAATCCTCATCCTCTTCATCCAACTGCTTAGAACGTCCGCGAGACCAACGAGTACATCCTACAATCAAAATAGCGATCCCAACTGCTGCCAATCGATACATGATCGAAGTCGATCCCAGTATAACTGGCACAAGTAGGATTAGTGCAGATATAAAATGAAAAGCTGTACTATAAGTTAGTGCAGCATCCTTCTTTGCACTAGGAGATAACGGATATAATTGATACCACACGTCATGCTTATGGAGTTGAAACAGTGTCCGATTTTGCGCACTGATGGCTATAAGAAATAGCAGCAGCAGTACTCCGTTCCAAGGGGTATCTTTTGCAAATGTGATAAGCAGTGTTCCAATCACCGTTAAACGCATCCATATGCCCAACCATTCGCTGCGTACAATGGTCTTTGCCAACATGTAGTGATACGCATACGATGGACGGAATGCATAGCGATTGCCGAGCAGATTCAACCAAGGTCGAGCGTATCTTCGCTCATCCATAGCAGGCAAGTCTACAAAGCTGCTTAAAAATTGCATAATTCGCTGTTGATGGACACGTTCAGCCTCCATATGTGCGTCCCAGGCAAATGATAATACAGGCATACGACGGAGTGCCAGCAAATAAACAATGCCAATCACACCTGATATCACACCTGCAGCAGGTATCGGAAACCACAACCAAGCCCAGATAAATAGTATGCATACGATTTTGCGTGACCAATCAAGCCAAAACAGAGAATTTTTATCAGTCACATGCCGCTCGACCCACACTCCGTAAGCTACGACCAGCTTCAATATTAACAAAACGATAAGCATTAACAAATAAGGCTTAGGCGATACCTCCACCCGCTGGTATAAAGGCCAAATGACTGTCCATGCAGTTGCCGTAAGCAGCAGACGAGGGATAAGACTATAGCGAACACTTCGTCTTAAATACGGCTGCATTTTATGGGCAATCCGCAGGAAAAACACACGGTCTGCTTCCACGATAAATGTTCGATACGTCATATTAGCTATCGTAGGCGCTAAAATAACTAACGCCAACAAGCGAACAGGAAAATCTGCTGGTACACGCTCCAAATATGATGCATATAGGGCTGTTCCTACAACAAATAAAAAGGCGATCAAAAACCCAAATCCACTTCGTACCACATATCCTAAGTAAGGAATGATCGACAGCCAATACGACGCTACTCGATCCGCCCATAGCTTTTCTGGATATATCCACTTGCGCACTTCAGCTTGTTCGTATGAGTTTCGAGAATGATTCGCTGAACGCTCAACGCTATCTCTCATCAGGAACCTCCGACGATACGCTGTCTTCCCCGACCCAAGCATAGAACGCATCTTCTAAACGAGCTTGCTCTGACATGGCTACCCCACGAGTTTCAAGACCTGATTTCAATTGCTGTGATGTACCATCAATAAGCACCTTGCCATGATGAAGCAGGACGAAACGATCACAATATTGCTCGATTGTAGAAAGAATATGCGAGCTGACAAGCAAAGAAGCTCCTTCTTCCTTCATCCGTTTCATATATTGAAGCAGTGAGCGAATACCAAGCGGATCCAGCCCTAGAAACGGCTCATCAATAACGTAGAGTGGAGGACGTGCGATAAACGCACACATTAGCATCGTCTTCTGCTTCATCCCCTTAGATAAATGCTGCGCGGCCTTATGTAAATGAGCTTCCATCTGAAACAGCTTCGCAAGCTCATCAACTCGCTCTTCAAATTGTTGTTCGGTTACGCCATAAGCGGTAGCAGACCAGACTAAATGCTCATATACGGTTAACGCGTCATACATGAGTGGCGATTCCGGTACATAAGCAATCGCTGCCCGATACGCCTCAGCCCCGCTGCTAAGCTGCTTTCCATTGACTAGCACTTGTCCCTGCTGTGGATCAAGCAAGCCTAATATATGCTTCATCGTCGTGCTTTTGCCTGCACCATTCAGGCCGATCAAGCCGACCATTTCACCAGGCTTCACAGCAAACGATACCTGATGCACAACTGGCCTGCCAATGCTGTATCCACCTGTTAACTGATTGACCTCTAATAAAGGATTCATCTTCCATTCACCTCTCTATGCCATTATATCGAATCCTCCACCTATAAGCGAATAAACAAAGCACGCCCTGCATGCTATTTGGTAAGCTGCTGGGCGTGCTTCTCGAACGTTCGCTATTTTTTTGTCTTCTCCTTCTCTTTGGCTCCTTTTTGCTTCGCCTCTACGAGGGTCTTTTGCAGTTCAGAGATCAGTTCCGTATAAGCTTGATCGGCTGATTTCTTGCCGTCTGCCACACTTTTAAGTGCCTCATCCAACTTCATAGTTAAAGTCTGGCTGAATTCATAAGATACATCATTTTTTTCTAACGTACTGTAAAGGGAATAATTATTTTTCGCAGGACGCAGCATTGTGAAGGCCTCCATGCTCTTGCCTTCTTTTTCTTTCTGGTAGTTTTTCCGCGCCGTTAATTTCCGAGTAGATCGACCATTTATTTTAGCCATTTCCGGACCTGTCGTAAATTCAATAAATTCCCATGCCGCCCGCTTATCTGTCGCATGATTCGTAATCGCAAATATCTCACCTAAGCCCACACTCGAAGATTCATCAGGGTTAGCTGGATCAACAGGAACCGTAACCATATTCCACTCAAATGGTTTACTTGGCTTGCCGTCTGGACCTTCACGACGGGATGCATACTTCATTTCTTCGAACATCCATGTATGACCGAGAACCATAGCTGCCTTTCCAGCAGAAAAACCAGTTCCATAAGATCCACCTTGATTATTCATGTCTATCATATTTATTTTATTGTCTTTCATTAATTCAGCATAACTAACAAACAACTCTTTCCAAGCTGCACTGTCCATAACGACTTTCTCAGCTTTCTGGTCAATGACTTGAAGGTTGGACATTTCACCAAGCGATAACATATGGTCACCTACAGACCGATACTCCGTATGGATTCCATAAATACGTTCCTTTTCATCGGACCCACCTGGGAATCGCTGCGCAAGGTCGAGTACTCGTTGAGGCGACATTTTATGTGTAGGAACCTCTACACCTTGCTTCTTAAATAAGTCCACGTTATAAAATAGAGCCATAGAATTTATCCCGCTAGGCAGCCCATATATCGCATTGCCTCCTTTTTCACGAAGCAAATCAACAATACCAGGATAAAAATCATCCATTGGATACTTCTCATCTTGAATAATCGTATCCAGCTTGTACAGAACCCCTGCTTTGGCCAACTGCTCGTATTCCATTTGATGTGTCAAAACGACGTCTATTTTTTTATTTTTAATAAATTCAGCAAGCTTCTTGTCGGCATCTCCCTCTTGTGGTTTGAAAGATTGATAAAACTCATCAGACTCGACGACTTGAAATTCAATCTCGGGATATTTCACATTAAACGTATTTCCCAGCTCACTCATGAATGAATCTGCACTCCAGTGCATAACCGTAATTTTCCCCGCTCCATTTTCAGGAAGGTCAGGAAGTTCGCTCTTACTTCCCCCAGTACACGCGGCTAACAACGAAACGACAAGACTTAACACAACTACTAGCTTTACTTGACGAGTCCAACTCGACATATTCATTCCCCTCTCTATTAAGGCAAATACTATAGTTATACTGCGTCTTTTGAGTCGATGAAGGTGAGGGTCTTGATGTTACGAATGACACAGCCGTACTATCAAAAGAAAAATATATTTGATAAAGGATGATATTGAAATGTGTATCTAAGGTGGATTATTCAGATGGGTCGCAGATAGAATGCTAGACTTGGAGGAAGATCGTTAAACAAAGCATCCGGATTGCTTTGAAAACATATATGTACCTAGCAACATGCTCAAGTTAAATTATATATCCATAATTTTCACATTACAACTAACCCTTACAAAAATGAAAAAGCCCCTTTGCATGCTTATTGATAAGCTGCGGGGGCTTTGCTAACATGATCCTTTATGAGGCTATTTTTTCTCTGCTTTCTCCTTGGCGCCTTTTTGCTTCGCCTCTTCCAAGGCCTTCTGCAGCTCTGGCAGCAGATCCGTATAAGCCTGTTCCGCTGATTTCTTACCATCTTTCACTGCCATTAACGCTATATTTAATTTCATCGTAAGTATAGAATGGAAATCCATCGATACATCATTTTTACTTAATGTTTCGTATACAGAATAGCTATTTTTAGCAGGCCGTAATACCGTGAAAACTTCCATACTTTTTCCGTTTACTTCTTTCTGATATATCGTTCGAGTTGTTAGCTTTCTAGTAGAGCGTCCATTGCTGTCCAATTCCTAGAGCCGACTTGCCACCAGCAAAGCCCGGATCATAACCTCTGCTAGAACTCTGGTCATTTATATTGATTTTCCCACTCTTTACAAGCTCAGCATAGTCAATGAATAACGTTTTCCACGCATCGCTATCCATAACCACTTTTTCTGCTTTTTGATCAATTATTTGCAGATTTGACGCATCTCCAAGATGGAGCAAATAATCTGCGATACTTCGATATCCCGTGTGAATGCCGTAGAAACAATTTCAAACTCAATATCGGGATACTTCACATTGAACGAGGATCCATAGTCTTTCATAAACTGCTCTTCGTTCCAATATAGAACTTTAATTACTCCTTCTCCACTCTCAGGCATAGGAGGAAGTTCACTCTTACTGCGTCCCGTACAAGCTGCCAGCAACGTGACAACAATACTCCATACAACAGCCATTTTTGTGCTAACGGACCGTTAGAAAGATCACCCGAGATCGGACGAGTTCCGATAGAGTGATGCTGAAGGACGGGCAATCTTCTTCTGATGTATTTTCGTATATAACTGTTCATCAACAGACGTAGTTTTCATGCTATTTCCTAATCGTCTTATCTCTATAAACAAAACGAATGCTGCACTTTGTGACAGCATTCGTTGTTATTAGAAATGGGAGATCCATCTTTCGGTTTTATCAACCCTTAATATTCTCAATAAATTACATACAGATCGATTGTTTGGTCATAAATTTGTATATTCTTAATTTTATTCACCTCTTCGACGCACAAAAATAGCACGTCCTCCCACTCTAATAGAAGAGCTGTTGAACGCGCCTTAATAGCTACTACTTTTATTTTTCCGCTTTTTTGTCTTCTCTCTTGTTCTTATCTATATCTAGCTGTTTCTGAAGCTCCGGCAATAATTGTTCATAGGCTTGCTCAGGCGATTTTTTCCCATCAGCAACAGCCATAATAGATTCATCTAGTTTATTATGAAACGCTGAGAAAAACTCATCGGATACTTTATTTTTACTAAGCGTCTTATATAGAGCACGAGCGTTTGAGCCTGGCTTCAATAAAGTGAATGCCTCAGGACTTTTTCCCGCTATCTCCTGTTGGTATTTCGTTCGCGTAGTCAATTTACTAGAGGCGCGCCCATTTATCCTAGCCATCTCAGGACCAGCACTGAACTTCACAAACTCCCAAGCAGCATTCTTGTTAAGGGAATCTTTCGGAATGGCAAAAATACTGCCCAACTGGACCATAGGAGATTCATCCGGATTAGCTGGATCAACTGGCACCGTTACCATCCCCCACTCAAACCCTTTCTTCTTTTCTCCATCTTGGCTATAACGATGAGCATTCTCAATTTGAGCGATCATATATGAATTCCCGATGGTCATTGCTACATTTCCTTGTGCAAAACCCTGGCCAGGTCTCATATCATCATTCGATTTTATTAGATTCGTCTTTTTCTCCTTTACTAGCTCTGCATAGCTGACAAAAATAGATTTCCACGCTTCGCTATCCATAACGATTTTGTCTGCCGTGGGATCAACAATTTGTAAATTCGACATCTCTGCTAGCAGAAGCAGCATTTGTGAAGGAGACATATATTCACTGTGAAAACCATATGTACGATCTTTATCACTATTGGATTTACTAGGGAATTGCTCTGCAAGCTCCAACATTTCCTGTACAGACATTTTGTGACGTGGAGGATCTACCCCATATTCCTTGAACAATTCTGCATTATAGAACAAGGCAGAAGATTGAAATTGAGCAGCTACTCCATACAGCGTATTTCCGCCCTTTTCACGCAGCAGATCGATCACGCCAGGGTGAAAATCGTCAATGGGATACTTTTCATCTTTAATAAGCGACTCGATGGGATACAGGATACCAACGCTAGCTAAATGTTCATAATCGGATTGGGCTAACATCACAACATCGAGCTGTTTATTTTTAATAAATTCAATAAAATTTTGATAGTAATCTCCATCCTTACCTAATGATTTAAAGAGTTCTCTTGTCGGTAAAATTTCAAATTCAATCTCAGGATATTTAACATGAAAGGCATTTCCGTACTCACTCATAAATTGTTCTTCATTACCGAATAAGATTCGAATTGTCCCAGAACCATCCTTAGGCAAAGGAGGCAGCTCACTCTTGTCCTCACCTGTGCATCCAGCCAATAATGTTATAGCTAAACAAAATACAACAACGATTTTCCAATGACGAGCATACAAAAACAAATGGATTCTCCTCTCTTTTCATACATCTAAAAAATAGTAGATTGAGTTTTGAGGGTTTACACTTGCTGTCGGATAAATATAAAAGCCAGCTAATTATTTACATGGTTCAGCATCTTTCTATGAGTATATAGATATTTTTCCATATTTCAACACTAACTGCATATAACTACCGTGTACACCATGCTCAACCATCTATTGAAATGTGAGTAGTCTCAGTCTTCTAACCTTCATTAGCTAAATAACAAGCTTCGACACGGAATGGAGCGGAACAATGGGACTTGGGAGGCCGTTTCGCTGCCCAAATTTCAGGACTCCAGCATGTTTACCATACTAAAGACCTGCTCATATACGTCAAAACAGTCATATAGTTGCATGTCATCCAGCCCTTATGATTCCGATATATTAATTAATGTTCATATAATCAAATGAATATTAACCTAA
This sequence comes from Paenibacillus sp. SC116, assembly GCF_024733555.1. Lineage (GTDB taxonomy): Bacteria > Bacillota > Bacilli > Paenibacillales > Paenibacillaceae > Paenibacillus_B. The sequence goes on along the minus strand of NZ_JANIOF010000006.1, from coordinate 141,558 downwards.
TACTCACAAAGGGGAAATTGGCATCATGAGAACAAAAAGTTGGTCAACATGTACGGCAATGTTTATTGCAGCGGTTGTTGCGATAAGTGGTCCGGTGGCAGTAGCCGCAGAAAGTGCGACAAGCAGCAGTAAGACAGGCAATCTCTCGGCAGGCAACAAAGTAGACGTTGGTATATCACCAAGGGTGGCAAGTCATGATCTTATGAAAGCGTTATCAGAAAATGATGTGCGAGCAGAGGTACTTGCAGACCCGATTGGCAGCGTAGATCAGCAGCAGCCTCCTTCTCAGCAAAAGAGCAGATCCATTCAGCGCAACAAGCAGTCGACCTATAGTATGGCGCAATTAAACGCGATGCCATACGATCAGTTAACGGATCTACTAATGAGCATCGAATGGACGCAAATGCCTGAGCTATTTAAATATAATGACGATGTACAGCGTTTCTATGAGGATGAAGCGCGCTTCCAGGCAATCGTCGATCAGCTTGCAGCAAGTGGGACCTCTTTTACAACTGAAGATGAAAAAGGTATTAACACTTTAGTAGAGGTACTCCGTTCAGGCTATTATTTAGCTTTCTATAATGAAGGGTTGTCTAAACTTAATACAGCAGCATATCGTGAAAAAGTGATGCCTGCTATTACGGCTATTACTCAAAATCCAGCGTTTACGTGGGGAACGGAAGTTCAAAACAAAGTCATTGGCTCGACAGGTAAAATGATTTCTAATTCCACCGTTGATGTGGATACGATTAACCGTTTGACGGAAGTTGTGAAACAGTTTGTCGACCGTGTAGATGTTTTGGCGAACGACAATATTGCAGCAAATTCTTACTTTAGTCTTATTGATGGTGTGGGCTACAATTTGATGTGGCGTATGGATGATAAAAGTCACGAAGCTTCGTTCAAAGGGGCAATAGACGGCTACCTGGAGCAATTTTTCCGTTTGTCTCAATACGGTCCGCGTTCAGAAGACCATGTATGGCTAACGAACAATGCGATTTACTTCACCGGGGCGCTCGGTCGATATTATAGCGATCCGACGCAGGCGAATCGTATCCTTACAGATGTCATGAAGAAAGAGTCCGCACTTAGTGAACTATATTTTGAAGCGGCAGCTCAGATTGAACAACATTATGCACAAGTGGATGCTAACGGCAAACAAGTAAATATCGACGCGCTGAAGCAAGCGGGAAAAGATAAATATTTACCGAAAAAGACTGTTTTTGATGAGGGCAAAGTTGTGTTTAAGACGGGGGGCAATCTGAGCGATGATCAGATCCAACGTTTGTACTGGGCAGCGAAGGAAGTAGAAGCTCAATTTTTCCGCGTGACAGGTAATGATAAAGCGTTGGAGCCAGGCAATGTGGACGATGTGCTTACTGTTGTCATTTACAACAATCCAGATGAATATCGGATGAACAAATATTTATATGGGTACGAGACAAACAACGGTGGTATTTACATTGAAGGCGACGGGACGTTCTTTACGTATGACCGCACAGCTGAACAAAGTATTTACAGCCTAGAAGAATTGTTTAGACATGAAGTTACGCACTATTTGCAAGGACGCTACGGTGTACCAGGCGGTTGGGGACAAGGTCAGCTTTATGATGGAGGACGTATGCCTTGGTTTGAGGAAGGCGGGGCTGAATTCTTTGCAGGAGCTACACGTCTTGAGGGCATTAAACCGCGTAAATCAGTCGTAAGCAACATTAAAAATGATAGAGGGACACACTTTACCGTATCGGACACTGTAAATGCGAAGTATGGGACGTGGAACTTCTACAACTATTCGTTTGCTCTATACGATTACTTGTATAACAACGATATGATGCAGCTCGACCGCATTCATACGGCAATTCGAAGCGGAAGCGCAGAAGCCTATAATGAGCAGCTTACTTACATTAGCAGCAATGCTCATACGAATGAAGCATATCAACGTTCCATCGCGGAACATGTTGCACAGTATGACAACATGACGGTGCCGCTTGTATCTGACGACTATATGAGTCCGCTTGCGCCGAAGACTGCCTCTTCCATTTACGATGAGATTACACGTGTGGCTCAATTGAGCAACGTCGTTACGCAAGAGAAAAAGTCTGCCTATTTCAATACATTTGAGCTTAGAGGAACGCATACGGGCGGCATATCTACTGGAAAAACAGGCGACTGGAAAGCGATGAGCGAGCTCACAGATGGCTTCCTGCGCACGTTGTCGGAACAACCATGGAACGGATACAAGACGGTAACCGCTTATTTTACAAACTATCGTGTAGATAATGAAGGAAGATTTGTTTATGATGTTGTGTTCCACGGCAAGCTCCCAGAAGGTGAAGGTACTGGTCAACAGCCGGATGACGGTGGCCAAGATGGTAATGGGAATGGTAGCGATAACGGTTCGGGTAAAGAGGATGGCAACAACGGCCAACAACCTGACGATAAGCAAGTAAATGTAGATGCTGAGCCTAACAACAAGCCAGAAGAAGCAGTCGTTGTGGATGGTTCGGGGAAAATCGTAAGCGGTAAAGTGAACGACGAGGACTACATGGACATTTACCGTTTTGAAGTAAGCAAAGAAGAAGATTGGAGCATTGAGCTGGAAGCAGCCAATCAAGATGGCTTAGCATGGATTGCTTATCATGAATCGGATATGACCAATTATGCAGGTTACCCGACACAAGTTGAAGGAAATCACTTAAATGGTTCTGTATCCGCTAAGTCGGGGACGTATTATGTATACGTGTATAAACTAGGTGCTGGCGAGCAGCCTTATCAATTAAAAGTGAAGGCAGCATCTACACCGGATGGTGAAACAGTGTTAGAACCACTGGTTGAATCTGAGCCTAATGATACGCCTGATATAGTTAGCAATCTGTTACCGATGAATCGGACGACGCTTGGGGCGCTTGAAGGTACAGATACGCAGGACATTTTCCGCGTGAACGTGGACAAGCCATCCGCACTGCGCATTGAGTTGGAGAAGCAAGCTGGCGAAGGTGTAAACTGGATGTTATTTAAAGAAGGTGACTTGGATCGCCCAGTTGCGTATCCACTTGAGCTGGAAGGTCGCGGCATGAACGCTTCGTATGAAGCGGAACCGGGTCAGTATTTGTTGTATGTGTACAAGTTTGCAGATGAAGATGTTCGTTATAAATTGCACGTTCATTAATAAAAAAAATGCTAGCGCTTAAGGCGCTAGCATTTTTTAACTATTATGGTGGGCGACCCACTTTTATCTATAGTATGTGACCCACTTTTATCCCCTGTTATTGTTGAGGGCGGCCTTTATCCCCGTTGTCTTGCTGCTTCGCTTTCAACCACTTCGGCGCACCTTTACTCTTCTTATCGCGATGACGATCATTCGGCTTGCGCTGGGAACCAGCTTGTCGAGTTTCAACTGGCTTGCGCGCTTGAGGCTTGCGCTTGACCGCTCCCTCTTCTACAAGACTTACTCTGCCATCATAGTACGACCATTCTTGAATTTGAATATTAAGCTCGCGCTCGAACTTGCGCATAATGAAAAGCTCACGTTCCGTAATCAGGTTTACAGATATCCCTTTACGGCCCATACGACCTGTACGCCCAGCACGGTGTACATAGTGCTCCGCGTTGATTGCAGGCTGCAAGCTGAATACGACATCGAGTTCAGCGATATCCAAGCCTCTAGCAGCTACATCCGTCGCGAGCAGCAGTTGGAACTCCCCTTCACGGAATCGGCGCAGTACCTGAACGCGTTCTTGCTTCGGAGCATTCCCATATAAAGTACCTACTGATAAATGAGCATATCTCAACTTCGATTCCCACTCGCCGATCATGTCTGAATCATTGACGAACACAATGGAGCTCTTCGGGTTGTAGTGGCGCACAAGACGTCTAAGCATGTCTATTCTGTCGCGCTCCTCTGATACGATAAAGGAGTGCGTAATGGTATCCGCAACACGCTTGTCTGGTTCAATACCGACATTTACGGGATCTTTCATCCATTTCGAGGCAAGCTTTTTCACTTCAGCAGGCAGCGTCGCAGAGAAGAATAACAGCTGACGATCACGCAGTGCACGGTTCATGATATGCTCAGTATCTCCTGCCCCGCTTTGACGCAGCACATGATCTACCTCGTCTATGATGATCGTGCGAACTTCGTGCATTTTCAGCTTCTTCATATCCAACAGCTCGCGAATACGCCCTGGCGTACCTACTGCAAGTTGTGGACGCTGTTTCAGCTTGTCCAACTGACGGTTCAAGGCAGCGCCTCCGATAAGCGGCGCCACGATAAGCCCTTCTGCGCCTGCTAACGCTTCTGCCTCGCGCACGATCTGCATCGCCAACTCTTGCGTAGGAGCGACGACGACCGCCTGCAACGCACTTTGATCCAGCTGGATACGCGCAAGAACAGGCAGTAAGTATGCCAACGTCTTACCTGTTCCTGTCTGGGATTGAGCCAGTACATCGCGTCCTTCAACAGCAGCAGGGATTGCCTCCGCCTGTACAGGAGACGGCGTTACGATACCACGCTGCTCCAATTTATCTGCATAGATCGTATCTATAGGTAATTGTTTAAATGTTAATGTCACGATTCATTTTCCTCTCTTCTGCATCCCATCGATGATTGCTCTTCCTACCATTATAACGAATGGAACACCATCCTCCAACTTTCTTCCACGATTCGAGCAACCATTTTATTTATTTAGCACCTGCTGATTGGTTCACAGAAGGGAGGATCACGCGGAATAACGTACCTTTACCAAGCTCACTTTCTACCTGCAAGCTGCCATTATGCTTATCAACAATCGACTTGGTAATGGACAGCCCCAAGCCCGCCCCACCCCATTTACGAGTGCGAGATGAATCAATTCGATAAAATCGCTCGAATACATGGGGCACATGTTCTGGCGCAATCCCAACCCCATTGTCTTTTACATCAATTTCAACACGGTCCTCTATATGGCGCAGCGTCAATAAAATAACGCCTTCCTTCGCGTTTGTATGCTGCACCGCATTATGGAACAAATTGAGAATTACTTGCTTTATCATGTCTCTGTCAAACCATACTTGCACATCTTTCTCGATATCTAAACGCACCTTGCGATCACCAGCCAGCAATAAGAGCTGATGCTCCATATCGAAGATGACACGATCGATCGGTCCTGACTGCAATTGAATAATAGGTTCGCGATCCAACTTCGCCTGACTCAGCAGATCCTCTACGAGCCTATGCAAGCGTTCTGCTTCTCCGTGCATACTTTTCAAGGCTTTGCCCAACCGTTCTGGATTGGAAGCCGCCCCTCGCATCAGCACCTCCAGAAAGCCACGAATCGAAGTCAAGGGCGTACGAAGCTCATGAGAAGCATCCGCAACGAAACGGCGCATCTGTTCCTTCGCTTCCTGTTCAGACTTAAATGATTGTTCCAACCGCTCAAGCATGCCATTGAATGCAATCGATACACGATCGATTTCCAATTGTCCTTGATCAACAGGCAGCCGCTGCGCTAGATTGCCCGAATTGATATGCTCTACCGTTCTCTCCATATGCGACAAAGGATTCAACGTACGGCGCAGTACAGACAAGTACATGAACAAGCCAATCAGCAGTGCAAGTAAAGAAGCACCTAAAAAGGTAATAAGCTGCGGAATAAGCACATTCGTCAAGGAACCGATTGGTGAACTGACCTGTACAATGCCCGTTACTTTGTTGTCCGTCTTAATCGGCTGCAGCACAACTAAATGCTCTCCACCATGTTCGTCCTCCGTTATTTTATATTTGAAGTCGCATATTCCACTCTCAAGCACTTCCGTATAGATGGCTTCAGGCATACGCGGCGTTCCTTTTTTATAAGGGTCAACAAATAAATCTTTTACATAGCCATCTGTGTACACAAGGGCAAATTGGACATCTGGCGTACGAAGAGAGAGCAGCGCATCCACATATTCATTTTTCCCTTGCATTTGATCCGTGTATTCCCATAGTTGATACGGAATATTACGCACTTGGCTTAGCAAACTTTCCGCTTTATTTTGATACAGGAACTGCTTCATAAAAGTATACTGCACAATACCGATCAGCAGCAGCAGTCCAGATAACACAAACAGCGACCGCGACAGTAATTGAAAACGCAACGAGTTCGGTTCAAAAAATCGACGCATACGATCTTGTTTCTGCTTCATCACTGAATCTCCACCCAATACCCGGCACCTCGCCGAGTTCGAATTATTTGATGCTCTCGATCGTTCAACTTGTCACGCAGGGAGCGAATATACACCTCCACGATATTGTCATCTCCACCGAAATCATAACCCCATACATGATCCAAGATCATGGATTTGCTCAATACAAGACTATGATTCGTCACTACATATTTCAGCAGCGCATACTCCGTTGGAGACAAATCCAGCACCTGCTTGTTATAACTAATCTCCAGCTTTCTATCATCAATTCGGAACGGTCCGATAGCAACTTCACTTAACAAATGTGGGTAATGATTACGAATTCGAGCATGAATGCGTGCAAGCAGCTCTTCAAAGCTAAACGGCTTGATCATGTAATCATCGGCACCTAACGTAAGCCCTTTGACACGATCCCCGACTTCATCTTTCGCGGTTAACATAATGATTGCTACATTGTGCAGCTTCTTTAGCATTCTGCAAACTTCGAAACCATCCATACCCGGCATCATTACATCAAGGATGACAACATGAGGCTGATGCTCTTTGACCATCGTAACGGCACTCATACCATTTTGAGCCGTAAACACTTGAAAGCCTTCGTTCTCCAATCCCATTTCCAAAAACTCTAATATATTCGGCTCATCATCAACAAGCAATATTTTAATTCCTTTTACCAGAAGCAAACTGTTCTCCCCCTTCCCTCTATTGTACACGATCAACAACGACATAACTGAATAACTGCTGAATGCCTGCTGAGTACAAACTTAATGTTTATGTTGGATATGACCAAGCAACGCACTGTAGTTACCCTTGAACGCATTCAGGAAACTTTCAGCTACCGCTCAAGGCCATCTCAGCTTAATCCATTACTATGATATCTATAATCCACACGAGGCAAGCCATTTAAAAAACTATTTAGGTTTGGGAGGCAATTATGAAGAAGAAAATAATGATCATTGGGGTTGCGGCAGCCGCTGCAATCGGAATTGGTGGTTATGCACTGTACGACTACTACGTAGGCAACCATATTAACATCAAGGCATCTGCCAGCGAAAATACGAGCAATACGAGCGAAGCATCAACGGTTACAGCTGATCAGTTAAATAAAACATGGACGATAAACAAAGAATCCAAAGTGTATTTCTCGGTTACAACATCCAAGGAAACTGTCAATTTTGAGATGAATGGGATTACCGGCACATGGGACTTTAACTTGCAGGATCCAGCGGAGATGAAAGCTATTGCCAAAGGCGATATGAACCAAATCAACTCAGGTAACAGCGATCGTGACGGTCATCTGAAAGCCGCTGAATACTTTGATGTAGCTGCACATCCTGAAGCTGTATTCGAGACCGTATCATTTGAACAGTGGAATCCAACTTGGACAGAGGGTAAAAAACAAACGTTTATTATCAACGGCAAATTGACTGTAAAGGGTAAAGCGAAAGAAGTTCGTTTCGAAGCAGAATCGATGTTCAAAGACGGGAAGCTATATCTCGATGGAGCCACAAAAGTAACATTTGGTGATTTCGGCATTAAAGCGCCGGATTCAGTAGTAGCGAAAACGCAGGAAGAAATTCAACTAACTCTGCGTACCGTGCTGGAATAAATTTTTTGGAGTAAACTTAGATTACGTTTTGAGTAATTATGCGTATATTCATATAAAAAAGGCAGCCAGAGCGGCTGCCTTTATTTTTTGTTCAACATACGTCCTGCAACGCGACTTGATAGTCCAGGGAACAATTGCATCAGCTTCGTACCGATTGCTCCTAGCAAAGGCAGATCTACTTCAGCAGTCTGACGTTCCATAACACGAATAATGCGACGAGCAACTTTCTCCGGTTTCATCATAAACCAGCGCACGTTGTTCACATATTGCCCGCTTGGATCAGCTAACTGGAAAAATGGAGTATCAATTGGGCCTGGATTCACCGCAGACACTTTTACACCGGTTTGCGCCAGCTCCATGCGCAGCGAATTCGTAAAGCCGAGTACCGCATGCTTAGATGCCGCATATCCTGCAGATTTAGGAGTCCCTACTTTTCCAGCCATTGAAGCTATGTTGACGATATGTCCCGTTCGACGCTCTAGCATGTGCGGCAGCACTGCCTTCGTACAGCGAACAAGCCCCATATAATTCACGTCCATCATCGCTTCAAAGTGTTCAAGCCCCATCTCATGTGTAAGCTCGAACAAGCCAAAGCCCGCATTATTCACTAAAATATCAAGTTGACCGTAACGGTCGATTACATCATGAATGACCCGTTCTACATCCGCTGCATCCGTTACATCCAAGGTGATACATTCATGTCGTTGTGTAATTTGACTCGACACTTCTGCTAATTTCTCTGCAGATCGCGCAGCTAGAATAGGAACGGCACCTGCTTCTGCTGCATATCGAGCTATTAATGCACCTATGCCACTCGATGCACCCGTAATAAGAATAACTTTATCTCGCAATGAATGATTGTTCGTAATACTCATAATTCCACCTCTTCTGTACAGCAAACTTCATTTCAGGACCATTGATCCATCATGAATACAAACTGTGCTTAACCTTGTATTTTCATCATAATATCCAGACGACCTACATTATGTACATGCAATGGAACTGCCATTGCATTGGTTCCACAGTTCGGTATCGATTGAAGTGGAACGAGCTGCGGCGGCAAAATATCAACATGGATACCTTGATTGAATAGCATCGTTGAAGCATTGCCACTAATCATATTGCCCAACTCCGAGATCGCACTTTCCCCCATTGCGTCTAGAGTTTCTAATGGATAGCCTCCCATCATCGCGGAGGCCATCTTCACTGCTGCTCCTTCATTTAATCCAAATGCAACAACTCCTGACATCTGACCAGTCATGCCAATTTGGATATGTAGATCATGAGTCCCATGCCAAGCTAGCAATTCAAGTTCCCCACGCTCTGGGCGAACTTGTAAGATTTGTTCAATAACGCTGCATGCAGACTGTAAAAAAGGATGTACCCACTCGGCTTTCATCTTACATCTTTCGCCCCTTTCTGACACCAAGAAGTATATTCAAGATGTAACATACGTCCTATACACCCGAAAACACTAAGACTATTATACTGAAATCAGCCTATAAATCACTACTTCCATTACATATTTATTTCAAGTTTCTTGAATAAAAAAGAACGAGCAGCGCTCGTCCTTACTGTATATTCCATTTTATACTATTTAAGCAACCCACTTTGCATCGCTTTGAGAACAAGCTGAGCGAACAAACTGTTCGACCAAGCAAACCATGGACGTGTAAAGATAGAAGGATCATCAGAATGGAAACCTTCATGCATATAGCCTGTATCCGCATCTGTCGCTTCAAGCATCGCAAGCATGTCCAACATTTCCTCATCAGAAGAAGCTGTCAGTCCCTGCATGGAGAGCGCCATATGCCAAATATAGCCGTCTGGTGTATGCGGGCTTCCAATTCCCTTCGCTGCTTTTCCTTCAAAGTAGAACGGATTTTCCTTACTTAAAATAAAGCGGCGCGTATTTTGATAAATCGGATCATCAGCTGACGCATACCCGATATACGGAATCGAAATTAAGCTTGGTGTACCCGCATCATCGAGCAAGCAGTTGTTGCCGTATCCATCTGTCTCATAAGCGTAAATGCGGCCATAAGTCGGATGCGTCACGACACCGTACAACTGAATACCATGATCAATTTCTTTTTCCAGCTTATGCATCTCCGCTACGAAAGCTTCATCTCGGAAACCGTATTTCGCGATTTCTTGCATTTGACGAAGCGATACGACGGCGAACATATTAGACGGAATATGATAATGGAAGTCACAGGCATCATCACTAGGACGGAAGCCAGACCAAGTCATTCCTGTATAGTTAACAGGCATGCCCATCCCATCATTGCGCAAGGTATCAATGTCTGGACAATTTTCACGATGGAAGCGATACGGTGATTGCTCAAAGTGACGCTGCTCCGTTTTCCACACATCTATTATTTTTCGCATCGCTGACTTAAAGTTGGTGTCAAAAATATCGGTGCGCCCCGTCTCCTTCCAATACATATAAGCAAGACGGATTGAGAAGCACATGGAATCCAACTCGTACTTACGCTCCCACACCCAAGGGGACATATCGGTTTGATCGTTCGCATCCCAGTGCCAATCATTTGCTGTTTCGTTAAATGCATTTGCGTACGGATCCAAGTTAATATAGAACATATGACGCTTAATAAGACCGCCGATAATGCGTTGAAGATCTGCATCGTCTTTAGCAAATGGCACATAATGAATGACCTGTTCCACAGAGTCACGCAGCCACATAGCTGGAATATCCCCCGTTAGAACAAAGGTAGTGCCATCATCCAATAGCTTTGTTGTCGTTTCGAGTGTGTTAGGGAAACAATTTTTGAACATTTTCAGCAGCTTCGGACGATGGGCTAATTGCACCTCCGCTTCAGCCAATACCTGTTTTACTGCTTTAGGCAGCTCCATCTTAGGCACGTCAATTTTCGGTAATCGGAACTGTTCCATACTTCTCTCCACCTATCTCTCCACATATTCTCTAAGCAACCGTATGAAAGTTCACATATGTTAACGCTAACACATATGAACACTACTTAGTGTACATGTAAACGCTTTATCATGCTAGTCTGCAATTGTAGCTATTGCTCATGATCCGTTTGGAATAAACCGATTTACATAGAGAAAGGGTTGACAATAAACCATGAGCCGTTCATCTTTGTAGAGTATAGAAGGTAATCGGATTACAGATAAAAACATGACATATTCAGGGGGAAAGACTTATGCCTAACATTTGGACTCATATGATTTTTGGCCAAGAAGTAGTAAAGGAGGCAGGCCTTTCTTCGTGGATGGAAGACCATTCGTCTAGCAAATGGTTCAATATGGGCTGCCAAGGCCCAGACTTCTTGTTCTATCATCATTTCCTGCCTTGGAAACAAGACAAGACGATGAACAAAGTCGGCAGCGCCATGCATAATCAACAATGTGGCCCTGTCTTGATGGATCTACTCACTCGTTCTAATCCTGCAGATCGTTCCGATGCGGTATATGTGCTCGGATTTTTGCTGCATCATATTCTCGATCGTCATATGCACCCTTACGTATTTGTACGGTCAGGATTCAAGAAATGGGATCATCAACGCTTTGAGGTGCTGATGGATACTCATGTAGCTAAGCGCAAGCTGGGGGTGGAAACGTGGCGAACCCCTGTATGGAAGTGGATTGACGTGGGCCCAAGCTTCTCAGCGAACATGCTAGATTCGTTTGAAGCAGTCGTAGCAGCTCATTATCCTGAATTTGATGGACTGATACGTCGTGAGGCATGGAATGAATCCATACGTGATATGGTGCAAGCACAGAAACTCTTCCACGATCCATATGGCTGGAAACGAATTGTTACATTCAATCAGATTGAGCCGATGATGTACAAGAAAAAAGTAGCTCCTTATGACGTTATGAACGAAGCACGCCGACCATGGCCTGATCCAACAGGTTTGGAGCAGCTAACAAGCACAAGTGTGTGGGATATGTGGGAGACAGCTGCCGAGGATGCAGCGCAGGCCATACGGGCTGCTCTAACCTATTGGCGAGCACGAGAGCTTGCCTCCGATACAGATAATGATAAGGGAACGCATTGGAACGACGTTTCTTGGATTCACAATGCGCAAATACCAAATGTAGCTGCTGCCAAACAAGCACTCCAGCAGGCCGTTGGCAATCACTCCTACGAGACAGGGCTTCCACTAGAACACAACCGTCCTATCGTAATTGAAGATCCTATTTGGTCTTCTTAATCGGTTCTGGCACGAAATTTAACTTATCAGATACATGTAACGCTACAACAAATAAGCCGCCCTCCAAGCCAATAATGCTTGTCCATTTTGAGACAGCAGGCTTGTGGGCGGCTTATTGTTTATAACTCATTTTCTATTGCTTTATCCTGATTAGGACAGCTTCAATTCTCGTTTTAACCAACGACGGAAACCAGCGCGAAGTGCATACATATCCGTCCCCCGCCAAGACATATGGGCAGCAGCTCCTTGCAGCATAAGAATGATTTCTCCATCCTTAACCGTACAGGAGACATCCTCTGCTGTTTGGCAGCCGTATGTGCGTGTTAGGTCAAGCGCCAAGCGCATAATCAAACCCATTTTAGCAGCCATCGTCTGATCTCTAGGTTGAAGAATGGCTTCTACTTCCGCCCACTCTCTAGGAACCTTATGCTTAAAGTCCATCGTAGCTACGAGGGCGCTCAATGCAATTTGGCGAGGGGTCAGGCCATACAACTCTGCATGACGAATCATGTAAAAGGTATGACGTTCCCGTTCCATATGACTTACAGATACGCCAATATCATGCAGTTGCGCAGCTGCATATACGATTCGCTTCCATTCCTCTTCCCAACCAAGTATAGGCTGGAGCTCTTGCATAAGAGCATTGGTAAGCTGCCATAACCGATCAGCTTGTATACGATTCAAGCCCAAACGATGCTGAAGATGATAAATGCTGAACTTCAGTGGATGATCAATGTGTATCCCTTCTCCACGCAGCATATCGAACAGCACACCTTCGCGCACACCTTTGGCGCTAACCATTACTTTTGATGAGTCGAACCTAAGCAAGCATTCATTTATAAAAGTTAGAGATCCCGTCAGTATAGCCGCACGATCCTTAGACAAACCAGGCAGCGCCTGCTTCTCTTCCAAGTCCATTCCTTTTATACGCTGATGCCAGTCTTCGACCTCTTCAGGCATAAATTCATAATGATGCAGGGAGTCGACACCATACTCCCGTTCATCGATATCCATCTTCGCTAACGTGCGAAGCGTCCCTCCAATGGCCACCAGCGGTAACCCTTGGGCTTCCTTGAGCCAATGTACATGCCTTAACCAATAGCGGGTCATCGATCGAAGATACGTCTCCGTATCTGCTGTCAGTGCATTTTCTACTTCGTAATCTTCCGCTATCGTCAACGCTCCGACTGGCAGACTAATACTTTCCTTGAACTGACGGTTCTCCATCCATATAAATTCCGTAGAACCGCCGCCCATGTCCATAATGACTGCATCTTGAACATCCACTGTTGATAGTACAGCAACATAATCGAGATATGCTTCGCTATCCCCACTAATCATTTGCACGGTAATGCCTGTTTCCTCATAAATTCTACGAACGATATACTCACTATTCGCAGCTTTGCGCATGGCTGCGGTCGTAACTGCTATCCATTCACAACGCTGATAATTTTCTCCGAGCTGTTTGAATCGATGAATGACCGACAGCAGCTCGTCCACCTTCTGATTTGGAATACTCCCTTCTTCGTCATATCCAGCTCCGAGCCGTATCGTTTCCTTTCCTTGATCCAACATATGAAAGGTACGATTCGCATACAACTTAGCTATCATATAACGGGCGGAGTTCGATCCAATATCCATAATGCCGATGTGGCGAATCGAAGCCTGTTCATCGCTGCAGACAGAATCGTGCATCTCCCGCTCCTCCTTACCAATAACGAACTTTTCATTAAACTTTTCATCAATAATTTTGCTAACCTTGCTCACGTATAACTCTATTTAACCATGAACGTTCCCATTTGACTAAACATATATGATAAGCGAATGAATTTGTACGTTTTTCCACATGCTATTGTGTGCCGTTATGCAATCACGGTCCGAGTTCCGACCCAGTTTCGCAGCTTCAAATCTTGTTAATGACGTTACTATATCTTATCGATACTTATTGGATCGACGCTAGGTAAATTGAACGCCGAGTCTCTAATTCTATTCGAGGGCTTGTACGGTAGTACACGGCCTCGTCCTATGTACAAGACTAATCCCTAGGAGATGACATCAGTGGAACAAGAACAGAAACAGCAAGAACATACATCCTCGCAAGAGGCTTATTACACACTATCTTACGATGAGACCATTGCCAAGCTTGATTCTTCGCGGAACGGCCTTACAGAAGCCGAAGCTGCCGCAAGACTAGAGCGATACGGAAAAAATGTGCTGCAAGAAGCAAAGCGTAAGTCTATTATCGCAAAGCTGATCGCCCAATTCAAAGATGTGATGATTATTATTCTGCTTGTAGCGGCTTTAATATCCGGGATTCTTGGCGAATTGACGGATGCGATCATCATTCTTGTCGTTGTCGTACTCAACGCTGTACTCGGTGTACTGCAAGAGAACAAGGCGGAACAAGCGTTAGATGCGCTTAAGCAAATGTCCTCACCGAACGCCCGCATTATACGTGATGGCAAGACAATTGAAGTAAAAGCAGAAGATCTTGTACCAGGTGATATTGTCGTATTAGAAGCCGGCAATGTTGTACCTGCGGATATAAGATTGATTGAATCAGCCTCTCTTAAGATTGAAGAAGCTGCATTAACTGGGGAATCAGTACCCGTTGAGAAAGATACAGCTCCTTTGGACAAGCCAGATGTCGTCATTGGCGATCGAAAAAATATGGCTTATATGTCAAGCAGTGTTACCTATGGACGCGGTGTAGGTATCGTCACAGGAACAGGTGAAACTACGGAAGTCGGCAAAATAGCCAGCTTTATTTCGCAAGAAGATGAAGATATCACCCCATTGCAAAAAAAGCTTAATGAGTTGGGGAAATACTTCACCATCATTATCATTGTTGTAGCGCTCATCATATTCGGTGTGGGCATGTTTCAAGGGCGAGCGTGGCTGGAGATGCTGCTCGTATCCATCTCCTTAGCAGTAGCGGCGATTCCAGAAGGACTGCCAGCTATCGTCACTATTATATTGGCACTTGGCGTGCAGCGAATGGCGAAGCGCAAATCGATTATTCGCAAGCTGCCAGCAGTTGAAACACTCGGCAGTACTGAAATTATTTGCTCAGACAAAACAGGAACGCTTACCCAGAACAAAATGACGGTGAAGCAGGTCTATGTCAACAGCGGGCTGCAAGATGAGCAAGCTGACCTGAACACGATATCAGGGAGCGATATTCTACTCCAAGTCATGACGTTATGTAATGATACGAAAATGACGGAAAGTGATACGGATGCGGATAATTCTGATCATTCCGGGAAAAAGCGAATCAAGTATATAGGTGATCCTACCGAAACGGCGCTTGTTGAGTTCGCCCTACATCGGAATTTTGATAAGCGCGAAGGAGAAGAACAGTATCCTCGTCGAGCTGAGCTGCCATTTGACTCAGATCGCAAGTTGATGACGACGGTACATGAAATGCCGCACACGGAAGGTAAAAAAATATTTCGTGTCATGACCAAAGGCGCACCCGATGTGCTTTTAGAACGATGCAGCCATATTCGCATTGACAATCAAACGGTCGATATGTCGGAAGAGCATCGGCGCAATATTGAGGCAGCCAACAAATCGATGGCGCAAAAGGCACTGCGCGTGCTTGCCCTTGCCTACACCGATAAGCCTGATCTTCCGCATTCTATGGAACCAAACGAGGTTGAAGCCAATCTGACCTTTATTGGATTAGTCGGCATGATTGATCCACCGCGCGAAGAAGTAAAGGAAGCCGTTCGCATATGCAAAGAAGCTGGCATTCGTCCGATTATGATAACTGGCGACCATCGTGATACTGCCGCCGCTATTGCGAAGGAACTTGACATTATTCAAGATGAGAGTGGCGTGCTCACGGGACGTGAACTTAATGAGTTGGATGAACAAACGTTCATGAGCAAAGTAACCCAGTACTCGGTCTATGCTCGCGTATCTCCTGAGCACAAAGTACGGATCGTCCAAGCTTGGAAAAAACATGGTAAAGTCGTTGCGATGACAGGAGATGGTGTCAATGATGCGCCAGCACTAAAGGCATCGGACATCGGGATTGGCATGGGGATTACAGGAACGGATGTATCCAAAGGCGTTTCGGATATGGTACTGGCGGATGACAACTTCTCCACCATTGTCGTCGCAGTAGAAGAAGGGCGAAAAGTTTACAGCAACATTCGAAAAACAATCCAGTTTCTACTCTCTGCCAACTTAGGTGAGGTTATCACGTTATTTATTGCAACGTTATTGAACTGGAAGATCCTGTTTCCAATCCACATCCTGTGGATTAACCTCGTCACCGATACGCTGCCAGCACTCGCGCTTGGGTTGGAGAAAGCGGAACAAGACATTATGAAGCAGCCACCGCGCAGTTCTGCGACAAGCGTATTTGCAGATGGCGTTGGCACCAGCATTATTTATCAAGGAATACTGGAAGCAGCTTTAACCTTATTCACCTATTGGTGGGGACATACTCATTATGATGAATCTGTCGCTGTTACGATGGCCTTTGCAACACTAGGCCTCATTCAGCTCACTCATGTATTCAACGTTCGCTCCAATACAAAATCGATATTCACGATTGGTGTCTTCTCCAACCGATACTTGAACTGGGCAGCACTTGCAGCAGGTGTCCTTGTATTGGTCGTCATTTGGGTACCCTATATGAACGACTTATTCAGCGTTGTGCCTCTAAATAGCGAGCAATGGTTGATTGTCGTGACAGCTGCAATTAGCATTGTGCCAATTGTAGAAATCGTGAAACTGTTTATCCGTACGAGCAGTCGAAATAAAGGAAGAGAGTAACCCTCATCTTATACAAAAAGGCAGTTCCATCCCCTGCACATTGCAAGGACAGGAACTGCCTTTTCCATTTTCACGGCATCTCTATGCTTTATTGCTATTCGCTTTAACACGGTACCAGTACGTATAGATCTCTTTATACCCCAACTTCTCATACAACCTTTTCGCACTATGATTACCCTGTACGACAAGGATATAGCTTTTCTTCACACCAACTGATAAGGCCCAGTTTAATATCCCACGAATGAGCTGTTCTCCGTAGCCTTGGTTGCGATAGGGCTCAGCAGTAACGATGTCATAGAGACCGATATACTCCCCTTCAATTACACCTAATCCGCAAGCAACAGGAACAGATTGCACATATAAAATGAAAAATCCTTTCCGCAGCAGCGAGTTCGATAATAGTTGTCTTGTAATTTGGCGATTATGGGTGGAAAGATGATTAAAGTCCGCTACGATATCCAGCCACTTTTGGCTTATATACTCGCATGCTTCCAATTCTATTCCCAATTGCTCTGCTTGTTCACCATACGCCGTAAGCCCGTTCAGATCGTACAACGATTCAAGTACCTGTACACTGGAAGGTTCAACATATTGATACCCTTCATCAGCTAACAGAGCATCAAGAGAACTAGGTACAAAAGGAGTCATTTTAAAAATAACATCAAGACCCATACCCTCGTATAATCTTTCACAGATGTGGATCTTTTCTAATAGCTGTTCGTAAGATTGGACTTCTGACTGATTATAGATAGCGCTCACTGAATTAGAACGCTTTGTATATCCATCAGCAAAACGAAGCAACCACCCATCAAGCACATTCGTCTGGAGAGCTGGCCAAGCGTTCAAGGCATATTGTTCAATACGGCGATTACGATCGATATCCTTGATCAATTCCACGTTCGAGTCCTCCCCACAGCTACATAATGATGTTAGGACAAACTTTCCACTGCTTCCGTTTTTCCTTTTGCGATATCTACTCTCATTAACAACAAAATGCCTAAAATAAAGAACAATAAAATGGATAAAATAGCTAATCTTGTAGAACCTGTTAACAAGCCAACTACCCCGAATACAGCTGGGCCAATGGAAGCTGATACTTTGCTCGAAAGGCTGAAGAAGCCGAAAAATTCAGACTCTCGTCCATTGGGAACTAACTGACTAAAGATCGAACGTGCTACTGCTTGACTTCCACCTTGTACCATGCCCACCATAAAGGCAAGAATGTAAAAATGAACTGCATTTTGCATATAATAACCGAGCAGCACGATAATCATATATATCGATAAGGAGATATACAATGAACGCTTAGAGCCAAGACGTTTCGCAAATCTAGCAAATAAATAGGTGAAAGGAATGCCCACAAACTGTGTAATAAGAAGTGCAGCAATTAAATGCGTTGTTCCTATGCCAAGTTGAGCTCCATAAATGGCAGCCATACTAATGATCGTAGTAATGCCATCGTTAAAGAACCAAAATGCCAGTAAATATTTCAGCAGTTCAGGATAACGACGAATTTCACGAACGGTACGAATGACACGCTTGAACCCTTGATTCGCATAAAAGCGAACCGCTTTCCTGTTCCACTCTTCAGGATCTTTTATGGTACGGAACAACGGAATCGAGAAAAGGAACCACCAGATCCCAACAGATACAAATACAATCTGTGTAGCTACCAGCTTATCGGAAATACCGAACCATGTATATTTTTCTAACATCAAAATGTTCAGTGCGAGCAATATGCCTCCACCGATATAGCCATACATATACCCTTTAGCCGATAGTTCATCCCTTTGTTCAGATGAGGCAATAGTGGGAAGCAACGAATCATAGAAGGTGTTACCACCAGAAAAACCGAGCGTACCGATAATGAACAAGGCGGATACGAGCAGCCAATCACCAGTGCCAGCTAAGCTCATAAGCACACAACTTAGCGCACCTGTCCATGCGAACGCTCTCAAAATAGCCATTCTACGCTGTGACAAATCGGCCACTGCCCCAAGCATGGGAGAAATGAGCGCAACGAGAATCATGGCCGTTGTCTGTGTGAAAGACCAGTAGCTAGTCGCCACATGTTTGTCGAGTGTAGAAGCTGCCACTGTTTGATAAAAAATCGGCAGCACAGCCGCTATCATCGTTGTAGCAAAAGCAGAGTTAGCCCAGTCATACATCATCCAACTGCGTTGCTGCTTTGTAATCATTCTTTTCCTCCTCATGAGGCTCATCCATCTGTTTGATTATCGCTATTATATGCTGCTATTGGATGGCCATCACTATATTTGAGCAAGCGAGCGATTATTCATATTTTGAGGTAAGATAAACCTTGCGTCAATAAAGACTTACAAGGATAAGGAATCAATTTCTCACTTGTTATTCCAAGCTTTCCTATCTGGGAATAAGATGAAAACTTTTACTCTTAAATGGAAGAAATGGCTAATTCATTGCCCATTTCCACCCCTTCATCTATAATAATCATTATGACAAATTTTATTTACAAAGCACGGTGTGGTTTAACTTAACTTGTTCACGCTTGTTCACGCTTGTTCACGCTTGTTCACGCTAACTAACGTAACAGGTCAAGGTTCTTGTTTCTACATATAAATCCGGTATCAAGAGGAGGACTGACTGTCATGAACTTGAGCCAACTGGAAACACTACTGACAATCTCAAAAACAATGAGCTTCCGCAAGGCTGGAGAATTGCTTAATCTTACTCAGCCCGCTGTGTCTGCTCAAATTAAGAGCTTAGAAGATGAGTTTAAGACCGTTCTAATTGATCGCAACCAGCCTGTTACACTAACGGACAGTGGCAAGCTATTTTTGGAACACGCTGAGCAAATTCTGAATACAGTAGATAACCTTAAGCAGAAGCTTGCTGATTTGAACCAAGTGCCGCAAGGCCATATCGTACTTGGCACGACGACATCGATTGCCATTCAAATATTGCCGCGTATCTTGTCTTATTTTCAGGATCAATTCCCGCTAATTAAAACAACGATATTGTCTATGTCATCCTCTCAAATCGTTGCTCAGATCGAGAACGGAACCGTAGATATTGGCATTGGCTATTTGTTGGAGAAAAGTCCGAGCTTAGTATCTTCCGTTCTTTATTATGATACGTTTGAACTCGTCGTTAGCCCTCAGCATCCGTTAGCACAGCACTCTCATGCAACGATGGACATGCTTAAGGACGTTCCGCTTATTATGCTGTCACCTGACACCGTTGGCAGAAGATTTGCAGATGACGTATTTCGCAAGCACAACATTCATCCGCATGTCGTCATGGACTTATCCAGTAGTGAAGAAGTAAAGCGGATGGTTGAGTTGAATCTTGGTGCTGCCATTGTATCCAAACTAACGATTAGCAATGAGCTAAAACGCGGCACATTGAAATTTGTGCAAGTCCATGAATTAGAAACAGCCCATCCTGTTGGTGTGATGTACCGTTCGGGACGTTATTTAAATTCAGCCATGCAACAATTTTTGAATGACTTGAAAGGTATGCCTGAGAATCAATTTGTTAGTTCCGAGTAAAAATAGGAAGAGTCGGTTCACAACAAGCAGAGGAGGTGCAGTACATCATGAAGTTCGATTTACATACTCACCACGTTCGATGCGGTCACGCTAACGGCACGATTAGAGATTATATTGAAGCTGGTATAGCTCGAGGCCTACAGGTGATCGGTATTTCGGATCATACTCCATACTTTGGCTATGAAGAGGAACAACCCTTCCCAAAGATTACAATGCGTAAAAGTGAACTGCCCGCCTATGTGGAAGAGGTCCTTACGTTAAAGCAAGAGTATGAAGGCCGTATCGATGTGCTGCTTGGGATTGAATCAGACTTTTTCCCAACATATGCGAAGCTGTATCATGAGATATTATCCCGGTACCCATTTGATTATATTATCGGTTCCGTTCATCATACTTTTGATATCAGCATCTTCAACAAATCACGCTGGAAAGACTTGAACACCGCTCAGCACCTAGAAGTCAAAACGGAATATTACCGACTTATTCAGGAATCAGCACGTTCGAAAATGTTCCAAATTCTCGGGCATATTGATGCTATGAAAGGAAACTATCCAGCATTCTCCGATATCGATGCGCCAGATGTGATAGATGAGACTTTGCGAACTATCGCTGAACAAGGAATCGCAATCGAAGTCAATACTTCGGGCAAAACAAAGAAAAGTGGTGGCTGGTATCCTTCAGACGCTATTTTGGAGCGCGCGCTTTATTTTGGAGTGGATATTACATTTGGTTCTGACGCACATAAGCCAGAACGCGTTGGAGATGAGTGGGAAGAGGTACAGGCTCGCTTACAAGAAATTGGCTTCTCCTCTTGGGTGTACTACAAAGCAAAACAAAAACAAATTGTCCCGCTACATACCTGATTGCGTAAGCTGTTCTTATCACTCATTCATTCGAGTTGAAGAACAGCTTTATTTTTGGAGCGATTTACAAACTGCTTCATCTATCACGAACATCGTCATTAAGTCCGATAAATAAAAAAAGAACCTGCCATCGCAGGTTCTATTCAAGGGATATATATTCATCAAAAGGGGGTCTTGCTATTATCTTACCCTCAGAACATTATGTGACGTTAACAGCAATATTACGGTTGTGTAACAAAATGTAAAGTAAATGTAAAATGAGGTGATTTGAAATGAAATCTGCTCCATTGCCGTCCAACGATTATCACCATTTAGAGCACGCCAAAGTACAATCCTCTTCTTTAAAGACCTTATGGGTTACGCTTCTGCTCACATTATTTTTTACGATTGTCGAGATTATCGGCGGCATTATGTCTCGCTCACTAGCTCTCTTATCTGATTCAGCCCATATGATCTCTGATGTCATTGCACTCGGTTTAAGTATGACCGCTATTTATATGGCAAGGCGCGCATCTAACTCCCGCTACACATTCGGTTACTTGCGCTTTGAAATTATTGCGTCCTTTCTAAATGGCTTAGCATTAGCGATTATCGCGGTAGGTATCTTTATCGAAGGGGTACGCCGCTTCCTTAATCCTGTCGATATCGACTTCAAACTGATGCTTATTATTAGCAGCATCGGACTTGTCGTCAATATCGTTCTTACGATCGTACTGAGCCGCAGTATGAAAGAAGAAGAAAATTTAAACGTACAAAGTGCGCTGTGGCACTTTATTGGAGACCTACTAAGCTCCATTGGCGTTATCGTTTCTGCTGTGCTTATTTACTTTACAGGCATGCTCTGGTTCGATCCGTTCATCAGTATCGTAATCGGCTGCATTATTTTCCTTGGGGGAGCACGTATAATTCGGGAATCGTACCGTATCCTGATGGAAGCTGTACCTGACAAGTTCGATCTTGAACAAATTCGCGCCGATATTCATGAAGTTGAAGGTGTGGAAGATGTTCATGAGATGCATTTATGGGCAATATCCAGCGATCACTATTCGTTGACAGCTCATGTCTTTGTAAGGGAAAATATTCAGCCATATTGCGTCATATTGGCTATAAACGAGACACTTAAGGAGAAGTACAATATTACTCATTCTACCATCCAAACCGAACACGTAGATATTCATCCTCACGGTGAATATGGAAAAATATTCGCGAAGCGAAGTCGAACGTAACTTTTAAACATACTACAGGCTTCAAGTACGCGAACCATTCTTTGTAGCAAGGAAAACGGTCTTACTAGAAGGACAACTGCCCTTCCAAGTAAGACCGTTTTTTTACTTAACGTATGCATATTATAAAGCAGCCATGATTAACCCATAGTGTTGCAACATAGACAGGCTCACTCAGGCTTCTGCAAGCCTCTGTACACACCCGTTCTCAATTCACGTACATAAGGCTTCATTGCCGGCATATCGCTTTTCTCAGCTGCTCGTACGGCCTGTTCGATATCATAAGGCACACGACAAAATTGAACGGAGAACGAATCTTGTTCAATACTGCCAATTTGCCCTGTAATCAGCACATAGGAAGCTTGCGTCATATCAAGGGGATTGCCGACACTTCCGCAATTCAATAACGTACGACCTTGAATATGTTGTAAATAGGCTTGATGAATATCACCATATATGACAACATCAGGTGACTGACAAGGATGAAGCGGATCATTCAACTGTGCTGTAAATTCAAACATTCCTAGACGCTTCTCCAGATCATCCCACGGCTGTACACGGTGGTAAACACTTTGTGGAGAGGCATGCAGCATTCGCACATGACGTCCGCTAATAATGCAGTCATAGGAAAATGGCAGCTGCTTGAGCTTAGCCAGCCTCTCTACACCTAACTTATCCGCATGCCAGCGAAATTGCTCATCCTCTTGTATGTTAACAACGAGTTCATCCCAATTCCCTCGCACAACAACATCACACTGTGCAAAAATCAAATCAGTCACTTCTGTAGGGTTCGGTCCTTTACCAACGAGATCGCCTAAACAAATGATTTTATCAGCACCCTGCCGTTCAATGTCCAGCAAAACGGCTTCCAATGCTTGCATGTTGCCATGTATGTCTGATAAAACAGCTATGGTCTGCATAGTTGGTGCTGCCTCCTCTCAAATACGCAATTCTGCTCTTCTAATTAAGATATTACCATGATCTTAATAGATTTGCAGGGAGCTCGGCAATAGATAATTATCTCATCTTAACGCTAACATTTCTAATCCCGGTATTTTTTTGAATCGTATCTACTTCATCTTAGGATGTAGATGATGTCGTTACTCGTCGTAAGGTGATAAGCGTCCATTCAGGTGGGCAAAAGAACCGAATCGGCATAAGCGTCATGCCTACTCCTCGGCTTGTATGTAATTGCAAATTTGGTCTTCCAGGAACTTTCGCCTGATTTCGCGAAATTTGATACATTCCATCAGGGTATTTCTTGGCCATCAAAGGAAGCATAAGCGGACCGACTATCGGAACGCGGACCTGCCCGCCATGACTATGTCCCGACAGCTGAAGATCGATAGGATACCGACTCGCAATATCAGCCCAATCCGGCTCATGGGCCAGTAACATACACCATATATTCGGGGGGCATCCGCGTAATGCTGTCTCCATATCAGGGTTGCCTTCTAGTGCATCATCAATACCAACCACTGCTATAGATGAGTCTTTATAATGAATTTGATGATGCTTGTTCGTTAGTACACGGAAATTGGAGGCTTCCAATGAAGCGGTAACGAGATCTTTTAGATCACTACTAAGATAAGTACGACTATCTCTCACATAATCATGGTTGCCTAACACTGCATATTTACCTAATGGAGCATGCAAGTTATGCATCAATTCGATGATAGCCTCAGCAGGCATGACATGGTCTTCAACCAAGTCGCCAGTAAAACAGATCATATCAGGCTTACTAGCCATTATCTGTTCGAAAATTTTGGCTACATGATGCTTCGTCACGAATTCACCGTAGTGAAGGTCTGACAGGTGCGCAATGGTCACCCCATCAAAGGAGGCCGGAATGTGTTCAGACGCTATCGTCAGCGTCCTCCTTTTAAGCTGATAAGGTTCCACCCATTTCGCGTAAGCTCCACTTAACAGAGGTATTCCAGCCGCTGCGCCAATACTATACTTCATAAATGTTCTTCGGGTCATCTTCTTGGAAGTCCATGTCGCCGGCTGAGTCTGATCCGTCGGTTTCTGTGCTGGTTCCAGCCTTGTAGACGAGTTGCTCGGGCGTGGTGCCAAAGATTATCCCTACTTTCATCTGATATGTATTTATTATGACGGACGACTGTTGTCAATGCAAACCTACCAAGTCTCTTTTGAATACTATCTATTAAATGTGATTAAATAGTTATATACATAACAGCTAAGGAGGCCGGACAGCAATGGAACAGCTATTACAGAGCCAACAGCAGTATTTCCACACAGGACGAACACGTGATGTCCAGCAGCGGCGTCAAGCATTGCAGACACTCATTGAAGGGATTCACCGGTATGAGTTAGAAATTGCGGAAGCACTACATCGTGATTTGGGCAAAAGCCACACAGAAGCCTATGCTACGGAAATTGGAATCGTCCTGCATGAAGCAAGACAGGCACTGAAGCACGTTGGAAAATGGGCAAAGGCTAGACGAGTTCGCACGCCTCTTACTCATATAGGCAGTAAAGGGTACATTATCCCAGAACCCTATGGGTCTGTACTCATTATCGTGCCTTGGAATTATCCTTTTCAACTGGCCATCTCTCCACTTATAGGAGCTATCGCAGCAGGCAACACAGCTGTAATCAAGCCTTCAGAACTGGCACCCCATACGAGCGCCTTGCTGACGCGCCTTATTCAAGATCTGTTCCCTCCTTCCTTTGTTTCTGTCGTTGAAGGTGGAATAGAAACGAATGAAGCGCTGCTTGAGCTTCCATTTAACTATATTTTCTTTACGGGTAGTACAGCTGTTGGCCGTATCGTGATGCAGGCTGCTGCGAAGCGATTGATCCCAGTAACCTTGGAGTTAGGTGGAAAAAGCCCTTGCATCGTGCATCATGATGCTGATATCGATCTAGCTGCCAAGCGCATAGCTTTCGGAAAATGGACGAATGCAGGGCAGACGTGCGTAGCCCCTGATTATGTCTACGTTCATCGCTCTCAGCACGATGCTTTGATTTCACGTTTACAAGCAGTTGTTAAGCAATTTTACGGGGATGAGCCTCTAACGAGCGATAACTATCCTTCGATTATTAACGATAGGCACTTTACCCGACTTGCCTCCTATGTAGAAGGTGAAAAGATCGCTTTTGGTGGCCGTCATGATCGGGAAAAGCGTCGAATCGAGCCAACTATCCTGACAGATATTACGTGGGAAAGCAGCGTCATGCAAGATGAAATTTTCGGCCCGATTCTACCGATCCTTCCTTATGAGGATTTGGAAGAAGTGATAAAGGTGATAACAGACCGACCTAAACCGCTTGCCCTTTATTTGTTTACACGAGAGCATGCCGTACAGCAGCAAATAACAGATCGAATATCGTTTGGTGGAGGTTGTATAAACGACACCTTGATGCATCTAGCAACTCCCTATTTGCCCTTCGGCGGTGTCGGTGAGAGCGGTATAGGCAGTTACCATGGCCAATTCAGCTTCTCCACCTTCTCTCATGAAAAAAGCTTACTCGTTCAATCTAGTTGGCTGGACATTCCTTTCCGATACCCAGGTGCTAGACATGCATTAAAATGGCTAAAGCGGTTTATGAACTGAATATCCAGCTTGTTTTTGAGCAGTTGCGAGCAAAAAGAGTGTGAACCCTTCCGTTACGTCGGAGGTGTGCACACTCTTTTCTTTCATAAGGATAGATTTGATGCTTGTATGGTTTCATGTAATCATTTATATCTAGTTAGCCTTCGTTCTGCAAACCTCAATAAACTTATGTACCTCAAGTTCAAGTGTTTCACGGTGGGTACATAGTACATAACAGAACTGATCAATATGCTCATGCCAAAGCTCTGCACGATCTCTTTTCATCATGCATGGCCCTATTCCAAAATGGCCTTCAATAAAAGAACATAAATCATGTGTTAATTGTGAGCGGTTCCAATCTTCTAAGCATCTTTCCATCAGGTATAATGTTAAACAGTCATACTCATCATCAGGTGCGCCCAAAGCAAGTAATCCTAGAGGATCCCATTCATCTACCAATGGTTTAATACATCGATACAAACCATTCGAACCCCATGTGACGTTTTCATTTTCGCACCATTGAACCATCATGAATGATGCCCCCCCGTTATTCAAACTCAAATCCCAATTAAGAGCGCGTACCGATTCATTTGTATGTCTTTCCTCACACTAGTAAGCACTGTCATTTTTGCACGGAATAATTTGTATATCGGTAGGAACGTTCTAATCGTTAACTCCAAAAGCCACATTTTTTTCTTTATTTGGATAAAGTTAGCACGCTTTTACTTTTAGACGAGGATGTCTGAAATGTGTAGTGTACAATGTATTACTCACTATGAGGTAAAAAGTTACGATCTTGAGAAAATTTTGTAACCGCTTTAATACACTTTTGCTTCTTTCAATATATTTGACAAAATATCTAATATTCCTGCTACCAATCGTCACATTCATATAAAAAAATACACTCCCCTGCGGATTAAAGTATTTAGTCGCAGGGGAGTGCTCGTCGTATGATTAAACTTTGAACCAGTTCTTAAACATAAGCTTAGTTGTATCTCGATTCATCTCTGCAATGGATGTCGTAAGCGGAATCCCCTTCGGACATGCACGCACACAGTTCTGTGAGTTACCACAGCCCTCAATGCCGCCATCATCCAACAATGTCTCCAAACGCTCATCTTTGTTCATTTCACCTGTTGGATGAGCATTGAACAAGCGAACTTGGGAGATTGGAGCTGGACCAATGAAGCTCGTCTTGTCATTTACGTTCGGACAAGCCTCCAAGCAGACACCGCATGTCATACATTTAGACAATTCATATGCCCATTGACGCTTTGGCTCAGCCATACGTGGACCTGGTCCCAGATCGTATGTTCCATCGATCGGAATCCACGCTTTGACTTTCTTCAAAGAGTTGAACATGCGCTTACGATCAATAACCAAGTCACGTACAACTGGGAACGTGCGCATTGGCTCAAGTTTAATTGGCTGCTCTAGCTTATCGACAAGCGCTGTACATGCTTGGCGAGGTTTGCCGTTAATGACCATCGAGCAAGCACCGCACACTTCTTCCAAACAGTTCGATTCCCAACAGACAGGAGCCGTTCCTTTGCCTGCGTTGTTTACAGGATTACGTTGAATTTCCATAAGCGCACTAATGACATTCATATTCGGACGGTAAGGAATTTCGAACTCTTCCGTATATGACTTCGCATCCGGAGCGTCTTGGCGCGTCACAACAAACTTAACTTTTTTTGTAGCTGTCATCGATTCCGCCATCGTTATTCCCCTTTCTTCTTGTCCGTCGAATAGTCACGTTTACGCGGCTTCAACAAGGATGTATCTACTTCTTCATAGCTAATGACAGGGCCATCAGCTGTCCATGAAGCAATGGAAGTTTTGAGGAACCGGTCATCATCGCGTTCTGGGAAATCTGGCTTGTAGTGAGCGCCACGGCTCTCATCGCGAAGCAATGCGCTCAGCGTCATCGCTTCTCCAAGCTCAAGCATGTTCCACAACTGACGAGTAAACGCCACGCCCGGATTGTTCCAACGAGCCGTATCATGAATGTTGATGTTCGCATAACGGCTCTTCAGCTCTTTGATCTTGTTAATCGTTTCTTGCAATTTATCGTTGTAACGAACAACAGTCATATTGTTCGTCATCCATTCGCCAAGCTCTTTATGAAGCACATACGCATTTTCTTTGCCGTCCATTTTAAGCAACTTCTCGTATTTGTCAGATTGCTTATTCTTCTCACGATCAAATACGGTAGAAGAGATGTCTTCAGCAGACTTGGACAAGCCGCGTACATATTCTACTGCCTTAGGACCTGCAACCATACCACCGTAGATTGCGGACAACAAGGAGTTCGCACCAAGTCGGTTAGCACCGTGATATTGGTACTCACACTCACCAGCAGCAAACAAACCTGGAATGTTCGTCATTTGGTTGTAATCTACCCACATACCACCCATCGAGTAGTGAACGCCAGGGAAGATTTTCATCGGGATTTTACGAGGGTCATCCCCCATGAACTTCTCGTAAATTTCAATAATACCGCCGAGCTTAACATCCAACTCTTTTGGATCTTTATGGGACAAGTCCAAATAAACCATGTTCTCGCCGTTGATGCCGAGTTTCATATCAACGCACACATGGAAAATTTCTCGAGTCGCGATATCGCGCGGAACAAGGTTTCCGTATGCTGGATACTTCTCTTCAAGGAAGTACCAAGGCTTACCGTCTTTATACGTCCAGATACGACCGCCTTCACCACGAGCAGACTCAGACATAAGACGAAGCTTATCGTCTCCCGGAATTGCCGTTGGGTGAATTTGAATGAACTCACCATTTGCGTACTTAACGCCTTGTTGGTATACAGCAGCAGCTGCTGTTCCCGTATTGATAACGGAGTTGGTCGTCTTACCGAAGATGATACCAGGACCACCTGTAGCAAGAATAACGGCATCAGCTCTGAACGTAAGCGTCTCCATCGTGTGTAGATCTTGTACAGAAATACCGCGGCAAACACCATCATCATCGATAACAGCCGATAAGAACTCATGATGCTCGTACTTGGATACGAGACCTGCTGCTTCCCAACGACGAGCTTGCTCATCCAAGGCATACAACAGCTGTTGTCCCGTTGTTGCTCCAGCAAATGCAGTACGATGGTGTTTCGTACCACCGAAGCGACGGAAATCAAGCAAGCCTTCAGGCGTACGGTTGAACATAACGCCCATACGGTCCATCAAGTGAATAATGCCCGGTGCCGCGTCACACATTGCTTTAACTGGCGGTTGGTTCGCTAGAAAGTCTCCGCCGTATATAGAATCATCGAAGTGCTCCCATGGAGAGTCGCCTTCACCTTTTGTATTTACAGCTCCGTTAATGCCGCCTTGCGCGCACACAGAGTGAGAACGTTTAACAGGTACCAAAGAGAACAGATCAACATGCACGCCTGCCTCTGCTGCTTTAACGGTAGCCATCAAGCCAGCTAGACCGCCGCCTACGACGATAATATTCTGTTTAGCCATTGTGAGTTGCTCCTCCCTTAACCAATAACCGATTTAGCAGACGCGAAGATCGCGCTTGCCGCTTCGAACTCTTCTTGACGCATGCCGACGATCGCCAACACGAACAACACGGACATAACAACGAATAAGCCCATACAAATCTTTGCGAATACTTTTTGTGAACGAGGTCCTACAGTAATCCCCCAGCTTACAAAAAATGCCCACAAACCGTTCGCGAAGTGATACGACGCTGCAACAGCACCGACAACATAGAACGCCAACATGAACGGATTCGCGAAAATACTATTCATGTGAGTTCCTAGGTCTTCAGAACGCAGATTGCCGAGTGCAATTTGAACACGCGTTTCATAAACATGCCAAGTTACGAAGATAAATGTAATAACTCCGGTTATACGCTGCATTAAAAATGCAAAGTTGCGGCCGTAATTGAAATTGCCTACGTTGTTGCGTGCTGTATAAGCAATGTACAATCCGTACACCCCATGGTATAAGAGTGGCAGCCAGATTCCGAATATTTCTAAGACAAGCACTAACGGCAATCCGTTAATGAGTGCTACTTTGTCCTGAAAAGAATCAAGCCCGCCTTCGAATGCAGAGAAGTTAGAAACCATGTGCGTGATCATAAAGAAGCCCAATGGTATAACTCCTAGTAACGAGTGTAACTTTCGAGAGTAAAAATAACCTCGTTTCATTCTCTGTCGTTTCCCCTTTCCGTTGCGTGCATGTAGTTTTTGGTAGATTGGCATCCTCATTTTACTAGTCACTGTCGAAAGCGTCAATAATTTGTCACAACCATCCGCACTCCTTATTACCCGCTAATTCGACAAATAGACTGCTTTTCTGCAAGCGCTTACCGCTTTTTTGTACTTGTGAACAACTTGTGACACTTCCATCATACTCCTTCTACACTTATAATGGAATTGCAATGTTTTTATAATTTTAATAACCTATATGCATAAGGGTATGTCTGAAGAAGGAATCCTACTGTTTTTTCAAATATAGAGACAAGATCATTGATCACAGGAGGAAACGGTCCATGTTAGATTTGCTAGAGACGTTTGCCACAGTCGTAGACCACACCAGCTTGAACCAGGCAGCTAAACGGCTCAATATTTCACAGCCCGCCCTTTCCCGCCAAATCGGGAGATTGGAGCAAGAGCTAGATGTACAGCTCTTCAATCGACAAGGCAAGCGACTAGAGTTGACAAAGGTCGGTCAAATGACCTATGAATTTGCACTCGACATCCGCAGCAGACAACTAGACTTTATGAAATCGATTGCTGCTTATAAATCAGAAGGACTATCTACCGTAACCATCGGGGCGAGTCTCACGACACTCCAAACAACGCTGCCTTTATTCGTCGAGGTGTTTATGCAGCAATGTCCCGATGCCCAATTAAAAGCCGTCACCGGCAAGACCCATGAAATTATTTCGTATGTAAGAGAGAAGCAAGTCGACTTCGGCTTAGTTGCCGATGCCATTAAGGAACAAGGGCTCGTATCTATACCTTTGCTGTCTGACCATCTGATGCTAGTCGTCCCTCGCACGCACGAAATGGCTCCGTTGGAACAATGGAAAATGGCCCACCTAAATGCACTCCCGATGGTTCTGTTCTCCCATGGAACTTGGTACCGCAAGTTGATTGATGACCTATTCCGCAAACATCGTATTATGCCAGACATTCGTATGGAGATCGACTCATTTGAAGCTATCATACGGTTGCTGTCTACAACGCAGGCTGTTGCTTTACTACCCAAATCCTATTTGCGCAGAGCATCGCTGGAGGACAACAATTTGATTGCTGTCGATATGGAAGAACTGAAACATACTGAGCGAGTAACCTCGCTTGTCTACGCAGAGCAAGCGCCACTAGGTGAAGCACTTCGCCTCTTTATGTCAGAGGCTGCCCATCGCTCAGAATCATGGAATACGGATGATTTAGCGTCTTCTTAGTACGCCGCTTTTGCCAAATCACAGGCGTATCTCTAAAGCGTTTCTATTTAAATATTAGCTGCTTCATCTATAAGTAATACTTGAATAAAATAACACTTCATACAAAAAAACAGCGTCTATTCTCGACTCCTTCTACAGTGCTTTGGAGATGAAAATATGACGCTGTGTTTTTGTATGTTCATTGAATATATTACGAAAATGATTGAATAGCTGCTTTCCAAATAAATTAGAACCGCCCCCTGAAGGAAACGGTTCTCATTGGCTTCATATTTATCTTTAACTTTAACCTACTATTATTAATACATCATATCTTCTTCAAATTCTTCAATTTGCTGATTCTTTCCGATCATAACCATCACATCGTTCGTAGCCAGCACATCATCTGCTGTCGGAGCGATGATAACATCACCGTTTGGCTTGTTCAAAGCAACAATACTGCAACCGAAACGTCCTCGCGAGTCGAGCGCCTTGAGACTAACACCATCCAAGCATTGTGGTACACTCAATTCTGCTATTGTGTAATCTTTGGACAACTCTATATAATCAACCAAGTTTGGTGAAACCAGATGGTGTGCCATTCGTATACCCATATCCCGCTCTGGATAAACAATACGATCCACTCCCAAGCGCTCAAGCACCCTGCCGTGAAGCTCAGACAGCGCCTTGCAGACAACCTTCTTCACACCTAGCTCCTTCACTTGAATACTTACTAGGATACTCGTCTGGATGTTATCCCCTATGCCGATAATAACGCAGTCGAAGTTGCGAATTCCAAGTGAGCGAAGCACTTCTTCATCTGTTGCGTCAGCAACAACCGCATGGGTAATATCATCAGCAATTTCTTCGATTGCCTCTTCACTTTTATCAATACCGAGCACTTGATGACCAAGCTCCATTAACTCACGAGCCAAACTGGAGCCGAAGCGTCCCATTCCGATAACAGCAAATTGTTGAACTTCCATAGTGTATAATTTCTCCTCATCCATTAAAGCTTGCTTTAATCTTTTCTACGTTCAAACATCTATATTGGTCGTAATAAATACGATTACCCATTTTTTCATTAACCTATCGTTATTTTGCCTTCTGGATGTCGGTATAATTCACGTTCCGACTTCGGCCCTAGCGCATACGCCAACGTAAGCGGCCCTAATCGCCCTGCAAACATCGTAAGACTAATGAGCACCTTGCCAAACGTAGATAACTCTGGCGTTACCCCCATAGACAAGCCTACTGTGCCGAAAGCCGATGTCGCTTCGAATAGGATCGCAAGAAACGGCTGATCTTCTGTCGTCGACAGAATCATCGATACCGATAATACAAGCCCGAGTGCAAGCAAAGTTAACGTAACCGCTTTGAAAATACGATCTTTAGCCAGACGGTAATTAAACATGACGATATCTTCTTTGCCACGAATCATAGCTAGTACAGCACCGATTAGAATCGAGAAAGTCGTCGTCTTAATACCGCCCCCAGTAGAACCTGGAGATGCACCAATAAACATCAAGATGACGATAAAGAACTGAGACGCCTGCCGCATATCGGGGATATTTATGCTGTTAGCCCCTGCTGTTCGCGGTGAAACCGACTGAAAGAAGGACGCCCAAATTTTATCTATCAAAGGCATATTGGCCATCGTCTTCGTGTTCGTAAACTCGAAAATAAAAATGACAACAGCACCAACCACGATTAAAAAGCCAGTCGTCGACAACACGACTTTACTGTGTAAAGACAGTCTACGTATACGTCGATAATCATACAATTCAGATAGTACGATAAATCCGATACCCCCGGATATGATTAAGAACATCGCTACTAGATTTACAATCGGATCACCCACATAACTAGTCAAGCTTGAGAACGGTCCCGTAATTGGCCCGAACAAATCAAAGCCCGCATTGTTAAACATGGAGATTGCATGGAAAATACCATAATAAACAGCTTGTCCAATTGGCATGTCATAAGAAAACCGAATAAAGAACAATAACGCGGCTACACCTTCTATGACGAGCGCATATCCAATGACTTTACGAATTAATCGGACAATCCCTTCCATGGTGCCCTGATTCATCGCTTCTTGAAGAATTAGCCGCTCACGCAGCGATATTTTTTTCCGAAATGCAATTGCAAACATCGTCGCCATCGTCATAAAACCAAGACCGCCTATTTGAATGAGCATCAACAGAACGATCTGACCAAACATCGTAAAATGAGTGCCTGTATCCACCACGACAAGACCGGTTACACACGCGGCTGAAGTCGCTGTGAATAGCGCGTCGATAAAGCTCAAGGACTTCCCAGCTGCATTCGATATAGGAAGCATAAGCAGGAACGCACCCAATAAAATAATAAAAGCAAATCCGCATACAAGCACTCTCGGAGGCGTTAACCGCCAACGTTGTTTTTTGCTGGGATCTCTCATGAGAATCACCTCTTTTTGTTAAAAACCATCACAAAAAAAGCACGGGATACCCCAATGCTTGCGGAATCCTGACGCCTTCGCCTACGAGGTTAGCTGACGGATTCGGGCACGTCCAGGCTGCCCTATTCACGATAACGACAATTACAATCGTTTCGCAAAATTCACCCCTACTAATCGGGTCCCCCGCTTTCATCAATGATGAAACTCGGCTCTATATCGCTCATAACGAGATTATATATCTTTCATGTCTCACGCACAAAGTCACCATTCGTGCAAAAACATAGTAAAACAGCGAAAAACGCCGTCATTAAGCGCTTACAATTCCTTGTTTTCTCTCCGTGGTTCATCCGCGCGCGCGTTTGCTTGACGTAGCTATTTCTAATCGGCTAATCTGGTTGGAAACGAGAAAATCATTTGAGTAAGTCACGTTGCACACTATGTAATAGCAGTCATAATATATCTATCGTTATAAAGGAGGATTGAATTTGTCCATTTCGCCAGCAGACCATTTTCACACTGCCAAGACGCGCAAACCATCAACAACATGGATCGCGTCGTCTGTACTCGGATTTATATGCTTTGTATTATTTCAGATTATTTGGCCTTATTACGTAGGAAATGATGCGGCAGCAGAAAAAATCATTACAGAGCAGCAGGCGATACAACGAGCGGAAGCTTTTTTACTTCAGCCTGAAATTGCTGCGTTTATCCAGCCCCCTGCAAAAGTATCAACGACAAAACGAATCGAAGCTTATTACCATACAAATGATGAACTATCAGGTTATATTAGCCGCTCTGGCACAGAAAACACCTACCGTTCTTGGGAGAAAAAAGCCCCTTATGACGTTTATCGTGTTCTTGTTCTTGAACGCGAAGACAAACATCCGCTGTCATCTTCGTTCCCTTATGAACGATTAACAAAGTTAGATATACATATGAGAACAGGGCAAATCGTAGGCTTTCAAACGGAATCCAACAACAGCCCCTCGTCGCAAGACGCACGAATCGAACCGAACGACCAATGGAAACAATCCGATCAAATATTACGCCTGTTTGGCTGGTCAACAGAGCAAGTGAAGCGAGTGCCACTAACATCGGAGGATGGAAGCTCTGTTTATTACGAAGTGCCGCGTGCTGCTGTTGGTGAAGCCAAGCTGGAGCTTCAGTTGGAGTGGAGAGGGCATTCACTGGTACAAATGCTGCCTCATTGGCAGATACCCTCATCCTACAATAACTTGATGGCCCAGCAGCAATCAAGCGCAGAGCGTATTCACAATTTTGTGTATGTCGGCATGTCATTACTGCTTTCCATAGCATCCATCATTATTACGATCATTTACCGCAGACAAATATCGTTCCGCTCGCGAACATTAATTTTGCTAACCATCATTTCCTGTTCCATTTCGATTGCTCACGTCTGGAATATGACCGAAGGATACTTTATGGTATCTGAACATCAAATATTACCTGAAAATAACCTGCAAACCGCTATCATTGTCCAAGCTATTATTACGCTAATACAAGCAGGATTCGCTCTTTATTTCTCT
Organism: Paenibacillus sp. SC116; assembly: GCF_024733555.1. GTDB lineage: Bacteria > Bacillota > Bacilli > Paenibacillales > Paenibacillaceae > Paenibacillus_B. The sequence goes on along the minus strand of NZ_JANIOF010000006.1, from coordinate 106,222 downwards.
CTTTTAGCTGGGCGCTGGATGTGGCGGCAAACGAAGTTCAACACGATCATACCTAGCTGGAGTGATGACAACTTTGGCGAGCATCTCGTCCAAGCATTTTGGAAAGGGATTGGTTGGACCGGTATATTGCTAGGAGCACAGACCCTTATTTTTGGCATCATGGAAAAAGGGTTGAATACATGGGTGTCTACAGAAGCGCTTAACTCACCACTTAATCTTCAAGCACCTGTATGGTTTCCGCTATTAGCATGGGTTGCTGCCATATCGGAAGAAGGATTTTTCCGTTTATTCGCCATCGGCCTCTTTCATCGTTTTATTCGCAACGTGTGGATCGCGAGTCTTATACCAACGTTCGTCTGGGCGGCTGGACATGTCATGTATCCGATCTACCCGTTCTATTCAAGACCTGTAGAGCTGATGATTATCGGTATGTTGTTTGTTTGGATGATGCTGAAACATGGCTTCTGGACTGCTGTAGTGGCTCATTTAATGTTTGATACCGTGTTAATGGCCATCGGATTCCTATTCGGAACAGATTGGACAGATATTCTGATTGGCGCTGCCTATATACTGTTCCCGCTGACGGTTGTGTACGGGATTCACTATTTGCACAGCAATCGGAAACAAGCACCGATAACGGCTCATCAGCAGCCTCCTCCATCATAACTATAATAAAAAGACTCCCTTCAGCCTGACTTTACGTCGGACTGTTGGGAGCCTTTTTTTGTGAATTGAATTATTTTTATATCATTGAATACAATTGGCCAGCAAGCAATACCACGAACATCCGATTACAGTATTAAGAGAATACCCGTTCAGCAGCTATTACTCTTCAGCTTCCTCTGACTCTAACACCTGTTCAACATCTGCCTGCTCTTCCCGTAACGATGACAAAATCGTCCGGGCCAACTTATCGCCAATTCCAACTTGACGGAACTCTTCTACTGAGGCTTCGCGAATTTTCTTTAAGGAGCCGAAATGCTTCAGCAGCATTTTGCGGCGCTTCTCCCCGATGCCAGGAATGGAATCCAATGTTGACGTTACCATCGACTTCGCCCGGCTCTCACGATGGAATGTAATCGCAAAGCGGTGTACTTCTTCCTGAATGCGATGCAGTAAATAAAACTCTTGGCTATCGCGCGCAAGCGATACGGGTACTGGCGGGAAGCCTGTCAGCAGCTGAGCAGTCTTATGCTTCTCATCTTTGACCAACCCGCATACAGGCACATCCAAGCCAAGCTCATTTTCCAACACGTCCAAGGCAACCGACATCTGGCCTTTACCGCCATCCACGATAATGAGATCCGGCAGTTCCAACCCTTCCTTCAATACACGCTCATAGCGACGACGAATGACTTCGCGCATCGTTTCGTAATCATCAGGCCCTACCACCGTACGGACTTTGAACTTGCGGTACTCTTTCTTGGCTGGCTTGCCATCAATAAAGCACACCATAGCAGATACAGGGTTCGCACCTTGAATATTGGAGTTATCGAACGCCTCGATACGCTGTGCATTTCCGATTCCCAACGCTTCTCCTAGTCGCTCCGCTGCACGGGACGTGCGCTCTTCATCACGCTCCAGCAGTTTAAACTTCTCTTCCAGCGTGACACGAGCATTATCAATAGCCATTCGTACCATCTGCTTTTTCAGACCACGCTGCGGTAGACGCACTTTTACATTCAACCATTGCTGAAGCGCTTCTGCACTTGATATTTGCTCGTCCTCTTCGCGTGAAGCTTGCTCAGAATCGTTGTTATTTATGCGTTCGTCACTAGCAGCCCCATCCACGGAATCAGAAGAAACAGCAGCATCCGCTTCGAGCCCTTCATCTTCCTCATCCGCAGCCAACAGCTGCTCTTCAGACCAGAATAGAGGCCGTGCCAAAGCTTTCGCATGAGGATCTACGATCCGAGGAGTAGATGGTTGCTCTGATTCCTCCTCTTCTACAGACCACTCACTGCTGTTCGCCTGCGGCAGCAAAATCTCTTTCGGCAGCGCAGGATTATCACTATAGTACTGCGTAATGAACGACATAAAGTCACCATAAGCATCTCCGTAAAATGGAAACGTAGTTGTGTGTCGCTCCACCATTTTGCCTTGACGAATATAAAGGATTTGTACACTCATCCAGCCTTTGTCGATCGCGAACCCAAATACGTCTCTATCTTTCAGATCCGCCGAATTAATCGTCTGCTTCTCATTAATCGCCTCGATCGCCTGCAATTGATCGCGATATTCCTTGGCACGCTCAAAATTCAGTTCTTCTGCAGCCTCACTCATCTTGCGCTGCAATTCCTTCTTCACTTCTTCTTGGCCGCCGCTCAAAAATTGCGTAATCTTCAACGTCACCGCTTCATACTCTTCTAGCGATACCTCTCGTGCGCATGGTCCTATACACTGTCCGATATGGTAGTACAAGCAAGCTCGCCCCTCTGTACCGCTGCACTTTCGCAATGGGTACAAGCGATCAAGCAGCTTTTTGGTCTGATGCGCCGCATAGGCATTTGGATAGGGACCAAAATATTTCGCCTTATCCTTCAGCACACGTCTAGTTACTTCCAGCCTTGGATGGCGCTCATTCGTAATCTTTATATAAGGAAAGCTCTTATCATCCTTCAGCAATACATTGTATCGTGGATGATGCTTCTTAATTAGGTTGCACTCCAAAATGAGTGCTTCCATATTGCTTCCCGTGACGATATATTCAAAATCCCGTATTTCCGATACGAGACGTTGGGTCTTGCCATCATGACTTCCTGAAAAGTAGGAACGAACACGATTTTTCAGCACTTTGGCTTTACCCACGTATATGATCGTTCCGTCCTTGTTCTTCATCAAATAACAACCTGGCAAATCCGGCAGCAAAGCCAATTTGTTATGAATTCTCCCCAACGCTTGCTCCCGCTCTGCTATCTCTTCAGCTGCTAAATCCTGTTCTTCTGAAGGGGCATAACGATCATTCCAGCGTTCCTTCCAGCGTTCTGATCGCCAATTGGCTGCAGACTTGTCTTCTTTAGCAGCTTGATCATTCGAATGATGCTCACTCAATCTGTTCCCTCCTCCCCACTTCCCAAAACAGCATTGCAACGTTTATTTCTCTTTCTATTTTAAACGATAGACCTTTACAAACAAAATCCTTTGCACTCGAAATATTTGGGTAAGAACATATAAAAAATAACCCCTAAATCATCCGCAACGAAATTGCGGAGTTAAGGGGCTATTCTTTCAAATCAGCTCTTATTTGTGCTTGTCGATAAGACCTTTAAGCGCTTCTTTGGAGTTTAGACCAACTACTTTATCAACAGGTTGACCGTCTTTGAAGACGATAATAGTCGGGATGCTCATTACACCAAAACGGGATGCAGATTCAGGGTTCTCATCCACGTTGATTTTAGCAACAACTGCGCCGCCGTTTACTTCTGTATCAAGCTCTTCAAGAATAGGAGCGAGCATTTTGCAAGGACCGCACCAAGGAGCCCAGAAATCAAGTAATACTACACCTTGCTTATTTTCTACGTCTGCTGAAAAAGACTGATCAGATACGTTTACGATAGCCATAAGTAACTTCCTCCTTTATAGTAAATAACAGATTATCACCTTATACATGTAAAGTATACCACAACTCGAAAAGCTATGCGCAATATAGATGTTGATTTGTTTAGAATTTGTCACAAAATCGACAAGGTTAAACTTTACAGCTGCCTAGTGTGTTCGCTATACTAAAAAATAATTGGATTAAAATACCTGTTCAGATCATGACCTACGTCACAGCAGCTGAACGATACAGTTAGGAGGAACGTCGATGAAAGCGAATACAGTAGATCCTCGTAATCATGTGAATGAAGAACCACGCAATGACTTCTCAGATACGTTTATGGGCTTCGGTGTCATGTTTGGCTTTATGGCAGTTGTCTTTTTTGGCATGGTCATTATAAAGTTCATCATATCTTAACCTTCATTCGACGTTACCCGTAATACCGTGATCAATTACTTAAGTACACAAGAAGTCCGGCTATCTATTCGATCAGCACGGACTTCTTTGTTGTCTATATCCTATTATGCTCCGTCATGTCCAGCTCATGTGTACTGGAACAAAGTTCACTTAGTTTCCATTAAACGAGTGCACGAGCGAACGGGAAATGCAATGCAAGTTGCTGTCTTACGTTCAAGTCCTCGCTTATTCGCGCCGTTCCAATTATATATAGTGATTGGTATCCGAGCTATCGCTGCTGCCGCCACGCTTGTTCCGGCCACTAACTTGTACCATATCTACGTATGGTCTAATCCGATCCATTAACCGCTCTGCCTTATGAATATCTTCACCTTCACGCGTATAGCTGAAATGCCTCAGCAAAGCATCAAAGTCATAATTCGAAGTAAAGAACGTTGGCTTATTGTTCATTCGATAATTCAAAATCGAGCCAAGCACATGGTCACGTACCCACGGCGTCATATTTTCTGCACCAATATCGTCAAATACGAGCAAATCGGTCTCTTTCATCATTTCGATGGTTTCACGAAGTCGCTGCGGTTCTTGGAACATGGATTTCAAGTCTTCCACGAAGTCTGGCATATAGACGATCACGCCTGTATGATTCTCCTGCGCCAACTTATGCAGCATATAGCCCATCAAGAACGTTTTCCCCGTACCAAAGGAACCTGACAAATACAATCCTCGTGATGATAATCCATTCTCTTTCGCTTGCACAACATAGTCCATTACCTGTTGAACAGCAGGTCCACGTTCATAGTCGATCGTTATCATCTCAGCTGCTGAGTAGCCTTGCTTCAATGCTGTTTCATCGACAAAGAATGAACGGACACGCTTGCGTACAACCTGCTGGCGATCATGGGCCGCTTGTCTTTGGCAAGGCACTTTGCGGTCATCAATAATGACCCGCCCATTCAAGGTAGTAGCAGAGAGCTTCGTAAAATGCCCTGGCAAATCATTACGGCATTCCGCCAAGCTGGGGCAATTGCTGCATCCGTCATGTTCTTTTACATACTGATACAACTTATTAATGTTTATTCTCATCGTACTTTGATCAATCTCAGGATGCTGCTTCCACCATTCCTGAACTACCGGGTGACGCAGCAGCTCTTCAATTTTGGCTTCTGCTTGCTGACGCCGATGCGAAAGCGGTAGTTTCTTCAACACACTACCTAGTGATTCCATATTGTTCACCTCTACGTTCTCAGCATCAAGGTTGCACGCTGCACGCGATATCTAGCAGCTTAGCACCTTATGTCAATGAACCGTCAACTATTTTCATCCAATCGACGAGCCAACTCCAACGCCCGCTCCCGGTCAGATTGGGACCAAGCAACGGATTCCGTCGAGGGCTGCACAACTGGGATTGCTGGACGCTGCTGCTTCGCATAGCGTGAATTGCTTCTTCCACCTGCGGCACGCGGCTTCGATCCAGCTTGTCCTGTACGACTAGCCGATTCCGTCGTCAAAGATGATTGAGTTCTAATATATTGAACCGCTTGTTCATAAGTTCGAACTTGTTTCACAAGCATATTCGAGGCAATACGCTCAACGAAATTGCCACTAATGCGCTGTGTTCCTTCTTGTGTGGTCAGCGTCATAATATAATGAATAAGAACATTAATCACTTCGTCAGGCAGCTTATAATTCAAGTCAATTTTCGTAAACATATCTAAAAATGAGTCTGGCACTGCCCCAGGGAAATACTTCTCCAGCAGCTTCGTATAGGGAGCGTTGCGAAGCATCATATTGTATTGATGAACATCGCACTTATCCTTACATTGCGGTGCAACTTCTACATAGAACTCCATCTCTACAGCGACTTCCTCTTGTATCTCTGCGGCAGCTCGATCTAAGGAATGCATCTCATTAGATGCTGAACGTTGACCTTTTTGTTCCTTCTGCACTTGTTCTATCTTCTGCTGCTCACGCTCACGCCATTCCCCACGGCGCTTCGTCTGACGGAATTGCAGATGTGCTCGATGCTGAAGCTCGTCAAGGACCAGACGTCCTTCCGTATTAAACACGCCATCTTCATCAAGCAAGCGACAAATTTCTACCGGAGTAAGCTCGAACTTGCGGGCGATATAATCTAGAATACCCATCCCTTCACGATCCAAGCGCAGCTTCTCCACATAAGGGCGATTGTACGAATATTTCGGGAAGCGCGTAATGATATCTGCGTAATTCAATACTGGTTCTTCTTGTGTAGAATCTTGTGCGGTCGCACCTCTTCGGCTTGGAGCTACTTCATGCAGCGCCTGCTCCAACTCATAATCAATGACATGCGTATTTAAACGGAACATTTCATAGAAAGGCACCGATATATTTTCGCGATGCGCTTCTGCTTGGAGCTGCGCAAAAGGCTCGTCCGTCATAAATTGTTCTCGCAAGGACAACACCGTATACTTCCCAACCTTATCACGAAGCAACAGCGTTAAATGCTGTGTACTGAAGAATTCATCTGGTGACAATGGAGACTGCAGCGCATATTCGAACATGTAATCTTCCGAATCCTGAAACATAAGACGGGAAGTTTGCAGCAATCCAACGGCCTCCAGCTTTGTTGTCTGCTCAATAAAATAAGCTCTTCCCTTTTCGCTAGGCTCAATCCCTAGCAGCAAGAACAGCTTGCGCTGCGAGTCCATCGCAGAATATCCTACCTTATCTGCGGCGATATGCTGATACAAGAAGTGATACAAACCAATAGCAAACGCCCCTATTATCGGCTGGTAAACTTGTGAGAGCATACGTTGATCAAGCTGACTAAGGCTGAATTCCCTGTAAGCTACATAACGATGATGCTCGGTAAAATGAAATAGGTTGTTCATTCGCATTGGCAGTACACCTCTCCTTCCGTAGTCATTTCTCTAGTGCAACTATTGTAACATAAAAAAAGTCCATTCGTCTGACAAAATGGTGGTAAGAGACGAATGGACACTATTGTTGTCTACTGCTGTCTAATTCGTTTAATTAGCTTTGCAATTGACGGAATTGCAAATTAAGCTGCTGAACTTCTGCAATGGTTTGCTTATCTTCCAACACATCACCAGGCTTTGAACCACGCCCGATAATCCATCCTTCGAACGACATCCCCATAAACTCACAAATATGACGGAACTGCTGCACGAACGCCAACCCTGTCATTTTCGCATTCGGTCCACCAACGACAACAAGGTACACTTTTTTTCCTTTCATCCGCTCTTTAAATTGAAGCTGCTCATCACGTAAACATTGGGACCAACGATCAATGAACACTTTCATTAATCCAGACATGCCGTACCAATATAGCGGTGTAGCAAATACAAGCGTATCATGTTCCAGCATCTGCTCTACGATTGTACGCAGCTCGCCCTCAACAGGCTCAAATCCTTCAGTCGCGTGGCGCTTATCTACAATTTGCTCAATCTCATATTCGCACAATCGGATAGTCGTTGCATCCAAGCCTTCTGTAAGAAGCTCTGTCAACTGTTCTGTATTCCCTTGTTCACGCGCACTGCCTTGAATAATAAACATCGTATATTCCCTCCACCCTCTCCTATTATCAGAAATCATTTATCGTCATCATAGCAAGATCAGAGGGCAGCAACAAGCAATGATGTTCGCCTGTTCGTCAGCGCTATCCTTTTTTGTTTACTGCAATTCTCTTGCATTTGCTTTTGCCTGCTATCACGCGATTACAACTTCAAATTTCTCCGCTGCACAAGAAGCTGGCTGTACTGCTGCTCCAGTTCTGCTTTGGCATCGTCAGATTGAGGAAGTGATAATGCTGACAGCACACGATTCCATTCCAGCTCAAATCGCATGCGCTCTTCTTCATTCGGCTTAGCTGTCACTGATCCGCTACCCTCGATCGCACCTACGGATTGCCCATTTTGCTGTGTATGCTCCGGTGCTCCATTCACATTCACGTCGTCCATTGCTGTAAAATAAGGTGCCGTATGATCAACACGAAGCTCATGTGTAGCTACAGCCGATACGAATGCGCGGTCATGGGAGACGAACAACACGGTTCCAGGGTAATCTTTCAGTACCCGCTCCAGCTGTTCACGAGCTTGAATATCCAAGTAATTTGTTGGCTCGTCAAGAATTAGCACATTGCAGCCGCTTAGCAGCAGCTTAATAAGCTGCACCTTTACTCTTTCCCCGCCGCTCAATGTACCTACTGGCTGCAATGCCAAGCGCCCCGATAGATGCAGTCTTGCGAGTGCAATCCGAACGATTGACTCTGAATAAGAAGTCGTTGTCCGCACTTGTTCCACAGCATGTTTATTTTTATCCAATTGGTCTACACGCTGATCAAAATATCCAACCTGCACTCGAGGAGACAGTCGCCATTGACCCTCTGCAAGAACTCCCTGTTCTTTTGGTTCGGCTGCTCGCTTCCATTCTCCATCCTGACAAGCTTGATCATATGCGTGCAGCAGCGTATGCAAAAGCGTTGATTTGCCTGACCCGTTGCTTCCGGTAATCGCTACTTTCATCCCTGGGCGAATGCGGAACGATAGGGGGGACAACAAAATCCTGCCTTCTTGGGATGAATCTGTACCTATCATTCGAGAAGTGCCGTCACCAACATCTGAATCTGAATCAGGTGATGCTGAACCTGACATGAGATCCGAAGACAGCCGCAGTTGTAAACCTTCACCCTCTAACAGCGTCTTGCTTCGTATAGGATTGTGGTAATTCACATCAAATACAAGCTTCTCTTCCTCATACGGGCGCGGCACAGAAACCAATTTGCTTAGGCGCTGCTCCATTGCTTTAACCGTTTTTTCCTGCTTTGCTTGCTTGCGATTAAAATGAGGCCGAGCAAGTCGCATTTCTTTACTGGTCAGCCCCTTTTTGGGTCTGCTTGCTTTGCTTGCACTGCCCTTCTTCTCTCCAATCATCTCTTTCAGTCTTTCTCGCTCTGCTTCTCGATTATGATAAGCCCGCCACATTTCCTTATTTATCCGCTCTTTTTCTTCTCGGTATTGCTTATAGGCACCTGGCCGTTCACCGCTGTATATGTGCAGTTTCTGATCTTCAAGCTCCCAAATTCTCGTACACACCTCATTCAGAAACGTTCTGTCGTGAGAAATAACGATAATGAGCCCATCATAAGCACGAACTTGCTTCTCAAGCTCGTGAATCGATTGAACATCTAGATGGCTCGTTGGCTCATCAAACATCAATATATCGGCTCCTGTTGCCAAGGCTGCCGCAATACGTCGCTTTGTCCATTCACCACCGCTTAACGTTTGAATTTCAGCTGACGACTGCTCCATTTGACTGCGTTCATCCCATTGGCCGACGACCTCAATAGTACCGCGACGCAGTACATGACCCGCATCGGCTTCCAACTGTCCTGCCAATACGCGCAATAACGATGTTTTCCCTGCTCCATTTTCGCCAATTAAACCAATACATTCTCCACGATACATACGTACTGCATCTGGAATATGAGCTATAAGTCGGTCCCCGTAATAGACCTGAAGTGCATTTATTTCAAGTAACATAGTTGTTGTCATAAAAAAACCTCCCTAGGATGTCCTAGAGAGGATAGCTATGCGATATTTACATCACCTGCAAGACGAATAGGCAGGATGTACGACACTTCTGCAATACGTAATAATACACTCCCATACCTTCACAATAAACGTGGGAAATGATTGTACTCATAATTACGTATTTGCATGGCAAAACTGTACCTTCGTGTACAGCGCCTAGTATCATCATCAAGAGTCGTACGAGTCGATGTAAATAGACAGACTAATCCCCTCAGAACTATCATTAAAGAATCGATATGTGATTCAAAAATGCAGTTATAAACTGATTCGAATTAGTTAGTTATCCATCGTCCGGCGTACCTTACCCTTTCCTTCGTCTTGTACAGTAAATAAGACCAAACACTGTTGCCATTATTATATAAAAAGATGCTAAAAACCGTCAACCCGCATTTGACCTATACGATATTGTTTCTCGGTAGGCTGAACTTTTATTCAAATAAGTATGTCTAGAACATTTTATATCCACCTACTCGCAAATACCCAATTGTCTTGCCGCTAATATACGCGCCAATCAATCCTGATACAGCAATTAAAATGTCAACAAAGCCATAGTTGGTCACATTCCCCACAAACGTCAAGGAACTATCCCACATCGTCCACATCGCTAATGGAATGACTAAGACCACATAAAGCACCATCGGAAACCAAGTCGTCTTCATAAGCATATTTAAAATAAATCCGATACCAAACATCATTACAAATAGCAGTACCATTAATACGATATACATTAACCACTCCACTTATTTAAGCCCCCTCTGCTGCAAGTCATGGAATCTTGAATCCAATTGCTGAGAACGAGAACAACTGAACATCCCGTCTCAATCGACATTTCTCAACATTTACCTATTTCGCGATTCATTTTACTTTTCCTTCCTTCAAAAATCAACGAACATTCGGTGACATTTCTCACAGGTACATTGCCGCGCCTACTTAGATAAGCTACAATGTGGATAATGTTTGGAAACGTAATCAACACTAGTATATAGACAAATCTCATGACAAAGGATGGTGCATACATAATGAGTGAAGCAACAAAAACACTTGAAGGTTGGTACGCCCTGCATGATTTCCGTACGATGAACTGGGCGCTTTGGAATAAAGCTGACGAGGAAGAACGTGCTCATGCATTAGATGAGTTGCAAACGTTATGGGAACAGTGGAAACAGACGGAGAATGATAACCAAGGCAGTACAGTCGTGTACAGCATCGTTGGTCAAAAGGCAGATTTCGTTATCTTCCACCTACGCGAAACGTTGGAAGAGCTTAACGCGCTGGAGACTGAGTTGAACAAGTCTGCGTTTGCTCGCTTTACGATCCCGACTTATTCTTACGTGAGCATTGTTGAGCTCAGCAACTATATGACGAAGCCAGGTTCAACAGAAGACCCGATGGAGAATCCAGAAGTGCTAGCACGTCTGAAGCCGATCCTTCCTCAGGCGAAGCATATTTGCTTCTATCCGATGAATAAGAAGCGTGACTTGCAAGACAACTGGTACATGCTGTCCGTCGAAGAAAGACGCGGCATGATGCGCAGCCACAGCATGATTGGTCGCGGCTACGCAGGCAAAGTAAAACAGATTATTACAGGTTCTGTTGGCTTGGACGATTGGGAATGGGGCGTAACATTGTTCAGTGATGACCCGCTTCATTTCAAGAAGCTTGTGTACGAGATGCGCTTCGATGAAGTTAGTGCTCGCTTTGGTGAGTTCGGCTCCTTCTATGTCGGTAACCGACTAACGCCTGACCATCTTAAAGATATGTTGAAATAAATATCAATAAGCGTACGAAAGCCCTCTAATCTGAATCAGATAATGAGGGCTTTTCCGTTTGGTTATATAAAACGCAGACGCTAATAACCATATAGCAAAAACCGCCCTAAGATAAGTTATCCTAGGGCGGTACATTTCACTTAGTCATCATCGTCATCTTGTTCATCCATTGATGCCAAATATTGCTCGGTCATTCGATCCCGTTCACGACCTTTTTCTTTCAGTCGTTCAATGCCTGGCTGAATGAGCAGATCAACTTCTTTCTGCACCGTATAAGCCAGATCATGACGGTTCTGCGACTCTAGAAAAGAGCCAACTTCCATGAGCGCGTTATAGCGATCAAGCTCATCACGCGTCAACAATCCTCGAACTTGCACGCTGCAGTGTCTCATCGCTTAGAAGAACTTCCCTTTGCGAAGCGCCAAGGAAATACCACCGATGATGAACAACCAGCGAATATCAATTACTTTTTTCAGTTGTGCTGCCATGAAACCTGTAAGCTTCGTATTGCCAACAACACCAATTGCTTGGCCTTTACCCAAAGATGCCACTGTTCCTTTGTTCTGGAACGCGAACGTCTTAAGAGGTTGCTTACGGATAGAAGCAACGATGTTGCTTGCCGCAACTGGTCCTTGCTGCATCGCCATTTGAGCTGTAGGAGGATAAGGACGGTCGATAGCTGTATTAATCATCAAAGAGTTGTCTCCGATAATGAATACATTGTCATGTCCTGGAGCACGCAAATGCTCATCCACTTTTACACGACCGCGCATTGCTTCGAAGCCTGCTTGCTCGATCAAGCGGTTACCGCGTACGCCACCTGTCCATACAACAGTAGCAGATTTGATTTCTTCTTCAGTAGCCAAAAGAACGCCTTCTGGTGTGCACTCTTTAATCGCAGTAGCGATTTTGAATGTTACACCTTTGTCTTGAAGCACTTTCATTGCATAGTCAACCAGTTTAGGATCGAAACCTGGAAGAGCAGTTGGAGCTGCTTCAATGTTGTATATTTTAACCAAGGAACGGTCGATATTGTGCTCACGGCAAAGCTCAGGAATGCGATCAGCTAGCTCACCAACGAACTCGATACCTGTGAAGCCTGCACCGCCGACAACAAACGTCAAACGATCAACGCGAGTTTGATCTTGTTTGAACAATTTGAATTGCTCTTCAATATGCTCACGAATAGCTTTAACAGAGTTAATGCTGCGGATAGTCATCGCATGCTCAGCCAAACCTGGAATGCCGAATGTCTCTGGCTCTCCGCCAAGACCGATAATCAAGTAGTCGTAAGACAATGCGCCATCTTCAAGAACGACTTTCTTTTCTTCAGGACGAATTTCCTGTACTGCAGATTTGACGAAGTCAATTTTGAATTCATCAATCACTTTTGTAATTTCTACATAAGAGTTCTCCAGCTTGTCCGTACCCGCAGCTGGCATATGAAGATGAGTTGTGAAGTAGTGGTACTCATGCTTGCTGACTAGTGTGACATCAGCCTCGTTATAATTCAATTCTTTTTGTAGACGCTTAGCGGCCATAAGACCACCGTAACCTGCACCTAGAATAACAACCTTAGGAATATGGCTCATTATTGTCTCGTCTCCTTCCGCGTCGATTCGGCTGAACATCTCTGTTGATACACCATTTGCCCGATATATTAATGTGTGAAAAACACCACATAAATGACTATACATGCTCATGGTCCTGTAACATGTCAGGCTTACAGTATTACATCGATCACATACAACACCGAACGATCCCGATACGATATATTGGGGTAATCCATACAATTCTCATCATCCGTGAAAATTGCAAATCCAACTGCAATCATAACGATTATTTGCTGAAAATACAAGAAAAAAATGATCCAACATCTATTTGTAAGCGCTTAAAATTGAAGATTCTTAATAATTTGTTACCCATTTTATATTTCAATACGGTGTCACGAAATAGCTTTTGCATTATTGAAGGTTTTTATTTTGGGGTGTCATTGCATATTATGTAAATGTGCCATTTGATAATTAAAACGATAGGATTATAATAAATACATATTTATATCCTAACCAATGTGCATCCATATTTATGGTCACCCACTATTTTGGAGGTGTGCAATTTGACGACAACATCTACTCATCAAGATATAACTGACATCATTATCATCGGCGGCGGCCCTGCGGGTATGTTTGCGGCTTTCTACGGTGGTATGAGGCAAGCATCCGTACGAATTATCGAAAGTATGCCCCAACTTGGCGGACAGCTTGCTGCATTATATCCAGAAAAATATATTTATGACGTTGCCGGCTTTCCTCAGGTTACTGCTCAAGAATTAGTAGATCGCCTCAAAGAACAAATGGATCACTTTAACCCTGATGTACGTCTTGAAGAAAAAGTACATCAAGTAAATAAACTTGATGAGCGTTTATTCGAAGTTAAGACAGATAAGGAAACACACTACGCACGCGCTGTTATCATCACAGCCGGCATCGGAGCTTTCGAACCACGCAGACTTGACTTACCTGAAGCAGCTTCATTTGAGAAGGCGAACCTTTATTATTTCGTTAATGACTTACAAAAGTTCAAAGGACAGAAGGTTCTCATTAGCGGTGGCGGTGATTCAGCTGTAGACTGGTCGCTTATGTTGGAGCCTATCGCTGAGCAAGTTACCCTTATTCACCGTCGTGACAAGTTTCGTGCTCATGAGCACAGTGTTGAGCAATTGATAAACTCCAAAGTTAACGTGATAACACCTAAAGAGATTGTGCAACTGCACGGTGAAGCACGCATTGAGCGAGTGACGCTTAGCGATGTAAAGACAAAAGAAACAACTGACATTGAAGTAGATGCGGTTATCGTCAATTTCGGATTTGTATCTTCATTAGGGCCTATCTCGGAATGGGGAATACATATCGAAGGTGGTTCAATCGTGGTTGATTCACGTATGGAAACGAACGTTGCGGGTATTTTCGCGGCGGGAGATGTTACCACCTATCCAGGTAAACTTAAGCTTATTGCGGTTGGCTTCGGTGAAGCACCTACTGCCATTAACAATGCAAAAGTGTACATTGACCCGACAGCTAAGCTTTCTCCAGGACATAGCAGTAATATGAAACGCTAAGCCGACACCAGCCATATACAAAGGAGAAAGCTTCAACGCTTTCACTATCTCATAATAAGCATAAAGTAAGGGTATCCTACTCCATATATCTATATGTGGAGGTAGATACCCTTGTTTAATGTTTGTCCACTGTGCAACGGCTTCGTCAGTCCGGAGTGGTTATGCCCTAACTGCTTGAACCCAGCCGTCGATTGCGGCAAACGAGATGACTACACTGGACCGTATGAACCTTATCAAGAATCGCCGTCAATACCAGCTCCTGCTCTATCGAGTTTCGCCTCAACAGGAGAAGACAATAACGGAGTTTGCCTGCATCTGTTCTATTGCGCATCCTGCCAAAACCTCTCTTACGTAAATGGTCATAAATTCGAGGATGGACAGCATATCATATAGAACAACAGGATTCTCTCTACTGGGAAATGTGCCTCATGAGGATCAATGATACTGCGGGATGGTCGGACGGAAACGGCGTCTTTGCATTTCCGCGAGTAACAATGCAATGAATTCCTCATCCAGTTGCAAACGTACCGCTTGAGAATACGATTCAAAAAGCATCTCATCGGAAAGTAATGCCATCACAACCACAACCTTTCCTCATATTTCCTTACAAATTCACTATAGCATGGCCTTATTTCTCAGAACAAGCGTTCTGTTATCCACAGCAGTTTGTGGAAAAATTGTGCATACAATGTTGATAACTGTCGGAATCGCCTATGCATTAGGTGGTATAATGTGGATATTTATATTCACATCTTTTTGCTGTTTTCTAACATAAAAATGTTTAATCAATTTTGAATTCTATAAAAATAGAATCTATCAACTTATACATAAGCTGATAGATTCCTATTCAATCCTATATTTTCATCACCGTGGCCTTGTATTCACTTCCAATATCCATATGACCCCGTCTTGATCAATGCCGTAATCAAAACCCAATCTACCCAGACCAGGAAACCTTTCATCCATGATTTCGGTGCAAATTCGGGTTAGCTGCTTCATTTCCTCTCTTTTCGTATCTACTACATCCTCAGATAGCGAGAGTCTAAGCGCTTCGCTAGAAGTAAGCTGCGTTCCACCTTTACTTAAATTCGTAACGAATAGTCCATTTTTCGCTAATCGACCTACAATCGCCCGAAATACCCAAGTGGCGTCCTTCTTAACGACTTTTACCCTATAATCAATTGGCCTTCCTGAAATAGTGGCCAAATGAATACCTTGTTGAATCAAATATTTACGCTTCTTTTTCGCTGTAGCTAATGCTCGAATAAGAGCCTGAAAGGAAGAAAAAGTTCGCGTACTTGATAACGAGGTAAAGGAGTAGGAACTATGTGTTTTCGTAACTTTTATAACACCGTAACCACCACCACCTACGACCGGCTTGATGACCACAAACCCAAACTCATTTAACATCCGCTGCAGCTGATCAGGCGAATAAATGCGGGTTAGCGGTATGTGCGAGGCTACACGAGCGTCGGATAGAAGTGCCTCTGTCTTCAACCACTTGCTGGCAACTTGTGTCCCCTCCATCCTAATCCCCCTTTCCCGTACCGACATTCTATACAGTACTCAGTGTACATGCCCGCTTCTTGTACCCTAGTCCAAGTCGAGAGCCTAATTATTTTTTCAGATACTTTTTTGATTCATTCATACATTCAGGGATTGTCATTCCCAATATTAGGGTGGTATCGTAGAGAGGATATATAAATTTAGGCTCCATGTAGAATCTTTGAATCTTTGAATCCATATTTCAAAACAACATACCTTCATAAGCAAGGAGAGAACGAGATGGAAACAGCAGAACTTTTCCGTATTTTATATTGGATTGCAATTGTGTCCATGTCCATTATATTGGTCGTTGTTAACGCGGGAATTTTTATTATTAGCATTCGTTTTATGCAGCAGCGTAAGATTGGTCTTGGCATTGGAGCTACTGTGTTCTCTGTATTTTGCTTCTATCTCATTGTCATCATGCTGGGCAAAACATTCCCCGGATTGTTTTAGACTGACAGGTGTACGAAAACAAAACCGCGCGTACCCATTCATCCGGGACGCGCGGTTTTGTTTCTCGTGATTCGTAGAAATGACTAGTAGCTAATGGAACCTGTTGGGTGCAGTGTTGTTCCACCAATAGAAACCTGAATATGGTTCGTTAATGGGACATTCGTTTCATGAATAACGGTTCTCCACCAATCCCAAGCAAGACCAGTGCATTCTCTTGCTACAATTTTTATATTTTTAGCATTAGGTGGGAGTGGAATCTCTGTCGAGAAAGGTGCTGTTTTATTCCAACCATTTTCTTCCCACACTTTATGAGTAATGATTTCTTGGCCATTTGCATCATAGGTAACTTCATCCCAAGATACTTCAAACTCAGCTACATATGCGCCCCAATGATTTAGCGTAATCTTACCTTTCGTATATTCGGTCATTTTCGTCTCGATATACTCCGTATTGTTGCGAACCGCTGCAACCGCATTATCTTTCAAAAATACACTTGTATAGGAAATTGGATAAGCTGGATTTTTTGGGCTAAACTGTGCATTGTCTTTAATGATATTTTGGATGACATCAAAGTCCTTCGTGACGATCTGGTTATGTGTCTGTGCATCCCCGCCTAACACAACAGCAGTAAAGGAACTGTTCTCATAAATATCTTTGTACTGTCCACTGGATTGAACGCTAGCATCACGGAGCAGCGCTTTGAATGCTGCTTGCACATCACTGCTCTTCGAAGTTGTCTCCAACTTGACGTAAATCGTTCTGCCATAAGCAACATTGGAAACCATCAGTGGTGGAGATTCATTGCTTACGCCTTTACGAATTAATTCGTTGAAGGTCACGCTTGGATCAAATAGGTCCGATGGATTGTTAGGAAGAGCTGCATTTACCGTATAAAAAATTTGCTTATACGCAGCTACCATCACTTTTTTCTCGCCGCTTTCAACTGCATTAAAGTCGATTCCTAGCGTATTGTTAAGTACTTGAGCGTTCACATTAAGCGCGCTCGCAATTTGATTTTTGCTGTGAACCATAGATTCTGCATATTGGAGCCTAGCAGGCAATGTATGAGTGGACGAATATTTATCAACCCAAGTCGATACTAATTGGTCAACTGCACCAGAAACACTGCTGTAAGTTGGATTTTGAACTGCAATGGTATTTTCATTTTTCAATCCAGGCAAATCAATGCTGATATCTAAAGGCTGCCTCCGGGCCATAATCAGGTCTGGCTGATTATCCGCGAAAGACTGATTGGCAAGCTGCAGTGCGCCAGGATACGTTCGATTCGTCATCGAATCAATAATGGATATATCTACTGGTGAAGTTGCGAGTGACTTTTTCTCGCGTTCCACCACAATAAATTTACCATTTGACTGGAGACCTTCTTTCGGAACAAAACTACTGATCTGATCACCATTTACAGCTAAGACTGCATTGCGATCATAGTTTAGATTCGAGATACCGGTATCAATATCGGTAGGTTCGTTCGATGCTGCATAGGAAATACTGGAGTAAGTAAATAACTGCAAAATAACCAATAAACTTGCGAGCGCTTTCATTTCCTTGCCATGTTTTGAAACTCTCATATAAAGCCTCCCCCTTCTTTTCAAAAAATATGTAAAATAATAGTTCTTTATACTAACTATATCGGTGTTTTTAACTAAAAATATTATATTTTTCAGGTAACATTTTCTTAAGAATTTGGATAGCACTTTACTATGTAAACGCCAAACTACTGCAATAAATTTCCCCTATAAGATAAGACTGAACATGATAAAATGAATCATCAGCTTCCGTAATTTTTTTGAGCATAAAAAAACGCCTCCACACGAGTTAATTTTATCGAAAATTAACCGTCCAGAGACGTCATTCTACAACCCACATTCACATTAAAACCGCATCAAATCAACGATTAATCGTCACACTTCTGCGCTTTGCCTTCCGCAATTGCCGTACGGAACGATGCTCCGCAGCCGCAAGTTGCTGTAGCATTAGGGTTGCTTATTGTAAATCCGCCAGACATACCGGATTCCTTATAGTCGATTTCCAAACCTGCCAAATGCGGAATGCTTTCTTTATCCACAATGACCTTCAATCCACCTGTTTCTACAAATATATCTTGGTCTGTTTCTTCATCATCAAGCCCCATACCATAGGAGAAGCCGCTGCAGCCGCCTGGATGAACGCCGACACGTAGAAACATGTTCGGGTTTTCTTCGTTGGCGAGCATTTCTTTTATCTTCTCAACCGCGAATTCGCTGATTGTAATCATGCATATCCCTCCTCATATTTCTAAGTATAACCATCCTATTGCATCTGTACAAGATAACCTCCGTCCATGGAAAATGATGTCGATTGTCTTTGCTGGATGTATTGCCCCCATGTTCAGGCAGGGGTATAATGGAGTGGTATGTGATATGATTCACTGCATGCTCAAGTGGCTTCATTTCTTTTATTAACGTATGCAAGCCATTCGAATGAATACACAATGAGCAGTTTCGTATAACGTAACGATGTGCAATTATATACGACTTACTTTTCAAGAGGGGGGTACACCAATGATTCTTACACCAACAAGACATGCAGATCCACGTATGGCAGAAATCGCTGATAAAGTAGAGCGAGGCGAACGTCTATCCCTAGAAGACGGCGTGTACCTGTACCAATCGGACGATATTTTGACCCTTGGTCAGCTGGCAAATCTCGTCAATATGCGCAAGAACGGCAACAAAGTTTATTTCATCGAGAATATGTCTCTTTACTTCACCAATGTGTGTGAAGCGCACTGCGCGTTTTGCAGCTTCAGACGCGATGCTGATGCAGAAGGAGCCTACACACTAAGCGGTGAAGAAATGATCGCCTATGTGGACCAGCATATTCATCCTGAAGTGCGTGAGTTCCATATCGTAGGCGGGCACAATCCTAACGTACCGTTCCAATACTACGTTGATTCCTTGAAAGCTCTTAAGGAACGCTATCCTCAAGTAACACTCAAAGCTTACACAGCAGCTGAGATCGACTTCTTTACACGCATAAGCGGATTGAGCATTAAGGAAGTTCTCACTACCCTCGTCGATGCAGGACTAGAATCATTAACAGGCGGTGGAGCTGAAATCCTATCTGACGAATATCGAAAAAAAATGCGTGTTGATAAAGCAGGTGTTGACCGTTATTTGGAAGTTCACCGCACAGCACATCAACTTGGCATCAAAACGCACACCACGATGCTTTACGGTTCAATCGAGACTCACGAAGACCGTATCCGTCACTTGATCAAAGTTCGTGAGCTTCAAGATGAAACGAATGGATTCCTTGTCTTCATTCCATTGTCCATGCAGCCGAAGAGTCCGAAGGCGGGCATTAAACGCCGTAATTCGGCTTATGAGGATCTCAAAACAATCGCGATTAGCCGCCTCATGTTGGATAACATCCAGCATATTAAGGCGTACTTTATAAATATCGGTACTCAACTCACTCAGATGGCCCTTACTTTCGGTGCTTCTGATGCACACGGTACCATTGTGAAAGAGCGTATCAGTCATGCCGCAGGTGCATTAACACCAGAAGGTCTGACGCGCGACGAGCTAATCTGGCTCATTCAAGGAGCAGGACGCATACCTGTTGAACGGGATACGTTCTACAATGAAATCAAAGTGTATGAGCCAAAGTCTAACAAAAAATAGCTACTATTAACCAACTTACAGATAGATATAAGTCAGACCTTCATCACACAAGAAATCTTATGAAGCGACAGACCGAATAAAGGATTCGTGGGTGGAGCCGTATCATGCTGTACATCAAGTACCCCTGTTCTCATCATGGGCGAACAGCGGACAGCACATATTAACGGCAACATAGGGGGATATCCGGATATGAAACGATTTGTAGTATGCGGCGGCGGCTATGGTGGACTTGCGATCATTGATCGTTTGCTGGCGGGCGGAATGCCTGAAGATGTAGAAATAGTTCTCATTGATCGTATGCCATTTCAGGGTTTGAAGACGGAATACTATGCATTGGCCGCTGGTACAGTGACTGATTTAGACATTCGTGTTGCCTTCCCAAAGAACGATCGTGTTCGAATACATTATGGACAAATTACAAGCATTGATCTAGACAATAAACTTATTCATTTGCGCGAAGATGATCCTATTGCTTATGATCAAATGGCTATTGCACTCGGCTGCACAGACCGCTACCACGGGATCACAGGCGCCGAGGAATTTGGTAATAGTATTCAATCCTTATCCAGTACTCGACGTACGTACCAATTGTTGAATGATATTAAGCCTTATGGACAAATGACTGTTGTCGGAGGAGGATTAAGCGGTGTAGAGATGGCTGCAGAACTGCGTGAGAGTCGGCCTGATCTCAACATTCGTATATTGGACCGCGGACCGCGTGTGCTGTCCTCATTCCCAGTAAAGCTGTCCAACTACGTCTCTGACTGGTTCAACGAACATAATGTCGAGCTTCGCTCTCATATTAACGTATGTCAGTTAGAGCAAGGCGTCATTTATAATAGACGTGAGCAGGATACCGAAGCGATCCAGTCCGATGTAACGGTATGGACAGCAGGTATACAGCCGGTGAAAGTCGTTCAAGATTTGAACGTTCCAAAAGACCCGCAAGGTCGTGTAATCCTTAATTCCTATCATCAAATTGAACAATATCCTGAGGTATTTGTCGTTGGGGACTGTGCCAGCCTGCCGTTCTCGCCAAGTGCACAAGCAGCAGGTGCCCAAGGCGAGCAAATCGCTGATGTCGCACTTGCTCTATGGAAAGGTGAAACGCCTAAGCTTGGTCGTATTAAGCTTAAAGGCGTACTTGGGTCACTCGGCAAAAAGTCGGGATTCGGCATGTTCGGCAAACGCCCTATGGTTGGTTATGTGCCACGGGTCATCAAAAGCGGCGTGCTGTGGATTTCCAAAAACCATTTCGGATAAGTCATCATATTATTTTCTTACAACAATGGGAGCAATCGATGTTAATCTACATCGATTTGCTCCCATGCTTTTAGTTCAGCAATTTTTTCATTAATTTTACCTGTTAACAATTCTGCGCTTTCTGCAACGATAATCTCGCCTTCTACATAAGCAAATGGAGCTAAGTAACATTCGCCGCAATTACCCAGGCATCCGTATTCCACGACATCATAGTCTGGGTTTTGTTCAAAATGCTTCATTACTTCATCCGTGCCGTGATGCATATTATTAACGCAAAATTCGATGATCGGTCTCACTGTATAACCCCCTTTTTGCGTGTATCTCTTTGATTTCAATTAGCTTTATAATATAATAAAAGCAGTATGTATGAAAGGAGTTGGAATTAAATGAGTGAACAAGTACAAGTCAATTATGACGAAGTATTGGAAGTGTTAGATAAACTTCGTCCGTTCCTGCAACGTGACGGCGGCGATGTTGAATTGGTAGATGTAGAAGATGGTATCGTTAAGCTTCGCCTTATGGGCGCATGCGGAAGCTGCCCGAGCTCTACAATTACCTTGAAAGCAGGTATTGAGCGCGCGTTGGTTGAGGAAGTAGAAGGCGTGAAAGAAGTCGTTCAAGTATTCTAAGTTGAACGTGCTTCAACACTAGAATATGAGGCTTCGACGTAGGAGTCATCCGAATATCTCGAATCGTCTCTAACGACGGTTCGGGATATTTTTGTGTACATCCACTCGTGCTTAGCTTCAACAGGGGAGAGCGTTATGTTAAAAAATCCGTTATTTCTATTGTTAGCCAGCCTTATTACCTTGTTCGTTGGTTGGTACATGGGATCAAGTACGATTGAAATTGTTGCTTCTGTTGTAGGAATTATTAACGTGTGGCTTCTCGCAAGAGAGAAAGTACTTAACTTCCCCGTCGGGATCATTGCAGTAGGTTTATTCTTATACATATTTTGGGGGCAAGGCTTGTACGCGCTAGTTGTACTAAGTGCGTGCCAAATCATCTTTAACATCTTCGGTTGGTACTACTGGCTTACTAACAAGGGCGAAGGTGATGTAAGCCCTACCGTTCGACTAGACGCTAAAGGCTGGATTATCTATGGTACCGTTATCCTTGCAGGCTGGCTTGCATGGGGATATTATCAAGTCCAATACACAGAGTCTACACTCCCTTACTTGGATGCGTTAACCGCTATCCTAGGTCTTGTTGCCCAGTTCATGCTCAGTAAGAAAATATTCGAGAACTGGCATTTATGGATTGTCTACAACATCGTCTGCATCGCAATTTATATCTATTCTGATTTGCATGTCATGATTATTTTAGCTATCGTCAATTTGTTCATTTGTATAGATGGTTTGTTGGAATGGAGACGCGGCTATATGCAGCGTGCAGCCAAAAACCATGCGTAATGAAATACGCCCCACATTTGATCAAACTCCCATTTAAGACAAGACCGTAGTTAAGCTATGGTGCTGTACAAATGAAAAATCCCCTAGCTCATTAAGAGAAGGGGGATTTTTTTGTTATAGCTACTTTATTATCAAAGCTGAATATACTGCATGTCCTTATTTTCTAGTGGTAGGAGCCTATATTCCTATCCTTCCCCTGTTAGCTTTAACGAAGCTGCTGACCTACTTGCATCATTGCCGCAACGTTGTGTGCCGTACGTTCCAGATTAACTGCTGCCTTCTTGAGCGCTTCATCTAGTGTACATACCCCAGGCACTAGAGAAAATACGATATCGATGCCATGTTCATGCACAGCTTCATAATCTGTCCCGAGTGAACCCGCAATCGCGACCACTTTTACCTGTTGCTCCTGCGCTGTTTTGGCAACACCGATAGGTGTCTTCCCATATATCGTCTGACCATCGATGCGTCCTTCGCCGGTAATAACGAGATCCGCTCCTTGTACATGATGCGCCAAGTTAGTCGCCTCAATTACGATATCCACACCGCGCTTCAACTCTGCGCCGAGAAATGCAATAACGCCTGCGCCAAGCCCACCTGCAGCGCCCCCTCCTGGAACAGTTGAGACTTCCATTCCTAAGTCAGAGCGGATGCACGTGGCCAAATGCTGCAAATGATTATCCAGCACTTCAACCATAGCTGGAGTAGCTCCCTTCTGTGGGCCAAACACTGCCGAAGCTCCCTTCGGACCAATCATAGGATTGTCCACATCACAAGCGGCAATGAACGTCGTCTCTTTCAATCTTGGGTCCACATCATCCGTAATGATGCTCTCAATGTGTCCAAGATTTCCTCCACCTGGCAATACCTCTTTTCCATTGACATCCACAAAGCGATAGCCGAGCGCTTGAGCCATTCCAACTCCACCGTCATTCGTAGCACTGCCACCGAGACCGAGCATGATATGTCTTACTCCTGCTTGTAGGGCATGACGGATGAGCTGTCCTGTACCATAAGTCGAAGTAAGGAGCGGATTTCGCAAATCCTTTGGAACAAGAGCAAGTCCAGAAGCTGCTGCCATTTCGATGATGGCCGTCTTTCCATCGCCTAACAACCCGTAAAATGCTTCAATTGGCTGTCCCATGGGATCCAATACACTGCATGTGACAATACGCCCGCCGGTAGCATCTACTAGTGATTGTACAGTTCCTTCACCGCCATCTGCCATCGGTACCTTAACGATATCTGCCTGAGGATAAACCTGCCTAAATCCTCGTTCAATTGCTTCACAAGCCTCTAATGCAGTTAAGCTTTCTTTATATGAATCGGGAGCTATTACTATTTTCATCTCTCACCACTCCTCTGCTATTTATAAGAACCAACCAAATACGCCGTAGATTAACGTCGACACAAGCGCCAGTACCAATCCGATAGCTGTTTCATAAGGAATGAGACGAAGACGTTCCTTCATTTGCATATTCACGCTGCCGCCTGTCGCGTGGAAGAAGCTTCCGTGCGGCATATGGTCAAACACCGTTGCCCCTGCGTGTATCATCGCAGCTGCTCCCAGTGATGCAATCCCTAGCTCCATAATAGTCGAGCCAAACACCGAGCTAGCTACCGCAGTACCCGCAGTCGTCGAGGCTGTCGCCAGTGACATGAACGCACCGCTGATTGGAGCCATCAAATATGCTGGTAGACCTGAAGCTGCTAGGCCATTCGTAATAACATCCTTTAGCTGTGAGTTGGAAATAATCCCCGCTAATGTACCTGTACCGATAAGCATGACGGCAACGCCTGTCATTTTGTTAAGTCCAGCAATCGCATAGTTGTTGATTTGTTTCCCTTTCCCCATCACAATGGCACCTACTAGACCTCCAAGTGGTAGAGCAATCATCGGGTCGATGACGATACCTGCAATCGGTCGTAGTGCAAGTAGGACGATAGCTACAGCCGGAGCTACAATCGATGCAGCGAAGCTTGGAAGCTTACTGTCCGTTTTGTCTGCTACTTCAGACAACGCGACCATCGATCCCTTGTTAGTGAGTCGTTTCGCGAGCAAATACGTAATCGCAAGTCCGAATATCGCAGGGATAATTCCTGCTGCCATTACCGAAGTTAACGGCACATTGAAGGCATCAGCAGCCGCAATCGCATTTGGATTCGGAGACATGATGTTCCCTGCCTTACCGCCACCAATCATCGCGAGCAATATCGCCAATTTAGACAAATTGGCACGTTGTGCAATTGCTAGTGCAATGGGTGCTACGGTAATAACAGCTACGTCAATAAAGACGCCAACTGCGGTCAATATCATGGTTGCAAAGGCAAGAGCGAACAAAGCACGTGTCTCGCCGACTTTTTTGACGAGCGTCTCAGCTATCGTCTTCGCTGCGCCCGATTCAATTAATACACCAGCTAAAATACCGGCTGCTAATATTCGAAGCACGGCTGGCATCATTGTCTTGGAACCATCCATCATTAGCGTTACGGTATCAACTAGACTAACTCCACCAACAACGCCCCCTACTAAGGCACCAATCATCATTCCGTACGCAGGTGGCACTTTACGCAGAATCAACACAATAGCAACTACCAAAGCAGCAAGTGCGCCGAGAACGCTTACAGAAACCGTCATAAGTCTCATCCCCCTATGCTAAATCTTGTCGTAAGTACATAAAAACGATAGAACTAGGAACTAAGAACTTCACTCTATATACTAGAGATTGATTTACTTTACATATTTAATGTAACCCAAAAATGTAAGCGCTTCATTGGGCAAAAAAATAAACTCCTCTCTGTTCTCAGCACTGTTTTTTGTGCATTTGAACAAAGAGGAGTAACTTGCCTGCCCATCAGATTTATATCTGCATCCCGCTCTATTACAATTCCACGTCAGCGGCCCCTTGGAGCCTATAGAGCCATTGTGCGCTAATAAGCGAGAATAACTCATCATAACGCTTCGGATCTTTGCCTGTAAGCTCTTGAATACGCTGCAAACGATAACGCAGCGTATTACGATGAATAACGAGCCTGTCCGCCACCCGATTCAATTCTCCATGCTCTGCAAAGTATACAATAAGCGTTTGGCGCAACTCACCACTGCGATCCGCTTCCATGAAGGCAGACCATAACTGAACTAACTCTTCTGTTATCCAGCTCGAATTTGCATTGACCATCAATGCCTCATTAGGTAGATCCTCACTATAATAAACCGTTTGATTAGAATAAATAGCTCTCCCTGCACGCATCGCATCCTCAGCCGACTGGTACGATGCAACCAGGCCCGCTATTCCGCTGCCTGATTTGCCTACTGCAATTCGCATGGAAGTAATTTGTTGTTCAGCAAGCCATGAACGTATTTGATGAATCCCTTCACAAATATCTTCACCAGGCTCCCGCTTATGTAGCTTCTCTTTAAACAGTACAATTTGACGGCCATTGCGGATCGCAATTAAGCGAATCATCGAACGCTTCTCAAGTACACGAACAACTTGCTGCAGCATCTCGCTCGCCAATTCATGATTATCTTCTTGCAGTTCTATTAAACACGCCGTATGCACATGATTGGCCTGAAACCCGATCCGTTCAGCCTGTACACTTAATGCCTCGTGCTGTTCTTTTTTTGCATGTACAATAGATAACACGAAATCTTCTTTAATGCGCTTGTCCCACTGTGCCTGCTCAATGAGGTGTGCCTGCTCCAGATGCATCTCTGCTGTCATCTTTACAAGCTCACCATACTTGGTTACTTCTCTAGGGTCACCCGTAATCCCAATTACACCAACGATCTCGCCTTGAAAGTAAATGACCAAGTTCGTTCCTGGCATTACTCCTTGCAGCTTAGAAGCACTCTCCTCATCAATCTCAAACCTTCCGCGACGTTGTATGGCGATAAGTGCCCCTTCATGAGATTGATGCAGTCGACTCCGATCACCTGAGCCAATAATTCGACCATTGTGGTCCATAACGTTTACATTATAACCGATAACATGCATCGTACGATCTACGATGTTTTGTGCTAGTTCCTTCGTCAACCGCCCCATGTAGGACACCTCCATTTCAACTAAAGACAGGCAAAGTGTTAAGCTTCCATTATCATTATCGAGCAGTTAAGCGTGCTTGTCGATCATGACACGAATCGGATCTAAGCCGCCAGATACATCAATCGTATTACCTGTCACGAAATCCGACTTATCTTCACATAAGAAACGAATCACTCTGGCAATATCTTCACCAGATCCCGGACGGCCTCGCGGCGAAGATTCATCCTCAATATGAAGCACCTCGTCAATATTTTTTTCTTTATAATCCCCGCGGATATCACCAGGACAGATCATATTGACGGTAATGCCGAACTGCGCCTCTTCCACGGCTAACGTCTTTGTAAACGATACCAAACCTACTTTGGCTGCAGCGTATACGGCGCGATGCGGCCAAGATCTGGCCTCAGCAGCATGTCCAAATCCGTAATGAATAATCCGACCCCAGCCCTTCTCACGCATCGAAGGCAGCACCATATGGTCCAGAAGCATAACACCCGTTAAATTTCCGTTAACTAAATATAGAATCTCTTCTTTTGAATAATCAGCAAAACGTTTGCGTTCCCGTATAAAGGGACCTGCATTGTTAACGACAATATCTGGCATGCCAAACGTACCTTGCACAGCATCAATAAGATGCTCAACCTCATTTGGAACTGCAATATTAGCCTGTACACACATACACCCTACACCGAACGACTCAATGTCCCGCTGAAGCTCCAGCGCTTGATCGGCACTATGCACATAATTGAGGATAATATCGCAGCCCGCTTCAGCTAGTGTAAGTGCAGTCATCTTACCTAACCCTTTTGCGCTCCCAGTGATTAGCGCTACTTTCCGCTGTTGTTCCACGTCAATTCCTCCTTTGAGCACTACGAACGATGTCAACGATCAGTATAAAATATTTGCCAAGTTAGAACAACATTACATCTGCTTCCCCATTTATATTCAACTATTATTCAATCATGCTAAAAGAATTAGATATTTTATTCACTCCATCCCTATGAATGAATATAAATATAGATTTGGAGCACATGGACATTGTCATGTATGTCAGTATATATGGAAGAAACGCAAAAAGGCAGCCATAAGCTGCCTTTTTTTCATTAATCATTGCTACGTATATAGAGTTAAGCAGACGATTGGCGTACAAGCTACACTGTACTCGTTTGATTACGCTTAAAGAGTGTAGGTTGCTTCTTTCTGATGATGCCATCTACGCCTACTTTACCTGACTCATGCAAGGAAACGAGAACAAATAACGATAAAACAATCATGACCGGATTCGCGCTTACCGCTCCGCTCAAGACGAACGCAAAGTTCATTAAGAGGCCGAAGAAAATCGCCGTTCTTGTAAAGAGACCAATAATCAAACCAAGACCAACCAACACCTCACCAAGAGGTACGATGAAGTTAAATAAATCAACATTTGGCAGTGCGAACGATTCCAAGAACCCGCCCCACCAATCTGGTATTGTTGGTCTTTCACTATTCGCATTTGCGATCGCGCCCTTCAATAAGCCGCTGGAATCGAAGCTTCCGCTTTGGTATTTTTTAATCCCTGCGCTGAGCCATTTCCAGCCTAAATATACTCGGATGAGCAGCAATGCCCACTTTACAAACGGATTCGTACGTAAAAAATCAATCATTAATAATTCCCCTCTCCAATTTTAAAATGATAAAAGCTAACTAATATACGCAGAAAGAGTAAATCACCTCATTTTATGGATCTTTTTTGGACAATAGAAATCACATCGTTCAACCGCTTTTATTTTTAAAGTAGTCATGTTGGAAAATGAGTTGGCTTCATGATGGGTGTTTGAAGAGGTTGAAACGAATGTGGTAACAACATAACAGGAATACCTTTCGTGGATGTAACGAAAACAAAGTGTTTTAGCTAAGTGTTGGCGTTGTTCATAAAACCAGCTCTTGCTTGTAAAAAAATGCGTCGTTCCAAACTAAGCCTCACATTATCATGATGTAACATTGCAATTGCAGTCTTACCTTACTGATAGCAGTTTGTTCTCCATGACAGCTTCCTTATGTAATCCGCCACTGTATACGTTTATGACCAACATGCATCCCCCCCTTCAAATATGTCTTCCATAGTGATATCGGTTAAACAACAATTCACTTCTTCCTGAGAAAACTTACTGACAAATAACCTTTTTTAGTCTCTATAACCACACCATACTCTTCATCCATTTCATTACCTTCACTTGATCGCATGCTGTAAATTGAATCGCCAGCCTTAATCTCCATTTCTCGATGAACACGAGGGTATACAACATCGCCATTTTTCTTTAATCCATTTCCAACCTGATGCACTGTACCAATTTTTTCACCAACCAAATGACTCTCAATACTTCCAGAACGTATCCCATACAGCCAATCATTCCAGTACAGGTAACCAACAAAGCCATCTGCAATTTTATCTGCGTCAACGACAAACTCTTTTTTTTCAGAAGAACAAGCAATTAAAAGCACCACACAACTTATACAAATTACTACTTTGTATATGTGTTTCATATATACCTCCCAATCTGAGTGCAACCATTGTGTTTTTTCACCAGAAAGCTACTTGCTAAAAAAGATACCACTAGAAGGATAATTTTACAACATGAAAAAAAGCACATATTGTTTGTGAAAATCACGTAGATCATAGAATACCTCTTCTTTACAAAAAATAATTTGTAGTGAAAAGTCTGTAAACAAAAGAGCCGAGGAATAGTATCCCGCGACTCTTTTGTTTACATCAAAATACTCAACTGCTGCCAAGTCAAATACTACTCCATTGATACAATAACCATTGGATTACTTCTATTATGCAATGAACTCCTCGAAATTTGCTCCATTACTTGATTCGGCAGATTGTAGATAGTTAAGTGTTTCAATATTTCCTCCAACACTTACAACCTTTAATTTAAAAGAAATGTAGTCCCCAATTTTAACACGATTTGTTAGATTACCTTTGAATTCCCATGGTACTTCACCTTTTTCAGTAAGGAACACTAACTTAGTCGTATCATTTTGTGGATTATAGCTAATATTTCGAATTTGATCTTTTAGAATAAAATTATCTCCAGGATTTAAACTTTTGAAATTGTTAACATGTATTTGGAGAGACTCGTCCCACAAATCTTTATCCAAGTCGCTCATCGTATATGTTTGTGTTGTTTTTACAGTTTGTGCTGCTTCGTGCGAAAAAGAAGGTGTTCTATACACTTTGTTTCCGAAAGTAACAAGATTAGTTTCGTTTATAGAATTTCCTTTTGTAAATGTCGGAGTAGGGCCGTTCGGGTCGTATCTATGTGTAAATAAGAAATGTAGGTCCCATGTAGCAGCATCAGTTGTCGACCATTCAATCCAATATTGCCCTAAAGTGTTTGGATTGAAGGTTGCCATCTCATTAGGCGTTACAACATCGGTAAAAACAATATTTCCTTGTCCCCCCTTATGTCTCACTGAAATAGCTATTTTTCCAGTAATTAATGGGGTTCTCGTTCCGTAAATAGAAGCATACTGACCAGCGTACTGATTGAGTACTAACTCCTTGCGCACAATTGGTCCAACATTCCCTGTGTTAAATTTAACTGCTCCTGAACTTACAAGCGTTGATCTTTGATAACGAGTAATCGCGGGATCACTATGATATACCCAAAAATCTGAAGTTGAGGTGGCCACATATTGGAATGCATTGAAAATCCAATTGCCAACTGATAACGAATTGATTTGTTTTTCTACAGCATAATTCTCTATTTGGGGTTGAGAAGAACTATTAATAGATTGTGCATTAATTAAAGTATTAGGAATCATTAAAAACAATAGTAGAGCAACTAACATAAACTTCGCATACTTATTCATAATAATCATTCCTTTACCAATTATATTTTTTGGCCTATATCTTACCGAATGATGATCCTGATGTATTTGAAAACTACTTCTAACTCTCCTCACTAAATGCTGTTATTAAGTTAAATACATTTATTCACTACAAAACTATTGGGATTTATTGTTGCTACTTAGTAAGGCCAGGTACCTATTCTTAACTCTTATGCAATATGCCACCACCACCGATTTACTTATATTTTAATTTACACCTTTAACTTCTATTTGATAGCAAGAATTTAATCATTTGATTAAATTCTCCATATAACCAAGGGATATTTTACCATATTGAATATGTATGTTACAATACTAGAATTGTTAGCAAAACAAAAAAATCCCCGGCGCCGTAAGGCCCGGGGTAGAGTTTAGGAGGAAAGCAAGAAAACCTGTCATGCTAGTAATACGTTTCACTTCAGTGTTTCAGTACTGCTTGTTCAAAAAAATCTTTGAACGATATGATTAGAACGCAGGCAGAATAGCGCCTTTGTACTTATCTTCAATAAATTTCTTTACATCATCGGACTGAAGCGCAGCTACTAGTTTCTTGATCGCTTCATTGTCTTTGTTATCTTCACGAACTGTCAAAATGTTCGCATATGGAGAATCTTTTGCTTCAATTAGAAGCGCATCCTTCAACGGATTCAGACCAGCATCGATAGCAAAGTTCGTGTTGATTAGCGCCAAGTCGACTTCAGGCAGAACGCGTGGCAGCATTGGAGCTTCCAGCTCTTTGAACTCCAAGCCCTTAGGGTTATCTACGATGTCTCTAACCGTAGCAGACAAGCCAGCGCCTTCCTTGAGCTTAATCAAACCTTCCTTTTCAAGCAGGAGCAAGGCACGTCCACCGTTCGTTACATCATTCGGAATAGCTACAACAGATCCGTTAGTTAGCTCTGTAACAGCCTTAATTTTTTGTGAATAAGCTCCGATTGGCTCCAGATGAATACTTCCAGCGGACACTAGCTTGAAACCATTTTTCAAGTTTTGATCGTCCATGTAAGGAATGTGCTGGAAGAAGTTTGCATCCAAATGCTTCTCATGCAACTGTACATTTGGCTGGATATAATCCGTGAACGTCTTAATTTCAAGCTCGATTCCTTGCTCTTTAAGCTTAGGCTTAATATGCTCTAAAATTTCAGCATGTGGTACAGGAGATGCACCGACAACAACCTTCGTCGCTTGCGCGGCACCGCCTTGAGTACCCGAAGTCGTGTCTTTGCTTTCACCTGGTTTGCTGCCGCATGCAGCCAATACCGCTACTAAGCTAATTAACGTCAATACGATTGCCCACTTCTTCATTTTCATCTGCCCCTTCCAAATTCACAATCATTTATAGTTTGATTACTTGCGTGTATAGCGACGAACGAGTGCATCGCCAATCCATTGCAAGAGCTGAACTAACACAACTAAGACAATGATAGCTACGATCATAATCGTTAGCTCATAACGGTGATAGCCATAGCGTATTGCCAAGTCACCAAGTCCACCGCCGCCTATCATACCAGACATTGCTGTGTAGGAAACGAGTGTTACAGCCGTAATCGTCGTACCTGCAATAAGACCTGCACGCGCTTCCGGCAAAAGCACTTTGTAAATAATTTGCCACGTATTTGCGCCCATCGCTTGCGCAGCTTCGATAACGCCGCGATCCACTTCACGAAGAGAAGTTTCTACAAGACGAGCGAAAAATGGCGCCGCCGCAATGACAAGCGGTGGAATCGTTCCTCTTACCCCTATCGCCGTACCAAATACCTCACGAACAATCGGGATAAGCGCCACCATCAATATGATGAACGGTATAGAACGAAAAATGTTGACGATAAAAGATACGACCGTGTTAATGGTACGCAACGCGACGTTCTGAGATTTGCCGCTTAAGAACAGAAGAATACCTAGTGGCAAACCAAAAATAAAAGTGAATAAGACGGAAAACCCAAGCATAAGCAGCGTATCTAAGCTTGCATCCGTAATCATCGTCCAGTCGATGCTTGAAAAATCTAGCTCGAAGTTGTTCATGCGATTACCTCCACTTCAAGCCCGCGCTCTTGCAGCGCGTTTATCGCTTCTTTAAGCTTTGCAGCATCGCCATCTAAACGAACAACGAGTTGACCATATGGCGTATCTTTCATCTTCGATATCGTTCCCTGAAGAATGGCGAATGATATGCCTGCTGTATTCAGTACATGATGGAGTACAGGCTCATACGTCACATCACCCAAGTAATTAATCTTTACCACTTGTGAGCCTTCACCAGCCTGCGTCTTGAACGCTGACCAAGGCTGTACCTCATCAGACTGAGATTCTTCCATAATAAATTCTCTTGTAACAGCGTGCTGTGGTTTCAAAAACACATCTACAACGTTGCCTTCTTCTACAATACGACCACCATGGATGACAGCAACCCGATCACAAATGCGCTGAATGACGTGCATTTCATGCGTAATTAGTGCAATCGTAATCCCGAATTCTTTATTAATTTTCAGCAACAAGTCCAAAATGGAGTTCGTCGTTTGCGGATCCAAGGCCGATGTCGCTTCATCACACAATAACACTTTCGGATCGTTAGCCAGTGCACGAGCAATACCGACACGCTGCTTTTGACCACCTGACAATTGCGCTGGATATTTATCGCGATGATCTTCCAATCCTACTAATGCTAAGAGCTGATCCACTTTTGTCCTGATCGCCTGCTTTGTTGTGCCAACAAGCTCCAACGGAAATGCGATGTTATCATATACCGTTGCCGAGGACAGCAAATTAAAATGTTGGAATATCATCCCTATTTTGCTGCGTTGTTTCTGCAAAGCCGCTGTAGACAATGTCGTTAATTCCACATCATCGACGATAACCGTTCCTGATGTCGGATCCTCGAGCAAGTTCATACTGCGCAGCAATGTACTTTTACCAGCACCTGAATGGCCGATAATTCCGTAAATCTCACCTTTTGCTATATGAAGATCAATATGATCCAGTGCTAGCATTCCTTCTGCGCCTTTGCCTTGAGAAGGATAGCGCTTGGATAGTTGTTGTATGCGTATCAAAGATCTATTCCCTGCCTTTCTTGTTGCTAAGCTTCCTTTATCAAATAAATGCAGCAACGGTCAATTACCTCTATAGTGTGTGAAGATCGCTACAAAAAAAGCCCCCTTTTGGCAGCTGCCAAAAGGGGGCTTCGTCGCTCACGTTAAATGTCGAAAAAAATCGAAGCTCACCTTTTCTCATCTGCCAGAACATATATATGTCCTGAAGGAATTAGCACCATAGACATCATGCGAATTGCTGCGCTCGTGCGCTGCAATGACCGGGTCGCATAATCGGTTGCCGGGCTTCATCGGGCCTGTCCCTCCGCCACTCTTGATAAGAAAACTGATTATTTGCTATAAAGTTAATACGAAGTATACGGCACGTTTTTGCATATGTCAACTGCAATAATCATATTCTTTCTGGAATTTACATGAAACTAAGGAAACGAACACACAACAATCATATGTCGTTCCATACATCCAGACGCAAAAAAGACAACCTGTTTTTTGGTGGTTGTCCTGAATCAATAGCAGTACGAGATTAAGTCGAATTAGCCATTTTAGAATTAAGACTGGTATATAAATGATGGAGAAATTGGCTCGTTTTCAATCGGCTTTTGGATCTTTTTATTTGAATGCAGTCGTATCACTTTACTGTATATATCCAAATAATTTTCTGTCATTTTTTCATTTGTAAACCACTTCACAACGTATCGTCTCAGCACACGCGAACTTGGATACTTTTTCAATTTCACCTTCCGAATCATCTCTCCCACCGTCTTGCACACAAAGGAAGGGAAACCTGCCAACACTTCTGGAACTGAGCCATTATTTAACGCTAAAACAGGTGTACCACAAACTAACGCCTCAATCATTACTAATCCGAACGCCTCTTCCATTAAGGTGGGAAACAACAAGCATTCGGCATGTTTCAATAAATTTTGCTTCTGTCTGCCTTGCACGGCACCGACATATTGAATATTAGGATTTTTGACCATACGAGGCTTAATCTCTTGCCTAAAAAACAACTGGGAATTGACTGGCCCAGCAATGACGAGCCTCTTGCCCGTCTTTTCTGCTACTTCAATGGCCTGCATTACCCCTTTGCTTTTAATAATCCGTCCCATAAATAACAAATAGCCATGTTTATCTGAGCTGTACTCATATTCGTCTGGATTGATGCCATTATATACATAGAAACCTCGATTTTTACCGTTCACTTTCCGGGCTCTTTTACTCACATATATGGGGTAGTCCGCTTTATTTTTTACAGGCATGTGAATCGTACATACAGTAGGAACTTTTCGATAACTGCCTAAAGCTGAGTGAAAGGTATGGTCGTGAATAATATCTGTATGTTTGGGCAATTTGCTCAGGACGAAGGCTCCAATACTACTTTTTTTCAATGACCTTGGGTACTGTATAAGCTTAGCACTGCTCTTGCTGCCTTGCGCCGCAAACAAATATACATCATGTCCTCGCCGAACCAGTTCTTCTGTCAGCTCATACACGATCTTTTCTGTTCCTCCTTTATGTGACGGCACCGGGTGAGCATTAGGAAGATTAGAAATGACTTGAACGATTGTTAAGCGCTTTTTATTAAATCTAGGTTCTTTCATTCAAGCTCTCCTCCCTTTTTACCATGCAGCAGCCTTTATCCAGCACTAATTCGCTTATATACCTTAATTAGATTCGCTACGGTGCGCTTCCAGCTAAAACGTTCAACCGCATCCTTCCTAGCTTGCTTTGCAAGCTTATCAGCAACCTTCTTGTTCATTGCAAGTGATATAAGCCATTTAGCATGGGCTTCAAACTTGGTATAAGGATTAACTAAATATCCATTGGAGTCATGCTTTACGATTTCTTTTATTCCTCCGATATTGGAAGCCACAATAGGCAGCCCTGATGACAATGCCTCTACATTAACAAGTCCGAAGGCTTCATGCTGCTGGGATGGACAGACAAAGCAATCCGCCGTTCGATACATCATACCCATATTTTTATGCGACACACGTCCCTTGAACTCTACATCTACGTTATGCAGCTTCGCTAACGCCTTTAGTTCTTTCAAATAACTTGCTTTGCCTGTACCGACGATGATGAGTTTCGCATGTGGAACCTGCTTGCGAACCATGCTCATCGCGCGTACAATAACAGGCACTCCTTTTCGCGGAATAACCCTTCCTGCAAAAAGAACATGAAAAAACTTTCTCCGCCCCCGCTCGGAGGATGGAGTAAAGGCTTCTATATCAACACCAAGGTGAATCCGTTCTAATTTATGTGCCACTTGCGGGAAGCGTTGTGCGATTCTGCGTTTGAGAGAGTCGCTGTTCACAACGATACAATCGGAGAAGGTTAAACTTCTTGATACAGCCTTTGAAGCTGGTACGAAGGTCAACGAGTGGAGAAACAGAGTAACAGGGGTGTCTGGCTTTGCCTGTTTAATGGACGCCATATAATGCGGACGGTTATCTACTTGAATCAGATCGTATTGCTTATCTTCAATATAGTGAAGAACAGATGAGAGATACGTCTGAGAACTTCCTCCTGGGACACGAACAATGGTTAAATTACCTAACTTGCTTAACGGCTGCAAACCTGTGCTTTGTCGGCTAACGATCGTTACGTTCTCGGTTTTGGCAAGCTGCTTCGCAATCGCAAGCATACAAATTTCCACTGAACCGTTACCCGGAACTGGTATTTGCTCAGGTGCAACCATTAGAATGTTCATACCGAATCCCACCCATTTGGTTTGGTTTCTACCTATCTCTTTACGATATGCATATAAGATCAATTTGTCCTAGTGAAACGGTGGAATATATACAGGTACAAAAATAAAAGGGTTCAAGCACCGTGATTGCTCTCAGGCACTTGAACCTATTGATAACTCTTTATTTATTGTTGTGTGGATCGGGTTTTTGCCTGACATAAGTGTTCAAATATATATACGATCGCCTGACAAACCATCGTTAAGCTTTTCTGCAAATCTCGCATATTGGCATGTATATCTTCTAGCTTCACCTTGTCATTAAGACTTCGATGACGCTGCCATAAATCATCCTGCATTTCTGTATTCATATGATGAATTTCCATGTTTCTGCGTTTGCGAAGACGATGCATCTCTTCTTTGTACGTTTCCTTAACGCCAGAGAGCTGCTCTAGAAGGATTGGAGCTGTATGTAAATAGCCCATTTGACGTAACACCGTAAAGAAGGAAAAATGCTGCTTTACCTTTTCCGTATGCAGTGACAATACCTCGTTCAGTAATGTCCCTAATTTGTCTAAAATAGAAAACACGCGAATAAAGCCATTTTTATAGAAGTATACATGCCGATAATAGTCGTCAAGCTCTATCTCGCTCATTTCTACTTGATACTGCTTCGTTACGCGATCAGCAAATCGTCCTGAAGCGTATACACTTTGCTCCAGCTCGTCCAACGACGTTTGCAAGCCTACTGCCCATACCTCCACTTTACGCCAATCATGCTTAGGATCACCACTCTTAGCCATATATTGTCGAACCAATGCCAAATAATGATCCATGCTTGCCCACGCATCTTTCAATTCGCCCTCATCTATGCGAGGCGCTTCACCGAACAACATTCGGAGCATAATACGTCCTCCATCCGTTAATGAAATGACGGTAACCCTCTCCCTCTATATGGTTAACATGACTCTAACAGCCTCGCTTCATACTCCATCCTTTCGAAACAAATCGCCAAGTTACGATATTGTAAGCTTGGAGTAAGTCGGT
The DNA here is from genome assembly GCF_024733555.1 of Paenibacillus sp. SC116. Taxonomy (GTDB): domain Bacteria; phylum Bacillota; class Bacilli; order Paenibacillales; family Paenibacillaceae; genus Paenibacillus_B. Next base: position 68,722 of record NZ_JANIOF010000006.1, on the reverse strand, counting down.
TCGATGGTTTGTCACAATACGAAACGCTACAATAAAGTCATCAAGGAACACCACGAGAATACAAAACAAACAAAACGAAGACAACATGGAGGTATTACTTATGAAAACAACACAGAACGTTACAACTATTCAAACGGCAACCATCCAAAATCAAGGACAACAAGCCCAAACAAAACTTATATGGAACAATCGCTGGATCGTCGTAGCTAAAGCTGTTGCAGCTGTCGTATTTTTAGGCCAAATGGCAGAGTAAGCGATGCTCATCTTCTACATGCTGCATGCGAAGGAGCGGATATCGGCAATGATAGTTAACACTCGGATTACAAAGAAGCAGACCAGATGACACGTATCCAAGTGATAAACGTGCAACGGTCTGCTTTTGTGTTATTATCTCTTCGTTCGCAGCTGCCACACACGAATGCTAAGGTGACAAAGTACGCTAAATAATAAGCAAATAAGTACGGTATGAAGCAATCCTGTGAACAGGAACCAGTTCTTGTTCGTAACGGTAAAGACAACGAGCGCTCCGCTTAACACTTGCATAACCGTAAGTATAAGTGCCCAAATGCCACAAAGCTGGATTTCACGATTATCTTTATGAGAATGATAAGCAAAATGAGACATCGCTGCTACGACGAGAACTAGCAGAGCTGCTGCCACACGATGCAAGAAGGCAATGAGCGTACCACCCGTTAATTCAGGTATAAGCTCTCCATTGCACAGCGGCCATCCGAGACAGCCTCCGCCAGAATCGGTATGTCGAACAAAAGCCCCTACATAAATGACGATATATGTATACAATAATGTAAACCATACTCCGTAACGGAATGTGTCGCTGACAGGGGTTCCCCCAACAATCTCTGTAGCTTCAGGATTGATCGCATATCTTCGTATTGCTAGGCAGAGCAAGAACGATGACGCGAATGCAATAATCGAAAACCCAAAGTGTAATGCCATAACCGCTGGGACTTGCACGTACATAACTGCAAGCGCTCCCATTAACGCCTGAATTACGGTAAAAATCAAAGTTAAGGATGCATAGAACACGGCATCTTTCTTCTTAAGCTGACGGATAACCCATACGAAGATTGCAATGACTAGCAGGCCTTCGATCCCACTAACCAATCGGTGCGAATATTCGATCATGGATTCAATCGTGTAAGCGGGTATAAACTCTCCATTACAGAGAGGCCAGTCTGTCCCGCAACCTTCGCCTGATCCGGTCTTCGTTACGACTGCTCCGTTGAGAACGACGAAGAACATCCCGAAACAGACAAGGTAGGCAAATCTCTTCAGCTTGGTGAGCTGTTTGCTATCCACATTATTCACCTGACCTGTCGTTCATTTCAATTTCATGGCTATCCCCTCATAAATACACTGCATTCATTACTAAGCATTCTGCCCCCAGAACGCTCTATGGGGAAATATGACAAACTGTGCCAATGAATTTCATTATAACGGAAAACGTATATAAAAGAACGACTTTTTTGTGACAAAAATTGCAAAACAAAGCCCCCTACCCTTACATAGCAATAGGAGGCCTCACTGCATGACTTTATTTCCTTAATTTAATGCTTCCGCCACAGCTAATGCACGTTGAACGAACTCTTCAATCTCCGTACGCGACTTGCGCAGCTTATTTACAAAGCGAATCGTTTCTTTGCCGCCCTTAAAAGCAACGAAGCTAGGGATGCCCATGATGTTAAGTTCGGAAGCAACATCTTGCAGCGCTTCTGCATCAACCTCAATAAAAGTTGCTTTGTCATAAGTTTGGATAACTTCTGGCATAAATGGATCGATAAAATGACAATCTGGGCACCAGCTTGTCTTAAATACAGCAATCGTTGTTCCTTCTTGAGCAATTACTTCTTTAAAACGTTCCGTTGTTGATACTTTTTCCATACCAATTCACTCCTCTTTGTTGTCCATAAGCGATTTATCATTTTATTGTTTCATTATTTAACTACTTCTGTCAAACCTCTTGTTACAAACCTTCTTCCAATGGGTATACTAACTTCATCATCTCACTTCGGACGTAAATTAACTATTCTTTTTGGAAGGAGCCTTGTGCTGCTTTGAGCAAATTAAAGGGAATACCTTGGAATGAAGTCATCAAACTTGCACAACAGTTCATTCGCACTGCCTATAACACGATACGTCGTTTTATCCAAAACGCAATGGCCCGCTGGCTCCCTCAGCGTCCACGTACATTAGAATGGAACGATGCCCTCGTTATACGCATAGAGGAAAATCTAAAGCGGTATTTCCTGGAACAAGGGAAACAAAAAAGCGCCGATTCCTTATTCCACACGATACACCGCCACCATCTTAGCCGCGATGAACGAGAGCTTATACAGTATATTAAACGAAGTGTACGCAATGCGAATCGGAGCAATATTACTCGAACGGCTGCTTATTTGCGGATATACACATCGCACCCGGAGTTGCATTGGGCATTGCTTGCCCATATGGTATCCCGCAATGGCGGCTATAATATGACCGATCTGAAAGGGGAATGGCTGCCAGCCTTCATGAACAGCGAATATCGTCACTGGAGCTATCGCATGTTGGAAAGATGCAACGCTTTAATTTTTCATGACGCCTATTGCCAGCTATTGTTGTACGCATCCAGCCGTAAGAGTGGTAAAAGCCTGTTTCATTTGCTCCCGTTCTTTGGCGTATCTGCCTTTATGACGCCGGTATGGGATACATTTTGGATTCAGCCGAATAGCCCGCTGCTGACGATCTCTCTCATTATTAACGAACAGAATGTGATCGAAGGTAGAGTTGTCCAGAATCCTGCCTTTCAGCAGCATATTATACAGCGCAAAGACTTTCTAGCTCATGGCCTTATGCAAATGAATCAGATCGTCTTTCCGACTCAAACGCCTCATGTCACCTCTCCAGCGCGATTGGTGGGATTAACGCTGGAACGCTTCGATAATCTAGAAGAGCGGATTGCATTCGGGAAACAGTTGTACACCATTATGTTTGACATCCCAGACGTGCTTGAAGGCGTGCAGAAGTTCGCACGCGCCGTTCCACACACAGGATCAAGAGCAGATTACTGGCCTCATCGATTCACGCTTGATAAGCTCGCTCTGCGACGTGACCGTACCATGAATGTTGCCTACAGCCCACGATTGGTAGAGGTATGGCAGGACGAGCAGCATGCACCTATCGAAGTCGGTGATTGGCTCCATGACGAAAGGGCTGTACATGATCTATATTTGCCCACCGTCCCTCATGCTATCGACATGAACGATGCTCATAATCAACTGCTTAACGAGATGCAGTCCATGGCTCGTATCGCAGCCCATAAGAGCAGCATGAAGTGATAGATGTGATATTCTAATTAACAGTACCTACCCGTACAAAAAAAGACCATCTCGTAAAGAATCAGCTGCTGGCTGTTCTATCGTCGAGAAGGTCTTTCTTGATCTAACCTTATTTGGTCTTATAATAACCGAGACTGCATGCTACTTGCTTGCACGACTTGGCTGTAAACGCATGAGCGGCCGCAGCAGCTTCTGTACAGCTTTTGGATAGCCTGATAATTCCTCACCCCGTATAACACGGAAAATAACCAAACCAACCACAAACAGAACGAGAACTGTAATAGATACGAATGCTGCTGTGAAGAATAGACCAAGCTTATCAGGTACTGGCGTGTGCAGTGCAATTTGTTGGCCAATGTACTCAACCGCATAACCTGTACCGCCTGCCATCAATGTCGCCAATATAAATCCTGGCCAACGTTTGCCGATAACCGAGAATTTGACTACCTTCTTCAGCACGCGCAAGTTTAAATACGTGATAACGAAAAATGCAATCATGGTAGCTGCAATAATTCCGTATATCCCCAAAAATTGAACTAGCACTAAGCTCATTACCAGCTTCAAAATGATACCCGCTGATACACTAATCATCGCAATGTATGGCTTGCCTAGTCCGATCAAGATCGAGCTGGACGTCATCATAGAGATTTGGAATATGGTAGCGAGCGTCTGCATCGAAATGATGCTTGCCCCATCCATTGTGCTGAAAATAAATCCATTCACAGAGAACGCCCCAACGCTAAGTGCAAGCACTAGCGGCATGCCGCTCAATACAGAAATGCGCATGGCAAGCGTAATCTGACGCTGCAAATGCGGCATATCCCGCTTCGCATAAGCCGATGAAATAACTGGAATCAAGGATGTACTTAGTGCTATTGCCAATATTGGCGGTATCCCTGCAATAGACTGTCCTCGCTGGCCAAGTATACCGTACAAGTACGTTGCTTGAGCTTCCCCAAGGCTAGGCGTCAATAACGGTATCGTGAGCGTCGAGTCAATCATATTCACGGCAGGTACTGCCAACATCGAGATAACTATCGGAACGGAAAGGGTAAAAATAGATGCGAATATATCGCGCAGCGGAACAACTTGTCCACCCATGCTGCGAGCACGAAGTCCTGCTTCGCGATCCGCTTTGCGCAATTTGCGCAAGTAGTAAACCATGACGACAAAAGCACCGATGCTTCCAAATACGCCGCCGAACGAAGCCCCTGCCGCAGCATACCCTTGCGAAGCACCGCTATTCACCAAGATCAGCGCAAGCGCGATAGCTGTAACCACACGCAATATCTGCTCGACAATTTGAGATATACCGCTTGCCTGCATCATATTACGTCCTTGCGTATATCCCCGCATCATCGCCAACAGCGGGAACAACAGCAATGCCGGCGCCAATGCTCGTATCGCTGGTGCCGCTTCGGGCTGACCAGCAAGATTAGCATACCAAGGCGCAAATACGATAAGTAGAACCGTTACGACAATACCGGATACTAAGCCGAACAACAGTGCTGCATAATAGATGCGCTCAGCTTCTCGCACTTTGTTCAAAGCGTATTTTTCCGACACCATCTTGCTTAATGTACTTGGTATACCAGCTGTGGCTACAGCTAGAATAAGCAAATAGACATTTTGCGAGGTGGCGAAGGCGGCATTGCCTACAGGTCCCAGCATATGCTCAAGCGGTACGCGCTGGAATACGCCTAACAGCCGGGCTACAAGCGTAGCCGCAGCAATAATAAGCGTCCCCTTGATGAATGTTTCTTTTTTCGCCAACAGGTTTCCCTTCTTTCTCTATTAATGCACCATTCACAAAGGTAATTCAGAATTGAGAACTTACAAATTGTTCAAGACGCCCTTAGAACATTGCGATCCATACAAAGAATAGAATAATCATAACTAGCTGCAAAATAACCGTAATAACCGAACTTGTAAACAAGCCTACAACCGCGCCCAATGATGCCTTTGCGGAACGCTGCACATCAGAGCCTGTAATCATCTCTCCTATAAATGCACCAAGAAACGGACCAATAATAAGACCGAATCCAGGAATGACGAACGGACCGATGATGATCCCAATCGTACTACCAATCACAGATGGGCGTGATCCGCCAAATCGCTTGACACCCCATGCACTAACTGCATAATCCGATACAAACAATGCCACGACGATTAACGTCTGAATCGTCCAGAACACCCAACCAAACGATTCGAAGCCGAAGAACCATCCATACACGAAAAATGCCCCGTAAACTGCTACTGCTGCAGGCAATATCGGAAATATGGCTCCTGCCATACCGATGACAAACAGCGCGATTACGAGTACCCAACCGAGAATGTCCATGCGTGTTTCCCCTCACAATCTCTATATTCTCTTGTTCAAAATTAGAAATACAACTCGTTACAAAATAAAGCGCCGTATGACTTCAGCTACACCATGCTCGTTATTTGAAGCTACGACGACATCCGCAGCTTGCTTCACCGCATCCTGCGCATTCCCCATCGCAACCCCTAATCCTGCTTGCTGAATGACAGCGAGGTCATTCAAACTATCGCCAACTGCGATAGCTTGCGACATTTCAATTCCAAGCAGCTCACATACCGTGCGAATGCCCGATGCCTTCGATATTCCCGCTGGATTAATCTCGATATTCGTTAGCGCGGAATTGGTCAGCTCTAGGCCGCCTATCGCTTGCAGTTCTGCCAACACGGCCGCAAGCACGTCAACATCTTCATTATAGTAGCCGAACTTTAGCCAATCCTCTTGATTGACTTCTCCAGACCACTTCTCTCGGTTGTACAAGGCCTTGGTTGAATATGCCCAGAACCATGTATCGTATTTCTCCGACAAATTAAGCATTTGTTGAACCGCTTCGCGATCCAGCAAATATCGCATGTACAACTCCTGTGGATTGCGCCAAATCTCACTTCCGTTAACAACAACTAAAGGTCCATTCAAGCCCAACTCCTCTGCATAAGGAAGCGCATTCTGAATGGCCCGACCTGTAGAGAGCATCACCGTTACACCCGCCTGCTGAGCTTCGGCGATAGCACTGGCTGTCTCCTGACTTACAACATGATCATCATCCAAAAGCGTCCCGTCCATGTCGAGAGCTAATAATGCATATTTACTCATTGCTGTCTTCACTCCCGTCTATATGACAACCACTCAGCTCATCAACCCTTCGCGAACATTGGCGACAAGCTATGTCAATTATTTGTTATCCAATTACACATAACGATATTGTAACATAACGGAACCTGCACAACCAAGCAATTCGTAGGTCGCTGTCCCTACAAAAAAGAGACTGCCATAGAAGCAAATAAATAGCTTCAAGCCGCCTCTTCAACATGCATGATATCGAATAATCATCCATCACCATTCAGTTCCCTTATATAGAAGACATAAAAGTTAAGAACAACACCGCCATGACAAAGCGTTTGATGGCAGAATTCCATTTGACAGCCTTTTTTGTTATCTTCCTCTGTTTTGTCTTCACCTTGTCACCCTCTCAAATATCGTATCGTTGCTACGTTGCTATTTCTTTGATCCGCACAATAATGTTACCTTCGAGCTTCTTTTTTCGATATATACAATACTTTTTCTCTAATGCAACATTTACTTCAAAAAAATATATTGATGATGTTTCATTGTTATGTTACGACTTTCCAAATTGTGCGGATTAGCTCTACAAATAGGCAATAAAAGACCCCTCCATAGTGGAGAGGTCTTTTGACTTTGTTTACTGTTATCCTGCTGGCTGATCGTTATTAGCAGCGTTTGTTGGGCTTTCCGCCTTTTTGCGAGGAGTGCCAGTCAAACCAACTTCTTCGTCATAAGCGTCAAAGATCGCACGTGCGATTGGAGCAGCAGAGTAAGATCCATATCCGCCCTCAGGGACAACAACTACTACCGCCAGCTTAGGTTTTTCCGCTGGAGCATAGGCAATAATTACCCCGTTCTCAACAAGCTTGCCACCCACCTGCTGCTGGGACGTACCTGTTTTACGATAGAAAGAATATGGGAAACCATCGAATCCATGAGCGGTTACATTGCTCATGCCATCTTCGATTTCTTTCCAATATGCATCGTTAAATTGGGCCTCGTTCAGTATTTCCGGCTGGAACTCCTTAACGGTGTTCCCATCGCCATCCGTAATCTTACTTACAAACTGAGGCTTCAGACGTTTGCCGTGATTGGCTAACATAGCTGTATACTGCGCAAGCTGAAGTGTCGTATATTTACCCATCTGACCGAAGGATGCACTTGCAAGTGCGGATTGAGCACTATAACGCTTGGCATCTTCAATATATTCCTTAACCCCTGTGCTTTCTCCAGGAAGCCCGCTTCCCGTCAATACACCGAGTCCAAACATCTCCATATAGCTGTCCCATACTTCCAAGCCATTTTTATCTGTACGACTAAACAATCGTTTACCGACCATGTCGATCATAAATGGATTCGAAGAAACTTGAAGAGCACGAGCTGCATCCATCGCACCGTATACTCGACGATTGGAGTTCCAAATTTTACGTTCATATCCTTTACGCCCAATTTCAGCATATCCACGATCATAGTAAGTTTCGTGCAGTCCAAACATCTGCTCTTGCAAACCGACAAGTACAGTTAGTGGCTTCATAACCGAGCCAAGATACACCAAGGAAGATGGATGCTTCATGCGTTCACGATCATCCTCATAAGGTGGATACACTTCTCGAATCGTACCATTACCCATATAATACTGATTTGCTTTATGATCCTCAGGTGAAATTGAACCATTACGCCATACGTTCGGATCATAGTCTGGCATACTTGCCATGGACACAATGTTACCTGTATCCACTTCCATCGCTACGGCATAAGCCGTTTTGGCGTAAGGAGCCCGTTCAATCGAGTTAGGCGAATTGCGCAGCTTCTCTAAATGCTTCGTAATCGCTTCTTCCGTCTTTAGTTGCACATCTCGATCGATCGTTAAATGAAGATTATGCCCGCGCTCAGGCTTCGTCATCTCCATCTCTCCAATGACTCGTCCTGCAACGTTAACCGGGAATCGCTTCAAGCCGTTCTTCCCGCGCAGCTCTTCCTGATACATATACTCAAGTCCGTCTATACCAACGTCCTCATGTTCCAAATAGCGCAATTCATCCGGCATCGTGTCGCGATTTTCATGTACGTTCTTATAGTAATCGTAACTCTCACGAACACCCTTGAACTTCTTCAAGTATCCAACGAGCTGAACAGCCACGCCATCTTTATCATAGTTGCGGACGCTATCCTCAATAACCTCCAGCCCTTTAAGATCAGGCTTGTTCTCAAGGAAGAAGGCCACTTCTTTTTGACTGAGCCCCGTCTTAATAAGCCGCGGTACAAAGGTATAGTTGACGCGCCCCGTCAAATCCATACTCTTCACGATTTCATCCGCTGTAGGCTGCTTTACATTTGGATCGCCGTAATTTTTGAAAATGGTTTCCAATTGCTTGGCCAGCTGTTTGGCTTCTGCCAAATTTTCTTCCAACTTGTAGTTCTTCTCAATCGTGAAGTACAAAGATTGTGTAGAAGTGGAATAAGCAATCGGCTCGTTCGATGCATCATAAATCGTTCCACGCAATGGTGGAATTGCCGTTGTTTTGTACCCAAGACGAGTTTCTTTCTCTTTCATGGAAGGCCCTTCAACAAATTGAAGGAAAGCCAATCGTATAATCAGCACGCTGAACACGGTAAAAGTTACAAAAAAGAACGCATTCAAACGAAACGAAAAGTGGCGCCTATTGATTATTTCCCGCTTCTGCGGATCATCTCTGTGTGGATGACTCAATCCCCTCATCCTTCCTGCTGTCATCTATCATCATTACTGTAAAATAAAGTGTAGCACATTTCTAGGACAAGCTTCAAAGGGTTGCGTGCTGCACTAGTCAGGAATATGTGTTTTAGAAAAATCAGGGCGATCAAACCAGTCTCCAGAGCTGGCCCAAGTTGTATCAAGCAGGATCCATTTCTCTTCTTCTGTCAAATACACACCATTCCAAGCATGGGGGCCATAACCGCCTTTACCGTCATATCCGACCCCTGTAATCACTTTAACTTGCAGATCGACTGTACGAGCCATCATCGCATATAAACGTGCATAGTCGATGCAGACCCCTGTTTTCTCCTTGAATGTATCAGCAGGAGATTGCTCTTTCCATACACCATTATCTAAATAGTTATTGGCTTTGTCCCAATCGTACTGAATACGCGTCCCGATCCAATCGTACAGCTTTCTAGCCTTTTCCTTATCAGAAGCAGCACCTTCTGTTATTTTCACTGCTGCTTGTTCGATATTTTGTGGGATTTGCTGATCGATCACTTCATAGCGACGATGCATCATCTCCTTGAACTGCTGCTCTACTTGAGATGACAGCACCGGCAGCTTCTCTGTAATCCAACTTCCGGCTACTGGCTTTACAATACGATTGCTGACTTCCTGATACAGATCCGAAGCTTGAATAGCCCGACTAAAGCCTCCGCTTGGTTGCAGCGTTACGACACCAAACAACAAGGCCACAATAATGACTAAACGAATGGCACCTGTTACTATACCAACAATCGCTCCAATCGTACGACTGAGCAAACGCTGAGGCCATGTCCGCCCCTTTGTTCTTACATGCTGCTCATCTAAGTCATTGCTAGATGGCACCCATATTAGAATTAACAACCGCTCCACCACATTCAGCAAGAGACGGACAATAAAGTACAGCACAACAAATAATATCAACACGCGCATAAAATCAAAGTCACGAATGCTAGTCATGACGGCTAAATAAGTCCGTTCCCACCAAGATGGCTCTGCTGGAACTGCAAGCTGCATCTCTTGAATCCAAGCTGCCACTATAGGTGACAACTGATTTGCTAATTGATAAGCGATGAACATCGATGCCAACGTCAGTACCGCATGAATAGCAAAAAAGAAGAGGTGCTGCATCGACCCTGAAGCGCCTCTGCTCACCCCTTGCCACACACTGACGAATAGAACAAGTGCAAGCAGGAGTGTTACTATAGTGCCAGTTCCCCCTTGCATCAATCCATCCATCATTATTTTTTAGCTCCTTCAATGAATTGACGAATCATCTCTGTAGCTTCCCATTCACCTAGTGATACTCCGCCAAGGGAAACATGCACTTTCGTACTACCCGCTTGTCCTTTAAGCTCTAGGCTTGGTGTCTTAACCGTATAGGAACCGTCTTTATTACGCTCATATGTAGCTTTGCTCGCTTCATCCTTCATCGCTTGGATCGCTTGATCTTTAAGCTTAGCTACCGTTTCATCCTTCACGGTTGTAACAACTTGATCAATATCTTTCCATGTAACCCCGCTATATACGGCCACGCCAGCCACAATAACAATAACAAGCGCCCATTTAATCATCGTCTTAACAAAGCTGATAATAACAAACAGCACAATAAGTGCAATTAGAAACAGCATCCAGTTCTGCTTAATGAACTCAAATAACGTATCCATCTGTATATCCATCTTGTACATCTGTCCTTTCTCGTTTTTCTTAGCGTATTATACATCATTTCCAATATGGACGTAAGAGCATACGTTCATTCCTCAAAATTACGATTTCCTATTTCATCTGCCACGATCACTGAAAGTACTAAGTTCGTCCCATTACGCGTACAAGTATAGAATAAATGAATTCCATGGGAGGTGATGATGTTGCGATCTGTCGTGTGGCTCTATTTATTTTTGTTCGTAGCCTTCTTCGATTTGCATGCCCAATATCCGATTTTAACGCCTTTCGCTGTATCCCTTGGTGCTGCTCCTTCTTTTATAGGACTGATGATGGGCTTATATTCCTTCACCCATCTACCTGGGAATTTACTGGCAGGGTACGGTGTTGATCGTTACGGTAGTCGTATATTCATTATGTGGAGTCTAATGGGTGCTGGTGTACTGTTAATTTTACAAGCCCATGTTACTGATCCATGGCAGCTGCTTATCGTCCGTTCCATTAGCGGTTTTGTACTGGCCTTTCTCTCCCCTGCATGCTTAGCACTGCTCGCTCGCTATGCAGAGGATCAAGTACAGCAAGGTAAGCTGATGGCAGGCAATGGACTAATCCATACCCTTGCTTCCGTTGTATCTCCTGCTGCTGGGGCTTATCTTGTATCCAAGCTCGGATTCACGATGGCTTTCCAGGCACTAGGAATTGGTCTGCTTATTATCGGAGCACTGGCATCAGTTCTCATACGTCCGCCACAGTATGCGAAACCTCAATCCAATCAAGCTGGTCACGAAATAAACGCAGCCCAAACTAGCGCGCAAGCTGCTCCCGTACAGCCTATACCGCTAAGATTTTTTCTACTTCCTTTAGCAATCGCTTGTTCACAAGGCATTTTATTTTTTGAGCTTCCTTTCGCAGCCAACGCTCTACATTCCGTAGTAAAGACAGGAATGTTGTTCACCGCTGTCAGTTTAGGTGCCTTATTCACGCTCAGCTTGTTGTTTTTGAATCGATACTCAGCCTTCCTGCGAACTTGGCTTGGCTCATTTTGCTTAGCTTTGCTTTTCTTCTGTATGGCCATTGATACACCAATACCGTTATATGTTACTTTATTTCTTATCGGCATGACAAAAGGAGTTACGCTACCAGCGCTTTCTGCCCACCTTCTACAGCTAAGCGGTGGTGCTCGCTATGGCCGTATTTTCTCAACGTTGTCTATTGCCTTCTCCATCGGTTCATTTCTCGGTCCGATGTTGGCTGGGCAGCTCCGGTCATATGTATCTCCATTTTTCATTGCCTTTATCATTTTAATGACTGCGATCACATTTATGCCGTGGTATCGCCCTTGGCAGGCGATAACAGTCAATTCCAAACTGCAGCGCACTTAAATCACCTTACATACAGGGCGAATACCTATCTTAACTAGATCTGGGTAAACACACAGCACGACTGCTGCCCTGCTTCATACAATACATTGTGTTCGATGATAAGAGCTGAAAGAGGTGAACAGAATGTCTCATTGTGTGGATCCTTGCAATGTTAATCCTTGCTTCGGTGGTAATAATTTTGGTGGTGGATTATCAGGGGTCGGTTGCGTCCTCGTACTCTTCATCTTATTAGTTATCATTTTAAGAGCTGTCTGTTTCTAACAGTGTCACACTCTCTCCCTCATGCGGCTTGCTGGCTAAGCAAGCCGTTTATTTTTATTCAGTGCGTTCGCTGCGCAATGTTTTCTCACAGTTGTGATACACTATATAGACCAAACGGACATGTTTAATCATTGCAATGTAAAGAAGGTGCGCACATGAATGACACTGAAATTGTAATTGTCGTAGAGGGCAAAAATGACCGCAGCAGACTGCGTCGCTTATTAAATGATTACGTTCTTATTCTATGTACATTTGGAACTTTGAACACAGCCAAACTGGAAACACTTATCAAACAAGTTGGAGACCAAGAAGTTTTTTTGTTTATGGACAATGATGCTTCTGGGAAAAAAATACGCGGTGTTTTAAGAGACGCATTTCCAGATGCTGATCATATTTATACACGTAGAGGTTACGCAGGAGTGGAAGGGACACCCGATGAATACGTCATTCAGCAACTAGAAAAAGCGGGGCTGGAGGAATACATTGTGTATCCGGCTCCAACCCCGTATGAGTAACATAACGATTCAATCAAGATAAAAGATTACGATTCAAGCAGCTTCATGACACCAGCAGCAATTGTTTCTGCAGTAACGTCATCGGAGTCCATTTTGACATTGTAAACTTTGCGAATGTTGCCCTCTCCATCTACGAGCGTGACATAATTCGAATGCGAGAAGTTGCCGTCCTTGTCCTTAATCACAAGTGAACCGAACTGTTCCATCCATTCTGCGGTCTTCTTCTCATCCCCTCGCAAAAAGTACCAGCCGCTTAAATCCGCTTTATTTTTCTCCAATGCCCATTTCTTCAGCACTTCTTTTGAATCTCGCTCCGGATCAAAGGTAACCGAATGAAAGGCAACATCTTTGCCAAATACACCTTTCTCCTTCAATATATCCTGAGCTTCTGTCAGCATATAAGTGGTTGGAGGGCATACATCTGGACAGCTGGCAAAGAAGAAATAGAACAAGCGAACTTTGCCTTCGGTATCCGCTAAGGAAACCGTCTTACCATCGACATTCTCCAATTGAAAGTCTGGAGCTTGCTTAATAATTGAAAAATCAGCATTTGGATCAGATTGTCCTGCATTCTCATTTAGCATGCCGGACCCGTATATCCATGCTGCCGCAATACCAAACAAAAACACCAATGAGAATAAAAAGATTTGTAACGAATACCTTTTCACAAAAGCCGCCACAGCTCCCGCTCCCCTTCGCATCATCTTTTCTTGAATGTCTCTCCGCTTGCATTACATTTGTTCTGTTACTTGCCCATCGTGTCTAGAATGATAACAATAAGATGCAGCATAATAGCATAAATAGAAAGAATAAAGGCTTTGCGTGCCCAGACCTCGTTATTAGAAGTACGTAAGCCTGAAATACACACATACAGCCAAGCTGCATTAATAATCGTGCCGACTATCGCGTATACGATGCCTGCGTAGCCATACCAATAAAACAACCACGAAAGTGGAAGGAGCAGCACAACGTAAGGAATCATTTGCCACTTCGTGCGCTTGATGCCCTTTACAACAGGCAGCAAAGGATAACCTGCTGCGCGATATTCTTCTACTCGAAGTACACCCAGTGCCCAGAAGTGCGGCGGCTGCCATAAGAACAGCAAAGCAAACATAAGCACTGCACCAAGATCAAGTGATCCTGTTACCGCTGTATAGCCGATAACGGGAGGCATTGCTCCTGGTATCGCCCCTACAGACGTACTCCAAGTCGAAGTGCGCTTAAGCCACAGCGTATATACAACAACGTATCCAAATACTCCTATAAGTCCAAATAGTCCTGCTACGGGATTGACGAGTAAAAATAATACGAGTAGACCTGTAATACCGAGAGTAATGGCATATCCTAATACAACATGAGGCTGTAACCGACCTGATGGAAGCGCGCGATTCTGCGTCCGCTTCATTTTGGTGTCGAAATCACGGTCAAAATAATTATTAAACACACAAGAAGAAGCCATTGTCAAAGTGGCTCCTACAATCATCCACAGCAAAGTCCCCCACGGTATATCCCACTTAGCCGCGACCCAGAAACCCGCTACCGCTGCCAATAAATTAGAGCGAATAATGCCTGGCTTCGTGAGTTGAATAAACTCCTTCCATAATCCATCCCGAGCTGGCTTCTCGGTTATCATTGCGGAATCTGGTGAAGTTCTATATGTGATTTGCTTATCCACGTATCACGTTCCTCCTTGTTGTTCTCAGAACGAGCAGAATTTCTTGTCTCCTGCTGTAATCTTCATCATAGCAAATTAGATCAATTGATGACAATGTTCATTGCAATCGTTCATCAATTTGACAATTCAATGGATGGAGTTTCATATTTCATATTTGGACAGGTACACGAGCAAACTCCCAAATATGAAGTTTTGCTTTGCCACCTGGAATACAATCTGTCAACTCATCCCATTCACTTTGCTCTCCTAAACGCAATTGCTTCATTGCCTCGTACTGCTCCACTGTCGTATTGAGCCATTGTTCTACAAATACATTAGGTTGGTCTGTTCCTTCGTACCACAGCACGTCCTGCCTGCTAGCCAATTGCTTAGCAGCCTTCTTTAAATACATTTCCCGCTTAGCAGGATCGATTCGATATTCGACAAATATAATGCGTTCCATGACCATCCTCCATTGATGTTCGGACCGTTTCTTATGCGGCCTTGTCTTTTTATTTATATTTTGCTTCAAGTCTGACCACAATACAACAGCGGAGGTGCAAGTCAATGGATTCTATATCGCATCTGGCTATTGGATTAGGCTTAGCAGGCCTTTCACAAATCGATCCCGTTGTCGCAGCAGACACTTCGACAGCAACTGCTGTGTTAGCAGGAACGATCATCGGCTCTCAGGCTCCTGATTTCGATACCATTTTTAAATTAAAAGGAAATGAAGCTTATGTACGCAACCATCGTGGTTTCTCACATTCACTTCCTATGCTGATCGTCTGGAGCGTTCTCATTACCGGCGGATTGCAACTGCTTATGCCTACGAATCACTGGAGCCATGTAATGCTATGGACTTCAATTGCAGTTGTACTGCATGTATTTACAGACTTATTCAACACGTACGGTACGCAAGCGATGCGCCCATTTTCAGAACGATGGATTTCGTGGAACATCATCCCCATTTTTGATCCATTTATATTTACTTCTCATCTTGTGGCTGTTGCCATATGGATGTTTGGATGGGTGGAGCCTGCCGTGCTATTTCCCGTCCTATACATCATACTAGCTGTTTACTACGTATGGCGTACGCTAACTCATCGCTTACTTATAAAGAGATTGCCAAAGCTCGATAACGAACATAAACTAGGGGAACGATATACGTTGATACCCACCGTTGTCTGGTCACAATGGAATCTTGTAAAGAAATGCAAAGATGGCGTGTTTCGAGTAGGTCAGCTCCATAAAAATCGTGTAGTTAGTTGGACAGAAACGGCTAAGTGCGACGAGCATCCTGCCGTAGAAGCATCTACAAACGAGACGGTCGTGCAGACCTTTCAATATTTCACACGCTATGGCTGTGCAACCGTGCAACCAACGGGATATGGCTTTGTCGTACGATGGGTAGATGTCAGATATCGTCACCGTAAACAATATCCGTTTGTGGCTGTCGTCATGATGAATGCGCAATATGAAACACTTGATACGTATATCGGATGGTTAAGTGAAGAGAAGCTTTATAAACGATGTGGATTAGAACCTGTGTAAGCTGGAAGTTCCTTCTTTATTCCAGAACTAAAACGTGTTACATTGTTACTAACATGCATTCTATAGCATGCGGTCGTTCCTACGTCCGTATGTTTTTTGTGAGAGCTTTTTGTCATGGCCATAACAAAAAGCTGCCCCGCGCGCTGGGACAGCTGTCTGCCGCTCCTAAACTAAGAGCGTGTTGTATAACTCGAGAAAAATGACTTGGGACAATTAACGACCTGCGCCACCTGCGCCGCCGGACAATTGTTGTTCCCCGATTTGCACTAGACGCTTCGTAATGTAACCACCGATAGTTCCTGTATCGCGAGTCGTGTAGTTACCGTAGTAGCCGTCTTGCGGAATTGGAATACCAAGTTCCTGTGCAATTTCGTATTTCAATTGTTGCAAAGCTGCAGTCGCTTGTGGAACGACCAAGTTGTTAGTACGAGATTGATTGTTTGCCATGATAAGAAAATCCCCTTTCACTATGGCTCTTCGGTTATGCAAGCTTGCAAGCTTATTTTGTCCGCTTCTTTCATTGTTATTCTTAAATATTTATCATTTTCGAAAATAGTTGCAGCGCTAAGGGAAGCTTACTCAACTGTGAACAAAAAGGAGAGATTACAATGCCCAAACGATTAGCTTTATGGTTCGCCTTCTCCTCCATCATCCTCTTAACGATAACCAGCATTACTTTAAGCTCCAACGGTTGGATTTCCTTGATATGTGCTGTCTTAGCGTTCTTCAATGTAGGATTTGGATTTATGTTCAAAGCAAAATATCGTAAAAAAGCAGAACAGGAAGCAGCTTTAACAGCTAAACAAGCTGAGCCTTCACAAGCCACAGAGTAGACGATGTTTCGTCCGTTCAGAAACATTGTGAACATAGATGATGCCAACAATAAAAGACCGGACGTTTGCCACTATGGCTCGCATCCGGTCTTTTCCTATTGATAACTTACAGCTTGTAGTAGCTGTACTTAGCGTGGCATTACAAAGCCCATGCGTTTCTTTACATCATCAAGCTTTAATTGAGCAACTTCTTGCGCACGTTCCGCACCTTGTTTCAAGACATCATACAATTCGCCTGATTGTCTCACTTCACGATAACGAGCTTGCAATGGCTCTAAGAAGTTAGCAACAAGCTCAGCCAAATCCTTCTTGAATGGCCCGTACATTTGACCTTCATACTTCGCTTCAATCTCAGCAACGCTCAATCCAGCAATATGGGAATAGATGCCCAATAGATTACTGACCTCAGGCTTATTCTCCGGATCAAACTTCACCAATGCTTCCGAATCTGTCTTCGCACGGCTAATTTTCTTGCGGACAATAGCAGGATCATCCAATAGAGCAATATAGCTACCTGCATTAGGATTACTCTTGCTCATTTTCTTAGAAGCATCATCAAGAGACATAATGCGCGCCCCTACTTCAGGCATATAAGGCTCTGGCATTTGGAATGTATCTCCATAGCGATGGTTAAAACGATTGGCTAGATCACGAGTCAATTCCAAGTGCTGCTTCTGATCGTCACCTACAGGGATCAACTCCGCATTATACACAAGAATATCTGCTGCCATTAATGCAGGGTATACGAATAATCCAGCGGGTATAGATTCTTTCCCGGCAGACTTTTCCTTGAACTGCGTCATGCGCTCAAGCTCGCCCATGTTCGCAATCGTCGTCATCAACCAGCCAAGTTCAGCATGCTGTGGCACATGGGATTGTAGGAAGATAGAAGCTTTGCTTGGATCGATTCCAGCAGCTAGGTACAATGCCGCTACTTGCTCGGATTGCTCGCGAAGCGCAGCTGGATCTTGGGGCACCGTAATTGCGTGCAAATCCACGATCATAAAGAAGCACTCATGATCATGCTGCAATTTCACAAAATTCTGCATCGCACCTATATAATTGCCAATCGTCAACTGGCCGCTTGGTTGAATACCTGATAATACGCGTTTCATTTCATCATCGCTCCTTATTGGATTATTATAGTTGTACTTTGCTCATTGCACCTTAACAGAGATATCGTGAATCGGATTGGGTCCTTAGAATTGTGCATCCAGCATCCATATGAACGCAAAAAAGGCCTTTCGTCTCCACAAGGGACGAAAGACCGTGTTGCCACCCTAATTCACTTCAATGTCATGATGTCATGTCAGCATATTGCATCTGATTACACACAACACATTACATGAAGCCTCTTCTCCGTAACGCAGAGCTGCGGTCATAGCATACTAATATGCTTCATCAGCATACGTTCCTCAAGACACTCCGAGGTCCATTCAATCACGACGCCCGCACCGATTCTCACCTACCATCGGCTCTCTGCAGCGAATTCATCACGATCTACTTACCCTCATCAACGATTTCTGTTCCGTATAAGCAAGGAAATAGTTATCTGTTAGATTATCAGCCGTATCGTTATTTGTCAATCAATTACATGCTGAGCTTACAGCATATTGTGCTCAATATCCCGTTTTATCGCTATCTTTGCAATACTAGGAGCGAATAAGCAGTATGACATTACGCCTGCCATTTGCTATCATTAACCTATTGATTGCTTACATAAAGGAGACGATTCCATGCATCAAATTACTAAGGGAACTTGGAATGGACACGAAACGATCATCATGCACAGCGAGACACTTGAGGCGACACTGCTGCCGAGCCTAGGAAACAACATTATCCGCTTGTGGGACAAGCAAGCGGAACGTGATGTGTTGAGAACACCAGCCGAAAGCGACTTGGATTATTACATGACCAAGCCATATCACTTTGGCATTCCAATGCTAATGCCGCCTGGACGCATTCGTCGTGGTCGCTTCTCCTATGCAGGGGTCGATTATCAATTCGACCAAAATACAGCTAACGACAATCATATCCACGGTCTGCATCGTACTCAGGCTTGGACGGTACAATCTGCTGTTGTGGAACATGATCAATGTATCGTCACTACGGTATTCCGCACAGAAGAAGATACAAATTGGATGAGGCAGTATCCAACCCCACTTGAGTTGAAGCTGACACATATTCTAAAGGGGAATCGATTAACGCAGAAGCTCGAAATGACCAACATCGGCAAACAACCTGCGCCATTTGGCTATGGTACGCATACATGGTTCCAACTCGACGGCGAACCTGAGAAATGGAATCTTCAAGTCCCTGTTTCTGGCATCTATGAACTCGACAATGAGCTTATTATGACAGGCAGAACGTTGCCACTAGGTGAGCACGAGGGCTTGAATAAAGGGCAAAATCTGCAAGGAACCAACTATGATACTGTTTTCAGTACTGGTGGACAGCGTCCAGAAGCATGGCTGACCCGCGAAGATGGCTACCGTATTCGCTATGCGGGCAACGAGCCTTACTTCAAACATTGGGTATTGTACACTCGCGGCGAAGCAAATGAAATTATTTGTGTAGAGCCGTATACGTGGCTGCCTGATGCGCCAAATCTTCCTTTCGATCAGGAGACAACGGGCCTTATTGAATTGCTGCCCAACACTCCGGTTGAACTCGTCCTTGAGTTGGATATTATC
The DNA here is from genome assembly GCF_024733555.1 of Paenibacillus sp. SC116. Classification (GTDB taxonomy): domain Bacteria; phylum Bacillota; class Bacilli; order Paenibacillales; family Paenibacillaceae; genus Paenibacillus_B. Next base: position 49,002 of record NZ_JANIOF010000006.1, on the reverse strand, counting down.
CATCCATAGAGTCCCTTGATTGATCCGAACTATAGATATTCAGATACTGTAAAAACAATAATGCCAAGCATCCAACTGATGCTTGGCATTATTTACATTTACCATCCTATTAACCGTATGCATATTTACAAATTACTTTTCCATACTAACTTCATAGGAGGTGAACAACATGGCAGGAAATCAAACTAACAACCAAAGCCGTACGAACAACCTCGTTGTTCCACAGGCGACTGCAGCTTTGCAACAATTGAAATATGAAATTGCACAAGAGCTAGGAATTCCGATTCCACAAGATGGCTACTATGGCAATTACACCACTCGTGACACAGGTACTATTGGTGGTTACATCACAAAACGCCTTGTCCAAATTGGTGAACAGCAATTAACTGGTAGCCGCAATACGCGCTAACTAGTTGTATCAATGTGACGCATCTCTACCTATATACTTAACTCCTAGTACCGAAGAAGCTCAACTTGAGCTTCTTCTTTTTGTTAGGAAGTAAGTATGTTACCCGTTCGCCGCCGTTGTCTTTTGTATGCAGTCTTCTTTGTTAAATAGATGAGACCTGCTTGCTGCTAACCGTTTCGTATTTCTGCTTGCGAACCTTGGATGAATTGGACCAGATCATAAATCCAATCGCAGCTAACCCGGCACTCACGATACCGAAACTGTACATCCCAGTTCCACCATATGATTCATGTAGTGCTCCACCAATTGAACCTCCTGCAATGCCAGCGACACCGATGAACAGCATGTTCAAAAGCGCTTGGCCCGTTGCATTCATCTCCATTGGCAAAATCCGTGCAACGAACTCAATAGAAGTCACCCAAACGGCAACAAAAGTAATGGCATGCATAGCTTGAATCGCCACAATAGCCCACGGATCCGTAAACCATACACATAGCACCCATCGGATTGTATATAAAATAGATACGATAAAGAGCATGCGCTGCATCGTAAACCTTTTCACAATATTGCCCATAAAGAAAAATCCAATAATTTCGCTCGCTCCAGCCACTGCCCAAGCCCATGAAATATGATTGCCCGTCCCGCCTTCAGCTTGAAGGTGAATAGTAAGCAAACCATCATTCATGCGATGAGGGATTGCAATCAGCATAAGCATCCCGAAGAACACTAGCAAGGTAGGGTTCGAAAATACTTGTCGAACAGACTGCCAATTCAAAGTACGAGGCTTACCTGCTGCTTCCACCTTTTCTTCTCCAGAAGTTATCGCTTCTGGTTCACGCATAAGCAAAAACATGATCATGACTCCAGACCAAATGCTAAGGAATACCCATAAGAGAGCGCTAACCCCACCAATTTGATCGAAAAACATGCCCATTCCTACAAGCATGAGACAGAAGCCAACAGATCCCCACAATCGAATCGAGCTGTAAGAAGTGCCTAGCACGGGGGCCATTTTCACAGTAAGGGCATCCAGCAACGATACCGTCGGCATGAAAAATACATACATGATTAATAAACTTGCAATGGTTATGTAAGAATCAGACGTTAGAAACAATGTTGTTCCGCAAATCCCCATTAACAGCCACAGCGACAAAAGGAGCGGACGAACCGCTCCAATTCTATCGCTTATCATTCCTGCCACTGGCTGAGCAAACATAGCAATAAAAGGTCCGAGCATAAGCAATGTACTCGTCTCAGTCGTACTGAACCCTCTTTGCAGAAGCAGCAGCGGTAAGTAAGGAATAAATACAGAGTTTGTTGAATGGAACAACGTGTGTACCATTTTAAACTGGATCGAATTCACTATTTTACTGCATCCTTATTGTCCGTCATCGCTAAGAACTGCTCAATATCTTGCACTGTTACATCAATTGCACTTTGCCAGAAATCTGCTTGTGTTAGATCAACACCAAGATGCTTCTGAGCCAAATCTTCTACCGTCATACTGCCCGTATCGCGCAGCAAATCATCATACTTCGCCGCGAACGTTGTACCTTCTTCCTGAGCGCGTGCATACAAGCCCGTGCTGAACAAGTAGCCAAATGTATACGGGAAGTTGTAGAATGGAACACCGGTCAAATAGAAGTGCAATTTAGACGCCCAGAAATGCGGATGATACGATGATAACGAATCACAGTATGCTTCCTTCTGTGCTTCTTCCATAAGTGTGTTCAATTGCTCAACAGAGAGCAAACCTTTGCGACGCTCTTCATAGAAGCGAGTTTCGAACAAGAAGCGTGCATGAATGTTCATAAAGAATGCTACAGAACGCTGAATTTTGTCTTCAATCAAGGAAAGCTTCTCTTCCTCATTCTTCGCTTGTTTCACTGCCGAATCAGCAACGATCATCTCAGCAAAGGTTGAAGCCGTCTCTGCCACATTCATCGCATAATTCTGCGCCATTTCTGGCAAATCATCCATAACAAATTGATGGTATCCATGACCCAATTCATGTGCCAACGTTGATACATTAGATGGCGTACCTGCATAGGTCATAAAGATACGTGTCTGCTTACTTACTGGAAGTCCTGTGCAGAAACCACCTGGACGCTTGCCAGCACGATCTTCTACCTCAATCCATCCATTTTCAAATGCATGTACAGAAAATTGCGCCATTTTCTCACTGAACTTATTGAACTGCTCAACGATCATTTCTGCGCCTTCATCATAACCAATCTTAGACTGCGTGCTGCCGATTGGAGCATCTACATCACACCAAGACAAACGCTCTACACCTAGTAACTTTGCCTTGCGCTCCAAATACTTCACAAACGCAGGCTTGTTCTTCACAATCGTATCCCACATCGCGTTCAATGTGTCCGTAGACATACGGTTAATAGCCAACGGTTCCTTCAGCGCATTTTCCCAACCACGATGTTCATATAGCTTCAAGCGGAAGCCGCCAATACGGTTCAACGATTCTGCACAGAAGTCAGCTTGTTCGGACCAAGCATTTTCCCACAACTTGAATGTCTCTTCACGAACTTCACGTACAGGATGGGAAAGACGGTTGTGCGCTTGCCCTGCGGACAATTGCAATTGGGCACCGTTATCTTCTACCTCGATGCGAATTTGTGACACGATGCGGTTATACAATTCTCCCCACGCATGGTAACCATCGACAGATAGATCCCCAATTAGCGCCTCTTGCTCTGGAGAAAGCTTCTCACGTGCCCAATCTCGACGTTCATTCAACGGAAATTGAATCCCCTGCATATCCGGCAATGCAATGTATTGCTTCCAGAGTTCATCGTTCATTGCACTCCACTTCTCATCAAACAACGTGTTCAATGTAACTAGCTGTGCACGCAAGCTTTGTACACGCCCTGTTAATTGAATCGCCTTCTTGTCTCTCACATCTTGCGAAGTCAAGCAGCCGATGAAGCTTCCCACTTCGTGCGCCCGCGCTGAGATATCCTGCATGTCCAACGTCTTTGCTGCAAGCTTATGTACGTCTTCTGTTGTTTCAATGGCAGAGAGCTTCTTCAATGTCTCATGCAAAGCTTGCATGTCTTTCTCCAATTGAGTCATAGACTGTTGAAGCTCTTCTGATTCAGAGCCTCCGGAGAAAATAACTTCCAAATCCCAGGTTTGCTGTAGAGGTAATTTCACGATGTACACACCTTTCTGAATTGGTATAACTGTAGCAGCACGAACCGATGATAATCATGTTGTCCATTCTTAGCTGTACTCATTTGTATTCGGAATTGCGCAATTCCCGATTTGTCAATTCGGTGCTGAACGTGTATAACTAGACTATAATCCATATTACACCCGCAGTCCTGCTTGGTTCAACAAAGATATTATTTGAAGGAGATCTAAATATGAGACCATTACAAATATCAGCTGACACCGCTGTTAAGCTGTCTGAAGCGCTTGGTGTCCCTCTTGAGCACTTGATGCATATGCCGCAGCACATCTTGATGCAAAAACTTGCGGAGATAGCTGCCCAATCGTCAGAGCATGCAGCAGAAAAGAAAGTCGACGGTAAGGAGGCTTAAGTATGATTCCATTTGAAAATACACTTCCCTATGACGAGCAAATGGGAGATCTATACGCGCAACACTGCCCTTATTGTCATCAAAAACATGTGCTATTGCCGATCCGTCCTGATGAGCTGCCTGATATCCATGATGGCAAAAAACGTCTGCTCGTATTCCCTTGCTGCAACAGCAGTGTAACGATTGTGGATGCGGACAGCGATTATTTGCTTGCTAATAAGAAATTGCCGAGAAGACCTTAATCACTATGAATTAGGTGTTCTATTCCTATTACAATGAATTTGCAATCCATTCAATTACCTTCAATTGCGATTATGCGGTCTTATAAAACAATTTGCCCCGGATTGACTCTACCCAAGAGCGCCGGGGTTTTGTGCGTTCCCCTCATTTATGCGTTCATCCTTCAAATTAACAATATGCCAAATATGACTATACAAAATTCCCCTTTACACGTTTGGAACAATTTAGATATAATCCAGTTGTAATATTAATGAAACTAAGTTTCATGGAGTGGAACTAATTGAATGAGGGGGCGTATCCATGGATATCAAAAAGCAAGTAATGCAGCAGTTCGGTCAACATGCATCGAAATATGTTTCAAGCCATACTCATGCAAAAGGGAAAGACTTAGATCTGCTCGTTATGCTGGCATTAAGTGAGAATCACTCTTCTGTGCTCGACATTGCCACTGGAGGCGGGCATGTTGCCAATGCATTGGCACCGTATGCCAAGCATATTATCGCTTATGATATGACACCTGAAATACTTGCAAGTGCGGAATCTTTTATTACGGGTAATGGACATCAACATGTCCAGTTTGAAGAAGGCGATGCGGAACAGCTACCGTTTGCAGACCACAGTTTTGATATTGTCACCTGTCGGATTGCCGCTCACCATTTTCCTAATGTCCACTCCTTTATTCAAGAATCATACCGTGTTCTTAAACGTAATGGTCGACTGTTGATTATCGATAATGTAGCGCCAGAATCAGACCAGCTTGATCATTTTTACAATACTGTTGAGAAGAAGAGGGACCCTAGCCACAACCGCGCTCTAAAAAAAGGGGAATGGTTTAGCATGTTGGAATCCAGCGGATTTACAATTGAAAGTATGTATACGTTCCCTAAAACATTTGCATTTGATGAATGGTTTAAGCGTATGGGCCAATCTGATCAAGTACGGCAAGAACTCACTCAACTAATGTTGGAAGCTCCGCATGAGACACAACATCATTTCCGAATTCAAACGAGTAAGCAGCAAATTATTAGTTTACGTGGTCAATCTGCACTTATCCAAGCCAAAAAAGAAGGTTAGATTGCTTGCTATCATAAACAGTACAGGTATACCTGATAGTAAAAACACACAAGCCATCCTGAATACGCTGCGGCGCATAATAGGATGGCTTGTTCTATCATTTAAGTTCTTATATTTCATATTTCACTTCTTATGATCAATTATTCATTTAAATAAGCCTTATAATACAATCCGTTTTTCTTGGAACATATCATCTGGGGTTTCTAACTTCTGTGCTTGCATTTCTTCACGCATAACCGCCCACTGCTCACGTGCTGCACGAATCATTGCAGCATCCAAAATTTTCTTATCATGAATGAGCCTTGCAAAACATTTAGCAGCATCCTGATATTGACCAAGACGACGATACAACTCACCCATTATATAAATAAGTTTCGCATCATTTAGCTCGGTAGCTTCTTTTTCAAAGACAGATACATAGGCTTGCAGGGCAAACTTCAAATACCGCATTTCTTGTTCTATATTGTTCCGATACCGATGCAGCCATGCTGTATGATGAAGCAACCCGGCCAGCACTCTGTCGCTCTCTTGAATCGTTTGTGCGGTCAGTACCGCCAACTGGTACGTTTGCAAAGCCAGCTCCCAGCTCCGCTCTCCCCCATAATCACGTGCAGTCCACTGCTTGCCGATCCGCTCTTGAAACTGCGACTTCTGCTTGTCCGTCCATTGCTTCTTGCTATTCTCTGTCGTCGCACAGCCACAGTGAGCACATACATACACCACATAATAGTCAGGATTATAGCGCTCATTCGTATAGTGCTGACAAAAGTCGCTGTCCACCTGCTTCGCATGCTTAAATCGGGAGCGAACTCTTGATGTTCGATAAGTGGCCTCACATTGAGGACAGTGAACATCAATTTGATACAAGGGCTCAACTTCAGCCGAGGAATTCATTTACAATATGCCCCCTCTTATTTGTTGACTGACTAAGATTGATTCACAAAGTGATACGCCGGACCACGCAAACGTTCAAGAATATAGTGTGAAAGTTCTGGATCAATATTCACTTCTTGCATTGCGGCTTCCATACAGCTTAACCACGCATCTGCATGCTTCGGAGTAATTGGAAATGGAAGGTGCCTAGCTCGCATCATTGGATGCCCGTATAATTCCGAATAAACGGCAGGACCACCAAAAAATTGAGTTAAAAATAATATCTGTTTTTCTACAACAGGATCAATATTTTCAGGGAACAATGGCCCAATTAATGGATGTGCTTGTACTTTAGGATAGAACGTCTCTACCACTTGGCGGAGTACCGCTTCTCCTCCTAATGCTTCATATATCGTACCAGGATACCGCTTCACTTTCTCACCTATCTTTCTATAAAGTGACCATAAGTTTCGGCTCATTATATCACAAAAAAACGCCGAACGGTGTGTTCAGCGTCATGGTTATCAGTAGTATTTCCACTCTTCTTCAGTAGGACTAATCAATGACTCTCGAATGACGTATACGAAAGCACAAACAAGGATACCAGCTATAATACTCATTCGACTCCCCCCTATTTAACCCCAAGTAGTTAGGTTACTTTAGCGTTTCATCAATTAATTAATGAAATTGTATCATAAGGATAGCCGTTTTTATATTAAAAAATGCAAGCGGTTTCTTTACATTTTGATTACAAAGCCCTATTCCATTGTCATGTTTGTCCAATTCCGCTCATATGATCCTTTGGGACCTCTTGTCCACAGATATCCTTACGGTACGCGGAGGGAGAGCATTTATGCCTTGGTATACTAAGATAGGGATCATTGTCCGCTTTATGTTGTTAAGCGCAATATTCGCCCTTATGTTGCAATATCCGGCATCTATTCTGCAAGCGGCCTTGCGTGGAGTAGGTATATGGTGGGACGTGCTGTTCCCTTCTTTATTGCCATTCTTCATTATATCGGAAGCATTGCTAGGTTTCGGCATTGTTCATGGAATCGGAGCACTATTAGATCCCATTATGCGGCCGCTGTTCCGTGTACCAGGGGTAGGTGGATTCGTCGTAGCGATGGGATATGCTTCAGGCTATCCTGTAGGAGCCAAGTTGACAACCAGACTCCGATCTGAGGGACTGCTTACGCGCGAGGAGGGAGAGCGACTCGTCTCATTCACAACCACATCGGACCCGATCTTTTTAATAGGAGCAGTTGCCGTGGGGTTCTTTGGAACCCCCGCTCTTGCTTTGCCACTTGCCATTGCTCATTACGGGGCTGGCCTACTTCTTGGCATTATAATGCGGTTCCATGCTTATCGTTCCCCCCCAACCGCAGCCACTAATCATTTATCCGCTGGCACAGCTGAACAATTAGCATCACGTTCATCATCAATATGGATTACAGCTTTTCGAGCAATGCATACAGCCCGGTTGCAGGATGGAAGACCATTAGGGACGTTATTAACACAAGCCATCCAATCTTCCTTAAAATTAATGATGGTTGTGGGGGGTCTTGTCGTTTTCTTCTCCGTCATGATGGAGCTGCTCAGTTCTGCTGGCATTATGAAAGCATGGGACTATATGCTTCGAACGGTATTATCATGGATACACTTGCCTGAATCACTTGCACCTGCACTATCTGGCGGTATATTTGAAGTTACGCTTGGTGCAAAAGCAGCTGGAAGCGCAGAAGGCGCTGACTTGCGCATGCAAGTTACAGCAGCAGCTTGGATCGTATCGTGGGCAGGATTGTCTGTACATGCACAGGTGGCAAGTTTGCTAAATGAATCAGATTTGCGTTATACTCCATTTCTTATTGCACGACTTATCCATGGCATACTTGCTGGATTGTTTGCTTATCTGCTATTTCCATGGCTAGCTCCATACTCAGCAGCATGGACATCATTTTTATTGCCAGCAACTCATTTAGAACCACATACCAACTGGTCATGGGTTGTCCATTCCCTTCAATGGGGAGGATACCTAACATTAGGAATTTGCTTATTACTCCTCTTCGGGTCCTGCATCGTTCGCATTATTCGCTTATTGCGATAAAAGTTGGCGATTGTTTTCCTATGAAAGACATATTAAGATGAAGATGACTAAATGACTGGAAGACCTCTTTTTAAAGAGGACATGATCGTTCATAAACATGTACAACACACAAAGGAGCCAACGCTTTGAAATACGCAATCTTGAATCGCGGAGATGAGTTATCACTCGAGTTAACAGAACGATTTCATTATTTGGCAGCCGAACAGCAATTAATTCATCATGACGAGTCGCCTGACATCGTTGTTTCCATAGGCGGGGACGGCACGATGCTGCAAGCTTTCCACCGCTATATTGACCAGCTTAACAGTACAGCCTTCGTCGGTATTCATACAGGGCATCTTGGGTTCTATGCGGATTGGAAAGCCGATGAGATTGAACTTCTCGTTCAACTAATGGGCAATCACCATCAAGCTGAAACCTTACAGCCTAGGATCGTCAAATATCCATTAATCGATCTTATTGTGACTACACATCATCAAGAAACAACCAGGTATACAGCACTTAATGAATTCACTTTAAAAGGAATAGACGGAACACTTGTAGCCCAGATCGACATCAATGACCAATTGTTTGAAATGTTTAGAGGAGACGGTATTTGCGTGTCTACCCCATCAGGGAGTACTGCATACAACAAAAGTTTGGGCGGCGCCATGGTTCATCCATCGATCGCTTCTATACAACTAGCGGAAATTGCCTCTATAAACAATAGGGTATTCCGAACATTAGGCTCTTCGCTCGTTTTACCTAAGCATCATCACTTTGATATTTTCTCACGCAAGGAGCAACGTTTGCTCTTAACTATTGATCATTTGAATTCAACATTAGATAATTTATCGTCTATTCGCTGTCAAGTATCCGATCAAACCGTAACCTTTGTTCGCTACCGGCCATTCCCATTCTGGAATCGCGTACGTGAAGCATTTCTTGGCTACGAGTAATACAATTCTGAAATTCCTGAAGATTGATATCACTTATCATCATGAAAGGGCTGTCCCTCAAGTAGTAATAGCTACTCAAGGGACAGCCCTTTCTATGTGATAATTGTATTACGTTGTCGTTGGTGGACTTGATGGGCGTGAATCTGGGGCAGCTCGGTGAGCGTTACGGCGTGAGCCACCATCTTTATTCGGCTTATTAGGCTTGTTCGAGTCTGCTGAGCTTGGATTGACTTGAGCCTTCGAACGAGCTTTGGTCCGATTGCGATTCGGCTTGTTGCGTTCCGTACGTTCATTCCGATCTGGACGCTCTTGCCGCTCAAGATGATCCGTTTTCTCCGCGCGTTCCTTCTGATCCTGTCGACCTTGGCCTTGTTGTGGCTTATCTTCACGAGCTGAGCGATTATAACGATTACGACCACGCTCATGGCGTTCAGGACGGGCATGCCGCTTAGAACGATTAGGCATCATTCCGGCTGCAACCGTTTCATTAGCATCCCCTTCCTTTATGGAAGAGCGAACTGGAAAGCTGATGCCTTCAGGTTTGGTTTCTCCATCACCATCAAGCCTTACTTCCTCCAAAGCCGCAGCGCCTTCCTGCTCCGCTTCTGTAGGCAGTTCTGTCCAATCTGCATTTGTACGTCCATCCTTATTAGCCACTCGTTCTAGGACAAAATAAGCACAACCAAAATTACAGTACTCATTTACATAATCCATCATACTTGCAATTGTCGTCTCTTTCGATGACTTTGGATGGCCTTCTTTAAAAAATCCCTTTAATCGAAGTTGATTGTAACCCCAATCACCAAGTATATAATCATATCGCTCTAGAACTTCGCTGTATCGTTCGCGGAAAAAATCCGGATTCCACGCATTTCTATATTCATGAACAATCTCATACGTTCTCCCGCCGATATGAATCACGTTCTATTCCTCCTTCTCCGAGCCGCGGTACTATTCCGCCCGCAGCATAACGGCGAAGCGCGTCCTACCATGCATAAATGTTTTGAATTGCGTTATGCCTTGGCCGCTACGTTCTCCTGCGCTGACTTAACTTGCTCATGCGCATGATAGGAGCTGCGTACAAGTGGTCCCGACTCAACATGGCTGAAGCCGCGCTTTAATCCTTCTTCTTTAAGCTCTGCAAATTGTTCTGGTGTGTAGTATTTCTCTACAAACAGATGCTTAGGAGTTGGCTGCAAATATTGACCGACCGTCAAGATATCACAGTTAACTGCACGCAAATCATCCATCGTTTGAAGAATTTCGTGCCATTCTTCTCCGACCCCGAGCATAATACTGGATTTAGTCGGAATCTCAGGCTGCATTTCTTTAGCACGACGAAGAAGTTCTAAGGAACGCTCGTATTTCGCCTTCGCACGTACACGATCCGATAGACGTTCTACCGTCTCTACATTATGGTTCAAAATATCTGGTTTAGCGTCCATTACGATTTTCAATGCATCCCAGTTGCCCATAAAGTCAGGAATCAGAGTTTCAACTGAGCACAAAGGCAACCGACCGCGTACCGCCTTGATGGAGCCTGCGAATATAGATGCGCCCCCATCTTGGAGATCATCACGAGCAACAGATGTAATTACACAATGACGCAATTGCATTTGCTCAGCTGCTTCTGCAACACGCTCTGGCTCTTGAAGATCCAGTTCAGTCGGCATCCCTGTATTAACCGCACAGAAACGACATGCACGTGTACAAATATCGCCGAGAATCATGAAAGTTGCAGTACGATTAGCCCAGCACTCATATATGTTGGGACAGCGCGCTTCTTCACAGACCGTATGCAGCGTCTTACTGCGCATCATATCCTTAATTTCGGAATAATTTTCACCTGTGGTCAGCTTGATGCGTATCCAATCGGGTTTAGCTTGCGCTTTTTTCTTCATGAAGTTCTACTACCTTCTTTCTCGGTTCGCTTGTCCTTGACCTAATTCAGTATCAGTATTATAACATGAATGGTTAAAAATCCATACCTTTGCCTGCACGGAATTCATTAAGATTTAAGTCAATTTGACAGCATAAGAAATCGATTGTGGCACATGCTACATATAGTGAACATTCTGGTTACATGCAGCTATGGTTAGGAGGTATCCCCATTGCCACGTCCCTTTGTCCTATTGGTATTCGTACTGATTGCCGCCATAGGTTGCGGGTCACTTAGTAAATCAACGGCGGCCTATAGTAAGCCCGCTTCCTCAGCAGCTGAAGTTCGAAAAACTGAAAATGATGATGCTGAACGACGCATCCTATACGATAAAATGAGCGCTGTTACAGGTATTCCTTGGTATCGTTTAGCAGCTATCGATCAGTATGAACGAACGATAACAATCGCGAATCCGAAGAAGAGAGAACGATCCGCTCCCGTCGTTAGTATTGTAATCGAGCCTCCCCAATGGGCAGGCATGCTCAATCCCGATATGAGTGACAACAATCCGAAGTCAATACTTTTATTCAACGGTATTGGACGAGACGGTTCCGGGGATAATCGAGCTGAACGAAATAATGATTTTGATTTGCTCTACAGCGTCGCCAACTTTATCGGATCTTATGGCTTGCAGGAAGAAGACTTCGCTAATGGCTTGTGGAATTACTATCAGAATTCAAGAGCTGTCCAGCGCATAAGGCAATTCGCTAAAATTTATGAGCGCTTTGATCAGCTGAATTTAAAAGATCGCGCTTTCCCACTGCCAGTGCAATCGATATATTCCTATCGAAGCACATGGGGAATGGGGCGCCATTACGGTGGATTCCGCATACACGAAGGAACCGATATATTTGCCAGACACGGTGTGCCCGTCCGAAGCACATGTTACGGGGTTGTAGAAATTAAAGGCTGGAACCGCTACGGCGGATGGCGCATTGGCATTAGAGATACGGACAACCTGTATCACTATTACGCTCACCTGTCTGGGTTTCAGAAAGACTTGAAAGAAGGGGATATCGTCTCTCCTGGCCAAGTTATCGGCTGGGTAGGCAGCTCAGGTTACGGCAAACCCGGAACACAGGGCAAGTTTCCTCCCCATCTTCACTTTGGTATTTATCGTGACCGCGGCCTAATTGAATACGCCTTTGATCCGTATCCATCATTGAAACAATGGGAGTCTATGGACAAGCGTAAGCTGCGCAAAGATAAAAAATCTTCATGAATGTAAGGATTCAATAGTGGAATAGAAACTGCTTTAGAAAAACACTGATCTAAAATTAGGTTGGGCTATGAATTTCGAATGTCGTCAATTTTAGGAAAACATTCTGCACATGTCCTTGATAAAAAAGGTCGAGTTAAGATTCTTTTTCGAATCCTACACTCGACTTTTTAACATGGCAGCATCGTTATATCATTTTAAAAAATGTCACAGATCTTTATCCTCATAACAAATACTACACTAAACGAATAAATGCCCGCCCTATTTTCAAACTACTAAATCGTCTGTATCTGTTCCATTTATACAATCCTCTGTCTTACTAATAATCGAATGACCTCAATGGCCTTCGCCTGTGGATACTCCCTCACTTATTCCTGAGGATGAATCGTTTCCGCCCCCCTGAATGGAACCATTAGATGGCAACGTCACATCTGGTGATACCGTAATTCCTCTGCTTTGTTCTGGAGCAGCAGGCGGTTGCGCTGGCAATGACAGCGCTGGAGCTTGGTCCGAATTTGTACCGACCGGCTTCCCATTGCCATCATAGTAATACATCGGTACATCTCCCACTACGAGCATATAGGAAATAGGTATTTCCGTTTCTACTACCTCAGGCTCCATATCGAATGGAATCACAATCGCTATCTCTTCCACAACTTTAATATACACTTCAACGAGCACCATATTGATGCCCACTTCCATCGGCCTTGTATCCAATTCAACCTTCACAGCGCCTTGCGGCTCCATCTTTACAGGGATGCGAGGACCAAAAGAAGCGATCAAAGCACTACCTAATGCTTGACCGAGCGGAATATGGTCATGGAACTCTTCTGTGGAACGAAGCGCATTTTGAACAATATTAGCCGTCTCCGAAGTAATCCGCATATGTTCATTATAATTTAAGATGAAACTCGTTACCTTTCCTCGATTATCCGTCTTCCATTCAATGAGCTTATCCAATTTTCTTCCTTGCGCTACTTGGTCACTTATCGCTTTGTTGATCGCTTTCGTTGCCATCTGCTTAATGCGGATTTTTGCCAAATGCATAACTGGCCCGCGAACATGCTTATCCACATAAAGAAACAACTGAACACTTAGCAGCACAAAAATAATGAATGCGATAAACCATGCCCTTCTTCTGCGTTTTGGTTTGGGAGGCGCGCTTTTCCAACCAGCTCCTGCATAACGCATAGACTTTGCAGATGAAGATGAAGATGAATAGTCAGAGACAGCTACTTCACGGCTTGATTCCTTACTCGCCGACGAAGAACTTGATGACCAGCGCCTCGTTCCTTTCCATCGCTTCTCATTCCATTGGTTATGCACTCTCGGCTTAGTAAACAGCGCAGGTCGTCCCCAGCGACGATGCCGTTTCATCGACAAGCTCTCAAGTATACGCTGTAACCACGATCGTCTTCCCCAGCCCATGTCGTTCCCCCTTTTCCCGCAAGCTTGGGCAACTGTAATGTTCCAATGTATGCACACATGAAGCAAAAAAGAAGACAGCCCCAACTGACTTCGTCTGGATCACTAACAATCCAGACTCTAATCAGGTGTGCTGTCCTAATCTTTCTCGTATTTCAATAAGCTTGGAAGTCGCTTATTAATATCCTCTATATGCAGGGTTATAGACTTGATTTGAGCTTGCATGTTGGTTTGATTGCTCAATATAACTTACATGCGGCTGCACATGAGCTACCAATCCCGTTGAAGAATAACCGCTCTGCGCCGAATGTGCTTGATGTGCAAGATGAATAATTTGCTGCAGCTGCTGTACCGCTGTTTGATGGCCTTGAAGTGCAGTTTGAATTACATTAGCTGCATGCTGTTCAATTTTTGCAAGCTCTTGCAAGCGTGCAGCGTTCTGCTGCTCCTGATGCAACAGCTGTTGATACTTCTGTGTTGCAGCATTCGTTTGCTGAATTAATTGCTGCGCAAGCTGTTCAATTTGATACGTATTTGTATGTGTCATTAGGCGTTCTCCTTTTCAATCATAATTTGGGAATGGCATCCTTTATATCGTGCCTCGCATGTCTTTTTTTATGCACACTCTATATTCTTTTTCTACCTCCCTGCACCATGTCATGATATATAATGAATAAATATGTTACACAACCTATTACTGGGGGCTCAAACCGATATGCAGGAAATAATCGCTGTAACCGCATTTGCTGATATGGATGAAAAATGGTTCGAACAGTCGCTACAGCTTCTGCCGACGGACAAGCAGCAAAAAATATCACGCTACATGCGCAAACCCGATCAACTTAGAGCTCTTATTGGCGAAATAACGGTTCGTCTTAATGCGATGTCTAGAACGGGGCTATCCCACGAACAATTGCATTTTGATACTAATACATATGGTAAGCCCTTTTTAAGGGACATGCCTTCGTTCTCATATAACGTATCTCACTCAGGGGATTGGGTCGTATGCGCGATAGATGAGACAGAGGTTGGTGTCGATGTGGAGAATATTCAACCTATTGATCTTGCTATCGCAGAACGCTTTTTTTCAAAGGAAGAAGTGAACGATCTATTTGCGTTGCCTGAGCACGAACGACAGGCCTATTTCTTTGACTTATGGACATTAAAAGAGAGCTATATTAAAGCAGTCGGAAAAGGATTATCCATTCCTCTTAATTCGTTTTCTTTTAAACGTATAAATAATCAATTCACTTTTCATTCTGATACTGATCCTACTCCTAGATATGTGAAGCAATATCAGTTAGATCCGCAATATAAGCTGGCTGTTTGTGCGAGGCATGAACGGTTAGCAGATCACCCGATTAAGCGTGATGCCGCTGAGCTTTGCGAGGAGTTTATAGAGAAAGTAACTTGTGTAAATTGTGATACTAGCTCCATTTAAGTTTATGTAATATGTAAAGAGCCCCTAAGGCGTTTGAACAAAAAATCCTTCAAACGCCTTAGGGGCTCTTTAGCAAGAAACTTACAGTAAGTTCAGCATGTATAAAGCTAATAAATAGCTATTGGACCATAAGGACCATCGAGAATTTCTATTTTCGTTTCAAAAATATCGGTCAAAATTTCTGGCTTCATAATCTCATCCACTGTTCCAAAAGCGGCAATTTGTCCATCCTTCATAGCACAAATTCTATCCGAATATTTGGCTGCAAAATTTATATCGTGCATTACAGTCAGAATTGTTCTTCCAAATTCATTAGCAGCATGTCTCAAATGCTCCATCATTTGAACAGAACGAGCAATATCAAGATTGTTCAGAGGTTCGTCCAAAAGTACATATTCAGTCTCTTGGCACAAAACCATTGCAACATATGCCCTCTGCCTTTGACCACCTGAAAGCTCATCTAAATATCTATTTTCTAGATCAGTCAAATCTAAAAAATCGATATATTTTGAAATAATAGCCTCATCCTCTTTCGTTAACCTTCCCTTTGAATAAGGAAAACGCCCAAATCCAGCTAGTTGTCTGACAGTAAGCCTCGTTACAAAATGATTTTCTTGTCGCAAAATAGTCACGATTTTGGCTAAGTCATTCGATTTAGACTTGGTAACATCCATATTGGCCACCATAATTTGACCTTCATCCATTTCCAAAAGTCTTCCAATCATCAAAAGCGTCGTAGACTTTCCAGCACCATTGGGTCCAATTAAAGAAGTGAATCCAGCCTTTGGTATTTCAATATCCAAAGGCCCTATTTTAACCTTATCCGTATAAGACTTTCTAACATTATTAATTTTTATCATAGAGCCCTCTTCCTTAAAATCACAGATAAGAATAAGATGCCACCGAACAGTTCGATAATAACTGAAACTACGCCTTGAGCATTGAATACATGATACATGAGAAAGTATGAACTCGTTAATATCAAAAATCCTATCGCAAGAGCCATTGGAAACGTATATCTATGGTCATAAGTTGGCGCTGCTTGATAACTCAATGTTGCAACTAAAAATCCATAGAAAGTAAGCGGTCCAATTAAAGCCGTTGAAATTGACATCAAAACAGAAACTAATATAAGCGTATAAATGATACTAGATTGATGTTTAACTCCAAAAGAAGTAGCGGCATCTTTTCCAAGTGACAATACATTTAATTTCTTAGCATAAGCAAGCAGTAACAATGCTGCAACGATTACGATTGGAATTACAATTGGATAATAATCAGCATCTGCATTATTGACAGAACCAAATAATCTTGCCTGTAAAATATCAAACTCAGACGGTGCAAGAAGTCTTCTCATAAATGTTGATACAGAGTTCAGTCCCGTACCAATAATAATGCCAACCAAAAGCATAAGTTGTAAGTTCCCATACTTTCCAGAAAGCAACCATCCATAAAGGATCAAACTCATCAAAACCATAAGAATGACTTGAAATAGAAATGATCCAATACCACTAAAATTGATCAATGCACCAGCACCAAAGAAAAATATTGTACTTGTATGAATGGTTGAGTAAAGGGATTCAAACCCTAGCAGTGAAGGAGTTATAATCCGGTTATTCGTAATCGATTGGAAAGCCACTGTCGCCAAGCTCTGACAAATTGCAGCAATAATCATTGCAATAAGAGCTTCTATCCTTCTTTGAACGACTGGAATAAAAGAAGGTGAATCTATTGGAACCGGATTATTATAAACTAAAAGTCCGTAGGCTGAAAAAAGGCCCAAAACAATCAAGGTAATTAGCAAAATCCAATAACGCTTTTCATCTTTCTTAGAACGGAAAGCTCTAGCTGATCTATTTTTATTATGAAGGCTAGAATAGATTTCGACATTTTCTTTATTTCTATATTCCAATGCGTTCATCTTAGCCCCCTAGATTTTCTTTGTCTCAATAAAATAACAATAAATACGATTGAGCCTAATGTTCCAAGTATTAATGAGACAGGTAATTCAAAAGGCATTATAATGGTTCGAGAAATAATGTCACAGAAAGTTACCGTACCCATGCCTATCACGCATACCCAAGGCAAATTACTTCTAAGATCATCTCCCCTAAACATGGAAACAATATTAGGGACAATTAAGCCTAAGAAAGGTAAGTTGCCAATAACAGCCGCAACAATGCCAACTGCAAGAGAAATAAGACCCGTAGCAAACAGAATAAGCCTACTATAATTTACGCCAAGACTTGTTGCTACATCTTCTCCTAGTCCAGCCAAAGTCAATCTATTAGCAAAAATAAAAATGAGAATAGTAACGATAACGATTATCCATAAATATTCATATCTTCCAATTTGAACAGACGCAAAAGAACCTACAAACCAACTTTCAATACTTTGCGTCTTTTGAAACAGAAGTCCCAGAAAAGTGGAAACTGCAGAAATGACTGCTCCAAGCATCAGCCCAATGATCGGGACAATTAAAGACGAACGAAGCTTAACTCTTCTTAAAAATAAAAAGAAAATCATAGTTCCTATGAAAGAAAAAAGGATTGCACCAGTCATTCTTAGAACTAAACTTGGGGCCGGAAATAATAAATAAACCGTAAGGAGTCCTAAACCTGCCCATTCAATAGTTCCCGTTGTGGTAGGTTCAACTAAACGATTCTGTGTAATAAGTTGCATGACGAGTCCTGCCATTGCCATGGCAGCACCAGTAAGCATTAATGCAGCTGTTCTCGGAACACGAGTTATCAAAAACATATCCCATCCATCTGCTTGTCCACGTATATCATAAACTCCAGTAAACAGTGATATAACCCCTAAAGTAATAACAACGATAATTGCTAGTATAAACGGTTTTGTCCATATTTTATGGTGGTTATAAAACTGGGGTTGAGAATTAATCTCAACCCCAGTTCTAATATTTTTCGGCACTATGTTATACTCCTTTACACTACTTAGCTAATGTGTTTGCAAGGTTTTTGAATAATTCCAAGTAAGTTTGGATGGATTCATTTACATAAGTGTCAGTTGGTGCATAAACAATATTTCCTTTAGAAACAGCCGTTGTTTTTTGAAGTGCCGGAGATTTATCAATAACATCCTGAGCAGGAACTTTATTCGTTTCACCAGATACTGCAGCATCACGATCTAGTACGAAAATCCAATCAGGATTACTTTGTGCAATTGCTTCAACAGAAATTTCATCGCCTTGATGATCGGTAGTATTATTTTTTACTTCCAATGCCGGAGTCCATCCAAAAATCTCATACATTGGTCCCCAAACACGTCCATTCTTAGGAGCTGAATAACCAATATCTCCACCAGAAACGATAACGCTCATCACTTTATCTTTTCCATTATAGGCAGCCTTAGCGTCTGCGATAGCTTTATCAAAATCAGCTGTTAATTGTTTAGCCTCTTCATTTTTATCAAAAATTTTCCCCAAAGTAATTGTAGAACTTTTAAGTCCATTTACCAAATTTTCTCCAGGTTTCTCAGCGTCCTTAGAAATATCTACATTCAGATCAATAACAATTGCATCTGGCACTAATTTTTTAATATCTTCATAATGGCCAGCAAATCTTTGACCAACAATGACAAGTTCAGGGTTTGCAGCTGCAATAACTTCAAGATTTGGTTCACGGTGATTTCCAACATCTTTAACTTTTTCGTTAGTCACATAGGGTGAATCCGCAGGCATTACAGGCTTTGGAACAGCCGCTAACTCAATATTCCAATCAGCTAAAGTTTCAAACGTTCTATTATCCAAAGCAACTACATTTTTAGGGTTTACAGGAACATCAACCGTTCCGTGAGCATCAGTGATTTGAACGGTTGCAGGTTTAGCAGCATCGTTTGCTTTCCCAGTAGTTTCCGTTTTACTAGCTTCATTACTTGGATTTGAGCAAGCTGCCAACATTACGACCAAAATTGCCATAAAGACAGTGAATTTAAACTTCTTCATTTCTTTTACCTCTCCCCTTATATGTAAACTCTATAAACAAACCACAATTATTGAATTGATAAAATTAATGATAATGATTATCAATTTCATATTTAATTATATCAGGTCAAAAAATATTATCAACCCCGAATTTTCACCAAACTATATAAATTTCGACTAAAAAGCTTTCGTAATACTTAAATTTCGAAGGAAAACTTGTGAATTTCATCATTTATTTCAATGAAATGTCCCCCACTCCCTAACGTACATCAATCGTTCCCATTTCACTTGCAAGCTCCAGTTTATTCTGCCCCTTACCAATTACGCCTGTTTTCGATTGTTCTGTACTTACGCTTTCCTTAAAGCCATCCAGCTGAACCGTTATATCAGATAAATGGCTGCTAGCGCTAACAGATAATGAAGTTGGAGCTTCCTTAAACGACACGGCGATATCTCCTAATTTCGTTTGTACAACTACGGACTCGCTTTCGTTTGCGTCTTTAATCGAAATGGCCCCATTTGTGCTCGTTATTTTCATGCTAGAGCTCGTCACATTAGTCATATCGCTGTCTCCTGTAGTGGAAGTTGCCGTTAACTCTCTTACCGAACTGTCTCTCATACCTAATGGTCCGTTTTCGGATGTTACCTTTCCTATATCTGCTGTAAGACCTTTAACCATCATTGAACCAGTCTCAGTAGAAATATCAACCGTATGGAGCGCTATATCATTCCACTCCATATCTCCAAATCGATTATCCACTGTTATCGTGTCCACACTATGTCTAGGAATAGAAATAGAGATTGTCCCTTCTTTGCCAAATTTGAAATTATCCATAAACCCAGCCTTATGGTTTTTCTGAGTAATTAAAATTTTATTCGTGTCCTCTTTTATAACGACAGGATCGTTTTTCTCATCTTTTTGTTTTCCTTCTGCTGTAATTGTGATTTGATTGGAATCCGTGCTTTTGAACTCAATATCCCAAGATTCATTATTGATATCGATTGCTTGAATGCTGCCAACTTGAAACGATTGTTCGATTTTAAACGAATGGCCTGCTTCTCCCAGTACACTACACGCCGATCCGATAATTACAATTAATACGAGAGAAATTACTAATAATGCATTCTTCATCGTTATCCTATTCTCCATTTCTCTTAATCAGGTGTTCAGATCGCTGTAATCGCCACCACTATGCAATTACATGTACTTAACTTTAAGTTACGCCACATCAATCTTGTCCAATTTATAATAAGAAAGATAACCAATCGTAAGACCTACAAGGCACATCGCGATAGGTACGGCAATGAACTGGAACAGACTTGTCGAAGCGGCCTCAGTTGAAACATTTGCATTAATAGCAAAGCCAATCAATACAGCCCAAGTTATCGTTGCCGGAGCAGATTTTTTTCGCATGCCAAAATATAACGGAATTAAGCTCATTCCCGCAATCATAAGTGCGTTTAATATCGTGGTCGGAATAGAAGCGACCATATCGCCGACACGAGCAGATGCCTCAAACAATGGAAGCAATGGATTTAGGAACAATACGAGCAGATTGATGATCATCGTCGCCATAATAATGCTAAAAAAACAGAAGCCAAAGACAATCGCGAGCTTGGCCTGCATTAACTTTTTTCGCTGCAGCGGATACGTATATAGCAATTGAATCGTCTTATTTCTGTATTCGTCGATGACGATACGAGACAATAGTACACTTGAGAAAATAATAAACACGATGCGAATAAATATATTCGTCAATGACATAAATTCTTCATAATCAGGAAACAGCGGTATACTCTCTCTTCCGGAAGTCCATGCCATAAGCGCAACTGCCCCAAAAATCGCCACGATACAAATTACTAGCGCTTTAAAATAACTGTTAACGCGATGTTTCTTCCATTCTAATTTCATCAATTTAAGCATGCTGGTCATCTCCCATAATAAGCTGTAAAAAATACTTTTCTAAATGGCTATGTTGTTGTCTGATATCATCCATCTTCACTTCTGTTAATAATCGACCACGATTAATAACACCTATCGTATCGGCAATAGATTCAATCTCTGAAACGATATGACTTGAGATGAGGATCGTCACACCTAACTGCTCTTTTAAATGGACAAGCAGTTCTCGTATATCTTTAATACCGATTGGATCAAGTCCATTTATCGGCTCATCCAGAATAAGAATGTCCGGCTTCGTCACAATTGCCCGGGCTATCCCTAATCGCTGCTTCATTCCTAGCGAAAATTCAGAGATTTTCTTATCCCCCACATTACTAAGACCAACAATCTCCAACGCTTCCTCTGCCACCCCTTTATGGGTATAGTCAGCATATTCACAGTGTATCTCTAAATTTTGCTGTGCCGTTAATGCGTCATAGAAGACAGGATTTTCAATAATGCTGCCTATTTTCTTTAAATACTGATACGAGGTAGGCAGCACAATCTCGTTTAACACAGTAATCTCACCAGAGGTTGGCTTGACTAAGTTTAAAATCATCTTCATGATCGTCGTTTTCCCCGCTCCACTGGGCCCTAAAAAGCCATAAATCTCGCCTTTCTTAATGTTCATATGTACGTTTGAGACCGTCTCAATCCCCTTGTATGTCTTACACAATTGGCTGATACGAATGACCGATTCCATTTTGTACGTCCCCCTAATCTCCTATCGATTCCTTACCTTAAGCTTAATCCTTGAAAGTAAAAACAAAGTAAACAGCAGGGAAATTACTAGTAATATTTTGAGTTAGGGAAACAAATTTAAAAATGGAATTGATATAATGAGGAGGAGAAATGAGGGATATACACCATGGAATCTGCAAAGATATTAGCCGTCGATGATGAAGTAGGCATTTTAAAATTGTTAGAAATCACGCTTAAGAAAGAGCATTTTACGCATATCCAAACGGCAGCTACAGGAAAAGATGCCTTGCAGCGTATTAAAGCAAATACATACGACATTATATTGCTCGATATTATGCTTCCTGATATAAGTGGCTTTGAACTTTGTACGGAAATCCGCAAATTAACGAACACACCCATTATTTTTATTAGCGCTCGCTCTACTGACTTCGATAAATTAACAGGGCTGGGGATTGGCGGGGACGATTACATTACAAAGCCTTTTAACCCTTTAGAGGTGGTAGCAAGAATTAAGGTCATCCTGAGGCGGAAGCAAATGTATGAGAATACACAACAAGCACAACAGCAGCAGCACAGTGCTTTATTTGATTATGGCTGCTTTACGTACGATCCCGATTCTGCAACGTTAACCGTTAACAACTCAATTGTAGAGAGCACCGCCAAAGAGCTGGAACTGCTGCATTTCTTCTGCAAACATCCAAATCGTATTTTCACAACGGCTCAACTATATGAATTCGTATGGGGAAATGATGCGTATGGCGAGGAAAAGACCGTCACGATCCATATTGCCAAGCTGCGAAAAAAGCTCGGAGATGATACGCGAAACCCAAAAATAATCGTCAACTTACGGGGAATCGGCTATAAATTCATTCCTACTAATGAGGACCGAAAATGAGAATAACAACTCGATTTATAGTTCATCTTGCACTAGGACTTGTTTTTTGGATACTGGCGTCTGGCCTCGGCATTCCCATCATTGTAGAAGGTATCCTTCCTCTGTTCGATCTCATTGTTAATGAAAATACAGAAGGATTGCTCGTAGGATGGATATTTGGAGGCAGCACAGTCGTGTGCATTGGGTTGTTCGGTTGGTATTTTGGCGGTCCGATCGGATTTATTATGAGTTGGATCTATCAATTATCGCAGCACAACTACGAGAAGCCTATCGGCTTGCAAAAAATTTATACTCGCAAAGGGAAGCTCCGCATGCGTTACCTTCTATATAAAGAAGTATTGCAGCAGCTACAAGCTCTGGCTTCCACTTTACAGGCTAATGAAATCGAGCGACGAAAAATTGAACAGGCAAAGCAAGAGTGGATCGCGGGGATTTCACATGATTTGAAAACACCTCTAACCTATATCACAGGCTACTCTACACTTTTATTGAATAGTCAGTATGAGTGGTCGAAGGAAGAAGCTCATTCTTTTCTCCAAGAGATTCACAATAAAGGAATACATATGGAGGAGTTAATCCAAGATTTCAGCCTTGTTTTGCAGCTCAATCATGCTGACGGGATGTTATCGTCACATAAGACAGCGCACGATATCGTTGAATTTACGAAAAGGGTTGTTGCTGACATTAGTAACAATCCACAAGCAAGCAGCTATATGCTGCATTTCAAGACAGATACACCCGAGATTCAAGTTGAGTTTGATCACAAGTTCATGCATCGCATCTTGCAAAACATTTTAATGAATTCGATTCTGCACAACCCTGAACATACGGATATTTATACGGAACTCTCAAGTGAAGAGAATGTGGCAGTTATTCGCATTGCCGATAACGGCGTAGGTATGTCCACCGAGATGGTGAGCAACCTTTTTAAACAATATTACCGCGGCACCACAACGGATGCTTCTTCTGAGGGTACCGGGCTTGGTATGGCAATCGTTTATAAGCTTGTTCAAGCTCATCAAGGTACGATTTCTGTAGCGAGCAAGATTTCAAAAGGAACAACATTTGAAATTAGATTTCCGAAAAGCTAACTGAATATTTGCAAACAGTTAATCTCCTAGCTTAGGCTAAAGATTTACAATCAGCCAAACATTCTCAGTTATAAACAAAGTCCGTGCAGCCCTATTTAAACCTGACTCATCTTTATGAGACAGGGGCTTAAACAGAGTATGTAAAAAAAATTCTGAACCATACAAATAAAAAAAGCTGTCGAAACTTTTCGACAGCCTTGATTATCAAGCTCCTTATACTTCCTTACGCTATAAGGAGCTTCGCCATGTATCACATTACTTGCTAGCTATAATGCCGCTGACGCATCGCCTCATACAGCAGCACGGTAGTCGCCATAGCGACATTCAATGACTCCGCTTGTCCCTGCATCGGGATAATAACAGACTCGTCTACCAGCGACTGCACCTGCGGCGAAACTCCTTTGCCTTCGTTGCCTACAACGAACCATGTCGGCTGACGGAAATCGAAAGAATAACAAGAATGCTCCGCTTGCAAGCTCGTGCTTACAACGCACACACCCTGCTTCTTCGCTTCTGGAAGCAGTTCCAGCAAATCACCTTCCACAACTGGAAGATGGAACATCGAGCCCATCGTCGAACGAACCGTCTTGCTGTTATATACGTCTACCGTCCCCCGACCAATAAGCACGCCTGTCGCCCCTACCGCATCAGCAGAACGAATAATCGTACCAAGGTTGCCTGGATCTTGAACGCCATCTACAACAACGACCAATGCTTGCTTGTCTTCAAATAGCTGTCTCCAGTTCAATTCAAGCTTGCGCATGACCGCAAACACAGATTGAGGTGTTTCTGCATCCGTGCACTTGCGTACTACTGCATCCGTAACAGCAATCCATTCAATTGGTTCGCTACTTGCTTCCTTTTCCTTCACATATGAAGTTAGTTCCGCGGGCAGTCCCCGATCCTGATCGAACACGACGCTCTCTACGAATGCGCCAGAACGCAATGCTTCCTGTACAAGATGAACGCCCTCAGCAATATAGCGACCCTCGCGATTGCGGTACTTGCGATCTTGCAACTGTGCCCACTGCTTAACACGTGGGTTACTTACTGATGTTATTGTTAAAAATGATGTACTCATAATTCCGACAATGCCAACTCCAATTTATTAAGATGATCATTTTGACCGACGATGACCATCACGTCCCCTTCACGAAGACGGTAATCAGCTAATGGTGAAATATTAATATGCCCATTATTTTTGATCGCCATGATGTTGCAGCCGAAGCGCGCACGAATATCCAGCTCGATTAAGTTTTGTCCGATCATGTTTGTCGAAGCACGCATATCTACAATACTGTGATCGTCAGACAATTCGATGTAGTCCATAATGTTCGGCGAAATTAAGTTATGCGCCACGCGCGTTCCCATATCTCGCTCAGGGAATATAACCTTATCCGCACCGATCTTGCTCAACACTTTACCATGAAGCTCATTCTGTGCTTTCGCTACCAGCATCGGTACGCCAAGATCTTTCAGTATCAGTGTGGTCAAAATACTTGCTTGAATATCCTGTCCAATGGCAACGACGACAACGTCAAAATTGCGTATACCAAGTGCCTTAAGCGCCTCTTCTTCAGTAGAATCGGCTGATACAGCATGTGTTACCATGCTCGCAACTTCTTGTATTTTCTGCTCACTGGAATCGATCGCTAATACTTCAAAGCCCATCTTGCTCAAGCTATTAGCAACACTGGACCCAAAGCGGCCCATGCCGATTATCGCGTATTGCTTCTTGACTGCCATCGGTTCACCTTCCCGCTCATTTCGGTTACATGCTGCCATTATTATAGCACAGCCCTACAATGCTTGTCCCAGACCGCTCTGTCGTATAGGTTTCCTTTATGCGCCTTTCGCATACATGCATTAGAGACAACAAGGTTAAGCTATAAGTGATCAAGATGCAAAAGGAGGTTGTTTCGTGAACGTACTTATTAACTTGCGACAAGCTATAATGCAAAAAGTAGCAAATCAATCAGATGCAGATATTAAAGATATGATTCTGGGCTCTGTAGATGGAGATGAAAGAGCACTGCCTGGACTAGGTGTTCTGTTCGAGGTCATATGGAAACAAAGCAGCCCTGAACAACAACAACAGTTCATCCAAGTGATCCAGCAGAAGCTTAAAGACTCACCTGCATAGGATTAGAACATTACATTTATTATCGAGCTCTAATTGTTCCAACACCTATAAATCAAATTGAGTTGCTTATCAGCTACTTATGTTCAACTACAACATAAAGACACGGCTCGCCAACTGCAAGCCGTGTCTTGTCATCTCTGTTTGATCGCGTACACGATAGAAGTCATTGCATCCAACTGTTCCATCTCCGCTTCGTATCCGTTAGATTTTAGCCAATCCAACAGCTTGGCACGATTCGGATAATCTACCTTGCTCATTTTCTCGATTTGATCCTCTCGTCCTGATTGCAATACATCTGCATAATAAGCTTGTCGATGAGCTTCATCTTCAAACATCAGATCAACAAGAACAACTCTGCTACCTTGTACTACGACTTGATCGATTTCTTGCAGTGCGATTTGCTGCTGCTCTTCAGTCATATGATGAAGCGCAAAAGATGTAACAACGAAGTCAAAAGTCTCATTCACAACAGGCAAAGCCATCATATTGCCTAACAATAGTCGAACAGAAGGCCATTTTTCCCGGCACCGTTCAATCATCTGCTCCGATTGATCAACCCCTGTCATAATAGCTCCCTTACTCAAACAATAGGAGGATAAATTACCCGTTCCAATGCCTAAGTCTAGTCCGCGATGACCTGGTTCAATGTTCGCAAGCTCACTTGCACGCTGTAAAGCTTCGCTATAATTTACAGGACCATGTGAATGATCATGCCCATGTCCATGTGAGTGACCATGATGATGAGAATGTCCCTGATCATGGGAATGACCGTGTTTATGTGAGTGCCCACAACCATGATTACTTCCTTCTGAATGATCGTGAACATCTGATTGTGCATGCCCTTGCTGCTCACATGTAGGTGTATGCTTATGCTCAACATCCTTCACTTTCCTATCGTACTGTTTCGCTAAGCTATCAAAGTCCCATTTATCCTCCCACGAGTTACGCACTTTATCAACACGCTTCGCTTGTTCTGCCGCTTGTTCTAATTTCATCGCTAACCATGTCCCTTCCGTATTTTCTGGTATATGAATCAATTGATCCATCTGTTGAATGAGCATCTTCAGCTGCACAATCTCCTCAACAAATGCTTTCCGTCGCCGCATCATATGAACGCGTATCGCTGCCATGTCTCCAGCTACCGCCTCGTCTAAACAATTGTGTATATCCTCAATGGACATCCCAAGTTCGCGCAGCCAGCCAATAAGCCTTAGCCGCTCCACATCCTCCTCGCGAAACAAGCGATAGCCGTTATCCTCCTTAGAAATAGTCCCTAGAAGTCCACGCTCTTCGTAATAGCGAATAGAACGTGTAGTCATTCCTAGCTGCCGTGATACATCTTGTATTTTCATAGTGACGTCACCCCATCAAAATGTTCCGTTAACACGTGTTAGCTATATTGTAAACATTGACGCAGCGTTAATGTAAATCAGTTATTTATTTCCTAATGACTCAAATATGAAAAAAGAAAACAAAAAAGCTCCCCACCTTATCGGCGAAGAGCTTTTCTTATTTTTAAAATCCGACATGATAAAGGTAATCGACTTAAGGTGCAGTCTCTAAGAACTTCAGATCTGGCATTTTATCCATAGCTGTACGCATCGCGTACTCATTTTCGAACAGTGCAACAAAATTATCTTTTTTATCTTTAACAAGCTGAGAGTTGATACGGAACTTCGTCGGATCAATTTGTGGACCTACTACCCAACGGGCAAACTGGAATCCTAGTCGCTGCAACTGCACTTCTACCCCGTATTCTGCTTTCATACGATGCTCGAATACTTCGAACTGAAGTTGACCAACAACGCCGAGGATCGTCTCATCGAACACACCTGCGTTGCGGAAGACTTGAATCGTACCCTCTTCCGTCAACTGATCAACGCCTTTTTGATATTGCTTATGCTTCAAAGCATTTTTCACCGTTACACGAGCAAAGATTTCAGGCGAGAATGTTGGCAGCTCATCAAATACAATCTCAGAGCCTTGGCTTAAGCTATCTCCGATACGGAAAATACCCGGATCGAACAAACCGATAATATCGCCTGGGAATGCCTCATCCACAATATCACGATCCTGTGCCAAGAACTGCTGTGGTTGTGCCAGCTTAATGTCTTTACCAGCACGAACATGCCTTACGCTCATACCGCGTTGGAATTTGCCTGAGCAAATACGCAAAAATGCGATGCGGTCACGGTGTGCCGGGTTCATATTCGCTTGAATTTTGAATACGTAGCCTGAGAACTTCTCGTTCGTCGGTTCAACCTCACCGCTAGTCGATTGACGCGGAGCTGGCGATGGTGCAAGTTTAAGGAAGTTTTCCAGGAATGTTTGCAAACCAAAGTTATTGATCGCGCTTCCGAAAAATACAGGCGTCAATTCGCCGCGCTTCACTTTTTCGTAGTCAAACTCGTCGCCTGCTACATCAAGTAGTTCCAATTCTTCGCACAGTTGATCGTGCAAGAACTCACCAGCCATCTCGCGGATATGCGGATCACGGTAGTCTTCGACCTTCTGTACTTGAATGTTGGAATGATCGTCGCCTTGGAATAGCTCGACCTGATTATTCATGCGGTCATAGACCCCACACAGACCACGGCCCATACCAATCGGCCAGTTCATCGGCACAGAACGAATGCCAAGCACTTGCTCCAGCTCTTCCAAGAGCTCGAACGGACTGCGGCCTTCACGGTCTAACTTGTTGATAAAAGTAAAGATCGGAATTCCACGCTTCGCACATACTTGGAATAGTTTAATTGTCTGAGCCTCGACACCTTTAGCTACGTCAATCAACATGACCGCGCTGTCCGCTGCTGTCAATGTACGATACGTATCTTCACTGAAGTCTTGGTGACCAGGTGTATCTAGAATGTTAATGCGATGCCCGTTATAGTCAAACTGCATGACGGAGGAAGTTACAGAGATACCACGCTGCTTCTCGATCTCCATCCAGTCACTTGTTGCGTGCTTACTTGCTTTTCTCGCCTTAACCGTACCTGCAAGACGAATCGCTCCTCCGAATAGAAGCAGCTTTTCTGTCAATGTTGTTTTACCCGCATCCGGGTGAGAAATGATAGCGAAGGTACGACGCTTCTCAACTTCTTGCTTTAATTGTTCCGTTAAGGATTTGCTCATTATTTTAGCCCTCTCATCACAAAATCACGTATCTCCTATTGTAACACAAAATAGAAAGCCTCATAAATGGGGCGACCAATTCTTTTTCTTATTTTTCTTATATTCAAATAATATTAATAATGTTATAATGATAAAAAGTTTCGTATGGAGGCTGTACGCTATGAGAACCGTAACGAACATAAACGTAGCCCATTTATCGGCACACACAACGTATTCTTCACAATCAAGTCAACCTAATGTGTCTGTCTTATTTAAAAATAATGCACGTTCACTAACAAGCTTGTCCCATCATACGCCTATTTCCTCATTTAATCCCGAAGTTATCCATAACTACATATCTGAACATGAATCTCTTGACCTTGTCATTATCGGTGCAGGACAGGCGGGCTTAGCTCTCGGCGCACAAATAAAAGAATGGAAACCAGCAATGTCCACGCTCATCTTGGATCGATACGTACGGACTGGCGACAGCTGGCGCAGCCGCTATGATTCCTTGCAGTTATTTACACCGCGCAAATACAGCCAGCTACCTAACCTCACATTGCATGGTGACCCAGAAGGCTTCCCTAACAGAGATGAAATGGCCGACTATATGGAGCGTTATGCAGCTCATTACGATCTACCGATTGTAGTAAACTGTGATGTAACTTCCGTTCATCTCATCAATCAAAATGATACAACAAGCATACTCAACCAAAAGCCTCAGCAAGAACAGTTTAACGGATCATCCACACAAATACAGATCGACCATCCATGCAATGGCAGATTTCATCTCACGATTCATGGATTCGATAAACCATTGTGCTGCAAACAGCTCGTACTTGCACACGGTGCCTTTTCTGCACCTGCAATTCCCGAATGGGCCCAGCATATCGATTCATCCATTGTGCAGATCCATTCCAGCTCCTATTTGCGACCCGATCAGCTGCCAGCAGGTAACTTACTTGTTGTAGGCGGTGGAAATTCAGGAGCACAGATCGCTGTTGAGCTGTCACGCACACATCAAGTAAGCTTTTCCGCACGTTCCTCTATCCGTCATCTGCCGCTGCGAATGTTCGGGCGAAGTACGTTTGAATGGATGGATGCACTTGGTTTTTTGCATGCCCCTACCGATAGTTGGCGAGCTCGCATACTGCGCAAACAAGGTGATCCCATATTCGGTTATGATTTAAAAGAAGCGCTGCGCGCTGAGAAAATTCAGTTGCTAAGCACAACCATTAAATGGAATCCATCTTCCGCATCCGTTGTGTTCGCTAACGGCTCTACCATGTCCCCCACTTCAATTATATGGGCAACTGGATTTAAGCAGGTTAATGATTGGCTCAAGGTTCCTAATTTACTTAATGTGAAGGGACAAATAATTTACCGTGGTCATCATACCCAGATTCCCGGACTTTTTGTCATCGGCATGCCATGGCAGCAAGCAAGAAGCTCCGCCCTCATCTGTGGAGCAGGCCGAGATGCAGAGAAGCTCGCCTCTGATATTTTAGCAAACGATGAAATAAGATAAGTTAACATACGGATCAAACGCAAAAAGAGTTTTTACATAATGAGGGCGATAGATAAAATGAATATGACGTACTTAGCAAAACTTTTAGAGATATAAAAAAGCAGAGTGAACAAGCTCTTCTAAGCTCACTCACTCTGCTCTTTTTAATAAGACTTGCAATTATATCGTTACGTTACGCTTCGGTTAGCTTCGCTCTAACAGCAACGTCGATCACTCGATTTTGTACGGAACCATCAGGCCCATTCTCAGCTTCATCAATAACGACCCAGTTGCGGGCAATGACTTGCTTCAACTCTACGATTTGCGCAGCATTCAACTTCAAACCATTGAAGCGACCATCGCCGACCTCATAATCCTCTTCTGCCACGATATCGTATTTGTAACGCAGCCACCATTTTAGACCGTTAACCGTATTAAATGTCAGACGATAGCCTTCTCGAATCGCCTGCTCCAATGGTTCGCCATGCTCTTTTGCGTAAGAAATCCAATCCTCATACGTAAAATGTTCCGTTGCCGCTCGCTCCAGCCTTGACTCATCATTTGCTGCAACAATGTCAAGCAGCTCTTCAGTCGTAAAACCTGCTTGACGTGCACGCTCCAATAAAATGGCTGTACTTTGCGAAATTGCCGCCATAATTGTCATACTTATAACACGGCTCCCTTCCTGTCTCATGGTATTGTGATGGTACGATCCTGATATAATTAGCTACGCCTCATGAAGATGGCAGGACGCATAATGCTGAGGTGCAATTTCACGCCACACCGGTGTTTCTTGTCGGCATCGTTCCGTTGCATATGGACACCGTGATGCAAACGAACAACCAATCGCCATGCTCAGCGGACTTGGAAGCTCACCCTCCAGAATCGGAGGAGGCTGCATTTCCTGCCTCGGATCTGGATGCGGAATGGCCGCAAGCAACGCTTGTGTATACGGATGGGCTGGCCGTTTATACAATTCATCACTTGGCGCAAGCTCTACCAGCTTGCCCATGTACATAACGCCAATCCGATTCGAAATATGACGCACCATCGACAGATCATGGGCAATAAACAAATACGTTAAGCCCAGTTCCGATTGAAGATCCTCCAGCATATTCACAACCTGTGCCTGCACCGATACATCCAAAGCCGATATCGGCTCATCACACATGACGAACTCTGGCTGCACCGAGAGAGCACGTGCGATACTTATACGCTGCCGCTGGCCGCCACTGAATTCATGTGGATACCGGTTCGCATGTTCAGGTTTCATGCCGACCTTGTCCAGAAGAGTGAGTACACGCTCAAGCTGCTCAGCCTTTGTTCCTTGCCGATGAATGTCCATCGGCTCGCTGATAAGCTGCGTCACATTCATACCTGGATTCAATGAAGAATACGGGTCCTGAAATATCGTCTGCATTCGTTTGCGGAATGGCTTCAATTCCCGCTCATTCATATTCGCTACATTATGTCCATCGAACCAAATCTCCCCGTCCGTCACATCATGCAGCCGAACAATACTGCGCCCAGTCGTTGACTTGCCGCAGCCCGACTCACCTACTAAGCCGAACGTCTCTCCACGATGAATAGTGAAGCTAACATCATCGACGGCTCTTACGACTTGCTGCGAACGACCGAACAAGCTCTTTTTAGCAGCATAATGCTTCTTAAGCCCTTTTACTTCAATCAACACATCTTTAGAATTATTCGTGCTCATGTCCACCGACCTCCTCGTGCACAGCCGCCTTATCGGTTACATCCAGCGATATTTCCATACTTGCTCCAATTCCGCCTGCCAAATAGTCTCCACCTGAAGCTTCTTCCTGACCCGCATACCAGCACAAGGCACGGTGAGAAAGACCCGCTTCTACATAAGGTGGAAGCTCATGACAACGCTCGGTTGCAACTGCACACCGTTCCATGAATGGACAACCAGCGGGCGGATGCAGCAGGTCTGGCGGCGAACCCTCAATCGCCATTAACCGTTCCCGCTCACCTTCCTGTACACGTGGTATCGAACGAAGCAGTCCCTTCGTATACGGATGCTGTGGACGCTCGAAAATATCTTCTACTGTACCTTCCTCCATAATGAGGCCGCCGTACATAACAATAATCCGTGTACATACTTGCGCAACTACGCCTAAGTCGTGTGTAATCAACAAAATCGATGTTTTCGTTGTATCACTTAAACGCTTCATCAAGCTTAAAATTTGAGCTTGGATCGTTACATCCAAGGCCGTTGTAGGCTCATCGGCAATTAGCAAATCCGGTTCACATGAAAGAGCCATCGCGATCATAACGCGCTGCCGCATCCCACCGCTGAACTCATGCGGATATTGATCGATGCGCTTTTCAGGTGAAGTGATACCCACTTGCCGCAGCAATTCAATCGCCTTCTGGCGAGCTTCTGCACGGCTAAGTTTGCGATGCCGGCGAAGCACTTCCATCAGCTGCGATCCGGTCTTAATTACTGGGTTCAGTGCTGTCATCGGGTCCTGCGAGATCATTGCAATTTGATTGCCTCGAACTTCACGAAGCCGCCGTTCAGACATTTTCAGCATATCTTCCCCGCGGAATTGCACGACTCCGCCCTTAATAACACCAGGCGAAGGAATCAATCGCAAAATGGATTTCGCCGTAATTGTCTTCCCGCTTCCCGATTCACCGACTATGCCGACGATGTCCCCTTCACGAACCGTGAAGCTGACTCCACGAACCGACTGGACTTCACCAGCTTGCGTATGAAACGACGTTTGTAATTGTTGAACAGCTAACAATGGTTCAGTCATAGGACTCACCCCGTAGTCTTATATCGTCTTTTCTCACAAAACATTTCTACTATTATCAAAATTCTATATAAAAACTTCATTTCAATTGTTCCAGCTCACCATTAACTACTGCTATAACTATTCACAAAGCTTCTCAGATCAAGTAACTGCTGAATACTTGCGTCTTCATGCTAGTTACACTTGCGCATACCTATCTGCGATTCGCCTTCGGTTCAAATGCAGTACGCAGTACGTCTCCCAAGAAGTTGAATGACAGCACCGTCAACAATATCAAGAACCCTGGGAACAATGCCATATAAGGCGCATCTCCGATATATCCTTGCGCATCGTTCAACATACTGCCCCAAGAAGAATTCGGCGGTTGAATCCCTAGCCCAAGGAAGCTGAGCGATGATTCCATCATAATGGAAGAAGCAATCGAGATCGTCGCCGCCACAATAATCGTTGGCATCATGCTCGGCACAATATGCTTCACAATGATGTTGAATGTACTTTGACCTGACACACGCGCATACAAAACATACTCCCGCTCTTTCACAGACAGCGTTTCAGCCCGTACAATACGCGCAATATTCATCCAACTGAGCATCCCGATAATGATGATAATCGTCGTAATGCCCGGCTTCAAATACGCATTCAAAATAAGCATTAAGAAAAAGGACGGGATCGACATCAATACATCAACCAAGCGCATCAGCACATTATCTACCCAGCCCCCAAAGTAACCACTAATCGTTCCTACGGCTGTACCAATGCCAACTGCAATAATCATCGAAAGAAATCCAACACTAAGAGATACTCGAGCACCATATAGCGCACGAGACAAATAGTCTCGCCCATGTTCATCCGTACCGAACCAATGCGTCGCACTTGGCGATTGCAATCGTTCCGTCACTACCAGTTTGTTCGGATCATAAGGCGACAAAAAGGCAAATATCGAAGCCAACGCAAACACCATCAACACAACGATCGCGGCGAGAGCCAATTTCTGATGCTTAAACTGTGTAACTACCTGTCGTAACTTCAGTGCATTCATGTTCTAGTCACCTCATTACCTCATCGTTTTAATACGCGGATCAACGATCCCATACAAAATATCGGCCAGCAAATTCCCTATCACAAGCATCACTGACGATATCATCGTAATACCCATAATGACAGGATAATCGAGTGCAAATACGGACGTAATGCCTAATGCACCCATGCCTGGCCACGAAAATACCGACTCTGTAATGAACGCACCCGCAATTAATTCTGGAAATGACATTCCGAAAATAGTGATGACTGGTAGCAGCGTATTTTTAAGTACATGACGCACCAATACCGTACCTGTAGTTGAACCATACGCATACTGAATTTGCACGTAATCTTCTTCAAGCTGACTAATCGTCTGCGAACGGATATATCGCATATACACAGAAACATTCATAAATACGAGTACCGTACATGGCAGAATACCATGCTTCACTACATCCCAGAACGAATTCACCCCAATTGTTCGCATGCCCATGCTCGGCAGCCATTGCAGCTTAACCGCAAATAAATAAATTAGCATAATACCGAACCAGAAACTCGGAATCGAAATCCCGATATACGAAATGAGGCTTAGCACCTTGTCCGCAGCCTTATTTTTACGAGCAGCCGCATACATACTTAGTGGTACCGAGATCAGTAATGACAAAAAGAGAGCTGATCCCATTAGACCAATCGTCGCCGGCAGACGCTCCATAATGAGAGTCAACACAGGACGGTGGTTTATCAAGGAATAGCCCCAATCACCGGACAACATGTTCACAAGCCAATGCCAGTACTGCACATAAATAGGCTGGTCCAGCCCCATGTTCTGGCGGATTCGCTCCACATCTTCAGGACTCATATCAGGAGTCACGAACGAGCTTACAGGGTCCCCTGGAGCGAGTTTAATGAGTGCAAAGGATACGATTGAAATGACGATTAGGAGCGGTATTGCCTGCAAAATGCGCCGTAAAATATATTTGTGCACAGGGAGTTCCCTCCATAAGGGAGCGCTGGCAAAATGCCAGCGCTCATCATTGTGTTAGTTCAATTGTTCATGATTCATATGATGCAAATAAATCGTATACACTCGTATGAATTACTGTTGAATAAATACTTTGGACAAGTCTTCAAACATAACGACTGGCTTCGGACCAGCTTCCTGCAATCCGCCAAATTTCTTATCAACTGCAATAATGGCATTGTCATAAGCAATTGGATAGATTGTCATTTCGTTAGCGACTGTCTGCTGAATTTGCTTATACAGTTCGCCGCGTTTAGCAGTATCCATCTCTATTGCCGCTTTATTCCACAAAGCATCGAACTCTGCATTTTTATAATGAGAATAGTTATACGCTGCATCACTCAAGTACAACGATTTATAACTATCTGGTTCATGTCCCATAATGTAACCACCAAAGGACAGATCATATGCCGTATTGTTCATATCCAACGACATATTGCCAAACGCGCCTGAATCCAAGGCCATCAACTCTACAGTAATGCCGATTTCCCCTAGTTTCTGCTGTACATACAACGCCTGTGT
Organism: Paenibacillus sp. SC116; assembly: GCF_024733555.1. Classification (GTDB taxonomy): domain Bacteria; phylum Bacillota; class Bacilli; order Paenibacillales; family Paenibacillaceae; genus Paenibacillus_B. Next base: position 13,088 of record NZ_JANIOF010000006.1, on the reverse strand, counting down.
CTCATGAGCTTTATTCGTATTCACATAAGCTAAACGAAGTTTCAAGTTATTCGCTCCCGCTTGTGCCAGCAATTCTTTCGCACGGTCAACATTGTGCTCATACGTTTCTACTTCAGATGTATGATACATCGTGTCTGGCGTGAAAATAGAAGCTGCTGGCTTCGCAAACTCTTCCGACAAATAAGTTGCTGTAATCAGCTCTTTGCGATCCAATGCATAAGCAATGGCTTGACGAACTTCTTTCTTCTTCATCACGTCAACATTCAAGTTGAATGCCAAATAGTTAAGACGACCTTCTGGGTATGTTACCATGTTAAAACGATTAGTGCTGTTCAACTTGTTGTGGTCAACCGCATCAATTTTGCGCATTTGCAATTCACCATTTTGCAGAGCCATATTAGCCGCATTCGGATCTTTTGCGATGCGATACGTAACCGTATCCAGCTTAGGCTTGCCTGCAAAATAGTTGTCAAAGCGCTCAAGCGTTACATACTCGCCAGCACGGTATTCTTTAAACTTAAACGGGCCAGAACCAATCGGCTTCTCATTTTTTTTGCTCTTCTCTAGGTCAGCTTCTCCTTCGAAGACATGCTTCGGAATTGGAATAAAGCCAGCCAACACGCCTTCAAATGCGGCAGATGCTTGCGGAAGCTTGAATTCAACCGTCAGCTCATCTACTTTTTTCACCTGTAGAGGCTTGCCATTGAACACATAATTCGCACGATCAGAGCTGTGCTGTTTTTCATCGAGTACACTTTCCATTGTAAATACTACATCGTCCGCAGTAATTGGCTTGCTATCATGCCAAGTCAATCCTTTGCGCAGCTTTAACGTGTACGTTAAGTTGTCGGCTGATGGCGTCAGGCTTTCAGCCAAAACGAACTTTTTCTCTCCATTATGGTACGTGTATAAGTGCGAGAATAGTGACTGATTGATCGTCAGTGTTACACGATCGCCTGCATACACAGGATTTAATACACGAGGATCTTCTTGAACCGCTACAATCAATTGGCCGCCTGTTTGCGCTTGGCCAGTTGTAGTTGCAGCAGTCGAATTACTCGCAGGTGCATTTCCTCCGCATGCAGTAACGATAACAGTAACTAATGTTAATAATGCTGTTAACGATAACAATTTTCTCTTCATTGTGCTTCCCCTCTCTCGATGAAAATGAACCCCTACGTTCATCATGTCAATTCAGTCATAGCTTGGTTACTTGTTAAAATTAACTAACCAATCGTTAGAATAAGTATAGCAAGGATTTGAAAAATAACAAGGATTTTTCCCTAGTTATTCGATAGGAATTAAAATTTTGTGAATTTTTACATAGCATGCTATATTGTTCACATGATTACTATTATGAAATAGGAAGCGAACACGAACAACGCGCACTCCGAATCTGGCTCTGTTCCTGTTTCTGCCTACATCCAATTGGCGATGCTGTACCTCTACTTTTTCTGAACGAACGGGCTGAACCTCCCTTAGCAAGTATTCTCGCAAATGCAAAAACACCCCCTGCGAACAACCGCAGGGGGTGAATAACAATAACAATCACATCTTATTTACCGATCAGTAATGCTCGTGCTGGAGCAGCTTCAATGCCTGTCAGCTTCAACGGTGCAATAACCATAAAGTATGTGCCTTGCTCTACTTCTTTGAGGCGCAATCCTTCAACGATAATTACGTTATTGTTGAACAATGGACGATGTGTCGTATATTCAGGCTGTGCACGCTCAATACCTAGACCGTCTGTACCAACACCTGTTACGCCTAGCTCAATCAAGTACTGCGCGCCATCTTCAGCAAGATAAACGAACTCGAAATCAAACTCTTCGGACAAGGAGTTGCGAGTTTTCAACAATACCCAGTCGCCACGCTGAAGCCCAAACGGCTCCAAATCCGCACGACCAATACCGCCTTCTACGTGTGTCAAATCAACAACACGCGCATTGCCAACTAGCTTGTCCAAGCCAATCGTTTCAATCGTTTCACCGTTCTCAATCATATGGAGCGGTGCATCGACATGCGTACCGCAATGTACGTCAATATCAATACGTGATTCGTATGCTTTCGCATTCGAGAAGTTTTGCACGTTACGAATAACAGGCTTCTTCTCTTCCTTGTTTTTGTACACTTGTATATTTTCATCTATCGTCATGGAAATATCATAAATTTTGAACAATTACATTACCTCCTCTGGCTGCTTACTTCCAAACAACCGTATCCTCTTCTTGTCCGTTTACTGGCCACCAATGGAAGCCATCTTCAGCTAACAATTCATTAGCGCGTTCCGGTCCCCATGAACCTGCAGGATAGAAGTGCAGATCCTCACTCGTCTTCTTCCAAGCTTGAGCAATGCGATCTACAAACGCCCATGCCTCTGATACTTCATCCCAACGAGTGAAGTACGTGGAATCGCCACGTGCTGCATCAAAGATAAGACGCTCATAAGCTTCCGGCGTATTGATGCCAACGATACTGCTCTGACAGAAGTCCATCGCAAGCGGCTGAACGCCACCCTCAGAGCCTGGTTTCTTCCCGTTAATCCGAACATAGATGCCTTCCATTGGATTAACGCGGATAACAAGCAAGTTAGGCTCTAGATTATGCTTGGAACTCAAATACACTCTAGAAGGAATGCTCTTGAATTCTACAACCACTTCCGTTGTTTTTACCGGCAAACGCTTGCCTGTTCGAATATAGAACGGCACTCCTGCCCAGCGGAAATTATCTACATAGACACGTGCACCCAAGTAGGTCTCTGTGGTCGACTCAGGATTTACTTTGTCTTCTTGACGGTAACCTGGCAAGTCTTTGCCTTTTAAGGATCCAGCAGAATATTGTCCACGGACAACATTTCCAACCACTTCCTTATCAGACTCATAGGTCCGCAAGGAGCGAAGCACTTTCACCTTCTCATCCCGAATATCTTCAGGATGCAAGCGGCTTGGCGGCTCCATCGCAATCATCGTGAGCATCTGAAGCATATGATTCTGAGCCATATCACGCAATGCGCCCGCTTGATCGTAATATCCTCCACGCTCTTCAACACCAACCGTTTCAGATAACGAAATTTGCACATTAGCAATATGTTTGTTGTTCCACAAAGGCTCAAAGAACGCATTAGCGAAACGAATCACTTCAATATTTTGAACCATCTCTTTGCCTAGATAGTGATCAATACGATAAATCTGATCTTCTTTAAACACAGAACGAAGCTCTTCATTCAATTGTTTAGCAGATTCCAGATCATATCCAAAAGGCTTCTCAATCACAAGTCGTGACCAACCTTTCGTATCCAACAAGCCACCGTCGCGTAAATTGTATGACACTGCACCAAACAACTCTGGTGCCAATGCTAGGTAGAACAGACGATTGCCAGGGATATGGAATTCATGCTCCAACTGTTGGGATTGCTGCTGCAATTCACGGAATCCTTCAACATTGTTAATGTCGAGAGGTTTATATTCGAAATGCTTCGCAAATTCATTCCAATCTTCATCCTGCTGTACATCATAGCGACAAAACTCATCAATTGCTGCACGAACATCCTCACGGAACTGCTCTTGCGTACGAGGACGGCGAGCTAAACCAACAACAGCAAAGTTCTTCCCAAGCTTGTCCTCACGGTACAAGCTGTAAATGGCAGGGAACAGCTTCCGGCGGGCCAAATCACCTGTAGCGCCGAAAATATAAAATATCGCACCTTCAGCCAGCATGGTCTCTTGATTGTTCATCTCTGTCATCTCTCTCCATTCCTTAACACTCGTGTATGTAAACCTTCTGTTAAATTCGAATGTGATGCCATTTTAGCATATAACATTCATCTATTCCATATTTCCTAGTATATCGACTTTAATAATTCACTTTAATATTCACCGGCAATTAATGGAGTACCTACGGTAAGTCTCGTTATCCCTTCCGCAGGCAGCTCATGTACAGCCATTTGCAGATTAGCGACACCAGACTTCATCTTAATACCATCCCCCATATAATCCGTCTCATACGATACACTGCGAGTACCGTTATCTTCATAATGATCTAGAGGCTTCACACGCCCTAGCAACTGCATCTTTTGCTGCATCTGTCCCCACATAGAATCTAGTGTCCCCACTGATTTCGTACGAATTTCACTATTCCACAGCACAGAGAAATTATTGGCTTGAAGCGCCTTATGTATGTTCTCCCCTTCTGCTACAATATGATCCTTGCCATTCAGCTCCACTCCGGTTAAGTGAACGGTAAAGTACAATCTCCCGTCTTGTTCAGCAAATACAAGTATTTCCCTCTTCCAGTTCGCTCCTTGAAAAGTGGATCGCAGTACCTCCATCCCCCGCTCCTCTTTAGCAACGAATGGTGTCGTAACACGTATACTCTCTTTCCATTTCAACGCTTCCTGCTTCCAATCCTTAGTATTAATCAGATAACTGCCCTGCATAATTATCTTCGTTTCAAAGCTTTCCCCACCGCTATGCTGCGCAAGCTCCCACAGTTTGTTAACTCGCTCTGTAATAGAAAGTTGTACAACATGCCCCGCTTCATTAGACTCTCTCTGACTTGAAACATTGCTAAGAGGCGCACTATCTTTTATAGCGATTAGGACTGTGATTAAGGCCAATAGTACAATAACTCCACCACTTACTCGGAAAGCCCGACCTTTTCGCTTACCCATTCTGCTTCGCTCCTCCTTATCACATATAAAATATATAACTAGGTAATCGTCTATACACATTTGACTATCCGCGAATAAACTACCCCTGTACTGTATTTGAAAGGAGGAACTTACATGTTACCTATTCAAGTGGATGAAAATGAAATAAAAAAGTTTTGTGGACGGCCCGTTTGCGTCGTTACAAAAGACGGCAGGCGTTATGTGGGACGACTTAGCTCTTGTGATGGGGGCAAGCTGATCTTAAACGACAACCCATTTCATGCTCAGTCTCACAGTAATATTCCCATCCTAACGGACACCCAGACTAAAACGAAATCCGATCATACAAAGAAAAAGAATACGAACTCCTCGCCTAAAAAGAAAGGAACAAAAGGAAAAACAGCATCAGAATCTGACTTTCATCCTAACTTTGACAACCAAGCTTTCAATCCGTATGAAGGCAACCCGTATGGAGAGCCATATCCTAATCATTTCCCAGGACCAGCACCCGAGGGATTCCCTCCCCCTTATCCCTATCCTTCAGGTAGAGGAGCATTCGGATTTGAATTGGCTGCCATCGCGTTCCTGTTTCTTCTGCTTTTATAATGATTCTGCGATACGTACATTCAGCCGTCAAAGGGAGTTGCAACAATACAACAACCCGACGGCATTATGTCGTCGGGTTGTTCATTCTGTCGTTATTCAGCTAATCCATTCTTATATGCATAAATCGCAGCTTGCGTGCGATCTTCGACTTCCAACTTAGCTAATATATTCGTTACATGGAACTTAACAGTCTTTACGCCTATAAAGAGCTCGTCAGCAATATCTTGATTCGATTTGCCTTGAGAGAGCAACCGCATTACGTCCATCTCACGATCCGTCAACTGTTCATGAGCCGCTTGCGCTTGCTTTGGCTGGCGGAAACGATTCATCATCTTGGAAGCCACTTGCGATTCAAGTACAGATTGACCACGTGCTGCTGCTCGGATAGCATCGGCAACCTCATTTGCACGCGACGTCTTCAACAAGTAGCTGAATGCTCCTGCTTCAATTACAGGATACATTTTTTCATCATCAAGATAACTAGTAAGCACAATTACTTTGCAGTCAGGATATAATTGCAGCAGCTTGCGTGTCGTCTCAATACCATCCATACCATCCATAACCAAGTCCATGAGGACGACATCAGGCTTATATTCTTGAGCTAAACGTATACCATCCATCCCGTTCCCCGCTTCACCAACGACCTCAATCCCGTCTTCTGTACTTAATACAGCGGCTAGACCTATACGAACCATTTCATGATCATCCACCAATAGAACCCGAATGCTCTCTGAACTCTCCATATCCGTCGTCTCCATTGTCATCTCCTTCAATGTCCTCCTTCCAGATTGTATTATCCGTCACAACTGGTACACGAATCTCAATTCTAGTTCCTTTTTTCGGAGCCGTAACGAACTGTATAGAACCTCCCACCTCGTGGACTCGTTCTTGCATCGTCCTTAAGCCGTAACTGGTTTGCTTTGAATCCTGCCACTCAAAACCCACACCATTATCTCGAATCATTAAACGCACATGGTCTTCACGATTCTGTATTCGAATCTCCATTCGCTCTGCCTTAGAATGACGAAGTGTATTAGACATTGCTTCTTGGATAATACGGAAAAGGTGGTTCTCTACACCTTTAAGGAGTTGAATATCATCATCCACTTCACATTGAATTTCGATCGGAACCTTCAATTGCAGCTCACGGACCAATTCCTGAACACCTTGGATAAGTCCTTTACCTTCCAAATGTACTGGCCGTAAATGCAAGAGCAAGGCTCTCATCTCTGATTGGGCCACAGAAGCCATCTCTTCAATCAATTCAACTTGACGCTCAGCGCGATCAAAGTCGCGACTAAGTGTACGCTTTACTGCTGTCGCTGTCATAGATATCGCGAATAACTGCTGACTAACGGCATCATGCAGCTCCCGCGCCAATCGTTGGCGCTCTTCAATAATAGCTGTTATACGTGCTTGTTCGGCAAGCTGAGCATTATTCGTGGATAATCGCTGTAAAGAAGTGACTTGATCTTCCCAACGCTCGCTCACTCTCCCCAATTGTTCAGCCAATTGACCAAGCTCGTCTGTCCCTAGTTGAGGTATAGGGCGGGATAAGTTTCCCTTTTCTAAGAGCACCATTGATTCGCGCAGCAACTCAATTCTTCGTTTTGTCTTATAACCTTGATAAAAGGCAAACAAAATCGTCACTGTACATACAGCGAATAGCGTCCACAATGTTGCAATTACGCCTTCCATCCACGTTGCAAATGGTCTTACATATCCAGCTGACTGCAGCATATATACAATGATAAAAAATAAAACAACGGAAAAGAGAAGTGTCTCCCCGATCGTGCGGAAGACCATGTTTCCTGATTTTTTAGGGTGCATAGCGACCTTCTCTCCCTTCTATTTTACCCTAATAGTTTAATGGATTCGAATATCAATGTCTCCTACGATGTAAGACAAGTTCAACTTAACCTTCTGTTCCGTTGAATCATAGTGTGGAGAACGCCATGTCCATTTATTGAAGAAGCCTGTTTCTTTGTTATGTTCTACATCGATATGGCCAAATAGAACAGTTGCCTCAATTTCAACGCCAATATGATCTGGGATCGTAATGTCTACATCCCCCATTACTCCTTGGAAAAACAGAGTCGTTTCAGGTTCATCCAGCATCGCTAACGATAAGTCGATATCACTTTCCCCAATTACATGCCACAAGCTCTGGCTTTGTAAATGAAAAGGTACACGATCCCATTTTAAGCTGCTAGCGAAACTATGCCGCTTCATCATTTGCTTATGTCGCTGCACAGCACGCATTCGAAAATAAAATACGCCTAATGACAGAAGAACAATGCCTATAAACAACGCCAGATGCTCAAGGAGCAAAATGGCTCCACCGATTGCGATTAACGTATAGCCAATCTTCACATCCGTCGTTCTTACCTTACGCACGCCAAATATAATCATAACGAGAGCTAAAAACGTACCGAAGGTAAGAAACTTGCCAATAAGAATGATAATCCCGGCGAAGATGAGCACATAAGCTAGTATTCGATTGTCTGTTTTCATGCCGCACCTCCTGTCATCAATAGTCGGCTCTTTTACCCAACGGCACGAATGGCGATGCATTCTGCATCGCCATTCAGTCTAATTACTACAATATCATATATTTAAAATGAAGCGAATACGTTTATTCCTTTTTACCAAGCTTTTGCTTAAGAGCAGCCAATTGCTCTTCTACCGCCAACTCTTTAGCTGGGTCAACTGGTGGCTGGAAGGAACCAGCACTTTGGTAAGAACCGTAAGGAACACGCATTACTTCTGCTTCTGCTTCCAATTGCATAATCTTTTCTTCCATACGGTGGAAGCCACGAGATGCACCGCCTGCTTCAATCGTATGCAAGGAACTGATAGAGTTCATTTGCTTGCGAGCTTTTGCCATTTGTGCACGTGCAGCAAGCTCATTACGCTTGTTACGAAGCTTGTAGAACTCATCTTTCATTGTGTGCAATTGGTGCATCAGTTCTTGTGCTTGAGACTGAGACTGCGCATGCAAATCACCGAACTCATTAACCTTTTGATCGTAGTACAATTTTTCTTCAAGAAGCTTGCGAGCTACTTCTTCTTGACCAGTTTGCAATGCACGACCAGCTTGTGTCTCACGGTCCACAGAAATACGAAGCGCTTCATCATAGCGATGCTTAATGCGGCGTTCATTTGCCATTTGCTTAGCAACTGTTACCTCTGCTTGATGAATTTCCAATTCCATATCACGCAGGTATTGATTCAACATCATTACCGGATCTTCTACCTTATCTAACACTTCATGTACCGATGCTTTAGTCATGTCTTTAATACGTTTAAATACTCCCATTTTACTTGTCCCCTTTCTCGTGACGAGCTAAGCGCTCTTTCAATTGTTCGATTTCGCGTTTCATTGCTTTCTTTTCGATGTCTTCCATCATCGAATCTACGGAAGAACGATTCATTCCACTTTGGTTGGACTGGTTATAAGACTGTCCTGCAAATTCATTGCCATTGCGGTAACCGTTTGGTTGTTGTGAACCATAGCCATTAGAGAAATCTCCACCTGGCGTATGAGTACGGCTGTTATAATTATTAGGCTCATAATAGCCATGCGGACCTTGCTGCCCATATGGTCCGTAAGGATTGCGAGGCTCCTTCGGAACAACAAGTGCTACTAGGAAATAAGCTAGCAACAACGTTCCTCCGGAGAAGACCACACCCAGTACGAACAAAATTCGTATAAAGGATGCGTCAAATCCGAAATACTCGGACAAGCCTCCACATAGTCCGCACAATTTAGAATCGCGTGCGGAGCGATAAAATTTCTTCTGCATACCTTACTCACTCCTTCGAGGTGTTCAACTTCTGCTTCAAGCGCTGTAGTTCCTGATCCAGCTTCGACTCACGCTCAAAGCCCCCGTTGTATCCGCCATTCATTCCGCGAACATCACGGATACTATTCGTTTCCCATTCCATATCATTTACGCGATCTTCCAAGCGACGGAACATGCCGTTCACTTGTTGATGACCGTATTGTCCAGTACGCTCATTCATACGCTGTTGCAAATGAATGGTTTGCATACGAGCAATGTAGATTTGTCGCTTATCATACGCAGATTGGAACTCATTCTTCAGTGCTTGCAGTTGAGCTTCTAATTCCAGAATCGCCTGCTTGCTCTTTTCATACAGCTCTGTATAGTGAATGACTTTCTCTTCATGCATCATCTTCTCTTGCAAAGCGAGCTTGGCAGCAAGTTCTTCGCCAGCTTTCAATGCCATCAGAGCCTGTTGTTCACGGCGTTCACGCAACTCCTCTGCTTGATTGAGTTGGCGCTTCATTTGATTCGCATGAACTAAGTATTGGTGGTATAACCGTTCTGCTTCCTCTATCTCATGTCGAGTTTTCAAGAGGAAATTATCAATAACGCGAATCGGGTCCTCGGAACGTTCTAGATGATCATTCAACGTTGCCAATGTAATATCCCGTACTCGCTGAAATATATTACTCATGCACTGGGTACCTCCTTTGTGCTAGTTATACAGTTTCTGTCATGGTGTGAGTTAATAACGGTAGTTGCGTCGATCCTTCAGCATCTTTACACCAAATCCAATCATCGCGATTGCAATGATTAATCCGATGAGCCAGGCAAATTCGCCAATTAAGGAGAAGGCACCGATAATAATAAACAACCCACCAAAGAATCGATTGCCGGCCTTCACACCATAATAACCAAGAGCGATCAATGCGATAGGAATTAAGTACTCCATCAAGCCACCAAGCAACCATCCTAGCTTACTTAGCAAGATAATTCCTCCGATACCTATCAAAAGCAGGGCTATCGTGTTTCCTTTTCTCTCCACGCTGTTCGTCACCACCTTTCTGTGTCGTTTGCTTATGTCTTTATTTTAGGTTGTTTGCCATCGATTCAAAACAGGCTGGGGACGGTATTTGCACCTAGACTCAAGTCGGGGTACCTCACCAACCTACGATAGGCTCTGCTCCCAAACCTAGTTACGCCCTGTCGGCATGCTGCCTTCAGAGCCGCTTACAAACTGCTATAAACCTTACATTTTACCTCCTAACCTTTCTACTCACTTATCATGTACTGCTTATTCCCTAAACCTTAGAAATATCTTCAGAAGTAACAGCGATGTGTGTGTTTGGCACTTTAGGTTGCTGTATGTGCTGCTTGATCAGTCCATTGTCAGCAGTAGGCCCATCCGTTAGACGCTTTACTATTTTCTCAATATCGAGCCCAGATACATCTTTTAGCATTTGTGGAGCTGTAGCCATAAGCTCAGTAACATAGTTACTAACACGTGCGGCGCCTTCTCCTTTGCCTGTGTCTACTACTGTCAACTTATCAATCGAACGGAGAGGCTCCGCAATTCGACCTGCTAATTCCGGGAGCATCTTCATCACTATATCCAATACGGCAGCTTCACCGAACTTCTCAAATGCTTCTGCTAATTTCTGCTTTGCCTCTGCTTCTGCGAGACCACGCAGGCGAATAACTTCCGCTTCAGCCGTACCACGTGCACGTTCTGCATCTGCATGCGCCAAGCCGTCCAAACGCTTCTGTTCCGCTTTCGCTTTAGCTTCTGCTTCGATTCGGTACTGCAATGCATCCGCTTCAAGCACTTGGCGAGCCTTTTCTGCTTCTGCCGCCTGAACGACAGCATAACGTTCTGCATCCGCCTTCTTTTTCATTTCCGCATCATACTGTTTTTCCCTACGCAAAATTTCTTTTGCTTCGAGGTCGATCTCCCGTTCTCTGCGCACAATTTCAACCTGCATCTGTTCTTCCACAACCGTTTGTTTGGAACGAGCCTCTTGAATATGATACGCCTGATCTGCCTCCGCTTTAGCGGTATCCTGCTCTCGTTTGAAGGCAGCAATCTTCAACTCTTTTTCTTTCGAGGCCTCGGCAACATTTGTATCACGCAGCAGTTCAGCCTTCATTCCTTGCTCATCTGCATTCGCTTTTTGAATACGAGCGTCTCTCACAGCTTCAGCCTCAGCAACTTCAGCATCACGCTTTACTGCTGCAATACGCGGCTTACCTAATGCCTCTAGGTAGCCATGTTTATCCCTTACATCTTTTATCGTGAAAGAGACGATCTGCAAACCCATTTTCTTTAAATCTCTAGCGGCGACAGCCTGCACTTCTTGAGCAAATCGATCACGATTGCGGTATACTTCCTCTACCGTCATGGAACCAAGTATCGCTCTAAGGTGTCCCTCCAAGACTTCTTGTGCCTCACTCTTCAATGCTTCTGTTGGCTTACCAAGAAACTGCTCTGAGGCAGTCGCAATGTCCTCTACAGAGCCTCCTACCTTAATAATGGCAACAGCATCAGTTAGAACAGGAACCCCTTGCTCTGTATAAACTTCAGGTGTTGTAACGTCTAACTTATGAGATAGCAACGATAGAAATTGCGCCTGCTGAAAAATAGGGATAATGAATGCTCCACCACCACGGACAATTTTCATACTCCGTCCAGACTCGTCTTTGCTTACATTCTTAGTTCCGAGATACGATCCAGTTACGATCATGGACTCATCTGGGCCTACTGTTTTGTATCTAGCCCAGAAGGCTAAAGCAATAACGACGAGCACCCCTACTACGATTAGCGGAATGAGAAACACATCACTCATACAATCTCTCCTTTTTTCAATTATTGATAAACGACCCTGAGCGCTTATATCATGCCTATAAGAATGATCTTACAAGCGCCGCAGTTCCTCCATAGGAGATACGTAGGTCGTATGATCTCGAACATCAATAATGACTACTTTCGTATTTGAAGGGATATCAATACCATCGAACGATGCTGCTATCTGATTGGTTGCACCTGTCTTGGAATAAATAATGATTTCCCCAAAACCTTGTGAAGGAATAGGAGTATGAACCTCTGCTATGCTTCCGATAAGATCATTGAGGGAAAAAGCGATCGAGTGCTCACTCTTTGCGATCGACTTGATATAAAAGAAGTACATAATTGTGGAGACCACGACTGCAGCGCATAATGAAAGCACAAATATAAGCCATGGTAATAAGTCTGAATAACGTGTGAGTAGAATACCAGTTGCACCTAACGAAGTAAGCCCACCGAGTAAAACAGCAGGTTGTAGAAATGGAATATGTATAATTTCACCGATTGCGGCATCCCATACATCTCCAAATAATAGTGTAATAGCGGCATAGATAATGCCTAGAATCAATAAACTCCAGTATAGAACTTCCATAGCTTCACTCCTTCGTTATTTGAACTTAGGCAGCGATACAGATTAGGTAGTAATATAAATATGTAGGGTACACTATACATTACGAATCTGTACAAAATAAGTTTCAAAATATGGAAGCGAATAAGAAAGAAAAGACATACAAAAAAACCCTTGAGATAATCTCAAGAGTTGTACTTGTTAAATATGGTGCCGGTGAAAGGACTCGAACCTTCACGGTTTCCCTCACGATTTTGAGTCGCGCGCGTCTGCCAATTCCGCCACACCGGCATATTCAATTTAAATGGCGCGCCCTAAGAGATTCGAACTCCTGACCTTTTGATTCGTAGTCAAACGCTCTATCCAGCTGAGCTAAGGGCGCTCAAGCACATAACAAGTAAAATGGAGGCGCCACCCAGACTCGAACTGGGGGTAGAGCTTTTGCAGAGCTCTGCCTTACCACTTGGCTATGGCGCCTAATGGAGCGGACAACGGGATTCGAACCCGCGACCCTCGCCTTGGCAAGGCGATACTCTACCACTGAGCTATGTCCGCAATTAAATGGCTGGGGATATAGGATTTGAACCTATGCATGACGGAGTCAAAGTCCGTTGCCTTACCGCTTGGCTAATCCCC
>NZ_JANIOF010000005.1 GCF_024733555.1 Paenibacillus sp. SC116 | reverse complement strand
GGATGTAGCTCAGCTTGGTAGAGCACTTGGTTTGGGACCAAGGGGTCGCATGTTCAAATCGTGTCATCCCGACCAGTATTATGAAAAACCGTTGGTTAATTGCCAACGGTTTTTGTTATTTTATTTATAATTATACTGAATCCGTATAGTTTACCCCTTTCTTTGGCAACACTAGAAAAAAAGAAGGATGAAGGGGATTTAAGCTATGGCTGATGGAGATCGCATTGTTTCACGGTTTTCATTTCGCATGAGACAGTTGAAGAAGAAGTTAAAGCGATGGAGAAGGCCGATATGGGCATTAGGGGCGGTTCTGTTCATTGTTGGGTTATTAACAATAGGTGCAATGTTGAGTGAAAAAGTGAAACAGTGGAGTGAATTATCTGGTGAGTCTGTTTCGACACTCGCATCGCTTGCAGATACGAATATAAACAATACTAAAGGTGGCTCCAGCAATGCCTCTACGAGTGATTTACGCAAGGAGCAAGTAGCTCAGCTTTTTGGAACATCAAACAGCAAGCTCTCTGTAATCCATCGTAAACAGTATATATGTGGTACTGAAGATCAGTATCTGGGACAGCAGTCTCGTGACGAAGTTGTTCAACTGTTAGATAAGAACAGCTATTGGGAACCGACGATTGATCAGGAAAAGCAGGTTATTTTGATAGAGCGAATTGATGATTTGTCTGAGACATGTAAACGTTCGGCTCAAATGGGAATGGACATAGAAGGAAATTTGTCACTTTATGATGGTGCTCCAAGTGCAGAACGCGTCATCAGAACCTTTTTTCAAATTGATATCGAGTCCATGGAGAGCTCCTTACCTCCACAGGTGCTGCAGCAAATTAAAAATGGGATACGTATAAGTGATAGGGAAGAATACATTAGCGTTCTATCTACGTTTAGTGACTTCGCGGTAGAAGATACCAAGAAAGTAATGAAACCAACCGTATCGCCCTAACGTATTAAATAAATATGGTAGTATAAGTAGGACGCCGTAACCGACGTCCTTCTTTTTTTTGTGATGAAATTGGTTTCTCATGGATATTACGCAACAGTATTAACTAAATAAAGAAACGGATAATGCCTGAGAAGTTAACAAACGATAAAGAAAAGATGTCGGTTATGGATCACATATATAGAGAAAGGGTATGGTATGCCATGGAACTTTTACTCATGTTACTTATCATCTTGGTGTCCACCAAGCTGGCTGGCGATTTAACTGTACGTTTGGGGCAACCAAGTGTACTTGGTAAATTGCTTGTCGGTATTCTTATTGGTCCAGCCGTTCTTGGATGGGTTAATGATGGCCAACTTATTAAAGAAATGGCCGAAATCGGTGTTGTTTTGCTGATGTTTATCGCGGGACTGGAAACAGACCTAGAGCAGTTAAAACGCAACTGGAAATCAGCGTTTGCTGTAGCGATTGGCGGGATTATTTTGCCGTTTATTGGAGGTTATTTAGGAGCAATATCGTTTGGTATTGATTCCAACCAAGCATTGTTTATTGGCCTCTTGCTATGTGCAACATCGGTTAGTATTTCCGTACAAACGTTGAAGGACATGAATCAACTTAGCTCGCGTGAAGGGACAACCATATTAGGTGCTGCAGTGGTTGACGACGTGCTTGTAGTCATTATGCTTGCCTTTATGCTCAGCTTCTTGGGTGGAGGAACAGATACTTCCCTTGGTTTGATGATTGGTAAAAAGGTATTGTTCTTCGTAGGTGCTTTCGTACTTGGCGTGTTCGCAGTACCGAAAGTCATGAAGTGGCTGTCACCGCTTAAAGTGTCAGAAGCCGTCATTAGTGCTGCGCTTATTATTTGCTTCTTCTTCTCATATATGGCAGATTTCTTGGGAGTAGCTAGCATTATCGGAGCGTTTGCAGCTGGTATTGCAATTTCTCAAACGAAATTCAAGCATGAAGTTGAGCATCGCTTAGAGCCAATTGCATATGCGATTTTCGTTCCAATATTCTTTGTAAGCGTAGGGTTGAATGTAACATTTGAAGGTCTAGGCGAGCATATGTGGTTCATTATTGTCTTTACGATTATTGCAATTCTAACGAAGTTGATCGGCTGCGGCCTTGGTGCTCGAATGACTGGATTTGATCGTAAAGGTTCCATTGGAATCGGTGCTGGTATGATTTCTCGTGGAGAAGTAGCCCTTATTATTGCAACGACAGGGCTAGCAGGCAACTTGTTTGATATTCAGTATTTCACACCAATCGTCATTGTTGTTATTTTGACAACGTTGGTGACTCCACCGTTCTTGAAGATAGCGTTTAAGGACAAGCCATCTAATCACAAAGATGTGGTTGAAGTTTCCTAGTTCTTACTCTAATTTTATCTTCGGTTTCAGCAATAATTTCATAACGACTTAAGGTGCATTCTCTCCCTTACGATCTGTGTTATAATAGGTTGAACACATATGTTCGCTATATGATACAGATGTCGATAAGGGAGAGATTTTTTTGCGTATTCTAGGGATTGACCCCGGTATCGCCATCGTTGGATTCGGATTCATAGATAAGATCGGAAGCCGCTTAACACCGGTGCAATATGGCTCTATTCAGACAGAGTCGACAACAGCTCCTGAAGTACGGCTTCTTCAAGTATATGAAGCGACAGAGAAACTGCTGGATCAGTACAAACCGGATGCGATGGGTATTGAGAAGCTGTTTTTTAATCGCAATGTAACGACCGCATTTACAGTTGGGCAAGCTCGCGGGGTTATTATACTGGCAGCTGCCAAGCGAGGAATTCCAATTGCAGAATACACACCTATGCAGGTAAAGCAGGCTGTAGTTGGATATGGTGGAGCTGAGAAGAAGCAGGTTCAGGAGATGGTGCGGCTTCTACTCAAACTGAAGACAGTACCGAAGCCTGACGATGTGGCGGATGCCCTAGCGGTGGCTATTTGCCATGCTCACTCTAGCGGCCTCTATCAACAATTGAATGGAGCAGGATTGAAATGATAGATTATGTTCGCGGCCCAGTGGCCCATATGGAATCAGATTATGTAGTCATAGATGTGAACGGTATTGGATACCGTGTATTGTGTCCCAATCCCTATCTATTTGGGAAGACGGATGGTGAGGTAACGGTTTATACACATCATCATGTGCGTGAAGATGCCATGCTTCTATTCGGTTTCTCGTCGAGGGAAGAACAGCGTTTGTTCCGTAAGTTAATTGAGGTAAATGGAGTAGGCCCTAAAGTAGCACTGGGCATATTGGCGGGCAGTCGTCCTGAGGCACTTGTCATGGCTATTCAACAAGAAAATATAACTTTCTTGACGAA
Organism: Paenibacillus sp. SC116; assembly: GCF_024733555.1. Lineage (GTDB taxonomy): Bacteria > Bacillota > Bacilli > Paenibacillales > Paenibacillaceae > Paenibacillus_B. Next base: position 391,297 of record NZ_JANIOF010000005.1, on the reverse strand, counting down.
ACTGCCAGGCATAGGGAAGAAGACGGCTCAACGCATTGTGCTTGACTTGAAGGACAAACTTAATCATATTGGTCTAGACTTCACATCTGAGCAAGGACTATTTGAGGATGCGCCAGTCATCTCTGGTGGAGATGTGCATCCATCATGGGGTGAGGCTCGTGAAGCATTGAAGGCTCTCGGCTATCGAGACGTAGAGCTTGATCGAGCATGGGAGCAGCTGAAGCATAAAATTCATGCGGACGAAGCTGTAGATTCATTAATGAAGAAAGCACTTAAGGAACTGTTAGTAGTGTAATAAAGATGGTTAATGGCAGGAGAGGCGGTACATGATGGACGATCGTATTATTTCGGCCAACTTTATGATGGAAGATCAAGCGGTTGAGCTTAGCCTTAGACCGCGATATTTAGCAGAATATATCGGACAGAGTCAGGTAAAGGAAAATCTCAAAATATATATCGAAGCAGCTAAAATGCGCAAGGAAGCTTTGGATCATGTATTGTTGTATGGACCCCCTGGACTTGGTAAGACGACGCTGTCGACGATTATTGCAAATGAGCTTGGTGTGAACATACGAACGACTTCAGGACCAGCTATTGAACGCCCAGGAGACTTGGCTGCTATTCTCACAAATTTGCAAGAAGGAGACGTACTCTTTATTGACGAAATTCATCGTCTGCATCGAACGGTTGAAGAGGTACTCTATCCCGCGATGGAAGATTACGCGCTTGATATTATTATAGGTAAAGGGCCAAGCGCACGTTCGGTTCGCTTGGATTTGCCGAAGTTTACGCTTATTGGAGCTACTACCCGCGCTGGTTTATTGTCAGCGCCATTGCGTGATCGGTTTGGTGTCGTCAGCCGACTAGAGTATTACACGACAGACGAGCTTAGCTTCATTATCTCAAGAGCCGCAGATATTCTTGGTGTTGAGATTATGGGTCAGGCTGCTCGTGAGCTTGCAGTCCGCTCTAGGGGAACACCGCGTATTGCGAATCGTTTGTTGAAGCGGGTGCGAGATTTCGCTCAGGTAAAAGGCGATGGCATGATCACGGAGTCGCTTGCTTGTGAGGCGCTAGAAATGATTCAGGTAGATCCAGTGGGCTTGGATCAGATTGATCATAAGATGCTGCGCTCTATGATTATGCAGTTCCGTGGTGGACCTGTTGGTCTGGATACGATCGCAGCAACGATTGGGGAAGAAAGTCAAACAATTGAAGATGTATACGAGCCTTACTTGCTTCAGATCGGATTTTTGCAGCGGACACCAAGAGGGCGTATAGCGACGCCACAGGCATATGCGCATCTTGGTATACCGATGCCTGACAATCGCTCTTGATCATATTTAAATAATAAGCTTAAAGTCATGGGAGACTTGGGGAAGGATGATTAGCTAGCATGAAAGTACGGAACAAGCTTGCACGTACTGCTGTAGCGGCAGTTGTTGCAAGTGCATTGCTATGGAATGGAGCAGCTGTCCCTTGGTTAGAAACAGGGGCTAGCTATGCAGCAGGAGCAAAGGCAACAGATAGAAACAAGGTGGCAGTTGAGCAACCTGTTCTAGATGATAAGAAGCAACAGGATGAAACCATTCGTGTAGCACTGTTTGCGAACTTGGGAAGCAAGTCTCCTGGCAGGACCGATGCTGTAACGTTAACAACAACGACTAACCTAACAGCATCTGTACGTGGCGCAGCATCAACAAGCAGCCTAAATACGTCCTCGGCAAAATTTGCATTGGATCAGTATCGGGTCAAAGTGATGGAGACAAAGGATCTCGGGGCAGCAGAACGTGCGCTGGCCAAAGTAAAGCAAAGCAACAAGGCCTATATGCTAGAGTTCAAAAGGCAAGGTGTTAACCATTACGCTGTATATGCTGGCGGGTATGCTTCTGAAGCAGAAGCTGCTAAAGCAACTGCTCGTTTGCAAGCGGATGCGGCCCTTAAGACATTGCTGCTAGGAAATGTCCCAAGTACAGTTGGTCCTAACTATGTACAAACCGGTACATACGCTACGTTTGAGCAAGCAGAAGCGGTACGGCAAAAGCTGCTGGATCAGCAATTTGACGCTTACGTAACGACGATCCAAAGTGCGGGCACACTGCATACCGCCGTCTGGGTACAAGCATCAACCGAAGCACAGCTAGGTAGCATAAAAGCAGAAATAGAGCAGAAGCTTTCTATAAAAGCAACTACTCCGCAAGCAAATGCTGATGCACTTATCCATGCAACTGAGCTAAATGGCAAACAATCGCTACAACGTTCCCACGTATACGGGGATGGCAAATGGATCATCAAGCCTGCAAACGAAGGCACAACCAAAGTTACAGAGCGTTACGGACGTACATACCGCGGGCTAATGGAAATTAGCAAGCATAAAAACGAACTTGCATTAGTAAATGAGCTGCCGTTAGAGCAATATCTTGTGTCGGTTGTCGGTGGCGAAGTATATCATACTTGGCCAGCTGAAGCTTTGAAGGCACAAGCTGTAGCAGCACGTACTTTTGCGCTCTATCAGAATGGCAAGTTCGAGATTGCTAACGTGGTAGATACAACATTAAGCCAAGCTTACTATGGCATTGATAAAGAAAAACCATCGATTCAAGCTGCAGTAGAAGCAACTGCAGGCGAAGTTCTCATGCAAAATGGCAAGCTGATTGAAGCGATCTTCAACTCCAATGCCGGCGGGATGACTGCGCATCCATCCGAAGTATGGGGAGGCAACTACGGATATTTCCATGCGGTAGAGAGTCCTGATCATGTTGCACAAAAGGGCCTGAAGTCATGGTATTACGTAGCAATGCCAAATGGTAAAGTTGGCTATGTAAGAGAAGATACGGTGAATAAGCTTCCACAGAAGGATTTAGGCAGCTTAGAAGTAGCAGTTGCTGTGGAGAATGGGACGAACGTTAGACCGAATCCAACGATTCAATCTAGTGTAAAGCCGGTTGCTACGATTAATAAAGGAACTCAACTTGTTATATTGGATACAGTTGCTGAATCCAACGAATATACTTGGGTACGGGGTCCGTATACGAGCGCTCAACTTACAGAGATGATTCGTAAAGTTTCTAAGGTTACTTGGAAAGGCACTTTAACGGAATTGGAAGTTGTGAAGCGCGGTCCATCTGGACGAGCGATAGAAGTTCACGCTAATGGCGTACCAATCGAAGTGAAATATCCCGATCAGTTCCGCACTGTATTCGGCGGGCTGCCGAGTACGCTCTTTGATATTGAAATGACAAGTGTATTTAAAGTAACAGGAGCTGACGGCAAAGCATCAACTGTCCACGGTATTAATGGCCAATATGCGGTGAGTGGAACAGGTGAAGGAGCTATGCCTTTATCTAAGAACACGATCGTATTGGATGGTGGCGGTAAAGCATCAGTTATTTCTGAAGAACCGTTGTTCTTCTTCCATGGAAAAGGTTTCGGCCATGGTGTCGGAATGTCTCAATGGGGTTCTAAAGGGCTTGCTGATAAAGGGTATGACTATGAGCAAATTCTGAAATACTACTACAATAATGTTGAGTTAGTGACACGATAGGACGGACAATTATGAATGTGGACTTATTTGATTTTCATTTGCCAGAACATTTAATCGCACAAACGCCGTTGCTTGATCGCACAGCTTCTAGGCTCCTAACATTGAATCGTAATGGCTGTGAGTTGGAGCATCATTCGTTCTCAGAGATTACACAGTATTTGAAGCCTGGTGATTTGCTTGTGCTTAATAACACGCGTGTTATCCCTGCCCGCTTATTTGGTGTAAAGCCTGATACGGGTGCTAAGGTTGAAGTGCTGCTTTTGAAGCAAGAGCAGGATAACTGCTGGGAAGCGCTTGTGAAGCCTGCGAAGCGAATGAAGCTGGGCGCGGTGGTTCAATTCGGTGATGAGTTGAAAGCTGTCGTCACAGAAGAGCGTGATATGGGAGCTCGTGTGCTGCGTTTTGAATATGAAGGCATTTTTCAAGAAATTTTAGATCGGTTAGGGGAAATGCCCCTTCCGCCATATATTAAAGAGCAGCTTTCAGATAGAGAGCGGTATCAAACGGTATATGCGAAGCATGAGGGCTCGGCAGCGGCACCAACAGCAGGACTTCATTTTACAACGGATTTGTTAAATGAGATCCAGAAGCAAGGTGTGAGAATCGCTTATGTTACGCTTCATGTAGGGCTTGGTACGTTCCGTCCGATGTCAGCGGAGCGCACAGAAGATCATGTTATGCATGCAGAGCATTATGAGCTCTCTGAAGAAACAGCTACGCTTATACGTGAAACGAAGCAGCAAGGTGGACGTGTTGTAGCTGTAGGTACGACATCAGCACGTACTTTGGAGACGGCTGCACAGCAACATTTGAATCAAGAGCTGCAGGCTTGCAGCGGATGGACAGATATTTTCATTTATCCAGGATATGAGTTTCAAATCGTTGATGCATTATTAACAAACTTCCATTTGCCTAAATCTACACTTGTCATGTTGGTAAGTGCGCTGGCGGGAAGAGAATGCATTCTAAAAGCTTATGAGGAAGCGGTTAAAGAGGAGTATCGATTCTTCAGCTTTGGCGATGCTATGTTCATTTATAAGTGAGTTTGAATCGTTGAAATTTGATAATAGTTAGGATGATCAAAGCTAATGGCAGCTGTTACTTATGAATTAATAAAAACATGTAAGCAAACTGGTGCGCGTCTTGGACGTGTTCATACGCCGCACGGGTCATTCGAGACACCGATATTTATGCCAGTAGGAACACTTGCGACGGTAAAAACAATGAGCCCAGAGGAATTAAAAGAGATGGAGGCGCGTATTATTTTAAGTAATACGTACCATCTGTGGTTGCGTCCGGGTCATGAGGTTATTCGTGAGGCAGGCGGTCTGCACAAGTTTATGAACTGGGATCGTGCGATTCTGACGGATAGCGGCGGCTTCCAAGTATTTAGTTTGAGTGATATGCGTAAAATTGAAGAAGAGGGAGTACACTTCCGTTCTCACTTAAACGGGGACAAGCTGTTCCTTTCACCAGAGAAAGCAATGGAGATTCAAAATGCTCTTGGGCCAGATATTATGATGGCATTCGATGAATGCGCTCCTTATCCAGCTGACCATGCTTATGTTAAGCATTCCTTGGAGCGTACGACTCGTTGGGCGGAACGTTGTTTTGAAAGTCATGCTCGACCTCACGATCAAGCTTTGTTTGCGATTGTGCAAGGTGGTATGTATGCGGACTTGCGTAAGCAAAGTGCGATGGATTTGACTTCGATGGATTTCCCGGGGTATGCTATTGGTGGACTGAGTGTTGGAGAGCCTAAGCACTTGATGTATGAAGCGCTTGATACGACAATGCCATTGCTGCCAACGAACAAGCCTCGCTATTTGATGGGTGTAGGTTCACCTGATGCGCTTATCGAAGGTGCGATGCGTGGAGTTGACATGTTTGACTGCGTATTGCCAACGCGTATTGCGCGTAATGGTACAACTATGACAAGCCAAGGAAGACTCGTTGTCCGTAATGCGAAGTATCAGCGTGACTTCGGACCGCTTGATCCGAATTGCAGTTGTTATACGTGTAAAAACTATTCAAGAGCGTATTTGCGCCACTTGATCAAGGCCGATGAAACATTTGGGCTTCGTTTGACGACTTATCACAACTTGCATTTCCTATTGAATATGATGGCTCAAGTAAGAGAAGCAATTCGCGAAGATCGACTAAGAGATTTCCGTGATGAGTTCTTTGAAAATTATGGCATGGCCAATAATGAGAGCGGCTTCTAATTAGTTGCATGGATGGTCCTGGTTGCTGATACAGCGATCAGGGTTCCTTACATAGATTTAAAATGAAAAGGGGATTTTATCATGAATGAACTTCTTTTAGCTGCAGCTCCTGCTGCTGGTGGTTCCATTTGGGGAATGGTGCTTTCATTCGGTGCGATGTTCGCGGTCTTTTATTTCTTGTTGATTCGTCCGCAACAGAAAAAGCAAAAAACGCGTAATTCGATGCTTAGCGCTTTGAAAAAAGGCGATAAAATTGTAACGATCGGTGGACTTCACGGCCATATCCTTGAAATCACTGACGATGTTGTTGTGATTCGCGTAAATGATGTTACGAAGATGACATTCGATCGCAATGCAATCAGCCACGTTATAGCTTCTACTGAAGAAGCTGCTAAAGCTTAGTAGATAAAGAAAAGAACCTTCTATTCCACTGCATAGTGGTTAGAAGGTTCTTTTTTATGATATCCATTCATTAAGAATCAGCCAAGGAGCGGCTAGTTTGCTGTTCTGCGCTAATCGTAGTCTTGGTTTGGAACGTGGAAATACCCGCAAGTTTCAATCCAATCCAGCTGCATACTGCCGCAAGCGCAATACCTGCAAACATATCCGATACCCAGTGGATACCGAGATAGAAAATGGAGAAAATAATAATAACTGCACTTGGACAAGCAATCCATATCCATCTGCGAATGCCTGATCGCCATGCTATCATTGCGACTGTGGCAGAGATGGAAGTATGAAGACTCGGGAAGCAATTATTGAGTCCCGAAAATGCCCGGTAGTTCTCTTCAAACGTTGGGAAAGAGTCCAGCATAAGAAAAGAGACACCTGAAGGAGCATAAGACCACACTTCATCTACAGGAACCCATAAGTAAAAGGGTATGGCAATAATATAATTAAATGTAATCGCATAACAGATAGCAACCGCGAACGAATTAAGTCCCTTAGCTGCATAGATTCCTATAGAAGCGATAATAATCGCTTGGAAAATAACTAAATAGAAAAAAGCAAATATAGGTGTAAGAGCAGGATGCTCAACCAACTGTTGCAGATGATAGACAAACTGGCCCTCTATTTGATGAATCAGTGGTGTGAAGTCCCAAGTAATAGACATCATTGCTTCTAGATCTAATTGATATTTATTAACGACAAGAAGAAACATAAATGAAACAAAGGCGATAAGAAATGGTCTTGAATGAATGATGAGTTTGACAAATGAACGAATGATGTAGACTGGCTGCTTGCCAGAACCAATCCAAGCAAGCAATAGAATAAATACAACGGACCAGATAGCGACCGTCTGCATCGATTCAAAAAGTACCATAGTATCCCCCTAATTCTAGTATGAAATAATGTATGAGCCTCCCATAGTATATCATACCGAGAATAGGAACACACCAAGAACAAAACCCATTACTTGGATTTACTGTCTTTGCTTACATTAACCCCGAATATTCCGCCAAGAGCTGATAAGCCAAAAGCCGCTGCTAATGCAATCCATTTGATAGCATCCCATTGCATATCCAATGCTAGAAAACCAATGACAAATACAAGCAAGGCGTATAGTATGCCTGTAACTCCTCCGTAATACCAGCCTTTCCTTCCACTGCGCTTCCCTGATGTCCAGCCACCGATTAGTAAAGCAAAGCCGTGTACAAAGTAGCTGTACTTGGTTAGATTGTCTTCTTGGGTTGAAGTAGCAACTAACAAAATAGAAAGGGCTAAAGCACCAATGGCGAGCCATAAAAAAGCATAGCCGATTCCAGCCAATAACGGGTGGCTTAACTTACCTGAGCTAAAGCGCTGCATTGCGTTCATATAAATCCTCCCTCTGACATTCTGTTTGTACCATCGTATGGGCAAGCTATAGGAAATAGTACAAAGATATAGCCATGACATCTTACGAATTCATGCTTACATAGAAAAGAGGAAAGTGAAGATGGAAGTTATGGAGCAAACTTGGCAAGTGACAGCAGCGGTAATCGTGTTTTTATTAACCTACTCTATTATCATCACAGAGAAAATGAATCGCGCTGTTATCGCATTGTTGGGTGCCGTTGTCATGTTGATTTTGCATATTGTACCGCCTCAGCTTGCCTTTACGAAGCATGTGGAATGGAACACCATATTTCTGCTTATCGGCATGATGATACTCGTAAGCATTGCCAACAAGAGTGGGATATTTCAATATGTAGCGGTAAAGGCAGCGCAGAAAGCACAAGGCAAACCGATACGTATTCTAATCATTATGTCCTCGCTCACAGCTCTAGGATCAGCCTTTTTGGACAATGTAACAACCGTTCTTTTAATGGTACCGATTACGTTCTCAATCACACGTATTTTGCAAATCAATCCAGTACCGTATCTTATTGCCGAGATTATTAGTGCTAATATCGGTGGCACGGCAACTATGATCGGAGATCCGCCCAACATTATGATTGGATCAGCCAATAAACATTTAACGTTTAACATGTTCTTGCAATATTTAGCGCCTGTCACATTTGTTATTATGATAGTCGTTCTGTTTGTACTTGTCCTTATTTACCGTAAGCAGCTACAAGTAGGGATGAAACAGAAGGAAGCGCTAATGGAACTATCTGCAGAGGACTATATTACTGACAAACGGCTAGTTGTGAAATCTGTAGCCGTACTTATAATGACCATTATCGGGTTTGCCTTTCATGCGGTTGTACATATTGAGCCATCTGTCATTGCTTTAGCTGGGGCAGCCATATTGCTAAGTACGCAAACCGAACGAGAAATTGAAGAAGCATTCAGTCATGTGGAGTGGGTGACGATATTTTTCTTTATTGGCTTATTTATTCTTGTTGGAGGTTTGGTGGAAGTCGGCATCATTGAACAACTTGCGAGGCTGACTTTGGATGTAACGAAAGGGGATATGTTGAACACAACGATGTTTGTGTTATGGGTATCGGGAATTGCTTCGGCAACGATTGATAATATCCCGTTTGTAGCTACGATGATACCTCTGATTCAAGATGTCGGTGTGCAAATGGGAGTGACTGACCCAAATGAAACGAATGTATTGTGGTGGGCGTTGGCATTAGGTGCTTGTCTAGGCGGGAACGGAACGGTGCTGGGTGCATCCGCAAACGTAATTGTAGCAGGTATGGCGAAGCGGGAGGGCAAAGGATTTAGTTACTGGGAATTTTTAAAAATAGGAGCGCCGATTACTTTGTTGTCTCTTCTAATTGCGACCGTATATTTGTTTCTGCTTGTCGGCTAGAACATGTGTGGAGTTGGATTGGTAAACTTCTCAAGAACTTGATTCGTATGTTAAGGGATGGCTACGGTGAGAATACCTGTTGTAGCAGCTCTCTCCATTCTGGATTCTGGACATCGGATTAAGGCTGTGAGGAGGTTATCGCAGTGGTATTTGGTACACTTATTTTCCGTACGATATTGATGTATTTTGCTGTTTTTAGTGTGATGCGATTAATGGGGAAGCGAGAAATTGGAAAGCTGTCTATTTTCGACTTAGTAATCTCGATTATGATTGCGGAGATTGCTGTATTTGGTATTGAGGATGCCCATAAACCGTTATGGGAGTGTTTAGTACCAATGGGTGTGCTTGTCCTGATCCAGATTGCATTAGCGATACTGGCAATGAAAAATAGACGGATACGCTGTTTCTTTGATGGGAATCCGAGCTTTATTATTAATCAAGGGCAGCTTAATCGCGAGGAAATGCGCAAACAGCGTTATAATTTGGACGATTTAATGCTTCAACTTCGAGAGCAGGGGATAGACAGTGTTCAGGACGTTCAGTTCGCTATTTTGGAGCCAACAGGCAAATTAACCGTGTTTCTAAGAGAACATGCTGGCAATAGCAGTGATGAACAAGTTGTAGCCTCCACGGAAGATGAGGAGAGCAGCGCTTATTCTGTTGCACAGGTAAGTACCAGCATGTCACAAAAAAATACGGATAATGAATGTAGTACTGAGCTTTCATTTAACACGAGTACAAGTAACACGCTGCATAAAAGAGATCAACCTGTGTTGGAGCATCCTGATCGTATTAAATTTACATCGCTTCCTTTACCGCTGATTATGGATGGTCGTGTTATGGATTCCAATTTAGAGAAGATCGAGAAGACACGATTCTGGTTAAAAAATCAAATCCAGCAAAAAGGTGCTCATGAATTTAAAGATGTATTTTTTTGCTCTATCGATCATCGGGGACGCATTTTTGTAGACAAAATGGATCCAAAACCTCCTCGTTAAAACATCGCATACAAGACCCGTCACACCGTTAGGTTAGGTGCGGCTAGATAGAAAGCGTCCGATAAGGGGGAGACGGGTTAAATCGTTTCGATCGATAAGTCTCATCATAATAAGGAGCGCAACATAGAGGCATAGCCCTACAAGGCATGCTGCACTTAAGCGAACAAAAACAGAGTTGGTTAATGGGAAATGCTGATATGTTGCTTGAATAGCACCAGCGATAATAATCATGGCGACGCCGACTTTTGCAAAGTCAATCCACGTAATTTTTATTTTAAACGTTCGGATCAGGCTCCACCCGTGAAGCAAGGTAACGATCAAAATATTAACATTAATGGCGATGACAGCACCTTGAATCCCAAGGTGGGGCATCGAAGCGAGTTGGATGATAAGCCCTAACTTCACGATCGCCCCTACAAATGTGTTCATTAATGCCATTCCAGGACGATCTAGTGCTTGTAATGCAGCTTGCAGCGGGGCTTGCAAGTATATAAAAATCGCAACTGGAGCCATCCATTGCAGCATGGGAGCTACTGAAATATCGTCATAGAGTACACTGCAAAGTGGCAATGCCAGTATATACATAACGACGGCAAAGGGAGCGCCGCTCACTAAAGCTAAGCGGATAGCTTGATGCATACGCATATGAATGGTGGCCATATCTTTTCGTCCGTAAGCCTCGGATAAAGAGGGTACTAATGAAACGGATAAAGAATAGGTTAATGCACCTGGCAGCAGCAAAATTGGAATGATCATCCCTTGTAAAGCGCCGTATTGGGCCGTAGCGACTGCCGTTACGATACCGGCAGCAGCAAGACTGCGAGCAATCGTAATGGATTCCAGCAAGTAGGATAAAGAGCCAATTAGCTTCCCCCCTGTTACAGGGAGGGCAATTCGTACTAAGCTCCGCCAAGCGGGGCGTTCTTGTTCTACGGGTTGTGAAGCGAGCACGTTGTTAGCCGTGGCGTCGATTGCTCCGTCCTTTTTCTTATGATGACGCCGCCACTGCAGCACCAGCACTAACAAGCCGCTCAGTTCGCCTACAACGACTCCAAGCATGGCACCAGCAGCAGCCCACTCTAAACCATATGGAAGCAGCAAATATGCACCACCAATAACAGTTACGATGCGAACGAGTGTTTCCGTTACTTGAGATGCCGCTGTCGGAATCATGTTCTGTTTTCCTTGAAAGTAGCCTCTCAGCACAGAAGCAACCGCAATGATAATAATATTTGGTGTCATAAAGAGGAATGTGTAATAGACACGATCATCTGTCAACACATGTGTTGTAATCCACGATGATAATGTCAAACTTGTGACAGTTAAGACGATAGCAACAGAGCTTGTCATCCATAAAGCCGCACGTACGATGCTGCGGACACGTTGTTGATTGCCTACTGAATCCGCTTCAGCTACGAGTTTTGCGACCGCAAGTGGAACACCGCCAGTTATAATGGTCAGCATAACGAGAAGAAATGGGTATCCAAGCTGATAAAGGCCAACCCCTTCTGCCCCAATAATACGAGGTAGTGTAATACGGGGGATGAAGCCTAATATTCGGTTTAATAAACCTGCTGCAAATAAGATAAGTGTTCCTTGTATAAAGGTTTGCTTTTTCATTTACGATCCCTCGCTTAAGGGCAGACTTGTACAACGTATTCTTTGTACTCATGTGTATGCAGTTGTCCGATTGGACATGTACAGGCTTTTTTGTTTCAATTAATGATGGCAAGCAGGAACATGACAGGCTTAGCGCGAATTTACAATGACAGTGGGGAACTGGAGAAGGAAAAGGAGAGGCTTTCGCTATGGATCAAGTTTTAGAAAGACGGATCAGCAGCATCTTAGATCAAGATATCGAGCTTCTCTGTCAGAGCAAAGCAGAAGAGTTTCATTTGCTAGGTTATGAGTATGTGACAGACAAGGAAGTTTGGGAATGTGTGAGTGCACGTTACAAGAAAGAAAAGGCGGAGCCGCCACTTCATCGTATCGTGAACGACATATTGTCGCTCAAAGCGACACAGTTTATGAACTATGTAACGATGGCTGCCTATAAAGGGTCTCCCTTTTAATAAGGAGAGGCTTTTTTTGCGGCGACTAAGGCGACTAATGAAAAATTGACTCGTTTTTTGACCGTCGATATAATAGAAATATTGAATATGAAAGGGGAATGGGGACGAAATGAAAAGGGTGATGACGTTCTTGTTCATCGTGGTCGTATCGCTTGGAGTTATTATTTGGACGAGCCCTACGATCCTCAACAAGATTCACCTTGGCCTAGATTTGAAAGGCGGCTTCGAAATTTTATATGAAGCTGAACCTCTTGAACCAGGTGGCAAGGTGACATCAGATGCGCTCGTACAGACCGCTAAAAGTTTGGAAAAACGTATCAATGCAACAGGAACAAGTGAGCCTGAGATAACGACGGAGGGTACAAACCGAATCCGTGTTAAACTGGCAGATGTTCAGGACGAAGAAACAGTGCGTAAGAAACTGAAAAGTCCAGCTGTTCTTACGTTCCGCAGCTCCGACGGATGTATGAGCCCGACTGACTACTGTAAAGTAGAACTGAAAGGTACGGACTTTGTTGAAGGTGGCGCTTCGGTCATTTCTGATGATTTGAGAAGACCAGTAGTCGCAATCAAACTAAAAGACGGACAAAAATTCGGAGAGATTACGACGAGGCTATCTAAATTAGCTAACCCTGATCCATCCCAGTCTCGTAATCGCTTAGCTATCTTTATGGATGAGAAAATGATTTCGGCACCAAACGTGGAATTCCCGATCACAGGTACTGAGGCTACCATTACAGGACAAGCAAGCCAGGAGGAAGCAAATGAGCTTAAAGATACGATCAACTTAGGCTCCTTACCGCTCAAGCTGACAGAGAAGTATACGCAGAGCGTATCAGCTTCCCTAGGTCAACTTTCACTGAATCAAACGATTCAAGCGGGCGTCATTGGTACCGTATTGGTATTGATCTTTATGTTAATTTACTACCGTTTGCCTGGTATTATTGCTAGCTTCTCCTTGATTCTATTTATTTGGCTCCATTTCGTCGTATTCTGGTTGTCTGATACGACGCTTACTTTGCCAGGTATCGCGGCGTTTATACTAGGTCTTGGTATGGCTGTGGATGCGAACATTATTACGTATGAGCGTATTAGGGAAGAAATGCGAGCAGGGAAATCCGTTTCTTCTGCAGTAAAAGCAGGTTCCAAGAGCTCGTTCCGTACTATTCTTGACGCTAACGTAACGACGATCATTGCTGGTGGTGTTATGTATGCTCTCGGCGAGAGCCAAGTTAAAGGCTTTGCGTTCATTATGATGCTTACAGTCGTTATTAGTATTTTCACGAATGTATTCCTCTCCCGCATATTCTTGCAGTTGCTTGTGAGAAGCAATAAACTCAACAAGCCGTCTTACTTTGGTGTGAAGGAGAGTGAAATCCGTGAACTTTAAGACTAGTTATAATTTCGATTTCATGAAGGTAAGTAAGTTCTTCTTCATTTTTTCGATCGTCATTACGCTTCTTGGTGTTGGAACATTAGCATTCCGCGGATTAAACTACGGGGTTGACTTTAGCTCTGGTACAAATATAGACATCACCTTGAAACAACCAGTTAGTAAGCAGCAAATGGAACAAGTTTTGGCTGGTTATAAACTCGAGAAGCCCCCTGCTATCACAGAGGGCAGCGAGCGTATGGCAATTCGATTCACAGAGGTTCTTACAGATACGGAAGAGGCTCAGTTGAAGAAAGATATTGAAAAACTTTCTCCTGGTTCTTCTATTGAAGTGAATATTGTCGATGTGGAAATTGCTCGTGAACTTCAGCGAAATGCGATTTACTCCGTATTGATTGCCTCCATCGGTATTATCATTTACGTAAGTATCCGCTTTGAATGGAGATTCGCGATCGCGGCTATCGTAGCTTTGCTGCATGATGCGTTTATGGTTATCAGTGTGTTCTCCATTTTCAATTTGGAGGTAAACCTTCCGTTTATTATTGCAGTTTTAACGATCATCGGTTTTTCTATCAATGATACAATCGTTATCTTTGACCGTATCAGGGAGAATCTACGTTTTGCGAAACTTCGTAACCGCAGCGATCTAGACAAACTGGTTAATTCAAGTGTTAACCAGACGCTCACAAGAACGATTAACACTATGCTTACTGTTCTAGTCACGGCAATATGTTTACTCATCTTTGGTAGTGAGTCGATCCGTATGTTCTCGCTTGCAATCGTAATCGGTTTGGCATTCGGTGCATACTCTTCGATCTTTATTGCCAGCCCGCTGTGGGTTGTGCTTCGCGAACGTGCAGGAGATAAAAAGCCTAACAATCGCAAGCCGCAAGAAGTATAATCAATATATGTGATAGTTTTGGTGCTTGATGCACACACTGAACACAGGTAGAACGCTGTGTCGATGTGTTCATTAAAGATTCCATCTGTAGCTGAGCCGCGTCTTCCTAGACGCGGCTCAGATGTGTTAATTGAGGGGCATGTTAGCTCTAAAGTTAATGTCAAATGAATGTTAAAGGAGAATGGTATGCTTCAATCACGAACTCGTTGGCGCTGTGCAGAAGTGTCAGAACAAAAAGCTGAACAATTAGCTGCAGAAGCAGGTATTTCTCCGCTTTTAGCCAAGCTGCTGATCGTTCGAGGCATCGAAGATGGAGACGGTGTCCACAGTTTCCTTTATGATAATTTAGAGGCTGTTCATGATCCTTACCTGTTAGCTGGAATGAAAGAAGCTGTAGAGCGTATTCATCGAGCTGTAGAACAGAAGGAGCATATTCGAATATATGGGGACTATGATGCGGACGGTGTTTCGAGTACGACGCTAATGGTTTTCGTCATGAGAGAATTAGGGGCTCATTTTGATTATTATATTCCTCATCGTGCGAAGGAAGGTTATGGTCTAAACAATGCTGCACTTGATTTAGCTAAAGAGCAAGGGGTCAGCTTAATTATAACGGTCGATACGGGTATCAGTGCTGTCGATCAGATAGCCTATGCGAAGCAGCTTGGCATGGATGTTGTTGTCACCGATCATCATGAACCGCCAGCTGTGTTGCCTGAAGCCTATACATTAGTAAACCCTAAGCTTCCAACCTGTCCGTATCCATTCAAAGGATTGGCGGGTGTCGGTGTTGCATTTAAGCTTGCTCATGCCTTATTGGGCAAAGTGCCAGAGCATTTGCTTGAGATTGCTGCCATTGGTACAGTCGCAGACTTAATGCCATTGGTAGGAGAAAATCGCGTAATCGTCCGTGAAGCATTACAACGAATGAAACGAACGATCTATCCAGGTATCCAAGCGTTGCTAGATATAGGCGGCGTAGATCGCAATCAGCTTGTGGCCACGAACATTGCGTTCTCGATGGCGCCGCGTATTAATGCCAGCGGACGTTTAGCGCATGCTGAATTGGCAGTTAAACTGCTTATTGCGGATGATTTGGCGGAAGCTAAAATATTGGCAGAAGAATTAGACAGTCTGAACAAGGAACGACAAAAGATTGTCGACTTAACCGTCAAAGAAGCTGAGAAACAAATGGCTGCAAAAATAGAAGCGAATGGCGGGGAAGTTCCTTCTGTCATTGTATTGGCTAACGAAGAGTGGAACGTCGGTGTTATTGGGATCGTAGCATCTAAACTGGTAGATCGTTATTATCGTCCAACATTTATTTTAGGGATTGATTCCGAAAAAGGGCTCTGTAAAGGTTCGGCCCGTTCCATTGATGGCTTTGATTTGTACGGAGCAATGACAGATTGTGCGGATCTATTTGAACATTATGGCGGGCATCACGCAGCTGCAGGAATGACGATAGCGTTTAATAGGCTCCAAGAGCTAGAAGAAAAGATGCAGGTCATTGCGGAAACGCAGTTAACACCTGAACATTTTGTACCTTGTACCGATGTTGATGCGGTATGTGCGCTGAAAGATGTACCGCTCAAGGTTATAGATGAACTAAGCCATTTAGAGCCATTTGGTATGGGAAATCCTCAGCCCCGAATCGTCATTCGCGATGCCTCCATACAAGATAAGCGAACGATGGGAAAAGAAGGCCAACATTTGAAGTTGATGTTATCGCAAGACCGTGCTACATTGGATGCGGTGGCTTTTCAGCGGGGAGAATTATCAGATATCATTTCACCACTTGCTCAAGTGGATGTTTTGGGTGAGTTGTCAGTTAATGAGTGGAACGGTTCACGTCGTCCGCAGTTAATGCTGAAAGATATTCGTATTAATCATGTCCAGCTCATTGACCTTCGAGGTACAAAGGAGCCTGTTGTGGCAGCGGTTGAGCTGGCGCGCAAGCTTGAGTCCTTAGGGCGAGGTCCTGTTGCATGGCTGACCACTCCTGAAGAGGCGACCGTGTATGCAGGTGAGACTTTTGTAAGATGGACTAGCATGGCAAATGGGCAACCTAATGATGATGTGAAAATACGAGATCTTATTATTAGCTCGATACCTGATCATCCATCGGTGTGGGAACAATGGGCAAATCGTTTCTCGCATGTAGAACGAATTCATGTTATATTGAATCGTCGGCCTATTGAGAAGGAAGTTAGACCACCTGCTCGTGAACGTATCATTCCTGCCTTTGCAGCATGCAAACAGTTAGGAACATGGTTGAATGATGAAGGTACACGAGTATCATTAGCTCGCAAGTCAGGACTATCTCCACGTGAGTGGGAATACTTGATGGATGTATTCGCAGAATTAGGATTCGTTACGTTTAGCGGGCATGCTGCTGGCGGCACTTACGAAATTGTGGAGAAGCCGCAGAAGGTGTCATTGGAATCCTCCGAGCATTACAAGCGATGGGATACGATAAGTCGCTGGGAGTCATTATGGAATGAAGCAGCCTCTGAGCAGTTGGCAGAACAGCTATTGTCACTTTGGGGCAGTAAAAAGTCTCAACAGGTGTCGACTGCGTGAAATAGATAGGGTTATATGAAATCCCTCTTCGATAGCTGAGGTTATTGCTATTATGGTTATGAACATTTGTTAATCAGCTTGCTGATTAATCGTCAAGGAGGAACTCTCGTGGATTTCAAAGAGTATATTCGTGTTATTCCGGACTTTCCAGAGCCGGGCATTCGCTTCAAAGACATTACAACATTGCTAAAAGACGGTGATGTATACCGCGAAGCGATCGATTCCATTCGAAAAATGGTAGAAGATAAAGAGATCGATTTGATCGCTGGTCCAGAAGCTCGCGGCTTCGTAATCGGTGCTCCGCTTGCTCTTATGATGGGTAAAGGCTTTGTGCCAATCCGTAAGAGCGGTAAGCTTCCTGGTAACACGGTTGAAGCGGAATATGGTAAAGAATATGGTAAAGACAAGCTTGCGATTCACCGCGATTCGATTCAACCAGGTCAAAAAGTATTGATTGCTGATGACCTATTGGCGACAGGTGGAACAATTGCAGCTACAATCGAAATGATTGAGCAATTGGGCGGAGTAGTTGTCGGTGCAGCATTCCTTATCGAGCTTGGCTATTTGGATGGCCGTGAGAAGCTTAAAGGTGTAGACGTTCATTCACTTGTTACTTATTAATCATAATCTAACGTTGGGCGTTGTCTTGCGTTAAATGAAGTGATAAACAAAAGAACCTTCCATCCACGAAGAAGTGGGTCGAAGGTTCTTTTCGATTAAGTAAAGATTAATGTGAAGCTGGTTCTTTGTCGTTCGAAAGTCCAAGCTTTTCAATGCTGATGAAAAATAGATTCAACACGATTGCGAGTATGGTTGCCAAGGCCATTCCTTTTAACTCGACAGCTCCAATTTTCAATTGTACATGGCTAATGCCGATGACAATTACGAGCGTTGTGAGCAGCATTTCTTTTGGATTGCCTAGGTTTACTTTGGATTCAATCAAAATTCGGAAGCCTGATGCGGCAATGATACCGAACAACAGCAATGATACACCACCCATAACAGCTGGAGGAATGTTAGCGATGATTGCTGATACTTTGCCGAAGAATGACATTACTATCGCAATAATAGCAGCGCCCCCGATAACATAGACAGAATACACACGTGTTAACGCCATTACACCGATATTTTCACCGTAAGTGGTATTTGGCGTTGAACCGAAAAATCCAGAAATGATGGTGGAGATACCGTTACCAAGTAAAGAACGATGAAGTCCTGGTTTCTTGGATAGGTCACTGCCTACAATGTTACTTGTAACCATAAGATGACCAACATGTTCCACGATGACGACAAGTGCCGCAGGCAATACGATAAGGATTGCTGTCAAATTGAATTCAGGGAGCGTGAACGTTGGCATTTTGAAAAAGGGTGCATTTGCAACACTATCCATATTTACTACGCCCATAAAGTAAGCAGCCACATAACCAGTGATAATTCCGATTAGGATTGGAATTATTTTAAGAAATCCGCGGAACATTACGCTTCCAATTACCGTAACACCTAAAGTGAGTAGAGCCAGTTGCACATTCTCAGGATTAATGATTCCGTCTTGGCCAGGAATAAAGTCAGCCATATCAGCCGCAACAGGAATAAGTTCTAGACCAATAACCGCTACGATAGCTCCCATGGCTGCGGGTGGGAATAATACATCCAGCCAGCGTGTGCCGATCCATTTTACAATTAGAGCGACAACAACGAATACAAGTCCGCATACGATAAAGGCACCAAGTGCTTGAGGGTAGTTCTCGGCTTTGCCAGCTAACACGACGGTTACTGGAGAAATAAAGGCAAAGCTGGAACCGAGATAAGCAGGAATGAGTCCTCTGCAAAGAATAAGGTAAAGCAATGTGCCAAGACCGTTCATAAGTAAAACGATGCCTGGATCAACTTTGAAAATGTTTGGAACGAGTACAGTCGATCCGAACATGGCGAACAAATGCTGCAAACTTAGCATAAGTCCTGGTAGTAATGGTGGTTTATCCAACACTTGGATTTCGCGTTGCAATGCCTATGCACTCCTTTAATATCGTTCATTGATAAATTCTAACTATATAATTTACATCGCAGTGGGAGTAGAAAGCAAGTATATTTTGCAAGTTCATGTCAAAAAATATAACACCTATTTTTATTTTTCCATATACTAACTCATGTTTCGACATCATTTGACAAAAAGGATGGTATTCAACTGTGGTTGACCATTGACGCGACTACGGTTCAAAGGCATAATTATAGGATAATCTGTAAACAGGGCTGGGTTAACCAAGTTACCCGGATAGAAAGGAATCGAGACGAGTCCTATGGGCATCGACCATTTAATTAATAAGGCTTCTGCCTACATGAAAGAACCGGATTTGAAACGAATTCGTGAAGCGTATGAATTTGCGGATCGGGCACATTACGGGCAGGTGCGTAAATCAGGAGAACCTTATATTTTACATCCGATAGCTGTAGCGGAAATTGTCGTAGGCATGCAGATGGACCCAACCTCTGTTGTGGCTGCACTGCTTCATGATGTCGTTGAGGATACGTCTGTATCGCTCGATGAAATCCGTGAACAATTTGGCGAAACTTGTGCGATGCTCGTTGATGGTCTGACAAAGTTGGAGCGGATCCAATTCCGTTCTAAGGAAGAGCAGCAAAATGAGAATTATCGCAAAATGTTCGTCGCGATGGCCAATGACATCCGAGTGATTGTAATCAAACTAGCAGACCGCCTTCATAATATGCGAACGTTGAAGTTCCAATCTGAAGAGAGTCAGCGACGTATTGCTTATGAGACCATGGAGATTTTTTGCCCAATTGCGCATCGTCTTGGTATTTCCGCGATCAAGTGGGAGATGGAGGACATTGCGCTTCGCTACTTGAATCCGCAGCAGTACTATCGTATTGCTAACTTAATGCATAAGAAGCGTGCTGAACGCGAGCAGTATATCGAAGATGTTATCGTGCGGATCAAAGAAAAGCTGAATGAGATGGGAATCGAAGCGGATCTTTCTGGACGACCGAAGCACATATATAGTGTGTATAAGAAAATGTCGATGAGGAACAAGCAGTTCAATGAAATTTATGATTTGCTTGCGATTCGAATTTTAGTTGACAATATTAAGGATTGCTACGCTACACTAGGCATTATCCATACACTATGGAAGCCTATGCCGGGCAGGTTTAAAGATTACATTGCTATGCCTAAGGCGAATATGTATCAATCTTTGCATACGACTGTAGTTGGCCCAACTGGGGAACCGACGGAAGTTCAAATACGAACATGGGACATGCATCGTACAGCTGAGTACGGTATCGCTGCTCACTGGGCTTACAAGGAAGGAAGTAAGGAAGGAAGCAACGCTCCACTTTCTGTAGGTGGCAGTTTTGAAGAAAAAATGACGTTCCTGCGTGAAATCCTTGATCTCCAGCAAGAGACGAAGGATGCAAGCGAGTTCGTAGAAACGTTAAAGATGGACTTCTTCTCTGATCTTGTATTCGTATTTACGCCTAAAGGCGAAGTGATTGAACTGCCTAGCGGTTCCGTTCCGCTTGATTTTGCTTACCGTATTCATACAGAGGTAGGTAATCGTACGATAGGTGCTAAGGTAAATGGCCGCATCGTTCCGCTTGACCATCAGCTGAAGACAGGCGATATCATTGAGATTTTGACGTCCAAACATTCCTATGGGCCAAGTGCGGATTGGATCAAGATCGCACAATCGTCTCATGCTCGGACGAAGATTAAGCAATGGTTCAAGAAAGAAAGACGGGAAGAGAATGTTCAAAAGGGCCGTGATCTAATTGAGCGCGAGTTGAAGCGAATGTCTTTGGATACTCAAGTGTGGATGGTCGAAGACAAGTTGCTTGAAGCGGCTAAAAAGTTTAACTTCAATGACACGGAAGATATGTTGTCTGCGGTTGGTTTTAGCGGATTGACGGCTGCGCAAGTGTGTACGAAGCTAACTGAGAAGCTGCGCAAGGAAGCAGAAGAAGCTGCCCAGATCGAATTGGGCAAAGACGTTAAAGAAGTAAAGCGGGAATCGGAACGGAAGCCTAGACCGACCAACGGTGTTCGTGTCAAAGGCGTTGACAATATGCTGATTCGCTTTGCACGATGTTGCAACCCTGTTCCTGGAGATGACATCGTCGGCTATGTTACACGTGGCCGTGGTGTATCGGTTCACCGAACAGACTGTCTAAACCTTCGCAAAGAAATGGAAGGGGAAGAAGCAGCTCGTATTATCGCAGTGGAATGGGAAGAATCCGTTGAAGCGAATTACAGTGTCGATATCGAGATTACGGGTATGGATCGTCGTGGTTTCTTGAACGAGGTGCTGCAAATTGTCTCAGAGAGCAAGACAAACATTGCAGCTGTATCGGGACGTTCAGATAAGAATAAGCTGGCTATGATTCATATGACGGTATTGATTCGCAACACGGAGCATTTGCAGTCCGTGGTAGAGAAGATTAAGCGTGTTAAAGACGTCTATACCGTGCAACGGATAATGAACTAGAGCGCGTATGTTACGATCAATCGATCGATTCGTTCATATGTGAAATAATACGGATAAATGTAATATTCAAACTATTGTGCTGGGCCGCCCCAAATGGGGTGGCTCTATCTATATATACGGAGGGATAAGTCTGATGAGGGTTGTCGTACAGCGTTCGAAGGAAGCAAAAGTAGTGGTGGATAAGCAAGTGGTTGGTCAAATTGATCGTGGACTCATGCTTCTGGTAGGAGTAACCCATGAGGATACAGAGCAAGATGTGAATTGGCTGGCTGATAAAATAGCAGGACTGAGAATTTTTGAAGATGAAGCGGAGAAAATGAATTTATCTGTGCAGGATATTCAAGGCTCGATATTGTCTGTTTCACAGTTCACCCTGTATGGAGATTGTCGCAGCGGCAAGCGACCAAGCTTTATTGGCGCAGCACGCCCTGATAAGGCAGAGCTTTTGTACGAGCAATTTAATCAACGCTTGCGCAGTCATGGACTTCATGTAGAAACCGGAGTATTCGGTGCCAATATGGATGTAACGTTTACAAACTGGGGACCTGTCACTCTTCTGCTTGATAGTCCTACTCGTTCCTAAGCATGTATAGCAGAGTCGTTCAAATACGCATACTAACATCTAGTTACATCATAGATATAGGAGCGGATTTCATGCGACATTCATTACAGCAATTAGCGATTCAGTATAGTCAGGCAATGATTACAGGCGGGCTGCTTAAAGAGCAGGCTAATCAATTAGCAGATGCTGATCCGATAGCGGTTCAATCTAGAAGAGAACAACCCAATCATCGGCGTTAAGATGAGTAGTAGTTGGAGTTATAGGTGATAAGCTTGATTGGATTATGTTACATAGCCCGTTTCACATTTGTTATCTAATGGGTATTAGAGAATAAGCAATTGCAGCTACACTTTATTCTCAAACAGTAGAGGTGACATAAATATGAAACATATACAAGCTTACACAAGAACAGAGAATGAAGCAGAATCGTTGCGTATTCCACTTATAAGTTTAGGGATACAACAACAGCACATTGAGATTGGTCGTCTTGAAGAGCCATTTGGACAAGGACAGTTGCTGTTGGCACCTATTCCATCTAATCCGGGTGGAGTCAGCTATGCAGGAGGCAATGCGATGCATCCTGCAGGATCGGGTGTAGGCGTTGTCATTAACAATGATGAAACCGAGCGATCTGAGCAAAGTGAGGGACAGGTACCTGGAATTGTTGAGGATGAACGTTATCCAGAAGAACGTGAGCAAGCACCTGATGACTTAAGTTATGCCATTTCCGTTAAGGTGGATTTAAATCATTATATCGAGGTACTCAAACTTCTTCGTCGCCAAGGTGCATATGTGGAGTAGCATTTCTTAGCAGAAAGCTCGATTATCGATACTACTTGTGATACAATACGGATTCGAATATAAAATACGCGCTCATTTGATGAGCGCGTATTTTATTGTGCATTATTGTTATAAATAGTAGTCTGTTGAGCTTTTGCTGCCCCGACTACTTGACTTTTATTTTTTGTTTGTACAGGCAACAACAATCAGGAGGATTACATGCGCGTATGGTTAAGTGCGAACGAGTCTGCTTTCGAGCGCTCGCTCGTCCATCTAATACAGTTATATGTGGAGCAGCCGCAGGTTGAATATTCATTATCTGTGGATGAAGAACAGCTTGTCAGCAATGTAGAAAAAGAAGGTTATGAAATGGGCATCGTACTGTCCATTCATGATCATGCAGGTGAGTTGATATCAGGGGAGACTGTTAAGGAAGCTCGTACTTTACAGTTGAAAGGGAAGATGTTAACTCGAGATGCCGAAGGGCAGCTTCACACGTATACAACGAATCACGAACGTTATGTCGAAGCAGGCTCAAGCTATGAGCAATACCGCAAGCAGGTGAAAAACGGTTTATGTCATGCAATGCTTGCTTTGATGACAGATTGGAGCGGGTTGGAGCAGCCGTGGGGAATATTGACTGGGGTTCGCCCAACAAAGCTTAGACATGACGCCCGTCGCCGTGGGCTTTCCACCGAGGAAGCACGGCAGATGCTTAAGGAAGATTATTTGATTACAGATGAGAAAATTGCATTGATGGAACGGATCGTTGATCGTCAGTTAACCGCATTGCCTGATCTGGATCAATTGCAAAAAGAATTGAGCATTTACATTGGCATTCCTTTCTGCCCAACGAAATGTGCGTATTGTACATTCCCTGCGTATGACATTAATGGTCGTCAGGGCTCTGTCGATTCGTTCCTTGGTGGACTGCATTATGAAATTCGCGAAGTTGGCCGTTTCTTGAAAGAGCGAGGCGTGCGTATTACAACGATATACTTTGGTGGGGGTACACCAACGAGCATTACTGCTGAAGAGATGGATATGCTCTATGAAGAGGTTTATGAGTCGTTCCCTGATGTGGGGCAAGTTCGTGAAATTACGGTAGAGGCAGGCCGTCCAGATACGATTACGCCAGAGAAGCTGGCTGTACTTGATAAATGGGGGATTGATCGGATTAGCATTAATCCACAATCTTACACACAGGAGACGCTCGATATCATAGGACGCCATCATAGTGTGGAAGAGACGATTGATAAGTACCAGCTCGCTAGAGAAATGGGCATGAACAACATCAATATGGACCTTATTATCGGATTGCCAGGTGAAGGTCTGCCTGAATTCGAACATACGCTAAGTGAAACGCAGAAGCTGATGCCAGAATCACTTACCGTGCATACGCTATCGTTCAAGCGTGCGTCGGAAATGACAAAACATCGCGGCGAGGAGAAGTTCAAAGTAGCAGGACGTGAAGAGATCGGTGCGATGATGCAGGCTGCGAGCGACTGGACCGATGATCATGGCTACGAGCCTTATTATTTGTATCGACAAAAAAATATTTTGGGGAATCTCGAAAACGTCGGTTATGCTTTGCCTGGAATGGAGAGCTTGTATAACATTTTGATTATCGAAGAAATTCAATCGATAGTAGGCTTAGGCTGCGGAGCAACAACGAAGTGGGTACACCCCGTTACTGGGGAAATTACACGTTATGCGAACCCGAAAGAGCCGAAAGTGTACAATGATAACTATATAGAAGTTACTCAGAAGAAGATCGACATGATGAAAGATATGTTCTAAAAGCGCTTTCTAAATTGTAATATGTTTGTAATCATTGTTTCATGTTCCTTTAATGTAGCGGGCCTATACTAAACACATGACCCCCTTTTAAGAATATATCTTATTGATAACCTGCACATTGGTGCAGGTTTTTTTCTTGTTCGTTTATTTCCATGCTAAGAAGCTTGACTTTAATCGTATCGGTTATTAAAATGTTCTTTATATATCGAAGTGTAGTGCATATGTGAATTACACTTATAGTTGAGATTCAATGACGGGAACAAGTAATTCGATACCCTCGTTATCAGAGATAGACCCCTAGGCTGGAAGGGTCTTGGCGCAGGACGAATGAATGACACCCCCGAGAACCGACGGCGAAACGCATTGCTGCATGAGCATTTTGCTCTTAGTAGGTGATGTCAGCGGTAGCCGTTAGGCGTGGAGCGGACGTTATACGCGAATGAAGCGGAATGAGCTAACAAGATCATGATTCAGAAAATGATCCAGCTTTCCGGAATGTGGGTGGCACCACGGGTGAATGGACACAACCAATCTCTCGTCCCTATGCGTTGTTTGATGCAGCGCGGGACGGGAGTTTTTTTATGCATATAGGAGGGTGAGCAGTATGGCATTCCAGAAGCCGACAGGTACACAGGACTTACTTCCTGGTACGGTAGAGATTTGGCAAAGTGTCGAAGAAACGGTTCGTGACTTGTGCCGTCGATTCAATTATAAAGAGATTCGTACACCGATTTTTGAGCAAACAGAATTGTTCAAACGCGGAGTCGGTGATACGACAGACATCGTAGAAAAAGAGATGTACACATTTGTCGACAAGGGCAACCGCAGCATGACGCTCCGTCCAGAAAATACAGCAGGTGTCGTTCGTGCTTATGTAGAGAACAAATTGTACGGTGAGCCTGATTTAACGAAGCTTTACTACATTGCGCCAATGTTCCGTTATGAGCGTCCGCAAGCAGGACGTTATCGCCAATTTCACCAGTTCGGTGTGGAGGCGTTCGGTGCTGTAGATCCTAGCTTAGATGCTGAAATTGTTGCACTTGGCTACCAGTTTATGAAAGAAGTCGGCTTGAGCGGTGTGAAAGTAGAAATCAACTCGGTCGGTAATGCAGCAAGCCGTGCTGCTTATCGTCAAACATTACTTGATTTCTTGATGCCAATGAAAGAAACATTGTGTAAAGACTGTCAGTCCCGTATGGAGCGTAATCCGCTTCGAGTACTTGACTGCAAAGTTGACCAAGACAAGTTCACAGCTGCTCCGTCTATTCTTGATAGTTTGGATGAAGAGTGTGCGACACACTTCACGAAAGTGAAGGGGCACTTGGACGCAATGGGCATTGATTATGAAGTGAACCATCGTATGGTGCGTGGACTCGATTACTATACACATACTGCATTTGAATATAAGGCACAAGGTATCGGTGCTATTGATACAGTTGGTGGCGGCGGACGCTACAACGGTCTTGTCGCTGATATTGGCGGACCTGAACAGCCTGGAATCGGCTTCGGAATCGGAATGGAGCGTATCGCATTATTGCTGGAGAAGCAAGAAGTAGCGATTAAGCAAGCTCCTCCGCTAGATGTGTATTTAGTTGCGCTAGGTGAGAAGGCAGAGCAGGAGACGACGAAGATTCTCCATAACTTGCGAGTGAATGGATTGTCTGGTGAAAAAGACTATCAAGGCCGTAAGATGAAGGCGATGATGAAGTCTGCTGACCGTATGAAGGCACGTTATGCTGCTATTTTGGGCGATGACGAGCTTGAGCGCGGTGAAATTGCTTTGAAGGATTTGCAAGCTGGCGAGCAGCAGTTTGTGAAGATTGAACAGCTTGTGGATGCGCTGAAGTCCGCGAAGTAATGACGTGCAAGGAAGTACATGAAGTACTGAAGGTTGCACTGTAACAAGTGATATTAAAAGCTTTACATTATATAAATTGAGGTGGCTATTATGTTAGTTAAAACGCATAAATGTGGTACGTTAACGACTGCAAATATTGGCGAAACAGTTACATTGAACGGTTGGGTACAACGTCGTCGTGACTTGGGCGGAGTATTGTTCGTAGATCTGCGCGACCGCAGCGGTCTTGTACAAATCGTATTTAACCCAGATTTCTCGAAAGAAGCGCTTGAGATCGGTGATAAAGTCCGTAACGAATACGTACTTGCTGTTCGCGGTGAAGTCGTTCAACGTGATGCAGAAACGGTAAATTCGAACTTGCCGACAGGCCAAGTAGAAGTGCGCGTTACAGAGATCGAAGTATTGAATGCAGCGAAAAATCCGCCATTCTTTATTGAAGATGGAATTGAGATCGATGAGTCTTTGCGCTTGAAATATCGTTATTTGGATCTTCGTCGTCCAGAGATGCAGAAGACGCTTAAGATGCGTTCTAAAGCAGCAAAGATCTTCCGCGATTTCCTTGATGAGCAAGAGTTCATTGAAGTAGAGACGCCAATCTTGACAAAGAGCACGCCAGAAGGTGCACGTGACTACTTGGTACCGAGCCGTGTGCATCCAGGTGAGTTCTATGCATTGCCGCAATCACCGCAAATTTTCAAGCAGCTATTGATGGTATCTGGTCTTGAGCGTTACTACCAAATTGCACGTTGTTTCCGTGATGAAGACTTGCGTGCTGACCGTCAGCCAGAATTTACGCAAGTGGATATCGAGACTTCGTTCTTGACGCAAGATCAGCTTCTTGAAATGATGGAGAACCTTATGGTTCGCTTGTTCAAAGAAACAGTTGGTGCAGATATCCCAACGCCGTTCCAGCGTATCACGTATAAGGATGCTATGGACAAATACGGTTCTGACAAGCCAGACCTTCGTTTCGGCTTAGAGCTAGTTGATGTAGCAGATATCGTTGCTGAATCTGGTGTTAAAGTGTTTGCTTCTGTCATCGAAAAAGGTGGCGCAGTGAAATGTTTGAACGCGAAAGGCTGCGGCACATGGAGCCGTAAAGAGATCGATGATCTTGGACCATTTGCAGCACGCTACGGAGCGAAAGGTTTGGCTTGGATTCAAGTGAAAGACGGCGAATTCCGTGGACCAATCGTGAAATTCTTCAACGAGCAGGAGATCGAAGCACTTCGTGAGCGTCTTGGTGCAGAGGAAGGCGACTTGTTGCTCTTCTCCGCAGATACAAAGAAAGTAGTAGCTGACGTACTTGGCAACTTGCGTCTGCATATCGGTCGTCGCCTTGGTCTTATCGACGACAGCAAGTATAAGTTTGCTTGGGTTGTAGACTTCCCGTTGCTTGGTTATGACGAAGAAGCGAAACGCTATGTAGCAGAACATCATCCATTCACGCGTCCAATGGAAGAAGACGTTCCATTCTTCGATACGGACCCAGGTCAAATTCGCGCACAAGCTTATGACCTTGTATTGAACGGTTACGAAGTTGGCGGCGGCTCGATGCGTATTTACAAGCGTGAGGTGCAAGAGAAGATGTTCCAAGCACTTGGATTCTCGCCTGAAGAGGCACAAGAGCAATTTGGCTTCTTGCTGAACGCATTCGAATATGGTACACCTCCACATGGCGGTGTTGCATTCGGCTTTGACCGTCTTGTTATGCTATTGGCTGGCGCTACGAACTTGCGTGAGACGATTGCATTCCCTAAAACGGCAAGTGCAACCGACTTGATGGTTAATGCACCGAGCGAAGTAGACTTTGCGCAGTTGCACCAGCTTAACATCAAGACTACAGCGAAGAAGAAAGAAAAGGCAGCCGAAGAGCAAGCTGCAGCTGCTTCTGAAACTGAGTAGTCGTAAATAAATTGCTATGCGATGAATTGCATCGGTGTGAGCTAGTTATAAGCTAGCGCGATTAACGGACCTCGCGCCATGTATACGGATATAATTCAATCTCCCTCTATGGTAGCCTCTATTATTTGGTTGCTTGAGGGAGATTGTTATGTGTTTAAAGCGAATGAAATCATGTGAATGATGAGTAGATAGAGGAGGTATTTCTTATGCTGAATGCTTTTTCACGTACGGAATTGGCTATCGGTCCTGAAGGTATCGAAAAGATGAAGAACAGCACAGTAGCTGTTCTAGGTATTGGCGGCGTAGGTTCTATTGCTGCGGAAGCGCTAGCGCGTACAGGTGTTGGCCGAATTATTATGATCGATAAAGACGTTGTAGATATTACGAACCTGAACCGTCAAATTCATGCTTTAACGACGACTGTAGGCCAGAAAAAAGCTGAACTGATGCGCGACCGCATTAAGCTGATTAATCCAGACTGCGATGCGATCGCATTGAATATGTTCTATACGGAAGAGACGTATGAGGAGCTGTTCAAATACGAGTTGGATTATGTTGTTGATGCTTCTGATACGATTGTATACAAGATTCACTTGATTAAAGAATGCTTGCAGCGTAAAATTCCGCTTATTTCAAGCATGGGTGCTGCGAATAAAATGGATCCATCACGCTTCCAGGTTACGGATATCTCCAAGACGACGGTTGATCCAATTGCACGTGTTATTCGTCAAAAACTTCGTAAAGAAGGAATCAAAAAAGGGGTAAAGGTCGTCTTCTCCACAGAAGAGCCAATGAAACCTCGCGTAGATGTTACAGAGAAAATTGTACCTGAAAACGCACCAGATCGTCGTAAAGTAAAACAGCCGCCGGCAAGCAATGCATTTGTACCTCCTGTAGCAGGATTAATTATGGTGAGTGAAGTTATTAAGGATTTGCTAAAGACAGTAGAGTATCCTTCATAGCTGTAAGTAAATGATAGAGGTTCCAAGATTCCCTTTCTGGTATTCGGTGTTGTCCTTTTTGGACAATGCTTAACAGAAAGGGATTTTTATTTTAGAGGTAGTTCAAATAATCACATAAAAAAGAACATACATTCTCATTGGGTAGAGTGTGTGATGCATCTATGATAAAATACAAGTGAAGAAATTGAAACGGAGAAGAGGGACAACGTGGATTTATTCAGCATACACGAAGAACAACAACCGACTATGCGCCTGTTGGCGGATAGAATGCGGCCTCGGACGCTGGATGAATACGTAGGGCAAGAACATATTATCGGCCCTAATCGCTTGCTGCGACGTGCGATTGAAGCGGATCGAGTTTCATCCATTCTATTGTATGGGCCGCCGGGATGTGGCAAGACGACACTTGCCAACATTATAGCTGAGAGGACGCAAGGTGAGTTTGTGCGTTTGAATGCGGTAGATGCTTCGGTTAAAGATGTTCGAGCAGTTATTGAGAAAGCAGAGAGCAACAAAACATTATATGGTACAAAGACGACTTTATTTTTAGATGAAGTCCATCGCTTTAATCGTTCTCAACAGGATGCATTGCTTCCCGCCGTGGAGAAGGGAACGATTATTTTTATTGGGGCGACAACAGAGAATCCGTTTCATCATGTGAACGGAGCTTTAATTAGCCGATCTACGTTGTTTCAGCTTCGACCGCTTCAAGCGGAGCACTGTATCATTGCCATGAAGCACGCGATGCAAGATCGTGATCGTGGTTTAGGCTTTATGCCTTTGGAAGTTGATTCAGATGCGCTTCAGCATATTGCCTCAATGGCGAATGGTGACATTCGCAGAGCATTGAATGCTTTGGAGCTGGCAGCAATGACGACGACACCGCAGTCAGATGGGACTGTTCACGTTGATTTGCAAGTGGCAGAGGAGTCTGTCCGCCAGCCGATCGTTCAGGCAGATGAATCTACGCAGTATGACGTATTGTCCGCTTTTCATAAAAGCATACGTGGTTCAAGTGATGCAGCATTGTTCTGGTTCATGTACGCAGTAGACAAGCTTGGTATGGACCCGATGACGTTTCTAAGAAGACTAACTGTAGCTTGCAGTGAGGATATTGGCTTGGCGAATCCGCAAGCTATGGTCCAGGCAGTAAGTGCGTTGGAAGCCTATCATCGTATTGGCTGGCCGGAATCCAAGTATATTATTGCCCAGGCAATATTATTTGCTGTCGAAAGTCCGAAGTCAAACTCGATACCTGTCGCCCTGCAACGAATCAGCTTGGCTATGGATGAAATAAAGTCAGCCGATGTACCTCTTCATTTAAGAGATACTCATTACAAAGGTGCGGACAAATTAGGGCACAAAGGTTATATGTACCCGCATGATTACCCTGGGCATTATGTAGAACAGCAGTATTTGCCGGACTCTATTCGAAATCGCGTCTTCTTCAGTGCAACTGATCAAGGGACAGAAGCGAAAATGAAGATAAACCAACAACTGCGCCGGAATAAGTAATTTAGATAATAAAGCTATGTGAATCAATCTGCGGCAGCATGTAATCAAGGGGTGTTGTTCGGATGATAAAGACAATGGGAGCGGCAGCAGCAGTTGGAGGCATCATCGGTGCATGGCTGCGGTATGGCATAAGTTTACTCTATCCGTTTGATAGCGCGATCAGTTTCCCATATGCCACGTTATTTATTAACGTCATTGGGGCAGCCTTTCTTGGTTGGTTCACTGCTTATATAATCTGCAAGCAGAACCTATCTCCATACTGGAGAACGTTTATCGGTACTGGATTTACTGGGGCGTTCACAACATACTCCACATTTGCGCTCGAAACGGTCCAACTTATTCAAATGAATCGGCTGCTTACAGCTATTATCTATCAAGGGTTGACGATCGTGCTAGGAATTGGAGCCGCAGCAGCAGGATATCGTTGTGGAATGCAGAATAGATCATGGGAGGAACGAGAATGAATTGGCTGTGGGTGGCTCTTGGCGGAGCAGCAGGCGCATGGTTGCGCTATACGGTCGGTGCGTGGTTTGGACAGCGCTTCTCCCAAGCGATACCATGGCCTACATGGATTATTAATGTGACAGGTTCATTCTTGTTGGGCTTCATTATTGGTTGCGCATCGATACTACCTGAATTTCTGTTCAACCTATTGGCGATAGGATTCTGTGGTGCATTTACAACTTTTTCTACTTTCGGAATAGAAGCGCTTAAATTATGGCTTAATAAAAATTACTTTAATTTTTTGATATATATATTAATCTCAGTAATAGTAACAACTGCTGTGGCTGCAATAGGGCTTGCTGCTGGGAAAGCCCTACTGTAGTGTGCTGTACTTGAATGCATCACGAATAGGGTTGTTTTCGTAAACCGCAAATGGGATTGTTCTATTGACTTGAAAGGCACAAGCAGAAATTTTCCTATAATATATTTGAGTAAATGAACAAATGACTGTTGGACTTATATTTATAAATGTATAAATTTTCGTTGTCCAAGTATGCGGATATGTTCAGACAACATCGGACACCCTATAAATAACCTGCTGTATCTATAAGTCATTGTCGTAGTTTGCAGTTAGGGATCAATTGATGCACAATACATATATGCTCAGAATAGGAGTCGTGAACGATGGAACTATTGCAGGAGAAGGCCTGGGGACCTGAAGTGTTGGAACGTGTGTCTCAAACGTTTAAGGCGCTGGGAGATCCGACTAGAATTCGTATTCTTACCTTGCTGGCTAACGAAGAATGTGCGGTTAATCAAATTGCAGATGCTTTGCAGTTATCTCAATCAGCGGTGTCCCACCAACTCAAGACGCTGCGTGCTTACCGTTTCGTGAGATATCGGAGAGAAGGACAAAATATGCTTTATTCCTGCGATGATGAACATATTATTGGGCTATTGCAGGAAGCAATTCGTTACGCTTCAGAGGAGTAGCAGACTAAGGTACGAGTCATCACAATTAATTGGGATAGGACGCGGCGTACTGTGAATATAAATGTGTTAATTCACTTGCAGGAGGTGTTGCGAGCCTATTTTTTAAATTGTAAGGCTTGTGTAATTCGATTTGACGCTTGTGCCAGATGATTTATAATGTTAGGTACAATGAAGTGTTCATTTCAATTAAGAGGAGGTGCACCTGTCCACGTCATGGGAGGTGGATAGGAAAGTCTATTGAGTAGTGACCCGTTACCCATAATATGGGGTTTGTTGTTAGTCATGTTGCTGGTATTGTTGAACGGCTTCTTCGTTGCTGCGGAATTTGCTATGGTCAAAGTACGGGGAAGTCGCATCGATGCGCTTGCGCAGGAAGGTAATGCAAGGGCAAAGCTTGCCCGGCATTTGACTGACAACCTAAATGCGTATTTATCGGCTTGTCAGTTAGGCATTACGATTGCTTCGCTTGGTTTAGGTTGGATTGGGGAGCATACGGTAGCAAGATTGCTGTATGAGCCGCTAAGTTCAATCGGAGCAACTCCATTTGTCATACACGCGATTGCAACGGCAATTGCCTTTATGCTTATTACGATTGTTCATATCGTACTGGGTGAGGTGGCGCCGAAGTCTCTCGCAGTTCGCAATGCGGAGAAGGTGACTTTATGGGCTGCAATGCCTTTAACGGTATTCTACAAGTTGATGTATCCCTTCATCTGGATGTTAAATGGAATCTCGAGTCGTCTGCTTCGACTTGTTGGGGTAGAGCTTGCATCCGAGCATAATTCCGCTCATACGGAGGAGGAAATACGCATTTTAGTCAAAGAGAGTCATAAGAGTGGGCTTATTGATAATACAGAGCTTGCTTTAATGGACAATATCTTTGAATTCTCCGAGACGCACGCACGGGAAATTATGATTCCGAGGACGGATATGGTCTGTTTGTATACAGGTGATTCGTTCGAGCAGAATAAGGACACAGCCTTCCAAGAAATGCATACCCGATATCCGGTATGTGATCCTGATAAGGATAACATTATAGGTTTTGTTCATTTGAAGGACTTAGTCAAAGTTTCGGATGATGTTGATGATATCCATCAAGTGATTCGCCCCATATTAAGTGTTCCTGAGTCGATGTCAATTAGTGCGCTTATGAAGATGATGCAGAAGAACCGCATGCAAATTGCTGTCTTAATTGATGAATATGGCGGTACCGCGGGACTAGTTACGCTTGAAGACATTATGGAGGAGATTGTAGGCGAAATTCAAGATGAGTTCGACGAAGAATTACCTCAAATTGTGAAGCGTGATGAGCATGTATTTTCGGTTGACGGCATGATGTTGATTGAAGCTGTGAAAGCTTACTTCAATGTCGACATTGCCTCAGATGATTTCGATACAATCGGAGGTTGGGCTTATGCCCAAGTAGACGCCCCGAAAAAAGGTCAGGTCATTTTGTCAAATGGGGGATGGGAGTTTATTATTGAGGAAACATACCATCTCCGTATTACAAGGCTTCTCATAAGGAGGGTGATAGCACCCGAACAATCCTTGGAGTCCGTTTCAACAGCATGATGATAGGTTTGTCTGATAATGAAGATGATGAATACTGAACTTATAACGTATTATTTACATGCTATACAATAAGAAGCCGCTTGCTCCTCTGCGTTATGCAGAAGAGAAGCGGCTTTTTTTATATTGGTTCTAACTATGTTGTTGTATAAGGCATGAACGATACAATACAACTACCGTTACATTGTATTATGCGTTGGATGCTTCCAACTTGTGAATGCGGTCAATCGTACCGCCGCCTAAACAGGTCTCGCCATCATAGAAGACAACGGCTTGACCCGGTGTAATAGCGCGCTGGTGTACAGCAAACTCAACATGGACACTGCCGTCTGCTTGCTTCGTCAAGGTAACCTCTTGATCAGGCTGACGGTAGCGGAACTTAGCTGTGCAGCGTACAGGATGTTCGGGCATGTTACCTGCAATCCAATTGACGCCAGTCGCAACTAATCCCGTGGAATACAAGCTAGGGTGGTTGTCCCCCTGAATGACATACAGAATATTTTTCTCAAGATCTTTATCTGCTACGAACCAAGGCTCTCCTGTTCCTGAACCGCCGATGCCTAGTCCTTGACGCTGTCCGAATGTATAGTACATGAGACCGTCATGGCGACCTTTCACTTCACCGCTGCGGATATCGACCATATTACCTGGCTGAGCCGGCAAGAACTGGCTTAAAAATTGTTTGAAGTTGCGTTCGCCGATGAAGCAGACGCCAGTACTGTCTTTTTTCTTTGCAGTTGCAAGGCCGTATTCTTCAGCAATGCGTCGAACTTCGGGCTTCGGCAGATGTCCGATAGGGAACATAGCACGTGCTAATTGTGATTGGTTCAGCGCATTTAAGAAATACGTTTGATCTTTGTTATTGTCTACTCCGCGCAGCAATTTATATTGATCATCTTCCTCTACGACACGCGCATAGTGACCTGTAGCAACATAGTCTGCGCCAAGGTCAAGTGCTTTTTGGAGGAACTCTCCAAACTTGATTTCACGGTTGCACATGACATCCGGATTCGGTGTGCGCCCACGGCGGTATTCATCTAAGAAATAGGAGAATACTTTATCGTAGTATTCTTTTTCAAAGTTAACCGTGTAGTATGGAATACCAATATGGTCACAGACGCGACGAACGTCTTCTGCATCATCTTCTGCTGTACAGTTTCCGAACTCGTCTGTATCGTCCCAGTTTTTCATAAATATACCGATGACATCATAACCTTGCTGCTTCAAGAGCAAGGCGGTCACCGATGAATCAACGCCGCCGGACATCCCGACGACGACACGTGTAGAAGCATTCGCTGTATTCATCGAACAATCACCGTCTTTGCTTTCAATTTGTAAGTAATAAATATATACACGTATTGTAACACATTGACCTTTTATCGCGAAATGGTGGCTGTAAGCGGCTTTTCTAAAAAAATGAACGTTTCACTCACATTTTCTGTATATGTAAAATTTTTTCATAATAGCTCGTTTATATTTGACCACAGCACATATAGTTGTGTTACCATATACATGGTGACGTTATAGGAATACAATGATTTAATCGTCATGAATTGGTCAATGAATAGGATATATATGAATAGTTACAAAACCAGTGATGGGGTGCTACGATGAAAATTTCTACTAAAGGCCGCTATGGCTTAACAATTATGATGGAAT
This sequence comes from Paenibacillus sp. SC116, assembly GCF_024733555.1. Lineage (GTDB taxonomy): Bacteria > Bacillota > Bacilli > Paenibacillales > Paenibacillaceae > Paenibacillus_B. The sequence goes on along the minus strand of NZ_JANIOF010000005.1, from coordinate 355,788 downwards.
TGGCAAAGAGCTACGGCGAAGGGCCAACATCCTTGAAAAGTATAGCTGACAAAAATCAACTATCTGAACATTATTTAGAGCAGTTAATTGCTCCACTTCGCAATGCTGGGTTGGTAAAAAGTATTCGCGGTGCATATGGAGGATACATACTTGCTCGTGAGCCTGAAACATTGAGTGCTGGCGAGATTATTCGAGTACTAGAAGGGCCGATTTCACCAGTGGACTTCACAGAAGAAGATGATCCAGCAAAGCGTGATCTTTGGGTTAGAATTCGTGATAGTATTGCACAAGTGTTGGATACGACCATGTTGGCTGACTTGATTAACTTCAAAGATGAAGGTAGTCAGGACAGTTATATGTTCTATATTTAAGGACATACGAAAGTGAGCTACGCTATGGAACGAATTTATCTAGATCATGCAGCAACGACACCGCTTCATCCTGCTGCAAGCGATGTGATGATGCGTTTGTCAGATACATATGGAAACCCTTCCAGCGTACATGCATCAGGAAGAGAAGCGAGAGCCATTATTAATCAAGCTCGGGATCGATTTGCAGCTATGCTTGGCTGCTCGGCTCAAGAGCTTATTTTTACGAGTGGCGGCAGCGAAAGCAATAATACAGCTATATTTGGTGTTGCATGGGCGGCATGGTTCAAAGCGAAACGTGAGGGAAGCTCGGTTATGCCTCACATTATTACGACGACAATTGAGCATCATGCTGTTTTGCATCCAATCGAGCAGTTGGAGCGTTTAGGGTTCACGGTTACAAGAGTAGAGCCTGATAATGAGGGACGTATTAGCAGAGATGCGGTGGCAGAAGCGATTGAGCCACATACCTGTTTAATTAGCGTTATGCTCGGCAATAACGAAGTTGGGACAGTGCAGCCAATCGAAGCGATTGGTCAGCTTGCACGTGAGCGTGGCATTATGATGCATACGGATGCTGTGCAGGCACTTGGAGCAATGGAGCTTAACTTACATGAGCTCCCGATCGATTTCGCAAGCTTTTCCGCACATAAAGTAAATGGCCCGAAGGGAATTGGGCTGCTGTATGCTCGGCAAGGCGTCCAGTGGGAGCCGTTAATTCACGGAGGAAGCCAGGAACGCAAACGTCGTGCGGGAACCGAAAATGTAGCTGCCATTGCAGGCTTTGCTGAAGCCGTTCAGCGCTCATACAGTCAATTGATGGACAAGCGTGAAGAGCTTAATGCAATCCGGGATATGTTCTGGGAGGGGCTTAAAGAGTACTTCCATGATCGAGTCGTATTAAATGGACATCCAACAGAACGACTGCCTCATGTTCTAAATGTAAGTTTCTTGGATATTTCGACGGAAACGATGCTAATGAATTTGGATATGGCAGGCGTGATGGCTGCCAGCGGCTCAGCTTGTACGTCTGGTTCCTTGGAAGTATCACATGTGCTGCAGGCGATGAAACTTGAACCTGATAGAATGAAGACGGCTGTGCGGTTTAGCTTTGGATTGGGCAATACTAAAGAGCAAGCGCACGAAGCCATTGAGCGAATAAAGGGAATTGCGGAACGTCTGCGCAGCAGAACGAGCCGATAAGCTGTTCCTCAAGCGGATGCGTGTTTCAAGTTCACACGCGAGTTGTCAAGCACGGTATCTCGCTGGAGGAGGAGCATTGTGAAGTTGCTGGAGCTCATTGGCTTGCCGATCTATGATATTACGACAGGACAAAGAGTAGCTAAAGTCAAAGATTTATGGATATCGGCACAATGGAAACTGACTCATATGGAACTGGAAGAGGGCGGCATGTTTTGCCGTCATGCCGCTGTTATTCATTGGGAGCAGCTAGCGGCTTGTGGTGAAGATGCTGTATTTATTCCGAGTGCATCGATCATTGAACGTGGCGAAGAGGTAGTAGAGCAAAGAGAGTGGTCATTTTTATACGGTTCGAGGCGATTGAAGGACATTCCATTGCTAACGCTAGAGGGAACGCAGATAGGCTGGGTTGCTGATGTTTATTTTCAGCCAGATATGGGCAATACGATAATAGGACTGGAAATTACAGACGGATTAATATCCGACCTTCTTGAAGGAAGGCAGCGCATTGACGGAACAAGCCGGATGCAGATAGGAGAACATGCGATTCTGCTTCATGACCTCAAGCCAGAGCACCAATAGATTGGCTATAATCCCTAATGCGCAATAAATAGGGACGGAATGGTGAACATATGCTGCAATGCCCGAACTGCAACTCGAAAGACATCGGCAAAATAGGTGCTCATCAATTTTACTGCTGGGGATGCTTTATTGAACTAACAGTGAATGGTGAGAAAATGTCGGTCTATCAAGTAGAGGAAGATGGAACACTCAGCTCACTGGATGATCTCTTTTTCGGTGATGAATGGACAGATACTGCGTATACAGGGGCACCAGCCTCTACATAGGCTAACAAGCAAGACCTGATTGCGTTTATGCAGTCAGGTCTTTTTGTTGTTTAATTTTGTAAATAAGAGTGTGACATAATACATATTGTGATCTGAAATATACATGCATACTATATATAGTGTGTATGAGAAGGAGAGGGATATGGATGACCACTTTACTTACTTCTAAAAAAGAGTCTATTTCAGCGGGGGCTGTACGCCAATCTAAGTCAGTTCATCGCTTTCAGTCCGTTCATAAATTAGCAAACGATCAACAGCTGGATCAGGAAAAGTTGATTATGGCCTTAGATGATATCGTAGATGGTTCAGATCAAGATTTAATGCAGGAAAATGCGAATGTAGACGGTCGTTCACCGATGGGGATTATGGGGAAAATGGCTAGCGAAAGCGCCCGCTGGTATGCTATGAATCACTTACTGACGGCAGAAGCAAGAGAAGCAATGGAAAGCAATCTGCTGTATCCGCATGACCTAGATTATTATGCAACAGGAACGACGACCTGCTGTCAGATTCCGTTAGGACAAATGCTGCGCGGTGGATTCAATACAGGCCATGGACATATGCGTGAACCTAAGGATATTAAAAGCGCGATGGCTTTGGCCTCCATCATTATGCAGGCGAATCAAAATCAGCAGCATGGTGGTCAAGCTTATCCAATGTTTGATTATGATTTGGCTCCTTATGTGAAAAAAACGTACGATCGTAATTTCAGCATGCTAGAACAGCTGCCTCTTGCTGAGTCAAGTCATATAGAAACACTTGCGTGGCAATGGACAGAACGTGACGTGTATCAAGCTTGTGAAGCTTTCATTCACAATTCAAACTCGATGCATTCACGCGGCGGCGGACAAGTTCCTTTCATTTCAATCAATTATGGAACGGATACGTCTCGCTGTGGACGTTTGTTAGTCAAGCAGCTATTGTTGGCTACTCAAGCAGGCCTTGGCAAAGGAGAAACGCCCATTTTTCCGATTCAAATATTTAAGTTAAAGTCCGGTGTCAGTTTCAACATTGGTGATCCAAATCGTGATTTGTATGAATTGGCGCTGGAGACAACAGCAAAGCGTTTGTTCCCAAACTTTGCATTTTTGGATTCGCCATTTAACGCTCAATATGATGATGGGACGCCTGAATCGGAAGCTTGCTATATGGGTTGTCGAACTAGAGTAATGGGAAATGTGAACGGGAAAGAGACTGCATTAGGTCGTGGTAACTTATCCTTTACTTCGTTAAATCTCGTTCGGCTCAGTTTGCTATCGGATAATGTAGAACAATTTTTCTCGATGCTGGACAAGTTGATAGGTATTGCGGAGCGTCAACTGCTTGATCGTCTTCAATTCCAAAGCAAGAAGCGAGCAGAAGATTTTAGTTTTCTCATGCGTCAGGGAGTTTGGCGGGGAAGTGAGCAGTTAGCGCCAGATGATACATTAGCGGATGTGTTGAAGCAAGGAACGCTCGGTGTTGGCTTTATCGGTTTAGCAGAGGCATTAACACAACTAGTTGGCAGTCATCATGGTCAATCGGAGTCGTCTCATGAGCTGGGGCTGCAAATTATTCGCCATATGCGTAAGCGAATGGACGAGGCGGCAGAGCGTACGGGCTTGAACTTTTCTCTTATTGCTACTCCAGCAGAAGGTCTCTCAGGAAAGTTTGTAAAGAAAGACCGCATTGATTTTGGGGTTATAGCTGGAGTGACAGATAGACAGTACTATACAAATTCGTATCATGTACCCGTTTATTACAAATTGAAAGCATTTGATAAAATCCGCGTCGAGGGTCCTTTCCATGAAATGTGCAATGGCGGACATATTACCTATGTCGAGTTGGACGGTGCAGTAGCGGGCAACATAATGGCTTTGGATCGGCTTGTACGGGCAATGGCAGCGCATAATATCGGCTATGGTTCGATCAATCATCCTGTGGATCGCTGCCGCTGTTGTGGATATCAAGCGATCATTCATAGTGGCTGTCCAGTTTGTGAGGCTCCAGAAGCAAATATCGAGCGGATACGGAGGATTACTGGCTATTTGGTTGGGGATATGAGCAAATGGAATCGTGCGAAGCAAGCGGAGGAGCAGGAGCGGGTGAAGCATCAATGAGCTTGCGTGTATTGTCATTTGTACATGATAGTGTTGTAGATGGTGAAGGATTGCGCTCGGTGATTTTTTTGAGTGGGTGTCCACATCGATGTGTTGGATGCCATAATCCGCAGTCATGGAAAATACAAGCTGGCGAAGTGCTCAGCGTAGAGGAAGCAGCTGCTGAGCTCCTATCCAATCCGCTTACCGATATAACTTTATCTGGCGGGGAACCGTTTATGCAGGCGCGTGAAGTAAAGAGATTAGCGCGAATTCTCCGTGAGGCAGGGCGTCACATTTGGGCATATACGGGATATACGTTGGAATATATACAGCAAAATGGAACTGCAGATATGAATGAGCTGTTGACCTATATAGATGTGTTGGTAGACGGGCCGTTCTTACAAGAGCGCAGACGACCGGAATTGCGTTATCGCGGCAGCGACAATCAACGAGTTTGGAAGTTATCTAATGGAAATCCTGACGGATTATTTTTGGTGTAGATGACATATACTCTACTGTGAATGCATGTCCCGATGGAGTGTGAGAAGCAGTGGAGCGTTTGTTAAAAAATAAATTGTTCGTATACGGCATTTATATGCTTCTCGGATTGCTTATTTTATATATGCTGTATTTATTGCGTCCGGTTATCGGCCATTTGTATACGTTTTTTAAGGCGATCTTTGCCCCTTTCTTTATCGCTATGATCATCGCTTATGTACTTAATCCGATCGTCTCGTTGTTAAATGATCGCAAAGTACCGCGTACGATTGCGGTGCTGCTCATCTATGCGGTATTTATTTTCTCGGTTACTGTAATTCTTATGAATGCTATTCCGATGCTGTTGGCGCAGCTTGAAGGGCTGAATCAACAGATGCCACAGTTGAATGCGAAGGCAGAGCGATTTATGAACGGACTTAGTCAGTCTTCCTTAATGCCGCCAACGCTTCGGACGGGTATGAATGAATGGATGTTTATGCTGGAACAACGGATGAGCAAAGGAATTACACACTTTATAGACAATATTGGTGCGACGATTAATATGCTGTTTGTTGCGTTAATCGTCCCGTTCCTTATTTTCTACATTTTAAAGGACTTTGAAGTGTTCGAACGAACGGTAGTTGCCTATGTGCCTAGAAGCCATCGCAAGCACTTTGTCATGATGTTCAAAGATATTGATGCTGCACTCGGAAGCTATATTCGTGGACAGTTTCTCGTCTGTGTCATAATCGGGGTGCTGGCCTATATCGGCTATTGGATTATTGGTATGCCTTATGCGCTGCTTTTGGCTTTAATGGTAGCGATATTTAATATTATTCCGTATTTAGGTCCTTATTTTGGAGCGGCTCCTGCCTTGATTGTTGCCTCAACGATCTCATTTAAGATGATGTTGATGGTCATTATCGTAAATACGGCTTGTCAAATATTAGAGGGAAATGTTATCTCTCCACAGGTCGTAGGAAGAACGCTGCATATGCATCCGTTGTCGATCATTTTCGCTTTGCTTGTAGGTGGAGAAGTAGCTGGAGTGGTTGGCTTGATATTGGCAGTGCCTGTCTTCGCGGCGTTGAAGGTTGTGCTCCAACATGTATTTACTTACTTCGTCAGACGTAGAACGTTGTAGCGGTTTGAAGCTGTTCGTGTATCGAACAGCTTTTTTGCTGTGAGTCATAGATCATTCATATTAAATTTTTTGGGAAGAAAGGGGAGGAATGTTTATCCTGACGGGCGATGTGACAAATTGACACCAATTTTTTGATGAAAAAGCACAACAAATTGCAATTTAATTCGTCTATATAAGTTACAAGAAATATTTGTAAATGTGCGAGGAGTGAAATAAGTAGTGAAATTATTAAGATCATGCTTCGTATACGCTGTATCTGTGTTGATTGTATTGCAACCACTTGCTGCCTCAGCTGCATCAGATGATCAGGCAATCGCAAATGCGGAACAGCTGCCGCCAAAAAATTCCTCTATGACTACATCCCCAGAAATGGCATCAGTAGGTCCATTGGCAAATAGTTGGAAGGCGGTTCGACTAGTCAATACGGCTCCAACGACTGCTGCACAGCAAGTAAGCACGCGGCCAGTACTTAAGCTTACCTTCGATCAGGCGATTGTAAAGGGAAAGGGTGAGCTAGCGATCCGGACTTTAATGGGGGACGATGTTGAAAGAATTCCGGTCAGTGATGCCCGCGTTAAAATAACGAACAACAATCGAGCTATCGAATGGCAAGTGGGAACGACATTGAATCCAGATACAGAATATACAGTATGGATTGATTATGGCACATTCCGCAGCAACGTTGGTGATTTTGTAGGAATTTATGATCGGGATTGGATATTCAGGACGGAAGCAGGTAATGATACTTCTTCACCTGTACTTAGCCAAGCTGCGATGAGAGACAATGTCGTAACTCTTGTTTTCTCAGAAAGACTTAAGCCAGTAACTTTAGCTGCCTTACAACAGTTCAGTGTATATCGTAATAAACAACCTCTAAGTTTAAGCAGCCTCTCTTCCAATTCTAACATCGTGACCATCCAACTTAAGCAGCAAGCACATCATAATGACAGCATTACGTTAAGTTATACCCCTGGCCAAACGCCGTTAGAGGATGTGGTAGGAAATCGCCTCGCGGCATTAGTGAATGTGCCTGTTGTATATGGTGCGCACACACCTGGGCAACCGGGCAAGCCTGACGCCCCTGGCAAGCCAGGAGGACCGGGTACGCCAGAGCAGCCTGGCAAACCAGGGAATCCGGGTCAACCCAGCAATCCTGGTGTCCCAGGAAAACCGCCAGGTAAGCCCGGTAATCCCGGAAGTCCAGGAGGACCAGGGGGGCCAGGCGGAGTGCCGGGTACGCCAAGCAATCCGGGTAATCCAGGGACACCAAGTACACCAGGTCAACCGAATACACCAAGTAATCGTCCTGCACATCTTACCGATACACCCTATGAGTGGTTGTTGGAACACGGCATTTATACACTGAATCAGAACTCAGCGACCAAGCAATCTGCACAGTCTCCATCTCATAGTAGTGCAGTGTCGAGCAACCGCTATGTACTCAACAAGGATCATGTCGCTTCTGCACTTGATTATGCAGCAAAGAACAGCGCTGCTAAACATGTTATATATGAAATTCCAGTTACAGAGAATAGTGGAATCATCGTCATTCCGCTACAAGTTCTGGAAACAGCAGCCAAGCAATCTAGCGGGGCAAAGTTTTCACTTAAATACAAGGATACGGTATATACGCTTCCGCTAAATAACTTGAATTACACCGGCATTCGTACCGAATGGGCAAATGATTCTTCGATATGGGTAGCTATTCATGTGGAAGAAGACCCAACTTTAAATAAGTTGACTCAGAAGCTTAGTCAGCTCAGTGCACGCCAGCTTATCAGTCCTCATAAGTTCTCATTGTATTCCTTTGTAGATGGCAAGGCACCACGTCATATAACAGCAGATGTACAGCATGCTTACCGTTTAACGTCGGTTTATCAGCCAAGGTATTTATCAGCCGTTCAATACGATACCAACGCCGATCGCATCCTTTATATCGCAAATACAATCAAAGTAGAGCGTGGGATTACACTGGTAAAGTTCGCAAATAAGTCCAATATCAGCGCTGCATTAGCTGAGCGTACTAAGTCCTTCCATGATACGAGCTCGCATTGGGCGCGTGCGTCCATTGAGACACTTGCCTCGAAGTTTATCATTGAAGGAACATCGAATGACCGCTTCTCGCCAGAACAAAAGCTGACACGCGCACAATTTGCCGTACTGCTCGCTCGTTCATTTGGTTTGAAGCCTGATCCTTCTGGGGCAGCGCAATTCCGTGATATTAGTAATTCACATCCAATGGCAGGCATGATAGGGGCAGCTTCCAAAGCAGGCATTATTAGCGGCTACAGCGATGGCACGTTCCGGCCAAGTCAGACGATTACTCGTGAACAAATGGCGATGATGCTCGTTCGTGTCATGAATGCCGCCGGACAATCGCTGACGGAAGATGGTACTGCTGTTCAGAAGTTCTCGGATCGGAATCATATAAGCTCTTATGCGAAGCGGGATGTGTCCAAAGCGGTTGAGGCAGGACTTATATCGGGGCTTAATGCTAAAACGTTTGCGCCACAAGGTAATGCTACTCGTGCACAAGGTGCAGTTATGCTGCAGCGTGTGCTTCAAGAGGTCGGTTATTTAACGAGTTCATCTAACGGAAGAAGTCAGTAAGAACGGGGTTTGACAACGTTCCTCTGGCTAACTATACTAATAATTGGACAATACTATTAATGCTCAAAACGTAGATGAAACCGAGTAAGCTGCAGCCCTTGGACCAGAGAGAAGATTCCTTATATGGCGGAATACGCTGTATATAGGCTGTAAGAATCTTCACCATGAAGTGCCGCTGAACGCTAGTTACGGAGTGTGAATGAACTTCACCGGGTCGAACCCGTTATCAACGTCGAGGAGATCGCTTTATGTTTAGTCTTGCATCGTGCTCATTCTATGCAGCTGTAGTTGCAGGTCGAGCATGCAAGCCAAGCGATAACCAGGGTGGTACCGCGATATTTAATCGTCCCTGCATGTCAGGGGCGATTTTTATTTTTTATACAACTATATGGAACATAACGTCATAGGAGGAATCCTTCATGAAAGCAAGCGATATTCGTGCTAAGTGGCTTCAATTTTTCGAGAGCAAAGGACATCATATCGAACCGAGCGCATCGCTCGTACCGCATAACGACCCATCGTTGTTGTGGATTAATGCGGGTATGGCACCGCTTAAGCCTTATTTTGACGGACGTGTCATTCCTGACAATCCACGTATTACGAACTCGCAAAAATGTATTCGTACAAATGACATCGAAAACGTAGGTAAAACACGTCGTCACCATACGTTTTTTGAAATGCTCGGCAACTTCTCTATTGGGGACTACTTCAAGGAAGATGCTATCGAGTGGGCTTGGGAGTTCTTGACTGATAAGAAATGGATTGGACTTGAAGCTGAGCGTCTATATGTCACCGTATATCCGGAAGACGAGGAAGCATACAAATTATGGAACGAGAAGATTGGTGTTCCAGCTGACCACATCATCAAAACAGAAGATAACTTCTGGGATATCGGCGAAGGGCCTTGCGGACCATGTACGGAAATTTTCTATGACCGTGGCGAGAAGTACGGAGATCCTAACGATCCAGAAAACTACCCGAGTGGTGAAAATGAACGCTATCTAGAAGTATGGAATGTGGTGTTCACCCAATTCAACCATAACAAGGACGGCAGTTACACGCCGCTTCCGAATAAAAATATCGATACAGGCGCAGGTTTGGAGCGTTTCGCTTCCATTTTGCAGGATGTAGATTCGAACTTCGATACGGACTTGTTCATGCCGATTATTGAAGAGACGAGCCGTATTGCTGGTGTGAAATATAAAGAAAATCCAGAATTGGATGTTGCGTTCAAAGTAATTGCTGACCACATTCGTACCGTTGTATTTACAGCTGGCGATGGCGTATTGCCGTCCAATGAAGGCCGTGGCTATGTTGTTCGTCGTTTGCTTCGCCGTGCTGTGCGCTACGGAAAAATGCTTGGCATGGATCGTCCGTTCATGGTCGAGCTAGTTAAGACGGTTGGCGATGTAATGGGCACTTACTACCCAGAAGTAGTAGAGAAGCGCGAGTTCATTGAGAAGGTAATCAAGAACGAAGAAGAGCGTTTCCATGAGACGCTTGCTGACGGTCTTGCGATTCTTTCTGATATGGCAGCAGCTGCTAAGAAGAAAGGCCACACGCAAATTAGTGGAGCTGATGCGTTCAAATTGTATGACACATACGGCTTCCCATTTGATTTGACGGAAGAATATGCGGCAGAGCACGGCTTGACGGTTGATCGTGAAGGATTTGATGCGGCGATGGAAGAGCAGCGCGAACGCGCACGTTCCACACGTCAAGTTTCCGAGAGCATGAACGTACAAGGTGGACCGCTTGCTGATCTTACGACTAAAAGCGAATTCGTTGGTTATGATGAGTATGTAACATCTTCCACGGTGTTAGCGATTATTGCGGACAACGAACTAGTTAAGGAAGCGGCTGTAGGTCAAACTTGCCAAGTCGTTCTTGATCGTACTCCGTTCTATGCTGAGAGCGGTGGACAAGTAAGCGATATTGGTGTATTGACAGGTTCTGGTCTCGTTGCGCGTGTTGAAAATATGAAAAAAGCACCGCATGGCCAACATGTTCATATTGTAACAGTAGAAGAAGGCGTGCTGCGTGAAGGGATGACGATCGAAGCGGCTGTAGCTCGTGCAGAACGCGAAGACATCATTAAGAACCATACCGCTACACACTTGCTTCATCAAGCATTGAAGGATGTACTTGGCGAGCATGTTAACCAAGCAGGTTCTTTGGTGCAAACAGAGCGTCTTCGTTTCGACTTCACCAACTTGGGTAGCATTAAGCCAGAAGAGTTGGCAGATATCGAGCGCCGTGTGAACGAACAGATTTGGAAGGGCACTGCGCTTACAATCGAGCTGAAATCGATTGATGAAGCGAAAGCAATGGGCGCAATGGCGTTGTTCGGCGAGAAATATGGAGACGTCGTTCGCGTCGTACAAGTTGGTCAATACAGCATTGAGCTGTGCGGTGGCTGTCACGTAAACAATACGTCTGAAATTGGCTTGTTCAAAATTGTAAGCGAGAGTGGAATTGGATCTGGCGTACGAAGAATTGAAGCCGTTACGGGTCGTAATGCGTATCAATATATGGAGGCTCAATTGGATGTGTTGAAGCAAGCTGCGAGCTTACTCAAGTCCAATGTTTCTGATGTGCCTAAACGTGTAGAGGCAATGTTCGCACGTGAGAAAGAATTAGCACGTGAAAATGAATCGTTATTAGCGAAGCTTTCCAGTATGGAAGCAGGACAATTGACTGATCAAGTACGTACAATTGCAGGCGTACAAGTGTTGACGGCGCAAGTGAATGCTGGAAGCATGGATGCGCTTCGTACGACAGCTGATGAGCTGAAGACGAAGGTAGAACAAGCGATTATCGTACTTGGTGCTGCAAGTGAAGGAAAAGTTAATTTTGTCGTGTCGGTAGCTCCGGAATTAGTTAAACAAGGCTTCCATGCGGGTAAAATGATTAAAGAGATTGCTGCTGCAGCTGGCGGCGGCGGTGGCGGTCGTCCAGATATGGCACAGGCCGGCGGCAAGAATGCCGAGAAGTTGAGCGAAGCGCTTGCGCTCGTTGAACAGTTGGTAAGTCAGCAGGCAGGTGCTTAATGCACCTGTTTGCATTCGTCTGAAATGATAAAAAAGGTATAATTTCTTGTTTTGCCGGGTATGTGTTATGATAAGAATAAAGCGAGGTGTCGACGATGAATTCTATGGATAAGACAATGAAGTTCAATGTGAAGCCAGAAGAGCAAGAGGCATCTAGTCAGGAGATTTTGTTGTCTGTGTATGATGCATTGATTGAGAAAGAATACAATCCAATCAATCAAATCGTCGGTTACCTGCTCTCGGGAGACCCCGCTTACATTCCGCGTCATAACAACGCTCGAAGCATGGTGGGTAAGAAAGAACGCGATGAACTTATCGAAGAGTTAGTTCGGTTCTACCTGAAACACCATCGCTAACTTATCGTGTGTTGGTTACAAGGCGCACGAACTTGCCATAAGCGGCGGTAGGAGAATACGATGAAACTGATTGGATTGGATTATGGGGACCGCAAGATTGGTGTCGCAGTAAGCGATGCAATGGGTTGGACTGCACAAGGGGTAGAAGTTATTGTGCGTCGCAGACCAGAAGATGACTTGCGTCGCTTGGAAGCTCTCGTGCGTGAGCACGGGGTTGAAGAAATTGTTCTCGGACTTCCGAAGAACATGAACGGCACGATCGGCCCACGCGGCGAAATCAGCATTGCTTTCGCCGAGACATTGAAAGAATCGTTGGGACTGCCCGTTCACCTGTGGGATGAGCGCTTGAGCACCGTTTCTGCTGAGCGGACATTGCTTGAGGCTGACGTTAGTCGCAAGAAACGAAGACAGGTCGTCGATAAAATAGCGGCCACTATAATTTTGCAGAATTATCTCGACTATCAATCTAGAAGGTGAGGGGTTTGAACATGACGAACGATAAACAGCAACATGAAGAGCCAGAAATTATCTACATTCCTGATGATGAGGGCAATGAAGAAGAGTTCGAAGTCATTATGAAGTTCGAAGTGGACGGGTCCGACAATAAGTACATGATGGTTGTGCCTGTTGAAGCTAGTGATGAAGAGGATTCTGAAGAAGTATATGCATTCCGCTATGAAGAAGACGGAGACGACTTGAAGCTGTTCGTTATCGAAGATGAAGAAGAGTGGAACATCGTTGAAGAGACATTCAATACGCTAGTGGATTCCGAGGAGATTTAAGACGTGAGCGAACAGAAACTTCAATTTATCGATCGTATTTCATCCGCGTTTGGTACATCGTTAGAAATGACAGATGAACAAGGTACAAGTCGCATCTTTGACTTGCTAGCGGAATTTCAAATAGAAGCTAAGGCTTATGCCGTTGTTCAAGACGAAGACGGCGAAATAGATGTACTTCGCATTACGGATAACGCTCAAGGTGAACCACAGCTTGAGACGATTGAAGATGATGAAGAGTGGGAGAATGCAATGGAGCTTTACGATGAAGTTGCATTCTCCGATGAGCTTGAAGAAGAGAAGTAAGCGTTGATTGTGGATAGTAATCGCACATTGTAATAGTTTGAAAAAGGGCGGGCATACCGCTCTTTTTTCCATGTGGGAGAGTGATGACATGAAATCAGGACTGAAAATAGTATCTATTCTTTTTCTAGCTGTATTAATTTTGGCTGCTGGCGGAGGTTGGTATGTATGGAGCAGTCTACAGCCAGTCGCGGCGAAAAATGATGAAGTGCATGTGAAGATTGAAAGTGGTACTGGCCCGTCAAAAATTGCACAGCAATTAGAAGAGCAAGGACTTATTAAAAATGCTTCCTTTTTTAAAACGTATTTGAAATGGAACGGAGAAGGCAGCAAATTTAAGGCTGGAGAGTATGCGTTTAAACCAGGAGTGACTTATGAGGAGATCATTGCCAAGCTGAATGGAGGAGAAGTCGTTAAGCAGGATGGTGTACGCTTTACGATTCCTGAAGGCTTTACGATTGAGCAAATGGCGGACAAGCTGGCGAAAGAAGGCATCGTCAAAAAGGATGAATTTTTAACAGCGGCAGCAGAGACGGCGAAGCTGCTGCAAAAAGAAAATTCAACTCCATTCCTTATCCCGCAGGATACGAATCTTAAACATCCACTGGAAGGGTATTTATTCCCGGAGACCTATGAATTACAAATTGGCAGCACAGCTCAAGATATCATCAATCGTATGTTGTTGGAGACAGAGAATCGATTAACGCAAATTCCGAACTGGGAGCAGCAGCTGAAGGATCGCGGATTAACGGTTCATGAGCTATTCACATTAGCCTCATTGGTAGAACGTGAAGTTGTTGTTGATGAGGAACGCGCACTAGTGGCTGGTGTTATCTATAACCGGATTGACGATAAAATGCGTCTTCAAATTGATGCTACCGTCCAATATGCATTGGATAAGCCTAAAGAACGTTTGTTCTATAAAGACTTAGAAATTGATAGTCCTTATAACACGTACAAAGTGGACAAGCTTCCGCCAGGACCGATCGCTAGCCCGAGCCTTGCATCGATCACTGCGGCATTGGCGCCAGAAGTTTCTGAATATTTGTTCTATGTGACGAAGAAAGATGGAACTTCGACCCATCTGTTTGCCAAAACGTATGAGGAACATCAGAAAAATATTGAAAAAAGTAAAAAGCAATAATCGTTAGAAAGCTACCAACCAACGGTTGCAATTCATTAGATGTTGAATATCTAGTCGGCCTCCCATTTAAAAAAGCAATGCTATTATGCATGGAATGAGGGGCCGCATTACAGTTAAATAGAGAGACATGCTTATGTAATGAGAGGAAAGTGGTGTGAGGATGAGTAAGAAGCCGGAGCTGCTTGTAACAGCGGGCAGCATTACTGAAGTGCAACGTTTGCTCGAAGCCGGAGCTAGCGCGGTACTTGTTGGAGAACCAAAGTACGGCCTTCGTTTGCCAGGGGCGATGACCGTTGAGCTTATTGAGGAAGCAATGCCAATCGTGCGCGAGCATCATGCGAAGCTCTATGTGGCAGTTAACCAACTGTTTCATAATGATACGATGAAAGAACTGCCTAACTACTTGACACAATTGGAACGTGTTGGTGTAGATGCAATCGTGTATGGAGATCCTGCGATACTGATGATCGCTAAAGACTCTGCACCGAATACAAAGCTGTTCTGGAACGCCGAGATGACATCGACGAACTATGTAACAGCTCGCTATTGGCAGAAGCGTGGCGCAAGCCGCATGGTGTTGGCGCGTGAGTTGAATATGGAGCAAGTGCAAGAGATGAAGCGTGAGCTTCCAGATATGGAAGTGGAAGTGCAAGTACATGGGATGACAAATATATATCATTCCAAGCGTCATCTTCTTCAGCACTACATGCGTCATATTGGCAAAGAGGCTCGCCTTGAGGAAGTCGGCATTGAGCGCAAGTTATTTTTGATCGAACAGGAACGTCAGGACGAGAAATACCCTGTTTATGAGGATGAACATGGTACTTATGTAATGAGCTCAGATGACGTATGTATTATAGAGGATTTGAAGCTGCTGCTTGAAGCAGGGCTTGATTCATTCAAGATTGAAACGCTATTGAAGCCGCTGCATTACAATGAGACGGTCGTGCGTGTATATCGTGAAGCGATTGATCGCTATGCAGAGGATCCACAAAGTTATCAATTCAACGAGCAATGGCTGGAGCGTATCCGAGAGGTGCAAGACCCTGAGCGTGAACTGTCATTCGGATTTTTCTATAAAGAGCAAATGTACTAAGGAAGGGAGAGCTAAAGCGTATGACAACAACAATGAAGCATGAGCGAAAATACTTTGGCAAGCGTAACCGGCTGGATAAGCCGGAATTGCTAGCTCCCGCAGGCAACCTTGAGAAGCTTAAGTTTGCTATTCATTATGGAGCGGATGCTGTTTACATCGGAGGTCAAAAATATGGCTTGCGTTCAAACGCAGACAATTTTAGCTTCGAGGAAATGCGTGAAGGTGTAGAGTTTGCCAATAAATATGGGGCGAAAGTATTCGTTGCGACGAATATTTACGCGCACAACGAAGATATTGAAGGCTTGGAGGACTATCTTCGTAAGCTGGAGGAAGTCGGAATTAGCGCCATTATCGTAGCTGACCCGGTAATTATCGAGACGGCTCAACGTGTAGCGCCAAGAGTTGAAGTACATGTATCTACACAGCAATCCGTATCGAATTGGCAAACGGTGCAGTTTTGGAAAAATGAAGGGGCTCCTCGTGTTGTACTTGCTCGTGAGACGAGCATGGAAGAGATTGCAGAAATTAAGCAGCATGTGGACGTGGAGATAGAGGCATTTATTCACGGGGCGATGTGTTCCTCTTATTCGGGCCGCTGTGTCTTGTCCAATCATTTTACTGACCGAGATTCCAACCGAGGCGGATGCTGTCAATCTTGCCGCTGGAGATATGACCTTTTCGAAGATGATCGTGCTGATGCGGAGGATGTAGAAAAGAAGCAAGCATTGGAACCATTCAAGGTAGGGATTACTCAGCTACCATTGTTCCAAGAGGATCACAATCCGTTTGCGATGAGCTCTAAGGATTTGTGCATGATTAATCACTTGCCTGATCTTGTAGACTCTGGCGTTGATAGCTTCAAGGTGGAGGGACGAATGAAGTCTATTCATTATGTGGCAACGGTTACGAACGTTTATCGACAAGCAATTGACTCTTATATGGCTGACCCTGAAAATTATCAATTGAAGCCAGAATGGGTTGAAGAGATGAATAAGGCAGCGAACCGTCCGATCAATACAGGCTTCTTCTACGAAGAGCCTGATCACGAAGATCATATTTATGAGCCAGAAGAGAAGGCTGTGCCATATGACTTTGCAGGACTTGTGACTGACTATGATCCTGAGACTAAGTTGGCTACCGTTCAGCAGCGCAATCACTTTAAGCCTGGTACAGAAGTAGAGTTCTTTGGTCCTAAAGGATTCTTCTTCAAGCAGACGATTGAGGCGATTTATGATGAGAAAGGCAATCCGTTGGATGCGGCTCGTCATCCGCTGCAATATGTCAAAGTGAAGGTTGACCAGCCAGTTAAATACTTTGATATGATGCGCAAAAAGAATCGTTAACAACAAACTACTGACAGCTCTGCAATAAACTGTTGAACAGTTATATGGAGTTATCAGTAACCATATATTTTTCACCCTTAATCACAGAAATAGGCCCTTGCTTACGAGCAAGGGTTTATTTATTTTTAGTTAAGAAACGACTATTCGCTGTTGTTTCTTAATAAATTGACATCATTTTTTAAAAAGCTTGATTTATCATGAAGGATTTACCAAGTTGGACAACGAACTACATACGACATACGACTTAATACCTAGATTTGCCTATTTGCTTAGGAAGAGAAAGGGGTATAGCGATGCGCTTGTCACGAAAAAAAGATACGAATCCGTCGTTAATCAAGCAGAATAAGGGGGATATTCTGAAATTGAAAGCGCTTAGCTCTGTGGGGGTCAAGTTATTCATTATCTTTTTAGTAAGTGTAACGCTGCTAGTAGTGAGCATAGGTTTATTTTCTTATGATCGATCAAGGACGATTGTAGAGGAACAGTTGTCATTGTCTCAGAAGCAAACGTTGATTCAAGCGGGGGAAAAGCTTGATTTATTGTTCAACAACAGCGTAAAGCTGTCGAATCAGGTACTCTTCGATAAACAGCTGCATACAAACTTGTCGAATGTGTATCGGGGTGATAAAAGCAATTCGTTCGAATTGTTTGAACAAACGAAACAAATTGAATCTGAGCTGAAAGGCTACGTATTTGGGAATAACACATTGTTTTCGATGTTCTTTATTCCGTTAGAGAACAACGGCACACCTATATTTACATCAGGGACACCTTCTGATGCTTTGTCTACTGCTAGGGAAAAAGCATGGTTCCAGGAAGCAGTAAATAAGAAAGGGCAGCCGGTGTGGATTCCGTCAAGTGCCAAAGGAGTTGCCGAACAAAGTCCGAAACCTATTTTTTCGATGGCTAGGCTTGTAAATGATTTAAAAACAAATGAACCTCAATTCGTTATGGTGATGGAAATATACGTACAGTCTTTGGCTGATCATTTGAAATGGGATCAAAGCCAAGGCGGATTTATCCAAATTGTAGATGCAAATGGGAAGCTTATTTTAGATAATGACTTAAGTAAGTTAGGTCAGGCTCCTTCCATTCAGCTGACGCCGCAGGATCAGGCGACTTCAGGGAAGCAGATTGTGGACAGTGCCGAGCAAGGGGAATTGTTAGGGTCTTATTTTGTTTCACGTGAGACGGGGTGGATATTAAATGGATTTACACCTGTACAGTCGATTGTGAAAGAGACAAATTCGATTCGTAATGTAACTTGGATCTCAGTCGGGGTCGGAATCATTGTTGCAGCATTCCTTGGATATTACGTGATGAGAATGGTCGGTAAGCCGCTCAAGCGTCTGCGTGATCTGATGATGGAAGGTGCTGAGGGCAAGCTTGGTCTTCATATGGAGCATCGCTCTAGTGATGAAATTGGACAGCTAAGCACAAGCTTCAATACGATGATGGAGCGCATAAAGGATCTTGTCCAACGAACGGACGAATCTGCTCAAGCTGTGCTGCTTACTGCTGGGCAGTTGAGTGAAGCTTCGCGCAGTACCGCATCTTCTGCCAAGGAAATTGCGCTGGCTACTGAGGAAATTGCAAAAGGTGCAGCAAGTCTAGCTGTTGAAGCAGAGCGCAGTAATGATTGCAGTGAACAAACGACGAACAAAATGCAGCAAGTCGTTGAAATGAACGTAGAAATGTTTCATGCAGCAACTGAAGTACAGCAGAAAAGCCAGCGGGGTACCAGCTATATGAATGAACTAAGTACAAAGACCGCTGCTACCGAGCATATCGTTCGTTCCTTAGTCGCAAAGGTTGATGCACTGAAAGACAGCACGCAGTCTGTTCGTCAAATTCTGGATCTGCTCAATCAGATGACAAAACAAACCAACATATTGTCACTTAATGCTGCAATTGAGGCTGCACGCGCTGGTGCGGCAGGAAAGGGCTTTATGGTTGTAGCTGATGAGATTCGCGGTCTAGCAGATCAATCCAAGCAATCCATTGAAGTTGTGGGTCAGATTACAGCGAGCATTCAACGTGAAGTGGATGAAACGGTAACCATGTTAGGAGAAGCTTACCCAATATTCCGTGAGCAGCTTGGAGCAGTAAAGGAAGCGGATATGATATTCCATGGGGTAGAATCTCAAATGATTGCCCTATTTGAAAAACTAGATTCTGCTACATCGGCTGTCAATGAATTCGATGAATCACAGCGGATTATGACTGAGGCAATGTCTAATGTCAGTGCGGTAGCGGAACAATCTTCAGCAACGTCTGAAGAAGTAGCTTCGCTTAGCAATGAACAGATGACTGTATCCAACCGATTGGTGGAGCTTTCTAATGAGCTGGAGCAAGTATCAAATGATTTGCAGGAGAGATTGAAGCAGTTTAGTATCGTGCAGCAGTAACATGCTACAATTTGTACCGATTGAATGAATCGAACTTATAGAGACTGTCCAAAGTCATTGAGATATGACAGATGGGTAGTCTCTTTTTTATGGGAGCGCCGTGTAGGATCGAAAATAGGCAATATGAGTGAGGTAGGATTGTTTGAGAAGCATTTTACTAAGAAATACTAGTTACTAGTGAATAAATAAGCCAGTAGTAGCTTGATTGAATAATGGGAATGACTTGGTATTATTTAACCTACGTTATAAGGATGGAGAAAATGGATCGGATGGTCGTATGAGCAAACATACAGAAAATCAGTTGCACAGGGAAAGATGGAGCCGTATTCAAATCACGGGACTGGTACTTAGCTGTATCTTGTTGTTGTACGGGGTACGATTAGCCTATCTCCAACTAATCGGGGGAAAGATGGATAGCCGTGATCGGTCTGTTGTGAGTCGTTCCATCATTCAACGGGAAAAAGGCATCATACTTGATGATGGTCGTGGTCGAATTGTAGACAGCAAAGGTCGGGTGTTAACGGGGAAACATGAAGATGTGCTAGTGCTCTTTCCTGTTAATCGTCAATCACTTGATCGTAAAGCAATCCGAACCATATCCGCTTGGTTGAACATGAAGGAAGAAGAGCTTGTTGAACAATGGACACAGGCAAAAGAGCCGTTTATTGCTAGTGTTAGTAAAACGGAAAAGGCAGGCACTGAATCCAAGAAGATAGAAACGCCATTATTGTTGAGTTTGTCACAAATAAAAGATGTACAGCTGCAAAAATGGAGTGGTGTTCGAATTCTTCCTTATGCGCAGCCTTATCCGTATCGAACGGCGACTCCGCATTGGATCGGTTACACGAGCCTGCTGGCTTCGGATGAGCATGTAAAGTCAGCAAATAATGGTACAACGATGAGAACAGGGGCAGCTGGTTTGGAGCAGTCATTTCAACCGTTATTGAAAAGCATTGGTGCGCACACCTATTTACACTATACGGATGCTTTGCAAACCCCATTGAAAGGGCTTGACGTTCGGTTGAGCCGTCCGCATAACCCTTATTATCCGCTAATGCTGCATACGACGGCTGATATGAAGCTTCATACCGCAATCGATGGGATTATGCGTGAACAAGGAGTTCATCGTGGTGCTGTCGTTGTATTGGATGTGCAGACACGTGATATTGTAGCGATGGTCTCTTTGCCGCGATACGATCCACAGCATATTGAACCAGAGCATACGGATTGGAACAATCAGGCGGTAACTGCGCTTCCGCCAGGTTCGGTTTTTAAGCTTGTTACCGCCGCTGCAGCAATAGAAACGGGAAAGACATCGCCAAGAGAGACTTTTTTATGTACAGGAGAATATGGGCGGTATGGTTTATCTTGTTGGCATAAAGAAGGGCACGGTGAATTGACACTAGAGCAAGCTTTCGAACAATCATGCAATGTTGTTTTTGCTCAATTAGGAGAACGGCTTAGCGCTGTACAAATTCAGCAATATGCTGACAAGCTTGGCTTTACAGGCAAGGCTGGCTTAATATCCTCCGATGGGTTAGGCCATAAAGCGCTTGCGCATGCTCCGCAGGAGCAGGAGGGGCGTGTGTTCAGTTATACTGCTGGTGATGATCAGCGTACTGGAACTATAGATGGTGGTGTACGGGCGCAAAGTGCAATTGGTCAACGCGATGTGAGAGTTACTCCTCTGGCTGCAGCGAATGCAATCGTTACCCTGCTTCAGCATGGTCGAACAGGTCATCCTCGTCTTGTTGCCAAAGCAACAGATGCCAGAGGACACACATTAATGGAATTTAAGGCCGAAGCTAAAGGTGAGCAAATGTTGCTGCCTAGAACGACGAGGTTGTTGCAGCAATGGATGAGAGGAACCGTTGAAGAAGGAACAGGTCAGCAGTTGCGCAATCGATCGTGGAAACTGGCAGGGAAAAGTGGTACAGCTCAAAGCGAGGCTTACGGTACGAATAAACTGCATAGCTGGTTTGTTGGTTACGGCCCGATTTATAAACCTCGATATTCGGTAGCGGTTGTGTCCGAAAATGAAATCAGTAAAGCCTCACAACCACACATTGCGACTTCCGTATTTGGTGAAGTGATGGATTTGCTGGCTGCTTATGAGTCGGTAGATCAGAAGTAAAGGCGTCCCCGTTAAGGGAGACGCCTTTTTGAGATGGTGCGCAGTATGAATGTCATCCCTAGTATGAGAGTGTTGAATAAGACTACAACGACTGTCTTTTAGCAAAGAGAAGCGATGCTTGAAATGAGACATCATCTGGAAGGTCGAGAGAGGTAATGTAGAATTGTGTAGAAAGTTGTATACATATACTGGTATCTATAAATGACTTGCTTAAAATGGAATTGTAGCTTATATTAATACATAGAAACTCGATGTATAGATTATCGATGTATAGTAACTCGATGCATATGGAGGGATATAGGATGAAAATTAAGAAGGAGTTAATGAAAGGCAGCACGGTTATTCTTATACTGACTCTACTTAACCGAAAGGACATGTATGGGTATGAAATGACGAAGGAGATCGAGCTGCGTTCAGAGGGAATATTCACCTTCAAGGAAGGTACATTGTATCCTATCTTACATACGCTTGAGGTCGATCGACTAGTCGAGTCCTATTGGAATGAAGAAGGCGGACGCAAGCGTAAGTACTACAGGCTAACAGAAGAAGGAAGCTTACAACTCGTCGATAAAAAACAGGAATGGCTATTGTTCCGCTCGACGGTTGACCGGGTAATTGGGGAGGGCAGTTTATGAGTGCCGGCATAAAGGGTTTTGTTGAACATCCTCTCATCGTTCAATATTTGGAGTGTGTTTGTGGTCAAGTCAAGGCAAAAGATGTACATGAGGATATACGAAATGAATTGTTGTGTCATATACAAGAGTTAGCAGATGAATGTAGTTATCTTAATAATATGACTCTAGATGAAACGGTATCCTACGTTCTTAAGCAGATGGGAAATCCCGAGGAAGTAGGAAGAGGACTACATATTGCACATAAACCTAAGCCGGAATGGAGCGTTATCGCGTTAGTGGCAGGTATGGTAGGTATTGCACTGATTATACTACTAAATCTAGCTGTAAATTTCTCTATTAAACAAGGCTTAATATATGGCTTCATAGGCATTTCTGTGATGATCGCGTTATACTTTTTCGATTATCGTAAGCTGCTTCGGTTCTCTTGGCCGTTATACCTTATAACTCTTGCGGTATTGGTCGTTACCCAAATATTTGGTATATATGCGGTTTACTTCCTTCAAGATGACATGAGTTCGTCTCAATGGGACTTTTTCTACATGGTTTACGCTCAACTGAATGATTTATCGCCGTTTTTATTCCTTATTTCTTTTGCTGGGATACTGCAATTACATAGGCAAGACCAGCAACGTGGAGAAATGGAAAGCCGTTTTGTAGATTATAATGTGATAGTATGTGCGTTATTGCCTATTTTAGTCTACTCGTTTTACCCGGGGGTGGACTCCTTCTTTGGTTACTGTGTAGGACTAGTTGTTTTATTGTTATTAGCGGGACGAAGGAAATTACTTTTATTGTTCAGCGGATCTGGTGCTCTATTAATGGGCTTGATTATGTTGATTGGTGGTACAGCAAAAGGTTCCCATTGGATAGCAATAAACAGTATTTTAGAGCAATATCGAGATTATTTTGTATACGGTTTAAATCAAGGTCCAGGTACCGTCAGTAATTTTTCTATGAAATTACTTGAATCGGCTGGGATGTGGGGACAGGGTTTCGGATTAACTAAGAGGAGCATAGATATGTATCCTCGTAGTAGTGAGTTCCAATTATCCTTTACAATTCACAGCCTGGGCTGGGTATTTGGTGTAATTGTAATTATATGTGCCATTTTGTTTATTAAAAGAGTATTGCGGATGGGGACGTTACTTAAGGATGGATATGCTAGAGGGTTAGTTACTGGATTAATTACAGTATTAAGCGTGGACTTTATAGCTAATATATTATTATGTCTGAACATCTATCCATTTGCAGATACGTTGCCACTAATGAATTGGAGCTATTTAACGGTTGTCTTTGATTTTGCTGTAGTCGGGCTTATGCTAAGTGTATATCGGAGAAAAGATATGTATAGTCATTCTCAGCTGTCAAGGCCGATTGAAAAATAAATCGTTGATTGATTTAACAGAAGTCACAGGTCATAGCACTCGATCGAATATGATGATTCCGCTATGTATGAACTTGTATGGAATTGTTAAGGAGCGAACATATAGTATGACTAGAAAAGTAAAATTATCAACAGCAGCACTTATTATAATAGTAATTGCTATCATTGTATTTAGCATTATGAATGTGAAAGGTAGTCAAAGTAAGCCGCTTGGGTCATTCGAATGGGCAGAGAAACCTATTGTGGGTAAAGCACTTTTTAAAAATAACATAAACGTTATTAACGATGGGGTAATCAAAAGGGTGCATTTCTACGTTCCGAAAGACGTAACAGCAATGATTCATAATGGTGATTACAACTATACATTTAAATCAGGGTTTGATTACATCTATCCGATAGGATCGAGAAAAGATGAGGAAGATGTATTTATAACTTTTAAGCCGAACAACAAAGTTCTTGTTGAGGAATACACGATCTTTTTGAATCCTAAGTCTGATTCCTTAGGAGGACAGTTCGAGAAGGTCATTGATGATGCGGTCATTAAGCATAGTTTTATCAAAAATAATGAAATGATTCATACAGCAGGGACGCTTACAGAAGTCATGGCAGCTGCCAAATCCCTATAATTGTATAAAACGAAAGAACCCCTGTATTTAAAAAATACAAGGGTTCAACATTCTGAACCGCTCTTATGTGCGGTTCTTTTTATTATCAGGCTTACTCTTATTCATTTGGCTTTGCATGCTCATCTGCCGCTGAACTTGCTTGGCTTGGTTTACTTGACTCAGTTACAGGTGTACCGTTCGGTACGAGAGGATTGGAGTCAAACTCATCGACAGGCATACGAATCCATCGTTGGAAATACCCTTGATCGTATAAAGCTTTGAGTAAGATGAGTAAAATTGGCGCCAAAATAAGTCCAGCAACACCGAACAAGGATAAGGATACAATCATGAACGACAGCATCGTGAAAGCAGACACACCAAGTGTATTTCCTGTAATCTTCGGTTCAAGAAATTGGCGTGTAGCCATAGTGACAGCGAGTACTACAGTCAGCCATATTGCCATTGTCGTATTTCCGACAATGAACATATAAATAATCCAAGGTACGAAGATGACAGGTACACCTAGCAATGGCAAAATATCAAATAATGCGGATAGCAATGCAATTGTGAATGCATGCCCTACATCGAGTAACGTTAATGAAATGAAAACGAGTGTAAATGTAATCGAAATAAGTTTGAGCTGCGCCTTAAGGTAAGCTCCAATACCACGAAATACATTTTCTTTTAGGAACACGAAAGCATTTTTGAATGTTCTTGGTGTTTTTTCCTGCGTAATTTTTCTCCAAGACTCAATTTCTGTACTTAGGAAGTATGCAAGAACGACGGCGATTCCAAAGTTCATCACAAAGGTAGAGAATGAAGCGACGTGGGTTACAAGCCAGTTTAGGAAGCTTGTCATCCATTTTGCTACTTTGGAAGCGAAGTCTTGGAAATACGTATTCATTTTTGCTGTAATGTCATCAGGCAAATCTTTATACTTGTCTTGTAAAAATGATGAAATTCCACCAATTTGTTTGACTAATTCCTCCTGATGAGCAGGAATGGAACTGACGATATCCCCAACTTGCTGTGTGAAAATGATTCCTGCTCCAATAAGCGAACCAAGAATAACGAGTACAAACAGCATAACAGACAAAGCGGAAGCGATGGATTTGGGCAGGCCTCTTCGTGATAATCTACGAGCAAGCGGCTCAATAATCCAGAAAATGATAAGTGCTAAAAATATGGGTGCCGCAATTGCGTATAAACGGCTGAATGCAAACATAATTAAATAGACAGTTAAAACAACTAAGGCAATGTCAAAAACAGTCTTCCAATATTTACGATAAAATGCCAACATGGCTGGATTTATTCTCCTCCCTACTGCTTGGTTAAAATGTTGCTAACAATCCCAATTAACACAGGCTTACTGCTAATCATTCTACTTTATCATTCTACACGAAAATGAAATCATCTGCCTATTTTTTTAGCCAATATGATACAATGAATGGAAGCCATAATGACATGTAGAAACGGGGAAGCACGAATATGGAAGTCATATTATTGTGGTCTTTTTATATACTAACGTTTTACGCATTTATACCAGGTGTCATCAGTCGTCTTTTTGGATTTAGAGTGTTCAAGAAAGGGAAATCAGAGAGAGATCTTGCTCTAACGTTCGATGATGGGCCTCACCCTGAATATACAGCCCAACTTCTTGATTTATTGAAAACATATAATGCTAAGGCTACTTTTTTCGTTCTAGGCATACAAGCAGAGAAATGCCCAGAGCTGTTAAAACGCATGCATGATGAAGGTCACCTCATAGGCATTCACAATTATGTTCATAAGACAAACTGGTT
Source organism: Paenibacillus sp. SC116 (assembly GCF_024733555.1). GTDB lineage: Bacteria > Bacillota > Bacilli > Paenibacillales > Paenibacillaceae > Paenibacillus_B. The sequence goes on along the minus strand of NZ_JANIOF010000005.1, from coordinate 330,021 downwards.
TATGCGTCCCAAAACAGTAAGGCAGCATATAGAAAAGACATCTAACATTATCGATTCGATAACAGGCAAACGCCCCATCTATTATCGTCCTCCTTGGGGCATTGTAAATTTATTTGATTTCAACAATTTAGGACACATCCAAATTATACTTTGGTCGGCTATGTTCAATGATTGGCGCAAGAAAGTTGGAGCAGAGCGTCTATACAAGCGTATGTCCAAAAGTTGTCGCGGCGGAGAAGTTCTTTTGCTGCATGATTGCGGCTTAACACTTGGAGCTGACGCGGATGCGCCAGCAAATATGCTGATTGCGTTGGAACGATTCCTTCAGGATGCGAAGCAGAAAGATTTGCGCTGTGTACGCGTAGATGAATTGATTCGTGCTACAGATGCTGATAAAGTGCGGAATCCATCCTGGCTAAAGCGTATGGTCGTGAAGGCATGGCTTGGCTATGAGCAAGTGTTCCACATTCTGTTCGGTATGAAGACAACCAATCCAGAGCAGCCCATTTTCCACTTTAGAATGCGTCCTTATCATGGAGAGCCAGTAACGATGGATGATGGAACTGTTCTGAAACAAGATGATAAAGTGTTGGAGATTCATTTTGACAATCGTAGATTGTATGAGATCGGAACGCGTTCACGCAATATGATGCAAATTGCGATTCACATGATACGAGATGTAGAGCGCACGCTACCGGAGTTGGCAGATTACGTTCAATCCCACCCAGAGGTGAATGCAGAGTTCAAAGCGCTCTATGGGGTCAGTATGATTAATAGAGGCCCAGAGCAGTTTGGGTTTATGGTAAAGGATTTACCGAAAAGTATCTTCGCGTGGGCAAGCAAGTATTATTTGAGACTTATTATGCGTATTATTCATCCTTCTGGGAGTAATCGGGTCCGTAACCATACGGAGCAACTTGTTCCAAAGTTGATCATTATGTCACGTCACACGCTACTTTCAAGATATGGGAAATCATATGTATATGAAGCGAATAAGCAGGAGCAAACGCTGCTTAGTCCAGAGCACGCGGTGAAGAAAGCGCCTAGTGCTACTTAGTAAAATAGGATATTATTTCTATCATTAAACCTTGGGTTTCTAGCATTTAGAAACCAAGGTTTTTTTGTGTAAATAGATTATGCAAAAAGTATGCAAACTTTTCGCAAACGAAAAAATGCACTTTCAAAGAGGACATGACAATATCACTGTCCTCCCATAATGGACATTTGTCCATTTGATTTACTTTCATTAATAACATTACATATTTTTAACAATGGGGGGCTGTATGATCGATAAAAAAATGTTATCAAAAAGTGGTGCTAGAATTGCAAAATAAAGCTTACATAGGGATTTACAAAAGCCTAATTATCAAGTAGTATTATGAAAAATATTCGTTTCCTGCTTATGGAACTAGGGTTACGAGGGGATTTGACCGATGTTCGATACCTTAGTGGGAAAGGCAGAAAACGGCAGATTCTATAATTCTAGAAGGTTATAGATATGCAATTAGATGATTATTTATTATTTAGATTGATTAGGGGGATAAGGTCATGAAAAAGAAACTATTAATCTTGCTTAGCGCAGTAATGGCATTTTCTTTAATCCTTTCTGCTTGCGGCGGCGGAGATGCTGCAAAACCAGCTGACCCAGGTACAAAAGTAGAGACACCTGCTGAAGGTGAAAAGCCAGCTGAAGGCGAGCTAGTAACAGAAGGTTTGATCAAAGCAACGGATCCTAGCAAAGCGCCTGCAACAGCAGCAGCTCGTAAAGATACAGTCATTTTGGGCGTGCCTGCACCATCTGGTGTATTCCACCCAGCATTCCAAGAATCTAGTTATGATGTTTGGGTTAACGATCTTCTATTCACTACATTATTGGAAATTCAAAAAGACGGTTCCTATGCACCGCATCTTGGCGACTATAAAGTATCTGATGACAACAAAACAATTACATTTACGTTGAAAGACGCAAAATTCAGCGATGGCAAGCCAGTTACAGCTGATGATGTTGTATTTACATTAACATTGCTGTATGACAAATCTTATGATGGCCCGAGTGATGCATTTGCTTACGCGCCAGTCGTAGGTGCAAAAGACTATAAAGAAGGCAAAGCACAATCCATATCTGGATTGAAAGCAGTTGATCCGAAAACAGTTGAAATTACGTTGGAGACTCCATCTGTATTGTCTCTAGACGTATTCGGTGGAACTGGAATTTTGCCTAAGCACGTATATGAATCTGCATACAAGCCAGGTGACTTGAGCAAGATGAAGGACACGTTCTTGAATCCAGTCGGTTCTGGTCCATATACATTAGAGAAATTTGTTCCGAAGCAAGAAGTTGTATTTAAAGCAAACCCGAATTACTTCTTGGGAGCGCCGAAAGTACCTAACTTGATCTATAAAGCTACAACAGAAGAAACAAACATGCAATTGGTTCAAACAGGTGAAACAGATGGTGATACATTCATCTCTGCAACGCTTGACAACGTTCAAGCTATCCAAGAGTTTGGCTTCGCTGACTTGATGCTGAACCCAACGAATGGATACGGATTTATCGGCTTGAACCACAAAGATGAGAAGTTCAGTGATAAGCGTGTACGCCAAGCATTGGTATACGGTTTGAACCGTCAAGATGTCGTTGATGGTGTATACCAAGGTCTTGCAGATGTCATTAACATACCTCAGTCCAAAGTATCTTGGGCTTATACGGATGAAGTGAATAAATACGAATACGATATTGAAAAAGCAAAAGCGTTGCTTGATGAAGCAGGCTGGAAAGTTGGCGCTGACGGTATTCGTGAGAAGGATGGTAAGAAGTTCACAATTACATTTACAGCTTCTACACCGAATACAGTTAATGAAGTGTTGATTCCAATCGCAAAAGAAAATTACGCACAGCTTGGTATTGAGTTCATTCCAGATCAAATGGACTTCAATGCATTGTTGGATAAGGTCGAAAAAGGCAACTTCGAGATGGTATTCTTAGCATCTGCTTTGACACCAAATCCTCAAATAGCACAAGGAACGTTCCGTACAGGCGGAAACCAAAATAAATACTTCTTCTCAAACGCACGTGTAGACGAGTTGTTCAAGCAAGCGAATAGTGAGTTCGATCTTGAGAAACGCAAAGCCTACTACAAAGAAATTTATCAAATTACGAATGAAGAAGTAGCGCAAATCTTCTTGTACCAACGTCGTGATACGCTGACAACGAACTCTCGTATCCAAGGGTTCGATACTTCTCCGTACAAAGACTTTACTGCGGATGCAGCAGCGATCCAAATTCAATAATGTAGCACAGTGCAGTATGCCCGATGCTCAGCCGATTTTTTGGCTGAGCATTTAGGTTTATTAGAAGCTAGGAGGAAAATTTTATGACAACACAGGTCATTCGGCGCCTCTTGCAGACGATCCCGACTTTGATTGGGGTATCGATCGTATTGGTTCTTATCTTTCATCTCATACCAGGTAACTTTGTAGATTCGAACCCAACTATATCGAAAGAGCGTGCCACAGAATTGAAAGAAATGTACGGATTGAACGATCCGGTTCATATTAAATATATAAAATGGGTACAGGGTGCAGTGAAGGGAGATCTTGGATATTCTATTCAACACAAACAGCCTGTAACTACAATTATTGATCGTTATGTATGGAACTCTGTGCTCATTGCAGGTGCTGTTATGGTGTTAAGCTGGATAATAGCCATAATAGTAGGTGTGTTCTCTGCGGTACGTCAGCATTCTTTCTTCGATGGAGTAATTACATTTATAGTATTTGCGGTTATGTCATTGCCTTCTTTCTTCCTCGGACTTCTAGCAATTAAATTGTTCGCGGTAGATATGCGTATTTTCCCGATTGGAGGCATGACTACAACAGGTGCTAATTATGAAGGATGGGCTCATGTGTGGGATGTACTTGAGCATATGATCTTGCCTGTAATCGTTCTCACAGCATTGAACGTTGGTGGATTAACTCGTTACTTCCGTACTAGTATGCTAGATGTTATTAAGCAGGACTTCATTCGTACAGCGCGTGCTAAAGGCTTGAAGGAACGTACAGTTATATTTAAGCATGCATTGCGCAATGCGATGATTCCGGCAATTACGTTACTAGGATTTGAGATCCCGTCTCTCTTCGCAGGAGCTATGATTACAGAGAGTATATTTAACTGGCCTGGTATCGGGGGCGTTTTCTTGGATGCTATTACTGCCCGTGACTATTTCTTAATGCTAGGATATACGTTCTTCATTGCTTTCTTGACTATTATTGGAAACGTTGTCGCGGATTTATTGTATCGTGTTGTAGATCCACGTGTTCGTATGAAATAGAAAGGGGAATTGCTAGTGTCAGAAGCAATCGTTCATTCCAACTCGGTGAATGCGAAGCCACCTACTAAGAAGCCAGCTTCTCCAATGAGATTGGCACTTCGTGAAATGAGAAAAAATAAATTTGCGATGGCAGGTTTAATTGTTCTAGTATTAATGTTCCTATTTTGTTTTATTGGCCCGATATTCTCGCCATATTCTATGGATGATGCGATGAATATTCGTAATGCCAATAAAGCGCCAAGTGTAGACCATTGGCTAGGTACAGATAAGGTAGGACGTGACGTTATGCTGCGCGTCATGGTAGCTGGTCAAACCTCCTTAATGGTCGGTATCGTTGCAATGTTGGTAACGGTAGCAATCGGTAGTACATTAGGGGCTGTTTCAGGCTATTATCGCGGATGGGTCGATACGGTTATTATGAGATTGGCAGACATTATTATGTCTATACCATCGCTGCCTGTTCTTATTATTTTAGGAGCGGCGCTGTCTGAGTTAAAGATGGACCCGGCTAATCGTATTTATCTCGTTATGTTTCTTATCGGATTTTTAAGTTGGCCAAGCTTGGCACGTTTAGTTCGTGGTCAAATTTTGATGCTGCGTGAACAAGAGTTTATGCAAGCAGCAGAAGTGCTTGGATTGCGTGACCGTCGAAAAATTTTCCGTCATTTATTGCCGAATACAGTGCCAATTATTATCGTAGTTGGTACATTGGCAGTAGCTGGTGGCATTCTGATGGAGTCTGTACTAAGCTTCTTGGGACTTGGTGTTGTTCCACCGACTCCGTCTTGGGGGAATATGATTTCTGCTGCGAACTCGATGATTGAGTTCCAAAAGCGTCCTTGGTTATGGATTCCGCCAGGCGTATGTATTTTTATTACCGTTGTCTCTATTAATATTATGGGCGATGGCTTGCGTGATGCACTTGATCCGAAATCGAAGAGGTAGGGGAACGTTATGGCAAATAATTTAATTGAATTCCGTAATTTGCGGACCAACTTCTATACTAGTTCAGGTGTAGTCAAAGCGGTTAATGACGTAAGCTTTTCTATTAAAGAAGGAGAAACGTTGTGTGTCGTAGGGGAATCAGGCTGTGGCAAAAGTGTTACGGCAATGTCTCTCATGCGTCTCGTTTCACCACCTGGCAAAACAGAAGGCGGGCAAATTTTATATAAAGGTCAAGATTTGTTGACTTTGAAAGAACGTGAAATGCGTCATATTCGTGGTAACGAAATCGCAATGATTTTCCAAGAACCGATGACGTCATTGAACCCAGTACTAACAATTGGGGATCAGATTACAGAGCCGTTGTTGCTTCATAAAGGTATGACTCGCAGAGATGCAAAAAAGCGTGCAATTGAATTGATCGAGTTGGTTGGTATTCCACGTGCTGCGAAAATCTTTGATTCATATCCACATGAGCTATCCGGTGGTATGCGTCAACGTATTATGATCGCAATTGCGTTAAGCTGTGATCCGAAGCTTCTTATCGCTGATGAGCCGACAACAGCGTTGGATGTTACAATTCAAGCGCAAATTCTTGACTTAATGCGTAATATTAAGAGCGAGTTTAATACAGCTATTATGATGATTACGCATGATTTGGGTGTCGTAGCTGAGATGGCTGACCATGTCGTTGTTATGTATGCAGGTAAAGTTATCGAGGAAGCACCTGTTCGTGAATTGTTTGCGAATCCGAAGCATCCATATACGCAAGGATTGATGCGTGCGAAGCCGATTCTTAATCAGCGTCAAGATCGCCTGTATACGATTCCAGGACAGGTACCGAACCCTGTTGAATTGGGCAATAACTGTTACTTTAACGATCGTTGTGAGCATTGCATGTCCGTGTGTGTGGATAAGCAGCCTGTCTTGACAACATATGAGAATAAGCATAAAGCAGCTTGCTGGTTGTATGAAAAGGGAGGGGAAGTTTCATGACAACACCATTGTTGGAAGTAAACAATTTGAAGAAATACTTCCCTATCCAAGGCGGTATTTTCGGCAAAACAGTAGGGCATGTACGCGCAGTTGACGATGTGTCCTTTACGTTAAACAAAGGTGAAGCACTTGGTCTAGTAGGTGAATCCGGCTGTGGTAAATCTACGACTGGACGTACCATTCTACGCTTGTTGGAGAAAACAGAAGGTCAAGTTTTATTCAACGGCACAGATATTCATGCATTGAAGAAGGCTGAGCTGCGTAAGCTTCGTCCAGAAATGCAGCTTGTATTTCAAGATCCGTACAGTTCTTTGAACCCGCGTATTAAGGTAGGCGAAGCAATCGGTGAGGCGCTCGTTGATCACGCGATTATGTCAAAAAATGATGTGCGTGATTATGTAAAGGAAATTTTGACTCTTTGCGGCTTGGCACCGTACCATATTGATCGTTATCCGCATGAGTTCTCGGGTGGTCAACGTCAACGTATTGGTATCGCACGTGCGTTAGCGTTGAACCCTCAATTTATCGTTGCGGATGAGCCAGTATCAGCATTGGACGTATCCATTCAAGCGCAAATCATTAACTTGCTTAGTGACTTGCAGGAACAAAAGAATTTGACATACTTGTTCATTTCTCACGACTTGTCTGTTGTAGAACATTTGTGCAACCGTGTTGGCGTAATGTACTTGGGTTCCATGGTGGAATTGGCACCGCGTGAGGAATTGTTCAAACGTCCATTGCATCCTTACACGCAAGCGTTGATGTCTGCGATTCCTGTTCCGGATCCGACACGCAAGTCAGAGCGTATCGTGCTACAGGGCGATATTCCGAGCCCGGCGAACCCGCCAAGTGGCTGTAAGTTCCATACACGTTGTCCGTATGCGGTGGAGAAATGTAAATCTGAAATTCCGAAGTTCCAAGATGTAGGCAGCGGACATTTCGTAGCATGTCATCTTGTAGCTAACTAAATCACACTGCGTGAATATTTGATTACGCGAACGCAATTGGTTTAATGATGTAAGCAATTGTGGTGTGAATATATGTAAATGATAGCTGTAATTATAGTTATTGTGTGAAGGCTTTCCTATTAAGTAGACTATTACTTGTAGGAAAGCTTTTTTTATTTTACTTAAGGAGGAACAATAGATGATCAGAGTCGCAGTACTAAGTTATTGGCATGTGCACGCAGAGGAATATACAGAGGCATTTCGCAATCATCCTGAGACAGAAATAGCAGCGATATGGGATGAGAATGCAGAACGCGGTGCTGTGTATGCTGAGCGATATGGTGTGCCTTTCATTCGATCCCTTGATGAACTGCTTGCTCGTGGTGATATTGATGCAGTGGTCGTAACAGCTCCTACGGTGAAGCATGATGATATTATTAAACGCGCTATTCAAGCGAAGAAGCATGTATTTACGGAGAAAGTGCTTTCCACTAGCGGTTCGGGTGCTGCTGAGCTGGCACATCAAGCTCGGTTTCACAATGTTATTTTAACAGTTGCGCTTAAGCGTCGATACGAGTCTGAAGGGATAACGTTGGAACATTTTGTGAAATCGGGTGTGGTTGGAAGGCTTACCACGATTCGTGTCCGCCTGGCTCATAATGGGGCGATAGCAGGTTGGCTGCCTGAGCACTTTTACAGCATGAAGGAATGTGGTGGCGGGGCGATGATTGATCTTGGCTGCCATCCGATGTATCTTATCCGACTATTGGTAGGAATACCGCAGAGCGTTTCCGCTGCTTATGGATATGTTACTGATCGGGAAGTGGAGGATCATGCAGCAGCACTGCTGCACTATGATAACGGTGTTATCGGTATAGCAGAGACTGGTTTCGTTACAGGTGGTTCACCGTATACGATTGAAATCCATGGCACAGAGGCGAGCTTAGTTTATACAATGGAAAATAACGTAGGAAAGCTAATGCTGCGTGGTGCGGATGGTACATCTAAGCAACTAGATTTGCTTGAACCGACCGGCTCGATGTTCGATGAATGGATCTATCGTATTCTAGGTACTAAGCAAGAAGGCGACAATATGACATTGGCGATTGATCTAAGCCGAATGATGGAAGCAGCGAACGAGTCGGCAAGAACAAGAAATGTGATTCATATTCAATAACGCTGAAGAACAATAAAAAAGGGACTTGCCCGACAGGTAGAAAATTTCTACAAGTCAGCAGGTCCCTTCTATTATATAGGAGTGCTGTATGATTCGTTAAATTGTTAGTACGGCACCTTGGCTTGCATTCGTAACGAGCTTAGAGTAGCGAGCTAGATAGCCAGTCTTAACCTTCGGCTCAAAGTCTTTCCAATTAGCACGACGTGCCTCTAATTCTTCATCCGATACTTGTAGCTCGATCTTGCGGTTATGAAGGTCGAGATCAATAATATCTCCATCTTGTACGAAAGCAATCGGTCCACCTTCAGCGGCTTCAGGAGAAATATGCCCGATACTAATGCCGCGAGATGCCCCTGAGAAGCGTCCATCCGTGATGAGTCCGACTTTGGCGCCTAAGCCCATACCAACAATTTGTGAAGTAGGTGCGAGCATTTCTGGCATACCAGGGCCACCCTTAGGTCCTTCGTAGCGAATGACAACGACATGGCCTTCTTTTACAAGACCATTTGCGATACCAGCGAGCGCTTCATCTTGTGAGTCGAAGCAGATAGCCGGTCCGACATGACGTCCGCCAACAGAAGCATCAACTGCTCCTACCTTAATAATAGCACCTTCAGGAGCCAAGTTGCCGAATAGGACAGCTAGGCCGCCGCGCTCAGAGTGCGGGTTATCTAATGTATGGATAACATCTGTATTTTGAATAGGTGAATCTTGCACATTCTCGCGCAATGTTTTGCCTGTAACCGTTATACAATCGCCGTGCAGAGCCCCTTCTTTCTTGAGCAGTTCGTTAAGTACAGCGCTAACACCGCCAGCCAAATGAACATCTTCAATATGATAATCAGAAGCTGGAGCAATCTTCGCCAAATGAGGTACACGCTGGGCTACTTCATTAATACGAGCAATTGGATAGTCAATACCTGCTTCGATCGCAATAGCGAGTGTGTGCAGGACGGTGTTAGTTGAACCACCCATCGCCATATCGACTGCGAACGCATTATCGATTGCTTCCTTCGTCACGATATCACGTGGTTTCAAGTCGGATTTGATCAGTTCCATAAGCTGCTTCGCAGATTTCTTAACGAACTCGCGGCGCTCTGGAGATACTGCTAGTATCGTACCATTGCCTGGAAGAGCAATACCCATTGCTTCTGCCAAGCAGTTCATAGAGTTAGCTGTAAACATACCAGAGCAGGAGCCGCAAGTAGGGCAACCATATTGCTCAAGTTCCGTTAAACTTGCTTCATCTATTTTACCAGCTTGAAACGCTCCCACGCCCTCGAATACACTCGATAAGGAAATCGAACGGCCGTTGGAGTCTTTACCTGCTTTCATTGGCCCACCGCTTACAAATACAGTAGGGATATTGACACGTAATGCTCCCATAATCATGCCCGGAGTAATCTTGTCACAGTTAGGGATACACACCATGCCGTCAAACCAGTGTGCGGATACTACAGTTTCTAGCGAGTCTGCAATAATTTCTCGGCTAGGGAGGGAATAACGCATACCGATATGGCCCATCGCAATTCCGTCGTCAACACCAATCGTGTTAAATTCGAACGGAACACCGCCAGCTTCACGAATTGCTTCTTTTACGATCTTACCGAATTCCTGCAAATGAACATGGCCAGGAACGATGTCTATGTACGAGTTACATACAGCAATAAACGGCTTGTCAAAGTCTTCTTCCTTCACGCCAGCAGCACGCAGCAAGCTGCGGTGAGGGGCGCGATCGAAACCTTTCTTGATCATGTCTGAACGCATCTTAGGGGCTTTCATATCCAATATCCTCCACTTCTTTGCGTTATTGCATTGGTGCATATATTTCTATTGAGTCTATCACAACTAATGAGTAATTTCTACCAAAAAACAGCTGGAAAATCGCGATAGAAACGATCGATACAATGACAAAGAAAGAAGTGCCTATATAGATGTAGATATACGATTAGGATACATTTGACACTGACCATTTTAGTTGATACCATAATTTATGTAATAAAATCTAATAAATGTAGTTATCATTTTGTTAGCTATATCTCGTAATCTCTTAAAATATCATATTGTATGTTACTCAATAATAAGCAGCAATTCAAAATGTTAGTACTGTCTTGCTGGTATGTAGGTCGAGAAATCGAATTCCGAATGGAGAGGACCGTGAATAATAATGAATAAACAGGATGCGCAAGCTAAAAATCAAGTATGGGAATGGGCTAAAGCCATTTTGTTCGCTGCTGTCATTTTTTTTGTACTGCGGTCGTTTATCGCATCACCTTCCATTGTTGATGGGTATTCCATGGAACCTAGACTTTACACAGGTGAGAGGGTAATGGTGAATAAACTGCTCTATCAGTTTACAGAGCCCAAACGAGGAGAAATTATCATCTTTCAATCCAAACGAGGTCCTGATTATATTAAGCGAGTCATTGCATTGCCTGGAGAAAAAGTACGAGTAGAAGGAGATCAGGTTTATATAAACGGCAAGTTGTTCGATGAGCCGTATTTAAAAGAAGCCATCGAACAAGCGAACAAGGCAGGAACACCTTATAATTTCATAGATTTTGCAGAACAAACGGTCCCAGAAAATACATTATTTGTAATGGGTGATAATCGTTCCAAGAGCGAAGACAGTCGCGATCCATCCGTAGGCTTTGTAAGCTATGATGAAATTGTAGGGCGGGCAGAGTTAGTCTTTTGGCCGCTCCAAGATATTGAACTTATTAAATAACCAAATAGGCTATAGGCTCGAATGAACAGATTCAGCTGCAAGCAAAGAAGAAGACACGGAGCAATCCGTGTCTTCTTTGCAGGAGTGAAGCGTGTGAATTATATATGAAGCATCTGACTGGCATAACTTGCAACGCATTGAGGGAAAGCGTTAGCGGGGGGAGGCTAACTATGCTTCATGCGTCGTCGCCTTGGATACGGGCGAATCCAGCCAAATACAGCTTCTCCATTTGGTTCGATTAATGGATGACAAACGGTTTTTACTAAACGATGGGTAAGAACAATCGTACATCCTACAGATACGAATATGAGACAGATTGCCAATATACTCGAATCGATGTGCTTATAGAGTCCAAAATATTCAGCAAATCGAATGAGCAGCCCGTGTATAAGAAACACATACAAGGTTCGTCGTCCGCAATCGGTAATCGCACATTTACGAGTAGGAACCCATGCTAGAAATGCCGCCGATGCGAGTAGTTCCAGTGTGTAAATAGATAGTCGCATCATTATGGCAAGCGAATTGATTTCCCATCCTAATTGTTCATACGTAAAGCTGTTCATAAGCCACGTAGGATCAATATAGGGATGCAATTGAAATAGTGCGATAAGCAAAATGCCAGATATGCCTGCAGCTATAAAACGAATAGGTGTAACGAACCATCGAGCTAGTGTGTTGAAAGGAAAATAGTATCCGATAATAAAAAATGGCAAGTACACGAATGTACGGGAAATTCCTAGCCAATCTCCTTCAAAAGGAATGAATCCTATAAACACACCCATTGCTGCAGCTACCCAAATTGGATAACGTACATTCCATCGAATAAAGCTCCGCAACACGATTCTCCAAACGGCATGACCGACAAGGAACCATAGCAATAAATAAGGAATAAAGAATGAATGTGTAATGCCAGGAACTTGAAACAGCGTCATATCCAATACAGAGTAAATAGATTGAAACAGAACATACTGCAAGGCGATTTGCTTCAAAATTCGATTGCCATGAGGTCCAAACAAATTCGTTCTTGCAAAATAGCCTGTAACACCGACAAAGAGCGGCATATGGAAAGTAAATATCCATAAAAACAAGGCTTTCATCTCAGGCATGGTGTTGATTAACGGCTCAATCGCATTCGCAATAAAGACGGTGACAATAAGCATAAATCTTAAGTTGAGGCCGAATGTCTCTCCACTCCCATGTGAGATCGTCGGCACTTTACTTCGCGTGCGATGAGGCACATAGCGAAGCCACATGGTTAGATCCTCCTCTAGGATGCGGCCTATTTCACGCGTGATGCTGTATTTGTTTTTCTATATCCACAAGATACCATAGGATGGTGCAATAGATTGTGATCGATGTCACAAAGATCCTGAATAGATCAATATACCTTATGACATTTTTTTGAACGAGGAATGTTGCAAGAACGAAGTAAAACGATGAAAGCTATTATCCTATTGAATTACAGCTGTGAGATTTCATATAAGAGGGCAAGGATAAAGATTGACGGTAACTTTTGGTAGAGATACACTTAAGCTATATCCAAGACGTGGAAGGAGCGGTTGTCTCTCATGATCGAAACGTTGTCTCATCGTGATCAACTAGAGTTAGTCACGTTAGGTGAATCGATGGTACTGTTGCATGCGGCTGATTCACGGGGACTTGAATATGCTTCTACCGTTCAGAAGTCATTTGGCGGTGCTGAAAGTAATGTAGCTATTGGATTGTCTAGGTTAGGACATCGTTCCTCATGGATGAGCTTGCTCGGAGATGATCCATATGGACATTATGTTGTGAAAGCCATTCGTGGCGAGGGTGTAGACGTTTCACGTGTGCAGCATATCGGGGGTTCGCCAACTGGTATTATGCTGCGAGAGTCGGTAGGCGGCCGTTCATCTGTCTACTACTATCGGAAGCATTCTGCTGCAAGCACGTTGCAGCCTGACATGCTGGATGCGTCGTTTATTCAATCGGCACGCATGCTCCATGTGACAGGGATTACGTGCGCCTTGAATGATAACTGTGCCAGCACAGTTGAGGCGGCTGTTCGTATAGCTAAGGATGCGGGACGCAAAGTCAGCTTTGATCCGAATTTGCGCTTAAAGTTATGGTCTATTGAGGAAGCAAGAGCACGGCTTCTGCCTTTGGCTCATGAGTGCGATTATTTTTTACCTGGGCTCGATGAATTAAAGCTGCTCTATAATACGGATGATGAGCGTCATATTTTCAAGCAGCTGGCTATGATTCCCGCGGTGTGTATTGTGAAAGGCGGCATCGAGCAGGGGCGCGGTGTGAACTATGTCGTTCGCGGTTCTCAAGTGGACGAGGTTCCGTATCAGCCTGTCGAGCATGTGCTCGACACCGTAGGCGCTGGAGATGCTTTCTGCGCAGGCGTATTGTCAGGATTGCTGCGCGGCTATGAGCCTGTTGAAGCGGTACAGCTAGGAAATGTATCAGGGGCAATGGTTGTCCAAGCAGTAGGTGATTGGGAAGCGCTTCCTACTTGGAAGCAAGTGCAGGCTAGTTTGACGAATTCGATACATATTGAGAGATAAATGGATAAGGGAGAGTGCTTAACTGATGAACAAGATTAGACTTCTACAGGCGATTCATGCCGAAGGTGTTGTTGCTGTCCTTCGAGCTGACAGTTACGAGCAAGTTGTTGAAATGGCAGAGCAAGCGATAGCAGGCGGCATTCGAGTCATCGAAATTACATTGACTGTTCCACATGCTTTGCGAGCGATTGAACAGCTTAGTATGAAGTATTCATCTGATCCACAGTCTGATCGCCCTTATGCGATTATTGGAGCGGGTACGGTATTGGATCCCGCTACTGCCCGTGCTGCCATGCTGGCAGGTTCCGATTTCATCGTTAGTCCATCACTAGATCCCGAGACGGTTAAAATATGCAATTTGTATCAAGTACCGATGATGCCAGGCACAATGACGATTAAGGACGTGCAGCATGCGTTGGAGCTTGGTGTTGATATTGTAAAGCTGTTCCCCGGAAATATGTTTGCACCGTCTATCATTCAAACACTGAAAGGACCGCTTCCGCAGGCGAACTTTATGCCGACAGGCGGAGTAAATGTTAGCAATATTGGCGAATGGCTGCGTTCAGGGGCTGTTGCGGTTGGTATCGGTTCTGATCTTACGAAGGAAGCCGTTGCTACTGGCGACATGAGCCATGTGCGCAAGCAAGCTGAGCGCTATAGACAAGCTTATGATCAGGCAAAAGCTGAATTATCAGCCAAAACTGAGGTTGCGGTACGTTCTTAAATCAGTCATTTATATATACAGACATAATGGTGCCGTTTGAGGTCTTTTGCAGTAATTTGACCTTGATCGGCATCTTTTTTGTAGTTTTTTTGTTTTGCAACGGTTCGATGTATAATTATACGAGTAAATTGAAGTGATAAAGGAGATGCGTGTAGGAATGCCAAGCCGAACCTACTCATTTGATGAGGCTGCTGATAAGCTTGCCCAATATATAAGCGAACACAGTCGCATCGTATTTTTTGGAGGGGCGGGTACTTCTACCGAGAGTGGTATCCCAGACTTCCGCTCACAGGATGGGGTTTTTGCCGAACAACAAGTATACCCGCATGCTCCTGAAATTATGGTGAGTCGACCTTTTTATGACCGAGATCCAGAGATGTTTTATACGTTCTATCGTGATAAGCTGATTCATCCTGAGGCGAAGCCGAATATGGGGCATTATGTATTAGCTCAATTGGAGCAGCAGGGTAAGCTTCAAGCCATCATTACTCAAAATATTGACGGACTTCATCAGGCGGCTGGAAGTAAAGAAGTGATTGAGCTTCACGGTTCCGTGCATCGTAATGATTGTCTATCATGCAGAAAGCGCTACCCATTAGCGACCGTACTGGAAAGTGAGAGCGTCATTCCACATTGCCCAGCGTGTGGCGGAGTGCTGAAGCCTGATGTTGTGCTATATGGTGAAACACTAAATGAGCAAGTAATTGCGGATGCAGTTCGTTATGTTCAACATACGGATTTGCTTATTATTGCAGGGACATCTTTATCCGTGCAGCCAGCTGCAAGCTTTGCGCAAATGGGTAGTCAAGCTGCTACTGTTATTATTAATCGAACAAGTACACCATTTGACCATGAAGCAGATGCTGTATTCCACCACTCATCTGGACTTCTATTGGAAGCGGCGCTTAAGCGATTATAGAAAGTTCTAAAGTTCTAAAGTTCTAAAGTTCTAAAGTTCTAAGACATGTTATACAAATTAAATTCGTAGAGAAAGCAACAACTAGGGAGTGGACAAGATGATGAGAATGCTAGGTATTGATCTTGGAACGACGAATCGCAAAGTCGGTTTGTTCGAGGAGAACGGAGAGGTTGTGGGCATTGTTAGCCGCCCAACGCTGACTCAGGATACTGGGGAAGGGTACGTCGTTTATGATGCCGAACAGCTTTGGACCGATGTCGTCGAGATGATTCGAGAGTTGACTGAGCAGCATGGAGGAGCGAACATTGCTGCGATTGGAATTGCTAGCATGGCGGAAAGTGGACTTCTTCTACATAAAGACAGCGGTGCTATACAATCTCCTTTGCTGCCATGGTTTGATACAAGTTCAACACCGCAAGCAGAGAGAGTGCGTGAGGCTGATGAGCGGTTGAAGTTATTCCAGCGCAGCGGGTTGCATTTGTCTTTCAAGCATGGGCTGCCTAAATTATTGTGGCTGCATGACCGAGATCCTGACATGTTCCGAGATGCAAGATGGGTATCTGTGTCAGGGTTTATTGCTTACCGTCTCAGTGGAGTAATGGCATTTGATCCTTCCTTGGCTACGCGAACGTTTGTCTACGACATGCGCACGAATGATTGGGATCGTGAATGGATTCAGAACTTTGGCTTATCACCAGACTTGTTCCCGGATGTATATCCGAGTGGGGCGCCGCTTGGTTCAGTAAAGCCGGAGCTCATGCAAGCGCTTGGACTAAGTTCAGCACCTGCTGTTGCTGTCAGTGGACATGATCATGTATGTGCTTCCTTAGCGGTTGGAGCTGTAGCTCCAGGCGACGTATTTGCTTCGATGGGGACTGCAGAGACATTGGTTGGATTGATGGAGCCAACTAAGCTTGGGGAAGAAGATTTCCAGACGGGATTATCGTATGGTTATCATGTTATTCCGGGATTGCGTTTCTGGATGGGTGGAAATCCTTCATCGGGTGGATCTTTAGAATGGATAAGACGCCAGCTTGGGGATGAAGCGCTATCGTATGATGAAGTCAGAGCATTATTGACGCAAGCGGAAAGATATCCTTGTGATGTGATGTTCTTCCCTTATTTAAGCGGCAGCGGGGCACCTCATCCAAACTCCAATACTCGTGGGGCGTTTATCGGGCTAAGTAATAACCATGGTAAAGCGGAACTTCTTCAAGCGGTATGTGAAGGGACCTCTTATCAACTTGAGATGATCCGACGCAGCGGGGAACGTGTATGTAATCAATCCATTACCGAAATGCGTGCTGTAGGTGGCGGAACACGTGCGGAGCCATGGTTGCAAATGAAAGCGGATGTAACGGGCGCAACAATGATCGTTCCAACAGTAGATGAAGCTACACTGCTTGGAGCCGCGTATACAGCTATGTTGGGCACAGGACATATAGCAGATGGAGCAGCTATTCAGCGTCTCATCGAACAGCGAGGAACGAAGCGTGTTGAAGCGAGAGCGGAATTACATGAGCGCTATCAACGTGCTTATGCTCAGAGATACGAACCAACGGCGGCGTTTTTGAGACAGTTGCCCAATATAGAGTAATCGTATGTGCGAATGACACTGGAAGGGCGTCTCCTTGGAGATGCCCTTTTGTTTACGTGAATGAACGTTATTATCGATAAGAACGATAAGAATAGTAGTAAGTTTGTACGTTACACAACCGGAGGAGCGACATGTTTACAAATACAAAGCTTACGATTGGCGAAATGGCACGAATGCATCGTATACCCGAATCAACGCTGCGTTATTATGATGAAAAAGGGATTTTTCATCCTTCCATTGTTGATCCGAAGACACAGTATCGATACTATACGGTTGATCAATTTTTTATGTTAGATACGATTAAATTTCTGCGACATCTAGGTATTTCTCTGAAACAGATTAAACAGTATGTAGATGAGCGTAGTCCAGCAAAAACATTGGATATTTTGACGCAGCAAAAAAGGCTTTTGGAACAAAAGCAGCAAGAAATAGCACTTACGATTGCGAAAATGGACCATAATATACGTGTGATGACACAAGCGATGACAGGGACGTCACATACGGTTGAGTTCAAGCGAATTCCAAAGAGAATGATCACATCGGTAACGATCACTCCCGATGCAACGGATGAAATGATGGAATATTACATATACTCCCTGCAAAACAACGCCCATTTGCATGATGTTAGTCTATTTGTTGGTGCCATTGGAGTTACGGTATCAAAAGAAGGCTTATTAAAAGGCAATTATCGAGCCTACAATAGTGTGTTTATTAACGTGAATGACATGTCGCCTTTGATTGAGAATCGACATGTCATTGAAGAGGGAGTATTCGCCTGTTCCTATCACCAAGGGCCTTATGACCAAACAAAAGAAACGTATGACCTTTTACTACAAGCGATTGAAGCGCAAAATTACGAGGTAATGGGGGATTCGATTGAACAAGGGCTCATTGATTTATCGATGACGAACAATCCAAATGATTACATATCGGAGATTCAAATACCTGTACGTGAGCGGTAGAAAAAACCTGACTATATCCCCTTGACCTTCAAGTTACTTGAAGGTTTACACTGTCATAGGTCAACAAGATGTAAAGGAGATTTAGCAAAATGGCAGGAGCAGGAGCAATTGCACATGAGGATTTAAGAACGAAAAGCATTAATAAATTGTTCGTTAGTTATTTAATACCGACGGTACTTGGTATGGTACTGATGTCCATCAACATTATTATTGACGGGGTCATGGTTAGTCGCGGTGTAGGAGCGCACGCACTCGCAGGCGTTAATATCGCATTGCCGGCTTTCTCGATTATTTTCTCTATCTCGTTATGGATTGGTATGGGGGGAGCAACTCTATATTCGATCGCGATGGGGGAAAATAATATCGAACGTGCAAGGTCGATATTTTCACAATCGATAACGTTAGCTATTGTCATTGTCGGTGTTCTAATGTCGCTGTGCTTGTGGCAAATCGAAGATCTGGCTTATATATTTGGAGCTAATGATGTCATATTGCCATATACGCTGGAGTATCTAGAAGTTTTGCTAACATTTGGAGTTATCTATGTGCTTGAGAATGTGCTTAGCATTTTTATTCGGAATGATGGAAATCCACGATTAGCAACGATGGGTCTCGTTACTACGGCTGTATTGAATATTATATTTAATTATATTTTTATTTTCGAATATGGTTGGGGTGTACGAGGTTCCGCTTTAGCGACGATATTGTCTGCAGCCATTGGATTTATGGTATTGCTGACGCATTTCCTGCGGAAGAAAAGTGTTCTGAAGTGGACGAAGCTTCAATTTGAATGGAAAGTTGTCAAAGATATTCTCATGATTGGATTTCCAAGCTTTATGACGGAAATGTCCGTTGCAATCATTACAATCGGTTTTAATACTGCATTTATTACGTTTGCGGGCGAAATGGGTGTAGCTGCCTTTGCTGTCGTAAATAGTATTCATTCGATGACTTTATTACTTTTCTTTGGCGTCGGAGCTGCATTGCAGCCCTTGGTAAGTTTCCATTATGGAGCGCAGCTGTTTGAGCGATTAAAGGCTGCCCTGCAAATTGCTGTAAAAACAGCATTGTTGTTTGGGGTGATTGCTATTATCGTCGGAATGTTCTTTGGAGAATACATTGTGATGATGTTTGATGTTCAGTCTGAGCAATTGCTCAAGCTTACCATTACGGGAATTAGTCTCTTCTTCTTGCAGTACTTGTTCTTAGGCTTCAATATCGTGTACGCTGAATACTATCAATCGATCCGGCAGACGGGTAAAGCGACGATGATCATTTTAAGCCGTGGGCTGGTACTTGTCATACCTTTGTTGTGGATTATGCCCAACTTGTTAGGGGTAAATGGAATTTGGCTTGTTCCAGTAGCAGCTGAGGCTCTAACGATGGTATGGGTTGTTATTATGAATCGTCGAATCGGAGCGGGATTGAGCATACAAAAGTCTAATTAAGGATGAGTGTGTAGGAAGGTGGAGAGTTGTTGTTTACTGAAGCAGTGTATGAAGATGAGCAATTTCGAGAACTTAATTATCAACAGCAGGAACTACGTTCCGTCAAATTTTACGATTGCACCTTTACGAAATGTGATTTTAGCGAGACGGTGTTTATCGATTGTAGGTTTTCAGGTTGTGTGTTTGAAGGATGTAATTTGAATATGATTAAGATGGTTGACTGTGAGTTTACAGATGCCCGTTTTTCGGATTCCAAGCTTATTGGTTTGAACTGGACAGAAGCGTGCTGGCCGAAATTGAGCAGACAAGGTATGCTGCGATTTGAACAAAGTGTTTTGAGTCATTCTACTTTTATAGGGCTTTCTTTACAAAAATGCTTGTTTAATAATTGTCTAGCGAAAGATGTGGATTTCCGGGAAGCTGATCTGAGCAAAGCAGACATGCGCTATACGGATTTCTCTGAAAGTTTATTCGGCAATACCAATTTAACGGGTGCTGACCTCCGTCATGCTGTGAATTATTCGATTGACCCCGGTTCCAATCGGATCAGCAAAGCTAAGTTTATGATGCCTGAAGCAACTTCGCTGCTCTATAGCATGGATATTCAGTTGGTTGAAAAATAAATGGTATCATTCCTATTAGTCGTGTTCTGCCTTCTTTCCCTTCTTTCTATTGTATGGACTAGCTGGAGAAATGGAATTTCGCCTATGCCTTCGTCAGCGCCAGTACGTCGAGCCGTTGCGAATGAAGTGAATAAGCTGAATAAGCTTTACTATAACGGACTTATCGTGGAAGCAGGCTCTGGCTGGGGGACGTTGGGCATACATTTGGCGAAGCATTGCAAAGGTTGGCGAGTTGTCGGAGTAGAGAATTCTCCTTTTCCTTTACGCGTATCGCAGCTGCTGGCGTGGATTAGCTTAGGGAAGGAATCGAGGACTAGCGCTGCTTTTCAAAAAGGGGATATCTATACGAGGTCGTACGTTGATGCGGATATGGTTGTCTGCTACTTGTATCCTGGTGCGATGCAGCAGTTGGGTTCGATTTTCCATCGTGAATTGAGACCAGGTACGCGTGTGATCAGCGTTTGCTTTGCGTTGCCAGGCTGGACGCCAGAGAAAATTGTAGAATGTCGAGATCTTTATCGCACGAAAGTTTATGTATATAAAGTAGAATAGGCAGCTAGCTCCTTCATTTTGAAAGGGGCTAGCTTTTTTGTATAGTGCAGCGTACTGAGTTGAGGAAATAGAAGTTTCCAGTTTAGATTAGCGTCAATTTATTTATACACTTATGAGGAAGATTGGGTAAATACGATGCTTGATGAAATGGATCCCTTGCAGCAGTTAACTTTTGTTAATGAATTATATTTTTTGTGTTGGCAATAAAAGTCTTTCTTTCTCTTTATTGTTCATGCCATAATATTCGGTATAAGGTTATTTTTGATAAACCTATATCGGGGGAGGAGAAAGATGATGCGATTGCGCAAAGGATTACTGCTATTATTGGCTACACTTTTAATCGTATTGACAGGATGTCAAGCGGTAGGAGGAGTAGAGGTTGGGACAGCTCTCAAACAGCTTGCAACTGTGAAATCACTAGAGAGCAAAGGTTCGTTTGCTATTAAGATTAATGTAGCGCCGAATGCGAAGATGGAAAAGGAACAACGTGAAATTGTTGATTTGATTAACAGTACTCGCATTGAAACAGTATCGAAAGTTCAGGATAGCAATAACGTCTCGGTTAAAGGAACAGCATACATAAAGGATAAGAAACTAGGGTTCCATATCTTAGTTGACAGCAAGCAAATGGCGGTTCATGTTGATGGTGCGAAAGCTCCAATCGTTGTACCGTTTGTGCCTGAAGGAATGGAAGGATTCGATTTGGAAGACATGCCTATTTTGAGCCCGGCTGTTCAAAATCAATTCCAAGAAAAATTCGTTTCGTTCTTTGTCAAACATGCGCCTAATCCGACAGTAATAGATGTAAAGGCGACTGAGGAAACGGTATTTGATCAGAAGCTGAATGTGAATCGTATCCATGCAGAGTTCGGTGCGAATGAGACATTTGATTGGACACGAGGTTTGATCAAATCTGTAGTCGCTGATGAAGCAGGTACGAAAGCATGGCTGAAAGATGTCATTACGACATTTGGCGAAGTGATGAAGACGATGGATGATAGTACTGAGGTTGGATTGCTTATTAAGAACAGTGAAACATCTGCTAACCTAGCATACAGCTGGTTGAAGGACAATGGTGTTAAGGCTGTAGATGGAGTGGAGCAAGAATGGAAGAACTTGCTGAAAGACCTTCCTAATTTCGCGCCTTTGATGAGCAAAGACACGAACATGAAGGTGGATTGGTTCGTTGACTCCGAATTGACTACACACAAAATGTTGAGTGAATTCAATATTGCACTTCCGCAAGACAGTGATTTCCCGATTACAAGTGTTCAAATTAAGCAATCAGCGGAATACCGCAATGTGAACAAGCCGGTTTCAGTTGATACATTGGATACGTCCAAAGCGCTAAAAGCAACAGATTCTAATCTTACGCCAGGGGATTGGCTGCGTCATTTTGATTCCAGCTCAGACATTCATAAATTCATGTTGGAAACTGGATTTACAAGCAAATATTTAACTTTGCCTCTGCTTGAGGAAGATGGATACGAAGATTGGGGATATGATTATCCACGTCCGATCGTAGAAAAAGGAAAAACATTCGTTCCTCTTCGCTATGTAGCAGAAGCGTTTGATGCAGATGTGAAATGGGATAAGAGCAAGAAACAGATTCGTATCGTGGATGACATCACACAAAAAGTAATTACTTTAAAAGTTGACAGCAAATCCGCGCAAGTGGATGGCAAAGCTGTAGCATTGAAGAATGCACCTAAACTAATTAAGGGTACGGTATATGTTCCTTTGGTTGAGGTTGCTGATTTCCTCAATGTCAAAGCTAAATTCGAGAATTATGAATATGGAAAGTTTATTCTTCTCGATCGTAATTAATTGACCATAGCAAAATTGTGAATGGAACGGCGATTAGCAATTTTGCTAGACTCATCAAAAATTCAATTACATGTGAGCTCAAGTTGATCCTAACCTACTATGGTTGAGTCAACTTGGGCTTTTTTATTGTGTGATAGAAATATTATTTCGCCTTAAGATACATTTATTTCCATAATTAATAGTAGATTGTCTTGACTTGGAAAAAATGATAGATAAAATAATTCAATAACACTACAAAGCGTTACAGGTTTTATGCTTTATTGCGAAAAAGTGAGAGGGGATCGGATCGAATGAAAAACAAGCGATTATCAGGCTGGGCTATATGCGCAGCGATATTATTGTTGCTAACGACAGCATGCAGCGACAAGAGCAATGGTGTGGAAGGTGGGCAACAGCAAGGTGAATCGAAGTCTGCCGATAAAGTGTCCATTGGGATTACACAAATTGTTCAACACACTTCTTTGGATGAAGCGAGAAAAGGATTTGTGCAAGCGTTGAAAGATAACGGCTATGAAGAAGGCGTTAATTTGGAGATCGACTATAAGGATGCACAGAACGATATTAACAATACGAGTACGATTGCACAGAAGTTCGCTAGTGACAACAAGGATCTTGTATTAGCGATTTCTACACCGTCTGCCCAGGCGGCAGCTCAGCAGATTAAAGATGTTCCTATTCTTTTTACAGCGGTAACGGACCCGGTTGGCGGTCAACTGGTCAGCAGTATGGAGCAGCCTGGCGGCAATGTAACAGGTACAACTGATTTGCATCCAGAAGCGATATCAACATTAATGGAGTTTGTTAAGACTTCAATTCCTGATGCGAAAGCAGTTGGCATTATTGCGAATGAAGGAGAGCAAAACACCGTTACAAATATTACACAAGCAAAAGAAGCTTTAGAAAAGCAAGGACTTGAAGTGGTGGTTGCTCCTATTACGAACAGCTCGGAAGTAAAGCAAGCGGCTGAGTCGTTGATTGGTAAAGTACAAGCGATCTACGTTCCATCTGACAATACCGTCGTTAGCTCGTTAAGCACAGTCGTTGCAGTTGCTAATGAGCAGGACATTCCCTTGTTTGTGGCTGAGAAAGATTCCGTGAAAAACGGCGGGGTTGCCTCGTTTGGCTTTGAATACTATGATATCGGCTATGCAACGGGAGAGATGGCAGTAGATATATTGAAAAACGGCAAGAAACCTGCTGAGATTCCGGTTCAGGTGCCAAAAGAACTGGATCTAGCGTTGAATATGAAATCAGCTGCTGAACAAGGATTTACGGTAACTGATGATATGAAGAAGAGCGTTAAGGAAGGCAATTTGTTCGAATAATGAAGCGGCCCGCTTACTTGCTAAGCGGGCTTACACGTTGACATAACATCGTCGGGAGGTTGCATATTATGCTAAGTTCAGGGTTTTGGACGGCAATGTATAAGTCATTTGAGTTAGGCATGTTATATGCCATTATGGCACTTGGCGTTTATGTAACGTTTCGAGTATTAGATTTTCCTGATCTTACGGTTGATGGAAGCTTTACAACAGGAGCGGGCATTGCGGCTATAGGAATTAGCTCTGGACTGCACCCACTGGCAGCGACTTTGTTGGCTGTTGCAGGTGGTGCGCTTGCAGGTATGATGACGGGACTCATTCATACGAAGGGAAAGATTAATCCCTTGCTATCAGGTATTTTAATGATGATCGCTCTGCATTCCATTAACTTACGCATAATGGGCAAACCTAATATCGGATTATTAAACCAAGAGACGTTGTTTTCATCGCTGGAAAAGGGCTTCACGTTTATCGCAGTCGTCGGTGGATTGGTGCTCATAATCAAATTTATTATCGATTGGTTCCTGAAAACGGATATCGGACTAGCGTTAAGGGCTACAGGTGATAATGCCCGCATGATTCGCAGCTTTGGCGTTAAGACGGATTCTACTATTATTGTCGGCGTAAGCTTGTCAAATGCACTTGTAGCATTATCCGGTGCCTTAGTTGCTCAATATCAAGGGTATGCAGACCTTCAATCTGGCGTAGGAATGATTGTGATAGGTCTTGCCTCTGTGATTATCGGTGAAGCGATTTTTGGCAAGCGAACGATAGCACGAGTAACGTTTGCTGTCCTACTAGGAGCCGTATTGTATCGATTAATTTTGGCTGTTGCGCTGCAGATGGAAGTGGATTCTACAGACTTGAAGCTATTAACGGCGTTGATCGTTATTTTTGCCCTAACTTTGCCTAGAATTAGAGGAAATATGAAACAGAAAGCTGTTAGCCGCAAGCGTGCTGTGGAGATGATGAAAGTAGGAGGGGAAGGCTAATGCTTCATATTGAACAAGTGTGTAAAGTATTTAACCCAGGCTCCCCTGACGAGAAGCTTGCCTTGTCTCATATTAACCTCCAACTGCGAGCAGGTGAATTTGTCACTATTATCGGTAGTAATGGTGCTGGCAAATCCACATTAATGAACTTGATATCCGGTGTGTTGTTACCTGACATCGGTTCGATTTCCATTGGCAATCAGTCTGTAACGTCTATGCCTGAGCATGCCCGTAGTCGCTTTATCGGACGTGTATTCCAGGATCCGATGGCTGGAACGGCACCTTCGATGACGATTGAAGAGAACTTGGCGATCGCGAAGCGTCGAGGGAGGCGTCGAGGCCTTGGTATCGGTGTTAAGCGTACGGATCGGAAATGGTTCAAGGAACAGCTTGCTACACTAGGAATTGGCTTAGAAGATCGGCTCTATGCGAAGGCAGGATTGCTCTCAGGTGGGGAGCGTCAGGCACTAAGTCTGTTGATGGCAACCTTTATGAAGCCAGAGTTGTTGCTATTGGATGAGCATACAGCTGCACTTGATCCTGCTCGAGCTGAACTGATTACAACATTGACTGAGAAGATTGTCCATGAACATCAGTTAACGACATTGATGGTCACACATAATATGGAACAGGCGATTCGACTTGGCAATCGACTGATTATGATGGACAAAGGACGGATTATTTTAGATATCGGTGCCGAGCAAAAAAGGAAGCTGACCGTAGATAAGCTGCTGTATGAATTTGAACGGGTTCGTGGCGTCAAGCTCGCAGATGATAGAGTGGTGCTTGGTGGATAATAAACGTTGTGAATGAATAGGTCCTGATGCTTATGTTGCAGCCTGCTGGGTATGCAATATAAGTATCAGGACCTGTTTGCGTAAACGCTCTCTTGAATTGGAGGTTAAATATGGTACAATACTTGCAATATGTGACATTTTGTCGCATTTTGTCCGCTGTGTGTTAAGTGGTCAGGACTGCATCATTTTTAGCCGGATGAAGAAGGGGTAGAATGAAGATGAGAAGTAGAAAAAAAAGCAGTATTATGTTTAGGATGATCATCGTAGTTAGCGTTACGATGCTAGTATTATGCTCAACGTTGCTTCTAAGAGAACTTAATTTCCAACGAGGTATGTATGTCAGTTCTCTTGAACAACGGTTAAAAGTAATGGTAGATCTTGAACTTCAAGAATTAAATTCTTCAATAAGACAAGCCTCATATACGTTATCAGATAAAAATACGAACATCGATTTTAAAACCAATCCAACTTTTGTTATGATTCGAGAAAAGTTAAACTTTTTAACAAAAGATGATGTAATTAGCACATTCGTGGTGCTCCCAGATCTAATGGAGACAGATAAAGGAACAGGATTTCAAATTGTACAGGGCAGCAATTCATTTGAGAAGCGAGGGCTCACCCCAAATAAAACCCTAATTGTTGATAAAGAAATAGTAGCGGTATTGGATGAACTGAAAGTTGAAGGAACGGCAATTTCATCCGATCATCAAGCTGGTGATAGTCATGTAATGACAGCGCTTCACCTTATCAAAAATGAACAAGGTCATTCGGTAGGTATTCTCGGCATGGAGTTTAATTACGACATCATTGAAGCTGAGCTGAACGCGATTCTGTTCGAAACATTAGGGATTATAGCTGCAATAGGTATTGCAAGCTTGCTTCTTCTCGCTGGCTACATTCGCATGAGCCTTAGACCGCTTCAGCATATGAGCGAGCTTGCTGAGAAGGCTGCGGCAGGGGATTTGACAGTTCGTTTACAAGTTAAGAAATTAGATGAAGTCGGACGCGTATCGGAATCTTTTAATCTCATGATTGAACGTTTAAGCTTGCTCATTCATGATGTTAGACATATGTCCACTGACGTGGCTCTTGCTTCTACCAAACTTGAACTTGCAGCAGATGATACATCGATGTCAGCAGCAGAGGTGAATGCAGCGATGCAGCAGGTCGCTTCTGGCGTAGCTATGCAGCAAACAAGTGTATACGAGACCAAGCAAGCAATGACTGAGATAGCAGCAGGCGTGACACAGATGGCGGAAACTTCTTCAACCGTGGCCGATCAGATGATTGCTTCCTCCCAACAAACGCAGGAAGGTCGTCAAGTCATTACCCGCACGGTTCAACAAATGGAGCGAATTGGTGAAGCGTCACAACAAACATTTACTGCGTTAAATGAACTAACAGGACACGTAACAGAGATTAGTGAAGCGATTGTCTTTATACAAGGTATTGTAAAGCAAACAGAGCTGCTTGCCTTAAATGCATCTATTGAGGCAGCACGTGCTGGTGAACATGGAAAAGGGTTTCAAGTTGTCGCGGTTGAAGTGCGTAAGCTTGCCGAACATTCTAAGAACTCATTAGAGCATATTATGACGCTAATTAGCGGCATTCATGCACGTAATGTACAGACGACAACGGCTGCTGATCATCAACGGCGAGCGGTTACGGATGGACTTGCCGTCGTGAAAGTGGCGGACGAGGCTTTTGTACAAATTGCAGAGGCTATCCAACAAATTACGAACCTTGTTCAAGAAACCAGTCAAGTTTCTGCAGAGATGTCTGCTGCTTCAGAAGAAGTAATGGCTACGTTAGACCAATTGAATGATATTGCACTACAAAGTACAGATTACACCAATTCGGTTGTTGCTTCGACGGAACAGCAAACTACAATGGTGGAGCAAATGAAGAGTGAGGTTGCTCGCCTTCATACTATTAGTAAAGATCTTGAACATCAGCTGTCTCAATTCCGATTGTCTGAAGAACAGTAAATACATGCTATTGATGCCTGGGCTGCGTATCGCGGCTTCAGGCATTTTTTGATGCCAGAGAGATACGTTAAATGCTTAGTAATTGTCGGCAGTACCCGCAGCTTCCTCCACTGATATTCATAATGGTTCTGGACAGGCTATGTATTGGGGGTGAAGCTAATGCCGTACAATCGAGCAGAGCGAATTCATCAGTTACAGAACAAATCGCGTTTCACTGAGAAAAGTATTACGCTCAAGTCTAATAAGGCGGCCCGTCGAGCCCCGAGTTTAAACAACATTCCGAAGCAGGAAGTTTAGAAACTTTCCAGCTAATTTGAGGAGGATGATGCGTCATGGCGAATAAACAACAAGGTCACGCTAATCAGAACAAAACGACTCGCACGTCAGACAGCAATAATGCCAAAGGAAAAAGATAGGAGTCTATGATGACAGAAAACTTTTCATCTCTGTCTGATTTAAGTAGTGAATATGACTGTTCACAGGCGAATCATGATGTGCCTCAATTAAAGGAGCAGTTGGCTTCCTTGAAGTCACAATATCCTGACCCAGCCGCAGCATCACAGCCTATACAAGAGCAGCTCAATCACGTAGAGAATCAACTGCATTTTATTAAAAATAAATGCAGATTGAATTAGCACTTTTTTGTTTTTTCATTTTATGAAGGAATGCAAAAAAAGCAGCAGGGCGACCGAAAGGCCAGCTCTGCTGCTATATTTCGTTATTTCGTGTATGAAAGTAGGAATCACGCAGCCATTCAAATATGGATGGCTTAGCTTAATGAAGTGCTCGTTGTTAGTTATTACGCTGGTGATACTGGTGCAGTAACGTTTGCCGCAATTGGGCTGCTTCCTTGCGCAGCAGACGAGTCAGCCGTCACGCTGCCTCCTTGTTGCAGCTGATACATGCGGAAATAGCGTCCACCAAGCGCGATAAGCTCATCATGCGTACCTTGCTCAACAATTTCTCCACGGTGCAACACGAGAATAAGATCGGCACTGCGAATGGTAGAAAGGCGATGAGCAATAATGAACGTTGTTCTTCCGCGTTTCAACACCTCGAGTGCGTCTTGAATGATAGACTCTGTCTCTGTATCGATATTGGCTGTAGCTTCATCAAGAATAAGAATGGCTGGTTCATAAGCAAGTGCACGAGCAAATGAGATAAGCTGACGTTGTCCAGCTGATAACGTGCTTCCTTTCTCGATAACAGGCTCATCGATACCTTTTGGAAGCTGCTTCAATACGCGGTCTGCGCCTACTGCTTGTAAACAAGCCTCAACCTGTTCGCGAGAAATCGATGGATCGTTCAGGCTGACATTAGATGCAATTGTACCTGTGAACAAATATGGATCCTGCAATACGATACCCATATGCTGACGCAGCCATTGCTTCGGTACATCCGTAATAACTTGATCGTCGATTCGAATTTGTCCCTTCTGCGGGTCATAGAAACGGAACAACAAGTTCATAATCGAACTTTTACCCGATCCAGTATGACCGACAAGCGCAACCGTTTGGCCAGGCTTCGCCTCAAAGTTCAAATTTTTCAATACATACTCATCATTTTTATAAGCAAATGATACTTGGTCAAATACAACATGACCTTTGTAGCGCGGCATGGAGCCATCGCTGTGCGGTTCAACTGGTTCATCCATAAGCTCAAATACGCGTCCAGCAGATACGATGGATTGATCAAGGTTCGCCAGTTGGTTCACCATACCCGTAAGCGGGTGGAACATACGGCCGAGCAAATCCGTAAATGCATAGAGCACACCAAGTGTAATGACTCCACTTTCGTTAAGTGCCGCCCCACCAAAAAACCAAAGTACGGCAATAAATGCGATATTGCGAAGTACGTTAACTAAGTTATGGGACGTAAGTGCGTTTAGATTGAGCATCTTGTTCTGATGCTTCATATAGTCGTTATTCAAATTTTCGAATTCGTCCATCGTATGTTTCTCGCGACGGAAAGCGCGGATGACAGGCATCCCTTGAATCGATTCGTTAATAATTGCGTTGATTTCGCTCAGGCGTGAACGGATTACTATATTGTAGCCCGTAGCAAATTTGCGATAGAGCACGATCCACAAAATAATCATTGGAACCAACAATAAGCTGATTAACGCTAATTTTGCATCCAAGATGAACAAGGCTACATATATACCTGTAATCATAATAATGCCGGATGTAAAGTTTGATAGCACGGCAACGAATAAATCTTTGACTGCTTCGGTGTCGTTCGTAATACGTGATACTACTTTCCCTGCCGGCAAGTTATCGAAGTAAGGGATCGGCAACCGCTGTACGTGTACATATACATCACCGCGTAGTTTGCGGATAACTTTGTTAGCGGCTGTCTGAAGCCCCAGTATTTTACCGAAGCTCATAAAAATACTTAAGAATAGCAGTAATCCGTAAATCGCCATCCAGTATAAAATACCGCGAATTTCGGGTTCATAAAATACGAGCATTTGCTGCAGGGATAGTGAGGTAGCAGCGCCTTCCCATACTCCATTCTTCGTCGTAATTTTCAGTATGCCATCGTTGAGTGCGCGCTCTCCTTTTGGATTCGGTACTTCTTCATTTACGAGTACGAAGCTGTATCCAACCTGTAAAATATGAAGTGCGTCTCCTTTTGTCTCACCTGGCTCAAAACGATCCGAACGCTTATACGTGCTGCCGTTATAGGTGACATTATCGTTAGATGGAGTTGTCGTCTTATAGTAAGGATGCTCAATGCCAAGGATATGGCGATCGATAATCGTCTTGGCAATGAACGGCCCGCTTAATTCTGCTGCAACCGCAAGGGTAAGCATAATGAGGGAGATTATAAATGTCCCTTTGTAGTGCATTGCATATTGCCACAATCGTTTGCCGACTTGCTTGGGCTTAGCGGATTGTTCCGTATCGAGTTGCATAAAAGGTAGTACCTCCTGTCGCTTGCAATATGGTAAGCTGCTTGCCGCTTCTGGTGGATGCCCAACTCAATGAAGTCGAGCCATCGCAACCATTTTCTCATTAGCAGCATGCTTTATATTTCGGTTTTATAGGGAAGACTCGATTTGCTGACGCTCAAATTGTTCTTTATACCAACCATTTTGTTGAATTAACTCTTCGTGCGTTCCTTGTTCAACAATGCGGCCGTCATCGAGCACAATGATCTGGTCAGCGTGTTCAACCGCAGAAAGGCGGTGCGTCGTAATCAATGTTGTCTTACCTGAACGCATATTCCGTATGTTTGTAATAATATTTGCTTCTGTACGAGCATCAACAGCGGATAAAGCATCATCGAGAATGAGTACTTCGGCATCAGAGATGAAAGAGCGGGCGAGTGATACGCGCTGTTTCTGTCCGCCAGATAACGCGACTCCTTTTTCACCAACTATCGTCTGAGTGCCTTGAGACAAGGTAGGAAGATCATGTGTGAACGAAGCCATATCGATGCTTTGCATAATATCTTGCTCTTTTGCGTCTTGATGACCGTAACGAATATTTTGTTCCACGGTTTTGGAGAATAAAATTTGCTCCTGTGGCACATAACCAATCCAGCTGCGAATTCGGTCGAGTGGGATGGTATCCAGCGGAACACCGTTGACTAGCATATTTCCATTTCCGAGCGGATATTCACGTAACAATTGTTTGACGAAGGTGGATTTACCGCTTCCTGTTCGGCCGACAATGCCCAGCGTCTGTCCTTTTAACAACGTCAATGTGACTTCTTCCAAGTTATTCACTGTAGAAGATGGATAGCGGAATTGATACTGCTTCCACTCAAATTTCTCAGGAAGAGTTACATCTTGTGTAGATGCTGCATCTGCAACGTCTGGCTTGTAATACAACGTTTCATTAATTCGATCAAGGGAAGCGTTGCCTCGCTGCATGACATTAATTAAGTCGCCAATCGCGAACATTGGCCAGATGAGCATGCCCAGGTACATATTGAACACAAGCAGTTCGCCGATTGTTAGTTCATTATGAATAATCAAATAGGCACCGTAACCTAAACCGATCATATAGCTAAGGCCAATCGCAAATCGAATGGTTGGATCGAACAAGGCGTCAACTTTGGCAACCGCCACATTTTTCTTATATACATCTTGTGTAATGTTACGGAAACGAGCCTCATCATTGCGCTCCTGCACATAAGCACGCAATACACGAACGCCTCCAACCGACTCAAGCACTTGGTCATTCATAACTCCGAATGCATCTTGTGCAGTCGTATAGCGCTCATGAATCATTTTGCCGAACACTTTCATCGCAATCGCGATAATCGGAAGGGGAAGCAAGGCAGCTAATGTAAGCTTCCAATGGATAAGGACGCTCATCGCTACGAGTACCGTTAATAGAAACACCGTTGAGTCCGTAATAAGAAGCATTCCATAACCAGTTGTTTGAGATACGGAGCGCATGTCGTTGGTGGCTTTAGCCATCAAATCCCCAGTGCGGTTCTTCTCATAGAAGGTGGGTGTCATTTTAAGCAGATGATGCATAAAGCGACTGCGAAGTTTCCGTTCCACAATGAATGAAGCCCCAAATAAAGAGTACATCCATCCGTAGGTTATAATATAAATAACGACCATCCACACAACATTGAGCATAATATAGCCAGCGAGTGATTCCCATGTAATAGAACCGTACACAATCTCATCAATCGCTTGCCCGAGCAGTCGTGGAGGAATCAGCTCAAGGATGCCGACGACGACTAGTAGCGTAACGCCAAATATGTAGCGCCACTTATGTTCTTTGAAAAACCAACTGAGCTTGGATAATACCGAAAGCATAGATTCCCACATCCTTTTCTGTTAGAGGATTGGAGCATAATCCTCATTTGTTTAGGTTCAGCGCACATGTAAATAAATATAAAAAAGGTATACCGTCGCAGACGATATACCTAGTGCGTATTAGATATAGACGTACGGGTCTGTTAAGCCCCGAACCGATAAATGACTTGACACAACTGGATTAAAAAGGTAATGTCAAGGTTCAATCGCTCTTATACAAGGAACGATTGAAAGGTGATTACCTAGATAGAAAGTGATGTATCATTTATATGCAGGGCTTCCTGTATGCAGTTAGGGTTATAGTTGGCGTCCAACGCCATATGATTCAGTAACAACATGGATAGCACCTGCCTTTCGTTATGTAGTAGTAGAATTTAAAATAGGTTTTCTTTAGCTGACTTGTTGATTCTAGCACTGCATGTAAACATTGTCAATCCGTTTTTCGGAACATTTTTCCACTATTGAGTTTCGAAAGTCGTATTGAGCGTTGTTATTAGCCTTTGCTAATAAACATAGATAGAATGCCAGCGGCAATGAGCGGACCGACTGGTACGCCACGAAATAGGGCGACCCCGATAATTGTCCCGACAAGAAGGCCAGCGACAATCGTAGGTGAGGTGGACATTAGACCAACGCCTCTACCGCCAAGATAGCTGACGAAGATGCCGACAGCGATGGCAAGCAGTGACTTCCAGTTCATGAAGGATGCTGTAAGTGTCGCTAGATCGTATTTGCCACTTGCAATCGGAGCCATTACACCGATTGTCAAGACGATGATTCCTATCGTAAGTCCGTATTTCTCAATCCATGGAAATACGGTATGTGCTTGCGTAACTCGCAACAGCAGCAGGATAACCATCGCAATGGTAACGGTGGAATTGCCGCTTAGCAAGCCAAGTCCAGCTAGGATGAGCAGGATAAGCGCGGGTGTATCGATTTGTGTCATGTTGTCGTCGTACAACTCCTTTCTAGCTAGCACTTACGATAGCATACTCGTTCTGGATTGCAAAATGGTTGCTTGCGAAATATCACTGTGAGATGATCAAGGATATATAGTCGAATCATATATAACGGGTTACATAGAGGAGGACTACGGATGAAAAAGCTGCTGATTACTGGATTCGATCCATTCAATGGGGAATCGATTAATCCTTCATGGGAAGCTGTTCGTGCATTGGATGGCCAACATATCGGAGCCTATGAAGTGAAAGCACTGCTGCTGCCAACTACATTCCAGCGCTCTGGGGAACTATTAAAAGAAATAGCATTGCATGGAACGCCAGATGTTATTTGGTCTGTCGGCCAAGCAGGCGGACGTCCAGATATTACACTGGAGCGGGTCGCTATTAATGGAATGGATGCTGTAATCCCTGATAATGATGGGGCACAGCCAATGGACGAGCCAGTAGCAGTCGATGGTCCGACCGCATACTGGACAACACTGCCGATCAAGGCAATGAAAGTAGCGATTCAGAAGGCGGGTGTTCCTTGCTCTGTTTCTTATACAGCTGGAACATATGTGTGTAACTCTACGTTTTATAAGATAATGCACATGATTGATACAGAGCCGTTATTAAAAGGATGTCGCGGCGGATTTGTACATATTCCATTCATTCCAGAGCAAGCGGTACGTCATCCAGGCAAGCCCAGCATGTCGCTCGAATATATTCGCCGCGCGTTGACAGCGGGCATTGAGGCTATAGATGAAATAGAGTTGAATACGGTGAGCGCAGGTATTTTGCATGGTGAATCTTAAGCATTGTACCGTAGCCGTATTAGGCTAGATAATTGAAATTGAAAGACGGCAAGAGGAAGGGGCTGCAGTGTGAGCGATCATATAACAGCATTGGAATACGAGCAAGAAGAACATAAATTAGCGCATATTGTTCGGGTTATGGACAAGCAGATGGAATCACTTCATTCGACGATTGGGGATCAACAACAAGAAATTGTTGAGATGAAACGCCATTTTTGGGATGAGGTATCAGTTGATAAAGAGCAGCTATTTGAAACGTACGTCAGCATTATGCAGCAGGCTAAGGACTTGGCAAATTATGAGCGTGTCCAAGATCATGCTCGTCGTCTATTAACAAAGTTGGGCAAGCATATCGGCAGCCCGTACTTTGGCAGGATCGACTTCCGTGAGGAGTACGAGGTGGATAAACTACCTGTTACGATCGGATTGATGTCGGTTACGGATGAAAATGGCGAGCATCTCGTTTACGACTGGAGAACACCAATCGCCAGCTTGTTCTATGATTATGCGCCAGGGCCTGTGCGGTATCGTACGCCAATGGGTATCATCACAGGCGAGATGACGCTGAAGCGTCAATATTTGATCCGCAACAGCAAGTTGGAAGCGGTATTTGATACAGGGATTCAAATCGGAGACGACATGCTTCAAGATATGTTGAAGCGCAGTGCGGATACGAAAATGAAGACCATTGTAAGCACGATCCAGCGAGAGCAAAATGCGATCATTCGTGATGATGCTCATGAGGTGCTTATCGTACAAGGGGCAGCGGGAAGTGGAAAGACGTCAGCCGCGATGCAGCGTATTGCGTATTTATTGTACAAACATCGTGAAAGTATGCATTCGGAACAGGTGGTTCTCTTTTCTCCAAATGATCTGTTCAACGATTATGTGTCCAATATTTTACCGGAGCTTGGCGAATCCAACATGACGCAGACAACGTTCCAACAATATGTGGATTATCGTTTACGTACAACGAGGCAGATCGAAGACGTTTATGATCAAGCAGAGCGATTGATGAACCCGGCAAGTGCAACAGTTGGCCAACTGGAGCGGGCTTCGGCACGCTGGAAAGCTTCTGAATCGTTTATGGCAGTTGCAGATGCTTTTGTGACAAGCCTAATGAATGAAGGAATCGCCTTCGAATCTTTGGGTACGCCAAAGCGAACGGTTATTACAGAAGAGATGCTGAGAGAGCATTTCTATGGTACGTTAGCGGATTGGTCGCTGCCAGCTCGTATGGATAAGACAAGAGAGTGGATTAAAGGCTACTTGAAGGACTGGGCTGCGAAAGAAGTTAGACGGGTGTATCAACGATTCTTGAAACAACCGAACTACATCGGCACAGAAGAAGAAATGATGCAAATGAGCAAGAAGCATGTGGGCAAATGGGTACGAGAAATGCGACGCAAGGCGCATACATACAGCTTTATAAAATGGGATGCGCTCTATGAACAGTTCAACGCTCATTTGCCTCGCTGGTGTGAAATTGCATTGACTGCAGCATCTGCTCATGACGCAAGCAAGCAAACAAATGCGAGTGAAGAAAAGGTTTCCGTGTCTGGGTTGGCAGGTTTCGCTGCTACTCATATTGATCCTGATGCTATGCCTACCACTTCGATGGTAGCAAATATGGGAGAGCACACGCTTGCTCGCATGAATGATGGCATTATCCCTTACGAAGATGCTTCTGTCTTCTTGTACATTATGGAGAGCATAGAGGGCTTCAATACGTTTAACCATATCCGGCAAGTTGTAATAGATGAAGCTCAGGATTACTCTGCCTTCCAGTATGCACTGTTGTCTCGCTTGTTCCCACGGAGCAAGTTCACGATACTAGGGGATTGGAACCAAGCGATTTACGAGT
The DNA here is from genome assembly GCF_024733555.1 of Paenibacillus sp. SC116. Taxonomy (GTDB): domain Bacteria; phylum Bacillota; class Bacilli; order Paenibacillales; family Paenibacillaceae; genus Paenibacillus_B. The sequence continues at coordinate 294,194 of NZ_JANIOF010000005.1, read as the reverse complement.
CGAATCGGGTTGGTCGTGTCGAAATGGTGCAGCGTATGTTCCCAGAGCGCAAATCCACTGTCATTCGGCTGAAGAAGAGCTATCGCTCGACCAAGCCGATTTCGGAATTTGCTCATGCCATCCTACCTAATGGCGAGCCAGCAGAGCCGTTTCATCGAGAAGGCAAGCCGCCAGTTGTTTATGTCGTTAATGAAGCAGAACGACCTCAGCTTGTATTCGAACGGATGCAGCAATTGCAGGAAGCGGGTTGTCAATCGATCGCTGTATTAGCGAAAGATGAAGCTTCCAGTGCACGGGTATATCAGCTGCTTAGTCAGCAGGTAGATGGGTTGAAACGTGTAACGAAGCATACGCAGCAGTTTTCTGTAGGCAGTTGGGTTATTCCATCCTATCTGGCAAAAGGGTTGGAGTTCGATGGCGTTATTATTTGGGACGCGGATCAAGAGCATTATGGTCATGAACGAGACCGCAAGTTGTTGTATACGGTTTGCACACGAGCCCTTCATGAGCTGCATTTATATGCTGTAGGGCAGCCATCACCGCTGCTTCCAGTTGCTGATACGAAATAAAGAAGAGAAAAGTACGTTAAATCAAGTAGATAAGCGCCTTTTGCAAGCAGACATACTGCGATGTGAAAGGCGCTTTTTATCGTTTCTGTAATGGAATGTTATTCCTCGATTGTGAAGGTTAAGCAGAAATGATATATTGGTCATAATAAATGGCTATCTTTGCCTATGATTGTTGCTCACCAATCTATGATTAGATTTATCGTATTCACGAATGTTAGTAATGGGTAATTATGACTTACAATCCTATCGAACAAGGAGAGTGAGATACGAGTGAGGTCTATATGGGGTTGGTTGGTACACTGATATGCTTGTCGTGGTGTAAATGACATTTGAGACAGTGTACGTTGCTCTATGGACATCAATTGTGTATCTCCACTACGGAATGATGAATTATGATTCGCGCTCCCCGCTTTATATGCAGGTCCAGCAATATATTCAGCGTCGAATTGAGCAAGGAGAACTAACAGCCCATGATCGAATTCCGACAGAGAAAGAGCTGATGGCCCAGTTTGAGGTTAGTCGCATCACTGTTGTGAATGCGCTTGCATCGCTTGTGAAGGAAGGTTTCATTTATCGAGTTCCTGGTCGGGGAAGTTTCGTAGCAGAAGCGGCTCCCCGATTAGAATCAACCCATTCAGGTAACGACCCAAGTGGGAAATCAGATTCGATACATAAGCACTCAACTATGGTAAGGAGCCGCCTTGTCGGCCTTGTCATGCCATCATTAGATGACTTATTTGCGATGCGGCTGCTCACTGCAATAAGAGAAACGTTGCAAGCAGGGGGACTTACCTTAATGGTTGCATTCAGTGATGGGAACAAAGATGAGGAAGAGCGACTCATTCGACAATTTGTCCAGCTAGATGCGGAAGGGCTGCTTATTTTTCCTGTAGATAAGGATACGTATAATGAGGAAATTTTATCTTTGAAGGTAAATCATTTCCCGTTTGTGCTGATCGATCGTTATTTGCCTGGTGTAGAAACAAATTATGTGTGCTCGGATAATCGTCTTGGTGCGCAAATGGCCGTAGAGCATTTGTTTCAATTGGGACATCGGAATATTGTCATTTGCACAGACGCATATCGGGAATGTGTGAGTGTGAAAGATAGGATTGCAGGTTATATGAATGCTTACGAAGGGAACGGGCATATGATTGATCCCGCACTTATTTTGACCGATTTTCCAATGCCCTCTGAACATGAAGCGATGGAGTCGAATCTATTGGCTGAATGTATGCGCAATCGAACAGCAACCGCCTATGTGGCACTGAGCGGCAGAATTGGTATTCAGCTGCTCCAGCTAGCGAAACGACTGCAATTGCGAGTGCCTGAAGATATTTCGATTGTAACTTTTGACAATCCAGAAAGCTCAACGGAGCATGAAACGTTCTTTGATCACATTTATCAAAATGAGGATGAAATCGGTAGAAGAGCCGCTTCAATCTTGATAAGAAGGCTGGATAAAGACGATGCTTCAGCTGAACCTGCGAATAAATACGAGAAAGTGATACTAACGCCGCAGCTTGTCGTCAAGCGTTCATCCGCACCTTTACAAGCTTATGCAAGGCTTTCACAATAACGGGCTAGGACTTAGGTCGGCATAATTCGTATGCAATTTAAAAGGCTGCCTGCATCCCATTATAAGGGATGTGGACAGCCTTTTTGTGTTGTTCGTTCGATCTCGATTCATGATTAATGTTGAATCTGGAGCAGCGTAAGTATAGATAGAAAATGGGTTACAGAACCCGCTAATACGAATAAATGCCATACCATATGATGATAGGGAAACGCACGCCATACATAAAAAATAGTTCCTAATGTGTACAAGATACCTCCTGCAATAAGCAGGTTCAATCCATGCGCAGAAAGGATTTGAACTAGAGGTTCCCACGCGAAGACAATAATCCAGCCCATAACGACGTAGAGTGCAGTAGAAGCAAATAAAAATTGCTTCGTATAGAACGCCTTGAATACGACGCCGCCGATGGCAATCGTCCACACTACTGCGAATAACGTCCAGCCAAGTTTGGCTGGCAGAGCAATAAGTACGAATGGGGTATACGTACCGGCTATGAATAAATAAATGGAGGCATGGTCAAATGTCTCAAATAAATCCTTCACTTTTCCTTCAGGAAAACTGTGTACAAGTGTTGATGAAGTATATAGCAGCAGCATCGATATGCCGTATATGGTAAAGCTGACAACATGCAGTGGTTCGCCATAAATAGCGGCAAATACGATAAGTAGGGTAAGAGCAGCAACACTTAGCAGAGCTCCAATTCCATGCGTAATCGCATTTGCGATCTCTTCTCCTTTTGAATAGGTGTGGGTGACGGCCATGTAAATCACTCCTCTTTAGCCGAGCATGATCAAAATAGAATGCGGATTAAGGTGTTAATACAATTGTATCGAACAGCGATTGGTCCTGCAAATAGCAAACGTCATAGTGGAAATTATTTTATTACTTATTCCAAAGGAGTGAAGATAGCTGGTGATACAGGAGCTACCTTTCAATCGATATTAAGCTCTATTGAGCGGATTCATCATCAGACGCTTGAGGTATCAGCAACGTCGGAGGAACTATCCGCGAGTACGGAACAGGTGACAGCCTCTATGCAAGAAATCGTGACGATAGCTCGCGATTCACTAGAGCGGCTAAATGTTATCTCTCTATCGGCAGACGAACAAAAGAAATCGGTTGGTCAGCTATCTGTTTCTGCTGATCATTTAAATCAATTATCTAGTGAATTAGAAGTACTCGTGGATAAATACCAAATTCAATAGTCAATAGTATATACTTGCTAGGCAAAGTGATGATTGTTGAGATGTGATGAATGCAAGATGAAGCTGACGAGAGACATGGTAACTAGATTGGGGGATCATTTATGATCGTTAGAGAAAGCGACCAATATTTTATTATGACTACACAGCATGAGCATGCTAGATTTTCTGGTGAGATTGCCGCGAACCTTACTGAACGTTTGTTTTTGAACTGTAATTATAGAAGTGATGTGGTACTAGCAATCCAAGAACATGATAGAGGCTGGATCAGATTAGACGACACGCCAACATGGAATGACCGCACTGCCGCCCCATTCTCTTTTTTAGATTATCCTCTGCTTCCGAAATTAGTATTATATAAAGTTGGAATGGACGAAGTAGAAGCAATGAATGAGTATGCCGCACTTCTGTGCAGCCTGCATTATTCCTCATTTGTACATATACAGAGATCTGAACGGTTGGATTGTATCCATTTCATAGCGAATGAAAAGGAAAGGCAACAGCGAATTCGAGCTAGATTAGGTGAAATTGATGAACATATGGTTGTAAGCCATTTTAAACTGTTGCAATTATGTGATGACATATCTTTATATGTTTGCATGAATGAACCAGGGGTGTCTAAAGCGAATGAGCATCCGTGGTACAAGGAAGGATTCGAAACGATTATTCAGGAGCAGAAAATAAATGCGCACTGGGTTAGCGGTAATGAGATTAAAATCAATCCTGGCTTATTTAACAGTGAATTTACAGCCACGCTGAAGTCAAAATACGTCGTAAAAGATGTTATTCGTCGTATCGGCATTCAGGCTGCTTATAAAGAAACAGAATGGTCAGAACTTACAGTGACATTTAAAATCTAAGGAGGCAGGGTGAATGATTAACCATTTGTATGAAACGCATATCCAAGTGACTAATCTCGAACAATCCATTGCATTTTACAAAAAACTAGGGTTAGAACTAGCTCACTTTATCGAGGAAAGAAGAGTAGCCTTCTTTTATATCGGAAAAGATAGACAAATGTTAGGGATATGGGAAGTTCCGCATGGAACAGAAATTAAGAAAAGACATTTTGCATTTGGAGTTGATTTAGAAGATCTATTACATTCAATAGAATGGTTGAAGGAAAAAGGAATTCAGCCTATACAATCATTTGGTAAACAACCGATTGAAGCGTTTGTCCATACATGGATGCCGGCAGCTGCGGTCTATTTTGAAGATCCGGATGGAAATGAACTAGAATTTATATCGTGGTTGCAGGACGAGCCAAAAGATATTGGCTATGTACCTTATTTAAGTGAATGGATCGAGATGCATCAACACTAGCATTGCTAAGTTACGACGACATTGTTTTTTTCTTTATTAAAAATAAGGGTTGCCCCGTCATGCCGAACGGCAAGGGGATAGCCCTTGTTTTTTATTTATTCGTTAAGCATTTCTATAGAACTCGTTTCGCGCCGATGTATGTTTTGCTGTACACTCGAAGAAATCCAAATATGTGACTCATCAACAAGCGTGTTATGAAATAGAAAATTAAAATTGGTTTAACATTGAAATGTAAGTTGAGGTACAGGTGTTCGTAGGCGTATAATAGATAAGTGATGTCCAAATTTAGCCAAGAAAAACAGGGGAGCCAAATAGCAGAATACAGTACAGGTTGAACCATAACGGAAGAGGAGATGAAGAATATGACTCGCTTGCAAACGATCAATATTGTTTTTCCAAATTCGAATGAAAATGAAAAAGACTGGATAAATCTGTTCGGTGGTCTGTTCCTTGAATTAGCTAATACAGAAAACGATGAAATCCGTTTCGCCTTGATGCCCGAAGGCTACTTGCCTTCAACTGTACTTCGTGGGGATTGTATAACATTCCCGATGATTACGTTTGATGATGTCAAAAATAAACGTCAATTAGCGATTGATCTGGAAACGATCGCTGCCAAGGCGGCTGCATCTTCTTCGCAAGCGCATAATAACGATAATTTTCTCCCAATCGATAAACTGCATGCGCTGTTGAAAGGAAGAGTCGTTGGTGTCGATCATACGGGTGTAAACCTGCCAATTTCGATTATCCCTCGTCTTGAATGGGAGCGGGTATTGAATATACTTGCATCACACAGCAATGTTTATCATTATCCAGAAGAAGAGTGGCCGTTTATTATTCCGGCTGATGAGGCGGAGTTCAAAGAAGATATTACTAGCTTCGACCGAAAGCGTACGCCTAAGTTTGAGCTTGTCTATGATCAATATGCAAGCAAGCCTGCTCTGCAATTTGCATTGGAAACCAACATTCCAAGAGCAGAAATGGAGGAGTTATTCCCGGCACCTTCAGGATTTTCCATTCCGGGATTAGAAGAAATATTCCGCTCTGTGCTTATTCAGTCTCCATGGAATGAGCTGCTGACCATTCGTATTGATCTGTACTATCTTGCTCCTGAAGAAGCGGAGTTAAGCGACTGGGAAACGGGAGAGTGGCTCATTCGCGAAGGCGGCCGAGTCCAAGCAGGCGTAACCAAATGATTCGAGAAGCGGAAGCGGTCAAGCATATTTGCAAAGAGCAGCAGTGTGTAAAGATTATGCTGACAAGCCAGTCACAGCGCCAACAAGCGCATGAATTTTACACACGATTAGGGTATGATGGTAATGGAAGTAAAGCATTTAAAAAATATGTTTAGCTTACTTAGGAATACTTAGTTTAAATACGATAATGAGGTTGCGTAATGACTAGAATTGGAATTATACGTCATGGAAGTACGGAATGGAACAAGGAAGGAAGAGCACAAGGAAGCTCTGATATTCCTTTAAATGAGAGTGGCGTGGCTGAAGCTCGTCAGCTGGCTAATCGGTTAAGCAAGGAACAATGGGATGTTATTTATACAAGTCCGTTATCTCGCGCTAGGACAACAGCTGAGGCGATTGCCAGTGAAATGAACGATGTGGATGTATTGTTGGATGACAGGCTGCGCGAAGTAAATGGCGGTCTTATCGAAGGCACGACAGAAGAAGAGCGTGTGGCCAAGTGGGGAGCGGATTGGCGCGAGCTGGATTTAGGTTTGGAGCCTAAAGACCAAGTGTTTACGAGAATATTGTCATTTGTCCAAGAAGTGACGGACAAGCATGCTGGCCAAAATGTTCTACTTGTAAGTCATGGCTCGTTTATTAGACATTTGTTCGAAGTGCTGTTGCCTACTTATAAGGCTGAAACTCGCTTGAAAAACACTTCTGTGTCCAACATTGCCTGGTCCGACGTCGACGATACTTGGCAGTGTGAACTTTACAATTGTACGGTGCATGTAGACAACAGTTAATATAGAAATAGAACGACCCGGTATTGGACTCACGTTGCACCTTCGCTAAACGTGATCTGGAACCGGGTCGTTGCATGTTATGCCTTTTTTTATTTTTCAGGCCTATTTAATAGTAAAAATCGTTCATAGTATCTTCTGGATAACGGGGGTTGAAAGGTAGATTCATGTAATAGGATCGAATAGTTTCCTGGTATGAACATATCAGGAAGTATTTTTTGAATATGGAGCTTGTTCACTAAATAGCTGCGGTGAGATTGAAATAAATCCTTGGCTTGTGTGTATATTTCTTTGAGCGTAGATAAGGTGCGAATGCGTGAGGAGTCCGTGAGAACGATGTCGGAGTATAAACGGCTAATCTTTTCTACAAATAAAATGGTATCCTCCCGGATGGAGAACGAATGATCTTTGAGTTTGCATACGATAAGATGGGGCTTTAGTTGATTCGTACGAATTTTGGCGGGCAGTAGTTGACGAATCCTTTGTTCAATTAGTTCGGTGGAAAGCTGCTTCAAGACGGCAATCTTGTCTGTTTCGAAGTGCTGAGGAAGAGGGCGATGCGCATCTTCTTCTTGTAAAAATAAAATGGGTGGGTCAACACCTCGAAGATTGATTTCATGGCAAGCCATAATCATGCTTTCTTCTTTAAGTTGTGTACTGGTAAGGACGAGATCAGGTTCCAAATCCATGCATAGCTGAATGAGTTTGTTCTTCGAACGGGCGATGTGGATGCTTGCGCTGCCAAGTGATGTCACGCATGCCATAACCTTCTCTCTTGTTTCTTCATTGCTAATGGCAACAACAGTGGTAAACTCTTGCATGGTTCAATCCTCCCATTCTATCTATTTCGACTTTTGACAAATTTCGCGCCAGTTACTACCGAATTATTCACCGCATACTACGGAGCTATATCCTAAATTGTTTCTATAGTATACAATAAACTCACTTCTAGCAAATGGTAATTTTGTTATCGTTCATACGCAAATCTGTCTATGATGTTGCGGTATTCATCCTCTTGCCGAATCGTTTTGTCACCCTTCCTATGTGGCTGCTCGCTCTATTTTCACTTCCAATTCAGCAATCCATTTTCTCCTATTTAGCCGTTAAACAGACAACAATTCTGCTATTGTTTCAATCACATCCTCAATCTCATTACTATTAAGAAATATGAAATGAGAGCCAATGCAGTAAGCTTTTCATTCTCATCTTATGACTACGGTTAGACTAAACTAATAATTCCGATTTAACACATGGGACAAGTTGTATTATATCAATAATATGCTCAAGTTTAAATGATAAGGAGGAACTAATTCGTGTTTATGTTGGATGAAATTTTAGAAAACAAGTATAAGGAAGTAGCAGAGAAAATTCGGCTCAAGCCCTTGCAAGAAATACAAGCAAAGCTGGCAGAGGCGCGCAGTCCGAGACCTTTCTATGAGGCTCTTAATCAGCCTGGCATATCGCTAATCGCGGAAGTGAAAGAGAAGTCTCCTTCTAAAGGAACGTTCCGGGAACAGTATAATCCATTAGAGTTAGCTCGCATTTATTCCGAACATGGTGCACGTGCGATATCGGTCTTGGCTGACAAAATGTTTTTTGGCGGTGGTGCTGAGATTGTGGAGTTAATCGCGAATGATGAACAGGTTCATATTCCCGTCATGTATAAGGAATTTATTATTGACCCTTATCAAATTTATGAAGCTCGATCGGTCGGAGCGGATGCTGTGCTGATGATTGTACGAGCCATCGACCCTAGCCAATTGAAAGAAATGATAGGCCTGGCCCATGAACTTGGCATGCAGGCGTTAGTAGAATGCTTTACAGAAGAAGAGACCCAGAGGGCTGTTGAAGCAGGTGCGGCTATTATCGGCATTAACAATCGGGATTTGCAATCCTTCGACGTTGATTTGAAGCGTTCCGAACGTATTCGTTCTGGGCTGCCGGCTGCAACTTTGACAGTCAGTGAAAGTGGTTTGTCGACCCCAGATGATGCAAGGCAAGCGGAGCAATTAGGCTTCGATGCGATGCTAGTTGGAGAAGCGCTACTTAAGGCGTCAGATGTGGTGAGTAAAGTTCGTCAATTTGCAGGTGTTGCGAATGAAGTTAAATCGAACCCGTGAGCAGGCTCGTTGAGCAAATAGCAGAGGAGGAAAGAGAAGAGATGAATGGATTTTTTGGACAATTCGGCGGGGCGTTCGTCGCGGAAACGTTAATTCGCAATTTGGAAGAATTGGAGCATGAATACGAAAGGGTTAAGGAAGACGCTGCTTTCAGAAATGAAGTGGCAGCTATATTAAAACATTTTGTGGGTAGACCGACACCTCTTACCCCGCTGCATCGAATTCCATCCAAGTTGGGTGGGGGCAAGCTCTATCTCAAGCGAGAAGATTTGACGCATACTGGGGCCCATAAGATTAATAACGCATTGGCCCAGGCATTGTTAGCTAAGAAAATTGGAAAGCGGCGAATTGTTGCTGAGACAGGAGCAGGACAGCATGGAGTAGCTGTTGCGACCGTATGCAGCTTGCTTGGGATCGAATGTGTCGTTTATATGGGTGCTGTGGATGCAGTACGTCAAGCGCCGAATGTACAACGGATGAAATTGCTTGGTGCAGATTTGCGGCTTGTACACGCTGGTCAGCAAACGCTGAAGGATGCGATTGGTGAAGCGATCCGCGACTGGATAACGAACGTGCATGATACGCATTATTTGCTAGGTTCAGCCGTTGGGCCCCATCCTTTCCCGAAAATCGTTGCTGATTTTCAATCTATAATCGGCGAGGAAGCAAGAGAACAAATATGGGAAGCCGAAGGCCGACTGCCTGACTACGTAGTTGCTTGTGTAGGAGGCGGCAGTAATGCAATCGGTATATTTAACGGATTTATAGACGATCCGGAAGTAAAATTAATCGGTGTTCAGGCTGCGGGTGAAGGGATCGAGAGCAGCAAACATGCCGCCCCGCTCGTGAAAGGCTCACTTGGTATCGTTCAAGGCAGCTTTACCTATATGCTGCAAGACGCATACGGTCAAATTCTTGAAACACATAGTATAGCTCCTGGTCTGGACTATCCAGGTGTGGGTCCGCAGCATAGCTATTTGAAAGATAGCGGACGTGTGGAATACACCTCGATCAATGATCGTGAAGCGTTGAAAGCATTTGAATATTTGTGCCGCACAGAAGGAATATTGCCTGCACTGGAGTCGTCTCATGCGGTTGCTTATGCCTTGAAGCTGGCCCCGACTCTTTCTGAGAACCAGATTGTGCTGGTTAACTTGTCTGGACGTGGAGATAAGGACATGAATCAGGCGATTGAAGGTTTGGAGCGATTGGCACAACTGGAATTGGAAGGGGTGACGGTATGAGTCGTATCGAGAAGACGTTTGCCCATCTTCGTGAAAAGGATGAAAGTGCTTTAATTATGTATATTCCGGTCGGTTATCCGAACTTGGAAATTTCAGAGTCGTTAATTCGAGCGATTGCGGAATCCGGCGCGGATATTATCGAGTTGGGTGTTCCTTATGCGGACCCGCTAGCAGACGGTCCTACTATTCAGGAAGCTTGTTTACAGGCTGTCAAAAATGGTGCCAACTTGGACATTTGCCTAGAGACGGTCAGCAAACTGCGGGAGTCAGGTATAGACACGCCCATCGTATTTATGGGCTACTGCAACTCATTCCTTGCTTATGGCTTGGAACGCTTAGCAATCCAAGCGGTGGAAGTAGGCGTTGACGGCTTCATTATTCCAGACTTGCCCTCTACGATGGCACAGCCATGGGTACAGAAGTTTGAGCCGCATGGGCTTGATTTGATTTTCTTCCTTGCGCCTACGACGAGTGAAGAGCGCGCTGCTGCTGTTGTGAAGCAGGGCAGTGGATTTTTATACTGCATTTCGGTCACAGGTGTTACAGGAGTACGGCAGTCGCTGCCCGATGAACTGCCTGGCTTTATTCAACAAATTCGTGAGCAGTCGACTTTGCCGCTAGCTGTCGGATTCGGTATTTCTAATGAGCAGCATGTGAAGGAAGTAAGCAGCTATGCAGATGGAGCGATTGTAGGAAGTGCGCTTATTCAGGTCATTAAACATGCTTCACCGGAGACGGTTGAGCAGGATGTACGTGCCTTTGTGCATCAGTTGAAAAATGCGACAAGGTCAGTTGCTGCGGAGCGGGTGTAGGAAGATTAGCAGCCTCGTATAGAGGTTGTTCAATGCAACTGCGGTGCCAGTAGGTCCTTCTTATAGTGATTGTTTGTCATAGCTATGATGTCAGGAGGTGTGCGTTATCGTTAGGGTGAAAATTTGCGGGTTGACTACGATAGAAGCTGCGTTAGCTGCAGTCGATGCGGGTGCCGATTCGATTGGCTTTGTATTTACGAGCAGCAAGCGAGAAGTGACGCCAGAGCAAGCGAAACGGATCATACAATTACTACCGCCTTACGTTACAACGACTGGAGTCTTCGTTAATGAAGAAATCCATATCGTAAACGATATTGCAGCATACTGCCACTTGGATCTCGTGCAATTGCATGGACAAGAATCTCCGCAATATTGCGAGCAAGTGATACGTCCCGTCGTCAAAACCATCTCCATTCGCAGCGAGGATGATTTAGCCCAGATGGACGAATTTACGCACAAAAATAATGTGCGAGCCATTTTGCTGGATACGCATGTTGACGGTGCGACTGGCGGAACAGGTCAGCCATTTCCTTGGAAATTTGCTGTTGGGGTTAGTGAACAGCGAACGATTATTTTAGCAGGCGGCTTGCATGTAGAGAATGTAGCGAGGGCCATAGAGCAGGTGCATCCGTACGCAGTTGATGTAAGCAGCGGTGTCGAGACAGAAGGAGTGAAAGACCACTATAAAATGCGAAAATTCGTACAAGAGGTGCATTCTGCGAGTTTGGAAGCACATCTTGTGAGCGATTGAAGAGGAGCTGTATCCATGAAAAAATCGTTGATTTTTGGATTTGGAAGAGCTGGCCGCGGCTTGCATTTGCATTGTTTGCGCAAGCTTCATACCGATCAACGGCATACAGGCCTTTTTGATACAAAAGTCGGAGTTGTTGATCCTTATGCGAGCCATATACAAGAGCCTTTGTTAGCTTTTTATCGAAATGTAAGTGATGTAGAAGGTTTCGCACCAGAAGATACGGTCGTTCATATATGCACATCGCCAGAACTTCATGCTGAGACATTGCGGCAAGCGGCTGAGTATGGATATAGAAACTTCATGGTCGAGAAGCCGCTAGCCTCTACTTTGGCTGAGTTGGAGATGATACAGCAATTAGAACGTCAGTATGGATTGGACGTCCTTGTTGTAGCGAACTGGCTGTCCAGTTCCTTAACGGGAAAAATTCGAGAAATTCTTCGTTCGAATCGATATGGACCGCTTGCACTTATTGTGGCAGAACAGGACAAAGCTAGGCTGACTCGCACCTTGTCCAACATGAGCCATGACAGTGCATTGGATGTAGAAATTCCACATCTGGCAGCATTGGCTCTAAGTCTTGGCGGGGTGAAAGCGGATGTTGTACAAGCTTCTGTGACGGATATGCATGTGGAAGATGCGGTCGTACCGAATTTGGGCACAGCTCATATTTCACTGCTGCATGCAGGTGGGTTAACCTCTCGCTTGAACTCCAATCTTGCATCACCGATCCGTAAGCGAACGATTCGCCTCTATTTTGCGGACCATCAAATCGTCGGCTATTATCCTTGCGCACAGGATGACAGCTATTCTTGGCTGCAAATCTACGACAAAGACGGAGTACTTATCGAACAACAAGTGATGTACGATGATCCGTTATCGGCGATGTTTGTAGAGTATTATCGATACTTTGATGGGCTGTGCGCTAAGCCTGAAAGTGACTTGGCCTTTAATGCACAAGTTGTTGCTACATTATGTGAAGCCAAGATGAAATGCGGTCTTATGCTGCCTAAAGAAGAACAGGAACCATATGCAAATGCAGTTGTGCACTATGAAACAGTAAAAACGGGGTGATCGAAATGGCAATTTCATTTTTCTCTGGTGCGGCTTCATTCAAGCGTCAATGGCCGCTAATCGAAGAACAACTAGATCAGATTATTGAAGCAGGACAGTTTACAAATGGGCCGACTGTGAAAAGATTCGAACAGATGATGGAAGCTTATACAGGAGCGAAACATTGTATTGCGGTCGGCAATGCGACAGATGCGCTTATTATTATGTTGAAGGCGGCAGGAATCGGACCAGGTGATGAAGTCATCGTGCCGTGCTTTACGTTTTTTGCCTCTGCCTCAAGTGTCGGACATGTAGGGGCTACGCCTGTATTTTGCGATATCGATCCAGCTACGTACAGCATCTCGATTGAGGATATTGAACGTAAAATTACTGAGCGCACCAAGGCGATTATGCCCGTGCATTTATTTACGCAGCTGGCTGATATGAAGGAGATTCAGCGTATTGCTGACAAGCATGGACTGCTGGTATTGGAAGATAGCGCAGAGGCGATTGGCATGTTTCATGACAGTGTGCATGCTGGTTTAATCGGCAAGGCGGGTGTTATCTCCTTTTTTCCGACTAAAACACTTGGAGCAATTGGTGATGCCGGTCTCATTCTGACGAATGATGATCTGCTTGCACATCGGGTACGCAGATTGCGTATTCACGGTCAGGATGAAGGCGTTCCTTACGTGTATCACGAGGTTGGGTACAACAGTCGGATGGATGATATTCAGGCAGCTGTATTATTGTCGCGTCTACCTTATTTGTCGCAAGAGATTGCCAAGCGTGCTCATTTAGCAGCGCTGTATGATAAATATCTCGCGGCTAATCCATCTATTCAGACACCAGTTATTAGAGAGCGGGAGGATACAACCAATCCCGTCTACTATGTGTATTTAATTGAATGTGATCGCCGCAATGAACTGGTGCAGTATTTAACGGATAACGGGATTGGTACAGAAGTGTATTACCCGCTAACTTTGCATACGCAGCCTTGTTTCGAATCTCTCGGCTATGAGGAAGGAAGCATGCCTCATGCGGAGCTGGCTTGTACAAGAACGGTCGGGCTGCCGCTATATCCTGATTTGACTGAGGAAGAAGTTGCAGCAGTTAGTGCGGCTATTAACAAGTTTTATGAAGGAGGGGTGTAAGGATGAGCGTTCCTTTTTTCAATTACGGTGCTAGATATGCCGAAGAACGTGACGTAATCAAAGATATTGTGTTTCAGGTAGGTCACTCCGACAACTTTATTTTGAAGGAGGGGGTAGCTGACTTCGAGCAAGCGATTCGTGCCTATACAGGAGCAAAGCATGCGATAGCTGTGTCTAATGGAACGACTGCCTTAAGCATTATCTTGCGTGCATTAGGAGTTGGTCCAGGTGTAGATGTGCTCACTCCTGCATTCTCCTTTATTTCTACGGCCAGTACGATCTCCTTACTGCAAGCCCGTCCTGTATTTGTCGATGTTGACCCAGTGACAGGCATGATGGATCCTGCTGATCTGGAAGCGAAGATTACACCGAATAGCCGCGTCGTCATTCCGACGCATCTGTTCTCCGTGATGGCTAATATGCCTGCAATTCGAGAGATTGCAGATCGGCATCAGCTGCATGTGCTGGAGGATAGCGCTGTAGCGCTGGGAGCCAGTATGAACGGTACGAAAGCCGGGTTGCTCGGTGACAGCGGATTGTATTCGTTCTTTCCGGCTAAGCCGCTTGGTGGGATAGGCGATGGCGGAGTTATCGTAACAAATGATGACGAGCTGGGACAGCGCTGCCGTATGCTGCGCAACCATGGGCAGGACGGCATTACTCGCTTCCTTCATCATCATCTCGGATACAACCATCGCATGGATGAAGTGGTAGCGCGATATTTGCAGCATAAGCTCCTCCGGTTTGATCAATTGATAGCGCGCCGTGCTCAGATTGCTGCTCGTTATAACGAGGCATTCGCAAGGTTAGCACCGGACATTCGAGTTGTAACTGACGATCATTATGATCGTGTGTACTATACGTATGTTCTGCAAAGCGAGCGCCGTGATGGATTGCAGCAGTTCTTGCATGCACGGGGCATTGAGACCCAAATTTATTACCCGCTTGCGCTGCCCCTGCAACCAGCCTTTGCTTATTTAGGGCACAAGGAAGGTGACTTCCCTCATGCTGAAGCGTTGACGAAGAGGTCGCTTGCTTTGCCGCTGTATGCAGAAATGCCGGATGAGCATGTTGATCTCGTCATTGAGGCGGTTCTTGCCCATGCCAATCAGGTAGCAGTCCATGTTTAAGGCAGATGGCGGTGACAGGGATGAGCAGCGTATTGTGTTGTCGGGATTAAGTGATGAAGCAGGTGCTTCACTTCGTGATCAAATCCAAGCCCATGAAGAACTAGGCTGGCGTGAGCTTGAAATTCGCACGGTCAATGGGAGCTCGCTCGCAGATATCGAGGAAAGGGACTTCCAAGCGATCCGACGCGATATCGAGGCGGCCCACATGCAGGTGACCGTTGTCTCCTCACGCATCGCCAATTGGGAGCGGCCCATAACGGCACCTTTTGAATGGGATGCCGAGGAGTTGAAGCGGCTAGCAGCTAGGGTGCCTGCGCTTGGTACGAAATATATCCGGATTATGTCCTATCCGAATGATGGCTTGCCTGAATCCGTATGGAGGGGGAACGTCATCGAGCGTTTACACCGCCTAACCGAACTGGCAGCGGATGCGGGCCTCATTTTGCTCCATGAGAACTGTGCAGGATGGGCAGGAGCTTCGGCAGACCGTGCCTTGGATTTGGTGAAGTCGATAGATCTACCTAACTTGCGCCTTCTATTTGATACAGGTAACGGCATTTCGTATCGCTATGATACACACGAGTATTTGAAACAAGTACTCCCTTATGTGTTCCATGTTCATATAAAGGACGGCATTTGGGAGAATGAGCAAGCTGTCTATTCTTTACCAGGAGAAGGGCAATCCCGTGTGAGGGAGTCGATCCGCTTACTTCTCGAACATCATTATTCAGGAATCTTCGCCATTGAGCCGCATCTACATCTTATTCCACACTTGAAACAGCAGAGCATGGCAGATGGAGGCAGCTTGAAGCAATCCTACATCGCCTATGGCCGTCGCTTAGAAAGTCTGCTGAATGAACTCCAAGAAACGCAAACAGGAGGTGTATATGTATAGTGGATACCACTTGTACATCTCGATTATTCTCATCCGATTATGAAGCGCTGCTTCTTGAGCTGCTTGAATATCACACCGTTTCGCCTATGGAAACGGGGCAACCGTCCCTATTAGCGGAGGCACAGCAATGTTATGCCTCGTTTGCCGCAGCACGAACAGGTGCTCAAATCGTCGTACACTCGTCACCAGATCCTGCTCTGTTAATAGGAGAGGAAGTTCCTTTATCCGTGAAGGAGCGGGCGTCACGAATGGGTAGTACATTTTGGTCGTCTCAGCCCAATCTCGTGCTTCGTATCGGGCCGCAGCGCCCACCTGCGCAGACGCTTGTCTTCAACTTTCATATGGATACGGTCGATGGCTCGTTCCCTGTCTCCTATGATGGGGAGACATTCATTGGACGTGGGGCAGTAGACATGAAAGGGCCTGGTGTTGCGTTGTTGGCCGGTATTGAGGCCGCTTTGCAGGACAAGCCGGGTCTGCTTGATTCATATAGCATCGTCATCCAATGTGTTTCCGGTGAAGAAGGCGGTGCGATGGGCGTGTATGGTACGAAGGTGCTTATTGATCAAGGCTGGTACGGCCGCTTGAATGTATTTGCTGAACCTTCGAACGGTGTCTATTTTGACAATTCGACAACTTCGATGACAGCAAGGATCGTTGTTGAGGGGAAAGATGCAACCGATGATGCACCTCACAGTGGACATAATGCTACGCTGCTGCTTGGCTATTTGGCCCAGCAATTGTTCGCAGCTTTATCCGTGCCGATTACAGAAGCAGGCGGAAAAATGTGTTTGGCAGGTCTTCATACCGGGCAAATGCACAACAAGGTGTATGGAAGTGGACAGTTGCTAATGAACTTTGCTTATTTGTCAACGGAAGCAGGGCAGCAGTTCCGACTATGGATTGAAGATGCGTTTGCTGATGCAGTGCACCGATTCTCGGACACGTTCAGCACGATTGATGGGTCTGCTTTAACAGCCAAAGATGCAGAGCAAATCTGTCGTTTGGAATGGGTGAAACAGGGCTTGCCCGTGCTTAATAACCGTGATGAATCGCTGGAGCATTTCTTGGCAGCACTAGGTTTGGAACGAAGTCTGGATGATCATTTGCACGAAACCTTTACATGCGATGCAATGTGGGCGCAGCGTGAAGGGTGCTATACCATTGTATACGGCCCAGGAAGCCTGGAGAAGAATTTGGCTCATGCAGATGGAGAATGGATAACTAGACAACAGTTGGAGGAGTATGCGGTTTCCATTCGCCACTTGCTCCTATCGTATGTAACGATCGCTCAAGACCAATCTGTAAAGGAGACGATTGCATGACTGGAACGCTACTTACACAACAGCAAGTCGTTTATGTCCAATCAGAGCCATTGCATCAGTTTGTAACACAAGTGTTTCAAGCTTGTGGGGTATCTGAAAGCTACAGTCGTACGGCGGCAGATGTATTGTGCTATGCGGATGAAAAAGGTTTTGACACGCATGGCATTACAAATTTGGAACGCATTTATGTAGCTCGGCTGCAGGATGGCCGCATTGATCCGCAGGCAGAGTTTGCGATTGCAACGGAAACGCTGGGAACAGCTACGTTAGATGCCAAGCAGGGCTTAGGGCTTGTTGCAGGAGCCCGAGCGATGGAGATAGCGATAGAGAAGGCGCGCGCGACTGGAATTGGCTGTGTCGTCGTACGCAATTCCTCCCACTTTGGCAGTGCTGGCTATTATACAGCTCAGGCGCTCGATGCGGGCATGATTGGCATTGCGATGACGAATCTTGGCTCGCAGACGATTGCGCGTCCTTTGAATGGGACGGTTAATATGTTAGGTACGAATCCAATTGCCGTAAGTGCGCCATCTCAACATCTGCCTCCATTTGTACTGGATATGAGCACCACCGTTGTGGCGACAGGTAAGATTCGGGCTGCAAAGCTTCGTGGTGAGTCCATTCCAGAAGGTTGGCTCATTGACGAAGCAGGCAATCCCGTTACAGACCCGCAAGCTTACGAAGATGGATCAGGGCATTTACAAATGCTCGGCGGTTCGCTTGCGACAGGTGGGGCGAAAGGCTATGGTCTTGCACTAGTCGTTGATATTTTATGCGGCATCTTATCGGGTTCACATGTAGGTCCTAGTCCACAGCTCTTGGAGAAGGATGGGGCATCTCATGCCAAGGAAGACCAAAATATTGGACACTTTTTCCTTGCTATTCAAGTAGAAGCGTTTCGACCACTCCTTGAATTCGGTACTCATATGGACAGCATGCTGCAAACGCTGTTGGACTGCCCGACCCATTCCCCGGAGAAGAAAGTCGTTTATCCAGGTTATTTAGAGGCGCAAAGAAGCAGTTCCCCAATAGGAATTCCGCTGGATGTGCAAGTATATGAGCAGCTGTTGGACTTGGCAGATAAGCTTAAGATTGCGGCTCCAGAGCGCGAAACAATCATACCTAACGTTTGAGATAATAGAGGAGGATATAAGATGCAGCTTAACATAGGCATGATCGGAATGGGCGTTATTTCAAAATACTATGTGGATGCACTAACGACTCGATTAACCAATCCGGTGCTGACGGCTGTGTGCGATTTGAATGAGAGCAGACTCCAGCCGTTTCGTGAAAAAGGGATTAGCAGTTATCTGGATTATCAAGAGCTGTTGAAGCGTGATGACATCCATGCAGTTGTCATTAATGTGCCGAACGATAAGCACTTTGAAATATGCAAGCAGGCGCTTCTGGCAGGTAAGCACGTATGCTGCGAGAAGCCGATGACGCTAAAGTTGGATGAGGCGAGACAGCTTGTAGAGCTTTCGCGTGCTGCGAAGTTGACGATGTTTACTGCTTTTCATAGACGCTACAATGTACATTTCGAAAAAGCCTTGCAACGATTGACGTCTTTAGAGGACGTTTCCTTTGTAACCGCCAGCTACTTGGAAAAGATTGAAGAACATGCTGGGGACGATCAATGGTACATGCAGCCTGAACGGTGCGGCGGCGGATGCGTAGCGGATAATGGTCCTAATGTCTATGACACACTAGCATTTTTCCTTGGTCACATGAAAGTGAAATCCGTCGATATTACACGGGATGAGCGCGGCATTGATATGGAGGCGCGAGTGGAGCTGGTTACGGAAGATGGCATTCCTGTCACGGTTGATCTGGATTGGGCTTATCCGAATGGAGAGCAAAAGGATGTGCGGATCGTTTTCAAAAATGGCTACGAGATTTATATCGATATGTTAGAAGGTTTCCAAGAGTTTAAATCTTCTTTGTTCCATGAATATGAGGCGATACTGCTAGACTTCGTTGCGAAAATGGAAGCAGGCAATTGCCATGGTGAAGACGGCTATGATGCGGTTCGTCTTGTCCATGAAACCTATGAGGCAGAGGCGCTTCGTGTATGACCCATGCGCTTAGTAACCGGACAGCAGCAGTAGTGAAGCGCACAGTTACCGGATCGTTTGTAAAGTTGTTGTTCCATAAGCAGGAGCAGCGAGGGATGCAATTAATTGAGCATGAGACACGTTGTGTGCAAGAACGCGAAATTCATGAAATCGTAACCACCGATCATCACGAAGCGAGAAGTGGTGATCGGATTGATAGAGTAGGGTTTCTTGGATTTGCTGAGCTTCACTGTGGAGGTATCGTTGAACGCGGCGATCAGGTATGGATTAATGGAGAGCAGATCGGCGAAGTGTTGGGCTTCGACGAGTGCCACTACCCGAACCACTACAATATTATAATCGCGGTCGAAGAACCTGTTACGGCAACGGAACTATCATTAACTGTAGAGTCACAAATTTCTTTTGTAGGAAGAGGACGGATATTCGATTAAGTAAAGGACATATGGAGCTATGGAGGTGGCCTATGAAGCTGGAGGAGAAATTGCTTGCTAAGCAAGCACGAGTCGGAATTATTGGAATGGGCTATGTCGGTCTGCCGTTGGCTGTCGCTTTTGCACAAGAAGGCTATGAAGTAACAGGTGTCGATCTCAGTTCCGAAAAAGTAGGAATGCTCAATGAGGGGCGCTCCTATATATCTGATGTTGAGGATCGAGATATTTGCAATGTTCTGCTCAGCGGTCGCTTCGTGGCAACAACGGATTTCTCTGCTATTCAGCAGTTTGATGCCTTGTGCATATGCGTGCCTACTCCGTTAAGCAAGCAGCAGGAGCCCAATCTTACGTACATCGAATCGGTTGTTGCTCAATTGAGTGTGTATTTGCAAAAGGATACTTTGGTCGTATTAGAAAGCACAACGTATCCGGGTACGACAGATGAACGAATTGCTGATGTGCTTGCAGAAGAAGGACTGCTTGCTGGAAGTGACTACTATTTATGCTATTCACCTGAACGTGTTGATCCAGGAAATCAAACGTATTCGATCCGCAACACACCTAAAGTTGTTGGAGGGACTACGCCTACATGTTTGAAGCTGGGAGAGATACTGTACAGCTCTATTTGCGAACGTGTTGTGCCTGTATCGACAACGAAAGCAGCAGAGATGTCCAAGCTGCTTGAAAATACGTTTCGCAGTGTGAACATTGCCTTTATTAACGAAGTGGCCCTCATGTGCGATACGCTGGGCATTAACGTATGGGAAGTCATTCAAGCTGCCTCGACGAAACCGTTCGGCTTTATGCCGTTCTATCCGGGGCCCGGCATAGGTGGACACTGCATTCCGCTTGATCCGATGTATTTGTCTTGGAAGGCAAAAGGGGAAAACTTCTTCAGCCGCTTTATCGAGCTGTCGCAGGATTTGAACCGCAATATGCCAAGGTATATTATTCAAAAAGTTGTTGAAGTATTGAATGTGCAGCGCAAAAGCATTAACGGCTCTCGCATCCTTCTTCTCGGGATGGCTTATAAGCCTAACGTCAATGATTTGCGTGAATCGCCAAGTTTGGAAATCTATGAATTATTGAAGGAAAAAGGCGCGGTATTGACGGTGAATGATCCGGTGTGCGACTCCATGTCCGATAAGCAGGGCAACAAGGTGGAAATCGAGCGAACGGTAAATGAAGCGGAACTAAGCAAATATGATTGCATCGTCTTTTTGACATCGCATTCCGTGTACAATGTGCACGCAATCGCAGATTCTGGTGCTGCCATTTTGGACACGCGCAACGCATTTGCAGGCTTGAAAGCACCGAATGTACTGCGAATTGGAGATGAGTTGACACTTGAGCAAGATCGTTTGCTTGTAGCGCTGTAACTTCATTTGGAACATTGACTATTATGGATATTAATGGTACTATCCTCTCGCGACCATAGACGATTCTACAGCAAATAGCTTAATGGGTATCAGGAGGATTTATGGATGTATAGTGTTATACCGATGTCAGAACGTGTGCAGCAGCATTTGAACGATGTAAAAGTGTATGGCTGCCTCTTGGAGCTTTCTCCTAAGCAGGATGATGTGTTACATGAACTGAATCTGACAGAAGATTGGCATCATATTCACGAGCAGTGGAGAGGAATGGCCAAGTCAACTGTCGGAGAACAACCTCGTAATGCTGCCTATCAGCAGCTGTATACTCAGATTGGATTAAACCCGAAGAAAACCCCACCATCTGTGCAAAATTTACTCCAACGTTTCTTCATTAAGGACGAGCTCGATAAAATTCCAACCATTCACCCCATTGTAGATGCAGTAAACGTTGCGGCCATTCAGCATCTTATCCCATTAGGTGTATTCGATGCCCAGGCTGTGGAAGGTAAGCTACGACTTGCTTTTACAGAAGGGGGCGAGCCATTTCAAGGGCTTGGTGAAAGTGAAGCAGTAGCTCTGCCAGCGGATGTATTGGTGTTGGCTGATGATACGAAAGTATTGTCGCGTTTCTGTTACCGTGATGGAGAATCACAGAAAGTAAACGCAAATACAGCAATCATTTGGTTGCTAGGCTGTCAAGTTCCAGGCATTGAAGAGAAGGATATAACGGAGTCTCTTGACAAGGCTATTCAGATTCTTGGTCGGGGATATCGTATCGAACGCTTGGATCAAGTTGTAGATTAATTTGTTGTCATTTCTTATGAACCAATTATTGAAATCACACGATTGCGATGGGCGTTCCACTTCCTAGTTCCTTTAGGGGGAGCGCCTTATTTTCGTACACGAAGGAGGTTTACCTGTTGAGCACTAATGCAAAAGCGTACTGGGCGATGAGCATCGCAATGATTACGGTGGGCAGCTCTTTCGTTATTGGGAAACAAGTATCGGCTGTCTTTCCCGTATATTTGGCTTCCGCGATACGCTGTGGGATTGCGGCAGCTATTTTGCTCTTGCTGCTGTATGTACGAGAGGGGATTCCGAAAATTATACCGAAAGATCGCTTCTGGTTGTTCGTTCAATCGTTGACAGGTGTGTTCGGGTTCGGGATTTGTTTGTTATATGGATTGAAATATACATCGGCTGGCGAGAGCGGCATTATTATGAGCACGACACCGATGATCATTGCGCTTATCTCATTTTTATTTTTAAAAGAACGGTTGTCTCTCTACAAATGGCTAAGTGTTGCACTTGCGGTAATTGGAATAGCCGTGTTGAAGCTGAGTCATGTGAATGTGGAAACGAGCGCAGTGGATGGTTCTTTGGTCTGGTTTGGCAATTTGCTTGTATTTTTCGCTGTCATTGGTGAGGCGCTGTTTACGATATTCGGTAAGGTGCTTTCTGCTAGACTGTCGCCGCTTGCGATTGCTACGTTCGTGACCTTGCTTGGATTTTTGATGTTTCTTCCGTTTGGCATCTATGAAGCGTTCTCGTTCGAGTTTGCACAGCCAAGTGTTGTGGATTGGATGTACATTTTGTATTATGCGGTAGTTGTCACGGTGCTCGGATTTATACTGTGGTATTACGGCGTTTCTCTTGTGCCGACAGGTACGTCAGCTGTTTTTACTGGATTAATAGCGGTGTCTTCGCTCGCATTCTCATACCTTTTTCTAGGAGAGCCTTTCCACTGGAGTCATTTAGCTGGTATAATCTGTGTCCTAGCTGCGATTGTAATCTCTTCCATACCATCGAAGGTAGAAGAGAATCCGGCTGCAATAGGAGCATAATGATTGCTCTGGACATCAGATGACGTGACACGGAGGGACAGGGAATCAATGAGACGAGTTGATGTTGCTTACAGTTTAATTACGGATGAAACGAATTCTAAAGTGCTGATGGTGAAAAATCATGACCATGACGATGATGTCAGATGGTCTCTCCCTGGAGGAGCAGTTGAGCCAGGAGAAACGCTAGAACAAGCTGCGATTCGCGAGGCGAAGGAAGAAACGGGCTACACGGTTAAAGTGTTTGGTTTAGTAGCTGTGAATGAGTGTAAGTTCGAGAGAATACAGGAACATGCGGTATTCTTTACTTTTAGAGCAAGAATCATTGATGGACAAGAGCAGTTGAGTAGGCCTGAAGAGATTAGTCAGATTGAATGGGTGGATTTGCACGAAGCGGATGAGCGCATGCCGTACATAAAGGATGGTGTAAGCCGTCTTATCGATCGAGCGCAGGAAATTCCTTATTACGATCAAGGAAGAAAAGAATAATTCGCTGCGGGATGAAGTGTGAAAAGGTGCATGCAAACGTACAGAGACTGTGACTGAAATAGATTCGAATGGATGAGTCTGTTTAAGAGCAGTCTCTTTGTTTGGATTTACATTTTTGATACATATATTTCCGCACGGAGTTTGATCAAGTATGATGATGAGATAATCGTTTGAGCGTCAATATTTCCTTCAAAATATAGATGTACGAGGTGAACTCTATTGATTCGATCTTTTAGCGAGCAAAATAAAGATTATGTCATTGAAGCCCATTGCAGAATATACGCGGAAGAGTATCAGTTTGATCATACTTTTGCAGCCTTTATTAACGACTCGATTCATGACTTTGTTAAGCGCGGAGATCAGGAAAATGAACATCTTTGGCTAGCAGAAATAGATAACAAGAGAGGCGTGCTTGTACGCAGTAATAGATCGTGTAGATGTAACTGGAACGCTGTAAGTAGGAGAATGATCGATGAGAATGGGGAGAATTATTGGATAGGGACGAACGGCAGATGTATATGAGTACGGGGAAGGTCATGTGTTGAAATTGTACCACGGATCTATGCCGAAATCGGTCATTGTAGAGGAGTATCGAGTAAGTGAAGCTGTTTCTGCCGCGGGCGTGTTAACACCTAAGCCATTGGAAATAGTAGAGGTAGGACCGCAACTTGGAATTGTTTTTCAAAAAGTGGAAGGGAATACGCTGCTTCATCTGCTAGCTTCCAAGCCATGGCTTGTTGGTACATGGACGAAAAAGTTTGCTGATCTGCATGTTAGCATGCATCAGCAAGCGGCACCCACTGCTTTGCGTCAGCAGAAAGATAGCCTGAGTCAAAGTATTGCGAATGCTGCTCAGCTTTCTATGCGAGAGAAAGAGAAGTTGTTAGCTTATTTGGCTACCTTACCAGTAGAAGACAGGCTTTGTCACGGAGATTTTCATCCAGATAATGTCCTTGTAGGCACAGATGCATGGATCATCGATTGGATGACAGGTATGGCAGGGAGTCCAGCGGCAGATACAGCTAGAACCGTCCTATTACTGCGCTTCGGAACATTGCCAGATGGGATGTCGGTAGCTGTTCGTATTGTGGTCCAAATATTGAGAAGGGTTATGCTTCACATTTATTTGAAACAGTATTGCCTACGTTCACGTATGAAAAGAGAAGACATAGAACGTTGGATGTTGCCGATTGCGGCAGCACGATTGACGGATTCGATTCCTGAAACGGAGAAGCAGGAGCTCCTGCAGTTCGTGAGAAAGCGACTAAGCGATTAAGCCAACTGGAGCCATAATTAGGCTGACCTAGTAAGGGAAGTTGTACATTCAAAAATATAAATAAAAAGAGGTTATCGTTCACTTATGATGATTCGTGTAGAGACACCACAAGATTATGCGCAAGTATATGCGTTGCATGATATGGCATTTAATAATAAGGATGAGGAGTCTGCACTTGTAGAGCGCATTCGTAAGTCGGATACGTTCGTACCGGAGCTTTCCTTAGTTGCTGTAGAAGGAGAAGATATTATCGGTCATGTGCTGCTTAGCAAAGCTCATGTCGTTGCGCCATCAGGGACTAAGCAGGAGGTACTTGTGTTGGCACCGATAGGTACGAAGCCGACTCATCAGAAGCTAGGAGTAGGTTCCAAACTGATGGAAGAAGGATTGAAGCGAGCTGCAGAGCTTGAATATCCACTTGTACTGTTGATTGGTCATCCTGATTACTATCCCAAATTCGGATTTGTGCCGGCACGCACCTACGGATTGGAGCTCACACAGTTCCCTGTACCGGATAATGTGTTTATGGTGCGTGAATTGCAAGAAGGACTATTAGGAACAATCCAAGGTGAACTTCAATATCCTGCGTGCTTTTTTTAAATAAGTGAGTATCTCATACCTTCATTATCTCAATTTCCTTGGAGGGGATTGGTATCGGTGCTTTGCTGGAGTTGCTGGCTGGATTGCTAGAAGTGTTTATTAGCAGCAGAGAAGATGCAGAAGGTAGAGAGCGTCGTATCGATCGACGGATTAAGAAGCTTGTAAAGGAGCAGGAATGGTTTGATTTGTTGTATCGAGAAGAACGATACCAGGAGCTGTTTCATTCCAATTCGCAAGTGAGAGAAAAATTACTGGATAGGAAGTATGTAAAGTCATTGGAGCAAAGTGTGCGTGAGCGTCAGCAGTTTCAACAGGAGCTGGATGAGCTTGTCTTGTCGGTTCAAAAATAAGCTTCGTTCGATTAAGTGTGATATTTTTCATTGGAAGTATGCTTGAATTTGCAGTATTACATAACTATGAGGATAGAATTTAGCTTGTAAAAGTGTACATGACCTTGTCGTTCTTTACACCATGAAGGAGATGAATCATGTGAAGCAAAGCAGTATTGTTGCGGATCAGGACTTTGTCATTGAGCAAGTGAAGGAAGAATTCGGCTGTACGGTACTGAGCTGTGAGGGGCGCCCATGTTTGGAGTACAAAACAGATGAAGAACTTGCACAAATTTCGGATTATGTGCAGGCTGTATTTCAAAAAGAAGTGACAGACGTGTTCTTTGCCGCGGTTCCAAGTGTAGAAATGGATTAACATCTGAAAGATACGGGAGATGTAGTAACCCTTTACGTTTGCTATAAGAAAGTTTATAAGGCTGTTTGTTAACCAGTTGTCCAGATTTCTTCAGCGACTGGTTATTTGTGATGCATTCAATAATGATAGGTCAGGGAGTGAGCAAGTCGATAAAGTTGAGTCGTATTACCTATGTTTAAGTGAAACGGTGTGTCATTTCCATTCATAATTTTAAAAGTGTATAATTGTGGATATATTTTGATGGTTTCCGTATATCGTGGACACAAAGCCTATAGATAGAAAAGTTATCTAGGGCTTTTTTATTAAAGGAGGCAGAGCAACGTGGAATCAACTTCAAGAGTAACGATTGAATGTTTAACGATTGATGACTTGGAAGCATTAGTAGAGTTATATAAAGAACTGGTGGACCATGAGTTGCATGTGGATCAAATAAAGACACAATTTTTACGTCTACAAAATAACGAGGATTATTACATCATCGGCGCCAAGAATGAGGCGGGACAATTGATGGGGACGGCGATGGGCATCGTTTGCCATGATCTGCTGCTCGATTGTCGTTCGTTTATGGTGATCGAAAATGTTGTTGTCTCCAGTAACTATCGAGGGCTTGGCATAGGGAAGCTGTTAATGGAACGAATCGAACAGCTTGCGATTGAGCGTGACTGTTATCGTACACAGTTATTTTCGAGTGCGGTGAGATTGGCTGCACATCCGTTTTATGAATCGATTGGCTATGATCGTGAGTCGTCTATCGGATTTGTGAAATATTTATAAGGGAGCTGTAGATATGAAATCACACGGATGGACCCTGTTTTTTCCGGAACGAGTTATCAATCGCAAAGGAGCTGTGCGCGCTGCCGATATTCCTGATGATATTAAGCAGTGGCTCAATGAAGGAGTCCTTGAAAGCGTCAATCTGATGGAATGGCTTGCAGTTGATCATGTCGTACTTGTACAGCATGTGCTGCCTCGTTTAGAGTTGGGGTATCTTGTGGAGCCTGTAATACAGCAAATCGATCAGTTGAAAGAAAAGAAAGTCATGAAGGCAATGCCCTTAGTTGGAAAGCTGCTATATGAAGCACTTAGCGCGGAAGAGGATGTGCAGCAGAAGGCGATGCGGATGGAATCTATTTGGACACATGGATCGGATAGTGTTCGCTGCTGGGGCTGTTATATGATAAGCGCGAACCCTGATTTATCTCTACAACAAAAGTTGGAGAAAATGAAGAGATTCGCAGCGGATAAACATTTTGGCGTAAGGGAAATTGCTTGGATGGCGGTTCGCGATCATATTGCTCGGGACTTGAGCTCTGCTATTGAAATTTTATCGGTTTGGACACACGATGAAGATGCCAACATTCGTCGATTTGCTGTGGAAGCTACGAGACCATGTGGGGTATGGACAAGCCATATCCAAGGGTTTAAGCTTCAGCCGGAGTTGGCGCTTCCTTTGTTGGAACAGGTGAAATCAGACCCTTCTAAGTATGTACAGGATTCAGTAGGCAATTGGTTGAACGATGCTAGTAAATCCAAACCTGAGTGGGTACTTCAAATCTGTGGGCGATGGACCCAAGAGTCTGATTCTAAGGAAACTTCCAAAATTGTAAAGCGAGCGACTCGAACCTTGAAAAAGTAGGCATGATCTAGTCAATGCAGGCATCCTCTTACAAGGATTTATGCACATAGATTGCACTTTAGCTATTTTTAAAACGGGATCGAAATGGATGAATCCAAAACTTGTGCAAGGGTCAATGGCAGGATAAAATGACGGATTTGTTGATCAATGATTGAAATGCAAAAAAGAAAAGGTAATTTATCACCGTATAGGGGCCTGTATTAAAGGTAGTAATACAAAGGTAATAAATGTAGTGTATGCAGCACCATATTGATATACAGTGCTGCATGCCATGCGATGTGAAACATTTTTATTCCTATGTTTAATCAAAATTCAACTTCCACTGTTGTTCCACGTCTAGGCTCGCTTTCGAATGTGAGCTTTCCATTGTGGGTTTTT
This sequence comes from Paenibacillus sp. SC116, assembly GCF_024733555.1. Lineage (GTDB taxonomy): Bacteria > Bacillota > Bacilli > Paenibacillales > Paenibacillaceae > Paenibacillus_B. The sequence goes on along the minus strand of NZ_JANIOF010000005.1, from coordinate 266,249 downwards.
ATAATATCGTTGGCAATCGCAAGACCTAGGCCAGATCCTTTGTGTCGTTCACCGGTGTTGGTTCCACGGTAGTAGCGATCAACTATTTTCTCTAATTCTCCCTTCTGAATGCCTTGACCATTGTCTTGAATACGAATATGTGTTTGTTCGTCTTGCATAATGTTAACGATGATATGCACATCCGGACTGTTATGAACAAGTGCATTGTAAATGAGATTGTTGATAGCCCTGCGTATAAGCAGTTCATCGACATCGGCGTAGATTGGTTCTTTTTCAAATTGGAAATCTATATGTCTGCCTGAATATTTAGGGTCGTTCAAAATATCGATCACGATCGTGCGGATCAAAGACACGATGTTGGTACGTGCAAGATGCAAAGATAGCTTCTTGTTTTTTAGTCGGGTGGACAAGTTCAAGTCTTCTATTACATCTTTCAAATACAGTGATTTCTGTTCGATAATATCGGCGTATTCTTGCATTTCCTCGACGGTAAACTGATACTCGTCATTTTTCATCAGTTCGGCATAGCCTTGAATGGAAGCAAGCGGTGTTTTCATATCATGTGAAATATTGCTGATCCATTCTTCCTTCATGATGTCCAGCTTTTTTCTTTCACGCTCATTGGATTGCAGCTCCAACGAAAGCTCATTTACATGCTGGAATACATCGCGATATATGCCCTTCTCTTCGTGTGTGGCAGGGTATTTCTTGTTGGCTAACTGCTTGATCGCTTCCATAAGTTTTTTTAGTGGTTTGGTTAGTCTCGTGCTGTAGAAGTAGCCTATGATTAAAGCAATAATCACATCAATTGCCAAAACGAAGATACCCCCCAGTTGAAACAGCTGGAGGAGTTCTTGCTTGTCGTATATCCATACTTTTTTTCGTAAATCCGGGTCGCGGAAGCCGATCAAATAACTATAACTTTGATTATTAGCCCGTTCTTCACCAATGAGTATCGTTGTATCCCCGTCGATTTCATAATATTTATAAATCTGCACGATTTGGATAGGGGTATACTTCTTAGGCAGAGAATTAGGTGCAAGGTAGCTGTATATGTGCTCGCCACGGTCATTCAGCACTTGAATCCATGCCTGATGATTGTTGAGCCTATTTTTCCCTTGCTCTGTTATCGTCACTTGATTGTTTACGATGGATAGCTGTTTATGAAAATCTCTCGTCATTCGTTCAGCATCCGTTTGAGATAATGGAGCTTGACCTTGAGAAAATCCCTGAACCAAATATAACCCGAAGATTACCATAACATTGGTTATGAAAACGAACACAACAGCAATCACGACGGCGGTAAGAAACTTCCCTGTCAACTTCCACTTCATAACCCTACTCATCCTTTTTTACGAGCTTGTAGCCCAATCCTTTAACTGTAATTAAATAAGTTGGGTTGGAGGGATCGACTTCAATCTTCTCTCGCAGCCGTCGAATATGCACCATAACCGTATTATCGAAGCCAAAGTAATCTTCTCCCCATACATGCTGGCAGATCGTTTCCTTGCTAATAATTTGGTTCGGATGTTTCATAAACAATGCCATGAGTCCGACTTCTTTTGGCTTCAGCTCAATGACTTGTCCATGTTTGCGGAACTCTGTCTTTTCGTGGTCGAATTCAAATGGTCCCACCGTAATAAGAGGAACGGTAGGTTCCTCAATGATTTGGTAGTCAGCTCTTCTAAAATGAGCTTTAATGCGATAAGCGACTTCCTTTGGGCTGAAAGGTTTTGTAATATAGTCATCTCCACCAATTGCGAGACCTAGCAGTTTATCGATTTCTTCTGTTTTGGCAGAGAGAAATAGGATAGGGACGGTAGAAATATTTCGAATCTTCTGGCAAACATCATAGCCTTCTCCGTCAGGCAGCATAATATCAAGGACGACGACATCTGGCTGAATGTGTTCAAATTGTGTGATAGCATCCGCTGCCGTGGCTGCTGTGTATACGTGCTCGATGCCTTCTTTGTTTAGAACTGTTTTGAGTAGACGGACGATATCCTCTTCATCATCTACGATAAGCACTTTCTTATGGAGTGACATGATCCATCACCTTCTGATTATTTTCTTAGCGGAAACAATCGCCAATACGTTAAGCAGCGCCAGATCCATTCTACAGGACCAAAGCGGAACTGGCTCAACCATAGATGGCTGAGTGCAATTTGCACTACCCAAGTGATCGCGCATACCCCTAAAATAAGGAATGCAGGCGAAGCGATATCGATAAGGAGCGGCAATATAAGTATGCCGACCGCCGTCTGTCCTAAATAATTGCTCATTGCCATTTTTCCGCACATATTCAAGGGTGATAGCACTATTGTTCCCAGCTTTGTTTTCGATAACGCAAGAAGCGTAAGAATATAGAATACCACAAGAATAGGTTGGGAAGTGATCAATAAAATGTGCTTCAGTTTGGGCTCGGTCAAGGTGAACTGTGCGATAACAGACACTATGCTAATCATGCCGAAAATAATGAGCAAACGCGCGTGTTGTAGGGGCATTTTTTTCAAACTGGACAAAATATTCATGTTCATCAGTGTGAACCCTTCTACAAAATAAACGAGAAATGAAGTCATAGCGGTTATTAGTAACATGATGTCCAAGCTAATTGGTATACCAGGCTTTCCAACATGCAAATAGTCATAGGCCGAGATATTAACAATGATTCCGATTATATGCAGAGATGCAGATATCATAAATAATATTTTTGCTGGAATCTTATGCAGTGCCAATAACACTAATCCAATTATCGCATACGGAAGTAGTACATCTCCGCCCCAGACAAGGGAATGAATATATCCGATAATCGCTAACACGAGCATTCGTCTTATATAGAAGCGATATGGGGTTCCTTTTTGTTTAGCTCGGGTCAAAAAAATAGCTGCCCCAGCACCAAACAACAATGAAAAGATTGCGTAAAACTTCCCTGTAAACAATACTTCAATCCAATCGTAATTAGGGAATAAGCTGTTATCAAATTCAGTCAACTGAATGAAATTGAAAATGTTAACTAAAAATATGCCCATCATTGCAAAACCACGTATCATGTCGAGTTCTACGATCCGATTTTGCTGCGGTGCATGTGATTCTTGTTCGTTCATGTTAAACGTACTCCTCTTTTTTTAAAATAAATGAAGGTAAACGTCTAGGTACAGTTGCTGATATGCTTGGCAGACGGCACAAGACGTGTAACCACAAGAATCATCATAACTAGCCTACCTTACATCAAATTCATCGGAACCTTACACGAACCTTAAATATTTGAGCAGACCCAGTCAGTTCGCAGGCAGGAGAAGTTGTGAACTTCTCGTACACTGGTTCCTTTTGGTATATAATATTGGAATCGATAGAGAGAAAAGGGTTGGTATTATGGGCAATATCGAAACTCCAGAGCAGCATCGCAAGTTATTCAAACGCACTTTAATCGTTATCGTTATCTCACAAATGTTCGGCGGAGCGGGGTTGGCGGCTGGAATTACCGTTGGGGCATTGCTTGCTCAAGAAATGCTTGGAACCGATAGTTACGCTGGTGTTCCTGTAGCACTGTTCACTCTTGGGTCGGCGGTTGCCGCACTGCTTGTAGGAAGATTATCTCAACGTTATAGTAGGCGCGTTGGTCTTGTGACAGGATTTATGACCGGTGGTATCGGTGCTATTGGGATTGTGCTTGCAGCGATTTCGGACAATATTGTTCTGTTGTTTTCCTCCTTACTCGTATACGGTGTTGGTACAGCTACCAATTTACAGGCGCGTTATGCAGGTACGGACTTGGCATTACCGCATCAGCGGGCTACTGCAATCAGTATTGCAATGGTTTCTACGACATTTGGTGCCGTAGCGGGGCCAAATCTGGTAGGAGTAATGGGGGAATTCGCACTTTCAATTGGCGTTCCTGCGCTCGCTGGACCATTTATGCTCGGAGCGGCGGCATACATACTTGCAGGTCTTGTGCTATTTATATTTCTTCGTCCCGATCCATTAGTGCTCGCCAAAGAGATTGCGGCAGCAGCTCAGCAAGCTGCTATTCGTAATACGACTGAGGTGCACGCGCATCCGGCAGGCATTCATAGAAGAAGTGTCGCGATTGGGGCGACTGTTATGGTCGTGACTCAGCTTACGATGATTGCAATTATGACGATGACTCCCATCCACATGACGCATAACGGGCATGGGATGAGGGATGTCGGTCTCGTTATTGGTGTTCACGTAGGCGCGATGTATCTTCCTTCACTCATTACAGGATTTTTGGTAGACAAGTTGGGGCGGACTGCGATTATTATTGCTGCGGGTGTAACATTACTGGCATCAGGTTTGCTGGCGGCATTGGCTCCTCCTGATTCATTGCCTTTGCTTATTACAGCGCTCGCATTGCTTGGACTTGGTTGGAATTTTGGTCTTATTAGCGGTACTGCGCTTATTGTGGATGGAACGGAAACGAGCACGCGTGCGAAGACGCAAGGATCAGTAGATGTGCTAGTTGCATTGGCTGGAGCATCAGGTGGAGTAGTGTCAGGCGTAGTTGCGGCACATTTTAGTTACTATACACTTTCGCTAGTAGGCGGGCTGCTGTCTTTATTGCTTATTCCGGTTGTGATCTGGTCTAGTGTGAAGTCAAACAGACTATGAGGAGATTATATGAGTAAGCGTTGGAGCTTTGTTATCATAACCCTAGTCTTTTTGTTTGTTGCGGGAAACCTCTTTTCCTTATCCTATATACTTATTGCGGGATACTTATTTGGAGGGCTATTTAGTAAACTAATCGGGATTGGAATTGTGTGGGGTGTTGTTTATTTATATTTCAAATGTATACCTTATAAGATAAATAACTTAGTACGTAGGTCAATTATTGTGGTGTTAGTTTTATTTTCTGTATATGCATTGACAAATTCTTTTTACAATGGATTTTTAGATGATTAACTGAGGCATGAAAGATTATAAACCGGTTGATATTATTTTCATAATAAATCCTCTATATAAAGGCCAGAGTATTTGCTTAAATAAGCAAGCGCTCGGGTCTTTTTTTTGATTTCTTTACACATAATGAAGGAGAAAGAAGAAAGTGAAAGTTGAATTGCACCCTTGTGGGTAAATTTGGTACGATAATTTATAATCTAGTAAAAATTAACTGTATATATGAATTCCGCTTCTAACATTTTGAAGGAGGCTTCATCCTATGAAACATAGCTGGTTGGGCAAACATCATCTTTATTTGGATGAGGTGCATGTGACCTCCGTCGGGCATGTGACAATTGGTTGCTATGGCGGACATACCGGAGCAGGTTCATGTAAAAATGAAGATGGCGCATTTGTCCTCGTTGAGCCACAAAGACAGTGGGTATTCACGATGGTATTGGATGCTCATAATAGCGCAGAAAGTGCGGAATGGCTGCTAGAGGCTGTGGAACAGAGGAAGGACCAGCTCTTATCTCTACTAAATAGTGAGTATGCTTTTACAAGATTGGAACCTTTCTTTGTCGATTTGTTTCAAAGTGAGGCTTCACTAGATGCCTACAGCAAGATGAATGGAGAAACGGCGTGTATTCTCATTTACCAGCGTGGATCTTATGTGTGGTGGCTTTCTGTTGGTGATTGTGCTGCCTATGTGCTGCATCCTGAAATGAAGCGACTAGGACAATATGCGCTGAACCAAAGACAGTTTTTTGAATGGGTAGGTCATGTAAACAGCTTCTCTTTGCCTGTACCGTGCTATACGGTGGGAAGAAGACAGCTTAGGAAGGGACGCAACGAAATTGTTGTGCTGACCGACGGTGTGTTGGATGCCGCTGATCACTATTTTGCAAATCCCAATCATATTTATGAAGCATTCTATCAGGAACGACCAGCATCAGTAGGAGTAAATGAAGTGCTCCAATATGTGTATCGTGTGGCTGGCAAAGACAGCGCAACTGTCGTTTGCTGGAGCTACCATAGTGAGGAAGAGGGATTAATTCCTTCTGATCAGATGAAAAAGTAGTTAGCATTAGTTATCGATAGATTAGATGAAGCTTAGGAGAAAAAATAATCATTTATAACGTATAGAAAGCAGGATGACACATGACGACACTAATTGAATCTAGACTTAATGAGATGGGAATTGTACTGCCGGAAGTAAGTAACCCTGCTGGAAGTTATGCAAATTACGTTATTGTGAACGGACTGATGTTTATTTCAGGAAAAGGGCCGTCAGGAAAGCCGAAAGGAAAACTGGGAAGAGAGTATACTGCTGAGGAAGGCTATCAATTTGCGCGAGAAGCGGCGATTGAAGTACTTGCTGTCGTTAAGGATGCACTAGGTACGTTAGATCGAGTAAAAAGAGTCGTAAAAGTGCAAGGATTTATTAATGCAGTACCTGAATTTGAAGAACATGCTAAGGTTTTGAATGGATATTCCGATCTGATGTATGAGGTGTTTGCGGAAAAAGGAGTGCACGCAAGATCGGTACTTGGGGCTGTATCGGTTAGAGACAATCTACCGATTATCGTGGATTCTATTTTCCAAGTAGAAGAATAAGTAGAATGATAGATTCTCAACCTTCAGAGGGGGCGAGCATGGTGGAACAGCATGCCTATTTAGATAGTATAAAGAAACAATTTCTCTACTACAAAACCATTGGCGAAAAAGCGATGGAGCAAGTCGAACCAGAGCAACTATTTATGGCTGTGCATGATGATTCCAATAGTATTGCTACTATCGTGAAGCACTTGTGGGGGAATATGCTCTCAAGATGGACGGATTTTCTGAAGACAGATGGAGAAAAGCCTTGGCGCGACAGAGATTCGGAATTTGAAAATGATATCCAGACGAAAGAAGAGCTCCTTCAGAAATGGAATGAAGGATGGGCGTGTTTGTTTGACGCTCTTGAATCTATCAGACCTGACCAACTATCGCACATTATTTATATTCGAAATGAAGGTCACACCGTAATGGAGGCTATCAATCGGCAATTGGCTCACTACCCGTATCACGTAGGGCAAATCGTATATGCAGCAAAGCTGCTTAAAAAGGGCAGTTGGGATAGTTTATCGATTCCACGGAATCGTTCGAACGAATTTAACGCTAACAAGTTTTCTAACGAAAGAGCGGTCAAACATTTTTTAGATGAAGAGCTGCGAAAATGAAAAATATGATATTTATTTATCGTGATCATTCACCGTTTTAATAGAACAGCTAAAGGAGATGGTAGAAATGTTCGATAAGAGTGCGCAATTGTATGATGTTATCTATAGTTTTAAAGATTATGAGCAAGAGGCCGAGCAAATTCGCGACTATATGCACAGCAGACATCCTGAGGCAAAGACAGTATTGGACGTAGCCTGCGGCACAGGCAGGCATGTTGAATATTTGAATCGAGATTATAATGTGGATGGCATCGATCTGAATAAGGAGTTTGTAGCGCTTGCGCAGCAGCGAAATCCAGATTCGAGCTTCTGGTGTGAAGATATGACTCGGTTTGATGTAGGTCGTAAATATGATGTGGTCATGTGCTTGTTCAGCTCGATAGCATATGCGAAAACGTTGGATGCTGTAGTACGTACGGTACAGCAGTTCAGCAATCATTTAGAGGATGGCGGTTTGATTTTAATTGAACCATGGTTTACTCCTAAGGCGTGGCAACCAGGATTCGTCTCAATGATTCAGCATAAGACGGAGGAGTATCAGATTTGCCGAATGACTCATGCGGATACGGAAAATGAACTGTCGATCTTGAATTTTGAATATTTAATCGGTTCGAAGACAGGCATTGAGCATCGGAAGGAACGCCATGAGTTAGGGTTGTTTGGACAAAAGGAACTAACACAAGCTTTTGAATCGATAGGGATGAAAGTGGAGTATGATCCAGTTGGATTAATCGGTAGAGGGATGTATGTACTGCGTCCAATAGGAGGAAGCGAAAATGGAGTGCTATGACAAGCTGATCGTAAGACCATTAACAGGTGATTTACGTCATGATACATACCAGTTTCTCGTGGACAATGGTCGTCCAGACACTGCGCAGCATTGCTTAGATGTAGCCGATGAGGCACGTAAAATTGCTCTTCAATATGGTGTCGATCCTGATACAGCCGTATACAGCGGCTATTTGCATGATATAAGCGCAGTTATTCCAAACGATGAACGTATTGCTGTTGCTAATAAGCTCGGTATCGAGGTGCTGCCAGAGGAAGAAACATTTCCGATGATTATTCATCAGAAGCTATCCAGACAAATGGCGATTGATCTTTTTAAGGTGGATGACCATCAAATTATAGATGCCGCAGGATGCCATACGACTTTGCGAGCTAGTCCGACAGAGTTAGATAAAGTACTGTTCGTAGCAGATAAAATAGCTTGGGATCAACCAGGAAATCCTCCTTATTTGAATGAGATCAAACAGGCTTTGGAGCAGTCGCTTGATGCTGCATGTTTTAGCTATATCGATTATTTGTGGCAGCGGCGTGAGCAGTTGAAGGTGGTTCATCCTTGGTTGAAAGATGCATACTATGAGCTGAGGGATGAGGTGTAAGTGTTATTATTCATGTGGTAACATCATTTTTCTAGGAGGGAAATATGAGCGTAATTATCAGAATAGCTAGTTCATTTCTTTCATCACTCCTAATCAGTTTCACACTTGCCTATATAAATACAGTTCCTGAGTCTGAACGTTTACCAAATACATATTACATTTCTTTCTCGGGCAATTTTATAGCTCCATTTCTTTTTTTAATGTTGATTTATATCGTAGTGGCCGTTCTTTTTTCACTAGTAATTGATAATAAACTAAGAACAATGAAAGTAAGTGCTTTTATAAGAGAAATCGTATCCATAACACTATACTTTGTTGGGGGAATAATTACGGCGTTTATTTTCTTTAGTTTATTAGGAGGGCCGACTTATGCTGTGAATAGGTTTGGGGCTACTATTTATGGCGGGGCCTTTGCGCTTGTTTATTACGCAGTCACTAGAATTTTAGAAATAATTTGTTATAAGAAGAAGAAGGGTATGACGTTATTATTTTAATGAAACAAAGATGAGAATATGTACAGAGGAGATAATGACAACAAGCAATCCATGAATAGAAAAAGAGCTATAAAATGATTGGTTACAATCATTTTATAGCTCTTTTTACTGTAATACCGATGGCCGGACTCGAACCGGCAAGCCTTGCGGCACCGCATTTTGAGTGCGGCGTGTCTGCCAATTCCACCACATCGGCAAATCGTATGGGGCGACCGAGGGGAATTGAACCCCCGAATGCCGGATCCACAAACCGGTGCGTTAACCACTTCGCCACGATCGCCATAACGTTTGCCTTACAAGAATATAATTTATCATATTCATCAAGTGAAGGCAACGTGCAAATTATGGTAAAAAATTGAGATACCACGAGTTGATTGCAGGAATCCTGAAGTGTTTTTTTCTATTGATACGTATAGTTTTGTATTATTCGGGAAGTTTAATAACAAAAATTAGGATTCTTTATATGTATAATACAAAAATGTAATTGAATAATGTATATTTTAGGAAGTGGCGAAGAAGGTTAGCCTTAAAAAAGGGGGGGTGCTTATAAACTTTAAGACTGCAATACGCTAAAAAATGATTCTATGGGTGCATCTAATTTATCGTGGGGAAGGTGGATGCTGAAATGGAAAAGAAACTTATTCTCGTAGAAGGCTCTCCGATATGGGTTGAACTTATTCGTGAGCAACTTGAACGTGATACGGAGAAATGGATGATTCCATGTCATATAAACAGACTAGAAGGTTTTCAAGAACGTATCTCTAGTTGTTTGGATTCTATTGATGCTGCTGTAGTAGATTTGCATTTTGAAAGTCATTTCTCTGGGCTAGAGCTTCTACGAAAAATTAAGGAGGTATTTAACTGCCCGATTGTTGTATTGTCATCTCATTTCGAGCTCGAATGGATGATAGAAGCCAATCAAGCTGGTATGGACAACTTTCTGGATAAACGTTATCTTCATGAGTTACCCACCATTATAAGACATTCCATGAATCATAGTCCTCTATGGTCAAATTCTTCCGTGCAGCTCCTAATTGAAAATCTCTCCCGGCTACTACATGAACATCACTCAAAAGTATTAACACACATGGAAAAAGAAATACTCAGTTTGATTTATAAAGGATATACCTTGTCACGAGTACAAAAAGAGCTTTGCATTGCAGAGAGAACAGTTAAAAATCATGTCAATCGGATTCTAAAGAAACTTCAAGTTGCTTCTAGCAAGGAAGCGGCCAAACTTGCTTATAATAAGAAAATGTTAAATATATAAGTTTGAGAAAGAGATTAATGATTCATCTACTAGTTATGCCTTTGAGTAGCGCTGTTATTATATTCAGATATTCCTATAGGGGGTACCTAGTAAAATGGGTACTTATGCAGATAGGGTAATGAATCTATTATAGAGCTAACCTACTTGGGGGGGATGAAAGTGAGTCTAGCAGCATTTATACAAATCTTTCTCTCAGTTATTTTTCTGGCGAGCACAGCTCCAAAGTTTATGAATCCGCTTCCATTTCGAAGGACACTTGAACAACTTGGTGTGACAAACAAATTGATACCCCTAGGTTCTCGAGTGATTCCAACTACTGAGCTTATTGTTGCGCTATTGATTTTAGTAGAGGAGACACGTGTGTTTGGACAAATAGGTATTGGAGCGCTATTGATAAGCTTTAGTTGGGCGGTGTGGAAAGCGAGAGGTAAAGAGCTAGATTGTAATTGTTTTGGTAATCTACTGCCAGAACAATTTGGAGCGAAGACGATGTCAAGAATCATATTGCTTGCAATCATGGTTATTTATTTATTTGTTAACTCGCAACCAACAGGGCTCCAAGCTACACCGATTCAAGAATGGTTAGCGGCCCTATTTATTACATTATCCATCATGCTAGGATACGGGTTGCTTAGTGCGATGCAGCAGTTTCGAAAGTCATCACTTAAAAAGTGAGGTGACGTAATGAATATCATGCAGTGGGCCGAACTGGTCATGTATGTGATGCTAATTTTGGTTACTTATTCTTTGACACAAGTTTACCAGCGCTCTATTAAAAAGGAGCTTTATAACAGTAATATGGGCTTGGCAAAAGGAGAGAAATTCCCTTTACTGAATCTCCCCAGTATGACAGGAGAAGTGATATCTTTAGTTCGTCCGAGTACGGAAGGCACAATAGTAACGTTCACTTCAACAACTTGTGCTTATTGTGCATTATTATACCCAACCTTGACCCCATTCCAAGAAAAACAACCCCAGCTAAAAGTCGTCAATCTTATGGTAGGAAATATGGAATCAATTACTGAGAAAATCAACGAATTTGAGATGAAAATACCTATTTCCTTAATTGAGGAAGAAGATCTACCTAATTTTAATGTGAAGTTACTTCCATTCGCCTACTTTTTAAACGCGGATGGGAAAGTGGTAGCTAAAGGAGCTGTGAACACGGAAGACGACCTGAAAATACTTTTACAAATGGCACGAACCGCTTAAATAAATCCGAATTCGACGGAGGGGAGTTCACTGCGCGATAGTAGTAAGCGCTCCGCTTGGAAGGCAGCTGCAGTTATTGTAGGCATGTTGTGGAAATTTGAGCGCGGTATGTTCATGCTTACTGTGGTGTTATTTTCGATCGTGGCAATTATTCCAGCCATACAGATATATGTGACGGAAGGAATCATTGATGCGTTGACACAGGTGACCACTTCGGCAGGGCAAAAAGAAAATTTGGTTTATGAAGCCTTCACTTGGATTACGATACAATCGGTTATGATTATTGGCTTACTTGCTATTACTGTTCTAAGCGATCGAATTTCTTTACGCTTAAGAATGAAGATGGCGTTTCACATTGAAGCGCAAATTGCAGATAAAGCAGTCAGGCTGCCGTTGATTACCTATGATCAACCGGACTATTATGACCGATTACAAAGAGTTTCTAACGGTATGAGCAGTCGTGCAATGACAGTTATTCAAGAATTATTTTCATTAGGCCAAGATTGTTTTACATTTACAGCGATATTAATTGTACTTATCGGATTTCATTGGTCTGTAGCAATCGCTCTCTTACTTATTGTTATTCCTTCTTTTATACTCAACGTTCGCATAGGACAAGCATATTTTTGGCAAATGATTAGTCAAACAACTGTACTTCGCAAATCCCGTTATGTGTTCTCATTATTGAGCGGGCGAGATTCTGCTAAAGAAATCCGTATCTACGGAATAGCATCGTATCTGCGGGAGATATGGTCTAAGCTCTATTGGAAAAATGCAAATGAGCAATTTCAGTTGCAGACGAAGGCTCTGAAGTATAACGCCATTCAAGAGGGGGTGGTCGAGGGTGCCTTATATGCAGTAAGCGGGTTATTAGTGTGGCTGTGCGCAGGAGGATCTCTATCTATTGGGTCATATGTCTCGATTACGCAAGCGATTCGTAGGTCACAACAAAATTCTGAGGTGATGGCACGCAACTTATCTCATTTTTATCAAGATGCATTACACGTAGGGGAATGGATTTTGTTTATGCAGATGAAAGAAGAGGAACGACCAGAGTATCCGATGATGTTAAATGGTCCCTTACATAGGGGAATTGAAGCTTGTAATCTCACATTTAAATACCCTAATTCAACAAAACCGATTCTGAAAGAGATTTCCATACAGATTAAACCGGGGCAACGAGTTGCAATTGTTGGCCAAAATGGAGCGGGGAAAAGTACGTTAGTGAAATGTTTAATCGGATTGTACACACCTCAAGAAGGAACCGTAACGTATGATGGGGTGCCGTTAAACAGCCTTGATCCGAATAGTTATCGCCAGCGAATTACAGCTGTTTTTCAGGACTACATGCAATATCAACTACCTGTGCGTGAAAACATTGGATTTGGTCAGTTAAGTCATATGAAAAACGATGAAAAACTGCTAGAAGCAGCGCGTAAAAGCGGTCTTGAGAAATGGATTCTTGAACAGTCACAGGGAGTAGATACGCCTCTTGGTGTGATGTTTGAAGGAGGACATGAGCTATCTCAAGGACAATGGCAAAAGATTGCACTTAGTCGAGCTTTTTTTCGAGATGCCGAAATTGTTGTATTGGATGAGCCTACAGCCTCAATGGATCCGATGGCGGAAGCTGAGTTATATCGCTTATTCTCATCATTAACGGAAAATAAGATTTCTTTCATGGTTTCACATCGGCTTGGCAGTTGTAAGCATGCGGATATGATTCTCGTTCTAGATGAAGGTCGTATTATTGAGCAGGGAAATCATTATGAGCTCATGCAAATGGATGGCTTATATGCAGCAATGTTTCATACTCAAGCTGAATTATACTATGACAAGGAGGTGATATCATGATATTCGAGCCATTAGATTGCAATTGTACTACTATTAGTTGTACAAATAACGCCGATGGAAAACGTTACAAAGTAAGAGCATGTAGCGGTAGTTGGGGGACAAGTACTTGTGACTGCTAGTACATCCGAAACAGCTGGTTGGGAAATTTCCCCAACCAGCTGTTTTCTTTTTACACATGCAAATGTAAAGAGAGTATGAATTATTTTTTACAATGATTTGATGCTTCGTACTCTAGAGAATATTTAGGAAATCATTTACTATTATGAAATATAAGGGCGAAGAAACAGTGGTGAGTCAATGGAAATCAAAATGATATTAGACACCGATTATAAAGTTGTGAACGCAATAGTGTTACATCCTAAATAAAAACGGACTATATACATATAGAATATCGTGAAAGGAGTAGAGCAAGTAAATGAAACTTTATGTAGAAAGTAAAGAAGGAATTGAACTTGTAGAAGTACAGGAAGAAGAAAAATCAATTCTTAGACAGCTTCTCGAGCTGTATGAATACGATTTTAGTGAATTTAACGATCGGGATGTCAACAAATTCGGTCTTTATGGCTATACGTATTTTGATCATTATTGGACGGAAGATGATAGAAATGCCTATTTTATTAAAGTGAACGGTCATTTCGCTGGATTTGTCATGATTAATGAGCACTGTTATTTGTATCCTAGTGGGACAGCCAAGTCGATAGCCGAGTTTTTTGTGATGCGTAAATATCGCAAGTCGGGAGTTGGAAGAGAAGCGGCTGTACAAATTTTTGATACGTATAAAGGGAATTGGGAAGTGCTGCAGCATGGTGAGAACGATGCATCCAAGTTGTTTTGGGAAAAAGTTATTCATGCGTATTCGAATGGGCAGTATGAGTTGAAAGATGTTGTGACGGAAGATTGGACAGGGCAGGGAATTGTGTTTAATAATGCTGATCGATAGTTTCGGAGCTAGGGTAGCTGACTATAAGTAATAAGATGAGTTGAGCAAACATAATGAATTATGACCTTTTTGATAAGGGGATGAGCTTACTGCAAGAACAATTAATCAACATTATGCGAGCTAAAAGTCACTTGCTGAGAGACCTTGCCCTTGTTAAACAATTGGAATTACCCCATTGGTGCATTGCAGCAGGGTATGTTAGAAATGCAGTATGGGATTACATGCATGGATATACAGTTCCTACTTCATTGAATGATGTGGATGTTCTTTATTATGATCCGGAGCATCTGTGTGAGGATACAGAGAAACGTTATGAGGCTGTATTACGAGCACAGGTGAGTGACTATAATTGGTCGGTCAAAAATCAAGCGCGAATGCATCTTAGGAATGAAGAAAGTCCTTATGCATCTATTGCTGACGCGATGAAAAGATGGCCTGAGACGGCAACGGCTACAGGAATTTACTTGGACAATGAGAATCAGATACAGATTGTTGCTCCGCATGGTCTGGATGATTTGTTTGACCTAGTGATTCACAAGAGTCCTTATTTTCATGACAAAGACTATTTTCATATTAGAATAAATCAGAAAAAATGGCTTGAAATGTATCCGAAATTACGTGTTATAGAGTGAGGGGGACAAGTCGTAGAGAAATTAAGAGAAATATTTGTGGATAGTAAGGTGCTTATCGCATTCGCATTTGTGCCCAGGGGTGGGCAAATATTAGTACGGACTCGGACTTTATTGTGAACATGTAATAATAAGTTTGATATCATGCATAACGTCATTGGTGATCGGTAGAAGAGGCGTATGCATAAGATTAAGGAGGAGAAGGATGTATACTTTCAGAACGATGCAAGTAGAAGATGCTCACCAGTTGGTACAGATTGATCGCTCAGAGGAGATTAATTATGTGTATGAAATGCAAGATGGCAAGTTGATCGAACGTGATGCAGGTCATGAATGTCCAACTTGGGATGATGGTTTGATGACTGAATTACAGGAGCGTTTCGTCTATGAATTGAACCATGGAGGAGCAGCTTTAGGGGCTTATGATGGTGATATACTCATCGGATTTGGTGTGCTTGGTCATCAATTTCGTGGGGATCAGCAGGATCGGCTCGTAATCGATTTGATGTATGTGTCTAGAAACTATCGTAGACAGGGTATTGGCACACGGATTATGAATGACCTCAGCGATGAAGCTCGTAGAAGAGGGGCGAAATATTTGTATGTTTCCTCTACAGAGACAAGGTCTGCCGTTTATTTTTATAAGCATCAAGGCTGTGATCTAACGAATGAAATGGATCCAGAGTTGTTTGCCAAAGAACCGCTCGACATTCATATGCTCAAACCATTATAATTGGTATAATATTGAAACGAAATTAATGAGGAACGGGGATGCTTCATTCCTTTCCATGATCTAGCCGAGTGTTTGCCGCACTCGGCTTCTTTATACGCGAGTTTGCTATTCGATAGTCATTTTAGATGCAGGTTGTACTGCGCTTTCTCTTCATCTTCTCTATTGGTGAACAAGGAGTCTAGTATGAGCTTTCATTTTTATATGGAGAAGGAGTGAAGGTCGTATGAATGAATCTATCGTTCTAGAAGGAGAGCGGGTACGTTTAGTACCGCTGGAACAACATCATGCTGAGGTATTGTATGAAGCGGGGCGCTATGAAGAGATTTGGACGTATTTGCCGATTGTCGTAAACACATTGGATGATATGCGAAACTGGATCGAAGCAGCCCTGGTGAGAAAGGGCCAAGGTTATGAGTATCCGTTCGTTGTGTTCGATAAAGAAACGAATGTGTGCGTAGGCAGTACTCGTTATATGAATATAGATTTGCACAACAGAGGACTTGAAGTTGGCTGGACGTGGTACACACCAGCACTTTGGCGATCAAGAGTAAATACAGAGTGCAAATATTTGCTGCTGCAATATGCTTTTGAACAGCTGCATCTCGTCAGAGTTCAGCTAAAAGCAGATACGAGGAATGAGCGCTCCAATCAAGCTATTACACGAATTGGTGCGATACGAGAGGGAATACTGCGTCAAGATCGTGTTCTACCGGATGGTTATATTCGGAATGCTTACATTTATAGCATTTTAAATAAGGAATGGCCGGATGTGAAGCAGAGGCTAGAGCAATATTTGGAGCGTTCTAATTGAGCAATAAGTCTATGGATAGAACTGGAGAACTGCATGTTTGATTTAAATAAGCACGACTTTACAAATTTATCTTATCTACAATACGGCAATGGGACGCAGCAGCGAGCCTATTCCATCTTGCACAGCTTGAACATTATGGAATTGCTTCACTCCTTTAATCCGATACTGGTCGGTACGATTCCGATTGATATTCATGTATCGAGCAGCGATTTGGATATTATTTGTGAAGTTTATGACGTGGAAGCTTTCATGCAGTTTACGACATCTTTGTTTCAAAATATGGATCAATATCACTACGCCGTTCATACTGATTCGGAACAGCCATATACGGTGGTGAATTTCCAATATGAAAATTGGGAGCTTGAGATCTTTGCTCAACCGATACCGACAAAGCGGCAAAATGGGTACCGTCATATGATCGTAGAGCATCGAATTTTGCAGCTGTTGGGAAGCGATGGCTACCGTGCGATTAGGGAGCTTAAGGAGAATGGTTATAAGACGGAGCCGGCATTCGCGAAGCTACTGCAGCTTGAGGGAGATCCGTATAAGAGGCTATTAGAGCTGGAAGAATGGGACGAGGAACAGTTGAGTCAGTTCGTTATGCAGTCTCGGAGTTCCAACTGATCATATGAATTTGGAGTGATCGCATGAATACATTCAAGCAAGCGCGTACTGCTGAAATCGAGTATCACGAGCAGTTTTATAAACAAACCGAGTTGTTTGTGCCTGGCACTTGGCTGTCCAAGCCTGTTCAAGTTGTGTTGGATTGCTTAGAAAAGCTGTTAGAGGAGAATTCGCAACATGGTACCGCGTTTCGAGTATTGGATCTTGCTTGTGGAGTTGGAAGAAACAGCATTCCCATTGCAAAGCGAATCCGAGAGCAACAAGGCACCGTCGTAGGTGTAGATCTTATTCCATC
The DNA here is from genome assembly GCF_024733555.1 of Paenibacillus sp. SC116. Lineage (GTDB taxonomy): Bacteria > Bacillota > Bacilli > Paenibacillales > Paenibacillaceae > Paenibacillus_B. Next base: position 248,881 of record NZ_JANIOF010000005.1, on the reverse strand, counting down.
TGCAATAGATAAATTGCTAGACAACGCCGAGATTTACGGCGTGGGCGGTCAAATTGAGGGTGTAGTGGCAGATGTAGAATACTATTCGATTTTGCCTGTTTCGTTTGATTTCATCGTTTCTTGCTCTTGTTTGGAGCATATGTCCTCGGAAGAAGCGTTCCGTACTGTGGTGGGCAGGATGATTGAAGGTACCAGAGCAGGTGGGATGAACTGTATTTTACTAAGCACAGAAATAATGGAAGTGGATCAAGCTACTGGAGCCTCGCTTGCAGGGGTAATTGAGCTCAATCTGCGAACAGACGAAGCTTTCGGCATATTGCAGGAGCTGTATGAAGATTGGGATATTCAGCTAGAGAGTCATCTGTCTCAGAGTATTCAAGAGCATAAAGAGGGACGAAATATTGAATTTAAGAGTAACTGGTTGACGTTTGTTGCTCGGAAAAAGGGGACTGAGTTCATATGAGTATGATTCGATTCGAATATGTCACACCGCATCACCCAGATGTACAGCCTACTGTTGCTAAACTGGATGAGGACTTGCTGCTGCGGTATCCACCTGAAGATATTTTTGGTATGGACTTCAATGATCCGCATATTGACGAAGTTCAATTTGTGTTGGCTTATGATGATGAAACTCCTGTTGGCTGCGGAGCCATTCGACCGTTAACTGAGGGAATGACGGAGTTGAAGCGGTTTTTTGTAGATGCGGCGTATCGTCAGCAGGGGATCGCTGCAATGATGCTTGCGAAGCTGGAATCTTTGGCTATTGAGCAGAATTATACAACGATTCGCTTGGAGACGGGAGACCAGCAGCCGGAATCTATTCATTTTTATAAAAAATACGGCTTCTATGAAATTGAGCGATTTGGCCAATACGCTGATAGTGAAGGCAGCCTCTGCTTTGAGAAAATATTATAGAACGAATGGACATGCCGAATGTCCATTCCGTCGTAACAGGCGAGAACGATGGAACAGGTATTGATGGGGGCATAGCTGAAGGACCTGCTGATTATCCTCATGGTACTCGGGTAACCATAGAAGTGGATTATATCGATACGGCCATTTCCCGGTCCGTTGAACAGGGTGCGAAAGTTCTGCGTGACAAAATGGAGTTTGATGAGTTCTTTCTCGCATATCTCGTTGATCCGACGGGTATAAGTTTTGGGCTTATCCAATATACCAATAACGCTCAATAAAAGTGATGGCATAATAGTATGTAGATGTAAGTAAATGGAGCAGCTGGTCTGCTCTATTTTTTTATACATATACACGAAAAAAGAATGATTATTTTTGACCTGCATTCAAATTAGTATTGGAATAGAATAGCAATCGTTTAGTATAATAGTTGAGAGGATTGTAAAAGGGGAGGCTATGTCTATGAAATTCGCTGAGTTTCGCTATGAGCGACCTGATATGCAAGTTGTGGGAGAACAATTTAAACAGCTGATTAGTGCTTTTCATGCCGCAAATAGTGTTGAAGAGCAAGAACAAGTAATTGCAGATATTAACAAAATCCGCAATGAGGTTGGAACATTAGGTCAACTAGTAGCTGTACGTCATTCGATTGATACAACAGATGAATTCTATAAGGCAGAGCAAGATTTTGTAGATGAAGCTATGCCGATTTTTGAAGAATACATCAGTGAATATTACAAGGCACTTGCACAATCCAAATTCCGCGCCCAGTTGGAACAAAAGTGGGGCAGCCAGCTATTTCAATTAGCCGAGTTGTCGGTGAAGACGTTCAGTCCAGAAATTATCGAAGACCTTCAATTAGAGAATAAGCTGTCTACGGAGTACGATCAGCTTATCGCATCAGCAAAAATAACGTTTGAAGGTGAAGAGCGTACATTGGCACAGCTCGTTCCTTTTGAGATGTCCACAGATCGTGAACTTAGAAAGCGTGCTTTTGAAGCAAGATACCAATTCATGGCTGATAATGAAGAATCGCTGGATCGCATATACGATGATCTAGTCAAAGTACGTACGAAAATAGCGAAGAAGCTTGGCTTTGAGAATTTCGTCGAGCTAGGATATGCGCGTATGACCCGTACTGACTACAATGCGGACATGGTTGCGAAATTTAGGAAGCAGGTTGTAGATGGGATCGTTCCAGTGGCGTCGAAGCTTAAGGAGCGTCAGCGCAACCGGATTGGCGTAGAACAGCTGAACTACTATGATGAAAACTTTACCTTTAAGTCTGGTAATGCAACGCCGAAAGGCAATCCAGACTGGATCGTGAACAATGGCGCGAAGATGTATGAGGAGCTTTCACCTGAAACGCATGAATTTTTCACATTTATGCAAGAGCACGACCTCATGGATCTAGTGAGCAAAAAAGGCAAGCAAAGCGGTGGCTATTGTACGTATTTTAACGATTACAAGTCTCCTTTTATTTTCTCCAACTTTAATGGCACAGCGGATGATATCGATGTCCTTACGCATGAGGTGGGCCACGCCTTCCAAGTGTATGAAAGCCGTCATTTTGAAGTGCCTGAATACTTATGGCCAACAATGGAATCAGCTGAGATCCATTCCATGAGTATGGAGTTCTTTGCATGGCCTTGGATGGATAAATTCTTTGAGGAAGATGCGGACAAGTATAAGTTCAATCATCTTGCATCCTCATTGAGCTTCATACCTTATGGTGTAGCGGTTGATGAATATCAACATTATGTATACAGCAACCCGGAAGCAACACCTGCGGAGCGTAAGCAAGCATGGCGCGATCTGGAGAAAAAGTACTTGCCGCATCGAAACTATGCAGGTAATGATTACTTAGAAAGTGGTGGCTTCTGGCATAGACAGAGTCATATTTTCACGGCTCCATTCTATTATATTGATTATACATTGGCTCAAATTTGTGCATTCCAATTCTGGAAGCGTGCGAATGAAGATTGGAAGACAGCTTGGGCTGACTACTTAAGCCTATGTAAAGCAGGTGGAAGCAAGTCCTTTACGGGCTTGGTGAAGATGGCAGGACTGTTGTCTCCATTTGAAGATGGCTGTGTAGAGTCTGTAATTGGTAACATTGAAAGCTATCTGAATGGAATTGACGATACGGTATTGTAAAATTAACAAGCGTTCCATTACTAAGAGAAATTGATAACGAGGCCATACGCTATGCGTGTGGCTTTTTTTTATAAAAATGTATTTTTAAAAGGGATAATATGGTATCATTGTTATGGATAACTTTTCCTAAAAAAACCCCCGCGATTAGAAAAAGTGACTCGAAAATATGGTGATTTCTAATAGAAGGAGGTACGCGACATGTGCAACTAAGAGGAGGTAACGACCAATGTGCAAGTATGAGCAGCTAGAAGTGATGAACTTGGATCAGATTAGCAGCAGTATCCAAGATACGTATACGAACTTCGTGTTGAACAAAGTCAATGAAAGTTGTCTTCGAATCGCTGTTATCACAGGAGAATATCGATGGCACTATCATGAGACATGCGATGAAATGTTCATCGTGCTTGAAGGTGAGCTATTTATTGATTTTCAGGATAGACCAACCGTTGCCTTAAAGCCTCATGATGTGATGACGATTCCCAAGGGAGTTGTCCATCGGACTCGTGCTTTACAGCGAACTGTGAATCTATGTTTCGAACACTTGGACGGAGACACCATATTCATAGACGAGTCAGCACTTTAATTCTATGAATTCGTGGGGTGTTATAGATGAGTAACAAACATAAGCAAAGCGTGATAAATAATTTGGATCTTATAATAAATGATTTTGTTGTAAAAGAGTCAGTGCCAGGTTTAGCGATAGGCGTAGTCTATAATAAGGAAACCATTTACACAAAAGGCTTTGGTGTTAAAAATGTGGATACGAAGGAGCCTGTGAGTGAGCGCTCTTTATTCCATATGGCATCGGTGTCCAAAACATTTGTATCGCTCGGTATTATGCAATTGGTGGAGCAAGGAAAGCTGGACTTGGACGCATCTGTTGTAGCGTATCTTCCCTATTTCCAGCTTCAAGATGATCGATATGATCGCATTACGATCAGACAAATGTTAAGCCACGTATCAGGTATGCCAGATGAAGATGAGTTTAACTGGGATAAGCCACAGTTTGATGACGAAGCTCTGGAACGGTATGTAAAGAGCGTCCGTGATCGCTCATTGATGTGGGAACCTGGTACCAAGTATGCTTACAGCAATATGGCATATGAAGTATTAGGCGATGTCATTCATAAGGTTTCAGGCAAGTCTTTCGAGCAGTATATGAAGGATCATATTCTTGATGTTCTCGGTATGAATGATAGTCACTTTTTGAAGTTGTCTGTGCCGCATGAGATGCTTGTTACGCCTCATGTTCTAGGTATTGAAGAAGGCTACACGTCGATAGTTAGTCATGTATTCCCTTATAACCGTTCGCATGGTCCAAGCTCTACCCTTATCTCTAATCCAATAGAGATGTGTCGATATGCATTAGCTCATTTGCAACATGGTAGTTTGGATGGTGCTCGGATTCTGGAACCGACAAGTTATCATACGATGTGGCAGAGCCATGCTCCGACAGGTATGGGTGGCATATTCAATGAGATGTGTCTAGGTTGGTATTTTGGCGAATATAAAGGCCATCGCGTGTTTACACACAGCGGACGGGACACAGGGTTTAGAAGCAATTTCATTGTTATGCCTGATCTTGGCGCAGCGGTTGTTCTTATGATAAATTCGGATTACATTGGCATGCAAATTCTGTATGCAAGTATAATGGATGTTCTGCTAGGAGAAGAAGTTCCGTATACGAAGCAGTCACTTGCTCGTTTGATGGCTAAGACGATCATTAATGATGGAATAGCAAAGGCATGGGATAGCTATCATGCGATCCAATCGGAAGGGCTGGAGCCGTATTTGCTCATCGAAGGGGAATTCAACCATGTAGCTTATGAGCTTATGAGAGCAGGTCGGTTGAATGATGCGATTGATATGTTGAGCATTTCATTGGCCCAGTATCCGGAGTCTTCTAACTTGCATGACAGTATGGGGGAAATGCTTCTGATGCGTAAGGATAAGCAGCTTGCATTGGAGCATTATCAGCGATCTGTTGAACTAGACCCTTCACATGAAGAAGGGATTCGAATGATAGAAAAGCTATTGAATGAATAACAGTAAATAGTCTGTTATTAAATACCCTGTAAGGAGCGGGTGATGGGTAAACCGTCATTTTGCCCCTTACAGGGCTTTTTTTGTATAGAGAAAAATCAGTTGATGAATAAGTTGAGTGTGCTATGTAGTATCAGAAGTACGATGTAAAAACAGAATGGTAAATGAAGCTGCCCGATAGTTGGTTCTCATGCCAGCTATCGGGCAGTTGTGATTGTAGAAGAAAGCTACAGAAATAAATAGAACGATGACGAGTTAATAGTAAGACACTTAAGGGGTATTCTCACGGGTAAGTTCTGCAATGCGTTGATTAGCATCTCCTGTATACATACCGCCGTGATAGCATATGACGGTATCAATATCATATTGTGCAAGTTGATGTAGGGAGTTGTAGGCTGTACGTAAATCAAGCGTATGCATCGCATCTGGACCGAATAATTGTCCTTCTGCTACGACCATTGCGTCACCTGCGATAAGCGTTTTGCTAGATTGATGATATAGGCTGATATGTCCGGGTGTATGTCCTGGTGTAGGTATAACGGTAAGTCCTCCACAATAAGAGAGTTGTTCACCATCTTGCAAGGTTCGATGAACATGTGCACGGGGAGGATTGTTAAGCAAGAACAAAAATGCGGATCTCCATTGCTCAGGCAGCTGTGGAGGGAGTGAGGCTTCGGCCTGTTTAATCGCTTCGGGTGTCAGTTTTAATAACGTTTTATCACCTTGTATGTAAGGCATCTCAACGGGGCTGGATAACACTTCTATATCCAGTTCGGACTCCTTAACAATATCCGGTAAACTGCCGATATGATCCATGTCTTGGTGGGTAATAATAATGTTCGTAATTTGCTTTGTAGACTTTCCTAATTTGCGTAACGCCTCTTCAAGCAGTGGTAACTGTCCAGGATATCCTGCATCCACGAGCAACAAATTCTTTTCGTCCCACAGCAGTGTAGGATAGATGGTTTCTACTTTACCCATCATAGAAGCGGAAAGAGTGAGCATTTCAATTTCAACGTTCTTTGCTGCCTTCATGTTATCCTATCCCCTTTCAATGTCAGCTTCGTGCAAGATGATAGTATACTAAAGGGGATTTTAAATGTAAACATAAATTATTAATATAACACAAATTAAATAAAAAGTCAATGAGTATTTAGTTGCATTCAAAATGACTGGTGAAATTGCTGCTCATGTTCTGCATTATAGTAAAGTGTTGTGGTAATAAAGTATTTGTTGTGTTTTTGGAATAAGAATATTCTCCTATTTAATATAGGGCTTTAGATTCTGTTTTTTTCTGTAAATTGCACAAAAAGGGTTACTCATTTTGTCGAAAATATGCGAGAATAAAAGGTAATGCTATTATAGTTCGTAGCATGAAAATAGTTGGAAGGTGAGTAACGGTAAAATCAATATGAATACATGTTCTTATGAAATTGTATACATACCAGTACACCAGATAGAGAAGAGGGGAATGGATGGAACATCATCATATGCACGGTACCTATGACGCGCTGCTTGTCATTTTATCATTGATCATAGCGGTTGCTGCTTCCTATACTACATTGGATTTAGCTGGTCGTGTTGCAATGACAAGTGGGAAAAATCGTACAAGATGGCTCATACTTGGTGCTGCTTCTATGGGGATGGGTATATGGTCGATGCATTTTGTCGGCATGTTAGCTTTTTCGCTTCCGGTGCCAGTTTCCTATGATTTATTCATTGTTATTCTTTCTGTTATTATTGCAATCGCAGCCTCGTTTGTTGCGTTGTATGTAGTGGGGCGCAAGCAGCTTAAGTTCAGACAACTATTGGTCGGTTCTTCCTTGTTGGCGACTGGCATATCTGCGATGCATTATGTTGGTATGGAAGCGATGCTTATTGATATAACTTATGAACCTATCATGTTCTCGGTATCGATATTAATTGCAATCGTGGCCTCAATTGCAGCGTTATGGTTAGCTTTTTATTTTCGTAAAGAAAGTGAACAGAACGGTGTGAGCAAGAAGCTCGGCAGCGGAGTCATAATGGGTGTGGCAATTGTAGGGATGCATTACACGGGGATGGAAGCGGCACAATTCCATTTGGTCGATGAAAAGTCAACAGTTGCAGGCATGTCACTTGATCAGCGACTGCTTGGTTATGTCATTACGGCTGGAACGATGCTGACGTTAGGGTTGTCTTTAATTGGTATATTTGTTGATAAGCGATTATCTCGCAAGGATTCACATATTAAGAAAAATGAAAAATGGTATCGGTCTCTGTACGAAAACAATCGTGATGGCATTCTCTCTGTTAGTCTGAGCGGTCGAATTATTGGCTTTAATCCTGCTGCTATTAAGATTACAGGCATAGACGGAGTTTATTTTCATAATCGCTCCATTATGGATATTGCGCCCATTATTGTGGAAGAAGAGCGAAAGCGCACGAAGAGACTGTTTTTACGTTCGTTCCGGGGCAAGACGATTAGTTATGAGACAGCTATCATTCATCAAAATGGTAGTCTCGTGAATGTGAGCGTCATTAATGTTCCCGTTCATGTTGAAGGTAAAATTGTAGGTCATTATGTGATTGCCAAAGATATTACGAGAGAGAAGAAAGCAGAACAAAAAATTCGCCATATGGCGTTTCATGATGAGCTGACTGGACTGCCGAATCGCCGGAAGTTTGATCAAGTGGTCGTACAAGCGATTGAAAAGTACAAAAGTTCCGATCACACCTTCTCTGTCATGGTGATGGACATTGACAGGTTTAAAATAATTAATGATTCGTTAGGACATGCTTATGGAGATCGTTTGTTACAAATGGTCACGCAGCGTTTGCATGATGCCATTAGCGGCTATGAGGCAACGATTGCTAGGATGGGGGGAGACGAGTTCACGGTGGTCTGCTTTGGCAGTAGATCACAAATTGAATCTATCTCATCGGAGATTGCAAGCCGTATGCTGAAGGAAGCTCAGCTTCCGTATCATTTAAAGGATAATGATTTTTATATTAGCGCTTCTATCGGAATAGCTATTTACCCAGAACATGGAACAGAGTCTGCTGAATTGATGAAAAATGCAGATACGGCTATGTACGAAGTGAAGAAAAATGGAAAGAACGACTACCAATATTATTCCGATCATTTAGATGCTCACTTATTGGAGAGAATTGAATTGGAAGCAGACTTGCGTAAAGCGATTCAGCGCGATGAATTAATCATTTATTATCAGCCCCAAATTCATGCACATAATAGTTCATTGATTGGTATCGAAGCGCTGCTCCGTTGGAATCATCCGAATAGAGGCATTATTTCACCATCTATTTTTATCCCTATCGCTGAGGAGTCAGGACTCATTATTGAAATTAGCGAATGGGTTATGCGGCAAGCGTGTCTGCAAATGCGAAAATGGCAGCAGGAGTGGGAATTGTACATCCCGGTATCTGTTAATTTGTCCACGCAGCAGTTCCATCAGAACAATTTGGCTCAAAAGGTAGAGCAGATTTTGTTGGAAGTTGGCTTGGAAGCGAAGTATTTAGAGCTGGAAATTACAGAAAGCATGATGATGGATATTTGCCGATCTACGTCTACGCTGCAAGAGCTTAAAGACCTTGGGGTCCGTATAAGCATGGACGATTTCGGAACAGGTTATAGTTCGCTCAACTACTTGAAGATGTTCCCAATTGGCAAGCTTAAAATCGATCAATCTTTCATTCGAGATCTAACGAATAGTGAGAGTGATAAAGCGATTGTGGCGACAATTATTTCGATGGCCCATCATCTGAAAATGAACGTTATCGCAGAGGGTGTAGAGACAGCAGAACAGCTCGCCTTTCTAAAGGAGAGCGGCTGCGATGATATCCAAGGCTATTATTTCAGCCGTCCGTTGCCTGCGAAAGAGCTGCAGCAGATGTTTCTGGGTAAGTGTAAACAGGATGGAAAAGTCGGAGCTGCTGAATATTAATAATTTGCTATAGCTGAACAGGAGTTAATAGTTCCTCCGTTTAGATTTGAAATACTAGAAATGAAAATAGCGCTCTTTTTCTGTGTGCTGCAGGAAGAGGGCGCTTTTTGCTATATGGAGTTGCAGAAAAAGTGTTGGTGTTACTATAATTGGTAGGAATAACCTATCAAGAATGTTTTGTTAGAAGAAGGGAGCTGTTTTCGTGAGCGTGTATTGGATTTTTACAGGTACTTACGGTTCGGCGGATCAGGAAGGTATTCATATATTGTCCTTAGACAGCAAGACATGCAGTTTGGAGAAGATTGCGGGTGTGTCAGGCATTCATAGTCCGTCATTCTTAGCGATTGATGGAAAGCGAAATCTACTGTTTGCAGCTAGTGAAACGATGGACGGAGAAGTTGTTTCATACCAACTCGATTCGCAATTGCTTACGCTGAAGGAGCTGAGCAGGCAGAAGACGAATGGCGATCACCCATGTCATATTAGTATAGATGCGACGGGCGTTTGGTTGTTAGCGGTGAATTATACGAGCGGGAATGTGTCTGTATTTCCTATTGATGAGCATGGAGCTATAGGGGAGATGAGCGATCAGCTGCATCATGAAGGCAGCAGTGTGCATCAAGATAGACAAGAGGCACCGCATCCGCATTCTATTTTTAATATGCCTAATACTCCGTTTTGGGTTGTGCCTGACTTAGGTTGTGATCGGTTGTATATATACAAGTTGGATACAGTCAACGGCAAGCTGCAGCAGCAGAATGTCATACCAACAAGCCCAGGGGCTGGTCCACGCCATGCTGTATTCCATCCGCATGAGCCGTGGCTATACATTATTGAAGAATTAAGCTCAACGATTACAGCATATCGTTATGATCGTGAAAATGGATCCTTACGAGAGATTCAGCGTGTTACAACTCTTCCAGAAGGATTCGATAAGCCTACAATCAGTGCGGATATTCATATTGACGCTGCTGGGGCTTATTTATACGGTTCCAATCGCGGACATGATAGTTTGGCAGTATACCGAATTCAGCACGATGGAACGTTGATTCAGGTGGGGCATGTTTCCGTGGAAGGAGCTATGCCGCGCAACTTTGTTATCACGCCAGATGATCGCTGCTTGCTGGTGGCGAATCAGGATTCTGATTCTGTAACACTCTTTGAATTGAAGGATGGTATTCCGGTATATACGGGCAAGAAGATGGAGTTATACAAGCCGGTGTGTGTGAAGGTGTTGGAAGTGGAATAGTGCGAATTATCCGTTAATGATTAAGCAAGAAGGCTTTAGGTTTATGAGCGGTGCTGTGAGAACGGATTTTTTTGAAAGTGTGTAAAAAGATGTATAAAAGCATCTCAGCGCTATCTTATAGTAGATAGCAGTAGGAGATGCTTTTATTTGTTAGCATTCGATTTTTCATCCATGCGCTTACTTTATCTGTCTATGTCGACGAGTGCTATTTCAATCCCTTCTTTATCGGTGTAGATAGGATCTAAATTCATCTAAAACGGCTTCATGCCTAGCGTATCGACTTTCTCAGCTGAGACATCTATCCCCATTCTGCTCGTTATATCTCGATAATGTCCTGCGCGCCGCTTAATGGCGCCGTTTGTTTCATCCAGATTGGCTTCTAAGCCGTTAAGCACCATGATGCTGACGCCGAATCCAGCAGGATGCAGCCCTTTGGTAATCTGATCAGCTGAAGGCTTCCACCTGCCGATCATGACGTCATGCGCAGAAGGTTTTGGCGCTTGTGGAGTCATCCAGAACAGAATCGCGGTTGCAAATCCAAGCTTTCCATCTGCCACGATTGATTCAGGATTTTTTAGCAGTACGTTTTTATCTCCGTATATGATTGCGCTCATCAGTCCATAGTTGAAGTTCCAACTAAGCATAATCGGACCACGCCCGTAGTAGCGCTTATCTGGGAAGCCGGGGAACTCTTTGCTGCTGGCAGGGTCTACGAAGTTGGACTTGTTTTGCCCGGTTCTGCCTGCGATATTTTCATTCCAATACAGTCCCCAACGGAGTTCGCCCCCAGGTGCCTTATCCCAACCACCGCCTGTTTCATGTGAGAGATTGGCTAACAGCGCAGCTAAATCTCGTTTGCGATCCTTCTCCAGTCCTTCGTTTAAGAAGCTGCCAAAGTCCACGATTTGAGTAATAACAGCTTTGGTTTTATTTTCAGCCGAATTGAAATCCGTTGAACGAACGATGAGAGTTTCCGTTTTTCCTTTTTTATCGAGTCGATAAATTTCTTGTGCAGATGGACTTCCTTCCCGAAAGTTGACTTTGTATTTAATGTTGGCTACTAATCGTACAGCGCCGATTAAATTATCATACGAATAGTAGTCGCCTTGTTGGTCGTTATAATCTTTTTTTGTTTTGTTAAAATGGTGCCATTGTGCTGAGCCGAGCCGATTAGGGAATAACGTTTCATATTCCTTCTTAGGCAGTGCTGCTTGAACAGCATCGACCGCATTGGATGGAGAAAAATCCTCATCGATGCCTTCCCATAACATTTGAATTTGTTGTTTGTTCAAAATGCGGCTCTCTCCGACGGCCAGTTTGCTGCTTAGAGACTGTTCATGTTGAATGGTCTTTTCATTGACGCAACCGAAACTTTCTTGTGCAGATGCTGTTGTTGCTCCTAAAGGAATTGCGGATAGGGTGACAGCCAATGTCAATGCAACAGCTTGCTGGCATCGTTTGCTTGTAAGCGGATACATAATATTGCGCATGTTCATGTCTCCTTTATTAAACAACTCGTGTTCCTTGTCGTTGTTCATTTATATGGAGGGTAACTTGAATTATGACAGGCACAATAAAACATTAGAAGGGAATAAAATGTGGCGTCAGCAAGTTTTTGTTGGAATCCAAGAATGAAAAAGCAAATGAAATATTCAAAAATGTAAAGTAAGTACTTTTGAGCCCTCTCAACATCATTTTCTACATTGAATCCAACCGTACATGCACGACTAGGCGGGTGCCCACATACAATGTATCACTGCGCTGCGAACAGCAGGTTGTGAAAGGCCAGATGTAGCGCAACATGCAGAATACAACGTCGTCAGACTTCTGGAGGTGGCCGGCATGGCGGGCTTATTTACAGCAATTGCACTCTTTATTAAGCAAATATCTATGCTCGTGTCCTATGTGAAAAACAATGCATTTCCCCAACCGTTGACCGAAGAGGATGAGATGAAGCATCTGTTGCAGATGGCCGAAGGCAATGCGCACTCACGCAATATGCTGATTGAACACAATCTCCGGTTGGTGGCGCATATCGTGAAGAAGTTCGACAATACGGGCGATGATTTGGAGGACCTGATTTCAATCGGCACGATTGGATTGATTAAGGCAATTGAGAGCTTCCAGCCAAACAAAGGGACGAAGCTCGCTACCTTCGCCGCTCGGTGTATTGAGAACGAAATTCTAATGCATTTACGTTCATTGAAGAAGACGCGCAAAGATGTATCGTTGCATGATCCAATTGGTACCGATAAAGAAGGGAACGAAATTACACTTATCGATATTCTTGGCACGGACGGTGACGATGTTGTAGACAAAGTACAGCTCAAGATAGAGAAGAGCAAAATTTATCGTAATCTTGATATTTTGGATGAACGGGAACAAGAAGTCATTCGCGGTAGATTTGGCTTGGATGGCGGAGGCGACGAACGGACACAACGGGAGATAGCCCGTGAATTGGGGATATCACGAAGCTATGTATCTCGGATTGAGAAGCGAGCCTTGATGAAACTGTATCACGAATTTTACAAGAAAAAATAATAACCATCACACAAAGGCCGTACTTCCAACTGGAAATCGGTCTTTTCGTGTGAGTATAGATATGACAATTGTTGTCATTAGAAGCGCCAGTGAATACAGGCATAGGAAGAACGTTTCAATTAGCTGATGTTGGTTTCAGAAATTATCAAACCTTTCAAATTGACTTTACAAGTGCGGCTATAAACAATCGTTCTTCCGTTAACTTGGAGTTTCGAGTGAATGGCGCGGGTAATCGACCGTCCTTTTTATTTCTCGATACGGTAGTTATAGTTCCAAGATCAAGTTAACGGATAAAATTAATTTTATAGAAATGTCAGCCGGTTTTTTGCTAACCCAGTCTCTTTAATTTTTATTTACATAAAAGAAAAAATGAATTTGATTGCAGGGATATGGTAGTAGGTGTAACCTAGTTCTATATGTTTCCTGAACGTATAGTTCTCATGCAACATCACGTTGATTTATCGTGCATTTTATTACAGAAATGGAGTTATTAAATATGATTGTTCTTGAGTACCGCTCTGTGCCTAATGAATTTGGCAACATGATTGAAATTGCAGCAAGCACGAGTACAGTACCAGTCTATTTTTGTCGACATGTGCATCATGTGCCAACAGACAATGACTGGCAGGAGATGCAGGTTGTCAAGTTGGTCGATGTAGCAACAGGAGAGAAGCCAAGACTCCAAACTACCGTACAAGTATGTTGGACGGATACAGCGCTGCATATGAGGTTTGTTTGCGAAGATGATTATATACATAGCCCTTACAATAACCGAGATGATCTTTTATTTCATGCGGATGTCGTGGAATGGTTTATCGATGTAGATGGAAAGGGATTGCAGTATTATGAGTTTAATTTGAGTCCTAATAATGTTGTGTTTGACGCGCTTATATTGAATGGACCTGACAAGCCGCGAGAGTACTTATTGGAATGGAATGCAGATGGTTTGAGAACAAGCGTAACTAAGCTAGAGCCGTCTGAGCATGAACGGTCTGCTGCTCAGACCCAGAAACCTATGCATGAACAGTCGCATGTTTATTCGTACATCATTGAGCTTCCCTTCACAGATTTGAACACGACTCCACAAGATGGAAGTGAGTGGAGAATAAATTGCTATCGTATTGATGAGGACACAAGTAAGGAGCGTTCTTACTGGGCCTGGTCACCTACAGGGGAAATAAATTTCCATGTGCCTGAAAGATTTGGCCGCCTGCTTTTTATTCGATAAGCAGTATAGATGATGTTATCGTGAAACCTTCTAACCATTGAAAAAGTGGGGAGAGGGTTTCTTTTTGCCTAGTGCCTAGGGGGTGTCGCCAAACAGGCGAATGCCACATACAATGAAATATTTACGTAAGGCTAAGGAGCGATAATTATGGTTTCTTCCAGTAAAAATAAATGTAAATCGATCGATATAGAAACGAATCAACAACAGCTATATACGTTTTTGTTTGATATCCTTGCGTTGCTTCTGTTTGTTTTGCTTGTTTTTCTTCTACTTCAGGCAGCGTAAATGTGGGTTAACCTGCCCACCTTCTTGCTGCAATAACATCGCTACCTAGCTCATCATCCCCATAATGTAGCAACAATCTTTATTGTCATCGTTAACATATTCCCGCTTCATTGGACAAATACTGTAACAGACATCTGCCTGACAGATGCGATTAAGATGGCAGGAGGGTTGCCCGTGGCGACTTCGACGAAATCTAAATCCCCATTGTGGAAAGACGGCAAGTGGAATATGTCCGAGCAGCAATATCAGCAAATTGCAAAGAAGCGGGAACCTGCACGTTCGGTTTTCTCCAACTGTATACGAGCTTTTTTGGTAGGGGGTACAATTTGCGTTATTGGACAAGCAATCTCCCAAGCATTAGTGAAATGGGCACATATGACAAAGGAAGAGGCGAGTGGCCCTACCATTGTCATATTAATTTTTATTTCCGTTATTTTAACCAGCTTCGGGGTATATGACAAATTAGCACAGTGGGCAGGTGCGGGCTCTGCGGTTCCTGTAACAGGGTTTGCTAACTCGATGTCTTCCGCAGCGATGGAGCATCGTTCCGAAGGTTTGGTACTTGGTGTAGGGGCGAACATGTTCAAGTTGGCGGGATCGGTTATCGTATTTGGAACGGTGGCAGCCTTTTTTGTAGCGTTGGTGTATCTCATCTTCGGATTAAAACATTGATGAGACTACTTCCTTGTACGTACAAACCATAAGAATCAACGCGAACGTAAGGAGGATTACGCATGCATATTGGCCGCCAAACTTGGCTGTTTAAGAACAAGCCGGTCATTATAAGTACGGGAACAGTAGTTGGCCCAGATGAAGGTGAAGGACCGCTCGCGTCGACCTTTGACTTTATCCATGACGATCTGGACATGCAGGAGAAGAGCTGGGAGAAAGCAGAGCGCAAGCTTCTAGAACAAGCGACAGAACTTGCGGTGCTGAATGCCAAGCTTAAAGACGAGGATATTAACTACTTTGTTGGTGGGGACTTATTGAACCAAATTATTAGCAACAGCTTTGCTGCACGTAAACTCGGGGTACCGTATTTGGGGGTGTTCGGTGCGTGTTCTACAGCCATGGAATCATTAGCAGTTGCTTCTCTGTTAGTGGATACGGGCAATGCTAAGTATGCAATGGCTGGGACATGCAGCCATAACTGTACAGCGGAGAAACAATTCCGTTATCCAACGGAATATGGATCACAGAAGCCGCCAACCGCACAATATACTGTTACTGGTGCTGGTGCAGCGGTAGTCGCTCAGCAAGGAGAAGGTCCAAGAGTTATTGCGGCTACGATTGGCAAAGTCATCGATTTTGGTATTACCGATCCCTTCAATATGGGTGCGGCGATGGCTCCCGCTGCTGTGGATACAATCCAGACACATATCGAAGATTTGAAGCGCAAAGCTTCAGATTATGATCTGATCGTTACAGGTGACTTGGCGAAGGTTGGACATGCCATTGCCAAAGATTTATTTACACAGAACAACTTTTCTTTGGAAGGCACGGTATTTAGTGACTGTGGTCTAATGGTATTTGACACAGAGAAACAAGCCGTGCAGGCCGGAGGCAGTGGTTGTGGTTGTTCAGCGGTTGTAACGTATGGACATATTTTGCAGCGTATGAAAAAAGGAGAATTAAAAAGGGTGCTAATCGCTGCTACGGGTGCCTTGTTGTCACCATTATCGTACCAGCAAGGGGAAACAATTCCGAGTATTTCGCATGCGGTCACGCTTGAAATGGAGGATGCAACATGACCTTTGTATGGGCATTTATTGTTGGTGGATTGATATGTGTAATTGGGCAGCTAATGTTTGATGTTGCTAAGCTGACTCCAGCACATACGATGGCCATTCTCGTTGTGGCTGGCGCTGTTATAGATGGTATTGGATGGTATGATCCACTTATCGAATTTGCAGGTGCAGGAGCAACGGTTCCGATTACGAGCTTCGGCAACTCGCTTGTTCATGGAGCCTTGACCCAACTCGACAAGGATGGATGGGTTGGTGCAGTGAGTGGTATTTTTAAAACAACAAGTGCAGGGATTTCAGCAGCGATTGTGTTCTCATTTTTAGCAGCACTGTTCGTTCGACCGAAAGGCTAGAATGTACGAATGTGCCGTTAATGATATAAATGAATACAAGATCAATCACGTTTAAAAGAAACCGTTTCTTCTCAAATGGGGTTCCAAACCATTTACAAAGAGACGGTTTTTTTGTGTAATATTTTTACTAATTAGCAGTGCATTATGCTGGTTAATTAAGTACCAGAAGGTGATCCAAGATTAATGAGAGTGAATAAGTATAAATACTCGTTGTTTATGGTACGTGTACGTTCGTTCTCTTATAGTGTAAAATAATAGGATGTAATCTTGATTATACAATTTTATACATCTATATTCATAAGTGGCCTGAGGAGGTTTCAACATGAAGACATCCCCATTACACGCTAGTATGCTGCACCTACAATCAACATTAGAGAAGTACATACTAGGGAAACATCAAGAGATCGAACTATTACTAACAGCGGTTATCGCTGGCGGACATATTCTCATTGAAGATGTACCTGGTACAGGTAAGACACAGCTCATTAAGTCGCTAGCGCGATCTTTGGATGGACAGTTTCGTAGGGTGCAGTGCAATCCTGATCTGCTACCGACAGATATAACAGGTATGTTTATCTTTCACCCTAAAGATCAAACATTTATATTCCGCCAAGGTCCGATCATGACGAATTTTTTACTCGTGGATGAAATAAATCGGGCTACGACGAAGACACAATCGGCTCTTCTTGAAGCGATGGAGGAGCATCGTGTAACGATTGATGGTCAAACCTTTGAGCTGCCGCAGCCATTTGTCATGTTTGCTACGCAAAATCCGATTGAGTTTGAGGGCACCTATGCGCTACCTGAGGCTCAGCTTGATCGATTTATGATGAAGATTCATTTAGGCTACCCAGATGAAGCAACAGAGAAGCTTATGTTGTTCCGTCATGTATACGGTCAGCCATCTGAGCGAGTAGAGACCATTGCTGATATCGATCTTATACATAAAGTTCAAGAGGAAGCGAAACACGTGCATGCCGATGATGCGATTGGCGGTTATATTATCGATATTGTACGTGCGACACGAAAGAATCGCCACATATTGCTTGGGGCTAGCCCGCGTGCATCGCTTGCGCTTATGCAGGCCTCTAAGGCGTATGCATGGCTTAAAGGCCGCTCGTATGTTACGCCAGATGACGTTAAAGAGATGGCGCCACATGTACTAGGCCATCGCCTTATGATAAGTATGGACGCTAAAATAGAAGGTGTTAATGCCAAGTCTATTTTGGAGCAAATTCTTAAACAGGTGCCAGTGCCAATCCGATTGGAGATGTAGAGCTATGACAGAGCACCAGCCGTTGTTTCTGCGTCGTCGAAATCGTTATGTGCCTGTTTACGCTGCTTGTCTCATATACGCTTCATTGATTTTATATTTTTTATTTCAGGGCGGAAAAACTTCTTTCATGCTGCTCGTGATGGCAACGATTCTCGGTTGCTATTGGTTACTTGGAGCTAGAAATGGCATTAGAAAAGTGACAGGTGCTCGTACGTTTGGGAGCGGGGCCAACCTATCTTTTTCTGTAGGTTCTTCTATTCCTGTGCATTTAGAAGTTCGTGTTCCTGGTTGGTTCCCAATTCCATATATCGTTGTGAAAGACGGAGTCAGTCGTTTTGGCAAACCGATACGAATTCACGAGACAGTCGTTTCTCTTGATGCGAGTCGATGTGCTGTCGTTGAATATCAAATTGCTTTGCACCAGCGAGGCAGTTACCAATTTATAGAGACGAGTTGTCAGACAAGAGATTTGTTTGGACTATTCATGCAAGAAGGGCGTTTTCTAGAGAAGCAAGAGATTCACGTGCTTCCGCAAACGATAACGATAGCATCTTGGCCAGCTTCTCCTTACTGGCGCAATATGCATCATCATGATCAAGTAAAATCAATTCATCGCAGAGAATCAACTCAAATGAGTGGTATACGAGAATATGTCCCAGGAGATCGCTTGTCAAGAATTCATTGGAATGCTACCGCTAGAACAGGAGAATTAAAATCAAAGCAGTATGAGTTTGAAGGCATTCCACGTCTTATCATCGCGTTGGATTGTGCTGCTGAGGCTTATGCGTCTGAGGAACAATTCGAATTAGCTGTTTCGGTTGCTGCCTCTCTTGCTGAGTATGGTCGGAAAAATAAACGCCAAGTGAATGTCGTCGGTATTCATTCCGGTTTGACGATATGGTCATCGGATGCCGTGCGTGCAGAAACTCGACCATACCGTAAGTGGCTGGCTTCGGTACATCTTTATTCTACGCAGAGAAATAAGTCTGATGAGTCTGCTTGGATAAGCAGTTGGATGAGCCATTCCGAGCTTCAACGAGGCGGTATTGTAGCTTGGGTAGGTGGGGAAGAAAACCTCCGTCAGCTATCAGCAGCCACGTTGCTTAGTCAATACGGCTTTTTCGGCAACTGCTTTGGAGTAAGCGACCAGACATCTGGTCCAACAACAAATAACCAGGCCCAGTTGGCACGTAAAGGCTTCGATTATATCTTTGTTCCAGAGCTGAATCAGCTCCCGGTTCGATTGGGGGGACAGAAGTAATGGGACTTGCTCGTTCAAAGGAAAGTCGCGAGAGCTACGATCGTTCGCAACAACAGGCACAACAGGAAATGCATAAGATGAAACACGAATTGAATCCTGAGGAAATCCGGAATTACGGGCAGGCGACCGATCATAACGCTGAACGTACAATGAGATGGAGACATGCGTTTTTTGGTCTTCATTGGGAGAAGCGTCTTATTGCCGTATGTGTATACATGATTATGTCTCAATGGACGATAGCTCTTATTCCTTATTGGTATGAAGAGACGATTGCAATGACAAGAAAGATGCTGGACGGGGTTCTCATTCTGACCCTTTTGTTCCCAGCTGTGCCCTGGGTGCGATTATTAGCAGGCATATTCGTTGTAATATGGTCCGTTAGAGCAGGTGGACACGCCTATGAAATATGGGGTTCTGCGGCAAGTTACGAAGGAATCAGGATTTCTTTTAACGACTATCATCCTTATATTTGGCTAGTTGGCCTTATTTGGTGCACCTATGAAATATTTAATCAAACGGTACGCTGGACATGGCATGTCATGATATTGCTCGTTATTCAGTTTATCGTGTTTGGTGCACTCGATTCTTTTACAGCAGACGACTTATGGGATCAGGTTGCGTGGCTGACAGGAGCTTCGTTAGTATGGTTGATTGCCGTTCACTTTAGCTCGATCAGTGCTCGGTTCCCTCATATGTGGCGAGGTTCTGTTCGATATCCGATTCAGATGCTGATCAGTGCTGTTGTATTAATCTCCTTAATTGTTACTTCAGGCGTCAGTATGCCGAGAGTGCAGCCTATATTACAGGATCCTTATACCACTTGGGTAAATGGTGGGTATGGTGCTGGTATTGGAGACGGAACATCACAAGTTAACGCTACTTCCGGGTACAGTCGCACGGATCAAAATCTAGGTGGGGGCTTTAATCTTGATTTCTCTCCTGTCATGGACGTAACTTCAGAGGTGCGTGGCTATTGGCGAGGAGAGGCGAAGTACACATATGAAGACAATGGTTGGACAGATACCGAGTCCCAACTAGAAGAGTTAGGACCGAATGAAAAACTTCCTTCTTCCATGAGTCCAGATGAGCTATTACCAAAACGTAAAATAGAGCAAAAAGTTGAAATGCTGACGGATGAGACGTACCATGTATTGTTCGGTATGGGGACGATATCATCCTATGAAATCATTTCGACTGAACAGGAAGGCACAGTACGATGGGGGCCTAGGGATGCGGAGTTATGGTATGATTCCAATCCAGAATCGTATCCAAAGGCTTATAATGTCGTATCCGAAGTCGTCATTTTAGAGCCTCAATTGGCTATACAAGCTACACAGGATGGCAGAACTCCAGAGTATGGTTTAGATCAATATTGGGACCCTTATTTGCAACTGCCTGATACTTTGCCTGCTAGAGTGAAAAATTTAGCCTATGATCTTACTCGTGATGTAGATAATGATTATGAGCGTGCAGTACTCATCGAGAAGTATTTGCGAGAGGAATTTTACTATACGACGAAGCCGGACTTAAGTAAGAAGATAAGTGAGGATTTCGTCGATTCCTTCCTATTTGAAATGCGGGAAGGATATTGTGATTATTACTCTTCCTCTATGGCGGTTATGCTTCGTTCATTAGGGGTGCCAACACGTTGGGTTAAAGGATATGCCCCTGGCACGAACACGTATATGATGGACGGAGGACGTCCTGATCAGATGAACAGTCCTACTAATGATCTTGACAGTGCAACGTATCGTGTGACCAATGCTGACGCTCATTCTTGGGTAGAAGTGTGGTTGGACGAGTACGGATGGGTTGCATTCGAGCCGACACCAGGGTTCAATTTGCCGATTGTCTCTGAAGATACAGATACGGAGACAGAAAAGGCTCAAGAGCCTGAAATGAAACCAGAGGAAAACAAACCTGTAGAGGAGAAGAAAGAAGAATCCGAGGCGTCATTGCCAGCATGGGTAGAAAAAGCAGCACAAATCATTCTCATGTTAAGCGCAGTAGCAGCACTTGCCTATGTGCTGTTTCGTTGGTCTCAGGTTGGATTCTCCCTGCGCTGGTTCCGTCTACTTAGTAAGAATCTATCAATGCGCGAGCGCATTATTCTTGAAACCGAAATGTGGCTTAGTTATTGCCGTATGAAAGGGTGGCGGCGTGCAGAAGGCGAGACTGTTCGTGAAATGGTCGCGCGTTCATTTACGCAAGATGATGATCGTAAACTTGCTGCGGAGCAGATTGTGGCCGCCTTTGAAGAGGCGAAATACAGCGGACGTGAACTTAAAGAAGAGGATTGGCAACAATTGAAAAATGCGGTTCGCCGATTTAAACACCCTCGTCCGACGGTTTTATGATAAGATGAACAAAGATAGCCGTATTCGGTACGTGAGCTAAGCGACGAATACGGCATTTTTTTGCACGAAAAACGAACAATATGGTATAGTTTTTCGTATGAAAATGAGGTGACAGCGTTGTTAGAGGGGCTTATTCCACGTTTACGTGTAAGTACGGTTTATGATATCGACTTGGACTTGCTTCAAGATAAAGGATATAAGGGCATTATTACAGATTTGGACAATACGCTAGTCGGGGCCAAAGACCCTCTCGCGAACCCAAAGCTGGAAGCTTGGTTGGAAGAAGTGAAACGCAGAGGTTTCAAGTTGGTCATCGTGTCGAACAATAACCAACAGCGCGTGGCGCATTTTGCGACTCCATTGGATATTCAGTATGTGCATGCGGCACGTAAACCAGCGCTAAAGGCGTTTCATAAGGCACTCCGACTTATGGAATTGAAGCCAGAGGAAACGATTGTTGTCGGTGATCAGATGCTGACTGACGTATTAGGCGGCAATCGAATGGGAATGTTTACGATTCTCGTGCAGCCGATTGCGATTCATGATGAAGGCTGGACGACACGGATTAATCGAAGAATAGAACGGATTGTCACTGCTCGCTTACGGAGAACAGGCAAGTGGCATGAGGAGGACTAACATCAATGGGTAACGAAACGATACAGCAGTGCAGCGGCTGTGGGATTAAGCTGCAAACGGACAAGCCAGAGGAGCTCGGCTATTTGCCGCAGCAAGCATTGGAGCGGACACCAGTTATTTGCCAGCGCTGTTTCCGTATCAAAAACTACAATGAAGCAATGAGCGTAACGATTAATAATGATGATTTCCTTCGTATGCTGGGCCGCATTGGGCAAGAGGATGCAGTTGTCATCCATATCGTCGATCTGTTCGATTTCGACGGAAGCTTAATTTCGGGTTTGCAGCGTTTTGTAGGGAACAATCCTGTTTTGCTCGTTGTTAACAAGATTGATTTGTTGCCGAAGTCTACGAACTGGAACCGTTTGACGAACTGGGTACAGCGTCAGGCAAAAGAGCACGGTATTCGCATCGTGGATATCATTTTAGTAAGTGCGAAACGTGATCTAGGTTTCGAACGTTTATTGGACCAGGTAGGAAACTACCGTGGCAATCGCGACGTTTATGTGGTTGGTGCAACGAATGTGGGTAAGTCTACACTTATTAACCGCCTTATTCGTGATTACAGCGATATGGAGCGAGAATTGACCACTTCCCGTTATCCAGGAACGACATTGGATATGGTGAATATCCCATTGGATGATGGCAAGTATATCGTGGATACGCCTGGTATCGTTTATACGAGTCGTTTGACAGAGCTAGTAGCAAGAGAAGACCTTGGAACTTTGCTGCCAGATAAGGAGCTTAAGCCGAAAGTATATCAACTGAATGATGGCCAGACCTTATTCTTCGGTGCTTTTGCTCGTATGGACTTTGTGGAAGGGGAACGCCAATCCTTCACGTGCTATGTATCCAATGCGATGCCAATTCATCGTACAAAGTTGGATCGCGCGGATGAATTGTATGAGCAGCACGCGGGTGACATGCTTGCTCCGCCAACGAAGGAACGACTTGCTGATATTCCGGCATGGACCAAGCATCAGCTTCGTATAAATCGTGGCAGCGCGACAGACGTATTTGTATCTGGCTTAGGCTGGATTCGCTGTAACGGTAAAGAAGGTGCGATTATTAACATTCACGTGCCTAAAGGAGTTAAGGTCATTACAAGACCTGCATTAATCTAAAAATAGTACTCCCGATATCGCAACCAGACACACGATTCAATTCGGGTGAAGGAGTTGGAGATAAAGATGGTAACGCCGACAGTGGTGGACGCTGCTAGCAAATCCCATATATCCAGCAGCACGCAGCTGCTTGCCGTTATAGGAGATCCGATAAGACAGTCCAAATCCCCGCTTATGCACAATGCTGCTTTGCAGGCTTGCCATTTGGATGGTGTATATACCGCTTTTCAAGTGCCTTCGGAGCAATTGGAGCAAGCCATTGCTGGCATGCGTGCTTTGGGAATTAAGGGAATGAACGTTACGATTCCTCACAAAGAGCAAGTGATACACTATCTGGACCAACTGGATGAGAGTGCAAGTGCCAGCGGAGCGGTTAATACGATTGTGAATGACAACGGCACATTAATCGGTTACAATACGGACGGACTTGGATATGTACGCTCCTTAAAGGAAGAGTCTGGCGTCGATGTATCTTCTGCCTCGATCATCATAATCGGTGCAGGAGGCGCGGCCCGCGGAATCGCCTATGCGTTGTTGAGAGAAGGCTGCCGCAAGTTGTATGTTGCAAACCGTACGAAGGAGCGAGCGTTTCAACTTGCTGAGGACTTAAAGGAGTTTGGGGCAGTAATTCCAATTGGCATCGATGAAGGGATTCCAGATTTGAATCCAGACGAAGTAAACGTGCTCATTCAGACAACTTCTGTTGGGATGCATCCACAGGTGGATGATTCCCCCGTTGCGACCGCATGGCTGAGACGACATATGGTTGTGAGTGATATTATTTACAATCCGCTTCGTACAAAGTTGCTTCAATCAGCAGAACAGCTTGGAGCGACGGTTCACGAAGGTTTGGGTATGTTTGTGTATCAGGGGGCTATTGCATTTGAGCTGTGGAATCAGCAACCAGCTCCGACGGTATTGATGAGACAAACCGTCTATGATACGCTGGGCAAATGATTTAACTCGTATCTAAATATGGTTTAAAGATGAAGGTTGTCCCATTCAGGACAGCCTTCTTACGGTGAGTATATGGAATATGGCTTGCTGTTCAGCGTCTTAATCAATAGATAATCACGTACCGAATCTAGGTGCAGTTTATCCTAGTTTGTAGGACAAGAAGTATATTAGGCAGTGACAACAGGAAGGATGAATAACATTCATGTTAACAGGTAAACAAAAACGCTACTTGCGTTCTCTAGCTCATAATCTTCAACCAATTTTCCAAGTGGGTAAAGGCGGCGTAAACGATCAGCTTATTCGCCACATTGAAGAAGCGATTGAAACGCGTGAACTTATTAAAATTTCAATCTTGAACAACTGTTTGGAAGACCGTTATGAGATCGGCGACGAGCTGTCCAAACAATCTGGCGCAGAGCTTGTACAAGTTATCGGCAAGACGATTGTGTTGTACAAGGAATCTAAGGACAAGAAGCAAATTGAATTGCCTAAGTCCAAATAAATAGACGAAACACGTTAATCGTGCGAAATATACTGGGAATGGCTAGGGGGCTCGGCGATGCAGGTTGCCGCAAAGCGTATTGGAATCATGGGAGGAACATTTGATCCGATTCATCTCGGTCATTTGCTGGCAGCGGAAGCAGCCTATGAGGCAGCAGGGCTGGATGAAGTATGGTTTATGCCTACGCATGTTCCTCCTCACAAGACGAGGCAGCCTGAGGCGAGCCAAGAGTATCGCTTGCAGATGGTCGAGCTCGCCGTCGCCCCTGTAGAACATTTTCATGCTAGTAAATGGGAATTAGAACAAGGCGGCGTTTCGTATACATGGGATACGGTGCAAGGGCTGCAGGTCCAATATCCAAATGTGAACTGGTACTGGATTATTGGCGGCGATATGGTATCGTATTTGCCCAACTGGCATGCCATTGAAGAATTGATGAGCACGATTCACTTCATTGGCTTGCAACGTCCTGGATCGTCGTGGACGGTTGAAGCTCTGCCACCAGCTTGGCAGCAGCGAATTATTGAAGTGGCTATGCCGCAGCTTGATATTTCCTCCACGAATATTCGTAAGCGTTGTAAAGAAGGAAGGTCCATTCGCTTCCTCGTACCGGATACGGTGGAGCAATACGTGAAGAGGTGGGAATTGTATGAAACTGACTCGCGATGAGCTAATGGAAGCGGTTCGTTCCCAGATGCCGGCTTCCAGATGGAATCATACAGCTGGAGTTATGACAACCGCTGTACAGCTTGCTGAGCAATACGGAGTAGATCCAGTTAAGGCGGATTTGGCAGCGCTTTTGCATGATGTAGTTAAATACTGGCCGACGTCCAAAATGGAACAGATTATTCGTGAACAGCAGCTGCCGTGCGATCTCCTTCTCCACGATAAAGTGTTGTGGCATGCCCCAGTTGGAGCAGTTGTTGCAGAACGTGATTACGGCGTGAATGATGTGGAAATATTGGATGCGATCCGATACCATACTTCTGGGCGTGTGCAAATGACGATGCTGGACAAAGTAATTTGTCTAGCTGACTACATGGAGCCAGGACGTGATTTCCCAGGTGTGAATCAGATTCGTGAGCTATCGAAGCATAACTTGGAGAAAGCGCTGCTTGCTGGATTGGACAGCACGATTTCGTTCCTAATCGAGAAAGGCGCACGCATTTATCCGCTTACTATAGATGCACGTAATGCCTTGATAGAAGAAATTAAAGCAGGCGCTACCGTGAATGAATGATGCTCGAGGTGTGTAGGCGCAGCGGGTATGCTTAAAAGCGTTTGTACGGAAAATATTAAATGATAGTGACTACCAGGAGGCTAACTAATGAAATTAACAATTGAACAATTGCTTGAGAAAACAGTACATGCTGCAGAAGATAAGAAAGCATCGGATATCGTCGCACTTGATTTGCAAGGTATTTCTTTGATCGCGGATTATTTCGTGATTTGTCATGGTAACTCGGATACGCAAGTACAAGCGATTGCGAACGAAATTCGTAAAACAGCACATGAAGCAGGTGTAGCTGTACGTGGTACAGAAGGACTTAACTCTGCTCGCTGGGTGCTCGTTGACCTTGGGGACATCGTTATACACGTATTCCACCGCGAGGAGCGCGAATTCTACAACTTGGAAAAGTTGTGGTCTGACGCGAAAGTTGTGAACTTGGCAT
Organism: Paenibacillus sp. SC116; assembly: GCF_024733555.1. Lineage (GTDB taxonomy): Bacteria > Bacillota > Bacilli > Paenibacillales > Paenibacillaceae > Paenibacillus_B. The sequence continues at coordinate 222,638 of NZ_JANIOF010000005.1, read as the reverse complement.
GACATTAACAGCAGGTACGATTCAACGATTGCGAGTGGCACGAGAAGTGTCGCCGTTCGGTTATTTTTTAACGGATGAAGAGCATGACGTTATTTTGCATTATACCGAATTAACACGCGAGATCCATATTGAAGAAGAGCTGGACGTGTTTTTGTTCTTTGATACCGAAGATCGTCTTGCATCAACGATGAAACGCCCTATGTTGACTTTGAACGAAGTTGGCTTAGTGAAAGTGGCTGATCATACTCGCTATGGATATTTCCTTGAAATCGGCATCGGCAGACAATTGTTGCTGCCAAAGTTCGAGCTGCCTGATTTTGAGCCGTTGTATCCAGAGGTGGGCGATTCGGTTTATGTGAAAATGGTTCACGATAAATATGGTCGCTTAATGGCTAAGCTTGCAACAGAGGAAGATCTAGCACCATTGGTGTTCCATGCGCCTACAACATGGATGAATACTTGGCAGGATGCGATTGTGTACCGTGCTTTGAAAATGGGAACATTTTTCGTCATTCAAGGTGGTTTGCTTGGATTCGGTGCGATTGGACTTCTCCATCAATCACAGCGTCCGACAGCGCTTCGAATTGGCGAACGTGTTCGCGTCCGTATTTCTCATGTGCGTGAGGACGGTCGTGTCAATGTAACGTTGGCAGAGCGCAAAGAAGTTGGCATGGATCAAGACGCGGAGAAGTTGTTCAAGCTGATCAAAGAACGCTCGAATGGGGCAATGCCATATTCTGATGAGACACCAGCAGATGTGGTCAAGCAGCGTTTCAATACGAGTAAGTCATCATTCAAGCGCGCAATGGGCCGTTTGATGAAAGCTGGCCTTATCGTACAAGAAGGCAGCTGGACGAAGCTGACAGAGAGCGGAGAAGCTGCAAGCATTGAAGATGCGATGCATATGCTGAGTATGATGCCATCGCAGCCTAAGCGCCCTGATGCTGCGCAAGCTCCTCGTGGCAAGGCTGGTCAAAGCGGCGCTGCACGTAAGCCGTTTGCTTCTGATCGAGGGCAGCAAGGCGAGCGCGGCAACCGTGGAGCGAAGCCGGGCGACAGACAGCATCGTGAAGGCGCTCGGACTGGCTCTGGTTCTGGAACTGGAGCGAAATCTTCCTTTGGTCAACAGCGCTCTGCATCTAGACCTTCTCCATCTACCAATCGTCCGGCATGGTCGGATCAAAATAAGCCTAAGTCTGATCGTTAAGGGCGAGGCTAGGGCTAACCGCTAACGATTGGAGGGAAAGCAGCATGAACGCTTACGAATCATTTGCACTCGTCTATGACAGGCTGATGGCCGATATGCCATATGACGAGTGGCAGCGAATGGCGAAGGAAGCACTTGAGCGCTATCAGATACACCCAGCGCGGATCGTGGATCTCGGATGTGGGACAGGCTCGCTTACCCTGCCGCTTGCTAAGGATGCAGCTGAGGTCATCGGGATCGATCTTTCGGAGACGATGTTAACGATGGCCCGTGAAAAGGCGAATGCGTACGGACGTGTGGGGGATAAGGTTCAATGGGTATGCCAAGATATGCGTTCGTGGTCCATCCCTGATCCTGCTGATGCTGTTTTTTCATTTTGCGACTGCATTAACTATATAACAGAGCTCGACGATGTAAGGGCGGTGTTTGAACACACTGCAAGGAATTTGCGTTCTGGCGGATTGTTCATGTTCGATATGCACCATGCACGTCAATTTGAACAATATGAGCAGGAGCAGCCGTTTACACTCGATGAGCAGGATATTGCTTATATGTGGCACTGTGATTATGACCGAGAGCAGCAGCAGATCGAACATGACTTGGTTATTTTCGTTCAGGACAATGAGAGTGAACGCTATCATCGCATCGATGAGGTTCACGTTCAGCGTGCTTATGAAACGGAGACGGTCATTGAGATGTTGAAGGAAGCGGGTTTCGAGCAAATCGAAGTGTTTGCAGACTTTGCATGGCAATCGGCTGATGAAGAGAGCATGAGGTTGTTCGTTACAGCTGTGCGTCAATAATAGGGTCTATGATGTTGGAGTGCTCAGATGCATCTAACGAGTAATAGATAAAAGCGAAACCATGTCATACATTGACAATGTTCGCTTTTTTTCATATGATAAATTTAATTATCGAACAACGGCTGAACAATGGAATACATGGATGACGGTGAAGAGGAATAGTAGCTAGCTGAGAGTACTTCAGAGAGCCGGCGGAAGGTGCGAGCCGGTGTGCACAGTAGGGAACTCACCTCGGAGTCATGCGACTGATTGATTGACAGTGTTTTGCATGTGCAGAGCTGGCAGCTAGGTCGCAGCGTGATGCTCGCGTTAAGAGCATACAAGTGAGCAGAAGACAAAGCATGTCTGACGCTAACTAGGGTGGTACCGCGGGAATATATAACCTCTCGTCCCTAGCGATTTACGCTAGGGATGGGAGGTTTTTTTGCTGGTCTGAACCATGTTCCAGCCGATTCATTCATGTGAAACCTTACAAGACCGTTGGAGGAGGCAAAGTATCAATGAGTACAGAACAACAGAAGGTTGGCTATCAACCGCAGCAACTTGAGCCGAAGTGGCAGAAATACTGGGACGAGCATAAGACTTTCGCAACATTGGATAACGATGAATTGCCGAAGTTCTATGCACTAGATATGTTCCCTTACCCTTCTGGCTCGGGCCTCCATGTAGGTCACCCAGAAGGCTACACAGCTACAGATATTATTTCCCGCTTTAAGCGTATGCGTGGTTACAATGTCCTTCACCCGATGGGATGGGATGCGTTTGGCCTTCCTGCTGAGCAGCATGCTTTGGACACAGGTGAGCATCCACGTGATATTACAGTAAAGAACATTAACAACTTCCGTCGCCAGATCAAGTCCCTTGGTTTCTCTTACGATTGGGATCGTGAGATCAGCACGACAGATCCGGAATACTACAAGTGGACGCAGTGGATTTTCATCCAGCTGTACAACAAAGGTCTAGCTTACGTAGATGAAGTGGCAGTTAACTGGTGTCCTGCATTAGGCACGGTACTTGCGAATGAGGAAGTCATTGATGGCTTGTCCGAGCGTGGTAATCACCCAGTTGTCCGTAAACCAATGCGTCAATGGGTATTGAAAATTACCGAATATGCAGAGCGTTTGCTTGAAGATTTGGAAGAGTTGGATTGGCCGGAAAGCATCAAGGACATGCAGCGTCACTGGGTAGGCAAGTCAACAGGGGCAGAAGTTCGTTTTGCGATTGAAGGACACCAGGACGAAGCACTTGTTGTGTTTACAACTCGTCCAGATACACTGTTCGGTGCGACATACTGCGTATTGGCTCCTGAACATGCATTGGTGGAGAAGATTACAACAGATGCACAGCGTGAAGCTGTGAAAGCTTATCAAGAACAAGCTGCTCGCAAGAGTGATCTTGAGCGTACAGACTTGGCAAAAGAAAAGTCCGGCGTATTTACAGGAGCTTATGCTATTAACCCTGTAAACGGAGCTCAAGCACCTATTTGGATTGCTGACTATGTATTGGCTGGCTACGGTACAGGAGCGATTATGGCTGTTCCAGGCCACGATGAGCGTGACTGGGAATTTGCGAAGCAGTTCGATTTGCCAATCATCGAAGTTGTATCCGGCGGCGATGTGACGAAGGAAGCATACGCAGGTGATGGAGCGCACGTGAACTCTGATTTCTTGAACGGTCTTGAGAACGAAGCGGCAATCGCACGCATGATCGAATGGCTGCAAGAAAAAGGCGTAGGTCAAAGTAAAGTAACGTACCGTCTGCGTGATTGGTTGTTCAGCCGTCAACGTTATTGGGGAGAGCCAATTCCGATCATTCATTTGGAAGATGGCACAATGAAGACGATTCCTGAATCCGAACTTCCACTTATGCTGCCTGATGTGGATCAAATCCGTCCTTCTGGCACAGGTGAGTCTCCGCTTGCGAATGTAACGGACTGGGTAGAGACGATCGATCCTGAGACAGGTATGAAAGCGCGTCGTGAGACGAATACGATGCCACAATGGGCAGGAAGCTGCTGGTACTACTTGCGCTTTATCGATCCGAAGAACAATGATGAGATTTGTTCCAAAGAAAAACAAAGCAAATGGTTGCCTGTAGACTTGTACATTGGTGGAGCTGAGCATGCGGTACTTCACTTGCTCTATGCTCGCTTCTGGCACAAAGTATTGTACGATATCGGTGTAGTTGATACGAAAGAGCCATTCTACAAGCTCGTTAACCAAGGTATGATTCTTGGTACGAATGGTGAGAAGATGTCTAAGTCTCGCGGCAATGTCATCAATCCTGATGAAATTGTGAACGAATATGGCGCGGATACACTTCGCATGTATGAAATGTTCATGGGTCCTTTGGAAGCAACAAAGCCTTGGAATACAAATGGTGTTGAAGGTATGTACCGCTTCTTGAGCCGCATTTGGCGTTTGTTCATTACAGAGGACAATCAACTGAATCCGAAATTTGTAGATGAGCAAGGTGACGATGCATTCGTTCGCATGTGGCACAAAACAGTTAAAAAAGTAACGGAAGATACAGAGGCGTTGCGTTTCAATACAGCAATTAGCCAAATGATGATCTTCATCAATGATGCATATAAGCAAGAAACATTGCCACGCAAAGCAATGGAAAACTTTATTCAATTGTTGTCTCCTTTGGCGCCGCATATTGCGGAAGAGCTATGGGAGCGTATGGGCTTCAACGGTACGATCTCGTACGTGGCATGGCCAACGTATGATGAGCGTCTAACGGTTGATGCAGAAGTTGAGATCGTTGTGCAAGTGAACGGCAAGATCGTTGAGCGTCTAAAAGTAGCTGCAGACGCGGATGAAGCCGCTACACAAGAAACAGCGATGCAGTCTGCGAATGTCCAAGCCGCAATTGCGGGCAAGGCAGTGCGCAAAGTGATCGCTGTCAAAGGTCGCCTAGTTAATATCGTAGTTGGCTAGTATTAGGTCTCTGACCATAACTTCTTTACTTTTTCCAAGTCTTCTTGGAATTTGCCATGCGTAACATCAATAAGTTGATGGAATACACCATCTAACTTATGCTGTAGCAAGTGCAGTGCTTCGGCGGTTATCCCGCCGGGTACTGCAACTCGCTGCTGCAGCTGCTCAGGCGTCAATTTCCCTTCGGTTAAAAGCTTGCCGGTACCAAGTACCATTTCGCAAGCCAACCTCGTAGCCTCAGAATAATCAATTCCTGTACGTTCTACCGCTGCATCAATCCATTTTTGTACAAATAATGCTAAAAATGCGGGTCCACAACTGCAAATATCACTTGTAATTCGTGTATGCTGCTCCGATATGACAATCGGTTGGCTAATTGATATCATCAATTGCTCCAGCAGCAACCGATCTTCGGTTCCGATACGGGAACCGTACATACATATGGAAGCACCACTCTGTACATAATTTGCAATACTCGGAATAATTTTTGCTACTTTACAAGGCAGACTGTTCTCTAACTGCTCGATAAGAATCGGGCTAGTGATGGAAACAACCAGTTGATCCGGTGTTACGACATGGGCAATCTCGTTCACTACGCGCTTGAATTCAAGCGGCTTCACACAAATGAATACGATATGACTGAGTTTAGTCGTTTCTGCTATAGAGGCAGCGGCATATAAACCAGGATATTTATCAGCTAATCGCTGCGCCTTCACGATTGTGCGATTCGTTACGACAACTTGCTTTGACTCTAATACGCCCGATTGAATAAAGGCTTCGATTAATATAGAGCCCATGCTGCCCGTTCCTATGAATCCGACCTTCACGTGGACGTCCTCCTTTCTTTCGACCGTACACGGGCCGTTATGCAACGCTTTAAATCACTATATGTTCGAAGAGTTGACCAGTATACCGTATCAATAATATTGGGGGAATGTTTATGTTTGCTAATCGCAAGCAGGCTCCGCTTTTATCTTGGATCGTTGTCGTAATGGTTGCTGTTACTGGTATCATTTTATTTGCTGTAATGTGGCTTCGTCCTCGGCTTGGAGATGCGACAGAGGGGTGGAAGCCAATGAATGACCAAGTGTCTCAGCTGCTGGAGACTGAGAGCAGAACTTCGGTTAACAGTGAACCTAACAAAAAGGAACTTGAAGCTCCTACTAGCGATCAGACTAAAGCTGCGCAAGCAAATAAAATCAGCAGCTCTAAAGAAAAAATGAGCGGTGAATCACAACAAGGTGAAAAACAAAAACAGCCAGACTCGAATAATCAACCTAAAGTATCGAGTATGCCAACAACGAACCAACAGCACGATCAGCATGGAGCAAGTAAAAGCCTTAGTAATGAGAATAAAGAAACAATTACAGCAGCCACGAATGGCAATAATGCTCCTTCTAATGCGACTGATATGGCTCAAGGACAGCAGAGCCAGCTTATTTCGTTAAACCATGCAGATGAGCAGCAGCTTGATGAGCTGCCAGGTGTTGGTCCGTCAAAAGCCAAAGCAATTGTCGCTTATCGAGAGAAGCATGGAAAGTTCAGCGCGATTGATGAGGTGATGAAGGTAAAAGGAATTGGTCCTAAAATGTTTAAGAAAATGAAAGACAGGATCACGGTGGACTAAGGGGCATGTATGGGTATGAACGTTAACGTTTCAAATCGATTCCTCGTATATGACGGAAGAGGTTGCATCTCTTAATTGGCCATTTTAAAATAGGATGAAAGATAGAGTGGGTAGAGAGAGGGTAAACATCATGACAGCAACGATACGCAAAGATTGGGATACGTATTTTATGGACATCGCATATATGGTTTCTACAAGATCTCGCTGCCCGCGCAGACATGTTGGCGCTGTGCTCGTTCAAGGCAAGAAGCTGCTTGGGACAGCATATAATGGGGCGCCTATGGGCGTGCCGGATTGCAGTGAAGAAGGGTGTATGATCGTAGAGCAGTATGAGGTTGTGCATCAAGCGGATGGTAGTGAGGAAATGGTGAAGAAGCAGCGCTGTATTCGCACGATCCACGCGGAGCAAAATTTGCTATTGTTTACTGACCGGATCGACCGTGAAGGCTCTACTGTCTATGTAACGGATCAACCATGCTGGACATGTGCAAATATGCTAACCAACAGCGGTGTGACGGAAATTGTGTTCCATCGTCCTTATTTAAAAGATACGGAGAAAGTGACTCGGATGATGGAACAAAGAGGAATTGTATTCCGTCAGCTGCTGAAGTATGATCCTCCGCAGCAAGCGGTTGAGGAAATACAAAAAGAACATATGTAGCTTGGGATAAGGAAGAACCTTGATGCCATTCGTAAATCATTGCATTTACGAGATTGGCAGCAAGGTTTTTTGTTTTTTACTAATTATTTTACCAATCGTGTTGGAGTTGTAATGTATGGAAGGGAGAGATGGCTATCGAAAGGCGACCTATCGTTACAGCAGCTTGCTGTTGGATGTTTGGCATATACTTTGCAATTACGATGGCTTTTGTAGATATTGTATGGAGTTTAATTGGATTAGGTCTGCTGCTGCCGCTCCTGGACCGTTTGAAGTGGTTGTACTGGAAAGTTGGCTGCTTATGTCTTTTGGTTATGTTTGTATCAGCTAGTTATTATTATTGGTACGACAGTAAACAAGTGTCGGAATTTCCGATGCTAGTGGATAGCCTGCAAGATGATACGCAGGAGACGGAAGAAGCATGGAGCGGGAAGATGGAAGGTACAATTGCTTCAGGGGTTGAGAGAGACGGAGATCGTGTACAATTTCGACTTAAGGTAAGCTCCTTTGACCTTAATCACAATCGGATAGAGCCGACTTCAGAGCTTGTGTTCGTGCAAGTAAAGCTTCTAGAAGAAGTAGAATTGCAAAGTGCTGCCCAATGGAAGCGGGGTGCAAATATAAGCTTGGAAGGCGAGCTGAAGCTTCCTTCAGATGCGGACAACTTTGGGGTGTTTGACTATCGGAGTTATTTGAAGCACCAGCATATTTACGGCGTTTTTCAAGTAAAAGGAGCGCAGTCTGTACAAATGCATGGATTAGCAAGTACGCTGGATTGGCAGCGGTGGATGGGGGTTATTGAACAACTGCGACTGCACAGCGCTTCCCAGTTTGACGCATTGTTTCCTGTAGAACAGAGCAGTTATTTGCAAGGGTTAATATTAGGACTACGCAGTGATCTGGACCTAGAGTTGGAGCGTTCATTTTCCCAACTAGGCTTGACTCACGTGCTGGCAATCTCAGGGCTGCATGTCGCTGTATTCGTTGGAGGCTGCTTGTATTTACTTCGCTTGTTTAGACTTTCTAAAGAGTCGGCATTAACGGCGGTCATTGTTCTCGTGCCTCTTTATGTTTTGTTTACAGGAGCTTCTCCATCTATTCTCCGTGCAGGATTCATGTCAATTCTTGTCCTCATTGGACTTCGTCAAGGTTGGCTGCGTGATGGACTTCATATTTTGTCTGCGGTGCTGTTGATGATGCTGCTGTGGAATCCTTATTATGCGGTGGATGTTAGTTTCCAGCTATCCTTTGCTGTAACAGGAGGTCTTATTATCGGTGTACCTTTATTTACGAGGCTTCTTCCTGTTAGTTGGCCACTATGGCTGACCTCTTCTTTAGCTGTGTCCATTGTAGCTCAAGCTGTATCTTTCCCCTTAACTATTTATTATTTCAACCAAGTATCATTTCTGTCGCTAGGAGTGAATTTGCTGTTGGTTCCTTTTATCAGCTTAGTAATTCTTCCGCTTGGCACGATTGTTCTACTGCTGAGTTATTTGTATATGCCGTTAGCTGAGGGGCTTGCAGTAATGGTGCGAATCGGAAATGAATGGACATTTGCGATTGTACATCATTTGGCACAATGGGAGGGGACTAGCGTCATTTGGCCGAAGCTATCTGCAGCTTGGATACTCGGATATTATATTTTATTATTTGTGGTGCTAAAGCTAGTTGCAAGTCTAAGACAAAACCATACATACAGTAACTATCCTGCCCCGAATCGGTTGGTCGAAAATGAAGCTCTAATACCCGACACGATGCCTCTACCTCACTTTGTTGTTCTGCAGCCCATTTCTCGTCGTCCAACCTATGTTGGGCTTGTATGCAGTGTATGTTTGCTCTCCTATTTGCTTTATGCAGGATATCACGCAGGCAGGCCCGAGGAGACCGTTGTATCTTTTTTGAATGTGGGACAAGGGGATAGTATTTTAGTGCGCACAGCTTCTGGTCGCAATATTCTCATTGATGGTGGTGGAGAAATAAAGTTCGGCAAGGCAAAGGAAGCTTGGAAGCAACGGCGTGATCCTTATGAAGTAGGCGAGAAGCGGATTGTCCCTCTGTTGAAGCAGCGAGGAGTTCGGCATTTGGACGCCGTTGTTGTAACACACGGTGATGCTGACCATGCAGGTGGCTTGCGAGCGGTACTCAAGCATATACCGACAGATCGGCTTGTCATGAATGGAACATGGAAATCTTCTTCCGTTATGCGTGAATTGTATAGTATTGCTCTTGACCGTCATATATCTATTATTGGATGGAATACAGGAACAAGCTGGCAAGTTGATCAGAAAACACGTATTGATGTATGGCATCCTTCGTCCTCAACTGCGGCATCCAATCTGCAACTTATGGCTGAAGATGAACAAAATGAATTCTCGCTAGTGCTACTGTTAACGTTAGGGGAAGGGATGAGCAAGAGTACTTTTTTGCTTACTGGTGATATCGGAGCTGATGAAGAGATGATTTTATTAATGAGTGAAAAGGAAAGGGAACAGAAGGGGAATCCATATCCTGATCGAATCGATGTGTTGAAGGTTGCGCATCATGGTAGTCGTTCATCTACAATTCCAGAATGGGTAGACCGATGGAAGCCTAGCGCATCTGTCATATCCGCGGGTAAGAACAATCGATACGGTCATCCTCATCCGCAAGTGTTGCGAGAACTAGCGCGTGTGCACAGTGCTATATTTCGTACGGATCTCAACGGTGAGGTGCAATATAAGTCTACGAATGTAGGTTTGAAGATGAGAATGAAACGTGATAGGATTGCACAGTAGAGACATTCATTTACAATAGAAGCTAGGCGGACTCATACATATTTCAACTGTTATTTTCTGTTTATAAGTGCTGCTTCTATTCAACACCAGTTTTTGGGTGGGGAAAAATAAAATCTAACTGCAACCATTTACGCTTACGCTGCGTCAATGGATATGCAAGAGAGGGGGGGCAAAGTGATAGAGCAAGGTCTCATACGAGCCGCTCAATCCGGTGATCGCGAGGCTCTAATCACCCTTTTGCGAGAAATAGAACCGTATGTGTATCGAACGGCTTATTACTTACTGAATCACAACGAGCAAGATGCCATGGACGCGTCCCAAGAGGCATTGATTCGTATCTACTCCAAGATTAACTCTTATGAAGAGAAAGCTCAATTTAAGACATGGGTACAACGAATTGTAACGAATATTTGTATTGATAAATTCCGACGTGCCCGTCCCACCGTCTCCATTGATGAGCATGATTTGGTGTTTCTCGGGGATCAAAGTGTGGAGAAAGAAGTGTTATCCGCCTATGCGGCTCAAGATATACGTGAGGCCATCGACCGCTTACCTGAGCATCATAGAACAGTCGTCGTTTTGCGGTACCTCCAAGACTTCTCTTACAACGAAATTGCGGATAGTTTAGACATTCCACTGAATACAGTGAAGTCTTATCTATTCCGTGCGCGTCAACAATTGCAAACGATGCTACAAGATTATGAGAAAGGTGGTGTGCGAGGGTGAACTGTACAGAGGTGATGGAATTGATGCAACTAAAGCTGGATGATATGGAATATGACCATAACCTGCTGACAGAACATATGCGCCGTTGTCCCGCCTGTGCCGAGATGTTTGACCGCTTGTCACGTCTACATCAACAATTAGTGGAGCTCCCTAAAGTGCAACCAGCTTATAGCTTGGTTGATGCCATATTGCCTCAACTAGATGAACTTGATCGAGAAAAAGCACCTCAAGCAGAAGAAAATACGATAGTAGCAGCACCTGTGCCCTTGATACAATCGAATTCGCAAGAGGAAACATTAAGCAGGCCTAAGAACATGCAAGGAAGCACAAGTCCATCCGTACGTATGAACAAGTGGTTCAAATGGAAAGCGGTTAGCGGCGTTATAGCAGCAGGGTTAGTAGTAGGATTGTTTGTTATTAATTATCAGCCAGTTTCGCAAGAGAGTGCAGATTTTAGAGAACTTTCTTTCAATAAGAGTGAAGAAAAGGTTGCGAAGTCTACCGATCCTTCCTCGGAGCAACAATCCACAGAGGATGGTGGTAAAGCTGTTGCTAGTGGATCCACTCAAACCGATCCAAATCATAATGGGAATGGAGATAATCCAGGCCAACACGATGCACGAGATGCCGTTGATGCAGAACAGGAGAGCAGTGGATCTAGTCGTAAACAGCCAGCAGCAGAAGAAGATACATCTAAGCCGCTGACAACGAGTAAGATAACTCCTGTTAAGCCGCAAGACAGCGGAAGTGAACAGTCTTCTGGTAAGCGCAGTGGAAATAAAGGGGATGAGCCAAAGTCAAACCCTGAAACGGTAAAACCTGCAAGCCATCAGACGCCGGACACCAAGCCTAAAGGTGATAAAGATAAACAACAACCTCCAGTAGGAGGGCAAGGAATTACAGATGGTGCTGGTGAATCCACAGGAAGGGATAAAAAAGGCATTCTTCCTGATGAAAAAGAAGCGTCTTTGTTTACTGCATCTATTGATTCTCATTCGCCAGACAAAAGTTATACTGTACGTTGGATCAACGGACAGCTTATGCTGTATCGATATGAGAACAACAGTCCCTTAATCGTTCAGATATTAGATTTCTCTGATGCGCCAGAGCAGATAAAGTGGAGTGAGGATAACAAGCAGATCACGGTCATGGTTCGGGCGCAAGGTGGAGATGCTAAAGACTATGTTTATCAGGTGGATAACAAAGGTCTTCACAAAGTTGATGCACCAGCTAAGCCAAGTGATGAGAATGCTAAATCTCCTGCTGTGCCTCCAACGGAATCAGACTCAGAGGCTTCTACTCCTGAGAGTTCTTCACCAGTGAATGGAGGCACTCCAGCGACGGAACCAGGTGGAGATCCGACAGTGAATCCTGCTCCTGATGCAGGTGCGGTTTCCAACCCGTAACTAGCTTCATTCATTTGAATTTATTGCTAAGAAGCAGCCTATCTTATTACAGTAGGCTGCTTTTTTTTAGTAGCCACAAGTAATGGTATTTGATTCATTTGGGGTAGAAACTGAAACGTATATATCGCTGCGCCGTATGAAATGATAAATCAACCGATGAGGGGGCGATAATATGTTAATCGTAACAACCGAGCGTGTTCCGAATTATCAGGTGAAAGAAGTGATTGGTCCTGTGTTCGGGTTAACCGTACGCGCGCGAGGACTCGGTAAAGATATTATGGCGGCGTTTAAGGGGCTTGTTGGCGGCGAGATCACACAATACACAGAAATGTTGGAGGACGCTCGTAAGCAGGCGATGGACCGCATGGTTCGAAACGCACAAGCAATGGGAGCGAATGCAATTATTATGGTTCGTTTTGATTCCGGAGAAGCAGGCAACAATATGACGGAAATTGTGGCTTATGGCACAGCCGTTGTTATCGAGAAAGAAAATGCGTGATGACTAAATTTCTATGGATTTATTTTGGTGCGCAGGCATTACTTCTTATTGTTTTGCTTATTGTTGCACGATTCAAAGATCGCAGATATCGAAACGTATCAGAAACGGATGTGCCCGATGGCTTTGAGCGCACAACTGAAGTAAGTATTGATCCGAGGACAGGGCAACAGGTAAGAGTGTATTATAACCCGCGTACAGGAGAGCGGCGTTATAAACCAGAATAAGTTCATACGGAAAGTTCAAAATAAAATTGCACGGGATGCTGCACACTTGAAGCACGACTAGCGTATAGTATTAGCAGAAAGAAACAACACATAACTAGTAACGGACCCGTCGTCGTGTAACCGTCTGCGAGAAGGACCTAGGCCTTCTCCGAACAGACGTTTATCATAGATGTTGGGGACAAAGGGATTGATCGGGTTGCCGTTCAATCCCTTTGTTTTTCTTCTTAAGTCTGCTATGATCGGTACAGATGTTAAGGAGGAATGGTACGTGGATTTGAAGACGGCTGCGAAGCATATTAAGAAGGGCCAAGCACAACCGTTCTATGTGTTATATGGTTCAGAAAAATATCGAATGGATGAGTTTGTTCAGTTTATGTTGGAGCAGCTCGTACCGGAAGATAATCGCGAACTGGCGATTATGAAGATGGATACATCGGAAATGCCGGTTGAGCTAGTTGTGGAAGAAGCAGAAACACCACCGTTTCTTGTTGAGCGTAAAGTGATTCTTGTGAAGGATCAGTCTATTTTTGGTACTGGCAAGGATGGTAAGATTGAGCATCGTACCGATCGTTTGCTGCAGTATATGACGGAACCGATGGACACCACCATCATTATATTTATGGTACAGGCTGACAAGCTTGACGAGCGCAAGAAGACGACGAAGGCGGCCAAATCAGCTGATGCTGTATTAGCGTTTAATCCATTCAGTGCGGAAGAGCTGGTGCAATGGGTAATCAAGCAGGCTGAGCAGCGCCAGTGCATCATAGAAGAGCAAGCCGTAGATGTGCTTATTAAAAGCGCAGGAACGAAGCTGCAAGCTTTATCGAGTGAAATCGAAAAGTTGTCTCTATTTGTAGGCCAGAGTCAGCGTATCGATGTTAACGCAGTTGAAAGCCTTGTTCCTAAAAATACAGAACAAAATGTGTTTCAACTTGTTGAAGATATTATAGGGAAACGCACGGATCGGGCATTATCAACGCTGCATGAGTTGTTGAAGCAGAAGGAAGAGCCAATTAAGATCGTAGCACTTATCGTTCGTCAACTGCGCATTATGCTGCAAGTGAAGGAACTGACAGGACAGAGCTTTAGTCAGCAGCAGGCAGCATCGCAGCTAGGATTGCATCCTTATGCGGTTAAGATGGCAGCAGAACAGGCGCGTTCACATCCTGCCAGTGCGCTAGCAGCATGGCTCACAGAAGCAGCTGAGTTGGATTATGAAATGAAGAGCGGGCGAGTGGAGAAGACGTTAGGGCTTGAGTTGTTCATTATGAGGCTTAGCAGCGGCGTTCCACGTCATAAGCTAAAATAGATCGATATTTTAATCAATTACAGTTATGAAAAGTAATACATGAAGATTTATGAGCGGATGGAGAGTAAGTCTACTAGAGAAGCTTGCTCCAATCCATAACTTATCGTAGTAATAGGAAATTTCATAGTAAAGCATGCAAATAAAAAAGCTGTCCTGGAGGACAGCTTTTTTTGCGCTTTAAGCTAAGTATGAAAGGCTTTGATTATGCTTGTGCAGTCAAAGCGTTCAATTTTTGTGCTAAGCGAGATTTTTTGCGGGCAGCCGCATTTTTGTGGATCAAACCTTTAGTCACAGCTTTGTCCAATTTCTTGGAAGCCAAAGCTACAGCTGCTTTAGCTGTTTCCACTTCAGTAGTTGTCAAAGAGACATCAGCAGCTTTAACAGCTGTACGAAGTGCGGATTTTTGGGAAGCGTTCAACATACGACGTTTGTCGTTTGTTTTTACGCGTTTAACAGCGGATTTAATGTTTGGCATTGCTTTCACCTCCGTTGCATCGTAGTGCGACAATAGAATCAATTCACAGAAAAAGATCTGAATGAAATGATTCACAACTTAAAGTATTCTATCATGATGTATAGTAAAAAGCAACACACAACCCATACTGGGAGCACCTCCCATTACGTGGAAATCCCGCGATTTGACGCGAGTTTATCGAAGAATTTACGTAAGTATACGCATAATGGAACGAACAACTTGCGCATAATAGCGAGAGCACGCGATGATTTGACGGGAGGAAGACGATGACGGCAGATTTGAACAAGTATTCGGTACGAACGGACTTAGCACTTGAAGCGCGTGAAATGGCGCAGCCTGATATCCATGTGCCGCTGCCTGGTGTGGAGGAGCATGTAGAGAATGCAGCGGGAATTAAAGTAACGAACTTGAACGTATATAATGAAGAAGGTTCCCATGCAATGGGGCGCGTACAAGGGCGATATTTAACACTAGAGGTGCCCGGATTGCGTAAAAAAGACTCAGACCTACAAGATCGGGTAGCGACGAAGTTTGCTCAACTATTTGAAAAATATTTAGTAGAAACAGGAGTAAAGCCAACTGATAAGGTATTGATCGTTGGTTTGGGCAACTTGAATGTAACGCCAGATGCGCTCGGCCCGATGGTCGTAGAAAATATATTGGTAACAAGGCATTATTTTGAACTCGTGCCTGAGCAAGTAAGTCCGGGTTATAGGCAAGTTAGTGCTGTGGCTCCCGGTGTACTGGGAACAACGGGCATCGAATCTAGCGAAATCGTACACGCCATTGTGGAGAAAACACGTCCTGATGTAATTATAGCAATCGATGCGTTGGCGTCCAAGGCTTTGGAAAGAGTCAATACTACGATTCAAGTTGCAGATATCGGTATTCATCCAGGCTCCGGGATTGGAAATAAGCGCAAAGGGTTGACGAAAGAAATACTTGGAATACCTTGTATTGCAATAGGTGTGCCGACCGTATGCTATGCCTCAACGATTGTAAATAATGCGATTGAGTTGATGAAAGAACATTTTAGTCATGAAAATGTAAAGTCACGAGACGTTATAGGTCTATTAGACGAAGTGTCGGAGCAAGAACGATTACAACTTGTTAAAGAAGTGCTGGAACCGCTTGGACATGATGTCATTGTAACGCCTAAAGAGGTCGATGAATTTATTGAAGATATGGCGAACATTATTGCCAGCGGCTTAAATGCTGCTCTTCATGAAGCTGTAGATACGAATAATGTAGCGGCGTATACGCATTAACAACAAAAAAGCCTTTCCTAGCGAGTAGAGAAACATTAGAACTCTCTCACTTACAGGAAAGGCTTTTTCGTGCAGCATTATTTGTTTGTTGAGGATTGTCCTTTCAACGTCTGACCCTGTACAGGGAAAATTCCTTTTTCGTAACGAGGAGGCAACGAACGACCATGTTCAAAGCTTGGTTTGTCGCTTACTTGATAGTGGATGTGTGCCTCGCTTGAATTACCCGAATTGCCGCAGTCTCCCAGATAGTCGCCAGTCTTGATCTTATCACCCTTCTTCACTTTGATAGAATGCTGCTTGAAATGTGCTAGTAAACTATATTCATTGTTGCCATGATCGATAATGACATAGTTGCCAGCTGTCTGTTCTGGGTTCATCTCTCCTGGTACGTTATCTGGAATGTCGGTGACAATTTCAACAACGGTTCCATCCGCAGGCGATAATACTTTTTTGCCAAATGCATAATAGTCTTCGTTATTCTTTCCACTACCCTTAAAGCTTTTCCCTTTCTTCGTCACAACGAGGTCAAGCGCATAGCGCTGTGTTTCATAAGCATAGTGATAATTTTCGATTACATTATGACCGCCCCACCCCACGAACCATTCGCCATCAAATGGAAGTTGGAAAGTCGTTTTTGTTTGATAGGAATCAGTCTCTGGGAATTTTGGAGGAGTCAGCAAGAGTAAATATGAGATTTTGCCGTTCTCAAATTCCGCTAAAATCAGTTTACTTTTATCTTTATTTGTCCAGGATTCAGCAATGATACCATCAGGTGAAAATCGTTGCCCCACATAACGTGGCTGCTCCCCTTTCGTCCAGAAGGCTGCTAACAGCTTCTGGACATCATTTTGGCTTACTTTTTTCTGAAAACTTGCTTCCATTGCTGCGTGTATGGAGCGGCCATCATGTGCTGCTATCCATTTTTCTAAGTGTTTCTTTGATACAACGACTGTCTTCTTCTTCTCCACTTTTACATTCTCCTTGTTTTCTTTCGTTATATGTTTCGGAGCTGCGGCTGCTTCTTTGTCTATGCATCCGCTCAGTAGAAGAGAAGAAAGGAGAAGTGTTGAAACAATAGCAGCTGTTGAACGTGATAGCGTGTTTCTGTTTTTACTTTTTCCATATGTATGGTTGGTGACATCCAAGTTATTTTTCATGACATAGTCTCCTTTGTGGTTGCGTTTGTTATCGCTTCTAATTTGTATAATAAAGGTTCACTTTTAAGTGCAGTGTAACGGAATATAAATAATATATGTAATATTTTGGTTTATAAAAGGATTTGTTAAGGTTCTGTTAAGAAACCGTTAGAGGAAAGGTAAGCCTGCCGTGGTATGGTGTAGCCTACAGCGTGTCTAATTAACAGATTGGGCTGTATGATATGATGATTTATACTTATCTAGAACATGTTAATAATTAGAAAATCTTTTTGATCGCAAAGAGTAGTCATGGAGCAATGGGAGAGAAGCGAATACGATTATATAAGGGGAGATACATATGAATGACTTGCAGCAAGCACATATCCTTATCGTGGAAGATGAAGCAGCTTTGCAGAAGCTCGTCGTAACCGTACTTAATAAGGAAGGTTTTATAAATATACATACGGCTTCGAATGCGGAAGAAGCTCTACAAATGAATGAACAATTTCAACTGGATTGCATCATATTAGATGTGATGCTGCCAGGGAAGAGTGGGTTCGAGATTGCTCCTCTATTACGTCTAAAAACAGAAGCTCCCATTTTATTCGTAACCGCTCGCACGACTGATTTGGATAAGCTAACTGGCTTTGCCCTCGGTGGAGACGATTATATGACGAAGCCGTTTAACCCGCTGGAGTTGGCTGCGAGAGTAAAGGTACAGTTGAAGCGGCACTTATCTTATAAGCAAGCCATTCATCATGCTCAAGGTGAACGAGTTTCGGCTTCCAAACAACAAGAATCGATGCGAACAACTACGAATTATCATTCAAGCTCTTTGACACCTCAATCTAATAGAGGTATTTATGATTTTGGTAGATTCCAAGTCGACGAGCAAGCTGGCGAATTAATTGTAGATGATCAATCTGTTGATTGTCCTGCTATGGTGTTCCAACTGCTGCTTTATTTGTGCAAGCACCCGAATCGAATTTTTTCCAAAGGTGAACTGTACGAACAAGTATGGGGCTTAGATGCTGTCAAAGACGATAATACAGTCATGGTGCATATTCATCGAATTAGGGAGCGTATTGAGGAAACTCCGAGTGAACCAACCTATCTTGTTACGATACGAGGAATGGGTTATAAGCTGCTGTCTCGTCCAAAACGCAAGGAGGGATAAAGGTGAAAGCGACTCGAAGACTGGCGTGGCACTACATACGACAGTGGTTGTTTATTGCGATCGCTTTGCTTATAAGTGTTGTCATCGCATTTACATGGATTGTGGATCGCATGATGGCTTTGGATATGAACCGGAATTTTGCTAATCATGGAATTAATAATTTGGTAGATTCCATATCGATTACAAATGGTCAAATTCAATGGGACGAGCAGTTGATGATGGAAGTGAAGGCTAGCGGGGGTTGGCTTCAAATTGCAGATTCAAATGGACAGGTGTTGCATGAATTTTTTGTTCCGGAAGATGTGCCTAAAAAGTATAAGGTAGGAGAACTTGTCTCTTATATGCATCGAAAGATTCCTTTTCCTTATGACGTATATGCTTATTTGAGAGCTATAGGTGATTATGAAATAATGCTCGTTTATGGTGTGAAGCCAGATGATGAACAGTTTCTGGATGCATGGTTAGAAGATCCTGAACAGGCAAAGCCGATGTTAAAACAAGCCAGCGCTTGGGTGCAACTGCTGAATGCGGAAGGAGATGAATTGGAGAGTTGGAATAAGCCGAAAGGTATAAAAATTAACATAAGTTCGTATGAGTTGGTTCTGCGTGCTACATACGAGGATCAATATGGCGAGCGAGTTGCTTTTCAATACAATTCGCACTCCGGGAATACATGGATTCTTCGTATGCCTTATTCAGCGATAGATGCAGAGCCTTATGTGATGATGGCAGGCTTGCACTTATATAGCGAATCGGAAATATGGATGGTCGGTACCGGGGCTGTGGTGCTTTCTATGCTGATTCTGTTTGTCATCATGGCATGGTGGGAAAGCGATAGAATTGGCCGTCCGCTTGCTCATTTTATGAGATGGGCTGAAGCGATGTCCAATCATGAATACGAGGAGCCGAGGAATATACTTGGAAAGTATCCTTCGCTTAACCGCAAGGGGAAGTTGAAACGCAATTATCGGATATATAGCGACGTCTGGCAGTCTCTACGTACGCTATCTGAGAGACTGCAAGAATCTGAAAGTGAGCGAGAAAAGCATGAACGGCTGCGGGAGCAATGGTTGACTGGCTTAACTCATGATCTCAAGACCCCGTTATCCTCGATTATTGGCTATGCTCATTTGCTGAATGCTAGCGAATATAAGTGGAGCGAAGCAGAGCGGTTGGAATTTACAACGTTTATTCAGCAGAAGGCGGAACGAATGGATGAGCTTATTCAAGATTTGAATTTAACCTATCAATTAAAAAGTAATGCTTTGCCAATGGATCGAGTGGAGACTGAAATGAATGATTGGCTTTCTAGCATTCTACATGAACTGCTGCCTGTACCAGCGGATGCAGAAAATACAGATGCAAAGATCGTTTTCAATCCTCACCCACAACCTATTATGCTGAACATTGATGTTCGATATTTTGTTAGGGCAGTTGAAAATGTGTGTATGAATGCTTGGATTCACAACGAACCAGGAACGACTGTGACAGTATCTATCGAACAAGATGAAACAGGCACGACTATATTATTTAAGGACGATGGTCGGGGAATGGATGAACAGGCGCAGCAAAATTTGTTTCAAAGATATTACCGCGGCACATCTACAGATACGACGGATCAAGGCAGCGGTCTTGGTATGGCTATTACGAAGCAATTAATAGAAGCGCACGAAGGTGAGGCTTCTGTACAGAGCCAGATAGGGACAGGTACGACCATTCGCTTTTATTTCCCGAGAAATTAGTTCTAGTATTTTGTTTGTCCTCATAGAGTCTACTAATAGCAATCTTTCATTTTGAGCATGCTTGCAACCCTATGAAATATTGAGAGATTACGAGAATGCAAATGGTATACGAGACGACGCTCTAACCACTTCGTCCTATATTTCCGTAGTTACTCAACATTTCTGGTTTCTTGCAAGGTTGTCTTGAGTGAATGAAAGACGGTGACAGCAGGCAAGGAGGCGGACAAATCGATGCAATGGAATGACGAGACTAGCAAAAATCGTTGGAATAAACAGGTTGTTAAGAAGTGGGAGCCTGTCCTTTTATCCGGTCGGATGTTTATGCTGATGGCGGTGGCTTCAGCTGCTTTTTTTATCGTAATAGGCATAGGGGTTATGGCAGAGCAGAAATCGCAGTCGACGCCCTTGTCTGGTATGAAAGGGATAGCGGCTCAAATGCCAACACAGCTTTTTATGAACGCGATTGCGATGGAAATGCCAGGCGTACCAGCCTCTGCACAGCAATTGCAATGGAATAGCAAGGATGCAGCAAGACTGTTCGTTCGTCTGATGACAAATATGAATCCGCTTGATCCGAAGACATTGCTGGCAGGAGAATTGCCGCGCGCCAACCGTGAACAGACCGTTCCACTTCGGCTTCCAGAGGGAAATCAGTATGCTAAAGGGCCTGCTGATTATATGCCTTCGCCTGATCAACTGACGAAAGGTGAAGATGACCCTCGTTCATCGCAGAGTGATAAGTTCAAGCCATTGCCGGGCAGCTCGGGAAAAGATGATTCTGGTACGAAACGACCTTCTTCACAGTTGAGCAATAAAGTCGTGTTCATTTATCACTCGCATAATCGGGAATCGTGGAATCCAGTACTGAAAAGTAAAAGTTCCAATCCAAACGATGATGAGTTGAACATTACACTTGTTGGCAAACGACTTCAGGATCAATTAGAGAAGCGAGGAGTAGGGGCTGCGCATTCCGATAAAGATTATGCCTCCAGTGTGGAAGGATACAAGTGGAATCAGTCCTATAAATACTCGCATAGCACGATCAAAGAAGCGATGTCGCAGCATCAAGATTTACAGTTCTTTTTTGATATTCATCGTGATGCGCTTGGTCGTGAAGATTCAACGGTAACGATTAATAATAAATCATATGCCCAAGTATACTTTATTATTGGACATCGCAATCCGAACTGGAAGAAGAACGAGAAATTCGCTTCAGAAATTCATAGTAGGTTGGAAAAAGATTATCCAGGCATATCCCGTGGCATCTGGGGCAAGTCTGCTGCACAGGGGAACGGTGAGTATAATCAATCTATATCTCCAAACAGTGTCATTGTAGAAATAGGCGGTATCGACAATACGTTGGAGGAAAGCTACCGGACCGTAGATTTGCTAGCAGATTTAATTGCTGATATCGTGCATAAGCAGCAAGGAGATAAGCCAGTAACGAAACCAGTGAATGCGGACAGTAACAAAGGCAAGAAGGCGTATTCAGCCTACTTCCCAGAACAATTGCATGGTGATACGAATGCCGCTACCTCTATTGGCTAGGTTAAGACAGAACATTTTGGGAGACACCTTCTATTGTGCTTCGGTACCTATTGAAACGGAGGTTTCGGGATGAAACGTATTGTGCCGCGCATTACGGTTTTGATTCTGTTTACGATTATCGGGGTCATGGTAGGTATGGAATGGACGCGCCTAGGTATCGAAAGGGTGTATGGTCCTATGCCGCAAACTGCTGCCGCTGAGAATTCAGTCAAGCTGCCTGACAGTGGGCAGCAGCCATTAGAGAAGCAGCAATGGAATGCCCAAGTAGATTCTTCGGAATCGGCTTCACGTTGGGAATCGGAGTGGAATCAACGAATGCAGCCTTTGTCTGATGCGAATCATCGTAACGAGGAGCAGGCAACTGAAGAATGGGAGAAGCAAATGCCTGAGCATCTGGGATTGCCTCCAATTGAAGAGCCTCCGGTCAACCAATTAGCGGATAAAACAGCTGGTTTCTTATCTAGATTGTCTGAGGCAGGAATCCAAGCTGTTGTGGGCATATTTGATAGATTGTTCTAAATATTACGGCGCCATTGATGCCGACGGCGTTATTCGGTATAATAAAACAATTGAAACTTGGCACAGTGGTGGGGGTATTAGATCGAATGACGGAATTGCTGTCACGACAGAAGAAAATTCGCAATTTTTGTATTATTGCACATATTGACCACGGAAAGTCCACGCTTGCCGATCGCATTCTGGAGTATACGGGAGCATTGACTTCCCGCGAAATGCAAGCACAGGTGCTTGACCAGATGGATCTGGAGCGTGAACGTGGTATTACAATTAAATTGCAAGCGGTTCGTCTTACTTACAAGGCGGACGATGGTGAAGAATACATTTTGAACCTGATCGATACGCCAGGACATGTCGACTTCACGTATGAAGTTTCCCGTAGTTTGGCAGCTTGTGAAGGGGCATTGCTAGTTGTCGATGCTGCTCAAGGCATCGAGGCACAGACGTTGGCTAATGTATATTTGGCGCTTGATAACAACTTGGAGATTATTCCGGTTATTAACAAGATCGATTTGCCAAGTGCAGATCCAGAGCGAGTGAAGAAAGAAGTAGAAGACGTAATCGGCTTGGATTGCTCGGATGCTGTTCATGCATCTGCGAAGGCAGGTATCGGTATTCGTGAGATCTTGGAGCAAGTCGTTACGAAGATTCCGGCTCCAACTGGTGATCCAGAAGAGCCGTTGAAGGCGCTTATTTTTGATTCCCACTATGACCCGTACAAAGGCGTAATTGTCTATGTTCGTGTTGTGAACGGAGCGATTCGCGCAGGCAGCAAGATCAAAATGATGGCAACAGGCAAGACGTTTGAAGTTATAGAAGTAGGCGCATTCAAGCCGCGTATGACGAGTGTGGATGAGTTGAACGTAGGTGACGTAGGATTCGTTGTTGCTGGTATCAAAAATGTTGGCGACACGCGTGTCGGTGATACGATTACGGATATGAAAAATCCTACAGCAGAAGCATTGCCTGGTTACCGTAGAATTAACCCAATGGTATTCTGTGGATTGTACCCGATCGAGACTACGGACTATAACGATCTGCGTGAGGCTCTGGAGAAGTTGCAGTTGAATGATGCATCTTTGACGTTTGAGCCAGAAACATCTACAGCGCTAGGGTTTGGTTTCCGTTGCGGATTCTTGGGACTATTGCACATGGAAATTATCCAAGAGCGTATCGAGCGTGAGTTCAACATTCCATTGATTACAACAGCACCAAGCGTTATTTATAGTGTTACGCTGACAGATGGAGAAGTACTTCGTATTGATAATCCATCCAATTATCCGGAACAACAAAAGATCGACTTTGTTGAAGAACCATTCGTCAAAGCTTCGATTATTGTTCCTAACGATTATGTTGGAGCTATTATGGAACTTTGCCAAGGCAAGCGTGGTGAGTTCGTTGATATGCAATATCTAGATACGACTCGCGTAACAATTACGTATCACATCCCATTGTCTGAGGTTGTGTACGACTTCTTCGATCAGTTGAAATCCAACACAAGAGGTTATGCATCGTTCGATTATGAGCTATCCGGCTACCGTCGTTCGAACCTCGTGAAGATGGATATTATGCTTAATGGTGAGCAAGTCGATGCCTTGTCCATCATAGTACACAAAGACCGCGCTTATTCACGTGGTAAAGTGGTATGTGAGAAGATGCGCGAATTGATTCCTCGTCAAATGTTCGAGGTACCGATTCAAGCTTCGATCGGGACAAAGGTTATTGCTCGTGAGACGGTTAAAGCGATGCGTAAAAACGTATTGGCTAAATGTTACGGTGGTGACATCTCCCGTAAGCGTAAATTGCTTGAGAAGCAAAAGGAAGGTAAGAAGCGCATGAAGCAGGTCGGTTCCGTAGAGGTTCCGCAAGAAGCATTCATGGCGGTTCTTAAGATTGACGACAGCAAGTAAGCAGAACGCATACTTGTGTAGACATAAGTATGTTGTACAGAGAACCGTGCCTAATAGGGGCACGGTTCTTTTTTGTGTTTGCTCTCAGAAATTTTTTGTATGTGTGGGTGTAAGATGAGATACTGCCTGAGTGTGAAGTGTAAAGATATTTTTGAAATTGATTTGGTTGTCCAAGCCAAACTCCCTGGCAAGCCATATTTTATATAATAAGGGAAGGAGGGAGTACGATGGACGAAGTTGTTCATATCTCACAAGTGGTATATCCGAGGTTGACACTTTATTCCGAGGAAAATTATCGAGGCAGGGCACGTATTCTTAACGGGAATTTAGGATTAACGAACACGGACGAAGTAGAAAGTTTGCGTTTCTTTTCTACGAGCGCGAATGCAACCTTAGTATTGTTTACTCGGATTAATTTCAAAGGAAATTTCCGTATATATAGAGGGAGCCGAAACATTCCTGATCTAGATGACCTGATCGCTGGCAATGATGTTGAATCTCTTATATCATCGAATATTCGATTAACCGAAGCTCAAGTAAGGGAAATTCGCCGAACAGGTACGCTGCCGGCAGGCTTTAGAAAAATATGATTGAGCTGCACAAGAGAGATGCTCTGTATTGGAGTTTAGATATATCAACAAAAGAGTATGTCTCTTATATTTTAATATGACTAATCATTCTTACATAGCACGCAAGGGTTGTATAGCATAGAGGTTTTGGGTTTGTAAAAGCGAGTGAGGATATGCAGGGTTAAGGTCGAAGAAGATTGAGAAGCGTATAGGAGTGTGCTATTCTGTACTAAATAAAAGAAAGCAACGAGGAGGAAGTTATGACGGCTTCAGCGGAGTCATCCATTCAACAGCAAGTACAGGCAAGCCACTCGCCGCGGGCTGTCTATATTCATATACCGTTTTGTACAAATAAGTGCTTTTATTGCGATTTCAACTCTTACGTTCTGAAAGACCAGCCTGTGATGGAGCATTTGCAGGCAATGGATCGTGAGATGGCATATACGGTGCAGCAACAACCTGCTGGAACGATCGATACGATTTTTGTAGGTGGAGGAACGCCTACTGTATTGAATCCAGTAGAGATGGAATTTTTCCTCAAGTCTGTGCGTACTCATTTCCCAAGCTGGAATAACAATATTGAGTTCAGTATGGAGGCTAACCCGGGTACGACGGATGAGGAAAAGCTTCGTGTCATGATGGCTGGCGGTGTGAACCGTATTAGCTTTGGTGTGCAGTCATTTAACAACACATTGCTGAAAGATATCGGACGTATCCATCATACAGATGACGTATACCGCAGTATTGAGGCTGCGAGACGAGTTGGTTATGAGAACATGTCGATCGACTTGATGTTCGGCTTGCCGAATCAGACATTGGAAATGATGTCTCACAGCTTGGATCGTGCGCTTGAGCTAGATCTGCCGCATTTGTCGATTTACAGCTTAAAGGTAGAGGAGAATACGTTGTTCCATACGATGTTCCGCCGCAACGAGCTGCCGCTGCCAAGTGAAGAGGCGGAGTTAGCTATGTATTTGCTTATTATGGAGCGAATGAAAGCTGCGGGATATGTTCAGTATGAGATCAGTAATTTTGCCAAGCCAGGGTATGAAAGTCGACACAATCAGACGTATTGGCGCAATGAAGACTATTACGGTATTGGTGCTGGTGCACACGGGTATGTACAAGGGCAGCGCCATATCAACATAAAGGGTGTTAATCCTTATAATGAGGCTTGCAAGAGCGGTCTGCCTCGTCTAGATTCATTTGAAGTAGATGAGCAGGAAGCGATGGAAGACTTTATGATGGTTGGTCTGCGCATGCATGAAGGAGTCAACCGTGCTCGCTTCCAGACTCAATTTGGCGGACGCGACTTTGATGATATATTTGGAGCTCAATTGAAAAAATTGCTTGCTTCGGAGTTAATAGAGGTTACAGAGATCGGATATCGATTGACAGATCGCGGAGTGCTGTTTGGCAACGATGTGTTTGGTACATTTGTTGGTGCGCTTACTGAGGAATAATTCGTTTCTTGAGAAAGCACCTTATGGCAACAAACATGCAACTTATGATGGGGTTTATACAGCGAAAAGAATTTATCCACATTTGTATATAGAGAGGCGCCATTATGGTGCCTCTTTTTGTTTGTTTCATAGTAGGCTCGGATAAGGCCTTGCGCAGCTTCAAAAAAAAGGCCATAGCTGGATATATTTTTTCCTATACAGGATTGAAATATTATGCATATTGATGTATATTAATTCGTATTCATATTTGCAATCACGATCCAGAGGTGAAGTTGCGATGACCACGACATTGGTTTGCCGCTTGGCGACACAGAGCGATATAGAGGCGCTCTTTCAATTAATACAAGGGTATGCGGTTCAAGGGATTATGCTACCGCGTACACGTGAGATGCTAGCAACTTTGATTCCAGATTTCGTTGTTGTTGAAGCGGAAGGGGAGCTAGTTGGATGCGGATCGTTATGTCAGCTTGGTCAAGATCTCGTTGAAGTTCGATCATTAGGAATATCTCCTGGCTATCAAGGAAAAGGAATTGGCAGTATGATCATGGATACTTTGATGCAGATGGCTAAGGAAAGAAACTTGTCCAAGGTAATGGCATTAACCTATGAAGTTCGCTTTTTCGAGAAAAATGGTTTCTCGGTTGTGGAGAAAGAAATTTTTCCTGAAAAAGTATGGAAGGATTGTATCCATTGCAGCAAACAACATTGTTGTGATGAAATAGCAGTGCTTAAAGTACTGAACTGACTTGACAATCGTCTTGTCCGTTTGGTATTTTTGTTATATCGGTTAGCACTCGACGGTGATGAGTGCTAACGAAGAGGAAGTTCGGATGGGCATAAACCTGCCTATACTTAATATTTGGAGGGATGCGTATGTTGACGGAACGCCAGCGACTTATATTAACAGCGATAGTAGATGATTACATTAGCTCGGCAGAACCGGTCGGTTCGCGCAGCATTTCGAAACGTGGCGACGTTGGATACAGTCCGGCGACGATACGAAACGAGATGGCGGATCTTGAGGAGCTTGGTTTTCTAGAGCAGCCTCATACGTCGGCAGGGCGCATCCCTTCTCACAAAGGGTATCGTTATTATGTCGATCATCTTGTTCGCTTGGACGATTTGTCCAAAGAAGAAGTGCATCGATTGAAATCGATGTTTGCGGAAAAAATAACAGCGATGGAACAAGTTGTTCAGCATACAGCTTCTACATTAGCTCAGCTAACGAACTACACGTCGATTGCACTTGGTCCGGGCATGTTCGATACGACATTAAGACATTTTCAACTGCTGCCCCTGAATGAAGATACGGCAGTTGCGATCATTGTGACGAATACAGGTCATGTTGAAAATAAAACAGTAGCTATTCCACCAGGTATCTCGACATCGGAGTTAGAGAAGGTTGTGAATTTGCTTAATACGAAGTTGACTGGTGTTCCACTCATTACGTTGAGATCGCAGTTGTACAAAGAAATTGGTGATGAGATGAGCAAATATGTATCTCATGCCCAAGAGATGATTTCGATGATAGAGACTGTCCTTAGCGGTGGTGAGGCTCATCGAGAAGTATACTTGAGCGGAACGACGAACATGCTGAACCAACCAGAGTTCCAAGACGTGGATCGGATTAAGACAATCTGGGAGCTGCTGGAGGAAACGCCTGCTTTGATTAAAGTGATTGGCTCGCCAGGTGCAGTGGATCAAGGTTCTGGCATTCAAGTGCGGATTGGTCAGGAAAATTCACATGCCGCTATATCCAATTGCAGTCTAATTACCGCAACATATTCGGTTCACGGTCAGAATCTAGGAACGATTGGACTTCTTGGTCCGACTCGAATGGAATATGCAAAAGTAATTAATCTGATGCAGCAGGTATCTCAACAGTTAGCGGTATTTATGGAACGATATCATAAGTAATGATTAAGAAGTAAGCGTGAGTAATCAGAATGAGGCAGAGAGGAGGGGTTCGATGGCGCAGCATCCATCTTCAAGGCAGGATAGTGATGAGCGTTATGCGACGCTCCTCAACAATGCCCAAGCTGTACGCACCCTGTGCTCAGCGGTAGAAGGAACATTAGGTCCGAAAGGGCTGGATGTCATGCTGGTTGGGGCACAGGGAGACATCATATTAACGAATGATGGAGTAACTATCCTGGATCGAATGGATGTGACTCATCCCGTTGCTAAGCTTGTTATTCAAGTAGCTCGGGCCCAGCAGCAGGAAGTTGGAGACGGAACGACGACAGCGACTGTGCTTGCTGGAGCGTTGGTTGAAGCGGGAGTGCAGCAAGTGATGCGCGGCGTTCCTGCAGCGAAGGTTGTAGCTGGCATTCAGCAGGGGATTGCATATGCTTCGCAGTTATTAGCGGAGCGATCCATTGCTTTGCAAGGTTGGGACGACTCTCTGCTGCGACAGGCTGTATATATAGCGGGACGTGAACAAGAAGACATCGTACAGCTAGTATTGGACGCTGGCAAGCTGATTGGTTGGGACACGCTAAAGAGCAAAACCTTCCGATTGGCGGACACAGTTGAAGCTCATGAGCTGGCTGAAAATGAATGCTTCGAAGGGTTACTGCTAAAACAGAAGCCGCTTCATTATGAATGGCTCTCTGAGCAAAGCGATTGCCGTGTGCTCGTCTTGCAGGACGGGCTCGTGCCAGAGGAGCTCGATGAGCAGTTGCTCTCCACGGAGGCTGGCTTCCAGCAGTATATGCAGCTGCAGCGTGCTTTTATGCTACAGCTGGAGCAGCTGAAGCAGCTTGGGGTAGGCCTCATCGTGCTGGAGCGCAGTATTCACCCAGAGGCCGAGCAGTTCTGCTTCGACCATGAGATTATGGTCGTGCAGCGTGTAAGCCGCGAGCAGGTGAAGCGTGTGGCGCAGCTCACGGGAGCGAAGCCACTCAAGCGAACGGCCTTGAGCAAAGCTGGCAATGAGCTCGAAGCTATGCTCGGGCAAACGCCAGCCGTTCGCTATGACGAACGGCTGGAGCGCGTGCGGCTGTATGCACCGCCACAGCCGACGCCATCCGCATGGTCACCAGCGGCAGGAGCCGCGAAGCAGGTGACCATGCTCGTCGGAGCGAGCACGCGCGAGATTGTCGGCGAGCGGGCACGCATCGCCGCCGACGCAGCCTCCGCGCTGCAGGCCGCCATTCAAGGCGGCATCCTGCCGGGCGGAGGCACCGCCGAATTGGCGGTGTCCTACGCGCTGGAGCGCTATCGCGAGACGGTGCGCGGCATGGAGGCGTTCGGCATTGCCGCAGTCGCTGAAGCGCTGCGCAAGCCAATGGCCCAAGTGGTGCTCAATGCCGGCTACAATCCACTGGAGAAGCTCGAAGAAGCTCGCGCGGCGCAGACGGCCGCAGGCAACGATGCGATTGGCATCGACTGCGATACAGGCGCCTTGCTGCCAGTCATGGAGGCAGGGATCGTCGATCCAGCGCGCGTGAAGCTATACGCATTGCGCGCGGCGGGTGAAGTGGCTGCTGCCGTCCTTCGCATTCATACAGTAATCAAGATGCGCGATGGTGCTTCAAGAGCAGAACAAGAACAATGAGATCAATGACGTAAGTCATGATGATAGAGAAGTTTACTACATAGGGGAGGTGAAGGAGTTGAAACAAGAACAAGATGCGAACCTGCAGCATGATGAGCAGGAGGCAACTGCTTTCGAGCAAGAGCAAACAGAAACTGCTGCTGAGGTTGGTGGCGAAGAGTCAAACGACCTTCAAGGAGCAGTCGAGCAAGCGAAAGCAGAAGCGGAAGAGAACTATCAACGTATGCTGCGCGTACAAGCAGATTACGATAATTTCCGCCGCCGTACGCTGAAGGAGAAGGAAGACTTAGCGAAATACGCATCTTCCAAGCTCGTTACGGACCTCGTTCCGATTTTGGATAACTTTGAGCGCGCACTTTCTACGAATCCATCTAGCGATAGCGATTCGTTCTCGAAAGGTGTCGATATGATATTCCGTCAGTTCCAGCAAGTGTTGGAGCAAGAGGGTGTAACTGCAATTAAAGCGGTAGGCGAGCCGTTCAATCCGGAGTACCATCAAGCGATTATGCAAGTGGAGTCGGATGAATACGAAGAAGGCATCGTCGTAGAAGAGCTGCAAAAAGGCTACATGCTGAAAGATCGCGTTGTGCGTCCGGCAATGGTCAAAGTAAGCTCCTAATCTCGTACAACACAACAAAGTCAGGTTAACTGATATGAAATACAAAACATTCCACGCAGTGGTAGCGAAGCCAATTTGCGAAACTGCAAAACGTTGAAGGAGGACATTTTTCATGAGTAAAGTAATCGGTATTGACTTGGGAACAACAAACTCTTGTGTGGCAGTAATGGAAGGCGGCGAGGCTGTCGTTATTCCAAATCCAGAAGGCGCACGCACGACGCCATCCGTTGTAGGCTTCAAAAAAGACGGTGAGCGCGTTGTTGGTGAAACAGCTAAGCGTCAAGCGATCACAAATCCGGATCGTACAGTAATGTCTATTAAGCGTCATATGGGTACAAACTTCCCAACGAAAATTGACGACAAGAGCTATTCTCCACAAGAAGTTTCTGCAATGATTCTTCAAAAGTTGAAATCAGATGCAGAAGCTTACTTGGGCCAACCTGTAACACAAGCAGTTATTACGGTTCCAGCTTATTTCAACGATTCCCAACGTCAAGCGACGAAGGATGCAGGTAAAATTGCAGGTCTAGAAGTATTGCGTATCGTCAACGAGCCAACAGCGGCTGCATTGGCATACGGTGCAGATAAAGAAAATGATCAAACGATCCTTGTTTATGACTTGGGCGGCGGTACATTTGACGTATCGATCCTTGAGCTTGGTGACGGCTTCTTCGAAGTTAAAGCAACAAGCGGTGACAACAGCTTGGGTGGCGACGACTTCGACCAAGTAATCATCGACCATTTGGTTGCAGAATTCAAGAAAGAGAATGGCATTGACCTAGGTAAGGACAAAGCAGCTGTTCAACGTCTTAAGGATGCTGCTGAGAAAGCGAAAAAGGAATTGTCTGGTGTGATGACGACAACAATCAGCTTGCCGTTCATTACGGTTGCTGATGGCGTTCCTCAGCATTTGGAGCTTAACTTGACTCGTGCGAAGTTCGAAGAGTTGTCTGAGAACTTGGTAGAGCGTACGCTTGCTCCTACGCGTCAAGCGATGCAAGATGCTGGCTTGACTCCAGCTGACATCCACAAGATCGTACTTGTTGGTGGTTCTACTCGTATTCCAGCTGTTCAAGAAGCAATTAAGAAATTGACAGGTAAAGATCCATATAAAGGCGTTAACCCAGACGAAGTTGTTGCACTTGGTGCGGCTGTTCAAGCAGGTGTCTTGACTGGTGACGTTAAAGACGTTGTATTGCTAGATGTAACTCCATTGTCTCTAGGTATCGAGACAGCTGGCGGCGTATTTACGAAGATGATCGAGCGCAACACAACGATTCCTACGCAGAAGGCTCAAGTATACTCCACGTATGCTGACAACCAAACAAGCGTAGAAATCCACGTGCTTCAAGGTGAGCGCTCTATGGCAGGAGATAACAAAACACTTGGTCGCTTCATCTTGTCTGACATTCCACCAGCACCACGTGGCGTTCCACAGATCGAAGTTACCTTCGATATTGATGCGAATGGTATCGTAAAAGTGTCTGCGCAAGATAAAGGTACAGGCAAAATCCAAAACATCACAATCACGTCTTCCAGCGGTTTGTCTGATGATGAAATCGACCGCATGATGAAAGAAGCAGAGCTTCATGCTGAAGAAGACAAGAATCGTAAAGAGATGGTTGAAGTAAGAAACAATGCTGACCAACTCGTTTACTCAACGGAGAAAACAATCAAAGATCTTGGCGACAAAGCAGATCAAGCTGATGTTGACAAGGCTAATGAAGCTAAAGAAAAAGTGAAAAAAGCGCTAGAAGGCGACAACCTGGATGAGATCAAAGCAGCGACAGAAGAACTTACAGAAGTAGTTCAACAGTTGTCTGTGAAGCTTTACGAACAAGCTCAAGCTCAACAGGGAGCTGAAGGCCAAGGCGCTCAAGATAGCGGTGCGGCACAAAGAGACAATGTCGTAGATGCGGATTATGAAGTTGTTGACGAAGACAAGAAGTAATCGTCTTCGACTAGGAAGTCAAAGCTGAGCTGTGCTCGGCTTTGACTTTCCTTTTGTCAGCGGTGATCGACTTGAATGGGAGGACCAACGCTGATAAGATTAAATTTTGTAAGGCAATGGGGGTGGAACAGTGGCAAATAAACGCGATTATTATGAGGTGCTTGGAGTCGACAAAGGCACCGGTGATGATGAGATCAAGAAAGCATACCGCAAGCTGGCACGTCAGTATCACCCTGACGTGAACAAGGCTGCTGATGCAGAAGATAAGTTCAAGGAAGTAAAAGAAGCTTATGACGTGTTAAGCGACACGCAGAAGCGCGCGATGTATGACCAGTATGGTCACGTTGATCCGAACCAAGGTATGGGTGGTGGAGGCTTCTCAGGCGACTTTGGTGGCTTTGGCGATATTTTCGACATGTTCTTCGGTGGCGGAGGCAATCGTCGTGATCCAAACGGACCGCAGCGCGGTGGCGACCTTCAATATACGATGCAAGTGGAATTCAAAGAAGCGGCATTCGGCGTAGAGAAGGAAATTACGATTCCTCGTACCGAGCAATGTGACCCTTGCTTCGGCACAGGTGCGAAGCCAGGTACGAAGCCAGAAAAATGTTCTACTTGTGGTGGAACAGGTCAGCAGGAAGTCGTACAGAACACGCCGTTCGGCCGTATGGTAAACCGTCGTGCTTGTTCCACTTGCCAAGGAAAAGGCAAAGTGATCAAGGAGAAGTGCAACAGCTGTCATGGCAACGGAACGGTGAAGAAGCAGCGTAAGATTAACGTACGCATTCCAGCTGGTGCCTATGACGGAGCACAGCTTCGCATGACTGGTGAAGGTGAGAGCGGTCTTCGCGGCGGTCCGGCAGGCGACTTGTATATCGTTATCCGCGTGAAGCAGCATGAATTCTTCCAACGTGAAGATGATGATGTCTACTGCGAAGTGCCATTGACGTTCGCGCAAGCAGCACTAGGTGACGAGATTGAGATTCCGACGCTTCATGATAAAGTGAAGTTGAAGATTCCTGCAGGTACGCAAACAGGCACGTATTTCCGTTTGCGCGGCAAAGGTGTTCCTCATCTGCGCGGCAACGGCAATGGTGATCAGCATGTGAAAGTTATTGTTGTAACGCCAACGAAGATGAATGACGAGCAGAAAGACTTGCTTCGTCAGCTCGCTTCTATAAGCGGAGAGCATCCTAAGGGCAGTCATGAAGAGACGTTCTTTGACCGTATGAAGCGTGCATTCCGTGGTGAATAACGAATCATACTTACTTTATAAGTATGCAAATGTTTATTGAGTTTAGTCATATGAAAACTAGGCCAATGAAACTGCAAACCTTAGCTGAGTGCTGCTCGGCTAAGGTTTTTTAGTTTATGATTTGATTTTTAAGCGATAGAAACAAACAAATGCAAATAGTAGCGATACGATAGGGATTCCCGCGAGCATAAGTCGTATACCAAATACCGCTAACTCAGGCTGCTGCGCAGCATCGCGTACGTATCCAGTGTGCTCAAGGAGAAAGCTCATAATTAACGCTTGAAGAGAAACACCCCAACGGATAATGAAGCCATTCATGCCAAAGTACATCCCTTCACGTCGAGCCCCACTTTTCACCTCATCTTGATCAATAACTTCCGCAAGCAGTATTTCCAACAGCACCATCAATCCAGCAAGGCTGAATCCGATAAACAGACTGGTCACATAAGTTGCTGCACTTGTTGAAATAAAGAGGAGTGGCAGCAAAGAGGCCATATAGAGTGCAATCGCTCCTAGAATGGATCGCCTTGGACCGTACTTCGTTGTCCAATGTGCCCATACATAAACGCTCGGAATAGCTGTTAGGAAGACGAGGCCCAACATATACGTATTTGCTTGCTCAGGAGCGTTCAGCACATATTTGTTGAAGAAAGGGATAGCAGCAGGTACGAGGGCGAATGTAAATTGAACAAGAAATCCGCCAATGACGTAAATAACAAACATGCGATTGCGCAGCGTGATGCGAAGGGCCTTAGCTAGATGGATTGGTTTGGTTGCGTTTACATTTTTGCGTTCTTTGGCGCCAGCAGCTGTAACGAGAAGAAAGACAGCAGAACAAAGGCCAAACGCTAAGCCCATCGACTCCCAGCCGTATTTACTATAAATAAGTGGAGGAAGCGCAACACCGACGAGCATGCCGACAATGCCGAACATTTGCTTCCAAGATGCCGCAGCCGCACGTTCACGTATCGTAATAAACATTTCAGGAAACAGCGCGGAATAATTCAATATAACGAGCACATACAAAATATCAAACAAAATGACGACACCAAAAAAATAATAGATAATGCTGCTCTGAGGCGCTAGGGGAAACCATACAAGGGTGAACACAGCAGCTAATGGAATGGAGCCGAATGCAATATACGGGATACGTCTTCCCCAACGCGTTCGATATCGATCTGAGACATAACCGAATAAAGGATTAAGAATAGCACCGATAATCCCGTGTACGACCATAACAATGCCGACATGGGACGGTCGAGCGCCTAAAATGTCTACATAGTAGTACACGATATAGGCAGCGAACATTTGCGCCATCACATTAGCTGAAAAGTTGCCGGAAGCATAGAAAATCATTCGTTTCCTTGCTAATGGCTGTTCACCCATTCGTGATCTCCTCCTCCATCAATTTATGGAATAGAGCGGCGTTGAGCATTGCGAACTTCCGACCATTTTATAAGTTGAATACCTTCTTCACGAATGACCTGCTGCACGTCAGGATCACGGAACAGTTCGAATTCCATGCCGCGCCTCTCCCAATGCGGGGTAATGGACTTGAGCTCATCTGTGACGATAGCAGGATGGAGAATCATTTCGGTTAATCCAGCAGTAATACTGCGCAGCAGGGCCGTCATTTGAGCTTTGACCCCGTCATACGTATCTCCAGGCTGGCCTGTGTAAGGAAGCCCTATAAGATCATCTAGAATATAAACCCCTTTAGACAGTCCGAGTTCGGCACGCTGTTGAGCCAAGGGCTGTAAAATAGGCGGGATTGATGTTCCATGCTGCGGCATACGGAAAGGCAACTGGTATTGCGCGCATACGTCGAATACGATATCTAAGAAGTCCTGACCTGATGCCAGTCCGTAGACGCTGCCCATATGGTTATCTAGATGCGAAGGTACAAGACCTGCACGAATGGCCATTTCAATTTGACTGATCATCTCCGCACGCAGCTCTTCTGGATTAGCATGCTCTTCTACGGCTAAGCAATGTTCAGGAAAATGCCCGAGATTATCCACTAATGACAGGGTGGAGCCGTTACGGTTCACAGGCCCCCATTTGTACGACTCCCATTCACTAGTAAAGGTGAGGTGAACACCTACGTCATAGCTTGGATGACTCGCAGCCCAACTCACAGCATCTTTGGACCAGGGGCATGGCATCATCACCGTAGCAGAGCTTATTACTTGCTCCGTTAATAACTGCTTAATGGCTGCGTTAACAGAATGACACATGCCGAAGTCATCAGCATTAATAATAAGCAGTCTGTCATGTGGGGAATATCCTAGTCGTTCAGCACCATTCATGATGCAACCTCCTTTTCTGATGAAATAGCTAACAATGTTATCGCTTACTTTATCGTTACTCTAACATATTCATCTTTTGAATAAATTGAACGTGGAACGCATGCAGCAAACGCATATGTTTCAAACAAATGTCGTTTACATTGGGCAGCACGCACGAATGGATTGGAGTAGTAAAAAAGGGGCCTTCTGTTCGAAGGCCCCCTCCAACTGGATTAGGATTGGCTGGCGCGCAGTAATTGCTCTAGCTGCTTACGCTTTAATTTTTCTAGTTGGCGCCGTTCTCGATCTTCTGCTTTGAGCGCTCGATTCAACGATACGACCATGCCAAGCAGCACGAAGGTAAATGGTAATGCGGTCATAATCGATGCACTTTGCAGTGAATTTAGCCCGCCGCTCATAAGCAGTACGACAGCGATTAATGCGGTAAACATAGCCCACGCTAGTTTGACTGCTTTTCCGGGATTTTGATTGCCGTCCGTGGACATCATCCCGAGTACGAACGTTGCCGAATCTGCGGAAGTGATAAAGAAAGTGACGACTAGCATTATAGCCAATACGGCAAGCAGCGTACCCGCAGGCAAGCTTTCCAACGTGATAAATAACGCCGATGTTAAATCTGTCTTAACTGCCTCGACGATTGGCATGCCTTGGAACATATCAAGGTGCAGTGCTGTTGAGCCGAATGTGGCGAACCAGATAAAGCTAAATCCACTAGGCAGCAGCAGCGTTCCAAGTACAAGCTCTTTAATCGTTCGTCCTTTGGAAACACGTGCAATAAAGGAGCCGACAAATGGTGCCCATGTAATCCACCATGCCCAATAGAACAGGGTCCAGTTCGCAACCCAAGAATCCTCGGTAAATGGCGTTAGACGCAGGCTCATCTGAATAATATTTTGGAAATACGCCCCTAGTGTTGTCGTAAACGTATCAAATATAAAGAAAGTTGGCCCTAACAACAGTGTAATGATCAATAATCCTGCAGCGATGATCAAGTTTGTGTTGCTCAGCAATTTCATCCCCTTATCCAAGCCTGATATGGCAGAAATCGAGACGAGGATGGAGAGAACAATGATAATTATAATTTGCATCAAAACGGAATTCGGGAGTCCAAATACATGGGATAGCCCACCGTTCACTTGCATCGCCCCTAGACCAAGAGAAGTTGCGACACCAAAGGCTGTAGCGATGACAGCTAACACATCAATTGCCTTACCAATAGGCCCGTTAACCCTATCACCAAGTAGCGGGTAAAAGGTCCAACTGATCAGCCCCTTATAACCTTTACGGAACATAAAGTAGGCAAGACCAAGTGCGACCAAGGTATAGATTCCCCAAGGGTGAAGCCCCCAATGGAAGAAGGAGTAACGTAAAGCTGTACGCGCAGCCTCTACCGTCATCGGGTCGCCTTCAGGAGGGACCATATAGTGGCTGATTGGCTCTGCAACACCCCAAAAAACAAGACCTATCCCCATACCAGCACTAAATAGCATCGCAAACCAAGATACATTTGAATACTCAGGCTCATCATCTTCATCCCCAAGTCGGATGTTGGCGTATTTGCTGAAGGCAAGGTACAGCGTGTAAACGAGGATGATGAACGCTGCTATTAAATAGAACCAGCCAAACTTATTCGTGGCAAACGATAGGGCTTGACCCGTGACTGCTCCTAAATGTTCAGGGGCGAACAACCCCCATAATACAAAAAACATAATGATGATAAGAGAAATAACAAAAACCATTGCTTCACTCCTGTTCTAATCTCAGGATTTTGGAAAATTCCACTTCTGACACAGCATTTTTCAACATATACACGAATAGCGTCTCTTTTGAGCGGCGATATGTCCGTGATGATCAACTGTGTGGAATTTTGCAAAATCCTAATTATGATAAATACGACATATTAATTACCCGTGTTGAATGGGATTGAATCAGGTCTAAACCATCCAAAATCATCTAATTATTGAATGATAAGTAAAATACATCACCAACATTCTCCGCTTTTTCTTTTAACATGTACGATTACCTCATCTTCCATCCATCGTATTTTCTTCACGCCATTCAAGTATTTGTTGTAATTGACCTTGTCATGAGGAGCTTGCCATAACGCAATAGCATTTTTTGATAGGGACTTTATGAAGGGGGTGATTTGAACGAGTAGATTCAGGCGCTTAAATATGTAAGCGCCAGCGCTATGAGTAAACAACAATGGAGGAGGTATGAATTGATGGATGTATGGTTGGTAAAGGCTCGTAAGGCCCTTGTATGGGTATGGATTACTGCACTTATCTTCGCTCTCCTGCCAACTGCTACTGTTGCCGCTGAATCTGCGGACAATAATAGCCCTAATGCTTCAACTGTTGCTTCTTTGCCCCTCAATAACAAGTTAATCATTGGCTATTGGCACAACTTTGATAACGGGTCGGGCTATGTAAGGCTGCGAGATGTATCTCCGAAATTTGATGTTATTAACGTTGCATTTGCTGAGCCGACTAACGGCCCGCGCGGTGGAACAATTGGATTTACCCCGTATCAAATTACTCCAGCTGAACTAAAAGCGGATGTGCAATATTTACAGAGCTTAGGCAAAAAAGTAATCATCTCTATCGGCGGTGCAAATGGCCAAGTTCAGTTAGAAACTGCCCAAGCGCGCGATCAGTTTGTCAGTTCCATGAAATCGATTATTACGACCTATGGTTTTGATGGCTTGGACATAGACTTTGAAGGACATTCCTTGTACTTAAATAATGGCGATTCAGACTTCCGCAACCCAACTACTCCGGTCATAACTAACCTCATCTCAGCAATAAGAGAACTCCATACTCACTTCGGTGAATCCTTTATGATTACGATGGCTCCAGAAACTTTCTTTGTCCAGGTTGGTTATAGCTTCTATGGTGGCACAGGCACTGGTGCAGATCCGCGTGCTGGGGCTTATTTGCCAGTTATTCATGCGGTGCGTGATATTCTCGATTGGCTGCAAGTACAGCATTATAATTCAGGGCCTATTACAGCGCTCGATGGCACGTACTATACGATGGGGAATGCAGACTTTCATGTAGCGATGGCGGATATGGTATTGACGGGCTTCCCAGTTGCCAGAAACAATGAGCGATTTTTCGCTCCGCTGCGGCCTGACCAGGTCGTGATCGGATTACCTGCGAATGTGAATGCAGGAGGTGGGTTTACTACTGTAAGTGAGGTACACAAAGCACTGGATTATTTATATAAAGGCCAGACATTTGGCGGTCGATACGTCCTACGCAATCCAGCTGGCTATGCCAATATGCGCGGGCTGATGACATGGTCGATTAACTGGGATCGTTATAATAACTTTGAATTCTCCACGAGGCATCGTGCATATCTTGATGCGTTGAACGTAGTTCCGGACACACAAGCTCCTTCTGTTCCAAGCCAAGTGCGGACAACAGCTGTAGGTACGACCAGCGTTAGTTTAGCATGGCAAGCGTCGATAGATAATGTAGGCGTGGCGGAGTACGATATTTTTGAAGGAATAAATAAAATCGGCAGCACAGCTAGTACAGCATATACGGTTCAAGGGCTTGCTCCTGATACAACCTACTCCTTTACTGTAAAAGCTAAAGATAGAGCGGGTAATGTATCTGCGGCCAGTTCTCCGTTAACGGTCAAGACAGGAGTGATCGTTCCAGATCCAACACCGCCCACCGCTCCATCGAATGTTGTTGTCAGCAGCACAACAGCATCTTCTATTGGTCTGACATGGATGCCTTCCACGGATAATATAGGTGTCACCGGTTATTCCGTTAGCTATGGCACGTCACAAGTGAATGTTACAGCGGCCAGTGTAACGATTAGTGGATTAGCTGCCAATACAACGTATACCTTTACAATCGCCGCTAGGGATGCGGCAGGGAATCAATCGACAGGTACGACGATTCAAGCAACAACGAGCCAAGCACCGAGTGCGAGTGATTGGAAGGCAGGCGTCAGCTATAAAGCAACCGATGAGGTGACCTATGCTGGAAAGGTGTATGTATGTCGTCAACCGCACACTTCGCTGTTAGGCTGGGAGCCTCCGAATGTGCCGGCACTATGGCGCTTAAAATAAAGAGCGCTACAGGACTTGGTACGTACGATGGATGATGAAGGATGGGTCGAAGGAGGATAAATAATGGTGCCTTCAGTCATTTTAAAGAATGAATGATGTCTATTGACCTACTTCATGAGTGGTTTAGTCAATCGTTCTATTTTGTGACTGGAGGGATTACGATGACACAGCATGATGAGAACAAGCAATCGAGCCTTTATGGTCAAGGAGTTCAAAGTGGCAAGCTACCAGTAGCTAAAGCTGAGGATGTTGAATTCTCTGAGGAGCTAGCAGACGAGGCGGATCGCATCGCAGCGGAGCGTGCACGTCAAGCTGATGCGCGCGTAGAACAGTAGCAGGCTTTGGACGCTATCTTCACATCTGTAGTAGTCTTTAGATTCGAGTAAAGTGGCAAATTGGTCAACGCCAAAAACGGAACCCCTTAACGACAGATGCTAGTGGCTTTGCAGCTATTGGCCTGTCATTGTAAGGGGTTCTATTTTTGTGTACAATAGTAAGGATGTAGACCTATTTCTGCATGTAATATGAGAGTTTAAGGGAGGCACCAATACGTGTATTGGCATGAATTAACGATACATACAACGGAAGAGTCGCAGGAGATGATTTCTAATTTCTTGCATGAAGCTGGAGCGGGCGGAGTCGCTATCGAAGAATCCGGTACTTTGAATAAACAACGTGATACGAGCTATGGACAATGGTACGAGCACGATTTGAACGATATTCCTGAAGGTCAAGCCGTTATTCAAGGATACTTTGCTGACGGAACAGATTTGCAAGCTGTTGGAGAAGAAGTGAAGGCTCGCATCGATGAATTGAGCAGCTTTAACATCGATACAGGTGATGTGAAGATGAGCTGGCGACGCGTTCATGAAGACGATTGGGCCAATGCGTGGAAACAATATTTCAAGCCGATTCGTGTTTCGGAACGATTGACGATTAAGCCGACATGGGAAGAGTATACACCTGAATCAGAGAACGAGAAAATTATCGAGCTTGATCCAGGTATGGCATTCGGAACAGGGACACATCCGACAACTTCTCTTTGCTTGCGCACATTGGAAAGCGTTATTCAAGGTGGGGAAGAAGTCATTGATGTCGGGACAGGCTCTGGTATTTTGGCAATCGGCGCTATGAAGCTTGGTGCTCGCCATGTACTGGCGATCGATCTTGATCCCGTAGCGGTAGCGAGTGCGACGGAGAATGTCAGCCTTAACGGATTGTCCGATCAAGTAACGGTACGTGAAGGCGATCTATTAAAAATTATCGATACGCAAAATGGTGACAACAAGGACACTGGATTAGGTGTAACATTACCTGTTCCCGTTGTAGTTGCAAACATTTTGGCAGAGATTATCGTTCTGTTTATCGATGATGTTTACAAGGCGCTTCAACCGAACGGTATTTATATCGCTTCTGGTATTTTCAAGAACAAAGAAGAGCTTGTTGAGCAGGAGCTAATCAAGGGCGGCTTCGTTATTGAAGCGAAGCATCGTGACGAAGATTGGATCGCTATGGTTGCTCGCAAAGTATAGGTTAACGTCATTTCAATTTCAATGATTATCATGTACGTGATGTCTGAACAGAAAGGCGTGGGAGAGAATGGATTGGAATAGTTTTTTTCGAGTGCCTATAGATCATCTGCCATTTGTCGTGCTTGTATTATTGATTGCATTTGCGGTTCATGAATTTGCACATGCTTATGCTGCACACAAGTTCGGTGATCCGACGGCTAAAATGCTTGGTCGTGTTACATTAAATCCGGCCAAGCATATCGACATTTTTGGCTTGCTGCTATTCGTGATTGTAGGGTTCGGGTGGGCGAAGCCTGTACCTGTGAACCGTGCGAATTTTAACAAGCCACGTATGATGAGTATTATCGTGACTGCAGTAGGGCCGTTAAGTAACTTGCTGCTTGCCTTTTTCGGTATGTTTATCTATTATTTGCTTATTTTTAGTCTTGGGGTTGATTTAGGGACAGGCAATCCTCGTGTATCTGAGGCCTTGGAAATATTCTTTATTTATTTCCTGCAGTTCAATATTGTCATGTTCATCTTTAACTTGATTCCACTGCCACCGCTAGATGGTTACCGTATAGTAGAGGAGCTTGCCCCCCTTCCGGTCCGTCGCAAGCTGGCGCAGTTTGAACAGTGGTCTGTCTTTATCTTCTTGTTAATCGTGTTCATTCCGCCGCTTAGAGCTGTCACGATTGAACCTTTATTCAGTCTTGTGGAACCAATGATGATGGGTATCATTCAATTCTGGTTAGGAATCTTTGCATAACTTCTTTGAACCGAAGCACAATTCAACAGCGCTGCTATAATTCAAAGTGCTATAAGACTGAGAATGGTGGAAGTAAGGTGATCTGCAAAGATTATAAGATCAGCCTTTTATAAGTCATCCAGTTCGGTAGCGTTTGAGTGAATAAAGTTGTATGATGAGGAATGTTGATAACAATGCAAAAATATTTTGTAGAACCTGCGCAATTTGGCGACGAAGAAGTCATTATTACCGGACAGGATGCACATCATCTAGTTCGTGTCATGAGATCGAAGCCAGGCGCAAAGTTCATCGTCAGTGATGGAGAAGCTAGAGAAGCTTTGGTAGAGCTTGTAGAAGCAGACAGCGAGCAAGTGAAAGCACGCATCGTCGAGCATCGGGAGACGACGGCTGAAGCGGCATGTCGGGTAACGATTGCGCAAAGCTTGCCAAAGGGCGACAAGATGGAGCTTATTATTCAGAAATGCACGGAGATCGGTGCTGTTTCTTTCATTCCGTTCCAATCGGATCGGACAGTCGTACAATACGACAGCAAGAAAGAAGCGAAGCGGCTGGAGCGCTGGAGCAAAATAGCGAAGGAAGCTGCTGAGCAAAGCCACCGCAACCGTGTTCCTGATATGAAACCAAGTATGAGCGTAAAACAGCTCGTACAGGCAATGGAGCAATACGATCTGGTACTTCTTTGCTATGAAGATGAACGAGGCACTCAAATTCGCGACGTTGTGCAGCCTTATGCAACGAAGGCTGCGAACGAAGCGGACAAGGGTGAAGTTCTTATTATTGTTGGGCCTGAAGGCGGATTTACCGCACAGGAAGTAGAAACATTTGTGAATGCGGGTGCTGTAAGCGTAGGCTTGGGGCGCCGCATATTGCGAGCAGAGACAGCAGGCATGTTGGCATTAACGTGCGTGCTGTACGAAACAGGTGAAATGGGAGGAGTGTGAACAATGCCATCGGTAGCTTTTTACACCTTGGGCTGTAAAGTTAACTTTTACGATACCGAAGCCATCTGGCAGCTGTTCAAACAGGAAGGTTACGACCAAGTCGAATTCGAGGAAACAGCAGACGTCTACCTAATTAATACATGTACGGTGACGAATACGGGAGATAAAAAGAGCCGTCAAATTATTCGCCGTGCCGTGCGTCGCAATCCAGACGCGATTATTGCAGTAACAGGCTGCTACGCGCAAACGTCGCCAGCAGAGATCATGGATATTCCAGGCGTGGACTTGGTTATTGGTACACAAGACCGTGAGAAGCTCATGGACTTTGTTGGTCAAATTCATGCGGAACGCAAGCCTATCAATGCGGTTCGCAACATTATGAAGACGAGAGCATTCGAAGAACTGGACGTACCTGATTTTGCAGAGCGCACACGTGCGTTCCTCAAAATCCAAGAAGGCTGCAACAACTTCTGTACATTCTGTATTATTCCATGGTCACGCGGTTTGTCCCGCAGCCGTGAATCCGAGAGTGTACTGAATCAAGCG
Source organism: Paenibacillus sp. SC116 (assembly GCF_024733555.1). Classification (GTDB taxonomy): domain Bacteria; phylum Bacillota; class Bacilli; order Paenibacillales; family Paenibacillaceae; genus Paenibacillus_B. The sequence continues at coordinate 179,112 of NZ_JANIOF010000005.1, read as the reverse complement.
CGTCAGCTCGTTGCTGCGGGCTACAAGGAAATCGTCCTGACAGGTATCCATACTGGGGGGTATGGAGATGATCTGGAAAATTACGATTTGACAGATTTGCTGTGGGACTTGGACAAAATTGATGGACTAGAGCGCATTCGCATCAGCTCTATCGAGGCGAGCCAGATTGACGATCGGATGATTGAATTGTTGAAACACTCGAAGAAGATGTGTCGTCACCTTCATATTCCGCTGCAAGCTGGTAATACAGATGTATTGAAGCGTATGCGCCGTAAATATACGACAGAAGAGTTCTCTACGAAACTTGCTCGCATCCGTGAAGCGATGCCAGATGTAGCGATTACGACGGACGTTATCGTTGGTTTTCCTGGTGAAACGGATGAGCAGTTCCGTGAGGGCTACGAGTTTATGAAGCAAGTTGGCTTCTCTGAGATGCACGTATTCCCTTACTCCAAGCGTACGGGAACACCTGCTGCTCGTATGGAAGACCAAGTGGATGAAGAGGTTAAAAATGACCGCGTTCATCAGCTGATTGACTTGTCTGAACAAATGCAGCTGCAATATGCAGAACATTTCGTTGGAGAAGTATTGGACATCATTCCAGAGCGCGACTATAAAGGAGCACCTGGAACAGGCCACGTTATGGGCTACTCCGACAACTACTTGCAAGTTATTTTCGAAGGCGATGAATCTTTGATCGGACAATTGTGCCGTGTTAAAGTGACAGAAGCTGGCGTGAATGAGTGCAAAGGTGTGCTTGTGCGTGTACTTGATGAGAAGGTACTGAATCAAGCTGCGAACATGTAATAACTGTTCGTTATAGAGGTTGAACACACAGGTATAGATGGGAGGATTTTGCTTGCTGCTAAGGCAGAGGTGAAATCCTCCCTCTTTTGGGATAGGATATAGATAACACATAGAAGGAGGAACGGGGATGAAGGAAATTTCGGCAGGTGGAGTTGTATTCCGCAAACGTGAAGGGGAATGGGAAATTCAGCTTATACAAGACCGTTATGGCAAAGTTTCGTTGGCGAAGGGAAAGATGGAGCCTGGAGAAACGATCGAAGAAACGGCACTGCGCGAGGTGTTGGAGGAGACTGGCATTCATGGCCGCATTATTGAGCCGATTGACATGATCAAGTATCAATACAACCATCCTGAGCATGGTCTTGTGGATAAGGAAGTTCATTATTATTTGATTGAGGAAGAAAGCGGAAGCTTGCAAGCGCAAGTTGAAGAAATTCGCGGAGTGAGCTGGTTCACACCTGAGGCTGCATGGCAGCAGCAGAAGCAATCTGGGTATGATAACAATGATATCATTGTAAATAAGGCATTCCAAAAACTTGGTCTACGCATAGGAGGATAATCATCATGACAACCGTGAATCTTGCTTCGTACATCGATCACACGTTTCTTAAGGCTGACACCAATTCCAAACAAATTGAGAAATTATGCAAAGAAGCGCTTGAGCATCAATTCTATAGTGTTTGCGTGAATGGAGTATGGGTTCCTGCTTGTCGTGAATTATTGTCAGGTTCCTCTGTGAACATAGCGGCTGTAGTCGGTTTTCCATTAGGTGCTAATGCGCCATCTGCAAAGGCGTTTGAAGCTGCTCGTGCTGTGGAAGACGGCGCGACAGAAATTGATATGGTACTGCAAATTGGCCAACTAATCGAAGGCAATCATCGTGCGGTTGAGGCAGATATTGCTGCCGTTGTGCGCATGGTCGAGGGGAAAGCAATCGTCAAAGTTATTTTCGAGACCGGGTTGTTAAATGATGAACAGAAAATAACGGCATGCAAATTGTCCGAGCAAGCAGGAGCGCACTTCGTCAAAACGTCCACAGGCTTCGGTGTTGGTGGTGCAAAAGTTGAAGATATCCGCTTGATGCGAGCGAATGTGTCATCTGCTATTGGTGTTAAAGCATCAGGTGCCGTTCGAGATCGTGCGACTGCACTCGCGATGATTGAAGCGGGAGCGAATCGTATTGGTACAAGCTCGGGCATTGCGATCGTTAGCGGAGGCGTTTCCACAGCGGCAAATAGCACAGCGGGAGCGCCAGAAGAGAACTCGCAATATTAAATATCGTTTGCGCGTGAGCAATTTGAGCAGATTCGGTTCCTGAAATCATCGCGGATATATCATGCAGCAGGTGGATGAGTGGATAAAATAGCAATGCTCCGCCTACATTTAAGGCAACATGGCTCCAGGCGACGAATTGTCCGCTGCGGCTTCCGCCAAGTGAAGCGATTAAGGCTGTAAAGCAGGTCCCGACATTGGAACCAATGACAATTGCTATGCCCACTTCAACAGGTAGTGCGCCGGTTGCAGACAGGCCCATTGCCATGGCAATAATCGCTGCGCTGCTATGTACGAGCGCTGTGATAATCATGCCGGCTAGCAGCGCCCATAGAAGGCTATCTTGGGAACGTTCAAGGAACCACGTAAACAAGCCGCGCTGCTGCAAGGGCTCACTAATGGCCTTCATCCATTCGATACCAAATAGAATGAACGAAAATCCAGCCGTTGCAATGGCCGCATATTGCAGCGGTTTCCACCATGTATGTAGACTTGGTAACATATCAGGAAATATATCGTTGGCAATTACGCCCCAGATCCATGCGGTTACAGCGCAGAGCAGTAAGGGTAATGCATAATGATTGATATTTAGACCGATTAACTCTGTCGTCAACGTCGTACCTATATTTGTGCCTAGAATGATGCCCAGAGATCGCTGGAAGGTCATCAGACCGGCGTTAACTAAGCCGATAGAGATAACGGTAATCGCAGTACTGCTCTGCATAATTGCGGTCATAACAGAGCTAAACAGCATTCCGTGAATCGGTGTGCTCGTTGAGCGGTGCAGCAGCCGTTTTAAATGGGGTCCCGCCCATAAGTGGAGGGCGAATTCCATTATTTTCATTCCGAACATAAAAAGTGCGAATCCGCCGATAAGCGGAAAAATAATAGATTGCATCATAGGCCGGCTCCTTTTCGAACCTTTATCAATAAAGGTGCTCATAAGTCTGTCTGCTTGTACTATCATTAGGACATGTGTATGCACGAAAAGGGACAACCATGACTATCATGGATAGACGAACTCTATTCGGGTTTTGGTATTCCGGCTTGAACTTGAAATTAGTTATCAGTAGAGGAGAATAATAATAAACATGCAGCAACAGCGTCCATATGTTCAATTAAAGCGTGCGCGAAAGAAGCGTATCGAACGTTCTCATCCTTGGGTATTCCAATCTGAGGTTGAACTTGTATCAGGGGATCCTACGCCAGGGGCATTAGTCGATGTATGGAATGAAAAGGGGAAATACATCGCGACAGGCTATTACAATCCGGAGTCACAAATTATCGTTCGCATTGTGAGCTATGAACCGATTGACGTGATGGACACGGCTTTCTTTGTTTCTAGATTCGAAGCTTGCTTGACACATCGCGATCGATTCTTGCAAGGGGCTACAGCTTATCGTCTTGTATATGGGGAAGCAGATTTCCTGCCAGGTCTAGTTGTGGACCGTTTTGACGATGTGCTCGTTGTTCAGATTGTGACATTGGGTATGGATCTGTGTCGTGACGCCATTATTGAGGCCTTGGTTCAAGTTATGAAGCCGCAAGGCATTTATGAGCGCAGTGATGTGCCGATCCGTGAAAAAGAAGGATTAGAGCAGCGCACTGGCTTGTTGTACGGAGAATGCCCGCGCCACGTACAAGTGAAGGAGAATGACCTGATTATCGAAGTAGACATCGTAGAAGGTCAAAAGACAGGTTATTTCTTCGATCAACGTGAGAACCGTGCTTCTATCGCACCATTGATGAAAGGCTGGGGCAAGCGCAGTGGAATCACTTTGCAAACGGTTGAAACGGAAGATGGGACTCAGCAGCTTCCAGTCAATGCGAATGGAAACGTAGTTAATTTCCCTTGGTGGGATGGAGCAACGGTTCTAGAGTGTTTCGCTCATACAGGGAGCTTCACGCTGCACGCTTGTAAGTATGGCGCGAAAAAGGTTACTTGCCTCGATATCTCCGATCACGCGATTCAGAGCGCGAAGCGCAATGTTGAGCTGAATGATTTCACAGATCGTGTGGAATTCGTCGTTGCCGATGCATTCGATTATTTGCGTGATCAAGTTCGCGGTCGCGATGAGCGTAGTGAGCGCAATGAAGTGGGCGGCGCTGCTAAAAAAGTAGATACATCGAAGAAGATGACCGCTGGCGGCGGACGTACGTGGGATGTCGTTATTCTTGATCCGCCTGCATTTGCAAAAACACGCCATGCCGTTGAAGGAGCATATCGCGGTTACAAAGATATCAACTTGCAAGGCATGAAGCTGGTGAACGATGGTGGATACCTCGTAACGGCGAGCTGTTCCTTCCATATGAGACCAGATCAGTTTATGCAATCGATTCTTGATGCGGCGCAGGATGCTGGCAAAGTGCTTCGCCTTATTGAATGGCGTGCTGCTGGTAAAGACCATCCGCAAATTGCAGGTGTCGATGAAGGGCATTATTTGAAATTCGCAATCTTTGAAGTGCGCTCCAAATAAAGCTTTTTCATATGGCTCTATCAGATACCGTCTCATCTAACTAACTAACAAACACATAACAAAGTCGGACACTCTTTTATAATAAGAGATGTCCGACTTTTTGTTATTTGACGGGAATAGTAGGGTGTTTGTTCCCTCTGCACCATAATATACAAACGGGTGTTCTAGAAATAGACATGTTATAATCATAATCAAAGTTTGTTAAGAAGAAGGGTATTACCTTTTCAAATAGTGAGTAAGGAAGATATACCAGTTACCAGTCAATAGCTAGATGAAGGTTCCTACATGGGCAAAGGCTTCTTATAAAGCTTAGAGCTGCACACAAGGAACATTGAAATATAAATGAGTCATCATACGATCGGAATAATTAACGACATATACGAGACATAAGGGCGGTGAGAAACGATGGCTTTGACATTTATAATAGGTCGTTCAGGGAGCGGGAAGACGACTCATATATTGGATCGAATTCGTGAGCAGGTAATACAGCAGCCAGAAGGACCTCCTATTATACTGCTCGTTCCGGAACAAGGAACGTTCCAGTTGGAGCATGAGCTGGTTAAGACGGAAGGGCTTCACGGCTTGCTGCGTGCGCAAGTGTTAAGCTTTCGTCGTTTGGCGTATCGAGTTATGCAAGAGACTGGCGGTACGGCATTGACTCCTATCAATGAAGAAGGGAAGAAGATGCTGCTATACCGCATTATGCAGCAGAAGAAGAGCAATCTTTCTCTTTTCTCTGGTACAGCAGAGCAATTTGGTTTTATTGAAAAATTGAATGCTTTGTTCGATGAAATGAAACGTTACCGCATTCAGTCTTCTGATGTTGAGGAGCAGCTTAGCTGGCTGACGGGAGGGTCAGGACATCCGCTGCTGGCTGCCAAACTGCGAGATATTACAGAAGTGATGCGGGAGTTCGAGATCGAATTGTCCCAGCATTATTTAGATGGCGAAGATGTGTTGATGCGTTTGGCAGAAAGTGTGCCGCAATCTTCTTATGTGCGTGATGCTCAAATATGGATCGACGGCTTCCATGGCTTCACGCCGCAGGAATTATCCGTATTAGCTGCACTAATGCTGCAAGCAAAAGATATGCGCATTGCGCTTACTTTGGATCGACCGTATGAGCAAGGACAAACGCCGCATGAGCTTAATCTATTTCACCCTACTGCTACTACGTATATTCAGCTTCGAGAAATTGCCGACACGCTGCAAGTGCCAATAGGAGATATGGTTCAATTGGATGGTCGAGCAACAGGCAGCTTGCTTCGTTTTAAAGAGTCGCCTTTGCTTGCCCATCTTGAGAAGCATTATGAGCGACGTACAGCTTGGCAGGAATCGACAGCTTCACAGAAAGAGCAGCAAGCTGTTACTGTGCATGCAGCTGTCAATCGTCGAGTGGAGGTAGAAGCGACAGCAAGAGATATGTTGGCTCGTGTGCGCAATGGTGAAGCCCGTTGGCGCGATATGGCAATCGTTGTTCGTAATATTGGAGACTACAGCGCCCTTATAGATACGGTGTTTACAGACTTCGATATTCCTTATTTTAAGGACCAGAAGTCAGGCGTGCTTCATCATCCTTTCGTTGAGATGACAAGAGCAGCGCTTGATATTTGGATTGGTTTCTGGAAGCCGGATGCGGTGTTCCGCTTTATTAAAACCGACTTCGTTCTGCCGGATGATGGTACTTTCACGCGATTGGATATGGATCGGTTTGAGAACTATGTATTGGCCGCGGGAATTGAAGGCAGACGTTGGATGAGCAAACGCCCTTGGCCGAAAGTCCCTTCTTTGTCGCTGGATGCAGACAGTTCCTCAGAAGAAGAATCGGGAGCACCAGCTTTCATCGAACAGTGCCGACAAGTCGTTGCTGCACCGCTTATGGCGTTGGAGCGGGGATTGTCTCGTGCAAGCGATGTTCGCGATATGTGCGAAGCTTTGTATCGATTTTGGATGGACTTGGGCGTGCCGTATCGTTTAGAGCGCATGAGTGCCGAGGCGATGCTGAATGGTGATGTACAGCGTTCGCGCGAGCATCGTCAAATATGGGATGCGGTGCTGAACATCCTCGATCAGCTAGTTGAGATGGCTGGAAATGAGAAGATTACACTGGAATTGTTCGCTGGTATGTTGGAGACAGGCTTTGAGAGTGTGAAGCTGGCGCTTGTTCCTCCTGCGCTTGATCAAGTGCTAATCGCATCGATGGATCGGACGAGAACGGGTCAGATTAAACATGCTTATTTGCTAGGTGCGAACGATGGCATTATTCCAGCTCGACCAATCGAGGATGGTGTGCTCACGGAGAATGAGCGTGACGTCTTACTCGACACGGGTATGCAATTAGCCCCTGGTGTTCGTCGTCAGCTATTGGATGAGCGCTTTCTCATCTACAATGCATTGACCTCAGCCAGTCATACATTATCGGTGAGTTATGCGCTTGCTGATGAGGAAGGAAAGTCATTGCTTCCTTCCGAGGTCATTCGGCAAATACGCCAGCTTTTCCCGCATGTAGAAGAGCAGTTGGAAATGGCTGAGCCAAATGAATTCATGGGCGAGCTGGAGCAGCTTCGTTATGTCGCACATCCAGAAATGGCTTTGCGTCATCTTATTTCGCAGCTGCGAGAATGGCGACGTGGAGTGGCAATCTCGCCTGTATGGTGGGATGTGTATCATTGGTTGCGCGCTCAGCCAAGCTGGCAGCATCGATTACGCACCTTAACAGGCTCACTGTTGTATCGCAACCAAGTGCAGCCTTTGGATAAAAATACGAGCCGCAAACTTTACGGCAGTAAACTTCGAACGAGTGTATCGCGGATGGAGCGATTTGTTGCTTGTCCATTTTCTCACTTTGCTTCACACGGACTGAAGTTGAGACAGCGCCAATTGTATCGCTTGGAAGCACCGGACATCGGTCAGCTGTTTCACGCGGCTTTAAGTCAATTTGCGAATGATTTAAAGTCCAATCAACGTTCTTGGGCTGCATTGACAGCTGATGAAAGTCGGGCAGAAGCAGATCGTATTGTCGATTTGCTGTCGCCTCGACTACAAGGTGAAATATTGATGAGCACCAATCGCTATAAGCATATTTCTCGTAAATTGAAGCAAATCGTAGCGAAGGCTGCTGATGTCATCGGGCAGCATGCGCAGCGAGGAGAATTTGAACCGCTGGCGCTGGAGATTGATTTTGGACCAGACAAGCCGCTGCCGCCGCTTCAGTTTACGTTGGACAATGGCTGTACGATGGAGATTATCGGAAGGATTGATCGGGTCGACTGCGCGGATAGCGAACAAGGCATTTTGCTGCGAGTAATTGATTACAAGTCTAGCGCTACTGATTTGAAGCTTCAGGAAGTCTACTATGGCTTATCGCTGCAAATGCTTACTTATTTGGATGTGCTGCTGACTCATGCGGAAGAATGGATCGGGCAAACGGCATTACCGGCTGGTGCGCTTTATTTCCATGTGCATAACCCATTGCTTGCTGCTACGAACGGAATGGCGCCAGATCTGGCGAATGAGCAGTTGATGAAGAAGTTTAAAATGAAAGGTCTTGTATTGGCAGATCGTGAAGTGGTGGCGAAAATGGATGCGCCATTGGAGAAAGGCTACTCTGATATATTGCCTGTTGCTGTGAAGCAAGATGGATCTTTTTATAGCAACGCGAGTGTGGCCACTACTGATCAGTGGGATGTTTTGCGACACAATGTGCGAAATGTCATTCAACGAATAGGCACTCACATTACGGACGGTGAAGTTCAAATTGAGCCTTATCGAATGGGACCTAGCAAAGCTTGTGACTATTGCGACTACAAGCCTGTATGTCAATTCGATGAGCTGTTGGAAGGCAATCAATATCGAATGCTGCCTCGGATGAGTAAAGACGACGTATGGATGCAACTGCAGGAAGGAGGCGAGTCATCTCATGGATCAAACGAATAAGCGAACGAAAGCCAAAGCTGGGCAGCCATCACAGCAAGAAGTAGAGCAGATAGCTATCGATCTGTTTGATTTCGTGGATCAAATCATTGAGGAAGAGCAAGCTGTGCAAGAGTCTGCCGAACAGTCAGAGTCAATACATCAACTGCCTTTCGAACACGAAGAGTTATTGTCAGTTTCAGAACAGGCTGCATTGGAGTCTTTTGTGCCTGCAACAGCACTAGCGCCAAAGCCGCAAGATGCTACTTGGACGGACGAGCAATGGCAAGCAATTGTTGACGGTGGCCGCAACATCCTTGTAGCTGCTGCAGCGGGATCAGGCAAGACGGCAGTACTTGTAGAGCGGATTATTCGCAAGGTTATAGATGAGCACAAGCCCGTTCATGTCGATGAGCTGCTGGTGGCAACGTTCACGAAGGCAGCTGCAGCAGAGATGCGCGAACGTATTCGTCTTGCTCTTGAGACAAAGCTTGCTGAGTCTCCTGATTCAGAGCATATTCATCGTCAGCTGGCCTTGTTGAATCGTGCTTCCATTACGACCTTGCACTCCTTCTGTCTAGAGGTGATTCAACGTTACTTCCAAATGATTGGATTGGACCCCTCTTTCCGCATTGCGAATGAAACAGAGACGCAAGTGATGCGTCAGGATGTGCTGGAAGAGTTGTTCGAGGAGAAGTATGAGCTAGAGGATGAGGGATTCCGCCGCTTTGTTGACTGGTTCAGTGGAGAGCGTAATGATGAAGCTGCGTTCCGGCTTGTACAGCGGTTATATGACTTCTCACGCAGTCATCCTTGGCCAGATGCATGGCTTCAGCACATGGCAGCTTCATTCGGAGCTGGCACGGTAGAGGAACTTTCTGCTTCACCGTGGGCGACAAGTATTATGACTGATACAAGATTGACGTTGAATGCAATCGCAGAGCTGCTGCGGCAAGCGACACAGCTGAGCGGTACGCCTGGTGGGCCTGAGCCTTATCAGACTGTATTAACTGAAGAGTGGCAAATGGCCACTCAATTGCACAATCGATCATTACAGCATCCATGGCATGAAATGGGTGCATTTATGGAGCAGCTTGAATTTGGTAGGCTGCCTGCATGCCGTGGTGACCGTTATGAGAAGTCCTTGCAAGAGCAAGTAAAGAGGCTGAGGGATCAAGCGAAAGCTCGTTTCTCACAGCTGCGAGAAGAGCTGTATAGACGTGCACCAGAACAATTTTTAATCGAAATGAATAATATGGCGCCGCTTATGAACACGCTCGTCCATGTTATTCAGCAGTTTGGTGAACGCTTTGAGCAAGCAAAACGCGGTAAAGGCTGGCTTGATTTCTCGGACTTGGAGCATTATTGCCTTCGTATTTTGCGTGCGCCTAATAGCACGCCAGAACATACGGAACCTTCGGATGCAGCGCTGCAATATCAAGGGCAGTTTGCTGAAATTTTGCTGGATGAATATCAGGATACGAACATGGTGCAAGAGGCCATCGTGAACTTAATTTCACGTCAAGATAAAGGCAATCGCTTTATGGTTGGCGATGTAAAACAGAGCATTTATCGATTCCGCTTGGCAGATCCAACGTTGTTTATGAATAAATACGACCATTATGTACGTTATGATCGCAATGATGACGAGTTGGATATGCATAGTGATCGAGAAAGAATACAAGAAGAAGCGGTATTAGAGAAGAAGCGTTCGAGTGATTTCGTGGATCAGGACGGGAGTGCTCCAAAGGGAGCTCGCATTGATCTGGCACGCAATTTCCGAAGTCGAGTCGAGGTTGTTGATGCAGTTAATATGCTGTTCCGTCAACTTATGAATCGGCATGTGGCAGAACTTAGCTATGATCGGGATGCGGAGCTTGTATGTGGTGCGATGTATTATCCTGAGCTGGATGCTCAAGGGGATACAGCATCTACATCATCTAGTGACTATGACTATAATGTTCAGCCAGAGTTTGTCCTAATTGAAAAAGGTGGAGGCGCGGAGTCTCATACTGGGGATGAAGAAGATGCCCTTGATTCAGAACAGCCGCCGACACAGGAAGTCGATCCATCAGAGCTGGAGACCGCAAGAATTGAAGCGAGAGCAATCGCTGCCCGGATACGAATGATGATGGGTGATGGGCGTGAGCAGCCTGCTCAGGTGTACGACAAGCAATTGAAACGAATGAGGGCAATCAGTTACCGTGATATCGTCATATTGCTGCGTGCGACACAATCATGGGCGCCATTAATGGTTGAGGAGCTGCGCTTGGAAGGTATTCCAGCTTATGCAGAGTTTAATACGGGATACTTTCAGGCGACGGAAGTGGAAATTATCGTTTCGTTGCTGCGGGTCATAGACAATCCTTATCAGGATATTCCGCTCGCGGGTGTGCTTCGTTCCCCAATCGTAGGGCTTTCCGCGGAATCATTGGCGCAAATTCGCCTGTATGCGAAAAATAAGCCGTATTTTGATGCACTAACGCTAGCAGCTGGATCAGCAGGTACGGAACCAATCGAATGGGATGGTGAAGCACTGCTTGCAGAGGAAGATGTACATCGCGTTCAGCATTTTATGTCCTTATGGGAGCGTTGGCGTGAAGAAGCGCGTCAAGGCAGCTTATCAGAGCTTATTTGGCGTATTTATCGTGAGACGGGTTACTACGAATGGGTTGGAGGATTAGCAGGCGGTACACAGCGTCAGGCTAACTTGCGGGCCTTGTACGATCGCGCGCGTCAATACGAGGGCTCTTCTGTTCGGGGGCTATACGCGTTCCTTCGTTTCATTGATAGGATGAAAGAAACGGGTGGAGACTTAGGGACAGCTCGAGCACTGGGAGAGCAGGAAGATGTCGTCCGCCTTATGACCATTCATAAAAGTAAAGGTCTTGAGTTCCCTGTTGTGTTTATTGCAGGTATGGGGAAGATGTTCAATCAGCAAGATTTGAATGCTGCATTCCTTATGCACAAGCAAATGGGCTTCGGACCGAAATATGTAGATGAATCAACACGTGTTACTTATCCAACGCTGGCCAATTTGGCTATTCGCCGTCAGATGAAGCTGGAGTTGTTGGCGGAGGAGCTGCGTGTGCTGTATGTTGCCTTGACCCGACCAAAAGAAAAGATGATTCTTATCGGCACGGTAAACGATGCGACTAAAGTGATTTCGCAGTGGGGAGAAGCTCTTGATGTGGAATCATTGCTGCTGCCTGATTACTTGATAGCCCGTGCCCGCAGTTATATCGATTGGATCGGCCCAGCGTTAATTCGCCATCAAGCCGCGTCTGAATGGCGCACGTTGGCAGGTTTACCGAATCGCAATGGCAGCTGCATGATTGACGAGCCATCAGATTGGAAGCTAACGCTTATTCCTGCCTCGATCCTTGCACTGACTTCCAGCTTGGAGACGGATAATTCCTCTGTAAGCGATAAGCTCGCGTTGTTGGAACGAATTGCTGCCTTGGATGAGCATATCGAGGCGGAACGCTCAGAACATGAGCAGACGATTGCGGAACGCCTTAGTTGGAGAGATCCTTATCGACTCGCAGAAATGCTTCCAGCGAAGACGTCTGTTACAGAGATGAAGCGTCTATTTGCCCAGGATGATTTGCCTTCTTCTACTTGGGTTCATAGCAGTGAAGTGGACGAGGATATTGCGGATGAAGATGGCCTGCCTGTTGAGAAAGAGCTACCCGAGAAAACGGGTTCAGTATCAGGATCGGCAGACGGATCTGACTTAACGTATACACTGCATTTGCGTCGTCCACGCTTTATGGAGCAGAAACGGCTGACTCCAGCAGAACGCGGAACCGCGTATCATTTGCTGATGCAGCATTTGCCGCTTAACGGCAGTATGAGCACGGATATTATTACGCAAACGCTAATCGGCATGCAGGAGCGTCAGATTATGACTGCTACACAAGCAGAGGCGATTGAGGTCGATAGTGTATATGCCTTCTTTGAGAGTGACATTGGGCAACGGTTGTTGCATGCAGATTGGGTGCAGCGGGAGCTTCCGTTCTCCTATGGGCTTACGGCCGCAGAAGCGTACACGATAGAGTTGTCTACATCTGGAGACACTGGCGAAAGACTTCGCTATGTAGCGACTTCCACATTCGCAGCGAAGGATAATTCGAATCTATTGGAAGAGGAAACTGTGCTTGTTCAAGGTGTTATTGATTGTATTTTCCAATCCAATGATGAGCTGATACTGCTTGATTACAAGACAGACCGTGTGCGTAGTCAACAGGGTGGTGTAGAGGGTCTGGCAGAGCATTATCGCTTCCAACTAGATCTATATGCACGTGCGATAGAACAAATTTGGAAGCGTCCTGTCCATAAGCAAGCCTTATATTTCTTCGACGCCAAAGAAGCGAGATTACTATAACCTACAGTAAAGCAATCCTGAGCGCAGACGATGTGTTTAGATGATAGATGATATAACCAAGCAAGTAACATGTAAGGAGAGGAGGATGTACATGCGGGTGTTGCATACGGCGGATTGGCATTTTGGCCGGACGCTTGAGGGACGCAGTCGGATGGGGGAGCAGGAAGCTTTCGTCGATGAGCTCGTACAGATCGTGAATGAAGAAGCGATCGACGTTATTTTATTGGCTGGGGATGTATATGATACCGTCAATCCTCCAGCGGCCGCGGAGCAATTATTCTATGAGGCAATGGAATGTTTGTCTGACCAAGGCAAACGCCCCATTGTTATTATATCGGGGAACCATGATCATCCTGATCGTTTGGCTGCAGCTTCTTCACTGCTGCGCCGTCAAGGAATTACGTTGATAGGTCAGCCCGTTGATGAAGCGGTTCGTATTCAGCTTGCGCGTACGAACGAAGAAGCGATTATCGCAGCGCTTCCTTATCCATCAGAAGCGAGACTGAAGCAATTGCTAACTCTAAATAATGAGGAAGAAGCAATTCGTTCTGCTTATAGCGATAAGGTAGCTCAATTGTTTGCAAGGCAGACAGCAGCTTTTCGTGATGATACGGTTAATTTGATGATGAGCCATCTGTATGTACTTGGTGGCAAAGAAACGGAGTCGGAGCGTCCGATTCAAGTCGGAGGAGCTTATACGGTACATCCAGATGCCTTTTACCCGGTACTTGGGCAGGAATCACTGCATGCTCAATATGTTGCATTAGGGCATCTTCATCGACCACAGATGGTTAAGGGAAAAGGGGTTATCCGCTACAGTGGATCTCCCATAGCCTACAGCTTCTCAGAAGCGGGACAAACGAAGTCTGTCACCGTATTCGATGCTGCTCCAGGTTCAGTAATTACACCTGAAGAAAAGTATTTAACATCGGGGAAAGTGTTGTCTACTTGGCAGGCAAAAGGCGGATATGCAGAGCTGTGTAATTGGCTTGACGAAGGGCGTGATGCTGAAGCGTGGCTAGATGTGAGTGTCCATTTAACCGAAGCATTAACGATGGAACAAATTCAGCATATTCGACGTGCCCATGCTGGTATTGTGCATATTCGTCCTATCTATCCGGAGATGGAAGCAATCGCCGTAGAGGAAGGCCAACGTTCAGCTTTGCCCGTTCATGAGTTGTTCAGACGATTCTATGAACGGCAAACTGGCGGGGCAGCTCCTGATGATACATTAGTCGATCTGTTCCTTGAATTGATTGGCGATGAAGAACCTGTAGAGGAGGAGACTGCTGGATGAAGCCATTAACTTTGAAACTGAGTGGTCTCCAGAGTTATCGGGAGGAGCAGGTTATCGACTTTGAAACGCTGTGCGAAAGCGGATTGTTCGGTATTTTCGGCCCAACTGGCAGTGGTAAATCGACGATTCTAGATGCGATAACGCTTGCGTTGTATGGCAAAGTGGAACGTGCGACGAATGGGACACAAGGCATTATGAACCAAGCTGAGAATCAATTGATGGTTTCTTTTGCGTTCCAATTGAGCAGTGCGGAGGAGACGAAGACTTTCCGAGTGGAGCGCAGATTTAAGCGTTCCAATGAAATTAGCATAAGTAACTCCGTTAGCCGATTTGTTGAAATTACAGCGGAAGGTGATGTAGTTTTAGCAGACAAGCTTGCTGATGTTACCCGACTCGTCGAAGAACATATCGGATTGAAGATGGATGACTTTACCCGTGCGGTTGTACTTCCGCAGGGCAAGTTTGCTGAATTCCTTTCGCTTAAGGGCAGTGAGCGTCGCCAAATGCTGCAACGTTTGTTTTCTTTGGAACGGTATGGTGATGTGTTGGCGGGCAAGCTGTCACGATCACTCAAGGATACAGAAGGTGAAATACGTACCAGCTTGGCGGAGCAGCAAGGGTTGGGAGATGCGTCTGCTATAGCCTTGGAAGCGGCAGAAGCAGTAATGATAGAGACAGCACAGGCTGCAGAGGTAGCCAAGGTTGAACGACAGCAGACAGAGGAGCGCTATCAAGCATGGAATGAGCTCCGTAAAATGCAAGTTGAGCGTGATCAACTAGAGGAACGTCGTAAGCGCGGAGAACAGGAATCCGAGCGGATGCAGCAACAGCAGCAGCGTTTGCAGCGTGCGTTGGAGGCAGAGCAAGTGATGCCTTCTATCCATGAAACGGCGCGAGCGCAACTAGAGCATGATCGTAGTACACAGCTGCTCAGCAGTACTGAAGTGCAGGCTAAGACAGAACAAGCGACACGATTATCAGCAGAACAAGCATGGAACGAAGCTAAGTCGCTACGTGAGCAGCAGGAACCTGAGCTTCATCAACGGATTGATCAGTTGAAACAGGCTGTGCAGGTCAATCAAGAGTTGGAGCAATTGACTGCCGAGCTAGCTGAACATGAGGCAAAGGGTTGTGCATCTACCGATAAGGCTACTCACGCTCAAACGGAAATAACTCGAATCAGTCAACTGCTGCAGCGAGCAGTTGTGCGGCAGGGCGAGTTAAAACAACGTATGCGTGAGCTTGATTGTCCAGCTGCGCTTAGAGAGCGTATGCATGAGGCGCGTCTGGCGAAGACGACGTTAGCAGAAGCAGAGCGTCGCATGGCTGAATTGGATAACCAAATGGACCATACGAAGCAGCATCTTGAACGTTCGAATGCAGTGATGCGTGAGCAAATGGAACTTACTATTGCGTGGAGCGAACAGGTGCCAACATGGCTGACTTCTGTAGGTGAAGTGCAGCGTGAGTTGATGGCAGAGAAGCAGCGGGCTGAACAGTTTGCGGCACAGATACGGATAGAGTTGGATCAGGCACGAATCGAAGCGCGGAATGCTTCTAAGGCTGCGTTGGCCGCTGAGTTGGCGGAGACGCTGCAGGCCGGTGAATCTTGTCCTGTTTGTGGATCGAAGGAACATGTGGTGCTGAATCATAATTATTCAGAACAGCAGGCGATATATCAAAAGGCAGAGGAGCAAGTTGAGAACTTCGAACAATGGCTAGAGGAACTGCGTACCATAGCTGTTTCGGTGGAGAGTGCGCTTGAACGTTGTTATTCGTTGCGAACAGAGCTGCGTGATCGTCTAGCAGACACGAATAAGCGTGCTGCATCTTGGTTGCCGTCATTAAGTGCAGAAACAGAAGGAGCAGCCGCTCAGGCGAAGCTAATGTTTGAGGGAATGGCAGTGAACGAAGAGTTAGAGCCTCTTGTAGTCTCACAGGCCGATACCCAGTCACAGCAAGCTAACAGCACTAGATTAGATGAATTATCTGAAATGAAGCAGCGTGCCGCTCAGGCGGTTTCACGAATTGATCATCTAGTTCAAGAAAAAGACAGCCTACTTCGTTCCATTGATGAACAGTTATGGAGTTTACAGCAGGCGGTTTCGAGTTTGAATAATTCACAGCAAGCGTATCATGAAACAACTGCACAAAACGCTGCGGCCAATCAGGTACTAAAGGACAAGCACCAGTCTTGGCTGGAGCTGTATCCTGAATGGGATCCGCAATCACTAGACGAGCACTGGCAGGTACGTCAAGAAGCAGATCGTGAGCTTGAAGATAGTCGTCAGCGCTATGAGAAAAGTGTAGCGTACATTGAAGAAATGGAAGGCCAGCTTAAGCAGCAGCAGCAATTGCATCGTGAAGCAGAGCTTATGGTCGTACAAAGTGAAACAGCCAAACAAGGCTTATTGCGAATAAAGGCAGAATACGATGCGAGACTTGCTCCTTGGCTGGAGTTTGGTCCAATACCGACTCAACTTCATTCCAGCGAGCAGCAGTTGTTTGCCATTCGTCAACATGAAGAACAAACGCAGCAGCATGCTGAGACGGCAAGACGCCGTGAGGCAGAAGCGGCGCAGCAGCTTGCCTTATCACAGCAGGCTGCGAACAGTGCAGAGGTTCGACTTAGCGATGTGCAGCAGCAGCTTCATCAAAAGCTAGAGCAAGCCAAATTTGCGAATCAAGATGAGGTTGCTGTTTGTCGTTTAGAAGAGGCGGAGCGTCAGCAGATAGCTGAGGAGTATGCGGCCTATGAAGAAGAGCAGCGTACCATTCAAATTCGTATGAATCGAATCGTAGAGCAGCTTCAAGGCCGAGAGATCGGTGATGAAGATTGGTCTGCATGTGTTCAGCAGTGGCAGTCGGCGGCAGAACGTGATGAAGCAGCTTTCGCATTGCGTGTGAAGGCGGAGCGCGATGTGGAACAGCTGCGTGTGAAGCATGCACGGTGGATGGAATTAGAGGAGCAAATGAGCGGCGGTCGTGAACGGCATAGTCGCTTGCAGCAGCTTCAAACAGTATTCCGTGGTAATGCGTTCGTTGAGTTCGTTGCAGAGGAGCAGCTTATGCAAGTCAGCCGTGCTGCATCTGAACGTTTAAAGCTACTAACCAAGCAAAGATACGCGTTAGAAGTTGATTCAGGCGGAGGGTTTGTTATCCGAGATGATGTGAATGGGGGAATTCGAAGACCTGTTTCTACCTTGTCGGGTGGAGAAACATTCCTGACTTCTCTTGCCCTAGCGCTGGCGCTATCTGCACAAATTCAGCTTAGAGGCATGTATCCGTTGCAATTTTTCTTCCTTGATGAAGGCTTCGGTACGCTGGATCCAGAACTATTGGATACGGTTATAACTGCACTTGAGAAACTGCATCATGATAAGCTAGCTGTAGGTGTCATTAGCCACGTGCCTGAACTTCGAGCGCGTTTGCCGCGAAAGCTTGTAGTGACACCAGCTGAACAGGCGGGTAGAGGCTCGCGGATTGGATTAGAGTCGTTGTAATTCAGAGTAATGAGTTATCCCATATGCCATTTTAAAGATGGCGGGATAGCTCTTTTTTTATTTTGAAAATAAAAAAGCCTCTGATTAGAAACATTGTGAAGCAAATCACAGTAACAGTTTCTAACGACTGTTATATTACAGTTACCGACATTTTTACTTTGGATGACACCTCGGTAAACCTGTTGCTTCTACATTACACAAGTACGTTTACTACCGCTTCCATTTGTAGAAACAACATGTTTACAGCGTTTATGCGCAGCCTGCAACTGCAGGATGAGGTGTCTTTTTGTTATGCAATTATTGCAAGTGTACGTGAATTGTATATAAATATTTGCTTGTTGTTTTGGTAATTCGCTCACCACCTTGGGCGTAGGCGAATATCATGGAGCATTACATGATTGTGCTAGTCAATAAGGAGGTTACTATGGATAATAACAGGCAAGGTAGTCAGGCTAAACAACAAGCTGCTCAACAGGAAAAGAGATTTGAAGGAAATAATACTCCTAACTATGGTGCATCTTTTGCGCCTCAAAATACTCAGCCTAATTTTGTTCCTATGCAGACAATGCCGAATGTGCAGTCAGTACCTAATATGCAATCGAATATGCAATCGATGATGCAATCCATGTCGAATGTTCCACCGATGCCAATGCCGAATATGCAGGCTATGATGCATTCCGTACCTAACATACAACCGATGGCAAATGTGCAGCCTATGGTTCAACAGGCCATGTTACCGAATGCACAACCATATCCAGTAACACCGCAAGGAACTGTTGTACAACAGGCGATAGGTGAAAACGCATGGAAGCCAAATGGTGAATTCGGTGGTTTGGCTGCTGATGGTGAAAACATAAAGGATATATGTAAAAAATATATGCACCATCATGTTCAAGTAAAAACAAGTGAGAATCAAGTTTTTCAAGGTGTAATTACTCATGTGGATGATACGCATGTACATTTATCACCTGCATCAATGGGTGGAGAATATGGCCAGTATGGGGAAAGTATGTCTCATCCATACACAATGTCACAGGATTACTCTACTTATTCAACTCCTTATTATTGTGACTCCTGTTATCGCGCTCTCGCAAGACCTCATGGTGGCGGTTTTGGAGGCGGTTATCATGGTGGAGGAGGCTATCATGGTGGCGGCTACGGTTATCATGGCGGATACTATCCCCGGCCACGCCCGCCATTTTACGGCGGAGGCTTCTATCCCTACTACAACCCCTATTTTTATGGATATGGCTACAATCCGATCATTTTGCCTCTTGCTACGCTAGCAGCTTTATCTCTTCTCTAATGTAATACGCGATCTAAGCACCTCTATGCTGCAGCTGTGGGGGTGCTTTCATTTATTTCTCTAAGACGTTATTTATCTCAAAAATAGATGTGATGTGCTAGCATCATAGTTTTAATTAATAGATTAGCAGCAGAAAATAGGGATACATAGAATAACCAAAAGAATGGACTGAAAATTGGACTTGGATTGTATTTTTCGATATGATATCCCTATAGTATGGATTGAATTTTATGGCCCGAGATATTGCTAGTGCAACGTGGGCTGTATGTGTAAATAAACACTTCTAGGAGGAGGATTAGGATGGATTGCATTTTTTGCAAAATAATCGAAGGTACGCTGCCTTCTAAAAAAGTATACGAAACGGAACAAGTGGTTGCTTTTCATGACATCCAACCCAAAGCACCTATACATATCGTAATTATCCCGAAAAAACACATTCCGACAATGAATGATTTGCAAAAAGAAGATTATGCGTTGTTAGGAGATATTCATGAAGCTGCACAACAAATCGCGAAAGAGTTGGGCGTAGCAGAGTCTGGATACCGCTTAGTTAACAACTGTAACAAAGATAGTGGCCAGATTGTTTTCCATATTCACTACCATCTGCTAGGCGGCGAACCGCTAGGAGACATTGTTGGTTCTAGATAGTGATTTCAGTAATTATTTACAGTTCGCAAGAGCAAGGTTGACACTGTATTTCTTCATCACATATAATGTAATTTGATGAACCGTGTTTTGTTCTTGGACGGTCTGGTCGGAGGGAGGGATAACTGGTGTCTGAAACGAAAGTTCGCAAAAACGAGACGATCGATGCTGCACTTCGACGCTTTAAGCGCTCCATCGCAAAAGATGGCGTATTGGCTGAAGTTAAAAAGCGTAAGCACTATGAGAAGCCAAGCGTCAAGCGTAAGAAGAAGTCCGAGGCTGCTCGCAAGAGAAAGTTTTAGGAGGATTAGCACCAATGGATCTAAGCCTACGATTGAGCGAAGATATGAAGCAAGCGATGAAGAGTAAAGACAAGTTCAAACTCTCCACCATCCGCATGGTTCGTTCGGCAATCCAGAATGTTGAGATAGATACGAAACGAACTTTGAATGACGATGAAGTGCTTGAAATTCTAGGTCGTGAAATCAAACAGCGGAAAGATGCCCTCCATGAGTTCGAGAAAGCTAACCGATTCGACCTTGTAGATACCTTGAAAGAAGAGCTTGACATTCTGTTGGAATACCTTCCAGCACAGCTTTCTGAAGAAGAAATTAAAGCCATTGTACGAGAGACCATCCAAGAGACCGGTGCTACTTCGAAAGCAGATATGGGTAAGCTTATGGCTGCCCTAATGCCAAAGGTCAAAGGACGTTCCGACGGTAAACTTGTCAATGCGATTGTTCAACAGCATCTGCAATAAACGAATCTTTATAACTGATCGACAGCCAAAACACTCCTTGTTTCAAGGAGTGTTTTTATTTTGTCTTCCTGTTGCAAGTGAGCATGTGGAGCGATTGAGATAGCCATTATAAACGGTGTATCCTTATGAGCTGATCTGTAGTTGTGCGTTGTCGTGCTTGATGATTTTGTTAGATTATTGAAACGTAATTGATGAAATTACGTATTATCGCATATATGGAATCAAGAAAGTAAGAACAGTTGATATACTAAACAGAGAAGGGGGTAGTGAATTGAATTCACGTTCTGTAACGTTAAAGAGATGGCTTATTTTGACGACGCTTACTGTTTTTGCTCTGACAGGTCTGCTAGGCGTGATCAGCAGTATTGGTGTAAAGCCAGTTTATGCTGAGTCCGTTCCTGGGACTGTGAATGATGGAGTAGTTGCCGTCATAAAGCTAGAAGGTGCTGTAGATCCAATTATGGAGTCGTACGTCCGTCGGGCGATTGAAGAAGCAAAGCAATCGAAAGCGGAGCTTATCGTGTTTGAAATGAACACACCTGGTGGAAGGTTGGACAGTGCTGAAGCATTGGGGCTTCTCATATCGGAGAGCCCAATCCCAACAGTTGTTTATGTAAATGGCAAAGCAGCATCTGCTGGTAGTTATATAGCGCTTAGCGCAGATAAGATTGCGATGACACCTACGAGTATGATCGGATCAGCAGCGATTGTGGATGTGAATGCCGAATTGGTTGACAATCCAAAAGTGGTCGCTGCGTGGTCGAGCTTGATGAAGGGTGCTGCTGAGGCCAATGGCCGCGATGGTACTTATGCAGTTGCGATGGTTGATGTGAAGAATGAATTAAAGCTTCCTAAGCTTGACCGTACGAAGAAGGCGGGAGAAGTGCTTGCCTTGGATACAAAAGAAGCGATCAAAGTTGGTTATGCGGATTTTGAAGCAGCTTCTCTTCAGGAATTGCTCACTCAAATGAAACGCAGCAATCCTCTTATTCTAACGATCGAGGTCGCTGCATCAGAACGGGTAGCTTCGTTTCTGATGAATCCTGTTGTCGCTACTGTGCTTCTGTTCATCGGTATTGCAGGCATTGCAATTGAGCTGATTGTACCAGGGTTCGGTGTGCCAGGTATTTTGGGTGTACTTAGTTTTGGCCTATACTTCTTCGGCGCTTATGTCGCTGGATTAGCAGGGATGGAGGCATTCGTCCTCTTTATTCTAGGTCTTGTACTGCTCGTATTGGAACTGTTTGTACCGAGCTTTGGTATATTGGGAATACTAGGTTCTGCCAGTCTTATTACAAGTGTCGTGCGAGCTGCGTATGACACATCTGATGCGCTGTTGTCCTTGGGGATTGCATTCATCGCCGCTACTGTAGTTGTTGTCATCATTGCACGCATATTTAAGCATCGCGGAGTATGGAATCGATTCATTCTTCGAGAGCAATTGACAACGGAAGATGGTTTTGTGTCCGCACGAAATGCATCCGAGCTCATCGGCGAAATTGGTGTTGCATTAACTACGCTTCGACCATCTGGTACCGCGTCGTTCAACGAACGAAAAGTTGATGTCGTTACCGATGGAGGGTTTATTAGCGCTGGTAAGCGCGTAAAAGTGATTCATGTAGAAGGAGTTCGTGTCGTTGTGCACGAACACGCAGATGACTAGGGGTTGCGGTTTATTGTAAACCTGCCTATATAGAAAAATGAATCGGAGGTTGTGCTGTTATGGATTTGAATATTAGCTTTTTGCTGACGGTCGCGGTTATTATTATCGCGGTGAGTGTATTCCTCAGCTTCTTCCCGGTAATGCTCTGGATTTCTGCTATTGCATCCGGTGTGAAAATTAGTATTATTACGTTGGTAGCGATGCGTCTACGTCGTGTTACCCCAAGTCGTATCGTTAATCCGATGATTAAGGCGACTAAAGCTGGATTGGGGCTATCCATTAATCAGTTGGAAAGTCACTATTTGGCAGGCGGTAATGTAGATCGAGTAGTAAATGCACTAATTGCTGCACAGCGTGCAAACATTAACTTGGAATTTGAGCGTGCAGCTGCTATTGATCTTGCAGGTCGTGATGTATTGCAAGCTGTACAAATGAGTGTTAATCCTCGTGTTATCGAGACGCCTATCGTTGCTGCTATGGCGAAAGACGGCATTGAAGTGAAAGTTCGTGCTCGTGTAACGGTACGTGCGAACATTGAACGTCTCGTTGGTGGTGCAGGTGAAGAAACGATTATTGCCCGTGTCGGTGAAGGTATTGTTACAACAGTAGGTTCTAGTGCTACACATAAAGATGTATTGGAAAACCCAGATTTGATCTCTCGTACGGTTCTAGGCAAGGGATTGGATGCAGGTACAGCGTTTGAAATCTTGTCCATCGATATTGCTGATGTTGATGTTGGTAAAAATATCGGTGCACATCTTCAGACGGAGCAAGCTGAGGCTGATAAGCGTATCGCTCAAGCGAAGGCAGAAGAACGTCGTGCGATGGCAGTTGCACAAGAGCAAGAGATGAAGGCTCGCGTCGTAGAGATGCGCGCACTTGTTGTTGAGTCTGAGTCTCAAGTTCCTTTGGCCATGGCTGAAGCGCTTAAGAGCGGCAAGTTGGGTGTTATGGATTACATGAACCTTCAAAATATTGAGGCGGATACGCAAATGCGCGGCTCGATTGGCAAGAATACGGACGCAGGACGTACCGACCATTCGGAAAGCTAGGCGATAAGCCATGGACAAACTATTTGATTTAATCTTTTCAAATATATTTGTAGTCGTTGCTATTGTGGGCTTCTTAATTTCGCTACTGGGCAATAAAAAGAAGTCGACCAACCGAATGCCAAGCTTTGGCGGCGAAGCGAAAAGTACGGCAACCCAGAGCGAACCTAATCATGAACATGATAAGGGAAGTTATGTTGACGAAGACGATGAGGAGAAGTATGAGCGTCAGCAGCCTCGATTAGAGGATGTGCGTACTACTCCCGTGTTCTCGACTGGATACAGCCGTGATCGTGAAGAGAATGTAGATGGTTATACATCATCAAGACTATCGGATACAACTTATCGTGCTCAAACTGCGGCAGCTAGAGAGGGTTCCTCATCTAGATATTTGCGAAATAGTCATGGAGGGCAACATCAGCATGACAAGGCCGACAAGACCGATTCCAATCAAACCTTAGCTGAACAGGCGCGTCAAGGTATAATATGGGCTGAAATATTGGGTCCTCCTCGAGCGAAACGACCGTTCCGCAATCGATAATATAAAAAGTCCCAGCCATTGTTCCTTTTTAGGAACGGGCCGGGACTTTTTTGTCTTTGTATCCTGCTGCTAATTCTCATATTCATTGCTGTTGGAGCATAAGTTGTAGAGTACAGGAAGGGGGCCTCACACGTATGAGCCGTATCATGCGCAAGTTGAATCAATGGACGGCGCATTTGTTTGATTTGCCGCAGGATATCGTATCTGATGTGCCCCGTGTATCCTTAATAGGCAATCGCAAGCTGTTCGTAGAGAATCATCGTGGAATTGTTCATTTTTCCAATGAAAATATGAGATTATCACTGGCAAAAGGTGAGTTGGAAGTGACGGGAAGTGAGCTAGTCATTCGCGGGATTTGGACGGAGGAAATATGTATCGAAGGCTACATAGCTGAAGTAAAGGTTCACGGAATGGAGGACACAAAGTCATGAAACCACCGTTAATGGGTAAGCTACGTGGATATGTCAAAATTCAAATTAGAGGACAGTATACAGAACAACTGCTTAATCTTCTTTTAGCAAAACGGATAATGATATGGGATGTGAGGCGCACAGAAGAACATCAGGTGAGCCTCTTTATTATAGTACCTGACTTTTTTCGTTTGCGGCCGTATTTAAAGAAGACAGGCTGCCGTGTTCATGTAATGGAGCGTTATGGACTTCCCTTTTCTGTAGGAAAAGTGCGCCGACGTTCTTTTTTTGTAGCTGGCGCATTTTTATTTTTGCTTGGATTGTACATGCTGTCATCCCTTGTGTGGACGATTGAGGTAAAGGGGAACGAGTCGATCTCAACCGATCAAGTGCTGGCGGCTGCGCATCAGGAGGGCATCTATCCGTTTCAGTGGACGTTCCGGCTCAAAGATACGGAGGAACTGTCTAAAGCGCTTCATGCGAAGTTGTCTTCTTCATCCTGGGTTGGAGTGACAAGGCAAGGTACTAAAATAGTCATTCATATCGTGGAGTCTACTGTGCCAAAAGCGAAAAAGCTGAATAACCCGCGTAACATTGTTGCCAATACAGACGCTGTCATTACAAGTATTATAGCCGAGGAAGGCAAAGCAATCGTGAAGCCGAATGATCGAGTGAGAAAGGGTCAGGTCCTTATTAAAGGAAGTCTGGGTTCTCCAGAGTCTCCATTGACCGTAGCCGCAAAAGGTAGTATACGAGGTCTCGTTTGGTATGAATATTCGATACAATCACCGCTTATAAGCAAGCAAAAAGTAATGACCGGTCAAAGTGTAGAGAAGTCTTATGTGCAACTGGGGCAACGACGTTTGCAGGTAAGTGGTTATGGGTCAATTCCTTATCAGCATTATGAAGTGAAGACTGAATTCAACGATGTAAATGTAGGGATGTTAACTTTGCCGCTTAAATGGGTAAAAGAAAAAATAATGGAAGTACAAATCGTTGAAGAGGCACAAGAACAGCAAGAGGCTGTTCAAATCGGATTACGGCATGCAAGATCGGATATTATGGCGAAATATGGACCGAATGCTCGTGTCGTAACGGAAAAGATTTTGCATCAGAAGACGGAGAATGGTAAAGTGAAACTTAAGGTTATGTTTGAAGTAGAGCAATCGATTGTAGAAGAGCAGCCTATTATAGGCGGCACTTCATAAAGACTAAATCATTTGACTAAGGCAAGGAGACTGAGATTTTGTCGCAACAACAAACAGTGAAACTTTCATTAGAGAATGCAGCTGAAGGTCTTGCACTATTTGGACCACAAGACAAGTATTTTAAGCTTATCCAAACCCACACCGAAGTCGAAATATCGTCACGTGAAGCAGAGATTGTCCTGACTGGTGATGCCGAAGAAGTGGAAAAGTTCAAACAGTTGTTTGAGGTGCTGCTCGAGCTTATCCGCAACAATATTGGATTGTCCGAGCGGGATATTATGTATGCCCTTGAGTTGGCAGAACAATGGAAAGTCCACGAGTTGCTGGATTTGTTTAAGGGTGAAGTGGCTCATACATATCGTGGCAAGCCGATTCGCGCTAAGACGATCGGTCAACGTCACTATGTGTCCATGATCAAGAAGCAGGATGTTGTATTCGGGATTGGACCCGCGGGTACAGGTAAGACGTACCTTGCTGTTGTTCTAGCGGTTACTGCTTTGAAGGAAGGATCAGTTAAACGAATCATCTTGACACGTCCTGCTGTGGAGGCGGGAGAGAATCTAGGTTTCTTACCAGGAGATTTGCAAGAGAAGGTAGATCCATACTTGCGTCCATTGTATGATGCTTTGCATGATGTTATGGGTCCTGATCAAGTCGCTAAGGCGCTAGAACGAGGGTTAATCGAAATTGCACCATTGGCATATATGCGGGGACGAACATTAGATGATGCATTCATTATCTTAGACGAAGCACAAAATACGACTCCTGAACAGATGAAAATGTTCCTAACGCGTCTTGGTTTTGGCTCGAAAATGGTCATTACAGGCGATGTTACGCAAATTGATTTGCCTAGAGGCAAAAATTCAGGACTTGTCGAAGCGCATAAAATACTTCGAGATATTGGGGAAATTGGCTTTATGCATTTTGCTGAACAAGATGTCGTTCGTCATTCCTTAGTACAAAAAATTATTATAGCTTACCAGAAGGAAAGCGAAAACCAAGGATAGAGAGGGTTGTTCTCTATGCTACAAGCAGAAGATAACGGCAGCAAGCGAAGAGTACGTCCTGTGAAAATGGGAGGGTGGAAAAATAGTTTAGGCATGCGAATTGTATTGTTCGTTGTGCTAACTCTATTTGTTTACTTTGCTCTAGCACCTAAAGTTCTGCCAGAAAAGTATGACATTCAGATTGGAAACGCGGTAGAGAAAAATATTATCGCTCCGATGCAAATTAAGGATAAGCAGGCAACGTTGAATGCTCAAGAGGAAGCAGCAGAAGGTGTAGCTCCTGTATATCCAATTGTTTCGATCAAAAATGAACGGTTAATTGACAGTATTTTTAATCGTATTGAGCTGTTGAATCAAGATGATCAATTGTCTTTTTCGGAGAAAGTCGATTTGTACCGTCGTGTTACACCACAAATGTTCGATGATTATATTCGATCGTTCATTTTGACAAGTCGCAATGCGAATACATATTCTGCACAGCTGCTGGAAGAAGTAACGAAGCGAATTGAAGAGCAGAAATATCGTGTGCCTGAAGAGACTTACATCAAGATGGCACGTCTTTCAAAAGAAGATATTGCCGAGATGAAGATCGTGGCTCGTGATATTGTCAGCACGCTAATGAGTGATTCGATCGCAGATGCGGCAGTTGCTAGAGCTAAGGTAGCGGAGTATGTGAATACGAGTTCACTGGATAAGCGCACTGAGCGAGAAGTGGTGCAAGAGCTAGTTAGACTGGCCATTACACCGAATAAGTTCTACGACGAGGAAGCCACGAAGCAAGCGAAGGTACAGGCTCGTGAAAATACACCTGAAGTATTTATTAAGCAAGGTGAAATTATCGTTCAAAAGGGCGAGATTATTACAAAAGATATGTACGATCTCCTCAAAGAAAATGGACTGTTGAAGACGGAAGTAAACTTGTGGCCTCAGTTTGGGCTGCTGCTTCTTTCAACGTTATTTACCTTGCTATTAGTTATGTTTATGCGTCAAGGAAGCCATACTCATTTTAAATACAATAACTCACAGTTGTTTATGTTATTGTTGATTTTCGCGATTAATATTATTTTGATGGAAATTGTATCTTTTGCGCAGACGGAAACAACCGCTTATATCGGATACGTTGCTCCAGTAGCGCTTGGCGTTATGCTAATAACGCTGTTGCTTGATGTCTCGCTAGCTTATGTTTCGGCTGTATTGTTCAGTATTATTGCGAGTGTATTGTTAAATACTCATCAAAATATGCTGTTTGATTTCAACTACGGCTTGTTTGCTCTCGTTGTTTCTTACGCATCGATTTTCGCGATACATCGAGCAAGCCAACGATCAACCATACTAAAGGCTGGAATTATGATATGTATCTTCGGTGGATTAACCGTATTGACTGTAGCGATGCTAAATGGTCTGCCGTTGAATAGCAAAGAAACATATTTAGCAGCGGTGTTTGCTTTTAGCAGTGGTCTGGTTACGGCTGTGCTGGTCATCGGACTTATGCCGTTTTTCGAGGTTACATTTGGCATATTGTCAGCACTGAAGTTGGTCGAGCTATCTAATCCTAACCATCCTTTACTGAGGAAGCTATTGACAGAGACGCCTGGAACGTATCATCACAGTGTTATGGTAGGTAATTTAGCTGAGCAGGCTGCAGAGTCGATTGGAGCAAACGGTTTATTGTGCCGGGTCGGCGCATTTTACCATGATATAGGAAAGACAAAGCGTCCAAGCTACTTTATTGAGAATCAGACCAATATCGATAATCCACATGATTATATTGACCCGAAGCTGAGTACCTCGATTATTGTTGCTCATGCTGGTGATGGTGCTGAAATGCTGAAGGAATATAAGCTGCCAAGGCCAATACGAGATATTGCGGAACAGCATCATGGAACAACATTCCTAAAGTATTTTTACCATAAAGCATTGAAGCAGGCTGAGGAACAAGGTGAAGAGCCGGACTTCACAGAAGATGAATTCCGTTACCCTGGACCGAAAGCGCAGTCGAAGGAAGCAGCGGTTGTCGGTATTGCGGATTGTGTTGAGGCAGCGGTTCGTTCGCTTCGTCACCCGACAATGGAGCAGATTGAAAATATGATCCACAAGATCATTAAAGATCGACTTGATGATAACCAGTTCAATGAATGTGACTTAACGATGCGCGAATTGGATATGGTTGCTCATTCTCTTAAAGAAACGGTAATGGGTATTTTCCATTCTCGAATTGAATACCCAGATGCTGTAAAGAAGCAGTCCGAAATAGCTAAAGGCGATATTAAGGCAGATGGACAATCTAGTGCTGATAACTTGCCTGCGCAGGAAGAATCCGCTATAACGAAGAACACACTGAAGCAATGAAAAAAGCAATGGCAAGAAGGAGAGTTTAATTGATGAACATCAAGTTGGAATGGAGCGACGAACAGTCCATTTATCCTATTAGCGAAGCATTGATACAAAAGTTGGAGCGTGTGCTTGTAGAAGCAGCCCAGATGGAAGGGATTGTGGAAGGTGAAGTAGCGCTTACATTCGTCGATGATGAACGCATCCATGAACTCAATCGTGACTATCGCCAAATTGACCGTCCGACAGATGTGCTTTCGTTTGCATTGAATGAGTCTGTTGATGAGGAAATGGATATATTGTACGAGGTGGAAGATGAGCAAGAGTTAGCTTCTTTAGGGGACATGCTTGGAGATATCATTATCTCGACGGAACGTGCTCAAGCTCAAGCTGACGAATATGGTCATTCACTGGAAAGAGAAATTGGCTTTTTGTTCGTGCACGGTTTCCTTCACCTAATTGGCTATGATCATCAAGATGATGAGAGTGAACGTGTGATGATGGACAAGCAGGAAGCTGTTCTATCCAAGATCGGGCTGACACGATAATGGATTGGCGTCATAATTGGCGTCGAACGTTTCAAGCAGCAATAGACGGTATTAAGTATGCTTATGCTACGCAGCGCAATATGCGAGTGCATGTATTTGCTTCATTGATTGTCATACTGCTTGGAATACTGTTAGAGGTTGCTACGAGCGAGTGGCTGTGGCTTTTGCTTTGTATTACCGTTGTGATCGCAGCGGAACTGATGAACACTGCAATTGAAGCTGTAGTAGATATGGTCATGCCGGATCAGCATCCGCTGGCTAAGATAGCGAAAGATACCGCCGCCGGAGCCGTTTTGGTAACGGCGGCGTTCGCCGTTATAACCGGAACTATTATATTTGGCGGACGATTCGTAACTTTGATTGGTACACTGTAAAATATGTTGTAATATGAAGATGTGAGGATTTATACCCAATCCTGAATATAAGGAGTTGACATCATGGATAAACAACAATTGATGGAATTGGCAAAACAAGCGAGGGAGCGTGCTTACACTCCTTATTCGCACTTTAAGGTAGGGGCTGCCTTGTTGGATAGCGAAGGGAACGTTCATATGGGCTGCAATGTGGAGAATGCTGCTTACGGTCCTACCAACTGTGCGGAGCGAACAGCATTATTCCGTGCAATTGCGGATGGCTGCAGCGCCAAGTCTTTCAAAGCTATCGCAGTCATTGGGGATACAACTGCTCCGATAACTCCTTGCGGGGTATGCCGTCAGGTTCTAGTCGAATTATGTGCTCCTGAGATGCCTGTTTATATGGGTAACTTGAATGGAGATTTGGTTGAGACGACGATTGGAGAATTGCTCCCGGGTGCATTTGATGTATCCAGCTTGGACAGTTCAGCGTCTCGCGCGGAAGGTTTGGCAAATAGCTAATTAGGAATAATTTTGATTATGGTTGCAACCGATCTGCCCACCTGCGATTGGCAATACTCTAATTATAATAAAGTAAAGTTATAAAAGAAGATTAGGAGTACAACATGAACAATAAAACATCTTATAAATCAGGATTCGTCGCAATCGTTGGTCGTCCAAATGTGGGGAAATCAACACTCATGAACCATGTTATCGGTCAGAAGATTGCGATTATGTCGGATAAACCACAAACGACACGCAACAAAATTCACGGTGTTTATACAACTGACTCATCGCAAATCGTATTTTTGGATACTCCGGGTATTCATAAACGCACATCAAAGCTTGGCGATTATATGAATCAGGTTGCTCTTAATACGTTAAACGAAGTTGAAGCAGTGCTGTTCTTGGTGGATGTTGCTGCTGGACTAGGCGGGGGCGACCGCTTCGTTATTGAACAACTAAAGCAGGTTAAAACCCCGGTAATTCTTGTCATGAACAAAATTGACCAAGTTCGCCCTGATGAAGTACCTGCTATGATTCAGCAGTACAATGCACTGCATGAGTTTGCGGCTATTGTTCCGATATCTGCTTTGCAAGGAAACAACGTAGATCGATTAGTTCAAGTGCTGCACGGTTATTTGCCAGAAGGACCACAATACTATCCTGATGATCAGATCACGGACCATCCTGAGCAATTTGTTGTTGCAGAGCTTATTCGTGAGAAAATATTGCATGCGACTCGTGAGGAGATTCCGCACTCTATCGCTGTCACAATCGAAGATATGCGTGTGCAGGAGAATGGCGTAGTCTACATTTCAGCTGTTATTTTTGTTGAACGCGACTCGCAAAAAGGAATCATTATCGGTAAGCAAGGTGCGCTGCTTAAACAAGTAGGTAAACAAGCTCGTAGAGATATTGAGACATTGCTCGGATCTCGTACATTTATTGAGCTGTGGGTTAAAGTAAAGAAAGACTGGCGTAACCATGAACGTGTGCTCAAGGATCTAGGTTTCCGTCACGACGTGTAGCAGACAACGAATTACTTATACATCCAACACATGACCATTTTTTGCAAAGGATAATCCCCTTCTGCTAGCGCATGCTAGTCTTGAAGACAACGTCATGTCCGACGAAAGGGGATAACACAATGCGTGATTTCTCATGGAATGTGTTCGCAATGACTGGTGATGTAGATGCATATTTGTTGTATAAGCATATTGCTCAGATTCGAGATACTGTTCCTATGGATGTTGAATCTGTGCAACCGTCAGAGCATGCGGAATAAGTGATCGCTTGTCACATGGGAGGGACAAGGTGTTATATCGCATTGAAGGCATTGTCATCCGCAGCATGGATTATGGGGAAGGCAACAAGATTATAACGCTGTGTACGAAGTCTCACGGCAAAGTAGGAGTACTCGTTCGCGGTGCCAAAAAAGTACGCAGCCGCCATGGTGCAGCCACACAGTTATTTACGTTTGGCGAGTACGTATTCTTTCGCGGCATGGGCGCTATTGGTACTTTGAACGCATGCGAGATTACTGAGCCGAATCATAAGCTACGAGAACAGCTCCATCTGGCGGCATATGCGTCGTACGTGGTGGAGCTTGTTGATCGTGCACTGCAAGATGAAGAATCTGGAGGCGCGATGTTTGATCAATTGCTTGCGTATATGCGAGCGATTCGAGAAGGCAAAGATGCTCAAGTGACAACACATATATTTGAAATGAAACTATGCCAAGCGGTAGGGGTTGCACCGGCTGTTGACAGTTGTGTAGTTTGTGGTCGCACAGATGAATTAACGGGGTTTGGATGGAGGCTTGGAGGAGCGATATGCTCTAAATGCCGCCCTCGTGAACATAGCCGCTACATGTGTTCCGTTAACATATTGAAGCTAATGCAAGTTTTTATTAAGACAGACTTACGAAGACTTGGGGATATTACGCTCAAACAAGAAACGAAGCTTCAACTTCGAGACTGCATGCGTGGTTATATGGATACCCACATCGGAGTTCGTTGCAAATCGTTGCAATTCCTTGAGCAGATGGAGAAGTATGATCTTGCTCCGCTCCCCTCTGAAAAAGAAACAAAGGAACAGGAAGGCAACGGCAGCGATTAGTCTGTCCAAGCTATCATACAGTACGCTGCTTGACGAAAGTTGTGTCATTCGATATGATATAATTTATTAATCAAATTAATAACATGCAGTGATGAAGTAAGTAG
This sequence comes from Paenibacillus sp. SC116, assembly GCF_024733555.1. GTDB lineage: Bacteria > Bacillota > Bacilli > Paenibacillales > Paenibacillaceae > Paenibacillus_B. Next base: position 146,910 of record NZ_JANIOF010000005.1, on the reverse strand, counting down.
TTCGATCCGCAATTCGATAATAGCGATTCAGGGATGGTGAGAGCCTGAACGAATGGACGAATGAACCGGCACTTCGGAGCATGGATAACTTTAAAGTGGATAATTGCGAATTCAAGGAATAGTGATTATCAAGTAGGGTGGAACCGCGGGAGTTTTTTTGTATAGCAATACTCGTGCTCATAACGTCAGAGCTGAACCTATTCGTGTAAGGAGTGGACAGTCGCATGAATTTTCAACAAATCATTTTGACTTTGCAAAATTTCTGGGCAAAGCAAAACTGTATCATCGTGCAGCCGTATGATGTCGAAAAGGGTGCCGGTACGATGAACCCAATGACATTCCTTCGTTCTATTGGACCTGAACCTTGGAATGTTGCTTATGTAGAGCCTTCTCGTCGACCAGGAGACGGTCGTTATGGAGAAAATCCAAACCGTTTGTATCAGCATCATCAGTTCCAAGTGATCATGAAGCCTTCTCCAGACAACATTCAAGAATTGTATTTGGAAAGCTTGAAGCAGTTGGGTATTGATCCTTTGGCACATGATATCCGCTTTGTCGAGGATAACTGGGAGTCACCGACTCTAGGTGCATGGGGACTAGGTTGGGAAGTTTGGCTGGACGGCATGGAGATCACACAGTTCACATACTTCCAGCAAGTAGGCGGAATCGATGCGAATCCAGTCGCGGTAGAAATTACGTACGGGCTAGAGCGTCTAGCATCTTATATTCAAGAAAAAGAAAATGTATTTGATCTAGAGTGGGTTGAAGGAATCACTTATGGTGATGTATTCTTGCAGCCTGAATACGAGCATTCCAAATATACGTTTGAAGTTAGCGACACAGCGATGCTGTTTAATTTGTTCAATACGTATGAGCAGGAAGCGAAGCGCGCAATGGATGAGCATTTGGTATTCCCTGCTTATGATTATGTGCTGAAATGCTCGCATACGTTCAACTTGCTGGACGCACGTGGTGCAATCAGTGTAACAGAGCGTACAGGATTTATTACACGAGTGCGTAACTTGGCTCGCCAAGTAGCAGCTACTTACTATGAAGAGCGCGAGAAGCTTGGCTTCCCGTTGTTGAAGAAGGGAGAGAACCAAGATGCCTAAACATTTGCTCTTAGAACTAGGACTTGAAGAAGTGCCAGCACGTTTCGTGCGTGGTGCTATAGATCAATTGCAAGAGCGTGTAGAGCGTTGGTTGGAGCAATCTCGTATTGCCCATGAAGGCGTAAAAGCATATGCAACGCCGCGTCGTCTTGCTATCGTTGTGCATAATGCGGCTGACAAGCAAACAGACGTTCACGAAGAAGTGAAAGGACCAGCTCGTAAGATCGCTGTAGATGAGCAAGGGCAATGGTCTAAGGCTACACTTGGTTTTGCTCGCTCTCAAGGGGTAGATCCTGAGCAACTGTTCTTCAAAGAATTGAATGGTGTTGAGTACATTTACGCGAATAAGAGCAGTATCGGAACGGATACAGCTGATGTATTGGCAGAAGGCTTGAGCAGCATTGTTCATGCGATGACATTCCCTAAGAACATGAGATGGGGCGGCTATGAAATGCGCTTCGTTCGCCCAATTCGTTGGGTTGTCGCGTTATTCGGTAGTGACATTATTCCAATCGAATTTACAGGCGTTAAAGCAGGTAATGTATCACGCGGACATCGATTCCTAGGCCAAGAGACGGCCATTACTAGTGCTGAACAATATGTAGAACGTCTTCGTGAGCAGCATGTAATCGTTGATGTTGAAGAGCGTAAGGCGCTTATTGTCGGCCAGTTGGAAAAGTTAGCTGCTGAGAAGCAATGGAATATTTCCATCAAAGAAGATTTGTTGGAAGAGGTATTGTTCCTTGTTGAATATCCGACTGCGTTGTTCGGTACATTTGATGAGTCATTCCTTCACATTCCACAAGATGTACTTATTACTTCAATGCGTGAGCACCAGCGTTATTTCCCAGTGCTTGATGCGCAGAATCAATTGCTGCCTTACTTCGTCACGGTACGTAACGGTGATGATAAAGGTCTTGATATTGTTGCAAAAGGTAATGAAAAAGTACTTCGTGCTCGTTTGTCCGATGCGAAATTCTTCTATCAAGAAGATCAGAAGCTTCGCATTGAAGATTGCGTGAAGAAACTAGATTCCATCGTATTCCACGAAGAGTTAGGCACGCTTGGAGATAAAGTGCGTCGTATTCGTGCGATTGCAGATAAATTGGCAGCAGTCGTTAAGGCTGATGAGCAGACAGCTGTACAAGTAAGCCGTGCTTCAGATATTTGTAAATTCGATTTGGTTACGCAAATGGTTTACGAATTCCCAGAGCTGCAAGGTCAAATGGGTGAAGACTATGCGTTGAAATTGAACGAAGATGCTGAAGTTGCACGTGCCATTAACGAGCACTATAAGCCTCGTTTCGCGGGTGATACGGCCCCAGCCTCACTTGTCGGCCAGCTTGTAAGCTTGGCAGATAAAATGGATACGCTGGTAGGCTGCTTTGCTATCGGTATTATTCCGACTGGTTCCCAAGACCCATATGCATTGCGTCGTCAAGCAACAGGTATCGTACAAATGATCGTGGAGAAAAATGTACCGCTTTCATTGTCTCAATTGTTCGATGTTGCACTGGATGTACAAGAACAAGCACAATTATTGAAACGTAACCGTATTGAAATACGTAATGATTTGTATGAATTCTTTGGCCTACGTGTCAAAAATGTATTGTCTGAAGAAGTTCGCTATGACGTTGTAGACGCTGTACTGGCAGCTGGCTACGATGATGTGAAACTTACGATTGCACGCGGTAAGTCATTGATGAATGCGGTTCAGCAGGAAGCATTCAAGACAACTGTAGAATCCTTCAATCGTGTTGCTAACTTAGCAGCTAAGACTGAGCATGCAGATGTAAAAGAAGAGCTTTTCGAGCAAGATCAAGAACGTGAACTGTATGCAAATTGGAAGCTGGCACATGAGCAAATCGAACGTTCGATTCAACAGCCTGAACAAGTTCTAGTCGAGCTTGGCAAGCTAGAGCAATCGATTACTGCATTCTTTGACGATGTTATGGTTATGGCCAAAGATGAGGCAGTGAAAAATAATCGTTTAGCACTGTTGAAGCTAATTGCTAATGATCTTCATCGTTATGCTGATTTCTCTAAACTAGTGTGGGCGTCTGTCTAAAATAAACCTGATTGCGGAATGTGCAGAACAGGCTTAATGTTCAGCTCATTCCGTACTTTTTGTTGCTTGTTCGACAAAATTCTACAAGAATTTATAGAGTTCACTTCTTACAAGCAGGATTTTTCATGTGGGCAGCGTATATAATATAGACGATACTGAAACGTTGTAAATTTGTTTCCCATACAATTTGCAATTATTTGTATCCTAATTATGACTAGCAGGCGGATTAAGCATGGAGAAAAGGATGTCCTTACATCGAATTATTGTCGATGCGGATGCTTGTCCAGTAAAAGTCGAAATCATGACGATTGCTGAGCAGCATCACGTTCACGCTTTATTTATAGCTTCTTACGCCGCATATCAGAGTAACTCACTATCATCCAGCTACGTCCGCAGCATTTATGTGGATCAAGGCTTTCAAGCAGCAGATATGTATATTGCAAACGAAGCGCGGTCAGGTGACATAGTCGTGACGAATGACTATGGATTGGCCGCGCTATGTCTGCCCCGGGGATGCATCGTGTTGACGCCACGAGGAAAAGAATTACATATCGGCAATGTGGATGAACTGCTTGAACAACGCCATTTGTCTGCAAAGGCAAGGCGGGCAGGCCAGCGTACGAAGGGACCAAAAGCAATGACGCTAGAGGATCGAGAGAAATTCCAACATGAACTGACAAAAGTTTTGTTCAGGTAGCAGGAGAACCACTCCCTTTAGCGAATTAGTATTACGTGTTTCTATGAAGGTGATAATATGGTGAATGGAAATGGACCAATCCCTGAGCATTTTATTGATGAAGTGCTCACTCGAAATGATATTGTGGACGTTGTCTCCAAGTACGTTCATCTTTCGAAACATGGAAAATATTTAAAAGGACTTTGTCCTTTTCACTCGGAGAAGACCCCGTCCTTCACCGTTACGCCTGACAGACAGATATACCATTGTTATGGTTGCAATGCTGGCGGCACAGTTATTAAGTTCCTTATGGGGGTCGAAGGGTTTACCTTTCCAGAAGCGGTCAAACAGTTAGCTGAACAAGCAAACTTGGACTTTCAATGGGGGGATATTTCCTTTGAACGCAGCCCGCAAAGCGAGCTGAAGGACAAGATGATTGAAGCTCATGAGCTTGCAGCTAAGCTGTATCATTATATTTTGATGAATACGGCTCATGGTCAAGAAGCCCTAAGTTATTTGCGAGATCGGGGTATCAATGACAAGCTGATTGAGCAATTTCAGATTGGTTATGCACCAACACAATGGGATACGCTCGTACAATTGCTGGAGAAGCGCGGCTTCTCGCTAGAAGCGATGGAGCAGGCGGGACTATTGTCTGCGAAGCATCAGCAACCAGGTTATGTCGATCGCTTCCGGGATCGAGTTATGTTTCCCATATGGGATCGGAATGGGAAGGTAATTGGCTTCGGAGGTCGAATATTGGGAGAGGGACAGCCCAAATATTTAAATTCACCTGAAACGTTGCTATTTAATAAGTCTAAGCTCATATACAATCAGCATTTGGCACGACCGCATATGAAACGTACAGGACAGCTTGTTTTGTTCGAAGGCTATGCGGATGTCATTCAATCATGGGGTGCTGAAGTATTCAATGGTATAGCTACGATGGGAACCGCTCTTACTTCAGAACATGTCAAACTTATGAAACGGATGGTCGAACGTGTTATTGTCTGTTATGACGGAGATAATGCGGGACGAGCAGCTGCAAGCAAAGCAATCCCAATGCTCGAACAAGAGGGATTGGATGTATCTGTAGCGATGCTTCCTAACAGTATGGACCCGGATGATTATATTCGAGCCAATGGAGCAGAGCGATTCAGACACGCCATATTGTCTGCAGCAGTGTCACCTGTTAAGTTTCAGCTACTATCTCTACGCGGTGATCATATACTGCTAGAAGATGATGGTAAGCGCAGATACTTAAAAGAGGCATTGAAGCTGATTGCGCCAATCGAATCACCGACTGAGCGTGAAATGCATCTGGCGGAACTGTCCAAGCAGATTGGTGTTACCATTGAGAGTCTTAAGCAAGAGTGCTTCGAACTAAGGCAGAAGCTGTTGTCAAGAGGCCGAGGGGATAATTCGGACGATTGGTGGAATAATGTTAGGAATGATAAGAGAAGTATGACTCCTCCAGCATTATTGCCAGCCTATGTTTATGCCGAGCGTACCTTACTCGGACTTATGTTTCAAGATGTAGAAGTAGCTGATTATGTTGAACAACATCTTGGTGAAGGATTTAATACGGATGATCATGCGGCTTTAGCCGCTTATCTATATGCTTACTATGCGCAAGGGAAAGAACCGGACTTTAGCCGCTTTCTCGCAGCGCTGCATGACGATCGGTTAGAGCAGGTTGCGGCCTCGATATCATTGTCGGAAGTGCCACTGCGTTATGATCATAGTGTGTTGGATGATTATATTTCCATTATACAAAAGGTTCCTCTCCAACGCGAGATTGAACGTTTACATGAGGAAATGATCCAAGCCGAGCGTGCGGGTGATTGGATGCGTGCTGCACAGATTGGTAAAGAAAAAGTGACCCTAGAGCAACAACTGAAGCGATAGCAACAGGAGAGCGATATCTAGGGAGGAGGGAGTCGGAACATGGCGAAAGATCAACATACTGGACTTGAAGCCGAAGCTGCTTTGGACCAAGTGAAGGATCAGTTGATTGAACTCGGCAAAAAGCGGGGGGCGCTCACATACAAAGAAATTACTGAGAAGTTGGCCAATTTTGATCAAGATTCTGATCAAATGGACGAGTTCTATGAGCAGTTGAGTGACCTTGGAATTGAAATTAATGAGAACGACGATGAAATGGGCGGTCGACCAAGAGGAGAGCGCGAAGATGAGCAGGACGACTTCCAATATGAAGATGACTTGTCTCTTCCTCCAGGAATAAAGATTAACGACCCTGTTCGTATGTATCTCAAAGAAATTGGCCGTGTTCCTCTTCTCTCTGCTGAAGATGAGATTGACTTGGCGAAACGCATTGATCAAGGTGACGAGGAAGCTAAGAAGCGCCTTGCGGAGGCGAACTTGCGTCTCGTTGTCAGCATTGCGAAACGCTATGTCGGCCGTGGTATGTTATTCTTGGATCTTATTCAAGAAGGCAACATGGGTCTTATTAAAGCAGTTGAGAAATTCGATCACGATAAAGGCTTCAAATTCAGTACGTATGCGACATGGTGGATTCGTCAAGCGATAACGCGGGCGATCGCAGACCAAGCGCGTACAATCCGAATTCCGGTTCACATGGTAGAGACGATCAATAAGCTGATCCGTGTCTCCCGTCAACTCTTGCAAGAGCTAGGGCGTGAACCGACACCAGAAGAAATTGCTGCTGAGATGGAACTCAGTGTGGAAAAAGTACGTGAGATCATGAAGATTGCACAGGAACCTGTATCGTTGGAGACACCTATCGGGGAAGAAGACGATTCACACTTGGGCGACTTCATTGAGGATCAAGAAGCGTTGGCACCAGCAGATGCAGCAGCATATGAATTATTGAAGGAGCAGTTAGAAGATGTTCTCGATACGTTAACAGAACGTGAAGAGAATGTACTTCGATTGCGTTTTGGACTCGATGATGGCCGTACGCGTACACTTGAGGAAGTCGGTAAAGTATTCGGCGTTACTCGTGAGCGTATTCGTCAGATCGAAGCGAAAGCATTGCGCAAGCTTCGTCACCCAAGCCGCAGCAAGCGCTTGAAAGATTTCTTAGAATAGACACAGGATGCATAGACCTTCTGTTGCGCTCTGCAGCGCGCAGTAAGGTCTTTTCTTCCATATTGGCTATGTTCAATTCAATCCTAAAGCGCAAAAGATTGTAACTTCGCATAGGTAGAAGAGGCTAGATCTGATATCTATTGCTAGCACTTACATTAACATAGAAACTAACTTTATTTTTCAAATCTTCCTTCATTTATGCTGATGGGGATTATTTTACCTTTTTTAATTCTCAAATGCAAATGTGCGGTAAGATAACTTCGACATCATTATTAATACAGTGGGTGAAATAAACACGTGATCATAAAGTTATCGAAAAGACTTCAGCAAATTGCTGATTGGGTTCCAATGAATAGTCGTCTTGCTGATATAGGCTCTGATCATGCATTGCTGCCAACCTATTTGGCCAAAGAGAAACGTATTGTTAAGGCTATTGCTGGAGAAGTGAATCCAGGTCCTTTTGATGCGGCAGTACGGCAAGTTAAAGGTTCGCGTCTAGAGTCAATGATAGAAGTACGTCGAGGTGACGGGCTTGCCGTTGTTCAGGCAGGCGAAGTGGACTGTATTACGATTGCAGGAATGGGTGGAGGATTAATCGTCTCCATTCTGCAAGCAGGCGTAGATAAGCTGTCAGGCGTTCAGAGGCTTGTGCTGCAGCCGAATGTCGGTGAAGACCTTGTCAGACAATGGCTGCGAGATGAGCAATGGCTGCTTAAAGCAGAACATATTCTTGAAGAAGACGGCAAAATTTATGAGGTGCTGCTGGCAGAAAGACCGGTTGATGGTTGGAATGCTGATGAATTCGTGCAAGCAGACAAAGCTATGTATGCATCGAGACAATTGGCTTGCGGTTTCGTTCTTGATGAGCAGTGGCTGCTTAAGCTAGGGCCATATTTGTCTGAAGAAGTAGTAAGCGATGTCTTCATTGCAAAGTGGCAGCACGAAGTGAATAAGCAAGAGCGAATTCTGAGTACGATGGCAAAATCTGATGCGGAAGAAACAGCTGAACGCAGAGAACAGTTTGTTGCCTACAAATCAGAATTGGAGGAGTTGATCGCATGTTGGCAAAAGGGCAAACAATAGCACAGTGGATCGAGCAGCTTGCTCCGAAATCTCTCGCTGTTCCTGATGATCGCATTGGTTTGCAATTAGGAACGCTGCGAAAAGAAGTAGAGAACGTGCTTATTTCCCTAGATGTGACAGAAGCAGTCGTTGATGAAGCGATACGATTGAATGCCGGGCTCATTATTGCTCACCATGCGATTATTTTCCGACCTCTCAAAGATTTACAAACGGATACACCTGCTGGACGCTTGTATGAAAAGCTAATCAAACATGATATCGCGGTGTACATCAGTCATACGAACTATGATATTGTTGAAGGCGGCATGAATGATCTGATGGCACAGGCGCTTGAGCTGGATCAGCTTAAAGTGTTGGAGAAGGTGCATGAGGATCGTTTAGAGAAACTCGTTGTATTTATTCCAAAAACGCATTTGGAATCGGTTAGACAAGCCATTCTTGACGTCGGTGCTGGCTGGATAGGGGAGTACAGTCATTGCAGCTTCTACAGCGAGGGAACAGGCTCATTTAAGCCTTTGGAAGGTACGAATCCATATATCGGATCTACAGGTAAAATGGAAGAAGTAGAGGAAGTACGATTGGAAACCGTTGTGCCTCGCTCCATAAAGAGCCGTGTCCTGCGTACGATGCTGAAGGCTCATCCGTATGAAGAGGTGGCATACGATATATATCCATTGCAATTGGAAGGAAAGCCATCCGGTCTTGGACGTGTAGGGAAATTAAAGGAGTCGATGAGCCTGTCTGCTTTGGCAGAACAGGTTAAATTACGCTTTAACGTTCCATTTGTACGTGTTGTAGGACCAATGGAACGTGAAGTTCGCAAAGTAGCTGTACTTGGCGGTTCGGGATCCAGATATGTGAAGCACGCGCTTTTCCATGGTGCAGATGTGCTCGTTACCGGGGATGTAGATTTCCATACAGCACAAGATGCGCTTGCTGCAGGTCTATGTATAATCGACCCTGGGCATCATGCGGAGAAGATGTTTATTCCTGATGTAACAGCGCGTTTGCAGCAGCTCGCAGAGCAGAATGGTTCGAAGACGAATTTCCATGCTTCGGAAATTCATACCGAACCTTTTCATTTTATGTAAAAGTTGAGTGTTGAGTTTCTTGTGAGAAGCTAGTATACTTACGAATGTTGTCGGAAAGTTTGACAGACAATCGCTGGTGGTGCAAACCACGAGAGGAAAGTCCGGGCTCCACAAGGCAGGATGCTGGATAACGTCCAGTCAGCGCAAGTTGAAGGATAGTGCCACAGAAATGGACCGCCGATGGCCGCTTATGCGGCACAGGTAAGGGTGGAACCGTGGTGTAAGAGACCACGAGGAACGCTGGTGACTTCGTTCCTGGTAAACCCCATCTGGAGCAAGACCTAATGGGACGCAAGCCCTGCAAAGGGCTAACCTTAGCCTGAGGTGCGTCTAGGTTGGTCGCTGGAGCTGCCTAGTAATAGGCAGCCTAGATAGATGATTGTCACTCCGTAGTGGGAGGGTTGTTCCCGTAATACCACGATGAGTACAGAACCCGGCTTATGGCAAGCTTTCCATCGCACAACACACTTATGATGAAACTAAATCATATGAAACACATAACAGCCCGTATCGATTTACTCGATACGGGCTGCTTGTATATTAAGAAGTTTATTAACTATTAACGATCAAACTCAACAGCAGTTCGTTTCAGTTCACGTTGAACATTTTGTGGGTATAGCGACAAAGAGTGAGTACTTTGCGTTGCAAGATGAAGTGCACGCTCTACATCAATTTGTCCATATCCGTAATAACTGTCCTTTCCTTTTGTACCCAAGTCATTCACTGTTTGGCGCATAATATCATAGACTTCGGTATTTTTCAGGCCAGGATTAACCGAACGTATCAAGGCAGCCAGTGCAGATACATGAGGGCTGGCCATTGACGTTCCCGACAAAGCAGCATATTGATTATTCGTATAGGAGCTGGCGATAGATGTGCCCGGTGCTACGACATCGACATAATTGCCATAGTTGGAATACGATGCTTTGGCAGTATTCGAATCGGTAGCAGATACCGCGAACACTTCAGGATACGCAGCAGGATAGCCTGGCTGACTTGTATTGTCATTGCCCGTCGCTGCGATAAGGACAACATCTCTTTCATGGGCGTAGCGCACTGCATCATGGAGCAAAGCTCCATCTACATAATTGCCAAGACTAAGGTTGATTACTTTAGCCCCATTATCCGTTGCCCAGATAATTCCCTCAGCTACCGAGTACGATGTGCCAGAACCTGAACTATCAAGTACTTTGACAGGCAATATTTTATTGTACCAAGTCATACCGGCGATTCCTTCCTCATTATTAACAGAGGCACCAATAATACCTGCTACATGAGTGCCGTGCCCGACATCATCTTGCGGCTTCGCATTGCGATCGATCGCATTATAGCCAGGCAGCAGCTTGTCTTTCAAATCACTGTGTTTAAGGTCCACACCAGTATCGACTACAGCAACAATAACATCTTCGCGTCCTTTTGTTAGGGACCAGCCATTGTTTGTCTTAATTAATGGCAAATTCCACTGATAAGGCTTGTACAGCACGTCATTCGGGTCGGCTTCTGCCGTGTTATTTGCTCTAGGTGCTCGGTTATCTCTTCCAAAACGATCGCGTAATGGCGTTGCATGTAGGCTTGTCGGTGTCCCATCACTTCGTTTTAGATCGTTCGTCAAATATAAGTAATGGGGTTCCACATAGAGCGGGTTATAAGAAGCAAAGTATTGCTGCAGTCGCTCTGTTTCCATCCATTTGGATTGAAATACGTAGGCATTACCTACTTTTTTCACTGCTGTAGCACGTATATCATCACGCATGCGATTTAGTTGCTGCTCAGTAGGCTGCTGTCTAAAGCGTACGACGATTTCATCTGTGTAATAGTGACTTGTACCCTGATTGTCCTCACCATCTGCGACTTTCACATCTTTTTTCGTATTGGTATCTACGGATTTGACCCGATATTTGTGTTCAGGAGGATAAGGGACTACTCGCAGATTGCGCTGTTGATGATTATGCACTTGATAAATAACATGTTGGCTGACGACGGTGACAATGCCACCATTTGTTGCAGGACTCGGATAGCCTTGCACAACATATTGCTTGCCATTGAGCACAACTTCTGGTGATCGATAAGACTGTTTTTTTGTAACAGCATTTTCCGCTTTGTGCACGTAACCTGCAAGTTGTTCTTTCGTCGCTTGTTTGTCATGTTGGCTTGCATCAGGTATAGAACCACTGCGCACATGAGCTCCAGCCGATTGATTCACCCAACTCGTGTATACGAAGTGCGGATATTTTTCTCGGAAACGGTCCATTTTCAGTTTTATATGATTTTGATCTTTGGACGGCCATTGGCTAAGTGCGCGATGCATGGCTTGTTTCGTATCCGTTGACAGCAATCGCTCTGTTACCTTCATGTCTTGATGTACGGTGTTGAGTTTGTAGTGTTTCTCTTGAGAAGCAGATTGTACTCGGGCTGGCTGCTGATTGCTAGACATACTGTTCCAAAGTAAAGGAACGACGACAATGGTTGCTCCTAATAAAGACAAGCCAATCGCTGTACCACGACGCATGGTAATCCCTCCATAAATCATTCAAGTTGTCCGTTGACGTTGTTACATCTGTCATAGCTTGAGAGTTCTTGGGTCTTTTTATTCTTCTTGCCTAAATAGGTGGAAAGGAGTACCTTTTTCTCTTGGAATGTGGTAGGATGTGGGTAGTTTGGTTTCATTATAAATAGTACCTAACAATCGTCTAAGTGATAGGGCCAAGTTAAGGGGGAGCATTCCATGCCAGCTAATGTTAAGCAGCTGTGTGAAGCGTCTAGAGAGAAGCTGAAGTCCGTTATCGATCAAGTAGAGCCATTTTTAAATACGTACAGTTTGCAGGAGCTGGTAGGCAGCGAGCAAGATGAAGAAATCGTTAGTTTCTACAGAGGATTTTTGTCTGATCTACGCCACTTGCTCGTATTCTCAGAAGTAAGCTATGAGAAGTTGGGTGTTACTCTTCGTCGAGCGAATTTTGATACGAACTTTGCAGAACGGTCTTTGTATGAGGTATATCATCATGTCGTGAACGCATTCTTTTATCCGAAAAATGAATGCTATTCCGAAGATGGTCGTTATGCGTACACAGGGCAAGAAGCGATTCGTTTCCGTAAGAAGCCTATTCGTGTAGCAAGTGATATTATATTGAATATTACGAAAATGTTCGAAGAATTGCGCGATGAGCTAGCTTATTATGAAAATGATTATTTAACACAACGTAAAATGCAAAGCAATAAATAATATAGATGTAATCAAGAACGTCCGAACTTTTTGTCTCGGCACGTTCTTTTTTTATGCACGATAACAACTACCAGCTCGTTATGCGAGTATGCCTCCCCAGCGACGGACAACCTGTTAGTGGAGGTGAAGTTATATGTCCGTTCAACCAACGGTTAGATGTACGGTAGCTAACTGTACGTTCTGGGGTGATGGTAATATGTGTAATGCTGATTCCATTCAGATTGATATTGATGCGCATAGTCACAAAAGCTCCAAAGAAGAGTACGCAGATGAATTAGGTGTTTTGCATCAAGATCACGCCTCAGAGTCTTCTGTGACTTGCTGCTTGACGTTCAAGCCGAAAACTTCCTAATTGAAAAGGGGAGCTAACTATGTCTCATAAAAAGCATGATCGTCGTTTGAAGCGGAATCGAAATCGTAATCAGAATTCTATGCAAGATCAGCGGGAGTACCACATTGAGAGCGCTTATGAGCTTATGGGAAATGAAGCTCAAGATTTCAGGGTTGCTGATGAGAAGCGGGAAGCTGATGTACCAAGTGGACTTGGATACACAGCGATTGGCTTTGCGATAGCTTCGCTCTTTATGTTTCCATACATTCTAGGCTTGACCAGCATAGCACTCGGTTTTATGTCCATTTATCAAGGAAGTCGCTCAGCAGGGGCAACTGCAATGATTATTGGCGCAGCGGCAATTTTGATCCATTTCATATTTTTTACCTGATATAACTTAATGTATGGAGCAACAGTGCTGGAGGAGCAGGCAGGAGTGTACTGCTGCTCCTTTTGTCATTGGCATAGGGGATAAAAAGATGGTGAAATAACGTGAATACGTGTACAATAAATACTGTTCCAAGGAACATATTAGGCTGGGATCAACAACGGTAGTCGAATAAGCCGTTTTGATCTTTTTTGTTGTGAAAAGGAGGAGTCAGGAGGATATGAAAGCAAACGACATCATTTATGCGGATTATAGCGCATCAACCCCTCCTCATCCTGAGGTCATTCGTACGATGACAGAAGTGATGGAGCGTATTTATGCGAATCCATCTTCTATACATGAGTTAGGCGGACAAGCTGATCAATTAGTACTGCGTGCACGCAGTATCGTTGCACAGGTTCTACATGTTCAGCCACAAGAAGTAATATTCACCTCAGGGGCGACGGAGAGCAATAATATGGCTATTTTCGGTGTCGTTCGTGAGGCAATGCGATTAGCAGCAGCTGGCAATCCTGTTCATGCGATTGTATCTGCGGTAGAACATCCGTCCGTATATGCTTGTTATGAGCAGTTGAAGCTCGAAGGTGTAGAAGTTAGTATCGCACCTGTTGATAAAAATGGGCGTGTCGATTTGAAGCAGCTAGAACAGTTGATTAAACCTCATACGGTGCTGCTCAGTGTTATGCATGTAAATAACGAAACTGGAGCCGTGCAGCCCTTGCGCGAAATTGGCCAGCTGGTTGCTCGCTATCCTAAGCTTGTATTTCATGTGGATGGGGTACAAGGGCTAGGAAAGCTGTCTGTAGAACTCGCAGATTGGAATGCCCATCTATACAGCTTGTCAGGACATAAAATCCACGGTCCTAAAGGGATGGGGATACTTGTTAAGCGTGGCAGCTTGAAGCTTACACCGCTTATTCATGGGGGCGTGCAAGAGTTTGGCTTGCGTGCGGGTACTTCTAATGTGCCTGGCATATTGGCTATGTCCAAAGCGGTACGTATGGCGGTAGAAGCACAAGCTAAAGATGAAGAGAAGCTGCTGATACTAAATGAACGTATGTTGAAGCACATTCGTGAAATACCTGAGCTGGTGCTTAACAGCCCTGCATATCCGCTTGGTGCTCCACATATTATTAATGCCTCTTTTCCGGGGATGAAGGCAGAAGTAGCCGTTCATGCGATGGAGGAGCAGGGAATTGTGTTGTCAACGCAGTCAGCTTGTTCATCTAAGCTTCATAAGCCAAGCCGAGTGCTGTTGGCACAGACACATAATGAGCGCGTCGCTGCGAGCGGCCTGCGGATTAGTATGGATGCATCTATGACAATAGAGCAGATTGATCGGATAGGTAGTGCGTTAAAGGAAACAGTTGAGCGGTTAAAGCCGCTTGTACAGCGGGAAAGGTAGGTATAAGTAATGATTTATGATATGTTATTGCTGCGTTTCGGAGAAATTACGATTAAGGGACGCAATCGAAATAAGTTTGAAAAGGCAGCCTATCGGCATGTAAAAGAAGTGCTGAAGCCATTTGCGAATACTAAGCTAATTAAAGAATATGGCAGACTATACGTTGAGCTGAATGGAGAGGAAGTTGAGCCTCTCATCGCGGTATTGCGTCATGTATTTGGTATCGTATCCATTAGTCCGGTGAAGGTGGCGCCATCTGTCCTTGAGCCAATTATCGAGACGGCCTTAGCGATGATGCATGAGTATGATCCGCAGCCGGGAACGAAATTCAAAGTGGTCGGTCGTCGAGCTTGGAAGGGATTCCCTCATTCTTCTCAAGAGTTGAATCATTTAGTTGGAGCACCCTTGCTGCGTGAATTCGAGCAGTTATCGGTAGATGTCCGTAATCCAGAACTTAAGGTAACCGTTGAAGTGCGTGAAGAGAATACGTATATCTTTTCAGAAGTATTTCCGGCAGTTGGCGGATTCCCATATGGTACGAATGGTAAAGGTATGCTGTTGCTGTCTGGCGGTATCGACAGCCCTGTAGCAGGATATCAGGCAATGCGCAGAGGACTGGAGATTGAAGCTGTTCACTTCCACAGCTACCCGTTCACAAGCGAGCGTGCCCAGCAAAAGGTGCTTGATTTGGCACAAGTATTGGCTAACTACTCGGGCAGAGTAAAGGTACATATGGTGCCTTTTACAGAAATTCAAACACGCTTGCATCAAGCGAATGCTGAAAATGTTCTAATTACGTTGATGCGTCGTGCGTTCTTGCGTATTACGACAAAGCTGGCTGATAAACATAAAGCGCTTGCTATCGTGTCAGGTGATAGCTTAGGTCAAGTCGCAAGCCAAACGTTAGGAAGTATGAACGTTATCGGAAGAGCGACTGATTTGCCGCTGCTTCGTCCGCTCGTTACGATGGATAAAGAAGAAATTGTGCGTATTGCACAAGCGATCGGCACATTCGAGTTATCTATTTTGCCATATGAGGATTGCTGTACGCTCTTCGTTCCTAAGTCTCCAGCCACAAATCCAAACCTAAAAGTGTTGGAGCGAGTTGAGGCGTCGATACCAGAATTGGACGAGTTGATTGATAAAGCTGTGGAAGAGACAGATACAGTAGTACTGCGCGCTAACCGCGGTGGTATGGCACCACAGACAACTCCTGAGAACGATGGGGAAAATGAACTTGAAGCTTCATCTATACCTGCTGAATTGAACGTTAATAAGAATACAAATGATCAATCGATTGGAGATTGGTTCTAATAATCGTCATACCTCCTGCTTGTACAACATACAACTGTACAACAAGGGAGGGGACCACATTGGATTCATTATGGATTCTAATCGAGATCTTATTAATTAATATGGTACTTAGTGGAGATAATGCAGTAGTCATCGCGATGTCGACGCAGCATCTCCCTGAGGCACAGCGCAAAGTAGCGATCTGGTGGGGGGCTGCCGGAGCAGTCATCCTCCGAATTGTATTGACAGTGGTCGCTCTTTGGTTAATGGACATTCCTTTGTTGCAAGCGGTAGGAGGAATTTTGTTATTCGTCATTGCTATTCAATTGCTTGGGGATGGAAATAGTCATGCTATTTCTGAACGAAATACAACTAGCTTAAGGAGTGCCGTTGGCACCATCTTAACAGCAGATGTAATTATGAGTCTGGATAATGTGCTCGCGATTGCGGCTATATCGGAGGGGCATTTTCCATATCTAGTCATCGGGATCGCATTAAGCATTCCAATCGTCGTATGGGGGAGTACGCTTGTCAGCCGTTGGTTGGAGAAGTTTCCAGCTCTCGTTTATGCAGGTGCAGGAATATTAGGCTATACAGCTGGTAAAATGATGGCATCTGACGAAAAACTGCTGCTGTGGCTGCCGACCTGGGATGGGATTAAAGAAACGCTTCCGTGGGCGCTGGCGTTATTAGTCTTAGTACTTGGGATTTGGTTCCGATCTCGTCCGAAACCATCGATGTAACAGGAGAAGGCGGCTGCATCCTGAATATATAAGAAATGCTGCTTCCTCCAGACCATCTAAGCATTTTAGATGATGGAGGAAGTTTTTTTATGAGGTAAGGTAGTATTTTTGGTACGTTTCATATAAACTAGTAAGGATAAATGGGCGCGAATATCGTCGTACCGTGTCCGCCATCCTAAAGATGGTTGATTAATGGTCGTCAGAGGTGAATGGTATGTCCAGAAAAGAACCCGTTATCGGTATTTTCATACTAGCTGCGGGATTGTTCATCCTGCTTGGCAAATGGGGCTTTTTTAATTTTGTAGGCGGGACGATGTGGCCGTTATTTTTATTCTTGGTGGGAGCAGGCCTTGTCTGGCTCATTAGGAGTAGAATACTTCCTCCAATAGCATTTGTGCCTGGTGGAACATTGCTCGTATACGGGCTGTTGTTCATGGTTTGCCATTGGATTTCATGGGAATTGTTCCGTTACTTATGGCCGTTTATCCTAATTGGATTAGCTCTAGGGCTATACGGCTATAGCAGACTGGAATCTTACCCATCACCAAGGGCATGGCAGGCCGCTGTTGTGTTGGGAGGAGCAGGTATATTGCTGCTAGTGCTTACGCTAATTGTGAATATTAGCGTATACTTGATCGCATTCGGGCTAATCGTTGTGGGGGCATTGCTCATCTTCGGCGGTATGTCAAAGATACGTCGATAAAGGCAGCAAGCCAGCAGCACTTCGTTCTGAACGATTTAATTCACATGAACGGCGCCGGTTGACGGCGCCTTCTTCACGCAATTATTGTGATAACGGACTGAGTGGACTGTACAGAGCCAACCGATAAGACGACCCATTTTATAAATGTGCTACTATAGAAAGGAAAGATCGAACGTATGCAAGAGCGCAATAAGATCAGAAATATCGCAATTATCGCACACGTTGACCACGGTAAAACAACGTTGGTTGACAAGCTGCTACAACAATCCGGAACTTTCCGGAACAATGAAGTGGTGCACGAGCGCGCCATGGACTCGAATGACTTGGAACGAGAGCGCGGTATTACGATTCTAGCGAAAAATACGGCGATTACGTATAAAGATCATTTGATCAACATTGTAGATACGCCAGGTCACGCTGACTTCGGTGGTGAAGTTGAGCGTATTATGAAAATGGTTGACGGCGTACTTCTTGTCGTTGATGCTTTTGAAGGCTGTATGCCGCAAACGAAATTCGTATTGCGCAAAGCATTGGCTCACAACTTGACGCCAATCGTTGTTGTTAACAAAATTGACCGTCCAAATGCTCGTCCAAGTGAAGTTATTGACGAAGTATTGGATCTGTTTATTGAGTTGGAAGCGAACGATGAACAGCTTGAGTTCCCTGTCGTATATGCATCTGCATTAAACGGTACAGCGAGCTTGAATCCTGAGCAGCAAGACGATCACATGGAAGCTTTGTTCGAGACAGTAATCGAACATATTCCATCCCCGCAAGAGAATCCAGAGGAGCCGTTGCAGTTCCTTGTAACGTTGCTTGACTATAACGAATACTTGGGCCGTATCGCTATCGGTCGTGTGAACCGTGGTACGATTCGTGCAGGTCAACCGGTTGCGGTTATTAACCGTGAAGGTCAAGTGAAGCAAGCACGCATCGAGAAGTTGTTTGGTTTCCAAGGCTTGAAGCGTATTGAGCGCGAAGAAGCAGCAGCGGGAGATATCGTTGCAATTGCTGGTATTCGTGAAATCAACATCGGTGAAACGATCGCAGATATGGCGAACCCTGAAGCACTTCCAGTATTGCACATTGATGAGCCAACATTGCAAATGACATTCCTAGTTAACAACAGTCCTTTCGCTGGCCGTGAAGGAAAATGGGTAACGTCCCGTAAGCTTCGTGAGCGTTTGATGAAAGAGTTGGAGACAGACGTTTCCCTTCGTGTAGAGGAAACAGAAAGCCCAGACGCATTTATTGTTGCTGGTCGTGGTGAGCTACACCTAGGTATTCTTATTGAGAATATGCGTCGTGAAGGCTACGAACTTCAAGTATCCAAGCCTGAAGTAATCATTAAGGAAATCGATGGACAGAAGATGGAGCCAATGGAGCGTCTCCTTATCGACATCCCAGAAGATTCGATGGGTGCTGTTATGGAGAGCCTTGGAACACGTAAAGCTGAAATGGTCAACATGATCAACCATGGTAATGGACAAGTACGCTTGGAGTTCATCATTCCTGCACGCGGTCTTATCGGTTACCGTACTTCTTATCTGACGCTAACTCGCGGTTACGGTATTATGAACCATGCGTTCGATCATTACGGTCCTTATGCAGGCAGCCATGTAGGCGGTCGTCACCAAGGCGTATTGGTATCTATGGAGAACGGTACATCAACAATGTACGGTATGTTGTCTGTAGAAGACCGTGGTATTTTGTTCCTTAACCCAGGTACAGAAGTATACGAAGGTATGATTGTCGGTGAACATACTCGTGACAATGATATCGTTGTTAACATCTGTAAAGAAAAAGCACTTTCTAACGTGCGTTCTTCTGGTAAAGATGACACAGTTAGATTGAAAACACCTCGTGCTTACTCTTTGGAGCAGGCGCTTGAATACTTGAACGATGATGAGTATTGTGAAATTACGCCAGAGTCGATTCGCTTGCGTAAAAAAATACTCAACAAAAACGAACGTGAGCGTGCGGAGAAGCAACGTAAAGTTCAGTCATAGTAGACCTTAAACGGGGAATTCGTATTTTTCGTTGATGAGCAGAGCTTGTGTAAAGACAAATCTTATCTTTGCTGAAAGGATGGAGTCGTTATGCAGCAATGGTTTGCCGATCATATGTTAATTAGCTACTTGCTTATATTTGCCTTTGTAGCTTTTATATTTAACCAAGTGTTTCGGGTCCAGAAGCTACCCCTTCTAAAGGAGATTATTATTCATATTGTGATGGCGCTAGGTTGTCTCATTCTGCTAGTACTGCAGATTGACAAGCTGCCTATTATACAGTGTTTGTTTGTAGCTGTAGTGCTTATGTTTATGGTTCGTATTCGCTATTTCGTAGAGGGACGCCAGAAGAAGAAGCATCAAAATATGTCGTAATTGTATCCTCATCGACTGGAGGGGTTAATTTGAAGTTGCATGACGCTCTGTTCAATTGGCTGCAAATGGTCATTGTCGTTCGGCATCGTCCGAACGACGATGCAGCCAAGCAGACGCTTGATTTCTTCGCTCAAATCCTGCATGAAGATCACATGTTGACCAGCGTAGCCGATCAAGTCAATGAAAATACGTATACCGTCACTTATGAGCGTGAAGGACAAATCAATCAAGCTGAGTTCGACAGAAACTTATGTGAGCAGCTGTGGCATGATATTGAATCCAACCCGAAATACAATGAATAAGTGAGGTCAGTTATGAAAGTGAACACACCTTTACCGCCAAGACAGTCACAACAATCTAAATCAAGACCCAACTCAAGTACAAAATCTAATCCAAGATCTCGTTCTAAATCTACGAAAAAGAAAATGCCCACATGGTTGAAAGCCATGCTGACGGGCATTATTCTGCTTGTTCTTACGGGTATAGGATTAGCAACCTATTTTGTTCTGTATGCCAATAATAAGCTGCCGACCATATCAACCTTGGAAAAAGGTGGAGTGGGTAATCAAGTGGTTGTACCTACGCTAGCGCCTCAAACCGAGCCATTTTCCTTTGTGCTAATGGGAGTTGACTACCGCAAAGAACTGCCGGGTATGCGTACGGACGTTGTCATGGTGGGGGCTATGCATCCTGAAACGAAGGAGGCTGTGCTCGTATCATTACCGCGTGATACGCACTTTGCGATTCCAGGATACGGTCCTGATAAGCTCAATCATTTCTATCCTAACTTCCATAGCCTGCACAAAAAAGGCCAGTTGGATAGTCCTACACCGATGGAAGAAATGAAGGTTATGCTTGGTAAGTATATGGATCTAGATATCGATCATGCGATGGAAATCAACTTCCAGGGCTTCGTGCAAGTCGTTGATGCACTTGGTGGTGTAAGTATGAACGTGGATCAAGATATGTGCTATCGAGATCGAGCTGACGGAACAAATATCAAACTAAAAGCAGGGCAGCAAGACCTTAGTGGTCAAGAGGCGCTGGATTTGGTACGTTACCGGAAGTCTAACTGTAGTCCGAGAACACCGGAGACAACCGATGAAGACCGTAACGTTCGTCAAAATGCGGTATTGCAGGAGCTTGTAGGCAACATGCAATCTCTAGGCGGATTCTCCAAAGTCACGGATATTATCGACGCTCTGGCTGATAATTTTAAGATTGATATGACAAGTACCCAGATTCGCGATTCCTTTACTACATATATTGATATTAATCGCAACAATATTCACTATGTTTCAGTCGGCGGGGATTGGAAAAGTCCTTATATCTACATTAATGAAGAGAAGCTCGCACTGGCTAAACAATTGCTTAAAGATGTAATGGATGGCAAATCGATTACACCTGAACAAGCAGCTGGTGAAAATGTTGCGAATAGTAGTGAGTCAACACCAAGTTCAGCTCCATCACGCTAATTAGCAGAGAATTCGATTTCGACGAAGTAAAGCTCGGTCAAAAGCATAAGCAAGTTCTGCCTTCCACGCTAATACAATGTATAGAAACGGTGTATTGACTAGGAGGTTTGAATATGTCCGATTATACAAGGGTTGAGATCGATAATATGTACTTATATACAAAAAGCCTAGCGGTTAACCGTTAGGCTTTTTGTGCTTAGCGGAAGGATGTCCGCATATTACTTGTTAAGAGCCGGTGAACGCTGCTCTACGGTTTGCTTCATTTGTTTCACGCTTTTTGGCATCTGTGGGACGATGCGACCTACAATGTCCGCTAATTCATTGCTAAAACCGTGGATGGGGTATCCATTCCGAATATCATTCCCGATTTCTCGAAGACGCTGATTCATATCAACGTCAGCAGTTACAACGCTTTGCGCACCGTATTTATCTTTGCTCAATGCTTCAGCCACGGAATACTTGATTGTGCCTACACGTGACCGATCCAAATTAGCATCTACATCAATTCCGACGATAGCAGTGTTTCCGAATACAACGCAGTTCACGTTTTGTACGCCAGGTACTCGTTTGGCGATAGTTGTTAAGTGAGTGCGTAGTGCCTCTCTATCCATAGGTGCTCCTGGCTGAGTAGGAGAAGCAGCATGATATTGAGCTTGCTGTTGCGGGGAAGGAGCCGCCTGCTGCTTCGGACCGCAGCCTCCCAATATGCTGATGAGAATGACAGCCAAAATAAGTTTCCGCATCCTGATCTTCCTTTCGTCTGTATCATCTATGTTGCATGAAGTGGTAACAGGTAATCGCTCTTAATAGTGTGAGCGGCGGTGCAATGAATTATGTATATAGACATCTTGCCCTCATACTGGATAAAGCGCTGAACAAACCAATCGGAGGGGATTTTATGACCAAAATATTTGTATTGGATACGAATGTTCTATTGCATGACCCGAATGCTTTATTTGCATTCGAGCAGCATGAGGTTGTTATCCCAGCTACTGTCCTTGAAGAAATCGATTCTAAAAAACGCCTCGCCGACGAGATTGGACGTAATGCCAGAACAGTTTCACGACTTCTTGATGGGTTGAGGGAGTCTGGAAGCCTGCATAAAGGTGTCCCGCTGCCGAATGGAGGGTCACTTATCGTAGAGCTTAATCATCGGAGCTTCGTTAAAGTGCAGGAGTTGTTTGGTGAAATGACGAATGATAATCGCATCCTGGCAGTAGCCTTGAATTACAGTCTGGAACAGCAGCAGCTAGAACAGCCAAAAAGTGTCGTGCTCGTTAGTAAAGACGTGCTTGTACGTGTAAAAGGCGATGTGCTCGGTTTGCAGACAGAGGACTATTTGTCAGACCGAAGTGTGTCTTCGAACGACGAGCTATACACAGGGCATCGAGTCCTGCATGTTCATCCATCTGTAATCGATCAATTTTACAGCTATCGCTTCTTACCTGTGAATAGTTTGAATGTTGTGCTAAAGCTTCATCCGCATGAGTTTGTTATTTTGAAAGACGAGATGGGAACGAGCAAGTCAGCAATATTAAAGGTGAATGTTGATTGTACACGGTTAGAGCCGCTATATCTCAGCAATGACCCAGTGTGGGGGATTACGGTGCGTAATGCGCAGCAGCGTATGGCAATCGAGCTGTTGCTTAATGACGATATACCATTAGTAACATTGGCAGGGAAAGCAGGTACAGGGAAGACGCTGCTTGTACTCGCGGCAGGATTGATGAAGGTAGAAGATGAGCGCAAATATAAGAAGCTGCTTATTGGTCGTCCTGTTGTGCCTATGGGCAAAGATATCGGTTTTTTACCAGGAGAAAAAGAGGAGAAACTACGTCCATGGATGCAGCCTATATACGATAATTTAGAGTTTTTATTTGATACGAAAAAGGCTGGCGACATCGATAAAATTTTAGTTGGCTTAAGCAATATTCAAGTTGAAGCGCTGACGTATATTCGAGGCAGATCGATCCCAGGACAATTTATAATTATTGATGAAGCGCAAAACTTATCTAAGCATGAAGTAAAGACGATTGTTTCTCGTGTAGGCGAAGGGAGTAAAATTGTACTGGTAGGGGACCCTGCCCAAATCGATCACCCCTATCTAGACTCCGCAAGCAACGGTTTAACCTATTTAATAGAGCGATTTAAATTGGAGGGCTTAAGCGGCCATGTTACTTTAGAAAAGGGAGAGCGTTCGCAGCTGGCCCAAATTGCAGCAGATTTACTTTAAATAACATAAAACTAAAAATGATCATAAATAAACGGGGTGTCCTGAGTCGTTGAGACTTTTGGACACCTATTTTTTATGAGTCATTGGAGATGACAAGGAATGCTCATATTACATTTGTTAGCATTAAATATAGAGGGATTAACAAGCAAGGACATCTTAAAGGATGTCTCTTTAGGTTAAATCTTACATTCAACAATGTGAAAAAATGGTACAATAGACATGCGCTTTGAACGATAGGGTGCAAGCATTATAAAGAATGCGAGATTGTTAGTAATGTTTTATCGGTAATTCGTCATATCGTCATATGACACCCAGAAGGGAGAATAGAATGCCGAAGTCGAAAAGAACGATTATTATAGGTATCATGACGCTTATTTTATTGGTATTGCTTACTCAATTCGGAAGCGGACTGAAGCAGTTGATGAACCAACCGCGGCCTGAAGAAGACGAAGGGGAGTATAATGAGCCTGTATCAGCAATAGACAAGGCAGGGCTTTCTCTCGAAATAGATGTCAGTTTGTCACAAGAAGTATTTAAAGAGTTAATGAAACTAAGTGGGCAGTTCGAGCGGCAGCATGGTATTGTCGTTGATTTGCGCAACAGGACGGAACAGGAGATAAACGAAGATTTGGAGCAGTCATTAGCCCTTCAAGAAAGTGCTGATGTGATTATGATTCGAAGTGAACGAGTCAAACGATATGCTCTAACTGGAAAACTTCTGCCCCAAGAACCGGCTGTGGAAACGTGGGCTTATTCTCCAGAATGGTTGAAAGAGGTTCTAAGCTGGAATGGTTATGTATGGGGAACACCTTATTATATGGATCCTTATGTGCTGGTATGGAACCCTGTAGCTTTAAAACCGCAAATAGGAATAGAAAAACCACCAATTTCCTCGAGGGAATGGCATGCTGCTATGCGTGGTCCACAAGAGCACATGTTTGGCCAAATGCAGTCCATTCGTCCTCAGTTGAGTTCAACATTATCCATGATGGAACAGTCTATCAAGAACGATGAGAGGCAGGTATCATTGCCATGGTTTGCATGGGAGGAGCAGGATCCGTATGCTCTTCTTGCGTTGATGTGGCGCCTAGGTATCATCACGATGCCCTCAGACAGTGATGACAAGCAGAATGAATTGCCAGACGATGCGGTAATTAAGCAGCGGGATAATCAATCTCTAGGCAAATCAGCTGCGCATCCATGGCAGGAAACGTTGAAGGAATGGGAAAATTATCGGGCGCTATTTGAACCTGTATCACCTAAAAATGAGAAAAGTATTTGGGAAATGATTAATCAAGGGGATGTGCGATTTGCTATAGTACCTTATTCGGAGGCTGCTCCTCGGCTAGGTGAGATGCTCGCTGTTGAAATGCCGCGTGACATAGCTCCGCCGTATGGAACTTGGGTGAAAAGTATGAGTTACATAGTGCCTGCCCATACCGAAATGGAGGAGGAGGCAAAGCTCTGGATCCAATTCGTAACGGATGCAAAACAGCAGCAAGTTGTGTTAGAGAATTCGTCGTTCTTATTGCCTGCAAGTCGTACTTCGCAAATTGAAATATGGGACCTGTGGAATCGTTATTTGCCAGCTGTGTATATTCATTCAGATATGCGTCTCAAAGAGGCGTTGCGTCACGCTTCTGAGTTGGAGCGATGGCATATTAACGTACGGGAGTGGATGAAGGGAAAAGTAAACGCTGACATATTAGTGAAGGAATACAAAGCCTTGTGGAAGCTGAGGCCAGCTTCATGAACGATTTCAAAGCATAAGGCCCCAATGTCTATCGTTGATTGACGGACTTTGGGGCCTTAGCCTAGTTATGCTGTATAGGTGTTAAATAAATAATGAATTATAGCGACACTTTTAAGACGACGACCATTTCATTTTTGTCGATTGTAATCTCTGTTGCTTGGATGAATGAGACAAGTTGTTGTGGATAGAAGCTAAGGTCAAACTGCTCCGCCAGTTGTTTGCGTGTCGAGTCAGGAAGCTCAAGTCCATTGAATTGAAGATGATCGACATGGAATCTTAGTGCATTTTCTGGCTCCTGCTCTAGCGTATAACTTCCTTGAACGACTACACGAAGCCCTTCTCGGTCACCGATAGCTGTGACGATACCTTTATCGAACACAAATTCAAAATCATCAAACATCGAATCTTGTTGGCGCAGAAACTCATTCAGCTCGCTGTCTTTGATGCGGAGCGTATACTGGAGTCCATTAGACTTCATATTTCCATTTTCTTTTATGAAATCAGGCAGCTTCTGCATTGCATCAGCCATCGCTCTGAAGTAATGCCGAACTTCAAATAGCCCTACACTTTGCCAATACTTCGTAAATTCTTCAACTAGTTTCTTCATAGCTTCTGGATCCGAACTAGAAGTGATTTGCGTATCAAGTTTATCTTGAAGTTCAATAACGCGTTTTCGCTGAGCTTCAAGGTTGATACGAACTTGCGAGAGTTCCTTCTCTAATAGGGCTTGCTCATTCCGAAGCTGATCAATACGTTGTACGTTAGCTTGATAACCCGATAAAATACGATGATCAGACTCCATTAAGTAGGAATAGTAATTCAGCAGTAGAAATAGATCAGAGATCTCACCAGATGATAATATAGCTTCCAAAATAAGATCACGTTCACCAACATAATAGGAACGCAGCACACGTCCTGCGTCTTTTTGCTTTAGTAGAAGCTGTTCTTGCTGAATTTGCAAATCTTCTTCTAGCTGTTGCCTTTGTTTACTCGCCTCTTGCTCTCTCGCCGTTACACGTGCAATCTCTGCATCCAGCTCTTGAATCGATAAGCTTTGTTGTAAAATATGCTTCATTTCGGATGATTCATTAGCAGTGTCCCATGGAATCGGCTTGGTCGGCTGTGCATGAGAAGAGAAGGGAATTGCTGAAGCAATGAGAACAAGGATAAGTATTCGTAAACAAGCGCTCGTTGCGCGTTTCCCTAGTCGCATTGAGGGCCCCCTTATGTACACCGTGCATCTGTATCGCTAGTCGACCTAGTTAGGAATCTACTGCTCCAAACAAGGACAAATACGAAAGGATGAACAGTAATGTTGTCGTCAAGTCAATCGTCTAGTCTTATTCATCGAATTCAACAAAGATTGTCACAATTTCCCGACTATCGTATGCCCTTTTCTATATATATGTCAAGCTGCATATATGATCAGGAGGGAGGGTATTATACGAAATCCAGTGAAAAAGTAGGTCCTGCTGGTGATTTCTATACGAGTGTATATGTCGGAGATGCAATGGCTCTTATTATTGAACGTTATATTCAATTACGGTGTTCGATACGAGAATGGAAGGATAAATCTTATCGAATTGTTGAATGGGGAGCAGGAACCGGAAAGCTAGCAGAGCAGTTGCTGGATATCCTACAGCATTCCGATTGCCGCCCGATGGAGTATGTTATTGTCGAATCTAGTCCCTATCATCGCAGTGTGATCAAGGAGCGATTAGCCAACAATGCATGTCCTATTCCAGTAGTATGCTGGGACGAGCAAAATTATTTCGAGCAAACGGAAGAAATGCCTATTTTCTTCATTGCTAACGAGCTATTGGATGCTTTTCCTGTGGAACGCATACGTCGGAGGAACAGTAAGTTGGAACAGGCTTACGTGATTTGGAACCGTGAGAAGTCAATGTTCGAATATGAGTGGGCTGAAGCTGAGGCTTATGTTTCCCAGTGGGCTGTGCTGCATGATATAAGTTTACACGAGGGACAGATTTATGATGCAGGCATAGCTGCTTCGGAGTGGCTTGATCGTGTGTTACAAGCTTCCGTTGATTGTGAAGGGTTATTTATTGATTATGGGGACGGCACAAGACAGCTTACGGCGGCGCATCGCATGAATGGAAGTTTGCTTTGCTATCGTAATCATCAGGCATATGATGATCCTTTCGCTGCTCCTGGCGATCAGGATATGACGGCTGATGTTGATTTCGATATAGTTGAACGCATTGCCTCTTTGTCAGGCTGCGAGGTTCTGCCTCGTATGGATCAAAAGCAATTTCTTGTAGAGAATGGTGTGCTCGATCTCCTGCAAAATCATTCAGATGCTGATCCTTTCAGTGAAAAGGCAAGAAGCAACCGTAAAATTAGACAGCTTCTTCTGTCAGACCAGATGAGTGAACGGTTTAAAGTGATGGCAATTAGTAAGGGATAAACTAAAATCTGCTGAAATAGCAACAAGCCCGGAGCGGGTAGCTCCGGGCTTGTTGCTGTCATTCCTAGTCATGATAGTAATGAGGCTGAGTTAGAATGGGTTGCTCATTTCGAATATTGTCCAGTATGAGAAGCCCGTAAAGCTAACTAACATATACCCCCAGAATGACAAGATGTATGTACGTTCAGTGAGTTTTAAATAGCCAAGCAATACAAAGAAGGCGGTCTGTAGGAAGAATAACAACGCCATTTCAACCATGTGGCCTGCGTAGGCCATTAGACCAATAATAAGTGTCCAAAATCCAAGTACGCGAAACATTCGTGCCACGATTTATCCCCCTCTCCATACAAAAGCTGCCAACTTTTCTATTGACATTATATCGTTCGACGCAATTGGTGTAAACTGCCAAGTGTGATGAATTGAAGATTTTTTCATATTCTTTGGCTTTATGTGTATTAGCGTGTACATTTCACGTATGTTTCCTAGAAAAAGTGGATATACATTTTAGTATCCGATAGATTCTATGAACTCTACCATGTGCATAGAGATGAAATGAAGCGGTGCTTACTATGAGCAATAATGATGTGTTGTTAGGAGGTTGTGGCATGACAGCCATTAGACAAGATGCATGGACAGCGGATGATGATTTGATTTTGGCAGAGGTAACGTTAAGGCATATACGAGAAGGAAGTACACAATTAGCTGCTTTTGAAGAAGTAGGAGAACGTATTGGCAGAACGTCTGCAGCCTGTGGATTCAGATGGAACAGTTTTGTGCGTAAAAAATATGAGACTGCTATTCAACTGGCTAAATCTCAGCGCCAAAAGCGTAATTATGTTAAGAAACATCCAATCGGGGTACAGGTTGCTTCCATTGCATTGGAAGATGCAGATTTGTTAGCTGGGAAAAATGAAACTTTCACAGAAGAGTCATTGTCCATTGATTCGGTAATACGCTTTTTGCGTCAGTGGCGCAGCAACTACCAAGATCTTGCTCGTCAAGTGAAACACTTAGAGCGCGAATTGTATGACAAAGAAGAGAAACTTGCAAAGATCAGTAAGGAAAAAGAGTACTTGTCTAAGCAAGTAAACGAGGTTCAGACGGATTATCGTACAGTGAATGATGACTATAAAGCTCTTATTCAAATTATGGATCGAGCGCGTCGTCTAGCGATTTTGTCCGATGATGATGATGACAACAAGACAAGATTTCGCATGGATGCAAATGGTAATTTAGAACGTATAGAATAGAATGGTTACGAATAGCTAGCACGCTAGAAGAAGTGGATGACTTCCAACGATTAGGTTGGATGATATTCACTTCTTTTGTGTTTTGGAAACAGGTCTGTTATAACTAACATATGAAATAGGCTGAAAGTTGTAGGTGGTAGAAAATGAAATGGGATCTTATTGGCGGTGGGGCGCTCGGTTTAATGTTCACGGCTCGCTTGCTGCAAGATGGCCAACAAGTACGATTATGGACACGTACGTCAGAACAGGCAGAGCAGCTGCGTCAAGAGGGTTTATTTCTGGTAGATAGAGAGGGGGTTCGGCAGCATTTTACGGGCATTCATGCTTATGCCTTTCATGAAGCTGAGCACGTGATGAAACGGTCGGAAGAACCTATTAAGCGGCTTGGGCTGTTCATTAAGCAAACAAGCTTTAACGATACATTTATGACGCAGCTGGCGGCAATGCCAGTCGATACCGTTAGAAGCGTACTTTGCTTCCAAAATGGGATTGGGCATGGTGAGAAGCTCAAGCAGATATTTTCGGAAAAAGTGCTTGCCATGGCTGTGACGACCGAGGCTGCGAAACGGATCTCACATCATGAAGTTATCCATACCGGCGAAGGTGAGACTTGGCTCGGTAACCCGACTGATCCTAACGATCATGAAGTGCTTGAATGGTGTAATTTGTTTCAAGAGGCAGGATTTCAGGCATTTGTGTCGAACAACATCGAAGATAACATTTATCGAAAATTGATAATCAATGCAGTGATCAATCCTTTGACGGCGCTGCTCCGACTGCGTAATGGTGAGCTGCTTCATAGTGAAAAGCGTCTTCAGTTTATGCGAGAAGTGTTTGAGGAAGTAATCGCTATTTATCGCTTGCAAGGCATTCCTGTACATGCAGATGAAGCGTGGGACAACCTCATTCGTGTATGCCGCGCTACTGCTAGCAATACATCATCGATGCTTGCAGATGTATTGGCTGAACGCACGACTGAAATCGATGCGATTACAGGTCAGTTGCTGCGGATTGCAGATGCGCACCAATACAATTCCCCGGCACAAAGATATCTTTACCGAAGTATTCAGGCATTAGATCCGGCATTCTTATCGTAGGAAAGGAGTGAATCTTGTCCAAGATGTGGAATTGGATCTCTCAATCATTCATATCATTGACCATACTTCCGTTTATTCCATTTGTGGCAATATGGTTCATTTCAGCATTTTGGCTAAAGAACAAGAAGAAATCGTTCCTTCTAGCTGTAGACATCACGAATGTATTTCTGATCGCTTCTGTAGCAGGATTATTTAATGTTGTGTTTCAATCTAGTACAGGCCTATATGGAATTATACTCATTATGCTCTTGGCTGCTGGATTGTTAGGTGGGGCCATGCACCGCAAACGTGGAACGGTTAACGTGAAGCGACTTGTGAGGGCAATATGGCGCATTTCATTTATAGTGCTTGCTATTTTTTATTTCTTCTTGTTCTTTATGGGGATGTTCGTATATTTGAAGGCTGTGTAGTAATGAAATGATAAAGGCGAGGACAAAACAACAATAATATTTTTATTCCATACATAATACAACTGAAATAATCACATATATCATATGTAAATCTTTATAAGTTGCTGCGCATGTTGCTCTACTTAAGTGAGTCTAGGAATTAGATGGATCTGGCATGTTTTGTTTTGACGGGTCAAGCAGCGATGTGTAAAATCAAGGTTGTAGAGGAGGCGGCTTATAATGACAACTTGGGATACTTTGCCGGTTCCCGTATCACAACAATTAGCGAAACTTTACATAGAGCGAGATAAGGTTGTTGTGGAGCAGTTTTATGAATATCATCCCGATGAGGATTGGCATAAGCGCGTCTCATGGGTTGATGAAGCTGCACATATGCGAGCAGACCGTTTAGAACTAGTAGAGGTCCTTAAACAGTATCAACAGAAGGTGAATAATCACCCAGAAGCGATACGTTCTCTGGAACGTCTTCAAGATAGTCAGGCACTTGTTGTTGTAGGTGGACAGCAAGGAGGGCTGCTTGCTGGTCCGCTGCTGGTTGTATACAAGGCTATATCGATTATCCGAATGGCACAGGAGGCGGAGCGTCGCTTAGTGCGTCCGGTTATTCCTGTATTTTGGCTTGCAGGTGAGGATCACGACTTTGATGAAGTGAATCATACCTATATGCTTTCCTCTCAATCTGGCATTCAGCGCATTCGTTTGGAGCATTCACCTTCAGGTAGGCAGCCGGTCAGTCACTACCAAGTAAATGAAAGTGACTGGGAAGCAGTTGTGGGGCAGTTGGAAGAACTTCTTCCTGCTACTGAGTTCAAGGCGCCTATGTTGGAGCGTTATCGGATGGTAATGCAGGAGAGTTCATCGCTGACTGAGGCGTGCGCAAGGCTGCTTGGTTATATGTTTGGTGAAATGGGACTTGTCTTGCTTGATTCTGCTGATGAGAATATGCGGGCTCTAGAAGGTCCGATGTTCCAATCTATCGTGCAACAGCAGGATGCTCTTCAGAAAGCTTATGTACAAAGCGAGCAGAGCATGAAAGCAGCTGGACATCCTGTTCAGGCCGAACATGCTGAAGAAAGTGCCAATCTGTTTGTACTAGAGCAAGGTGAACGTGTTTTGCTCATGCATCATAACGGTGTATTTGCAGATAGAAAGCAAACCATTCAATATTCGCAAGCTCAATTGGAGCAGCTTGCAGAGCAGCATCCAGAGCGATTCTGCAATAATGTGCTGACAAGACCGCTCATGCAGGAATATTTATTCCCAGTGCTCGCTACTGTACTAGGTGCGGGGGAGATTGCGTATTGGGCACAAACGAAGGATGCGTTCCATGCACTTGGTATGAAGATGCCAATCATCTGGCCACGTATGGCTTTTACTTGTGTAGAGGGAACCTTGCAGAAATTGCTGAACAAGTATGAGCTTCAAGTCGAACATATTTGCAATCAATATGAGGCTAAGCGAGATGAATGGTTAACATCCCAAGACGAGCTACAGCTGGATGAACGCTTTGCTCAGCTGCGAGGAGATGTGGAGCATCAGTATGCAGAATTGTTAAGCGTATTGAATCAATCTCTCCCTACTCTTGGCAAGTTAGGCGATATGAATCGTGATAAGGTGCTGGAACAGGTCGATTATTTGCATAATCGAGCACAGGATGCTTTGAAGAAGCAGCATGAAGCCGGGCTAAGACAGTGGGAGCGACTAAAGCTCGCTTTATGGCCGTTAGATCGTCCGCAAGAGCGAGTATTTAATATGGCGCTTTACGAGAATCGCTACGGAGCTGATTGGTACAAAGTTATTATGGATGCACCTGTTGTATGGCAAGGAGAACATCGACTCGTACCTATGTAACAACTAGTGAAGGATACAACTTGAGTAGAAGAGTCCGTGGATTAGGGAAGCTATGTTCTTTGTTTTAGATCATAGATGTATGGTGTTAGCAGCTAGAGGCAAGTCAGACGACGTTTATTTTAAACATGTGGAGGGGTAACGTATGTCGACATCTACGAAAGCTTTGCAAAACAGCATTATTACAGATATCCAATTAGCACCTGAGGGACACTTGAAAATTGACTGGGTACGAGCTCATATGCCGGTTCTCAACCGCATTCGCGAGCAATTTGAGGCGGAGCAGCCTTTTAAAGGTTTGAAAGTAACGATATCCTTGCACTTGGAAGCTAAGACAGCTTACTTGGCAAAAGTCATTCAAGCAGGTGGTGCTGAGGTAACGATTACTGGCAGCAATCCGCTTTCTACTCAAGATGATGTATGCGCAGCATTAGTTGAAGATGGGATTACGGTTTTCGCAAAATATAATCCAGATCCGGTGGAATACAAGCAATTGCTTATTCACGCACTAGAGACAAAACCTGATTTGATCATCGATGACGGTGGAGATCTAATTACGATTCTACATTCTGAGCGTCCAGACTTGCGGTCACAAGTCCGCGGTGGTGCTGAAGAAACGACGACGGGTATTTTGCGATTGAAGTCGCTGGAGAAGGAAGGACAACTGGCTTTCCCGATGGTAGCGGTGAATGATGCATTCTGTAAATACTTGTTTGATAATCGCTATGGAACAGGTCAATCGGTGTTCGATGGCATTAATCGCACGACCAATCTAGTTGTAGCGGGTAAAACGGTTGTCGTTGCTGGTTATGGCTGGTGCGGTAAAGGCGTTGCGATGCGTGCAAAAGGTCTCGGAGCACAAGTTATCGTTACGGAAATTGATAGCATTAAAGCAGTAGAAGCCTACATGGACGGTTTTAGTGTCATGACAATGGAAGAGGCTGCGAAGCTAGGGGATATTTTCGTTACGGTTACAGGTAATCGTGATATCATCCGCGGCGAACATTATGATGTAATGAAGGATGGAGCGATTCTATCCAACGCGGGACACTTTGATATAGAGGTCAACAAACCTGAATTGGCAGTTCGTTCTGCTAATATCCGTACCGTTCGCCGTAATATCGAAGAGTACAAATTAAACGACGGACGCAGCATTTATGTGCTCGCTGAAGGTCGTCTTGTTAACTTGGCAGCTGGTGATGGACATCCTGCGGAAATTATGGATATGACGTTTGCTCTTCAAGCGATGTCCCTGAAGTATGTCAATGACCGCTACCAAGACCTTGGTCAACATGTCACTAATGTGCCTTATGAGCTTGATGAGCAAGTAGCGCGTTTAAAGCTGGAATCGCTTGGCATGCGTATTGATACGTTGACGGAAGAACAGAAAAAATATTTAGATAGCTGGCAAGAGCATTAATCCTCTCTTTGAGAAAGGATTATGACTTCGCACACTGTAAAAGGCATCGTGATGCAACATCACGGTGTCTTTTTGCGTCTAGAGATAGATTTGTAGGGAAAATTATACATTTTAATGTAAGGGGGATAAGCATTGTATAAACCTGTAGAGAGGAAAAGGAGAAAGGTATGGAGTAGATTCCCGTTACACTTATGCGTGCTTCTACTTATTCTCGTGTCGATGTTGGCAGGTTGTGGTGGCAGTTCGACAAGTTCCGTAAGTTCGGATGCTAAGTCTGAAACCTTAGGTATTCAAGGGAAGGTTCATGAGAATGCACAAGAGATGGCTAAAAATGAAATACAGACAGAAACTTCAAATTCGGAAAATAAACAAACAGCAGATTCAGAGCTAGTTACACAAACAGCTGCAGCACAAGACCGCAAACTCGTCTACAAAGCCGAAATTACGATGGAAGTAAAGGAGTATGATCTCGCTAAGCCGTCTATCAACGAGTTGATTCATCGTGCAGGAGGGCATATTACCGAATATTCAGATACGCAAAATGCTTATGAGCATGGCGGTGTATACACGCTTCGGGTACCGGCTGACAAGTTTCAGGCGATCATGACGATGTTGGAACAATTGGATGTGGAACGTTTTGAAAGAAGCTACACCACGCAAGATGTGACTGAGGAGTACGTTGATCTGGAATCTAGACTTAAGGCGAAGAGACTGGTTGAATCGCGATTGCTTGCTTATATCGAAAAAGCTACGAAAGCGGACGACCTACTCAGTTTTTCCGATACCCTTGCCACAACGCAGGAGGAAATTGAAAGGATTTTAGGGCGGCAGAAATATTTGAACAATCTCGTTTCGATGTCCACGATTCAGCTGCGTGTCTATGAGTCATCGGAGAACGTTGCTGCGAAGAAACTAGAAGAGGCGTTTGGAGAACGGATTGGACGTACCCTTAATAGTAGCTTGGAGGCGCTCGTAGGACTTGGAAAAGGGATCGTTATTATGGCAGTAGCGCTGCTGCCATTTGTTATTGTATTTGCAATTTTCCTCTTCCCAATCGTGTATATGGTGAAGCGAAGAAGGCGTTCTCGAGCCGCATCAAAACAGAAAGAGTAGACAAGTGATATGGATAATAAAAACTTAACATAAATAGGAAATAACAAAAATCCTGCTTGCCAAGCAGGATTTTTTAATTTTATAGCGAATAAGTATTGCGTTGTGGTGGAAAGTGGGGACATGTGGTGATTAATAGGGAGGATGTGGTCGGCGATGTTTATGGGCGAATATCAGCACAGTATCGATGACAAAGGCCGCCTTATCATTCCTGCTAAGCTGCGTGATAACCTCGGAACCACATTTGTATTGACTAGAGGATTGGACCAATGCTTGTTTGTTTATCCTATGGATCAG
Organism: Paenibacillus sp. SC116; assembly: GCF_024733555.1. Taxonomy (GTDB): domain Bacteria; phylum Bacillota; class Bacilli; order Paenibacillales; family Paenibacillaceae; genus Paenibacillus_B. The sequence continues at coordinate 112,017 of NZ_JANIOF010000005.1, read as the reverse complement.
TGGAAGCAACTGGAGCATAAGCTGCAGGCGCTGCCGCTTATGAAAGCTGACGCTCGCGCATTCACTCGGTTCTTTTTTTCAGGTGCTTCTGAGTGTGAATGGGATAAACAAGGCCGCGTTAACATTCCGAATCATCTACGTGAATATGCCAAGCTGGAGAAAGAATGTATGGTTATCGGCGTGCAAAATCGAGTAGAAGTGTGGAGCAAGGAAGCTTGGGAACACTATGTCAATGAGTCCGCTGCTGCCTTTAATGAAATTGCGGAAACATTGGTCGATTTTAACTTCTAACGAAAAGCATCACCCAGCCATGCTTCAACAAAGGCAACAGCTAGAAGGAAACGGAATGTAGGAGGAGTTTACTTGTTTCATCATGTCACGGTTCTAAGAGAAGAGTCGGTAGATGGGTTAGCCATTCGACCTGACGGTATATATGTAGATTGTACTTTAGGGGGAGCTGGGCATAGCGAGCTAATCGTCTCTAAGCTATCGCCAGCAGGAAGATTAATTGGGCTTGATCAAGATGATTGGGCACATGACAATGCAAAAGAGCGTCTTGCAGCATATTGGGATCGCGTCACGCTCGTGCGGACGAACTTCCGTCATTTAGAGCAAGCATTGAAACAAGCTGGGGTGCCTGAAGTAGACGGCATACCTCAAGTTGACGGCATATTATTCGATCTTGGCGTATCATCACCACAGCTCGATGAGGGTGAGCGTGGATTCAGTTATAATCACGACGCTCCGTTGGATATGCGAATGGACCAACAGGGGCTGTTAACGGCATATGACATTATAAATACGTGGTCTGAAGCTGAAATTGCAAAAATTTTATTCGTGTATGGCGAAGAGAAGTTCTCACGTCGTATTGCGCGTGTCATCATCGAAGAGAGAGAGAATCAGCCTATTGAAACAACATTCCAACTGGCTGAGCTTGTGAAGAAGGGGATTCCTGCCGCAGCACGACGTACTGGCGGACACCCGGCAAAGAAGAGTTTCCAAGCACTACGAATAGCTGTGAATGATGAGCTCGCTGCTTTTGAAGATGCGTTACAGCAAGCGATTCGCTGTCTGAAGCCTGACGGACGAGTTGCGGTGATAACGTTCCATTCGCTAGAGGATCGTATTTGTAAGCAGACATTCCAGTCTTATGTGGGCACGTGTGAATGCCCTCCGGGTCTTCCAATGTGTGCATGCGGAGCCAAAGCTGTGCTGAAGCTCGTAAATCGTAAACCGATCGTTCCGAGCCAATCGGAGCTTGAGCATAATCCAAGATCGCGTTCATCCAAACTGCGAGTCGCGGAGAAGTTAGATTGAAAGGAGTAATGGTATGGCATATGTAAGAGGCAACTTGGCTGTTAAGCCGAAGTACAAGCCACCTGTACGACAACGTGAGCGTCAACCGTATAAGAAGCAACAGGCTCCCCGCAAGTCGACGTTGTCGGCAAAGGAGAAGTTGCTGTATTTGTTCACGATTGTGTTCTGTGTCATGATCGCAAGCGTGCTCATTTATCGTTATGCCATTATCTATGAGACCAATAAAAATGTGCAGACGCTTAAACGTCAGACGGAGACTCTGCACGCTGAAGCGAATGTGCTTAAAGTAGAGAAAGAGAAAAAGTCCGATTGGGCAAGAATTGAGCAGTTCGCTAAAGATAAAGGTCTAGAAATGTCAGATAAGCCAAATGACATCATTGCACCTAAAATTACACGTTAATGGAGTTTGGGAAGATGCCTGCCATTAACAACAAGTGCAGACAATAAGGAGTACGGTATGGTTAAGCGCATCAAATTACGAACGATTTTTATTGGAGGGATATTCTCCCTCTTTTTTGTTATTTTAATTAGTCGGTTGTTTTGGTATCAAGTATGGAATGTGGACTTTTGGATGGAGGAAGCTAAGGAATCGTGGTCTGCTAACAAAGTGCTTGATTCAAAGCGGGGTACGATCTACGACCAACAGGGCAATGTGTTGGCAATGGACGCTCCCGCATACACGGTAGCCGTTAATCCTAAAGTCATTCAGACGTTGCGTACGGACAACAAGTTGATCGAAAAAAATATTGACGTTGAAAAGCTTATCGTAGAGCAGCTTCATCAAGTGCTCGGCAAACCCCAGGACGAGATCTATGAGTTAACGCGAAAAAAGGGTGCGGCTGGGGAGTATGTGATTCATCGTGAAGTCCGAAATGAAGGATGGAAAATTGATCAAGAACCTGCTGATAAGCTGAGTACGTTCATTTCCGACTTGAAAAAGCAAACCGGAAAGGCGGACATCGGCTTATATTTAATGCCTGACAGCAAACGGTTCTATGCAAAAGGAAACATGGCGTCCCATGTTCTTGGTTATTTGGACAAGGAAGAGAAGCCTGTTGGCGGCGTAGAAGTTATGTTTGACGATGTATTGAGCGGGCAAGATGGCAGTGTCTATTATGAGAAAGACCGTATTGGTAATAAACTGCCTTCTGCTTCGGAAATGTATAAGCCTGCAAAGGATGGAAAGAACGTCTACTTGACGATTGACCAAACGATACAGCAATATATTGAAAGCTCGATGCAAAAAGTATACAACCAGTATCGTCCGCAAAGTATAACCGCCATTGCAGCCGATCCGAAGACAGGAAATATTTTAGGAATGGCGAATATGCCTACCTTTGATCCGAATCAATATTGGGAAGCGGAAAGCTTGTCGGCGTTCTATAACCATGCGGTACAATCACGGTATGAGCCAGGATCTACGTTCAAGATTGTGACCTTGGCTGCAGCGGTGCAAGAAAAAATATTTAATCCGAATGCTTACTTCCAATCCGGCTCTATTCGAGCGGGAGGTCGTCGAATTAGCGATCATAACAATATCGGTTGGGGTACGATTACGTATTTGGAAGGTTTGAAGCGTTCAAGTAACGTTGCTTTCGTTAAGCTCGGATACGAGCAGATGGAAAAAGAAACCTTTAAATCTTATATCGAATTGTTTGGCTTCGGTGTACCAACAGGCATTGAACTGCCTGGAGAGAATAAGGGTTACCTTGGCTTTCAATACCCAGCAGATTACGCTGCTGCCACTTATGGTCACGGCCAAGTAACGGTTACCCCCATTCAGCAAATTATGGCTGTTTCCGCCGTTGCGAATGGTGGTAAATTGATGAAGCCGAATATCGTCCAGAAAATTGAGGATCCGGTTAGCGGTACTGTCGAGCAGCGTAAGCCAGAAATGGTTAGGCAAGTAATCGATGAGTCGACTGCGAAACAAGTTAGCGAATATTTGGAACAAGTTGTTTCCGATCAAAAGATAGGTACGGGTAAAAATGCCTATATGGAAAGCTACCGTGCTGCTGGAAAGACAGGTACGGCGCTCAAAGTTGTTAATGGGAAATATGACAAAGAGCGTGCGGTTGTGTCCTTTATCGGTTATGCGCCTGTTGAGGACCCTCAAATTGTCGTTCTTATCGTTGTAGATGATCCGAAGGATTATATCTATACAGGCGGGGGAATGGTAGCGGCTCCTATGTTCAAGGACATTGTGTACAAGTCCCTTCGCTATATGGGTGTCCCTACTACGCAAGAGAGAAACAAAGTAAGCTCGAAGAGCAGCGAGAGCAATTTTGTCAAAGCACCTGATGTAAAAGGGTTAAAGCCTGCTGAGGCGAAGAAGAAGCTTGCTGAACAAGGTATTTTGTATGAGATGCTAGGCAACGGTTCTACGATAAAAGACCAAGTCCCTAAAGCAGGCGAATGGCTTGCTACTGATCAGCATCTGTATTTGCTAACGGGTGAGGCTGAGAAAATGTCGCTGCCTGATCTAAAAGGCAAATCACTGCGAGATGTAATGGAGATATGTTCCTTACTGGATCGGAAAGTGCATGTCGAGGGTGAAGGCTTTGTTACTTCCTATGAAGAGAAAAATGAAGGCGGGCAGCGTTCCGTATATGTAAAATTGGCACCGAAGAGCAAGTAGCTTGTTCTATCCCTCAGTTGATTCGAATAGGTTGATTATGAACCAATGTCGGACAAAGGAGGGGTAGGCGTGAAAGTGTCAGCAACGACGGTGCGCAATCGTCTCGTGATCGGCATTGCGCTTATGACAGTTGGATTTATTGCTCTTATTATTCGACTTGCTATTGTACAATTGTGGCAAGGGGATGAAATCAGTGCGAAGGCAGAGGAGTCTTGGAGACGGAATATCCCGGTTACAGCGAAACGTGGTGAGATTGTAGATCGGGATGGTGATCGTCTTGCCTATAATGTCAGTTCTCCCAGCGTTATTGCCGTTCCTGCTCAGATTAAAGATGCGGAGTCAACAGCGGCTAAGCTGTCTCCGCTTCTCGGCATGCCAGCAGAAGAGATTAAGCGCGTCATTACGACACGCCAATTGACGATGAAGCTTAAACCTGGCGGGCGAAAGATTTCAGTTGAAAAGGCAAAGCAAATTCGGGAGCTGCGCTTGCCAGGGATTGTCGTATCTGAGGATAACAAGCGATATTATCCCTATACCGATTTAGCAAGTCATGTACTTGGGTTTACAGGTATAGACAATCAAGGGTTATCCGGACTGGAAGAGCGCTATAATTCAGCCTTAAGCGGCAAGAATGGCAATGTATCTTTTCTTACCGATGCAGCTGGGCGAATGATGCCAAATTCAAGTGAAAAGTATATGCAGCCACGAGATGGTTTGAATTTACAATTGACGATTGACAAAGATATACAGACAATAATGGAGCGGGAGTTAGATCAAGCAATGTTGGATCTGAATCCTAAACATATTGTCTCGATTGCGATGGACCCGAACACAGGGGAAGTATTGGCGATGGCTAGTCGTCCTAATTATTCACCTGAACGTTTCAATGAATATCCAGCAGATGTTTACAATCGAAATTTACCGGTATGGATGACATTTGAGCCGGGTTCAACTTTCAAAATTATTACATTGGCTGCTGCATTAGAAGAAGGTAAAGTAGATTTGAGAAATGAGCATTTCTTCGATCCCGGTCGTGTTGAGATTGGGGGGGCGCGTCTGCGCTGTTGGAAGAAAGGCGGTCATGGCAGTCAAACGTTTCTAGAAGTTGTTGAGAACTCCTGTAACCCTGGATTCGTCGCCTTAGGCAATAGACTAGGGAAAGAAAAGCTGTTTGAATACATACGCAATTTTGGATTCGGACAGAAGACAGGTATTGACGTAAGTGGTGAGGCAAGCGGTATACTTTTTAAGTTGGATCGTGTAGGACCCGTTGAACTTGCGACGACTGCGTTCGGACAAGGGGTATCTGTTACTCCGATTCAGCAGATTGCGGCAGTATCTGCGGCCATTAATGGCGGTAAATGGTATAAGCCGCATATAGCTAAGCGGTTTATCCATCCAGAGACTGGGATGGTCGTAGATGATATTGAACCAGAGATGGTAAAGCAAGTGATTTCTCCTGAAACATCTGCTAAAGTGCGTGATGCACTGGAACATGTCGTAGCACAGGGGACAGGTCGCAATGCATTCATCGACGGCTATCGTGTTGGAGGCAAGACAGGTACAGCTCAAAAGGTTATTAATGGTAAGTACTCGCCTGATGAGCATATCGTTTCTTTTATCGGATTTGCACCTGCAGACGATCCGAAAATTGTAATTTATACAGCGGTTGATGACCCGCAAGGCATTCAATTTGGTGGACTTATTGCGGCCCCGATTGTGAAGCGGATTATGGCCGATTCATTAGAAGTTCTTGGCGTTAAGCCGCGTGAGAAGCAAGTGCCAAGAGAGTACCGTTTTGATGAACAGCCTCTTGTAACGGTACCGAATCTCGTGGGTAAAACTTTGTCAGATTTATACGAAGATATGAACACGAACTTTTTATTATCCAAATCCGGTTCAGGACAAACGGTCATTCACCAAGCACCAAAGCCGGGAACCCGTGTAGAGAAAGGTTCAACGATACGTATTTACATGGGAGAAGAGATGGAGGAATGATAGATGACAACGACAAATATGACTCTTACTGAAGCAGCTTCCACACTACTAACCTCCACGTTAATTGGAGATGAAATGATAACATTTACAGGCATTGCAATTGATTCGCGTCTCGTTCAAGCAGGCGACTTGTTCTTCTGTATTTCAGGAAACGTACAAGACGGTCATCAATATGCGCCTAAGGCTGTTGAACAAGGTGCAGCAGCGCTTGTCGTAGAACGTCAATTGGAGCTGGATATCCCGCAATTGATCGTAAAGGATGCTCGTCATGCCTTGGCAGTTATTTCGAATGCATTCTATCGTTATCCGAGCCAAGAAGTGAAGTTGATAGGTGTAACGGGGACGAATGGGAAAACAACAACTACGTATTTGATTGAGCGCATCATGCAAGATGCTGCGATCTCAACAGGTGTTGTCGGAACAATTGAGATGCGTTATGCAGGTCAAGTATTCCCGATGTCTGGTACTACGCCTAGCTCCTATGAGCTTCAACGTTCTTTGCGCGATATGGCGGATCAAGATGTGAAAGCATGCGCGATCGAAGTATCATCTCATGCGCTTGAGCAGCTTCGAGTGGCGGGAAGCCGATTCCGTGTGGCTGTATTTACAAATCTAACTCAGGATCATCTGGATTATCATGGCTCGATGGAAGCATATCGTGATGCGAAAGGACTGTTTTTCTCTCGCCTTGGCAACACTTACGCTGCTAATGAGCAAGAACGCTCTTATGCAGTACTGAATGCTGACGATGAAGCTAGCGCTGTATTTAAGCGCATGACAACTGCAGAAACGATTATGTATGGACTGAATGAAGGTGCAGACGTAAGAGCAACGGATATTCGCATTACAGCTCAAGGAACGAAATTCCATGTGCGTACCTTTAAAGGCAATGCCGACATTCAACTTCGTATGGTTGGTAAGTTCAACGTGTACAATGCGCTTGCTGCGATTTCTGTTGGCCTTATTGAAGGGATTGAACTGTCTGCTATTGTGACGAGCTTAGAGTCGCTGCAAGGTGTTGCAGGTCGTGTAGAGGCTGTTCAAGCAGGCCAGGAGTTCTCTGTCATTGTTGACTATGCGCATACGCCAGACGGTCTTGAAAACGTATTGCAGACGGTGAAAGAATTTGCGGAAGGTCGCATTTTCTGTGTGTTTGGCTGCGGCGGAGACCGTGATCGCAAGAAGCGTCCGATCATGGGACAGATTGCTGCTCGTTATGCAGATTATTTGTTGGTCACTTCGGATAATCCAAGAACAGAGGTTCCGGATCTTATTTTGGTTGACATCGAAGAAGGACTGAAGGCTGACGAGGTAAGTAAAGAACGATATGAGCTAATCGTTGATCGTAAAGCAGCGATCACAAAAGCTATTGAAATGGCAAGCCCTAACGATGTAGTATTGATTGCGGGGAAAGGGCATGAAACTTACCAAATCATTGGAACGGAAATACTTGACTTCGATGACCGTAAGGTTGCCGAGGAAGCGATAAGGGGAACGGGTTTGTGAATGAACGGAGTTTAGCAGCTATCGCTGTGATGTGCGGCGGTGAGTTGGTCCATCCAACTCACGCTGACATCGCGGTTAAAGGTGTATATACAGACTCACGACAAAAAAATATAGGTGCTCTATTCGTTCCGTTGTCAGGGGAACGCTTTGATGGGCATGTTTACGTCGAACAAGCTATTAGAGATGGTGCGGCAGCAGCGTTTTGGCAAAATGATCACCCGCAGCCCAATGTGGATCTTCCGCTTATTCTAGTGGAGGATACATTAACTGCATTGCAGAAATTAGCGCAGTCCTATATTCAAGAGCTTCCTGTACAGATTGTTGCTGTGACAGGAAGTAACGGTAAGACGACGACGAAGGATCTTGTCGCGTCTGTGTTGTCTGCACGTTATCGTGTGCATAAGACAGATGGGAACTTCAACAATCATATTGGCTTGCCGCTTACTGTGCTTAATATGGCTGAGGATACGCAAATTGCAGTTTTGGAAATGGGCATGAGTGGACGTGGGGAAATTGAGCTGCTTACTAAGCTCGTCAATCCGCATGTTACGATTGTGACCAATGTGGGGGACGCTCATTTACTGCAACTTGGTTCCCGTAAGGAAATTGCTAGAGCCAAGCTTGAGATTATTAGTGGCCTTCGTGAAGGCGGATTGTTTATCTGTCATGGAGATGAACCACTGATAACTGAAGTACTGGAGGAAAAAGAGACCGTTCAACCTGCATTCATGAAGACGGTTAAGTTTGGTTTGCAAGCTTATTGTGACTATAAGCCAGATGCTATTATGCAGTCTGAAGAGGGAATCAGCTTTACATTATCGTCAGAAGCGTTCGGTCCTATGATGTATCGTTTACCGATTCTTGGACAGCACAATGTGATGAATGCATTGGCTGCCATTGCAGTTGCGCAGCATTTTGGTGTGCCGCAGCCACTCATTGCAGAGGGGCTTGAGCGAGCTAGAATATCTGGTATGCGTATCGAAAAGACGGTGACGCGTGATGGTTGGATATTGTTGAATGATGCATACAATGCAAGTCCAACGGCTACTAAAGCCGCGCTGCAAGTATTGGCAGCAATGCCCAAGGATGATGCGGCGAAGCGAATTGCGATTTTGGGAGATATGCTGGAGCTTGGTGAAACAGAAGAACAGCTGCACTATGAGGTAGGTACTGCGATTACACCAGAGATGTCGGATGTCGTACTGACGTTTGGCAGACTCGGTAAATTTATCGCAGAAGGTGCGGTAACGCAGTTATCGGCAGACGCTGTTCGGGCATTTGATAGCAAGGATGAGTTGCAACATTACTTTGCTGCAATCGTCAAAGAAGGAGATGTCGTTCTATTGAAGGCGTCTCGGGGAATGAAACTTGAGGAAGTTGTGAAAGACTGGATACATGCTCAGCATTAAACCGGTCAGGCGTAGCGGGAGGTGTAAGGATTGGATTTCAAATTAATCATGATGACAGTCGGAGTATCGTTTATCCTAGCCGTTATATTAGGCCCGTTATGCATTCCGTTGCTGCGTAGGTTAAAATTCGGTCAGCAAGTGCGTGATGACGGGCCAAAGGCTCATTTGAAAAAAGCAGGGACACCAACGATGGGCGGTATTATTATTTTACTTGCTTTTACGTTGGCATATTTGAAGTTCTCTGTTATTAATACAGATTTCTATGTGCTGCTTGTAGCAACACTAGGATACGGCCTTATTGGCTTTTTGGATGATTACATTAAAATTGTGTTTCGTCGCTCACTAGGATTAACGGCGATGCAGAAGTTATTTGGACAGCTGTTCTTTGCCGGAATTGTGTGTGCTTTGCTCATTAAGATGAACCACAGTACTTTCGTTGGTATCCCAGGCACAAGCGTAGGTCTTGACTTAGGTTGGTTCTACTATATTTTTGTCGTCTTGATGCTTATGGCGATAAGCAATGCAGTTAACTTTACAGATGGAGTGGATGGTTTATTATCCGGTTCCAGCGCAATCGCGTTTGCTGCATTTGCTATTATCGCTTTGCAATCGTCGGAGATCAGTGCAGCTGTTTGTGCAGCTGCTATGGTTGGAGCGGTGCTAGGATTTTTGGTATTCAATGCGCATCCAGCCAAAGTGTTTATGGGAGATACGGGATCGCTCGGTATTGGAGGCGCGATGGCGGCAGTGGCTATTCTTACGAAAACAGAACTTCTCTTTATCATTATTGGAGGAGTGTTCGTAGTGGAGATGCTATCCGTTATTATCCAAGTTATCTCTTTCAAAACTCGAGGCAAGCGCGTATTCAAAATGAGTCCTATCCATCATCACTTTGAATTGTCAGGTTGGTCTGAATGGCGCGTCGTCATTACGTTCTGGGCGGCTGGCATTGTGTTGGCTGGACTTGGACTATGGATAAACAAGGGGTTGTAATCGATGAATCAACCAGACACGTATCGCGGTAAATCAATCGTTGTCCTTGGGATGGCGAAAAGCGGTTCTGAGGTAGCAAAGCGTTTTCATGCGCTTGGTGCAAATGTCACGGTTAATGATAAGAAAGAACGACACCTATGTCCCGAAGCTTCTGAACTAGAAGCTTTGGGCATTTGTGTTGTATTGGGAGGGCATCCTGTTGGTCTTATTCATGACCAAGTATCCCTCGTTGTAAAGAACCCGGGAATTCCATATACAGCAGAGCCTGTTCAGCAGGCACTGGCTCTTGGAATCGAGATCGTAACCGAAATTGAGGTGGGCTATCATTTATGTCAGGCTCCGATTATCGGTATAACAGGCAGCAACGGTAAGACAACAACAACGACATGGGTAGGCAAAATGCTTGAGTCGGCAGAGTTGAAGCCACTGGTTGCGGGCAACATTGGGACTCCATTCAGTGGAGTTGCACCTATGGTAGCTGCGGATCAGACGGTTGTATTGGAGCTAAGCAGCTTTCAGTTAAAAGGGACAACCTCATTCCGGCCGCGTGTAGCGGCGTTGTTGAATGTAGTGGAGACCCATCTTGACTATCATGGATCAATGGATGATTATGTAGACTCGAAGCTCAAATTGTTTGCCAATATGACAGCTGATGATGTTGCGGTATTGAATGCAGAAGATGCCATGTGTAAGTTGGCAGCATTGCGTATCCTGGCTCGTGTATGGAAGTTTTCCTCATCCAACGAGGTAGCGGTGGGTACGTATGTGGAGCCTTCCTATGGAGCTGAAGGAACGACGGATCTTACCCCTCGTCATGTAATGTTCCGTGATGAAGCAGGAGTGACGCATCGGATTATCGATGTAGCTGAAATCGGATTGGCTGGACGTTTTAACGTGGATAACGCGTTGGCAGCATGTGCTATTGCTTTGGCAGCTGGAGCGCGTCCTGAGCAGCTCGCAGAGCCGCTGAAGCAGTTCAAAGGAGTGGAACATCGTTTGGAGTGGGTACGAGAGCGCAATGGCGTAAGGTACTTCAATAACTCCAAAGCGACAAATACGATAGCAACACAAATGGCGTTGGAGGCTTTCCCAGGCTCTATTATTCTTATTGCAGGTGGTTTAGACCGTGGACTAGATTTCAAAGAACTTATTCCTTATTTCTCAGAGCGAGTCAAAGCAATTGTAACGATGGGTCAGACACGTGATATTATGCGCAGCGTAGCTGAACAGGCAGGTCTGAAAATGATTCATGTCGTCGACACTGTGGATGATGCAGCGCTTGCTATTCAAGAAGCCGTTCGTGAAGCGGAAAAATTTGCACAGTCAGGTGATCTTGTTTTACTGTCTCCAGCATGTGCAAGTTGGGATATGTTCCCTTCGTATGAAGAGCGTGGACGAATGTTTAAGGAAGCGGTGCATACTCTTAAGTAGAGGGGTGTTCAAGCCTCTACATTGTCCAATGAGGTGTACCGCATGGTCAAAGCTAAAACCGCGCCCGATTGGTGGCTAATCGTTGCCGTTGTATCGCTTCTCGCGATCGGTATCGTCATGGTGTACAGTGCAGGCTCAGTACTTGCTTTTCATGATTATGGAGACTCGTATTATTTTGTGAAGCGTCAGCTGTTATTCGCTGCGTTGGGGATAGCAGCGATGTTTGTCACGATGAACGTAGACTATCACATCTGGAAACGTTATGCTAAAGTCGGATTGGTTATATGTTTTGCCTTGTTAATCATCGTATTAATTCCGGGATTAGGAGTTGTACGTGGTGGTGCGCGAAGTTGGCTTGGAATCGGATCGTTTGGTATACAGCCTTCTGAGTTTATGAAACTTGCTATGGTTGTTTATTTATCCTATCGCCTCTCCGAATCTCAGCATACCATAGCGAATTTTCTCAAAGGGTTAATGCCTGCGCTGCTTATTATGGGGACAGCCTTTGGACTTATTATGTTGCAGCCAGACCTTGGCACAGGCACCGTTATGGTAGGGGCATCGTTATTGGTTATATACATATCAGGAGCTCGTATTAAGCACTTGATGTCTCTAGCTTTAGTGGGGGTTGCAGGATTTGTTGCTCTCATATTGGCAGCACCCTATCGATTGCTGCGCATTACAGCTTTTCTCGACCCTTGGAAAGACCCACTTGGTTCGGGTTATCAAATTATTCAGTCGCTTTATGCGATTGGTCCAGGCGGCTTGACAGGATTAGGATTTGGAGCGAGCCGCCAAAAATATAGTTATATGCCAGAACCACAGACGGACTTTATATTCGCTATCCTAGCAGAAGAGCTTGGTTTCATTGGTTGTACAGCAGTTATAATTTTATTTATGATTGTAGTATGGCGGGGGATGCGGGCAGCGCTCGCGGCACCAGATATGTTTGGAAGCTTGCTTGCTGTAGGTATCGTAGGAATTGTTGCGGTACAAGTCTTAATCAATGTGGGGGTCGTTATCGGTTTGATGCCAGTTACAGGCATTACGCTGCCGTTAATTAGCTACGGAGGATCTTCTCTCACTTTGATGCTGACGGCTCTTGGCATATTGCTTAACATATCACGTTATGCGAGGTGAATTACATGCGCGTCGTCCTTAGCGGCGGAGGAACAGGGGGACATATTTACCCTGCACTGGCCATCGCGCGGGAGTGCGAAAAACGCGATCCCAGCAGCACTTTTTTATATATTGGAACAGAACGAGGATTGGAAAGTAAGCTTGTCCCAGAACAGGGTATTCCATTTGCCTCGATTGATATTACAGGTTTCAGACGCAAGCTTTCATTAGAAAATGTGAAGACGGTGCTTCGATTTATTTCAGGTGTTCGTCGTGCGAAACAGATGCTGAAAGATTTCAAGCCTGATGTAGTTATTGGAACGGGTGGTTATGTATGCGGGCCCGTTGTATATGCTGCAGCTAAGCTGGGGATCCCTACTATTGTTCATGAGCAAAATGTCATCCCAGGCTTGACGAATAAGTTTTTAAGCCGTTATGTAGATACGGTTGCGATAAGTTTTGAAGATTCGAAATCGTATTTTGCAAAAGCCAATCATGTTCTATTCACGGGTAACCCGCGTGCTACGGAAGTGGTAGAAGCGAGTCGTGAACGCGGATATGCATCACTTGGTTTACCTCCTAGCAGTCCTATTGTTATGGTTGTAGGGGGGAGTCGCGGAGCGAAGGCTATAAACGAAGCCATGATAGGGATGCTTCCTCACTTGAAGCGTCTTCCTGATGTTCATTTCGTTTATGTGACGGGGCAAGGTTATTATGAGGAGACGCGCAAGGCGGTTCTAGCAGGCAGCCAAAGCATTCGCAACCACTTGCATGTTCTTCCTTACATTGCTAACATGCCTGAAGTGTTGGCTGCAACAACGCTTGTTATCAGTCGTGCAGGCGCATCTTCTTTGGCTGAATTAACCGCGCTTGGTATCCCTTCTATTTTGATTCCGTCACCTAACGTGACGAACAATCATCAAGAAGCGAATGCACGTTCATTGGAGCAAGCTGGTGCTGCTATTATGGTGAAGGAATCTCAGCTCAACGCTGCTGCACTATTTGGCCAAATTGAACAGTTATTGAACCATGACGACAAGCGGAAGCAAATGTCTGAACAGGCTAAAGCGTTTGGACAACCTGATTCGGCAACTCGAATCGTAAATGAAATGCTAAGACTAAAGGGCAAATGACATTTGCCCTTTTTGCTATTTTCGGACATATCACTCGTTAGGCGTCTGTCACACAACATAATCCGCTGACATACTATGGTTTATAAATCGTGACAACATCCTACATGACCTAATTGGCTATGTGTCCATACTGCTAATATGTATTGAGCAGTGCAGAAAGGTGTGCGCATTAGAGCTTCGAATATGGTTAGGGCATCTCCAATAAGATTGGCGAGCCGTTAATAGGTATGTCGATGCACATGGATATGAGGAGTCACGAATCTCACAATCAGCTGAGGTTGTACTGGAGACAGGGGAATTGGCAGTGAGGGGATCGTCGTCGGGGCGCAGCTTCCACTTCCACGCAGCAGGCCAATTTCATTGTAAACACCGGGCAAGCAACAGCGTCTGACGTGCTCACCCTAATAGTATGAATTCAGCAGGCAATTCGGTGAATGGCTGAAAAAGCCTGTGAAAGCTGAAATCCAACCTATTGGTGGTGGGTGAGCGGTAATCTCGGAGGTGATACATTGGACAAATTGGTGATAGAGGGTGGAAGGCCCCTTTCTGGAACCATTCGTATCCAAGGAGCGAAAAATGCCGCATTGCCTATTATGGCAGCTGCCATCTTAACTGACGGTGTTATCCAGTTGGATCGTATTCCTAAGCTGCTGGATATTGATGTGATGCTTAACATCCTCAGACGCCTAGGATGCAGAGCGACGCAAGAAGGTCATACCGTCATTCTGGACAACAATCATATTCATGGTTCACATGTTCCAGAAGAACTGATGCGGCAAATGCGGTCTTCCATCTTCTTAATGGGGTCGCTGTTAGCCAGATTCAAAGAGGTGCATATTTATCAGCCTGGTGGTTGCGCGATCGGCGAACGGAAGATTGATCTGCATCTGAGGGGCTTGCAAAGTCTAGGCGCCAAGCTTGAGATTGTCGGCAACCGTATTTCGTGTACGGCAGAACGATTAATCGGTAATGATGTCCATCTTGATTTTCCAAGTGTAGGTGCGACGGAGAATATTATGATGGCAGCTGTTCTGGCAGAGGGCAGGACCGTGATTACGAATGCTGCTCGTGAGCCTGAAATTACGGATCTGCAAAATTTTCTGAATGCGATGGGCGCAAACGTTTCCGGTGCAGGCAGCGATACGATCATCATTGAAGGCGTAGAGAAGCTGCATGGTTGTCGTTATGAAATTATTCCTGACCGAATTGTGACGGGGACGATTATGATCGCAGCTGCAGCTACTAGAGGGGCAGTCACACTTATGAATGCAGATGCTACTCATCTTACCTCGTTGATTCATATTCTCAGGCGTGCTGGTGTTCAGATAGCTATTAGTAATGATATAATTAATGTCACGAGCTTTGGACGTGCGAAGGCGGTTGAACGAATTGTAACTTCTCCGTATCCTGCATTTCCAACAGACCTTCAATCTCAGTTGATGGTATTGCTGTCGCTTGCCGACGGAGTGAGTACGATGAAAGAGACCGTGTTTGAAGGAAGATTTAAGCATGTAGATGAACTGACTCGCATGGGTGCAGACATTCGTGTAGATTTGAGCAGTGCTTTTGTTAAAGGCACTCCGCGTCTGTACGGTGCTACGGTTGAAGCGACGGATCTTCGTGCAGGTGCAGCTTTGGTCATTGCTGGATTGGCAGCACAAGGCAGGACGGTCGTGGAGCATGTGCATCATATTGATCGTGGGTATGAGCGCATTGAGCAGCTCTTTAGCAAGTTAGGGGCTAATATCAAACGTGGTTCTGCAGTAGCTAAGTTGGATTTTGCTAATGGCGGATAAGAATTGATTTATGCATCCCCTCCGTTATTGGAGGGGAGAGTAATTCCGTGCAATTGTACATGTCTATCATTGTGTAGGACAAGTATTATTGTTACTATGGAAGGGAATGGAATTTTTTGCAAGCAAGAACAATTCCAGCGCTGCCTAACAAGCCTGAGCGCAAACGGAAAAGTAAACGTATATTGTGGCTAGTTATTCTTTTGTGCATCGTACTTCTAGCCGTATTATTCTTTCGATCTCCGATAAGCAAAATAGATAAGGTTACTTTTATTGGGCAAAGTTTTGTTACTTCAGAACAGTTAGGAGAAACAACTGGCTTAGTAGCCGGAGCTCCTTTTTTTATGGTCTCTGCGAATGAGGTAGTAGCCAATATTAAGTCTACATTTCCGTTTGTGGAGTCTGTTAAAGTGAACAAGCATTTCCCAGGAAAAATAGAAGTGTTTGTAGAAGAGTATGAGGCGGTTGCCTATGAGCTAGATGCTGAAGGTGAAGTGTTAGCATCTCTAGTGAATGGAAGCAGTGTTTCATTATCCGAGATGAAGGCAGTCGTGCTGGAAAAGCCACTTTTAACGGGCTGGAAAGACAAACAAGCGCTTGAATTAAAAGCAAAGTTGACGAAACAATTGGTTCAAATTCCTGACAGTTTGCTTGCAGATATTTCTGAAATCGTATATGATCCATCTGCTTCTTTTTCAGATCGGATCAGGATGTATACACGCTCTGGATTTGAAGTCATTACGACAGTAGATTTATTGCCTACTAAACTTGCTTATTTGAGCGGTGTTGTAGAAACACAAGAGCCGGGACGTATTACGATGTTGAAAGCAGACTCCTATATCTCGTATACTAACCTTGCAAAGAATGATCACGATGTATTAGACGAACAAAAAAACTCTACTCAATAAACCAATTAAATGATAGAATAAACGTTATGGTATTTCCCATCCGTTCCTTCTTTTTTCTTCAAGGTTTTGTCATAAATTGACGCTAATTCACAGTGGTCAAGATGATTTCGGGACAAAATTGTAGAAAAAAGAGGGAATGACTTGTTGGCGTTGAATAGAGTGTATAATAATCTGGGAATACAACAATTGACTTGAAATGGGAGGTGCCACGGCTTGAGCAGCAATGACATCATTGTGAGTTTGGACATCGGTACATCCAAAGTACGCGCTATCATCGGCGAAATTAACAACGGTACGCTGCAGATCATTGGCGTCGGTTCAGCTGAATCTGAGGGAATTCGCAAAGGTGCGATTGTAGATATTGATCAAACTGTGCACTCGATTCGCAATGCGATCGAACATGCAGAGCGCATGGTCGGTATTGAAATATCGGAAGTGTATGTTGGAATAACTGGTAATCATATCGGACTGCAATCTAGTCACGGTGTAGTGGCGGTGTCCAATGAAGATCGTGAAATAGGTGAAGAAGATATAGTACGTGTTCTGAAGGCTGCTGAAGTAATTGCATTGCCTCCAGAGCGGGAAATTATTGACGTAGTTGCTAAGCAGTATGTTGTAGATGGACTCCATGATATCCACGATCCTCGTGGTATGATTGGCGTTCGCCTTGAAGTAGATGCTACGATTGTAACCGGCGCAAAGACCGCGATACATAACTTGCTGAGATGTGTGGAGAAAGCGGGTTTGCATGTTAAAGATCTAGTGTTAATGCCATTGTCTGGTGGACAGTTGGCATTATCCAAGGACGAAAAGGTTATGGGCTCTGTACTCGTGGATGTAGGTGCTGGGGCAACGACTATTTCTGTATTCCAGGAAGGTACGTTGACTGCGACATCTACGCTTCCAATAGGTGGGGACTTTGTAACAAATGACATTGCTTACGGATTGCGTACAATGTCTGACCAAGCCGAGAAGGTGAAGTTGAAATTCGGTTGCGCTTGGATTGACGAGGCGTTGGAAGAAACGACTTTCAAAGTAACTCGTATCGGCAGCAACGTGGAGAAAGAATTTAACCAAGTGTTTTTGGCAAATATCATTGAACCGCGTGTGCAGGAAATTTTCCATTTGGTCAAGAATGAAGTGAAAAGATTAGGGTTCGATGACCTCCCAGGTGGTTATATTCTATCTGGCGGTACGGTTTCGATGCCTGGTGTATTAAAAGCGGCGCAAGCAGAGCTTCAAACATCAGTACGTATCGCGATACCTGACTTTATCGGAGTAAGAGATCCTGGATTCGTAAGTGGTGTAGGTGTTCTACATCATGTAATGCGCTCGATTCGCCCGCGCAGCAACAATGGTGGGGGAGCTAAGAAAGCAGCTCCGCGCAAGGCGGCTCCTGCGGAGACGGCAAATAAACCAGGATTTATCGAACGAATGAAAAATATGTTCAGTGAATTTATCTAGTTTTTAAAATAATCCTAAGTAATTGACTTCTTGCCGTCCATGCACAATGAAGGGGAGATGGAGGACTCATGTTGGAATTTGAATTTGAAATGGAACATCTAGCCCAAATTAAAGTTATCGGTGTTGGGGGAGGCGGCAGCAATGCTGTGAACCGAATGATCGACAACGGTGTAAAGGGCGTTGAATTTATTACCGTAAATACGGACGCACAGGCTCTTCACTATGCAAAGTCTGAGCATAAGCTTCAGATTGGGGACAAGCTTACTCGTGGTTTAGGCGCAGGGGCTAATCCTGATGTAGGAAAGAAAGCAGCGGAAGAATCCCGCGAGCTTATTATGAACACGCTAAAAGGCGCTGACATGGTATTTGTCACGGCTGGAATGGGCGGCGGTACAGGTACAGGTGCTGCGCCAGTTATTGCCGAGATCGCTAAAGAGTGCGGTGCACTTACTGTTGGTGTCGTAACTCGCCCGTTTACATTTGAAGGGCGCAAGCGTTCTACGCATGCTGATCTTGGTATCGAAGCTCTTAAAGAGAAAGTAGATACACTGATCGTTATTCCAAATGATCGCTTGCTAGAGATCGTTGATAAGAAGACGCCGATGATGGAAGCATTCCGTCAAGCAGACAACGTTCTACTCCAAGCTGTACAAGGTATTTCTGACTTGATCGCTGTACCAGGTCTTATCAACCTTGACTTTGCTGACGTAAAAACGATTATGACTGAGCGTGGTTCCGCTCTTATGGGTATCGGAATTGCAAACGGTGAAAATCGTGCTACCGAAGCGGCTCGTAAAGCAATTATGAGCCCGTTGCTAGAAACTTCGATTGATGGTGCTCGTGGCGTCATTATGAATATTACGGGCGGTGCGAATCTATCCTTGTATGAGGTCAATGAAGCTGCTGAGATCGTTACAGAAGCATCTGATCCAGAAGTGAATATGATTTTTGGTGCGATTATTGACGAGAATATGAAAGAGGATATCAAAGTAACGGTAATTGCGACAGGATTTGAGCACAGACCAACTCCTACAGCAGCACCGATTCGCAGACCTTCTACACCAACTGCTCAAGAAGCACAAGATGTTCGCTCTGCTTCCTTGCGTCCGTTTGGTAATCAGCCGACAGGTGATCAGCTTGATATCCCAACTTTCTTGCGTAATCGCTCGCGTAACAGCAATGAATAATTTCATTCTACTATGCTTATAGTTCAATGATATGAAGATAAGAAGAAGCCCAGTGCATCCAGACACTGGGCTTCTTTGTTGTTTAAGCTAATCTATTACTCTCAAAGTACGCTTGAAGCTTGAAATGTTAGTCTCTTCCAATAATTACATCTGAAGCTCGACAAAAAAAGTGGCTTTCCCACAACCAACATTAGACAGACTTCGGATAACCCTGTATATATACTTAACCTAACCTACTTGACTGATGGCGGGACAGTAAGGAGGGAGTGCATTGACCGTCATATACGCTGACATTATTTTTGTCACAAATTTCATACTGGATTGGACATTGCTGGTGCTGACGGCCCGCATGCGCAGCATACGAGCCTCTACGTTTCGGCTGCTGGGGGCTGCTGCTCTTGGAACGGTCTACGCAGGAGTACTATTTTTTCCGACGATACCGTTCCTCGTAACGATAGGTGGAAAAGTGCTTTTATCTATATGTATGCTCGTTACTGCATTTGGATATCAATCTTTTGGCAATTTGGTACGAAATTTAGGTGCGTTTTATTTTCATGCTTTTGTGATTGCTGGCGGAGCGTTTGGTATCCAATATTTATGGAAAGATGCATCCAATTGGACGATGTTTGCTGCTGCTGCGGATTGGGCCTCTAGACAAGACTTGCCTAATGGAGGCGCAATGGTTGTGTTTGGCCTTGTATTTGCATTACTCATTTATAAACTTGCTTGGGGGGAGCGAAAGCAGCAAGCTCATCACGAATCGTATAGTGTTGAGTTGGAGGTCGTTATTGGTCCAATAACCCGTACGTGTACGGGACTGATTGATACGGGCAATGGGTTGAAGGAGCCGTTATCAGGTACTCCAGTTATCGTAATGGATGTATCGCTTTGGGAGGACGTTCTACCGTCTCATTGGCAGGAAATTGTGAAAAGCGGAAGCGTTATGGAGAAGATGGGTGGATTTGCTGACAGCGAGCGGGTCAATGAAAGTATATTTGATGAGAGCCGGATGAGGCTGCTTCCCTATCGTGCAGTGAACCAGTCAAATAGTTGGATGCTTGGTTTTCGCCCAGACCATATTCGTTTGAAACATGGTGAACGTTGTTATGCGACGAAGAAAGTCGTGATTGGATTAGAAGGAGAGAATCTTTCTCAGGAACGTCGTTTCCAAGCCATTATTCATCCAGAGTTATTGGAAGAATCATTACTCCAGCCAACTGCAGGTATGAGTGAAATCGAGTCAACTCATAAAGCTTCTTAGCTGTAAGTTACAATTTTGAGGGGCATATGTTATGCATCCTATGAGGATAAAGGGGGAAAAGCAATGCAATTGAAGTGGAAAATGATCGTCAAAATTAACATGTACCGACTATTATTGTTCTTAGGACTCAAACGAGCTGATGTTTATTATATTGGTGGCAGTGAAGCACTTCCCCCGCCATTAACGCGTGAAGAAGAAGAATATTTGTTGGAGCGGCTTTCAAGTGGTGATTCGGCTATTCGAGCGATGCTCATTGAGCGTAACTTGCGACTTGTTGTCTACATTGCCCGTAAATTTGAGAACACAGGGATTCATATTGAAGATCTCGTATCTATAGGAGCTATTGGGTTAATTAAAGCGGTAAACACATTTGATCCTGAGAAAAAAATTAAGCTGGCGACATATGCTTCGCGCTGTATTGAAAATGAAATATTAATGTACTTGCGTCGAAACAGCAAGACGCGAACAGAAGTATCTTTCGATGAGCCGCTGAATATTGATTGGGATGGAAATGAATTATTATTGTCTGATGTTCTTGGAACGGAGAACGATACGATATATAAAAATATTGAGGACCAAGTAGACCGTAAATTGCTGCATAAAGCGTTGGACAAACTTAGCGATCGCGAGCGTCTTATTATGGAATTAAGATTTGGATTGTCAGACGGAGAAGAGAAGACACAAAAAGATGTTGCGGATCTTCTCGGCATTTCACAGTCCTACATATCTCGTTTAGAAAAGCGGATTATAAAGCGTTTACGTAAAGAATTTAATAAAATGGTATAAAATTTGAATGAGCTGACTTGGACGATGAGATACATTTTCAGGAATAAAAAAGCACCTCAAGGAGATAATGTACATTAATGTTTCTCCTTGGGAGGTAGTCGCGAATGACCCGTAACAAAGTCGAAATTTGCGGTGTAGATACATCTAAGTTGCCCGTGCTTACGAATGCCGAAATGAGAGAATTGTTCGTGGCCCTGCAACAGCGTAACGAGCTTTCGGCTCGGGAAAAGCTGGTCAACGGTAACTTGCGGTTGGTATTGAGCGTGATACAACGCTTTAACAATCGGGGTGAGTTTGTTGATGATTTGTTCCAAGTGGGATGCATCGGCCTCATGAAAGCCATTGATAATTTTGATCTCGGTCAAAATGTAAAGTTCTCCACTTATGCAGTACCGATGATAATTGGAGAGATCAGGCGTTATTTGCGTGACAACAATCCGATTCGGGTATCCAGAAGCTTGCGGGATATTGCCTACAAGGCATTGCAAGTCCGTGACTCGTTAACGAATATGAATGCACGTGAACCGACGATCAATGAAATATCAGAGGCCCTTAATGTCCCAAAAGAAGATGTTGTATTTGCATTGGATGCGATTCAAGATCCAGTCTCTTTATTCGAGCCGATCTATCATGATGGAGGTGATCCCATCTATGTAATGGATCAAATCAGTGATGATAGAAATAAAGATGTATCCTGGATTGAAGAAATAGCACTGAGAGAAGCGATGCGCAAGCTAAATGAACGAGAGAAAATGATTCTCTCCATGCGCTTCTTTGAAGGAAAGACGCAAATGGAAGTAGCAGATGAAATCGGTATTTCTCAAGCGCAAGTATCTCGGCTTGAGAAGTCTGCTATCAATCAGATGCAGAAGCACGTCCGTACGTAATCCAAAATTGAATAGCGCTGCAAGATCCATAAAAGCTGCTGCGGTCTCATAACGGGACTGGAGCGGCTTTTTCTAATTACATTTTTTATGGTTATGGAAGCTCTCGTTTCAAATCATTCGCACAAGTTATATGCGGACAATAGGGCATTTTGCTCATATGGCACATATACTAGCATAACGGAACTTACAGATGGGATGTGACTATGGTGAAAATTTCAGACTTCCAAACAAAGGATGTTATCAATATTGTAGATGGCAAGAAACTTGGACAAATTAGCGATCTAGAGCTTGATCTGAAGCAAGGGCGAATTGATGCCATCGTTGTGCCGAATTATAGCAAGTTGTTCGGATTGTTTGGCAGTGGTAATGAATTAATTATTCCATGGCGTAACATTGTAAAAATAGGTGCGGATGTCGTACTAGTAAAATTAGAGCAGAGTCAGCTGCAAAAAGTCGATGAGTCTGAAAGTCAGGCAGTGACGTTTCGATCTTAGATGTGCAGGAAATGCACATCTTGATATGAGACGAAGCCCTTCATAGTATGTTACACTGTATCGAAGAGGTGAGATGATGGAACCTTTTCAGTTCAAACATTTGCAACGTGCAGAAGAGACAACAGATATTGAAACTAATCATGATCTAGAAACGGGAGCACCTGCAGTTCTAGAGTTGAAAAAATGGACGTCTGAAATGCCTGAATTGACAGCAGGCTTTACGACAAGACGTGGCGGAGTAAGCCAGGGTGGCAGGGATTCACTAAATTGTGCCCTACATGTTCAGGATGATCCTAGTCATGTTGTGGAAAATAGAAAGAGACTGGCATCGGTTGTAAATATGCCATTTGATGCTTGGACATGTGCTGAGCAAGTACATGGACAAGACGTATATGTAGTAAAGGCTGCAGATAAGGGAAGGGGGAGGCTAGAGCGTGAAGATGCCATACCGGATTCAGATGCGCTCATAACGAACGAAGCAGGCATCTGGCTTACCTCTTTCTATGCTGATTGTGTGCCGTTGTTATTTGTCGATCCCGTAACTCGTGCTATTGGTGTTGCGCATGCTGGGTGGAAAGGGACGGTAGGAAAAATTGCTGAACGTACCGTAGAAGCGATGCAGCGTACATATGGTTCTGAACTAGGTAATATTCGCGCTGCAATTGGACCTTCCATCGGCGCATGTTGTTATGAAGTCGATGATCGGGTAATACAACCTATACAGCGTTTGCTTAATGATTTGCCGGAAGAGGCGAATGCTGCGCTAAAGCCGACAAATGAAGGACGAGCTATGCTGGATTTGCGTGAAATCAATCGACAATTGTTGATTCAAGCAGGAATTTTAAGCAGTCATATCGAATGTACTACATGGTGTACCGGTTGCCATACACAATGGTTTTATTCCCACCGCGTAGAAGGTGGAGGAACGGGACGCATGGCAAGTTGGGTTGGCTGGAAGAAGGGATGAAACTATGACATTACTGCAGCGCATGGAAGAAGTGGAACGTCGTATTGTCGCTGCTTGTGAGCGCAGTGGGAGACAGCGTGAAGATGTTCATGTTGTAGCGGTTACGAAGTATGTATCGCAGGACATGACAGGTCGCGTTATCCGTGCCGGATTAAAACATATTGGCGAGAATCGCTGGCATCATGCTGAAGCAAAATGGAATGAGTTCCGTGACGAGGCTTGCTGGCACTTTATAGGAAGCGTGCAATCGAAGAAAGCAAAGGATGTAGTGGGTAAGTTTGAATATATCCATTCGTTGGATCGTGTGTCCTTGGCGGAAGCGATAGAGAAGCAGGCACAAGCATTGGATATAACGGTGCGTTGTTTTATACAAGTTAATGTATCAGGAGAACTATCCAAGCATGGTCTTGCTCCGGATGAGGTCGAACCATTTCTGGATAAGCTAAGTCAATATCCGCATATCGATCCGATCGGCTTAATGACGATGGCTCCATATGAAGCAGAACCAGAAGAGACACGCCCTGTATTTCGCAGCTTGCGCCAATTGCGCAACGAATTAAATGAGACACGCAGTATACCATTACAGCATTTGTCCATGGGGATGTCTAACGATTTCGAGGTTGCTATCGAAGAAGGTGCATCATGGGTTCGACTCGGTTCCATCCTAGTTGGGCAGGAAGGGGATTAGTATGGGAGTTATGAACCGGATATTAAATATGTTCAGTGTGCAGGACGAAGAGTACGATTATGCTGACCGTGACCGTGATCGCGATCGTGATAGAGAAGAGCATGCTGAGGAATATGAGCAGGAAATAGAGGCTCCGACATTTGAAGCTAGAAAAGCAAAAACTTCGAATGTTGTCAGCATTCATTCTCAAAAAGGCTCCAAAGTAGTATTATTTGAACCACGTTCGTATGACGAAGCTCAAGAAATTGCAGATCATCTTCGTTCAAGACGCTCTGTTGTCATTAATTTACAGCGTGTTCGGACGGATCAGGCGCTTCGAATTATCGATTTTTTGAGCGGAACAGTGTATGCTTTAAGTGGGAACATTTCTAAGCTGGGGAGCAATATCTTTCTCTGTGTACCTGAAAATGTAGAGATCCAAGGCTCCATCGCAGAAATGTTTGCTGAAGATATGGAATACAAGCAATCGAGGTGAGTTGAATTTGTCGTCATTTGAATCAACCGTATTAGAATACGTAGCTTATTTATTTAATATTTACTGGTGGCTTGTCATTATTTACGTGCTTATGTCTTGGGTACCGAACGTGAGGTCAAGCTTCATCGGTGAGATCATAGGCAAAATTGTTGAGCCGTATTTATCTATTTTCCGTCGAATCATTCCACCGATCGGCGGAGTGCTCGATATTTCTCCGATTGTCGCCTTGTTCGTATTGCAATTTGTACACATTGGTTTAGCAACAGTCATTACTTATATTCTATAGGATATCAATACGATGAGTGAGCAGATTAAAGTACATTTTCACCCTGACGAGCGGCCTTTCGTAGATCGCGCGTCAGAGTGGATGATAAGAGCAGCAGAGCGTCATGAAGTCCGCTTGACGGACTTCCTTGACCCAAGACAGGCGTATATTGTCCAAACGCTCGTTAACCGCAGAGATGATATAGCACTGCGTGTTGATGGTGGTTATGAAGGGGCGGAGCGGTGCCGAGCAATTATTGCACCTGAATATGTTTATGTTGAGGCTGAGCCGATGGACATGACTGTGCTTTCTATCTCTTCATCTGATCAACGGATGAGTGAGTTGGAGCATGGTGACTATTTGGGAGCATTGCTTGGACTTGGTATTAAGCGAGATAAAATTGGTGATATTCATACGAGTGATGCTGGTGCTCATGTGCTAGTAACCGAGGATATTGCTTCATTTCTAGATACCCACTTGAGGCAGGTGCATCGCGTGCCGGTATTTACGGATTTAGTTCCTTTGACCGAATTGCGTGTTACTGGGCAAGAGTGGAAGCCATTTACGATATCGGTTGCCTCGATGCGACTGGATGGAATTGTAAGTGATGTGTTTCGTTTGAGTCGTGCGAAGATAACAGCTCCGATTAAAAATGGCCGTTGTAAAGTCAATTGGAAAGTAGAAGAGAATCCTTCTGTTCCATTGACGGTGGGAGATGTTGTTTCTTTACAAGGCTTTGGTCGATTCAAAGTGCTTGAAATAGAAGGAGTATCGAAGAAGGGGCGCATGCGCGTGATGGTGGGGACGTATCAATAAGCCTACAATGCGATATACACCAGAGCGCACAGCTAGCTCCTTCCCTTCACCAATAAAAATTAGATAAAGACTTTCGCTTTCTGCGATTCGACGCAGCTGTCGGGCGTATATTTCATAACATCAATAAGATAGGTTCGACATTTTTAAGGAGGTGCATGCAATGCCTTTGACACCATTGGATATACATAATAAAGAGTTTCCGCGCAAACTTCGCGGTTACGATGAGGATGCAGTAAACGAATTTTTAGATCAGATTATTAAAGATTATGAAGCGCTCATTAAAGAAAATAAGGAAATTCATAACCATGCTCAAAACTTGCAAGACAAGCTTAATCATTTTTCGAATCTGGAAGAGACGTTGAGCAAAACGATCATTGTTGCTCAGGAAGCTGCAGATGATGTGAAAAGCAACGCGAAGAAAGAATCTCAGCTCATCGTTAAGGAAGCTGAGAAAAACGCAGATCGCATTGTAAATGATGCACTTGCTAAGTCACGCAAGATTGCATTGGAAGTAGAAGAGTTGAAGAAGCAAGCTTCTATTTATCGTGCTCGTTTCCGTACATTGGTGGAAGCTCAACTAGAGCTGCTTAGCCAAGATGGCTGGGAAGCTCTTGAGCGCGCAGAAGCAAGCAGAGACGAGTATTAATTTGAGCAAAGTAGGCGAGCTGACTGCTGCGTTGAGCTAGCAAGTAAGCTGCATTGACTTTTCGTTCAAAACACGATATAACATAGTAATAATCTAAATATGATGATTAACAATCAGCGACGGGAACGCGCCAATGCATCCGTTTATTCAATCAGAGAGTCGGGGTAGCTGAGAACCGATGAATGAACCGCACGTGGACATCATCCCTGAGATATTAAGCTGAATGCACGCAAAGTAAGCTTAATCGGCTGTCGGCCGTTATCCGACTGTGTCTTTGCACTAGGCGAAGATACTTCAGAGTGCTATCCGGGCAGTAACTGCCGATGACGAATATGTCGTCTATACGGATAGAACAAGGGTGGTAACGCGAGTCAACCTCGTCCCTTTATGGGACGGGGTTTTTTGGTGTTTTTGGCCTTGAATACTCAACTGTCGACAGTGGTTCTGTATAGAGAAGAAAGGATGAGGACGATGAAAAAGGTAGACGTCAAGGAACGAGCTAGAGAACGTGAACTCCGCATCTTGGAGAAGTGGAATCGCGAAGAAACATTCAAAAAAACGATTGAAAATCGTCAAGGCAAGCCAAGCTTTGTATTTTATGAGGGGCCTCCTACTGCGAACGGTGCGCCTCATATCGGGCATGTACTTGGACGCGTTATTAAGGACTTCATCTGCCGCTATAAGACGATGTCAGGCTACAATGTTCAGCGTAAAGCAGGTTGGGATACGCATGGTCTTCCTGTAGAGTTGGGTGTAGAGAAGCAGCTGGGTATCTCCGGTAAGCAAGAAATCGAAAATTACGGTGTAGAAGCATTTATTCAAAAATGTAAAGACAGCGTATTTGAATATGAGCATAAATGGCGTGAGTTAACAGAAGCTATCGCTTATTGGACGGACTTGGACAATCCGTACATTACACTTGATAATAAATATATCGAGAGTGTATGGCACATTCTATCTACGATTCATAAGAAGGGCTTGCTGTACCGTGGACACCGTGTAAGCCCGTACTGCCCTTGCTGCCAAACGACGTTGAGTTCGCATGAAGTGGCACAAGGCTATGAAACGGTAAAAGACTTGTCTGCTACCGTGAAGTTTAAACTTGATGATTCAGGCGACTATGTACTTGCATGGACGACAACGCCATGGACACTTCCTGCTCATGCTGCACTCGCAATGAATCCAGCTATGGATTATGTGCGTGTGAAGCAAGATGGCGAAGTGTACATCATGGCGAAAAACCTCGTTGACAATGTAATGTCTGGCGAATATGAGATCGTATCCGAGCACAAAGGCTCTGAGTTTATCAATAAGACGTATCAAGCGCCATTTGTTTATGTGAAGCCTGCTAAAGGTCATCTCATTGTTGGTGCTGACTTTGTTACAGATGCAAGCGGTACGGGTATCGTTCATATGGCTCCTGCTCATGGTGAAGACGATAACCGTGCATGCCGTGAGAACGGAATCACCTTCTTCAGCGTTGTTGATTCACATGGCCGTTATACGGAAGAAGTAACAGACATGGCAGGTCGTTTCGTTAAAGATTGCGATATTGATATCGTGAAAATGTTGTCTGAAAAAGGTCTTCTGTTCAGCAAAGAGAAATACGAGCACAGCTATCCATTCTGCTGGCGTTGTAAATCGCCGTTGCTCTACTATGCGACAGAATCTTGGTTCATTCAGACGACAGCGGTTAAAGACTTATTAATTGAAAATAACAGCAAGGTCGACTGGTACCCTGGTCATATTCGTGAAGGCCGCTTCGGAAACTTCTTGGAAGATTTGGTGGATTGGAACATTAGCCGTAATCGTTATTGGGGAACTCCGCTTAACGTGTGGGTATGTTCATCTTGTGATGAGCAATATGCACCTGAGAGCCATGCTGACTTGCGTGCTCGTTCTGTTGACCCAATTGCAGAGGACTTGGAGCTGCACAAGCCGTATGTAGATGCGGTGAAATTGCATTGTCCGCACTGTGAAGGTGGTAAGATGGAGCGCACTTCTGAGGTTATCGATGTATGGTTCGATAGTGGTTCGATGCCATTTGCACAGCATCATCATCCGTTCGGTGACGAGCAGAAATTCGAACAGCAATTCCCAGCAGATATTATCTGCGAAGGAATCGATCAGACGCGCGGCTGGTTCTACAGCTTGCTAGCAGTTGCGACGTTATACAAAGGTGTTGCTCCGTACAAGGCAGTTATCGCGACGGGCCATATCTTGGATGAGAACGGACAAAAGATGTCCAAATCCAAAGGTAACGTTATCGATCCTTGGGAAATCATTAATGAGTTCGGAACAGACGCATTCCGTTGGGCACTATTGGCTGACAGTGCGCCGTGGAACTCGAAGCGTTTCTCGAAGCAGATCGTTGCAGAAGCGAAATCGAAAGTAATTGATACGCTAGTGAACACGCATGCTTTCTATGCGTTGTATGCGACCATCGATAACTACGATCCACAAGCATATGCAGCTCGTACTTCCGATAACAAGCTTGATCGTTGGATTTTGTCTCGTCTTCAAACGCTCGTTACTTCTGTAACGAAAGGCTTGGAAACAAACGACTTCCTAAATCCAGCTAAAGCGATTGAAAGCTATGTAGATGAGCTTAGCAACTGGTACATCCGTCGTTCTCGTGACCGTTTCTGGGGCAGTGAGATGACAGATGACAAACTGTCTGCTTATCAAACACTTCGTGAAGTGCTACTGACGTTATCCCGTCTCATTGCACCTTACGCTCCTATGGTTGCAGAAGATATTTATGGTAATCTTGGTGGAGCAGAAGAAAGTGTTCACTTGGCTGGATATCCAGCAGCTGATGCATCCATTATTGATGCGGAGCTTGAGCGCGATATGGAAACAGCTCGTCAAATCGTTGAGTTGGCTCGTAACGTACGTAATGAGACGAGCATTAAGACGCGTCAACCATTGTCCGAGCTTATCGTATCGATGGATCGCGAGTTCGATCTAGCTGCCTACGAAGAAGTAATCAAGGATGAGATCAATGTGAAGCAGATTCGCATTGAGAACAGCGATAACGGATTTGTAGATTTCAGCTTGAAGCTGAACTTGAAAGTAGCGGGTAAAAAATATGGCAAGCATGTTGGTCCGTTGCAAAATGAGCTTCGTTCCATGAGCGCAGAGCAAGCTAGCCAAGTGGTTCAAAGCGGCCAATTCCAATTCACAACAGCAGAAGGAGAAGTTCTGCAATTGACGGAAGAGGAGCTTCTCGTCGAGAAGAAGGCTAAAGAAGGCTTCGCGGCTGCTTCTGGCTACAAAATGACAATAGCTCTGAACACAGATATTACACCAGCGCTTGAACAAGAAGGCTGGGTACGTGAAGTTGTTCGTGCGATTCAAGATACGCGTAAAAAACTCGACTTACCGATCGAGAAACGCGTAAACATCGTTCTTCATGTCGATGAGGAATTGCAAGCTGCTATCGTTGCCTTTGAAGGTACGTTGCGTGACAATGTACTCGTAGCAGAGCTTTCGTTTGGCCAGACTGAACAAATGGAATCCGTTGATCTCGGTACGAAGACAATTGGTGTTCACATTCAGTGATAGGCATAAGTTAGGTTTACGTGAGCAACACTAGTGGAGCGAGCGGAAGCCTTAAGCTTTACGGATAAAGGGGAGCGTCGACCGTGCGAAAATTCTCGCAGTTGTCGACGCTCTTTTGTTTGAAAAAGGGACCTGTTGACGCATCTGTTTGATTAGGAGGCCTAATCCATCATGAAGAAAAGAAAACGTACAGTTGAGCGTGTTGAAGTTGATATGGAACAATTGAAAGAATGCTTGGACGACAAAAATAAATCAGATCGTGAAATTATTGAAGGTATGCATGCATTGTTGCAGAAAATATCATTACAATTTGAGCGCTCTAGAATGCTTGAATATACAGAGTTAATGCTGAATATGCCCCGTTTGCTTTGGGTTAATTTTGTAGCAGGTGTAGCACGTGGTGTAGGTGTTGTTATCGGAATTACGTTCGTTACGGTATTGCTACTTTATGTTCTTCAATGGCTTGGTGCACTGAATCTCCCTCTTATTGGGGACTTTATTGCTGATATCGTTCGTATTGTTCAATCCCAATTAGATTCGAAGATGTATTGATTATTAATTGCGATGTTTAATTTTAATCGTAGTAGCGGTCGGGCTCTAAAAGTGGCTCGCCTTCGCCAGTATTCATATAGCGAGCATATTGACGATTGCGAACAACAGATACAAATTTACCTGTTATATCGGTTGCGACAAAGCTTTCAAAAGACTCGACACAGCCATCAATTTCTTCAGATGCTTCAATCATGATGCGGTCATAACTGTCTATATCGGATTCTTCATGCATGGCCGGGCTATCGGATGTTCCCCATGCTTCTACGATCTGCCAAGCATCTTCTCCATCGAAGCCATTTTGGTCCTCGCGTTCATCTAAGCTTGTGCGGCCAAATGGAGGAGTAAGAAATTCCTCTTCGACGGGGCGGTTATGGGAAACCGTTTGCTCAGGGCAGTCTTTGACACAGTACATGGTTGAAGGTATAGCTTCTAATCGTTCATAAGGTATAGGCTGGCCGCATACAACGCAGGTACCGTACGTTCCTTTTTCCATTAGTGTTAATGCCGTTTCAATACGTTCAAGCTGAATTTCATGATGCTCTAATAATGAGATATCTTTTTCGCGTTCATACAATTCAGTGGCGAGATCGGCTGGGTGATTATCGATCGGAGACAGTTCACCTGTCGTTTCTTTAATGGAATCCGCCAAATTATATTGATCGTTTTGATGAAGTCTTCGTTCCAGATCAGCTTGTTCAGTTGTAAGTTCACGTTTCAGATGCTGTAGTTGTTCTGACGTTAGATGTGACACGATCATTCTCCTTCCTGTCTGGACATCCTACTTATAGAATGCACGGAATGCAGGGAGTTGCCCCATGGAAAATGAATCACCGGCTGGTTCGTATTGGACGGTCTATGGGCGGTATGTTACAATGAGCGAGTCAAACAGTTTTCAACATTGATTTTGCTAATCGAGGTGACGGGTTTCAGTGTGGTATTATATACTGGCAATTATCGTTCTAGCTCTTGATCAAGGAACAAAGTGGCTCGTCGCTACGCGTATGGAGCTTTTTGAAGAGATTCCGATTATTGATGGCTTCTTTTCACTATTTTCACATCGTAATCGCGGAGCGGCCTTTAGTATTTTGGAAGACCAGCGTTGGTTTCTCATTACTGTGACGATTGTTGTATTGATTGGGATCATCTGGTATTTAGAGAAATTGAAGCATGAGCATAGTTCGATTCTACAGCTTGGCTTAGGACTTATATTAGGTGGAGCAGTTGGAAACTTTATTGATCGTGTCATATCGGGCGAAGTTGTGGATTTCTTTAAATTCGACTTTGGTTTCTATACATTCCCGATCTTTAACATCGCAGATATTGGTATATGTGTAGGTGTTGGTTTCGTCATGCTGGACGCTTTCTTGTCCGTAAAACGTGAAAAGAAGTTGCTGGAACAACAAGAAGGATCTGAAGGATCAGTTGAGAAAGGGTAATATCCAAATGAATGAACAATATGAATTAAATGGTACAACGATAGCTTCGTCCATTAACTCCTCGAACTCGCCAGTAGAAGGCAAGGGCGAGGAGTTTCATTCGTATACATGGACGATAACACCAGAGCAAGCTAAGGAACGACTTGATAAGCGAGTGCATGAATCGCTGGGTATGGATATATCGCGCACTCAAATTCAAATGTGGATTAAAGATGGGCATGTGCTTGTAAATGGGGCTGCAGTAAAGTCAAATTACAAATGTGCAGCAGGCGATGTTGTCGAGCTTGCTATGCCAGAGCCCGAGTCTGTTGATATTGTAGCGGAGGATATCCCGCTTGATGTTTATTACGAAGATAGCGACGTCATTGTTATTAACAAACCTCGCGGTTTAGTTGTGCATCCCGCTCCAGGTCACACATCTGGAACGGTTGTAAATGCACTGATGTACCATTGTAAAGATTTGTCCGGTATTAATGGTGAGTTGCGTCCTGGTATCGTTCATCGTATTGATAAAGATACATCAGGTTTATTGATGGCCGCCAAGAATGATAAAGCGCACGTGTCACTTGCAGACCAATTGAAAGCCCATACAGTGCTGCGCAAATATATGGCGCTCGTACATGGCAACATACCTCATGATCAAGGAACTATTGATGCGCCTATCGGTCGTGACGAGCAAGACCGTAAAATGTATACGGTCACTGAACGTAACAGTAAGCATGCGGTCACTCATTTCAAAGTGTTGGAGCGATTCGGCGATGCAACAATGGTGGAGCTTCAGCTTGAGACAGGGCGTACGCATCAAATTCGAGTTCATATGAAATATATCGGTCATCCATTAGTAGGTGATCCGATGTACAGTCGCGGCACTCGTGGGCTAAAAATGAATGGACAAGCACTTCACGCACAAACACTAGGATTTGTCCACCCTGTATCGGGTGAAACTTTGCAATTCCAGGCACCATTACCAGATGATATGGAAGAACTATTGAAATCGATTCGAAATAGATAGGAATTGTAATGTTGCCAATGATTTCTCTGTGCAAGAAGTACAAATGTTTGCGTGAATCATCCATGGTGTTTCGGGCATGCTTCCTTCATAGTAAGGATGCAATACATTCGTGCTTTAACAGGCGAGTTTTACGGTAAAGGAGAGGTCATTTATGTCTATACAACATTATCAACAAACCTATATTCAGGGCCAATTCGCAAATCGCATTGGTGGCGAGAATTATGGAAAAGATACAAACATTTATAAGTTCGAAAAGATTAAACGCGCTAAAGCTGCAGCAAAGAATGCTCATCCCGACGTTGAGCTTATCGATATGGGTGTAGGTGAGCCAGATGAGATGGCTGATGCAGGCATCGTAGCAAAGCTTGCTGAAGAAGCAGCGAAGCCAGAGAACCGTGGTTATGCGGACAACGGTATCGCAGAATTTAAAGAAGCAGCAGCTCAATATCTTAAAGACGTATTCCAAGTGGAAGGCATCGACGCTGAGACAGAGGTTGTGCACTCTATCGGTTCTAAGCCGGCACTTGCTATGCTACCTTCTTGTTTCATCAATCCTGGTGATGTCACGATTATGACTGTGCCTGGTTACCCTGTTCTTGGAACGCATACAAAGTATTTGGGCGGAGAAGTGTTCAATGTGCAGTTGACGAAGGAAAATAACTTCCTTCCTAACTTGGACGCTATTCCAGCTGATATTTGCAAGCGTGCTAAGTTGTTGTATTTGAACTACCCGAACAATCCTACTGGTGCAGCTGCAACGGTTGAGTTTTTCGATAAAGTTGTAGCATGGGCGAAACAGCATGAAGTTATCGTTGTTCACGATGCCCCATATTCTGCGTTGACTTATGATGGCGTGAAGCCGCTTAGCTTCTTGAGCGTTCCAGGCGCTAAGGATGTTGGTGTAGAGCTGCATTCCTTATCCAAGTCTTACAACATGACAGGATGGCGTATTGGGTTTGTAGCAGGTAACCCGCTTATCGTAAAAGCTTTCTCTGATGTGAAAGACAATAACGACTCCGGTCAATTTATCGCGATCCAAAAAGCGGCTGCATATGGACTTGCTAATCCAGAGATCACAGAAGCTATTTCCGAGAAATATTCTCGTCGTCATAACTTGCTTGTTGCTGCTCTAAATGAGATCGGTTTCCATGCGGAAAAACCAAAAGGCTCCTTCTTCTTGTATGTAGAAGCGCCTAAAGGTGTGAAGAATGGTCCGACATTTGAGACGGGTGAAGACTTCTCTCAATATTTGATTCGTGAAAAGCTTATTTCCACAGTACCATGGGATGATGCTGGTCGCTTTATTCGTTTCTCCGTTACATTCCAAGCTAAAGGTGAGGAAGAAGAGAAACGCGTTATTTCGGAATTGAAGCGTCGCTTAACAGATGTAGAATTTGTATTTTAATGGAAGAGAATGTGACCTTGACAATTGTGAGATGGGATGGCATAATCCTATTAATCGCATATTGAACCTTTAATTCAGTCCCGTGAGACTGGCAAGGTCACGCTCGTAACGAGAATGAGCTGATGCATGATGAAGGCTAGGTGTCCAGAGAGACACAGTCCCATCTCTGCAACAGCTAGAAAGCTGCGCACAGAACGAAGCATGCACATCACGTGTATGCCGCGCACGATTTCTTCAGCGTTTTGGATAGTCGGGTGATTGGTGTGATGCACCACTCCTCGATGACTAGCACTGTAATATGATGTGCAGTCTTTTTCCAGCGCTATCATTCTAACACTATGGTTGATACGAACTCCTTGCCTGTGGGCAAGGAGTTTTTTTGTACCTTCTTCACAGACACAATAATCAATTGTTAGGAAGTTAAGCAAGCATAGAGGTTTACTACAGCGGAGCAAGCTATATACACAGGATGAATATGAAGGAGGACGTATGGTGAGTACGAAGGAATACAACGTTATTATGGATGATGCCGCCATCCGACGTGCACTGACACGAATTGCACACGAGATATTGGAGCGAAATAAGGGGATCGACAACTGTGTGCTGGTAGGTATCAAAACGAGAGGGATATATCTGGCTAACCGAATTGCAGAGCGTATCTTCTCCATCGAGAATGAGAGCATTCCAGTAGCAGAGTTAGACATTTCCGATTATCGTGATGATCGCAAGGATGTAGGCAGCGGAATGGGGAATCTGACAAATGAAGGTTTCCAAATCGAAGATAAAAAAATTATTTTGTGTGATGACGTCTTGTACACAGGCAGAACGATACGTGCTGCGATGGACGCACTTATTGATAAAGGAAGACCACAAATGATTCAACTGGCTGTATTGGCTGACCGAGGTCACCGGGAACTTCCAATTAGACCAGACTATGTAGGAAAAAATGTACCGACTTCACGTTCTGAGGAAATCGAAGTAGCACTCAGCGAAATAGACGGCATGGATGAAGTCAAAATTGTTCACAACAGGGGGCTATAATAAATGACTACCGCTCAAATGGAGAGCAGAACGAAGGAACGAAGTCTACTTGGGTTGAAGGACCTAAGTCGCGAAGAAATTCAATCGATTCTGGACCGCGCGTTGTACTGGGAAAATCATGTGCTGAAGGTGAACCAAACATTCGCTCACAAAATTGTGACGAATATGTTCTTCGAAAGCAGTACTCGGACGCGCTGCTCCTTTGAAGTCGCTCAGCGTCGTCTAGGCGCAGAAGTCATTAACTTTAGTGCATCAGCTTCGAGTGTTGAAAAGGGAGAATCGATTTATGATACGGTTCGTACCTTAGAGTCGATGGGACTTGATGCAGGAGTTATTCGACTGAAGCCAGTCGGCATGCTGGCTGAGTTGGCTGAGCGGGTAAAGATGCCTCTTATCAATGCTGGTGATGGCAACAATGAACATCCAACGCAAGCTTTGCTCGATATGTACACAATGCGTAAGCATTTCGGTGACTTATCCGGGCTGAATGTAACGATTGTCGGAGATATCGAGCATAGTCGTGTAGCTCGCTCTAACTACTGGGCACTTCGCAAGTTTGGTGCAAATGTTCGATTCTGTGCACCAGAAAGTATGAAAGCAAAGGATATGGATGCACCATACATCACGATGGAAGAAGCTCTTCTATCAGATGCAGTGATGATGCTGCGAGTACAGTTTGAGCGTCATGAGTCCAATGTATTCTCTACAGCTGCGCAATATCGAGATGCTTATGGCATGACAGCTGAGCGAGTTAGCAAGCTGCAGCCGCACGCCATTGTGATGCATCCTGCGCCAGTGAATCGAAATGTTGAAATTGATGACGATGTGGTTGAATGTACACAGGCAAGAATTTTTGACCAGATGTCCAACGGAGTGCCGATTCGAATGGCAGTGATGGAGCGAGCATTACGATAAACGCAGCATGTATGATATTAGAGATTATTCAGAGCTGTAAGCATGCTCTTAATATATTCAAGTAAGAACGGGTCGCTAGTATAGGTAACAGAACAACAAACGATACAAGATGCGGGAGAGGGGATAACACAATGTATATTTTAGCAAATGCACAAATGTTCAGTAATAAAGGTGAGCTAGTAACAAGGCACCTTTGGATCGAAGACGGCATTATCTCGCGCATTACAGACGTAGAAGTGGAATTACCTGAACAGGTGGAAATTGTGGATGCAGCAGGTAAGTTCGTATCCCCAGGATTTATCGATATGCATGTTCATCTGCGCGAACCAGGCTTCGAACATAAAGAAACAATTGCTACAGGTACACGTTCTGCAGCTAAGGGAGGCTTCACGACGATAGCGTGTATGCCGAATACGAAGCCTGTTATTGACACACCGGAAACGGTTCAGTTTATCCACGACAAGACGAAGTCAGAAGGTATCGTTAAAGTTCTACCTTATGGAGCGATTACAAAAAATGAGCTCGGACGCGAATTAACAGATTTTGAAGGCTTGAAAGAAGCTGGGGTCATTGGCTTCACGGATGATGGAGTAGGTGTGCAGTCAGCACAAATGATGAAAGATGCAATGGCGCGCGCGCATGCACTTGATATGCCAGTCATCGCACACTGCGAGGACGACACCTTAGTAAAGGGAGCGGCAGTAACAGATGGAGCATTCGCACGCAAGCATGGATTGAAAGGCATCCCAAATGAGTCGGAAGCAATTCATGTAGGCCGAGATATCTTGCTATCGGAAGCTACAGGCGTACATTACCATGTGTGTCATGTAAGCACAGAACAGTCGATTCGCCTCATCCGCCAAGCGAAGCAAATCGGTATTCGAGTAACCGCAGAAGTATGTCCACATCATCTCATTCTATCTGATGAGGATATCCCAGGTTTGGATGCGAATTGGAAGATGAATCCGCCGCTTCGCTCACCTCGTGATGTAGAAGCGTGCATTGAAGCGATAGAAGATGGCACGATTGATATTTTAGTAACGGATCATGCTCCTCATAGTGTAGAAGAAAAAGCTCGTGGTATGGAGCTAGCGCCTTTCGGTATCGTAGGCTTGGAAACAGCTTTCCCGCTTATGTATACCAAGTTTGTAGCTACAGGGAAATGGTCGCTGGAAATGCTTGTGAAGCGTATGACAGCTGACCCAGCACGAGTATTCCGCTTAAATACAGGGCGCTTGGAAGAAGGGGCGCCTGCAGATATCGCAGTGATTGACTTAGAAACAGAGCGCGAAGTAAATCCAGAAACGTTTGCTTCTGAAGGACGCAACACACCATTCACAGGTTGGAAGCTGAAAGGCTGGCCAGTGATGACGATTGTAGATGGTCGTATCGTATGGAGTGAACAGGTCTAGAACATAGTTTGGAAATGGCTTGGCAGTGATAGTACAAAAGCCGATCGATGCGGTTGAGTTGATAAGAGTGGAGAGCGAGGAGTGACGAGCATGCAAGCAAAACTATTATTGGAAGATGGAACTCTATTTACGGGTCCGGCGTTCGGAGCAGAAGGCGAGTCAGTTGGTGAGGTTGTATTTAATACAGGAATGACAGGATATCAGGAATTGTTGTCTGACCCGTCTTACTGTGGTCAAATTGTTACGATGACTTACCCGCTTATCGGAAACTATGGGATTACAAGAGATGACTTCGAATCCATTCGCCCTTATGTGCACGGATTTGTCGTTCGTCGTCATGAGTCCATCCCTAGTAACTGGAGAGCTGAATATACGGTAGACCGCTTGTTGAAAGAGTACGGCATCGTTGGCATCAGCGGCGTGGATACGCGCATGCTTACACGTAAGCTGCGTCACTATGGAACGATGAAAGGTATTCTAGCAACAGGCAGCAAATCTGTAGAAGAGCTGCAAGAAATGCTTGGAGCAACGCCGTTGCTTCGCAACCAAGTGGCACGCACTTCAACGAAGAATCAATTTACAAGCCCAGGGCTAGGTGAGCGCATTGTACTGGTTGACTTCGGTGCGAAGAGCGGGATTCTGCGTGAACTTACACAGCGCGGCTGCGACGTTATCGTCGTACCCCATGATACAACGGCTGACGAGATTCGCCGCCTACGTCCAGATGGTATTCAACTATCAAATGGACCTGGGGATCCGAAAGATGTGCCGCATGCAGTGAAAATGATTCAAGACCTGCTCGGTGAAATCCCAATCTTCGGCATTTGCTTAGGACATCAGCTGCTAGCTTTGGCTTGCGGAGCAGATACAGGCAGATTGAAGTTCGGACATCGCGGAGGAAATCATCCGGTTAAAGAGCTTGCAACGAACCGGTGCTACATCACTTCTCAGAACCATGGCTACACCGTAGTAGATGAAACGATTGCAAATACGGAGCTTGAAGTTACTCATATCAACAATAACGATAAAACGATT
Organism: Paenibacillus sp. SC116; assembly: GCF_024733555.1. Lineage (GTDB taxonomy): Bacteria > Bacillota > Bacilli > Paenibacillales > Paenibacillaceae > Paenibacillus_B. The sequence continues at coordinate 73,464 of NZ_JANIOF010000005.1, read as the reverse complement.
GAAGGCTTGAAGCATAAGAGCTTCCCAGCATTCTCTGTGCAATACCATCCAGAAGCAGCACCAGGACCGCATGATAGCAGCTACTTGTTTGACGAATTCCTGGAGATGGTTCGTGAACATAAACGCAATTTGCCAGCTGTACCGCGCCAAGCGGAGCTCGTGGCCCAGTTGAAAGGAGAACTATAATTATGCCGAAGAATCAGGAACTTAAGAAAATACTCGTCATCGGCTCCGGCCCTATCGTCATCGGTCAAGCGGCCGAGTTCGACTATGCTGGAACACAAGCTTGCCAAGCTTTGAAGGAAGAAGGCTTGGAAGTCGTTCTCATCAACAGCAATCCTGCTACGATTATGACAGATACAAATATGGCAGACAAAGTGTATATCGAGCCAATTACGCTGGAATTTGTTAGACAAATTATTCGCCAAGAGCGTCCAGATGGATTACTTCCAACATTGGGCGGTCAAACGGGATTAAATATGGCTGTAGAACTAGCTCGCGCTGGTGTTCTAGAGCAAGAAAATGTTCGTTTGCTAGGTACGCAGCTCAACGCAATCGAGCGTGCAGAAGACCGCGATCTGTTCCGCGAGCTCATGCGTGAACTGGAGCAGCCAGTACCTGAAAGTGAAATTGTAACGACGGTTGAAGGTGCAGTAGACTTCGCGAATACAATTGGCTACCCCATTATCGTTCGTCCTGCCTATACACTTGGAGGAACAGGCGGGGGAATTTGCGACAACGAAGAGCAGCTTCGTGACATCGTAGCTTCCGGTATCCGCTACAGCCCAATCGGACAGTGTTTGGTTGAGAAAAGCATCGCGGGTTTGAAAGAAGTAGAGTATGAGGTTATGCGTGATGCAAATGACAACTGTATCGTTGTCTGCAACATGGAGAACTTCGACCCTGTAGGCGTTCATACGGGAGACAGTATCGTAGTAGCACCGAGCCAGACGCTATCTGACCGCGAATATCAAATGCTGCGTTCAGCATCTTTGAAAATTATTCGTGCCTTGAACATCGAAGGTGGCTGTAACGTACAGTTCGCACTCGATCCGTACAGCTATCAATACTATGTTATCGAGGTAAACCCTCGTGTAAGCCGCTCGTCGGCGCTTGCTTCCAAAGCAACAGGATATCCGATTGCGAAAATGGCGGCTAAAATCGCGGTTGGTTACACACTTGATGAAATCGTTAACCCGGTAACAGGGCAAACCTATGCTTGCTTCGAGCCTACGCTGGATTACATCGTTTCGAAAATTCCGCGTTGGCCATTCGATAAGTTCACACAAGCGAACCGTAAGCTTGGTACGCAAATGAAAGCTACGGGCGAAGTAATGGCAATTGGCCGCACGTTTGAGGAGTCGATGCATAAGGCGATTCGCTCCTTGGAAATCGGTGTTCATCGTCTCTATTTGAAAGGGACAGATGCTCTTGAGAAAGAAACGCTTGAAGCACGATTGAGAACACCGGATGATGAGCGTATGTTCCTTATTGCAGAAGCTTTCCGTCGCGATTATACGCTTCAACAAATACAAGACCTTACGAAGATTGACTGGTGGTTCCTTGATAAGCTTGAAGGCATGATTCGCTTTGAGGATCGCATTCGTGAGGAAGCAGAACTATCTGCTGAGACATTATATGAAGCGAAGCGCAACGGCTTCACAGACCGTGCTATTGCAGAGATTCGCAATGAGGTATTCGCAGGCGGAAGCTGCACAAGCGAGGCAGAAGTGCGTGACCTTCGCAAAGCTCATAATCTAGCACCGGTATATAAAATGGTAGATACTTGTGCGGCAGAGTTCGAAGCAACGACACCTTACTACTACTCTACGTATGAGGTAGAGAACGAAGTAGCACCATCAACGAAAGAGAAAGTGCTCGTACTAGGTTCTGGTCCAATTCGTATCGGGCAAGGCATTGAGTTTGACTACTCGACGGTGCATGCGGTATGGGCAATTCAAGATGCTGGCTACGAAGCAGTTATCATTAATAACAACCCTGAGACTGTATCGACGGACTTCTCGACATCTGACCGACTGTACTTCGAACCGCTCTTCTTCGAAGACGTTATGAACGTTATCGAACAGGAGAAGCCAGTAGGCGTTATCGTCCAATTCGGTGGACAAACGGCTATTAACTTGGCTGCACCGTTGGCAAAAGCAGGAGTACGTATTATCGGTACGAGCCTAGACAGCATTGACGAAGCTGAAGATCGTAAGAAGTTCGAGGCATTGCTCTCACGCTTGAATATCGCACAACCTAAAGGTAAAACGGTAACTTCTGTAGATGAAGCAGTAGGCACGGCGCAAAGCCTTGGTTACCCAGTACTTGTACGTCCATCTTATGTACTAGGCGGTCGTGCGATGGAAATCGTATACTCTGACGAAGACTTGCTCAACTATATGGAACATGCAGTTCAAATCAATCCGGAGCATCCAGTGCTTATCGACCGCTACATGCTTGGTAAAGAAGTAGAGGTTGACGCAATTTGTGACGGTGAAACGGTATTGATTCCAGGCATCATGGAGCATGTTGAGCGTGCAGGCGTTCACTCTGGTGACTCGATTGCGGTATATCCGCCGCAGCACCTTAAGCCAGAATTGAAGCAAAAGGTTGTTGATATTACAATCCGCATTGCGAAGGAATTGAAGACAATAGGTCTTGTCAACATTCAGTTCGTCATCTTCCAAGACGACGTGTATGTTATCGAGGTAAATCCTCGTTCCTCGCGTACGGTGCCATTCTTGAGCAAAGTAACGAACATTCCGATGGCGAATGTGGCAACGAAGCTCATTCTTGGAAGCAAATTGACAGACCTTGGCTATCAAGAAGGCTTGTGGCCAGAAGATGACCATGTATCTGTAAAAGTACCGGTATTCTCCTTTGCGAAGCTGCGCCGCGTAGAGCCGACACTTGGCCCCGAAATGAAATCTACGGGTGAAGTTATGGGACGCGATGTTGAATATGCGAAGGCGCTCTATAAGGGATTGATCGGTTCTGGGATGAAAATTCCAACAACAGGTGCTATCATCTGCACTATTGCTGACAAAGACAAGGATGAAGCGGCGAAATTGATGCAAGGCTTCAGTCGCCTTGGATACAAGCTGATTGCAACGGGTGGTACAGCTACTGCACTTGAGAATGCAGGTTTGCTCGTAACACGGGTACAGAAGCTGACAGAAGGCTCACCGAACATTCTTGATTTGATTCGCAACGGTGAAGCGCACTTTGTCGTCAACACATTGACGAAGGGCAAGACACCAGAGCGCGACGGCTTCCGTATCCGTCGTGAAGCAGTTGAGAACGGGGTCGTATGTATGACTTCTCTAGATACAGTACGCGCATTGCTTGAAATGTTGGAGCGCATAAACTTCTCCTCACGCCCAATGCCAGTGCTATAAGCTCAATAGGAAACTTATGACGAGGAGGCCGATTGGCCTCCTCGGACTGTGAGATGCTATGTAACACATAGAGTGGTGCGAATGGAACAAGCGAGACAAAGATAATAGGGGGAGCGGGACGGATGACAAATCGAATGACGATCGAACAGGCAGCAGGCCGGGTGATGGTAGCACTAGACTACCCTAATGTTGAAGCAGCTAAGCAGCTAATGACGCAGCTTGAAGGTATACCTTGCTATATGAAGGTAGGTATGCAGCTGCTGTACGCATCGGGTTCAGACTTCATTCGTGAGCTCAAAGCTAAAGGTTATCGGGTGTTCCTCGATGTAAAGATGCATGATATTCCGAATACAGTCAAAGGTGGTTCACACAGCGTGACGAAGCTCGGCGTGGATATGTTCAACATACACGCAGCAGGCGGCGTAATGATGATGAAATCGGCTGTAGAAGGTGTGGAACAGGCATTAGAGGAAGACAGCAGCTTGACTCGACCGACTGTTATCGCTGTAACTCAACTGACAAGCACCAATCAGCAAGTCATGAATGAGGAGATTGGCATTGCGGGTACAGTTCCTGATGCTGTTATCAAATATGCGAAGCTGGCGCAAGAAGCGGGACTAAATGGAGTTGTAGCTTCACCACAGGAAGTGCAGCTCATTAAAGCAGCATGCGGCGCATCATTCCAGACGATTACTCCTGGTATTCGACCTGCGGGCAGTGAGGTAGGAGATCAATCTCGAATTATGACACCAGCTATGGCTATTCAGCAAGGTACAGACTATCTCGTTATCGGCCGTCCTATAACAGCTGCGGCAAACCCGCGTGAAGCGCTGGAACAAATCTTGAAGGAGATGATTTAATATGACAACAACATCGAAACCTTTAGCGTCAACGATTGCGAATCATTTACTTACCATTCAAGCAGTGGCACTTCGCCCGAATGATCCATTCACATGGACATCTGGTATTCGTTCACCTATCTATTGCGATAATCGCTTGACGATGGGGTATCCAGAAATCCGCAATGCTATTGCAGAAGGATTCGCACAACTCGTACGCGAGCATGCACCTGATGCGGAAGTGATTGCTGGTACAGCTACAGCAGGCATCCCTCATGCGGCATGGGTAGCGGATAAGCTCGGATTGCCTATGGCATATGTACGTGACAAAGCAAAAGGACATGGCAAGCAGAACCAGATTGAAGGTTCAATCAAGCCAGGCCAAAAAGTTGTCGTTATCGAGGATCTAATCTCAACAGGCGGCAGCTCCATTAAGGCGGCACAGGCAATACGTGAAGTAGGGGCAGAGCCAATGGCGGTTATGGCTATTTTTAGCTATGAGTTTGATAAGGCGGCTGCAGGATTTGCCGAAGCGAACATTCCATTGCATACATTGTCTAACTACACAGCGCTTATTGAAGCGGCAGTTGAGATGAATGTCGTCGAAGAGAAAGATGTGGATATGCTACAAGCTTGGAGACGTGATCCAGCAGCTTGGGGTGTATAAGAGAAAATAGGTTAATTAGGCAAGGAATCGATTTATATATGAAAACGATTGATGAGTGGGATAAATAGATAGAAAAGGCACCTTAGGCTTTTATACAAGCCTAAGGTGCCTTTTTATGATGCAGTAAAATTACATCAACGATAAGCTTTACGCTGTAAAGAAAGGGAGTAGGAATGCGGATTAGTCATCCCATTTCACTTTCAGTACTTTGCCATCCGTTGCGGAAACATATACTTTAGCATCGTCATCGTCGTTCTTTTTCTTTTTTGCTTTGATTTCAATTTCATATACAAGTTTGTTGTTTTCTTTTTCAAGCTCAACTTCTTCTACTTTGCCAGGGACTTTCGTTAATGCAATTTTAATCGCTTGTTCTTTTGTAATTTTCGTACTTGGTTTGTTTGACTTTGGTTTAGCTGGCTTTTTATTATCGTCATCGTCTTTGTCGTCATTATCGTCGTCGTCGTTCTTTTTAGTGTTTGGTTTGTTATTTTTATTGTCCTTGCTGCTCGTATTGTTGTTTTTGTCTTGCTTTTGTTTGTTGTCATCATCATCGTCATTGAAATCTTTTTCCCACGTCACTTTACCTGTGTAAGCGTCAATGTATACTTCATCTTCTTTGTCTTTGCGATTCTCAAATTCTACATGGTAAACGAGGCGGCCATTTTTCTTCTCAAGCTCGACTTCCTCGATTTTAGCGTTTTTAAATAAGCCAGTTGCAATTTTTTTTGCACTATCCAACGAAATTTTAGCTTTGCTATTGTTGTTGGACGTTTGTGCTGCTGGAGCAGGTTTACTCGTATCATCGTTTTCTTTAGCCATTACGTTGTTTCCCAATCCGATTCCGCTCAGTACAAGTGCACCTGCTAGTGTAGTTGCTGCCCATTTTTTCATAGTAAATCCTCCTAATGTTAGATATTCCCTTGAAGTTCTATTGTTTATATCGTAATAATAACTTTCATTTATTAGAGTATAAAGGCAATTAGATGAGAATTTGATGAGAAAATGCTTTGAATTGTGTATATAAAGCAAATAGGATAGAGTAATTATCTATTAAAATAATGTAACCATTACTTTTAAATGTTGAGATATGAATGGGAAATATGGTAAAATAATGTTATCCACGGAATCAGAGCCTGTATTGCGTTTCAGGCAGTATTTGTAAGGCTAAAAAGGAAATATCTGACCAAGTAAGATAATTTAAAAATCACATCTTCTGAAAAAATTCTCCTTTGTAATCACTTAACCGATCTTCATTTATATTATGATGCCAGTGAGGATAGTTATATGAAATAAACCATACTGCTGTCTCTCTTTTAGACAATGTACACATATTCGCTTTCAATGTATACCTATACCTCTTTTAGATTATTTCTAGATTATGAAACTTACTCTCACATACCATCTCAGCGATGTTAGACTGATTTATTGAATTTATTTACAATCCCCCTATTGCTCTTTATGAAACTAATTACGCGGTGATACCCTCTATGTTTTGATTAGCTGGCCAGCTTTCAAATATAAATTAAAAAAGGTAGGTTATTCTCATGAAAAATAAGAAGTCTTCTATTTTTATTTTGACAGTAGCACTTTTTCTTAGCGTAATTACTCCTATTACTTATTCTGCCCAATCAGATGACTTGAAAAATATCACCGGTGGCTGGAGTGAAAGAGATGGGTATTTTGGGGGAGGAATTTCAGTAACGTCTATGTCAACTGCTTCTCATACAGGCTCTGTAGAATCTAAAGAGGTTGCAACGGGCGTTTTGATGTCAAGAGCAGTAGGTAATACTTCTTGGGATACTGTATATCATTATACACGAGCTAGGTTCGAAGGATATGTTACAGGTTCGGTAACTGGAGATAGTGGCCGTGTCTGGGGCTGGAATACAACAGAAGCCAAAAGTGATTGGATTGATACGTTTCTGACAGATTATGTAGGGAAAACATATTACGGTAACCAATAATAAGGAGACAAGCGAGAAAATCATCATGATTTTCTCGCTTTAAATAATACTGCTATGATATTCAAAAAGTTATATTCTACATCAGGGATAATACATTACATTTTAATGTTTTTGTTAACTATTTTAGGTGCTCTTTCATTTTGGTTTTTATCATATCTGGATTATATGAATATGCTTAGTAATGGGTATAAAAATAAAAACTCTATTACATTTGAATTAAAGGATATAAGGCACCAAATTAGTGATATCAGTAAACCTTATCTTTTAATCCAGTATCATCAAAACTCTAAAATAAAGCATGTCTGGATGAATGGAGATGTTTTACTTCCTCCATTTTATAAAGTGAGACAACATTCAAATAAGGATAAGGTAGCACTGGCAGGTGAAAATATAAGTATTAGAGATATTCCAGATGAATATGATTTTATTGGGTATTTTAATGTCCCGAACTCATACCAGTTCCAATCTGAGATATGGTTGATCTCAAGAAATATTGAGCTTAATTTAAAAAATGGAACGTGGTTTGTTTTTATGACACCACATTATAATAATGAAAAGGTATTAAATGAGCTTTTTGGCAAAAACGAACTTGAAATTATTGATGAGGAGCTCAGGGGAACTTATATTTTGAAGTCAAATCAGGCACTTGATGAGATACACGTTATCTTGCTCATCTTATCATTTATTATATTCTTTATTGTGGTTAATTCATGGTTCGGTCATCAAAGTAATTTATATACCATTTTATATATACATGGATATTCCCCTGCATCACTTTGCGCAATTATTTTGAAAACTAAAATTTTTCCATATATTTTTGTTTCAACGGGCTTATTGATGGTTGTTTTGATAACAATTTATTATACATATCCTATGTGGGATTCAAAATGGATAGTGTATGCAATTACACTTGCGCTTTTTTATAATTTTTTATTTATTATTATAGGACTTTATCGGGTACGTTTCGACATAGTTAAAAAAGGTGGTAAAAAATATTGAAGGCAATTTTTATATTTATAAAATCAAATAAACTACTAATCATTTCTCTATATACTGCTGCATTTTTTTATTTTTGTTTACTTGCTCTGCTTACATTGAGTATGAATCAATCTAGTCTTGAATTAAACGTAGCTAAAAATTATCAAGGGAAAAACTTATATCAGATATCAGATGAACTTTATAACGAAAAGGAAAGAGCTTTTTTTTCACAATTAAATAGTTTTCAGAAATTAAATAATTTCAGTAATGAGCTTGGTGCTAATCAAGCCTTTACGTATTATACAGCCGTTTGGCAACCTATTGAAATAGCAAACTTCGAGGGTAATACTGTGTTTGATGCATATTATGAGTCTGGTAACAATCAACCTGCTTTTGAAATTAACAATACATCATATAGGACGGTAAAGTCCGTGCAAATGAATGCTGCTGCAATTGAATTAAACAATCTTGAGCTTAATGAGGGTAGAAAATTTAAAGATAAAGAATATATTTTAAATGAGAATCAGACTAAATTACCAATAATTCTAGGAACTGAGTATTCTAAGGAGTATAAGGTTGGAGATACTATAAATATATTATATTATCAAAAACAATTTGTAGGAGAAGTAATCGGAATTCTCAAGTCTTCTCAAAAAATAATGACCGTCCAAGAACCCGAGTTAATATTGGATAGATATGTGATTCTACCTACTCTTAAATTTGAAAGTTTACCTTCGTCTTATGGAACGGGGATATTTTTTAAAGCGTTACTATTGAGCAAGATAAATGGAAATATTATTACCGAACTAAATCCTTTTCAAATTAGAAGTGAATTGAATAACATTTCATTGAGGACAGAGTTTAATCAATTTACTGTCATTGGTGCTAATGGGAAGGTGATTGATACTATCGTAGATATGACTAAAATGAATAGAAACATTTTATTTATAGGTATGACAGTATTGCTAATTACTTTAATTGCTATTTTTATTATGGTTTTAAGAGTTATTATCAACAAAAGTGTAGAAGTCTATAAAGTTCTATTAATAAGTGGTTACAGCATGGAAGAAGTTGCTAAGTTGATTCACTATAAAACTTCTCTGATACAATTCGCGGGACTGATTATTCCTTTTCTACTTATAATTTTGATAGCTAATTTTTCTATTACTATTATAATCGCTTACATTTTAGTTTCCTTATTTTCAATTGCAGTAATATTAATTGTTACTAAATTATATACTAGGAATCTCATAAACAAGATAGATGTTGTTAGACAATTGAAAGGATGAAATGAATTGGAACATATTGTTTTAGAAAATGTGTCAAAAAAATTTACGGATAGAACAATCTTTGATAATGTGAACTTAAGGGTAGATAAAGGGGGGATGGTAGCTATAATGGGGAAAAGTGGAGTTGGAAAAAGTACACTTCTTAACATTATTGCAGGTATGGAAAAGCCATCATTCGGTTCTTACTTTTTTGATGGAAATAGTATGACTGATATGAGTATAAATAGATTGAGCGAGACACGTAAGCATAGAATGGGTTATATCTCTCAACATAGTCCAATGATACCCAGATTAACAGCTCTTGAAAATATAATGGTTCCATTATGGTATGAAAAAAAAGAAGATCATATGAATGCAGTGATGGATCGAGTTAAAGCATTGGGTGAGCTATTTGGGATTAGACATATTTTGAATGAGAAGATTGAAAAGCTATCAGGTGGAGAAATTCAAAGAGTAGGAATTATACGTTCTCTAGTAAATGAACCAGACATAATTATAGCTGATGAGCCTACCGGATCGTTAGATAATGAGACAGAACTAAATGTATTATCATATTTGAAAAGTTTGAAAAATATTACAATTATCATTGCTACTCACAGTGATTCTGTCTCATTACATTGTGATGAGAAATATTATATGACAATGGACGGATTAAAATCTGTCGTAGTATAGAGTGGAGAACAAATAAAGCAATTCTATTCCTTAATTATGCTAAAAGTAAATTACCTTATAACATAAGGTTGCTTTTTCTAAATGAGTGGTGTGATGCACGACTCTAATAGAAAGGCGGCCTTTTGTAATATTTGATTAGATACGAATTAACTTAGCTGTGTGAGAGATGTGGTTGCAGTAACTGTTCAAACATAGAAAAAGCCGCCAACTGTTGAGGTTGGCGGCTTTTAAATTGGGAAGCATGTTTGAATTAGTAATCATCATCGTCATCATCATCTGTGCTGGTACTGCTATTGTTACTACTGTTATTGCTAGTATTATTACTGTCGTTGTTGCTCATATCATCGTCGTCATCATCATCGTCGTTCGGCTGGCTGCCTACTTGATCATCGTCATTGTTGACAGGAGGGGTGGTCTCCGTAGAACCGCCGTTATTGCTCGTGTTGTTATTATTCGTTTGATTCGTTTTATCAGGCTTGCTGCTGGTAGGCTTACTAGGCTTATTGATAATAGACCCACCGTTGTTGTTTTTGTTCGTGTTATTGCTGTTTAGATTATTGTTGCTCTTATTATCAGTACTAACGCCTTTGACCTCTTTTTTACTTTCATTATCATCATCGTCTGAATCGTCGTCATCATCATCATCTGTGACACTAGCGATAACAGCTCCAGAATAGGCGTTAATGTATACTTTCTTTGTACCCTTTGTTGTCTTTATGTCTACCTCATACACAGGAACTCCATTTTCCTCTTCTAGATCAATAGATTTAAATGTTCCTTTTACGGCATTGAGTGCAATAGACTTTGCTTCAGACTCCGTGATCGGCATAGAGTTGTTGTTAGTCGGCTTTTTATCAGGTTTGGAAGTGATTTCTTTTTTCAATACTTCGCCGTCAGCTTCATTAATATACATAGTTATGGATTCTTTATTATTTTCTAATTTGGCTTCATAGTAACGACTGCCATCCGGCTGTATTTTCAATTCGAGAGAACTGAGTTTACCTTTAAACTGTGTTTTCGCGATCTGCTTCGCTTCTTCTTTTGTAATAGGCGTAGAGCCATTTCCGGGTACATTAGGATTGGTTGGCTGACCAGTACCAGGATTCTCTTTTCCAGGTACATTAGGATTTGTGGGATCCTTAGGAACACCTGCTTCACTTATTTGTTTGAGATGAAGGATATCGCCGTTATAACCACCAACATGCAGCTCGTACCATCTGTCTCCATTTTTAAGCTTAGCCACATATTGAGGTGGATTGCTATTTTCATTGAGTTGGAGACTCTCCACCTTGCCGACATAGGCTTTGCTAATGATTTGTTTAATTTCTTGCTCAGAAAGGAGTGGGTTCGTTTGCTGCGCCCATATTTGTCGTACTCCAAATAAAAGGAAGGCTAACAGCAGTGCGCCGCTTGCAGCGTAGATCCATTTTTTCTTAAGTCGATTCATCGTATATTCACCTCGGTTCGAGAAGAATCTGTGTCGTTGTTTTAAAAGTAACAGATATACCTTAGTTTGCAATGATAAAATAATGAGAATTTGATGAGAGTGATTATGCTTTTATTTGCCAAGTAAGTGGAAAATGAATAATAAAGCTCGTTCCCACGCTTTCTTGGCTTTCTACTTCGATAGTACCATCATGGGCATCTACGATTTGTTTGGCAATGGAAAGTCCTAATCCAGTTCCGCCTGTTTCCCGATGTCGAGCTTTATCTACGCGATAGAATCGTTCGAATAGATGAGGGATATCTTCTTCAGGGATGCCTACACCACAATCTTTGACAACAATATGCGCATGGGATTCGTCAGCAGAGACGAGGACGTCAATATCGCCTGAACTGTATTTGACGGCATTATTCAATAAAATGAACAGCAGTTGTTTATATTTCGCCTCATCCGCGATCACTTCGAGTGTATTCAAATCCTGATGCAGCGTAATTTCTCGATGGTAGGCTTGTTTCGTTAATTTGACAGCTTGAGTAGTAGTATCGATCAGGTCAAATGGGTTGGCCTCTATATGCATGCCTGCATCATGACGTGCTAAGTCCAACATTTGATGAGTCATCTCTTTCATACGCACGGCTTCAGAATAGATGGCTTCCACAGACTCTTTGAGTACTTCCGGATCATTCATTCCCCAGCGCTTTAGCATTTCTGCATAGCTTTCAATAACGGTTAATGGCGTCTTCAATTCATGAGAAGCGTCTGATACGAATTGCTGCTGCTGATCGAAGTGAAGTTTTAACCGTTCTATCATTTTGTTAAACGTATTGCCGAGTTTATACAGCTCGTCTTGGGATTTCCCTTTTACGTCAAGCTTTTTGAATGTGTTCTTACGCTGAATTTCTTCCATGGTTGCGATGAGCGCGTTGATAGGACGCAGAATTAGATTTGTCAACAATCTACCAGCTAAGAAGGATGGGATTAATACGACAATCGTTGCGATCGTTAAAACCCATCTTAGTTGTGATAAGTTTTTTTGCGTCGACTGTATGTTCTCTGTCACTTCAAGCATTGCAATCCGTCCATCTTCATAAATGATGGGGAGATAGCTGCGTGCGAACATCGTATCTTGGTAAAAAAGCAGTTCGTTTTTTTGTTCTTGATAGTACTTTGCGGGCATTTCTTGATACGGTACATGGCGGGCTGGGTCATGCTTTACTTTTCCATCTTCAAATATAATTCGAATCATTCCGTCTTCTGGTAAATAACCACCACGAAGAAAATCGTTTATATCGCCCCCTGTAAATTCCTGAAGCGGTTTAGATATTTGTTGAGCTTGAAGCTGAACACTGCTTAATGCATCTCTGGTCGTCATATTATAGAACAAAGCGTATATTGACATGTTGATAATGAGAATGACGAGCAGTAGCCAGACGGACGACAGCAAATAAATTTTTGTGCGCATGTTCATAGCGATCTACTCCTTCATGACATACCCCACACCACGAATCGTGTGTATAAGCTGTTTATCGAACTGATGGTCAATTTTTTTACGCAAATATCGAATATAGACATCGACAACATTGGTATCTCCGTAATAATCAAAGCCCCACACATTGGTTAGTATTTGTTCGCGGTTCATAACTTGATTCGGATGTTTTAACATGAACACGAGCAAATCATATTCACGTGGTGTCAGTTCGATATCCGTATCTCCCCGTTTTACTGCTCTTGATTTGTCATGGACGCTTAAATCGGCTATTGTCCATACATCACCATTGTCTGCTGGGGCAGTAGGTGCAGGCTGAAGTTGAGCTTTCATACGCAAACATGTGCGGATCCGCGCTAACAGCTCTTCAATTTGGAATGGCTTTGTCACGTAGTCATTCGCACCTAGATCAAGTCCGCTTACTTTATCGTGTACAGAGTCCCGTGCCGTCAGCAAAATAACGGGTGTCATATTGCCAGATGTACGAAGGCGTCGCAATACCTCCAAGCCGCTTAATCCTGGCAGCATCACATCAAGAAGAATCAAATCCCAGCTCTGTTCTTGGCATATTTGATAGCCGTCCAAGCCATTGTCAATCATCTCAGATTCATAACCTTCATGCTTTAATTCAAGCTGTATAACTCGCGCGATTTTTACTTCATCTTCAATAATAAGAATACGTGGCTTCTCCATAATTGCACTCCTGTTCGTTAATCATGTAGAATCGCTTGCTTTATAACAGCATATCTGCAACTGCGTTGTATTTCAACAGATTATCATTCCAGAGAAGGAGTTCAAATACATACCTAGATCATGTTGGTGCTAACTATAATTCGCTATATTCAATTAGGAGTGACTGGATCATTCTAAGGCTACTAACTCATTTTGTAATGGAGGTATTAAGGAATGAGTGTTATCGAAGTAAGCAATTTGTACAAGTCGTTCGGTCCCGTGCATGCCGTGAAAGGAATATCTTTTAGTGTGAAGGCTGGGGAAATATTTACGATTATTGGTCCGAATGGTGCTGGGAAAACAACAACATTGGAGATGATAGAAGGGCTGCTGCAGCCTGATAAAGGAAGCGTGCAATTATTTGGTTTGTCATGGCCCTCGCATGCAGAGAAATTGAAAGAGCGAATTGGCGTACAACTGCAAACGAGCGCCATGTTCGACTTGTTAACGGTAGAAGAGCATTTGGATGTATTCCGCAGTTTTTATAAAAGAAAGCGTCAGGTTTCTGATATTTTGACACTTGTAAACTTACAGGAGCAAAGGAAACAACGGATAAAAGGTTTGTCTGGTGGACAGAAACAGCGGCTTGCTATAGGTCTGGCACTAATCAATGATCCCGAAGTCATTTTTCTTGATGAGCCTACAACAGGATTAGATCCGCAGGCTCGCCGTAATATTTGGGATATCATACTTAATTTGAAGGAACTAGGCAAGACGGTTATTTTGACCACGCATTATATGGAAGAAGCGGAGCGATTAAGCAGCCGTGTATGTATCGTTGACCAAGGACAGATTGTTGCACTTGATACGTCTAAGGCGCTTATTCAACAAATTTCCACCGAAAGAGAAATTAGTATTCAAGGAATAAAAGTGGAGCATGTCCAAGACATGGCTATATTTGCGGATAAGATTCATTCTGTGAAGCGAGTAGAGACAGATGGCGTCCAATTGCAGGTGCTATCGACTTCTCCCGAACAGACATTATTGGAGTTGTTTCATTATACGACAGCATGCAATTACAAGGTAGAGCAAATTAACATTCGGGATTGGAGTCTTGAAGATGTATTTATCGCTTTGACAGGAAAGGAGTGGCGTGACTAATGACTCAATTAGCTACATTGTTTACCACGCATCTTAAACTAACTTTCCGAGAGAAACAGGTATGGTTTTGGTCGATATTTTATCCAGTAATCCTCCTCGTTATTTTTGGTTTTATATTTGGAAAAGTAAATGACGGCACCAACTTTGAAGCAAAGGTAGCAATTGTTCAAGACGTACCTAATCAAGTGTCTAGTCAATTACTGCAAATCCTTTCTCATATTCCACAGCTTGAGCTGGACGGGGATGCTTCTATTTCTCAGGCAATTGCGCTGGAAAAGTTAAAACAAAAAAAGGTCGATGCCGTTATTGTGCTGCCGGAGCATGAGCAAGTAGGTACGATTCAAATATGGTTACATCAAGAAAAAATGCAAACGACGACTACGCAAGCGATAAAAGGAATTGTTGAAAGTGTTGCCCAGCATATGAATTGGAGCATTGCTAATGTTCAACCGACTATATCGGTGCAGACGAACACAGTCTCTGTTGGCAAGGATGACCTGAAATATTCTGCTTTCCTTTTAACAGGTCTTATTGCACTGTCTATTTCGCAGTCGGGATTGTTCAATATGGTTCAGCACATTGAGCTTCAGCGAACAGGTTTACTGCGCCGATTGCGGATGACACCTATGTCTATGATAACGTTTAGTACAGCATCTATATTAGTCAAATGGGTACTTGCGTTAATACAGATTGTGCTCCTGACAATCGCTGGTATGTGGCTGTTCGATGCAGCACTGTACGTTGATTTATTAGGCTTGCTGTTTATTTTCACCGTAGGTACACTTTCCTTCGCAGCTATGGGGTATTTTCTCGTGTCTCTTAGCAAGTCGATGGAAATGTATATAGGTTTGGCGAATCTTGCCAGCTTTCTGATGATGTTTATTAGTGGTATTTTCTTTGACGTAAATATGCTCCCGGAGTTTATGCAGTCCTTGTCACATCATGTGCCGCTTACTTATTTTGCGAATGGAATCAGAGATACGATGCTTTATGAGATGAGTTTAAGCAATGGTGCCCTATGGAATAATGTCTTTGTTTTGGTGCTATGGGGAGCGGGAGCTATGATAGCTGCATCCCTTATAATGAAGCGGAAAAATTTGAAGTAGTGTATGTGAGAATACGCATAATATTGTAAATATAAACATGCAGCAGACCCACCCTTATAGGTGGATTCCTATAAGGGTGGGTCTGTTATTTTTTCCAAATAATTTTAAAAACGTGTAGGATTATGTTAATCAGTCTGTAACTTTTCCAGTCATTTCTTCGTTTATACTTGAGAAGAATTTTTATTACGGGGAGAGGGGGCCAAGTCATTGCTGAAGAAGCTTCGGCTCAAGAAAAAGCAACAACAGAAGCCGGATGTCTCAAATGCTGAAACGGAGAAGCAACCAACGATAGAAGCAGAAGCAACTGAAGACATCAAGAGCAAAGTTTCAACCGCAGAGTGGCCGCAGCGCAAGGTGACGTTAGCACCTGAACAGCCGCTGCTTGAAGTGCGCAATGTAGAGCGAATATTTGACGTGGGCAGTCAAAAGCTGCATGTCTTGAAAGGCATAAATATGCAGGTTATGCAAAACCAGCTTGTTATGTTGAAAGGCCGTTCAGGATCCGGTAAGACGACGCTGCTTAACATGTTGGGCGGATTGGACTTACCTACTAGTGGTGAAATATGGTTCCGTGGTGAACAGCTATCTGCTTGGAGTGATGATAAGCGTACACGTGCTCGGCGGGATGATGTCGGATTTATTTTTCAGGCGTTTGCTCTTATGCCGCTATTATCTGCGTATGAAAATGTAGAATTATCATTGCGGATGGCTAACATTCCTCGACATTTATGGAAAGCCAGAGCGCAGCATTGCCTTGAACTTGTAGGGCTTGGTAAAAGGATGTACCATCGTCCGTTTGAGATGTCGGGCGGTGAGCAGCAGCGTGTTGCGATAGCAAAGGCAATCGCGCATAAGCCCCTGCTGCTGTTGGCAGATGAGCCTACAGCTGAACTTGATACGCAAATGGTTGCTCAGGTTATGGGTGTATTTCAGCAAATTATTCACATTGAGAACATTTCCATATGTATGACAACTCACGATCCAACAATAATGGAGGTAGCCGATCATGTATACGAAATGGTTGACGGAAAGTTCGTCTCCTAATTCACAACGATCTCGCAGCAGACGTCTACAGCGCTGGATGTTAATTGCGATGTCGAGTACGTTGCTGTTCACTTCTGCTTGCTCGCTTCTGCCGGCTGAAGAGGAAGAAGAAATTCTGCCAGTTATTACACCGCCAACGATTTCTAAGAAGCCTGAGCATGAAGTAACTACGCAAACGTTAGTTGATCAGTTTAGCGCAAGCGGTAAGATTATGTCGCAGCAGGAGGAACATGTTTATTTCTCTGTAGACGGCAAACGGATTAAAGATGTACTTGTGAAAAATGGAGACAAAGTTAAAGTTGGACAAGTTATCGCAGCCTTCGAAACCGAGGATATCGAGAAAAGCATACGCGACAAAAAATTCGAGATTCGTAAAGAAGAATACGCGATGAAGGAAAATTTGCGTAAACGCGATGAAATGGATGAGCTCGAATTTGAACAAATGCAGCTGAATTATGAGCAGAAGAGACAAGATCTCGCTGACTTGGAGAAGGATCTAAGCAAAGCAACGATTCGTGCTCCCTTCTCAGGATCTGTAGTTGCCCTTTATGGACAGAAGGGGAATCAGACCAAAGCCTATGACCCCATTGCGACTATTGCGAATACATCCACGCTGGCGGTAGCTGTCAAGTTATCCAAAGATGAGCTTGAAGATGTTGCGATAGGAATGGAAGCTGAAGTCAAAATTAATGGTCATGACAAGCCTATAAAAGGCAAAATCAAAGCTCTGCCGAATCCTAATAGCTCTAGCACCCCCAATCAGCCGAATCAGCCAGATGGAGGACAGGGTGGCAATAATGCACAGCAGGAAAAGCTTGAGGATTTTGTCATTGTACAGGTCGATAAGCTCCCAGCTAATGTTCAACGCGGTACGAGTCTTGGTGTCAACATCATTAAAAGCCGTAAAGAAAATGCGGTTGTCATTCCGAACTCAGCTCTTCGTAAGATTGGCTCACGTAAATATGTACAGGTCGTGGAGCCAGATGGAACGAAGCGTGAAGTGGATGTAGAGGTTGGACAAGATGATGCAACAGTAGTTGAAATTTTGAGAGGCTTAGAGCCTGGTCAGAAAGTGGTAGGTAATTAATGGGTATTCCATTATTTAGATTCCTGTTCCGCAAAATGTGGAATACACGCTGGATGACACTTAGCACATTGCTCGGTTTGCTCGTCGCAATTTCCTTTACAGTTAGTATCCCGATGTACTCGGACGGCGCATTGAAGCGCGTTGTCAGCCAGTCAATTGCGGACAACAGTCAGACGCTTCCAGCTGGTTCCCTACTCATGCGTTATCAAGTGAGCGGTGCCGATAAGACTGATTTGAATGCACTGCATTCCGTCGATCAATACATCAAAAATGATGTGAAAGAGAAAATAGGTTTTCCTTCACAAGTATTCGTCAGGACACAGTCGCTAAGATCGACAGAAGTTTATCCAGAAGATCCTACAAAGGTAGATGCCAGTCGTATTCGGACGATGACTCTTGCCTCTATGGATGGATTAACGGATAAAATTGAGTGGACGAACGGACGTACATACAAAGAAACGGCTCCAGGCAGTCCGGTAGAAGTAGTTATGTTGGAAGATGCGATGTATCGTAATGATTTGCATATCGGTGCTGTATTGGAGTATCCGGTTTCCGGTGGTGCAGAATCACTTGTTAAAGTGAAAATCGTAGGTACATTTAAACCGTTGAAAGACACAGATCCGTATTGGTATCAAGGATTTGACAGTATGGTCAACATGCTATATGTGGCCCCGGACATATTTGAAAACAAGCTTTTAAAAGAAATGCAAATTCCGATCAATCAATCCAGCTGGTACTATGCATTTGATCTGCGTGATATCCAAACGAGTCAAATTACTGATTTGAGTCGTACATTAAATCGCTTGAAAATTGATTTGAATCAGCAGCTTAAAGATACGAAGGTGGAGCTTTCCTTCGAGAAGCTGCTGGAGGAATTCCGCAGTCAAAGTATACAGCTTCAAATGATGTTACTTACGTTGGCTGCGCCGATGATTGCAATGGTATTTTACTTTATTGCGATGAATGCCAACCAATCCTTGCAGAAGCAGCAAAGTGATATTGCGGTGCTGCGAAGCCGTGGCGCAAGTACACGCCAAATTATTATGCTCTATTTAATAGAAGGAGTTATCCTTGGTGGTGTTGCACTTGCTATTGCTCCATTCGTAGGTTGGTTCATGGCCAAGTCAATAGGATCTGCAAATGGATTCCTTGAATTCGTCAATCGCAAATCTATACCTGTAGGCTTTACAACAGATGCAGTTATTTTCGGAATTGTAGCTGTCATTATTGCATTATTAGCGAGTATCATTCCTGCTGTTATTTTCGCACGCTCGTCGATCGTTAACTTGAAGCAGAAGTTGGCACGCTCAGATAAAAAACCGTTCTGGCAGCGTTGGTTCCTAGATATATTGCTGCTTGGTGTAGCAGGATATGGCTATTATTTATCCAGTCAGCAGCAAATGCTGTCATTCCAGACAGGAATGAGCGCTGATCAATTGCAAGTACAGCCATTCTTATTCTTTGTACCCGCAATTGCTATATTTGCATCAGGTTTGTTTTTCCTGCGTTTATTCCCATGGATATTAAAAATTATCCAATGGATTGGCGGGAAGCTGCTCCCTGTGCCGTTGTATTTGACACTGACTCAGCTTTCTCGCTCGTCTACAGCTTATTATCCGCTGATGATATTGCTTATATTGACGTTAGGACTTGGCGTATACAATTCATCAGCTGCTCGTACGATTGATGTGAATTCAACAGAGCAAATATTGTACAAATATGCTGCTGATGTCGTTATTACACCGGTATTTGAGAGCTATCAAGAACGAGATCCTGATGCTAAAAAAGGAAACCAAGGCGGGGGTAGCGGCCAAGGTGGTGGAACGGGCAGACCTCCGGGTGGAGGAGGCCAAGATCAGCAGCCACAGGGTAAAATTATTTATAACGAGCCGCCATTCGAAGTATTTAAGCGTTTGCCAGGAGTTGAGGCAGCAACGAGAGTGATGCAGGTGAAAGCGAATGTTCTGTCGGCTGGCAGCTCACTCGGTTCTGGTAATTTGGTCGGTATCGACAATGTCGACTTTGCTAAAGTCGCGTGGTTCCGCGAGGATATGTATCCATTGCATCCTAATCTTTATTTAGATGCACTCGGCAAATATATGGAATCAGCTGTTATTATTCCAACGAGTGTTGCGAAGCAAAACCAAATTAACCCGGGAGACCCACTTACCTTAACGGTGAATGGTCAAGAGCTGGAGTTGGTTGTTGTCGGCACTCTGCCATACTGGCCTGGTCAGTATCCTGCAAAAATGCCATTTTATATCGTGAACTTGGATTATGTTTATGATCAGCTTGGTACGATTCCTTACGATGTTCTAGTGAAGATGAAGGATGGTGCCAAACTTAAACCGATTATGGATGCACTGCAAAAAGAGCAGATCGACCTTGTCTCTATAAAAGATGCGAATGCAGAATTGAGAAATCAAAGCAAGCATCCAACAAGAGGTGGAGTATTCGGTATTTTGAGTCTGGGCTTCCTTATTTCAATTATCGTTTCACTCATCGGTTATATCTTGTATTGGTTCTTTAATTTGTCGGGTCGGGTCGTGCAGTTCGGGGTACTTCGAGCAATGGGATTGTCCCGTCGCCAACTGACAGGTATGCTGCTGCTAGAGCAAATCTTTACGGCAGGACTAGCAATTGGCTTAGGCGTCCTTATAGGTAAGCTTGCGAGTATTCTGTTCCTTCCGTTCTTGCAAAGTACGACAGATGCCAGAATGCAAGTGCCGCCGTTCCGTATTATATTTGATTCGAAGGATACGATGCAATTGTATATAGTTGTCGGTGTCATGATGCTGTTGGGCGCCTCCCTTCTCTTTGTTCATATTCGCCGTCTGCGCGTGCATCAAGCCGTGAAGATGGGAGAGGAGCGTTAAACGATGATACATTGCGAAGGTCTCGTGAAAATATACAAATCGAACGATTTGGAAGTTGTCGCCTTGCAAGGTCTTAACTTGACTGTTAAAGAAGGCGAAATGATGGCCATTATCGGGAACAGTGGTAGTGGTAAGTCTACATTCCTTAACATTCTAGGTGGCTTGGATCGTCCCTCTGCTGGGACGATTCAAGTTGGAGAATGGAACTTGTTGAAAATAACGGATGATCAACTTGTCAAATACAAACGAGACACGGTAGGGTTTATTTGGCAGAACAATGCGCGTAATCTATTACCTTACTTAACAGCTTTGGAAAACGTAGAAATGCCTATGATGCTGTCAGGGCGGTTAGACCGAGCTTATGCGAAGCAATTGCTAGAATGGGTAGGCCTCGGCCATCGCTTGAATAACAAGCTGCAGCAGCTATCAGGTGGTGAACAGCAGCGGGTTGCGATTGCAATTTCTCTTGCCAACAAGCCAAAGTTGCTGCTCGCAGATGAGCCAACCGGATCGGTTGATACGCAAACTTCTGATCTGATTATGGACATTTTCCGCAAAATGAATAAAGAGTTGGGAGTTACGGTAGTTATCGTAACGCACGATTTATCTATAGCTGGAAAGGTCGATCGTGTGGTAGCCATTCGTGACGGTTTAACTAGTACAGAGTTCATTAAGCGTAATCCAGGATTGGATGAAGCAGGTAAAGGTTTGCAAGAGATTCATGAAGCCTATGTAGTCGTGGATCGCGTTGGTCGTTTACAAGTACCAAAGGATTACTTAGAAGCGTTGAACATTGATGATAAAGCATCTATGGAATTGGATGGCGATAAAATCATTATTCGTACACCTAAACAATTGGAGGAGTAACTGAGATGAAGAAATTATGGTTGAAAAAGGCGTTAATGCTGACTGTAGCATTGACGATGATCGTACCGATGCTGGCTGCATGTACGAAAAAAGAGGAAGCAGTTCCTCCAGGTCAGGAACGTGTATTGCGTATCGGGATGCCGTATGGCGGTGGAGATGACAGCTGGTTTAGACAACAGTATGTAGAAGCATTTGAAATGGCGAATCCGAACATTCGAATCGAGCTTGTCCCTGCGGTTAACTACGAGGATCGTAGATACGAAGATGATAAAGATCCGAAGAAGAAAGAGCCATCCTTTAAAGAATCTTGGAAAAAAATATTAGAAGGTGCTAATGCTGTCGATGTAGTCATTTCTGATGCAGAAAGCTTCCGTCAACTAGCTAAAGATGGTATGTTGGCGAAGTTGGATGAGCGCATGGTACAAGACAAGTTTGACACTTCTGATATCGTGCCTGCTGTTCAGGATGGAATTAAGGCGATGGGAGAAGGAAGCGTTTATGGCTTGGCACCAACGTTCAATTCCAGCGCTTTGATCTACAACAAGAAGCTGTTCCAAGATGCGGGGGTAGAACTCCCTAAGGATGGAATGACATGGGATGAGATG
Source organism: Paenibacillus sp. SC116 (assembly GCF_024733555.1). Taxonomy (GTDB): domain Bacteria; phylum Bacillota; class Bacilli; order Paenibacillales; family Paenibacillaceae; genus Paenibacillus_B. Next base: position 51,306 of record NZ_JANIOF010000005.1, on the reverse strand, counting down.
TTTGCACTGGCACAGCGTGTAAGTAAAGGTGAAGGTAAGGATCGAACTTATGGCTTCGCATTCGATCGTTACACGGGAGATCCGTATTATTCCATGACTTATGCGTACATGAGCCCACTTCAGCTGCAAATGTTTGATCCTAAAGCTGAAAAAATGCTTGTTAACTCGCCAAATTGGGAGAAAGCTTGGGATAAAGTAGCGAAATTGTACAAAGATAAAGTGATTCCTACGCAAGATGCAATGATGATGGATGGTCCGCCACAGGAGGATAACCCTTTTGCTCATGATCAGTTCTTATCTGGTAAAGTAGCAATGATGCTTACAGATATGTACTACATGAATGGCGACCTTGCAAGTGCTGCACGTAATGCAGGCAAGATTAAAAATTTCAAACCGTTTGAGTGGGATGTTGTATCCGTTCCGCATCACTCTGAAGTACCTGGTGTTTCCAGCATGATTAATATTAACAACATTTTCTCGATTAATGCAAAAGCGCCAAATGCTGAAGATGCTTGGAACTTTATCAAATATGTAAATGGTGAGCAATGGGCTAAAGTACGCAGCCGCAGCACTAGCTATGAAATGGTTACACGCAAATCGTACATTAAACCTAAAGAAGGTTTGAATTACAATATCGCAGCGTTTTACAATGTGAAACCTGTAATCCAATCTTCAAATATTAGAGAGCTTTATGAAAGTAAGCCGGATTTGAGCTATGTAGAAACGTTTGCTAACCAATTGTTCAATGAGATCGCTTCTGGTAAGAAAACAACGAAGGATGCATTGAAAGAGTGGGAAACAAAAGGTAACGAAATGCTGCAAAAAATTAAAAATGGAGTTGCTATCCAACCACCAGGAGTTCCTGGAGGCGTATATCGCTAAAGAGGAGAGGCATGCCGATTATGGCATGCCTTTTTTATTGTGATCCTATCGAGATTATGCCAGTGAGGTCTCTACTCATGGAAATGCATGAAATGGGGTACATTACTTCTATTAATGCATGCGTGATAACCAGCACCTTTTGGTGATGGGAACTCATCATAAGAGCAATATCGATTCAAAGGTTCTATGATGAACGAGCATGAGTAAGGAAAGGATGTATGAATATGCAATGGATCTATTGGGGGCAGCTCTATGATACGAGGTTTCAAGCTCGAGTACTTCAGCAGCGTCTGGAGCATGATGCGTGGCTATATGGATATAGTACGCCACAAGATATAGAAGTTTATCGCTCACGCCGCGGGAAATATGGGGTAAGATTCGTTTTGTAATGGGGGTGTACTACGGTGGATTTTCGCTTAGATTTTAATTTTGAAAAAAATATTAAATAAATGGTTGACTGAACATGTGTGATGTAGTATAGTATTACTTGTCGCTGATGAACGACGCGATGAAATAAATGATGACGCGGGGTGGAGCAGTTCGGTAGCTCGTCGGGCTCATAACCCGAAGGTCGTAGGTTCAAATCCTGCCCCCGCAACCAAAGCAATCATATACCCTTGTGGCAATCAGGGGCCCTTAGCTCAGTTGGTTAGAGCGGTCGGCTCATAACCGATTGGTCGGGGGTTCGAGTCCCTCAGGGCCCACCATAATTCAAATATATTTTACAGGTTAGTGCTTATTATATGCCGGGATGGCGGAATTGGCAGACGCACAGGACTTAAAATCCTGCGGTAGGTGACTACCGTACCGGTTCGACCCCGGTTCTCGGCACCATTACATAACCTATTAGCGCTACTTACGAATATAGTATTGAATATGGAACGGTTAAACTCCTTTCGCGAAGCGGAAGGAGTTTTTTTAGTTCATTGACATTTGCTATGAATAGGTGCGTTTTTTATGTATAGACGTTACAATCGAATTAACTAGACAGGGAGGAATAGAAGTGGCTATGAAAGTTGATAATGATTGGTCGGCAAAGTTGCATGATGAAGTGCGTATGCCTTATTTTAAACAGCTCTGGTCGTGGTTGAAGGGGGAATACGAGCGAGAGGAAATATATCCTCCTTATGATCAATTGTTTACAGCGTTTAGACTGACTTCATATGAAGATACGAAAGTCGTGATTGTTGGACAAGATCCCTATCATGGTCCAGGACAGGCGCATGGCTTAAGCTTTTCTGTGCGTCCTGGTGTTCGGATTCCGCCTTCCTTATTAAATATGCTTAAAGAAGGTGCTTCAGATGTAGGTATAACGATGCCTAATCATGGTTCGTTGGCTTCTTGGGCTGAGCAAGGGGTGCTTCTTCTGAACACGGTTCTAACCGTGCGTGCGGGACAAGCAGCTTCACATAAGGGTATGGGATGGGAACAGTTCACAGATCGTGTGATTGAACTGTTGAATGAGCGTGACAAGCCTATTATTTTCGTACTATGGGGCAGTCATGCACAAGCGAAGGTGAAAATGATAGATCAGAAGAAACATTTTATCGTTCAATCTCCGCATCCAAGTCCATTGTCTGCTCATCGTGGATTTATGGGGAGCAAGCCGTATTCGAAAATCAATGCTAAGCTTCGTGAGTGGGATGAGGTAGAGATTGATTGGCAGCTACCGCAGCTATAGTTTGGCTAGATGCTGTAAGTTAGTGAACCGCTGTTATATGCGTTGACATTAGCGACATAGCTTGTTATATTATTGGTAAGTATTTCATGTAATTGATGATATTCAACGATCTGATAGCTCAGCTGGGAGAGCACTATCTTGACAGGGTAGGGGTCGGCGGTTCGAACCCGTCTCAGATCACCAAATTTATATTCCTAAACCCTTGTTGAAGCAAGGGTTTTTCTTTTTATTTCAAGGAAGTAGATTTGACCTTTACCTAGATCCTAATGTTTAAGCGGTCAAATCAGGGGCTGGTATCACTCAAATTTATTTAGAAGTGGTTTATGAATGTGCGGACGCGGGTACACTGTCGGTAGATTTATCAAGGAGGTTAGCCTGATGAATGTGCCGAATGTGTGGAGGCGAGCTTTCGCATATATGATAGCGGGTGTGCTTGTTGTTGTGTTGTCAGGATGCACGAGTTTTCTTCTGGTTGAACGAGAGCCAAAAGAAGAAGTTTGGGATTTGCACGAGCCTAGATCTCCCATATACGAAGAGGTGTATGGCAAAATAGTTATTCCTGAAGATGTGTATCAACCGTAGTTCTTACAAGTTGGTAAGCTGTATATCAAAATTACACCTCGAAGACCGTCGTCTTGGCTTGCGATCTTCGAGGTTATTTATTTTGCATAGGATATGATTTGTAATAGTGAATGTTTGAAAGCAAGCGTGATTAAGAAAGCAATAAAGCTGTGATTTAAGAATGCTGGTTATGCTGAGGGGGTGTGCTATTCAATTGCTCCGCTTGGTCACTGGTAGCCGCAGTATTTGAAGAACTAAATATTTCTGGATTGAACTTATCCCAGCTTCTCGAATAGGCTTTGCGTGTAACGACTAGCAGTAGGGTAATCATGCCGATTACCATCATAATGACGGCAACTATGGTAGCGGTAATTGGATCCATGTTCTAACCTCCGGGATGATTTGGTAATAGACGTATAAGTATAACTATACATGATATCCAATTTTTTGTATAATGATGTTTCTCGATTAACGGAGGTGCTGAATGATGACAACAGAACTATTAGAAGTAAAAACACAAGAGCAATTAGAGGCATGTATTGCAATCAGATTGGAAGTATTCGTAGAAGAGCAACAAGTGCCGGTTGAGGAAGAGTGTGACGAGTATGATAAACTGGAGGCCCCTGCCTATCATGTGCTTTTGCAACAGCAAGGGGAATACATAGCAACAGGCCGCATTAAGCTGTTGGATGAGCTTACAGCTAAAATGCAGCGCATTGCAGTTCGTAAGTCGTACCGTGGACAAGGTATCGGGCGTGTACTCGTATTAGGGATGGAACAAGTTGCACGTGTACATGGGGTAGAACGGAGTGTGTTGGATGCTCAATGTCAAGCGGAAGGGTTTTACCAGTCGCTTGGTTATGTAACGATTTCGGAAGAGCCTTTTTATGATGCAGGTATTTTACATGTTCGTATGGAGAAGAAGTTGTAGGTTCGAATAAGTGCATATGAGTTTCATTCTAAAGGGATGCTAACCATATGTGAATGATTGGCTGCTTGATATGGGATGATGAACAATAGCAGGAGGGCAGTTGATCGTTCGCCATTACAGAAATGAAGGAGCTGCATAGGATGAATGAACGAGAGTCTTTTATTGCTGTTCAGAAAAATGGTGATGGTGATTTAACTGCCTTCCAAACGAATAGTGGCCGAGTGCTTGGTTATGAGCAGGCTTTACAGGCGGTTCAAAGTGGTGAAATTGCAGGTGCCAATGTTTTTAAGGGGAGGAATGGCAATCTGTATATTCGCGGTGATGCTGATGGAGATCCGACTAATAACTTGGACAGCTTGCCTCCTTTTTAGTGCAATCCATCGTATTTGAAAATGAATGGCAGCAGCTATCCTGATGTTGGGCAGTTAACGAATTGAGGGGTAGCTTTTTTGTTTGTGGAAATAGGGCATAAAAAAAGCGGAGACGCTATGTCTCCGCTGTTCGTTGTTATCTAGTTATGTGAAAAATATAGAAATTCAGTCCAATGGATTGATTGAAATTATAGGTTATGGTAAGATAATTCTATTCATTGATCAATTAAAATAATTTAATTCATTTTTATCCTAATCATATCTTATCACGTTCAATTCTTGTTGTCAACACAATTTGATTATATTTATATAAGGAGTGGTGGAATGTCTACCAATCATGACCAATTTGAGGCAGAACAATTACGAGTTGCGCGTGTACTTGAATGTATAAACGACCGTCTGGACAATTTGAAGGATGAGCTGAAATACGTAAAAGGAGATGTTGTTAGCATCCGCCAAACGTTTTGGGACGACGTGACGGTGAATGTGGAAGATGCAAGCGAAGAGGCAGAAACGGCAGCGAGTATTAAGCAGCAGGCTGAGCTGTTGTCAGAGCGTGAACGAAGCTATAGACGTGCGCATAAACAAGCGAAGATATTGCAAAGATTGCAGCAATCTCCTTACTTCGGTCGGATTGACTTTCAAGAGAAGGGCGAGTTGAAGGCAGATCAAGTATATCTCGGGACAGGATCTTTGTTGGATGACGATGGAATGGAGTTTTTAATCTATGATTGGCGAGCTCCTATTTCTAGTCTGTACTACGACTATCCGCCAGGGGAAGCTGAATACAAGACGCCAGATAGCACGATCAGCGGAGAATTGGAGCTGAAACGTCAGTTTATTATTCGTGGCCCACAAATTAAAAGTATGTTTGATACTGGTGTTACGATCGGTGATGAGCTGTTAAAAGAAGTGCTCGGTAAGCAGGCAGACTCCCAAATGCGCAGCATTGTCGCTACCATTCAGCGGGAACAGAACCGCATTATTCGCAATGAGCATAGCCGACTGCTTGTTGTGCAGGGAGCCGCAGGAAGCGGGAAGACATCGGCGGCGCTTCAGCGTGTTGCCTACTTGCTCTATCGTTACCGAGGGACGTTACAAGCGGAGCAGATCGTGCTATTTTCACCGAATCCGATGTTTAATAACTACGTATCGACCGTATTGCCCGAACTTGGCGAGGAAAATATGCAGCAGGTAACGTATCAGGAATTTTTAGAGCATCGTCTGGAAAAGGAATATGCGGTAGAAGATCCGTTTACGCTGCTTGAATATGAGTACTCTGCGATGAATGAGCCTGAATATACGATTCGCTTGCAAGGTATCCAATACAAATCTTCAGCGTCATTTTTGGCTATTATCGAGCGATATGTGGATTACCTTAGTCAGCAAGGATTGCAATTTAAGGATCTGACATTTAACGATAAAGTTATCGTTGCGGGAGAGGAAATAGGTGAATACTTTTATTCATTAGAACGTTCCTATTCCATACCTAACCGAATTGAGATCGTGAAGGATTGGCTCCTTAAGCGATTATCGGATATTTCAAAACAGGAAAGAAACAAGACATGGGTTGAAGATGCGATTGAGCTGTTGGATAAAGAAGACTATTTGTGGGCACATCAAGAGCTGAAACGTAGACGCGGCAAGCAAGAAGATGAGGAAGTGTTTGATGACTTTGACGCCGAACGAAATTTGTTGGCTAGTAAGCTTGTGCAGGAGCATTTCAAGCCATTACGAAAAATGGTTAAACAGCTAGAGTTCATTCATTTATCACGTATTTATGCACAATTATTTGAAGATGGGGCCATTATGGAACAGTTGTCCTCGGATGAAGAACGACATGCTGATTGGGAGCGAATTGCAAGCGATACGGTAATGCGATTGCATGATAAGATTATGCCATATGAGGATGCTACACCGTTTCTAGATTTGCAAGGCAGGCTGGAAGGTGTGCAGGTGAACACGAATATACGCCATGTGTTCATTGATGAAGGGCAAGATTACTCGCCGTATCAATATTTTTACATTCGACGTATGTTTCCTCGGAGTAAAATAACGGTGCTTGGTGATTTCAATCAAGCGATCTTCACACATACAGGTATGAACAATGGGCTGCAGGCACTGTTAGCGCATTATGATACAAATGAGACTGAGATGATTGTGTTAGCTCGCAGCTACCGATCTACAAGGCCGATTGTTGAATTTACGCGTCAGCTCATAGAAGGTGGGCAAGAGATTGAGCCGTTCAATCGCGATGGTAATAAGCCGACTATAACGTATATATCGAATGAAGCAGAGCTGTCTACTCGAATCGCAGCGCATATAAGCCTTTTGCAGCAAGAAGGTTATGAGTCTATAGCAGTTATTTGTAAAACAACAGAGGAAAGTCAACAAGCGCATAAATTGCTGTCATCTCAGTTGTCTATTCTGCTAGTTCATAAAGAGACGTCCGTGTTTGAAGGCGGTGCAATTGTAATTCCAGCTTATTTGGCAAAAGGTGTCGAGTTTGATGCGGTTATCATTTTTAATGCCTCGACAGATCAATACAGCAAACAGAATGAGCGGAAATTGTTCTACACAGCTTGTACGCGCGCCATGCATGAATTGCATCTGTATTACACGAATAAGCTTAGTCCATTCGTAACGGAGGCTTCGGACGATAGTTATACATGGGTAAAGTAAGGATAATAAGGAAAAGGGGATACCCGCCGTCATCTGTTGATGAAGGTAGGTATCCCTTTGTTTATTGCTCAGAAAAGGAAAGGTGTCTAATCGCACGCTGTATCTGTTGCGAATCATGTCTCGATCGTATACACGTGATGAGGCTCTATAAATGACATCAAGCCTGTTCGACCTTCCCATTCTGATCGTTCATCTCCATAATGCATTAATGAGATATGGGATTGAATAGAAGGCGGAAGAGATAGTAATTCTGCTATGGTTGCATGCACCTCGCCTGCTCCAACTAGTTGACAGTCATGCCAGATGGAGGTGACCCCCTGTTGTACAAGTTGCTCTAGCAGCTGTGGTTGGAAGCGCATGTCTGCACTGTAGAAAAAAGTCTCATTTACAAGCAAAGAATAACTAGACTTATCCGGAATATGTGGGGTTTGGATAAGGCGAATAGATAGTTCATTGTCAATAATATAGTTTGTGTCTGGTACAAGCGGATGTACATCAAATACATCTTCTAAGCACTCAAGTCCAGGCTGACTCATGCTGCCTTTTAATGTATGCTCCCACAATGGTTCAACGAGTGTAGTTGCTATATACAGCTTAGGCTTGCATTTATACCTGAACATCATTTGAAACCCGTATTCTTCAAGTCCCCCAACATGATCCCCGTGGAGATGCGTAATAATGGCACCATCTAGTTGATTGAATGTTAGCCCTAGTTGGTGCAAGGCAAGCGGAGCTGTTATTCCGCAATCTATAAATAGCTTCGTAGAGGAAGTGCTAATGATTCCATTATTGTTGGCATATCGCTTGGCAAAAGCACTACCGGTACCGAGCATTTGCAGCTTTACAGTCATGTATAGTCCTCCTAGGTACAAGCTAAATCAAGAATATTTCTAATGTATCATGGGCTAGGTCAGCACACAAGCGAGCGTAATCTATCATGAATATGATAGTTCATAGAGAAGTTGATAGCACTTACTTTAAGAGGAAGAGTGGCAAGAAAGGAGGGAGATAAGGGTTGAAGGATATGTAGGTGAGGAAGTGAAGGAGGGACAACGCGCATGAAAATTGTGTGGAAAGGTAATGAGTACACCAATAGTAGCTCTCGCAAGGGACAAGTTCCTTCAATCATTGTTGATCATATATCAGCTGGCACGATGTCCAGTATGGATTCATGGTTTACAAGTCCAAATAATAAAGTCTCTTCTGCACATTTTGGTATTTCAAAGCGAGGAGATATTCATCAATATGTGGCGATTGAACAAGCGGCATGGGCACAAGGTATTACTATCGACAAGATACCGAATGCTTTGTCGCCCGTTGTACGCAGCAAGCCATACAATCCTAATCAATATGCGGTTTCAATCGAGCATGAAGGCATGGATGGAGACCTTACGGAAGCGCAATTCAAAGCTTCTGTGCAGCTGCATCTGTACATTCGGGATTATGTGAAGCGGGTATATGGACACGAAATACTTTTAGATCGCAATTATGTCATTGGTCATTTTCAAGTTGATCCTGTTCGTAAATCAAGTTGCCCTGGGCCCAAGTTTCCATGGACACGATTGTATGAAGAGTTAACGATATCAGATGAGGAGGAGAAAAAATTGCAGGAGCTAAGAAATGAGGTGAATGAACTAAAAAATAAATTAACAGTAGCGGAACAGCGAATCAAGCAACTGGAACAAGCAAATAGTCTCGCAGAAATTCCTGCTTGGGCAAAGACAAGTATGGACAAGGCTGTTCGCAGTGGGATTGTTCGTGATCCTGAGCACGCCTCTTTAGATATATATCGATTGATCGTCATTCTCGATCGTCTGAATTTGATTAAATGATTACGCCATAGTAAAATGAAAAGTTACAATTCTGTTATTATTTCTAGCGCAACTCTCCTGTTAAAGTAGAGTATACATTTACATCAAAGCAGTTGGGGGTTAACAGAAATGAAATGCAGGAGAATTGCTGCACTTGTACTGGCAGGGATGATGTTCGCGGGAACACTTTCCACAGTACCTGCGCACGCTGAAGCTGATAACATGCGTGTTACTTTAAATGGCGAGGCGTTAGCTGACGGGGGATACATCATTGACGGCAAGACTTATGTCTCTGTGCGTCAACTGCAGGATGCTTTACAAGCATTTGTACATTTCGATGAAAAAACAAAAAAATTATATGTGGAGAAGCCTAATGTTCACATGCTTCTTTTCCAAGGGAAAAATCCTTTCGGCAAAGTAGAAACAGGCCGTACTTCTTTCTCTGTACTCGTTCAGGTCGACAGCTTGAAGACAGAGGTTGATTCCATTCGATTGACGATTACCGATCCGAAAGGGAACACGTCAACGATTCAGGAGAAAGAAGATAAAGGACTTAAAGGGAAAGATAACTTTTGGTTCCGTTCTGAGGAATACAAGTATGATTTCAAGTCCAAAGGTGTATATACAATCAATTGTTATATGAGACAGAAGAATGGTGACTACACACTTTTATCTCAACTAAAAGTTGAAGCTGTAAAATAATACACACAATCGTTTTCTACTTACATAATATTTTACATGCACTCCTTCGCGTTGACCTGTCGTCTATAACGTGATACGATACGGTAGTATTACACTACTTGTACTAAAGGAGACCCGCATAATGAGCGAACATAAACATGACTGCGGCTGTGGTCACGACCATGACCACGATCATTCTCATGAAGAGATTATTGTAACGTTAATTGATGACGAAGGCAAAGAAGTAGAAATGGTTCTTGTCGAGACATTTAACGTAGAAGAACAACTATATGCGCTGCTTCTTGAGCGCAACAACCTTGAAGCTGACGGTGCTATCTTCCGTATGGACGAAGATGAAGAGGGCATGGCTCTTAACCCGATTGAAGATGATGCTGAGTGGGATCGTGTTCAGCAAGCATATCAAGAGTTGCTAATTGATGAAGATCAAGCTTAATACTTGACTCGAACAAAGCTCCAAGGCGACTTGGGGCTTTGTTGTATTTAGTGGAGTGTATTTGCATATCTAAAAACCTGCTTCCAGCTCCATTTTAGCTACTTTACTATAGCAATAATCTAATTTCAGATCGGTATGAATCGCAATTTATGCAATATTTTTTAAATTTGAACGTTTCGTGAAAAATAGGACTTTACCCAATTGGAAAATACAGTATAAAATAAAAGTGCGCAAAAATTATTAATTTTTTCTCCTCCTCCATCCACGTTTCATGTTCTGTAATGTAGAATCATTATCTTGGAGCTATCCTTCTGTTTTATGTTAAAAACCAAGTTATGTAAATAAAGAGGGTATATGATGAAGCGAAAATCCCGAATAATTCCCATTGTGGCAGTGTCGATGCTGTTTCTGTTGTCCATTAATAACCTCCTTTATTATTACTGGATGAAAAACACACTGCTTGCCAATAATCAAGAACGAGTGGAGCTCGTTTCTCTAAATATTCAATACATGCTCAGATATTCACAAAAAATGGCTGAACACTCGGAAAATTTAATGGCTGATAGTTTGCGAATGGCTGCAATTGCAGCCAAATTCAAGTTACCTCCTAAGCTTGCGGACGTAACAAATGAGCAGCTTATGGAACTGACTCGTAAAATGGATATATCCCATCTAACACTCTTCCAACGAGTTGGCGATAGCATTAAAGGGGTGCGCTCCTCAAATCCTCTTGAAAGGAACTTGTCTACCGAAAACTTTGTATTTAGGCTAACAGCCTTCCAACAGCTTTTTGATACACATAATGATTCGAATAATGAGAGCTATAGCAAGGCAGGTCCCCTCGATGTTACATTTTTTGATTCTTCCCAGCTGAACAAGTTAGGTTACTACTATGACAGTAGCACAGACGACTATGTGATCAACGCTTATTATCGAGAGCATTATTTAGCTGCTCATCATAAGATTATTGATAATGATGAGTACCTGGCTCGCATAGTTGCAGATAACCCCTTTTTATTAGAGATTACAGGATATAATCCCACTCACTTTGGAAAGGCACCAAGTATATTGACGCAGAACAATAAAGATATTAATCACTATTCTGAGCGCCCCATTTATTTTGGCGAAACTAAATTTGTTACGGAAGAGGATGAACGCTATGTTCAGCAAGCTTATGAAGAAAAGCAAACCATCAATGTGCAGCAGAAGCTGAACGAAAGATCGGTCATAAAAAGCTTTATCCCGCTTGAAGTCAATTTTCCCCTCGTTCTAGGAATTGTTTCTGATTATGATGTCATTCAACATAAAATAGATGAGGAAGTTCGAAAAATTATTATAGAATTGGGTATTTCGGCATCAATCAGTTTTATTTTTGTTCCACTGGTATATCGAAAGGTTGTCAGATCAAAGCAGCTTGCTGTAGCAGCTGCCGAAAAAGTGTATGTAGATAATTTAAATAGTTTATATACGACTATTCACGGTTTAAAACATGATTTTCTCAACATTGTTAATGTAATTTACTCTTATGTAAAACATGGGCGCTACGAAGAATTAGAGAAGGTATCGGAGGCTTTAATTGGTGAGGTCGTAGAAATACAGGAAATGATTAAAACAGGGGATCCTACGTTAGCTGCCATTGTACAGTTTGCATTAAGCCAATCTATCTCAAGGAAAGTTAAATTTGAACACGATATTGCCCCGATACAATTACATAGGCAGGATGGTGAAAAATCACTGGATTTAATTCGAATCACAACAAATTTGATTACGAATGCCTTTGACGAAACGACACAGTTGCCCATGGAACAACGCAGCGTCAGATTAAGCATCTGGGTTAAAGATAGTTGGTTGTACTTTAAGGTGTTTAATACAGGCAGGATGCTGGGAGCGGAAGAACTGCCAGCATTGATTCAGGAAGGGTTTACGAGCAAACCTTCACGTCAAGGGTTAGGATTGCATGTAGTTAGTCAACTGCTTGTGAAGCACAAAGGCAACCTGTGGGTCGAAAGACCAAGTAGTGAAGGGGTTAAAGGGACTACCTTCTCCTTTAAAATGAAATTTTCAACACAAACACAAAATGGGGAGTCATGATGCTGGCCACACCAAAAACCAATCCAACATTTACTGCTATCATTGCAGAGGATCATTTAGCGCAAACAGAGATGCTTATTCAGCTCGCAGAAGGGTGCGGAATAGCCGTTGTCGATACCGTTTCATCGGGGGAAAAGCTAATCCAATCTTATTTGCGCTTCGTCCCCGATATCATTATTACGGATATCGGATTGAAACAATCATCAGGACTTGATGCATGTCGTGAGCTAAAGCATCAAGGCTATGATCCATTTATCATTGTCGTAACAGGCATCATGGATGTGCGCATGGCTGAGCTAAGCTCTGAGCTGGACTCACTTTCTTATTTGGTCAAGCCTGTTACAGAAGATCGATTTAAGAAGAGCATTCAAAAAGTTATAGAGCGTATGGACAATCGAATGCGCTTATCCTCGCCATATTTGTCCAAGGGACAGTTACTTACTTGCCGACAAAAAATTTGTGATGTTGATGGAACTATTATTTATCGTGATATTCATCTCAATGAGGAGCATATTGTATACATAACGAAATACGGAAAAGAAACAACGATTACGTTAATGTACAATCATGTTGGCCATACGATAAGAGCGACATCCTCATTAAAGCAGCTTAACGAGCTATCAACCGAACAAATTTTTCAAGCAAACAAAAGCCAACTCGTCAATGTAAAGTTCATACATCAAGTATGCGCGGACTTAGTGACGTACGGAAATTATGAAATTATACTGTACGGGGTTCAAGAAACGGTGACATTAAGCCGCAACTGCTATGTTCATTTTGAGCGAGCAAGTACAATTATAAAATGAAATAATAGGTTCTGCATGTCAGTTTGCTATTGGCTAAAACTTTGCAAGTGAACAAAACAGGGTGTTCCTTAAGTAGTGTACATGACTTAAGGGGCACCCTTCTATATGGAAATAACTGCCGCATATTTAATTTATTTTAGGATTTCATTCTTAATGATTGTACCTTTTTCAGGTTTTAACAAGGTAGATCTAGTTTTGATTTAGATTTAGACAAGAAATCTAAAAATTCCACAATTTCTGCACAGGAAAATCCGTTATTTTAGCCACATTAGCTGGAGCTACAAAATTACCGTTTAGTTGTTATAAAGTAATGATACTTCCACCGACATTGTGCGTGAAGCATAATTTGTCTATGTGGAACTATCAATTGATTCTGGGAAGAAGAGGAGATGTGTCATGAGAAAAAAGTTTAGTGTGTTGAGTTTGGTTCTTGTACTTTGTTTAATGGTGTTTGGGCAAGTTGCTTCAGCGAATATAACTGTTGCAGCGTGGAACACAAATTTGTATCCAGGTGAAAGTATTCGAACAGCATCGTTTCTAGTTACTGGAGACTACATTAATGTAACCTATGAAGCACAACATTATTATGGTAGCAATGCAAAGAAAATCCCAGATGTTTATTACACCTTGTTTAAAAAAGGGCCAACACCTGCTCAAGATACGAAAGTTGGCTCCTCTTATAGCTTCCATTGGTTTCAAACCGAAAGTGATCCGCTGCACCAAAGAGCCTTTAAGAATTTAGAGCCAGGACAGACCTATTACCTTGTAATTGCCAAAAGAACGACTGCTCTTGATGATGGAGCTCATGTAAAAGGGAAAATTTCGTTCTAATATAACCAATTTTAAAAATGAGGACTGACTTGAAAGTTAATTAGACGCTCAAAGAAATAAAATGTTATACCAGAAAAAGGTCGAGTAAGGGAATGAAACTAATCCCTACACTCGACCTTTTTTAATTTAATGACCATCTCGCGGATCGTAAAATCTATATATGGAACAGCCTATTTCATATATCTATTCAAATATTGCTTCTTCTTCGCGAATGACTTTTACATATTGAATATAACGATCTTCTGGTCCTTTGACTGGTAAACCGATCTCAACATGATCACGAATATAATCAATATTTTGCTGTGATATAACTTCACCAGGCAGCAAAATAGGAATGCCTGGAGGGTAGACATATATAAATTCCGCAATAATGCGTCCAGCTGAATGTTCGAATGGAACCACTTCTGTATCCCCGTAGAACGCATCGCGCGGAATGAGCGATAGTTGAGGGATTTCTGGAATTTTCACGACTAGTTCTTGAACTTCACGTCGCTCATAGTGTTCTTGCGACAGAACTTGAAGCGAATGAAGCAGGATGCCTATGGATTCCTCTGTGTCCCCAGGTGTGACAAGACATAGAATATTGTACATGTCACTGAGCTCAACTTCGAGATTAAAGCGATCGCGCAGCCAATTCTCAACCTCATATCCTGTAATGCCGAGATGGCGTACGTGGATGGCCAACTTCGTTGCATCATAGCTATGTGTAGCTTCTCCACCTAATATATCTTCACCGAAGCAATACAGCCCCGGTATTTCATTAATGGCTTGTCTCGCTCCTTGTGCTAACTTAATAGCAGTTTCTGCTATTTGGTGCCCGTGCAACGCAAGGTTTCGACGTGACGTGTCTAACGAAGCAAGCAAAATATAGGATGTTGAAGTTGTGGTCAACATACTAATAATCGTTTGTACACGATGCATATGGACAAGGCCATTTTTCGTGTTCACGTTTAGTATGGAGCTCTGTGTCATAGAGCCCCCCAGCTTATGGACGCTTGTTGCTGCCATATCGGCACCAGCTTCCATCGCTGACATCGGCAAATCCTCATGGAAATGAATGAGTACCCCATGTGCTTCATCGACAAGTACAGGTACATCATAGGAATGTGCGAGATCAACAATCTCTTTTAAATTGGCACATATACCGAAATAAGTTGGATTGATGACAAGCACTGCCTTGGCATCAGGATGCTTTTCCAAGGCGCGTCTCACGGATCGCGTTGTAATACCGTGATCGATCCCAAGGTTGGAGTCTCGTGCCGGAGATACGAATACCGGCTTAGCCCCAGCGAAAATGATCGCTGACATGATCGATTTATGCACATTGCGCGGAACAATAATTTTGTCTCCAGGTGCGCATACGGACATAATCATCGTCATGATAGCTCCACTTGTGCCTTGTACGCTGAAAAGCGTATAATCGGCACCGAAGGCGTCAGCTGCTAGTTGCTGCGCTTCTGCAATTACACCAGTAGGCTGGTGCAAATCATCGAGGGGAGCAATGTTGATTAAATCTATAGAAAATGCTTGCTCTCCGATGAAATTACGGAATTGTTCGTCTGCTCCTACGCCCTTTTTGTGTCCAGGTATATGGAACTGAACAGGGTTGCGGGATGCATGATTCGTCAATGCTGTAAATAGTGGAGTTCGATGATGGTCCATCGCGGTCTCACAACCTTTCATATGGAAATGCCAGTTACCCTGAATCGGGAACGGCTAAAAGAAACAAGGATTAGTTTAACAAAAACCCCCCGGAATGCAAGTACAAATTACAGCAGCAGTCGACGACAACGCTGTAGAAGCAATTCTGGTTAATTCGAAGTTTGTTCATTTTGTTGACATGAAAATTGTGGTACGATGGGATTTACGGAGGGAAAGTGTATGAATAAACAACTAACTGTCGTCATGCTTATGCTAATGATGGTATTTATTGGGTTTGGCATCGTTATCCCAGTACTGCCTATGACAATAACAGATACTGGGGCTAATGAGATGCATCTAGGGTGGATGCTTTCGATTTATTCGCTTGTGGCTTTTATCGTGTCGCCGATCTGGGGGGCTTGGTCGGAACGCGTTGGACGGAGACCAATTATTTTAATCGGTATTAGTGGATTTAGTGTAAGTTATTTACTATTTGCGATTGGCACGGATATGCTGTGGCTTATGTATGTGTCTCGGATACTAGGTGGCTTGTTCTCAGGGGCCGTCACAGCAGTAATTGTAGCTTATGTGGCAGACATTACGACGGATGAACAACGTACAAAAGGAATGGCCTTTGTTGGTATGTCTATTGGCTTAGGCTTCACCTTTGGCCCGGCATTCGGTGGTATCATAAGCGAATTTGGCGGATCGGCAGCTCCGTTTTATGCGGCAGCACTGCTCACGTTTATAACGGCTGTGCTGGGTACGTTAGTATTGAAGGAATCATTGCCTGTAGACAAGCGCATGCCGCGTACGGCAGCTTCACCATCCAGATGGACTGCTTTTACAGGACGAATGAAGTACTTATATGTGCTATCCTTTTTTGTCACATTCACGTTGGCTGGTCTTGAAGCTACATTGATGTATTTTCAAATGCTGCGCATACCAGGAACGACAGCATGGGATATTGGCTGGATGTTCTTCTTCTGCGGTTTGGCAGGAGCTGTAGTGCAAGGTGGAATTGTGCGTCGCTATATTAAAAAGGGGAAAGAGAAGTATGGCATTATGGCTGGGCTTGTCATTTCAGCGCTAGGTTTTGTACTTTTACTTTTCTCAACTACGTTAGTGAACGCAACGATTTTCCTATGCATCTTTGGAATCGGGAATGCCTTAATCCGGCCTTGTGTCACGTCATTGATTACCCAGAAGACAACAGTGAGCCAAGGTGTTGCATCTGGACTTAATTCATCGATGGATAGTTTCGGGCGTATTGTAGGACCTGCACTAGCAACTGCTGTATTTAACTGGAATGTCAATTTGCCATTTATCATCGGAGCGGTACTATCCATTGCTGCAGTAGCATTGGTCATTCGCTTTAACAGGCTTGACCAAACGACTTCGCTGAACACGACGATATCGTGATGATGGTAAGTTATTGTTGGATAAATACGATATACAAGAAGGGCTGTCTTCGCAGGTGTTTATTACCTGCTAGGACAGCCCTTTTATGTGGAATCCACGTTAGGTGTAGATTCGCTGCTCGTAGAAAAGATGTTACGTAGTTGCTGCTTTATAGAGTGGCATCAAAGTATGAATTGTCTCTGATGCGAGCTTTAAGAATGATTGTCCATCCTGCAAGATAGGGTCATTAGGGTCCAGATGTAGGCCTACTAGCCATTCTGAGGATTTGATATCACGGAAGCGAGTTAACGTCAAATTTAATTGCTCATCCGTTAGTTCTGTAAATTTAGCTGCATCTTTTTTCATATGGTCCATGGACAAGACATAATGATTAGGGAGGGCATTTATTAGTTCTTCAGATTGCGCTAAGAGCCGTTCAGCGATTTGTTTCTTATTCTCAACTTCATAGATGAAGGCGAGCCAAATAAACAAATGATCATCGAACAATCCGACTTGGAAATGCGGCAAAGCTTTATAGCCTCGTTTGTTAGGGCCAATTGCCATCCATGTATCTTTTGGTGCATTAACTTTGCGGCGAGCATGCTGAGCGATGTGCAAGTACATTTCTTGCCCAGCAAATACAGACGCGTCTGCTACGAGCTGTTCACCGATTGCGCGAAATTTTGGTTGAATGCGAGTGCGAATAGCCTCCATTCGCTGTTCTAATCCTTCAATGTGAAACGTTGCAAAATCTGATGATTCAAAACCGTTAAACGTCATGTTCTAGTCTCCTTCGTATTTCTTTTGCGCTTGCAGTAGATAGGTATATAAACAACCCATAGTGCTGTCATTTGAATAAGGAATGCCTTTATTTTATCACATTTTAAAATCGAAGAGACATTAGAGCGAGCAAAAGGATTGCGTAGAAAAAATCACTTTTGATTGGATCCGTTTAAATTTCCAGTCAATAATCCAAGTTGCACCGTCATATGATGAACTACAGTCGAAGTTAGCAAGGAGGTATTTGCCGTGAATCGCAGCGATGAAGTGGAATATTGTAATCTGGAGTTACGCTTTGACCGGCGGCAAATCCAGGATCTGATCCGCGATCTTATCCGAGAAGGGTATTCGCTGTACTGGAGTGAGAATGAGTCATTGTTTATCATCTCCATTCGAACAGGCAGAAAGCTCGTGAAGCTTCGTTTTCAGCGTATTCAGCAAAGATATAAAATTGTAGGTGACTATACGCTGCGTGACGAGCGATTGTCTGGATTTATGGAGAAGCTCATTGGAGATGCGCGTGGTCACGCAGTAGTTAAGCGCTTTAAAGATCGTCATATATTTGTCGAAAATATTATGTTTGGAGAGCGCATTCGTTTGGTGGAAATATGCGGGTTGGAGCAGAAAGTCATATTTCAGAAGCGACCGGTTGTTTCTTCAGAAGAAATGATACAAACTTTTCAATCGATGAGAGCAGAAGAGCGGATGGATATGATGCGAATCGAGATTGATGATACATTGACAGAACTGTCCGAGGCGATTAAGTCAGAGGACATTGAACAAATGGAACAGTGCAAAGCAAGGCTAAGTCAACTTCGCTGTGAGATGATTCAATTGGAATGGTAAGCTTTATTCTCTTCACCCTGCCTTGCGCGTTGCTGAAAAGTGGTGCGCAGCGGTTAGGGTGATTTATTGTGTTCAGGACGTTAGGACAAGTATCCAACTTGAGGAGATTCAATTCACTTGCGATCTTGACGAGGGGTTCACTTCTACTTGTAAAAAGGGTACAATAACAATGATATACAGCAATTCATCTAAATAAAGAACAAAGGGTGGAAGAACCAATATGGCAAAAACACAAATCGGTGTCATCGGACTTGCAGTCATGGGCAAGAATTTGGCTCTGAACATTGAGAGCCGCGGCTATTCGGTATCGGTATTCAACCGTTCCCGCGAAAAGACAGATGCGCTTATGAGTGAAGCGCCAGGCAAACAGCTTACGCCTACATATACAATCGAGGAGTTTGTTCAATCGCTTGAAACACCAAGAAAGATCCTCATCATGGTTCAAGCTGGTAAAGCAACAGATGCAACAATCGAATCTCTCCTCCCACATCTAGATCAAGGCGATATTATTATCGACGGAGGCAATGCTTACTTCCCAGATACAGTGCGTCGCAGCGCGTATTTGGAGGAGAAAGGCTTCCGCTTTATCGGTTCTGGTGTATCTGGCGGAGAAGAAGGAGCTCTTATAGGCCCTGCTATTATGCCAGGTGGACAAGAGAGTGCATATAAGCTAGTTGAACCAATCTTAACTGCTATTTCTGCTAAAGTTGGCGATGAGGCGTGTTGTACGTATATCGGTCCAGATGGAGCAGGTCACTATGTGAAGATGGTTCACAACGGCATTGAATATGGAGATATGCAGCTTATTTGCGAAGCGTATCACCTTCTTAAGACAGTTGTAGGTGTAGATGAGAAGGAACTTCACTCTATCTTTACAGAGTGGAACCAAGGCGAGCTAGACAGCTACCTAATCGAAATTACAGCTGATATCTTCTCCAAGTATGATGACGAGACAGGCAAGCCAATGGTGGATGTTATCTTGGATGAAGCTGGTCAAAAAGGTACAGGGAAATGGACAAGCCAGAGCGCACTTGATCTTGGCGTTCCGTTGACAATGATTACAGAGTCTGTATTCGCTCGCTTCTTGTCAGCTATGAAGGCAGAACGTGTTGCTGCAAGCCAAGTATTGTCTGGTCCAGCACATAAGCCATTCACAGGCGACAAAGCGGAATTCGTAGAGAAAGTTCGCAAAGCGTTGTTCGCAAGCAAAATTATTTCTTATGCTCAAGGCTGGGCTCAAATGAGAGCAGCATCTGAAGAGTACAACTGGAATTTGAACTATGGTAACATCGCGAAAATTTTCCGTGGCGGTTGCATCATTCGATCTCAATTCCTTAACAATATTAAAGAGGCGTATGATACGAATCCTGAATTGAAGAACTTGTTGTTGGACGAGTACTTCAAAGAAATCGTTGAGAAGTATCAAGATGCTTGGCGTGAAGTGATTGGCACTGCAATTACTTACGGTGTACCAGTACCTAGCTTCTCAGCTGCATTGGCATACTACGACAGCTACCGTACAGAGCGCTTGCCAGCTAACTTGCTGCAAGCACAGCGCGATTACTTCGGTGCTCACACGTTCAAACGTGTGGATCGCGAAGGTTCGTTCCATTACAACTGGCTCTCTAACGAATAATAGACAACAACGCCGAGCCCTAGGGCTCGGCGTTGTTTATCATAGGCGTTATGTGTTGTTGTACATGTACGTTATAAGTCTATGCTTTCTGAATCATATCGAGCTGTCTATTAGCCATATAGGATCTTTATTGCACATGTTGGACATGGAACTGGCCTGTAAGGTCTTTGATAGGAGTGCTGCAGTATTACTCATGAATGTGTATCTTCGTTGGAAGATGATGTCGTGTTCCAAAGTCCATATGCTGCTTCGGACAAATAATATCGCAGGCGCTCGCTTTCTTGGCCGTACTTTCCGTTGCGTTTGAGCATCAAAGTAGATATTTCTGCAAAGTATCGAAAGTTTCGGCGCAATCGTTCAGGCTCTAGAGCATCGACATGTTCATCTGGCTGCGCAAGCTTTTGCTTGACCATATTTAAAGCCCACAAAATATCGTCTTTACACAATGGGTGTGAAGAATCTAGAATTTGTGCCATACGGCTGGCAGTAGAAAGCGCTCGTCCATTGGCTGAAGGCAATTGGGATGGGGACATCGTCTGTTCACTCCTATTAAGTAGGCTGATACGATACAAGTTGTAAGCTTGATTAATTGATTGTGGAGCAATAATGGATGCAGGAATAATATGAGTATTACTATGTTTACGTAGAAATGTTTTGTTTTATACGTAAACATTGTCTAACTGTTTCATGCTATGTTATCATATGGGCAGTTTATGTGGAGTAGGAGATATAGGATGCATATACACGATAAGAGAAATCACCTGATCTTAATCGGCTTTATGGGTACGGGCAAGTCTACAGTAGCGCAGTTTTTGGCTGAGCAGCTTGCATATCCTTATGTAGACCTTGATCAAGAAATCATTCGCTTAGCTGGTCGAACAATTCCAGATATCTTTGCGGAAGAAGGAGAAGATGCCTTCAGAAACTATGAGACTGAAGCTCTTAGCAAAGTATCGGAGTTCGCTTCTCCAGTCGTATTGGCAACTGGCGGTGGAGCAGTACTGCGTGAAGGGAATTGCCAAGCAATGCTGGATAGCGGTTGTGTGATCGCATTAACAGCTGAAGAGCACACAATTGTATCGCGTGTGCAAAATGATCGCAACCGTCCACTTTTGCAAGGTGAAGCGTCGAAGAGAGTAAGTGAACTTATGGAACAACGCAAAGGAAAGTATGATTTTGCTCATCTGAGTGTGAAGACGGACAACCGTCATGTAAAGCAGTTGGCGGAAGAGATTGTAGCCTTCTACCGCCAGTATGCGCGATATGAGGATAGTGGCCGAGAATAGTCTACGCTATTGGACCTTCAATCTCAGTCCACGCCAACATGCCGCCTTCCAAGTTAATACCGCAATCGATTCCGACTTGCTGTAAATATTCACACACACGTTCACTGCGATATCCGCTTCGACAGATGAAAATAGTCTCTGCATTAGGATCAATCTCATCGATGCGATTCGGAATATCGTTCATCGGGATATGCTTGGCACCAGGTATAATGCCATGTGCGACTTCTTCATGTTCTCGCACATCGATTAACTGGATAGCTTCACCGTTATTTAATCTAGCTTTGAGCGTATCAACTGTCATTTGAGGGACTGGTTGCATGATATGTTGCCTCCCATATTATTACATCGTTCAACTAGACCAATGTCTATAGTATACTTTCCCCGTTATCATATTCATCCTTTATAAATTTGTCAAATCAAACTTGCCTTTGGATCATCCCATTTTAATAGGAATCTAGGCACGAAGAGGAGTGTTTTCGATGGATATCATTGTTAATCCAATTTCGCGTTTGCAGGGCGATATTCAAGCCCTATCATCTAAAAACTACACGACAAGATATTTGCTTGTTGCTGCATTGGCAGAAGGTACTAGCACAATCTATTATCCTGCTCATAGTGAAGATAGTGATGCGATGCGTCGCTGCCTTCGTGACCTTGGTGCAACGCTTGATGAGGATGATACTAAGATCGTTATCAAGGGATTCGGGTCGCAACCTATGCTCCAACCTGCTTCTAAGCAGCTAGATGTAGGCAATGCGGGAGCTGTACTTCGTTTCTTAATGGGTATCGCATCATTGCTTCCAGAAGTACATTTCATTAATGCATATCCTGACTCTCTTGGTAAAAGACCGCACCATGATCTAATCGATGCTTTAGAACAACTTGGTGCTGAGATACAGCATCAGGATGGAAAGTTGCCGATCACGATTAAGGGAGCTAAGCTTAAAGGTGGGGCTATTCGGGTATCAGGTAATATAAGCTCTCAATATTTGAGTGCATTGTTGTTCCTCACACCACTGCTTCCTGAAGATAGCACAATTGAAGTAACGGATGATCTGAAGTCCAAAGTTGTCGTAGGACAAACGCTGGAAGTTATTCGAGAAGCGGGCATCATAATTGAAGCAAGTGAAGATCTTATGTCATACCGCGTACCAGGCAATCAGCGTTATGCAGCGCGCACTTACCGTGTACAAGGTGATTACCCTGGTTCCGCTGCTGTATTGGCAGCGGCTGCTGTACTGCCTTCTGATGTCACGCTGCGTGGGCTTACAGAGGATAGCAAGCAAGGGGAACGCGCAATTGTAGATGTACTGCGAATGATGAACGTACCTTTAACGCATGAAGACAATGTAGTTCGTGTTCAAGGGACTGGTCAATTGAGCGCGGTTACGTTTGATGGGGATGCTGCTACGGATGCAGTACTTGCTATGGTAGCGGCTGCTGTATTCGCTGACGGTACGTCTCGTTTTTATAATGTAGAAAATCTTCGTTATAAAGAATGTGATCGAATTACAGACTACTTGAATGAGCTGCGCAAAGCAGGGGCTAATGTGGAAGAGCGTCAGGCAGAAATTATTGTCCATGGACGTCCAGAAGGCGTAGAGGGTGGCGTGGAAATAAATGCACATTATGATCACCGTGTCATTATGGCGTTGTCCATTGTAGCTCTGCGAGCTAAACAGCCAATCCGAATTAAGGATGCACATCATGTTGCGAAGTCCTACCCACAATACTTTGATCACTTGACTGCACTAGGTGCTCAGGTAGAATGGATATAAATGTTTACAACATGGACAAGTCTTACTAATTAGAGGTGTATACAAATGACTACTCATCAAAATCCAAATCAAGAAGAAATTAAACAACTACTTAACAACGCGAATACAATCGCTGTTGTTGGTCTTTCGGAAGATGAAACACGCACATCACATATGGTCGCTAAAGCGATGCAGGCAAAAGGGTACCGTATTATACCGGTTAATCCCAAAGCGGAGAGTATTTTGGGCGAGAAGTGTTATGCTTCCTTGCAAGATATTCCCGAAGCCATTGATATCGTCAACGTATTCCGTCGCAGTGAATACTGCTTGGATGTTGCAAAGGATGCGGCATCCATTAAAGCTGGAGCAATCTGGTTGCAGCAAGGAGTTATTAATGAAGAAGCTGCTAGCTATGCGAAGGAACATGGCCTCACTGTTGTCATGGATCTTTGCATTAAAGTTCTCGATGCTATTTTGCTGCCGCATGGTAAAGTTGCTTCGGAATAAGGAGTATCTAACGCAGCGAATGTCAAGAATGCATTCGCACAATCTCATACATCATTCTCAACGGATCATGCTATAATGAAAGCATAATCAAGATACGTTGAGCGCGTGGAATGCCGAAGTCGGCTGCTTCATTCAGGGCGGTCTTGCTTCGGTATTTTACTGTGCGCTCATGATTGCGAAATAAAGAACATAGACAACGGTTATAGGGTCGACCGTCATAGGATGATGAAACTGTGAAGGAGAGATGCTCTTGAACCAATTAGGATCGTTACAGCAACTTTCGCGTGCCATAATGCAGCCATTGATGATATTGCCAGCTATAGCAGTTGTATTATTTGTTGGATACGTACTAAACTGCTTTGGTTTCGTTGAAGCTTCTACGTGGCTGCAATCTTCGGCCAAAGGGCTCTTAGACATGATGCCTTTCCTTTTTGCTACTGGCGTAGCTTTGGGTATGTCTAATAACTCAGGAGTTGCCGCGATGTCAGGCCTGCTCGGCATTGTTATTTTTTATGAGCTTATTAGTGAAGTGCTGCCGGCTGGCATGGTAATAGAACCAACTATTTTAATTGGAATTGTGTTTGGTATGATGGCTGGGGCCATACATGAGAGGTTTCATGCTAGTAAGCTGCCAGAATATATGCAAATATTTGGTGGTGCTAGGTTAGTTGTCCTCATCATGATTGTGTTGTCTGTAGCATTATCATTCTTATTTATTCAGATTCTGCCTGGCTTGAATAATGTCATTCAAATTGTAGGGCATGAAATTATGGCATTAGGCAGCTTTGGCGTGTTCTTATATGGTGTTGTTCATCGTGTGCTGATCGTATTTGGCCTGCATCATTTGCTGAACAACTTAGTATGGTTTCATGTGGGAAGCTACACGGATGCAAGCGGTAGTGTGTATACCGGTGATATGGTTCGCTTTTTCGCTGGAGATCCAACTGCTGGCGGGTTTATGGCAGGATTGTTTCCGATTACGATGTTCGCGCTGCCAGCCGTAGCGATGGCTATTATCCATGAGTCAAGGGAAGATTTGAGGCCAAAAGTAAAGAAAACGTACTTAACAGCTGCGGGCTCTTCATTTTTGACAGGAATAACGGAACCGATCGAATTTGCCTTTTTGTTCGCCGCTCCTTACTTATTTATTGTTCATGCCTTGTTGACAGGGGTGGCGATGTGGATCACGTTCGAGCTTGGCATTCTCCATGGGTTCTCCTTCTCTGCCGGAGCCATTGATTATATCGTTAATTTACATTTGGCGAGTAAAGGTTTGTTGTTAATACCAATTGGAATTGCTTTTGGTTTGTTGTATTACGGTATATTCCGGTTTGCTATACAGAAATATCAAATTCCAACTCCGGGAAGGGTAGAAGCAACACTGCTTGATGATATGGCAGGCGATTTGCTGCATCGGGTACCATTAATTATTCAAGCGCTCGGAGGAAAGGACAATCTCGTAGATGTGCAAGCTTGTATTACAAGACTTCGTCTTCGAGTACGTCAAGAGAAGAAAATTGATCGCCATGCATTACGAATGCTTGGAGCTGTCGGAGTCCTTCGCCTAGGTGGAGGACATGTGCAGGTTGTTTTTGGGACCTACTCTGAATTTATTCGTGATGAAATGTTGAAACGATTGCAGCGAGATAGCAAGCAAGTATCATTTGTTGCTCCTTTGCAAGGACGTATGATCCCTATCGAAGATGTTCCAGATACGATATTTGCTAAGAAACTCGTAGGGGATGGAGTGGCCTTCATTCCTGAAAAAGGGGAGCTAGTCTCACCTGTAGCGGGTTTGGTTCGGCATATTTATCCGACGATGCATGCGATTGGTATTGAAACGAAAGAAGGAGTTGAAGTCCTGCTTCATATCGGCATTGAAACTTCCGGCTTGAACGGTTCAGGGTTCCAGTCTATTGTCAAAGAAGGCGATGAAGTGAAGCCGGGGCAGTTGCTGATCAAGTTCGATATCGCTTATATCAAGAAAAGGGGCTGTTCGTTGGTTACGCCAATGGTCATAACAAATTCGAATCGTATCGCTTCTTGGAGCATGGCTCCTTTTACAATAGTGAAGAAAGGACAGACGTCAGTGCTGTCAATTGTGTTGCATGAAGACGGACATGGGGGTGAGTAGAGATGATACAAACAGCGCGTGGAATTGGTGCATCCAGTGGAATTGCGATTGGTAAGGCTTTTGTACTGCCATCGTGGGAATGGGACGTTCCTGAGAAGAAGATGGACCCTTCTGATTTGGCGAAGGAGTTTGAGCGTCTGTACGAAGGTGTTCGCTCTTCAAAGGATGAAATTCAGTATATTAAAAACGAAATTAGCGAGATGGTCGGCAAGGAAGAATCAACGATATTCGATGCTCACTTGGCTATATTGGAAGATCCTGTATTTATGAATGAAATTCAAGGGATTATCCAGCGCCAATACAAAGCGGCAGAAGTGGCTGTCAAAGAAGCGATAGACCATTTCGTTACGATGTTCGATTTGTTGGATGACGACTATATGAAAGAACGAGCATTAGATATTAAAGATGTTGGCAATCGTCTCTTGAAGCATCTATTGGGAGCACCTGAAATCACGCTTCCTACGGATGCCAATCCGTATATTTTAGTTGCAAAAGAGTTGTCGCCATCTCAGCTCGTTCATTTGAATCCTAAAAATGTGCTAGGAATTGTTATGTTGATGGGCGGGAAGACTTCACACTCTGCCATTATGGCTAGAGCACTGGGAATCCCGCTTGTGCTTGGATTGGAAGGCAAGCTGAAGGATCCGATCCAGACTGGCGAGAAGGTCGTTGTGGATGGCGAACAAGGGCATGTATTGGTGGAGCCATCTGCTGAGGTGTTGGCGTGGTATAAAGAGCGTCAACGCGTATTTCATCATGAGATGGCGGAACTTTGTAAAATTAAGAGCTTGCCTGCTGTTACAACAGACGGACATTCTATCCATTTAGCAGCCAATATTTCTTCGACGAGAGAGCTCGATATTGCAGTTCAAAATGGGGCGGAGAGCGTAGGATTATTCCGTACGGAATTTATGTATATGGATCGAATTTACCCGCCTAATGAAATGGAGCAGTTTACGGTTTATCGTGAGCTTGCTCAAACCTTTAGAGAGAAGACGGTTATCATTCGAACGTTGGATATCGGTGGAGATAAACCAATGGATTATTTGCAAATACCAGAGGAAGATAATCCATTCCTTGGGTATCGCGCAATTCGCATTTGCTTGGATCGGACCGACGTATTTAAGACACAGCTGCGAGCTATATTGCGAGCGAGCGCTTATGGCCCGATAAAGGTCATGTTCCCTATGATAAGCTCCATGGAAGAAATCGTTGCCGCAAAACGTATTCTCGAAGAATCTAAACAGGAGCTAAGAGAGGAAGATCAGGCGTTTAACGAGGACATACCAATCGGAATTATGATTGAAGTGCCGGCAGCAGCTGCGATGGCGGATTTCTTGGCTGAAGAGGTAGATTTCTTTAGTATTGGAACGAATGATCTTGTTCAGTACACACTTGCAGTTGATCGGATGAATGAGCAAATCGCTCATATGTATGATCCATACCATCCTGCTGTCCTGCGTTTAATTCGTCAAACGGTTGAAGCTGCGAAACAGAAAGGAATTCATGTTGGGGTATGTGGAGAAATGGCTGGTGATCCGCGTGCAGTGCCATTGTGGGTTGCGCTTGGTATTGATGAGCTAAGTATGTCATCGCGTACCATTCCACGTGTCAAAGCTGCGATACGCAGAACTTCATCTGCAGATTCCAAAGGCCTTGCTGTACAACTGTATCGCTGCCGCACCAAAGCAGAAATAGAAGGTGTACTAGGTTTCGAATCGATACCGCTTACTGCTGCGTTCGAGCAGGCAGAGGCAGCAATTAAGTATATAAATCCAGAGCTGCTTGAGCAATAAGATAATGAACAAATGTGCTGGGCTGGGAAACGGAAACGATATAAAAAAGCTCTCGATCTGAGGATCGGGAGCTTTTCCATGTTTAAAGCAAATTCATTCGTATGCTGATAATGAGCTTACGATTGAGCAAGTACATCACAAAAGGCTTTTCCATAAGCAGGCAAATCTGGTGGACGGCGTGAAGATACTAAGTTGCCATCAATCACGACATCTTCATCAATCCACGTTGCCCCTGCATTTTCCATATCATCACGAATACCAGGTGTAGAAGTAACTTGGCGGCCGTTTAAAATTTTTGCAGAGATAAGCACCCAACCAGCATGACAAATTTGTCCGATAGGCTTGTTAGCCTCGTTCATTTCACGAGTGATACGAAGCACATCTTCATACCGGCGCAATTTATCTGGAGCCCAGCCCCCTGGAACGAGCAGGCCGTCATAGTCACCTGTATCAATATCTTTGAAAGCATAATTCGAGGTAGCAGGAACACCGTATTTTCCGATATAAGTCTTTCCTGTTTCCGCACCTACAAGATGAACTTCAGCACCTTCTTCACGAGCACGGTATACGGGATACCACAATTCTAAGTCTTCAAATTCCTCATCGACAAGTGCGATTACTTTTTTGCCTTCTAGTCTCATCATGTTTTCCTCCTTTCAATCCAAGCAAGATGGGCAATGATTTGGCATCTGCCTTCATGCAGCTTCCTTTTTTATTACCCATAAACGTACTTAAATTAACATATTTAGGCGTCATTCACAAGAAGAAGAGAGAGAATTATCATTGGAAAATAGAATAGCCAAACGAATTGTAAATAAATTCATGTTTATAAGCAGGAGGATAACGGTTCAAGAAGTCGAAATAGTATTGATTATTGCTCGTGCTGTGCTCGTGTTTATATGAAATCGAAGTTAGAATGATTAACTGCACGTCACTATAGCTTGTCAATTATAGGGGATAGCGTATTTGTAATGATGAAGGTAAGTCAGCAATACAGATAGAGAAGTTAGGTGAGAGAAACTACATACCAACTAGGGGGATTACGGATGAAGAAGAACTGCTCTTGTGGTCAAGGAATGGACGTTACAATGCGTACTATTGTTCATGCACGTAAAATACATATACTTCATGTGCCCGTATATACCTGTGGAAGTTGTCAATATTCCGAACTGCTGCCCAATGTAAAAGATGAAGTTGTGTTTATTATGCGCCGTCTCGTTCAAAAAGGGATGGTGGAAGAACAGACTGTTGCGTTTGATCATATGCATGAAATGGCTAGTGTAATCAAAGAGTGCCTAGAATACAAGGAAGACAATCATCTTGCTTTGTTCGAGAGGTTGAGCACTGAGCGTGTTAATCAGCTATTGGACTTGTATCTGGTTGCTAAAACATGCAAAGATACGGATTGGATGAATGATATAGAGCGGAGATTGCATCAATTGACAGGTTTTAAAGTAGCGGAACATCAGGCTAAAATAAGTTAATGTGCAGCAACCTATAATATAATGGATAAAAGGAATAGAAGGCCAAACTATATCTTGTGGCATATTGCTGCAAATGAGGGGTGTCGTTATGAAAACAATCACCACACAAGAAGAGCTCCAACAAGGGATTAAGCGTTCTGATGAAGGTACTGTCGTTATTTTCAAGCATAGTACGCGCTGCCCGATTAGCACTAGCGCTAATGAAGAGATGAAGCGTGTTATTGACGTATTTGAACCTAAGGGTATTTCATTTGGGCTTATATATGTCGTTGAGAACCGTGATATCTCGCTCGCTTGTGCAGATCAACTCGGTATTAAACATGAGTCGCCGCAAGTGCTCGTTTTGAAGGGTGGTCAAGTGGTGTGGCATGACTCTCATTATGCTATTCGATATGATGCGCTGGAGCAAGTTTTGACAACCTCTTCTTAAAACATGACATTTTGTGATGAAAATTGATTGCTTCATTGCGATTTTTCAGAAAATAAAGTAATATGAAATGTAATATGTATGTACGTATTAAATAACTCGGTAATTGGAGAGAAGGATCGTGACGGTAACTATTTATGATGTAGCTAGAGAAGCTGGCGTGTCAATGGCGACAGTTTCTAGGGTTGTAAACAACAATCCGAACGTAAAGCCGCAGACGCGTAAGAAAGTATTCGAAGCGATTGAACGTCTAGGTTATCGCCCAAATGCGGTTGCTCGTGGTCTGGCGAGTAAAAAGACGACGACCGTAGGTGTTGTTATACCTGATATTTCGAATTCGATCTTTGCTGAGATTGCGCGTGGTATTGAAGATATTGCAAATATGTATCATTACAATATCATCTTATGTAACGCCGATAAGAAGAAGGAAAAAGAAATTCGGGTTATTAACACGTTATTGGAGAAGCAAGTTGACGGCTTGTTATTCATGGGCGGTGTCATTACGGAAGATCATATTCAAGCTTTCCGTACAGCGTCTGTTCCGATTGTTTTATGTGCGACGAAAGATGAGAACGGTATCATGCCATCTGTAGACATTGATCACGAGGCAGCTGCATTTGATGCCGTAAATACACTAATTCGTCATGGACATCGTGAGATTGCAATGATTAGTGGAACTTTGCAGGATCCTGCTAATGGATATGCTCGATTCCAAGGCTACAAGCGTGCTCTTGAGCGTGCTGGCATTGAATATAAGGAAGATATGGTTCGTATCGGAAACTATCGTTATGAGTCTGGTGTAGAAGCTATGCAATATTTCTTGGGCTTGAAGAAGCGTCCGACTGCTATTTTCTCTGCAACGGATGAAATGGCGATTGGAGCGATTCACTCGATACAAGACGGAGGACTTAAAGTTCCTGATGATTTCTCTATCATTAGTGTAGACAACATCCGTATGGCATCTATGGTTCGACCACAGTTAACTACGGTTGCACAACCTATGTATGATATTGGCGCTGTAGCGATGCGTTTGCTCACGAAATTGATGAAGAAAGAGAATGTGGAGCAATCCCAAGTCATTCTACAACATGAGATCATTCATCGTCTGTCCATTAGCCATGTGAATGAATAGTCTGCTTGGACAGCGGTACGAAGCCCCGTATCTCGGGGCTTTTTTTTTGACCATATAACGGGATAAAGAAGCGGGGGTTATTCAGATGACAATAGGTATTATCGGCGCAATGGATGAGGAGATTGCCCTGTTACTGCAAGCAATGGGCCAAGTTGAGGAGCATGAGCAGGCGGGGAATCGTTACTACCGTGGTACTTTGCATCACCATTCTGTTGTTGTATGCAAGTCCGGTGTGGGGAAAGTTAATGCAGCGATTACGACTCAAGTGCTTATCGATCGTTTCAGTGTAGAGCGTATTCTCTTTACAGGTGTTGCAGGTGCGGTTAACCCGATGTTGAACATCGGAGATATTGTCATTTCTTCTGCTTGCATTCAACATGATATGGATGTGACGGCACTAGGTTTCAAATTAGGTGAGATTCCGTACCAATCCAACTCTATCTTCCGTGCTGATCAGCAGCTGATTGAATTAGCGAAACGCGTCTGCGAAGACATTGTGCCGCAGCGCCATATGGTAGGTATCGTACTTTCAGGGGATCAATTCATCGCTAACCGTGAAAAAGTGAAAGCGCTGTATGAGACCTTTAATGGCGCTTGTACCGAGATGGAAGGATCGGCTGTAGCTCAAGCTTGCAGCCTAAATAACGTTCCATTTGTTATTATTCGCTCTATGTCGGACAAGGCAGATGGTTCAGCACATGTTAACTTTGCAGAGTTCACAGTGGAAGCATCAGAACGCTCTTATCAAATGATTAATCATATGTTGCAGCAACTGCCTGCTTAAACGTTAAGCCGCTCTTTTATGAAGAGCGGCTTTCATTATTTATTTGATATACTCTTGTGCTATGGTTACGATATGGGAGTTTTGCTTTTCAATAATTTCACGTCTTGGCATTGGCGTCCAATCGCTTGTATCATCGAGCCAAGTAGTAGGCAATGGTGTGGGAGCTTGGAGCTGCCATTTATGCAACCAAGCAGCGGGTAATGGCGTCAGTGGTTTGGCTCTCAACTGAGCAGCTAGAGGGTGCTGAATCATTTCGAGCCATAAAAGGCTCCACGCACGTGGGACGACACGCCAAATATCATAACCTCCACCTCCAAGCGCGACCCATTTGCCATTACAGTGGGTGTGAGCAAGTTGATGAATGATGGCAGGCATCTCTTGATAGATTCGCATACTGCAATGCATGTGGGAGAGTGGATCCAAGGCGTGTGCATCACAGCCATGCTGGCTTATGATAATATCAGGCTTAAAGCTAGCAGCAGCTTGTCCAATCGTGTCTCGAAAGCTGGATAACCACGAATCATCTTCTGTGTAAGGTTCCAGCGGCACGTTGACACATGTGCCGAATCCGTCGCTCTCACCTCGCTCTTGCACGAATCCTGTACCTGGAAATAAGTACTTCCCTGTTTCATGAATCGAATAGGTCATTACTTCAGGGTCTGTGTAAAACGACCATTGCACACCGTCACCATGGTGCACATCCGTATCGATATAAAGTACACGTGCACCGTACTTCTTACGTATAGATGCTATAGCAATGGAAGCATCGTTATAGACACAGAAGCCTGCTGCTTTGCCAGGAAATGCATGATGTAATCCTCCTGCCATATGAAGAGCATGGAGCGCTTTTCCCTCCATTACAGCTTCACATGCAGCAATAGACCCGCCCACGATAGTGCTGGCAGCTTCATGCATGCCTTCGAAGTAAGGTGTATCTTCATGATCTAGGCCATATTGAGCAGTGCGAACAAGATAATCTGGGTCAGGAATGGTTTGACTAAGCTCTTTGACGGCTGCGATATAATCTTCACGGTGATTCAATTGAAGTGCCTCAAGTGAAGCGCAGGCTGCTTGAACCTGTTCCGTTGGATGCAGGGCACCAATTTGAAATAAGAGATCCTGAGTCATCTCAATTCTTCTCTGATCGAAAGGATGATCTGCATAGAAGCGGTACCGCAGCGCGTCATCGTGCAGAATAAATAGGGATTTATGCGAATCTGTCATCGCGCTTTCCTCCTACGATCTAATACATGAACCGCTGTTTGAAGCGAACGCGGTCGAATTGTTCTTTGGATGACAAAGGAACATCCTTACCAATACGAACCATTAAGCAATTTGCAGGGTGAGAGCAGATTTCAGGATCATCCGTAGCGTACCAGATCATATCTACCGATTCCATGAGCTTCTCCATCATTTTGCGATAATCCCATACGCTTAATTTCGATCCTTCCAGATCCCAATGCCAATAGTATTCGGTCGTAAAAACGATGTAGTTCTCCATTTGATCATCCTCGAACGCGGTTTGAATCATTTTTTTTCCTAATCCGAAAGAACGATATTCTCTCGCTACTTCTATGGCTCCAAGCTCGACGAGATCTTCCATCTGTCCCTCTGACCAACGCTCCAGCTCGTCAGGATAGTGGAAGGTAACATAGCCGACAATGGTCTGTCCATCTCGTGCAACGATGATGCGTCCTTCGGGCAAAGCTGCTATCTCAACTAAGGCTTCGTGCTGTTCGCGCGGGCGTCTGAAGGCGTTAAGTCCACTGTGCATGTCCAAGGTTTGGAGCACTTCTGGCTTGACGGGACCTTCGATAACGATAACGACATCATCGCGTGTAACGACGTGCGCATGATAACATTTTCGATGTTCCATAGTCGATCACTCCTTATTCTCTTCACATAGGTTATAACAAAAAAAGGAACAGTTGAAAAGGAAAAGAATAGGCGAATTACAATTGGTGTGCTATAATAATGCTGTTATTACTATGTTCATAGAATTTCCTCTTGACAACATGTACAGTCAACATCGTCCTTATGCTTATAACTTCGTGAAAGCGGTTAACTATCGGTATCACATGGGGGAAGTCCAAAGAAGTGAATGAAACAGGAGGATGAAAGACAATGGGTAATGTGCAAGGAGAAATCATCGAAGCATCGGCATTGAGTCCGAACCTGAACAACTATGAGTCAGCAGCAGAAGCATTCAATTGGGAAGAAGTTGAGAAGCATTTTACATGGCATGCAACTGGTAAGGTGAATATGGCACATGAGGCCATTGACCGTCATCTAGCAGAGGGGCGTGGTGATAAGGTTGCACTTTATTACAGTGATGCTGTGAGAGATGAAAGCTATACGTACGCGGAGCTCAGCCGCAAGTCGAATCAATTTGCGAACGTGCTGCGTAAGCAAGGGATTACGAAGGGTGAACGTGTCTTTGTATTTATGCCGCGTACCCCTGAGCTATACATTAGTTTGTTTGGTATTTTGAAAATAGGTGCTGTCGTAGGACCTTTGTTCGAAGCATTCATGGAAACAGCCGTACGGGATCGACTAGAGGACAGCGGAGCAAGTGCTATTGTCACGACTCCTGATCTGCTTCATCGTATTCCGCGTGAGCAGTTGCCAGAATTAAAGCATATCGTGCTTGTTGGTGAGAACATTCAAGCAGATGAAGGTATTGTTGATTACTACGCAGAGATGGCTAGTGCATCGGAAGAAACGGAAATCGAATGGCTCGATCGTGAAGATGGACTCATTATTCACTATACTTCCGGTTCAACAGGCAAGCCAAAAGGCGTATATCATGTGCAAAATGCTATGATTCAGCACTATTTCACAGGCAAGATGGTACTGGATTTGAAAGATGACGATATTTACTGGTGTACAGGCGATCCTGGTTGGGTCACGGGTACATCGTACGGTATATTTGCACCTTGGCTAAATGGTGCTACCAACGTAGTGCGTGGTGGTCGTTTCAGTCCACAGAACTGGTATTCAACGATCGAGCGCTACAAGGTAACGATATGGTATAGTGCGCCTACAGCCTTCCGTATGTTCATGGGTGCTGGAGACGAAATTATAAAAGAATTCGACTTGTCGAGTTTGCGTCATGTACTTTCCGTAGGTGAGCCTCTTAATCCAGAGGTTGTACGGTGGGGAATGAAAGTATACGGACAACGAATTCACGATACGTGGTGGATGACTGAGACTGGCGGTCATATGATTTGTAACTATCCGAGTATGGCCATTAAGCCTGGCTCGATGGGACGCCCAATACCAGGTGTGCAGGCATCTATTATTGATGATCAAGGCAATGAGCTGCCTCCGTATCGCATGGGGAATTTGGCGATTCGTACACCGTGGCCATCTATGATGCGTAAAATATGGAATAACCCAGGCAAGTACGAAGAATATTTCCGCCTCAAAGGTTGGTATGTGTCGGGTGACTCCGCGTATAAAGATGAGGATGGCTACTTCTGGTTCCAAGGACGTGTCGATGATGTAATTAACACTGCTGGCGAACGTGTAGGCCCATTCGATGTTGAGAGTAAGCTTGTTGAGCATCCAGCTGTAGCTGAAGCGGGTGTCATCGGTAAGCCGGATCCGCTGCGTGGAGAAATTATTAAAGCGTTCATCTCGCTAAGAGATGGCTACACACCGTCCGATGAATTGAAGGCAGACATTGCGAAATTCGTCAAAGAGGGCTTGTCAGCCCATTCTGCTCCACGAGAAATTGAATTCAAAGACAAGCTTCCGAAGACGCGTTCAGGTAAAATTATGCGTCGTGTGTTGAAGGCTTGGGAGTTGAACTTGCCAACTGGGGATTTATCAACAATTGAGGATTAAGCTCAGCATAATAAAGAGGGATATAAGCTACTATCAGCTTATATCCCTCTTTTGTGTATGTTCGTTATGAAATACGCTGTGTCTTTATTCTATCGTCACAGATGATGAGGCAGAGGATTCCCCTACACGATTTTCAGCCGTTACATGATAGGAGCCTTGTGGAGCGTCACTCGTATAGGTGAATGACGTGCTGTTGGTATTGCCTATCCGTTTATAGGACCCACCTTGGCTGCTTTTGTGATATACATAATATTTAACAGCGGTAGCCGAGGAGTTCCATGATAAGGATACTCCTCCAGCTGATTTGCTAGCGCTCAATCCTGATGGAGCTGAAGGAGCGACGACTTGTGTAGATTCGTTGTTAGTAGATCCCGTTTCAGACGATCCATTTCCATTGGTTGTCTGCCCGTTAGATCCAGGTGTTTCAGACGATGTGGAACCAGATGAATTGCCTGGATTCGTACCTGGCTCCGATGATGGATCTGTAGCATTACCGCTATTCGGATCTGCCGGTGGTGTTCCACCGTTTAAAGAAGCCGTAGCAGATGCCGCAGATTCCTTACCAACAACATCAACTGCTGTGACATAGTAGTTATAGCGGTGAGCATTAGAAACACCATTGCTGAATGTATAACTGTCGCCAGCTAGGACAACCTGTCCTGTTTGTTGATAAGGCTTGCCATCAATAGAGCGGTATAGACGATAGCCCACAACATCGTTTGATCCGCTAGGATTGAAGCTAATCGTTGCTTTGCCGTTGTTTGATGTGACGCTTACAGAGCTTGGAGATGTTGGTGCTTTGCCATCATCTTTACGCGGATCTTTCTTGGTTGGCGCGTCTGTTGATGCATCTAGCGGCAAGTACCAATCCAAAGACCGTCGACTGCTGCCGGATGACAAGTTGCCAAGCGCTCTCCTTAGTTCCTCCATTAAGGTCTGTATCGGCTTTTCACGTTTTACAACAACTTTTTGTTGTGTCATATCACTAGGTGTAGCTGGGTTAGCTATATAATTGACACCGTTGTACGTAATATATGTCATGCTGACAAGGACATCTTCGACTTTAGTCGGTACGTATTTGCTGTTAAATAAATCCGTATTGAATTTGTCCGTATTCTTGCTTGGAAGCTTGCCGCTATAGCCTGATACGGTCCTTCTAACGATGCCGTCTGGACGTTTGAACGTTTTGTTTTTGAACGTTTGTGGCTTTAGCTCAATCGCTTCGTTCATAATTTTCGCCCATACTTGCATCGAATGCTTTACTTCGTTTCGGCTCAATGTATGCTTTGGTTCTTTGAAGCCGACCCATACACCAAGTGTTACATCAGGACTATAGCCAATGAACCAAGAATCAGCATCATTTTGAGTTGTTCCTGTCTTACCAACAATCGTATAGTCGTCATGACGGAATTTGCGATTTACCTCGCCGCCTGTACCATTTGTTACGGCTGTACGCAGCATATCTGTCATCAAGTATGCGGTTTGTGGCGATACAACTTGTGTTGGCTTGACTTGATGTTTGTACACTTCTTTTCCGTTTGAATCTACGATTTTATGAATTAGGAATGCATCGTTTAACTTACCGTTGTTTGCGATAGCCGCATAGGCATTCGTAAATTCTTCCACGGTAACCCCGTTTGTTAGACCGCCGATAACGCCGGTTTGAGCTTGATAATCTCGTTCATGCAAGGTAGTAATGCCAAGTTTCTCGACGAAATCCCATGCATTTTTGACCTTGAGTTCTTCGTTGAACAGCTTAATTGCAGGTGCATTCAAAGATTGATTCAATGCATGTCGTGCTGTTACGAGTCCTTGGAATTTACGTCCCGCATTGATAGGGATATGATAAGTTCCATCACCGTTCTTCAAGATGACTGGAGCATCATCAATAATGGAAGCGGGCTGTATAATTCCTTTTTCTAATGCTGGCAAGAAAGCTGCAAGTGTCTTCATCGTCGATCCCGGTTGACGAAGCATCTGAGTAGCGTGATTCATTTGTTCTTTATAGAAATCACGACCTTCAATCATGCCTAGAATAGCGCCTGTACGATGATCTATCATCATAGCTGCTACTTGTTCCGTACCTTTGACTGGATGATCCTTTGAGAAGTTTTTAGGATCTTCCGCGATATTTCGCATCATCTTGTAGATCTTCTTATCAATCGTGGTAGTAATATGATAACCACCGCGGAGAACTTCTGCTTTCGTATCTTCTACAAGTTGTTGGTGCTCTTCTTTGCGCAGATCAGCCTTTGTCATCTCAGGATTTCGGCTAAGAATAAGGGTTTCAACTGCTGCACGTTCTATATCCAGCATTAAGTATGGATATGTAGAATATGCTTTCTGCTTCGGCTGCGCTAGTGATTTGCGAATATCGAATTTAAGTGCTTCTTCATATTGCTGCTGCGTAATTTTTTGCTCTTCTAACATCCGCTTTAATACAAGCTTCTGTCTTTCGATTGCGCGCTTGATGCCTTTTTCGTTATAGGCGCCTTTACCAGTAAAGGCGGTATAAGCAGAAGGTAGCTGCGGAAGTCCTGCCAAATATGCTGCTTGCGCAATATTCAGCTTTTCCAAATCATGAACATTGAATATTCCTTTTGCAGCTGCTTTGATTCCAAATACTTGATAGCCATTCGAGCCATTTCCAAAAGGTACTTTATTCAAATAGGCTTCTAAAATTTGTTCCTTCGATAGTATCCGCTCGATGCGCAAGGACAGGAAAATTTCCTTTGCTTTGCGCGTTGCTGTACGATCCGTATTTAGAAATACACGACGAGCGAGTTGTTGCGTTAATGTACTTCCTCCTGTCTGAACAGGTTTGTCTAGTACTTGTTGCAACACAGCTCTTGATGTACCTCTTATGTCTATTCCGTTGTGCTCAAAGAAACGGTTATCTTCCGTTGCGATGAGTGCGTTTATAACGACTTGAGGGATTTGATCATATTTGATAGGGATACGATCTTCTTCTGTGCGAAGCTGGCCAATCAGCGTGCCATCGTTGAAATAGGCAAACCCGCTGATGGCATTCTCATCGACCTTCTGCACGATATGTTCTTTGGAGCGTATCGGGTCGTCTTTGACGAGAGAGGTAATGTATCCGACCGCAATGCCGCCTGCTAAGAAGCAGCAGAGAACGCCAAATAGCGTGAACCATTTGAACGTATTCCAAATGATACGTCCGACGGAACGCTTTGGACGAGTCGGGTCTCCCTTTGACTTCGTCAATGTCTCCTCAACCATACTTTCTTCCTCCTTAATGATTGCAGCGCTTCCCATTATAACACAAAAAAACACAAGATAAGTGTCTGTATATTCATGTAAAATACTTTTTTGTTTGACGAATCATATCGAAAATGGTAATGCTTGCGCTCGTATATTGTAGGAGTTGGAGGAAAAGTAGAGCTGGTGTGCAATTGTAATAGAGGCATAGTTTCTTCTTCTTTTGAAGTTATGTAGAGAAACTGCTTTTGATGTCGTGTTGGCTCTAGCTTGAGTTTTGATGGGTCTATGTAGTTGCTTTGTTATTTGCATGAGTTGTACAAAAATAAGCATAAAAAAAGAGGATATCCTCCAAGTCGTAAAACTTGAAAGATAACCTCTTCTTGGCATAAATTAACGGCTGTAGAACTCGACGATTTGCTTCTCATCGATTTCTTGGGACAACTCAGCGCGCTCTGGAAGGCGAACATACTTACCTTCAACAGCAGCTTCGTTGTACTCCAAGTAGCCTGGCAAGTGGTGACGGCCTTCGATAGCTTCTTTAACCACTTTCAAACCACGGCTCTTCTCACGCAAGCCGACAACGTCGCCAATGCTTACAGAGTAAGAAGCGATGTCAACTTTTTTACCGTTTACAGTCACGTGACCGTGGGATACCAACTGACGAGCTCCTGCACGGGAGTTGGAGAAACCAAGACGGTAAACAAGGTTGTCAAGACGGCTCTCAAGCAAGAACATGAAGTTCTCACCAGCGATACCTTGCAACTTTGTAGCGCGGTTGAACAAGTTACGGAATTGCTTCTCAGTCATACCGTAAGTGTGACGAAGTTTTTGTTTTTCTTGAAGCTGGATACCGTATCCGCTCATTTTCTTACGTTGTCCTGGACCGTGTTGTCCTGGAGGGTAAGCGCGCTTCAATTCTTTACCAGTACCGCTCAAGGAAATTCCAAGACGACGGCTTAGTTTAAACTTAGGACCTGTGTAACGAGACATAATATATTGACTCCTTTTTCATTCAAGTATAGGTTAGAATGTGGGTCATTTGCGTCGAATTCATAATTATGCATGTACAATCGTTTTATCTCGATTGAGTTTGCTCAGACACAGATGTTCAGCCGCAGCTATGCCTGCTATGAGATTCATGAGGGTGACACAGATTCGCCCATATAC
Source organism: Paenibacillus sp. SC116 (assembly GCF_024733555.1). Lineage (GTDB taxonomy): Bacteria > Bacillota > Bacilli > Paenibacillales > Paenibacillaceae > Paenibacillus_B. The sequence continues at coordinate 11,672 of NZ_JANIOF010000005.1, read as the reverse complement.
ATCAAGTAATTTTATAAGATAAGGCCGAGTTATGTCAAGTTCCAGATTGTGAAACCAAACTAACAATAAGTTGAAAAATTATCTTGAAATCATAACATATTTATGATTAGTTTTAATGTAGGATAAATTTTCAAGGGAAAGTATATCATTACTAATTTACATATTGAGCAGCATCTAGGTTTAGAATTTCCAATTCATAGACGAAGTATACGGATTTCTATACCGCGATATAGTTCTTATGGCCTAAAAAGTTTTGGGTGCATGATTGGATTTAGTACCTTTTCACAGTAATCTATTGTATGATTAATGAAAGAGACTATAGCGTTTGAAGGAGAAGGAAATGACGAAACGTCGACTCCATCCTCAGAGCAATGCTGGCTTGATAGCCAACCATCAACAGAATTGGAAGCGTAGTTCTGGAGCTGATCGAAGCCCAGAACATTGGTTGCTGCAACGTGATATCACGCTGCATGATTTGCCGTACACGCATTCTCTTCTACAAACCGCATATATCCAATGGCTACTAGAAATTCCTCCTTCAATACGCAAGCATCTGAATTGTGTATTGATGTATGACTATAAAGGGGAATGTTTGGAAGGTTCAGACAAGCTGAATGAGCTAGAAGCAGGCATACCATTGCAGGAGCTCGTACAACGTGTACTATCCAAGCGCAAACCAGCCTGGGACGAAGAGGCAGTATACGCGGAGAAAGCAGCTGCGTTTCCTATCGTTTCCAGATATACAAAGGAATTGATTGGTATCGTTCTATTTGTATGCGATGAGTCGGACATGCTGCAATCATTTGCCTTACAAGGTTGGGTATATGCACTAAGAACCCATTTTTATCGCGAGTTCGAACATCTGTTTGTAGAAGAGATGTATCATACACACCGCATGTCAGAGCGAGAAGCAGAGCGGAGAGAAGTGCTGTACTACGTGATGCGCCATATTCATGATCGGATAGATGTAGATTCTGTTCTAACGCAGATTATAGATGGCATTCAACGACTCGTGCCAGATACGATTGTCGAGGTATATTTGTCCCAAGATCACCGTAGTGAGAATCCTAATGTCAAAGCGTTAGTGTTCAAGTCGTGGGGCGATCCAATCGTAATGGAGGCCTTTATGAAAGGGGAAACATGCACCGCCAATTCTGATTCTGGATTTGAGGTTGCTTTTGCCCTTAATGGGAAACAAGGCTCTTATGGTGTATTGAAGCTAATTTTTGCACAAGAGCAGCCCGAAACTTCTGATCTCCAAGTTATCGAGCTCATTATTGAAGCAGCAGGTACGGCATTTGAGAATGCGCGTCTGCATGAACATGCGAACAACGTTATTCAAGAGCTGCGTCTTATTAATGAATTAACGAAGCGCATTAATCAGAGTCTGCGTTTACGTGATGTGTTTGACGATGCAATGCATGAGCTGCTGCGTGTATTTCATGCTGATTTCTGCATGTTGCTGCAGCTTAATGAGGACAAGTCTTTATTTGAAGTTGTTTCTTCCAATATAGCTGAATATGTAGGGTCGTCGTATTCTACTCAAAAAGGATTGTTTGGGTACGTACTTACCTTGCGTGAACCAGTCATTATTTCAGACAGTGAAGATCATCATATTGAACGTATTCAAATGGTTGAGGATTTAGGATTGCGTTCCATTATTGCCGCACCGCTGTTTAGTGGCGGCGAATTAGTTGGTATTGTGGCGGTTGCTGATAAACGACCTCATTTCTTTACGTACGACAATTTCAAGTTGTTGCAAATGCTAAGCGCACATCTAGGTCTTGCAATAGCGAATGCGACTCTGCATGATCGTGTGAAACATCTAGCGAATAAAGATCAGTTAACAGGCTTGTATGCAAGGCATTATTTGGACAAGCAAGTGAATCGACAGCAGCAAAAAGATTTTTGCGGCTCGTTAATCGTTGTTGATATTGATTATTTTAAGCAGGTTAATGATACGTTTGGTCACCAGATCGGTGATAAAATACTCGTTCAAGTCAGCGATATTATTCGCTCTTCCATAAGAGAAACCGATATTGCCTCACGTTGGGGTGGCGAGGAAATTGCGGTTTATTTGCCTCAGCTTAATACGACTCAAACGAAGAAAGTTGCCGAGCGCATACGCAATCGTGTAGAGCAGGAGACGGATCCAAAGGTAACGGTTTCTTGCGGAGTTGCAGAGTGGAGTTGGCAGGACGAAAAGGTAAGTGTGGAAACGTTATTTTATAGAGCAGATATGGCATTATACGAAGCGAAGAAAAAAGGACGCAATGTGATTCAAATTGCGTCTGGTGAAGAACATGTATAATTGCCCTTCATATGAGTGAGTCTAAGCGGGATGAGTCTATGTGCTCATCCCGTTATTTGTCTTCGTTCAGGAATGGAGGGGTCCCCTATGTTGAGGATCAGGGGCTGCACAGTTAGGAAGCGGATAATAAACGTAGGAATTGCCCTACTGATGATGGTTGGGCTGGTAGGATGCAATGCACCGTTCTCTCAACCGCCTGAGGAGGTTCTGACTCGTGCTCTCAGCGGGATGGCAGGCAAAGATCAGTTCTTTTTCGAGGGCATAGGCGAGCTAAAAGTTGGAGAGCGTCAATTAAAGACGAAGACGATTCGGTTCCAAGGAGAGGTGCATAATCACAGAAGCACCCAGATGAAAATGACTCAACAGGAGTATGCGGAGACGACGCCAAAACGCTGGAATCCAATTCGACTGTTAACGGATATTCGTACGTCTCATAAAAAAGTGAGCTACGTGGATTCAACGATGGCTGCTGCGGTTGGGAACGATGCTGACAGCTATTCATCAGAAGCTGAGCGGCCCCAAATACTCGTTCGTGTTGATCTAGAGCCTGATGAGGCTAAACGTGTGTTTAGTGAGCGAATGCTGGAAGAGTTCGAAACAGCAGTTGTACCAAGCCGAATATGGTCGCAAGGCAAGGAGAATCGTTCAGAGGCAGAACAACAAGCGCTGCAATCTCTTCTTTATAACCAAGTTGAGAATTATCGAAGTTCTTTTATCCAGATGCTCCAAGAGTCAAACGTGCAGGCAAGTTATTATGTATGGATAGACCGAAAATCTCAGCTTCCACATCGAATCGAAGGTCAGATGGATGTTGTGTATAAAGAGCAAGGTATTCCTTACAAAGAAGCGATTCGAACAACGGCGAAGTTTACGCAATTCCGCTGACTTCTGGCTCCTTACATGGTACAATATCGTCATTGCGGCAAAGTTAACCAACATCTAATTAAGATTGTATAATCGCAATTTTAACAGCAAAGGCGAACTAGAGGAGGAGCATGTATGAAAGATCCAAGAATACAGAAATTAGCAGAAAATTTAGTGCAATACTCCGTTGATGTCCAACCCGGTGAACATATTTTGGTTGAAATGATTGGTTCCGAGCGCGAGCTCGTTGAATGTTTAGTTCATGAAATTGCGAAGCGCGGTGGACACCCTCATGTTGAGCTTACGGACCGTAAAGTTCAGCGGGCATTGCTGATGAATGCAACGAAGGAGCAAATGGAAACGTGGAAAGAATATGATTTGCTTCGTATGCAGCGTATGGACGGTTACATTGGTATTCGTGCCGGAGAGAACGTAAATGAAATGTCTGATGTTCCAGCAGACAAAATGAAGCTGTATGAGTCTTTCTATTCCCATCCTGTACATATGGAAGAGCGCGTTAAGCGTACAAAATGGGTTGTATTGCGCTATCCTAACGCATCGATGGCACAGTTGTCGAATACATCGACAGAAGCGTTCGAGAACTTCTATTTTGACGTATGTACATTAGACTACACGAAGATGGATCAGGCTATGGATGTTCTGAAAGATCTCATGGAGCGAACGGATCGTGTGCGTTTAGTAGGTAAGGAAACGGATTTGACATTCTCTATCAAAGGAATTCCAGCAGTGAAATGCGCAGGCAAGCTCAACATTCCAGATGGAGAAATTTACACTTCACCAGTAAGAGATTCTGTAAATGGTACAATTACTTACAATGCGCCAACATTGTATAGCGGCACAACGTTTGAAAATGTATCTTTCCGATTTGAAAATGGTAAGATCGTTGAGGCAACAAGCAACAATACGACACGTCTGAACGAAATTCTAGATTCAGATGAAGGGGCTCGCTACATTGGAGAGTTCGCTATTGGTGTGAATCCATACATTCTTCATCCCATGAAAGATATTTTATTTGATGAGAAGATTACGGGCAGCATTCACTTTACACCGGGTCAAGCTTATGAGCAGGCAGACAATGGAAACCGTTCCTCTATTCACTGGGATCTCGTTATGATTCAACGTCCAGAGTATGGCGGTGGAGAAATGTATTTTGATGATGTACTAGTACGTAAAGACGGCCTTTTCGTGCTTCCTGAACTGGACGTTCTCAATCCTGACAATTTGAAATAAGTAAGAAGATGAGGTTAAAATTGCCATGTATAAAATGGCCAATTACTTCGCTTCTCCCTTGCATCGAAAGATAAATTCAAGGTATGATGGAATTAGCAAACACTCATGTGCACAGAGTTTGATATTGGAGGGATTACAATGGCAGACAACAATGCTGCAGTCGTGGAAATTTCACAAAAGGCGAGTTCTTTCCGTTCTTCCATCGTGCTTCAAGCAGAAAATAAGTATATTGATGTTAAAAGTATCCTAGGCTTGTTCACAACATTAGTGAATAGCCATGCTTATGAACTGCATGTTCATGGCCCGGATGCTGAAGAAGCAAAGAAGACAATGGTAGAAGTGTTCCAGAAACACGGCCTTAACATTAACATTGTTGAATAGTTATTCTATATAACAAAGTACGAAAAAGCCGAGTAACGTGATTCGTTCTCGGCTTTTTCCATTCCTACATCTTGTGTTCAATGTCATGATCGTCTAATATGATAATAGAACAATCGTGACCTCAGGTCATAGGGGGGAATTAGATATGACATCGTCGAATGTGCTGCAACAGTTGAACGATCGAGCGCTCGCCCTGTTGGAAGATGAGGCGCATCAAATAGAGAAGCTGATTCAAGTTCAGATGGAGAACTTGGCTACACGCTACTGTCCTCTCTATGAGGAAGTGTTGGACACGCAGATGTACGGATTCTCTCGCCAGGTCGACTTCGCTGTAAAAGCGGGTCTGTTACAAGAGCAGACAGGCAAACAGCTTGTCAGCAAGTTGGAACGGAATCTGGCAACACTATACGAAGCATTGGAAAACCGTTCGGTATCTTCTTCGTAATGAAGCTTGGGTGGCTATAGTCGCCCGAGCTTTTTTGAATTATATTTGAATTATTTAGCAAGACACGACACGATTCGTGAAGGTTCAACATTTGATTTCGGTGTTCAGTATCGGTACAATATTATCAAATGGAAAAGGAGGAGGATGACGATGACGGAAGAGCAGTTGATGAATCAAGAGGGGAATATTCGAATATCAGATGATGTCGTCTCCACCATTGCAGGACTTGCTGCCCTTGAAACTCCAGGTATTGCTGCGATGTCAGGAGGCCTATCAGAAGGATGGGCTAAGCGTCTTTCAGGTAAGAATGTACAAAAAGGGGTTTCAGTCGAAGTAGGGCAACTAGAGACGGCGATCGATTTGCGTATTGTTGTGCTGTATGGTATGCCGATTCATGAAGTATGTCGCCAGCTTCAACTTACTGTTCGAGAAGCTGTGCAGAACATGACTGGGTTAACTGTTGTGGAAGTGAACATCAAGGTTGAGGGCGTTGCCTTCAAAGATGAAGAACTAGATGAAATTCAGCGCGTTGTGCGCTAAAGAAAAAAAAAGACTACAGCGGCCTAATGGGCCGGTAGTCTTTTTTTTGTGTGCGGGATTGGGACGATCTACGCTCAGGTGCCTGCTCTACACGACTCTGCTCACGGGAAATACTAAGTAGTATACCGATGCTTGTCATCGTGATGAGTAGAGATGAACCACCGTAACTGATAAATGGCAAAGTAACACCTGTAATCGGTATCGTACGAGTTACACCGCCAATATTAATGAATGCCTGGATGGCGATACAGCCCATAATACCGACCCCCACTAGTGTACCGAAAATATCAGGACAGCGTAGAGCGATTAATAGACCGCGCCAAATAAAGTAGGCGTAAACAAGCAAAAAGATGGATGTGAAAATAAAGCCAAGTTCTTCTGCGATAACAGCAAAAATAAAATCATTATAGGGATAAGGCAAATAGAACAGCTTCTGTATACTTTGACCGAATCCGGTGCCGAACCAACCGCCATGAGCGATGGCTTTCAACGAGTGAAGTAGATTGTAGCTGGCGTGTTGCGGATCATAGAACGGATCCAGCCAGGACTTAATCCGATCCATCTGATACCCTTGCGAAAATGGACTTCCACCTGAGAACAAGGCGTTAATGCCTAGTACAATTAATATTCCTAGCAAACCAACGATAAAGCAATTGAAAATATGCTTCAAATTGGCGCCCCCCGCAATAACGATGACACCTGCTGTCAATGTCAAAATAACGGCAGAACCAAAGTCAGGCTGGAGCATGATTAAACCGACAACAACGCCGACAATAATCATGACTGGGAATAGGCCTGTTTTAAAATTACGGAAGCTCTCACCTTTTTTGGCGATCAGAGCAGACAAGTATAGCACAAGTGTTATTTTTGCTATTTCAGTAGGCTGTATTCCTAAGCCCCCTACTCCAAACCAACTGCGTGCTCCGTTTATCTCTTTTCCTATATAAGGTACGAGAAGAAGCATGAGAAGGGTAAGTAGGAAAAATGGCATAAACCATTTTTTGAAAAAGATGTACGGTATGTTCATCGTTATGAGCAATGCAATGGTACCAAGTACAGCCCACATCATTTGCTTCTTTACAAAGTAAAGGGCATCGAAATTCATCTTTTCGGAAACAGCTGCGACGTTAGAGCTCGCACTGAAAATCATTACGATTCCGAAACCGACAAGCAGCAATGTGAGTGCAAGCATCGTGAAATCCGGCGTGCCACGGCTGAGAAGTGGTGACTGAGGTGACTGACGTTTAGTTGGCTTAGCTGGTTTGATGGATTTGTAAGTCGTCCGATTCAAAATAGTCCTCTTATGCGCTCAGAGCTTGCTTTAGTGCAGACAGCTTGTCTGTAGCCGCATTAATAATCGGTTGAGGGATTGGTGTTTCATAATCCAAGCCGTGTGGAAAAGTAGCTCTTCCCATATACACGTGCTCGATTTCGAGCAAAGCGTCAGGCTTCTCCAGCTTGCCTTCCGTTACTCTCGTATTAATGCGCAAATAGTAATCCTCGCCGCTTTTTTTGTCTTCGATCTTGAAATCGTATGTAGCGCGATAATATTCCCATTGCCAGCGAACGAAGCCAAGTGATTCACTTACTTCGTCAATGTGTGCTAAGTCCGATACAAGCCCATTAAGGCCGGAGTTGTCAATAATCATGTGCCGATTCCTCCCTTATTCTACTAACGTCTAGTTCAACCTCCATTCCATGATAGTATGTTTCTACATCAACCGCAAGATATCCCAGTAGGGAAGGGACGAAGATAGGGAATTTTAACAAAAAAAGAATGCGTTTCATTTTTGATAATATAGTCCGTTAAAGGAAAAAGATTATGTTACAATAATAGGCAATCTATATATCATAATCTACATTTATAGGCGGATGCGTACGATAAGAAATCGTATTTGCACAATAAACAGTCACATACATAAACAAAACTTGTACCAGCAGAAAGGTGGAAGTAAGGATGAGTTATAGTTGGTTCAATCAACAGTTACTAGAACTGAATGACCAGATGATAGCGTGGCGTCGATATTTACATCAACATCCTGAGCGTTCCTATCATGAGGAGCAGACCGCAAGCTTTATTGCCCAGCAGCTAGATACAATGGGCATTGCTTATCGGAGTGGAGTTGGTGGTCATGGTATAGTCGCTAATATTTTGGCTGGTGATCATGAATGGTCTCCGATTGTAGCATTGCGTACAGATATGGATGCGTTGGAAATACAAGATGAAAAGCAATGTGAGTATGCATCGACTATACCTGGAACGATGCACGCATGCGGTCATGATGGGCATATGGCCACTTTGTTGGCTATAGCGAGTGTACTGCAGCAGAATAGAGACAAATGGCGTGGGCAAGTGCGTCTATTGTTTCAACCGGCCGAAGAGGTTAGTCCTGGCGGAGCCCAGCAGATGATCAAAGATGGTGCAATAGATGGCGTTTCTTCCATATATGGAGTTCATCTCTGGACCCCGATCCCGTACGGAAAGATGGCCATTTGTGAGGGCCCAATGATGGCTGCAGTAGATGACTTTTTCTTAACGATAAATGGCAAAGGTGGACATGGTGGAATGCCGCATACTTGCATCGATGCAGTAGTGGTTGGTGCCGCGCTCGTACAGCAGCTGCAAACCGTTGTTAGCCGTCATCTTTCTCCGCTAGAGCCTGCTGTTGTTTCTGTAGGTACATTGCAAGCAGGACAAACCCAAAATATTATTGCAGATCGTGCGATTATGAATGGTACGCTTCGTTCGTTCAGCCCAGTTGTTAGGGAACAGCTAATCGAACGAGTGGAACACATAACACGACATGTGTGCGAAATGTACGGTGCTTCCTACGACCTGCACATTCGACGTGGATACCCTGCATTGAACAATGACCCGCATGAGACGGAGCGTATGCGTAGGGTGGCTATCGAACAGTTCGGTGAAGCATCGTTGGAAGTAGCTGAGAAAATGATGCCTGCGGAAGACTTCGCATACTATGGTCAACATATACCTGCCTCATTCATGCTAGTAGGTGCAGGAAATGAGCAAGAAGCGAGATATCCTCATCATCATCCAATGTTTGATTTTGATGAGAGAGCTATGATTCTAGCAGCAGAGCTGCTTGGCGTGACAGCCTTGGAGGCACTAGAGCAGAAGTACCGTGAAGTCGAGTGAATGTATAAGGGCGGAGAAGGAGTCATTGGTGAATGAGGGTATAGCTTTGAGGGGATGATAACCATTGTTAGCAGAATGTATCATCAGGAGGAATAGGCTATGACTATCGTTCGTGAAGTAATGACTACATCTTGTTCTACGCTCACGCTGCTAGATAATGTGTATGAAGCAGCTGTTATGATGAAGGAGAATAATATCGGCTTTGTCCCTGTCGTTGATCAAGGTCTTGTTGTCGGCGTTGTAACGGATAGAGATATTGTCATTCGCGGTGTAGCGGGAAAAAGGCCTAATTCAGCTCGGATTCGAGATGTGATGACAGAAGAAATTATAGCCGTAGCACCCGATGCATCTATTGAGACTGCTGCTGCGTTAATGTCCGATAAACAAATACGCCGCTTGCTCGTTACGGATAATGGCAGATTAGAAGGAATTGTGGCATTAGGCGATTTAGCTGTTCGAACGCCACTTGTTCATGAGGCGGGACATGCACTAAGTGAAATTTCGGAGTCGTCGTATACGCATTAATGATTAGGAATTCGGTTGACACGATCATCTTTCTCCTGAGTGTATGCGATTCTTCTGGTGAGCTAGCGGCCTGAAGCGCTGCGTAGGGTGAAGGTGATTTTTTTTATATGCATTAGGAGGCACGGCATGAGCAAGAATGCGTTTGAATTGGCTGTTCAGCCAGATATGAATATTTTGGTCCATGATGGGAGCAAGCGCTATGATGAAATTCGAGAAGAACTGCAGCGTTTTTCATCTTTAGTCAAGCATCCGCAAGGCATACATACATTCAAGATGACACCACTGACTTTGTGGAATGCTGCTGCTTCAGGACGAAGTGCAGTAGATGTAATTCAAGTGCTGGATAAGTATGCAACTTGGGCAGTACCCATGAAAGTGAAACAAGAAATTGCGATGTGGATAGATCGATACGGCTTATTCGTTATAGAGGGGGATGATGAAGGAGATGTGCTCCTTCTTAAGTGTGTAGATGAAGCGCGCCTCCTATCCTTCATGAATGACCCAGAAATCGGCACGTTGTTCATTGGTAGACCAGCAGCTGGTAGTGTTCAGATTGCAGCAAGGCATCGAGGTAGAGTGAAGCGTGAGCTTGCCCGTGTTGGGTATCCGGTTATAGATCGCGTTGGTTATAACGATGGGGAGCCACTACAAGTAGAACTGGTAGGTAAGCTGGGTGATTATCCTTTCTCGCTCCGTCCTTATCAGAAGTCAGCGGTAGAGGCTTTTATCGGGACTGCGACTCAATTAGCAGGTGATGGGGTTATCGTACTGCCATGCGGGGCTGGGAAAACGGTCGTTGGCATTGGGGCGATAGCTGAGTTAGGGAGCGAAACTTTAATTGTAACGTCGAATGCGACGTCGGTGAAACAATGGAAACAAGAGATCTTAAGCAAAACGACGCTTTCGGCGGAACAAATAGGTGAATATACATCCCAGCATAAGCAAGTGCGGCCAATTACAATTACGACTTATCAAATGATGACGTATCGCCGGGACGAGGCTGAAGAGTGGGTCCATATGGGATTATTTCATCAGCGGGATTGGGGATTAATTATTTATGATGAAGTACACCTGCTTCCTGCCCCTGTATTTCGAACAACAGCAGACCTGCAAGCGACTCGTCGCCTTGGCCTTACAGCTACCTTGATTCGTGAAGATGGCTGTGAGCGTGATGTGTTTTCACTGATCGGTCCTAAACGGTTTGAATTGCCGTGGAAAGAGCTGGAGCGTCAGGGCTGGATAGCTTCGGTTGCTTGTCATGAGATAAGGGTCCCTATGCACGAAGCGTGTTGGGATAAATATCGTTCAGCCGCTGCACGAGAGAAAGCGCGAATAGCTGCTGAGAGTCCGGCGAAAATGGCGGTCGTCGAACGTATCGTGGAGCAGCATGCTGAAGCACCCACACTTATAATCGGTCAATATTTGGATCAACTGCATCAACTTGCACAGCAGCTTGGGGCTCCTCTTTTAACGGGCGGAACGAAACAAGAAGAAAGAGAGCACCTCTATAAGGCATTCCGCAAAGGTGAAACGCGAGTACTAGTTGTTTCAAAGGTAGCTAATTTTGCAGTTGATTTGCCAGACGCTACGGTTGCGATACAAGTATCAGGGACATACGGTTCCCGGCAAGAAGAGGCGCAGCGCTTAGGGAGATTGCTTCGTCCTAAAGAGGATGGAAGAGCTGCTTATTTCTATACCGTTGTATCATCAGGCACAAGAGAAGTAGAGGATGCGATGAAGCGTCAGTTATTTCTTGTTGAACAGGGTTATCAATATGCGGTAAGTGAAGAAGGAGGCAGAAGTAGTGCACACATCGGAGTTAGCGGCGCGAGCTAAATCACAAGCTTCTCAAATCGCAGACACAGCAAAAGTAGGAGCAAATGGGCAGAGTGATGCGCTACATGGGGGATTTGCTCCTTATACAAACTGGCAGAAGTTCTCCGCTACACCCGAATTGGTGCTTCAAACGATTCAACAGTTGCCACCTTCTTTGCAGCAGCTCTATGTACATCTGTTAAAGCGTACAGGGCCACTTCCATTCCACGAGGAAATGATAGAGTCATGGCAGCATGCGAATGCTGCGGCAGCTGAAATCATGGCAGCACTCCCTGTATGGTATGAAGCTGGATTGTTAGCCGTATTTCGTAAAGCGTGGGGAGAACGTTTATATGTAGTGCCTGTTGACGTATATGTAAAGG
>NZ_JANIOF010000004.1 GCF_024733555.1 Paenibacillus sp. SC116 | reverse complement strand
CCCAGCACCCCGACCGGCACCGGGTTCAGATGCGCGTCCACGATGTAGAATTTCGCATTCAGCCACGCTTTGCCGATCGGCACATTGCCTGTCTGCGGCAGCTTCGTCAGTTCCTCGTCGTAGAAGCTGGAGTCGATCGCCGCTTCCGTCACGCCGTATGCGTTGATGATCCGGAACAACGAGCCGAAGCGTACCTGCAAGGTCCGGTAATCTGCCACGCTGCAGCTGTCCGAGCTCGTGATCAACAGCTCCATCCCGCTCATATCCAGCTGCTGCTCGTGCACGTACTCCAGGAACGGCACGATCAAGGCCGGCGTCGATTCGAAGATCGTCACTTGCTGCTGGCTGATCCAGTAGTGCAGACGAGACGGATCGATCCGGTCGTCCTTCGGCACAATCACCATCATGCCTCCGTTGTACAGCGTCCGCGCGATATCTCCCACGAACACGTCAAACGAGAAGCTTGCGAGCTGCAGCAGCCGCACCGGGAACTGATCCAATCGGTATTCTCGTCGGTAGCCCGCTGCCGTGTTCACCAGGCTGCGGTGCTCAATCATCACGCCCTTAGGCTTGCCCGTCGTCCCCGACGTATAAATCACGTACGCCAGATCCTCCGGACTGGCTTCATGGAAGCTGTTCGTGCCAACATTCGGATGGCTCTCATCGCCGTCGTCCACAGCATCCGTCAGCTTGTCGGAGACCATGCCGGAGCCAATCAGCGCATTCGCCTGCTCCTCGCTGTACGACGCTTCGTCGTCCAGGTACAGCACCGCCGCCAGCGCCAGCTTCTCTTCGCCGAGCCAGGCTTCGGCACGCTCTCGCAGCGGCGTTTGCGTCAGCAGTACCTTCGCTCCGCTGTCCTCGAGCATGAACCGCACACGGTCTGCCGGATAATCCGGGTCGAGCGGTACATACGCCCCGCCCGCTTTCCAGACGGCCAGCACGGCCACCAGCAAGTCCACCGAACGCTCGGCGAGAATGCCGACGATCGTCTCCCGGCCGATGCCGCTTGCGCGCAGCGTAGCGGCCAAGCGATTCGCCCGCTCGTTCAGTTCCGCATACGTCAGCCGATCATTCTCGTACACAACAGCTGCCGCTTCCGGCGTGCGTTCCGCCTGTTCCTCGAACAGCCGGTGGAACGCGGCCGCAGGAGCCGCTTCCGGCTGCGCCGGGTTAAATGCGCCGAGAATTTGCTCTTTTTCCTCTGCCGTCAACAAGTTCAGCTCGGCAATCTTCGCATCCGGACGGCTTACAAGCGCCGCAAGTAAATGTCCGAAATGAGTCGACAGCCGCCGAATCGTACTTTCTTTATAAAGAGTCGTTGCGAATTCAAAGCTGCACTCCAGGCCACCGTTTTCTTCCGTAACATCCACACTCAGATCGAACTTGGCCATGCCGTATTCGCTAGGGTACGGGGACAATTTCAGCCCTTCCAGCTCAAGCACTGTATCCTCCAAGTTTTGCAGGGAGAACATCGTGTCAAACAGCGGGTTGCGGCTCAAATCCCGGCTGACCTGCACTTTATCGACGAGCTCTTCGAACGGATAATTCTGATGCTCGTAAGCGCCTAAGGTCGTTTCTTTCACTTCTTCCAGATATGATAGGAAGGTCTTCTCCGAAGTCGGATAATTGCGGAGCGCCAGCGTATTGACAAACATTCCGATCAAAGGCTGCGTGTCTCCGTGCGTTCTGCCCGCAATCGACGTTCCGACAATCAAATCGTCCTGACCTGTGTATTTATGCAAAAGCACGGTATATGCTGCAAGCAGCACCATATACAGCGTCGTTCCTCTTTGAGCGGCCAACTGCTTCAAGCCTTCGTTCGTTGCCTCGTCCACAAAGGACGTCAGCGTTTGTCCCTCAAAGCTCTGCACGGCTGGACGCGGATAGTCCGTTGGCATTTCCAGAACCGGCAGCTCGCCCAGGTAACGCTCCATCCAGTAAGCTTCCTCGCGTTTCAACTGCACTTTTTGCTCGTCCGACTGCTGCCATACCGCATAGTCCTTGTATTGAATCCGCAAAGGCTCTAATGACTCGCCGCCGTACAGACGAACGAGTTCCTCAACTAACACGTTCATCGAAACCCCGTCGGATACGATATGGTGCATGTCGAACATCAGCAAATAACGTTCGGGTGCCAGCTCTACGAGCTCCGCCCGCAGCAGCGGAGGCTTCGCCAAGTCGAAAGGCTGGATGAAGGCCTGCACGACTTCAGGGGCTTCTTCCTCGCTCGCATGATGGTACTCGACGGCAAAGTCGACGCTCTCGTAAATGCGCTGTACTGCTTCGCCTTGTACGATCTCAAAGCCGGTTCGCAGCGTTTCGTGCCGTACGATCAGTCCGCGGAAAGCCTTCTCCAGCAGGCTCCGGTCAATCGATCCTTCCAGCAGCAGCACGCCCGGCATGTTGTAGCTCTGATCGGCCCCTTCCAGCTGATTCAGGATAAACAACCGCTTCTGAGCTGAGGAAAGCGGATAATATGCTCTTGCGCCTGCCAGCGGAATCGACGAGAACGACTGCTCTCCGATCCGAGAGATGGCGAGAGCCATCTCTTCGATCGTCGAGTAGCGGAATACGTCGCGCAGAGGCAGCTCGACGTTCAGCTCTTGATGCACCTTGCTCACCAATGTCGTCGCCCGCAGGGAATGGCCGCCCAGGTCGAAGAAGTTGTCATGAACGCCGATGTGTATCAATCCAAGCACGCTTTTCCAAATTCCGGCCAAGCTGGCTTCCAGCGGAGTCCGAGGCGGAGTACGTCCTTCGCCCGGCTGCAAGCTCTCCTCCGGCGCCGGGAGGGACCGGCGGTCGACCTTGCCGTTCGTCGTCAGCGGGAGCCGCTCCAACTGGATCAGGTATGCCGGGATCATATAGGCCGGCAGTTCCTGAGAAAGCACGCTCTTCAGTTCGGCCGCTGGAAGCTCGCATTCCGCTTCATAATAAGCGCAAAGCTGCTTCTCGCCGGAGGCGTTTTCCCTCGCCAATACCGTCGTTTTCCGAATTCCCTCCACTTTCTGAAGCTGAGCTTCGATCTCGCCCAGCTCAATCCGGAAGCCGCGGATTTTCACTTGGTCGTCCGTCCGTCCCACGTATTCAATCGTTCCGTCCGGCAGCCATTTCGCCAAATCCCCCGTCCGGTACATGCGCTCTCCCGGCACAAACGGATTGTCCACAAATTTCTCCGCCGTCAGCTCTGGCCGGTTATTGTAGCCCCGTACCAAGCCTTCTCCGCCGACGCAAAGCTCCCCGGCCACGCCGATCGGCAGAAGCTTGTTCCGGCTGTCGACGATATACACCGTCGTATTGCTGATCGGCCGTCCAATGGGTACGGTAACCGCCAGCTCATCAACGAAGTCGACCGGAAGGTACGTGGTATATACCGTGCTTTCCGTCGGTCCGTACACATGGTTGAGCCTGCCCGGTCCGATATGGACGAGCGCTTTACGCACATGGCCGACCGAAACGCGCTCTCCTCCGAACAAAATCGCCCGTACATCTCGCAGGCAGTCGACGTTCACATCTACAAGGATGTTGAAGAAAGCCGTCGTAATAAACATGACCGAGATGCGCTCGCGCTGGATGAGATCCGCCAGCCGGCCGATTTCCAGCAAAGTATCGTGGGGAACCAGCACCAACCGCGCCCCGTTGATCAAAGCGCCGAAAATATCGAAAGTCGCTCCGTCGAACGAATAGCTCGAAAGCTGGAGGACATGATCCCGCTCGGTGATGTCGATATAATTCGTATTTCGCACGACCCGCACGATGTTGCGGTGCGAAACAAGGTTGCCTTTCGGCTTACCCGTCGTGCCTGACGTATAGATGACGCAGGCCAAATCTGTCGCTTCGATGCTTGGATTTAGATTTGTGCCGTCCTCGTGATAGCAGGATTCGTCATCCAGTAAGATCACGGAGTCCGAACCCGCCAGGCGCTCGCGCAAGCGGCTTTGCGTCAGCATGACCTGTGCTCCCGAATCCTCGATCAAGAAACGGATACGCTCCTCGGGATATTCCGGGTCAATCGGTAAGTAAGCCGCTCCGGCTTTGTGTGCTGCCAGCATGCCCACCACCATTTCAATGGAACGCTCAGCCATAATGGCGACCAGACGGCCTTTGGATATCCCGTGGCTACGCAAGGTACGGGCAAGGCGGTTGACACGTTCGTTCAGCTCGCGGTAGGTCAGCTCTTGCTCATTCAAGGTGATGGCGGCTGCATCCGGGATGCGCTCTGCCTGCTCTTCGAACAATTGAATGAGCGTCTTCCAGCGCGGAAATTCCGTGGTGGTGTCGTTAAAACATCCGAGAAGGTCGGCCTTTTCCGCCTCCGTCACAAGTTCCAGCTCTCCCACGGTAATTTCCGGGTTATCCGTCACCTGCTCCAGTAGATGGACGAGATGCCCCTTAAGCCGCTCGATGCTGTCTTTATCGAATACTTCGGCGTTAAAGTCGAACCGAATTTCGATCTCGGCTCCCGGCACCACGGTCACATTAAAGTTATAGTTCGTCTGCTCCTCCATCTCAACGTCAGCGATCGTCAGGTCGCCGTGCTGCTGGTCGCCCGCCTGCTCCATCTGCTCGTCCACCGGATAGTTCTCGAAAGCGATGATATGGTTGATCAGGTTTTGCTTTTGCACGCTGCGGGCTTGAATTTCATACAGCGGATAGTAATCATAACGCCCGGACTCCAGCGCCCGCTCTTGGAGCTTCGCCATCAGGTCAGCGAACACGGTGTCCGCTTCGCTCGTGACGCGGACCGGCACCGTATTGATAAACAGTCCAATCATGGACTCTATTCCCGGGATTTCCGCCGGTCTTCCGGCCACAACGCTGCCGAATACGGCATCGTTTGTTCCGTTATATTTTTGCAGCATCACGCCCCAAGCGGCTTGCAGCAGCGTATTGACCGTAACCAGGCGCTGTTTCGCCACCCGGTCCATCCGCTCGCTCAAGTCTTTGCCCAGCTCGGCGGTGACGTGCTCAGCCGTAAATCTGCCGTTCGGCGCCGGTTCCTTTTGTCCCGGGAGTACGGTTTGCCCTTCATAACCTGCCAGGAATGCCGTCCAATAGCCAGATGCCGCCTGATCATCCTGTTTCTCCAACCATTCGATATAGGCGCCATAATCCGAACCTTTATCTCCCGCTAGCTGCTTGCCGGATGCCAAGGCCGAATATGTCTCAAACAGCTCTTGCGTCAGCTGCGGTAGGCACCAGCCGTCCATCAAAATATGCTGGAAACTCCACAGCACATGATAGCTTTGCTCTTCGGTGCGCAGGATCGTAACCCGAACGAGCGCGTCATGTTCCAGGTCGAAGCCGCGAAGCTTGTCATCCTCGGCCTTTTTATCCAAATACGCTTGTTTCTCGCCCACCTGCAGATGAGTCAGCTCTTCATATTCAAAGCCGACCGGCTTGTCGCGGTATATGATTTGCAGCGGCTCGCCCGCCGGTCCTTTCACAAAATTCGCCCGCAGCACCAGATGACGTTTCGCAAGCTCCATCCAGCTCCTCTCGAAAAGCTGGACGTCGAGCGCTCCCCGCATCGTAAACCGCGTCTGCTCGAAGTAAGCGGCCGTCTGCCGGTCAAGCGCATTGTGGAACCACATGCCCTTCTGCATCGGCGTAAGCGAGTAAATATTTTCGATTTCCCCGAGATGGCCCGAGCGCTGGGCGATTTGCTCCAATTCTGCGATGGTCAAGCCTTTAAATTGCACGTCGCTCGGCGTCAATTCGGTGTTTTCTTTGCCTGCGCAGTGGGTAATGAGCTCTCGGAGACTTTGCTCAAGCCGATGAGCGAAGTCTTCCATCGTTTCCTTGCGATACTGCTTCCGGCTGTAGCTGAGATCGAGCGATAAAGCGCCGTCCAGCACCATGCCGTTGATATCCAGTACAAAGCTGCGGGCCTGCCGGTCGCTGGCCGGGCTGCCGCTGGAATAAGAAGATATGCCGATCTCGTCCTGATTGACATCATCGTCGAACTGGCCGAGGTAGTTAAAATTAATTTCCGGCTCTGCGCCCCAAACAAAGTCATCCACCAATTTGGAGAGATAGCGGCATACGCCGTACCCAAGCCCCTTGTTCGGAATGCGGCGCAAGCTTTCCTTGACCTGTTTAATCTGATAGGCCAAGTCCCGGTCGGTTTCCGGCTCCAGGACGACCGGAAACTTGGTCGTAAACCAGCCGACTGTACGCGTAATGTCGATATCCGTTCCAATCGATTCGCGTCCGTGTCCTTCGAGATTGATCCTCACCCGTTCGTGTCCCGTCCACTTGCGAACGGCTATGCCGAGCGCTGTTACCAAAATATCGTTCATTTCGGTGTTGTAGGCCCGGTGAACCCGCTTCAGAAGCAGCTCCGTTTCTTCGGGAGTCAAACGGACGAACAGCGATTCGCTGTCCTGCTGCGTCGTAACGTTCGCCTCCATATCCTTCGGCACGGCCGGAACCGAAATTTGTTCCACGGCCTGCCAATAGGCCCGCTCCTTCGCCATCTCCGGGCTTTGCGCGTAAGCGACCAACTGCTCGGACCAACTGCGGTACGCATCCGTTTTCGCCGGGAAACGAATCGCCTCGCTTTTGCCGACCTGCTCGTAACCCAGAGCGAAATCCTCCATCAAAATGCGCCAAGACACGCCATCCACCACGGTATGATGAACTGCTAGCAGCAAATGATCGCCGTCCGCGCACCGAAACAGTCCCGCCTTCACGAGGGGCCCGCTCTCCAGATCGATGCCCGCTTGAATGTCCGTTGCCTTCGCTTCCACAGCCTGTGCGGTATTCTCCGCATCCTTGAAATCGAACACGTCCAGGGTGAACAGCCCGCCTTCCTGAATCGCGCGGTTCCGCGCGCTAAACCCTTGTTCCGTCTTGCGAAACACCATCCGCAAGGCGTCATGATGCTCGGCCAGCTTTTGCAGCACCTGACGTACCGTCTCTTCGTCGAAGCGTTCCTTCCGGTACAGCATCACCGACTGGTTGAAATGATGCGGGGCAGCAAAGGAGCTCTCGAAAAACCAATGATGAATCGGCGTCAGCGCCGTTTCACCCGTTATTTCGCCTTGATCAATGGTACGTCCGATCGGTTTCACATGCAGGCTGAGCTGTGAAATAGTCGGATATTTGAACAAATCCCGGATTTCCAGCTTGTACCCGGCTTGATGAAGCCGCGAAGTTACTTGAATGGACTTGATCGAGTCTCCGCCCAGCTCGAAGAAATGATCCGTTACCCCAACGCGATCGGCGTTCAATACCGCCTTCCACACATCGACAAGCGTCCGCTCGGCTTCATTCCGGGGAGCTATGTACTCGCCGCCTGTCAACGCGTTTCCTTCCGGGGCTGGCAATGCCTTGCGGTCGATTTTGTCGTTCGGCGTGAGCGGCATCCGCGGAAGCTGAACAAAATGCGCCGGAATCATGTAATTCGGCAATGTTTGCGCCAGCGCGCTTCTCAGCTCGCCGAGCGTAAGCGGGTGGCCCGCGACCAGGTAAGCGCACAGTTCTTGCCCGCTTTTGCCTTCCCGCGCAATTACGATCGTCTCCTGCACGGAGTCAATCTTCAGAAGCTGCTCTTCAATCTCGCCGATCTCGATCCGGAATCCACGGATTTTCACCTGATGGTCGATCCGGCCCAAGTACTCAATATTTCCATCCGGCAGCCAGCGGGCGAGATCTCCCGTCCGGTAAAGCCGTTCTCCCGGTGCAAACGGATGTTCCACGAACTTTTCTGCCGTCAGCTCCGGTTGGTTCAGGTAACCTCTCGCAAGCCCCACGCCTGCCACGCACAGCTCACCGTCCACTCCCGGAGGCACAAGCTGCAGGTGGGCATCCAAAATAAAAATATGGTGGTTGGCCAGTGGACGCCCGATCGGAATGACTCTGTGCTCCGGCTGCTCCTCATTCGCATCCCAAAGCGTCGTAACAATCGAAGCTTCGGTAGGCCCGTAAGCATTGAAATAGTGGACCTTCGGTTTCCACTGCTGCACGAATTCGGCCGATACCGCCGAGCCTCCCGTTACGAGCTTCGTTAAGCTGGGAAGGCGATTTGGATTCAAATAAGCGCTGTACGTCGGAGGCAAAATCGCCGCCGTAATCGCATGCTCGTTCATATAACTCTCGAACAGGCGGTTGTCGAGAATCGTCTCGGCCGTCGGGATGTACAAAGCCGCGCCAAAATAGAGCGCTTTGAACACTTCCCAGCAGGACGCGTCGAACGACAGACTGGCGAATTGAACAATCCGGTCATGCTCCGTGATGCCCAGCCTGTCCGCGAACATCAGCTTCAAGCTGACCAAACCGCGATGCTCCAGCATGACCCCTTTGGGTTTGCCCGTCGTACCTGACGTATAGATGACATAAGCTAGATCATTCGGACCGCTGGCCGGCTCCAGGTTCGAGCCATCGTCGCTGTAGGCCTGCTCGTCATCCAGCGCCAACACGGCCCCTTCGAACGGCACCTGCTGCAGCAGCTCCTTTTGAGTCAGTAGCAGCTGCGCGTTCGAGTTCTCCAGAATGTAGCGGATGCGTTCTTCAGGGTATTCCGGATCGATCGGCACGTAGGCACCGCCAGCTTTCAGAACCGCCAGCATGCCAACGACCGTCTCCAGCGATCTCCTGACCATCAAACCTACCAGCTGATTGGGCAGCACGCCGATCGATCGCAGCGTCCGCGCCAGCCGGTTCGCCCGTTCGTTCAGCTCCGCGTACGAAAGCCGACGACCCTCAAAGACAACCGCCGTCGCTTCGGGCACCCGCGTCGCCTGCTCCTCCACGAGCTGATGAATCGTCCGATCACGGGGATAGTCCTTCTCTGTATCGTTAAAGCTTTGCAGCAATTGAAATTTCTCGTCCTCCGACAGCATGTCCGCCCGCACGATGTCCAGCTCCAACTCGTGAAGCCCCACGGCCAGCAGGCGATCCAGATGGCCGACGACCCGAGTCATGAACACGGAGTCATATAAGTGCTCGTTATATGATAGCGCTAGCTGTATCGTCCCGTCGGTTAGGCTGAATTCAAAGAAACAATCCGTGACGACGTTTTGCCCGATTTCGTCCAGATGCAGCTCCTTTAGGGATACCAGCGTATGGACGACGGATATCCCGTCTGCATATTGCAGGTCCAGCTTCTCCGTCATTTTCAAGAACGGAATATGTTGATGCTGAATCGCTTCCGGCAAGGAAGTCCTCAGCTCGCTCAGAAGCGTTTTAAAAGTCGCACCCGCCGAAAGTGAGTTTTTCAAAATGACCGTATGATTAACGGATCGGCGCGTCTCCGTCGGTTTCCGTACAACCGGCATGCCGACCAGAATGTCAGAAGCGGCTGTATATTTATGCAAGAGTGACTGAACACCTGCGAGCAAAATCATAAAAGCGGCCAGCGGAGCGCCCTTGCTCATTTGAAGGACGCGCTGCGCCGCTTCCTCCGAAAGCGAACCGCCGACGGTTGTCATAATGGGCGCCAAGGAGCTTGGAGCTTTGCTGTAAGGCAGCCGCGTCAAGGTATGGTCGTCGCTACCGAATTTTTCGTTCCAAAACAACGTTTCTTTTTCAAAAGCCACCTGGATCGTTCCCCTCTCTTCATCGGTAAAAGCAATCCGGCGGAGTATATGCCGCAGCAACGCTCCAGCCTCGCTTCCCGCTTATTCAAACATGTGACAACAATATCAATTGCTTTCGCCAGGTCACCGCTTCGTTTGCCCGATTGATCGCATGCGGCAATCCTCAGCCTAGCAGTTGTCCCACTCGGCTCCCATGCGTGAAAAACACAAAGAACATCGTTCTACGCAAGAGATACGGCTACTTCCGGCTCCTCTAATTCAATATGCTTCTGCGGACGAGCCGCCCGAAGACGGGCTTTGATATAACATTTGGTTTGGAATTGGTTTTGGAATTGGATTTTTGGGGGGACAAGGGATGTTTCTCCCATCGATGTAAGGCTTGCTGTAGGGTTCCGGCCGGCCAACAGAAAGTCGGCCAGTCGGCCGCACCTCAGGATTCGGCACCGGAGCTGCCTTTGTCGAAGCCTATATTTAAGGGGTATTTATACACTCTATGTACGATTTGTGAATTCCCCGCAGCCCTGGTATGGATAAGTAAAGATCTGGCTGCGGGGTAGTGAGCTTTTCCTGACGAGTAGATGTGACGATGGTGCTGCATGAGGCTCAAAGAATGCTCCGTATGGCATGAACGGGACAGCCCTTGGATTCGCGGTGAATTTTCCGTGATGGAGTAAAATCTTCCAATGGGGTGAAAACGTTATCTTAACATTAGGGCCGCATGGCCCCGAAAGGCACTTCTGTGCCTCTTGCCGGGGCGGCCACCGGCTTGGCCAAGCCTTAGGTCATTACCAGCAAATCCTGGGTCTCCTGAGAGATCACCTGCTGCATGCTGGACTTGATAATGTCGCAGCCGGCAGCCAGATGCTCCATCGAAACGGTCAGCGGAGGCATGATCTTCAGCACGAGGTCTCCTCTGCCGGCTCTTTCAATGATGAGCCCGTTCTCGAAGCAGATCTCCGTCATCCGCTTCGCCCCGGCTTCATCCGTAAAGCCAGAGACGTCAATGCCCCAGATCAGGCCGAGTCCGCGGATGGCAATGGACGGATGCAGAGGTTTGATTTCTTCGTCAAGGAACGAGCGCACAAACTCTTCCTTCTGCTTCACCTGGGCTTCCAGGGCGGCTCTGTCCCGGAACTCGAGAGCGGCCTTCGCGGCCACAAAAGCGAGCTGGTTGCCGCGGAAGGTGCCGTTGTGCTCGCCCGGCGTCCAGAGATCCAGTTCGGGCTTCAGCAGCAGGAGTGACATTGGCAGGCCGTACCCGCTGATCGACTTCGACAGGGTAATGAGATCCGGCTCGATCCCCGCACGTTCGAAGGAGAAGAATTCGCCTGTCCGTCCGCAGCCGACTTGAATCTCGTCGGTAATGAGCAGGATATCGTGCCTGCGGCAAAGCTGCTGCAGCCCGCGCAGCCACTGCGCGTCGACGACGTGAATTCCGCCTTCGGCTTGTACCGTTTCAAGCAGGATAGCGGCCGGTTTGTCGCTTCCGGAGTGCGAATCAGTCAGTATATTCTCGATATAGCCGAGCGTATCCATTTCTGCGAAAGCCCCGCTCGGGTGTGGCATGAACGTAACTCCGCCCAGAGGAAGCCCCGCCCCTTCCCTCATGGACTTGGAGCTTGTCGCCGACAGGCTGCCAAGCGACATGCCGTGGAAGCCGCCCGTGAATGCGAATATCCCAGTTCTCTTCTTCGCCTTGCGTGCGAGCTTCAGGGCCGCTTCCACCGCGTTCGTCCCCGTCGGACCGCAGAATTGAAGCTTGTAATTCAGCTTCTTCGGCTCCAGGATCCGCTCCGAGAAGCTCTGGATGAATTCGCGCTTGGCCATTGTATACATATCCAGACCGTGCATAATCCGGTCGGAGGTCAAGTAATCGATAACCCGGTCCTTGATATAATCGTTGTTATGACCGTAATTCAGTGCCCCGGCACCTGCAAAAAAATCAATATATGCTCTTCCGTCCTCAGAGTATATTAGGTCCCCCTTGGCCCGGTCGAATACCACCGGAAAGCTTCTGCAGTAAGATCTTACGTTGGATTCCAGCTTTTCAAAAATGCTCATGCGCTTCATCCTCCATCGGAATTGGGATAAGGTTAACTTCATCATTTCTGAACCTTCTAACGTCATGGAGCAACATATTCTCGGCTGTCATTTTCCACAATTGTCGGTCCCCGCATGCCGGCTTGCTGGGTAGCCAGTGGACTGGTCTCTCTCGCACAGCTCGTATAGGCATAAAGACCCATCAATTCTATTTTCTAGCATAATTGGAAAGGTGACCTTGGTTGAATTATATCAAGATTTCGAAGAATGTATAGTAAAAGCATAGCTGGAAACACCGAATTTCGATAATAAGTGGCAAGAGAATGTATATTTTAGATTAGTAGGAAAATGCAAGAGGTATTCGTGAGAGCACAAACGTTGACGTCTACACATGCTCGTTTAGTATAACGTAGGTTACTAGGGGCGATTTGAAGGGATATCTCCCTTTTAAGTTAGTAATGGTTATTCATGCTTTTCAAGATAATGAGGTGCGTTGTTATACAATTTAGAACCTGATAGTGGTTGCGGAGAAAACCAATCATTAGCTTTCGGCCTGTGAACATTAGAAGAAGCTAGAGATACTGTGACGTTGATTTTTCATATATTTTACTAAACAAATTTGCCTACTATATCAATAAAAAGGAGCCACGAATCAATCCCTCGGGCTCCCTTCTAGATGCTGAAAAACATTCATTTTGCATTTCGATTCACGACTTTTTTTTATATTGGGACAATATAAGTATAAAAAAGTAAAGTAAATTTATGGAGATTATCTTCTTGTTTAATGTACTTCTTATATCTTTCATATAACCACTTTAAATTTTTAATTTCTTAAATTGTTACTCATTAACTCAGCAATTTTTTGTGCATCTTCACTTTCAGATTGTTCAAGCTGTTCAATGACGTTCCTTTGCCGTTCTTCAGAATGGTTTTGGCTTAATTTCCATTTCCCTTCCATTCTACTAATGTTTAATTTGAAGGGAACGATTCCACGTACCAACCCCTCAATGAACTCTTTATTTGTTTCATTGATTTCATATTTGCTATCGACTGTCTCATACTTCGTGACTAATGTCTTAAGCGTTTGAAGAACCTCTGTTTGATCTTCTATGAGTTCAATGTTCCCGTAAACATGCACAGCAACATAGTTCCATGTTGGAACGGACATATTTGTCTCATACCATGACGATGAAATATACGTATGCGGCCCAGAAAAAACAATAAGAGCTTCTTGACCTTGAATTTCTTTCCATTGTTCATTTGGTCTAGCAAAATGACCTATTAGACATCCAAGTTCCCGATCTAGCAAAAATGGTAAATGTGAGGCTACCGGAACATTATCATGAGTAGAAAAAATAATGCCGAAGGTATTGCTCTCGATAAACTCAAATAGTGAGGAACGATCATCAACTAAAAAGTGTCTAGGAATATACATATATGTTTCCTCTCAACTATTTCGATTTCGCTAACGAATATGATGTGCCTCTATGATTTCTAGTGCAGTTAGATGTACTTCTTCTAACTCTTCGCCCATTGTTGGTCTAGTTGCTATTCTGATAAGATCCTTATGAAGATTGTCGATTTCGAGAAGTTCTGAAGGTAGTTTCATTACAAAGTATCTTAAACAATTCGCTTTCCAAATGTCATCGTCGCTATTCAGTACATTTTTAACGAATGGAATTGTCTCTATGGGGGTTTTCTGTACAAGTAATTCTGATACTTCTATAGAAATAGGCCAATTCATATCTTGTAACCATTCAAGCAACCCAGCTAATAAAGCAATTAATTCTTTTTTTCCTGTAAGTTTTAAATTATTTACTCTTTCGAAATCCTGCTTGTCTCTTGGCAAAAGATTATTCATTCCTTATTCCTCTATCTTTTTATTCTTCATTTTACTATTCGTAACCAGCTACACCTCATTTGCAATAATGAATTAGAACTTGCGCTTCTGATAAGGCATCCCTACTCCATCTTCACAATAAGTCTTCAAGCTATAAAGAAACATAGCCCAGTTATAATTACAGAATCGATAGAAGGAAGTAACTTCTCTCCAGTCTGTATGCTTTAGCGTAATATGCGACTTATTATTTTTTTCTACGATTTCAAATGAAATAAACGTATCAACCCACTCAGGATCTGAATCTACACATTTCCAAACGATTTTACGATCCGTCTCCAACTCCACCACTTGCATCTTCGTTAAATCATTACTCCCAAAGTGAAACTCATTTATAAATCCGATCTCGTCTTTAACTGTAAGTTCGTTCGTCCATACTTCTGACAAGCCTTTTGCTGTGGTTAAAACTTCATAAACTTTCGATGGAGCAACATTCACGATTTGAAGATGTTCAATGGCAGGCATAAGATAATCCTCCTCAGATTTCATTTTTTATATGTTATGACAACAATAAAACAATTACGATGCTTACTACTGCTCCAGTTAGCAATAATGCTGTAAATGACATCATTCATCTAGAAATCCTTGCAATCCAGCTTCCATACAAACCCGTTCAATCTCCTCCACTGGAAACGGGGTATTTCTGTTATTCGACATAAGATCTGTGTAGAAATCATTAATCACGACAGCTATTGGAGCGTACCGCATAATAATTTTTGCTGCTGAATCCAGCATTTCAAGGGTTTCTGTACCTTCAGCACAACGGCGTATGAATTCGATTCGTTCAGAACGATTAAGCTTCCCCGTAAACGCTACTACAAGCCAGTTCACTAACCATGTCACCACATAATATCCATCATGATTCTTGTTCAATTCAACAAACGTTAATTCGGCCTCTGACAGTTCAAAGCTAGAAGAAGTTACAAGACCAAAGTCTGAAATATAAAGACGATGTCCATCGGTTAATATATTTTTAAAGTGAACATCAAAATGTAGTAATCCGTTTTTATTCATAAAGGAGACAGCTGACTTCAGTTCTGAATCCACCAATGCCAACGCTGTAGAAACTGCATGTTCACCAATATCAATCTGTTCGTTAAGCCAGTTATGAAGATTGTAAGGAACGTACTCACAGAACAGTACCACATCGTATCCGGATTCCTTTAGTGACTCAACTCGTTCTCCTATTTTTGTAGAACCCCAAAACTCAATCAGTTGCGGAACATCGCTCAGTTCATCAGAGATTGGCTCACGCCATTCTGGACTTTTTAACACCCGCCAGTGATACATCAAGGGAAAACTCTCACATTGTCCTGCCAGAACCCAGTTCGTGGTCATCGTATGGGCCGCGACCTCTCGCCATGCCCCACTACCTGGTGAGCCTATTCCATAGTGGCAACAAGGAGGAAGATCGAATAAGTTTCGAGTAGACATCACATGTTCAGCGCTTCGTTCTAACTCCGTAAGCCGCACCATTTTTACGAATATAGGGTTATTATCTACTTCCAGCAAGGCCGCAGTACCACCAATTCCAGTAGATAGAACATTAGCCTTTTCCACTTGACTTCTAAGCTGTTCATCACTGAGCTTTGTTAAATCACTAGATACCGCAGCATAGCGGGCTAATCGATTTTCTTGGGACAAATATAGTTCCTTGGATGATAATTCCATAAGAGACAATCTCCTTCGGCTCTATTGTTTTGATGAAACTGCCCATCATAATCACTCGAAGCATATCAATACAATTGAATGAGATTTTGTAGGATTGCCTTATCTTCAAAGGAAATCGCTAATACCTCCAGAATCCTTGTCCTCCATCATTCAAAATCATGCCGCGTCAGGTTTCTGTTTATATTTAGTTCGTAGCCATTTATACAGTTCCTCGATAATAATCCCAATAATGATTACGAACAGCGTAATAAGTACAGCGAATACAAGACCCCATGCAAATGCTGACTCTCCCCCTGGCTTGACAGGCATAGAACTTATTAGTACATGATACTGATAAGAGAAGAAGATAGCCAAGCATACGACAACTATAGAAAGCAAATAACAAGAACCTAACATGCATACGATAAATATAAAAGAAAGTAGCCCAAGGTGTACAATTGCT
The DNA here is from genome assembly GCF_024733555.1 of Paenibacillus sp. SC116. Taxonomy (GTDB): domain Bacteria; phylum Bacillota; class Bacilli; order Paenibacillales; family Paenibacillaceae; genus Paenibacillus_B. The sequence continues at coordinate 417,084 of NZ_JANIOF010000004.1, read as the reverse complement.
ATATTTATTAAAAATTGAGCATGTTCCTCATTGAAGCTGAAATAGAAGTACCACAAACCTATTAAACACATAAATGCAAACAACATAAGTTTTAATTTTAATTGAGTGGCTTTCTTATCCGACTGTAAGCCAGATTTAACATTTTGGCTTGCTTTTTGGAGCGGATATAGAAAAATAAGTACACAGCTAAAAACAAAAATAAACTCCACCATGATATCGACTCCTCACAAACGCTAGCTGCATTAATGATTCGCTTATTCATACTCCAGTTTATAGACGACTTCCCCCTCTATAACCCGGCCATCTTCTACAAATCCTAATCTTTCATATAATTGTTTAGCCCGATCATTCTCTGGTTCAAAACTTATGTATATAACCCGATGTTGTCTGTCTTCTTTAATCCTTTCAATGAGCATCTCCATCGCGGCCTTCCCATAGCCCTTTAACTGGTACTTCGTATCTATCATTAACCGATAAATCCAATATTCATGGTCTTCTTCATCTATACAATACATCGTAAATCCGACTAGTACGTCATCGTTATAGATAGCCAAGCAAACGCACTCTGGAAATGCCTTAGCCTGTGCGAGCGAAAACAAATTTGTCGCTACAAAATCTTTTTGTTCATCAGCTACGCTTAACTTTATAACCTCAAAAAAATTGCTTCGATTTATTTCCTTAAGTTCTATCATGAATGTTCCTCCCAACTTCACTTTCTTCTTCTCTTAACCTAGCTTCTTTTGCATAGTTTCTATTCGGTAGTTTGCTGTTAATCTCGAACAAAAGTAATACAATAATAAATAGAAAAAAAAGAATTGCGAAATCCATTATAAGCGCCCCATTCTTAATGTAATTTCGTACTTAAAAATGTTCATCATTTGAAGAATAAGCATTCTTAATATCTGGAGCATAGTTCAAAGTTAGTTTAAGTCCATCTTGGATATTCAGATTTAATTCTTCAATTTTCTTTATATCAATGTGCTTCAAATAGAACTCGCCCACTTTATATGCACTATCTTTACTTGACCTCACAACAATTGTTACTCTAGATTCATCTGTTCGATGACATGCTTCTTTCAATTGTGGCTCACAAATAAACCAATCTGAATCTATGGTATAAACTTTTATGTATTTCCCTAAATAATCGCCGAGGTTCAAGGAAACTCTCCTTTCAACCACATACACAAAAGCCCTAGCTTCGATAGAACTTATCTTAGACCAGGGCTTTGCTTCCACATCCACTTCCATTATTATACACATATATGACCTAGGTGAGAAATCACGATGCGTGAATACGGTGTTATTATGATATTGTTTACTCCCTTAGATAACTACTATTTTAATCCGCATCATCCCGGTTGAACTTGTACCGGGAATAATGTGGCCACTGCTATCACTTCAACAAGCCAGCTCCTATGGCAGAGGCAACAAGCCCGATACGTATGTAAAATTTAATTATGCCCCAAGAATCTCTAAACCTGATTGTTTTTTGGGATCATTTAGGCAGATTTTAATCAATTCTAACAATGAATTTATGTAGTGGGTTAATACTTCATCATTTACTAATTCAATCATGAAAATTAATTCCTCATTAGACATCTATTAATGATGAGTATTTTAGTCCGTAACCTTTTCCAATACATATAATTCTTTCAGTTACTGTTATCGGTATACTACAGGAGTGATCATAGTTGGTTTTCCCTTCTTTGATCATATAAAAGTCTACTGGTTCTCCAGTTACGTAATTCTCTAACTTCAATAATCTTGAGTATTTATTTATCATTCGTTTTCCTTTCGCTTCAAACGAATTTCACATAGCCTTAGTAATCTACAAGCCAGAAGAAAATCGGTGGCTCAAATTTAATGTCCGGCAAATAGTCTTTGATAAATTTTTGTATAGACATCTTCAATCCACCTACTTTAAAAGTATTACAAAACATCTCTGTACTCCCTCATTACCTTCGTAATAAACCCTGTCTTTCCTTCCGTATAGGCGTTACGATTGTTTCTAAATGTATTGGACAGTTGGAGCTTCAAATTTGTATACTCAGATACCAATGAGGGATACTTTCTTAATGCGTCTCGAAACATGATATGTCTTATGAGTTCTTCACTTTCTCTTTTGCATACATATAGATGATGTTCGTGCTTCACACTCCCTTCAATACTGAAAGGTACATAAACATCCTTTCTTGCGAATGCTTCCCTGTCCCTAATACCTAGATCACCTTCATGTATGTATCCCAGTTCTTCAAGTTTTTTGATTACCTTTGGCAGGTGCTCCATAGATTCAATTACTACATCAATATCAATGATTGGCTTGGCAGCAAGACCGGGGACCGATGTACTTCCAACGTGTTCAATTCGTAGTGCTAATCCATTAAGTCTGTCTAATAAAATGGATTCTATAGTATGAAATGCTATCGGCCATTCTTCATTGTATTGTTCAATCATTATTGGTTTTTGATTTATCATCGACATTCACCTTGAGCTTATTAGATTCGATTTATTATGCATTTCTAAAATGACTTTGTATTGCCCATAATTCTTTAATAGATATCGCTTTTTTATAACTGTTTTCAACATCCTCGCCTTGTTTAGTCCACAAATATGGATAGATGGATATGCCTTGATCTCTAGTTAATACACTCACATCTTCGATCCAGTTACTCCATCTAAATGATTCGTAATATTTATTCAGATCACCTTGTAACACCCAATAAATAAAGTCCGTATATCCTTTACCCGTGTCTTCCCATTCCAAAGTATCCGGCGCAAAATAATAAATATTTCGATTATTATTATCAAATTTGCCTGTATTCATAGCAAAGATTCCACCGACTACGTCGTAGGCCACAACGAATCCTTCTTCGAAGAGGGATTGATGAGTGTTATTAATGAGAGAACCAAATATTTCAGGGTGACCTGAACCAAGTATGTACAACCAACCATGATCAATAAGAAAACCACCACACTCTAGTGCAATGGCTCCCATAGTAGATTTATTCGTAATTTGCAAATGAAAGAGCGCTTCCTTACCTTCCACTTCTGTATTTTCAAGAATACGTATATTGGCTTGTGAATCACCAATCCAATCTTGAATCATCATCCAAGCATTATCTTCGACTAGAAGTTCTGAAATATCTTTCACAGATTTTGCTCCTTATTTATACAATGAGATTTAAGTGGAACTCTTGTAGCTACGAGCCCAAGTGGATTAATAGAGCGTCGGCGACTGAATCCATATCACTTTACCCCGCCAGAATTGTATTGTTCGCTGTCTTTCAACGATCTCTTCTAAATCACTGAAAGACTTGATTTTCGCCATCACATCAATTATCGGTTTTACAAGGAGATTCGGAATGGACGTTCTCCCATTCGTAACCCTCCAAAAAATAATTGTCATTCATTACACGTCCTAGTCCAGTGGCAGTTAGATTTACTTATTTATATACTCCTCTATAACTCTCAGGTAATAATTCTGCTATTTTATTCATCATATACTTCAAAATAAATTCTTCATATTCCGTTTTATCTTGTTCTTTTGCTCTCTTGAGAAAATCAAACTGCTTTCCAATGTTAATATGAACATCTGCATAATTAAAGTTTTCTGCCCTCATCTCTCCTTCTTTATTTATAGGTAACAACTTTTCTGTCCCATACAATCCAATAGGTACAATAGGTGCTCCTGTCATTCTTGCTATAAGAAGGATTCCTTTCTTTGCTTCAAGCAAACTACCAGCTCTACTTCTAGTTCCTTCTGGGAAGATCAATAAGCTTTCCCCTTGTTTAACAAGCTTAATAATTTTCTCGAGACCCTCTTTATCGGCAGTATTCGGTTTTATATTTGTCGTCTTTACTACATTAACTCCTATACTCGTAACAGCATCATGTGACAGTTTTTCACCTGCTACAAAAGTTGGATCAATCTCTTTTAAAACCTTGCCTAAAACTAATCCATCAGAATTGCTTAGATGATTGCATATAAAAATAGTTGGTGTTTGTATTCCCTTTAAGTTTTCACTACCTACTATGTTTATATTGGCATATTTTTTTAGGTACATAGCTACAATTTTTTTAGATATGTATGTGACTAATTTATCTGGTAAGCTATTTATAATTTTTGCCGTTGTTGTGGATATCATTTACTTACTCCTCCTGAATGTTTCAAATAGTTGAATTGCCCCGCCAATCAGAACCCTTCACAAACACATGTAAGTTGAACGTTTGGATGTCTTTAATATTAAAAATCCCTTATGGGATAAGACCTAGACGATTTCGCTCAGTCTACCCAATCTACTTTTAGCTACATTTGTGTACCTAGTCGGGACTTGTATTCATAATAATTCTTCGTTTTATTCGATACAAAATTGGTTTATACGATGTGAATACTTAATGTGTTTAGTAATTTCCATTGGATTTTTCATTAATATAAATATCTAATGCTCTGATTCCGCGGTGCGCAAGCCTAATGAACAAAATCAAACAATAAACACTTAGACCGGCTATTATTATGTAAAAAAGAAATAGCAGAATTGAAAAAATCCCTAGCGATGCCCCCACTGTTGCTCCCATAATTTATTCTTCTCCTTAGTTATTATATGTGCTCCGCATTCTTAAGATAGCGTTTCTGTATTTACGAATCTGAAAGGCTTAAATGCGGCTCGCCAGCTTGAATACGGTGTTATCCGACGCTGCATCTTCTTCAAACAAACCTTCAAACATCTTTATTAAAAACTTCTTTAACAAATGGCGTTATCTCAATATCATGTATTTTTTCTAAACTGATCCACTCAGCCCCTAGAGAATCATGCTGGTCTCCATTAGTCTTTAATTGAAAATCGGTACTTAGAAGTCTAACATCATAAATGATTCCTATGTGATGTAGCTCTTCTAAATAATTCTCCTTTAAAGGGTAAATAATTGTATAAGAAGTCGCTATTCTTATCTTCCCTTCGATTTCGCTTACACCGGTTTCTTCATAAAACTCTCTCTTGAGGGCATCATATGGTTCTTCGCCAAATTCTATTCTTCCGCCTGGTAAATCCCACTTACCTTTATGAGGTCCCCTCGATTTCTTTATTAGAAGAATTTTATTGTCATTCACAAGTATTCCATATACGCCAAGATGCGTGTATTTCTCCATACTTACACCTACTTGTTTATAGTTTTCTTAATATTCATTTCGATCATTTTGCTACATTGAATCGGCTTGGTTAATTACGATGTACGAGTTTTTACAAAAAGGTATCCAGGTTTTCCAAACGGCTTCTAAATCACTAATCAAGATTTTTCGGTTGTAGAGAGTTTCATTGCAATTAATTGTGTGATGTAAAGAGTCCACTAAATATATAAATTTTTCATCATAGCCCATAGCTGGAACAAAGTACAAATACCTCTTATTTGGAAAAACCTTAATAAACAAAATAACCGGTATTCCTTGAGTTAATTGCTTTTTAAGTGTATTAATATTCCCAGAAAGGTACGCGCTACGCAAGCCTAGATTCTTAAAAAATACTATTATACCCTTAGGGCTAATAGTTCCATCTAAAATAATTTTCGAGGATAATCTTTATAAAGCTCATTACCGTCTGCTTCATTCCCTAGATGTCTCAAAATGAATGCACTTGAAAATGCTGCGCATTCATAATTATTCTGAATACTCTTAAATAACTCCCAGATTAATTATTAGTATGTAGAAAACCGAGTAGCTCTATATTCATTTCCTCTACTCCTTGCCCAAGCCATATTAGGTGCCCCCATGTGTTAAGGATACATAACTTAGAATCTGAAATATGATTATGGGCATTATACGCATGCTCGATTGAAACAGCCCCATCATTTTGGCTATGCAGAATAAGAGTCGGGCACTTAACTGATTGCAAATCTGAAAGAGTAATATTTCCTGTCTGTGATAAATCTATAAAAAAGCCCTGTCCTGAGCGTTGGCGTTCTATCATTTTCTTAAATTTATTGATATCCTCATCTCTAATAAGGCTTTTAAATTTAGCATATGGCAATTTACTAAAAGAAGGAGCCATCTGCTTAAAGATAATTTTTGGAAATATATTAACCATAGAACTAAGTAACTTCCATGTGTATTTCTCCAGTAAAGGGCGGAAAAGTATTTTGGCTGCTTTATATTCTTTATCTTTAGGTGTAAGCCATTCTTTAGAAACAGCAGATTGTAACGTAAGACTTTTTACACGCGCTTGGTATTTAGAAGTGAAATAAATCGCACTAGGTCCACCTGCAGAAATTCCAATTACATGAACCTTGTCTAACTTAAGATGATTTAAGAGCTCTATGTATGACTTGCATGCCGTCGATAGGTTTAATCCATTATTAGGAGATGTTTTACCGTATCCTGGTCTAGAAGGTGTAAGTATCGAATATCCTTGTTGTTCTAACTCTGCATATCCAAATTCTTCATTACAATTTGAATGCCCTCCGTGCATTACTAGAATGGGATTTCCACCTTTATTAATAATTGAGTATTCAATTGGTAATTCATCGTTTTTATATACTTCAATCGTTCTTTTCATATTTTGAATCACCTTCTTTATTCAATAACGTTCTTGTATTCACGAAACGCCCCAGCCTTAGATAGCTCTTATCTTAGGCAAGGGCGTTTGTTGTCAGATACTCTTCCATGATTATACATCTAAACAACCGAAGGGCGATAGCCCCTCAATGTCTCCACGTCTTTAAATTCGTTTTTTACTATACTCTTGACTGATTTCGCCGTATTCAAGATTTCTGACGGAGTCGGATATGTCCGCAGATACTTCTCCCCTGCTAATCACTTCTCGTGGACCAAAAGTCGTCAAAGCCGATGGCTTAAGGGATCAACGCTATTTTCTCTTCAACTTTTTTGAAATTACTTTTAGCTCTAAGAGATCCATACCCTGATTGAAAATTAATTATGTCGTGATATGCGACTTCTCTTGTATTCCCCCACTTTTTCCATGGAATTTTATCATATTTATTATGCATAAGATATTTAATTGGATTTATTGAACCAGGTGCAAAGTTATAAGTCCCCATATTAACGGGATCGCTAACTAACTCCCCAGTTCCCGTATTATAAACCGCTTCGAATCTTCCATCTTCCGAAATGAATTTAACATTAAATGCCCCATCCATCCCTTTGTAGTTATACATATGGTATTTTGAACTAAATAATCCCCATTTACCTCCAGCTGCTAATTTAATCATTTCATCTAGTTTTTCAGGTGCATCACCATAAGAATTTAATACATTTCTAAAATAATGAAATTGTTCAGTAATGGAGTCTAGTTTTCTAATATTTTTATCAAATACAATAAAGTATTGATGGAAATTCTCATGATTAATTAATGTATCTGGGGCGTTTTCTAAATCACTAATCATTCTTGTAATTACTGCTGTCGCTGCTATATGACTAGATCCATCAAAAACATACCATTTATCATTTTTCATTTTAATTCGTTTGTATAGAGAATTTAATTCTTCGAAATATTCCCTAGATAAAAAATCACTTTCAGATACATCGGTAGCAATTAGTTCAACACTTTTATAATTTAGTATTTGTATTTGTTCACTTACGAACAATGATATCAGTGTGATAAAAATGATACTTAATCCATAAGATAATATTTTTCTTCTCATAAAATACACCTGCCAAACCTATAAATAAGCTCCATATACCGTTCACTACTCTCTCAATGATCTCGGCTAACGTTCCTGTATTCACGACGTCTTGACTAAACTACAAGAATTTTTTCTTTTTATATTTTCAAATTCCTATTACCGTTATGGAGATCAGAATCACTCCCTTTTAGTGCATGAATCACAGCTAACGTTCTATATTTACGAAACGCCCGAGCCTTAGATAGTTCTTATCTTAGGCTCGGGCATTTGTTGTCAGAATATCTTCCATGATTATACATCTAAACAATCGAAGGGCGATAGCCTTTTGCTATTAAAGCCGTTCGCATAATCTGATCTCTTACAGAATTCGAATTTCTTCATCTTCTGTTCCTTCAAATTTCATTCCTTGAAATAATGCTCAGATGTTTGCTGCAATTCACCATTTATTTCTAAAGGATATCTGGAAAAATTAGAAAACAACCATATGGCCGATCTGTTTGATATAAGCGTATCTGGTACATCTTTGCATTCACCTGCTTATTTGATTTCGGTAATTTCCGATAACGTTGTTCTATTCACGAACCCTCACTGGATTTAGGGGCTTAGCCCCGACCGCGATGCGGTTAACCAGTGCAGGGTTGTCTGACTGGATTTGCTTCGGGCAGACCAAGGGGCGGTAGTCCTTAAGCAAATATGATGTTATAAGATGGGGATCCCTTCTTCGAGTTACTCATAAATTCTCATATATATTTATTAGATCTTCTAGTTTATTTATAGTCTTAAATGGCTTATGTTCGTACATTTCATTCCATTCACCGTCTCTAGTAATCCAAATCGATCTGATCCCACTTACTGTTGCCCCAATAATATCATTATCAGGATTATCTCCTATGTACCATGCGTCTGATGAAGCTATGTTTAATCTATTAAGAGCTATATTGAAAATCTCTTGATGAGGTTTCTTAATCCCTACTTCTTCAGAAATGATGATTGTATCAAAAAATTCCCTGATTCCTAAATTGGTTATCTTATTATTCTGAACTGTAACTGTTCCATTCGTAATTATTCCAATAAGAAGTCCTTTAGATTTAAAATAGTTCAGAACACTATGTAAATTATTCATTGGCTTGATACAACGAGGAAGTTCTTCTCTAAAGAAATCTAAATACTCATCTTCTGATGGTGGGTTTACCCAATCAAGATTTTGAACTAACATTCGGTATACTTCGCTCTTATCTCGATATCCATTATTATCTGCTTCTCTAAATCGATCAATTATTCTTAATTTCATATCCTTATCAGAATCTGGAAAGTATCTGAAAATCAAACTATTTATATAATCTTCAATTGCTGCTTTTCTATCAGTAAGTGTTTCATCAAGATCAAATATTATGGCTTTGATTGTCATAGCATTTCACCTGTCTTGAAATGATTTTTATGTGCTAAACAATTCACAAAACATGAATCATTAGAGTTACTCAAATGGATGAAAGCAATATAGCTAAGATGAGTAGCGTTGATACGATATTATATGATGCAGTTACATAAGCGAATATAAATACGTCTCTTCCAAAATCCTCTATCACACTTTGATTGGTTTCACATTAGACTAATTCAATGTTGGTATAGTGCTCAACCACCGGAAAAGGATTATAAAAATGATGTAATTTAGACTTCCAATCCTGATATTCTGCTGATTCTCGGAATCCTATCGTGTGATCTTCGAGTTTTTCCCATTTAACTAGCAATATATATTTATTATCTTCTTCCATACACTTCTGTAACTCATGACTGATATAGCCCTTCATCCTTTTAATAATCTTAGATGCATCTTTAAATGCACTTTCAAATTCATTATTCAAATTAGGCTTGATAGGTAAAATTGCAACTTCAAGAATCATAATCAGTCTCCTCTAATCAATGATCTTAAGCTCAAGCACGAATTGCAGGTAACGTATCGCTCATTGCATTCGACAGCCGTAACTCCCATCTGTCATTCCTATCAGTTCGACAAACCTTTCATTCATTTCCTCTATTATCAAAATAAAATACAAAAAAGAGACAACAGATATATCTATTGTCTCTGATATGTTCAAATCTTTGCACTCCGTTTGCTATTGTGAGCTATCCATCTTTTCCAGTTAGATTCTACTAATAACGTTCATATAAATGCTCAAACACCGGCCGTTCTTCACTTGGTACAGCATGAATCCATCCCCATGCAAGCAGACAAACGATACTTACAGCAATAACGGTGACAAACCAACGATAATGGAATGACAGCAACCTAAAAATAGGACTCAGCAGAGCTGTTATTATCGTCAACATGATGGTGACCACAATGGTCTTGAAAGGTGGCATTGCTATAAACAATAAGTGAAACAACGTTGTAAACAATATCACGGGGACGAATGCCGTTACAAGCATGGCAGGAGCTCCGCTCAATATTTTCGTATCCTTTTTATACAATGAGAAGCCAATAACGATGGAATGAATCAAGAGTGGGAACATCCATAAATAACTTGCCCCTGGGAGCCAGATGACGGATGCAGTAAGCAAGAGGAGAAAGAACAACATGCCGGTCAGCATCATTTCCAGCTCATTGATACGATCATGTAACTTTTTCATTAAGAAGCCATGAACGAGGAGGGTTAATAATAAGAAGCTAATGTGATATAAATAAGCATCATATGTCGCGCCGTTGAACAACGTGACCTTGTTAGCCCAAAGCATATACACAAGTTGATACAGTACAAAGGATAGCGCAAGTGACAGGAGAGCACTGCCAATGATGGCAAGCAAGCTGGTATTCATCCCTCGCAATCTAATATGCTGCTGTCTGGATGCAACAAACAACAAAGCTACGAATGCGAGCCATAAAATAACGGTTATCGGAACAACTAGCGAGGAAGGATAGTGAATAAGTTGGCCAAACAAACTGAAGTATACATGATCTGAAGTACGCATATTTTCAAGATTGCTATTTCCAAATTGTCGGGCCATCGCTAATGCATTTTCGCCATGATGCTGCAATGTGGATAGATCAACATTGTCCAAATTATCTTCTGGTGTATGATAAGCGGTCCATCCATCGACATAAGCGAAGTTGATTCCTGGAATTCCTGCACGAAGGGATACTGTTAAATCCGTTTGATTGGGGAGCAGTCGATAAAGATCACCCATGAAGGAGTTAGCAACAGGCTCTGGCGCTGCTTGTGCGAAATGTTCGATTAGCACTCCGTTGTCTTCACTTGTCTGAAACATTAACGACGCGCCTTTTGAACCACGAGCCTCAAAGTTTACGACGAGGCCAATCTTTTCTAAATGTTCTGCTCGTTTCCAAAAGCCATTCGCTCCTTGCAGCCCCATCTCCTCTCCATCTGTAAGTACGATCCATATATCATTTTGGAGTGGTTCACTACTCGTAAGCGCTCTCACTGCTTCTAACAAAGCAGCTACGCCTGTACCTGCATCATTAGCTCCTGGTCCCATATCTACTGAATCATAATGACTCATTAACACAAGAACTTTACCACCACTGCTCTTACCTTTTAGTACACCAATAATATTATGTAAATCTACCGTTTGATTGTCATAGGTTCTCCCTATTTCTTGCTGCGTGTATGGCTGGACTCCTAATTTCGTTAACTCTGCCATTAAATATTGTCGGACGTCTTCGATTTGCGTTGAGCCGCTGTGGTGAATATCTTTTGCAATTTGCTGTAAATGCTGCATGGCTCTTTCTGCTGAGAATTCCTTAACAGGGGCTGTACTTGCTTTGGGTTGAGGGGGTTGGTCGATGATTAAGGTGGCTAAAATGAGTACAAAAATGGCTAATCCTATTGATACAATCTTAATCCCTTTTAGATCCCTTATCGTTTCTTTTGTTACTACTCTTTCCATGAACGAATCGCTCCTCTGCGAGATTTGGCGTACGTCATGTATTCTCTTGCTGTTATCTACACTGTACCATATTTGAATGAATTTGGGTTGTAAAATTAGTCCTCCCTTCCATTTTTTAAAATAAAAAAGCAGAAGCGTTGATGCACTTCCGCATTCTTACCTCTATCTTTCTAATCCTTGCGATCCTCATGATATTTCTCTAATTCCAGCTCGATTTCACGATTGACTCTTTCCATTTCTGGGCTGTACTTCTTATTATCTATCTCATTTTCATACAAATTTCTTAGCTGCTGCTGCATTTGAATCTCTGCCTTTTCCGCTTCATTCACGAGGCCAAAATGGGCTTTGATCATTTTCAAATCCTCTTGGATTTCCTTCGTTCTCAAATACGTGCTGAATACGAGACCAAACATAATAGCTGGAACCACTACACCGCCAATTGGACCTGCAATATAAACAGAAATAAAGCTGATACCGATAGCGATGACTATACCTAATAATGCCATAGCTCGCACTTCCTTTCATGTTCGTACTAAAAAATAGAGAAACCCCTACAAACGGAAGCTTCCCTAACCCTTTTTTCGTATGTATTCATGATTATAGAGCCGATTACATTTACTTGATGCGTTCTATTCGTATTGATCTATCGGGAAAATGGATGCGGATGTTGCCGCCAGATTCAAATAAAACTTCCAATGATATCGTAGATTCATCAACTGGGGTAAACTCTTCAAACAACCAATTATCTTTCTCAGGATGCATAATCGGTCTTGGATTGTCATAGTTATGATGTTCAAATTGAAAGAAGGAAATGTTATCGCAGCTTAACATCCATTGCGGGCTATTTTCGATATTATCACCATTACGCGACAACGTAAAATGGGCATTCGAACGGAGGAGACTTTCATGTTCGACATCCACTTTTAATAGGCGGTAACCATGAAATCCTAATTTACTAAAATGACGGTATACCTCCTCAGGCAGCCTTTCAGCCAGCGATTGATAGATCTCACTGTACTGTTTTCCATTCTGCTGCCATCTCTGTTCAATTTGTTCGAGTTCTTCATCACTCGTTGTCTCTGTATGTTGAGCGATATACTGATCGTATGGAAAGTACTTCATTGCAGACCTCCCTACTTTACTAATCGTTTCAAAAAAATAAGGACACTTGACCTTATGAAATCAAATGCCCTTCATGCTTATACTCATCTATGTGGTATTTGTTCTGCTAATTGTTTTATTATTTGCACGGCTTTATTGCCAAATTTCACCGATTCTTCGTAATAGGAATCCCCATTTGGAATGGCAGCAAAATCCCCAATCTCTACAGTAAGCAATATGTGATCACCTTGCTGTAAAAGGGTGAACGTATAGCCGATATTATAATGTTCAGCAGGATGCGGCCACTTCGGTACGTAAAGGGCAAGCCGTAGACGTTGTTGTGGTTCAAATTCCACGACCGTTAATCTGGAGTATCCAGCCCAATCAATGACGCCTCCCAGTGCAAGATGATCGCTTCCATAGCCCTCGGGCAAATCATCCCATTGTTTGATATATTGCGGATTCACCAACACCTCCCAGACTGCTGAAGCTGGTGCATCGATAACGACTTCATTATGTACAATTAGCTGCTTGCTCAAGCGTATTCCTCCTTCAACTGGGTTTACAATCTTTCTCATCCCTCTTACGATTACGATCCGTTATCCTTTGGATTGTCCATGAGCAGCTCTTTCTGATGATATCCCCTTAGCTAGAAATGCCTTTTTCTTACGTCCGCCAAGCAACTCCGTATTCACAAATACAATCCCAACAATCGTTGCCACAGCTCCTACTATCGTATAAATGGATAATACCTCGTTATAGAGAAGGCTACCGATTCCAACTGCAATAAATGGTGAAATGTACAGCCACATGGAAGGAAACAGCGGATTCGTATGTGCGACAAGCCAATAAAAGATCGTATGCCCCACCATAGACCCAATGACGATTAAATAGATCTGAGAACCAATCACTTCTAAAGATAGCAGTGATTCCAGATGAATACGTTCGCTAAACACGGACAATAGGAGCAGCAGTATTCCACCACATAGCATTTGTGCCGCATTTTGTGCAATTGGTGATGTATCAGAAAAACGGCTTATCACTTTTTTAGAGTACAAAGCACCACCTGCATAAAATAGCTGTCCAACTAAAATAGCGATACATCCCAGCAGCCACACACTGTCTGTTCCTAGCGATAGTTGTGGAAGGACTAGCACAACTACCCCTGCCAAACTGATAAAGCTGCCGACTATTTTTCTGCTCTCCACACGATCTCGATACATCACCGTCTGCAGCAATATCATGACGATTGGAGCTGTTGCGGAAAGAATAGCGGCAGTACCTGAACTCACATACTGCTCTGCCCAATACAGCAAGGAAAAGGTGCCAAACGTGAGTCCTAGTCCAATCAACCACATTTCTTTACGTAGCAGCAGCGTAAAGCTCACTTTCTTTTTCCAAGCCATCCACATAAGGATCAAGAAGCCTGCCATTACAAATCGACTACCCGCTGAAAAGAAAGGAGGGGCACCAGCATCCACACCTACCTTGATTGCCAAAAAAGTCGTACCAAATACGATACACATCAAAACAAAATTTACGACGATCATCCATATGCCTCCTTGACAGTACACTTGACATCATTATAATGAGGCGATGATAGAACAGTTTAGTTTGAATAGAACAGATTTGGTACATGCAAGCGAAATAAGAGTTCGTTACATAAGGAGGCATTTCGCCATGAACCATATTGAATTGGACCGATCACAAGGAAAACCGCTGCGTAGACTTGTATACGAATATGTATGGAATCGAATCCAACGTGGAGAATGGCCAGAACATCATAAGCTGCCATCGGTTCGCGTGCTTGCAGAAGAAATGAAGGTCAATCGACTAACTGTATTTAAAGCTTTCCAGCAGCTTAAGGATGAAAAGAAAGTTTACGTCAAAGACAAATCTGGCTATTACGTTCAACCTGGTGTAACAATGCCTTTCGACAATCTGGAAAGTCCCATCGTATTTTCCTATGTACATAAAAGTCACCTATCCGAAATCCATCGCGTACCTGCGAACTATCAATTTTCGTATGCGCTTATCGATCCGAGTTTGCTGCCTAATCGCTATTTTTCCGAATCCATGATCGATATTGTGACACGCTACCCGAAAATGCTTAGCACCTATTCCACGCCCCAAGGGGATGAGGAACTGCGGCAGTCACTGTCTCACTTTTTCACCAACAAATACGGATTTCATCTGACTCAAGATGACATTATGATCACATCAGGCTCCCAACAGGCAATTGATTTGTTAGCACGAATGCTTGTCCAGCCTATGGACGTGGTGCTCATGGAACGCCCGACTTATAGCGCTGCCATTGATATGTTCAGAAATCAAGGAGCGCAAATTATTCCGATTGATATTTATCCATATGGATATGATCTGGAACAGGTAGAAACCTATATGAAACAGTTTAAGCCACGCTTGTTCTACCTTAACCCGACTTTTCATAATCCAACAGGCTACACCGTCCCAGCTGAACAGCGGAAGAAGCTCGTTGAGCTCGCCGAACGGTATCGCTGTTTAATCATCGAAGACGATCCAATGCATGATATTTACTTTCAACACAAGCCTCCTCTGCCTTTATTTTCATACAGTACGGAAGGCTATGTCATTTATATTTGCAGCTTTAGCAAATACATTGCACCTGGACTGCGGATTGCCGCGATTTGCTGCCAGCCAGGGGTTATGAAGCATCTTCTGACCATAAAGTCATTAGCGGACAATGGAACACCATTGTTAAACCAGAAAATTTTCTTGCATTACTTTATGTCCGAACGTCTGCAACAGCATACTGCGAAGCTTCGAACTGCGTTAAGCATCCGTAAAACCGTTATGGAAGAAGCTCTTTCGGTAACGAATTGGAAATGGGATAGCCCTGATGGAGGTCTCAACTTGTGGATTCAACTTCCCGAAACGCTTTCCTTGGAAAAGCTTTTAGCTAAAGGCATCGAGCATTCGATATCATTTGTTCCTGGTTCCATTTGCGATCCGACTAAGGAACTGCAATCTTGGATTCGTTTAAGTTATTCGTATATAAATGAGCAGCAGATCAAAGACGGTATGAAACTACTCATTCAATTAGCGCAGCAAATAGAGCATGCAGATCGGCATATATAAATTAAATGCCTTGGAAAAGGATGTGTGAGATCAAATTCCAAGGCATGATATCTATTACTAATTAATCAGCTCCGCATAACGAAGGCAGCGTTCTAGTATTTTTACAGTTTCCGCCCTTGTCGCCTGCTCCTTCGGAGCGAGCTTATCTGCGGTTAGGCCAACCATCAACTTACTGGATACTAGCTGTTCCATTGACGACTGCGCCCAACTGCTAATATGGCTAGCATCACTATAATAATTCCCCAACGCTAGGGCGTTCTCGGGCATCATTTGCAGTTCCGTATCAACAAGTTTCATGAATCGATCGATCATGACAGCCATCTGTTCGCGCGATATTGGCGCATCTGGTTGGAAAGAGCCATCCTGCATCCCTTTCACCAAGCCAAGTTCTGCCGCCGTCTGCACAGCGCCAGCAAACCAGTCATCTACACGGACATCCTTGAAGACATTCGATTGAAGCGGAGAACTGTCTTTCAATCCAGCCGCTCGGACAAGCATCGCTGCGAATTCAGCACGCGTAACCTGCCCATTTGGATCGAAGCTGTTGATACCAACTCCTTTGACGATCTGCTTGGCCGCCAAATGCTCAATGGACGACTGCGCCCAGTGTCCAGCCGTGTCCTTAAATGCTGGTTGGGATGAAACGACCATATAGATTTCATTTGCTGCGTGATGCTTAATATTCACTGTCGTTACGCCATCTACCGACGTTTGGAACACAGCTGGGACAAAGCGTATCTTGCGCGTAGTCGGATCGACAGCTACAACCGTCGACTTTTTCGAATCGATGTTGAGCTTTGAGCTAATACTCAACGTTTTGTTAATAACATTGTTGCCTAACGTTGCTATCGTCACTTGCTTGCCGTTAGGTGTGGCGGCCGCGATGTTAAAGGAAATGGGCTCTGACACTTTAGTGATTCCATCGCTCAACATGATTTGTTTCTCTTTCTCCGTGAACAGCGAGGTCATCGTTCTCGTCGTTACAACAATGTTCATGTCAGCAGCGGAACTGTTCAAGGTACGCTCTAACTGAGCGGTGTTAATACCCTTAATCGGCAGCTCGATTGATGCTCCGTGTGCTTGAATGGCAACAAACGAATTTGGGACTATGCTCTGAGCATCTTTCAGCACACCCGCTGGAAGCTCTACCCTAGCACCCTCGACATCACTGCCCTGATCAGGAACCGTGACCCCAACAACCAATGCTTTTCCGCCTTCGTTCGGTTTAGCCTTCAATGCTTCGAACGCTGCGGATAGCACCGTTTTATCTACAGTGACTTTTGCTAAAGATGCTCCATTTTCATTCACTTTCGTAACATTCATAGCCGAAGATGGAATAATAGCTGTAATCTCGCTTCCATTCTCATTAACGGTTATATCAGCTTTTTCGGCAGGTGGCGTTCCACCGTTGTTTCCGTTGCCAGAGCCACCTGACGAACCAGAACCGCCATCCGACTTCTTCGCAACCGTAAACGTTTGCTGCGTCACTTTATCCGGTCCACCCTGACCAACGATCACCGTGTAAGTGCCTAGCATCGCATCACTTGGTAGTGTGATCATATCTTTATATGCGCCTTGTGTCACTTTCACAGCATTGTAGTACAGTACGGTTCCATCTGGACGGACTATTTTCACGATAACATCGCTGAGCGGCGATGCTCCGGTTATGTGAATCGCATCGCCAGGGTATTTCGTAGATGTATCCAGCTTTAGCACGGGCACCGCTTCCTTGGCACCTACCACAACTGGTATAGATACCATAAGCATGGTCACCATGATGAAGGAAATAAAGCTTCTCTTGTTCCCCAAGCAAATCTCCTCTTTCTTCGTTTGTTTAGGCCGCAAAATTGCGCTGAAATGCACAGTTTTGCGGCAATACGCACCTTATTTCAGTGTTACAGGCTCAGCAAGCAGTGTACCTATATTCGTCAAGTCAGCGCTGAAATCGGAGACAACCAGTACTCGAACCTGATAGCCGTCTTTGCGGTTCACATTAAATTTGGCATTAAACGTGCTGCCTTCAGCCGGCACCTTTGCTTCATAGGCTGCAAGGCTAATCGGTGTGTTACCCTTCATCAGCTGGAAGACAACAACAGCCTTGTCCAATTTACCAGTTGGCTTCAACGACACCGTTGCATCAACCATTGCTGTATTGGCATTCATTGCTGCATTCGTCACGACAAACGGGCGCTCGACGGGCGGTGCAACACCTGTATCCGTAATACTTACTTCTGCGTAAGTCATCGATTCTTTACCTTTACCCTCGGAAAAAGCAAGCAGCTTCGTAGCCCCAAGTGGCAAGCTCGTTCCCGCAGGAATCGTATACCCGATGCTTCCACCTGTCTTCGCAACTGATGCAATTGGAGCAAGGCCAGCAAGCTTGCCGTTGTCATCACCCCAATACAACACATATTGCTCAATGTTCATTTCGTTCACAGCTTGTGTGATTCCAACTTCGCCGCCAACCTTACCTACATTCGTATCCGTATCCGTGAATGCTAACGCTTGCGGAGCCTCCAATTGGTCGACCACTTTGTCCGATACCTCGAATGTTACACGTCCAAGCTCCAAGTTATCATTGTCTGTCCGGTATTCCGATTCCCCAACATACACCGCATCGTATTTGCCTGGTGCAAGGTTCAAGCCTGCGAATGTTATCGTTCCGTTAGGCTGTTGGACGCTGCTCGTTCTTTGCTTCGCGATTGGTTTCGCGGACTTGTTTAATACCGTACCTTCAGGGAAAATACCGATCCAATCTTCTCTCACCGAGCTTGTATAAGCCACTTGTACCGCTTCCGCTGGTGTGAAGGCTCCTTTGACCATCTTGATCGTTGGATTGCTCAACGTTAAGTCAGGGTCATTTGCTGGATCGACAACTGGAATCTGTGCCGGAACACTTACCTCGAACTGTGCATTAGGGATCCATTTATCATTTCTGAAATCTCTACCCTTTACCAGCACTTTATCATCGTAAACTTCCACGAAATAACCTTGGCTTCCGTCCTTGCTCTTATTTTCATCCGTGTACAAATAGGATGTTGCTGCTGCATTAAACATCGTCGCATACTTCGCATTGTACATCGTATCCTGGGCACCCAATTCCCAATGGGTATGACCGCTAAACAAAATGGATTGCGGATACTTCGTCAAAATTTTCTTCAATTCCGTATCCTGTCTCACACCATACCAATAGTTCGTTTTAAGCCTTTCTTCGTTTGCCCCAGCGACTGTATTTTTCAAAGGCTGATGATGGAAAATGAATTTAGGCTTGTCCTTAGACGCGTTTTCAGCCAGCTTCTCGTCCAACCATTTTAACTGCGCTTCCGATAAATAAGAGAAATCCTTCAGCCCTTTTTCTGTACCGATAAAAATAAAATGATAGCCATCAATCCATACGTCAAAATAATTCGATTGCATATTCGTGTACTTTGCAAACAACTCGGAACTCTTGCCCCAATCGCTCCAACGGACATCATGGTTTCCTTGTACAAAGTACGTTTCTGGAAGATCATTTTTATATAGGTTGAAAATACGTTCAAGTTCCTTATATTCCGACTCCGTGCCATTTTCGGTATTGTCCCCGACCATCATCAGACCGGAGCTATCTGGATTCAAAGCAATGATATCTTGCAGCGCATCCTCAATATTTTTGTTATGAACATGGTTCTTGTTGTTCGTAATATGCATATCCGTAATGACTTCAAAGCTAACTAGTGGCTTCTTCACAGGCACACCAGGAATGGCCATTTCAACGCCTGCTGCCGATTCGCCCGCTAATGACTGGGAATAAGCAAATAGTTTCGTAGCGCCGTTCGGAATCGAAGTATCAGGTGCGAATGTATATGTTTCATACTCCGCATACGTTGCACCAGTTACCGTCAATGGTATGTTAGCGATAACTGAATGACCAGGCAGCTTACCAACATCATTGCCCCAATACAGGTTGTAGTTGAGGATGTTGGATACATCCGCTGGATTTTTAATTTTCACATCGCCTGCTACTTGATCAGGATCGGAATCTGTATCCACGAAGCTCATGCTTTCTGGCGATTTCAACGAAATAATAGCAAACGGTACACGTTCAAAAATGTTATAACCACCGTCCTCCATGTAGATCGCCTCGTATTCACCTGGCGGTAATGCTTTTGTAAATGTTAGCTTGCCATCAGGCTGGCCCGTTACATCCGTATAGCTCCATGTTAATGAAGGACTGCTGCCCTGAGGAGCGGTGCCTTTCGGGTATAAGCCGATCCAATCTTTTTTTGAAGCTCCTGTATAAGAGAGCGTGATTGGCTGGCCCTCTATGTAAGCCAGCTTATCCATCGTGATAGTTTGATTAGCCGCATTAGCCTCACGAGCAGGAACAGCCTGAAAAATAGCCATAAAAGCAATAACGACGCAAAGCATAGCAGATAAATGTTTAGAAGCGGATTTCAACATGAACCAGGCACCTCTATTCGCATATGAATGGTAGATTATTTTGATAAACACAATCAGAATCAATAATTCTATATTTTTAAATTAATGCTCAATTTTTCTTTAAATCTATAAATTGCACCTCCATATTTGATGTAAAACACCATTTTCGTACAAAATAATTGTAATCCCCTTGTTTTCGTATTGTGTCAAATGGCTGTTAACAGAACATTAAAGTTATTTGCAAATGTAATAGGAATGTTATCTCTCTTGGTTTCCTACAAAATAAAAAGGATCGCACAGAGAGTCCCCCTGTCGATCCTTTTGCGCTGACCTATTATCGTTCGTACTTACTAGCAAGAAACTTCCTTACTTGCACAGCAGATCTCAGCCTCATTCATGATTGTCTCTTCCAACTATCTATTTATACCACCTCTACCAGAAACGTGAATATGATAATCATAGATTGGAACCTTATTAACTCTGAGGAGAGCACCCATATGCCAAGTAGAAAAATAAATAATAGAAAAGCTGTCCGTAAGCATAAAAATCAAGGCTTAATTCTGCCACCATCCCCCAAAAGTAAACCTTTTTTGCTGCCACTTCCTACCCAAGCTGCTGTAAAAAATGGTGGATTTGAAAACCGAACGTTAGCTCCTTGGGATCCTGGCCCGAAAACACCTTCAGGCGAAATATTTGTTACAACAGTTAATCCTCATAGTGGCTTGCAGGCTGCACGAATGCAATGTATAGGTAATACATCGATGACGTTGAAGCAACGAATTACCCAATTACGAAGAGGTAGAAATTATCAACTAACTATTTGGATACGTAGAAATGTAATTTCCACATTAGGTTTAGTTATTTTAAGATTGGCAAATACAACTATCGTATATCCTATTACGAGTATACCCATGACCACCTACGGACGGTTTACAAAAACGATTCAAATCCCCGGAAACTCAGGGTCTACTTCTAGCAATTTAGAAATACAGTTAGTATCCGGCACTTTGGGTGCAGATATTACGATTGATGATGTTTCTATTACTCAGCTAAATACGTAATTCGCAAATGCAAACTGTTTTCTAACTATATCGTTATTTGAATGATTAGCAATCGGCAGTAAACTCCACACAAGAAGCTGTTTCCAGTACTGCTGGACACAGCTTTTTTGCATATCAGACGTACCTCTTTACCATTGGAACGTTAACCTGCATCATTTTATCCCAATCCCCCCTTCTACTAAAGCAGCTCCATGGTCAAATGTAATATCTGAACATGTCACTTACATGAGCACGAGATATACCACAGGGGAAATTAGTCCACCCTTAACAAACCGGCAATTAGAATGGAATTTATCATTATATAAAGATCATTTTCGTAGAAAAACGACCAATAAATGTAACTTATTGATACGATGCCAATCTTTTAAGCCGCTAACTTCTATATACTAATTTGATTTATTGGTACAAATATACTTTTTTTACCTACACACAATCAAAACCTTAATCTATAACATTTTTATAAAGTTCAACTTTACTTAGCCACTAATTATTGAGGAAAAATATCATTTCTTTTTCAAAATTCATTCCGTTTTCTTTATTTCAAAGTGAATAGATCGCACACAATCTACCGCTAAGCTATTATCCGCGGCAATTCGAAAGTAAATTCCTGTAATTACTTCCTCGCTATATGATACTATTCGTCGATTTATAAATTTTTGGGTACAAGCTTTTGACTTAAATCTTCAAATTGCCCTCATATTATGCAATCCTGTTCAATAGAATGGTGTGTGGAAAGGAGGAGTGATAAGACTTAGAAGCAAATAAATCAAAACCCATATTTCGAGGAGGTAGTTTAATGTACAAAACGTTTAGTATGTCTCGCTTCACTCTGAAACATCTATTCATTGGGGGTGGCGCAGCAATTGTTGCACTGCTCGCTTTCATGCTTTTCTCTCAACAGGTGTCCGCGCACGGTTATGTAGATGGACCAGCTAGCCGAGCCTATCTGTGTAAACTAGGACAAAATACAGATTGTGGCGCCATTATATATGAGCCGCAAAGCTTAGAAGCACCTAAAGGATTCCCCGCTGCTGGACCTGCCGATGGAAAAATAGCCAGTGCAGGCGGTATCTTCCCAAAACTTGATGAACAATCTTCCACTCGTTGGGCGAAAGTAAATATTTCATCTGGAACCAACACATTTAAATGGACGCTGACTGCACGACATTCAACAGCAAGTTGGAAGTACTATATTACGAAACCAAACTGGAATCCAAATGCCGCACTTAGCCGCAACTCCTTCGACCTGACGCCATTCTGCGATGTCCCTTATAACCGTACTCAACCGCCTGCAACTTATACAGATACGTGTAATGTTCCATCCCGCTCTGGATATCATGTCATTCTAGCCGTTTGGGAAATCGCTGACACGGGCAACGCCTTCTACAATGTTATCGATGTAAACTTTGGCGGCTCCAATCCAGTCGATACGACTGCACCAACTACTCCAGGCGCACTAGCATCTCCATCCAAAACTACTAATAGTATTGCATTAACGTGGAGCGCATCTACAGATGCTGTAGGTGTAACTGGATACAATGTTTACTCTGGTTCCACACTTGTAGGAACGGTTTCCGGAAGCACCCTGAACTATAATGTTACTGGATTATCACCAAATACAGCATATACGCTGAAAGTAAAAGCATTCGATGCCGCAGGAAATCTGTCCCCAGATAGCAACAGCATAACCGTCACGACCAATCCGCTCGTACCAGACAATACCCCACCTACTGCACCTGGCAATCTGCATGTCATGGGAACGCCAACAGGTAATAGTATTCAGCTCATGTGGAATCCTTCCACTGACAATATCGGTGTAACAAATTACCGTGTCTACAACGGCACTGCTTTAGTAGCAACCGTATCTGCCACTACAACTTCTTACACGGTAACAGGGCTTTCACCATCCACATCCTATACGTTTAACGTAGTTGCCTTAGACGCGTCTGGCAATCAGTCGCCAGCTAGCACAGTGACAGGTACAACTACAGCTCAACCAACTGTTCCTGCGTGGACACCGAATACAGCTTATACGACAGGTACCCTTGTTTCTTATAACGGAGCTGTCTATAAATGTCGCCAACCGCATACTTCGCTCGTAGGCTGGGAGCCTGCAAACGTTCCATCTTTATGGCAGCTGCAATAATCACTTCTATATCTTTCAGATAAAAATAGGGACTAGCATCGTTCGAGTTAACGTGCTAGTCCCTTTTACATAAGAGCCCTCCTTATCTAAAAAGGACCGTCCCCAATGGACGATCCTTCGTTTACACCCTATAGACTATGCTTTCACATCATACTCAATCAGCCAGCAATCGCCCAGTTCGCCCTCATGCCATTCATGCTTCTCTAAGTATTTTTTCTTTACAAAGCCCGCTTTCTCGTACACTCTCAACGCTCGTTCATTGCGAACTTGTGGATCCATTACTATTTTCGTCGCGCCCTTATGATCGATGAGATAAGCAACTATAGCTTGAATGAGTTGAGTACCAATCCCACGATTCCAATGATCTGTCTCCCCAATAAACTGATCCATCCCATAAACTCGGCCATTATAAGACTCATACTCATATTTCTTAATTTCATCTTCACCTATCGGATAAAATTGAATATATCCAATATTTTTGGATTGATATTGGATGATACATCGCGCCTCATCTGCTTCTTGATCACCGAAGAAACTTTCTATGACCATCTCTTTATCATGTGGACGATCACGACCTTCATAGTACATGAGTACGGCAGGATCTGATAACCATTTCACAAGTAAATCAACATCTCCACGTTCAAGTTCCCTAATAGAAAGTTCTTGTTCTTGAAACAGTACCATGCATCCACATTCCTCTCCCATGTATTCCTCTAGCTAACAAATCCCTTATATTAGACAGTCTCATTTCCTTTTACACTTAAGTAATAATGATAAAAATCTTCGTCACGGCCATATCCATTTCGCTCATACAAACGTTGGGCTTGCTTATTATCAATCGCTGTGGACAGCTCAAGGCCTTTCGCTTTAATCGACTGAGCATATTGCTTCGCTTCATCCAGCAAGAGTTGTGCTATTCCTTGTCTACGATACGATTCACCCACGTACAAATCATTTAGAATTAAAGATCGCTCCATTGAGATAGATGAGAAGACAGGATAAAGCTGCGTAAAACCAGCAATTGCCCTCGTACTCTTATCTCTTACGATGAAAATAATAGATTCCCGATGCTCAAACCGATCAAATAAAAAGGCACGGGCTTGGGTTACATCTGACTGTTGTCCATAAAATATACGATATTGATCGAATATTTCTGCTACTGCCTCTAAATCTTGTATAGTTGCTTGGTATGCTTCAAATTGTGCACTCATTATAGTCATCTCCTAGTAATAAAATGATAGTTACAACGGATGTTACAAACTTTATCTTTCAATTAACAGGCTCGACACCTAACAACGGCTTAAATACAGCTTGTCCGGACTCGATTTGACTTTTATCCAAATACAATAGTGAACTGTTTGTACCTTTATTGATTCGCATAAACATATAACGTTCGTCACCCGCGACAAGATCAGGATCTGGCGGTAATGAAGACATATCCACTTCATGAACTTTTTTATTTTGCTTGAAAATTTTCATAGTTACCGGTATGTCTAATTTGGAGGAACGAACATAACCTGCAGAAGGATGAATGTAAGCGTAATTCTTGTCCTTGTACATATGCGAAAAGACCGGAGGATATTCGATCTTCTCCTCTATGATGTTCTTGCCATGAAGATCAGATGAATACAATTTGTGAGACCTCTTGTCCTCCATTTCCCGGTATAAATAAGAGAAGTAAAGTCTGTTTTCTGAAATACTTAGTAAGAAGTTATAGCTTCCATCCTTGCGATCAAAAAGGGTCTTTATCTCTCCATTGAGAGAATCATATCGCTGAGTTTTATAGTTATCTTTTGCGAGTATCGTCCAATACAGTTGATTCCCATAAGGAGTAATAGTCATAACTGACATAATGTTATCCGTTTCGCTATAGAGAACTTCTGGACTTTTGTCGAGTGCCGTAAGCTTTGCCTTCAATACTTTGGCTTGTTCACTACCGTCCTTATTGTCCTCCCAAATCGAATAATAAAGATAACCGCGATGCAAGGCTAACCAATCTGGCGGAGCTTCAAATGTCTTCACAACTTTACGATTGCTACCATCAACATCCATGCTAGTTAGTTTCCATGTTAAGTATGATCGTTCATTCTCTTTTTCAGGATTCCGATCGTTCTCCAACACATATAGTTTAGAATCATAATACTGCAAAAAACGCGGCGGATCGATAAATGTATTTCCTCTCTTATACGTACGATGTGTTCTTTGTACATACGCTAAACAATTGCTACGGTTTGGACTATCTGCACACTTATTATCGACTCGCGAATCGATTAATTGCGGTTTCGTGTCACCGTGTTTCATAAAATAAATCAAATTATTGAGTAAAAAATAATAGCCTTTTTCCGTTCGCGCAGTCTCCAAACCTTGTCCAACATACATATACGGGTAGTCCCATTGAGCATGATAAGCATCATCCTCAGGGTATGTCGAGCTTGTACATCCTGCAAGAACGAGCAGAACGAACAACGCCCCTACCAAGAAGCTTTTCTTCATCGAATTCCCCCTTTATGTCTATACATCAGGCAGATGAAAACTCAAAAAGCCTTAGAAAAGGATACCAGGATGTCCAGTTCTAAGGCACAGGATGCAGGATACTACAGCACGATGATTGATACATATTTTACCACGCCAGTATTGAATATGTACATATTTAATTACTTGCACTATTTCACTCTTTTTATGACAAAAGCATTATCTGCCTTGCTAAAACCAAGCTTTTCATAATAGTCCATGGCACCTGGTGCCGATAACAATACGAGTGAACATTCCTCACCAATCTTCTCTCTTACAAGATTGACGAGCTTCTTTCCAATACCGCCTTTTTGATA
This sequence comes from Paenibacillus sp. SC116, assembly GCF_024733555.1. Lineage (GTDB taxonomy): Bacteria > Bacillota > Bacilli > Paenibacillales > Paenibacillaceae > Paenibacillus_B. The sequence continues at coordinate 390,877 of NZ_JANIOF010000004.1, read as the reverse complement.
ATCTATGTCTATTGCCAAATCAGATAAATAACAGCAGTATGAATAATCGGTTACAGCTCTCGCTATACCAATCATTTTTCTATCATGCCATGCTGTAATGACAATATCCGAGTTCTCCATCATTCGTTGCAATCTTTCTAGGTCTTGATAAGGTCTCTTAATGCCAGACGTTTCGAACACACGTGAAACATCTTCTGCTTGAATTTCATTCGTAACCATATAAATGATTTCCATAAAGATGCGCAGGAGTTTCACTCATGAATCTCTTAAAGCCTTATTTCTGAACGTTCATCTCGTACTTTTCAAAGGCTTCAAGACCTTTCTCCTGCTCCCCCTCTCTTTGTAAAAGAACTATATTCATCTATGATTCTTTGCTAGTCTACCACTAAGAGCACTTTCCCGGTACTATTTCTGCTTTCGACTAATTCATGCGCAAGTGCAGCATCCTGTAAGGAATAGCGGCTGCCAATGTTTATCTCAAGCTTCCCCTGTTCAAACAGTCGAAATACTTGTGCAACTGCTTCGCGCAAACTTTCAGGCCGTTCTTTCCTCGTCGTCCCAAAGCTGTATCCAAGCACAGAGCGACAGCTTGCATGAAAGTTCTTTGTATTCAATTCTCCATACTCCCCACATGAATTGCCGAACACGATAAGACGTCCATAGGGAGCGAGATAATGCATACTTTCTTCTGTTATCTTCCCACCTACGGAATCCAAGATAATATCTACGCCTCGACCTGCTGTAAGCTGCATAACTTGTTCGATAAAGTCCTCGGATTCATTATGCAATACGTAGTCAGCACCAGCGCTTTGGGCTGCTTCTAGTTTGTGTACACTGCCTACCGTCCCAATAATGTTCGCTGCACCTAACGCTCGAGCAACTTGTATCGCTGTCGTGCCAACACCACCTGCAGCTGAGTGAATAAGTACAGATTCTCCTGCTTTCATACGAGCTATTTCGACCAGCAAACTATAGGAAAGTAAAGAAACAATGCCGCATGCTCCCGCAGTATCTTCATCCATATGGTCTGAGATAGCAAAAGTTAAATTCTCATCAGCCACGATATATTCAGCATACGACCCATTGTGCGGAAAAGCGATAACACGCTGTCCAACACGTACAGAGGTCACCTCATCCCCAACCTGTTCGACGACTCCCGCTGCCTCTAGTCCAGGTATGAAGGGAAGCTTGCCTTTCCCTTTGTTTCCATGCCTAGCTTTAATATCGGCGAAATTTACACAAGTACGCCGCACACGAATTAACACTTGTGTGGAGTGAAAAGAAGGTAGATCAACGTCAACGTATTTCATATGTTCTGTCGAACCATACTGCTCAACCACAACAGCTTTCATCGTACTCCTCCTCAATGGTGTCAATGGGTCACTTATATCGTGTTTCTCGTTACCATTTTATAACTGTCACAGGAGAATGTCACGAAACATGTGGATAAACGTTACTGCTTAACAGCCGTACGCTCAGAGCGTGGCAGTGTGATTCTAATAACTATTTCCGCTAAAATAGGAAGAATAATAAGTGCGCAATAAATGCTTATCGTATAGCTGCTAACATATGCCAAGCCCAACCCTTTATGAATAACAAATGTAATCAAGTGTATAAACGTATTCGTAAAGCAGTAGGCAAAACTGCGAATCATCCATTTACGATGCTGAAGCAGCCGCTTTTTACGAATACTTATAATCGCCATCCCCGTCATAAAAGGCCAGATGATATTCAGCATGTTAAATGCAATACTGCTTGCCTTACCACCGGTTGAATAAGGCGCCATGTATCCTGAAGTAAGGGCCACCATAAATACAGATACAACATAGATGTATCCATTCACTCGATGAAACTTGCGATTATTATGCAGCAGCCAAGTAGAAAAGTTCAGCAATCCAGACACAAGTGCAATACAAGCGAACACTACATGTATATACATCACATTCAACCATATCGGAAGCTGAAGCGGACGCTTAAGTCCTTCTTTGTGGTTTAAAAATTCTTCTGCTCGTGGATCATGAATAAAATTGATGTAGGAAACGTAAGCGATAATTCCGAATGAAACCAGCACTAGCACTGTATAAAATGACTTACCTTTAAGCAAAATCCGACCACCTTTCTAGTAGCTGCTGCTACCATTCAGTTATAGACCTCAGGTCAACAGATTAATAAATATCCATTTTGTAGTTATCAAACTTGTTATGGCACAAGATTATGTAAAAAGATATATTTGCACGCGCATGTAACTTTTAAGACAGCTCCCATTATACGACAAAGCACTATTCAGATGGTTTTTTAAATTCGTATAAAATGGTAACTCTGGCTGCACACGGTAACAGATTGCATAACCCATCATTAAAAAAGTAAAGGATAGCAGGCTTCTCGTCGAAAAGCCGCTATCCTCCATTAGCTCGTTCAATTACAACATAAGACGTTTTTTAGGACTGTTTGCCCTCTTGTTTTTGCTTAGACCCTGACTCGTCAGCCAGCTTATCTCCAAACTGCTCAAGACGGCTAGGGCTTGATGCTGGTCCATTATTTTTCGGCTTACTGTTTCTTCCTGCCATTATGTTCACCTCCACAGTCCATAAGATGGGCCTAAGAAGTTATTTTCATACGACACGTGCAAATTCATGCTGACAGACGAATAAGCCAGCAGATGGCGCTTGCATGCGCATTCACTGGCTAAACATCAAATGATATGAAAATCGTCCCCAGCCTCCCATTCCAACTTCTATGCAGGATTCTTATATACATGTAAGCTTACAATGTACTTGATTGCTCATATTGAATAGGAGTTTCGATCCTCAGCTTCAGCAGCGTTCTTGCAACTTGTTCGCTACTAAGTTTGAACACCCAGATTTCTGTTTTAACTTCTGCAGCGTCACAATATGGTCGTCCAATTCTTGACTTAAAGAAACCACTTTCTGATCGGTTAAACTCTTTCTTTCTTCAAACGCTTTAACTAATTCTCTTTGAACGACATCGAATCTTCTCACTGGTATTTCCCTCATTTTTCACCAAATTGCCAAGCTTTCATGGAATTATTTCCATTTTTTCTACCATTTTAGTAGTAGTTTCTATCGGATATTGCAATATCTTTTTAAGGAAACGACTATCTACTCGAATTGTGTAATCTGCTCTTTGTGCCACAGCTCGACTCCACTCACGTATTTAGTCTAAGTAAAAGCGTTTATCTCCAAATCCTATATTCCCTACATTGCTGTAAATAGATATGTACAACAAATGGCGATACAGAAACTACACACTGTACCGCCATTTTGTTAAGATGACTACTTGCGACAGCTCCAGACTTTATGCATCAATCGGTTACATAGCTATATAGCTATTTATTCTTCCTGCTCCTCTTTAATCGTAACAATAACCTGATTAGACTGTGTACTAGTGGTAATGGTTCTTCCTTGTGGATCCCTGAATGTAAATCGTACTGTTGCCTGATTCACGAGCTGGGTTACCCTTGATTTCTTAATTGGCTCGACTTTTACTTTGAACTGCACTTCAGCCTGCTGTCCAGCAGCCAAATCTGGGACGGTAATTCCCGTCTCTAGTTGTTGATTCGTGACAGGACATCCGTTAAGCTTCAGGCTGCCCACTACAAAAGTAGAACCTATAGGAATGTTGTCTGTTAATGTTATATTGCTAACCGTGGTCGAACTCGTATTCCGCAGAAGAATCGTGTACGTCACAATTTCGCATTCAACGACGGATTTGCGGTTAGCAGACTTTACAACTTGAAGCGGTGAAGCTGCAACATTTACAGAAACAGATGTACTCACAAGTCCTGTTTCGTTGGAAGTCGCATTAAATGTATTCGTAATCGTAGTACCAGGAACCGCATTGCTTGGTACCGTAAATGGCACAATCGCTTCTCTAGACTCTCCAGGACCAATAGGTGCCCTCGCTTCGACTCGAATATTAAGCAGCGGATCGGTTACGACAACACCTGTTAATGGGACATTGCCCGCATTCCGCAACCGAAGTCTAAATTGGATACGTTCCCCAGGGATAGCGGATTGTTTGGATGCCGTTTTGGTAATGACAAGCCTCGGGCTGCTGCCTACGGTCACACTTGCAGATGCACGTTGAACGACAGTCTCATCTGATAAAAATACGGCTTCGTTGACAATAACCGTTCCTGCTGCTGTTCCTAGTGGCACAATAAAGGATGCGCTAAATGTTAATGTCGCACCTGGCTCCAGTCGGGAAACTTGCTCTTCAATGTCAATCACGGGATCAAACAACCGGAGGTTCGTTAATGTGAAACTCGACGAATTCGTTATCGTCAGCGTGTAGTTGACCTGCTCTCCCGGTAAGGCAACTGTGCGATCTGCCACTTTCGTGAACTGGACCGTTAAGTCTGGGATAATTTGAATGGTGGCTACCACTTGTTGTGCAGCAGTTTGATCAGAAGAGATCGTAGCCGTGTTCGTCAGTTCAGTCCCTGTAAAATTCCGTGGAACCTCAAACGGAATAACAAGGTCGAAGCTTGAACCGACTGGAATGATACTTATGTTGTTATTTAGATTAAGCAACGGATCTGTGATTCGTACATTCGTAATGTCTGTATTCCCACTGTTCGTAATTCGGAACGTATACAAAATAGGTTCACCTGGAACAGCGACTGTTTGTGAAGGAAGTTTCGCAATAGTCAATGTAGATACTGGAAGTATAGATACCGTTACACTTCCGGTTACTGTGTCTGTCTCGTTTGCAAAAACTTCTGTCGTATTTACAAAGGAACCTGGTAATTCATTGCTCGGAATCGTAAATGGAACCGCCAGCACTTGAGAAGCTCCAGGGCCAAGCGACGGGATCGTCTGCGTGAAGCCAATAAGCGGGTCACTCACTAAAATATTAGTTAACGTCACTGCCGATAAATTAGTAACTGTAATCGAGAATACCACTGGTGTCCCAGGCGCAGCTTCTGCTGGTGCTGCTGTTTTGCTAACTTGAAGTCCTACAATTGGTTCTACAATGATTCTTTCTGTAGCCGTAATTGGAGTCGTCTGATCCGAAGAGGCGGTTACTGTATTTAAAAATACGGTTAATGCTGGTGTAGCAACTGGTATAGGGAACGTTTGCGTGATCGTTTGCTCTGCCCCGCTTGCAAGCAGCGGAATCGTCTGATCAATGCCGAGCATCGGATCTTGAACGATCACATTTGACAACGGAACATTGCCTGTATTACTCACTAAGATTGTATACGTAACCGTAGCACCAGGCACGACACTCGTTTGATCTGCTGTCTTCGTGATTGTCAAATCTGGTGCAGCGCCTATTTCCACTGTAGCCGTAAAGCTCTGTGTAGGCACACTATCCGCAGAAGCGGTAGCGGTATTTTCGAAATTGCCAATAGGAGTTCCAGCAGGAATGATAAGGAATGAAGTAATGTCTACCTCTCCACCAGGCGCTAAGTTCTCTAGCACGGTATCAAGCTCAACGATTGGGTCTGTAATACGCACATTCGTAAGTGTACGATTACCTGTATTTCGAACAATAATCGTAAACTGAACTTCGTCACCAGGAAGAGCAGTAGCAGGCTCAACCGTTTTGGTAATTTCCAATCCAAAAATCGACTGAACAGGTAGTACATTCGTGGTCTCTACTGGCAGTGTTTGATCCGATGTAGCTGTGACCGTATTAACGATAGAAGAACCATCAGGCGTATCTAACGGAACCGTGAAATCAGATTCAATAATAAACGAATCACTAGGCAATATCTCTGGGATAACCTGATTAATACCTAATAGCGGGTCGATTACATTCACATTTGTCAAAGAAATAAAACCCGTATTTGAAATAATGATAGTATAGGTAATCGTCTCCCCAGGAGCGGTTGTCTCACGATCTACAAATTTGCTTAATTCAATAATAGGAAACGCTGGCTGAAGTACAGTAACGGTCGCTTGTGAAGTTTGAGTTCCAACTTGATCGGATGAAACGGTAACCGTATTGGTAATAACCGTACCCGGTGGAGTGCCAAATGGAATATCCAACGCACCCGTTATTATAAATGCTTCGCCTGGTTCCAAAACTGGGACGACTTCATTAATATTTAATTGAGGGTCGGACACGACGACATTGGTTAACGTGACATTTCCTGCATTTCCATATTCGATCTCAAACATGGCCGGAGATCCAGCTTCCACTTCAGGCTGTACGGCCCGCTTGCGCACAAACAACGCTGGCTGCGGAGTAATCGTGACCGTTTCACTATCACTCACAGTCGCAGCTTCGTTAGAAGTCCCCGTTGCCGTATTCGTAACCGTACCCGATGAACCCACCGGCACCGTGAACTCGCCAAACACAAACTGACTTTCTCCTTCAAGCAGCGTTCCAATAAGTGTATCAATACCTAATAACGAATCTGTTACTCGTACGTTAGTAAGGGTGCTATTTCCCGTGTTAACAACTTCTATCGTGTAAAATATCGTATCTCCCGCTGCTACCATCGTTCGATCTGCCACTTTATTAATGGATAGTGACGGTGCAGCCAACACATTCACTTGGAAAAAGGCTTCATCTGATGTTTCATTCGTGACAACAGCCGCTCTATTCACAAATATCGAGCCCGCTGGCGTCCCAAGTGGAATTGTGAAATTAATCTCAAATCTTAATGATTCCCCAGGAGCCAACATGGAAAGCGTTTCGTTCAATCCTAGCGTGGCATCCGTAATTCTCACATTGGTTAATGTCGCACCGCCATTATTAAGAACCGTAACTGTATACAGTACATCTTGACCTGGAAGAGCGGATGTTGGGGTGGCTGTTTTCGTAATACTGACCGAAATCAAGTTGACGACTACTTCGTTGGATACGACACTTCCCTCTAGAACAGGCCCTCCTGGAACACTTATAAATGTAAATGTCGCACTCGATGTATTCGAAATTTGTGGCGGCACCCCACCTGTATTTACACGTACCTGGAACGTAACTCTTCTACTTCCACTGACAGGAATGGTGCCTAAATTAATTCCGGTTATAGGGCTTAGACCTGTTTGCGGGGGTCCACCATCAATCGATACGGTGTTTGGAATAAATGTCGTTCCCACTGGAATCGGATCGGTGAAAATAACGCTGTCTGCATTAGCAGCACCACTGTTTGTAATAACAGCAGTATAAGTAATAACATCCCCTTCACGAGCAGTAGTGGTACTACTCTCCTTGTCAATCGATAATAAAGGCTGATTGACATCGATCTGAATCCCTATTCCATTCGGAAGAATAACATCCGATGAGGTCGTAATTCGCAGTACGCCAGACGTCTGTGAGTTAAACAAACCAGCTGAGGCATCTACATTTGTAATATCATAGGCCAAGCGAGATCCTGTCGTATAGAAGCCTGGGTTGCCTGCAACTGCATTACGGTTCCCGAACGTACCTGAAGTATCTAAGTTGCCTGAGTCATTATTAATTTGAGCTTGGAAAAAGTTAGTTGCTAAGTTATTAGGTCCCGATAATGTCACTAAGCTGGACGTATTGGGACCGAACATGGCAACATCCCCACCTGCAAATGGATCTCCATCATGCGAAGATAGGAGAATTCGACCAGTTACAGGGCCTGTTGTTGGAGATGAAAAGCCAGAAACCGTAATGTCGATATTAAATATAGGGGGAAGGCCCACTAAATCCTGCCCCACAAAAATAGATTTATTCCGAAACGGAAAAGCAGGATTCCGATAGGATACCGCCAGTGTCCAACCGGAATGAGTGGTTTGATTATCAGCTGCGGCAATAAATGCTGGTACACTCCCCGTTGCATAAGTACCTGCTCCGCCAGCCTGCACAAGTGAAGTAACATCAGCGGTATTGGTATACCATTGGACACTTGGATTAACTGGGCTGGCATTGGTAAAAAAGTTTGTCGGAGTAATCGTAAAAGTCCCTTGCGGAGTTCTAAATTGAACCGGATCTCGAATAAAAGGCGTTACATTCCCAATAGGTGTTGAGTAGTTCGCTGACCAAATTAACTCCGCATGCTCTATCGTACTGCCTGATGGAATGCGAAGCACAGCTGCAGAGGAGTTGAGCGTATAATCAAGTGTCGTTCCTGGAAACCAGCCTGGAGCTGTAAGTGCGGTGTTCGTCGTAATAAATGTCCCCGAAGCATCAAGAGTTCCTGGCAGAAGCTGATTAGCAATTTTCGTTAAAGATAAAGCGTTCCCTGTGAATGTGAGTGCACCTGCACTGGTCACGGTGAACCGCTGTACGAATGGCATCGTTCATCCTCCTTTCACCGCTATCACATGCGATGAACATCATAATATCATCTATATGTATATTGAGGTTCGAGCACGAAATTGCAAGTCCGTTACTCAGGACAAATCTAATTATTTCACCCTCTAACACATATAAAGAATGAAGTGGATAATAGATAAACAGCACGCAAAAAAAGGAGAGCATATCGCTCTCCTTGGCTTCATTTATATATATATCACGTCAATGGCTTTCCTACTGCTGTCTGGACACATAGAATAATGCAACCCAAATGAGAACAAAGCCTGTTAATTGTGCAATTGTAACCACTTGATTGAAAACAATCCAGTTCATCATCATCCCTACAAGGGGGAATGACAGCTCTGCTAGCGTAGCGTAGGATGCCTTTGTTTCGGACAAGCCTCGGTAGTACAGTAAAATACTGAATAACCCTAGCAGTACCGCTTGCAAAATAATATAAAATGTAATCGATCCGTACTCACTAGGCGGCACGCTCCAACTCGCATTCTCAGACCAAGTAAAGACGAACAATAATGGAAGTGCCAGTAAAAATCTTAATGCCGTAACCGTTTCATATTGCATTTTATCAAGCATGAATCGCCCCATAACCGTCGATCCACCCCATAGCAATGCAGCTCCCAATGCCAGCAAACTGCTCATACCTACGACATCATTCATCGTACCTTGTGGCAATGACCATCCGAATGTAAGTAAATACGTGCCGATAAGTGCTACAGCTAATAAATAACCAAATCGATTCGGCAGCTTCTCCTTCAGAAGAAAGCGTGCTAGTATAACGGCAAATAACGGTTGCAGTTTCTGTAACAGAAGTACAGTGTTCACATTTCCTGTTGCAAATGCTTCTGTGAACATAATGGTTGCCATTACAGAGCCTCCCCAAGAAACGAAGAGCAAAGCACCCCAATGTTTCCAATTGGCCCCTTTTAACTCTGCACGATGTTTCCACACGATAGGTGCAGCAAACACCAACAATACGAGATGTTCCAATAATACGATTTGTGTGGATGTTAAATACTCCAACACAAGTACACGGAACAGCGGTCCTAATCCCCAAAATGCGGCCCCAAGTGCAACGAGCCACACCCCTTTGCTTGAGAATGTACTCCGCTGATCAGCCAATGCATGCGTGTCCATATTCAATAACCTCCTGGGTCGTTGAATATAGGATCTTAGCTGAAAAGGACAAACATCGCTTATCTGTCATTGGATGACTCGATATAAGCTGATCTCAACAATAGACCTAAAATATTCAATTGGTCATGCGAAACGCTTATGCGATCTTCTCCCATCCGGACTTTAACCGTCGGCCTTGGATTCACACCAAGTCAGTCCCTACGTAAACGCAGGGAGTCGCGGGCTTGAGCTATCGAACAGCTTTTACCGCCGGTAAGGAATTTCACCTTGCCCTGAAGATCCATATTCAATACGAATATATAGTAGCTTATTTTTTCTCCGTTAAGCTCTATCCACTATTATAACGAATTATTTTCATTTTGGGAATGATTCGTTTTATTGCATTTTCTGCCTAAGAAACAATTACGACCTCCATTATTTTGGACCAACCCATTTCATGTTAATACGTTGATAGATGCTGTTCTCAACTCATTTACCATCATCATCCAGATTAAATGACTACTAGTGGTCACACAATAGATGGAGAATTCAAGCAACCCATTACGTTCTTGGTGTTCAAATACTTAATCAAACATAAGGTGATACGTATGCGCAAACAATCAGGCTACTGGCTCCTTCTCGTATTTTGTTTCATAATTGCCACCCAAACAGCATTTTCAGCTCCTGCAAAAAGAAGTCGGCAAGAATATGAACAACAAGGTTCAATCATATGGGAGGCAAAGACAGAACATAAAATGATGGCACTTACGTTCGATGATGGTCCGGACCCAAGACAAACAGTGGCCATATTGGATATTTTGAAGCGATATGACGTAAAAAGTACGTTCTTCGTCATTGGCAAACGCGTAACCAAATATCCTCAGCTCGCCAAAAGAATTGTAGAAGATGGACACGAAATGGCCAATCATACGTACAATCACGTATATTTCAATCGCAAGTCATCTCCCAATCTGATCCTTAAAGAAATCCAGATGACGCAGCAAGCCATTCAAACCGCGACTGGACAAACACCTACTTTGTTCCGACCACCAGGCGGTAATTATAACGACCTTATCGTTGATACGAGCAAACAGCAGGGGTTGAAATGTATTATGTGGTCGTGGCACCAAGATACGAGAGACTGGGATTTACCTGGTATTAACAAAATTAAAAACAAGGTATTAAACAATGCGCGAAATGGCGATATTGTTCTGTTCCACGATTATGTACATGGGCGCACCCAGACTCCACAAGCACTTGAATTAATTTTGCCTGAATTAAAACGAAGAGGCTATCAATTTGTAACGGTATCTGAATTAATTAAACACTCGGATCCACAGCGAAAAGTTCACCAAAAGCGCCAAGAAGGAAGAGAACGAAAACAGCCACGTTTATGAATCAAATACAGGCAATATACAAATAGTAATACAATAACCGCACATAACAGGAATTTATCGTAAGGAGTTACCTATGCTAAAACGTTATTTTGCAGCTCTCTTGGCAATTGCCATCTTGACTGTTCCATACGGACTATCTGTACAAGCAGCTGCCTACAGCCCGACTTTCCATTTTGGATTCAAAAAGAGCAAGAACGGCCAGCTACCTTCCATTGATGAGGAAGGGTTTAAAAGCGTTATTGAAAAGCATGGCTCCATTTTTCTTGGAAACACTCGCTCGAAAACGCTCTATCTCACTTTCGATAACGGCTATGAAAATGGATTAACCTCCAATATACTTGATACGTTGAAATCCAAAAAAGTACCTGCCATTTTCTTCGTGACAGGCCATTATATTGATACGCAACCTGACTTGCTAAAACGCATGATCGCAGAAGGTCATCTCATTGGTAACCATTCCTGGAGCCATCCTGATATGACCACGATTTCTGACGCAAAACTTACCGAAGAATTGGAGAAAGTTAAAACGGCAGTATCTGCTGTGACGGGTCAGAAGCAAATGCGTTATCTTCGTCCCCCTCGTGGAATATTTAACGAACGCTCACTTGCGCTTAGTCACAAACTTGGATACACCAATGTATTTTGGTCCATCGCTTATAAAGATTGGGATGTCAATCAACAGCGCGGGGGCCAGTATGCATACGATAATGTCGTTCGACAACTGCATCCAGGAGCCGTACTTCTGCTCCACTCTATATCCAAAGATAATGCAGCAGCCCTTGGCAGAATTATCGACGAAGCTCACAGACAAGGATATGAATTCGCAAGTTTAGACCATTTGATGGCACCTCCCCAGCTGCCAATTGCTCCAGCACCTGCAAAGTGATACTTGTACGCGCAGGATCATAATTACAATTTTCAGCCTAGCCGCCTCTTGCTTTTGTGCAGGAGGCATTTGCCTTCTTAGGAATCTCCCTTTCTAACTAATGTTATCTTGGTCAATTCAGGTGCATTCATAAATCGGATCGGCAGCCGAGTTGTCCCAATGCCGCGATTCACATAAAGCTGCATCGGTTTATTTCCATCACGGATCATATACCTTCCCTCTACATAGGTTACTGCTAATGGCGGTGTATAAATAGGCTTCGACCATGGCGTTTGCACTTGACCACCATGACTATGTCCAGATAGCTGCAAATCTACTGGATAATTAGCAATTTCATCTGCCAAATCAGGCTGATGCACAACTGCAATGTTAAAGTCCTCTGCTCGCAGTTGGCTAAGCGTATTCGGGATATCTGGATTACCTAGCATGGCATCATCAAGTCCAGCTAATACTATTTTCTCTCCATTAGGTAACACGATAGGATGCGTTTCATTCATCAGCACTTCAAATCCTGCTTCTTTTAAATACCGTTCATACTTGCGACTTCCGCCTCCACCGCGATCGTGGTTGCCATAGACGGCATATTTACCTAAATGAGCTTTCATTTGGCCAAGCAATTGCTGTGCCTCGTCCCGTTTCGCGCCGTACTTGCTGTAATGATCGAACAAATCTCCTGTGAAAATAATCAAATCAGGATGTAATTGATTTACTCGGTCAACCAGTTTCTTTAGATTTTCGTTATCATAATATTCACCTATATGTGTATCTGAGAAATGAACGATTGTCATATCATCAAACGAAGGTGGAATATACTCACTTGCAATGTTAATATCCTTTACTCTTAACATCTTCGGCTCTATGTAAGTTGAATAGGCTAACAAGGTTAATAACAGTATAAATACTATTCCTGCGGCTACTGCAACTCGACGAATTAATTTATAATCATGATGCCGTTTATTTACATGCAACTCCCTCACCTCAAAAGTAATGATACGCTTGCTTTGTTACACCAATATGACATATTACAGAAACAAAAGTAGTATACAAAAAGGCAGCCCTACGGCTGCCTAAACTTTTTTGTCCAACTTATTCCATTTAAGTTCTAGGTTCTAGCTTCACAGCTGATACAACTGAAACAAGCTCACCCGCTAGAGAACTCGACCTCAAAATAAAAATCGATGTCATTATTGATCGTTCTAACACCAAAGTCTGATTGATGCTTCAACAAAATCGTTTTGACGATAGATAACCCTAGTCCTGTCCCGCTTAACTGTTTGTTGCGCGACTGTTCCACCACATAAAAGGGTTCCCATAGAAAATCCAATTGTTTTTCATCTATAGGCCCAACTCCATTTTTGATGGAGCAGTGTATCAGATTGCCTTGTCGTGCCAAAGTAATATCTATTCGTCGATTGGTTGTGTAACTTATTGCATTACGTATCAAATTGCTCCACACGATCATCATCTTCGTTTTATCTGCTAAGACCATATACGCAGCGTCCTTATCATCATGCATCGTCAGCTCTATTCCTTGCTGTTGAAGCGTCAGTTTATACGTATCAACCACCTGAGCAACTAGCTCTCTCATATCAAACGAAGCAACTGCATAGGGCTCGACTTGCAGTCTCGACAGCTCTAGAAGCGTTTCCACCATCGTCGTCATATCATCCGCTTGCTTCTCAATCACTTCCAAATAGCTGCCGTCATCATAACCATCTCTCATTCCAGCAGCGTAAGCCTTGATCAAAGCAATCGGCGTCTTAAGTTCATGAGACACATCAGAAATAAAGCCTTGAAGATTCTGGTTGCGAATCGCCAACTCTTGATGTGCTTGCTGCAACTTGTCGCTCATTTCATTTACACTATGGGCAAGTGACTCCACTTCATCTCCGGTCTTGATTTCTACTTTACGAAAATGTAAGTTAGCGATATCTTCCGTTGCACGCTTTAGCTGATCAAGTGGACGCAGCAGCCGGTTCGAGAACAAGCCGACAAGTACCAGCGTCAAGACCAACGCAACGAGCAAAATCCAAGTATGGAATTGGTTCGCCATCATTATCGTTTCTGTTGCATGTGCAATCGAATCCGCAACTGCAAAGACGATATCGTCTTTCATCACAAATGAGACGAACACTCTCGATTTGAGTTTCTCCTGATCATATAACTTGTTAACATGCGTCCCGCTCTTCAGCTTCTCCATACTCTCTTCTGTAATCCAGAACTTACTCATAGCGATACCACGACTGTTGAATTTATCACGCAGTGTTCCGTTAAGATCGTTAACACTGCCATCGTGACGCGCAAATACAATCGTTACATTATGTTTGTAAGAAAGCTGCTCTGCTTCTGCAGTCAAGCTGCTTGCAGACATTGTATCTAATTGCTGCATAATTTCAGCCATATTAGACTTTTTCTCATGCAAGAAATAAGTGGGCAGAAGATACGTATTTGCCAAAAAAGTCAGCACATAAACAAATGCAATTATGCATGAGATAGTAAGAAATAGCTTGCGGCCAATTTTATTCATGGTTATGTTCAAAACTGTATCCAAGTCCTCTATGGGTTACAATCCACTCTTCACCGATTTTCTCTCTCAGCCTGCGAATATGTGTATCTACAGTTCGATCTTCGCCAACATAATCAATGCCCCACACTTGATCCAGCAATACCTCTCGGGTAAGGACACGTCCTCGATTGTTCATAAAACACTTCAGCAGTTGAAATTCCTTCTTCGTTACGTGCAAATCTTTGCCTGCTTTCCATACTTTATGACCTTCCCTATCGATAACTAAATCTCCAATTCGAGCTTGTCCGTCTATTTGCAGCAGCTTCTTAGCTCGTATAAGCAATACACGCGGATCAAAAGGCTTTTTCACATAATCATCTGCTCCCGCTTCCAACGCTTGGAGTTCTGCTTCGTGATCGCCTTTTGCGGTTAACATCAATACTTTTATTTGACCCCGTCGCTTCATCTCTTTACACGCTTGAATACCGCTCATAATCGGCATCATCCAATCCAGTACCGCCAGATCAATGGAGTGATGTTCAATAATTTCAAGCGCTTCTTCCCCATTTTTGGCCGTATGCACTTGAAATCCTGCTTGCTCAAAATATACTTGGATCAACTTCACCATTTGCCATTCATCATCTGCGACTAAAATATTCATGCAACTGGGTTCAACTGTACAGCTGCCTGCTTACCACTTAATTGAATGCCCGATTGTTTCACACCCACGGCTGCCAAATCACGCAACAGCTCTTCAAGCAACTTCTTCGCCTTTTCGCCTTCCTTGCCCGAAATACGAACGACGAGAAGAACGGCATCCCCAGCTCGTAAAATACGTTCTGCCTGCTGCTTCTTAGTCTCGTAATCATGCTCTTCAATTTGAGGAGTTAGGCGGATCTCTTTCACTTTTGCATTCTGCTCGCGTTTACGAGCTTGTTGTGCTTCTTCCTTTGCCGCTCCAGCACGTACCAGCTTACACGGAGGTGGGCTGCTCATCATCGATGTACAAACGAGATCAACTTTCAACCTCTTCGCCATTGCCAGCGCCTCTGATGTTGGTACAATCCCGAGATCTTCTCCATCTATACCAGTCAATTGAACCTCAGCAGCTTTAATCTTGTTATTGATAATCATTGTATACCACCTGCTCCTTCGTTATAATGAATGAACCCATATTACCTTCTGTAAGGAGATTTATCAATGAACACGAAAGAAATGGAAGAACAAATTATCCGCACCTATCAACAGGAAGAGAACATGATGATTCTTATTTTTGCGCAATGGTGCATCAATAACAATCTTGATCCTGTGGCGCTCTATCAAAAAGCCTACCCGAAACAAGTAGACAACCATTTGCTCCAGCAAGCAATGGAATTGACCGTATCCAAGGAAGAGGCAGGAGATATTCTCGATGATACCGTACTCGCAATTCTCTCTCTATTCGGAAATGAGGACCTTGCTTTTGTTGTAACGGAAGAGATACAAGCGCGTTCTGATAAGAAATAACACTGAGTCTTCCGCAGTGAAAAAACTAGAGCTGATAGGTTTCGTTGGTTCTAGTGAATCCATACCTCTTAATAAAAAGCCCTTTAACAAGGGCTTTTTTATTTGGGACAAAAGTTCAAAAATACTGAGGAGTGATAGGTTTATGAAAAAAACGATCATCAGTCTTGCAGCTTTTGCTCTTTTGACTTCTGCCGTCCCAGCTCTTGCACAGCAAATCCAACAGGCCCCTGCTCTTACTACATCTACTAAAGCACAAAACAGTGTGACACCCCCTACACTTAGCTATATCACATCTCAAATAAATTAGGATTAAATCCCAAGTGCGGAAGGTTATCAAATTATCGTTTTCAACTTAATGAACGGTAATAGCGTAGCCCAAACTACAGTACCAGCGAGTACTACGAATTATACCGTTCAATTAACTGAAAATCATAATCATTTAATAATTCTCCATGCTCTTAAGCAAGAGGGAGTTGTAGTGGCTGCTGGAGGATATCAAGCCCTCCCTGTAACTCCAAGTCATAGTACCATTACAATTCACTTGCAATAGTACACCAAACTATTTTAGGCAAAATGAAAAAGCGTCGATCACCTCATTTGACTAGTGATCGACGCTTTTCATCTATTTCTTCAATAACTCTTCTTCATGAATAACGAATTGAGCAATATTTTTACTATGGTCTCCAACACGCTCAAGATTACTGAGGATATCGAGATACACGGCTCCAGAACTGCCTGAGCATTGATTTTGATTTAGGCGCTGAATATGATTTTTACGGAATTTCTTCTCCATCTCATCAAGTTCACGCTCATATTCCAATACCTGCTGCGCAGCTTGAGCATCCGTGTGCTCCAAGGAGAACAATGCCCGCTCCACTGTCTTATCTGTAAGTGTAGTCATCTCTTTTAACTCAGCCCCAGCTTCGCTGGACAAATCTACTTTCTTATTAATGCTAAATTCAGACAATTCCGCAATGTTCTCTGCGTGATCGCCAATTCGTTCGATATCATTTATCAATTGGAACCAGCCAGATGCTTTCTCCGACTGCCCTTCAGACAGTCCATTCTGCTGATTGATTCTCACCATATAGTCCGTAATTTTACGGTTCAACTCGTTAATAAGCGCTTCTTTCTGCAAGGCAAGCTCGCCAACTTTAGCATCCTTAGTGAAGAAGTAAGTAGAAGCGTCATTCAATGTCTCGCGTGCAAATTGACCCATACGCAAAATTTCATGCTGTGCTTGGCCAAATGCTACCGCTGGAGTTGCTAGCAATCTTTCGTCCAAATAAATCGCTTTGAACTCAATCTCTTGTACTTTTCCTGGGATGACTTTCGTTACAAGCCATGCCAAAACCGGAATGAACGGCAGGAAGAGCAATGCGTTGGTCGTGTTGAACATTCCATGCGCATATGCGATCTGCATACGGATGTTCACCCCTTCTCCAAGCCACAGCACAATACTGTGTACAAGCGGAAGCAGCAGCATGAAAATAATCGAGCCCACAACGTTGAAAATGACATGCACGAGTGCCGTACGCTTTGCGACTACGGTAGCACCGATGGAAGCAAGAACAGCAGTAACCGTCGTTCCGATATTATCACCAAACAGGATCGGAAGTGCACCCATTAAACTAATCATGCCTTCGTCAGCGATAGTTTGCAAAATACCAATCGTTGCACTGGAGCTTTGTACAATAAGTGTAAATACAGTACCTACTAATAGCGCAAGAACCGGTTGATCTTGCAGCTGAATCATAAAATCAGTAAAAGCAGGAAGCTTGCTAAGCGGCTTAACGCCACTGCCCATCGTGGACAATCCTAAGAATAGTGTACCGAAGCCAAAAATAACTTGGCCTATGTACTGAAGCTTCTTCTTAGTGAAAAAGAACAAGAATATCGCACCTACTGCGATAATAGGCAGCGCATAGTCATCAATTTTAATGCCAACGATAAACGCTGTCATCGTTGTACCGATGTTCGCACCAATAATAACACCAATGGCTTGTCTTAATGTCATAAGACCTGCATTCACTAAGCCAATTGCCATTACAGTCGTACCTGACGAAGATTGAATCAGCACCGTAACTCCAACACCAACCAACAATCCAAGTACCGGGTTCGATGTATATTTCTCTAACAAACCCCGCATTTTATCCCCTGCTGATTTTTGCAAACCGTCGGACATATACTTAATCCCGAACAGGAATAAACCCAATCCACCTACAAATTTAAAAATAATGTCTTGCCAATCCAAGGATGATCCTCCTCTAATCTAGTAGTTAGGCACTTTCTTCCCTTTAACAATTTATCATATTAAAGCAAAAATTTGTTGAATTATTTCGAAAGTTTTCAAACCTATTATTTCCTTTCAATAGAAAAATTTTGATTGTAATCACAACACTTCATTACCCTAGTTGGTCAATCAGCACAATAACATTCTATTATCAATGATTTCCCCACTACATTTCTTCTACATTCAAATATGACAACTAAACCCATTGTTTACAATCCCAAATATATGTATAATAAATACAAACATACGTTTGGTTATTCAATAATCAAATCCGTGTAATACATAAGTAGTAGGAGGAAGTATGAAAGGAACTACCCATTTGGCAATTGGCGTCACGATCGGCATGGGAGCTGCTGCTTATTTTCCATTCTCCTTTAAGAGTGCGGGCTTATACGTAGCCATATCGGCATTTTCTGCTCTCAGTGCAGATCTAGATGGACCAAGTATCCTAAGCAAGCGGATTGGACAATTATCACGTTGGATTCGCGAATCGATCGTATGGCTTGGCGCTGTACTCGTTGCTGGTCTTGGTTATCAATATGTGATAAACGAGCATGTAAATATGGAATGGGCTATGTGCGCATTTATTATTTTCTTACTTGGTTTCGTCACTAAGGAAGGTATTATTCGCAATTCCATCGTCAGCCTAATTGGGGCTGTATTAATGTTCATCGGTTGGCAGAGCCACATGTATTGGCTTATTGGATTCGGACTGTTTGTGGCTTGGGCACCTTGGCTTAGCCATCGAGGATTAACGCATACAATATGGGCGGTCATCTTCTGGGGAATGATTGGCTATGGATTAGAACAGCAGCTTCAAGTTGAAGGTATTATGGCTGTAGCTGTGCTCGGATATGTATCTCATTTAGTGGCTGATACGTTAACCCCACGAGGAGTAAAGTGGTTCTATCCATTGTATAAGAAGTCGATTCGATTATAACCTCATTACAAATAGTCGTTCTTGAGATCACCATGTCGAGCGTGGTAGTTGACCGATAACTGCACGCTCGATTTTTTTATACGAATGACACCTTCCTCCAACTCCTTCCATCGCCTACATTTCGATATTAATCTAGTTGCCATCATAATCCTATATACATATTTTCATATTAATCATTTAATATCACACAAAAATGTCAAAAAAACTTACAACTTTTATATAAAAATAGCGAAACTTTTTAAAACTCACTTCCGTTATGGAAAAAGTTAGTTATAATAGGCTTTAGATTACACAAATAAGACACGAGCTGAGATACGATCAGCTGACGATGTCTAAAAAGGAGTAGGAGTAAGAAATGCATATGCAAACATTGCCGTCTTGGGTGTGGATGGTCTATTACAGCTTTTTATTTATCACCCTAGTAACAACTGTCATTAGTATTATTCGTAAGAAAAACACCTTTTTCTCCATTATTGTGGCTGCTGTCACCATGTTAGTACCCGCCGTATCGCTGATTAACAACATCGGAAGAGATGGAAATGAATTTGAGTATTGGTTTGAACAATTACAGGAAGGACAAATGTGGTCGATTTTCGTTACCATAGGGTATGTCATTATCGTTATCTGGCTGCTGACATTTTCCTTTAATAAACAACAATCCAGCAGTGATAAGTCATCCGAATAAAAAAACGAGCAGCACACGCTAGCCGCACGTCCGTGAACTAACTTATCCAGTATATACTCCGAAATCACCTCGCTTGCTCACTTTGCGAGACTACCGCTTCTTGTAAAACTCATAAATACGAGGTACCTATCGATTGCTTCCTAATCAGCTAACACAGGATGTATAGGGTCAACCGAATGAAATGCATCTGTTGTCCCTACTTGCGTCCTACCGCTATAGAATGTGTCCACCATACGGACCATACTACCATCCACTCTATCGAAGTAAACCTCTTGCTACTAGGAAAGCTTCATTTCACCTTGATCGCTGCTCACTTATGTAAATAGGTTTGCGAACTTCGAACAATCATCGAACGAAGAAAAGTTTGAGTCTGTTTAGCCCGATTCCATCGCGCCCAAATAGAAAGAGACTTGCGGTGTCCCTCACGTATCGCAATGGATTCCAGCAGCAATGGATGCCATTCCTCCGGAAGCTCGTTCAGCACATGCCTTACAGCCTTAACTTTAGGAGCAACTTGTTGATGTTCTAGACTGAACATAATCCTGCACATCGTACATACAGCGTCCGCACGAATGCCATCCTGCAAAAACGGCAGACTGTTGTTGGATCTACGCTTCCAATAATGATTGAGGTTATAATCCAATGTCTGCACAACATCATCCCAGCAAAGATCGATGAGCAGTTCCTTACACTCAGGCCCATAGATCGTAATGCCATGTTGTTTCAATGTCCACCATGTCACTGCATTTAGATCCCATTTCCCTTTTCGTACCTTTCCATCCGTGACATACAAATAAGGTGGAACATTGTCATTTTGTTTGCCTAGATAACGAATAGGAATGAACATGCCGTCCATCCGTTTCGCTAAAGGATTAGCCGATACTAGCGATTGATGAATGTGGGTGATCGTTTGTATGGTAGACTCTGTTGGATCAGTATGTAATAGTACTACAATATCAATGTCACTGTTTATAGGGTCATATGCATCTAGTGCAATCGATCCGTATAAATAGATGCCGTAGATTTGATTAGGAAGCTCGATAAGTAGCTGCTGCCGAAATGCCTGGAGCAGCGTTTCTACTTCACGGGGTAGATTCGTTGTCAGACCCATTCTATCACTCCTATTTTCCAATCTTATATCATCTAGTCCATAGAAGAATCACAATTCGGACTACTAATCAATCGAACAATCATTGCATGCACAAAAAAAGTATCCTATTCCCACTGAAGTGGCAACAGGATACTTTTTATTATATTCGCTATACAGAGCAAGTTCCATCGACACATCCCGAACCAGCGGCATCCTCGTTAGTCGACACTTCTTCAGATTGTTCACGATGCTGCCACGCATACTGCAGCGCCTCTGTAAAATGTTCACTCGACTGTGCACCAGTAACCGCGAGTTTGCCATCCACTAAGAAATAAGGAACACCGCGGACGCCCATCGCTTGTGCACGCTGTTCTTCTGCCAGCACTTCTTGTACGTATGCATCTGATTCCCACAACTGTGTTACTTCAACACGATCAAGGCCAATTTCAACGGCCAAATCTGTTAACACGTCACGATTACCAACATGTTGAGATTCCGTAAATGCGGCGAAGAACAATCGTTCTGTCATTTGAGCCCCTTTGCCTTTATCCGAAGCATAACGAGTAAGTCGATGAGCATCACGAGTGTTGGTGTTTATCATCTTGTCAAAGTTAAACGTAAGACCAACAGTCGAAGCTTGCGCTGCAACCTGATTTTGCATCGCACTTGCTTGCTCAATGCTCATGCTGTATTTTGCAGCCAACATTTCTACTACACGTTGGTTCAAATCACGGGGCGCATGTGGATCCAACTCAAAACTGCGATACGTCAGCTCCACTTGATCTCGATGCTCAAATTGCTGCAGCGCCGTTTCCAATCGTTTCTTCCCAATATAACAAAATGGGCACATATAGTCCGACCAAATTTCGATTTTCATTTTAAACCCTCCCATCATCATGTTTCTTTAAAGTATCACACTATTAATATGAAAGCAACTATACTGACGTAACTGAAATCACGTTCATATACTTCACCTTGCATCGTAACACAGTTGAATCTTCATAACCTACAAACTATAATGTTGATTAGTAAACCGTCCAGACGGTATAGTAAGGTGGTTGCGAACATGTCCAAACGCGAACAGATTTTGAATGCAGCTTCTCAGGTTATCGCCTCCAAAGGGGCGAATCAATTGACACTTGATGCTGTAGCAGCTGAAGCTGGTGTTAGCAAAGGTGGTTTGCTGTATCATTTTCACAATAAAGACGAATTAATAAAGGGATTGAACATCCATGTCATTGCATGCTTCCGGAAGATGATTGAAGCCGAGTTGGAATCCGCTATCCCGTACAGCCAGGCCTACTTACAAGCAACGATGAAAGCGTCCGCAGATCCCGACTTTCTGCTCGTCAACTCTAGTCTGATAGCGACCGTCTCGAACAATGCAGAGCTTTTAAATTTGTGGGCCGAAGAATATGAGCGTTTTCATCAAGCTTGGGAACAAGAAGGTTTGTCCAAAGAGAAATCTGTCGTGCTTCGCACCTTATGTGATGGATTGTGGTTCTCATCCATGTTCCAGCTCTGTCCTGTTGCTGAGGAGGACCACCAGATCGTGTTCGATTATATGATGAAATTACTGAGGGAGGAACCATCGTAATGCCTTATGTTTTATTGCTTTTTTCGATTGTATTTGAAGTATTCGGATCCTTTATGCTGAAGCTATCCAACGGATTTACACGGGGACTGCCTGTCGCAGGTGTAGTTGTCGGTTATGGGCTTTGTTTCTATTTGCTTTCTAACGTACTTCAGTTTCTGCCATTGGGTCCGGTATATGCAACTTGGAGTGGACTTGGGACGATTTTAACTGTACTCGTTGGTGTTCTTTTCTTCAAAGAGCGAATCAACCGCACAGGTATTATCGGTATCCTTCTGCTTGTAATAGGTCTTGTTCTGTTAAATATGACAAAATAACGCTATCCACATAAGGAGTTCGATTTATGAAAGGTATATTTTTCTTATCCTTATCTATTATCACAGAAGCCGTAGGTACTGTGATGCTGAAACTTTCTAATGGCTTTACGGCCATTTATCCTACGCTCGGCTTTGCTATCTGTTATCTCGCAGCATTCACTTTCTTAAGTTTCTCGTTAAAAACGATACCGCTATCTTCTGCCTATGCAACATGGTCAGGGATCGGCACCGCATTAGCAGTCATACTCGGCATTATTTTCTTCCAAGAAGAAATTAGCATGCTGAAGATTGTTGCCCTACTGCTGGTCGTTGTCGGTATTATGATGCTGAACAAAGGCACAACAAGAAGTGATCAAGGCTCCGAAACAGCGGATACCACATCCAAAGCGGTCTAAGTCTTGTAGTGAAACAAGGATTTGTTAGTTCTTCGCCAAGCTTCCCTACATATAAAACATATTCATAGGGAAGCTTGTAGAACCTTGTTATTTTGAAAATATAGAAAAAAACAACTCGTGGGAAATCCCTAGAGCTGTTTTGATTTTCGTTATAGATTTATAAATTTCATTGCATTCTGTTTTAGTTATATTTGTTTCCTTAAAAATAGATTTATTTTGATTATACAGGCAAATCACTTGAACATTTTATCATGTAGTCATGGCTGGCTGACCAATTTAATAAACTCTCCCAATATTTTTCGCATGAATTAATAATTTGTTTTGAGTCAGAAAGATCTCCCGACATCACCATTTTGCAGAGCTCGTCAAATCCATCAGGTTTATCAGTAAAAGACATGGCCTCGGGTAATACTTGAGCTGATGTTGTAAAATATCGTTTGTTGTGTAATCCTAAAATCATCGCACCTGTAGTTGATATTTTCATCGCCAATGTAGGTAAGAATGTTTTGGGACCTTGAAATTCTATATTTCTTAATTTCCCAATGTATTCATACATTTCCTCGACTAATGTTTTACAAATGGCCTCTTTGAAAAAGCTATTTTCTACCGAACCAGCTTTTTGTCTTAACTCTTGGAAAAATTCATCAGGATCATAAATTGGAGATATATTGAAGAATTGTCCATGTGTAAGCGGCCAATCTTCCTCAACTGTGGTAGCCTCTTCTATAATATCTTTTACGCAATCCATGTTTACCTCTGCCTTCCAATCTCCTGATGTCCATTCATAGCTATAGCCCTCTTCTAAAGCATTTAAAATACATTTAATTTCAATATCAGAAAAGGGACCATCTGTTTTTCTAGCTAAAGAGCCATAGATCCCAATAGCTTTAACGTTTGAACCATATTTTATTAATACTTGATTTGCTATCGTATAAGCAATTTCCATTCTTTCTTCTCTTGTCACTTTTCTTGGGCCAATCATATATCATTTCTCCTTTTTAAATAAAATGATGAATGGGATAATATATGAATGGTCAAGGAGGATCACGCGCTTAACGAGGAATTTTATCTGCTGTCATTTACTAACACCTCACAATAATAGTAAGTATACTTTATTTACTTTCATAAAGCTTACACACCATTCAACTAAAAGACTTGTATATAAGAGATTTTGGCTGTTTTGACTTACAGAATATTCATGATAAAGACGCGCACTAGGTTTATTTGTGATGCATATCTTTATTGTGGCGGTAGAATTTTCAAACTATCACACTCACATATACTTTCTTAGCCCCTTAGCTTGATGGCGATGTGGAATCTCCCCCTAGCAACAAGCATTGTCAGGGGGAAGAGCTACTTACAATATCCCAAACCCCTCTTTCCATATAAAAAATCTAGTTACCATGCAAAACCTGCACCATAACTAGATAATAGTCGCTATATCAATGTTAACTTGCAGATAACTTATTCTTTTTCTTAAAGTAATGAATAATTTGTGCAATTGCACCGTCACCCGTAACGTTGGTAGCTGTACCGAAGCTATCTTGTGCGATATACAACGCAATCGCCAAGCTAATCATCGCATCATCAAAACCGAGCATCGTTGTAAATAGACCCAACGCAGCCATTACCCCACCGCCCGGTACACTTGGGGCCGCAATCATCGTGATGCCAAGCATCAAAATGAACGGTACCATTACCTCAAGCGACAGTGTATGTCCATTTAACAGCAAGATGGCTGCTGACACCGACGTCAACGTAATGGTCGAGCCTGTAATATGAATCGTTGCGCATAGCGGAACAACAAAGTCTGCAACTTCCTCATCTGTACCAAGCTCTTTTACCTGCTTCAATGTCACCGGAATCGTCGCTGCTGACGATTGCGTGCCTAGTGCTGTAAAGTATGCTGGCACCATTGTACGCAGCATGCGGAACGGATTACGTCTATTTAATACCCCTGCAACAGAAAATTGCAAGATCAGAATAACCAAGTGCAGCACTAGAATAATCACAAACACTTTAACGAACACCTGTAAAATCATCGCCACTTCGCCTGCTTGCGTCATATTCATAAAAATACCCGCAATATGGACTGGCAGTAGCGGTACAATAATCGTGGAAATGACTTTACCAACGATGTCTTTCAATTCAAGCGATATTTTCATCAATCCATCGGCCTGTACAACTGTAATCCCAATCCCAATCAGGAAAGCAAGCAGCAAAGCGGTCATAATATCAAATACAGGTGGCATTCCAATGTCAAAATAACTCTCCAACAGCTTTTGTCCCATACCATGATTCGTTTGATCAACATTAGACGCATTGAGAAACTTCGGAAATGTCGAATAAGCCACGAAATAAGCCAGGAAGCCTGCAACTATTGTAGACATATAGACTACACCTGCCGTTAACCCGACTAACTTACCCGCTCCACGACCCAACTCCCCTATACCTGGAATAATAAATCCAATAATAATAAGTGGAATAATGAAGCTCAGGAAGTTACCAAATACTTTGTTAAAGGTAACAAAAATGCGAATAATCCAGTCCGGTGCGACAAGTCCAAGTCCAATTCCGAGGGCTATAGCAATAATAATGCGCATAAAAAGTCCAATTCGTTTCATCGCTGTATCTCCTTAGCATGTTCTATCCATGGAAAAATCATCACTTTGTCCTCTGTAAAAAGACACTTGTTCTCTTATTGAGAACAAAAATGATATTAGCATAAATCCACGGAAATTTCATTTACAATTTAAGGGGATTGTTTTTCCCACTATGGACGACAACCTACATATCAAATAGGATTCAATCATGACTATTTAAGCCAGCTTTTCCCCCTATCACTATAATTCTGTCCTGTATGGGTGGCCGCATTAACTTATCGCCGCACTCTATTCATAGCAAATTCGCTATTTTTTCTCGTCGATATCTATTCTCCTTTTCGTCCGAATGTTGCTTGAACGCAGATATTCAGGGTTGCCGATACTTGTCCAATATGACATAGACGACATATCCAAATCTATGGGACGAGCTGCTCAAGTTTGGAACCAATCTGATAGAGTCCTCATAGATTGGTGTTAGTTCAAGAGAAAAGGAGGTGCAAAACTATGATGATGGATGTTGCACAATTACTAGGTGTTGATCTTTCGGTAGCACTTGAAATTATCCGTAACCTAATCGATACAGGTATCCTTCCCCCACAGCTCGAGCCAATTAGAGGACTTCTCGAGACTCTTATTAATCTTGGATTAATCGATACTGCTGTAGCGCTGTAATACCCTATACGAGTACACCTGATAGATTTAGGTGTACTTTTATTTATGTCTATTTATGTAATTCAAAATTATCAAACACATCATGAGGTGAAAAACAGCATGAAAATCAACCTAAAGCAAGTATGGCAAGAAGAAAAGAAACGCTTTATTTTAGCTGCCTTGTTTCTATTAGCGGGGCTTTTACTTGGAATTACTTTGGGCAACTATGTCGATATTGATCCAAAAACGTACTATAATCCACAGTACCCCGAGTGGTATACGCTAGCGTTTAATAATATCGTGACGGGACTCATTATTGCTGCTAGCGGCATTTTACTATCCATTCCTACGATTATGTTTTTGTTATTCAACGGGATCATGATCGGGTTTGTTTCCGTCTTAGCCACATCCTTTAGCTCCGTCGAAACGATTTTGGCAGGCTTGCTGCCCCATGGAATATTAGAAATTCCTGCCTTGCTAATTGCAGGCGCAATCGGTTTGAAGCCGCTAGTCTGGGCAGCGCGCTTCATTAAACTTAAGCAGCGTGTTAACTGGAAACAAGAAGCAACCAGAATTGGCTTATTGTTAGCTATCATGACGATTCTACTCATAGGTGCGAGTTTCATTGAGGCATATGTGACACCGAATATTATGGATTGGACTCGATAACTGCAACAAAAAAAGCTTGCAGCATCATACGCCACAAGCTTTTCTTCCACCTTTACCTATTATAAATCTATGAATCTACTAAAAGTTCATATAAATGAATTCCGTTGATTCACCTGAAAAGAACAAGATTCCTAATACGACAACGATCATCAATGCTGCTCCAGCAAGTGTAACAAGCCCTAGAATCATATAACGACCTATTTGCTTACCAAGCGGCAAAGGCTTGGACTTATGCTTCTCTAAGCGACTACTTGTTGGTAATTCCATATGCTTTCAACCTCTTGTATAGAATTTCGCCAAACAGCTTATTGCCTGCATCCGTCATATGCGAAGGATCGTGATAGTATTTATGATCCACGACATTCGTTCCGCCGTTGAACTCAATATATGGATATCCACGAGATTCAATCAGCTTTTTATAAGAACCCATTACTTTGTTGTAATCTTTCCAATCCAGCAGCTTGCGTTTCGTTATCAACGTCTTGTCCAGCGGTGCCGAATAGAAGACCGCTTTCTTATTATGCTCTTTAAGCAAATCCAACGTCTGCTCCATCATGAACAAGCCGAAGCTATTGTTAGGGTCAAATGGTTTCTTCCACGTGTAGAGAGACTTGAAATGTTTATCTACCTTTGCCTTATAGGTGTTGCTAAATGAATCATATGCACGATACGGAGATACAGCTGGTTCGGGTTTAACCCCTTTCTTCGCATCCTGCTGCTTTTTCATTTCCCGACGCAGTTTCTCCATCGGCGTACGTGTTTTTAAGAACTTATAACTGAGCGCATCACGGTCATGGAATAGCGTCCAGTTATTCAGCACATTTGCCGTCATCCAGTTATGCGCATCACTTGGAAGAGAGCCTTTATTTTTAGTAGGGAATTCATCCAGCCAATCTTTAGGGATACTTTGGCCAAGCTTGCTAACCATTGTCGGATATACCATAACATCTGGCTCATTCTCAGTTACTACAGCTATACCATAGTTCACCTCATAGACGACATAATCAATCTCATCGATCATCGACGCAAGAATCGCATATGTCTCTGTAAAGCGACCACCTGTAAGTCCGAGGTTATAAACGGTTTTGTCTTTCATATGCAGCTGGAGTACACCAGCTGTCGTGTTTTTACCGTCCTTTACGGTAGTGCCAAAGACGGTTGATGGTCCAAACACACCGACTTTTTGACGTCCATTATCAGGCTGCTCTTTCAAATGCTCGATCCAGAGCGGCATATAGACAATAGAATCATAAGCGGGCACACGCAGTTCCTTCTTCGCGTGAGTCACGACTTCCTTTTGCATATCATTCACGATAGGCGTGGCCCACTGATTAATGCCAACAACACCTAACGTTGCGATGGACACCATTAACACCGACAGCGACTTCCATGGAAAAAAGTTACCCATTGCTAAACATTCACTCCTTTAGTCCATTGTTTTGAGAGTTCTTCATACAAATACAACTTGTAGCTACAACCATCATAAACGCAAATAAGGAACGTTTATTTTAAGCCGAACAACCGCAGCGTCAAATCCCAGCCCGCTAAAATAGGTAATACAAAGAATACCCTGCTAATCGTGACGCCAAAGAATGTAATCGCGATCGACAATACGGTAGTACCCGGTTTTAACCATTTCGGAACAGGCGGGAACTTCGGCTTAATTTGCTTCAAAAAGAAACGATGAATACAGAGCATGACTCCGTGGAACATTCCCCAGACAACGAAGTTCCACGCTGCGCCATGCCATAATCCTGAAACGGTCATCGTACACATCAAGTTAAAGTAAACGCGCGGCTGCGATACTCGGCTGCCTCCAAGCGGGAAATACACATAACGTGTCAACCATGCGCCAAGCGAGATGTGCCAGCGATTCCAGAATTCCGCAATACTTCGCGCCATGTATGGATTTCGGAAGTTCTCCGGTACCACGATGCCGAACAGTCGAGCCGTACCGATCGCGATGTCTGAATACCCTGAGAAGTCAAAATAAATAACGAATGTATAAGCAACTAATGCAATCCACAATGTAGTCGGGTCCGACTGCGCGATTCCAGCTTCCGTATATATAGGCGCCGCTATTACCTTAATGCTCTCTGCCAGAACAAGTTTCTTGAATAAACCAATTCCGATGCGCCCAATGCCATAAGGAATGTTCTCCCATTGAAAGCGATTCTGCAGCTGTGGATAGAACACTTGGAATTGCTTAATTGGCCCTGCCACCATTGTCGGGAAGAAGAAGATGAACGCCAACAGACCAATCGGCTTGTGTTCGGGAAGATTGCCACGTTTGCGCTCTACCAAATAATGAATCAATTCAAATGTGAAATATGAAATACCTAGTGGCAAAATCAATTGTTCCACCGTTGGTAGGAACGGCTGATTAATAAACGAAAATAACTCCTGTAAGGTTTCAATCAGCATGCCGCTATATTTAAAATAACCTAATACAAGCACAGTCCCTATTATGGCTGCAGGATATATCCACTTGCTAGACTTCTTGGTTGCCCAATAGATGAGCAGGAGTGCAATGATAACTTCACTTAAGAGCAAAAATATAAAGGAGCCCGCGTAATACGTATAAAACGTAACTCCGCCTGCGAACAGGACGTAAGGTCTCACACGATAAGGCACAACATAAAATAAAATAAATGTTGCAAGTACGAATAACCAGTATAGCCAATCTGTATAAATCATGTCCTCAGCTACCACCATCCACTTTGTAATCTATTTTTTCCACTGTTTATGTAATTCGAGATTCTTCTTGTCAGTATAGATTAACATTCGAATCTCTCTACCAACATCTACGTGCTACTAGAATCTACGTTTACACATAAATATGAGTATACCTGTTAGATGCATAAAACGTCCAAAAGTTTTGTAAATTGTAATTTTTGTATTAGATAATTTTGTATGAATAAGCAACAAAAAACCACAAGCGGTTAGCCGCATTGTGGTTCAAAGTAAGCTATCATAGCTCTATTGTCTATAATCCGATGGTTGCAACTAGGTTTCATTTATCATGCCCCTCCATAAGGAGTAATGGAACCTTCACACTCACTATTTATCAACTTGGCTACAGGCTGGTTCAAAATTCCTTCTTATTCGTATTAGCCCTATTCCATAATCAACACTAGCAAATACGAGCAAGGCCGTTTGACCATATACCATCGCACCTGTATGAACAGCTTCTTGTAAAGTCAAAAAGGGATCACTTCCGAGGCCGTTCACTTCTGTCCATTCCGATCTTTGGTAGAGAGATATGCCTGTTTGAGCGGCTATGCGCTCAACCTGACTGATCCACTTTGCTGACACATGCTGTACGATCATCAAATCCGTCTGCGCATGTTCTCCCTGCTTCACCGACGATTCCAATTGTTGTACTAAGCCATCAATAGCTTGATCGTAATCATCGCTTGACCAATGAAACATATCCGTTGCCAGATAAGCAGGCCTGCTCGCATAGGATAGTACTTCAAATTCACCGCCTTGCGAGGATACACGACACCACATTGCCATATCTGCTTTCAAGTATCCATCCCAATGACGTCTGCTGAATGGATAGACCGTCTGGTCAATAATCGCAAGCACCGCGTGACTTGTATTATCTTTGTGCAGCAGCCGTTCCAACCATCTCAAACCTAGAATACATGCTAGACTGCCATGCTGGCCAATAGCCAAAGGCAGTGTACGCGCATGTCCTAGTGCTTGTGCTAGTTGGAAACTAGGCATATAAATAATAGCTGGAACAACGGTTTCATGACAGTAGCACAGATAGGATGCGTTGTTGTATCGCCCTGATTGAATCGCCTCTGCACAAATCGAATCATACGGCTGTTCATGAAAAGCTGGAATGAGAACAGGGGCTACTATTGTTGCTATTGAATGGTTCGTGGTTCCAGCATTAGCAGGATGAACAGGAACACGACTTTCCGCACTTGGAGGCCACAGAGGCGGCACATCAGAATCGTGAAACAAATTCCCCCTTTCTTCAGCCATCTTATCAAGCTCGTATTCCATTGCTTCACCGCATTGCTCAAATGTTTTAAAAGTATCTGCCGTCTTTATGCAAAGATCGCTTAGAAACAAACGTGAGGATAGCTCAAGAACCATTATCATCCACCTACTTCTTCGTAGTTTCGAATGATGGGCAATACTGATGAAGGGCACACCCAAAGCTGCCACCCGTACCAGTCGTCAAGGATAAATAATAATCGCCATCCGTAAGCGCTTCGTGGGTAATCGCATGTTCCAGATTGAAAAGAACATCCGAGTTCGTCATATGGCAACCCGTATGCAAGGAAGGCCTATAAAACTTCTTCAATGATATGCCTGTTGTACGTGCTACAGTCTCCCATACGAAATTAGGCATGTTGTTGCAAAATACAAGTTTAATATCTTCAACCTTAAGCCCATTTTTCTTAATCATGCGGATAATAAATTGCCGTATGTGCAAGTAGTACAATTGGTAAGCTTGATTAATCTTTTCTTGGTCATTGTCATAGACGACTTTATCATGCTTGCATTCTACGGCAAGGAGCTGATGTGCTCCTTTTCCGTATTCTAGAATGCAGGCAGAAGAACTATCGCCAACGAACACATAATCGGTTACGTAATCAAGCGGGTGTCTTCCTTTATCGCAACCTATAAATAGAATAGCCTGGTTGGGATCATGCTCAAGTATAAGCTGTGCATTTTTGAGCACGGAATGAAAGCTGGAGCAAGAGTACTCCTCCAATGCATAGATAGGTACATGCTCCAGCCCCCACCGTGCTAATACAGGTTTAAAGAAATTCCGATCATGCCAGGCAACCATAGAAGTTTGGGCAAACCATATTTCCGCTATCATGGTTCCTTCTTGCCTGCATTTTTCAATCAAGGGATCCACTACCCGCTCAATCATTTGAAGGTGAGTCAAATGTTGTTCCATCGCAACCGTATATATGCCTTCATGATTGAAATCTGCCTCGTCCCTCGTAAAGACGTAACCTTCCTTCTCAGCATTCCGTATTACATCACGAATCGGTACCGTATCAGGTTGGTACAAGGACCATGCAGATATATGAAAGGTATCGGTTGTCATCGCCGCTCACTCCTCCTCATTCAGCAGACCGTTTATCTGCCATGATTATAAAGGAGAACACAACGGGAGCACACAGGAGTCAGTCCTTCACCCAATACTTCACGATGACGTCGGAATGAATCGCTGTGGAATACTTCTTGCAGATCATCTTTACTCAAATCACCAAGCGTAAATTCAGGAAAAAACTTGCATGGATTGACCTTTCCATCCGGCATAATGTCGATGCGATTCGAAATGGATAAACATTGTGTTCGTTTCATGGCAGGTTTTTCAGAACCAAGTACAAAATCTCTCACTTCTCCTGGTTCAAGTGCAGGCTGGAAGCGTATACGACTGTCCCACACTCGAGAATTGATCCGCTTCATCTCGTCTTGCAGCGGCTCAATATTTTCTTCAGACACGCGGAACGTAAACGAATGCCAACTATATCGCTGCTGCATTTTTGCCGCCTCAAGCCAGTTGAAGCGCTCGCGATAATAGTCATCCATTTTATTGGCAACATCTTCTGGAATGTACCAAGGAAATACGAAGTAAACCGTATCAATACCTAATGATTCAAAATATTCCATAAAGTCATACAACTTCCCGATCATGGCATCGTTAATCGTCAAGCTGATCGAAATTCGACCTTTATACGTGCCCGCTTTTTGCATTTCGAACAGCATGTTCATTTGCTC
The DNA here is from genome assembly GCF_024733555.1 of Paenibacillus sp. SC116. Lineage (GTDB taxonomy): Bacteria > Bacillota > Bacilli > Paenibacillales > Paenibacillaceae > Paenibacillus_B. The sequence continues at coordinate 358,213 of NZ_JANIOF010000004.1, read as the reverse complement.
AACAACTTTTTTAAACGTTCCTCTACCTCGAATCGCATCATTTTCTGCCTCAAATCCTTCAAGGCTGATTAGCAATGTAAGTCCTTCTGATATTTTCAAAATCGAATCCAATTTATCCTTAATAAGCAATCCATTCGTACAAATCGTAGTCGTACGTGGATCTTCTGCCAAATAGTCTGCCAATGCTTCAAATTTGGTATAGTATAGAGGTTCACCCCCCCAAAGAAATAGGCGTGAACTTCGATGCTGTGTATCCATTAACAATTGGCGTAGCAGGTCAAAATCAATCTCTGCGTTTTTTACCTCTTTTGACATGTCATTGTGATACCCGTCACTATTCCATTCAAAGCAATGCTTGCAGCGCAAGTTGCAGCCATTGTTTAGCTTAATGCCAATATCATCTGGCACATCCAGCGCAAATGTAGGATCATGCCGCTGTGCTCTGCGAGACACTGACATATTGCGAATGGTCCGTTTTACATTTTGAAATGTATTCCGGTCAAATTTAACATGCGTACGTGGTTGCATCGCCTGCCTCCCTCCAAATATTACGTATTATTTTCACGTAACCGACTCTCTAGGTCTGTGGTTGAGCTGCCTTTGATACTCGCAAGAAAGCTGAAAAAATTTCAATCGATGATAAATGGTCATAGTCGAACGTATCAAAGTCAATTTGGATATCAAACTCGTCTTCTATAGCTAGCATAAAGTTAATCATCTGCAAAGAGTCAAGACCCGCATCATTCACAATATCTGAAGTTGGCTGCAACGTTTGTACTAGAGATGGATCTTCCTTCACTTCACTTAAGATAGCAATAATTTTCTCATTCATCTTGACTCCTCCTAATCTATAACGATCGTTGTTGATAGCATTCGAGCTTCGTTGTATAGCTGCTCGAGAACCTTTACTCGTTCACCTGTCTGAGCAAAAGCATCACTAGAAATTCGATTTATAATGACATCACTGAAATACTGCCATTGATTTGAGAAATAAGACTGCTTCTCATACCCTATGCTCTCAACATCTCCACTTCCGGTGTGCTCAACTTGTATAGCGAGCTTGCAGGGTGCAATGCCTGGGCGGAAAATATCTTGCAGCACAACCTTGCAGCGCTCAAATTGAAAAACAACACTTGCCTCATACTGCTCCTCAAACGAACCTTTAAAAGTGGACTTCAAGCCATTCTCATACATTGCCTCTGCACGAAAATTCCAATCTGTACGATTAGGCCCGTCAAAATTAGAACTAGCTTCGGCATGTACCATGTTCAATCCAACGATAGCTTGAAGCGTTTGAAGCCAATACGTACCGAAATCATACCAAGCTCCACCGCCCTGCTCTGGGTACATTCGATAATCATCCGTTCCTTCTCTATCCACCCTAACACTGAGATTCATGTCCACGGCATGCAGCTCACCATACTCACCAGACTCAACAAACCTTTTCACCGTTGATTGCCATGGATGATGTTGAATCATAACACCTTCCAATACGTCAAGACCGCTCCGTAATCGTTCTGCTGCAATTCGTTCATACTCATTCATCGTCAAGCACATTGGCTTCTCAACCAGGACATGCTTGCCCGCTTGCAAAGAACGTATTACCCACTCCACATGCTGCTCATTAGTCAAAGCAATATAGACGACGTCAATATCTGGTGAAGCTAGCAACTGCTCGTAACTTCCAAACGCATGCGGTATAGCATACTTGGAAGCAAATTGCTCAGCCCGCTCAAGGGAACGGCTGGCAATGCCATGAACCGTTAAATTAGGCACACTGCGTAAAGGTTGTATCAGCGCTCTTCCCACAATACGAGCGCAGCCAAGAATGCCAATACGAAGCACACCATTCATCTGTATATTGCTCATCTTATTTCTCCGTCTTTGTTTTGAAATTCAAGCAGCATGCTTGGCAAATAGGAAAAGAATTACGTTTTAAGTAATTGCGATATTCCTTGTAGCGAGGCCCTTTCCAAATGTCTAAAAGGCGCTCTTCATTTACATTGCCTAAAGTAAGGTCGTAGAAAGCGTGGCAAGAGGTAACATCGCCGCGCGCATTAATCTCCGTGCTGAGCCAAGGGAATTCACAACGTTTTTTCGCATGCGACAGCTCGTGGCTGTTGCCGCTGAAATAGAGTTCAATCGTTTCCTCGGTCATATTTTGAGGGTAAGCGTTGAAATAAACGCCTTTTTCTTGGCAATAGCGCTCGATATTGCGCACTTGACGAGACAGCTCTTTTCTATCCATTTCACTAAATTCAGACAATTTACGAACAAATCCATTGGAAACTTGCGCATTCGTGTCTAGATTGAAGTTGGTTTTCAGTATGTTACGATATTCAACATGATCTTCTGGAGTAATAAATGACTGGAACTCTAGACTAATATGATCCAGCTTCGTAATATCAATGTGCTCGAAGAACAACCGCTCCACATGCATATAAGTTAAAGGGGTAATGATAAAAATAATCCCTACTTTAGGAAACTCCAAACCTTTTGCTTCCCTCAGGTCAAATAATTTCTCTATGCCCCGTCTAGCCTTCTTAAATACGCCTGGGCCCCGCTGCGCATCATTGATTTCTTCTGGTCCATCCATAGAAACCCATACTCGATGCGCCCCATGCTCGATAATCGTTTCCGCTTTCTTTTCCAGCAAGGTGCCATTGGTAGGGAAGGCCACCTGACTGCCATAAAACTTTAATGTTTCAAGCACCTCATCAAAATGCTTGTACATTAAAGGTTCGCCACCGAACAAATCATAGTACGGCTTCGCGTGACTGCAATCCTCGATAATTTGCTTTACAACATTAATGTCTAATTGAGCTAGCACCGGTCGCTCTTTATAGGCGCCATTATCGCCCCATTCATAGCACATCTTGCAGCGCAAGTTACATGCCTCTAACAATTGCAGCCATATCCATCGAGGTGTAGACGTGTTGATAACAGACGGTATCCCTTCTTTGTTTACCTGAATTGCCATCTTGTATCTCCTCCTCATCATAAAAGTAGGTTGGTTGAACTACATATCTCTGACAAGACAACGTACGATACTACGTCACATCCGAATTGCAGTCTCTTTCATCCTCACCTCCTTTCATGGCTGCGCTTATACTTGCGCCGCTGACAGGGGACTATTTAGTTTATAGGTACATGTAAACTGGCAATAAGCTCTTCTACAACATCTACTGCGTTATTGCGTGCCCTCATTAAGTTGTCATGCATCTCCCTTAACAAATCGTTAGAAAACCCTGCTTCCTTCCACAACTCATAACGAATGCCGAATCCTGCTGATTCCCATAGTTTCATATTCGCTTCCTCATGACTGCCAAATGGCTCCAACATAATAATAGGAGTTGCCGCAGACAATGAGTCTACTAAAGTTGCACCGCCTGGCTTGCTAATAACAGCACGACTGTTACGAATGAGATCGAATACTTCAGGATAAGAGTTGCTGCTGCATGATGGAAAGGCAACATCCCCTTGCTCAGTAACCTCCGCAAATGGTGGAAAACGATGTTCACCCTGTTCATTGATGTCCCAAGGATTCCACGCAGGATCGATCATATAATAGCGATGAAGATCACGTTTATCAGGAATATCTTCAATATAGTAAGCGATTACATTTAGTGCAAGCTGCTGTTGGCGTGCTGGATCGATTATATTTTGATACGTGCCAATTCCCCATCCGCCACCATGAATCGTATAGCGGTCAGCACGCGACTCGAATGGCAAGGGTGCTTCCTTGCTTACAATGAGCTGCCGGCATAATTGCTGTTGCTCATTCCCTTCGAACATCCATACATTGCGATAAGCGTCTCCGAGCCCTTTATGCACGGCATAAGAAGCAGATTCTCCTGCATCAAGTCGAACCAATTGAATGGTAAGGGGCGTGCCCCCCATTATTTCTTTATATCGCTCAATTACAGGAATCCAGAAACCAGTCATCACAATAAAATGCTGCCTACCTTCTTCCTTCCATTTGGATAGCAGCACTTCAACTTGAGCCGTCTCCAACGTATCGCCCAAATTCTTTGCCAAGTGATAACCTGTCTTTGCGACTCGAAAGCTCTGATGGAAAGCTTTGCGATAACGAGGGATGCTGTCCCGCGTCACCGATGGATATAATTGCTCCAACATTTCTATTTGAACCTGCAACCCTTGAGATCTCAACTGATGCTGCAGCAGCTTCGCAGGAACATAAATACCTAAGGAATTAGCTGCACTTAATACGGTAACGAATGCGCTCATTTTCCATCCACCTCCTCCATAGAAGGAAGTGTAAACCGCTCGAATCGCTCGATCATTTGTTGAAATGAAACAGCATCTTGTCCTAGAAATAGAAGAAACACTCTATAATGCCATCGTTCAGCGTGTAGATGGACTGCATACGTATAGATAACGTAGCGGTGACGAGTATCTGGCTCAAGTGCCTCATCCAGCAATGCTTTCAACTCTGAAAATGTGTACTTACGCTCGGCATCTACACGTATATAACGGCTCTCAGCATAAGCATACGTACGAAGTTGAGTTTCCACATACGGAAGCAAATACGTCACCTGCGTGAAACGTCCGTTAATCTCGATTACCGGATACAGGTCTCCTAGTTCATCCACAATCGAATCCACGCCAATGACCCCTATATATCCTTGCTGCTGAAGCAGGTGACCTAATCTGAGCATCTCTTTCTCATAGGTTTCACGCAATGCTGCTGGGATTTGTGGTGCATAGTCCGTGCCTACATATACGCCGCGCTCCTGAATGCGCTGCTCTGTAATCGCCAACAAATGCACTTCTTGCGGCTGAATAGAAATTTGCGCATTCAAGGAACGTTTAATCGGGTGCCAAGCTTCAAGCAAAAGCTCGAACGTAGCAGCACGCCTGCGAATGAAAGCAATCATCTTTTTAAAAGCCAACTCACTATCAAGAACAGATAAACCTTTCCCAGAAGAACCATGCGGCGATTTGAGGACTGCCTGGGTGAAACCTTGCTCACGAATCATTTGGTAAGTTTCTTCTAATTGTTCAGGCGTATGACAGAAGTAACCTTTAGTAACAGCAAAACCGTTCTTCTCTACGAATCTTCGAACCTGATATTTGTCATTTAGCTTACGAACATAATCAGCATCGTCATATCGCAATTTCCAGCCGTTATCTTGTGACCATTGTCGAACCTGTTCCGTTAATAGAAAGGGAAGAAGGAGAGCTTCTTTATCCTGTTTATGCTGTACAGCATTGAAACCTGAGTCGCCGATAAGTGATACCTGAATGTACGGCAGCGTTCCTTGTCCTCGCTCCACCTCGACATAGGCTACAAATTCATCTTCAGGTTGATGATGAAATAATACTGTATCCCCGCTCTCAGCTACCCAAAGCAGCTGTTGTTCTTGCTGAACAACTAGCTGTGCTTGCACAGGATCATTTAAAACCGGGAAATATTTTCTAGTGTTCCACGCCTGATCATCATTCATATTGGCATACCAAAACGCGATGGATGAAGCTGGCTTAAGCAATTGGATAGGACTTTCTGTAATATAGCTTGTCATCCTTATAAACACCTCCATCGAAATGCTGCTGCATATTCGTTAGTCGTTCAATTAGATGAGTTATAAGCTGGAACTGTTATATTGACGAAGTGCATATTTCCATACGGTTCGAATGAGGAAGAAAAACAATACGGGCGCTAGCAAAGCCCAAATCAACTCGGCCGTTGAAAGTTTGCCCAATACAAACAATGGCCCATAGTTCGTGATTAAGAAAAACGGCAATATGAATGTTCCAATATGCTGAATCGCACGATGATAGAGGCTTGCCGGCATATTGTTAGCATCCCATAACGCATAAGAAATTTCTGCTGCTGCACTTGTATCCAGCAACCAAAAAGACAAGAGCGAAGGAATGATCATAAGACAATAGGTCAATATGACACCGATAAGTAAAAAAACGATAAACCCGACCACCGTTCCCCACGTCCACATCACCGAAGATGCATTCCAACCTTTCGTAATTAAGACAACACCTGTTATCACGTTAGGCAATGCCATTCCTAAGTCAATATGCCGTAAAGACACTAAAAACTGGAGCGATATAGGTTTGGTCATCATCATATCAAGCGCACCGCCGCGAATCGTTTGACCTAATATCAAAAAGTTTTGAAAAAAGAACCCCATGTAAATGCCTGTAAATACAAAATGCACGCCCAAGAACATCAATATAACTTCTGGTGATAAACCATCAATGTGCAGATTCGTTTTGAAAACGAGCAATACGTACAGTAGCTTTGCTATAAGAAATGCAACCTCGGCCACGATGCCTGTAATAAAGTTAAAGCGATATTCCATTTGACTCATGAGCGAATATTTGACAAAAAGACGGAGGATGTGCAAATGTCTTTTCACTTCTGTCCAACGTGTCATCGCTTAACCTCCTAAACCCAAATATCGCTTGAATCCTAGCTTCCAACTTGTATAAGCCACACCGCCCAACACCACACTCCAGCCTAGCTGCATCAGTAGACCTAGCCATAGCTCTGAAGATGGTATTATGCCTGTCCACACATTTACTGGCCAGTAAATCATGTAATAGAACGGGAGTACAGATATAACGGAGCGGAATCCTTCACCAAATAACTCAAGAGGAAACATGCCTCCACTTACAATATTAATAACTAGAGAAGTTACAACGAAAAAATAGGAGATGTCGGCCAGCCAGAAAGCAATAGCAGAAACAGCGAAAGAAAGAAGAAAGCTTATGACCATTGCCATAACGATCGATAAAATGAAAATAACGATTCGTTCAGGTTCATGCTCTAGATGACGAGATGCTGGTGAAACGAAGAGTATTAGAGTAATAATGACGATAAAGCCGATGATATAGAGCAGCTTCTGACCGAAGTAATGACATAAACGAAATCCAAAATAGCTGATCGGCTGTATCAGATATCGATTCAAACCACCTGTCTTAATGTCATTGGATACTGCATGCTCCATATTGGTCATGACGAGTTTGGATACTACTGCAGCTAGAATCGTATAGGCAATCATCTGCTCATAGGAGTAACCGAATAAAGTTGTATCGCTATAACTTTTATAGACAGTAGACCAAATATAATACTGTACAACCGCTGGAACAAATGCACTGATGAGAGATAGAAAAAAGTTGGAGCGATATTCCAAGGCATGCTGGAGACCGAAGCGAAATGTGACAGCATATTTATTGGCGTTCTTCATGACTGCCTCTGAAATAAAGCCTCGATGCCTTCTTCGGCACCGATCTCAGCAATAAGAACATCCGAGACAGGCAGCAGCTCCAACAACTGCCGCGATGAACTCGCAATATTAGCTGATTCTAATTCGATTACTGCGGTTATACCGTCGTGATGCAGTATATTTCCAAATGGCAGCAACCTCTCTCGATCAATGTGTTCATGGAATTGCAGCTTCATAATGCGTTTATCACTATAATCAGAGTTAACATCCTGAAGTTCGCCATCATACGTGATACGACCTCCTTGGATCAGAATCACTCTAGGACAGAGATCTTCGATATCTTTCATATAGTGGCTTGTTAATATAATAGTTGCATTCGTTTGTTCATTATAATGCCGTAGAAACTGTCGGATTGCTTTCTGAGCAAGCAGATCAAGACCAATCGTTGGCTCGTCCAAAAAAAGCAGCTTCGGACGATGAATTAAGGATGCGATCAACTCCATTTTCATCCGCTCGCCTAACGATAATCTTCTAACTTGTACATGCAAAAGGTCCCTGACACCCAGCATATCGGTTAATTCGTCTAATGTTCTCTGATAACTATCTTGTTCAACTTGGTAAATGCATTTATTTAGATAGATGGAATCTGCTGCAGGAAGGTCTGGCCATAGTTGACTTTTTTGTCCCATGACGATGGAGAATTGCTGTTTGAAGTCCTTATGTCGTTTCCAAGGAGTATAACCCATAACCGTTGCGGACCCGCTAGTCGGATGGAGAATACCCGACAACATTTTCAAAGTTGTTGATTTCCCTGCCCCATTGGGACCAAGGAACCCTACCATTTCTCCTTGACGAATGGAGAAACTCACATCATCAACGGCTATTTTGGTTAGCGTATTTCGGTGAATAAGATTTTTGAACGAGTGGAGAATGCCAGTGTCTTTCTTATAGTAAGAAAACGCTTTCGTAAGTTGTTTTACTTCAATAATATGTTCCATGGAACATCCCCTTTGTAGAGAACATACTGCGATAATCATTCATTAGCAATATTGTAGGCGCTATAATGACAAATGTCCACGAATTATGTTCATATCCCGAAAAAAATCACTACTGTCCGTATTATCCCCCTCTTCCATTACCAATCCCATACAATTCTATGCTATCATTTCTATCACTACCGTTTCTGTAAAAAAAACAGTATAATAGTGACTATGTGAACTTTTATCTCGTGATGTAGGAGAGTGACATTGTTGAATTTGTGGGAATTGTTTGTGGCATTCATACTGGGCATTGTGGAGGGCTTGACGGAATTCGCTCCGGTCTCATCTACGGGCCATATGATACTCGTAGATGACTTTTTACTTCATTCCAAAGAATTATTCTCGGCGCCTGTGGCGAATACATTCAAAGTCGTCATCCAGCTTGGTTCTATCCTAGCTGTTGTAGTCGTGTTCAAAGATCGTATCTTGAACCTGTTCGGCTTAAAGAAAAATATACCGGGTACGGAAAGTGGACCAAAACTAACGCTTGCACAAATACTTGTTGGTTTAATTCCAGCTGGTGTGCTGGGTGTATTGTTTGAGGATTACATTGATGAGTATCTATTCTCTATTGAGACGGTGCTCATTGGACTCGTTATCGGTGCTGTATTGATGATTATTGCAGACTATGCTCGTCCAAAGCGTCCTTCTGCTGAAACAGTTGACCAGATCACATACAAGCAAGCGCTTGGAACCGGATTGTTCCAATGTCTTGGTCTATGGCCTGGCTTCTCTCGTTCAGGATCAACGATTTCCGGAGGCGTTCTGTTAGGAATGAGTCACCGTGCAGCTTCTGACTTCACCTTTATTATGGCCATTCCGATTATGCTTGGCGCGAGCGGATTATCCTTATTAAAGAATTGGAAGTACTTCACGATTGACGCGCTTCCATTTTTCATCGTCGGCTTTATTAGTGCATTTATTTTCGCCTTGATCTCGATTCGATTCTTCTTGAAGCTTATTAATCGCGTCAAACTCGTACCATTTGCGATTTATCGAATTGTGTTGGCAGCTGTTATTTACTTCGTATTCCTGTAAGCCCTACAGCAACTATGCTAATTAGCACGTAATCGTATATAGTTCGAATATACACTTGTGCAGCTTCTGCTGCAAAGAGGCTGTCCCAACGTCAATGTAAATTGACTTCGGGGGCAGCCTCTTTTGCATACCATCAAATATCAGCTCTAATTGTTTTTTCCGAAATGGAAATAAGCTACCTTCTTAAATCAAATGGAAATCGTTCACATTCATTTGTGAATTCGCTTTCACTACTTATAATGCTGCAACTTTTCTGCAAAAAAACAACATGTCGACTTATTGTTGACTTTTCCAATCGGAATAAAATAACATTGCTAACATCAACAAACGAGTTGTTCATCACAAGGAGGATGTCTATGAAAAAACAAATATTGTCCCTGTTCATCGTACTACTTGCTTCATCTGTGCTATTCACAGCTTGCGCATCCAACGAATCGAAACCGAGTCCATCTACAACACCATCTACTTCAACGAATGCCAATGCTGGCAGCGCCAATTCTACAGCTCAATCCAATGCGCCAGCCCCAGCAAGTACACAAGTAGCGGACTTGGGCACAGGCATTATTCAAGCCTCCGATCCTTCCAAATTACCAGATTCGGCAAAACAGCGTAACGATACCTTTATCGCTGGTCTTACAGAGCCAAGCGGTGCTTTCACACCGCATTTCCACCAAAGCGGCTATGACGGCAACGTAGCATCAGTCTTATTTGCCCCTCTTGTCACGGTAGATGAGACTGGAAAAATCATTCCTTACCTCGCGGAGAAGTGGGAAGTCTCCAAAGACCAGCTTACTTATAAATATTACTTGCAAAAAGATTTAAAGTTCAGCGATGGTTCACCGTTAACAGCTGAAGACATAGCTTTTACACTTACCATTTTGCATGACAAAAACTATGATGGCGGAACCGATATTTTCTCCAGTCATATTAAAGGCGGCTTAGCTTACAAAGAAGGAAAAGCAACGACCGTTGCTGGCATCAAGATCATTGATCCTCATACCATTCAAATCGAAACGGAACAAGTCAATGCAACCGCACTACTGACATTAGGCGGTCAAGTCCTTTCCAAAGCTTATTACGGGAAAGACTACAAGTTCGGCAGCCTCGACTATATTCGAGAGCTTCACGCCAAACCAGTAGGTTCTGGTCCATACAAGCTAGAAAAGCATATACCAGGCCAAGAACTGCGCTTCATGGCTAATGAGCATTTCTTCAAAGGCAAGCCAAAAATCGAACGCTTTATTTATAAAACAACCGAAGGCGATACATTCCAGTTTGTTGAGACGGGTGAGCAAGATTATGCAGCCTTTTCAGCCACTCAAGATAATTTGGAGAAATTGCAAAAGCTAGGTTACCTCAACCTTAAGCTAAATACATCAACTGCCTACGGCTACATTAAATTTAATCACAAGAAGCCATATTTCAAAGAGAAAAAGCTTCGTCAAGCACTCATTTACGGACTTGATCGCAAAACGATTGTTGAGGGGGTATCCCAAGGCTCTGCACAAGTAGCGAACATTCCTACCTCCCCTACTTCATGGTCGTATACCGAAGAGGGCATTAATCCATACAATTACGATCCTGAAAAAGCAAAAGCATTGCTCGATGAAGCAGGCTGGAAAGAAGGCAGTGACGGCGTGCGCGAGAAAGATGGCCAGAAGCTGGTCATTCGCTATCTCTCTTCCAAGTCAAAAGGAAGTGACGCCTTTATCGCAATTGCGAAAGAGAATTATACGGCCATCGGCGTTCAGTTTGAGCCAGAACAATTCGCGGACTTTAACGCGCTGCGTGCCAAAGTCGACGGCGGCGACTACGATTTAGCTTCCTTCTCTACCCCGATGCTCTTGGATCCGCATAGCGGCGTATCTGAGTTCGCAACAGAAGAGGCAGAAGGATACTCTAATCCAAAAGTTGACCAACTTATTAAGGAAGGCATCAGCACACTTGATATTGACAAACGAAAAGAGGTTTACAAGAAACTTTATCAGGAGCTGAATGAAGATCCACCGTTTATTTTCTACAGCTACTCCAAGCTGCTATACGCCTACAATTCTCGCATTAAAGGATTGGACCCGAATCCGTACCGCGGAATCGCAACAAGCTTGCCATTGACTAACATTGAATAAAAAAGGAACGGGACAGAGCCTTTCATGGCTCTGTCCCAACCTTACTCATAGGAGGCATCTTCATGAGCACTTATGTCATACGCCGAATCATCTACATGCTGCTGACCCTTCTGGGTGCGTCCATGCTTATTTTCTTTTTATATGCGTTAACACCTGGTGACTTCGTCGACAACAATATGAATATGACCGAAGAGCGCAAAGCTGAACTTCGTGAAATATATGGTTTCAACAAACCTCTTTTCGAAAGATATACGGCTTGGCTTGGCAACGTTCTACAGGGTGATTTCGGCTATTCCTTGCAGCATCAAAAACCGATCATGACTTTATTTAACTATTACATCTGGAACTCATTCCTACTCGCGACCGTCTCCACCTTCCTTACATGGTTTATTGCTGTCGTAGCCGGCGTACTTTGCGCTTATAAATCCTACTCTATTTTTGACAAAAGCGTCACGATCTTTATATTCGCAGCCATGTCGATTCCTTCGTTTTTCATTGGTCTTTTCTTCATTAAGATCTTCGCCGTTGATGCCGGAATACTACCTCCGGGAGGAATGATAACGACTGGAAGCAATGCGGAAGGTTGGGATTATTTCATAGAAGTCGCGGAGCATATGATTCTGCCCGTACTCGTCGTCACCTTGCTCGGTACAGGGTCACTGACCCGTTACTTCCGATCTCATATGCTGGAGGCGATGAAGCAGGATTATGTTCGCACCGCCCGCGCGAAGGGATTGAAAGAGCGAATCGTATTGTATCGTCATGCACTGCGCAATGCTGTACTTCCAGCTATTACGCTAATCGGATTTGAGCTGCCAACGCTGTTCGGTGGTTCGATCATTATTGAAAAAATATTTAACTGGCCCGGCATCGGACAATTGTTCATGCAGTCGTTTACGATGCGAGACTATCCGCTGCTGATGGGCTTCACCATGTTAATTGCCATTCTCACCGTTATCGGCACATTTGTGTCTGACTTATTGTATCGATTTGCCGATCCACGTGTACGTCTTTAGAAAGGAGTATGTGACATGTCTATAGCAATTGAACAGCTTGCTCCTGAGCAAACTACTTCTCCTGCACGCACTGCTGCTCCTACCTTCGAGCGGTCATCTTTATGGAGGCAATCGATACGGAAGCTGCGCCGCAATCGTATGGCTATGCTAGGATTTATATTTATCATCGTTATGTTTGCTGCTTGCTTTATTGCACCCATATTTTCACCCTATGCAGCAGGTAAAGTGAACTTGGCCGTCATGAATCAGGCACCTAGTGCTGCGCATTGGCTAGGTACGGATCATCTAGGTCGCGACGTTTTGACTAGATTGCTGCAAGCAGGACGAATATCACTAACTGTTGGACTTGTAGCTATGCTTCTTTCCGTAGTGATTGGAACCGTACTCGGCGCAGTTGCCAGCTACTATCGGGGGATCGTCGATCAAGTCATTATGCGTATCGCTGACTTGCTGATGACGATACCAAGCATGCCTTTGTTGTTTATTATTGGCGCTATATTGTCTGAATGGAAGGTGCCTACCGATTATCGCTTATATATCGTCATGATAATGCTGAGCATGGTAGGATGGCCAGGCTTAGCCCGCCTCGTTCGCGGAGAACTGCTAAGCCTGAGAGAGCGAGACTTTATGCAAGCCGCTGAAGCACTGGGATTAAATGATCGCCGCAAGCTGTTTGTGCATTTGCTGCCGAACATTTTCCCGCTGCTCATTGTCGTTGCTACCTTAAGCACAGGTGGTGCCATTGTAAGTGAGTCGACCCTTAGTTATTTTGGGCTTGGAGTCATGCCACCAACACCAACTTGGGGAAATATGATCGATGCCGCAAATACACTTATCGACTTCGAGAAGCGTCCATGGTTGTGGATTCCACCAGGATTAGCGATTTTCGCCACGGTCATCGCCATTAATTTATTCGGTGACGGATTAAGGGATGCGCTTGATCCGAAGCAGGAAAGGCGGTAGTGGATATGAATCTTCCTTTACAGCATGCAGTAGCAGACGAAGCATTGCTGCAAGTTAATCATTTGCAGGTCCACTTCCCTACAGCTGGTGGAACTGTGACAGCCGTCGATGATATCAGCTTCCAAGTGAAGGCTGGTGAAACCGTATGTATCGTCGGAGAATCAGGATGCGGCAAAAGCGTAACTGCACTTGCCCTTATGGGATTGTTGGCTGAGTCAGAGGGTTGTCAGGTTAAAGGCGACATCGTGTTGGCCGACCAGTCTTTGAATACGTTGACTAAACAACAACTGCGACGGCTTCGCGGTAATCAAATGAGCATGATTTTTCAAGAGCCAATGAGTTCTTTTAATCCTGTCTTGACGATTGGCAGGCAATTAATGGAGCCCTTGCAGGAACATTTACGGTTGAAGAAGAAAGCGGCGCGTACAAAAGCTGTTGAGCTTATTCGTTCGGTAGGCATTGCACGTCCAGAATCGATGCTTGAAGCCTATCCACATGAATTAAGTGGCGGCATGCTTCAACGTATGATGATCGCGATGGCGATTGCCTGCCGCCCTCAGCTGCTTATTGCAGATGAACCTACTACTGCATTGGACGTAACCATTCAAGCACAAATTCTTGATTTGCTGCGGCGCATTAAAGAAGAGCACGGAACGTCCATCATTTTTATAACACATGATCTGGGCGTTGTCGCAGAAATGGCTGACTATGTCATCGTTATGTATGCAGGCAAAATCGTAGAGCAAGGATCCGTCATTGAACTATTTGATAATCCGAAGCATCCCTATACACAAGGCTTGCTTCGATCCAAACCCGTTCTGCACAAACATGAAGAGACATTGTACTCCATTCCCGGCCAAGTGCCTCATCCATTGGAAATCGGAGATTACTGCTCCTTTTATGAACGTTGCGACTATGCGACAAGCAAATGCCGTACGAGTAGACCTTACTTGCAAACGATCGGTGAAGGACACAAATTAGCGTGCTGGTTGCATGAAAAGGAGGCAGCTCATGATGACACCAAGCACACAGCAACCGCTCATCGTCGTTGATCGGCTCAAAAAATATTTTCCCGTAAAAACAGGACTGCTGCAGCGTACAAGCGGTCATGTCAAAGCCGTAGACGATGTAAGCTTTGTTATAAATAGAGGCGATACATTCGGTTTAGTTGGCGAATCGGGCAGCGGCAAGAGTACACTTGGCAGAACACTGCTCCGTCTAAGTGATAAGACCAACGGTACCGTACAGTATCAAGGTCAAGATCTGCATGATCTATCGAAGTCCGAAATGCGTAAGCTGAGACCGAAGCTGCAATTTATTTTCCAAGATCCTTATAGTTCCTTGAATCCTCGGATTCGTATTGGTGATGCGATAGGTGAAGCACTACTCCAACATGAGCTATGTGCACAGGCTGAGGTTCATGAACGTGTAGCAGAGGTGCTGGCACTATGCGGCATGTCCAGTTACCATATGGATCGCTATCCACATGAATTTTCTGGTGGTCAACGCCAACGAATTGGAATCGCACGAGCGATTATTTTAAATCCTGACTTTGTCGTCGCGGATGAACCGCTTTCCGCACTTGATGTTTCCATACAAGCTCAAATTATTAATTTGTTTCGAAAGCTGCAAGAACAGCGCAGCTTAACTTATTTATTCATCTCTCATGATTTAAGTGTCGTTCAGCATCTGTGCAACCGTATCGGAGTGATGTACTTAGGTTCGTTAGTCGAGCTAGGTCCACGCGACGAATGTTTTAGCAAACCTCTTCACCCTTATACACAAGCTCTGCTGTCTGCCGTACCTATTCCAGATCCACGGGTGAAGCGTGAGCGCATCGTATTGCATGGCGATCCACCTAGCCCAGTAAATCCACCGATTGGCTGCAAGTTCCATACTCGCTGTCCATTGGCACAGTCTAAATGTCGGGAAGAAACTCCACTGCTTCTACATCACGGAAATGGCCACTATGCAGCCTGTCATCTGATTTAACTCTCCTTCACCTCTAGCTGTTAGCTTCTCCCCATTTTGCTAGCGGCAGTCTATTATAACTCATCTATAACAGTCCCCTGCTTCAATACGTAGCTTCCATCAAAAAAAGAACCTTCCATCACACGATCCAGTGTGAATGAGAAGGTTCTTCCCCCTTTTATTAAGCTTGCTGCGTCGAGTTGTCGTTACTTATTTCGCACAACTGCAATTAGCCGATCTACAAAGAAAGCCGCAAACATTAATAAGAAAATAACGTTTGGATATCCATAGCGTGAGAAAGCGACAAACGGCATGTAAATAGCAGTAAAGTAAGCGAGCGTCAGCAGTACAGGCAGCATTCTTGTAAAAGGTACACGGATGAATGCCCAGATTATTCCTAACACGCTCACACCCATTACTATCACTTGTGCCACATTCATAAATGAACGACTTATCGGCCATATTGGACGCCAATAGTACGGGATATTGTACAAGTTGTGCAGTTTGCCAATCGTATACCAGTGGACATAATTCCAAGTATCATAGACAAATCCATACTTCAAAATGTCCAACCCTTTACTTATCGCTGAACCGTCTGAACCTGCAAATATCGTCTTCGGATCATATTGCGGATAAGCGTCGAAGAATCCTGCTGGCGGCAGTTGATAATTAATTCTAGTCCCAAGCAAAAATGGACTTCCTGCTGAATTGGTAAACAAGATAAATCGGTCAAATGTAATCATGTTGCGTATCCACCATGGCGCTAATAACACCATATAGACACCTGCTATTAAGAACGTATATCGCACCATATCCCGCCACGGTACTTTATGCTTCCACCATAGGATAAGTAGAATGGCTGGATAAAGCGTAGCATGCGGCTTAAAGTAAGCCAAAAACGCGACTATAATTCCAATCCAAATGTACCACGATGTCTTGCCTGATTCTACGGCCACGATAATGATGCAAACCAACAATAGCAAAGCCGTGCGAAACATCGTCTCGGAAAGAATAACACCTGAGGAGAAATAATCCGGCATGTAAAACATGCTAATACCGCAAACGATAAATGCTGTACGTGTATTAAACGTATACCGTGCAATAAAGAAGATTAAAAATATCGATATCGCTTGCAGCATACATTGAAAAAGACGAAAGGCAATAATTGCCCCATCTCCTTCTCCGAATACAGCCATAAAGCCCGCTAGTATAATCGAAATTCCAGGCATTATAAACGCAGATGGATCATTTCCTGAGTTATACGTGAGTGTTCCTTCATTTAATAATACCCTTGCGCTATGTAAGTATTTTACGTCATCATTGTTAGGCTTGTGCAGGTCACCTAGCAAAAAGTAATTGTGGTGCGCTAACACAAAAAAGGATGATAGTAGAAATACAAAAAAGGCCATAATCAATAATGTTCGTTTCGTTTTAAAATCCATGCTAAAAAAAGACGTCATACGTTCACTCCTATATTGATAATAGATCAGTTACTTCGCTATTAAATACACACCTATGAGAATGACACCCGCCCCAACCCATTTTGTTGCCGACACAGGTTCACTAAATATAAAGAAGGCAGCTGCAATTCCAAGAATATAAGAAATGCTTTGCAGCGGATATGCGACACTTAACGGTAATCTGCTTAAAACTACGAACCATAAAATGGTGGCGATACCGTACAAAGACAAGCCGCCAATGACATACCACGAAGTAATAATTTTGTTCCATACTAATCCTCCAGCCTTTTCAATCCCAAGCTTAAAGAGGATTTGTCCTGTAACGAGCAATATAATGTTGGCAAATAAAATAATATAATTAATCATGATCGTGTTCCGCCACACCTCGTTCTCGTAATATCGTAATCTCTTGAGTTAATCGAAGTAACTGCTTCGACATCTTCGTAATGACAACGGTGAGATGAATAATAAGCGCAAAGCAGAACAACAAGCCAAAAAGAAACAATAAAGCAGGTGCATACTTTACATCAAGCCATAGCGATATGTTCTCAATCAGACGAACATCAATAGATACGATTATTAGAAACAAACTAAAACCAATCCATAGTAATGAATACTGCTCTTTTAACTTCTGACGCCGCACCAATTCCAAAATTCCGATTAGAAACAGCACGGAAACTAATATAGATATTACATAAATACTCATTGGCCTATCACCTCTCGTATCGTAACGCAGTCATTAAAACGGCCAACGTTACTTTTGTCATGTAGTAGACCGAGCGTATTGGAGTAATCGAAGAATTGCCGCCTAAACGAGCGCGCATTTCCGTTGAAACTTCCGAAATTCGGCAGCCTTTTCGTTTCAAATAAACGATGGATTCCACTTCAGGGTAATCCGTCGGATAGTAAGATGAATACAAAGCAATAACACGTCGGTTCGCTACGCGATAACCACTCGTTGTATCTGTAATACGTTGTTTGGTAATCCATGTGATAATGTTTGAGAAAAAGATCATTCCGATTCTGCGCATTTTCGATGATTGATACGAGGTCGTCTCCACATAACGAGATCCAATCACAAGATCATGATGCTTAGCGTGCTCAATTAGTTTAGGAAGATCCGATGCACAGTGCTGACCATCCGCGTCCATCTGAACGGCGTAATCATAATTCATGCGATGTGCATACATGTAACCAATTTGCATACCGCCCCCGATTCCTACATTGTAAGGAACGGTAAAAACTTTAGCCCCTGCCCGCTCAGCAATTTCTGCTGTTCGGTCAGTAGAACCATCATTAATAACAACTACATCTACTTCTGGCATATAGGTTTGAAGCTCATCGATTACATGATGTATCGTTGCTTCTTCATTATAAGCAGGAATGATGACGAGAACTTTCATTACTAAGAACCTCCACTTACAGAATAATGTTGTGTCTGCTGCTTCATCTTTTTCTCATATCGAGCTGCACAGATCCTGTCCATGAAGAAAGCAGCAAAAATAATGAGAAGGAACATATTTGGGTACCCATAACGTGAGAAAGCTACGAACGGAATATATATAAAAGTGAAATACCCTAGTGATGCGAGCAATATACCCGCATTAGGCCACTGCCTCAACTTCCTTAACGTCATAATCACGCCTGATGTTCCAATTAATAATAAAATGACTTGGAAAATATGTACTGCTATCATCTCTATACCCAGGAGCGGCTTCCAATAATAGGCGAGTACATATAGGGATCCGACTTTCCCTATTGTGAACCAGTAGAGTAAAAGAAGCGGATTATGTTTCAAATGATATGCAAGCATATCATAGCCTCTTTCTTTCAATTGATTATCAGATCCAAGCATAAGCACATCTTTATGTTCTGGATACTCCGCGTAAAAGCCAGCATCAGGCTCTTGGAAATTGATAAACGTTCCTAATAAAAAAGGATTCCCTGATGATTCCGTAAAAACTACGAATTTATCAAACGTTACTACGTTCCGAATCCACCACGGGGACAATAAAATGATAAACACAAGCCCAATGGCTGCTGTATACTTCATCATTTCCTTCCACGTATAACGTTGCTTCCACCAAAACAACAGAAATAGAACGGGCAGCAATGTCGAATGCGGCTTAAAGTAGGCAGCAACCGCTACAAGTAAGCCAACGAGCAAATACCAGCTTGTACGACGTTTCTCCAGCGCTACTATCATGACGATAATAAGCAGAAGGAAAAGGGATCGAAAAATACTTTCTGATAAAATAACACCTGATGAGAAATAATCGGGTAAGTAAAGCGCGCTTATTCCAATTGCAATTAACGCCGTTCGTACAGTAAACACACGATGAGCCAGCCAAAATATTAATGGTATGCACAATGCTTGCAAGAGGCACTGAAATAGACGGATCGCAATGACAGCTTCATCCCCTTGACCGAAGACGAGCATAAAAGCAGCAATGACAAAAGGCATGCCCGGCATAATGTAGGTACTGGGATGATCATTCGTATTGTAAGAAAGTACACCTTCATTAATAAGAACACGAGCAGTATGCAAGTATTTCACATCATCATTATCTGGACGTTCAGGATTCCCTAAATAAAAATAATCACCGTATCCAAGTACGATGAGCGAAGACAAAAGTCCTACAACAAGTGTAACAACCCACATGAACCGCTTTGCATATCTTGGAACAGTTGACCAAGCCTTCGATTCATTTACCATATATTCACCTTATCCAAACACCCTTCTCCCATCAATATCCAGAAATAGAACCAATAAACTATATCATAATCTGGATATTAACCCAAGTCAATTTATGGTTTAAGAGGATAATTAATCTCCATATACCGACTCATCATAAAGGAATAATAAAAAGCCCATCTAAAAATCAGATGAGCTCAATAACCTTGTTCAATTGGTTCAACGCTATTTCTTATACTAGTGGTGGCCACCGCCATGCCCATTATTGGACGGGGTCTCATTTTCATTTGAGGACGTATCATCTTCTGCTGTGCTACCATGGTCGCCATGTCCTTTACCACTAGCAGACACAATCTCCAACATACTATCTATTTCCCCTTGTGCTTCAGGCGTAAGATCCTTCTCATTGCCTACAATCCACGCATGATTAAATGGTCCTTCAGTTGGTGTCACCTTATACTTAGGCTGTAACGTCATTACATAATCCATAACCGAATTAGGCATCTTTTCTTTTTCTGTCCATATAAGCGGTGCATGTTTCCCAAGATGAGAGAATGGTGCTGCCGAGATCGCCAACAAGTGATTGTCAGCGGGAACAAAGGATAAGTTATGACCTGGTGTCGTAATCCCCCAGCCAAAGCCCGTCGTTTCATCCTTATATTTAGCAAAGGCAATTGAATTCTCAATCGGGTTCTTACCTGCTATCCGCTTTACCGTACCATACTGCTTCAACTTATTCTCTAAATCAGCAGATACGACGGACTCAGGTCCGATAACATATATGTTTGCCCTGCCTTTGCGCTTCTCTAATGCTCTTATCGTTGCTTTTGGTATTTCCTTCTTCGTCACAAATAACAGCGGCTCAAGCATATGCGCAATCCAGTTCCCCGCTGGAATCGTATATTCTGGACTGTCGAGAGAGCCTACAATGACACCATCTGGCTGCGAGCCGGATGCTTTCGTATAAAGTGTATCAATCTGTTCAGCAATCTCTGCATCATCTTTCCCGGCTACAAACGAAGCTTTAAATCCAGCTTTGTTCAATTGTTCCTTTACTTTATTTGAACTTCCTCCAATAACAATGACCTGCTCTTTAGCTTGTCCAATACCAATCGGCTTCAGGCGCTTTATTTCATCTAATGTCGCTTGAGGAATACCATTCTTGTCCATATATAATAGTGGCCCATTATTCGGATGATGCACCAAATCCAAACTAGCCAATGCGGCCCCCCAGCGTTCTGTTGATGCAAGGATGACAGCACCAGGTCGATTATCATTTGCTGTTGCCGGCCATAACGTTTTAGACACGAGCACAGCCGACTCCACCGGATTTGAAGAATTGATTCGAGTTGTATTTTTCGTTGCAATCCAAGGCGCTGCGACATTCGTCACGCTCTTCCCTACTTCATTTTCAGCTTGTCCATCTTTTTGTGAACTGCAAGCACTTAGTAACAAAATAGTGAACAAAAACAGCGTCACAGCTTTTATTGAACGATGTAGTTTCATGATATTACCTCCTACAAGACTTTGTTGCCTACGATATCCTTAATTTGTGTAGATTTTGTGTAGGAAAATAAATCATAACGACACCTTTATAGACGAAATTGATTTCTAAATCTGTATGACGCTTTTATGAAAGTGCATTATTTATACTAATTAACAGATTTTGCATCTAAAATAAGGAATTTAACGGAAATATGGAGTTTTTTTGAATAAAAATTGTGACAATTAGGTGTCTTTCCTGTAAAAACATCGTCAACTATCCTTTTAGAATGTATTATCAGTGATGAAGATATCGATGAGAGTCGTACAGACCATGAACAATCGCCACGTTATTGATGTCTATCTAAAAGATCACACATGGCAATCGTCAACATTACCAGCTTGGATAATGTTAACGTTCTCTCATTGAAGATGTGGCTACACATCAAAATTGACAAACATGCATCACAAAATGCATCAAACAGAAAGGGGTACCTTATGAAAAGGAAAGGATCGTTACTAGTTCTTTTCACGCTGCTAACATTCCTTCTAAGCGGCTGTTCACTGGAAGTTCTCAATCCAATGGGTCCAGCTGCAGGGTTGCTGTCTGAAACGATTATTTTCTCTATGCTTATGATGGCTGGAGTTCTAATCGTGGTCTATGTATTGTTCGTTGTCATTCTGGTTAAATACCGTGCCAGCAAGAGCAGTCCAGACTATGAGCCTCCTCACGAAGAAGGTAGCATTAAGCTCGAAATTATTTGGACACTTATTCCGGTCATTATCGTTGCGATTTTGTCGGTTGTAACTGTCAAAACGACGGTCGCTGTAGAAAAACCGCCAGAGGGTTACGAGAATCAGAAGCCGCTTATTATCTATGCTTCTTCTTCTAATTACAAATGGCACTTCAGCTATCCGGAGCAAGGTGTTGAAACGGTTAACTATCTCAACATTCCGACGAATCAAAATATCGAGTTCCGTTTGTACTCTTACGGTCCGATTACGAGCTTCTGGATTCCTCAGCTAGGTGGACAGAAGTATGCGATGTCTGACATGGTTACGAAGCTTAATCTCGTTGCTGAGACACCTGGAGACATGCTTGGTAAGAACAGTAACTTTAGTGGTGAAGGGTTCGCCCACATGCAATTTAACGTTACAGCTATGCCTCAAGCAGAGTTCGACGAGTGGGTTAAAGAAGTAAAAGCTAGAGAACCTGCATTGACTGAAGCAGAGTTCGATACATTGCTCGCTACAAAGTTCCCAGGACAAAAATCCTACTCTTCTACACATCTTGAATTTAGACCGGCACCAGAAGATCATGCCAGCCACTTCAAGAAGCCAGGCAAGAATGAGGAAAAGTCCGTAGATAAAGAAAACCATGAGAATCATGGTACACAGAACGATCAAGCAAACGAAGTTGAGGATCATTCGAACCACTAAGAGCCATCACTTCATGAAAGGAGTCTACAAGGAATGAATTGGGATATGTTTATCGTTGACGGACTCAAGCACGGCGACCCTCTAATAATCGGCGCTGTTGTGAGTATTGTCTTAGTCTCCATCGGCATCGTTGCTGGCCTGACCTACTTTAAGAAGTGGGGTTATCTTTGGAAAGAGTGGTTAACGACTGTCGATCATAAAAAAATCGGGGTTATGTATATTATTTCCGCTATCGTCATGCTTTTCCGTGGTGGCGCCGACGGACTTATGCTGCGTGCACAACTTGCGGCACCAGAAATGAAATTACTAACCGCGCAGCATTATAACGAAATATTCTCTGCACATGGTATTATCATGATTCTATTCATGGCAATGCCATTCATTATCGGTATTATGAACGTCGTTATTCCGTTGCAAATCGGTGCACGCGACGTAGCATTCCCGCGTCTGAACGCAGTCAGCTTCTGGTTGTTCTTCTTCGGCGCAATGCTCTATAATATCGCATTCGTAGTTGGTGGAGCGCCTGATGCTGGTTGGACGTCTTATTTCCCGCTAGCAGGCACAGAGTTTGCTCCAGGTGTTGGTAACAACTATTACGCAATTGCACTTCAAATTGCGGGTCTTGGTACATTGATGACAGGTGTTAACTTCATCGTAACGATTATGAAGATGCGTGCACCTGGTATGACACTTATGAAAATGCCAATGTTTACTTGGTCTACGCTAATCACTTGTGTCATCATTATTTTCGCATTCCCTGTACTAACAGTTGCTCTTGCTTTAATGACGTTCGATCGTCTATTCGGAAGTCAGTTCTTCACAATGACTAACGGCGGTATGGATATGCTATGGGCGAACTTGTTCTGGGTATGGGGACATCCTGAAGTATATATCGTTATCCTTCCGGCGTTCGGTATTTATAGTGAAATTATCGCAACGTTCTCTAGAAAGAACCTTTATGGCTACAAGTCCATGGTTATGAGTATGGCTGTAATCTCCATACTTTCATTCTTGGTATGGGTTCACCATTTCTACACAATGGGTCAAGGAGCAGCAGTAAACAGCTTCTTCGCAATTACGACGATGGCTATTGCGGTTCCGACCGGAGTGAAAATATTCAACTGGTTGTTCACATTGCGTAAAGGTAAGATTAGCTTTACTGTACCGATGATGTGGACACTAGCGTTCATCCCTGTCTTCACAATTGGTGGAGTAACAGGTGTTATGCTTGGTATGGCAAGTGCCGATTATCAATATCATAATACGATGTTCTTGGTCGCTCACTTCCATTACACATTGATTCCAGGTACCGTGTTCGCGGTTATTGCAGGTCTCTACTACTGGTTCCCGCTTATCGCTGGATTCAAGCTTAATGAGCGTCAAGGTAAAGCTGCGTTCTGGACAATTGTACTCTCGTTCAACCTAACGTTTATCCCGCTCTTCTTCTTGGGCTTGGATGGTATGACACGCCGTACGTACACGTACTCTGCTGAGTCTGGCTTCGGTCCGTTGAACTTGCTTGCAACGATCGGTTCCGTTGGTATGGCTATTGGTTTCTGTTTGTTGCTTTACAACATCATCTGGAGCTTCCGTCACGCACCACGCGAGACAAAAGGAGATCCATGGGATGGAGCTGGACGTACGTTGGAATGGGCAACACATATTCCAGTACCATCGTACAACTTTGCTATCGTTCCTGAAGTTGATGGTCACGATCCGTTCTACCATGCGAAGAGAGAGAAACGTTCTGTCTTCAAAGGCAAGCTTGAAAAAATTCATATGCCAAGTGATAGCGGTCAACCGTTCATTCTCGGCGCAATCTTCTTCTTCTGGGGCTTCTTCATGGTATTCAGCATGTGGAAATCTGCCATTGTAGCAACTATCGCAATCATTGTCATGCTTGCATGGCGTACATTTGAACGCGATCACGGCTTCTACATTCCAGTTGATGAAGTGAAGAAGACGGAACAATCATATGGAGGTGATTCGGTATGAAAATAGACAACTCATTGCCTCTTGAATACCGGACAGAAGAAAACCGCTTCCGTATAACTGGATTTTGGTTATTCTTGGGTGCGGAGATCGTACTCTTTGCTACCTTGTTCTTGACTTATCTCGTACTTTGGACTCGTACTGGTTCTGGCCTAACAGCACAAGATGTATTCGTACTTGAACCAGTACTAGCAGAGACGTTCATTCTTTTGACAAGTAGTTTCACTTGTGGACTTGCTATTCACGCAATGCGCCAAGGCTTGAAGAAACCAATGATGGTATTCATGGGTATCACACTATTGCTTGGTGCATCGTTCTTGGGTATCGAGATTTATGAATTCTTCACGTATGTTCATGAAGGCTTGACGCTTCAGACGAGCGCATTTGCTTCCAGCTTGTTCGTTTTGCTTGGTACACACGGTGCACACGTAACGTTTGGTCTCCTATGGGGAATCGCTATCATGATCCAGTTGAAACGTGAAGGCTTGAATGAGACAACTGCAAATAAATCATTCATCTTCTCGCTTTACTGGCACTTCTTGGACGTTGTTTGGATCTTCATCTTCAGCTTCGTCTATCTGAAAGGACTGATGTGATCATGATGAAACGACTGTTCCCTATCGGTCACGTGATGGGATTCATTTTTTCCCTCGTTTTGACGTTAGTCGCTTTGCTTGTCGTGTATACAGATATGTCTTATGCAATGGGCATGACGATTCTTGTTTCTACAGCTATCATTCAAGCCACTGTGCAGTTGTTCATGTTCATGCACGTGAATGAATCTAAAGAAGATAAGAATACGGTAATTTCGAATATTCTTTACGCTGTTGTTGTCAGTGTGATTACTATCTTTGGTTCCATGTGGACGTTGCTTTGGGACTGGTAGACTATTGATCAAGAACCCCATCAAGTGGATGCTTTCAAGCTCCCTTGATGGGGTTCTTTTCATTTATAATTGCATACAAAAAAGCACTCTCTTTCGAACGCAGACGTTCCATTACCTTCACGTAAGTTCTTCTGGAGAAGTGCTTTTTATGTATACGTATATGTATTTTCCGTACTTTTTTATTTAATAGGAATCATAGACCAATCCTATCTTTGATTTTTATCCAAAGCTCTTTACGCCAATTTGCACGTCGTTCTTTTGTTTGTTGCTTCGCTATTCTTTTTTGATTCCGTCGTTCTCTTCTCTTAGCTTCCAGCTTAGCGATTTGCTCATTTAAAAATTCTCCTAACAAGTATACAATCAGTGCAATTACTAAACAAACTACTAGGATAGCGATACCACCGATTGGCGGAAATAGTATGCTCCCTACGATTAACCCTAAAATACCTATGACAACCCAGAACTCCCAAGTTAACATCAACATTAGAAATTCAAAGATGAGCAGCAAAAATTCTAGCACAGCCATCCACCTCTCCTCCTTCCCATTCACATATGTTCCTCTTCTATCATAATGGATAACACACCCATGATAAATAATAATGCTTTAGTTTGAAAGATTGGTTTTCAACATGCACAATTATATAATAAATGAGAATAATGCTTTTGCTGAATTTTAGGAGGAAATAATTAATGATCTCCCCTTCCCAAACCTGTCGAGTCCTCATCGTCGATGATGAGGCAAATATGCGTAACTTACTGCGCATTCACCTTAAACGGCATGGCTATCTTACTGAAGAAAGCCATGATGGAGAAGAAGCGTTAGCAATGCTTAAAGAACAGTCATTTGATTTAGTTATATTAGATATTATGATGCCAGGCATAGATGGCTGGGAAGTCGTTCAACGCATACGCCAGACGATGAGCATACCAGTCATCATGCTTACTGCTCGTTCAGATAAGAAAGATATGATTAACGGGCTATCCATTGGTGCTGACGATTATTTAGCTAAGCCTTTCGAGCCTGATGAACTGATAGCTCGAATAACTGCCCTGCTTCGGCGCTCACATTTCCAATTATCAGCTCAGGAGGTACATCATAAAGCTTTGCATTTTCCTCATCTCATCATTTACGAGGAGAGCCGTGAAGTGGTCGCAAATGGCTTGCATTTGGAGCTGACACCGAAAGAATACGATGTCCTGCATCTTCTAGCTACTCACCCGCAAAGAGTCTATGATCGAGAGACGATGATCGAGCATTTATGGGGGTTGGACTATGATGGAGATAATCGTTCCGTAGATACGCATGTAAAAAATGTAAGAATGAAAATGGAACAAGCCCAGTTAGGCTACAATCCAATTCAAACCGTATGGGGTATTGGATATCGCTTCAATGCCAAAGGTACTGCTTATGAGAAGTAGAATTGATTTGAAAATTGGATTGTCGATTATGTCTGTATTTCTACTGCTCTTCCTACCCACAGCTTGGCTGATGGATCGTTTAGTCGTATCGCATACGTTTCAACAGAAGCATAAAGAAATGAACGAGCTTGCGCTCCACTTCGTCAGTATGATTAACAACGATACAGCGCTAAAAATGGATGCCATTGAAACGATGGCAGATTTCACACGTGTAACCTTATTCGTGCTCGATAGCCAAGGAAAAGTGACAGCTACGTCTAATCACCATAAAGAAATCAATCCAATATTTTTAACAGACGAATATGTACGGACATTACAAGCCGGAAACCAGCTTGAAAAAAATATTACAATTGATGGAGCGAGCTACACGCTAACTGGTGTGCCTATGATCACTCACGGCAGCCTTCAAGGTAGTATCGTTATGTTGAATTCACTTACAGATACAGAAGAATTGCTTCAAAGTCATCGGCAAATTTTATATCTAGCCGTTCTTGCTATTATGACAGCGGCGGCAGGCATCATCTATTGGCTTTCTAGACGCATATCCAGACCGATGCGACAAATGGCCGATGCTACTCGTGCAATCGCTGAGGGACAACTAGAGACGCGTGTAGAGGTGCATTCTGACGATGAGGTAGGCAGTTTAGCAGATGCAATCAACCATATGGCAGAAGAACTTAAAAGATATCGTGATTCACGCAACGAATTCATCGCTAACATATCTCATGAGCTGAAGACTCCTGTAACGTATTTAGAAGGCTATGCGCAAGTCATTCGACAAGGATGGTATGAGACAGAGGAAGAAAAGCAGCAGTATATCAGCATCATTGCAGATGAAGCCAAGCGTCTTAATCGTATCATTCAAGATTTATTTGATCTTACGAAAATGGAAGAAGGTCAGCTCAGCATATTACCTGAGCAAGTCGACATGAATGTCATTTGCCAAAGCTCCCTGTTAAAAGTTCAGCATAAAGCGGAGCAAAAAGGCCTTCAATTGCAAATGTTCTCTGCTGAACCCCATCCATACATTTGGGGAGACCCCGTCCGCTTGGAACAAATCATGTTGAATCTATTGGACAATGCCATTCGATATACGAAGGCAGGAAATGTATCGATTCGAGTTACAACGAGAACGGACCAAATTTATCTAACCATCACCGATACAGGACAAGGCATCCCAGCAGACGAGCTATCTTATGTATTTGAGCGCTTCTATCGAGTTGAGAAGTCACGTTCAAGACAATACGGTGGCAGCGGCTTAGGATTAGCCATCGCAGCTAAACTCGTTGATATGCATCAAGCTACCATTGATGTCCAGAGTCAAGAAAGCATAGGCACAACGTTTACGATCACATTCCCTCGCCTTCTTCCCTAACCTTAAGGGCGGCACTGATAAGTTGCTTGAATAACACTTTGTTTCCTTAGGGAAACTATGCAGACAACGAATTTGCAAAATTAAAGGAAGTGTTGTCTGCATGCTCTATATTTACAGCCTAAGCAGCTTATTGGCAGGACTATTTATCGTAAATGCGATATTCGCTTATCAAACGAAACATATTGATCCTGCCTTATGGCCTACTGTCAAATATCAGCTTATTGTCCTCCCCTTGTTTTGGCTGGCAAGCTTAGCAATCGGTTATGGGATTAAATTCGGATATAAAGCAATTGGCCAACTGACCTTCGTCTTAACTGCATCAAAAGGCATTGAGATCGTTGTTTGCATTGCACTAGGGTACTGGTTTATGCATGAGGTACCGACATGGAAAACATGGGCAGGCCTCGCGATCGTAGTTGTTGGCTTTTTTATTTCCAGACTAAAATAGCACCGTTAGTACCCCATTAACTGGGTCGTAACGGTGCTATCTCTTCTTATGAACTAAGAGGGTTTACGTCGTATCCATCCAACGATCAACGCAATAACAACCATAATCAGAGCTATATGAAATATCGTGCTATTTGAGTACATTGCCTTGCCCAATACGCCTTCTATCCATATCGAAGGTGCTTTGCCTATAATCGTCATTAACGTAAAGTCTAACATACTCATCGTTGACAGTGCTGCAATGGCATTGACCACACCTGATGGTACCAAAGGAATGAATCGAGCAACAAGTACTAGGCAAGCCCTCGTCACTCTCCCATATTGATGAAGCCGCTGCAACCAAGCCCAGCGCTGCTGTTTTATCGCGGGTATATTGGATAATCCCCTACGATACAAAATGAGTGCTGAAACTGCACCCAATGTCTCACCAATCAAAGAGACGGCAAATCCGAGCTCAGGGCCGAAGGCAATTACATTGGCTCCAGTTAACCATATGCTCGGGATTACTCCTGCTACACTAATAACAATATTTAAGATCAAGCTGGCTGCAATCGCCCATGTACCTAGTGACTGCAGCCATACGGTAAACGCATCAAGATTAAGTCCATCCAGCATATATGATTAATTAGCCTGGCGGACAACGTAGAACGTAATACGGTCCCCTTTTTTCACTGCAGCACCCGCTTCTGGCTCCTGCTTGAAGATAGTGTTTGGTTCACCGCCTTCATGATTCTCTTTGAGGAAGGAATATTTGAGTCCAGCATTCTTAGTAAGCTGTTCAGCCTCTTCCAGCGTCAATCCGACTAAATTTGGTGCTGTGCCCTCAGCTGGCAATTCTGGCTTTGGACGATTCGGATCCAGAGGAGTCACATTCTCGCCTGTAGGAGGTACAATATTGCCACCAGGATTGTTCGGATCTACAGGAACTGTAGGATTTGTAGGATCTGGCTGAACCATTCCGTTATCCGTTCCTGTGCTCGGCTGCTCATTCTGATTCACATCCGGTGCTACAGGCTGCTCCTGATTATTGGTTTCAGGTGTAGTTGTAGGAACAGTTTCTGGCTCCTCCGACGGTACAGTCGTCCCACCATTATTTACATCCGAAGTATTCGTATCTTGTTCTTGTGTATCCGTTGAATCATTAGTTTCATTCATATTGGAAGAATTATCCGGCTGTGCCGTTTCTTCGCTACCTGGTTCAGTTGTTTCTTGCTGCTGTTCGGTAGTTGGCGTTGTTGCCACAGTATCGTCATTCGTTAGAGACTTCGCCCATACAACTGCCCCTACAAGCAAAGTAAAGAACAGAGCAATTCCTGCTATCATAATACCAACCTTGAAGCGGTCGTTGCGGGATTCTTTACGGTCAAATTCTGAACGTTCTTCAGGTGATAACGCATAATCTTCTGCCTTCACCTTATTGTGCGACTCAACAGCCGAATTGTTGCTGCGCTGCTCCACCTTCGGTTCCGCATTCGGATTCGTACGACTTAGCTGCGCAGGCGGCGCAGATGGTACTGTCGGAGGTGCTACAGTCGGTTCCGCATGCACCTGGCGCTCCTCCCGCACCTCTTCACGTACTTCCATAATAGGAGCTGCTGGTTTCACAAATGAATGTGGACGTTCACGAATCTCTTCGAGCGTATGTACATACTCCCTTACTGGAACATCACTTTCATATACACGCTTCGTAAGTGCCAACACAGCTTCACGTTGAGCTGGAAGCTCATGCTTCAATATGGATTGAACACGACTAGCATATATATCATACTGACGTGGTGCTAATGCATGAAGCGTAGAGAGCTGATAAAGCAGCTGAGACATACCAATCGATCCTGTACGACTCCCTACAGCCTCTTTCCAATAATTCATAACAAGTATCTCATCGTTATCCGTAATCCAAAGATTATCAAAGCTTACCGAGAAAGAAGGCATTCCAGAGCGCTCACCTTGAAGCAACAGCTCACCTGCTGTTTGTACCCAGCGCAGCGTTGTTTGCAGCTTAACTGCATGGCGTTCCGCGTATTGGTACATCGGCATTCCTTTGCGAGCATGGAATACAACATAACGCTGCTCTTCATTTGTGCCTGCATTTAATATTTGAAGGAAAGATTCATTGCTAACATGTCCTACTTCGCTAAATAATTGCGGAAATGCCTCTGAATAAGCTCTAGCTTCTGGGCGAATTAGCAAAAGAAACACTTCACGGTTAAGTGAAGTATCTAACGCGCGATACCAGATCCCATCATCAGATTGCATGATTTCTCCATTTAGTTCATAACGATCGGCTATCCATTGATTCTGCATCGTTCTCCTCTACTTTCTATATCATTATCGTATCGGGAAGGTTGTCTCTATTTGTGTATGTTCAACTAGGTCACTAGCTGCTCACCTTCTATTATTATACAGATGCTGTCGAATTTCAAAAGCTATTGTCATACCCAACGAATAAGAGCTTATAAGAATGCCCTATACACTGTCAATCACTACGCACATTGTGCTCAAAAGTTTCTTAGCATGACATGGAAAAAAGCCATTCCTGCTGCATACACAACCAAGAACAGCAACCCATTGTATGAACGAGTCCATTATTTAAACCGATCTATCCAAATGAGTTGAGCAACTGGAAGCGTCTTTCCTTCATGCTGCTCCACATCAACCATGATATGACCATATGAAATATCATCTACATACAAATCCAACTTCCATCGTCCTGTATCTGGTAAGTTCAACATAGAAGGTACGACTGTTTTGTTAACCGTGTTATCCGGACTGTGATACACCATTCCATGGTTATCTAACAGGACAACAGAATGATCCGTTCGTTCATGAGTAGCTACTACCTTCATCACTTTGTTATAGAAATACTTCACAGGCCTATTAAAGAACCAGCCGACTTTATTATTCCCCATTTCCAATGTTGTGTCAGAAATACTGAACGCTAAAGGTGAAGCTGCCACATGATCGTTGCCCTTTGAGCATCCTACTAACACAAAAGCCATAACAGCAATGATCAACCATTTCTTCACTGAATCTTCCTCCTCTAGACCATGTATAACTATTATAGTCGCAAGAGGGTTTTATTTCCAATCAATGACACAAAGCTACGCTTCGCACAAAGAACAACGGGTATTTCTATAAGAAAAGATTCGGGAGCCACCACAACAAATCAAACTCACCGCGAATCCCCCAGTAGGAGATAGACATCCGCCCAGACACGCTAGTTAATACCAACGAAATGAGCGCCCAAATGCTCCATTGTGGACGTTTCGCCCTCCATAAAATATATGCTAGCACTTTGTAATTGTTAACCATTCAATTAAGGACTGTTTCCACTAGTTATCCCTAATCTATGTGATAGGTGAATAAACAACAAGATCGAGTGAAGGAGCAACTATCCCCTCTCACTCGATCTTGTTGCAATACCCATTTGAATTAGGTTAATCTACATACATTCCTATTAAGACGCTGTATGAGTGCTGCATAGACACTACGATATCCACATTCCTAATAGCATAAGCTTGTCTTGTATGCTAACTCACAGCTAATTATGGTTTGCTAGCAATAAGAAGAAAACGATGGCAAGTTGTATCTACATAACGTTCCTCAACTAGGCGCTCGTCAAGTTTGCGCAGTTCCTTTTCATATGTAATGACAGAGAAGTCAGGTATTTGCCAACCTGATACAACCTGAAGATAAGCAATTATCGTGCGAATATCATAAAATCTCGTTTTGACCTCAACTTCTATTGCTTCTTCAATCGTTAATCCTGCTTGCTTCAAATTGTTTACAGCCGTATCCAAGTTCCAATCGATAAAGTCCGGGTATGGTGCTCCGAGCCAATCATTAAATTCCAAATCATTGTGCCCACCAGCCTGCTGTGTAACAAATGTTCCGCCCTTCTTTAGCATTCGTGCAACTTCAGAAGCGTCGAATGAATCATGACGGTTTATAATCATCTGAAAGTGCTCAGAAGGAAGCGGAATATGTTCGTCGGCACTAAACGGAACAACGTTTACCCCAAGCGGTCCCAACAACTCTCTTGCCACCTCAACGTTAGGTGCATAACCTTCTGTTGCATATGTACTTGCTGGAAGAGGTGTACATTTGCTAAGGAACTCCCCGCCCCCTGTCCCCATATCCAGCAAACTGTCTACTTGCCGTACCCGAGGCATCACGATATGGGCATAATTCCAAGGCAGAGGAAATTCCTGCATTCCCCCGTATTTTGCTAATGTGCTGAAATCCCAGCCTGTAAAATGATATATAGAATCATCGTTTGTCCAATCGCTTTTCCATCGCTGCATGTCGAATCCCTCCAGTTGAACCACACAATCTCCAGCCTCTACGACAGGCGTACATGCACAATATACACCGATTTGCATCGTTTTGGCTAGCCCGTCTATCCAATCTGTCCTTGATTCATAAAGCGTTCCGATTGTTCCCATGCTAATTCTGCAGATCTTCGGTTGTAAGTTACTGCATGCGGATTCGCAAATCCATGGCTGCCTTCAGGCGCATACACTTGCACAGTAGGATGCTGCTGCAATTTATCTAACAACGTCGGCACATCAAATAAAGATTCTTGCTGACCATATATAAGAAGAGAAGGGCATAATGGAACACTATCCAAGTAATCTCGAATACGTGATCCATAGTACGCAATAACACGATCAATATTTCCTCTGGCGCTGCATCGCCATGCGATCGTCGCTCCTACACTATATCCGACTAAACAGATTCGATTGTAATCATGTCGCATGCTCGAAACCACTTTAAGCACTTCATCTACTGGACGTTCAAAGCCGACATTTTGCATAAAGTATTGGTAAGCTTCTTGTTCCTTATCTGCTTCGAATGGTTCACGATTTAAAAGATTGAGACAAATCACATCTGTCCCAGAATCATGCCATTGTTTGCATACATGCTCCATATGCCGATTGAGGCCATATATTTCATGAAGAACAATGATTAACGTGTTCGACCCTTGTCTGATGGAGAACAATATAATCCCACCTTTTGCCAGTGAATATTATTCACCATCATACTGAATCTATAGTCGAGAATCAAGTTTGTAGTGAATTTTTTCACTATTTCAGGGTGTATTTCCTATTTTTCAAAACCTTTGCAGCTATCGGGGCAAATGAACAACCCTTCCACAAGCATCATCCATATAGTATATCATCACCGAAAAGGAGTTGTTGGTATGTCTTCTCGCCATGATTGTTACCCGCAAGTAAAGCCTATCGTATGTCCACCTATCAAACAAATTAATAACTGTTACCAGCCACAAGTCGTTCCTGTTATCCATCCAGTAGAAATTATTAATAAGGTTCACACTGTGCCAATTCCTAAACACATCTGGACGTACAACGAAACGACAGTAGGCGGTGCAACATTGCCTCCAGGACCAGGATTCCCTAATGGCGGTTTCCCAAATGGTGGCTACCCTGGACCTGGTGTTGGCGGTATCGGAACTGGTTGCAATCCAAATCCATGTTGTGGCTACAGACGTAAACGCAGATAATAGCCTCAAGTGGATGAGCGTTAAGTGATTTACCAACAATACTCGCACTCTCTGTAAGCCACAGAAGAGCAGGATTCTCCTGCCTCTGTGGCTTCTATTCATCTATCATCCTATTTTATTTATTCAATCCATATACGTTATGATACGCATCAAAAATTTGTCTTGCTATCGGGGCAGCACCGTAACTACCATACCCGCCCTCTGGAACGACGACTGCAACCGCCAGCTTTGGCTTATCTATAGGCGCATAAGCAATAAACACTGCATTTTCTACACGCTTGCCACCGTATACGTCCTGCTCAGATGTTCCCGTCTTTCTCGCTACCGTATAAGGTGCGTCTTGGAATCCTTGTGCGCTTACAGCCAACATAGCATCCTCAATAACGTCCCAATGCGCTTCGTCAAATTCAATCGTGCTAAGCACTTCTCTACCGTATCGCTTGACTACTTTATCATTTGCATCTGTTATATGAGATACGAACTGCGGCTTTACCCGCTTGCCGCGATTCGCCAACGTCGCCGTATACTGAGCGAGCTGCAATGCTGTATATTTACCTTGCTGGCCGAAGGAAGCAAAGGCCAATGATGATTGACCAGACTGCCCTTCCTGCATATAATCGCTGATGCCAGGCGACTCTCCAGGGAAACCGCTTCCTGTTGTCTGCCCTAATCCAAATGCTTTCATATAGTCATCCCATATTTTAAGACCTTTTTCTTTGCCATATCTCTTATACAGCGGATCTCCAACCTTCTCAATCATGAATGTATTGGAGGATTTCGTTAAAGCTTCTCGCGTATCTACGACACCATTAGCTTTTCTGCTTGCATTATGAATCGGGGTTTGCCTGCCTTGACGTCCAATATAAGTTACTCCTGTATCAGGATAAGTAGTATTTGGATAAATAAGCCCTTCCTTAAGCCCTATAAGAATCGTTAAGGGCTTCATCGTCGATCCCAAATATAAGAGGGAGGAAGGATGGCGCCAATTCTCCTTCTTGTCCCCATAGTCTTGAGCAACCTCACGTACTGTGCCATTTAAATTATTAGATCCCAACTGTTTAAACTCTTCTTCACTTAACCCATCCTGATAAATATTCGGATCATACTGAGGATGGTTCGCCATAGCAACAATATTGCCCGTTTCCACTTCCATCGCTACGGCATAAGCCGTAATCGCATTAGGTGCATACTCGTACCTATTGGACGAATTCCGAATTTTTTTCAAATGATCAATCATAACTTTCTGCGTATGCTTCTGGATTTCAGGATGAATCGTCATATGAATGTTATGTCCGCGCGCAGGCTTCGTCATTTTCCCTGCACCGATAATCCGATTTTGAGCATCGACCGGATATTCTCGTGCCCCATTCTTTCCTTTCAATGCCCACTCATACATATATTCTAGTCCAGCAACCCCAACCTCTTCACTGGCCAAATAACTATTTTTCGTTCCCTCTTCTACAGCCAGCTTTTCATAATAAGGATAGCGCTTCAGATTATTGGAAATACCCTTATATTTCTTCATATGCCCTACAAGTTGAGGAGCGACTGGAGTCGTATCATACTGCCTTATGTTTTCTTCTACCACTTCCAGCATCGGGAATTCATTTCTATGTTCCATAAAATAAGCTGTCTCTTGCTTAGACAAATTGGTTTTTAATTGCCGGGGGTAGATACCTAATGTTCGCTTGCCCTCAACATCCATCGCATAAATGATTTCCTTCACTTGCATCGGTTTACTTTGCTGAATGCCGCTCTTATCGAAAGCTGTCTTAATTTTTTCGGCTAACTCCATTACTTCTTTATCTTTCTCTGACTTATACGTTTTCTCCATTCGAAAATACAAGGACTGAGTCGGCATCGAATAAGCAATCTCTTTTCCAGCAGCGTCATAAATCGTTCCACGTATCGAGACAAGGTCGAGCGATTTTGTGCCTATCTGAACAGCGGCTTTGCTTAATTCAGGACCTTCTATAAACTGTAAGACAGCGAGTCGAACAATGAGAATTGAAAAGATAAGAAACATAATGAAGAAAAAAATGCTCAATCTAACATTGTTTTTGATGCGCAGAGCTTTAACCCGCTCTTGAGGATCTGGACTGCTTGATAAGTTCATGACGCTCTCCCTTTCCATACCAAAACTCCGTCAAACGATTGCACCCTCATAAAAGAATATTCTACCAGTCTCTTTTTTAAGTATAAACTTGGAAACTTACTCTTTCAATCCTCACCCTTCGCTAGCATAGATAATGAACAAAAACAAAAAAACTGCCCCACCCATCTTTTTTCGATGAATGGAGCAGCTTCTATGCTACATAGCCAATATAAGCGATAAACATAATCGTCAGCACATACATAATCGGATGCACCTCACGGAACTCACCTTTCGCTACTTTAATAACCGTATATAAAATGAAACCAAGAGCGATACCTGTCGCTACTCCAAATGTGAGGGGCATTGCCACAATCGTAATAAATGCTGGAATCACAACATCTAGCTTCTCCCATTTAATGAAGCGGGCTTGCGAAGCCATCATCGCGCCTACAAGAATAAGGGCTGGTGCGGTAACTTCTGTAGTAACGACTGACAACAGTGGCGAGAAGAACAACGCTAAGGTGAATAACCCTGCCACAACAACTGATGTAAATCCAGTACGTCCTCCAGCTGCAATCCCTGCTGACGATTCGATACATGAAGCCGTCGTCGTTGTTCCTACTACAGCGCCAAATAACGAAGCTGTTGAATCCGCAACAAGCGCTTGACCTGCCTTTGGAATTTGGTTGTTTTTCATAAATCCTGCTTGCGTCGAAATCGCAATCAACGTTCCCGCTGTGTCGAAAAAACCTACAAATAAGAACGTAAAGATTACCACTAACAGTTCAGGTGTAAATGTCGCTGACAACTGATTGAATGCCACGCCGAACGTCGGTGCCAAGCTCGGGATAGATCCTACAATTTGCTGAGGCATATCAATAATGCCGAACATCATGCCGACAACGGTTGCAATGACCATTCCGTAGAAAATGCCTCCGTGCACGTTGCGCACAAGCAGAACCACCATAACGATAAAGCCGAACAAGGCCAACAAAGTGGATGGTGAGCCTAAATCGCCAAGTGTTACATAAGTGGCCTCACTGCTTACGATGATGCCTGCATTTTTTAATCCCATAAATGCAACAAAAAATCCGATCCCGCTCGCAATTGCATATTTCAAATCTTCAGGAATGACGTTAATTATTTTTTCGCGAATTTTGATTACACTTAAAATGATAAACAGTACACTCGATACGAGTACACCTGTTAACGCCGTTTGCCATGGAATGCCCATACCAATCACGACAGAATACGTAAAAAACGAGTTCAACCCCATGCTGGAAGCAACGCCTATCGGATAGTTTGACAACACACCCATTAGCAATGAACCGAAAATGGCAGTCAATGCGGTCGCTGTAAATACAGCATCCCTATCCATCCCCGCATCACTTAGAATGAGTGGATTGACAACCAAAATGTAAGCCATGGCCAAAAAAGTTGTCACACCTGCCATGATCTCTTTCCGGTACGTCGTCCCTCGTTGTTCGAACTCAAAAAATGATTTCATGCTGCGCCTCCTGATGATTGCTATTCTACGATCATGCCCCTCGCTACCATTGCTATTCTAAAAAAACGGCACAAAAAAAGCTCTGACCTGTCCATTCCACGACGGGAAGAAGGTCAAAGCTTGATCAACAAGAGATTCAATACAACAATATACACGCTGCCATACAGCCTAACGGTCGTATAACGATCGAGATAAATACGGTTTATCGATATCTCCTTGTAGCCAAGCTTTTTACGGTAGCATTGTAGAAACGTCCGCGCCTTATTCGCGAACTTATACAAGGGACTATTAAAATATATTCCTATAGAATATCAGGATGTTTAACAGGCGTCAACTGTTTATTCAGCCCACAATCTAGTGACTTCAACTAGCTTTTGATCCTGGAATTCCGCTCCGTTAGCCCTCTGGTTCTCTCATTTCCTTCTGTCTTTGGAGAATCTCCGTGCCTTACGAAGTAGATATAAGTTTTCATAGAATAGCTTCCTCATTAATATTGAGAATCAATTTCATTGACAGCAATGATCTGACTTTTTACAATGAGAATGTTATCCATAAATTTTGTTAATTTTTTATTTTTATAAAGGAGAATTTCATATGAGTATTTTGGCAAGTACACGCTCCAAATGGATCGTCCTCCTGCTAGGTATTGCCTTGCTTGGTGCAGCATCCCTATGCAGCCTATTGTTCGGACTGGAGCGGTTTACACTAGCAACACTGTGGAATTCTTTCACAGCCTTTGATAATTCAAGGGAACATCTGCTCATCCAGACCGTACGTGTTCCCGCTACGCTCATTGCGATCACAGTAGGCGCTTCATTTGCGATTGCTGGCGCTATTTTGCAAGCGATGACACGGAATCCATTGGCTGATTCGTCTTTGCTAGGGATCAACTCTGGTTCGTCGATGTTTATCGTCCTAGCCATTAGTGTATTGCAGATCGACATGGGCACACAAGAAGTGATATGGGTATCATTCATAGGAGCTTCCGTCATTGCTATCTTTATAATGGCTATCGGTGCAATAGGATCAGAGGGCAATATGCCCATCCGAATTACGTTGGCAGGTTCTGCTGTAACTGCACTTGCTTCTTCGGTCACATCTGGCGTTATGGTATATGACAACTTTACGATGGATCAAGCGTTATTCTGGCTGACAGGTTCCGTTTCGGGACGCACGATGGCACATTGGATGTCGGTCGCCCCCTATATTGCAATCGGTCTCATAATAGCATTTCTGATGGCTAGCGCCATTAATGTTATGGCAATGGGCAATGATGTTGCCAAAGGACTAGGACAACGCACCTTATTTGTTAAGATCTGCTGCCTATTTACGGTTATCCTGCTTGCCGGCGGCTCAGTCGCTTTGGCTGGCCCTATCGCTTTCATCGGATTGATGATTCCGCATATGTGCCGTTCTCTAGTAGGTCAAGACCATGTTTGGCTATTCCCTTATTGTGCAATCGCCGGCGCAATTCTATTACTAGGGGCGGATACGGTGTCTCGCTTCATCCTTGATGGGGAGTATATGCCTGTAGGGGTTATTACTGCATTTCTTGGCGTACCATTTCTAATTGTAATCGCGAGGAGGAAAATACTGCGATGAAGTATATTACACTGCGTGGAAAGTCTTCCCGCTTCTCATTTCAAATTCATGCTCGCGGGCTAATCATTACAATAATCGCAATGATCTCTTTGTTTGTACTTTCATTGGCCAGCATTTCTTTTGGCAGCATGTACATTCCTATAAAAGATGTATTTTCAGTACTTATATTAGGGGTAGATAATCCTACATATGAAATGGTTGTTATGAACCTGCGTCTTCCTCGACTGCTTATGGCTCTCATGATTGGCGCATCCTTGGGCGTTGCTGGTCTCATGCTGCAGGCGGTCATCCGTAACCCGCTAGCTTCACCAGAATTGTTGGGCGTTAATGGCGGCGGTTCTGCTGCTGCTGTTACATTTATAACTCTAACAAGCGGATCATTAAGCATTCATTGGCTGCCACTCGTAGCTATATCAGGAGCAATGGTTACAGCGATTCTTATTTATTTGTTCGCTTGGAAAGATGGAATATCACCTTATCGACTCATATTGATCGGGTTAGGTATTTCTACAGCTGCGGGTTCAATTACAATGTACATGCTCGTAGCTGGCCCATCCTTCTTAGCTACGCAAATCATTACTTGGATGACAGGTAGTGTGTATGGTCTCTCGATGGACTATGTATGGACACTGCTGCCCTGGTTCGTCGTATTCATGACCTTGTCATTCTTTATGACCCGTCATCTAAATACACAAGTGCTAGGTGATGCAACTGCAAGCAGCGTTGGTCAATCCGTCGAGCGATATCGTCTGCTTATTCTCTTTATTAGTGTTGCACTAGCGGG
This sequence comes from Paenibacillus sp. SC116, assembly GCF_024733555.1. GTDB lineage: Bacteria > Bacillota > Bacilli > Paenibacillales > Paenibacillaceae > Paenibacillus_B. The sequence continues at coordinate 318,146 of NZ_JANIOF010000004.1, read as the reverse complement.
CTCCGCAGTCGGCATGTCTGGGCCAATTGCCTTCGTCGGCTTAATCGCGCCTCATATTGCAAGGAGTTTAATTGGACCGATGCATGGCTGGTTAATCCCGCTTTCAGCAAGTATTGGCGCCATGCTATTAGTCGGTGCAGATTATATCGGTCGATTGCTGTTTCAACCTACAGAGATACCAGCAGGCGTATTCACGGCAGTGCTTGGAGCTCCATTCTTTATCTATTTGCTGCTTCAGAATCGTAAGCAATTATAAAAGAATTCAAAAAATGATTGACAAACTTCCCCAACTTATTTAATAATGAGTATATAGATAATGATAATCATTATCACTCAAGAGGGACTACATACATCAATCGGAGGGGTTATTAACATGTCTTCAACTCAGTCAAAAAGATCTAAGTTCAAACTTCGTCTTCTGCCTATCATGCTAGCTTGCGTGATTGCATTGATCGCTGCAGGTTGCGGCGCGAAAGACAGCGGCACGGCGACTCCAGCTGCACCTAAAACGAGCACAGAAGCTCCTGCAGCTACAACAGATGAAGTTCGCAAAGTAAAACACGCAATGGGTGAAGCTGAAATTAAAGGCACACCGAAAAACGTTGTTGTTCTTACAAATGAAGCAACTGAAGCTGTATTGGCACTTGGCGTAAAACCTGTTGGTGCAGTTAAATCAGGTTTAGGTGATACATGGTTCCCTCACTTGAAAGATCAATTGGAAGGCGTTACGGAGCTTGGTGAAGAGACCGAGCCTAACTTAGAACTAATCGCAAGCTTGAAACCAGACTTGATTATCGCGAACAAAGTTCGCCATGAGAAAATTTATTCTCAACTACAAGGTATGGCTACAACTGTTGTATCCGAGGATCTTGCAGGCGATTGGAAGCAAAACTTCACTCTTTACGCTGAAGCTTTGAACTTGAAAGAAAAAGGCGCAGAGGAAATGAAGAAATACGATGATCGCGTTGCTGAAGCGAAAACAAAAATCGGCGACAAATTGTCCACAAAAGTATCCATGGTACGCTTCGTACCTGAAAAAGTTCGTATTTACATGAACGATACATTCTCTGGTGTTATTTTGAAAGACTTAGGCTTCGCTCGTCCAGCAGCACAAGATAAAGATGAGTTCATGGAAGTTGTAACGAAAGAGCGTATGGCTGACATGGACGGAGATATCATGTTCTACTTCAACGCTGACTTCACAGAAGAGAAGCTTGGAACAAAACAGCAAGAAGAATGGATGAAAGACCCACTCTTCCAACAGCTAGAAGTTGCGAAGAACAAGAAAACTTTCAAAGTTGATGAAGTCATTTGGAATCTTTCCGGTAATATTATATCCGCTAATTTGCTCGTTGACGAACTCGTCAAATATTCGGAGCAAATGTAGTTAATCAACAACCCTCTGCATGGGATGCCCCCACTCCTTCCGTGCAGAGGGTTGTCTTTTTACTTTGTTAATACTATAAGTGTTATCATACATGCTCACCTCTGTTGACTAGTTCTCAGCTAATCAAATAGCGATATTTGCCTCGGCGCCATCGGCGCTGCCTGCTGCCCTAGCAGCTTCATAAATTGTTTGGCATTACCCGCAGCATGTCCGCCTGAATTGTTGTTAAAAATGACAATGACGTGCTTAGAGTGCTGTTCTAGCTGTCGAACATGCCCTACCCATTCTTGCAGCTCCTCCGCGTTATAATTGTACAGGTAGCGCACTTCTCGCCAATTATCGCTGCTAGCCTCATTTATCCATCCCGCCATATGACGCCCATGCATACGTACCATCGTCATATCAGCATGCGTCCCCTCTATAACCGCAGGAATGGATCCTTCCCCTGCTTGGGGCTCGTCACATACACTGTGAATCCAATTCTCCTCACGCATGAACTCAAGTGTCTTCTCCCGCATATCATCTCGAAACCAACTTTGATGGCGGAACTCCAACGCTATTGGTATTTCACCCATCCACGCACGAGTTCGCCTTAAAATGTCTACATGCTTGCGTTCACACTTAAACCACGGAGGATATTGAAATAGGACACAAGCAAGCTTATTCGTCTCTATCATAGGGGCAATCGCCTGCTTAAATGTGTCAAACATGTGAATATTCGATGTAAATGCGGAATCCATCTTGCGATGACCCGTCATCCCTTGGTAAGCTTTCACTATAAAGTGGAAATTAGAAGGAGTCTGTTCTACCCATCTGTGAACAATTTGTTGCGAAGGTACTGCATAGAAGGTGCTATCGCACTCAACCGCAGCAAAATGTTCATGATACCGACCTAACTTACTAGAGCCTTTCGTCCCTATTGGGTACAACTCATCATGATCGCCCCATCCTGCCAACCCAACACGGATCATTGCCTTTCCTCCCTATAATTTTTGGATTAATTAATATAATCTTTGTCACCATTCATGAAGCTATGATACTATAGATTCGTTGACTTGCTTTTTCCATATTATTGATGAACGGATTCGATTCTCTTTCTATATATGTCACACAATCGATAGTATCAATGATGCTGCAAGTATACGATACAGTGGTCTATTACATCAACGCTTCCCAACTAACAAGCCTACTACCTAGCAATCGCTCTTCTTATCATCTTGTACCGCGAATTCCTAATTCATAATTAGGCGATTCGATTACATACTTATCCAGCATGAATCCATACAACTTAGATGACAAAGCAATTCATTGCGAGACTTTTGAAGTAAGCCTATACAAGCATATCAGGAGGAGAATGTTCATGGTTAATCATCTTAAGAAATGGATTATGGCTTATCTTTTGCTAGCAGCTGTTGCAACCGCTGTCTTCATTATGATGGAGAAGGTTGTCAATCCAGACGAGCCATTGGCTAAAGGCGGCCCGAAAGGACCAGAGATGCCGGCGGTCACATTAGATGCTGCGCAAGCAGAAGCGTTGTACAAGCAAAGCTGCTTGTCTTGTCACGGTGGTAATTTGGAAGGTGGAATCGGTCTACCTCTTAATAAAGTAGGCAGCAAGATGGATACGGAAGCTATTTACAAGCTTATACATGCCGGTAAAGGCAGCATGCCTGCTTTTGAAGGACAATTGAAAGATGAAGAGATTGCACAGTTAGCTGCATGGCTAAGTGAGAAAAAATAAGAATAAAAAAACAGCGGTAGAGCCAACAATGTTGGACTACCGCTGTTTTTTTATGTAGCATATTAATGAAATTTCGCAATTCAATTTCGTATATTTCTAGAAAATACTCCAGTCCCAATCTTTCGATAAATGACGCAGCAATTGTACGCCTGCCACACTGTTTCCTTTACTATTCAATGCAGGCCCAATGATACCGATACCCCATTTTCCAGGAACAACCGACAAAATCCCCCCTGACACACCGCTTTTGGCTGGGAGTCCTACCTCAATCGCAAATTCCCCAGACGCATTATACATACCGCAAGTAACCATAAATGACTTGGCTATTTGTATGTAGCGACGCGGTATAATCTGCTGCTTCGTTACCGGATCTACACCATCAGAAGCGAGTACAAGTGCCATGTGAGCTAACTGCTTGCAGTTTACAACAATCGAACATTGGCGGAAATACACTTCCAACGTTTCTTCTACATCATCTTCCAGCACGCCGTTATCCTTCAAATAATACGCGATGGAACGATTGCGATGAGCCGTTTCCCGTTCTGACTCATATACAGCTTCGTTATAATCCAGCCGATTATCGTGAGCCAATGCTCGAATAAATTGCAGCAGTCTTTCGCTCTTTTCATCTGGCCCATCTCCGTGAATGAGTGAAGCGATCACGATCGCTCCTGCATTAATAAATGGATTAAACGGCTTACCTGGATCAACAAGCTCCAACTTCAGAATGGAGTTAAAGTCATCACCTGTAGGTTCCATACCTACTTTTTGAAATACCGCCTTCTCTCCACTATCCATCAATGCAAGAAGCAGTGAAAATACTTTCGATATACTTTGCATCGTAAAGTGCAAATCCGTATCACCGGATTGAAAAAACTGCCCGTCTGTGCCCCATAATGCAATGCCTAACGCATGCTGCGGTGCTGCTGCCAAACCTGGTATATATTCAGCAACACGACCTTTGTATGCTACTTTCCGGCTTTCCTCCACCGATTCATCTAGACGCTGCTGGTAAAAGCGCTTCGTCTGCATAGTCCTCTTCCTTCCAAGATGATATCATCGCTATGTTGCCTTATTTTAGTTACAATCATCCACGACGCAAAATAAAAAGGATCTCTGCACTGTTCAACGGACAGCAGAGATCTTTGTCAGTAATACAATTCGGTTAACCTTTACATGCCATCCAGAATGAATCAAAGAATCCATAATAGCTTGACGATAAAGTACACACCAACTTAACTATCCTTGCTCTTAAACCAAGTTTTCCACCAATGCGGAATAGGCTTATTCGTCTGAGCCGGCTCCACATGCCCTACGAGACGATCCAAGCGACTAATTTGGAATCCATAACGGTACATCGATGAAGCCACTAGAGCTAAACGCTGCATGCCAGCCTCTTCATCCGAACTATGCTTGATCATGTCATTTAGAAACGCATCCATCTTCAACTGCATTTCTTCGATTTCTGTACTTTCCGGCTTTACTTTGTCCTGCAGCTTAAGATGAACAAATTCATGTCCCTTCATTAACGCTTCCACATGATCATCAAACAGCTTATCGATTGCTTCCGTCCGCGGTGATTGAAAATAATGCTCATCAATCGATTCCAACACATCCAAGCCAATTCTAAGCGTGTGCACGAGTTGTTTATATACAACGAGTTGACGCGTATATCGATATTTAGGCTTATGCAGCTTCTTCGTCTCTTCCTCAAAGAGCTTATATTTATCTGTCAATGTTGATACAGCTTTCTCCAGTTCATCCTTTTCCGCCTTAAACGCTTGCTCCTTCATCTCGTCGGAAATGACGGTACGAAGCAACAACGATAGACGATTAAATACGGATTGAATCTGATTGTTAAACTGCTCTTTTGGACGTGGAGGCATCACAATGACGTTAATTAGGCAAGCACAAGCAATACCAATTAACACTTGTGAGAATCGATCTAGGGCGAACTGCCACTCGCTCGATGCTTCCATCACGGCAATAACCGTAACCAGTGTCAAACCTATCGTTTCTTCCATCTTCATCTTAAGACAAATGACAATAACAACGATGCAAACGACTCCTATGGCAAATGGCTCATTGGAAACGATCATCCCTGCTGACAACGCCAGTATCGCCCCAAGCGTATTTGCTTGCAGCTGCTCACGGAAATGTCGCCAAGAGCGATAAATAGATGGCTGAATGGCAAAAATAGCCGCCACAGCAGCTATGACCGGACTTTGGAAATTCAATAATTGACTAATATACAGTGCTAAGGTAACTGCTATTCCTGTCTTAAGTACGCGTGCTCCCAAATTCACAGCTACCTCCTTTTTAATCGATTCATTTGATGAATAGATAATTACTCGTTGTAGGGTTTGTTGTCTCGCTTGAAAGTGATGGAACCGTACCTTATTGTATACGCCCTCCGCTCTGCAAGCAAGTAGTCAATATGTATGTTCTATATTATATGAAAGATGAGCATTTCTCTGCTCGGGGAGCCATTCAATACGAATCATGCATCCTTATATCGATACAACCCACATAGACAGCAATAAACCCGCCTACAGCTATCAGGCGGGTTTATTATCATACCATTTATTTTATGAAAGGCAAATAATTGAACAATTGCAAATGTTACGAATGAGTTGGTGTTGCAGATGCTTCAGCAAGCTTCTTCCGTGCACGTGCTGCTGCCTCTGTCATATTTTTCAGCGCTTCGATCGTTTCTTTCTCACCACGAGTTTTAAGTCCGCAGTCTGGGTTAATCCAGAACGTGCGTGCAGGCAATACTTCAAGCGCGCGAGTAATACATTGCTCCATTTCCTCCACAGAAGGGACACGTGGGCTATGAATATCGTATACGCCTAGTCCAATGCCAAGCTCATAGTGATTGCGTGAGAACGCTTCTACGATGTCTCCACCGCTGCGTGCCGTTTCTAGCGAAATTACATCGGCATCCATATCACGGATAAGGTCTACCATGTCAGAGAAGTCGCAATAGCACATATGCGTATGAATTTGCGTATCAGGTCTTACGCCTGCTGTAGCAAGACGGAATGCATCAACTGTCCATTTGCGATAATGAACCGCATCGTCTGCATGCAGCGGCATGCCTTCCTTAACTGCTGGCTCATCAACTTGAATCATGCCGATGCCCGCTTCTTCAAGCGCAATAATTTCTTGGCGCAATGCCCATGCCAGTTGATAGGATACCTCTTCACGAGACAAGTCATCACGAACGAACGACCAGTTCAAGATCGTAACCGGTCCTGTCAACATACCTTTAACCGGCTGCTTGGTAAGCGTTTGAGCAAATTCTGTCTCTTCCACAGTCATGGCAGAACGGAAAGCGATATCTCCGTAGAGCAACGGTGGTTTTACGCAGCGGGAGCCGTAAGATTGAACCCATCCATTTTGCGTAAAGACAAAGCCATCAAGCTTCTCGCCAAAGTACTCAACCATATCGGTACGCTCGAACTCACCATGCACAAGCACATCGATGCCAATCTCTTCTTGAATCTCGACCCAACGTTTCATTTCTGCTTGCAAGTATTCCGTATAGGCAGCTAAGTCCCACTCCCCTTTACGGAAACGCTGACGCGCCTTACGCACATCCAACGTCTGCGGAAGACTTCCGATTGATGTCGTTGGCAGCAACGGCAGCTGAGGCCATCTTTGCTCTTGCAGCTTCAAACGCTCTTGGAACGCTTCGCGCGTCAATAGCTTCTCATCCTGATGGATGTCCTTTAACGCTTCACGAACTTGTGGGCGCTGTCTTTCTGGAGCTGTGCGCCAAGCTTGAACAGCCGCACTGCTTGCAGCAAGCAGCTCTTTCGCTGTGCTTGGATCGTTCAAAGCATTTGCAATCGTTACGATCTCAACAAGCTTCTCTTCTGCACCAGCAAGAGCATCAACCATCAACTGTGAAAGCTTGCTCTCTTCGCGCAAAGCAAGAGGAACATGAAGCAAGCTGCAAGATGGCTGCACGATCCATCTTTCTTTTGCGACAACAGGCTCGATTGTCTGCTCCAATTCGGTTACGACAGCTTGTAGATCAGTACGCCATACATTGCGGCCATCTAGTACGCCAATCGCAATGCGTTTGTCAGCTGGGAAGCCATGCTGCTTCAGACTTGCTTCGTTGCGTGCTTTGCCGTGTACAAAGTCTAAACCGATCACATCAACTGGCAAAGAGGTAATGAATGTGTAGTCTGCTACAGCCTCAAAGTACGTTTGAACCCATAGCTCAAGGGACGGAACCGCTTGACGCAGAGCATCATAGGTAGCTTGCACTTGCTGCTGTTCTTCTTTATTCAATGCCCAAATCCATGCGGGCTCATCGAGTTGTACAACTTGTACGCCCTCTGCTTCCAATGATTGCAATAGTTGAACATAGACAGGCGTAAGCTTTGCGATAACTGCAGCGCGTTCTGCTGCAGGGATACCTTTCATCAAGCGAACAAACGTATAAGGTCCTATTAGAACAGGCTTCAGTACAGCCGCACGATCAGCTAGAGCTTGCTTCGCACGTTTAACTGCCAATAATGGCAAGTTCACAAGCAATTGTGGTTCTTGTCCGCTCCACTCAGGTACGATGTAATGATAGTTCGTATTGAACCATTTCGTCATCTCACTTGCCGGATGCTGCGCCGTTCCTCTTGCGATTGCGAAAGCAAGATCAGCCACCTCTTGTGGAATAGATGTTTGACCTGCTTCTATCTGACTACAAGACTCGATCTGCGCAGCCAGCGAATGGAAACGCTCAGGAATAATACCAAATGTAACACTTTGATCAAGCACATGATCATACCATGAGTAGTCATTCACAGGAATATAGTTTAATCCGGCATCAGCCAAATGCTGCAACCGATCTACTTCGATTCGATCCAATTCCGCTACGGTTTGACTATAGTCGCTCTTGCCTGCCCAATAGGCTTCCAAAGCTTTTTTCCACTCACGTTGTTTCCCAATTCGCGGGTAACCAATCACACTTGCTGTAACTTGTGCTGCGTTATTCTGTCCTGTCATCTCATACGCCTCCCAATGTGCTATCGCTAATTGTCCCAATCAACAAAAAAAGGCATTCCTATCTCTTTGAGAGATAAGAATGCCCGTAAACGATCAATGAAACATGTATGTACGTTGATCATGCTACACCGCACCGTTGGACTTACGTTGTCCTACCGATACGAAGTTCGAATCGTACATCACTATTAAGTCCATAGCCTAATGCACCTAAAACACACAAATAAACTTGTGTCATGGCACAGCGCTGTGTTTACGTAACACCTCCCTATCTCCCGTAGGTTAAAAACAGTGTCGTCAGAACAGGTAGGTCTCCTGGCTCAAGCTTCATAAATAACAGCTACCTTCCCAGTTAGAATAACCAGTGGCATACTTGCTGTATCTCCGCTATTACAGTGGCGGGACCGCGTCGGAATGATGTACCGAACTTCCCTATTAAGCTTAGACGTTACGCTAAGCACCTATTCTCCCATATTTAGTTAATGGTCTTACCCGATGGGACTGATTATAGCCCGTTCCTATGCCGTTGACAAGACTTATATTAAATAAATTAAATAAATCCAATAGGACAGATAGGAATTAAGGTAAGAATTATTTAAAATTTACATGCACAAAAAGAGATTTACGCCCGTATGAAAGCGATTTCTTCGTGCTTCTCATCTATCGTAAGTTCTTGATCTTCCAAGAACCAAACATCGTTTTCTTCCATAAAGAACGTAATACCTTCTACACTTTCCGTAACCGCTGGATATCTTGGCGCTTCTTTAATAATACCGAATGAATACGGACCCGAACTGCTGAATCCGCTATACCTAACAAAGATACGAATATGGTCTCCGTTTACAAATCCCCATTCGGATTGAAATCGCTTCACCGCTTGTTCTGTTACTCGCAGCTGCATATTGATGACCTCCTTCAAATCCTGTTCTTTGTCAAACTGAGCAGGTTATGTTGCTATATAAGTGTATAGATAATTTTTTACCAACTGCCCACCTGCACAAAAAACGGCTTACCCTCCACAACAAATAAGCTGTAGTTAGAGCAAACCGTTTGGCGTGGAGCCCATTCTACTGTTTAACAGCATAAAGAGACATCCTGTTACTTTATGAGACATACGCTCATTAGATTGTGTACTCATTTTGACATCATTTCCTGGAGCTTTCCATTGCACTAAGATTAAACGATGTCGTAGCCTTGATCTTCAATCGCTTCACGAACTTTATCCAAAGAAACAACCGATTCATCATACGTAATTGTTACTTGCTTGTCTGCCAAAGAAACTTCAGCTGTCGCCTTTTCATTCGCTACAGCTTTCTCGATTGCAGCTTTGCAATGACCGCAAGACATTCCTTCTACTTTCCACGTTACTTGACTCATCCTGTCGTCCTCCTCAAAATAATGACTGTTGTCTACTTCATCAGTTTATTCATGGTCGTAAGAAGCTCTGTTATGACTTCTTCCTCTCCTGCTTGGAGTCGTTCTACGACACAAGATCGGATGTGACCGTCTAATAACAACTTGCCTACTGAATTAAGTGCAGATTGGATGGATGCAATCTGATGAAGCACCTGATCACAATATACATCTCGTTCAATCATAGACTTAACGCCTCGTACTTGGCCTTCGATTCGATTCAGGCGATGAACAAGCTTCTGTTTCGTTTCCGCAGAATGATGACTTTTGCGCTCTCCATCCGCTTGATGGTGGGCACACACGCTATCAGATGTACAGCACGATGATGGTTGTTGATCTTCTGGTACTTGTTCTAGGTCTTTTTCTGTCATAGTCTTCTTATTCACCACCTTTAGTTGAATTATAACATACCCCCTACCCCTATACAATAACTAAAATGAATTAATTACCTGTTGAGTGGTTAATGTATAATAGGGTTACGGATATGTTGGAACTATACGTATTTTTATAGTTTACATGGTTTCATCATTCGAATCTACTACATACAGAGGAGTGTACCCGATGAATCCAACGAATAAAGTTGCTAAAGTTGCTCTTATTGGTTCCGGCTTTGTTGGCGCTAGCTATGCGTTTGCCATGCTTAACCAAGGAGTTGCTTCTGAACTAGTCATTATTGATGTTAATCATAAAAAGGCTGAAGGCGATGCGATGGACTTGAATCACGGTTTGTCCTTTTCGAGCAATATGCGCATTTGGGCTGGAGACTATTCCGATTGCAAAGATGCCGATATCGTCGTCATTACAGCAGGCGCCAATCAAGGGCCTGGCGAAACCCGACTTGATCTAATTGAGAAAAATGCAGCCATATTCAAGTCTATCGTAACATCTGTCATGCAAAGTGGATTTGATGGTATTTTCATCGTAGCTACCAATCCCGTTGATGTGCTAACGTATGCGACATGGAAATATTCTGGTCTTCCTGCACATCGTGTAATCGGCTCAGGTACAATTTTAGACAGTGCCCGCCTGCGATTTGAGCTTGGTTCTGAACTCAACGTTGACCCACGCAACGTCCATGCCTATATAATGGGCGAGCATGGTGACACAGAGCTTCCAGTATGGAGCCATGTCAATATTGGTGGACAGCCCCTAAGAGATTATATACAGGCTCATGGCAAGCCAAGTCAAGAGACATTGAATACAATTTTTACAAATGTACGAGATGCTGCGTATCATATCATTGAACGCAAGGGCGCTACATACTATGGCATCGCAATGGGACTTGCCCGTCTGACGACAGCTGTCCTTCGCAATGAAAACAGCGTATTGTCCATATCTGCCCTACTCGAAGGACAATATGGACTGAATGATGTATATATTGGTGTTCCTGCCGTCATTTCACGCGAGGGCATTAAAGAAGTGGTAGAACTTAAATTGGAACAAGAGGAACTGGACAAGTTCCATCACTCTGCCGATGTTTTGAAAAAAGCGATTCATACTGTATTTCCTAATTAAACTGGGCATACCGGATAATGAGCCCCGTCCCTTTCGACAACATTCATCTTTATGAAACATGAACTTGCCTATCACGCTGTATTTATTTGCGAATAAGGACGGTTTATGACTAGTTCTGCGCTTTCCCGAGAAATAATAAAAGCAGAGAGCCTCTTAATAAGGCTCTCTGCTTTATGTTTACTTTCATCCTTATACAAGTCCAAACAATCGGCGACAACGACCTGGACGGTCTGCACGGAATCGTTCCACATTGCCTTGATCCTGCACAGTGACATATACAGTACGACCATCCGCTCCTCCGAACGTTACGTTCGTTGGATTTTTGCCATGCAGCTGAATTTCTTCAATCAGCACTCCTGCTGGATTGAGAATAGCGATGGTACCTTTCCCGTAACGAGCTACGTACAAGTTTCCATCCACATCGCTGCGCATCCCATCTAAGCCGAAGTCACTGAACTGAGCGAATAATCGTTTGTTGGAAATCGATCCATTCGCCGCCAAATCATACGCCCAAATACATCGTTGAACCGATTCGTTAACGTAAAGTACGTTTTCCTGCGGACCTACTTCAATTCCATTCGTTGTCCCCATGCCCGCTTCCATTAATGTGACCTCACCATGCGGCAGTATACGCCATAGCTGCCCTGTGTTGTCTGCCCATTTCGGGTCACTTGCGAAAATGATATCATGAGCAGTAATACAAATATCGTTCGGTTGATTCATCCGTGGTTCATGTGCGAACACAGATAGTTTCTGAAAGGCAAAATCATAAACAAGTATGTTGTGCTTCGTGTAGTCCGCCATCAGCATCCGTCCATCTCGCGTGAAACGGATGCCGTTCGCGATACTCCCATTCGGCAATTCAAGGAAGATAGAACTTGAGCCGTCAGGCGTTACACGCCCAATCGTCCCCTCACGAGCATAATTAACCGCGTAAAGATTGCCTTGTCTGTCACAAGCAGGCCCTTCAATACCACCTGTGAACCCATGTGCTGGAGTCCACACCTCACTCTTACGTGTTGTTACTGACGCTTCGTTTCCGTTCATCCTTCCCATCCTCTCTCCCAATTAGCTATTCTTCTTGTCTTAACACTCGAAGCTTTTCCTTTTCCTGCACATACATTTCTATCATATCTCGTTTCAGCTGCCAAGCCTTCGTGCTGTAATCAACATGAAATGGCTCAGGATTCTTTTTGCGCAAATGCTCCGGCCAGAACAGATTGATCTGCTGCTCATGATAGGCACGAATCTCCTCTAGCTGTGGTCGATCATACACAAGTTGTCCCGAGCGATAAATTGGCTGCAGCAGCTTTTCTGCCTCATACTTATCCACATATTTATGGATATAAGGATGAAGCGGATCAAACAACTTCAGCTTCTGCTTGCGCTCTACGTCTGACTCTGATGCTAAGCACACATAATCAGCGATTGCTTTGTGCTTTTTAGGATGAATAATACGGTAAACATCCTTTTTCCCCGGAGCGGTTACTTTTTCTGGATTAGCAGAAATTTTGATCGTCGGCTCTAGTCGTCCGTTAATTTCGCGTGCCACAAGCTTGTACACACCGCCTAAGGAAGGCTGATCGGCTGCTGTAATCAGCTGTGTGCCCACGCCCCAACTATCCACTCGAGCCCCTTGCTCCTTCAAGTCTGCAATCGTATACTCATCCAAATCATTCGAGGCCACAATGCGTACATCGTACAAGCCAGCCTCGTCTAACATTTTACGTGCCTCGATCGACAAATATGCCAAGTCTCCGCTATCCAAACGAATTCCTTGCAGTTTTTTGCCCTTTGCACTCAATTGCTTCGCTATTTGGATCGCATTTGGGATCCCACTATGAAGCGTATCGTACGTATCTACTAGCAGTGTAACTTGATCGGGCAGCGCCTTTGCAAAAGATTCGAAAGCTTGCTGCTCACTTGCGAAGCTCTGTACCCATGCATGTGCATGTGTGCCTTTCGTAGGGATCGAGAAGCGCTTGCCCGCCAACATATTGGATGTCGCATGGAAACCCGCTATATAAGCCGCCCTAGCTCCCCATAACGAAGCATCTGCCTCTTGCGCACGACGAGTTCCAAATTCCATCAAAATATCATTTTTAGCAACTCGTTTAATCCGTGACGCTTTGGTTGCTATAAGCGTTTGGAAATTCATAAAGTTAAGCAATGCCGTCTCAATCAACTGCGTCTCAAACACACGGCCTTCTATACGCACAAGCGGTTCATTAGCAAATACAAGTGTACCTTCTTTTACAGCGTCAATGTGACCATTGAAGCGGAAATTTCTCAATTCCTCCAAAAATGCCGCCTCATATTGCTCTTCCTGTTCACCTAAATAGGCAATATCGTCGTCTGTAAAACGAAGTTGTTCCATATATTCAATAATGCGCTCTAAGCCAGCAAAGACAGCATATCCATTGCCAAATGGCATTTTGCGAAAGAATGCTTCGAATACCGTCTGCTGGTTATGCGTATCATTTTTCCAATGCGCATACATCATATTGATTTGATATTTATCTGTATGTAAAGCCATCGAGTGATTCATTGCGCATCACTACTCCTATCCATTTGTGTCTATCGTTGAAGCTAGCTGATGGTAGTAGCACCAAGCGAATTGCGGAAATGCTCTAATGCCCATACATGGGCTTGTCCATTAAACGTAGCAACTGCACGCTCATGAACAACGATCTTATAACCCAGGTTATAAGCCTCAATCGCAGTATGAAGGACACAAATATCCGTACATACTCCTGCTAAATGAACTTCTTGAATACCTCTCGCTCTTAGCCTCATATCCAAGTCTGTCCCACAAAAGGCACTATAGCGAGTCTTGTCCATCCAATAAATACGATCTTTGTGCTGCTCATACACATCCATAAGGCTGCCATACAAGTTTCGACCGCTTGTCCCTCTAATGTTATGAGGCGGAAATAGCTTTGTCTCAGGGTGGTATGGGTCCTGCTCATCATGGATATCGACTGCCATGACCACTTCGTCCCCTTGTGCTACAAATTGCTCTACAAGTTCTGTAATTGGCTTTTCAATAGCGATAGCCGGATCACCACAAGGCAGCTTACCATCTACGAAATCAACTGTATAATCAATGACAATCAACGCTTTTGTCATGTTTCTTCTCCCCATTTCTACATAGGCTTCCAACTTGTACAGCCATTATGACAAATATGATTAAAAAGTCAATCTTATTTCTTTATGCCACGGAACGTAGCCGTTCCTATTGCTCCCACTGTACCGTCTGCTTCGCGAACTTCAGCATAACAAGTTAACGTTCGCTTGCTGCCGTGCAATACTTTCGCATGTGTCATAATGACAGGGCCTTTCAAAGGAGCAACAAAATGAATATTCAAATTGCTTGTTACCATATTATATTCCGGTCGCAATGCACCAGCCATCATCCCCATCGAATTGTCCAACAGAGACGAGGACACCCCTCCGTTTACAATGCCTAACATATTCATATGGTGCGGGCCTACTTCCAAGCTGATAACGGTCTCATCTGCGGTTATAGACACTACTTTGCAGCCGAGAAAGCCCCAAAAAGATGACTCAGCCTTCTCTTCGAAGGCAGCCCATTCCTCAGGAGATATGCGCAGCTCAGTTTCTCTCTTTCCCTCCAAAGTGCTGTTGTTATCGTTCTCATGCTTATAGTCTAGATGTTCCATTCTATTATCCTCCTTGCCATGATGACGGGCCAATCCTATGATGATAGTTCCGTTTACAGTCAATCGCACAAGACAAATCAAAAGTACAATGAAATGCACGATTGACTGCAACCACTTCTACAAATCATGAATGCTTTTACGTTAACATTACCCTATGAAGTCCCTTGCAATCAACTTTAATGTCCACTCCCACTGTACACAGGCTCAAACCATGCTCAATGGCTTCTCAAAGCATTTATGTGCATTTATGTCTCTTCATCCTGAGATGGATTAGAATCGTCTCTAGGCTGCTTTCTTGCGGCCTCTTCTGCCACTAACTGACGCCGCAGCACTTTCCCGACCATCGTTTTTGGCAGCTGAGTTCGAAACTCGACAATCCGCGGAACCTTAAAGACAGCAATTCGATCTCGGCACCATTGTTTGATGGCGTCCTCATCTACATCCGTCGCCTTTTCATCCAAAATGACAAATGCTTTTACCGTTTCTCCACGATAGGCGTCCGGTACACCGATAACAACAGCTTCCTTGATCGATGGGTGTTCATACAGCACTTCCTCGACTTCGCGAGGATATACTTTAAATCCGCTCGCATTAATCATATCTTTTTTACGGTCAACGATGTAGAAAAATCCCTCTTCATCCATTTTACCTAAGTCGCCAGTATAGAACCATCCTTCTTTTAAGACGGCTGCTGTGTCTTCTGGCCGCTTCCAATACCCTTTCATTACTTGCGGTCCGCGGACGACAACCTCCCCGATTTCCCCAACATCAAGCTGTTCACCTGTCTCAGGATGGACGATTATCGCATCTGTATTTGGATAAGGTATGCCAATAGAGCCTATTTTGCGATAGCCCCATATATTATTAGCATGGCTGACAGGCGATGTCTCGGTTGACCCATAACCTTCAATAAGTCGTCCGCCTGTGATCCGCTCGAACTTTTCCTGCACCTCATGCGGTAGAGGAGATGCACCGCTTACACAGGCACGAATGGAATGTAATTGATAGGATGAATGATTAGTGTCGTGAACGATTGCATTATACATGGCTGGTGCGCCAGGAAAGATCGTTACTTTGTATTTCTCAATATGCTGTAACACTTGTTTTACATCGAATCTAGGTAATAAAATAAGCCTGCCTGCATTATAAACCGATTGATGCAGCAGTACCGTTAAACCGAATACATGGAAGCAAGGAAGCGCTGCCATAAATACTTCTTCTCCTCGTTTGGCACGATAGAACCACCGCGAATTCTGTACCGTATTGGCTACCAAGTTATAGTGCGTCAGCATAACACCCTTTGCTACGCCTGTCGTGCCACCTGTATACTGGAGTATCGCGACATCTTCCTGTGCATCCACTTCAGCAAGGACAGGGGTCGAGCTGCATGTACGCAGCCAACGCTTAAAACGATAGATGTCATCACCAGCCGGTACAACTGTAGACTGACCATCTTTCTTCATTTTTAACGGGTATAGCACATTTTTGGGGAATAGCAAGTACTCTGCAATCGAAGCAACGATTATCGTTCTTAAGGAAGTTTTATCTCTTACTCTTGATACCCGCTCCATAAATAAATCCAATGTAACAAGTACCGAAGCTTCTGCATCATTTAGCTGATGGGTAAGCTCCCCCTCCTTATAGAGCGGATTCGTCATTACCGCAATAGCTCCATAGAGAAGCGTACCAAAATAGGCAATCATCATTTGCGGACAATTCGGAAGCATGATAGCTACACGCTCTCCCTTACTCACACCAAGCTGTGACAAGCCATTTGCAAATTGATAGGCCGAGCTAAGCAATTTCTTGTAAGTTAAATTGTAACCCATAAATGAACATGCGTACTGGTCTGGATTCGTTTCTGTCGCGTGGACAAGCATATGCCCTGCGTTAATACGAGGATATTCATATGAGGATGCTACTTCACTTGGGTAATGCTGCAGCCAAGGCCTTGAAACCATCATCTCCGTCCCTCCCTCTCACTTCTGAATAGTGACAAGCATGCCATCATCTTTACGATTGGATAGAGGGACAGATTGAATGAATTCGCCTATAGAAGACGTGCTGGAGCAGCTTATAGTACACTGTATTTCTGCTTAGATGATGACCTTTATATTTTTATGTTATGCGGATATTTATAAATTTGTCGCCTAATAAACATTTATTTCTGTGCATATACAAAAAAAAGCATCCCACTCACTCCTAAAAGTGAGATGGCATGCTTCTTCGCTTGTCTTATTTTAAAAGGTGTGCCTCACTATGTACATGCAACTGCACAATCATGCGGCAAGCCCCATTCTTAGTCACTGCAGCTCTCAGGATCATCTTCACGACCCGCTTCTACATTGATCTTCTCCGAAACGGAGTCACGAATAACACTCATAATCAACTGCAGCAAATAGTTCACATCGGTTTGGCTTTGCTGGAACTGTACCACAAGCGGGACATTATCAAGCTCATCTTGTAACGCATCTAGTTCAGCTTCAATCTTTTCCACCATAGCCGTATTGTTGAAGGATTCAAATGCAACAATCTCTTTTTGCTTCTTCTTGAGCATCGCGATTGTTTTTTGTACTTGATCATGCTTCTGAATCAACTTTTCTGCTTCCTGATACTGCTTTACTTCCTCTGTTGTGCAGATTAGCTCTGCCAAATGCTTCGCCTTCTGCATAATATCTTCACGCACAAGTACTTCAGCCGCTTCAAACTTTGGCACACCACATGTTAATTTTGTTGCTGGCTGACTCTGTGTCTCTTTGGATTGCTGTGACACCTCAATCTCCCCCATCTACAGGTACAATCTTCCTTTTCCATTGTACCTGATGCTGTTATCATTTTTAAGAACTCATCTGCATCTTTTCTGTGACAAGCTCGCCTTTTATATAGAAAGATTTAATATCTGTCACTTCCACATGTACAAACTGACCAATCAACTCTTTCGAGCCTGTGAAATGAACGAGCCTATTGGTACGAGTACGGCCGGACAAGATTAGTTCATTATTTTTACTTTCACTTTCAACTAATACCTCTACCGTCTCACCAAGCAATTTCTCATTTCCTTTGCGACTATAGTCCTTCATCAATGCATTGAGACGCTGCAAGCGCTCCTTCTTCACTTCCATAGGCACGCTGTCTTCCATTTGAGCTGCTGGTGTTCCTTCTCGCGGTGAATAAATAAAGGTATACGCCTGTTCAAACTCCACTTCTCTCATCAAAGACATCGTCTCTTCAAAATGCTCGTCTGTTTCGCCTGGGAAACCTACAATAATATCCGTCGTAAGCGATACGTTCGGAATCGCAGCCTTAATTTTATGTACAAGCTGTAAATAATGCTCGCGTGTATACTTGCGACTCATCTTCTTCAGCACTTCACTACTACCCGATTGAACAGGAAGATGAATATGCTCCACAAGATTCCCCTGCTTGGCCAACACTTCGATTAAATGGTCGTCGAAGTCACGAGGATGTGAAGTTGTAAAGCGAATACGAGGAAGATTAATGGTACGAATCTCATCCATAAGATGCCCAAACGTATACGTTCTATTAGCAAAGTCCTTGCCGTAGGCATTTACATTTTGACCAAGCAGTGTAATTTCCTTATAGCCCTGACGTGCCAACTCTCGGACCTCTGCAATAACATCCTCTGGCAAACGACTCCGTTCCTTACCTCGCGTATATGGCACGATACAGTACGTACAAAACTTGTCACAACCATACATAATGTTTACCCATCCACGCATGCCTGCACGCTTCTTAGGCAGGTTTTCGATAATATCGCCTTCCTTGGACCATACATCAACAACCATTTCTTTATTGAATAAAGCATCACGAACGAGGAACGGCAGACGATGAATATTATGAGTTCCAAAGATGATATCAACAAATTGATGCTTGCTCATAATGCGATTGACGACATTCTCCTCTTGAGACATGCAGCCGCATACCCCAAGAATGAGACCAGGCCGCTCAAGCTTAAGTGTTTTCAGATGGCCTAATTCTCCAAATACTTTGTCTTCAGCATTTTCACGGATCGCACATGTATTAAGTAAAATGATATCCGCTTCTTTTCGATCTTCTGTCTTCTCATAACCCATCTGTTCCAACAAACCGCTCATCGTCTCTGAATCGTGCTCATTCATCTGACAACCAAACGTATAAATGATGTAACGCTTTCCCTTACCCAGCTCACGTAACGTCTCAGGAACAGCCTCTTCATAATGCACCTGAATGTCCTGTTTGCCACGCTGCTTTTCTTGACGCTGATTCGGTTCTGACATAATATAAATTTCACGGCCATTAAGACGAATCTTCTTGCCGTTCTCATCCTCTGAAATGACTTTGGCCTGAGAAAAGTCAAAATACTTAGCGTAATCCTTCCCCTTGCTCATCCTCTTGGTCACTCCCTTTTGTATTTATAATTTTGTCTACAATCATCATTCATTTGATTACAAAGTGAGTTCGAAACACAATCCAGAATATTATACCATTGATTTCTATTCGATTCCAAGATAGGACGTTGCAGGAAATTAAAAAACGGCCCCATCAGGGACCGTTTATGATGCTTTATTAGTCAATAATTTCAGCTGTGTCGCCGTTCTTAACACCTGCAGCATTTGCTTCATCTGTATCGATATGCATGTCCAATGCAAATGTAGGATGTACACGAGCAAGTACATTTTCGAATACGACGCCACGCTCTCCGCCTACACGTACACGCAATGTTTGCTTATCTTGAATTCCCCACTTCTCAGCATCGGATGTATGGAAGTGAATATGACGAGCAGCAACGATAACACCTTGATCCAATACAACTTCGCCATGCGGCCCTTTAAGAGTAACACCAGGTGTATCAGCAATAGCGCCAGATTCACGCACAGGAGCTTTAATACCCAAAGCGAAGGAATCCGTACGAGAAACTTCCAATTGAGATGCTGGACGAGCTGGTCCCAAAATACGTACTGTATTGAAGGAACCTTTAGGTCCGATAACTTCTACTGTTTCTACTGCTGCGAATTGTCCTGGCTGAGACAATGCTTTGAATTCTGTTAGTTGAGCGCCGGGTCCAAATAGTGCCTCGATGTGCTCTTGTGTTAGATGAATATGACGACCGGAAACGCCTACTGGTACAGTTTTCATGATTCTTCCACCTCTCGAATATCTCTCTAGTCTAGTTCATATACCAACTTTTATTATACTATGAAAATAAAAAAAGCATACATCTTTCGACATATGCCTTTTTAACAATTAATTGAATTTATTTATAATTACTTAAATTCTTTAAGCAAGCCATTGAAATCATCTTCCGAGAGAGTCAAATCATGATGCGCCAAGGACTCTTGAGAGAAGCCAGGTACCAAGTTCTCATACGAACGACGGGAAGTATCTTGATAAATAAGTCCTGTAATCATTCCGTTCGTCTCCATTAGCTTCGTCATGGCCATCACCCGGTTCGTCGGATCGTAGCCTTCCACCGTTGCCAAGTTAACGATATTCTCTTTAAACCAGTCATACGTGTTGATTTTGTTAAATGTGACACAAGGACTGAACACGTTAATTAAAGAGAATCCTTCATGATTGATACCCTGCTCGATTAAAGATGTCAGCTGCTTCAAGTCGCTAGAGAACGATTGAGCTACGAAAGTCGCTCCAGCAGCTAGTGCGATCTCCAACGGAGCTAGCGTTGTCTCTACCGAACCTTCCGGTGTACTCTTCGTCTTGAAACCAACAGCACTACGCGGGGAAGTTTGACCCTTTGTCAATCCGTAGATTTGATTATCCATAACGATATAGGTCATATTCACATTACGACGAATCGCATGCACCGTATGTCCCATACCGATTGCAAATCCATCACCGTCACCGCCAGAGGCAATAACCGTCAAATCACGATTCGCCAGCTTTACCCCCTGTGCAATTGGCAATGCGCGACCATGTATACCATGGAAGCCATACGCGTTCACATATCCTGAAATACGACCGGAACAGCCGATACCTGAAATTACGGCTAGTTGTTCAGGCTCCAAGCCTACGTTGGCCGCTGCGCGTTGAATTGCTGCTTGAATCGAGAAGTCACCGCATCCCGGGCACCAGTTCGGCTTCACATTGTTGCGAAACTCTTTGAACGTTGCCATCTTACACCAACTCCTTGCTTCGGGAATAGATTTCGCTTGGTAGGAAAGGCGTTCCGTCATACTTGAGCATATTACGAACTTTATCTCCACATCCTACGTTAAGCTTAATTTGATCCGCCAATTGTCCTGTTGCGTTATTCTCCACAACGACAATTTTGCTTGCTCGATCCGCATATGGTTCGAACAACTCTGTTGGGAACGGATAGATTTGACGAACTGTAATATGGTTCGTTTTAATACCCTCTTCCTCTAATCGTACACGAGCCTCATCAATCGTACCACCAGTAGACCCCATACCTACGATAAGCAGCTCTGGCTCCTCATGAGGCGCATCTACATGAATGGCATTCGTAATGTTTAGGCTGTTCAATTTCGAAAGACGCTTATCCATCATCTTCTTGCGGTTAACCGAACTCTCAGATGGGCGTCCAATCTCATCATGTTCTACACCTGTCACATGATGAAGACCGCCTTTTTCACCTGGAATTACACGAGGTGAAATACCATCTTCCGTGAGCTCGTATCGTTTGAATTGCTCATGCGTCTCCAACGGCGGCACATCTGATACGAGCTTGCCGCGATTGATGACGATACGATTGTAATCAAGCATTTCACAAGATTGCTTACCCAAGGAGAGCTGCAAGTCAGTCAACACAATAACCGGACATTGATACTGCTCCGCTAAGTTGAAAGCCTCGATCATATCATAGAAACACTCTTCAATGGAACTAGGAGAAATAATGATCTTTGGAATCTCTCCATGCGTTCCATAGATCATTGCGTTTACGTCACTTTGTTCTTGCTTCGTCGGCAACCCCGTACTTGGACCTCCGCGCTGAGTATCAACAATAACGAGAGGCGTCTCTGTCATACCTGCTAGACCAATAGCCTCCATCATAAGAGAAAGACCTGGTCCAGCAGATGCCGTCATTGTACGAACACCTGCATAGTTAGCACCGATAGCCATCGTTGCTGCTGCAATTTCGTCCTCTGTTTGAACAACCGTTCCACCGAATTTCGGCAGTTTTTTAATTAAATATTCCATAATTTCAGAAGCAGGCGTAATTGGATACGCAGACATTATTCTGCATCCCGCTGCCAACGACCCAAGTGCCATCGCATCGTTACCAATCATAAATAGCTTTTGCTTGCCATCAGCAGGCTCCAATCGGAATTCTTCCAATGGCCCCCCGGCCTGTTCAAGTACGAAGTCAGCGCCACGGCGTACTGCTTCAATATTTTTCTCTACGACAGCTGCGCCTTTACGGCCGAACTCTTCTTCAACTGCCTTATTGAACACTTCTAAAGGCAGACCTAATAGAGCCCATGAAGCACCAGATGCTACCATGTTCTTCATTAGTGATGTGCCAAGTTCCTCAGCTATCGCTGTAATAGGTACGGCAAACAATCGCGCAGTTGCTCCTTCAGGTACAACTGGATTAAACTTTGCATCCGCTACGATAACCCCGTTAGCGTGCAACTCATGTGCATTTAAATCAATCGATTCTTGGTCAAATGCAACGAGAATATCTAAATCATCTGAAATGGCACGAATAGGTTTCGTGCTAATACGAATCTTATTATTGGTATGTCCGCCTTTAATACGTGATGAAAAGTGTCGGTAACCGTATAAGTAATAACCTAAACGATTCAATGCAGTAGAGAAAATACGGTCTGTACTTTCCACACCTTCCCCTTGCTGCCCCCCGATTTTCCATGACAATTGACTAATCAAGCTCGCCCACTCCTTTAAGGTGACTCGAAAATACTGCCTATCCATGTTACACATCATTTACGCATCTTGTAACTATTAAATAGTTGGCAATGGCTTATTGGCCTGAGTCATAATCATTCTATGTCCAGTCTTAGTAAAAGGCAAGCGTTTTCCCATCTTCGCTCATAGCACCTTGAGATAAATATGATGCAAAGATGTGATAGGTAATAAATATTATTTTGCTATACCCGCTGCGGCAAATATGTCTTTAGGAACCTATTTGCATTCTCATATGCAATTTTGTTCATGACTGCACTTCCATAACGCTGCTCAATCATTGCGAGTAAGTTTGGATGATGTCCGGCATGCTCTAAGTTGTGAATTTTGTCATCTATGCCATCAAAGTCTGAGCCGAGCATCAGATGATTCTCTCCACCTAATTGAATAATATGATCGATATGCCCCAGCAAGTCCTCTATCGTGACAAGTTCTTTTTCTGCTACGAATAGCGGCACGTAAGTCACACCTATTCTACCGTCCCGTGCGATGATGGCACGAATCTGATCATCTGTCAGATTGCGAGGATGCGGCTGTAAGGAAGCGCAGTTCGAATGAGAAGCAATGACCGGTCGCGTTGTACCGTCCATCAGTTCCCAGAACGCACGTTCATTCAAATGTGACACATCTAGTATAATTCCTAATCGATCACACTCTTCAATTAGCTGCCATCCTTCTCTCGTAAATCCTCCGGAGCGCGGCTCACCTGCTCCATCTACTGCCCAGTTGGCATGATTCCAAGACAGTCCAATAAATCGCACGCCTAGCTCATGCAACGTACGTACATAAACCATATCTCCTTCTAGTGCATCTACCCCCTCCAAAGAGAGAATGGAGCCTATTAGCGAACGGTCATGTTCCAACGTCTCCAAATCTTCTTTCCATTTCACCCAATGCATTTCTGGCAGCACAGCAATCTGCTCACGAAACAGATCGATAGCACGCAGCACTTGAGCAAATCGTGGAGGTCCTATTAATGGAGCTGCTTCTAAATAAAGAGCAAATACTTGAATGCCAACTTGACCTTGCTTCAATCGCGGCAGCGTAATATCCAACAGTTCGGTATTCTCGAAATCCACCTTATTTTCATAAAGCATTTTATAAAGTACATCACAATGGAAATCAATGATTTTTGCATTCATGCGATTTTCATCCCTTCTATCTCTTTCATGTCCCTCATCGCTGCCTTCCATTATAGCCTATTCCAGCGGTCTAGGCATCTTCGTGTATATTAGATGTACCTAATTAGGTACTCATAAGATTTCCTTCTTCAAAAAATGAACAGCAAAAAACCTGCTTACAGCGTAAACAGGTTAGTACGTACTCTTCGCAGTTTCCATCTTAGTTGCCTACTTCCTCTCTTATCTTGGCTCTACAATTAATTTGATTGCTGTACGATCTTCACCATCAATCACAATATCGGTGAAGGCCGGGACACAAATCAAATCTACACCGCTCGGCGCAACAAATCCCCGTGCAATGGCGACCGCCTTAATTGCTTGGTTCAAAGCACCTGCACCAATCGCCTGCAGTTCGGCCGCTCCCCTTTCACGCAAAACCCCTGCTAACGCACCAGCTACCGAATTTGGATTGGATTTTGCTGAAACTTTTAATACTTCCATGAAAGTACCTCCTCGGGAATAATGGTTGATTCCACTATTACAACATATTCGTAAACAGGCTAAAAATACCACCAATATATCCCTATACCCCAATTGGCCAAAGCAGAACCTTGACTAACCTGGGCAAGCAAAAAAAGAACCTTAGCTGCTTATAGCATGTATACAGCCAAGGTTCTCGAAATATTCATAATGTTAGCTCATAATCCACTCATCTTCACGGATACGGATTTTGTTAATTCGTAGTGCTTTTCCTGTTGAATCATCAATCTCAACAAGTACAGCATGGAAATGCCATTTCCCCTCGCAAACCGTAAACCGAACGGGCAGCTGGGTTTTGAACTTGCGAAGTACCGCATCGCGTTCCATGCCTAGCACGCCCTCTTTGGAACCAACCATTCCACAGTCTGTCAAATATCCTGTTCCATTTGGCAAAATCGTATCATCATTCGTTTGTACATGCGTATGTGTACCAACAACGAAAGATGCTCGGCCATCCAAATGCCAGCCCATCGCGATTTTCTCAGACGTCGCTTCAGCATGAAAATCGACTAGGATCGCTTTGGATTGCTTTCCTGCTCGCTCCAGCAGCTCGTCCGCAGTACGGAAAGGACAGTCGATTGGAGGCAGGAATGTCCGCCCCTGCAGATTTAGAATGACTAGTTCCTTGCCATTAGCCTTAATGGTCGTCATTCCTCTTCCAGGTGTTCCAGGCGGGAAATTTGCCGGACGAACGACACGTTTGTCGTCATCGATCCATTCAAATATATCACGGTTATCCCAAGTATGATTCCCCATCGTAAACCCATGAACACCAAGATCCACGAATTCTTTAATAATTGCAGCAGTAACACCACGTCCACCTGCAGCATTTTCTGCATTCGCAATGATAATATGCGGGTTATGTTTGCTCTTCAACTCTGGAAGCAGCGTCTTCACTGCTTTGCGCCCCGTGTTGCCCACAATATCACCGATAAACAATACTTTCATCGGAAACAAGTCCTCCTTAACAAACGGAGAAGTGGCCGACGCGGCCACTTCTCCAAGTCCAATATGTCTATTATTATTTGGCGTATTCCACCGCTCGAGTCTCGCGGATAACTGTAACCTTAATGTGCCCCGGATAATCCAGTTCACCCTCGATTTTTTTCGTAATCTCGCGAGCAAGACGATACGCTTCCGTATCATCAATTTTCTCAGGCTGTACCATGACACGAACCTCGCGTCCAGCTTGAATCGCGTACGATTTCTCAACACCTTCGAACGATTCAGAGATATCTTCAAGCTTCTCCAGTCGTTTGATGTATGTTTCGAGCGTTTCGCGACGAGCTCCTGGTCTTGCAGCAGACAATGCATCTGCAGCAGCAACGAGCATTGCGATAATCGATGTTGCTTCGCAATCGCCATGGTGGGATGCAATACTGTTAATAACGACAGGATGTTCTTTGTACTTCTTCGCCAATTCTACACCAATCTCAACGTGAGATCCTTCAACCTCATGATCTAACGCTTTTCCGATATCGTGTAGTAAGCCTGCGCGCTTAGCAAGAGTTACATCTTCTCCAAGCTCTCCAGCCATCAAACCTGCCAGATACGCAACTTCCATGGAATGTTTAAGTACATTCTGTCCATAGCTTGTACGGAATTTCAGGCGACCAAGAATTTTAATTAAGTCAGGATGCAAACCATGCACGCCCACCTCAAATGTAGCTTGTTCACCATATTCACGAATGCGCTCGTCCACTTCCTTGCGTGATTTATCGACCATCTCTTCGATACGTGCTGGGTGAATACGTCCGTCTGCAACCAGCTTCTCAAGTGATGTTCGAGCAATCTCACGACGAATTGGATCGAACCCAGACAAGATAACCGCTTCTGGAGTATCGTCAATAATAAGATCAATACCCGTAAGCGTCTCCAATGCGCGAATGTTACGACCTTCACGACCGATAATACGGCCTTTCATCTCTTCGTTCGGCAAAGCAACGACAGATACCGTAGTTTCAGCCACATGGTCAGCTGCACAGCGCTGGATTGCTAGCGTAATAATATTACGTGAGCGCTTGTCCGCCTCTTCTCGAGCTTGCTGCTCGATTTCTTTAATCATTTGAGCTGTCTCATGACGGACTTCTTGCTCAACATTCGTCAAAATAATCTGTCTAGCGTCTTCCATGGACAGATTCGATATGCGCTCCAATTCCGAAACTTGTTGTTGATGGATGCGCTCAACTTGTTCTTCTGTCTCTTCAATCTGTTTCTCTTTGTTAGCTAGTTGTTCCTCTTTACGTTCGAGCGAATCTAACTTTTTATCCAACGACTCTTCTTTTTGTACGATTCGTCTTTCTTGACGTTGAATTTCGTTCCGGCGTTCACGGATATCTTTCTCCGCTTCAGTGCGAACTTTGTGGACATCGTCTTTTGCTTCGAGCACCGTTTCTTTCTTCAGTGCCTCCGCTTCCTTACGTGCGTTATCCACGATTTGTTCCGCAGCATGCTCAGCACTCGTTATTTTCGCTTCCGCAAGCGATTTGCGAATCAGATAACCGATTCCAAACCCCAAGAATAATGCAGCCACAACGAGAACGATTGCGAGCCAAATGTTGACGTTCATTGCCTCACCTCCCCGTTGGTTACTCCAAGCACTGCTTGGGACAGGTTTCATTTGTTTTGTTACAGTTTCATTTGATTCATACTCATGGATCGACCGGCACCCCTATAGATGTCGGTAAAATTGCATGCATTCGCACACACGATCATCACCCCTACATAGTGACAATCGGAACTATGACATTGGCGAAATGAATCAGTTAAAATCAACTTCTGGAAGGGGAAATTGATTTCGTGAAAATAAAGATACATGTTCATTTTATTATTGAGGAAAAGATATTGTCAAGCAAAGCTCAACTTCTCTTTTACCAAGTCTCTTCACCTTGATCATTTCTGACTGACTCATCAGCCACCAGTTGAGCAGCCTTACGCGACATTTCGCTTGAAAAACCTCTTCTTGCTAAATAGGCTGCAACTTTATACTTTCGAATATGCGTTTCTCCACGAGTTTGTCGCCACTTCTTCGTAGCGGCCCCAACTGCACTTTCCCATTCCTGTTCCGGAGCAATGGAATCCATGGCTGCACGAATATGGTTCTCTTTCACGCCTTTTTGTTTCAGCTCATGTCGAACCCAGCGACTGCCCTTGCTATGTCGAGTAATTCGCTGTTCTGCCCACTGCTCTGCATACGCAGCATCATCTACAAGCCATTCACGCTCCAACCTATCCAGTACGATTGGTATCGTTTCGTCGTCGTATTCCTTCTTCTGCAAATACTTAGTCATTTCCATTCGTGTACGAGGCTTGCGCTGCAAATAAGTCAACGCCTGTATGTAGGCTTTGTGCTGCTCATCTGCTCGTATAATCTCCTCTAGAAAGGAAAGAGACACCTCTGAGCCTTTCGTAAGGCGATACTTTACTATCGTATCAACATGTACATTAATTGGCTCAGCATGCTCAAAAAAAATGATATATCGATTACGCTGTTTCTCATCCAGCTGAACTTTTACTATTATCGTCTCATCTTGCTGCATCTATATCCCCCACATTGACTATTTTGTGACCCACCGCAATAAGGATGGCGCTTTTCATAACAAGTAACACGGCAACTACAACAAAGACAAGCACCTTTACCATTTGGCAAGGTGCTTGTCCATCATCCAATTATTCAGCATCAAGTGCCAACAATTCTTCCTCGTCCTCATCAGTTTCGTCCTGAGAAGATGCAGGAATAACCGTAGTCAAGTTGCTAGCTTCACGAATCAAGTTCTCGATCTTCAATGACATTTCGACATTCTCTTTCAAGAATTGCTTCGCATTCTCACGGCCTTGACCCAAACGTTCGCCTTCATAGGAGTACCAAGCACCACTCTTCTGAATGATGTCCAGCTCCGTTCCAATATCGACGATGCTGCCTTCCTTGGAAATTCCTTCGCCATACATAATATCGATATCCGCCTGCTTGAATGGAGGAGCTACTTTGTTCTTCACAACCTTAATTCGAGTACGGTTACCAACCATATCGTTTCCTTGCTTGATCGTCTCAACGCGACGAACATCTAGGCGTACGGAAGAGTAGAACTTCAATGCACGACCACCCGGAGTTGTCTCAGGGTTACCGAACATAACCCCAACCTTCTCACGCAACTGGTTAATGAAGATTGTAATTGTCTTCGACTTGCTAATCGCACCAGATAGCTTACGAAGTGCTTGGGACATAAGACGAGCTTGAAGACCAACGTGGGAATCACCCATGTCACCCTCAATCTCAGCCTTTGGAACGAGCGCTGCAACAGAGTCGATAACAATAATATCAACAGCACCACTGCGAACAAGCGCTTCAGCAATCTCTAGCCCCTGCTCGCCCGTATCTGGCTGAGATAGAAGCAGCTCATCAATATTAACCCCAAGCTTGCTTGCGTATAGCGGATCAAGCGCATGTTCCGCATCAATAAACGCAGCTTGTCCACCAGCCTTCTGCACTTCAGCAATGGCGTGCAGGGCAACTGTCGTCTTACCTGAAGATTCTGGTCCGTACACTTCAACGATACGCCCGCGAGGAAGTCCACCTGTGCCGAGCGCTATATCTAACGCTAAAGATCCACTTGGTACAATCTCAACCTGCATATGATTGGATTCGCCCAACTTCATGATGGAACCTTTACCGAATTGCTTTTCTATTTGACGTAATGCCATCTCTAATGCTGCTTTGCGATCTGACACACACTCACATCCTTCATTCATTTTGTACTCTTATCATACCTTTTTTTGAGACGATGCACAAGCATTTTTTCGAACATACATTCGTTTTTTTCTACCCTCCTCTTCCAACCTTAACCAGATAAATCACAGTCGATTAGACTGTTAAAATAGCGCGAAAGCGTTAATATACATAAAAAAACCGCAACGCACCAACAAACTTGGTACATTGCGGTTCCTCCGCTTCTTAATCGTATATCTATTATATGATTAACTAGAGCGAATAACAAGTGGCATATCCCGCCCAACTACCAAACGCCCATAATACCTGCATGCAAACCTATGAACCACTTTTAATCAACTTACTGCTTTAACATTTTCCATAATCGATGCAATACCGTTTTAACGGTACGCACCCGAACCATCTCGCGATTACCGTTTATTCGCAAAGACTCAACCACGGTACACTTATCGCGTTCAGCAATACCTATATAGACGAGCCCGACAGGCTTTCCTTCTGATTCAGTCGGACCTGCAACACCCGTGATCGAGATTGCAATATCCGCATTCGTACGCTCCAATACACCTTCGGCCATCAACGTTGCCGTTTGTTCACTAATGGCACCCGGAGCACCTTCACCTTCTAGGACATTCATTGGAATGCCTAACAAACGATGCTTCATTACATTCGTATAGGTGACAACGCCACCAAGATACATCGCGCTTACACCAGAAACCGAAGTAATCGTTTCAGCAAATAGTCCACCTGTACAACTCTCAGCCGATGCCAATGTTAATCCACGCGCAGTCATCAGGTCAACAACAATACTTTCAAGCGGCAAATCCGCTGTTGCATAAATATATGATTCCAAGCGTGAACGTATAAGCAGCTCCAATTGGTCCAGTTTGTGATTAGCGTCATATTGTGAAGCACTTTTCGTCGCTAATCGAATCAACACTTCGCCTTCCTTTGCATAAGGAGCGATGGTAGGATCTGTCTGTCCAGCGATCAAATCTTTCAATTGCTCTTCTAGGCTCGATTCACCAATACCAGCAAATTTCAACATGCGCGTGTACAATGCTTGTTCTTCCTGAAGCACATGCTGCTTCAGCCAAGGAACTGCAACATTAAGAAACATAGGCTTCATTTCTTTTGGAGGACCGGGCAGAAGCAGGTACGTGGTACCATCAGCAACAATTGCATTACCAATTGCAAGGCCTGCTTCATTATCCAATGGGGACGCACCTTCAATCGAATCTGCCTGGCGCTTATTGCTCTCTACCATATGAATACCGCGCTCACGGAACATATTCTCGATCTTCTCTAAACCCGGTTTGTAGATGCTTATTTTTCGTCCTAGCAGCTCCGCTACAACTTCCTTCGTTATATCATCCATAGTCGGTCCAAGCCCACCTGTTAAAATAACGATATCTGCCCGCTTTCGAGCCGTATCAACGACTTCTTTCATCCGATGAGGGTTATCTCCCACGACAGTCTGATAATATACATCGATACCCAACAGGGCAAGTTGCTGCGATAAAAACTGTGCATTCGTATTTACGATCTGACCGAGCAGTAATTCTGTTCCAACGGCTATCATTTCCGCTTTCATCTTACGTCCACCACCTTCATTTTATAAGTATAAATCTTATTAACCTTACAAATATCAAAAGCAGCAGGCTACTCAAATTAAACTGAGCTTAAGCCTGCTGCCAATCTTTTAGTGCTAAGAGAGCCGCAGCACTTTTTTATTCTTTACAAAGTAGTCAATCCCAGAATATACCGTAATCAGCGCCGCCGCCCATGTTGCAACCACATCAAATGGGAAGCCGATAAAAGCAAACGGGAA
Source organism: Paenibacillus sp. SC116 (assembly GCF_024733555.1). Lineage (GTDB taxonomy): Bacteria > Bacillota > Bacilli > Paenibacillales > Paenibacillaceae > Paenibacillus_B. The sequence continues at coordinate 287,277 of NZ_JANIOF010000004.1, read as the reverse complement.
ATTGTTCAACAACATAGCAACAATAGCTGTAATTTGGATGGCCGTCTTCCATTTGCCCCACTTGCTCGCAGCAACAACAGTGCCTTCAAGCAATGCAACTTGGCGCAAGCCTGTTACAGCAAATTCACGGCTAATGATAACAACAGCAATCCACGCATCAGTTTTGCCCATTTCCACAAGTGAGATGAGAACAGCTGCAACCAGCAGCTTATCCGCTAGCGGATCAAGCAGCTTGCCCAGATTGGTTACCATTTTGCGCTTGCGCGCTATGTATCCATCCAAACCATCCGTACTCGCAGCAATGATAAAAATTAGTGCCGCCATTATCTGGTTGTACGTAATATAAAATTCGTTTATACGGATTGGCGGGAAATAATCAACGTTCACCAGTAAAAAGAACATCATAATTGGAACGAGAAAGATACGCGCCAATGTAATCTTGTTAGCCAGATTCAACTAAACACCCTCCCCGGCCAAGTAAAGCTCATGTGCATGTGCAATGACCGATTGTTTCAATGCCATGATTGTATGCTTGTCTGACATAAATGCATCTCCCACTATGGTAATACAATTCAAACATACCTCTATTCGAATCGTAATATACCTCTGTAATTATTAAGTTTTCTTAATAAGTATAATACAGAGCAAATGATATAGTCAAAATGCAAAACAAGCATGCGCCCTCTCATGGCCCTAATGTCGACAATGATAAAGTCAATATACCTAGAAATAAATCTATGTAGTCCTAGCGATAGTTAGTAAATTGCAAATCCAATTGCAAATTCGCTTCACGCAGCAATTTCATAACAGCTTGAAGCTCATCCTTGTTTTTTCCTGTTATCCGCAGTTGGTCACCTTGAATCTGGCTTTTTACTTTAAGCTTAGAATCGCGGATTAGTACATTAATCTTTTTAGAAATATCTTGCTCAATTCCTTGTTTTAAGCGAACACGCTGGCGCACAGTACCGCCTGAAGCTGGTTCAATTTTGCCGAAATCCATATTTTTAATAGAAACTCCGCGCTTAATTAGCTTGGATTCTAAAATGTCGATCAAACTTTTCAACTTGTAATCGTCATCTGAGACAAGTACGAGCTCCTCTTTTTCCAATGACATCGCACTTTTACTACCTTTAAAATCAAAACGAGTAGCTATTTCGCGTTCTGCCTGCGTAATGGCGTTGCTTACTTCTTGCAAATCCGTCTTGCTTACAATATCAAATGAATATTCAGCCATATGTATGCCTCCTTAAATTTCATGACCTAATCTATAACAACACAAGGGCATCCCTTTGCACGCAAACTGCGATAGGAATGCCCCAGTGCTTTCATCCGATTACGGCGCTAATATCGGGCACGAGAAGGTGCTCGGAACATGTCCAATATTCCTAGGAGGACATGTGCTAGACCGAACCCCATGATCCCAAAGCCCCATGCACTAGGCGTCAAATAATAACCTAACAAGCTGACGACAACACCAATAGCTGCTACACTCCAACTAACCGCCATAATCGACACCTCGCTGTTCATGAGAATATTCGCCGCAGTCCTATTCTCTCCGAAGCCAAATCAAATATGCTTCAGAAATGGAACAGGAAAATAGTGCGCAACTGTTCAGCATGAAATCAGCAATCAGCAGTTTAAATAAACCTATGGTGTCTCTGTAGCAGCACCTGTGTTGCTAGTATCTGCCTGTTCTTGAAGTTGCTTAGCTTCCTCTCCAGACACCGCTCTAACCCGTATCGTCTTCGAACTCGTCTTATCACCGTCATCAAGAACTTGACCATTAACAGTTATCTCAATAAGGTCAGCTCGTCCAGTACGAATATTGACACCTTGCTCAGTTATATCAATAACTTGTGATTTTCCATTTTCAAGTGTGTTCCAGAACAACCGTTTACCATTCTGATCCCGTTCAGTGACGCCAAGCCAACTATCACCGCCCACACCTTTAATTTCAACCTTTAAAGGCTCCTCACCAGGCGCAGCTACGACGAACGTATTCATACGAGAAGTAGAACTTTCCTGAACAACTAACGGCTCTTGAGTCTGCTCAGGTTCAGTTACAGGTTCTTGTTCAGGAGTTGGTGTCGACTCTGTAGTACCACCGCTTCCATTTTCCGCATTTCCTGTATTTTCAGCAGGCTGTTGAACCCCTTCAGAAACATTGGTGTTATCAATGTTTTTCGATTCATCGCCTTTGGAAGCCTGGTTCGCAACAATATAGAGAATAACCAGTATTAATATGACAAATGACCACATTAATAGTGTCGTTGCCCATTTTCCAAAGCCTTCGCTATGTTGTACCTTTCGCTTGTTGCGAATCATCGGTTCAACAGGCTGCTCTTGCTCTTCTACCGGCATTGTATTGCGATAATATTGTAAAATTTCATCCGGGTTCAATCCGACCGTTTCTGCATAAGTCTTAACAAACGCCCGTACATAAAACGTACCTGGAAGAACGTTATAGTCTCCCTCTTCGATCGCTTCCAAATATCGTCTGCGAATCTTTGTTGCTTCCTGTACGTCATCTAAAGATAATCCTTTTTCAAGTCGAGCTTCCTTAAGCATTTGCCCAAGTTCTGACATATTCTCACTCACCTCCTACATCAAATAATGATCCGAGCTTATCAGGAATATTATTTATATTATAAATCGTTATAATTCAGCGTAAACGTTTCATACGTAATTTCTTCTTCAGGTGTGTTCCGCAGCTCAATAATATAATCGAAAAAGTCATAATCATACTGCGTTTCCCGTACAAAAATATCTGGATGTTCGATCACTTTTGTAGAAGGCATATTCATTATTTCTTGAAGAAGCAGTTCGTGCTTCTCATTGGAACGAATTGTAGAAACGATGCCATCAATAATGAATATATTACTCGGCTGACTTTCTTCTTCAGACATTTGGCTGCGCACCGTCTGTCTAAGCAATGTGGATGACACAAATGTCCAACGCTTCATGGCACATACACTTCCAGCTATTATGGATTCCGTCTTGCCGACACGCGGCATTCCACGCAAACCTATAACTTGATGCCCATCTCGTTTGAAGATTTCGCCCAGAAAATCGACGAGCAAACCCAGCTCATCACGCGTGAATCGAAATGTCTTACGGTCATCACAATCCCGTTCAATGTAGCGACCATGGCGAACAGCCAAAATATCAACTAACTTCGGCTGACGAAGCGCAGTAATCGTGATGTTGTCTACTTTCTTCATCATTTGACCCATGAGCTGAATCTTCTCATCATCATCTGTCTGAAGCAGCATACCCCTTGTCTTACCTTCAACACCATTTATCGTCAATATATTGACTTCCAACATCCCAAGCAACGAGGCTATATCTCCTAGCAAACCGGGACGATTTTTATGTATTTTATACTCCATATACCACTGTTTATACTCCATAACACAACCCCATTCTGCGTTATCCGCTTCCATTCTACAATAACTGAGACATAAATACCACAGACCTTGTCGAAAATTAACGAAAATTATAATTTATAGATGTAATCTTACTCTTCAAGGTAGAATGACCTTATTATAACAGATTGTGAGCACGTATTCATGGGGCAGTGGAAAAAGAGCGGCCAGATAGCTTTTACCGCTTCTGTCCGCTCAATTGTATCAGCCTTTTTGTTCCGCAAGCTTTACCATCAAACGAGCAATTGTCTTTTTATCCTGCTCGTCTCCAACGTCCCATAGCTCTTTAATCGCATGCTCTTGCTCATTCTGAGGCGATACCTTTTCATCTAAAAAAGAACCGATCTCGTAAGCAAGCTTAGCAATGGTTTCTTCACTGAGACCTACTTTTTTCGCTTGCTGAACACGCTCACCAAGGAACTTTTTCCAAGAATCAAAGTTTTCTAATACAGATGACATATTCCATACCTCCTGACCAGTTACTCAACTCAATGGGTGAAACATCGCGCATTTGTAATATGTGCGAACGTTAAAAACTTATGCATGCTTTGCACATCACCACTGACAAGAGAACATAGATATGGAAGGTTCAATAACGTATTATGTAAGCCAACCACCGTTAGGACTAATAATCTGTCCATTAATATAGGCAGACTCAGGCAATGAAAGGAAATAAATCAATGATGCAATTTCCTGTGGCGTGCCTAAACGACCAGCAGGTATTTCGGTCTCAAGCGCAGCCTTATCTTCCATTGCTAAGTGAGACAGCATGTCTGTCTGCACCGCACCAGGAGCAACCGCATTAACTGTAATGCCCGATGGGGCAAGTTCCTTAGCAAGTCCTTTTGTAAAAGCGTTAATGCCACCCTTGGCTGTCGAATACAGCACCTCACAGGATGCCCCGGTCACACCCCATATGGAAGATACGTTAATAATACGTCCATACTGCTGACGGATCATATGCGGCACAAAAAGCTGTGCACATCGGAACGGACCTTTTAAATTGACGGACATACAGTCGTCCCATTCTTCATCCGTTACATCCGTAAAAAGACCGTATGTAGAACTACCGGCATTATTGACAAGTATATCTGGTGCAAAACCATGTATATCTAGCTGCTCCTTCATACGCACAAGCTGTTCTCGGCTGCGAATATCTGCTGCAACCGTTAATACTTCACTGCCTCTGGCCATACAACGTCGTGCTACCTCATTGGCAGCTTCATGGGCCTGATGATAATGTATCGCAATGCGTACTCCCTCTGCCGCGAAACGTTCAGCAGTAGCAGCCCCAATCCCTCGACTTCCGCCTGTTATTAGAACGGTTGTCTCTGATAAAGCCTTCATCATCCAGTTCTCCTCTTCTCCTTGTATGCACATACATAAGGCGCACTTCCGCATAAGTGAAGTACGCCCAGATGTTATTTCGCTGTTGTCGAATCATTCTTCTGTTTTCTGCTCCACGATGGAAACAGCTAACTGCTCCCATTTAAAATGATCTTGTAAACGTTGATTGATTTGCTCTAAAGTTACATGTTCATATACATCCAGTATATCAAACAAATCAGTCCCGCGAAACGTATGCTTTGTGAATTCATTTGCAATCGATTCCGGAGAATTCAACAAACGCATATAGGTTCCAATGCGCTTATTTCTTGTCCGTTCGAATGCCTCTTGCGAAAAGCCCTCTTTTTTCTGAGCTTCAATTGCTTCCTTTACCCGCTTTACTAGCTCATCAGGATCTGTTGTTTCCCCCCCAATGATCGTAAACGCAGCGTTTGTATCACAATTATACTCATAACCTATATTATCTGAAGTTAGCCCTTCTTCATAAAGAGTCTGGGATAGCTTTGTACTGCTGCCCAGCATAAGGTCCAGCATAATGCGTGTTGCCAACTCATGCTCCAGCAATGCTTTTCCTTCTAATCCTGGACGTTCTTCTTTACAACCGAATAAGCATTTAGGCATCGACACAGGCAAGCTCGTTACTTTGCGAGGCGTTCTTACTTGTAACGGTTCCTCATCGAAGAAACGCTCGATTTCCCCTTGTTCTGAGAATGACTTGGCTGCTTGATTTCCACGTACTAACTCAAATATTTCCTCTGGCTCTACACCACCTACAATGAATAGCATCATATTGGAGGGGTGATAGAATGTATGGTAGCACTGAAGAAGCGTATCTCTCGTAATTTCTTGTATCGATTCAACCGTACCTGCAATGTCAATATAGATTGGATATCGCTGATACATCGCTTCAATAAGTCCGAAGTACGCTCTCCAATCCGCATTATCACGATACATATTAATTTCCTGCTCAATAATTCCCTTTTCCTTTTCCACACTTTCTACGGAGAAATAAGGATTTTGCACGAAATCGATCAATGTCGTTATGTTCTTTTCAATCTGATCGGTAGCCGAAAACAAATAAACCGTGCGATCAAATGTTGTAAAGGCGTTTGCAGAAGCACCTTGTTGAGCAAAGGAAGTGAACACATCTCCTTCAGGCTCTTCAAACATTTTATGTTCTAAAAAATGCGCGATTCCATCTGGTACTTGAACAGGTTCTTCTGCTTCTACCTTAAAGTGATTATCGATGGAACCATATCGAGTAGAAAACGTCGCATACGTTTTCTGAAATCCTGGCTTTGGCAAAACATAAACATCTAAACCATTGTCCATACGCTCATAGTAAAGTGTCTCTTGGATGCGATTATACTCCCGCTTATTCATGACTTCTTTTCCTCCCGATTGCGTAAGACATAAATCGTATCGAGATGAAACGTTGCTGCCGCGGTCTGTATCTCATCAGCAGTAACATCCCCTAACTGCTCAATTAAGCTAGAAGTTGTTCTTTCACGTCCCGATAGGACACGATTGAAATCAAAGCTTATCATTTCAAAAGCAGAATCATCTATTTCTCTCAATTGATTAGCGATCATCGCTTTCGTTTGACTTAACTCTAATGGTTCAATACGGCCTTGACGCATCACTTCAAGCTGTTCTTGGATAATCGTCGAGGCCTTTTCAATCTTGTCAAACTCTACGCCTGACTGAATCGTACAAATGCCTTTATGTCCATCGAAGCGGGAAGAAGCATAATAAGCAAGACTGTTCTTCTCACGCACATTGATAAATAATTTGGAATGTGGGTAGCTGCCCAATACTCCATTGTATAACAGGGCCGCAGGATATTTATCGTCATGATACGTAATGGTAGTTCGAAGCCCCATATTAAGCTTGCCTTGCGTAACATCCAGTCTATCAGTTACGTAACGAGGCTCTCCTGTACCTGGAACAGACAAAGATCGGATATAAGCTACATCTTGTGTACGCTCCACTTGAAAATACTTTTCTACATACGATTGAACGGTAGAAAGATCGGTGTCACCAATCACATAAATATCGATACTAGCATGCTCAAGCCACCATTTATACGTATCATATAAATGTTTCGACTCGACTTTCTTTACTTCATCACGGCTGCCTAGCGGATGTAATCGATACGGTTCATCCTTGCACATCTCTTCGACGCATCGTTCTTGAGCATATCGAATTTTATCGTTTACGATCGCTTCCAAGCGCTTGCGTACCGTCTCTTTTTCCTCTTGAACATATTTATCCCTAAACTTCTCTTGTTCCGAAACAGGAGCTGTAATCGCCTCGCCTAAAAATTGGAAACACTGCTCCAATAATGGTTGTGACGCATTGACAAATGCATCATTTATAATATCCATTCGGAACTGGACAATTTGATAGTCTCCTCGCTTATATACATCAAAGCCAAATCCCGCTCCATACAGCTCATCAAGACGTTCACGAAACTGGATCGTTTCAGGCAAAGAAGTCGTACCACGTCTCAATACGAATGGCGTCAAGCCAACAGCTGTAACCGTCTCCTCCTTTAAGGGAACACCGATATAGGCACCGATGGCAAATGTCTTGAATCGCTTACTCGGCATTACATGGATACGAATACCGTTCACAACACCTCGTTCAAATGCTTGTTGGCGAACTTTCACGATAGGCAATCTCCTTTTCTCTGTCAGTTAATTGTCCTTACATCCAGATGTTAGCTTTAAATCAATTAAATCATATCTTACTCTCAGTATATGCATGTTATTAACTTATCAACATCTTACTTCTAAATGACGCCTTATACAAAAGGAAGAAGCAGTGCCGTTAGGCCAACCGCTTCTTCGCTTGTGCAATGCATGTGAATTTCGAGATGATGCAGCTGTTGCTGCTCTCCTGTTTATGGATAGACCCAAGATCTTACCGTCGCTATACGCTGTAAATAGACTCTGTTGACGTACTCTACATACAAAAGATATGTTTGCCAATTGTCTTCACTTGCGGTCGTGTCCATATCCACTTGGAAGTGGCCGTCACCGGATTAAAATAGTACAAGCAGCCGCCGGATGGGTCCCATCCATCAACTGCATCTTGCACAGCTTGTCGTGCTTTTTCATTAGGAGTCAAATAAATTTGTCCATCGGCAACTGCCGTAAAGGCGCGTGGCTGGAATATGACTCCTGCAGCTGTATTAGGGAAACTAGGCGACTTTATGCGGTTTATGATAACTGCAGCTACAGCTACCTGACCTTCATACGGCTCACCGCGTGCTTCTCCATAAACCGCATTTGCCATCAGCTTCAAATCATTTTCGGTTAATCCCAAATTATTGGAGCCGCTTGGCTTGGACTTAGGCTTTCCAGTTGATGTTTGTGGCGGCTTTGAAGTTTTCGATGATGGACTCCAATTTTTCGTAGCCTTTACTAATTTGGAACGTGTCTTTGAACCTACAACTCCATCAACCTTCAATCCGAACTGTGATTGAAACCATTTTACAGAGCCTTGCGTCTTACTCCCGAATACACCGTCTACTTTGCCGTAATAGTAACCTAAAAAGGCAAGTCGTCCTTGTAACTCCGTTACGTCTTGTCCTCTAGAGCCAGATTGCAATTGGGCACCGCTAAAGGCAGCCGTACTATCTGACATATGTGTATACTGATAAGCCCCGAACAGGATGCATACCATACAGACGGTAATCCAGATTATCCGTTTTCTCATCATCGTTACCTCTTTCGTTCTTGGTTTGACAGTATTGGCAACTTTATTATGAGATAACGGATTATGTTCTATACACGTCTTTTAGGAAGACATCTTTGTTTGTTGATATTGCTCCAGAGTCATCAAGACTTCACGCGGACGACTTCCATCAGGTGGCCCTATAATGCCTTGCATCTGCATCGATTCAATGAGACGGCTCGCACGGTTGTATCCAACACGTAATCTGCGCTGCAATAACGACGCTGATGCTTGCTGTCCTTCAAGCACGATCGTAACAGCCTGCTCGAATAATTCATCAACCGGCTCCCCATCAAATGAGGCAAGGTCATCAATTTCAGGTACCAAGTCTTCATTGTATTCCGCTGTTCCTTGATCTCGACAGAATGACACGACGGCTTCTACTTCTGGATCAGATAAGAATGCACCCTGAACCCGTTGTGGCTTCGAAGAGCCCATAGGAAGATACAGCATATCCCCTCGACCAAGTAGCTTCTCAGCGCCAGCCATGTCTAGAATGGTGCGGGAATCCACTTGCGAAGATACCCCGAATGCAATACGAGACGGGATATTTGCCTTGATAACGCCTGTAATTACGTCAACGGACGGTCTTTGTGTCGCAATAATAAGATGAATGCCCGCTGCACGCGCCATTTGAGCCAAACGACAGATCGCATCTTCAACATCATTTGCGGCAACCATCATCAAATCAGCCAGCTCGTCCACAATAACAACGATATAAGGCAGGAATTTCTCTTTGTCATCTCCGACCAGTTTGTTGTATCCTTCAATATTCCTTGTACCAGACTTGGAAAATAGCTCATATCGCTTTTCCATCTCTACTACAATCTTCTTTAGCGCTAAAGATGCGCGACGAGGATCGGTTACGACAGGAGCTAACAAATGAGGAATGCCATTATACACGTTCAACTCCACCATCTTTGGATCGACCATTAGGAACTTTACTTCGTCAGGCTTTGCTTTATACAAAATACTCGTAATAATCCCGTTAATACAAACCGATTTACCTGATCCGGTAGCACCTGCAACGAGCAAGTGAGGCATCCGGGCTAAATTGCCTATAATAGGTGCTCCTGAAATATCACGCCCGAGTGCAATCGTTATATTCGAATTGGCATCGACAAATGTCGGTGTTTCCATTACTTCACGCATCGTAACTATTGATACTTCATTGTTAGGCACTTCGATTCCGATTGCAGACTTGCCTGGGATTGGTGCTTCCATCCGAATATCCTTAGCTGCCAGCGCCAGTGCAATATCGTCAGACAAGCTAACAATCCGACTTACCTTAACACCGATGTCAGGCTGAATCTCGTAACGAGTGACAGCAGGTCCACGAACAACTTCCAGTACCTTAGCTCGAACGCTGAAACTCTCCAATGTAGCTTCTAGCTTACGAGCAGTCTGCATGAAGTCCGCTTGCTCTCCTCCTTTGCCACTTCCTTGTGGTTTGGCCAGCAATGAGAAGCTAGGCAATTTGTATGGCTTAACAGGCGGTTTTACTGGAACTATAATTTCTTCCTCATTGGAAGCACTATCTTGCTGTGTACCATTCGTTACATCTAGTGCCGAAGATACTTCTTCTCCTGCTGCTGGAAGCTGCGGCAATGAAGGCACAGACGAATCTACCGTGGCTGTTGTAGGTTGTTTCCCATCAGACACAGCATCTAAATCAATGTTCCAATCTTCATCTATATCATCTTGTGTTCCTATATATTCTGCTTCAGCAGCGGGGTTCCAACCATCATAATCAGGGGACATAAAGTCTCGGAATAATGGTCCATTGCGATCGTCAGCTTCATTTTCCAATGGAGCGTTATCTGCATTGCTCATACTATCATAGCCACGTGTATGTTGCGCTTCCCTCACAGTACGTGCATCTGCATCGGAGTTCGACACATCCGTCCACTCTGCTTCAACAGCAGGCTCTGCCTTCGTTCGTTTGCCTTTACGTTTCAATGAACGGTCCAGCCATTCATCATCTGCATCAATCAGCTCTTCCTCATTAGAGACATTGCGTCTATCGCCAAACAATTGAAAGAACACAGGTGTCTTAGATGCTTTACGTGGAGAACCATATTCTTCGATATCTTCATCATCAGAGAAATCAGGAATGTTATCGTTTTTAGAGCTTGAACTTTCTCGTTTTTTCTGCTCAGCCTCCCGAACTTTTCGCTCATTGATACGTGCTTTACGCTGTTTATGTATAGCTTTCATTAGTTTTTTAATTTGCGTGCGCATGAGCTGCGCGAGTTCCACATAAGATAATTGGGTTGCCAGCATAAAACCGATAATAAATAGAACGATTATCAACAACTTCGTCCCTAATGCCCCAAATAATGCAAAAACGAGGCAATATAATGCTGCCCCTATATACCCGCCGCTTATGTCTTTATTCCACATATCACTTGCTGTTCCCGTTTCGGCAGCCGTAACTAGTTCTTCCTTCATTGTGTTATGTATCGCTTGAAATATACTTCCTGCACTAATATCATCTGCTACAGGGAGCAACCGCATTTCCACTGCGCTCATCGTGCTCATCATTGTGAATCCGATCAAGATTATTATCAATCCAGACTTTCTTGCGCTCCAACCATTGGGCCATTGCCGTTTAATCATTACAGCTAAGCCTACATAAATAAGAACAAGCGGTATAACAAAGTAAAACTTTCCAAGCAGTAATCCGAACAGCTTGGACAACGCTCGTCCGAAGGCTGCTCCGCCGGAAAGCGCGATGACAGAGCTCGTTATGAGCAATATACCATATATTTCATATTTGAGACTCTTGCTTAAAGACTGCTTTTTACGTTTTCTTCGGGCCAATTGTTGTCACCTCCACATGCCATTATATCACAGAACAGCCGTTCTTACTATGTTCTACCGTTATCTGCTTGGAGATCATTCCGAAGTCATGCAAAATAGCGTAGTTATCATGAACAGGAGCTTACTCGTTCTTCAAACCACGCTATTTTATAGTGGAGTTATTTACGTTTTATTTAGTTGTAGAACAGTGCCAGGTTGAAAGGCAGGCTCTAAAAAGTCTTGAATCCCGCACGGCTGTAAAATTCTTTCCACCCGAATATATTCATCATTAAGTCTTTCGACAAGCAGCAAGCGCCCCTCCCAAGCCATTTCAAGAAATTCACTTACTTGCTCCGTTCGCTCCTGACTTGCATTTTTAAATATTTCTTCTTCAGGTATGACGGTATAAAGAGTCATTACCGATCCCCCTATCTTAATGTTGGAGGAATTGGCGGCATGGTTTCATTCCCCAGTGTAGGTAAAGCTACAGATTGATCTCCCAAAGGAGCTCTGCGCAGTTCAATGAATTCATTCAACCGCTTTAGCGCTTGACCAAGTCCACCAATTTCATCAATAAGCCCATGCTTTACTGCTTCCGGACCAATAATCGTTGTTCCAATATCACGAGTCAGCTCTCCAGTTTTAAACATTAATTCTTTGAACGTTTGATCTGAAATTTTTGAATGTGCAACTACAAACCGAACGACCCGCTCCTGCATTTTATCCAAATATTCAAATGTCTGAGGCACGCCGATGACAAGGCCTGTCAAACGGATTGGATGTATAGTCATCGTCGCTGTCTCTGCTATAAATGATGCCTGTCCTGACGTTGCAATCGGTACACCTATACTATGCCCTCCACCGAGGACAAGCGTTACGGTCGGCTTCGTCAATGACGATATCATCTCTGCGATTGCTAATCCTGCCTCCACATCTCCTCCAACGGTATTCAACATAATCAAAATGCCTTCAATTTTAGGATTTTGTTCTGCTGCGACAAGCTGTGGAATAATATGTTCATACTTAGTCGTTTTGTTTTGAGGAGGAAGCACGATGTGGCCTTCAATCTGACCAATAATATTCAGACAATATATATTGGATTCGCCCGGGCTCGGAATCGATGCGGTTCCCAACTGCTGTATCGTTTGGATAGCAGGTGGAGCTTCTTTGATCAATGGAACTTCGAGCGGTGGCGCTTGAGGAGGCTCATCTTGGCGAAGCCAACCTTCTAATGCATCCATATTCCATCTGTGCATAGAAGAAAAGTCTAAGGTTGTTTCTGTTTTACTATAAGTCGATAGATCCTGTGAGTTTGTCAAGCTTCTCCCTCCAATCTGGGAATACACGCTTATCTTGCGTAGACCACTGCATCGTTATGCAGCATATTTATAATTGTTTTTCTTGAAGTAGTAAGCACAGAGCATGATGATTAAAAATAAAATCGGATGAACTAATGACACTAAAAAAGTCCTTTGCCGGGTAGGCAAAGGACTGAATTCAGTGACGTGAGCGCGACCTAAGGTCACACGATATAATATTTGTAGCAATTATTATACTTCCATAATGATTGGAAGTATCATCGGACGGCGCCGTGTTTGTTCGTATAAGAAACGACCAAGAGCATCTTTCACATGTGTTTTAAGTGAAGCCCACTCATTGACGTTCTCATTCATAAGACGGTGCAGCGTGGATGTAACAATGCGATTCGCTTCATCGAGTAGACCCTCAGACTCACGAACATAAACAAATCCACGTGAAATAATATCTGGACCAGACATAATTGTACCGTCCTGCTTACTTAATGTAACGACGACGACGAGAATACCGTCTTGTGACAACAGCTTGCGGTCGCGCAGAACAATATTGCCTACATCTCCCACTCCAAGACCATCAATAAGTACATAGCCAGATGGTACTTTAGAGCCGCGACGAGCAACTCCATTCTGAATCTCAATCGTTTCTCCAATATCTGTAATAAAGATATTTTCAGGTTCAATGCCAACTGATTCTGCCAATCTTGCATGATGACGAAGCATGCGATATTCACCGTGAACTGGGATGAAATATTTAGGTTTCATCAAGTTAATCATTAGCTTTAGTTCTTCTTGGCTACCATGTCCGGAAACGTGAACACCAGTCATTGAACCGCCATAAATTACATTTGCACCTAATCGGAACAGTTCATCAACTGTGCGACCCACATATTTCTCGTTACCTGGGATAGGCGTCGCTGCGATTACAACTGTGTCACCTGGAAGGATGTCCACTTTACGATGCGTAGAACGTGCCATACGCGTCAATGCAGACATTGGCTCCCCTTGGCTTCCTGTTGACAAAATAGCAACACGATCAGCAGCCATTTTGTTTACTTCTTCAGGCTCAATGAGCATTCCATCTGGAATGTGCAAGTAGCCTAACTCTGAAGCTATGGAGACGACGTTCACCATACTTCTTCCAACTACTGTAAGCTTGCGGTTTGTTGCATATGCAGCATCAATAACTTGCTGAACGCGATGAATATTGGAAGCAAATGTAGCAACAACGACGCGCTGCTGAGCTTTGCTAAAGATATTTTCTAGTTCAACTCCAACACTGCTTTCTGAAGGCGTAAAGCCTGGACGTTCAGCATTTGTACTGTCTGATAACAGAGCTAGTACACCTCTTTTACCGATTTCAGCCATACGGTGAAGATCAGCATATTGCTCATTAACAGGTGTGTGGTCAAATTTGAAGTCACCCGTATGTACAACAGCCCCTTCAGGAGTATCTAAGCATACTCCAACGGAGTCTGGGATCGAGTGATTCGTTCTAAAGAAGCTCGCACGCATAGAGCCTAGCTGAACTTCAGAATCAGCAGTAATCAAAATGCGCTTCGTTTCTCCAAGAAGGTTCGCTTCTCTAAGCTTGCTCTCAATAAGACCAAGTGTTAGACGAGTACCATACACAGGAACGTTCAAGTGACGCAATACATATGGCAAACCACCGATATGGTCTTCGTGTCCGTGCGTAATCAATATTGCTCTTACTTTATCTCGATTTTCTGTTAAATATGAAATGTCTGGAATAACAATGTCAATTCCAAGCATATCTTCTTCAGGGAACTTCAGCCCTGCGTCGATAACGACGATGTCATTGCCATATTGAACTGCGTACATGTTCTTACCGATTTCACCTACGCCGCCCAATGCAAAAATTAATAGTTTATCCGAGTTGTTCTTCTTCGACAATGTCAATCTTAACCTCCTATATTCAGTTGGCCGTCGCACCAATGAACTGCTTTCTTTTGTAAAATATACCGCACCCAGTCACTTGTAACTCATTATACATGAACGTGTGAGAAAAACACAAGCAAGCGTTTTTATTGGCCTATATAATCCCAAAATCATATCATGTAATGCCTGATTTCTTACTCCATAACATTCAAACAGTGGCTGATGAGTGTAAAGTTTTAAGTTAAATTGGAGTGGAAATAAAAAAAGAAAGCGACCACGGCCGCTTTCTTTTTTTATTAATATTGAATTCTTTTACGAGCAAGTTGAATCCAACAATTGTTTAATAAAATCTTGTTCCTGCTCTGTTGCTTGCACAAGCGGCAAACGAACCCCGCCTACGGATACACCTTTCAAGTTCAACGCATGTTTAACCGCAACTGGGTTAGGAACTGGATGTGGACAGTTAAATAACCCTTTGAACACAGGGGAAAGTTTATGGTTCAACTCAAGTGCTTCTTGATTACGACCTTGAACATATGCTTCTATCATTTGTTTCATTTCCAGACCAATGACATGGCTAGCAACACTTACAATACCGTAAATGCCGATACTAAGTCCTGGCAATGTCGTAATATCATCACCACTGTACACCTTGAAATGCTCAGGTGCCTTAGCAACAATTTCAGCCATTTGGTCAATGGATGCACACTCTTTAGTAGCTACAATATTCGGTACATCATTAGCTAAACGCAATGTTGTATCTGTGCTTATGCTGGATACTGTACGTGAAGGCACATTGTAAAGCATAACTGGAAGCTTAGTAGCACTTGCAATAGCTTTGAAGTGCTGATACATGCCTTCCTGACTTGGTTTATTATAATAAGGCACGACAAGTAGAACCCCATCTACTCCAGCTGCCTCCGCTTGCTGCGTCAGATGTATAGAATGAGCTGTATTATTGCAGCCTGTTCCTGCTATAATGCGTGCGCGCCCACGCGCATGCTTAACAGCAAATTGGAACAACTCCACTTTCTCTTCATCTGTTAAAGTTGGGGATTCGCCTGTTGTGCCGCTTATAACGAGGCTATCTGACTTCTGCTCCTCAATCAAATAGTCTATAAGTCTGCCCGTTTGTTCCCAATCAATTGTTAAATCATTATGGAATGGCGTTACCATAGCCGTAATTAATCTGCCAAAATCCATAATGAACACCTCCTTATAAAAGCCTCAGCCTCTCATTTTCTATATCTATGTCTTAGTGTACTTTAATTTGTCTATCGATGAAGTTCAAACTTTGCATGCAAGGCTCGTAAAGCACGGACCATATCATCTTTGCGGACCAGTACCCAAATTGTCGTATTTGAATCCGCAGATTGAAGAATTTGTATTTCTTGTTTTGTTAATGCTTCAACGATATGAGCCATAATACCAGGCACACCATTTATACCGCCACCAATAACGGAAACTTTGGCACATCCAGACAAGGATTTTGGTGCATATCCCATTTCATGCAATACTTCAAGCGCTTTTGGTGCATCTGTATCAAATACCGTATATACCGCCCCAGAAGGGGTTACATTAATAAAGTCAACACTGATTTGATTGTGAGCCATTGCCTTAAATACATGAAGCTGAAGGTCCACCGCACCTTCTTGAGCTTCGACCGTAATTTGGGTAACGTTGCTCACATAGGCAATGCCCGTTACATAACGATCCACGATACCATCCTGAACTTGATTGAAGCATTCTGGATGTGTAACGAGTGTACCTTCTTCGTCTGAGAAAGTACTACGCACACGCACAGGAACACGCGCTTGCATCGCGATTTCAACTGCACGCGGATGTATAACTTTGGCACCATGATGTGCCATGTTGCATATTTCAGCATAACTAACTACCGACAATGGCTTCGCATCTTCAACAACTCTTGGATCTGCCGTCAAAATTCCGTTAACATCCGTATAAATGTCAACCATCTCAGCACGCAATGCTGTTCCAAGTGCAGTAGCAGATGTATCACTGCCTCCGCGGCCCAATGTCGTGAAATCACCGTTCTCCGTTTGCCCTTGGAAACCCGTTACGATAGCAACCTGATTGTTTTCCAACGCTTCACGAACCCGATCAGGTTTAACATCTAGTATACGAGCATTACCATGATGACCATCAGTCTTGAAGCCCGCTTGTGCACCTGTAAATACAGTTGATGCAATTCCTTCTGCCTGAAGCAGACTGCACAACGTAGTTGCTGAAATAATTTCACCACAGCACAACAATAAATCCTGCTCGCGTGATGGCAATGCGTTACCATTGTCCGCAGTCCATTCAAGTAGGGTATCCGTTGCATATGGCTCGCCACGACGTCCCATCGCAGACACGACAACTGCAAGACGATAGCCTTGTTCGAGTTCTCGCCGTATATGATGAATAACGCGTTGTCTTGCTTCAGGAGTTGATAAAGAGGTCCCCCCGAATTTTTGAACTAAAATACGCATGTAACATTCCTCCAACTAAGATGACTGACCGTATTAGAACACGCAAAAAAGGCAGGAGCAACCTGCCTATTCCTGCCGCTCCGATGCCAAATGCTCTGCAATTTGAACCGCATTCCAAGCAGCGCCTTTGAGTAAGTTATCAGATACGATCCACATATTTAACGCTAATGGATGATACAAATCACGGCGTACACGGCCCACAAACACGTCAAGCTTGCCAGCAGCATCTGTCGCAAGCGGGTACGTCTGCGTCCCGATATCATCTTGGAGGGTAACTCCAGGTGCATCACTCAATAGTTGCCTTACTTCATTTATATCGAAATCTTGCTTCAATTCCACATATACAGATTCAGAGTGACCATAGACAACAGGAATACGAACACATGTTGCTGTTACTTGGAGGTCATCGTCGCCCATAATTTTTTTGGTTTCTTGAATCATCTTGATTTCTTCATACGTAAAGCCGTTATCTTGAAACTTATCAATTTGCGGTACTGCATTGAATGCTATTTGATGCTTAACAGGCAGCGAAGATACTGGCAATATATCTGCCTCTACTTCACGCCCCTCCAATACTTCCTTAGTCTGGCGAAGCATCTCATTAATCGCGCTACTACCTGCACCTGAAACAGCTTGATACGTAGATACGATAATGCGGGAAATGCCATAACGATCATAGAGAGGTTTGAGTGCCGCTACCATCTGAATCGTTGAACAGTTCGGATTTGCGATGATTCCTTTATGTTCCTTAATTACATCCGCATTCACTTCAGGAACGATTAGCGGTGTATTTGGGTCCATACGATATGCACTTGTGTTGTCGATGCACACTGCACCGCGCTCAACAGCTGCCGGAGCAAGCGCACGACTTACATCTCCTCCCGCACTGAACAAAGCAAAATCAACACCTTCAAAGCTCTCTGGTTTTGCTTCTTCAATCGTGTGTTCAACTCCGTTAAACATAACGGTTTTGCCTGCAGAACGAGCTGAAGATAATAGCTTCAAGTTACGGATCGGGAATTTGCGTTGTTCTAATAGCTTTAAGATCTGTTCCCCTACTGCTCCAGTAGCCCCAACTACTGCAACGTTAAATTGCTTCTGATTCGACATCTGTTTTGTTTCTCCCCTCTGTCCCGTATATGGAGCACAAAGGAGCGTGAGGACCGGGGTCTTCACGCTCCTTGCGACTTATCATGTATACTGAAAGCGCTCAATAATGAGCGGCTGCAGTTGCTTACCTTCCAGGGCTGCTGCACACGCCTCAGGAATCAATTCCATCCGCGCTACTAAAGAATTTGGCTTCTGAACAGGATTATCCTGACCATAAGGTACAAAATATATATATTTAGCTACTAGCAACTTTGCAATGTTGGCCGCGTTCAAACCCAAACCATCATTGGTCGATATCGCTAATACTAAAGGCCTCTGATTGCGCATTTGCGCCTTAGCTGCCATAAGGACAGGGCTGTCCGTGATAGCATTAGCCAATCGACTAGTCGTATTGCCCGTACAAGGTGCGATCACCAACACATCCAGCAGTTTGGATGGCCCAAGCGGTTCCGCTTCAACAATTGTAGTGATCATATCATTGCCAGTAATATCTTTCAACTGTTTCTGCCAATGATTAGACGTACCAAAACGCGTATCTGTCGTTAATATTGTAGTTGAAACAATCGGAATAACTCGTGCCCCAAGATCAACAAAACGTTGAATTTGTGGCATCACTTCATCAAATGTACAGTGTGAACCCGTCAAAGCATAGCCTACGGTTATCCCAGTAAAATCCAAGCTCATTGGCCATCCCCCCGACTTCGCGTCACTTCATTCAGCAATTCGCTGATACTGTTCGCCAAAATACGACCAGCTGTTTTAGGAGCAACGATACCTGGAAGTCCTGGAGCAAGCATTGCCTTAATACCGCGTTTTTCCGCGAATCGGAAATCAATGCCGCCTGGCTTCGACGCCAAATCTATGAGCACAGCACGGTTTGGCATTTGGGAAATGACCTGCGCTGTGACTATCATAGTCGGTATCGTATTAAAAAGCAAGTCGATATGAGACACATGCTGAGCAAGATTAGCCAAATAAAACGGCTCACATCCCATCTCTACCCCTCTAGCGAAATGCTCCGGTCTGCGCACTCCTAATTTTACCCGTGCACCAAGTCCAAGTAGCGTACGCGCTAGTGTAAATCCGGTTCGCCCCAATCCGAGCACGACAATTTCTGCACCATGAATGGTAATGTCCGTATGCTGTATTGCCATCATAACAGCACCTTCAGCAGTCGGTATCGAGTTGTATATTGCAACATCATCGCGTTCAAATAATTCCAACAGCGTAATACGATGCTTCGCACACAACTTACTTAAATATGGCTTAGCCATACCTGTAAATATGACTGCATGTTTAGGGAGCGCAGCGATATCTTCTTCGGTTAGTGTTATTTCTTCAGATGTAAATATAGCGTGCACTCGGCCATCTTCATCCGTACCAACCGCAGGCAGCACCAATGCATCTGTATCCCTCAACAACTCAAGAGATAGCGATTTACGCTGAATGCCATGGTATGGATTTGACAGTTGGTCAAATCCAACGAGAGTCACACTGGCATCCAACTCTGACAGCTTCTGAAATACTTCGATCTGTCTGGCATCGCCACCTAAGAACACGACACGAACGCCGGTCAACATGGTTGCGAATCACTCCTTTCTAACTTGCCGCTTGCACATCTAAAACATCATATGCCAGCGCCCAGAAAGGGTGCTTATAAGCAAACAACTCCAAAATTGTAAAAAACGACTGCTTCGCATAGAAGCAGTCGTCTCAATCATTGTATAAAAATATACGAGGGCAGAGCCATATTATTTCGTTCCCGTATGGCCAAAGCCGCCTTCACCACGGATTGTATCAGACAATTCGTCTACTTGCACAAGCTTTATGCGAGGCACCTCTTGAATCACCATTTGTGCAATACGTTCGTTACGCTCGATCTTGAACGCCTGCTTACCATGGTTAATAACAAGCACCTTTACTTCACCACGATAGTCCGCATCAATCGTACCAGGTGAATTTAGACATGTGATTCCATTTTTATATGCTAATCCGCTGCGCGGACGAATTTGAGCTTCCAATTGTGGTGGGAGAGCCATGGCAAACCCTGTTGGTACGAGCATACGCTCACCCGGCGCTAATACAATCGATTCCTCTACAGCTGCATATAGATCGAACCCCGCTGCAAGTTCAGACATTTGCTGTGGGAGAGGAATATCCTCATTACCTGATAATTTCTTGATTTGAACTTCATAGCTGTTAACGGACAAGACTATCCCTCCTGAATGCTGCAATCGCCGCGTCATTATTGCCTACCATCGACACTGCAAATGGCTGTGCTGTCATATTCTTGACAATTTCGCGCACATCATCTTGTGTCACTGCCTCAATGCGAGCGATAATTTCATCTAATGTGAAATGTCTTCCTAGCATTAATTCATTTTTGCCTAGACGAGTCATCCGGCTACTCGTACTTTCCAAACTTAAAATAAGACTGCCCTTTAATTGCTCTTTCCCTTTGCGCAATTCTTCGTCGGACAATCCTTTGACCGTAACATCCTGCAGAACTTCTAGCGTCAGTTCCAACACATCAGCAGTCTGCTTTGGCGTTGTTCCGGCATAAACCGTAAACAATCCACTGTCAATATGGGAAGAATGATAGGAATATACCGAATAAGCTAGACCACGCTTCTCACGAATCTCTTGGAACAAGCGTGAACTCATCCCACCACCAATAATGTTATTCAACAACACCATCGCATACAAGTTCGGATCATTCATGGAGCACCCTGGCAAGCTCATGCAAATATGATTTTGTTCCGTTTGCTTCTGATGGAATAGAAGTTCACTCTTGAACGTTGGTGCCTCCACAACTGGAGACTGCCCTTTAATTTGGAAATCACCAAAATGACGCTC
This sequence comes from Paenibacillus sp. SC116, assembly GCF_024733555.1. Taxonomy (GTDB): domain Bacteria; phylum Bacillota; class Bacilli; order Paenibacillales; family Paenibacillaceae; genus Paenibacillus_B. The sequence continues at coordinate 266,292 of NZ_JANIOF010000004.1, read as the reverse complement.
GAGCAATTCGATAATCGAATCATCAATATTTCCCGCAACAGCAATAACGGTATTATCGAGTGTATAATGCTGATTCATATAGCGTTTCAAGTCAGCAGAAGTCATTGCGTCTAATCGTTCTTTCGTACCTAATATCGGATACGCCAACGAATGCGATCCATACGCTGCACGAGTTAACAAATCATGAACGAGATCATCAGGTGTGTCTTCGTACATCGATATTTCTTCGAGAATAACGTTTCTTTCCTTATGTAGTTCCTCTTCAGCCATTTGTGACCGGAAAAACATATCCGAAAGCACGTCTACAGCAATTGGCAAATGCTCATCAAGCACTTTCGTATAATAACAAGTATATTCTTTGGAAGTAAATGCATTTACATGTCCACCTATTCCATCGAATGCTTCAGCAATTGACTTTGCATCGTATCGCTCTGTACCTTTAAATAACATATGCTCTATAAAATGAGAAACACCGTTCGTCGTCTCATCCTCATTGCGCGATCCAGTCTTCACCCAGATGCCGAACGAAACTGAACGGCAGGTCGGAATTTTCTCTAAAACGACACGCAGGCCGTTTGTCAGCTGCACTTTTTCCAACAGGAGCTCCTCCTTAAATCAATTCAATGCACTCTTTATCCTATCAAAAAAGTGCTGTCACCTCAACTTATTCCCTAATTGATTTGGGATAACCCGCTTCTCTGACAGCACCTCGCTCACTATTCCTGGCTCTAGCTGTTGTTCTCTAGCCATACGAATAAATGTAGGTAGAGCTTTGCTTGTTGCTGCTGTCGGATGCATAAGTACAAGTACCCCTGGCTTCAACTTAGGCTTTACACGTTGAATAATTGTGCCTGGTTCATTTGGGGTATTCCAGTCAATCGTGTCCGCACTCCATAGCACCGTACGCATTTTCAATTGTTGAGCCGTCTTTACTGTGAGACTGTTAAACGAGCCAGAAGGCGGTGCAAACCAGATGCTTCGCATCCCGAGCTGCTTTTCAATCTCACGTTCTGTCTTTTCCATTTCAACATACTGTCGCCCTTCACTAAGCTGTGCCATATTCGGATGTGTATAGGCATGATTGCCAATCTCATGTCCCTCTTCTGTAATGCGCTTCGCCAGTTCGGGATTACGGCGAACCCAAGAACCATCTAAAAAGAAAGTCGTCTTCACTTGGTGGTCTTTCAATGTTTTTAAAATGGGCTCAATATGTTCATTTCCCCATGCTACGTTAATCATAAACGCAACCATCGGTTTATTTTCATTTCCTCTATATATGGGTTCTATCGGCAAATCCGCCAATGTTACTTCTGGCTTCGTTTCACGGTATACGAGTTTTAGCGGAGTACCTTTCGGTAATTTGCTACTTTGTGCGTAGGATGCCTCCACATCCACTTCAAGACCATTATAACCAGGAACGGCTTTCCATACGCGATCAATACGAGCATTTATCGGTGCTTCTCGTTTCTCATCAGCCGCTTTCTTTATTCGTTGACGCAATTCATCTCCGTCTATTTCATCTAAATTGCTGCTCATCTGAAACGCATCACTATTAACCAGTTGAGCTTTATGTTCAGCCACATATTTACTTGCACCGGTCCAATCTACTATGATCCACGTGATGATACAAGCAAAGCCGACAACAATCCACTTTTGTTTCGTTGCGTTCAATAAGGTCATCCCCTTCGATGGTTGTCCATTCCGATCCATTCCATTCTATGCGACTTTGGACCGTCTTATTCGATACAGCCAAACAACTATCAGTTAGGATGAACATAACGCGTTATTTTTACCAATCCTCCGAAAAAAAGTAGCTGCAAACAAAAAAAGAGCCAGATTCATCTGGCTCTTACAAAGTAACTCATTTGGCAAGCAAATGATATTACGAACGATCTGAACGATTTCCGCCTTGGTTTGGACGTGGTCCACGAGGACCTTGTCCATTAGGTCTGCGACCGCCTTCAGGGCGTGGAGGACGCGCAGTTTGAGAGCTGGAACTTGAAACAACAGCTGTTCCTGCTTCACTAGCTGGTTCCAACAATACTCTGTGGGACAAGTTAATACGACCTTGTTGATCGATTTCAACAACTTTGACTTCGATCTTGTCACCGATGTTCACGACATCTTCTACTTTTGCTACACGCTCTGTAGAAAGTTGGGAAATGTGTACAAGACCTTCTTTGTTAGGAAGTACTTCAACGAAAGCACCGAACTTCTCTACACGCTTAACCGTACCTGTGTACACTTCGCCGATTTCAACTTCACGTACAATGCCCTCAATAATATCGCGAGCACGTTCGTTAGCCTCTTGGCTCGGAGACGCAATGAAAATACGGCCATCTTGTTCAATGTCAATCTTAACGCCAGTTTCATCGATAATTTTGTTAACGACTTTACCACCTGCGCCGATAACATCACGAATCTTATCTGGGTTAATTTGCATCGTCAAGATTTTTGGAGCATATGGAGACAGCGTTTCACGCGGCTGCTGAATAGCTTCTAGCATTTTTCCAAGGATATGCATACGTCCTTCATTCGCTTGTGCAAGCGCTTGAGACAAGATATCACGATTAATACCGTCAATCTTAATATCCATTTGAATCGCCGTTACACCTTCAGCAGTACCTGCAACTTTGAAGTCCATATCGCCAAGGTGATCTTCCATACCTTGAATATCAGACAAGATAGAGAAATGATCTCCGTCTTTAATAAGACCCATCGCAATACCTGCTACTGGAGCTTTGATCGGTACTCCAGCATCCATCATTGCCAATGTACTTGCGCAAATACTAGCTTGGGATGTAGAACCATTGGACTCAAGACACTCAGAAACGAGACGGATCGTATATGGGAAATCAACCTCGTTCGGGATCACTTTGCTCAATGCACGCTCACCCAACGCACCATGCCCAATTTCACGACGTCCTGGCGCGCGAAGCGGTCTTGCTTCACCAACAGAGAACGGCGGGAAGTTATAATGATGCATGAAACGCTTCGACTCTTCTGTACCTACACCATCAAGAATCTGAACGTCGCCAAGAGCGCCCAGCGTACAAACGCTAAGTGCTTGTGTTTGACCACGTGTGAACAGACCTGATCCGTGTGTGCGAGGAAGCAAGCCTACTTGGCTTTCAATCGGACGAATCTCGCTCAATTGGCGGCCATCAGGACGTACTTTGTCATGTGTAATAAGACGACGTACTTCTTCTTTGACGATATCGTACAATGTCTCTTTAACATCGTCCATCTTTTCAGGTTGCTCTATATAGAGCTGCTCGAAGTGCTCAGCTGCTTCCTGATTAATAGCATCAATAGCATCTTGACGAGCATGCTTCTCTTGAATGCGAATCGCTTCAACAAGACGAGGTTGAGCGTATGCACGTACAGCCGCATTCACTTCCTCATCAACTGCATGAAGCTTCGCTTCGATTTTTTCTTTTCCTGAAATTGCTGCGAATTCTTCAATCTTAGCAACAATGTTCTTGATTTCATCGTGACCGAATAGAATAGCCTCAAGCATTGTCTCTTCAGGCACTTCATTTGCTTCAGCTTCTACCATCATGATAGCGTCTTTTGTGCCCGCTACAACGAGATGAAGATCACTCTTCCCTTCTTGCTCAACCGTAGGATTGATTATGAATTGACCGTCAACACGACCAACAATAACGCCTCCGATTGGTCCGTTAAACGGAACATCAGAAATTGCCAATGAAGCAGATGTACCTATCATTGCTGCAATTTCAGGCGGACAATCTTGATCCACACTCATCACAAGATCAACGATCTGAACATCGTTACGGAATCCATCCGGGAACAATGGACGAATCGGACGATCGATGAGGCGGCTCGCCAAAATAGCTTTCTCACTCGGTCTTCCTTCACGTTTAATGAAACCGCCAGGAATTTTACCTACTGAATATAATCGTTCTTCATAGTTGACCGTTAGCGGGAAGAAATCTAGGTCTTTCGGTTCTTTGGACGCTGTGACGGTACACAATACAACTGTGTCGCCATAACGTACAGTTACCGCCGCGTTAGCTTGCTTAGCCAACTGTCCTGTTTCCAGTACAAGCGGTCTTCCGCCGAGGTCCATCTCGATGCGATGCATGGAATCCCTCCTCAATGTATAACCATACTCCAATTCTGTACGTGTACCATTATTTCCTGCTTTGCGCTGCAAAAACCGTCTCTCATTCAGTGAGCCGATAAATCCCAGCTTGTCCAGCATTCATTCAGTCAGAACTGAATATAAGTATGTAAAAACAAATTGACTATACGATAAAAAGCAACCCAGTTGCATGCCGCTCACGGCGGCGATATACAACCAGGCTGCTTGGGTTAGAGCTATTAACGACGCAAACCGAGTTTCTCGATCAATGCGCTGTAACGCTTAACATCTTTGTTTTTCAAGTAAGCCAACAACTTACGGCGTTGACCAACCATTTTCAACAAACCGCGACGGGAATGATGATCTTTCTTGTGCGTACGCAAGTGGTCTGTCAAATTAACGATGTTTTGCGTAAGGATAGCGATCTGAACTTCAGGAGAACCTGTGTCAGAAGCGTGAGTCTTGTGCTCTTCGATAAGCTGTTGCTTACGTTCTTGAGACAATGCCATCCTATTCACCTCCAATTTCATTATTCATATTAGATTCCAATAGCCTCGTTACCGATGGTGAGATCGTGTAACCAAGCAATGGACAAGTGTTGTCTGTAGACAACGATACTAGTATAGCATCATTATAAGAGAAAGTAAACTCAACATATTCAGGACACGTAATCACTGCCATTACATCTTGCCATTAGCCTCGCAATATTGCACGTGCATCCTCAGCATCTCGTGTAATCTGCTCGATCAATTCCTGTATGCCATTGAATTTCTTCTCTGAGCGCAAATACGCAATCAGTGATACAGTCAACGTTTCATCATAAATATCCGCATCAAAGTCAAACAAATGAGCTTCAATAATCGGAGCTAGTATATGACTGTGGAAAGTAGGCTTCAAGCCTATGCTAAGCACACCATCATACGTTTCTCCTCGCACTTGAACGCGTACTGCATACACACCTAAGCGCGGAATATAATATGGCTCTGCCGGATCTACGTTAGCAGTTGGAAATCCAATCGCGCGTCCACGCTTCTCACCGTGCACAACCGTACCAGTAATCGAATATGGACGGCCAAGCAAGTGATTAGCTTGAACCATATCGCCATCATCCAGACACGCACGAATACGGGTACTGCTCACCTTTTGCCCTTTATCATCGAATGGTTCAACGATATCAACAGTGAAACAATCTTTTCCTATATCACGTAGCGATTCAGCTGTACCTGCGCCTTGGAAGCCAAAGCGATAATCAAACCCACATACGACATGCTGAGCCTTCAACTTGCACAAGGCTTCAACAAACTGCTGAGGTGAAATACGAGCGAACTCAAGGTCAAAATTAACGACATACATAAAATCGACCCCAAGTTTCGCTAACTGGCGCTCTTTCTCAGCAAGCGGAGTTAAGTATCGCTCATAGCCTTGTCTTCCAAATACGTATTTGGGGTGAGGATGAAACGTCATAACACCAAGTGGGATATTATGCTCACGACTGTATGCAAGGCCACGCTCTATTACATGAATATGCCCGCTATGAAGTCCATCAAAGTGCCCTAGCACAACAACCTGTGGCTGTGAATGCAGCTGCCAAGCCGAATCATTCAATATATGTTGTAAAGCTATCGTTTCCATATGTCATCGAGCTCCTACATCCAGTTCTAGGGGTTGTTCCTCTATTCACAAGTTCAGCGTCATCAGGACGCATACGAGCAATTTAAGGGCTATGTTGTTAAACATCAGCCAACCGTACTCATTATACATCTGATGACCAGCAGACTACAACCCTATTAGGATGGAAGAAATGCTTTTACTGCACGTAATGCAAACTGACCTTCTGGAACTTGAAATAATCCGTAGAACGTTCCTTCCTCATCATGCAGCCGATACAACTGCTGCGTCAAAGGCTGAAACGAACATGCGCGGAAAGGAATTCCCTTGCCTTGCGTAGCATAAGATGCATAATCATTTTGTATCTGGATAGAAGGAATAAACGAGACAGCCTTTTCGATAGAGATAAGATGATTCTCTAATGAACCGTCGCTCACAGCTTGTTGAATTTGTTCAATCGTCAAGCTGTCTTTCTCCTCAAATCCTGCAGACAATGTACGTACAAGCTTACCCATCGTAGAAGGAACTTGCAGCGAACGGCCAATATCTACACACAAAGTGCGGATATACGTTCCTTTTGAACAAGTTACACGGAATCGAACAGTTGGCTCACTGGTCCCAATCCCTATACATTCAATGATAGAAATATCATGAATGGTAGCTTTTCTGGACTTACGTTCAACAACCTTACCTTCTCTAGCGAGCTCATACAATCGCTTGCCATTTACCTTTACCGCGGAATACATAGGAGGCGTTTGCTCGATCTCTCCTATAAAAGAGAGAATCGATTCACGAATTTGAGATTCCGTCAAATGAGAACAATCAGCGGTCTCTGTTATCTCGCCTGTGCTATCTTCGGTATCCGTTGCTTTGCCAAAACAAATAACGGCTTCGTATTGCTTTGGCTGTTCTTGTAAATATTCTACAATACGTGTCGCCCTACCTAAACAAAGAGGAAGAACTCCAGTTACTTGAGGGTCAAGCGTACCTGTATGCCCAATACGCTTTTCTTTTAGAATCCCTCGTACTTTTGCAACAACATCGTGCGAAGTCCACCCTTCTGGCTTCCACACGGACAACACGCCATTCCATTGTGTCATAACGTTTGTTTCACCTGCTCTACTACTGCTTGAATTGCCTCTTTCAATGGCAAATGCACGGTACAGCCTGCAGCCTTAACATGTCCACCACCATCGAATATTTGGGCAATCGCAGCTACATTTATATCACCTGCTGAACGCATGCTCACTTTGACCCTACCAGGCACGACTTCTTTAAACAATAAGCCAACCTCTACTCCTTCGATGTTTCTCGGATAGTTAACCAATCCTTCAAGATCCTCGTTAGAAGCACCTGTTTGCTGCATATCTTCAGGGGTAATGTATAGCCAAGCAATCCGTTCTTCGGATGCATAGTTTAATCTGCTTAAGCCACGTTGAATCAAATTCATCTGCGGCTTTGAAATCGCTTCTAACAAACGCTCAGCAATAACGTTACCTTTGACACCGTAAGTAAGCAGCTTGGACGCGATTTCCATTACATGTGGTGTTGTATTGCTATAACGGAAGCCCCCTGTATCAGTCAAAAGACCCGTATACAAAATGGTCGCAATTTCATTTGATAGTGGAATGGAGCCGCGATCGAACAAATCAAACAAAATTTCTGCTGTAGCTGCCGCATCTTCTCTAATAAGAGCAACATTTCCATAACGGTTATTTGTAGGATGATGATCAATGTTCAAAATGTGAGCATTAGGTGCTACCCAATCCGATATGCTTCCTATCCTTCCATAATCAGCACAATCTACACAAATGACCGTCTGAAATGGTTCTCTTCCCTCCAAATGACCTTGCTCTGCTATTTGTATCTCGTCTGCCTTTGACAAAAACATGAGCTTGCTTGGTACCTCATTCGCATTGACCATCGTGAATGACTTATTCCATTGCGCTAACAACCAACCAATCGCTACCGTCGAGCTTATTGCATCACCATCTGGGTTTACATGTGCTATAACTAGAAATTGATCATGTTCCTGGATAAACGTTAGCGCACGATCAAGATCGTGCGCATAAGAAGACGGCAGAGCCCCGTCTAGCTGCGAAAGACTATTCGCAGCAGACAGAACTTTGCCGTTATTTTGTAATTGCTCTTGAGTGAAATCAGCTTTCTTATTGCTCATGACCAGTATCTCCATCTTTAATCTCTGATAAGAGACGCTCGATCTTGCTGCCGTATGCAATCGAAGAGTCAAGCTTGAATACAAGCTCAGGCGTATGGCGGAAACGAATTCGCTTACCTAGTTCGGAACGAAGGAAACCATTAGCCTTCTCCAATGCTTTAAGTGAGTTGTCACGTGCCTCATCATCACCAAGTACACTCAAGTATATTTTAGCCATCGACAAGTCACTTGTAACATCAACACCTGTCACTGTTAGAAATCCAATACGCGGGTCTTTCAATTCCGTTTGGATGAGCATGCTCAATTCTTTCTTGATCTGCTCTCCCACACGACCAGTACGAACTTTTGCCATCTTACTTCACCTCTTTTTCTCTTTGAGGGCTTTATTTACGTTCAACTGCTTCCATTTGGTAGGCTTCGATAACGTCGCCTTCTTTGAGGTCATTGAACTTGTCAAACATAATACCACATTCGTAGCCTTGTGCAACTTCTTTCGCATCATCTTTGAAGCGTTTCAAGGAATCTAACTTACCTTCGAAGACGACAATTCCTGCACGGATGACACGTACTTCAGCGTTACGAACCATTTTACCGGAAGTAACCATACAACCAGCGATCGTGCCCACTTTACCGAGCTTGAACATGTTGCGAACTTCAGCATGACCAAGTACAACTTCTTTGTACTCAGGATCCAACATACCTTTCATCGCTTGCTCAATCTCTTCTACGATCGTGTAGATAACGCGGTGCATACGCACGTCGACTTTTTCTTGATCAGCTGTCAATTGAGCCTGAGCATCAGGACGAACGTTGAATCCAATAACAATCGCACTGGATGCTGTCGCCAAGATAACATCAGATTCTGTAATCGCACCTGCACCGGAGTGAATGATTTTAACGCGTACGCCTTCAACTTCAATCTTCTGCAAGGAACCACGTAGCGCCTCAACAGAACCTTGAACGTCAGCCTTGATAATCACGTTAAGTTCTTTCATTTCACCGTCTTTGATATGCTTGAACAAGTCATCCAACGTTACACGCGTGTTCGCACCCAATTGACTCTCACGAAGTGTCGTGGAACGCTTCTCTGCAATAGAACGAGCTTTACGCTCATCTTCAAAGCCGATGAAGACATCGCCAGCTTGTGGAACTTCCGTCAAACCTGTAATTTCTACAGGTGTAGAAGGACCTGCTTCCTTGAGTCGACGACCACGGTCGTTAACCATTGCACGAACACGTCCGAAGCATGTACCTGCAACGAAAGCATCACCGACTTTAAGCGTACCGCTTTGTACAAGAATACGTGCTACAGAACCACGACCCTTATCAAGCTCTGCCTCGATAACTGTACCGCGAGCCAATTTGTCTGGGTTAGCTTTGAAGTCATTTACTTCAGATACTAGAAGGATCATCTCAAGCAAATCTTCTAGGCCAGTACGTTGTTTAGCAGATACGTTAACGAAGATAGTATCTCCACCGAACTCTTCTGCAACAAGTTCATATGCCATCAATTCTGTTTTTACGCGATCTACGTCAGCAGCTGGCTTATCGATTTTGTTAACCGCTACGATAATTGGAACGCCAGCAGCCTTCGCATGGCTAATTGCTTCAACTGTCTGAGGCATTACACCGTCATCAGCTGCAACAACGATAATCGTAATATCTGTAACTTGTGCACCACGTGCACGCATAAGCGTAAACGCTTCGTGACCTGGAGTATCAAGGAACGTAATCTTTTTGTTGTTAATCTCTACTTGATAAGCACCGATATGCTGTGTAATACCACCAGCCTCGCCGCCTGTTACGTTCGTTTTGCGGATCGCATCAAGAAGTGTCGTTTTACCATGGTCAACGTGACCCATAATCGTTACAACTGGCGGACGCGTTTGAAGCTTAGCTTCATCCTCTGCTTCTTCTTGCTCTTCGAACGGATCTTCCTGAACAGGAAGCTTCAATTCAACTTCAACTTTGAACTCTTCAGCGATAAGCTGGATCGTATCCAAATCAACCTCTTGGTTAATTGTCGCCATTACGCCCATGAGCAATAGCTTCTTAATAACTTCGGAAGCATCCTTGTGAAGAAGTTTAGCTAATTCGCCAACTGTCATTGCGCCGCGCACAATAATTTTCTTAGGCGTGTTATCGATCTTTTCACGAACTTCATGCTGTCTCTTGTCGTTACGGCCTTTACCTCTGCCTTTTCCTCTAGGACCGCGGTTACGATTGTCATCGAAACGATTGAATCCTTGAGTCTTCTTGCCAGCAGCGCCGCCATTACGACGATCACTATCTTGTTCACCGAATCTGTTCCCTTTAGGGTTTTGATTCATACGAGCCGGTTGTGGCTTATCTACCGTTGAACGAGCTGGTGCTGGTGTTGCTGGACCACGGTTACCACCTGGTGCTCCACCTGGACGACGATCTTGTTGACCACCGCGGAACCCGCCTTGACCACCTTGACCTCCGCCTTGTGGACGTCCTTGACCACCACTGTTGTATCCACCTTGGCCTTGCGGGCGTCCTTGACCTCCGCCTTGCGGACGGCCTTGACCACCACTGTTGTATCCACCTTGGCCTTGCGGGCGTCCTTGACCTCCGCCTTGCGGACGGCCTTGACCACCACTGTTGTATCCACCTTGGCCTTGCGGGCGTCCTTGACCTCCGCCTTGCGGACGGCCTTGGCCACTGTTGTATCCACCTTGGCCTTGTGGACGTCCTTGACCTTGCGGACGATCACCACGAGGGCGATCACCACCTTCACGATTGAAAGGGCGTCCTCCTTGTTGACCATCACGCGCTGGACGTCCTTCATGCGAACGGGAACCTTCACTGCGCTGCCCACCAGTGCGCTCGCGCTGTTGTTCGCCACCACGTGGCGCCTCAGAAGCCGCTCCAGTAGATTGGCTTACTTGTGCTTCACCTTGTGGCTTAGCCGGTGTTCCTTCGTTCTTAGCTTGTGCATTTGCCTTTACGTCTTTGAAATGTTGCTCTACTTTACCCACAGCATCAGTCTCCATTACACTCATATGATTGTTTACAGGATAATTAAGTCGTTTAAGAATCGTAATAATTTCTTTACTACTCATGTTGATTGATTTTGCATATTCGTAAACTCTTAACTTTTCCTTATTGTCCTTCCCTTGTTTCACCAATATACTCCACCTCCGACATAGTTATCAGCCCGTTATGCATCAAGCTCGCGAAGCCCTTGTCGGTTACCCCCAATATCACTCGGTCTAGTTTACCTATACTTTCTCCAAGCTCATCTCGGGTAAATCCAATAACAAGTGGAACATTGTAGGTGCGACACTTATCTTTGAACTTTTTCTTTGTGTTCTCAGATGCATCACCTGCAACGATTACTAATCGAGCCTGACTATTTCGTATTGCTTTAAACACAATGTCGTCTCCGGATACCAGCTTGCCAGCACGTTGCGCCAAGCCAAGTTGAGACAGGACTTTATTCTTCATCTTCATCTCGCTCCTTGTTAGCGAGAAAATCATCTTCGACGCGGATGAAATCCTGCGCCAACTGTTGATATATATCAGCGTGCACCGCTTGCTTAAGCGCACGGTCAAGAGCTTTTGACTTATGTGCCAGTTTGAAGCAAGCCAGCTTTCCACATAAGTAAGCACCCCGACCCGACTTCTTGCCTGTCAAGTCGATTTGAACCTCATCTTGGGGAGTCTTGACAACGCGGATAAGCTCCTTTTTGGGCATCATTTGCTGACAAGCAACGCATTTGCGCAGCGGTACTTTTCTCGGTTTCATGACTGAACCCCCTTGCCCTTCAGCAGAACGAGAACTTGTTTGTACAAATTACTCTTGTGTCTGCTGAGTCTCTGTAATCTGCTCATCTTCTTCATTTAGAGCTGCTTCTTGTTCAAGCGGTTCCGTTGGGTCGAAGTCTTGTTCAACAGCCAAACGCTCTTGCTCAATCGCTAGATCTTCAGCGTCTAATTCAGCAGCAATGACTTCACCAATTTGGGACTCGCTCTTAATGTCAATCTTCCAGCCTGTCAGCTTAGCTGCAAGGCGCGCATTTTGACCCTTGATGCCGATTGCAAGTGACAATTGGTAATCAGGAACGATTACACGTGCCATCTTCTCAACTTCACGAACATCAACTTCCACTACCTTAGAAGGACTAAGTGAGTTTGCTACGTACTCCTCTACATCCTCAGACCAACGTACGATATCGATTTTTTCACCGCGAAGCTCGTTAACGATCGTTTGTACGCGTGTACCTTTAGGACCAACACAGGAACCTACTGGATCTACTTCTGTATTACGGGAATAAACCGCAATCTTCGAACGTTGACCCGCTTCACGCGCAACAGACTTGATCTCTACGACGCCTTCGAAGATCTCAGGTACTTCCAACTCAAACAGACGCTTAAGCAATCCTGGATGAGTACGGGACAAAATAATTTGTGGGCCTTTCGTTGTGTTCTCTACTTTCGTAATGTATGCTTTAACACGATCTCCGTGTTTGAACTTCTCGTTCGGCATCATTTCGTTCAAAGGAAGAACTGCTTCCACCTTACCCAAATCAATAAATACGTTGCGCGTATCTTGACGTTGAACGATACCTGTAACGATATCTTCGGCACGATCAACGAACGCATGATAGATGAGCCCGCGCTCTGCTTCACGAATACGCTGTGTTACAACTTGCTTAGCCGTCTGTGCTGCAATACGACCGAACTCGCGTGGGGTCACTTCAATTTCACAGACGTCATCAATCTGGTAGTTCGGATTCACTTCACGGGATGCATGCAGCGAAATTTCGTGTCGAGGGTCCATAACCTCATCTACGACCGTTTTACGGGCATATACTTTAATTACACCCGTTGTACGATTAATATCCACACGAACATTTTGTGCTGCGTTAAAATTACGCTTGTAGCTGGAAATCAAAGCAGCTTCAATCGCGTCAATCAATATTTCTTTGGCAATTCCTTTTTCATGCTCTATCTCTGCCAACGCTTCAATAAAATCAATACTCATGCGGTAAGCTCCCCCTTTCAGCCGCGAAACGGCTTCATCATGTACTCATGTACGTAAAGAAAATTACATATTAATGTTAGAACATAATAGCCAAACGTGCGCTGGCTACTTTGGATGTAGACAATTCATACTCTTTCTTGCCAACTCGTACTACGACTGTTTCACCATCATAGGATACAAGCGTACCTTCAAACTCTTTGAGACCTTGAATAGGCTCATATGTAGTCACGAAGACATGCTTGCCAATCGATTTCTCGTAGTCCTTCGGCTTCTTCAACGGACGTTCTGCGCCAGGAGAAGATACTTCTAGGAAGTAAGCATCTGTAATTGGATCATTCTCATCCAATTGCAGACTCAAATATTCGCTAACGCGACCACAGTCCTCAATGTCGATCCCGCCATCCTTGTCCACAAACACGCGCAGGAACCAACTGCTTCCTTCTTTGACATATTCAATGTCAACTAACTCGAACTGATGCTCATCCAAATAAGGTTGCAACATGTTTTCTACTACCGATTTGATGTTCGGTGTGCTCAAGCTTTGTACCTCCCGATACACTACGTATGTCTCTTTTAAATATATGGTTAATTCCGTTGCATCTACATCGCAATTACCTGTTCAATTCTTAACAGAAATTGGTGTTATACAAAAAAAGTCCGGATGTAAATATGAAAGAGTGGGTTTCCCCACTCTTCTCAACGGCTGTATCCACATGATTACCAAAAGAATTATAGCATAAACAATTACCAAAAAGCAATGTGTCAGAACAGCGACAGCTGGTTCGTCTCAGGTAATCCGCGGAAGCAGCCCATCTGTGTTAACAGCTCAATAATCGTCTTCGAAGCTTTAGAACGCTGCTGGAAATCTTCGATCGACAAGTATTCATCACCTTCACGCGAAGCCGCAATGTTACGTGCAGCATTCTCGCCAATACCCTGCAACGCGGAGAAAGGTGGAATTAGCGAATCCCCCTCCACTAAGAACTTCGTTGCATCTGAACGATAAAGATCAAGGGACTTAAAACTCAAGCCACGAGCCGTCATCTCCAACGCCATTTCCAAAACAGGAAGCATGTTCTTCTCTTTCGGAAGTGCTTGGAAACCTTTCGCTTCAATTTCATCAATCTTACGGTTGATCGCCTCATGGCCTTGGCAGAGTAGCTCAATATCAAAGTCTTCCGCACGAACCGTGAAATACGTAGCGTAGAACTCGATTGGATGATACAGCTTATAGTAAGCACAGCGTACTGCTGAAATAACATAAGCAGCAGCATGGGCTTTCGGGAACATGTACTGGATTTTCAAACAAGAATCAATATACCATTGCGGTACATTGCAGCGCTTCATCTCATTAATCCAATCTTCTGAAAGTCCCTTACCTTTACGTACATTTTCCGTAATCTTAAATGCTAGACTTGCATCCATACCCGCTTTGTAGATAAGGAACAGCATAATCTCGTCACGACAACCGATAACGGTCTTAATCGTACAAATACCACTTTTAATAAGTTCTTGAGCATTTCCAAGCCATACCCCTGTGCCATGGGATAAACCTGATATTTGCAGCAAATCGGCAAAAGAACTTGGCTGACATTCGACAAGCATTTGGCGAACGAATCGCGTCCCCATTTCTGGTATACCATACGTCGCAACAGGTGTGCGAATTTGCTCAGGCTCAACCTTAAGCGCCTTCGTAGAGTTGAACAAGCTCATCACTTTGGGATCATTCATCGGGATCGTCGTTGGGTCTACTCCAGTTAAGTCCTGAAGCATACGCATCATCGTCGGATCATCGTGACCTAGAATATCAAGCTTTAGCAAGTTAGCATCGAAAGCGTGATAATCGAAATGCGTAGTCTTCCATTCCGCACTTGTATCATCTGCTGGGAATTGAATAGGCGTAATATCTTCAACTTCCATATAGTCTGGAACTACAACGATACCGCCTGGATGCTGTCCTGTACTGCGTTTTACACCTGTACAACCTGATGCAAGCCGGTTCAATTCTGCACCGCGCCATTTTTTATGGTAATTCTCTTCATATTTCTTCGTAAAACCAAACGCTGTCTTCTCTGCTACCGTACCGATCGTACCTGCACGGAATACACTTTTCTCACCAAATAGCTCCTTCGTGTAATTATGCGCAATCGGCTGATATTCACCTGAGAAGTTCAAATCGATATCGGGAACTTTATCTCCCTTAAATCCAAGGAACGTTTCAAATGGGATATCCTGTCCCTCGCCTTTCATGCGACCACCGCAGTCCGGACAATCCTTATCAGGCAAATCGAACCCACTTGGGACACTACCATCTGTAATCCACTCGTTATGCTTGCATTCTGAGTTAAGGCATACATAATGCGGTGGCAACGGATTAACTTCAGAGATACCAAGGAACGTCGCAACGACTGATGAACCTACGGAACCACGAGAACCAACCAAGTAGCCATCTGCATTCGATTTTTTTACAAGCCGCTCGGAAATCAAATAGTTCGCAGAGAAACCGAATTTAATAATCGGTTCAAGTTCCTTCTCTAGTCGTGCAACAACGATTTCAGGCACAGGCTCGCCATAAATGCGCTTTGCTGTGTCGTAACAAGTATTACGCATCTCTTCATCTGCACCATCAATAATCGGCGTAAACAACTCATCTGGGAACAGTTTCAATGCTTCAAATCGTTCTGCCAATTCATTCGGGTTCGTTATAACAACTCGCTTTGCAACATCAGCACCAAGGAACTCAAATTCCTTAAGCATTTCTGTCGTCGTACGGAAATGAGCATCTGGTTTCTTTTGGTCTTTAAGCGGACTAAAGCCAGTAATACCATGGATCGTAATATCACGGAACATTTTATCCCGTGGATTCAAATAATGAACGTTACCAGTCGCTATGACCGGCTTACCAAACTTGTCTCCAATGTCACATACTTTACGAATGGCTTGCTCAATATCAGACGGTGCGCCCACAAGCCCCTTATCTACAAGATGCATGTACATCGTGAGCGGTTGAATTTCTAACACATCATAAAATTGAGCGATTTCTTCTGCTTCTTCTCGGGACTTGTTCAATACAGCCTCAAAGAATTCGCCTTTCTCACAGCCTGAAATGATAAGCAGCCCTTCACGATGTTCGATCAGCTTGCGCTTTGGAATACAAGCAACACGATGGAAGTACTCCGTATGGGATGACGAAACAAGCTTGTACAAATTCTTTTTGCCCACATTGTTCAATGCATAAATGCTGCAGTGGAATGGACGTGTATTTTTTAAGTTCTGACCGACGTAATCATTAAGACGATCCAACATCTCAATACCACGTATCGAATGCGCGTCATGCAGCAATCCAACTAACACACCTGACAAAGCAATCGTATCATCTATCGCACGGTGATGATTTTCAAGCGATACTTTATACTTGTCTGCCAACGTATTTAGTCGATGATTTTTGATTGTTGGATGAATCAATCTTGCTAGTTCAAGCGTATCCAATACAGGGTTAGACAGTTCCGCCAATCCTAACTGTTTCAGATTATGCTGTACGAAGCCCATATCAAATCGAGCATTATGAGCAACTAGGATATCGTCTTCCACAAACGCTACGAACTGTTTCAACACTTCATCTACTTCGGGCGCATCTTGAACCATATCGTCCGTAATATTCGTTAATTGCTGGATGTTGTATGGAATACGTTCATGCGGATTAACGAATGAAGCGTACCGATCAATCTCTTTGCCGTCCTGCATTTTAACTGCCGCAATCTCGATAATTTTGTTGTTCGATACGGATAGACCCGTTGTCTCGATATCAAATACAACATAAGTTGCCTCTTTCAAGTTGCGGGGTCCTGCATTCATAACGACTTCCGTATTATCATTGACCACATTCGCTTCCAGACCATAAATCACTTTGACACCATGCTTTTTCGCAGCCTTAGCAGCTTCTGGATAACATTGGACATTGGCATGATCCGTAACAGCTATTGCCTTATGTCCCCACTTCGCTGCTTGCTTCACATAACTATCAATTGAAGTAACGGCATCCATCGTGCTCATCGTCGTGTGCAAATGGAACTCTACCCGCTTTTCCTCTGCTGTATCTTGGCGTTCTGGAGGAGCAGTTACTTCTTGCAAATCAGACGCGAGCATAACTAGCTCTGGTGTCATCATAAACCGGTCATACTCGACACGACCACGTACTTTAACCCATTTTCCGTTCGATAAGAGACTAAGTTTAAGTACATCTTCTTTTGACTTAGCAAACATCTTGATTAGCATGGAATCAGAAAAGTCCGTTACATTGTAGGTAAATAGCGTATTACCATTCCGCAGTTCCTTCGTTTCCAATCCGAATACCATACCTTGCAATGTAACACGCTTCTCTTCATCCTGCACGTCCATAATTGGCATAGGTTGATCTTTAACTTCATAGCCAAATTGTAGACGATCCGGAACAACTCCCGGTTCAGCATCTTGATCGACAGACTCCAACGCAGCTTCTTCCATCATGCGCTGAACAGCTTTACGTTCTTCCTCAACCAGCTTCGCTTGGAATTCCTGGACCACTTCTTTGTCTTGCTGTCCAATCTGAAGCTGTACACGTAATTGGCGAGAGAAATACGTATCATAGAAGCGCTTGACGTATTCATCAATTTGCTTTTTCTTAGCCAGTTCCAATGAAGTTTCTTCAGTTAGTAATATCCGAACCAGATCAGATTCAACTTCAATCTGCGCCCGATGCAGCCAACCATTTACGGAAGCAACCTCACGTTTCACCCATTCCATGAATAGCTGCCAATAAGATTCAACGACTTCTTGATAAGAAACCACTTCTTCATAATGAAAAATGATTCTTATCTTTGCGATATGAGACATTTTATCTTGGATTTTCAAACAAAATGTTCGGTACGCTTCCGGTGGTACAATCGTTGATTTTTCGATGTGGATCGTCCATTCCCGATTCGAACGGCTTGTTTCTACACGATCGATATGTCCATCTTGAAAAAAGGTATGGATAAGTTCGGGCGGCAGTTCGGCTTGCTTCATTAGCAGCTCAAAACGTTGTCTACGATCCGTCATGAAGTCCACCTCCTGTCTAATCTATAGAACAGAAATGGCTTTCGCTAGGAGTCATCATTCGGATTGCCGAGGGATGCTCCCGCATCGAAAGCCATTTCATCTTTATTCACTATTAGTATTGTAATTAATATGCACGTGCAAATACAACGGTATGTTTAGCCTTCTCTCCACATACTAGGCAGGAGGACTTATGCTCATCTACCGTGAATGGAATGTTACGGCTAGTAGCACCTGTTTCTTCCTTCACTTGATTCTCACAAGCGTCAGAACCACACCATCCAGCTAATGTGAAGCCGCGTTTTTCTTCCATAGATACTTTCATTTCGTCGATTGTATTCACGGAATAGAAGTTCTCTTGGCGGAATTCTAGTGCACGATTGAACATTTCACCATGTACGTCGTTCAACATCTTCTGCACTTCTTCCGTCAGGTTCGATTGCTCAACAATTCGCTTCTCACCTGTAACACGAGAAACGAGTACACATACACCATTTTCCATATCACGAGGACCGATTTCAAGGCGAACTGGAACACCGCGCATTTCGTATTCGTTGAACTTCCAGCCCGGCGATACATCGGAACGATCATCCATACGTACACGAACGCCTGCACTTTTCAATTCAGCGAACAATTCATCTGCACGACTTACCACTTGATCGCGCATTTTGGCAGGTCCAATTGGAATAATAACAACTTGTGTTGGAGCAACTTTAGGAGGCAAAACCAATCCACGATCGTCACCATGCACCATAATCATGGAGCCAATTAGACGTGTGCTTACTCCCCAAGAAGTCGTGTGTACATACTCCATCGCATTTTCACGGCCAAGGTATTGGATATCAAATGCTACAGCAAAGTTTGTTCCCAAGTAATGTGAAGTACCCGCTTGTACAGCACGTCCGTCCTTCATCATCGCTTCAATTGAATACGTATCTACCGCGCCCGCGAATTTCTCAGAAGGTGTTTTTTGACCAACGATTACGGGAATCGCCAAGTAACCTTCAACAAATTCTTTATAAATTTGAAGCATTTGCATGGTCTCTTGACGTGCTTCTTCTTCTGTTTCATGTGCCGTATGGCCTTCCTGCCACAAGAATTCACTTGTACGGAGGAACGGCAATGTACGCTTCTCCCAACGAACAACATTCGCCCATTGGTTAATAAGAACAGGGAGATCACGATAGGACTGAATCCACTTGGAGTACATATGACCAATCATGGTTTCGGATGTAGGACGAATGGCAAGACGCTCTTCAAGCTTCTCTCCACCTGCTTCCGTAACCCATGGCAACTCGGGATTAAATCCTTCTACGTGCTCCTTTTCCTTTTGGAAGAAGCTCTCAGGAATAAACATTGGGAAATAAGCATTACGGTGACCTGTTTCCTTAAAGCGGCGATCTAATTCCTCACGAATATGCTCCCAAATCTCGAAGCCATCGGGACGGAATACGATACAGCCACGAACTGGGGAGTAATCCATCAGCTCAGCTTTTTTAATAACATCAATATACCAGCGTGAGAAATCTTCTTGCTGTGGTGTAATTTCCGATACGAACTGCTTCTCCTTAGACATGACGGATAAGTTCCTCCTGAATCTGTACATTAGCGAAGCCACATCATTTTCTATTATCTAAATGAAATAACTCTATAGTGAAACGATGCAGACTAGCTAATGACGTCAAAAATATTAGCTTTTAAATAGTCGTAATATATCATTATAAGTAACAACCAGTATAAGCATCATAAGCATAGCGAAGCCGACAAAGTGAACCATACTTTCACGGTTCGGATCAATTGGCTTTCCTCTCAATGCTTCAACTCCGATAAATACTAAGCGGCTTCCGTCCAATGCAGGAATTGGAAGTAGATTGAATATACCTAAGTATAAACTTAGTATGGCTGTCCATAATGTAAGTTGTTCAATTCCTTGTTTGGCAACTTGACCCGTTATTTCGAATGTTCTTACAGGCCCACCCAAGTCATCAAGCTTGAATTGCCCGAATACCAACTGCTTAAAACCATCGAATATTAACTTCGTCATGTTAACCATTGAAGTTCCTGCATGTTGGAACGTCTCTGTAAACGAAGGTGAGCGAGTCGGAAGAATAGGTGAAATACCAACTTTTCCACCCTCATGCCCTTCTAATTTTACAGGAGTCAGTGTCACTTCTAAACGCTCAGTTCCTCGCAATACGCTCCACGTCATCGGCTTACCTTCTGATTCAGCTGTCATTTTCACAAGCTTTTCAGCGTCTCCACCGATTGCGACGCCATTAATTTTCTCAATGATATCGCCTTCTTGGATATTAGCTTTGGCAGCAGGCATATCCTCTTTGATGTTGCCTACTTTGACGTAAGTAGGGTTTTCCAATGGAATGCCAACCATTAAAATATGGGCAGCAAACAAGAAAAACGCAAGAATGAAGTTCATTAATGGTCCGCCAAAAATAGCCAAAGCACGCTGACCAACAGTCTTGCCGCCAAATTGGCGATTACGGGGTGCAATTTGAGTATCCTGATTACGTGCTACGATAAGTGCTTGCGGATGCACCTGATACGTATGCTGTTCGCCATCAACCGCCAGCGTAAGATTTAGATTGCGCTCTAAATCAATGCTAACAATCTCACCACGAATGACATTTTTCCTCATATCGAGTTGATCTGCAAACAGCTTCTTCACTTGTCCATCGCCGATGCGAATCGCAATCGTTTGTCCTGGCTGAATTTCTACAACTTCGGGATCTTCGCCAGCCATTCTGACATAGCCTCCAATTGGAAGCAATCTCAGCGTATAGCGTGTTTCACCCTTCTTGTATGCAAAAATTTTGGGTCCAAAACCAATTGCAAACTCCCGCACTAGAATGCCAGCACGCTTAGCAAATATGAAATGACCCCACTCATGTATCGTTACGATGATGAAAAAAACGAGTACTGAAGACAGTACTATCTGCACCATTTGCAAGCGTAACATCCTCCTTTAGCGTTGCGGGACGCGTATAACCTATACATTATCATTATTCTCCATCATCGCACAAGAGAATCCATTGTCCTAGAATTGTGTACGCTAGTTATTCAACTGGAGGCAAGCTAGCTGCAACAGCTCTCGCTCTTCCATCAGCGTCTTCAATTTCAGCTAAGGAAGGAGCGGCAATAACTTGATGATTGCACAGCACTTTCTCAACGATGCGTTCAATATCTAAGAAACCAATTTCCCCTTTAAGGAAACGACTTACTGCAACTTCGTTTGCAGCATTAAACACAGTCGTTGCCGTGCCGCCTGCTTGACCACTCTCATAAGCATAACGTACCATCGGATAACGAGCCATGTCCATTTCACGGAAATGAAGCTTACCGATCTCAGCTAGGCTTAGTGACGGCCCTTTTATCTCGACCCGTTCTGGATATGTCAATGCATACTGGATAGGCACACGCATGTCAGGCAGCCCAAGCTGCGCGATAACAGAACCGTCCACATATTCGACGAAGGAATGAATAATGCTTTCTGGATGAATGAGCACTTGAATTTGCTCATAAGGAATGTCGAATAGCCAGTGTGCTTCAATAACTTCTAGACCTTTATTCGCCATCGTTGCGGAATCTATCGTAATCTTGGCACCCATAGACCAGTTGGGATGGTTCAACGCTTGTTCTACAGTTACATCTTTAAGTTCTTCTCTTCCTTTATCTCGGAAGCTACCTCCTGATGCTGTCAACGTAATCGAGCGCAAATGACGCATCGATTCTCCGTTTAAACATTGGAAGATAGCTGAATGTTCACTGTCAATCGGTAACAAAGCTACGTTATGCTTTCGTGCCGCCGCTGTCACAAGATGTCCTGCTGTTACGAGCGTCTCTTTGTTAGCCAACCCGATCTGCTTGCCTTGTTCAATAGCAGCTAACGTGGACTTCAAACCGATACTGCCCATTACTGCAGTAACGACAGTATCCGCATTACCATAAGAGGCCACCTCGATTAGGCCTTCCTCTCCATATGTCAGCGCCGTTCCTGCTGGCAGATGGATCCGAATCGCATCAGCAGCTGCTTTGTCCTGTACCGACACTAGCTTTGGGCGAAATTGTTGCGCTTGCTGCAATAGCAGTTCAATGTTCCGGCCAGCAGCCATCGCTTCGATTTGAAAATGCTCAGGGTGCTGCGCTACCACATCTAATGTCTGAGTTCCGATGGAACCTGTGGAACCTAGTAGAGCGATTCGTTTCATGAAACACCTCTATTCATTATGTTTCCGCGTTACGGAAGATGCTGCTTTTTGTACTAATAAACAACACCAATGAAGTACGCAAGTGGGAATACAATTAACCAACTGTCACAGCGATCAAGCACACCGCCATGGCCTGGCAATAAGTTTCCAGAATCTTTGACTCCTTGTACTCGCTTATACGCTGACTGAATCAAATCACCCATCTGGCCTGCAAGTGATACGGTTAGAGCAAGTATTACCGCTTGCGTAATAGACATCATGTCTGGGTTCGTAAAAGCACCAATCAAACATACAATTATAGATACAAGCACGCCTCCAACAGCACCTTCAATTGTTTTGTTAGGGCTAATCGCTGGCCATAATTTATGCTTGCCTATAGCTCGTCCTACAAAATAGGCACCAATATCGGAAGCCCATACTGCAGCAAAAAGCAGTATAGTCCAGAACAAACCGTGCTCTATTTCATTTCGAATCACGATCATATACTTGAATCCAAAGCCAACATACAATGCCCCGAACCATAACACAGCAGCATTTTGGATGGTAATACGATTCTTACTAATGACCGTGATCGATAATGCGATAAACATAAACAGCCACAAAATCACATCAGGTGACCAGTTAATTTCGATCCCCCAACGTGACCAGGGAACTGACAGCAATAGAACTAACCCATATCCTAGGAGAGATATCAAGTCAAAAGGCTGTTTATGAAGCATTCGAGCATATTCGTAAAATCCAATTAACGCCAGAGCGATAAGCAACCCTTCATAAGGAAAGCTACCGATGTAAACCAGCACTGCAAAGAACGATCCGGCGATAACTCCCGTCATGATGCGCTGTTTCATATTGACTCGTCCTCCAACTTATTGTAGTCCGCCATACCGCCTATGACGACTTTGGTACTCGGCTACCGCTTCCTTCAAATGTTCCCCAGTAAAGTCAGGCCACAGCACATCAGTAAACCAAAATTCACTATATGCCAATTGCCATAACATAAAGTTGCTCAGACGCATTTCCCCGCTCGTCCTAATAAGCAAATCAGGATTAGGCAAATGATTTGTTAAAAGATGTGCAGATATCATCTTTTCATCTATCTGCTCCACTTGTACTCGCCCTGCTAATACATCGGCTGCGATTTCACGAACACCTTCAACCAGCTCACGCTGTCCGCCATAATTTAAAGCGAAATTAAGAATAAGGCCAGTGTTGTGTTTCGTCCGTTCAATTGCTTCTTCTAATGGTTTACGTGTATGTTCTGGCAACTGCTCCCGATGTCCCATCATCTGAACTTGAACGTTCTCTTTAATCAGTTCATCTAGCTCAATGGCCAAAAATTCTTGAGGCAATTTCATTAGAAATTCCACTTCATCCTTGGGCCGTTTCCAATTTTCTGTTGAAAATGCATACATCGTAAGTACTTTGATACCCAACTCATTTGCGGCTATCGTCACATTCTTGACAGCCTTCATGCCGGTATGATGGCCAGCAACACGAGGCAATCCACGGCGCTTCGCCCAGCGTCCATTGCCATCCATTATAATGGCAACATGTTCTGGGACATTGTCTTTAGATATGTGCAAAGGCTTATGGCTAGTTTCGCGTTGCTTCAACCACGCTTGGAATCGCTTAATCATTCCGTCTCCTCCAACCCGGTGATAACATACTGACGTCGAAGCCCTTAAGACTGTCGGGTTCGAATAAAAAGACAATAAACCCCACCGTGTGGAGGGGTATCAAGTCACTGTTGTCTAGAACGTTACACTTCCAGAATTTCTTTTTCTTTTGCAGCAAGTACTTTGTCAACTTCGACTATGTACTTGTCTGTAAGCTTTTGAACATCATCCTGATGGCGACGAGACTCGTCTTCAGAAATATCTGTCTTTTCCATCTTTTTGATATCATCATTCGCATCACGACGAATATTACGAACAGCTACTTTAGCTTCTTCGCCATATTTCTTCGTTTGCTTTACGAGTTCCAAACGACGCTCTTCTGTAAGAGCAGGAATCGTAATACGAATCATTTGTCCATCGTTGGCTGGAGTTAATCCAAGGTCAGACTTCATAATTGCTTTTTCGATAGCACCAATAGAAGTTTTATCCCATGGCTGAATCATCAAAGTACGAGCATCTGGCGTATTGAGGTTAGCAAGCTGATTAACAGGCGTCATTGCACCATAGTATTCAACTTGAATGCGATCAAGCAAAGCCGGAGTAGCGCGACCTGCACGAAGTGACGTCAATTCACGTTTGAGTGCACCAATCGCTTTTTCCATACGCTCTTCTGCATTTTTTTTAACTGCTTGCGGCATTAGTCTACACTCCCTTTTACAATAGTACCGATCTTCTCACCGAGCACGACTCGCTTAATGTTACCATTTTCTGTGATATTAAACACAACAAGTTGAAGATCATTGTCCATACACAGAGAAGTAGCTGTTGAGTCCATAACACCAAGATTTCGGTTTAACACTTCCAAGTAAGTCAACTGATCGAATTTCTCTGCTGTTGCATCTTTGAAAGGATCTGCAGAGTATACGCCATCCACTTTGTTTTTAGCCATTAGGATGACATCAGCTTCGATCTCCGCAGCACGTAGAGCTGCAGTCGTATCCGTCGAGAAGAACGGGTTTCCTGTACCTGACGCAAAAATAACTACTCGACCTTTCTCCAAGTGACGAATAGCACGACGACGAATATACGGTTCAGCAATTTGCTGCATAGCAATCGATGTTTGAACACGTGTAGGCACGCCAATTTGCTCTAGTGCATCCTGCAAAGCTAGAGAATTCATTACAGTTGCAAGCATACCCATGTAGTCTGCTGTGCCACGATCAATGCCTTTCTCGCTTCCTGCAATTCCACGCCAAATATTCCCACCGCCACAGACGATAGCCACTTCAATGCCAAGCTCTACGACTTCTTTAACTTGCTCTGCAATAGAAGTGATCATATCTGACTCGATGCCATATCCAGCTTGACCTGCCAACGACTCACCGCTAACTTTCAATACGATGCGTTTATAAACCGGTTGCTTCAATGTATACCCTCCACTTTCCATAACGACCGCTAAAAAAGAAGGAACACAATGTGTCCCAACTTTTCAGCGTGCCTGTTGATAGCCTTAAGGCTTGCTTGCAATGTATTTCCGAACGAAAATTACATTTTAGCTTGTGCCATAACCTCTTCAACAAAGTTATCTTGTTTTTTCTCCAAACCTTCACCAAGCTCGTAACGAACGAAGCGACGGATAGAAATGTTTTCGCCGATTGTAGCGATTTTTTCTTTAAGAAGTTCTTCGATTGTTTTGTCCGGATCTTTAATGAAGGATTGCTCCATCAAGCAGAACTCTTCGTAGTACTTGCTGATACGGCCTTCAACCATTTTCTCAACGATTTTCTCAGGCTTGCCTTCGTTAAGAGCTTGAGCTTTCAAGATTTCTCTTTCTTTCTCAATCTCATCAGCAGATACTTCTTCACGACGAACGAACTTCGGAGCAGAAGCTGCGATATGCATTGCGATGTCTTTTGCGAAAGCTTGGAACTGATCTGTCATTGCAACGAAGTCAGTTTCACAGTTGATTTCAACCAATACGCCGATACGGCCGTTAGCATGGATGTAAGATTGTACTACACCCTCTGTAGCGATACGATCGCCTTTTTTAGCTGCAGCAGCCAAACCTTTTTCACGAAGGATTTCGCTTGCTCTTGCGATATCACCATTTGCTTCTTCCAACGCTTTTTTGCAATCAAGCATACCAGCGCCTGTTTTTTCACGTAGTTCTTTTACTGCACTCGCATTAACTGCCATGTTAGTTACCTCCAACACAATATTAGCTTCGTTATGTAACGAAGACGTAGAGTTCGATTCTCTTCAAAAAAAGGGCGGCGAGAGGTGTATCACCTTTCAACCACCCTTTGTTCATCCAATTCTTATGCTTAAGCTGTTGTTTCTTCGCCTTGGTTAGCTTCGATAATTGCATCAGCCATTTTAGCAGTCAACAATTTAACAGCACGGATTGCATCGTCGTTACCAGGGATAACATAGTCGATTTCATCCGGATCGCAGTTAGTATCAACGATACCTACGATTGGGATACCCAATTTGCGAGCTTCTGCAACAGCAATACGCTCTTTACGTGGGTCGATTACGAACAATGCGCTAGGCAATTGTTTCATGTGTTTGATACCGCCCAAGAATTTCTCAAGACGATCTTTCTCCTTACGGAGCAAGATAACTTCTTTCTTAGGAAGTACTGCGAAAGTACCGTCCTCTTCCATAGCCTCAAGCTTCTTCAAACGATCAACACGTTTTTGAATGGTTTGGAAGTTAGTCAATGTACCACCCAACCAACGTTGGTTGATGAAGTATTGACCAGCACGAGCCGCTTCTTCTTTAACGGAATCTTGTGCTTGTTTCTTAGTACCAACGAACAACACTGTGCCGCCGTCAGCTGCAAGGGATTTTACAAAGTTGTAAGCTTCCTCGACTTTTTTCACTGTCTTTTGCAAGTCAATGATGTAAATACCGTTACGTTCTGTGAAGATATATCTGTCCATCTTTGGGTTCCAGCGACGAGTCTGGTGACCGAAATGTACGCCAGCTTCCAAAAGCTGTTTCATGGAGATAACTGCCATCTTCACTACACCTCCTAATTGGTTCGTTTTCCTCCGCCAATGTCATCTTCCGACAAGACTTCCCGCACAGTTTCCCACGACAGAAAGCACCCTTGCCAAAATTAATCGGCGTGTGTTCTTAACACCGTCAATTAATATATCATATTGTGCATAACGTTGCAACCATTTTCACTTTACATCCATTTACTATTTCAACTAGCCATTCGGTGTTTTCAGTAATGTTTGCAGTACATCTTGCTCAGACATAGGGAGTGTGAATTGAAACTTGCCAGTACGCAAACTTCGAGCCTTTTTCTCCCGCTGCAAAAATTGTTGAAAAGCCTCAGCATCTTTCACAACTCCGGCTGTCTCTAATAACTTGGAAATATCATCTGAAGTAGACTTTGCTGGTATAAACACACTAATAGTATTACTGTCTGCTTTGTTTTTATCAGCATTCTTATCAGCTATCTTATTTTTTGCAGCAGGAAGCTCTGACTTCTCTGTCTCAGAAGTAGACTTAGTCAGATTGGAGTTTGTCGTTTCATTCTGCTTTATATTTTGAGCCTCATTATCAAGTTTGCCTTTATCAGAATTGTTAGCATCCTTTTCTGGTGGAAGAACTGAAGCTTTTGGCACAAGGTCATATCCTTGGCGATCCGCTTCTCGTACAAGTTGCTGTTCTGTCAATTCTGTACTCACTGTCTGTCCGATCAACATGATTTGTAGCAATAGCGTACCGATGATGACTCCTGCTCCTAGACCGATTAAAAATGTACGATCCTTAAACACGCCGCTCACTCTCCTGTTGACTCAGCTGGCGGATAAGCTCGACTTCACCGCGATTCATTTGTAACTCATCAGCAATCTGTTGATTGGACTTACCCTCGTCTACTAGCGTAAACAATTGTTCATAGCGGGTGCGGATCGATTGAGGCGCTGTATTTGGTTGATCGGACGCACTTTCACTTTCAATATCATGTTCTAGTGCTGAAATCATGTGTCCGCTATCAGTAGTAATTGTATTTGCAGTATAAGACATATTCACACCGACAGGTGGCAACATAGATTGTTCACGACGAATCTGAATAAGTGTCTGCTCCGCATGCCATGCACGCTCTTCAGCCTGAGATAATGTGGCTTCTAGTGCATCCATTCGATGACGAACAGCATTAAATCGCAGATCATTTTCTTTCTTCAACTGTTCAACGACAGCTAGCACTTTTTCATTTTCTTCACCAACTTCGTGAATGAAATGCTCTAATGTTGCTTCTATATTTTCAGAAAACTGTGCTTCATTGTTGCTGCGAGCAGGCTTTTTCCAGCCAACGAGCATAATGACTGCCCCTAATAGTACGAGATAAATCCATGGCTGTTCCATCAGTGCCCTCCTCTAAATCAGACGAAAATACCTTTATTATAACTATAACGCCGCAAACTCATAATGGAGTAGCGGCGTCGTGTTCAAACCGAAAAATCTATATGCTTGCCTTTGTAAGGGTGTTCAGCTGCAATCGTTTCAACTTGGTTCTCACTTTGGCTTCCAGAACGCTGCTGTCTCGACTGGTCGTCCCCTTTATGTTCTCCATTTTGTCCATCATCACGAATACGACCGTCCGCCGTTGCATCAACTTCTTCCCCTCGCTGGCGAGATATCTCAATCTGCTTAGCAGCATGATGATTAAGCAGAGACTGCTCAGCAGTAGGACGATGCTGCATCTGGTTCTGAATAGATGATGCTTCTTGTGTACGCGGTATAGCCACCTGCAATTCAACGGGTTTCAGATTCATAACCTCACCTCAATTGTTTGCTGCTTACATGGAAGACATGCCGACTTCTCCATCTACAATCTGGAATGTAGCGCGCTTACAAGCATCTTTAACGTATCGTGTATAACGTCCTATAACGATTTTGGCTCCGCCATATATCGTTTGAGTGACATGTACAAGAGACACATTCGTTTCTTCAAGCTTTCTTTCGATTTCAAGTATTCGGTCCCGAATATTTAATTTTTCTTGTGCAGCTTGCTTCCTTGTTGCATTAAGCTTGATACGCATTACAAGCTTTTCATCTGTTAGCTGTCCGACTGATGCAAGCTGATCAAGTATACGCAATGCTTTCTCTGTTTTCTCAAGATTGTCTGAGCATACTTTCAGATTCGCACGCAACTGGTTCAACTCATTTCGCAAATCAGGCAGTACTCCAACTTCGATCGTTGTCACTGTAGACATCGTATTGCCTATCGTGCGAGCTTCTACCCGTTCACCAGCTTGAATCAGTCCGCCAACGATAAGACCCTTCATACCTTTGCAGAAGACACCACGCCCCGCTTTAACTTGAGCATGCATAATGCTTTGAGATACAATTACGTCCAATCCAGCATTTACATTCGCTTCCTGAATGAAAGAGCATTTAATCGTGTGATTTGCATTAACACTACCTTTATTTCCTGCAATAATGCCGCCTGATACCTCAACAGATCCTTGTGACTCCAGCACAGCTCCTTCCACGCCACCATAGACACGGATATCGCCTACCGCTTTAACTTTGAAACCAGTCAGCACATTCCCCCGAATAACCACGGTTCCGATAAAATCAATATTTCCTGTTCGATAATCAACGTCTCCATTAACCTCAAATACAGGAAACACATTCATCTTTTCGCCTTCCGTTTTGCTTATGAGACCGTCAATGGCAGCATACATGGCTCGATCCTCTTCAACGACAACAACGTTTTTACCAATCTTGAATCGAGCCTCTTTACCCATTTTCCCATCAACAACCTCACCAGTTACATCCATTCCTGGAATCCCTGCGAGAGGTGGTACCAATTCGGCAATCCGTTGACCTTTAGCTACATTCTGCAGCTGCTTGAGTTCTTTAAGATTTACTGAACCGTCTTCTTGCTCTAAGGGACGCGAGTCCCCTACCTCAACATTGATAAGCACTCTCATGCTGCCATCTTTTCCTGGAACCGGCAGCTTTCCGCTCGCAACCAATGTTGACGTTTTTGCATACAGTTCAGGCTGGGAAACGATTTCGCGAAGCACTTCCATATTGATGCCGTATTTCACCTGATGACTCCGGAGATAATGAATTACATCATCTACCGTACATTCAAGAGGGTCATCCTGCTTCAAAACATGCACATATGCGCTCATTTTATCTTCAGACAAAGTCACGTCCATATATTGCGCCAACATATCCACGGTGCTCATAGTCGTTCCCCTTTCCATATATTAGCGAACTAGTTGTATAACCTATGTAAACTTATCGATACATATATTCCAAATAACATACGTACGCTACGACTCTAGCAGCATTGTCTTATGCTTATCGAGTACAGAACGCAAGCGCATGATAGCTTTCGAGTGTAATTGTGAGATTCGCGAAGGAGATAGACTCATAACCTCTGCAATTTCACTTAGAGATAAGTCTTCATAATAAAAGAGAGATACAACCGTACGTTCTTTCTCTGTCAATCTATCAATTCCTTCAACAAGGCATTGATGCAAAAAATGTTCATTCACTTTGAACTCAGGATTTTTAGCCTTTTCATCAACCAACAATGAGATTCGCATCTCAGAATCTTCTTCGCGAATTGGGTCCTCCAATGAACAAAGAGACATGACAGAAACATCCTGAAGCATCGTATGAAAATCCTGCCCAGATATGTTTAAATAATCGCTCACTTCTTCTTCTGTTACCGTACGTAAATATTTTTGTTCAAGGTGTTGATAAGCTTCCTCAATCTTTTTGGCCTTCTCTCTAACAGAGCGGGGAACCCAATCTCCTGAGCGCAAACCATCCAAGATTGCTCCACGTACCCTCCAAGATGCATATGTTTCAAACTGAAGCCCGCGGCTGTAATCAAACTTCTCGATAGCATCTATTAAGCCCATTACCCCATTGCTGGCAAGATCGTCTTTAGATACACTTCGCGGCAATCCTGCAGCCATTCGATTAGATACAAAGTCCACGATAGGTAAATACAGCTCTATAAGCTGTTTTTTTGCATCTACATTCTCGCGCTCTTTCCACGCTTGCCATAACTCATAATGCGAACATTGGGTTATTTTTTGCACGCTCACCGACATTCAGCCTCCTTACTTTTGTGTCAGGTGACGAACGGCTTGAGCCAATTGTTCGTCATTAAGCGGCGGCTTAGTGACTAGCTTAGGTGGGTTCATCGGTGTAAACCCCACAGCTTGGTCTGAATGTGCCGTCGAAGAACTGCTTTCAACTGGTGAAGATGTTAAAATCGCTTGAAGGTCTTGCTCATCGGGTGTTGTGTAATCAATATTTTGCCCTCGCCCCGTATCTGATGTACGTTCCCTCGCCTGGTTACTATGATTACCTTCACCACTTCCCTGCAGCAGCATATGAGCAACCCAACGAAACCCGAAAACAATCCCAAACCATATTACACCACCGATTAATCCACGAACGATGCTCGTTGACAAAGGGTTCGTCATCGAAGCAGCAAAGGTTGTTATAAGGAAGCCTATAATTCCGCCAACAATATTCCATCGAAATGATCCAGCCATATTAAATATCCTTCGTTCCTTTTTGTACACTGCGAATATTCAAAATACCATCCTCACAGCGAATTTCAATGGTACGGCCGTAATTGCCGCCTGTATCCTCACCAATGATAGGGATAGAGAGATGATCGAGAACCTGCTTGCAAGATTCAACATTTCTCGGACCGATCCGCATCATATCGTTATTGGATGAAAAAGCAAACATTTGAGCCCCACCAGCCATTTTAGCTTTTAGTCTATTGACGATCGCACCTTGTTCCTGCATAAGGCGAATTAATTCTGGAATCGCTGTATCTGCATATTTGGCAAGATTCAGCTTGCCTTCTCTAGCAATTTCAGATGAAGGCAGCATAACATGGGCCATTCCGGTTACTTTGCTAATTGAATCGTATAAGGTCAACCCAACACATGAGCCAAGTCCCGTGGTGCGCAAAGAACCTTCTCGACAAACATTGAGATCAGCCATTCCGACTTTTACTACGGTGGACTCTTCTATCATTCGAACGGCACTCCCAATGCTGTAAATATTTTAGAAAAGGAGTCTGGATCTGGGATTAGGAAAAATGTTCCTTGTATCTCTTCGCAACCTTCAAGAAACTTTGTATCGATCAGCAATGCGCTGTCGCCCATTTCACCATATTGAATCAGCCCATAGTTAAGTACAGCACCCGCCATGTCAATTGCCAACTGAGGCACTGTCGGACTCATGGCTAGTTTCGTAAAATCAGCTAACGATGATAGATACGACCCGGCTAAAATGTTTCCGATTTCTGAAAGTGCCGAGATCTCCATATCACAGAAGTCCAAATCCTTATTGTCGTTCATATTCACTAGATAAGAAAGCAATCTTTTTGCAGGCTCCTGCTCAAAAATAAAGAAGAGATGTCCCGGAACCTGCCCTTCAACACGAAAATAAATTGCAATTACGACCTGCTCAGGGCCACCTACTTCATCTGCAATGCATTCGAAAGGCAGCACTCTTACTTTCGGAACTTGCATGTCTACTGGACGATTTAGAAGTCGGGAAAGGGCCGTGGCGGCGTTCCCGGCACCAATATTCCCGATTTCTTTTAATACATCCAGCTTAAATTCGCCTAGGCTCTCGTACAGTTGCACGTAATTAAGCCTCTAGCTCTTCCAACTTAATAATTTCTTCTCGATTCAACACTTCAGCCAAATTCAGCATGATGAGCAATCGTTGATCGTTAATTTTGGCTACGCCGCGCAAATATTTCGCCTTAACCCCACCAACTACTTCTGGAGGAGCCTCAATCTGCTCTGCATTCATATCAATGACATCACTTGCACCATCTACTATGAATCCTACTTCCATTTCATGTGTGTTCACAATAATGATACGAGTCTGATCATCATACTCTGCTTCTGGAAGACCAAAGCGACCTCGCAAATCCATAACAGGTACAACTACACCTCGCAAGTTGACAACACCTTTTATAAAGGTAAATGTTTTGGGTACACGTGTAATCGGCATCATCCGCTCAATTGTTTTTACTTTCTCTACCTCTATACCATACTCTTCGTGTGCTAGCTTAAAGACGACTACTTTAATCTCTTCTGCCATCATGATTCCTCCTTGCTTATTTGAGTAGTGCGTTAGGATCTACGATAAGTGCCACTTGACCGTCTCCCAATATCGTTGCACCAGAAATGCCCTGCACAGATTTTAAATAGTTTCCAAGCGGTTTGAGTACAATCTCACTTTGTCCAATAAAGTCATCAACAGCAAGAGCTGCTACACTATCTCCTTTACGGATAATGATGATTTCCACTTCATCTTCCTCAAAATCAGAGTACCCCGTACAGCCAAACATAGAGCTTAGTGATAACAAAGGAATTACACCCTCGCGATAATCTATCATGCGCATTCCGCCATGCACGCGTCTGATCTCTTCTTTACGAACTAATCCTGTCTCAACAATAGAAGTTAGCGGGATCGCATACTTTTCATCACCGAGACGGAATAGCATCGCAGATAAGATAGACAACGTCAGTGGAAGTTGAACAATAAACGTTGTACCTTGACCCGGCTTGGATTGCACAACAACGTGTCCACCGAGCGAAGTGATCTTGGTTTTTACAACATCTAGTCCTACACCACGGCCTGAAATATCGGATACTTGCTCCGCTGTACTAAATCCAGATGCAAATAGAAACTGGTATACCTGTTCATCTGTCATGTTCGTTGCTTTATCTGCATCAATTAATCCGTTATTGATTGCTTTCTTCAGTACAGCTTCACGGTTTATACCTTTACCATCTTCTTGAATCTCAATAAACACGTGATTTCCGCTATGATAGGCGCGCAGATTCAAGGTACCTGTTTCTGGCTTTCCTGCTGCAACACGATCTTGTATGGATTCGATACCATGGTCGATTGCATTACGAAGCAAGTGAACGAGCGGATCTCCAATCTCATCAATGACTGTACGGTCTAGCTCCGTATCAGCTCCTGTAATGACGAAATCTACCTTTTTGTTCAATGAGCGTGCTAAGTCACGAATCATACGTGGGAAGCGATTAAATACAACATCAATCGGAACCATGCGCAGTTTCAATACGATACTTTGCAAGTCAGTGCTGATACGAGCAAGATGCTCTACTGTCTCTGTCAAATCCGTACGTTTAATATCTAACGCAAGATCTTCCAAGCGCGCTCGATCGATAAGCATCTCACTAAGCAAGTTCATCAACACATCTAAACGCTCTATATCCACACGAATCGTACGATTTTGTACAGCTTTATTCGAGCTGCTTCCTGACTGAACAGAACGACTAGCCTTCTGTTCATCGGTAGGCTTCTCAGCAGGGCTTTCTGCTACAGCATTACTTGCCGCTACTTCAGATAAGGCTGCTGTTGCTTCTTGCTTCGCTTGAGACTCCGCATCTTTCATATCATTCCAGTTCTTCACATCTTCAATCGTGAGTACCTGAATTTCAACCGATTCTACCTCGGAAATATCAGCAATGTCTTTCTTTACTTCCTCTAATCCAGATCCAGATACGAAGAAAATAGAGAACCCAGAGTCGAAATTCTCCTGTTCAATCTCATGAGCAGGAGGTGTAGTCTTCACAACTTCACCATGTCTACCCAGCGCTTGGAAAATCATATACGCACGAGCTGCTTTTAGCACACAAGATTGTTGCAGTGTAACTTTTATGTAAAAAACGTGCATACCCGCTTCTAGTGACTGTTCTAGAATGGAACGTTGAAACTCATCAATTCGATCTTCGGCATGCTCGTCTTCATTATTGCTAGTTTCAACAGCTGCCCCTGTTTGCTCTTTTTTGTAATCCCCGCTAACAATCGACTTGAGCGAAGCTACAATGGAAGAGACGTCGGACTTACCTGTTCCTCCATTTGCAATATCGGCAACCATCGTTTCTAACGCATCTAAACTTTTGAATAAGGTATCAAATATAATTTCATCCATCTTTAACTGATGATTTCGAACGAGGTCCAATACATTCTCCATCTCATGCGTTAATGATGCTAAGTCTTCATATCCCATCGTAGCGGACATACCTTTAAGCGTATGAGCCGAACGGAAAATAACTTGTACAATCCCTACATCATCCGGAGAGTTTTCAAGCTCCAGCATATGTTCGTTAAGTGCTTGCAAATGGTCGTTCGCTTCATCCAAGAACATGGACAAATATTGATTCAAATCCATGTTTGAACACCCCTTTCCTCGTTTCCATAGCGAATTAATCGCTATTTCATCGCTTTTACGAGTTTCCTTGCCATATCTTGTATAGGAACCACGTGAGTCACACAATTCATTTCAATTGCAGAACGCGGCATTCCATATACAACACAACTTTGCTCGCTTTCAGCAAACGTCGATCTTACACCATTCTGGTACAACGTATTCATCGACTTAGCGCCGTCACTTCCCATCCCTGTTAGCAGGACGATATGTCGTTCAAATCCGTCGAATGGATGCAGAGATTCAAACAACACATCAACGGAAGGACGATGCCCTGAGCGAGGCGCAGTTACGCTTAACTCAATGACATGAGTGCCATCCGGTCGAGCAACAACGGTCATATGTTGTCCACCTGGTGCCAAATACGCCCAACCCGACTGCAGTACATCTCCTTGTTCAGCTTCTTTCACATGCAGTTCAGAGTAAGTATTGAGTCGCTGAGCCAAAGAATGCGTAAAATTAGGTGGCATATGTTGGACAATCAATACAGGAGCTGGCAAGTCTCCTGGCAGATTTGACAACAATTCCTTAAGAGCTCTTGGTCCCCCGGTTGATGTCCCTACGGCAACAATTTGACTGTAATTCGTGTTGTTAGACATCCGCTTAGACATGTTGAAACGGGAACTTTGATGTTCAGAAGGTGCTCGGTGCTGATCCACCGCATAGCGCTTCTTATCAGGCAATTTTTGAATTGGAACAGCTTCATCCAATTGTTTGTTAACAGATGATGTTTGCTTGCTTCGAACAGAAGATTCATCCTTAGAAGGAAGCTGTACGTCTTTTTTCTGTTTGTTAACAAGTTCACTTGAAGTATTTGGACGCAATCTTTTGTTGTCCAGACGCTCAGACAATGTCTTGCCCACGACTTCTTCCGATCGTGTTGTTTTTGATAAACGAACGTCTTGTCCAGTGGATGGCAAAGTGCTTTTCTTATCCGAACGCTGTTGTTCGGAAATGTGCTTCTCTTCGACCATGTTGTTTAATTGCTTGCGTCTAACATCTGATACGATTGCCGCATGAAGCTTTTCGCGCAGCATTATACCTACTTTGTGAATATCTTGCTGTCCTCCTGATGGGCTTGGCTTGCATACGAAGTCAAATGCACCATACTCTAAGGCTGCCAATGTTTCTTGACGCCCTTCCTCCGTTAAGCCTGACAGCATAATCGTCGGTGTTGGACATTCAGACATAATCTGCCTTAGCGCATCAATTCCATTTCGAATTGGCATTTCGACATCCATCGTCACAGCATCAGGATTCAACTGCTTAACTTGCTCTACAGCCTCCACACCGTTGCTAGCTGTTCCAACTACAACAAAAGCGGAATCTTCTAAGATAAGATCGGAAATGATTTTTCGCATAAATGGCGAATCGTCCACGACAAGAATTTTCTTCGTTGCCATCATTCCCACTCTCCTCCGTCATGGTATGATTGAGCGAACCTTTATGTAAATCAAGGTCGTTCTATCATTATCTTAATATGTATCGAGTCATTTCGACTACTTAAAACTTGTAAATCTC
Organism: Paenibacillus sp. SC116; assembly: GCF_024733555.1. Taxonomy (GTDB): domain Bacteria; phylum Bacillota; class Bacilli; order Paenibacillales; family Paenibacillaceae; genus Paenibacillus_B. The sequence goes on along the minus strand of NZ_JANIOF010000004.1, from coordinate 229,678 downwards.
TTTAACCAGCTACTTACTTTTTGTTTCACATTACTGTCTTGCTGCTGTTGGCTGTTATTCATATAAGCCTTGGCAAGCTGCCTAATCTGCTGTGATGCTAGACAATCTTGAAATAGCACACTGTACGGGATTTGCTTCTTTACAGCTTTCATGACATGAACATCATCGAAAATGTAACCGAGAACAGTGATATCTAGCGACAAAAATCGACGAGCAACCGTTAAAATGCGATCTGCTGTCTGTCTTCCTTCTGCCCAATCCGACGCACGATTTACAATTAGTCGGAATGAGGTATGTTCTGCCTTACGATGTACCACTTTAATAAGCGCGTAAGCATCCGCAATCGCAGTAGGCTCTGGAGTTGTTACAACAAACGTCTCATCCGCTGCTGCGATGAATCTCAAACTTTCTTTGCTTAATCCTGCACCCGTATCGAACAAAATAACATCGTAGCGCTCACTCCAGCTTTCCAACTCTGCTAGGAAAGACTCTAAGCTGTTATCAGGCAAATTGAACAGTTCATGAAGGCCAGAACCACCAGAAATGTAATGCATCCCTTTTGGACCAATTTGCACAATGTCTTCAAGGCTTTTCGTACCGTTAATGACATGAAATAAGTTGGCAGAAGCGGGATTTCCTATAAGCACATCAATATTGGCCATTCCGATGTCTGCATCGAACAATAATGTTCGGTAGCCAGCTTCTTGCAAAGCTATTGCAAAATTCAAAGAAAAGTTAGATTTTCCAACTCCGCCTTTTCCACTTGTAACTGCGATCACTCTTGCTTGCCGATGTGATACGGATGCTCTCTCTTCTCGCTCAGCAGATAGTTGAGAGGCGCGAGCCACTAAATGTCGAAGAGCTTGAGCTTGATCTTTCATCATTAGAGCTCTCCTAACAATTGCTCTGCTGCTTCATTAGGCGAGAAAGCTCGAATATCATCAGGAACATTTTGTCCATACGTTATATAGCTAAATGGTACTTTCGTACGCATCGCTACATTAATATAGGCACCGTAAGTAACTGTCTCATCAGCCTTTGTAAAGATGATGCGGTCAAGCTTATTAGCTTGGAATTGCTTTATGATTGCCATCATGTCATCTGATTTCGATGTCAGGCTAAGAACGAGAACAGACTCAGAACCTTCCAACGGCTTCAATAATGAACGCATCTCATTAACAAACATATCGTTCCGATAATTGCGTCCAGCAGTGTCCATCAATACTAGATTACAATCTTCTAATGATAGTAAAGCACGCTGCAAATCGTTTGGAGATGTAACAACTTCTAATGGTGCATTTAATATCGAAGCATATGTTCTTAATTGCTCGACTGCTGCGATTCGATACGTATCCGATGTAACAAACCCAACCTTACGGTTATGATGGAACATTTGATCAGCAGCTAACTTCGCAATCGTCGTTGTCTTACCTACCCCAGTAGGGCCTACGAAATAAATAATTCGTGTATTTGGGGCAATTCCTTCTATAACGTTTTGCATGAACAGCTCCGACAGTATGGAGCTCGCTTCACGCTTCAGCGTTGCTGCATCCGGTTCATTCACTCCAAGCTGGATGCATCTTTCCATCGATTGCTTCGCCAAGTCATAAGCGTATTCTGAGAAAACCCCTTGTTCGAGTAAATGCTTTTCTAACTGTCTTACTGTATCAGGCCAACGTTCATGCTCTGTGTGACGAAGCATAGACTTGACCATTGCTTTCATTTCCTTCAGCTCGTACTGTAGCGAAGCTTCAGACGCTTCATTAGTAACAGCAGGAGTGGAAGGTGTTAAAACTACAGAAGTTGCTGCTACCTCCGGCTGAACAATGCGATCCGAAGTTGTGAAAGAAGTGCTCTTCACTTCTTTCACTGGAAGTTCATATTGTCGAACAGGTTTCTGTTGGATACGTTCTGATGGAAAAGAAGTCGCCTGATTCCGACCCGCATAGGCATTGCGAGCTACCGAAGATGGTACGGAAGGCCTTGCTGATGCCATCTCCTTTGCAGGCACCGAAGCAGGCTGATCATCAACAGCTGCTGTTACCTCGATTTTCTGTTTAGCAAAGAATCCAAGGAATCCTCCGCTTTTTATTTCTTTCGTGCTGACGATGACTGCGTCCTTCCCCAATTCTTGACGAATTTGGCTCATTGCCTCGGGCATCGTTTCGACGATATACTTCTTTACCCTCATACGTTAACCACTCCGACACTTTGAATTTCGATGCTTGGCTCCAACTCGTTATACGACAACACCGGAATATCCTGCATCGTTCTCTCCATGAGCTGTCTGAGATACATACGAATGGATGGAGAAGCCAGTACAATTGGCTGGTGACCAGATTGCACAAGTCGGCCAACTTGCTCATTGAAACGTTGGTACAATTGTTGTGTTGTTCCGGGATCCATAGCAAGATAACTACCATTTTCGTTTTGCTGCACACTTTCAGAAATTTTTCGTTCAAGTGCTGGTCCAAGTGTTATAACATGAAGCGTTTCTCCAGGAACTGAATACTGCTGGGTAATTTGACGAGCCAGTGCCTGTCGTACATATTCAGTCAAAACATCGGCATCTTTCGTATAGTTACCATAGTCAGCCAGTGTTTCGAAAATAGTGACAAGATCACGGATCGATATTTTTTCACGCAGCAATTTAGCAAGCACCTTTTGAATGTCTCCGACACCAAGTACGTTAGGAATAAGTTCATCCACAATTGCAGGATATTGCTCTTTCACCGTTTCAATCAATGACTTCGTTTCTTGACGACCTATCAATTCATGTGCATGCTTCTTAACCATCTCGGTCAAGTGCGTCGCTACAACAGAAGGTGGATCGACAACTGTATAACCTGACATTTCAGCTCGTTCCTTCATCGTTTCATCCACCCATAATGCCGGAAGTCCAAACGCAGGTTCCACCGTGTCAATACCAGTAATCGTCTCATCATCATATCCTGGGCTCATCGCCAAGTAATGATTTAACAGCAACTCTCCGCGAGCAACAACATTACCTTTAATTTTTATTACATACTCATTTGGTTTAAGTTGAATATTGTCTCGAATACGAATGACAGGTACCACAAGTCCTAATTCCAAAGCACACTGTCTGCGTATCATAATGATACGATCCAGTAAGTCTCCCCCCTGCTGTGTATCAGCTAACGGGATTAGGCCATATCCAAATTCGAATTCAATGGGATCGACTTGAAGTAGATTAATGACGCTCTCTGGGCTGCGCACCTCTTCGATTTCCTGTTCCTCTTCGAGCTGTTCATTCTCAATTGCTTTACGATCTAGCATCTGCTGCATACGATAACCCGAATATGCTAGCAAGATAGCAAACGGCCATGTTGACATGAGCGGAATCGGTGTGAATGCTCCGAGCATAGCAATTGTACCTGCTACAATATACAACAATTTCGGATAAGCAAACATTTGAGCGCTTAGCTCATCTGCTAAGTTCCCTTTGGATGCAGATCTTGTAACGATAAGACCTGCTGCCGTTGAAATAAGAAGAGCTGGGATTTGGCTGACTAAGCCGTCACCGATAGATAAAGTGGAGAATTTCTCGGCTGCTTCGGAGAAGCTCATCCCCATCGAAGCCATACCGATTATAAATCCGCCCACGAGATTAATAATGAGAATGACGATACCTGCGATCGCATCTCCTTTTACGAATTTACTGGCACCATCCATCGCACCATAAAAATCGGCTTCACGTTCAATTTTCTGACGCCGCTCTTTCGCCTGCTGCTCGTTAATCAGTCCTGCATTGAGATCGGCATCGATTGCCATCTGCTTACCAGGCATCGCATCGAGGGTAAAGCGAGCAGCAACCTCAGCTACGCGCTCAGAACCTTTTGTGATAACAATGAACTGAACTACGACCAGAATGAGGAACACAATAAGTCCAACAGCTACTTGACCTTGTGTAATCCACTGACCAAATGTTTGTACGACTTCACCGGCATGTCCCGTGCCAAGGATTTGCTTGGTAGTGGAAATGTTCAATGCCAGGCGAAACAACGTCGTAATCAAGAGCAACGCGGGGAATATAGAGAATTCTAATGCTTCCCTCGTATTCATAGCTATGAGCAGAATCATGAGCGCTATCGAAATGTTAATGACAAGTAAAATGTCCAATAATAGCGTTGGTATAGGGAGAACCATCATCAGCACGATGCCAATAACACCCAGTAAGACGATTAAGTCTCTCGCTTTCACGAATTGTTACCTCCATCCATGCCTGCTCATTTAGATGTACCTTTGAGCTTATATACATAGGCTAATACTTCTGCGACCGCTTGGAACAAGTCTGCTGGAACGGCATCACCAATTTCGGCACGTTCGTGCAAAGCACGTGCCAACGGCCTGTTCTCGATCATAGCAACACCATGTTCTTTGGCAATATCTTTAATGCGAAGAGCGACATAATCTTGACCCTTTGCAATAACCTGAGGAGCTTCCATTGAACCTCCCTCGTACTTAAGCGCAATCGCAAAGTGCGTAGGGTTTGTAATAACAACATCCGCATTCGGCACTTCCTGCATCATTCGCATAAGTGCCATACGACGCTGGCGCTCTTTGATCTTGCCTTTAATTTGCGGGTCGCCTTCCATCTTTTTGAACTCATCCTTGATATCCTGCTTGGACATTCGGATGCTTTTCTCGAATTCAAATCGCTGATACATATAATCGAAAATAGATAGTATGCACAGGGCGATCCCAATCTGTATTCCTAAATCGACCGTCAATTTTGCTGTATATGTCAACATATTCTCTACAGGCATATGATTGAGCTCTAAAATACGATCTCGCTCTCCCCATAAAGACATATAAACAATAACTCCGATAACAACCAATTTAATAATAGATTTAAGAAACTCCACTAATGCTCGTATCGCGAAAATATTTTTGAATCCTTTAATAGGATCAATTTTACTGAACTGCATTTTAAGAGGCTCACCTGTTAATAAGAAGCCAATCTGCATGTAGTTGATTAACAATCCTATTACAACAACGACGAGAAATATTGGCGCCATTACAATAAGGAACTGAATAAATAAATGCTTAAAGTAATCTACAACATTCGCGACGCTTAACTCCATATTCAGTCGATGTTGAAACGTGTCTGCAAATAAAGCGACAATCCGCTCATGCATGAACCCGCCTAACATTAGTAGACAGAAAAAGGTCGCCAATAATATGACGGAACCAGACAAGTCCATACTTTTGGCTACTTGTCCTTTTTCACGTGATTCTTGACGTTTCTTCGGTGTTGCCTTCTCCGTTTTCTCTTGCGAGAATAGCTGGAGGTCCAGCTTGAGTGAATAACGATGTGTTATCGTGTCCACTACGAAGCTCCCCCCTTAGCGAATAATCGTAGTAAATCGTCCAACGATTGGAACATTTTACTGAATAAATGCTCCATCACGTATACCATACTTGGCATCGTAAGCAGCAGTACGACAAGACCTAAAATAATTTTTAGAGGTATGCCGATGACGAAAATATTAAACTGCGGTGCTGTTTTCGCAAGAAAGCCGAGGGCCACATCCGCGAGAAACATCGAAACAATCAACGGTGCTGCAATTTGTAAAGCGATAATAAATGCCTGTACAAAAGTAGTAACTACGAAATTCATAATGTTCCCATTTTGAATTTGGCCAAAAAAAGAGTTGCTATCGATAGGGAGCCACTGATAACTTTTCATAATGGCATCTATTAGATAGTGATGACCATTCATTCCTAAGAACAATAAAATCATAAATATGTACTTGAAGTTACCAGTGACAGGAGAACTCATTCCCGTTAATGGATCAACGACATTCGCAATACCGAATCCAATCTGCATATCCACAAAAGACCCAGTAATTTGAACGATTGTAAAAAACAACTGTGCAACGAATCCGATCAGCAAACCTATCATAATTTCGCGAATAATGTAGGTAACATATATTCCGTCCATTGGCACTGATATTCCTAAACCGAATAACAGATAGGCGGTTAAGCTTATACTAAAAGCTAGTCCGACTTTAAAATGATTCGGCACACCTCGCGAAGAAAAGACAGGCGCGGCGACAAAGAAAGCGGTAATTCGACACAGTATGAGCAAAAAAACAGGGAACGCCTGAGCTAACATGTCCATGGTTCCACAGCCTAACCAATATATTGATGCAAATTATTTAAAATAGAATACGTAAAATCAACCATTGTTGTTAATAGCCAAGGCCCGAAGATGAGGATAATAATAAATACAGCAACAATCTTTGGTACAAATGCAAGAGTTTGCTCTTGAATTTGTGTTGTCGCTTGAAAAATACTAATAATTAATCCTACGACGAGCGCTACAATGAGCATCGGAGCGCTGACCTTTAGTACAGCCAGCACCGATTGCCCCGCTAGACCGATTATAAACTCTGCACTCATGATACTCTCCCTTTCATTTTCTTATTTCATACATTCGTCCTATACTTCGCTTGTTAATACGTGACAAATTGTCACGTATTAAAGCTAATAAGTAACGACTTCACAACTAAGTGCCAGCCATCAACAAGTATGAACAACAGTATTTTGAAAGGTAAAGATATCATTACTGGCGGCAACATCATCATTCCCATCGCCATCAATGTACTAGCCACAATCATATCAATGACAAGGAATGGAATAAATATCATGAAGCCCATTTGAAATGCGGTCTTTAATTCACTGATTGCATAAGCTGGTACGAGTACGGTAAGCGGAATGTCTTGATATGTCTTCGGCTTCTCCGTTTTCGTATATTTCATAAATAAGAGCAAGTCCTTCTCACGCGTCTGCTTGTACATGAATTTCTTCATCGGTTCAGCAGCTTTGGTCAAGGCTTGATTCTGGTTCAATTCGCCCTTCATGTACGGCTGAAGAGCAGCTTGGTTTATTTCACCAAGTGTAGGAGACATCACAAACAAAGTCATAAATAGAGCCAGTCCGATTAGCACTTGGTTCGGAGGCATCTGCTGGGTACCAAGAGATGTTCTCACGAAGCCTAGCACGATGACGATTCGTGTGAACGAAGTCATCAGAATTAAAATGGCAGGAGCCAAGCTTAGTATCGTAATCAGCAGAACGAGGGACAATGAGGTCATGCCTGGTTGTCCTTCTCCGCCTCCAACCTTGATATCAATATCCGGCAATATAGGAGCCGCGGAGCCCACGGAAGCTGATAGAGCGAACAATGCTGCTGCTGCCATCAAAGCCAACATGTATTTCTTTTTCATGGGTCCATCTACCGATCTTCATTGGTTTCGTCTTGCAACAATCGTTTCATACGAGCATCCCGGTCAGGAAGCTGCTCCAGTTTCGATTGAAACATCTCATGAAAAGTGGTGGTCGTCGACTCATTCTCTTGGTTCAATGCATTTGAATGAGAAGCCGATGTGTTGCCACGTCGTTTATTCCACCACTCCACAAGTGTAGGAGGCAAACTTATACCTGACGGTGCATGTTGTTGTTGGAAGGAAGCAAGCCAAACTGCTACTTGCTCCTCATCGCTGATCTTGTCAATAACGGTGATGTCTTCCCCAACGCCAAGCACATAAATGACGCCTCCAACTTCTACGATTTGCAACGATTTGTTCTGTCCCAAACCCGTTCCACCTAGTGTGCGAATGTTCTGATTCATCTGCCACATACGGCTTTTTCGACTAAGTATTTTGATAAATAGAACGATAAGTACAATGATCAATCCTAATGACATCAGTACAGTCAATACACTAGACGTATGAGTTCCGAAATCGGGTGTAACAGGTGGTTGCGCTTGTAGAAACATAGGTTTAGCTTAACGTTTTCTTAATAGCTTCAATTACACGGTCTGCTTGGAACGGTTTCACGATGAAATCTTTAGCTCCAGCTTGAATTGCATCGATAACCATAGCTTGTTGTCCCATAGCAGAACACATAATAACTTTTGCACTTGGATCCATCTTGCGGATTTCTTTAAGTGCTGTAATACCGTCCATCTCTGGCATCGTAATGTCCATAGTGATGAGATCTGGCTTATGCTCTTTATATTTTTCAATCGCTTGAGCACCGTCTGCGGCTTCTCCTACGACATCATAACCATTCTTGGTTAAAATATCTCTAATCATCATTCTCATAAAAGCAGCATCGTCCACGATTAAAATACGGTTAGCCATCGTTGGGTTTCCTCCCTAACTTATCTTTATTATTGAAGTTTCTGAATGCGGTCCCATTGATTAATAATATCTGTTACCCGCACACCAAAGTTCTCGTCGATTACTACGACTTCCCCTTTGGCAATTAGTTTGTTGTTGACCAAAATGTCAACGGGCTCCCCTGCCAACTTGTCCAGTTCAATAATCGAACCTTGAGAGAGCTCTAAAATATCTTTGATTTGTTTGTGTGTCCTACCTAATTCTACTGTGACTCGCAATGGGATGTCCAACAATAAATTCAAGTTGGAATCATCACCCATTTGATAAGGTGTTGCTTGCAGATTCGCGAATTGCACAGGCTGAACATTTACTTGACGATTCGGAGCCATTCCAAACGATCCCGGTGCTCCATATGGGTTACCTTGTGGGACTTGTCCCATAGGCATATTCATTGGCTGCTGCATATGCATGTGCTGGTTAGGAGCTGTTGGATAAGGCGTTTGCTCCATAGCATATCCTGCTCCATTTGGATGCATTGGTGGCGTCGCCGCAGTCCCCATACCAAAATCCGCCGAAGGTGCAGGCGTGGAATAGTTTTGTGCTTGTTGAGTCGGTTGCTCCTCCACCTGTGTTACATCCATCTCAGATGTATTCAATAAACGCGCTACCATTTCTTTTGCAAATGGAATCGTTAATATTTGCATAATGGTGGAATCAATCAAGTCACCGATCATGAGTCGGAACGACACTTTAATCAGCATATTTTCTGGAGGCAAAATGTCAATTCCCTCTCCGCTTTCAGCATTCAAAATGCCTATTCCTGGCGGAGAAATATTCACAAGTCGGTTAAAAATAGTTGACATTGATGTAGCAGATGAACCCATCATTTGATTCATCGCTTCTTGCACAGCGCTAATATGAATTTCATTCAATTCATCGGCGACATTTTTCCCATCTCCGCCAAGCATGAGATCAGCAATTACCTGTGCATCGGAGGTCTTAATGACGAGCGAATTAATACCTTCGAATCCATCCACATAATGTACATGTACAGCTACATGCGGCCTAGGAAATTCCTGTTCCAAATTCTCTTTCTCTATCAGCTTCAGGCGAGGAGTTGTAATATCAACTTTACGACCAAGCAGGGTTGATAGGGCAGTGGCAGCACTGCCGAACGTGATGTTTCCAATTTCACCTAGTGCGTCAATTTCTAATTCCGTTAAAAAATCATTAACTACAGGATCCGGGTTTGCTGACGACTGGTCATCACTCTTGTTCAATAGAGCGTCGATTTCTTCTTGTGACAAATATTCTTTACTCGTCATCCTCTTCCACTTCCCCCTCTATTACATCAACGATTTGAACCGCTAAACGGTCCTTTACGTTTCCTGGTGTAGCGATATATTTCAGGCGCTCCCCAACGAACACTCCCAGCCCTTCATTCACTTTCTTCTGAAGTGGTAGGACATCACCTATAGTCAGCTGCATCAGCTCATGAACCGTTATTTGAGACTGCCCTAGTTCAGTAACAATTGGCAGCTCAGCTTTCGTAACACGCTGACGAAGCTTTTCGACTTCGACGGGCTCGCTCATCTTTTTCTCAGATACGAACCAGTGATGGACAGATAATTTCGGCATAATCGGTTCAATGACTACATGTGGAATACATAGATTGATCATACCTGTCGTATCACCGATTTTGGTGCTTAGAGAAATCAATGCGATCGTTTCATTAGGCGAAACAATCTGCATAAACTGTGGATTTGTCTCCAAGCTTTCCAAGCGCGGACGAATATCCAATACAGTCTTCCATGCCTCATGAAGACTATCAAAAGCTCGACTGAACACCCGCTCCAAAACTGTAGTCTCGATCTCAGTCAAACCTTGAATTTTACTTGGAGCGATACCAGCGCCGCCTAATAGGCGATCCAACATCGCCAAAGCGACATTCGGGTTCACTTCAAGCACCATTCTTCCTTTGAGAGGCTCGGCATCAAAAATGTTCAAAATTGTCATTTTTGGAATGGAGCGAATAAACTCATCATACGGAAGCTGTTCAACCTGTACGACATTTATTTGAACAAATGTGCGCAGCTGTGCTGAAAAATACGTCGTTAAATATCTTGCAAAATTTTCGTGGATACGTGTTAACGTCCTTATGTGATCTTTTGAAAAACGAACGGCCCGCTTGAAATCGTAAGAACGGATCTTGCGTTGCGTTTCTTCCTTTTTAAGTTCTTCCGCATCCATTTCACCGGAAGATAGTGCCGCTAGAAGAGCGTCGATCTCATTCTGCGATAAAACGTCAACCAATCGTTTCACCCCCTTACAGGAATCAGCCGCATCAATCTATCATTGATGCTTGATGCTAGTGCTAGATACGTTGCATGATGAAATTCGTAATGTCTACTTGAATTACTTTTCCTTCAGGAATCTTCTTATTAATTAGATCCAGCAACTTAGCAGACAACTGGTCTTTACCCTTGGTGCCTTCTAAATCCTCTGGCTTCGTATCAGCTAATGTTTTCAATACTTCTGGCTTAATAATAAGCTCTTTAATCTTCTCAAACTCTTCTTTTGTCTTCTTTGAATCTAACTGGAAAGCGAAGTCGATTGCTACTACTGTATCTCGGCCAGCAAGGTTCGTCTTAATATCTTTCAGTTCGGATGTCATTTCAACAATTTCATCTGCTGATAACCTTACTACCGCTGATGTTTCACTATTTCCTTCTGAATTCCCACTCATAGAGTTGATGACCATTATTATTACAAGTGCTACCAACGTAATCGCTAGAAGCATTGTAATCATCCATGGTAACATTCGTTTCATGACTGTCCCTCCGTTGACTGCAGCTTGATCGTGCCGGCAATTGCACCGACTGATTGAACATACTCAGAGATAAGACGAATGACTTCAGGAGCTTTTTCTAAGACAATAATTTTTTTGCCGCTAAAAAGGGTTATGTACGTATCCGGCGTTTCTTCAACTGATTCGATATGTAAGGCATTAATCCACACCGTCGAACCGTTTAGCTTGGTTACTTTAATCATGCCCGATTCCCTCCTCCTCGCCTCTGTTTGCTCGGTCGCCCATGATGGGCGACCGAGATAAAGCTTACATTAATATTGAACAATCAATGATTAACGTTTGAGGTTAACTACTTCTTGAAGTACTTCATCAGAAGTCGTAATGATACGTGAGTTGGCTTGGAAACCACGCTGAGCAACGATCATTTCTGTGAACTCTTCTGTTAAATCTACGTTTGACATTTCCAGCTGACCGGAAATAATTGCGCCTGTTCCTGCAGCAAGATCACCAGCAGCTACGATCTCAATTTCACCATCGATTGCCGCATTCGGTGTTACACGATACAGATTGCCGCCTAGCTTTTCCAGACCTTCAGGGTTAACCACTTTAACCATACCGATTTGCACATCAAGCGCCTCAGTTGTTCCGTCTTCCATTTTCGCTATGATTTGACCCGTTTGAGAGATTGTAAAATTAGTTACATCCTCTGGGATTTGAATGATTCCACCATCCATACTGGATACGAGGAGTCCGTCAGCAGTAACCAATTGACGCTCTGCATCCATATGGAAATCACCCGCACGCGTTAGGAAAGGCGCTTCTTGATCTTCATTCAATTTAACAGCGAAAAATCCATCACCATCAATACGAAGATCTAGCGGACGGTTTGTTGTCATTGCACTACCGCCTGTGTGTACCGTGTCGATCGCAGCTATAGACACACCAAGACCTACTTGCATCGCGTTTACGCCGCCTCGACCGTCGCCTGGAGCAGTAACACCAGACATCGTTTGACTCATAATATCTTTAAACATAACGCGACCTTTTTTGAAACCAGCTGTATTTACATTGGAAATATTGTTACCAATGACATCGAGTTTCGTTTGGAAGCCACGCATACCCGATACTCCTGAATACATAGAACGAATCATCGTTTATCCTCCTTAATTGAACTTGCATTTGTGTCCACATCAGTCGGTCAGCGGACAAAAGGCCCCCAAATGGTCCGGCCAAACATGATTTAAATAAATACGGTACTATCAATCGCGGTAAATACATGACCTTGTTTGTAAGGATCCGCTAAAGCTGTAATTACCGTTCGAGAAGGTACATTAACAATATAAGCCGCATTATCAGCAAGGAGCAGGGATTGTCTTGATCCTTTGGCCTCTACTTCAACTATGGCTTTGTTCAACTTGTCCATCAACTCAGGCGTTAATTTCAACCCACGCTCTTTCATACGCTGCTCTGCATGATGACTAAAGCGAAGCTCTCCCGTGCGTGAAATTTCGCGGTCCAACATTTGTTGAAACGTAGCATTCCCTTGTAAGGAAGCTGCCTTTGTCGGCACTTTAGCTGTTTGATGTATTGAAGGTGATTGTCCAATCACCCCAATCGGGATATTCATTCTCATGCACTCACATCCGTTTCCTTATCGGAATTGGATGGTGATGGACTACTAGCACTTCCATCACTCGCATTTCGAATCTCCGAAATAACCGTCATATCAACTTCTTCTGCTCCTACCTTCGCATAGGTCAAGCCATTGCGAACGATGATAGAATCGACAACTCCAGATTTCAGTGTCGTTTCACCTGGTTGGCCATCTGTGCCCATTTCCCCTCCAGATGTCCAAGAAATCTGCTTGCCGATTAGGTTAGAAGACATGCCGAACGATTGCTGCAACGTGTTCAACTGTTGATTGATAGATGTTAACTGCTCTACCGACGTGAACTGTGCCATTTGCGCAATAAATTCTTTATCTTGCAGCGGCTGCGTCGGGTCTTGATTCTGCAATTGCGTCATCAATATTTTCAAAAAATCATCTTTGCCCAATTGATTGCCGTCATAGGGCTTAGCAAGCTTCAAATTATCTTGATGATAGTTAGGCCACATTAAATGATTGTTTACACCTGCATTGACACTCGTCATTTGTACACCTCCTTACCGCTTGTAGGTCCCGAAAAGAAATTCTTAGGCACTAGCTTCAAAGGAAGAACCAGCTAGGCTGGAAGATGCACGATGCACTTGGTCTTCCGACTCTAATCCTTCGACATTATTCGCATCCAACTTCACGCTATCCGCCTTAGAAGAAGAACGGTTAGAAGAGTGCTGCTCTTTACTCGAATGAGATTGACGATCGCCTTGGAACATCGAAGATGCCATTGCGGAAGCTTCAGTAGTTGAATGCTGACTTACTTCTAGTTTGTCTACCTGGATACCAGAAGCTTGCAGCGCACCACGTAGAGAAGCAAGTTGTTGGTCGATCATATCCTTTGCCCCAGCATGTTCGGTAAAGAACTGAGCTATCAATTGACCATTCTGCATCGTAATCTTAATATCTACTTGTCCCAAATGCTCAGGATACAGTCGAATCTTTGCTTCCGAAGTACCGTTAAAGTGACGAATAGACATTTGCTTGATCAACATCTCGCCCATGTTATGAGCAAATTGCTGAATTGGCACTTGCGGAATCGGTTTAGCTGAAGTCATCCCTTCTGCTCGAAGAGCAAACTGGCTAACTGTCATATGTTGAGTCGGCGCTTCCGTTCCATCATTGCTCATTGCTGTCGCCATCATTTCACCACTCTTGCCAATACTTTGCTCTTGGTGAGCTGTAGCAGTAAGCGATTGGCGCAATGTCTCGGCCCCAACCGTGTTCGTATCCGTTACTTGAGCCAGCACATTCGCGATAGCTGTCTGATTCGGGTTCGATTGCTGATGCTTCATTAGCACTTCACCAAGTTGTTTCAGATGCTGCAGCATATCGTCTACCTTTACAGCAGCCATTTCACCAGCTGCTTGGTTCGTCATCACACGCGCGTATTGTGCAAATTGTTGGAACTGATCAAGTGCAACAATACTTACCGTTTGCGGCTGGCTCATCAACGCTTGAATCGCTGCTTGCTGTTCAGCAGATAATGAATTGCCATCCTGTTGTGTTAACAAATTTTGAGCTTGTACAATCCATTGCTGTAATGCATCCAGCAGGCTTGGATCCTGTTCGATCTGTTGCTCCGCTCCTTTAAGGGCGCTCTCTAATTGAACAAGTAATTGTTCGATTAGAGCTAGTTGCTCGTCACCTTCTATTAGAGAAGCATCCGCTAGTAATGGCAAAGGATAAGCAAGCCCTGTTTGAGAAGCAGCAGTCGAAGAACCATTCATCAGCTGCGCAAGTGAGCTGCTAAATGCTGCTCCATCAACTGGTGTCACACCACTAGTAGAAGTAGTGTTATTTCCAGCCACAGAGGAAGCTGCGCTTGTTGCAGAAACGCTTGATACGTTCATTGTCATCATTTTTCACCTCCTTTCTTTAAGACTCCCAAGCTCATCTTGCCACTTAACATTTATCTACAAATCAACTTATTTCTACTGATTAGGAAGCAGCTTAGCAACAAGCTTAGCTGTCGCTTCTTTATCGATCTTAGTCATAGCGTCTAACAGTTTAGAGCGTACGTTATCATCCACCGTATTCAATACTGCCAACGCCTTAGTCGGACTTACCTTCGCTGTTTCTAGCAGCACTTCAGCACCACTTTGTGGAGTCATGCTGGCAAATGTTTTAGATAATGCTGCTTTATCAAGGCCCGTGTGGGACTTTTCTTGCACTTGCTGTTTCTTCAATCTTGCTTGCAGAGCTGCAATCTGCTGATTTTCAGAAGACTTGCTTTCCTTAAGCATCATACTTACTTCAGCAGCTGTTTTAGGTTTCATTTTCTCTAAAATTTTTACACGCTGCTCTTCTTTCATCTCATTCATAATGAGACTTACCTCTTCAGGCGCCCAATTTTCCATAATTGGAGCTGCTTTGCTAGGCATCATTTTTCCATACATGGAAGCAAGTTCTTTAATTTGCTTTGTATAACCATCTTGATCTGTGCTTTCTTTCTCTTGCTTAAACGTTTCAACTTGTTGTTTTAAGTCTTTAACTTCCGATTCAAGTGCTTGGCGTTTATCAGCCAAAACTCTCAAATCCTTATCCTTGGAAGCGAGCAACTCCTTCAAATCAGCAATTTGCTCTTCTGCTGAGGGATCTGATGGAGAGGAACCTTTCTCTTCATCCTGACTTTTGTCTGATCCTTCAGCTGCTTCCTTCTTATCCGATTCAGGTAGAAGCTTATTAATAACAGGTATGTCTTCTGCCCAACTTAAAATATTGTTGCGCCAATCTACATTGAACAGCGTCAGCAATACACCTAGTAAAATAACCGTAAATACGATCGGTGTAATGATAAACAAAAAGCGTTCAAACCCTGAATAAGACGTCTTTTCTTCATACATCTCTTGCGCCATAGTTATCCCTCCTGCTTGTGCGGCGGGTATAGATGTTATGTAATCTTTACACTAACGAGAAGCCATAAAATATCGTACTGTAGCCATTTCGTCGAGTTCATTTTGCTCTATCAACGAAACTTGAAGCTTAAATTGCTGTTCTGCTTTTTCACGAGCTTTCACCCATAACTTTTCATCGGACATGCATTGGTGCAAGGCACTTTGTTTCGTGGATACGACGCCTTCCGCTTGCTTGACACGTTGAAACTGAACGATTAGCTTCTCATCCAAATATAGAATGTGATGCTGCCACATTTGAAGCTCATGAACAGGTGCACATGCGTTTACCAGTTCCTGCAAAGTAATAGTCGCATCATGACGTTCTTGCTTAACACGAGACAATGAATCTTCTTCTGCTTGAAGCTCACCAATTGCTTGCGACAACATCCATTCCGCCTGCTTTTTCGTGTTTGTCTTTAGATCGAGTACCTTTTGAAAAGGATACTGGAAACCTTTCACCTATTACTCACTCCTTGTGAATTGCATCTTCAATCGTTCAATCGTTTCCTCATAATCAGGGTGCTCGTGTATACGCTGTTTCGTAAAATCATTTATGGCTTCAATGGAAGCAATGGCTTCGTCAATAGTTGGGTTCGAACCATGTTGATACGCCCCGATATTAATCAAATCTTCCGACTCGCGATATACGGCCAACAGACGTTTTAGCTGCTCAGCTGCCAGTTGATGTTCCTCGCTCACGATATCTTTCATAACTCGACTTATGCTTGCAAGTACATCAATAGCCGGGAAATGTCCTTTATGAGCAATATTTCGATTCAGTACAATATGCCCATCTAATATGCCTCGTACAGCATCGGCTATTGGTTCGTTCATATCATCCCCATCGACGAGAACGGTATAAAAGGCAGTAATGGAACCATGGGTTCCTGTACCGCTTCGTTCCAACAGTTTCGGCAAATTAGCAAAGACAGACGGAGTGTAGCCTCGCGTCGCTGGCGGCTCACCAATTGCAAGTCCAACTTCACGCATAGCCATCGCATATCGAGTCACCGAATCCATCATCAGCATGACATTCATGCCTCTGTCTCGGAAATACTCCGCAATCGTCGTAGCAATGACTGCACCTTTAATCCGTACTAGTGCCGGTTGATCTGAGGTAGCAACTATAACCACTGATCGTGCGAGACCCTCAGGACCAAGATCACGTTCAATGAATTCCAACACTTCTCGTCCACGTTCACCAATTAAGGCAATGACGTTTACATCTGCTGCTGTATTACGAGCGATCATACCTAGAAGCGTACTTTTCCCGACGCCTGATCCAGCAAATATACCGACACGCTGACCGTTACCAATTGTCAGCAACCCATCAATCGCTCTTACACCTACACCAATAGGTTCTTCAACCCGCATTCGCTTCAATGGATTAGCCGGGCTATTAGAAGTAGAATATGGCTTCATTCTGGTTGGTAAGTACGAGCCATCCAAAGGTTCTCCTAGCCCATTAAGCACTTTGCCAAGCAGCTCAGAACCAACTTGTACCGTTAATGGCTTACCCGTACCTACAACATCACAGCCAGGACCAATATCGTCTAGTTCCCCTAATGGCATCAAAAGAACTTTATTATCACGGAAACCTACAACTTCGGCCTTTAAAGGGTTTCTGCCTTTGCTCGGATAGATATAGCACACCTCTCCGATGCTTGCATCTGGCCCCTCCGATTCCACAGTCAGACCAATTACCTGAGTAACTTTTCCGTTAACACGTACAGAATCAACATGTTCTAATCGTTCCTTATACTTCTCAACATTCCAACGATAATGGGTATTAGATGTCATTATCGCTTCTCTCCTCTTGTTGATGCGCAACTTGCAAGAGTGCTTTCTTTATCTCAGCTAGCTGCGTATCAATTCTCGCATCGATGCTACCAAGTGCTGAACGGATCACACAGCCGTGATCTTTAACCGTAGCATCTGGTATAATTTGCAGTTCTGCTTGCGAATCTATCGATAGACTCAGTTCTTCTCTCGCTGCATGAAGCATGTTGAAATGCTCTGCAGAGACACATAATGTAATTGTTCCAGATTCTCGCTTACGCAATAATTGCGTACGAATCATATCGACAATGCGCTCTGGCTCAATAGCAACTTGTTCATTCATTATTTTCTCTGCGATGATACAACTGAGTGATACAACGAACGGCTCGGCTTCTTGAATGATCTGTTCCTTGAGCTGATAAGCTTGCTCAAGAATTGCTGCTGACTCTGAAACCTTGCTGGAATATACTTCTTCTACAGCAACTTCAGCCCGTTCGTAACCCTCAGCATACCCTGTTGATTGTGCTTCTGTTCGGATCTCATCACGTAAAACATCATCTTCACTGCGACGTTCGTTCCACCATGTTGCGATCTGCGCTTGAGCTTGTTCTATTAATTGTTCCGCCTCAGCGGTCGCATGACGTACTTGATCCTCTGCCAACGTTTGCGCATCATCCAGTATCGTGCGGCGCAAGTAAGCCAACTGCTCATCCTGCGCCAACAATCGCTCTGCATTCCATTCTTCTTCTGTTTTGGCAGCTGCAGCTTCTTCTTGCTGCAGCTGCTGGTGCTTGCGCACTGCTTCAAGCAGGCGGAGCTGTTCAACAGGTACATAGTGAGAAGGTTTGATCACATTAGACAATGATATCGTCTCCTCCGCCACGTGCGATAATGATCTCCCCAGACTCTTCTAGACGGCGAATAATTGCCACGATTCGAGTCTGAGCTTCCTCAACGTCACGCAGTCGCACTGGGCCCATAAACTCCATTTCTTCTCTGAATGTATCCGCCATTCGCTTCGACATGTTGCGGAATACAGCATTTCGCACATCTTCGCTTGCCACTTTAAGAGCAAGCTGTAGATCACTGTTATCGAGATCACGGATAATACGTTGAATCGAACGATTGTCGATATTGACGATATCTTCGAATACAAACATCCGCTTCTTAATTTCTTCGGCAAGTTCAGGATCTTGAATTTCAAGCGAATCCAAGATGGTACGTTCTGTACCACGGTCTACACCGTTCAAGATGTTTACAATTGATTCGATGCCGCCTGCACTTGTGTAATCCTGTGTAACGGTCGCTGACAACTTCTGTTCCAACACAGACTCTACCTGACTGATTACTTCAGGTGTAGTGCTATCCATCAAGGCAATACGACGTGCTACTTCTGCCTGCTTCTCTGGAGCTAACGAGGACAGAATCTGAGAAGATTGCTCGGTTTGCAAATAAGACAATACCAATGCAATCGTTTGAGCACTTTCATTTTGAATAAAGTTCAAAATTTGAAGTGCATCTGCCTTCCGAGCGAAGTCAAATGGTCTCACCTGCAAAGTTGCTGTCAAGCGATTAATAATATCGATAGCTTTAGAGGAGCCCAATGCTTTCTCCAAAATCTCTTTCGCATAATTAATACCGCCTTGAGAAATGTACTCTTGAGCTAAGCAGATTTGATGAAACTCACTTAAAACCTGCTCCTTCTCAGGTGTATCTACTTTGCGTACATTCGCAATTTCTAATGTCAATTGCTCAATCTCTTCATCGCGTAAATGCTTAAAAATTTGTGCTGACACTTCCGGCCCTAATGATATGAGCAGAATTGCTGCTTTTTGTCTGCCTGTCAAACTAACTGAACCTCTAGCCATTATCTGCTCACCTCGAATCATCTAGTAGCCAAGTTCGTAGCAAGTTCACAAACTCTTCTGGCTTTTTCTTTGCTAGAGCTTCCAACTGCTTACGCACTTGGTGCTCACTTGTAACATGTTCCAAATCGATCGAAGGAAGCTCGATATTTGTCGGAATAAATTGCACATCATCGAGTTCATATTCCTCTTCTTGACGTTTTCGCTTGCGCATTACAGCAAATGCAATTCCGCCACCAACAAGCAATAATAAGAGGACTCCAGCCCCATACCATACCCATGTCGGGATTCCAGACTCAGTTGTTACCGCTACATTAGTCTCATTTTGCGTAAGTACAGAAACTTTTGGGCCTAACATCTCGTCTGTAATAGTAATGTTATTTTTTGCTGCTGTTGTCTGCAGTTGCGCAGCAACGATAGACTTAAGAACTTTTTCAATTGCTAGTCGTTGTTCATCACTAAGTTGTGATTCAACAGCTGCATGAATGGTTAAATCTGTTACAGCATATGGGCTAGATTGTATCGCTTTCTTGATCCGCGTTACTTCATAGTTTACGGTACGCTGTGACTTTTCGGATTGCGTTTGACCGCTGTTAGTGTCGCCTGGGTAATTGGGAACTTCACCATCGCCAACACCTGCAACTCCACCTTCACCAGCGCCGCTGCCATTAAATGATTCTTGCAGCTCTTCGACGCTAATCTCGATACCTTTCATGTTCTCTTCGTCAACGGGCTTAACTTCATTGTGCTCTTCGGTCTGAATATCGAAGTTTAAATTAGAAGAGATCAAAACATTAACTTTGTCAGGACCTACGAAACTGGATAAGAACATGCGAACCTTTTCACTTAGTTCACGTTCATATCTACGTTGTACAGCCAACTGATCATCAACGGTCCCAAGGAATGAACCATTTACACCATTACTCGAGCTTGATGCATGCAATGGGCTGTTCCCTGTCATCATGCTTATATTGTCGATCTCTAAGTTAGGTACAGCAGTACTTACTAGATTGAAGTATCCGTCTATCACTTTTTGATCTGGCACATAGCCTGGTTTGAATTGCAAAACAATTGATGCAGAAGCTTGCGGCTTTTCTGCTTCCATAAATACGGTTTCTTGCGGCAAATTAATTAATACTTGCGCACTTTGGATGCCTTCCATTTGTCCTAGCAAACGCTCAACTTCACCATTAAGAGCGTCTTTGTAACGAACATCGAACACGTTATCGGTCATCCCGCCCATCATTCCGTCTGGAGCGAAGGAGTCAAAACCGAGAGAACCATTCTGTACGATACCTTGTGCGCCAACATCAACCTTTGCTTTTGCTGCCATAGCCGCTGGAACTGAGATAGAGGCTCCATCAGCACTTAGTTGATATGGGATGCTGTTCGTGTTTAAATACTCGATAATTCCTGCAGCGTCACTAGCATTCAAATCTTTAAAAGCTAGTGAATATTCTGTCTTGGATAACTGATATGTAACGATTCCAATAGCTAAAAGTAAAATGATAAATGTTGATCCTAGAAGCAGCTTCTGCTTCTTACTGTACTGATTCCAGTACTGGGTAACTCGCTCCCGATACTGGCCAATTTTTTCATTCACACCTCGTCACCCCACCAATACTGTGTAAGACATCACGACATTACAGTTGAATGCGCATGATCTCTTGATACGCTTCAATCACCTTGTTGCGAACTTGAGTTGTTAATTGCAAGCTAAGAAGCGCACGTTCCGAGGTAATCATAACCTGATCAACACTGGCCTCACCTATTAGGAACTTGTCATTTACATTATGTACTTGTTGTTCTTGATGCTCTAATTTTGAAATTGCGTCTGTAAGGAATGAGTTGAAGGATTCTGTAATCTCAGCTGGAGATGTCGGTTTAATTACATTGCTCATTCCTGAGATTGAGCCTGTTTGCACAGGTGAAATCGAATTATGAATCATGGTGGACCTCCTAGTCAATTATAGCTTGTTGCATATTAGCCTCTACCAATCTCTAGTGCTTTCATTATCATTGACTTGGAAGCATTCAGGGCCGTGACATTAGCCTCATAGGAGCGTGTAGCAGAGATCATATCTACCATTTCTTTTGCAATATCAACATTCGGCAAGGATACGTAACCTTGTGCATCTGCATCAGGATGTGTTGGCTGATAGACTCGCTTAAATGGAGTTTCATCTGCTTTAATTTGAGTGACTTTTACGCCACGAGGAGTAGATTGTCCATTCATAGCTGCGTTCAATGATTGTTGAAAAGTCGGTTCTGTTGGTGACATTGCAACCATTTTACGTCGGTATGGTACGAACTGCCCGTTTACATATTGAGCACGAGTCGATTCAGCGTTGG
Organism: Paenibacillus sp. SC116; assembly: GCF_024733555.1. Classification (GTDB taxonomy): domain Bacteria; phylum Bacillota; class Bacilli; order Paenibacillales; family Paenibacillaceae; genus Paenibacillus_B. Next base: position 208,172 of record NZ_JANIOF010000004.1, on the reverse strand, counting down.
CAATGTTAGCTGAAATAACATCCATTCGCAATCGTTGGGCAGTCAGGCCTGAAGCACTGATTTGAAAGCTACTGCCTATCATTATTTATTACCTCCTTGCGTCAATAGCTGTCTTCATCATGTTGATATGATGGTTCAGCTGCTGGACATAAGTATAATAACGAAGCTGATTCTCAGCCTGTACTGTCATCTCATGTTCCATGTCCACATTGTTTTTGTTGTTCCCCATTACGCTTTGCTTGTCCTGGATGAGTGATGCTTGAGGTACCCCGGATCTAGGACCAATGTACATATGCTTCTCATGAGTTCGTCTTCCTCTAAGCTTGTTGCTGCTGAGCTGGTCACGTAGCAATGATTCAAATTGAACCTCGGAGCGCTTAAAGTGAGGGGTGTCAGCATTAGCAATGTTGTTCGCAATAACGTTTTGTCTCAATACTGAGGCCTGTATAGCACCTTCTAAGCGCTGAACGTGTGAACCTCCCATTAAATTCATGCACTTAACCTCGCATTCTACACATTTTCCTTTGTATCGTAGTTCTACATGTCTTGCTATTATCCTGCAATGTTTCGACAAAAAAATAAAAAAATGAGACAGTGTTACCTGTAACATTTTAATTTCTTTCATCATTCGAGCATGTTTTTCATATTATTACATTCGTTCATATATCGAAACAACTTAATCATCTTAAAATTTGTCGAAAATGACAATATGAAAAAAGCCCTATCTTTCATACGAAAGATAGGACAATTTTTGGGAAATTATCAATACTTAGATACAGTTTTTTACTCCTAAAGAATGTATTGACTTAAATCACGATCTTTTGAAATATCCGTAAGCTTTTCGCGTACATATTCTGGAGTAATTACAAATTGTCCTAAGTTTAATTCTGGAGCTTCGAAGGATAAATCCTCCAGTAATTTTTCCATAATTGTATGCAATCTTCTAGCACCGATATTCTCCATATTCTGATTGACCGAATAGGCAATATTAGCTATTTCTCTAATCGCTTCTTCAGAAAACTCAAGGTCAAGTTTCTCTGTTCGCAGTAGTTCCACATACTGCTTTGTAAGTGCATTTTTCGGCTCTGTTAAAATAGATACAAAATCGTCTGTAGACAAGCTAGTCAACTCTACACGAATTGGAAAACGACCTTGCAACTCAGGGATCAAGTCAGATGGCTTCGCAATATGAAATGCTCCTGCAGCCATAAACAAAACATAATCCGTTTTTACAGGACCATATTTCGTCATGATCGTTGAACCCTCCACGATTGGTAAAATATCACGTTGAACCCCTTCACGTGATACATCTGGCCCGTTTCCACGACTGCTAGATGCAATCTTGTCAATTTCATCGATGAAAATAATTCCCGATTGTTCCGCGCGATGAATCGATTCTTGGATTACATCATCCATATCGATCAATTTAGCCGCTTCTTCTTGGGTGAGTACTTTACGGGCTTCTTTAATCATTAACTTCCTTTTTTTGGTCCGCTTCGGCAGTAAACTCCCTAACATCTCCTGCATGTTCATGCCCATTTGTTCCTGTCCGGGGCCTGAGAACATATCCAACATGTTAGGCGCTGCTTCTTCCACATCAATTTCTACAACATCTTGTTCCAATTTGCCTGACAACAAGTCAAAGCGTGTTTTACGACGTCTCTCATCCAATGTCGGGTCAACTTCCGGCTCTGACTTGTTCGCTGAGCCATTATTTTGGCCAAACAACATCTCGAACGGATTGCGTTGTTGAGAAGATTGAGCTGCAGAGGGAACAAGAATTTCAACTAAACGCTCATTCGCCTGCTCTTCCGCTTTCTCTTTAACCTTCTCTGTACGTTCATTTTTGACCATACGTATAGCCGTTTCAATTAGATCACGAACCATAGACTCCACATCGCGTCCAACATAACCTACCTCAGTAAACTTCGTAGCTTCCACTTTGACAAAAGGAGCTTTCACAAGCTTAGCTAAGCGGCGTGCTATTTCTGTCTTACCAACGCCAGTAGGTCCAATTAGCAAAATATTCTTTGGCACGATTTCATCTTGAAGGTTCTCTTCCAGCAAGCTTCTACGATAACGATTGCGTAATGCAATAGCGACGGAACGCTTTGCTTTTTTTTGACCAACAATATATTTATCAAGTTCGTTCACAATTTGTCTTGGTGTCCATGCCTGCTCACTCATCATTTAGCCTCCATTTCTGCAACTACTGTTTTAGCATTCTTCTACAACAAGGTTATCATTGGTATATACGCATATTTCACTTGCAATATGAAGAGCTGCTTCAGCCATTTCTTTCGCTGTCATATCAACAGCATGTCGCTTCAATGCACGAGCTGCTGACAAGGCAAAGCTGCCCCCAGAGCCAATCGCCACAATCCCATCATCTGGCTCTATAATCTCTCCACCGCCCGAAATAAGCAGCATATGTTGTTTATCCATAACGATCATCAGCGCCTCCAGCTTGCGAAGCACTCGATCTTGTCGCCAATCCTTAGCAAGTTCAACAGCGGCACGCTGTAAGTGACCATGATGCTCTTCCAGCTTCCCTTCGAACTTCTCGAACAAAGTGATTGCATCCGCAACTGAACCTGCGAAACCTGCCACTACTTGGCCTCGATATAGTCTACGCACTTTGCGAGCATGCTGCTTCATGACCATACTATTGCCGAATGTTACCTGTCCATCGCCTGCAATGGCGCCTTGCCCATTATGCCTCACTGCACATATTGTTGTCGCATGAAACTGCATTTCCATTGGATGAACCACCTTTCGTGTGGGTATATCGAAAAGAAACAGCAGGATATCCTGCTGTTTCTATATACGTTATGAAGAATGAATCGTTTCAAGCTCTTCTTTAAAGATACGAATCGATTCCAACGCTCGTTGTGCAAGCGCGTCATTTTTGTCTTTTTTATTGCGAATACGTGTTTCGAGTGCAGGGAACAAACCAAAGTTCGCATTCATAGGCTGGAAGTGCTTCGCATCTGCAGTCGTAATATAATGCGCCATACTGCCTAAAGCAGATTCTTTCGGTAGTGTCACACACTCTTGTCCTAGAGCAAATCTAGCAGCGTTCAAGCCTGCAATCATACCAGATGCTGCGGACTCTACATAACCTTCAACACCTGTCATCTGTCCAGCAAAGAACAGCGACGGACGTCCCTTAAATTGATAAGTCGGCTCCAACAATTTTGGAGAATTAATGAACGTGTTACGATGCATAACACCATAGCGTATAATTTCAGCGTTCTCAAGGCCTGGTATCATACGGAATACACGCTTCTGCTCTCCCCACTTCAAATGAGTTTGGAAACCAACCATATTGTACAACGTACCTGCTGCATTATCTTGACGAAGTTGAATAACTGCAAATGGAATTTTACCAGTCTTCGGATCAGGAAGCCCGACTGGCTTCATAGGACCAAACAAAGCCGTTTGTTTCCCACGTTTCATCATAACTTCAATCGGCATACAGCCTTCGAAGTAAATTTCCTTTTCGAACTCTTTTAACTCCGCCTTCTCAGCTGTAATCAGCGCCTCATAGAACGCATTGAATTCCTCTTCTGTCATCGGACAGTTCAAATAGGCTGCCTCGCCCTTATCATATCGAGATGCAAGATATACTTTGTCCATATCGATACTGTCTTTATCGATTATTGGCGCAGCTGCATCATAGAAATAGAAGTATTCTTCGCCCATCAAATCTTTAATTTGCTGTGACAAAGCTGGAGATGTCAACGGACCTGTCGCAATTACCGTAATCCCATCCAATGGAATAGATTCCATTTCTTCGTTACGAACTTCAATTAGCGGGTGATTTTTTAATGTCTCTGTAATTTCACCGGAGAAGCCGTCACGGTCTACCGCTAAGGCTCCACCAGCTGGAACAGCATGTTTGTCAGCAGCTTTGAGTACTAGAGAATTCATCATGCGCATTTCTTCTTTAATAACACCTACTGCATTCGTCAAGCCATTTGCCCGCAAACTATTAGAGCATACAAGCTCTGCAAATTGATCGGTGTGATGAGCTGGTGTTTTGCGTACCGGTCTCATCTCGTATAAGGTAACAGGAACCCCCTGCTGTGCTATTTGCCATGCCGCTTCACTGCCCGCTAAGCCGGCACCAATGACGGTTACTCTCGGCTTATCCATCTATGATGTACCCCTCTCCATTGTTACAAAACTGTACCTGTAACGATTCAACTATTCTTCTTCTGATTCTTGTAATACTTCATTATGGTCACACTGTGTACATTGCAGCTTCGTACCTTGCTTGGAGCGCTTCTCAACCATTAACTTACCACAGCTTGGACAAGGCTTCGACGATGGTTTATCCCACATCACATGATCACATTCTGGATAACGATCACAGCCGTAGAATACGCGTCCTTTCTTGCTTCGACGCTCCACAAGCTTACCTTCGTTGCAAGTTGGACATGCTACCCCAGTATCTTTAACGATCGGCTTCGCATTCCGGCAGTCAGGGAACCCTGAACAAGCAAGAAACTTGCCAAATCTTCCGATCTTATACACGAAATGTCTACCACATTTTTCACATATTTCATCGGACACTTCATCTTCAATTTCTATTTCTTTCATTTCTTCTTCGGCAACTGTCAGTCGCTTCTCGAATGATTCATAGAAATTGCTAAGTACTTGATCCCACTGCTGCTGGCCATCTTCTACTTGATCGAGATCTTCTTCCATATGTGCAGTAAATTCTGCATCAAGAATTTCTGGGAAGAACTCTTCCATTTGCTGAATGACCAACTCTCCAAGTTCTGTAGGTACAAACTTTTTCTCCTCGATTGCAACATAGCCGCGTTTCTGGATCGTCTCCAGTGTAGGCGAATACGTACTAGGTCTGCCTATACCCAACTCTTCAAGCGTCTTAATCATACGTGCCTCTGTATATCGCGGCGGCGGCTGTGTAAAGTGCTGCTTGGGCTCGATGGTTTCCTGTTTCAATTTGTCTCCCACAGTTAGTGGCGGGAGCAATTTATCGGTTTCTACCGTACCGTCATCGTTTCCTTCTACATAGACCTTCATAAATCCAGGGAAACGTACCTTGGAACCATTTGCGCGGAACAAAGCTCCTCCAGCCAGTAAATCCACTGTCATTGTATCCATAACAGCAGAGGTCATTTGGCTCGCTACGAATCGCTCCCAAATGAGCTTATACAAGCGAAGTTGATCACGAGACAAGAAAGGCTTTAATGTTTCAGGGTCACGAAGTACAGAAGTAGGACGAATTGCCTCATGCGCATCCTGTGCATTAGCAGCTTTCTTAACATATTGACGTGGTGTTTCTGGTACGTAATCTGCTCCGAACTTCTCAATTAAGTAAGTACTCGCTTCTTCTTGGGCAACAGGAGAAACACGCGTCGAATCTGTACGCATATAAGTAATAAGACCAACGGTACCTTCTTTGCCTAAGTCAACCCCTTCATATAATTGCTGTGCTACAGACATCGTCTTACCAGCACGGAAATTCAATTTACGGGCCGCTTCCTGCTGCACCGAGCTTGTTGTGAAAGGTGGCGAAGGATGACGCAAACGCTCTTTCTCCTTCACTTCTTTCACTTCAAACGACTTCTTCCCTATCGCATCCATAATAGCAGATACATCAGCTTGAGAGCCTAGCTCCTTCTTCACTCCGTCCATACTGTGGAACTTCGCTTCTATCGGAGACTTGTCACTCTTCAGCATTGCTGTGATGGTCCAGTATTCCTCTGGAACAAACATGTTAATTTCATTCTCACGGTCCATAATGAGCTTGACTGCTACGGACTGGACACGTCCAGCGGACAATCCCTTTTTCACCTTTTTCCAAAGCAATGGACTAATCTTGTAGCCGACCAAACGGTCAAGGATACGTCTTGCTTGCTGTGCATGCACAAGATCCATATTAATTTGACGCGGTGTCTTAAACGCATCCTTCACCGCTTGCTTCGTTATCTCATTGAAGACGACTCGGCATGGCTCTGCTTCATCCAATTCCAACACATGAGCAAGATGCCATGCGATCGCTTCTCCTTCGCGATCCGGGTCAGCCGCAAGATAAACTTTTTTTACTTTTTTCCGTGCATCTCTTAATTCCTTAAGAATAGAACCCTTGCCACGGATCGTAATATATTTAGGATTGAAGTTGTTATCTACTTCTACTCCAATCTGACTCTTCGGCAGATCACGCACATGGCCCATCGATGCTTTAACAATATATTTACTACCTAAGTACTTGCCAATGGATTTGGCCTTAGTTGGTGATTCTACAATAACTAGTGAATCCGCCATAGGCGCATCCTCCTCTCCGACAACCAATCAATACTATCCTATAATTCCTTGAGAATAATCATTCATAACGAACGATACACTCCAGGTTGATGTTCATAAATACGTCTTTTTATTTGTAAGGATAACAAATGCTGATGTAACTTCGCAAATGGCATGCCACTCTTCTGAAATAGCTCATCAAGTGTACAATCTTGTGCATTTATGATATGGAGCAACAATTGCTCCATATCATTCAGCAATTCATTAGCCTTCACAGCTACGACCGTTTCATTATTGTATGACTTAGGCAGGCTTGTCAACAGGTGAACGTATTCTTCCACAATATCCCCTGCTGTTGCAACAGGCTTAGCCCCCTGCTTCAACAATTCGAATGTCCCTGCGGATTTAGGTGAAGTAACGGGACCTGGGACTGCAAATATATCTCGCGAAGCTTCTAATGCAAACTGCGCTGTAATAAGCGCCCCGCTTCTAACAGCTGCCTCGACAACGACTGTCCCTAAACTAAGTCCAGCAATAATACGATTGCGTCGTGGAAACATACCAGGATGCCCTGGGGTTCCTAAGGGGTACTCGGTTAGGACCAAGCCAGACGCTGCTATCTTTTCTGCTAAATGATTGTGTTGGGCGGGATAAATCGCGTCAGAGCTCGTACCAAGTACGGCTATCGTTTGCCCATTATTCAGCGCTCCCTCATGACTTACGGCATCAATGCCACGTGCAAGCCCGCTCACCACGACTAATCCATGATCCGTCAATTGCGAAGATAAAGACTTTGCCACTGTCTTGCCATAGACAGTTGGGTTTCGTGTACCGACAATAGCGATGGAATATTGCTGTGCCACAGACCAATCTCCACGGCCATATAACACCCAAGGTGGCTCATGGATCTCCTTCAAGCATTCTGGGTAGCTTTCATCATACATCGTAATCCAATCTATACCTGATTTATACGTCAGCTCCAACCTTTTTTGCAAATCGCCCGTCGTGTACCCTGCAGCAAGGCGTTGTGCAAAAGCAGGCTTAAATCCCACATCTATCCACTCTGCATATGGCCGATCAAGCCATGCAGGCAATTGCTCGCCCCCAAGCAGTTTGATGCATGTATCGATTGTATGCCAACCTATACCCTTTATTTGATGTAAGGCAAACAAACAATCTTGAATCCTCCACATTCGACTCATCTTCTTTCCTCCTCTTACAGATGAAGGAAGCTGGTCAACCGCTCCCCTTATTTTGCTTTACCTTAAGACAGAATGCAAGTATACGTTTACATGCGTATATCTTAACTTTGCAATATCCCTACGATTCCTTTACATAACACCTGAAAAAAAACAAGCTCTAACCAATACTTCTCTTGATAAGTTTGTAAAATAAAATTTCAAAATTAAGATGTTAACCGACTCATTCGACGTGATGTAAATAAAAATAAGCAACCTCTCGCACTCAAGTGCAAAAGGTTGCTTACCTTATTTAACTGCTATATGAAATTATTACGCGTGTTGATGTGTAATACAGTCTTTCAACATACCCTTCTCTTCAAGAACACGAACCAATGTAGAGCCCATTTCAGAAGGTGTAGGCGCCACTTGGATGCCGCATGCCTCAAGAACCGCAATTTTCTCAGCCGCCGTACCTTTGCCGCCGGAAATAATTGCGCCAGCATGTCCCATACGCTTCCCTGGAGGCGCTGTTGCACCGCCGATGAAGCCAACGACAGGTTTCTTCATGTTAGCTTTAACCCATTCTGCCGCCTCTTCTTCAGCTGTACCACCGATTTCGCCAATCATGATAACAGCATATGTGTCCGGATCATCATTGAAACGGCTTAAAATATCGATGAATTCAGAGCCTTTAACCGGGTCACCACCGATACCTACAGCAGACGATTGCCCGATACCGCGCGTTGTCAACTGATGTACAGCTTCGTATGTCAATGTTCCACTACGGGAAACAACACCAACATGTCCTGGTGCATGGATGTATCCAGGCATAATACCAATCTTGCACTCGCCTGGTGTGATTACGCCTGGGCAGTTAGGTCCGATAAGAACCGTACGCTTGCCTTCCATATAGCGCTTCACTTTTACCATATCAAGAACAGGAATTCCTTCTGTAATACAAATAACGAGATCCAAGTCCGCATCTACTGCTTCCATGATTGCATCTGCCGCGAATGGTGGAGCTACGTAAATAACGCTTGCCGTAGCGCCTGTTTTTTCTTTAGCATCTGCAACCGTGTTGAAAACAGGAAGCTTAACTTCTGTACCGTTATCAAGTGTAATGTCAACCGTTGTGCCACCTTTACCCGGTGTAACTCCGCCGACCATTTGTGTACCATATTCAAGGGCGCCTTTCGCGTGGAACAGTCCTGTAGCGCCCGTAATTCCTTGTGTAATGACTTTGGTTTCTTTGTTAATTAAGATACTCATCGCACATCCACCTCTCGTTCGCCAGATTATTGAACCAAAGCGACAATTTTTTGCGCTCCGTCAGCCATGGAATCCGCTGCTACGATATTCAGGCCGGATTCGTTCAAGATGCGTTTACCAATCTCAACGTTCGTACCTTCTAAGCGTACGACTAGTGGACGACTTAAGCCAACTTGCTTCGCCGCTTCAACCACACCGTTCGCAATAACATCACAGCGCATAATGCCGCCGAAAATGTTGACGAAGATGCCTTTAACATTCGGATCCGACAAAATAATTTTGAATGCTTCTGTAACTTTCTCAGTCGTCGCGCCGCCCCCTACATCAAGGAAGTTAGCCGGCTCGCCGCCATAATATTTGATAATATCCATTGTAGACATCGCAAGACCCGCACCATTAACCATACAGCCAATGTTACCGTCTAACGCAATGTAGCTCAGATCATACTTGGATGCTTCGATTTCTTTCTCATCTTCTTCATCAAGGTCACGATATTCCAAAATATCTTTATGGCGATATAGTGCGTTAGAATCGAAGTTCAACTTCGCATCCAATGCCATAACTTGTCCGTCACCAGTAACAACAAGAGGATTGATCTCTGCGATCGAGCAATCTTTATCTACGAAAGCTTGATAGAGAGCCAGCATGAACTTAACTGCTTTGTTCACAAGCTCACCTGGGATATTAATGTCGTATGCCAACTTGCGAGCTTGGAATACTTGAAGCCCTACAGCTGGATCAACTACAACTTTAATAATCTTTTCAGGCGTGTTCTCTGCTACCTCTTCGATATCCATACCGCCCTCTTCAGAACCCATCATAACGACGCGTCCTGTCGCGCGATCTACTACAATACCAACGTAGTATTCTTTCTTGATGTCGCAGCCTTCCTCTATTAAGAGACGCTTAACCTCTTTACCCTCAGGGCCAGTTTGGTGTGTTACGAGCACTTTACCTAGTATTTCGCTTGCATAGGCACGAACCTCATCTAGGCCCTTCGCAACTTTAACACCGCCTGCCTTACCGCGGCCGCCTGCATGAATTTGAGCCTTAACGACTACTACTGGTGTACCTAATTGTTCTGCAGCTTGCACGGCTTCATCCACGCTGAACGCAACTTTACCATTCGGTACAGCAACGCCGTATTGTTTTAATACTTCTTTGCCTTGATATTCATGGATATTCATTGTGCATCCCCCTATCCGAATCGTATGGGTTAGAATGATAATGCTTATGCAGCCAAGCTAATGCTCCTTGCATATTTCGACAGCTGTGTCGTTAACAGAGGAACGGTTAATACTAAGGTCTGCTGCAACTTTAATACAAGTGCATGTCAAGGAATGGACGATAATTCCAACCAATCCGAAGACATTGTATCATGTTTTTAAAGCGCTTTCCTACCAAAATTATTACAAAAAGCACATTTGTTTGATATCAAATTCATCTCCTATTGAGATAGATCACTATTTTTAGGTCATTTAGCATACAATTTTAGTACCTAATTTCTCTAAAACTAGTAGAATTCTATCAGCTAGTTGACGAAAAATGCGTTTCTTCCATATAATATATCACAAATTGATATTATTCGCGCTTTGATAAGGAAGCACCTTTCTTGCGCATTCCTTTACTACAATCCGGAATGTGAAAGAAGAGGTGTTTTTTCTATGTATGGAAGTGTATGGAGTGCAGCTGTATATGGAGTCGAAGGCCGCATGATTCAAATGGAGTTTGATATTTCCTCAGGATTGCCACATGTTGCAGTAGTAGGCTTACCAGACGCAGCAGTGAGGGAATCTATCGATCGAGTCCGCAGCTCGGTGCGCAATTGCGGCTGGAAGTTTCCTTTAGAACGCATAACAATTAATTTAGCCCCGGCTGATTTGCGCAAAGTAGGAACCTCTTACGACTTGGCCATGGCAATCGGCATACTTGGCACTAGCGGCCAACTCGATTTATCCCCTTTTCGTAATATGCTTGTCGCAGGTGAATTATCCTTAGACGGAACGACGCGTCCCATCCCAGGTATATTGTCCTTAGTCGATGAGGCGAGAAGACAAGGCTTTACTCAAGTACTTGTTCCCAGTGATAACGCACCCGAAGCAGTATTGGTAAGCGGAATCGAGGTTTACGGCCTGTCTACATTAGCTCAATTACGTCAGGTAGCTGACACTGGTGGCAGCTTGTCCAGCCTTTTGTTCTCTCCTAATTCATCTTATGCACCACCTATGAATAAATCCGAAACACCAGTCGAGGGACAAGAAGACTATGCCGATGTCCGAGGTCAAGAACATGCCAAACGAGCCATGACCGTCGCCGCTGCTGGCATGCACAACATTTTGCTTAGTGGTCCTCCTGGAACAGGCAAGACGATGCTCATACGTCGTCTTCCAACGATACTTCCGTTGTTAACAGAAGATGAGGCCTTAGAAGTTTCCAAGCTGTATAGTGTGTCTGGCAAATGGGAGCATTCATCAACAGGATTGATTCAGACGAGACCTTTCCGCTCTCCCCACCATTCGATTTCTCCTGCTGGATTAATTGGTGGAGGGAGTATCCCTAAACCCGGTGAAATTAGCCTCGCTCATCGAGGCGTGTTGTTTCTAGATGAACTGCCCGAATTCCCACGTCAAACGCTAGAAGTGCTGCGACAGCCCTTGGAGGATCGACATGTCACGATTAGCCGCACACGGGCTGTATATCGTTTCCCTGCGCATTTTATGCTGGCGGCTAGTATGAATCCATGTCCTTGTGGGAATTTTCAAGCTACTGAGCACTCCATATGCACTTGCACACCCGCACGCCTGCATCATTATCGCTCGCGCCTATCTGGCCCATTATTAGATAGGATTGATATGCAGCTAGAAGTACCTCGCATCTCGTTGCACGCAAGCAGTAACAAAGTTATCAGCTCCGCTCAATTGCGAGAGCAGGTCATGCAAGCTCATGACCGCCAGTTGCACCGCTATCGTCATTTGCCATTACGCTTCAACAGCGAATTAAGGGGATCCTGGCTCCAGCAATATTGCGCCCTTTCTACAGCGTCTTCTACTATGCTTCAGCAAGTGTATGATGAACTCGGATTAAGCATTCGTGCGCACGATCGCATTCTTAAGCTCGCACGCACCATTGCAGACCTAGATGATTGTGATCAGATCGAGATCGGGCATCTGGCAGAAGCGATCAGCTATCGCAAACTTGATCGACCTGCATAATGTATTTCCTTAAGTGCTAAGCTTAGGATTAGACCATTCCAAAGCAATAAACGTTACCCACGTTATGCAAATAAATTAATATTGGAATCTTGTAAATAGATGAGGACGTAACAGTGGAATGGGATTAAACGAATCTGATAAATGTGTTAAAGTACGGAATCCAATCCGTTAATACTTTGCGATTCAAACATACTCAATCATTTAAATACGCCGCTAATAACAGCACCCTATACCTACTGTTATTAGCGGCGTATTCATATTTCTGCAGTTGTATAAGGCACCAAATGCCTCAACCGATTCTATTTTACGTATTACTGTTAGTATGAAAGCGTCTGATACCCTTACCCTTAATCCAACATGATTCATCCATCTACTGCAATCGAAAATTACAGTTAAAATGCATGAGCAATATGTTCAAGTTCCGGCAATGCATCTCCTCGCCTTGTATACGTAATGATAATGGCATCACAGCGAATCTTCGCCTCATACAGACGATGCCGATGAATGTACTGTTCTACTATCGCTCTTACTTGCTGCTGTTTGCGCATATCTATCGCTTCACGAGCTGTGCCAAAGGAGCCGCCTTCCGTACGGCTGCGAACTTCAATGAACACCCACCACTCACCGTCCCGAGCAATCAAATCCAACTCTCCCTGACGACAGCGCCAATTGCGCTCGACAATTGTCCAACCGATCCGCGTTAAATGCTGCTCTGCTTGTTGCTCCGCTTGTTTGCCTATCTCACGACGGTTGCGCTGAACGCCTCCAGTTGACGACTGCTTCCGCTCAATCATCCCCTCGCACCCACCCTTTCGCTGCACGTTGATCGGAACGATATACAAATGTGAGTACCTCTGCTACTAACTGATACAGCTCACCAGGAATCTGCTGATCCAGATCAAGCTTAGAAAGAACCTCAACAAGAGAAGCATCCTCTTGTATGGGGACACCATTTTCGACAGCCGTAGCAACAATACGCTCAGCTAACAATCCTTGCCCTTTGGCTACAACAACAGGAGCTGTTGCTTGTCCTGGCTCATAGGAAAGCGCAACCGCCTTGCCTCGCTTCTGCGAAGCTGATGTTGATGACTTGCGACTCATATGCGCAGATCCACCCCTTTATATGGAGTCGGTGAATACGAATCGAGCTTACGATCTACTTCTGCTGTATCCACATGCTTCTCAGGAGGCTCCTGCACTCGGAATGCCGACAATTGATAACCGATACCTGCTAGCGCTTGGTCGATTTCTTCACGATAGCCTTGCAGCGCTTCTTGCACCTGCTCGCTCGGATGGTGGATGTTCAACGCAACGAGTTTGTCGACCACGTTAACGTCGACAACGGTATGTCCTAGCGCCTTCAGGTCCAAATCGAACCATAGGCGGCAATTGTCTGCATCAAGCTCGCCCTTACGGCCTTGGCGGGCTTGGATATGCACAGCTGCTGTCTGACGCCCATCTGGCGTCACAAACGGGACGTGTAAGGTGACATGTGCGAATGGCAATGATCGATCACTCGTTAAGAGCAACTGCTGTCCCGTAATATTTTGCACGAGCTGCTGTGCCGCATCGCGTACTGCTGGCGGCAGCTGCTCGTGCTGGAGGAGCTGAAGCAGCGTACTCTTCAGCGACTCCGTGGCGGCAGCCGGAGCGGCGCTCTGCGCTACGGCTGCCGCTGGCAATGGGGCAGAAGCCGCTCCTGCTTGCGCGGCGTCCGCCCCTAGGCGTGCCATAGGCACGCCAGCGCGAGCGCTATCCGCACTTGCAGGCGTAGCCTGCTGTTGTGCGGCTGTGCCGCTCGCGCTCGCAGGCGGCGCATCAGCCTGCGGCGCCGCCTGTGCAGCGCCTGCTGTGCTGTGCAGCAGCGCGCGCTGCACTTGCTGCTCGTGCGATACGCCGAGCAGCGTCAACATACGCCCGATAAGCGCGCCTCCATTGGATGGAGCGCTTGTCGGGCGCTGCGCTGCGGGATCCGCGCCATCACCTGTAGGTGCGGATCCCGCAGCTTGACGCCCAGCCAGCCCAGCTTCAGCTGGTTGGGGGCTTCCAGCAGCCCCTGCGCCAGTTGGCATCGCAGGGGCTGCATTCGCCGCCGCGCCGCCAACTGGCGCAGCGGAACCATTTGCGGCAGAGGCTCCCGCTCCTGCTTGAGCAGCTGCCCCTCCTGCCGATCCGTTCGCCGCACCTTGGGCAGCACCACCTGTTGCAGCACCTGCCTGTGCCGCACTTGAAGGTTGTGAAATTCCAGCGGACTGTGTTCCAACTGGCGCTCCACTACCCGCATTACTATTTAAGTTCGTAGCAAACGGCACAGTTGTTCCTGCGGCCGATGACTGCCCTCCACGTGCCGAACCGCCGCCATCCCCCGTCAAATCCCCACCATTAGTAGGGTTGGGCATCATGGCTATCAGCGTACGAACAAGTGCCATCGCATCCTTAACAGCCCCTGTCATCGCAGGTGCTCCAGATGAAGCCGAAGAATTAAGCCAAGCTTCACTACTGCGTGTCAACTGCGTCAGCATATCATGCATCGGCCTGCCAAATAGAACAGTCTGCAAACCTCGCATCGTCTCGGCCGTCAGCGGCAAATTGCGCTTCAAAGCCAGTGCAGCCGTCTGCACCCATTCCTCCATTGCCACACCATCAGGCTTCATTGCCATTACCTTTGACAACTGCGCCATTGTTTCCCTCGTCAACGGAATTCCACTCTTCTGCAAATCGCGCAGTATCGTTCGCGCCCACGGCTCGTCTGGAAGCCCTGCTTGCTTAAGCGCGTCTGCTATCGTAGGCAGCGGCTGCGAAGAATGAGCTTCCGATTGCTTTAACATAATAAGCCCATCTTCTTGTTGGCCTTGCACTTGCATCCATGTCGTCTGACCTGGACGCATAGGTGTTTCAAGCACCGCTTTGACGGGCACGCCATTTATTTGTACAACTGCTTCTTGTCCATTTTCCGATACACTCATAACGACACCGCGGACAACTTGTCCGGAACGAAGCTCTAACGCCCGCGAGTCTCCGGGCTTCGCCTCCCCGGTCATCCCTCGCACCAAATGTGATATATTCAAACATAACCCTCCGATACTTGCAGCATCACTATCCTATATATCGGCAGATATCTCTTAAATAATAAATGAACATACAAAAGACGCAGCCTGTTTAAAATAACGTCAGCTGCGTCTTCGCCTCTTCCCATTTCTTCAAGAACGTTCTACGATGCATCTTAGTCGGCCCATACTCATCCAATGCCACATAATGCGCTTTTGTTCCATAACCCTTATGTACCGCAATACCATACTGAGGGTACAATTCATTCCATTCTTTACTGCACAAACGATCTCTTGTAACCTTTGCAATAATCGATGCTGCTGCGATGGATTGGCTCGTTGCGTCGCCTTTAATAAGAGATTTTTGCGGTAGATCCACTTGTATTTTTTCTGCATCAATGAATAATATGTCTGGCGCAACTTGCAATTGCTCAACAGCTGTTTTCATCGCCAACCTAGTTGCTTGCTTAATATTCAACTCATCAATTGCTTTTGCATCCATATGAGCCACCGACCATGCAACAGCATTAGCAATAATATCCTCATACAGTGCTTCTCGTTTCTTCTCTGACAGTTTCTTGGAATCATTTATCCCCTCCAACTGCCAATCACGAGGCAAAATGACGGCCGCTGCTACCACATCACCAAATAAACAGCCACGCCCCACCTCATCAATACCTGCTATCGCTTCATATCCTGCTGACCAAGCTTCACGCTCCAAAGCCAACAGATCAATAGCCTCTGCTTCAGATGCAGACGATCGCTTCGCTCCCACAATCGTTTCCCCCTACCATTTGTACCTTATGAACAAAAATATCAACTCACGGAATCTATACGTTCCATTTACAGACTTTTATTGTATAGGCAATCTCATATCTACTCAACCCATATGAACATTCCACATGCTGGAGCTTTAGTGATCCTGCGAACGGAATAATGCTTTACAATAAGAATAGCCAGCAGCCAACCCAAAGTAATATACATACTCATCCTTATACAAAGGAGTCAACCATGACCAATCCAACGGTATATGCATCCACATGATCGGTACTAACGCAATAAGCAAGCATGGAATTGTAATGACATAAAACAGCTTCCAGTTTGTTGGTCTTCTACGTTTCGCTCCTCCAATCCATACGAGCAAAGCTCCACCAACAGCAGAAAATAATACTTTAGCTACTAATGCGAACTCAACGAAATCACCTTTTCGTGCCCATTGAGTCATGAATTGTACGCCTTTCTGTCCAAAATAAATAAATACGATAGCCCCTATCAGCCAGAGCATATAGATGAGTACTTTCTTCACCCAACATCCTCCTAACCATTGATGTGTATAATTGTTTCTACTTGTTATATGAGAAAATAAATAATCATGCAAACCATCCCAATTCGATAGTAACAAGGGCTGTTCACAAATGCTATATGAAAATGATCCAGCAGCAACAATATATTTTATAGCTCTCCTAAGTTACGTATATGCCCATACAAAAAGCTGCCCACCCAATGGCGCAGCAGCTTACTGAAAAGCATATTTCATTGTATACCGGCATTAAGGATGTTCCAACGTTATTTGTCCCATCTTGCCTGCCCGAAGCTCACGTAGAATAATCCCTGAAACTTTCTCAAGATCGATGCGTCCACCGCTAACCAAACATCCGCGCTTGCGTCCTATTTCCTCCATAATGGAGACAATCTCATTTGGATCCTCAATATCGTGAAGCGGCGTTTCCAATTCAAAACGCTCTTTAAGACGATCCCAATAATGAGCAGACATAAATTTCAGCGCATAGAAGGCAATATCTTCTATATTTAATATTTGATCCTTAATCGCCCCGGTAGCCGCCAAACGATAACCAACCAACTGGTCCTCGAATTTAGGCCACAAAATACCAGGCGTATCGAGCAGCTCCATCTCAGAGCCTACACGAATCCATTGTTGGCCTTTCGTTACACCCGGGCGATCACCCGTAGCAGCAACTTGTCTGCCTGCTAACTTATTGATCAATGTAGACTTACCTACGTTAGGAATACCTACGATAAGAGCACGAACAGGTCGCGGCTTCAATCCTTTAGCTATTAGGCGCTCAAACTTCGCTTCCAGCAGCTTACGTGCTTCCACTTGGATGTTCTGAATATTATATCCAGACGAAGCGTCCACTGGAATCGCTGCATGCCCTTCTTTACGAAAGACTTCCAACCATTTCGCAGTCGCTTCTGGATCAGCCAAATCGCACTTGTTCATAATGATCAATCTTGGCTTATCACCAAGAATCTCATGGATCATTGGATTTCGGCTGGAAAGCGGCAAGCGTGCGTCCAACAGCTCGATCGCTACATCGATAAGCTTCAGCTTATCCTGGATCTGCCTACGTGCTCTTGTCATATGTCCAGGAAACCATTGTATCGACATCGCGTTCCACCTCCCTTATCTATGCTGTAATTTTCTAATAATGATTGATAAACTTCATTTGATTCAATGGCCAGAAAATGACATCTGCACGGCCAATTACTTCACTCAATGGAATAAAGCCTAATACACGGCTGTCTGTACTATTGTCGCGATGGTCACCCATAACAAATATATGACCTTCAGGAACTTTATTTTCCGTTCTCATTTCATTCGGGAAATCGCTGTTGTTGTATGTTCCACCTTGCTTTTGCGCTTCTGCAATCGCTTCTTGTATGTATGGTTCTTCAACTTTCTTACCATTCACAAACAAGTCGTCTCCACGATACTCAATCGTATCACCAGCTACACCAATTACACGCTTAATGAGATCGCGATTCTCATCTGGCACATGGAATACAACTACTTCCCCACGCTGCGGCTCGCGGAACTCATACAAGATCTTATTTACAATAAGACGCTCACCCGTGTAGAAATTCGGCTCCATGGAAGGGCCATCAACAATAAATGGTGCGAATAATAACCAGCGCACCAACACGACAAGCGTGACAGCGACAGCAATTGCCTTAATCCATTCCACTAGTTCGTTTTTGCGGCGTGGCTGCGCCGATTGTTCCGCTACAGACGTTTGATTCGATACTTGATCTTGCTCCATAGGCCGTGCCCCGCTTTCTTCCTAGGATGCTTATCCAATGTAACTTACATATCATTAGCGTACCAAATTGTTTAAAGAATAGCAAAAGGGACTTGCGAGATTGCAAGCCCCCGGTCTTCCATTATCGAATCTCTTTGATTCTCGCTGCTTTACCGCGTAGGTTACGAAGATAATAAAGCTTCGCACGACGGACTTTACCACGGCGAGCCACTTCGATTCTATCGATTTTTGGCGAGTGAATCGGGAATGTACGCTCAACCCCTACACCGTAGGAAATTTTACGAACAGTAAACGTTTCACTGATTCCGCCACCGCGACGTTTAATTACTACACCTTCGAAAAGTTGGATACGCTCACGAGTTCCCTCGATAACTTTGACATGTACTTTCAAAGTATCACCAGGACGGAAGCTTGGTACATCTTTACGAAGTTGTTCTTGAGTAATCGCTTGTACGATATTCATCTAGGACTCCCTCCTTCCACACAGGCGTTCTTACATCTCGGAGTCGCTATAATTGCGTTCTCGTCATCAACTGTAGAGGACCGCCGTATTCCACACAACAAAAGTCATTATAACATATCACTTTCTCTTACACAAGAGGATTAATTCCAAAATAATTATCTAGTCTTTATGATGATCATACACCCACAAATTGCGAAAATGGCTACTTCTCGGATACTCGTCAAAATAAGTATCAGCATATTTAAATAACGTTATCCATACCGAGATAATAGCTAACGCTCATTTGTATATCATTTCATTTAGATCACCAGACTATTCATACAGTGCGTCTCTTAATTTACTAGACATCCCACTTGATTTCCTTGATGCAGAGAGAGATTTCCGCAACCGTTCATTTGCATGGTTTAAAGATTCTAACTCTCGAAGCAGATCTTCAAGTAGTTGGCACGCCTGCTCATCTGCAGTCAACTTAATTGCATCTGCACGTTGGCGATAATCATGTAAATTAGTCATTATTGTCTATACTCCTATCACTTAAGATATTAGCCGATATTGCCATATGTACATCCCGCGACTTTCTTGTACACACTGCCACCCTGTCTTTTCATAATAGGCGTTAAAGGTAGACTTTGTAGGACAGTTAGCCTCAATGTATTCCACATCTATTTTTTGCAGCATCTGCGCTATTACCCCATTGCCTCGAAAACGTTCATTAAGGGCAAACTGATACAGCGAAGCAGAGTTGCTGGTCTTTCTGCGATAAAATCGAAGTGCCCCTACCAACTTGTGTTCTTCTGCCGCGATTATAACTTGTTGTCTGCGACATGCAGCTTTTGCACCATCTGGGCATAAAAACTCAAGATTGCTTATTCCCTCATGTGAAGCCTGAATATGCTTGGCAAAAAATCGTGCAACTACTTCTGCACAGCGATAATCGGCTGTGTGTAATTCCATGACACATCTCTCCATTCCTGAATAAGAAGTACCTTAATTAACTGTCCGTCGCTCGCATATTTAACATGTATCCTACTATTATATACGAACAAAACACGAACAGCTATACTTATTCGTTTAGATGTGCTATACTATGAAAGTTGCATGTATGACCCTCACCCATAAGTTCCTCAAAACAAGAATAATTTTATTTCCTCATATCTTGTCTAATTCCCAACTAACCCTAAAGAATTGACGATGGTAGACTTGATTCACACTGGCGCGGTCATCGGAGCCGCAAGGACGGAAGAGAGGTAGGGCTTTTGTCGTTTCAGATAACCTAATATGATCACCGCATTTTATTCTTATAGAAGGAACAACAAGCGGCTGTTTCATGGATGTCGTTACCCATTGAAACAGCCGCTTTTCTATCGCTAGCGTTATTTCGAATTGTTTGATTTTAGCCGTTGCAAAATCGCTCGATCTTTATCGCTCAGTTCCACTTTATCCAGCAGATCAGGTCTGCGCTCTATCGTTCGACGAAGCGACTGCTCTCGACGCCATGCTTCAACATTCGCATGATGCCCGCTTAACAGTACATCTGGCACTTTCCAACCGCGGAACTCTGCCGGGCGTGTATAGTGAGGATACTCCAACAAACCTGTGCTAAATGAATCCGTTATCGCAGAAGATTCATTGCCCAGAACGCCGGGTAGCAATCTCACTACAGAATCCACCACGACCATCGCAGGCAGCTCTCCACCTGTTAACACATAGTCACCAATGGATAGCTCGTCCGTAACAAGATGCTCGCGTATACGCTCATCATACCCTTCATAATGTCCACAAATAAAGATAAGGTGATCCTCTTGCGACAATTCCTCAGCCTTGGATTGTGTAAACGTCTCTCCTTGTGGACACATAAGAATAACACGCGGACGGCGTAAAGTAGGTTTCTCAACTCCGTCCTCATCTTCAGTATGTTCAACAGCGGCCTTTTGAATAACATCTTCCACAGCTCCGAATATTGGATCTGGTTTCAATACGATTCCACCGCCGCCGCCGTATGGATAGTCATCGACGGATTGATGCTTGTTCGTGGAGTATTCGCGGAAATTGACTGTATTTAAAGATACAAGCCCTTTCTCACGCGCTTTCCCCAAAATACTTGTGCTAAATACACCATCGCACATCTCAGGAAAGAGCGTTAGTACATCGATGCGCATTACAGTAGTCCCTCCATGAGGTGAACCTTCACTAGCTTGTCCTGCACATTGATATCGAGCACAACATCTTCAATGTACGGCAATAGCAGGTCTGAACCTTTTGGACGCTTTACAACCCACACATCATTTGCTCCTGGGGACAGTATTTCCTTGATAACTCCAAGTTCTTCACCTTCATCACTGACAACACGGCAGCCAATAATGTCACGATAATAGAACTCATTTTTTTCTAGCTTCACTTGCTGATCTTCGGATACTTTAAGTAAGCAACCTTTATATTTTTCGACATCATTAATGTTGTCGTATTCTTTCATCTTTACAATGTATGATTTTTTATGTTCACGAGCTTTTTCTACCGTTACAGGCAGATGCAACTGCTTCGCTTCATTGACAATAAACAGCTGACTATTTTTAGCAAAGCGGACTTCTGGAAAGTCAGTATGCGGAACAATTTTTATTTCTCCGCGAATACCTTGTGTATTAACAATTTCTCCGACCGTAATCAACTTCTCGTTCATCATTCAACCTCCTGCGCCAATCAAGCACACAACTTTCGTAAGAAGATAGTTACTCCTTCTCACAGTTTCCAACAAACCATAATAAAAATATACGAAAACGGGTTAGGAACGTATCCTAACCCGTTTCGACTTATTAAGAAATAATGTCCACAGCTACCCGCTTAGGAACCTTTACGGCTGCTGATGTAACGACCGTGCGAAGTGCTTTCGCAATGCGGCCCTGCTTGCCGATAACTTTACCGACATCTTCAGGATGAACATGAAGTTCATAAACGAGCACATGCTCCTTTTCCACAACTTCAACACGGACATCATCCGGATGATCGACCAAAGCGCGTGCAATTACTGACACCAACTCTTTCATCTCCGACCCTCCGAACGAATGAATTACTTCTGAAGTTTAGACTCATGGAACTTCTTCATTACGCCAGCTTTGCTAAGCAAGTTGCGAACTGTATCAGAAGCTTGAGCACCAGTTTGAAGCCATTTCAACGCTTTTTCTTCGTCGATGCTTACTACAGCTGGTTGAGCAACTGGGTTGTAATGACCGATTTCCTCGATGAAACGACCGTCACGCGGGGAACGGGAGTCAGATACAACTACACGGTAGAAAGGCGCTTTATGAGCACCCATACGTTTAAGACGGATACGTACTGCCACGAAATTCACCTCCTTAATAAAATCTCATTATATTTAAGCTTAGCGGAACGGGAAACGCATCCCTTTGCCGACTTTGCTCTTTAAATTTTTCATCATTTTCGGACCTTTAGGTCCCATCATATCCGAGAACTGCTTCATAACACGGCGCATTTCATCGAATTGCTTGATTAAGCGGTTTACATCAGCAAGCTGTGTACCACTACCAGTAGCAATCCGTTTACGGCGGCTATGATTGATAAGATCTGGATCTTGGCGTTCTTTGCTGGTCATAGAACGGACAATCGCTTCGATACGATCCATCTGGCGTTCATCAACCTGCATATTCGCCTGCTGCTTCATCTTGCCCATGCCAGGAATCATATCAAGAACTTGGTCCAATGGTCCAAGCTTCTTTACTTGCTGCATTTGATCGAGGAAATCGTCGAACGTAAATTCGGCGTTGCGCATCTTGCGCTCCATTTCCTTCGCTTGATCAGCATCGATGTTGGCTTGAGCTTTCTCGATTAGGGAGAGCATATCGCCCATACCAAGAATACGAGAAGCCATACGTTCTGGATGGAACGGCTCCAAAGCATCAATCTTCTCACCTAGCGCTGCGAACTTAATCGGGCACCCAGTGACTGCCTTAACAGACAACGCAGCACCACCACGTGTGTCTCCATCAAGCTTCGTTAAAACAACCCCTGTCAATGTCAGCTGCTGATTAAAGCTTTCAGCGACGTTAACAGCATCTTGACCTGTCATTGCATCAACGACTAGCAACACTTCATCTGGCTTAACTGTCTCATGAATTTGCTTCAGCTCGTCCATCAACGCTTCGTCAATGTGTAAACGACCTGCCGTATCAATTATGACATAATCCAAATGTTGTTCACGTGCATGTTCCATCGCTTGACGCGCGATATCAACTGGATTCGCTTGATCACCAAGCGTAAATACCGGAACCTTAATCTGTTCACCTAAAACTTGAAGCTGCTTAATCGCAGCAGGACGGTAAATATCCGCCGCTACAAGCAATGGTTTATGATTCTGCTTCTGAAGAAGCTTGGCTAACTTTGCAGATGTCGTTGTCTTACCAGCACCTTGCAAACCAGCCATCATAATAACAGTAGGCGGTTTATTAGCTTTCGCCAACTTAGCAGCAGAGCCACCCATCAAATCTGTCAATTCCTTATTGACAATATCGATGATGACCATACCTGGCGTAAAGCTCTTCATGACATCTTGGCCGATAGCTTTTTCTTTAACTTTTGCGATAAATTCTTTTACTACTTTGAAGTTGACATCAGCTTCGAGAAGTGCTAGACGCACCTCGCGCATTGCTTCATTTACATCATCTTCTGTAACTTTTCCTTTACCCTTCAACTTGCTAAATACTGATTGCAAGCGATTCGTTAATCCTTCAAATGCCATGGTTAGTCACCCCGTTCCCTTAATCCAACGCCTGCAGTTCACGGACAATCTCCTGCAGTTCCGCACGCTGCGGGTCGGGTATTTGCATATGTTCTATCAAGGTATCTTGCAGAGAGGATAGCAGTTTCGAACGTTTCTCGAACTTAGCAAGAAGCTTAAGCTTGCTTTCATAAGTATCAAGGGTTTGTTCGGCACGCTTTATATGTTCATATACCGCTTGACGGCTAATCCCAAATTCCGCTGCAATCTCACCTAAGGAGAAATCATCGTGAAAATAACATTTCAAAAACGTTTGCTGTTTCTCTGTTAGTAACGGTTCGTAGAAATCAAACAGCATGTTAATTCGATTCGTCTTCGCTAACATCTGTTCTTCGTTCATACGGGCCACTCCTTTCGTCAAGGAAAAACACTTTACAGCCCATCGACGTTTTTTATCTTATCTGAAACCAATTCAATTGTCAAGCAATTAACCTTAACAACACAGAAAACCCTTCGCCGATCTCTCAGCGAAGGGCCCAACCGAAGGTATTAGAAGAAGAAAAATTACATGTTAAAATAGATTAAAACTAAATCATAACTAATTATTTTACTAGTTTGGTTAGAAAGGTTGCATACCTAGCGTATCAAGCTTCTCACCTTGAATGTTTGCATTAATTCTGCCTGTTATGTCACGATAATGAGCAGCACGACGTCTAATTCGATTGTCGTCTTCTCCTTTATTGCCTTCTTGCATGCCGTTAATGACCATAATGGTAGCACCGAAACCTGGCACAAGTCCTTTAGCAAGCTGCTCCGCTGTCGGTGTCCAGTTGCCTACGATAATGTCATGGCTTGATGGTTTAGGTGCCTGCGGCGTCATCCAGAACAGAATGCCTGTCAAGAATCCCATCTTGCCATCTTGCGTAATGGCATCAGGATTTTGAAGCAGAACATTTTTGTCTCCATAAATAATGGAACTAATTAAGCCGTAGTTGTAATTCCAGCTTAACTGAATCGGACCGCGACCATGATAGGACTTGCCTGGAACAGCAGGATAATCCTTATTCTCAGCATCAATATAACCTATCTTCGTCCGATCATTTGCGTATGCGACTTCTTCATTAAAGAATAATGCCCAGCGAAGCTCACCACCTGGTGCTGTCGACCATCCGCCTCCTGTTTCATGAGCAATGTTGGCCAAGAAAGCGGCTAGCTCACGCTTACGATCATTCTCCGTACCTTCTTTTAAGAACGTTCCGAAGTCTGATACTTCCACGGATTTAGGTTTGGCAACGTTCACAGATGCGTTAAAGTCAGGGCTTTGATAAATTAACATTTCTGTCTTAGCTGCTTTATCGAGTCTGACAATTTGATACGCGCTTGGAACTCCTACACGTGATACAACCTTATATTTAATATTCGCAATATCTCTAACCGCAGCAATAAGATTGTCATATGAGTAGTACTCTTTCAAATCTGGACTATAGAATGGTTGACTCTTCGCACGCTGATGCCATTCTGTCGATCCGAAGCGCAATGGGAATAGCGCTTCAAAATCAGCTCTCGGCAGTGCGGATTGAACCGCTTCGATTGCTTTGTCAGGAGCGTATCTTGCATCAATACCTCCCCACAATTGGACGACTTGTTTGTCCGTAAGCACTCGACTTTGTCCAACTTCCAATCCGTCACCTGGCACAATAATAACAGCCTTCGTCTTCACGGTAATCGTATCTGATTGTGAAGAATTCCCTGCTTTATCATAGGCCTTCACATAGTAGGTGTACGATGTTGACGCCTGTAAGCCTGTATCCGTGAACGCAAGTCGATTCGTCTCGCCTACTTTTACGTTATCACGATAAATCTCATATTTCTTAACACCCACATTGTCTTTGGATGCTTTCCATGTAAGCTTCACCAGACTAGTAGTTTGTACAGGAGATGCGAGTTTCCCTGGCGCTGTAGGCGCCGAATGGTCAGGGCCGTTGTTATCATCGTCATCATCATCAGCGTCGTCGTCATCATGGTCATCGTCGTCGTCATCATGGTCATCGTCGTCATCATCATCATCATCGTCGTCATCATCATCGTCATCTTTATCAATCAACTTCCATGGCGACTCTTTCGATGAACCAGATGGTTGTTCTCCAGAAGTTGTACGCTTAGCCTGGTATACCTTCCCCTTGTATACCACAATATCACCAGCATTGTACGCCTTCTGTGCTTGCCAAGAAGCCGCAGTTCTAACGGATTCATGAACGTGCTTGCCACTAGCAGCAAACGCATGTCCACTAGAAGCTAGCAACGTGACCCCTACAACAGCACTCAACGTGCGCAGTAAAAATGAACGCGAGAATGGATACTTCAAATTCATTAATAAACCTCCCCCAAAACGTGCATGCTAATTACAACCTTGCAGTATTGTGAACAAATACGACTGTATATGATTATGCGAATCTTAATGCTGACTATCACTTCAAAACAACATTTCTATCTCCATTCCTATCCATACTCATTTTCTGAGTTATTTTCTATACCTCTATTACAAAAACCATAGATGGACTCCGTTTATTAGAAGGGCTGCATACCAAGGGTATCTAGCTTCTCACCTTGAATGTTTGCACCGACTCTAGTTGTAATGTCACGGTAATGAGCAACACGACGTTTAACACGATAATCGGTCTCGTCTTTATTGCCTTCCAATCCACCGTTAATAACCATAATCGTAGCACCGAAGCCAGGTACTAATCCTTTAGCCAATTGTGCAGCCGTCGGTACATAGTTTCCTACAATAATGTCATGATTAGATGGTTTAGGGCTTTGTGGCGTCATCCAGAACAAAATAGCTGTCATGAAGCCAAGTTTTCCTTCATCTGTAATCCTCTCAGGATTTTGAAGAAGTACATTTTTGTCACCAAAAATAATAGAACCGATAAGACCATAGTTATAGTTCCAGCTCAATTGCATTGGACCACGTCCATGATAAGACTTCCCTGCTACTGCTGGGTAATCTGTATTTGCAGCTACGTAACCGACCCTCCCTGGTTGATTGATATAAGCCATTTCTTCATTCCAGAACAGTGCCCAGCGAAGTTCTCCGCCTGGTGCTGTCGCCCATCCTCCTCCTGTTTCATGCGAGATATTTGCCAAAAATGCTGCTAGCTCGCGCTTCTTGTTATTTTCTGTTCCTTCCTTCAGGAACGTACCGAAGTCAGTCACATACGGGATTTTCGCCTTATTACGGTTCCATTCTGAGTTAAAGTCTTTCTCTTCATAGATTAGGGTTTCTTTTTTAGCGGCTTTATCTAAGCGGAATACTTGATTCGTCCAAGTGCTGCCTTCACGGTAGACAATCTTGTATTTGATATTGGCTACGTCACGTACAGCAGCGATGAGGTTGTCGTAGGAGTAATAATCTGCTTGGTTAGGTTTATAGTAATCTTTCGTTTTAGCAAAGTTATGCCATTCTGCTGTACCAATACGCATTGGGAATAATAATTCAAATTCTGCTTTTGGTAATATCGATTGTACTGCCTGTACAGCCAAATCAGGTCCATACTGAGGATCAATGCCGCCCCATAAGCTTTGAACCTGTGCATCTGTTAATACGCGACTCTGACCTACTACAAGATCATCAGGAATAACAACAACATTTGTCGTGCTTACCGGTACGGTAGCAGAATCAGCGAAATTGCCTGCTGCATCAAGGGCTCTAACCTTATAGGAGTAAGATGTTAACGCTTGCAAACCATTGTCTGTAAAAGTGGTTGTAGTCGCTGTTCCGACCTTAACATTGTTGCGGTAGATATCATACGCTGTTACGCCTACATTATCAGTGGAAGCATTCCAATTGAGAGTAATAGAAGTGGCAGATTGAGAAGGTGAAGCGACATTCGTTGGTGCAGTAGGAGCAATCGTGTCATTTTGGCCGCCTCCGCTAACGACTTTCCATGCGCCCCATTGATTCGAAGCATTTGGTGTCTCGCCTTGCGACCACCACTTGGCTTCAAATACTTGGCCATTGTAGGTAACTCGCGAACCAGCCGCATAAGCTTGAGTCGCTGACCATGGTGCTGGCGCATTAGCTACTTGAGCGGATGTAGCTTGTGCTAGAGGCGAACTTGCAGCAAACGCGGCAGTGCTCGATGCAAGCATAGATACGCTTATTGCAGCAGTCAGTGTGCGAAGCAGGAAGGAACGTGAGAACGGATACTTCTGTTTCATGATAAATCCTCCTTTTTATGGAATTATGGTAACACTACTCTATTATAGTAGAGCTACTAGACAGTAACTATAGGTATAAAGACCTATAAATAAGTGATAAAAGTGTCGTTTTTTGCTTGATTCTGGATATTTTTCGAAGTTTATAGTACAACCACGGCAATTGTAAATTCTAAGAAATAATGCTTGACTGTGACGCCACGTCATCCCTTACAGTGGTAGTAGAAGGAGGAGCGACAAATGCAATAAATGGAGGAAGCAGCCTAAGAAACCACCAAGCCACTGCAGCTAGAAAGGTTGCCAGAGCACTAAAGCACGCTGAGAACCTATTGCGTAGATTGCAGCGCAGATTATCTCAGAAATACGACATGAATAAGGAGGGAAGCCGCTTTGTCAAAGCATGCAACATTGTAGAGGTGCGAACTTCATTCCAGCCACTCGTTTCTTAACTTACATTTATATATAGCTCAGATATCACTAAATAGGCATAACGGACTATATCATGGAATGATAGAATCTACTACTAGTAATAGGTTCTACATGGCTATATAGAAAAAGAAAACGAGCACCTCTTACGATCCTTTTGACATCGGTGCCACTGTGCCCTATACAGTTCAAGCCGTAGCAGAAATTTCAGGCGTGAGTGTTCGCACACTCAGGTATTACGATCAAATCGACCTCCTCAAGCCTGCATACTATGGAGACAACGGATACCGCTACTACGAACAAGAGCAGCTTATTAAGCTTCAGCATATACTGTTCTTTCGTGAACTTGATCTACCACTAGCTGATATTCATGAAATGATACAGCGAGATACTTTTAATCAAGCAGAAGCATTGCAGCACCATCGCCAATTGCTGATGAGCAAAGTAAATAGACTTCATACACTAATCAAGACGCTGGATCGTACCATTGCCAATTTGCGTGGAGAATGTGATCTGACTGAGCAACAGCGCTTCGCTGGCTTCGACAACGGGAAGCAGAATCGCTATGTGAAGGAATTAAAAGAACGGTATGACAAAGCAGGACAACTCACCTTGCATTCTTCAACCAGTTCAACGATGATCCATGACAATAGCCCACACGATGAAAGACTCGCCTGTCTAATCGCACAATTACTTGAAGATGGCATTCAGCCCGATGATGAGGAAGTACAGCGATTAATTGGACATCATTATGCATGGGTAAGTCACATGTACCTTACTACACCAGAGGGATATGCAATGCTTGCCGATCTGTACGTGAACGAAGAGCAGTTTCGCTCCTATTACGACCTTATTCATCCCCAGCTAGCCCCTTTTCTACGTCAAGCAATGCTTATTTTTACAACACAGCACCATAAGAACAGCCGATAGTTGCATAGCTTCTTTTTAATGGTAGACACTTGTAAAGACAGGTGTCTTTTTCCTTTCCTATACGACCGACTCTAGATATGTTATGATGTGATTCGATATTTAGAAAGAACGGGAGTGGCTAGTTTGGCTCAATTATTTTTTCGCTACGGTGCCATGAACAGTGGAAAGTCCATCGAAATCCTAAAAGTAGCACACAATTATGAGGAGCAGAACAAATCCGTCCTCATTTTCACCTCAGCAGTCGACAACCGAGATGAAGTTGGATATGTATCATCTCGCATTGGTTTAAGACGTAAAGCGATCCCTATCCATCCAAACACGAATATATTTGAACATGTTCGCTCTCATGCCGATTCACTTTCGTGCATTTTAGTTGATGAAGTACAGTTTCTTGGACATGAGCATGTGATGCAGCTTACCCAGATTGTAGATGAGCTTCACATTCCAGTAATGGGCTTCGGACTGAAAAACGACTTTCAAAATGAGCTGTTCGAGGGCAGCCGTTATATGATCCTCTACGCAGACAAAATTGAAGAAATGAAGACCATCTGCTGGTTCTGCGAACGTAAAGCCATTATGAATCTACGAGTAGACGAGGCTGGCCGTCCTATTTATACAGGTGAACAAATTCATATTGGCGGCAATGATAGCTATTATCCTGTATGCCGACGCTGTCATAAACAACCACCAATAAGCGAATAACAAGGAAGAGCACTTTTATCCATTTCGGATATAAAGTGCTTTTTTATCACCCAGTTCCGAGGAACACAGATAGGATTTTCCTCATCGACAGGAATCTTTTCCCATGATATATTTATTAAACATTTTCGTTTCAAAAGTAATTGCTTACTGGGGGAGATAGGATGGGAAAGTCATTCAAAGCTTTGTGGTTTAACCACTCTGCTGCCGAACTCGCTTCTGCACTTTGGCTGATGACTTGGATTGCTGCGGTCTATCAAATATCAGGTTCAGCTGCTTTGGCTGGGGGAATTTCACTTGTTCGCTCAATATCTGCCCTATGTAGTGGGCTTACGCTGCCACTATGGTATAAGCGATGGTCCGTAGAAAAGGTATTGCGTCGATTCCAATTTATAAACATTATCGTTTCACTCGCCTTTGTCGCCTTGCTGCAATTTGCAGATATCGGCTCGGTACCTTTAATTTTGTTTTTTGCATACATAAGCAATGTAATCTCTGGATATTCACGAGGCTGTGCTAACGCAGCCACAACAGCTTTATATCCAAGACTTGTGAACGAAGAACAACGAGCTAAATCAAATAGCATCGTCAATATGGGCACACAATTCGTTTCCATGTTCGGATGGACGGTTGGTGGAATATTGATTCAACAACTATGCTCCTTCAACGTGTTGTTGTTAAGCGCCGTTATTCTATCATTAGCGGCATTACTATTGGCAGTTATCCCGCTTCCTGCAACCATTCATGACACAATTGCTAAGAAACAATCGATGTGGTCAGGTTGGGGCATTTTGTTCCGTGATCCGCGTATACGCATCGTTACTACGATGGATATTATTGAGGGGCTAGCAAACGGAATTTGGATAGGAGGCGTCACACTACTTTTCGTTCAACAAGTGTTGAACGAAACAGAAGCATGGTGGGGCTATATAAATGCCGCTTATTATGCAGGTTCCATTTTTGGAGCCTATCTTATTATGAAACGAGCCAAACAACTGCAAAATCATCTACTGCCATCTATGATTATAGGATCAGTGATGTTTTGTCTCATGTTATTTGCCTATGCTTGGACAACATCTGCTTGGGTAGCGCTTATCATCGTATTCGTTATGGGTCCAGCTACACAAATGCGGGATGTTTCTCAACTTACTTACATCCAACTGAACGTTGCTATTGATCAACAGCCGAACTTATATGCAGCTAAAAGTGCACTGGGAACTCTCCTCTTTGGTCTATCGATCGCATTCACAGGATTGATTGCAGATTTGTGGGGAGCGCAAATGGTCTATATCATCGCTGGCATTATGTATTCTATTTCATCCCTTTTCGGATTCTTCTTATTTTCCTTTAGAAAACATCACATAGTATCTAAACACCATGAAGCATAGTGAGTAATATTCAATATAACCTTGTCTAACATATAAAAAAGAAGCTAAGACTCCGTAGTTAATATGGGCACTGCCCCATTGGAGTGTTTAGCTTCTTTTTATTGATTCATCCCTGTTCGGCTATCTATTTCTATACTTGCTCTGTTTGCTCTTCTTTTTTCTCTTGATCTTGAATGATACCAGCAAACAAGGCGTGAACAAACTGCTCCGAATCAAACTGCTGCAGATCATCCATTTTTTCACCAAGGCCAACGAACTTAACTGGCAAGTTCAACTCTTGGCGAATCGCAACAACGATACCACCTTTTGCTGTTCCATCCAGTTTCGTCAATACTAGTCCTGTCACACCGCTCTTCTCACCAAACAATTTTGCTTGTGAAAGTGCATTTTGGCCTGTAGTCGCATCCAATACCATTAACACTTCATGCGGAGCATCAGGAACTTCACGTTGGATAACACGGAATATTTTGTTCAACTCTTCCATCAAGTTCGACTTGTTCTGCAAGCGACCTGCGGTATCGCACAAAAGAACATCGACACCACGCTGCTTAGCAGCTTGTACCGCATCGAACATAACAGCCGCCGGATCAGAACCAGCTTGCTGCTTGATCACTTCAACTCCGACACGTTGCCCCCAAACTTCCAACTGCTCGATCGCACCAGCACGGAATGTATCCCCCGCTGCCATAAGTACGCTTTTGCCCTCTTGCTTGAAACGATGTGCCAGTTTACCGATCGTCGTCGTCTTACCAACGCCGTTAACACCAACAAACAAAATAACCGTCAATCCGTTCGGATCCATGCGAAGCTCGTTATTTTGGTCACCGCGCAGCAATTCGATCAACTTTTCTGACAATACAGGCTGAAGCTCAGCCGCCTCTTCAATTTTGCGCTTGCGCACTTCATCACGTAAATCTTCGATAAGTTTCATAACCGTGTTGACACCAACGTCAGCACCAATAAGAATCTCTTCTAGCTCTTCGTAAAATTCTTCGTCAATTTTTTTGCGGCGTGTAATAAGATCGGTTACTTTTTCAACCAATCCTTTACGCGTTTTTTCCAAACCTTCTTTAAAGACCGATGTTACTGCTTCTGTCTTTTTCGCGATGCTTTCCTTTAGCTTCTTAAAAAAACTCATCGTTCTCCTCCGCTCTATGCAATATGCGCTTCATCATCTTCCAGCTTCACGGATACTAGCTTCGATACGCCGCCCTCTTCCATCGTCACGCCATATAGAACATCTGCTTCTTCCATTGTACCTTTACGATGAGTAACGACAATAAATTGTGTTTCTTCCGAGAACTCACGCAAATATTGTGCAAATCGAGTCACGTTCGCTTCATCCAAAGCAGCTTCAACTTCGTCAAGTACGCAGAACGGCACTGGCTTCACATGTAAAATAGCAAACAATAGGGCCATAGCCGTTAATGCTCGTTCTCCCCCTGATAACAACTGAAGGTTTTGCAGCTTTTTCCCTGGCGGCTGTGCCACAATATCAATACCCGTCTCCAAAATTCGATCAGGCTCCAACAATACCAGGTCAGCTCTGCCGCCACCGAACAACTTCGCAAATACGACTACGAATTGTTTGCGAATCTCATCAAAAGTAGATTTGAAACGCTTGGACATTTCATCGTCCATTTCCTTAATAACTTGATACAGCGTAGTCTTCGCCTCAATGAGATCATTTTTCTGCTCACTTAAGAACTGGTACCGCTCATTGACACGCTCAAATTCTTCAACAGCACCCAGATTCACTTCGCCAAGCGCTTGAATTTGACGCTTCAAATCTTTCACTTCCAGCTGGGCAGCTTGAATGTCTTCTGGAACGGGATAGCGATATTTCGCCATCTCATAACTTAGTTCATATTCTTCACTCAGCTTACGCAGCAGATTTTCCAACTCGACATCCATTCGATTCGATTGAATCTCAGTTTGTCTCATCGCTTCTTCGGTCTGTTTCAACTCTGTGCGCTGCTCGCGAGTTTCACTCTCGGCTAAGTCAAGCTGCTGTACGAGTGTTGCACGATCTGCACGCTTGAACTCGATCTGCTTCGACGCCTCTTGCTTCTTGACATGGAAATGGTTCAAATCCTCGGTCTGCTTACCAGACTCCCGTTCAACTGTTTCCAGATCGATCTGAACTTGAATAAGCAATTGTGTCTGATGCGAATATTCCTGTTCGTACGTGCGAGCCTCCTGCTCAGAACGCTTCAACTGCTCACTAAGTGAGAAGAGCTCTTGATCTAGCTTACCTTGCGATACTTTCAAGTCAGTTAATTGACCTTGCAGCTCTTCCTTAGCCGTTTCACTAGCGCGACGTGACTGTTCAGCCGACTGGATCGCCACATTCAAACGATCCTCTTCTACCTTAAGCTCGGCAAGTCGTTGCTCAGCCGTTAAACGACCCGCTTGGAGTGTCGACATTTCCTCATTCGCAAGTGATAACTCTTGATCCTCAGCTTCTACAAATGTATCATGCTGGCGTTCCTCTTTCTCTAGCTGAGCAATCTCATGAACGAGCTGCTGCTCATTCATACGCTTCGCTTCGCCTTGCTCTCGCAAGTCCTCAATCCGTTTGATCGAGGTTGTCGTACGCTGCTTCAGTTCTTTGACGGAAATAGACAGCTTCTCAAGTTGATTATCAATCGTGCGAATCTCTTCATCAAGCTGCTCAAGTTGGCGCTGACGACCGAGCAAATTCGCACTTTTCTTATTTAAACTTCCCCCGGTCATGGAACCGCCGGCATTGACCACATCACCCTCACGGGTTACTACACGATAACGATAATTAAGCTTCGCTGCAATTCGGTTGGCATCTTCCAATGTTTCGGCAATAACGACATTGCCTAGCAAGCTGCCTACAACTTGACTATATGCACTGTCCGTCTGTACAAGATCCGCAGCGATACCAACAAATCCTTCAATACCATCGACGATTCTACGATCCGTATCATGCATGGTACGACTACGTATAACATCCAATGGCAAGAAGGTAGCTCGTCCCAATTGACGTTGCTTCAAAAATGAAATCGCTTGACGAGAAACCGTCTCATTCTCCATAACAACATGCTGCAATGCTGCACCTAATGCAGTTTCGACAGCTGTTTCTAAGTACTCTGGTACACGTATAAGCTCTGCTACAGCGCCATGAACACCAGACAATCCATTCGGTCGACGTGCGGCCTTCAACACTTCACGCACACCTAGCATAAAGCCATCGAAATCATCCTGAAGCTCTTTCATCGTATCTCGTCGAGAGATAAGAGAATCATACTTCTGCTGCCATTTACGCAGTGCTTGCTCGCTTTCCTCTAACAGCTTGTCATCTTGCTTGAGCTGCTCATTCTCTTGCATATATCGATTTCGAATATACAGCAAGTCTTCCGCGAGCGTTTCCGTACGTCCCTTTGTCTCTTCAATTTTACGAAGAAGTTCTGTACGCTCCGCCTCCCGCTTGCTGCGGTTGGCAGACATCTTGTCCATCCGTTTCTGCAATGTCTCTTGCTGCTGATCATAATACCGAATATCATTACGCTGTTGAGCCATCTGGTTCATAATATCTAGCAGTTGGCCTTTCAACGACTCCTCGGCGTTTGAATTAGCACTTCCCGCAACACCAACAAGCTTAGACTGCTCGTCCTGAATAAGACGCTGCACTTCACTCCGCTCTACTTCAAGTGCACGCAATTTATCGCGAACACCCTGCACTTCCATCTCTTTGGCCTGCATTCGTTCAGATGTCATCGCGATGGACTGCTTCAATTGAGCTTCATTAGTCTCTAGGTTGCGCCTACGCTCACGCAGTACTTCACCTTGTCCTTCACATTTTTCATACTCTTCACTATAGTGTAGAAGCGAAGCTTGAAACTTCTCCAGCTCTTCTTCCAACTTACGAAGCTCGATGCGATGGACTTCCAATTGTGCATCATGCTCGCTTACGACCGTCGCAAGCTCCAGTTCCCGATGCTTGAGTGTCTGCAACTTTTCAGTTGTAGCCTGCCATTGATCATGCAGCTGTTGAATCTGATGAACATATACAGCAATCTCTTTTGTCTTTAGCCACTCACGCAGCTGCTTATAGTGACGAGCTTTCTCCGATTGTTCCCGTAAAGGTCCAATTTGATCTTCCAATTCGGTAACCAAGTCATGGATCCGGAGCAAGTTCTGCTCTGTGTCATCCAACTTCTTCGTTGCGTCTTTCTTTCTTGACTTATATTTGACAATACCCGAAGCCTCTTCAAATATGCCTCGACGATCTTCTGATCGTGTACTCAATATTTCTTCGATACGGCCCTGTCCAATAATCGAATAAGCTTCCTTACCGATCCCTGTATCCATAAACAACTCGGTAATATCGCGAAGACGACATGCCTGCTTATTGATAAAATATTCACTTTCACCGCTGCGATGAACACGACGCGTTACGGTTACTTCATTAAAATCCAAAGAAAGCGCGCTATCACTGTTATCCAGTGTTAACGACACTTCACCAAAATTAACTGCCTTACGGGCATCACTACCCGCAAATATAATGTCTTCCATCTTGCCGCCTCGCAACGACTTCGCACTCTGTTCACCAAGTACCCAGCGGATGGAGTCCGAAATATTACTCTTTCCACTGCCGTTCGGACCAACGACACCTGTAATCCCTTGCACAAACTCCAATTCAGTTCGATCGGCGAATGATTTGAAGCCTGCAAGTTCCAACCGCTTTAAGAACATTGTTCTCCATTCACCTCAAGTTTCTTAGTACTACATCGCTATCCACTCATACGATGCATATCATACCTATGCATTCGTCTACTGCCATCTGGACAAAGAAAGAGCAAAAACCAGCCGCTGACGGCAGTTCCGTCCATCTCGCACGCTGCCCTTTGCTCTTTCTGCGAAACAAGCCGGCAGCGACGCGCCGGCTTACAGTACGTTATGATTTCGGTATGACTGCATGCTCCAATGCTTTTGCTGCTGCCTGCTGTTCCGCTTCTTTCTTAGAACGGCCTGTGCCGCTGCCTAGACATTGATCGCCCATGTAAACTTCGGATACGAATTCACGCTCATGCGCAGGTCCGCGCTCTTCCACGATTCGATATTCCAGCACCCCTAAATTATGATGCTGTGTAAGCTCTTGAAGCTGTGTTTTGTAATCGTTTGTTTGCAGCTTCCCATCTAATGTGAGATGCGGAAAAATAAATCGCCGCAAAAAATCGCAAACCGCCTCAAGCCCTTGGTCAAGATACAACGCACCGATGAAAGATTCGAATACATCAGCAAGCAATGCCGGTCGCGTACGACCACCCGTCAGCTCTTCGCCTTTACCTAGTAAAACGTACTGACCGAATTGCAGTTGATTCGCAAATTTGACCAGTGAAGGCTCACAGACAATCGATGCCCGCATCTTCGTTAATTCTCCTTCAGGCCGAGTTGGGCAACGCTCGAACAAAAACTCCGAGACAGTCAATTCCAACACGGCGTCACCAAGAAACTCCAACCTTTCGTTGTCTTGATGCTGTCCGAAGCGGTGTTCATTCACATAAGATGCATGAGTGAACGCCTGCTTCAACAGCTGACGATTACGAAATGTAATGTTGAGTTTCTGCTGCAACTGTTTCAGATCTGCACTCAACTGCCTGACCCCTTACGCTTCGTATTTCTTCAAAATAATTGTTGCATTATGGCCTCCAAAGCCAAATGAATTAGACATAGCAACCTTCACGTCTGCTTGACGCGCAACGTTAGGTACGTAGTCCAAATCACAATCTGGATCTGGATTGTCCAAATTAATCGTTGGTGCTATAACGCCTTCCTTCAATGTCATTGCACATACAATTGCTTCAACGCCGCCTGCTGCACCTAACATATGTCCGGTCATAGACTTAGTCGAACTAACAGCTACTTTGTAGGCATGATCACCGAAAGCGATCTTGATTGCATTTGTTTCGGATTTGTCCCCAGCTGGCGTAGACGTGCCATGAGCATTAATATAATCAACATCAGTCGTCTCAAGACCAGCATCCCGCAGCGCCCGCTGCATGCAACTAGCAGCTCCTTTAGGATCTGGCTCTGTAATATGATGCGCATCTGCGCTCATGCCATAGCCAACAACTTCAGCATAAATATGTGCTCCACGAGCAAGCGCATGTTCCAATGATTCAAGTACGAGTACACCCGAACCTTCACCCATAATGAAACCATCGCGATCTACATCGAAAGGACGGCTTGCCTTTTCTGGCTCATCATTGCGATTGGACATTGCACGCATCGCGCAGAAACCTGCAATACCAAGAGGACGAATCGTTGCTTCTGCACCACCGCATACCATGGCATCTGCATCTCCGCGTTGAATAATTTTGAACGCATCGCCAATCGAGTGAGTACCTGTCGCGCAAGCGGATACAGATGCGGTGTTAGGCCCTTTAGCCCCAAGTGTCATCGACACTTGACCTGAAGCCATGTTCGCGATCATCATTGGAATAAAGAATGGACTTACGCGCTTCGCACCTTTTTGCATCAATGTCGTATGCTGCTCTTCCCAAGTTCCAAGTCCACCGATGCCTGAGCCAACGATAACACCGACACGTTCAGGATCCTCAGATTCCATGTCCAATTTCGCATCTTCGACAGCCATTTTACTAGCAGCTACTGCAAATTGAACAAACCGATCCATACGGCGTACTTCTTTCTTATCCACATACGCTTCTGGATTGAAATCTTTGACTGAAGCTGCAATCTTAGTCGAGTATTCAGATACATCAAACGATTCAATTTTGGATACTCCTGATTTCCCTTCCGTCAAATGATTCCAGAATGTCGGTATATCTGAACCAAGAGCGGTAATGACGCCCATTCCGGTAACGACAACCCTATGCTTCAAACAAGATCACCTCATTATATTCACTTTCGGCTCTATACTTCAACAACATCTATTTGTGTACCGTAGACTTTACCATTAAAACATGTACTAAATGTGGAGAAGTCCCGTCAGTAATGAACGGGACTTAAACAACCTTAGGTATGAGATTGTATGTAGCTGACTACTTCACCTACACTCGTAATCTTCTCTGCGTCTTCATCAGAGATTTCCATATCAAACTCATCTTCTAGTTCCATTACCAATTCCACAACGTCGAGGGAATCAGCACCAAGATCATCTTTGAAAGATGCTTCGAGTGTTACTTCCGCTTCGTCTACGCCTAAGCGTTCAACGATAATACGTTTAACACGCTCAAATACTTCTGCAGACATCCGGTTCACCTCCTCTTTGGTATTATACGAGAAATCCTTGTAAATTGCCATATCAATCAACTAACAAAAAAATGCTCAACATCTACTATTATAGTAGACGGAAAAGCCTTACATATACATGCCGCCATCGACATGAATCGTTTGTCCCGTCATATAAGACGAGTCGTTAGAAGCCAAGAATAATACGGCATTCGCAATATCCTCTGGCTGGCCAAGTCGAGCAAGCGGAATGCCATGGAGCAGCTGTTCACGCATCTCGGAAGACAATGCATCTGTCATATCTGTCTCGATAAAGCCAGGTGCAACACAATTCACCGTAATGTTACGTGAAGCGAGCTCACGTGCAGAAGCTTTCGTCAAGCCGATAACGCCAGCTTTAGCTGCAACATAGTTCGCCTGACCTGGATTGCCAAGTACACCTACAACAGACGAGATATTAATAATGCGACCAGAACGCTGCTTCATCATTGGACGAGTCACAGCCTTCAAGCAATTGAAAACACCTTTAAGGTTTGTCTCAATAACTTGATCGAACTCTTCTTCCTTCATGCGCATAATTAAATTATCTCTTGTAATGCCTGCATTATTCACGAGAATGTCAATACGGCCAAACTGTTCCATGGTGGATTGGATGAGCTGATCTGCCTCTTGTGTTTTGCCGACGTTTGCACGTATCGCAATAGCACGGCGTCCCATAGCTTCAATTGCCGCTACAGTATCAGCAGCAGCCGCTTCACTACCTGCGTAATTAACGACAACATCTGCACCTTCTGATGCGAGCTTAAGCGCAACAGAACGGCCTATGCCTCTAGAAGCTCCAGTAACAAGCGCAACTTTACCTTCCAATTTGGACATCCAAATACCCTCCTTGTCCTTTAATAGGGCATACGCCGCATCGGGGTATGCCCTGCATCGCCATTAACGATGACGACGATTAGGCCTGTTAGATTATGTAGATGGATCTATCTACTTACAACAAGATGACAAATCCAATGATACCTTTATACATTGTCAAGGTTCAAGTCAGCATCGACGCGAGGCTGGCACTGTCGTATCCATAAGATTCAAACAGCAGCATCCTCTTACGGCTGTAATTGGAATGCCTCAAGCGATTCTAAACTGTTAATGGAAACAACTTTAACCGAACGATCAATCTTCTTAATAAGTCCAGCTAGCACTGTACCGGAACCAAGTTCGATAAATGTATCTACACCTTGTCCAATCATATACTGTATACTGTCTTCCCATAGTACAGGGGAGCAAACTTGTTCAACAAGCAGTTGACGAATACGTCCTGCTTCTTGCTCCGCCTGAGCGGATACATTCGACACAATCGGAATGTGCGCATCTTGTAAGCTGACATGATCAAAAGCGTCGCTAAGTTGATCAGCAGCGGGTTTCATCAGAGAGGAGTGGAATGGACCGCTCACCTCAAGTGGAATGACACGTTTGGCTCCAGCTTCTTTCCCGCGTTCGACTACCGCCTGAACACCATCGGCTGAACCAGAGATAACGATTTGTCCTGGGCAATTGATATTTGCCATTTCAACAGGAGCTCTGAAGGCAGAAATATCATCACAAAGTGCCCCGAGCTGCTCACGCCCCGCTCCAAGTACGGCTGCCATAGCGCCCTGACCTTTCGGAACAGCAGCTTCCATGTATTCGCCTCGCTTGCGTACAGTAGCAACCGCATCTTCAAAGCTCATTACGCCAGCCACAGCTAAAGCACTGTACTCACCAAGACTATGTCCTGCTAAATAGTCGGGGCGAATCCCGTGTTCAGCGAATGCTGTGTATAATGCATAACTAACTGTCATGAGAGCAGGCTGCGTATGGATCGTTTGCTTCAATACCTCTTCGGGTCCATTAAAAATAATATCAGTAAGGTCATATCCAAGCACCCGGTTTGCAAGCTCAAAAATTTCACGCGAAGCTGGATTGGCTTCATAGACATCTTTGCCCATTCCTACAGACTGAGCTCCTTGTCCAGGAAACACAAACGCGATCTTACTCATCAAGTCCACTCCTTGCATCCAAATGAAATCTTTTTTTATTTATACCAAGTTAATACCGTTGATCCCCAAGTCAATCCACCACCGAAACCAACGAGAACAACTGTGTCTCCACGCTTTAAGCGCCCTTGCTCCACAGCTTCTGCTAACGCCAGTGGAATTGAAGCTGCAGACGTATTTGCATAATTCGGAAGGTTAATCACACATTTTTCTTCCGGTAACTTCAGACGTTCCAAAGCTGATTGGATTATGCGCATATTGGCTTGATGCGGAATAAATAGATCGATATCTTCTTTTGACTTTCCTGCCTTAGCTAACGCTTGCTCTGCAGCGCTTCCCATAATGCGAACCGCAAACTTGAACACTTCGCGACCATTCATATAAATGAAAGGACGCTTCTCTTCTGAAGAATCGGCCGTTGTTAGGCAGCGCGAGCCTCCACCTTCTATTTTAAGCAATTCCGCGCCTGTTCCATCCGCTCCCAACTCGAACGACTGAATGCCATACCCTTCTTCTACAGGACCCAATACTGCAGCCCCTGCTCCATCACCAAATAAAATACAAGTGTTGCGATCCGTATAATCTGTAATCCGCGAGAGTGTTTCTGCACCGATTACTAATACATATTTGTACATGCCCGTAGCAATATAATTTGACGCAGTAGCCAATCCATAAATAAATCCTGCACAAGCTGCAGATAGGTCAAATGCTGCTGCATGCTTGGCTCCAAGCCGTTCTTGCACGATACATGCAGTGGATGGGAACGGCATATCTGGTGTTACTGTCGTTACCACAATCAAATCCAGTTGCTCCGCTGTAATTCCTGCTGCGGCGAGCGCTTGAACAGATGCCTCATAAGCCAAATCTGAAGTCATCTGATCATCAGCAGCGATGCGACGCTCTTTCATCCCTGTGCGTGTTACAATCCATTCGTCAGTCGTATCTACCATTTCTTCCAATTCTGCATTGGAAAGAATACGTTCAGGTACATATTTACCCGTCCCAATAATACCAACCGGACGCAATTTCATAGCTCTCACACTCACTTCCCGCTAGGTTGACGAACAATTTCAGCGGAGATAGTCTCCGTTAAATTATGCTGTAATGCTGTACGCGCTTGTCTTATCGCATTAAATACTGCACGCCCATCAGAAGATCCGTGGGCTTTGATGACGAGTCCATTCAATCCAAGCAAAGGAGCTCCGCCGTGTTCCTTGTAATCCATCGTTTGTTTCAATCGTTTCAATCCAGGCATCACTAGCGCTGCACCTAACTTCGTGAGCCAAGAACGAGTAAATTCCTGTTTCAAGACATTAAATAACGAACCAGCCGTACCTTCTAATGTCTTCAACATAACGTTACCTGCGAATCCATCGCATACGATAACATCACAAGCGCCTTCCAGCACGTCACGCGACTCTACGTTCCCGATAAAATGGATAGGGGCTTGTTCCAATAAAGGAAATACAGCTTTTGTAAGTTCATTTCCTTTCTGTGCTTCACTGCCCACGTTCAACAAACCTACACGCGGTTTCTTAATGCCGTGTACTTTCTCTCTATATATCCTGCCCATAATGGCATATTGTACGAGATGTTCAGGTTTCGCATCCATGTTAGCTCCAAGATCCAGTGCCAACATTCCTTTTCCATCCATTGTAGGAATCATAGGTGCAAGAGCAGGACGCTCTACTCCTTCCATCCTTCCGACTACCAATAGCCCTGTCGTCATTAAAGCTCCCGTATTACCCGCTGAGATCATGCAGTCCGCTTCACCTTCACGTACCATTCGTCCTGCCATGACCATCGAAGCACCCTTCTTACGGCGAACTGCGCGAACAGGCTCGTCGTCGGCTTCAATACGCTCTTCTGTATGAACAACACGGATATTGGAAGGCTGGTTGGATAAGTGCGGCTTAATAGCTTTTTCATCTCCGACGAGAATGATTTCTAGTTCATTCCAATTTTTAGCCGCTTCCAATGCACCCTCTACTATACTGGCTGGCGCACGGTCTCCTCCCATTGCATCAATGGCGATTCTCATCTTCATGTCCTCCTTCGCTGACTGCTCCCTCTGATGTAGAACGGAAAATAATAAAGTGTCCGTGGACAACCAAATCATCACCGACATAACTAAACACTTCAACTTTGGCTTTGTTTCGCTCTCCTAATACGGAGCGCACATATGCTTTAGCCACTACTTTCTCACCAAGATGCACTTGCCGAACAAAGCGTATGTCTGCTGTAGCAGTCAAAGCAACTTCTTCGTTTATAACTGCGATGGCTAATGAGTTCGCTTGTGCGAACAAGTGATGTCCACGTGCGACATGCGTACGAGAAAATACGTGTTCCTGCTTAATTTCGAAAATAGAAATACCACTTCGGTCGAGCTGCAAATCAATAACTTCCCCGATTACCTCATCAATTGGAAGTGACCGAACCTGATCATAAGATTGTTCTGCCATCACTTTCATTCGTTCTCTTAGTTCGGGTATACCTAACTCCATTCGATCCAGTCGTATGGTCTGAATGCTGACTCGAAGCTTGCGTGTTAGCTCCTGATCTGTAACAAATGGGTTTTCTTCTATAATACCGGCCAATTGCCGTTGTCTCTCGCGCTTAGGTAGCTTTTCGATGTGTTACACCACCTTTAATCACTATGAGTAACATGTTGCTTATCCGTTCTTGTTAACCTGTTCCAATCCAATCATTAGCGAATGAGCATATCCGCCTATGAGGTTTAGGTTCGTATTAGAACCAGGTACTAATTGTAGTATATATAATATTTTCACTTCTGAAAAGCATAAGTTCACATTTGGATTAAAATGGAGCCAATGACGCATAAAAAAAGTAGCATTCCACCAAATGATGAAATGCTACATTTCCCGTACTTAGAGACTTCCCTCACAAAATGTGAATGCGGTCGCTAATTATACGATTATTGTGTGATGATCTCTCTTGTTTTGTATGTTCCGCACACTTTACATACATGGTGGCCCAATTTCAACTCACCACATTGATCACACTTAACCATGCCCGGTACGGACAGTTTGAAGTGCGTACGGCGCTTATCACGACGTGTTTTAGAAGTTCTTCTCTGAGGTACTGCCATGTTTACACCTCCTTACCCAAATTACATCTTGCAAATTTCGGTTGTAAGTTCTTTAGTTCTTAAAGAAATCTTTCAACCCTGCTAGTCTCGGATCAATTCGTTCATTCGAACATCCACAATCCTTATCGTTGCGATTCGTTCCACAAGTTGGGCAAAGCCCCTTGCAGTCTTCAGCACATAAGGTTGTATACGGCAAATGAACAAACACCGCTTCCTCCACATATGGAATCAGATTAACGCGTTCATCCGTCACGTAAATGACATCATCCTCGTCATCTGCTGGAAGATCAGTAGTAGAGTCCGTCAGCTTAAAATGCTCATGAAACGGAATGACAACTGTCTCAGTGTGAGGCGTTAAGCAACGTGAACAGCTAACGTCCAACGTTGTTGTCAAATTCCCTGTAACGCCAACTTGGTCGTCGTCTTCCGCAGCCGCTGTTAAGTCGACATTAACGGGTGCAATACGACGAATATCGCTGCGATTGAAAATAGGATCTTCTATCTCAAACGTTTCTCGTATGTGCGCCTGTTGACCATTGATCGCGTCCCGATAAGAAAATTTCATGTTATCACCCCAAACAAACAAAATTAATTATAGCGATTTTTCTCATGCTTTGTCAACCAATTATGTTTGACAGTTTACGAGATTGCGTGCGGTGACTTCCTTCTTCTCTTTGCCGGTAGCCATCCAGTCGATTGCATCGTTCCTCTCGTTGCGAGCAACTAGGACATGGATGCATGTCCATGTTATGATTATGACATCACTTGCACAGGAACGATATTGAGAAAATTATACATCCATACCTGATGGAAA
This sequence comes from Paenibacillus sp. SC116, assembly GCF_024733555.1. Taxonomy (GTDB): domain Bacteria; phylum Bacillota; class Bacilli; order Paenibacillales; family Paenibacillaceae; genus Paenibacillus_B. Next base: position 164,089 of record NZ_JANIOF010000004.1, on the reverse strand, counting down.
GGAATATTAAAATATATGCAAACGGTTGGTCTCATCGTTGAATACAATCCCATGCACAATGGACATTTGTATCATCTCCAACAATCGAAACAAATAGCCGATGCAGATGCAGTTGTTGCTGTTATGAGCGGCCACTTCCTTCAGCGTGGCGAGCCTGCTCTGTTAGATAAATGGGCGCGAGCCGACATGGCGCTCGCGAATGGGCTTGACCTTGTGTTGGAGCTGCCTACCGCGTATGCGGTACAGCCAGCTGAATGGTTCGCCCACGGGGCGGTGGCGACTCTTGCCGCCACCGGTGTCGTGGACGCCTTTTGCTTCGGCAGCGAGCTGGGCGAGCTTGCGCCGCTTGCAAGTGCTGCGCAGCGACTTACGCGGGAAAATTCCGCGTTCGCTGCAAGGCTGCGTGATGCATTGAAGCAGGGCGTTAGCTACCCTGCTGCCTATGCCCAGGCGGCAGCAACAGAGACAGCTGCCGAAGGCGGCGATGCTGCTGTCGACGCGAGTTGGCTGGCAGAGCCGAACAATTCGCTCGGCCTGCACTATATGATGGCTTCGGAGCGGCTTCAATCCGCGATGAAGCCCTATACAATTCAACGTGTCGCAGCGGGCTATCACGACACGACCGCGCATTCGGACTCGATTGCAAGCGCCACGGCGGTAAGGCGCCTGATTCATCACGAGTCCGCATTGGCAGCTGAACCATTCCTGCCCTTTGCATCGCAGGAAATAATCAATCAATGGACGACAGCAGGCAAGCATTTTGGCCACTGGGAGTCGTATGCCGCATCTTTGTTCTATCGTCTATCTACTTCTTGTCCAGAATCATTGAATAGCATACTCGAGGTCACAGAGGGCTTAGAGCATCGTATTTTACACACACTGCCACAACTATCAGAATGGCGAGTTCAACCATTTCTAGAAGCATTAAAAACCAAACGGTATACACTGACAAAACTTCAGCGCATGCTTACACATATTTTGCTCAACCATACGAAAGAAGACTTTGGTCCTGAAGCGCTTCAGTGCGGTCCACACTACATTCGTGTGCTCGGATTTAGCCAAAAAGGCCAGGCTCTGTTGAAAAAAATGAAAAAATCCGCTTCCTTACCTATTGTACATACAGTAACGAGAGAGAATAACATGCTTGGTGGAGCTGCTGGCTTAGCCGCAGATGTTCGTGCTACCGCCGTCTACGCAGCTGGCATTTCTCTCGTACAAGGACGCACTGCCTATCGCGACTTTTACGAGCCGCCGCGTCGCTGTCATCCAAGCAATTAGCATAAAACCGGATGGAATAGAGATCACGTCAGAATCCATTTTATTAAACATACCTGCCTTTCCTTACCGATAAAAAACAAGCATCCAATCGCTCATCATAACATGGGCTTAGGATGCTTATTTTTATGCTTATATAAATATAGCACGATTTATTTAACTTCATTTACCTTAGCAGCTTTTACCTCTAACTGTTCAATTGCTGTTAATGCGTCTTGGAGCGTACGTACAGGCACAAGTTTCATCTTCGTATCCATAGTGTCTACTTTCGCCTTGGCTTCCTCATAGTTTCCTTCCGGGACGAGGAACAAACTAGCTCCTTCTTGATCTGCAGCCACCACTTTATGCTGAACGCCGCCGATCATGCCTACTTTGCCTTCAGGTGTAATCTCACCTGTACCTGCAATGAAATGACCGCGTGACAGATCTCCTGGTGTCAGGCGATTAATTAGCTCCAATGTGAACATGAGCCCAGCTGAAGGTCCACCGATATCACTTTCGTGGAATGTAATCTTATCCTTCGGATTGCGAGGTACGATATCCACCTTTTCTCCAAATGTGGTACCAAAGCCTACTACCGTGTTCTCTGCTTGTTTATATGGCTTGTAGCGAACCAACTTAGCTTTAACGTCCTGCTTCTTGCCTTCACGCTCAATCTGAACCGTAAGCGTCTGCCCTTCCTTATACTTCGCAATAATCGCTTTTACTTCCTTGACTGTATTGACCTTTTGCCCTTCTACACTCAGTATGCGATCTTGCGTCTTAAACTCATTACTCGACACATTAGGCAAATTGTAGATGACATACAAACCCGTATTGACCTTATCGTATGGAATGTTTGCCGCGTTATATGCAGCTAATATAGCGCTGCTCTGAGAACCGCTCATACTAAATACGAGCTCGGTCTCATATTCTGCCTCTGAGCGTCCTTGCAGCGCATCCTGTTTCTTCCCAAATTGGGCATCTGAATTGAAGGAGTGCCAGATAATGAGCCCCATATTCGCATAGGTTCTGCGGACGGTAGTCAGCATGAAAGCACCTTGCTCTGTATCATCCCCGCCTTTTACTTCAACAAGCGGTTTGATCGATTCTGCGCTTCCCGGTGTATAAATCACGTAAGAAGTTGGCATGTACACCAAAAAATACACCAGTGCTACAATAGCGATTAGCCAACGCCAGGAAAAAGACCATCCACCATAGCGTTGCTTCTCAAGCTGCTCATCATTCTCATTCATCAGACTCACCTTCCTTCTGTATGGTCTAAAGCCCGTCCATTTCACGTACATATGAAACTATATGCAGCTTCGTACAGACTTACGTCTTGCCTTTAATCTTTAACAAAGAGGTGAATTCAATGCGGTCCGTCCGTTTACTCCACACGTCTGTCTTTCAACACCCGTTGTACACGCTCTTTGTCGGAGCCTCGGTCGTACTGCTTGTCGTCAGCATCATGCTGTATCCTACAGCAGCTTTTCAAGCCTCATTGCAAGGTCTACAAGTATGGTGGACGATTATATTTCCAGCCCTGCTTCCGTTCCTCGTCTTGTCTCATCTTCTGTCGGCATTTGGCTGGGTTCACGCGCTAGGTGTTGTGCTCGAACCTATTATGCGTCTATTGATTCGCGTTCCCGGAGTCGGGGGCTGGGCATGGGCTTTAGGATGGACCGCGGGCTATCCAGCTGGAGCAGAAGTCATTGCCAAACTGCGGCAGCAACAGAGCATTAGCCGCACGGAAGGCGAGCGATTGCTCGCTCTTGCCCATGTGAGCAACCCTGTCTTTCTCGTTGCTGTTGTAGGTGTAGGCTTTATGAAGCAAGCCGATGTTGGACTATTGCTCGCTTGCATACATTGGATCACTGCATTGCTAACGGCTGTCTTCCTACGTATGGTTGATGGACGAAAAAAAGTTGCAACGATATCTAGCTTCACCTATTTATCCCGTTCAACCACAGCGGAACAACCTACCACAACAAGCATTCACCCCACTGAGCTTGCTGCAACACAATCGCTTAAACCGTCTTTTTCTCAACGAGTGCTTAACAGTATGGAACAAGCCCGCCAAATGGATGGCAGACCCATTGGCAGGCTGCTTGGCGAAGCTGTCTCATCAGCTGTCCAGACCTTAATGATGATTGGCGGCTATATTATGATGTTCTCCGTCCTCATTCAAGTCGCTCGTCTTGCACTCCCATCTACAATGGGAAATTTGCTTATGAATGGTCTACTGGAAGTTAATCTCGGGGCATTCACAATCAGCTCCGCCGCTTTTAGCTCTTCGGAGTTCCAAGCCGCCCTCGTCAGCGCTGTCTTGGCATGGAGCGGTATTAGCTCACATTTGCAGGTCCACAGCTTAATCAAGCAAACGGACTTACGATATTGGCGCTTCTTTGCAGCTAGACTGCTTCACGCCCTGCTCGCATTCATCTTAACGTATGTATGCTGGACACCCTTGCTGGCACTTTTTCGAAGCTCAGCTGCTATTGCTCCGGTATGGGTAGATGCTGCACCTGCTGTGCCAACTGGAATCGGTATCGCAGCTCACAGTCATCATTCATCCATATCCTTATTTCAATCCTTGCTTGAAGGAAATGTTGATACCCTTTGGATCATGATTTGGAACAGCATAGTCGGAGCAGAGCAATACTTATCATTGTTTTATGTCTGGCTTCAGCCATTTGTACTGCTCCTTTTTGCAGGTGCAGGCTTGCTCTTACTCACTGTACTTAGCTACTGGATACATGCAGCTGTACCGAAGAAATAATTCATAACAAATAATTAGTTCATGTCACTATATTTGTGACGAAGAGCCTGCTCCACTTCTGGTGTGACGAACTCTCCAACTGCACCACCAAAACGGGCGATTTCTTTCACCATACTAGAGCTTAAGTAAGAATATTTAGGATTCGTCATCATAAAGATCGTTTCGATGCGCTCATTTAACTTTTGATTCGTACTCGCCAGTTGCATCTCATATTCAAAATCAGTAACGGTACGGATTCCGCGCACAATAACGTGCGCTTCTTTTTTATCCATATAGTTAACGAGCAAGTCTCGGAACCCATCTACTTCCACGTTCGGAATATCAGCCGTTGCTGTTCGCAGCAGCTCTTTTTTCTCTTCCACCGTAAACAATGGATTTTTGCTTAAATTGTTGAGCACCGCAACGATAACTTTATCAAATTGCTTCGCCGAACGACGAATGATATCAATATGCCCTAACGTGACAGGATCAAAGCTGCCTGGATAAACAGCAATCCGTGGTTTGCATTCGTTCGTCATGATGATGACTCCTCTCCTCGTTCCTCTAGCTCGTCTTGTTTCTTTTTATACAGAGATAAAGCGATTTCACCATATTTAGCATTTCTGAAGCAGTCCATACTTCCTATTTGCTCAGGATAGGTGTAGTTGGAATCATGCTCAATTACTACGATCGCATGCTCGCTTAACATTTCCTGCTCCAGCATCGTTGTCAGCATTTCATCTGCATCAGTCATCCGATAAGGAGGATCCATAAAGACGAGATCAAACTTCATATCTCGCTTTGCTATTGCTTTAAGCGCTCGTTTTGCATCATTGCGGAAAATCTCAGCTTTCTCAGCTACTCGTGCAGCGTTCACATTATGTTTGATCGTCTCGATCGCTTTCGGGTCCATATCAATAAATACAGCATGGTCTATACCTCGGCTGAGCGCCTCGATTCCAAGTCCACCTGTACCTGCAAACAAATCAAGTGCTGTCCCGCCATCAAAATAGGGGCCTATCATACTAAACAATGCTTCCTTAACTTTATCCGTCGTCGGGCGTGTATTCATGCCCGGTACCGCTTTCAATGAACGACCTCTCGCCGTCCCCGAAATGACTCTCATCTTATCACCTTGCCTGTACGTTTATCATGTATCACTTCGTTGCATCACGAAATTGGAGATTATTCTCCAGTATTCGACGTTAATCGTAACATATTCAATGATAGAGTGAAAGGAGCGTAGGCAGTTCCAAACTCCTCTGCAAAGCAACAAAGTACCTTCTCCTAGGGAAAAGGTACTTCATTAAACTTCTGCATTTACTTGATATACAACTACTTGATATACGGCATATAAGGTGACAGGCATAAATTTATTGCTTGCTTGTCAATTTTTCATTTTAACTTGATGTAATATGGGTTCGAATCAATTCCTTCACATGTTCCAACATATTTGCTCTCGTGGTATCGTCTACGGTTGGTACAGATTCAAAATAACGATGTTCAAGTACCTGGATACCTACAAAGTTAAATATGCCTTCATCAATCGTCTTCTCCAGAGCTTCAAACATACCAACTTGTCGGTAATGTGCTTCACTGTTGCCCATCGTCGTCACCATTAGCGCCTTCTTGCCTGTTAACAACTTATGTAATCCGTTGTCATCCATGGAATAGGCAAAACCATACGAAAATACGCGATCGATATACCCTTTTAACAACGCAGGTAACCCTGCCCACCATAATGGATAAATAATAAGTAGTATATCCGCCCACAACACCAACTCCTGCTCCGCCAGTACATCCCCTCGTGCCGTTCCTTCTTTTGAATTGGCCAAATCCTCAACTGTCATGACTGGATCAAACTGCAAACTATATAGATCACGGATCTGAATTTCATGTCCGAGTGATTGCAATTCAGATACTGCTTCATCCAAAACACCGTGATTGAAGCTGTCAGAATTGGGGTGTGCGCTAATGACTAACACATTTGTCATGTGTGCGACCTCCTTCATCAATTTTCCCTATTTGTTAAGATGCTTCGATGAAGGAAGATCCATTCCTATTGTATTTTATATTTTTTTCCTTAATCCAGTCCATATTTCAATTTTAGACGTAGACTTTCTAGTTCTATTACCTTATTCAAATCCTGCTCTATTGTTGCCTCATCAACGAAAACTACTCGTAGAAAATCATACAACACTTGCACGTCGTTATAATGCAACCGACCGTCTTTCGTAATGGTTAAGTTACCGCTATCAGAATCATACGATAATCCTTCAAATGAAGAAGTATTTACAAGTACTACATTACTCTTTACTACATTAGCAACCAAGCTTCCTGTTGCTTCTCCCACTACGCGCACCGGAACGTAAACACTTCCACTTTCATCATCTATAAATGGGGCAGCTTGTAATGCTTTCTTTTGCCCATTAATAATTGACGATTTACTACCGACTGTAAATGTTATCTTTATATTTTCACCTGGAAACAGAGATGTTCCCGTTACTTGTTTTTTCTCTTCATCGTAACTGACAGTTAATCCAAGCACTTGAAACAATTCACGAAAAGGTACGAAAGTTACGTTGTTTTTCACCTTCGCACTGCCTTCCAATGGCTCCCCATTTACAACAACAAAGGTGTTGCTTAGACGGGCTGCTGCCGACATTGGCATAACAGAAACTGCTACAAGCACAAATAAAGTAAAAAATAATATCTTTTTCATTAGACCCACTCCTGTTCTTTTATGTCAGATGAATATTATCCCATATGAAATAAACTAACAGAAGTAAAATTATGGTTCTATAAAAAATAAAATCGGGGCCCTCTTTCGAGAGCCCCTTTTCATGGGAGAGGAGAAACCGGACGAAGAGCTTATGGGGAAACGTAAGTCTTCTCCGCGGTTGTCTACGACATTCGATGATGTCGATAATTTTAGGATTGCCGATTCTTATAAAATTATACGTGCAGGAACAAATTGTTTTTCTTTTCATGTGGAGAAAATATTCACCTGTCGTGGAGAAAATGTTCACCTGTTCATTCTATTGCACAACTAAAAAAATAAGATTAGACTTTGAAGGAACATACTTCCATCTCGTAATCAGACAATTTTGTTAGGGGGAATATGCTAGCCATCCCTCTGGAGATCTTGATCAGGTTAGGGACGGAAATTTGTTCTTGCAAGGTATCACAATAGATAAATAGAGAGAGGGAAGCAAAATGAAATTTAGAAAATGGACAGCTGCAAGTATCGTAATAGTGCTGCTATTTACCTTGTTGCCGCTAACAGCTTCATCAGCAGCCACAGGTATGCCAGGAACACCTGCCCTATCGCAAGACAACTGGGATGGAGATGGAAACTATGCCATTACGATGAACTTGCATTGGGGACAAAATGGAACATCTCTAGAATGGTATGAAAATGGTGTGTTGATCGACACACAAGCGTTAACGGACAACAGCCCCAACCACCAAACAGCAACCAAAACCTTTAGTAGCAAGGTAAATGGCTCCTACATATATACAGCCAAGCTCATTAACAATTTCGGAAATGCATCAAGCCAACCTATAACGGTGACTGTCACAAACAGCAATACGACGCCCGCGCCTGTAGGAAATGGCACAGGACTTACAGGGTACTATTATAACAATGTTGATTTTTCGAACTTAAAGTTAAAGCGCTTTGATTCTACTATTCAATTCGACTGGGGCACGAACTCTGCTAGTCCACTAATTGAAGCTGATACGTTCTCGGTTCGTTGGATAGGCGAAGTTCAAGCACAATTTAGCGAAACTTATACGTTTACGACCGCATCGAGCGACGGCGTGCGATTATGGGTTAACAATCAATTACTTATTGATCAATGGAATGATCACGATACGACTGAGCATAGCGGTACAATTGCGCTCACTGCCGGACAGAAATACACAATCAAGCTGGAATATTATGAACGCACCACTAATGCAGTAGCTAAATTATATTGGAGCAGTCCATCTACACCAAAGAGCATCATCCCACATACACAGTTGTATCCTGCCCCTACACCCGACATTGAAGTTACTAACTTTACCGATAATCAAACCATCGACTATCCACTGCCCTTGATCCGAGGTTTAGTTAGTGATACGAATGCGACTTCTGTCACACTAACAAACACATCTTCGAATCGAAACACGAAAGTAATGCAAGGTCAGGTCCATCAAGGCCAGTTTAAAGTATTTGCAGATTTGGTCCCTGGTGAAAACAATTTAATTATCCAGAATGGCACGAAACAGACCACTTTGAAGATGACTTATGTACCGCAATCCAACAACGCAGTTGTCCGCATCTTCTGGTATGTCCCAAGTGACGGAAATACTAATTACCATACCTTTTTACCCAACGACCCTCAGAACTATGCAGCAAAGCTCAGTACCTATATGAAGGTAATCCAATCCTTTACTGCGGAGTCTATGAACAATAATGGATATGGTCGCAAAACGTTTAATGTGGAGCTGGACAATACCACCGGGAAAGTAAATGTACATGTACTGAAAAGCAATCATCCAATCTCCTACTATTACAACACGACTTACAAGGGAGACGATTTATATCATGAAGTAGCTGGTCTTATTCCTCAACAATATCCGCAGGCAGGCACGAAAAATCTTACCTTTGTCGGCTTTACCAAGTATGACGCAGCCACTAACTATACGTATGCCAACGTTGCGCTAGGCGGAGGAGATTACGGCGTAAGCGGCGGCGCAAGCGTATGGCTGTTCCCGAACAATGAGACCGAGGTACAGAGCAAATTTGCTGATTTTAGCATGATCGACCCTGCCTTCATTGGAGAACCTTATACTAATGTACAGAAAGCGCTCTCGGTCGGTTACGGAACCGCACTGCATGAACTTGGACATGCCCTCGGCCTGCCACACGAAGGTGGACCGAACTCCATTATGTGGCGTGGCTTCGATTGGCTGCATCGGTTCTTTGTATTGAAGGACGGAAATGGCTACGTCTTTAACGACAATGAACTTCCAGTATGGGATCCTATCAGTGCACTTACATTAAGCAACAGTGCTTTTTTTAATGCAAGCCAGCAACCTAGAGGTATAGCTGTAGGCGGGACAGTTACGGTCAGCAATACGAATAGCCCTGTAGGTCAGACCAAAGAAAGTGCCTTTGATCATAATGAAGCTTCGAAGTGGTTGGTATTTGACAGTACAGCGTCCATTCAATACCAATTCCAAGGAACAAACGCACATGCAGTACAATCGTATGCGATCACGTCTGCCGAGGATGTGCCTGAAAGAGATCCTCGTAACTGGACCCTATCCGGTTCGAACGACGGAACAACTTGGACTGCCCTTGATACGAGATCAAATGAATTATTCACTAGCCGACATCAGACAAAGACGTATAACATCAGCAATACAACCGCCTATCGATACTACAAATTTTCTCTAGTCAACAACAGTGGCGGAATACTCCAGCTTGCGGAAATTCGTTTATATGAGTAAGTCGTAATAAGCTACTCACTACGCTGATGCTAACACCTAGAATGTAATGCTCCATAGCAACACACATATGACTAGGCATACGAAACAGAGGTATTTTGCTAGCGATACCTCTAGTTCGTATGCCTTTCTTGGATAAAAGACGTGCAATTGCTTCCGAGACGTTGATAGCTTACATTTCTCTCCGAGAGATCCTATTCTACTATCGATTCTGTTATTTTCTCATCTAGATTTTTAATCGCCAACATCGAATTATCCTGAACGATGCCTGTATCTACAAAACCAAATGAAGCGTATAATGTTTTAGCTTTGACATTACTTGTTCGATAAAAGAGGGATACATATTCTGCTTCCCCATATGGCATATTTTCAATATCCATCAACATTTTTTCAAAGGCAAGTTTGCCATATCCTTTCCCCTGATAACTCTTTTCAATCATAATATGCCATATAAAATAGCTCTTCTTCCCGTAAAAAACTTCATTTTCAAATGATTCATGATCCAACGTATCATAAATATACATCAAAAATCCGACCGCAACTCCATCGGCATAAATGGCAATGGGAATCGCTGGTATCCCATCTGCGTTCAACATATGAGCGTCTGCAAAACTTCTGAGGTTAGTAGTTTGTATAAAGTCTTTCTGGTTTTCTCCAACTTCAAGTGCTATTACTTCATCTATGTTATCCCCACTTATTTTTCGTAATTCAATCATTTATTATCTCCTCTCCTAAGACAAGCGACTACCGAAGTATCAATAGTGCCTAATTACGAATTCCATTTACAGGCTTGATTGACATTGATGTAACTACTTTATTGGAGTTAAAATCAACCACGACCATTGGAGCACCTTGTTTCGTCATTTCGTATACCGGAAAATCAGGTACTTTTCTAGCCGTATATCCTTTAAGATCAATATTAAATACTTTTTTCGCGAAGGCTGCCGCATAGGATACTGCGTTCTTCTCTGTTAACGCGACCTTGTCTGTTTTACCAACTGCTTGAAAATCAGTAACACTCCATACTCTACCTGTTTTAGCACCTATATCTACAGCTGTTTGACCATTTTTACCTAGAACGGACCAAACATCCTTACCCTTATCTTTATTTCTCGCTATACTAGATATCTCCATTGTTCGACCCATCGCCGCTTTAAACTCACGCTCTGCTTTTTTCTTTATTTCAGCATTCCACTCAGACTTTGGATAGATTACCGTTGCAAAGTCTACTTTGTCACCAAGAAACCTTACGCTGAAGTTTTTTCCTTGTAGGTATGCAGTTGCTATCTCGCTAGATTTGTCATCATAACTTATCATTTTCATTACTTTCTCAACTTCAAAAGTTTGTGCAGCGTCTATTTCCTTCAAATTGTTCATCGCCAACTCAACTTGTTTAGGATTTGCTTTATCTTTACTTACATAAATAGACGCCGTTAATACTTTTCCTGTTTTTTGGTCTACCACAACATATCCATTGTCTTCTTTTGCCTTGGTACGAAGAAAAATTCTATTATCATAAATAGATACTGCATCAATTAGTTCCACATCTTTGTCTGCCAGTTGTCGCAAGCTCTTTTTCGCTGCTTCTACGATTTTCGCATCCAGATCAGCTAGCTTTTTTGCCTCGCTCTTCTTGGACGCAATACCTTGTAGGGGCCCATCCTGCGCTGCTGTTACCTTGGAATAAGGAGTAAGTAACACCCCTGTCGCTACAACGAATGCCAACAACCATTTTCCTATTTTCATATGTATTTCCCTCCTGGTCTATGATGTTTCCAATTATTAGATCGTTTATCTTCCAAAATAGCTTTACATTTTCAAACTTTATTTATTTTCTAGAAAACAAGTAAAGTAATAGCAGCATTCCTAATTAGTAAGTCAAACTCCATAAAAAAAGAGCTGATACCGACAAACTATCGGTACCAGCTTATTGAAACCTGAGCGCGAGTAACCGCCCATACGCGTCGGCGCTACAGATATACTCTGAACCATAGAATTCTCACCCCACTTCATTTCATTACGTATGAAAATCAAACTGTTGATCGTTGCGAAGGCCAGACTGAAATAAATGACCTTTAAAATATAACGATGCGAAAATAGATCAAACCAATCACTAATAAAAAGATCGATATAACAAATTGATTTGTTCCTTTCAAATACCACCATTCCATACTAATGTGAAATACCGCTCCAACTACAAAAACGATCAAGAAAAACCACTTCATTGTATCTTCTTCTGTCGTGTCTAGAACAAAGAAATAAAGGTAGATTAAAAAAAATAAGATACATCCTTTTCCCCATCTGTTTATATTTTTTCCATTGGTATCAGAAATTTTCGGTGATGGATTTTTAAGTATATATTTTTCTAAAATAATGCCTATAACTGCTAACATCAATACTAATATAGAAATGGATAACTCCATAAATGCCCCCTACTTTTTTTCCACCAACATGTTCGTTTGCTTGTAGCAATCGTTATTGAATCGGCCCCGTCTCAATTTGCTGTTCATTGCAGGCTGTCAACAATAATAAAAGGAACAAGAAGATTGGTTTGATCTTATTCATCTTAAGTTCACTCCTCCAATTCTATGAAGCTACTAAATTGTATGTAACTACTGAACAGCATAACTTTTACATTATTATACATCTAATAGTCGAATGGAGAAAGCTTTGGAGCGTGAAGTCAGTGTTATCTAGCCCCGCCTCATTTTCAAACATTCAGAAATCGTCATACTATGTGAAAATTCCATTTAGTGACCAAACCAGAAAACCCAAGGGAGGAGATTCACCTTCGATTGGCTATATGTGGTAAAATATAGTTGATTCCCGTGCCATAGATAGGAGGATTGTTATGTCTTCACAAATCGAGAATGAGCCGAACCATGAGTCGAATCTTTATATAGAATCAGATGGACACAAAGCAGCTCTTCGCGCGATTCAATATATGAAAGACCATCTTGATGAAGAGATCACATCCGAACAGTTAGCTGCTCATGTCGGCTACAGCCCCTATCATTTTACAAGGGTATTCAAGCGAGCAACGGGCATTTCTCCACGTCATTATTTGACTGCTTTGCGGATGGAATCTGGCAAGGAACTACTGCTTAAAGAGCCTTCCCTAATGACGAAAGTGATGCTTTCAATTGGCTTTCGCAGCGCTGGTTCCTTTACCACAAGATTCAAAGAGCATGTAGGCGTATCACCAAAACGATTTCACGGGTCCGCCCGTTCACTGCTTACCTATATGAATCAATATAAAGAACAAGAGGTTGAGCTTGAGCAGCCTCAAATTGTAGAACATTCCCTTTCCACTGGAACCGTAACATGCCATATCGGAGCACCTACATCGTTTCGCGGCATTATTTTTGTAGGACTATTCCCAAGGCCGATTCCCAATCAAAGACCGATTGCTGGAACCGCATTGAATCGTGGACGACATTCCTATACATTTACTGGTGTGCCATCCGGCAGTTATTACGCGATGGCGGTATCCATACCATGGAGCTTGAACCCGAAAGATTATTTCGTACTGGATCATTGTTTACGAGGCATGTACGAGGAAATTGTGCATGTTTCAGATAATAGCGAACATACATTAACACTCTCCATGCGCGAGCGCCAGGAGACCGACCCACCGATCATCGTCAATTTGCCACAACTTCTCTTCGAGCACACTTCTTCCAATCGAGCAAAGTAGAAGAATTTATCATCTCCATCCTCCTTTACAATGTGGTCACTACCACTCTAAAGGGGAATTTTTCATGTTCAAACTTTGTGTCATTTCTATTTATGTAAGCGATATTGAGCTAGCGAAGGAATTTTACTGTGAGAAACTAGGCTTTACCATCTCGGAACAATACGATGAAGCGACAATTGGTCTGGTGAACGATGGAGTCGCAATTGTTTTATGCAAAACCGAATGTGAGTCAACTGCAAGCTATTCTCAGGAAGCACAAGTTGTGCTTGGATTCGAGACTGACAATTTGCTCAACAAAATGCAAGAGCTGTCCGCCAAAGGAATTAAAATGCTCTTCGATACACCTCAACCATGCCCGCCTGGCCACTATAATGCGTTTCTCGATCCATTTGGCAATGCATTCGAATTGCTAGAGTTCAGCAAATAATTTAGTGTTCACTGCTAAAAGCAACTATCTACCATTAACTATCTATCATCACTCGGAGGTCTACCTATGACGATTATCCAACAGATTCATATTGAAAATGGTCAAGATCAAGTTTGGCAAGCATGGCTTGAAGCAGGTCATCTTGTAAAATGGTTCTCCCCCGCAGCTGAAATCGAAGCCACAGTTGGCGGCAAATTCGAACTGTATTTTGACCCTTTCAATAAAAACTCAATGAGCACAATAGGATGCTGTATTTTACACCTTGAACCTTATCAATCCTTTACTTTTCAATGGAAAGGACCCGATCCTTTCGCAGGGGTGATGAATCAGGAAGATCACTTAACCGAAGTGAAAGTCGTATTACATCCTGTTGCTAACGGAACGAATATCCTCCTTAGTCACTCAGGCTGGCATAACCCTGATTCGATGGAAACACAACAAGCAATCGAGTGGCATAAGGGAGCTTGGGCAAATATGCTATCTAGTTTGAAATCCTATTTAGAATCTACAAATGAAGATACGCAAATAAAATCATGTGAAGGTTGCAGCTAATGTTTGCGTTCCATTTACTAATTACCTAAGTCCAGCACAGCACATGACACAATATCAATAACCAAACGAAAGGGAATGATAGCATGGTTTTTGAAATGACGGTCCAAGTTCGTGTGACAGATATGAAAAGAGGAATCTTCTGGTATGAAACTTTACTAGGTAAACCACCCGAATGTGCAGCGCACGAAGATGTTGCTGAATGGGAGATTCTCCCCGGATGTTGGCTGCAAGTAATAAAAGGAGAGCCTGCGAAAGGAAGCGGCCCTATTCGATTAGGGGTAACAGATATAGAAGCAGAACGCCAGCGGGTCGAAAGTCAATTACAAGTTGAACCATTTGACATCCATACGAGAGAAGAACTATCCGTGAAATGGGGAACGTTTACGGATCCTTGGGGGAATCGTCTTGGGTTCTTTCAATACTTGAATCAGGCAGACCAAGATGAGCGAATAAAGGCCATTTTAGCAAATGAGTCCTGCACAAATGGATAGTATGGACAAAAGTGCAGCTATTTTAGGGGGAAAACATCATTTCGCACTAATTCTGGACAAATATGCAGTTCACTTTCACGATTAGGCCTGAAAATGGTCGAGATCACAAAAATAAATGTATTTTTGACGTTAATTAATAAAATAGGCACACTTTCTAATTAAATAACTGCATAATTGTCACTAAATAAACGAGTAGCCTTTCTACGAATGAATTTTTTGGCTTCCGAGTAACAGCACTGCCGCAAAGGTAGTGCCATAAGTAGTTCAAGTTCAATAAAAAGTAATACAACAATACGAACGCAGCCTCACTCCTTTTCAGAAAAGGGCATATAGTAAATGAATCCCTACCTCTAATAACTGGAGGAGAGCAATATGCCCAATTATCGTATTATCGTCGATCTTTCGGATCGGGCCTTATATTTATTGGATAGCGATATCGTTGTTCGAGGATTTCCCGTCGGCATCGGTAAAATGTTAACGCAGACTCCCGCAGGAGAGTATACGATCATCAACAAGCAGCCCAACCCCGGCGGTCCATTCGGCGTTTTTTGGATGGGACTTTCCAAGCCCCATTATGGCATTCATGGCACAAATGATCCTGCTTCCATTGGTCACTTAGTGTCCCACGGCTGTATTCGTATGTACAACGAGGACGTGTTAGCATTAGCTTCCCTAGTACCGATCGGTACACGCGTTACCATACGACCGTAGCTATTTGTAGGCAACATGTAGACAACATACAGGCAACACCATCCACACAATAAAAAACAGCCCTGGTCCTATCATTCCTAGGGTCCAGGGCTATTACTTTACATATAAATTTCAATAATTGCTCTATCTTCACCGTGCTTCCGAAGCGTGTTGAACTCATGCTGACTCACACGAATACCACCACTCCGATAGCGATTATCCACAACAGTCGCAACCGCCTCTACGCCGTTCACAACAACCTTACTAACTGACGTTCCTGCTATATGATAGATAAATGTAACTGGCACACCTGCATATTCGAACTCAAAACGCATTCCATCCAGCATCTGTGGCAGCACAGGATCGATAAGAAGATCCCCATTTTCCTGCCGGATGCCAAGCGCATTCGAGATTAGCTGGTTCATGTAAATCCCTGGCCCGCTGGAGTAGATTCTCCAACCGCCTTTCACCGCTACCTCGCCTGTACGAAGCTTGTCGAAGCACTCTTGCGCTTCGTAGCGGGTATTAAACTTTCCATCTGAGCTGCTAAAATACGCATTACTTTGACGAAGCTCCGCATTTTTCACTACATCACGAAGGCCAATCGGATTAATCGTCGCAAGCCCGCTCCATACTTCATCCGCCTTGCCTAGTTTCGCCATCGCTTCCACATATCGAATATGAGCATGCACATATTGAAGACCAATTTCTCTGCCGAAATTGGCAGCTTGCTCAGCACGCTTGAAGTGTGTGCTTACCCCTCCAGCATATTGTGCTGGTCGGTTCATAAGCCTTACCCCATCTGGGCAGTAAAACTGCTCACGAATGATGCGGTAATGGGCTTCCGCTTGCTCCGGCGGCAGCAATTCACTAATCATACTGCGCGTCATCGGCAGCAGTCGATACTGAATGCCTGTTTCTTTATCCGTTGGATGCAGCATAAGCTTCGCCTGATCAGGCTGCTCCATATAGACGAACCCCGGAATAACGTCCGTCTGCATCATATATCGGTTGAAGTCGCGCTCGATTCCCTCCGCCATTTCATGCAGCTCAGTACCCAATCCCTGATCATACTCACGAATAACTTTTGAAAATTGACGAATCGTCTGGTACGTTAGCGCAACCGTCCAACTGCTAATCAAATATTGCTTTAACTGCGCGTTCGCAGGCTGCAGTGTATCATCCCAATCACCATCACCGTAGGAAGACAAATACGTATCATGTAGAAAATGATTACGAATATAAGAGATTTCCTTTTGCGCATGTGCTAGTACTGTCGCACGTTCTTCAGTAAAGTCAAAGCTGTGCTTGCGAGTGTACGGCACCAATTCCTCCAAAATACTAAAGTCGCGTGTGACAGCCAAATAGTCGCCAAGCACTTTTAAAGGCCAAACGATAATATCGCCGTGACTGTCTTCTTGTTGAATTTTCGTATATTTATCAAACATAAACCACTGCGGCCAGTTGCCGTCATCTTCATACTGATGCGCGAACACAGTCAGCAATATTTCACGAACCTGCTCATATTTATGAGTCGCCATAAAATATTCAACAGGTCCTTGGCACACATCACGTGTCCCCCAAGCGGCGCCGCCATACTGCTCCAAGCCATGCGGCATGGAATAATGCACAAGCATGTTATGGGTATACCACCAGGCCAATGCGTTAACTTTGAACAAGTCGCCTTCTTGCTCATCTTTATGAGATAAACGGAATCCATTCATCACACCATCAAAAAACTCGCGGTAACGCTCTATTTCAGATGCCATATCGAGCTGTCGCAAAGGCAACTGTTCGCCATCGATCAGCCCTTGCACGCTCATTGTCCAATCACTGCTCGCACTTAACTCCAGTACAGATAAGGATGCATTTCCTTTACTGATTCTTGGAGCCAACATACGCTCATCCAATATAGACACATGAGCTCCATCAATATGCATTTGGTATGCTAAATTCGGATGTACCCCCGCGCTAAGCGAAGACGCATCTGCGTGGAACAGCAACGTACTCCCATTCTGGCTCATATGATAAGGCATCTCATATTCATCGACGTTCATCGATATTTGACTTGTCACAACGAAACGATAGCTGCTGCCATTCATCGAACGAACATTCAATCTCACTTCAGGGGAATCCACAGTCGTAAAGTTTGTAATCATCAATAAATCATCTTCTGTTTTGTAGTACCAACGCGTATAATTGAAGCCCATCTCGAACAAAGACGGCATCGCAAGCAAACGATAGATTCCATCCAACTCCACATAAATGCGCTGCCCAGACGTCTTAGGTATGTTAAGCGCATTGCGAGCATTCGTCATCATTTTATTAAAGCTCGTATTACCAACGACAAGTTGAGAGTTAAATATGCCGTACATATACGAAGTCGTCGTTATCACATTATCTTTCATATGCGCATTGTCGCCGCTCATCAAAATATGACCATGAGGACGCTCTACGCGCAGCTCTTTCTCTTTTAAGACGACATGCTCATATTGTTCCGTGAAGAAGGACAAAAGCTGTCCATCCGCCCGTTCCTCCTGATAACGTTGTGGGAACAGCTTCTCTAGTTCTTCCTCAGTAAAAGGAACCGTTTGCAGCGGAGCACCAAAACTCGGCGACAATCGCACAGCATCGAGCCAAGTTCCACCTTCGCCAAGCTCCCGTGCATTTTCTATACCATCCCACGCTTTTTGCACTTTATCACTATATTCTAATGTTGAAATCGCTTCAGGATGATTCTCTTGGAATACGCCGTAAAATACGAACTTAGCCTCTCCCTTTAAGCGTACTCGCTCTGACTGAAGTGCAGCATAAGCAAATTCATATTGATAGATTTCATTCGCTAATGTCGTCTGCGTCAAGCGCTCAGGTTCGTTCGTTTCTTTATAGGACAAGCCGAAAAATTGAAAACCATCTGTTGAATAGCCTATCGCTTTTGTCAAAGATCCTTGCTGTATATATGGAAATTGTCCGCCTTGTGGCAAGTTCTGACGCGAACAAATCACATAACCTCGGTTATCATCTTCAAATACGGCATGATCAATATAATGGGACAAATATGCTTCATTGCTGCGAACAGCGCGAGGATCAGCGATACCGATGTCTTGCCCATAAATGACATCTATATCTAGGTCTACATCATGTCCTTCTACGGATACATCCCAGAACCACATTCCTTGTTCCGTCAAAGTCAGTACGACACGATAGCTGACCAATGCTCCTTCTCTAGGCAATTCTCCTTCCCACATCATCGTGTTTCCTTCTGTCCAAACACGGCTGGAGGAACGTACACCTAAGAGCGGATATGCTTGAATGCCATCTGCTTCGTACACGCGTAAATACAAATTGTTCATCGAACCATCTATCGAGTTAGCCAACCATTGGTTGATCATTACATCCTGATAAGTCGCTTGATATAGATCTCCACTAGTTAAGAAAGTAAAAGCTAGAGATCCCGCTTCTAGACGGATTTTGTTATTCGTCAACGTTGTCATCTCCTCACTCCCAATCCTCATCATCTCTATGACATTACCGTACGAAATGGAATCTGCGTTCCATCACATCTCGACTGTTCGATCCTACAAATACTGCAAACTCCCCTGGATCGCTTGTAAACTGCAAATCGGCATGATGATAGCGAAGCTGCTCTTCTGTAATCGTAAATGTCACCTTGCGACTTTCTCCTGGCTCAAGCGATATCTTCGCAAAATTTTTAAGCTCCTTAAGCGGTCTTACGACATCACCTGAGATATCACGCACATACAACTGAACGACTTCTTCACCTGTCTGTTTTCCCATGTTCGTTACCGTTACTTCCACTTGGAGTGGACGTTCTTCCGTCATTGTATCCTCCGAAAGAATAAGCTCCCCATAGGAGAAAGTCGTATAGCTCAGACCATAACCAAACGGGAACAACGGTGCATTCGGAACATCTAAGTATCGAGATACATATCGAGCATCTACATCCTTCGGATCATGCGGGCGACCTGTATTGAAGTGATTATAATAAACAGGCACTTGTCCTACGGAATAAGGGAAGGACATCGTTAGTCGACCTGACGGATTCACATCGCCATACAAAATATCCGCAATCGCTGCCCCGCCTTCGCTTCCTGGGTACCATGCTTCAAGTACTGCATCAACTTGATCATAGACACCATGCAAATCAAGCGGGCGTCCATTAAACAGCACAGCAACCATCGGCTTATGCAGCAGCTTCAATCTTGCAATTAGCTCCAACTGTGCTTGCGGCAGCTTAATGTCGGCTCTACAACCGCCTTCACCGCTCATATCTGAGTTTTCTCCTAATGCGAGCACGATTATATCTGCTTGTTCAGCTGCCAATAACGCTTCGCTGTACTGCTCCTCGCTCATCATCTCTATGCCTGAACCTTCGGCAATCGCGACGATTGAATCTGGAATTTTCGTAGATAACGCCTGATCCAGACGAACCGCATCTTCCTTCGATCCCGTCCACGACCAATTGCCCAAAATATCATTGTTCTTCGCAAATGGTCCAATTAAAGCAATACGGCTGCTCGGTTGCAGCGGAAGCACATCTCCTTCATTTTTCAACAGAACACAGGATTTAGCGGCCATTTCACGTGAAACTTTGCGATGCTCCTCACAAAATACCACTTCACGCTCGATTGTAGGATCAGCACCGCGCAGCGGGTTATCGAACAAACCAAGCTTTTCCTTCAACTGAAGAACACGTAGGACAGCTTCATCCACAAGCGCTTCATCCACTTTGCCGCTAGCGATCAGCTCTGGTAAATGATGAACGTATGTTGACGTCATCATTTCGATATCAACGCCAGCATGAATGGATTTGTAAGCAGCTTCTTTTTCATTCTCCGCAACTCCATGAGGGATAAGTTCCTTAATAGCAGCCCAGTCGGAAATTAACACGCCGTCAAAGCCCCATTCATCCCGCAGCAAATCACGCATCAGCTTGCTGTTCGCAGTAGCTGGAATGCCATCTACGGTATTAAATGAGGTCATGACCATTTCACAACCTTCATCTAAGGCAGCTTTATAGGCAGGCAAGTAATATTCACGAAGTTGACGTTCTGACAAATCCACAGTGTTGTAATCTCTTCCGCCTTCAGCAAGACCATACGCTGCAAAGTGCTTCACACATGCAGCTACACGATGCAAGTCATTCGTGAGGTCGTCTCCCTGAAACCCTCGGACAAATGCACGTGCGAACATACTGTTCAAGTACGGATCTTCACCTGTAGATTCCATTACTCGTCCCCAGCGAGGATCACGGACTAGATCAACCATCGGTGCAAACGTCACATGGACACCCGACACAGCTGCTTCTTTAGCTGCAACTTCCGCACTTCTCTCAGCCAAGGTCAAATCCCATGAGCAGCCGATAGCAAGCGGGATAGGAAATATCGTCTTGAAGCCATGTATAATGTCCGCCATAAAGAGGAGCGGGATGCCAAGCCGATTATTCTTCAAATGTTCTTGCTGAATATGCTTAATCTTGTCCGCACCAGCTAGCCCTAAGGCAGAACCAGCTTGACGCACCGTCTCCTCGGTAATACCCAACTCTTTCATCGGCCCCGTAATAACGCCGTCACTATCATTTCCATCATAGAAAGGAGCCGCTAACTGGAGCAGCTGCGCAATCTTTTCTTCTAACGTCATTTGCTTCAGTAAATCTACCATTCGCTGTTGATTAACCATCACTGTTTCCTCCCGTTCATCCATGCCTTACTGAGCATGCTGCACTTTATCGAAACGTTTCACCAAACAGACATACGAAATAAACCTCGTACCCTCATAGAGGAAGCCAATCCAATACTCGCTTTATTTTTCGATCCCAATAGCCCCATTCATGTTCACCAGGCTCTTCTTCATACGTGATATCCAGTCCAACATCTATAGCATGATCATAAAAAGAAAGATTATCTTTGTGTAAAAAATCTTCCGTGCCGCAGCACTGGTACAAATGAGGCTGTTGCTCTTGACTAGCAGCGAGCTCAGAAGCTAGCGCAAATAAATCATTCTCGCTTCCCTTTAACTCCTCAGTATTTCCAAAAATACATTCTACTTCATAAGGCAAAAAGCTATTCGGGCCATTGACCCGACTGACAATATCCAATCCACCAGATAAACTAGCAGCTGCCGCATACCGCTCGGGGAAGCTTAACCCCAACTTGAATGCTCCATAGCCTCCCATCGATATGCCAGCTACGAAATTATCTTCCCTACGTTCAGACAAAGGAAATAAAGAACGTGCCACAACTGGAAGCTCCTCGCTCACATAAGTGAAGTAAGGAGAGCCTTTCTTCATATCGGTATAGTAACTGCGGCCAACACTAGGCATAACGAGGGCGACCCCTGTTTCCTCTGCCAGCCTTTCTACAGATGAATGGCGTCCCCATTCCGTATGATCTGCCCCAAGTCCATGCAGCAAAAACAGTACAGGTAGCTTGCCATCACGACTCGCACGCAAGAAAGAATGCTGAGGCAAGACAACCTGGATACTCGTGGATATTGCTAATGTCTCCGCATAAAACCGACACTGAATATTCGCCAAAGCGACCGTCTCCTGCCCACGTTAATGACCTTAGTTTTTTGCAGCAATTACCGACTTACGCTCCATGAGCTCAATTCCTAACTTGTAGGCAGGATTTACTTCATCCCCATCCATCATCTGGAACAATAGATGACCTGCCAATGATCCAGCTTCACGCTTCGGCTGGCGGATTGTCGTGAGCGATGGATTCACATATTCAGCAAGCTGAATATCATCGTAGCCAATTACGGAAATATCATCAGGAACGACAATCGAACTTTCTTCAAATGCTTTCAATCCACCGATCGCCATTTCGTCATTGCCGTAAAAAACAGCCGAAGGCAGTTCCCCTTGCATAATCATCATCTTCGTGGCACGGTAGCCACCTTCACGTACAAAGTTACCGCTCAACCGCCATTTAGTCTTCTCTTCAAGACCCGCTTCCTGCAAAGCCCGAAGATAACCTTCATAACGGCGTTGATTGTCGTAGGAACTGGTAGGGCCGCTAATATAAGCAATCGTCTTATGACCCTTCTCAATTAAATAGCGAGTAGCTGTGTAACCTCCTAGCTCACTATCCACTAGCACATTGATCAAGTAATTACTGGATATTTCCCGATCCATAATGACAATCGGAAAACGTTCACTTGCACATTCTTTCAACGTGTCATTGCTAATGTTGTACGCAAGCACAATAGCTCCATCAGCCCTATTCTCGCGTAAAAACTTTACAGCAGTAGAATCTCGACCGCCCATAGAGCTGCATGCAATCAAGTCATAGCCTCGCGCAAGCGCGACATCTTGAATGCTCTGGATCAGTTCGGAATAGTACGGTCCAGACAAATCGGTCAAAATAAGGGCGATCGTCTTCGTACGGCTCCTTTTCAAATCCATGGCGAAGCCGTTTTTGCGGTAGTTTAATTGACTAGCAGCTTCCAACACCTTCGTTCTCGTCTTTGCGCTCACCTTGCTGTCTCCATTAAGCGCGTATGACGCCGTTGAAAGCGCGACCCCCGCCAGCTTTGCCACATCCTTAATCGTTGCCATTAAACGTCGTCCTTTCTTTCCTCAAGCATAAATATGCATCATCAAAATCAGTAAATGGGTATGACCGTAAGTTCGTGTGTTCATAGGTTTGTAAGTTTGTCAATTTCCACCAAACCAACTCTTTACAGTCTATATTACTTCATCCCAGAGATCGTGTAACCTTCAATAATATGTTTTTGGAAAAATGAGAAAATAATAATTATCGGCACAACCATGAACGCAGCCCCTGCCATTTGCAGGCCGAAGTCAGTACCATGCTCCCCTTTTAACAAAGACAATCCTACTGATAAGGTGTAGAGAGAATCATCGTTTGCCATAATGAGCGGCCAGAGGAAGCTATTCCATGCACCGATAAAAGTAAGTATGCCTTGAACCGCAAACACCGGCTTCGCGATTGGCAGGATAAGTCGGAAAAATATTTTAATTTCCCCTGCTCCATCAAGACGTGCAGCCTCTAGCAAATCCATCGGTATCGTCGTCATAAACTGACGGAATAAGAAAATACCGAATGCTCCAACGAGCCCTGGCAGCACGATTCCCGTCATCGTATTTGTTAGTCCCATCGCATTGACGATCAAATACACTGGAATCATCGTAACTTGGCCTGGAATCATCATCGTCGCCAACACCAAGTAAAACATTTTGTTACGTCCAGGAAAATCAAACTTGGCAAACGCATAGCCAGCCATCGCGTTAAGCAACAATCCAATAAAGGACCAAAATACAATCGTCATCGTGTTTTGGAAATAAACGAGAAAGTCCATCTCCAAAAACAATCGTTTATAATTATCAAGCGTCGGCTGATCAGGAAAAATCGTTGGCGGTACAGCTGTAAATTCATTAGCTGGCTTGAAAGATGAACCGATCATCCAAATGAACGGAATCATCATAATAACGCCTCCCACAACGAGAAGTGTTGTCATAAATACCTTTTCAAGTCGTCTAGCGGTCATCCTATATTCCTCCTTCCCATTCCATACGGTTCAGAAAGCTGCTTATTAATACTCCACATCTTTTTTCCTTACAATGAACTGAATGATGGTCGCTGCAATAATAAATAGGAAGAGAACAAAGGAACCTGCAGCAGCATAACCGAAATTACTGAGCTGGAATCCGTTATTGTAAATAAAGAGCGCCATGGACATCGTTTCATTCAATGGTCCACCTTTTGTCATTACGAGCGGTTCCTCGAAAAATTGTATCCAACCGATTAGCGTCGTGATCGTGACAAAGAAAGTAGCAAAGCCAAGCAGCGGAACAGTAATGTAAAACAGCCTTTGCCGTTTGCTCGCGCCATCGATTTCAGCAGCCTCATAATACGTACGTGGAATTCCTTGAAGGGCAGCTAAGAAAATGATCATATTAACGCCCATCGACTTCCACAGTGCCATTAAAATTAATGACAATTTCGCCAAAACCGGGTCCTGAAGCCATTTCTGTGCGGGAATATCAAACCAAGACAACATATGATTAAATAATCCGTACTGACTGTTGTACAAATAGCCCCATACGACAGCGACGGCTACAATGTTCGTGATTGAAGGCATATAATAGATAACTCGGAATGTCTTAAACAGCCGTCCTGTTCCGTAATTAAGCAGCAGGGCAGCACTCATAGAAAGAATGATAACGAGCGGAACCCCGACGACGACGTAGAAAGCTGTGTTATAGATCGATTTCAAAAATACCGGGTCTTTAAACAACTGTACAAAATTATCGAAGCCCACTGCACTAATGTTGGAGTAGTCAGCAAGCCCAGCTAGATCGATGTCTGTAAAGCTAATGACCAATGCAATAAGGATTGGAATGATTGAGAATACGATTAGCAACAGAAGCGTAGGTGCAATAAATAAGTATGGGACTCTGTATTTGGTCCACTGCTTCCAAATATGCTGCATCGTCTTTCACCCCCTCGGATTATAGCTGCAGCCTGCCCACGTCGGAGCAAGCCGCATCGAACATACAACATGATTGCTAGTTTTGATCTAGCAATCAGCTAACTATGAAAGTAAAGCTTTACTTGCTTAAGATTTCTTTTGCCTTCTCATTCAAAGCATCTAGCTCAGTCTTCACATCAGCATCACCGACTGTAATCTGCTCGAAACTAGCGATAATCGATTGAGCAATCGTTTCCCATTCTTTAATGAATGGAGCAGGACGGGAATTTTCCAACTGTTTGCCGAATGCAGCGACAAGCGGCTCTTGCAACTTATCATCGTTCCAAGCTTCTTTTACAGATGGAAGCGTGTTGGCCATCTCATACCATTTCAGCTGTGTCTCTTTCTCAGACATGTAGGAAATGAACTTCACTGCTTCATCCGCCATTTTCGTATGACTGAATACGGAAAGATTCGATCCACCGATGGAAGAAGTATTCGTTTTCTTCGCAGGCAACACTATTGTTGCCCATTTTCCATCAATCTCTGGCGCCTTTTCCTTTACAGTACCAATCATCCAAGGACCACTAATGAACATAGGGATCGTTCCATCTTTGAACGCTACAGTAAGATCCAAATCTAGACCTTGCGGCACCAAACCTTCATCCCAGAAGCTCTTCAAATATTCGATGGACTCCACATACTCTGGCTGATTAAATAATGGCTCGCGCTTGTCATTAATTAACTCACTGCCGTTCTGCCAACCGAACAAGGCGGTCGTGATTTGGTCGCGTCCATCGATGGTAATACCGTATTTCCCTTCTCCTCGTGCTGTCAGCTTCTTCGAAGCTTCCTTCAGATCATCCCATGTTTTCGGACCTTCTGGATAACCCGCCTCTGCTAGCAAGTCTGTGCGATAATAGAGCACACGCGTCTCTACATACCATGGAATGCCTACGACTTTACCGTCATGTTTCATCGTTTGAACGGCTCCATCGAAATAGTTCTCTTCTTTTAAGTTCGGATATTTCTCCATGTAAGAAGTCAAATCAAGCAATGCGCCTGCATTCGCGAATTCCGGTATCCAAGATGTGCCCATTTGGATTACATCAGGACCGCTTTTTGAAGCTACTGCCGTCATCAACTTGTCATGAGCGTTCCCCCAAGGGATCGCTTGCACATCGATTTTGACGCCTGGATTTTGCTGCTCATACTGCTTTACCAACTCAGGCAGTTTCTGTCCCTCTCCACCCATTGCCCAAACTTTTAACACCTTTTCTCCATCTGCTGTTTCTTTAGACCCACCTGAACAACCAACTAAAGCTACCGAAAACATGAGTAATACCGTCAAAGCTAATAATAACGATTTTCTCTTCATTTCCATTCACCTCGTCTTTAATGTACGTGCTCTTCAACCCGTAATGATGAATACTTATAAATTCGAAACGTTTCGATAATTGTCGAAAATACGACCACTTTTCGTGCAAAAATACCTGATTATGATAATACTAAATACTTCAAACCATCCTTATTAATTATGCAAACAACCTGCTCTACAAGTAAACAGCTGTTTACGAGCAAAGGACACTTCACTAATAAAATAACTTAACCATGATTCGAAACGTTTCGATGATCATATTATAATCTTGCATGTTAGCGTTTTCAACTACTTTTTTATTACTCACATTTGCGAGCGGTTAAACACCGTAAAATAAAAGACCTGGCATTAGCCAGGCCATGTTCAACATATACACTGCATCCTTAGTTACCACCCTATGAATATATGTAATAAAGTAAGTGGGGCGTGTTGCCCCGTCATCTCAGTCGAGTTGACCGAAGCAGTTACACCTTCAGGTTCATACAGAACGGTACGTGAATCTCTCGGTTCATAAAACTCTTATCACTCAACCTATTACCATAAAATATTCCGAGAGCCCCATTATCGTTGGATGCAATGCCTTAAACCAAGCCCCGTGAATCAAGATGAAACAATAAAAAATGCTGCGGTTTCAACAAAAAACGTGGTGTCGGAGCAACTACGTAAAAAGGAGTAGCCTAATCTTCTTGGGCTAATGCATAGAGAAATTGATTCTTTCACCAAACCGATCTTGACAAAGAAGAGCGAGAGAATGATATAATATCACGCATAAGAAATTATTTACAAATTATGAATAGCGGTGTTTTTATGTAAAATTTATGATTAAAATGAAAATTAATCTTATTGCTCTATGAAACTAATTGGAGGTTATTAAATGAAACTAAAAATTAAAAATATGATTTTAAGCCTCATTGCTTTGTTGACTCTGATTGCGATACAATCACCTAGTACATCCGCTTATGAAAATGAGCAGCTCAATCATAGCCTGGAGATTCGAAAAAAATTAGGGTTAAATACAGACGTTAATGAAGTAAGCAGAATAAATGCCAACTTTCAAGTAACTGAGAATAACTTTGGTATACCACTAACTATTGAAGAACTAGCCGAAATGAATGTTCGTGCTGAGCTGATTGCTGAAGCTTCAGATTTTCAAAATAACTTAGCTGAACTAGGATTGAGTTCTATATTCTCTGGTTTGTATCTGGACCATCAAGACAACGGTACTCTCAAAATAGGTTTGGTTAATCTTGACAAACAAACACAAAACATAGAAACTATAAAAAACTTATTCGCCAGTAGTAACAAAGAACGGATTAAATTTTTCAACACAACTCTAAATGAAAATCAATTAATTAAGTTACAAAATGAAATTAACCTCTTAATGGATAGACACCCCATAAATTACACAGATATTTCCGTGAAATCAAATAAGGTAATTGTTGGGGTTTCAGAAAATAATGCTGATGTCTCCCAGGCCATATTGAATCTTTCACCCCGAAACATTGAGATACGTAAAGAACCTATTCTAATGAACCCTAATAGTAGGACATCATACTCCAGACCTTTAAAGGGCGGGCTAGCAATTCAACTAGGAGGTTATTGCACAGGCTCCGTGACTGCACGAAAACAACAATCTAATTCTTCATATAAGTATTATTATATAACGGCTGCTCATTGTGGTGAAGTAAACAGCACTTGGACTCAGGGCGGTGTTATAATCGGAAAGATTTCATATCGAAATTATGGAGGACAGTCTGATATGGCAGCCATTGAAATTAATTCAGCTCATGCATCGCATAAAATATACAACACTTTGGATGGTACACCAAGTGATGTGGATATAACAGCTATCGAGCATAAGGATGTGGTGGGAACCTATCTTTGCATGGCTGGATACTCCAAAACCTATCCACAATGTGGAACATTAGAGAGCAAAAATTATTCAGCATATAATCAACTCGGAGTAAAATTTACAAACCTAAGAACAACTAATATTACATCTTCTGTTGGCGGAGATAGTGGAGGTCCCTATTATGCTCGAGGTCCTAGTGACCCGATTGAGAAGCGTAGATTCCATGGCGTACACAATGGACTTCTACGTGATTCGCAAGGCAATCCAATTGGTACGTATTATAGCCATGTAAATAGAATTTTTGCCGATCTTGGTATGGATCAAATTTTGACGGAACATATTGCTTATTAAATCTTGCATAAGTAGGAGAAATCTTATGAAATATGTACTACTCCTTTTATCTATCTGTACATTGTTATTTACGACAAACTGTGTAAAAGTTGATCAAGTTCTTTCCGAAATGGAAATCAGCGACACGATGACTGATTCTATTACTTTAGACGATTTTCGAATTGAAGTAACGATTAGAAAAATAGATAACAACGCAATTGAAGTACAGAGACAATTGAAGTATATAGGAAATA
Organism: Paenibacillus sp. SC116; assembly: GCF_024733555.1. Taxonomy (GTDB): domain Bacteria; phylum Bacillota; class Bacilli; order Paenibacillales; family Paenibacillaceae; genus Paenibacillus_B. Next base: position 135,448 of record NZ_JANIOF010000004.1, on the reverse strand, counting down.
ATACTGTCACCATTCACCATGCCAACCCTCTTATATATACGATAATAGAAACCACTGAAAATAAGCCCTTATTGAACTGGGAGAGCGTTGGCTATTATAAAACCCTGCAGCCAAACGATGTATATCAACACGATAAAGATATCACATTCCGTGATATAAAGAATAACAGCGTATTACGCGTATGGGCCAACTTTTCAGTAGAAGATAAAGAATACAACATTCCTCTATCTATTTCATTAGATTAGCGCTAGAAAAGAGCACTCAATAAAATTAAACACTTAATAAAGAACGAGCACAACCAAAGAAAAGTTAAAAGTGGCGACAGCTCCCATATAGTCTACTCGGGAGACATCGCCACTTTTTTTACTATACGGAGTTTAGCTGCTTTTTATTAAGTTCCTTCATCTATCTAAACCAGCGTATTTTCAGCTAAACTTCCCGTCATGTAAACAGGTTCACTCATCATTACATGAACTCTTTTTCACTCGCTAGCACAAGGGGAAAGCATCAACTGTTCTATATAAAAATCATCTTTTCAACCTGCTCGACTACATCACTCCACCGTAAATCGCTTAATAATACGGACGTTATTCTCTTGAGCCGTAGTCCAAAATTCTACTGTATACGATTTGCCCCGCTCCAGCTTTGCTTGATGATCATAAGTCATCGTCTCATTAGGACGAAGTGAGCTTTCACCAAGCACTTGCATAAACATTTGGTCTGCGGATAAATGCTCAACAGTACCTCCAGTTTCATCCCTAATAATCAAGTCAAATCGTTGCGATGTATTATACTCCAACAACAACGTCTCCGATCCCGTATTGCGTACGGTAAATAGGAAATTGGTCTTTCCTGTCGCTGCATCGGTACTAATCTGGACATCTGTCGTCAATACGCCAGCTGCACGTTGGTCGGTACCTGTATTTGCCAAGATTCTCACCAGTTTAGTAACATCTTTGCGCTTAACTTCCGTACGGAACGATGTCGCATCCGTCAATATACCTTTATTCAATGCCGTAAATACATACGGAGCGGCCCACGCGGAGCTATCCAATAGTTCCTTCGATCCCGTTTCTAACGTAACCTTGTCATCTAGGGGAATCTTAAAACCTTTCATCAAAGCAACCAGCAATTGTTCCAATGTAACCTTATCATTCGGTTTAAAATGATTATTCGACACTCCACTCATCAACTTCGCTTCTACCACAGCAGGTATAGCCCCATTGTTGACTGCCCAATGTGCTGTCGTATCTTCGAAGGACGAAGATGTCGTCGTTGAACGAAGTTCAAATAAACGAGTAAGCACAGTCGCCAGCTCAGCGCGTGTCAGATTATCTTCAAACCGATCATGGATTAGGCGTACAGGCATCTTAAACTCAGGCATAAGCGGAGCGGCATAAGCAGACGATCCAAGTACGCCGAATACAACCAACATAACGATAGCTATCTTTTTCTTCATAGCCTTGCTCCTTTCGCATCTTTATGTTCATAGACGACCCTCCAACTTATATTGTTGCAGACAGTTGCTTATCTGATTCAAAAAAGAAGATTTATATCTATTATGTCTTCATCGCGTTCAATCTCACCCCGAATACGATCGAGCCTAGTCTGCATTCTTTCTGTGAGCTGCCCTTCTGCTTTCTTTTCACTAATCGCAATGTACAATAGGAACTGACGGAGCTTCAAAAAGGTTGGTATCCGTTCTAGCTCTTCACGCTCAAACATACGATGCCGTGTATACCCTTCTAAGAAGCAGGTGACGAACTCCCGAATGGCCTCACTACTCGGACCGACGTGATTGCCTTTTATCACATAATATAAAATGACAGCTGCGTCGTTAACATACCAGTTATACTGCATATCATCAAAATCGAATAAAGTAATTTGTCCATCCGCAACAAAATAGTTCCCGCGATGACAGTCATAATGGATAAGCCCGTAGTTATTAGGTGTCACCGGAAAAGCATGCAATTGTTCGAGCACCTCTTGCCCGTATTTCATAATAGCCGGCTCGCCCTGTAACAATTTCGAAAAATTATGTAAACGCGGCTCCTCATGCCATTGGTTACGAACATATGATGGGTCTGAAGGTGTATACACCTCTGCAAGCCGATGCATTCGACCTACAATGTCTCCTAATTGCACAAATAAGGCAGGCGCCCAATCCTCCTCTGACACTTTACCACCCTTAGCCTTTTCATAACTAACGAAGTAAAATTGAGCTACCTTATATACATACTGCCCATCTATCGTCGGAATACAACGAGATACAGATATTCCGTTCTCAGCTAAATAATTTATATATTCTACTTCTGCCAGCAGCATCAATTTGGTACGACGCTCGCGGTTAATAATTTTAAGGATGTAGGCCTGATTTTCCTTCGTATATTCATAGACATAGCTTTCAAAACCGCCAATTTCAATCATCGCGCTTGGTGCTACACCGTATAACATTGCCGCTACTGCTACAACATCATGTAACTTTACGCTAGTTACTGCATCATTCATGCAGCATCCCCTCATCTCTTTTACATCTCTTTCCATTCATTTAATCAGGAATATAAGTACATGTAAAGAGGAACCGTTACCTGGGCGCATACATACAATAATAAGAAATGTATCGTTAGATGGAGGTAATGCCAACATGCCATGCTCCTGCCAACAACCCAAGCCCGGCATTTTATATCAGGGCGATCCAAATGTATTAGGGAAATGGAAAACCTATCGTGACTCGATGCAAGAGGTACTTCAACCTCATCTTCATAGGACCGTTCGGATAACTCTTGATAATGGCAATATGTATGAAGGTACAATCGTTGGAGTCGATGGAAGTTTTCTATTACTAGAAGTAATGATGCCTACAGCAGTTGCTCAAGCTGCCCAATCTGGTGCTGAAGGATATGCTGCATCACATGAGCACAGAAATTATCGCAACGTTATTTTACCTCTCGTGCTGTATGAACTGCTTGTCATTACATTGCTCCTATAGGGACATATAGTGACAATCCTTATCAATAAAAATGCCGCATCGCCACGCTTAGTTAGCGTGCAGCTAGATGCGGCATTTTTAATCATTCTAACTGACTTTATGAGCTTGTTTCAAGCACTCTTCTCGTGCTCTTTATTGCGCTTGTTCCGTAGATGTAGCTGTCTTTACTTGCTTCTCCGGCGTAAAGCGCAGCATGGATACTAGAATCAATGCGAGGGATAGTGCGCCAAAGATACCAGCCATATACTGCAGCCCAATCGTATCCAGCAGCAATCCTACCGTCAGGAGCACGACTTGAAACATGACCCGATCAATCATGCTGCGGAATGAGAAGAAGCGACCATGATATTCTTTAGGAATCGTCGTCTGAAAATAAGTAGAGAGCAGCGGGAAATAACAACCTGCCGCAAAGCCAAACAATCCGAAGGAAGCCAGCGCAACCCAGGCATAGTCTGCAAATAACAACATGAATTGAGATATGGCTATCATCACAGAGAACAAATATAACCGATTAAGCAAATTACCGTTGCCTGAAATATGCCGTACAAGAAAAGCTGCTACGATAAAGCAAATCCCTTCCACCGCATATAACGCACCTTTAATCTGAGAACTTTGATGCATTTCACTAATATTGATGACCATAAGGTTGAATGCACCAATGAATAGCAATGGAACAATAGAAATAATAAGCGCCATCGTTGCTACAGGCATATTTTTCAGCATAGGAATCACTTCTTTAAAGCTGCCTTTCGATCCATGACGCTTGTTGTTGTCTTCTTTCTTCGCTTCGTCTACACGTAGCATCATCGTAGATAGTAACAACAGCACATAAGCGACAAATGAGGCCATGTATAACGTATACAAGTCAACGACCATTAACAAGCTTCCTGCCAACGCAGTACCTAATATTCGCGCTATGGTAGAAGCATTCATATTCACCCCATTTAAAGTAATGAGGTCTTTCTCAGCGACAATTTGCGGTATTAACGCTTGTAGAGCAGGCAAAGTAAATGCAGCTGAGATTTGTAAAAACACAGCGAACATCACCATCCATGCTACTGAATCAAAAGCAAGTGCAAGAAACATAAAGCATACACTTATTAATCGTCCAATACCGGAATAGATAAGTATCGTCTTTTTCTTATTCGCATCGATAACTCTCCCCGCTAAAGGGCCGACCATAACACCTGCCAATAAGCCCGTAAACAGAATCAAGGACTTCATAAAATCAGATGGGACATGCGCCTGCATAAATTCCAAGTTCGCGATAATCGACATCCACAAGCCTAAGCTCGCAATAAATTCCCCTGCCAGTACAATCCATACATTGCGATTTCTCCACATTCTCTATCCACCTCATTTCATATGTATAATTTTCCTCATTTTTTAATGTTCCTATCATACCAGCAGTCCCCTAAACAAACAACTGTTCGCTATCAAAACATACATAAAAGCAGGCCCGTGGCTCAACACCAAGACCTGCTTGAAAAGACGGTATTATGAATAAATAAAGATATGGATGAGACATAAAGTCATATACCTAAGTTCTGACCTACCACTTCATCTTCCGACAAGGACATTCCATCATGAATGCTACGATTCATCTGATCTGACCAGCGTTGATAAGCCTGCACATGTTCAGCCAGAACACCTGTAGCAATCTCTGCATAAAGCTCGCCAATTAATCGACTAGCTTCACTGAACGGTTCTATCCCATCCACGGTCATAACACCATAGGAACCAAGCGGAAGGCAAAGCAAGGTTTGGTATGGACTCTTGGAATCCGTATTGCGCTCCCAATCTTCGTCCCTCGTTACATCAGCGCATTGGATAATGGACTGTTTGCGATAGGTGCGCCCTGCAACTGAACGATCAACATGCAGCTGCCGTTCACCGACATAATGCTTCGGGAAACCAGCTGAGGCGAAGCGAAGTGTCAACTTCTGATCCGCATACAGCCATATGCCGCATCGATGATGTCCTCCGGGCTGGCGTTTCATGTCGATAGCAATCATGTCGAGCATCCTTTGCATTAAGAACGCTGTGTCTGTCAGTACGTTATAAGCATCCTGCGTGGAACGCAGGTCGTTTAACGTCTCAAGAAAAGGCTTCATATTACGCAAAGCGGATATCGTCTGCTGTGCAGCCTGCTCACTGTTCAGTTTATCCGTTTGAACTTGATCCATCTTCTCCTGATAGCCTTGCAGTCGTTCATCACGCTTCAATACATCCGTAATCATTTCACTAAATTTCTTATTAATGTACATCGTGCGGACAAAATAAAACAACAATCCCACTGCCAATACGACAGCAAATAAATGATATCCCCAAGGCGGCAATTTATCCAAAACTACTTTGATAACCGCTTCCATCCTCACCCCTCCTTGCTCGAACGCTCGACCATGTAATGGTACATGCATATGCAGCAAGTGAAGCGAACATGCATTCTTGAAGAAAAAAATAAGGAATAATTGTTAAATTACATCCAACTTACTGCAAGATGCTGTCGGAATAAGCTTCGATGCAATATGAATTGGATATTATACAAATCAAAGTATTAAGCTCTATGAGCATATACCAATTAAGAACGAGGCATTCTCCGCATCATCACCAACAAAATTCCACAAGCAAATACATAACCAACTGAATACATCAAAAATTGAATTTTTCTTCCAAGGGTAACCGTTGTTCCATCCTGCCATGAGAAATCTGGAGTATGAAAGCCAGCTTGCAGCTGTGCCGCTTGTGCAACTTCAGCTGTTTGCTGAGCAGCTGCGTGCAATTGATCCGTCCACATAAAATACTGAAAAAATCCTCCAGCAGCTATAAACATAATGACAAACAACCATAACATTTTTCGTTTCATCATCATTACCTCCCGGCATCCATATAATTATGGTTTTCTCTTAATCCCAGCCTTTTGTCCATTCATGATGCATACGAATTCGTCCATTCAAATAATAAGAAGCCAAATCGTACATGTTCGTAATCGGACATGCTCTGGCAACGCTTACAACTTGGTTGGACGTTTATTTACTTTTCACCATTACTAAAGATATTGAATAGACAATTGAACTTATTAGAGGGCTTCTCAGTTCCGTAATCATCCACGCTTAATTGCAAGTAGCAAGTATGATAGTTCGACTGACATGAGGTAAGAGCAGCGGCGGCTGTAGATGAAGGGATGATTGAATGAAATGCCGATTGCCTGTTGGAACTGTATATGTATAGTATAACGCAATCATTCACAAATAATCCATACTTTTTTCACACATTATTCACATCTATCACAAAATTTCAGTTGCTTTATCAGACACTTAAGAGAAATAAATGTGAAATAACAAATAGAAAAGCCAATTTATAAGAAGTGAGTGGAGAGTTTTTTCCGATTAAAAGTGAGAAGAGTGAATTTGCGAACATTGAGTAGTGAATAATGAGTAATAAGTCCAATTTAGCGCAGCACATAAATGGTTTAAATGCTTATATTGATGCAAAAATGCATCTTTTGATTCCATTTTTACGAAGTTCCATCAAATTCGTGCATATATGCATGTATTTTGCTCCTTTTTGCGTTTTAAGGGCTTAATCCAATAAAAAACCTGCATATTTGCATCCTTTTTGACTTTTCTTCCGGTTTAAGCAAAGAAGGATGCACTATTGTAGTTTTTGTATTAACTGTGCTGCTAACGATCATGTCTCCGCAAAATAAAAATTATTAATGCGTAATGAAGTAACATCGTAGCAAAAAGGCCGAGTCCGGGTTCTAAAAGGAACCCTAACTCGACCGACCTTCCATGCATAGCACAGTCCTCATTTTTTATATTAAGTTGTACCCTACAACTTTGCAGCAAGCTCTTTTGCCAGCGGTGGCAGCCAATTTTGCAACTCTTCAAACTCAAACCCAGCTTTACGAGCAGCGCTATTATCCATTAACCAACTGTCTGGTACGCCAAATGGAGAACGAGCATCGTCAGATCCAGTGTTCGTCATGATTGCTTTTTTCCCAACTGCCTGCTCCACAATGTTCATAACCTCTGCAAGCGATATCGTTCCATTGGAACATGCATTAATAGGACCTTTCCATAACTGGTTACCCGCCCATTCTAGGAATGACGCCGCTTCTCTTGATTGGATATAGTTCATATGAGCATTCACATTTGGCATATAAATAGGAGTTTCATTGTTCACGCGCTCCAGATGATATTCCAATCGCTTCGTATAATCATCTGGCCCCAGCACGATTGGTAACCGTACAGAAGTAACAGGAAATGCAGCCTTCTGATGGAACACGGCTTCGCATAATTGCTTCCCTTTTTGATAAGACAACTGCTCTTCTCCTAGTGATTCATCCAAACCAACATTATACGGGTCGAAATCTGATTCGACGTGCAGCCTGCCTGTAGGATTGTATACCGATAAGGTTGAGGTAAATACATAATGACCTACTCGCCCTTCAAACGCCTCAACCGCATACTGCGCGGCTTCGGGAGAATAGCATATATTATCGTAAACGATATCCCACTCATCCAGTTGAGCAGCAGCTTGAACGGAATGACGGTCTGCGCGATCTAAGATAACACGCTGTACTTGTTCACCAAAAGAATCAGCAGTGATTCCACGTGTAGCAATTGTAACTTGATCTCCATTTTCCAACAGTCGCTGTACTAGCCTTTTTCCAAAAAACCTTGTTCCACCCATCACTAAAATGCGTCTCATATGTAATTTCAACTCCTACAATTGTATGTATGAATGCACAAAAACCGCCCAGTTTCCTTCAAATGTATTGAAAAAAACTAGACGGTTCTTCTTCATGTTCGTTATGATATTTATGTTATTCATCACGAGTGACGTATTGCTGTAGGTGAAGCTGATACAGCTGCAGCCTTAGACTGAACTTTCTCCACTACTGGACGATGTACGGTAATTCCACCTTGTACCATCCATGTAATGACTTGACCTGCAATGCCGACCGCAAGAATGGTGTACAACACATCCATGATAGGCAAATACATCAAGGACACTAGCAATACGACTACGTCAAATATAATAAATACAGTACCTACACTTAACTTGGTGACACGGCTTACGAATAACGCCATAATGTCGTCACCGCCAGTTGCTCCGCCAAAGCGCAGCACTAGTCCTGCACCGAATCCGGTCAAAATACCGGAAACGACAGCCGCCCAGAACAAATTAGGGCCGAAGTCAAGCACGAGCGTGGAAAACTGCTCGCACAAATAGTACGTAAGCGAAAATGCGCCTGCAGCAATCGCTGTGTTCATAATAAAGGTACGGCCTTTCAAAAAATATGCCGCGATAAAAACAGGAATATCTAATACAAGTACTGTAACCGCTGGCGACCAGTCAAATGCATATTTGCCTAGCAGTGCCAACCCTACAAAACCACCTTCAGCCAAGTTGTTCTGAAAGTTAATGTGATAATAACTAAATGCTAGTAGTACGGATCCTAGCAACATCCATGCAATCTTACGTAATTGTTCATTTCTCCTCATCATAGTAACCTCTCGCTTCTGTTGTCGTTGTTGTCCTTCGACAGACAGCGAGGGCAAGAGATGAGGACTTCATCCTTCGAATCATCATAGTTCTCGCTTCCTTTTCCGCAGTCTGTCATACCGTCGTGGCAACTTTACTCTGCGAAGGGAAGCTAGATGTAGGAAAGATCATAACGTTTCCAGATTGTCCTTTGGGGCATCATCCTTCGGGGACGCATTGGTATCCTGATCCTTTCTTTTGTTTGGTTTGAGTCAGAGATTTTTCTCTCACTTACATATATTATACCATATAAATCACACGCTCCAAAGCAGCTTCATTCCTTAAATATCGGCGCCGTTTGCTGTATAACGGAATGAACCGTTGGAAATGCTGAAGATCTCCACTCAAGTTCTGCTTCCTCTTGGATTTGCTCTTAAATGCTCCTATAAGGACACTATTGACTTGATATTCCACCACTGGAACCGATTGTCCACAAGATGTTCATCAACCTATCACATTCCTTGTGCGTTAAATCACACTGTGACAGATTAGAAAAATTTAAGATTAACTTGTGAAGGAAATTAAGCGACTGGCAGCTAATTTAGTGCTGACCATCATTAAACCACAACCATATAGAAGTCAAAATCATGTCATTTTTGAAAATGGATGGAGGACACCACTATGTTATCTTCCCGTACTATTGAAATTGTTAAATCTACAGTCCCTGTTCTCGGCGAACACGGTACTGCCATTACAAAACGTTTTTACGCACTCTTGTTTGAGAATCATCCCGAACTACTTAATATTTTCAATCATGCGAATCAAAGCCAACACCGTCAGCAAACTGCACTTGCTAATGTAGTATATGCAGCTGCCGCAAATATCGATAAACTGGAAACCTTACTTCCCGTCGTCAAGCAAATTGGGCATAAGCATCGGGCGCTCAATGTTAAGCCGGAGCACTATCCTATCGTAGGAAAATACTTGCTCATGGCAATAAAAGACGTACTCGGAGACGCAGCTACAGATGAAATTATTTCGGCTTGGGGGGAAGCTTACGGGGTTATCGCCAATGTATTCATCCAAGTAGAAGTTGATATGTATAAGGAAGCAGAGCAGCAGCCAGGCGGTTGGAGCGACTATCGTCCCTTCATTGTTATGCGCAAAGTTCAAGAAACGGAATTCATCACTTCCTTCTACCTGAAACCGCATGATAATGGCCCTATTGCTCATTTTGCTCCGGGACAATATATTACGGTTCGTGTGAAACCAGAAGGTTCCGCAAATACACAACTTCGCCATTACAGTTTGTCACTTGCACCAGGCGGTGATTTATATCGAATCACGGTCAAGCGCGAGGGAGCAGATGATAATAAACCTGGAGGAGTCGTTTCCTGTTACTTGCATGATGCTGTACACGTCGGGGATACATTAGAGCTAACTCCACCTGCTGGTGATTTCATTTTGAATCAGGAGAAAAACACTCCTGTCGTTCTGATCAGCGGTGGTGTAGGATTAACGCCAATGGTCAGCATGCTGCATACACTTGCTAAGCAAGAGTCAGCACGCGAAACGATTTATATTCATGCAACAAAGAACCGTGAGCAGCATGCTTTACGGAACGAAGTAGATAAACTATCTAAAGAGCATTCTCACGTTACAGTCTTGACTTGCTACGAAGAAAGAGCAGTTGGTATGGACTGTGATCATCTAGGATACATTGATGCCCCGTGGCTCAAGTCTGTGCTGTCCACGAACCATCTTGCAGAAGCAGACTTCTACTTCTGTGGACCTGTTCCATTTATGAAATCGATGAATGCCCTATTGCAACAAATTGGTGTCGCTGCGGATCGCATCCATTTTGAGTTCTTTGGACCATCAGGGTCATTAGAATAAATAATAAATAGTGCGATATAGCCTACTGCTTACTTAATAGAGAAATGCCCTTAACCAGTTTAGAAGTTAAGGGCATTTTTATGTAAAAAACGTTACTCTACTTTATCGCTAAAAGTAGCTTGAATAACTTAAATAATCCAAAATGACGATAAACTGGTTGACTACTATCTGTATTCTCCTGATCTTGATGACTCATAATAGACCTCCTATGAATGTAACATAGATTTGTGTATACGAGGCATTTCAAGCTATTTTCCACAAGTACATACTTAAGTCAGCAACTTCATTAATTCACCAATATGGTTAAAATATTTCCTCGGAAATACACCTGCTTTTTTCATCTTTTCTACGTCCGCTCGATAAGCGATAAATTCGATCCCAGCACTTTCTGACGCTTTCCCATCAATCCAAGCATCTCCTATTGATAGCCAGTCTCTAGCCGAAGTATTTGGGTAACAATCAAGAATAAACACAAAACCGTCCGGGGATGGCTTTAGGGATCGCATTTGTTCTCTACCAGCTATATGATCAAAATAATGAATGATACCGTTATCTCGCAATGCTGCATTGGCAGCTTTCACTGAATTGTTAGTAACTACAGCTAAATGGTAGCTTCCATGCAATTTTTCCAAAAGCTCAGTGACACCGGACTCCAGCACTGCACCATCCATGCCTGCTACTTCATGCTTAACAGGGATTTCCCACATCGCTTGCAGCAACTCTGATGTCATCCGATTTGTTGCGACCGCTTCTTCTATAATGGTAGAGGTTGTGTACTGCTGTAAAGAAAGTCCTTCGGGTAGAATCTGCTGTTCCACGAGGAACGAATATGTCTCTTCCTTCATAGTTTGGAAATCAATACTCGATTGCAGCAATGTATTGTCCATATCGAAGATAATACCCTTTATATGCTTGTAGCTATTAGACATTCTGTTCTTTGAAGGTTCAGCACTATTATTCTTCTCACTCTTATCATCAAATACGTCCATCTTCTCCCACCTCACTTCATCCTGCGCTTCAGCTCACTATATTGATCCTATCGCCTGCTCGCTGAATCGAATACGCTTTAATGATAAAAGAACACCAAGTACAGCAACGTACATGGTGTTCCGCATAAATAAATTCATAGCTACATGCAAAATTACATAGCCCCACTAGGGATAAAACGATTCATCCAGCCGACAATTCGATCTAATCGCTCAATTCGAAGTTCTGGGTGACCGCTGCGCGACAAGTTATGGTTAGCATCTGGGAAACGGACGAATTGTGTCGCTTTGCCCTGACGTTTCAAAGCAATAAACAATTGCTCCGCTTGTTCAATCGGGCAGCGCAAATCTTGTTCCCCATGCAAAATCAATAGAGGAGTATTCATCTTTTCTACATAAGCAATCGGAGAGTGCTTCCACAGCTTCTCCATATCTGCCCATGCATTTCCATCGATTTGATCCTCTGTAAAGTAATAACCGATATCACTTACTCCATAGAATGAAATCCAATTACTAATAGAGCGCTGTGTGACAGCTGCTATGAAGCGATCCGTATGACCGACAATCCAGTTCGTCATAAAACCACCGTAGCTCCCACCCGTCACGCCCATGCGCGTTTCATCAATGTAATCGAAATTTGCAATTGCGTAATCGACTGCTTCCATTAAATCTTGATAGTCGCGCCCACCATAGTCGCCACGGCATGCATTTACAAACTTTTGCCCATAACCATGCCCACCGCGTGGATTTGTATAAATAACAGCATAACCTTGTGCAGCAAGCAATTGGAACTCATGCATAAAGGAGCTTGCGTACATGCCATGGGGGCCGCCATGAATTTCAAGAATAGTTGGATACTTACACCCTTTTTCCATTCCTACAGGTGGAACCATCCAACCTTGAACCTTCCAACCGTCAGATGTCTCGAACCAGAATATCTCTGGCTTGCTCAATTCCAGTTCACCGAGAAATGCATCATTATGATGAGTTAATTGAACTTCCGTTTTCGTTTCCAAGTTAAATGAGAATAATTCGCCAGGCTGCATCATATCAGCCTTCACCATTACGATACTTGTCTCATCCTCAGTAAGTTCAAATTGGATAATCTCTTGAGGCCCTTCAGTTAATAGCTCATGTGTACCATCCAAACCAAACTTAATGATGTGTACACTTCCTTCGATCGTAGCAAGGGTATAAATGGTTTGCCCGTCTTTGCTGAATAGCGGGCCCTCAAATTCCCCAGCCTTCATATCTGTAATCGCATTGTTGCCCAACTGCCAATCCAAGTGCTGAGAGTGACAAGTAAGATTACCTTCTGGATAACTCAATGTATATAATCGCTGCAGCGATGCAAATCCGTGCGAATAATCTGAAGCATGGAATGCAATGGTTCGACCATCAGGTGCGAATGTAGGCTTGCCAATCGTTAACCTAGAATCTGTTATTCTACGAGATTCCCCATTTGTACGTTCAACGATGAATAAATCATTCGTTCGCGTTAGATCAGGATCGACCGTCTCATCTTGCAGCTTCTTTGCCGTGTATGCAATTGTTGTGCTATCCGGAGCCCACGCAAAGCTCGTAACATCGAACTCTCCACTCGTTAGTACTTTGGATTCATCTGTTGTACAGTCGTGTACAAATAGATGCGTTCTCTTCCCATTCCAAAGTCCTGACCCATCAGACTTATACATAAGTCGATCCACAACGTGAGCTTGCTTGCCTGCCTTGCGAATTTTTTCTTCATCTTCTTTAGATGCTTCTGTTAATGCCGCAGCAGCCTCTACTTTGGACAAGTAAAGTATGTACTGCCCATCCGGTGAGAAAGCAAAGCTTGAAACACCAGTTTCAGCCTTCGTAACCGCATAAGCTTCGCCACCAGAAACATCCATCATCCATACTTGATTATGTTCTCCATCCTTACGAAGAAAGGCAAATGAAGTTCCATTCTGTGACCACGCAGGGGATGAATCTCCCGAGCCTTGTGTCCAAGCACGATCCTGCTCCCCATTGCTAGTTACGACACGAATCGATGTATCGTACCCGCTTCTATCTTCGTTAACTTTCTTCGATACATACGCAATACGATTGCTGACTGGACAGACGGAAGGATTGCTCACCCATTTGAACTTAAATAAATCCTCAGAAGTTATGTTACGTTTCCCCACTTGCTGTCTCCTCCTCCGATGATTACGTATACAATAACCCGTCCGGATATCCGAACGGGTTATGTATCTTCTTACATCATATCATCATATTAGAAAATATTGCATATAGGTTTGGACATAATTAATCTTTCGTTCTGTTCTACTCGTAGATAGAACGCATGTACAGGCCTGTTATCAGCTTTGTAATTCGCGAGCCGCCGATTGTTCATAAATGCGATACATATCCAACTCTTCGTCCATTTCCTTTGCAACGAGAAAAGCGTCTTGTGCACTCTTCTTATTGTGGAGTACCTCGTAAAAGTAACGCACTACGAACATAAGTGCAGAGCTGCCGTAAGGATAATCATCCGGTCCGATATACGTTTGGCAGCCCCCATTTAAAAAAGCTTGCGCCAGCTTCGGATCACCAAGTGAACATCCGTTAGCAATAACGATCTTGCCTGGCAAGTTTATGAATCGCGCTACTTCCTCAGGGCCAAAATCATCCCTCGGCTCATGCTCTTCATAAACAGACTCGTCCAGCTCAGGCATCACAAAGCTTCCTTCATCCCCATGAAAGCTAAAAATAATGACATCCGTGTCCGGATAAAGATCTTTTCCAGATAGAATGTCCATAAGATCAGAAGGCCTGCCAATCCAATACGTTATAACACGAGCATCGAATGATTCCAAAGTCGCTCGGATCGCATTTGCCTCCATATCACTGTCTGGCCCACACACTAACGCAATACTCATAACGGGTTTACTCATTTTTATTCCTCCAATATATGAATAGTTATTTGGATAGATATGAGATCCAACTACTACAATGGAGGTGATCGGGCTCGGTATTCGACCCTAATAGCTACACGTTAATGCTTTGCTCTTGTCATGTTAATGACACTCCTCTTTTACCAAATTTATAATATTTTGATAGATTGGATATATAGTATCATGCCTAATATTACCATTTCAACTTTCCGCAGTTCTGCTTCAACAATGAACAAAATGAAAAACCACATAATATACATAATGATGGCCTGCTATCCTTGATTCACTTCGTTTGAATGATATTGAATATGAATTAAGAAGGTGAAGTATGAAAATTTGGCACAAACATAAACCTACTTTTGAATATGAGCAGCTAGAGCCTCGAATCGTACAGCACTCTGCCTGGGTAGGACATCGCCATTTCTGTTATGACTACATCCAGCATTATGAACCACCTGTAGTTGTAGAACTGGGTACACATTGGGGAGCTTCCTTTTTTAGTATGTGTCAAGCGGTAAAGGACGCTGTATTGCCTACTTCATGCTATGCCTTAGATACATGGTTGGGAGATGCACACTCAGGCCAGTACGGACACGAAGTATATGAACAGGTATCCTCTATCGCTTCTACGTTATATCCAACCTTTACACACTTATTACGTGCAACCTTCGATGAAGCATTGGATCAATTTGAAAATGGCTCAATCGACCTGCTTCATATTGATGGATTTCATTCCTACGAGGCTGTAAAACATGATTATGAAACATGGCTGCCAAAGCTTGCCACGCACGGAGTCGTATGGTTCCACGATATTTCCATCCATGCATTTGGCTTTGGAGTATGGAAATTGTGGTACGAGTTAAAAGAACAACATCCTTCCCTTCAATTTGAGCACTCTGGCGGGCTAGGCATTTTATTCCCAAAAGGAATCAACAAGCATTATGATGTACTAGAAAAGCAATGGATAGAGCTCAAACCAGGCTACGAAAAATAAAATAATTCCTGTACGAAACAGCGCAACGTACCTAAGTAGGACGTTGCGCTGTGTTTAGTATAGGTCAACTTAGCAAAACTTTGTGATAGAGGCTATGCTAGCGAGCTTGCACTAATGAATCGCATCCTTTTCTTGAGAACAAGGTTCAAAATAAATTTCTATATCACTAATCAGTACATTTTCGTTATAAGCGGTCGAATTGTCTACCTGCAATAACGGAAACGATCTCTGCATGAGCCGCACTTGAGATTCGTTCGACACTATATCCGTATCCGCACGCGCACATAACATCGCAACACCAATCGTATCTTCCGTAATAAAGCGTTTTAATGCTCGAATCTTTCTTCTCATCTGGTTAGATATATATTCATCAACATTGAGCAGCATGAGGTAGGGACACTCTGCTTCCTCCACAGCTCGTTGCCATTGCTTCTGTTTGCCTATATTCGAATGCCCCGAAACATATTTAGCCCTGTACGTAGTCGCAACCTCGCTGCATGTTCCTGTACAATCGACAACAATAATTTCATCCGCAATCTCCTTAATGGAGTCTAGCGCTCTAATTAGGGCAGTTTCTGTGACTGCAATAACACAACAACTGAGCTTTACATCTTCTTTATAGATCAAATCAAATATATCTGCGCCCCACTTCTCTTTTGCCTTCTTGCGATTTATCCCCATTAAATGCTGCACATTGTTTTTTTGTTCATCCACCATGTCGTTCATTGTTGCATGACCCACATGGTGGATGAAGCAGGCATTGGCAATATACAACCTATAGCCAGCTTTGGCAGCCCGCAAGCACAAATCGTCGTCTTCAAAGTTACCTATATCGTACAATTCATCAAAACCTCCGACTTCATCGAGCACCTTGCGCTTTACAAGCAGACAAAAACCGATCAGACGACGTACCTCTGTCGTTTTACCTGCATTGACAATTTGATGTTCATGCGCGAATACATTTAGATCGAACAATTCCTTATACGGTACAGGTATTATTTGATGGCCGCTTGAATAATTGGTCAATGGCCCTACTATTCCAATATCCGGACTTGCATACAAAGCGTCTATAAGATGTGTCAGCCAGTTCGGAGTTACAACCGTATCATTATTTAAAAATAAAATTTGGTCCCCAGTTGCAATGGCCATCCCTTGATTGCACCCAGTTGCAAATCCTTTATTATACTCGTTGCAGATGAGCGTCACATCTGGTTGCTGTTTCAAGTACATCACTGTCAAATCCGTCGAACCGTTATCCACCACAATTAATTCATAGGGCTCAGTTGTATATTTTCGGATGCTCGCCAAGCAAAGTAACGTATGGTGAAATTGATTAAGCGTAAGCATAATAATACTCGTCTTACCTATTTTCATACTTCGCTCCCTCCACCATCATGGTCTGAATGAACGGAATTAACAGATACAAGTTCATATTTTTCTCTCAAAATTCGCTTGAAATAGTTCTGATTGTACAGCATGCTTGGATGGTCGGGATAGTAACTAAGCGCGATCTCATTATAATAGCAAGCCTTTTCGGGTTGGCCCATTTGGTCGTAGCAAACACAAAGCTTCAGATTAGGAATCCATGTCCATGTCGAAGATTGCGTCATCGTCAATTGGTCAGACGGAATTACGAGTTGTGTTGCCTGTTCAAACCAATAAATAGCTTGATGATGGCGTTTATTGGTAAGCATCCACTCTCCAATTTGGCAGCAAATATCCGAATGCGGCTTATCATATTCGAACGAACGGAACAGCACCGACAGCCGCTCAGATTCTTGATTGAGCTTTTCGTGACAGGACTCCATTTTCAGGCAAGCCTGAATACAATCCTCATACCACCCTTGCTTCGTTTCCAGAAATTGTTCATAACAATCAAGCGCTTCTTTATAACGAGCATGATCTTTCAGCTCATTTGCATAATAGTACAAGTCTCGTGGTGTAAACGCTTCTCCAGCCGCCAGTCTATTTTCATAGATTCGCAAATTTCGATCGGTATACTGCTTATCTTTTTTATGGTATACACATATTTCACTATGAAAAATAGGGCCGCTAACTTCTAAATATTCATGGACCGGACCAATCCATGTAAAGTTCGCATCTCTTCGTACAAGTCGGTTGCGGCGAAGCGAGAACAATGGCTCTCCCGACTCATTTGTCGTCAGCACATAAGGCATACTTACACTTTTAATATCCCTTGACAGATTACGTTTTAACTCTTTTAATGCGATACGATCTTTGCTTTCGATAACATCATCTGCATCCAACCATAAGATATATTCCTTTGTCGCCTTGCTAAATGCAAAGTTTCTTGCTGCACTAAAATCGTCTACCCACTCAAAGTTATATAGTTTAGCTCCATTTTGACCGGCTATTAGCTTCGTATTATCCGTGGATCCTGTGTCCACAATGATTACTTCGTCCACGATATCACTTACGCTGTCAAGACAGCGCTGCAAGCTCTCTTCTTCATTTTTTACAATCATGCATAGGCTAATCTTAATCGCTGACAAATCTAACTGAACCTGTATCAGCAAGCGCTCAAGGGCTTGTTGCGCCAGTTCATACTTGGTATTGCTTGCAAGGGATTGTTCATAGGCTTGTATCGCCTCCTGACGTCGGTCTAACTTCTCATAACAGAGGCCGATACGGTACCATGCATGAAAGCTGCCCATACCGCGCATCGTGAGATGCTGCAAACTCCCCTCACCTAGTTCAATGCAATGTTCGAAGGATTCAAGTGCTAGTGCCGGTCTATTTTTGTGATAAAGTATGAGGCCTTTATAATAATGTAGATCCACGTAATCTGGATAAAGGAGAATGACATGTTCAATAGAAGGCCAGGCTCCCTCATAGGAGCCGTTTGAGAGAAGAATATCGTATTTTAATTTGTAGCAAAATGAGGGGGGAAACTGCTGGTTCTTTATAAATAATTCGATTGCTGCATTCACTGTTTCATAGGCTTCTTCATACTGCCGTAGACGGTAATACTCGCTTGCCAAATGATAGTCAATCCAAGGAATACTCCCCTTGTTCTGCTTCTCTTTTAAGAGCAACTGCTTGTTGCGTTCAGATTTGCACCGCCCGTCAACAACAGCATTCCGATAACCAAAATGATGTACTCTGACAGGAAGCTGATGAACAGGGAAATTCTCCCCTAATATTTCTTGTGTATTCAGCTGTTCGTACACGCATCCTTTGAATTGAAGCCCTTTATAATTACGGAACACGCGCTGCTGGTATAACAAAAAGGCATCGTCTAAGTTTTCGTTGGCTCCCATATAGGTAATAAGCTCTATGAGCGCAATATCGGCTTCTTGCACATTCCATATTTCACGCAAGGATAACGCTGTATCTGAGTCCAATTGCTCGTCTGCATCCAACCATAAGATCCACTCTCCTGAAGCTTGCTGTAGGCTATAGTTGCGTGCTTCAGCGAAGTTATCCTGCCATTCAAACGGAAATACTTGTGCACCATGGGCTTTGCATATGGCTGGCGTTTCATCCGTTGATCCTGTATCTACAACGATGATTTCATCAACGACATGTTTAACACTGGCCAGACATTTATCAATAAAGAATGCCTCATCCTTCACAATCATGCACAAAGATATGCGATTAGCCGTGACGCCCTGATCAGTCTGATGCATACTTCTCATCCTTCCTAAGAAAATACACAGTCAAGCCACTTATTCAAATAATCTTGTCTACTGATGTTTATGATCACATATAATGTCGAACAAATAGCTTCCGGTACCGTTCATAAGAAACGTGGTCAAATTCATCGCCATTGTAATGAATACACCATGGGCTTTGCAGTACAGGAACACCTACTACGTATCCCGCAAGCGCCATTTCTTTGGAATGTGCAGAATCATAAAAGTGGAAGCCATCGAATACATCATTACGCCAAGGAAAATGGACACTTGTCGCCATAAAAAGTCCATCTATCGCTTCTACTTCTACATAATCAGTGGACTCACGAGCTCCGTGGTCAAAACGTAGAAGCTGGTACCTGTCACTCCGATGCTCAATTACTTGACCAACCAATCGCTCTCCCTCCCACCATATCCCACTGGAGGGGAGTTCTACACATCCTGCAAGCCCGATCATGCCCAACTGAGGATGTCGATCAAACAGTCGAATGAGATCATAGATCATGCCTTGATGAATGAGAAACGTATCTTGATGAATAAAAATTCGATAGGTCGCCTCAAGTTGAAACGCACAGTTATAGCCGCTGGCCATACTTTTAGCATTTCTGACTTCATATAGCTCTACCGTGAAACCTGGCGGAATAAATAAATTAGCAATTTGTCGTTTGGCTTGTTGAAATAATGCTTCATTATTTACGCACATTACAAACAAAATTCGCTGTAATCCCATATCTACTCGGCCATTGCTAATGGTGTAATTGGCAAGCTATTCATAATGCTATCTAACTTGATTTGAAGCAATATTTCTTTCTTCATTACTTCTTGCAATGTTCTTACTACGCTGCTGTCTATAGCAAGCAAATTAGAAATTGTAGCAGGTGGAGATAGCCCCTCACTTCCAGGCAAAGTCCCGATCACATATTGAATTCTTTCGGCCTCAGCATTAATAATATTCGCCAAAGCCAACCCTTCAAGTGCAGTGGACGCTAATAACAAGTTAACCGAATCGTCGAGCGTAATGGAAATTGTAGGTGTAACATTAGGTATGTTAGCTTGAGACATTTTCAAATCACCTCTGTAATTGAATGTAAAGGCTTTTGCTCCTTCTATGTCTATGCGCATTAATCTAGAAAACTGAACCATCACATCCTATGAGCATCGCAAATATAACTGTAAATACCCCACATTATAACAACGCTGAAGAGGGACGTGCATAGTACTGCAAAATCCCATCATTAATGGTGGCACGTATTTTTGAACTATTGCTTAGCTCGGTCAAGTATGACCTGACAATGGAATTCGCCAAAGCGAAGTGGACTGGTTTATTTGGGAGCTGGTATTCATTCATTACTTTTTGGACAATACTTTCCAGCGTCTTCGGTTGTTGACGTATCAGGCTTACTATAAAATGGGACGCTGCATCAATAAGCTGGTGATGCTGTTGAACAAGCGAAGTGATCTCTTTGCATTTTCCTCCATGAGAAACGACAAAGGCATAGGGCTGGCTCTGGACGATTTTGTCCAAGCTAGCTCTAGCTCCTTTAACGTCGGTATAATACAACAGTTTTTGTTTCATCAAGGTCTTGTCCCCAAATAGGGCATCTCCGCAGTAAAATACTTGATCAGGAGTTATAATGCCGATCATTCCAGGGAAATGGCCAGGCAAAGTAACGATCGAAAATACTGCTTTTTCAATCACTAGCTGACGATCCCGATAAGGGATGATTTCGGTAATCACATCAACAGCTTCTGTACGCTCAGTTTCCTTTGATATACAAGGGATATGCCCAGACAGCCAACTCTCCAGAGCCCGCTTCTCCATAAATTGGGCGGTCCATGATGTCGCATACACTTTTATATTTTTATAGGTTTGCTTAAAATAACTGAGCCCACCCAACTGAGCCTGATGACCATGTGTAAGAATAATGGCTGCTGCTTGGCAACCGCATTGCTTCAAAGCATGGTCAATCCGCTTGGCAACCTCTTTGTTAGCACCGCTATCGATAAGAACTGCAGATTGATTAGATTTATTCACATATACGCCTATCGTTACATTTTCTTCAAATATATAGCTGTTACCGTTAATTAGCTCTAGACTCTTTACTTCCATGTATAGATTCCCCTTTATCCAAGGTTCCTATATCCGTATATTCACCTTGTTCATACAAAATATTTCCTACTGCTGCAGTGAGAAATGTGTTTATTTTGGGAAGAAACGGAGTTG
The DNA here is from genome assembly GCF_024733555.1 of Paenibacillus sp. SC116. Classification (GTDB taxonomy): domain Bacteria; phylum Bacillota; class Bacilli; order Paenibacillales; family Paenibacillaceae; genus Paenibacillus_B. The sequence goes on along the minus strand of NZ_JANIOF010000004.1, from coordinate 114,292 downwards.
GATTCTTTCTTACAGCTATTATGTTATGTTCCTTACTTTCAGAGGACTCCACTGCTAACAAAGTTTGCGGTTTGGATTGTGTCTGTACTTCGCTTTCTGTATGTCGGGCTATAATCTTGTCCAAGTTCGTTAAAATAAAATTCATATCTATGTTACATTCAAATGGACGATCAAGGATTACCTCTTTGACCATTCGACTCTCCTTAATAATGTCATCCATTATTTTCTTATGTATACAAGTCGACTTGACTGGCTTTTTATCTATGCGATGTCTATTGAACTGTCGTCTTTCACGAAAACAATGAAGATCGACAATGGAATGAATTAAGGAATATACGATAGTTTCTATAGCAGCAGCTTGTCGTTCATTCGCTGATAGGCGTCTATACAAGCTTCCACGCACTAAGCACAAAATTGCGAGTTCCATACGATAATATGGGATATCGTGATTTCCAATGTTAGAGAGCAGCATATACAACGCCCCATTTATTGATTGATTTAATAATCAAATGCATCGTCATGAAAAGCTCCATGGTTATTGAATCTTTTATTCTCTCTGTCGCCCAGACTGTCAACACAATCGTAGTCTCGCATACTTCTAACCGTATCCATTTTTTTCAGCAACAACCATTCAGCCATCAACAGCGTATCTAAAAATTGAACGACGGTTTGATTATACTGAATAATTTCTGAAGTAGAAGGGCCAGTAGGATAATCAAGGTTCTTTCCAACAAATGCTGTGGCCTTGTCCGTTTCTATGTTAATAAGATTAGACAAAGCCTCTTCTTCTAGAGCAATCGCCTTAATTAGCTGCGCAGTTGCTTCTTCTTTGGAAATTGGATTTTCATAAATCAGATTATTCTTTTCCCTCACAATATTCCTCCTTTCCTCATGCAAGCTCTTCACGATTGTCTAATGAAATAATGTCATCTAGTTTGATTTGAAGCAGCATTTGGCTCTGGATTACACTTCGCATCATTCGTTCTACACTATGATTTATTTTTAAAGCATCATCCAAACTGACGCATGAATCTTTAAGGAGCGCTTGAATGGATTCACTTTCTGCATTAATAATATGCGACAAACCAATTTCTTCAAGTGCAATTGATGTTAGCAGCAGGTTGATTACCTCATGACGACTTAAAACGATTTCTGGCTTTATATCTGGAATCGTTGGCATTGACATTCCCCACTCAGCTCCCTTTTATTAAGCTCATCCAATTTGTATAAACCCCTATATAAATGTAAGAGACTTGTTATGCTTATCCTATCTCTATGAGGTTGTTGCTTTCATTATGATTACTAGTGAACAGCACAAAAAGCCCTTTACACCACATCGTCAAACCCCATGTGATATAAAATGGCATACGCTCCAACACATATATTTCTCATAACATATATCAGTTATTTTACAGCAACATCAAAAGGCCCCGCACCTACCGCAACCGTATTAAGCACTGTATTCGTTAACAAATTAATTACCGAGACCGTTCCATCAAAATAATTGGTAACTGCACCTTTCGTACCGTCTGAAGATAAAGCAATTCCAATCGGACCATTTCCCACAGGAAAAGTAGTAGTAACTGTATTTGTCGCAATATCAAGTACATAAACCTCATTCGTATTCAAACTCGTGATATAAGCATAGTTTCCAGACGGGGTAATCGCTATTCCTTGCGGAGACGCCCCGATTCCAGCAATAGTTTGCACCACTGTATTCGTAGGGGTACTAATGACCGTTATTGTGCTATCTCCAGAATTAAGCACGTACACTCTTTGACCATTTGGCGTAATTGCCAATGCAATTGGGGAAAAACCTACTAGGATCGTTTGGATAACTGTATTCGTCACGGTACTTATGACATGCACCTTATTATCAATCGAATCCGTCACATATAATAAAGTTCCACTAGGTGTTATCGCCGCCCCATTAATACTATTCCCTACTGCAATTGTGGCCGTCACCGTATTCGTTGCGGTATCAATAACCGAAACCGTTCCACTATCTCGATTCACTACATAAACATATGCTCCGTTGGGCGAAACAGCTAAGCGAATAGGCGATATCCCTACTGATATAGATTGAACGACAGCATTCGTTGCGGTATCAATAACCGAGACGAGGTTTGTTATTAAATTCGTGACATAAACATAGCTGCCACTAGGTGTATCAATTAATCCCGCAGGAAACGTAATTCCCGTAATGGTTTGTACCGTTGTAGCGCTCATTAGGCGAATGACAGATACCGTACTATCTAAATTATTCGTAACATAAGCAAGGGAATCTGCTTCTACCGTGAGATCCGTCTCTGCTACTCCCTGTGAACCGAGAAATAACAACGTATTTTCAGCTTTAAATCGATAGGTTCCGGCAGTTGGCAGCGTTTTTGCTTTGAGCAGCAAATCAAATTGTGCGAGCCCCAACAAGTCAAGTGTTAAGCCAAGTGTTACTCTGCCCCCATTATTGGATATTTGGCTGCTTAACAATGTTGTGCCATTCAGTGTATCGTTCGTATCTGCTGTGAAGCCTGTTGGCAGTGTAAATACAACAGCCCCAAGTGCCAAAATGGCATTAGGGCGATAGGATATGAGTATGTCCGTAACCGCTCCTTCGCGATCAGTGGTTACAGGTGTCACCGTTAATTGGGCTGCAAAGGGAATGATTTCATCCTGATGTTCTTCTATCATAGGCTTACCGCCTCCCAAAATAAAGTAAATGGACCGATTTATTCGGTCCACTACTCTAGTTTATGTTTCTATTTTGCAATGTTGATAGAGTAAACAACTGTTTATATGAAATCACTTACTTTGCTTAAAATAATCCCGCTAATATCGCGACACGTCTGCTACTGTTCAATTTAATGCCAGCAGCTTCTCAGAATCCATAATCAAATGAACAGGGCAATGATCGCTGCCTAGTATTTCTGAATCAATTCGTGCATCCACTAAGGAATCATGCAGTCTCGCAGAAACAAGGTAGTAGTCAATACGCCAGCCAATGTTCCGCTCTCTTACCTTGGGCATATAAGACCACCATGAATAAGCATCTGTCTGATCAGGATAGAAATAGCGGAACGTATCCGTAAATCCAGCCTCCTGAAGCATCGTCATCTTTCCCCGTTCTTCCGTTGTAAATCCTGAATTGCCGTGATTCGACTTCGGATTTTTCAAGTCCATTTCTTGATGCGCCACATTCAAGTCACCGCAAATAATGACCGGCTTAATCGCATCCAACTGCTGCAAATAAGTGCGGAACCGATCCTCCCATACGAGACGTTCTTCAAGACGAGACAAATCCCGCTTCGCGTTCGGCGTATATACGTTGACCAAATAAAAGGTCTCGAATTCAAGCGTAAGAATGCGACCTTCCGGCTCTTCATTTTCCTCGATTCCATAGCGAACAGATAACGGCTTATGCTTTGTGAATACTGCGGTACCCGAGTATCCCTTCTTCAAAGCATAATTCCAATACTGCGAATATTGGTCGCCTAGGTCCAGATCAATCTGTCCTTCCTGCAGCTTCGTCTCCTGTACGCAAAAGATATCTGCGTCCATCTCCTGAAAATAATCCATAAACCCTTTATTTACACAAGCCCGCAAGCCGTTTACATTCCAAGAAATAAGCTTCATCGTCGACTGTATCTCCTTGCTATCCGTTAGTTCTACATCGTTTAGATGCAATGCTTGGCAGTATAAGCAATCTTATTTACTCATTACTGTACAGCTTATAGTGTAACATATTCAACACAATAGATAAGAACAGCACGATGGTTTCATGTCACAGGAACTTAAACGGCTGCTGGATTTGTGATTTATCGATAACAATTACGTGTTTATATTAACGACGACCATAGATTCTTCTTAACTCATTTCTATCATTTTCTGTTGGATCTGTAATGCTAGTCAGCCATGAATTATTCATAATAGAGTAGCCTGAGCTATGCTCCAGCTTGATGGTATGTCCAATTTCATGAGTAGCTAAAGCCTCTAAATAAGCAGCGTTGCGGTTGCTTACTCGGTTCCATTGGATGACTGCACCACCTCGGTGTCCTGAACCATAATTTTGCCACCAGCCCCATCCATCCCATCCATTGGCATAACCTTCGCCTAACGTAATGGAGGCATTTTGTGCAAGAGTTAACGAAATAAGGCCTGTCTCATTCCAATTTTGGATTGCTTTTTCCCATGCTTGTTTCAATTCAGGAATAGTCGTAGTGATTTGAACGGTAAAGGAGACTAGTGGATTCGTTGGGTTTGGGTTACTTTCAGGTGGGTTTCCATATATAAAAGCAGAAGATACGTAGTGTTTTACGCCATTTTTAATATAAATAAACCATCTATCATCAGGGGTGTTCAACCAATAATCATTCAATGACTGACCTCTTGTCCAAGCAGAAAATTGCACACGAGTATTGGGATTAATCTGTTCTAATATGGCGGCTGAAGTATTCGGTGCGGAACGGACATTAACAGGGATTGGAGCGGATACACCGCTAAAATTCACGGTCACTTCATTTTGAGCTTGCGCTTCTGTCGTAGATACAATATAGCCATTAACAACAAATAGCATAATAAATAAAAATAATAGTTTACTTAACATTTTTCTAGACATCATATGGAGGCTCCTTTCTAAGATGGGCATTTTCATTGTTCAACAATTTAGGTTTGAGTGGTCATTTGAACAACAGAGGACATCAATTTTATGACTGTTATCGAAAACAAGAGAGCTATTCTGTGTTCAAGATAGATAGATTGTATTGTCACCTCCCTAAACGAATATGAATGAAACTATGAAACCAACTTACAAGGTTACTCTATTATTTATTCGGTATATTCAACGAAATGTTTAGATATATTTAGTAAATTTATTTTATATATAAGATTAAAATCGTCGCTAGGATCAATCTATTATATTCTAATTCCTTGTATTTGCTTGGTATATTGGCACGTCTAGCGATTAGCAGGAAGAAAAAATAACTGCTCTTTAAATAAAGTAATAGATCAAACATTTATCCAGCTATTGTTTAAAGGAAAATCACAAATAACCATCAAGCTATTCTGGATTAAAATAACGGAATATTTCCGTATAACCAGACTTAAGGATGGTCATCTTCTTTCGCTGTTCAATTATAAATCCCAATTAACTATGATTGGACATTCGATTTGGTAAATCAATGTCTCGATACGCTGTATTCAAATATGGACTAATTCCGCCTCGGGTTCGGCGTTATATACGCTCACCAAATAATAGGTCTCAAAGTGTAGGATGAGAATCCTTTTCATAGACATCAATTAGTTCGCACACTTCTAGCTGTCGTTCATGACAGCAATACGTTGACCTTCATTCACACTAGGATAACTAGTAATCCGATCCCGGTCATTTCCTTTTGTCAGCCCATTTTGTACATCATGGCCCCTGCCATCATCCCTTAAAATATTATTATCAGCTCGAACCGTCTGTTTCGTTAAATCAACAACGCCTTGCTCACTATCCGCTGCGCTATCAGCAGTAGCTATAAAAGGATTGTTCGTTTTATTCCGCACTTTTGCCGTTTCTCCAATGACCGAGCTCTCGTCAAAACTAACAAGCTGCTTATGGTTATTCACTATTAAGGCAGGATAGAAAATGGTTTCATATTGCAGTACATCCTTCGGCCCGATAATCTCTACACTTTCTACGCTACTATTGCTAATTATTATTTTCGTTCCAGCATCAATCGATTTACTACTGGATAATACCCCTTTGTCAAAATCAACGACATTTCCGTAGCTATCGTACTCTGCAAATTCATACGTTCCTTTAAAATTAAGAGAATGAGATTGAACAGACGTATTTATAATCTGCATACTCTCCCCTTGTTTCAAGCTCTTCGTTTCCAAGGCAAAATCATCTCTCTCATATAAGGCAAATGCCTCATAAGGACCATATACATGCAGAGGCTCGACCTCTTTGTTCGTTACGACGTATTTGATTTTACCAATCTGCCGAGAGGAATCCGATGAACTCCCATAACGATCTATCTCATTATTCAAATAGGAAACATAGTCGTACTGCATCGTTCCTTGAGCCACATCAAAATAAACGTAATAGATGTTATCGCTTACATTGTTGATTTCCAGCGTCTTGTTCGGCTCTATGTATCGATGAAACACAGCTGGCTGCTGTCTTGACTCTATTTTAAAATAGGAATGTGGGGCATATACTTCAATCGCCTCTTCATCTCTATTCGTTATCGCTATCTTCTTAGCGATCTCAAGAACCATTTGTCCACCCGTATGATCAGCCTTATAAAATTGCAACATGTTATATTCATCGTAATCGGCGTGATCATTTTTACCACCTACATAAAAATATTCATCTGTAATCCCTATATTCGTTACTTCCGCACTTTCACCTGGCTGCAATCGAGTGCTTACAAGAGCAGGAGATTTCGACCGAACAATATCACTCTTATTCTGATCAGAAGCTATCGTAACGAATTCATTTGATGTATTAGTAAGGATTAAACGTTCTTCATTCTTAACAGAATGTGTAGATGACTTTGTCCCCTTCCCGTAGCCATTAGCCCCTCTCGAATAGCTGGTTGTTGCATAGTCAAACGTTAGTCCATTTACATGAACTGTTACTGTTCTACCATCTTTTGAGCTGACCCGAGCGGATTCACCTGGGGCTAGATTGTAGGTATAGTCAGTTGCATAAGCAGTTTGCGATACACCAATTAGAATCACAAAAAGCATACTAACGCTAAGCACAAGCCAGCGTTTTAAACTAGATTTCATAGCAGTTGCCCCCATTGTAGTGTCTCTATAAGTAAATATGTACTATTATGCATTGTTCTCTTTATGTATTTTAAATGAAACGATGATGAATCGCCCTTATTTATATCAATAATATTATGATTATACTAAAATAAGAATATGGTTGAATATTCACCATTCAGATCAAATTTCATAGTACTTTATTACTTGTTTTTAAGAAATTCGCTTAAATATTTGTAAATGATTAGGATGAACACTTCCGACAAGTACTTTGTTATAGTTCTTTGGGACTATTTTGATAAAAATACCTATATAAATAAACTAGAGAAGCACCTCTTTAAATTACTCAATTACTCGGTTGATAATAGTTTGCGTGCCAATAAGACGATAACTATAGGGTGCTTTTTTATAGCGTATAAAGGACAAAAATCACAGCCAAGCCGTTATATGAGACAATGTTGAAGGCCTTTTAGATACTTATGAGCGGAGTGACATTGCTTGGAGTTGTAAAAGAGTTAAAAATTATCCATGTTGATCAATTGAGCATAAAAAAGACCTGGAAAGAGTATATCCTTCAAGGTCTTTACGAAATTAACTACAGACTAGTGTTACATTTCTATTAGCAAATACATCTTTTAATTCTTCAAAAAACTTGTCACTCTCTGAACTTTTACTATTTACATGAATCAAATAAATATAAAATGGTGGTACTGCACCAAATCCCCTACAAAGACAATCTTCAAGACTACTCAAATTAAAACCAAAATAACCACCCGGGCCGTTAATAGCCTCTCCTAATGCACAAAAGAAATCAACAGAATCTTGTACATGTGTTACATCAATGTAATATTTCTTATTCATTTGATCTTGAGGGCTATGATTTCTGTTAAAAAATAATCGAGCAACTTCTAGCCATCCTATTTTTTGCTTTTTGGATAATGTTATCCAAATGTTACTTTTAGAAAGTAGCGATCTTCTCATATCCCAAATAGCCAAGCTTTCTTCTGTGGCTATTTGTAAAAGCTCCCCAATCAATTCAAGATTAATCAAACCTTCATTAAATCCAGACTTATAATAAGATTGAGGTTCTTTTAAAGTAAAATAGTATGAACCTATTGGATTCCCTTTATTATTTAAAATAGTTAGATATAAATTATTTATATATGATTTATTTTTCTTACAGTACTCTATAAATTCCTCATTAAATTGAAAATTCACTAGTATTATTTTATGAAACTCTTCATCGTCAATCTTCTCAATACAACATCCTGTCAGTCCAATCAAATCAGCGGAATTACCTATAACCAAGTCATTTTCAGCATCTATTAGGGAAAACTTATTTATCATACAACCTCCATAGCCTTCTAATTCGTTAATTCCTTCGTGCTTCCGCGACGGCCATATAACTTTGAGAAGACATCTCTCAAGGTTAATCCATATAAATCTATTATAGAATCTTGTTTATTTGTTGAACGTGATTCCAATTATCAGGTGGTCTTCTACTTTTAGAAAACCATTTGTAATTACTACCTTTCCATTGTGACCGCCAATGATCATACGCACTTGGATTATCATCATCATCAAAACCATAATGAAATCCACAACAAGGGCATATTTCGTCTGATGAAACTCCATTCTTATCCTTTGGCGGTTCATAAAGTTCATCGTAGCCACAAACTATGCAAGTGTGGGACATACTAATCCTCCAAGTAATCAGATAATGAAATGACCTTGAAGGAATATTCACTTCAAGGTCAAAAAAATTGTACTATATATCTTTAACTTTACTACTTCAAATAGTCTCACTTCCAAAAAGAAACAGGAATAATTGCGTCTCCTCTTTTGCCACTCTAATTATAATATCATTAAAGCATTCGATTATCATTTTAAAGTCTTCAGGAGCATTATTATCCATAATATCAGCACAAGTCCATAAGATATATAACTTATTGGCTTCACAATCTAAAATACCACTAGATATCGAATCAACAAAAGCATCTAAATTATCACTTATTAATGGTGGGTCTTGTGGAAGTATACGACTAGCCATTTGAAAAAAAGAATGCTTATTTAAAATACTTGAACCATCCAACAGAAAAACTGCAGATGAATTTCTATCAATTTCCCCTAATACAATACTAATTTCTGGCTTACCTCTCAAAGTCAAATACTTAATCGCCTCCAACATGTATAGCTTTAACATTGGCACTACTTAAAGATTGCACTAAGCTATCCAAGTTTGTATGATACGTAGAGTTAATAAATAATCGTACTTGCTTCAAATCTTCCACAAAGCAAAAAAGTTCAGATTGATTAAGCCGAACGTTAGTCTTGTAGTAATCCTTCATTTTTCTTAATTGCATATAGCTGCTCCAATTTGATGTACCCTTGAATATAGCTTCGTGTAAACTATTTGGTAATTCTATTATCCCAACCCTTACTTTTTTTTCATCGAATAATACAATATCCAGTCCCATAGCTCCTCCTACTATCATAGCTAGACTCAATTGCTTTTCTTGCTTCCTACCCAGGAGAGGCACATTCCCCATCAAGGTCTTACATATTGTTTGTGATTTAACTATATCTTACTTTATATCCCTCATGGTTCTCCGGCCAGAACCGATAATTGAAACTAAATCCTCTCCACTATTTAATCTGTAATATTCTTTTCCATCCTCTGGATGAAAAAATAAAATCACTGGAGTTTTTTTCACGAAACTGGATATCCATATCCACGAATCTGGAACATCAATTCCCACATAATCATGTAATTTCTCAAAGCTTCAGTTCTGGATGATATAGCAACGAGCTCTCATTTGGAATCCGTCATAACACCATCTCGACCATTGTAGCGGAACGGCTGCTCTATGACGCCTTGATGTCCTAGTGCTTCGCCATAGCAACCATACGTGTACGTATCTGTTACTTCTCCAACTGGATTCGTCAATGCCTTTGTGCTGCCACTACGGTCATAATGATAGATGACATATGTCACTTACAAGAAAGAAAAGACCTTGAGGATTTCCACCCTCGAGGTCTAATGAATTAACAAGAGATTATTAGAATTCAATAATCGTTGATTGTGTATTGTATCCGTCTGGTAGATTATATTTCCATAACTCTTCTACTTCAGAACCACCAATGTTGATACCTAAAAATGAAGGATCTAAAAATATTTCTTGATTGTTAGATAAAATCAATTTTAATGCATCGCATATTAACTCACAATTATTTACCTCTAAGTTGAACAACTCAATTTTGGCGATTTTATTGTCCATCATTGGATTATTAAAGATAACCCCGCTGATTCTCGATTTTGCTGGTATCACATCTTCCAAATCGATATCTATTTTAATAGTATCAACCTTAGTGATAGATAGTTTCGAATATTGCTCAATAGATTGAATGTTAATCAATTGTCCTCCAAACTCAAAAATAAGATAGTCCGGATTGGCAACAAATTCAGACAACTGATTTTCTTCGAAATCTATAAAACCCGTTAAGTATATTTCATCTAAACAAAACTTACGCATAACCTCTGCAATTTCTTTTAACATTTGGAACTCCATTCTGAAATATTATTTGAAAATTATATTAAGATCCATTGCCTCCGACTAATCGCTCAAACCTCTATTAACATCTAGGTTAACGAATCGTTTCAGTTCTGGATGATAGTAACGAGCTCTCATTGATACAAACCATTGAAATTCATCCTAACACCATCCCAGCCATTCTAAGGGAATGGACGCTCCTTGACGCCCTAATGTCCTAGGGCATCACCATAGTAACCTACGTGTACATATCTGTAATACCACCAGCTTCTTTCGTCAATGCCTTCGTGCTTCCACAACGTTCATAATATTACTCCTGTCACACTATTTTCAATCTGTTTTGTTAGCTACAAGATGAGCTATATAAAGAAAAACCTTAAGGAATTTAATTCCTCAAGGTCTGAAGTATATTATGCTACAATCATCCTTTATATCAGTTAAAATCCCTTAATAAATCTCTATTAATATCTATCCAGAGTTCAATAATTTTAAGTAATTCTTCTGTTTCTATAATACATTCTACTTCTTTATCTCTAGGAAATAGATTACAAACTGTGGTGAAGTCTCTTCTTATCTCTAAATCAACTATATTTCCACCATGCTGTCTGAAATCCACCTTTCCTGATAGTACTTCATTGATATGTTCGATAAATATTGGATTAGAAAAACCCTCCATATCATATAACATTACTTCTACAGGAGATAGTTCAATTGGCAGTTTAATCTTTTTAAAATGTGAGCCATCTTTTCTAGTATTAATGATTTCGTACTTATACTTCATTTAAACCACCCTTTCAGACATTATTCGTGTGGAAAAGCTGTTACCAATTCACCAGTGCTATTTATAAACATCCTGATCTTCATACCACTACTGGTAGTCCCAACATTCCAATTAAGCAAATCAACTTCAGATAGACTATTATAAGCTTCTTTTGTGGCATTAAGTACCTCTGCTCTGTTCCAATTATCAGGAAAAAAAGTAGAAGTTTTGGACATGCCGTTATAAGTAACGCTAGCTTTATAAACACCAAACCTATCTTTACTAGTTATATTGGATAGTGTATAGGGAGAATTCATATTTTTATGATGATATCCTGATGCTTTTCTTCCATCCAATCGACCATGAAATATATGCCCCATAAATTCACTGTTGTACCTTAATACATTACAATTATGCACCCAAATCCCAAGGTTAGATACAAAGTAAGACTGGAATCCGCAACCTCAAAGTTATTTATAAACTGCTGTTACTCGTGGTTCTTTCTCAATCTTATCTATCGATAGTTTAGAACCATCACTCGTAACAAGCAAGTCTCCAACCTTCAGATCTTTGACCTCAGTCCATCCCTTGCCATCCAACCGGAAAAATCATTCATCACTAGGTCGATATAAAAAAGACCTTGAGGATTACCACCCCCAAGGTCTGCTTCATCGATATCATTATCTTATCAGAACATTAAACAGGTTAATAAGTCTCTCCAGTACAGTTTGGTCGGAAGTAAATTCAAACCGCATGCTATGCTCTTGGTGACTTCCTCCAATTTGTCCAGAGACAGTTACCTTCCCTAATCTTGTTGCTTTAATAACTAGATGTGCATCAGAATCGTAGTCATCAATTTGACTACGTCCTGATAATTTTTCATATGCTTCCTCTAGCGATTGAATAATCTCTCCAATCTTTTCCTTTGATATACAAAAATTGGACTGCCCTGCGAACCCTCCCGATTTAACTTGAATATTAAAGGTAAGGTAATTCTCAACCGTGTATAAATGCTCCACAATAAGACACTGGGTTTCAGTATTCATGATAATATTGACATCTTCCATTTATTGATCCGCCTTTTACTTGAACTTAAAGTCGTCAAATTCTCCTGTTTTTGTGTTATACACAAAATGAATCTCAGTTCCATTGACGTTATTACTCATTTTTACCCATCCATCTTTCTCCAACCATCTTTTGTCAGTCATTGTGACTTTTGTTAACTGTTCTGCTCCTTCAAGTGGGTTTGATAAGACCTGTTTCATTGCCAATTGTTCATTAATAGCAAGTAAATTGAAATCATCCAAATCAAAAATTCTATTCGGTGAAATTAACGGATTCATGCCTCTAATAAATATACCTGTTACATCACCATTGTTCTTTTCAAGGAAAATAACAATGATCTAATCTTTCATTATCTTCCTCATCGTGTAAATAAATAATATTCGAAATTTCTTTATTTTCAAAAAAATAATCAAACTTTTTTGTAATCGATAAAATATAATTATTCATGGTCATCCTCTCTTCACTATTCAATCCAATCATCTTTGCTGTACGCACACGATTTTGGCAGGAAGTTGATAGGGAGCTAATGAGGGTTATTCATTCAAGACTTGCCGCCCGATTTATTCAGCACTGGCCCCCTCTGCCTCGGAATAAAGCAAAACGGTTATCCATGATGAATACCCATCGCTAATTTACGAGTCTATGCTGACTAGATTCTCCTACCTAAATCTCTATCAGCTTCTATTTGAAGGTCTATCGTTTTAGATCCCATGTATTTCTGTGCAGTCCCTAGAATCGTTCTATCATTCCCGAGTATTTTCAAAACCGTAACTGAAAAAACGTTCATTAAGTGAGCATCTTCGTCATTAGATACTTCTTCAAAATATTTAAAAATACTTTCTAACAGATTAATGTTTCTTTCCTCTTTTAATAATTTAATTATTTCAGGCATGAAGATGTCCTCAATTATGACCGTTTCTAGCACATTACCGTTAAACGTAATTGATTCTCTATACGCAGCCTCAGTTGATGGCAAGAACTCTAGCATTTTTCTTAAGAATTCTTCCGATTTTTTATTCATAAGCACCGACTCCTGTAGTTAAACAGTCTTATTGCTGCCCCTAAATCATCTCTTAAAGCATCAAGTATATCTAAATCATTAAGACTAAGTTTCCCGGATTTCACTAGATTATTTAAATTATCTAACCGTTCCTGTGCTTTTAATAGATGTTTTGAAGAACCCGCGTAAAACTCCTTTGTAGGTATAGTAGCAGTTCCGCCATCTCCAACTTTCGCACCAGGTCTATAAAGTTCATTTATGAATCCTCTGAGATCTACACTTTGAACAGCAGATAACAATTTTTCTCTATTAGAACCAGTAAATTCAGGCATATTGTTTAAAAGTCTAGTAACACCGTTAACAGCACAATTATGAACCCAAACTCCAAGGTTAGAAACAAAGTACGACTGAAAATCCGCAACCTCAAAGTTATAAACCGTTGCTTCGCGTGACTCTTTTTTAATCCTATCTATTTCCAGTTTAGAACCATCGCTCGTAACAAGCAAGTCGCCAACGTTCAGGTCTTTAACTTCTGTCCATCCCTTGCCATTGAGCCAGAATGGATGCTCTGCCGTAGCTTCAATGACTTCATCACCGATATGAACTTTATAAATTTCGTCAGCCTGTTTTTGGAACAGCCCCACAACTTCCTTGTAAGCCACTTCTCCCGTCTCATCGGACTTAGCAAGAACCATATCTCCGACTTGTATGTCTTCAATAGGTTTCTCCCCTTCAGTCGTCATTATTATAAAAATGCCTTGGACAAATTTCGTCCAAGGCATTAAAATAAAAACTTACTTCCACACTCTCTCAATATTACTGAGCTCGCTCCAAAGCGGAGGAAGCTTGTGTTCGCTCATAAAAGTATCGAAACCTGCACAACTTTCTTCTGAAATGTCGTTGCCATTCTGCCAAATCGTATCACATTCATCACAAATGTAAATAACGCAATTTAACTTCGTAACTCTAGCTTTATATACTACTCCTTGGCCTTCACACAATGGACAATATACTTGCATCGTCGTTTCTCCCCCTATCGCACAGGAAATGCCGTTATTAAAACTGATGGATTATTTTTTTTCACAACAATTCTTATAGAAGTTTCTCCGTTGATACCAATGACTCTTCCCATAGGAATATTATAAAACATATTACTACTATTTCTTTGTAAAACAGGAGATATTCTATATTTATTTGACCACGCCTCATCTACCAGACCTAATATTTCGTTTTTAGATACATTAAAAACAGTATGAGTGTCTTTCGTGGGATCAGGTGTACCATGAGCTAAAACATGCTTAACCCTATTACCATGAACAGAACCTGGTTCATAGATTAATCCAGCAGTAGAGCTCCATTTACCATTTCCATCATACGTTAATTTTCCATAATTCGCTTTAATCGCACAATTATGAACCCAAACTCCTAGGTTAGAAACAAAGTAAGATTGGAAATCCGCAACCTCAAAGTTATAAACCGTTGTTACTCGTGGTTCTTTCTCAATCTTATCTATCGATAGTTTAGAACCATCACTCGTAACAAGCAAGTCTCCGACCTTCAGGTCTTTGGCCTCAGTCCATACCTTGCCATCTAGTCAGAAAGGATGTTCTGCTGTGGCTTCTATTACTTCATCTTCTACCTAAATGTCTTCAATAGGTTTCTCCCATTCAGCTGTTGCACCTTTGTGCCTTCACGATGGTCATACGTTGCATATCGTCCTGATGGGCTACTGCCCGAGTCATTCAGCACTGCTGGGATTAGAAAGACCCCGAGAATATCCTTCCTCGGGGTCTTTTCTAAATTATAGATTATATATTACACTACGGGCTTCAAAAGCATTCTGACCTATGGAAACCAATTCCATACCTTCTTTGCATACTCAACAATAATAAAACTTAATCCACCTTCAAGGTCTGATGTCTCCGCTCTAATATACTCGCCTTGCCCAAGCAATTTTCCTGAGACAAGTAGAGTGTAGGTGTTTTCTTCTCGTTCACCGTCTAATTTTATTATCAAGACTGAAGAATCCCCCTCTATTTTTCTAAAAAAAGGGAGAAAACAATCAATGCCCTCTACATTATTTAGTTTAATATCGAGAGACTCACTTAATTGAAATATTTCTTGTTTATGCTTTTCAAAATCCATTTCCATATCTAAAATCCCCTTAGCACTTTTGCAATGTCCGAGATATCTTTAAGTTTTCCTGTTGAAATCTGATAAATAACATCTTTCATTGCAGCTTCACTAACACCAGTTGAAATATGGTTTCTTTTCATCAACTCTTGCATAACAGCTGCTGTACGCTTATTTCCATTATCGAACAGATGATTGCCAGCGATTTCTCTTTTTAAGTAAGCAGTTTTATGAACCCAAATCGGTTATGATTGATAACCGTCAATATCTTATGAGTCTGTGCTGACTATATTCTACCTAATGCTCTATCAGCTTCTATTTGAAGTTGTATCGTTTTGGTTCCCATGTACTTCTGTGCAGTCCCTAAAATCGATCTGTCATTTCCGAGTACTTCCAACACCGTAGTTGAAAAAATGCTCTTTAAGTGAACATCTTTATCAGTAGATACTTCTTCAAAATATTTAAAGATACTTTCTAGCAAATTGATGTTTCTTTCCTCGCTCAATAATTTAATTATTTTCGGCATGAATACTCTCTCAATTATGATAGTTTCTAGCACCTCACCGTAATACTCGATTGATTCTCTATACTCATCTTCAGCCGACGGTAAGAAATCTAACATTATTCTAAAGAATTCTTCCGATTCTTTACTCATAACCACCAACTCCTCTATTTAAACTGTCTTATTGCATTCTCTGGATGATAGTAACGAGCTCTCATTTGGTACAAACCATTCGAGTCCGTCATAACAACATCGCGGCCATTGTAGCGGAACGGCTGCTCTGTCACGCCTTGATGTCCTAGTGCCTCGCCATAGTAACCGTACGTGTACGTATCTGTTACTTCACCAACTGCATTCGTTAATACCTTCGTACTTCCACGACAGTCATAATGATACGTTGCATATTCATCTAACGCATATTTTCGCCCGATCTACAGAACTGAGTGGAGCATCGAAAAGACCTTGAGGATTGTGGCCCTCAAGGTCTTTTTAGTATTATTCCCACTCTTTTTCTATATTACTTAGTTCACTCCATAAAGGTTTTAATCCATGTGGAGTCATGTAATATTTGAAGCTCAAACAATTTCCCTCTATAATTTCTTGACCATTTTCCCACACCGTGTCACATTCATCACAGATAAATATACAACTACTCAACTTTGTTACTATTGCTTTATAAACTACTCCCGAACCATCACAAAAGGGACAGTATACTTGCATATTTTCAACTCCTATCTAACCGGGAATGCGGTAACTATATCTGATGTTCCTTGGTCTACAACAATTCTAATGGAAGTTTCTCCGTTTGTACCCACTACTTTGCCCATTGGAATATTATAAACCATGGTTCCACGGCTCTGCATCACCGGCATAATTCCACTTTTATTAGACCATGCCTCATCAACCAAACCTAAAATTTTGTCTTTACCTACATTAAAAACAGTATGATTACGTTTTGTAGGATTAGGGATACCATGAGCAAGAACATGCTTGACTCTATTTCCTTCTGCTGAACCTTGACCATAAATTAATCCTGCAGTAGAAATCCAATTACCATCCCCATCATACATTAATTTCCCATAGTTAGCTCTAACTGCACAATTATGAACCCAAATCCCCAAGTTAGATACAAAGTAAGACTGAAAATCCGCAACCTCAAAGTTATAAACCGTTGCTTCTCGTGGCTCTTTCTCAATCTTGTCTATCGCCAGTGTAGTACCATCGCTAGTAACAAGCAAGTCGCCAACCTTCAGGTCTTTAACCTCTGCCCATCCCTTACCTTCCAACCAGAAAGGATGCTCTGCTGTAGCTTCAATGACCTCATCACCGATGTGAACCTTATAGATTTTATCAGCCTGTTTCTGGAACAGCCCCACGACTTCCTTGTATGCCACTTCTCCAGTCTCATCAGACTTAGCAAGAACCTTATCACCTACCTCGATTTCCTCGATAGGTTTCTCCCCTTCGTCTGTTAGAACCTTCGTGCCTGCGGTGAAACAATTACACGCAACGTCATCAACCTTCTTGCTGCCCCAGCCGAAGAAGTTCTTAATTTTGCTTCCTGCCCAGAAGGCACCTTCGGTCACATACTTACCTGCATGCTTCATACCTGGGATCGGAATAAAGCTGGCTGTTGCACCTACGCCCTCTGCCCAGCGCTCTGCTGTCGATAACTTCTCGCCCGTAATATGGTTGTAGCCGCTAAAGGCTTGCTGGAAGCCCTTCGCAGTACCGATGCCTGGCATCGTATCTACGAGGAAATCTCCGCCTTGAATCCACGGCGAATCTCCATCTCTACTAAGTCCAAATGGATCAATATAAGAGATTGGGTTGCCATTTACATAGGCGAAACGGTTCAGCGTCTGCGACTGATCGATCGAACCTCTTACAATATCTCGATTCACGAAGCGCTTCAGTTCCGGATGATAGTAACGAGCTCTCATTTGGTACAAACCATTGGAATCCGTCATAACACCATCGCGGCCATTGTAGCGGAACGGCTGCTCTGTAACACCTTTATGTCCTAGTGCTTCGCCATAGTAACCATATGTGTACGTATCTGTGACTTCGCCAACTAGATTCGTCAATGCCTTCGTGCTTCCACGACGGTCATAATGATACGTAGCATATCCACCAGACGTATCTTCACGTCCGATTAATCCTAGACCATAAACATAGTACGTTTGTGCTTGACCTTGTTCATTCGTCTCCATCAGCACTTGCGACAGCATCGCTTCTGGATTGACGACATACTTGGTCGTTACTCCATTTGCCGAGACCGAAGTACGGATATTGTCGCTGTTGTAACCGTATTTCACACCGCCAGCTTCGATGAGCCTATTGCGTGCATCATACGTGTACAGCTGCATGCTGCCGTCGAGCGGTCCATTAATGAGATTTCCATCTGCATCGTACGTTACAGCTTGACCATTAAACGTTGCCATGCGGTTGTCCGTTGTATAGGTCATTTCAGCATCTGGCACCGTTTGCGTCATTGGGGAAAGACCTGGTCCATTGATATCAATGATAGGTTGTCCAGACATGCTCGTACCGCTTGTACCATTAGTACCGTACACATTGGCTGTAACAGATGCGCCAGCCAACTCTTGCTCCGTCAATACATTGCCTACAGCATCATACGTGTACGTGTAACCATGCAAGAGCGTGCCATCTGCACGTGTATCTGTAAGCTTGATCAAGCGACCTGCTGGGTTGTATTCACGTTTTTCTAGTGTGCCGTTAGGACGCTCTGTCGTAATGAGACGACCATTCGCATCATAGCTGTATGTCGTTACGCGATTTGCCCAGTCCGTTACGGTTTTCATTCGTCCTGCACGATCGTACGTGTATTTCACTGCTTTGCCATCTGGATAAATGAGTGTCGTTAATCGACCCGCAGCATCGTACACATACTTCAATCGCTGACCATCTTGATCTACGTATTGAGTCACGCGATTGAGCTCATCGAAAGTACGAGTGATACCATTTCCGTTATTTTCTTTCTGCTCTACCACATTGCCATTTTCATCACGCGTATACGTTACTTCTCCAGTTGGGTCTGTAAATGAAGCCAGACGTCCTGCTGGATCGTAATGGTACGTCGTCACTTGTGAACGTGCATTCGTTGACGTGACTAACTGACCTAATGGGTTGTAAGCATAGGCTTCATTACCGCCAGAAGCGTTGGATTGTCCTGTCAATCTGCCTATACGATCATACGTATATCCAGCAGCATTGCCATTTGGATCCGTCAATCCTTGTAATCGGCCAAGTGTATCAAATTGTTGAATCGTTTGTCCTTGCAGCGGATCGGTTACGCCATTCAGACGGTTCATACCGTCGTAAGTGTAAGCCGTTTGACGCTGTAACGGATCAATCGACTGCGTAAGGCGATTGTTCTCATCGAACATATACGTCCACGTTTCGTTCATCGCGTTCGACTGAGATTTCATATTGCCAGCCGCATCATATGCAACGCGATACACGTTGACACCAGATGCATCTTCTACCGCTGTAAGACGGTTCAATGCATCATATTCATACTTGAAGGTTTCACCTTCCGCATTCGTAGCCGCAATGACATTGCCAATGGCATCATGCTGGTACGCCGTAAAATTACCTAGCGGATTCGTGACCCGATTCAATCGGCCTTCTCCATCGTATCCAAACGCACTTGTTTCATTCTTGGCATTTGTCACTTGTGTGAGCTTGCCATTGCCATCATAGGCGAAGGACGTCTTAAAGCCTCGTCCATCTGTCGTGCTAGCCAAGAATCCTTGCTTGTCATACGTGTAACGAATCGTATTTCCTATTGCATCCGTCTCTGTTGATAACTGATCATCAGTCAAATAGACAACCTTCGTCGTATTGCCTGCTTCATCCTTCTCACTTACGAGACGACCTGCATCATCATAGCCGAGATGGAGTGTTTCTCCTTCGCTATTCTGTACAGTGCTTACTCGATTGCCCGTATATTTGTATAGCGACTGACTACCCTGCGCATTGGTTACCGATTGAAGCAATCCATTGGCATCATATGCATAGGTTGTCTTTCCTTGCTCAGGGTCCGTAACGGAAATAAGTCGATTATGCTGATCATACATATTCACAATCGTTTTCTTATCTGGTCCTGTCGCAGTTAGCAAATTATTTGCTTGGTCGTACGTCATCGTAATTGCTTGGTTCATATGATCGACAGCACTGATTACGTTCCCGCGCTCATCATACGAATATCGAGCTGTTTGCTTCAGCGGATTCGTCATACTTGTACGATTGCCCGCTTCATCATACGTATAGGAAGTCGTTCGACCTAGCGCATCTTCAACAGCAAGCAGCTGATAGCTGCTATTATGCGTACGTTTGAAGATGTCTCCGTTGCGGTCTGTTATGGTCGTGATAAGCTTCCCGTCTGCTTCTTGGTAAGCAAACAATGTCGGCTTGCTGCCAGCAAGCGCATCCTGCTGTTTCACGACACGGCCTTCGCTATCGTATTCGTTCACGAATAGCTTCGTACCTTCACTTTCCGCTGAAACGATGCGGTCCTGCGCATCATAGGCATAGTTCGTCACTCTGCCCGCTGCATCCGTAATCTGAGTCAATCGGCGAGCAGCATCATACCCAAATGTTACTTCGCGATTGGCTTGATCTTTTACAGAAGAAACATCACCATTTGCGTTATAGCTAAATGTTAATGCTGCACCCGTAAATGGATCGACTACCGCTTTCAAACCGCCTGCGTCATATTGGAACTGCAAACCCTGTCCAGTCTTATCTTTCATTTCAGTAAGACGACCGACTGAATCAAAATGATAGGTAGTACCTTTATTGCGCGACCACACATAGCCGCCATCTGCCTGTTTCTCGACTTTATCCAACTTGACTGCTTTATCGTCAGACTTATAGCTTCCATCTGCCTGCTGCTTAAACGTATTGCTATGGAAAGCATTGCGGTAGATCTTTAATGCGTCTCCTGCTTCATTTACCTCAAGTCGAAGCTCATAGTTATGGCCCCATGCTTTCCCTAGTGCTGCATCACCTTTAAGTAAAGAATGATACTGTGTCTGGAAAGGAATTGGTACCGCGCCATGCGCAGTTAGCAGCGTTCGGTTAATAATTTGTGCACCCGTTGACGTATCAATCGGATCGGCATGGAATGACTGTGGATCATAGTCAGATGCTTCTAGCTTCGCGATTTGATCTGCTCCTGCCGAACCTGAGATCGGAGCTGGTGGTGCATCCTTTTCTACGAAACGGAAGAAGTCATATGGCGCGTAAGCACTAATCATTGTCGCGTCTGAACTTCGGATCGTCACCGTCTGTCCAGCAGGGATCGTCATCGGACTATAGCCGATTTGTTCCGGCTGCTGCAGAATACGGTATTTGAAGTCACCTACAATCGTCAGTGCACGTTGTTCAGTGCTAATATTCGCAGCTTCCAGTACTTTACCGATGCCCACTTGTGCATGAACAAGCGCAGGCGTATCTACGGGAACTACTTTCAGCTCGTTTTTGTTACCTGTCACGACTGTCCCGTTAACTTTCGTACTTGTTAACACGACTCGCTGACCAGGCAATACTTCAATCGATTCTTGCAAAGCATCCTTACTATAACGAACTGCCTTACCTTGTCCATCATAGACGGCAATATCATATTTTCCTCGTACGGTCAGCTCCTGTGGAGCATTTGTCGCATTCGTTACCTCAATGCTGTTCCCTGAGAGGAGCTTAAGGAAAAATTGATTGGGATCCGCAGCCCAACGGATCGCATCTGTCGGCAATTCAACAGTAATAGGAACCGCTTGTGCATTCGTGATCACTTTACGTTCCGTTGAATCAAATGATTTCGCCAAGCCGCCGCCAGCCTTACCGGAAGACTGCAATGTTCCAGCAGCATCGAAAATTTGATACTCATATTGTGCGTCAGCTCTAGGAGCAAACGGACCAGCTGAAATGTTATAGAACGAGATCGTATCCATTGGCTGCATCGTCTTGATCGTTACAGCCCGATCCTTGTGATTCACAATCTCAAACGCATCGAATGCCCCTGATACCGTGACAGACTGTCCAATCGTTGGAGATACAACCATTTTGTATTGATCATGAATCGATTTGGTAGTTCCAGCTTGATTAGAATAGTAAGTAGAAACTTCGCCTTCCGCATTGTATTGAGCAAAGTCATACGTACCCTCGAAATCGACATACATCATTTTATTCAGCTTATTACGCAGCTTGATCGTATCATCTGCTTGAAGATGTCGCTTAAACGTTACCGGATTCTCACGTACTTGAACACGGAATGGATCATAAGCTCCATAGACGATAATCGGTTGTACATCGCTATTTTGTACAGCTGCTTTTTCGCCATGAACAAGTTTCTCCGTCGTTATCGTCTTGCGATTATTTTGATAGTAAGTAAGCTTGCCTTGCGGATCATACTTCGCCATATCATGGATGCCTGTCATCTTCACTTCAGCAGACGGCGTACTCGTCAATGTTGCTTCCATGCTTGCCCCAGGCTTCAGTTCATACTCAAATATGGCTGGCAAAGCGCGTTCCTTCACTTGGAACACATCATATGGCCCTTCGATAATCGTATTCGTCGCTAACGAGTTCGTCAGCGCAAGTCGGTTACCACTGCTCACAAGCTTGGACTTGCTCTTATAGCTGCGTTCTACGTCAGCTACATTCCCTTTAACATCATACAGGGCAAAGTTATAATTTCCTTCATTGTAGATGGAAAAGGCCTTATTCGATGTATTCGTCAGCTCTAGACTCGCTGCTGCTGGCAGCTTGTGCTTGAACGTAACGGGGTGCTTTCGATCTTTAATCGTAAAGACTTCATAGGCACCATATACTTCAATCGGTTCTGGCTGTCGACTCATGACAGCAATACGCTGTCCGGCCTCCACACTACGATAGTTGATGCTGCGATCCCGCGCATAGGTACCCGGTGCTCCATCTGCTTCATAGTCCATCATGTCATAGTTGCCTGTAAAGTTAATGTTCTCACTTCGAACCGTTTTGTTCGTAAATTCAACACTTTGCTCTGCTGTCAGCTTGCGCAGGGCAAGTGCAGGCGTCTCACTAGCTTGAACGCTTACTGCTTCATACGGCGCAAACCATTGCAGCATTGCCGTACCTGCTCCTGTAATGGTTATTCTTTCTCCACCATACAACAGCAAAGATTTCGATGAACGCAGTCGATCAAAGGAACGCAATGCTCCATCCTGTTTATAGCTCGCTTGATCATAGGTTCCTTCGATATCCAGATTGAAGTTACCAGGTGTGGTACTCGTAATTCGGGAGCTTGAACCAACAGGCAAATAGCCTTTATACAAAGCTGGATCTACTTGTTCCGAAAGTATAAATGCATCTTCAGCTCCGGAAATGGTCAAATTCGCAGCACCGCTATTTGTGAGTACGATATGCTCCGCTGCGGCCACACTGTAGGTATCTCCGATTAACAGACGACCAAATTTCTCAACCTTATTTTGTCCACTATAAATCGCATAGTGATGCTGATCATTAGCTGTTACCGTAAAGCTCTTTGTTGCTTTATTCGTCGCTTTCAGCGTCTCACCAACAGCAAGTCTCTTACTGAAGCTGACAGGCTTATCACGCTTAGTGAAAACAAAAGCATCGTAAGCCGTGTACATATGTGCTGGTGCAGAGCCAACATTCGTTAATGCGAATCTCTCCATGGAATCCACATAGAGTTGAGCAATACTTCGATTTTGATTATAAGTTTGAATCATACCTAACGTATCATACGTCGCATAGTCAAACAGACCGTTCAGCTTAATGGATGCTCGTCCTGTCGTTCCATTAGCGCCTGCTATACTTTGATTGGGAGCTATTTCTTTGACGACTAGAGCAGGATTTGGGCTTGATACATAGGTAAACCCCTGTTTTGGAGCAACTATTTCCATATCTGATGCACTATTATTCGTGATCACCATTTTGTTGCTGGCACCGATAGATTTGCTACTAGAAAATGCTCCTTTTTCAAAATCAACGACTTTGCCATGAATATCGTACTCAGCAAAATCATAGGTTCCCCTAAGGGTAAGCGAACGGGATTCAGCAGATGTATTGGTAATCTGCATACTCTCCCCTTTTTTCAGTACCTTCGTTTCCATCGCATAGTCATCTCTGTCATAGAGATGAAAACCGTCAGTAGGACCATAAACTTCTAGAAGCTCACTGGCTTTATTCGTAATAACAAACTTCTCTTTTTCACTAATTCTCCAATTCGTATTCGAGGAGCTACCATAACCTTTTAATTCACTGTTCAAATAAGAAACATAATCATACTGCCTTGTTCCTTTAGGTACTCTCAGGTAAATGTAAAAATCACTGCCATCTCTTTTATTGAGTTCCAACGTTTGATTCGTCGCAATATATTTATGGAACACAGCGGGTTTCAGCCTTGTTTCCATTTTAAAGCTGAAATACGGAGCATAGATTTCAATGGCCTCTTTATCACGGTTCGTTATCGCAATCTTCCGACCCATTTTAAGACTCATTTGGCCGCCTGAATGATTCTCATCAAAAGAAATTAGCGCATTATTTTCATCATAGTCCGCGTGATCATTTTTACCATCGACATGAAAATATTCGTCCGTTATTCCTTTGTTCGAAATTTCCGCACTGTCACCTGGCTGCAGCCACTTATTCACAAGCGCAGGAGTTGATGAATAATAGATGCTCGCTTTACTATCATCTACCGTTATCGTAACGGTATCATTTGATGTATTCGTAATCGTCAGTCGTTCATCACCGGTCACCATACGAGAAGATGACCGCTTACTTCTACCGTATCCAATTACCCCTTTCGTCGCACTCGTTTCCGCATAATCATAGGTAGGCCCTTTCATTTTGGCCGTTATCGATTTACCATCTTTGGAGCTGACCTCAGCGGATCCCCCTGGAGAAAGATTGTATGTATAGTCAGCCGCGTAAGCTGCCTGCGGCATACCAATCAGTAAAATAATCAACATGCTGACACTAAGCACAAGCCAGCGAGTTAAGCTAGATTTCATAGAAGATGCCTCCATTATGGTGTCGCTAACAATTGAACTGCTACATTGCTATATTTCGCAAGCGCAGATCCATTGTCACCTAGAAGTAATACTTGCAGATGCAGCCGCGCTTTGACTGCGTGTTCTGGAACTTTAAGTTCAGTTTGTACATGTGACCAGTCTTCTGGAGTCAGCATATTTCTGGCAACGGTATGGCTAACATATTTGTTGTCCTTGTCATAGAAATTAACTACCATTTGTGCCGCCGCATTACTCAATATTTCTGCCTTCATCCAGCCGCTTAAGCTGTACGTCGCACCGCCTAATACGGATATATCCTGATAAATATTTGCGCCGCCCGCTTGCGATGAACTAACTTGAATCATCTGGCTGTATGGACTAGCAGGTTGATAAACGGCTTGATAGACAGATTGGGTTACTCCACCTGGAATCTCTGGTATTACCGCTAAAGTGATAGGCTCAGCTACGACCTGATAAGCCGCTGTAATCCCTTCCGTAGCATAACTATTCCAACCTTGACCCGTCCCTGTAGGAAGCACCTCGCCTGAAAAATCCCCATTGATTAAGATTCCCGCCGCCGTCTGAGCTGTGCTGACACGCAAAATATTGCCTGCTGCATCATACTGATAGGAGGTTTCACCATGCTCCTTGGATGATGCTGTAATTAATCGGTCTCCCGCATCGTAGGTGTACTGAGCCACGTATGCCGCTAAGCCGGTGTACTGAAATAAGCTGACTACTGCAATAACCAATACAAATGCACTTATAAATTTCCGTTTCATACTTCATACTCCTTTCTTCTTGTTCATTCGTTTCTTGTCATAGTCAAATATATGATAGATTAAGCATTTATTCATATATTACGTAGAACGATCCCTTCCTTGATAATATGACAATAGTTTCATTATACTAAAATGAAATGAAGGAATAATATTATCCCTATTGATTAAAAACATAGTGCTTTATTACTTGTTTTTACATCTTATTAAAAGAATTTTGTCGATTTTTGAAGAATATTACACATGATCATTGATTTCGAAATAAATTGCATACTACTACTAAATATAACTCCAAAAAAATAGGCGACCATTCCCCACTGGCAGATAGGGAAGTGATCGCCGCAGCTTCTAAGTAGATGAACAAAATCAAGTCAACATACCAATCAAGGAAAAAATAACAAAAAAGATAATACTGCCAATAAGGAATGACTTTACAACGCCCCATATAAATTGCTTGTTTGAGTACGCTGCTTTCGGAAGACACTTATAAATTTGAACAATTCCCATCACGATCATCGCCGAAAAACTGATTTTAATGGCATTGCGCAGCACTTGGAGTACATATTCCCTGAGCGGAATTTCGTAACTCGAATATCCTCCCATCGATTGCCTTTCCGTTATTACATCTGGATAATATACAATAGAAAACAGTAGTCCAAGTATCAATCCGTATAATCCCGCTTTTACAATGACTCGTTCCATTACAACCTCCTAATACTCCAACACAAGTTACTCAACGTTTCGAATGTCTCCCTGTTATATAAAGAATTTAATTATTCACTCTACCTGTTTCCCCTAAATTTCTGAAACAAGCGCTTGCCCGCGATGAAGCTAACCATGCTAATCAGAATGATTCCACTAAAAAACATCAGCCCATCGATAGAATTGCCTGCCGCTCCAATAGTGACTCTTTGCTGTAGGTGTTCAACGTTCTCATACTGGTTTTGAATCTCAGGTACATAAGTAAGGGTCTTGTACATGCCAACTCCTATTTGAATACCGTAGTAAAGTACACAAACAAGAATCGAAAATATGAAGGCCTGCAACAATGTTCGCTTCAACTTGATCACCTCTTCACGAATAGCTAGATTTGCATGAAGACTGTTCTAAGTTGCTGGAATGGAAACATGTGTAATCACTGAGGTGAGGACTGACAACATAAAGCAGGTGTAGTACAAATCGAATACGGGCAGTATGAGCGCAAATACTTATTTTAGGATGTATGAGGTCAGGTTAATAAATCAGCAAGGGTCTTATCCAATGTGTCATACTTAAATGTATACCCTGACTGCTCCAGCCGTTCTGGGATTACCCAGCGACTTTTCAGTATTAATTCCGTTTCTGTCTTAATAACAACAGCCCCGATCTCAAGCAGCCATCGTGGTGAAGGCAGTCCAACTTTCACATTCATCGTCTTGCGAAGCTGCTCCATCAACTCACGATTCGTTACCGGGTGTGGAGAAGAGCAATTGAATACTCCGCTTAATTCTTCGTTCTCACGCAAGAACATCACAATCCGAAATAAATCCTCAATATGAATCCAGCTGAAGCGCTGATTGCCCGAGCCCTGAACACCGCCTAGCCCAAAACGCACTAAGTTCTTAAACGGGGTCATCACTCCGCCATCTTTGCCTAGTACGATTGCAATTCGCAGCGCAACTTGCCGTGTAGCAGGTAGATGAAAGGAAAATAACGCTTCCTCCCACTGCTTTGCTACATCGACAGAAAAGCCCGTACCAATATCTCCACCTTCCTCGCTCATCGGACGATCTTCCGCATGCCGGTAAATGGTCGCCGTACTGGAGTTAATCCACAAGGAAGGTGGATTGGAACATGCTAGGATAGCCTTACCGAGCAGATTCGTCGTACTCGTTCTAGAACGAATAATCTCCTGCTTGTTCTTATCATTGTAACGGCAGTCTACAGACTTGCCCGCCAAATTGATAAGCATATCTGCATGATTCAATGCTTCTATAATTCCTTGCTCGTTGTCCCATGCCAAATGATGTGGTTGTCTAGAAATGATGATTACGTCGTGTCCCATGCTGCGGAATTGCTTCTCGAAATATTTCCCAATAAACCCTGTACCGCCAGCTATAACAACTTTCTTCTTCATCTCCATCACTCATTTCCTGTTTAGTAGGTGCATGACGATTCGAACTTATTTCTACATCCCGATATCCCGCTTTGCCAGCTCGATGTGAGCGGCATGATGATTGCCATGCCATGCATATAGGCCAACATTATAGTCAAGACGAATCTCCTGCTTGGAATCAGGATGATAGAACGCTCGTTGGAAGTCCTGATCCGTCATCGATTGTAACAAAATGACCCATTTCCTGTGCAATGCTTCAATTAAAGCAAGTGACACCTCAACATCCACATCGTTCGAATCTCCAAGTGTCACCCATTTCGCCTCATCATAAGGTTTAATCGTTGGCACATCCTCCGTCAATGCGAGCTTAAAGCGAGTAATACTATTGATATGGCTATCCGCAATATGGTGCACGACCTGCCGAATCGTCCAGCCACCTTCCCGATATGGAGTTTCTAGCTGTTGTTCGTTCAGCCCTTGAACAAGCGCTCGCAGCTTCGTTGGCAAATGCTCAATTTCTGTAATCCACTGCTGCCTCTGTTCTAGCGTAATGATTCCTTCCCAAGTAAACGTTCCTACGGGATATTGTCTGTCCACCTAATCGCCTCCTGCTCCTTATAAACTAGCTAACTATGATTGGTTGATGGCTGTTTAACCGCAAACACCATGCCGACAAAAATAAGAACAATTCCGGCTCCCTGAATGACGCTTGGTACAAAGCCTGTAATGACGATATCCAACAAAATGGCAACTGCCGGATCAACAAAGACCAAGGCCGAAATAACAGCTGTCGGCAGCTCACGCAAACTATCAAAGAATAGTAAATAAACAATCCCAGTATGGATAATGCCTGTTGCGATAATATAGAACCAATTTGCCACAGTGAGATCATGAAATTCGGCAAAATTAACGAAAGGTAGAAGGATGATAATACCTAATGCCGTCTGCAAAAACGTAACTGTGTACGAACTCATCTCTTGCACACCTTTTCCAAGCATCATCAAGACCGCATAACATACCGCTGCTAAAAAGGCCCAAAGGAGCCCAGATGACATCAAGTCAGCCCACGATATCGATGTTTCCATTCCTACGATTAGCACCGTGCCGACAAAGCATGTAACGACAGACAGTGCAGCAAATATGGTAATCTTCTCTTTAAAAAAGATACTGCCCGCCACAAGCACAATAACAGGCGCAAGATGGTAGATCGTAATCCCAATCGTAATGGACGTTAATTCAAATGACTTAAATAAAAATACCCAATTTAACACTAAAAACAACCCGCAGAACAAAACTTGCACAACTTCTTTTGACTTCCACTTTTCCGATTTATAGCTTCCTGTCACGTACCAAGCCAGACTTAGAAAAATCGTCGCACATATACATCGGACAAATACGAGCTCCAACGCAGGTATCCCAGTTTGTACCGAAAAGAAGCCGACTGAGCCAAAGATAGACATTGCTATAATCATTTTTATTAATGCGTGTGTATTCACTTGTTGTATCCATTTTACCAAAAATTCACTTATCGTTCGATTTTATTCTGTTACCTTACCAATAAATAGCTTTTATAGATCAAGAATTCATGACATTCACCCACAGAAATGTCCTTTCATATGCTGTAAAAAAACTAAAGGAGATAACCTAATGTATATGTATCCAATAGGGATTCCTGTGTACCAGTACCCTATCCGAGCAGAAGGTGATCATACGTTTCAGACGTGGGTGAGATCGGGATACAGCACCTCTGCTGTTCAGCTCATGAATCTGATGCGTACGCTCTGGGAGCAGCATGTTGCTTGGACGAGAATGACGATTATTAGCATAGCTGAAGGGTTGGCTGATGAAGCAGCTGTTACCCAACGACTTCTGCGCAATGTTCCAGATATGGCAGTTGTATTTAGACATTTCTATGGCTCCAAGGTTGCTTCCAGATTTGAAACTTTGTTCCGAGACCATCTCGTCATTGCTGCTGAGCTTGTAAAGGCAGCCAAAGCTGGAGATAGCGCAAAAACGGCTGATGCGGAAAAGAGATGGTATGCCAATGCTGATCAGCTTGCTGAGTTTTTCAGCAGTATTAATCCGTATTGGCCTAAAGAAGAAGTGAAAAAGATGTTCTATGAGCATTTGGCTTTAACCAAATCAGAAGCTGCGCACCGACTCACCAAAGACTACGCTGCCGATATCGCAGACTTCGATGAAATTGAGAAACAAGCCCTCTTAATGGCCGATATGTTTTCCAATGGATTGATCCAACAGTTTCCTTCCGTCTTTACTTCGTAATTAATAGCCCCCTTAAGGCCAATCTCTGACCTTAAGGGGGCTTGTGGCTTGTTCATCCTTATTCAAACTCTATTTTCACTAAGAAAAAGAATCGTATCGCTTACCTCATATTTTCATGGTATTATTTTCATAGTTTTATTTTTACATATTAAACTGCTTTACTAGCTAACCAACATCATAATGCGAGGGGATTACAATGAGATTTGAGATTGCAGATGAGAGCTACTATCCGTTCATCCTTGAACGTGACAAGCATATGTGTAAGTCGTTGATGATGAGAAAATTGAAAGACAAGGAGTTCATTGTAGCGATAAATGACCAAAACGAGACAGTGGGCTGGCTGCGATATGGGTACTTCTGGGACCTCTTCCCGTTTATGAATATGCTTTATTTTGATGATGCTTACAGAAATAAAGGGTATGGACGTCAGCTCGTCGAGTTTTGGGAAGCGGAAATGAGAACGATGGGGCACAATCAAGTGATGACCTCCTCTCAATCCAATGAAGAGGCGCAGCATTTCTACCGTAAGCTAGGGTACAAAGATTCCGGCAGTTTATTAATGGATATCGATCCTGCTCTAGAAATTATTTTCACTAAAAAGCTATAGACCACTGGCATCAGGTTCGAAAGCTTACATATCAAATGCGTAGGCAGCCCATTCTTTGTTCAACAGTGCTTCATTCAATTTCGATTTTGTCGTAGTGTTTTGAACATACATGTAAATATTCAGGTATTTTATCCGGTATAGACGCTAATTAAAAAATGCCTGCTCAGATGCAGGCATTTAACTGATATCAAGAGAATTTGGCACTTTTGCACGGATAAGCATGCACATCTGCATCCTTTTTCATGGAGGGCCACTTGGGACTAGAAAAGGATGCAGAATCGCAGGAATTTCATTATAAAGTATGATCCCGATTCACATCTGAAAATACCTCATCATCATTACGAATGAACTCATCATTAATGATGACCTTCATGCCCTCCTGATGTGTCTAGATCATGTTTGGGCAACTCGTCTTGCAAGGCTTTCAGCTCTTCCTCGGATATATCACCAACGATTAATTGCTTCTTCGGCATCACATGCTGCTCACCCACTGAAATATGGGTTTGCACATAGTAGACACCTTTCTGTTCGAACGTTGCTTTCACGGTGTAGAGCCCGTCCTTATCATGCTCAGCAGGAAGCATTTGACTGCCCTCTTTGCCTCGCCCATTCTTCGCGTCCCAGATTTCAAAATGAACGAGATCTGCCTTTGTTACAGGTTCATTCTGATTAGTAAGGCTCACTTGGAGTACCGTCTCCTGCTTCAAAGCGATTGATTCAGGCGTAATAATTTCCGCATTCAGCTGGCTGGATACATGCTGCTTCTTCTGGGTTTCTGTATTAGCTGTACAGGCAGATACGTTTACTAGGACTAGTGCCAGCATAATGCCAACTGTAATTTTTTTAATCATGATGATGCCTCCTAAGCTCCATGCAACCACGTTTTTATTGGTTTAATACGCGATAACACGAATCGATCCAGTACAAAGACGACGATAATCGAAATCCCTACTAAAGGCATTAACACGCCCATGACGAGCATAAGGAGAAACACGACTCTAGTTCGATTTTTATCTTTGCTCGGTGGCGGTGAACCTAGCTTCGTCTGAGGCTTGCGCTTGCGCCACATCACGAAAGAGCTGATGACAATACCAATCACGCCCAAGCAAGTAATGAGTCCGAGCAATTGATTGGCAACACCGAACAAACGACCTTCATGCAAAGCTATGCCTATTGTAATCGCCTTTCCCATAATGCCGTAATCTGCATAGCGCACATCACTCAATACAGCTCCCGAATACTGATCCAAATGCAGCGTCGCTTCTCCACCTGGAACTGCATGCGTTGTCGTGATCGTATACACGCCTGTTTCACTTTTCGGCATAGTGACTCGATATGGCTTCTCTAGCTTCGTCCCATCTGCAATCATTACTGCCTCATTAATCGTCAAGGGAACATAACTACTAGCCACTGAAGTTGGAACAGGCAAGTTCTCTGTTGCCCATGGGCCACCCTTTGCAACGTCCTTCGTCTTTAAGGTCGATTCAGGCTTTGCACCAGAGCCCAAAGCATATTGTGGGTAGCCTGTATTCGTAGATGTGGCTAGGTTGCTAATCTGCTTACCCGTTACCGCAGACCACGGAAGCCCTGTCACTACTAAAATAAGAATAAACAGCGACAGCCAAAAGGCAGGTACCGCGTGCATATCTCGCCAAAACACTTTCCCTTTTTGACGCAATCTTGGCAGTACCGTCCCCCAAATAGAGGCTTTATTTCTTGGCCACCACATGTACAAGCCTGTCAGCAGCAATATAATGGTCCAACATGCGGCTAACTCGACGAGATAATTGGCAACCGTCCCACCAATGATGAGCTCACTATGCATTTTCACAAAAATATCTGTAAATCTTTCTCCGCTAACGAGAGAGCCCATAACTTCACCGCTATATGGATTTATAAATACAGAAGAGGCGATGTCATTTTCACTCATGCCAACTTCTACCGTTCTAGTTGCGTCATCATAAAACGTAATAGAATTGATATGCCCATTTGGATGCATCTGCTGTACAAAATGGATGAGTGCGGATGGAGCAAGTGCGGGTGAGTCATCTGATGGCTGCTCCACGTAATACATATTTTTATACAGCATAGATTCAATTTGAGGCTTGAATAAGTAAACACCTCCACTTATAGCAAGCACGATGAGAAATGGTGCAGCGAACAATCCTGCGTAAAAATGCCATCTCCATACAATTTGATAGAAAGACGCCTTAGGCTTCGTCTTCACGGACACAGCATTAGTCTGAAACGCTTCGTTCGCTTCCACGATATGATATTCCCCCTTATAAATGGTTTCGATTCGCGCACGATTGTGTGTGCATTTGTTGTTTTAGTGTTTGGACAGCCTCCTCAAAGCGATAAATTTCCCCACCGAAGCCCGTTTGAAACTTCACTGCCTGCTGGTAGGAATCAAAAGTAAGTATCGTTGGTTGACAACAATTGATGTTTACATCTGCATGGAACAAAAAAGTAGCCATCTTGGCACTAATCGTCGTGTCTGTCAAAAAGTCATGACAAAGAATCACATCACACTCGACATCCTCATAACGAAGCAGTGCACAATGCGCGCAGCAAGTATGTTCAATCTGTTGGTTCTTCGTGATAAGCTTAACGGAGTACCTCGTGTTCGCATTTTTGTAGCAATACGTACAGGTAGGCACCGCGTTGGCAGCCGTATTTCGATGAGGCAGCGCAGCAATTCCATTCGATGTCTTAATGACCTTCTGCTCATCAATTAAGGGCTTAATATCGCGATACACCGTCATTTCCGATACATCCAATCGACTGCTAATGTCAGACACACGCAAACTACCTTCTTGCTCAACCCATGTTAAAATTTGTTGTCTTCTTTCAATTGGCAGCATCGTTGACTATTCACCTCCTATCTAGCCAATTCCACTTATTGGCTTGAGATAAGATTATGGCATAAATAGGATAAAGGCAAGAACAAAATGTGGTTTTTTGTTGAAAAATGTTATAAATCACTCCCGTTACTTAGCAATCAGCAGCATACAAATAAGGAGAAATAAGAAAGGTGGAGCAGCTATGCGCGTATGGCAGGATTTGAAATCATTTGTACATATTCAAGGGGCAAGAACGTTACTGTTAACGCTCTTCATCTATGGAATAGGAACAGGTATTTTAGCGCCGATGAACGCGATTTACCTGCAAGATTCGGTGGGGCTTGGCAAGGAGGAGATAACTTCTATTTTTGCGATTTCTCTGTTTCTTAACATGTTGACGACGATCTCCGTCGGACTAATTAGTGACAAGATGAAACGGAAGAAGCTGCTGCCGGTCATAGCCTCTCTGCTCTGTATAATAGGACTGCTCCTATATATGAATGCCGACAGCTACAGTTCTGCACTCATTGGAATGATAGTAGCCGTATCTCCGTCAGGCTTAATTTTCGGGCAATTATTCGCCATGGCACGCAATCACTTTACGAGCAAAGCACCAACCATCGTAGAAATGGCGCAAATATGGCTGCGGGCAACCTATAGTATTGGTTTCTTTAGCGGCCTGCTGCTTGGTGCCAACCTCTATTTGCTTGCGACATTTCAAGGGGTGCTTTGGGGCAATCTTGCTGGATATGCTGCACTCTGCTTGCTGCTGCTCTTATATAAGGAAGTCACAACGGACAGCTCAGCCCAGCAGGTTCGTTCAAACGCAAATGAACCCTTTTCTCTGCTGATGCTGCTTGCCATTTTGTTGTTGAGCTGTTCGGATGCAATTCGAGGATTGTATTTGCCGCTCGTCGTCCATGAGTTATTTGGCGATCCGCGGCTCATGTCTTATTTATGGAGTATTCAAGCAGTGTTCGAGCTGCTGTTTATGACTGCTGCTGGCTATTGGGCTGTGAAGTACGGATATAAGTCTGTTATTCTGCTCGGAAGTATGTTCGCCCTTATTACGTATCTCGTATACAGCTGGAGCACATCTCTGACAATGTTCTTCTTTGTGCAGCCGATATACTCCGTCTTTGTATCGATTCTATATGGGGTCGGCATGGGCTATGTACAGCGCATGTTTCTGCATCGTGCAGGGTTCGGTGCCAGCCTGTACATTTTCTTATCACAAACGGCCACACTGATTGGTTACCATTTGCCATTGTTTATCGATGGCGTTACACCGAACATTTTCTGGATCCCTGCTGGCTTGATTACTTTATCCATGGCCATCATGATCTATGTGATGGCAAGCAACAAGTCTGCACATGTACATCGAACGCCTTCTGCCTAACCCTTTATTCCAAATCATTT
Organism: Paenibacillus sp. SC116; assembly: GCF_024733555.1. Classification (GTDB taxonomy): domain Bacteria; phylum Bacillota; class Bacilli; order Paenibacillales; family Paenibacillaceae; genus Paenibacillus_B. The sequence continues at coordinate 79,455 of NZ_JANIOF010000004.1, read as the reverse complement.
CTTAACAAGCGATTAATCGTCTCCCGACGAACACCGATAAACTGCCCAATTTCTTCTTGCGTGAGAATATCCGTGAGCGGTTTCTGCTCGGTATAGCTGCTTAATGACTGCTGCAACAGCTTCAGCCTCTCGGCTGGTGAACCGATCGTCAAATGGTCAATGCGCTGCTGCATAAAGCGCAGCTTATCTTGCAATACTCTGCCTACTTCAATGGCCTTTTCGGGCTGCTTCGCGAGCTCTGCATACCAGTCGTCGGCTGGTATGCGCTCCACCTCGCTTGTCGTAAGAGCGGTTGCCGTACCATGACAATCTTTCGCTGACAGTAAGGAATGATGGGGTACGATTTCTCCAGGAAATAATAAATTGAACAATAATATATTCCCATTCTCATGCAAACGAGTTACTTTAAACACGCCGCTCATAATTCGATATAAATACGTTCCCGGATCTCCTTGCCGAAATAACACTTCTCCTCGATGTAACGTTAGTCGCAAGCGTCCCCCTCCTTTCCATCCATTCTTTTATCGATTTCATACGTTATATAGAATTGCCTCTTATTCGCTGCTGCCTATGTATGCACCATGCTCCAAATAATGCTTATACACACGGAAAAAGACTTTCATCCCGCTCCAATACTGAGCGTTTGACTGAATCGGGGTCAACCAATAAATAGCTTGTTGCTCCGCATCCTCGGCTCCCTCTTCACTCAGCTTGCAATAAGCAGGAAGATTGACTTCAAACATTCCTTCTACTTGCTCATTCTCATGATTCGTCATTTGAAATAGATAAACAGCCGTGTCCCCTTCTTGCGATTGTAATTGGAATTGTACGTTGTTCATTTCTTTCTCATCCTTTGTCTCTATCTGTTGATTATCTGTTAAATTGCTCACATTCCTCCTATAACGATAACGCATCCAGATTCATTTGCGTCAATCCAATTATAACCATATCAATTTCTTATTGCTAAACGAATATTCGTTCGTTATATTGGATATAAATAAGAACATTAGTTCTTATTTATTTGAAATACCCAAATAGAGAGGAAGAAATAAGTTGGCCAATCAAGCTCCCAAGCCTCAGGAGACTGCTCCACATCGCACCGAACATAAGATGACGGTCAAACAGTATATGATCGCCGTTCTCGTCTTGGATGTGCTGGAGCGCGACATCGCCAGCATCGGAAACTCTGCCTTGAAGATGGCGCATGTATACGTGGAATCACTGCGTCGCGCTCAGGATGAAGCCCATGCAGATTTATCCCGTATCCGTGCCCAATTTCGCCGCACTGGCATTAAAGTTCTGGATGAAGAGCGCCAATCTCATGGCATACGTGTGCAATATGTCGTGCAAGGCTATGAGCACTCCTTCTACCTTCTGCGCGGGCTGCTCCGTACCGAAGTGACAAGCTTGCTGAAGCGCTATTTACATTTGCCTGTCTCTGTAGAATCAGGACACTAGCCTCTAACGAGATCGAAAATGACAGCAATAAGCAAGAACAACGAGAACACTAACACTGACCAGAAGATCAGTACTAAGAAAGAACATCATTGAGAAACCAATAGTAAGAGCATCATCAATAAAAGCAACAAACAGCGAAAGGCAGACCATTTCGGCCTGCCCCATTTACGCTTATTCTAGAATAGCCGATTGTTCGTTCTCATCTATTCTAAAATGAAAGGTTTATATTCAGGTTATTGTGCATCCAGCTTTTCTTTCGCTTTCGGCGGAAGCTCATCTGCTTTAACCTCTTCATACGATGTCACTTCATTGATTTCTTTTTTCGATTTATCTTTTGGCTTTGCATAGATGCGCAGGTAGGCATCTTCTCTAAGCTTGCCCTTACTCTCTTCTTTATGGCTCACGAAGGTAATTTCTTTCTCTGTACCATCTTTATCATAGCCCTTCAGCGTATAATAACGGAATCCATCTTCCATCTTGCCTTCGCCTGTAATTTTCACGTAATACTCGTCTGCACCTAGTCTTTGAATATTGCATCCAGCCATTAAAACCGATACAAGCACGACCAGCATCATAATAGTGATACTTTTTTTCTTCATACTTTTTTCTGCCTCATCTCGTTGTTAGTTTCTATTTAGAAGGAAGAACAATCCGCTTGTACATTTGAACCGTGATGAAATAATAAGCTGCGTATATAACCGCAAATATCGTCAGTGGCACCCAAATGCGATCGTATGGATTACGCAATATGAATGAGAACATCTCCATGCCGAGAACAACATGGGCAATTCCAATAATCGCTGGGAACAAAAATACGAGAAACTGTTCTTTATAAATCGAACGCACCAGTCGTTCACGACGCACACCAATTTTGTGCAGCATTTGATAGCGGCTAGTATCTTTCGTTGCACCAGACAATATTTTGAACATCAAGCTGCTCGCCATCATCGCTAAGAATGCAATCCCTAAGAAGAAGCCCATAAATACCGTTCCGCTGGAGAATCCATGCATGGCGCTATACGAAGCATATTTACTACTCAATACCATCTCCGAAAGATTATATTTAGCTGCCTGCATCTTATCCAGCTGTGCCCACTTCTCTTTGTAGGTAAGGAAATCATCAGATATACCTACAATTACACTGCTTTCTTTCGCTTGAAGCTGATTGTACTTCTGTTCATCCACAATTTGTACCTGTTGCTCAAGATACAAGTAATGTGGTTGAATCAAACGAAGTGCGTCATTCCAATTTTCGCTTTCCACAACGCCTGTTGAGATTGCTTCCGTTATAGGCTTGTACTGACCAAAGCTGTCTCTCCCTACTCCATACGGAGCGAACGGAGGATGCTGCTCCAAGTCCGTTTTTACATAATATACGTATTTCTTATCTACTTTATAGCGGTACTGCTGCTTGCTTGTAAATGTAATCGTATCAATGACTGCCTTCTCCTGCTCCGTTGGCTGATGAATGACCAAATCGTAAGGTGTAAAACTATTTACCGTCACCATTACATTGTTTTGGAATCCCATTCCTGCTGTAATGGCACCTGCACCTAGTGCGATCAGCATCGCTACGGTAGCGAGCACTTTGGTTAAGCTATTTACACGGAAGCTGAGCTGCGCATACGTAAACGAATTAAGCCCTTTTTCATTTCTTTTCTTATTCTTTTTCAATCTACCTATCATAAGCGGCAAGAACGTCATAAACAACAAATACGTACCTGATGTGGTCGTAATTAACGAAATAATAATGCCTAGCTGCTGCAGCGTCTCCATATTGAACATTGCCCAATACCCGATAGCCAGCAATATAATCGACAGAATTGCAGTCACTACTGTCATTTTCCCTTTTACAGCAGGGCGATCGGTATGCGATTCCGCATGAACGAGCTGCAACACAGAGATTCGTGACAGTTTCAGCGTGTTCATAATAGCAGATATAATAAACAGCACCAAGAAGAACAGACACGTAATTTGCAGCGATGGCATATAGAACGCCTTATAGCCGCCAGCCGTAAATTCCAGCTGTTTCATTAACATTTGACCGACACCCTGTGCCAATCCAATCCCAATTGCATTCCCGATGACTAAAGATACAATACCGAGAATCATCGTTTCTAGGAACATAAGCATCATAATTTTATGCTTCTTGGCCCCCAGCATCATGTACATACCGAATTCTTTCTGCCGCAAGGTCATCAAGAACGAGTTCGCGTACAATATATAGAAAAACGTAATAACTGCTAACAGCACAGAACCCGCGTGGAACACAAACTGAATGCTGCTAATGATTGAATTAGATTCAATAAACGCTTTATTTAACGCCAGCGTCTGGAACATATAGAAGATCGAAACCGAGATGACAAGACCGACAAGCAGCACCAAATAATCTTTGAGCTTGCTTTTCAGCCCTGACATTGAAAGCTTAACTAACATGCTGACCCATCCTTTGTTGTCATTTTTGTGTGCCCAAGTCGGCAAGTACATCTAGAATTTCGCGATAAAATACCTCTCGTGTTGAGGTGCGACGAATTTCTTTGTATAGCTCTCCGTCTTGGATGAACAAAATACGCTGACAGTAGCTCGCGCTGAATGCATCATGCGTTACCATCATAATGGACACGCCGTGCTGCTCATTGAGATTCGTCATCGCTTCGAGCAAGCTCGTCGCATTTTTGGAATCGAGCGCCCCTGTTGGCTCATCGCCTAAGATGATCGCTGGCTCATGAACGAGTGCACGCGCTGCTGCTGTACGCTGCTTCTGACCGCCTGACAACTCCGCAGGATATTTTTGCAATAGTTCAGCAATCCCTAATGTTGCCGCTACCTTTTGCACGCTAGGTCCAATCTTACGAGACGGAACACCTTGCAAGGACAACGGCAGTGCAATATTTTCATACACCGTTAAATTTTCAATAAGGTTGAAATCTTGGAAAATAAAGCCCAACTTCTGCGAACGGAAGTCCGCCAGCTGCCCTGATTTCATTTGGCTAATATCGACGCCTGCAATCTTGATGATGCCGTCCGACGCTTTATCTAGCGTCGAAATGACGTTCAATAGCGTTGTCTTACCAGAACCCGATGGTCCCATAATACCTACGAATTCGCCTTCTTGAATTGAGAATGATACGCCCTTCAATGCATACGATTGATTCGCGCCTGATTTTCCATACACTTTTTTAACGTCTTGAATGTTAACGACAGGTGCTTGCATTTGTAAATCCCCCTACACTTTGTTTTGCTGTTGTCTCTATTGTGCAGGAATTCATGGTGAGCAACCATAGAATAGCGTGACGGTTACCTTACCATTTTGTCACCTTCGTTACAGAAAGCAAAAAAGACGACTCGGAATAAGTAGTCTACTCCTAATTCATTGAGACATCGTCTACGTTATTCGTTTGGATGGAATTAGTAATTATTGATAGAATAAATAGGAAGAGGATCAGGTAATACATTTGTACACATAAGGAGATAAAACTATGGCAAATAACAAATTACTAAGAATGGACAATGTGGGCATCGTTGTAGAATCCCTTGATAACGCAATCTCTTTCTTTGAGGAGATTGGCTTGAAGCTCGAAGGGCGAGCTACTGTCGAAGGTGAATGGGCTGGTCGCGTAACCGGGCTAGGTTCACAGTCTGTAGAGATTGCGATGATGGTTACTCCAGATGGCCACAGCCGAATTGAACTTTCGCGATTTCTCACCCCACCTACTATATCAGATCACCGAACTGCTCCTGTAAATGCCCTCGGTTATCTACGCGTTATGTTCACCGTTGAAGACATTGATGAAATGGTAGCCAGACTCACTAAGTTTGGTGCTCAGCTCGTTGGTGAAGTGGTTCAGTACGGAGATTCGTATCGGCTCTGCTACATTCGTGGACATGAAGGGCTTTTAATCGGTTTGGCGGAACAACTCAATAATAAATAAGTGATAAAGTAAAGTTAAAGCTCCCAGCTAACTTAGAAGATTTACGAACGCAAGAACGCAAGGCAGTTGAGTTAGCTGACGATGATGTCTGATAAACAACAGTATCTTGCACTGCCTTAAATAGAACATAAATCGCCCATCACCCTGTAAATCGGAAGTATTGAGCTTCTAATTCAGTGTTATGGGCTCATTTAGATTATTCATTATGCTTGTGAGTACCCATCAATCAGCAAATCTTCTATTATCTTCAGCTGTCTTTTCCTTTCATCTGTTGAAGCATCTAAGGATTCATTAGTTAAAGTATTTACTACTTTTATTGCATAATCACTACTAACCATAGCATGTCCTCTCATATGTCCAGTTGCAATTGCTTGAGCAAATGAACGTGCAGAATACTTACTAACGTCAGATTCAGACTCTTTAGCTAATTCATTCACAGTAAATCCAACTTTTCGTAAATCATAAGCTCTTATACTTCCCTCTATTCGTTTTTCTAAAGTTTCTATTCCTAAATTTACGCGTGGGTCATCTTTTAAATGGTTATCAAGATAATCTAAGTATGGAGTTGCTACTTTTAAAGCCCATTGAGAAAGTAATTTCTGTGGCAATCTTTCAAGTTCTTCTTCGATTTTATTTCTTAATTCATTGTTATCATATATCTTTATTTTAGGTTTGCTGTAAGTAAATTCTGTCTGTTCTTTTAATCTTTGCTCATGTTTATTCCATGCATATTCATCTATATTCATTTTATCTGCTCCTTCCTTCAATATTGTAAGCAACGTATTTACTTCTTCAACATTACTGCCCATTAGCTTAACCAACAGGAGCCAGTCTACAACTTTATTTTCTTAGCCTAATACATAACTTTATCTCAGCCTATAGATATTATATAGATTGCAGATAAGATATAGCCAAGGGAATTAAGCAGCTCCAAAAGCTTGATTCCCTCTCTGCTACTAACGAAAAAAGGTTAGGTTGTCAGATAACCTCTGACTGCCTATCCTTTCTTGTGGCGAAAATTTTTAAACGTCATTTCCACCCTAACTGGCCTTTGCTAATGACTCTACCGCCCTCGCCAGCAATGCCGCATAAGCTTGGGCACCTTTGGGGCGTAAATGAGTTCCATCAGGTTCAAAGTAACCGTCCTGATCGTGGCTGGCAGCGTACCAATCGACCAACGTAACGTTCGGATACACCTGTGAGACTTCCGCCAGCTTCTTATTTACTGCACGTTCCCAACGTTCTGGCATCCGAGTATTCACCAGAATAATATGTTTCACATTCTGTAAGGAATCAATTTGCGCTTCGAGCTGCTTCTGATTAAATACACCATTGGTACCAAGTGCGATAATAAGGTAATCTCCCAGTTTGCCGTTCCTTTGCAGCATAGTAAGCGTATCAGGCAGTGCCCACATTTGACGTCCAATCTTCGCATCAACATGCGCACCAGGGATCAGTTGCTGTAAGTAAGGTGCCACGTCAATCATGACCGAATCTCCAATCGCAGTTACTGACCACTTGCTCTCCGTTTTACCGCTGCTAGGATTAGCCTGCTCTGTAGGCTTTGTTACAGGCCGCAGCTTCTTCGGCGTTAACGGTTTAGACTGTGTACTTTCTACTGGCTGCTTCTGTGATGAACTTGAGTTATCCAGCGCTGTCTCTGATGATAAGGAACCTGGTACGAGCGGTGCGGACTGTACGGGCTGCGCCTTACCATGATAGCCCATGCCGAAGCCAAAAAGGATAAGCAATACAGCAATATAAGCCGATACCGTCCTTTGCCGCCACGTGATTGTGCGCCATGTCCATTCCTTCGATCTCAGTCTCGCCCACCATACGCCAATCGCGCCTTTGCGAATCGGTTCTTCGATATAACGCCAGGACAGGTCGGCAAGCACGAGACTCACGATAATCTGAGCGACAGAACGGACAGCATTGAAGCCATCCGTATCTACAGCGGGATTTGTCAGCATAATAACCGGATAATGCCAAAGATAAAGGGAGTACGAGCGTATTCCAATCCATTGCAGCGGCTTCCAACTGAACAACTTGTTCAAGCGACTGGCAGGATGAGCAAGCGCAGCCATAAGCATGGCTGTTGCCACAGCTAACAGCACAAGCCCCCCACGATACACAAAATCATCATACTCACTTATACGGAACAGCATGTAGATCATAATAATAAATCCAATCACGCCAACCATATCGATTATTTGCTTCATCTTGGGCCCAACTTGGCTTGAAAGCTTCCGACGAGGACAGACGATAGCAAATGCGGAACCGATAAGTAGAGCGAACACTCGTGTGTCTGTGCCATAGTAGACACGGCTTGGATCTGTGCCCGGCTCATAAATAAGAGCCATTGCGATAGCTGATATAGCTGCGGCAACCAAAGTCCAAGTGAGCAGCCAGCCCCGTGTGAGACGATATCGCAATGCGATGATAAGCAAGAGCGGCCAAATGAGATAAAACCGCCCTTCCACAGCCAATGACCATAAATGCGTAAATGGCGATGGCGGCCCAAAACTATCAAAATACGATACCTCGCTTAAAATGAGAACCCAATTGTTTGCATAAAAAAAGGTTGACCAGATTTCTTTATGTAAGGAAACTAACCGTGAAGGATCCGTTACCGTCAGCCAAGCAACTGTGACGACGAGTACGGACAAGAGTGCTGGCAGCAGTCTTCGAGACCTACGTATATAAAAAGTCTTCAAGTCGATCTTTTCGTTCCGACGATTTTCTTCCAGAAGCAAATCGGTGATGAGATACCCCGACAACGTGAAAAAGATGCCGACGCCCAAAAAGCCTCCGTTAGCCCAATCGAAGTTCATATGATAAGCAATAACGGCAAGCACCGCTAGTGCGCGAAGACCGTCAAGTCCAGGTAGATAGAGATTGTTTTTTGCTGAATTTTTATGTAACCATTTCATAATTGCTCATGTTGTCTCCCTTAAGAAGTAATAGAATGGTGGAATTCCTAATAATAGGGGATACCGATAAACTCTATTATATGCGGCGTGTATGTAGGGTTCGTTACGAATCTATTACAGTTCAGAATCAATTAATTAAGGTTAATGACGGCTTTGTCACCTTCGTTATAGTAAGCAAAAAAACAACCGATTCTAGATCAATAGATCATAAACGGTCGTTATTTTCCTGATACATATTCACATATCTCGTCAGCTCTGTAATCCCTTTAAATTTCAAAAATGAATGGTTGCTACCGGTGTTAGATCGATACAATCTTTGATTTTAACTGCAACTTTCTCGCAATATTTTTCAACATTAATCCATCCAATAAAATCATCTGGACCATATATATTCATATAGCCAGCAAAGGACACTTCTCCGTTGCTTTCAATGATTTCTGTATATATTTTAAATGGATGATTCCCCTCAATTTTACTAAGCCATCTTCCAAACTCAAGTTGCAATTTATATAGATTATTCCCCACTTCATCTATTACGTCATAGAAAAATGGATTATCTTGGATCATGATCGAAACAATCATAAATCTACCACCTCTATTATAATTTTAAGATTTTCATTCCTTCATTTAAATCTTGTGTTAATCTTACTTGGGATAAGAAATAATCGCTTAACTCTTCTTCATTAAGAAATGCAATGTACTTACTATGCTTATTTAGTAACTCCTCTTCACTTTCACAGAGCTCTAATTCGATAATTTCTATCGTATTATTGGCGTAGAAATGTCGTTCACCTCTTTCATGACATCCTATCGAAACTACTGCATATATGACTTTTAAGTCCTCCAGTTCACAAGAATGAAGGACTGCTTGTAATTTTGAGCGAATCTCTGTTATTTTGACTTTATGCTGCGTTACAGATAAATTTTGCTGGGATGCGTACAAGTCCTCTAACTGTTTGTAAATATCTTTTAATTGCTTTAACACTTTTACATTTTTTTGTGCAGTCAGATACATATATCTCCAACTCCTTGGTTTTATGTAATTTAATTAAACATAAAAAATCATAATATTCAACATGCTTCCTTTTTTACATAGTTGACTATGGGAGTTTCGTATTCAAATGAAATTAAATAACCAGTCGCCGATACAATATCGACAACTGGCTGCATAAAACTTGCAAGGTTTTTTTTATTGTAGACTATATAGTCAAATCAATTCACATCTTTAAAATGGATATTCACGTGTTGTGTTCTGAGTAGATATCCACTGCATCGTTGTGAATTCCTCCAGTGACCATTTGCCCCCAAAGCGACCCAATCCTGACATTTTCTCGCCGCCAAAAGCAATTAACGGTTCATCATGAACACTTTGATCATTGACATGGACCATTCCAGATACAATTTGCTTCGCGACCTCGACACCTTTTTCGATAGAGCCTGCATAAACAGCGGCGCTTAATCCATATGGAGTGTCGTTCGCAATATCTATGCCCTCTTGTTCCGTTTTGAAAGGAATGACTGTCGCAACGGGACCAAACATTTCACTTCGTGCAGTTGCAACATCATTGGTTACGGATGTTAAAATATAAGGAGAAATCGTGTTCCCTTCTACTTTCCCTTCCAGCACAACGGTTGCGCCTTCCTTTTTCGCCTCTTCAATCGTCGCCGTAATTCTTTCCACTGCTCTACGGTTAATGACTGGACCTATTACATTCTCGTGATCGCTTGGGTCGCCGACTTTAAGCTTTTTCGCTGCCTCCACGAACTTATCGAGGAATGTTTCATAAATACTTTCATGGACAATAATTCGATTGATAGCCATACAAATTTGACCACTATGGAAAAACTTCCCGTACACTGCCGATTTTACCGCTCTATCCACATCAGCATCTTCCAGTACAAGCATCGGGTTATTGCCGCCTAATTCCAGCGCAGCCTTTTTCATCGTTCTACTGCAAATTTGAGCAATATGAAGTCCTGCTGGAGTAGATCCGGTAAACGAGATAACTCGTGGAATCGGGTTCTCAGTAAGGCTATCCCCAATTTCACTTATCGAAGCTACTACTACATTCAATAGGTCTTTCGGAAGACCCGCTTCTTCGAAAATTTTCGCTACCATTAAGCCACCACTAATGGCCGTTTGCTCATCTGGCTTCAAGACAACTCCATTCCCCGTTGCCAACGCTGGTGCTACCGAGCGTATCGACAAATACATCGGGAAGTTAAAGGGGCTAATGACACCAACAACACCAACAGGACGGCGATATACCCGATTTTCTTTTCCTGGAACAAGAGATGGTACCATCTCTGCGCCCATTCTCATTGGGAAGCTTGCGGCTTCTCTTGTGATCGCAATACAAAAGTCCAATTCAACATTCGCTTTCGCATAAGTAGAACCGGTCTCCTTAATAATGATCTCGCAGATTTCCTCTCGACGAGCTTTCATAATGGAGACTGCGTTCTCCATTATATCTGCCTTTTCGAAAGCGCTTACTTTTTCCCACGAAAGCTGTGCCTTTTCTGCTGAAATGTATGCCTCATGAATATCTTCCTTGCTAGCAAGCTTTATTTGGGCAACTATCTCATCGTTAAAAGGATTTTTATTATCATAAGTGGTAACGCTATTTCCTTCACGCCATTCACCAGAAATGTATTGTAGATTCAACTTATTGTATGCAGTCATTTGCTAACTCCCCCTTTTTATTGGCAGACACTTATATTATGCACGAATCCTTAAAATTAAAAAGTATATTTCAATTAATTTTTGTGCAAGTTCACATATTTGTAGATAATTCTTATTAAAAATAACATATTTTAAGAAAAGAATATGATTTTTATGACATCATAAATATAAAAAAACGACTTCGAAAAAAGATTCTCTTACTAGGACTCAGGAATATTTTCGGAATATAAACACAATCTTATTCAAGTTTTTCATTTATGTGGTTGTTAAAATGCCATTTAAACTCACTTATATATATGTGAAGCAGTTACATGCACAGCAACTGTTTCAAAAAAAACGATAAAGGGGCTAATAATTATGGCATTTACAAAAGAGTATGCAAAGAAAGTAATTTTATCTTTGGATGAGGTTCGAAAAGCAAAACAAGCGCAAACCGCAATGTATGAACATGGTTTTAAAAAACCAAACGGTGATAAATTGGCTCAGCTCGTGGGTGCCTCAGCTACCATTCTCGGGCTCGTATTTATCGCAAGCACCTCAGTTGGTGTTGCAGCTGGAATAGCAGGTATTCTTGCTCTTCTTGCGCCTAACGAAAAAGCAGCACTTGAATCCATGATTAACACAGGTTACAAAGAATTAGACAAAATCGAAACCTTTTTGGAAACGAACACAAAGTACAGCCATGTCGAAGTTAATCTTCCATTTATCGAGTATGAGCGTCAGGGTATTCGTTTCGTCACTGGTAAAGGTGTTGTAACTCGTGTTAAAGCAAAAAACGGAGGTTGGGTTATTATGTAATTTAATAACCCCTTTGATAAACAACATATCCTCACCATATAAATGAAACAAGAACAGCCCCGATGGATGAACTGTGACCCCAATTGTGGACAGTTAAAAAGAGTTAACAAGCAAGTAGATGACCTCTGAACTCGTCAGGGGTCATCTTTTTTAATCCCCACTGGTATCTCTCCAAATTGTAATAGTTTATGTAGTCAGCAACACGTACTTTAACTTCATCAATGGTTTGGCAATCGATGAAGTTAACCTCATCTTTCATATGGCCAAAGAATGATTCCATGGAAGCACTGTCCCAACAATTACCTTACGCGACATGGACTGCTTGAGCCCAATTGTAGCAATGAGTATTCGTGTTTTTGGATGCGTGTAATGCATACCTTGATCAGAGTGCAAGATGGCTTCCGGATGTAAACTGCCATCCAAACGTGCGTGGCATTAAGTCTTCCGGGCAAGGAAGACGCTAAACCAAGCACTGCCCCGTCGAAAGCTGCTCCTGCAGCAACACAAACTAATCAACAGGGCAAACCCGCTACTAAAGCCACCGAGAATAAAAACCGTATTGCAGCTAAAGTAACCAGAGTTATTGATGGCGATACAATTGAGGTGAGCTTTGATGGAAAAACAGAAGATGTCCGCCTGTTACTAGTAGATACGCCCGAGACTAAGCATCGTGGCAAGCCTGTCCAGCCATTCGGGGCGGAAACATCAGCATATGCTAAGAAGATACTTGATGGCAAAGATATCGAGTTAGAAATCGATATGTCGGAAAGGGACAAATACGGCAGGCTGCTTGCTTATGTATGGATTGATGACAGGATGTTTAACGAGCTACTTCTCGAAAAGGGACTTGCTCGCGTTGCCTATGTATATGCTCCAAATGTAAAACATGTAGATAAATTTAGAGAGATACAAGACCAGGCTCGGCAAAGCGAGCTAGGTATATGGAGTATCGAGAACTACGCAACAGATGAGGGCTTCGATACGGAAGTTGCTCAGCCAGAGAAACCCGCTTCAACACCCAAGCCCGCTGCTAAACCAGATGTAAAAGTCGAAACAACGGTGTACTATATGAATTGCAAGGCAGCGAAAGCCACAGGAGTTGCCACACTCCACAAGGGCGATCCAAGCTATAGCAATAAGCTGGATCGTGATGGCGATGGCGTGGCGTGGCGTGGCGTGGCGTGGCGTGGCGTGTGAATGATACAACAAAAGCCCTGCTCTAGGGCTTTTTATTTTGTCGAAAGATTATCATGGATCTATTGGGAATAAATTGATATATTATCGGTAGAAATCCACATATTGAAACATACTCCATAATTGATAGAAAGGAGTAAAAGCATAGTTTTTTATTCTGTAATCTATCTTAAACAATTTATAAGGAGTGATAATCTTATGAAAAAAACTATTATCAGTCTTGCTGCTTTTGCCCTTTTGACTTCTGCTGTTCCTCTATCTGCTCAAGCTAATATCATTACTCCAACCAATACCAATGAAACTAAGCTCATTAGTACAACTGATATCTCCGTTTTAAACACTATGAGAACGAGTGTATTTTGGGATTACTATTTCAATGGTACAGAATGGTATGAATACACATATTGGGATGTTACAGAAAATAGATTGCATTCAAGTGGCTTGGTTTCAAAAAACCATAGATACGCTGCCGATTGGAGTCTAAAAAGAGGAAATTATTATTCAGTGCAGATACGAGCACTTAACGCAAACTACGCTCAACTTGCTACTGCTTCTACTGGTGTATTTAGGGCAGATTCTGCAGAGGCTTCTATCCCTGCTTTTTGGAATTAAATAGTGCTTAAAAAATAAGCCCCTACTGCTGCTAGATTCATAAACAGGTCCTCTCACCAAGTACACTTAAACCCAAGATTCAAAACTATTCCAGCGATGGTTTAAATATTTTCATTTTCGTGGTTGTTAAAATGCCTTTAAATATCACTTATTTAATAGAAGCAGTTAAGTGCCAAATGTTTCAAAATAACTATAAAAGGAGCTAATAACTATGAAAAAAACCATTATCAGTCTCGCGGCTTTTGCTCTATTAACTTCTGCTGTTCCAGCTTTTGCTCAGGAAAATAATCATGTTACAGCCACTATCACAAACAAAGAATCTAAAAACATCAGTAACAATTCAGTTATCACTCCAAGATCCGTTATTGGTTGGTACAACTCTGTTCCTAATGCATCGTATTACCAGGTACGCGTTCACAACCAAACAACTAATGTTACCGAATCAGTTCACAATTATTCCTCCAATGTGAATTCTGCTCAAACTAATTTTTTAACTTATGGACATAGTTACACTATATCAGTGTCTGCACTTGATGCTAATTATAATTATCTAGCTGGCAATACTACTCCAGTATTTGTCGCGAATTCGTACACTTCTTGGAGTGTTTATTTGTACTAGAACTATAACACTTGTCAGAACTAAATAAACTAAGCCCTAGGTAAAATCGGGGCTTAGTTTTTATGTGAAGAAAGAAGCAAGCAACAAATCTAATCATAATATATGCATAATAAAAGAGCCTCAGCATATGAACTGTGACCCGTAAGTAGGACACTTTGAAAAAAAGTACCTCTTACGGTTCACAGTTCAGGATGTAGATCCTTGGGGCTGTTCTTATGACAAGAGCACGTTAATTACAGCAGACAGGCCCTAAAAGATACGCTGCCATTCGAAATATAAGTTTCAAACTGACTCTTGTAGATCCCCTGCTCAAGTAATGACTGAGCCACCGTTTTCATATCCGCAGTTAGCCGATCAGGGTGAAAATGCAGTGCGACCCTAGTGTTCGGAAAGATCTTTGTACAAGCACTTTCAAATGTGCTCCAAGGGATATTGGACATGCATCTAACCCTTATTTTTTTTCGTCTCAGCCGTGTTTTGATTCTTGTGAGGTATTAGAGGTAAAACGATGAGTAGAACTCCAAGCAGAAGTGTAATCATGGGAATACTCCAAATATATTCTGGGGTTATCTGTAGGAGCATTCCATAGCTGTCAGCCCTACTGTTTATCATATAAATCAAAATTTGTTCTAAACCACTGAGTGCGATAAGACATATACCTAATATACTAGAATTTTTCATAGTAAAGCTCCTTAGTAAGGATTGATGAGTATAGACGAAAACAGCTTCATCAATTGCTTCTCATTTTATTGGTTTACTCATTTGTCGGTTTCCGTATCGAACGAGTGTATGCCACATATATTTTAACTCTTGAAGAACTTCCTCGTAGCTTCCTCTATCCTTCCAGACTTCCGGATTACGTTTCAAATCTAACGCGGCAGCCCCGATTACATTGGCATCAATATAACCGTTTTGTGCAATCCGTTTAGCTAAAGAAGGCATCGTTGGTCCCCTGAAATCTGAAGGTATTTCGTCTGCTTTCATAACGAATCCCATATGCCAATACAGTTCAATGGAATACTTCATACACATTTGTTCCAATATATTTCCCGTGGAAGAACCTTTGAACGAAGGATCTGCAACTAGAATGTCCACGTCTTCCTTTAATGTAATATCACCATGAACCTGAGACTCAATATAGTGGTTAAGATTTCGACTAGGCTTACGATTTGAAGGATCTCTTAATGGTTGTTCTAAATTAATTAATACATGATCGATTAATTTCTGAGGTGTCAGCTCCTTCTCACCAATAGCATCATTTCGAAAAAATGCATCTTTAAAAATCGCTGCCAGTATATCTTCAAACTCTTCATATGTACCTTTTTCTGCTGGGTCTTGATGCGAATCCAAATACGTATACGTACATCGCTTAGAGACATTTGGTGCAAGGAGAAAGTAACACGAGCCGAACCGAGGAGCTGGACCATCTGGGCTCAGCATTACATCCAACGCCCCATACTTCGGACGCTGATCATCAGTCACACCATCTAACTGATAAGCGCCGCCAAACAGTGTTTTCTCCCATAGATCTCGTCCGCCACCCGAGTAAGCGGATACGCTACCATTCGAAATCTGAGTTTCAAACTGACTCTTGTAAATCCCCTGTTCCAGCAATGACTGAGCCACCGTTTTCATATCTGCTGTTAGTCGGTCAGGGTGAAAATGCAGTGCGACCCTAGCGTTCGAAAAGATCTTTGTACAAGCATTTTCAAAAGTGCTCCAAGGGATATTGGACATCTGGAGCACTTCCATGAGTGATTTTCGAGCAGTACTTTTTCTTGTTCTGGCATACTGGGTAATATAATCGATAGCTTGGCGCTGTGAATGCGATAGCTTACTTACCATTAGAATCACCTACCTGTTAAGAGAGTCCTTGATTATTTTTCATTTCTCTAAACTCCACCTAGACACGAGGTGAACCCTTCATACATATCTCCTATCATGGTAGAATGTTTAACTTTCAAAAAGAGTTTAATTTGTTCTACTCCTTTTTTCTCTAATAAATCTGCTATAGTAGCGATCACATCAGTTCACCTTCTAAAATAAATTCATTTCCCATAACTTTTGTGTTTACGATATTCGATGAATGTCGAACTGTGTCCGTCAATCATAATTACTAGCCATATGCTTCTGTCGAGCGAAGCGGGAACAAATTCACGAGTCATTCTGTTATTACTTTTTTAACATTAACTCAATTATTTTTCTTGTATCTCCATCATCAGGTATTGCAGCATCCCATCCATGACCATACCATCGATCTATTTGTCTAATTAAAAAATCCAATTCAATCCATCGCTTTTCAATAATTAATTTGAAAATATACGCTATTCTATTCACCATGAATTTATTTAAAGTTTTCATATCAGAATCAGATAGTTGGTTATTGGGATTTGCATGCATATCTTCAATAGGACCATTTCTAAATGCAAAATGCGTAAGTGCTTTCGCAATCATCGTTAGGTTCTCGTCAACTAGAAGTTCAGCTTTTACTTTTTTATTCAATTCTTTTGCATGTTCGCTTTTAACAAACAAATAATCATCGAGTATAGAATTTCTAATAGTTATTCCTTGCTTTCTTCGTCTATATGTAATTTTTGATTTTTTTACATTAAACAATTGAGATAACATAGAGTCTGATACATGTTCTTCTATAAACATCGTTCTTAGATCTTCTTCTACAAGATCGTCTAAAGATAATTTTTCTCCTGCTATCTTTCTTGCCTCGAATTCTTCAAAAATACCCATGAATATGACCTCCTATCTTATCACCTACATACTATTATATAACGTTCTTGTGTTCACGACGTCGACGAAGTCGGATGTGTCCTTTGCTCCTCTGCTAAATACTTCTCGTAGACCAAGGGCGAATGCCCAATGCGTAAATACTTTGTTAGGTGCTCGGCTTCATTGAGATACAAATAAATATTAAAACCCATCTCACAACTTATGTAAGATGGGTTTTCGAAATTAAATTATATGTTCTGAAAAAATTTATTAAGCTCTAAGGAGGATTTAACTTGAACAAGCTCTTTTGTTCTAATTAATGTCTGACTGAAAATCCTATATCCCTCTTCATTCCTTACTACTCTATATTTCTTTCTTTTCCATTCTTTACATAAATATTCACTGTCAGATTGGATTACCCAGTCAGGTACTTCACTCTTTGTTTTAGATAAATCTTTATAAAATGAATCTAACGTTTTATAACGTAGTTTTATCGCATTATTTATTATTCTATTTATTTTTAAACAATATATAGGTAATTTAGGAATCACATTTATCAACTGATCTTTTGTAACAAGCTTCATTAATTGTTTTATTCCCTCTTCATAGATGTTTTCAGGACCTAATTTTCCCTTGCCTAACTGAGCATAAAATTCTACGTCCGCTGGTAGTAATCCATTAACTAATTGAAAAAGGATTAATCCTATTTGATAAATGTCTGATTGAATTGAATATATTCCTTTTGAAAATACTTCAGATGATCTATACATATAAGGTATTGGATCTTCAATCGTTACTTTTGCACCAATAGACTTGACAGAGCCTAGATCAATAATTATTGGCTTACTACCATCATAAATGATATTTTCGAGTTTCAAATCACGATGAACTAACCCAAGATTGTGTACATCACTAACACCTACTATTAATTCCATGACGATATCAATTGCCTGTTTTAAAGATATTTGAGATAGTCCACAAAATTTATCAAGAGTTTTTCCCTCAAGATATTCTGTAACAATGACTAATTGCGACCCAGTCTGTGAGTCAATAAATGAATCAAATACATTCACAATATTTTGTTTATCTCTTAGTTTAATAAGTGTTTCAACTTCATGTTCAATGTTTTGGTCTTCTTCCCAGGGAATTGAAATAAATTTAACGAATACCTTTTTTTTAAAAGTTTCATGATAACCTTGAAATGCTACACTAGAACCTTCAAATATCTCTGTCTCCAATTTAATATTTCTTTCTTTTAGGAAGAAATCTTGATACATAGATAGATTAGAAGCATCACTACTCATATTATTTCCTCTAACAACAAGTAAGCGATCACTTGCTGAGCTTTAGATGAATATCTAATTTGATTAAAACTAACCCATAATGGATTTGTCGGAAGTTCTTTAAATTTCTTTTTAGTCTTTTGTGTTTTTATCTTAGTTAATTGTTCAGCATACCCAAAGTCAGCTATCGCCAAGTCAATAATTCCTTCAGCCTTTACTCGCTGAATTGAAGGACTTCTTTGTCCATTTGAAGCGATTTCTAAAATTAAACTATCAATTTCCGTAAATCTCTTAATTATCATTTGAATATAATTGTAAAGTTCTCTAAGAGACTCCCCGGAATCATTAGACAAAACAAACTTTTCGATTGCCAAGGAACGTTCATGCTTATTAAAAGTAGATACGTATATTTCATTTGAACTAATTGAAAAACCTAAAATAATAATATGTAACATCCCCTTTGACAATAGAAAAATTTAATATAGAAATTTTACCACAAAAACATAGTGATAGAAAATGTCGTTTTATCTTAGATTTTCGATTATTTCACCTAACGTACTTGTATCTCCGAGCCCGAGAAGCTTAAAGTAGCGCCAGCGACTGGGTCCGACAGACTTAGCCTTGCAGAGTTGTGAACTGAATCTACTCCTCTGCCTATCTCTTCTGGCGAACCAAGGGCCGAACCGCCCGCAGCGTAGATATGATGTTATACAAAGTACGTTTCATCATTGATTTTGCATAAAAAAAATGTCTTTTATATACCCTCCAATAAACCCTGCAATAATTGCCGTAATAGCTATCTTTAAAATATCCCACCAAATACTTATAGTTTTTTGCCTCTTTTCTCTTAGTAAACGTTCAATCTGGATATTTAATATCCTTTTTGATTCCTTTATAGAATATTTTAATTTTAAGTAATTCGGTTCAAAACTTGTCACTTTTGTCGCTTCATCGATTAACAATTTACTTTGACTATCTATTACTTTATTAATTCCCTCTTTAAGAAGTGTGATTTCAGCTTTTTTCAGCAACTTTAAATTACTAAATTGCTCAATAATACTGACAATCTGAATATTAAGTTCAATGAATCCAGAATTAATAATATCATCGCTTGCAAATGATGCTGATAATACATTCCTTTTATTTAATTCACTAATTGTTTTCCCTATTGCGTCTCGTATCTTATATTCAACAATCATTTCTAAACCCTCAACTAAATCAGTAAACTTCATCAATATCACCCAATACTGTATTTTTCAAAAGTCTTTCGTATAACGTTCCCGTGCTCACGACTTCTCACCACCTTAAGCCACGTTGGGCGGCCGCGATGCGGTTAGGTGGTGCAAGTGTGTCCCGGCATCTACTTCCTCGACTTTTCTATCGGGACCGTGGCGGCTTGTCCGCAGATACGTGAACACATTGTTATAAGATGTCGGCGACTTCTTCGAATTTACAATCTGATATCTCTCTTCTTTATCTGATATCTCTCTTCTTTATTGGTACATATAGGTCGATCTTTGCTTTTCCATCAGGGTCATGTTCATTATTATGCAACTGCAAGTCATTATTGCATAATGTTTGCCCTTCCCAAACTCCCGCATTTCCTCTGGAATAGAAAAATCGTAATAAACCTTGATGTTTTCTATGTCCCTCTTCTTCTCGTCCTTGTACAATGGAACTAAGTTGATTTGAATATTGCGCCACTTGATTCTGTGCGTGCTTTTACCATCTTCTTCACTTATAAGCTTTGCGTCACTGAAATTAAAATACCTGCTGTAATCCTTTTCAGGTTTAGTCTCCTTTTTAAATCACTTCCTCAATTTCAATATCCATATACATTTTTTCACTATTCTAAGGTAACATCAATAATAAAAAATTATAATTCATTTATTAAGCTTATCCATCAAGCTAAACATTATTGTAAGCTTGTACACAAAAGGACGGGATGAGCTCCCGCCCTTCTGACTTAGTCATTATCATTTTGTGTCTCTTGCTTTCTTTCAGTAAGTTCTCGCTTGGCTTCAAAGAACTCGCGCTTCAATCCCTCAGAAGCATCCTCTTTTATCATTTTCGTAGTAAATGGATTATTTCCACTTGTTGTAGGGCTCCCTTTTTTCATGAATGGATTATTTTTACTAGTACTATCGTTCCCTGACATATTTATCACCTCCCTATTAAACAAAAACAATGAAGGTCATCACTCCGACAAGCAATGCCGCAACTCCTATTGTAATAACGCCTATTCTAAAATATACGCTTTTCCTAGTATTCACTATACTATTTGTATTAACAACGTCTCGATACTTTTCCATTAAGAATAGAGCGCTTTGTTCTTCTGGTAGTTTTGCTGTTTGCTTTTCGAAACCTTCCAAATCAAACCTTACATAACTTCTAGGAATCATTACGTATAAGAAACAGTAAACAGCCACAATCAATAAAATAGAAGGGAGTAATAAAAATAAACCAAACTTAATTGCGTAACTGATAAATTCTGCTGGCTGAACATTATCAAAGTATTTCGATTCTATTATTTTAGTTATCAGGGTTATTAAAACGCCAGTAAAGGCAACAAACACAGCAGACCTTGTTTCAAATGTTTTCTTACGGTCAATTTCATAATCATTCTCTTTCTGAGCTACTGAAAGAAGCAATTTGGCAGATGGTAATTTATCATTGTTTTCATCTGATACATTCCCACCTGATTCACTGTCTTTTTTCTTTTCAGCTCCATCTTTCTTTACATTTTCGTCTTTATTAGATTCATTCTTTTTCTCTTCTTCATCATTCGCCTTTTCAGACATTAACACTGCCCCTTTTATTACATTATGTACATATAGAACTATGAAATTGTACCACAAAGCCCGTATTTCATTTATATCCAATAAAGGAAAATTGACATACAAAACCCTCCGCTTTGATGTGTGGAGGGTTTAACTCATGAGCCAGTTGCGGGTATTCGCTACACACTTCACAATGCACTAACAACTTTATGTATTAAACTTTAAAAATTATATTTAAATCAATTCTGCGTAGTGCCTTCCATTTAACTGACCGAACTCCACCTTTGTAGGAAATAGCCTAACGCCCTGCATTGCTATTCCCATGCTATGCTGACACCATCCAATTAGGTCAGGTGGAAGTCTAAACGTGACTGGTAAACCACCAATTTTAACAGTAGCAATTGGAATGCCCGACATAACCCCTACGCTTAATACTTCATACACCTTTCCATTTCCAGCTTGATTTTTCAGTGTAGGAATTTCTAAAATACAATGTCTGGCCAAGTCTTTATAAATCTTTGCTCCTGCCTTATTAATGACAAATTCAGCGTTAAAGTCATCCTTAACAACATCAAGACCGCCAATTTTACCTTTTACATCTTTGTTGTATCCATCTTTTCGATTCATATAAGGTTCCCCATCAATTCTTATTTTTGCTTCTGCAAAAGCTAGTTCTACAATAATGATGACTATCCTACATTAAATACATAACAATTCGTTCATCCAGTTCCATTTCTTCGACTTTACTTCTTGCAAAGGTGGCATAGCCCTTTATTCATGCATGTTAGGAGCATTGGGTAATCCATCAAAGATTTCTTTAACTTGGCTTGAACTCCTACATTATCAGTAATCTTCGAGTTTTTGTTACTCATTTTTCACCAGCACTGATCTAACTCACATTCCTAATATTACCACAAAAAGAGATTGGCTGAATATAATACGCTTTTAGTTCAGTATGAATTTTCTAACATGAAAAAAATATTAGAAACTGTTACAGTCATCAGTTCTTTATGGATGAATTAACTAGAACATTATGCATACGATTCTCTTTTTAATAAGCGATATTCAATAAATACACGAAGTTCCACAAAAAGTAAATTATCCTGAAAGAAAAACTGAATATTTTAGTCTAATCCATAAAATATAATAAGTTTAGATATCGTCATTTTTGTATAAGCCCCCCTGCCCATACCGCCCGCTCCTTTTTAAGGCTCCAGCACGCATAAGTCCCTCACAACAACAAAACCTAATCTCTCAGTACGTTCCGTACTTACTAAGAAATTAGGCTTCATTATCTTTATAGCTATACACTTTTCCGTATACGGCTGCCACTGGATCTAATCCGACACATAAACCGTATCTATCAACGATTCAACCAAAGGAGCCAGCTCCTGAATCAATTCACGATATTGTTCACTATTTTTCATCGTCTCCAGTGTTTCTTGTTCCCTCCATATACTTACTACACCAAACAAATCGTTGTCTGCATGAGGCTCCAAGAAATAGACATGCACCGAACCTGCCTCTTGATTAATAGGCACCAGCGTTTCCCGTCCTAACTTCCGCACCCGCTCCTCTTTTCCTGCTTTACTTTTAAAAGTAACCACTCTAACAAACATTCTCTCTCCCCCTCGTATATGAATCTCTAATTGCAGCTCTTCCTCTCATTACTAACAATGAGCTTGTTATCGCACCATCTTCTCTTTTAACCAAGCATCCACCTTATGAATGGAATCATTCGATGCCGTGTCTTGCACAGCCTCATGCAAAGAAGCGATTGTAGTACGTTGCAAGATCGTCCGCCAAGCATGTTCCGCCTCATTCATCACATCAGATAATAAACAAGTTCTGTTTTCTTTCAACTGAAACACCGCTTGAAATACTCCATTGGAACGATACAGAGCTTCTACACCCTCTACAGCGACAAATACATCGTAGATGTGGATGCTCGCGGGATCAGCGATTAAGCGAAACCCACCTTTTACACCTGGCACGGAGGAAACAAGCCCTGCTTGGACAAGCTTTCTCATTAACTTTTGCAAATAAGTTGGAGAAACTTGCAGCTGCTGACTTAATGATTCACCTGACAACACAGCGTTCTTAGGCAAACGATTAAGAAGCAGCAAAGCATATACGGCTTGTTCCACGCCAGTCGTCATTTTCATATGGCATCAATCATTTGTACGGATGACTGCTCTTGTTCTTGTGTCAGCTTTTTAGGAGTAACATCATGTCCTTGAGCATCTAGAAATGTGATCGCATGGAAAGACTTATCTACATGTCCTCGAATAATGCCCAAGTACTGCTGTCGCAATAGCTGGCGTTCTTCTAGCTCTGCTGGAGTTAAACCACCTGCTTTGTTTTTTCGAGCTAGTACGTTGATCCGATCTAGTATGTTAATCATGTTCTTCCTCTTCCTTTCCTTATATAGAGTTATTTATAAAAATCTTTATAGAAGTCGCTTATAAAAGTTCCTTAGCAAGCAATTCATACGATTTTAGTCTTGCTTCATGACTGTGACTGATCGTACCCAACACAGCTTCGTTAATACCGAATTGCTCATCATGGTCGCGCAGCGTATTGGCAACTTCTTTTGCACTTCCTACTAGGAAGCGGCTGCGGTTATGCTGGATGCGCATTTTGTCCATTTCCGTGTAAGAATAATTGAGAGCTTCTTCTGGGGACAATACTTTAAACGGCATCCCTTTTTCCATAAACAACAAGTTCAAATCAAGGCTTGCTGCATGATATTCGGCTTCTTCGGTTGTTTCAGCTGCCATGACAAAGTAACCAACATTGACTTGAGGATTAGGCATGATTTCCGAAGGAACGAAGTTCGAACGATAAGCATCTAGCATCGGAACAGATAATTGCCCGCTAATAAATTGTGCGAATGAATATCCAATACCGAACTGTCCAGCTTGTGCCGCACTGCTGCCGCTAGAGCCCAACAGCCATACTTCAGGTAAGGTCCCGCCAAATGGAGCAGCCAACGTGTTGTGATAAGGATGATCTTCCGGCATCGTTTCGGTCATAAACATCATTGTTTCTTTCAACTTTTCATACTGATTATCCATTCTTGGTTTCTTGCCTTCATGCAGCGCAAGCGTACTATGCCAATCACCACCTGGCGCACGGCCTACACCAAAGTCAATTCGGTTCGGATACAAAGTCGACAATGTTTTAAATAGTTCAGCCATCTTCAGCGGAGAGTAATGCATCAGCATAATTCCACCCGATCCAACCCGAATCTGATTAGTAACAGACGCAATGTGAGCAATCAATATTTCCGGTGATGCGCTAGCTAAATTTTCAGAACCATGGTGCTCCGAATACCAGATTCGGTTATAGCCTAATTTATCTACAAGTTGAGCTAGCTCAACCGAGTTTTGCAGCGTTTGTTGAGACGTTTGTCCGTTTGAAGTTGGTGTTTGATCCAACACACTTAGTTTCACAATATGACCTTCTTTCGTTGTTAATGTGGATACATAATATCTGTAATTAGATGAAATAAAAATGCGTACCTAATGTGCTGCCAATCATAACGAAATGATGGTAGTGCACCTGTGACTCCAACATCCTCTAGGGGAACCCCCTACCTCTAACCCATTTCGTAAGCCCCGATGATTGGGCGGTTCCCATCTAAGAAGAATGCTTTATAATAAAATGAAGATTAGATGTTTCCGTTCCAAGTTGTTACTTCATCCACACCCAATCGTACCGTTGGGAAGCCTGGTTGTGCTGCTTTTCCAAGCGTAATCATAAGAACGTTGACCAAGTTGTCTGGAACGTTGAATTCTTTGCGGAATTCTTCTGTGTTGTAGCCAAGCATTGGTACGGTGTCATAGCCTCTTGCTTTTGCTGCAAGCATCAATTGCATCGCGAGAAGACCACCGTCAAGCATTTGCCATTCTTTTTTCGTTTGTTCACTCACGGAACCGTAGTAGCCTTGCACACTGTTGTTAATCGTTTCTTTAATTTGTTCGGTCATGTAGCCAGCATCTACAGCTCTTTGGTTGATTTTATCTGCGTTCTCAACGGTATAAGCGTCCATATCGCCCAATACGAGAATGACTGCGGATGCATCTGCTACTTGCTTTTGCCCCAATGCCAGTGGAAGCAGCTTTTGTTTCAATTCAGGGTCTGTGAAGACCATAAAGCGCCAAGGGTTTAGGTTCGTGCCGCTCGGAGCAAGCATTGCTTCGCCAAGAAGTTCTTTAATTTCTTCGTCCGAGATTTTATAAGAAGGGTCGTAGACACGAACCGAACGACGGTCGCGAATCACATCATAAAAGTTTGCATTGCGGTTAGCTGTATTCATATTTGTACAACCTCCAAAATATTTTTTGTATAATAAAATTAGTTATGAGCGAGATGTTAACGACGGTATAAGGTGATTTTTTATTTACTACTTACTTAACATCAGCTGCTAACAAAACCTATTATGCTACATAGCAAAATTATTGAAAAGTACGCACTTTTTCGTGATATAGATACGACTTCGTAACATAGGCACGAAAAAGTACCTATAGAAAAACCAAAGGAGTTACGTATGCAGAAGCAATACAACAATAGAATCGAAGTGGTTCTAGAAGTTATCGGAGGAAAGTGGAAAGCTCATATTTTGTATCATTTAACGAGAGGCCCTATACGGACTGGGGAATTAAAACGCTTGGTAACCGGCATTACACAAAAGATGCTGACCGAACAATTAAAAGAGCTTGAACAAGACGGTCTAATCGTGCGAAAAGTGTACAATCAAGTGCCTCCAAAAGTGGAATACACCCTCACTGAATATGGGGAGTCATTGAAAGAGGTATTGAAAGTGCTGTGTGATTGGGGCGGAGATTATATCAAGTTCAGGTATCCAAACGGTGAAGTTACCGTAAGAAATGGTAATGAAGAGCTTTAATTTGGGGGAGTTAGTGTGGGATTACTACATCATATCGAGATTTACGTATCAGACCTTAAACGTTCGGCTGAGTTCTGGGGTTGGTTTCTGTCAGAGCTTGGTTATACGCCCTATCAGCAATGGGAAGAAGGTCGTAGTTGGAAATTAGGAGACACTTACCTTGTGTTTGTTCAAGCAAAAGAAAAGCACTTGGACGTGCCATACAATCGTTGCCGGGTAGGACTGAACCATTTGGCATTCCATGCGAATTCGCGAGAACAAGTGGATGCGTTGACTGTAAAGGTTCGTGCCAAGGGAATGAATCTGCTTTATAAGGATAAGCATCCGTTCGCGGGCGGAGAACATTATTATGCTCTGTTTTTCGAAGACCCCGACCGAATAAAGGTCGAGTTAGTAGCGCCTTAAAGTGTCTCTACGCACATTACATCTATCTAATAGCGACATCTTCACGAAAGCAGGCTTCATTTTATAAACGAAAATGAACAGCTCTCTTACATACAATAGGGGTATCTCAAAAGTCACTTCCCCACGACTTTAAAGATACCCCTTTTCACCGCATATTTGTTAACTCGCTTCCTTACCAGCCTGATATAGACTTGATACAAGCACCTATCAGTAAATATAAAAGATGATACCTTTACCCTCGGCGGCAGCTTGGCTGTAGAAACGCCGGATTTCGTTAAAATACTGAAGTATGTAGGCAAAGAACTCGTTACAATTATGAAAGCAGCCGCTCATTGTGATCGGCTGCTTTTTCATCTAACTGGCGGTTAATCTATTTTAAACTTGTCTTTATATTTTTCTGCAAACTCTTTAAACGAAGTTAATTTAATATTGTAAGTCTTTAATAAATCAATATCTACATTATAACCAGCTACGTTATCCCATTGCTGAGATCGTACAATTAATGGATGAGTTCCTTGCTCTAATGATTCTTCAATACTAAGTGTTAAGATTTTAATCTCTTTTCCTGTTACCTCCGAGATGATCTCGGCAATTTTTTTATATGACAGCGATTCGGCAGCTAACTCAATATTATGTTCATTGAATTTTTTAGGATTTGCAAAGGCAGCACAAACAAAAGAAGCAATATCTTCAGCTGCAATGTGATCTATACGTGTATCCGCAAACGTAACCGTTTTTATTTCCCCTTGTTTTAAATGAGGATACATGAACTCAGCTTTTTCAGTGAAATTTTCCATAATAGCTGCTGGTTTCACGATAGTCCATGAAGAAAAGCCTGCTGAACGAACAGCTTCCTCTATATCCCACTTATCTGTCCAGTATTTCTCAAACCAATAACCTGTTCCCCATTCTGGGAATTCAGTATATCTGCTTGTGGCTGCAACGGAAGTATGCACAAATTGTTCTACGCCACTTTTTATTGCACTTTGAATTAATGCAAAAGCCTGTTTTCTCTCTCTATCCGTTTCATTGGTATCCACTCCAGATATCGGCACAGAAAAAACAGCATCGACATTTTTCATAGCATTTTCCAAAGAGGATGGGTCATCGAAGTTACCTACTACAGCTACTGCCCCTTTTTGAATAAGTGCCTGGGCTTTAGAAGAATTTTCATCTCTAACTAAAACACGAACTTTAAATCCCTGTTTTAATGCTTCATTTGCAACAGTACCTCCTTGTAATCCAGTAGCGCCCGTAACTAAAATCAATTTTTGATTATTCATGTTGATATCACCTTTCATGTGTATATTTTTAGTTTGGTTGAAGATTATAGAGTTCAGCAAGTTTCTCATACAATTTTAATCGCGTATCAAAGCCTTCTTGGGCAGTTGACACGATGAGTTCTTGAACACTTAGGGTATCCGCCAAATAGTCCAGTTTTGGCTTCAATTCGCCCCATGTACCTATTACATTAGTAGATAAAAACGATTGCGTAGCTTGATGATGCGTTTCAGAAAACTGTAACTCATGTGCCTTCAGTGGATCAACACCGTTAAAGTGCCCTAAGCTTTGTAAAAATTTTAAACTTAGGATTCTTTTTTGATATTCCACTTCTTTATCCGTATCTCCGCCGATTACTGAAACGCCTAATATAACATCTGGTGCTGACACTCCATGATTTGCTTGATAAAGCTTGCGATACAATGAGATGGCTTCTTTTGCCCCTGCAGGATTAAAATGATATGCAAAAGAGTAGTTGGCTGCTTCAATTGCCGCAAGTTGGGCACTATAAGGGCTGGAGCCTAGAATCCAGATTGGCGGAAGTGGTGCGTCTTGTGGCATCGCAATTATCTGAGCAAATGAATCAGACAACGACTCTGAAGGATGGTCATATCCTCTTAATTCACGAAGCAACCCCTGTAAATCATCTGCGTTTAATGAATTCTTAGAGCGACGTAAGGCAAGCGCAGTTTTACTGTCAGTTCCAGGTGCACGGCCCACACCTAAGTCAATGCGATCTGGGTAAAATGTCTCCAGTAGTTTGAAGTTCTCAGCTACTTTTAACGGAGAATGATTGGGAAGCATGACGCCACCTGAACCAACCCGTATGCGCTGCGTATTCGCAGCTATTTGACCGATTAAAAGTTCGGGCGAAGCGCTGGCTACGGAGGAAATATTATGATGCTCCGTGACCCAAAAGCGTTCGTAACCTAGTTCATCCGCTTTACTCGCTAGTTTAACCGAATTTATTAAAGCTTGTTTGGCTGATGTTTCTAGATCGACTGGAGCCATATCCAATATAGATAGACGTTGAACCATGTTCTGCCTACATCCTTTCTATTGATTGTTTTCACGTCCATATTGATAAGGTACTCCTAAATGTTCACGTAAAGTTGTTCCTTCATAATCCTTCATGAAACAATTATTTAAAAACCACAGCAAACGTGGTACTATTACCTTATTTCTTATAAGCGATAATAACAAGTACTGTTATTTTTAATAGGTACTATGTTTTTTGATAGTAATGAGATTTTAATTAGTTATTTTAGGAGGAGAAATGTGACTAAAAATACTAAGTTCCATTCACCTGACTGTGCTTTAGCAAAAGTTCAACAAATGTTAGGAGGGAAATGGAAACTCTTACTACTATGGTATCTTTCAGAGGAGCCTAGACGTTTTGGAGAGATCCGTCGATGTTTCCCGGAAATTACTGAGGCCATGTTGACAAAACAGTTGAGGGAACTGGAGCAGGATAAATTAATCCATCGTGAAGTATTCAAGGTAGTTCCGCCAAGAGTAGAGTATTCATTAACAGATTTAGGATTAAAATTTTTTCCAATTATAGAGGCAATGTATGATTGGGGGGAAGAGAATTTGAAGGATAAAACCCATTTGATAATTACTTGATATACTTGTTTTTTGATAGTCGCTAAACACAATTAGCGTTACTATTAGGGGATTCGTTATTCGTTTCTCATATTACGTTATTCATTATTTATTAAGCTAACGGGACACGTTAATTAAAAATAAAGGGTTCCACATATTAGTCATGCATAATATGTAGAACCCTTTATTTTATTTGATTTCCTTAAGTTTAGGTCTTGATAATTTTCAATATAATATTTAGGTCACCATTTAATGACTGGTCTTACTATTAAATAAAAAATGTACCCTATTATACAGCCTGATAAATTTAAAATTACATCATCTACGTCTGCTACACCAATACAAGCTATGAATTGAATGATTTCGATAATTAGTATAAACACCAAGCACTTTAACATTGTTTTTATAAATGACGTGTTATTTTTTTTGAGCAAAGGCAACAAAAAACCCATAGGAAGAAATCCAATAATGTTAAGAATAGCTACTTTAACGGTCACTATATTGATACCAAGGCGATTGTAAGAGTCGAGAACCGATGATATTGATTCGAATGGTGTCAAACTTATATTCCAGTTCCCCTCATTTCGCTGCTCTATTATACTTTCCATTCTCGCTAGTACATCACTAAGATCACCTTTAAGGACTACCATAATAATTAAAGCAACAAGATAGATGATAAAAATGTTCTTAATATTTATGTATCTTATCAAGTTCGGAACCTCCTTCCGTAAATCCTAATACATACTTCTAGCAAGCAGCTTCGCTACTTTCGTATAAAGCGCTGCGCTGCCATAGCGATTTTCAATCAAATCCGTCGCCTTATCCCAACGCTCTAGCTTTGACTTGATCTTCAAATAAGGTCAGCTGATACTCTTGATCCTTGAGCTGTCATCCGTGAGCCCACACCAAACATCTTGTTTACGGGCTACGGCCACAGCAGCTCCTCCACATCCGTTGGCGGCAGCGTGAAAATACCCTCTTTATTTTTCTTAGCCCATATATCTGTCGCAATTTTAGCCAGTATTTTATTTGAGCTAATCCCGATTCTAGCTCTTACTCCGGTTTGACTCAGCGCTTTTTGCTGAATCGCCCGCCAAATGACATAAAACCCACGCTAAAAAATCAGATTTAATAGCACTTTATAAATGAAGAAAGCTTATGACAAAAAGCGATTTGGAATTTTCCAAATCGCTTTTTTCAATATTATTACTTTTTAGGCTGCTTATCTAAAATATTGCGCAGTTCATTAATATCATCATCGGATAGGCTATCTTCCTGAATGAATTGGGCAAGCATAGATTTCACGGTACCTCCATAGATACGCTTGATAAATGATTGGGCCTCAGCACGCTGGCACTCTTCCTGTAGATAGAGTGGATAAAAGGTGTACACCCTTAGATCTTTATTGACACCTACTACATTTTTTTGGACTAAGCGATCAAGAAGCGTGCGTATCGTTTTAGGTTTCCAATCCGTACTTTCCTGTAAAGAAAGTATGATGTCATTCGCCGTTTGAGGAGCTTTATCCCACAGTACGTTCATGATTTCCCATTCTGATTCTGATATACTAGGAATGTTTTTCTCCATATTTATCTCCCCCGTTTGTTAATATACCCCTAAATCTTGTAAAATTGATAAAGTAATTTCTGCAGCCTTGCTTCCAGATGCATGATCTTCGTTGTTTATATGGGTAGCAAAGAAATAAGTATTATTGTTCGTCTCTACATACCCGATAAACCAACCATTGATGCTTTTTCCATTCACTGTTCCTGTACCTGTTTTTCCCGATAGGCTAGTTTCTTCATTTTTTTCTAAGAGCAGTGCATTCTTTACAGCTTCGATATGCATTTCCTTATATCCCAATTGATTGTTGTAAAAGGCTTTCAGTAGCTGCACTTGCTCGACTGGAGAAATCTTTAATGAGGATTCATGCCAGAATTCATCTAATCCCCCAGATATATTGGAGTTTCCATAGTTTATGTCCTGTAGATTAGATTGTATAGTTTCAAATCCTGTTCTACGATCTAGTTCTTGAAAATACCAGTTTACAGACTTTTGTAAGGCAGATGAGATATCCTGATCCATATTCCAAGCGTCATGGAATTGCTCCGTACCATCCCATGAAAGGGTGGATTCTTCGGGTGATATCACATTTGATTCTAGGGCAAATAAGGCACTATAAATTTTGTATGTGGAATCAGGTGATACTCGCAATGTACTTTTCTCTTCATTATAAATGCTATATTGTTTTGCACTAGAATCATATAGAACAAAGCTTCCTTCATACCCCTTAAAGAATGGATGTAAATCCTCATAAACGGTCCCGTCATTATTAAAATAGTATTGGTCGTTCTCTGTAGAAAATGCAGAAACAATAGGCAATTGGACTGCCAAAATGATACTGGCCAGCCCATAAATAAAGACGCTTTTTCTTATTGATTTCTTCGCGCCAGACTTGTAAGCAGAGATTTGTTCAATTCGTTTTTTGATTTGACTCTTCGATCCGTTTATTTGTGTTACTAACGGTAGTTTATTGGATCGTTTCGAAGGGTCCACAAAATGAATGAGTGTATGCCCATATTCGCGAACGGAATGATCATCTAGTAGATGTAACACAGATGTATCACACGCGATTTCCCGATCTACTCTCATTTCTCTAAAAGCAAGCCAGACGAGAGGATTAAACCAGTACATGATTTGATAGAACAATATCACGTAATTTGTCAGCAAATCCTTGTTTTTATAGTGATTCAGTTCATGAAGAAAGATATGCTCGTAATGCTTCAAGGTGAGCCAGTCTTCATGCTCAGAAGGTACGACGATATAGGTTTGAAAAAGTCCGAATATCATTGGAGATTGGACTCTTTTGGAAGCAACAATTTTTATCGATTTTTTAATCTGCAGTCTTTTTTTACATTCTTCAAACAGCACAAGAACTTCTTGATTAGAAAGCGTATGAGAATCATTCTGTATCCTTCTCAGTTTAATCCACCCACGAATCGTAGTAAAAGTTAATAATAATACTCCTGCCATCCATATTCCCATAACTCCTATATGAAGTAAGGATAGATCCAGCCGATTAACAGATACAGACAAGTCTTGTATCAGGTGTAGGCCCTGTATCATATCATTTCCGTTTATCCCTACACTAGAGCCAAGTGTAGCAGCTTGATAAGTATCCCCACTGCTAAAGAGAGAACTAAAAGTATATAAATGAGAAGGTATGAACGGAATTGCTAATGTGATAAAAAGAAACATCCATAAATGATAGTGCCATTTTGCTGTTAGTTGTCTCCCAAACCATTTGCGTATAAGTAGAATAACAGTAATGGAAAATGAAGACACCAATAGGCCAATTATAAAATGGGTTAAAAACATCCGCTTCAACACCAACTCTCTTAAATATTTAAAAATAGATACATAGCATATATTAGCATGATGATAAAAAAATAAAAGTTGACGCAATTAGACTACACATGTAATACTATACTACAGTTGTAATACGACTACAAATGTAATCCTGTGACACAAATTGAAAAAAGCTGTTTTTTAATTTGTACATAAGATTCTAAACAATTAATTTTGGAGGTTTTACATGATGAACAAAAGAAGATTTTATAAAATGCTAGCACCCCTAAGTTTGGCACTTATTGTTACAGGCTGTTTAGGTGGGAACAAACAGCCTGTACAACCATTAGAAACAGAACAGACAGTGGGAACGAACCAACCGTCAGAAAATATAATCAAAATAGAAAACACAGTGGAGAAATTTGAACAGCTTGAGAAGGAATACGATGCAAGACTTGGGGTCTATGCTATTGACACAGGAACAAAAGAAACGGTTCAATTTCGTGAGGACGAACGATTTGCATATACATCTACATTTAAGGCCCTAGCTGCCGGTATTGTATTACAGCAAAATCCGATATCAGCACTTGAGGAAATAAGGACATTTACTGCTGAAGATATTGTTACTTATTCTCCGGTTACAGAAAAGTTCGTGAACAAAGGGATGAGTCTAGGAAAGATAGCTGAAGCAGCGATACAGTATAGTGATAATACAGCAGGAAATCTTCTGTTCGAAGAATTAGGTGGACCAGCTGGGTTTGAAAAGGCTTTACGAGAAATTGGTGATAATACTACAATGGCTAGCCGTATCGAACCAGAATTGAACGAAGCTACTCCTGGGGATTCACGCGATACGAGTACTCCTAAAGCACTTGCAACTACTCTTGAGGTGCTTGGAACTAGTGATTATCTTCCTGCCGATAAGCAAGAAATTTTCACAAATTGGCTAAAAGGGAATACTACAGGTGATGCTCTTATTCGAGCTGGTGTACCAGAAGGTTGGGAAGTCGGAGATAAGACCGGAGCTGGTGGATATGGAACACGAAATGATATAGCGATTGTGTGGCCACCAAAAGGAGATCCGATTATTATTGCAATCATGTCGAGTCGCAAGGAAGAAGATGCAAGTTTTAATAATGAACTCATCGAAAAGGCTACAAAAGTGATTGTTCAATCATTTTCTAACAATTCATGATGATACTGTAAAAGAGCACTTACCCGTGGTATCTACTGAAGTGCTCTCCTCAGAATAAATAGTAGGACAAATAAAAACACCTCTGGTCGATATTTTTAAATACTAATCGAACCTAGAGGTGTTTTATACATGAACAAAAGAATATGTTCAAGTCGAAGTAAAATAAATGCGAAAATTATCGTTTAGCATCGTATATGCTGCTCACAAGCGCCTCCGCATAGCGCCTAGTATGAACGGTTTATTACAAAAATCATTTTGATAACAGTTACCTTCGATATTTTCTTAAAACAATATATTTTCATACTTTCCCCGAATTTCTCACATACATTAATAATCAGAATTTAGGATCGATCCAATAAAAAAAGTACCTGTAGAATTAAAGGCACTTTTCCCACTTCTTATGTTCTGAAAGAATTAATACAGTATCAATTTATATATCCGGGTGCATGGTTTGTTTACTTTTATTCTAACTATCTCGGCATGATCCATCCCTTTTCACCCTGCATTTTCTTTCTATCTTCAATTTGATGTCGTATAGCTATATCCGTTCGATTTAAAATTCTTGATAACACCGGGGTAATTGCTCTCATCTCATCGGGATGTGAAATTTTAGATGTTATCCAATCGAGAATTTCCCTCTCATCTTCTGTATAACGATTTGACAATTTTACCATTCCCTTCATCATTTATTCTAATATTATAGCATGTAGACTAGACTTTTTATCATTTTAAAGAATAGCACTGTGTTCTGAGTCGATCTAATTTTATCAAATCAATATCCTCCAGATGAAAGTCTTCTTTAAGTTTATTTACTTGCTCCTCAAAATGATTAATTAACTTTCCAAATGCAGCTATCTCTAAATAGAAAATACGCAGCTCTTTATTCAGAGGATTTTGTAACATCAAGTATACTATCATGTTAAGTGATTCCTTATATCGCTCTAATCTCTGTAGAGCAAAAGCTTTTGTTACAACCAAATTTTGATCGTTAATGTTAAGGTACATTTGTCCATCAGTAATTAACCTATAGAATAATTGTGATTTTTCAGTATCATCAATAATCAAAACATCTCCAACCAGTAATGATGTATAGTGGTACTTTTTAAGTTCAATGTATCTCTGAAAAGTCATTATCTCTTTTTTCGTTAGTCTAGTACCACTTACGATACGAGGAATATACTTTTTTAAAATGCTCTCCATAGGCTTGATGTATCTATTCTGGCTATACGAAAAATAGTTATTATATTTGCTATTAGAACACAAATAGATCAATGCGACTAGACAGAATTTCACTTTTTGTAAAGTTGTTAATTTTTCAATTTGAGAGGTTATC
Source organism: Paenibacillus sp. SC116 (assembly GCF_024733555.1). Taxonomy (GTDB): domain Bacteria; phylum Bacillota; class Bacilli; order Paenibacillales; family Paenibacillaceae; genus Paenibacillus_B. Next base: position 44,360 of record NZ_JANIOF010000004.1, on the reverse strand, counting down.
CATGAGTGTATGTGGCCGATAGTTGTTCTTTTCATTGTCATATTGAATAATGATTTTCCATCACTCTTAGATTATTACCCATATGCTCCTCATGTAATACTCAAGGAATAAGATAATCCCTACACAAAACAAATAACCCGAAAGACAAAATCATCTTTCGAGCTGATCCACAAAAAAATATATCTAACTATCCACCTTATTATTTTTATACAAACTACTCACAAGCGCCTCCGCATAGCGCCCAATCCTTTTGCTCGCTTCCGCACGCATATAGTCCCTCGTAATCACAAAGCTATCCTCATACTGACGACAAACATACCGATAGCGCACCATCTGATCATCCTTCTCCTCTTCCACCACACGGATGTTTCTTTCCATCAACGACCGTTTCACTTTACGCAAATCCTCATACATCGTTCTAGCAAGCAGCTTCGCTACTTTCGTATACAGCGCCCTTAACGTCTCGGAGGATCGCTCCATTTCAATCGCTCTTCTCATAATAATCGAATGCATAATCGGCAGAAGCACAAAGTCCTTCATCATATTCATTTCTTCCGTTGTTGGACGGCTCGGCTGTGCAGCAGCTTTTTGACCGAGTCTATGTTGGACGGACTCCTTATGCTGCGGCAGCATCATCCGGCTGGACTCCCACAGTCCGTTCTTTTCAAGCTTCTTACTCATTTATAATGCCCCCCTATCTTCAAAGACCTATCCGCTGCTTGCCCCGCAGTCGTCAGCGAGGAAGCCCTTACAATTGCTGCGCTTCCATAGCGATTTTTAATCAGATCCGTCACCTTATCCAACGCCCTAGCCTTTACTTGATCATCAAACAAGGTCAGCTGATATTCTTGGTCATCCTTAAGCTGGCTCAGCGTTATCCCCACACGACGTACAGGTAGTCGGTTCCAAAATTTATAAAAAAGCATCTTCACCGCTTCAAATACGGTATTCGTATGATTGGTCGGGTCCGGCATTTTCATCTGGCGTGAAAATCCTGTCGGTGCTTCATAAGGGCTGCACATACAGCTGACCGAAACGACCGAGCCCATATACCCTTTGCGACGGCAGTCGCGGCACACTTCCTCCGTAAGCTCCATCAAAATCGTCTCCACTTCCCACGGTTCGATATAGTCTCTAGGCAAAGTCATCATATGGCCCACTGACTTTGGCGGTGTGTCAAATGTCCTCGGTGTAACTGGACTGTCATCCAAGCCATTGGCCGTTCGCCACATGACCTCGGCCTGAATATCAGACTGCTTGCCGAAACGGGCACGAAACTTTTCTTTCAGCCGCGGCAGCGGTGTTCTCGCAATATCTCCAATCGTGTGCATGCCAAGAAGCGTAAAATGAGCCGTCATCTTTGAGCCGACACCAAACATTTTGTTTACGGGCTGCGGCCACAGCAAGGTCTCGACTTCACTTGGTGGCAGCGTGAAAATACCCTCTTTATTTTTCTTCGCCCATATATCGGTTGCTATTTTAGCTAGTATTTTATTCGTGCTAATCCCGACTCTAACTCTTACCCCGGTTTGGCTGAGCACCTTCTGCTGAATCGCTTTGGCAATCGTGGTAGGATCGCCGAATAGATGCTGACTCGCTGATACATCCAGAAACTGCTCATCGATACTAAACACCTCGACGAGATCGGTAAACTCCTCATAAATTTTCGTAATCATTAAGGAAACATCAATATAATGCTGCATGCGCGGACGCATCACGACCAGCTCAGGGCACTTGTTTAGTGCCTCTCCGAGACGATCGGCTGTACCAACGCCAAAGCTTTTCGCAATCGGACAAGCAGCTAAAATAATACCCGACCGACGTTCCACCGATCCCGCTACAGCAACAGGCTTATGCTCGTAGCCTGGATGCTCCGCCTTTTCCACGCTGGCATAGAAGCTTTGACAGTCCGCTAGGAAAATAACTTTTTCACGCTTGCGGCCTTCGTTCATCCTACCCGCCTCTGCACATTCATCAGCATCGTCATCAGATCTGCTTTGACTAAGCCACGCAGCATCGTGAAGCGATGGATATAGCCCCGCACTTTATATTCGATCTCGATGCCTAATGCATTCATTTCTGTGTTTAAGATTTTAATATCTCGTGCTCTCATCTTTGCTTTGAGCTTGCGCAGCTCAGAATAAATCGAACTTTCCACTTCTTTGAGGCAGCAAAGCACATAGCGGTACACCATCTTGTCTTTATACATCGCCAGTTCTTCCATATCTCTTGCCAGCATATCCAGTAAAATAGGAAACAACGTGTATTCCTTAATCATTTGAATATCCTCTTCGGTTTCAATCTTTGGATTCGTAGCAGCACTCATCATCTCATCTCCAACACACGAACGTATATTCTCTATATATTCGCATTATACACCGAACGTGTGTTCTTTATGCTAGTGAATTGCTGGTAATGTCTTATTTGACTATCCATGGTATATGAATAAAAGAAAACCAGTAAAATTTTTCTTGTAAAGGAAGATAAACGACATATCACTTTTATCTTGTAGTATACTAAAGGAGTTTGCAGTAAAATATTGGGAGGTAATTTCATGCAGATGAACACACTAGCTCCTTACAAACGCTTTGTTTGCGGCTTAACAACGGCTTGCTTATTATTTTCCATGCTGCCGATATCAATCGGTTCGTCGTATACAGCCCATGCAGAGTCGCTTGCAACTTTGCCTACTGACAGCTCAACCGTAACCTCTTCACCTCTGCACAAGCTAACTGCTAAACAGCCAACGACAGCAGCTGAATTGCTTAAATATGAAGCACAACAGGCGCATCGAGCAGCACGCTGCGCTTGGCCAGCTTTGGATAAGCTGTGGCCAGGCCTTCAATTTCAATCCCGTGTCATGCTCCTTACAAATGGTGAGCAAACGTATGAAATTACGACGGAAGGCTATAAGTTAGTCGATCCATCCCATCCCGGCTTGCCACTTGACCTGTATTTTAACCACCAGTATGAAAAGTTAGAGTGGAACGGCAAGCAAGCCTCTGCCATTTTTGTCGATAAGGATAAACCACTACAAGAGCGATTTGAACCTCATACAAGTACACCATCAAGCTTTATGACAACGACACATGAAATGTTTCATTTTTACGACCAACCATCCTGGCCCCTAGAAGATGGAACTCAATACGGCTCCCGATCTTCCATTTATCCAACTGAATCAAAGCCTAGAATCCAACGAGCCATGCTGTTCCAATCTTTATACAAAGCCTATTCCGAACCTCAAGCGTCCGACAAATACCTCGGACATGCTGCTTATTGGCATGAGCAGTATAAACAGGACAATCCCACCGAATACAAGAGCAGTATCTATTTTGATATTATAGAAGGTACGGCAACCTACGTTGAGAAAATGGCAGACGTGTATGGAGCCTTTAAAAGAAGTGCTACTACGGAGCAAATACGCACTTATTTATCCAAACAATATACAGATGTCATAAAAACGGAGTTTGTTACCTTCGATTCAGAATCTTACATACTCGGAAGTTTGTCAGCGTTGTTATTAGATGCTATGCATAAAGACTGGAAGCATTCAGCTACTAAGGGGCACAACCCTATTGAACTGCTGCTGAATGGTATTACACCACTATCTCAACCAGTGGACGAACAAATCAAATCGGATATTGAGGCGACAATTGGGAAATTAAATGCAGAACGCGCTATTTCGCTGGAACCGCTCAAAAAAGGACTGGACGACAAGCAAATACCACTGTTATTAATTCCACGAGAAATAAAGCGCGGTATATTTAGTACAAGAGGATTTATTACATTAAAAGGCTACGAGCAGGGCAGTGTCATTATGAATATGACTACCAAATTTACAACAAATACAGGAGATTTGGAGTTAACAGAACGATCCATGCTGAGAAAATATACTACCGTAGAGACTCAAGAAGGAGACTATTTAATTACTCCGCTCCCAGAAGGTGAATATGCCCGAGCAGGTGATACGCTTACGTTCGCTCAGAATGGCTTGAAAGGTACAGTTAAGGTGAGGGCAGTTAAATATGATGGGCGTGAAGCCTTTATCGTGCTGCCGTAATTAATACTTGGATTAAAGAAATCCCAGCTCCACTTGCAATTTTACGATCCTACTCCACTTACTCCAATTCTACAGAGCAGAGAGGCCGAATCTTTTCGACTCTCTGTTTTTCATGTGCACAAATGACTTTCAATCACAACAAGAGACCGCTCGACAGTCTCTTTAGACGGTAGGGCAGCCCCTTATTTCTTTCCTATTTTTTAGATGAATCAAATACTAACGAAGGTATTTGAGCATGTAATTTTGAAATCACTTCTGATCCATGTGTCAATTGCCCAGCTGTAAAATAATTATTGCTCATGGTTAGCATCTTTTTCCCACCTAAGGTACCTACCGTATGGGATAATGTACCGTGAATCCCTCCACTATGTCCCCACACCGTGACTCCATTTGATAACTTTATCTCCTTAATGCCCAAACCGTAGCGCAAGCCCGGTGCTGCTTCCACAGTGTTAAACATTTCCTTCATCTGTTCAGGCTTCAGCAAATGGCCAGCTAACAGCTTTGTGAAGAAACGGTTTAAATCACCGGCTGTCGATATCATTTCACCTGACGCACCAGCCACGGATGGATTTAATTCCGTGATGTCTCGGAGTGACTTATCTTTCGCACTATAGTAATTTCTAGCATGAGGTTCTGGCAGTTTAGATGAAGTACCTGGAACCAAAGTGTTCTTCAAACCGAGCGGTTTAATCAATCGTTCTGTAATTTGCTCCGCGTATGTATCGCCTGTTACTTTTTCAATAATTAAACCCGCTAACACGTAGTTGGTGTTGGAATAGCTGAATTTCGTCCCAGGTTCAAATAAAGGCTTCTGCTTCAAACCGGATTTTACATGCCCACGTTCTGAATAGCTCTTCAAAGGTTGTTCAAAGCTTCTCTTCATAAAGTGCTCAGCATCCGAATAGTTGGCAATGCCACTCGTATGATTAAGCAATTGGCGAACGGTAATCTTGCTGCCGTCATAGCCATTACCTTGTACAACACCTGGGAGCCATTTTTCAACCGAGTCATCCAAGCTCAATTTGCCTTCACCTACTAATTGCAGTACAACTGTAGCGGTGAACGTCTTCGTTATACTCCCAATTCGAAAATGAAAGTTGGGCTGCATCTTGTGGTTAGCAACGATGTTGCTCTTCCCCGTTGCATATTCCCACTTCGCTCCATTATGCTGCGTTTGGATAATCATACCCGGTACGCCTTGCTTAATTGCACCATCCATTAGCTTCTTGATTGCAGCTTGAGTTTGCTTGGATGTCGCAGATACCTCAGTGGTATGCTTTTTCGCAACCAATGTACGATTGGACTGGTCAGCAAAGGCTGCGGAACCCCCTCCATTCGCATACAAAAGCGTTGTCCCTGTCATCATGACTGCCAAACTAAGCATCATTATTTTTTTCGCGTTCATGGTCATTTCTCCTCAGTTGCTAAGATTGTATTTGTGCCTCAGCACATCCTTAGATTAAGTTTGAATGTGTCATACTTCATAGCGACGAATTGTCATCACTTAGGAATGACACTATGTCATATGACATTAGAAATAAGTGTTCAACGACGAATAACGGCCCACGCATCCAGATGGAGCAGCACAAAAAGCTGCCCGTTCACAACACATTTAACTTCTTCAACTGTCATAATAGATTGTAGGATGAATGGGGATAGTGGTAGACTTTTTTATAGAGTCGCCACCTTTCGGTTGGTTTTGTAGGGTACAAACATTTTACCGAGTTGGTCGCTTTTTTCTACCATTTAGTGGACTATTATGTTTGAGATGTAATTGAAATATGGTACAGGGCACATAGAGGGAAAGGCGCACAACAGACTCGCGCATATCATTCAACTTGTACTTAGAAAATAACACGAGTACTGCAAAAATCTATACTACTCACAAGGAGGGCTGCATCATGTGCGGACGTTATACATTAACCGTGACGTGGGAGGAACTACTGGCCTACTATAAGCTTGAGCGAGATCTCGCAGCAGCTCCCTTCCATGAGCCGCGCTACAATATTGCACCTGGGCAAATGGTACCCGCCATTATTCACGACGGAAGCAAGCTGCGTCTCGGCCCTTTGCGTTGGGGACTCGTCCCTTCGTGGGCCAAAGACGACAAGATGGGCTGGCGCACGATTAATGCTCGTGCTGAGACACTTACAGACAAGCCTGCCTTCCGCCTTCCCTTTCAACGTAAACGCTGTATCATCCCTGCTGACGGCTTCTACGAGTGGAAACGAATTGCCAACAATGATAAACAGCCAATGCGCATCATGCGTCGCGATGGAGCGCTGCTGCATTTAGCTGGTTTATACGATACATGGCAGGATGAGCAGGGCAAGCGCATTAGCACCTGCACCATTATTACAACAACACCGAATCGAGTCATGGAAGAGGTTCATGATCGCATGCCCGTTATTTTAAGCGAACAGCAGCTGCCACTATGGCTGGAGCGAAAAGAAACAGATACCCAGCAGCTTCAATCGCTGTTAACGCCTTGTCCCAATGAATGGCTGACTATGTACCCTGTCAATTCTATGGTCGGAAATGTAAGCAATGATTCGCCAGCATGCATTGAACCAACTGAAATTCCACCAATGCTGTTTTAACTCTGCTAATACCATTCAAATTGTACCCTTCACCTGTCATCAAGCCGTTATCCAACATTCCTGACAAGCATACATTGCTAGTAGTGAATTCGTAGGACATCCTGCTTGTTCACAAGGAGGACAGAGAAATGAAACATAACGGCTATACAACCAAAGACATTGACGAGCTTCTTACACAGCTTGTCCCTGAAGACAGCCCTGCCTGTCTATCTGTTGCGTTGTGGAAACATAATCGTATTGCCTATCATTTTATAAAAGGAACATACGCATCCGTACGTTCTTGGCGCGACATTACACCAAACACACCTTTCAATATTGGTTCCATTACAAAAGTAATCACTTCCCTCATCATGCTGCGTATGCAGGAACGTAACCTGCTATCGATACAGGACAAGATTGTCGACTATTTACCATCGTTCCCCCATGATGATGTCACCATTGAGCAAATGATGACTCATTCGGCAGGCTATGAAACGATACGCATTATACTATGGCCTAAATGGAATGAAAGTATGGAGGGATTTGCAGCTCAATTAGTGCCCTTGCTGGAACGAAAATACGAACCAGGTACAAAAACCATCTATTTTCCACACAGCTATTTCTTTCTTATGCAAATTATCGAGAAAGTAAGCGGGCAGAGGATTGAACGACTTGCTCAACGCGAACTGTTTCAACCGTTAAATATGAAACATACCACATATGATATGAGAAAACTCAAACCTAGAACCTATGTGCTCCCGTGCACTCCATACTTAGAAAAAGGAGATTTGCGCTATGATCGTCTACGGATAACAGGAGACAGCAACCTGTACTCAACTACGCATGATTTACTTAAGCTTGCTCAAGCTTTATTGAATCCCGGGAAGTCCCCCTTATCCCAATCAATTATCGATCAAGCACTAGGCAGCGAACAGTATAAACAAGCTCCTCACAACTCTGTATTTTTTCAAAAAGGAAATAGTGAGCTGCCTTCCTTTTTCTCACCAAGCCATTCCTCTTCTGCTGTCGGACATCTCGGATTTACAGGCTGTATGTTCTGGATCGACCCTGAGCAGGAAATAGCGGGAACCATACTCAGCAATATGCCTCCCCTTAACGATGCAGCCGTATATGCTAGCCTCAATGAAGTTGTATTGCATTGGAAAGAATAATGCTTCGAAAAACTTCATCCCATAGTGGTTTTACCTCAATTTCCAAAGGCATGCGGATTGCACATATTCCATCGGATGAACACGGTTCTTCAACGATTTCAAAGTTTACTCCATCATTAATGAGCAAAATATGAAAGCCTCCACGAACAAGATTTGACAAGGCCGCTTGCAATCGATAAGCCTCATCCAGTGTACCGTTTAAACGAACAAATAATAAACGATATCCCGAGTTACAAATATGAAGAAAACGAGTAATTCTCCGAATGAGTTTTTCATAGAAAAAAGGATAGGCATTGAGATCATGCTTCATGGTAGTCAAATCTACAAGCAAATCATGCACTAGCGTGATTTCATAGTTCAGATCATACAGCAGTTGCTCGCCTCCAGCCCGCTCTATAAATGTCAAATTAGAAGGCGACATAAAGTTTTGAAACCTCATCTCAAGCAATAGACATACATGCGGCAGTGAAGGTGACAGCATCCAATCTAATACACCGCTGCAAGGGCGTAAGCCACGATCTCTCAACTGAATAGCCCCTAAACACTTGCTTCCTAGGCTAAATGCACCGTCATAAACGCCTCGAATCTGATCTAATTTCACAAGTTGTCCCTCCTCACACTCCAATATATGCGTAAGAGCTGGAATCCGCTTGTGTCGATGTGGATAATTACATGGTCTATCGAGCATGGGAATAATGAGTATGTTCCGCCAACAATAAAATACGGTACACAAAAAGAACCAAGATTACCTATCTTGGCTCTTCAGCATGTTCTTTAGCGGAACATCGTCCACAATTTTAGTAGATGAAGTGTATTATTAGGGTCAATTTTTTGCGCAATAATAAATTGTACAAATTGTTCTTCCTGCGTTGCAGTTAAAGGTTCGTTCACAATTTTAGCACCTTGGCGCAGCAGTTTCCGAACCGTGGCTGTATTTTGCAAATCTGCTTTTGTCACACCTTGAAACAATTGCTTTAGACGATCTTTTACAGCAGGATTACGTGTCTTGTCCTTCACTCGTTGAACGAGCTGTGGGCTGATGCCGTACTTTTGATAACTCACGTGACCGCTACACCTCCGGCATAGTATATTGTCCGCTTGTATGTGAAGTCTACAGGCGACATGGCATAGGAGCACTAACCATTGTTACATTGTATGCGAATAGGCTTGTCTACTGTGCCCAATATTGCGTGTGGATTCCGTCTCTATGGATTCATGTCGCTAAAGCTTCATACCTTCCTGTTCACAAGCAGCGGAAGTACACACCGTGTCCATACAAAACAATATAAAAAAAGCCTTGCCCTCTCACCATATAGGGACAATCCCTATGTACGAATGAGAGAAGCAAGGCTTCTATACAGTAATGATCTTAACGAACTTAGAGAATCTAGCGTATCTAGAGAATCCAACGAACCATTAGAACCATTACTATCGTCTATTACCGTAAATCAATTAGTCCAACTGTTCGCCTTGGAATGGCTGCTCCTGCTGAATAGCATCACGCAGCAATTGATATTCCTGAGAAGTCCAGAAATCTTCCGAACGAATAAGCTCTGCCGCATCGTCACGCGCTTGCTCCAATACAGCAAAATCACTAGACATGTCCGCAATCTTGAAGTCTGGCATGCCGCTTTGTTTCGTACCGAAGAAGTCACCTGGCCCCCGGAGCTCCAAGTCCCGTTCAGACAGCTCAAAGCCATCCTCGGTCTCGGTCATAATACGCATCCGTTCTTGTCCAACTTCCGACTTCGGATCGGCAATTAGCACACAATACGATTGGTGCTGGCCACGTCCAACCCGACCGCGCAACTGATGTAATTGGGACAAGCCAAACCGTTCTGAGTCCATCACGATCATCAGCGTTGAGTTAGGCACATCAACACCAACTTCAATAACGGTCGTCGAGACGAGAACATGCGTCTCGTTCGCACTGAACAGCCTCATCGCTTCGTCCTTCTCTGATGCATTCATACGGCCGTGCAGCAGTCCCACCTTAAGATCAGGGAATGCCTGCTGCATCTGGACATGCACATCGATAGCATTTTGTACATCAAGCTTGTCCGATTCTTCGATCAAAGGTGTAATGATATACGCTTGGCGTCCAGCCGCAACTTCACGTCGGATAAAGCCAAGCACGCGGTCCAGCATCTCATGCTTCACCCAGTACGTCTTAATCGGCTTACGCCCCGCTGGACGCTCCTTAATCGAAGAAACATCCATATCGCCAAATGCCGTAATCGCAAGTGTTCGAGGGATCGGCGTTGCCGTCATCAGCAGCACATCCGGATTAAAACCTTTATGGCGCAATATGCTGCGCTGGTTCACACCAAAACGATGCTGCTCATCCGTAACGACCAAGCCCAAATTGCGGAAATGGACATCATCTTGGATGAGTGCATGCGTACCAACAATGATGTTGACCGTGCCCATCTGCAACCCACTTAGCAGATCACGGCGCTTGCGTGCCGTCAAGCTTCCTGTTAGGAGACCCACCACAATACCGTGTGGCTCGAACAGCTTCGTCAAGGAGCGCATATGCTGCTCTGCCAATATTTCAGTCGGCACCATAAGTGCACCTTGATAACCGCTGCGAACAGCAGCATACAAAGAGACTGCGGCCACAACGGTCTTACCAGAACCAACATCCCCTTGCAGCAATCGATTCATGCACAACGGTGAGCGCATATCACTAAGGATATCCGTCACAGCCTTCTTCTGTGCTTCTGTCAGCTCAAATGGTAAGCTGCGGACAAACTCACGAACCGTCGCATTAGAAGCGTCATGTACAACCCCATCTGCTCGCTCACGTGTTATCGCACGGAACATATGCAGCTTAAGCTGGAACAGCAGCAGCTCTTCATAGACCATGCGCCGTCTAGCCTGCTTGCCCGTCTCCACATTATCAGGCTGATGCATCGCCCGAATGGCTTGCTTGCGTGGCATCAACTTGTAACGCTGCATAAACGATGCAGGCATAATCTCTGGAATCGTCTCACCAAACTGTACGAATGCCTGTGCAATCGTCTTGCGCATCCATGTCTGTGTAATCTTCCCTCCAACCGAATACACTGGTTGGAACGTATCCCTACGCTGTGTTCCTTGACCGGGAAATTCCGAAGCGGATACAGTAATCTGCAAACGACGCTGATCCCACTTCCCAGTCAACACAATATCTCGCCCTTGCGTAAGCTGTTCACGTAAATAAGGACGATTGAACCAAGTCGCAGTCACAAGCCAGCTTTCGATCATCACACGACATGACAAGCGTGACTTCTTGCCAAATCGCTGCATGACAGGCTCACTAACAATACGACCTTCAACAGTAATTTTATCGCCATCTTTTACTTCACTAAGCTGGCGTACCCGGAAATCATCATAACGAAATGGAAAGTACAAGAGCAAATCAGCAACGGTAGAAATGCCAAAGGCGTGAAGCTCTTGTTGTTTCAAAGCGCTCACGCCTTTAATCTGTGTTACCGGAATAACGGTATAATCAATCATGAATTCAATGGCTGTGGATCTGGACTAGCTGGGCGAACAAACACCGCAACGGTTCCATGTCCAACATGTGTGCCAATAACGGCACCAATACGAGTATATTGAACAGATTGTACGTCGAATTGAGACTTCAATTCTGCAACAACCGTATCCGCCGTAGATTTCTCTGTGGAGTAACCGACCCCAACATCTACAGGTTGATTACCAAAATGCTCTTTGTACATCTCCAACACACGCTGAAGCAGCTTCTTCTGTCCACGTACTTTCTCAACTGCATAAACCTCGCCATCTTTGTCGATAGACAAGATTGGCTTAATATTAAGCAGTGTTCCAAGCATAGCCGAAGCTTTCGCTATGCGACCACCCTTTTGTAGATACTCGAGTGTATCTACAAGGAAGTAAAGTTTCTGCTCCTGCTGCAATTGAGCAATTCGAGCTAAAATAGCATCTTTATCGTATCCAGCTTGAGCAAGTTTTGCAGCTTCTAATACATAGACGCCAATGCCGAATGAAGCGGATTTGGAATCAATAACCGTTACATCGATTTGCTCTTCTTCCAGCATACTGCTCGCTAGCAGTGCTGACTGGTACGTTCCACTCATCGCTGCGGAGAGATGAATAGAAATGATCGCACAATCTGGTGATTGTGACTCAAGACGCTTGTAAACTTCCAAAAACTCAACCGGAGAAGGTTGCGATGTCGTCGGCAGCTTCGAAGCGTGAGCTAATTTTTCATAGAATTGGTCCGGGCTGATCGTTACTGCATCTTGATACATTTCATTGCCGAAATGTACTTTCAGCGGAACCATCTCAATGTTGTAACGCTCCCTTAATTCCTGGGGAATGTCCGCTGTACTATCCGTAACTATACGTACGTTGGCCATGTTATAACTCCCTTCCGATGCTTATAACCAGATTCTATTCAATCGAGATTAAATAGGAGTATATCGGCTGTCCACCTTCGTGAACTTCAACCTCAGCATCTGGATAATGCTCTTCAAGCCATTCTACCAGCTTCGCTGTATCTTCTTCCTTTGCATCTTCACCAGTAAGCAGCGTAATAATTTCGCCACCGTCTTCCATCATCTTCAGAAGCAGCTGTTGACAAGTTTCTGTTAAGTCCTCTGTCGTAGCTACAATCTTACCGCCGGAAATACCAATGAAGTTGCCAGCTTTAATCTCCAAATCATCGAATGTCGTATCACGTACTGCGTATGTCAATTGACCGGATTTCACATGTGCAATTGCATCCTTCATTACTTCGATGTTGGTTTCTACACTTTCTTCTTCTTGGAAAGCAAATGCAGCCGAAATTCCTTGTGGAATCGTCTTCGTCTCCAATACCGTTACTTCTCGCTCTACGATCTCAGCAGCTTGCTTAGCAGCCATAACGATGTTCGAGTTATTCGGTAAAATGAAGATATGCTGCGCAGAAATGCTATTGATTGCTTCCACAAAATCTTGCGTGCTCGGATTCATCGTTTGTCCACCGGACAAAACAATATCCACACCCAAACTATTAAAGATATCCGTAACACCTTGACCCATTGCAACAGAGATAAATCCGTACGCTGCAATTTCATCTGCTGGCGGTTCAGCCATAACAACATCAGATGCACTTTCATGAACAGGCATATCAGCGAATACATCCGGCATTGCAGACAATTCGCCCTCATGCTCCAGCAATTCGCGGTGCTGCTCACGCATGTTCAAAATATGAATGCGGATCAGTTCTCCGTACTGCATAGAAAGGTCAAGTACTTCACCTGGTTTGCGAGAATGTACATGGACCTTTACGATCTCATCATCTTGGATAATGATAATCGAGTCACCATTCTTCGCTAGCGCTTGCTCGTACACATCCGCTTGGAACGGACGTCCCGTACTACGCGAAAGATCAATAAAGAACTCCATATCATACAAGAATTCAATATCTTCTGTATCCAGCTTCGCTTGCGCAGAAGTGTGCTTGTCCGCTGCCTTCAGCTTCTCAAGTACAGACATATCTGGTGCTTCCTGTGTTACAACAGCAGAAGTTACAGAAGCAACATCGGATCCGCTGAACTCCTCGATAGCACGCATAAATCCTTCATAAATATAAACAAGACCTTGTCCGCCTGAATCTACAACTCCAACCTGCTTAAGTACAGGAAGAAGATCCGGTGTCTTAGCAAGAGCTTCATTCGCCTTTGCCAATACTTCACGCATTAGGTCTGCAACGTCTGGTGTGCGGCGCGCAATATGTACCGCATGTTTCGCTGCCTCTTTGGCAACGGTAAGAATCGTACCTTCAACAGGCTTCACAACCGCTTTATAAGCTGTATCAACACCTGATTGGAGCGCATGTGCGAACTGAACAGCGTTTACTTCATCCAAACCTGCTACTCCACGGCTGAATCCGCGGAATAACTGCGACAGGATAACGCCTGAATTGCCTCGTGCACCCATCAATAAACCTTTTGACAATACTTCTGCTGTCTTGGAGATAGATGGAGACAACTTGCCTTTCATCTCCGCAACTCCAGCAGTCATCGTCAAATTCATGTTCGTACCCGTATCACCATCTGGGACCGGAAATACGTTAAGAGCATTAACGTACTCGGCATGGCGATTCAGTAATTCAGCTCCGCTTAACACCATATTGGAAAAATGTGTTCCATTTAATGAACGAATGTTCAACGAATATTCCCCTTCCTAGCTTAGTACACGCACGTCTTGCACAAAGATGTTCACTTGATCAACCTGAAGCCCAACTACCTCGTTCAACACATACTTTACTTTAAGTTGAATGTTGTGCGCTACTTCGGAAATCTTCGTACCGTAACTAACGACAATGTACAAATCTATATGCACATGATTATGTTCGCGGCGAACTTCTACACCGCGTGACAAATTCTCACGTCCTAGCAGTTCCGCAATGCCATCCTTAAGTTGCTTGCGTGACGCCATGCCCACGAGACCGTAGACCTCCATCGCTGCCGAACCTGCGATAACCGCGACGACTTCGTTGGAGATGTTTACTTTCCCTAGTTCCAATCCGAGTTCGATGGCCATGGTTGGTTCACTCCTTTTTTTGTGTATTATGGACTAATCATCATTGTACTATAATAGAAAAAAGAAATAAACAACCCAAACATATAAAGTTTTCGTTTCAGTTGACGGGGTAAATCCGCCTATGGTATGATATTGGAGTATTTGAATTGAGCAAATGAACGTATGCATTGTTGCTTTTTGGGGATAAAGGAGGTGTTAAGCATGGCTCGCAAATGTTTTATTACGGGGAAGAAAGCTGGCTCCGGTAACAACCGTTCTCACGCGAACAATAAAACTCGCCGCTCTTGGGGAGTAAACGTGCAGAAGGTTCGCATTTTGGTTGATGGTAAACCTAAACGTGTTTACGTGAGTACACGTGCTTTGAAAGCAGGTAAAGTGGCTCGCGTTTAATCCCATGCACCATATACAAAAAGCACCTGGTCTTCCAGGTGCTTTTTCTCTATTCACTTACTCTGTTTACCCCTGCTGCAGCTAGAGCGAATCCCGCCACATAAGCTGCCACTTCACTACACAACACGTTTCCGCCCCGTACGAACTAGATTAAAATCAAGTTGGATGGAATGACAACGGAGTTCGCCATATGGCCGCCTGGAGTATCAATTTTTATGAAACGTGTTTAAAATCGCTTTGACGAATCCCCCCAGAAACTTCGGCAGCTTAAATGTGTAAAACTTCATCTATTTCCACCCTCCTCGCCGTTCTCAGTTATCCTTAAAAGTGAGCCTCACTATCACAGTCCACAAAAAAAGGTTACATGAGACCATTCCTCATGTAACCATCATATGCTGTCGGTTTCCCTCGTATGCTTGTCTACCCTTTCAAATAAATCATAACCATCAAATTAAGCATTAATAGGCAGCTTTTTCGTGTATTCTACCATGGCCATTAAGACGAGAAATGCAAATAAATAAAAGATAGACAGCACTACGAATGTAATGCGCATGCCTCTCGTTTCAAACTTGCGGAAAAACCACACGCCTACGAAAAAAGCACCTAGCGAAGCGATTAAATTATACGGGAATGGAATAAACGCATACCATCCAATTAATGACCCACAAAGAAAGCTCGTTGCTCCCAAAGTTAAAGCTTGCCGCCAGTTCAAGCCCCTCTCCCCCTTTAATTGGTCATTACTTGCCTTCAGCTGCACGGCGGATTGCTGCAATCGCAGCTCCGCGATCTGATTGACCATATACAGCACTTCCTGCTACAAGCACGTCTGCTCCTGCCTCTGCTACCGCTCTAGCTGTCTCTGTGCTAACGCCTCCATCCACTTGGATGTGCATAGCATGATTGCCCTTAGCATCTGCTAGATTGCGCAGGCGACGAATTTTATCTAGCGTATTCGTGATGAACTTTTGTCCGCCGAATCCAGGATTTACTGTCATAACAAGTGCCAAATCAAGATCTGGAATTACTTCTTCGATAGCTGCAAGCGAAGTATGAGGGTTAATCGCCACTCCAGCCTTAGCGCCAGACTCTTTAATTTGATAAATGACACGGTGCAAATGCGAACATGCTTCTGCATGCACAGTAATGATATCTGCTCCTGCCTTCGCGAAGTCGGACACATATTTCTCAGGTTCTACGATCATTAAATGAACGTCCAATGTCAATTTCGTCAGCGGTCGAATCGCTTGAACAGCAATTGGGCCAAACGTTAGGTTAGGCACAAAACGACCATCCATCGCATCGATATGAATCCAGTCCGCGCCACCGCGCTCGACATCAAGCACATCTTCCCCTAGACGTGCAAAATCTGCTGATAAAATAGAGGGTGCAATACGTATCATCTTAGTTAGTACCTCCGCTTTTTGTCTTTCATTTCTTCCATAAAGAGCTGATAATGCTCGTATCGGGATGACGAAATATCGCCTTCCTCCAAAGCTTCCTTCACACGGCAGCCTGGTTCATGCGTATGCGTACATCCACGGAATTTGCATGACTCAGCAAGGGTACGAAACTCGCGGAAGCAGCTGGACAGCTCCTCTACGCCAAGTTCCAAGAAGTCCAATTGGCTGAATCCCGGTGTATCCGCAATGTATCCTTCCCCTGTTGCCAAAGGAATGAGTTCCACGTGCCGAGTCGTGTGCTTACCGCGTCCAAGTCGATGACTGATCTCATTCGTCTCTAGAGAGAGCCCTGGGAACATCGCATTAAGCAAGGATGATTTGCCCACCCCAGACTGGCCTGCAAACACGCTAATATCATCAGACAGCAGCTCTGACAGCTTATCATAGCCCCAGCCCGTCTTTGAACTTGTTTCCACTACATCGTAGCCTATCGAACGATACAACGAAACAATATCCTTCAGCTTGGCTTCCTGCTTGCTAAACTGAGCATCAGGCAAATCCGCAATCAGATCCCATTTTGTTAGTACGATAACCGCATCCAAGCCCGCGTGTTCGATATGTACAAGGAACTTGTCCAACAACTGTGTATTCAGATCTGGCTCCAATACAGAGAACGCTAATATTGCAAGACTAACATTGGCTATCGGAGGGCGTATAAGCTCACTATGACGCTCATCTACGCCTTCCACAGTGCCTTCCCCGTTGTCTGTCATTGAGAAGTTGACGCGATCCCCCACGAGGGGGGATACGCCCTTCTTCTTGAATACACCTCTCGCTCGGCATTGAACGACTGCATCCATCGACTCACCGTCTGGGCGCACATAATAATATCCGCTCAGCGCTTTCACGATCAAACCTTTTGGCATATGTTAACCTCCATGCCCCGCATGTTCGCCATCCTGGGCATTTTCATTGTCTGACTCAGCTGACTCGCCCTCACTTCCACTCTCACCTTCGCTGCCAGCAGGAGGGCTCTCAGCGCCTCCAGTAGGCTCAGTTGGCGTTGAAGGCTGAATCTGAGGAATAGGTACTGTACCTTGTTTCACATCCACGTAAGTTACTGGATAAGCACCCAAGTATTCACCATCTCGTTCGACGCTTACAACGCCGTCCTTTCTTGGATCCACGACTAGATCAACACTAAATACTTGTGTCGTACTAATCTTTCTCTTTTCCAATTTCATGTTCTCTCCACGAGCGTCGGTATACTTGATTTCAATAGTGCTCAGCTTACCTTCTTCCTTAGGAGGAACAGGAATTTGCAGTCTATATTCTACTGCATCTGGAGGATATCCAGAGCTTACGTATATACTTACTTCCATTCCTTTTGTAACAGTTTCATTTGGATAGTATGGCAACTGCTTAATGACTTGACCTTCTGGCAAATAGCTATTTTCTTCGATAATGCCGTCCTGCGGCTTCAGCTTCAATCCAAGCGATTCAATTTGGGCAAGTGCTTCTGCCTTCGTAGAGCCAACTAAGTTCGGCATTTTGAACGATTCCTTGCCCTTGCTCACTTCTAGCGTTACTGAGTCCTTGAGCGGATCGACATTTTCACCAGCCCCCGGTGTCATCGTCACGACTGAATCTTCAGGAACGTCATCACTGAACACAGGTTTTCGATGAACACGTTTGCTGTCAAAGCCCATATCTAGCAGCATCTTAACTGCATCATCATAAGGTTGACCAATTAAATTCGGCAGCGGCTTGGCCGGCTCGCCTTCACTAACGGATATTTTAATAGAGGCGCCTTCTTTCACCTTTGTTCCTGGCGCTTTGCTCTGTTCAAATACAATGCCTTTCGGCACACCCGCTTGCGGCTTACGAATGATCGGATCTTCCAATACAAGCTTAAATTTCTCCAACTCCGCCTTCGCCTCAGACTCCGTCAAATTAACGAGTTCAGGTACGCTAATCTCCTCAACTGCAAGCAAGCTCTTCACATAAAATACAACACCTATCATAATTGCGAGGAACACCAACGTAAGCGAAATCCATAATGCTGGTTTGACCCATTTTTTCTGTACTGGCGCAGTAGAAGGTGATGGTTGTACAGATTGTACGTTTCCTTCCTGCGCACTCCCACTCCCTCTACGGGACAAAGACTGACGTGCATTGGCAGCCGATGATGAACTACCAATCGATGACTCTGACTGATAGTCAGATCCCTTAGCCTCCGCATATCTGCCAGCTGATGCACCCGTTTGAACATCTGATGGAAGAGCATCCTGTTCATAAGGGAGACGAATAGCCGGCATAACACGTGTCTCCTCATGGTCTCCGTAATGATAATTGGGAGACACGAATCTTACTTTGGATTCACGCAAACGTTCAGGCTGGAGTACCGTTTCTAAATCACGCATCATTTCCGCAGCCGATTGATAGCGTTCATCGGGATTTTTGCGCATCGATTTTAAAATAACGTTCTCCACACTTTGAGGAATGCTCGGATTCAATTCGCGAGGCTCCTCAAATGGCTCTTGCAAATGCTTAAGTGCAACACTTATAGGACTCTCTCCTAGGAACGGCAGCGTTCCTGTAAGCATTTGATACAAAACAATACCTAGTGAATAAAGATCTGATTTCTCTCCAGTTGAGATGCCTTTCGCATGCTCAGGTGAAAAATAATGAACAGATCCTACAACCGAACCTGTTTGCGTAATCGTCGAAGACGTTACGGCTCTAGCAATACCGAAGTCCGTTACTTTCACACGACCATTTTGACCAATTAAAATATTATGCGGTTTAATATCACGATGAATAATATGATTATGATGGGCATGATCAAGCGCATCGCATATTTGAGTCGCAATGCGAATCGCTTCTTCCGACTGAAGCGGAGCCCGTTCTTTAATAATTTCATTTAAATTCTGGCCATCTATGCATTCCATGACAATGTAATGCACTTCATCCTCTTGTCCTACATCATAAATACTTACGACATTGGGATGGGATAATGATGCGGCCGATTGTGCTTCGCGTCGGAAACGGCGAACGAATTCCTCGTCATGCACGAATTGCTGACGCAGCACTTTCACAGCTACATAACGATTAAGCAGCACATCAAGCGCTTTGTACACAAGCGCCATGCCGCCCTCACCAACGCGAGCAATAATTTCATATCGACCTGCCAATGTAGTTCCTATCACGAGTTCCACCCCACTTTCTCCGCAACGCTTGCTTGAGCTTGGGCAAGAATCACCGTAACATTATCATCTCCGCCAGCTTCTACCGCCTGTTCAATCAAGCGATCAGCAATTACTTCCAGCGGTAAAGACGGATCAACAATTGTAGACCATATTTCTTTTGTACTAATCATATTCGTTAAGCCATCGCTGCATAGAAGCAGTGTCTCATCCTGTTCCACACGAAGCGGCGCTACATCCACGCGCACACGGGCATCCGTACCTAACGCACGCGTGAGCACATTGCGACGTGGATGATGATTCGCTTCTTCCTGCGTAATTTGCCCTGACTTCAGTAATTCATTGACGAGTGTATGATCATCGGTGAGCTGCCGAATATGTTGCGGGCTGATGATATAAGCACGGCTGTCCCCAATATGAGCAACCGTTCCTTCCTCCTGTTGAAGCAGCGCAGCGACAATCGTCGTTCCCATGTTGTTGTACTTCTCATCTTGCGATGCAATATGATAAATCGTATCATTCGCTCGAAAAATAGCACTTTTCAAAGCATCTTCTCTATCCTTCTCATCTAGCTCGGAAGGTAGCTGTCTCAGCTCATTTACAACGGTTTCGACGGCCAAGCGACTTGCAATATCACCAGCTTGATGTCCCCCCATGCCGTCAGCGACGATAACGAGCGTATAGCCGTTAGGCAGCGTCGCTGCATAAGCACGATCTTCATTTACTGCGCGTACTTTGCCGATATCAGAACGGTGCACAGCCTTCATCTCATTCACCTCGCATTGGATTCCATATGCTTCGAACGCAATTGTCCGCATGCTGCGGCAATATCATGACCTTGCTCACGACGAATCGTCGCGTTAATTCCTTTATCCACCAACGCTTTGTGGAACTTAAAGATGTCATTGCGCGGTGTACGAACGTAGTTGCGTTCAGGAACATAGTTAACTGGTATTAGATTGACGTGCGCCAGCATGTCCATGCGTTGAAGTACATCTGCAAGCTCTTCGGCATGCTCAACTTGGTCGTTGACACCACCAATTAGTGCATATTCGAATGTTATGCGACGACCTGTCTTTTCTTGATAAAATTTAAGCGAATTCATCACTTCTTCGAATGGGAAACGACGGTTAACCGGCATTAGCTTCGAACGAAGCTTGTCATTCGGTGCATGGATGGAAATCGCAAGGTTAATCTGTGTATTTTCTTCCGCAAATTTATAAATGCTCGGCACGATACCACTCGTAGATACGGTAATATGACGCTGACCGATATTAAGACCTTTTTCATGAATCATATTGCGCAAGAAGACCATTGTCGCATCATAATTCTCGAACGGCTCGCCAATTCCCATAATAACGATACTGCTGACACGTTCATTCGTCTCATCCAGTATTTTTTGAGCAGCAACAACCTGAGCAACAATTTCTCCGCCTGTCAGGTTACGCTTCAAACCGCCGAGCGTCGAAGCACAGAACGTGCAACCAACACGGCAGCCAACTTGCGTCGTTACACAAACACTGTTGCCGTAGTTGTGCTTCATAACAACCGTCTCAATCGCATTATCGTCATGCAACCCGAACAAGAACTTAATTGTGCCGTCAGACGATTTCATATGTGTAATTTCTTTCAACGTAACGAATTGAAAGTGATCCATCAACTTCGTACGCAGACCTTTAGAAAGATTGGACATTTCCTCAAAGCTCATCACGCGCTTTACATAAATCCAATCAAAAATTTGACCAGCACGGAATGCTGGCTCCCCATTTTCTTTCAGCCATTCTTGCAATTGATCAAACGTTAAGTCGTATATAAAAGGTTTCATTCGGTATTTATCCCTACGCTTTCTTTGTGTCATGTAATTGGATTATGCCTGTTTCCATCATCTCATTGGGCAGATAAACCGTGCCCGCTTGTAGAATATACGATGCATCTTTTTCCGTCAAACGGCTCATTCATCCATTGTAGAATTCAGCATTGCATCCCTTTTTCAAGAAACGCAGCATCGCAATAATTTATTGTACCACAATTGGCTTATTTTCAAAAAGCTGTCGCCTGCTCCAAATGCATATTTTTCTAAAAAAAGCCCCGCTCAGCCGCTGGATTAAACCGAGGCAGCCAATAGCGGGGTCATGTGCTTCATGTACCGTGGCATATGCAGCTAACTATGAATATGAAATAGGTTCTGCCTTGTGGATCTCATTCTACTGCTTCTGCAAGCAGGCAATGAAAAATCCGTCCGAATCCGCATCATGCGGCAGCACTTGCAGCATACCTGACGAACTGCGTGCGAGCGCAGCGCCCAGCTTCGAAGAATCTAGCGCTGACTTCCAAGAATCATCCAAGGACCATGCTTGATCACGGCTCGCCTCTTCCATAAACGTCTGTATGACATCCTCATTTTCTTCATGTTCAATCGTACAAGTGGAGTAAACCAATCTTCCGCCTGGCTTAACAAGCTTAGCCGCTTCTCGGATAAGTCGCGCTTGCAGTGCTGCTATCGCCGCTACATCAGAAGCAGTCTTCGTCCATTTCAAGTCAGGCTTGCGTCGAATGACGCCAAATCCCGTGCATGGCGCGTCCAAAAGAACGACATCGAAGGACTGTTCAGGCAATTGCTTGCTAAGCTCAGCCGCATCCATATTGATCGTTTGAATGCAAGATAACCCTAAGCGAGCTGCCTGTTCTTCTATCAGTTTCACCTTATGAGCATGAACATCATTGGAAATAAGCTCCCCGACATTGTTCATCCGTTCTGCAATATGCATTGACTTGCCCCCAGGAGCAGCGCAGCAATCCACGATGCGCATGCCTGGCTGCGGACGAACAGCTTCAACGACGAGCATCGAGCTTTCATCCTGTACAGAAAGTTTGCCTTCACGATATGCAGATGTAAAAGCAAAGTTGCCTGCCTGATGAGCAACAATACCATCTTGGCTAAGCATGGATGGTTCTGCATCGATCCCGTTTGCACGCAGCTCTTCCAATAGTTCATCACGCGTAGAGCGAACGCGATTCACTCGTCCACTTGCATGTGGAGCTGTATTGTTCGCTTCACACATGCTGCGGACTGCATCTTGGCCATAAGCTTCGATCCAGCGGGAGACGAGCCACTCTGGATGCGAATGCGTCCAAGCGATGCGCTTCACAGCATCATCTACTTGAGGAGCATTCCACAATTCAGGCTCACGCATCACGGCACGCAATACACCGTTTACGAACCCGCCCATCGCCTGCTGCCCACGACGCTTTGCAATCGCGACCGCTTCATTAACGGCGGCATGCGAAGGCACCCGGTCTAAATATTGCAGCTGATACAAACTCATGCGCAGCAAATTGCGCATCCAAGGCTTAAGCTTGTCGATCCCTTTTGCAATTTTCAATTGCAGGACACCATCAATTGTATTCAGTCGCTGAATCGTTCCATACACAAGCTCTGTCGCTAAGCCCGCATCCACGCGTTCCAATTCGGCCTCCTGCAACGCTGCGTTCAGCTGCAAATTGCTGTAAGAGCGATGCTTATCTACCATTACGAGCACATCCAGCGCTACTTCGCGTGCTGTCTTCCGCCTTGGACGAGGAGCATGATTGCCGCCTTGCTTTTGATGTTGAGGAGAAGCGCTCGCTCCCTTTTTCACTGAAGGCGAAGCTTGCTCCGAACGCTTGGATGGAGCGGCAGACGTTGAACTTGAACGTTGACGCTGTGCTCCTTGCTGAGCGCGAGTTGACTGCTGTTGACTGGAATTGCTGGAGTTACTAGAACTGCTCTTCTTCACCCAAGCACCGTCCCTGTCTCAAGCTTGCCACCGCGAACAAAGTCACGTACGGCCATCGCCTTTTTACCCGCTGGCTGCACTTCAGTCAGCCAAATCGAACCGTCACCAGTCTTTACTTCGATGCCATCTTCGGATACCGTGAGCACCGTTCCAGGCACAGCTGAGGATAAAGCTTGTCCTTGTTCTTTCAAGGAACATTTCCACACTTTAAATACTTCACCGTTCCACGTTGTAAACGCACCTGAATACGGAACAAGGCCGCGAACCTGATTGAACAAGGCACGAGCAGACTTGGACCAATCGATCAGCTCATCTTCACGCTTAAGGTTCGGTGCATAGGTTGCCAGATCATGATTTTGCACTTCTGCTGTCAACTTGCCCGCTAGCAAGTCAGGCAATGTGCGTCGAAGAAGATCTGCTCCCTCCACACTCAATTTCTCAAACATCGTACCAGCATTATCTTCATCGGTGATCGGTACTTCTACACGCGTAAGCATGTCTCCCGTATCCATACCTTCTGCCATATACATAATCGTGACGCCAGTCTTGGCTTCACCGTTTATAATCGAGCGTTGAATTGGCGCACCGCCGCGATATTCAGGCAGCAAAGAGCCATGCACATTAATACAGCCATGACGAGGAACATCAAGCACCGCTTTAGGCAAAATTTGTCCATAAGCCGCTGTCACGATAAGATCAGGCGCCAGCTTGCGAATGTCCTCTACGGTTTCAGAAGTGCGCAGCTTTTCAGGCTGCCACACTTGAATGCCATGATCCATCGCTAGCTGTTTGACCGGAGTTGGCGTCAACACGCGTTTGCGACCTACTGGACGATCAGGTTGGGTAACAACTGCTGCTACATCATATCCTTCATCCAGCAGCATTTGCAGGGATGTCACCGCGAACTGCGGCGTCCCCATAAATACGATTTTTGTCATCCCTTACTCCTTCTCTTGACGCGGAATTTCATATACACTTTCAGCGATAGATGTAAATAGCACACCGTTCAAATGATCAATTTCATGCTGGAATGCACGTGCCAAAAAGTCTGTTGCTGTTATTTCAACTGGCTTGCCGTGACGATCAAAGCCTTTTACATGGATCTTTTTGTAGCGGCGCACATCACCATTCAATCCAGGAATACTGAGGCACCCTTCAGGCCCAAGCTGTTCGCCTTCTTTTTCTACCATTTCTGGGTTAACCATTTCAATCAATCCATTATCATCACCAACATCAACAACGATAACACGCTTCAAAATACCGATCTGTGGAGCAGCGAGGCCTACACCTTCTGCATGATACATCGTATCAGCCATATCATCGAGCAACTTATGCAAGTTAGCGTTGAACTTCGTTACTTCTTTTGCTACCTCATGAAGAACCGGATCTGGTTCATGTACAATAATGCGAATTGCCATTTAAGACACCATCCTTAATCATTTGCTTTATAAAAATCATGTATAAAATCAATATATATCCTTATTCCAAAATATCATACGAAAAAGTAGTGCTTACATGGATTTACATCATCATTTGTGGATCAACATCCACGTGGAACAATACGCCTTGTTCGCGAGTCATCGACTCTAGCGTCTTCAACGCAGCTGCCACAAGCGAAGGCAAATCCACTTCCCCACGGCATTTAATCGTACATTGGAAGCGGTACTTATTTTTGATCCGAGGAATCGGTGAGGCAACAGGTCCAAATACGTCCACCGCCTGTATCGCACCGTGCAATGGCTTAAGCAATCCCCATTCCTCTGCAATCTCCTTAATGCGCAGCACTGCATTTTCCGCAGCTCGAACTAATAACGGGAGCTCTTCATGCGTCATCGTAAGCAATGCCAACCGACAAAACGGCGGTACTAGACGCGCCCTGCGCATCCGAAGCTCCTCAGATGAGAAAGCCGTATAATCATGACCAGACGCATGTACAATCGAATAATGCTCTGGCGCATAGGTTTGCACAACAACTTCACCAGGCAAATGATGCCTTCCCGCTCGACCCGCTACTTGGGTCAGCAGTTGGAACGTCTTTTCTGCTGCCCTAAAATCAGGCATGTGCAAGGCAGAATCCGCAGCGATAACACCAACAAGGGTAACATAAGGGAAATCTAGTCCTTTGGCTACCATCTGTGTACCAAGCAGGACGTCCGCACGCCGTTCGCGGAACTGCTGCAGCATTTTCTCATGCGAGCCTTTCTCTGTCGTCGTATCCACATCCATGCGAATTACCCGAATACCTGGGAAACGTCGAGCCAACTGCTCTTCAACACGCTGTGTTCCTGTCCCGAAGAAGCGAATATGCTCGCTCTCACATTCCGGACACGTTTGCGGCGAGCGCTCCGTATATCCGCAATAGTGACAGCGAAGATGTTCGGTCTTCATATGATACGTCAGTGAAATATCACATTCTGGACATTGAGCCACATACCCGCATGTACGGCACATGATAAAGGTAGAATATCCTCTTCGATTCAAGAGAAGTACCGTCTGCTCACCTTTTTCCAACCGATCTTCCAGCGCTTCTTCCAATGGGGCACTGAACATCGAGCGATTGCCAATCTTCAGCTGCTCCCTCATATCGACGACCGTAACTGGTGGCAATGGACGCCCGCCAACCCGTGTCGGCATCTCCAACAATTCAGCATCCCAAAGTGGACGCTCCAAACCTCGCGCCTGAGCATCATAGCCATGCATCTTTGCAGCGTAGTAGGTTTCCATAGATGGTGTAGCAGAACCAAGCACTACTACCGCTCCATGCTGCACAGCTCGTTCAATCGCAACATCACGCGCATGATACTTGGGCGTCTCTTCTTGCTTGTATGAAGTTTCGTGTTCTTCATCAATAATAATAAGGCCAATGCGGCGAAATGGTGCAAATATAGCGGAGCGCGCCCCGATTGCTACCGATACGCTGCCTTCACGAATTTTCCGCCATTCATCATAGCGTTCGCCTTGCGATAATCGACTGTGCAATACGGCCACTTTAGCACCGAAGCGGCCTTTGAAACGTTCCACCATTTGCGGAGTAAGCGAAATTTCAGGCACGAGCACAATAGCTTCCCGTTCCGAAGAAAGACAGCGTTCTATTGCTTGAAGATAAACTTCCGTTTTGCCGCTGCCTGTCACTCCGTGAAGCAAAAATGTCTTTGGCTTCTCCCGATCTAGCGCTTCTTGCAACTGACCATACACTTGCGCTTGTTCATCTGTCAGTGGCAGTGGTTGAGTAGGCTTAAATTGCCGTTCTTTGTACGGATCACGGAGCACTTCTCGATCCTCAATCCGAACTACCCCTTTATCTGCTAACGCCTTAACCGCAGAAGCATTCAAATCCTTCAATGGCACTTCACCGTTCATGGCAAGTAAGTGCTCCATCGTTTCTTGCTGACGCTTGGCTTTGAGTGCAGCTGTAAATGCAATTGCCTCTGCTTCAGTCAATGTTAGACAGACGCACTTCAGCTTCTTCACGCCAATTCTATCTTTAATGCGCTCGATTTCCACAAGCCATCCTGCATACAAAGAGGCGCGGATCGCCTTTGCAGCATAAGGGAACGTTTGAAGCAACTTCTCAGCTGTTATAGGCTCATGCTGCTTCACATAAGCGAGCAAACGTCGGTACATAGGCTGATGCAGCAGCTCACGGTTTAACCAACCGATTAACGTCTGTTCACCACTCCATTTGTCCAGCTCAAGTTCTTCATCACTATGCTGCCAGAGGCTGTCGTCCGTACCTGCTCTATCTACATCCCAGTCGTCAACGACAGGTTGAGTCTCCAACAGACGCAGCGCTTCCGTCCCAAGTCGAAGCGCCTTTTCCGTTCTGCCTTTTAGAGCAGCAGGAATCATCACTTGCAGAGCAGCTGTAAACGTACACACATATTGATGGCTCATCCATTCCGCCAACCTAACCAAATCAGGAGGGAGCGGTGGAACGAGATCTAGTAATTGCTGAATAGGCTTTAACTTCTTGCTGGGAATGTTCGTTCCATTTACTCGATCAATGACGATCCCTTGAATCGTGCGCGGACCGAACGGAACCCCTACTCGACTGCCGATTTCGATCCAAGGCTCCATTTCGCGTGGAATCGAATAATCGAACGGTCGATCAGTCTGTTTGCTCGGCACATCTACAATAACGCGTGCGATGTGAACCGAATCGGACGGATTAATCAATGACAAGCACCTCTTCAGGAAGCAGCTTAGCCGCCTGCGCTAGTACCCGTTTTGCCACATCTTGCTTCGCACGTACTGATACTGACTCAACAAGCCCTTGTCCATCAAAAATAAGCACCTCGTTATTGTCTGAACCGAAGCCGATATCAGAACGAGACACATCGTTGGCTACAATTAAGTCGCAGCCCTTCCGCTTTAACTTATCCTGAGCGAATTCCGCTACTTTTTCGGTTTCAGCCGCAAAGCCGACAAGCACTTGATGGTGCTTGTGCTCTCCAAGCCATGCTAATATATCCGTATTTCGCTCTAACTCAAGCACGAGCGACTCAGCTGTTTTTTTAATTTTTTGCTCAGCACGGAACTTCGGACGATAGTCAGCAACCGCTGCTGCTTTAACCACGATGTCAGTCTTATCATAGTGAGCTTGTACAGCATTCAGCATATCAGCAGCAGATTCTACTCGGATAATGTTAACGCCTTCTGGAAGCATCGTCTGAACTTGTCCTGCAATAAGGGTTACATCAGCACCCATATCACGAGCAGCCTCAGCAATTGCAATGCCCATTTTGCCAGATGCATCATTTGTTAAATAACGTACCGGATCAATGCGCTCAAGTGTTCCACCAGCTGTCACCATCACTCGGCGTCCTACTAGTAAGTTTGAATGGGTGTTCGCAATGCTAGCGCTCGCAGCCGCTGACACATTGTTCCCTTGGCTTCCTACAAGCTGAGGTGAGGATTGCAAATTAGCTCCCTCAAAGAACTGCCTCACATGCTCTATGATCAATTCTGGCTCCTCAAGACGCCCTTTCCCCGTATATCCACATGCAAGCGGTCCTTCAGCCGGTTCAATGAAATGGACGCCACGCTGACGCAGAAGCTCCATGTTGTGCTGGACGGCAGGATGCGCATACATGTGCACGTTCATAGCAGGTGCCACCATCACAGGTGCGGTAGTAGCTAGCAATGTTGTTGATAACATATCATCCGCTAAGCCATACGCCATTTTTGCTAGTATGTTAGCTGTAGCAGGTGCGATCAAGAACAAGTCGGCACGATCCGCCAAATGGATATGTGACACAACAGCTGGGTCACGTTCATCAAACGTATCCGTATAGACCGGATTGCGAGATAATGTCTGCAAAGTCAACTCGGGAATGAACTTCGTCGCACTGTCTGTCATTATGACATGCACGCTTGCCCCAGCCTGAGTAAGCTTACTGCATAGCGTTGCCGCTTTATAAGCAGCAATTCCACCTGTTATACCGAGCACAATCGTTTTTCCATGTAGCATCATGTCCCCCGCCTTTCTAAACATGCTGATGAAAAAAATAACAACCTTCGGTTCAAAACGCCAACGGACGGACGTCATTCACCAACGGGTTGTTCATGGATAAGTAGCCGCTTGAGCAAACAAGTTACTCAGACAGCCATCTTGCTTATATACAAGACGAGAGCATCGACTTTGAACCATTAAGATTCAGCATACGATGCTCTTCTGCATTAGAATTGATTTTGACGTTCTTGTTCGATGTGAATCTGTTCACCATAAATCTCTTCAAGCGCAACCCCAACGTATTTGTGGGATTTGGCTTGAGTCAATACTGTACGGCTGCCCTCGCGCAATTGACGAGCACGTCTCGACGCTGCCACCACGAGCGAATATTTGCTATCAGCTTTTCTTACTAGTTCATCAATAGATGGATAAAGCATGCTTTGCACCCCTCTTATCGTAATAAACATATGACAAGGTGCACTGAGACAGTGCACCTTACACAATCGTTGTATCCCTTAATTCTCAATCTTACAGTGTTCGGCAATAATGATGCTTTCTATTCGCTTGCAAGCCAGATCGATTTCATCATTAACGACCGCATAATCATAATGCTCCATTAATGCGATCTCCTCAACAGCAACGTTCATACGATGATCGATAACGACTTCGTTCTCCGTGCCGCGCCCGCGAATTCGATCTTTGAGTTCTTCCAAAGAAGGAGGAAGCAAGAAAATAAAAATACCCTCTGGGAACTTTTCTTTTACTTTCAATGCACCTTGAACTTCAATCTCCAAGATGATGTCCTTACCAGCCGCTAGCGTTTCTTCCACGAAAGCACGTGGTGTTCCGTAGTAGTTGCCTACATATTCAGCATGTTCAAGCAACTGATCGTTCTCCATCATACTGCGGAACTCTTCATGAGACTTGAAAAAATAATTAACGCCATCCACTTCTCCAAGACGTGGTTGACGTGTCGTAGCGGATACTGAGTATGTTACATTTTGCACTTTTTTCATTAGTGCTTTGCATACCGTGCCTTTGCCTACGCCTGAGGGACCAGACAGTACAATTAGTAAACCCTTTTTCATAATCGTCTCCATCTTTTATTCGTCGTTGTCGTCATCCTTCGTTGATAAACGATGGGCAACCGTTTCCGGTTGAACCGCGGACAAAATAACGTGATCACTATCTGTAATAATAACCGCTCGAGTACGGCGGCCATATGTTGCATCAATTAGCATATGTCTATCTCGTGCTTCTTGAATAATACGCTTAATCGGAGCCGATTCGGGACTCACGATTGAAATGATGCGGTTCGCGGATACGATATTCCCGAAACCGATATTAATCAGTTTAATTGCCATGATAGGTCCTCCCTCATATACGAACGCTACATACTCTATTCGATATTCGCTGCTTGCTCTCGAATTTTCTCTAATTCGGCTTTCATATCGACAACTCGATTGACCAATTCCAGATGATTAGCCTTCGAACCGATTGTATTCGTTTCGCGATTCATTTCCTGTACAAGAAAGTCTAACTTACGACCAATCGGCTCTCCACTGGACAACAGCTGTCGGAATTGAGTGAAATGACTCTTCAAGCGTGTCAGTTCTTCATCGATGTTGGAGCGCTCTGCGAACATAGCCACTTCCATACCGAATCTGGATTCGTCAAACGCAGCAGACTTATCGAGCAATTGCTCAAGCCGTTGCTTAAGCTTGTTCCGATACTCCTCTACAACGCTTGGCGCCCATTGGATCATCTCCGTATGTAAACTTTCAAGTCGGGACAACCTTTCCAATGTATCATCAGCAAGATGACGGCCTTCAATCTCACGCATCCGGCATAAGCCGTTCAACGCTTCGGTGAAGCCGTCTTCTAGAACAGCAATCAATTGTTCATCAGACCATGTCGCCTTCTCACGAACGTTCATAACATCAGGAAGACGAAGCAAATCATTTACAAGCAGCGAACCTTCCAACCCATAGCGCTGTTTCAGTTGCTCACCGGCCTGCACATAGGCTTCGACAACACCCATATTGCATTCCGCTTCATAGGCAGATTCGCTCGTACGTTCCTTATTCACAAATACGTCAATGCGACCGCGACTGACGTGCTGTGCAACAAGACGTCGCAAATGATCTTCGATCCCTGCCCATTCGCGAGGCATACGAAGCACGATATCGCTATATCGGTGATTGACGGATTTCATCTCAATATTGATTTTATAGCCGCCTAATTCTCTGGCGGCCTGACCATAGCCCGTCATACTATAAACCATGGGAACCACATCCATTATCCTATTGTAATTGATTACGTCTAACGAGACAAGAGGTTAGCAGGGCGTTCCGCTTTTTCCCATACGTAAGATGTAAGCTCTGCTGTCATCTCATAAAACATGAATGGAGTGATCAAATAAATACCATTGAAATGCTTCATAGCCTCATCAAGCAAATCACGTGCAATATTGACACCTACTGCTCGCCCAACTTCACCTTCCAGACCCGCCATACGAGAGCGAACCTCATCAGACAATAATATGCCCGGCACCTCATTATGCAAATACTCAGCGTTGCGTCCACTTGCCAGCGGCATTATGCCCACGAAAATAGGAATCGAAATCGATTTTGTTAATGCTGCCATTCGTTCTATTAACAACGGATCATAAATGGGCTGCGTCATTATATAATCTGCACCCGCTTCAACTTTGCGATACAATCGCTCTACCGCCTTTTCCAAATGCTTCACATTCGGATTAAAAGCTGCGCCCACAACAAAATTCGCTTTTTGCTTCAATGGGCGTCCTGAAAAGGCAACACCATCATTCAACTGTTTAATCATACGAATAATTTCAAAAGAAGTTAAGTCATAGACTGAGCTGGAATCCGGCAAATCTCCAAATCGAGCAGGATCACCAGTTACGGCAAGCACATGATCCATCTCTAATGCATCTAATCCCATCATGTGAGATTGCGTTCCAATTAAGTTGCGGTCACGGCATGCAATATGAACAAGCGGTCGTACACCTACTTGCTCCTTAATTAAATAGCCAAGAGCCAGATTGCTCATCCGAGTAACCGCTAGCGAATTATCTGCCAACGTTACGGCATCAGCTCCCGCTCGTTTTAGCTCCGCTGCACCGCGCATGAATTTAGCAATATCCAAGTCACGCGGCGGATCGAGTTCAACGATAACCGTATGCCTTTCTTTTGCCAGATCAACAATAGTAGGCTGCTTGTTCCAATCCTTATGGGAAGACGAAGAAGCACCAATAGGTTCTTCTGTTCCAACCGAAATATGGAGCTTAGCCGCATTTTCTTTAATTGCTAGTGATGGGAGTTCTTTAACGGCTTGAAGTGCGCTTACGATAGCACGAATATGCTCTGGTGTCGTACCACAGCATCCTCCGACGAGGCGAGCACCCTTATTAGCAAACTCTACTGCGCTTTGCGCCATGTACTCCGCTGTGGCAACAAAGTTATAACGGCCATCCACGTAATCAGGCAACCCTGCATTTGGGAAAGCAGACAAAGGCAGTCCTACCATGCTTTCTACGGACTCTATCGCTCTTAGTAGACCGTTAGGACCCATACGACAATTGAACCCAACGACATCCGCGCCATCTTCACGCAAAATGCGAAATGCTTCAGGCAGTACGAAGCCATCTTTCGTGCGCTCCGAATCTTCTACTGCAAATTGACAAATAATAGGCACATCATGATCAATTTGACGGGCAATTTTGAAAGCAAGACGCATTTCCTCCAGATCATAGAACGTCTCGAACATAATGGCGTCAACGCCTGCTTCAATAAGTGCGGACAATTGTTCTTCATAATCCCGGACAACTTGCTCGGTAGAAATATTTTCACGCTTACCAGCACGAATAGAGCCTAATGCGCCTGCCACGAAAGCTTTACCTTGTGCAGCTTCACGAGCCAAACGCACACCCTCGCGGTTCATTTCCTTCACAAGATGCTCCATACCATGTTTAGCAAGTTTCTCACGATTCGCTGTAAAGGTATTGGTCTCAAGCAAAGTAGCTCCAGCTTCTACATATTCACGGTGAATGCCCAGGATGATATCTGGGTCACTAATGTTCATTGCTTCATATGACTTACCTACTGGATAGCCCAATTGATACAAATACGTACCCATTGCTCCGTCTCCGACTATCAATTGGTTCTGAATGGCCTGTCTGAACTTCTCATACTGACTAGTAGTCATTCCTCTACACCCCAATCTCCCATGATGCGGCCGTTCTTTTTCGTATAAAGCCCAATATCCATGCACACGAAGTAAGGTAACAGCCTAAAGCTTGCCAGATGAACAAAAGACGCTCCGCTGGAGCGCCATGAACTACAAGTGACTTACCTAGATACGGTTCTGTGATCATAAGAGTGAGAAGATTCCATACGAGGAATCTTCTCTATCGTTTGCTTCTATTTACACGTCAACACGTCGTTAATAGAGACGGTTCATTACTTCAACCAAGTACCATCATATACCATTTCGGATGGTCCTGTCATGTATACATGTCCATCTTCTTCATTCCACTCGATAAATAATTCTCCACCTGCTAGCGAAACCGTTGCCGCACGGTCCGTTTTCCCATTGAGCACACTTGCAACAAGTGTGGCACAAGCGCCTGTACCGCAAGCAAGTGTTGGTCCTGCACCACGTTCCCAAACACGCATATCGGTATAGTCACGAGAGCGGATCGATACAAATTCAACGTTAGTCTTGCGAGGGAATAAAGGATGAACTTCTAACTTCGGTCCCCAAATGTTGAAATCAAATGCCGTTGCATCATCAACATAAATGACACAGTGTGGGTTGCCCATAGATACCGCTGTAAAATGGAATGTCGTACCTTCTACTTCGATTGGGTGATTGACTACTATATCTTGATCAATCGTCGTAGGCACTTGCAGCCCTTGAAGAATAGGCTTGCCCATATCAACGCGGACTGTGTTCACAACTCCATCCACTTTATTCAACTGCACGCGCTGCACACCTGCTCCCAGCGTCTCGATCGTTAGCTCATCACCTGAAACATAGCCGCGGTCTGATACGTATTTCGCAACACAACGAATTGCATTACCGCATTGCTCTGCCTCAGAGCCATCTGAGTTTATAATACGCATCATAAAGTCTGCCTGTGTGGACGGTAAAATATATACTAAGCCATCTGCACCGATCCCAAAGTAACGATTACATGTTGCAATAGCTAGTTCAGCTGCGTTGGCTGGCAATTGTTGTTCACCAAATACGATAACAAAGTCATTACCTAGTCCGTTCATTTTCGTAAATTGCATCTACTTCCACTCCTCTAAATCAAAACTTGCTACTAGAATAACGTAAAAGGAGGGGAAAGTATATTCACCAACTGCAAAAATGTTTGCACTATACTGCCTTTTTTATGGATCTAAGTTGCGTCCGATTCCGCTTGTGAGAAGACTTTCGACCTGAAATAATCGACCCAAAGCCAAGTAAAAACGTTGGAATTCCTGCCATTACCAATGTAATCGTCCAGTCACGCAGTGATAACGGCACTGTTTTGAAAATAGGCTGCAACGCCTCGACATACAGTACAGCAAGCAGCAATACGACCGAAGAAAGTACAGCTAGCACAAGATA
Source organism: Paenibacillus sp. SC116 (assembly GCF_024733555.1). Classification (GTDB taxonomy): domain Bacteria; phylum Bacillota; class Bacilli; order Paenibacillales; family Paenibacillaceae; genus Paenibacillus_B. The sequence goes on along the minus strand of NZ_JANIOF010000004.1, from coordinate 10,130 downwards.
TTTATTCTGGAATAGATTACGGTGAAAAATAGACCGAGAGCTGCGGCAGTCGAACACATGAATAAGCTGAGCCATAACAAGCGTTGCAAATGCTACTGATTGAGCATGTACTAACTGCTGGCTGCTGTTATCAGCCTTCAACGTTAGCCAGAATGCCGCCAATGTGCATATCCCAATGAGGAAGCCGCGGCTTATAATTTTCCAACCTAGTCTTCTGCCAAATATATTTTCCTTCGCACCACGCGGACGCTGCTCCATGAGATCTTTCTCCGCTTGATCGACACCCAGCGCCATAGCAGGTAGGCCGTCAGTCACTAAGTTGACCCAAAGAATTTGTATCGGAACGAGCGGCAGCGGAAGACCCGCCATCATCGCAAAGAACATCACGAGAATTTCACCCACATTGGAAGCCAGCAAATAACGTATAAATTTACGGATATTTTCATAGATGCCTCGGCCTTCTTCTATCGCTGCCACAATCGTAGCAAAGTTATCATCGCTCAAAATAAGTGATGACGCTTCCTTGGTGACGTCGGTTCCCGTAATCCCCATCGCAATGCCAATATCTGCTGCCTTAATCGCCGGAGCATCATTAACCCCATCCCCTGTCATCGCTACAACATGACCTTTACGCTGAAGAGATTTGACGATCCTTAGTTTATGTTCAGGCGAGACACGGGCGTATACGTAGATTTGATCGACTACCTTATCCAATTCTTCGTCCGTCCATTGCGACAGCTGTACACCGCTGACAGACATCCCACCGCGTGGAACAATACCAAGCTGACCCGCAATCGCTTCTGCAGTAAGCTGGTGGTCCCCCGTAATCATGACGGTTTTAATACCGGCACGCCGACATTTATGAATGGCTTCGCGTACTTCTTTGCGCGGGGGATCAATGAGCCCGCCCAATCCAACAAATATAAGCTGATTCTCAACCCGTTCATCTTGTATATCCTCAAATGGCTTCAGCTCGCGATAAGCAACTCCCAGAACACGAAGCGCTTGCTTAGCCATTTCTGCATTGGCTGCAATTGCTCGCTGCTTCAACGTATGAGTAAATGGCACAACTTTTCCTTCCCATAACACATAAGAACAGCGCTCCATTAGCACATCTGGCGCCCCTTTTGTGTAGAGAAGCCTGCCGCCCTGATGATCAACAATGACGGACATCCGCTTACGGTCAGAATCAAACGGAATTTCTTGCGTTCGATTGTACATTCCTTTTAAGTTCGTTGATGTCATTCCTAATTTAGCAGCAAGCACGAGGAGAGCACCTTCTGTAGGATCCCCTTTAATCGCCCACGTGCTAGAAGGATCCATAACCACTCCTCGCTTTGATCCCCTCATGCCTTTTCTGGAGCCAACATCTTGCTGCTCCTCTAGAATCGCATTGTTACACAGCGCGCTAATTTGCACAAAGCGGCGCAGCCCCTGCTCCTGTTTCAATTCAACAGGTCTGCCAGCAGCTGTTACCTGCCCAACCGGCTCATAGCCTTCACCGCTTACATCCATATGCGAGCCGCCGATCCACAGTTTCGTCACGGTCATCTTGTTCTGCGTCAACGTACCTGTCTTATCGGAGCAAATAACCGATGCACAGCCAAGTGTCTCCACGGATGGAAGCTTGCGAACGATTGCCTTGCGCTTAATCATGCGCTGTACACCAAGAGCAAGTGCAATGGTCACAATAGCAGGGAGCCCTTCTGGTATAGCAGCAACCGCCAAACTGACGCCGGCCAAGAACATGCCTAGCGCAGGCTGTCCATGCAAAATACCTGCAACGACGACCATAACCGTCAATGCAAGAGCTACGCCGATCAGTATTTTCCCGAGCTGTTCCAGGCGATGCTGCAATGGTGTCTCCATTTCCTCGGTACTTTGGATCAAATGAGCGATCTTGCCCATTTCCGTATTCATGCCTGTCCGAGTAACCAAGGCTTTCCCCGTACCTCGCGTAACCATGGTTCCCATAAACCCAATATTGCGGCGATCACCAAGCGGCAAATCATCCCCAGCAATCGCTCCACAGTGCTTGTTAACAGGAACAGATTCACCTGTTAGCGCAGACTCTTCTGTATAACAACTGTTCGTCTCCAACCAACGAACATCTGCTGGAATACGATCTCCACTTTCCAGCAGCACAATGTCTCCTGGAACAAGTTCTTTGGCAGAAATTTGCGCGAACTTACCATTCCGAATTACTTTGGCGGACGGTGCGGACAATTGCTTAAGCACACGCAGCGAACGCTCCGCACGGAACTCCTGTACAAAGCCCAAAATGCCGTTAATTAAAATAATGGCTATAATTGTGACCGCATCTAAATATTCACCGAGCAAGCCTGAAACTAACGTAGCGCCAGCAAGTACAAGTACCATGAAATCTTTAAACTGATTCAAAAATAAAGCAATAGGCGACACGGTCTTGCCTTCTGATAATTCATTGTGGCCTGCTTGCTCTCGTCGTAAAGTGATTCCTTCCTCCGACAATCCGCTTTCAGCGTGGACGTCCAGCTCAGCTAGCAGCTCATTGACCGACATCTGGTGCCACTTATTATGATCCATGCCTTGATCTCCTTTCACCCGTTAGGCTGTCGCTTCTCCGACTCATAAACTGTGATCGGACGAGCGAGTCATCATGACACCAATGTATTCAGTACAACCCTAAAATATCCCACCCACTGAAATGCCTCTTAAGTTTTGGTGGAAAATATGGCATCATAGAAGTAGCATCGTAACGAGATAGGAGAACCCATTATGGCATTAGACGGAATCGTAACACGCGCCCTTGTCCATGAATTAACACAAGCAACGAGCGCTCGGATCAATAAAATACATCAGCCAACAGAGCACGAAATCATTTTTCACCTTCGTGTAAAAGGCCAAAACAAAAAACTGCTCTTATCTGCGAATCCAACTTATCCGCGCATTCACTATACGGAGCAGACTCACAGCAATCCAGCAGAACCACCAATGTTCTGCATGCTCATGCGCAAACATTGCGAAGGCGGCTTTATTGAACGGGTCGAGCAGATAGGAATGGAACGAGTCGTTCATATCGTCGTTCGACAACGAGATGAGCTCGGAGATGAATCAGTAAAAGTCATCATTATCGAGCTGATGGGACGACACAGCAATATTATTTTGATCGACCCTGCATCTAATCAGATCATTGATGGCATTCATCATCTTACACCTGCCATTAACAGCTATCGGATCGTTATGCCTGGCTTCCAATACACTGCTCCACCAGAGCAGCACAAGCATAATCCATTAGAAGTAGACAAGCCGACTTTTCTCGCTTCATGGGAGCAGGCGGTAGCTGCAACTGCTGACGGACAAGAACCACTGAAAGCATCTTCTTGGCTCGTACAGCATATGTCCGGCATCAGCCCGCGTATTGCTGAAGAGTGGGCATATCGCTCTAACTTGGCCGCGTTGACGGAGAATAGTGACACTGAGCAGGCTTGGACAGCGTTTGATAGTATCGTCCAGCAGTTGCGGAACCATCAGTACAAACCGCAAGTAATTGAAGCTGAAAGCGGCCGCACGTTCTTCTCGGCGCTTCCTCTTACACATTTGGATGGCGAGGTTAAACTATACGAAGAAATGAGCATATGCATGGAAGCGTTCTATGGCGATAAGGCTGTCCGCGATATGGTCAAACAGCGCGTAGGCGACCTAGCCCGCTTCTTGCAACAAGAACGAAATAAAAATGAAAAGAAAATAGCAAAGCTTCAAGAAACACTACAAGACGCGAACGATGCTGATCGTTATCGCATTATGGGTGAGCTGCTGTTCGCTTCTTTGCATCAGTTGAAGCGAGGCGACAGAGAAATAGAACTGATGAATTTCTATGATGAAAATGGTGCAATGATAAACATTCCATTGGATCCACTGTTGAACCCTTCTGACAATGCACAACGTTATTTCAAACGCTATAACAAGATGAAGAACAGCATCCTAGTCGTAGAGCAGCAAATACAAGAGGCTGGAGAAGAGAATCGTTACTATGATACTCTCTTGCAGCAATTGCAAGATGCAAATATTCAAGACGCGCAAGAAATTCGCGAAGAACTTGTAGAGCAAGGCTTACTGCGCGATCGTTCCAAGCGCTCGAAGCGCAAGCGCAAAGACAATCGCCCTACCGTGTATACGTATACGTCTTCTGAAGGCATTACGATTCACGTAGGTAAAAACAATATCCAAAATGAATATGTCACCAATCGTTTAGCTCATCCAAACGACACTTGGCTGCATACGAAGGATATTCCAGGATCTCATGTCGTTATTCGCAGCGAGCAATTTAACGATGTCACGCTAGAAGAGGCTGCTCAACTAGCTGCGTATTTCAGCCAAGCGAAGAATTCTAGCCTAGTCCCAGTAGACTACACACTGATTCGTCATGTTCGTAAGCCGAACGGATCGAAGCCAGGTTTCGTCATTTATGAGCGGCAGAAGACCCTATTCATCACACCTGATGCAGATCGAATTGCGAAGCTTCCGCTGCATGTGAAACAAAGCAACAACTAGCACTGGAACAGTGACATGCTGGAGCAATTATTGGTTAATAAGCTGGCTAAAAACCTGCAAAGTTGCAAGTTGAAACCGTGCAAAATTGGATGCGCTGCAAAAACGGCAATAAAAAGGTGCCCTACAAGAGAAAATCTTGCCTGGGCACCTTTTCGTTTATAAATTCATTTACAATTTACTTAAAATTGATGCACTTTTGTCCAAAGCACTATTGTTTCCTATCTAAGTGGAATATTTATTTACGTCCATCAGCAATTACACGCAAAGATTCCACAATTCCCATATCTATTCGGCGGCTGCCAAGCGCTCCATGGAATACTTTTCCTTGTCGAGCACCATGGAAATCGGACCCTGCTGTTTTCAACAAACCATGCGTATCGGCCATTTCGATATAGCGGTTTACATCAGCATCTGTATGATCAGAGTGCCATACTTCAATCCCATCTGGTTGAATCTCTCGCACGATACGATCAACCAACCCATCATCGCCATATAAGCCAGGGTGTGCCAATACGACTGCTCCCCCTGCTTCACGTATCCACTTCGCTGCCGTAAGCGGAGTTATGCGTGGGGGATTGACGTAGGCCAACCCTTCTTTGCCCAAATATCGGTCAAACGCCTCTTTCATATTCGCTACTACACCTCGACGTACTAGCGCATCGGCCATGTGTGGACGGCCAACCGTTTCTCCTTCTTGCAGTGGATTTGGCAGCTCAGCTATTACCTCTTCCATCGTCAACGGAATACCAAGCTCGGTTAATCTAGCAACCATCATTTCATTGCGTACGTCGCGTGTTTGACGTAATTCGAGCAAATGATCGATAAAGGACTTATCTTCTGGATTTACATAATAGCCTAGCACATGAATATCTATGCCTTGCTCCACCGTGCTTATTTCAACACCGGGAATAAGGTGGATACCAATTCGCTCCGCTTCTAAGGATGCCTCTCCAAGACCAGCCGTTGTATCATGATCGGTAATCGCAATCGCATCGAGTCCCGCTTCCTTTGCTAGCCTTATATTTTCCAATGGGCGACATACACCGTCGGAAGCAGTAGTATGAGTATGCAGATCGGCCCCGCCGTTGCGGTGCGGAACACCAATTCGTTCAAACTGTTGTTCAACCATTTCTATCACTTCCATCTATTCTTATTCATCAATCGGTTGGCGCCAGTACTTCCGGAATAATGCTCTGCTGACGCAAATACGTTAGGAATGCCATTGCTGGCCAAGCAAGCATGCTATCCTTCAGTTGAATGGCATAGAACTTGCGTTTAAAAGATATGCCATCGATCGGAATTGCCGCTACTAAGCCTAAGGAACACTCATGTCGCACAGCAGATTTGGACATAATCGTGACACCAAGCCCACTTTCTACCGCTGACTTAACAGCACCTGTGCTGCCCAGTTCCATTACAATACGAAGCGACGAGTTGCTATGCCCATGATCTCGAAGTACATTCTCCATTACTTGCCTCGTACCCGAACCTTTCTCTCTCAATATGAAAGCACAAGTCAATGCCTCTTCTAGAGCTACTGATGCCCTTCCAATAAATGAATGACCCTTCGGTACGACAAGAAATAACTCATCCTCCATAACCTCTTCTGTTATCATATCAGGGTCATTCACTGGCGCTTCAACTAAACCCAGATGAAGCTGATGCTGTCGAATACCTTCAACAATTTGTGTCGTATTCATGACCCCCATACTGATCGTCATCTCAGGATGAGAAGTTATAAAGGTCCCAAGCAAAGGAGGGATAACGTACTCTCCTATTGTCAAACTCGCCCCTAGCTGCAATTTGCCATGAAGCTGCTTCGTAAAGAGTGACATCGCTTCCTCTGTGGCTTGTACGAGATTAATCGCCTGTTTCGCAAATGGAATCAGCGTTCTTCCAGCGTCAGAAAGCTGCAGCTTCTTAGTAGAGCGATGAAATAGCTTCGTTCCAAAATAGTCTTCTACACTTTGAATTTGCATCGTCACGGCGGGCTGAGTCATATGAAGTGCTTGCGCAGCTGCCGAGAAACTACTCTTCGCAGCTACTGTGTAAAAAATATGTAACTGATGGAAACTAACTGCCATCGAATCCGCCACCTTCTAATCACATTGGTTTCCATTATATCACACTGTGCCTTCAAAACAGTCTACCCATACCAAAAAGTCGCATTCCAAGGAATGCGACTTCAACAATCATGAGAGTCGTTGCTGCACCGATAAGAGATGCATATAGGTATCACATAATGATACAGTCGAAGAACTTATCCGAGAGAACCTGAATTGCGAAACATTCATTTCTTCTCATCGATGCTTGCGACTGTTCTTCACTAATGTCATACGCCTTGAATGACGTAACCAAGAGTAATATGACTTCAAATCACGAAGTTCAATAGTTTGTGACATGCGTCCCAAATAGGTTACAACTACCATCTTCGTCATTGGCGTTCCTGACAAATCCAGATCTCGTTCAGACTCAACCAGTTCTGCAACCATCACGATATCATCATCGATCAAGTAAACATCCTCTTCTTGGCGGTAATACGAGGTAATCCGGTTCGTCTTCAAACAGTCCCACATAAACGAAGCAATAGCTTCCACATCCTGCGTCTCTGACGCAATACGGTCATTCCATCGACTACGTGCGTGATTCGTTATAATGATGTCTGAAATCTTCTTATCGCCGAGCAAGACATAGAACGGTTCATACGTACTCCAGCGTTCCATTACTTTGTCTTTCACCGGATACCACTCTCCACCACATAGGTCTTTATGTCTATGTATATTTACCCGTTATATTACAGGAAGTGTAAGTCGATCACAAGTTCAAATCCATCATTTATGGGTGTTTTTAGAAAATCTTTAACTTAAATGATCAAATTAAGACACATATAAAAATGGAAACCGCTTTCGCACGTAGCGAAAACGATTTCCATTAAATTAACGTTAGATCTAGAAAACAATGTAATCTTAGTTGAATTGTGGTGGTTACTCTTACTTTGCTTACATGCCGTAAAAACGAGTTTTTTCTTCGAACTCATTGCTGTACTCGGTCTTAATCTCGTTGCGATAAGAACGCTCAATCTTCTTCACATAGTTCAATCGCTTCAAATTTTTAACCGTATCTTCCGCACGATCTGCGTTAACATACAGTACTGCATAGTGCATTTTACGCGAAATGTAGTGTAGAGAACCGTATTTCTCCAGATTACGAGCTGCTTTTACATCGCTCACCCATATAATATAGCCTGTACGTTGTGGAAACATATTTTCCCCCGCTTTCCATCGTAACTTCAGCTGTTTCCTTACTAAGCACCGCTACTTCGATTATCTAAAGGCGATACCCTGTCCACTGCTATATATCTAGCCACAGCTCGAGCAGCCGCCGCTGCATCCTCCACCAGAACAACCGCCAGTTGGCTGAAGCGCGTTGCTTGGTACCTTGATCGATTCAGATACAGAATGAGCAATAACTTTAGAAAGTTCATACAGCATCTCATCAAGCTGCTCTTCCGCACGTTTGAACTGTTGAACTTCCTCTATCTCGTCAAGCTTCTGCTCAATAGCAAATACCGCATCTCTTGCAGAATGGTAATCAGGGTGAAAATGACCGAAACGCTCTGTTTCCTCGAACAAATCTTTCTTGCGAAGAAATTCACGTTTTAGCTGCTTAACTTCTTCATGTTGCTCCATTCGCTGTTTCCAAGTTAAATAACTCGTTAATTCAGCAGAATGCTTAATCATATCCCCCAGTTCATAAGCTTCCGTTAACAAAACAGCCGTATCTGCTTGGCCGCCCTGTTCGGGATACTCCGATTGTGACACATGTATATGTGGCATGACTATCACGCTCAATTCTTGTTATACTTGATGCTGTGTCTTCCTTACAACCACTCTGGAACGAGGAGACGAACACCTTCCCATTGATTCGGCATCAGCGACTTACATACTAATCTGGAATCTTCATTGATATGCGCTTCAAGAGCGTAATCCATATCAACCTGTCCAATCAGCCGGATCGGGACGACTCGAAGGAGTTTGCCATTCTCTTTAATTTGCAAGGCTAGCTTCAAACGGATCGCAGTCTCCACGATTTCCTTCATTGTCGAGGCATGGTAAGTGCGTACTTCTTTCGTCCACATGAGAGGTAGTCCAATGTAAGACGACAGCCATGACTCATCTCGACGATAAGCCATATCCATTTCATAATACTGCAATGAACTGGGACTGTAAACTATTCCATTCATTGTCGATATATTCTGGAAGTGCTTCGCTGATTGATCACTTGCTATTACACTAGCCTTAAGCGGCTCATCTTCCGAACCATGACGATCTACAGATACACCTTCAACATCATCATTTCTCCAGTTTTTGAGCAGCGGCAAACCGATTTGCTCCATAATCATTCTTATTTGTTCCACTTGATCACGAGCAACAACAAATGCATTAGGGCCAATCTTACTAAGCTTTCCTTGGAGTTTTCCCTGTTCACACTCTTGCTGGATAAGAAGCGCTGCCGATTCATCTTCACAGCGAAGCAACACCACTTCACTGAACCACGCTCGTCCATATTGTTCATTCCATCGTTCCCATGCATCGATAATATTTTCCGGAATGCCAGTTAGTGCATACTGCTCTAAGAACTCCTGCTGTTGTTTACGAGTACGACCAGCATCTATCGCTGCCTGAAAGGAGTCCCTTGTCAATCTATACATGTGCATCCCACTGGAAGACATATGCTCTGCAATTTGCTCCAACTTCCATCGAATAAACAAAGGACAATCTGGAGGAGCGATGATTTCAAAATCAGGCTGAACGAAAAATCCACGGCCATCTTCTGTTTGTTCGTCCACATCACCCTCACTGCTTATCAGCCATTTGTACCAAATTGAACCATCAGATGTGGCGCGAAGTTCACACCAGCCAAAATTGTGAAGAGCATGTAACCAAGCCTTCATCGTTTGGAACTGTGACTGTTCCGCATCAAGCCAGCCGCTTTCTTGCAACTGCTGCACAACCGAAGCTGCTTGTACCCACTGTTCTGGTCGACCAGCAGCACTTAAGGCATAGAATAGATGCTTCGTCTCGACATTCGCTACTGTGTAGTGCTGGCCAACAAGCAGCCATATCGCTTCATTCCACTTTTCAATTGGCTGCTGAAGCCAAGCATATAATTCATCTGTCTGTATAGAGAAAGACTGAGTATCTTTGCGAATCAATCCTAAGCGCATAGCAAGATCAAGACTGATCGCTAGCTTAGGCGATAAAGCTTCCGCAAATGCATAGCTGATCCTGCATACACCCAGCGCTTCATTAGTCATTTGAAGTTGAGATTCAAGGCGCTGTATCGTTCGTTTATGAAGCGTTCCCTTTGCCGTTACTGGCAATCCTTCGTTAGCCGTAAATACAAGTAGACGGAATAAATCGTTAATGACACCTGTTCCTAGTTCTGAGTTGGAAAAAGCATCTATATGCAGCTCATCAGCTGATTCGCTAGGAGCCGTTTCCATGGCATATTGAAGAACCTTTACATATACGTCAACAGGCACTACATATAAACGTTCTCCCCACGCTTTACGAAATACGGCTAACAATCCAGCT
>NZ_JANIOF010000003.1:314676-443286 GCF_024733555.1 Paenibacillus sp. SC116 | reverse complement strand
GATACACACCATAAAGGAGAACGGCGCCCCATCCTCCAGGACCGGGGTTCCCAGAGCAGGCGCCATCTGTGTAGACGATTACTTGTTTCACCAAGCTACCTCCATTATAACCCTCTTAACTTTGGGCACTCATCCATTGTTTGTAGTACCAAAGGACCGCATCATCTTGGAAGGGAGTGTCACCCTTGCGCATTCGTCCCATTAATGCTTCCATTCCTTGTGCGACTCGTCGTTCTACAACATCAGGATAGTGATACACCAAACGATTCATATCATATTCCTCACGATCAACAATCGCGATATGTCCGTCGGAATGACGGATCACATCTAGATCATAATCAATATAAGTAATGACTCCATCCGTCTGGTATGCTGGTGACGCAATATTACAATAATACCGTATTCCCTGCTCCTCAATAAGAGCGACAATATTGAACCATTGATTCGGGACAAAGAAAGTGACCGCCGGCACTTTGCTTATCCACTGCTTTCCATTTGCTTCTTGGATCGGAGTATGGCAATTAATGATCACCAGCATGTCCTCTTGTTGATGCAACTGGTGACACATTTCCTTTGGGACGATCCAATTCTCCATCCACATCCGATGCAAATGTCCATCATGCTTAAAACTTTTCACAAGTGTTCTACGATATGTAATCATGCGCTACCATCAGCCTCACGTCATCATATAATAATAGAAAAGCATATCTTCCCCCCGAATGCAACGGTTGAAAAGATATGCCTTCCTATGCATGATATTCGATTGTGCGCGGTCTGCTATAATCCAGCCTTCAACTAGCCAGCTACAATGCGCAACTGTTTCAGTGAACGCAAGACATGCTGTGTTCCGTAACCAAACTGCTCAAAGAACGGAAGCATCATTTCTGTATGCTCATCTGCAGCAACCATAATGTTCCTTACTTTACGTTGTTGGAACTTCTGTTCCAACTTGCCTACAAGCGCTTTGCCAATACCTTGGTTGCGGAATTCTGGATGTACTGCCAAGCGATAGTAGTAACCATTATTCTGGTCTACTGTACCAATAGCAACCCCTACAGTACGTACTTCTGAATCCAGCTCCAATTGTGCAACGACGACAAGTTCACCATCTAAAGATAGTTGTCGTGCAAAGGCATCCCAAGTTTTCTCGCAACATTCTTCCGACAATGACAACTCCAGCAACTGCTTCGTCGGCATATAATCCGACAATTGAAAGGAACGAACAATCATGTCTTACTCTCCTCATCCTGAACTCAATGTATTTACAGCGTCTATTGTCTCTCTATCTATTCGTCTGTTTGGTCTTTCCCTCTGACCTAAGTATTATACGACAAAATAGCCTAAATTCCTTCTTCTTCGGCCATATTCCATAAAAAAACATAGATAATCTGTTGTTTTCTAATGAAAGCGCTTAATTGTAATCGTTTACAAAGGTATTTTGTCTTAATTCCTGTTAAAAGTGTATGTTGATTCCCAATTCATGAACTTGCATATGTTCAAACCATCTTTGAAATGTTTCTCAAATACAAAGTATTCAACCATGCAGAATCGATCATGCCCATTCGTTCCGTTTATAAAAAACCGCAACAGGGTACATAATAGAAAGCGGAGCTTAACTCACCAAATTTCACGTCGATTTACGCGTCACTTACACCGTGTTTTCAAGCTTTCAATACTTTTTAAACTTTTTTGTTGATTTATTCAATTGGATCGGGTTTAATTGAAGTAGAGTTATTACATATCCCTTTTAGGAGGTAATGCATAATGGCACATCAACTACCAGCGCTTCCATACGCACCTAACGCTTTGGAGCCACATATTGACGAAACAACAATGACTATCCACCACGGTCGTCACCACAATACGTATGTTACAAACTTGAATGCAGCTTTGGAGTCTGCTCCTGAATTGCAATCCAAGTCTATTGAAGATTTGATCGCTAATCTGGACGCAGTTCCAGAAAGCATCCGTACTGCTGTTCGCAACAACGGCGGCGGCCATGCGAACCACTCCCTATTCTGGGAAACAATCGCTCCTAACGCTGGCGGCACACCATCCGGTAAGCTTGCTGAAGCAATCGAGAACGAACTTGGCGGTTTCGACAAGTTCAAAGAAGATTTCGCTAAAGCAGCTACAACACGTTTCGGTAGCGGCTGGGCATTCCTAGCTGTAGACAACGGCAAATTGACTGTGTACAGCTTGCCTAACCAAGACTCCCCAATCATGGAAGGCAAGACTCCAGTTCTTGGCCTTGACGTATGGGAGCACGCTTACTACTTGAACTACCAAAACAAACGCCCAGACTACATCGCTGCATTCTGGAACGTTGTGAACTGGTCCGAAGTAGAGAAGCGCTATGAAGCAGCTTTGAACAACTAATCGGTTCTATAACCTAGAAGAACGCCCGTCATTCCATTATGGATGACGGGCGTTTTTATGACCCTTTTAAAGTCCAGGCATGCAATTCATAACTACTTTGGTAAAATGCTTCCACATTAGTTCTACTTCGAGCGCTGTGAAGGTTGAATCTTAGCAAAAAATAAAATGCCGTCATACTGATCTCGAACGATCATCACTTCCTCCAACACGCCCACCTTCCCTTTCCGATAAGTTTTGTTCATTTTTAATAAATGTCTATTTGAAATACGCTTTTATTTATAGTTTTTTTCGCAATAGGCCTGACCTTTCAATTAAAAACCTAGACTTTATTCCAAAATGAAATTAAGTAGCATATAATAAAGACATTAAGATGTACAAGGAAAAGGGGTTACTAACGATGCAATCATCACCTTCCCTCTTCACAACGTCACAGCTGTGTCTTCAATTGTTTTTAACCTTTATCAAAATAAGCCCAACAACCTTCGGTGGCGGGTATGCTATATTGCCAGTTATTCATCGCGAAATTACAGACCGACGGAGATGGATAACACCTAATGAGATGCATGAGATAACCGCAATCGCAGGGGCTACACCTGGCGGAGTCGCCATCAATATTGCAGCGCTTGTTGGATATCGAATGGCTGGGATTCGCGGCCTACTCACCTCTGTTACCGCTATATCTCTGCCTACTGTTACGATTATGCTGCTGCTATGCAGCTTGGCAGCTGTTTATCATGATTCTCCTGTCATCGAAGCAGCCTTGTTAGGTATTCAACCTGCAATCATTGCACTCATTGCCTATGCAGCCATTCGTATGCGCAAAGATGTGCTTCGTTCGCGTATGGCCTGGATGATATTTGGAGGAAGCTGCATCCTATTGCTGTCGACATCATTAAATCCTGTTATCGTCATTGGGTGCGGTATGCTTGCTGGCTGTCTCGTTCATTACCTTCAATGGAAGCGAGCTGTCAACCGGGCTGTCCGCTCTACCCCATCTCTATCTAAAACAAAAGATGTAAAGATAACCAAGATGAACTCTTAACATTACGATCCACATCAACACGAATAGGAAATAGAAAGGAACTTAGCGATGATATGGGATCTATTTTGGACCTTTTTCAAACTAGGGTTCGTGTCATTTGGTGGAGGATACGCGATGATTCCGCTCATCGAGCATGAAGTGCTGCAGCACGGCTGGATGACCGCAATTGAATTTACAGACGCCGTTACAATGGCAGGAATGGCTCCAGGATCCGTTGCGATGAATAGCGCCGTCTATGTGGGATTCGCGGCATCCGGGTGGATCGGAAGCGCTGCTGCTAGCATTGGAATTGTATTACCTTCCATTATTTTGATGTTTTTAGTTGCTACTCTATTCTACCGCATGTATCATAATCATTGGGTGCAAGCTGCACTCGACGGCATGAAGCCAGCAGTCATGGCGCTTATCGCCTACGCTGCCTTCAATATGGCGGTGCATTCTGGCCTATTGAACGGATACGCTCGATATACGTGGTTCAGCATCGGCATTTTCGCTGTCATGCTATTCGCGCTTATTCGTTGGAAGCTGCATCCCATCGCTGTCATCTTATTATCAGGAATAGCGGGGATAATTTTATATGTCTAATACACACGCTCAGGATGGAAGAACGCATCTGCCTTTGCAAGATCGAATCCCTTCATCAAAGGCGCGGGAGATCTTTAGACGGATTCGGCAGAAGCATGAAATCTCGAAGAACGACCTGCTCGCAAAGAGCGGCTTAACCGTTAGCACACTCACCCGCGTGCTGGAAGAGTTGTCTGCTTCTGGACTCATTGAAGAGAGCGGATTCGGCGCCTCAACAGGGGGACGGCGTCCCATTCTCTACCGAACAAGTGCATCCTATGGCTATTGCTTCGGGCTGGACATTTCGCGGACGACTTCCCGTCTTGCTATTGTCGATACGGCAGGCTACAAGATCGAATCGATTAGCTGGACGATGACCGACCACATGACACCTTCTGCATTGATTGACTACGTTGTGGAGCAAATCCAGACATGGATCGCTAAATATCGTATTCCACATGAACAATGCATTGGACTTGGTATCGGAGCAGTAGGCACACTTGATCGTTTCACTGGCGTCATTGAAAATCCACAATGGTTCTATGCCCCTGGCTGGAACGATGTACCAATCGGTGCAGAATTGGAGAACCGACTGCGTATTCCTGTGCTCCTTGATAATGGAGCAAATACAGCTATTATTGCCGAATCTTGGAGCAATCGAACGAAAGGCGTTCGTCATATGCTCTACGTTCATGCCGGGGTCGGATTGCGCTCCGCGATGATGGCAGACGGCAAACTTATTCATGGTGCTACCGATATGGAAGGCTCCCTTGGTCAAATGATTATTCAAGCAGATGGTATTCCTCATCGAACCCAAGGAGGCAACTACGGCTGTCTCGATTCTTATGCAACGATTTACGCGATTGAACGCGAAGCGATCTCCAAGCTCCGAACAGGTCGACCGAGCCGTCTCCAATCCGTTATTCAACTCGGTGAAGCCGTTACATTCAGGCATATTATCGAAGCACTTCATCAACAAGATACACTAGCTACAGAGATCGTCAGTCAGGCTGCTACTTACTTCGGCATTGGACTCGCTAATCTGCTGAACGTGCTGCATCCTGAAAAAGTCATCCTTGGCGGTCCTCTAATGACGTCCAATGACCTATTCTTCTATACAGCTACGCAAACAGCTATTCGTCGCACCTACCACTATCCTAACTATCAAGTTATATTTAGCAAAGGAACCTATGGTGAAGAAGCCATCGCTATCGGTGCAGCGCTGCTCGTACTTGACAATCTCACATCCCGACAAGAAGCTTAAGCACTGTCATACAGGCCTATATCATAAGTTCATTCATCTTCTATACAACAAATCCCGTCTCTTCCGATAGGAAGTGACGGGATTAATATTCCATCTATAAGCGACATGATCTGCTATTGGCCAACTGAATAACATCCAGCAGCGGAACACGCTGCTTGGTTACGTCATGAACGAGGACGCCATCTTTCATTCGATCCACGAATAAAATACCATCCAAATGATCAATTTCATGCTGCAAGCAGACGGCTAAATCGTCTTCCGCTTCCGTTATAAGCTCTAGCCCTTCCCGGTCCATGCTCTTTACTTTGACATACTGGTAACGAGTTACACGGCCATAGTAGCCTGGATAAGATAGGCATGCTTCAAAACCTTGCTGCTCTCCATGAGCTTCTATGATCTCGGGATTAATGAATTCCCGGAAGCCATCACCCATATCCATCACTACGGCTCGCCGCAAAATACCAATCTGTGGAGCCGCCAACCCAGCACGCCCAGGCTCCGCATAAAGTGTCTCTTTCAAGTCAGTCAGCAAGGTCAGCATCCGAGGCGACATTTCAGTTATTGGTCTACAAACTTTTCGCAGTAATGGGTCTCCAAATGGCAATATCGTTCTTACTGTCATCCTGCACCACCTATTCCATATTAGCTGGTTGCAGTGTAAACCGAATTACATAATCTGTCAACTCATAACATCACAACCTATTATTGAGCATTAATTGGCGCTGGTGTTTGCAAGAATGTCCGCTCTTCCACGTGTAGTTGTCCTTGCAATCCATGCTGTTCTTCCAATTTCCTTACTTGCGCCTGTGCTTCTTCCTTCGTCGGATAATAGCCGGCTTCTACCAAATACGTACCCGCACTGTCTTTCAAAATGCGGACATTCTCTTCTTCAATCCAAGCTTCTTCCATCATACCCTGCTCTTCCCCAAATGGGTGAGAAGCGGTACGAACTGAATATACTTTATCTTGTACTTCTGCTGATGTTCCTTGCTTTAAGGTAAGCACAACCTCCGCAGGATCCTTGTACTCCTTCACCTCATAAGCAACAGGTTCTTTAAAAACGATTGTAAAGCGAATAAGTGTATCATCCATCGAAATGATCTCGTAAGCATCTGCTACATATCTGCTCTTCTTCAATGTCGCCAAGTCCTGTTGCGCAGAGAAATTACGGGCGTCTCGAATAGAAAAAGTCATCGTATTTGGATATTCGCGATGTTGTACATGGAATGAACTTGCGATTAGCTGCTCTTTATTGTCTTTCTGGAAGCGAATCGTAATTTGATCACTATCTCCTTGCTGATGCAAACCAATAGCATGAACATCCGTTGGTCCTTCTTCTTGCGTTAATTGCCCACCCTCGGCTCCACCTTTATTGAACTGCAGCACCTTCACCAGCTTACCGATCCCTGGAATGTTCTCTAGGCTACTTGCGAATGCAGGCATTGTATTAACGCTAATTGTAAATAAAACAAACACTGCTGCTGCACTAGCAACAATACGTTTCACCCACCGATTGCGAGGCAGCGCACGCTGCGTCTGATACGGACTTGAACCCTGATACCCATCCCCATTCTGGCCTTGGGTATTCTCTCGCTTCCCGATCTGGTCTTGATGATGACTCATATCATCATGCTGAGCTTGCTTCAAGCGCTCACGTTCCTGCTTGCCCCGCTCCAACGCTTGTCGAGTTACAGCAGCCAGCTCATCAGGAATTTCGATATTTTGATACTCTTTCTTTAACCGTTCCAAATCTTTATTCAAGAAGCTCACCCTCCCCCAAATTTATTTTCAACTTCTCCAACCCACGATAGACCAACGACTTAATCGTACTTAATGGTGTCTCTAACGTCTCCGCAATATCCTTCAATGGCATATCTTCAAAATACCGCAGCATCAGCACGGAGCGAGTTTTTTCATCCAAACTATCCAGCGCCTCATACAAGTCCAACTTCTCTTCTCTATTATCAGGGGTGTAGCTTCTTTCAATATCTTTGTCCATATATACAACTCGCTTGGACTTACGTATATGATCCAAAGCAGCATTCACCGCAATCTTCATCAACCACGTATTGAAATATTGAGGCTGCTGCAGCTTCTCTACGGACAAATATGCTTTATATACCGTCTCCTGTACAATTTCCAACGCATCCTCTTTATTTCTTACATACGTATAGGCCATGCGATAAATCCTTTCTTTTCGCTGCTCGATAAGGATAGAAAAACTCTCGTCATCGCCAGCAATCGCGCGCTTCTCCAGTTCTAAGTCGCTCATGCAGTCCTTCACCTCCAGAAATTCATCGATCATAACGTCTCTCATTATCTTTTAGTGTCGCCACTCCAGTACCAACTTTAACCACTCACTCGACACGCAATGCTGACTTTATGTATAGAAGAAGCGGCACTATTAGTGCCGCTTTCTTGTGAATAAGTCTACGCAAATATAACTAACCATTATCGAATAGGCAGTATAAGTTTGTTTGTCGCCTTGCCACTTTCCATATCCACTTCAAACAGTTCTAGTGTAAGTGGCTGTTTGCCAGATACTTTGCTCTTATCGATGGAAATCGTTTGAGCGAGTTTCCCCCATTGTGGTGCACCCACAGATGCAGTGCCATAACCCTGGGCAACCGTCGTTTTGCCTTGCTTAACTGTGTAGTTATACGTGCCTTCGAAAACACGAGCTTCACCCTTCACTGCAGCTTGCAGTTTAGCAGACACTACTTTTACTCCACGAAATGCATCATTTTGCTTCACTTTACCTTTGCCATTCAGATCTACTACTACTTTGTTTACTTGCTTGCCACTCTCCATATCCATTTCAAACAACTCAACAGTTAGTGGCTGCTGCTTGGACGTTTTGCTTACAGGTACCGTAATCGTTTGAGCGAATGTGCCCCACTCTGGACCGCCTTTAGATGCTGTACCAAAGCCTTTTGCAATCACTTTGCTGCCTTGTTTCACGACATAGTTGTAGTTGCCCTCAAATAGTCGGCCTTCTCCTTTAATCACATACTGCTCGCTAAGCTTCACTTCACTCATGTTGCGGAATGCATCATTTTTAACAACCTTATCTTGCTTTGGCTTTTGTACTTCTTTGTGAGATTGTGCTTCCTTAGCGATAGGCATGATAAGCTTGTTCACTGCTTTGCCGCTCTCCATATCTACTTCGAACAATTCCAGTGTCAAAGCCTCTTTACCAAACACTTTACTCTTCGGAATGGAGATTGTTTGCTTCACTTGTCCCCATTCTGGTGCACCAATAGATGCCGTACTGAAACCTTGAGCAATCACTTTTCCGCCTTGTTTCACTGCGTAGTTGTAAGTCCCCTCGTGCACACGCGCTTCACCTTTAACTGCTACTTGCGCAGTGGAAGATGCTACTTTTACACCACGGAATGCATCACTATACTTCACTTTGCCTTTTCCGTTCAACGCAACAACTACTTTATTTACTTGTTTACCGCTCTCCATATCGATTTCAAACAGTTCTACTGTCAATGGCTGCGTGCTGTTCAGCTTGCTTACCGGTACCGTTATTGTTTGAGAAAATGCACCCCACTCTGGACCACCTTTAGATGCTGTTCCGAAGCCTTCAGCTACGATTTTGCTGCCTTGCTTCACTACGTAGTTATAATTTCCTTCAAATACACGCGCTTGACCTTTAATCACATATTGCTCGCTAAGCTTTACTTCACCGATGTTGCGGAATGCATCATTCGAGTATGTTTTTTCTTGCTGCGGCTTCTGTACTAGTACATTTGGAACTTTTACTTCTTGCTTCGTTTGTGTAGAAGGCTGTTGCTGTTTGCCTGCCCATGTTGTACCTACGTAACCAAGTAGAGAAGAACCTGCCAAGATAGATGCTGTTATGATTGCGATTGTTTTTGTTTTCATGTTGTATATGCTCCTTATTTTGAACATGGTATCCATGTCATCGTTTATTTGAATGCCTGAAAAGTTGTAATGAGCTTTAAAATACTTTCATTCAACTTTGAAACGAACCTGTTTATCGTGTTGTTCTTTGTTGTATCTTCATGAAGTTTACATGGATTAGACGGGGGAGCCTCACGAAAAGACGCAAAGTTTCATTGGAAATATATTACTCGCCACTTCTTGTGCAACCAACGCAAAAAAGCAGCCCCAGTTCATCACTGGAGCTGCCCGCTGCTACTAGAAAAGAAATTATATATTATTGTGCAGGTTGGGATGGAATCCCCTTCACTTCAAAGCCGTAAATACGAGCAGCTGTATCGCCGCCTTGTGTCGGCTTCTCAACGATTAACTTCGCGTAACGAGCTTTCGTTTTGCCAATCGCATGCTTGCTTGTACCTTTATCGTTGTCTTTTACAATAACAGCATCCGTCCACGTTTGACCATCCGAGCTAAGTTGAATCTTGAATTCTCGTGTATTGAACGATGCTGATTCTCCGCCAGCTTGCGCATGATGAACAACGAACTCTGTGATGTTGAATTCGCCACCCAAGTCAACTGTCATCCAGTGCGGCGCATTTCCTACTGCGCACCATTTCGTATGCATTTCACCGTCTACTGCAAATTGAGGCGCTTCGCCTGCATTCACGAAGGAGGAAGCCGTTGTCTTCTTGCCTTTTGCTACATCCTCAGAGCGATTCTCTGCTGCTTTATCTACGGTAATAAGCTTCTTCGTCACGACATCTTGACCGATTGCATTTTTCGCTGTCAGTGTAATCTCGTACTCGCCTTCCTGCTCATACTTCACTTGCGGATTACGCTCTGTACTGGACGTTGGTGTTCCACCTAGGAAGCTCCATAGCCATTCTGTCGTTACTTCTGTAGACTTATCTTTCAGCTGGATCGTCTCTCCTGGTGCTACATACGTTTTGTCTGCTTCAAAGTCAGCCTTTGGCGCAGGGTATGCAGGCCATTGGAATTGAGCCGTCGCTGTACGGCCTTCTGCATAATGACGGTTTACAGGCACGACGATTAGATTCGTCGCTTGTTCCATCTCTGCACGACGCATTTCAGAAACATAGTAATAGTTGTTGCTTGTTGCGCCCATGAACTCACGGGAGCCGTCTGGCTTCTGACGATATACTTGGTAGTACAAGACGTCATCACCCATATCATCCCACTTCAAGCGAGCATCTGCATAAAGACCGTCACGGAAATCATTGTCGATAATCGTTAAGCCTTTTACTTCTTTAAGATTTGGAGCTTTAAACACTTGATGATCACGGATTGCAAATTCACCTAGGCTAAGCTCGTAGTTGTTAACTTGCTGCTTGCCTGCTACTTGTACAGACATGCCGACAACCTTTTTACCTGCAAAATCTTTCAAATCATACGTAGCTTGCGTCCAATCCTTCGCCGTACCAGCCTTTTGCGTATGCTTCGGCTTCACGGTTACATAATCATTCGGAGCACCCTCAAATGCTACACCGATGTTTACATCTGCTGCAGTTGCTTGATTGGTCTGATACGTGATCGACATTACTGTAGACTTCGTTACAGGAACATCCGTCTTATACAGCTTCATATTCGTGCTTGCGCCTGGTGCCGTTTGACCGCTTAACTTCAAGGAACTGCCGCCATAGTAAGCTTTATTGAAATCAAATGCGGCATCAATCTTCTGTCCCTGCTCATCTTTCATCCAACGCCATGTTGGCAAAATATCCTGCAAGCTGCGGTTAAACCATTCGCGATCACGAACTTGCTGACCATGTACGCTGAACATTTTTCCGTTACCTGTGTTGAAGTGTGTAGTAAAGTCAGTATCTGTGATAACTGTCTCGTCTACGATATCATGCGCTATTCCGCGCCAAGCCGTGCCATTAGACTTCGTTTTAGAAGGATCTTTGCCTTGACCTACCCAGAATATGTGCTCATTTTCCATGAACTGCTCATTCGTCTTGGAAGAGTTGAACGCCCAGTCTGGACGATAAATTCCGAGCGATGTTACAGCCGTACCGTTGTCAGGGAATAGAACAGGCCAATTCAGTTTGCTCTGATAACCGCCTGCTTCCACATCAATACCCGCATACAGATCATATTGACTGCGTCCAAGCTGATTCGCTACGTCAGGCGATTTTTTAAACGGTGTCATGCCACTACCTTGATACTGCCAACGGAAGTCGATGAATAGATGATCGGAGACACGCTCTGCACCATCTTGGACGAACATGCTGTTCTTGTCGTTAAGAGCACCTTGCCATCTTACTGGACCGTCATTAATCATGGAGTCGTACCATACGACCTCCATTTCAGGTGTTTTAATCTTTTGCAAATATTTCAGGAATTCTTGCATCTTCTTCGCATCTGCAGGTGTCCCACCTTGAGTCTCCTCATTGATGAACCAGCCGTCAAAGCCGTAGTACTTCGCTACTTCAATCAGCTTATCCGCAACTGGGAACGTGCCATCAGGGCGCTGCTGCAGCAAATCATGTGTCCATTGAAATTTTCCACCGTGCTCCATTTGTGGTAGGAAGACCGTACCGTATACAGGCACGCCGTTTTTGTGTGCTGCATCGATTACGTCTGCACTTGGTGAGACGATAAGACCTTCACCTGCGGATCCTCCCCACATAATGAGGCTGTCTACATACTGCCAGTAGCTGAATGCATAGCCGTGCATGTTGTCATTTCCTTGTGACGGTGCACCAGATGTATTTTTGTACATAGAAGCGAGTGCCATCACTTTTGGCTCTACTTTTGCATTCGGATTCACTTTATCACCTTGTACACGCTTTTTCTCCAGCGGTACGGAACTGCGGTTGAACGGCGCATCTGGATCCGTCTGCGGTGACCAATTTAAGATCGTATTTGGATACCAGTGAGAAGAATGAGGCTGTGCCGCCTGTGCTTGTTCGGCACCTGTGAATCCTAACAACGCACCTGCCAATAGAGCTGTGCTTAAGTAAAGAGCTGCTTTGCGTTTCATAGTGCTTCGAGATAACATGGTAGGTTTCCAACGTTTCATGTAAACATCCCCTTCTTAGATGAATATACAAACCGTATGCACATGATAGGCACTCAACTTTTATGTGAGCGCTTACAAATTCTTATCGACATCATTATAGGACCTACACTTGGACAAAAAAAGGGAGTTTGGACCCACAGGACCAACCTCCTTAAATATCAACACCTGATCTTTAATTTTTACTATGCAAAGTTGACATTCACGACTTAGTGCGTGCCTAGTGCGTCCCCCCGACACGATAATCATCACGCGATGATTGAGCAGCATCATAGAACATCATATCGCCATCTTTCAGTTGGAACATGGCGCCATATGGATCAGTGACACTGTGAACGAAGCCTTCGCGCCGCCATTGGTTGGTTAACGGAGCATAGATATACTGTAAATGAGGATCATTCATACGCCCAGCTCGAATGGTCTCCATATTAAAGTTCACAACAATGTAGCCGTTCTTTAAGAAGAATGGAGCATCCTCTCTGAACGAAAATTGCCGATGCAGCGGAAACCCTTTCTGCACAACATATACTTTTGATGGAATGCCGAACTCGCCATACCATTGTTGCTCTGCGGCATAAGCCCGATATGGATTTACGCCATTTGGCAACTGTGTGGGCCCTCGAAATAAGCGAAGCTCGCCTGGTACTTTCATATGACTGAATCCACCCGTCTTGGTCGGACGATCAACTTGCCTTAGCCATTGCTGCATAAACACCTGTTCACTTTGAGAGAGCTGATGACGATGCAATTGATAATAGGTGCGCCCCGTCTGCTCGATTTGCAGCGGATGAAGATTGCGAAGCCTTTCATTTAAGGTAATCTCGCGCTCAATCGTATCAAATGATGAGCCAATTCGTACAAAATTCCGGTCTGGTGCGTGGTAATACAAATCAACATCTTGACGATGCTTGCCATCGCGACTGACGAATTCGAACGTCGGCGTAATGCGAATAGAATCGTTCGGGCCGAACATATTGCCCTTCGTCTTTAAATCAAACTTAAAATGATAGCCTGGCTTGACGGCTACATTTTTGAAGCCATCATTCGGGTGGCTTCCTCGTCGAATAGGTAGCGTGTAGCGCGATTGGTTCCCCCTCGGGTTTCCATCGATATCACGCATCCCAACCCAATAATAACGTCCGGTATGTTCCTTGCTTTTTTTCTGCGGTCGGAAAGCAAGCTCCCAGTTCATATCCACAATATCGGTAATACGGAAATCATACATGCGTCCAATGACTTCTACAGGTACTGTATCTGTAGCTATATGGTTGTTTACTTCAAAATTGGCGTCTTGTTGAGTAAGCGTATCGGAAGGAGCATTTTCAGCATAGGACCTGAAATGGATCGTATAGTCCCCTTCATCTACCCACACCGGCAAATAGAAGGTGGTTGCTGGATCTCTTACAGGAATGCTAATCCATGTGTTCTTCGGATAAAAGGTGGATTTATCTGCACTATATACATCGAACTCAAATCTAACTTGTTTTTCTTTTATGTATTTGGCATAGTCTCGGTTGCCATAGCCTAATATGTTGCGGTGCTGCCCCGAAGTCGGAATATGTATTGTAAATGGTCGATCAAGAATAAACGCTCTTCTATTGAGGTTAGGCCTAGTCTTTTGATTATGTGCAGCGTCATCCGTTGCATTTGAGTAGTTTACAGTTGGAGTATGAACGGTGACTGGGTTGATGCTGTTGATTGGGAAATTCGTATTTGCTCCACCATTTACGTTGTTGGGCAGCAAATCATAATAGATTGTCCCTGAGCTAATTGTGTTTGCCTTGTTCATTAGCTGACTGCTAATTATATGGTTAGGTCTGTAGAGCACATCCCGGCCGATGGTTGTAGGCTGCGGAATGTTTGTTGGAGTAGGACCATCCTTAGTAGCTTCTGCCCCATCCATGATGGTAGCTCCATTAAAGATCACTGTATCGTTATTCACTTGGCTCTGAGGTGTAGCTGACTCAGCCATACCTTTCAATCGGGATGTATCGTCCGGAATAGAAGGCGGCCTATTTAATCCACCCTTTAAAACCGGAGGTGAATAGCTTATATCTGGTGTATCTACTGGCCTTACGTGACTATGTACGGAAGAATCATGCTCTGAATCTAGCGAAGGTGGAGTGTAGCCTGTTGGCATCATGGTAACCCTCCCACCAGGTAGAGCATAATTGAGCATATCAGCACGATTGATCTTATATACTTCGAGATTTTTAATTTGCCAATATGAATAATCGCGAGTAAAAGAAAATGAGTATGTTACGTTTTGCGAGTCCCCCGCATGAACGGGTGGTCCTGGAACACATCCTGCTTTTGTACAAATAGGAGGTCCTGGCACTGTCCACTCTCTTACATACTTGACTTCCGCTTTACAATTGTAGGTTACCTTGCCTTTCATTTGAATCCAGTCTTGTTTGAAAAGGTAATTATCTGCAAATGCGTTGGTAAAGAGAGATTCGGAAGTCGGGATACCTTTTGAAACATCAAATTGCTCAGCATCCCTGCTATCTGCGCGAATAATTCCCGTCGCATTAGGGTCCATATCATTTCTATTCATCGAAGTTCCTTGCGATGGACTTCCTATGCTGTTCTCACACTGCCCTGATCCTTTAGGTACTTCGCTATATGCAGCATACACTTTCATTTCGGGATATTTATAAATTTCACCGTGAAAAGTTACGTTCCATCCATTAAACCATGCACGAACTAGCCCATTCTTGCCATCGCTAATAACTTCCCCACCAGGAGGCGAGTTATCAAATGTTCCTTGAAACTCAAAATCAATTACCACATTCGTTTTATCTGAATCGTTTACAACTACATTTCGTACACCATGTACTTTCGATTCCTGCATACAGTTTGCCGGGCATTTCCAATACTCTAAATCGCTCTCGTTCACAATTACCTTGGCGACTTGATTCATCTCAAATTCAATGCCAGGCAATGAAGGAGAAGTGAATTTATCGGTTAATCTGGAACCTGCAGTGATTCTTCTTTCTGACCATACTATACTGGTATTAGTTCCATATTTCCAACCAAATGTCGGTATACCATTACCAGCTGTACCAAATGTCCATTCGCCTCTAGAAGGTGGGAAAGGATCATTGTTTGATTTCAAAAAATATCGTTCATTTTTATAGTCATACATCCAGTAATCGCCAGAGGGGGATCGGAACCATGCAAAATATCCTTGATATTGACCATTAGCTTTTGCAGTAAGTTGAACCTTATTTCCTGTAATGTCGCCAAGATTCCAAGTTGTGTCATTAACCTTAGTTAAGTTCTTAACAAGTTTCCCGTGATTATCGTAAATGGCGACAGCTGACGCAGCCACGTTATTTTTCTTCGGAACAGTAACAGTCGTGTAGTGTAATTTACTTAATGGGATATAGTGATTTTTCGAGGAATCAACTTTACCGATACCACCATAAAAAGTTACATTTCCAATTGACTCGTAACCACTTGGTACGGCAGCAGATACTGTCATATTGATTCCAAGTATGTTCGTTATGGCGATAAGCAAGCTTACCACCATAGCGATTGATACAATTCTTTTTGCCATTTCATCACCTACTGATGATAGTTTTTATTGAGTTTCCCATGATAGATGGGAATATAACTGCCCTGCCAATTGCCCATTCCCCCAAAAATAAATCGGAAAGCTTTGTCAGAAACGAAGTCTCCTTTGGGAAAAAGTGTGCCTGTTGCGAATGATACAGTGCCACTCGATAGTTTCGAAACATTTACAAACGATTGAAACTGCTCATACTTAGCATTCCAAGGCATTATTCCATACGTTCTATCAGGCTTTTTTGGATTTTTCACATTCTCTGGCATCTCATACCAATCATCATTTTGGAACGCAATTTGACATGGAAATAATCTTTCTACATTTAATTTCCCTGTTATTTTTGTCTCACTTATACCCATCACAGCATATCCGTCCGAGTCCTTTAATTTGTGATATTTCCCGTTACCAACCCAAGCATATTCCTTACTTTCGATTAACTTTCTGTTAGGATCTTTAGGATCACCAAGATCAATGGCTATAAGTTGAGTAACCTTACATGTTGCTTTTCCATCAGGAGACTGACTTACCATTGCTTTATTATCAAATGGTTTCCCATTGAATGAATCATGGAAGTATCTCGGCAGCATCGTCATGATGTTCGTATCATGCCAGTACAATTCCGCTGCTGAAACCGCATATTTATCAACCGCTAGCTTTTTGCCGTTCTTAACAGACAACATCCGTTCTATGACCGAAATTGCTTGAGCGCGCGTCGTGCTTCCATCTGGTGATAGAACTCCTGGAGCTGTGCCTGAAATCATTCCATTTTTAGTGGCCATGTACATCCATTGTTTATCTTCAGCTTTCATCTCAAGCGCTCTAACCGCCACTTTGGACATTTCTTCACGGCTCAATGGCTTATTCCAATCCGAACCTACGAAATCCCCTTCTACAAAAATACCTGACGTCTTAGCAGCATCTACATACTTCACATACCACAAACCATTCGATGTAGATTCAACCGGTAGATTCAAAGCAGATACCGCCATTTTCACAAACTCAGCACGAGATACTTTAGCGTTGGGTAGAAACTTTCCTGTAGGATATCCGGTTACATAGCCTCTCTTAACCGCCTCGTAGATTGCTCCTTCCGCCCAATGCCCTGCTACATCACTAAATGTGGCAGCTACAGTACCATTAACAGTCGAAACGGAGGCAGCCGATGATAGACTTACTGGTATACTGCCACCCAAAAATACCGATAATGCCGTCATTGCAACAAACGCTTTCTTTTTCATTAAATAGATCCTCCTCGTAGTTGTTCGATTGATTCCCAATCTAGTTAATAGGTTTGAAAATGAAAATGGAGTACAATGCGGGCAAGATGTATAGGGACACGGATGTTGGAAGAATGTACTCACATCAAGAACGTAATCTTGCATGCATCAAGTAGAATTAATATGGAATAACACCTAGAGGACTGATCTGGTTGGAGTAAGTTTAAAAGGAAAAATATAGGCGGTTAATTCTTATATCGGCTCACACTCTCTAAGACTTAAGTCCTATAGAACAAAAAACAACCGGACGCACCTATATAAGGTCAACGTCCGGCTGCCTGCCGTCCAAGATTTGTATAATTAATTCTATTATACTGCTCAGCTTCACAATAGCAAGTTAGAAATACTTATCATGCGCTGCATAAATGAAAAAACAATTTATTAAGCTTCCCGCTCTGAAAAATAAGCATCCAATAAGCGAACAAATAAGTTCGGGAATGCATATTGCTCCCGATCATCAGGCCCAATAAAGGCATAACCTTCTGGCACTGCTGCATCTTCCGCTATGCTGCAGCGGAATACCCGCATCTGCCAGTGGATATGGCTGAACGTATGCTCAGCATCCATAAAGCGCTCGATCGGCAGCACGGCAAGCCCTTCCTGATGCAATGCGCCGCGCAGCATGTCCTGAGCTTCATCGTCAGGAAGTCCCGCTACGCTCATTTGCTTTGGCACTAGGATGTGAGGCATTTCCCACATGCGAGCCAGCAACCCGCTCTCAGGACGCTGACGCATAAGCAGCTTGCCTTCGTTCACGCCAGTACCTTCAATAAGAGCAGCATAGCGCAGCTCTGGCTTCGGAGGCTTTGCCTTCGTCTTAATCGGCAGCAGCGTCTCTTCTCCTGCCAAGCGGCCTGCACAATGCTCCATGACGGGGCATAGCAAGCAAGCTGGCGACTTCGGTGTGCAGACAAGCGCACCCAATTCCATAATCGCCTGATTGAAGTCAGAGGCATGGCCATCTGGAATCAGATCACGCGCGATATGCTCAATATGAACACGCGTAGCAGGTTTAGCAATATCATCATGCAGACGGAAGTAGCGCGACAACACACGCATGACATTACCATCTACAGCCGGCTCAGAACGATTGAACGCGATACTCATAATCGCGCCTGTCGTGTATGGACCTACGCCCTTTAAGGAAGCAACAGCCGTTTTGTCATCAGGCACAACCCCACTGTACTTTTCCTTCACCTCACGTGCTCCAGCCTGCAAGTTGCGTGCTCTTGAATAATAGCCGAGACCTTCCCAAGCCTTGAGCACCTCTTCTTCCGGAGCTTCAGCCAATGCAGTAGGTGTAGGGAACTTCGCGATAAATCTTTCGAAATAAGGAATGACGGTGCTGACTCGTGTCTGCTGCAGCATAATTTCCGACACCCATGTATAGTAAGCATTATGTTGACGGCGCCATGGCAAGTCCCGACGGTTGTCCAAATACCAACGAAGCAGTTCGCGGCTAAAATATCGTTGTTGCTCCTCCATAAAAGTCTCCCCCATCCTCAGTTCTCAATCCTCTATTTTTACTTTCTATTTCTAGTCATGACTATACCAACTATTTATTGCTGTTAATCATCTACTATTCTAAATATCCAAAAGTCCATTATACATCAGCAGCTTGTATTGTGAACGTTCTGCCAACAATCGGATAACATGCTTGCCTACCTCTATCGCTCCTTACTATACTGATAGCATAAGGAAATATAAGACAAACCAATGAACGACTATACTTATTCAACTTAACTCCATGAAGCATACATGGTAATCGTCACACATAGAGAGGATGAGATAACAAAATGAGGATACATAACGAAAAAGAGACCTCGCAGCTGAAGCAACCAATCCAGAGATTACAGTCAAGAAAAAAAACATGGCTTATGTCTTCGTTTCTACTTTTGATCACAATAAGTTTGACTGCCTGCGGCGGTGGTTCGCAGCAGCAACAAAGTGCCCAACTCGAAGGTCCAGCAGACGCAGTAGAAGTATACAAAAATTCTTGTTTATCATGTCACGCTGCCGACTTAAGCGGTAAGATGGGACCTGAAACGAATCTAACAACCGTTGGCGACCGCTTATCAAAAGATCAGATCGTAACCGTTATTAAAGAAGGAAAAGGCAGAATGCCTGCCCAAGGATCACGTGTAAGTGACGAAGATGCTGAGAAAGTGGCATCTTGGCTCGCTACCAAAAAAGAACAGGCAAAATAATTCGATAACCCTACACACAAGCACTTTTACATATCAAGCTTAAGGTCATGTAGTCTTCTGCTATGGAGATGAACATGGCCTTTTTAGCATCCATGTCGTGATTCTTTCAAATCTGTAAGCTTCCTGTCATCTCATTCGATAGTTCCCGTGATCCTCCCTTGGTATAGTAGTCAACAGATGCAACGACAATATATCAATAACTTATCACGGAGGATTTACAACATGAAGAAAGCTGCAATAACAATGCTCGTAGTTATGATGATGGCTGTATTGACCGGCTGCATAAATCAGGCAAATGGACTTATTCTATATGGAGAAGAAGCTAAGCTTAAACAGGTAGCAGATACGTATAAAGACGATATAAAATTTCAAAACATATATAACATCAAAAAAATCGGCACTAACGATAAAGAAGTGCTTGTCCTATCCGAAACAACGGCTCGTGAACTTATTCGGATGGAGCTGTGGAAAGAAGTTAAAAATGATACGCAGCTAAGCGTTCTAAAAGGAATGCCAACGATTCGAAATGAAAGTGGATTACTATTCGCTAAACCCGAAGACAAGCATATCCAGATAGCTGGCTTGGACTTAAGCTATGAAGGAAACTCTGTCATTGGGGATTCCAGACGCTACACGAATGCATATGTCGTGGTGAAAGATAGTACATTCGAAACGATAAAAGGCACAATGAAGCAAATGACTGTCATGCATACCAAAAAGAGTATGGATGAAGAACTCGTTAAAATTAAAGACTATACAGACGCGTTCCAACTCGTGACTTTGAAAGAGTTAAAATAAGATAACAACAATAACCTCCGGCTCTACTGCAACAGTGAGAACGGAGGTTATTTTCTATATTCATATCCGTACAAAGTTAACTTACATCCACCTTGAGTTACTGCTCAACGATACACACGACTGATGCAATATTCGGCTGATGGGAAATGCTGATATGAATGCGCGTATGCTCAGCTTCAAGCCCTAATCGCTCCCATCCTGATCGACTGAGCTCTACATAAGGTTTGCCTGATTCTGCAGGAATGACCTCAATATCTTGAAAGCCAAGGATAGGGCCGATTCCGCAGCCAAATGCTTTTACAACCGCTTCTTTGGCGGCAAAGCGTCCTGCTACCCATTCCAAGGACCTCGACTCATATTGTTGAAGAAGCGTGAGCTCTCGCGGCGTCAATATGCGCTGCAAGAAGCGTTCTCTGCTCTTTCCATCCAATAAACGACCAATACGATCAATTTCTAAAATATCATGACCAAGACCGAGTATCATCCTATCCCACCTTTCCTTCTTAAACGAATCAATTACAATGTGCACTCATTATCTTATGAAGGGGCATTCTTTGCAAATAGAAAAGACAGCTCGTATGCCAATCTCGCATTATAGTAAAATCAGCATTTCTCCTCCTCTATTAATCTAGTCCGATCTGGCAACTCTCTCATATATTACAGTATCTTCTCAAATAAAAGGAGGAAGCAAGATGTCGTATTATAACAACTGCGGATATGGCGGTAATTACGGCGGCAACTACGGAAGTTATGGCGGTCAGGGTGATGGCCTGAAAGGTCCGTTAGCTATCCTAAGAAGAATCTCTCTTGGTACTACGATTAGCGTACACTTTGATTCTGTAGAGCGTGTTGGTAGATTTCTAGGGATTGAAAATGGTACCGTCCTTCTACTCGTAGGCGGAACAATATACTATATCTCTATTAAGAAAATTACTGCAGTCGACATACCGTAACGATTCAAAGATATGTAAAAGAAGAGGGCTGCCTCATCAGCCCTCTCTCTTAACTAAATTGCCCCCTTCAGGCACCCTCCTTCCACTCGCTCGACCAACAATGACTGTTAGCGGCAGTACGTACATAAAGGACAACCCTGAAAAGGGGCTTTTAAATGATTAACGTCAATCCAATTGAAGACCTATACCAAGCTCATCGGCTTGCCTTGTATACCAAGCAGCTACTGCTACATCAAATACGGCCAAGCCCATCGGATTAAACCATATTCGTTCGTTCCATACTGCATCGATTGTTACCTTACCAGCTATCACATCGGAAAGTGTAACCGCGTGATCTTCCTGCAATCCTTCGTCGAGATGCTTCCGTTCTATGTCTGTGTCTGCCCGACATATTTCATCCCAACTATCTACAACGACTATGCCGCTGTTTGCCTTAGCTTCTGGTAAATAGTCGCGTAGGGATACGTGCATAAGAATGCTGCCTTCTTTGGATGGAGTATTAATATATCGAGCACTGGAAGCTGTACAAGTAAATACGATATCGGCGCCTAGGTATGCTTCCTGCCATGTAGCAACGGCTTTTACAGGCACATCATTAGCAACTGGTAGTTGGAAAGTTATCTCTCGTTTATCATAGACCCGTATCTCTGCAATTCGTTCATGGAATAAACTCGTTAACATATTTACATGATGTTGGCCAATTGGTCCCATTCCAATGACAGCAACTTGCAGCTCATCCCCTTTACGTTCTTGCAGCAACTTGCGCAGCAGAGCAGCACTAACGGCAGTTGTCCGTATCGTACTTATCAGGCTGCCATTAACGATATAGTTAGGGATTCCCGTATCCGGATCATTTAAAATGGTGACGCTGTTTGCTCGTGGTAGACCTTTATTCACATTTTCGGGATAACTCGCAATCCACTTCATCCCTGCTGCACGAATCGGCCTGCTAATATACGCAGGCATGGCAATGATTCGATTGCTCTCATTTCCAAATTTCAAGTAAGGCTTAATAGGCTGTGCATAGTCCCCCTCGCCATAAGCGAGGGAAACTTCTGCTATTACATCACTTAATGGTGCCCATGGAATGCCAATCTGCCGCAGATCGTCTTCCGTTACATACTTCACGTGATCGCCACCCCGCCCTCACTTGCTTGCCGTGCACGAACTTGATCCAATGCTTCCTTGCCGAAAGATTTGGCGATCCATTGATCGTCATAAATGGTCTCCAAATATCGCTCCCCTCTATCAGGGAGTATCAACGCGCAGGTTGATCCTGGGGATATCCGTTCTTGGTACTTCTCCAAAGCAGCGATCATCCCCCCGGAAGATCCTCCGACAAGTACCGACTCCAAGCGTGCTAATCGTCTACAACCAATAATGCACTCTAGGTCGTCGACCTCGATAATGTCATCGATCCCTTCATCAGGGCATAGTGCCGGTCGTACAGCCGCACCGAGTCCTGGCAGCAAACGACGCTGCTTCGGCTTGTTGCTGCCAAATATGGAACTGCCAAGTGCATCAACAGCAATAACCTTTGTTGCAAGTCTATTGGCACGAATATATTCGATACAGCCACGTATCGTCCCACAAGTGCTTACCCCGCAAAATAAGTAGTCGATCTGTGGTAAATCCGCGGCAATCTCCGCCATCGTCGTTTGCTGATGAGACAAGGGGTTATTCGTGTTCCCGTATTGATTCGGCCAGAATGCATTCGGAATCTTGCGCAGCCAGTGCCGCACCCTAGTTAAACGAGCAGGCAAATACTCACCAGTAGCAGGGTCCGGATCTCGAACGAGATCGATACGAGCACCATATGCACGTAAAATACGTATGTTCGTTAACGTCGTACGCGGATCAACGACGCAAATGAAAGTACACCCAATCAAGTTGCAAATTTGCGCCAATCCGATTGCCAGATTACCTGAACTTGATTCGACAACGACTGAACCTGGTCGCAGCTTGCCTTCACGCAAAGCTTCTTGCAGCATGACTTTAGCAGGACGATCCTTTATGCTTCCTCCAGGGTTGAGCATTTCCAACTTCGCATACGTATCGAATGAAGCATGTTTGAACAAGCGCTGCAGCTTAACCACTGGCGTATTACCAATGACCGTCATTATATGCGCATGAGCGCTCACACTTACCACACCCTTCTATTTGACTGCAACACTCACTCTTGAACGTACAACTTCTTCTGCTTTACCGCTTGATGGTTCAGGCTTGGCGCCGCATTCGGATCTTGCAAATTGACGAGATGTACATTCATGTCCTCTAAAATACCAGAATCAATCATTTGCCCAATCTCTGGGATCGCATCATGCAAGCTAGAGCGAATCTTCTGATAAAGAGCGTTGTCGATAGGCTGTGGACTATCGATATACACATGCAGTTGGTTATGCTCTACAATGACACGCACATCTGCCTGCTTCACATGCTTGAACACGGCATCTTCAATATCGTACAGGCTAATTTTCTCCCCATGCTTCAGCTCAGGCCCAATCCGTTTGACAATCGCCTCAAATGTTGTAACTTGCCGCCCATCTATCCATTCTGAACGGAGATCGCGGACGATATCATAAGTCACATAACGCAAAACGGGGAATCTTCTGCGAACGAATGAGGTTAAGACGAGAACTTGTTCTCCTTCTGGCAAATGTATATCGGGTAGCCCTACTTCCGCAGGAGATACGCCTTCTGCTGCAATGCCCTCCATCATGACATAGCGTCCAATACTTGCATCATGATAAGCCATCGTGCCAACCTCGATGCTGCCGTACGTATCTTTGACATCAGCAGCAGCAATCCCAAATACATCCGCCATCCTTTGCCGCCATGCAGGAGCTGCTACTTCCCCTACTAGAATGACAACCTGAATCCCCCAATCAAAGCCAGCAGGTGCCGCCTTGACGAGACGATCCAAGATGGAAGGCATCGTATACAGCACTTGCGGACGATGCTCTGCAATGCAAGCAAGATGCTCTTCGACAGGTTGTTGGAACGGAATCGTCCAGCATGCCATATCAAGCTTCTCGAATATTTCCTGTGCAGTAGCAGCCGCATGGCCCGTTCCCATATCACTTAGGGCCCTTGTTATCCCTCTGCCTTCCAGCAGCTTACCGAACAGCTGCACCTTGTGCTCGACATACGCCTCCTCATCAGCAGCATCATAGCCAATCGCTTTTCTCCTTTTTCCGCTCGTACCCGATGTCCGATAAATATTCCAATTGGGTTCTTGCACTAACTCTGTCTCGTCGAAATAAGGAAGCAGCCTATCATGTGTGAGCAAAGGTATTTTAGGCCAACTATCGATACACGCTCCCTCCAGCAGAGTCGTATACCAAGGGTAAAGCTGTTTTACTTCCTGCAGCTTTGCTGCAATATGCGGGGCGTTTATCTCTACCATTATGGCAACCCTACTTTCAAGATTGTTCATACTATACTATGCAGAACTTTCGAGCCCGTCTGCCCAATCCTCCTCAACATGACAGGCATAGCTTATATTAAAAAGAGGTGGTGCATAGACAATGGCTAGTAAAAAGAGGCGTGTACCAAGCAAGTGGGTAAAAACAGCCGTTCTCGTCCGCAACAAACGAGTACGCCGCGCTATTCCGCAAACGATGCTTTACCGAGCTTCTACACTGGATAAGCTCCTTAGGCGTCATGGCATGGTATATGTGAAGCCTGACCATGGTCAACAAGGCAGAGGAGTTATGCGTGTACAGCAAAACAATTCCAAAGGTACTTCGTTCTCCGTCCAACGGGGCGATCGAATCCACTCACGACTTACTTGGCGTCAACTCGTAAGAGAGCTCAGGCCTTACACCCGTAATCATGTCCATGTCGTGCAGCAAGGAGTTGATTTGCTGCGCTATAATGGTCGAATACTAGATATTAGAGCTGTAACCCAGGTTGATCGAAGTTGGAAGTGGCACTTTACAGGCATGGTTGCTAGAATTGCACAGCCGCGCAAAGCAGTTACGAACGGTAGCCAAGGTGCTGATATTACACCCGTTCCATTTGTCATTACACGCAATGGTAGATCGATAGAGACCTACAATAGGATAGAAGCCGAGATTCGCCAGCTCTGCCTTCTCAGTGCCCGTGTCCTCTCCCGCAAATATCCTTTCCTACAAGAGCTTGGATTCGACATCGGTCTTGATCAGAAACTCCGTCCATGGATTATCGAAGTAAACACGAAACCTGATGTGAAGCCATTTAGTAAAATATCTGACCATACGATGTATTACCGCATTCTTCGTTATCGTCGCAATTTTAAATAGACCCATATAAATAAGACTGATAGATTACTTGCTGTGGAGACAGCAAGATTGTCTATTGTTACCCTATGGCTCTGTGCTTTTTCATAGCGCATAAAAGCAAAAAGGCTTACTCTCCTCAACCTCATCTTTCGGAGCGGTAAGCCTTTTAGGGGTAATAGTAGATTCTAGCTTGATTAGTTCCATTATGAGTTAAGTTATATCCTAGCTTGCTCCATACATATCCTCACTCAGATTCAAACTCTTCTTGCTTACCAAGAGTTATTCTATCGCTGCTACTTATTGCAACATTTGTACAAATAACTATTATACGTTAACCTATTTATATTAAAATATAGTTAACATATATTTGTGTACATGAACTAGATACTCCATTGGGAGGTACTTATGGATTCGAAGCTGAAACAGGAGCTGCTCAGTAAGGACAAGCAGTACGTGTGGCACCCATTCACACAAATGAAAGACTATGAACATAGAGACCACCTTTTAATCGAGCGCGCTGAAGGCATCTTCTTAATCGATGCGGATGGGCGCCGCTATTATGATACCGTGTCCTCATGGTGGTGCAATGTGCACGGGCACGGACATCCGAGGATCAAAGCAGCTATTCAACGCCAGCTGGATGCTTTTGACCATATTATGTTTAGTGGCCTGACCCACGCGCCAGGCATTGAGCTGGCGGAAAAGTTGGTCGAGATTACCCCGGAGGGCCTTGATAAGGTGTTCTACTCGGACAATGGCTCGACGGCTGTTGAAGTGGCGCTGAAAATGTCATTTCAATATTGGCAGCAGATCGGGAAGACGTCGAAGACGAAATTCGTCTATCTCGACGGAAGCTATCATGGCGATACATTGGGCGCCGTGAGTGTGGGCGGCGTGGAGCTGTATCATGCGCTGTTCAAGCCGCTGCTATTTCATGCGCACCGCGTTCCGGCTGCGGATTTGAGGCAGGCTCGGGGTGCAGGCGTGATGGATGAAAGCGAAGCTGCCGCAGCAAGGCTGGAGAGCGAGCGCGAAGTAGCGGAGTCGGCGTTAGCCGCGGTGCGCGAGCTGTTTGAACGTGAAGGCGACACGATCGCTGGTATCGTCGTGGAGCCGATGCTTATGGGCGCAGGCGGCATGATTATGACGCCGGCTGCGTACATGCAGGGACTGCGGGAGCTATGTACGCAGCATAATGTCCACCTCATCGCTGACGAGGTGGCTACGGGCTTCGGCCGTACAGGTAAGATGTTTGCCTGCGAGCACGCTGGGGTTAGTCCTGACATCATGTGCTTGAGCAAAGGGCTTACAGCTGGCGTCATGCCGCTGGCCGTAACCTTGTGCACAGATGAGATTTATGCTGCGTTCTATGATGACTATCATACGCAGAAGACGTTCTTCCACGGCCACAGCTTCACCGGTAACCCGGTCGCTTGCGCCGTGGCAATTGAAAGCTTGCGCTTGTTCGAGGAGGAGCAAGTCCTCGAACGAGCGCAAGCCTCCGCCGTCGCGCTGGCAGCTGCCCTGCGCGACTCTGGCTTGACCGAACTGCCGCACGTGGCTGATGTGCGCCAACTCGGTCTTGTCGCAGCGTTCGACCTGTATGCCGATGCCGAACGCCGCGAGCCTTTCCACCCCGAGCAGCGCATCGGGGCTGCCATCTACCAAGCGGGCTTCGAAGAAGGTCTCATTCTCCGCCCGCTTGGGGACACGCTCTACTTCTGGCTGCCGCTCTGCGTCACGCCAGAAGAGGTGCGCGACATCGTCGCGCGCACCGTGCGCGTCCTTCGTCGCGTGTTGTCATAGACATCCACACGTCGAATTCAACAGCACGAAGGGTTCCGTTACCGATCCATAAACGGAACCCTTCGCACACAACAAAGAAGCACCCTGTCCTTAGTACTCTCAGGACGGGGCGCTCTTCTTCTATTTATATGACCGCTCCTATTTCATAGGACAGCTCAACCCACGCCATATTCTCCACACAGCTAAAAAAGTAACGAAACAGGCTATTTAGAATCGAAGCCGCAGGCGGTTAAGCAATTTAATCATCACATAGCCAAGAACCAGCCCAAGAACAAATCCGATGCCATAGCCAATTTGGCCGCTGTAATGTTGAAACTGTACATAAACACCGAAAAACAATCCGCTGCTTATCGTAAAGCCGATGATTAAAATTTTCTCCCATATCGGAACAACAACCCATTTTCCGTTGTGCTCAGCACGATTTAGAGAATAGTGGATTATCCCCAGTACAATGGCTGCCAGCAGCACGTAGAGTGAAATATAACTGTTATATCTCATATCAAAAAAATAAGTAGTTAACGGATAATCATTATAATTCTTTAATATCGAAATATCATAAAGATGAGATACCGTTCTAAAACTCCATTTTATAAACTCAGGATAATAAATAACAACGAATATAAATACAATATGCGCTACTAACGAACCACTAATAGTACCGACAAACATCCCAATCGTATAAGCGGAAATCACCAACAGCAGAAGCTTGACGATATACTTAGCATATTCTTCCCACATCATCATAAAGCTGAAATCCAAAGCGAATAACATGACGATATCGAGCAATACATTTATCAATATGGGAATAACTATAATCGTTATACCAATCAATAACTTCGTTATATAGATTTGACTACGAGAATACGGTAGTGAAAAACTAAACTCCTGTCTATGAGCATGTCGTTCAAGACCAAGCTGAAATATAGCTAAAACTAGACTCATTACTATCATGGTAGATAAAAAGCTTGATAATAAATTCCGCACAACCCACAAGCCTGCTGGAGTTTCCTGCAATGCTTCAATAATGTACATG
This sequence comes from Paenibacillus sp. SC116, assembly GCF_024733555.1. Taxonomy (GTDB): domain Bacteria; phylum Bacillota; class Bacilli; order Paenibacillales; family Paenibacillaceae; genus Paenibacillus_B. The sequence continues at coordinate 415,178 of NZ_JANIOF010000003.1, read as the reverse complement.
AATTCCCCATATATTTGCCCAGACTCCATCATGAACCAATATCGAATATGCGTATAAGGAAGCGCGAAAAATCCAACAACAAGCATCACGATTAACATGAGCCTTGCTTGTCTAAATTCCTTCCACCACAATCCCCGATCAAATAGATTACGCAGCATCGCCATCACCTCCCGACTTCCAAGTGAACCAATCTTCCAGCGTTAACGGCAATTCGTCGATAAGCAGCTTGCTGTTATCCTTCAACAAAGCATACAAATCCTCAGATTCCATTAACACCGTATGCACAGGCCCAATCTGTTGCAAAGTATGTACACAAGGTTGATCCAGAAGCTGATCGGATGCACCATCGGTAAATACAATTTGCAGTTTGCGTACATGCTGACGCAACTGCTCCAACGCCCACTGCTCATCGGTTTTCCCATCCCGCAGCAGCACAATTTTGTCCGCAATTCGATCTAACTCATTCAGCATATGCGTAGAAATAACAATTCCGCTTTCTGGTGTCAACGATTCCATCATGAGCGTAAGCAACTGCTTTTTAGCGATGACATCAACACCATTCGTCGGTTCATCGAGCAATATATATCGTGCTCTCGTCGCTAGACCTAACGTCGTGCTGAACAGCATTTTCATCCCCTTAGACAACTTGCGCACCTTCTGTCCTTCTGCCAAGCCAAATTGCCTCAGTGTATCTTGGAAAAAGCCCATATCAAAGTTCGGATAAATTCGCGCGAACATCCTACCGCATTCCCCGAGCTTATAGCCTTCCAACGCAGTGGGTGCATCTGGTATAAATACGAGATCTCGCTTCACTTCTGGCTTTGCATAAACATCAATACCATCCAACGTTACTTTTCCACTATCAGGAGTATATATGCCCACTATCGTGCGCAGCATCGTCGTCTTTCCTGTTCCATTTCTACCGAGCAACCCTACGATTTGGCCAGGCTCTACCTCAAAGGAAGCTCCACTGAGCACCTGCCTATTATCGATACGTTTCTCAATCGTTTCAATCCGCAGCATGATAACCCTCCCCAAGCATATGACTTGCGTCGTCTACCATTTCTCGAAATTGTGCTTTCGTAATACCTAAATGTTTCGCTTCCACCGTCAATCGCTGCAGTTCCTGCCGAAGTACTTCGATACGCTCTGCCGCCATTCTAGGAGCCGATGGCTCTAATACGAATGTTCCTTTCCCTCTTATCGTCTGTATCACACCCTGACGTTCAAGCTCCTGATATGCTTTGCTGACCGTATTTGGGTTAATTAACAACGTCGAGGACAGCTCTCTTACCGAAGGCACTTTGTCTCCAGCCTTCAACACATCTTTAGCGATTAGCTCTTTCATCTGCTCTACAATCTGCTCATAGATAGGAGAAGAGCCTCGTTGTTGCAGCTGTATCATGTACGACCTCCTTTCTACTCCATCTCAACCGAGAATTTGATTGATCCGTATGTTACGAGATGGTGTATCGTCTACATCTATCTTCATTTAATCCGCTAACGGTATTCTTATCTCAATCATAAATTGATCGTAGATTTTGCAAGTGTATTACTATAAATAGTACACTTAATACACAATAAACCAACACCCTTGAATTGTCAAATTTTTCTCATTTTTGTAACCAATTAATGATAAAGTTTTGCATACAACAGCTCGCAGGCTATGATACAATCACCTGTAAAACCGAATCGAACCGTTGAAGATAAGGAGGAAGCGCTTTGAGCTATCATTTTAATTTGAATATGCTAAGTGAGTCTGATATGGGTAATCGTAAAGAAAAGCTTTACGGGAGCCGGGTCGTTCGAGGAACACTTCATTTGCCTCCAGGAAGAGCGAACGCAGGACAAGGCACACTTCTCATCTGCCACGGATTTAAAGGTTTCAAAGATTGGGGATTCTTCCCTTTTGCTGCCGAACAACTAGCTATTCTAACGAATCTGAATGTCATTCGCTTTAACTTCTCACATAATGGTGTAGGTGCTGACATGGGCTCATTCAGTGAACCAGAACGCTTCGCCGTTAATACATACGAGCGTGAACAGGAGGATTTGGCGTCTGTTATGGCACTTGTCCATTCGGAAGCATTTTTGCAGTGGAAAGAACAATTGTATGCCAGCCTAGCTTTATCCGACCCGATTCGCATTCCCTCTTTTGATTCACGCATGCTTATCCAAGCTAATGACACATCTAACAAACCTATATTTATTCTGGGACACAGCCGCGGCGGTGCAACTGCATTGTTATATGCGCTTGATTATTCCGAGCATATTGCAGGCATCCTCACATGGAACGGGGTCACAAATGTCGATCTATTTTCTACCGAACAGAAAGAAAACCTTCGTACAACAGGTCGCTCACAAGTGATTAATGCTCGTACAGGGGAAGCTCTGCCTTTAGATGCAGTAGTGTTAGAGGACTTAGAACGAAATGCAGAGAGGTATCAAATTATTGAGCGTATTTCTACTGCCCAGTTTCCTCTTATCATGGTTCAAGGCTCTAACGATCTGCCAGGATTCTGCGAAGGTTCATCACGATTGCAGCAGCAATATAAAGAGGCCGAGTGGGTCATTATTGACGAGGCAGGACATACCTTTCAGGCCGTGCACCCCTTTCAGGGCACAACTCGCCAGCTAAATGAAGCCATTGAGCATAGCGCAGCATGGTTAAAGAAACAATTGCAGCTCCGTCATAAGTAAGGAGAGAATATACTAATCATATCGCGAGAGGTTTATGACATCATGTTATCCAAACAACAGCTATGCATCGTCGTCTTTACGACGATTTCAGGATTAACGACTTCCTATCTCATTGGCTTGCCTCTTATTTTAGGCTTTGCAATTGGCTTCCTTGCGTTGACGATATTCTCGATCCGCCAAGGAACGGACCGTCGAACCATGATTAATGCCATTAAAGATGGGGCTTCCCGTACACAAGAAGTCATCTGGATTTTGGTCATGGTTGGCTTGATTATTCCAACATGGACAATGAGCGGTACGATTCCCTATTTGATTGAGCAAGGTATTCAATGGATTCATCCTAGTTATATGACGACGCTCACGTTCTGGTTTGCTGCACTATTTTCCATGATGCTTGGTACCTCTACAGGAACATTAAGTGCAGTCGGAATTCCAATGATGGGGGTAGCTTCTCTAACCGGTGTACCATTACCCATTATGGCTGGCGCCCTTGTATCAGGTGCTTTTGTCGGGGATCGTACCTCTCCATTTTCCAGTGCACATCGGCTCGTTGCGGATTCGACGGGGACGACCGTACGTGCGCAGTATCGATATTTGATGCCTACGACAGGATTGGCATTAGGTTCAGCAACCATTTTCTTTATCATTATCGACTACATAGGAAATTGGCAGGTACCTCAATCCGCTTTACAACTGGACATCTATCGAGAACATTTTGTATTCAGCCCCTGGCTCGTTATGCCAGCTGTCGTGCTCATTGCTGCTATCTTATTCCGTATGAAGACGCGACACGCATTTATGCTCTCCATCGCAGTTGCAATCTTAGTCGGTTCCTTGCTGCAAGATGTCAGCCCCTTAGCTTGGCTGCAAAGTATGCTGCACGGTTACACGAACATAGCGCTACCTGCATTGCATACGAAAGGGCTATTAAATATGGTCGAGCTCGTGCTGTTAATTGCGTTAGCTGGATCATTCAACGGTATACTTGAGCAAACCCGATCGCTAGAACCGTATATGAGTGCATTAATTGGTCATAACTCTTCCATGCCGCAAGCAACTGTACGCATAGGCTTATTCGGGCTTGGATTAAGTGCGGTCTCTTGTACACAGACACTTCCGATTATGATGTCGGGACGCAACGTGCTGCCGATATGGTCACAGCGCTTTCAGCAAGAACATCTGTCTCGGGTCATATCCGATACTGCACTCGTATTTGCTGCTATGATTCCTTGGAATATGCTCGCGGTGTTATGCGCGACCATCGTAAATGTCCCCGTTCATCAGTATATTCCGTATGCAATATTCCTTTGGAGCTTGCCTTTGTGGACTTTCATCGTGTCTATAGCGAAGAGCGCTCGAACTCATTCGGCTTCCTTGGCGACTGCTCAGCCCAAGTCTGATGCTTCGTAACATCATTTCGCCAGTACTCCACAATAAAAAAAACATCCCGTCTCACTCTATAAGTGGAATGGGATGTTTTTGTTTTCTAACTTACGCTGTAGGCAATTTGAACAAATCAGTAGTCAGTAGATCCCCTGATTACATACTACCTTCTGTACCTATTATCCAAGCGATATGTAATTAAATACCCGGAATCATAGCACGCTTATGTTCAGTTTTATTATACTGACGTTCAATTTTCTCTTGAACATCGGCAGGAACTTCTTTGCCTTCCAAATAGTCGCTGTTATGCTCGTAGGAAATCCCTAGTTCCTTTTCATCCGTTTGACCAGCCCACAGCCCTGCTGTTGGAGCCTTGTCCAATACGCTCTCTGGAACACCCAAATGACGTGCCAGCTGGCGAACTTGACGCTTATTCAATGAGGAAAGCGGTGTAATATCGACCGCGCCGTCACCCCATTTTGTATAAAAACCTGTCAGTGCCTCAGATGCATGATCGGTACCAACGACGAGTAAGTTCAAGTCAAATGCCAATGCATACTGCGTTACCATGCGTACGCGTGCCTTCACGTTGCCTTTGCCAGGAATGCTAAGATGACGATACTGTCCGATTTGCTTCAACGCATGCTCGGATTCCAAGGCAATTTCATTAACCGCCTCTTCGATATTCGTCTCCACCGTATGCTCCAAGCTAAATGCTTTGGCTACCGCATAGCTGTCTTCAATATCTTCCTGTTGGCCATAAGGCTGGAACACGCCTAGCGTCATATACGGCTGACCTGTTTCTGCCTTCAACTCATCCGTCGCCTGCTTACAAAGTCCTACTGCAACCGCACTATCAATCCCACCGCTAATCGCAATCAACAGACCAGATGTACCTGACTGCTTCACATATTGCTTAAGAAAATCTACGCGCTTGCGAACTTCTGCTGCTTCATCAATGTGCTGCTGTACCCCGAATCGCTTGACGATCTCTTCCTGTAAACTCATCTGTCCTATCTCCTTCCTTGTGCAAAAATCCCCGCGCATCGAGTGCGCGGGGTATGTTGGTGCCTTAACGACAGTGCTTATCGAATGCTGCTGTCAGTTCTGCAGCAATATCTTCAGCAGAACGGTTCTCAATACTAAGACGCTCAATAAAATGAACCAATTCCCCATCCTTCATCAACGCAATCGATGGTGAAGATGGAGGATACGGTGCAAAGTACTCACGTGCCTTTGCTGTCGCTTCTTTATCTTGCCCTGCAAATACAGTGAACAAGTGGTCAGGTGTAACCTCATGCTCCAATGCTTTACGCACACCTGGACGGCATTGACCTGCTGCACAGCCGCATACAGAGTTGATAACGACAAGCGCCGTTCCCTTCGCGTCTGGAAGCTTTTCTTCTACTTGCTCTGCTGTTGTAAGCTCTTCGATACCCATCGAAGTAAGCTCCGTACGCATTGGTGTTACCATATCACGCATATATTGCTCAAATGACATTGACATCTCACATTCACTCCTACATAAATAATAGATTCCGATAGAACGCACTCCCGTTCTGTATCGACTCTATTGTAACGAAGCATCATTGCGAAATGCAACAAAATCCGAACAATCCACAAATACTCTTCATACACCTAATCTAGCCATGCATGATCAAGCATCATTCTAATGTTAAAAACGCCACTATCGCCTATGCGACTCCGATGTTCATGGAAGCTAACTTCAATTCTAAGTTTTCTAAGTAGAAGGACGATTTGGTCCGTTCAACTTTTTATCAATACCAACATTTCCTCCGGCACGTGACTTCCGCGCCTGATTTTCCTTATCCTGCTGTTGCTGGGCTTTTGAATCTTCAGACATGGGATAAGCCTCCTTTCTCCTGCATAGTCACACGTATTATGTGCCTTCTGCAACAGACTTATCCTCCTCAGCACGCTGTTCCTCTATTTTCATCATCCAATAGCCTAGCATGAGTAAGCCAAGAAGCACCCACTGCTTTGTAGTCAACCCCAACATCGTCTCCGCTGGTACGGATGTAAAGCTAATCAGCATACCTAACACACCACTTACAAGCAGCGTCAAGCGCGCATCTGCTCCTGTACCTAAAGGACTCCTGCGCAGCCACAAGCCAGCTAATAGCAGAACACACCATATCGATTCAACTGGTGGAAGTGCCGCCGCTAATGTAGAAGGCACAGGAAGTGGTGTATATCCATCAGGTATCATGCCTGCATAAGCATAAATAAACCCATATACGGCTACAGCAAACAAGGCACCATGTGCAATAAGATCAGCAAGAACTTGAAGCCTGATTTGCTGTTTACGAGCATAATGCACAGTCCAAGCTGCCAGTCCAATAATCATTAGCACATTCCCATTCCACGAAGTACCTTGCAAAAAGAGCATTGCCTTAGGCTGCTGCCATAGTATCGAAGGCGCGTCCCATAAATACCCGAACTTTTCATTTAGAATCACAACGAGCAATATCGTTAACATCCAGTCCCCATAGCTACGGAGCTTCATACCCTCTAGTCTTAGGCGTAAAAGCATAACTGCGCCTGCTAATCCCAAGGCAGTCAGCAAAATAAATAAATCAATTTGTAACGTTAATGAACCTAGTTGTATCGCTCCCACAACCGACCTCCAGCAATAGATTCACTTCTCAATTCTTTTACATATCATAACATAAGAACATCTACTCATCCGATAAACAGGTGATAATTTTAAACTTTGCAACTTTGCATCACTCATAACCGCAAAAAGGAAATTAACTAATGCGAGAGGTTTCACCAGAACAATCATTTATGCTTGGCGAAGGCACAACACTGATCGATTTCTCATACGCTGCATTCGCTTCAACTTGGAAAGATACGATAAATGTCGTTCCACAGCCAACCTCCGACTCAATACGTATAACACCTCCATGCCGTTCTACGATACTCAAGCATAAAGGCAGTCCCAAGCCTGTCCCCTTCGCCTTCGTTGTATAGAAAGGTTCGAACATTCGCTCTTGAACCGCAACAGAAATACCTGGTCCGTTGTCATGAACGAGTAGCTCTACAGCACCTTCATTCACTCTCGTCTCTATCGTTAACAAGCCTTTTTGCTCCATCGATTCCATTCCATTACGGGCCAAGTTCAACAGTAGTTGCTTCATTTCCTTCGAATTAATTAATAGTTTGGGTACATCATCCGCAAGTTGCAAATGAATCTCTTGCCCTCGCATATTGGCATCTGCCCATAGTAAGGGGCTGATGTTGGAGATAATATCATGCAAATGCATGAATTCCTTTTCCACGATTCGATTCTGCGCTAGTGATAAAAAGTCGTTAATAATCATATTTGCACGATCCAGTTCTTCCATTACGATCGCATAATAATCATTTAAATGCTCTGGGCTCTTACGCTGCATCAATTGAATAAAGCCTCGTACAACAGCCATCGGATTGCGGATCTCATGTGTAATACTAGCTGCCATTTGCCCTACAAGACTCAGGCGCTCCATATTCCCCATCTCGGCTCTCAGCTGAGACAGCTCTGTAATATCATGAGCCATTCCGACAGCACCCACAATTTCGCCAGTTTCCTGATTACGCATCGAGGCAGTCCGTACGAGGTATTTACGATTAAAATGCTGGATCACCTCGGATTGCGGCGGCTCACCGCTTAAGACACGAGCAAGCATGAAATCATCTTTGGACAGCAGTTCATATTCTTCAGAAAATGAATAGTAGCAGCGTCCGATAATATCCACATTGGTCAGCCGTGGATTGTACTGCTGCAGCATGCGCAGCATCATTTGGTTAACGGCCGTAATTCTCGCATGAGCATCTACAGCAAGTACAGCTAATGGAGTCTCATCAATCAGTTGATGCATCTTCTGCGCCTCTTGGCGATATTGACGCCATACCATTTGATAACCCTGCTGAAGAAATGCCTTCTCACGGACATATTCCATCATGTAAATAATGGCGCACGATGCACACAAAAATACGGTTGCATACATGCCCATAAACAATAAAATATGTGTCTGCATCTGAATATGATGATTCCATAAACTTAGTGAGTACATAATGAAATGAAGCAGCATCCCTAGTGATGCGACACCCATGAGCAGGAGTATTCGCCTAGGAGCACTTGATTGTTGGAAGTAATTCAAGAGTAAGAATAAAAGAGGAGCAACATATAACAGAGAGTCAGACCACCAAGTGTAATGATCATGCCAAGCGTGCATCATGACCATAACAACGATATACATCGCCGTTAACATGATTCCTACCCGATAACCTCCATATAGGAAACCAATCATGAACGGGATAAGGCGAAAATCGAAAGGAAGATTCGTCTCGGGGAAATACATAAATGAGAACAACATACAAAAAAGTAACGACAACGCTGAAAACAGAAAGAGATATACATGCGCTCTTCCTATACGCTCTGGCCGCATTAAGCAAATGTGGTAGGTGAAAGCCGGAAAATAAGCGATCAACACCTGTAGCAATGTGTCTTTGAATGCGATGTACAATGTGTCTTTGAATGCAGCGAACATGGTTATCGTTATCAACTCCAATAGTTATCGTTGATTTTTTCCCTGATTAAAACATAAAATGCTGTCGTTATACAACGATAATGTTGAAATTTTTAGATATTTTTTAACAAAATACTGCAATCTGCACCAACCTTCAACAAATGCCTATACCAACCACTACCTTGTTCAATCAACAAAAGGAAGGGTACAATAGGGAAAAAGGATCGTTTACGCATAAGGAGATGGCTATGCAAGCAGATGTAGTAGTAATCGGTGGAGGACCTTCTGGACTAATGGCTTCTATCGCAGCAGCACAACAAGGTGCTCAAGTCGTACTTGTTGATAAAGGAGACAAGCTAGGTCGTAAACTCGCCATTAGTGGCGGAGGTCGCTGCAACGTTACAAATAATAAATCGCGCGAGGAATTTATTCGCTATGTGCCTGGTAATGGGCGATTCCTATACAGCGCATGGAATCATTTTAATCCGGAGCTTATTATCGCATTTTTCGAAAATCTCGGCATCAAGCTTAAGGAAGAGGACAACGGAAGAATGTTCCCTGTCTCGGACAAAGCTAAAACAGTTGTCGACGCCTTAATAGGCGAAGTACGCAAGCTTGGTGTTACAATTCGGACGATGTCTCCTGTGGACCATGTTCGCTATGACGAGACAGGTGTAAGCGGTGTTCAGTTGCGTGACGGCACATATATTCATACAAAGTCCGTTATTATAGCAAGTGGAGGAAAGTCTGTTCCTCAAACAGGTTCTACTGGGGATGGATATGCATGGGCAGAAGCAGCAGGTCATACGATAACAGAGCTGTTTCCAACGGAAGTCCCGCTCACCTCGAATGCTTCCTTTATTCGAGAAGGCTCTCTGCAAGGACTATCCCTTCGTGATATTGAATTGACTGTATGGAATGATCGCAATAAAAAGCTCGTTCAGCATGAAGGAGATATGATATTTACGCACTTTGGCTTATCAGGCCCAGCCGTACTGCGCTGTAGTCAGTATGTCGTTAAGGAGCTGAAACGCACAGGTTTATCTACCTTGCTGCTCACAATTGATCTGAAGCCAAATGAGTCAGAAGAGCAGCTTGCTAGTTATCTGATGAAACTGTGTCGTTTAGAGCCTAAGAAAGCAATAAAAAATATTTTGAAGCAAGCTATCCCAGAGCGTATGCTGCCTGTCTTATGTAAAATGGCTGGATTGGATGAGTCTGTTACCTATGACAATATACCCAAGCAACCTTGGCTAAAGCTCTGTCAGCTAATCAAAGCATTCCCGATTAAAATAAGTGGTACCAAATCAATCGAAGAAGCATTCGTCACTGGCGGTGGGGTTAATTTAAAGGAAATTGATCCTAAATCGATGCAATCGCGTATGAAGTCGGGGCTGTTCTTCTGTGGAGAAATCCTAGATATACACGGCTATACAGGTGGCTATAATATTACAGCCGCATTCGCTACCGGATATACGGCAGGAATGCATGCTGGACAACTGCATCAGCAATAAATCAAATAAACAGCTTCTCCTCGCTAGAAGCAAGCAAACTAATGTGGATACTACATTTACTATGAGCTGCTGCGAGGAGAAGTTTAATCACGTTTAATTACTGGTAGGACTCGATTAACGTTACATGCTACAAGTGAATGCCGCCTTGGAATTGATTCGTATGCTCATCGTTCCAACCCGCTGCCTCTTCATCGCGATGCGATAAATCATCACCCGTCGGATCAATCGTGCTATAACTTTCACGATCCACCCAGTCCTCATTCACGATATGCGCAGGAATCGGAATACAATCGATTCCGTAAGCACTGTTCATAACAGCCGTCTCGGTAAGAGGGGCTTCCTCAATTAACTGTCCACCATGCGCTTCAGCAATTTCTAACGCTGAAGTTAAGTCTTGTCGCTCGATGTGAATATGAAGGCAATCACCGCTAGGCTCTATCACCGCATCATATCCCAGCTCTGACAATGTATCTTGTGCTAATTGCGTTTCACCGCTAGTTCCAAATCGAAATCGTATTACAGCCTGATGCATCGTAGATGCCTCCTGTCTGCTAGTTTCGTCCCTTACTATTCCCAGCAGTAACAAGATTATACGGAAGCCTTAGCTCCAGGACGTTCAAAGCTCCAGCCACGCAACGATAAGAAAGCACGTCCAACTAATGGCAAAACAACAATACCTAGAACAGCGGCTATACATACGATCAACAGGTTGCCCGAACCTATGACAACACCTGTCGTTATCCCCCACATTAGACCGCCTAGTGCAGCATTTACTGTAACAAAATGTTCAGCCGCCTTCCGCAGCACTTCTTTACGGAACTGAAATAAATGCCAGTACTCGCCTGTAACAAGGTTTTTCCAGTACATATGCAGCCAAATACTAACGAGAACAACAAGAAACGGAATGACTCCAAAAAGCATAACGGGTTCATTCAATCCTGTCACCACGATAGCTGTAGCACCAACACCTACAAGCTGTATGAAAAAGAACAGCGAGGCTTTGTTTCGCCATAACGTCTTTACTGCTAATGGACCCAACTTGTCATCACTATTGTGCTTCAGCCGCTTCCAATAGCCAGATTTTCGGAACAACCATGGACGCTTGCGGTTTCTACGTCCAGTCTTCTCCACAGCTTGGGACAATACAACCTGCGCCAGACTTCCCTTCTGCTTGGATTCTGCTGCTGCATCCTTCTCAAAGCTAGCTCTTTCTCTCAAGCGCCAGCGCACGAGAGGCATAGACAACAGAAGTACGACCAGCATGCCCGCAAGAGCAAACAACCCCGATGCATCCATCTGTACAAACCAAATAAGTAATCCAAACATCAAAGTTATTACGATAATTTGCATCACTTTTCCTAAAACATATTTCCATCCGTGCAGATGCGCCCGCAGCCAGTGTTCCGCCAAAGCCTGAAGCCAAGACAGGGACAACGTGCATAATGCTGTCATCACAATCATCGAGAGGGGCATAGCATATCCTCGTACGAGCCAAGGCAAGAGAACAACCATAGAAAAAATAATAATCGTCAGCTTTCTAAGGACGAATTCCATCATGCCGAAACGCACAAGTGTACGTATCCAATCTTGCCGCTGAAACAAAAAGAGCTTATCCGCCGCTTCTACCCATACACGAAGCTCCCCCATAAACACCAGGCTCAGCAGTGGAATCAACCATACGAATAAAGGCAGTTGAAGCGCTGACGCAGAAAGCGGTTCATTCCACCAAGACCAATAGGCAGCAACACCAAATATTAGAGCAGGTACTACGATATACAGCGCGACTATCCAATCAGGAATAACCAGCTTGATTGAGTCCCATTGGTATCGCGAATAGGTCTTCCATCTTCGTATAGCCAGCCCTCTAGCTGTCTTCATGTCAGCACCTCAAAACAATCCATCAAGCTGCCATTAGGCATTCCCGCACGATGACGAATGTCTTCTAATGTCCCATGTGCAACGACAGCTCCCTGTTGAATAAGGACGAATCGATCACAAATGCGCTCTGCGGTATCTAATACATGCGTACTCATCAACACACCCGCTCCACGCTCTCGTTCGCTTTTCAACTTATCCAGCCATATTCGCGTTGCTCTGGGATCCAAGCCTACGAATGGTTCATCTACGATATAAAGAGGCGGTCGAAGCAAAAAAGCAATAATAAGCATCATTTTCTGCCTCATCCCCTTTGAGAAGCTGCCTGGCAAGTGATGGATAACATCACTCATGCCAAACTCCTCAATAAGCGGCATGGCCCGCTCTCTTAGTTCCACATCACTTAATTCATGAGATGCACCTGCCAGCTCCAAATGCTCCCACAGCGTCATCGTATCGTAATATTCAGGCTGCTCTGGGACATATGCATAAGAACCACTGCCATCCCCAATCTGAATGTTTCCCTTTACATGCTGCATAATGCCCAAAATTGATTTGATCGTCGTACTTTTCCCAGCACCGTTGGGGCCGATAAGTCCAACTAACTCACCAGGCTGAACATCAAATCTGATCTCGGATATTTTGCTATCACCCGCTTCATACCCTGCCTCTATTAAGTCAACTTGAAGCACTGTCATTGCGTTCTTCCTCCCACAGTTAAATTAGGGAACAAGAACCACCATCTTCCCTATATTTTCATTACGTTCCATACGCGCATGCGCTTCATTTATTTCTTCAGCTTCCCACACGGAATCGATGACAGGCTCGATTTCACCTTTCTCAATTAACGGCATGGCCCAGTCAACAAATGACGCAGTAAGTGCCGCCTTACGTTCAAGGGGCAGACCCCTTAACGTGCTCGTAATAATATGAATGCGACGCATCATAGCCGGCAGCAAGTCTACCTTCTCCACCTTCGAACCACCCAATACGCCAAATAATATGAGACGCCCATCCATTGCCAATACTTCCATATTAGACTTCCAATAAGAAGCACCTACGGGGTCCATGATCATATCGACGCCATTTCCATTTGTATATTCCATGACAGCATCTTCAAACGATTGGTTCCGGTAGTTAATGACGACGTCTGCATTTAGGCGTTCAATCGCGTCCACTTTTTCATCTGTACCAACTGTTGCAATTACAAATGCTCCAGCTGCTTTCGCCAGTTGGACAGCTGCAGTCCCTACACCGCTTGCCGCGGCATGAATTAAAACATGCTCGCCTGCCTTCAATCTACCTAGCTCGAACATATTGAGGTACGCTGTTAAAAACACTTCAGGGATAGCTGCCGCTTCAACAAATGTAAGCTTGTCGGAGATCCGCACAGCCAACTCCGCGGGAATCGCAGCATATTGGGCATAACCGCCCCCTGGCAGCAGTGCACATACTCGATCGCCTACTTCCCAACCATTCGCATCTGCGCCCACTTCTTCTATCACACCCGCCATCTCTAAGCCGATGATTGGGGAAGCGCCTTTGGGTGGGGAATATAAACCACGTTTTTGCAGCAGATCTGCCCGGTTCAATGCGGTAGCTTCGACACGTATAAGCAATTCGCCAGAGCCACACTTCGGCTTTGGCCAGCTTCCCCAATACAAATCTTTATTTTCGTTCACCAAACAGGCAATCATCTGTTCTTCCATCTTCAGTACCTCCTCTAGGCTGTTTCGATTGAATACTTAGCTTGTATCACAATACATGCAAGCAACCTTATACACTCAACATTTTCCATTATGTGATAAATGACATGTCCTTTATCCTATTCACCCATTAAGATGAATAGGTACATCTATAAGTAAGGTGGGATTCCTATGCATGAGCGCATGGACAGAGAGACAGAAGCGTCACTGCATCTATTTCGCGTTTTCTCCAAAGCATTCAAGAGCATCTCCGATCACACTGCTGCAGGCTGTAAACAGGAAGGCTTCAACCCGACTGATTTTGCTGTACTGGAAATGCTTTACCATAAAGGACCCCAGCCTATTCAGCAAATTGGTGCTAAGCTGCTGCTCCAAAGTGGAAACATCACGTATGTCATTGATAAGCTTGAACGCAACGGATATGTGAAACGTCATCCTTGTACAAAAGATCGTCGTGTTATTTATGCAGAATTAAGTGAAAGTGGATGGAAAAGTATGAAGCTTATTGTTCCCCGTCAAGCCCATATGCTTCGCAGAGCATTGAGTGGATTGTCGATGAAGGAAAAAGACCAAGCAATTACTCTTCTCAAAAAGTTAGGCTTACAAGCAGAACGGCTTGCGCTCATCCACTATGCTAAAAATGAATAGAACTAAAGAGCCTGCTTCCTTTACGAAGCATGGCTCTTTTTCATAAAAGTATTTATCGTCTCACGCTCATCATATCCAATAAAATCTTGCGCGACTGCCTTACCTCTGCATTGATCGCATATTCAATAGATGAAAGAGTCTCATAAGGTTTTTCATTATTATCTAGCGCTTGCTGCCTCTTTGATCGATACTTCTCTTCCATATCTACATCAAACGGACTTGGTCGATACTCCACGATATGATTGGTCAACTTCACGTATAGCTCATTAGCATGCTGTCCCCCTAGAAATGCGCTCGTGCTATTCCGTTCCAACAGCTGAAGTCGAGATGGAAGATGTGCAGCCACCAATCCATCCTGGTCCATATTTTCATAAGCATATTTCATAAATTCCCAAGCTAGCTTCTTATTATTCGACATCTTAGGCATCATGAAATACGTGCCGTCTGAAAATCCATACGTACACAAGGGCAATCTAGTTGCCCGCCACAATCCCTTCGTATCCGGCGCTATCTTTTCCAGACGTCTCTCGCCCCACGTCCCAAGGAACACCATTGCTTGTTGACCTGAGCGAATCGCTTCTTGTCCTGCCTTCGTACGTAAAGGAACGTTAAGCGCTAGTTCCATTTCTTTTAATTGCTGTGACAACTCAAAAGCGCGTGCGATACGAACGTTATTACGGTTAAACATATATTTATTGTCGAACAAAGAAACTGCCGACTCCGCCCAATCCAAAGGGCTCAAGTCGTCCTGCATGATATAGATTCCTTCTTGCCTCAGCCTTGTTGCCATAGCAAGCAAACGTTCCTCGCTCTCCATATACTTCGCAAGCTCTTCTGGTTCAGATGGATAACCGTACTTCTCCATAATGTCTTTGCGATAGTATGTCAACAAAGGTGAAGTTGAGATCGGAAGTGCAAATAGCCGCTTATTATCTAGCGAATTTGCCGCTTTCATTAGCGGAATCGACATTGTATTTTTTAACCTATCCTCTAAGAACCCCTCACCTTTCAAGTCCACCAGGCCATCAATTACACTGAATTCACCAAGAACCAAATGATCGACTTCCATAATATCAGGGGCGGTGCCGTTGACTAATGCTTCTCTATACAAATTCACATGGTCATGATAATCAACACGCTTAATATGGACCTTTACCCCTTGATTATCCTTCTCGAATCTTTCAACCAGCTTATTATAGTTTTCACTATATGCCCATATTGTAATCTCTTGTGGGATTGGTTCATTTCCCTGTGCTTTATGCTCTTTCGGCCAAGTTGATACCTGTTCTGTACGAGTACAGCCAAATAGTAGCGATACAAAGAAACATAGGATTAACGCATTAAGCAAATATCTATATGATAATCGAACTTGTTCCATGTCCGATCAACCTCCAGGTCGAGCAGCTCCCAATGTATGTTCCACCATCGCAAATTGATGAAATTGTGCGACGAACTCCTTTGCTGGAAGCGGCGGTGTTATAAGGTATCCTTGAATTTGCGTACAGCCAAGCGCCTTTAGCTGCATAAGCTCCTCCACTGTCTCCACTCCTTCTGCCATGACTTTAAGGTTCATGCTTTGTCCCATCTGGATGACGGCTTGCACGATCGATACATTTGTGCCATCGCTTTGCAAATGTCGAACGAAGGAACGATCAATTTTTAATATGTGGATTGGCAGTGTTTTCAAACGACTTAAGGAAGAATACCCTGTCCCAAAGTCATCCACAGCTATTTGAATTCCGCGCTTGTCTAGCTGCTTTAGTACGAATATAGCTTGTTCTACATGCTTGTGAACATAACCTTCAGTAATCTCAAGAATCAAGCTTTCAGGATCAAAGCCTGTTTGTTCTAAAATGCGGTCAACACTTGCCAGAAAATCATGGTTAAGAAATTGACGCAGTGAAACATTAACGGACAACTTAAAGTGTGGAAGAACTTGCTTGCTCGTCCATTCTAGATGTTGCAGACAGGCAGTACGCAGTACCCATTCACCAATAGGAATAATGAGTCCTGATTCTTCTGCCAAGGGAATAAATTTGGACGGAGATACAAATCCGCGTTCAGGATGATTCCAACGCAGAAGCACTTCAGCAGCAGTAACAACTCCCTCAACATCTACAATCGGCTGGTAGTTAAGATGCAATTGGTCACGATCCAGTGCTTTGCGCAGATCACTCTCCAGCATATGCCTTTCCGGCAACTGCTCTGGATGAAGCTGATCATAGAACATGTACGTCTGCCCTCCCCGGTCTTTAGCAGCGTACATAGCCGTGTCAGCATGCTTCAACAACGAAGTAAACTCCGTACCATCATCAGGATACATAGCGATGCCAATCGATGCCGATATGTACAGCTCATAGGAAGATACAAAAAAACTTTCCCGGAACTGAGTTAAGATCTGGTGCGCCGCAACTGTAGCATCTTGGCGGCAACTGTCCTCCATAATGACGACAAATTCATCTCCTCCAAGACGTGCACAAATATGTGCGCCTGCAATATTGCTCAGACAACAAGTTAGTCGTTGCCCAACCCGCACCAGCAACGAGTCACCAATGTTATGACCTAGCGAATCATTAATGTGCTTAAATCGATCCAGATCGATAAACATCAGTGCGAGCGAAGAAGATTTCTGCTCAGCAGCCTTTAGCGCTTTCTCAAGATTGACCGTAAAATAATGTCGATTCGGCAGCTGTGTCAGTGTGTCATAATAGGCCAGATGTTGAAGTTTCTCCTCGGAAGTTTCCAGCATCGTAGTCTGATCTACCAGCTTCTCGTTCATCCGATTCATCTCACGAATCATTTCCGCAAGGCGGTCGGACATCATTCGGAAGTTATGCACAAGTGATCGGATTTCTCCGATATTGCTATCTGGCCACGGAATTTTATGAGTTAGAAGCTTATTGGGCATTCCCGTTGTGATCGCGGTAAGATTGCTAAGCGAACGAACGATATAGCGATTGGCTATTATGGACATACCTGCTGCAAGCGAACAAAGAATGAATAACGTTATATATTTTTGCAAATAAAGCTCAATCGTTTCTTCTAAATAGTGCGAGATGGGCAGCAACACCACAACTTTATTTACAGGATGCTCCTTCAACTGTCTCTCCATTACGTAATAGCCATCGCTCCATCGTCGAGTCTCATAATCATAGTCATGTGTAGACGGAAGCCATCTGAAATAATGTTGTGCATCATTATGATTCAGGTTAAAGCCATTAATGGAAAGAGCGTCTTTCTCAATTTTCCCTTCATTTTTACTCATATCCGTCATCTGGAACCAATGTTCATCCGTAGATGCAATGAGTACATTATTGCTGTCATAGAGAGAAACTTTTAATAGGCTGTTATGGGAATAGTCCTCTATCATTCGTTCAACCTTGCCCACTTGAATCATGTGACTTAAGGCTAAACTTTGGCGCTTGCTGAGATTCATCTCATATAACCAATCCGAAATGAGACGCGTCTGCGTATCTAAAAAATAGAAAGAATCGGTTTCAATCTCGCTGCGCATTTGTTTGCTGTCTAGTACCATGTTAATCATAAACGGAATAAATATAGCTGCGATGCAAAGATGAGTTAAAAGTTGGCTCAAATAAACCGACTTCTTGCGGGTCTTAGGAATGACGCGTGACCATGGAACATAGGTAACGATGATGTCTGCGAGAAAAGCATTAAGCAGACCGTTCATAGCAAACATGAAATATTGAAGCAGTACTTCCGCACTGAGTATATCCGTTGACAAATAAAAGAATAAGGCGGCAAAGGGGGCTCCTATACAAAGCCAATACAATCCACTCCATAATAAGAGCAATTCCCTCTTACGCTCATATAAATATCCAACCAAGATAAGCTCTAAGCCAATTAACAATAGGGTTACTGATCCAAAACCCAAAAAATATAAACCAAGACTAACAATTAATGCGGAGCCAGCCGCCCATTGGGAACCGAACAATACGAGGATAATAAGTAAAAAGGCGCTGCAAATCATAAACTCTGCGCCATATGCATATTGAATGCCATACTGCGTGAAAAGGGCCGCGAATGCGATGAGAACCGCACAAATGAGCCCCGCACGCCACGAGCTAAAAGGTAGCAAAGAACGCGGCATAGCAAAATTACTCCTTTACATATTGAACAGACATACATGAGTTAGTTCTGCCGCTATCTGCACGACACTACGAATAGATGTACAAGTCACGGAGAAAGGCATTAAATTGGAATAACATCCCTCACCATGAAGGCATTACATAAATAAATTCGACACAAAAATGACTTTTCCTACCTATTATAAATAAAAAACCGACACCCTCATCGTGTCGGTTGTTGTTGGATCCGTTTATATCCCAATCTAGATCAGCATTTTTTCTTATCACTTGCTACATTCTCATGTTTACTACTATGGAGATTCCCATTGTCCATCCTCCATATATGCCAGTTCGATCGCCCCTGTGCAAAACGATCCCACAACTCGTCATGAGTTGCCACGATAAGTGCTGTGCCTTGCCGTCGCAGCGCCTCACAATAATGAATAAGTGCAGAGGCAGAGCATTCATCCAATCCTGCAGTCGGTTCATCCAAAACAAGCAAATAAGGACGATGAACGGTTGCCATAATCACATTCAACATACGTCTATCTGCAGCAGGAAGTTCTTGTGGATTCTCCCCTGCTCGCTGCGTCAAGCCAAGCAGCTCAAGCTGCTGTTGAACCCATCTGGTGCGCAATCGTTCTTGGCTGCCTTGATTGCACTGCATCATAGGATCAACCTTCTCCATCTTACCCTCATTTTCGTTTATTGGCTTTGCTGAACCCAGAAACTTATAAGGCTCTCTTCCAATTGCGATAGCGCTATCGTACGCGAACTCAAGCTCATGCTGCACAGTATCGTATAAAAACATAGCGTAGCTGGACTGCGGCACATAACCGATAAGCCGAGCCAATTCATGCGGCTTCAGCTTCGACAAGGAATATCCTGCTACGCTGGCTGCACCATGCTGTAAAGGTAGTGACTGTGTAATCAGGTGCAGCAGCGTTGTCTTACCTGATCCGTTCTCTCCTTGCAGCAGCACAGCTTCCCTCGGCATTAACTCACCATCTGCCTGAATACCAAAGGACAAGTCCGGATAGCTTGTTCCTGCATCTTCAAGCTTAATAGCCGGCACTTGCAGCTGTTCATCGATATTTCTGTTCTTCTTATCATTACGTTCTTCTTCGCATACATGGAGCTTGGAGATTGAACTTGCAAGATCAAACGGTTTCGTTGGATGCAATTGCCCTTGCTTCAATTGGAGCCAGTTGGCTCGCAACCATAGGGGATGAGCTCGATCCCTCTGCTCCACTCTTGGCAGGATCATGACAAGCGTATGAAGAGAAGACTCCTCCAGCCACTGCAAGAGTGCATCCGCAAATATCAGCTTCGCGTCTCTATCTAGATGACTCCATGCATCGTCCATGACAAGCAGCTCCGGTTCCATCGTCCAAACGCTGCTTGCAGCAATCTGCTGCTGCTGTCCTCCAGACAGCTGCTCCACAGCAGACAAGCGGTAATCTAGCATGTTAATGCGCTTGAGTTCTCTTTCCATACGCTGTTCAATCTCTAAAGTGTCAACGCCAAGGTTAGCTGGACCGAACGCCAATTCATCTTCTACGACTCCAATGACAAAGGAAGATAGCTCGCCACCCATATGTCCAACAAGGAGAGAGGGAGAGGAAGGGAGTGCTTCGAGCGAAGAGGCCCTATGATTTCGCCTCTTATCGTCTCCCTCTCTACATCCATCGGTTTCATGGCTCACATATACGTTGCCATCCAATTTTCCCTCATGTTCTGGCATCACTTGAGCCATAATGCGGCTTAATGTGGATTTCCCGCTGCCGCTCTCTCCCAATATGACCGTGAAACTCCCCTGTTCGATGGTCAGATCTAACTCTTTCAATAAACAGGGTGCATCCGGGTAGCTGAAGCTGACTTGTGATAGTCGCAACAACGGCTTATTCATCGTAAATGGACTCCTTTTGCTGCCCTGCTCATGCTCATTGATTATTAAGCAGCATTATTGTACTGCTGACCAAGCGCATAAGGACGCACATAGCGTGTTGGCGCTAAGCGGTCTCCCAACCATTTCGTCAAAGCTCCACACAATAGCATACCGCTCACACAACGAACAAATAGAGATACAATGAGTACCGTAGTTGAGTATTCGATATAACCAAACATAAATGCTGCCACAACGAACCAAAGCGGCACCATTGCAGTACCTGCAAATAGCATAGCAAGCCAACCAAAGCGCTTATAGCGATAAATAAAGAACAATGGCTCAACAATTATTGCATAGCAAGCAGCCGCTGCGATCGAAGACCAGATGCCATAAGATGTGCCGACCATAATCTGGAGCAAAGCTCCAATTGCATACGTACCTGCCGCAGCACCAGGCTTACGAATGATATACATCGCCAACAGTCCATATACCATATAGACGCCAACAATGGTCGATGTTAGTATCGGTCCGCCCCAGCCGTGTAGAAGTTTGTTTACATGAGACAAGAGGGAGGTCACTACTCCATTCGCTGCGGCTAATAAAGCCATCAGCATCCACTCTCTTACGGTAAGATTACTAAATGCCTGCTTCCATGAAGATTTCATAAGATGCCCTTCTTTCTGTATCTATGATTAGTACCATCCTAACGTTGCGGCGGCGGCACCTATCGAAGCCGCCGCGAGTAAGCAGCCCACTGGGGAGATCGCAATGCGTCGCCAGTGGGTACGTGCCTGAGCCGAGCCGAAGCGCTTCGCCTCCATCGCGGTCGAGACATCCTGCACATGGCGAAGCGCGGAGCGCACGATGGCTAGGGCCATCTGGCGGGCGCTCTGCAAGCGCCCACCTACTCCGCGCACAGGCGTCAGCCGGCGCAGCCGCTCAACGCGGCGTATTTGCTCCGCTTCGGCCAAGAGCAGCGGCACGAAGCGGAGTGCCACAGCAGCTGCGTATGCCAGCTTATCCGGCATGCGCAGCTGCTGTGTTAAGGCGACGACGACATCCCTTGGCTCAGTCGTCGTCGCATACACGATCGATGACGCAAATAACGTCATCGATCGCAGCGTCAGCGCTGCTGACAGTTCCAGCGCAGACGCTGTTAGCGTAGGCCCGCCGCTGCCGAATGGCTGCCACAGTGGCTCCTCTCCCCCTGCGGGGAGCATGAGCCACTGGAACAACAGCAGCGGAAGGCCGAAGCCTATCGCCCACAGGGCGAAAAGGCGCCATTGCTTCAGGCGCCAACCTGCTCCGGTTCCTGCTATCAGCAGCACAGACAGGAACCAGAGCAGCTGCGCGGTGAGCGACAACGTCAGCATCACCGCCAGGCCGGTGCAGAGAAGCCAGATCCCCTTCGTCAGGGGATCCAAGCGTCTAAGCCATCCCGGCTTCCCCCTTATAGACGGCACTGCTTGTCTACCGCTCATTGTATCGTTCACCCTCCGCTCGACCGATCGCGCTCAGCCAACAATAACTCCAATAACCGCCCAGCAGCCTCTTTAATAGTAGTCTGCTGCTGCGCTTGCAGGAACATCGTCACGCTCCGAGCCTGTATACTCGTCCCACGTCCTTGCAGCATTTCACTCTCTAAGAAAGAAAATGCCTGCCTCACTTCATCATGAATGATCTCGGCTGTTGTAGAAGATTGTTCGATCGCCTGCTTCAATGCAGCAGCCGCCTCCCACATCTGTTCTTGGTGCTTCGAGAAGCCTGTCCGACCGACACGCATAATATCGTCCATCATCGCTTCGTTCAGTACAGGTACAGGTGTATCACGCATGATTCTTTCAGCCGCACCATCCATCACTTGAATGATATAAGCAGCCACCTTACGGTAATCCAGCAGTTTATCATCGAAAGCAACATAGTTTATGAACTCAGCAATAACACCGTTTAACGTTGTGGCGAGATCAAGCCAATATGGCTGCGCTTCTAATCCATATACTTCTGCAATTACCTGGCGAAGCGCATAAAGCTTCTTCGCGCGGTAAGACAAAATAAGCTCCCGCAGTTCCTTCTTTTGTTGAAGATGAACCTCTTTACGTTGGAAGGAAACAAACAGCTTGAACCGACTAAATTGATCCAAAGACTGCATAATAAGTCGCTCCAGTTTCTCTCTGGAGGGTAATGGCTCTTGCAAGATGTGCTGCAAGGCTCCATAAATTTGTTGATGGTAATGCTCAAATATCGTCATCATAAGCTCTTCCTTTGATCGGAAGAAGGAGTATACCGAGCCTTTCGCAATACCTGTTCGGTCAGCTATTTCTTGAATGGACGTCTGATGATACCCTTTTTCGGCGAACAGCGCCAACGCTTCTTCCATGATGCTTTGCTTCTTCGCTTCCATCAGCTCGCCTCCTTACGAATAACAATCGTACATGGACATTGACTAGGTAGTCGAAACGATATAAACATGAATCTCTATCGTCCGTTTACAACATACCACACAACCATCCACTCCTTAAATATGTATGATGAAAAACCTTTTGACTATACGGTCATTATTATGTATATTATCCCTAATATTAAGGCGTGACTTGTCAGTCAAATTCATTCAGCCAACTTGAAGCACACGTCGAAGATGAATGAGGTGAATCGAAAAAATGAACAGCATTCTTTCAAACGCTGCACATCCCAATCCTAACCGGGGATTTGTATTGGCAGGCCTCCTGCTTGGCATGTTCTTTGGCGCACTGGAACAGACGATCGTCGGTACGGCACTTCCCTCCATCATGAGCGACTTAAACGGCTTGTCGATCATGTCATGGATAACAACTGCTTATATGATCGGATCTACGGCTGTTATTCCTATCGCAGGAAAACTATCTGATATTGTGGGACGACGAAGCATCTATGCGATTGGATGGCTCATCTTCCTTATAAGTTCTGTTCTTTGCGCCAACGCGGAGACGATGGAGCAGCTCATTGCTTATCGCGGTCTGCAAGGAATTGGGGGCGGCATGATTATGCCGTTGACTCAAATTATGATCGGCGATATTTTCTCGCCGGCCGATAGAGCTAAGTGGCAAGGCGCAGTAGGTGCTGTATATGCGCTTAGCTCAATACTTGGCCCACTGCTCGGGGGAATTATCGTAGACTATGCGAGTTGGCACTGGATATTTTGGATGAACATTCCGTTTGGTATCCTCTCTACGATATTTATCTTTATTGGAATGGCAACCGTCGATAAGAACCGACCACTTGTTGAGCGGCAGCCCATTGATTGGCTTGGCATCGTTACATTCGTCCCCTGTCTCGTTCTCTTCTTACTAGGTCTGTCACTTGATCGTGAGCAGTACCCTTGGAATTCATGGATGACGCTGCTGTTATTCGGCGCCTCGCTCATCTTCTTGCTTGGATTTATATGTATTGAAAAGCGTGCTGTACAGCCCATTATTAGTTTATCTTTGTTCAAAAATCGCGTGTTTCAAATATGCACAGCATTATCCTTTCTGATTGGACTTAGCTTGTTCGGCGCTATTATGTTCGTCCCACTATTCATGCAAGGTATTGTCGGCGTATCCCCAGTGGAAGCAGGATCAACGATGACACCGCTGATGATTGCGATGATTATAACTAGCATTATCGGAACTCGACTATTATTGAAAATTCGTTATCGCACACTGCTCTCGATAGGCATGACGACATGTGTTCTCGGCTTCTACTTCATGAGTATGATGGGTGTTACAACAACGATTTCGCAAGCAAGCATCGCTATGATTGTGCTCGGGCTTGGGATTGGATTGGTCATGCCAGCGATTACGGTCATCGTTCAAAATTCATTTTCAAAAGACCAGCTAGGCACTGTAACTTCCACTTCAACCTTCTTCCGTTCGATTGGTGGAGCTATCGGAACCGCGCTGTTTAATGTCATTATGAACGAAGCTATTAAACGTAATATGACGGATGCTATCAACAACTCTGAGCCTCCATTACAAACAGCCCTAGAACAAACGGGTACACATTCTGATGATTTATATGCACTTATCACATCGCCGGACACGATATCAGGTGGCACTGAATTGCATTCAGCTCTGTTGACGACAGTGAAAAGCGCATGGGCAACCTCGTTCTCCTCTGTTTATATATGGGCTTTTGGCATTGCTGCATTGGGGATTCTCTTGACGCTGCTTATTGGAAATGGACGAATTGAGCCTCACGGTAACAAAAGCAAAAGTGCAGAATTGTAATATGAAACTAGACGAGTGAGTGTAAGCTACAAACTGCTGTACTTCGTACTTCGTGCTTTGTGCTTGTACTTCATTCATTTACAATTCATTTACATGAATCGCAATTACTTGGTATGTATATAAACGATAACGATATACAAAAGGAAAAGGTACCCTTTCGACTTCGCAACAAGGAAGACAGAGGGTACCTTTTATTCGTTGCACTGCTGCAAGTAGCAGCAGCGCATTAGCAGCTCATTATTTCTCAAAAAAACAGCGTTTATCCACGCTAATCTTAGCTATGATTCGCTGAGAATGCGATATTGCTATTTTTGATGTACGTGTTATGCCACAAGGCAAACACATACAACGTCCATATTTTACGAGAGTAGTCGCCTTGGCCAGCTTGATGGCGGCGGAACATATCTTCCACTTGAGTCAAGTTTACGATTGGATCGATGCCGCTCGCAGAAATCTGCTCCCACATGATGCCCGCACGGTCTGTGCGTAACCAATCACGCATTGGTACAGGGAAACCAAGCTTAGGGCGATTCAGAATAGAATCTGGAACGATTCCATTCATCGCTTGACGCAGTGCATACTTTGTCGTTCCTTCTGCAATACGATATTTCATCGGAATCGTACGTGCCACATCAAATACTTTGCGGTCCAAGAATGGAACGCGCAGCTCAAGCGAGTGAGCCATCGTCAGCTTGTCCGCCTTCGCCAAAATATCACCTGGCATCCATAGATTCATATCGATATACTGCATACGAGATACAGGATCGAGATGCTTTGTACGCGCATAATATTCGCCCGCTTTATCAAACGGCTTCGTAAAGGAAGCCAACTGCTCAGCCGTTACACGCAGAAGTTCCGGTTTCGCATCATCCGAGAAAATATTTGCATTTCCAAGGAAGCGCTGCTCCAATGGCGTCGTACCGCGCATCAAGTAGTTCTTGCCGTAGAAGTTCGGCAGCTTGCGCAGCATTGCGTTCACAGAGCCCTTCATGCCGTCTGGCATCCAATCTAAGTAACGCAAGGAATGCGGCTCGCGATAAATACGGTATCCACCGAACAGCTCATCTGCACCTTCACCTGAAAGCACAACCGTTACATGCTCTTTTGCCAAGCGCGCTACTTCATACAATGCGATGGCAGAAGGATCTGCAACAGGCTCGTCCAAGTGCCAGATCGCACGAGGTACAGCATCAAAGTACATTTCCTGTGTAATCATGCGCTCAAAATGCTCCGTATCAATTTGACGCGCTGTATCACGGGAAATAATCGTTTCATTGTTCGGCCCTTCGAAACCAACGCTGAACGTCTTGATTGGCTCCACTGAACGCATCATTGTTGAAGTAATCGTGGAATCGATACCACTGGACAAGAAACAACCGCGCTGAACTTCACTATGAAGATGATGCTCAACAGAGTCTTTCATTACATGGCGAATCTCATCCAATACTTGAGCCAATGGGCGGTCCACTGGATCGAACATCGGATCCCAATATTTGCGAAGCTTTGGCTCGCCTTGGAATGGGATCGTAATCGAATGTGCTGGAGGCAGCTTATGAATGCCTTCATACATCGTATCCGGGTCCGGTACATATTGGAACGTTAAGTAATTGTAGAAACTATTCATGTTCAGCTTGCGAGGTACGCCTGGCACCGTCAAAATGCTCTTAATTTCCGAACCGAAAGCAAAAACATCTTCATTGCGATAATAATAAACAGGCTTAATACCAAAATGATCACGCGCAATGAAGAGCTGCTGCTTGTTACGATCCCAAATCGCGATGCCGAACATACCGCGCAGATGGTGCACACAATCTTCTCCGTACTCTTCGTACAAATGAACAATAACTTCTGTATCTGTATGTGTTTTGAATTGGTGTCCGCGAGCAATTAAATCTTCGCGCAATTCCATGTAGTTGTAGATTTCTCCATTAAAAATGAGCCATATCGAGTCATCTTCATTGCTCAATGGCTGAGCTCCTTCAGCCACATCAATAATGGATAGACGACGGAATCCAAGTCCGACGCGATCGCCGACCCATAGTTTCCCGTCATCTGGGCCGCGATGATGAATAACAGCCATCATATCGCGGATCATATGTTCAGACGGCAGTTGGCCGTTTAATTGTAATAACCCAGCAATACCACACATTCCAGTTCCAATCCCTTCGCTACACGCTAAACGGTGTCGAATAATAATCAGTATAAAGCCCCTACCGACCGCAGGGACTTAACCTGTGTTACATTATAAACCTTTTTGACCAATTGCGACACCTACCCCTATTTTTTTGCACCAGTTCCTTGTCTTATAAACGTGTAATTTGAAGCTTTTCAGAACAACCTATATGGAACAAACAAGGAACAAACAATAAGGACAAGGGGTCAAAAAGAAAGGCAACAACCTGAATGACCTCGGTCTCAACCAAAAGAGGCGATGCCATGTTGTGGTTACTACTGCTATCGGGATTTGGTGCATTTGTACTGCTGTCGCTTTGTTGCATGCCCCGAATTGCTGTACATCAAATGACGCGTATGAAGCGCTCTTCGTATGACAATTGCCTAGATTTACTGGAAGAATACCAAATATTTTCACGCCAGCAGTTCAACGACCTTCAAAAAGAAGAAGTGCGCATCCAAAGTCATGATGGGCTGCAATTATACGGCACTTATATTGAGCTCTATCCCCATTCCAAACGAACGATGATTTTCGTACATGGCTATACAGGCGCATTACCATGGTCTTCTCAATTTATCGATATGTTTGCTCAGGTCGGATTTAACGCTTTATTGATTGATCAGCGCAGTCATGGCAATAGCGAAGGAAAATACGCAACATTCGGCTATATGGAAAAATACGATGTACAGGCTTGGGTAGATTGGGTGGTAAGACGCAATGGAGATGACAGCATTATCGGCCTCCACGGGCAATCACTTGGAGGCGGCACTGCTCTTGAATACGTTACCATCCATCGTCCGCAAGTTCGATTTATTGTGGCCGATTGTCCATACTCAGATTTAACCCAGCTTATACGCCATCAAGTAGTGAAGCTCAATCGCGCACCTGCTTGGCCGTTAATGCCATTAATTGATCGCTTACTGAAACGTAAGGCAGCCTTTGAGATGAATGATGTTAGTCCTATTCGTGCCATAGCACAATCGAAACTGCCAATCTTATTCATACACGGGGCAGCCGATATTTTTGTCCCCACTAAAATGAGTGAAGATTTATATGCAGTGAAACCAGAACCAAAAGAATTGTTACTCGTGGATAAAGCAACCCACGGCGTATCTCACTGTCGTGAGCGAGAATTGTATCGGAATGCCGTCATCAACTTCGTGACGCGATATGTGGGGCTGCCAAGTCAGCAAGCAGAGTCCATTTATTCTGCAGAACTTAGCGAGTTCAATTCTACTCTTGCCGCTCAATCTGTTCCATTTGTTCACCCTGTTCACTCTGTTCAATCTGCACCACCTGATCAACCTACGGCAGTCATTGCTGCTTCTACTGACAATAAGAAAAATGATCTACAACTTGATACGAGTGAGCCCCTTGCTGTTTTTGCTGTTTCTGTTGCCCCTGCGCTACCAGAGGAGGACGCAGTAGAAGCAGCAGAAGAAGCCGGGGAAACAACTGTACTAGAACCTAACTTTGCTTAAAGGATATCGGAATTCACTTCGATGTCTGGTGGAATCCGAGACAAAAATGCATTTATTTTCATGTACAGACACGCTTATTAAGGCATTATCTGCAAAAGTGCAGTTATTTTTTCATCTTTGCCTAATTTCGCGCATAATCGGGAAAAACAACTGCATGTTTGTCCTAAAATGTCTCCAAATGCGGATTTCTTCTTGAAATAGCTGCACTTTTGTCCAATTGCCAAACTTCCTATTTCCGATTTACCAAATTAAAATTCGCTTCATGACTACGTAGAAAAAGGCCCCTTTTATAAAAGGGGCCTTCATAAAGTTGGGAGCCGCATTGTGGCTCCTTCCTTTCGTTGCTTATATTCAGTGTTTATAATGATCACTTATGAATGATGCACGATAACATCTGCTTGCTCATGTTTCAATTTCAATAACTTAGCTTCAACAACGTTAATCCACTTTAATCTTTGAAGACAGCAATTTGATCCTGAAGACGATCCGCTTGATCACGCAGCAGGTCAGCCGATGCAGCCATCTCTTCCATGAATGCATTTTGCTCCTGTGTAGCGCTAGCCACCTGCCTTGAACCCGCAGCCATCTCCATTGAAATGCTTGTCATCTGCTCGGTTTGTTCCAACGTGTTGGAGAAGCGAGCCGTCTGTTCATGCACGGCCTCTGCAATTTCATGCACAGCCGCTGAAGCTTGCTTCGTCACCGTCGCGATGTTTGTTAATGCTAATGCTGCCTCGTCTTTCTTGTCAGCTTCTTTGTTTACGGTCTCCACTTGGGACGTAATCAAGTTTACTGCTTCTTTCATTTGAGCTTGCATCTGAACGATACGCTCGTTGATATCATTCACCGCATCTGCCGACTGCTCTGCCAACTTGCGTACTTCCGATGCGATAACCGCAAAGCCAGCACCATGTTCCCCCGCACGTGCGGCTTCGATGGATGCGTTTAGCGCGAGCAAATGCGTTTGATCTGCAATCTCTCGAACGGTATAGGATATTGTGCCGATTTGCTCAGCTTGTTCATTCAATCGCTTCACCGTTTGAATCGATTGCTTCCCTGATGCTGCAGCCTGAAGCATTCCGTCAATGATAGAAGAAAGCATATGCTCACTTTGAGACAATGTGCTCAACATTTGCTGGGTCATCTGCTGGGTATCAGCAGCGCGCTTCTGAACTGCAACAGCTGATTCATGAATCTCCTGAATCGTCTCTGAAGTCTTCGTCGCCCATACTGCTTGTCGCTCCGCACCTTCATGCATATGCTCAGTTGTCACTGCGATATGCTCAATTTGACCAGCAGCATGAGCCATGGCTTGACTAAGCGAAACGGTGCTCGTAGTCGTAACGTTCGCACTGTTCTTTATTTCATGGACAATGTTATTGAGATTATCCGTCATCTTGCCGAATGCATCTACAAGCACTTGAATCTCATCTTGATGGGTATAGGTCGGCAAACTAACATTAAGCTCCCCCCTAGAAGCTTTATAAGCCGCCTTCGTCAATTGCATGAGTGGCTTCACAATCACTTGCGCAGCCAGCCAGCCGAGTAGGCATGTCCAAAATATGCCTAGCAGGAATATGATAGAGGTATAGAGCAGGTCATTCATATTTGGCGCAATATAAGGCTTGATCACAAATATAAAGAAACCGCTCGTCCCATATGTAATACAAGATACAATCAATATTCCTAATACCATCTTAGCTCTTAAACCGAGTTTCATCTCTATATCTCCCCCAAAAGATTAGCGATTATATATCCTCGTACAGCTGAATCCCTTGCCATTACTCAGGTTTTCTGCCAACTACAAGCAATAAGATGATTAAAACAAAAGCAATCAAAGCAAGCATCGGTATCGTCAGCCAGCCTTCCAAATAATCAAAATTACAAGGAATTCCAACTTTGCACGGTCCCATTGTTGCCGCAAAGCTCTCCACTTTTTGCAGCAAGTAATGATAGATGGAAATGCTCCCGCCAATAATCGGAAATGGCAGCGCGTAAACGACAATGGAATGATCGTTGCGGTATGCCGCAATACCGAGCAGCAGAACAAGCGGGTACATGAAAATACGCTGGAGCCAGCACAATTTACAAGGTTCCCATAGTAATATCTCACTCATATACAGACTGCCAGCGGTAGCAACAAGCGCTACTATCCAAGCCATATACAGACCATAGCGGCGGAAAAAAGACATTACGACGCCTCCTTTATGGGTTTATTCAATTCCCCTTACGAGCAGCTACATGAACTTCACTGCTATATTAGGAAGCTGCTAATGCTTTTTCAATAGCTGCCTTAAGCTCTTCATAGTTCAACGGTTGCTCTGTCATGTGCAGCTTACCATTGATAAACACTGTAGGTGTTGAGTTAACCTGTGCCTCTTTGCTTACACGATCATCATGCGCTAATTGTTCTGCATAGGTCTCATTACGAATATCATCCTCAAGCTTCTTCAGATCCAATTCTGGTGCAGCTTTCTTAGCAATATCCAGCAAGTATTCTACAGTAAACGCTTCTGGTAAGTTCTTTACTTGATCATTGTAAAGAGCTTCATGGAACTTCCAGAAAGAATCATTGTTTTGTGCAAATACAGCTTCCCCTGCTAGTGCCGCCAAACGAGTATTACCTGGCTGGAACGTCATGTTGCTGTAGGAAAGCTTCACTTTACCCGTATCAATAAAGTCTTTCTTCAATTCAGGATACACATGCTGCTTCCAGTTCACACAAGAGCCGCACTTATAATCACCAAACTCTACAAGCGTTACCTTTGCATCTTTAGAACCGATAACCGGCTGATTCGACAAATCGAACTGAACAACTTTTGTTTCCTTTTCTTGTTGTGCTTGTTCTTTACCTGTCTTGTCCAAATAACCAACTAATACGATTAGCAGGACTAAAACGATAGGAAAGGCAATAAGAGCTATCTTGCTAATTTTTTTGTTTCCTTTTTTGCGTGATTGTTTTGACATGTTTGGTCACCTCTCAATTTGATTGTTACTATTCGCCACATAGGCATTAACTTCCTTGTTTTAATTTAATCGATATTCTAACATAATTCTATTTCTTTCTTTATTTTCCTCTGCAATACTGTCGAGATTGCCACTTAATTTTGAATATATTTTGTCATCTTTGTTGTCCTCCAAGCGCGGACAACAAACCCATTCATTTAAGATCAGCCAGCAGCGGCACTTATAGTTACTACCTATGAAATTAATCGTTGTTATATATTGGATTAATAAATAATCTTACGCTATGCTGATCACACCCTAATTAGGAAAGGTAGTGAATCTGGCATGACCATCGTAAATTGGAACGCTTCGCAGTACGATAATTGGCATGACTACGTATCCATGCACGGGCAAGACGTGATCGAATGGTTGCAGCCCCAGTCCGAAGAGCGAATTATCGATATAGGATGTGGAACAGGCGACCTAACTAACCACATCGCACAAGCAGGAGCTGTCGTCTCAGGCATCGATTATTCACCTGAGATGATTGCTCAAGCTCTAACGAAGTATCCTCAGTTACGTTTTAACATCGTAGATGGTCATCATTTCACCTCAGAACCCCCTGTCGATGCCGTCTTCTCTAATGCAGCTCTTCATTGGATGACACGTCCTGCTGATGTGATTGCTTCCGTATGGAATGTCCTCCGTCCAGGAGGACGATTCGTGGCTGAATTCGGCGGTATCGGTAATATTGCAACGGTACAAACCGCTATTCATACGGTACTGCAAGCAGGCAGGCAAGGCACGAAAGTAAACAATCCTTGGTACTTCCCCTCCATCGGAATGTACAGCAGCCAATTAGAGCAACAAGGATTCCATGTTCGCCGTGCTGTTCTATTCGAACGCCCCACACCATTGCAAAAGGATACATCAGCGT
The DNA here is from genome assembly GCF_024733555.1 of Paenibacillus sp. SC116. Lineage (GTDB taxonomy): Bacteria > Bacillota > Bacilli > Paenibacillales > Paenibacillaceae > Paenibacillus_B. The sequence goes on along the minus strand of NZ_JANIOF010000003.1, from coordinate 383,063 downwards.
TCTCCGTCTGGTTAGATACATTTGCAAATGTCTATTTTCAAAACATAAGTCCTGACAAACACTTGGCGTATAAAGAACAAATCGAACGCATCTGTCATCCTAAGCTATTTGATCCGCTAAAAGAGCGATGGATCCTTGATTATGTACGTATACGCATAGAAGCCATCAAGCCGTTATAGGGTAAAAACATTAAGCAAGTAGAGATTGCACTCTTTCTTTTACTTTTTCTTTTTTCTGTTTCAAGCGATTATCCCCATTTATTCTCATTCCTTATTCGTGGAGAACTGGCACATACTAGTCCCGAAGGCAACGGTACTGCATGTGTAAAGCCGTATGCAACCACCTAGCCATGATTCACCTCGAATAAGGAGAAAGGGGATTATCTCTTGGCAAGTGACAAACGCAAAGTAGCGATTATCGGAACAGGACTTGTCGGCTCCAGCATTGCCTATTGCTTGGTCAATCAAGGTGTTTGTGATGAGATCGCATTAATTGATATTAATCGCGAACGGGCTGTTGGCGAAGCAATGGATTTAACGCATTGCACAGATTTTACTCCATGGCGTACTTACGTACAAGCTGGCGGATACGAACTATGTGCCGATGCAGATGTTGTCGTGATTACAGCCGGAGGCCCACCCAAGGCTGGCCAAACACGGCTCGACACACTTGGTGCCAGCGCAAAGATAACAGAATCCATTGTCCCGGAAGTAATGAAATCTGGCTTTCAAGGTTTATTTGTTATCGCTTCTAACCCTGTTGACATCATTACACACTACACTTGGACATTAAGCGGACTACCAAGAAGCAGAGTAATTGGAACGGGAACAACGATTGATTCCTCTCGCTTGAAGACGCTGCTGTCCGAAACGATACAGACAGATCCGCGCAGTATTCACGTATACACACTGGGCGAGCATGGCGATTCACAGTTCGCTGCATGGTCACATGCAACGATCGGCGGCAAGCCATTGCAGCATGTTATCGCGGACAATCCCGCTCGCTTCTCAAACCTCGATCTCGATGATTTGGTCGAGAAAACAAAGAAGGCGGGCTGGGAAATCTACAACCGCAAAGGCACAACCTATTATGGAATTGCTAATGCAGCCGTCTATATCATCCGATCCATTTTCAATGATGACCAGAAAATTATCCCCGTATCCACTGTACTTGATGGAGAGTACGGCTATACAGGAGTAACAGCAGGCGTTCCAGCCGTTATTGGCCGAGCAGGTATTCGCGAAGTCGTTCAACTGCATCTTTCAACTGAGGAGCAGCAGAAATTCGACCATTCCGTTAACCTTTTAAAACAATACATGAGTTCCATCGGATTGGAGTCGTAACGATGAGCCAACGACGTGAATATGTAATGACTCGCGTTTTTAAAGCCTCTAACGGAATTGCACAAGGCATATTTGTCACGCTAGGAATTGGATTGCTTGTTGAAAATGTAGGCAAGCTTGCTGGCTGGTCAGCTCTTGTGAAGATTGGTTTCGTGGCTAAAATGCTCATGTCGCCAGCAATCGGAGCAGGAATTGCCTTCATGCTAGGCTCGACGGGATTGGTCGTATTCTCCGCCATGATTGCCGCAGCGGTCGGTGCAGGGGCTATTCAAATCACTCCGGTAGGAGTAACGATCGCAACCGGTGAACCTATTGGCGCGCTCTTGGCAGCTACTGCAGCCGTGTATATTGGCAAAAGACTAACTGGACGAACGCCTGTTGATATGATGCTTGTCCCACTAGCTTCCATTGTTCTAGCAGGATTGCTAGGACTATGGCTGAGCGCTGTAATTACACCTATTTTAAATACGGTAGGCGGTTTCATTAAGGCAGCAGCGGAAATTAATCTCCTCATTTGCTCAATTGTATTGGCAGTCGTATGGGGCCTGCTTCTCCTGTCACCAGCCTCCTCTGCTGCACTCGCTATTGCACTTAATCTAGAGGGGGTAGCTGGAGGCGCTGCTTTAGCTGGATGTGCAGCACCCTTTATCGCATTCGCTCTTATTTCCGCGAAGGAAAATGATATCGGGGGCATATTAGCGCAAGCGATCTGCACACCAAAAGTTCAGCTGCCTAACATTACAAAGAACCTAAAAATTATTATTCCATCTGTTGTTGCCAGTGCAGTAATGGGCCCTGTATCCGCGCTCCTCTTCCATATTGAGGCGCCAAGCCAGATCGCTGGTATGGGACTTAGCTCATTCATCGCACCGATTATGCTGCTTCAAATATATAACCCGGCTTACATTATTCCAGCCATGCTTATCACCTATATCCTCTTGCCCGCAGCTATATCGTATCCGATATACTTGCTGCTGCGCAAATCAGGCCACATCAAACCAGGGGATCTTGCATTGCCCAAGGAATAGCAGTAGAACAAAAAGGCTGCCTTATCAAGTAGACGGTTATAAGATCATCTACAGAAAGGCAGCCCGTTGTATACAAATGGACGATTCATATGGTTAGTAACAAACAGCATGGAGGCCGCTTATTACATTACTCAGCATGGCAATGCTCTTCGCGCATATGCTCCAATGTCATGCGTACGAGCAGTCTTATGTGATGGTCATGCAGAGAGTAAAATACATTTTTTCCTTCTTTGCGTGACTTCGCAATCCCGAGGGAGCGCATCAAGCGGAGATGGTGCGACGTAGTGGCAATCGTATGCCCGGTCAAAATCGCCATATCGCATACACACAGCTCATCTCCTTTATCCAAGTACATCGCCATTTTCATCCGCGTCGGATCAGACAGCGCTTTGAATAACTGCGCCATTCCTTGTGCTTCTTTATCATCGACAGTATGCTTCAAGGCACTAATCTTTTCAGCATCATAGCATACGATCTCACATACTTCATTATTTGATTGAGTGTCCGTTTGTGCTGCATCTTTTATTTTTTGATTGGCTGCCATCTGAAACCCTCCTTTATTGTCCGATATCCGATCATTTTTGATATATGTTGTAGCCATTCTAGCAAATGACTTACTGGTATTCAAATGTATTCCTATGTATATTGTAAGCTTTACGCCTACATCAGTCAGCCCCTAATGTTCATATAAGCTGTCTATTTTCTTAGCATATCAACACTAGCTGAACTTAATTCCAACTGAAATCCTCTAAGCCAAACGTCTCAATCATCCGCTCATGAACAGATAAAGGCACAGCCTGCTTGTCTTTCACGGAAACATACGGATCATCTTCTACATAAAATCGCCATAAGACATTGGCATATTCCTCCGCATAAGGAATATTGATTCTCGTCGCACATACAATATGCTCTGGCAATACAGCCCTACCAGCTTCGAGCCACATCGCTTCCCCTGCAATCATATCATAACCATCAAAGCTCTTATCGATATGCATGGCTCGGCATAGCTTGCCAGGTCCATTGCTCAAGGTAACGACTTTGTTGGAGCGATGTGAACGGTATCTCTTCATAATCGACTCATCGTGCTCCGTTAATGGCGCAACAGCACGAATAAGCACCGCCTCTGCCTGTCCTTCCTCAGCAGCAACGACATTTAAACAATGGTACATGCCATAAATAAGGTACACATACGCATGTCCAGCCCTCTGAAACATCGTCTCCGTTCTTTTCGTACGGCGGTTGTTATAAGCGTGACAACCCTTATCGTGTGGAGCAACATAACTTTCCGTTTCCACAATACGCGCCCGGATGACACCTTCATCTGTCACGCGGACAAGTGTACGTCCAAGCAGTTGTGGAGCGAGCGGTAATGCGCCTTGACGAAACCATGATAATGGCAAACGCGCTCGAGACGGTTCCTCTCCCCGCTTCAACTCACGGTCCGATCGACCACTCTCACCATTAGGATCTATATGCAAATCCAACCGCTTCAGCTCCCTCGGCTATATCATCAATCTTCATACGACTGCGGCTTGGCCCCTTCACAAATTTCACGGAATGCGCAGCGGCGGCAGCGGCGTTCATCATCAGTTACTTCAAATGTTTCAAGCGGCTTCGGTTCGTTCAATTCCGGATTTAGCAAATAGCTTTGCATCTTGGCCATGCTAGATTCCGTATAAGCAACAAGCGCCTCCATCTCTGGCTCGTCCACTTGATCAATCTGACAACGGCCGCTCAGTAAATATTCTGTGCGAATGTCGATGCGTTCATAAGGAATGCCATAGTTCTCATGAACGTACCAGCCATAAAGTCTTAGCTGGGTATCGTTGCGCTCATCCTCTTGCCCCGTCTTCCAGTCCACAATCATATAGCGATCCTGTTTGCGGAACATAAAGTCCAGCTTCACATATACTTTTGTACCCCGAAGCTGAATCGTATTCAGCTTCTCCATCTCGACAAGATGACAACCGTCCCCGTGCATAAACATTTGCATACTATCGCTCGTAAGCAGCCGATCAACCAATATGGGCAGCCGACTGCGAATTTGTTCAACCTGACGGTCTGGCAAGCTGCCAAAATAGTAGACTTCTTCTAGCATTAATCTCGACTTCGGCTGCATCCTCCATGTCTCGACGTCTCTAGAATCCAAGTATGCCTGATTAAGTAACTTGCGTATACGTCTCACAAGCTCATTCGCCTCGATTGCCTTGCCGTAATGATGATACTGCTTGATCGTTTCTTCAGCCATCTTATGAACAGCATCACCGAACACTAAATATAAATTAGTCATCTGCTTAAGACGATAGGCATTACGAGCCAGCACTGAAGACTCTGCTAACCATCCGTTATGTGCAGCATAATAGTGATAATAGTATTTGCGTCTACATTCTTGAAAAAGATTGTGCCGTGATGGCGACCACGACCATTCGGGATATGGTCTCGGAGGCATATGCAGAGCTCCCTTCCAGGTAATATCCGATCATTCGTTCCTATCGGTCTATTATATCACACCCGAAATAGCAGCCAAGCTCCTTCATCCAATCAATGTTCCAGCCTAAGCTTCAACAAACCGTGTACGCTCTATAAACTTAACCCCGTCCAGTTCCAGTACGTATAGTAAAATACGATCATAACCAGAACATAAATAGGCAGCATAATCATACTTAGTTTCAGCAAATCTTTCGCATCATAAGCAACCTCTTCGTCCTCGTAAAAGAGGAGCAGCGCCTTTGAGCTAACTGGGAATGTAACACAATAATTCATAGCGACCAAGCTAAGAAATACAATCGCCGTCTCGTTTAAACCGAGCGATTGCCCGAATACAATGAGGCCAGGGATCATAACAACTGCTCGAGTCGTATGAGAGGTAATATATAAATGCGAAGTAACCGTAATGATTAGCACCGTTAATAAAATGACAAAGTCAGGCACATGCTGCAGCACATCAAGAAATCGAAACAAACGCTGTTGTATCCAAGAAACAACTCCGGTCTCAACAAGGCCTTTTCCTAGTGCTGTTGCAGCTGCAACGAATACAATCAAACTCCACGATACAGACTTTATCCCTTGCTTCCATGAAAGAACACCCCACTGCGGTGTCATAAACAACAGCGCACCAATCATCGTAATGAACGCTAAATCATAGCCATGCAAGCTTTCCGTCATCCAAGCAACAATCAGCCCGCCCGTCATCCATAATGTCTTCTTCTCCATCACAGTTAAGCTGCTGGCATTACTGGCAACTGCATGGTCCGCCTCTATCGAACGAGCAGGCTCAGCTAAAGGTTGCAACAGCTCTTTAGAACCGTATAGCTTTTGCAATACAAGTAAGGAGATTGCACATATGACCAATACAAATGGAACCCCCCAAATAAACCACTGCACATAGGAAATCGTCTGACCACTCGTCTTCTCTAATATACCGATACCGATCACATGAGCACCTGCACCGATCAAAGTAGCCGATGTACTCATCAAGATCATAATTGGCACAAGCATAGCAAGTGTTTGCTTCTCGCGCTTGCTATGCAGCAAAGCACTAATCTCCTTCACAATTGGCATCGACAACGCCGCTCGTCCCGAAGTGGATGGAATGAAGAAGGATACCACTTGAAGCGCTAACGTAAGCAATGTCATGACATGTCCTGAATGGCGTGCCCGGCGAACAACAGCACGTGTAAAGCGAGAAGCAAGCCCCGATTCACGAACGGCCTCACCAATGATAAACGCCCCAACCATAAGCCAAACTACCTCTTCTGCAAACGACTCATATAACAAGGATGCTTCGGCCCCGCGGAAGAGGACAATCGCAATAACAGCACCTAATGCAACGTAACCTGCTGGGAGCGAACTGCCAATCCATAACCCCATAGCTAGGAGAAAGAAGAAGGCCGTTACTTTCGCTTCATAGGGTAGTCCATCTACAAACGCAATTAGTAGAATGGATGCTGCTATAGCAATGGTACTAAAAATTCTGCTGTTCGATAGTTTCGCAATACGAGCTCTCCATCCTTGCGGGGATGAAGTTTGTCTGGTTAATTCAGGATCCATCCTACATAATTCCTCCTTGATGCTGCTCACGCTGCGCAATCTGATAACCTATCCGAATATAGCGCATGGAAGCCTCCACACTATCTGCAATCCAAACGGATGCTTTATTCATTGCCTTTTCCAGTGAAATTGGCTTCTGAATAATACTCATAAATGCATCAATTCCACTATCATAGTTCACATGCGCATCTTTGCCGATTGTACCTGTTATCGCAATAACTGGAATTCCATGCTTCTTCGCAATACGAGCAACCTCCGATGGTATCTTGCCATTTGGCGTTTGGAAGTCCAAGCATCCTTCCGCTGTCAACACAACATCTGCTTGCTCAATCGTCTCTTCAATTTGAATATATTTCATAATGACATCATAGCGCGGATGCAATCTCGCACCTGTAAAAGCAACTAGCCCAGCACCAAGTCCACCTGAAGCACCGCTGCCTGGAGATTGACGTACATCAAGATCAAGATGTTCTTGAATCAGTTCTGCATACGTATCAAAGGCAGATGATAACTGTTCCACCTCTTCCTCCGTTGCACCTTTTTGCGGACCAAATACTCGTGCCACACCTTTCTCGCCGCACAGTACATTGTGCCAATTGCACGCCACATCAATATTGACTTTACGCAAACGTCCATCCAATTGAGACAAATCCATATCTGCCACCCGCCTCAAGTCTCCGCCTCCACGTACGACCATCTCTGCTCCGTTCTTATCAAGGAAGCGAAGGCCTAACGCTTGAGCCATTCCAGCACCGCCATCTGAAGTTCCTGAGTCTCCGCATCCGATCAAAATATTGTCCACTTCCAAGTCCATTGCAGCTGAAATCAACTGCCCAACCCCATAAGTCGTCGTCCACAACGGATTGCGTTGATTGCGCGGCACAAGCTTCAAACCCGCTACCGCAGCCATTTCAATAACAGCGGTCTTTTTACCACATTCATCGGTATATACACCAAAATGACTGTTAACAATCTTTCCTACTGGACCGATTACTTTTTTATGAATCAACGTGCCTTTTTTTATGTTAATAATCGTCTTTGCGAACCCTTCGCCACCATCGATCATTGGAATCACTGCGATATCTGCTAACGGATTAAATCGACAAACACCTTCCTGCATTGCAATTGCAACTTCCTCAGCATCTAAACATTCTTTAAAACCAGACGGTATCATAACAATCTTCATTTTATTTTCCTCCCCAATAATTCCCTTTGTCGTTCTCTTAATCCTTACTTTAAAGATCGAAACAAAGAAGGCCGTGAGAGTAAGATTAGAAAACAGTGAGAAATTGAGGTTAATTTCATAAGTTCATGTAAAATGTTTGGATTTTTTTAGAAGAACGTGAAACATCTGTTTCCTTATGCTCGTTAATAGTAATGTATCACTTAAATATCCTATTAAATCCAAATTAAGGGGGAGCTCTATGGTTGCAAGTAAATGGAAGAAAATGATAATTCTCATTTCTGCATTCTGCGCCGTATTTACCATTACGATGGTTGCTCAAGTACAAGCTACAAATATCCCTTCCTATCCTGCAGTCAAGCAAGAACAGAGCTTATGGTGTTGGGCAGGAGCCAGTGCCAGTATTCTCAAATACTACGGTAAACATATTTCACAATGCGATATCGCCAAAGCAGTCAAAGGTACTTCTACATGCTCGGACGTTTCCGCTAGCGCACAAGAAACACAAAACGGACTTGTCCAATTTGGAATATCGAGCTGGCTGTATGATGGAGCTCTTACCTATTCCGATATAAAAACGCAAATTGACAATAACAGCCGGCCTGTCTATGTGTCTTGGCAATGGAGCACTGGAGGTGGACATGTCGTCGTTATTTATGGTTACGATTCGGTCGGGGGTAATGACATGATCAACTATATGGATCCTCTTGTCGGCCGAAAAACATCGATGCGCTATACCGAATTCAAAGGAGGAAGTTCCTATAATCAGACTTGGCGGTGGGGCTTAAAAGATCTTTACAAGTTTAAATAGGAGGTGGAGGAAAATGATGAGAAGAACAATTACATCCGCAATGACACTGACGTTCATCACATTTGTGTCCCTATTCATAGGCACGCCCTTCATTCACACGGTGGACGCATTTAAATCACAGTCGATTCCAGCAGAGGTACAAAGCTATATAGAAAATGAGGCCCGTCCATTGTTTATTGAAGCCGTTAGCAAAGACCCGCATGGATACGGTTATTCAACTGCGCGAGAGGTACAGAATATAACTATCGGTGAAGGATTCCCCGTGTATCTAATTGACCCCCAACAACTTAGCCTTTCTACATCCAACACATTTCAAGATGTCATTCGTCCTACTGAACAATGGGAATTTATCGTATACAGCGATCAACAGGCCATGTCCTTTTTGCGAGTAAGCAAGACTTCTTCTGGCTATCAGCTCGAATCCTTTGGCGGTGATTCCAGCTATGTAAAGTCAGCGTTACAGCAACTCCCTGCTGTAGGCAACAATCCCTATATTCTCGTTACCGATAAGTCCGACAAATATATCGTCAAGCTGGGCGAAACCCAACAAGAGCTCGTTGCCATTGCCTCGCCTAATCAAGACCTTCAATCGTTTGGAGTCCCTAATGATGAAGCTATACAGTCTGCACCTATAATTAAGGCTTTGAAACAATACCAGATTCAAAATGAGCATTCGGATCGTGACGGCGGCTCAAGTGCAATGGGCACCAGAATGATTGGCACTTCCGATGACACATCATCGAATCAGCCGATTATTCGGATCGTACTTATTAGCATAACTATTGCCCTTTTCTGTACGTTACTGTTATGGTTCGGAATGAAAATAAGAGCAAGACGTTAATCTTCATTTCAGATGTTGAAAATAGAAAGCAGGCTCTCCCATAGAGGAAGGGCCTGCTTTTCTTTGTTCGTTTGTTATTCGGTATACTCTGCATATGTTCTGTTCTACATTTAGATAGATAAACCTCTCCATGCATTAAATCTAAGCTTTTATCCATGCACGCTTTAAATCCATCTCTTCTATGCAACGACTATCATCATGGTGCTCATATTGAATAAGCGGTGATACTGGGTAAAGATGCAACCGTTCATCATCAATTGGCTTTAACAATCGATTCAAGTAATCTAGTTCCAAGGAACTCGGTTGAAGCCAAGCTTCCATCTCATCACGATCCAGTATAGCTGGCATCCGGGAATCAAATTCTGATACCGTCCGATTTGCGCGAGACATCACGATTGTACAATTGTAATGATCTTCGCCTTGTGGACTGCGCCAACATTCATAAAGCCCTGCGATACCGAAAATTCCCCCTGTCTGCAAAACGACTCGAACCGGATGCATTCGCTTCTCGTGCTTACGCCAATAGTACAATCCGTTACAAGGAATAAGGCAGCGTCGGCGCTCCACCATTCTAAAGTATGATGAATTTTCCGCAACCGCTGTTAAATTCGCATTGATCGCGTCTGGCGCCCAGAAGGGCACCAGTCCCCAACGATAAGCATCCAGCACTCTTCGTCCTTCCTGCTCCATAATGATGGGAATAAGCTGAGTTGGTCTTATGTTATAGCGCGGACGATAAGCAATTCTCGATTCATCAAGCTTGAACGTTGACTCTAGCTCCGAATAGTCCGTACTGAGTGATAATTGACGACACATCGCCCTCACCTCCTGTACGCGTAGTTTGCGCACAAGTGGAAAGGATATACATTTCATAGATGGATTGTGATGATGATTAATGATGACTTTATTTTTAAATACATGTCGGAACCGTTATTATGATGCTGAGAAGTAAGTAAATCATTGACTAACCTAGCATTGTAGCAGGAAGTATAGCTATGAAGAAAATGAGAATAACAGGCAGGAGTATCGTTGCCAACGCTCTTTTTTTAGAAAACTGATGTGCTTCTGAAATACCAACGACCAATATAACAAAGCTCCATATTACGATTACAAAGCCAACAATCGCGATAAGAGCAGCCCATCCTGCTACTAAGAAACCAGTAGCTGTCGTTGTAAATACTTGTTTGCCAAAAATAAAAAGAGATGGAATCCATAGTAACCCTACAATGGCCTGCGGTCCGTATCCAGCCAACCCATTAACAGCACGAATTTCTTGGCTATCGGCAGTCCCCCCGAGCATCGTCCCAATCCATAGCATAAGAAAGCTGCTAATATAAAAGCTGATAATGCCGCTAATAATCCCGACAACAAAGGCGAGCAGGATGATCGTGCCTAGCGATGAATGATCCCCCATACCATCCTTGGCATAGCCATCCAGCGTTCCGAAAAATGAGCTGATGACTACGAGCAGCAATGAAAACCCATCTGACTTGGTTACTCGCATATGTTCACGCATCACTTCTCGGGGTCTTAACCACATCTCACCAAGCTCTCTTAATCTTTGCTTCCAAACCATTGCATCCGTGTTCGCTGACATAAACACGCTCCTTTAATTATTCGGCTAATGATGCAGAAAGAGCCGAGGTATGATCCTCGGCCCTAAACTTGGTGTCGTATATATTGTAAACGAAGGGGCTTGTCTTGTTGAACAAAAATCTGAAAGATGCGTGTTGATACTTAAGCAAGTATATTTACAGTCATATTTGTATGAGAATTATCATTGTCGAGTAAGTAATAAATGTTATCCGTTGGTGAATAAAGCCAATACTGATTTACTGGAAGATCACTTGTATCGATGAACTGGATTTGACCTACATTCTGGTCATCGAATACTATTTTTCTTCCCAAACCTTGTCGCACCAACTCATCTATATCATTTAGTTTGCCATAGCCTGGAGTAAAATGCAGAACTACAGGTTTATCAGCTACAACCGAAATTTTCGTTCCTTTTCTCTCGAAAACATAAAACGAGTCCCATTTCATTCCTGGGAAATCTACTCGAATCATTGATGGATGCTTATCACTGACAGCCAAATGATTCGAAGCGCCATTAATTCTGGATGTTACTGCATCAGGCAGTAATTTAAATGAAATCCAGTTATTTGTTAGCTTAGTTGACGGAATAATTCGAATATTAGATTTATTGATTTCTATTTTCACATCATCACCAATCGGTCTATATGTAGGATCTTCGTAAGTTGCAACCATAACCGATTTTCGGATATCAACATGTTCTTTCACTTTAATCGGATGTGAAAACAGAAGTGCATAGTGTTCTACTGTTAGACCATATCCTGGAGGAAACTGATATGAAGAATGAAATTCAAATCTGTTATGCGTCCACCAAATATAGAATTTGTCACTGTGATGATATTTCTTATTCTCGTCCACAACAATAGCAACATACTCATCAGTTATTATAGAGTCATGAGTAACAAAAAATGAACCATCTGGTTGAACCTCAGTTTTTTTAGCCGTGCTAGAACTTGTATTAATTAACCATTCCCATTCCTCAATACCTTTATCTGCCCAACTTTCCTGAACAACATACACGGTTCCTTGCTTGCTGCTTGTACCATATACGACTTCGCCTACACTAAAAACTTCTTTAGTGAGCTTTACTACCGAATTATTTTCCTGACCACCATTACCGCCTGGCTTCTCTGGTGTGACGCCGCCGTTAGAACCGCCTCCGCCAGATGGGAAACCACCACCAAATCCGCCGCCTCCACCAGTAGTGGTTGTCGACTTAATCAGGTCCCCAGCTTTCGTTTCTTTACCAGCTACAGTTACAAGCGTATCTGCGTTAACATTCTCTCCTAGCTTCCACTCTTTTGGAGCAGCAGCAAAACTAACGCCCGCAGCATTTAGTGTTACCTGCTTAATCACTGCTTGGCCAGTTACGTTTGTTCCTGCATGGATAATCAAAGATTCAATCGTTACATCTTTAGCAGCTTCAATCTTCGTTCCTACTGCTCCTTTACTTACAGTCAACTGCTGAATAGCACCTTGTGCCAGCTTCAGATTGCTGCCGTAAGTGCTCACCATAACCGATGGGAATACACCATTTAGCTGGACTTCGGATTGAGCCTTAAGCGTTTCAGACAATTGCAGCTTCACTATCTTGGCATTATCTTGTACATCAACGATTGCCGGTGATTGCAGTATTAGCTCTTGAACGGTAGATGCACCCTTTACCATGAAGCGCACAATACCATCTTTCTTGTTTACGGTAACATGTGAAAGTACGCTATCGTTTACATGAATACTGTTTTTACCACCACCATATACAAGCGTTTTGCCATCTACCTTCACATTGTTAAGAGCAGCATCTCCTTCGCCTACACCTTGTGTAAGGATGAGATCGCCTTTAATATGTACGTTCTGTAGAGTAACGCCTGATACGTTAACGATAACGTTTCCGTTGATTGTTTCTTGTTCTTGCTTCGTTTTAGCGCCATATGTACCCGCTTGCCCATACCATACACCATATGTATCGAATGCACGATCTAGCATGCTAACCGCTTCTGCACGCGTCAGCGATTGATTCGGCTTGAACGTACCTTCTTCGTAGCCTTTAACAACACCTAGATAGACGGCTTCGGAAACCGATGATGCCGCCCATGGTTGGATATCTACGCTGTCTTTATACGTTAGTGCCGTGCTGTTTGTCTTCCATTTCAACAAGCGGGACAAGGAAGCTACCGCTTCTTGACGCGTAAGCGTTGCATTCGGTTTAAATGTAAAGTCCGTATATCCTTTCATATATCCTGCTGTTGTCGCCGTATTTACAGCGTCCGCATACCAAGCTCCTGCTGGTACATCTGTGTAAGCTTGCGGCTTCTGTTCGTTAAGCTGGAACATGCGGTTTACGATGGCTGCCCACTCCGCACGCGTTACTTGTTGATTCGGCTTGAATTCATTTGCAGATGCGCCAGATATTACGCCTTGGGATGCCCACTCTGCAATTTTTTCTTTTGCCCAATGTGATTCTACATCTTTAAATGCAGCAGTATTCTTTACTTGCACACCTTCATTCGCTACAGCTGCTTGAACGCTCGCTGGTGCTGCTAATGCGCTTAACAAGGTGCTAAATGCAAGTGTTACCGATAGCAATGTTGCTATTCTCTTTTTCATGTTTTCCCCCGTGTTATATATGTTTAATAATTCATCCATTCAATTATAGTTGTATAAATGTAAATATCCATGAAATTATTGGTTTATTTTAAAATCTATAGTTCTTAAGTCTATAAACTCTTTATTACAGAAGCTTATTTGGCTAAAATGAGAAGGCAACTATCATCATAGAAGAATCATTATCGCAAAAGGAGAACAGCATGTCACAATCCGAACACGCTAGAACGATAGCGGTTCCAACAGAACGAAACCTACTAAAAATATTTCTGTTCGCCTTGAAGCTAGGCCTGACCTCCTTTGGAGGTCCTGTCGCGCATCTTGGCTATTTTCACGAAGAATATGTGCTGCGACGCAAATGGATCGATGAGCGCAGCTACGCTGACTTAGTAGCGCTGTGTCAGTTCCTGCCAGGGCCGGCGAGCAGCCAAGTCGGCATCGGTATTGGTGTGCTGCGCGGCGGCCTGCTTGGTGGCATAGCCGCATGGCTTGGCTTTACGCTGCCGTCCGCAGCAGCGTTAGCCCTATTCGCGTTGGCGATGCAAGGTTCCAGCATCGCAAGTGCAGGGTGGATCCACGGCCTGAAGCTGGTGGCCGTGGCCATTGTTACCCATGCCATATGGAGCATGGGCACGAAGCTAGCGCCAGACCGTGGGCGCGCCACCATCGCCGTGGCGGCCGCGGCCGCTGTCCTGCTGTGGCAGACAGCCTTGGCTCAAGTATTTGTCATCGCGGCCGCTGGCTGTGCCGGCGTCTGGATGTATAGGCACAAGGAAATGCCCAAACTGGAGCATGTCCGTGTGCCAATTAGCCGTCGGACAGCGATTATTTGCTTATCGCTGTTTGGCTTATTGCTTGTGGCTCTACCGCTCCTGCGTCAGGCAGGCATAGGCGGCTGGTTTATGGCCTTATTCGATAGCATGTTTCGAGCTGGCTCACTTGTATTTGGCGGCGGCCATGTCGTACTGCCTTTGCTTGAACGTGAAGTCGTGCCCACAGGATGGCTCGACAAAGCAGACTTCTTAGCTGGCTATGGAGCTGCGCAAGCCGTACCAGGCCCACTGTTCACCTTCGCGGCCTATATTGGAGCAGCAGCTCAAGGCTGGCTAGGTGCAATTGTAGCAACAATCGCGATCTTCTTACCCGCGTTCCTGCTCATCGTCGGAGCGCTCCCATTCTGGAGCGCTCTACGCGTGAACTCGCGCGCACAAGGTGCCCTCTTTGGCGTCAACGCCGCCGTCGTAGGCATTCTCATCGCGGCACTATACACGCCGCTCTGGACGTCGACCGTGCAAGCACCGGCCGACTTCGCGCTCGCAGCAGCCCTATTCGTGCTGCTCACGCACTGGCGCATCCCGCCTTGGGCCGTCGTTATCGTCGGCGCCCTTGGCGGAATGCTACTGGAATGGCTGTAAACGAAGACTCGCCATTCTCACCAAATAGGGTCGGGGGCTTCTCTACATCAGAAGAGAAGCCCCCGACCCTTATTATTGTTAATCACATTGAAGATTAACAACTCTAGCTCAAACTAACTCGCTCTTTACCTAAACTCTCTTGCTGTGGAAAGAACATCGCCGAATCCATTTTCGTGACAGCCGACATACGGCGGGTCACAGGGTCCAACAGCTACGAGCGCAACAAGCAAGCCACTAATCATAAGGACAGCTGCGCTGCTCAACGCAGCACCCCCAATACCACCTAACAAAGAACCGATCGGCATCGCCACTGCACCGATGCTTCCAACCGCAGCCATCACCCTGCCTAGCAAATGCGAAGGCACAAGATTTTGCATAAACACCATCGCAATGATATTGGTAATCGCAGTTGGCACCCAGCCAAGTCCATACAAAAAAACCGCCAACCACATGCTCGAAACTTGAGCAGCAGCGAACCACGCAAGCCCGCACCATAAAAATGCAGCAATGTACATCGGCCCCATAGGAAGGTTTTCCAGTTTCAGACGAGGAGCGAGCAGCACCCCCACCATACTAAACACCGCTACAGATGCCAGCATCATCCCATACCAGTCAGAGCTTTGCGCAAAGCCAGGAAGTACTGCAAACACGGCACCGCCTGCACAGTTAATTACAATCGTCCCCGCTAACAAGCGAATAATATAAGGATGGCGAAGGACAGCCACACCTTCCCTTAATTCTCGCACATACTGTCGGAAAGACAGCTTAGATCCCGCTTCCGCCTCATCTCTGCTCTCACCTTCCATATTGCTCGGAATAGGACGTAATGTCATAAAAATAAGCGCAGCCATCAAAAAAAGTACGGAATTCATGATAAACATACTCACGATACCGATTAAGGCAATAAGAACTCCCCCAAGAGCGTTAAACACAGCTTCACTGCCTTGATTGGCAGCACTAAACCAAGCATTACCCGCCGTCAAATCTTCCTTTGGCAGCACTTTCGGCAAAGCCGACATTTGTGCAGGGAATATAAATTGATTCAACACAGCGATAATTGGCATCAAAATAAGCACTAATGTCACAGAAATAAAATCAAGCAAATAGCTAAGAGGCAGGATAAGTAAGAGGACAGCTTGCAGCAGTTGGGTCGAGACCAACATCTTTTTCAAAGGCCAACGATCAATAAGCGGTCCATAGAGAAACTGAACGATACGGGGAATTGAAGTAAGAAACATAGCTAATCCGGAATAAAAGGTGGAGCCACCTAGATCATACACAAGCCACATCGCAGATAACATATAAAAGCTGTCACCTATATTAGAAATGAATCTTCCCGCGAGCAGCTTCGTAAAATTCACAAATTTTAATGTTTGCAGCATGTTGCTCTTCTCCCCCTCGGCCCTCCATAAGAGACCGCTTTACTTGTATCCATAGTTTAATCAAAAACCATTCTCCTCCACCTCAGTCTCTAGCTGTAAATTGACTCCGCCTCTCGTTCATCCGCCGCCAGCTGCACAACACAAAGAAACCCCGACTACTCCAAGCAATGTTGGAGAATCGAGGCTTAATTTCTATCTATTTTTTTGCCATGAAACGAAAACATCATGATACATAATGCTTGGATTATGCATCTGCTCCTACAAGAACACAAAGTAAATCACTGCTGCAAGCACGATACGATAAATCGCCAGCGGAATAAGCTTAATGCGATTAATTAACTTCAGGAAGAAGCGAATCGACACAAGAGCAACGAGAAAAGCACTTATAAACCCTACGATGAAAAATGGAATCACATCTGCCGTAATCGCATCCCAACTTTTCACCAATGACAAAAAGCTTGCTCCACCGATAATCGGCACTGCCATAATAAAAGTAAAGTCAGCAGCCGCGCGATGGCTTAAGCCTAGCAGTACGCCAGCAGAGATCGTAGAGCCTGAGCGAGAGAATCCCGGCCACATTGCCAAGCACTGCACAAGACCAATCGTTAACGCTTGCTTGTAAGTAACTTGGTCTACCGTCTCTACCTTTTTGACGCGCGGTGCGAGCAAATCGGCTGCAATCATGAGAAATGCCCCAAGTACAAGTCCGATCACGACGGTCTGTGTAGAGAATAAGTACGTATCAATAAAGTCCTCAAATATAAATCCTAATATCCCGAACGGCAAAATACCTACAATGACTTGTGTTAGTTTTAAACGCGGCTGAGAAGCTTGCTCTCCCGTCACCTTTTTCAAGCCAAGCATCGTCATAAACCGTTCCCACATTAAAACGACTACCGCCAGGATCGAGCCAAACTGGATTACGACTTTAAATGTATTAGCCACTTCTGGCGAAAACATTTCTTTCGTCTTGAACAGCCAATCATCAACAATGATCATATGCCCTGTCGAGGACACGGGCGCAAACTCGGTAAGACCCTCAACTATGCCTAATACAAGCGCCGCAAATAACTCCCACCAATCCAATGGATAAACCTCCTTACTATTCGTGAACCTATGTCACTTCATGCGCTTCATTCAAACTACGAACTATCACTGCTACTACCATTTACCATCATACCGATACTACTCACTAATTTCGCAACCATGCATCCGGCTGAATAGTTAATAGTTGATAGTTAATCAATATCTGATCTCTTAAAGTAAACAATCGTTGCTGCCAGCCCAAGTATAGAGGTAGCAAAAATAATAGCATATGAATAGGAGATTGGATAAACGAACTCCGTACTGTTCGTAACCACCATATGTACAGCAGACCAAGGAAATAGACCTTGATAATCCGTGTCGATAACCGTAAGATTTGCCATCGTAACAACCGCAGTAAATATAATCGTCGGCACAAAATTTTTGAACAGCATCGTTATCAATATAATTGGAGTCGACAATAAAAATAGTAGAAACGCCCCTACAAAAAACTGTCTAAGAGAATCGACGATAACGGCCACACTCAATCCTTCAAACTGGGCTACAAAACTTAGCAAAAGTGTCATTACCCAAGCTACTAACGTAAGCATAAAAATCCATAATAGAAGCAGCAGCCATTTGCTCACAATCAAACTCGTTTTGGACACAGGAATTGTCAGTAAGTTTTTCAATGTATCTTCCGTATACTCACGGCTAAACAGATAAGCGGCAATGACACCGTACAGCAGCGTGCCAATGAGCATGAGCACATTCAAATTTGTATTGTAAAACGACACATCGAACGTAAGGATCGTTTCTGGCTTCTCCCTTTTCATGCTCAAAAAAGCGATAAACATCATAATAGGCGCTGCCATGGATCCAATCACGCTAATCATAAACATCTTCGCTCGCTTCAGCTTCAACAGCTCGGTGTACAACAAGTTAACCAATGGTTCCACCGCCTATCAGCTTGATGAAGTAATCTTCGAGCCTATCTTCGCTTATCGCTATTCTCGTAACTTCAATCCCCTGCTCGACAAACAGCTTATTCAGTTTGCCTTGCTGACCAAGATGAGAATAAACGCGCAGCAAGCCTTCTCCATGAGCCTCATATTCCACTCCTGCAAAATGCTGTTCCAGCAGCATTGCAGCCTTGTTGTCATTCGATACTTGCAGCTCGATATAGTTGCGATTTCTAGCACGCAGCTCCTCAAAGGATACTTCCTCAAGCAGCTTCCCCTGATGAATGATTCCAATCTGATCTGCAAGCTGCTCTACTTCGGATAAGATGTGACTAGAAATAAGCACCGTCAGCTTTCTCTCTTCCGCAAGCGACTTAATAAGTCTGCGAACTTCCTTGATCCCCACTGGGTCCAAGCCGTTCGTTGGCTCATCGAGAATAAGCAGCTCTGGATGATGAAGAATAGCTCTTGCGATTCCAAGGCGCTGCTTCATGCCCATTGAATATTTGCCGACCAGCTTCTTCGTTTCCTGTTCCAATCCTACGATTTCCAACGCTTCCTCAATCGCGTTTTTCTTGTGAACACCCATCAGCTTGGCATTGATAAGCAAGTTCTCGCTGCCTGTTAAATTTTCATAGAAGCCTGAATGCTCAACCATAGAGCCAATTCTTCTTAAGATCTCCTTTTGATGCTTACATAAGTTCTCGCCAAATATCTCAATTTGTCCTTCTGTCGGCTTTACGAGCCCTAACAACATGCGAATCGTCGTTGTCTTACCTGCACCGTTTCTACCTAAGAAGCCATATATTTGACCTTGCTTCACATTGAGTTGAAGGTTGTCTACCGCCTTTTGCGTTCCATATTGTTTCGTTAAGTTGGTCGTTCGAATGACCGCTGACATGTAAAGCACCTCCTGCTAATGAACGATAGGTTTGTTGTACCACTCCACTGCTCTAATCTCTGATGTTCTAGCATCTAGCTTGAATTAAAAAGTCCAACTCTTAACTATCTCCACTACTATTCAACCAAATGTAACTCTATTGTAAGCAGTCGATTTTACATGCCTCTTAACGAGTTCTTAACGATTTCTTACATTGATCCTATCTTTCAACCTTTAACCAACTTCACTCGGAAATTTTGGTGTCACTGGTTATTGCTGCTTTTGGAATCGTAAAGTTAAACGTCGTACGTATGTCAGGCTCACTTTCCACCCAAATGGTACCGCCATTTTTCTCGACAAGCGCTTTGGTTATTGCAAGACCTAGACCGCTGCCACCATTCACCGTGTTTCGCGAACGATCTGCGCGGTACATTTTATCGAATATTTTCATCAAATCTTGTTCAGCAATGCCTGCCCCTTTATCCCAAATACTAAACTGATAGCTGTGGACCGTTTCCGCAAGTTCAATCCCCAGCACCTTTCCTTCTTTCCCGTACTGAACAGCATTTTTTATCAGATTGTTCAAAATTCGCAGTAGACTTAGCCGATCCACCAACACCATACATTTCTCTTCTGGCAATACAGCCCGTAGCTCGATGTTGTGCTGATCCAGCTCAGGCAAAAAAGCAATGACCGCTTCTCTCGCCATTTCCGCAGCATCTACCGTCTCTACCTGCAATGGAATTTCATCTGCATCCAACTTCGCTAAATGGAATATTTCATCGATCAATTCCTTCAGGACAATTGCTTTGTTAGAAATAATCTGGATATAGTGCTGCCGCTCCTCCGGGGAAGCCGCGACATTATCTTTCAGTGCGTCAACATATCCAATAATGGATGTAAGTGGTGTCCGAATATCATGAGATATGTTTGTAAGTAGACTCCTTCTTGCTGCCTCGGAACGTACCGATAGGACTTGGACTTTGGCTAAATGCTCAATTAGCTCATTAATGGAGAAAATGACTTCATCAACGATCGGATCATCGTTCGTCAGCACGCGAGTATTCACATTCCCTTGAACGGCCCGCTTCAATGCGGCCCCCACACTACGAAGCTTTGTTCTGAATTGAATCCGTATTAGCAGCAAGCTTCCCGTTACGAAGAAAAGGACAATAAATAAAACCCCACGCAGCATGCCTTGGGGCTGATTGATCCATTCCAACATGAAAAGGGCTGCCAAGAGCAACAATTGCACAATGATTAGCACCATACTTTGGTCACGCTTCATCTTTTTCACCTACAAATTTGTACCCGATTCCCCAGACTGTCTGGATCCACAATGGCTCGGAAGGATCAGATTCTATTTTCAACCTTAGTCTACGAATATGCACCATTACAGTGTTGTCGTCCTCAAGGTATTCACTGCCCCACACTTGGCGGAAGATTTGTGTCTTCGTAAACACTTGTTCTGGATGAGAAGCAAAAAACTTCAACAGCTCGAATTCTTTCGCCGTCAGCGCTACCTCTTCTCCATTTTTCTTCACGCTATATTTTCGTACATCTATGACTAGGCCTTTAAAGCGCAGCACATCCTCTAAACGCTCGTTTTGAACACGGTTCTCGCTGCTGCCTAATACCATAAAGCGTCGCAATTGTGCTTTAATACGCGCAACCAGCTCATGAATACTGAACGGCTTCGTCAT
Organism: Paenibacillus sp. SC116; assembly: GCF_024733555.1. Taxonomy (GTDB): domain Bacteria; phylum Bacillota; class Bacilli; order Paenibacillales; family Paenibacillaceae; genus Paenibacillus_B. The sequence continues at coordinate 362,248 of NZ_JANIOF010000003.1, read as the reverse complement.
ATAATCATCAGCCCCAATGCTTAACCCAATGACCTTATCCATTTCATGATCTTTTGCAGTCAGCATCATAATCGGCACATTCGTCGTCTGACGCAGTCTTCTGCACGCCTCAATACCATCAAGCTTCGGCATCATAAGGTCCAGTAGAATAAGATTATATTTATATTGATCACACAAGCGCAGCGCCTCTTCCCCATCTGCTGCCGTATCAACTTGATAGTTTTCCCGCTGCAAATAAGTTTGAACTAACTCCCGTATTTCCTTATCGTCATCCGCTATTAAAATTCGGATATGATCCATAGGTGCGCACCTGCTTTTCTATGTAATGAAGATATAATGAAGGACATGAATCGTATATTTAAAAGTAAAAGATAGAGCAGTTGCTATATCTACTCGTTATTATAACAACATAGATTGGACAATGCTGTAAACTGACTCAGCCCATACGCTAGTTCAACTGCATATTCAGAATAGCATCTACGGTTTCGAATTTATTTGCAGCTTTAGCTCTCAGCGAAACTGTACTCCACAAGGCCTGGCTCTCCTCTTTACTCCCCTCACCATTTACATTATTCTTATCCACTATTGGTGGAATTTCAGCAGTGAATGTCTTTCAAATAGTGGACACTTATTTCAAAAAGAAACACAGTACCCTCCGAGATAAAAAATCCACATCTAGTATCACTTTCCTGAATTGAAAACTATATATAGCAATTTCTTTCTAGTATTCAGCTACCCTGATATATGCCCCTAGTGTCCACCTTTGTAAAGACAACTTCTCCACAATCTATGCCTTTTATCGCTCTATATCTAATTGTTCCTCTCCTGCTTACTAATTGTAAAAATCGAGAAAAACACGATTTCCCTGGTACCTGTTTCCCTAACTTCAACATGCTCCACCCCTTTTAACACGCTATCGTGTTCACAAAAAATAGCCAGATCGCTCAACAGTTTGAACGATCTGGCTACAGTATTCTATAAGATGATTTCATTCCTGACTACATGCATGTTTATATAATAAAGCCCTTCATTGCTTAACAGTTCGCTTAACGTAACAGTTCACTTATTTCTTTTAGATTTTCAGCGAATCCAATAAACACTTTATTGCCAACGATAATCGTAGGAACAATTTGTTTTCCTGTTAAATCCATAACTTCTTTCGCGTATTTCTCATCGGTTTCACAGTCATACTCCGTATAAGAAATCTCATTTTCTTTGAAATAACGCTTTGCATGGTTGCAGTCGCCGCAGGTAGGTATCGAATAAATGATTACTGGTTCCGTCACATGGATACACCCCTTATCAGGTAATCGCAAGGCTATTACTTTATACGGTCGTTTTATATCCTTTAGCTTGGATGCTTTCTTGAATATTCGAAATCTCCAGCTTAGCTTCGTCATATTTCACAACAATCGTTCCTTGATCGAAATTAACCTGTCCTTCAACGCCGATTCCTTCAAGGACTCCCTCAATCTTTTTGACACATGAACGACAATTCATTCCTTCGATTTTCAACGTCACTTCCTTCACCTTTTCACCCCCTTCCAATACAAGTCTTCACATACCCCCATACCCTATATAAATCACAACTCAAATATACTACACCCCCCTATAGTGTGTAAATAGTTTTTTTACTATTCCTCCCAAGTTTTTTCCAACAACCAACAAATCAGAAAGTAGAACTACACGAACAAGCTAGCCAAGCCAGTTCATCAAGGGAATATCCATTATTATTAACTATGTACTTAATTATGGGTTAAGCGCTCTCGCCATCGCATCTACATAGCTTTGACTAGCGCGCTGACTTACTTCCGCTTGCGGAACGAACACTTCAAAAACGTGGAAACAGCCCGGATAAAGATGAAACTCGACATCTACGCCCGCTTGCGCAAGACGCGTCACATATTCGATGGTCTCATCACGGAACAAATCGAGTTGTCCTACACATGTATAAGTCGGCGGTAATCCTTCCAAGCTGCTCGCTCTCGATGGCACTGCATAGGGTACCTCGCTGGCATCGTTATTCTCGCCCAAGTACATTTTCCAAGCCGCTACGTTGTTAGCCCGATTCCAAGTTGCGTTTTCCGCTGTAATCTCGTGGCTCGATGCTGTATCATTTCGATTGTCGATCATTGGATAGAGCGGCATTTGGAAGATGAGGGCTGGCCCACCTTTGTCACGAACCATTAAGGCAAGCGCCGCAGTCAGCCCACCGCCTCCGCTAGCACCAGCAATCGCGACCCGCTCCACATCGATGCCTAACTGTTCAGCTTCCTCCGTCATCCACGTCAAGCCAGCATAACAATCATGAAGAGCAGCTGGATAAGGGTGCTCTGGAGCAAGTCGATAATCAACGGATACGACAACACAATTAGCTGCCTGCACGAAGCGTTCGCACAAAGCATCATCCATATCAGGATGTCCCATAACATAACCTCCCCCATGAATCCACATCATGGCAGGAAGCTTATCGCCAGTTCGCTGGACGGGTTCGTAGATTTTAACAAGCATTTCTCCATCTGCTCCCGGAATCATCCGAGTTATCGTACGTACATGTTCCGACTGTTCAATAGGGGGACCCACTAACAAGCTCCTGCTCCACGCTAACTTTTCCTCCAGTTGAAAACCAGGGAATTGCGCTAATGTTGACCTTAGTTCTGGCAGTACTCGACTTTCAAAATTCATATGAATTCCTCCCGTATTTGAAATGTTACCGTTATGACAATTGCCCTGTCTCTGTTTCCCACTTGGCTATTTCCTCTCGCACCCGAGGTGCTACCTCTGTTCCTAACAGTTCAATCGCTCTCATCACCTCAGCATGCGGCATCGTAGCAATCGGTACATACATCATGAATCGTGTAATACCTACATGTTTACGAAGATGAATAATCTTTTGGGCAACCGTCTCCGGATCGCCAACATACAGCGCCCCATCAAAGCTGCGCGCAGCATCGAAGCTGGAACGGTCATAGTGAGCCCAGCCCCGCTCCTTCCCGATTTTGTTCATGCCTGCCTGTGTTGAAGGGAAAAAGGTATTCGCTGCTTGCTCTGTATGATCCGACACAAATCCTAACGAATGTGAACCTATTCTAAGCTTCGATACGTCATGACCAGCATGGCCCGCTGCCCTTTTATAAAGCTGTACAAGTGGAGCAAATTGTAACGGACTTCCACCAATAATCGCGAGCATTAACGGCAGTCCCATGATACCTGCACGAATAACAGACTCCTGATTACCTCCACTACCAATCCACACAGGCAAGGGATTCTGAACAGGACGAGGATACACACCCAAATTGTTAATCGCTGGTCTATGCCCACCTTTCCAAATTACTTTTTCCGACTTCCTTATAGAAAGTAGCAATTCTAGTTGTTCTTGAAACAGCTCATCATAGTCATTCAGGTCATAGCCGAATAACGGAAAAGATTCGATAAAGGAGCCCCTTCCCGCCATAATCTCCGCACGTCCATTTGAAAGACCATCAAGGGTAGCAAAATCCTGAAACACACGCACTGGATCAGAGGAAGACAGCACCGTCACTGCGCTAGTTAACCGAATCCGCTTTGTCTGTGTTGCAGCCGCAGATAATACAACTGCCGGCGACGAAGCTGCGTAATCCTTCCGATGATGCTCACCTATACCGAACACATCCAGCCCTACTTGATCAGCAAGAACAATTTCCTCGACCACTTCACGCAACCGCTGTGCATGACTTATGACTTCACCGGTATGAACATCCGGTGTTGTTTCGACAAACGAAGTAATCCCTATCTCCATAGAAAACCTCTCCTTATTTAAAATAAATGTGCGCTATCATTCGAATTGTGAATTTGTATGTTCATAGCATTTTCATAGATACCAAATGCCTTATCATGAGTCAGTTGTCGCCCACCTAGTCATTGCCTGTTGCCCTCTTGGTTACTGCCCAAAATATAAATGCTAATGCACTGACGGAAGCCCCGAGCAAGCACACTCCCTTCCAACCAAAATGCGCATAGATATGGGTCGCAGCAATTGAGCCTGCTGCACTGCCAATGGAATAGAACACCATGTACCCCGCAGTAAGCCGACTGCGCGCCTCCGGACGCAATACTAAAATCATGCTTTGATTCGTAACGTGTACAGCCTGTACCGCCAAATCCAGGAGCACAATCCCAATGACCAACGCAAACAGCGACTGTTCGGTATAGCTAATGAAAAACCATGATACAAATAGCAAGATCAATGCAATACCCGTCGTCTTCTGTCCATATCCTCGATCTGCCAGCTTTCCTGCCCGTGCCGCAGCTAACGCTCCAGCCACTCCTGCAAGTCCAAATGCTCCAATGGCAGTATGTGAAAGAGATAATGGTGGTGCGCTAAGAGGCAATACCAATGACGTCCATAAAATGCTGAAATCAGCAAATATGAGCAGAGCGAGAACAGCGCGAATACGTAATACCCGTTCTTGTGCAAACAGTACAAATACCGATTTCAGAAGTTGAGGATAAGACAGATTCCTTACCTCGCGTTCAACATTTGGCAGCACCTTAAAAAATACACCTACCGTAAGAAGCATACATACGGCAGAGAGCAGATAAACGGAGCGCCAATCCGCCAGATCCGTTACAACCCCTGCAAACGTTCGTGCAAGCAGTATCCCTATTACAATGCCGCTGGTTACGATGCCGACGACACGCCCCCGCTCGGCAGGAGCTGCCATAGTTGCTGCAAATGCCACAATCGTCTGCGTCACTACCGCAAGCAAGCCCACCAACGCCATTCCCGCAAATAGTGCCACGCTGGTGGAAGCAGTGCCTACGATAACTAGCGCGATCACAGATAGCAGCATTTGACCAATAATTAAGCGCCGCTGGTTTAGTAAATCCCCGAGCGGTACTAACAGCAGCAATCCTAATGCATAAAAGATTTGCGTGATGGTAATGAGGATACCAATCATAGAGTGATCAATGCCGAACTCACTCGAAAGGTTATCGAGCAATGGCTGTGCAAAATAAATATTGGCCACGGACATCCCACAGGCTACCGCAAACAAAAGTGTTACATAACGAGGAATGGAAGAACGCTGAGCCCCGGCTCCATCCTCGACCAACTCCCGCTTCCCCTGTGATGAAATCACTTGTCTATCGGCATTGACTGCACTTTCTTTCAGGCCCTCCTTCATGTCGTGCATACCTTACCTCCAATCGTTTTACATGCTGAACCAAATAACGTACCGATCAGTATGTTATTTGGTTCAGCAAATATAACGCCATGATCCTAATACTGTCAACAACTATATTTGCGGAGAAGCTGATTTCGTTAAAGGAACTACTGTATATAAAGTATATTTTGTAGAACGATTTAACATAGATTTGACAAGGTATAGAACTGACTTTAAAATAAATACCATACTGTTCGGTATGAATAATAATTCACAATGACGAGAGGTCTGAATAATGGCAAGAACTCGCGAATTTGACGAAGAAAAAGTATTAGATGCAGCTATGCAGCTATTTTGGGAGAAGGGATATGAAGCTACCTCATTGAGTGATTTAACTGCCAGAATGGGAATTACTCGACCTAGCATATACTCCGCCTTTGGAGACAAGAAAGAATTGTTCGAAACTGCGCTGCGTAAATATACGATGGCTCGCGCTTCGGAAATGCGAACGAAACTTCAGAGCAATCCTTCTGTAAAAGAAGCATTTCGTACATTTTTTGAAGATGTGATTGCCGAGGAATATTCGGAAGGGCTCAGCCGCGGATGCTTTTGTATTAACACCATGGTCGAACTTGCCCCACATGATGAGAAGTTCGAAATTCTTACAAGAGAACATCAAATGTACCTTTCTGTTATCTTTCAAGAAACCATTGAACGAGGGATAAAGTCAGGTGAGCTCAAGGCTGTAGAAGATGCAAAAGCTCTAGCCCAAGCACTACTTACATCGTTAATTGGGTTAACTGTTATCTTGAAATCTCGCCCACAACGAGCGTTTGTCGATAACACATTAGAAGTGACGCTCTCTTTGCTTAAATAAAATCGGACAAAACAACTCTATTTCAATTGCACAGCTCGGATCAAAAGATCTGCCCTTGAACCCATCGGATATCCTGAAAAAGTTTGTCCCGGTGGGTTTACCTCCACGACAATTCCTCATAAACAACTGGTTATCACCCCATTTTTCTGATTCTTTCCCTTTGAGAAAATGTTAATACTTGACAATCACCAATTGGAGTAATATTATCAAAAGTGAAAATATAATCACTAATGATAACAATAATCGTAGGCGGTAATATAAATGAAGAACAAAGCTGATTTGATCCTGCATCCGGTAAGACTGAAAATCATTCTAACGATCATGCGTAAACAGCGGGCTACTGCCTTGCAATTGAATGAGCTTCTACCTGAAGTTCCACAGGCTACCTTGTATCGTCATATCAATAAACTTGCAGAAGCTAACCTATTAACTATCGTTGAGCAGGTGCAGGTTCGCGGAGTCGTGGAAAAAGTATATGCTGTGTCCGAAGAAGGAGCTCATGTAACGCAAGCCGACCTGGAGGTAGCGACGAGAGATGACCATATGCGCTATTTCACCACCTTCATTTCCAGTCTGATGCATGACTTTTCTCAATATGTAGAACAGCCAAATTTCAATTTGGAACGGGACCGCGTCGGTTACCGTCAGTTGGCTCTTTATTTAAGTGATGACGAGTTGGAAGAAGTGATGGCTCCATTTCGGGAAGCTGTGATGAAAGCCATTCATAATACTCCTGCGGAGGGAAGACGACGCCGAACACTTTCATTCGTTATCATGCCGGAGGCAGAAACTACAAGTGAGGGAGAGTAAAGAAGATGAATGTAAATCCGAACGAAACCGAAGTGACGATTAACAGTGCTTTTTCTTTAGCAGGTACGTTAGCCATTCCACATGGTACAACACAGCCTGTTCCTGCTATTTTAATTATTTCTGGTACAGGTGAAAACGACCGAAACGGTAACGGAAAAGGTCTCAATGTAAACATTTATAAGGATATGGCAGATATATTAGGGAAAATGGGCTACGCCACGCTTCGCTATGACAAGCGCGGTACGCATGCCAGTGGTGGAGATTCCTACGAAACGGGACTGTGGGATTTAGTAGATGACAGTATCGCATGTGTTCAATTTCTGAAGTCTCGACTGGAAGTCGATCCAGACCGAATCTTTATATTTGGACATAGCGAAGGAGCTTCTATCGCTCCCATCGTGCATACTAAAGAGCCAGTGCACGGCCTCATGTTGATTTCGGGCGCTGTAGAAAATTTGGTCCACGATACAATTCCCCGTCAAACAGGTCAAGCGCTTAAGGAACTGGAACATGCAAAAGGAATTAAGGGATTTCTTATCCGTTTACTAAAAGTGAAAGACAAAGCCAAAAAGCAAAATGCCGCCTTTATCGAAAAAGTACTCTCCTCCACGAAACCAACGATCAGATTTAAAGGCAAAAAAATAGGTGCCAAGTGGTTCCGTGAGCATGCCGCGCTGAACACTTTTGACTATGTGAGCCAAGTGTCCTGCCCTCTTATTGCGATAACAGGTTCCAATGACCTTCAGACACCTCCAGATCACGCTAGAAAATTCGCCGAAGCAGCTAAGGGTGAATCCGAATGGCACATCATCCCACAGATGAATCATATTTTACGCAAATACGAAAAGCCCCACACGATGTTAGGATTAATGAAAGAATATAAATCGCTGTTTACCACGCCGATAGACAGAGATTTCGTTACACTTCTAGAGCAATGGCTGCACAGGCATACGACAAATCAGCCAACTTAGTCGTTCCTTACACATGCTCATGCCAAAAAGCCAGTTAGCTCAAATACCTGGACTAACTGGCTTTACATTAATAAGCGCACGCTATCTACCATTCGCAGCTTCTTTATCCACACTCGATCAATCACTTTCACCCACCATTTTTGCCCCTGTTCCCATGGAGCCACATTTCTAGTATTCCGCATTATGTGCTTTCCATATCCATGCATTATCCGTATGACAGAGACGAATCGGCAGCCAGTGACCATTAGGAGCTGCCTTTCAACTTCAAATATACTACGATCCGCGACATCCAGTATCCAAGGATTCCCCCAGTTGTATTTAAAATCAAATCATCTACATCAAAGTTTCCAATCGAAAATATAACTTGTGCAATTTCTAAACTAAAACTTACACCAAAAGAACAAACGAGCACACTTATAAATGAAGCTTTTTTGTTTTTGGATAGAAGCAGTAGAAAGATACCGAGCGGAATAAACAAAGCGATGTTTCCGAAAAAATGAATAAGACCGTGCATCGATTGACCCTGAATATTATGGGATATTTCCTTAAAGGGAACCAAATTGCCTAACTGTATTCCTTTTATAATCGAATGAGGGTTTTCAATATTCATCTGAACCTGCTCCAGCATAAAGGTCATATCAATAGAATGAAATTTAAATAAAATAATTTTGAGCAATGTGTACATGTATAAGCCAAATGCAACCGGTAGCCAACGACTATTCATTAATGTAGTTAAATTCATTTCGCATCCTCCTTACCTTGTATACATTAAGAATAAGGGATGCACATTAAATAATAAGTATAGTAAAAATAAAATTTATCTTAAGCTTCGTGCAAGATTACATCATATATACTCTCTCTACTCTATTTCCGATACCGCTCAAAATTTCATTGCTAATGGTGCCGCAATGGGAGGCGATTTCGCTTGCCGTTACCGTTTCCTCCCCATCTTGTCCGATTATAGTTACCGTCTCGCCTGCTTGAATCCCTCCAATATGAGTTACATCAATCATTAATTGATCCATGCATACGTTTCCGGCTATTTTGGCTTTTTGGCCTTTTATAAGAACATATCCACCATTCTCGAATAGTGATCGGGGAATACCATCTGCATAACCAATCGAAACGGCTGCAATTTTTCTGTCTTCCATCGGTACATAATTCCGTCCATAACCGACAGGCGTTTCTGCCATTATTGCTTTGACCATAGTGACCTTGGCTTTTAATGAAAGAACAGGGCGCAGATCAACAGGATTCATTATTTGATCGTCTTCCCTGCCAAGCACACCGTAAAGCGCTATCCCTGGACGAGCTAGTCCAAACTTTAGGTCAGAATAGTTAAGAATTCCATAACTGCTCTGCATATGAAGCACTCCAGTGTTAATTCCCTCTGCCTTTAGTTGCTCCGTAACTTCATAGAAACGTTGAATTTGCATCCGCGTATAGGCAATATCCTCTGCCTGCTGACTATCAGACATAGAGAGGTGACTATACGTCCCGGTCACTTGCAAGTTTGCATGCCGATACATCCGCCTAATATGTTCCATATTATCGCAGCCCTCGCCAAGTCTGCTCATACCCGTATCAATTTTGATATGAACCTTTATTTTCTTACCGAACTCATTAAGATCTGCTGCATAATCTGCGCTAATAACCGTTTGCGTCAATCGATAACGTACCAAGTCTTTGAAACGCGCTGGCGAGGTATAGCCTAAAACTAAAATCTCAGCCTTAATCCCTCGTTTGCGCAAAGCGATTCCTTCTGAACATTCCGCTACTGCGAAATGCTGTACACCTTCGTTTGCAAGGAAATCGGCCACCTCTAAGCTTCCGTGTCCATAAGCATTTGCTTTAACTACCGCCATAATGCTGCAGTCTGCAGGCAATAAACGCTGCAGTTCCAATAAATTGTGCCTGAGATGAGTCAGATTCACCTCTGCCCAAGCTCTATGTTTACTACTAGCCGATGTGTTGTTTCTCGACACTGAAATTCTCGCAATGATAGCCGCTACAAGTTTGAATTTGTGGATGCCCCCATAAGCACGGTTAGTTGTCACCATATACACTGCCTTTTTCATGACATACCGTTATAACAAACCCGCTTCTGTTCGTCCCCGACACTTCATAACGATCGAGATTTGTAATGGGCACAGTTGTTAGGCCAGCTTGTCCCAGAACATAATAGATTTCAAAAATAGAACTCCCCTGCTCGAAATATAGATGCTCCTGTCCAAAGCGATGCCGCTCCAAAAAATCGATATATTCTTCTAAGCACAAGTTCCGCTGTTCCATAATCATAGAGTGCGGGAAGCCAACATATCGAAAGTGCCACGGTTCACAGGCTATGTTGGTGATCGTTTCTTTCCCCTCTTTATACCTTTGAATAAACCCATATTCCGCTGATAACTTCTTAAAAGTCAAACACACGCCACTGTCCGGAAAGGATGGACTAATATAATCAACATTTTCGATCCGCTCCCCAACGTCAACAGCAAGTCCCGTTTGATGCTCACTTTCATTCGGGCGGGCTACATAAAGAGCTGTAAATAACGATCCTCTTTCCAGTAAAGTGCTTTCATAGATTTTGCGCTGCTCTTCCTTGGAACGATAACCGCTGACAGCTATGATGTCGTTCATTCCCTGACATGCATCCAATAAAGCGGCTAGCTGCTGCAGACAAGCTCGATCGAGGAACATCTCCCACTGATCTAACTCAAAGCCTTGAGTATGATGGACTGGCTGTAAATCCAACTCTTGCTCTGTCAGCTTAACAGGATGATCGCGGTTAACCAGAATAAGATGTCCACGCTGGATCGCTGCTTGCTCCAGCAGTATTTCATCCATTTTAGTTGAATACGGTTTGCGGGTTGTATACTTAGCACTAACCATTGTCATACGTCTCATGCCTCCGTAACTGCTAGCTGCAGCAGTCGATCAAGAATTTCTGAATAACCGATTCCGCTCGCACGAAGCATATTGGGATATCGAGAATGCGCTGTAAACCCAGGGATCGTGTTGACCTCATTAAATACGATATTCCCCTCCGGAGTAAGGAACATGTCCACACGTGCAAATCCTCTGCAACCAAGCGTTCGATAAATTATCATCGCTGTCTCCTTTACCCTATTCGCTGTATCCGCATCAATACGAGCGGGCAGATGGATTCTCGAAGAACTCAACGTATACTTCTCGGTAAAGTCAAAAAAGTCTCCCGTTAATTCAATCTCATCAACAACGCCGATGATCGGGTCAGCATGCCCCAGAATGGCACAGCCCACTTCAAAGCCATCGATATTTTGTTCAATCACAACTTTGTTGTCATGCTGAAATGCATGTTCGATCCCCTCTATCAGCTGTTGCTCATTGAACGACTTTGTTATTCCTAAAGAAGAACCAGACTTGGCCGGCTTTACATATAGCGGAAATCCTATCTCTTTTGCAGCCTTCACTACTTCTTCCATACTTTCGCCTTTGTACATGGTTAACGATCCCGGTGTGTTGATACCAGCTGCCTGTACTAACGTATGGGCAACCTCCTTGTCCATACATATCGCGGAAGACAGCATATTGCATCCCACAAACGGAATGCCTGCTAACTCCAAAAGTCCCTGCAAGGTGCCATCCTCACCATATTTACCATGAAGTACTGGAAAAACAATATCAATCGGCGTAACGCGATATTCTGTACGGGCTATCTCAATTAACCCTCTCATTTCTCTGCTCGGTGAAATAAAAGCAGGTATGCAGCTGGGATGTGTATGCCAACGGTTATTGCGTATATCTTCGATACTTCCATGATATCTGAACCACGATCCTTCTCGTGTAATGCCGACCAGGACAAGGTTATATTTTTCAGTATCCAAATGTTCAATCACAGAAGCTGCTGAGTTTAATGAAACATCATACTCGTTGGAGCAGCCGCCAAATAGTACCGCAATCGTTTTCTTTTCCATCTTGTAAACCCTCCACAATTGTTATTTAGCAAAGCAAAAAAACCTACTTCTTTTAAGCTTTGTTGTCATCCTTACCGTTCGTAAGCATACAAGAATCTTTTTAAAAAGAGGTAGGGTATCCATTAAGTTTTTCTTAAATTGTGATATTCATGATGCCGAAATGGCAGTCAAATAGATAAACATCATTCGTTTTTCCGTTACCCTTTCATGTCCCTCCCTACCCTTCTTTAATAATTTTTTATTTTTTCTTTCTTCATATTTAAATTAATTATTTCAAACTAGGTGTATATAACTATGGAGGTTAAAACATGAAATCATTAAAGAAACCAGTCATTCTTCTCATTTTAATCATCACTACATTTGCGCTGTACTTTTATATTCAATCAACCCATAAAGAATCTAAGCCTGTTCATGTATCATCTATTAACAAATCTGACGCTCATTCATTAGCTAGTAAACCGCGTATTCAGCCATCCATTAAGAAGCCTACTATTCAAGCGAAGGCAGCTGTAGTCATGGATGCTCAATCTGGAGAGATTCTTTACAGTAAAAATGAAAATACACCGCTTGCCCCAGCGAGTATGTCCAAGATGATGACGGGGTATATCGTACTCAATCAAATTGAAAATGGATCATTGGCATGGAATGATGAGGTTATTGTTAGCTCATATGCTGCAAACATCGGAGGAGCAGCTGTTCAATTGCAAGTGGGTGATCATATAACCGTCCAGGATCTGTTTCATGCTATGTTCATAGCTTCAGCGAATAATGCCTCAGTTGCTCTAGCTGAACATATTTCTGGAAGCGAGGAAGATTTCACACAGCTTATGAATGAGCAAGCACAGCAATTGAAATTATCACCGCGAACTTACTTTGTGAATGCAACAGGCCTTGATAATGAATATGGTGAAGAATCAAAAATGACGGCTTTAGATGTGGCCTTATTAGCACAGCAGTTATTGAATCGGTATCCGGAGTTGGTGGAGATTACGAAGCTTTCATTTTATCAAATGGAGGGTGACGGTTCCGTTCTATATCCGACTAATAAAATGCTTGATCCACAACATTTCGAATTATATATAGAAGGCATGGACGGACTGAAAACAGGATTTACTGATCTTGCAGGCTACTGCTTTGCTGGAACTGCCAAGCAAGGCGATAACAGGCTCATTTCAGTCGTCATGGGAACAGAGTTTGAGGCCACGCGTTTCGAGGAAACTAAGAAATTGTTGATGTATGGGTTCGATAGGCTTCATCTCCCCTTGTCGTGATATATCAACTATTTCGCAGCTAATGTAGGCTCCATCATATGGGCAATATCAGTTATCTACGAGCATATTCATAACCTTTAACCATCGACAAATTGATGTCTATTTATATGTGTTGTATGCTGGCAATGGCAAGATTACTATATCGCAGAGGCTAAAAGGACTGCATATTTCAGAGGCTGATTTTAATGATATTTACATTTTTTCTTGTAGTTACACAATTAATAACGCTGGTTGCGGTTGGATACCTGTTGTTTAGACTCTATAAATGGATTAGAAAGATATAGCTTAGGGTGAAAGGGAGGAGCTAGATGATTATGTCTAGCTCCTCCTTTTTGCTTGTCCTCTACATAACCAACCCAATAGTATGCCTCCATGGAACTGTCAACAGCAAGGCATCTACGCTAACGGACCTCACAGAGTTTAATTCGCTCCTATTCAACAATTTTGATTTCTAACGGTTATCAGCGAGCTTACTTAATGATTTTCGTGCAAATTCAGCTAATTTCTGTGGAATAAGCGCTACCAGAACCGTTAAATTTTAAAATTGCGTGTATTCTTAGAAATAACGGCTATTGTAACCGTTAGAACTTTTCTCAAGCCGAGCGCTTCAAAGGTTTATAGCGGTTCTAATTGCTTTTTATGATTTACCAATTGCAATGGTCCAAGTAATTATTAGCATTACATTCAGTTGAAAAATATACGTACAAGAAGTTATTCGTATAGAAAAAAGCCTGATAAACCAAGGGTCTTGGCTTATCAGGCAAATATACAATATCTCAAACATGTACCATCATTTGTCTCATTTATTGTTGTAATCAGTCTCAACTATAACTATTACTCACACATTCAATACTCTCGCTTAAATCTTATAAGCCTTCATCGCTTTGCGAACTTCTTTCCACGTAGGGCGCTTACCATAGAGCAATACGCCTGTGCGGTAAATCTTCGCTGCCAACCAGCCGAATACAAGTACGGATAGAAGCAGGATAACAATCGATAACCAGAACTCCCACCACTGATATTCACCCAAACCGATACGAAGCAGCATCGAAGTCGGTGTGAAGAACGGGATAAACGATGTTACTTTTACAAGCATCGAGTTAGGCGTAGATACGCTGAACATACCGATGTAGAAAGCAGCCAAGCTTAGGAAGGTAATTGGCAGTACCGCTTGCGCCAAGTCTTCTGTACGGCTGACGATAGAACCAATCGAAGCGTACAATGTCGCGTACAAGAAGTAACCGAACACGTATAGAATCAATCCATAGATAACGAGCATCGGATCGAATTTTGAAATATCCAAATCTAGTCCTTTAAGCGCTTCTTGGTTGTGCGGCAAGAGCAAGTTAATAACCGCTACTGCGATAAACGCCATAATTTGAATCATACCAAGGATAAACATCGCCAAGATTTTACCGAACATTTGCGCCAGCGGCGATACGCTCGTAATCAAGATCTCCATTACACGCGAGCTCTTCTCTTGTGTAACTTCTGAAGCAATCATATTACCTGTCATCTGAATGGAGGTAAAGAACAGAATCAGCAAGGCGAACGTAACAACGAACGATTCAGCACTGAAGGAAGATTCTTCTTCAGCACCTCCTTCCGCTAATTGACCACTTTCGCTTGTCTTCAATTTCTTCGTATCGAAGGAAACGGGTTGGTTCAATTGCTGCTGTTGATCCGCAGTTAGCGAATCTTTTACAATCCATTGTGTCTTCAACACTGTAAGGACACCAGTAATGTCTCCTTGCAGCCCAAAGTCCAGATCTTCCTCACTGTGATACGTCACTTTCGGGAATGCCTGCTCGCCGCCTTGTTCAGCAGCTTCAAACTTCAAGTATCCTGTAATAATGCCTTCTTTTACATCCTTCAACAAACCTTCTTCTGTTGCATTATCATAAGGAACAAGAATGATTTCATTTTGCTTCTGCTTGAATGCTTCTTCTAGCGACTTCTCAATCGCAGGATATGAAGATTTCACGAGACCCACTTTAATCGCTTGGTCTTCTTCATCGAACATCGAAATAATAAACGGCAAGTTCATCACAATCGTAACGATCAAAGCCAATATAGCTGTTGTCATTAAAAATGCCTTCGTCATCAGCTTCGTTCTCAGAGAGAATCCGATTACTGTCCACACATTACGCATTCGACTCGCCTCCTACTGCCTTAATGAAGATATCGTTCAACGTCGGTTCTTTCACTTCAAAGTGCTCTACCGTCGACTGGCTCATCGCCTGCTGCAAAATATGCTGTGCGGAAGACTCATCAGCAATATTGATGATGTAGCCGGTTTCTGTACGATCAACCTGCTTAACGCCAGCAATTTGCTCCAAACCAGCTACTTCACCAGTCGTGCGAAGAATCACTTTCTCACGTGGATATTTCGCCTTCAGATCACGGACTGTACCTTGAAGAACTGCCTCACCCTTCTTGAGGATCGTCGTCTGACGACACAATTCCTCGACATGCTCCATGCGGTGAGTAGAGAACAAAATCGTCGCGCCATTGTCGCGTAATTCTTTAACTGTCTCTTTCATCAATTCCACGTTAACAGGGTCAAGACCGCTGAACGCTTCATCCATAATGATGAACTTCGGATTGTGAACGATCGAAGCGATAAAACCAATTTTCTGCTGATTCCCTTTGGATAGCTCCTCGATCTTCTTGTTGTAGTTCTCAGGCACTTGGAAGCGCTCGAGCCAATACTTCAAGCTCTTATCCGCATCACTGCGGGACATACCGCGCAATTGTGCTAAGTAAATCACTTGATCGCTAACTTTAACCTTCGGGTACAAGCCGCGCTCCTCTGGTAAATAGCCAAACAATTGCTCCAAACCTTTATGATAGGGCTTGCCGTTATAAAGAATTTGACCCGCATCCGGGTAAATAAGGCTGAGCACCATTCGCATTGTCGTCGTCTTACCGGCACCGTTGGCACCAAGCAAACCGTATATTTCCCCTGCTTCTACACTTAGGCTAATCTCATTGACTGCCGTCTTATCGCCATATTGCTTCACGATTCGGTCAAGCTGTAACGTCTTCATCGTCCTAATCTCTCCTCTCATCGTTTACCCATCTACTCTATCTTGCTATATCATAAACAAATTACTTAACACCCTTAATCGATTGCACCATAATCTCATCCAATGGCACCGTCTGAACACGTACTGGCTGAATGTCATGCTCTTGCAAGTAAACTTCAAACTGCGGAATATCATTTACGATGATTCTCACGCCAACACCATCTTGGATCGTATCTTTGATACCAGGTGCACCTTTTAACTGAACAGCCTCAGAAATATTGAACCAATATTCCTTCCAAGCATCGAACAACTCATCTTTCTCCACGAATTGGACAAGTTGGCCGCGATGCAAGAACATAATATAATCGGCGAGGCGCCTTACTTCATCAATGATGTGCGTAGCAATAATAATCGTTCGCTCCCCATCGTCCATGAACTTCTGCAAATCTTCCATTACATATCGCCAGCTAACAGGGTCCAACCCTGATGACGGTTCATCTAGCAGCAGTACATCTGGACGATAGGACAAAATCATAATCAGCTCGCATTTTCGCCGCATCCCTTTGGACATTTTGTTAAGTCTTGTCCTTGGCGGGATCTCGTACTTGGCCATCAGTGTCTGGTAGATCTGCCAGTCCCAGTTCTTATACCAATAGGCATACACCGTAGCTAATTGGTCAGGAGTCTTGTAGTCATCTTCGCTATTAGGCTGCTCTGGCAAATATCCAATCCGCTGCTTCCACTCATAATCATGATCAGCATCGACAATCTGCTGACCGAAATATATATTCCCTTGGTCTGGGTGGGCAAGCCCAATCATCATGCTGAGCATCGTACTTTTGCCTGAACCATTCACGCCAACGATAGCTGTTACACAACCATTTGGAAATTCAACATTCAACGGACCAACTCGTAAATGATCACGGTGCTTCTCCACTGCTTCCAGTGTATAGGCATTCATCATCAGTACCTCCTCCCCCTCAACCTCAGTCATTTCGCATCCGTATTCGTACAATCTCATTAAAAATATCCCGCAATTCTTGTTCATCTATCTGCATTTGCTTAGCAGCATCTATGGCCGCTATGATAGCTTCTTCAACTGCTCGCTTACGAAATTGTTCGCGTTCACCTTGATGAACCGGTGCCACAAACGTACCTGTACCCTGCTTCGTGCGCAGCAGCCCTTCCTGCTCTAAATCTTGATACACACGCCGTATTGTAATGACACTGCAACTTAACTGACCTGCTAGTTCACGAATCGATGGTAATAACGTTCCCGTCTCGATGTGTCCGCTCAAAATTAACGTTTTAAGCTGGCTTTTAATTTGTGCATACAGTGGCTCGCTACTATTCTCATCAAGCTGTATCGGAATGAACATAAGCCGGTTCACCTCCTTTATCGATCTCGCAACTACACGGAGCGTGACACGTCAACCATTCAATGCGTCTATGACGCCAATCTATTTTCGTTCTCAAATCTGAAAATTTCCTTCCTGCATATCCGTTCAAGACAAGTCCGTTCGCCGCAGCACTTGTAAGGATGACTTCATTCCCCAGACAATCGCTTGACTCAACACCACGATCGTTACAATTGCAGTTGGAATCGGCCATTCATTCGTTATATAAATCAATGACTTGAAGATCGAGCCTCCACATAAACTAATAATGATTGCAGCTACCGTATGAATGCCCATAACAAGGAACACGACCCACATATAATTTTTTCCGCTCATTCTCCATTCACAATACGTAAGAAAGACATTTATCAAAACATTGAGTGTTAGACCTATCAGGACAAATAGCACATAGGAACCAATAGTTGTTATTTCACCCAACCCAGTAACGAAATAGCTAACGAAAAAGAAAACAGTACCGTTTACTAGCGCTAGGATACAAAGTTGCAAATATCTAGCACGTACAATTGTTTCAATCCCGATTGGCAAAATACGTTGCTTTATTACATATTTGCGGTAAGAGTCATCTGATAAATAGCGGGTAGATCTGCGATTCATTAAATTCCCTAGGCTTAAAAAAATGAGAACAAGATAGAAATCCATAAGGATGGTCGAGATTATACCGACATCCTTATCAAAAACCATCTGAACCATCGGATAGGTCATAACTGAAAGATACACCATAAACAATAACGTTAACAGCAACCCTATCGGTGATGTTCTAAACTCTTGCTTCACGATGAACCAAGCATCCCGCCAACCTCTTTTCATGAGGAGACACCTACTTTCCTTTCAATCGCACAGGCCACAATTCACTGTGATTACTGTGTATATTGTTATACACAGTATAATGACCTCTATACACAGTCGTCAAGTAGTATTTTCCATCCCCCATTTCACACAAAAAACAACCCTTATCCAAGCAGCCCTCAAGCTGTCTGAATAAAGGTTGTCCCCATTTGAAATATGGAAGTTAGCCGAAAATGGCATCAATAACTGGCTTCGTATGTCCGCCTGGATATAGAATATACAACAACACATACACCATCGTACCCGTAGCCGCTGTAATAAACCAAATTGTCGCTGTAACGCGTCCAAGCTTGCGGTGCTTGTCATACTTTGCTTTGAATCCTAAGTACAAGGTCGTCAATCCGAACACAGCTGCAACGGTCGCCAACACGATATGGAAGAGTAGAAACACCAGGTAGATCGTCTTCAACGAATCTGGCCCGCCCCATGATGTGTTTCCTACGAAAATCGTGCGAGATACGTAAATAATGAAGAACAAAATAGCTGCAATTGCAGCACGCTTCATCGTCCGCTCATGCTCTTTGCGCTTGCCTTTAATAATCTGGCGCCAACCGATCGCAACCAAGATGGCACTAAGTACAATAAAGAACGTACTGATCGTTGGGAATAGTGAGTACATATCCACGATGCATTATCCCTCCTTACAAGTTATCATTCCCATTATATCGAAATCATGCATTCTGCCAATCACTTTTCGGTGTCGAATCTCCGACATCATCATCTTTTCCCTCTCGACGGAACCATCGAGAGAACACATAAGCTAGAACGATACCGTACATCGTTTCTTGTACAAGCTTCATCAAAATACCACCAAGCTGCTGATCCTCTCGTACATCAAACCAGCTAAAAAACTGAGGACCATCAAAGGCTGCCAGCAACGCCTCCGGGCTACCAGATACACAATAGCCCATCGCCGCTGCCCATGTACTCGGATCATTATAGGTCGCATATAACGATTCATCCGCGAAGATAAGAAGCGCACAGGCAGGTGTGATCAGCAAACCATTCAAGAAAATATAGCCCATTTTTTTCACATCGCTAATCAAATTCCATTCTGGGACAGGATTAACGACAGGCCACCACATCATAAAAGCTGCAATATATAGAGCTATATAGTACAGCGTGTGCACACCGTAATTTAGCATTACGTAATCATGTACAGCCGGGATATGATAGAACGAAAATAAAACATTGAATAGGACGGCTGTTAGTATCGGATGCATCATCCACTTCAACTTACGGAGCAGCGGACGATCCAAGAGAAACTTCCACATCCAGTCTGGAATCCCCATCAGTAGTAAAGGGGGGGCAATAATATAACATAACGACATCATGACCATGTGGAAGGTGAACATCAAGTGACCCATCAGATCAATTGGCCCGCCTTGCGATAAATAAATAAGTAGTACACCTGCGATGAAGCTAACTTTTTGTCCCCTTGTTACAGGCTTGGAACCAGGGAACCGATCTCTAAAATAACCTGTTAAACCAAGATACAATACAATAACCAACAACGCGGCAACGAGAAACAAAGGGCTCCATAAATCGGCAAATGAAAAATACTGCTCCAATCCAAACATAGCTGCTTCCCCCTTTCATCAACAAGCTGTCATCGTTTCGCCACATTTAATCTTCTACGGAAAAAGAGGCGGTGCATCGCACCACCTCTTCCTATTATGCTATCGTTCTCGAATAAGCTCTGATCATGCTCTACAAGCGATCAGCACTCATTCAACGTTAAACTTAAAATCGCCTACCACCATACCCAATAAAGAGCCATGACGATACAGGTCAGTGCGACAAAGGCGCCGCCAAGCATAAACACGACAGGCAGTAAATGACCTTTGTCTTTCATATGCATCCAATAGGCCATCTGGATGATAACTTGAAGCACTGCCATAACAAGCAAAATGATGATGATAAAGGTTGCATTCACTTCAGCTACAGAAGCAACGGCAGCAAACGCAATCAGTGAAAGTACGATGGAGAAAATAAACGCAACAACGTGCTTTTGTCGCCCTTCGTGCTTATGACGACGATTTGAATGGCTAGAAGACGATTGTTGTTGTGACGCCATCGTCTACACCACCCTTCCCATTAGGTAAACAACTGTGAAGATGAATACCCACACAACGTCGATGAAGTGCCAGTAAATAGCAGACACATACACCTTTGGAGCCGTTACAAGGTTCAAACCCTTCTTCTTCACTTGAATAATTAGAAGCGTGATCCAAAGGACACCGAATGCAACGTGAGCGCCGTGGAAACCAACTAACGTATAGAAGGCGGTACTAAACGCACTCGTCGTAAAGTTGTGACCATGGTGTATATACTCAACGAACTCGTAAATCTCTAGTCCTAAGAAAGAAAAGCCCAATAGAACGGTTACGATAAGCCACTTAATCAGATCCTTCACTTTATTCTGATGCAGCGCCTGAACAGCGAACACACTAGTAAGTGAACTGACAAGTAGGATAAGCGTAGCTGCTCCAACGATCGGGAGCTTGAACAGTTCGGCAGCAGTAGGACCGTCGCCGACCTGATCACGAAGAGCAAGGAATGTTGCGAATAATGTACCGAACAACACTGCCTCTCCGCCAAGGAAGAGCCAGAAGCCGAGTACTTTGTTGCGACCCTCCAGGGTCGCATTTTCCGGTTGATGAGGCCATTCGCCTTCTACGTGATGACCGTGTGCACTCATGCTCTTCCCCCCTTGTCTTCGAGCTCTTCCACTTCAATATGATAGCCAGGATCATCATAGACGGAACGAAGGAACATACAACCAAATGTAATACCCAGTCCAATGATCGAAACAATATAGTTATTGAACAAGAATCCTAGAATTGCATTATCAAACGGATCTCTTCCATACATAAATCCGAAACCTGCAATGAACAAACCGACTGACATAAAGAACGGAAGAATGGTTGGAGAAGGCATATGAATGGAAGCGAGCGGCTCAGCTGGAGTCATCTCCTTGTTGCCATCCATCTTCTCTTTCCACCAAGCGTCATAGCCGCGCACTAGCGGAGTCTGCTTGAAGTTGTATTCTGGAGGAGGCGAAGGAATCGTCCACTCCAACGTACGACCGTCTTCCCACGGATCAGCTGGCGCATTTTTAGGCTGACGGGAAGTAATGAAGATGTTCCACAAGAACATAAGCGTTCCGATACCCATCATAATCGCACCGACTGTACTAATCATGTTCATCGTGTCAAAGCCTTGATTCGGCAGATACGTTGCGACACGGCGCGGCATACCGATCAAACCAAGGAAGTGCTGGACGAAGAACGTCAGCTGGAAGCCGATAAAGAACATCCAGAACGTTGCCTTACCAAGTCCTTCATACAATGTGCGACCGAACATTTTCGGCCACCAGAAATGCAATCCAGAGAATAGACCTAGCACCAAACCACCTACGATTACGTAGTGGAAGTGAGCAACAACGAAATACGTATCGTGGAACTGGAAGTTTGCCGGCGCTGACGCCAACATAACCCCTGTAACTCCACCCATAACGAAAGTCGGAATAAATCCAATTGCATACAAGTTCGCTGCTGTGAACTTAATCGATCCGCCCCACAGCGTAAAGATCCAGTTAAAGATCTTAATACCTGTCGGTACAGCGATCAACATCGTCGCAATTGAGAACAATGCGTTCGCTACTGGTCCGAGACCAACCGTGAACATGTGGTGTGCCCAAACCATGAAGCCTAAGAATCCGATAAGGATCGTTGCGAATACCATCGAGCTGTATCCGAACAAACGCTTACGAGCAAATGTGCTGAGTACATCAGAAATGATACCGAATGCTGGCAATATCAAAATGTAAACTTCAGGATGTCCGAATATCCAGAAAATATGCTGCCAAAGTACAGGGTTACCGCCCAAGGCAACGTTAAAGAAGTTTCCGCTGAATAAGCGGTCGAACATGAGCAAAATAAGACCTACTGTAATAGCAGGGAATGCGAACAAAATAAGTGCAGAAGTGATGAAGGAAGCCCATGTGAACATCGGCATCCGCATGTACGTCATTCCTGGTGCACGCATGTTAATAATGGTAACCAAGAAATTAATACCACCAAGGAGCGTACCTAGACCCGATATTTGAAGCCCAATCGTGTAAAAGTCTACCCCGTGATGCGGACTATATTCGGTATTCGCTAATGGTACATACGATGTCCAGCCTGCGTCAGGAACATCCCCTACGATCCAGCTCAAGTTGAGCAAAAGGCCACCGAACAAGAACGTCCAGAAACCAAGGGAATTCAAGAACGGGAACGCTACATCTCGCGCACCGATCTGCAATGGGACAATCGCATTCATTAAGGCGAATATAATCGGCATGACACCGAGGAATATCATCGTCGTGCCATGCATCGTAATCAATTCATTAAAAGCTTGTTCACTTACTAAATCATTAAGCGGCTTAATTAACTGAATTCGGATCAAGATCGCTTCGATACCGCCAATGCCGAAGAACAAACCGCCGGCAAGGAGGTACAAAATGCCGATCTTCTTATGGTCGACCGTCGTAAGCCAGTCCATAATACCGGTGTACCGCTTGACTGTATGTGCTGTATGAGCCAAGGCCGTAACCCCTCCCCTAGAAGATGCTTATTTCTGTTTCTTACCTATGCTTATTCTTCGACGTTAGGAATACCATTGTTGATCTTTTCAAGTGAATCCAGCTTGTAATTAGCCAAATAGTCTACGATCTGATCGAGCTCTGGATCAGTCAATTTAATGACACCCATCTTATTGCCCGGTTTCACATCGTCCGTTTCTTTAATCCATTTGCGCAAATGATTTTCGATCTTCGCCTGATCAAGGGTCTCTGAAACATTCTCACGGTTAAGCAAAATACCGCCTATCGCTTCTCTGCTTCCTATCCCCTTCAAGTTCGGCGCTGTCTTAGGCTCATTCTCAACGGCATGGCAAGACAAGCAGCTTTGCTTAAATACTTCAGATACCGCTGCATCACCTGTAAACGGCTTAGCTGGAGCCTGCATCTCTTTCACCCAAGCATCAAATGTATCTTGGCTGACTGCCTTTACTTTGAAATCCATATACGCGTGAGAAGGTCCACAAAGCTCGGCGCACTTACCACGGTAAACATTCTCTTCCTTTGCATCAAAGTGCATTTTATTCTTGTTGCCTTTATCTAAGCTGTCTGTGCGGTTGGTGTCCATCTTACCAGCAAGGGAAGGGATCCAGAAGGAGTGGAGCACGTCTTTCGTGCTGAGTTCTACTGCAATTTTCTTGTCAACGGGAATAACTAAATCTTGTGCGGTTCTAATCTTGTACTCGGGATACTCGAATTCCCACCAGTACTGATGTGCTGTTACCTTTACTTTAACTGCATTCTCGTCTTTGCTATAATCCTCGGCAAAGGCAAATACATACTTCAATGTTGGAACAGCCAGGATAACCAAAAGGATAATCGGAATAACCGTCCAAATGATCTCCAACTTATGACTGCCTTCTACCTGCTTCGGAATCGACTTATCGCCTGGCTTCCGACGATAGCGTACGAGAACGTAGAGGGAAAGTCCGAATACGATCACCACTACGCCTGTCATAATACCAATCGACAGCTTCATCAAGTCGAACTGCGACTGTGCAATCGAACCTTGCGGGTTGAGAGTCGATAAATCCTCACGACCACAAGCGCTTAAAAGCAAGACGAGCCCGGCTAACAGCGGAAGAAGACGCTTACTAAACTGCCACCGTTTCATCATTCATCAACCCCACTTTGTACTTTTTCGTTGATGCTGATTAGGGTATTTTTGCTCTGCATAAGCTTATCCTCCATTACTCCATACGTGTGCTATTACTTCAAATAGAAATAGACTTGCGATAGATGCAATAAACGATGAAGCTACTGGCTGATTCACGTAACCATTTGACGGCCCATTAGCTGGCTCTTCGCGCATTCCAAGCTAGCAAAAGGACACGATCAATTTCAGCGCTGATGTCACAACCCTGTCAATAAATGCAATCACTCACCTAAATATAATTTCCATATTTTTATTTGTCAACGATTACCTACTAGTTCACAAAGTGTTCAAATATAGGATAATACCGCTCAGCAAAAGACTTTGCAAGCGTTTACAAATTATAAAATTATCTATTATTATTCATGACGAAAGATCTCATATCGCGTCGAATGACATCAACGAAATTTGTCGGCCATTTTTTTGAGAGCTATTCTCCCCCTTTTCTCCTCCATATCGTCTCTTATAAATGGAGTTCCTTATTAGTTTATTTAAAGCTGTTCATCAGTTATTCACTTTACTGGTTGTGAAAAACGCTCATTGGGCTCCCTTTTCACACAATGATCACTTTTTTGGAAACTTCCCATATCCCCATCGATCAAATAAAATGCAAAAAAAGACGCATCCACTGGATACGTCTGATACGACTAACCTATTCCTAATTCATTTGCCATATTAAAAATCACATTTCATCTACACACTTTAGGATGCGCTTGTGTCCATCTTACCTAGTTCATTTTCTACAAGCTGGGTTAGTTCGTCTTCATAGCCTCCCGTTATCCGATACTTCCGGATATATTCCTTCACGAACTTCCGTGGATTCTTGGGACGAAAAATTCGTGTCATCTCCAACAAGCTTTCTCTCACTTCGTTGTGACCTTTTGCAGCCATGAAAATTCCCTCCTAAAGCGTTGTAGATCAATCTCCCCGACGGAGAAGTAACGGACTTCGCTTATAACGCTGGAATTTGCAACCTAATAGTCCCTATTATAACATATTCACACGAAGTGCAAAATCACCCACTTCTAACTTGGACATTTGTGCATAGGGGACAATTATACATGGATTATATTTAGAGTTATCGCTCTCCTATTCCCGCATTTCCAAAATCGTTGCAAGCTATAATGGTTATGATATGAACAACGTCAAATCATGGTCATATGTTGCATATAAACATGCTTGTTTCAAAAAATGATGGGACAAAACATCTCTTAGACAACATTTCATTTACAGAGAGGATTTGCTTAATGTCTTTCACTACCCATAATACGGCAAAAAATTCGCACTGGACAAGGTTCATTTGTCCTACAGAGGCAGGAATGGACATTGATCGATTTCAGTCCGCTCTAACGCAGCTCCCGGAACAGTGGCCGAAACTCCGCTGCTTTCTTCTAGCACGCGACGGCAAGCTCGTTCATGAGAGCTATTACCACGGTACGGATGAGCATACGCTTCATGATCTGCGTTCCGCTACGAAATCATTGATGAGCCTGCTTATCGGCATCGCACAGCAGCAAGGAAATATGATCGATACGCACGAATCAATCGTTCCTCTGCTGGAGCCCTATATGCCAACGCCTATAAAGTCTAACGCCTTGTGGCAGCACCTAACTTTGTATCATTTGCTCACCATGACAACTGGGCTGCAATGGGAAACAAACAGCCGTATGAGCGAGCGCTGGATCCAGCGTTTTCACAGTAGTCCAAGCTGGAGACGCTTTGCGACTAGGCTGCCGATTCAACCGAATATGCACGGACGTTTTCAATACCGCAGCATCGACTCGCACCTTCTATCTGTGCTGCTAACGTTGAAAACTGGAATGCCTGCTGATCAATTTGCAGAACAGTATTTATTTCGACCGCTTGGCATATCCAATTATAGATGGGAACGTTCTCCTGACGGCGATGCTGCCGGCCATATCGGCTTATCTTTAACAGGACGGGATATGCTGTCGATCGGACAACTCCTTCTAAATGAAGGATACGTGACCACAAATAACGTCCTAACGTCATTAATACCCGCTTCATGGGTACATGAAACCATAACTGCGCACAGCGAAGGCGCTCCCGGATACGGTGCTTACGGATACCAGTGGTGGTGCCATCAATTGAACGGCATAGATGCTGCTTGTGCAATGGGATACGGTGGTCAGCTCATATTTGTCATCCCTAAACTGGGCATCACAGCAGTATGGGCTGCCGACTCCAAGGTGAAGCGTTGGCGTCATCCTGCACAATGGCTGGAGCAGTTCTTACTCCCAGCTATTACACAGTAACAGGCCAATTGTTCCCCATTCATTGGAAAACCAGATTGGCGCACGATATAATGGACAGGTTACAATTTAAGTATGCCAATCCAGATTACATATCAAAATTGTGCAACTTACAACACGTGAAAAGGGAGCGTCTCGTTTGAAATCAATTCGAAAGCTAGGACTATCATCTGACATCGCGCTGTTGGCCGTCATTTTACTCCTTGTGGAATTCGTACGAGGAGCAACAGTGCTTAGCTTTATCCCGATATTTGGGGAGAAAGAACTTGGTATTACGTTAGGAATTATCGGTACGGCTATAACGGCGCATTACTTAACAGATACAGTACTTAAAATATTTATCGGCTATTTACTGGATCGTTTCTCATCCAAGTTAATCGTCATATGTGGGCTGCTTATTTCTCTGGGCGGTATCGGATTGTATCACTGGGGCAATAATCCTTGGATATTCATACTAGCCTCCGCTGTATATGGTGTGGGCATGTCACCTGTATGGCTCGTCTGTCTGACAAAAGTAAACACAGAACAGCGTGCCGCTCAGATGGGATTCCTATATACGATCTGGCTCGTTGGAATGGGCTCTGGCCCGGTCGTATTAAATATAGTGCTCGACTATACACCGCACCTTGCATACGCACTACTGCTAGGACTAACCGCCATTGCGCTTGCACTCAGCTTTTTCTTACCGCGAGGAAGAAATAGCGAAGTGTCTGCGTCACCTGTTCCATTCAAAGAACAATTTGCCGTGCTGCGTGAACGCTTATCGGCAATGAAACCATTATTGCCGGGCATGATCCTGCAAACGTTAGGCGCAAGCATGCTCGTTCCGATACTACCGAAGTTCGCTGAGCAATCTTTGTCCTTATCCAGTGGACAATATTCCCTACTCCTATTAATCGGGGGAGGGTGCACCGTAGTTGGCCTCGTGCCAATGGGCAAATGGTCAGATCGCGTAGGCCGCAAGCCTTTTCTTATTGTTGGCTTTGCCATCTTCGGACTTACACTGGCATCGCTTTCGATGCAACCTGGTGTCATCATGGCCTATGCACTAGCTGTCATTCTCGGTATTTCCTATGCGGCCGTGCTGCCAGCATGGAATGCCTTGCTAGCCTTGTATGTGCCTCCGGCACAAAAAGGACTTGGCTGGAGCCTACTCTCAACAGTTGAGAATATCGGGGTCTTGATCGGCCCCATCGTTGGTGGATTAATCGCTGATGCATTTTCCGTTTCTACGGTAATTTGGTTTAGCGCAGGGCTATTCAGCATCATTGCTATCGTCTACTGGTTGTTCCCTGCACGCTGGTTTGCAGAAAAATAAAGAAACCTATAAAAATAGAGTAATCATGTAGTGAAATGGGAGAGGTGTTCGAACTATTATGTGGGACTGGTTCCATGATTTTATTGCTTTCGCAAAAGAAATAGATATAGCGCAAGTAGAGATGTTACTGCAAAAATATTCTGCACTTGGCCCTTTACCTGGAATTTTACTTCCATTTGTAGAATCGTTCTTTCCGGCACTGCCTCTGTTTGTGTTCGTAGTTGCCAACGCCGCATCCTACGGGCTGTGGTTTGGCTTCTTATACTCATGGATCGGGGTATGCCTTGGCTCATTTGCTGTCTTTTGGCTGGCACGCAGGTTTGGTGGTCGATTTAGTATGTACATTCAGAAAAGATTGCCGGGTACACAAAAGTTTTTCAACTGGATTGAATCAAAAGGGTTTACGCCTATTTTCATATTGTTATGCTTCCCATTCACTCCTTCCGTACTCATAAACGTTGCAGCCGGTATTAGTACAATCCCGTTCCGCACCTTTATGATTGCCGTGATGGCTGGAAAGTCCGTCATGATTTTCTTGATGGCATTCCTCGGTCACGATTGGAAAGGATTCGTAGAGCAGCCTTGGCGCTTACTACTTGTTGCTGCTGCACTTTGGCTGTTGTGGTACGGAGGCAAGAAGCTAGAAGGACGTTATCAGCACAAATAATTTTGCAAATAATAAACAAGCGCAAAAGCGAATAAGTACCGTATAAACGCCTAGAACCTTAGGCAAATAACGCGTAAGAATAAGTCCTATGCGCATAGGGCACGTTATGCTTAGCGATACAGTGTCCTCCATTGCAAATGTGTATGAGAAGACAAGGCTGTAGAGCGGATGGCTGAAAGGAGCAACGTGTCCATGAGCAAAGAACAACATGAGATGCACCCGATGTCACGCGATCGTGTGGAGGTAGACGGTATCTATACGAACGAATGGGGACGTGTGGAAACTCTTCACCGAGGGCAGCACTTCCCTACCGATCCGCAGCTAGGTGCTACCGAGTGGGAACTTAAGGAATTTTCGTACGATAATCATCATCAAGGCATGACAGACGAACGCTTAGTCCCAGAAGCCGATAAAGACATTCCACCACCGAAGCAAGTCCATCCACGCAAGCATATTGATCGTGGAGACAAATAGGTAGCGTCATACATGCTACACGATGCAAAAAAAGAACCTTCAACCTGCCGCTGTATAAGCGTAGGCTGAAGGTTCTTGCTGTTCACAGGACTGTATTACAATTAAATATAACGACGAATCATATTGGATAGATGATTTGAAGCACCATCAGGGCCAAGACGCTTCCACTCATCATTTGGCAAGTTAAAGCGTACGAATGTCTCATCCATATCCATCGCTTCAGCCAACCAGCCGCCTAGACCTTTAGCGCGTCGATCAATTTGAACGAGGATTTCCATCTCATGTTCTTTCGGGTAGAAAATAACCTCCAACTCATCGAGGTCGCCTTTAAAGTACGTAGTCGGAACAAATTCGAACTCTTGCACGAACGGAACTGCCCCACCAAGACGCGGTGCATACTCGCATTCTGCTTTGCGCAAGCGGAAGCCAAGACGGTTCAAGGCATCAATAACGATGCTTTGCTCTACTTTAGGTGCAATTTCGATAAGGTCGTTATCAGATGGATCAACAGCATTGGCAATATCCAATTCTGTCTTCAACCATACGGGAGCACGACCAATCGTAAGCGGCGTATGTGGAGGCAGCACGATTGTAAATGGCAGCTCGCGAACTTCATTCGGCTGCAATGTGAATGCACTGCTTACTTTGAAACGGACTAGCTCATGGTTGACCTGATGCTTCGAATCATTTGATTCTTTTGTATATTGAGTCATAAGCTTAAGATGAATGGCGTCTACCTGC
Source organism: Paenibacillus sp. SC116 (assembly GCF_024733555.1). Lineage (GTDB taxonomy): Bacteria > Bacillota > Bacilli > Paenibacillales > Paenibacillaceae > Paenibacillus_B. Next base: position 332,679 of record NZ_JANIOF010000003.1, on the reverse strand, counting down.
TGTTGAACTTGACCGCCTTGTAGTTTGACGACTCCTGACACTTGCTCACCCGGCGCATAGCGATTGCGTTCCAACAGCGTGTCAACCTTTGCAGAACCGATACCTACACTAGCTAAAATACGGTTAAACAATGACATGATTACCATCCTCCGATTGTGATATTAAACTGAAATGGCGCCAGATTAAATGGGATCCAAACTTACCTCTTCTGTAATCCATGCAAACCAATACTACTATATACGGCCTACCACTTCCAATTGTTTCAAAAGATATTTCCGTTCCTATTCAAGAATGAATTTCCGTTTATATCCAAGCCTTGAACAACAATTAATATAGTGATAAAGTGACAAAGCGACACTTGTGCCGTTCCCACATAAAGTACCTGTTTATGAAGAAAGAAAGTGTTGGGCATGCTGTTGATAAACAGGATTTGAATCCCTGTTTCACTTCAGGATATATGGGGTAAAGAAATATGTTCGTTTGCAATTATCGATAACCAGTACAGGTTATTTCCATATAAATATTAAAATACTATAGGAGTTGAAATGATGGGTTCTATTAAATCTTTTGCAAATGAATTCAAAACATTCGCTATGCGCGGTAATGTCGTCGATCTAGCTGTCGGTGTTATTATCGGTGCTGCGTTTGGTAAAATTGTAACATCGGTCGTTAACGACCTTATTATGCCGCCAATCGGTAAATTACTTGGTGGAGTGAACTTTGTTGATCTGTTCATAAACCTAGATCCTAGCATTACAATGCCTGACGGCTCTCCGATTACATCGCTTGCACAAGCAAAAACAGCAGGCGCAGCCGTTATTGCATACGGGCAATTCGTTAACGTCGTTATTGATTTCCTACTCGTTGCATTTGCTGTATTTGGACTTGTAAAAATCATCAACATGCTGCACCGCAAAGAAGAAGTCGCGGCTGATCCAACTACGAAATCCTGTCCTTACTGTGTAACTGATATTCCTGTTAAAGCGACACGCTGCCCAAGCTGTACATCTCAATTGGCAGAAGCGAGTGCACAGGCTTAAGCTATCGATTCATTAACGTTATAAAATAACATAAATAGGGGCTGCCTCCCGTGTTATGGTCAGATTAACTGAGCACATAACATGACGGAGACAGCCCCTTTTTTACAGAACAAATCGCAAATTTACATTGGTCGATGCGGCTTGCCCATTAAATTTTGCACAATCATTTTCATATGTGGATCGATCGAAAATTCTTCTTCCCCATTGTCCATCTTACGGACTTCGATCTTCTTTACTTCTGTTCCAGCTTCAGCAGGAACATACACATAGTGCTCACTATCTTCCGCGGTCACCTGATAATCCATCGAACGCAGCATATTTTCCACTTGAGAAATGGTTGGCCTCTCGCCTGGCCCTGTCATCACCAACCCTCGCAATTGAAGAATATCACCATCCCGTTCATGAACATCAAAGTGAACTATGACTTCCACCATCGTATTTCCTCCTCAGCTGACTTCTTGCCATTTATTCTTACTAGTTGTTTACGAATTAACGCCATCCGGCGTTTCATGTAAATGATGACATATTAGTGAACGATAACATAAACAGGCAGCCTGTTTCCCTTTTCACGCTACATTTCCTTGTTCAAATAGGGTTCCCATAAGCGTGAAAAGTATGGGCCAAATTGCTGCCGCTGCTCTTCTGTAAGCTGCTGTTCCAATTCAAATAATATAATGTCCTGAATAAAACGGCTAAGCACGTACTCCGTCATAACCGGATGCTCCGTATACAACAGCTTCGCTTCTTCAGCCGCACTTCGCATCCCTATGCAAGCAATGTTCCGATCAATAATCATCGTAAAACGCCTGCCCGCAAGATGCTGGTCTATCTGTCCTCCACGGGAAGCAAGCAAGCTCGAAGCTGGCAGCTGCTCCTCAGTAGAGCTAATCGACCACAGCACTTTCACGCCACGATTTTCCGCTTGCTGTAGAGCATGCTGCACTAGCATTCCATCTCGGGACGTCATTTCTACAATGATTTCAGTTTCAGCTGCAGCAATGACTTGTCCAATCTTCTCTGCTACTATTTTATCGCCTTCTATGCTATAAAAAAATGATAGCTCCTGCTTATGTGAAGGCATGTGCTCTTCTACGTAACGCAGCGAAGCTTGCATCCTATCAGCAATCGTCTTCGAAAGCTGTGCTGGATCGATCGCAGCATAGTGCGATGGTTCGCCTACTGCATGCAGTACGAAGCTTTGATCGACCAACCGCTGCAGCGCAGCATACACATTGGATCGCGATATTCCCAGTTTCTTCGCCGCTTCATAGCCTGTCATTGATCCTTGTTCAGAGAGCAGAATTAACAATTTGGATTCCAACTCGGTAAATCCTACGTCACGCAGCTGCTGAATCAAGCTGTCCATCTCGTTTCCCCCTTCAGCTTATGCTGCTAAGTGTTCTTCAAACGTTTTCGCAGATGTTCGCAAACGGCAAAACAGCCGGAGTAAGCTTTAGAAGCTTACCGGCTGTTCGACTTTATCATCATAATCGTTTCAACCCTATCAGACGCTGTCTTAACATATTGTACCACGACCGACAAGGTTCATAGTTACATACAAATTATGGTGTTAACACTTGCCCTGATCGATCACACCTTACCTAGCTTTCCTAAATAAACGGGGCTCCACAACGCTCACACCATTTCGCTTCCAGCGGAGCTGCCGCTGAGCATTTGGAACACGTTCGGCTATTAGGATCATGCTCTACGGGCTGCTGACGAATGTAACGCTCACTTCCACGGATATTTACCTGTGGGGTAGGCTTCTTGATTTCCATGATATCAGCATCATCCTCGTCTTCTTGACCATACTGGTTGTACGGGCTATACGGTTGATTCGGAGATGTGCTGTCTTTGGCAGCTTTAGCATATCTCGATAGCGACTCTACTTCATCATCGCGCTCATTTGCGTCGTCAAATGCTATTGAAGTTGGCGTTTGCTGAAGGGTAATATACGTGTTCTCCTTCTCTTCAGCCTTGTGATCCGCCTCATTTTCCAATTTATAATGCTGTGCATCGTTCATACTATCCACTTCAATCTCTACTTCGCGAACAGGTGGATCTGGCAGTCTATCGCCACATGATGCACAAAACTTAGAGGACCACGGTGCAATCTCACCGCATGAACAGCGCTTTTCGTTGCGAAGCGCACAGCGTTTCCATTCCAGCCGCTCCATCTCTTCTTCCAATATAACATTTGCTTGGGCCAGTTCATCCATCTCAATGCCCAGTGAAGCATAATCTTGGTTCTTATAAGCTTCAAAAGCCAAACGGCCTATTTCATACGTATTATGTTCCCACTCTTTACGCAGCGCATCAATTTGAGACTGGACTCGATTCAATTCCAATACATTCTGAGCTTTCTCAGAAGCTTTGGATGCGCCTTCTTTCACTTTTTTCAGAAAACGGTTCATCCCGGCTTCCCCTCTCTTCTTCCACATTAAATAATCACCCTTATTAACCTATACACGCCCCATACGAAAACGAAACGCGGAGTTCTCAGGACAAATTCCTGGCAGCTCTAAGGACAACGTATGCGCTTGGCAATACATGTATTCGGCATTGTTGACCTTGACCGTTATAATAGATGGGCACAGCAACTCATGAACGGATACCGGACCGAGAAAGGAGCACCCCATGTCAACACAACTAACGAAACCTGCGGCTGCAAATATTCGATGGCAGTCGCATCCTTATGGAATATCCGCTCAAGCTACATGCCCAACGGCTGAATCCGCGCAACCAGCATTCCACGAGAATGATAAGCGCACTGCTACCAACGTACCACACTCGACACCTGTGGAAAAGGGTCTCAAGCCACAAGTTAGTACCAACGACCCTGCACAAGACAGCTGGTTCTTCACCGCGCTTCGTGAACGCGGCCTAGATTTGCACGAGGCTCAATGTAAGGCTGTGCGCCATCAGCATGGCCCTCTGCTATGCCTAGCGGGGGCTGGATCGGGCAAGACGTCCGTACTGACAGCCAGAGCCGCCTATATGATTGCCGTCCATGAAGTGCCGCCTGAAGCACTGTGGCTCGTTACGTTTACGAACAAAGCAGCAGCTGAGATGCGCTCAAGGCTAGCAAGGCTGCCAGGACTTACACCTACGATAGCGAAGCGTGTACAGGCGCGGACGTTTCACTCGTTCGCCTTGACGCTTCTTAAGGCATACGCACCGCCATTTACGCTGCTGGCGGAAGAGCGCGCGCGCCACGGCTGGATGAGTCGCGTGCTGCGTGAGATCGGTCTACGCGATGCCGTGGAGGCAGAGACCGTGCTAGCGGCTCTCTCTGCGCTGAAGTCACGCGGAGAGTCCCCTACAGACTGGCGCCCTGCTGATGAGGGCGAACGGAACTTGCAGCGTGCGATGCTGCGCTATGAAGAGCAGAAGCAAGCACGTGATGTAAAAGACTTCGACGATCTGATTGTCGATATCGTGAAATTATTGGAATCCGACGCTGAACTTACCGATAAGCTAAGAAGACGATTCCGCTATGTGATGGCAGATGAATTTCAAGATACAACGCCTATGCAGTTGAGGCTGCTTCGTCATATTGCAGACGGAAGCCGCAATTTGGCCGTATTCGGTGACGATGATCAGACGATATATACGTTTAATGGCGCAAACCATGAACATATCACTCAATTCCATCGCCTATATTCAGACGTGACACAAATTACGCTCGATTACAACTTCCGTTCGACTCCGGCCATTGTAGGACTTGGAAATGGTATTATTCGATGCAATAAAGAACGCTTGCCTAAGACCATGCGTGCTGCTGTAAAGAAAAGTACCGAGCCATCCGCCCCTTTACAAGAGGCGAAACCGCAGTACAATCGCCCGGCTACGACAGATGAGGAAGCAGAAACCGCTATTGCGTGCATCCGCAAGCTGACATCAAGCGGCCAATATAAGCTTAGCGATATCGCAGTGTTGTACCGTAGTGCCCATGCGAGTCGAGCAATCGTTGAATATATGACGATTCAAAACGTTCCATTCCGTCAATTCGGCGCGGAACCACTGTTCTATGAGCATTTGTCCGTAAAGACGCTGATCGATCATCTGCGTTTGGCTCTTCATCCGCGTGATCTAGATACCTTGCCAAGCGCTGTTGCTGCCTTGTACGTACCAAAGGAAGCTGGTATGACTTATATTAGACAAGCCGAGAAAACATCAGCGAAGAAATACCCGCTTGTCCATTTAGCATCCTGTCCAGGTCTGGCACCATTTCAACAGGAAGCGATCAAGCCTCGAATTCGTTATTTGAAAAAAGTGGCGCAAATGAAGCCAAATCATGCGGTGCGCGATATACGACGTGAGTTCTATGACAAATGGCTGGCGGCGATGGCCGGAGAGCGAGCTACTGCTTATCAGGAAGGAACGGTTGATATGCTGGAGGAGTTGGAGACTTCGGCGCAGCGCTTTGCAACCATCGAGCAGTTCCTTAAGCATATTGATGATCTGGCAGCAAAATATGCGGCGGCAGCATCGACGAATAGAGATAATCAATCACGTAGTTCTCGACATTCCCATACTCGCGAGGCTGTACAACCGAATCACCAAGAGCAGGATACAGATGATGCCGTGACTTTAATGACGATTCATCGTGCCAAAGGCTTGGAATTTCCGTGTGTTTTTGTTATCGGTGCATCAGAAGGGGTACTACCGCATCGGACAGCACTTCGTCAAAACCCGCCTGCCGAGCGAGAAGCAGCTTATCGCTCGAAAGATCGCGATGAAATTAATACTGCACTTGTTGAAGAAGAACGCCGCTTAATGTACGTTGCAGTTAGCCGTGCTAAGGAGCAGCTGTATATAAGCTCCCCCGCACAGATCCATGGCAAGCAGGCTGATGTCAGCCGCTTCATTACGGAGGCATGGTCTGGCATTCGATCGTCAAAGTAGCTGACAGCTGACATGCTGCTTTGAAATCTCGACCTCCTTTCCAGTATGATAGAGCTTAGGACGCAGTCAGACGGGTAATGTATATCCGCGAACAACGACGATTGCAAGTAAAGGAGCAATGAATATGTCCGAATCCGAAGTAATGTTGAGACAGTACGAACAAGTGAACCAGCTCCCCACTCTTTATCAACTGGCATTGGAAGAGCTGGAGACCAAAATAAAGGTCATTCAAGCAGAGTGGAAAATACGAAACGGCTACAGCCCAATTGAACATATAAAGACACGCCTAAAAGAACCGAACAGTATTTTTAACAAAATACAGCGTAAAGGGTTGCCCCCGACATTAGATACGATTGTGAACAACATTTATGATGTTGCCGGCATGCGGATTGTGTGTGCTTTCGTGAAGGATATTTACTTCATTCTCGATCATCTCAAAGTCCGTGATGACATTCGTGTGGTCGAGATTAAAGATTACATTGAGAAGCCTAAGCCGAACGGCTATCAAAGTGTGCATGTTATCGTTCAAGTACCTTTGGTATTATTTGATGATGTCCGCTGGGTGTATGTAGAAGTTCAACTCCGTACGCTCGCGATGGATTTCTGGGCAAGCATGGAGCACATTATTTACTATAAATTCAATAAGCACGTTCCGCCGCATGTTGTAGATGAGCTTGCGGAAGCAGCCCGCGCTGTAGATGAACTGGATCGTAAGATGCTCGATCTGCGTAAAGAGATCCTTTCTTATAACGATGAGGACTGGGCACAAGGAATGGCGAGCATGTCTTTGAAACAGACCTACAACAGCACGCTCACACTTGGCAATTTGGAGCAATTGCTCAAACAGACAACCGAGGCCGATCCGAAATCTTAACCAAACATAGACGGCACTGCTTCCAATGTCATGCAGAATAATAGTCGTCCGTTCAACACAAGATAGTATTGCGCTGGACGAAGTCTTTACGACGCTTCCGAAAATGGATCGTCTGGCAACCATCTGCAACGTTTTGTAGATGCTGAAGAAGGCAAGCTAACGATAAGTGGGTAGCCTCTATGACAATAGGTCTATCCCGTCATGCGGCTTATTTCGCACACGCCGACAAGCTGCACGTATTGGAGCAGCCAGTGGATGTGTACGCGAGTTATGCTAGCATGACGACATCTCGATGTTTCGCTCTGAGTTAGTATGGTGATAGCTGCCTAAAACAGCTTGATGTCGTTGATTTCAGCGCGATGAACATTCGAACAATTATCGTGGAGCTACTACCTTCTTCACAACAGAGCCGAGCCTCTCATCTCGTATCATTCGATACGACAGGCTCACGCAAGGCGATACCCTGTTTGGGGTATCGCTTTTTCATTTTCACAATATACCGAACATCCAACATAGCAATAGAAAAAGGCCACCCACAGCTCGTCCTAACACGGCTCATGGATGACCTTTTTCACCTAAATCATCAATATAATCTCACTATAAATGCGGTTTACTGTAAGAATTGCTCCAACGTTGTTCCTTGTTCAAAAATGGCTTGTGCTGCCTCTTTCCCAACATATCGGATATGCCATGGTTCATACATGTAACCTGTAATGGCTTCTCCATCCTTCGTATAACGGATAATGTAGCCAAATTCATGTGCATGCTCCGCCAACCATTGACCTTCTGTCGTATCTCCAAATGCCTGCTCAAGCTCGTTATTCGCACTAGGGCTGGACACATCCATTGTTAATCCTGTCTGATGCTCGCTTGTACCTGGCTTGGCACTAACACGATTGGCGTATTCTTCACCTTGTGTGTTCACATAGTGATTGTACAATGAGCTTTGACGCTTATAAGAGCGATAGCCAGACACTGCATTCAGCTCGATCCCTTCGGACTCCGCTTGCTGGAACAACTGCTCCAAGGCAGTCGCTGCTTCTTGGCGCAGCTGACGCTTCTCATGCGGTCCATCGAAAGAGAACTTCACTTGAGGTTCAACTAAGTCTGGTGGGATATACCCATCAGGAAGGAAGCGCTCTTTGTTCACGACCACATAGATGGAATTTTCATTCGAAACAACCAATTTGCCATCTTGCTCCGTAGTTGTTGTGCTTAAAGCGTGGGACTGCTGAATTGCTTGTACAGCATTTCCCGCTTCTCCATTAGAACCGGCGCTTTCGCTGCCTCCATCTCCTGCAAGAGCAGGGTCTAGTTCTCCTGTCTGTGCCCCACCCTGAGTCCCCTCCGGCTTAGCCTGTGGCTTCTCAGAGGAACATCCGCTCAGCAGCATCGCACCACTAAGTGCACAGACAAGACATAGGATTGCCCATCGGCGCTGTTTCATTTTTATCAACCTTTCCTATCATTCTTACATCCATGAACTCTATCATCATGTCAGATGGACAGAATCATGAATCATACCCACATCAAACACGCTCTTACTAACGAACCTCGTCAAAAGAGCTGACTACACACGATTGTTTTGATTAGCAACGTAAGCTATCTACCTTATTAACCTTACTGAAGCAAACGAATTCATATCTAGTAAAACTAAATTTAGAACTCTATTATAACGGATAGAAAGAAAGAGTTCACCTACCCACAAGGCCAAACAATCACATCACAACTATCACAAGAAACGCTCGATTATTCGTTCATTTCATAAATAATAATCCTTATTGGGCTTGGCGTTTAAGCACAAATCATGATTATGATTAGGACAAAAGTACAGCTATTTAAAGTAGAAAACGCCAATTTGCAATAGATCAAGATAAATGTGCAGTTATTTATCTCGATTAGGCACTTGAAATAGACAAAGAACCCAAAATAAATGTATTTTTGACGTTAATATCCTAAATAAGTACACCTACCGGTTAAATAACTGCACAATTGGCGTTAATCTAAAACTAGGAGTTTTCCACTTACGAGTCTTTGTCTGGTTCCGCCCATATCACGGCTGCATAGCTAAATAAAAGCGAGGAGCATAGTTATCGCAGAAGTAATAGTAATCTAATCATGAAAACTTAAAACACTAGGCTATACTGTGCCACTCTATCATTGCCTGCATAATAAGAAAGGACAGCTCCGTCATAATAACGAAGCTGTCCTTTACACTTACATAACGTTGTTACAAAGAACTAGACGTACTACACGAGCTATTTATAATTCCGATTCAAATAATTGCTCAAGCTGATCAACCAAGCCACCCACATATGCGACAGCGCTTCGAATCGGTTCAGGTCCTGACATATCCACTCCTGCTAGTTTCATTAGCTCCAACGGCGATAACGTTCCGCCTGCTTTAAGTGCTTCCAACCAACGATCCACAGCAGGTTGGCCCTGCTCTGTAATGAGCTGGGCTGCAGCTGTCGATGCTGTCAATCCCGCCGCATACGTGTACGGATATAAGGACATATAATAATGCGGCTGACGCATCCAAGTCATTTTCGCATCATCATCCAACTCAACTGCATCTCCCCAGAAGCTGGACAACACTTCGCCTTTCAAGTCATTCAGCTTCTTCGCATTTAGCGGTACATCCTGCATAGCCAAACTATAGACACGACGTTGAAGCTCGCCCTCCAACAGATGCGTAACAAAGTTGTGGTAGTAGGTATTCAGCAACTGAGTGATAACCCAACGCTTCATACGCTTGTCATCCGATTGCTTCATAATGTGCTGCGCCAACAACAATTCATTCATGGTAGAAGGAGCCTCGATAAAGTACAACGAAGGTCTTGTATTTACAAAACGCTGATAGCGTCCTGCCAACATAAAGTGTCCTGCATGACCTACCTCATGCGCAAGTGTGAAAGCACCGCGCATATTGTCTGCCCATGAAACTAAGACATAGGAATGAGCACCGTAAGTAGAAGAACAGAATGCGCCAGTTGATTTACCAACATTATCTGCATAGTCAATCCAACGTTCCGTGAATGCGCTGTGCATGATGTCGCTGTACTCTGTACCAAGTACTTGCAGGGCATCTTGTACCAGCTTGCCGGCTTCATCGAACGTTATCGATGGACTGAAATCTGCATCCAAAGGTGCTTTTAAGTCGCAGAAGCGCATCTGTTCCAGTCCCAACTCACGCTGCTTCAGCTTCGCATAACGACGCATATGAGGCGCCAGCTCTGCCTGAATAATGTCGAGGATGTTATGGTACATCTCAAGCGTTACATCCTGCGGCTCCAGCATCATATGCGTAACGGACTCATAGCCACGCAGACGGGACATAATAACTTGCTTTTTCACCTGAGTCGCATAGGTCTCAGCAAATGTATTCTGATATTCGCGCAGCGTGCTGGAGAAAGATGCGTATGCATTGCGACGCAGCGTCGTATCAGATGACATTTCGTATTTATTTTCAAATAGAGCGAAGGAAACAGGACGAGTATTGCCTTCCCCATCATCTACCGAGTCAAACGACATATCTGACAACTTACCGCGCTTATAAATACGAAACGGTGACTCAAGTACCTCACTCAAAGAAGCAAGCGCCGATTCTGTTTCAGGTGACAATTGATGCGGCTTCTTGGCCAGAAGGTCCAACAATGTTTTGCGGAACGGAGCTAGTTCTGGCTCTTCTTCTAAATAAGACTCAATCGTTCCTTCGGGCAAAGACAGAATCTCGGAACGTATAAAGGTCATCGCCGTCATAATGGATGCGCCGATATCCCCCATTCTTGCTGCATCTGTCTGATAATTGGAATTGGTGCTATCCGCAGATAAATGCAAATAGGCGTAAGCATGTGCTTGATATACGCGTACAAGCAGCTCTTCCTGCGCTGTTAGCACACCAAGCAACGCATGAGCGCCTTCGTGCAGCTTGCCGCGGTATTTTGTGACAGTTGGAACATCCTCTTGAATAGCTTTCAAAGCAGCTTCCCACGCATCGTGAGTCTCGAATAAATCCTCTAATCTCCAAGTTGCTTCAACGGGTACTTCTGTACGTGTCAATCGTTTCTCCATAACTGTCAGTCTCCCCTCAAGATAGATGTATCTATATGATGTGGCTGAATGATGAAAGCCACGCCTACTAGCAGATTCTATTATTTATTCTTCCTCGAATAATTGCTCTAGCTGATCAATCAAGCTGCCCACATAAGCTACCGCTTGACGTATTGGCTCAGGACCCGACATATCGATTCCTGCTAGCTTCATCAGCTCCAACGGTGATAACGTTCCGCCTGCCTTGAGCGCTGCCAGCCAACGATCTACAGCAGGTTGGCCTTGCTCCTTGATGAGCTGCACAGCAGCTGTAGATGCCGTCAGTCCTGACGAATACATGTACGGATACAAGGACATATAATAATGCGGCTGCCGCATCCAGGTCAGCTTTGCATCTTCATCCACTTCCACAGCATCGCCCCAGAAACTTGACAGAATTTCTCCCTTTAGCTCATTAAGCTTCTTCGCATGGAGCGGAACATCTTGCATGGCCAAGCTATACGCTCTACGCAGAAGTTCACCCTCCAACAGATGAGTAATGAAGTTATGGTAATACGTATTCAACTGTTGAGCGATAACCCAGCGCTTCATACGCTTGTCATCGGACTGCTGCAAAATATGATCTGCTAATAACAGCTCGTTCATCGTGGAAGGAGCTTCTATGAAATACAGCGAGGGAATCAAATTTGTGTAGCGCTGATACATTCCAGACAGCATAAAGTGCCCTGCGTGACCTATCTCATGGGCAAGCATGAATGCACTACGCATATTGTCCGCCCAAGATACGAGTACATACGGATGCACACCATATATGAAATCGCAGAACGCACCTGTCGCTTTCCCTACATTATCCGTATAGTCAATCCAACGTTCTGTAAAAGCTTTATGGATTATGTCATTATATTCCGAACCTAATACTTGTAATGAGTCTTGAATCAGCTTGCTAGCTTCATCGAACGTAATCGACGGATTAAAGTTCGCATCCAACGGTGCTTTCAAATCACAAAAGCGCAGCTGTTCAAGCCCGAGTGTACGCTGTTTCAATTTCGCATAGCGGCGCATGTGCGGAGCTAATTCCTCTTGAATGATATCCAAAATGTTATCGTACATCTCCAGCGTCACATCCTGGGGCTCAAGCAGCATATGTGTAACTGATTCGTATCCGCGAAGACGCGACATAACGACCTGCTTCTTTACATGCGTGGCAAACGTCTCGGCAAATGTATTCTGATATTCTCGTAGTGTCCGAGAGAACGATTCATATGCATTGCGTCGCAGTACCATATCTTCAGAAAATTCATATTTATTCTCATATAGGGCAAAAGAGACCGGAAGCGTGCGCCCATCCCCATCCTCTATCGCATCGAATGTCATGTCAGACAGCTTACCGCGCTCATAAATACGATACGGTGCATCAAGCACCTCACTCAAAGAAGCAAGCGCTGATTCCGTCTCAGGAGACAATTGATGCGGCTTCGTTGCCAGTAAGTCCAACAGCATTTTACGGAATGATGCTAATTCAGGCTCTGCATCCAAATAGGTCTCAATCGTTCCTTCAGGCAAAGAGAAAATCTCAGAACGTATAAAGGTCATCTCCGACATATTTAGAGCGCGAAGATCTCCCACTCTAGCTGAATCCGCCTGATAATCTGAATTCGTGTTATCGATAAATAAATGCAGGTTGGCATAAGAAGACAAACGATACAACTGCACGGACAACTTTTCTTGTGCGGTTAATACCTCTAGCAGCACACGAGAACCCTCATGCAGCTTGCCGCGATATTTTGTAACCTGTTGTATATCTGCTTTAGCGTCCTCCAAAGCGGCTTCCCATTCCGCATGAGTCTCAAATAAATCTTCCAACCTCCAAGTCGCTTCTACAGGCACTTCCGTACGGGTTAATCGCTGCTCCATCATCGCATTCTCCCCTCAAGTTGGACTGTTAGCACAATATTCCATGTATTAACGATATCATATTATTGAACAATGTTAAAATAGTAGAAACGCTAATCTATAAAAAGAAAGAGCCTTGCCAGCTGCGCAAGACTCTTCTAACACTGATCAAATGAAGTTGTATTTAAGTCGTAGAAATAGCTGGCTTACCGCCTTCTACTTCATTACCAAATGAAATATCATCATCTTCGTCCTTATTGAACGCTTCACGATCGAATTCACCTTCGCTGTTACCAACTAGCAGAGCTGCAACCGTCGTTCCTGTTGCATTGACTGCTGTACGTGCCATATCAACGACTGCATCGACTGCAAGCACAAGCGCGAAACCTTCGATTGGCAAGCCTGCTTGCACGAGCACGACCGTAGTCGATATAGAAGCTGGACCTGGCACTCCTGCTACCCCGATCGAAGCAATGGTAGCAACCGCAACAATAAGTACATAATCAGTGATGCCCAATTCAATACCAAATACCTTCGCAACGAATACCGCTACGATTGCTGGATAAATACCACCGCAGCCGTTCATATTAATCGTTGCGCCAAGTGGAGCAACAAAGCTGGCAACACGCTCAGACACCTTGATTCGTTTCGTAATGACCTCCAAGTTAACAGGCAATGTCGCATAGCTGCTGCGTGTCGTAAATGCTACTGCAATGGTTGGATATGCCTTCTTGAAAAAGCGGATTGGATTCACGCGAGCAACAAATGTTACTAATAATCCGTACGTTACAACCATATGAATAATGCACGCGATAAATACAGCTGCTACGAACCATGCAAGCTGCTCGAGCGTCTCGAGACCGTATCTCGCCGTCATCGATGTCACTAGAGCAAGCACCCCGTACGGAGTGAGACGAATAACAAATTTCGTAACACGGAACATAATATGAGATAGGGACTCGAACACTTTGCGAACGGGCTCTACGCGCTCTGGATGACGAGCACCTTCCCAAATAATCGCCACTGCAATAAATACTGCAAAGATAATAACCGGAACTACTTTACCTTCCGCCATTTCATTGATCGGATTAGAAGGTACTAAGCTCAACAATACTTCCTTAAAAGTAGGAATTTCACGTGCTTCAAATCCTTGCGCCGCTTCTGGTTGGTTAGCGATACCAGCGCCAGGATCAATAACAAGCGCAGTTCCTAAGCCAATCGTCGCTGCAATCGCCGTCGTGATTAAGAAAATGCTGATTGTCTTAACACCCAGCTTCTTCAATACGCCTACTTCTTTGACCGAAGTTAAGCTTGTAATAATTGTGGAAAATACGAGCGGTATAACGACCATTTTAATTAAGTTCACGTATATCGAACCGATAATCCCTACATCTGCAGCATCCTTGCCGAATACAGCTCCCACTGCGAATCCGAATACAAGGGCCAACATGACACGTGTACCAAATCCCACTTTCTTTTTCGCCAGCCACCAGAGTATGACGCCTAGCAATAGAGCTGCTGCCCAACTTCCGTATACGGACCAGTCCTGCACCGTTAACCATGATTGGTCTTTCATCTATAAGTCTCCCCTTTTTATCTAATAATTCCTACCTGTTTAATAGGTATTATAAAAACAACGCTCCGATTCGTCAAACTATTTTTATCGAAAACATGAAAATACAAAAAAAAGACAGCCTGTACAACAGATAGACTGTCTTGAAAAATATATTTATGATTCGCTTTGTACCCGCTCTATGCAGCGACGACGAGGACGGGCCATTTGCAGCAGCTGCGGGCGGAAACGCTGAATAATCCATATCCATATCCAGTAGCCTAGAAGTGTGAACAGAATGCTATTGAGTATCGCACCTATCGTGAAGTTCAATCCCGTGCGCAACCATACTTGCAGCCAGCCTGCTCCCCCAACAGCAATATCACCTGAATAGATGTGCAACAAGTAGGCCAACTTCATGATCCAGTTGCCTGTAATAACGTTCATATAAAAGAAAATGGGCCATAATACAGTTCCTACCGCAGCCGCAAATATAGAACCTGCGATACTGCCCTTAACCCATTTCGTAAGCCCTATTGATATAAACGGACCAACTCCAAATATTGGGTACCAACAAGGAAGGAAACCAAACACGATACCAAGCGATATTTTGGAAGCACCCTGTGATGAGCGAAGCATACGGATGCTATGATATCTCATAATTCTTAACCATTTTACTACGATCATCATTTCCGTCCTCTCCAGGTTGTATCAATCCGCTTCCAAAGAGCTAAAAGTACTATGCATACTGATCTGAAAATTACATTTCCTACTATAATGTAAGATAAATGAAGATGACCATGCATAAGTGTCATATTTCTTAACTGGGTACCGTATGTTGATGGGAAAAGACTGGTTCAATGATCATAAATGCTGTTAATGAACAATAGAATAAAACGATAAGGAGGGATTCGTATGCATGCATCCTTATGGAAATGGCTCAATCTTGTGGCGATCATCGCCGTCATCGCAATAAATGCGCTTGCCAACATCATCCCTTTCAACGGTGTAACGACAGGTGATGTATCAGCGATGTACCCTGTGCTAATAACACCTGCAACGTATGCGTTTACGATTTGGATCCTTATATACACACTCTTAATCGGATTCGCACTATATCAGTTGCTGCCACGAAGTGAAACTACGGTGCGTGCCATCGGGCCATTATTCGTATTGAGCTGTCTGTTCAATATAGCGTGGATTATATTGTGGCATTACCTGTACGACCAAGTGTGGCTTTCCCTTATTGCCATGTTCGGCTTGTTCATAAGCTTAGTATTTATCTATCGCAGCATTCGTAACCATCGTTACCCAACTACAGGACAGAAATGGCTTGTTCAATTGCCTTTCAGTATCTATTTTGGATGGGTCACTGTGGCGTCGATTGTTAACATCGCTGTCGCTTTGTATGCAGTAGGATGGGATCATTTTGGATGGAGTGAGCAAGCTTGGACGCTTGCCCTGCTTGCTATTGGCACCTTTTTGGCGTGGGTTATAGGCGGACCGAACCGTGATGCTGCTTTTGTGCTCGTATTTGTCTGGGCCTATGTGGCGATTGCATGGAACAACAAAGACCTGCCCGCCATTTTTTATACGGCCTTAGGATTCTCAACCTTGTTGGCCTTTCTGGCGATCGCCCTGCCATTCCGACCGAGAAAACGCAATGTAAATTAATTTTGTATACTTTCAACATAAAAGAGAAAAAGGGTGGGCTTGTATGATGAAATCATGCAAACCCACCCTCTTCTATATTTACACCGTATAAATGTATTCCCCTATTTACAAGGAACGCCCTGAATATAGTAATGGCTTGGCTCAAACGTACGGAAAGCAACCTCTACTTCCTCAATACCTGTTTCCAGCACATGTTGGGTCACGATTTCAGCAAACCGATTTCTCACTTCCGTCCCTCTTTCAAACCAACTAATTTCCACGAAAGGATAGGAAGGAGCCACTTTTCCCGCCCATACTCCTGTCGTCTGCAAGCATTCCAATGTGAAATTATCAGTTCCACACTGGCATAATTGTGCCAGCTCCTCCACTAGCTGTTGACTAGCAGGAGCCAATTGTTCTGCGGCTACTCCTCGAAAAATTAAATGCGGCATATTCTTCTCCCTCTCTACAGATGATTCACTAATTAGCATCATACATGGGGCTCACGCCGTGATCAACTCCATCTGCCATGCATAATTAATATACATACACTAATTCTCGTTGAGAAAGAAGGCGGATGTACGATGGATACCTATATTCAAAATAGATGGCCTACTGATACTCATTCCGTACCCCGCTGTCTAAGTTCTGCACGCCGGAAGTCGCCAAATACATTTAGACTTCAGCGTAAAAGGGAACGGGGAATGGAAGCTTTCCTCTGGAAAGGACAATTCCCATCCTCACGATATATATTCACCATGTCTTATCCCAATAATTATGCACAACACAAGGCAAACCAGCAATCCCCTGTAAGTGATCCTGTGAAAAGAGATATAACCTCAAAATCAGTTCATGTAAAAAAGAGAAAACGGAAATCCCTTTCTCCCCCACCCAAAGACAGACCCAAGCAACCCCGTCATCGTAAGAAAAAAGTAGGTTGTACGAAAAAGCGAATATCCTCATCCCGCTCCTATACTTTCTCCAAGCAACGAAAACAACGAGTGCAAAAATGCAAACGTAACAAGACTAAACTTGGCCATCCGATCAACCCTGTACGAGTTCGTCGGCCTCACAATTGGCGTTCTTGTTCATCTAAACTATCTCGCAAAATAAATTGGAAATTGTGTGTGGACCTTACCTGTCGGCCAAGTCGTCACCAAGACCCTTGTCCTCCCCCTAAACCACCTTGCCCGCCTGATCCGGAACCTCCTTGTGATTGTCTTTGCGGCACTCAAACTATTTTTCAAGAAGAGAAATTTATGCAGTTAACTATTCATCAGGAATCAGTACTGCCGGCGCAAGATACGTCTGTAGCATCCGTTATCTCTTATGCCATTCATAATCACAGCTCAGTCCCATTGATTACTGAATTAGAAATAAGTCCTAATGGGATAGATTATGCAAAAGACTCGACGTTGACCATTGAGCCTCAAACGATGAAAGTGGCAGTACCTCTCCGTTTTTTAAGATGGATGCGGTTAAGACTGTACACGACAGAAGGCGAATCAGGCACGGCTGATGTATATTATCAAGCTCAATCATTAGGATGTCAGGAGGAGGAACAATAGCAAATGCCTAACTATAATGTTTTCCAGACCGATCCCTCAAATTTAACCACGTTAATATTTGGTAGAGATCCGTCTGACAATAATGTAGTGCTTAGAACCGATACAAATGGAAATCTGCTTAGTGTTCCGATGTATGGAACGATAAGCAGCATCCTTGGGGCAACCATTACAGCAGGGACACTGTCTTCCGTTACTAATATCGGTACCATTACCAGTGTCCTGGGAGCTACCATTACAGGCGGCACATTGGCTGCCGTCAATAACATTGGCACCATCACTAGCATCCTCGGTGCGACTATTACGGGTGGTACCTTGTCCGCGGTTAGCAACCTTCTGAACGGCACCATTACCAGTGTCCTTGGCGCCACTATCACGGGCGGTACGTTGGCTGCCGTCAATAACATTGGCACCATCACTAGCATCCTCGGTGCGACTATTACGGGTGGTACCTTGTCCGCGGTT
>NZ_JANIOF010000003.1:0-314449 GCF_024733555.1 Paenibacillus sp. SC116 | reverse complement strand
TCACTAGCATCCTCGGTGCGACTATTACGGGTGGTACCTTGTCCGCGGTTGGCAACCTTCTGAACGGTACTATCACTAGTGTGCTTGGGGCGACCATCACGGGCGGTACGTTGGCTGCCGTCAATAACATCGGCACCATTACTAGCATCCTCGGTGCGACTATTACGGGTGGTACCTTATCCGCGGTCGGCAACCTCCTCAACGGTACCATCACTAGTGTGCTTGGGGCGACCATCACGGGCGGTACGTTGGCTGCCGTCAATAACATCGGCACCATTACTAGCATCCTCGGTGCGACTATTACGGGTGGAACCTTATCCGCGGTCGGCAACCTCCTAAACGGCACTATTACTAGTGTGCTTGGCGCCACCATTACGGGCGGTACTTTGGCCGCCGTCAATAACATTGGCACCATCACTAGCATCCTCGGTGCAACGATAACGGCAGGTACCCTTTCCAGCGTAACTTCTATTTCGCAAAAGAGCTTCGTGGAATCATCTATCTTGAATGTCCAATCATCATCTACAACTTTCGCTCCACTGCCAGCCGTAACAACAAGCGTATTAGGTGTCTATTCCTACTTCGTATATAACAGACAGGGAGGGTCTATTGTAACAAGAGTCGAAATTAGCGCCGATGGCACCAACTATTTTGTTGATACGAACGGAGCTACGATCGCAGCCGGAGCAGCTGATGTTGTCGTGCCTGCTAGATTTTTAAAATATACCAGACTGTCATACCGACTCGCCCTGCTTGCTGCTCCAGCTACAATTGACGTTTTTTTCAATGGGCAAGGTACCTAATAAATATCCCTCACATAATCTAATTACTAACAACGCGAAAGAGCACGTGAGCACCATGTGCTCTTTCTGCACGTGCGAAAGATGAGGTGAGAGGGTATGTTTATTTCGCATGGCAATCGGAACTTTACTATAGGCGTTCTCATACTAGCTCGCGATGAAGCAGCATTAATTGGGCCTTGCCTAGACAGTGTAAAGGAAGCTGACGTATGTCTTGTTGCCGACACAGGATCTTTTGACGGTACCTCTGAGATTGCTCTCCAGCATGGTGCTCATGTCGTTCAGCTGCAATGGAATAATGATTTCGCAGAAGCACGTAATGAGGCGCTGCAGCATATGACAACCGATTGGGTACTTGTGCTGGATGCAGACGAGCGATTAATAAGCTCAATCCAAGAAGTTCGACAATGGATTTACCACACAAATTGCGAAGGCAGCACGGTAAAAATAATCAATCGACTGAGTGAAGAAGATGTACAACTAGCTGTATGCCATCGTGCAGTAAGGCTTTTTCGACGCCGTGACAACTTTCATTACAAAGGAATGATTCACGAAGATATCGGGCCATCCATTACAGAAATATATGAAGACACAGCGTTAGCTGACAGTGCGATTACCATTGAACATATCGGCACACTTCCACAGCACATCCAACGGAAGAACAAGCCCGAACGAAATAAACAGCTGCTTCTCAAAAATATTGAACTGCAACCTACCGACGCCTTTCTGCTGTATGGACTTGGAGTCACCGCTGTTCAGCAGCAACAACTTGATGAAGCTTATCGATGGTTCAGTCTTTCTCGCGAGAACGTCGATGCCCAAGTAGCTTACCGACCTACCTTATATCGGGACACGATCAAAGTACTGCTGGCCCAACATAAACCCCATATCGCGGAGGAATGGCTGCAAGAAGCCATTTCCAGCTACGCTGAATATAGCGAACTCTATATTTTGCAAGGTCAGTCATTGTTCCAGCAAGGGTTATTGAACGAAGCCTTGCACAGCTTCCAGCATGCTCTGACAACAAGCTCCGACCACTACCACTATGTTACGGAGAACGGAAGCAGCAGCTATATTGCGCATACATGGATTGGGGAAACATACAGGCAGCTTCGCCAACATGGTGAGGCACTAAAATCCTTCAACGCTGCACTTGTGGATCACCCTCAATATGAGCCAGCACTTCACGGATTCATCGCTGCTGCTGTGGAACTCAATGTATCAGAAGAAGAGGTTACCGCTCATATCGAATCGCTATGGAAAGAAATTGAATTCCCTAGCGCTGTTATACTCGTTCGTGTTTACAAACAAGCAGGCTATCACCATTCACTTGCCCAATTGTGTGTCAATCGTTTATCTACACCGCAAGCTATTTATGGATTAACCATCGCTTGGATTCATAAAGAACGATATGCCGAGGCTAATGGAATGCTGCACCATCTCCTGCAAACGACGCGATTACATGATAATGAGCGCAGACAGTTGGAAGATTGGCAAGCGATCTGTGCATGGCAATCTCACTTGCAAGGCAAACCAACTCTCGTCAACAGTGACAACTGGGAGCCAGCCGTGCGCGAAGCCTATAAACTGCTGACGAAGTCCAGCCCGTCCATGGCGAGCGGTAAAGCATATATTCATAAGTATACCGTTGATCATACGGAGCAATCTGCAGAGACTAACCAACATAAACGCGATTTCGATGAGAACGGGGATACAGCTCATTTTGAAGGAAGCCAGCACAGCGAGATATACAAAGTTCTAGACCGATGGATAGAGCTACTGCGAGATGAAGCACTTATTCAACCACTCCAAAAATGGGCGTTCCATGACGGAGATCGAGATTTGTATTGTGCCAAAGCTTTGTACGTTGCTGGTGATATTTACAGCTCAGCGGAAATCTTACTCAAAGCGATGGCGGAACAGCGGCTTGATGCAGAGGGAGCCATGCTGCTAGGTGAGCTGCTTATGCAGAAGCAGCACTGGCAGGAAGCACTCGACTTGCTGGAAGGAGCCCGACTGCTGCACCAAGAGCAAGAAAAAATAGATCAAGACGTGGCCGCGAGGCTTGATCGCATGTTAGCTCTTACGTATGTTCGGCTGTCTGAACATTATTTGCAGCAAGCGATTGCACTTGAGCCCCAACAGCAAGCGTGGGAAGAACAGCTCAGGGTCATTCGTCTAGCCATTGAGCAATTATCAGTGACACCTTGGGAGCTGCCTCGAACAACCTTGCAAAGGAGGAACATCCAACTTGTCCAGAGTGAAGCTGTCCGTCTGTCTCATCGTTCGGAATGAACAGCGCCTGCTGCCAGATTGCCTGCACAGCATACGACAAGTAGCAGACGAAATTATCGTGGTCGATACGGGTTCGACTGATCATACGATAGCTGTTGCGAAGCAGGCAGGTGCAGTCGTCCTCGAAATGCAATGGAACGACGATTTTGCGGCAGCTAGAAATCTTTCGTTGTCTCAAGCAACAGGCAAATGGGTCCTTATTCTCGATGCAGATGAACGCCTCGCTGCTGAAAGCGCCCCACTACTCCGCAAGCTGGTAGAGGGAAACGATCCTTACGAAGGTTACTTTTTAAGGGTTGAGCATGTAATGGGAGATGGGCTCGATCCGCTACCAATGACGGTCAACCCGCTGCTTCGGCTGTTCCGCAATCGAGAGGCCTATCGTTTCGAAGGCGCGATCCATGAACAAATTGCACCTGTCATTATACGTGAGCAGCCCACTGCCGTGTTCGCTTTCACGCCGATCCGCGTGCATCATTTGGGATACCAGCCGCAGATTGTCAGCAGCAAAGACAAGATTGCTCGCAACATCCACATGCTAGAACAAATTATTGAAAAAGAAGGGCGACAGCCGTTTCATTTGTTTAATCTTGCTGTCGAGAAATTGAGACAAGGCGATGATACCAACGCCCTTGCCTTGCTCCGTGAAGCACGTGAGATTACACCTTTGTCCGCTTCGTTTACCCATCTGATGATAAAAATAGAAGCTTGGACATGTGCAAGGATGGGAAAATTAGATGAAGCTGTTCGATTATGCACGGCTGGCATTGAAGACTTCCCTGACTACACAGATCTCCGCTTCGCGTTGGCGGTGTACTACGACGCCATTGGCAATCGCCGCACCGCCATCGAGACGATGCGCGAGGCAGCGCGAATTGGCACGCCTCCTTCGCATTACCATACCGAAGGAGGCGTGGGCACCTTTCGCGCCCATATGCAATTGGGCGCGTGGGCGCTTGAGGCGCGCGCATGGAGCGAAGCTGCGCTCGCCTTCGACGCCGCATTGGAGGCGGAAGGCTGCCCGGCAGCAGCATGGCTCGCCAGCGTGCGCTTGCACCGCGTCTGGGGCGACCTGCATGCGCTAAGCGAAGCTGCGTCGCAATGGCTGCAAACGCAGCCGCAGGCGCTCCGTGATACATTGCTGAGCGCGGCACAGCATGGCGGCGGTTCACCACTCGAAGCACCTCGTGCCTCCGCTGCCACTAACGCTCCCACTGCACCTATCGGCAGCCGCGATACGCTACAGACAAAGCCAACTGCTGCCTCAGCTGTATCATCAGCTTCATCAGCAGCTAAGAAACCCTCGCGCACATCTGCTACCGTTTCTCTAGCTGATCTGCTTGCTGACAACAGCAGCAGCGGCTTATCAAACCCGCCAAAACAAAAACAGCAAGCGCAAGCTGCCGCGAACAACACTCCTATTGCACTTGCCCTATCCGCCTTATCTAAAGCCGATATCGCGTTAGCAAGATTGCAGCAATATTCTTGGCATCGCACTTCAGCGGCTACATCACGCCTTTTGCTCCCTCTTTATGCATTGGCACTTTCAGCCCAAACAAAGGAGGCATCCACAACATGACCACCCCATTTTTTCCTGTCACTTTATGTGTCATCGTTCGAGATGAGGAGGACGTGCTGCGACGCTGTCTACAATCTGCGAAAGATTTCGTCGCTCAAATGATCGTTATCGATACCGGTTCAACGGATGCCTCCCCTGCAATTGCACAGGAATGTGGTGCTGCCGTTTATCACTTCGAATGGCAAGATGACTTTTCAGCCGCACGCAATGCAGCCATCGAAAAAGCTGAGCAGCCATGGATTTTAATGCTTGACGCTGACGAAGTCATAGATAGGGAAAGTTGGAAAGAGAAACAAATGCAAGCTATCTTTACACAACCGAACGTCCTTGGCTGTTTTGTACGGCTTGCCCATTTAACTCACTGCTGGGACAATAATCTCACCCATAGACCAATCTGTAGTGCCACCGATATGGCCTGTCGGCTGTTCCGCAACGATGCCCGACTTCGTTATGCAGGACGCATTCACGAAGATATCACTGCTTCTATTGAAGCTGTATCATCCGAAGCTATATGTTGGAGCTCTTTCGCAATATGGCATGATGGCTATACGGCTGAGCGCATTCAGAACAAAGATAAATCAGCACGGAACCTGCATATTCTCCATTTACAATTAGAAGAGGAGCCGCTTAACCCATTATGGTGGTATGCATATGGGACAGAATACTTCCAGTCAGAACGTTATGTAGAAGCTCTGCCATGGCTGCTGCGGGCGATTACTTCTTTATCCAAGCAGCCTCGATTGCCAGGCTATGCTTCTGACGTATGGCTCAAAGCTGTCTATGCCTACTATTCGCTTCAGCAAATAGACAGCGCTGTTCGACTAGCCGAAGAAGCGATGGAGCGATTCCCATCCTTCCCAGATTTGCTGCTGCTCAGCTCAACCTTGTATGCCATTCATGGCAGATTAACAGAAGCCTATCGATGTGCTAAAGAAGCTGCTGCCTGCGGAGATCGGACACATCTATATACGAGCACAGATGGTGCTAGTACATGGAGAGCACATTGGATGGCAGCATTTCTTGCTGAGCGTCTCAGTAATTACGAACGAGCTGCATACCATTATGAACAGGCCGCCGCTCACACCACAGCACGACACTCTGCTGCTATACTTAAATCTGCTGCTGCATGGCATCGTTCCGATTGGATTTCATCCAGCCGATGGATGCGAAATGCTGCGGTAGCTTCGGAACAAACCCTACCGACAGTTACTCTTTCTGTTGCACAAGCTCTAGCTGCTTCCGTCCATTCCTCTGCCGCAGCGCAACTCCTACCATCTGTACCCGCCCTACAGGGCACAGCTAGCATTGATTGGGCCTCAATCACCCGCTACTTCTTATACGATGATACCTAGCTTGACATCCTAAGAACAGGATGTTATATTCACCTCATATTCAAGATAATTATTTTCGAGATATATACAAAGGCGGTTATATATTATGCATGAAAAGAAATCAACAAAAGATTACGGCCCTGAGGTAGAGCAAGCACTTAAACTACTCGTTGTCTTGTCTCGCGCGTCACGTTCCTTAATGGAAGTGTCCCAACAAGACATTAAACGATACGGCTTAAACTTAAGTGAATTTGCTGTGCTTGAGCTTCTTTATCATAAAGGGCCTACTCCTATTCAACAGATTGGCAATAAAGTTCTGCTTGCTAGCGGCACAATGACTTATGTTGTGGACAAGCTCGTAAGTAAAGACTACATCATTCGTAAGCAATCCGAGCAGGATCGCCGCGTCATCATGATCGAACTGACACCTACAGGTGAAGAAGTGATTGCTTGCATTTTCCCAGAACATGCTCAAACTCTACACGATCGGATGAGTCACCTTACTAATGAGCAGCAGCAGCAGCTAATTCAGCTATTGAAGCTATTAGGTCAGCCTGACACAGCATCATTGAATTAGGAAGCTTTCATTGCCAACCATCTTGCACGAAAGAGATGTGTAATGAAAGCTTTTCTGAAAATGGTTATCGGTAACTTATAGGGCAAACGGTACAATAAAAAACTGCCTCCGCTCAGGGTGACCCTAGATCGGAGACAGCTGTTATTATCATCTAAGTAATTTGTTCATGAAAGAATACGAGCTTCTAACGTTTGCTCGATCTGAAAACCACTACCCGTTTGCGGCAACCAGTTCCCTCGTGTCCGCAATGAGCTGTGATGCATCATTGTTATTTGGCCGAGGAATGAATGTATGACCACTCTTAGTCACAGATGCCAATTGATATGGCAAACATAAAGGTACACCCGTACGCGGGTCTGGCACGATGTCAGCTTCGATACCAAATACTTGACGAAGAACGTCCTGCGTAACGACTTCCTGTGGCGATCCCTCACAAATAACAGTACCTGACTTAATGGCAACCATATGCTGAGCATAGCGAGACGCATGGTTCAAGTCATGAACGACCATGATGATCGTGCGTCCTTCTTCTTCGTTAAGCTTATTCAACAGCTGTAGAACTTCTAATTGATGCGCCATATCAAGGAATGTCGTAGGCTCATCCAAGAATAAAATATCCGTTTGCTGCGCAAGCGCCATCGCAATCCAAGCGCGCTGACGTTGGCCTCCAGATAACTGATCGACAGGACGATCATGGAATACGGTAAGCCCTGTCACTTCAATTGCCCATTGGACAACCTCACGATCTTCCTTTGTCATGGAGCCGAAGCCTTTCTGGTGCGGGAAACGCCCGTAGCTAATCAACTCCGAAACCGTCAGACCTTCAGGCGCTGTCGGGTTTTGCGGCAAAATAGCCATCTGCTTCGCCACTTCTTTCGTAGACTGTTCATGGATAGAACGTCCGTCCAATAGAACATTTCCTCCCGATGGCCTCATAATACGAGACATCGTCTTCAAAATCGTAGACTTGCCTGAGCCATTGGAACCAACTAATGCCGTTATTTTTCCCGTTGGAATGGATACATTTAAATTATCCACAATTACCGTATCATTGTAGCCGATCCGAAGCTGTTCTGTACGCAATCTCTCCACTGCGCCCACTCCCTTTTTACAAATAAATTACCTTTTCTATGCCAACACTGATCGTAGTTGAATTCGACATCCGACGTTGTATCCGTTCATTTTCTCAATTGATAATGATTATCAATGATAATATCACTAATCTTTAGTTATGTCTATCCCTCACCAGAAATATACAAATTGCGTCATCGAGACAAGCAAACAAAGCAAAAGGATTGCCAACAGGTTGATCCTGTCAAGCAATCCTCTGTTAAACCATCATAAACACTAACCGGGTATCAACACCCATTCGCATTATACCTTACCGAAAAAAATCTTGATTTGATTACGAAGAGAATTCACAACAATACCAAGCAACGTTCCGATTACAAGTGCGATAAGAGAAATGGATATGCCGAACATAGCCGTAAACCCATCACCTGGATTGTCACTGTCCGTTTCGACCAGACCCCCTAGTAAAGGAACCAGAAAGACATAAAGAATCATGTAAATGAAAAATGCGGAGAACGATATGATTAGTTGTCTCCACTGCCCCTTCGAAACGAGTGAAGTAGCAATGAAGTTGACTGTAATAAGTGCAAACAAGACAATGGTTAGATCGAAATTTTCATACGTATACAGCTTTTGAATAAAGAGAAGTGTTAGGACCATATGAACGAGAGCCGGCAGGCTTCTTATTAAAACAGATCGCAGTTTATGGATAAGCATGTGTGACGTCGCCCTCCCTCTATGGACATCTACATATTTAAATGTTGCGTGAAATTCATCTCTCGATTGAAAGCCAGAAAGCGAGTTCCTTGGTAAGAAACCGTACCTTGGTCGCCTTCAGCAATCAAGCCGTACTCTTCAGGCTTAACTTGCAGCTCAACTCGACTCCCGTCCCGCAGTTCGAACGCCACATAATGCTGCTGCCGTATGCTTGAATTCCCTGAACCACCCGATACTTCATCTCTTTTGCCAATCACTTTGCAAACTTCCGATATCTGTGGAGCTCTATTATTCGATAGCCAGCGTGATAGCCCTGTAACAATCGCTATTAGTATCGAGCCGAAAATAAAAATAAAGATTGCGCCAAAAAACAATTTAAAACCAAGCGGTGTCTCGTTAAAAAAATCCCAAAAACCAGGCTCTCGAAAATAAGCATGCAATCCTCTGTAATTGACCATATGCTCGATTCTCCATCTCCTTTCCTTTTCGCTGCTCACTGTGTCCTAGCTACAATGGATGAGCTTATATCGGATATTACATAAAACTAGCCTGGTGAATAAGGCTTCTTACCATATAAATAATCAGCAGTATCTGCATTCATGCTTGCTCCCCGCCAGTATAACAAAATATAGGATAATATTTCCACCATTGATAAGATAATAATTGATATAGGCAGTAAACCCCTACATCTTCGCGAACCAATAAGGGTTGTCTACCGATCCACGAGCATGGTGCTTGTGATCCGAATGCTGCAAGCATAGTTCGATCTTGCAAGCCGATCATCTGCCTTAGGATTGAACAAATAATAACCACAATCATCTACTCTTAGCGTTTAATCTTATATACAACTATTAAAAAAAGGACATTCCTACAAAGTTACACCATAGTATAGTAAGGAACGGGTATTTCCATCTCGAAGCGAGTCTAGCAAATTACAATTTTGCACAAAAGTTTGTTATGATAGCAGTAGAATTATAGGGCATCCAGCGATGCGAATTTA
This sequence comes from Paenibacillus sp. SC116, assembly GCF_024733555.1. GTDB lineage: Bacteria > Bacillota > Bacilli > Paenibacillales > Paenibacillaceae > Paenibacillus_B. Next base: position 305,079 of record NZ_JANIOF010000003.1, on the reverse strand, counting down.
AGGAGGATATTATGTTAGCAACCGATCATCGCTCACAAGAAATGTATTCGATCTGGCTAAACGATCCGCATATTGATGCGGCTACGAAGCAAGAGCTTCAAGCGATTGCTGGTCAAGACAAGGAAATTGTGGACCGCTTCTATACAGAATTGCAATTTGGCACTGGCGGTCTGCGTGGAGTTATAGGTGCAGGCACAAACCGCATGAATGTATACACAGTAGGTAAAGCCACTCAAGGATTGGCTCAATATTTGAACGCTACAGCGGATACACCTTCTGTTGCAATCGCATACGATTCTCGTCATTTCTCACCTGAGTTTGCACTTGAAACTGCTCTTGTACTTGCAGGAAACGGCGTAAAAGCATACGTATACGAGTCGCTGCGCCCAACACCGCAGCTATCGTTCACTGTACGTCAATTGCAAGCAAGTGCAGGTATTGTCGTAACAGCAAGCCACAATCCTCCAGAATATAACGGATACAAAGTATACGGTGCAGATGGAGCACAGATTAATCCTGATACAGCCGCTCAAGTAATTGGTGAAATTCGCGGTATTGCGTCACTAGCTGATGTAAAGCGTCTCACACGTGAAGAAGCAGAAGCACAAGGATTGCTAGTTTGGTTAGGCAAAGATATGGACGAGGCGTACATAAGCGCTGTCGCAGCTGTTAGTCAAAACCCAGACGTCATTCGTGAAACGAGCAATAACTTCCGCGTCTTGTTCACTCCACTTCACGGCTCAGGTAATCTACCTGTTCGCCATGTGCTGGAGCGCATCGGATTTAGCCAAGTCCGTGTAGTCCCTGAGCAAGAACAACCAGATGGAAGCTTCCCTACGGTCAAATCACCTAACCCTGAAGAGCGCGAAGCATTTGCCATCTCCCTTGAGCAAGCTCAAGCTTGGGATGCTGACATTATTATGGGCACAGATCCTGATGCTGACCGAATGGGTGCTGTCGTCAAAGACGGAAATGGACAATATGTTGTACTGACAGGGAACCAGTCAGGTGCCCTAATGGTGCATTATGTGCTGGATGCTATGAAGAAAAATAATACGTTGCCAGCAAATGGAGCTGTTATCAAGACAATTGTAACGAGTGAACTAGGCGCTTCCATCGCTGAGTCGTATGGCATGACTGTCCTTAATACGCTAACGGGCTTCAAATATATCGGAGAGAAAATGACGCAGTTCGATGAGACTGGCGAGCACACTTTCCTCTTCGGTTATGAAGAGAGCTACGGCTATCTAGCAGGCAACTACGCACGTGACAAAGACGCTGTCATCGGTGCAATGCTCATTGCTGAAGCTGGTGCATACTATAAAGCGCAAGGCAAGACACTGTATGATGTTCTGCAAGAGCTGTATGTGCAACATGGCTATTACTTGGAAGGCTTGCAATCCCGTACGCTTAAAGGTGTAGAAGGAGTTGCAGTTATTCAAGGCATTATGGAAGACTGGCGTGCAAATGTCCCTGCTGAAGCAGGTGGCGTATCTGTTGCCAAAGCAGAAGACTACGCGCTTGGACTCTATGATCTGCCAAAAGAGAACGTGCTTAAATACCATCTCGCAGACGGCAGCTGGTTCTGCCTTCGCCCATCTGGCACAGAGCCAAAAATTAAAATGTACTTCGCGGTAAAAGGCACTGACAATGCAGATGCTCAAGCTCGTCTTGAGCGCGTAACGAACGATGTAATGGCTCGTATCGATGCATTCGTCGCTGCACGCAGTGAATAGTAAGTAACAAATATGCACTCATACAGGTTATCACCAAGCCAAGTCGACCAGCATCTCGCTCGTCAGCTTGGCTTTTTTGCGACTAGCATTAACTGCACTCATTTCATTCAGCCCATTACTATACCGCTTAAAATTGTTACCCATATGCAAGCCGCTCCGCAACTGCAATCTTTTATGTATGGAATCTGCTTCTGCGCTTGCCTACATCCACAAATAAGTTCATACTTAACCTATATGTATCAAGCAACACTGAGTCATTTTGACTCTATTCTAAAATATTGAATTTCATCGTATAAAGGAGACCTCGACATGCAGCAAGAGACATTAGAGCTATTCCGCACGCTAACTGAATTCCCAGCCGCTCCTGGCTTTGAGCGTGATCTCCGAGCACTTGTTAAAGGAGAAATTAGCAAATACACAGATGAAATCATTCATGACGCGCTTGGAAGCGTATTTGGCGTTATGCGTGGTAATGAAGAAGGTCCTCGTGTCATGGTTGCTGGACATTTGGATGAAGTCGGCTTTATGTCAACGCAAATTACAGACACAGGTATGATTAAATTCACTACGCTTGGCGGCTGGTGGGGAAAAGTTATTCTCGCTCAGCAAGTAGATATTATTACGCCAAACGGCCCAATTCGCGGGGTTGTCGGTTCTATTCCGAAGCATTTGCTCGATGAAGCAACGGCAAACAAACCTGTTGATCCTAAAGTGATGTATATTGATGTGGGCGCAGACGACCGTGCAGAAGCTGAAGCGGCAGGCATTCGTCCTGGACAACAAATTGTTCCTGTATGTGAGTTTACGCCGATGCTGAATCCGAAAAAGATTATGGCTAAAGCATGGGACAACCGTTACGGTGTCGGACTTGCCATCGAGTTGTTGAAAGAGCTTCATCGCGAGAAAGCTCAGTTGCCTAACATTCTATTCTCCGGTGCTACCGTACAAGAGGAAGTTGGTTTGCGCGGAGCTCGTACAGCTGCGAACTTAATTCAACCTGACATCTTCTACGGATTGGATTGCAGTGCTGCAAATGACATGACAGGCGACCGTAATTCCTTCGGTCACTTAGGCAAAGGCGCGCTGCTTCGCATCTTCGATCCGACGATGATTACACATCGCGGTCTTATCGAGTTCGTACAGGATATCGCCGATACGTACAAGATTCCGTATCAATACTTCGTATCCCCTGGCGGCACAGATGCAGGGCAAGTACACTTAAGCGGCAAAGGCGTACCATCAACGATTATTGGTGTTGTTGGACGTTACATCCATACGCCAGCATCCATCGTTCATACAGATGATATCGATGCGGCTAAGGAACTGCTTATCCAACTCGTTAAACATACGGACCGCACGACATATAACACGATCGTTGAGCGCGCGTAATTTTGAAACCATGTGCAATTGCATGAACAAAGATTGAGCTTACCTATATCTATGTGCAATAGCATCTTTTTCTTATGAACTATGATTTAGATCGAAGATCCATTTCAAAGTAACCATACATTTACATGTAAGGGGTACCCTAAAAGTCACTGCAATCGACTCAAAGGTACCCCTTATCTATGTTCAAAGCTACAAATAAAGGGCATCCCCTTACAGACACGCTGCAAGAAGAATACCCTTTATGACTAAAAATTATTAATCTCATTAACTACTACTTATCAAACTCAAGCGAACTAACTCATAAGTTAAGTTCTTAACTTACGCTTCGATGTTTACAAGCTGATTACTAATGATAGTGTAAATCTTAGTCTCTGCTTGCACCGATAAAGCGAAGAATGAACAAGAACAAGTTCACGAAGTCGAGGTAAATGCTCACCACGATGGAAGGAATATCTTCTTCCGCAAATCCATGCTTCGTAAGACGAGAGAAGTCAAACAACGTCCATCCGATAAAGATCAAAATACCGAAGCCTGAATATATCAGTTCCATTGTACCTGTCATTGGAACGAACAAGCCTACAAGCATAATACCGATGAGGACAAGCGTCGAAGCAACCAAGAATCCGCGCATGTAGGAGAAATCTTGCTTAGATTTCACCGCATAAAGTGCTGTTCCACCGAAAGCAACTACCGCAAGGGCAAATGCTTGCCCAACAAGAGTTGCACCAAGTGTGCTTACATAATAAGCGATCGCAAATTGCAACGTAATACCCGAAACAAACATAAAAGCAAACATAAGCGGGTACCCAACAGCTTTGCTCTTTCTCAAGAAGAAGACAGCTAGCAATAGGCCAATCTCTACTACGTAGAGAGGGATCGCGTATGCTTTGGGTACGAATTGTCCTGCATAAATACCTGCAAATGAAATCAGCAAGGCAATGAACAAGACTGAAAACAACTTAGGCAACGAGCCATTTGATGAAGAATACTCTGTGCTATGCATAAGTATCAATTTCCTCCTTTTTAAACTTTTCATGTCTCTACTCTAATTATATACGAAGAACGATCCATTTTGTCCCATAATATTTACATTCGTTATGGAAACAGAACAAATTCCAATAAATTATACTTTTTCCCAGCCAGTCCAACTCTCTACTATCTTTATGCTCCTTTTCCGACAGTCATACGCATTTATACGTATTACATTACCTTAGACCTTTCAAGAACAGTTCATCCTTAGAAATACTGTACTTGCAATCATGAACATAATAGTATGTTCATCCATCCACCTCTTCATCTTGCAGCAGCTCGCGCAGCATACGCTCGCGACCAGTCATAAAGCTATGGGTAATGGCAAAGTGATCCGTCTCTTCAAGTGCAACCTTGCGCAGCTCTCCTCTATCCAACATGATGATATCCGCATCAGGATAGGACATTAAAATCGGTGAATGTGTAGCGATAATAAACTGTGAGTTGTCCTTCACCAACTGATGCATTCTTGTAAGGAAAGACATTTGGCGAAGCGGAGATAGAGCAGCCTCGGGCTCGTCTAATAGATAGAGACCATTTCCACGGAACCGATGCAGAAAAGTCGACCAGAACGCTTCACCATGCGATTGTTCATGTAATGATTTACCACCATAAGAGAAACGAAGTGGCATGCCTCCGCCTTCTCTATCCAACTGATCAATATAGCTCGCAACGTTGTAATAACTTTCAGCGCGCAGGAAGAAACCATCTTTCGCATAAGGCGCCTTCCTGCCTACACGCATGTATTGATACAGTTCCGAGTGACTGCTTTCTGTCTGGAAGCGCATATTTAAGCTGCCACCTTCAGGATTGAATCCCATCGCAATGGCCATAGCTTCAAGCAGTGTTGATTTTCCTGTTCCATTTTCACCTACTAAAAAAGTCACCGGTTGTTGAAACTTAAGCGTTGTAAATGAGCGTACAACCTCTAAATCAAAAGGATAACTATGAAAAGAGGGAACCTGATCCCTATTTAATGAAATTTGACTTACGTACATGATATGACCTCCAAATCTGTCGTTCCCATCGTTCCATTCACTTTCTATATGTCCATTTTGCCAGCCATATAACAGGAATACAACAGAGAGAGGTCTCACCGAAGATATAAAGAGGTCTGTAAAATAGCTGTTCAATCTGCAATTGCACAGGTACACTTAAAATAAATGGAAACAGCTATACGATGAGCATTATGAATTAGACGTCAACCTTCGTTACTAACGAGAACGATTGAACATAAGGAGGCATTCTGCAATGACAACATCAGCGAATCAATCCGTACCGAAAGTTTTAGAGAAAGCAACGTTTGCTGGGGGCTGCTTCTGGTGTATGGTGAAGCCGTTCGATCAATGGGATGGTATTCATGGAGTCGTTTCAGGCTATACAGGAGGGCATGTAGTTAACCCGACCTATGAACAGGTGAAGACACAGACGACAGGTCATATAGAAGCTGTACAAATTACATTCGACCCAAGCATGATGAGCTATCAAGAGTTACTCGATATATTCTGGGTACAAATCGATCCTACAGATGCAGGCGGCCAATTCCAAGATCGCGGAGAGTCCTATACGACAGCCATTTTCGTGCACACAGAAGAACAAAGACAGCTAGCTGAAGCATCAAAAACTGCGTTGGGTTCAAGCGGACGTTTCAACAAACCAATTGTAACGCCAATTTTTGATGCTGCCCCGTTCTATGAAGCAGAAGATTATCATCAAGATTATTACCGTAAAGAACCTGAGCACTATAAGCAGGATCGCGCTGTATCAGGACGGGATGAATTTATCCAATCCCATTGGGATGAAACTTCATCGAAATAATTTAACTACTCATTATGGATCACGGCTGAAACATGTATGCTTCATAATACATCACGCCTAGTACGAACAGGATGCCAAGGATTAAAATAAGAGCATATATGGACAAGAACATAGCCAAAAGGACTTTACCTATCATCTTAACCATTTTCATATCGTCCACTTCCTTTTCATAAAAATAGCTGTCGAGTATACACTCGACAGCTATTTAACATCCATAGACTTATGATAGGAACATATTCGTTAATAATAACGAACAGATTATAGCAATTCAGCGCGCAATTGCTCCGCAGATTTAGGAGATAACAAGCCGAATGGAATGTCAAATACCGTACGTGCTCCACGCTCGCCACGTTGAGACAATCGGTGTACAGCACGAGCGTATGCAACAAGGACGCTGGACGTGAACTCAGGGTTACTTCCAAGGTTCAAGCCGAATTCCATTACTTGCGTCGTTCCTTCACCTGTCACACCGCTATGTAACACGAGACCGCCATGTGGAATACCGCCATGATTTGCCTTCAATTCTTCTTCGTTGATAAAGTTAACAATTGTATCGTAATCAGCGAAATAGTTAGGCATGTTAACAATCGTTTGCTCGATTGCTTTCAGATCTGCACCTTCTTCTGCTACGACGAAACATTCACGAAGATGCTTCTCGCGAGTTGTCAGCTCTGGGTTCTCACCGTTGCGAACACGCTCCACTGCTTCCGTAGAAGGAATCGTGTACTGAACACCATTCTTAACGCCCGGAACACGACGAATCGCATCGGAGTGTCCCTGGCTCACGCCTTTGCCCCAGAATGTATATGCATTACCTTCTGGCAAAATAGCTTCGAACAGCAAGCGACTCAAGGAGAACAAGCCTGGGTCCCAACCTGTAGAAATAACCGCAACATGTCCATTTCCTTCTGCTTGTTGGTTAACTTCTTCGAAGTATTCAGGAATGCGTGCATGTGTATCAAAGCTATCAACGATATTAAACAATTTCGCCATTGCTGGCCCTTGAATAGGCAAGTCCGTCGCAGATCCACCGCACAACAGCATCACATCAATACGATCCTGATATTGCTCAACTTCATCAAGCGAAATTACTGGAACAGATGCTTGAACGGATTCTGGACTACGACGCGTAAATACAGCTACTAGCTCCATATCTGGATTCTGGCGAATCGAATATTCTACACCTTTCCCCAAGTTACCATACCCAACAATACCAATTCGAATCTTTTGCAACTTCTTCACCCTGCCTTACGATCAAATTTTTCATTACCTATTCTACAAAATATCATATCTATTATAGATCATTATGTCGGCGTAATCAGTATTAAAAGAAGAAAATGTGGTAATTAGTAGTAATTTCGTGTCATTCTTCTCCCATCGACAATAACAATTCCGCCTATCCTTGCACTTGACTGGACTTGTAGATAAAGAATAGTGCACTAGCCAGCAACATTAACCCTATCACTTTATAGCTGTTAATGGGAACCGTCTTACCAAATAAGCCATAATGGTCGATCACGGTGCTCATTAGCATCTGCGCCGCAATAATAGCGACAAAGGTGGTTGCCGTACCAATCTTCGGCACTGCAAATATCATGATCAACACATAGATGACCCCTAAAATTCCACCAGTAAGCTGCCATTTCGGAACATGCAAAGCTTGTACGAGTGGACCTAGATGACCGCGACTCGTAATAAGCAACAAGATAAGCAGCACAATCGTTCCCGTTAGAAATGAAACAAAGGAGCCTTCGATAATGCCAATCTTCTTGCCAAGCAAGCCATTAACACCCGCTTGAAATGCAGTCGCCACACCGCCGATGAGCACGATAAGCAAAACGATAACTGAACTCATTTCGCAACCCTCTTTTTCACTTCGTTTTGACTTCTATTTCTTAATATTCAAATGCTCAGAGCCCTGTACGATCAGTTCTGCAATACGCTCCAGCCATACTCTGTCAGTCTCGTTGAATCGTTCTAGAATAGGACTATCAATATCCAACACACCGATTAGTTGTCCATTTTGGACAAGCGGCACAACGATCTCACTTAGTGATCTGGCATCACAGGCAATATGTCCAGGAAATGCATGGACATCTGCTACGATAACGGTACGCAGCTCGGCTGCAGACGTACCACATACTCCTCGGCCTAGCGGTATACGTACACATGCAGGCATCCCTTGAAACGGTCCCAATACGAGTTGGTTCGTTTCTGCTTCATACAAATAGAAGCCGGCCCAGTTAATATTCTCAAGTCCATGCCAGAGCAGAGCCGCAGCATTAGCTAGATTGGCGATCTGGTTCGTCTCCCCGTCCATTAATGCCTTCAACTGACTTACCATTAGCTCATAATCTTTAGCAGCGTCCCCGCTGTATGATTGTGGTTGAAACATGTTACGTCCTCCTTATGCGTAGCCGTTTACGTTCAGAAATACTTCTGCTAATTCAGTATTTCTATACTATCACTATTTACGTGTGCATTTCAGACTTGACTTATCCAGTTATTTAGCAAGATTTTTAGAATATAAAAAAAGGGAGCTATTCGCCCCCTTTCATTAGATACTTATTACACTTTGAATTTGCTCAAGTAGGACTGTAAATCTTCTGCCATCTTCGCTAGTGATGTTGCCGAAGAGCTTACTTGCTCCATTGCCGCTAATTGCTCTTCCGTAGCAGCCGATACGTTCTGCGTTCCTTCAGCTGAACGTTCTGCAACTTCTGTTATCAGATTCACTTGTTCAACTGCATGTTCGGTATTGCTGTTCATCTGGATCGAATAAGCGGTTACCTCTTGAATTTGCGTTGCTACTTGCTGAACAGAATTCAAAATTTCCGTAAACGCTACGCCTGCTTGGTTCACAACATCCATACCAACCGCAACTTCACGTGTACCTTGCTCCATCGATTCGATGGCTGTTGCTGTTTCACTTTGAATCGAAGCCAGCAATCCAGCTATTTTCTCCGTGGATTCACCCGATTGCTCGGATAGCTTGCGCACTTCATCAGCTACAACTGCAAATCCACGTCCATGTTCACCAGCACGAGCCGCCTCAATCGCAGCATTCAGCGCAAGCAAGTTCGTTTGTGCTGCAATACCGGATATAACTTGTACGATATTATCAATGGCAGCAGAACGCTGGCCGAGCTGTTTCACCGTGTCGTTAAGCGTATTAACTGTGTCATGAATGGACTGCATTTGCTGCATCACCGTCTGCAAAATGCGGTTACCCATCTCAGCACTTTCCGAAGCAGACAAAGCAGAATGAGCCACGCTTTGCGCGTTATTAGATATTTGCTGTACTCCTTCTGCAACTTGATGGATCGAACGCACGCTTTCCTCTACGTTCTGCACCTGCTGCTCTGTACCATCTGCCACTTCTTGAATCGACATCGCAATATGCTCTGTCGCTTTGCTCGTATGATCCGCGTTAGCAGACAACTCCTCAGCAGATGTGGCTACATCTTCCGCAGTACGGTTGACTTGTTGGATAAACTGACGCAAAGAGCGAATCATCGTATTCACTGCGCCGGTCAGCTTGCCGACCTCATCACTTGACTTAACTGCTAACTCTTCTTGGTTAAGATCACCATTCGATACGCGTTCTGCCGCTTCCGCCACTGCGACGATCGGACGTGTAATCTGCTGTGCAATGAAGTAAGCAAGAATAACGACGATTAAGCTTACTGCGATGACGATTACCATCACACTCCATTGAATGGAAGAAACGGCTGCCGTAATCGAATCTTCTGGAATGTGCATATATATGCTATATCCTGTGGTAGGAACCGGTGCATAGGCAACCGTAAAGTTCTCTCCAGCTTCCGAGTACGAGTAAGACGTCGCATCAGACTTCTCTTGACCCAAAATATTTACCAATCCTGCAGTCAATTTCGCTTCCTCGGCCGTCTTGCCAATCAATTCTTTGTTCGGATGAAGCTGAATTTTCCCTTGGTTGTCTACGACAATCGGATAGCCTACCCCATTATCAATATACAAACTTTTAAAAATCTCCGTAGTGAATTTCTCAAAATTCACTAGTCCAGTTAGTGCACCTTTTACTTTTCCGTCTGGAGACTTAACAGGTACAGCGACAATAATCGAGCGTTGACCTGTCGTCTTCGCTAAAATAACGTCCGTATAGGATTCTTTACCTTCCATAGCATTCTTAAAGAATGGACGCATACCTAGATTAATACCTACGCTGTTTTCAAATGTGTCAGCTTTCACATGTCCATCCAAACCGATAAACGTATTACCATCGTATTGTGGTGCCGTTTGTTTCAAGCTTTGAATAAATTTCATCATATGCACATTATCATCTGTGCGAATATCTGATGTTGTTGCAATGATACGTATTTCATTCATACGTTCTTTAAAATACTGATCCATCATTTCCGCTCTACTCTTTACAAGCGAAACATAAGCATCGTTTTGTTTCTCTATTAAACTAGATGAAGCTGTACTGTACACGAATGTTGAGGTGAGGACAAGGGGAATAAGGGAAACGACAAGAAACCAAGCTATCAACCGATTTTTTAATTTACCCTTGAATACCGTGCCCACTTTAGCACCTGTGGATACATCCGTCGAACTTGGTTCGACATGTTCGTTCATTACCTTATACCTCCATAAATGAATTCCCAAAATGAAGAAATTAGTACTTTCGGACTATGTGCATTCAATCACATAAACCATAACAAGAGATCGTCAAGGCAGGTTGTTCTCCCCCCTGCCCTGACAATCCTTTAAAACTCTATCGCATCATTTCTTATACAGAAATGATTAATAGCCTACAGCTGCGCCTTCGCCACGTGGGTCAGCACCAGCAAACTTCACATTTGTTACTGGATCAATAACTACCATACCGGATTGACCAACTTGGTCTGTGTAGTCGTCAATCTTTTTCACTGGATGACCACGGCGAATCATTTCATCCATAACGGATTGAGGAATACGACCTTCCATTCTTAATCCGTTAGCCGTTTCTCCCCAGTTACGGCCATGCAGCCATCTTGGTGCTTCAATCGCATCTTGAACCGTCATACCGAAGTCAACGAAACGTGTAACAAGTGCCGCTTGTGTTTGAGGTTGTCCCTCGCCACCTTGCGTACCGTAAAGCATGAACGGCTTGCCATCTTTAAACAACATAGCAGGGTTCAACGTGTGGAATGTACGCTTCTTAGGTTCCAAGTCGTTCACATGGTTTGGATCCAAGGAGAAGAAGCTACCACGGTTTTGCAACAATACGCCTGTGTCTTTCGCAACTACACCTGCACCCCAGTCAAAGTAATGACTCTGAATAACGGATACAGCGTTACCGTCTTTATCGACGATACCCAACCATACTGTGTCACCTTTAGGGTCAAGAGGTTTTACGTTCTCAGCTGCTTTGTTCATATCGATACGTGCAGCCAATTTCTTACCATGCTCTTTGGACAACAACTCGTCAACTGGGATCTGAGCGAAGTCTGGATCCGTCAACCATTTGTCGCGGTCAGCGAATGCTTGCTTTGTTGCTTCAACCATAACGTGATAGTAGTCAGCTGTGCCTTCGCCCATGCTCTTCAGGTCAAAGTTGTTCAAAATGTTCAAGATAGACAAGGAAGCCATACCTTGAGAGTTTGGTGGTACGTTATAAGCTTGGTATCCACGGTAGTCAACAGAGATTGGTTTAACCCAATCTGCTTTGTGGTTCTTAAAATCATAGTATGTCAAGGAACCGCCGTTAGCTTGAATGTCAGAAGCGATCTTCATCGCTGTTTCACCTTTGTAGAACTCATCAGCGCCGTTAACAGCAATTCGCTTCAACGTCTTCGCCAAGTCCTTTTGTTTCATCATTTCGCCTACTTTAAAGTGCTCACCGTTAGGCTTAACGAAAATATCTGTAAATGTTTTGAAACGACCCAAGTCAAACAGCTCTTTATTATCAGGATTCATAGCTGTTTTTGTCCATCTTTCTTGGTTCGGAGTAACAGGATAGCCCTTTTCTGCGTAATGAATCGCACGCTTCAGCAAATCATCCCAATCCATGGACAGGTCCATCGTGTCTTCTGCATATTCATATGCTGCACCCCATCCAGAAACGGTACCTGGAACTGTGTTGGCCGCCAAGTATCCGCGGGAAGGAATTTTGTTATAGCCTTTATTTTTATAGAAATCAATTGTTGTTTTCTCGCCAGAACGGCCACTTGCATTTAATGCTTTGAGCTCTTTGCTCTCAGCGTTGTAGATAAGCCAGAAAGCATCTCCACCCATACTTGTGTATTGTGGATATACAACTGCCAAAGTTGCTTGAGCAGCAATAGCCGCATCAACCGCGTTACCGCCTTCTTCAAGAACCTCCAAAGCTGCTGCAGAAGCCAAATAATGAGGTGTTGTTACGATACCATTTGGTGCCATCGTCGTCGGACGGTTAGCAGCACCAGCCGTTGTTGACAACATAGAGAAGCACATAACCGTTGCCATCAGCATAATTGCCCACTTTTTAAATTGAGTACGCATGTTATTCCCCCTGATTCATGATGTAATGATGTACAACCTTGCCCCTCTCCCCTATGCCTCCCTTCAATGGGACGAATAGTACTTCTAGTAAAAAGTGTGCATATACACAACTTTTTAACTATGAAAATAGCTATATCTATGATCATATAATCATATAGCCTAGTAATTATATCCTATCTAACATTTCCCATCAATATTCGACATCACCAAAATTGGTGTTTTCCTTATAAAATTATCATTTAGGCATCTGATCACATATGCCTATTTATACCATCAAATACTATATCGGTAGCGATGAACCATTTTTCAATATTGTGGAACAAAATTTCATATTTTTTTCTAACGCTGCCAATCCCACTTTCTAACAAAGGCTGCTATACCCGAAATATTCACTTCTAATGGCCCCTCTTCAAGCCGCTGTACACGTACGCTTACCTTGCCTTCTCTCCCAAGTTCATAGCCTTGCTCAACATGAAATGAAGCTTGCATCAGGATTGGCTCCATATAAGTCAAATAATAAGCTCCCATTACTCCCGATGCCGTTCCCGTCACAGCATCTTCAATCGTACCTGAATAGGGTGAAGAAAAATGTCGAGCGTACATGAACGCTGTCGGATCTACCGTTTCTAGGCAAAACGGATGAATAGACGCTTTGGGATTTTGTAATAGATAATTAGGAAATGCCTTAGAATCTGGTACCATATCGCCAAAACTTTTTCGCTTCGTAATGGGAACGAGCAATGTCCATATCCCTGTACTTCCATAAACAATGGGCAAATCAGGATGCAGCTCCCCCTCGGACAATCCAATTAGCGATGCCAACTGTCCGCGGTTTCCCGTGTAGGGCACAAATTGAGGCTCATCTTGCCTCATCGTAATATGCCATTCACCTTGCTCGCCCTGCTCGATATGAATCGGTAATACACCTGCTTTCGTCTCAATCGTCACAGCAGTGCGCCCAACTATTCTTTTCTCATCGAGAAGGCAGGTTAATGCTGCTATAGTAGCGTGTCCACACAAATTCATCTCATGGCCTGGCGTATAATAAACGAGACGGAGGTCCGCAATCTTGGATGGACAAACGAAGACGGTCTCGTTGAAGCCTACATCCCGCGCAATACACTGCATGTGCTCAGCCGTTAATTGGTCAGCATCAAGAACTACACCTGCCGGATTGCCTTTGCCTGCTATATTCGAAAATGCATCATAGTGATAAATAGTTACTGGCTCAACAATATCCATAACGATCATCTCCTTTATTTATCATTCATAGCTTATGTTTCATTTTTAGTGGGAAAGAAATGAATAGGAGCAATGCTTCACTGCACTTCATCTATTTTCAAGTTACAATATAAAGTACGATCTCACCATAAAAACACTTCATTTAGGAGTTGAACAACTACGATGCAGCATCGCACCTTCACCCTGCAAGCACACGACGGACTTGCATTGCATATAAGTCAATGGTCGCCTGATGAGAGCAAGCCTGTGCGCGCCGTTGTACAAATTGCGCATGGCATGACTGAGACAGGATCGCGCTATGAAAGATTCGCTCGCTCCTTGACCGAACACGGGTATATCGTCTACGCCAACGACCATCGCGGTCACGGTCAAACATCTGTTAGCAATGAACTGCTGGGCCATCTGGAAGCGAACGATATGAGACATATGGTGCAGGACATGGATCTTTTGAGCAGACATATTGAAACGGCTCATCCACAACTGCCTTTGCTGCTATTTGGACATAGCATGGGTTCATTTTTATCTACGGACTACCTTGCGGAGTACGGGCAACGCTTGAAAGGTGCTGTACTGTGCGGCAGTAATGGCCCTCGTGGACCTGAGCTGGGAGCAGGCATCGCACTCGCAATGTGGATTGGAAAAATGCGTGGGCGTACGTATCATAGCAATATGATTAACAACTTGGCTTTTGGCGGATTTAATCGTCGCTTCCAGCCGAGCGAAACTTCGTTCGACTGGTTGTCCCGTGATAAAGATGAAGTGCGCAAATATGTGGAAGACCCTTACTGCGGCTTCATTTGCAGTGTAGGCTTCTACGAAGAGATGTTCCGGATGCTGCGCCGGATTCACCGCCCAGAACAACTTGCACGCATACCAAACGATCTTCCTATTCTACTTATTGCTGGCGATATGGATCCAGTGAGCAAGTTCGGCAAAGGTGTACCTCATCTAGAGAAGTTATTACAGCAAACGGGCTCGCGATCCGTGAAAATGATTACGTACAAAGAAGGAAGACACGAGCTGCTCAATGATACGAATCGTGATGAAGTTACGGCAGATGTCATTCAATGGTTTAACCAAGTGTTATCGTAAAAATATACGCAACACATTCTAAATCCTTCATAGCGTAATCCTTTATAACGTGAACACACGCAGAAGCTATTTTCTCTAAACTAGCTTCTGCGTGTTAGAAAAATATCCTTATGTCCGCCTACTGTATGTGATTGGTAAGTACTCTTATGAACAGGTATAATGTATGTGTGTCTACATATCAAAATAACTAGAAATAAGATAGATTAACGATGGATCTAGTAGGGTGGAGGGAATGATATGCCTCATTTATTCGAACCGTTAACGATTCGTAATGTCACATTGCCAAACCGGATTGTCATGTCGCCTATGTGTATGTACGCATGTGAAACCGAAGACGGAAAAGTAAACGATTGGCATCTGGTCCACTATGCATCACGTGCAGTCGGACAAGTGGGCCTTATTATTGTGGAAGCTACAGCTGTTCAGCCGAATGGGCGAATTAGTACTCGCGACTTAGGCATATGGAGCGATGAGCATATTGAAGGCTTGCGTCGACTCGCAGATATGGTGCATGCACATGGGATGAAAATCGGCATTCAGCTCGCTCATGCGGGCCGCAAAGCGGAAGTGCCTGATACCGTAGCTCCTTCGGCCATTGCATTTAATAGCGACTATCAAGTACCTAAGGAAATGTCGCAAGAAGAAATTCGCAAAGCAATCAAAGCGTTCTCGGATGCAGCGCAGCGCGCAGAACAAGCAGGCTTTGATGTCGTGGAGCTTCATGCGGCTCATGGCTATCTTATCAATGAATTTTTGTCTCCACTCGCAAATGAGCGAAGAGATCAATACGGTGGAAACAGCGACAACCGCTATCGTTTCTTGGAAGAAATCATCGATAGCGTCCGTCATGTGTGGGATAAACCTTTATTCGTTCGTATATCAGCAAATGAATATGCGGAAAACGGCAATTCCATTGAGACCTATACAGACTATGCACGCCGCATGAAGTCACAGGGCGTAGACGTCGTAGACTGCAGCTCAGGTGGAACGGTACCGTATCCAGTCAAAGCCTACCCTGGCTATCAAATCAACTATGCTTCGATGATTCGTCAATCGACGGGCATCTTAACGGGAGCGGTTGGACTTATAACGGAGCCTACTCACGCAGAAGACATTGTGCGTAATCATCGTGCAGATCTAGTGTTCATAGGCCGCGAATTGCTGCGCGATCCTTATTGGCCGCGCCGTGCTGCTGCAGTCTTGGATGCCAAGCTGGAGCCACCACAGCCTTATAAGCGTGGATGGTAACCTTGTTCTAGTACTGGCGATGAACCATCCTATCTTTTCATAAAACAAAAAAATCCCCTTAACGAAAGCGAGATATGCGCCACTCCTTGAAGCAGCAAAGATCTCAATTCGTAAGGGGATTTCTTATTGCACCTACATCGAACGCGTCAAATTACGAAGATAGCGCCATCTAATTCCGATGAAGTATGCGAACTGAACAGCAGCAAAGGAAATAAAAATAAAAATCGATGCCTGTAAGACGGAATAACTCACTAATTGCTGCAAGGCCATAAATGCGACACTACTATGGACAACTGCGACTAGGAAAGGCAGGAAGAACATTAACATGAATTGGACGGTGACGACTCGCCCCATTTCTTTCCGGCTCAATCCAACTTTCGCAATCATGTTGTAATGCTGGCGATCTCGCTCAAGGTCCGTATACAATCGGAAATACAGGAAGCTGGCTGCGAACGTAAAGAATACGATGCTAATAAGTACGCTTACCATAAGAATAATGCCATTTTCCTGTTTGGAAGTAAGCCAGTGTGTAACCAGCGATTCAAAGTAAAAATCTCCATAAGCATCGGGATTTCCCTCTAAGTTAGCCTCGATCTTTCGTGCTACTTCTTGTGTATATTCCCAGTCCTTAACGACAAATTTAATATGCTCTGATGATTCGAAATTTGCATGCTCCGCTAGCTCATCAGGCACCACGATAACCATTTCCACGTAAGCGTCTACAATTGCCGCTCCTGCTGTTTTCACCCTCATATCATATTTTGAATCTCCAACAGCTATCGTCACGGTTTCTGGTATCATTGCCTTCTTGTTGAACTGGGTTTGTTGAAATACTGTTGTAGGGGCTAATAGAACCTCATTCGGATCGGATAATGTTTCTGGTGGATATCCGAGCATCCCGGCCAAGCTGTTATAGTCAGACAGCGTAAGCAAACCCTCTCCATTGTTTGTATGGGTCACTTCTATTTTAGCTGACTCATAATCAAATCCCGCCCGCCCAAGCTCATCCTCTATCATCTTCCAATGCTCTTCTTCATACGGATTATTCCCGAGGGAGTTATACGTAAATGCGTACGGCTTCTCCATAGCAGCAAGACCTGGATTGAGCAGGGCAAAAGAAGTACCGATACCTGTTAAGGAGGCAGCCGTTACAACCGCAACCATAAAGAACATCACGGCATTATCTCGCATCCGATAGCCCAGCTCCGACAGTACTAGTAGATTCGTTTTGCGGAGCAGAAGCCCTCTCCTGGAGCGTAACAAACGAATCACATACACACTCAGCTGTGTAAATAAGAAATACGTCCCCGCCACCGTAAGAATGACACAGGTAAGAAGGATATACGGAGATTGTTCTTTCAGCGCAAAATAAAACACAGTTGCATATCCTGCTACGATGAGCACAATTGACAACAACGCTAACCACACGGATGCCTTCGGCTCAGGCTTAGGCTTATCTGCTGATCGAATCAGCTCAATCAACTGATTGGCTTTCACCATCCTTGATGTGAGCAGCGAGACTAACAAAAACATGACAATGAACGTCATTGTTGTTAAGGAAATGGCTTGCCACGGTATATAGAAGGGCAGCCCGTTTCGTATGAATAGCACGCTGGCACTAACAAGTAGAATGAGTTTAGACAACACAACTCCCGTTAAGATGCCAACAATAATCGAAGCTAGACCAATCATCATATTTTCCATAAACAAAAGCTGATGAAGCTGCTTCGGTGACATCCCCTGCACCATCAAAATACCAAACTCTCGCTTGCGTGCCTTCAAAAATGCACTGACGGAATACATACAGAAGAAAAATGAAAAGGTAAAAATAATATATTGCGATGCTTTCATAGCCATCATGCCGAATTGACTAATGGTAATGCTAGTGGAGGCCAACTCGCCTTGCAAATTAGGATGAAACAGCAGCAGCGCATAAATGAAGAAAATCATAACGGAAAAAGAACTGCTCAAAAAATGCGCTACATAGACACGTTTATTCCGAATGATATTTCTAAACGCGAATTGACGAAACGTCATGTCGATACCCTCCCAACAGCGATAGGACATGAATGATTTTCTGGTAGAACTCCTCCCGGCTCTCGCCGCATTCAATCTCATTGTGGAATTTGCCATCCTTGATAAAAACGACACGGTTGCAGTAGCTGGCTGCCATTGCATCATGCGTCACCAACATCATCGTCGTCTGTTCTGTTCGGTTCAAATGAGCCATCAATTCCATGACATCGCGAGCTGCCTTTGAGTCCAGATTGCCTGTTGGCTCATCAGCCAGCACAAGCTTCGGGTTGTGTATGAGTGCGCGAGCAATCGCGGTTCGCTGTGCTTGACCGCCAGATATTTCGTACGTGCGCTTATGCAAAATTTCGGATATGCCGAGCTTTTGCGCTATCGCTTTCACTTTGATATCCATTTCTTTAAGAGATATCCCTTCAAGCGTGAGGGGCAGCAGTATATTTTCTTCTACTGTAAGTGTGTTCAACAAGTTGAACGACTGAAACACGAAGCCTAATTCCTTACGGCGGAAAGAAGCTAGCTGTTCAGGATACAAATCATGCGGGTATTGTCCGTTGATTTTAACTTCGCCAGAAGTGGGCGCATCGACCGTTGAAATAATATTAAGCAGTGTTGTTTTGCCGCTTCCGGAAGGTCCCATAATACCAACAAACTCTCCCTTGGCAATCGTTAAATCAATATTGGTCAAGGCCTCATACGCTACTTTTTCTTTATATATTTTACAAAGGTCACGAACGTTTACGATTTCCATCATTCCGTCTCCTTTTCTTAGATGCACTTAGTATAGACCACCTCTGCGCCTCCTCCTACCTTTCCATCTTTCACCAAGCTAACAACATTGTAAGGTTATGTTCGCACCTGTATGTGCTGCACGCCATAAAAAAAGAACGAGGAATGATGGAACAGCCCCGTTCTTGTGTTCTTCCTATGATCAGCTATGACAATGCATGTGGAAATTCAATGCGAACGGTCGTGCCGACTCCAACCGTCGATTCAAGGGAAATGTGGTGATGGAGATTATCAATAACTTCTTTAACGAGATACAACCCCATCCCTGTCGATTCCCGATATACTCTCCCATTCTCCCCCGTATAAAACGCTCTAAATACGCGAGATAAATCCTGCTTAGGTATGCCTGCACCACGATCCTTCACTTCCAAAATGACAGAACGATCCTGCGCATACGCCGATATGGTTACCTTTTCTCGGCTACCTGCTGAATATTTAATGGCATTAGATAGCAGCTGATGAATAACGAAACGCAGCCACTTCACATCGGTCTCCACCAACAGCTCGTTCGGAACTAAATTCTCCGGATACACATAGCTGCGAATGAAAAATCCCTTATTGTCCTGAATGGCATCTTTGACAACTGCATGCAACGATACCCGATCCACATGAAAATCTTGAGCGAATGTCTCCAGCCGAGACATATAAAGAACCATTTCAAGCCCTTGCCGAAGTCGATCCGTTTCTTCCGAGATGCTTGTCAAATCGATATCCTCACCATCTTGGATGATGAGTTCGATAACAGACAGTGGGGTCTTCATCTGATGAACCCATTGGTTCATAAAGGTAAGATGGTCCTGCTGCTTACGCTCCCACGTCTTGAGCTGCTGTTGATAATAGCCATATTGTGTCTCCAATAGGGTGTCTACTGCGTGTCCTAGCGGTGTATCGGCTGTTATCCCTCCATCATGAATGGAAGCGAGCGGTCGAGAAAGCCGTTCATACAGCTTCCGATGGGTCACATATCGGTATATCAAATATCCCAACAGTACAAAAACTCCAAGAAACATCGCGTACAATGCTGTCCCTATTTGCTTGTAACCATCAAACCATACAACGAGCAGCACGAGGAATAATTGAATAATCGTAAAGCCTATCAGTGGGATATGTTCACGAATGAACAGTCTCATGACTCACCTTCACTAGACCATGTTTGATTTAAACGATAGCCTACTCCGCGCACCGTCTCGAGTGCATCTTCCACACCGAGATCCAATAGCTTCTTCCGTAAACGGGTAATGTTGACGCTCAACGTATTGTCATCGATATAGCTTTCATCGTCCCATAGCTTGTCCAAAATCGTATCTCGCTTCACGATACGCGGACAAGCTTCGAGCAGTGTCTCGGTGAGGACAGCTTCCTTCTTGGTCAACGAGACCATATGATCCTTGAGATGAAGCTCCAGCCGTTCTGGATACAGCATCATGCCGTACTTTTCTACCGTACGCTCCTTAATTGCGTAGTCGCCGTATACACGCCGAATTTGACTGCGAATCTTGGCCATCACAATTTCTCGTGAAAAAGGTTTCGTAATATAATCATCCGCGCCACTCTCTAGTGCCAACACTTGATCCATTTCACCGCTGCGCGCCGATAAGAACAAGATTGGACAAGTGGATACCATGCGAATTTGCCTACACCAGTAATATCCATCATAGCTGGGCAAATTGACGTCCATCACCACAACATGAGGCTGAATGCGTTGAAACTCGTCTTGAACAGAAGCAAAATCTTGAACAACGATACTGTCATACCCATATTTCTCAATATGAGAGGCTAATAGTTCTGCTATTTTCGGATCATCTTCAACGATCATTATTTTGTACACACGTCATTCCCCTTTATGGATCCGGATCTTGTCACTATTGTAAAAGACCCTCATATCGAGGTCAAACGAGACGCTTTGTAGGTTGCAGACATAAGACATTCTGTCGTCGGCATAGGTCTAGAACAATGGATGATGATGAACTTTATGAGCTTGTGCAATAAAAATAGGCAGCTTGATGTGAAGTGAAATGAAGAGACGCTGTCGATGTCGGGCTAAACAGATTCGCTCCCTGATAAAGGAGGTCTTCAGATGTTTAAACGAATCAATCGACTGGCAATAGATTTGCCTGTCTTAAAAGAAGGGGACCCGAATGCGGCTGCCGCTGTACAGGAATTGCTGGGCGGACGGTTCGGTGAGATGTCTACTTTAAACAATTATATGTTTCAGTCGTTCAACTTCCGGCAGAAACGAAAATTAAAGCCTTTCTATGATATCGTTGCCAGCATCACAGCAGAAGAGTTCGGGCATGTTGAACTTGTCTCCAATGCAATCAACATTGTGCTTTCAGGCAGCACCAAGCCGGGTAATCCTAATAAAACACCGCTGCATGTGGGCGTGAATGCCCGCAACACGTATCACTTTATCGCGAATGCTCAAACGACCGTCGTTGGGGATTCAATGGGCCGGCCATGGGCGGGAGACTACGTATTTAACAGTGGCAATCTTGTGCTTGATCTACTGCATAACTTCTTCCTCGAATGCGGCGCTCGCACTCATAAGATGAGGGTATATGAAATGACAGACCACCCTACTGCCCGTGCCATGATTGGATATCTTCTCGTTCGTGGCGGCACCCATGTTCTTGCCTACTCGAAGGCATTGGAAATTGCAACAGGGGTCGATGTTACCAAGATGCTGCCGATCCCGAACCTGGACAATCGCGCATTTGAGACAGCCCGCAAATTTGAGGATCAGGGGCTTGGCCACATCCTGTATACGTGGAGTGACAATGACTATAAGGACATCGGGCTCATTTGGAGCGGCAAACATCCGGGTGACGGCAAACCGCTGGAAGTGAAGCAAGGAACACCCGAAGGCCATCCGATTCCTGACTTGGATGACCTTCCTGAAGAATTTGCCCCTGGCATCTCCAAGGAAGACTTTATGGCCATCGTCCGCCGTCTGCAAAAGAACGCGGGATTGTAATTGTCATTCAAAAAAAATTAGTTGGAACGGAACCGTGTGATATTCACGAAGTGGTATTGGTTTGGTATTCACGAGATCTACCACTAACGTGCATATATCATAATGCTATGGACAAAAATGCAGTTATTTTAATGAGAAAACATCATTTGACTATAAAAACGGACAAATGTGCAGTTATTTTTCTCAATTAGGCAGCTGAAATGGTCAAGGACACCAAAATAAATGTATTTTTGTCGTAAATAGCCTAAAACAGCCTATTTACAGATGAAATAACTGCATAATTGTCGCTAATTTCTAATCCAGTGCTTCCCTAGCATAGTAAGAGCCTTTCAAATGTCGCTAGTCACTGTTCGCCTGATCGTTAGTTGATCGCTAACTAGTGATGATTTTGAGAGGCTCTATTTTCTTATTTTATAGTTCGGGAGAATTCTATATGCGTTGTAATAAACTAGATCTACTGGCGAGGGGGCATATTAGTAATAAACATACAGAAAAGTGAGCATCGAGTTGTTCAAATTTCATCACTCAAAATGACCCATCGTCAAGCTCATCATTTCCAAAAAAAATTTCTCTCGAATTAAAGCCAATGGCACCAAAGGTTTAGCCCATTATGGTATGATTAATGTCACTCAGTCCTATTTACTTCCCCTTATTTCATGTAGTATATTAACAACTTGATTACTGATATGAATGAACCATCTCGTCGACCTCGCAGGGCATTCAACGTGCTCGATTTTAACTAAAAGATAAACCTTGCCAAGGTCACGTGAGACTTAGACAAGCTGTCTGTTATGGACAGCCAAAACCAAGTCAACGTTAATAATTATCACTGCCCTTTAGAGAATAAGGGTACATTCAGTATGCGCAATTTATAACAATAGTACGCCTCTTTGCGGCTGACATCTGTTCGGAACGATCCGACAGTCACGTGCATGCAGCAAAGAGGCTTCCTTATGACTCATGACGGACGGTTAGAACGCTGTCTCCTGCCTAATGCCTACTACTACAGATGGATTAGCGAAATGACAGCTTATGATATGGATGTACATGATGCAGGATAGTACGGATTTATGTGGAGGAGGAACAACCTATGTATTCAACCAATACTGCTCATACCGTGCAGACGGTACTTAAACCAAACAATCGTTCACTTGCCTTCGATGCCAATCGTATTCGTGTATACGGCGAACGCATTATGGAGGATTACCCGCATCTTGAGATTGAGCGCTGGCACCGCAGTGTACTGACGAAGCTTCGCTCTTCAAGTGTACAAGCTGCGGAAATTACACAAGCTGGCATTATGTCTGCACTGGAGCTCGTATCTCGTGAGGAGCCGGACTGGAAGTTCGTCGCTGCGCGTTCCCTATTGACGAAGCTGTATAAAGAAGCAGCTGTACATCGCAACTACAAAGCGTATCCTGACAAGCCATATGGCGATTTCTATAAATTGATCAAACGCCTCGTCGAAATCGGTGTGTACCGTCAAGAGTTGCTTGATGCATACACGCCAGAAGAAATTCGTGATCTTGGTGCTTCGATAGAGCCTATATGTGACGAATTGTTCGACTATATCGGCCTTCTGACGCTTCGTGAGCGTTATTTGGCTACTGACTTCGATGCTCGTACGATGGAGCTTCCACAAGAACGCTACATGGTTATCGCAATGTACTTGATGCATCAAGAGCCTGCGGAGCGCCGTGTAGAGCTTGCTAAAGAAGCTTACTGGGCAATGAGTAACTTGTACATGACAGCTGCAACGCCAACGATGGCGAATGCCGGCAAGAAAGTTGCTGGTCAGCTTTCCAGCTGCTTCATCGATACGATCGACGATTCCTTGGAAGGTATTTTCGATTCCAATACAGACGTTGCTCGCCTTAGCAAAATGGGCGGCGGTATCGGCGTTTACTTGGGCAAAGTGCGTGCTCGCGGTTCCGATATTCGCGGTCATAAAAATACAAGCTCCGGCGTTATCCCATGGATTCGCCAGCTGAACAATACAGCTGTCAGCGTTGACCAACTGGGTACACGTAAAGGCGCAATCGCTGTGTACTTAGATGTATACCATAAAGATATTTTGTCCTTCCTCGACTTGAAGTTGAACAACGGGGATGAGCGCATGCGTGCGCATGATATTTTCCATGGCATCTCGATTCCAGATTTATTCATGGAAGCTGTAGAGAATCGTGAGGACTGGCACCTGTTCTGCCCGCACGAAATTAAGAAAGTAATGGGTTGGACAGATGCGAATGGTCGACCGCTTGGCTTGGAAGACTTCTATGATGAGAAGTTCGGCGAAGGCACATTCCGTGAGAAATATGCTGAGGCAGTAGCTAACATCCAACTGTCCCGTATTACTTTGCCAGCTATCGATATTATGAAGCGTGTATTGAAGTCTCAGCTTGAGACAGGTACACCATACATGTTCTACAAAGATGCTGCAAACCGTGCGAACCCGAACAAAGGTCACGGTATGATTTACAGCTCAAACTTGTGTACAGAAATTTTCCAAAACATGTCCGCTACCGTTGTTGAGCACGAAGAGCTTGTAACAAAAGACGGACAAACACGCATCGTGATTACAAAAACACCTGGTGACTTTGTTGTATGTAACTTGAACTCCATTCACTTGGCTCGTGCGGTACGTGCTGACGTATTGGATCGCCTTGTGCCCATTCAAGTTCGTATGCTCGACAACGTTATCGACATTAACAATATTGAAGTATTGCAAGCACAGCACACGAACCGCCGCTACCGTGCAATCGGTCTCGGAACATTCGGTTTGCATCACTTGCTTGCGCTTGAAGGAATCGCTTGGGAATCCGACAAAGCAGTTACGTTCAATGACAATCTGTACGAGCGCATTAACTTCTTGGCGATCCGCTCCAGCATGGAATTGGCGAAGGAAAAAGGAACGTACGAGCTCTTCCCTGGTTCTGAGTGGGAAAATGGCCGCTACTTCGAAGATCGTGAATACACAACAGGCACTCGTGTTGGTGAATTCATTACGACGGAACAATGGCAGCAGTTGGCGGCAGAAGTTCGTGAGAACGGTATGCGCAATGGCTGGTTGATGGCAGTAGCACCAAACGGCTCTACGTCCATTATTGCAGGTTCCACAGCAAGTATTGACCCTGTATATGAATTGTTGAGCTACGAAGAGAAAACAACTTACAAGATTGCGAATCCGGCTCCAGACTTGTCCGACAAGACAATGTGGTTCTACAAGACAGCGTTCCGTCTTGACCAACATGCGTCTATCCGTATGGCAGCTGCTCGTCAGCGCCATATCGATCAAGGCCAAAGCTTCAACTTGTACGTTCGTCCTGACATCCGTGCAGTTGAATTCCTTGAGCTTCACCTACACGCATGGCGCGATGGCATGAAGTCTACGTACTATGTGCGCAGCCAAGCATTGACGGTTGAAGAATGTGAATCTTGCAGCTCTTAATTCATTAGGGCTCTAGAGCTCCATAATTAGTACTCACGCTTTTAAACGAACATGTATATATGATAATAGGGCACAACGAGTTACTGGCTACCGCCTTCCTCTTGTGCCCTTCCTTTGGACAAAATAGTTTCGAATCGATGTCGAAACTTTAGGATATAAGCTACTAATTTCATCTATCATTATTGTTATGCAGAAAGGACGTGCTCCTTCATGAGCTTGTTAGAACAAGATTTGAAGCGTCAGTCGATCTTTAACACATCCGCACCTAACCAATCCACCCGTATTATTATGGGTGAATGTTCCGGTATTTTGAACTGGGACGATATTCGCATGCCGCATATGTACAAGCTTTACAAAGTATTGCTGCTGAACCATTGGATCGCAGACGAGATTCCGATGAACAAAGATGCGCAGCAATTTGCTCTATTGTCTGAAGAAGAGCGACGTGCATTTAAAATTAACATCTCCCTGCTTGCTGTTCTAGACTCCATGCAGACGATGTACGTTGGTGACGTGAAGCAGTACTTTACAGACTCTTCACTTGAAGCGATTTCTGCAATTATCGCACAGCAAGAAGTGGTTCATAACCAATCGTACTCCTATGTTCTTTCTTCTATCGTTTCGGAACAAGAACAGAAAGAAATTTTTGAGTACTGGAAGCATGATGAAGTATTGCTTGAGCGCAATCGCTTTATCGCTGATATTTATCAGTCTTTCCGTAACAACCCAACTCCGCAAACGTTCTTCCAATCATTAGTTGCGGACTTGATTCTAGAAGGTATCTTCTTCTACTCGACATTTGCCTTCTTCTACAACTTGGCACGCGATCAGAAGATGATGGGTACGAGTCAAATGATCTCTTACATTCAACGTGACGAGAATCAGCACTGCTACTTCTTCGGTGAAGTGTTCAAGCAGTTGATGCGCGACTTCCCAGAGCTGGATACAGAAGCAAACCGCAAATATGTATATGATACAATCGAGCGTGCAGTACAGTTGGAAACAAACTGGGCACATTACACGCTTAAAAATATTAGCGGTATTGACCTTCGTGAGCTGTCTGACTACATCAAGCATATCGCGAACCGTCGCCTTGCGCTCATGGGTATGGACAAAGCCTATGAAGGCGTAGACGTGAACTGCATGCCTTGGATTAAGCCGTTCTCTGACGATGCATTGAACGCAACGAAGACTGACTTCTTCGAAGCGAAGTCCCGCACGTATGCAAAAGCTGGCGACGACAATGGGTTCGACGAGCTGTAAGCTGTAATCATATTGTTTATCTATTACATCCAGAAAGAGCAGGGTCACATTGGTGGCGCTGCTCTTTTTTTTAAGTAACACCTCATTAATATTCATGAGATTTGTAGACATCCTATACAATTGATGCTACCATTGATAACGATTATCAATTGGTCATCTTTAACTTCTTGCCCAGCAGCCTATTCACTTCCCTTACCTTCACTCAGCCACCAATAATACAGGAATGAATTACTGATTAGTGATTAGCTAAAGACATAGTCTTCAACAGAAAAAGGAGTGAAATGCAATTCCATGTTAAAACGATTTTTCTCGTACTACCGCCCTTATCGCGGTTTGTTTATACTCGACTTTTCCTGTGCTGTGATCGCTGCTCTTTTGGAGTTGGGCTTCCCGCTCGTTGTTAATAGAGTCGTAGATGTTCTACTTCCAAGCAATAACTGGACATGGATCACATGGGCATGCTTCGGGCTGCTCATCATGTATATCATCAATACAGGACTCAACTATGTGGTAACGTATTGGGGACATAAGCTTGGCATCAACATCGAAACGGACATGAGGAAAAAGCTGTTTGATCATATTCAAAAGCTATCTTTCCGTTACTTTGACAATAACAAGACCGGTCATACGATGTCTCGTATGACGAATGATTTGTTCGAAATTGGTGAGGTGGCGCATCACGGTCCCGAAGATATTTTCATCGCGATCATGACCTTGATCGGCTCCTTTACGATTATGCTGTATATGAATGTACAGTTGGCCTTGATGACTTTCATTATCGTGCCATTTATGGCATGGCTGGTCGTGGTTTGCAACAAGCGCATGACTGTAGCGGCTGACCGTATGTTCTCCGATATCGCAGATTTCAACGCACGCGTGGAAGATAGTGTTGGCGGTATCCGCGTTGTTCAAGCGTTTGCGAACGAAGAGCATGAGAAGAAGCAATTTTCCGTCAACAATATGCGTTTCCGTGAAGCGAAGCTGATGGCCTACAAAATAATGGGCTTCAATATTTCGACCAGCTATCTACTTATGCGATTAGGGAATCTATTTGTACTAATATCAGGAACATGGTTCGTCATTCAAGGTAAGATCACAATCGGTGAGTTCGTTGGTTTCCTGTTACTTACGAACGTGTTCTTTAGACCAATTGAGAAAATTAACGCTGTTATCGAAAGCTATCCTAAAGGTATTGCCGGCTTCAAACGATATCTCGAAATTATCGATACAGAGCCAGATGTAGCAGACGTACCCGATGCGATTGAAGTTACACATCTGAATGGAAATATTCGCTACGAGAACGTTACATTCGGTTACGAAGGACATGCCAATGTGCTTAACCAGATTAACTTGACGATTCACGCAGGTGAAACAATTGCGTTTGTCGGTCCATCAGGCGCTGGTAAGACAACACTGTGCAGCCTACTCCCCCGCTTCTACGAGCGAAATGAGGGCGGCATCACGATTGATAACATTGATATTCGAGACATGACACTCACAAGCTTACGCCGTCAGATCGGTATCGTGCAGCAGGATGTGTTCTTATTCGCAGGAACAATCCGGGAAAATATTGAGTACGGCAAGCTTGGTGCAACCGATGAGGAAATTTTGGAGGCTGCTCGTCGTGCAAGATTGGACGACTTTATCCGTTCACAGCCAGATGGCTTGCTGACTGTCGTTGGTGAACGCGGCGTGAAGCTCTCTGGTGGTCAGAAGCAGCGCTTGGCGATAGCGCGCATGTTCTTGAAAAATCCGCCGATCCTCATTCTAGATGAAGCAACTTCTGCTCTTGATACAGAGACGGAGCAAGCAATTCAGCAGTCTTTAGCGGAACTGTCTGTTGGACGTACGACACTCGTCATCGCTCACAGATTGGCTACGATCAAGAATGCAGATCGCATCGTCGTCGTGACAGAGGAAGGCATTTCAGAGCAAGGCAAGCATGATGAGCTTGTAACCGCAGGTGGGATTTACAGCCGTCTGCATCATGCGCAGTTTAGTTCTTAGCATTCGCTAGCCGCATATAACTCGGAACTGTAGCTGCCAGTTATTGATTCTTCATTCGTGAGCTGTTGACCAACATCGAATCGGATAGTTAAGCAATTACTTAGGTGACAGTAACATAAGGTAATGAGACCAACGAACAAAGGAGCAGCGTCCTGTCACGGACACTGCTCCTTTCGTTTATCTGATCATCTATTAGGCCGTCTTGCGTTGAATACGTCCACTCCTGCGGATGAGCCACTCTGCCACGAACAAATTAGGCACCCAGCACATCCAAGAAATGATAACGTAATAAACCAAGAAGTTCTCTCCGCCAAACAAAGAAACGGATAATAATATCATCAACCGTAAGGTTACCGCAGCAAACGTTAGCGCATAATTGCGCAGCATCCACTTGCGATGTTCACGGTAATTCCCTTCAATTCCTTCACGCACTCCATAGTACGCCGTGTACAACCACAGCACGGCAAGTACACCAAACCCCATTTGGGCAATCCAGCCGCCTGTCGCATATACAGCCAAATACAGTCCGCTAATCCCACCAAACAGCACACCAATGCCATACAACATTCCTAATGTCCGATGAGCCCCACGAAACTTCTTTCTCCACCGCGGAAACCATTGATAGGCTCCGATAACTAACGCAATTACACTGCTTACGATATGAACATATAGCATCCCTGTCCACTGAGCAGTAAACGTAGTTGCTTCACCTTGCTTTACCCCTATTAATCCGTCGCCATTCTCCCCCAACGCATCTGGAGTAAAAATATACTGATTCCACGCCATCACCGAAATGACTATTGCAAAGACAGCAACGATCACTAACGGCCAAGTTGACTTTCTCATATGCCCCACATCCTTATCTGCTTAACGCTTCGTTTCGGTGTAAGAGGTCTGAGATGTTCGTTCTGACGCAGCGTTTTGGATAGAGATAGTCTAACATGCCGCAGCTAGTTGTTTGACCCGCCAAAAGTCCAGTCTAAGCGCCTGAAGTTGATTAGATGAATAGTAAAGCATGTAAATGCAGTCATCTCATCTAGTGGTTCAGATGCTATTAAATAATATAACCCTCCGCTTGGATCACACGTGCGGCAATCTCCCGCTTCAAGCCAACTGCGTTAATCGGTGTGCGGCGTACGAGCTTCTTCAATATCGATAGGTGCGTCCGCAACGTATCTCCGCTCTCCATGGCAGCTGCCGTTTCTTTGGCAATATGCTCGATCTTAGCAAATGCCTCATGAATAAACACTTCGGTCATCTGAATCGCAGCCTTCGCCTTCTCTTCCCCTACCTTACCAATCCGCTTGCGGGTACGCAGCAGCGTGCTCTCGATGGCATAAATTTGGATCATCAAATCTGCCAAGTAACTGAGCACCTCTTGTTCCTTCTCCAAGGAAGTCCCATATTTCTGTACGGCCAATCCTCCAACTGTTAAGAACACTTTTTTCGCAGCTGCTACCAAATGCGACTCCTGCTCCAACGTTCCCTCAAAGGTTTGCCCAGGCATAAGCGAGATTAGCTCTCCTTGCAGCTCTTGGACTTTCGCGATTAGCGGCAGCTCACCTTTCATCGCGCGCTTCAACAGCGTACCCGGGATAAGTAGCCTATTGATCTCATTTGTTCCTTCGAAAATACGATTAATCCGTGAATCGCGATAAATACGCTCAATTTTATATTCCTGCACATAGCCGTAGCCGCCATGAATTTGTACCCCTTCATCTGCCACAAAATCAAGCGCCTCGGTGACAAATACTTTGTTAATCGAGCATTCGAGCGCATATTCCGCAATTGCTTTCGCAGCCTGCGCACCAGAGTCGGCATCTTGGTCATTAACGTCCTTTAGGCGTTCATCGATAAGGCCTGATGTGCGGTAAACCATACTTTCTGATACGTACGTCTGAATATTCATATCTGCCAGCTTGCCAGCGACAAGCGGGAATGAGGAGATCGCGCGTCCAAACTGTTTACGCTCATTTGCATAACGAGAACTTAATGCAATTGCCTCTTTTTGAGCACCAAGACAACCTGCTGCCAGCTTGAAGCGTCCGATGTTCAAAATATTAAACGCGATCAAATGGCCGCGCCCAATCTCACCTAACACATGATCGACGGGAACCTTCACATCCTCAAAGTACAGCGGGCGTGTCGAGGAACCCTTAATCCCCATCTTCTTTTCCTCAGGACCTACCGTAAAGCCTTCCATATCCCGCTCCACAATAAAGGCCGTGAAGTCTTTGCCGTCTACTTTGGCATACACGATGAAAATATCTGCAAAGCCCGCATTCGTAATATAGATTTTCGAGCCGTTAAGAATGTAGTGTTGGCCATCCTCAGACAACTTCGCTGTCGTCTTCGCCCCCAAGGCATCCGATCCTGAGGCAGGTTCGGTGAGGCAATAAGCTGCAATCTTTTCGCCTGTCGCTAAGTTGGGCAAGTACTTTTGCTTCTGTTCAGATGTGCCGAAAAATACAATTGGCAGCGTACCTATTCCAACATGTGCCCCAATCGATAAAGCGAAGGAGGAAGCTGGTGACAACGTTTCGCTAATGATTGTGGAGCTGACCTTATCAAGTCCGAGTCCGCCATACAGTTCAGGAATATCTGCACTAAGCAAACCTACCTCCCCTGCCTTGCGCATCAGCTTCACTGTCAGTGCATAATCCTGCTTCTCTAGTTCTTCATCATGCGGAATAACTTCTGTCGCTACATATTCTCTTGCTGTATCCTGTATCATCCGCTGCTCAGCTGTAAAATCTTCCGGTGTTACGATTGCGTCTGCTCCCACATCCTCAATGACAAAGCTGCCTCCTACAATTTTCGTCTTCGTCATATCCCAACGCCCCTTCCACGCAAAAAATAGCCTGCTAGTATAAATGTCATCAAACCTTATCGTTCAGCGCCAAACACCTCAAACACGCCCGCAGCCCCCATACCGCCGCCTATGCACATCGATACGACACCATAGCCACCGCCACGACGGTGCAGCTCATGGATCAATGTGGCTGTCAGCTTCGTTCCTGTGCAGCCAAGCGGATGCCCTAATGCAATCGCGCCCCCGTTCACATTTACGAGACTCTCATCCAGCTCTAAATCGCGAATTACGGCCAAGCATTGAGAGGCAAATGCTTCGTTCAATTCATACAAAGCAACCTGTTCCTTCGTAATACCGGCCTGCTTGAGTGCCTTCGGTATAGCTTCAATCGGGCCAACACCCATAATTTCTGGTGCTACACCTGCAAGAGCAAAAGAGCGAAAAGCCGCCATCGGCTTCAAGCCTAGCGCTTCCGATTTTTGGCGACTCATCACAACAGCCGCAGCCGCGCCATCGCTCATCTGCGAAGCATTCCCAGCCGTTACTGTGCCCCCTAGTTGAAAGGACGGCTTAAGCTTCGCTAATCCTTCTGGCGTTGTATCAGCACGTACACCTTCATCCACTTCCACCGTCACCGCACGCTCCCAAGGTCGACCGTTCGTCCCGACTCCCTTTACTGTAGTCGCTACAGCGACCGTTTCCTCGCGGAACTTGCCTGTGGCAAGGGCAGCAGCTGCTTTGCGATGACTGCTCACGGCGAAGCTGTCCTGATCTTCGCGGCTAATGCCATATCGCTCCGCAACGCGTTCCGCCGTATGGCCCACGCCCATGTAAACTTCGGGCATCTTCGCCATCAGCCGCGGATGCGGCGCGAGCTTGAAGCCTGTCATGGGCACATGGCTCATGCTCTCTACGCCGCCCGCTACAATAACATCAGCCAGCCCTAGCATAATGCGCTCGGCAGCATAAGCAATTGACTGCAAGCCAGAAGAACAGAAACGATTAATCGTTACGGCAGGAACTGTTTCCGGCAAGCCCGCAAAAAGGGATATGATACGGGCGAAGTTCAAGCCCTGTTCGCCTTCTGGCATCGCACAACCGATAATGACATCCTCGATCTCACTTTTGCTCAAGCCAGGGACGCGTCGAATGGCCTCTTCGATGACAACTCGCCCCAGATCTTCAGCACGCGTATGAGCAAAGCTACCGCGCTTCGCTTTCCCAATAGGGGTACGCACGATAGAAACGATAACAGCTTCTCTCATGGTGGTCTCTCTCCTCATGCAATAAAATGGCGCTTCATTAAGCCTCCAATCATGAGTGAATATTCATTTATCGTAATATTGAAAATTGTAATTAATGGGACTCATATCGCTAAGAAGGCATCTATTTCCGGCAGTATGATTGATATATATTTTAAGCAAAAGAAGGATATTCTCCCCTCTCTGTTCCGTATACACAAAGAAATAGGATCTGAGGTTAAGCCATATATATAACGAAGGACGCGTTTAATAGTAAAATTGCTTGCTATGGTTAGCGAATGAAAGCCATGAAAGGAGTGGTATCTGCGATGAACATTATCGTGTTGGCGAAACAGACTTTCGATACCGAAGAAAAGATTGTTATCGATCAGGGATCGATCTCGGAAGATGGCGTTAAGTTCGTGCTCAACCCCTATGATGAATATGCGGTAGAACAAGCTATTCAGCTACGTGACGAGCACGGTGGGAAAGTAACAGTCATTGCAATAGGCCCTGAACGAGCCACTGAGGCACTGCGCACCGCATTGGCAATGGGCGCAGATGAAGCCGTTCTTATTAGCGATGAAGGAGCCGTGCTCGATGAACATGCTGTCGCACAAATTCTTCATGCGTACGTAAGCAAGCAAGCATTCGACCTTATTCTTGGCGGCAATTTCTCCGTCGATAACGGAAGTGGGCAGGTTGCGATTCGACTCGCCAAGTTGTTAAGCATCCCTCATGTTGGTTCGATTACGAAACTTGTCATCCAAGGCGGGCAAGCTGAAATTGAGCGTGATGCAGAAGGCGATACCGAGCAGCTTACAGCAGCCTTGCCTGCTCTATTTACCGCTCAACAAGGGCTGAACGAGCCGCGCTATCCTTCGCTGCAAGGCATCATGAAAGCAAAGCGCAAGCCTTTGCAGCAGCTATCGCTTTCGGACTGCGACTCGCCCACCATCCAGCCACTCACCGCGCGAGTCAGGGTATCCACTCCTCCGCCACGTCAGGCAGGTAAACGATTGTCAGGTACTCCAGTGGAGCAATCCCAGCAGCTTATTGGACTGCTGCAAACGGAAGCCAAGCTGTTCACTTAACGATAAGGAGGCGTTGAAAATATGACTACTGTATATCTCGCGATAGCTGAAGTAAAAGGAGGCGCCTTGCGGCAAGTATCCTTCGAAGTCATTACTGCTGCACGGCAAGCTTCAGGTGAAGGCTCAACGGTTGCCTCTGTCTTAATCGGAAACGATGTATCCCGCTTCGCCAATGAGCTCGCCGCTTATGGAGCGGATCATGTATATGTAGTCGAGCACGACGACCTAAGGCACTATAACGCCGAAGCTTACGATGCTTCGCTGCAAGAGGTCATTCAAGCTGCCCAGCCAAAGGCAATCTTTTTCGGCCACACATCCATCGGCAAAGACCTTGCTCCGCTATCCGCAGCCTCGCTTCAAGCCGGCCAAATCTCTGACATCATCGCTTTGGAAACCGATGCTGCAAGCGGCAGCATCCTCTACACTCGTCCCATTTACGCTGGCAAAGCATTCGAGCAGCGGACGTTCACCTCTGCCCAGTCCGTCGTTACCGTCCGACCGAACAATTTCCCGCTCCCGTCTTGTGAGGCAGGTCGCACCGCACCTGTAGTGAACATTGCCTACCCTGCTCCAACACTGCGCACCGTCATTCGAGATGTCGTCACGCAAGCAGCAGGACGAGTCGATCTGAGCGAAGCGAAGATCGTCATCTCAGGTGGGCGCGGCATCAAAAGCACAGCAGGCTTCAAGCCACTCGAAGAGTTGGCCGAGGTGCTGAACGGCGCAGTCGGCGCATCTCGCGGTGCCTGCGACGCGGGCTATTGCGACTACGCGCTGCAAATTGGCCAGACGGGCAAGGTCGTCACGCCCGAACTATACATCGCCTGCGGCATTAGCGGCGCAATTCAGCATGTCGCTGGCATGAGCCAATCTCGGGTTATCATTGCGATCAATAAAGACCCTGATGCTCCTATCTTTCAAATTGCCGATTATGGCATCGTGGGTGATTTATTTGAAGTCGTGCCATTACTAACAGCCCAATTCAAACAGCAGCTTAAATCCGGTTCTGCTGATTAACCGTGTATTAAAATGTTCAATTGGCAGCAACTCTATCGGTACGTTCAATTGCATGACGCTAACGGTTGCCACAGAGGCTATCCGGCTTATATTTGCTTATTTTTAAATATAAAGGATATCTGTGAGCTTATTTATCTAATAAATCAATGTTCTTCCCTATTATTACTGAAATAAGCTCTCTCGTAACCGTTAAAATTCTACTATGTACAATTTCGTTAACATAACGTCAATAGCGTTCGTTAGAGGAAACAAACGGAACATCATGGCTAGAAGTCCGTTTCAAGCTGTGCGAGTTGAGCCATCACTGAGGCTATTCGAATTGTTATTTCTAAAAAAAATAAAAGCATGCTTCGAAGTCGTATCTTCGATCCATACACAAAAAAGCCTAGCCCGGCAGCAAGTCAGGTTAGGCTCTTCTCCATAAACTTCATGTCCCACTCAAGAAGGAAACATCTTATACAAAGTTCACGTATATATGATTGCTAATCAATTGTCCATTCATCCATTCATTCAGGAGGTTTTTGACATGAAGCGATCCGATTGGTTTTACATATGGGTTGCCATTACTGGTTACTTTACAGGGATAATCGTTTATATTGCTTCTCTTTGGGCTTTATACGGGGAAACATTTAATGAGATTAACAAGCTAATAACGTGGACTGCACCTGCCTTTTTCACAGTCGGAATTCTTCTATACTCCATAGCAGTAGCTGTCCTTCGTTCCCTAAATAGATATTCCTTTTGGCTGCAGACTCTACTCTTTGTCATCCTAGGATTCATCCCCGTTATGTTAGTTCCCATAATGATGGGATACCTTGCTTTCACTACGATATGGTTTGCATTTTCTCCAGAAGGGATGCTATTTTTGTTGGCTTATACTAGCATTGCCCTAGTATGCTCTTACGGATTTTGGGTAGCACACAAAAGGCAAAACAAGAAGCCGTTTACGATCTTATCTATTGTCGTCCTAGTCTTATTTATTTACGCAACCATTTGAGAGAGCTAGAGCTCTATATCTCTAGGAGTTTAAGAGTTTACAGATTTAATAATATAGGAGATGTAAAGCCACTCTTCCCACGAAAGAAGACGTCGCTGTAAAATGTGTGTTAGCATTCGGTCAACTGCCACTTTCCTTCGATACCGCTAGCCATATGCTATAGGGATAGTTGTACAGCTAGGCAGACATGCTTAGTTAAGATGCCCGATTCCATAGGCATATCACAGGTAGAAAGGATGAACGCTGTTGGTTACATTTCCAAGTGACTCCCAATTCAGCCCCCTTCTGCAGGGAACAACACCGCTCATCGATCCTGCTGGCGATGTAAATCCCATTGATACGGATATCGTAGGAAGTGATGCCTTTCCGGCCGTGTATATGGCCTATGACGGCACCAATATGTACTTCCGAATGCGATTGAACGGTGATCCGCGACAAAAGACGGGCTTTAGTAACTTCGCCTGGGGATTTCTGTTCGATACGGACAATAATCCTGCCACGTATGAATGGCTCATCGCCGTCAATGGCCTGCGAACAACGCTGGATCTCGTCCAAAACACGATCAAGGAGAACAATTCCTGGAACGACCCTGCTGAAGGGACAGATGGAAGAGGAAGCCCAAATGTGAGCCTGCCGATTATTAACTACGATATCGTTCGTGCACGGCTAACCGGGGATGGCTCTAATTTTAGCGGCAACCCTGATTACTTCCTCGACTTTTTCATCCCTTCCGCCCTTTTCTTCTCTACACTTGGCATCACAGCAACTACCCCTATACGCATGCTCTTCTTCACTGCCACGAACAACAACAACTTCAACAAGGATACCCTTCAAGCCCAAGGCTTCAGCTTCAGTCAAGCATTCAGTAACCCGACAACTCCCGCCTCAACGAACGTGCGAGCTTCCTTAACGGTTTCCAAAACCATTACATCGGGTCCGACTTCGGTTGCCGTAGGCGCTCTCTCCGTATGGCAAGAAGCGCTCACCGTAACGAACACGGGTAAAAGCGCAGCCAATCTTGTGTTCGCCTCTAGTATAATTACGCTGGAGCAAGTGGTTAGTGTGACATTTGTTGCCCCAGGCAATACAATGGCTACTTACAATCCACTCAATAAGACGATTACATGGAATATTGGTAATCTTGCTGCAGGAGCATCGATAACGCTGCCTATCCAACTGAACGGTCAGTTCACGACTGTTAACGGCGGGGTAAGGACGCTTAATCGAGGAACAGCAACTGGCATTGATTCATTTAGCGGAACTCCGATTAACAGCGGAAGTACAGAGGTAACCGTTAATGTAGCCCTCGCCCCGACAACGGGCTCTGCATCAGGAACCGTACTGGACCGTTCAACTGGCTTGCCGATTCAAGGTGTCGTCCTGAGCTTACTAGATGCGGCGCTCAATGTGATTCGTACGACTACCTCGGATATAGGAGGTGCCTACGGCTTCTCCGAATTGCCTCCAAGAGCCTACACACTAAGAGCTGATGCCTCGGGAGCAGGCTACTCCATAACGGATACGAGCGTGACGATTACAGCTGGCCAAGGTACAGCAAACACTGTATTTCTTACGCCACTTCCCGCTGCCGTGCAAGGTACGATTACCGACAACAACAATGCGCCTTTAGCTGGAGCCACCCTCCTGCTGAAAGACGCCCTCGCTCACACGATCGCCTCTGCCATCACAGATGGAAATGGACAATATATCCTCTCTAACCTAATGCCCGACTTCTATACTTTATCCGCTTCCCTTAACGGCTTTCAAAGCAAGGTTGTCTCCGAAAACCTAGGGCGAGGACAGACAGATACCGTTAACTTTGTCCTACAGCCGAATCCGGGCAGCTTATCCGGTCTCGTCACAGATGTCGATACGGGTCTACCGATTCCCGGAACGTTAGTAGAAATACTCGGAGCGAATCGACTGGTTTTCGCTACAACGGTAACGGATGCGAACGGGACATACGCTGTTGCTGGTCTCGCCCCCGGTAATGACAGAGTTCGATTCACTGCTGTTAACTATTCTGTTCAATTGTTGGGCGTCACCGTCAGTCCAGGAACTAGTCTGCAGCTTAATGCTCAATTACAGACAAACCCAGGGGCACTTACCGGAACAGTGACAGATAACGGAGGACAGCCATTAGCAGATATAAGCATCCGTATCGTAAATAATCTTGGACTTACCCTAGCTACCGCAAATACAGATGCGGCTGGAACCTTTACGATAGACTTCATCCTGCCGCCAGGAACATACTCGGTATCCTTCAGCGGCCAAGGTTATGCCAGTCAAACGGTAGGTGCCATCGTTCTGCCGGGACAGTCAACCCCTGTCAGCGCCATATTAAGCCCATTGGCAGGCTCCATCCAAGGCGTCATCACCGATGCATCCACAACGCAACCATTGCCTGATGCATCCGTGAGAATTTTGTTCAATGACCTGCTCGTATTCTCCACCACGACAGATAGTAACGGAGCGTACTTCATTAGCAATGTTGGGTCGGGAAATTATCAAGCAGCTTTCAGTGCTGCTGGTTATGGAACAGCGACCGTTGGCGCCATCGTTCTTCCTCATCAAATTGCTACAGCAAGTGCTGCACTACAGCCATTAGTGGGTTCCGTAAGCGGTGTAATTACCGACTCATCTGGAGGTCCTATTTCAAGTGCAGTGATAACCGTCCGCAGCAACACAGGAGGCGGCCCTGTTATCACTCGGGTGATTAGCAATGTGAACGGTAGTTATTCCGTACCTTCTTTATCTCCAGGCACGTATGTCTTAACGGTAACAGCAGATGGATTCGAAAATGGCATTTGCAGCGTTACCGTAATAGCCGATACCAACACAGAATGCTCCATCACGCTGCAATCACAGCCTGGATTTATCTCAGGTAAGGTCATCTCCCTTCAGAACGGACTCCCTATTAGCGGCGCTGCCGTGGAAATACGCCTCTCCGATCAGAACGGCACGGTGGTGTCCACCCTTTATACGGATGCCAACGGCAACTTCCTTAGCCCAGGTCTCCTGCCAGCTACGTATACGATCGCAGTTATTGCCGACGGATTCCAAATCGATGGTGCTAATGTTGTGGTGCTTCCCAATGCAACGACACCGATTACGATTGGCCTCAATCCGAATCCAGGCAGCGTAACAGGCAGTGTATTCGATAGTCAGACAAACTTGCCATTGGTCGGTGCCCTTGCAAAGGTCGTCAATGCGAATGGCTTCCGACTAGCTGTCACCGTTACCGACAGTAACGGGCAGTTCACATTTTCTAGTCTCCCACCTGATCAATATACGGTTACGGCAAGTACAGATGGCTATCAAGCGAATACAGTCGGAGTCATCGTTCAACCCGGACTTACCACACCGACTGCCATTGGATTGGTCCCGCAACCTGGAACCATTACCGGCCTCATTACTCCGAATGTCCCAAATGCAATTGTGAAGCTGTATAATGGCAACCATATCTTTATCGCTGTCGTGGCCACCGATGAGAATGGGCGCTACACATTCACCAACCTGGCACCTGGCAATTATGAGATCGCTGCTTTAGCACCTGAGTATGCGGCTTCTACAGCTGGAGCATTCGTAAATTCAAATGCAACCACCGAATTAAACATTACACTCCAGCCTAATCCCGCCCAGTTCAGCGGTACGATTACAAGTTCTAACGGATTGCCTATCACGAATGCGCAGCTGCGCGTACTCGACAACAATGAGAACATTCTTTCAATCGGACTATCTGATATTGCTGGAAACTATTTTATTAGCAATCTCCCTCCAGGCAATCACTCCGTCGTCATATCAGCCCCTAATTTTTCAACGCTGGTCGACGGTGTTGCCCTGACTCCTGGCGCATCACTCAGCAATATTAACTTTGTTCTTATCCCTAACCCAGGTTCCATTAGCGGTAATGTGCGAGATCGTGTAACTGGTGAAGTGATCAGCGGCGCAAGCATTAGTATCCGTACACCTGATGCCCAAGGTGTTCTGCTCGAAGCGACGGTTACGAGCATATTCGGCAACTTTACCTTTGTCGATCTGCCTGCTGGCTCCTATTCTCTTATTATTCGTGCTGATGGCTATGCTACACAGGAATTAGGCGAGATCATTCAAAGTGGCGTCAATACAACAGCCAATATCTTATTAGATCCTTCCTTCGGACGAATTAACGGAAACGTTGTAACAACCTCTGGTGCTCCCGTTACTGGAAACAGTATCAATATCCGCATTTATGACGAGAAGGGAGCCCTGTTCGAAACCATAGTCGCAAATAGCAACGGAACATTTACAGTCCAAGATTTGCCGACCGGAAATTATCAAGTCAGCGTCAATGCACCCGGCTTTGCCGCTACAGCCGTACCTGTTCAGGTAACTACCGGATTAACAATCCCTCTCACCCTTACCGTGAGTACTCTTTTATCTGCTGTAACCGGAAATGTGCTAGATGCCTCAACCAATCAACCATTAAGCGGATCTACCATCGCGTTTAAAATGGAGACGGGAGAGATTGTGACCTCTGTGTTAACTGGACAGGAGGGTTCCTATCAATTTCCTAACCTGCAGCCTGGTACAGGATCAATCACATGCGAGCATATCGGGTATGGAGAGCAATCTCAGGCAGTGCAGCTCCCAGCTGGAGCGTCACAAAATGTAAACTTTATATTGCAGCAAAATGCAGGCGGGGTATTCGGCATTGTAACCGATGTGGCGACTGGCAACACGCTGCCAAGCGCTGCCATCCAGATTTTTGATTCTCGCAATACGCTTCTTTCCACTCACTTAACCGACTCAATCGGACAGTACATGGCAGAGGGATTATCCCCAGGGACGTACAAAGCAGTTGCATCTGAACGAGGCTTTTCCTCACAATCGGCAAGCTTCACTATAGAGCCGGGTACGAATACAAGACTTAGCTTTGCCTTAACCGCCATTCCAGGTGAAGTTGCAGGTACAGTGCGCAGCCAAACAGGGTTAAGTCCAGTAGCCAACACGATCGTAGCGATCCGAATCTTCAACGTATTTGGAGATCCCTTAGCAACGGTGACAACAGGACCTGACGGAACGTACCGCATCGGCAATCTCCCTACTGGCAATTACACGCTATCCTTTACCGCTCCTAACTTCTCTGCCTACACCACATCTGTGCTCATCGGAATTGGTGAGCGCGTTCAAGTTGATGTCGTGCTTCAACCAAATGCACCTGTCGTGCAAGGAACTGTACGACCAACCATACCTGTCCCTCCTACTCCACCTACTGTAGTAAATGAAGCTCAAAACGGAATCGTGCGCGTGATCGATGCCAACAATACCGTAGTTCGCGAAGTGCAGACATTCCCTGGTGGGGCCTATCTCGTCAACAATGCCGTTCCCGGGGACGTAGCCGTATATGCCCAGCTGCCAAATCAACAATTCGAAGAACAATCCGCAGACTTAGCCCCGAATCAACAGGCAACTCTTAATTTCACGCTTCCTCCAAATCCAGCTACTGTAACAGGAAGAGTGCTGGATCGAGAAGCGAACAATCCAATCGTAGGGGCAATTGTCCAAGTGCTGAATGAGAACCGCACCGTAACTGGGATCGGATTAACCGATGGGGAAGGTCGATTCCAGATTGGCAGCTTACGGCCGGGAACGTACTTCATTACCGTAACTGCACCTGGATTCGGTTCTCAAGTTCAACAAGTCGTTCTTGCGGCAGGCCAACTCCTCAATGTAGACTTTACCCTCAGCTCACTGCCAGGCAACCTAACTGGAGTTGTCCGCGATGAACAGTCCCGCCCTCTATTCCGAGCACTCGTTATTATTTTCGTGGCAGGCCAAATCCCGCTAAGGACCGTTATTACAAACGAGCAAGGCCAGTACGGGGTATTCGGTCTCGATCCCGGAACATATACAGCTCAATTCTCGTACCCCGACAAACGAACGAGGCTCGTTCCTTTTACCATTACCTCCCTCTCAACTACAACGTTGGATGTCATTTTAGTTGACGAGGAAGAAGAATAAACACAACAAAGAACATGTCCTGCTCCATTTCGCTGGTGCGAGACATGTTCTCTCTTTTTTGGGGGCTATTCACTATCAAGCGTTCCGATTTCTTGCTTAATCTTGTTCATCCGCTTCTTGCCCCAGTCATACATCATTTCAACGATAGGCAAAATCGTCATACCTAGCTCTGTCATCGAGTACTCGACTTTCGGCGGAGATTCAGGATACACCTCACGATGAACGATCCCATCTTCAATCAGCTCACGCAACTGGTTCGTTAATATTTTGTGCGAGATTTTCGGGAACAGCTTCTGCAAATCACTAAAGCGATGAGGTCCCTCTACACCTAAATGCCACAAAATAACGACTTTCCATTTGCCGCTCAAAATGGATAACGTCAATTCTTTTTCACAGTTAAAATCGCCGTTAAGTATTTTCTGTTTAATTTCTTCACGTAATGTATCTGACATCGATGCTCGTTAACTCCTTGTCCTACGCAAAAGTAACCTACAGGTAACTTCCGCACAAAATAGTGCATTCTTCACAGTTTGAGAAATCGACGTTACAGTGTAAGTAATCTTATAACCATACATTCACACCTAGGAGGAATTACACATGAATAAAAAAGTATTGTTTATTATACCACCCGAGCGTTTTAATGAAGATGAATGTTTTCACCCGCAAGAAATATTGGAGCAAGCAGGCGTAGAAGTCACAATCGCTAGTACAGTAGTTGGTGAAATTACAGGTGACTACGAAGGAAAAGTGAACGCTGAGGTTATCTTCTCAGATGTTGCTGCTAACCAATATGACGCTGTGGCTGTAATCGGTGGTTCTGGTACAATTGATCACCTTTGGGGCAATGAAACACTTCTTGCATTCTTGAAACAAGCCCATGAGCAGCAAGTACTCGTAGCAGGTATTTGCGCTGGTTCTGTATCTATCGCGGAGACAGGCTTGCTTGCTGGACGAGCAGCTACTTGTTATCCCGTCGATGTAATGATCAACGCATTGAAAAATAACAATGTCGAATATGTCTCTGAGCATGTCGTTGCGCACAACGATATTATTACTAGTGATGGCCCAGACGGCGCAAAAGCATTTGGCCACAGCTTGGTCGAGGCGTTGCGTTAGTCTATCCTATTTACACGAAATAAACATGACAAAGAAGCCTTAGTACATACTAAGGCTTCTACCTATTCTCCATACGGTCACCCCTACTCCAGAACAACACGAGCGATGATAAAGCAGCCCCAACGATATTGTTTTATGGCACGCTATTCTATATAGAGGAACATGTTTGTATCTCAATAACTTTTGTCGTGATCGTCGTCTATGCGAAACAATTCTTTCGCACTTCACGTCTGAAGCATTAACTATATAACAGAAAAGGACAGCCCCCTTTACATCCATAGAGCATCATCATCTACCCTATTCCACTTCATAAATTTAATACGAAGGAAATGATGATTATGATGAAAAAATGGCCCGCTGCAGTTCTGATATCTATCGCGCTAGCTGTCGGTTCTTACTATGTGTATGAAACCTATTTTAGTTACTCGATGACCAGAGAAGGATTCCCCATACCGAACAAAGCCGTTTTAAAGGAAGCAAAGAAAAATGGCAATGGAACGACTTTCACTTATTCACTAAAAGGTATTAGAGAATGGGAGGGCTTGTCTAATCGTTATGAGAGACAGTTTCATATACACGGTTGGAACTTAGTCGAGGAACAAAGTATTGGAGTCGTCTACGTTTACCAAAAACAAGATGGCACTGAATTAATCGTTCATCCCTATATTAATGAAATATCATATGTTTTGTATCCCACAGGAAGAGAAAAGGAGTCACACTCCGGAGCACAACAAAGAAGCCTCAGGGCCCCCCTAAGGCTTCTATTACATGCGTCATTTGAATCACCCTCACGCTATTAAAGTTCAAAACAAGCAGAACGGTTGATCAACCATCCTAAACATCACATCTTTTCATTTGTATCAGGCATGTGTGCTGTTCGTAATTTGCAAAATGCGGTAAAGTCCAATGTCGTGGTCAGATCGTAGGCCATAATTTTTTTAATGAGGAGTTCGATGATATTTTGAACTAGATCATCCTGTCTATCATACTTGGTCTTGCAGCGGACGGAGTTAATGACAGGAGTAAAGCGATTGATGATCGACATCATCGCATCTTTATCTCCACGATGGGCAAGTGCTACTAAATCGAATAATTCATCGTTCACGTTTATAGTTATCCTCCTTTTTAGTAGAAATCATGTTTGATAGATTGGCTACCGTTTCGGTACGTACATCCAACTTGTTATCGAATCGCTTCCATACATGTCCCGTCAGAACCGTAGGTAATCCAACCTGGCCTATAAGCGATAGCAAATCTGGAAAAGGGGTTGGTTCATTCATATTACCTCACCTCCTTGTTTAAAATGAAAGTTCTCATTTTCTTAAGAGCAGCGTTACGAGATTTGCATACGGCTTGAGGGGATACTCCCATCGTGGTGGCTACCTCATTGTCTCTGTAGGACATGCCGTAGACTAATGCAATGACTAACTGTTGATGCGGAGTAAGTTGGACATAAGCGTGTTCTAATGCTTCATTGGAGATACATGCTTTAAATTGTTCGGAGTTTAAAATCTCTGAGGTAGTCGATTGTTCAGCTTGCACGGAGAGCAGTTCACCCAGTGTAGCAGTAGACTGGTCATCTATTGTAGGTTGATCAAATATGAGAGGGTTGCGCGTTTGGACTCTTTGGTTGACTCGAAACTGATCAATTGCACAGAACTTAATCGTCGAAACGAGATACTTAACAAATCGAATGCGGAAATAATGCTTACGGAAATTGTCCTCCAACTTCTGCTTGCTGACACTATCTCCATCCAGTGTGGATAATAGCAATGCAATATTAGATTCCTGGGAGAAAAAATCTTGCATGACACGATCATCAAAAATCACTTTATTAACTCTAGAAAATTGAACATACCTGTTCCTTTGCTCTTCATTGATCACTCACATACCTCCTTTATCTTCTTCATCGCGAGTAAGAAGCATGGTGATAAACATAAATCAAATTAGAACGTACGTTCTGTTTTGATGCGAAAAAAAGAGATCCGATGGGATCGTTTGTTCTCATTTACTATTTTAGTATACTACAATTTGGCCCAAAAAGCACGTCATTCTTTGAGATTTCCCCACTATTTTTTG
Organism: Paenibacillus sp. SC116; assembly: GCF_024733555.1. Classification (GTDB taxonomy): domain Bacteria; phylum Bacillota; class Bacilli; order Paenibacillales; family Paenibacillaceae; genus Paenibacillus_B. The sequence goes on along the minus strand of NZ_JANIOF010000003.1, from coordinate 260,150 downwards.
CTCCCAGCATGTAAGCAATCATGTTCCCCAATACTACTGAATGAGCTCCTTATTCGTATTTTCGAGCTTGATGCTAAATAAGAAATAGAGGGCTTTCGCCCCCTATCATGTACGAACCTGTTTATTATTAAATCGTTCGAGCCCCAACCACAAACGGAGTCGTCGAAATCGCTGGTATAACTAAGAAGAACGATACCGTTTCAGTAGCTCCAGGAGCAAGGGAAGCTGTCTCAATCATATCTACATAGCTACCGCCGCCAACCCAGTTGTGATAGACCGATGTCCCCGCCATATTTACAAATGGGAAGGAATAAAACCCAGTCGTCCGTCCCATAAATACTCTGAACTTACGAGCCGTTGTTGTCGTATTTTTAACTTTCATCGTAACGGACATTTGCTGTCCATAACCGCCATCCAAAAGACCCGTTACATTTTGATTCTGTCCCGGAATCGTTGGCGCAGGATCGGTGACCAATGGAATATCATCGGTTCCGAAAATACCTGGATACGCTGTCGATCCACAGATTCGGTAGGCCACACCATTGGTTGAAGTCGGTGCAAGAGTATCAAAATTAATTGTATTATAATAAGTGGGGCCTTTACCACGTCTCATTTCCGTACCTTTATTTTTCGCAAAGGCAGCAGCGCCCCCTGAATTCGTATTCCATGCTAGATCATAAAATATCGCAGATGCTGCAACTCCAGTGCTGTTATTCGTAACATTCGTACGAGCAACGAGACCGAAGTTGTTTCCAGCTGGGATCGTCGCTTGGAATATCGTTCCCCATGCCAGAGGGTTAATGACAACAGAGGTCGCACCTGCGCCAGAGAAGTAATCCTTCCACGCACTTGAATCAGGATTACCTGCATGATTCGTCCTACCATTATTGCTGGAGGTAACTTTAATCGCAAAGTTATTAGGGTTGTAGATCGTCAAACCATGCTTAATAGCAATACCTGTCTTGTTGTGATGCCATACATACACGAGCCCCGCTCCTGTTACCGTATCTCGATTCAGCCACTTGCCAGCATCGGCCAAGTCAGTCGAATCTACTGCCTCAGGATTGTCCGAGTAAAATACGTAGCCACCGCCTTTAACTACCGTACTATTGCCCTTCGGTGCCCAATTCGGTGTTCTCGCGGTTTTCGTTGCATCATTCAGTAGAATTGCCATACAAGATCCCCTCCTTATAGTTACACCGTCATCTCGGTGCTTACTATATAAGTGATCCAGCAGACTGGATTAACAACCCTATAATTGCTTATTATATTGTTTATGGACACGATGAAACGAATCATTTCAGCCACTTCATTTAAAAAAACACCTAGCGCAAATGTCATGCTAGAATTACGGCTATACGTAATTCTAAACTTATAGATTAAATCAGCGTATATCTAAATATGTAAAACGAATAAATACTCATATTATAATTTAATAATTTATTTAAATAACTACTCAATAATAGGAGGATGTTTCATGAAACGTTCGGACTTATTTTATATTTGGGTAGCTATTACAAGCTATTTAACCGGATTATTAGTTTATATATCATATCTATTGATGTACGATGGCAGAGTTACTGAAAGCTTGGGCAAAATAATAACTTGGACTGCACCTGCCTTTTTCACAGTAGGAATATTACTTTATGCTACAGCAGTAGTTATCCTTCATTTATTGAAGAAATATAATTTTTGGTCACAAACAGTGGTCTTTATCTTAATCGGAGTTATACCTGTTTCAATAATACCATTTACAATGGGCTATTTTTCTATTAACAACTTTAGCTTTATCTTTTCACCTGAAGGATTTCAATTTTTATTAGCTTATTCTAGCATTGGTCTTATTTTTTCTTATGGAGTTTGGGTGGCTCGACAAAAAAAGGACAAAAAACCATTTCTACTTCTTTCTATCCTTATTATTCTACTGCTTATACTTGTTAATTATTTGGGATAGGTTAGTGATTGTACAAAGAAAAGCAGGCTGCCTTAGGAGGTAGCCTGCTTTTTTATATGCGAGCTGCCAAAGATAGCGAACGCTCCCTATTCATATACAATTGCCGTTGTCATACCTCCAAGTGGTAAGGTCATATTATTGCTCACATGGTGTGGAAAATGGCAATGCAGCGGCCATCGCCCCGGATTATCCGCGATAAATTCAAGATCTCTTGTCGTACCCGACGGTACGAGGATCGTACTTTTTCGAAGCTGATTGTCCTTCGGAATCGAGTTCCCATCCACAGCTGTCTCCAAAAATTGATGACCATGCAAATGCATCGGATGATTCATCATACCAATATTGCCGAATCGAATTCGCACTCGCTCCCCTTTTGAAACAGGCAGGGCTGCTGTGTATGGAAAGCATCTTCCGTTCAACGTAAAAAAATTCGAATTATGAGCAAACGGATCAATATCATAGACGCCGGGTTGGAGAACGCCCATCTGGATATTCTTTAACGCAAAGGCACCTAACATCAAATAATAATCGCGCTGCACCTCTTGCTTCGACTCGCTAGGATCGAGAATAATCAGTCCCCCTTCCAGCCCCATCATATCCTGCATCACCGTATAAAAATGAGAGTGGTACATATGTGTCCCAGAAGGATTGGTAATCTTGAAGTGGTAATCAAAATACTGACCAGGCTCTATGCGTGGAGAAGGTTCAATGTCTGGCACCCCATCCATCACATTCGGCACGTCTAACCCATGCCAGTGCACGCTGGTCGGCTGAGGCAGCTTATTATAAACGCGAATACATACATAATCATCGGGATACACACAAATCGTAGGACCCGGAGACATCCCATTATAGCCCCAAGCATTCATATAAATGCCCGGAAGGATCTCGCTCCTCACAGGCTCCGCCACTAAGGTGAAATACTTAATGCCATTCTTCTCTACATAAGGCAAGTTCGGTATTTGGGGTGAAATGACCATACGCATCAACTCCACATTAGCATTTTTACCAGTATACAGAGGGAAGCAGTCAGTTAGAATGCAGAACGTTGCAGCTATACGAGCTTCCCATTAAACCTTTCATAAGAACATTAAAGCACATTGATAAACTTCTTATTTTACTACGCAGATAAATCAAGCCCATGCAGGCCTTATATTAACACTTGCATACATGTTGTACGATTACATTAAAACGAATAGGAGGGGATTTTATTGGAACATGATAATCTAGTTTTCACAACGCTGCGGAGTGCGCAGCCTGGCGAACTCATTACATTCGGCACTTATCCACAGACAGCAGACGGAGCGGACAGAGCGCCAATAAAATGGAGAGTGCTGCAACATACAGATGGCGAGCTATTTCTTCTAAGCGAGTACATTTTGGATTCCAAGCGATATTACCGGGAAAATGCCGATATTACATGGCGCGACTCTGATGTGCGAACATGGCTGAACGATGAGTTTTACAATGCTGCATTCAACGACACCGAGAAGAGGCTCATTAAGACTACACATTGTACAGACAATGGTGAGGATAGCGCAGACACGGAAGATAAGGTGTTTTTGCTCAGTGTTGCAGAAGCCCAAGAACTGACCGACAAACTCGGTGCAGCCCCATTACGTGCCCAACGTGGAGCAACAGGAACCGAATTTGCCAAAATAAAAAAGAGCGACGGATGTAACTTGTATGTGTACGATAAATCAGTTAAAGATAATTATATCATCGAGGACGGAGAAGAATTGGGCTGTTCCTGGTGGTGGCTGAGAACTCAAACAAGTCATTCTTCGCGTGCGTATTTTGTTGGTACTCGCAGCAGTATCCGCAGTTATGGGAACGTCAACTTAGCTTGTTACGGCGTACGCCCCTCTCTAAAAATAAATCTGCCATAATAAAAAACGGAGCGTTTCAAGGGAATTCCCCTGATAACGCTCCGCCTAACTAAGTATGTACTCAAATAAGAACCTGTCCATTCTATCTGTGCTGATCGATAAGAATGGTATTGCCATCTGGATCTTCAATGACAAAACTAGCTGGTCCTTCTGAGATGGACACACCATCGTTAATAATAGATATTCCCTTACTGCGGAACTCCTCTTGCAGCTCCCTTACGTCTTTGAATGGATTTATTTCTTCCGCTTTGTTGTTCCAGCCGGGATTAAACGTTAATATGTTTTTATCAAACATGCCCTGAAACAAACCAATCGTACAATCGCCGTTCTGCATAATGAGCCAGTTCTGTGTGATATCTCCGGTAAAAGCATGAAAGCCAAGCTTCTCGTAAAATTGTTTGGATTGCTGAATATCTTTAACGGTTAAACTTACAGAAAACGCCCCTATACTCATAGTATGTTCCTTAGCTTTATTTTCACATCATTGGACTTAAACGAACTAACCAATTGAGCATAAATCTATCCTCCCCGTTACAAACTACTTTTATTTATTAGGAGGTCTACGATGACCAAATCAGCAAATAGAAATTATCGTTTGTTTGCCTCACTTTCAAGCGGGCAAATTTTTTAAAAAAAGACCACGACAACTACCTAGACAAACACAGCATTCTTTCGCTTCTACCCACGTACCAATATTTCAAGTACAACATAGAAAAGAAGCAGGTTTAACCAATGGCTGCCCTGCTTCTAATGGCTTTTCTATCTACTTTTGATTTAATAGAATTATTATCATTAATCAGCAAATAATATCTATTTATTATCTCTTGTCAGCTCTGCTGTTATACTTTGCTTGCCCATTGCTCGGGCAAAAGGAATGAATATGATGAATACCATGCCCAACATAAAAATTGAAACAAGAGAAACTAATTGGAAATCAAAATGCATGGTTCCAAAATCAATCAAACCAACGACAAAAGTCATTAACATTCCTATTACAAGGCCCAGCGCCAAACCAATAGAGATATAAACAATAACTTGAGTCAATATAATTCGTAATATTCCATTTGTACTAACAGATATCGTTCGCAATAAAGCAAACTCTTTTCGCTTTGATTGTATATTATTCAGTAATGAATTGAACACACCTATTATGACACATAACAAAATGATGACTAAAACAACAATAAATATGGACCATCTTTGTACAAACATTTGATTGGACTTCTCAATCGACTGATTATAACTGCTGATTTGCAGCTGTGCCGGATACTGCTGGTTCAATTTTTCTAATTGAGCCAGTGCTGCTGCTTCATCAATTGAACTTACAAATACTTTATTAAAAACGATCGATTTTTGCTTATACGTTGTGTTCTCCCAATCCATATAAGCTTCAATAGGTGAGCCTGGTAACTGCTCAACGACGCTTGCTACCGTTACTTTGCTCGCTGGCAATACACGCTGTTCTGGTTCAGAATATAGACCAAGTTCAATTTCATCTCCATCTTTCAGGCTGTATTTATCTGCAAAGTTCTTTGTTATTATTATGCTGTTATCGGATAACTCAGAGGGAGTTGATGGCAACAACCCATTGTCCTGCATTTGCTTGAGATCTGCCAAGGCATAATTGAAAGAAATATATTTTTCACCTTGCTTCAATCTAGCCGAAGATACTGTACTTAGCGTACTTGCCGCTTCTACACCAGGTGTTTTTCTAATCGTTTCTCTAATTTCTAATAGATCAATGGTGGAATTGTAACCTAGACGACTTTTCACCACGATACTTGTTGGATATTGTTCTTTCAGAAATTGTTCTTCATTAGTTTGTATCGTCTTGAATAAAGTTGAGCCGAAGACGACAATCATCATCATCACACTAATAATCAAAATAATAAACGTGTTTTTTCTTACTTGTGGGATAACATTTCTTATAGCAACGTAAGATACGTTGCCCAACAATAACTTTAATATCGGTGATACTCTATTTAACATTGGGGTTAGATATATTGGGAACAGTCGGAATATCCCTATTATTAATAGCAGAGCAGCGAGTAAAAAATAGATAGGCTGAGGTTCTTCTGCACTGTGAGAAAACCCAACAAAAACAAAGAAAATACTACTTATAATCAGAGCTTGTCCTACTCTTTTTTTAAAGCGACTATTGGAAAAATCGATTTCCTCATTTTGTTGAACAATCATTAACGGCAATATTTTCGAAGTTCTATAGGCTGGAATAAGCATAAATAATTGAACAATAATAAGACCTATAATGGTTACCATAATTGCTATTTTATAATTAAAATTAGAAACATTGCTTTCGAAAGAAAATAACGTAACAAACCATTCTTGCAAAAACTGATTGCTTATTCTTGCCAGAAACAAGCCTAAGGATGCCCCTACAAGATTCATTACACTGTATTGGATAAACAGAACTTTAAATAGTTGCCCCGTTGTTGCTCCTATAGAACGCATAATGGCCATTTGATTATTGTATTTATACAAAAAAGCATCAAAGTTGGAGACTATGAATAGGGACGTAACAATTAGTACTAGTACGGCTACTACCAACATAAACACTGTCAATGACTGTAGGTTGTTTTTTAGAAACTCATTTTCTTGTGCTATGTCAATTCTTATTTCAGAATCTAACTGTTTAATAGAGTTAGCTAATGCAATGATATCCGTTTCAGGCTTCGCTTTAACAAGCACATATGTGGCTTCATTGTTTACTCCAGTCTTTTCAAGAACAATTTGTTGCATATTGCTTCTGGATAAAAGTAATATATCTGGGGTCAGACCAGTAGCGACTAGATCCTCCAAAACTTCTTTCACAGTGTGTTCTTTATTTTCTATTAAAATGCGATCTCCTACTGCAACATTCAAAGCTTTAGCTAAAGATTGATTTAACGCAACCTCATTATCAGATATAGAGTTAGAAAAATGATATCTGCTCTTCGCAAGACTATCACTTTCAACACCGACCGTGTAAATGTGGGTGTTAAGTTCGTTTACTTGTAATCGATTAACCAGTACACCAGAGAACTCTTGTACATGTTCGCGTTTGGTAATCTTCTCTAACAGGGATGAATCAATCACTTTATTTTGTTCCGGATTATAACCTACAGACAAGTCCATATCGCCGTACATTTTCTTTACTTCACTTTCTAGTGACTGCTTTCCATTATCAGCAAATACAGCCATAGTAATAATCAAAGAAAACGAAAGCATAATACTCAAAATTGAGGAAATTGCCAGAAATTTATTAGCTTGAAAAAATCGCATCGCCAATCCCGTAATCGATTTTATCATTGAGATTTCTCCATTATCGTTTTAAATTTCTCTAATATTTCCCCCATATCTTTATCACGATCAGAACACTTATATTGGTCTACAATTTGCCCATCATGGAAAAAGAATATCCGATCAGCAAACGTAGCTACGATAGGATCATGTGTTACTAATATAATGCTCTGATTGAATCTGTTTTTCATATCCACTAACACATTCAAGATGTCAGTAGAAGTATTGAAATCCAAGTTTCCTGTCGGCTCATCTGCTAATATAATCGGCGGTGAAGTAATTAAGGCTCTCCCAATGGCAACTCTTTGCTGCTGCCCACCAGAAAGCTGTACAGGACGGTGCTTTCTCCATTTTTTTAATCCTGTAATCTCCAACATCTGAGTAACCTTTTCGTCGATTTCATTCGCGTCTATATTTTTCAATATGAGAGGTAGCGCTATATTTTCTTCTACCGATAAATCTTTTAATAAATTATAAGATTGAAAAATAAACCCTATGTTCTCACTTCGATAGTGAGTAGCGTTGGGCTCGGAAAAAATATTTTCTTTTACATTTCCATTGAGTGTAATTGTTCCTCCGTTAGGTTCATCTAGCGCACCTAGTATATTCAGCAGTGTACTTTTTCCTGAACCACTCGTGCCCATAATAGCAACGAATTCTCCACTGTATAAGTCAAAGGATGTCTTCCTTAATGCTTTAACCTCATAGCCTATCCCAGTATATGTTTTTTGTAAATTTTTTATGGACAAGACAACTTTTTTTTCTTTCACATTACACCTTCCTCTACTCTACTATCCTGATAAAATTTCATTTGAGACATGTACATTTCATAGTACAGGCCCTTCAGACTCATAAGATAATCATAGTTTCCAGCTTCAACGATTTTTCCTTGATCCATAACAATTATTTTATCCGAGTATTTTGTAGGACCAATTCTATGTGAAATTGTAATCGTGGTTTTGTCTCTAGATAAACTGTGAAAAAGCTCGAAAAGTTTGAGCTCATTTATGGGGTCTAACGCTGCAGTAGGCTCATCCAATATCATTAGGTCTGCATCTCTTAGAAAACCTCGAGCTAAAGCAACCCTTTGCCATTCACCACCTGAAAGTTCACTTCCATTAGGTATTTCTTTAGTTAAGTAAGTGTCTAGTTTATGTTCAAAATTAAATACTTTTTCATATAAACCTACTTTTTGTAACATTTCATAAATTTCTTCATCATTTTTCAACTTGGACAAATCACCAAGTGCTACGTTTTCCCTCACATCATATTTGAACCTGCTAAAATCTTGAAATAGAACAGATATTAGTTTGAAGTATTTTTCTTGATTGATTTTTGCTATGTTTACATTATTAATTTTTATTTCTCCATCATTCACTTGATATAGTCCTAGAATACACTTAACCAGGGTTGTTTTTCCAGAGCCATTGTATCCAACAATTGATATTTTTTCACCCTTATTAATTGTAAAAGATACCTTATTTAGTGCCATAGCATCGGATTTGGGGTAGTAGAATGAAACATTATCAAGAGATATACTTTCAATACTACCTACATCTTTTGGTGAAGATTTATCATGTACCGACTCATTTGAATAATTTATTATTTTCATCAATGCGTTATTATAAATTGCTGTTTCGAAAATAGAACCTAGATTGCCACCTATCATGCCGAAAATTCCCTGAACAGAAGTCACTGCACCAAGTAATGCAACATAAGAACCAATCGAAAGTTGATTACTGTAAATCTGAGAAACAAGTAATAAAGAAACACCTAAGCTAGATAACTGTAAGATCAGCACAGCTATTGATTTTGTCTTACATTCCCAGTATGCTACACCCATATTGTTAGTTTGAATATACTTAAATATGTTGGACCATTTTTCAATCAAGTAGTTACCTGTTCCATATACTTTAATTTCACTAATGGCGCTTCTATTCAAAAACAAGCCATCAGTAAAACTTAATTCTCTACTCTGGGGGGATGTTTTTCTGTTTACTGCATATTTCTTTCTTTTTGCTATAAAAATTAATATGACACCAGGTAAAGTAGATATAAATAAGGCTATGGGCATTGACCAATGTATGGAGAGTAATAACCCCAGAATTGCTATTAAAGATATAATATTACCTATAATACTAATTACACTACTAACTACTTTTATTCCATTGCCATTCAGAGCAATATTAGCTAAATTAACATTATCAAAAAAATGACTATCCTCATATTCCTCTAACGGTATTTCAATTAGCTTGTGCTTCATTAATTTTTGCAGAACAAAACTAACTGTCTGTGAGATCTTAAAAAATACGTACTCTAATATATTCCCTAACAATGCAGAAATATATTGAACTAGAAACAGACCAGCTATTAAAAATATTGCAACCTTGAGCGCATCTGAATTATTATTCAGCAGCGTTAGTGTATCTATAATCTCTTTATTCAGTAAGATTACTATTGGAGGAATAACAGAGGTACTCAATGAGAGAACAAAAAAAAGAATAAAACCTTTTGGGTGTTCTTTATATATTAATTTCAGAAAGTATACTTGCGTTTTCATGAAATTAATAAATGCATTTTCCTTTACGACCTGTCTCATTTCCCACCTTCTCACACCATGAATTTTCTAAACCTTTCATTAATACTCTCTAGTATCAGTTAAAAAATAATCTATGTATGTTTTTTGCCCTTGATTAACCTACTGAGGATTCTATTGAATTGTGAGTTGTAGTAGTGGTGCTCGTAACAAGATCTATAACATTATGTGGTAAGGCATGACCTTTACTTATCACTTTTCCTTCATCGTTTACTTTTAAGTAATAAGGAAAACTATTCACCCTTAATCTATCAAAAATAACTGTAGGCTCAACATAAATAGCACTCCCCTCCAAAACAGAGCCTGCCATTTTTTCATAATTATATTCTGCCTTTACTAGAACTAACTTGATTTCTTCTAAATAGTTCGTATCCATGGCCTTTAAAAGATTAATAACTTTGGAGCATTCCTCACAATTACCATCGAGCATAATTAAGAGTCTTATATTCCTAGATAATAACTGGTCTATATGGCCTGACCTTCCTTTTATATCCCCAAAATCAAAATTCGGTATCTTTTCGTTTATTTCAAGCCCTATCTCTTTATTTTTCACAGTTTTATATTTTGATATGATCGCAAATTGTATAATAATAAAAACAAATATGATAATTAGTAAAGCCACTATGATTTGTTGATTTATCTCCATTTTTTCATCTCACCTCAGCTTAACATTCATCATCCATTAGCAGGAGCATATAAAATCTCAATCACTTTTCTTATTGTTATTAAACTTATTGTCCACAATATTGAAGTTGCTAAAATTGTCAGTATTTGGATTGATTCTAAATTAAGTATATCAAATGCAGTGAATGTTCCACTAAATAGGAAACTAGGAATTATGCTCAATAGTAGCAAAAAGCATTGTACTAAACCACCATAACCAGTCTTTGTGTTAATTAGCTTCCCTAAACAGAAACAATCCGTTTGTTTTTTCTCTAATACAGCTTTGAAATTAATCGAAATCAACACAACAATTAAAATAGCAGTTAGAATAAACACTAAGATATTATTACTTGCAACCAATAATAATACAGCAACTGCTATTTCTACAAAAGGAATAAGCAATCCAATAGGACGGGCGATTTTTTTAGGTATAATATCTATTTTTTCCATAAAAACGGCTGATTCTTTCCAGGCAAATAACTTTAGAAAACCCGAGAATATGAACAAAAAACTTACCGAGATACTGAAAATCAATCCTAGAACATACAATAAAATCATCCTTTCTATTCTGCCACGACTATAGAGTTAACTTATCAGGCCCTAATCTCTAATCCATATAACAGCACAATAGATATCAGCAAATAGATATTAGTTAATAATTTTTTGGTAGATAATTTTTTGGGTACATTTAAAGCAAAACAGTTACAGTTCATGGAGAATTCTTTATTCATATTAATTAACATAATTAGTATATAAAAAAATTGTATAAAGACACCTAGAATAAGCATGCTTTTCGGAAAAATTGTCGTTACTAACAATAAGGACAGCACTAGCTCACAAACGATTAAAAAAGGTGTAAATACAATAAGTAATTTCTTGTTCTTTATTACGTTATACTCCTCAAGAGCTATATAAAACATAAATGGTTTTTTTAATTTGGTCATACTACTTTTTAAATAAACAATCCCTAGAATTACATATCCGATTTTGACTATTATTAGTAATAAATTTTCCATAGTTATTTTACCTGTCTAAGTATATTTTCTAATCTTTTAACAATAATTTTATTTTTCTGATTCATCAGTTCTCCAAGGTTAACAACTTCTTTTGTTCCTTCATCAGTAATATGTAAAATACTAGGTATATTTTTAACACGATGATCATATATGAAGTTTGTATCTATTTCATTGTTCTTGCTTTCAATCGTTACATCAATTAATAAGCACTCTTCCATCTTTTTAATGGTATCTGTTACATGCCTTAATAAACTAACTTCATAAAGGATAGTACTTTTTTCTGCACAAATTACATATCCTTGGTATTGCTTTAATTCTTTATGGAAATTTGTTGATTTCACAGCTTTACTAGTAAACAACTCATCTCTTTTAATCTTCACCAATAAATATATATATATAATTACTGCTGTACTTGTAATCATTATTCCGATAAACAAGTCAATCAATTTGCATTTCTCCTGTCAACAAATAATTAGACTTCTAGGTGCATACATATTATAATGATATGTAACAATATTGCACTATTTATAGGGGAGTTTTAGTTTTTAATTTTTAGTACTTAATAGTTAAGATTACATGTCAATGCTGAATGCTAATATTAGCAGTGGTCATTTGAGCTGCTGCAAGCACTTTCAGAGCGACAGCAGTATATAGTGTATCCACCTAGAGCTGGATTACCAATGTATCCACAGACATACTGTCTATTTTTTTGAGTATCATAAGCACCAGTCTCATCTAGAGTCCAACCTTCGGTTCCCCAACCGCAATCACCTTTGATAATATCTTCACTTTTACCACAATCTAGAACAGACGGCTTAACATATTTCATTTTAAATTCCTCCCATTTGTCCCTATAAATAGTGCAATAGTCTAACACTAATTATTTTGTTGAAGATTCTTGCTCATATTTTGTAAACCATAGCTCTATAGCAAGCAATGTCCAGAAACTATCTTTAACTTTTATACCATTGCGCCACTTAGTTAGCTCGTCTCTCCATTTGTCAATAGATATTAGATTAAGCTGATTAATGATTTTAGGAGTATATACTGCCTTATGAATAGTACTCCAATTAGTCCTAATACTTTTGTAGATATGAGCTAAGTGCGTTGTTTTATTAACTCTTTCTAAAATGTTACCAGTTAAATAATCCTGCATGGATTTTCTAAGTATATATTTACTGAATTGTTTCGAGTGCCTAAGTTCACCAGGTATTTTATACATATACTCAACTAGTCGTCTGTCCAAGAAAGGATGGTTGATATCTGAGCCAGTTATTCCACCTATTACTCTATCCGTATATAAATGAGACTTTGCACTAGATATTTGATAATACAATTCTTTCTGGTGATAATACTTAATTTGATTTAATTTTTCAGACATAGTCTTATAAAAATTACTATTTTCATTGATACCATATTTCTTTATGATGTTTGGAAATAATGTGTAAGTACGTAGGTTTCGTACCGCAGGCGTGTTTGTTTTAATTGAGTAATCCGTAATATGAGAGAACGCTTTTTCAATATTAAATTTGGATAAAAAATCCCTAGTCATGTAAAGCGAACCGGTAAGTAATTGATCTCCACCATATCCACTTAAAATATTTAACATTCCATGATCTACTGATTTCTTAACGGTATGAAAAGTGAAATTAAAAGAGATAGCATTCACATTAGGCTCATAAGAAAATGGAGTTTCCCCTGGGAAATCATCCAGCATTAGCACATTATCACAATTGATAAAAATCCCTTTATCTTGATATTTATTAAGCAATTCTTTAATGAGGGGGCTCTCATCACATTCACTTAATTCTTCAAAAACGGCACTTACTGGTGAAATTTTATAATTTTCTAACCCTTTTGCGAGAGCATAAATTGAGGTTGAATCCAATCCACCACTCATCATGACTGAGTTATTACTATTAACACTCATCCTGTCCTTTATTGCTGTAGATAGCAATTCTCGAAATTGTTCAAAATATTCAGACTCACTTTTAAATGTAATAGTCCCAGATATGTTGGAAAGATCCCAATATTCATAGGTTTCAACGTCCGTTCCAATCGTAACAAAGCTTCCACTGGTCACTCTATTAACACCTTGATAAGGAGTCAGTCCAGTGTCAATTATTCCGTTTCTTTCATAGTATTCTTCGAAATATTTATAATTGAGATCATTAAATTTAAAATAATTTTTAAGTAAGAAGATATCACTTGCAATAGTACAACTATTATGATCTTTGATCCAAAATAATGTTTTTATACCCATTTGATCCCGTACTAAATATACTTTGTTACTTTCACGATCATATAATACAAACGAGAACTCACCTATTAATTCTGTGACAAACGAAATGCCCTTTTCCCTATACAATAAGCTGAGCATCTCAATTTCTGAAATCTCATAATTATCTAGGTTATTGTTTTTCAAAAGCTCCGTTCTATTATGTAGATTAATATCACCAACAATAACAATCTTATTAAACTCTACTTGTGAGGACATCTTACTAGTGTTACTTGAGAATGAATAATGACAATTATCAATAGTCCCAACACATTCATCAACTGATAATTTAAGTTCTTCTCTTATTTTCTCTTTCAAATCCAACTTATAATGGTTACTTGAATTATTGATTGAAAATATAAACCATTTCATTTTTATCACCCTCTTACTCTGTATTAGATGTCAATACAATTGTATATTTCTTCGTTTCTTCGTCATCACCGAAAAAGTTAACATTATTACTCTGTAACCATGCATGTGCTTCAAAAGGAAACTTTCTTATTCCAACAACTATATCGACGGGAATTTTGTACTTTTTCCGTACAACTTTATAACCCAAGAAAGTTTTGTGAATACAATCCGCCTTTCGTGGGTACCATGCACAAACAATATCTAACATATCAAAAAAGTTAAATATCTTATTTCCAATATCTTTGAATTCCGCTTCACTTCTAATTGGATTATTTACAACATATTTATTTTTAAACTTTTCAAATGTTCGATTGAAGCCTTTCCAAGACAACTCTAAATCAAATATAATGAGCATCAAATATATATGTATAAAACTACATATTTTTCTGAACTTACTCATGTAATGTAATCACCCCTACTTTTTTTAATTCTTTAATAAAATCGATTATATCTTTCTCTATCTCCATATGATTCTCGTTAAATTCTCTACTAATAAACTCAGCTACTTTTGATACATCCTTTAATTCTCTTAATTTCTTCCACATTAATGAGCCGATATAGTCCAGTGAGTAAAAGTTATTCTGGTTCATATTTATCAAAATAATCTCGTCTAATTCCTCGTATTCAATTACGTTTTTATCAATAGTAAAATTCATAAGTCACCTCTAACTCTTTTCTAGAAATATAATTTAATGAATTTAAATTTTTCCTAAATTCACAAAATAAGATATGAAATTGGCCGACTCATGAACGAGCAAGATTTTTCTACTGACTCAATACAAGTTACAAAAGACGACATGTAACGAATACAAGCACGTGGGCCACTTCGTGAGTTCAACCAACCAGAAGCTAACCGAGTGGTTGTAAGTGATTTAACCTATATCAAAGTCTACGACATTTAAAAGTTGACACCTATTTAACTTGTATAACAAACATCGTATACATGGGACTCTGGGACATGTTAGCGCTCAATCAGTATTCATAATTATATGTATTTATGATTAGGCGGAGTGTATTGATACAACTCCTCTGCGGGCATGATTTTCTACTAAAGTCGAAGCCAATAACTTGGTTTGAATATTAAAGGAAAGTAATTATTTGTCGTATTAACTGAGAAGTTTTTAGATGAATAAACGGTTAATTGTAGTGGAATCATGAGAGTATTGTGGGTAATTTTTCTAACAAAAATCATATTACAACACCCAGGATTTTCCGTCAACTACTTTATTTATTTTTTTTATGGGGTATTTTTACACAAAATCGTATATGTCTATATCCTGAATCCGTGAAATACTCTTCTTACGTCACCTAGATTTCGATTTTCACTTCTCATATGGAACAATCCCAAGCTGTGCTAACTTCTTACACAGGCATAGCTCCGTTGGAATTTGCGATGCATGTACTGAAGATGTATTTGCACCAGAAATGTTACACGAATGGTATCATCTCTATAAGACTCATAAGTCAAAATACTTCTTCAAGTTAATGATTACTTTGTCGGAGCGCAACTAAAAAGTGCCCGTTTCCGTATACATTGGAAATGGGCTTTTTGCTTCACCTAAAAAACGATACTTTTTCATAGAATCCGATTGTATAACCGACATTGGCATCGATTTCTGAAATGTAACGGATGCCAGAGAGCTTATTTGTCAGATTTTAGCGTTTCCAGTCACCATCATGTTCACAATCAGCTCTATGACGACCGTAAACATTCTAATATGTACGATTTCATAAAAGTAACGTCTGTGGTTACTGCTTCATCGATGTTGATCAATAAGAATGGAATTGCCATCTGGATCTTCAATGACAAAACTAGCTGGTCCTTCTGAGGTGGATACGCCATCGTTAATAATAGGGATTCCCTTACTGCGGAACTCTTCTTGCAGCTCCCTTACGTCTTTGAATGGATTTATTTCTTCCGCTTTGTTGTTCCAGCCGGGATTAAACGTTAATATGTTTTTATCAAACATGCCTTGAAACAAGCCAATCGTACAATCGCCGTTCTGCATAATGAGCCAGTTCTGTGTTATATCTCCGGTGAAAGCATGAAAGCCTATCTTTTCGTAAAATTGTTTGGATTGCTGAATATCTTTAACGGTTAAACTTACCGAAAACGCCCCTATACTCATAGTATGTATGCTCCTTAGCTTTACTCTTATCGTTAATCACCTAAACGAACAGATTGATCATTAATCTATCCTACCCGTTACAACATCATTTTATTTATAAGAAGTATAAGGAGGTCTACGATGATCAAATCAGCAAATATCAATTATCGTTTGTTTGCCACAATTGCTTGTGTGCTAGGTATGAGCCTTCTCGGTGTGGTGTATATGGCCTATGCTTTGCAGTGGAGTGATTATTATAAACTTATCGCTTATTGCGCTTCAGTCATCGTTGGGGTTGTTGGTGCTATGGCGGCTTTGCAAGCTCTTCTAGAGTTGAAGGATAAAACCAAGTCTTCTTTACTTCTGCTGCTATTGAACGGAATTCTAGTATTTTCTTTTCCGTTGTATATGGTACTTGGGGTTATATTTTTCGGGCCATGATGGATTGATACCTTTGTGTATCTTACCTTTGACATGCCGTCTCAATCCAAGGGTCATTCTCAAGTTTAATAGTTGGCCAAATATCTACCATACAAAAAAAGGGCCCCTCAGTCTTTGATGACTTTTGGGTGCCCTTATATTGTAACTATGTGTTATTCCGACGAATGGTTGCTGTAGTGACGATGATTATAATTACAACACTTAAGGTTGTAACACTAAATATAGAAAAGTCATCTGAGTTAGTTAAAAACAAATACAATCCACCGACCACAGTAATAACTAACAATAATATCGCACTTAAAAAATTAGGCTTTTTCGCTCGCTTAAAGATGAATAATACTACCCCAATAGCGATTAATGCATAGAATAAAAGAAGGGCGGTGACACCGAGTATTGGTAGTACACTGTCAAACACTGTAATCACTCCCTCTTAAGTACTGTATATGATATCAAACAGCGATACTTGCTGTTTTCAAAGCTGTCCTACTTAAAAAAGCAGCCTTTACAATCAACTAAATATCGTTGTTATTTCTCATGATGAGGTGAATTGATATAAATATATATTGATAATATTCCCATAACAATAAATGCAGCTAAGAAAAAATAAAATAATCCTTGATAGTTATCTCTAAAACCTGGGTTTACAAAAATGGTTACAAGTCCAAAGAAAACATTTCCCATACTAGTAAGACTCCTGTATTTAAACTTATCTTTCAACACTTGATAAATGGATAATACCAATATTAATGAAGCAACACCGAGTATTAATAAATCTATATTCATAGCAACCTCCTCAAAGAGAGAAAGACGAATAGATTAAAAAAATCTATTCGTTAATATTATATACTGAATAGACTGTATTTACATCAAATCGATATACGCTACAGTTTTTTTCTAAATTCTCCTTATTTCCAAATTTATGAATTGGAGAGATATTACGCGAATATATAAATTTCACCTTCTGATTTGCCTTCAAGAAAATACATGGTTATATCTTTATCATCTTCTCTAATAAGTAGGTAGCCGTCATCACATTTCTCAGTGAGTGTAGATAAAAACTTTCAGGTCGTTATCATCGAGATTACTGCACCCAACAGTTAACAGAAACACCAGTAAGATTATTACTCTTTTCATATTACTTTTTTTGAGGTGAGAGTTTATAAAGGTAATTACTTCGTCTGATGTAAATTGAACTTTTCACACATAACCTCGCCACAGCAGCCGAACTTTTAGCTCGTTTAATCTCATTCTACTTCCATTTATAAAGCCTCAAAGATAGGACAAAAAGATAATGGCTAGACATACATTCGTATACCCAGCCTCCCGTTCATCAAATATCATTTGCTCAGTTACTACTAATCCATGAATCCTCACGAATAGAAGGCCAATTATCCTTTTGAAGTTGATTCTGGAGGTACAGGAGCTGTTATCTCTTTTGCTGATATACCAGTAACATCAAATACATGTTCAGGAGTTTTATTCAACACTCTGTACTCTTCAGTTGCTTTAACAATAGACTTCCCGTAGACTATTTCAATAAACTCCTTTTTTATCGGCATTTCGGTTACTTGATCAATATATACACACTCCAGAAACTTGCCCTCTTGCGAACTTATTTTCCTTACTTCCTTGTTATCAATACTAAATTGCCCCTCATCTATCCAGTCCTTATTCTGCAATTCATTTTTTAATTCTTGGAGGAGGGATTTTTTCAACACCTCTTTATTTTCATTCGCAATATTGTTGGGCAGCTCCCATGTCAGTGCTTCCAATGTACCATTATCATTCCCAATTGCGTATACTCGCCTACCATGCTCGGTGATGATTGTTTTATTGAATAGCGAACCATCTGCATGATAAGAGATACTTACTTCTCCACTCCCATTCAAGTCACGATAATGTTCTGAACTAACTTTGTCGCTAGTACGTTTAATATGTTCAAAGCCCTTATGTTCCAATTGCTCCGCAGCTTTAACCGCTATCTCGTTTCCAGATAGACTTCTAGGTATAAACGTGATTATAACTACTGCAACTATTAACGCCAATAGTGTAAATGACAGACTTTTCTTTTTAATCGTCATCTTTCATCACAACCTATTATTTTTTATTTGTTACTTGTTAGTTAGATTAAGTAGACTTCATTCGATGAACTTCACTAGTTAGTGACTGCATGTGCTTTAGCAAAAATCAAGCTCACTATCTTTTTAAAAAATATGTAGGAGGATGTAAATGAAAACTACGTTACTGTTATCTTGTATCGTTTTTGTGATATTTATTTCAGCATCTTTCAATAGTAATAATATATCTTCAACTACGACACCTATCACTGTAACTGAAACAGAGGAAATCGATACTGGGCAATGGGTCACCCTGAATAGTGGTATGGTCGGGTATTCGGATCGAAGCTCCTGTGTTTTAACAAGATTTTTTGAAATCTTATGGAAGCGGGAAAGATGACGGTTTTACTCTACCTTCACTTTTATTGCGTATGAAACCGAGCCTTCGTCCCATGTTGCATCGATCGAGTAGATATATTCTCCAGCTTCATTAGGTACTTTTAAATTTGAATTATCAATCAATTCTTGTTTTATTCCTCTAGGCTCCGATTCGATCCATAAATGTGAACCAATTGAATCTTCCTTCGGCAAATAGTCGAAATCTATCTTTAGCAATTCTCCCTTCGAAACTACAGAAGCCTTAATATTTTTCACAACATCACTTGGGTTACCGTAAGTTGGCTCGTGGTTCCACATATAAGAAACTAAACGTACAGGGAGTTGAACATTACTCTCAGACGTTACTTTAAGTTTAGGCAATGGTCTCTCAGAGCAGCCTGTTATAACCATCACGAGTAATAACACCAATCCCAATCTCAGCATTTTCAAAGGAATCATTATCTCACCTTTATTCTTACAAATTGCATTGCGTATCTTCAGTGCAATCATGGAGTTGTCTTCATACCAGCCAATCTATCTGCTTTATAGTAGATTCCATTATTCAACACCGCAATGTGTTCATTTGTATCTAAATTTACGATTTTGTATAGTTTAGTGCCTTTTTCATATTTGTTAGAGAACAGATTGGGTATTTCTTCACTTTCAACTGAGGAATATATATCAATCGTTCCAATTTCCTCTTCAATTTCAGTGACCTTTTCGCTCGTGAACTTTTATACGCCATTATTCCACGTCACCACATCATGAGCCCAACTGTGAAGGTCTGGATTTTTTTGATTCGTACATGCTGCAAGAAATACCACGAGCATAAAACAGACCCCGTAAAGTCTTTTCATTACTAATTACCTCCCGTATACTTGCCCGAACATCATAAACTATGCTCAAAATACGATTGCTGCATTTTCAAGACATGCAATGGGTGGATTACATACTACAAACGAATAAACAGCAGACTACTACACTATAGCTGCTGTTTTATTATTCTAGATCACTTCAATCCTGTAGAAAGAACTTTATAATTTCATTGTTAATCTGTACATTCTCAGGGTCATTTGCAAGCGTATGTAGTAAATTTTTAATGTGGAGAGCGCCTTGTATAGGTTGACCATTTAGAGCCATGTCTCTAAGCTTTAATGGCACGACACTCGCATATTGAGCAGTTATTCTTTTGTCGTAGGAAGTGTACTCCAATAAAGCACTCATTTTGAAAGCATGTTCTAATGCGATATCCCCTGGTGGCTTACCTTCTTCAATACCTGCACTAATTCTGCCAATTGCCGCGGTAAAGTCACGATCGATATAATCCGATTTTTTATCCGATATCCGTAATCGTTCCCACTGATAAATATTTACTCCGACAGAAATAAGAATGGGTACTAGCGCTAACAATAGGTACTTGTTCTGCTTCATATTCACACCTTCTAATAAAATAAGAGAATAGATAATCACGTACTATGAATCCCGTCTATGCTTGTAAATCCAATGCAAATGCGACACATTTCCTACTATCCATAGTAAAAAAACTATTACTTCAAGAATTACATTGTCATCAGCAGCAATAGCTTTAATCAGGCTTGAGATACTTAATAACAGGGCACAGAATATGATGATAAAATAAACCCATTTATATATAGCCAAAATATTCTCCTCTGTAAATCCTTCTTTAATTTTCTTACCTCTAATAAATGTTGACACTCGGGTGTATTGGGAAATGTAAAGGTGGGATGTGGTCTTGCTTCTAAGAAGGAGATTACCTCATTTTTAACGAAAAATATTAAAAAATAGTTGCATCAACGATTACAGGAACTCGTAAAGTATAGAAAACCAAATCATATGGAGCCGAATAGAATCATTATTTCTCCCAAGGAAGGAGATGATATCTTTGGCTCCCCTGTCATTGGAACAAAGGTAGTACAGGTGGGATGGAATGAAGATTATATTGTAGCGAAACAAGTTGGATTGAAGCCAGATCCCCATGCTACCAATGCACATAGGATGATTCTCGATGACAGCAGAACTAACTTTTACATACTTGACCTAAAGAATAAAAAGAAATATGGTCCTTTGAATGATACTAGATATGTTGAACAAAGAAATAAAATGAAAGTACCTAATGAGGTAGTTCTGAGAAATCTAGATGAGTTTCATTAGTTGATGACTTTAAGCACTTTAAGAGAATACAAGCACCTGTCTTTTAAAAAGGATGCAAGGACAACGTACATGAAAAGAACGTTACTTTTATCATAGCTAGTCTTTAGGATGTTTTTATTAGTAGCATCCAATGATAATGATATGAATTCAACTACGACACCTATCACTGCAACTGAAAAAGGAAAAGTCCAAATCAATAATGATCGATGAACCCATCCTAAATAGTGATCTGTACGGACAATCGAATCGAAATTTATATACTGTAACGAAATATTTTAGTATCCTAATGAAAACAAGTAAAGACACAAAAGAGTTCCTATTACTGAATTAAAGCAGGTAATCCAGTGATAAGAGCTCAAAGTAAAAAACTGATAAACTATTCAAATAAAAGTCATCTATATTTAAAACGTAATACCTTTGTAAAGTAGTTGGATTACAGTTCCTACTTTATTTCTTTGTATCCAACAATTACAGCCCCAAGAACATCTTCTGAAGAATACCCTGCTTCCTCACGTTGCTTTTTTGCTTCTTCTTCTGAAAGTTCAATTATTACTTTTTGATGTGGAACTTCTCTGTTATTAATCAGTACTTGTTCTTTTACAGGAGTATAAACACCGGTTTTAGGGTGGATTTCATTGGCTGGATAATTAATACTCAGATCTTGGTTAGTAAATATAAGTTGCCATGCCATTACTCCGAAACCAGTTATTATTAATACGGTTCCAATTTTTCTTCTCATAAACATGCATCCCTTTCCGATCAGATAAAACCATATTATTTTATGTTTTACCTGTTCAAGAATTCACTTATATTATTGCCAGTCGATAAAAAATTCCTCATTTATCCTTCTTCTGAGTATATGTTTGTCTAGCCAGTATGAAATATTCACTCTACAGTAGAAAATTGCGCTATTTGCAAAAACAAACACTATACTCTTTTATATGTTTATCTATTTGGGGCAGGGTCATATAATAAACATTGACCAGAATTAAAAAAAGTATTTATCGTCAAAACCTAGGGTTTTTCTTTTATATTTGTAGGTATTCTGCTCTGCCTAACTCGCTTAGTTCTTTTTATCACGTTTAATAAAGTCCATACCAACAATCAATATCAACAAAATTACAGATGCCATAAGGGCTTAACAAAACTTGATTCATTTTAGATAAAACAAGCCAGCACAAAATTCATTATGAAAAAAATAAAGTACGTCACTGTCTTATCATCTCACTTCCAAACCATGGTTCTACTACTGTAGATTTCCTTATATCATTTCCAAAACATTATTCAACTAGTTTCTGTAGTTGGCTTATATTCTTTATTTCCTTTAGTTGTTGTGATAAATGACTATTGAAATGAATGATTTCCCTTTGTTCACTTATTACAAACTTACCTTGATATTCACCTAAGATAATGTAAACTTCACCCTCTACAACCGACCCAATATATTTCTCCAAAAACAATACGGCTTATTGGCTATTTTGCAGCACTTCATTTTCTTCAAACGTATATTGTATATTGTTTACAACACCACCAGTCTCCAAGATTCTTAGATGCTGGATACTAGGATCGGCCCCCTTATATACTTTACTAATGTCTACTGTGGATAGAGTGAACGCTACATCGTTATATTTAAAAGATTCTCCATCCTTTTTTTCGACTTCTACAATTAAATCAGCAGCCTTTGCTAATTGTTGCATGTTATCGTAGAAAACTGATAATTCACCCGTTGAGTTTATTGTCAGTAACGGAACATTCATTATTTTCAATGTAGCAGCTACTAATAAACAAAATAGTATTAGTACGGTAATCTTACCTTTTTTACTGCTTACTAATTTCATTTCAACCAATCCCCTTCAGCTATAAATTATTAACACTATTTACGTCGTCCGCTTGCTGCATATATTGGACTGCCAACACCAAACTAGACAATTTTTTAAGTGCTAATCTTCTATAAGCGACGAGCTTGTAGACGTACATACATCACACCTATTCTTATTCACCCTGCTGTTAACAGAAACATCATTAAGATTATTACTCTTTTCATATGAATCTCTTTTCAAATTACTTTTTGAGGTGAGAGTTTATATAGGTAATTACTTCGTCAGAAGTAAATTGATCTTTATTTCTAGCCGCAATAGCATGAGCGAACAAAATGGTTTTATTATCGATTGTGAAATAGTCCACACTTAAGTAAAAATTAGAGTTTCCAATAATCAAGGGAACATTCGAACTATCTATATACGTCGCAACGAATAAGTGTTTTTCGGACTCATATCCTTCCGATGACTTTCTCATAATATTCAGTGGATAAATAGCATATTGACCGTTTGAGGGGCTCTCCATAGAGCTTTTTATACTATAATCTCGCCACAGCCCTAATTCACTTTTTTCAAAACCTGCAATCGCCAGACTTTCGATGTTACGAAGTAACACAACTTTCGTTATATGTTCGGCGTTTGGATCAAGTGCATAGCCTTGATTAACAATAATGTCTTCTTTTTTAAATCCATGAGCGTTAAGAGGAGCTGAGTAACTGTGCTTATACTGATAAATGCTAAAAATGAGCGCCGTACTTAATAAAGTTATACTGGCCACGCACAATAAAATTCGCTTATTCATAAGATCTCCTCTCTATAGAATTAGTTAAGCACTCTCATTAATGGTTATTAATTTAGATTAAGAAAAGAGGCAGGACATTTTATTATCTGTCCTACCTCAGAATTATTAATTATTGCTATTCGTTATTGAGTCAGTAAGTTCAATGTACACATACATTTCATTATCTGATACTTTCTCCCACCGTACTTTCCCTCCAGCGCCTTCCGCTATGAACCTTAGATTGACATAGAGTGTGTCATTATTTATGAATGGGGCACTAGATAACTGAACTTTTTTCTCATTTAAAAAACCTGTAAGATTATTTGCTCTTAACTTAATTAATGTCGAATCTTTACTAGCTGTGACTGTTTTGGTCTTTTCATCCCATTCTACCTCCATTTCTAAGGCCTCAAAAATAGGACGAAATGGTATAAAAGTAACACTGTTATTTTCACCAGTAGCTATTGCATCTACATCTAATTTTTGGCCATTTACATATACAGTTGGTTTTCCGACATGAGCTTGCACAATGTTGATCTGTACAGAAAATAACAGAACCATTAGTGTTAATAAGCCAAACCTTTTATAACGAGATCTCATTGCAATAAACCTCCTGGAAATGGTGTGAATTAACCAGCATTTATTCTTTAATTGTAATTAGATATGCTCTATTAATTTCTATACCTGCTTGCATCTACATCAATAGTTACGCTAGTTCCACTTCTAGTAATCTTCGTTTGATCCTCTTCTGGAGTAAAAAGGTCACTTGTTGATATGGCATAGTCATTCAATTGGATGTTTGAAAAAATCCCTTTATTCTTTCCACTATTAGATGTCGTAATTACGGTAGATACAACTTTCCAATAGCTTATACTCGGAATGTACCAATTACCATTAGACTCCATTATTGTGACAGTATGTGTAGGAGTTTCACTTGTGCAACTACGATTATTACAAATAGTTGTACCTTCGACCTTTAGACGTACCTTACCATTATAATTGTACCAATTGTGAAAAGTTAATTGAGAACCTGACTGATAAGCATTTTTATATTGTCCCTCGTTATAATGCGGATCAAAACTGGAAGCGTAAGAGTCAAATCCACTATCATTACTTGTAGTAGGACGGACTTTCTTCTTCAATGCTACAAAGGGTTGCCATCCTTTTTTATTACCACTCGCTCCTGAGTTCACGTCAAAAAGCAATCCCATGTCTGCTACCCAGGTTCCTATACCATCTGCTCTATTCGAAGTATATTGAAAGCCACCATAGTTAAAAGCTCCTCCTACACGTACAACTTCATAATCTTGTGGTAATTGTAAAGCCGTACTTAAAAAATCGCCGCGCCCCTGAATCTTTTGCCTCCCTCCTACACCATCATGAATAAAGTTCGAAACAACTTGCTGTCTTGGCTCTTCCAAAGAAGACTCAATCTCTTCAACTGGATTAGTTCCCTTGCTTGAATCATAAATCACGAGCTCAGGAGCCAATCCTGGGCTTTCTTCGTAGAAGTAAGTCACTTTATCACTAAACGCAATGTAATTGTAATTAGTTGCATCTGTATTTGCATTCAAGCCCTTAACTTGAAGTTTATCTTGTTCAATCGCTTCTTTAGCTTGCTGAATGAATAACGCAGCTTGGCTCTGGTCAACTGTAACCGATGCTTGCTGAATGATGTTTACTGCTTGTCCATTTGTCCCAGTAAGTTGTATTGCCCCCTCTGTCTTAGCCACCGCTGAAAAGTTAGGTAGAGTTAAACTAAGAAGACAAATAACTGCAAATACTTTTTTAACTGATTTCATTTGTTTTTTCCTCCTAAATTATAATCTTCTTGAACTCTATGTTGTTTTTTCCACTTGTGCGTGTAAGCTAAAACTTTATATTTGCCGCTATCACCCCTTTCTCGCAAATTGTTAATTTACAAACAATCAATTTTGAATAACACTTTATAAATTTATATATATTTTTATTTATAGAACAATTTTACATTCAAAGGCATAGTAGAGCCATAAAATCTGTAAAACAGTATCATGTTTATATTTTTAACGACTCAATCCCCTCAATAAGTTCACTAATACTGGCGTAATACGGGACGGTATGAGAGTGAAATACCTTACTGGCATAAGAATTAAAATACTTTGGATTAGACAAGATGGTTTGCAGCCATTCTTTAAAGCACATATGCGCGTTGTAGTGCCGACCTGAAGAAGAGCTAAAGACAATATATTTTCGAGATTGCAGCTGGGATAAATCCATATAAAACGTAGTAGTCTGATAGCGGGCAAATGGAAGTAAAGAAAGCGCTGATGAATTCGGAAGCATGTCCAGTTCATAGCTAAGCAAGTACACGGAGAATATATCTAACTGAGTATCTTTTTTATCAGGATATAACACAGCACCATCATTAATCTTGAGGAACTCTATGAAATCAGATGGTAGCCTTGTTTGTATGCGTTCTTGAAACTTGAGGAGATGTTCTGCATTTACTGGCGGGTTTGAATATAATGTGAATGGATAATTTCTATTTAAGTTATTGGGATTCTCTTTGGTTTGTTTTTTCTTGAAATTATTTAAAATACGTTTGATCTCATTCAACTGCAACACCTCCATAATTCGGATTGAAAACACTCATTCAGTCTTACTCATAGTGTATTCATTTAGGAGTCTGTCTAGCTGCTGGCTCACTGTGACCACTCGATTATCCGTTAAACTTGCACATACACTTATGAGCTTTATCATTTCAACTCTTTTCTTCTCTATTATTTCAATTTTGGTCATATTTAGCACCTTAGTTCGTATTGAAGTAGAACCCCACACAATGTTGGTGTTGGCGCCACACCATATCCTCTTCTTCTCTGAGAATAGGTTACTATGAGTTTTTATAAATGATTTCCATTTTATTTCGGACGAAACACCTTCCGATTTTTCCCGAAACAAAAGAAGGCTGATCTTAAGGAGAATACTCATTCTTCCTAAGATCAACCTTCTTTTCTAGTTCATTAAAGTTAGATGGAAGTACTAGTTAATTATCCATGGTGCTCCTCCGAAATATGAAATAACTCCATCTTCTACAGGTAATACTCCTATAAACAAACATACTACCATGATAAGAAGTGGAATCTTAGCAACTAGCTTTTTCATATGACAGTCCCCTTCCATACTATGAGCTAAGTGTATTAAAAACGAGATTCAACTCCTCAATTGCTTTTCTATTTAACCCATTAAATGATATGAGTGTTGAATTCGTTATTAATGATAAGCTGTTGAATGCCTCTTCATAATACGATATTTGAGCATATTCCAACGCACTTTTTCGATAGTATTCAAATGCCTCACTAATTTCATCTTTTTCTCTTAACCAGTCCCCTTTAAGCTTATAAAAACAGGCTAATTTCCCTCTCTTCTCCGGGGTTGTTTGAGCATCACTAAGGGATTTTATCATCATATTCTCATAAATAAATAGTTTTTTTACTTCATCCAATTTTCCTTTATCTAAATACAATTCCATAAGTAAAACTATTGTATATACGAGATTATATTCAGACGCCCCCCTAAGATATTCCTCTAGTTGGGCTATCCCTAAGTTAACATCTCCATACCGAGCACTAATACGACCATTCATATATCTTATGTTGTCTTGAACAAACGGAAATGAGAACTTTTTATATTCTTGAAAATAGTATATACCCTTATCCATATCGTTTAGATAAAAATAAGAATTACAGGCATTAAATATAGCATTCGCACGAAATTCACTGTCAGTTAAGTCGTTTTCTATAACATACTCACTCAGTTCTATAGACTCTTTATGGTTCTGCAGGCTAAAAGCATGAACTGCTAAACAGTAATATAATAATAAGCGCTCCCTCTCATTTAAAAAGCCAGCATAATTTAATAAATATCTGCCTGATTGATACGTTTCACTTAGTTTAGTGAAATCATTTCGATCAATGAGATACTTCTGAAATAGTCCTTTTGCTATGTACGGCATAATACCATGACTTCGAGAGTAATCAATAAGCATCTGCAATAGCTCAAGTTTAAGTTCCGTTTCACTTTTTTGAATCGCGATATCAAAGAATTTCGCTATCACGTCATAGCTCTCGCCTTTAGCAATCGTCAAGTATCGTTCAGCAATGCGAACCACCGTTTTCGTAGGGCAATTCCTTGCAATTGCCTCTGAAAAAATCCGCAAAACAGAGCTAGGGCTCTTTTCAACTTTAATGTACAGTTCGATATATTCTTCAAACGGAATGCCTAAAGCCTCTGTAACAGCTTGCAGCTTATAGTACTCGGGCTTTTGCACTTCCCCATTTTCCAACTTTGATAATGTCCCTTTGCTTACTTCTGTTATTCTAGCTAGTTCAGATAGGGTCACGTTAGACTTCGTTCTGTATTGATGAATCAAGTCCCCAAGCGATAAAGATGTGACACTACTCAACATACTCATCTTCTCCTTAACGTATATTACGGATATATCATCGAATTTAAATGTGAGAGATTATTAAACGGAAGTTAATTAAAAGTTTCTAGGGTGGGGTTAGAATTGAAATCATATTGAATAAGAGAAGAAGAAGTGGATATTCGAATCCTACCAAATAATTGTAATTGCTGTCAATATTACAGTAACGTCAATGTTGTATTGTTTCATTAAAAACCGGGGATTTATCTGGTAATTTTGCAGCCTGTTCCAATATTTAAGCATGGTTTTCGGCGCATGTTTAATCGTTCAAAAAATTCATTATTACTTTTTACTCCCTCCATAAAGATAACCTAACCTTACTCAGAGTTTTGAATAATTGATTTTTATTTTTTCCGATCGAAACAAAGCCCGAATAACAAGTACTCGGGCCTCTTTATGATAGGCATAGCCAATTATAAGCTTTATTATGAGCCGAGATTTTCGAGTATTCTATCGTGGACTTAGCATAGTATTCTAATGCAGCTTCCGAATCATTGTCGTACAGTAATATATCTCCTTTGAGCTTGTAATAATGAGCTAAATGAGCACGTTTAAGTGGGGCTGTACGAGGATCTTGTATGGATTTTTCCATAATAGTTTCGTATTCAAATAACTTTTTTGCTGACTCAACAGCTACTCTAGACATATAAATATCCATAAGAGCTACAACTGCATGAACAATATTCCACTCAGACGGATTCTCTAAATATGACTCTAATTGCTTCATTCCAAGTTCAATATTCCCACTACGCGCATTTATACAACCAATCATAAATTTAACGTTATCTTGGGAATATGAATCCTCAAACTTAGTACATTCACGAAAGTATTCTCTACTCTTATCAAATTCATTCAAATAATAGTGAGCATTACATATAGTAAATACAGCGTATGATCGAAGTATATTTTCAGGTTCTGTATGAACAACAACATAATGACTTAGATCTATCGACTCAAGATACTCAGATAAACTATAAGCATGAACTGCTAATCTATAATATAACCCCAAGCGATCTTCTTCATCTAGAAACCCAGCATAATTTAATATGTATTTACCCGATTGATACGTTTCATTCAATTTAGTAAAATCATTTCTTTCAATAATATATTTTTGAAATAAACTCTTGGCATAGTAGGGCATAATCCCATGACTACGAGAATAATTGAAGATCAAACTTAATAAATCGAATTTCACAGACTCTTCTTCCTGCTTCATTGCAAATCGATACAACTCTGCAACTGCATCATAGCTTTCACCTTTAACTATGATTAAATACCGCTTCGCAATTTGGGATATAATCGTTGAAGAACATTTACGCTCTATAGTTTCTTCGAGTATTGTCCATAGAGACAAAGTATTCTTCTCCCCTTGAACATACAATCCTATGTAATCTTCATATGGAATGCCCAAAACCTGCATGACGACCTGCAATTTCTGATAGTCTGGCTTCTTTACTTCTCCATTTTCAAGTTTAGACAGCGTCCCTTTGCTTACATCTGTCGCTCTAGCTAGCTCGGACAGGGTCATTTCAGACTTCGTTCGGTATTCACGAACTAAATCCCCTAATGAAAAAGCGACACTATTCAACTTTCTCACCATCCATAATTGAATTTTTAATACTACATTAAATAAACGGTTATACTCGTTATATGAAAGATTGATTTATACAGATATAGAAGAGTCATGATTGTGGCATTCAGAGGTAAACTAATAATATTAAATAATTGTAAATGCTGTCAATATTCCAGTAACGTCACCCCATCATTCTTTTATTATTTCTTTTACTGATATAAGAAAGTTATCCCATCCCCCTGTAAAAGATATATTCATCGCCAAACCCGCTCTTCTCAATTTGTTTCTCAACTGAATTAACTCTTCTCTTTCATTTTTAGTTAGTTCAGCATTTGGAAAACCTGTATATTCAGGATATCGAGATAGAAAATGTTCTAAGGCCATTAGATCATCATTCGATTGTTGATTCGTTAAACCTGATCCAGACCCATAAACTTCAATAGCATATAGATTTTCTTTGATGTCTTCGATTTTTTCTAAAATAACACTTTCATCTACCCATTTCATTTTTATCTGATAATCAATTGCACTTTCCAATTCAACAAAGTCAGACATCATCATAGTCGAGATATCATCAAAAGCCTTTTCATTCGCGTCATACCTAAAATAAGAAAATGCAATCAAGAATATATTCAAAACAATAGATAATGCAAATATAAACTTAGATAGTTTCATAGGTTCTCCTTTCTTATTTAAGAATAAGTAACATACGCTGATTCTGCCTCATTGATCTAGCACTGCAAATGAAAATAGGATCAAACCCCGTTTCCTTTGCAGACAGTATGCCACTTCGTTCACCCTTTTACAATAATATTCCATTTTGGTTGCGTATCATTCTAGATCTCTCATTCTGACGTAACGTCACCCTTTGTCCAAAACAGCATTAAAAACATGGCATTTCCCACTCCATGACCTCCTACGAAATTTGTGATTTCCCCATCAAAAAGCCCCGCTCCATCATGACTTTCCCCTCTAAAGTCCATACTAAATCTGTCACCATTCACTCAATTGACAGCGCTTGCAATTTTATTCATAAATTTCATCCATATTTAACGCTCCTTTTACAGATATCGCCTACTCTCTGGGCTTTTTGCGTGATACAATCAAAATGAACATAATTAAATACAACATTCCAGGGGGTATTCAATACCATGACTGCCAAAAGACTTGCACTTGCACTTTCTCTAACTGCTATGCTCACAACAGTAATGGCGGGACCTATCTCAGCAGCACCACTCGAACCGGTTAAACACATCGATTGGATGCAAGAGAAATCATTCGTTAACGGTGGACAAGACGGTCTTGCACTAGAACGTCCGATCACGCTTATCGAAGCAGTTGTTATTTTCTCTCGTGTACAAGGTAAAGAAGCAGCTGTGAAAACAGTAGACCCTGCGGTTAAAGGCAGTTGGGCTGCACGTTCCCTTACTTGGGCGAAGCAAGCTAACATCGTTGACGCAGAGCAGTGGAAATCCCTCCACAAGCCTGTATCTGCAGATGTTTTGAATGCGGTTGCAAAAAAAGCAGGTATTGAGTTAGCAGCAGAAGGCGAAACGGTTACTCGTGAAGCTTTCATTGAAGCAGTCGGTGAAGCAATTACGGTTCATCTGACGATCGGTCATACGAATGATGTTCACGGTCACATTGTTGAAGACGAGCGCGGCAAAGAAATGGGCTACGCTAAAATGGCTACCTTGATCAAGGAAATGCGTGAAGAGAACCCGAACATGATGCTTATCGATGCTGGGGACATGATCCAAGGTACCATCTATGTAAACTTGTCCAAAGGTGAATCTGTTCCTGCACTAGTAAACCCTCTTGGTTATGATTTGATGACAGCTGGTAACCACGAGTTCGACTTCGGTCACGAGCAACTGACGAAAGTATCCAAAATGTTCGAATTCCCTGTATTGGGCGCGAACGTATTTGACGCAGCTGGCAAGCCAATGTTGAAGCCTTACGTGATCAAAGAAATCGAAGGCAAGAAGATTGCTTTCCTTGGACTTGTAACGGAAGAAACACCAATCGTTACACACCCAGATAACGTAAAAGGCCTAACATTTAAAAATACAGTTGAAACGGCTAAAGAATGGGTACCGAAGCTGCAAGAGATGGCAGACAACGTAATCATCGTATCCCACTCTGGATTGGAAGCAGACCGTGAGATGGCGAAGAGCATTGAAGGTGTAGACCTTATTATCGGTGGTCACTCTCATACGAAGCTGTCCAAGCCTGAGCTTGTAAACGGTGTTTACATCGTACAAGACTGGGAGTACAGCAAATCCCTAGGCCGTGTAGACCTTTACTACCACAACGACGAAGTCGTGCATTTCTCTGGCGGACTTATTGAATATGATAAAAATACAAAAGCTGACGAAGAGACAGCGAAGCGCGTTGAGCAATTGAAGAAGGAATCCAACTCATTGTTGAACGTGAAGATCGCATCTACACCAAATGTGTTGGAAGGTGACCGTACGAAAGTGCGCGCGGAAGAAACAAACTTGGGTAACATGATTGCTGATGCAATGCTAGAGCGCACTCGCGCAATCCCTGGATTCGAAGCTGACGTAGCGATTACGAACGGCGGCGGTATCCGTACAACGATTAAGAGCGGCGACATTACGAAGCGCAACCTGTACGATGTACTTCCATTCCCTAACACAATGGCAGTCGTTGAAATCTCCGGTAAAGAGCTTATCCAAGCGATGGAGAACGGTGTAGCTGATATTGAAGCTGGCGGCGGACGCTTCCCGCAAATTAGCGGTATGTCCTTCTCCTTCGATGCTAAGGCTCCTAAAGGCAGCCGCGTGAAGGAAGTAAAAGTAGCTGGCAAAGCGATTGACGAGGCGAAGCAATACCGTGTTGCAACGAACGACTTTATCGTAGCTGGCGGTGACGGCTATGAAATGTTCAAAGGCAAAAAAGCACTTAACACAGGCGTAACGTTGTATGAGGTTGTTGAAGATTACCTTATCGCGAAGAAAGAAGTAGCTCCGAAGTTGGATGGACGCATTACAAAGCTGTAATCCAATATATAGCAACATGTCATATTGCTGTAACATGGAACAGCTACAATGGATATAAGAGTCTCATAAACTGAGATCAAACCGTTCGTCCCCTTCCTATTGAATAGGCCCCCTGTGGAATCTTGCACCTATTGTGCAAACTTCGCAGGGGGTTATTTTATGTCAAAACCATACTCCAGCAAAATGCGTGAATCCGTCCATACTTGTTCCTTCGTAGAATGAAGCACGACGGCAATCATTTGCCGACCTTCTTGCTCAGCAGCTGATACTAAGCAATAACCCGCTCCATCTGTAAATCCTGTCTTAATGCCGATAGCCCCTTCATAGTAATGTTCACTTTCTGGCTGCAGCAATTGATTACGATTGTGAATGATTTCTTGCCCTGGTCCATTGGCAGCTTCGGTAAATTGGAACTCCTCTTGCTTCACAATGTCCCTGAACCGTTTATCCTTCATTGCTTCTTTTGCCAATAAGGCCAGATCATTCGCTGTGCTGTAGTGATCATACTCGTCCATCCCATGCGGATTGGCGAAGTTCGTGTCGTGCATCCCGATCTTTTGTGCACGTTCATTCATTTTTGCCACAAAGGTATGATAGGCTTCTTCGCGCGTTGCCCCCGCCTTTGCATACTTCATCCCAATATTCACTGCAATCGTGCGTGCAGCGTCATTGCCGGAAGGCAGTAGCATTGCGGCGATCAGCTCTTCCCAGGTGAGCAATTGTCCTGGGCGGAGGCCGACTTTGCTTTCGCCTCTCTTCACCCATGTCACTTCTGGACCTACACCTACTCGCTGATTCAACTCTATTTCTTCCAAAGCAAGCAGCGCAGTCATCATTTTGGTGGTGCTCGCAGGTGGAAGTTTCTCTTTTTCATTTTTGTAAAATAGTACTTCTCCTGATTGGATATCGTAGACTACAGCAGCATCTGCTGCAATTTGATCAGCTGCGATGGCCTGTTCATTGGTAGACAGCTTGAAAAATTCATTTGCAGCGGTATACGCCTTTTGTATCGGCTGACTGAACAGTGTGAACAGCCACAATAGCCCGATGATAATTAGACTCGTGCCAATGAATATGTTGCGCTTACTGAACTTACTGAATCCTGCTTCCGAAGTCGTTGATGGCGCTGTCGGTGATACTGTATATGAAGCTGTAGGTAACGCTATAGATGAAACGGTTGACGAAACGGTTGATGTTGAAACATGCTCCTTGCCATCATTCACTGAACGGTTCATTGAACCCTCCCTTGCGTCGTTCATCATGTCCTCTCCCCTGACCGATACGTTTATATAGGCAATCATAACGAAGAGACATGATTGAACATTCAGAAATGTATGAAGAAAAGATGAAGATGAAACAACTAATTTTTAAATTATAAAAATCTATGTAGGAGTTATTATCGTAATTTGTCGAAAAATATAATAAAAAAGTATTATTTGTTATAGATTAGAATATAATTTCCTATTTTATATTATTAATAGTGTAATTAGATTGAAATTGGAATTAAAAATATAGTAATTCCCTATCATGTAATCTATTTTAATATATTGATACAATTTCAACTGTAGACATCATGATAAACAGGGAGATGAAGGTTTTGAAAAAAATGAAATGTAAGACTTTGATTAGTTTTGGTTTATCCCTTGCAATTGTTCTAACGGGGACAATTCCTGCTACTAATGCTAGTGAGAAGCAGCCTACTTCTGAAGTAAGAACAACAACAAATGATATTTATACCAAAGAAGGCAAGTTACTTGGTAATGTAGTCAAAACACATAGTGTTCAGGTAATCGAAGATAATAATGGAACTCATACAACGGTAACAACTTTTGAGGATTTCACACTTCTCCCTGAATATGCTGAAGATATTAACTATACATCGGTATTTAAAGATGAAGAACGAGTTACAGAAATCGAGTTTGATAACACTAATAAAACAATTACGGTAGACGGTGAAGAATTAGACGTCGATAAAATGGCTTCCCCCATTACCAACCGCATTCAAGCACGCAGTGATACGGGCGGTATTCCAGCACTATGTCATTATTATAGCAACAGTGCAATGACAAGCTACTCTTTTGCATGTTATCAATCTATGAATTATAATTGGGTTGGCAATGGAAACGGCCATGGAGAACCAGAAGGCAAAAACATTCAAAAAACGGGGATAAAACCTTCAAATCAATGGTTCGCAGTTGCGAAAAATAGCATCGATCTATTTGATAATTCCTATTCCGATTATAGAAGAGCATATGCTTTCACTCTTGCTGAAGCTGCAGCTATTGGATGGACAGGTGTAATTTGGGCTTGGAGCCCCGCAGGCTGGGTAGCTGCTGGTGGACCTTTAGCTGTAAGTGCTGGTATAGTTATTTCTGATTTTAAAGGAGCAGTAGACGATCTAGAAAAAG
Source organism: Paenibacillus sp. SC116 (assembly GCF_024733555.1). Classification (GTDB taxonomy): domain Bacteria; phylum Bacillota; class Bacilli; order Paenibacillales; family Paenibacillaceae; genus Paenibacillus_B. Next base: position 224,823 of record NZ_JANIOF010000003.1, on the reverse strand, counting down.
CCTATACATATGTTAATAAATTATAGTATTAGGAAGTGTAGTGTTAACTATGGTCTTAAACATATTAATCATTATTGGGATTGCAGGACTAGCCGCATACTGCCTATATTCTGCTTATAGAAATGATGGGACTTCCAAAAACATTTCTCTTAATATTGCGATAACGATAGCATTGATCGGCAACACCTATTTGTTAGCTAATCGAAATGATGCCTTATCTTGGCTTCTACCTATTTGTATCGTTATCTTCTTACACAATGCAATGCTCTTATCCTATAAGCGCTGGAAACAAAAAAGATAAGTAAAACACCCCCCTTGCAGAGCGCCTACGGCATTGCAAGGGGGGTTCTTTAAGAACCATCTACGGTACACGCGGCAGGCTGATAATAAAGCGGGTTCGCTCTGCATCACTCTCTGCCCAAATGCGTCCGCCATGCAGCTCAATCATCGTGCTGGAGATTGCGAGACCAAGACCCGATCCGCGTCTATCCCCTGTCCGGGACTTATCTACTCGATAGAAGCGCTCGAATACATGCGGTAGATCCGTCTGCGGAATGGGTTCACCATAGTTAACAATCTCCACTCTCGCTTCTACTGGATCTGAATGAACAACCATATCGATAAAACGTCCGTCTCGTCCATATTTCATGCTATTGGAGAGCAAATTCTCGAATACGCGAACCAGCTTCAACGTATCGGCATTCACATAAGCTGGGCTCTGCGCATTGCGCATCCGCAGTGTCATCCCACATTCCTCTACCGGAACCTGATAGTGTACGAAAAGTTGGCTGACTAGCTCCGCTACATTTACACGCTGCATATCTAGATTCATGCCGCCGCTCATACGTGAATATTCGAATAAGTCCTCGATCATCAGATGCAAGCTTTCAGACTTCTCATAAGCGATGCGAATATAATGGCGCAGCTCAACCTCGTCGCGATATCTGTCTTCTTCTACGAGGCGCAAATAACCGAGAATCGAAGTAAGCGGTGTGCGCAAATCATGAGAAACGTTCGTAATTAACTCGGACTTTGTTCGCTCGGCCCGTCGCTCTTCCTCGATAGAATGCTGCAGCTTGTGCGCCATCTCATTTAGATTTTGTTCCAACTTCCCTAGCTCATCCACTTCAGAATGAACTTTCATTCTATAATCCAAATTACCATCCGCAATCGCTTGAACCGTGGTAATAACTTGGTTAATACGCTTAACCGTCAATCGCATTAACAAATAATAATAGAAGAAGAAAGAGAACAAGCCAGCAGCGATAATAATCAATTCTGGTGGGAAAATATTTTCTATAAATACAAACATATCCTGTGCAAATGTAGACATTTCCACCAAAAATACGCTTAACAGGATAAGAGCGAGGACCGTTACTCCCGCCAGCAAAAAACTTAGAAACACATTAATAAGCAGCTTCCACGTCAGTTGTTTAGTCCAATTCAATCTTGTACCCCACTCCCCACACCGTTTGAATACAGGAATGCCCGCTGCGCTTTAGCTTGTCTCGCAGCTTGCTAATATGGGCCGCCACGGTGTTATGCGCCCCTTGGAAAGGCTCATTCCAGACCAGCTCATAAATATCTTCTGCCCGAAATACGCGCCCTTGATGCTTGGCCATCGTATATAAAATATCAAATTCAATGGATGTAAGATGAATCTGCTGACCATCCACATTGACGCGATGCTGCTCCTTGTCAATTTCCAATGCGCCAAGTCTGATCACATGCTGCGAGGTCATCGCAGTGCCAGAACCTCCGACTTGCAATCGTTGATTCAACTGATAGGAACGACGAAGCAATGACTTGATGCGAGCCATAAGCTCCAAAGGGTTAAACGGCTTCGTCATATAATCATCAGCCCCTGTCATTAACCCCATAATCTTGTCCATATCTTCCGTCTTCGCACTCAACATAAGAATCGGCAAAGCATGCTGCTCACGTATAATACGGCAGGCAGTTAAGCCATCCAGCTTCGGCATCATGACATCAAGCACAACTAAATTCACATCATCCTTCTCCAATTGTTGAATGGCCTCTTCCCCATCATGTGCCATCAGGCAGTTAAATCCTTCATTCGTTACATAAATTCGAATCAAATTGGCTATTTCACGGTCGTCATCTACGACTAAAATGGTTGTCATGCCCGAAATTCATCCCTTCTCTATGGTTCAACCCGCTAACCCGCTATATTATCTATCTCGTTCAGCTATCTCATTTTGATAACAAAGGTCCTCACTCAAACTCAACATTTATAGTGTAGCATAGGATAAATCCCTTGTTAGGAAGATGAATCGAACTTCAGAAAATCATCATCTTTTCGTAAACTTTACATTTGTCAATATTGTCAAGTTATCATATACTTTTGAATTGTAACGCTAACTAGGGACAGAACATACAGGAGAGATTCGCTATGACCCGAAAGATTACCCAACAACATATTGCCGATGCGATGCAGTTATCACGCAATACCGTATCGAAAGCACTGAACAATGAACCAGGCTTGCGCGAGGATACCCGTTTACGCATCATTCAACATGCGGTAGATATGGGCTATACGAAGCTGCCTCCCGACATATTAGGGCAATTAGAAGCACATACAGCTGCGATGCAGCCTGAACGAACTTCTGCTACAGGCAACCGCATTATTTCATTACTATCTCATTCGGATTATGTAAATAACTCTTATTGGTCGCAGTTTCTGAAAGGCATGAACGCTGCGCTGAAAGAGCACCGCTATATGGTTACGATGACACTGGTAGATCGTGAGGATGAGCAAGCGCTCCAACTGCCTGACATCATCGCTGAACAACAGTCGGCAGGCATCGTCATGATCGGGCCATTTTTAAAAGAGTATTACCAGCTTATTGCACAAAGCGATATACCTGCCTTATTTATCGATACTTATGCCGGCTTCTCGATGAATGAGTTGTGTACAGATGTGATGCTCGTGAATAATGAAGACAGCGTCTATCAAATAACGTCCGCCTTAATCGCTCAAGGACATCGCAAGCTTGGATTTGTTGGCGAAATCGGCTCATGCCTCAGCTTCCAAGAACGTTGGCTTGGGTTCAAGCGTGCTATGCAGGACCACCACCTGTTCATAGATGAAAAGTATGGTGTAACGAGCAACGATCCTATGCATCATTATAATGAGCATTCCCTCCGTCAAGCATTAGCGGCAATGAAAGAACGCCCAACCGCGTTTGTATGTGTCAATGATGAGGTTGCGTTGACGATGCTGCACTTGCTGCGACAAGAGAATCAGGAAGTACCAGGAGAAATCATGTTGACTGGATTCGATCATATTGCTGAAATATCCTTGATCCATCCAACTCTTCCTACCGTTATCGTTCCAATGTACGAAATGGGCATGCGTGCGGCAGAGCAATTAATGTGGCGCATTCGCTATCCAGAACGCCCTTATGAGCTCATTCGACTGGCAGCTAAAGTATACAATAGCAACAAACTTTAATTCGTACATGAAAACTAAACAAAATACACCTTATTTATGCACACTATCTGTTGACATAGTGTGCATTTTATTTTACATTTTAATTGTGAAAGAAAACGCTGTCAGTAATGGACGAACAAAGCATCTTGGCGAGTATAAACACAACAATAACACGCTCTCTACTCTATTTTGCCAAGAACATCATCCGTTAAGTTGACAAATGTAAACCTATTGAATTCGCAATGTATGCAACCTAACACGCTTCGAATACATCAAGCGTATAACCTTCATCTAAAGCGAGGTATTTCTTCATGAGCAAAGTGAACATTGTCGGTCCTAGCATGCCTAACATTCCATGGGAAGAACGTCCAGAAGGACATAAGGACGTATTGTGGCGCTACAGCCAGAATCCAGTCATTCCTCGTGATTTGCTGCCGAACTCGAATAGTATTTTCAACAGTGCAGTCGTACCATACGAAGATGGATTTGCTGGCGTATTCCGCTGCGACGACCGCAACCGTTACATGCGTTTGCATGCAGGCTTCAGTAAAGACGGACTTAGCTGGGATATCAATCCTGAGCCGCTTACGTTCGAGTGCGACGATCCTGAGATCGGTAACTTCATCGAAGGCTACGATCCACGCGTCTGCTGGATTGAAGATCGTTTCGTTGTTACATGGTGCAACCTTTACCACGGTCCAACGATTGGTGTAGCTTATACACATGACTTCAAGACGTTCCACCAGATGGAAAATGCGTTTTTGCCATACAACCGCAACGGGGTTATGTTCCCACGCAAAATCAATGGCAATTATGCGATGTTGAGTCGTCCGTCCGATACAGGACATACGCCATTCGGGGATATCTTCTACAGCGAAAGCCCTGACATGGAATTCTGGGGCCGTCATCGTCACGTTATGGCACCAATGGGTGGCTGGCAGAGCAAGAAAGTCGGCGCAGGCCCAATCCCGATTGAGACGAGCGAAGGCTGGTTGATGATCTACCACGGCGTGCTTAACTCTTGCAATGGCTTCGTCTATGCATTCGGCGCAGCATTGCTTGATCTTGAACAGCCATGGAAAGTGCTGTACCGCAGCGAACCATACTTGCTGCAACCATCTACGCTCTATGAGTGTGTAGGTGACGTGCCAAACGTTGCGTTCCCTTGCGCATCGCTCGTTGATGCTGAGACAGGCCGTATCGCAATTTACTACGGTGCTGCTGACACGGTAACAGCAGTGGCATTCGGTTATGTCGATGAAATCATTGAATTCGTGAAGAATAACTCTCGCGTAGAGTAGTTATACTAGTAATAGTTACGATAGTAGACGATGATAGCAGCAAAGAAAGAGACAGCGACGATGAGCACCATGCTATGCATATAATGCCATAGAACCGCTTAACGTCGCTGTTTTCTTTCCTTTTTACTTATATGTTAGGTAATGGGTTTGTTTATCGATAACCCACATGTTATCTTTATATTATGTATCACAAAGAATCCACGAACCATGTTCGCGCTTTCTTTGTAACCCCACCCCCTGTATTCGTGCCCTCGATGCAGGGGGATTTTTATGTGTTCAAAAATGATGGCCCCTTGAAGTATCAAATTATTCGATATTCGGCATTCGGCGACTTCCCAGCAGATAAGTACGGCACAAGGAGCAAAATGCGAACGGAATCTCTTTGACAAGTTAGGTATTAAGCATTTTTAGAAAGAGATAATGAACGTAACGGTTGCCACAGAGGCTATTCCTCTATATTTACTCATATTAGAAATGTAACGGGTGTCAGCGAGCTTATTTGTCAGATTGAACGATAATATTCATCAATATTGCTACAATAAGCGCTCGTACGACCGTTAACATTCAAAAATGTCCGACTTTTCGAAAATAGCGTCAATAGCGACCGTTAGAAAAAGCGGAAAGCCCTCGCCTCACCGCGGCTTCACCATGTAACGCAATTTCAAATCAAATGACTGCCCTGCGCCCGCCCAACAATCGTGAAAAACCCCCTTATTATCAAGCTGGTCGGCTAGCCATCACCTCAGCTATGAATAATAAGGGGGTTATATGTGTATTGGAGAAATAGCGGAATAACTACCCATTAAGGCGCACTAGAAAGCAGCTATTAAGAAACACAATAAGCAACTATTTTCGTAGATAACGCAATATACATCTGCCAGCTACGTTCGCCCTGAACCAACTACCGCTAACTATGGTTGTAGGGTACCACAGGCGGGATAGCTTCACACGGGCATTACAGGTACTTACAGGTAATTATAGATACTTTATTAGGTAATTAGGTACTTACAGATACTTATAAGATACTTATAAGATACTTACAAGTGCATACAGGTACTCACAGCCACTCACGCTACTCTCCTACTTACACGTTTGTACCTTCCAATCGCTTCAAAAGAATTGCCTGCTCTTCTTCAAATCCCGGCTTGCCGAGCAAAGCGAACATATTCTTCTTATACGCTTCAACACCAGGCTGATCGAATGGATTGACCCCGAGCAGAAGTCCGCTAATCGCAACGGCTTTCTCGAAGAAATACACCATCTCGCCAAATGTGTACGGATTCAACTCGTCCAGCGTAACGACCAAGTTCGGCACGCCGCCATCCACATGCGCAAGCAATGTGCCTTGGAACGCTCGACGATTCACTTCATTCATCGTCATGCCGGATAGGAAGTTCAAGCCGTCGAGGTTGGCAGGATCGCTCTCAATCGTAATCTCACGACGCGGCTTGCTAACCTGCAGCACCGTTTCGATAAGATCACGGCGGCCTTCCTGAACGTATTGCCCCATAGAATGAAGATCAGTCGTAAAGTCGACAGATGCAGGGAACAATCCTTTTTGATGCTTGCCTTCACTTTCACCAAACAGCTGTTTCCACCATTCAGATACCGTGTGCAAACCTGGCTCGTAATTCACGAGCAGCTCAATGGACTTGCCTTTGCGATACAGCGCATTGCGCACAGCCGCATACTGGTAGCTCGGATTATCCGCCAACTCAGGGCTGCTGAATCGCTCAGCCGCAGCTGCCGCACCAGCCATCATCTGATCGATGTCGATACCCGCTACTGCAATTGGCAATAAGCCTACCGCGGTTAGCACCGAGAACCTTCCACCGATATCGTCAGGGATAACGAACGTCTCATAGCCTTCTTCATTCGCCAACGTGCGCAAAGCTCCTTGTGCTTTGTCTGTCGTTGCAAAGATACGCTTACGCGCGCCATCTTTACCGTACTTACACTCCATATAGTCACGGAACAGGCGGAATGCCACAGCAGGCTCTGTCGTCGTTCCCGACTTGGATATCACGTTAACGGAGATATCTTTGCCTTCAAGCAGCTCTAACAGGTCGGACACATAGTCCGAGCTTAAATGATGCCCGACATAATAAATGCGCGTATTGCCTTCCATTTCATTATGGAACGTATGCGACAGCGAATCGATTGCTGCGCGCGCACCAAGATAAGAACCGCCAATGCCGATTACAACAAGCGCATCGGAATGCTCACGAATGTCAGCTGCCGCCTTCTTAATGCGGGCAAACTCCTCGCGATCATAGTCGCGCGGCAGGTCAATCCAGCCTAGATAATCGGAGCCTGGGCTCTTCTTCTCATGCAGCAAGTTATGCGCGGTGCGCACGAATTCACTCATATAATCAACTTCGCTCGCCTCCATAAACGGCAGTGCTTGCGAATAGTCAAATGAAATAGCCATCGTCAGTCTCTCCCCTTACTAATCATGTGATTGCAAACGTAAGTGCAGCACCCACACGCAATGCTACACTTAGCGTCACACCTATTACTTCGTTTGCGGTACAGAAGCCCAATCTTTCAAGAATCGCTCCAAACCGATATCCGTCAACGGATGTTTCCACAACGACGGCAATAGAGAACCAGGAATCGTCGCAATATGAGCGCCTGCAAGCGCTGCTTGTTCCACATGCTCAATATTACGAATGCTAGCAGCAATAATTTCGGTAGAGAAGTTATACTCGTTCAAAATGGCCTTCAAATCACGAACGAGCTTCATCCCGTCAACTCCGATATCATCCAATCGGCCTACGAATGGGCTAATGTAAGTCGCCCCCGCCTTAGCTGCCATCAAGCCTTGCGCAGCTGAGAATACGAGCGTCACATTCGTCTTGATTCCCTCTTGAGAAAGCTGATACGTTGCCTCCAGCCCACTTTCTGTTAACGGAAGCTTAACGACGATATTAGGCGCCCAAGTCGCAATTTCACGACCTTCCTTAATCATCTCTTCCGTTGTTGTACCGATAACTTCCGCACTGACCGGACCAGGTACGAGGCGAGTAATATCTTGAATGATGTCCTTGAACGGACGCTGTTCCTTCGCGATGATAGACGGATTCGTTGTTACACCGTCAACAAGACCTAGACGGCTGATGCGAGTGATTTCTTCCATATTGCCTGTATCCAAGAAAAATTTCATGATAATGCCCTCCCTGTTTTCATGTACGTAACGTTTGTTTTGTTGGAAAAGAGAATCGTTTGTGTCAACTTGCAACTTGCAAAATGTTATATCGTTACACCGATGTTGGTGACCTATCGTGCCAAATAGAATCTCATCGTGTTATTTTTTCTCTACAGCATGTCCGCCAAACTCATTGCGAAGCGCTGCAACTACTTTGCCGTTGAACGTATCTTGATCTAGTGAACGATAACGCATTAGCAACGACATCGCGATAACAGGTGTAGATGCCTGAAGGTCAAGCGCTGTCTCAACAGTCCATTTTCCTTCACCAGAAGAATGCATAACGCCTTTGATTTCATCCAACTTCGCATCTTTGGAAAATGCACGCTCTGTAAGCTCCATCAGCCATGAACGGATAACGGAACCGTTGTTCCACACTCGTGCTACTTTTTCATAATCGAAGTCGAAGTCGCTTTTCTCCAATACTTCAAAACCTTCGCCGATTGCAGCCATCATGCCATACTCGATACCGTTGTGCACCATTTTCAAGAAGTGACCGCTACCAGCTCGTCCACCATATAGATAGCCGTTCTCCACAGCTGTATCACGGAAGATAGGCTCCACATGCTGCCATGCATCCTCATCTCCACCGATCATGTAGCTAGCTCCGTTACGAGCTCCCTCCATACCGCCGGACGTGCCGACATCCATGAAGCGAATACCTTTCTCTTTCAACAGCTCGTAGCGACGAATCGATTCTTTAAAGTGTGAGTTACCAGCTTCAATGATGATATCGCCTGTGGACAGCAATGGTGTCAATTGATCGATAACGGAGTCAACCACTGCATGAGGTACCATGATCCACAACACGCGAGGTGTTTCCATAGCCTGAACCAACTGCTCAAGCGTATAAGCACCTGTTGCGCCGAAAGAAGTCATTTCATCTACCGCTTGCTTATTAAGGTCAAAAGCAACGACCTCGTGCTTATGATCGAGCAAGTTTTGACCCAGGTTGAGACCCATTTTTCCTAATCCGACTAATCCTACTTTCATGCTGTTTCCCTCCACCAGTTGTTTTTATTTTGTAAATAGCATTAACGCTAATGTCCCAAACTTTTTTCATACCTATTTATTAACCATTACATAATATAACCACTTAGAAAGGGTAATCTCAGACTGCGGTACATTGTGGAATACTTCTGCAATTCCGCTAACGAACGCCGTGAACGTTATTTTCGTGAAATTGCCATTTCAGATTTGTAACGGTTGTAGTCTAGCTTATTTTAGCAAGGATGGTGAATGATATCGCTCACTCTGACAAACGAACTTGTGCCCAATCAGGCCATTACAGGTTGCTTCTTCAGATTCTCCATATCCTTATTAAGAGGCTTCCCTTCGGAATCCAGCCACCATGTGTTGCCATCCTGTCCAACGAGTCCTTCCGATGCAGCAGGGCCGTAACTTCCGGATTTATATTTGTACAAAGGAACAAGATTCTCTTCGAAAGCTTCAAGTATCGGCTGTACAAATTTCCAAGACAGCTCCACTTCATCCCAATGCGCGAAGAAGGAAGCATCGCCGCGGAAAGCATCATAGATCAAATTCTCATAAGCTTCAGGCATTTCTTTCTCAACTTTGTAGTCGATTTGAATCGGCTCTATGCCTTCACCTTTCGCTACATTTTTGCTATTTAACTGGAACGTAATCCGCTCATTCGGACTAATCTCAATGACCAGAAGATTCGGACGCTCCGGCTCAGACGGATCTTGCGAGTAATATTTGTTCATCGGATCCTTGAACTCGATCACAATACGCGTCGACTTCTCTTTCATCCGCTTACCCGTACGAATATAGAACGGAACTTCACTCCAGAACGTATCATCGATCCATAGACGTGCTGCGATAAACGTATCGTTTTGCGAAGAAGAATCAATGCCCGGCTCGTCGATATAGCTAACAACCGGATTGTCATTAACTGTGCCTACTTCGTACTGACCACGAACAACCGTTGCAGCTACCTCTTCCTTCTGTAGAGGACGAAGTGCTTCCAGCACTCTTTTCTTACGATTGCGGATATCTTCTGCCTTACTGCCTTTTGGCAAATGCATAGCGATCATCATAAGTAACTGCAGCATATGATTCTGGAACATATCTCGGATAGCTCCTGCCTGATCGTAGTACTCTGCTCGACCCTCCAAGCCTACAGTCTCACTCGCCGTTATCTGCACATTATTAATGTAGCGATTGTTCCACAGCGCATGCAGCACTGGGTTGGAAATTTCCAACACCTCAAGGTTCTGAACCATCGTCTTGCCTAAGTAATGGTCAATGCGGAAAACTTCATCTTCTGCAAATGCCTTGCTCAGACGCTTATTCAATTCACGAGCAGATGCGAGATCATGGCCGAAAGGCTTCTCGATAACAAGTCGCTTCCAGCCTGTTGTATCCCCTAAACCACTAAGCTTAATATTTTGAGCAATCGTGTCAAAATATTCAGGCGCTACTGAAAGATAGAACATGCGGTTTTGCGGAAGATTCAGCTCAGCTTCTCTCGCTGTCACTACTTCAAACAACTTTTTATAATCTTCAGGTCGTGTTACATCTAATGCCTGATAGCGTATCGCTTGCAAAAAAGAATCGAGTTGCTTCGCTGCACCAGGCTCACGACGAGAAAACGTATTTAGAGACTGACGTACCGTTTCTTGAAATTCTGTATGCTCAATATGCTTTCTTCCCATACCGATAATGGAGAATGCAGACGGCATCTTCCCATCTATATAAAGGTTAAATAGAGCGGGAAATATTTTTCGCTTCGCCAAGTCGCCTGTCGAACCGAACAGGACAAAAGTTGCTGGTTCCATCTCTTTCTCCTCCTTATATGCAAACAACCTTACATTAACTGGTTTATATTTATGTCGTTAGTTACTTTTTATAACCTATTTACTTTACGAAATCATAATACTCCTCTCGGAATCATCCGTCAACCTTTTTTTGTCTAAAATGTGAACGTTCGAACTTTCTCTTTCTTGTTAGCGTTTTCTGTGATAAAGTATGCTAAATTTACAAATCATAAAAACCGGATAACCTGATTACTATTAATAACTAGATGAAGGGGGAAATAGAGATGGATGAGGAAAAGAAGAGAAAAGAAGACTGCCCTTTATGCGATAAGATCGAATACTCGTATCAGCTAATCGGAAAGAAATGGGTTGGATTAATTATTCATACGCTGCTGGATGGACCCAAACGATTCAGCGAGATTCACGCCTACATTCCTGACCTCAGCAAGCGCGTGCTGAATGAACGCATCAAGGAGCTGGAAGACTGCGGAATTATTAATCGTAATGTCATTCCTACTCGACCGATCCGTACCGAATATTCACTAACGATAAAAGGAACGGAATTGGGAAAAGCACTCATGCCTGTAGAGCAATGGGCAAAAAAGTGGCTATAAGCGTGCCCACCACACATCATCGCTTCAATCAAGTAACCAACCCTAACTACCAACACATACGAAAAAGGCGTCCCTCTGCAGCACGCAGTATGGAACGCCTTTATTCATATCTAACTTATTTTTTGAAAATACCGAACGGCTTACCAACTGGCAAGAACGTACGACCAAAGTGTGTATTCAATACCGCTGCTGCGGAACCGTAGAAGCTGAGCAATGCGATCAACAACTCGGATACAGCCGCAAGCTTATGCGAGAATGGCGACATGATGCCAAATGCATCAAGGGAAAGACCTAGGAACAAGAAGTCGATTAGCACGAAAATAAAGAACAATACTTTATGTGTTTCCATCGCACCAATTGTCATGAAGATCGTGAAGATCAAGTAACCAACGAATGCCATACCAAGCTGATGCGTATCAGCCGCTTGTGCCATAGACTCACCGAACATACCATGTTGAATCATCCATGTCATCGATACCCCAAGCCAGAAAAATGCATAGGCACCGAAAGCAGTCGTACCGAACGTATTGTTCTTCTTAGCATCGTGGATACATGCGAACAACTGTGCAAATGCGCCCAAGAAGATTGCCCATGGAATAATAAGTGAAGTCCCTTCTGTCCATCCGAGCTTCTGTGAAGAAGCGACGAGTGTAACGATTGCCAAGCCGAACAAGCCGATAGCACTTGGATCTGCTGTCGTAATTTTTACTTTTTGCTCTGTTTGCATTTTCGATAATACCCCTATCCATTGTTTATCTATTTATACACTCCGAAAAAAACACCAAAAGATATTCTATCACACCGCACTACTGGTGAATATATCAAATACGCTTGTAACAATTTACATTTCGTCGCATCTTAAAATATGTGCAAAAAACACCTTTCTATTCACGCTGCTCCATAAGTGGAGACAGGAATGGAAAGGTGCTTGTTATGTTGATTTCGCTGAATTCGTGAAATTGGTTCAATCAATCATCGAGGGACTGCGACAACTTGGCTTGCACAGATTGAAGCTTCTGTCGGGATGAAGCTTCTCGATCACGCCGATCATCGATCTTGATGCTCGTGGATACTCTTGCCGCTCCCGCTGCAAACGTCGATTCATGCAGCACTCGAATGACCTCCAACACCTGCTCAAGAGGACCTTCAATAATCGTGCTCATCGAAGTTAATTCATAGCTTATTCCTGGCTGCTGAGCCAGTACGCGCTGCATATGTGCCACATAGTGGCTCAAACTCGTTGAGGCTGTACCAATAGGGATTATCGTCACTTCAGCAATAGCCATAATTTTCATCCTCCAATATATGTAACGGTTCTATGAAGTTATTCGTACTATAAATGAGGGAGCTCACATCATTTCCATCATCATTTTACTTATCCCACTAAATATTGACAAAAGAACCTTAACTCCCTTACATCACCAGTGTCTAGATTAACCTACATACGAGTACAGAAAGGCTCACGTAAGACCAGAAAGGAGAAGCAGGAATCTCCTGCACGTATTTGATGAAAAGAAGAAAATCATCGAATCGGGATATCGTACTGCGAGTCGCAGCTGAACGATTCCTAAAAGCAGGCTATCATTCAACTAGTATGGATGACATCGTCGCAATCAGTAAAGTATCCAAAACGAACATTTATTATCATTTCGCGAGTAAGGAGGCCATTCTGCTAGAGATCGTCGATGATGCAGTGGCTTATTACGATGCACGTTCCGCACTTATCATAACTCAACAGCATGTAGATGTAATTACAAGAATCGAGTTTCTACTGCGGCTCATCGCTTATGATCCTTACCAACAAGATTGTCGCGTTGGAGGTACGTTTCTTACGTTGTTTGCGCAAACTTCGCGCGAAGTGCCCGCAGTTCGTGAACGGATCGATCAATTTTTCCGTCGAAACCAGCAGTTGCTGGAGCAGTTGCTCCAAGAAGGAGTTAAAAACGGTCAACTGCCCACATCTCTTCCTATTCCGCAAACAGCAGCTCTTGTTCTGTCAATATTTGAGGGCGGCTTATTCCTTTCAGAGGTGTATCAAGATGGCGATCTACTTCAGCATGTGTTCCAGTCGCTCGAATGGCTCATGAGGGCGCAGCCTCCATTGCGCACGACATAATCATATAGCGCCTCGTTCTGAACAGCCTCTATTCTTGTTCTTCTAGTGTAAGAATAGAGGCTGTTATTCATCATTAATTTCCCAGTCTCAACCCCATTCATTCTCAAGCCCACCTTATGTACAGGCAATTGCTAGGAAACCATGTTGACAGTTACATATCCACCCCTAATAATAGGTAGAGCCGTCTACCTGATAAGTAGGTTGCTAACCCAATCCATTTCATACATGCTAATCCCATATGGAGATTGAACGTTACGCATACAAAGAGGCATTCAAAGAGGAATCCACGGAGGCATTCAAAAAGGAGTACCTCCCTACTTTGTTTGAAGTTATGTTTGCCTATTTAATAACTACTGCAAGGTGTTTACAATTATAAGTTAGCGTAGAACAACAGCATCATTCTCAGAATCTTATGGACAAAAGTGCAGTTCATTTAGGTAGAAAACGTCATTTTGCGATAGATTCAGACAAATGTGCAGTTCATTTTCTCGATTAGGCAGTTAAAATGCGTAAAGTAGCCAAAATAAATGTATTTTTGTCGTTAATCGCTTAGATAGTCACATCTATAGATAAAATAACTGCATTATTGTCACTAATCTGAACGAGGTGCTCTCGGTCTACTATTCAATCTACGTTCTACCCGCTTAAAATGACTTGTTTCATTTCTTGCTCTAATTTACTAAAGCTTGCTCTTAATTTACTAAAGGATTGCCCCGTGTTACCGATATCAAATAGCGCAGTATGTGCCCTTTTCACATCTCATACTGCTATAACCTATCGCTCGCGGATAAATGATAGAAGGGATTGAATTTTGATCATGAATCGCACAATGATTATGGCCTCCCTCATGGTAGCCACTTTCTTAGCGGCAATCGAGGGCACCATCGTCAGTACAGCAATGCCCAAAATTGCAGGCGACCTGCAAGGCTTCCATATGATGAGTTGGGTATTTACCGCCTATCTTCTCGTCTCTTCCGTCTCGGTTCCGATATACGGAAAGCTGTCTGATATTTGGGGCCGCAAAGCTATCTTCCTAACAGGTATTGCATTATTTCTCATTGGTTCAACCTTATGCGGCTTTGCACAAACGATGGATCAGCTCATTTGGTTCCGCGTCATTCAAGGACTTGGAGCCGGTGCCATCCTGCCCGTCACCAATACGATTATCGCTGACCTATATCCCTATGAGCAGCGTGCCAAAATTCTTGGCTATATCGGTGCCGTATGGGGAACAGCAGGTATTGCTGGACCGCTCGTAGGCGGCTTTATGGTGGACCAGATTTCATGGCATTGGATCTTCTTTATGAATATCCCATTTGGTGTAGTAGCTATGATACTCGTTGCTATTTATCTGAAAGAAGAGAAACGTACGAACAAGCAGCCGCTCGACTTCGCAGGTGCAATCACATTCACGATTGCCGTTACTGCTTTGTTGTACGGTGTACATGTTGGCAGCGAATCCGGAGAGTGGATGTCTGTCAGCGTATTGGCTCTATTCGCCGTATTTATCCTGTTTATTATCGCCTTCATCCGTATTGAAGCAACCGCGAAAGATCCAATTATGCCTTTGCAGCTATTCCGCAATCGGGCTGTAGCCGTGACGAATGTGCTTTCTTTCATTATTCATGTGCTATTGATCGGCATCGTCGTTTACGTCCCACTATGGATGCAAGGAGTAGCTGGTTCTAATGCAACGCTGTCTGGTTTAGCACTTGCACCAATGTCTATTACTTGGACATTCGGCGCCTTCCTATGTGGAAAACTCATGATCAAGCGTGGCATGCGCACGTCTTCTATTATTGGCGGTCTCTTCTTATTTATGAGCGCCCTTGCCTTGCTCTTTATGCAAGTAGACAGCAACCATTGGTGGCTGTATGTCATTACAGCATTTATCGGGATTGGCTTCGGTATTTCCGTCACGCTGCATACCGTTGTCGTACAATCTGCGATCAGCCCAGATATGATCGGAACTTCTGTTGGTACAAACGTATTGTTCCGTAACATCGGGCAGACGATTGGCGTATCGCTTATCGGCAGTTATTTCAATATACAGACTGCACAAACAATTGGCAGCCACCCAGACAATGCGGGTGACGTTACACCTGCGATGCTGAACACGATGATCCAGCCGACGCAAGGTAGTGTATCGCTGAGCGAGTCTGTCATATCCGTCTTGCGAGATAGTCTTGCCAGCAGTATCCACGTCATATTTATAATCTTGGTTGTAGTTGCTTTTAGTATGGTAGCACTATCGTGGGGATTGCCTTCACGCAAACAAAAGTCACTTGAGCAAAAGCACTCTACATCAGCATAAAATCCAAGATAATAGTAGTAATAAAGACTTGTTTAGCGAGTCGTTTCCATGCCGTTGCCCTTTTACTAGGTGCAGCGGCATTTCATTTTTAATGTCCTATCACAGGAACTTATTTTATAGAAAAAAATCTCCGCTACCTAATTTAACGTACTTCAACTCTCTCTACAGCGTCTTCTATTGACTTGCCAACAACCGAAAAGGCGCATGAAATCAGCGTTTTCCCTTGCTATAGAGCCATCTATCTCTTATTGATATAATTATCATCTTTAATCGCTATCTAAAATTTAATGCTCTTTATTATTCAATCCGTCGATTGTTTAGTATAATGAAGACGTTTCCAGTATTATCATTTGAAAGCGCATTTATTGGCTTATTTTTATTATTACAAAACTACTACACCAACAACCTGTACGAGAACATTAAGGAGGTCCTATCCATGTCGGCTGGGGTGTCAAACAAGAACGGGGCGTGGGAGCGATATTTCGGTCCCAATCTTGGATACATTCATGAGCAATACGAGCAGTACCTAGACAACCCGGATGCGGTTGATGCACGATTCCAAGAATGGTTTGAGCAGTATGGTCCGCCACCTGCTTATGCTAACGAGGAATATACATCACAATCCGTTAACAGCACTGCTTCTACAATCCATTATGCAATGAGCAGCGGAGAAGCGCTCATGCAAGCAGTCAATGCAGCAAAACTTGCAGAACATATTCGTACGTACGGCCATTTGGCAGCTAATATCGATCCAATTGGCATTAATGCTACACCAGACCCTCGTCGCTTCTCTCCGGAAGCGTACGGTTTAACTGTTGAAGGCCTGCAAGCTCTTCCTGCTTCCATCGTATGGAATAACCATCCTGCCGATGTGAAGACTGCCTGGGATGCTATCCAGCACTTGTTGAAGTCTTATACTCGTTCGATCGCTTACGACTTTGGACATGTGCATGATGTGAACGAGAAGCAATGGCTTCGCGACAAAGCAGAACACAAACAAGTTCCTCCTGTCATGACGAATGAAGATCGCATTCAATTGCTTCGTCGCCTGATGGAAGTTGAGCATTTCGAGAAGTTCTTGCATAAGACATTTGTTGGCCAAAAACGTTTCTCCATCGAAGGAAACGATGCACTCGTACCGATGCTTGATGAGCTTGTACGCGACTTCGCACGCGATGGTGCTAAACATATTTTGATGGGTATGGCTCACCGTGGACGTTTGAACGTACTTACTCACGTATTGGGCAAACCTTACGGCGCTATTTTCTCAGAGTTCCATCATTCACCGAATAAAGACCTATTCCCTTCTGAAGGCTCAACAGGCATCAATCACGGCTGGACAGGGGATGTGAAATATCACTTAGGTGCTGATCGCAACTTCGAAGAAAATGAATTCAAGACAAGCATTAACTTGGCGAACAATCCGAGCCACCTTGAATTCGTAGACCCTGTCGTTGAGGGCTTTGCACGTGCGGCGCAGGAAGATAGAAGCAGCGCTGGTTTCCCTGTACAAGATACGGAGAAAGCTGTTGCTATCCTGATGCACGGAGACGCGGCATTCCCTGGTGAAGGTATCGTAGCAGAGACATTGAATTTCAATAATCTGCGCGGTTACCAAAACGGAGGAACACTGCACTTTATCGTCAACAACCGCATCGGTTTCACAACGGAGAGCGAAGACTCCCGTTCTACGCTGTATGCGAGTGACTTGGCGAAAGGCTACGAGATTCCTATCATCCATGTTAACGCAGATGATCCAGAAGCTTGTATCGCTGCGGCGCGCATGGCGTTTGAATATCGCGATACATTCAAGAAGGACTTCCTCATCGACCTGATCGGCTACCGCCGCCATGGTCACAATGAGATGGATGATCCGACTGTTACACAACCGAAAACATACGAGAAGGTGCACGCTCACCCGACCGTTTATCATTTATATGCAGAGCAATTGAAAGCTCAAGGTGTCGTAACTGACGAAATCATTAAGCAATTGCAAGATGATGTAGATGCAGTCTTGCAGCAAGCTTACGACCAAATGCGCGATACAGCTGAGGGTCAGTATCAATCCCATATCGACAAGCTGCCAAGAGCTCATATTCCTAATCCGAAGAGCGCGCCAGTTACATTGGAACAGTTAAAGTCGATTAACGACGGATTGCTGCAAACACCAGAAGACTTTAAGCCGTATCCGAAGCTTGAGCGTATCCTGAAGCGCCGCGCAACTTCACTGGATGAAGGCGAGAAGGTAGAGTGGGCTAACGCAGAGGCGCTTGCCTTCGCTACGATTCTAGCAGAAGGACAACCGATTCGAATTAGCGGTCAAGATTCCGAGCGCGGAACGTTCGCTCATCGCCATCTTGTGCTGCACGATCATACGAACAACAATACGTACTGCCCATTGCATCACTTACCAGAAGCAAAAGCATCTTTCGCTATTCATAACAGCCCATTGTCCGAAGCTTCTGTACTCGGCTTCGAATATGGCTACAATGTATTCGCGCCAGAAACGCTTGTTATCTGGGAAGGACAGTACGGAGACTTCGCTAACACGGCTCAAGTCATCATCGATCAGTTCATCTCTGCCGGCCAAGCGAAGTGGCATCAATATTCCAACTTGGTTATGCTCCTGCCTCATGGCTATGAAGGCCAAGGACCAGAGCATTCCAGTGCACGCTTGGAGCGCTTCTTGCAGCTATCAGCGGACAACAACTGGACGGTAGCAAACTTGTCCAGTGCAGCTCAGTACTACCATTTGCTTCGCCATCAGGCAGCAATCGGCGGTACGCGCCTTGCACGTCCATTGGTTGTTATGGCACCGAAGAGCTTGCTGCGCAACCCGCGCAGTGCTTCTCCAGCTGCTGAACTCGTAGATGGTTCCTTCCAACCAATCGTGGAAGAGCCATTGCTAGGCCAAAAGCCTGCTAAGGTTAACCGTCTTGTTCTCTGCAGCGGCAAGATCACTCTTGAACTGCAAGCAGAACTCGATAACCATCCAGACAAAGACTGGAGCTGGCTGCACATCATCCGTGTTGAACAACTGTATCCGTTCCCAGCAGAAGCGATCGCAGAAGTGATCGGCCGTATGAAAGGTCTCAAAGAGATCATGTGGGTACAAGAAGAGCCTCGCAATATGGGTTCATGGACATTCATGGAATCTCGTCTGCGTGCAATTATGCCTAAAGGCGCAGAAGTAACATACAACGGACGCGCTGAGCGCTCCAGCCCTGCAAGCGGCTATGCAGATGTGCACAGCTACGAGCAGCGCAACATTATCGAGCAAGCATTGAACTTGAAATAATCCTAAACGTACCGTGCTAAAGGAGGAAGCTACCGTGACAGAAGTAAGAGTGCCTGATTTGGGAGAATCAATCACAGAAGGAACGCTGCACAAATGGCACGTTCAACAAGGTCAAGCAATCAAGCAAGGTGATATCGTAGCTGAATTGGAAACGGATAAAGTCAACTTGGAAATTAGTTCAGACGAAGATGGTGTTGTTGGAGAGCTTCTTGCACAAGAAGGCGACAACGTACTTGTTGGTTCTGTCATCGCAATCATTAACGCTGGCGGTACTGCTGCACCTGCTCCAGCACAAGCTGAGGCTGTAACTCCAGCTCCAGTTGCTGCGGCATCTGCAACGGCTCCTGCTCCAACGCCAGCAGTTGCAGTACCAGCGCCGAGCACAGAAGGTGTGCATGCAACACCTTCCGCTCGCAAGCTTGCTCGCGAGCATGGCATCGACTTGGCTCAAGTGCAAACACGCGATCCAATCGGCCGCATTACAACAGACGATGTGCAAGCACAAGGCCGCAACGGAAACGCTGCTCCTGCTGCGACACCTGCTCCTGCTGCGACACCTGCTCCTGCTGCACGCCCTGCCGCAGCTCCAGCTCCTCAATTGGGCGCAGCTGATGCAGAGAACGGCAAGCCAGTTGAGCGCACGAAGATGTCCCGCCGTCGTCAAACGATCGCGAAGCGTCTCGTTGAAGCGCAACAAACAGCTGCGATGCTGACAACGTTCAACGAAGTTGATATGACTGCGATTATGGACGTTCGTAAGCGCCGCAAAGATGCTTTCAAAGAGAAGAACGAAGTCAACCTTGGCTTCATGTCCTTCTTCACAAAAGCGGTTATCGGCGCATTGAAAGCATTCCCATTGTTGAATGCTGAGATCGACGGCGATGAGCTGCTTGTGAAGAAATATTACGACATCGGTATCGCGGTATCCGCGAAGGAAGGTCTTGTCGTTCCTGTAGTACGTGACGCAGATCGCCTTGGCTTCGCTGGCATCGAGAAAACGATCATCGATCTTGCAGGCAAAGCACGCACGAATTCTCTAGCGTTGTCTGACTTGCAAGGTGGTACGTTCACGATTACAAACGGCGGCGTATTCGGTTCCTTGCTGTCCACGCCAATCTTGAATGCTCCGCAAGTCGGTATTCTCGGCATGCATAAGATTCAATGGCGTCCAATCGCTATCGACCAAGAGCGCATGGAGAACCGCCCAATGATGTACATTGCCCTTTCCTACGACCACCGTATCGTCGATGGTGCAGAAGCAGTTAGCTTCCTAGTGAAAGTAAAAGAATTGCTAGAAGATCCAGAGTCCTTGTTGTTGGAAGGCTAAGCCGATCGAACGGGATTACTGAACATATGAATGCTGCAATCTCGTACAACCTGCGGGGTTCAGCACAACAGGGGCTGTGCCGGGCGTGTAGATATTCTACCTCCGGCGCAAGCTCCTGTTTTTTAATCACCCAAAGTATAAATCGATAAACTTCAAATTCTAACAATTTTTGCGCAAGATCATCAGCTTGATTGCCCAGATGCGTCCAAAGAGATGTAGCCGCTTATTTTTCCCCTATAATCAAAATTGTTTACAGCTTCATCCATACAGGTTATCCAAAAGCACTACCTGTGGTTAAGCGTAAAACATATATTATTAGGAGGAATATACTATGAAAAAGATGGCGGTAAGTGCGGTTGCGGCTTTGACACTTCTTTTGGGGTCTGCTTTACCAGCAATGGCAGCCACACAAGGTTTTAATTTTAATTTACTTGAAAATGAAAGAAAACCTGTTTACTTCGTAACGGATGATTCCCTTGTATCGTTGGATGTCTTGCATCAATACAGTGACTCTCGCACAAATGTTGATTATAGATTATATGAAGCATCTACAAACACTTTAGTAGATGAAGCTAGTGGGCGGTTTGAGATCGATGGTGACATTACAAGACCAAGTCAGGAAGTAAGCTTCACATGGAGAAATCTTAAAGTAGGAGTCTTGTATTATTTAGAAGTTGATAATGATAGTAGAGATAGCAATTTCAATACTATCCGCACCAAAGTTGAAGGAAAACTTTACATTTAAATGGAAACCCGTTAACACTGCCTTTGCCCTATTGGCCTAGCCTAGGGGCGAAGGCGTTATTTTGTTCTTCCACCCCTCTTTCGAACTTGGTACAATAAGGATAATATAAATAACTTACATATGTTTATCCCGTTTCTTTCATCTATCTATCAATCCCTTACGACATACATATATTCATACCTACAGCAGGGGGCCCATGATGCAATTCGATCTTATGGATTGGTTTTTATTAAGCACGATTATCTTTTTCATTTTACTAGGCATCACATCAGCTACAATCGCTTATAAGAAAAGACGCTCCTATTTCCCCGGCTTGACCTGTATTTTCATGGCAGGCTTATTTACGATCCTGTTTGCATTTAAGCTTTACCACATTGCAGATGCACAGCGCGCCGCACTCGATGCTACGATCACAAAGGCTTGGTACCATCCAGAGCAAGGCGAACAAAATAGCAAACCGGCTGACCATACGATTACATTCGGCAACCAAACCTATCGATACATTGGAGACATTGCTGGCTTTGCAGCCAACGGTCAAGGAGAAGCCTTTGACAATAGGGGTAATCTCATTCTCTCTGGCACCTTCCGAGACAATCAACTTCATGGCACAGGCATATGGTATCGTCCTGATGGTACTACGAGATACTCAGGCCACTTCCGTTACAATCAGTTGCACGGTAAAGGGATCAATTATGATTCACAAGGAAATATCGCAATAAACGGCTCGTATCGAAATGGAAAACTGCATGGTGAAGTGTATCACTACAAAGACGGTAAGGTTCATACGTTTAGCAAATATGAGAACGGCAAGCGGGTGAAAGTTCTGCGGCAATATTAAATGGTAGCGAAATTACATAACGATATGAAAAGACCTCCCCTTACCCTCATAAAAAATGAAGGTGTCAGGGGAGGTCTTTTTGAGCATTTTATCATCCTATACACTAATTCGACAAGAGCCGATACATTTAAAAGTCTATTTGAAGGTGAAAACCAAACGACCTGCGTCATATAACCCAGCGGGTTAGTTGCATGTGGTTTGTTTGCGCTATCCAGCAATCAAGCACGACTAGTGAAAATCCGTATCCCAGCGGTATTTTTCTTGATAGATGCGATAGACTTCATCCTGTAACCCGTCCCAATCTTGATCTGGGTACTCTGCCAACATTCGATACAACCGAAGGAAACGATCCCTTGGTAGACTGAACGCATAGCGCCGCACGAGCGGGGAATACGATGCAACATAATGCTTCGTCCGAAGGGCAGCACCGACGACAGCCGTCATAATCGCAAGCCCTGACTCCATGCGAAGGATGGAATGCTCATGCCGCAGCACATAGCGAAGCGTGCGATCTCGAATCAATTCTCGTTTCAGCTTGGCCACTTCACCTATGTAACTGGCTAGCAGTGGTTCGAAATGTTTTAACAAGAGAGGATCTAGTTCAAGATCCATATCTTTTCGCAAAATAAACGAGTCAAGCATATGAAGCTGCTGCAGTCGAATGGTGTCATTATGCATAAGCGTTGCGATCTCACGAAGCATCGCATAGGTTAACGGCTTGTCCTTGTTCCAGTTCTCGATTGCGGCTTCCCAATCGCGGAACACACCGTTCACGATTATTTGCTGCTCCTGCTTGATCAGATGGAGCAGTTGCCTAGACTCGGCCTGCGCTTGCAGCATCACTTGGACTCTCCATAGAACAATGATGACTAGGATCCCTACCGCACCGCAAATGAGTCGTTGTTCCGTCGAGTCGCCGAATAGCACAGCAGCAACCGCTATCAAGAGAGCGATCAGCAGCACTTTTATATTCGAATATCGAACAAGCAGAGAAGCGTGCTCATCTAGCGAAATCAGTTTGCTTTTGTCGCAATAACGGCACTCCTCTTCCGATAGCATCGTGAAATTTTTACAATGTTTGCAAACTCTTAACTTTTGATAGCCGTATCTCGTTATACTATAGGACTTAAGCCGAACTGGTTGTTTATGGTTCATTTTGTATCACGTCCACGGTTTAATATCGTTAGCAGCACTTCATCAACCTCTTCTGCGGTTGGTACTCGCTTGCGTTGCACGTAAGCTCTTATGCTGATTACAGCAGCATATACGATAAGAATGGCGATACATCCATATGCAATCATAGAAATATTCCTTTCTTCTGGTTGTACGTTTATTTCGGTAAAGTAAATGGCTAGATTCGATCGATGTTGATTGCCAGCACTTACTAACGGCACACTGCAAGTGTAATGCCGAATTCAGTCAGAAATCAACTATACGCTGTCAATGTTTGAAAAATGCTGGACATTTATGAGATAAACTTCATACAATCTTAAGAATTTTAACATACAATAGAAATGATAGACTTGTAGGACGTTTAACCTATTCAGCCGTTGAACAGCCTCAATACATCAAAAGGAGACATTATATGCAACGAAATATATCTATCTCTATTCGCATACTACTAGCACTTTCAATCATATTTGTACCGCTCGTCAGCATGCAGCCTACAGCATTCGCAGCAGTGCCATCTTCACAGATTGATGCGGTACTGGCGCTCGATGTGAGCAACTCGATGAAAGAGAGTGATCGCAATAAGCTTGCTAATGAAGCGATGAAAATGTTCATCGATATGCTGTCGCCAACAGGCGATAAGGTAGGCATCGTCGCCTACACCGACCGAATCGAGCGCGAGAAAGCACTGCTCGATATTAAGTCGGAAGCAGACAAGCAGGATTTGAAGCAGTTCATTGACCAGATCAATCACGGTGCCTATACAGACATCGCGGTCGGTGTTAAGGAAGCTGTCAAAGTGTTGGAGAATGGCGCTGACCCTGCACATGAACCAATGATCGTGCTGCTAGCAGACGGCAATAATTATTTGAACAAAAACGGCAGCCGCACACAGGCTCAATCCGATCAGGAGTTGAATCAGGCAGTAGCCGATGCAAAAAAAATGGGCATCCCCATTTATACGATTGGTCTAAATGCAGACGGTCAGTTGAACAAATCTGTGTTGGATCAAATCGCAAGCAAAACTGGGGGTAAATCCTTCGTCACTGATTCTGCGGACGATTTGCCGCAAATACTGAGTGAAATTTTTGCAAGCCACCTGAAATTGAAAGTCGTACCGATTGATTCGATTACATCGAACGGCAAGTATCAAGATGTAAAGATTAACGTTCCTAACGCAAATGTGTTAGAAGCAAATATTTCGATTATGTCTGAAAAGCCAGTCGAAGTCCGACTGATCGATCCAGCTGGTAACAGCGTGCCGATTCCTTCGTCTGACGTGCTTCAGTCCAAGTCTAAGAGTTACTCCTTGCTTAAGCTGATGCAGCCTGAACAAGGTGACTGGACCTTGCAAGTAAAGGGTGTAGCTAAGGACAAGATCGATATTAACTTGATCTTCAACTATGATCTGGCACTGACGATGAAGCCGATTCCGTCCAAGAGCTACAAGCCTGGTGACACCATCGATATCGATTCGTATCTCATCAGCAATGGACAGCCACTCGACAACAAAGAATTGTATAACAACATGAAGGCAGTAGCGCTGCTAAAAGATATCGACACAGGCAAGACCGTCGAGGTGCCTTTGAACAATAAAGGCGATCGATTTACAGGAGAAGTTACGATCAAAGAGAAGCATCTCTATGAATTAATTGTTAAAGCCGAAGACAAGAGCTTCTACCGTGAAACGAAGCCTGTCCAGATCGATGCCAAGTCAGGCAAAGTAACAACGCCTCCAACAACAGAGTCCGGTGACTCATCGGAGGACAAGCCCTTCCCTACGCTGCTCGTAGTAGGTGGAGTGCTCGGAGCTGCCGCACTCGCTGCTGCCGCGTTCTTTATTATGAAGGCGATGAAAAAAGCGAATCGCGGCTTCGTCGGACAGCTCGTCATCGAGATTAAGGACGAGAATACAGGCGAGAAGAGCTATCCGCAGTATAAGAAGCTGAATGGCTTCCGCGGCAAGTTCACTTTGCATCAAGTATTGCAGCTGGCTCCGGAATTGAAGGAAACCGAGAAGATTGTATTTACACCAAGCAACCAAGACCGAATCATGATCCGCAGCAATGGGGACAGCACGATTGAGAAGTCAGGCCGCGCGGTTCAAGCAAGCAACGGTATTGAATTGAAAAATGGTGACCGTATCACCGTTCCGCTTGCTAGTGTGGACAAAACGATTATGATCGAATATCTCGTATAAATAGATTAAATAATTCGGCTTGATAGAGAAATAGAAACCGTGTTTGACACTAAGGAGGTCAAAGTAACATGAAACCAGTAGTTCGCGAACATATACAGCAGTTGGACGTATCCCTCGGCGGAGGTATTGTCAGTGACAAGATTCGCGTCGATACGATCGACAATCCCATTCTAATTATCGGACTAGGCGGAACAGGGATCGATGCCCTGCTCCGTTTGAAATATCAAATTAACCGCCGCTTCAAGCTACCAGAAGATCCGGTATCGAAGCGCAAAATGGAGAAGCCATCGAACGTCGAGTTCTTAGCATTCGAAACCAATGAACAAGACCGTGCAAAGAAATACAAAGGCATCGGCCTCGATCCGTTAAACGAATTCGTTCTATTGTCGAACGCTGAAGTCGGCGGCTTACTGCAAAATCGTAGTATTTTGGAACCGTATATTACCGAATGGCTGTCCCCTGAGCTGTCCATTACAGACGGCATGAACGGTGCGGCAGGCGTACGCCAAGCTGGACGACTATTGTTGTTCACGAAGATTAACCAAGTTGTGCAAGCGATCGATAAGAAGATTAAGACATTGTCTGTCGGTACAAATAAGAAGCTGATGGTCTTCCTACTTTCCGGCTTATCCGGCGGTACAGGCAGCGGATGTTTCCTCGATATATCTTATATAGTACGAGGCATTATTGAGCGCGATCACGGCTCCGCAGGGATTGACCGTGTGAATACACTCGGTTACTTGTTCACGCCAGACGTCAACTTGGCGAACAAGAGCTTGAGCGAGCACACACGTGAGTACATCAAGAAGAACGGCTATGCTGCGCTGAAAGAGCTTGATTACTGGATGAACGTAGATAGCCGCGGGGAGCGATTCCAGCAAAAGTATGGCAATATTTTGAGCGTAAACTCACCATTGCCGCCATTCAACCTGTGTCATCTGATCTCGGCAACGAACACAGAGGGCAAGCTGCTGGAGAACGCTTATGACTATTGCATGAACGTAACGGCTGAAAATATTACGAACTTTATGGCGAGTGAAGAGAAACAGTCTGGCGAAGAGTTCGCAATTCATGACTACATTAGCAATATCCGTACGAATATTGCGCAAATGAACAAGGCGTATCCAGCCAACTATGAATACAACATTATCGGCGCATCCTCTGCGGTTCTGCCAATTGAAGAAATGACAACGTATCTTGGCTATCGCCTGTTCCAAAAGATGGACAAAATGTTCGAGAAAGCACCAAGCCAAGAAGATATCGAGAAGTTCGCACGCAAGCTAGGCATCGACCTCGATTCCATGATAAAGACGTTCGAATCGCGTGTACCTGAGCCATTGCCAGGTTACGAGAACAGCGAACGACTAAGCTACAACAATGTCGTGAAGATGCAAGTTGTCAATATGGACACCGAGCTGGAACAGAACTTCCTAGCACGTGCACGTGAAGAATATATTAAAGCGAAGAAGCAGCTGCCAGGCCAGATCGTAGAGCAGCTTAGCGAACAGCTGCGCCGCTTCTTCCTGCATCCGGAGCAAGGACCGTTCTACGTATCACGTCTTATTTATACCGAGAAAGGCTTCTGCTTGTTAAAAATGATCCTTTCTTACATCGAGACGCTGCGTGAGAGCTTGCACCGTATTCCGCGCGACATCGAATCGGCGCAGGATCAAGCCCATGATCGTCTAGGTGATGCAAAGAGCGCCTTCATATCAAAAGATAAGAAGAAGAATGTCTTTGTGGAAGCGAAAATCAACGAATACTGGCTCCATGCAGATCTCGAACGCACTGAACAAATGATCGAGTTCTATGAAGATCTGTACGAGCTGCTGAATAAAGAGAACAATCGCATTTATAGCGTATTTACAGAAATATTGAATGCACTGAACTCTATTTTCGAGAAAAACGGAGATATTCTTATTAACGGTGATGAGCAGTCTGACTATAAAGGCAATCGCTCTTACTACTGGAACATCGTCAGCGTGCCAGACGTTTCTAAAGTAATCAGCAAAGTGATGGAGCAGAAGGAAGTCGATGATCTCATTCGCGACTTTACGATGGAATTGTTGAACCGTTCGGATCAATGGATTAAGGAGAACGAGATTGATATCGTCAGCTCGATTTCCGACTTCTTGTCTGATAAGTTCGGCGACCTGATTACACAGTCAATGGAAGAATTCTTGATTATGAAGTTCGGCCAAGAAGAATCGATTGAGAAATTCGTAGAGCGTAATATTGCTAGCAAGTTGGATGATGAAGCTGTGCCTGTGTTCCATTTGAGCAACAGCTCTGGCAGCATGTACTTCCCTTCTTGGGGCTTCGTATCCGTACCTGTTAAGGCACCTAGCATTTTGAAGGGTATTAAAAACTATCAAAATAACGCAGTCGGCAAATCTCACTTTACTGTAAAAGAAAGTGAAGTGAAGAACCGTATCTTCTGGCTTAACACACGCAACGGTGTACCGTTGTTCGTCTACACGCCACTTAAAGTGTACGAAGAAAGCTATGAGCGCACGATTCTTGATAAAGAAGGCATCGGACGCCATCTCGTGCAGACGGACAAAGTGAACTGGACGTACTTGCCGTCTCCGATCCCTGAGCAATCTTGGGGCGATACGTACGCGAATACTCGCGTGCGCAGCTACAACGAGCGTGTGCGCGGTGAATTTAGTAAGGCACAAGGCTATAAAATCGTAGTGGAAAAAGACATCGACCACAATACGAGCAACCGCTATGCAGTTGTGCTAACGCCTCCGTTCGATCTAGAGCAATTGTTGAGCGGCTATGATCTGCAATTGAAGGCAGCGAAGCCGAATCTTGGCGAAGTGAAACGCGCGCAGCTAGAGTTGAAGCGTCTACTAGTAGAAGGATTGCCGCAGCAAACTTCGAAAAATATTTTCGGTAGCATTAACGAGGAATTGGCGAAGGAAAACTTAATTCGTACACCTGAGCTGACTCGCCGAGTTCGCGAGGAAATTGCGAAGTACGAAGCGATTGCCAGCAAAGTGGCGGAATTCGATAAGCTGCTCAGCTTGCATCAAGATGAAGAAAAGCTGCAAGATCATTTCATCGAAGTGATGTATACAGGCACGATTACGAAGAAAGGTGCTCTGTATGTGTACGACCGTGATGAGGAAGAAGAAGCATGGGAGCCGTTCGCTAATCTAATGAAGATTCGCGACTATGTGGAGTTTGAAATATTTGAGCAGTTCCGCAAGCTCGATGACAAAAGCCGCAGCACGATGCTGCGCAAAGCTTCCCGTCGCGATGCGGAGCTAACTGGCTCAGAAGACGTAACACCGCTGCTCGAGAAGCTCGAAGATCTGTATTCTGCCTTCCTAGATGCTCGTGATCGTCTTGAGTATGAGAAGATTGAATTGGCAAATGGTGAAGAAGCGTACCAGTTCTACAAGCAGCTGACGAGCAAGCTTAACACGATTCGTAGAAAGTTGAAGTAAGCCTATGAAACAGCTATTACAGCGTTTTGCGGATGAATATGCAGGTGCGGAAGAGAAATTAAGCGGGCTAGCCGATGATCAGAGCAGCATTCACTACCCTACTCTGTTCTTGTTCATCGGCGACAAGTCAGCGGAAGCCGTTGAGCAAATTGCACGTATCAATGCAAAGAAGTGGGACAACAGCGCGGGCGTTATGTATGTTCATATTACTTCTGAGCAGGAAGGCGAGCAGCGTCAAGGACAGCATGTTCAGGA
The DNA here is from genome assembly GCF_024733555.1 of Paenibacillus sp. SC116. Taxonomy (GTDB): domain Bacteria; phylum Bacillota; class Bacilli; order Paenibacillales; family Paenibacillaceae; genus Paenibacillus_B. The sequence goes on along the minus strand of NZ_JANIOF010000003.1, from coordinate 195,745 downwards.
CGACGAGCTTCATCGAGGGCAGCGTGATCAACATTCCATCGATACAAGTATTCGCCGTATCACGCTGCCGATTGATAAGCTGCAGCACAACCAATCCAAGTCATTGCGCCCCGCCATTTATGGGGAATGGCAGCAAGATGAGCGGCAGCTATTTGAAATGAATCGCACACTGCGACAAGTCAGCCGTCACATCTCGGATTATGGGCGACTCTACTCTTCTTTCGACCGCATCCATTTAGCAGTCGTTACGAGAGTAGATGACCCGATGAATGTACTCGTACCGGAAATTACGGTATTAGCACAGTCCATTTTCAGTCAATCGTTCAAGTCCGTGCAGATGGATATGTACGCACTTCTGAGCGAGCGCGATCAGATTGACGCTTTCGGAACAAGCAGTTGCTACGGTATGGCATTCCTGCGCGAGCTGGAATATATGCAGGCAGCAGATTATGCGTTATCCGCTCCGCTTCATGTTACGGAGGACGGTATTCGCATCCCTATCTCGCATGGACCTGCGCCATTATTCGATCTCGTCTACGTTCTGTCCGACAAGAACGAACGAGGCATTTCAGCAGCATCTGACATGCAGGATAATTATGAAATGATTTGTCACATGAGTTTGTTGAAAAATCGCAAGTCGAAAGATGCCGCTTACGATCAGTATGCAAACTATGCAACTAGCTATAATAACGCAGCATTTAAAAATAACATGATGACCGAAGACGGCCGTCAAGGTTATGTCTCAGCTGGATTTTCTAAAGTAAAGCGGCCTAATGAATCTATCGCCTTGACAGTGCTCTATCACTTTTACAAACAGCTGCTGGATCGATTGCAGACAACGCCTGACTGGAACAGCCGTGAGAAGCTTGTCCTGCTCGGACTGTCACCCGACAAGGTCGCTGTCCAAGTCAATGAGGCGATTCCAGATGCAAGCCGCATCAACGACATGAATGGCATCATGACACATGATATTAGCTTCTCTCGTTTGAAGCAGTTATCATTGCGAGAAGCCGAAGAAGCGCTGTTTGGTGATGGATGCAAGCTTTATTTCCGCGACAATTTTGTCCGTTCGGCGAGCAGCTATATGGAGCAGTTGGATGTGCGGGCAAAATTGCGGGCCACGATGCAGAAGCAAGCTGCCGAGCATCCGAATCTTAACGTCTTTCAATGGTATGAATGGACGAATGAGCACGAGGAATCAGCAAGTGTATGGAAAGACGTGCGTGCACGTATTCGCGATCTATCGCGTGAGCTGGAGCTGGCTCAAGCCGAGCTCGACCAACTTTATATGGAGAAGGCTGATAGCCTATCCTTCCAGCGTCTTCCGTTCATGGACAAGCACAATGTACGCGGCTTCGTGCGCAGCTTCTGCCAGACGATTTATAGCAAGAAGCTAGAGCTGCTGCATACAGAAACCGAATTGCAGTTTACGCGACGCTATGAAACGGAGTTGGAGCAGCTTCATGCCGAATCGGCTCGCCAAGTACAGCAAATGCGACAGTTGGAGCGCATGCTGCACGAGGCAGCGTTGGAGCGTATCCGTACCGCAGATGATTATATCGGACAAAACATTATGGAGTACTATGAGCGAGTTACTTCAGATGTGATGCAAGAAATCGAGGCTAAGCGCGGTGCGATGATATTTTTTGACGAACGCTATGTAGGAAACATGCCTGACTTGCTCCAAATTGGCAGTGAACATCTCTTACGTAAGCTGACGGAAGTATGCCGTACACATATTTTAACGGCAGCTCCATTCCATCAGACGTTTGAAGAAGAATTGCTGCGTCGCTCTAATGTTACGATATCGTATGACGATAAGGATGTCCTTTCGAAAGAAGAGCTATTCAAGCGCCTGTATCGCACGCTCGAAGAACAAGCGAACATCCATATTCGCCTCCTAGATTATACGCATGAGCATCGTTATGAAGAGAAATATTTCTTCGGCGATTGCACAAGTGAATTCATCCGTTACGCACAGCGGGCAGATGAAGGATCAAGGCTGTATAAGCTTGGAACCGTCCACGAGAAGCGCAGCAGCGGTGTGGAGAAGCTCAATCTTATGGGCGGCTTCCATATTGAAGATCTTATGTACTATCGGAACGGAAAAGTGTATTACGACAGCTATGTGCAGAACGGATATACCTTCCACGGTATCGATCCTGCCAAGCTGCCTGTGCTTCGTTAGCATGATAAACGCAACCTTTAACAGCGAGAGCAGGACTGACGCTTCACAGTGTCTTTCCCTGCTCTCGCCATTATTCAATAGAGAGGAAATATTACGATGCAGCGTAAATTGAACTTGATGCTAGTGCTGTTCAGCCTTATCGGAGGCGGCGTTGGCTTCATTTTAGGCGAAGTACTCTTGTACCAGCTGTCTGGTGAAGTACCGAATGCGGTGCTGGTTGGCTTGTACTTTGGCGTACTCGCGTTATGTATCGGACTAGGTGCCCTTATTGCTGAGCTGATGTCCCCTCGCCTTAACGGTGCCTCATGGCGCCAACGTTATGCAGGGGCGTCATGGAAATATATCGCTCCAGCTACATTGGTTCTGTTGTTCGTCGTAGGACTTGCCCTGCAATTCGTCTATGGGCTTCAGCTCGGAGGAGCGAAGAAGGTCAAAGATATCGTGCTCGTCATAGACAATTCAGGCAGCATGAACAGAACAGACCCTAATAATGATCGCAATGAAGCAGCCAAGCGCATGATCGCACAGATGGATGCAGACAAACGAGTTGCGATCGTAGAATTTAACGATCAAGCGGCTGTTTTACAGCCATTTATTCAAGTAAAGGACCAAGCAGCCAAAGACAGCGTCTATGCTAAATTGGACGCACAGAAGACGACAGATGGTGGAACGGATATTGCGCGGGCGCTTGACGAAGCCATGCAGCATATTAAAGAACAAGCCGACAGCATGCGCGGTACAATGGTTGTTCTATTATCAGATGGTGTGAGTGAAATGAACCTGGATGCTGCTACCTCCGAGTATGCAGCACAGCATATTGCCGTCAACACGATTGGGCTGAGCCTATTTGAAAAGGCAGGCTCCAACCTGCTGCAGCAAATTGCGGAACGCACAGGCGGACAGTACTATGATGTTTCGGAAGCAAATCAGCTATCATTCGTCTTCCAAGACATTTATGAGAAAATAGACAATCGCACGCTCATTACCGAGCGTACAGGTCCAACTGCGGATAACACCTACTACAGCATTTTGCGCGTCGTAGCTATCGTGTTGATCGGAGCAGCGATTGGCCTAGCGCTTGGGCTTATGTTCGACAATCGCTATTTGGCCCGCAGCTTTGCTATCGGCGGTGCAGTAGCTGGACTATTGGCTGGCCTCGTTCTGGAGGCTGGTCTGACAGGTATTATCGTGCTGGACAGCGTAGTCCGATTGATCGCAGACTTGGTGCTGGCAGGCATTATTTCCGTATTTACACTAGTGGTTCCGATAAAGGAAAACTATACGCTGCGCGACAACACGCACCGTCCAGGCCGTTCATCAGGCAGAGGCGCGAGCGAGGAGTTTACCGAGAAGCCGAAAGACAGCCGCAGTCACGGATTTTGATTAAAACGAGGCTTTTCGCTCGTTCATATTTATCCTTGCGGTAGCGCTTTTTAGGCGGAAGCGGACTAATCTACCTTCGTGGAGAGTTCCTAATTTAGATTAGCGACAATTGTGCAGTTATTTAATCTGTAAATGTGCTTATTTGGGCGAATAACGTCAAAAATACAGTTATTTCGGGTTCTTTGCCCATTTAAGTACCGGATCGAGGAAAATAACTGCACATTTGTCCTTATCTATAGCAAAATGGGGTTTTCCACTTAAAATAGCTGTACTTTTGTCCGTAGCGGCATAATATATGCACTCACTCATGTGCTATGCATGAATATGTTATGAACTCGCATGTTATGCGCTAATGATGCGCTTATGTGAGTGATTACGCGAATATAGTGCTGTTCCGTGCTACCTTATTTAATACTTAACATTCAGGCTCTGTAAGAAATTTCAATTCACGGAATGGATTCCATTAGGGATCGAAACGATTGAAACGATAGAAACAAAACATAAGCTACAAACAACGTCACACTGTCATATGCAGGGGGCTATACTACATGCACGTTATCGATGCGGATTCAACGACACCAATCGTTCGAGACCTAACCTACAAAATAGATGAAGACCGATGCACACTGCGCTGGCTATGGCCTGAAGGTGTACAAGCGGTATATATTCAGCGAGCGCCTGCTGATGGACAAGAACAGGAAACTCCGTCGCCAAGCAGCCTTAAGTTATATACGAAAAATGAGTACAAAGCCAACAATGGCTACCATGAACGAATCGACGAGATTGGAAGACTAGCCTATACGGTATACGCCACCCTGACTATCGACGAAGGAACAGCGCTCGTTCGTCAACCTGATGGACGAAACCGCATTTTCATTAGCACAGGCAAGGCCCGTATCTATTATTCCATTCGCCAAAGCAGCGGATGGTTCAAGCGCTACAAGACGGTGCAAATTCAAGTAACGACGGAAGTACCCTTAGCCAAAGACGTACTTTGTTACGTAAAAAAGCAAGGCGGACATCCAGTCAACAAAGAGGATGGAACCGTCTATCCGTTCGTCGAGTCATTTGTTGCTGGAAAGACCGTACTGCCAGTTATCGAGATTGGCAAGGACGACTACATCCGACTCTTCTTCACCGATGGACGCCACTATGGTCAGGTGTATGAATTGATTCCGGAATAAGGAGGAAGACAACATGGGTATTTTTGATCTATTCAAAAAGAAACCTCAAGCTGCGCCTAAGCCGCTTTTTTACGATATTGTGTGTCCATACTGTTTCAGCAAATTTACGCCTGATGAGGTTGTATTCCGTGCGACTCACCATCGTGAGGACGATGAAGATTATGCCCTTCGTGAAGATGAACCATTGAATCGATACCGCGAGCGGTTCGGACTTGATTCGGTATACGATATGGAGGCCATTCTATATCCACGCGACATCCCAGAAGAGCATCATATTTACTCGGATCACGTCCTATTGGGACTCAATGATCGTTACGGTGTTACGACTCGCCGCAGGCTTTGTCCAAAGTGTCACAACGAATTGCCGATTACGGCGGGCAAAGTGCCAAGCAATATTATTTCGATCATCGGCGCTTCTCAGGTCGGTAAATCAGTGTATATGACATCACTCATTCATACGCTGCAGCATCGGACTGCCGATCATTTCGATGCTGCTTGTATGCCGCTCAATGCCGAGATTAGCCGCAAGTTCCGTACGATGTACGAAGAACCATTATTCGAGCGCGGAGATCTGCTTGCGTCGACTCAGAAAGAGAGAATGCAGGAGCCGTTTATTTTCCAGTTCGTATTCAAGGATGAAACGAAGCCGCCGCTAACACTCGTATTCTTCGATGTTGCCGGGGAAGGCATGGTGGATCAAGACTATCTCGGATTGCATGGCCAGCACATCAAAAACTCCGCCGGCATTCTATTTATGGTCGATCCGCTGCAAATTCGTTCGATTCGTGAGAAGATTCGCATCAACATTGGCGATAACCCTGGTGAATGGGTATCTCAATATGATGAGCCGCGTGATGTTGTGCTGACGATGTTCGGGGACTTTATTGCGTATGAACAAAACACGAAGACAGATATTCCAACGGCTGTTGTTTTAACAAAGAGCGATATGCTCCATACGCTGGCAGATGAAGGCGATGACTATTTGAAGCCTAACAGCAACATTTTCAACAATATGGTGCATCGCAAATATCTCAACTTGACGGAGCAAGCAAATATTGATGGAGAAGTACGTCGCTTTATTGAAAAAGTAGACCGCCCATTCAAAGGCACCATGGACGTTTACTTTACGAACACGTCTTACTTCGCCGTGTCTGCACTAGGTAGCAATCCGGTCAATCAGAAGCTGCAAGGCGTCGTCAATCCGATCCGGGTCGATGAGCCGTTCGTCTGGCTGCTGCATAAGCTCAACTATATTGAGGGGAGAGAAGAACATTGAATCGGTCCACTCCCCCGTTGATCCAGCAGCAAATGTACACTCGTGAGCGGAGCGGTATTTTCCGATCAACGGAAGGCTATGATACGGTTGCCCGTTCAATTGGTCTAGATCCTGCCTTTATCAAAAAGACGCTGCATCCGTTCTGTATGTACGATGCACCGGCTCAATTAAGCAATGTCGGGGAAAAGGATGAATTGCAATATCCTGAAGCGGTCCATCTGGTCCATACCGAGAGCGGCCAGATTGTGCTTGGATGCAGCGTCTATCAAGCTGCTGACTTTACTGGTCTGCGCAGTGCATTTTTCACACATAACTATGTCATTCCTGCGGAACGCTCGCAAGAACTTGTGACCAACTTTGTATCTTGGTTACATGCAACATTTGCACACAGCTACCAGCTTGAAAATGGTTCTGAACTGCCTGAGCTTGCTGAGCTGCCAACCGCAAGTGCCGCAGAAGTGCAGGAGGAGTGGAATATTGAAAGCCCTGCTGCCATGCGCTCTGTGTTGGCAAAGCTGCGTATCGACGAGACGATGTTCAAACAGATGCTGTTTGCTGTAATGTCAGCTATTGCGAACAAGAAGAAGGTCTATATTGCCTTGGACGTGCCCATTAGCCAGACTTCGTCTATTGCTAGGAAGCTGCTGGGCATTTTATATGCAAGTATGCCGCATGCTTTTCGTGCACAGCTTGGCTTTCTCTCCTATGCGAAAGAACCGCAGAGCAAGAAAGGCATTCATGTGATGTTCGTAGAAAAAGGCAGTCTGCGTCCGGGAGATCGTGCGATTGAGAAGGATTATACTTTCGATCTCGCAGCACAGCGCGTTACGAACGTAGAAGCCGATCTCGCGCAGCAGCCTTATTTAGACTTTGCTTGGCGGAATCTTGATCGCGTGGATCGTTCTGCGAGCTTCTTCGCCTATGCCAATCTGATGCTCTCTGATATGGGACCTGCTCGCAGCATGTCATTAGCGAGCTATCATGAACTGGCGGTATTGTTCCAGATTGAAGAAGGCAAGCATTCGCTGTATGAGCAGAATCGAATCCCTGTGCTGCAAACTCTATTGGACTATTTGGCACCTGACGGAGCACTTCAGAAGAAGCAGCAGCTCAACAATTTGTTCGTACAGTTATTCCAACGCGAATACGAAGCCGTTAAGCAGCGTCATATTCCAGAGCTTTCTGTTGCGGAGCGTTTCAAAGAATACAATCAGCGCAAAGGAACTTCCATACATGATGCTTTTATTGGGTATTTAATTAGTGCCCTTAATCATACCTTGGCAGCCCAGCGTACGCAGGAAGCGAGCGCTCTCTATACTTTGATTGAGCGCAGCAATGAGCTAAGCAAGCCTTTGTTCGATAAAGTGCTAAACGGAGGTTTTGCGGGAACTTTATTTATGCCGTTCCTGCATCATAAGCTGCAGCAAACGCAGACAGCCGAAGAAGTCATACGGATCGTACATGATTGGACATTACGGCACAACCAATTGCTAAGTCTACCTGCTTATAGCGAGATGGCTCACTATCATTTGGAGGATAAACTTCGTAACGCTCCAGATCTCGTTAGAGCCGTGAACGATGTCTTAGAACAGATCCACCAACTAGAGCAAATGCAGCCAGCTAAACGAAAACAGCAAGAACACGAGGACAGCAATCCCTTATTGTTGCAGCTGCTGTATGCAGCGAACCAATTCCTGTTGACGGAGCTGGACTTGGATCAAGTTACAAAACAGCAGCTATTGCAAGTAGGCTTTCTAGAGGAAGCGGCTGAGTTCCGCGCATGGGTCGCTCGTTTTGATCAACGCATACGGGCCAAAGCTGCTGTGATGCTGGCGGCGTATCAATGGTTTTCGTTTACAAAGCCAGATGCAACGATATTTGATAACTTGTCCCCTTCTGAACTTGATCGCGTTCAAAAGCTCGGACAACGTTGGCTGCAACAAGATTTGCAAGACGCCCAATTCGATAAGCTCGTATTGGCATTTTGTCAGGATACAGATGAGGGTACTGTAGAGTATGGGACGATGCTGCAGTTTATTCATACACATGCAAAAGATCGAGAGACATTGTACCAGTTCTTTAACTGGTCTGAAACGCATCCAAGCTTTATACGAGCTCGTAAGCTCCATCCGAACTATGCAACAGCGATCGTTACTTATTTTAAACGTCATGATCGCGATGCGTTTAAGTCTCGCCAGTATCGGAAGCAATATTTTGAGCAAGCTGGACCAGCAATCGAACCTGTGTATGAAAAGGCACGATATGAATTGTCATCGCCTTTGGCTAGACTATTTCGCAATCGTAAAAATGTTGTCTTGTTCTCGCTCGGTACAGCCGTTGTAGTAATTGGAACAGTCGTGGGATTGTATGCAGGCGGTGTGTTTGGAACTACAGACGCACCCGCTGCAACAACCGATTCGACCATAGTTTCCCCTTCTGAGGGCTCTGCAACAGATCCTGCAACCCCAACGAATTCAGCTGAGCAATCAGCTATTCCTGGACTTTCTGCTGTTTATGCGCAACAGGTGAAGCAATCGCCAGTGGGTGATGAGACGGAGAATGATTTGGGCACTGGCAGTGATGCGGATACGAATACAAATAGCGATACAACACAGCTCGTATTCGAATTCGAATCGACAGAACCATGCAAAGTTCTAGAGCAATCCAAACCTGCTAGCGCAAGCTTATTGCCTGCAAATGAACAGGAACAAGGGCAATCATTGTCCCTGTCAGCACTGACGGCTTCTTGTGATGCAGCTCCATATGAAGTGAAGCTTCCACTTGCAGAAAAGATGGATCTGCAAGCTGGTGCACGTATTCGAATCGGTGAGCAGACATACACGCTATCTGAACCAAAACAGCCAAGTGGTGAGTAAGTAATGAAGACAGGCTGCCTAGTTTATGAACGATAACTCCGATTCGTTAGAAGTGTTTACGAATGGAAAACGTTCATTCAAACAACGGCGGCCTTTCTATTTACCATATGTCCCCCTACGCAAGTTGAAGAATACTATCGTCTACACCTATCAACAGTAATCAAGTAGCTCATAATCCACTGCTCTCCACGTGGACCTTCTTTTCTCCTGCCGGTATCTATAAATCCCACTTTCTCATATAGCTGCTGAGCAGCTACATTTCGATAGTTGACCGCTAGTACAATCTCATTACACGACGGAAAATTTTCCTCAACAAATTGATCTAGTTTCTTCATCCCCTGCTTAGCAAATCCTCTTCCCTGTTGGGCATAATCAATCGATAGTGCAGTTAGCAGCATCGCGTGCGGATTTTTAGAGTATTCCTTCACTCGCTCCATTGCATGCAGCAGGAAGAAACCAACCGCATTTGAGCCATGCTCAATCACAATGCGATATTGCCCTTCCGTCGCTACTTCCAGCATTTCTATCGGCAAGGCCGTAAATTTCTCCTGTTCCTTGGGCAGCTGAAACTGCTGTAATGAAGCTAAATGCTCGGGTCGATAAAAGATCAATTTCACGTCCTGTGATGTATGTAACATAGCGGTCATAGCTAGTTATCCTCCTTCTTCTGCTGCACATAAAATGTTCATGCCGATCTTATTCCTGACAATTTGAAATAAAACGTTGATCCAATCAAAAAAGGTTACTATAATAGTAGTAACTTTTAAAGATAAGGATGTGTCGTTTTGCCATTTCGCGTATATATTTTAGCCATTGCTGCTTTTGTGGTCGGCACAGTGGAGCTCATCGTTGGTGGTATTCTCGAGCTGATCGCAGCTGACTTGAACGTGTCCGTTAGTGCAGCCGGTCATTTTATAACCGTATTCTCCATAGCCTTCGCTGTATCTGCGCCAATCTTAATGAATGTCACAGCGAAGATGGATAGGAAGAAGTTATATGTCATTTCCCTATTCGTGTTCATGATCGCCAATCTGATCGTTGCCATGAGCTCCAGCTACAACGTTATTCTTGCAGCTCGTGCACTTTCCGCCATGAGCGGATCGATTATCATCGTGCTATCAATTATGATGGCATCCCAGCTTGTCACACCTTCTCATAAAGCACGTGCCATCGGTACGATCTTCATGGGCATTAGCGGATCGCTCGTTCTTGGTGTCCCGCTTGGCATGGTATTAGGCAATGCTTATGGATGGCGCGCTCCCTTCTACTTTATCGCTCTGCTAAGTGCTATTGCAATGCTTTGCATTCAGCTGCTGATGGAGAAGACAGCGCCTAATCCTGTGATTCCGCTGCGCAAACAGCTTGCTTCGTTGAAGGATAGCAAAATTGTCAGTGGCCAATTGATTTCATTCCTGTTGTTGACGGGCCATTTAACGCTATATGCTTACTTCGCTCCTTATGTACAATCGATCTTTAACGTAAGTGCAAGCGCGATGAGCATTATTTACTTCTTGTTCGGTATCGCAGCAGTATCTGGCGGCGGTATCGGCGGATGGATTGCAGATCGCATAGGAACCCACAAAGCGCTTCTGATTATCGTACCTAGCTTCGCTTTATCTATGTTCGTATTACCATTGGCTGCGCAAGTTTCCTTATACGTCTTCTTGGCAGTCGTTATGATATGGAGTGCACTGAGCTGGGCCATCTCACCAGCACAGCAAACTTATTTGATGCAATCGGCTCCTGAGACAGCTGACATTCAGCTCAGCTTGAATACGTCGATTATGCACCTTGGCATCGCATGCGGCTCCTTCGTTGGAGGGATTGCGATTAAAGAAGCATCCGTCGCAATAAATCCTTGGATCGGCGGTTGTATCGCATTGCTTGGACTTGTAAGTGCATTATTCTCGCTTAGCCGCCGCTCGCGCGCAAGCGAGCAGCCGTTGGCAACGACGAAACTTGCAGCCGAAGTGTAGTATGTAAACATGAATAAAATGCAGCTTATAAAGCAGCCATTTTAATAAAAACAGGTCCCCTATTCACATCAACTTATTGAATAGCAGGACCTGTTTTTCATTTAAATAAACCATTTCAATTCACTCTGCACCACAGGTATCAATCACTACTGTTCTAATTAATAGCGCAGTCGCATTAACAGGGAGCGCATTTCATCATCCTGCAAAAGCTCGTCTACATATTTAAGCGATATTTTCGCAAGCGCTACATCATGATAGAAGAACTCCGTAAAGAACTTCACGAACGGCTGAGCTTGGGTCCGAATCGCCTGCCAGCTGCCATCCTCCATGCCTGCAAACAATACCTGCTTGCCATCAATAACAACAAGAGTGAACCGCTCCATATGCGATGTTCCCTCTGCAGGAGTAAGAAAATGCAGCTTAGATAACTTGACATCAACGGAATCCGTGCCAATTACTAGCGCCTCGACTTGGACCCCTGCTTGCTCTTTTTGCTCCAAATGGTCTGCGTAGCCTGCAAACTCATCTGCCCACATCGATACGACAATCGACTGCTGTGCCCCGGCAATCATTTCTTTACAGTAAGCCGCTATCGAGCTTTGAGATTTCAAACTCCATACTTGATCATCGCCATAATTCCGGCGTACGACACTAGCTCTCAACTGTGTAATATCCTGCTCGAATTCACGCGTCAGCTTATCTATAACTACTTGAATGGGCAATGCGGCATAAGTGCGCTTCTTGCCTGAGATGGCATCGAGTATAATGCCCTTTTCCGCTAAGCGGCTCAGTACTTCATATATTTTCGCCTTTGGTACGCCTGAATACTTAACGATTGTCGTCGCATCCATCGCTTGCTCACTAGTAGCTAACGTCTCGTACACTTTACTTTCATATTGGGAATAACCGAATCTTTGCAGCATAGTACCTCCTTAAATGTCTGCATATGACTGCATGTGCTATCCCTTTATCTTACCTAAAGTACGAGTAGATGCAAGTAGAGCGCTTATAAGCTACCCTATACCAAGGCAGAAGCATACGCGTATCTGCTTGCCCAATATTCCATATAAAGGTTATGATTATTCTCGATAGCATAACAAAATAAAGATGCAGCTCTTATTTACACGCACAATCTATTTTTAATAGAAGAACCATTCCATTCTGATTGAGGCAGAGAAAGGAAGTACGAATATGGCGAAACTCGTATCCCAAGCTAGAATTACTTCTCTAGGCTATTATGTTCCTGAACAAAGATTGACGAATGCTGACATGGAGCAACTGGTCGATACTTCACATGAATGGATTGTACAACGAACGGGAATTGTGGAGAGACGGAAGTCTGATGAGCATCAATTTACAAGCGACCTCAGCATTCGCGCGGTTCAAAACCTCATCGATCGTTTTCAAAAACAAGTTGATGACGTTGACTTTATTCTCGTATGTACGATAACACCTGACTATGGCTTTCCAAGTGTAGCGGCTCGCGTTCAGGCTCACTTCGGAATTTCACGCTGTGGCACATTGGATATTAATGCAGTTTGTGCTGGGTTCGCTTATGGCCTGCACTTGGCTAACTCCTTGATTACATCAGGCCTTCACAACAAAGTGCTAGTGATTGGAGCAGAGACGCTAACAAAGATTACGGATTACACAGATCGCGCAACTTGCATCTTATTCGGTGATGGAGCTGGTGCAGCCCTAGTAGAACGAGATGCTCACAATCCAAGCTTTATTAGTGCGGTCCAAGGAACAAAAGGTGAAGGCGGCAAGCATGTATATTTGTCAGGATTGTCTCAGACCATTGATGGACAGCCCATGAACAGCCCTAATAAAATGTGGCAAAATGGACGAGAAGTATATCGCTGGGCAACGACGACTGTATCAGAGGGTATTCAAGAGCTTGTCCAACAAGCCGATTTTTCAATGGAACAGGTCAATTGGATTGTCCCTCACAGCGCCAACCAACGTATTTTAGAGTCAATCAGCGAACGCATCGATGTTCCGATCGACCGCTTCTTATCTAGCATTGAGTATTACGGCAACACATCTACGGCTTCGATCCCACTTGCTATTCAAGTTGGTCTTGAGCAGGGCAAGCTGCAAAACGGGGATCATCTCGTTCTATTCGGATTCGGCGGTGGCTTAACGTATGCTGGCCTACTCATTCAATGGAACCTTGACCCAGAAACAACATAACGATGGCATAGAAGGACCGCTTATGGAGCATAGATGCTTCACAGGTGGTCCTTTCCTCTCCATATTCTTATTTATCTATTTTTCTTATGCTGATACAAATCAGGCAAATGGTGTTAAGTACTATGTATCGACTTCATTTTCATGAAATGAAACAAGCGGACGGACCCCTATTCACGTAAATGAAAAGTCTATACCTATTCAACTTTCAAAGTGAGGCAGCCCAATCATGACAGGTCAAATGGACAGTGCAGTATTTGCTTATATGGTTAATCAAGCTTCGAACGGTCTCGCGCTCTTATCTACTAATGGAACATGGATAAGCATCAATCCTGCTTACAGCAATATGCTTGGTTATACGCCAACTGAAATATTGAATGTTACCGACAAGGCATTAACGCATCCGGATGATCAAAACCGGTGCGATGTGGAATATATACTAGCGCAAGTTCGAGCATCTGCGGAAGCAAAGTATACAATGCAGAAGCGCTATCTACACAAGGCTGGGCATGAAGTATGGGCATCTGTAACGGTTTCGATATTTTTCAATCCTGAATCGGGATTGCCTATGTATCTGGTTCAAGAGGCCGTTGATATTAGTGCACAAAAAGCACATCTAGAATCCGAGAAATCAATACATGCGGATCATGAATGCTTGTACCAGTCCATGTCCCAAGCCTTTCGCATTGCCAATATGGGCTCTTGGTACTGGGATTTGATCAATGATCGCCTGCACTTTTCACAAGAAGCTCGTCTTATTTTTGATCATATGCTTCAACCAACTTATATCAATGAGATTCCCTTCTCGCAGTTCGTACATCCTGACGATTATGCCAAAATCGAACATTGTATCCATGAAGCGATCATTCACGGTAAATCTGGTGATGTTATCCATCGAATCAATCTACCTGGACAAGTCAAAAAGACGGTCCATGCCCAATGGGAAATACTTAAGGATGGAAACGGCAAACCGATTCAGCTCATTGGGATGGTTCAAGATATTACAGCACGGGTACGAACAGAGCAACGTTTGCAGGAAAGCGAGAAGAACTATCGACATATCTCTGAATATGCGCTCGACTTTATTTCCCGTCATGCACCTGATGACGAGGCAACTTTTCTGTATGCTTCGCCAATATGTCGCCGCATGCTAGGCTATGAGCCAGAAGAAATGATAGGTACAACAGGGACAAGTTATGTTCATCCTCATGATGCAGATGCACTCCGCATGTATTTATCTAACATTATGCAGGGGAAAGCATCTGAGCCGGTTTCCTTCCGCTTCCGTCGTCATGATGGTGCGTACATGTGGTTCGAAACGACAAGCCAATGCAGCTATGATGAGCATGGACAGGTGCAAGAGCTAATCGCCATTTCTCGAGATATTACGGAACGCAAGCGATTAGATCTCCAACTTCAAGAGTACAAGTCCTTGTTTGAATACAATCCTTCAGGCATCGCTTCACTTGACTTAGAAGGCAACTTGTTAAGCGCGAATCATGGCCAAGAAGTATTAACTGGATATACGCAGCAAGAGCTGATCGAGTGTCATTTCGGGCCGCTCGTTGACCCGGATGATCTAGAAAAAACATCGCATCACTTTAATCTTGCCAAACAAGGACTGCCGCAAATGTATGAGATTGGGCTCAAGCATCGTGACGGCCACCGAATTGATGTGAGTGTCATTAATGTTCCGATTATTTTAGATAATCAAATTGTCGGCGTGTACGGCATTACGACAGATATTACAGAACGAATGCGCTATATTGATCAAATTGAGAAGTTGAGCAATGAGCATTCGCTAATTCTCAATTCTGTGACGGAAGGCATATTTGAACTCGAACTAGATGGCCGCTCTATGTTTATTAATCCTTCTGGCGCAGCTATGCTTGGCTTCACTCAAGAGGAATGGTGTGGAAGTAATCATCTTGGATGGATCGAGCAAATAGGGTCTGATAACTGCTACTATCCTGTTCATGAGACGCCGATCCAGTTAGCATTGCTCAAAGGAATATCGCTGCAAACCAACGAAGCTGTCTTCTGGCGCAAGGACGGAACCAGCTTCCTAGCCAGCTATCAAGTTACACCGATCTATGACAAAGGCGAGCGTAAAGGTGCTGTCGTAACCTTTCACGATGTTACGAATGCGAAAGAGCTAATAAAGGCGAAGGAAGCTGCTGAGCAAGCAGATCGTGCCAAGTCTGAATTTTTAGCAGTCGTCAGTCATGAACTGCGCACCCCGATGAATGGAATTATCGGCATGATCAATTTACTGGGTGATACTCATTTGACAGAAGAACAGCAGATGTATACCGAGATCGTAAAGCAGAGCAGCGACAGCCTGCTCCACCTTCTTAACGAGATACTTGATTTCAGCAAGATTGAAGCAGGCAAGATGGATCTTCATCATGAACCGGTAGATATGCAATCCGTTATGGATACGATCATGGATCTATTCCGTGCAAGGGCAGCAGAAAAAGAACTTGCCTTAACGTATTCGATCGCTAACGATTTTCCGCTCTTCTTAGGAGACGCTCCAAGGATTAGGCAAGTGCTGCTCAACCTGACCAGCAATGCAATCAAGTTCACCGAATTAGGAAGCATTCGCATCACCATTGAAATGGCCAGAGGCGCGGATGATCGTGATATGCTGCTTATTTGCTCCATACAGGATACAGGCATTGGCATCGATATGGACAAGCAGCATTTGCTGTTCCAGTCCTTTACGCAGCTTCATCCAGCGATTAATCGCAAATACGGAGGAACAGGTCTTGGGCTTGCTATTTGCAAGAAGCTTGTAGAGTTAATGGGTGGCATGATTACCGTATCCAGCGAGGTTGGGGCTGGCTCGACCTTCACGTTCTCATTACCTTGTACTACAGCATAACAACATAACAGCTATAGAGGGAGTGATGTATGATGGGATATTACGTGACAGTTGAAAAAGATGTGAATGTATATGTAGAGGATGTTGGCACTGGCACTCCGGTCGTCCTTATCCATGGATGGCCCGTCAATCACCATATGTTCGAGTATCAAACTTCGCAGCTGCCAAAGTACGGATATCGCACAATTGGCATTGATCTACGGGGATTTGGCAAGTCTGACCGGCCATGGCAAGGCTATTCCTATGATAGGATGGCCGATGATATATATGAAGTGCTGGAAGCCCTTCGCTTGAAAAATGTACGGCTTATCGGGTTCTCCATGGGAGGAGCTATTGCGATTCGCTACATGGCGCGTCATGCAGGGAAAAGAGTGTCACAGCTCATACTTGTTGGTGCTGCAGCACCCGCCTTTACCCAAAGGCCTGGCTTCCCCTATGGGAGCACCAAAGCCGAAATCGATGACCTGCTGGAGCAGGTTGATAAAGACCGCCCGCAGCTGCTGACCGACTTTGGAAAAAACTTTTTTGCCCAGCCGATCAGCGACAGCTTCCGCAATTGGTTCCAACTGCTCGGACTAGAAGCTGACTCTCATGCAACCTATGAAACGTTAAAGTCGCTGCGAGACGAGGATCTGCGTGCAGACCTCAGCAAGATTCATGTTCCAACAGCTATTTTCCACGGCAAGCTGGACAAAATCACCCCTTATCCGCTGGCTATTGTCATGAATGAAGGCATAAAAGGCTCTCTTCTTGTCCCATTTGAGCATTCAGGACATGGTAGTTTCTATGATGAACGGGAGAAATTCAATAAAGAGCTGCTGTCATTCTTGGACAGCTTGCGATATTTAACAGGCGACGAAGAGGTATAATGAATGAACGGGACTAATTGAACTAACAGAGCTAATCGTTAATAGCATGAAATAAACGCATAAAACCTTCCCCCAGCATCGTGGAGCGAAGGTTTTTCGCTGTTACCTTGAAAAGTTTGACTGAACTAGGAAGTAACTAAGAGAAACTAAGAAGTAAAATATCATTAGACGGAGGATCTGCGCAGCATACGATAAGATAACAGGCTACTGAGGATAGAAATTGGAATAGACCATAATACAAGCTCAACAATTGCGATAGAAGTTAGCCACACGTACAAGCTTTGCCAACCACTTTCATAGGCAGCCAATAGCGCAATTAAGCAAGGAGTTAGAATTAAGATGACCAGCACAGTTAGCAGCCCTTTGGCTTTAAAACGCTGAAACGCACTTGAGATCATCAATCCGATGTAGAAGCACGACATGAATAACACAAACATAATCCCGAACAGTTCGATTATATTGAGGCCATCCACGAATTGGAGCCCCCATCGATTGGACCCTTTCCGTTCCAATAGAAGGAGAATAAGAGAAATTACCGTCAAGCCTGCTGAGATCATAGCAGCCATGAGGGAACTACCGAAGAAATAATCCTTTCTCCTCACCTGCATACTAATCGCAAACGAAAATGTCTGTGGCACGCATACGATCCCTGTGACGAACATATACACCAGACTTGCTGATGCAACAATGAAAGTAAGCGATACAAAATAATCTACGAAAGCGCTAATGATTAGGTTAGGAATTAAGGTAGAACTTAGCACGATTAGAGGAGTCCAGAACCAAGTCCATTTTTCTCTGAGATATATTGTCATGACACCTTGTATTCGATTCATCTGGATTCAACCACCTTTCTCTCATACGTTGCACTTGTTACATACACGACAAGCTGCTGCAGCGATAAAGGGACAATTTCCAAATCAAGCTCCTGCGCTTGCTGTCGACAATTATCTCCGCTTCGATTCCCCAGTAGCGTTGCCTTGAGCAAACCCCCAAACGCTTCACGATGGACAACCTCCTTGCCTACTAGGAAACCTTCTACTGTAGATGCTGCTCCAACAACTGTAAATGCCCTCTCTCTAAGCTGGTCGACATCTTCATCAATCAAGACACTGCCCTGCTCAAGGAGAATGACATGCTCAAGTATTCTACTCGCTTCATCAATCAGGTGAGTAGACAGAATGATCGTTCTTGGATACTCCTCATAATCCCCAAGCAAACGATCGTAGAATATGCCTCTAGCTATTGCATCAAGACCGAGATAAGGCTCATCGAAAATTGTAATCGGCGCTCGGCTAGCAAGCCCCACGATAATACCTAGCGATGCAAGCATACCTCGGGATAATTTGTGAACATTCCGCTTCAACGGTAAGCCAAAGTCATCGATAAGGGAATTGGCATAGTTAACGTCCCAGTTCGGAAATAATGCTGCAGAAACTTTTAACACATCTACAACACGAAACGTTTCCGGGTATTTCTGGCTTTCCTTGATAAAGCATATTTGCCGCAAAACAGATTCATTTTCAAATGGATCTTCCCCGAACACCTTCACATCGCCGCTACTAGCAAACAACTGTGCTGCGAGCATATGAAGTAATGTCGTCTTCCCTGCCCCATTTCTACCGAGTAGTCCATATATTTTGTTCGGCGCTAAGGAAAGAGAAAGTTCGTGAATAGCTGTTATACCACCGTATGACTTAGTTACTCGCTGCAATGCAATAATGTGACTCATCCCTGCTTGCCCCCCCTCGCAATCATTTCAGTCAGTTGATCAGCCGTAATGCCCAACTTCTCCGCTTCACGCATCATAGTAATTACATACTGCTCAAAAAATCTTTCTTTCCGATTCTCGATGAGTATTTCGAGCGCACCTTCTGCTACAAACATCCCTATCCCCCGCTTCTTGTACAAGATCCCTCTCTCTACAAGCAAAGTAACACCTTTCGCTGCTGTCGCCGGATTAATCTGATAAAAGGATGCAAATTGATTCTTGGAAGGTACCGGGGACTCTCCAGATAATCTACCTTCGATGATGTCATCTTCAATACGCTCGGCTATTTGTATAAATATTGGACGGCCATCATCGTTCAGTAATTCCACTGCGATCACCTCCTGCTAGATTGGTTGGTTAGTCGTGTAATCAACTATACTTGTTAAATATAACCATGTCAATCCCTTCCTAATCAACAGCCAAATGTATAACCTTCTTGTTAGCAAGAAATATAGTATAATAGTCCATGTTGAAAAAAAACGAGTATGATTCAAACCTGCATATAGAAGGAATTAGCCATGACATAGAAAGGAATTACCGATGAGAATTAATAAATTTATTAGTGAGACAGGCATCTGCTCCAGACGGGAAGCTGACAAATGGGTAGATGCAAAGCGTGTTACGATTAATGGCAAGCTAGCTGAGTTAGGAAGCACGGTAGAAGCCGGCGATGATGTTCGTGTGGACGGCAAACCAATTGGCGACAAAAGAAATACGGTATATATTGCTCTGAATAAGCCTGTTGGCATTACCAGTACGACTGAACATCATGTTAAAGGCAATATCGTTGACTTCGTAAATCACAAAGAGCGCATCTTCCCCATTGGCCGCTTGGACAAAGATTCCGAAGGGTTGATCCTGCTTACCAATGATGGCGATATCGTCAACAAAATCTTGCGCGCCGAAAACGATCATGATAAAGAATACATTGTCACCGTAGATAAGCCTCTTAATCAAACGTTCGTAGATGGCATGTCCCGCGGCGTCCGTATTTTAGGTACAAAAACAAAGCCCTGCCAAGTCACCCAAATTGGCGAGCGCATGTTCAATATCGTACTGACACAAGGATTAAACCGCCAAATTCGCCGCATGTGCGAAGTGTTCGGCTATAAGGTCGTCAAGCTGAAGCGCGTCCGTATTATGAACATTGATCTGGGCAGCCTGAAAAAAGGACAGTGGCGTGATTTAAGCGATAAAGAACTTGCTGACATTATGAAATCGACCGGTCATGTGAGCCGGGACAGCAAAAAAGGAAGGGCCTAAGGCGCCTTCCTTTTTACTTCAAGGATGTACAACTTTAAAATCATATAAGAACACAGAATCTCTTCCTAACTCTTTTTTCAGATCGGGTAATAGCAGCGTGCTTTTGAAGTCGCCCTGCAAATTATAGGTTTCAATTTGATGTGACTTTACCTTTTCATTAAATCGATAGAAGTATAGATGACCGTTGCGAAAATAAACCATCTCATCTTGCAATCGTGATTCACGCTTATAATCTTTCAGATGGAATTTCTTCTCCAGCTTCTTCTGCTGCAACTGATACACGTACACATCACCATATCCATCCACGAAGTAAATCTGTTCATTATTAACATAAATACTGTCTTTATTAAAGAAGTAGTAATGCGAATTGTTGCCTTCGTATTGAAGAAGAGGATGTTTCTTGAAAGGGACTTTATTATCTTTATGAATCTGCATAAGATTCAGCTCTACCTTATTGCCAACTAAATCCGCGTAAATACCTATCATATCGTTGCCATGCCCAACCAGCTTCGTGAACATAAATCTTCCTTCTGCGTTGCTTTTTTCTAAAAAGGATTGATCATGTGTCATTCGTTCGCCCTGAACAGATAGTTTATGAAATGACTTTTTAGCAGGATCAGCAATATCAGAGGAAAGAAAATAAATATGATTCCCATCATCCCCTGTAGTTTCGATATAGGCTTTAATGTCTTGGCAGTAATGATGCGACTCCGTCCCCCAACGTATTTTGGAAATGTAGTACTTCATATCTTCGCTGAATCGGCCATTGAATATGGAGTAATACGCCTTGCCGTCACTCAGCTTCCCTGACGACTGTCCATAACCAGCTGGTACCGTACAATCTTTCTTATAGGAAGCCGTCTGGATATCACCGTTTTTCCGAATCGTTAGTAACTGTTCCTTCTGATTCAGCAGCAGCGATGGACCAAACGGAATGATGGAGTTTAATTCCAACCCCCTTTTTTTAATTTTGGTTAGCTTTCCTTCCCGATCAATCAGGAATAAATAGCTTAGTCCATCGCCAATACGCTCATTGGGGAGATCCGTAGAATAATAGACGATAGCGTGCGGGCTGGTTCCGCCGAGCTTTGGTTTTTCACCCGAACTAGAGCTTGTACAAGATGACGCTAGAAGCATCAGTGCTAATGCAAATACTAGTTTCATATGTATTCTCCCAAAAACATAGATTTAGAGGTCCAGTCAATGCTGAACCTCTATTTTAATCACTCGTGCAATATGTTCGTAATTCAATAATTAGTTGTACGATTTTAGAGTCGTAATCAGACTGGAATCACGGATATCTTTCGGATAAACGCCCCAGCCGCCGTTCTTATCTAAATCGATATTTGCTACTTGCTTAAATGCACACCATACGAGTTGGGAACAGTTGTAGGAGTTAGTGTTACAGAAGCGATTGTCGAAAAATTTAATGTCATAATCATAACCGACTTTTGTTTTTGCCCATTCTGTTGCACTGTGGTTTTGAGCGACTGAGGTGGAGTTAACTTTCATAATACGTGCTCCGCTCTTTACTTTGCGGTCAGCTACAGCAGCGAGGATAACGCCATATTTAGGGCTTGAGGATTCAACGATAGTGCTTGGAGTATAATACAATCCGACATGACCATGCTCAACTCCAGCGAACGAGGCAGGCTGATAAAATAAATTCCCCTTTGCGCTTGAGTCTAGTTGTATGGTTCCGCCTTCAACAGGGGTACCGTACGCAATGATGTCCTCTGGTTGATCCAGAAGTTCATTTTGAATTTGTGACGTAATTTGTTGCTTAGAAAGACCTGAACGCGTGGATAATTCATCAATTGTTTGCTTCAATTCCTCTTTCGTCAAACCATTTCCATGGAGAGATACAATTTGGTCCAACTGCTGATCATTGGAGCTTGCGCCCGCTTGAACAGGTATGACGAACAGCATGATTGCACATAAAGCTAGTAACATGAACTTATTTAATTTCACACTTCTTCCTCCTACGCCTTTGAAATTGGCAGATGATTAGAAGTTTATTGGCCAATTAACCTTCCATAATAATCATATTTTATAAAATAACGGAATGTCAACCTTTTTATACTTATTATTCCGCTCCACTTTGTCACCTTTCTATCTCAATACCATTCACAATCTCGTTATAAGCCTCTTGAGATCATAAATATGCCCTTTACCCATGCAAGAAAAAAACCACCCATAGGGTGGTCTTTGACTTGCCTCTTCATTTATTTCTTTGACTGACTCGGACTTGTATTAACAAGCACGGCCAGCTTTCTTTCGCTCTTAACCATTGGCGAGTTGCACTGAACGCACGTTGGCTCAGATGAGAAGACAAAGTTATCTCTCATCCAACCTTTACAGTCCTCACTTGTACAAGCCCATATGGATGTGATTTCTTCAGGAATGTCATCTTGAGGCTTCTTACGTGAATTATACATGAACCATCCCTCTTTCTTTTCAAGATTCACATGCGATACAATAAGTGCCCCAAACGCTATGTTCGGGGCACTTATTTCAGCGTGCAATAACTTCGATAGTTGTATTATAACACATTTAAGCGAAAAACTTTCACAATAGGAAAAAATTTTTCCAACATCGATTGTGGCGGGCAATCTTGGGAATGAGAGTAAACGATGTTATTGAAGCCACTACTGATATCATATGCGCATGCTTAGATAAACATGACGGCTTTTATCTATTTATTTTTCTCCTCTGGTCAGAAACACAACCGTATTCCCTTACTGTCGAATAAGTTAAATCAACTTCACATAAAGGGAGTGGATATTCATCGGCACTTTAAAACGTTCGAAACCTTTTAAGGCTGTCTTAAGAGGTCGTAACGAAGTTCCACCAGTCAAAACGAAAGCATCAGGAATTGCGGTACTTAAGGTGATTAATAACGGAACGCAGATCAGGTTTCGACTTGCTGTCCGTAATATTTCCAAAGTACTTCAAGCACACATTCATCTTGGAAGAAAAGGAGCCAACGGGCCTATTGTCGCATTTTTGTTCGGCACAACTAAATTCCCTATATCGGTTAAAAAGGGCTTCGTTACAGGCGTATTAACAAGCAACGATCTAGTCGGCCCATTGGCTGGCAGAACGATTGCAGACTTAGTCAGTGAGATCAGAAGCGGCAATGCTTACGTTAACGTTCATACGGTTAAGCATCCGAATGGAGAAATCCGCGGACAACTCCATCGTTAAATGTTCATCTCAACAAAAAAACACCGATCACTATGATCCGTGTTTTTTGTGCTTCCTTTTACTTTCTACCATAGTCTGCTTTAATCTCGCCCCACTGCTGTGTCTGCCACTTAAGCAGCTTGTTATCATAACTATTTGCTTGCAGCCATTGCAACGCCCGATCTACCAATGTCCATACTTCCTTAGTTGACTCATTCCGCTCCAGTGTCGTAGCTACCTTCTTCTCACGCACCCACTTCAACGCAGTTTGAGAATCACTGTACACTGTCTTGTTGCTGCCCTGTTTCTTTAAGTATGCCAATGAATGAACAATCGCTAAAAACTCTCCCAAATTGTTCGTTCCGTTCTGAACTGGACCGTGAGCAAATATAACTTCCCCTGTTTGCGTATCGACACCCCTATATTCAATTGGACCCGGATTCCCCTTCGTACCAACGTCTACTGAGATACTATTATAATCAATTGCGGCTGTCGTATTTATCCCTGATGAAGCAGTAGACCGCCCTTTCTCTGATGAATGTTTGCTGCTCTTCCCATAGTGACGAGTCCAACCATCTTTATAGGCTTGTTCTGCTTCTTCTTTTGACGTAAATGATTTATATTTGGCATCCTTAAATGCCTCAACCTGTACTTTACATTCATTCCAATTCGTATAGATACCAGGTGTATTCCCAACCCATACGACGTAATACTTCTGCTTAGCCACAATGATTCCCCTTCCATTAACGATACTCCTTATTTCTTATCGCCTTACCTTACCACACGTAAACCTCCATGCCTACATAGTTGATCAACTCTAAGAAACCAAACCATGTACCGACTCGATTACGAATGTGAATAGGCTGTCACAACATTTCCTTTATCCGGATAAGATTAATGCTAAAAAGGTATTCATCCTATCTAGTTTTCGGTAAGATAAATGAGTTCCCAACAAGTTCGAATGGTACATCATGATTACACACAAGGAAAGGATGCATAGACAGATGAGAAAGTTTTTTGCATGTATACTAAGCCTCTACCTTATTCTAATCCCTACCCAAGTATGGGCTCATAGTACTCTTACGGAGTCGATTCCTGCCATAGATGCAGTCGTGAAGGAAGATGTCAAAGCACTTCAATTAACATTCAATACAGACATACTCGAAGGAAGCAAGTTTGCACTTGAAAATGAAGCTGGACAAGCAATTGGTATCGATACGATCCAAATTGACGGAGCTACTTTGAAAGGTACGACAGCAGCTCCATTACCTAATGGGAAAATAACAGTAAACTGGTCCATCATCGGAGCGGATGGACATCTTATTCATGGCAATTACCAATTTACCGTACAAAATGAGCAAGCTACAGCTAATAAAGATAATAACCAAACAGAAACAACGGTTAATCCAGAAAACAATGCTGTATCCAAAGACGCTGCTGTGAAAAATGATCCAACATCAACAACAGAAACAGCTGTATCTGTAGATGGGCAGCAAAGTACGTCCAAAGTTAACGGTGACAGTCTCTTGCTCCCTATTATCGTGGTTGTGCTCGGGATTGCTGTGATCGTATTGTTCTTTATTATGAAGAAGAAAGACGCTAATTGATGATCGGGTTGTTAACTATTACAGAAGCTGCTTTATACGTATGCTTCGCTATTTTAATTGGCGGACTATTTCTATATTCACTCCCTGAACGCATGCGTCCGACTTATACACTACCTACTTATCTGTTAACAGGGAGCAGCTTATTAATAGGGCTGCTATCATTTGTACCCCTTATCTCCATCGTAGAGTTTCTTGCGGAGCAGTCAGGGCAACAATTCTCACTATTCCGTTTTATTCTAACTTCCGATATGGGGATTCAATGGCTGACACTTTGCTTAGCTGCGATACTATTAGCGGTATTTACCCAGCTTATCGATGTAAAAGCTTCTAAAGGAGCAGCTATTACAGGGTTCGTATGGAGCTTGCTGCTGAGTGTGCTAATCGCTTGGACGAGTCATGCATCATCAGTGGATGCCATAGGCGGGTTTCTTGCGCATTGGATTCATTTTGTTGGTGTCTGCCTTTGGTTCGGCATTTTGCTGATTGTCAGTTGGTTAACTACCAGTGAGACACGTTGGAATACATTCTTGAACTGGTACTCTCCACTGGCAATCGGCTGTATGACTGCCATTACAGCTGCGGGTCTAATCCTAATGGAATATATCACACCTACTTATTGGGATTCTTGGCTGCTGCCCTACGGACAAGCTTTGCTGCTGAAGCATCTCTTATATGCTGTATTGATAAGCTTGGCATTCATCAATGGATTTTTACTTAGAAAGAGAATGCATATCAAATGGCTGCGCGCAGAGACGATCATCGTTGTAGTCATTTTGCTAGTAACCGCATTTATGACGCATTCCGCTTCGCCCCGTGATGTAGCACAAGTACTCCAAACAGATGGTGTATCACAATGGTTTGATCTGCTGCACCAAGGGAACTGGAGCAGCAACTGGCGAGTGGGCTTAGCCTTCAACAGCTACACGATACTGCTGAGCTTCATGGCTATGCTATTTATTGCTCTGATGGTCATGGCCTATCAAAAGAAGCAATCTCCATTTGTATTCATTACGATAGGTTGCTTAGCTGTTATTACGGTATTTATAGCCGTCCTGATATCGATCGTACCTGCTGTAGTGTAACCATGCATAGATCGACGCTTGCGTGCCACTATGTTTTACTTACAACGCACCATGAAAGCTTGACTGATTTAAGGGAACATACAAAAGGGGCTCTCTTACCGTCATCTACGACGGTAAGAGAGCCCCTTATTAATTACAACACAATTTCATTCGAGCCAGCGGACAAAGCATTGCCAGTTCCGTTAGCACCGTTAGAAATGGATAGCACAAATACTTTATATGGCACACCTCTTTGAATAGTGTTCCCATAAATATCTACATCACTAGTTGACCAAGTAATCATGTTATCTTCGTTTCCGCTTGAGAATTTGTAGCGATTGGAATGAACTTGGTTAGCCTGCTCCAACGTAAAGTTTCCTGCAGCATGTGTTGGTACGACCATTGCTGCATAATAAGCTACTTGATTAGAGTTCGCTGGTTTTTCAAATACGGATTTAAAGCTATATCCGTTGCCATCTGAATAGGCAGCTACATAATTCACAGCAGGTACTGCTTGCTCAGATAACATAAACTCAGCATAACCATTAGACAGTGAACTCGTTTGATATGGATTGTTGCTAGCCACGGTAAGAACGTACGCACGGTACGCAACACCTTTTATCAACGGATTGCCCAGCATATCCTTAGCCGTATCTGAAATTTGCTGCTTTACATATACTCCCTGCTTGGAAACTTTCGTAAAGTTGGACTCCGCGACACTCAAGGCACTCGCCGCATTAATCACATGCGCTTGTTCAGCACGAACGAGCAAAATCCGATATTCTTTCACATTAGAATCGTTGCCGTTCGTAATGAAACTAATATCAATTTTACGGTTTGCTGTATGTTGGTTCACAACTTGAGCCGTTACATTTGTCACGGGATTAGTATTCAGCGTGCCAGATAAAGCGAATTCACCCGAAGGAGCAGATAACGTGTTGCCATATAAACCAATCGACATCACGTAAACTCGGTATTTCTCACCGCTTCGGATAGGATTGCCATCGACATCTTTCATATCAGCAAAAAGTGCCTGTGTAATATGCTTTCCTGTCTTGCTAACATAAGCTTGATAAGAGCTATTTACATTGTTCGCATGAGCCAATGTGAAATTCCCAGCTTGGTGAGCTTTGACGACTAAGACACGATAGTGATTAATATTCGACTCATCTGCTGCTCGGTTAAAGGATATTTGCACATCACGTCCATCATTGAAGTCACTTATGTCACGCACTTGGACATTAGTGGCTACCTGCACGCTTGAGTTGCCTGATAACGTAATCGAATCGGAAGCAGTAGATAAAACATTGTGATGCTGATTGTTGTTTATTGCCATTACAAATACCTTATAGCTTTCTCCACTTCTAATCGGTACACCATCAACATCACGTGTAAAGGAAGTCAAGGTTTGACTAATATTTCCGCCTGTCTTATTTACATACGTAAAATTGCCTGTTCCCACGCTATTCGCATTGTATAAAGAAAAATTGTTCGCCTGTGATGATTTCACAACGAAAATTCGGTAGTGATTAAAACTGGATTCATCCCAAACTTTATTAAAAGAAACCGTTAAATCTCGACCATCTTGATAATCATTCACATCTCTTACTGTTACATTAGTCGGAGCATTCGAATGATTATTATCAGACAGTGTCATCAATTGAGATGGAGCAGACAATCTGTCCTTATTCCAAGACACCGCCATAACAAATACTTGATAGCTTTCCCCATTACGAAGGTATGATCCGTCTACATCTCTCGCACTAGAAGTAAGGTTCACTTTGTAGTTGTAGTAGCCATTTTTGCTGACTTCTGTATATCTACCAGCTGATACTTTACCTGCCTGTGCAAGATCGAAGCTGCTTGCATTTCTTGACTTAACCACGAAAATACGATACTGGCTGACATTAGATTCATCATCAGCACGATTAAAGCTTACTTGTAAATCGCGCCCATCTCCATAGTTGCTTACATCCTCAATCTTAGTAATGACTGGTAGGCCAGATGCACCTTCCAATGTAATTACAGATCCAGCAGACAACTTATTAGGTGAAGCACTTGAATTGTTGCTTACTGACAATACAAACACCGTATAGGATTCACCATTGCGAATGTAATCGCCTGCTGTATCCTTAGCCGTCGAGTTCAGCTTCTCTGTAAGTGTTGAACCATTCTTATATACCGTGCTGTAATGCTGACTAGGAACAGCATTTGCCGCATTGAGATCAAAGCGTTGCGCATCCTTCGTCTTCACAACCATCACTCGATAATTGGATACCACATCATCATTGTATGGTCTAGAAAAGCTAACTGATAGATCACGTCCATCCCCAAAATCACTTACATCAGTAGCCTTCACATTTGTAACCGTGATCCCAGTTGCACTTTCTGGAATCTTCACCGTAGAAGAGGAATAAGACAATCCTGATCTTTGATTCAGGCCTTGGGTCAATATATATACCTTATAGGACTGATTCGATCGAATAACATCACCATCAACATCGCGCAGGTTCGCTGGCAAGTTAACGGATTGATTGATTCCATGCGTATTTACTTCTGTATAATTGCCGTACGATGCTGACTTCGCTCTTGTTTCATTGAAGCTGCTCGAATTGTCCGCTTTCACGACTAAGATACGATAGTTCTTTACATTGGCTTCGGTAGAAGACTTATCAAAGTGAACCGTAATGTCGCTTGCATCACCAGACTTACCCGTTATCTCAGCTCTGACATTCCGTATAGGAGAGAAGGAAGTATTGTCTGGATCTTGCGGTTTACCTGGATTTGGATTGCCGCCAGAGCCATCCGAAGTCGAGATGTGTACCGTTCTGCTATATGGCTCATAATCAGCATGCGCGCCAAATGATTGACTTACAAAGCGAACAGGGACCATCGTTCTGCCTCTTATCGTCTGTGCAGGTACATCCATCGTGACATTTTTATTATTCACTTTTGCAATTTTGGAACCTAGCTTTAATACAACTGTCGTGCCGCCCTTGCTTGACGTTACCGTTCTTTTCTTACTGTCATAATGAACGGTCGCATTCAGTCCCTCAAATACGGATTTGAGTGGAAGCAGCGTTCTGCTGTTTACCACAATAGGTGGCTGAGGTGTGGATAAATACTCTCCATCAATATAGACTTTTATAGCTGGTGCGGCTTGAGTTTGCGTTGAAAACAGGGATAAAGAGCTCATAACCATTAACGCAGATAACAGAACTCGCATTTTCCTCATACTTGCATCCTCCTGATCGACTTAATAAGGCGAAATTTACCTATATGTAAAGAGTCGAAAAGTAAGGAAAATGTTTCTTGATTTCCTGCTTAATTTGTGTCTTTTTTGTGAACATTTTATTACAAATATCAAATCCAACGTATTACTTCAACTGATACTAGCCTACTTCTAAACGCTAGACTTGCGAAGCTATCTCCCTGCAACCTATTTCATGACTCCGATATACAATACTTACTACGATACTCGTCTGCTAACATACTCATCGTAATAACATCATGGTATTGATGATGATAATAAAGTGCCTTACGCTTAATCCCTTCACGTACGAACCCCAACTTCTCATACACATGCGCAGCACGTGCATTGAAAGTAAATACTTCGAGTTCAATTCGCTGTAGATTCAGCACACCAAATCCATAATCGAGCAGCAATAGCATCGCCTCTTGTCCAAAGCCCTGCCCCTGATGCTGCTCATAACTAATTGCGATACGAATGCCTGCACTGCGATTAATGGTATCGATATCTTGAAGCGCGATGTCACCAATGACCTCATCAGACTCCTTCAATGCGATAAGCAGCAATACACATGAGCTGTCTTGTGATTTTGCCTCGATGTAACGACAGATTTGCTCTTTAGTAGCAAACTTATGCGTGCCCGTCAGCCTTCTCGTTTCTTCCACATATAGTTGTTCATAATATAGCCCCGCATCTTCCCCGTTAATGGGACGTAAATATACACGGCTGCCTGTTAGCAATTTAGGCTGAGATGTAACGATAGCCATCATAATCCCCCTTTTCGTTATATACCTATCGTAGAGAACAACTGTATACTTTAAAATAGACAGAATTGTATTTAAAAAAAAGGACAGATGGAGGACGACCTCATGTTCATAGCTCCTAAGCTTGATGAGCAAAGCAAAACTCCTTTTTATTTACAGCTTTACGAGTTCTTCAAACAGGAGATTCTATCCGAAAATCTATCTCCCCACACTCGTATGCCTTCTTTGCGCAAACTTGCGGAGCAACTTAATGTGAGCACGACTCCTGTTGAGTTTGCCTTTCAGCAGTTGGTGGCCGAAGGATTTATAAAGAGCAGGCCAAAGAGCGGCTATTATGTTCAAGCGCTGCACCCTATCTACCATAAGAATGCAATACCTTCTCAGCAACCGACAGTACATCGGATAACAGCACGTGATCCCCAAATTTATCGCTATGATTTTCATATTTCGAAAAACGACTTCTCCACTTTTCCGCATCGTATTTGGAGGGGCTTATTACAAGATGCACTCGATCATACTGATGGATTGCAGTATGGCGACCCTCAAGGAGAGCCTGCATTACGTCATAGCATTACGACTTACTTGCGCCGCTACCGCGGGCTTCGCTGTACACCTGATCAAATCATTATCGGAGCGGATCAATACATACTAGCTTCTTTATTGAGCTTACTGCTCAAACATAGCGGCAACCGCCTAGGCATCGAAGATCCTGGCTATCATCGGGTACCAGCCACTTTTAGAAATCATGGATACGAAGTCATTCCAATTGCACTGCAAGAAAGCGGAATTCACATTGATCCACTATACAGTTCGAACATAAATGTCGTCTACACATCGCCCTCACATCAGTTTCCAACAGGATTGATCATGCCAATTGCCAAACGTATTCAATTATTAGAATGGGCGAACCATGCACAAGGCTTTATTATCGAGGATGATTATAGTTGTGAGTTCCGTTATCATGGCCGATCAATACCAGCCATCCAAGGGCTAATCGAAGACAGCCCTGTTATCTATTTAGGGAGCTTTTCTCAGGCGATTGCACCGACTTTTTGTATTCATTACATGGTCCTGCCTAATAGCTTGCTGCCTGCGTATCATCAACTGAAGTGGGAATTATACCTCGAGCACTCAGCTTCGAGGATCAATCAGATTGCTCTGCATCATTTTATGGAAAGAGGATATTTCGAGAAGCACTTGCGACGAATGCGTCAGCTATACAAGAGAAAGCACGACATCTTAACAAGATCGATTAAACACCACTTCCAAGATCGCGTAATCGTAACAGGGAACGACGCTGGTTTTCATATGATTGTAACCGTGCACGATCAACGCTCGGAAGAAGAGCTTGTCGAGCTCGCAAAAGCGGCTGACATACGAATGACTCCGATGTCTTTCACATGGTGGGAGCCAGAACCCTCTCAACGTAAAGAACTTCGTTTCATAGTCGGCTTTGGCGGAATTGCAGAGGAATTGATAAATGAAGGAATACAGCGATTAAAAGAAGTTTGGTTCCCTTAAAAATGAAAAACTGCTCTCATTTCCGTATTCCGGTTTGAGAGCAGTCTTTCTTGTATATTTTATAATTGATTATGAGTTCTTCGGTTCATTATGCCAAATAACTGCCACAGTTCCTTCACCAGCGTGTACAGCAATGGCAGAACTGATTTCCCCGATTACAACTTCGAGTTGAGGGAAGAGAGCTTGGATCTGCTGCTTTAATGATTCTGCTTTATCGATCACATTCCCGTGCATAATTTGAATGCTTTGGATATGATTCCGTTCATAAGCATGTTGGAATAGCTCAACCAAACGTGCATAGGCCTTTTTCTCAGAACGCACTTTATCAAATAATTCAAACGCACCTTCATGGATACGCAGCACTGGTTTGATACGAAGAAGGGAACCTACTAAATATTGCGTGCCTGTCATTCTTCCGCCTTTGTAGAACTGATCCAGATTGCCCAATACAATGTAATTCTCTGCTTTATTCGCTTCCTGCCGCAATTGGGCTGCAATCTCTTGATAGCTGAGGCCTTGTTCAGCAAGCTCCAGCCCTTTGTAGAGAAGCGTGGTAAGAACATAGGACATCGCCTTTGAATCGACAACTTCGACATCAAACGACGCAAGATCAGCGGCAGAGTGACAGCATGCCAACGTACCGCTTATTTTTTCTGATACATGAATAGCAATTGCGCAATCATAACCAGCCGTTTTCAACTGTTCAAATAACGCCGCATATCTGCCAATTGGTGGCTGAGACGTCTTCGGCATTTCCTTCTCTTCGCGTATGCGACGGTATAACTCCTCTGTCGTTAGATCGATACCATCGTCGAACACGTCGTTGCCAAATACAATACCCATTGGAATGACAAACACATCTTCGTTATGTTTCAAGTTATCCGGCATATAAGCGGTACTATCCGTTATCCAAGCAATTTTCTTCGTCATTGCGCACCCATTTCTATTCGTATGATGTAATTACTTTTTTATTGCGGGCTTGAAGCCTTCTTCTTCGAGATATTCCGTCGCTTCCTCATACGTTTCAAAAACGGTATCTAAGTTTAATCCTGCATAAATGTACCACATTTGATCTTCATCTTCGAATTGCAGTGTCAGCGTTTGATTACTTTCATTTGTCCAATGTTCTTCCTGTGCAGACTCATCGGACCCATGGGACTCATGAGGGTCATGGGATTCAAGTGATGCAGGCATTGCAGATAAGGAGCGAATGGATTGCTCAATAATCGTGCGCATCTCATCAGCTGTAAAATCACGAATGTTAACAAGTCCCTTGTCATCTTTTTCATAACCTTGCAACAAACCTGCATATACAAACCCATTACCGTTTGGATGCAAATGATACACAACCGTTTTTTTGTCGTATACACTTTGTTCGTAATGATAATTTGAACGACCTAGTGATACTTGTCTGCGTTCCAATTCTAAAAATGAATCCGCAATCACGGACTTTTCTTCATAACTAAGCATGTGAAATCCTCCAAAACCTACAATTAATTAAATGTATTATATCATACCAATGATACGGTATCTTAATCGCTTTCATGACAATGTTATAACGCTCTAATTAGATCAGCGCTTTAACATAATACTTCACCTGTTTAAGAAGTCAATAAAATATCGATAGTCATGAAACTACGGTTACTGTTAGTGATAAGATACCAAATGTAAGCGCTTTACAAAATACCTTGTATATATCCATATATTCCTGAACGATGGTAAAATAAATACGCTTATCCTTTTTTTCCTCCATTTTTTTCATTAGGAACTATAAAGAAATTGTAGAACTTAGCCGATAAAAGACAAAAAATGTCGATCATTCTGCTGGTATGTGATACTATAAATTGGAATATAAAGTATCAATCTGTACAAGTATCCATCCAAAATGCAGATGTTGGACTCGTGCAACTTTTGTTGCTTACGAAAGTATATCAAGAAAAGGTGGTGAGAATTCGTTACTAGATTTACCCTACTAAAATGTAAATGGAGGCGAATTTATGAATTCATGGCTTCCTTCGTGGAGCAGCAAGTATATGCATGTAAAATGGTTTACTGAGGATCAAGATTGGATCCCTTCACCTATTGCCAATGTCCTTACCCCTACATTTTTATTCTGG
Source organism: Paenibacillus sp. SC116 (assembly GCF_024733555.1). Lineage (GTDB taxonomy): Bacteria > Bacillota > Bacilli > Paenibacillales > Paenibacillaceae > Paenibacillus_B. Next base: position 162,376 of record NZ_JANIOF010000003.1, on the reverse strand, counting down.
CTTATCTTTACCACTATTGTCTTACTCATTTTAGCTTTTTTCAATGAATCTATCCGAAATGTCGGCATTGTGAGCCGCACTCATCGTCATCTACATGGGTTAAAACGCTTTAATTCACTCATCCTGCGTGTTGGTCTCGGAATTGGACTCATTCTGCAGCTTAGTACAGGATCATATTTAGCACCCGACCTTGTTTCAAACCAATGGTGGGTATATGTTGTCCTTACTATTTCTATACTAGGATTGCTGCATCGAAAGACACTCTTCATTAGTGCATCCGCTCTCACACTCCTTTACATCCATGCCATCATCGTATACGGCCTGTTTCATGCACTAGATTATATGTTCTATATCGGAATCATCTATTATCTATTTGTTATTCATACAAAATGGAGCCAAACAGCAATTCCTGCCCTATTTGTAAGCACAGGACTTTCATTGGCGTGGCTCGCGATTGAAAAAATAACGATTGCTAAGCTCGCTTGTTCCCTTTTTCATGAATATGGTCTTCCTTCTCTAGGTTTCACCATCGAGGATTTTGTACTGATTAGCGCTTTTATTGAGATCGCAATTGCTTGGGCATTTATTGTCGGGATGATGAATCGATTCGCCGCACTTGTACTAACTAGCGTATTCCTTATGACTACAACTGTATTTGGCCTAAAAGAAATCGTAGGACATATGGTTGTACATACGCTTCTCGTTATGTTTATCATCGAAGGATCGGATGACACAAAAACGATGCTCAAGTTCAAGTTTCTCCGCTCCCCCAAGGTTCGCAGTACTTTTATAGTTCTCAATTTCAGTGCCCTGCTGTTTACGTTAATGATTTTGTACGTCTGGATGGGCAGACCAGGAAGTGTGTTTGTATAAAGCGTTTCAAGAATAATTATGCTGTACTAGACTTGTCTCAAGCCTAAAATGATTCTATAAAAAATACCGCCATTGCGCTGTGGTTGTGCAATGGCGGTATTTCCATTCATCTATTTTATTACGTTTCCAATATCGGCTCAGTTACAGAAGATACTTCTGCGGTCGATCGAAGCACCTTCAATTTATGAATTCGCTTCTCATCAACTTCGAGCACTTCAAATATGAATCCGCCGAACGATACAATAGGTGTCTCCGATTGCTCAGGAATTCTGCCTAGCTGACCAATGACAAAGCCGCTTAATGTATCGTAATCATCCGTAGGGAAGTCTGCTTCAAGAATTGGATTAAGCACGCGCAATTGAATCGTTCCGTCTACAACCCAGACGCCAGCTTCAACCTGCTCAATCTCTTTCTCTTCTTCTTCATCATCATGCTCGTCGAAGATGTTACCTACGATCTCTTCCAGCAAGTCCTCAACCGTTACGATACCTGCTGTACCGCCGTATTCATCAATAGCTACGGCAATATGAACTTTATTGTTCTGCAGTTCTTTAAACAAGTCATCGATACGCTTCGAAGCAGGGATGAAATAAGGTACGCGAATGAGATCTTTTAGGTTAAAGGAATCATCTGCGTCTGTTTCAAGATATTTGATAATATCCTTTACATGCAGAATACCGACGATATTGTCGATATCCCCTTCATATACCGGGTATCTCGTATATTTTTCAATGTTAATCAGCTTCGCAACTTCTTTAAGTGTGGAATCCATCGAAATACCGATCACGCTGCTTCGATGTGTCATAATGTCCATTACTGTCTTATTGTCCAATTCGAAAATGTTGTTGATCATCATTTTCTCATCTTCTTGAATCGTACCATTTTCATTACCAACGTCGACCATCATTCGAATTTCTTCTTCCGTTATCTGCTCTTTGTTCTCATCCGGATTCACACCTAGCATTCGAACGATCAAGTTCATCGAGCCTGTAAGTAAACGAACAAATGGGGCAGTAATCTTAGATAGTACAGTCAATGGTACGGCTGCAAACATCGCAATCGGCTCATACTTTTGCATCGCCAACCGCTTTGGTACAAGTTCACCAAATACTAATGTGAAATAAGACAAAATAATCGTAATTAAAATGACTGATACCGTCTCCAAAATCGTCTTCGGAATAGGTACCCCAGCTTCATAAAGAAATTGTGCCAACCCGCCAGCAAAGCTCTCAGCGGCGAATGCACTCGCCATGAACCCCGCTAACGTTATACCGATCTGGATTGTGGCCAAGAAACGGCTCGGTTCGCTCAGAAGACTGTGCAATAGTTTTGCTTTTTTATGCCCTGCCTCCGCCATCGATTTCACTTTGTTGTCGTTCAATGAGATTAATGCAATCTCCGAGGCTGCAAAAAAAGCATTTAGCACTATGAGTATCAAAAGAATCAAAATTTCAGTAAACACACTATTCATCCTCCATCATCTTTTCAAGTATTCCAATAAAAGTCCATATCCATGTGAGCTTGGAATAAATGATTTAATTCCGGCGATAATAGCTTGTTTTCAGACGCATCTTGATCTTATTGATCACACATAATGCCTGAATCCTATTACCCGCTTCCCCTGGCTCATCGTCCATAACTGAAGCCACCTCCTCAATGATTCTAGTATTCGTGTAAAGGTATACACTATCTTTAGTATAGTGACCTATAGTTCAGTAGGCAAGTTTTTGACACAAAATGATGTAAATTAATCCATTCTTGTAGGCGAATAGGCGAAGATTATAGGGTCTTAATTATGTTGAGAAGCAACTTTAGAAGGTGTTTGATAAGCGTATACGGGGTTGAATTTTCGCTTATCGAAAATCCAAAGTCTCCAGTTATGCCATGGTTTATAGGAGGCTCTGAATCAAGATCATAAAGCTCTTTAAGCTCCTGCACTCTTTCTGGATCAAGCTCTTTACTTGCTATGTCTATGCTGCCTTTACTGTCTTGTTTCACATTATTTACATACTGTACAGGCTGTTGTACATAAGCGTATGAGCTTTGAGCGCCCAATTGGCTCGACAGTACTATAGTTAGAATAGTTACCGTTGGTATGGCTTTAACACGGTTTAAAAAAGGTTCTGTTCGTGAGCGAAGCCAACCATGCCGCATCTTTTGCATCAATTATTCCTCCCATAACATGTTGTTGAAAAAGAAATATATCGATAATAACGTTAATAATAACGCTGAACAATGCAACAAAGCTACCCATTTCTGGATAGCTTTGTTCTGCTACACTTATTAATTTGAAACGCCAGTCATTCCGAACGTAACTGTGCTCTTATTTCTTGCTCAAATTGCCCCATATCTTCTGGAAGTTCTCTAGCAACTTCGCTTGATCATCCTTACCCGCTACATACGCCTGAATCATACTGCCGAACTCTTGTGTAGCACCATCGGGGTATTTAAACCAGTTCCAGCTCAGCGCTTTGTCCTCTTGGCTGTACTTCATCACATCAGCTGCGATATCTCCAAGGTCTTCTGCCGTTGCTGTAATCGTAGAGAAGGCTGGAATGAACTTAAATTCCTTTGTAATGTACTTCTTGCCTGTTTCGGAAGATACGAGCCAGTTCAAGAAGATCTTCGCCTCTTCTTTTACTTTCGAGTTTTTATTAACAACCCAGTTGCTCGGTACGCCTACAAACAGCTTATCATTCTTCCCCGCGTCTTCATCGATTGGCATTGGCAGTACGCCCAAATTCAGGTCTTTGTTAATGCCGTCGATCTGAACTTGCGTCCAGTTTCCTTGCTGCATCATTGCTGCTTCGCCCTTAGCGAACAATGTAACTTGTGTATTGTAGTCTGTCGTCAACGGATTCTTATTCCCGTATTTCACCGTCAGATCAAGCATCTTCGTCCAATCTTGGAACACTTTATCGCCCACCATTTTGGCAGAGCCATCATTCAAGCCTTTGATGAACGCATTCGGATCTGGCTGATGCGCGAAAGCAACGTTCAAGTTATGAATGCCTAGAATCCACCACTCCTGATAGCCGTTCGCAAACGGGGTAATGCCTGCTGCTTGCAGCTTCATAGCCGCATCTTCTAGCTGAGATAGCGTTTTAGGCAGCTCTGTAATGCCTGCTTTCGCAAATAAGTCCTTGTTGTAAATAAAACCGTAGCCTTCCAAGTTCATCGGTTGGCCGTACAGCTTGCCATCCTTCGTCATTGGTTCTTTCGCAAGAGGAATGACGTCTTTTGCCCAAGGTTCTGCAGACAGATCCTCCAGATGCTCCATCCATGTCTCCATCTCTTGGAATCCGCCGTTGTTGAAAATATCTGGCGCATCGTTTGCGGCAAACTTCGCTTTTAAAGCAGAAGAATAATCCGCACCGCCACCCACTGCTTGGATATTCAGCTTAATGTTCGGGTACTCCTTTTCAAACTCTGCTTTCATACGCTGCATTGCATCCGCAATTTCCACTTTGAATTGGAATATGTTAACCGTCTTCGTGCCATCTCCACTATTCGCTGTACTCTCTTTCGAATCCTTAGAACCGCATCCTGCCAGCATGACAGAAACCGCCACTAGCATTAACAGCGATAATTTTGCGAACTTCTTCATCCGTAAGCCCTCCCCATTCAACTGCTTATGCAGCTGACTTCTTCGCTCTACCTTTTTATTACGACAATAATGGCACCTTCGATAAGTACGAATCTTATTTACAAACTTAGTATACCTGCTAATTTGTAAGCGATTACACTGACATAATTGACCACTAAGGTGTAATTCATTGATCGGATGATAGGACCTAATGATTGAAGATAGATAGAAATAACAGTCATTAAGGATCACATTCAAAAGTTAATGTGCCAAATGATCAACTCCGTTGAATATCCCTATATCCCAAACATCCCACAACCATTAGCCTTTTACGGAGCCAGCCGTAATACCCTCTATAATGTACTTTTGCATCGCCAAGAAGAAGATAATGATCGGCAGAATGCCAAGTGTTAGTGCCGGCAGCGCCAAATCCCACTGCTTCGTATATTGGCCGAACAACGCATACGTTGCGATCGGAATCGTGTGCAGCGCATCACTTTGCAGCATTAAGGAAGGAAGCAAGTAGTCATTCCATATCCAGAGGCTGTTCAAAATAATGACGGTAACGAGCATTGGCTTCAACAATGGGAATACAATTTTCCAATAGACCGAATAAGGCGTACATCCATCTACAACAGCTGCTTCTTCCACCTCCAGCGGTACGGATTTAATAAATCCGTGGAACAAGAAGATCGAAAGCGGTGCTCCAAAACCGAGATAACAGAGGATGAGTCCCGTGCGGCTGTTCGCCAAGTCGAGCCATCCCGTTACTTTAACAAGTGGAATCATAACGGATTGGAACGGAATAACCATAGCCGCCACAAAGATCATGAACAGCACTTTATTAAAACGGCTATTATGACGCACCATACGATACGCTGCCATCGAGCTTATTAATGCGATAAGCAAAATACTAACAACTGTAATCAGTAATGAGTTCATAAAAGCTTTAGGGAACTCTGTAATTTCCCACGCACGCTGATAATTGCCCCATTCGAACGTCGTAGGCCAGCTAGCCGCATTGGTCAGCAAGTCACCGAATGACTTTACGGAATTGACGAGCAAGAAATAGAACGGAACAAGGAACAGTAAGCCCATTAAGACCATAACGATTTCCACGATAAACGTTTTACCAGAATAGTTCCTTCTTAGCTTTTTCATTACGCTTCAACCTCCTTGCTCTTCGTGATGCGTACTTGGATGAGCGTGATAAGCGCTACGATAACAAAGAAGATGAATGCTTTCGCTGCACCTAAGCCGTAGCGGTTATTTTGGAATGCCTCCAAATAAATATTGAGCGCTACTGACTCTGTAGACTTGAACGGTCCGCCTTTCGTCAGCGACAAGTTCAAATCAAACATTTTGAATGACCAAGAAATCGCTAGGAACAAACACACCGTAACTGCAGACATTACAAGCGGCATAATCACATTTTTCAATACCTGCCAACGAGATGCACCATCGATCTCAGCGGCTTCCATGATATCTTTCGGTACGTTCGTGAGTGCAGCAATGTAAATGACCATCAAGTAACCCGCTGTCTGCCACACAAATACGATCACGATACCCCAAAATCCTGTGGTCTCATCGCCCAACCACGGAAGATTGAAGAAGGACCAGCCTGTTAATTCGCCAAGTGTAGCGAATCCTTTTACGAATATGAACTGCCAGATAAAACCGAGCAGCAATCCGCCGATTACATTTGGCATAAAAAATATCGTACGCAGTGCATTGCGCATCTTAAGCGGCTTCGTCAGTACATAGGCGATTACAAAGCCAAGTACATTCGTAAGTACAACACCAACTGCCGTAAATTTAACCGTAAACCAAAACGCTGCAAAATAATCGGAATCGCTGCTGAAGATCGCTTTGAAGTTATCAAGTCCGACCCATGCTACCGTTCCAGCAACTCCATTCCAATCCGTGAACGAGTAGTACATCCCCATCAAAAATGGAATTCCTACGATAATCATAAAGAAGAAGGTTGCCGGTCCGACGAAGAACAATTGTTGACCTAGCTGTGACCAAGCTTTGCGCGACATCCGCTACACCCCTTTATTGTGAAATAGGACGATCCGATCAAAATCTGCTGTTGATCGATTTCCTGCTTATCCTTTCAAATATCCTGTGATATTCTCATTATGAATTGCTTGCGAATGAGACAACACCGATGGATATGAACGGATTGGTGTAAAATATTGACCGGGGGGCTGAACATGCGCTGGAACCGTATTCGAACGAAGCTGATCACACTGCTGCTCATCGCCACAATCGTACCGACGATGTCAACGATGGTCATTACGTACATAAATAACTATCAATCTTTGCAGGAACGTACGCTAGAAGAGAACGAGAAGCTCATCTATCAAGGGAAACACAATTTGCAAAATATGCTGCATGATTTGAATCAATCTTCGTTGTTCGTCTATACGAACTTTGAATTTTTCAGGATGCTCGAACGTGGCTACGATGATACGTATATGGAAGCACAAGCTTACGCTGTCATGCAAAATATCGAGTCTTCGATGCGCCATGTCCATCAAGTGTATTTGTACCGCAGCGAAGTAAAGCGAGCCATTCTGGTCGCGCAAAGCCTGCCTTACCGCAAATACGAGGCAGAACCGTATGCCCCTGCGGCCAACTACGCGAAGCAGGGAATTCAAATTCAGCCGACCTATATGAGCGAGACATACGGCTTTGCTCCAACTACCCAATGGAAGCCAAGCGTTCCTATCTTCACGCTGCACCGCCCAATTTACAAGATTCCGTCTACGAAGGAATTAGGTATACTTTCGATTGATGTGAAACTGGAAGCTATCTCTGAAATTACCGATCAACTATATGCGAAGGACAAGGAGCGGCTCTATATACTTGATCAAAACGGCTTTGTGATGTACGCAGATGACAAGACATTGCTAGGCAAGGCGTTGCAGAAGCCATGGTTAAGCGATAGCTTGTTAACACCAGAAATGAAAGGCAACTTTGAATATGACAACGCTTTATTTGTCCATGAAAGCATAGACTCCCCTATCGCCCAATGGACAGTAATAAAAGAAATGCCGAAGCGGTACTTGCTGCAAGATACGAACCGAACCCTGATGTTTAATATGGTTCTGTTATCGATATCAACACTAATTATCATCGGCGCTACCCTTTGGATATCGATTCGAATTACGAAGCCAATTGCGCAGCTTATGCGCTATATGAATCAAATCCAAGCAGGAAAAATAAACGTCAATATTAAAGTGGACAGCCACGACGAAATCGGCATAATGTCCAAGCGATTCCGCGATATGATGAAGACGATTAATGACTTGATCGATCAGGAATATAAGCTTGAGCTTGCGAATAAAACCAATCAGCTCAAAGCATTGCAAGCGCAGATCAATCCGCATTTTATGAACAATGTCTTGCAATCCATCGGTACATTAGCTCTGAAGCACGATGCACCGCACATCTACTCGCTTCTCTCTGCAGTAGCAAAAATGATGCGCTACAGCATGTATAATAATGAGAGCACGGCTTCCTTGCGCGAAGAGGTAGATCATGTGAAAGCTTACTTGCAGCTGCAAGGCCAACGATTCGAGCATGTATTTGAGGTAGAAATAGATATCGATCCTTCTACACTTTCTGTCATCGTACCGAAGATGACACTACAACCGATTGTTGAGAACTATTTTAAACATGGACTTGATCGTACGATTCATGGAGGGTTGCTGCGAATCACAAGCAGTTGGCATGCTTCGGATACGCTAGAAATTATCGTGCAAGACAACGGCTTCGGCATTGCACCGGATAAGCTCACGCTTCTGAATGAGGAACTGCAAGCAGCAGGTGCTGCACCTATACCGACGAAACGAAGCACGATTATGTACGAACCGAACCTACTCTCTAACCAAGAAGAAGAGAAGTCTTTATATATGGATGGCGATGCTCCATCCGAGGAAAGCGTAAGCGGTATCGGACTTGTTAATGTAATGACACGGCTCCAGCTCTTTAACAGCTATCCTGTGTCCATGCAGCTAGAAGCTGTCGTTCCGCACGGAACGAGCGTGCAGATTTTATTGAAAGTAGGAGGACGAGAAACGGAATGAAGGTACTTATCGTTGATGATGAAGCTCATGTAAGAGCTGCCATTCGCCTGCTCGTCGATTGGCAGAAGCACGGCATTGAACAAGTCGATGAAGCTGCTGACGGGGAACAGGCGATTGCCTATATCCAGCAGCACAAACCGCAAATTATTATGACAGATATGATGATGCCAAATGTAAACGGCATGAAGCTGATGGAATGGATTAGCGAGCATAGTCCGAACACAAAGCTAATTGCCATTAGCGGACATGGAGACTTCAATCTAGTACGTCACACGCTCCAGCATGGTGGAATTGATTATTTGCTGAAGCCAATCGAACCAGATAGCGTTAATGAAGCAATCGGAAGAGCTGTCGAGGCGTGGAGTAAGGAAGAAGCAGAGCGCAGCAAGCGCAATCAGCAGCAAATTCAAATGAATGAATTCAAACCGGTCGTCAGCGAGAAACTATGGTCGAGCTTAATTGATGATCCGAGCGCACAGTTATCTACCATACGTCGAATTCAGCAGAGCTTTGAACTGCCGATTAACATGGAGCAAATTCGCTTAGCTCTTGTGTATGTAGATGCGGACGACGAGGCGTTCAAGCAGCGATTCCGTCAACATCGCGACCTGCTTTATTTTTCACTCGTCAACATTATGTCTGAATATGTAAATGACAGCTGCAAGCGCGGCGTTGTATTTCGCCGCTGGAACTCCCCTGGTGAGATCGTAATCGTTCTCTGGCAGCAAACGGAGGCGCTGGACATCCTGCTGCAGGATATAAACGAAGCGTTATACCGAACCTTGCATCGCAGATTGCATTTTGGATGCAGCGGCGTTCGAACTTTCCTAGGAGGCATGGCACAGTGCTATGAAGAAGCGAAGCAAGCATTGTTCGAACGCAATCTGCTGATTGGAGACCGTTATCTTCATCGTATCCCAGCAACAGCTTCTACAACTGCATCTGCTGAAAGTGGTACGACAACTGCAAGCAACTCACACGTTGGTGCTGCAACAGGAGCAGCAGGTGTATCCACACCTGGAGCTGTCGCAGAGAGTTTGAAGTCGATTCGCTTATCCGCCTATGAAGAGAACTGGAAGCTAGCCGTGCTAAGCGGCAGCGCCGCTCAAATGGCAGAGGCATTGCAGCCGTTCATTGAAGCGGTTCGGGCTACGGGATATATAACCCCGAAGCTGCTTCATGCCAGCTATCGCGAATGGGAAACGATTCGCGCCAATATCGCGCATGAAGCAATTGGCGAAGCCGCTGCGCAGCTGCTGCGACAATACCCGTCGCAACTGGCGCAAGCGCACGCTTCACCGCATATCGCAGAGCCATTTTCACTAGATGCATGGCAGCGCTTGTGGCTGCAAGAGCTAACCCTATTGGCTGATGCCTGCTATATGCAGCAAGGCCAAGAACAGCACATCATTTTCGATATCGCTAAATATGTTGAACAGCATTATCATCAGGATATTTCGCTGCAAGAGATGGCACAGCGCTTCTTCGTCAGCCGTGAATATATTTCACGTAAATTTAAACAGCAATTCGGCATTAACTTGTCCGACTATTTAGCAGCGATTCGTACAAAAAAGGCAAAGCTGCTGCTCATGAACCCACATCTGCGCATTTCACAAGTTGCGGCTATGGTAGGAATTCCAGATGAGAAATATTTTAGCAAAGTATTCAAGAAACAAGTTGGTGTCTCCCCTAACGAATATCGAAAAAGTCAGCAACTATAAGGCCTCACAGATGAAAATAAATGTGACCTGTGCTAAAATACTATAATTGTGTGTTCAAAACGGTGCTTTTCAAAAGCCTCATTTCTTGAATACTCTTTAATCGTATCGGCAGTCATCACTAGGGAGGTTTACTCAAACACCATGCTTATCATTGGTATCGCCGGCGGCACCGGCTCAGGCAAGACAACTGTAGCAAGATCCGTCATTGATCGTCTTGGTTCAGACAAAGTGACATTTATATCTCAAGACAACTATTACAAGGACCATTCTAACCTCAGCATGTCAGAGCGTGGACAGATCAACTTTGATCATCCATTCGTTTTTGACAACGAGCTGTTAATTGAAAACTTGAATGTGTTGAAATCAGGTCAAGTTGCTCATGCACCTGTCTATGACTTTACAACACACTCCCGCAAAGCTGACGAGACTGTCGTGCTCAAGCCGAACAACATCGTCATTATTGAGGGCCTCCACGTATTGTCCGATGAAAACTTGCGCCAACTGCTCGATATTAAAGTATTCGTTGATACAGACCCGGATGTTCGCATTCTTCGCCGCGTATTGCGCGATATTGAGGAGCGCGGTCGTACGATCCAGTCCATTCATCAACAATATTTGCGCTCGGTGAAACCGATGCACGAAGCATTTATCGAACCATCCAAAAAATACGCTGACATCATTATCCCTGAAGGCGGAGAAAATGAAGTTGGTATTCAATTGCTGTCTATTTTGACTGAAAAATATTTGACGAGCGACTGGTCATCCAGATAATCGAGACCGTAGCTTTTCTATATAGAACTGGACAAGCATTCCTATGCAAGCAATCGCGATATTTCGCGGTTGCTTTTTTGTTTATTTCTTAAATGTAATCGTTGTTAGTTACATGAAAATGAGGAGAGAAAAAGGTAACATCTCTATATCCATACTAGTTAGTATCGTTTTTATATGAGACGAAGCTGGGGTAGGGGAAGTGAAATTGGAAGCAGAGGCACACGCGAGCACGGCGGCCATCTCGCGTGTGAAACGCACTCTGTACGCTGGAAACAACATGTATGATATGTTGTTTCACTGAATAATGGACAAACCTCAGACAAATCCTAACGATAATGAGAATCCCTCCCCCATTGAGCCGTGAGCAATGGTTTGATGGGCTATCTTCTCAATTAATAACCTTGGTTCAGGCTGTTCACAAATTAGTGAGCTCGACTTATTCGTCACCCTCCAGGTTATGATACACCTGCTGCACATCATCCAAGTTTTCCAATGCATCGATCAACTTGTCGAATTGAGGTTGTGCATCGTCCGCTAGTTCTACAAAGGTTTGTGGCAGCATAGTCAACTCCGCAACGCTAAATTCTGTCACGCCAGCAGCTTTGCACGCCTCTTGCACCGCATGGAATTGATCAGGCTCCGCATAAATAATAACCGCGTCATCTTCTTCAAGAATGTCACGAACATCAAGGTCTGCATTCATAAGCAGTTCCAATACTTCGTCTGCTGACTTGCCTTCGAAGCCGATAACCGCTGTTTGGTCAAACATATAGCTTACTGAGCCGCTCACACCAAGGTTGCCGCCATTTTTGTTAAAAGCAGCACGAACCTCAGATGCTGTACGGTTCACGTTATTCGTCAATGCGTCTACGATAATCATCGTTCCATTCGGTCCAAAGCCTTCATAGCGAAGCTCCTCATAGTTCTCGTCGGAGCCGCCTTTTGCTTTCTCAACAGCACGGTCAATGATCGCTTTTGGTACGTTGTATGTTTTGGCACGCTCGATAACGAACTTCAAAGCCTGATTGGATTCAGGATTAGGCTCACCTTGCTTCGCGACCACGTAAATTTCTCGACCGAACCTAGCATAGATACGACTCGTATTCGTATCTTTAGATGCCTTTTTTTCTTTAATATTGTTCCATTTACGTCCCATACTAATCTCGCTCTCTTTCCACATTAAATGTGTATAATCACCCCAATTATATCGCTTAACGTAAATATCGGCAAATTGAAGTCACGCCAAATAACTAGCTGATTCCCCTTCATACGAGGAAATATATTGTTCGTTTGAATGTACACCTAGAACGTCATTTTTTATATGCGTTTTTCCCTTGCTAGGTTAAAGCCTGCTCCCTTATTGGGATTTTGAATATATTGATAACGTCTATACGTCACTGCACCCGCTGTGGAATATGATAAACCGGCCAACTAAGGCTGACAGAAGGTGGTCGTCATGAAAATTTTATTTCTGGAACGCGGGAAGTTATGGGCATACGGCTTACCCGACGGTCTTAGAGATCTTGGTCATGAAGTACGCACATCAGGCCCCATAACAAGACATTCCCTCTCCAATCTATTGACCAGCTATAAACCAGACCTCCTCATTTCTGTAGGCTGGGGCCTTGACCATACGCCAAAAAACGAACGTATGATGCGAGAATTCGCGACAACGTTCAAAACAACCTTGATTTACTGGTCCACCGAAGACCCTAATTTCACAAAAGTTTTCACCTTGCCTCTATTAAGTAGGATGCGGCCTGACTTCGTATTTACCATTTCACCGAAAACAGTCGACGTATTCCGCAAGCAAGGCTATTCAGCAGCACATATGGATTTCGGATTTCATTCTAACGTGCATCGAAGACTGAAGCCCATTCGCAAATATACAGCGGACTTTGCTGTAGTCGCCAATGCTTATCCAGATGTATTGCAAAAATACCCCAAATTGTATCGTCGCACATCCCTATATACCCTTATAAAACCGCTGCTCAAAAGTGGTGCCAAAATTGACTTCTATGGGCGAAACTGGGCTCACATGAAACCTTATCTCGGCAAAGAAATTCCGAAGAGGCACCTTAAAGGACCTATTCCCTATAAAGATACAAATAAAGTGTACAGCTCGGCAAAAATTATATTGGGATTGCAAAATTATACGGACATGGTTACTCAGCGAACCTATGAGGCAATCGGTTCGGGTGGATTTCTATTAACAAACAGCACCCCTGCCACAAGACAACTACTCAAATCAGGCCGTGATGCAGCACTATCCTCATCTCCTGCGGAAACGTTGAAGCTTGCCCGCTACTATTTGGCGAACGCACATGAACGCGAACAAGTAAGACGCAATGGACGGAGAGCCATTGCCAAGCATAACTATACGAACCGAGCACGCTACATGCTGTCCATTCTCAAAAAACATGGATTGATTTGAATCGGCTGCATGTATAAAGGAGGATGATAAGGTGAAGGTATTGTTTCTTGAAAATCATCCGATGTGGATTCATGGCCTTCCGAACGGCTTCCGTGATTTAGGACACACTGTAAAAATTTCAGGCGTGCTGACAAAAAATAAAATCCCCTATTTACTTCGCACATTCCGCCCTGATCTTATTATTAGCCTCGGATGGACAGCAGAGCATAGTGCTACAAAGCGGAAATGGGTTCACCAATATGTTAAAAAGTCAGGTATTCCGCATGTTTTCTGGGCGACGGAAGATCCGACCCATCACCTTACATTTTCAGCTCCCTATGTAAGCACGGTTCAACCAGACTTTGTATTTACGGTAAGCGCTGGAAAAGTAAGTGACTATATCCATATGGGGATTCCTGCGGCGCATTTGGACTTCGGCTACCATCAGAGCGTTCATCGCAGAGGAAAGATCGAGGAGAAGTATAAAAGCAACATTGCGGTTGTCGCAAACGGCTATGCGAAAATATTGAAGCAGTACCCGGATCATTATCGAATCCATTCCTTGCACCACCTTCTCGTCCCCTTATTGCAGGATGGAACGAAAATTGATTTTTGGGGTAGACATTGGAGTCAAATGAAGCCCATTTTAGGCATTCAAGTGCCCGCTGCTTGGATACACGGCTATTTGCACTATACAGAAGCATGCAAAGTATACAGCTCTGCCAACATTATAATCGGCCCACAAAATCACCAATCTCAAGTTACACAGCGGACGTACGAAATTCTTGGATCCGGAGGATTTCTATTAACGAGCGATACGCCAGAAATTCGTCGTTTGTTTATGCCAGGGAGAGATCTCGTTGTATCCAGTTCCCCGCATGAGACAAGGCAGCTTGTAGATTATTACTTGAAACACCCGCAGGAACGTGAGCTGATCCGCCAGCAAGGCGTGAATGCTGTCCAACGCCATAGTTACAGAGAGCGTGCTAGTTATATGCTGTATCAATTGAAAATTCATAATATTATTTAACCTTTTACATGCAAAATTAGTGTAAAATAGGAATCCGCACTGAATTCTCTTGTTTATCCTACAGAAAAACAGGGTAAGGATATAAGTGGGCTATCTATCTTTCACTGGATAGCCTTTTATTGTGCTGTCTTTCATTCGGAAGTCCATGAGTAAGCATTTCAATACATTTTCTTATGTAAAGGTTTAAGAAACTAGACTCATTTGCTTATTTGTTCAGAAATAGTTCAGCGGAAGCAATTATGATTAAAAAAGTTTCATAAGAATTGCGCCCACACGGAGTCTTCGGGAAACGTTTCTCTTAGTTAACTATACATTTTCCAGCAATAACAACCGATAAAATACGTTAATCCGTTCTTGTGAAAATGAAAGAAAGGAAGTGAAAACATTTCAACATTTACTAATATAAAGAAAAACGCTCTTACCATTATAGCCCTCTTACTACTGTTAATCGGGCTCCTACTCGTCATTTATCCAACATGGAATACATATAGAGAAGAACAAAGAGAACTAAAGCTGCTTACAGAATGGGATGCGTATTTAAAAATTAACAAAAGTAACACCCCCTCTGAGCAAACAGGACAATCCTCTCACACTACTTCAACAACGATGAATGAGGCAAAGACGAAACCGAAACTGATAAATGGAATTCCTGTGCACGGCACGATTGCCGTCGATAAAATCGATTTACGGGAACCAATCGTTGAGGGGGCTACTCCACAATCGCTAAAGGTTGGCAGTGGAAGCGTTGTGCCCGGCCGGACGCCAGGCGATATAGGCAATTACGTATTAGCAAGCCATCGCAGCCTGAAGTTCGGACGGCATTACAATCGATTGGACGAGCTTGAAATTGGAGATTCCATTCGAATCGAAACCGCTGATCGTACATTTACCTATACGGTTCGTTCCAAAACCGTTGTTATCCCTGAGGATTTGTCTGTACTGGATCAACATCCGCATGAACGCGAATTGACGCTCATTACGTGCGATCCCATTGATACAGCGACCCACAGACTTATTGTGAAAGCAGTTATGGAAGAAGAACAAAGCCCTGCACCAATCGAAGAAATATGACAAAGCTATATCAATCTGATCAAAATATATTCGTTATATTGATTGTTCAATAGGGAAGCCTGCTGAGCAATTTCATATAAAAAATAAAATGTAATAAGAAGAAGGAGAGAATGTATGCATAGGCACAACACTAGAAAGTTTTTCTGTGGCCTACTGGTCATCTCAATTCTGGTGAATCTTGTGCTGCCTCCTTCACTAGTCGTTGCAAACTCAGGTCAGGGCAATCCCCTGTTCCCGATTAGCGGTCATTCCAAGCAATCGGTTTCGAATGCAACTTATGGCAACAATACTAGTGTCACAGGCAGTACCTATGGTGTTATTTCGACGAACATCATAACTTCTGTAACCATCACCGATGAGAAAGGGAATAATATTACCCAAGTAAGACCTAACTTAGATGAAAAAGTACAGGTAGATCTAACTTGGAAACTCCCTGCAGGTCATTCATACGGGAATGGTTCCACATTCACCTTCCAACTTCCAGACAAGTTCAAAGTAGACCGCAAATTAGAAGGTTCTTTGGATGGCGGAGTTGGAACGTATGTCGTAACACCAGAAGGTAAAGTAACCTTTACCTTTAATGAACTTATTGAAGGCGGTCAAGAAGTAGACGGCAGCTTCTTTGTATGGAGATATTTCAACAAAGATAAGTTCACAGGTGGAACGCATCAAGATATTGAATTCGTATTCGAAGCCGACTCCATCATTATTCCTGTTCATTTCAAAGGTAAAGACAATGGTGATATGAACAAGAAGGGTGCCGCCAATAAAGGCATGAATGCCAGCGAAATACAGTGGACGGTCGATGTGAATACAGGTGAACAAAAAATCGATCAGGCTGTATTTAAGGATAAACTGCCTAACGGCCTTACGATTGACCTTAGCTCCATTCGTTTGTACAAAGTGGCTGTTAAACTGGACGGTACGCTTACTCCTGAGACAAACCCGATTCCAGGCATTACGCCACAGCAAACGGCAGATGGCTTCGAACTGCACTTAGGCGATATACATAATGCTTATCGCGTAACGTATACGACGAAGATTGACGGAGCGGTAGATGCCTTCTATACGAATAAGGCAACCGTTACGGGTACAAATCTGACTACACCGCTAGAGAAATCGTCGACCGTCAATGTAAAGTACAGTAAGCCACTTGGCAAAACAAAAGTTAAATACGAAAGTGATCTGCAATTGGTTAATTGGTCGATCCAATACAACTACAATGAGCAGCGTATTGGACAAGCGAAAGCTTACATCGAAGATCATTTTGATAAGACGAAAATGAAGCGAACAGGCGATATGATCGTCACGCAGATGAAAATTGATGACAACGGTAGAGCGACGCAAGTTGGCGCACCTCTCGTTGAAGGAACAGACTACGTCATCGATGACACAGTTAGTCACGGATTTACGGTGAAATTCCTTAAAGACGTAGAACACGCCTATGAAATCAAATACAAAACAGAAGCCGTCAATCGTGTGCATCAAGATCTTCACGTAACAAACCAAGTTAAGATTCCCGACAATAATGACAACATTACGGCGGGACAAACACTTACTCAAGCTATTTTCCATAAATTCGAGCTTGGAGCTAACTATGCTGACAAGACGATTGGATGGAAACTTGAGCTAAATGCTGACAAGAAGCGTATGGAGAATGTCGTCATAACAGACAACATTACAGGTCAGAATATGGAATTCATTGCTGACAGCTTTGCAGTTTCAGACTTGAAGAAAGGTGTTCACTTTAAAGTCGAACCCAACGCGCAATATTCGGAAGGCTTTAAACTGACCTTCTTAGTACCTATTACAGAGAAACATGAAATCACGTATCGAACGAAGTTCGATCCGACTGCAAACAAGTCGAGATACTCGAACAAAGCTACTTTGAACTGGGAAGAGAATGGCGTTGCCCAGCCTTCCATTACGAAAACAGCAACCGTTACGCCTGACAGCTATACACAGGATAATGGAAACAAGACAGGCGTTTATGATGCAACAACAAAAGAAATTACGTGGACGATTGATATTAACTACAATCTCCACAACATTAACGACCCTGTTTTGCGTGACTTCTATAAAGGTAAGCAAGCATTTGTAAAAGATTCGTTCAAAGTGCAGCACCTGACATTGTCCGGTAATCAAAATACGGTTACACCGGGAGCACTTGTGCCACCTTCAGCGTATACGTTTGATGGTACGATGAAGAATGCAGTTGGTGATGAAGGCTTTGAGCTACGATTCAATCAGTCCATTAATTCTGCTTACCGTATTACGTATAAGACAAGCCTCAAAGGGCTTGCCGTAGAAGGTTCATACAGCAACCATGCTACGCTGCGTGATGGGGCTAGCTCAACTAGCACCCTATTCGACAAAACGGCTACGGTAACACCGAAGCATAACAAAGAATATGTATCCAAAAACGGCGTCCAAGGTACAGGAGCAAACTCTGAGTTTGCTTACTGGCAAGTGCATATTAACCGTAGCCAATCGTTTATCACGGCGGGATCAACGCTAACCGATACACTTTCGACGAATCAGATTCTATTGCCAGAGACGATTAAGCTGTATCACTATGCTGTAGGAAAAGACGGAACGGTGAGGAAAGGCAGTGCTGTAAATCCTGCAGACTACACCTTAGATGCCAAGGGAAACACCCTCTCGCTTACATTCAATAAGGATATGGAAACAGCTTATTTACTGGAGTACACGTCCTTTATTAATGCAGGTAACAAAGAGAAAATTACGAATAAAGTTTCCTTTAAAGGACAATCGACAGGAACCGTCAACGAAGACAATAGCGGTGAAGTTGAAGTTAGTTTCTCTGGAGCTGGCGGCGGCGGTACGATTATTCAAAAAGGAAATATTAAGATTCTCAAAGAAGATAACGACACGAAGCAGCCACTTGCTGGCGCTAAGTTCGGTATCTATGATAAGAGCGGCAAAATGCTGCTGCAAGAAGTAGTAACAGATGCGAAAGGCGAAGCTACCTTTACCAACTTTAAATACAATGATTACATCATTAAAGAGTTGGAAGCTCCCGTTGGCTATGTTCTGCATGAGGAATATACGGGCACAGGCAAGCTCGTTAAAGTAAACCAAGCATCAGTACCACTTACGGTACCAAATACGAAAGATGAGTGGGGAGTTGTATTGACGAAAGTTGATACTGACGCACCTACGAAGCTTCTAGATGGCGCCGTGTTCAAGCTTCAAGTAGACGATGGCAGCGGCAATTATCAAGATGTAATTGGCCATACAAACTTGAAGACAGTTAAGGGGAAAATTGATGTGAAGGGCTTGAAGCCAGGCAGCTACCAACTCATTGAAGTTGCAGCACCGACAGGCTATAAGCTGGATAACACACCAATCAGTTTTACGATTGACTCCAATCAGCAAGTACCTAAGACATTTACAGCTAGAAATAAGCAAATCAAAGGCTCGGTTGAATTGACGAAAGTCGATTCCAGCGATGCTAGCAAGACACTTGCCGGAGCTGTATTCCAGCTTCAAGATCGCACTGGCAAGGCGCTGCGCAGTGGATTGACGACTGCTCAATCCGGAAGGCTGCCTATCGATAATCTTCCTGTAGGAAGCTATCAGTTAGTAGAAACGAAAGCGCCAACTGGATATGAACTTGATCCAACACCACTGAAATTCGATATTGTGGATGAGCAGAAGCTAACATTCACATTCGAAAATAGCAAGTCACCAGGTTCATTGAAGTTGATCAAGATCGAGACGGGCAAGCCGCAGGTTACACTTACTGGCGCTCAGTTCAGATTGCTGGACGAGCATCAACAGCCCGTTACGAACAAGGCTGGTCAACCGCTTCCACTGATGACGACGGGTACGAATGGACAGCTTGCCATTCCAGCTCTTCAGCCAGGCAAATACTTTGTCGAAGAAGTTGTTGCTCCTAAAGGCTATCTCATCGAGAACAAATTGACCGAGTTCCATATTGTGAGTGACAAGGAAACAGTAGTCACAGTAGAAAATATGCGTGAACCACTTCCAGGTTCTCTGAAGCTCATTAAGATCGAAACAGGCAAGCCGACGGTTACACTTACTGGCGCTCAATTCCGATTGTTAGATGCCAATCAACAGCCAGTTACAGATAAGGCTGGCCAACCGCTTCCGCTTATGACAACTGGAACTGACGGACAGTTTACGGTTCCGGCTTTGAAGCCAGGCAAATATTTTGCTGAAGAAGTAATAGCACCAAAAGGCTATCTCATTGAGCAAAAGTTAACTGAGTTTGTTATCGTAAGTGAAAAAGAGACTGTTGTGACGGTAGAGAATAAGTTCGAGCCTCTTGCAGGTTCGCTTAAACTCATCAAGATTGAAACAGGCAAGCCATTGGTTACACTTGCTGGCGCTCAGTTCAGATTGCTGGACGAGCATCAACAACCAGTAACTGACCTAGCTGGACAGCCGCTCGCGCTCATGTCTACAGACAAGAACGGGCAGTTGATCATTCCTACGCTTAAGCCTGGCAAGTATTTTGTCGAAGAGATGCAAGCACCAGAAGGCTATCTCATTGAGCAGAAACTTACGGAATTCGTAATTGTTTCAGAACAAGAGACAGTCGTGACTGTGGAGAACAAACGTAAGCCAGTTCCACCACAGCCGCCAATCATTATCCCGCCAGTAGATGGTGGTGAAGAGACGCCAAACAAACCAGAAATCCCAGACGACGGTTCAGATAACGGCACTGACAATCCTTCCGATGGCGGTTCGGATAATGGTACTGACAATCCTTCTGACGGTGGTTCGGATAACGGTACTGACAACCCTTCTGACGGTGGTTCAGATAATGGAACTGACAATCCTTCTGGCGGCGGTTCGGATAATGGTACTGACAACCCTTCCGACGGTGGTTCGGATAATGGTACTCTCACTCCTCCGGATAGTGGCTCGAATAGCGGTACTGATCATCCTTCTGACGGTGGCTCGAATAACAACGAAACACCTAACAAGTCGAAAGGTGAATCTTCTAATAACGTTCTACCTAAGACAGGGGAAGAAAGCTCCCTGCCTATGCAGCTAGCAGGCTTTGTCCTTATGCTGCTAGGTGCTGCATTGCTAGCAACACGCAAGAAATGGCTGAAATCATAATTTTCATTCCATAAGACAACCGCCTGCTAATACATTTAGCAGGCGGTTGTTGTTTTGTTATATGCATATACTCATATCGATATGTATGGGTCTGTTCGACCTTATCCCACATTCACTAAAAACGTGCAAATGTGCATGTATTTTAGCCTCAACAGAGGAATAAAAGAGAATGGTTGCTAAAATGTATTTTTTTACCTGGATTATGCCCTGGATAAGGGGAAGACCTTTCACAATTCACCTACACTTGCTTATTTCGATCACGATAAGCCTTATTCTTTGCGCGATTTCCACAGGCCTTCATCGTACACCATCTCCCCGTCCCTGGACGTGAATGGTCTACAAATACCCACTGGCAGTCTGGGGCCGAACATACTCGAATCCGATGCCACATCTGTGTTCTTTTCAGCTCGAATATAAGTACAATTAATCTCGCTACCCCATCCATTCCATCATGATGAAGAGGATGCAACTGTGCCGAATCATCACTAAAACGAATCGTAAACGCAAAATGATTCAGCAGTTCATTCATAGCTTTCCATTCGTGTTCTGCGTGATCGAACTCATTATTTACAATCATTTTCCTAGCTTCTGATCTTAGCTCCAAAGCCCACTCCAACACTTGTTCTGTCACCTCATCCTGTTCGGTAATCAAGTGATGTTCAAGTAGCCAAGTATATAAATGCTGTGGATGTTGCAAATGTTCTACCCCAATATCCCCTTCAAACCGCATCCTTCTATCGTAAGTATTTAAAAAATCTGCTATGAGCTCAAGTTCCGTATACTCCGTACCCATCGTTAACACTCCTATTGACTAGCCTAATATTAACCAATAAAATAGTTTTAACGGTTAATTAACCAGTAAAGTAATTTAAACGGTCATATATTATCCTTTACATGAATAAACGATTCCCAACACCCAATATGCCATCCACAACTAGAATCTTCACCCTCATCGTAATGGCGACAATTAGCAATACAAATAATCTTACGAATCCAATCCATCTAACAAAAGTTTATCAGAGTACCTACCATTAGCACAGTATTCATACTGCTTTGTAAGCCCTCTTGTCTATGTATTCAGAGTTCCAAACTTTATTTTCATCAACCCTCATCATGATAAGGAGCGCACTATATGAACTGTAGACCTTTTACCGTAAACATTGATCGCAAAGAGATCGACAATCTCCGTACACGTCTAGATCTAACTCGGTGGCCTGACGAGATCCTCAATTCCAAGTGGGAATACGGCATTCCACTGGATTGGATGAAAGAAATGGCGAGTTATTGGCGAAATGAGTTTGACTGGCGTAAGGTTGAAGCTAGCATCAACTCGTATCCTAATTTCAAAATGAAGATTGATGGGCTCGACATACACTATGTCCATGTTCGTGGAAGCGGTCTTAATCCGATGCCCATTCTGATTCCTCATGGTTGGCCAAGTACTTTTTATGAAATGCTCGATCTGATCCCTTATCTAACCCATCCTGAACGGTATGGAGGCAATCCCGAAGATTCCTTTGATGTTGTCATCCCTTCGGTTCCGGGGCATGGGTTCTCAGATATTCCTGCATTATCTGGATTTGAGGATCGGCGTACAGCGGACATTCTCGTAAAATTAATGCGCGCATTGGGCTACAACAAGTTTGCCTCACACGGCTATGACCTTGGGGCCAGCATCCTAGGCTTGCTTTGCTTGGATCATCCTGAACATGTAATCGGCTATCATACAACTTCCCCAGGTAATCCAAGTCCATTTATCGCTAAAGATACAGCTCTTTCTGAAGCAGAACGAGCATACCTCGACTGCTGTAAGCAGTGGTACAACGAAGAAGGTGGTTATGCACATCTACTCGGCACGAAGCCACAAACAATAGCCTACTCGCTCCATGATTCCCCTGTGGGACTCGCAGCATTTATTTTGGAGAAATGGTACATATGGACAAGCCCACCGAGCACAAATCTAGATCAGCACTTTAGCAAAGAAAGCTTACTAGCGAACGTATCTTTATATTGGTTTACGCAAACGATAAATGCATCTAACCGCTTCTACTTTGAAGGCAAACATACAAAATGGCCGGATGAGCATGATATCTCTCAAGTGCCGATTGGTGTTGCCCTGACCGCAACACAAGCACATGAACGTCCCCCAAGAGAATACGTGGAGAGAATGTTTCCTAACATTTTGAGTTGGGAGGAGCTTAATACGGGTGGACATTTTGTAGCGGCTGAACAGCCCCAATTGCTTGCGGAGAAAATACGGGCATTTTTTAGCAAGTTGAGATAAGTAGGCAAGTCAGCAAAGAATTTCAAACACTTTAGCCACTCTCTAATGACATGGTTCGTCAACTATAAATCACGGAACAAACCAACCACAGGCTATAAACAACTTGATACTGTGGTTGGTTTGTTCCTAACTATTGCTGCTTACACAGCAATATGTACCTCAGCATTAGAAAACTCGCTGGGTACTAGTTCTATTCTTTCTATGATGTGATTCGCACCAGATTATGCTGAAGTACAGTATCTCCCGCCTGCGGTGCAAACGTAACCTTTGTAACGCCTGTTACATTCGAAATCAGATCACGCGCATCTGACTGTGTGATACGAACCTCGTACTTAAACTTCACTTTTGTAACATCCGCATATACATACACCGATTGATTAGGACCTACCCTAATCCTGCATGTTCTCAAATGATACGGACTCAGCTTTAAAGGAATAGCATTTCCATTCGACCAATCAAACACTTGAACGGTGACGCTTCGACTATTTCGAGTATTTAAGTTCACCACATCCACGAGCGCATAATTTGTTCTTGGTGCTTTGCGCAGTATGCCAGTTGAATATTTCACTGTGCCTAACTCACCTCTCCTTCCTACTCCTACAGTAGATGAGCCACATGAAGGAAAGTTATGGACAATTGCCTGTATCCCAGAAAATAAAAAAACCTTCAAACACGTACTACGACGCACTTGAAGGTACCTATTACATGAAAAGTTCCATTAGCCTCATACAACATCAAACTTGTCATTTTTATAATGATATGCCTGCGTGCCAATATGAGCAGTAAGCACGCCCACATCATCCATTCCTGTTCGTTCTTCCCTTAATGGAAGCGTACGAAGCAGCTCATATTCCAGTATGACAACTTCATCCATAAGATAAGCTGACGTGTAACTAAAAGGTCGTCTTGCTTTATTCAAAGCATCAATCATACCCCTCGACGTTCGGATTCCGATACCGTGCCCAAAATACAAATCATCCCCGAGCACGACAACATTTTCTCCCTGCCATTCCGGTGTTTCTGGATCGTAGTCCGGATTTTTAAAATATTGTACGTCCCCAGGGTAAACCTCTAGTCCACTTTCTATTTTCCGCAGCGGCAAATCTTTATCATAATGCCAGCCATATAAAACTAAATCCTGAAAATGCCTATTAAAGGTTTGCTTCGGGAGCACATCTAATATTGCCTTATATAACACCATCACGATAGCCATCGAGCATTCGAATGCGTATAGCTTGCCATTTCGGAAAATATCATTAATCCCATCAGAAGGCAGCACATCGCTCCGCAGTTGGAATCCTCCATTTTCCATACGAATCCAAAATTGCTCATTGCATCGTGATTTATCGAAGTCAGCAAAGTCTACACCGCTAGCATTAAGGGTTTTGGCCGCCTCTACAATACTAACTCTCGTCTTTAATTCAAAGTTCAAGGCGCCAAGGGAATCGTAACGATAAACGACAGGGCTGTTTTGTTTCTTGCTCAATATACTTCTCTCCAAGGTTGATAAAGGCATCATGTTGATTTGCTCGGGACTAACACCATTAATCAGAATCATCGTTATCCCCCATGATTTTTGATTTAGGCTATTGTATGTGTCTATTGTGAGGTTGGTGCAAGGATTCAAGCACTGTGTAGAATCGGAGAACATGAATGTAGTTACCATGTTGATATGGAGGAGTGAAAATAAAAAAGCCCTGAACCTAAGTTCAGAGCTCTTTTATCTTTAAAAATTAAAGTTTAACAACGTTCTCAGCTTGTGGACCACGGTTGCCTTGTACGATGTTGAACTCAACGCGTTGACCTTCGTCCAAAGACTTGAAGCCGTCGCCAGTGATTGCGCTGAAGTGTACGAATACATCGTTGCCGCCTTCAACTTCGATGAAGCCGAATCCTTTTTCTGCGTTAAACCATTTTACGATACCTTGTTCCATTAAAAATTACCACCTTTAATTAAATGTTATATGACATTCTTATTCTTTATGCAAAAAATAAAAATCCACATACTGTACAAGGTTATTAAAGTATCAATAGCCCTCTACGTTATGTGAATTCGTTTGGGTCACTATTTCATTATTCTTATAATAACACATCTCCGCGAAAATAGAAATTGGAATTAATTAAAGTTCAAAAAAAAATTTTGGATCTAATGAGGCATATACTCCTTTTCGCCTGCCGTACAGCTGAAATCCATCCTGCAAGGAGTCTACATAGCATCATCGAAGTACTTTGGAAAGAGCAACCCTTTATAAAAGGTTGCTCATTTTATCTCGATTAATACAACCTTACGCGAGTGCGGTACTGGTTATCCGTCCCAGTACTAGCAGAGTTTACAGGGGCAATTGCCCACACTACTTTCCAGCCAGGATACAAATTCGTATTTGACCAATCTCCATAGCCCATACCATTATCATAAACATGATAAACATTTATTGTATTCCCTAATTCATCAAAAATATGCGCAACTACATCATAATTCAGTGAAGATGAGTTATTTCCCCATGGGTTTGCCCCAAATTCAACATATTGTATTTCATTGGAATTATTATAGTAGGAGTAAAAATCCGCGTCCCCACCAGAATCTAAATATCCAAAATTAACTTGATTAAGAAGTAATGGCTGAGCACTGAAAACATTATCTGCCCACCCTGATTTAGCAGATACCGTGGAAAAGGATGATGCACTAAACATAGTTGCAAACAAACCCAAAGCTAAAAACACCTTTTTAAGCTTCATAGTTACCTCCTAAAAAATATAAGCATTTACTACTGTTTAAGGATAACTTATTCTTTTTGTCGAAGTAAGGGGAATTTTGTAAGTTTATTATTATATAAGAGAGTTTGTTTTCATTTCTCTATTAAGCTGAATATGTATCCTCTACAGTAATCATTAGCTACTACATTCAGTCTCTACCTGATTTTGTTGATATGATACTGCATGGAACAAAGGGCTATAACAAAGATGCTCAAGTTTAACGAAACTTAACAATCAGGCCTTATTGTATTAAGTATTTCTTATTAATAAGGAGGATGATCTTGATGCAAGACGCTATTGTTTGGGGATCGTTGATCATTAAGTACTCGTATATCGCTTTTGCCTTTTCCGCATTAGCGGCTTATATTGCCATGAAATATTGGCTAAAAGACTCCAGCGAATTAAACAGCTCCATTTTAGAAGATATAACGGATATTTCTTTTTGGGCTCTGCTGACTTGGAAGTTCAGCACCCTTATTTTTAACCCCGTTCAAGTTTTTAATAATCTGTACTACCTGCTTTACTTTAACGGCGGCGATCGCGGAATGTGGCTGGCGGCTATTATAGCATTCATCTTCCTGACCATTAAATCAAAAAAGCGAGGAGTTTCGGGCTGGATCTACGCAGCAACAGTAGCAACGGGTTTATTAGCCTATAAACTTATTGATGCTATGTTCCATCTCTTATTCAGCAGCACCGTGCAAACCGCGTTATCTGACCTCACTTCGTTTTTTCTAACACTCACACTGATGATTTGGATGTATATCAGCAAAGAGAACTTTAGACGGCCGCATGAAATTTGTCAACTTATTCTTTGGTTCAGTATCGGTAAAATTTTTATTTCCTTTTTGCAAAATGAGCGTTCAGTCGTGTTTCTAGGCTTATCAAAGGAACAGCTACTCTTTTTAGCGCTTGCAGTAAGCTGTTTATTTCTTCAGAACTTCAAGATGAAAGGCAACTTTAAAGTTTCTTAACAATACGACGTTATTGTAAACAGGACTACGCTGTTGGAGGATATATAGATGGACGATATCTCAATCTTATTTGCTATAGCGGCAGGAATGTTATCTTTCCTTTCGCCTTGTATTTTTCCACTCTTACCCGCCTATGTTGCCAATCTTACGGGCTCCCATGTGGCAGGGGATAAATTAATGGTTTCTAAAAAAACACTGATGATGCGCTCCTTCCTCTTTATTCTCGGTTTTACTTTGGTATTCATGATGATGGGTGCCTCCGCTAGTATGATTGGACAATCCTTCGCTGCAAATCGAGGAATTATTGAAAAGGTAAGCGGACTGCTCATTATTATTTTCGGCCTGCAAACGGTAGGGCTACTGAATATCCGTTTTCTCATGTTTCAAAAGAAGTGGGAGACCAACGGCCCTATAAATTCATGGCATTCCTTTGTCGTAGGACTTGCCTTTGGGACGGGTTGGACACCATGTGTCGGACTGGCCTTATCATCGATTCTATTGCTGGCCGGATCTACAGAAACAATGTCCAGCGGAATCTTCCTACTGATGTTTTATTCGTTGGGTCTGGGGGTTCCCTTCTTATTGATCTCACTCCTGCTGACCAGATCTCTTGGCGTCATAAAGAAAGTGAACAAACTGCTTCCTCGCCTGTCGCTGCTGAACGGATGGATTCTAATTGTGATGGGTTTGCTGCTATTTACGGGACAACTCCAAAAATTAAGTGCGTGGCTCGCTGCTATTGCACCACCCATTCTTTAATGTAGAAAGGATAATCATGCAATGAAAACGTCTATGAAGAAGAATATATTCATCATCTCAATCCTGCTCAGTTTGGTTTCATGGGGCATATACGATACGATCAAGAAAAATGATGCTAAGCAGGAAAGCCTAGCTAACACCGAACAAGCAAATAATAAATTGGACGAGTCTTCGCTTGAGGTTGGCATTAACCAGGGCAACCTTGCCCCCGACTTTGAACTCAAAACTTTAGAAGGAAATAGTGTTAAGCTTTCCGATTTTAGAGGAAAAAAGGTAATCCTAAATATGTGGGCAACTTGGTGTCCACCTTGTAAGGTTGAAATGCCAGATATGCAAAACATTTATGATAAATACAAAGACGAAAATGTTACCATTCTAGCTGTAAACATGACACAATCCGAGAAAAATGTAGATAGCATTCCTATGTTTTTGGATGAGATGGGGATCACGTTCCCTGTTGTATTAGACCCTAAAAGTGAAGTAGCCTTAATTTATCAATCTTATATGCTTCCCACAAGTTATGTGATCGATTCGAACGGAATTGTTCAGCAGAAGATTACAGGACCTATGAATGAAGACATGATGGAAAAGATAATTGCAGATCTCAATTAATAAAGCTGGAGGTATTCAGAATGACTGCACCTGGGACAGGGATATTGGTGGTAGAGGACGATATGAAGATCCGCAAACTCATTGTCCTTTATCTTCAAAAGGAAGGATATGAAGTATATGAAGCTGGTGATGGAGAAGAAGCCCTCTTGCTCTTTAAAAAACACGATCCCTGTCTTGTTATTCTGGACTTAATGCTTCCCAAAATGAGCGGAGAAGAAGTCTGCAAAAATATTCGGGCAGTCTTAAAGGAACAGATTCCTATCATCATACTGACAGCTAAAGTAGAAGAACAAAATCGGATCGATGGCTTGAAATCTGGAGCCGATGATTATGTTACAAAGCCTTTCAGTCCAGCTGAATTGGTTGCACGAGTAGAATCTGTCTTGCGGAGAACAGGTCAACGTTGCAGCAAAATTACGTACCGTGGTCTCACAATCAAAGCATCAAGGGGAGAAGTTCACTACAACGGGGAGCTTATTTTGCTTACACAACATGAGTTCCGCCTTTTGCAGTTTTTAATGACACATCCGAATCAAATTCTAACGAGAGAACAGATCATTAACGAACTGTATCCCAATAATGAAAAGGTCGTTATCGAAAGAACAATTGATGTGCATATTGGAAAGCTAAGAGAAAAATTGAAATGGGATGGGGACAGCGAACTCATTGAAACCATCCGGGGAATGGGGTATCGCTTTGTTGCCTTTCAAAAATAACCCAATACGAATCAATGTTATGTGGAAACTGATTGTGATCAATGTAGCCGTCATTGGTATCGCTATCTGGTTAGCGGGCGTATCGGTTAAAGATTATGCCTGCTTGTTATTTGCTAATTATCCATCTGTAAGTCCAGAAGACAGCGTTGCCTTTACGCAAACGATGCAAACGTTTTTAATCAAGGCGAGCCTATTGGCCGTAGTTATTGCAGGCGTATTCCATTTCTATTTTGTAAAGAAGCTGCTTCATCCTCTAAAAAAACTGAGCGATGCTACACGACAAATGGCTCAAGGAGAGATGCCAGAACCATTATCCGTTCATGTACGCGATGAAATTGGGCAATTAACAGTGGATTTCAATCAGTTAAGCCTAAAATTGCGACAGGTGGATGAGTTAAGGAAGAAGATGCTATCCGATATCGCCCATGAATTACGGACACCTCTGACTAATATTAATGGATATTTGGAAGCATTAAGTACAGGCATAATTAAGGGTAGCAGAGAGATGTATGAGTCTCTGCACGAAGAGTCGATACGTATAACTCGTTTGGTTGAGCAACTACACCAATTAAATGTATGGCAGGCCAAGAAAATTTCCAATGAGCAAGAGTTGAAGGTGCTTCCTATCCATAAAATTATTGAATCCTGTATCGACCACTTTGCACTCAAATTTAAAAGTAGAGGTATCACTCTTCGATGCAACATAGAATCTGCGCAAGTGGTTGGAGATGAAGATGGGCTCATACAAGCGCTGCATAATCTTTTGACAAATGTGCTTCAATATGACCAAGGTGGCTGGGTGACAATTGTGGGAAAGCTGAATGATTCCCATAACGACTACCGAGTTACCATCACTAATATAGGGCAGTCTATCCCAGATGAACAGGCATCTCTCATCTTTGAGCGTTTTTACCGGCTAGATTCTTCTCGCAGCAGAGATACAGGAGGCTCGGGATTAGGCTTGTCCTTAGTAAAGGAAATTGTAGAACAGCAAGGTGGCAAAACAGGATTGCACTCAGTAGGAAATGAGCATTCCTTCTGGCTTACAGTACCTGTTCACTAATTCCAAAAAAAGTGATTATAGAATCGTAAGGCATAACAAATACAAGGACTGGTTTCTCTAATAAGACCAGCCCTTGTAGTAATGAAAATTTAGTTAATCAACAGACGCGGTATTAATTATAGTGAACTCCACTCGATTGTCGCTATTGGGATTGACAGATTGGTTATATGCAAATCCAAGGAAATGATTAGAATTAAAAATCTTTGAAGTAATACTACGGGGTGAGGTAACTTCTTCTTTAACACCATTTTTAAGATTCAGTTTAAATATTTGGTTTGTTGAATAACGATAATATAAAAATTCTCCTCTTATAAATGGAGTATCGAATGTCATTTCTTTGGATTCCCCGAGTGCTTCATATTGTAGCTTTCCACTTTTTCTATTAATAACTTGCACCTTTCCATAAGTACAAAGCACTAACCACTCTTGATTCGCTGTAAAATCAATAATTTCATTAGAGTTCGGGTAAACTACTGTTGGCGAAATTTTTTTATTGTATGGATAGAAATACAAATCAAAGTTTTTAGTAGTTTTATTGTTGACACGTTTAAATACAGATTGGTTTATTAATAATCCACCTTCTATAGGGCGATGGTGCAGCATAAACTGGCCATCCTTTTTATTTTTGTCCTTTTCATTGAGATGACTTACCCCTACCACTGCTTGCTTATTAGAATCGGGATTGTATATGATGGCCTCGCTAGTTACTACTTTTTCATCAATTCTTTTCTCTATCCAACTTAATTGATTGTTTTCTACAAAAAGCACCGGTGGGTTAATAAAGTCCTCACCTACGCCTTTACGTAAGGTGCCTTTTTCTTTAGTAATTAAAGAATAGTATTTTATTTCCCAGGGAGTTACGGATTCAAGATATATAGGGTACTCCACCCAATATAAAACATTGTTAATCCCAACAAGTGAACCAATCGATATATTAGGTTTGGATTGATAAATGTTTTCCGTCTTATTCTTGTCCCTATCGAACTTCAAAATATTATGTACGCTTGTACCTTTCTCATCAATATACTGGTCCACATCAAATATGATCGTTCGGTCGTCTATGTAACTCGGCGCAGTAGAATTATTCTTTAGCAGATGATGTTTTACAAATAGAGTATCTATTTTATGCTTGGATCTATACTCAACATTACTTGATGATTGTGTATCCGTTATTTCCGTTCTACCAGGTAAAATATTACCGTTATTCTGGGAATACTGGGGTGTCTCTATACGATTCATTCGATACACGATGATTAACAGTATAATGGCAAGCACACCAATCAAAAGTATAACTTTATTCTTGTTGGAGGATAACATTTCATCACCTCTATAAAATAAATATTGAGCTGAGTTGAAGGAAGTTCCTTCTCTCAGCTCAAAAAATTACACGATAGCTGCTTTTCTAAAATGAGCCTGGTTAGCCTTCCATACCCCGCTCATATCATACCATTTATTCCCTATCGTCTGACCTCTTCCGCCTTCATCAAATGGATCCGTTAAACGAATCTTAGCTTTACTCATGTCTCTCGCGTCATATCCGGATACATTTAAAATATGCCCACTAATATTGCGAGTATAGTTGGGTAATTCTTTCGGAGTTATTTTAAGATCAAGTACAGCTGGCTTCTCAAAATCTACACTTAGTATCATTCTAGATTGCCAAGCGATGAATCGATCTGCTGCATAAGTTTGATACGTGTAAAGACCTGTTTTGATGTGCTTATTCAGAATATCATCAATAAGGGAAAAGTCGGTTCCCGCCGTTGTTGTTCCTAGTTCTTTCGCATAGTCACTTTGAGTTTTGGAAGAACCATTGAGAAAGTGTAAAACTTGCTTTACCGTAGCAGGGCCACACCAGTAACCGGTTTCTTGTTTGAAATGAGAGACAGAAATAGTTCTCATCTCTCCATTCGCAAGAGGTCCGATATCATTACTCATACTGGCTTTAATTTTCG
The DNA here is from genome assembly GCF_024733555.1 of Paenibacillus sp. SC116. Classification (GTDB taxonomy): domain Bacteria; phylum Bacillota; class Bacilli; order Paenibacillales; family Paenibacillaceae; genus Paenibacillus_B. The sequence continues at coordinate 130,582 of NZ_JANIOF010000003.1, read as the reverse complement.
ATGAGTATTCCTCTTCTACCTTTTTGGAGCGTTGTTTTTCTAGTATTTGTTCTTTAGTAGGTACGTCAAGAGTTGGAGTAGGATTATCTCCGGTTCCCGCACCAAAAGCAAGTTGCGGAAGCGCTAAAGAAAATACCATTAGTAGAGCGCATACTTTCTTCATCATTTCATAACCTCCTTGTTTGTATATAATTATTGCAATTACTACCGGCCGGTATAGAATTGCATTAATTATTGGATCCAACACCTGTCATATGAATGCTTTTGGGATAAAACAAAGATCAAGAGGCTACTTTATTTTGTACATCCTAAATATTCGACGATTAGGAAAGAATTCCTTTTTAATACACAGATTGTAACATTAGTTATATAAGCACAAATTGCACTAACCTTCTATAACACGATGTACATCATGCTAAATCTGTGCAGAGTCCTGTATACAAAAAAATAAAAGACACGCTACGGTGTCTTCTCTTTTACATGTATTCACGTTTCATGATATTTATATTTTCCTCGTGGCAGTATTTCGTAAAAGAAGACAAAAAGGCATGTTCCTTATAAAGAGAATCAAGAGCTTGTTCATCATTCGCAGTTACAGCCTGACACAAGCGTTCCAAGTAATCCGTTGCCACGTCCAATCGCCGCTTCATCTCTAAGGGATCAGTAGTAGCATGACCATGCCCTGGCACGAGCAGCTGAATTGTGTATTCCGCAAAAATGCGCGCTGCCTTCTCCATCGTTTGTTGATATGCTTTCGCACTCTGATAAATAAACGGCAGCTCAAAATTCGATAAATAGTCTCCAGCAATCATAATACCTAGCGGCTCAATAATTGTAATCAGTCCATCTTCGGTATGTCCTGGTGCTAAATAGAACGTCAAGGTAGTGTCCCCAAGTCGAAGCTGTTGCCCATCTTTATCGATCACTACATCAACCTTGGGAAATTCAATCGGATAATTTCTGCTGATATAGTGCTTATTATCGAATTCTCGGATCATCTCGAGCTTTTGCTCTTTCTCCGAGCTGTGAGCCAGTGCAATACTTCCAATTACTTTTGCATAAGGGAACGCTTGATAGCCAATAATATGATCAAAATCACCATGCGTAAATAGCAGATATGTATCTCGTTCGCCTTTAATCGTGTCTACATAATGCTTAATCTCATCTATTTCATTCGGAAGCCAGTTCAGATCTACGAGGAGCACCATATCCTTCGTTTGGATAACCGTTGTTGTTGTCTGATACAATACACTTTGAAATACCGTTACATGTTCACTCTGAAATTGAATCATTGATAGCCCTCCTCGCACATGCAGATGTCCCAAACAGGATTGGAATATTATTACTTCAACAACTATAAACGGATTCCCGTAAAATTCAAACAACTATTTTCACTTCTTAATAGAAGCGCATTCTTCATTCATCGTATGCCACCGATCACAATAAAAAACTCCTTCATATGCAATCATAAAAAGGAGTTTTGCAGCAACAGCCCAATTCTATTAATGAAAACTAATTAGCTGTTCATTTTAAAATGCATTTTAATAAATTCCGCATTCACTAACATGGTGTTAAAATTTTTATATTCTTCGGATTTTTCACCATAAGGATTGGTTTGAGGGGTCGTCATTGTCCAGACATACTTACCGTTCTCACCCAATATATCATCTGAGGAGGGCCCTTCTTCAGCTGCAATGGCATCGTGCTGTGCTTTCGTCATTTTTGTTATCGTTATGATAGCTCCAGCGTCTACATCTGGCTTTCCATTTACTAAGAGATAGAAGGACGTTTCCCACTCTGTACCTGTTACGGGATCACCCTTACGATCAATTACACCAACATGCCCGTTCCATTTTTCAGGCTGTTTCAGGGAGAAGCCTCCTTCTTTACTGGTGAACGTCTCAATTTGAACTTTATTTTCTGGCTGATCTTCATTATTCGTTTGGCCATTGCCTTTCAACAGCTTATCCTGCATCTGTGAAGCTTCCACCGATTTATTATCCGTACAACCTGTCACGAGTACGAATGCCAATACAGCTAAGATGGCGGTAACTGATTTAAGCCGCTTCAAGTTATTCATTGTTGTTTCTCTCCTTACATTTCACATACTATTCTTCCACCCGTAGAATCATCAAATCAATATACAATAATATATCAACACAAACGATAACAGTTGTAACAGAACTATTAAAAGTTAGTGTTCAAATGGTGAACATCCCTAGCTACGTGATAGATTCCATACAGAGAATACAAAAAACTCCTTCTTATGAACTTCATAAAAAGGAGTTTCTGCTATAAGGGGTCGCCCCCAATTTATATGATACAAGCAGTTATAAGGTGCTCGCATTATGTCGATGTTTGCAGAACTGATTGTACCAGACTCGAACAATAATAGCAATTAGTTGTTAATTTTGAAATTCTTCTTAACAAACTCGAAGTCCAACATCATATCGTTGAATTTCTTGAACTCATCAGACTTCTCTTCGTATGGATTTGCTTGTGGCAAAGTCAACATCCACACATGCTTGTCGTTCTCAGCCAACTTCTCACCCATTGGCCCTTCTTCTTTAACCAATGCTTCATAGTTAGCTTTCGTCATCTTCGTGATTGTCATCAAAGAAGTAGAATCTTTATCCGCTTTTCCGTCTACTAGGATATGGAATGAAGTTTCCCACTCTGCTTTCATTTCATCATTTTCGCCTTCAACCGCACTAACATTGTCATTCCACATTTCCGGTTGAACCAAAGAGAAGCCGCCTTCTTTGCTGATGAATGTTTTAAGATCAGCCTCATTTTCATGCCCATCTTGCAGTTGTTCTTCTTTCTTATTTTCAGCTGTTGGTTGATTCCCTTGAGCTTGCGTCTCTACTTGTTTCTCTGGTGTCTTCGGTGTTTCAGCAGGCTTATTGTCTGTGCATCCCGCGAGAAGTACGAATGTGAGTGCAGTTAAGATAGCGATAAGCTTTTGTTTATTTTTGTTCATTGTATGTATCCTCCTAGTTGTTAACGTCTCCGTTGTTGTGTCCTAAATATATCAACTATTTTAGGTTAAGTAGTAACAGAGCAATTAAAAGGAGATGACAATGTGATGATAAATTGATGAAAACTATTTAAGAAATTCAGAAAGTAACGAAAACGTAGTGGGTACGGATTAGAGCGGGGATATTCCTCATTTTCCCTCCCTAAACATCATGCCGCTGTATGTATGGAAAAGTTCCGTTAGTGCTTCAACAAACTTAGGATACTGGTCATCCGTTGGCTTAAGAGCATAGGATACGGAAATAAAATTACCCTTGCTGCAAAGTATGGAACTACGACGCACGTGCAGATTTACATAAAAAACTCCCGAGCTTTCTATGCTCGGGAGTGCTTCTAATTAATACACTTTAAGGCTAGATGCTTTATCATTAAAATTACGGCTAGTTAGGTTGCTCACATTTTCATTTGGAGATAAGTATATAGAGTCGCCTTGGAGGTTACTATGTTCGTATAACCTTGTTCCTCTCAGATTGGCTGATTTAACGGAAGATATTTTGTCGTTCCAAGACCCTAAAGTAGCTAAAGTACGCCCACTTGCAAGGTCCAATTTGTCACCAGTATAACTAGTATTCACCCAGAAAGATGAAACATAATTGCTTTCCAGTGTTCCCACTTCTTCGCTTAGCACAGTAAGAATTTTATTAATGTGCTTATCTGCATCAGCTATATCTACATAACCATAAGATTTACCATCACGCTCAACAACTGTATGTTGGACCTTATCCAGAACTTCTTTGAAGTTTGCATGGCTAGGAGCATAAGTAACACCTTCAAAAATGATCGGGCTCAAAGCATTGACATCATTGCTAGCTTGAGAAGTCTGACCCGATTGAGCGAGCGCAGAAGAAACCATCAAAGATAGAGCAAAAGCAGAAACCGTTGCACCCATTGCAATCTTTTTCACCAATTTCATAAAACCAACCACTCCTTTTCTGTAAATGCCTTACACAGAAATTATATAGAGCAGGTCCTCTTTTTATTACTTTTTTTGGATCTTTTCTATAAAATGGTTTTAAGTAGGCGACTTTCCCACTTATTCTACATAAGATGCATATTTTTTGAGTTCCTCATCACTACCAGGAGATTGAACGGTTCCTTCGCCCTGCATCCCTAGCTTTTCAAGTAATCGTATAGATCGCTCATTATCCATAGAGGTGATTCCTAAAATGCACTTTAGCCCAATTACATTTTTTCCATGCGCTATCACAGCAGAAGAAGCCTCATACGCATATCCATTTCCCCAGAACTCAGGAAGAAAAGCATAACCAACATCTGCTTCCTTCAGCCAATCTCTCTTGATGAGCCCACAAATACCTATAGGGGTCCCTTCTTCCTTTAACTGGGTAAGGTACATACCAAATCCTAATTGCTCGTACATCGCAACGGGTCCTTTCAAAATATAGTCACGCGCATCATCAAGCGTTCTCACACCTTTATCACCAATAAACTGTAACCACGATGGGTTATTCAACAGTTTATATATAAAATCCGCATCTTCACTAGTCAGCCTGCGAAGGATTAATCGATCGGTCTCTACAACTTTCAACTTAGCTGCTCCTTTATTAGGTCTAACCTGCATGACCTTTTATTCATTAAATATAAGTAATAGGTTACATGAACAAAAAAACCTTCGCAAATGCGAAGGTCTCATCCTTATTACTACTTCTTCTGTGTATCGAACTTAGATACAAATCTTTCGCGAACCGAGTCCTTTTCATTGTTAACTGCGTGCGAATAAGTCTGATACTCACTCGTCTCTGCAACACGTGCCAAGCTGGTCTCGCTGAATGTGCCATTTTCAGGAACAGCAATGGTTGAATTAGGCCCTGAAACGAGCAAAGAGCCATCTTTCTGCGCGTAGGCTACAAAGATGTAAACGTTATCAACTTGAGGCAAGATGTCATCCTCGTATAATACGATCGAATCCCCGTCCTGATTTAATCCGCCGGACTTTTGCACCGGATTAGATACATCGGTTTGCAATTCGCCTTTCAAATTGTCGAGAACTGTAATGGAATAATTCGTATACGGACTTGCCACTTCTTTCGTTCCCTTTTCGGTTTCAAGTGTTACCTCATTTTTATATTCAGTATTTACCACCTTATCGACACGGCCGACAAATACATAGTCAGCATCGCCAACAACCGCCGCTGGGTCATGCACATCAATAGAGAAAGTACCGTGCAAATGATTGATTGGGAGGTTGCTTGCGCTTGGTTCCTGTCCATTGCCTGTACAACCAGCGAACAACATAGACATCGCTGCAACCAACAATAGATGAGCTAGCCATTTTTTAGGTTTCATAACCATAACAATTATCCTCCTCACTATTAATAAGTTAAGTAAGCCGCATCGTAAGACGCTCTGTCATTGGCACTTAGTGCCGTATTATTGGAAACATAGGCATACATGACATCTGCACTTGTATTATGACCAAGCCCAAGCGCATGTCCAATTTCATGAATCGCTACGTTTAGTTTCTTTGTGGAAGTATAAGTCGCCATCTGATAATTATTAAATCGAATCGTGCCTGCTGAACTTGTCACACCCGCCGTTGAACTTACCTCATAGTAATCAGAAATGGCCAAATCTTGAATCGTTGTAATCGTATCTTTACGAATCACGCCACTCTTATAGCTATTCCATAGACTCACACCCGAATTGAATTGAGATAAATAAGCTGAACTTCCATCCCAATCCATACGTTTTCCTGAGTCAACCAAATCCCATCCCAATAAGCTCACAGAAGCTGCAGAAGCTGGAGCTGGAGCTGTAACGGACAGTGATATAACCATCATCGCAGTAGGAATCAACATTATCTTAGCCAGTTTGTTCCGAATCTTCCCCTTACACCGGATTGTTTCCATAAGTTCGATTCTCCTTTTCCATATAGGTGATATGAATTCAATAGGACAACTTGTTTCAATCATGTTGTCTATTCATTCCCTGAAACTCACATGGAAACCACCCCCTCACATAAAATCAGCTTAGCTGACTTACTAAGGCGCATAGCTTTTGCTTGCAGCTCAAACTTGACTATCACATCTTTGATAATCAGGAATCGATACGTAAATCTAGCTACTATCAGATTTTTGTATGACTGCATAATGAAGGGCATTGCGCTAATCGTTAAAGTAAGGTGGGAATCCGGAGTGTAAAAATTAAAATAGGTAACTATGAATGGAAGGATCGGTGAGTGTAGATCGTTCAAGGTTAGCGTGATGGGCTCGCGAATAATAGGTGATTCGATTTACATATTTGAAAACTATCATCTAAATTAAATATCATTTGGTAATATATAAATAGTAATCTATCGATTTCATCCTATTCAAATGCCTTAGGAACTATTTCATCCATACCTTGAAGATAAGATTCTGTCGGAATAAGCGGAATAATAAATAGAAACTAACTATTCAAGGATACATAAAAATCCACAACCTGAATCGTTGCGGATTTTTCTCTTATCAAGCTGTATTCTTTTAGTCCAACCATCCCTTACTGCGCGCGATTTCAATCGCTTCGATCCTCGTGTTTGCCCCCAACTTCCCCGTCGCTTCGGACATATAGTTGCGGACCGTTCCGTACGAAAGGAACAGCTGCGCTCCAATCTCCTGAAGGGTCAAACCTTGAGCACCCAATTTCATAACATCTTTCTCGCGAGGAGATAAGGGGCATGGATTTTCCCATACAGCCAAAGACAATTCAGAGTTAATAACACGTTTCCCCTGATATACTTTACGGATTGCATCAGATAGCTCATCACTTCCTGTGTCTTTGAGCAAATAGCCGTACACTCCTGCCTGCATAGCACGTTGAAAATATCCGGGACGAGCAAACGTCGTTAAAATAATGACACGGCAGGTGGAGCCGATTTTCTGAATAGCTTCTGCGACATCCAAACCTGTCTTTAACGGCATTTCGATATCCATAACTGCTATATCCGGCTGATGCTGCACGATGAGAGATAGTGCCTCTTCCCCATTTTCGGCTTGCCCAACGACTTCGATATCATCTTCTAAAGAGAGCAACGTCGCTAGTGCTCCCCGCAATAATTTCTGATCTTCACTCAAAATAATTCGAATCACTTACCCTGCACCTACCTTCTCGTTGCGAATGACTCGTGGAATATGTAACGTTATTTCTGTTCCTTTACCTGGAGATGAAGACATCGACATCTGGCCATCTATTAAAAGGAGCCGCTGCCGCAGTCCTGCCATCCCATTGCTGCTCGTATAAAGTTTCTCCGAATCTGCTCCAACGCCGTCATCTTTTACAACTACACGCACTTCCCCATCTTCTATTAGGAGGTGAATCTGGCAGTTTGAAGCTCGACTATGGCGAACCACATTGGTCACCGTTTCGCGGAAGCACATTGCCAATATCGTCTCCTGAAGAGGAGTTAACGGTAACGAGATATCAGCGATCGCTTCTTTTTCCATATACTCAAGGGTGTTACCTCCGTTTGATACGGATTGATAGTAAAAGGTTAATGAAACTCCTGCTGCTGAGCAAAGAGAGAGCGCATGATAAAATTCGTCAACGAAGTATGCAACTTTCATTTCCGTAACCAGTTCACGCATTTGCTTCAATGCCCCGCGCGCCGTTTCGCGAATTTCACGCGCTTCTTGTAATGCTCTTTCGGGATTGCGTGTAATTAGCTTCTCTACTACTTCCCCTTTTAGGGCAATTAATGACAAAGTGTGGCCCAATGTATCATGCAATTCACTAGCAATGCGCTGGCGCTCTTCCTGCTGTGCCGTTCGACCCGCTGCATCAGCCCGCAGTCTCGAAGACTTCTGCTGATAAAGGTTGGACGTTCGAATAATATATGGCAGAACACAAACACCAAACAACGGTGTAAACAGTCCAATCCATAATTGAAAACCACCTTGTTCCCAATAAGGAGCTATACTAACCCCTAAACCGATAACGAACGCAACGGTAGTAGAAATAAGCAGCGGCAGCTTAAGTTTACTAAGCGAGGGAGCTATCATAAATCCTAGAAACACATATACAGGATGGAACACGGCTGCTAGAACTAGCAGTATTCCTACTTGAGCGAATAGGAGCTGCGATGCCCATTTGGTGTAGAAGTGCATTTGTCGAAATAGAGCAATGTATAAAATAAATAGAACAAAACCAAGCCACCGTATAGCGGGTGGCTCTTGAAAGAGAAAATAAGTTGGGATAATAATATTGGCAAGTGAAAAATAAGGGGTTGTACCCTCCGACTTCGGAAATAGACGCCATTTCTCTCGATTCATGTAAACCGCTTCCCGTCTATGAAATATATAAAGCGATATTATCATAAATAAGAAGCGGCATCCTGACAAAATTATGTAACTATTATAATATTATTTCTACAAGTTTGATTGTGTCACCAACCCATTTTCCATTACATGTCGAATTTTCGTTAGCGCTGTCTCGATATCTTCCTCACTCACTCCTGAATGAGTGACAGCACGAATACGTCCATGGCCTAATTCAGCGAGATTAACGCCAACACTCTTGGCTAATTCAACAAATGTCTGCCAAGTAAAGCGCTTATCAATCACTTTGAAAAATACAATATTAGTATCCACAATCGTAGCATCACACTGAATTCCCTCGATGGCAGATAAACCGACTGCCAATTGCCGTGCATTAGAATGATCATCGGCTAGGCGATCCACCATACGAGTAAGGGATAGTATAGCAGGCGCGGCAATTACCCCTGCTTGGCGCATTCCTCCGCCTAACATTTTACGCAGTCGATACCCCTTCTCGATAAATGCCTTGCTTCCGACGATCATAGAGCCGATCGGTGCAGACAATCCTTTAGATAAACAAAACTGTAAAGAATCCGCATATTTTGCAATCTCCTTTACGGAGATGCCAAGAGCAACAGCAGCATTAAATAAACGCGCACCATCCATATGCACAGGGACTCCTTTAGACTTGGCAAATGCCTGTACATCGTTCAAATAGCAAAGCGGTAATACGCGTCCTCCCATTCGATTATGTGGATTTTCCAAGCAAATTAACGACGGTAGGGCAAATTGAGGATCGCCCGGATCCTCTGGAAATCCCTTAGCTAGATCCTCAATCAGCAACCGCCCGTCTGCCTGTGTCGGGATCGCTTCATATATGATGCCACCGCACACGGATGCTCCACCAGCCTCGTAGATATAAATATCTGTTTCATCTCCCACTAACACTTTAGAGCCCCGTGGACAATGTACCATCAGGGATATCAGATTTGCCATCGTACCGCTCGGCACAAGAAGAGCGGCCTCTTTGCCAAGCATATTGGCAGCAAGCAACTCTAATTCCTTAACCGTCAGATCTTCCGCATACACGTCATCACCTAATACAGCCCCCGTAATAGCTTCCAACATTTCTTTGGTTGGCAATGTAAACGTGTCGCTGCGCAATTCGATCATACTAAACGTCCTCCTACGCCGTTCTTTACGATATGAATGTGCATACGGTCCATCGCTTGTTGCAGACATGTAACCGTTTCGGCAAATGAAGGACTATGAACGACGACATGACCTAATCGATGATAGGCATTTTGGGGCGATTGCACTTCTGCCCCAGGCTTAGCAGTAATCGTAAGCTGCTTTACAAAAGGCAACTTCGCTGCTGCCTCCATCCCCTCAATTCCCTCTAATATTCCTTCCTGCTCAGAAACAAGGAATTGGATCCCCGCTACCCCATTTATCCGAACTTCTCCGATTGTGGGACGTCCAACAGCTGAGAGAATATGCTGCTCCAATATGTCAATATCAGTAGCCAGTCGGATAAGCTCAGGAATCATTCCTCCCGCTAAGCGAGCATTGATTTCAATGATAGACGCCCCTCCCGAAGTCCATTTCAACTCCGTATGTGTAGCCCCGTTTTGAATTCCGATTGCTTTTAGAGCATGGCGAACTGTCGCTTCTATTTGTTCGGCCACATCAGCGGGTAAGAAGGCCGGAAAGAGATGCCGAGATTCTACAAAGTACGGAAAGCCAATCAATGATTTTTGCGTAATACCAATGCAGGTCGTATTTCCTTGCCAAGTAAACATCTCCACACTAAACTCTGGGGCATCTACATATTCCTCAATTAAGACAACATCCGCTTTACGCTGTCCACGAATATTGTAGTCAACACTCAAGATTTTCTTAGCATGCTGCTGCGCCTGCTCCCATGTATGGACCAACAAAACATTATTGGATGCAGAATCGTCGGCAGGCTTTACGACACAGGGCAAACCGATCTTGTCCACCGCTGCTTTAACATCCTGAAGTGAGCGAATCATCTCATAGCGTGGCTGATGGATGCCCGATGCAGATAAAGTCTGCCGCGTCAAACCTTTATGACGGGCTGTTCGAATTGCTTCTACTGGGTTGCCTGGCAAATCAAACAAAGACGTTAATTCTGCCACAATCTCTAAATAGAAATCACTTGTCGTAACAATGCCGCATATTTCCTCAGGTTTCACCTGCTGTTCAATGGTTTCCCGTAAACAAGATAGATGATTCGTGTCACAGACAATGACTCGGCAGCCTGTCGTATTCAAATCAAGATAGCGCTCCGGACTATTGGTGAAGAATAATGCTTCCAGACCCCAAGACACTACTTTTTTTAGTGCAAGTATTCCAGTTCCTGTCGTGTTAGATTCAATAAATAGAATTTTATTGGGCATGTATATACGCCTCCTTCAGGCAGGCATATGACCAAGAAGAGACCACGGTTCCGTAAGGAACCTTATTCGGCCCACCCGGCATTTCAAGATTTGAAATATTCTTTTCCAAGCGGTAGTCCACGTTATAAATTGTATCCACATATCGATCACCACGATCTGGAAAAACGGCTGCAATCTTGGTTCTAGGCTGAACCTGTGTGCTGACCCAGCGTGCAACAGCATAGACAGAGCCAGAAGAATTACCCGCAAATATCTTTTCCTGCTTCGCTAAGTTCAACGTAGCACTAAACGCTTCTTCATCATTCAGCCAGTGCACTTCATCGACAATGGCATGATTGACATTAGGGGCAATTAAAGAGTTACCGAGTCCCCCTTGCAATCGTCCAGGCCGGTCAGGTTGACCAAAGATTACACTTCCTGCTGCGTCGACAGCAATCACTTTGAGATTCGGATTATACTTCTTTAACTCCAGAGCTGTCCCACACAAAGAGCCCCCGCTGCCTACGGAACCCACTAGAATATCAACTTGTCCTAGATCGGATATCAATTCATGAGCAAGTTGTACATAAGCAGCAGGATTTTCAGGGTTCTCATACTGGCGCGGCCAATAAGCATTCGGATACTCCTCGAGCAGCTCGGATAACCTTTGCAATCGAGCACTCTGCCATCCTTGCTCACCCATTTTGTCGACAACATGTACATGACATCCCAACGATGTCAACTTAGCTAATGTAATAGGATCAATTCGCGGGTCGGTAACGATATGTACATCATGACCGAGGTAAGTACCCACAAGAGCAACGCCGCATGCCATCGTTCCGGATGAGCTTTCAATAATCGGCACTCCGTCTTGGAGCTCACCGGAACGTTTGGCAGCTAATATAGACTGTTTGGCTACACGATCCTTCATACCAAATGGATTTAATAGTTCCAGTTTGGCGTATACTTCACCTTGGGTTTGCTCATTTACAAGAAGCTTTACCAACGGAGTATCACCAATGACATCAATCATATTGGCTCGTAACATGGCACACGTCCCCTTCCCTTTTCTACTTATCCTCTTACTGAGTCGCAACTTTTTGATCGCTATATAAAAGCCCGCTCTGATCAATTCCAATTCGATTGCTCCACGTGTGATAAATGGTTATTTCACCCTCAAGGCTTTGCATAGCCGTATAGGCTGTGTAGAGTTTTTTAGCGTACTCCTCGCATTCAGGTGATAGGAGGATCCCTAGACATGTGCCACTGTGTGCTACAACTACCCCTAATCCATCGACTTCTTTGCAAATATGCAGGATAGGGTCTAGATGCTTTTTATACCGAAGCTTCTGATTCAATAACGCACTACGTGTGGCTATTTCCCCTACAGTCCGGACATCATCTTGAAGAATTGCTTTGGAAATTTGACAGCGGAGTTGATCGTACTCTATTTTTTCTTCTTGCGTAAAAGGCTTAGGTAACTTATTAAATTCGACCGTATCAATTTCGCCACCCTCATCAAAGCCAAGGATTGTGAGCTGAGGTAGATTCCCTAAAAATTCACCTACCTGTACCATACGATGAAAGAACGAGACCACACCTTCGTACATCACACCATCAGTTGGTTCAATCTCTCTAATAAAAAATTGTATATCCTCTGTTGTCATATGAAGTTCCAAACTTTTGTCCAAGGCACGCGCTGTAGCTACTAGATCAGCAGAAGAACTAGCAAGTCCTTTTCCAACCGGAATATTGCTGTTCAGCTCTAAAAATCCTTTCTCCTCATACCCGTAGTGTTTCAAGATTATAGCAGCCAACTTTCTTGATTTTTGCTTGTTTCCAGGCGAAACCAAGAGGTCCGAAAGAGCGGGATGATAGGTAAATCTAGCATTGGAGAAACGACGAATAGGTAGGGTAACCAAGAAATCCCTTTCCTCGGTATCCACCCCTTGCAGCAGTTCACCAAACGTACCAAACGAAAACCCTGTGCCTGTTCCGTAAGACCGCGTCCCTTTTCGTAGTGGATACACGGCTGTCACCTCCTTGGGATATGCCTTTCATATCATATCTATAGCTTGTTTCCATTGAATGCGCTGTATCTCCCGTTCCTTTTTTTGCTGCGCAAGCAGGCAGGTCACTTCTTTAGGGTGCGTGGAGCCAAGAGTAATCTTGCTGTACAGACTGTGCTCGACATCAAAAACATTGCGCAACTCCACTTCGGAAAGTCCAGCCTTATATCCTTGTTCTCTACAGATTTGTTGCAATTGGTTCAAATCTATATCAGATGGCTTACGCCCATGCTCCATCATCCAAACGATGTAACGCCCAGCGATTACCTGTGCTCGCCGATATGGAATGCGCCCTTGTAAAGACAGCTTATTGGCAAGTGAAAATCCTCCAAAAAACTCTTGAGAGCAAATTTGGTACATCCGATTTTCTCGAAAATGAAGATGTTCGATAACGGTTGTAAACAAACGAAATAGTATGTTGGCATTACTTATAAGATGAATAAAGTTACTCCCCCCTTCTTTTGCCGTTTCGACCAGGTTCGTAAAAGGAGTATTGCGCTGTGCCATCGCAAAATCGACATAATAAGCAGTCATGTGCGCGGTCTTTCCGCGAATTCGTTCAAGCACGGGAAAGTTTTTCTTTTGCGGCATAGCTGAGGAAATTCCTGATAGTTCGTCAGGGAGATCTATGAAGCGGTATTCACTGCTGCCCCAAGTAATGAAATCGGTGATAAATCGACTCAACGTGATCGAGAACGTTGAAAGTTCTGATCCGATATGCAGCATCCATTCCTTTGAGGCAACACTAACCAGCGCATGGCGGCACGGCCGTTCAAAACCCAATCTTTCAGCAAGTTGCTCCCGATTCCAAGCCAGCTCAAGTCCAGCCATCGCACCCGCACCCAGTGGGCATGCATTCATTTTGTCGTATAAGGACAGCAGGCGATCAATGGTATGACCAATCTGCTCATTAATTGCAGCCAAGTAGAATCCAACCGTAATAATTTGTGCCGGCTGATAGTGAGTGTAGCCGGGCATCGGTAAGGTAGCCGTTCGCTCTGCCTGTTTTTGCACAATATCTGACATCGCCATTAATTCCGCCAACACACTGAGTAGTTGCTCCCGTGCAAACATGAGCTGTGCTGTGGCTTGCACATCATTACGGCTTCGGTCAGCATGCCAAGTCACGCTGCGCTCCGTGACATGGAGCTCCACGTAACGTTCGATTGCAAAACAGATATCCGACATATTGTCCTGCGACTCAGCTGTAAGCGTATGTTCATTAATTTGTTCAAGCACATGCAATATCTCTTGGGCGGCGCTCTCGGTCATCAGCCCAAGTCTAACCGATTCAACCACCATTACTTTTTCGATACGTAAATAGAAGGGAAGTAAGTGCTCAAGTTCATAGGCAAACTGCGGTCGCAAGACGGTTTCATCCAACAACACACTCGGTGTTTTTTTGATCCGTCCTGTCAAAATCCCAGAGGAACTTTCCTTTTCCTGATTCATGTTATCCTCTCCTTCCTATTGCACAAGATTGCAGCAGTCATCATTTTGTGTGCATAGAAGGCGTAAAGGGTATTCAACAAGTCCTTTTTCCAGCAGCTGCAGGGCACGCTTGGTTGTTTCTACCGGATACACGAGTGGAATACGAATATATGATCCATCCAAGCCGGCATAATTACTTGTCGTCGTGAGGGCAACACCATATTCAAGCAGCATAAAATCTGCAAAAAGATCAATATCTTCTACCGGAAATTTCACCAAAAACTGTGTCCCACCTGAAGGACGGTTATACTCAAGCTGTTTCATTTGACCAAGCTGGTTTTCAATGAGCTCCTTACGAGAACGTACCGCTTCAACCAATTCCCGGTTACCTTGCTGGACAAACTTATACGCCCGAAACTGTGAAATTCCACTAATCGACACGCATTCCGCCTCACATAGACCCGACAGCTTTTCAATATTTCCTGTACTGGACGTGATCCATCCAATTCTCAATCCCGGTGAACCATAATTTTTTGACATCGAATTCACCGTGTAAACTTGGCTCCAATCAGATGTCATCAATAGCGGTGAATGTGTCACTTTTCCATCGAATGTGAAGGAATCATACAGCATGTCTGCAACTAGAGAGATACCCTTCTCTTGAACAAAACGAACTAATTGTGCCATTACATGCTGTGATATAATTTCCCCCATTGGATTATGAGGAGTATTTACATATACGAATTGCATGTCTGGTGTATACAGTTTGTATAACTGCTCAATATCCATTTCACCTTGCTGATCGGAGTAGAAAAATACGATCTTATATCCTGAAGCCTTTAAAATATCCACAATGCTGCCAAGTACAGGGGCTTGCACAAGCGCGACTGCGCCAGGGCGATATAACGAACGAAATAGGAGGGAAAGTGCATGCATAGCACCATTGGTGATTAAAAAATGGTTTGTCCGAAAATCTACTTTATATTTGGCCCGATCCCGTTCCTTCAACGCTTCGATCAAAAAGTCATAGCCGTTGCATGGTGCATATTCGCGAATATAGGTATCCTCTAACTGCACAGGGTGGAGCGTTGCTTCCCACTGAGGAACGTTTTCTAAAAAATAGGTAAAAGAACGTTCCGGATGTTGAGCAATATATTGTAGGCGCTGCTGCAGCAACGTATATGGGCTGTCGTTTCTAGTAATCCGTATCATCTCTTCACCCTCGCTTCTTTAACAAGTAGCCAATCTCGAGACCTGTGGAGTCGATATTCGGATCTGTTGACTCCTTGGCGACGATTTCCAGACCACAGCGATCAAAGAGATTGTCCCAATAAGATTCTGTTTCAAGCTTTTGTTCGGTGAAGTAATGTAATAAATAGTAAGGATTGTAGTAAGCAAGCGAGAGGCCATGGCGCATAATAGCTGGATCATCAATACGGTTATCCACTTCGATAATAATCATATTGATATCTGGATAGCGTGTGGTGACGGTATTAAGAAACTGGATGACTCCATCCTCACCCTCTTGACCGAGAATTTCATGTAAGACGAATCCAAGAACGATAAAGTCTGGTTCATAATCAATATCCTGCTCAAAGAATTCAATCGCCCCAAAGTTCGATATACGTACCCGTTCAGCCAATCCACTCTCCTGAATGAGGCGCTTCGCTTCCTGATAACCACCAACGCTCGGCTCTGTACCCCATGCTTCAATGGAAGGGAATTGTTTGCAGAACTCAACGAGGTACATACCATTGCCACAACCAAGGTCAAGCAATTTACTGCACCCATTTTCGACTTGCTTCATTAGGCTGCTAGTGAGTGGAATCGCATCATAATGGCTAATCCCGCAAGAGCCCACGCCGACTTTCATCGCATCACGAGTGGCCCAGCCAGAATTTTGATACAGCTTCTCCCCTATTTGAAAGAAGGTGTTGGCATATCCACCGATCAACATAATATACCAGGCTCTAAAATCGGAGTACTCCTGGCCTTTGCTCGTCAGCATATATGTTTCTCCTTGCTCCTCTATGATCCCCTCCACTTTCAAATACTTAAAGAATCCTGTTAATTTGGACTCATCCATTCTAAGATGTTCTGCACACTGTGCTGCCGTAGTCGGTTCCACTCCGTTCAAAGCATCAAACAAGCCTGTGTCAAAAAGATGATATAGTGCTACCGCCAGTACATGCTGTCGAATAGGGTGAGTTGCTTCTATTAATCTACCTTCCAAGGCTCCGTTAAACATGCCTATTCCCTCCCACTCATCATTCAAAGTTGATAATCTACAAAGGATCGCTGCGAATTGAACTGCTCGGTAAATGCTAACCTCATTTCGTTTGCGAGAACTGTGACATGCGGTTGCATCAACATCGAATAGTGACTACAGAGGATGCTCGAGTTCCAAATCGGCGCTTGAATCAAGTGCTGCCATCCCAAGGTCAGATCATCCCCAGGCAACATTTCCCCTTCATTAGCAGTAATGAGCAAAGTAGGCACTTGTAGAACGCCTTGTGGTATATATGCTCGTTCAGCCTGCACATTTGCTACAAACACCTGGTACAACCGTCCCATCCTGTGATGATCAAGATCCTGCGGTATACAATGCCATCCCTGCAACAAAGGTAAAAGTTGATCCATATCCTCATAACTATGAATGGTTTCCCTTTGATGAACGGATATTTCATTACCGATCGTTCCTACAATATCTTCAATAAAACGGTACAACAGCGGCTCCTTATCGTCATCGTTACTGCGATGGATGTCGATTGGAGCGAAGCTGTCATACATCGCGAGCAAGGCGATTTCTTCACCCGCTGTTTGTAGCTGGCGTACGATCTCATAGGCGATCACACCACCGAAAGACCATCCGCCAAGATAGTACGGCCCTTGCGGTTGAATGGTGCGAATGGCTTGAATATACGAGTTCGCCATCTCTTCCACTTTCGTTTGAGGCTTATGGTTACCGTCCAATCCAAGTGACTGCAGCCCATAGACATGGAACGTTTGCCCTAATTCCTCCGCCAACCTTGCGTAGCAGATGGAATTACCGCCAATCGGATGTACGACAAAGAACATCGGCAAGCCGCTTGACTGAGGCGTGAAGTTGATAAGCGTTGAGCTTGTCCCAGGTAAGTCTTTTTCCTGTCGAATGAGCAAGGCAAGATCTTGAATAGTAGCATGTTCGAAGAGTACAGAAAGTGGAAGTTCAAGGTTAAAATGTTTCGTGATGCGTGACATGAGGCGAACCGCGGCAATCGAATGGCCCCCAATCTGGAAAAAGTGATCCTGCGTACTAATAGACGTATGCCCCAGGACTTGTTCCCAGATTTCTAACAATGCAGCTTCTAACTCATTACGAGGCGCAATCAACGCACGTTCGTTCTTATCCGTCTGTCCTGTTCCCAAAGCGATAAGGGCTTTGCGGTCTGCTTTCCCGTTATGGTTGACTGGGACGGAATCTAGAAATACTAGTCTCGGTACCATATAGAGTGGCAACTTAATTTTCGCTTGCTGCATAATCGCCTTTTCGTCCCTCTCATCTGCAACCACATAAGCGACAAGCGTTGGTTCTCCATTAGGGTTTTTAAGCGCCACAACGACAGCTTCACGAACATCATCCTGTCCTGCTAATACCCGCTCAATTTCTCCTAGCTCAATTCGCACCCCGAAAATCTTCACCTGATCGTCGTTACGACCTAAATACTCTATATTCCCATCCGGTAAAAAACGCGCCATATCGCCTGTTTTGTAAAGATTCCCTCCCATTCGGAATGGATCCTGGATGAAGCGCTCACGTGTCAGTTCCTCACGATTGAGATAACCGCGCCCTACCTGCACACCGCCAATATATAATTCACCAGGCGTACCTATCGGGACCATTTGCAAATGGTCATCGAGAATATACGTTTGGGTGTTTGCGACAGGGCGACCTATTGGAACCACTTCCCACGGACTTTCCTTGTGACACTCCCAATGCGTAACATCGACTGTTGCTTCCGTAGGACCGTACAAATTGTACAGTTTCGCGTCAAAACGATAGAGAAATTGTTGCTGCACTTGGAAAGGTAAGGACTCCCCACTGCAAAATACCCGTCGAAGACTTTGACATTTTTCAGGAGAGGCTTGTTC
This sequence comes from Paenibacillus sp. SC116, assembly GCF_024733555.1. Taxonomy (GTDB): domain Bacteria; phylum Bacillota; class Bacilli; order Paenibacillales; family Paenibacillaceae; genus Paenibacillus_B. The sequence goes on along the minus strand of NZ_JANIOF010000003.1, from coordinate 112,261 downwards.
CATAAACAAGCTCAACATCGAAGGAACAAAGTGAAGAGTAGTTATCTGTTGTTCTGCAATCAGTCCAGCCAAATATTGTGGCTCTTTATGTCCGCCGGCACGAGCAATGACAAGCTTAGCTCCTATAAGCAGCGGCCAAAAAAATTCCCAAACGGATACATCAAAGCTGTAAGGGGTTTTTTGCATCACACTATCGTCAGCTGTTAACCGATACTCCTCCTGCATCCATTGAATACGATTAGAGATGCTGCGGTGTGTAATCATGACGCCTTTCGGATTGCCGGTGGAACCAGACGTGTACAGCACATACGCTAACTTGTCAGGGTCATAACCATCACAGACAAACTCCTTATTCCCGGCTTCGTTCAAAATATCTTCCACTATCAGCACTACTGTGTTGCTCGGAGGCACAATGCTCTTCCACTTACGCTGTACGAGCAATATCTCAATTCCAGAGTCCATGATCAGATATTCCAATCGCTCTTCAGGAAATTCCGGATCTATTGGCACGTATGCGCCGCCTGCTTTTAACGTTCCGTATAAGGATGCTACTAGCTCTAGTGATCGTTCAAACAAAATTCCTATTCGTGCCTCAGCACCAATGTTCTGCTCTCTGAGTGCGTTAGCTATCTGATTTGCCTTCACGTTCAAATCATAATAGCTCCACTCCACCCCCTCAAAGTGCAGGGCAATCGATTCTGGCGTACTGCGAACTTGCGCCTCCAACTGCTCATGAAGGCAATGGACTGGATATGCTCGTTCCGTCTCGTTCCAAACATGCATGAACTGTTGTTCCGCCTCCGACAAAAGATGAAGCCCCATGTATCCACTATCCGTGTCGTCTGTCATTTTGCATAACACAGTTAAGAAATAACCGCCGATACGTTCTATCTGCTCGTCAGAGAACCGAACACGATCCCATCTCAAATCAAGCCGAACGTCAGAAACCACAGGATCTACGCCAAACTCTACGCCAAAAGCGAAGCTCGTTTCCGCATACGATCTCTCATCAAGAAGCTCCATATGAGTAACCTCTTCCAGCTCTCGAAGCACATGGAAGTTCGTAAAGTTAAAAAAGGTCTCAAACAACTCCAACCCGCTCTGATCCTGTTGAATTTGCGCTAATGGATAATGGCGGTGTGCCAACATATCCTGCTCAAGCTCAAACACGTCATAAATGAGTTGACTCCAAGAATGGGATTGCAATTGTAGACGAAACGGCAAGGTATTAAGAAACATCCCCAGCACACGTTCACTATCCCTCTGTTCGGGCCTGCCGTTAAATACAACACCCGTCGTTATATCCACCTGATTGCAGAGCAGGCAGATTATACGTAAGTGCGCCGCTAGCAGTACACTCTTGATAGGCACCTGTAATCTATGCGCTAGTTCCAACAGTTTTTTGGATAAGACAGCAGGAATCGCAATGCTCTCTGAACTCATATCTGACCCATGAGCTTTGGACCAAGATGGCAAGTTCGGAAGTTTATTCATCGTGATACCATCAAGCTGTCGCTTCCAGAACTCCCGACTTTCAGAAGATCGAATCGCTGCGTACTCCAAATGAATAAAATCTTTGTACGTAACAACGGGAGAATCTTGCAGCAACATCTGTGACAAGCCACTATGATGCAAATAAAGGTTGAACAGTTCGACCTGCATCGTAGCGACACTCCAACCATCCAAAATCGCATGGTGCTCTGTAATCCCAAGCTGAAACCTATCGTCGTCCAACCGATGCACACTAAATCGGATCAACGGAGCTTTCGCCCAATCGAAATGGTTATTACGCTCGCTCAGAATAAACGCCTCAAGCTGTGCTTCTTTTTCCTCGCTGCTGTATTGGCTAATGTCGTGAAAAGAAAGCGGCAAATCGATATTCCGATATACAAGTTGCATAGGTGTGTGGAAGCGGACTAGTTCGAAGGAAGTTCGTAGAATAGGATGTCGGTCAATCAAAGCTTTCACCGCATATATCCATGCGGACTCGCTATAAGGCGCTCTTATCTTGAAGGTATGCACATTATGATATGTCCGTGTATCTGACTGAAGTTTACTGTGATAAAGCATGCCGATTTGTGACTGTGACATCGGATACACATCTTCAATCCAATCCGGCAACCCTGCTCTTTCATCTTCCAACAGCCAATCACTTTCTTCTTTTTGCTCCATTACGTTTGGCTTGAGTGTATGGATCAAGCCTCGAATCGTCGGATATTTAAACAAATCCTGCATGCTGAAGTTCAGCCCAGCCTCACGAGCTTGATATAGAATCTGCAAGCTGCGAATGGAGTCTCCACCTAATTCGAAATAATGGTCTGTCACACCAATGCTCTCCACCTGCAGCACTTGCGACCAGATATCTGCCAAGAGCACTTCCTCTTCGGTTGCAGGCTCCACGTAACGATGTGATAATCCTTCCCGTTCAACATTTGGCTCCGGCAGCGCACGTACATCAACTTTTCCATTGATCGTAAGTGGAATACGGTCGATGGCCAAGACCTGGGCTACCACCATGTAATCAGGAAGTTGCTGTGCTAAGAAACTGCGGATGTCATCCGTTCTTAGCTCATCTCCAGGTGAGCCCAGTACCACATAACCTACCAGCCCTTGGCTGTCACCATGGAAGGACTTTACGGCTACGACTGCCTCAGCAACTTGCGGATGTTGAAGCAAGACAGACTCGATCTCTCCAAGTTCAATTCTAAAACCGCGTATTTTAACCTGCGTATCAGCACGCCCGCGATATTCCAACTCACCACTTGCTAATCGACGTGCCACATCACCTGTCTTATAAAGCTTCTGGCGTAAACCTTTGCTATAGGGATTTGCGATGAAGCGTTCCGACGTCAATTCTGGACGGTTGAGATAACCCCGCGACAACCCTGCTCCAGCTACATACATTTCGCCATATACACCGAGTGGAACTGGCTGCAGTTGATCATCCAATATGTAAACATTCAGATCCGGAATTGGACTGCCGATGTAACTTCCCGACTCCCCCAGTACATCATGTTCATGGATGGCCCGATACGTGACGTGAACCGTAGTTTCCGTAATTCCGTACATATTAATTAATTCCGGTTGTTTAGCCCCTCTTCGCTCAATCCATGATCGAAGAACGCGGAAATCAAGCGCCTCACCACCAAAAATGACATAACGCAAGCTCAATTCTGCATCCATACGTTTATCGACTTGAATAAGCTGACGAAAACTCGATGGAGTCTGATTTAATACCGTGACTTTGCGCTCAACAAGCAGCTGATAAAAGGACTCTGGCGAGCGGCTCACCCAGTAAGGTACAACGATGAGACGTCCACCGTAGAATAAAGCCCCCCAGATCTCCCAGACAGAAAAATCAAATGCATAGGAATGAAACAACGTCCAAACATCTTGTTCACCAAACGCAAACCAATGCTCCGTTTTCGTAAATAACCGATGCACATTAGCATGTTCAATGAGCACACCTTTAGGTTTACCCGTAGAGCCTGAAGTGTAAATGACATAAGCCAAGTTGGATGGCTCGACGTCAATCGACAGATTATTGGCTGGATAGTCAGCTAGCTGCGGAAAAATCTGTTTGAGATTAATAATTTCTGACCTGCTAGGTAAATGCGGCAGCTCGACATTCCATACAAGCATGAAAGCTGCGTCGGCATCTTCCAAGATGAATTGAACTCGATCGGCTGGTGCAGCTGGGTCAATGGGTACATAAGCAGCACCTGCTTTAAGTACACCGAGAATAGTCACAATCATCTCAAATGATCGGTCCAAACAAAGCGCGACCAACGATTCTGTGTGTACCCCTTGCTGCCGTAAATAATGAGCTAAACGGTTTGCCTGCTCATTCAATTCACGATAGGTGTAGACTCCTTCATCCGATTCTACAGCAATTGCATCTGGTGTACGTTCCGCCTGCTGTTCGAATCGTTTATGAATACACTCACGCTCTTGATCGTTCCGTATTTCTTGGTCATCCATCGTGAATGCCTGACACTCGCTCTTCGTTAACAGCGATACTTGTTCAATCGGACGATCCGGCTCACTTACAATGCCCTCTAACATTCGAACAAAGTGACCTGCCATTCTTTCAATCGTCTCAAGTTGGAACAGATCGGCATTGTATTCTAACTTACCGGAAAATGCTCCGCCTTGATTACGAATATAGAGCGACAAATCGAACTTCGCTGTTTCCCCCGGTATGTTAATAGATCGAAATGAGAGATTCGGCAATGATAATTCATCTTCACTACTTCCTTCATTTAAGTACTCAAACAGCACCTGAAATAAAGGTGAGTGACGAAAGTTTCTCTTATCACCTATCTCTTCAACAATTTTATCAAAGGGCATTTCGGCATTTGAAAACATCTCCAAACATTCCGCCGCAACCTGCGCTGCAATTTCACGGAAGCTGTGGCCACGCTTGATCTGTGCCCGATGCACTAGCGTGTTCACGAAACACCCGATAACTCCTTCTAGGCCAGCTTGATTACGATTAGCGTTCAAAGTGCCGATGCAGAAATCATCTTGACCGCTGTAGCGATACAGAAAGACTTGAAACGCAGCTAAGTACACCATAAAGTGGGTTGCATTTGCTACTTGTCCGATTGCTGCCAATTCCGTGCTCACAACATGGGGTATGGGGAATTCATAGCTTCCTCCACGACCACTGTGCATCGCTTGAGACACATGATCCTGTGGCAGCTCCAACACGGGATGATGACCTTTCAGGCGATTGCGCCAGTAGTTCATCTGTACTGTGAATGCCTCAGACTGCAGCCATTCCTGCTGCCAAACCGAGTAGTCACCATATTGCAGCTCCAGATCGGGTAGTTGAACGGGGTTCCCTTCACAGAACGCTTGATACATTTCCTCAAGTTCCTGGAGCATAACACCAACTGACCAGCCATCGATAATAATGTGGTGGATGGTCAGCAACAAAACATAATCCTCGTCGCTGAATTTCACTATAGATGCCCGCAAAAGCGGGCCTTGTGAAAGATGAAAGGGCTGCCGCGCCTCTTCCCTCGCTACTTCAAATGCTCGGTCTATTCTTGCCTGCTCCGACAATCCCTCTTCTACAGCAATAGACACTTCCAACGTATAAATAGGTGCAACTACTTGTACGAGCTCCCCTTCGTTATACAAAAATCGGGTTCGAAAAGACTCATGGCGGCGAACAAGTTCATTGAGGCTATCCACGAATGCGGATACTTGTAATCTGCCGTGCACCCGCATCGGAAATGAGAGGTGATACGCTGGATTATTCGGAATTAGTTCATCTAAATACCATAGTCGTTTCTGCGTATCAGAGGCAGGAAAAACATAGCTTCCCTCCTCTTCATAACTACCCACATGTGTATCGCCACTGATCTTCATGGACATGGGTCTCTCCCCTTCACTCGATTCTGCTGCCTTGCTATTCAAGGTTATTTTGCAGGAACGACAACAATCTCTTCTGCCCAAATCTGCTCCATCGTCTCATGAGAGATTTCTTTTTGCAGATCCTCATTTGAGGCGTAAGTGTACACAATGACCGTACGTCGGGAATCATTTTTTAGCGCACTGACTCTATGCAGAGTTGTGTTGGCTTTCATAAAATAGCAGCATCCTTGCGGCACATATAAGCTTTTCACTTCATTTGTATCAAGAATCTGCTGGACACATGTCTCCGCATTCTCCCGATCCCATTCCGTCTTCGGTATATACTCGATCAGTGCCCCATCATTAGGTCCAGGTGCCTCCACCATCCAAATTAGCGCAAACGTATAATCATCCCAATGCCATCCATGTGTATCGCCAGTAGCCTGTTGACTATTAATAATAAATTCCTCTGGTTGATAAGGGACTGGGAGGACTGTCTTCCCATTGTTTAGTGACGACAAGAAATATTGAATAGGTTGAGAGGAGAAAAATGCAGGAATCAATTTGCCATGTTGCGCGATGGATTCTCGTCCGACACTATTAAAATGTCGGGGAGTATTACCCGTTTCCTTGATCACAAGATCTCTTCGTTTCCCATGTTCGGATAGAATCTGCATTGCTTCCTTTTCCATTTCTAAGCGAAGCTCTTCTGGGAGTAGGCAATCCAAAATAATGACATCGTTTTCCGTAAACGAATCTTGCATCTGCTGTATTGCATCAGCGGGCAATTGGTTCAAATGCTCCTGAACGATTCCATCGAATTGAGCTTGATATTCCATACAAATATCTCCTCCTCAAATTTGAAATGCTGCTATACAGACGCTTCTTCCACTTGCTTCGGTATTTCTTTTAACTTCGCAACCGGTGATATGAGAAGTAACAAACCTGCGATTACCATACCAGCTGCTCCAAAAGCAATCGTAATCTTAGTGCCAAATGCACTGCCAATTACGCCTCCTAGTAAAGCTCCGATTGGAATCGAGCCAAAAATGATAAAGCGTAAAGAGGCATTCATTCTGCCCTGCATATGATCAGGAGTAATTGCTGCACGCAGCGAACGTTGGTTAATGTTGTAGATTACGATCGTCGCAGCATCTACGAATTGAACCAACATAAGAACAACTACCATAGCTGCGTAGGGAAGTAGGTCAGAAATAAGAACGAGGAAGTAGAATAAACCAGCAGTCGTTAACATTAAGAAGAGCGTGTTTCCCAGTGCTATCCGTTTTACAACCTTTTGTGCAATGGCTGCTCCCAATAGCGCCCCTACTCCACCCATGGAAAATATGAGTCCCAGCATAAGCGGAGATAAATCCAAATCGCGTGTCACATGTAAGATATAAATAGATTCCATTGTTAGGCCAAACAAGTTAAACAGACCAGTAGAGATCGTAATACGAGCAAGAATTGGATTTTTAAACACAAACGCTAATCCATCTTTAATGTTGCCAACTACATCTTGCTTCGGCTCAGGATTTTCAGGTTTATTTTCCTTTTTTCTAATAACTGCCAATGTGATAGCCGAAACAAAAAAGCTTATCCCATCTAACAGCAGAGCAATAGGTGGTGTGAGCAGCTGAATCATTCCGCCTCCTATCGTTTGCCCTGTAATTTGAGAAGCGGAATTGCTAAATTCAAGCTTGCTGTTCCCTTCTACCAACTCCTCGGTTTTGACGAGTCCAGGTAGGTAGGACATATAAGCGATATCAAAAAAAACAGATGCTGTCCCCACAATAAACGAAACCGCACAAAGCAACTCAAAGGTCATAAACCCTTGCCAAGCTGCAATAGGAAGAACTAGAAGCGCCAAGCCCCTAATTAAATCCGTGATAATCATCATAGGGCGTCGACGAAACTGATCTACCCATACTCCAACAAACAAGCTAAATAAAATATAGGGAAGATAGCCAATTGCAGTGAGAAGCCCCATTTGAAAAGCGGACACCTCTAACGTGATCGCAGCGACAAGCGGAAGTGCCAATGTCGTCACTTGCGCTCCAAACATGGAGATCGTTTGACCAGCCCATAATTTCATAAAATCAGGGTGCCTCCATAGGCCTTTAAGTTTCATAGTGTTACTCCTCCTTACGTGATCAAAATATTTTCTTAGTCCGTTGCACTCGCTTCAGTAAGGGAGTAGTTACGGTAGGCTTCTCCTCCGTTAATAGCTCGATCCTCTTAGCAAGTTCAATAATAGTTGGTGCTTCAAAGAGTAGGCGTACTGGTATTTCAACCTGCAGAACGCTCCGTAACCGCAGCGTTACTTGTGTGAGTAATAGGGAATGACCACCTAACTGGAAGAAGTTATCCACGATTCCTATCTCTTCACGCCCTAGCACTTGGGACCAAACCTCTGCGATCCTTTTTTCCATATCCGTACGAGGTGAAATTAATTCCCTGTCTTCAGTAATCTGCAAAGGAATCGGTAGTACCTTCCGATCTACTTTCCCATTCTGATTGAGCGGAATTTTGTCCAAAATAACAAAAGCTGCTGGAATCATATAGGAAGGCACACGCTCCATTAAATACTCACGAAGTCCATTCTCTTCTCTATTTCCATTCTCCAAGACCATATAAGCAACGAGATACTTACCTAGCTTCTGCTCTTCTCTCACCATAACAAGAGCTTCCTTCACACTATCATTCATCATTAAGATTGATTCAATTTCACCCAGCTCTACGCGGAGGCCGCGAAGTTTAACTTGTTGATCCTCACGACCAATAAATTCTAGGTTACCGTCCGCTAACCAGCGCACGAGATCACCTGTACGGTACATCTTCGTATCGGGCAGAAAAGGATGTTCTACAAACTTCTCAGCCGTCAGATCTGGACGGTTCAAGTAACCACGAGTTACCCCCGCCCCAGAAATAAATAATTCACCTACTACACCAATAGGCACAACATTCCTATAACGGTCCAGTACCCATACTTGCTCATTGTTGAACGGGGTCCCAATCGGCACCATTTCCCCTTCCACACCAAGACAAAGATAAGCTGTTGAACATATCGTCGTCTCCGTTGGACCGTAAGTATTGTAGACTTGAACATTTGCCAAATTAGATATATAGCTGCTCTTCAAGGCGTCACCGCCTGAGATAATTAGGCGCAGCTTATGATCACGCAAATGCTGGCTTAATTCATTTACCATCAAAGCGGTCGTAGAGATAACCGTAATTTCTTTCTTTCGAAGCCATTCCGTAATATGCTGCATATCCAAAAACTCAAATTTGTTGATGACAAATAAACTGGCTCCTGAAAGTAAAGCAATCAGGATCTCTTCAATAGAGTTGTCAAAGGCAAGACTAGCCTGTTGCAGTACCCGATCGATCGGACTCATATGGAAATGATCAATGAACATGTTTGTATAACTGACGACATGCCGATGTTCAATCATGACTCCTTTCGGTGTACCAGTCGTCCCTGAGGTGTACAACACTACACAGAGATGTTCCGGACCATTGATTAATGGCAAGTTGGAACGATCACTCGCGTATAGTTCTGAATCGGCTAGACTCAATAGGCTCCCTGTAAATGAAAGTTCAGGAATTTGATCGAGATGAGTGAGGAGCCACCTCGTTCCACTATCTCGTAACAATACGGAGACCCTCTCTGCCGGCGTGGCCGGATCAATCGGCAAGTAAGCTCCGCCTGCTTTGAGAATCGCGAGCACCCCAATGATCATTTCAAGCGATGGCTTAGCCATAATGGCAACGATTGAATCGGCACGTATCCCTCCGTTCCGAAGCGTGTGAGCTAACTGATTCGCCTTTTGATTCAGCTCACCATAGGTCATCTGCTCATCACTGCATTCCAGTGCTAATCTGTCTGGTATACGTTCCACTAATTGTTCAAATTGCTGTTGAATGGTAAATTGAATCGGATATGATTTGGCCGTGTCGTTCCAAGCCACCGTGATCATTTGGCGCTCATCATCGCTCAATAACGGCAACTGACCAATGTTCGTAGCAGGATGATCAATAATTCCTTGCAGCAGCAATTCAAAATGTGCTGCCATGCGAACAATAGTAGACTTCTCAAACAAATCGGTGTCGAAACTAAAATCAAACAGGAGACCTTGTTCTGTTTCTTCAGCGATTAATGTCAGTTCAAATTCAGCTTCTCCTGTATCTACATCTTGCTCTTCAATTTTCAGACCGGAGAGTTTTAGTTTCTCCACAGCATTTTGCATGACAAACATCGATTGGAAAATGGGTGTCCGGCTCATGTCTCGTTCTACTTGTAATTCCTTTACCAATTGCTCAAACGGAAGATCCTGATGAGCAAATGCGCCAAGCGAAGTATTACGGACCCGGTTCAACAATTCCAAGAAACTAGGGTTGCCAGACATATCTGTACGCAAAGCTATCGTATTTACAAAAAATCCGATTAACCCTTCTATTTCAGCACTGTTTCGATTGGCAACAGGCGTTCCCACAACAATGTCTTCTTGACCTGAATAACGATGCAGGAGCGTTTTAAAAGCGGCCAATAGGGTCATAAACAAGGTAGCACCCTGTTCACGACTCAACCCTTTCAGCGCACGAGACAATTGATTCGATAGTTCAAAGCGATAATAAGCACCATTATTCTGCTGTACGGTTTGACGCGGCTTGTCTATTGGCAGCTGCAAGACGGGTACTTCTCCAGTAAATTGCTGCTTCCAATAGTGCATATTTTGTTGCAGCACGTCTTCTTGCAGCCAATTCCGCTGCCATGCTGCAAAGTCCGCATACTGAATCGGAAGAGGTGGAAGCACAGCTGTGTTGCCTCGAATCAATGACTCGTAATGTGCCGAAAGCTCCTTAATCAATATCGGTTGGGACCAACCATCTGAGATGATATGGTGCAAGACAAGCAATAAATAATACTCTTGTTCACCCGTACGATAGAGCTTCACACGGAATAAAGGACCTTCAGTTAGTCCAAATGGCTGAGCGGCATCTTGACGCATACGTTCAAGAACCGATTCCTTTCCTGGCACTTTTTCGCGAGCGCTTAACACTTCAATTGGAAGTTTCCAATCGATGGTCGGTAAAATGACTTGGACCGGTTCAACATCAAAGACCTGAAACACTGTTCGCAAGGTTTCGTGCCGCATCACAACATGGTGTATGCTTTGCTCCAACGCCTGAATATCCAATTGACCGTTCAGACGATAAAATGACGGAATAAGATATGACGCATTTCCTGGATCTAACTGTTCGAGAAACCACAACCGCTGCTGACCAAAAGATAAAGGTAATGCTGATCTTCGATCAGCTACTCCAATTCCCTCTGCTGATATCTGCACACTTTGATCCATTGCATTTGCATGGATGTATTCAGCAATGGCTGCAATGGTTGGCTTTTCAAACAAAACACGAAGCGGAATTTGACAGTCCAACTGTTGACGAATGCGTGTTATTGTTTGCATCGCCAATAAAGAATGCCCTCCCAAATCAAAGAACGTATCGAATACATCTATTTGCTGGAGACCCAACAGTTCACACCAAATAACGGATATCGTTTCTTCAAGAGAGTTACGCGGAAGTACCTGTTGTTCTCGGCACGGTTCATCTGGTTTCATTGATGACAGCAATATGCGATCCACTTTTCCATTTTGAGTAACAGGGATTGAGTTCAACGTCACATAATGAGCAGGCACCATATAATTCGGCAGTTTTGTTTCGAGATAGCGTCTCAGTTCAGCATACGTTGAGCCTCCAGACTCCCGCCATACGACATAGACGATCAATTGTGGTGTGCCTTGCACATTGATGAATGTATCCACATAGTTTTCAAGAACATCTGGATGTTCTGTTAGCAATGCGTTGATTTCTCCAAGTTCAATACGATAGCCAGAGATTTTAACCTGATCATCCATCCTGCCTAGAAACTCCAGACTGCCGTTGTTCAACCAACGCACCATATCCCCTGATCGGTACATTCGGCTCCCGTCAGTAGTGTAAGGATTTAGCATAAATTTCTCCTGCGTTATCTTCTCTTGCCCTTTGTAGGCCAATGCAACACTGTCACCCCCGATATACAGCTCACCAGGCACCCCGATAGGAACCGGATGCTGCTGTGCATCTAGCACATATAGGCTTGTATTTCCTAAAGGACGGCCAATCGGAACGATTTGAAGAGAGGAGTTGGGGTCACACCGCCAATGTGTGGCATTGATCGTAATCTCCGTAGGACCATAACGGTTATGCAGTTCCGCATCAAAGACCTCGAAAAAGCGCTGCTGTAACTCATAAGGCAGAGATTCGCCCCCTGTGCTGACCACACGCAGACTATTGCATTGCTGCACCTCCGGATGATCCAAGAAAAGACGCAGCATAGATGGAATGAAATGAATCATCGTAACTCCAGTTCGGCCAATTTCATTGATGAGATAAGCAGGATCACGATATTTCTCAGAATGTGATAGGACTAGTCTCGCTCCCGAAATCAGCGGCAAGAAAATCTCCCAAACGGAAACGTCAAAACCAATCGAAGCTTTTTGAAGCACACAATCGCTATCCGACACGCAGTAGGCTTCTTTCATCCACTGCAAACGATTGACGACATTTTGATGGGTGACAACGACGCCTTTTGGCTTCCCTGTCGATCCCGAAGTGTAAATCACATATAATGGATGATTGCTCGGTATAATCTCTACCGCTTCCACACCCGAATAACCATCCGTAATTATTACCTCTTGATCGATACACACGATACGAGCCGAAAGATTTGCCAAGTCATCCTTGAAGTTAGAGGTACTCAGGAGCAAAGATACCCCTGCATTCTCCATCATGTATTGGATGCGATTGATGGGCAGGGAAGGATCCAATGGAACATAAGCGGCTCCCGTCCTCATAATGGCCAGCAAAGCAACGACCATATCCAATGATCGTTCCATGCACAGGCCAACGCTTTCACCCGACTTAGCCCCGAGCTTCTGCAAATGGTTAGTCCAATAACTAGCCCGTTCCTTCAATTGCTGGTAAGTGAGCAGCAAACCTTCAAACTCCACGGCCGTAGCATGCGGCGTACGCAAGGCCTGTTCTTCAAACAAGCGATACAGAGATACCTCGCTCGGATACTCCAGCTGCGACTGGTTCCACTCTATCAGCAGTTGATGTTGCTCTTCATCTGTAAGCAGAGGGATTTCCGTCAGTGGCTGGTTGGAATTAGAAACAATTCCCCGAACTAGCGTTTGAAAGTGTCCGCTCATCCGTTCTATTGTTGTGAGATCAAACAGATCGCAGCTGTAGGTAAAGGTACCAGACAATCCCTGTGCCCCTTCCTGCATGCCAAGCATGAGATCAAACTTCGTAGATTGAAGATCAATTTCTAATTGCTCGACCCGCAGCCCATCAAGAGTAACCTGTTCCTCTGGTGTGTTCTGGAGCGTAAACATCACTTGAAACAAGGGTGAATGGCTGAGTGTTCGCTCCGGGTTAATTGCCTCTATCAACTTTTCAAAAGGGACAGACTGATGCATAAAGTTGTCTAGGGCAACTTGCTTCACACGCTGTAAAAGTTCCAAAAAAGTGGGCTGCCCAGATAGATCCGTGCGCATCACAATTGTATTAACAAAGAAACCAATTAAGGCTTCTGTCTCCACTACATTTCGATTTGCTATTGGAGAGCCGATGAGGATGTCTTCTTGCGCAGAATAACGGAATAGCAGCGTATTGAACACGGTGAGGAGGAACATGTAAAGAGATACGTTCTCCCGGCGGCACAACTCTATAATCTCATTGCTCAGCTTCGGATCGAGTTGAAAATACACTTCCTGCCCTTTAAATCTTTGAACAGGCGGCCTTTTTCGATCAGTCGGCAGCTGTAGAAATGGAAGTTCGCCACTCAAATGGGCTTTCCAATGTTCCATAGACTGTGCAAATTGGTGATCTTCTTGAACTTGTTGTTTTTGCCAAATGGCGTAGTCGCTGTACTGAATGGGCAACTCTTTCAGTTCAGGCACCATTCCTTGTGACAACGCATTGATAAATGCCGTTAGCTCACGAAACAGTACACTAGCTGACCATCCGTCTGACACGATATGATGCATACTGATCAAGAGAATGCTCGTCCCGCTATCTATCCGAAATAGAAATGTGCGGAGAAGTGGAGCATCACCCTCACCTATATGAAACGGTATCTGTGCTTTTTCCATCAATAGACCTTGAACTCGTTTTTCACGTTCTTCTTCTGGAACAGCTTGCAGATCAATTTCCTGAAAAGGAGCAGAATGCTCGGGCGTCGAGATTTGACACAGGATGTCATTCTGCATTTCAAACCGCACACGAAGTACATCATGCCGATTGTAAATTCCGTCGATGCTCTGCTTAAGAACAGCTGTATCTATCTCACCGTGGATTTTAAAGATATACGGAATGTTATAAGCTGAACTGCCAGGATACAGCTGTTCTAAAAGCCATAGCCGCTGTTGTTGAAAAGAAGCAGGCGCCCAATCCCGCTGTTCCTGGCGCTTAATCGTTTGTCGAGGTTTCCTACCACGCAGCATCTTTTCTAACAATGCTTGTTTCGTCTGTGATCCTTCCGGTTTGACGGTCATCTTGGAATCCTCCCGTTACTTGTTGAGTAACATGTCGTATGCCTCTTCTTCTGTTAGGCTCTCCACTAGTTCCATAACACGCTGCTCGATTTCTGCTGCAAGATCACGCAGGATCGGTCTTTCAAATAACGACCGCACAGGCAGTTGAATCGTAAATTGTTCTCGGATGCGAGAAATAACCTGAAAGGCGAGCAAAGAGTGTCCACCTAGGTCGAAGAAGTTATCACCAGCCCCCACATTTTCTAATTTCAAAATTTCCTTCCACATTTCAACCAATGATTCTTCGAGCGGCCCCTCAGGCTCATAAAACTTCACTTCCGTGTAATGTTCTAGACGATCTGGCAGCGGCAGCTGTTTACGATCGACCTTTCCATTTGCGTTAAGCGGCATCGTCTCGATAATCATTACGAATGATGGAACCATGTAATCTGGCAAGGTATCTTTAAGCAATTTCCGGAGTTCTTCACTGCTCAGCTCACGTTTAAGATCTAATGCCACTACGTACGCAATCAATCGCTTCACGCCCGGTACATCTTCCTGCACAAGAACGACTACTTCCTTAACGTTCTCATGTTTAAACAGTACCGCTTCAATTTCACCCAGCTCGACCCGCATACCCCTAATTTTGACTTGATTATCCACACGGCCTATAAATTTAATTGACCCATTTGGAAGGCGATATCCGAGATCACCCGTCTTGTACATGCGCTCCCCTCGTTCGAAAGGGTCATCCACAAATGCAGCAACCGTGCGTTCTCGATCGTTCGCATACCCTTTGGCTAAGCCAATTCCAGCGAGATAGAGCTCACCTATGACTCCAATCGGTACCGGCTGTAAATTCGTATCCAACACATAGCATCGATTGTTATCAATCGGTTTCCCGACACAGACTGCCCCGTCCTCTCTTGTATCCTCTACTGTGCAGACATGAATGGTAGAGTCGATGGATACCTCGGTTGCGCCCCATGTATTATTCAAGCTGCCTGGCAATTTTTCAAAAAATCGCTCTACCGTCGTCGCACTTAAAGCCTCCCCGGAGGAAATTGTACTGCGCAATTTATGAAGACGGGCGCGATCTTCTTGAGTGATTTCATCCAATATTAAGTTGAGCATGCTTGGAACGAACTGGATATGAACCGCTTCATAATGAATAGCCGCATCAATCATAGCCCGCGGATCCAAGTGTGCACCCGGCTCGATCAGGGCTATTCTTCCCCCCACTGTTAAAGGCCAGAAGAATTCAACAGCGGAATCATCAAATGTCAGCGTCGTCTTCTGCAAGACACTCTCTCCTGGCTGGAGTTGAAAGTGATTTTGCATCCAGCACATACGATTAACCCATCCTACGTGCAGATTAACTACGCCCTTCGGCTTGCCTGTAGAACCTGAAGTGTAATAGACAGAGACTATATGGTCTGGTGTTACCTGCACGCTCGGTTTCACCGAGGACTCTTGCTCTATCTCATCCCACTCCGTATCAAGGGAGATGACCGTAACTCCTTCATGCGGCAACCGTTCCCGAAGTGCTTGTTGGGTCAGGCAGACAGGGGCGTTTGCATCTGCAATAATCTGTTCAAGCCGTATCATAGGTGCTTCTGGGTCTAGTGGCATAAATGCACCGCCTGCCTTAAGCACTGCATAAAGGGCGACTACCAGATCGAGTGAACGTTGAACGCATATGCCAACAACACAGTCTGGGCCTACACCATTTTTAATCAAATAATGCGCCAATTGATTGGATCGTTTCTCAAGTTCTATATAACTGATCTCCTGATCACGAAATACAGCAGCTGTCAGATACGGGGTTTTCTGTACTTGTTCCTCAATTAAATCCTGAAGCACCCGCTCCCGTGGAAACTCTACCTGCGTGTCATTCCATTGATGCAGGCAAATCTTTTCATGCTCAGACACGAGCGGGAGCTCACCAATTTTCCTTGCAGGTACGGATACAATTCCGTTCAGAATCGTAATAAAGTTCTCCAGTAAACGCTCAATCGTCTCACGCTTGAACAGGTCAGTGTTGTATTCATAAATACCTGCTATTTCACCTGACTGCGTCTCGGTCAAAAACAAGGTCACGTCGAACCGAGACGTCTTCGTGTTCACATCAATCTTGTCCACCTGCAAGTCAGTTAAGGACAACCTTTCTTCCAGTTTATTTTGGAAGGCGAACATCACTTGAGCCAATGGTGAAAATGCCAGATTACGCTCTATCTGCAATTCACGTACAAGTTGATCAAAAGGAACATCTTGATTGTTGTAAACGTTAAGGCAGCGCTCCTTGATCTGCTTCAAGTACGCTTCAAATGACCATTCACCGAAGTATTCGCTGCGAATGACAATCGTATTTACGAAAAAGCCGATCATTCGCTCGAGTCCTGGCATCGTCCGATTAGCAATTGGCGAGCCTACCAAAATATGCGATTGTCTAGAATATCGATGAAGCAGAATGTTATAAGCCGCCAAAAGCACCATATAGACAGAGGCTTCATTCTGCTTGCTCACCTGCTCTATTTTTGCAGCCAACTCAGCGTTCAATGAAAAATATAATCGGTCGCCCGCATAAGTTTGGATCGGCTGTCTCGGGAAATCTGTAGGTAATTGTAAGACTGGAAGCTCACCAGCAAGCTCTTGTTTCCAAAAAGGTATTTGCTCTGCCCATACAGACTGTTCCATCCACTCTCGCTGCCAAACCGCATAATCCGCATATTGGAACGGCAGCACATCGAGCACGTTCTCCTTTTTCTTCAGCATGACATCGTACAGAATACCGAGCTCTTCTACAAACACAACACCAGACCACGCATCCGTTATAATGTGATGCATATTTACAAATAGGATATGTTCATTCATTGCTAAGCGAAATAGCAACGGCTTCATTAGGGACGAACGGTTCAAATCGATAGGGAGGTTCGACTCTTCTGTCATTTTCATTTGCAAAACAGTCTCCCGTTCTTCCATTGGCAGCTCACTGAGGTCAACGACAGGGAGATTCGTGTTCACTTCTGGGGAAACTCGCTGCACCGGTTGGCTATGGACCACTTCAAAGTAAGTACGGAGCGATTCATGTCGCTTCACGATTTCCCGCAGTGCCTTCTCCAATACTTCAACATGCAGATTCCCTTGAATTCGATAAGCTATCGGTTCGTTGTAGGCGGGACTGTCAACTTCCATCTGCTGAATGAACCATAAGCGCTCCTGGGCATATGACAGCGGTAAGTCTTGATCTCGGCTTATTTGTTTAATGATCTTATTCTCTATATCCTGATCTTTAATGAGATAGCCTCGTTCCTCGAAATAGGATGCTATATTAGCCACATTTTTCAGTTCAAACAGCACTTTGAGTGCAAGCTTGGAGTCCACTGTGGAACGGAGACGTGTCATGACTTGGGTAGCCGTAATCGAATCCCCACCCAGCTCAAAGAAGTCATCAAATACACCAGTGCACTCTAGCCCCAAGACATCGGCAAATATTCCGCAAAGATGTGCTTCCATGGAACTGCGGGGCTGCACATAATCTGTCTCCAAGTCACGACTGTAACTATCCGGCGCTGGTAATGCCTTGCGATCTACCTTATCGTTCTGGTTAAGCGGCATTTGATCGATAAATAGAATCGTTTGCGGTACCATGTACAGCGGTAAATGTGCTGCAAGATAAGTACGCAGTTCATTTTTTTGCACTTCCTTTTGATCGTGAACAACCACGTACGCAACCAACCGCTTAATACCAGGCACATCTTCACGAAGCAGCACTACGGCTTCCTTGATCTTTTCATATTTTAAAATCCGTGCTTCAATCTCACCTATCTCCACGCGAATACCACGTACCTTCACAGTGAGATCACTCCGACCAAGAAACTTAATGGAGCCATCTTCTCGGAAATATCCTCTATCAAATGTTTTATACATACGTTCACCCGGTATAAACGGATCATTCATAAACGCTTTTTCCGTACGTTCAGGGTCATTTATATATCCTCGTGACACACCAATGCCAGCGATATAAAGATCTCCCTGAACCCCTGTTTCTACCGGGTGCAAATGCTCGTCGAGAACATACACACGATTGTTATCAAACGGCTTCCCGATGCACACCGCACCTTCTTCCTCAAAGTCAGCTTCCGAACAACTATAAATCGTTGAGTCAACAGACACCTCTGTTGCTCCCCATGTGTTGTATAATCGGCCTGGCATTCGTTCGTAGAAGCGCTTAACCATGTCTCCATTCAAAGATTCCCCTCCAGCCATCGTACAGCGGAGCTTGGACATCTGGCTTCGTCTCTTATCATCCATACTATCGAGGAGACGGTTTAACATACTTGGAACGATCATCAAGACGCGAGATTCATAGTAAGCCAACGCATCTAAAATAGCCTCTGGGTCACGATGCAAGCCCGGTTCAATGAGCGCGACACGCCCTCCTGCCACCAACGGCCAAAACAGTTCAACCGCTGAGTCGTCAAAGGTAAGCGTCGCTTTTTGCAAAATGGTCTCTCCTGGCTGAAGTCCAAAAATTCGCTGAATAGAGACCATTTTGTTGACCCAACCCCTGTGAGTATTTGCCACACCTTTCGGTCTACCCGTCGAGCCAGAAGTATAATAGATCGAAACCATATGTTCAGGTGCTACTTCCGTTTCTAGATTATAGGTCGGGTATGATTGCAGCTCTCCTGCAATCTCCTCCATAACCACAAATCTCCCCTCTGTCTCAGGAAAACGATCTAGTATATGAGCGTGTGCGATACATAAAGGATCTTGTGCCTCTTGTAAAATTTGTTGAATGCGTAATGCTGGAGCATCAATATCAAGTGGGACATACGCTCCCCCTGACTTGAGAATGGCAAGTATGGCAACGACCATATCGACTGAGCGGTTCAGCATTACTGCAACCGGCACGTCTGGGCCTACACCAAATTTTTGCAAATAATGTGCAAGCTGATTCGCACGTTCATTTAACTCACGAAAAGTCAGTTGATTTGTACTACAGATTGCTGCCACTTGGTCGGGGTGTTGTTCAGCCTGCTGTTCAAATAGGTGATGAAGACAAACATCAGGAAAAGGGACTACCGTATCGTTCCATTGCATCATACGCTTGATCAGTTGACTCATTTTCGAAGTAACCAACCTTCCTAAAATAGGATGTATTACACGCCTTGAATTGAAAGTTAACATAACAAAAAACTCAAATTGTTTAGAAGTTTGGAATGTTAGCAACGGCACAAGATGTCCTTTAACATGGATCCCATGCTTCAGAAAGTTGGGGCTATATGCAATGTATGTACTTTTTAGGGGATGAAAAATTCAGCTAGAGTCTTTGAAGGGAATTAAAAACAGGTATCTCGTCCACATTGTTATAGACGATTCATACTACAGGAGGAAAGAGTACGTTATTAAAAATGAAAATAGAAGAGTTGTGCAACTGGTTGATGAGATATAGAGGTAATTCAAAGAGGTAATCCAAGTAATGATGTAGAGTAGATAAAGTAGATTTTATTTTAGGATTAATGAGGAGACATCTATATAACGTCTATCAGCATAACACGAACTATAGATGGAGCGAGCAAGTTATAATCGCTCCTATTATACCAGAACCTTACAGAAACAGCGATAACTATAAATTGCAACTCACTATTTCATAATATTGTTTCTTATCCTAGCATCTACCTTCAAATATTGTCAACCATATACTACCATTTAATGAAACAGTGGTCACTGTCCCCAATACCGCTTAATCGACCATGGGATGAAAGACAATATCGTGAACACAATGGAGCCACCATAGATTGGTGGCTCTCACTGATATTGATACAACTTACATGAGATTGGATTGGATGATCAAAATAGCGCTTTTTTTTGATTCGATTCGTGATCTAACCCTTTTTAGGCTTCTCTTACACCGCTTCCCGTCGATTGAAAATATACACTGTAAGTGCCATAAATACGATTCCACTACCTATTAAAACTACGTAATCGATACCTACAGGAGCCTGTCCCGCGATAATATTCCATGCTCCGTTCGCGTATCGATGAGACGGAAGCCATTCCCCAATTGCTTGCATCCAAGTCGGTAAACCGTTAAGCGGCATCCATAGTCCACCAAGGATCGCAAGACCCATTTGCAGTACATTCCCGATCGCAACAGAGGTATTTGCATTTTTAAGTGTTCCTAGCAAAGCGCCGATTGCCAAAAAGGCAATACTTCCGATCCATAACCACAACCCACAAGTAATCCATTGCAGCGCTGTAAGCTGAATATCATGAACAAGACCAGCAGACAAGAAGATAATGATGATCACAACCAAGTGAATGACCATTTGAGCGACAAGTTTGCTGCCAAGCCAAACTGCTGGTGTTAGCGGAGTCAAACGAAGCAAGCGGACCCAGCCGTCTTGGTGTTCAAAAGAAAGGCGGATTCCAAATTGACTTACTGCTGTGCCGATTAAGCTGAATGCTGTCATGGACATGAGGGAGAACACGCCCCACGTTGTCGATTCAATCGATTTATCTGTCCCGTACATACTGGCGAACAAGAAGTAGAAAGCCAATGGCATTGCGATGGAGAAGAGTAAGAAAAATGGGCTGCGTACGATTCGAATACTTTCTGCTTTCGTTTGGGCCATGAACATGTTCAACATATCTATATTCCTCCTAGGATAACTTCTATTGGGTTCTGGTTCATATCTATTTACGTTCTGCTCGAGTTCTATTTCATCTGTTACTAGCTTGCACTTGCATAGTAGTTCTCATCGAACTTATCTATGCATCGCCTGGGAAGTGGTAAGGCTGCGGAACGTGTCTTCCAAGCTAGCCGACTGCACCTCGATATCAGTAACTCCCCATTTGGACTGCATCAGTGTAAACAACAATTCATCCGTCTGTTTCGCTTGAAGTCGAATTCGATCTCCGTTACACTCCACCTTTTCTACACCAGGCAGTGTAAGCCATGCTTGCTCCTCCGGTGCATTTGTCGCTCGGAACGAAATCGTACGCAGCGCCGTTTGGGCCTTTAATTTCTCCGGTGCACCTTCTGCTACTACTCGACCATTTGCGATCACCGCGATGTGATCCGCTACTGCATCCGCTTCCTCCAAGTAATGGGTCGTTAGCAATACCGTACGTCCATCGCCTGCTAGCGCTCCAATCGTCTCCCAGAAACGACCACGTGCCTCAACGTCCATCGCCACTGTAGGCTCATCTAGCAGGATAAGCTCTGGATTGCCTGCCAAGCTTTGCGCGAATGCCAATCTACGACGTTGTCCGCCTGATAAGGAAGCTGCTTTTCGCTTCATATCTCCGTGGAGACCCGAAATATCCAGCAAGCGATCTAGTGACATCGGATTCCGATAGTAACTGCGGAACAGCTCCAGCACTTCTTTCACCGTAAGTCCGTCAGCTGCTCGCACATCTTGTGTCAGTGCTCCCACCCGCTGTCTCAGCTCCTTCGTTCCAGCAGGCATGCCAAGCACTTTAATCTCACCAGAGGTTGGCTTCATTAACCCAAGCATCATCGAGATGGCTGTAGTCTTGCCTGCACCATTTGGCCCGAGCAGAGCGGATATTTTACCTTTTTCAAACGTTAGATTCATATGGTCAACGGCGCGGAAGTTACCGAATTGCTTCACTACATTTTTGCATTCAATCGCATGTACTTGTGTCATCATTTATCATCCTTCGCTATGTAATGGTTAGAATTATGTGATGCATCTGCCTCACTGCTTGCCTCTGCTTTCGTGTTCGTCGTTGTTCTTGATGTCTTTATTGTAGTAAAAGTGCGGCAGGGGCAATTAGTGTAGGTTGTCAGAAAGTGCATATGACAATTGTCAGAAAAGCGAAAAAAGAAGAGCACTCGGCTCTTCTCTTAGATAGGTAATCATTCATTTTAGAGAAACGTTGAAATCCATCATAATCATACACCTCATGAACCATACGTGTTGTGATGTATTCATTAACTAAATTTAATATCATATTTCTAATTGCAATTAATTTTTTATCGATAATAACTATTATTCGCTTCACAATCCAATATAGTTTTGACGATATTATAGTCGTTTTTAGTACAGGGCATATCTAATTGTTATTTTGTTTTTTAATAATCAATAAAAAAATGGTTGATTTCCCCAATACAAAATGTTACAAATTATTCAACAAAATTAAAGATCTAAATATAGATTTAAAGACAACTGCAGGTTATATTTTAGCCTATTCCTTAGAAAATAATAAAAACAAAGATTACTTCATCTCCATTCTCCAAAAATATAAAAAGAAAAATGGATTTTCCATAAATTCAGCAAGTAATGGCGGCGATATTATAGGAAACTATCACGCACTGTATTTACTAGAGGACTTTATCCCCCTTAAAGAAAATGTAGATATGAAAAATTACAGATCAAAGAGTGGCTATAGTTTATATTCTGTCGATAATGAATTTACTAATTTATACTTCACATATTTAGGCTTCATATTAGAATCATCCCAAAACTAGTTTGTATATAAATTCATTTTCTTCATTAAAAGGAGGTGCATTAACTTGAAGAAAAAACATATTATTTCAGTAGTATTGATAATACTAATGGCAATAAGTTTATTTTCTTACTTTACATTTTTTTCAGAAATAAGAGAAAGTAAAATACAAGAAACATACAATCAAGAAACTAAGCAATTTAGTGCTGATATTTCTTTTAAAATCAATAGCTTCTTTGATGTATCCAATGTAAATGTTTACGTAATCTATCCAGACGGAAATGTGGAAAGAGAAGCTGGGATTCTAGTCGGAGAGAAAATATTTAATGTAGTATTTAAGAAACAATTAAGTGAAGCTGAAAAAGAAAAGTTCTATATAAAACGCCCAGAATATCTCGTTACATGGGTAGAGAAGGATAAGAAAAAAGTAAGTTATATTTATAGCAGTACTACCGCATCACCATTCTTAAGATAATTGATTTGACATACAAAAATGCTACTGAATGCAATGATGTCCGTTCCATAAACAGGATAAACGTTTCACAACAAAACCCGACTGCATGCAGTCGGGTTCCTCTATTTAAAGAGAAGAAGATATCTGCTCAAACCCGTATTTACTTCCGCAGGACACACACTTCATAAAACTATGTTTGCGTTTGAATTGGAACATCCCAGAGGACCGTTCCATTTTGGGCTGAAAATTCGTTTAAGAATACAACTTCTCCGCTTGCCGTTTGCAAATAATCATTTACTCCTCCAATAAAAAAGCCCGGAGAAGTCTGAGCTCCTCCGGACTGGCTTGTGTTGTTCTGTATCTTTCACTCTTCAATATGACTTCCCCATGTAGGAACTCCTTATTGATTACTAATCGTAAACTTCTTAATGTTTTCCTGCAAATCTTCAGAAAGTCCCTTAAGCTGAGTCAGGTAACCTGCTACATCGTCAATGGTAGCCAACTGCTCTTCAGCTGCCGCGGATACGTCTTGCGTAATTGCCGCATTTTCTTCTGTAATGGCAGAAATGTTCGTGAACACGTCAGAAAGCTCATAACGTTTCTCAATCATTAACTTAATATGATCATCTACATCCGTTGTCATGTTCATTTGATTATCTACAGATATTTTAATGTCATTGAAGATCGATTCCGTTTCACGAACCGCTGTTTCCTGATCCATAAATAGCTCACGGGATGTGCCAATCGCTTGAACAGCTGCCCCTACCTGACCATTTACGTTCGAAATAATGTTGCCGATATTATTCGCAGCGTTAGCAGATTGCTCTGCAAGTTTGCGAATCTCAGCTGCTACCACGGAGAAGCCTCGTCCGTGCTCACCAGCTCTTGAAGCCTCAATGGACGCATTTAGTGCCAACAAGTTTGTCTGACGAGAAATCTCAACAATCGTCGTAAGAATACTGCTGATTTCACCCGCACTTGCACTTACTTGATTAACGGCATGCGCTGTTTCCTCAGAAGACTTTTGAGTACTGTTAAATTTGCCTACCAACTCTTGAACAATGTAGATACCACGTTGGTTCAGTTCCGCTGTACGGCGTGCAATCTCTAGTATTTCTGATGCAGATGCTGTAACTTGATCGATTGCTCCGCCAAGTTCCTCAACTTTTTCAGAGCCTTCCATAACGTTGTTCGCTTCTTCGCTAGAAGCAGAAGCTAACTGAATGATGGATTCTGTGATAAGAGAAGAAGCCTTTTGCGTCTGATCCATGCTGTCTTGAAGATTGGTCGCCGAGTGAGATACGATTTGTCCTGAAGTAGAGATACCACCGATCATTTGCTGGACATCCTGCTTCATAGACTTAATTGCACGAACCATCTCGCCTACTTCACCGCGCTTTTTCAGCATCCCTTCTGGGATCTCAATCAGCAAGTTACCGCTTCCGATTTGTTTCAAATATTGAACAGCTGCATTAATCGGCTTCGTAATTGCATTTGCCACAATCAATGCTGCTAAGATAGCGATAACAGCAATAATACTCATAACAATTAAAATAATGTTTTGAATTGCATCGACGGATTCTTGTATTTCACTTTCGTCCATAACCGCGATGTACTTCCATCCATTTTGCGGTGAAATATATACGCTAGCTGTGTAGTCTTCCTTATCCATCGTAAATTCAAGGTTTTTACCTGCTAGCTTGTCGATGTCCGCAAATTGCGCAACACCCAAATCCTTAAGGTTTTTAAAGTTTGTTTTCGGATTTTTAGGGTTTGCAAGAATCGTACCCGTTTGGTCAGCTAGAATAACATAGCCCGCTTTACCAATTTTGATGTCATTGATCGTCTCCGTCAAGAAATCCAAGCTTACGTCTACACCTTGCACACCAATAACTTTACCTGCATTGTCCTTGATCGTTACAGAAGAGCTGACGATCGGAACACCTGTCGTAAGGGCAGAATAAGCTCCAGAGCGCTGGACTTTGTCGGGATTCGCGACTGCTTGGGTATACCACGATCTTGTTCTCGGATCAAATTTATCGACGGAAGTACCGTCCGGCCACTGTATGTATCCCCCATCCTTTGTACCCATATAAATATAATGTACGTTCGGATGTGTCTTCGAATATTCCAAGAAGAATTTATAGATTTGAGCTTCAATTCCTCCATTTTTAGCTGGAGTCATTTGAATGGTACCATCTGCCCCTACCGCATTTACATAAGAAGTGATGGAACTGTCGATTTGCTTAACGAGCGGACTCTTAGCGAAATATCCGACAGATTCATTTATCGTTGTAAAATATAGATCAATTGCACCACTAACTTGCTTAATTTCCTTTTGAGTGGCTTCATAGAAATCTTCCTTCATATCGCTGCTAACTCTCTGGTTTATTACGAGGCCTAGCGATGATGTAGATAGCAATACGAGAATTACCATCGTTACCAGTAGCTGAAGCTTTAAATTCCACTGTATTTTCTTTCTCAACTTGTTTCTCCCCCATTATTATTTTCTATAGAGTATGGTCTCTTACTTAGTATCGGCAAAAGAACAATATTTGTTATATATTGTCGAAATAAAAAGCAAAAAAATACGAAAAAAAAGGTATTTTGTCGGATTCTATTCATTTTTTCTATGAAAATAACGATAATGTTTATAGGGGAGAAAAATGAGTACTATGACCTATTCAAAAAAATGACATCAGGAGGCTAGACACTTGAAGAAAAAGAACACAACATTCAAAGCATTTCTAGCTATCATGCTAATTGCGACAATTCTACCTTGGAATGTTGCAAGTGCCCAAGGCAAGCAAGCTGCATTTGATCCATTTGAGAAAAGCATTAATGAAGTATCTTATGCTTTGAACTCTAATCAAACTACTTCAGAAGAACTAGTAGAGTACTACTTGAAGCGTATCGAAGCTTTCGATGATCAAGGTCCTGCTATCAATTCTATTACAATTGTTAACGATAACGCGCTTGAGCAAGCAAAAGCTCTTGATGCTGAGCGCAAGGCGAAGGGACCAAGAAGCGAACTTCACGGTATTCCTTTTGTCGTAAAAGATAATTTCGATGTCGTTGGCATGCCAACAACAGCTGGTTCTGTCGCTCTTAAGAATGAATATCCGAACAAAAATTCATTTGTTGTTCAAAAGCTTATCGACGCTGGCGCGATCGTAATCGGAAAAACAAACATGTCCGAGCTTGCTGCTTCCTACGGAAGATTGGGCTACAGCTCTTTTGGCGGCCAGACACTAAACCCTTACAATCTTAACCGTGATGCTTCCGGTTCCAGCAGCGGTAGTGCTGCAGCTGTGGCAGCTAACTTCGCTGTATTCGGCCTTGGAACAGATACTTCCGGTTCTGTACGTGGTCCAGCTCATACGACAAGTCTAGTCGGTATTCGCCCTACAATGGGATTGACTAGCCGTACTGGTGTTGTTCCTTCTTCCCTTTCTTTGGACGTAACTGGCCCAATGGCTCGCAGCGTTGAAGATGCGAGTATGGTACTTACTGCAATGGCTGGCAAAGACAAAGCAGATAAAGCTACAAAACATGCAAACCGCCATGTTCGTGACTATGCTAAATCATTGAACGCTAATGCGTTAAAGCATGCTCGTATCGGGGTAGCAACTGATTTCTTCGGTGACAACGCTGAAGTAGATGCAGTTACCAACCAAGCGATTGCACAAATGCAAAGCATGGGAACAGAAGTTGTACCTGTAACATTCTCTGAGCAAACACAATACCTTTGGACTCCAATTCTTGGACCAATCGACAGTGCAGAATTCAAGAGCCAATTTGAAACATACTTGAGCACACTTCCAGCAGGCGGACCTAAAACGCTGCAAGAAGTTATCGCTATTCTTGAATCTCCAGAAGTATTGAACTCTGCTACACCTGCTAACCCAGCTCGTGTAGAAGGTTTGAAAGCAGCTTTGGAGAAAGCTAACACGTTGAATTCCAAAGAGTACAAAAAAATCGTTAAACGTGAAGTACCTAAGACTCGTGAAGAAATCGAAGACATTATGGATGACTACGATTTGGACGCAATTGTATTCCCTACAATGTCCTGCCCGGCTTCCAATACTTTCGATAAAGTAGATCCTACATACGTTTGTAATGCATATGATACATATGCAGCAGGCTATATGGCTTCTGCTACAGGTTTCCCTGAAGTAACAGTTCCAGCAGGTACTGTAGAAGCAGGCATGCCAGTAGGTATTTCCTTCTTCGGTACAGCGTTCAGCGAGCAAACATTGCTTAACCTTGCTTACTCCTTCGAGCAAGCAACACATGCAAGAACAGTTCCTGTTCATACACCGAACTTGAATCAGTAATTGCTGATTGCTGTTCACTCTATTCATGTAATTCCTTCAACAACATCATGACAGCATCCGCATTCCGTCTTCTCTCCTTTTAGAATGCAGGTGCTGGTGTGATGGAGTTGATGGGGTTCTGAGTTTCTTGAACCGCTCCGCTATATGTGAATGACACCTCCCCTTGCCAGCTTTGTCTGACAATCGAGATGACGTTCCATGCGGAGCGGTTTTTTATCTAAACAACAGTAGATATAGTCAGGATGATTTACTTATTAACATTAGCATCAGGAAATCGATCTGCTACGAGGTGTAAGAGGATGCCTTGCTCAAGAAATGCCTTTAACCCACAAAGAACAATGGTGAACCCTCCAGTGGAATCGATGACTTGATTGACGATCTCCTCCTGGGTTCCCTTGAAACCTGCATTTGTAATGGTAACCATTGTTTCGTTCTCCGACCGGGGAGTAAATACCCAATCCACCGTAGTGCGATCATCTAACTCGATGAAAATCCGCTGGTTTTCCTCTATCTCTTTTACATCGACATCAGAACCAACGCCATACATCTCCCAATCCCAACGAACTTGTTTGCCCTGTTCTAATCTCCCGCTGCTTTTCGTAAACCAGAACTTTGTCGTAATCTCAGGATCAATAAAAGCCTGAAATACTTGCTCGATCGGTCTTCTTATAAGCATTTCAACGTTGGCCGTCGATGTGTAATTCGAATCTTCCATTCTCAATTCTCCTTTATAAAAGGTACTTCTACTTCTTCACTGATACATGCCTGCTGTTCTCATTCATTCAAATCTCTGACTTAGACTGACCCAAATGCCAAGTTTCAATGTACCGTCATCTCTTTCCTACATTTCGCTTCATATATTGTAATCGAACCTTGCCTTTTTTCGCATCATCTATAACAACCAGCTTCGTTCTTAACAACGCAAAAAGCTGACCTCTGTTCGGTCAGCTTTCTTATGCTAGTAACGCGACTCTTAATCCGGTATCCGAATGCGAAACACCGTACCACTGCCTTCATTGCTATCTACCTCTATCATGCCACCATGAAAATGGACAATTTTCTGCACAATAGACAAGCCTAGCCCTACACTTCCGTCGCCTCGTTTCCTAGCCATATCGCCTTTGTAGAAACGATCAAATAGAAACGGGAGCTGTTCCTCAGGAATACCGTCACCTGTATCGGAAATGACGACTACACAGCCATCATCTTCGCGAAATGCCTCTATATCGATGGAACTTTCGCTCGGAATATACTTTACGGCATTGGACAGCAAGTTGGACCATACCTGCATAAGCAACACCTCGTCTCCATAGATATGAAGCCGTGCCGGAATACGCATACGCACAGCAATTTCCTTCTCAGCAAGCTGCCATTCTAGAAGCTGCAAAGCTTGCCTAACCTGAGGTTGCAGAATATAACACTTCTTCTCTACGGCTTCCTTTCCATTATCCAATGTGGACAACAGCAGCAATTGCTTGCTAAGCGATGCAAGCTGACGCGACTCTTGTCCGATGATCGTGGCGTAATGGTGTATCTGATCCCTGTCCAGATCATCTCGCAGCAATGAATCCGCAAAGCCCTGAATCGATGTCAAAGGCGAGTGGATCTCATGAGATACGTTGGCCACAAACTCCTTCTTCAATCGATCAGAATGCTCAAGCTGAAACGCCATCTTCTCAAAATGTTTAGCAAGCTGTCCGATTTCATCCTTTCGACTGGTTGGGAGGCGCAAATTAAAGTCACCTTGTGCGATTCGCTTAGTCGCTTCGGTCAATCGTGTAATCGGCTGCACGAGATAACGGGTGCTGAGTAAAAAGCACGGGATACTAAACAAGGCCGTAAATACGAACATCAGCCAAAAAAAGGTCTCCAGCTCATCAAACTGCACACGAGTATCATGTCTTAGGAACATGGCGAACTTCTCAGATCCATCTGAGACATGGATACCTACCGTATTGCTGAGCAAATTGTCAAAATAATTAATGGCAAATGGGTGATTGGGGTATTCAGCAATGCCATGATATTCGTTTCCCGCCAATACACTTGTCCTCACACTTGAAGACAGATCGAGCTCGTGAAAGCTGCCTCCATAAAAATAATCATTGCCTTGTTCATCATGCACGTATAATTGATAGCCAAGCGCTGCTGTATGATGAAGATAATCACCCATCTTCTCCGGATTTTGTCCTATAAAATTACGAATCATGTCCGCTGCCTTAAACAGCTTGGCATCATTGTATGGCTTTAACAGCCCATGGTAATAAGCGTTAGCGATATAAAAACCTACAAAGCTGCTAATCGTTATCGTGTAAACCGTAATAATGACTACACGGAAATAAAGCGACCTCACGAAGCGAACACCTCAAGCTTGTACCCAATCCCTCTAATCGTTTGAATGGCGAATCCCCGCTCATGCTCAGGAAACCTCTTTCGCAATCGCTTAATATGTACATCAACCGTCCGTTCATCTCCACGGTAGTCCGTTCCCCATATAAGACGAATCAATTCATCACGAGAGAACACTCGGCCTGGATATTCCGCTAACTGTGCAAGCAATTCAAATTCCTTCAACGGTGGGAAAAAGATTTCATCACCATCTACGACCTCATAATTTTTTCGGTCAATAATAAGTTGGTTGATCCTAATCTTATCGCTAGATGCAAACGAATATCTACGGAATAGGGCCTTCACTCGAAACAGCAGCTCTGGCAACTCAAACGGCTTCGTAAGGTAGTCATCTGTGCCCTTCATATACCCTAGCTCCTTGTCGCTAAGTTGACCCCGAGCAGTGAGGAGAATAATCGGAATATCGTAATTTTTGCGCGTATACTCACACAGGGCCAGCCCATCAACCTCTGGCATCATCACATCGAAAATAGCCAAGTCGATCGAGTGTTTTTCCAGAACGCCCATCGCTTCAAGGCCATTATGTGCTTCCAACACACGGAAACCCTCTTTGGTAAAGTAATGGCCAAGCAATGTCCTATTATTGCTATCGTCATCTGTAATAAGCAACTGCTTCATCACCAATTCCTATACCTCCTCTATCCTCAATCGAAGTCCGATTACTTATACAACTTGTCGCTTCTTTTCAGCATAATGATCAAAAATGGGCCGCCAATGACCGCCATAATAATCGATGCAGGGATTTCTGCTGGTGCGAGTACCGTCCGCCCAATCGTGTCCGCTGCTAGTATGAGCAGAGCACCCCCGAGCGCTGAAAAGGGGATAAGGAGCTTATAACTTGAACCAACCAACACTCTTCCGATATGAGGAACGAGCAGGCCGACAAACATAATGAGTCCTCCGATCGCCGTGGCTACTGAAGCCAGAAGGACAGCGACCACCGAAATCATAATCCTAACCCGCATCACTCGAAGCCCGAGACTTCGAGCTGTTTCATCCCGAAATGCAAGCATATTGCACCACGAACCGAGGAACAGGGCGAGAATCAACCCAATGCCTCCAAACAGGCCGATAATGTAAACATCTTCCCATGTCTTCATCGTAAAAATAGAGGAAATCGCCTGATTCACGCTCGTTACCGCATAGCTTCCACGATAATTGTAGGTCTGTCCCAGCCCAGTAAAGGTAGCATTGATAGCGACGCCAACTAGAATTAGCCGTAAAGGGTTTAACGCCGACCTCCAAGATAAGGAGTAGACAAGATAGCAAGCAAGTGCTCCTCCCAGTACCGAGAACAGCGGGTTCCAAAAATAAAGGGTCGGGAACAGCGTCACAATCGTAATAGATACAAAACCAGCACCAGATGAAATGCCGATAATTCCTGGCTCCGCTAGCGGATTTTTCATAACAGCCTGCAACAGTACACCCGCAACAGCGAGCGCCGCTCCCGCGAACATGGATACAAAAATGCGTGGAAACCGCAAATCTTTTATAATCTCGACCTGCTCATTTGAGCCATTAAACAAACCTTGCACAAGCTCTCCGAAGGATACTTTAATACTTCCCGTCATGGCTGAAAAGATAGCTAGGGCAACTAGTAATAGCGTAGTAATCAAATACACGCCCGTTTGTTTAATCATCGTTCACTGTCCTTTGCAAAAGTTAAGGGTACAGCATCGGAAGCAGCGCATCCAACGCTTCTTCAACTGCTAGATTTCCGGTTGTCCCAAACAACCGTTCCTCCAAATCATATACACGCCCCGTCTGAACCGCTTTGAAATGATGCCAAATGTCATTCTTTTTGAATTCTTCATCAAACATCTTGACGACCTCTTCCGGCATTCCATGCGCGGCCCGTAGAATGACATCCGGATTAGCTTGCTGCAAGTGCTCCGTATTCGATGCTAGAAACTCTACCTTTTCACCTTGAACAATATTTTTACCACCTAGCAATCGCACCAGGTCCCCTATATAGGAATGCTCCGTTGCTACCAAATAACTGCCTGGTACACCAAGGAGAATAAGCACCGTGGGCGCTTCCTTACCTTCTGTAACCTTGCGGATTTTCTTAATTTTCACATCATACTTGCGCACAATCTCGGCAGCTTTCTCTTGCTTCTCAAACTTCTCGCCCAACTTCGTAATTTCGGCTTGCATGCTCTCTAAATTCGTTAGATCCAAGAAAGTAGCGTTCATATTGGCGTTTTGGAATACCGGCTCAAGATCATATTGTAAAGTGGTAACCGACAATACTTCTGTAGGTTTTAAGGATTTAACTAACTCCATATCTGGACTCATTGGGTTGCCGACTTTCGTTAACCCGTCATATCGGCTTGGCAGTGTTTTGACGCTCTTTGGTACCCCTACCAAATCGATTTCTAGCTGATCCATAATCTGCGTTATAGCCACTGTTGTTGAAACGATTCGATGCTCTTCCACTGGAGAAGAGGTTGCAACAGGTGTACTAGAAGCGGAAGAGACTGGTTCAACAGGCTTAGTAACGGTTTTCGCATCGCCGCATCCTATAGCAAGGATTAGAATCGTCGTTATAACTGCAACTAGTTTAAGATACCTATGTAACATCGTATTCTTTCCTCCCACACTAACGACGGTTATTAACTCTTTCTTTTCCAAATATAAATGCCGCCAACAGCTAGCAAGAGAATAGCAACAATTGGCGTCCACCAATTGGTTGTAGATGTTGAACCAGTGCTAGAATCCGTTGTTTCGCCAACTTTCACCGAAGCCGTTTTCACTACTCCCTCTTTAGTGGTCGCTACTTTTTCGTTAGCTGGATCAGCTTCCGCACCTAATGTCTTCACTTCTGCTGTGCCGCTAACTGCCAGCTGAGTAGCTGGCAGTTGTTTATTTTCCTCAGATGAGTTGGCGGTATCCGCTGTTTTCTTCTCTATGCTAATCATCCCTGCAGGAGAAGTTGCCTCCTCCTTTGTTAGCTCGCCCCTTGTTTCAGCAGCTGTCTTCTTGGTGTTGGAAGATGCGTTGGGCTTTTTGTTTGCAGGTGGCTTTGTACTTGTTGACGGCTTGTTGCTAGTTGGTGGTTTCTTGCTTGCAGGAGGTTTCTTAGCATCTGGTTTCTTCGTATCTGACTTCTTCTTATCTTCTGGCTTTTTCTTTTTCGGTACATCTTTTGTTGCTTTTTCTGGTGCAGGCTTGTTCGTAGAAGAAGTATCTTTCGGGACTACAACAGGAGCAGTTTCCTGCTTCTTCTCTACTTCTTTCAGCTCTTTAAATGATTTCATATCGAATACAATTCGAATGGTATAGTCATGGTCGTAATCAATTTCTGGAACCGTGACGTGTATTTTCGAAATAATCGGATTTGTTACATCCGCTTCGAACTCTACTAGTCTTGTGTCAGCCTTTGTATTGGATTCAATTAATTTCGTATTCACATGACTCCCATTGCTTGGGATCTTGAACTCCGTTACCCATTTACTATGATTAATGGTCATGCGCACTGTCGCTTTTCCATCATTGATAACTACTGTCGCGGGCTTTTCCCAATAGTCATTAGCGATAGAGACATTATCATTCTCTGCTTGTAAAACGACATAGTCAGCCGTATATGTCCCATTGTCCAACTTTGTTGCAGCATAGGCGGACCCCGGCAATATCATTGTCCATATCCATAACGCTGCCAATATGCCGGCAGCAGCAGTCCGTAATTTCAATGTTATTCACTCCTCTAATTCTACTTGGTTATATTGATAATGATAATTATTATCAATTGTAATCCTATCAACAGCTATCCATTACGTCAACAACTTTTTTTGTATAATTATCCAATCATGTGGTCCGGTTATTTAGCCAACACGCCAATTCCCAGTTATTCAGACGCACTTGCCTACTCTTTCGACTTTTCACTAGTTTTCTAAAAAGTACATGCAAGTGGGCATCAAGAGTTGCCCCTCGATGCCCACTCGGACAATCGTTACACACTTTGAGGCTCAGCTTGCTGCAATGGCTGGCGAACAACTTTTACATCATAAAATAGAATCTTGTTCGAAATGATATAATCCGGAATTTCGCGCTTCGAATGCGACTCACGGAAAGCCTCACTTCGTGTCCACGCCTGGAAATCTTCTTTGCTCTCCCATCTCGTACTTACGGTCACTTCATCGTAATCTTTTGTATTTTCGGTCATCATTACTTCTAGACCAAGGAAACCTTTCATCCCTTCCACCTTGCCAACTTTATTAAAGCGCTCGATCAATTTTTCTCCGTTGCCCTTCGTAATTTGCGATACATTCGTAACAATAACCATAGTCGTTTCCTCCTTGAAATGTTGTGGGATTGGAACAATAACGGGATATAGGCCTTGTAAATCTATTTTGGCTATCACCCCAAATACATTCAGCATAAAATGCTGATCGATCACTGATTTTGGAGCGCCGCTGGCGACAATTTGTCCATTTTCCATAGCAATAATGTGATCGCTGAATGCCGCAGCCTGCTGCAAATCATGAAGTACCATGACAATCGTTAGTCCTAGCTTTTGATTAAGCCGTCTCAGCATTTCCATCAATTCCAACTGATGCGACATATCCAAGTAGGTCGTAGGTTCATCCAACAGAAGGATGCGCGACTCTTGCGCCAACGCCATAGCAATACGGGCTTTCTGCTGCTCTCCCCCGGATAACGTATGGAACATGCGGTCCTCATTATGAGCGATGCCTACGGTTGATATCGCCCATTTAATCACCTGCTCATCACTTGGCGTCAACCGACTGCGAAACGATGATTGATGCGGTGCCCGACCAAGCGCGACCAATTCGCGTACTGTAATATCCGGTATTTGGCCTTTATCCTGACCTAGCATGGAAACCATTCGTGCGAACTGATTGCGGGAATACGCCTTACCCGGTTCCCCCTCATACAGAATCAAACCGTTATCAGGTTTGCTTATCCTCGAAATCATACGCAGTAACGTTGATTTCCCTGAGCCATTGCGGCCAACGATGGCGGTTATTAGGCCAGACGGTATCGTTTCATTAATCGAGCTCAGCTCGAATCGTTCCTGCTTATATGACAGCTCACGTATATCTAGCGCCATTAACGTATCAACCTCCTTTTCTTCAGCAGCATGAGGAAAAATGGTGCTCCAATACACGCAAGCAAAACGCCTGCAGGCAGCTCCAGCGGATCGAACCAACTTCGTGCTGCTGTATCTGCGACTACCAGCAATATAGCGCCTCCTACCATAGAAAATGGTAGAAGATATCGGTAATCCTCACCAAGTAATAAGCGGACAGCATGCGGTACGATCAGACCAACAAAGCCGATAAGACCTGCAACACTGACAGCCGCACCCGCAAGCAAGGAGGCTAGTGCAATGATGAGGAACCTCTGGCGTTCCACATGCTGCCCCAGTGATTGTGCCGACTGATCGCCAAGCATGAGTAAATTCGACGTCTTGGCCGCAAATGGCACGAGCCCTAGCCCGACGATCGCATAGGGAAGAAGGAATTCCAGATGCGGCCAGCTTCTGCCGCTTAATCCACCCGCCAACCATGGAATTACGCTCTGAATTCGATCACTGTTCAGCACCATGATCCCATTCATAATCCCACCCAATAATGCATTAACGGCGATTCCCGCAAGCACAATTTTCACAGGGGAGCTTCCCCCATCCCAAGCCAATACATAAATGACTAGAGAGGCTATCAACGCACCGATAAAAGCAAAACCCGGAAGCATATAGCTGAATTGTGGAAACAACACCAATGCTATGACGGCAGCTAACCCTCCGCCTGCAGAGATACCAACAATACCTGGATCTGCAAGCGGGTTCTTCATGACACCTTGGAGCAGTGCTCCAGAAGCTGCTAAGCATGCCCCTGTTAACAGTCCAACTAGCACGCGGGGAAGCCTAATGTTCCATATAATCGCTTCATGAGCTGCTTCTCCTTCACCGAACAGGACCCGCCATATTTCCAAAACGGATATTTGGACAGAACCGCTCCCTACTCCATATAACATCGCAGCTAGCAGCAGCGGTACTGCGGCGACAGCGATCCAACGCCTTCGTTTATTTCTAGTCTTCACATTCATAATGCCAACCGTTCCTTTATCCATTTCACCGCATCAACCACTCGCGTCCCAGGGTTCGTACCAAATAGATCTGCGGGAAGTACATGAATGCGCCCGTCACGTACTGCTGTTATCGAGTGCCATGACGGATTGCCCTCCATTTCCTTAATAAAGCCCTTTTCTACGTCCTCTGAGTCTCCATGGGTCATAATCAAAATGACATCTGGATCAGCCTCAACGACTCGCTCCGTATTTAATTGCGCATACTGGGGAAAGTTTTGCATACTCGGGAACTGGCCCGCTACATTTATACCGCCTGCCGTTTCCAACACATTCCCTGCCAATGAATTAGGCAGTGCCGCTAAATAAGTGCCCGGAGCGCCGTACACCAGCAACACACGCTTGTTTGTGGAAGTCTCCGCTTTCACTTCTCCAATCCCATTGTCCAGCTTGGCTGTAAGCTCCGCTGCTTTGGCTTCCTTGCCTAGAAGCTTGCCGAACAACGCAATCTGCCGCCGAATATCTTCAATGGAATTGGCATGTGTTAATACAACCTTGGCGCCAAGACCGTTTAACTGTGGAATGTCATTGGCGTTTATCGGAGAGTTGCCTAGTACGACATCGGGATTCACAACAGCTATTTTTTCTAAATCAACCGTATGTACAGAGCCGACTACCGGAACGCCCTTCACAGCCTCCATCTGGAGACCCGCATTATCCTTTGGCCTTCCTACAACGCTGCCACCAAGTGCATAAATAATATCTACTTCCCCATTACCCAATGCTACGATTCTTTCAGGTGTCTTATTGAGTGTAATCTTGCGATCTGCGAAATCGACAAGCACGTGCTCCCCATTGCTACTATTTCCCTGTTCACTCATCCCTCCACCACTGCAACCTGTTGCTACTCCTAATAAAAGCAATGCAGGCAGCAGCACTCCAACAAAGGGTCTCATCATTGCTTTCATCGTGCCGTCCTCCAAACTTTTCGCAAATGAGAGTGATTATCAATTAGAACTTCAATAGGATTTTACTTCTTAATTGTGAACGGAGCGTGAACTTCAGATTACATTTTCGTCCTTCCATGACTCTCTATAAATAAGTAGGGAGAAAAATGATGTTCAGAGAAATTTGTAATATAAAGTTCATTCTCTGTTCATATAGACGTTGTAAACTTTGAAGTGTAAACAATTTCAGGTTCCATGGTTCAGAGGTGGTTCGTTTTAGATTTTTTATTGAGAATGATAATCATTAACGGTTGGTTATTATTTCTCTCATTGAACCGAGCCTATTTGGAAGGAGGAGCAGTTCAGACAGTATAAAGATGTTTGCACCATCAACGGATAGTAGAAATCCTTTTTAGGTAAGCTTGCAATACAAATAAGTAAAAAAATAATAGGGAGTGTGTTCATAATGTTCAAATTGGCTTCTTTTAAAAAAATGAGTTTCTCTATGCTTCTAACTTTTACTTTGGTACTCATTCTCGCTATTCCTGCTCACGCAGCATCCTATGCGGTACAGTTCCTTAATAGTTCTGGTGCACCTTCTACTCATTCAAGCAAATATATTGAAGGTGGAGTCGTAGATGTAACAGGTACAGCAGGCAACTACACCGTTACATTTAAGATGAAAAATTCAGATCCTTCCTTCCCTCTTATTCCTATCAGCTACAATCACTTGAAAGTTGATCTAAACGGTACACCAGCTGGTGACGGCGTCTATGAAGTAAATTCGACTAAATCCGTTTCTGGTGGTTTCACATACTTCACTTTTAGCGGTGTAAGCAACGTAACTGATAACCTTCCCGTTCTATTGCATGTAAATGCTGGCGGCTTCCATTCCAAAGAATATGCATTATTTGTAGATTGGAAATAAAACAAACGTTATAACAGCAATCTCGTAGAACCGCTTCACGGCACAATGCCGTTGAGCGGTTCTTTTGTGTACATCAACGTAAAAAATCCCCACACGCCCATCACGATTGCTCATCTTGCTAGATGATACAATCGTAATGGACGACGAGGGGATCATGCTTTGCCATGCTTACACGAAGGAGGTGCTCACTCTATTTCTGAGCTGAACCTGCTTCTGCATTGTAGTCCAGCATACGAAGCACCAACGTAACTGCTTCTGCTCTAGTCGCCGTAGCATTTGGATCAAATCGATTGTTTGCTTTACCTTTAATCAATCCCGCTTCTACTGCTGCTGTTACCGACTTAATTGCCCATGATGGAATGCTCTTAGCATCAGCAAATGTTGATGATGCTTTCTCATTCACCTTCAGTTTCACAGCTCTAGCAATAATGACTGCCAATTCAGCTCTGGTCATCGTTTTGTTTCCTTGGAATGTTCCATCTTTATAACCGACGATCAATCCATTCTTCACTGCTAAGGAAACATGTTTACGTGCCCATGATGGGATTTTATCTGCATCTTCGAAGCTTGAATCGCTAGCGCTTCCCTCCAACTTCAATGCTCGGCTAATTATAGCTGCAAACTCAGCTCTAGTTATTTGCTTATTGGGATGGAAATTTCCATCTTTGAAACCAGAAGCAACGCCAAGTTTCACTGCGCGGACAATATGTTTTTCTGCCCAATGTTTCTTCGTATCTCCAAAGCTTGACTGCTCTTCATTTCCTACTGTTCCTTTTCCATTCGAACCTTCTGTAGTTTCCCCTGCTTTCTTGTCTTTCTCTCCTTCACCTGACTTTTTCCCGTTATCAGTATTCACTTTCCCAGGGAATCCACCACCAGGAAGAGGCAGGCCAGGCCCTGAAACGTTGCCGTCAGTACCAAAGCCAGGAACAGATGGACCGTTAGTAGACGTAATGGTAGCTTCATTAAATGCAAACTGAATATCGTAAGTATGATGATATTTCACTTCCGGCCAGTCAATTCTAACCGTTCCACTATGTTTTCCTGATAACGTCGGAAGCGTATAGGCTACAACCCGTGTATTCTTCTGATGGTCAACATTTACGACGCTACCGCTGCTTCCATTTATCGTAAGTGTATTAATTTCCTTGCTCCGCTTCACCGTAAAGGATACAGTTCTACTAGTTCCTACTACATGTAGTAGAGCTGGACTCACAATATAAGTGTTAGCGATCGAAGGAGTCTCGGTGCCGTTTTTTAGAATGCTGAAATGAACGAGATAATAACCGTCTTTAAGCACACCTGGTATTGGTAAAGGTACGCCTGGAATTATAGAAGCTTTAAAGGTTTGTACAGCTGCCTGCAACGCAGTTAAAGCTGCTGCAGTCTTATCATTCGTATTTGCTCCATTGACTGCTACTTTTCCAGCCGTTCTAATCGCAGTAGATAAAGCTGTCTTTGCAGATTCCGGATATTGACCCGGATTTATACCTGTTACTGCATTACGCAAAAGAGTAGAGGCATCGGATATAGCTGCCTGAAGAGCTGTATTATTTACACCGTTAAAATTAAAGCGAATGTCATGAATTTCTTCTGTCGGATTTCCTTGACCAGAGGTAACAACTTTTACTCTAGCCTTCACCAATTGCGACAAGTCACTTACTGCAAACTGAATAACTCGGCTGTTCGCCGCTGCGTTCTCGCTGACAACCTTTACATTCTCGAACACACCGCCCGCTGCCACTTGCAACTCCTTAATGGAGGAACTGTCGTTAACCGTAAACCTTACTACTTGTTTACCATTCTGCTGTGGAATCACCTGTGCTGGCTTAACAAATTTCCCATCAATAGGCGAGAATGCTTCTTCATTAGCATGCACAGCAGAGAAATACAACTCGTATTCCACTTGCGCAAGTACTTTGAATGCATCGAAAGCCGCTTTCAGCTTCGTTTCCGCATTCAATATTGCTGGTCTTTCCGCATTCAGATTTTCCGAGACTGGCTTCGCTTCTTGAATAGCAGTCAGCAGGCTCGCTTTAGCCTTATCGAATTCCGCTTGATCTACATTAGGCAGCTTCGGTGCATCATTGTATGTTTGTTGAGCGGATGCAAGGGATTGCTGAAGCCTCTCATGAATGATTCGATTAAAACTGAGATATAAGGAATGCTTCACGCCATTTACCTTGAACGTAATATGGCCAAGTCCTGTCCACTGGGTATCCTTATTTGCGTCTGGATTTTTAATTGTCCATTGATAAACCGTTTCACCACGTGGACGATTCGGGTGAATGGTAACTGCGGATAACATATTAATTTGCTCGAATTCATCGGGGCTTTTATAAGTCCCATCGTTCCATGGCATAAACCAATACACTTTATTTTCATCTGGAGTAACATTCAGCGTAATATTGGCCCGAACTCCCCCCAATGTATCCTTGTTAGCCAGTTCCGTAATCGTTGTCACAGCTGGGTTCACTAGGCCTACATAAACAGATTCTGTTTTCGTTTCATTCGGCGTATCCAGTACATACAAGCGGAACGGCTCGTTAGCTACGTACCTATGATTGATTGCCATATCATAATTGTAGTTCATTGCCGCGCTTACTTTATCAATTTCTGTTTGTGCAGCCGTTGGGTTCGCTACAATTTGAATCCCTAATGCCACTTTCTCTTGCAGTGCGCTGATATACTCATGTGGATATTCACCCTCAACAATTCCAGCGAATGCACTACCAGGTATTCCGTTGGCTTGTCCATTCGACGTTGCTGTGCTAAGGAAGGTCGTCATAGACGCGATTAAGCCTTTTAGTACTGTCTTATTAGATTGCCTTTGCAAAGACCTGAAATGAGTAAGCTGCTGATTCAGCTCTGTATAAATGGCCCCATAAGCTGCCTCATCCCCTGGATTTGCTTTTGCTAAATCAGCTTCCGCTTTCACAATCGCGACGTTTAAAACATCCCTACTGCCAACTGGAAACTGTCCTAAATCTGGACCTTCTACGCTGGAGTTGTATACGGATTGAGTCACTGTAATTAATTCATTAAGTTTGTCCAATGTAACAGGCCCAACTACTGGCCCACCATTTCCTGGATTGCCTCCACCATTGCCCGGAAGTTGGCTTGTATCGATGCTAATTTGTGCATGATACCAATGGTTGTACTGAATATTTGGAATGTCGATATGCATAACGATATCTTGTAGTTTGGATATATCCGAGATACCATGACGTACTATTTTTCTGGAAGCACCTGCTCCATTACTTACAGCAGCATCGATATAACCCGTTTTATCTTGAATAACCGAATTGACAATCGTTGCTTTAGGCACGCCCTCTGGCCGATACCCCAAATACTTAAAGTGATTCAAGTTGTCTGTTTCGATTTCGTGCTCAAACCAAATGACCCCGTTCTGTACAATCAACTTCCCTTTCGTACCAGGAATTTTCATATACATATTGGCTGTCGACACACTCGTTTTTCCATCCTCCAAGAAGTTGAAATCTACCGGATACTCCCCATTCGGAATGGATGAATTCGTCAAGCTGGCTGTCGCGGCCGCTGCACTGCCAATTGGCATGAGAGTCATGAGCAAGCTTATTGCTAGACACACTAGTGCTGATTTTTTAAACCACTTTTTCAATGGTACACACCCCTCAACATGAATATTCTTAATTCTTCCGTACTACTATCGCTTCTGCATGAGCGTTGCAGACCATCGACCTCCTTCTCGATTGATGACTCTCCAGAAACTTGTGATCGAATGCCGCAGCGCCATAAACGTTCTAAAGAGTGTTCTACACCCCTAATCAAAAATGATAATCATTATCAATATAGGGGCAAAAAAAATAGCATTGCTTTCGCTGCTACTTTAGAAGACGTGGCTACATTCAGCTCCTAGCTTACAAGTCAAATATGAACGGAGTATGAACTTTAGATTACACTTTTTGTCGTTTTGTGCTGTGTGGGGCAGAAACAATATAACAAAAACTGAGTTCTTCTCAGTAAAAACAAACTAGCTCTTGCAGCATACTTGTTCCGTTCTTATTGTTGGAGGTAACTACATCCATAGAAATAAAAAGGTGCAATTCTCTCAAAATATGAGGAACTGCACCTTTATCATTTTTAAAGGAAAATATTTTTTAGAGGTCTCTAGAAGGGGTTGTATTATTTTACGGATAAGTTGAATGGATTATTTGAAGTTTTCAGGGTATAGCTTCTGATTCAATTTATAGGTTTCTTCATAAAATGTCTTAAGCAGTTCTTCACCATTTACCGAGTTAAGCATTTTTGGTTTTTCGAAATGTGCAATCAGCTTTCCCTTTTGTTCTAATTCATATAGAACTTTCTGAACTGCGGGATCTGTTGAGTCCTTTTTGTCCGCATAATATGTGCTATGGATAGCATGTAGATCTTTGTAACCTGCAAACACTTCATTAAATTCGTCCAAGGCACTTTTTGGAGCTAATTCTGACTGTAAATTCTCGGCCTTAGTTGCCAATTCTTTTAGCTTCTGTTCATCCGCTGTAGTTGCGCCGGGAGCATCAGCAATTTTCTTCTGTGCTTCATAACTCGTTGTTGTATAAGTAAGCTTTTCGTTCAAACTTGGGCTATTCGCATTTGCATGATTGCCATTCATATTAGCCAATGCCAAACCGCCGACTACTATAGAACAACATAAAGTGAACACAATCCAAGTTTTCTTTCTTAACATCTTTATTCACTCCTTTCCCTCGCTTTTATTTTTTAATTTTGACTGATACCATCCAGTTTCCGTAAGTTGCATATGACTTTAATGAAATATCCTTATTCCACACATTAGAGTTAGTGGAGTGCTGGGCTACTTTAAGATCGTTACCTGGGCCATAACCATTAACTATTTGCGTATGGAAAGTGTGCCCTGCTGAATCCACATGTTGGACAACATCACCTCGAAACAGTTCATCGTAAATGGGCTGAAAGTTTGAAACCAATTCTTGTGACGTATACCGTGTAGCTCTCCACGCCTTTTTTCCACCTACATCATTAACCACTGCAAAGTGTTGACGGAATTGATGAGCAGCTGTCCAGGAAGATGTTCTAGGATTGGTAGCTGGTGGAACATGCGGCCCATAGTAGTACCAGTCCTCTGTAAATCTATTTTTACCCTTTGTTCCGTTAAACGGCAGACTCCCACCTACATAAAGAGCTTGTGACACGAAATTAGTGCAGTCTCCGCCATCAGAATTACTACCATAGTTCGCAAAATTGGGATTTGCAGTGGTAGCCCACTTTTCAGCATAGTCGGCAGCCCCCGACCGATTAAAGCTACTGTTTATTGTGTCTGGATTGGTGAATAAAATGGTAGCTGCAAATGCTTGTGATGAAGACAAGAAGGTAGCACAAACGACAGTTGCGACGAATGCTGATTTCAATTTCTTTTTCAATCGAAACCCACCCTTTCTCATTTACATACTTTTTTAAGCAAGCAGATGATAACTCAGCAAGTTAATACTAGCAATAATTGCTGGTCATCCTTTACCAACGTGAGGCTCTGTCTCCATAAACGCAACAATGACCTTTATGGTTGCAGTCATAGTTTTAAAGCACCTAGGGGAATTAATAACCGCCTAACTATCCACTACTCAAAAACAGCCTATTCTCAATCATATCTACCTATCTTTACTTATCGATAGGTTTGTCTTCTCATCCACATCGTTGCAACCCACTTCTCACCTTTAATTACTGGTGTGCCTGCATGCAGGGTGGACTCATTTAATTCCTGATTATCATAAAAATATTCAAAATAAACTGCCGTTCCTTTGTTAGGGTAGACCGAAAGATTAAGCATAGGGAACGTCGTTTCTCCGCCTTCCTCCACATCATTCAAATACATCACGAGCGTACTTATCCGATTATTAGTACTTGCTCGACTTGCTTCAGCAAAGAAATCATGGTGGGGTTTATACTCTTGGCCAGGGGTATATTGCAGAACTTGCAAACCATCGCCATGCTCAATGGGGATACTCATAATTTGAGAGATACGCTTCTCGATTCTTGAATTCGTCTCACTCTCTTCACAGAACACTCCACTGCTCGTTCTAATTTGATTAACCGAACGTTCTTCACCTATTTTAGAGCGCTTCAATCGCTCTCTTGATTGCTCAATAAGCTCCTCACATTCCTCATCGCTAAGCACATTTCCTAATACGACAACCAGTGGTTCTTCATATTTAGCAAGAATTCGAATTTCTCTATCATTGGTGTTGATCGTATTCCCTACGTGATCAAATATCGTCCGTTCCTTCTCCGTCGTATTCCCTATCATGCTTTAGCATCTCCCATTTTATGTAATATGCCACTACGATAATGTACCATAAAATGGTTGTTTCGAGCGATTAACTTCATAAAAATTACATGCTAAAGATGCTGATGTACCTATTACTGATGCACCTAAGTATACTGCCGTGTATAAACATTTGCAGGATTCTTATAAAACATAAAGGAACGGAAAAGCTAATAGAAGAAATAGTAAAGAAGTCAAACCATAGGAGGCCATCATGGGTAGAGTCGTTCATTTTGAGATTCACGTAGATGATATGGATCGTGCTAAGAAGTTTTATGGCGAAGTGTTTGGATGGACATTTGAGGATTGGAGCACCTATGCTGGAATGCCCTATTTCGGAGTAGTGACAGGCGAGGAGAATGAAATGGG
This sequence comes from Paenibacillus sp. SC116, assembly GCF_024733555.1. Lineage (GTDB taxonomy): Bacteria > Bacillota > Bacilli > Paenibacillales > Paenibacillaceae > Paenibacillus_B. Next base: position 68,017 of record NZ_JANIOF010000003.1, on the reverse strand, counting down.
GATCAATGGTGCTTTGATGCAGCGGCAAGGGCCACCTCCAGAGCCATGTCAGGCTATGAATGGTTATGCGTGTACGATTGGAATTGGCGACTACGATTCCACGGAAGAGAAGATTGTTAGTCATGGAGGCAAGGTTGCTTTGCCAAAGTACGCACTCCCCGGAATGGCTTGGCAAGGGTATTACATGGATACGGAAGGAAATATATTTGGCCTTCACCAGCCGGATAAGAATGCGAAATAAAATTTTCCGTTGCATGGATAAAGACCCGACCTCATAAAGTCGGGTCTTTTAATGAGATACGACTATTTAAACCGCTATTTCTCATATTGTAATACTGTTCAAAAGTATGCCCAAATATTTTTCAGCTTTAAAATGAAGTGTAATTTAAAAATTATTGACCTAATAAATTCACACTGAAAATATATATCGAAGCTGCAAAAAATAAAACACACGAAATAATTGATGAGATTTTGTGTCTATATTCCCCTTCTTCTCTCTTTACTTCAAAGACGTACATTAACATAGCAATACTAGAAGAAAGGGTTAAAAAACCTAAAAATATTTGTTTAATTGGATCAATTAAGACAAATATAAAAAAAATAGATGTTATTGCTGTAAATAAGTATCTTAACAATCTAAAATGCTTTTTACCCAAAATATCACCTCAAAAAAGTAGCTTCCTCGCTACTCTAAGTTGATCAATTCAATGTGACATTAAATAAATAGCGGACATAATCAGTTGCTAAGAAATGCAAAGCTCCAATACTTCTCGGCTGTTCGGGTACTCATCCCAACAAAGGCCTACTGTTACTTGCTTCATATACTGTATATGCTGAAGCACTAGTAGTAAGCGTAGCTACCATTAGCCCTCTACATATTGAGCATCAAAATGCTCTACTATTTCTAACATTTTCTGAAAAATAATCTCATGTGATACTGCTACATACAGATCTCCTTCATAATATCGGAATGGAATTGTCGCCTCTCCTAGGTGCCATAGAAAAAAATCTCCTTGAATCGTCATTGTCGTTTCAGCCGATCGGAAGGAATACTCCTGTGCATACTCAAAATCCGGTTGAGTTGCAAAATAGTTTTTATATTCATCAATAGACATAGCTTGATCAGCGTGATTACCGTCAGCATTTCTCGTAATTCGATATCTAGTATTCATCTAATACCCCCACTTTATACGTTATCTCTATTGTAAACGATGCAGATAAGACAACGCCACCGCTTGCTATAGGTGAATATTACAGTTTTGATGTTACCCTATAGAGAAAAATCGGTAACACCCTTTTTATATGCATATTTCAGCGTATAGGTTTCTTCTTTTCCATAGGGCATTGTAGCGATTTTGATACGAGTATAATCAAGCCGGCACTCTTTTAAAACTTTCTTCACCAAGGCAATACTTCGTTCTATGAATGTTTATGCATGTACAATTAGAATCGGGGACTATGATTCTACTGAAAAAATCATTAATCTTGGCGACAAGGTCGTAGTGCCAAAGCATGCGCTCCCCAGCATAGCTTGGTAAGGGTATTATATGGATATTAAAAGGAATATACTCTACGTTTATCAGCCAGATATGAATGCAAAATAGTATATTTCGTTACATAGACAAACCCCCGATATTATGAGGTCGGGGGTTTCATGAGAGTGGAAAAGTAACTAGCAGACACACAATATATGCTCAATATAAACAATCAACCATTATGATGTCACTAAGGTCAGTGTCAACTATCCTCTATTATCATATCTATAATTATCAAAGGTTTGTCTATTCTCTAACTTCGTCGCACCCCACTTCGCTCTTTCAATTATAGGTGGACTGAAAGCAAGATCGGCTCGTTCATTCCTGATTGCTATAAAAACATGTGAAGCGATCAGCTTTGCCTTTATTTCCGACTTAAAATATATTTTACAGGTACTTATCTAGCTCGAATCGATAAAATCCTTTCATCGCTCTTCTGTAAAATTCGAAGCTATCATTGGTCTTTAAGTTATAATTTTCGTCAAATGATATATTTATAATTTGATTATCAGCCTGTAATCGTGAAATTAAATTAATTGAGAGCCCTGTTTTCAGTAACTTTATTGTTTTTTCATCTTTAGTTCCGTAAATAGCTAAATTATATTCTTCATCAGAAATTAATTTAAAATCATGTAAAGCGATTACCATCTTATTAAGCTTATAGCTAATGAAATCATCTTCTATCTTTAATTTCACAATAGCTAAGTTTGTTATTTCAGGGTCTGATTTTTTTGACAAATCAACATATACTTCTTTTCCACCATCAATATATCTTTCAGTATATTTTCTTTCCTCACCATAAGTTTCTCCAATATAAAACAAACTATTTCCTTCTTTAATCCTTCTTTTAAAATATTTTGAAGTGGTTTCAATGTTTTCACGCAATGAATTTACACGATGATTGAACAAATACATTTTATAGTAGTTTCTAGCTTGAATATCTGATAATCGATAAAACTCAAAGTCAGCAATACTATCTGTGAAATCTTTAATAAACACAATGTAAACCTTATTAATTATATCTGATTCTGACCATTCTTTTATCAAATTAACATCTTTTAATTTCTCTATATTTCTTATAAACCTATTTAGTAACTCATCCGTGACGTTGTATACATTGTCTATGCCGGAATTAATAAAATACTTTCTCATTTGGCTAACTGCATCATTATCATCGTTCAAGACTAACTCTTCATTCTTTATAATCTTGTTCGCTTTTTCTATGTAGCTATCTTTCCGTTTCTTGTCAATGTTAAGCCTTTCTATATCGTACTTTTCTAGAACCGGATTCTCAATAATATCCTCGAATACACTACTCCTTAATAGTTTTATCTTATTTTCCATATTTCTTGAAGGACTATCATATGTATCATTATTTACAAAATGAATTGGAGGAAGAAGTTTATTTAAATGGTTTACTTCTTTATTAAAAATCTCATTTAGTCGATTAACCCTTCCGATTAAATTTGTAAGCTTCTTTGCTTGTAGGCTGTACGTGTTTAAAATGTATAGTGTATCAATAGGCAAGTTGATACCTTCTAAAATAACACTATTTGCTACTACGAATATTAGCTTATTTAATTCTTTAAATTTAAATTCCAGGTACTCCTTAACTATGTCCGGTATTTTACCATGAAGATAGATTATTCCCTTGGATAATAAATCAATAATATAAAAATCTTCATGTACAAAATCTCTCAATTCAGAAACCAACTCTTCAATTTCTTCTGATTTATCTAAATCATCCATTTTTGATGCCAGTTCTTTTGCAAATGCCTCTATTTTTTTTGGATTTCTAATATAAATAAAGTTTTTACAACCTTTTTTTTCTTTGATGTAATCTAAGTAGCTATTAAAAAAATCAATCGCATAGAATTCATTGACAAATCTATTATATTGAAATGCCTCTCCATTTTTTCTATATTCAAATATTTCAGGTTCTTTTACATTGTGTTTTATCCTCTGTTCGCTAATATTTTCTTGCGATGATATTTTCAAGTTACTACTATCGTTAACGAGAGGTGATAAATATACAACTTTCTGCGAAGGGTTACGAGCAAGATTTTTTCTAATTACTCTAGATAAAAGTATGCTTCTGTAATCTCTTTCAAGTAAATTATGTGCTTCATCAATAAATAAAACATTAAAAAAAATATCATTCTTATCTAATACCCTTAACGCTCTTTCTTGAGTTAGTATAGCAATAAATCGTTCTTCTCCTTGAAACATTTCATCATGAATAATAATTCTTCTATTAATCTCCGATTGTCTTATAGCTCTATATGTTTGAACCAATAACGATTTTGTTGGGACTATTATTACCACTTTATCATGATCATTATTTAATATATGCTCTACAATAATAGAACTTTTGCCGAATGACGTTGGTGCAACAAAACTAACATTTAATGATGTATCATTTAACATCTTGTCACGTATAATCTTCTGCTCATAGGTTTCTAAATAATTACCTTTCTCGAACCCATCCATTTTCATATCTATTATATCGTTATTTATACTGTATACATTTAACAGACCCTTATTTAAAATCTCGCGCGCTATTGGATAAAACCCAAAATTTATAGAGAAGTCGTATAAAGGCTGATAATCACTATAATTAAGTGAATATTTTAATAAAATATAATAACCAAACTGCAGATAACTTGTATGTCGTTTATCTAGTTCATAAGTTTTGATGAAAACAATTGCACAACTTAGTATATAACTTTGTTCTTTTGTTGAAAGTTCAGCATTTGTAGTTATTTTTTTTATTACCTCATTAAACTGAGTAATTTTATTTATTTGAGTAAATTTTGATTTTTCTGCTTTGTTCATATGCAAATCCTTCTTTCAGGAATTTAAATAATCTATAAATAAACCCATTGATTTTTTATTAACACAAAGAATTAATATTTTTTTAAATTTGTATCTACTTACTGCACGTTTCATTTTCTTTTCGAGCTCACTAATATCGGTACTTATCTCTCCACCATTGAAGAAAATTGTAGATGAAGGGATAATATTAAAATCACTTATAGACGGATAATTTTCATCGTTGAAATCATTCGATAGTTTTTTTATATTTTGCCTAATATTCGCATCTGTGCTTACATCTATATTTGAAGCATGATTATATGCATTTTGCCATGGATTATTAGAAACATCACCATTAAATTTATCGGATAAATCTCTGTATGCTTCTGATACCTTATTTGGATGAGACATATTTACTGATTCTATATTTCCAGACTTGCTTTCCATAATCCATTCTTCTTTATCTTTAGAGTAGTAACCATCGAAACCCTTTTTAATAGAACCTTCTTCAAGGTTCAAAAAAGTACATTCTTGTTTGTAGCCTTGTTTCTTTAAATACAAATGCAAAAAGAATTCTGCAATAGCACCAGAACGTGTAGTATCATCCTTACTATTTAAAAATCGAAAAACTCGCTTCTTCACGCTCTTAACATCATTGCCACTCGCTCCCTCACATATCGAAACAAAGTGTTCATCCAAATATCGTTTAAGTCCTGTGTTAAAGTCCTCAATATCAAGTATGTGAACAGGATTTCCATCGATTAATAAGACTTTAGGTATGAAAGTATCTACTATTACAGTCATTGGCTTCCTTTCGAATAGGTTAATATATTTACTTATCTTGGTTTTTATCAGTCTATTTCTATTATTTATCTCAGTAAGAATACTGTAAATTTATTAATTTACTAACTTTAAATTGAAGGCTTATACAGTTGATAATTAGAATATTGTTCCATGTTTATATACTATCATATTCTTACATAAACTATCTATGCATCTTGGTCTAGTCACATATCAATTGAACATTTCATACACAGGTGTTCATGCAAAGATTTACTTTCTTTTTCTACCCCAAAACAAATACACCCAGACCTCTTGTAGTCTAGGTGTATTTGTTTTTTGCGGAGACGAGTAAAGTCGCTCCCTATCCGAAGATAAAATTAGATGAACTGCTATGGGTGATAGTTTTAACTTTACCTACAGACTCCCTGATAGATCAAAAAAACTAATCATAGGATAAGTTTCTAAGCTTATTTATCGCAGAAGCCACGTTTATTTCAATGAAACCATCGATATCATGCACGGTTTCCTTATTAAACTCAAGTGATTGTAGAATGACGACCGCTTTTCCCTTTCTTACATTCGCTAATTCAGTACTTCCCTTCATAATTCTATGATATTCAGTTGTTCCGTCTTCATATAAAAGTATTCGATGAATAAAATCACCAGGAAAATTTGTGATACATTTCGTGTACATAAAGCGGATATTATCTGAAGTTGTCGGATTATCGAGTGCATTTCGTAACGCAGCGGTGTAGAACCCCATCATATCACTCCCATACAATATTTGTTTACTCCAATGACCAATCTAGTAAATTTACTCGAATATTATCAAGGCGCTTCATTATTAACTCATCATTAATGAAATCGGATGTTTCTTGAGATTATTTAAATTGCTTAATACACCTTCACTGACTAATTCAAAATTTTTAAGTCGGTGATAGACATCATCTACCCTACTTCTATTCTTGCCAACTATAATTGAATTATATTTTGAAGCAATAAAGAGATAATCCCGCTCCAATTCCCTAGTACGTAACTCTGCGCTTCTTTCTAGCTCAATTACCTCGCCATTAATTTCAGCCACACCATCATCATATTCTTGACGAGTAATATACCTATCTTTAAACCATGCAGCCTCTTCATATCTGTAAGAACCATCACCGTATATACCAAAGCTCTCCATAGGAGCACATTGTAAAAGGACGAAATGATGATCGAGAGAATCATCCTTCTTGATCCATATTTCTTCGATCCAATGCTCTCCATGGTCAATAATCCAGGTTTGCTCATTCAATCGTCTAATTTCCTGATTAATAGAACAATCAGAACTTCCTTGTGTCCACCATAATTCCATATCACTGGAATTTGATAAAAGATTCATGATATATTCAATTTTTCGAGGTTCTGTGATTCTTATAATTCCTCTTTTTCCTGGACATGCTAATCGAATTAATTTATCAAAATTTCTTAGGACTCGTATTACTCGATCTTCTTCAGACTCAATATACACAGGAGGAGTTAAAGCTTCTTTAAGTAACTGATTCATCTCAGATATAGATTGAGGCCTGTGTTGCGGATCATGTTGTATTAGCCTGTCAACTAAAGAGTCAAGAACTGCAAAGCTACTCTCTCTTTCTCCCAATAAAGGTCTTCCTACACCTCTGGTTGTAGATCCGGTAACAAGCCATTGAATAATTTGACCTAAGGCATATAAATCCATTGTAGGTTTTGGATCTGGATTTTTTTCAAACTGCTCTGGAGCGGAGAATCCAAAATTAGCTAGACGCTCGTTTTTTTCCGTTTTTACTAATCGCTCATAATGCTCTGGATCAAACCATGAAATCCCAAAATCGCTCAGTATAAATTGTTCTTCTGAGTCAACCAATATATTCTGAGGCTTTACATCTCTATGAACAATATTATGCGTATGTATAATATTTAGACAGTACATGAGTTGTTTAATGACATCAGTTAATTTTTCGATATCATTTATACTGTTGTGCTTAATCCAATTATTTAAAGTCATTGGGTACTTCTTCATAATCATAAATGGATACTTACTTCCATTTATTAATAGTTCACTTGTATAATAGATCGGGACAACAGCTTTGGTATCAGATAATTTCACTATTTCTCTAACCTCAGTAATAAATCTTTGGTACCTAGTAGATTTTTTGAGAGAACTATCTTCAGCTAATATTTTCACAGCCACTTCCCCACGGCCCCATGTAGCTGAATAAACTAATGCATTACCACCTTGTCCGATTTCCAATCCCAAATTAATGGATCCCAACATGGTTTCTATATGATTATTCTCTCTAATAAAGACCCTGATCCGATTTTTTTCTTCATCAACTGTCCTAGCCAATTAAGTGTACCTCCCATATCTTTTATAGATTGCAACTATCACGGATAGCTTGTCATTTTAAAATCTCCCCATAAACTCCTATCAGTTTTGGAAAGAGTTTTATAATATCTCACAATAGCTACAGCATTCAAAAATACAAATCAGGTCATATAGAGGCCTTTCAAGCTAGTAATACTGTCTTCCAACCACTATATCTATATAAGAATTTGTTGAGTTGAACTTTCTAAAAAATCCAGTCCGTGGTCTATATTAAGTACACTAGCAATAAGTTGACCTAATAATATGACAGTCATTTGATTCCACTTGTTCATTGTCAAACTAAACTTTACCTTACTACTTTCAATAACTTTCATCTTCTGTTCCCCGATTCATCACATAGCATAAAATGTATATAACACTCTGATTACCTATGGTGAATTTTTGCCCTAAATACTGATATAGGCCAAGGCTATATCCAAAAAACTTTCAAAATATTGGGTTGGTATATACCAATATACCCACAACATGATTTCGCTGTCAAAACATTCAATCAGATTGTTAACGTTGCCTATCCTCCACCGACGATATTAGAGGTTGGATATCAATACCGTGCTCGTACGTGATGTTTCTCTGATGTATCTCATTCACTCCGCGCGCGGAACTGAATCCCTGACAGGGTTCCGCTCCCTTGTTCTACTCCACAAAAAAGAACACCCAGACCTCTTGCGGTCTGGGTGTTCTTGGTTTTTTGATGGAGGCCAGGGGTGTTAGTGTCTTGATTAACTGCCCTCGATGCTATTCTCCGTAGTATTGCCTTGCGGTTGCCACCAACGCCGTGCCTTTCGCTGCTAATTTCCTCTGTAGCTTATCAGCCGCTTCCTGTGCGCGGACGAACCTTCACAGGGGTTCAACTCCCTTCAATTCGTCTCCAACGCAAAAAGCCGACCTCATGCGGTCGGCTTAATGATGGTGGAGGCGAGGGGAGTATCGATATCTCCATTAACTTTGCTCACGACGCTTATCCTCCGCCGACGATATTAGAGGTGGGATATCGATGCCGTGCTCATACGTGAAGCAATTGCTCTGATGTATCTCTTTCACTCCCTGCGCGCGGAACTAAACCCCTGACAGGGGCAACTCCCCTTGCTACTCCACCAACGCAAAAAGGACACCTCTGAGGTGTCCTTTTTCATATTGGTGGAGGCGAGGGGAGTCGAACCCCTGTCCGAAGATAACGGCACATGAGCTTCTACGGGTGTAGTAACAGTTTTGATGTCACCCTAGGAACTCCCTGTTACCGGATTCCCTTCGGGTCAGCCTGATTGTCTTCTTCAGCACACCCCAGGCGGAGATGTGACAGCGTATCCCACTAAAGTTGAGCCCCTATCCCGCCACATGGGCGATGGAGAGTAGAGGCACGCTAACAGGTTATTAAGCTGCTAAAGCGTAGTTGTTTTGTGTTTTGCCGTTTAATAGGCTTTAGCGTTGATGAAGCGGACGCGTCCCCACTACCCGCTACCCATGCTCGAACTATCCCCGTCGAATCCAAAAACGCCCCCATAGTGTAAGCGACTGGCTCACCCATCTGGGGTTACCGTCTTTAGATTAAGGAAGTCGAAGCATCGATAGAATGTATCGTATGTTCAAACTCAAACCTTATTCTATTATCAAGGTACCGGCGGCTTCAGCATGTTCTGTTGACCGCCGCCGATGAATTTATTATAACACAAACTCATCATAAGTGTTAGTGATCTTCTTGCCAGTGCTGTTACCCGCTTCCTTGGATGACCTTGCTAAGCAAGGAAACGTTACGCGAGCCACAATAAGCTTCAACACACTACAACAGCACTTAATACTTCTGCTTCTCACGCAGCGCACGCTGAATCTGACGCTCTGCATCGCGCTTCGCAGACGTTTCGCGCTTGTCGTAGTTCTTCTTACCACGGCCAAGGCCAATCAGCAGCTTCGCATATCCATTGCGCGTATAAATCTTAAGCGGTACAAGCGTATAGCCTTCCTGCTTCGTCAGTCCAAGCAGCTTCATAATTTGCGACTTATGCAGCAGCAACTTACGTGCACGTGTAGGGTCCGTCGGATTGTGGCGATTGCCCTGCTCGAACGGACTGATATGCATATTGTTCACAAACGCTTCGCCATTGCGTATCGTCGCGAACGCATCACTCATATTCGCTCTACCATTGCGCAAAGACTTAATCTCCGTACCTGTCAGCACGATACCCGCCTCGTATGTGTCCTCAATAAAATAATCGTGGGACGCCTTCTTGTTCTGAGCCAGCGGCTTGCTCTCAACCTTCTTCGACATAACCTACCCTCCATTGCCAAGCATATCATCACCCGCCAGAACTGATACTCCAGCAAAGTGTAGAATAATATTATACCAAATGGATGGGGTTGCCTACAACATCTAAGTACATCTCAAAGCGAAACCTTGTCCTATTCCTGTTCTGAACAGACCAAGCCCCCAACCAAGATGCCCTAATACCACCATGTGCAAAATCGATGACTTCAACCGTTACTTACCTCGGACTTCCAACACCTCGTCCATTGCCGCAAGACGCTCCACCACATCGACCGCATCTACCTTTGGTGGAATCACAACCTCAAGCTTAAGCGATGTTTGACGTTTCATTGTCACCGTTTCCTTAAGCTCAACGCCATCCACATGATCTGACTGCGCACCTTGTACGCCTGTTCCTGTCGTTCCTACTCCTACTGCTCCAGGCGATACGTTTGTACCATTTACAGTCTCACTCTTCTGCCATACCGTACGTGCCTGCGCACTGATCTCCTTTGTAACCTCAACGCGATCTACCTCTACCTTCATCGTAGCAAGCATTGCACGAATCGAAGGTAGCAGCGTTCCATCATCCATACCACGAATACGGAATGTATACTGCAAACTCGCTGCACGGCCTTGGAATTCCATCTTATTCATCAGCCATAGCGCAATAATCGTCAGCACACAGGTTAACAGCGCACCATAATAAAATCCCGCTCCAACCGATAATCCAATTGCAGCTGCCACCCAGATCGATGCCGCTGTTGTAAGTCCTTTTACAGATAATCCGTCTCGAATAATCGTTCCTGCTCCAAGGAATCCAATACCGCTTATAACTTGTGCAGATAAACGAGCCGGGTCCATACGTACATTATCTTCATCCACGAACATAGAGAAGCCGTATAGAGATAACAGCATAATAAGTGCGGAGCCCATACTTACGAGCATATGCGTACGTACACCTGCTGCGTGGCGACTACGCTCCCGCTCCAATCCGATAATGCCTCCTAGCAGTGCAGCCAGTACGAGTCGCTGTGTCAACGGCCACCAATCGATAACCCATGGGTTCATTGCTGCATCGCTCCTTTTCTAACTCATATTATATGTATGATTGCATTTATATATATTATCGTGATGATTAATCCATTTAATTATTTAGCACCTGTATTACTTTGTACCTGATAAGTTTCGTTCATAAGACTTTCAACATTTTCATTGTATTTCCTGCATGCACGAAAAGCCTATAACGATATGCAAAGAACCTTCGAAACCACGACAGAGGTGGAACAGAAGGTTCTTCACATCAATCATCTTATTACTTAAGCTCGCTAACTATATACCCAAAAATAATCTGCATCAATCTAATCAAGATACTTTCTATCGTTTCTTACGCACGAACTTTGCAGTGTTGTTCTTCGACTTGCCGCGCTTATGCGCTGCCTGCTCTGCATCACCAGAACGATTGCGTGCGGCTTGAGGTGAATCCTCACCGACGAACACACCACTTTCAGATATACTGCGTTTACCGCGCTTGCCGCCGCCTAATTGACCGCGACCCGAACGGTAATCGCCACCTCGGTCGAAGCTGGAGTCTCTACCGCCCTCTCGGCCAGCTGAAGAGGGGCCCCGAGAACGACCATATCCGCCCTTGCCAGATCCAAAATCAAAACGATTGCTGCCAGACTCACGCTCAGCATCTTTCACAAGGCGATCTACCCAGTTCGCATTATCATTGGCATCTGTTCTTTCCTTACGCCCATTGTCGCGAGCACCCGCTTCATTGCTGCCGAAGGTAATGCCGCCCTGACCGCGTTGACGCTGAGATGGTCTAGCATAAGGGTTATTATCCGACTCGTTTCTATCGCGACGGTTGCGGCCACGCTTATTGCGATCACGCCATTCCCCTTGGTTATACCATACCTCTTCATCACGTCTTACGCCGCTTTCTTCATGGTTCTGCTGTCTTCCATCTTGATTACTTGAACCCCACGAATCGAATCCATCTTGATTACTGTGACGTCCAGCATCGTGACCAGATCCACCTTGTTGAGGGGAAGCACCAGCATACAAGAAGCGTCCTCCCTGATTATCCAGCTCAGATGCTCCATGTCCGTCTTTCCGTCCATTACCCGAATTGAAATCGTGCAGACGACCATCTCGACCATCATTGCGGTCGCGACGGCCTTTTCCTCCGCGTGGATCATCACCGCGTCCAAAGCGTTCGTTGCGTCCGCCTTGTCCCTGTCCTTGACCACCACGGCCTGCATCATGACGATCGCCACGACCACCACCGTAAACTCCGCCATCGCGTCCGCGGCGTCCATCTCTTGCCGCTCCACCGCGTGCTTCGCCGCCGCGGCCACCTTGCCCGCCACTGCTAGCTCTATCTCCACGAATGCCTTGTCCACCACGACCTGCGTCACGACGATCGCCACGGCCTACGTTAGCTCCGCCATCTCGACCTTGGCGTCCATCCCTCGCTGCGCCGCCGCGCGCTTCGTCACCGCGACCTCTGCGTCCGCCTCTTGCGTCTCCGCCGCGGCCACCTTGTCCGCCGCTGCCAGCTCTATCTCCACGGCTGCCTTGTCCACCGCGGCCTGACTCGCGTCCGCCACGCCCCGCATCACGACTCTCGCCGCGTCCGTGCTTCTTGCGCTCGAAGCCGAATTCACGACCTTGGCGCCCGCTACCAAAACGTTGAGCTTGACCTACTAGCGCAAAGTCAATCGTATGATCCTCCATATTGACGTTTGCAACCACAATCCGTATTTCGTCTCCGATACGGAACATTCGGGCTGTCCGCTCACCAAGCAGCATCATATGCTGTTCATGGAAATGGTAGTAGTCATCCGACAAATCGCTCAAACGGATTAGACCCTCCACCGTATTTTCCAGCTCAATAAACATACCGAAGTTCGTTACACTGCTAATGATTCCGTCGAACTCTTCTCCGACCTTATCCAGCATGAACTCCGCCTTCTTCAACTGCTCTGTATCACGCTCTGCGTCTACCGCAACCCGCTCGCGCTCGGATGATTGCTGAGCAATTTCAGGCATGCGTGCATGCAACTGCTCATGCCGCTTCTCCGTCAAAGATCCTCCATTGTCGGCTACCTCACGAATAACACGATGAATCACCAAGTCAGGATAGCGACGAATCGGTGATGTGAAGTGGGAATAGTATTCCGCTGCCAAGCCAAAATGACCTGTGCTTTCCGCGTCATACTTCGCTTGTCTCATCGAACGAAGCATCATCGTGCTAATAACCGTCTGCTCACGCGTTCCTTGGATCTCCTCCAATAACGACTGAAGCGCTCGCGGATGAACGGAATTACCTTTACCACGTACCGCATAACCAAAGTTCGCTGCGAACGACATAAACGTCAACAACTTCTCACTGTCCGGATCTTCATGGATTCGGTACAGGAACGGTACGCGCAGCCAATGGAAATGCTCAGCTACCGTCTCATTCGCCGCAAGCATGAACTCTTCGATAATTTGCTCTGCGATCGAACGTTCACGCTTGATAATATCTACTGCCTTGCCTTCCTCGTCTACAATGACCTTCGACTCTTGGAAGTCGAAGTCGATTGCACCGCGACCCATACGCTTGCCGCGCAGCTTCATCGCCAATTCCTTCATTAACATGAAGTTATCGACAAGGTAGGAATAACGTTCACACAGTTCTGGATCCTCGTCCTCAACAATTTTACGGACGTTATTATAGGTCATCCGCTCCACTGAGCGAATTACACTCGGGAAAATATCATGCCGAACCACTTTTCCTTGTGCGTCAAATTCCATCTCACAGGACAGCGTTAAGCGATCCACATGCGGATGCAAGGAGCAAATCCCGTTGGATAATCGATGCGGCAGCATCGGAATAACACGATCAACGAGATACACACTGCAGCCGCGCGCAAATGCTTCACGATCTAAGGCAGAGCCTTCTGGCACATAGTAGCCTACATCAGCAATGTGTACGCCCAGCTTATAGTTTCCGTTCTCTAGACGCTCCACATAAACAGCGTCATCTAAGTCCTTTGCATCTTCACCGTCAATCGTCACAATATTGAAACCCCGTAAATCCCGACGACCTTGGCTAATAATTTCCTCTTCTGAAATGGAATCTGGCACCGCTTCCGCCTCTGCCATTACTTCATCAGGGAATGCCTCTGGCAGCTGATGCTTGCGAATAACGGATAGAATGTCCACACCTGGATCATTTTTGTGTCCAAGTACTTCTATGACTTCCCCTTGTGCCGCTGTACGCCCCTCTGGATAGCTTACAATACGGACAACTACCTTCTGTCCACTTACCGCTCCTGCCATCGCCTCACGGGCAATAAAGATGTCGCGATTGATTCGACGATCATCAGGTACCACGAAACCAAATGACTCATGGTTCTGAAATACACCTACAACTTGCTCCACTGCCCGTTTTACAATACGGACAATTTCCCCTTCCAAACGTGCACCATCATGACCTTTGTTCGTCACACGAACAAGGATGGTATCTCCATTCATCGCGGACTGAAGATCATTCGCATGAATATATACGTCCGGATGGCCTGTCTCTTCTGGAATTAAAAACCCGAATCCTTTTGCATGGGCCTGCAAACGGCCGCGCAGCAGATTCATTCGTTCTGGTACCCCATAGCGATCTGTACGCGTACGAATGATATGTCCGGAATGTTCCAGTTCATTCAACGTCTTCAGAAAAGCCTTAAATTCCTGAGCATCTTCAATTTCAAAATGCTTCTCCAGCTCCTGATACGTCATCGGTTTGTATGCTGTTTCCTGCATAAATTCTAAAATTTGCTGTGCCGTTATCATCTGTTGTCACCTCACACTTACTCCATCAACTTCCACAAGTATATTCATATATAACCTAGTATACACGAAATCAAATACAGCCATCCCGGCGAATGGTATAAAGCTTATAAAAAGACGAATGCACGGGATCATTTAACTAACGTATTTTACTTCACTTATTGATGCAGCAATTAAAATACCCCTAGTGCTAATGGCACACGTAACTGAAATGATTATGCCCATTCATTCACGGCACCATACATTCTAGGGATTAAATCAATTCTATTATAATTGATTAATAATTCAATCACTCATTATTTTCTTACAAGCAATCCTTCGTTAACGCCTTCGCCTTCATAACCTTCTATAGCACAAAAAAACCTTAACCCGTTCTGATCGGATTAAGGTTTCTTATATGTCATGTATTAGTTCTTCATGAAATAAGCAACGACAAGGGACAAAATAAAGAATCCAGCTGCCAATCCCATTGTTAGACGCTGCAAGAACAGCTCAGCTCCGCGTGCTTTCGTCTTTCCAAATAAATGTTCCGCACCGCCGGAGATGGCGCCCGCTAGACCCGCACTCTTCCCTTGTTGCAGAAGTACCGTGCAAATCAATCCGATCGAAAAAATAACAAGCAATACAGTCAAAAATCCTTCCATGCTTCCACCTCCTAGGGTTGCCTATCACATCGTATTTCGAAAGAGATAAGCCTATAAAAACAGTATTATTATTGTACCATATCCTTCAAAGGGTTACAAGCGCTGAAGCTTGGAAGCTTGTCTCCTTCTCTAAGATACTTAGTTAAAATGATTGCTACTGCTTCTACATGCGTCTTACTGCCTATTGTTACACATCTCTTATTGCTCTTCTCCGTGCTCTGTCAAACGCAATGCATTGTGACGCAAAGGCCCAACGTATTGATTAAGTGCGAAGGAATGACGAATAGCTTCCGTAATGAAGCGCTTCGCAGTTACCATACTCTCTTGTACCGTGAAGCCCTTAGCCAATTCCGCTGCAATTGCTGCAGAGTATGTGCAGCCAGCACCGTGCGTATACGTCGTTTCGATACGATCTGCTTCAAGAATTTCAAATGTGCTGCCATCATATACAACGTCTACAGAAGTTGGTAGACCAATCTTCGATCCGCCCTTCACCACAACGTATTTCGCACCAAGTTCTTGAATACGTGCCGCAGCTTGCTTCATATCATCTAATGATTTGATCGGCGCTGTACCTGCTAATTGAGCCGCTTCAAACAAGTTTGGCGTTACAACCGTAGCCTTAGGTACGAGAATATCACGCAATGCATCATTTGTCTCTGGGTGCAGAGCCTCATCTTGACCCTTACAGATCATAACCGGATCAACAACAACGTTAGGAATATTGTGCTTTTCAATAATACGTGCCGCAAGCTCAATAATGTCGATGGATCCAAGCATTCCTGTTTTCATGCCGTCTACACCAATGGAAAGGATCGTTTTCAACTGTTCTTCCACTGTCGATAGTGCGATAGGAAACACACCATGCGCCCATTCTTTGTCTGGATCCATCGTTACAACCGTTGTTAGAGCGGTCATTCCAAATACGCCGCGCTCCTGGAATGTTTTCAAGTCGGCTTGGATACCTGCGCCACCGCTCGTATCAGAACCTGCTAATGTTAATACTTTACGAATTGGTTTCATTGCTGCCATGTTTCGTTCGTCCCTTCAATCATGTATTCAAATTGTGAGCTGTATCAGGCACACCATGGCTAGGTGTGTATTTATCATAAACGTATCATTACAAAATGGAAGCAATTTGTCCATACATTCCGCATGCTTGGTTATAATATGTATCCCATAATTCCAACTTACTCTTTTACAATAATCGTCCCTGCATCTGTTTTGGCGTTCACACGGAATGTTCCATTATCGTCTGATGTAGGAACTTCCACATTACCCAAACCCGATTTAACTTCATATTTCCCTTTAGCTCCCTGTGGAACTTCAACCTCAATCATACCCATATTCGTCTTTACATCTACATCATGTGGTTGTTTCATTACAATATTGGCATTACCTAGATCAAGCTCAATATCTACAGGCTGTGTCGTTTCCAAAATTTTTATTTCACCATTATCAGACTCTAGCTTAATCGGGGAATCGACTCTCTCTATTTGGGTGGAGCCATTGTCTAACTCTACGTTCATGAAACGACTGACGATATCGCTGGCATGCAATACCCCGCTATCCATATGGAGCTCAACTTTCTCGAACTTACCACCATTCAGATTAATCTCGCCTAACTCCTGTTCAAGCTGAAGCTTACGGAGCTCAACATCGTCCTGCAACGTGACAACAAAAGAATAACGATAATCATCATACATTCCTGAATCATCCAGATCAAAAATGACTTGTTCTCCTTTAAGTTGGGCAGCTTGCATACGCTCTCCTACTTTAGGGGAAGTAAAAGCCTTCCAAGCGATCTCATTGCGATCACCTTGTTTGAACTGGATGTCCAATTCACCGAGATCCGTTTCAATAATAAGATCCTTCCATGCTGACGAATCTCCCATACGGATGACGCCTTCATAATTGCTTCCTTCGAAGTCATGACCCTCTTGATCCCAAGCGAAAGATGTTGAAGCCTCTACGATATCTTCTATATCTTCCATATTCACTACATCTTCCAAGTCTTCTAATTGCTTATCCACATCATCAAGTATCGATCCTACTGTTGATGAAACAACCATTTTTTCATCAGACCCACCTATAAACTGGGCAATACCGATTGAAACCAACAGACCCCCTCCTACCACAATAAGGGTAAACGCCGATAAGAGCGCAAGTAACGATTTCTTAGCTTTAGGCTGGCCAGGGCTTTCATAAGGGTACTCCGCTTCAGAATGACCAGAATAATTAGGATATGAATAATAGTGATTCTGTGGTTCGTCCGTTCGATTCATTTCTTGAAAGGCAGATAAGTCTGGTGCCTTGTAACCCGGACCTACTGTTTCCTTCGCCATTTCAATCGGATCGCCAAGCTCCTCCGCTATTTGCTCTTCCGTCTTGCCCTGCTGCTCACCGTATATAAAATGAGCCTCCACTTCAGATAGAAGATCAGACTGCACCTCTGGTGCCAACTGTTGAGAATAGAATCGTAACAATGCCAAATACTCTTGCCTGTTCATCATTCAACCTCCGTCTCGTATGATTCGATCAACCCATTAATATTGGATACAAATACTCCCCATTCACGGACAAGCTGTTCCATATAAGACTTACCCTCTGGCGTAAGACGATAATATTTGCGCGGCGGCCCTTCGGTTGATTCCTGTAAATAAGTTGAGCAATGACCGTCTGCAACAAGTCGACGCAATACCGGATAAATAGCTCCTTCTGCTACTTCTACATGCTTGGATATTGTTTGCGCTAGCTCAAACCCATATCGATCCCGCTCTTGGATAAGCAGCATGGCACATAAACCAAGCACACCCTTTTTGAATTGAATAATTTCCTTCATATGCTTCTCCAACCTCATTCGAGATACCATTATCGTTCAGTAGTAATTATAGCACAATAGTGGTTTTTATTATTTTATACATAAACATCCATAAAGGCAACTTCAACTTTATTGTTTACTATTGAAGCAAGCCTGTTTTATCAGCGCCCAATCACTCCTTCTTTTCTAACATAATTTATAGTTATCAAATCAGAGGAGTTGATTGCACTGGTACGTATTCTGGATAAAGCCACCTCCCAACCGCGAAGCAGATTCAACTTAGGAAGTTCCACTATTATCAGACGTTCACCAGCAAGATCTAGTCTAGCTTCAATAAGACTTCGAATCCCATCTGCTAATGCTCAACCTAATCGGGTTGAATTAGTAGCAACTGTCGGTGTTAGAGGGGTTACTGGCATCGCTCAAGTCCTCTTTAGAATCTTCCGCGATGGAAATGAAATATTTAATACGGTGCAAGGCATTGAATCATCTGGTTCTGAACAAAATTATGTCGTCACTTTCCAGGCCATCAATAGAAATGTACCAGCAGGCAGCCATGTATACACAGTAACCGCAGAAAATCAAACTGCTAATACGAGAGCTGATGTGGTTGGTCCAATTTCATTTAGTGGGCTGGCTGTTAAAACTAGCAGTTAAATAAGAATGGTTTCTTGTAGTCTTTAGTCGACATATCCATGTATCAATGCCATACGCCCTCACAATTGCCTGTGGGGGTTGTAATTTATACAGCGCCATACCTCCAGCCCTCTTTTACACCAATGAATGAATTCCAACATACGATATTTCGTAATGCGAAATTTAACGTATATCCGCACCTGCTTTATAGGTTTTATGGTATTCATCATTAGGAGAAGGAGGCTGTGACATGAAATATTTCTGGGAAGGATATATACATCCGATACTTCGTCTTCTCCGACCGCGTCACATTGTGGAAATTGGCAGTGCCCAAGGATGGAATACGCACAATTTGCTGCGCTATATTTCATTTAGCCGCCGTCGTCTTACGATTATCGATCCATCCCCCATGTTCGATGTCCAAGCTGTACAAGAACAACACGGAGAACGATTTCAGCCAATTTTAGATATAAGCTTGAATGCACTTCCAAAGATCGAACATTGCGATGTTGTGCTTATTGATGGCGATCATAACTGGTACACGGTCTATAATGAGCTTCAATTGCTGACTAAGATGGACCCGTTTCCTGTCGTTCTGTTTCATGACGTTGAATGGCCCTATGCGCGTAGAGATATGTATTATTTCCCTGAGACGATACCAGACCCATTCCGTCATAAATATGCCCATCTTGGTGTAAAGCGTGGACAATCTCAACTTACGCAAGATGGAATGAACGCATCCTTCTGCAATGCTATTAGTGAAGGCGGGCCACGCAATGGTGTGCTAACAGCCGTAGAAGATTTCCTCCATCAGACAGAGCTACCATTGTCTTATTATCATGTGGCGAAGCAATACGGATTGGGCATTATCGTTGCAGGTGCCACCAGTCGTCAACGTCGTCTCATTGAGTATCTAAATAAACAACCAACGATAGAACGAAGATAGCCATGTAACAGATAAGAGCAACTAAGCTATCTCGCCTGATAACCCAACTCGACGTTTAGGCCACAACTGAAAAAAGTACATGAATGAAACGTCATGTATACAAAAATAAGGGGCTATCCCTACAAGCAGATCACTCTGCTTGTGGGACAGCCCCTTATTATTTAGAAATGCGCCACTAACGCGGCAGCACCTTATTTTTTCAAGTTGTAGAAGGATTTCAAGCCGTCGTAGCGAGCTGCGCCACCCAATTGGTCTTCGATGCGAAGCAATTGGTTGTATTTCGCAACACGGTCCGTACGAGACGGAGCACCTGTTTTGATTTGACCAGCGTTAGTAGCAACTGCGATATCAGCAATTGTGCTATCTTCGGACTCACCAGAACGGTGGGAGATAACTGCTGTGTAACCAGCGCGCTTAGCCATTTCGATTGCGTCGAATGTTTCAGTCAACGTACCGATTTGGTTAACTTTGATCAAGATGGAGTTACCGATGCCTTGCTCGATACCTCTGCCAAGACGCTCTGTGTTTGTAACGAACAAGTCGTCACCAACGAGTTGAACTTTGTCGCCCAATTTTTCAGTAAGCAACTTCCAACCATCCCAGTCATCTTCGGACATACCGTCTTCGATTGTGATGATTGGGTATTTATCAACCCAAGAAGCAAGAAGGTCAACATACTCAGCAGATGTGTAGGATTTTCCTTCGCCTGCAAGTGTGTATTTACCGTCTTTGTAGAACTCAGTGGAAGCAACGTCCATACCCAAGAAGATATCTTGACCTGGCTTGTAGCCAGCTGCTTCGATTGCTTCGATGATAACTTGAAGAGCTTCTTCGTTGGAACCAAGGTTAGGAGCGAATCCACCTTCGTCACCTACAGCTGTGTTCAAGCCTTTTGCTTTTAGTACAGACTTCAAGCTGTGGAAGATTTCTGCACCCATACGAAGCGCTTCTTTGAAGTTAGGAGCGCCAACTGGCAATACCATGAACTCTTGAACGTCGATGTTGTTGTCAGCATGCTCACCACCGTTGATGATGTTCATCATTGGTACTGGCAATTGCTTAGCGTTGAATCCGCCAAGGTATGTGTACAAAGGAACTTGCAAAGCGTCAGCAGCTGCGCGAGCTACTGCCATGGATATTGCTAAGATAGCGTTAGCGCCGAGTTTGCCTTTGTTAGGCGTTCCGTCCAACTCGATCATGAGCTTGTCGATTGCAACTTGCTCAAGCGCGTCCATACCGATGATTTCTGGAGCGATGATGTCGTTTACGTTCTTAACTGCGTTCTCAACGCCTTTACCAACGTAACGATCTTTAGCGCCGTCACGAAGCTCAACTGCTTCGTGAGCACCTGTGGAAGCACCAGAAGGTACGATTGCACGACCGAAGCCGCCATTCTCCAATTTGATTTCTACTTCTACAGTTGGGTTACCACGGGAGTCAAGGACTTCGCGTGCGTATGCATCAATAATCATAGTCATGATGAAATACATCTCCTTTTAACAATAAATTAGTATTTATATATTGTAACATAATCTATATAAGCAAAGCATATACCTATAGGTTCAAGGGCCCTTTAGCTTTGCTTCATTACTTCTTCAACAACGAAGCGCCTGTCATTTCAACTGGCTTAGGCAAGTTCAATAGTTCAAGCATCGTTGGTGCGATATCTGCCAAGATGCCATCTTCACGCAATTCAACATCGTTGGACGTAAGGATGAACGGAACTGGGTTCGTCGTATGTGCCGTATGAGGACGGCCATTCTCATCGAATACCATATCTGCATTGCCGTGGTCAGCTGTAATGATTGCAACGCCGCCTTTAGCTAGTACTGCTTCAACAACTTTACCCATGCACTCATCTGTTACTTCAACTGCCTTGATCGTTGGCTCAAGCATTCCGGAATGACCAACCATATCAGGGTTAGCGAAGTTCAAAATAATAGCATCAAATTGATCGGAGTTGATTTCGTTTACAGCAGCTTCCGCCACTTCGTAAGCGCTCATCTCTGGTTGCAAGTCATAAGTCGCAACTTTTGGAGAATTGATCAACACGCGCTTCTCACCTGGCAACTCGACGTCTCGACCACCACTGAAGAAGAAAGTAACGTGCGGATATTTCTCCGTTTCCGCAATGCGGAGCTGCTTCTTGCCGTGTTGTACAAGCACTTCACCGAATGTGTTATCCAATTCTTTCGGCTTGTAAGCTACGAATCCACCGACTGTCTCAGAGAAGAGCGTCAAGCAGACGAAATACAAACCTGTTGGATGGTTCTCTCCACGGTCAAAGCCTTGGAAATCACTGTTCGTGAACACTTGCGACAACTGAATCGCACGGTCAGGACGGAAGTTCAAGAATATAACTGCATCCTCGCTCTTCACTAGACCTACCGGTTGATCCTGCTCATCTACGATGACGGTCGGCATTACGAATTCATCGAAGATCGATTGCTCGTAAGACTTCTTCACCGCTTCAATTGGATCATGGTATTTAGGTCCGTCAGCATATACCATCGCACGGTAGGACTTCTCCAAACGCTCCCAGCGCTTGTCGCGGTCCATCGCATAGTAGCGGCCTTGTACCGTAGCGATTTTACCTATACCAACTTCTTGGATCTTCGCTTGCAGCTGTTCAAGGTAGCCAATAGCGCTGTCAGGCGCTACGTCGCGGCCATCAAGGAATGCGTGAACGTATACTTCCGTCAAGCCTTCCTTCTTGCACAGATCAAGCATCGCGAATGTATGGTCAATATGACTGTGAACGCCGCCATCAGACAACAAGCCGTAAATATGAAGCGCCTTGTTGTTTGTTTTCGCATAGTTCACTGCTCCGATAAGCGTTTGATTATCGTAGAATTCACCTTCACGAATCGACTTCGTAATACGAGTCAAGTCTTGATATACGATGCGGCCTGCACCGATATTCAAGTGACCCACTTCTGAGTTACCCATTTGGCCTTGCGGCAAACCTACTGCTTCGCCGCAAGCGACTAGCGTAGTGTTCGGGTATTGGCTCATGTAACGGTCATAGTTAGGCTTCTTCGCTTGTGCTACTGCATTACCTTCTTCAGTACCGCGAAGGCCGAAGCCGTCCATAATAATAAGAGCTACTGGTCTAGGTGCGGACATCTTACTTCGCTCCCTCCACCAATGCGATATACGAAGCAGGCTGCAAGCTTGCGCCTCCTACCAATGCGCCATCGATGTCGCTCTCAGACATATATTCACGTACGTTCTCAGGCTTAACACTGCCGCCGTATTGAATGCGTACTGCTTGTGCTACTTCTTCATTGTAAAGGCCAGTTACCACGCTGCGGATGTAGCTGATTGTCTCATTTGCATCTGCTGCTGTGGAAGACTTGCCAGTACCGATTGCCCAGATTGGCTCATAAGCGATAACAACTTGCTTCGCTTGCTCAGCGGACAAGCCTTTGAAAGCTTCTTCCGTTTGCACGCGGCATACGTCGTTAGTCTTGCCGGATTCACGCTCTTCAAGGGACTCGCCCACACATACAATCGGAGTCAAGCCATGACGGAATGCTGCATGCGTCTTCTTGTTCACGATTTCGTCTGTTTCAGCGAAGTATGCACGACGCTCGGAATGTCCGATGATTACGTAGTGTACACCAAGATCTTTTAGCATTGCGCCGCTGATCTCGCCTGTGAATGCACCGGAATCTTCGAAGTGAAGGTTTTGTGCACCAATTTTGATGGAAGTACCTTTAACTGCTTCAACAAGTGCTGGCAAGTTCGTGAAAGGTGCGCAAATTACGCTCTCTACGCCCTCTACTTCTGCTTTGCCTTTCGCTTCTGCGATGAAGTCAGTAGCTTCAGATACTGTTTTGAACATTTTCCAGTTTCCTGCGATGATTGGTTGTCTCATTGAATTACACTCCTTTAGCCGTGGACGGTATAGCTGCTATACCGTCTACAGAAAGTAACGTCTAGCTAGCTTTAAAAATCAATCTTATTTATCGTTCAATGCCACTACGCCTGGCAATACTTTGCCTTCCATGAACTCAAGGGAAGCGCCGCCGCCTGTGGAGATGTGGTCCATTTTGTCTTTCAAGTTGAACTTCTCAACAGCTGCTGCGGAATCGCCGCCGCCGATGATTGTGTATGCACTAGTCTCAGCACAAGCATCTGCTACTGCACGAGTACCGTGGGAGAATGGTTCGATTTCGAATACGCCCATTGGTCCGTTCCATACAACAAGCTTAGAGTTTTTGATAACGTCAGCGTAAATTTCACGTGTTTTAGGACCGATGTCGATACCTTCCCACTCTGCTGGAATACCCGTTACATCAACAATTTGCGTGTTAGCGTCAGCACTGAAGTCATCAGTAACGACAACGTCTACTGGCAGATACAAATTCTTGCCAAGCTCTTTTGCTTTTTCGATAAAGCCAAGAGATTCTTGCAACTTGCTCTCATCCAATAAAGACTTACCGATCTCGTGACCTTGTGCTTTGAAGAATGTGTAAGTCAAACCGCCGCCGATGATAACGTTGTCTGCGATTTCAAGCATTTTGTTGATTACATCGATTTTGTCCTTAACTTTGGAACCACCAACGATAGCTGTGAATGGACGCTCAGGGTTGGAAAGAGCTTTACTAAGAACGCTCAATTCTTTCTCCATAAGAAGACCAGCTACTGCAGGAAGAAGCTTAGCGATACCTTCTGTAGATGCGTGTGCACGGTGTGCTGCGCCGAAAGCATCGTTTACGAATACGTCAGCCAAAGCTGCGAATTCTTGTGCCAATGCAGGGTCGTTCTTCTCTTCGCCA
Source organism: Paenibacillus sp. SC116 (assembly GCF_024733555.1). GTDB lineage: Bacteria > Bacillota > Bacilli > Paenibacillales > Paenibacillaceae > Paenibacillus_B. The sequence continues at coordinate 43,575 of NZ_JANIOF010000003.1, read as the reverse complement.
GCGTGGAAACGAACGTTTTCCAATACAACAACGTCGCCGTTTTCCATTTTAGCAATTTCAGCTTGAACTGCTTCGCCGATAGACTCATCAAGCTTCTTAACTGGCTTGCCAAGTAATTCGCCCAAACGAGCTGCTGCTGGAGTCAAACGCATAGAGTCAACTACTTCACCTTTAGGACGACCCATGTGGCTTGCAAGAATAACTTTTGCGCCTTTTTCGATCAAGAACTTGATCGTTGGAAGCGTCTCTTGGATACGAGTATCGTCCGTGATAACGCCTTTATCCAAAGGTACGTTGAAGTCTACACGCATGAATACGCGTTTGCCGTTCACTTCGATATCTTTTACGCTCTTTTTGTTCATCTCTTTATCCTCCTAATTCAAGGGCAATTTAGCTGCTGCACTTTGTACGGTTCTAATACGGTTCTAATACGGTTCTATGTTTCGTCCTTTATTGGACGTATCTATATTTAGCTTCTATTGTTTCTATTTCTATTTGTACGGTTCATGTACGGTTCTATGGTTATTTCTCTATCTGTATGTTTTCTCTCTAATGCCATTTACATGGCCTATATCTATAGTGTTTCATCTCTATTTTCTGTTCTATCTGTTGTGGTACACAGTATGGTTTATTGCTTGTCGTTCTGTTCTATGGTTTCTCTACACTTTTATATCTATATCTATCTGTGTATCTATATCTGATTATTTCTCTTCACGACCGATATTCATAATCATTCTATATATAAGGTTATGAGTGGATAGCCTCATCAGCCCATCCTTGGTCATTTGGTATATTACGGTTCGGTTATGGTTGGTTGTATCAAATAGGTTCCTAAAACAATCGCTCCAATTAACCAAAGAGGAGACCTAAACGGTTACTCCTCTTTGGTTGTCTGGCTTATGGAATTAAAGACCTTTTTTAGCGATGTAAGCAGCCAAGTCTACAACGCGGTTGGAGTAGCCCCACTCGTTGTCGTACCAGGAAACAACTTTAACCATGTTTCCGCCGATTACCATCGTTGTCAAAGCATCGATAGTGGAGGAAGCTGGGTCACCATTGTAGTCGCTGGATACCAATGGCTCTTCGGAGTAGTTCAAGATACCTTTCAAAGGACCTTCAGCTGCTTCTTTAAGAGCTGCGTTTACTTCTTCAACAGTAACGTCTTGCTTAAGTTCTACAACCAAGTCAGTTACGGAAACGTTAGGTGTAGGAACGCGCATGGACATACCGTTCAATTTACCAGCCAACTCAGGCAATACCAAGCTTACAGCTTTAGCAGCACCAGTTGTGGAAGGAATGATGTTCTCAGCAGCTGCACGAGCACGACGAAGGTCTTTGTGCGGCAAGTCAAGAACGGATTGGTCATTCGTGTAGGAATGAATTGTGTTCATCATACCTTTTTCGATACCGAACTTGTCATTCAATACTTTAGCGAATGGCGCCAAGCAGTTTGTTGTGCAAGAAGCGTTAGAGATGATTGTGTGGCTAGCTGCATCGTACTTATCTTCGTTAACGCCCATAACGATAGTGATATCTTCGTTAGTAGCTGGAGCGGAGATAATAACTTTTTTAGCGCCGCCTTTCAAGTGAAGCTCAGCTTTATCTTTCGCTGTGAAGATACCAGTGGATTCAACAACGATTTCAACGCCATTAGCTCCCCAAGGAAGGTTCTCTGGGTTACGCTCTGCGAATACTTTAATTTCTTTACCGTTAACGATCAACGCACCTTCGGAAGCTTCTACTGTAGCGTCCAATTTACCGTGTGTTGTGTCATATTTCAAAAGGTGTGCAAGTGTTTTAACGTCTGTCAAATCGTTAATTGCTACGATTTCAACCTCTGCGTTGTTAAGAGCTGCACGGAATACGTTACGACCGATACGACCAAAACCGTTAATACCAACTTTAACCATTGATGATTCCTCCCATTTCCCTGTTAAGGATGTAAGTATTATCTATTGTTCAAGACGGCTCTTAGGCTCGTCGAGACCACATGCTTGCACGATGGCAGCTGCTGCTGCTTCATCGATGATCAAAATATCTTCGTGACCAAACTCTAGCACCGACATAATGGCATCAGCCTTGCTCTTGCCCCCGGCTACTGCGATGACGACTTCGGTTCTTGAAATATCCTCAAGCCGCAAGCCCAATGTCAACATCTTGTGCACCACTCGACCTTCACGATCGAAATAATAGCCGAACGCTTCCGCCAATGCGCCACCTTGCTGAATCTGTTCAATAACAGCTGGCTCCATACGTCTTCTTCTCGCCATGACCAAGGCATCACCAATGCCATGAAGAATAATGCGTGCTTGTCGAATGAGTCCTAAAATATCTCGAATATTCGGTTCATACCTAAGCGACTGATACGCTTCCTCACTTAGCAAGTCCGGCACATGCAGCAATCGATACTGCGCTCCGAACTGTTTTGCCATCTTGGAAGCAATCGTATTTGCTTGATATTCCAGACTCTCGCCTAAGCCACCTCGGGCTGGCACGAACCAGTTGCCCTTGTGAGATGTCGAACCTGTTTGCTCTGCCACTGCAGCGAGCGTTGATCCGCCGGTTACCGCAATGACATCGTCATGTCTCATCTCACGATTCAACACATCGCAGGCAGCTCGCCCTAATTCCTGCTTCACCACAGGTGATTGTTCGGAGTCTCCGGGAATGACGATGACTTGCTTAAGGCCAAACTTCTGCTGAATGGCTTCTTCTAAATTCCTCATGCCGAGTATTTCTCGCATTAATGGTTCCATCTGTCTAAGGAGCTTGCGCCCTTGCTCACTGATCCGCATGCCAGCTGTCTCCGTCTCGATAAGGCCTTGTACCTTTAAGAGGTCGGTTTCTGCTCGCAACACACGTTCAGTCATCTGCAAAGATGCAGCTAACGTACGACGACCAATGACATCAGACATCATAATCTCATGCAGGATCGCGTAGCGCTTTTTCAACAGTTCCATCAGATCAGGCAGAAGTTGTCTGTTTATCTCTAGCCATTCACGCATTTCTTTCACTCCGTACTCCTCGGAACTATAGTGTTGGATGGTTGAAAGGACTGCTGCACTTCTTTCTGGACTCATTTCGTCCCGCGTGCACATTTTTCGTCCCACCATCATTCTACCGAAGATTACGGCAACTTGCAAGTATCCCGCATCTATAATGGGCAAATGGACAAGATCTTATACATATAGCGATCTCTGGGCTTGTTCGAGATCATTGGTGACACTCTTTCTTCCTTAATAAGAAATACATTTTTCCCAATTAGATTGCTTACCCTTTAATCATGTATCTAAATAAGTAAACGAAACTGATAGTTTTGTATCTATCCAATTACAGGAATAATTTCAGAATACGAATACTCAGCTTCCCATCACGAATCGCAAGGATATATGTTACATTTCGCTCCTCGTTTATCTTCACTCCACCATTTCCCACATTGCTTGCTTTCATCCAAAGTGCTAGTCTATACTTATCATTTATGAATGACTGTCAGTCATTTTATTGGAGGTGTTCCCTTTATGAATCGTAAAAAAGAAGAAAAGTACAGCGCACTGCTGCATGCTGCGATCGATCTCGTACGAGAAAAAGGATTTCAACAAACAGCTGTTGGCGACATTGTAAAACGCGCAGGCGTCGCGCAAGGAACTTTCTATATTTATTTCTCTGCTAAAAATGACTTGGTACCGGCAATTGCGGACTATATATTGCAGCAATCACTAGCACAGATCATCTCGCGTACAGAACAAGCCCAATTGCTCACAGATAAGGTCAAAGTCATGATTGATGTCAGTTTTGAGATGGCTGACGAATTTCAAGAGGTCATCTTATTCTGTTACTCGGGGCTTGCCTATCATCATTCATTCCCTCGTTGGGAACAAATCTACGACCCGTATTACGTTTGGTTCAGTGAGCAAATTAAGGAAGCAGCTCAACGTGGTGAAGCCGCGGAAGGGACTCATGAACTCACAATCGTGCGCATGCTTATTAACATGATGGAGCAAACTGCGGAGACTGCTCACTTTGTAGACAAGCAGCAAGGTATTGATCAAATAGAACCTCTGAAGGCTCAGCTCCTTCTTGTTATAGGTCGCGCACTTGGCATAAAGCAGCCTTAAATTGAACATGTGCAATATGCGCTTTACCCAAGCATTCAGCCAGACTACCAACAACTAGAAGAAAGGGAAGTGCATATAAATGGCTTGGCTACTCGTTATCATCGCAGGGGCCTTAGAAATCATTTGGGCCTCTGGACTTAAATACGCATCATCAACGCTAGAGTGGATCGGCGTGTTTGCTCTTATTGCTATCAGCTTCATTTTGTTGATTCAAGCGTATAAGCGTATCCCGGTTGCTATCGCCTATACGGTATTCGTAGGTATAGGTACTGTCGGGACATATGCTATTGGTGTATATCTAGGAGAACCTTACAGCTTTGCGCAAATATTATTTTTGATCATTCTCCTTACAGGAATTGTGGGCATGAAGCTCTCGACAACTGAGAAAGGAGAAACTACCTAATGGCTTGGTTATTACTCGTAATTGCAGGTTTAGAGGAAATCGTGTCCGTCATCGCAATGAAATACATTGATGGATTCAAAAGGAAGACACCGCTTATCGTGATGACGATCGGTATCGCCCTTTCCTTCTATTGCCTTACTCAGGCGATGCTCGTCATCCCCGCAGGTGTCGCTTATGCCGTATGGGCAGGGATTGGTTCTGTAGGGATTACCCTGGTCAGTATTTTCTGGTTCAAAGAAAAATACAATCGCACACAGCTTATGTTCCTTATGTGTATCGTTATAGGTATTATCGGAATGAAGATGACTACCGTCTAATGTTCAACTAACCATATAGCGAGGTACATCTTGCATCCCTTCTTTATATGAAAGCAGTTGCGCAATTAAGTAACTTGTTTTATAATATTCCTTGCATCATTTTTTAGGGTGAGCGCCCGTGGTCCAATGGATATGACGTAGGCCTCCGGAGCCTGAGATCAAGGTTCGATTCCTTGCGGGCGCGCCATTTCTTGAACAATTGAAGCCCTGATAAGAAGTACGCATACGCATAAGTTAGAGCTATTTTATATGAGAAGAAATAAACATCTTGGTTTGCGCTGTACGACAGCTGTGGAATCAGGATGTTTTTTTCATGTAAAAAGTTTGACCATCTTTGACTTTTATTTTGAATTTGAGTATAGTTAATGAAGAGGCGTTTGAGGGTACATAATTGTTGTTGCATATCCGCTTATATGAACGCTTCAATCCGTTAATAATGATTCAATGAGCATACTGCCGCGACAGTGGCACATGCATTGTGAGGAGGGGTTAGACGTGAGTTATATTCCTATGGTTGTGGAACAAACGAATCGAGGAGAACGCGCCTACGATATTTATTCCCGCTTGTTGAAAGACCGTATTATTTTCTTGGGATCAGGTGTTAACGACGTCGTAGCGAATGCGATTATCGCTCAGTTGCTGTTCTTGGAAGCAGATGACCCAGAGAAAGACATTCACTTATACATTAACAGCCCTGGTGGCTCGATTACAGCCGGTATGGCGATATTTGATACGATCCAGCACATTAAGCCAAATGTTTCGACGATTTGTGTCGGTATGGCTGCTTCGATGGGAGCGTTCTTGCTTGCTGCCGGTGAGAAAGGTAAACGCTTCGCGCTGCCTAACAGCGAAGTGATGATTCACCAACCGCTAGGTGGTGCAGAGGGTCAAGCAAGCGATATCGAGATTCGCGCTCGCCGCATCCTAAAAATGCGCGATAAGCTGAATCACATCTTAGCTGAGCGTACAGGCCAGCCGCTTGAGCGTGTTGAGCGCGACACAGATCGCGACTACTTCATGAGCGCAGCAGAGGCATTGGAATATGGCCTCGTTGATAAAGTGCTTGATAAACCACCAGTTGCTCCAACGAAATAATCATTATCCCAGTCCCTTTTCCGAATGGAAAGGGGATTTTTTTATACTTCTATAGTATTTCATAAGCAAAAAAGCGACTCATTACCTTATATGGTAACAAGCCGCCCTTTCTATTATTAAAATATTTCTATTTTAATGTTAAAACTAATACCGTACCGTTACATTAGCCGATAAACATTTGTACCCATGCACCGTTGTAGTAACCTACACCAATCTTTGTGTAACCGTCTTTCAAGATGTTTTGACGGTGACCAGGGCTGTTCATCCAGTCTTTCATAACTTCTTCTGCAGAGCGTTGACCTTTAGCGATGTTCTCACCAGCTGTGTTGTAAGAAACACCTTGGGAACGCATCATATCGAACGGAGAACCGTAAGTTGGAGAATTGTGATCGAAATAGTTGTTATCGATCATGTCTTTTGCTTTCAAGTGAGCAACTTGAGACAACTTCTCGTCATATTTCAATGCAGGCAAGCCCGCTTTTGCACGTTCTTTGTTTACCAATTCAACCACTTGCTGAACGTTAGTGCTTGCTTGTGTACCTTGGTTGCCGTTGTTGTTTTCCGGCTTCGTTGGTGTCGTTGGCTTAGTTGGTTGTTCCGGTTTTGTTTCTGGCTTGCTTGGTTTTTCTGGTTGTGGCTTCGGCTTTTCTGGCTGTGGTTTCGGTTTCTCTGGTTGCGGTTGTGGCTTCGGCTTGTTAGCTTCAGGCTTGTTCACAACAATGTTCCAGTTCGGGAACCACTTGGAAAGCAGCTCGTTCAAGTCAGTCATAGAGTTACCGTTAACAACGATAGTTTGACCTTTTACGTTTGTATTAGCTGTTGGTGCTGGGCACTCTGGTGCAGCAGCTGCTGTACCTACAGACAATACTGGAGTAAGTGCCAAAGCTCCTACTACCACTAGTTTATGGACATGCTTAAATGGTTTCTTCAAAAATATTCTCTCCCTTTGTAGCCTACGAGGTTAGCTGACGGGTTCGGGGAAAGAGACTCCCCTATCGCTTATGCGGTTCACCCCAGTGATGGTTCCCCCGCGCCCTACGGGCTTCGGCTTGTTTTTTGCTTACAACAAAAATAGTAACATAATTGTAACCAGAGATCATTTAAAAGTTATTGTAATAGTTTGAAAAAGATTACAAATAGTTTGTGCAGTAAAACACAACAGATGTTCCACTTTTACCGTGAAATACCACCTCCCACTGATTACCCACTATATATTTCAATTAAATTGTTTGTAAATGTTTTGAAAAGCAAAAAAAAAATGCCGTATCGCCTCATAAGGCAATACGGCCATATATATGTTCTAGGGGTAAACTGTAAACCATGAGAAAAGATGAAACGGATACTCCTTGTTCAACGGACAAGCCGTTGTGTCAAGGTTATGAAGTCGTGCGGCAGCCCTCCTTTGCTCTACTCATCTGTCATTCGGTCCACTATCAGAATAACGTTGCTAGATTAAGTGAATCTGAGCGAAACCTTAAAATCAGATAAAATCAGACTGCACGACTTTGATCTCTATGATTTACGCAGCTTTACTTCAGCAAGCAACTGCTCTGCAAGCAAGCCTAGACCATTGGCGGTGCGCTCTTCTGCAACTCGCCCCTCTTCGTTAAACACGTTCGGATCAGCGATAATTTGATGCGGCAGTGCGTTCACATACAGTGAGCGCAGAACAGTTCTCAAGTTATTCAATGCGTTAATACCACCCTTGCCTCCACCAGCTGTCGCAGCGATCGCGCACGGCTTGCCAGCAAAGTCCTTACCACCTAGAAAATCGAGAGCGTTCTTCAAAGCTCCACTCATAGCTCCATGATATTCTGGCGTACAGATGACAAAGCCATCTGCCTCATGAACTTGTTGTACGAGCCTACGCACAATTTCAAGTTCATACTGAGACTGATCATACTCATAAAGCGGAAGCTTATCCGTGTTAAGATCAAACACTTTGCAAGTAGCGCCCGCTGCCTCTAATTGTTCCTGCAAATGGCGTATGACCTTGCTGGAATTAGAACCTTTACGTGGGCTTCCTGATATTAATAATAGTTGAGTCATGATAACGCTCCTTCCATAAGCACCTTTGAAAATATGGATACTTTATCCTTTTCATTCTATTATATATGAAACCATACAATTGTCACTGCTAACTATGACCCGAAAGTATAAGAACGAGGGGTATGCTTCACATGTTCATTTGTAAGTAAAACAGTCATGATTTCCTAAATCAATGCAAATAAAAAAGACACACCCTTCAATGTTCTCCATTGATTGGATGTGTCTTTCACTATCTATATTTGCTTCAAAGATTATTGCCCGCTCTTCAATTCCGTCCAAAGGCGGTCATACAATTGAATCTTGTCGCCTACCTCAGCCAACCACTCCGTACGGCTCATTTCCTCGTCCGTTAGGTTGATCATCGGGTTCTCGTTGTATTCTTTACTATGATGTGGCTTCGCTGCTGCAATTGGATTGCTGTAGCCGATTGCTTCATAGTTCGTTGCACTGTTTTGAGGATCCATCATAAAGTTGATGAATTTCTCAGCCAACTCTTTATTTTTTGCTCCCTTAGGAATGGCGAAGTTATCAGAGAAGATTGTGCTGCCTTCCTTCGGTACAACGTAAGCGATATCTGGATTCTCCGCAGCTGCGAATGCAGCATCTCCAGACCATAGTGTTCCAATCCAAGCTTCTTCTTGGATCATCTTTTGCTTAATGCTATCTGTATCAAATGCCAATACGTTAGGAACGAGCTTACGCAGATCATCCACAGCTGCATTGATCTCTGCATCATCGCGAGAGCTGTTGGACTTGCCAGCTTTCTTCAAAGCCATGCCGATCACTTCACGGTTGTCATCAAGCAATAGCACTTTTCCTTTGTATGCTGGATTCCAAAGATCTTCCCAGCTATCCGGCACTTCTTTGATGTATTTCTTATTGTACGCAATACCCGTAACACCAGACATATACGTTACCGAATGCTTATTGTCTGGATCGTACTCAGGGTTTTTGAATGTTTCCGCCAAGTTATTGAAGTTAGGAATGTTATCCTTATTCAACTCTTCCAGCAGCCCCTGTTGCACCATCGTAGCTACCATGTAGTCGGATGGCTGGATTAGATCATAGTTAGCACCGCCAGCTTTGATCTTTGCCAACAGCTCTTCATTGTTTGCGAAGTACGTATAGTTCACCTTCACATTGTTCTCTTTTTCAAACTTCTCTATCATTTTTGGATCAAAATTATCTGCCCATCCATACAAATTCAATGTTGGTTGGGAGGAACCACCTGTACAGCCTGATAGGACAGTCAGTGCTAGTATTCCTGTCAGTAAAAGTGCAATCCATTTTTTGTTCAATTCAAAATACCCCTTTCTGATCCGTAACTTTTGTTACTTAATTTCTTTCCTTATGCATCGTTAGCATACATACAGTAATGATTCAGCTCAACTAGCCGTGACTTTAAAATGGCAACATATTACCGCGTTTATCGCCATTTCCACGGTTAACCAGCCATTGCGCCGCAATAATTAGAGTCACACTAACTATAATTAGAATCGTACACAACGCATTAATCTCCGGAGAGATACCCCGTTTCACCGAGCTGTAAATATATATCGGAAGGGTCGATGATTCTGGCCCCGCCACAAAATAACTAATCATAAAGTCGTCAATCGACAACGTGAACGCGATAAGCGCGCCTGCAATAATACCTGGCCAGATCGTTGGCAATGTAACATGGCGGAACGTCTGCCAAGGTGTTGCTCCCAGATCTGCAGCTGCCTCTTCCCATTGTTTACCCATATTAGCTAAGCGTGAAGTGACGATTACATATACGTAGGAGATACTGAACGTAATGTGCGCAATTATAACCGTTATTTTACCTAGATCAAACTTTAGCTGACTGAACAAAATCAACAGCGACAAGCCCATGATGATATCCGGAACGATAATCGGCAAATACAACAAACTGTTCAAAGTCTTCTTATGCTGCATCTTGCGAATCGCCAATGCCACCATCGTACCTAATACTGTCGAAACGATTGTCGAGACGACCGCGATAAACAAGCTGTTCTTTACAGCCGTCATTACATTATCGTTCTGGAACAACTTCACGTACCAATCAAATGTAAAGCCACTCCAGTTGGTGCTCATCCGTGAATCGTTGAACGAGAACAAGACAATGAGCAGTACAGGAATATAAATAAAAGCAAGCATTAAAAAGGAGTGGATCGACAACAACGGATGTTTCTTTTTTGACTGTGCCGTCATCATGCTTTCGCCTCCCTCGACGCATCATACTTGGAACGCATCGCACGATTAAAGAGACCAATAATAATCATGGAGCTGATGATAAAAATAACTGACAACGCAGAGCCGAACGGCCAATCGCGCGCCCCAAGAAATTGATTCTGAATAATGTTACTAAGCATTTGTGATTTTGCGCCACCGAGAATATCCGATATGACATACATACCCGTCGTCGTAACGAATACGAGCACGCTGCCTGTTATAATTCCCGTTTTTGTCTGTGGCAACGTAATATGCCAGAATGACTTCCAACGGCTTGCGCCCAAGTCGCTTGCCGCTTCCAGCAAGCGCTTATCCATTTGCTCCAACGCAACATAGATAGGAAGTACCATATACGGAATAAAGGTGTAAACCATACCAAGGATTACAGCTCCGTCCGTGTACAGCAACTGCAATGGTTCCTGTATAAGCCCGATATCCAGCAATAGCGAATTCACTACACCTTGTGTGCGAAGCAGAATGACCCATGCGTAAGTACGAATAAGGAAGTTAATCCAAAATGGTATCGTAATCGCAATCAGCCACAGCTTCTGTGCACGAGCACTGACCGTCGTAATATAGTAAGCCAACGGATAGCTTAACAATAAACAGAGTACGGTCGATATAAGCGATACCCAGATCGTGTCCCAATAGATACCCAAATACAATGGATCAAAGAACCGAGCATAATTATCAAAGTTAAAGTTCCAAATAATATTACCCAAATTGTCCCGCTGCATAAATGAGACAACAACAACAGCAGCCATCGGAATAATGAGAAACAAGGACAGCCACAATACGACAGGTGCAACAAGGCCGAAGGTACGCTTATTCATCGACCGATTGTCACCTCATCCTGATCGTTCCAGAGCAGCCCTACTTGCTGTCCAAGCTGCCACTCACGATTATCTGTAAAGTCCAGTGCACTTGTCACCGAAGTCTGCTCGTCATCCAAATGAACGATTAACTTATGAATATTTCCTAAATACAAAATATCTTGAATGATTCCCTGTTTACGCACACCTTCCAGCTGTTCACTGACACGAACTTTCTCTGGGCGTACACTGTACAATCGCTCTTCTTCATGGAAAATGTTATTTTCACCAATGAAAGTAGCTGCAAACAACGTCTCCGGGCGTTCATAAACTTCGCGTGGTGAACCGATCATTTCAATACGCCCTGAGTTCATGATGACAATACGATCCGACATCATCATCGCTTCTTCTTGATCATGTGTAACATAGACAAACGTAATACCCAAGCTGCGCTGCAATTGCTTAAGCTCAGCTTGCAAGTTTTTGCGAAGCTGTAAATCAAGCGCGCCCAACGGCTCATCCAGCAAAAGTACTTTCGGTTTGTTCGCAATCGCACGAGCGATTGCTACACGCTGCTGTTGTCCACCAGAAAGCTGATGCGGATAGCGCTTTGCAAGAGGTGTAAGCTGAGTCAGACGAATCGCTTCCTCGATACGAACACGCTGCTCAGCAGCATCGATCTTTTTCATTTTTAGACCAAACGCAATATTCTCCTCCACCGTCATATGGGGGAAGAGCGCATAATGTTGAAATACTAAGTTTAAGTTCCGCTTATTCGGCGGCAATTGTGTAACATCTTCTCCATCAAGACGAATCACGCCAGAAGATGGCTGTTCGAAACCGGCAATCATACGAAGTATCGTTGTTTTCCCGCATCCGCTCGGACCGAGCAGTGTCAGAAACTCCCCCTCATCAATTGTCAGAGACAAGGGATGTACAACGGGTTGCCCGGCAAAATGCTTTTCTACATTTTCCAGATGAATCATAAACAATCAACCCCTTCCCGTCATCCGTAGACAACGTACATAGCTATATCATAAAAAAAAGCCATATCCATTGGTATGGCTCCCAAAGTGTACATTAATTTTTTGCATATTCAATATACATCGTTTTGACAACTGTTACAACTAGTTTTACGTAATTTCGACATATCCATACGTGAAATTTCACGTAAATAACGTATTTATCCCATATAACGGCTAACTATCCTCTATTTTAACCGAAAAATGCACAAAAATGAACCGCCCATTGAGTTGACACTCATAAGCGGTTCATGATTGGACTAAATTGGAATTGTTATTTAAGCTCAAATTCTAGCTGTACATTCAGCTGTATTTTAACTTGACCTGCTTGAGGGGCACTCGGCGCTACCTTAGCCATATGGTCATTAGACATTTCAGCTACAGCTAATCGTGGTATTGAGAAATCACTGCCTGATTCTGAAATTGCAATGACCTGACCGAGTTGACGTCCGCTCGCTTTTGCCAAAGCCTGAGCCTTTTTCGTGCCATTTGCCACAGCTTTTTCTAAGGCTTGCAACTCCAAGCTCTCAATGTTCTCGATACCAAATGAAATATCGGAAATATCATTCGCTCCTGCTTTAGATGCAGCATCAACAAGTTCGCCTAGTTTATTCAACTTGCGGTAATTCACTTTTACTTGATGTCTCGCTTCGTAGCCTACTATTTTAGGTTCCTGATTCTCTTTATAGGAGTATTGAGGTTGAACACTAAACTGGACCGTCTTCACATCTTTGTTATCTACACCATGACTCGTCAGCGCCTTTTTCACCTTATCAAACTTCTCAGCGTTAAGCTTCTGAGCCTCATCCGCTTTGTCAGTTCTTGTAACCACGCCTAATACTACGTACGCAATATCAGGATCTACCTCAAGCTTACCTTGACCTGTAACGGAAATAACGTTTCTGTTCACATCTGTAGCCACAGCAGCAGAAGCCGTACCCGGCTGAAGCTGCGCGGAAGTCACGAATAATGCGGCACAGAGTGCCACGGCTACCATAGTACGCTTCCAAAGTTGATGCATAACAAACCCCTCCAAGTGTAGAATGTTTATAGTTCTTGTCTCCTAAACGCGAGAAGGAAAAAAATGTTGCACCCTGTTACGAAAATGACTAATTCTAATTCACTCTTCTCTGTAAGACAATACCTTCGACTTGGCCATAACTTCTTCGTATTCATCTGCTACCGTAGAATCCCACGTAATGCCCCCGCCAACACCGTACACAGCCCGGTTCGTCTCCTTATCGATTAAGACTGTCCGAATCGCCACGTTGAACAACACTTGCTGATCAGGTGTAATCATCCCAATCGCCCCGCAATAAACATGACGAGGCTCGTCCTCTAGCGAATCAATCATTCGCATCGTACTAATTTTAGGCGCCCCTGTAATCGATCCACAGGGGAACATGGCGCTGAACACCTCGAACAAAGTAGTATTCGGCTTTGTCTTCGCTTCTACCGTAGATGTCATTTGATACACGGTTGGATAGGGCTCGATCTCGAACAATTTTGGAACTTTTACTGAGCCTACTGCCGCTACTTTACTTATGTCATTGCGTAGCAAGTCAACGATCATCAGATTTTCAGCTCGATTTTTCTCAGAAGCAGCCAATTCCTCTTTCTGCTGTTCATCAGCTATTCCAATTCCACGCGGCGCTGTTCCCTTCATCGGTTTCGTTACCATGGTTTCTCCGTCCCAACGGAAAAACAGCTCAGGCGAAACAGATAAGATCCGATAACGTCCTAGATTTAAATAAGCGGAATAATTCCCTTTTTGCGCCGCCTTCAGATGCTCGTAATAAGAGCGATCATCACCATCGAATTCGGAATGAAACCGAATTGTGTAATTGACCTGATACGTATCTCCGCTCGCAATGGCATTATGTATTTGCTTGATGCCATTCTCATATCGCCCATAATCGGTAGACGGCTTCCATTCTGACACTTGATACGGTAACTGCTGGTGCGGCTCTACTGCTGTCGGCTTGTCGTAAATCCCGAACCACACCAAAGGAAATTCGTTATTCGTTGAATTCACTATGTAATGAGCATGGAAAGCCGGCGCACTTTCATAAGAAACATAGCCAACAACATATTTCTCTTGCTTCATCGCTGCCTGCACTTGTTCAAATACAGCTTCCACTTCATCTATTCGATTCGCTTGCAATACTTGCAATGGACGCTCAAATACCAACGTTTCTTGATTGAAATCCATCACGATGTAAGGTACATGCCCCATCCCCACTTAAAACACTCCTAACCTTCAACAATTTCAATATTGCATGAGCTTTACCTAGCTACAACATTCATTTCGGTAAGCCTACCCGCTACGCTTTAATCAACCTAAAGCTCCAACATAATTTTTTACGCTCCTCATCAAAAAGCCTCGCTAACTGATACAAGGCTCTTCCAAACGATTAAGGATGTTTTTTTATAACTGCCTACATACTATAATAACTAACAAAAAAGCGCTGAAACAAGAGGTTTCGTTCCCCTTGCCTCAGCACCCTGACTATCTACATCGGACAAACTTATACATACAAACTTACAAACTGCTTCTACAGCTTCATTCGTCCCCTAGTAAGATCGCTTTTGATACGAGAAATGTTATCCTTTGCACGCCGACAAAGAAGCGACAACATTCTGAATCATCTGAATTCCTGCATTATGACGCAGCGATAAAATGGATTCCGGATGGAACTGCACCGCTGTAATCGGAAGTGAATGATGACGTACTGCCATGACTACTCCATCCTCAGACAATGCGGTTACATCTAGACAATCTGGTACAGTACTAGCGTACAGCGAATGATAGCGACTGACTTCAATCCCGCTATCTAAGCCGTCCCATAGGTGGCATGGCTTAACGAAATCTAGCACAGTACCCTTGCCATGCTGAGGATAATCTAGTGTACCCAACGCTCCGCCAAAGTACTCTACAATGCCTTGCAGCCCGAGACATACTCCGAATATCGGTATATGCTGCTGCAAGCATATCTCAATCGTTTCATTTAGCTGAAATTGCTCCGGCCTGCCTGGGCCCGGTGACAATACAACAAGATCAAAAGATTGTTTCGCTAGCTGCTCTCTAGCTACCGAAGAGCGATACGTAATGACTTCCGCTCCTGTTTGCTTGAAATAATTCCCTAGCGTATGCACGAAGGAATCTTCGTGGTCGACTAGCAAAATACGCTTGCCTTTACCGACCTGAACATCAGCAGGAGGAGCTTCCTGCTTCTGATTCCACCCACGGATTGCTTTCACAAGTGCCGCAGCCTTCGTTAACGTTTCTTCCTCTTCTAGCTCCGGAATAGAGTCGTATAACAACGTAGCTCCAACTCTAATCTCAGCCATTCCATTTCTTATACGAATCGTACGCAGTGTTAATCCTGTATTTAAATTACCATTGAAACTGTAAACACCTACAGCTCCTCCATACCAGCCACGAGGTGACTGTTCGTGCTGTTCAATCCATTGAATAGCTGCACGCTTAGGCGCCCCTGTTACGGTGACTGCCCACATATGGGTCATAAAGGCATCCAAGGCGTCATATTGAGGCTCTAAATAGCCTTCCACATGATCTACCGTATGGATTAGATGGGAATACATCTCCAGCTGCCTGCGTCCAATAACACGGACTGACCCAGGCTTGCAAATACGAGATTTATCATTTCTATCTACATCCGTGCACATGGTCAGCTCTGCTTCATCTTTAGCAGAATTGAGAAGTTCACGTATGTTGTTCGCATCTTCAATAGCATTGCTGCCACGCTTGATCGTACCTGATATCGGACACGTCTCAACACGACCGTTCTCAACGCGAACATACATCTCCGGAGAAGAACCGACAAGCATCTCGCTTCCCAAGTTTACGATAAATCCATAAGGGCTAGGATTCAATTGCTTTAGACGCAAAAAGATTTGCGAAGGACTATCATAACAAGGTTCATACAAGGTTTGAGAAGGGACAACTTCGAACATGTTGCCGACTTTAAATTCCTCGATGGCTACACGAACTAGGTCCGCATACTCACCTGATTTATATTCAACATTCACATTTGAATTCGTAGTTTGGGTTGGAACAGCAGGTGTAATTCTAGGCAGTCCAGCAGTCATACGTCCATCGACTTCAAATTCATAAGACATGCGATAGGCACAAGACATCTGGTGATCTACAACAGTTAGCTCATCTGGTAGAAATAGAATTATTTCTGATTCGCCTTCTTCGCGTTCATGCTTACTGGCCACAGGCTCAAGCTGAAATACGAGGTCGTAACCAAAGGCACCGTACAAGCCTAAGAAAGAATCATCTTCGTAGTAGAATAAGTTCTTAATTTGTCGTAGCACTTGGAAAATAGATGGCTGGCTCGTTCGCTCTTCCTCGGTAAAAGGGGTGTCCGTCTTTAATATGCTGCCCTCGATACGCTCATCTGTTCTTATCACTTCAATCGTATCAAGCTGCAAAAGCGCTCGATAAATAGCTGGCACGAGCACCTCACCGCGCTCATTCAATGGCTCGATGTAGAATCGCGGACCGGAAGATCGCAGCTGCAAAGAAGGATGAACAAACCCCATATCCCAGCGCGAATACCTTCCTGGATATTCATAAGAACTGGAATATAGCGCACCTCTTGCGCCATCAATCTGGCTCAAAATACTATGAATCGCTTGCTCTTCTTCTACCATTTCAATGGTACGGTACACCTGAATATTGCCTTTTGTCTTGTAGGACTGCTGCTTAGGGTTGTAAGTGATGTGGGATAAAATACTACTCATAATGTTGGCCTCCGTTTCTGAACAGAGGAGAACAGGGTAGTCTCAGTGGAGAAAAAGATATGAATTTATTAACTCTTCACTCAGCTCAACTCAACTCATCCTGTCTCATCTCATCTAAACTAAACTAATCTAAACTACCCCCATCATATCATCGCCAACTCAGACTCACAATACCATTAATGAATAAACCAAACATTTCTCGGCTTCCACATTAATTCCATAGATTGTATAGATTTCATCCTACTTTAACGTACACCATAAGCTCTAAAGGTTGGCTTGATTGGGGCGTTACATACACGGAGCTGTATTCTAAAGTTTTTCTAAAGAAGGTTGATTATGGTCATAAGATCAGTCATGATGTACATAGGAAAACGTTCCACTTACGTCAGGTTTCGCCTTCATAAATGTATGCAAGCACACCAAAGCTTTACTCAGCCAATACGCTTTCCTCTGACTATATCCATTCCCTCAATCAGCATCGCCATCCGATAAATTAATGACGTTCGATATTTCTGGGTTCGCCATGCCGATTACTATAAGAATATAACGAAACCCGTCTGCACAAGACAGACGGGCCTATTTAATCGTTCTATTAGTTATCCAATTCTTCCTTGCTTACCAAAGCAACCAAAGCAGCTACCGCTTGGTCTGCATCAGCACCATCAGCAGTGATCGTAACAGAAGTTCCAGAGCTGATCGCGAGGCTCATGATACCCATGATGCTCTTCGCGTTCACTTTCTTATCTTCTTTTTCAACAAAAATATCAGAGGAATATTTGTTAGCCTCTTGAACGAACAAAGCTGCAGGTCGAGCGTGTAAGCCTGTCTTCAGTCGTACAACAACTGGTTGTTGAGCCATGCGTACTATACCCCCTACTTAAATTCCGATTATTATTTGTAATCTTTATTCTAACATACCTAAATGTTACTTTTCTTGCAACAAATCTGTTCAATTTATCACATTATAGCATTATTATAGCGTTTTCACTAGCGTTAAGTCGCTAACTATTGCGAATACGCTCTGCCAATTCATCAAGCTTACGCAATCGGTGGTTAACCCCCGACTTGCTGACCTTCCCCTTCAGCAGTTCTCCGACCTCTTTTAGATTAATATCCGGGTGTGCTAAACGAACCTCTGCTACTTCCTTCAATTTATCTGGCAAGCTGTCTAACCCTACTTTGTTCCGGATCAACTTGATATTATCAATCTGACGAACGGCTGCGCCAATCGTCTTATTTAAGTTTGCCGTCTCACAGTTGACGATTCGATTTACCGAATTGCGCATATCACGCATAATACGCACATCCTCAAACTTAAACAAGGCTTGATGAGCACCAATAATGTTCAAGAACTCTATGATCTTCTCGCCTTCCTTGAGATAGAACACAAAGCCTTTCTTCCGTTCAATAAATCGAGCGTTCAAATCAAAGACATTTGCCAGATCGACAAGCGCTTTGCAATGCTCCTCGTACATTGAATAGATCTCTAAGTGATAAGACGACCCTTCGGGGTTATTCACTGACCCTCCTGCAAGAAACGCTCCTCGCAAGTAAGCTCGCTTACAGCAATTGTTTGCCAATGCTCGCTTATCTATACCATCTGTGAACATAAAACCTTCCGAGACGATATGCAGATCTTTTAACATCTCCTGCACAAAAGCAGGTATGCGCACAATATAAACATTGTTTTTCTTCAGGCGCATCTTCTTGCGTACCAGCAATTCGGTATGCACTTGATAATGCGCCTTTACTAGTTTATATATACGCCGCGCAATTGCGGCATTCTCTGTCGACACATCAAGTATTACTTTACGGTTAGAAGATAACTGGACCGAACCATTCATACGCATGAGCGCAGACAGTTCCGCCTTTTCGCAGCACCCGTCCCCTTCAATTAACGTTAATTCCTTCTTGGTCTGTGCCGCGAAAGACATCGTCCATTCACCTCTTTCGTAACATCCAATTTTCCACCAGTTGATAAATGTGGTGGCTTAATTTATCCGCATCATGTCTCAAATACGTACGGAATAGCACTAAAGAATCGGCGATAACTTGATATCCGCGGCTCTTCACTTCTTCGAGATCCAAATGAACAGCGCGAGCGCCTTTCTCAGCATACTTATCCTGTACTTGAGGCGGTATTTCACCATCGTTCACGATTATATAGTCAAATAACTGATGACCAATATGTTCTTGAATCGCATCCAAATGGTCGCCCACTGTGTAATTGTCGGTCTCGCCAGGCTGAGTCATCACATTACACACAAATAACTTTACAGCCTGCGAATTCAATACGGCTTCCGCCAATTCCGGCACTAGTAAATTCGGCATAATACTTGTGTACAGACTGCCAGGACCAATCAGAATCGCATCCGCTTCCTTCAACGCCTGAACCGCTTCCGGCAGCGCACGGACATCGTGCGGCTCTATGAAGACGCGCTTGATGCGTTTGCCTACCTTAGGAATATTGGACTCGCCTTCTACAATTGTCCCATCTGCCATTTCCGCTTTTAATAAAACGGCTTGATTGGCAGCAGGTAGCACACGACCTCGAACAGCAAGCACACGGCTTAGCTCTCTGACACCGGCAACAAAGTCACCTGTAATATCCGTCATTGCAGCCAAAATTAAGTTACCTAAGCTATGACCTGCAAGGCCACTGCCCTGATGAAAACGGTACTTTAACATTTCAGACAAAGAGGGCTCAACATCTGCCAGTGCCGTCAACACGCTGCGTATATCACCTGGCGGAGGCATATGCAGTTCATTTCGTAAAATCCCTGAACTACCTCCGTCGTCAGCTACCGTTACGATAGCGGTAATATCGAGTGGTTTTTCTTTCAATCCACGCAGCATGACGGATAAGCCAGTTCCTCCACCCATAACGACAATACGCGGTCGATTGCGCGTTTCTTCCAAGTCTCCATCCTTATGCGTCATCGCAGCGACCTCCTGTTAGTGACGATCCCTCTCAGAGTCACGATGGCTCACACGTACGACTTCCGTATCACTTGAACCAATCATGCGTCCCAAGTACTCGGCTATAGCCACTGAACGATGTTTGCCGCCTGTGCAGCCAATACCGATGACTACTTGTCCCTTACCTTCTTTCTGATACTGTGGAATTAAGAAATTAAGCATATCCAACAGCTTCTGAAGAAAAGCTTGGGTCTCAGGCCATTTCATCACATAATCGTACACTTCAGCATCCTGCCCCGTTCTAGGGCGAAGAGCATCTACATAATGAGGATTGGGTAAAAATCGCACGTCAAATATGAGGTCTGCATCTATTGGCACTCCATACTTAAATCCGAACGAAGTTACGTTAATCGGCATAATTTGCTGGTTAGTATGGTTGAAGCGCGAAATAATGCGCTCTTTAAGCTGTGCAGGCTTCAAGTTGCTAGTATCGATGACTTGCGTCGCCCAACCCTTCAATTCTTCGAGTAATTTGCGTTCCTGATGAATACCATCAAGCGGCATACCATCTGGAGCAAGGGGATGACGACGACGACTTTCCTTGTATCGACGTACAAGCACGCCATCGGTTGCATCCAAAAATAAGATTTCACAACTAATCGTATAATGATCACGAATATGATTTAATGATTCCGATAATGCTGTAAAGAACTCTCGTCCGCGCAAGTCGATAACGAGTGCAACCTTACCAATCTTTCCTTTTGATTGCTCGATAAGTTCTGCAAATTTCGGAATTAAGACAGGGGGCAGATTATCTACACAAAAGAAGCCCAAATCTTCTAAGCTCTGCACTGCGATCGTCTTTCCTGCACCAGACATGCCGGTAATAATGACTAGCTTCGCTAACGCAGATGTTTCCGTTGATTCATTCATCGTTCGTCCCCTCCTTGTCCGAATCGATTACGAACCGAAACTGATTCAACTCGTACCTATAGCCTGCAAAATCGAATTCAACTGCAAGACAACACACTATGAACGAATAAACAATCCGGCTGCGCCGATCATTCCTGCATCGTTTCCTAGTTGAGCTGCTTCGATGGTAACACCAAGCGTAACAGGCTCAGGTGACATTTTCATAAATGACTCACGGATCTGCTCGAATAAGAATTCGCCCGCTTTAGATACGCCGCCGCCGATAATAAAGCGCTGCGGGTTCAATGTCACTGCTACAGCAGCCATCGATTTGCCAATGTAGTAAGCAGCACGACTTACGATGCGAATTGCCACTTCGTCTCCTGCTTTAGCAGCATCGAATACATCTTTTGCTGTAATAGCTTCTTCCAGCAAGGACAAGGATGTCCGATCTCCACGTTCAACTGCATCCTTAGCCATTCGAATAATGCCTGTTGCGGAAGACACCGTCTCCAAGCATCCCATCTTGCCGCAGCCGCATTGAATCGCTTCCAAATCTGGAATAACCGACATATGTCCAAGTTCTCCAGCAAGGCCGTTAAATCCCTGTACAATCTTGCCATCGATAATGATTCCGCCGCCTACACCTGTTCCAAGCGTATAACACACGCAGAAATCGATACCTTTGCCTGCTCCGCTCCACACTTCACCCAATGCCGCTACATTCGCGTCATTGTCAATTTTAATAGGCTTGCCCAAGCGTTCTTCTAATATGGAACGAATCGGCACATCCTTAAATCCTACATTGGGCGCTAGCAAGATAACGCCTTCCTTCACATTCGTGAACCCAGCAACACCTGCGCCGACTCCAGCAACCTGACTCCAATCGTAGGATGATTCCTCTACGATATGACGAACATATTTCTCGATGTTATCGATTACCGCTTCAGGACCTTTCGACACTTCGGTTGGACCCTCAAAAACTTGCAATAGATTTCCTTCTGCACTTACGAGTCCGACCTTAATTGCCGTTCCTCCCAAATCGACACCCACGTAGATTTGCTCAGACATGCGTCATCCACCTTTTATTTATAATCGTATGGTACTTCTGTACCCAATATACGCGAACCCACTAGTGAGGTCAAGAGAACCCGCTAGCTGAACGCATAGAGACGGAGCCACTATGACTCCGTCTAAACTTGATTGTCATCCCTGAATGAAAAGCCTATCTATAACATAAATATTACCTGTTAATGCTAGTTATGCCATTACAAGCTTTTGCTCCAGTCATGTACCATATTGCCCTCAAGATACTTCTCGCAATCCAAAGCAGCCTGACATCCTGTTCCCGCAGCCGTAATCGCTTGACGATACTTCGTATCGAACACATCGCCTGCAGCAAAAATACCTGGAACGCTAGTTTCTGTCGTTCCTGGAGTAACAACGATATAGCCGTTCTCATCAAGATTCACATGGCCACGCAAGAAGTCCGTGTTCGGCTTATGACCAATCGCTACGAATAGGCCATCTGTCTCGATAACGCGCTCTTCACCTGTCTCGTTGTCTTTAACACGAAGGCCTGTGACACCCATTCCCGTAGCTTCTACTTCGATTGGTGTAACGTTGAGATCCCAGCTAATTTTGCTGTTTTCACGAGCACGATCCTGCATAATTTTAGATGCGCGCAGTTCATTACGACGGTGTACCAATGTTACACCAGAGCCGAAGCGAGTTAAGAAATTAGCTTCTTCCATAGCGGAATCTCCACCACCAACAACGACGATCTTTTTATTGCGGAAGAAGAAACCGTCACATGTTGCACATGCACTAACCCCTTTACCTAAGTTCTCCTGCTCGCCAGGAATGTTCATATATTTAGCAGAAGCACCTGTCGCTACAATGACAGACTCCGCAACAATCTCGCCAATTCCTTCAACTTGCAGCTTAAATGGACGCTCAGACACGTCTACGCCTGTAACCCAGCCTGTTTTAAAAGTCGTCCCGAAACGTTCAGCTTGCTTGCGCATATTGTCCATCAATTCTGGACCCATAATGCCCTCTGGGAAGCCAGGGAAGTTCTCTACATCTGTCGTTGTAGTCAACTGTCCGCCTGGTTGAGGACCTTCGATTACGAGCGGCTCCATGTTGGCACGTGCCAAGTAGATAGCTGCCGTATAACCAGCAGGACCTGTTCCGATTACGACAACTTTGTGTATTTTTTTCTCCATTGTAACTTCCTCCTATAAAACATAATGACTTTCCTATGAGAGTTTTTTTATTAAAATAGTATTCTTATAGAGCTCAATATGTGGAGCACATACATGTGCTTGATCCAGTAGATTGCATTTCTCCGTAAGTTAACTACTGCGTAACATTCATAGTATCCATTTCGCATACTTCATCCATACGCTTCACATGCTTGCTTATTGTAGCTGAAGATGTCCCATATCGCTCCGCCAATTGTTCCAAAGTAACATCGCATTGGTAAAGCTTCGCTACTCGGTACTCTAGGGCTGCAGACCACGCTTCCGCTTTTTGAAGTCGAGGGACGTCAGGATATAGCTGCGTAAGGAACTCAATCCACATCGTCTCAACATCATGCAGCATAAATATATTATATCGTCCCTGCATGTGTGACTCTGTAGCTGTGAGAACCTTCTGCCATACCTCTTTCCACTCTGGCAGATGATTAGCTAAATGGTTGTTCGACTGGCTAAGCTCTTCGCCTTTCAGCTC
The DNA here is from genome assembly GCF_024733555.1 of Paenibacillus sp. SC116. Lineage (GTDB taxonomy): Bacteria > Bacillota > Bacilli > Paenibacillales > Paenibacillaceae > Paenibacillus_B. Next base: position 20,190 of record NZ_JANIOF010000003.1, on the reverse strand, counting down.
GAATTGAATCGGTCCTTCAACGCCCATCTTGCGCAGCATATAAAAGGCAACCTGCTTCAAGTATAGTTCTTGTGCCGGATCAAGCAACAAGTTATGCAGCGCTTCCTTTGCTTCTTCATCATGAAGCAAGTGAATCGCCTGCAATGCTTGAAGCTTCGTCCCTGTTTCACCAAAGCGCAACGCCCAGAACAAGGAGGAACGTACGAGCGGATCAGTCTTCAACTGCTGCTCCCAAGCTGTTTCAAGTGCAGCTGTATCATCCTGCCCAACAGGCTGCAATCCCTCTGACGACTTGAACGGTAACGTATTCATCTGGCGCTTCAGCTGCTGCTCTTGTCGGCGTCTTTCTTCCTCATATGGAATACGATAATGATAGCTTGGCATAGGCTCTAACTTGCCGTCCACTACTTGCTGCAACTGCTCAATATAATAAGCAGCTACACCTGATTCATTATCCAATCTTCGACATGTAGCCCACCAACGCCCAGCCTCATCAAAACGATTCACGTGGCATGCTGCTACTGCTGCGTAATGATATACACTCGCATCGCTAACTGCCCCTTTCACTATGATTCGCTTCAAATGACGATAAGCTTCGCTATGCTCACCTAAACTGCCCATCGTTGTAGCCAGCTTAAATGCGTGCTCTTGATGAAATGGCTCCGTCTTAGATAGAACTTGCACTAGATCAGCTACACGAGCATCATTACCCGCATGTTTTTCAAAAATAACAAGATTGCACAGTGCATGCAGATTCCCGCTATCTCGTTCTAGTACATTTTCCAATGTGCTGACAGCCTCGTCAAAGCGCCCCATATAGTAATAAGCAAGGGCTAAATTGTTCCAAGCCGCTAGATAATCTGGATCCTGCTCCAAAACTTCAAGCAGCATTCGTTCCGCTTCAGTGAACTTGCCTTCTTCTAATAAAGCACGAGCTCGTTCATGGCTGATCTCAGACTCATTCTCAGAGTCGAGGTTCTCTTGCTCCTCAACCACATCGTCTTCCATTTCTTTGGACGAAAATGATTCAGATAGCTGCGCTTTTTTTCCTTTAAGACGCTCAGCTTTAGATAGTACAGGCTGATTAGAATGACTCATATCATTCATCAGCATGTGCAGCATCTCTTCTGCTTCCTCCGCGTAAGCTCCATACGGATCTTGCTTCAAATATTGCCGCAGCAACGCTTCTGCCTGTTCAAACTCCTCCAGATAAGCGCAATTATTTGCCATATAGTAAAAACAATCTGTCATTTCAGGCTCAACATGATAGATGACATGTTCAAGGATTTGATTGGATTCCTCAAATTGTCCGCTCTCAGCAAGAACACCTGCAAGATTACATTGATGTATAGGGTTGTTTGGTTCACATTGAACGGCCTTACGGAAATATGTTAACGCCTTGTCGTAACGCAGCCGCTCTAACGCCTTCATTCCACGTTCCGCATACGCTGCGCCATCCACCGGAAACGCAACAATCTTCGCAGTAGATACAAGGTCAGTTCCGGTTGATTGTGGCTTATTATCTGCCATCGCCAAGGCACCTCCTAACTGTAACTAGTGTTAATTTGGATAGTACAATCTCCAGTATAACACAACGACAGTTATTTCCCTTAATTACTGTAAGGGAACAGAAAGGACGGCACATCCCCCCTTTACATCACTTCATCAAGACAACGACTATCAGTTAACTGACACATGCTACTTATACTTATTTTTAATTTATAATCATTATCATCATTATACCCCCTTACCCTATATTTTCGCAATCGGTCATTTAAGGATTTTAGAGATAAAAAAACACAGATCCACTTTTAGCCGTTTTCGAACGACAAGAGGTCTGTGTTTGTTACATAACTTATAAGTAATGACTACCATAATTACTTCCTTTTACTCAACTTATTCTTTATTCCTTCACTTTACCCAAATCATTATAAGTATCACGACGAGGCTTGGCATGCCGATGGGATATTTCAGACAATACTTTATCGAAGCTCACTTTACGATCTTGCAGCAGCACAAGCAAATGGAACATCAAATCGCACACTTCACTAGTCAGCTCTTTGGTCTCATTATTTTTAGCTGCAATAATGACTTCGGCTGCTTCCTCACCGATTTTTTTCAATATTTTGTCGAGTCCTTGATTGAACAAATACGTCGTATATGCTCCTTCTGGACGTTCACGCTCCCGTTCCGCAATCGTTAGAGCCAATTGTTCTAGAACATGAACAGATTCCTCATCAACAGCATCGGCTACAACTGGTTGGGCATGTACCTTTTGCAACTTATCGAGTACTTCCTGCTCGTCTGCAGCCTGCTTCTCTTTACCTGAATCCTTCTGTTCGTTCTCATCAAAGCAAGTATACGTCCCTGTATGACAAGCTGGCCCATTCGGATTTACTTGGATGAGCAGCGTGTCACGATCACAGTCTACAGCAAGCTCCACAATACGCTGCGTATTCCCGGAAGTAGCTCCTTTATGCCACAGCTCTTGCCTAGAACGGCTCCAGAAAACAGTCTCTCCTCGCTCCAATGACAACTGCAACGATTCACGATTCATGTACGCCATCATCAGTACGGCTTTTGTTTCTTCATCTTGTACAATGGCAGGCAGAAGACCTTGCTCATTCCAACGAAGGGATTGTACCCAAGCCTCATTATCTTCAATTAAAGTTAAATGCTGAAACTTCATCGTACTGTCACTCCCTTTTCACGCAAGCGTCCTTTCACTTGTGCAATCGAGATCTCCTTGTAATGGAAAATAGATGCCGCCAAGGCTGCATCAGCTCCACCCGAGGTTAACACTTCATCGAAATGCTCCACTGCACCTGCTCCACCAGAAGCAATAACCGGAATGGTAACAGCTTGCGAGACTGCCTGAGTAAGTTTCACATCAAAGCCATCCTTCGTGCCATCTGCATCCATGCTCGTTAACAGCAGTTCTCCGGCTCCGAGCTGAGCAGCCTCCTGCGCCCATGAAATTGCTCGGATTCCAGTTGGCGTCCGTCCGCCATGTGTGTACACTTCCCAGTCCTGCCATTCCTCATTGAACCTTGCATCAATTGCCACAACGATACACTGACTGCCGAACCGCTTTGCACCTTCAGCAATAAGCTCTGGCCTACGCACTGCAGCCGTATTAATTCCAATCTTATCTGCACCTGCCCGCAACAAACGCATCATATCGTCTGTCGTCGAAATGCCGCCTCCTACAGTGAATGGAATCGAGATACTTCCTGCTGTTTCGCGTACAACATCAATCATCGTCGCTCTACCCTCTACAGAGGCTGATATATCTAAAAAAACAAGCTCATCTGCACCCTCTGCATCATATAACGCGGCTAATTGTACTGGATCTCCTGCATCTCGCAGCTGAACAAAGTTAACGCCCTTTACAACACGACCGTCCTTTACGTCCAGGCAAGGTATAATTCGCTTCGCTAACATCGCCCGCTCCTTCTCCCTTCTAAGAACAGCAATTCAACAATTGTATGGTTAATTCTTCATCTATCTAACAAGCAACTTCCATTAATGTTTCGTATTCATCGCTTATCCATCTTGGACAACTTACACCTTCAACGCTTGCGATAAATCCACCGCACCTGTGTATAATGCCTTGCCGATAATTGCGCCGCTCACACCTTCATTAGCAAATGCGGCAAGTGCCTCAACATCGGTCAAGCTGCTTACCCCACCCGATGCAATAACTTGTTGCCCAGATGCACGTGCAAGCTCCACGATAGCATCGACATTTGGCCCTTGCATCATGCCATCACGCGAAATATCTGTGAAAATAAAGGTTTCTGCTCCTTCGCCAGCAAGTTCCTGGGCCAAATCCACCGCACGAACAGTAGAAGTCTCCAACCATCCACGTGTCGCAACATAACCATCGCGCGCATCCAGTCCAATTGCAATTTGACTGCCATAACGTTTCAGTACGCTCTGCACAAATACGCGATCCTCGATTGCAGCCGTTCCAAGGATAACTCGACGGACACCAAGTTCTAGCAAACGTTCCACGTCTGCTTCCGTGCGCAAGCCTCCCCCTACCTGTACGGGAATATTTACAGACTGCGCAATCTCGCCGATAACTGCATCATTGATCGGCTTACCTTCCTTAGCTCCGTCCAAGTCAACCAAATGAATCCATGAGGCGCCCTCTGCTTTCCATCTTAGCGCCACTTCAGCCGGATGCTCATTGTAAACCGTCTCTTGTCCGTAATCCCCTTGTACAAGACGCACGCACTTCCCAGCGCGAATATCAATCGCAGGATAAATCGTAAATGCAGCAGACATTTTTGCTCCTCCTCGCCTCTTAGCCTCTTAATCTATTCGCTCACTTCATCCATTACTTATTTGAAATAGACACAGCTACAACTTTCGTTAAAAATTGTTCCAGCAACTTTAGACCGAGCGACCCGCTCTTTTCAGGATGGAACTGCATTCCATACACATTATCGCGGACAACTATGGCAGTCACTTCACGATCAGCATATTCGGTTGTAGCCAATAGATCCGAAGGCTCCTCAACTTCTACATGATAGGAATGTACAAAGTACACATAATCCTCAGCCAGCTCTTTCACAAGAGTGTGCTCGGGATTTTTCCAGTTCAATGAGTTCCAGCCCATATGCGGCACTTTATAGCCGGATTGCGGAAATCTCACTACTCTGCCAGGCAGCAGCCCTAGCCCTTTATGCTGACCATACTCCTCACTGCTATCAAACAGCAATTGCATACCAAGGCAGATGCCAAGCAAAGGCTTACCCTGCAGCACGAGTTTACGCAACTCCTCACCTAGACCCGTTGCTTGCAGCGCATCCATCGCGTCCCCAAATGCCCCGACACCAGGCAAAATAATGCCAGTCGCACTATGCAATTGCTCGGCTTCGGATACAATGGTCGCCTCCCTGCCTAGGCGCTCTATCGCTTTGCTGACACTATGCAAGTTGCCCATGCCATAGTCGACAATTGCAATCATGTGCTACAGCACCCCTTTCGTGGAAGGTACACCCTTCACACGCGGATCAATAGAGGTTGCCTCATCAAGCGCTCGTCCAAGCGCTTTGAATACCGCTTCAATCATATGATGCGTATTGTGGCCGTAATGAACGATTACGTGTAAAGTCATTCTCGCCTCCAGTGCCAGCTTCCACAGAAACTCGTGCACCAGCTCTGTCTGAAACGTACCCACTTGAGCAGATGGATACTGCGCACGATACTCCAAGTGTGGACGATTGCTTAAATCAATTACAACTTGAGCCAACGCTTCATCCATAGGCACAAATACCGAAGCATAACGCTTAATGCCACGCTTATCACCAAGTGCCTTCAACAAAGCTTGACCAAGGCAAATTCCGATGTCCTCTACAGTGTGGTGGTCATCAATTTCGATGTCACCTTTTGCTTGCACACTAAGATCAAACTGACCATGTTTCGTAAACAGATCAAGCATATGGTTTAAAAAAGGTACACCTGTATTGAAGTCACTTTTACCGTCCCCGTCGACAGCCAATTGCAACTTAATATCCGTCTCATTTGTAACTCGTTCAATAGATGCTGTACGTTGACGCTCTACCGTCTCGGCTCCTGATACAGATTGACTCATCGTCCCTCACCCCTGTGACTTATTTTCGGATTGCTCCTGTTTCAATCGAATTTCAATAGCACGTGCATGTGCCTCTAATCCTTCATGACGAGCAATCGTCATAATTTTCTCCCCGTGCTGCAAGAGTGCTTCTTTGCTGTAACGAATCAAGCTAGATTTCTTCAAGAACATATCCACGTCTACAGGCGAGGAGAAGCGCGCAGTTCCATTTGTAGGGATTATATGGTTAGGTCCTGCGAAATAATCTCCAACAGGCTCTGAGCTATATGGCCCAATAAAAATAGCTCCTGCGTTCTCAATACGCCCAATCCATTCCATTGGATCTTCCGTCATAATCTCTAAATGCTCGGGTGCCAATTCATTTACGAAGTCTACTCCTTGATCTAAGTCGTCGACCACAATAATCGCGCCGTGCTGCTCAATCGACTGTGCAGCAATTGCTTGCCGCGGCAGCGAAGCTAGCTGAGAAATTACCTCGGCCTGTACACGCACTGCCAACTCTGGACAGCTCGTCACCAGTACAGCCGACGACATTTCATCATGCTCTGCCTGCGACAGCAGGTCAGCCGCTATATAAGCGGCATTGGCACTGCCGTCAGCCAATACTACAATTTCCGAAGGCCCTGCCATACTATCGATATCGACCGCGCCGTATACTTCTCGCTTCGCCAACGCGACGTAAATATTACCGGGGCCGCATATTTTATCGACTCGAGCGATAGAGTCTGTGCCATAGGCAAGAGCAGCAATCGCCTGCGCGCCGCCGACGCGATACATCTCCTTCACCCCTGCCTCAGCAGCCGCGACCCGAATATAGGGGTCAATCCCTGCAACGCCGCCAGTAGCCGGCGGGGTGACCATCACAATCTCCTTTACCCCGGCAACCTGTGCGGGGATTACATTCATAAGCACGGAAGAAGGATACGCCGCCTTCCCTCCTGGAACATAAACACCGACACGCTTCAGCGGCTTAATAATTTGCCCCAGCATCGTTCCGTCTGGTTGAACATCCATCCAGGACGTTCTTTTCTGCTTTTCGTGAAAGGTGCGAATGTTTGCCGATGCTTCACGAATGGCCTGAACGAACGAAGGCTCGACCGCAGCGTAAGCAGCCTGAATTTCCGCCTCACTTACTCGTAGCTGCTCTGCACTAAGCACCATCTTATCGAACTGCTCCGTATAACGCAGCAGCCCATCATCGCCGTGCTTGCGCACGTCTTGAATAACTCGCTTTACAACTGCCACTTGCTCTGCTGTTCCATAGTCTACTTCCCGCTCCAGCCGGAATTCACTGGCTTTAACAATCCGCATCCTTCTTTCCCTCCCCACATGTAAACCCCTTAAACAGAGGCCTCCCTGCTCCATTTCACAGTAACGACCCGTTCACCTTCAGTAGCTGAATTGCCTAGACGACGCCTAATCAAATACCTACTCAGTCATTGCAAAATGTTATATTTAAACCATTAACATAACGGAAACTATCCTTTAACCTGTACATTGCGATGCACCTGCAGCCGATCACACAACTGCTGAATCGCTTCGTTTTTCATCCGATAGCTGACTCGATTGGCAATAAGTCGACTTGTGATGCCGAACATTTCTTCTAACTCAATAAGTCCATTTTCTTGTAACGTCTTGCCTGTCTCCACCATATCAACAATCCGATCCGCTAGTCCGATAAGTGGTGCCAACTCGATGGAGCCATTCAGCTTAATCACTTCGACCTGCTGCCCACGCTCACGAAAGTATTGAGAAGCAACATTCGGGTATTTCGTAGCAACGCGAGGATTCGTTAACGGCTTCCAATCAGGCAGGCCAATTACGGACATCCGACAGCGAGCAATTCCCAAATCAAGCAACTCGTACACGTCTCGTTTTTCTTCTAACAACACATCTTTGCCTACAATTCCAATATCCGCTGCACCATATTCTACATAGGTAGGTACATCTACCGGCTTTGCCATTATGAATTGCATCTTCACCTCAGGAATATCAATAATCAACTTACGAGACTGATCCTCGTCCTCAGGTACGAGCAGCCCCGCTTCGCGAAATAAGGTCGAAGCCTGTTTGTAGATGCGCCCCTTTGGCATCGCTACCTTCAACCAATCATTCATAACGCTCTCCCTTTCTTACCTGAAAAGTTAGCTAACTACACAATCAGCAAACGTCAATACACGTTTCAAGCGACGACCATTCCAATGCAACGCTTCTTTGTTCTGCTGCCCTACTTCTGCGAGTTGTTCTTCCCCTTCTACCCGGCGAGTAATAACACATGCCCCTTCATTACGTAATCGAATTGCCTCTGCAATCGCTTCAGATCGATGGCTATCGTCATACTGTACTAAAATGGGGAAATCCTCATTCTCCGCTTGCAGTTCGATCATATCCAGCATTCTCGTCGTCTTAATGGCAAATCCAGTAGCAGGTGCGGGACGACCAAATTGCTGCAAGAGATTGTCATAGCGCCCCCCGCTCATAACAGGCGAACCAAGATCCGCTGCATACCCCTCAAATATAGTCCCTGTATAATAAGTAAAGTCACCGACCATTGTCAGATCGAGCATTAAATGAGAATCAACACCGTAAGACTCCAGCACGCTCCATAGTTGCTCAAGATGATGAAGCGCTGAATGAGCCGCAGGCTCTGTAGGTACAAGTTGACGGGCCTGCTCAATAACATCTCGTTTGCCGCGCAGTCGAAGCACAGCTTCCAATTTTTCGATACGCTCTGCTTCAATAGACAGCGTCTGGATGTGTTCTCGATAGCCAACAACATCCCGCTGCAACAGACATTGCTTTAAATACTGCTGAACTTCAACATTGCCAGGCAGCAAATGCTCAAACAAGGCATGCAAGAAGCCATGATGCCCGATTGCCACTTGAAATGCCTCGATCCCTATTGATTGCAAGCAAGCAATGGACAACGCAATCACTTCTGCATCTGCTTCAGCAGAACTATCGCCAATCAGCTCAGCGCCTGTTTGATAGAACTCAGCTTCACGGCCAGCCTCTTCTTCCATGGAACGAAATACATTCGCATGATAAGACAATCTAATCGGAAGCGGCTCATCTACCAGTAACGATGAGACTACACGTGCAATAGGTGCTGTCAGGTCCGACCGCAGCACCATCGTCGTGCCTCGTTGATTTAATAATTTAAACAATTTATGATCGGATGTTGAACTTGCCGTTCCGACCGTATCATAGAACTCCATCGTAGGTGTAATGAGCTGAGCATACCCCCAACGTGACATACAATGAAGGGTTTGTTGCTCCATATAGCGCAGCTTCTGCACCATCTCGGGTAAATAATCTCGTACACCAGAAGGCTTCTCAAACATTTTAGGCTTCGTCATACGCTTCACCGCCGTTCATTCAATCCCTACTTTGATCAGGATTTCAGGCTGGATCTCTATCATTCTCTGAGTCGCCACGATCCTTTAGTGGGTTAATGTACTACCAAGTTAATTTATTAGCAAACAAAAGGAAATTATCGATAATCTTATCACTTTCCCTATGTACCGTCAATCCTTTCCAAGCACAAATTTTACCTATTGTCGACCGTTCTCGTTGTGCTGCTAGTAGCCCATAGTCCGGATCTATTTCACTACTATAAAAAAAGAATCAACCATATCGATTGATTCTTTTCGCTTACGTTTTTAAATAACTCGTACTTATTTTTCAATATACCGATTGACTAGAAACTCATCCATGCTAATTATCTGTCAGACCCCATCTTATCTACCGTGAAATACGCTTATCATCAGATGACAGCGACAATGTAATCGTTCGGCCTTTATGATCGATGGATGGTTGTATATTTAGCAGATCCACAACTTCATTCATCGGAACAAACACCTGATTGTTCTGTATGATAGGAGATTGTTTAAAAACAATTCTTTCACGGCTTACACTGTTCCGCCATACCATATTCCGCTTGTCATCTGCACGTTCTTCCCCACGATGTGCCATCCGTTCAATTAACTCATTTACCTCAATCTTTTGATCGCCACCATTAATTCGATATCCATTCCGCTGCTCGCGGTTATTAATGCCAGGCTTAACCGTGAAAGATATATCGATACCAAGCTGTTTACATATGTTTAGTACATCCTTATTGTAAGCTCCGTATGGAAAAGCAATGATGCTTTTTGTATTGCCTAGTTCTTGCTTCAATTTCTGTTCTGCCATAAGCAAATCCTGCTTTACGCGAGCTAAATATTCACTGCGTGTTTCTACACGCTTCAACTCCTCACGATACATCGGACGAATGAGCATAGGACGCTCCTTTGTCCTTTCCTTATTCATTGGAGCATATTTGTGAGAATCGTATGTATGACTGTAAAAGCTCATCCCTGCTTTCTTCATCTCGCGCATTTGTTCCCACGTCAGCTTTTTTACACTGCCAATTTCGTCATTCTCAATCGTATTTACGATAACGAAATTCGTAGCATTGATGCCGTACCTCTTCAAAATGGGAAACACATCGGTGTAAAACGAAGCATATCCATCATCAAAAGTTAATAATACTGCATTGGGTGGAACCGGCTTATTATGCAGCATGTAGTCTATGTACTGATCTATCGTTATAAACTCAAATCCTGCTCGCAACACTTCTTGAATTTGTACTTCAAATTGTCCTGGTGTAATCACCCATGATCGTCTAGGCTTTGATGTAATGTGGTGATACATTAACACGACAACCTCATCCCGATAATAGATAGGTTTTTCGACCCTTTGTAATCCCTTTTCATCAGCCGTATACATACGCAACATTTCGCCATCATCCGTCTTTATCGTTTGAATCCCAAAGGCTTGCAGCAGTAATCGAGAAGAGATATACCATTCATCTTCCCTTTGTATTGCCTTACCCGCTGCATGATTTAGGCCAGAGAGCTCAACGTTATACTCTGTGTAGGCTTTCAGGGGAGGCGTACACCCAATAGCCAATAGTATAAAGATCAGGAGCACAGCGACGACATACTTCATCTTCATCTTCTCAAACTTCCTCATTTTCTCTCTTATTCAGCAATATATAAAATTTACCACAATACATCATTAGATTTCGAGTGTATTTTATAATTGCTATTTATCATATTGAAAAAATAACCAAGCTATTCATCATCAACGATGTGACTATAAATGAAAAGCACAAAAAAGACGCTTGCTTACGCAAACGCCTTTTGTATCATACTGATTCAACTGTGTGTTTTTGGGCAGAAGTCCTATCTGTTAATTCCGTGGATTTATTCTGTTCAACGGATGCCTCTAGTCCCTGCGCAGCCGCTTCACGAATCACCCGTATCGGATTGCCTCCAACCATTTGACCTGGAAGAACATCTTTATGGACAACGGATCCTGCTGCTACAACAGCGTTGTCACCAATTGTTACACCCGGTAAAATGGTACAATTGGCACCAATCATCACGTTGTCACCAATCCGTACGTCTCCAAGGCGATACTCTTTTATCAAATACTCATGAGCTAATATCGTCGTATTATATCCGATGATTGAATTGCGACCTACATAAATACGCTCAGGGAAAAATACATCTACCATCACCATTAATCCAAATGCAGAATGCTGACCAACCTTCATTCTCAGCATACGACGATAAATACTATTTTTGAGCGGCAAAATAGGGCAATATCTCGCCAATTGAATGAAAATAAAGTTCTTAACGCCCTTCCACGGACTAACCGTACGATAAATATGCCACAAGCTGTTAGGACCTTCTACTGGATAACGCTCAACGTTTCTCACCTGCGTTACGCTCCAATCCAACAAGCGCATATAAGTCGCGCATGTCATGAATGATATGACGCGGTTCGTACTTTCTGAGTTCGGCTTCTCCCTTTAAAGACCAAGCTACACCACAAGAAATGGCTCCCGCTGCATTTGCAGACTGGATATCAGCAGGGCTATCGCCCACCATTATCGTAGTCGCGGGATCAGCTCCCAATGCTTCGATCGCCATTAAGACCGGCTCAGGATGAGGTTTCGCATGCGTAACGTCCTGTACGGTTACAACGGTACCCATCTTGTCCCATAACTCGAACATGCGAAGCACACGGCCAGTAGATTCACGCACTTTGGTCGTCACTACGCCAAGCTGAATACCCGCTTCTGCCAGTGTATGGACGACCTCATTTACATGCGGAAATGGTTTGACCATCTCGTCATGACGAGAACGGTTATACGTTCGATAGGCCGTTACATAGTCACTTACATCATCCTGCTTCGTGAAGATTTGAAGCTGCTGCTCAAGCGTCAATCCCATACTAGGGATGACATGCTCTCTGTTGAACGGAGCCGGTACGACATCTTTCAGGATTTCAATAAATGTCTCAATAATGAGCTCATTCGTATCGATAATCGTACCATCCAAATCAAACAGAACTGTTCGTATCATGCTGCTTCATTCTCCTTTTTTACTACATTGCTGCAATTGATTTCGCTGCTATATTCTCTCCAATAGAGCCCATTAGATGAGCCTACTGAAACATCTATTTCACTTACACGTCTTGCACTTTCATTATTGTTTCTGATCATCTTTTTGTTTTTTTTTATTTACCTTATCTTCTGTAACTGCATGAGCCGTCTTTGCAGCTGCTGACTTGTCTGCAACTGCGCTAGTTGCTGCATCTACCTTCGTCGAAACAATTGGATCAAGATAGCGCGCTTGAGCACGCCCTGTCACACGACGGAAGATAATGAATACAATACCGACGAGAACAAGTAGTACTGCTATCAATTGTGAAATACGGATGTTCCCGTAGTTCGGATCAAGATAACCAGCCTCGAATATCGCTGTCATTGGCTGCCACAATGTATTCATGATTGAAGACATCCACTCAGAGCCTTGGTAAGCAAGACTGTCCGTACGCAAGCCCTCAATGAAGAAGCGGCCGATTGAGTACCACATTAAATAACCAATAAAGATCTCGCCCGCTCTTACAAAACGAAGACGACGAATACCCAATATAAGCAGTACACCTACGATGTTCCATATGGATTCATATAGAAACGTTGGATGGTGGAACGTCCCTTGGACATTCATCTGATTAACAATAAAGTTGGGTAAGTTCAGGGTGTCGCGTAAGAACGTTTCGGAAACCGGACCGCCATACGCTTCCTGATTCATAAAGTTCCCCCAACGTCCAATTGCCTGTCCAAGCAACAGCCCTGGAGCACAAATATCCGCAATACGCCAGAAATTATATCCTTTGCGACGCACATAAATAATCGCACATATAACAGCACCTATCAACGCGCCGTATATTGCAATACCGCCTTCCCATATCGCAAATACTTTGATCGGATCGTGTTTGTACTCATCCCATTTAAACGCCACATAATAGGCTCTTGCACCGACCAAGGCCGATGGAACACCAATCAGCAGTAAATCCATAAAGAAATCTTGAGGAATTTTAAATCTCTTACCTTCTTGCATAGCAATTAATAAGCCTGCCAGAGCTGCCGAACCCAAAATTAAGCCATACCAGTATACCGAAAGTGGTCCGAGCTTAAAGGCAATTGGATCCAGCAGTGTTGATGCGATCGTATCCATTGTTCACTCTCCCTCGCTTCAGTTCCTTACACATTACTTCGATTACTTTTCAAATATGAATACTCGTTAATACCACTATACTCATCCTAAACGATCAATCAAAGTCATCACTATCTTCATTAATTTGCTCTGTCAGTTTGTTGGTAAACTGCAGCGCTGCATTGTAGCCCATGCGCTTTAAGCGGTAATTCATCGCTGCCACTTCAATAATAACAGCTAAGTTGCGCCCTGGGCGAACGGGAATCGTAACGAGCGGCACATCGGTATCCAAAATTCGTGTCGTCTCCTCATCTAGCCCGAGACGATCATATTGTTTATCCTGCTGCCATGTTTCCAGCCTAATAACAACGCTAATCCGCTTGTTGTTGCGAACCGCCCCTGCCCCAAACAGCGTCATTACATTAATAATTCCGATTCCGCGAATTTCTAGTAAATGACGGATCAAATCTGGAGCTGTACCATGCAGCTGATTATCAGATGTCTGATGAATTTCTACTGCATCGTCCGCTACAAGACGGTGACTGCGCTTCACCAGCTCAAGCGCTGTTTCACTTTTACCAATTCCACTTCCGCCCGTAATAAGCATACCAACACCATAGACGTCGACCAAAACACCATGAATCGTTGCCGTTGGCGCCAACTTTCTTTCAAGGAAGCTCGTAATTCGGCTTACTAAGGTCGTTGATGCAAGCGGAGAACGCAGCAATGGAACCTCGTTCTGTTCGCAAATTTGCACGAGCTCGGTTGGCACATCCAGACCACGTGTAATAATGATACTCGGTATTTCTGGAGATATAAATCTTCTTAACCGTTCTAATCTTGTTTCTTCTGATAACGTTTCTAAAAAAGTAAGCTCTGTTTTGCCCATCAACTGTATACGCTCAGTTGGATGATAATCAAAATACCCTGCAATTTCCAATCCAGGGCGATGCAAATCATCCACCGTGATAAGGCGCTTCATGCCTTGTTCACCAGCAAGCACTTCCATTTGGAATTGTTCTACTAGCTCAGACACTTTCACCTTTTTAGCCATCGTCTTTCACTCCTTATCTCCTGCTCAACATCTATACAACTTGAACGAAATACTTATTTCTGATCACAGAAATTAAATTGTTTTAGTATAACTAACCATTTCGCCCAATAGGTAAAGTTGTGAGCCCTATCTGGTATGTATGATCTTATCTTATAATTCATACAAGCTTTCTTAAGTAGCAACTATTAGCTGTCAATGTAACCATCGTAATGGAAAATAGCATTGAAATCAACGCATACCCCAACATACACTTCCTACGTAAGCCCTATTTTTCAGATATTTGCAGGATCAAACATCACAAATCACGAATCCATCTATGCCCTGGGCTGAATGAAAGGTGGTGAGCGCACGAGAAAGGGATTATAACCTGACTCCTTGTTTGTACGAACAGAAGGGATCATTATCGAATTTTTCCCTGATTTCAATTTACGAAGGAGGTTTGTTATGTATTCATCTATCTATCGCCGATCGATTCGGCCACTGTCTGTTATGCTCGTCGCTGTACTTTTCGTTTTGCTGATCCCTTTTCAGGCTTTCGGTGCATCAGCGTGGGCGCCTAATACCGCTTATCAAAAGGGAGCCATCGTCACGTATCAAAATGTCAATTACGAATGTACACAGACACACACCTCATTAAATGGTTGGGAGCCGCCTAACGTACCCGCCCTATGGAAACAGTCAAATTCACCTGTTGATACTACTCCACCAACCGCACCTTCATCACTCGTATCACCTGTGCAAACAACCACAACGATTACACTCGCTTGGCAAGCCTCAACTGATAATATAGGTGTACAGCAATACCGTATTTACAGTGGCACAACACAAGTGGGGACCGCTACTAGCTCACCTCATCAAATAACTGGATTATCCCCTAATACCCTATACTCATACACCGTCAGGGCCGCAGATGCTGCTGGCAATGTATCCGCTGATAGCAACACGATTCAAGTACGCACAGCTGTGCCAGTCGTGGACAATCAACCGCCTACCGTTCCAACTAATTTACGCAGCACCAATACCACAAATTCCACAATCAGTCTTGCCTGGGATGCAAGCCAAGATAACATTGGCGTCAGTCAATATGAAGTGATCGTTAACGGACAGGTTGCAGGCACATCTGCGCAAACGACTTTTACGATCACTGGACTTGCCGCTAGCACCACTTATGCCATTGCCGTCCGCGCTGTAGATGAAGCAAATAATCGCTCTGCTAACAGCACAATCGCTTCTATTACAACAAAGGATACGGCTGCTGTAGCAGGCAAAGTTCTGGTTGGATATTGGCACAACTTCAACAACGGCTCTACAAATATTCGCTTACGAGACATTTCTCCCAACTTTGATGTGATTAATGTAGCGTTCGCTGAGCCAATCGGGGATCGCGCCACAATGGCATTCACACCTTACAATGCCACTAAAGAACAATTCAAGGCCGATATTGCTGAACTCCGCTCAAAAGGAAAGAAAGTTCAGATTTCGATCGGCGGTGCAGAAGGCACGGTTGAACTGAATACAGAAGCAGACAAGCAAAACTTCATTCGCACCATGAATGCGATTATTACGGAATATAAATTCGACGGACTGGATATCGACCTAGAAGGTAGCTCTCTTGCCCTTGCTGGAGGGGATACCAACTTCCGAAATCCGACTACACCAAAGATTGTCAATCTTATAGCTGCAGTAAGAGAAATTCTATCCACAAAAAGCGCTGCTTTCCAACTAACAATGGCTCCTGAGACAGCGTATGTCCAAGGAGGCCTAGTTGCTTATGGCGGTCCATGGGGTGCTTATCTGCCTGTCATTCATGCATTTAAGGATCGGATGAATTTTATTCACGTGCAGCACTATAATACAGGTTCCATGACAGCTTTAGATGGCCGCTCTTATTCCCAAGGCACAACAGATTTTCAAGTTGCAATGGCTGAGATGCTGCTAGCTGGCTTCCCTATTGGCAACAACCCGAACAATATGTTTCCTGCCTTGCGTGAAGATCAAGTTGCTATTGGGCTTCCTGCCAATCAAAGCGCTGCTGGCGGGGGCTACACCAATCCGGCAGATATCGACAAGGCCTTGAAATACATTACAAAAGGCATTAGCTATGGCGGTAGTTATGTATTAAGAAAGCCAACAGGCTATCCTGGCTTCCGTGGTGTTATGACTTGGTCAATTAACTGGGATAAAGTAGCTAACTTCGGCTTCTCTAATCCAGTACGTTCTTCCTTGAACTCATTAAATTAACTATCCAAGATCCCTAATAATTAATTAAACAAGTCCAGCCTCTATTTCATTCAGCCTCTGGCAGGTATGGTCTTCCCTTTTATCGCCTGTTCTATTTTTCATTTCTCTAAATTGGCACAATTAAAAGAGAGCCCAGAGTGTTCGCACACCTTGGGCTCTACCTTATATAATTAGTTTTCGAAAACGTTCAATTCGGACTCTTTATCGAACATATGAACTTTGTTCATATCGATAGCCAACTTCACTGTTTGGCCTTCTTGAACATTAGAACGACCGTCTACACGACCAATAACATTATCAGTGCCAATGCCTTTCAAATACAATAGCATTTCATGACCCAAGTTCTCTGTTACGTCGATATTAGCTGTGAAGATACTGTTTGGAGAAGCTTCCAAGAATACAGGCTCTTCATGAATATCTTCTGGACGAATACCAAGAATAACTTCTTTGCCGATATAGTTTTTATCTTTCAAGCCTTGTGCTTTGCCCGCAGGGATTACAACATTCAAGCCATCAGTCTTGAAGCGAATCTCACCAGACTCTTCACTTAGCTTACCGTGGATAAAGTTCATTGTTGGAGAGCCCATGAAGCCTGCAACGAACAAGTTCACCGGATGATTGTACAATTGATCTGGAGAAGCAGCTTGTTGAATAAAGCCGTCCTTCATAACAACGATACGGTCACCCATTGTCATCGCTTCGATTTGGTCATGCGTTACATAGATAACTGTCGTCTCAAGACGTTTAGCCAACTTTGTAATTTCAGAGCGCATTTGACCACGAAGTTTCGCATCCAAGTTGGAAAGTGGTTCGTCCATCAAGAATACTTGTGGGTTACGAACGATTGCACGACCAAGTGCAACACGTTGACGCTGACCACCGGAAAGAGCTTTTGGCTTACGCTCTAGCAAATGCTCGATATCAAGAATACGAGCAGCTTCTTTAACTTGCTTATCGATCTCGTCCTTAGGAACTTTACGAAGTTTAAGACCGAAAGCCATGTTTTGATACACGTTCATATGTGGATACAAAGCGTAAGATTGGAATACCATGGCGATATCGCGATCTTTAGGTGCAACATCGTTCACCAGCTTATCACCGATATAAAGTTGTCCTTCAGAGATCTCTTCAAGACCTGCGATCATACGAAGCGTTGTGGACTTACCACAACCGGATGGACCTACCAATACAAGGAACTCTTTGTCCTTAATATCAAGGTTAACATCTATAACGGTCGGCTTATCAGACCCCGGATATTTTTTATATACATGTTCTAAACGTACGCCTGCCATGTTTATTTCCTCCTTACGATTGTCAATGTAATCGGTTTCTTACTATATTACTATCATAATTCACAGCCGGGCCGTTGACTATAGTCAACGTGCACAAAAAAGTACCCCTAACTATCCATCGCTCATTGGATACATTCACAAAAATGAAGGCGATTACAAATCATATTTGTACAAAATGTATATACACATACTTCAAAACTATTGCGAATGAGCCACCTTATACAGTAACAGTACAAGCTTTATAAGTACCGCGTCTGAGAATGCGCGAATATCGAGTCCTGTTTCCTGCTTAATTTTATCAAGTCGATACAACAACGTATTACGATGAATATATAAACGCTTTGCAGTTTCACTAACACTACAATTTTGTTGAAAAAACATTTCCAGGGTTGCCATCGTTTCTGCATCATGGAAAACTTCGGCCTTCTTCACAATTCGCTTTAAATATTCAGCTCGTACATGATCAGGAATACTGTACGCCAGATGCTCTATGTGCAGCTCCCAAGGCAAATGGATATGCTCCGTTAGATGGAAGGTACGTCCTAAAAATATCGTTTCCCTCATATGAGCTACTGTAGCAGGAATACCCTTTTGACCAACAAAGGAGTAATTCACAGTCATATGGCTTTCGCCGATCCATTCAGCAGTTAATAGTTCATGCAGCCCTAGGCAATATGAAGTTAATAGCTCTTCCTGAGATTCGCCGCTATCAACATCGTCCTCTAATTCCGCAGTTGTTAGCGCCAACGGGACAAGAATCAACCATTCCTGCTCCGATAAGGGGATAAGAAATGTAAGGCCATCAAAATAAGAATCTACTAACTTTTTCAGCTGTTGATAGCGCGGACCTTCCCGATGAATATGTTCCGTAACAAGAAGGAACGGCGTAATCATACCTGAAAGCTCTTTATTCCAAGGAATATATTCAGGAATTTCTACCTTCCAATCTCGCTCATGAATAGAAGACAAAATCCATGAACCGACTTGTTGAGCTTCTTGCTCTTCACTCGCGGTTAGCAAACTTTGCTCAAGCTTTTCACCATGTTCTACCATGAGAACAAGCTCAATCCACTGCTGCTCCTGAATACTTAATGAACTGGATTCCAACTTCATTAAAGTAGTTTGTTCGCTGCCCATCTCCCAAAGTAAGTACCAATCATCATCACTCTGATGCATAACAACTCCTGAAGGAGAAATTGTATGAATATCTGCAATGGAAGATCGGGTCCATTCCCTCCATACGGAGGTTGGGACAGACACCAGTTCCAAGGTTTTACCGAGTATACGTTCGATATGCAACTGCAAAGATGGCTTCTCTATCATCATACGATCACTCCGCCCATTCTTCCTGTTCTATCTATATCTAATTTCATTGTAGCATATCAAGTACCCAGTATTCATACATCTTCACGCTTCCCATTTAGGTTAAACCCACAGACACATTTTTAGTATGTATAGTCAATATAATAACAACCATAAAAAATTTTAAAAATAAACACAAAAAAACTTCAGTTATTCACTGAAGTTGTTAATGATAAAACTGGTGAGCCATGTAGGACTCGAACCTACGACACCCTGATTAAAAGTCAGGTGCTCTACCAACTGAGCTAATGGCTCGTAAATG
Organism: Paenibacillus sp. SC116; assembly: GCF_024733555.1. Lineage (GTDB taxonomy): Bacteria > Bacillota > Bacilli > Paenibacillales > Paenibacillaceae > Paenibacillus_B. The sequence continues at coordinate 821 of NZ_JANIOF010000003.1, read as the reverse complement.
GTGGAGGATGATGGATTCGAACCACCGAACCCGGATGGGAGCAGATTTACAGTCTGATGCGTTTGGCCACTTCGCTAATCCTCCATATTTACAATGGTGGTTCGGGACGGAATCGAACCGCCGACACGAGGATTTTCAGTCCTCTGCTCTACCGACTGAGCTACCGAACCATAATATGCAATTTTCTTAAACACCACTTCCCTTATGATAAGGGATGTAATGGCGGAGCTGACGGGATTCGAACCCGCGGTCTCCTGCGTGACAGGCAGGCATGTTAGGCCTCTACACCACAGCTCCGTATTACAATGGTGCCGGCGATAGGAGTCGAACCCACGACCTACTGATTACAAGTCAGCCGCTCTACCAACTGAGCTACACCGGCATATTATGGTGGACGCTGACGGGATCGAACCGCCGACCCTCTGCTTGTAAGGCAGATGCTCTCCCAGCTGAGCTAAGCGTCCATGTTTTTCAAAAAAGGTAATATGGTAGCGGCGGAGGGGATCGAACCCCCGACCTCACGGGTATGAACCGTACGCTCTAGCCAGCTGAGCTACACCGCCATATCATTATTATATCAATTAAAATTCACTGGCGGAGAGAGAGGGATTCGAACCCTCGCGGCTGTAACACCCTAACGCTTTAGCAAAGCGTCCCCTTCGGCCTCTTGGGTATCTCCCCATAAATAGATAAGGATTAATTAAGGCTTGTCCACCGTATTATACGTGAATCTTAGTTGAAAATCAAGGTTATACCTTGAAAACTGATCGCAAAGTGATTAAAACGCTTCTTGTATATTCATTAGGATAAGCCCTCGACCT
>NZ_JANIOF010000002.1 GCF_024733555.1 Paenibacillus sp. SC116 | reverse complement strand
GTATTAGGCACGCCGCCAGCGTTCGTCCTGAGCCAGGATCAAACTCTCCATAAAAGTGTTTGACTTGCTCATTTGTATTGCTGACGAGAATTAATTCTCATTGCTTTGTCATTTGTTCAGTTTTCAAGGAACTTGAAACATTCAACATCTTGTGCGGAACATTTATATATGTTATCAGAAACGATCTTGTCTGTCAATTCTTTTTTTCGACGTTTTTCAACAACATTTTGTTTAACTCGTTGTTTTCGTTTCGCCGTCGAACTGACAAGAATTAATTTATCACGAATACAACTTCGATGCAACTAATAAAATATTCCATTTAATCAAAAAGCTAATCTCTAATGCTATTTAAATCAAATAGAAGCCGCCTTATCACTCTTTACGAAGGATAAGACAGCCTCTATTTAGGTTATTAATATACTATTTAAGAACAATTACTGCATCTAATAGAGAAGCGCTCTCTTGACACTTCACAACTAGTTCTTTGCTCTCTGCATTCCAAGACCAGCCGTTAGCAGCTTGATTCAATGCTTCCATAGGCAGTTGCTCACCAGCACCCTGCACTTGGGCAGGAGCTTCTGTAAGACCAATTACGTGAACATTTACATGGGAACGCTTCGCATCATAGCCTTGATGCTTATAATTCATTTGGATGCGAACTTGATCTGTACCTTGTTCTACCTCAGTGCTTACGAGATTGTACGCGCCCTCTTCATATTTGTAAGTCAAACCGTCATCTTCATACCAGTTTAGGTGGAAGCTACCCGCTTCACCTTTCAAGTATACACATGCTGTTACACTTGCATCTTCAATCGCCTCACCAGCATATTGACGCAGAGACTCTTCCATACGGACGGAACCTGCACGTACATACAATGGCATTGTTTCGATTGGCGCATGAGCATGGATATGACGTCCACCTTCAAGACGCTCACGTGTCCACTCATCATACCACTCACCTGCTGGTAGATAAACAGAACGCCATTCTGTGCTTGGACGATAGATCGGTGCTACAAGAACAGAATCACCAACTAAGAACTGGTCGCACAAGTTGAACGTTTCTGGATCGTTCGGATATTCAAGTACAAGTGGTCTCATGATTGGAAGACCTGTTTGTGATGCTTCATGGAACCAGTGATACAAGTAAGGCATCCAACGATAACGAAGAGAAATGTATTCACGTTGGATGTTCTCGTGCTTATCACCAAAGGACCAAGGCTCTTGACGAACCATATCGATTGCAGAGTGGTTACGTGCGAACGGGAAGAATACGCCCATTTGCGTCCAACGAGTCAACAACTCACCACTTGTATGGTGCGCGAATCCACCGATATCTGGACCTGAGAACGGCACACCAGACATACCAAGGTTAAGCACCATTGGCATAGCCATCGACATATGCTCCCAGAAACTGCGGTTGTCGCCTGTCCATACAGCTGCGTAACGTTGAATACCGCTGTAACCAGCACGAGTCAATACGAATGGACGATTGCCGTCCAATTCTTTTTTCAAACCTTCGAAAGTCGCTTGGGACATGTTCATTCCATACAAGTTATGAACTTCGCCATGCGTCTTGCGGTTACCGTCATTACCATGAACGATTTCCGTATCCATCGTCTTCGTTTCATTGAAGATCGCTGGTTCATTCATGTCATTCCAGATACCCTCGATACCGAGGTCTGTATAGAAGCTTTGCTTCTCGCCCCACCAGTCGCGCACTCGCTCTTCCGTGAAGTCAGGGAATGCACTTTCCTCTGGCCATACTTTACCGATGTACAGTTGACCTTCAGCATATTTGCAGAAGTAGTTGTTATCGATTCCTTCCATATAAGCCGGGTATTTAGCATCACGCTTAACGCCTGGATCTACGATCGGAACGATGTGGAAGCCCATTTCTTTAAGTTCTGCCATCATACCAGCTGGATCTGGGTAACGCTCTTCATCGAATGTGAATACGCGATAGCCTGTCATGTAATGAATATCAAGATGGATAACATCACATGGAATTTGTTTCTCACGGAATGTGCGAGCCAAATTCATAACTTCCTCGCGGTTCATGTAGCTATAACGAGATTGGTGGTAACCAAGTGACCATTTTGGTGGCAATGGCATACGACCTGTCATATCTGTATATTGACGAATGACTTCTTTCAAGTCTGGTCCTGCATATACGTACATATCCATATCGCCAGTGCGAGTTTGGATCATGAATGCATCTTCATGAACGCGCATATCGAATACTGTGCGTCCTGGATTATCAAGGAACAAACCGTAAGCTTGGCCTTGGCGCAATACAGCCATCATTGGAATGGACTGATACAATTCTTCCATTTCAGGCACGTGTGGTGCGTATACGTCTGTATTCCACATTGTATAGCGCTCACCGCGTTTATCAAGGAAGCCCGTTTTTTCACCAAGACCGTATAGACGATCTTCGGATTCCATCGTAAGTTGTGCTGTGAAATCACCTTGATGCTCAGCATGACGAAGGAGACTGCGCACTGCAAATAGCTTGCGTCCATTTTGCATCATGTCAAACGTTCCATTTTGACGATCGATATTCATCGTAAGTTCGCCATAAGTAACGAGCACCGTCGTTTCTGTAACGCTATGCTTAAGCTGCTTCGCAGAAAGCGTGCCATCTTCTTGACGGTTGATCATGGCTGCGGATGCGCGCCAGTCTGGCTTGTTGCCGTAAAATACTTTCCACTGCATAATTTGTTCATTGATTGCTTTTACAGCTAGGTTAAATCTTTCTCCCCACAAAATGAGAGCTTCACCTTGTACTTCAACTCGTGTTACACGTCCTAGAGTCAGACCACTTTTCGTTTCTTGTTGACCTGCCGCATCTGGATGTATCGCTTCACTTGTATCCAACATGGATGAGGCCTCCTTTCTCTCTATACGAATCTTTTTTATTTAAGCGGTTAAACATAACAATGGCATCATTGCCTATCATTATTGTGAACATCACTTCGCTAATCGCTGTTGCAGCCGAATGATTGGTTTCTGTTAGACCTAATGACATCCGACTGCAAGCAAGCGCTCAGTGTTGCTGCTTTAAAACAGTTGTGATATTTGATAATCGTAATATCGTATTTAAGTTTCTTCTTTAGATGAAGAAATGAAATTAACCTTTGCTTGCTCCAGCGGTCAATCCTTCTACCAAGAAGCGTTGGAGGAATAGGAACAACAGTGTAATTGGAACTGCGATCATAACCGAACCTGCCGCAAACATCGTAAAGCTACTTGCAGAGTTGTTAGCAACCATATCCCATAGTCCAACTGCGAGTGTCCAGTTCTCTTTTGTACGTAATACCATTTTGGCAAAAATAAAGTCTACCCATGAACCAGCGAATGTCGTAAGTGCGATATACGTAATCATTGGCTTCGACAATGGAAGCATAATTCTGCTGAAAATGGTCCAATGAGATGCCCCATCAATACGCGCAGCCTCTTCCAAGCTTTTCGGAATGGTATCGAAGAAACCTTTAACCAAGAATGCACCTAACGGCGCCCCCGCTGAGTAAACCAATATCAATGCCCAGTGGGAATCAAGCAAATCAAGCTGAAGTAGCAAGATGTAAACGGCAATCATCGCCATGAAGCCAGGGAACATTCCTAGTACAAGGATTGTTGACATCAACGTTTTGCGTCCGCGGAACCGGAAGCGAGATAACGCATATGCAGTCATAATGACAAGACACAATGCGATGATCGTATTAAATGTCGCAATTTTCAGTGTATTCATGTACCACTGACCATACATGTACTGCTTCGATGTAAATAAAGTAATGTAATGTTCAAACGTCGGATTCGACGGGATTAAAGTTTCACTATAGATAGACGAACCAGGACGAATAGAAGACATGAGTATCCATAACGTCGGATAGAATACCGCTAGCGAGATCAACCCTAGTAAAATGTAACTTAGCGTCAAACGGATAATAGATTTTTTCTTTTTCCCCATTATCATTGGATCATATCCTCCTCTCGGAACGAACGTGTACGTCTGTAATTCCAGATCGACAACGATGCGACAATGATAAAGATGATAATACCGATTGCTGCTGCAATATTGTACTTGTGATTATCAAGTGTCAGCTTATAGAGCCACGTAACGAGCAAGTCTGTACTTCCCGCATACTGATAGTCACCATTAGCTGGGTTACCATTTGTCATCAAGAAGATAACGTTAAAGTTATTGATGTTACCTGCGAATTGCATAATGAGAATTGGTGCTGTTGAGTACAATACCATCGGCATTGTAATTGCACGGAATTTCTGCCATGCGCTCGCGCCGTCAACTTCAGCTGCTTCATAAAGGTCTTTCGGAATCGTCGTCAATACGCCTAAAACAAGCACCATGGATACCGGAATACCTACCCACGTATTAACCATCAGTACCGTTACTTTCGCCCAGAATGGATCAGACAGCCACGGCACCTTGCCAAGGCCGAAGTAGGACAAGTATTGATTAATCGGTCCGAACTCACCATTGAACATGTTACGCATAATCAAGAACGAAACCATTTGCGGGATTGCATATGGAATGATAAAGATTGTACGCCACATCGTCTTGAATTTGATACCTGCTTGTTGAATAAGAAGTGCTACAAGGATACCACCGAAATAAGTACTGACCGTTGCAAGTACTGCCCATATCATTGTCCACGTAAGTACGCCGTAAAACGTGTCGGCCCATGTACCCAGTGTCAATAAGTCTGTAAAGTTCTTGAAACCTACCCAATCAACGAGATTCGCCGGTGGAATATGCTTTGGTGCAGAGTAGTTCGTGAATGCCAACATAATCATGAAGATAATTGGCATAATCGTAAAGAACAACACGCCTGTAGCCGGAAGCGCAAGGAATAACTGCGCAAATTTATTTTCTCCTACATAACGCAAGCTTTGGATGAAATTATTTTCTTGATCGCCGCGTTCAATCGTTTGTCTCACACGGTATGCATCGCGAACTACACTAACAAACATCCAAATAAATAAAAGGAATACGAATAATGTAATCAAACCTTCGATGATTAAGAAAATAGAATGATCGCCTTGCACCATTTGATACGTTCTTCCTACCTTTGTCATCTTAGAAGGCGTATCACCAAGTGTAACGATTCCCCATACTGCCTGAGGCAATGCAGGAATTAAATACAACAACATCATTACTTCTGTAGCGAGCAAAAGCGCTCCTTTTACAAACTGACGGTTATAGAACTGCCCTAAGCCCCACACTAGCGCGGACATAACGGCTGCGCGAGTTGCTGTGCTGGCTGGATTCGTTTGTTTTATAGAAGTATCCATTAGGCATCTCTCCTTTCCTATGTGCCCCTCTGCACAAACAGATCATGTTTATGATGAGGGAAAAGCCCAGAGAAACCTGACCTGTTCTCCGGGCTTCCCTATCTATTATTGATTAATTGCGTCTGTGATCTGTTTAACAGAGCCGTCTAGAGCCTGTTTTGGATCTTTACCTTTGTTCAGCACATCACTGAATGCCGCTGCCATTGGGCTCCATACACTGCTCATTTCAGGAATAGCTGGCATCAAGTAAGAGTTCTTGAATTGTTCCAAAATAGCTGTTGTGATTGGATCGGATGTTACTTTTTGATCTGCTGCTGCATCAATGTTAGCTGGTACAGAACCAATCATTTCGAACTCTTTCAATTGCGCTTCTTTGGAAGATGCGAATTGAGCATACAATTTAGCTGCATTCGGATATTTCGTGTACGAGTTTACGTACCATGCTTTAACACCAGAGAATGATTTAGATGGCTTACCTTGAATGGACGGGATTGGTGCAGCACCGAAATCCATACCAGATTTCTTCAAGTCACCAATTACCCATGGACCATCAACACTCATTGCCAATTGACCATTTGTGAACAAACCTTTTTTAATGTCAAACGTTACGTCAGATGTTTTCATCGGCAATACTTGTTTCACAAAGTCTTGTTGGAACTTCAAACCGCTAACTGCGCCTTCATTGTTCAAGCCGATATCAGCTGTGTCTGTATCGTTCTGACCGAAGATATAACCTCCAGTTGAAGCGATCCAGAAGAAGTCGAAGTAGAAGTTACCCATTTCCCACATAAATGTATATTGCTTTTTAGCAGGGTCATTCATTGTCTTAGAAAGCTCAATGACTTCTTCCATTGTTTTAGGAGCTCCGTCAGGAAGAAGTTTTTTGTTGTAAAACATTAAGTATGTCTCAATCGAACGAGGATATCCGTAAAGAATACCGTCAAAGGAGGAAGCGTTTACGGACAATTCAGAGTTGTTTTTACGTGCTTCTTCCTCGAAGTAGTCGTTCGGCGCAACTAGACCAGCTGTAACCGCTTTACCAAGGTTGTCATGCGGGAACATAAGAACGTCTGCACCGATACCAGCAGGACCGTCTGTAGTCAATTTGTTCGCTGTGTCCCCACCAGATACTTCTTCGAACTTAACAGGAACACCGTATTTTTCAGTGAACTCTTTGTTGATTGCCTCTACGAATGGACGAGCTTCTTTACTCTCCCATACTAGCAAGCTTGCTCCCTCTTCTGGCTTCAACTCACCCGTATCACCAGTAGTCGTCTCAGTAGCAGGTTGTTCAGGTGCTGGCGTAGATGCCTTGCCTCCCAATGAACATGCCGACAGAGTAAATACCATCATTGCAGATAACAACAGAGAAACCCATTTCTTTTTCATGTGTAGAAACTCCCTTCGTTCTGTATGCTGTGGTTATTATTTCTGGCTTTCCTTCTATGTAGTGAAGGAGGAAGCCCTTGCTTGAAGAGGTTGTTCAACTCGTCCTCTTTGTGAACTCGTACGTAAAACGATGTATACGATCGTGCCCTGGTCTCCTCAGCTTCTGCACCACGATAATCATTACTCAAATTTGAGTTATCGGTATCCTGTAAGTTGTATAATATCTTCACATAGATTACATATACTAATGCTATGTGTTATAGACTTACCAATTTACCGCTAAAATCATTCACCTTGGTGCTAACCGCCTTAGCTCCCCTCTCCGATTAGTAATTTTGCTTTACTATACGAGATCTTCGCTGGCCAATCTTTTTATGCAAACCTTTGCACAAATGTTTTTAAAAATAACCGCCTTTACATGAAAGTGTTTGAAAGCGGTTACTGTGTAATTAGTATACATCGGATTTTTTTTCTTGTAAATCGTTTGCATAAACTTTTTTTTCGTCTATACTGGATGTTGAATACCCAAAAACACTTTAATGAGGAGCCTCTTACAGGTATACTCAGAACATATTGTTCGAAATGAGGATCCAACCTATGGCTATTACTATTGTAGATGTAGCACTTAAGGCCGGCGTCTCCCCCTCTACCGTTTCACGCGTCATTTCCAACGACTCGCGAATTAGTCAAAAGACAAGCAAAAAGGTTCGTAAAATTATGGAGGAGCTAGGTTATCACCCAAATATGATGGCCAAGAGTCTTGTAACAAAGACAACCCATAATCTTGGTATCATCTTGCCACGCCCAGCGGAAGAGCTGTTCCGCAACCAATTCTTCTCGGAAATTATTCGCGGAATCGTTACGAAAGCTGCTGCCAGCGGCTATGACGTACTGATGACTACAGGTATTAATGCTGATGAAGAAGAAGCAGCCGTTCGTCGTCTCGTACAGGGACGCGTCGTTGATGGCATCATTTTGCTGTCTTCGCGCCAAGATGAACATATTATTTCTTTTCTAAAAGATAGAAATTTCCCATTTGTACTTGTTGGCCGCAGTGAACATCATTCTGATATTGTCTCTGTCGATAACGACAATGTAGCGGCATCTTACGATGTTACGAAGAAGCTCTTAGAACAAGGCCACGAACGCATTGCATTCATGAGCGGACCTGCAAACCTTACAGTGTCAAAAGATCGTTTTAGCGGATATCACAAGGCACTACTCGAAGCAGGCTTGCCATTACGTAATGAGTACATCTGTGAAGCTGGCTTTACTCCTGAATCAGCCTCACAAGCGGCTATGGATTTAATGAATTTGAAAAATCGTCCGACTGCTATTATAACGATCGATGACGTGGTCGCATTTGGCGTCATTCGCACGTTGTGGAACAACGGAATGTTAGTCCCTGAGCAATGCAGTGTTGTTGGCTTCAACAATACCATTATGTCGGAAATGTGCCTCCCCCCTATAGCGAGCGTCGATATCGGTATTTATCAAATGGGGAAATCGGCTGCCCACACGCTTATTTCAACGGTAAAAGGCGAAGGCTACGGTCAAGCACGTATTATCGTACCGCATCAATTAATTTGGCGAGAATCCGTCTCGGGACCAAATGCATCAACTGTTAAAACAATCGGCTAAATGATTGGACTATGTTAAGAGATATTTAGTGAATTCATTTCGTACCACACATACGTATGCTTGTGAACAGCTTTACATGAATATCGCTTTGGCATGAATAAAGAAATGCCCTATGCTGCAATGTGGAAATGCAGCATAGGGCATTTACTATTTATTGACCGAGTGCTTCGTTTAACAGTCTAATGAGCTCATTCTCATCTGTGATGACAGGGATACCAAGCTGCTCTGCCTTGGCGAGCTTGCTTCCTGCTTTCTCCCCTGCGATGACGAGATCGGTCTTCTTAGAGACACTTCCGGTCACTTTCGCGCCGCAAGCTTCCAACTGTGCTGTTGCATCGTCTCGTGTAAGCTGATGCAGCGTGCCTGTAAGTACGACTGTCTTGCCATAGAAGAAGGAGTCGGTACTTACTACTTTCTCTTCTTCTACCGCAACTTGCGGTGCTACTCCATGAGCTAGCATGCGTTCGATGCTGTTGCTTTGTAATGGATCCTTAAAGAATCCTACGATGCTGTCAGCAACGATAGATCCCACATCTGGAAGGTTAACCAGCTCTTCCGGAGTTGCTTGCATGATTGCCTCAAGGCTGCGATAATGATCCGCCAATACGCGTGTTGTCGTCTTACCCGTATTCGGGATACCAAGCGCATTCAAGAACGCTGCCAATTCTCTCGTCTTACTCGCTTCAAATGCCTGCAGCAAGTTATTCGCTTTTTTCTCTCCAAAACGGTTCAATCCGACCAACTGTTCAAAAGTAAGGCCAAACAGATCGGCTGGATCACGCACTTCCAGCTCATCATATAATTGCTCTGCTGTCTTTTCACTGAACGTCTCTATATCCATCGCATCACGGGAAGCGAAGTGCGACAGTCGAGCTACGATTTGTGGTTTACAACCGAGCTTATTATTACAGAACAAATGGGCTCCTCGCAGCTCTAATTCTGAATCGCATGCAGGACAAGTTGTAGGGAATACGATCTCTTCGCCTTCAGGTTCATCAGGCACTTTCCCTAAAATTTCTGGAATAACGTCATTTGAACGACGAATAAATACACGAGAACCTAATGCATGCTTCAAGTTCTTACGCTCAATGTCACCGATGTTATTTAGTGTACAATTTTGCACCGTTACTCCAGCAAGTTCAACCGCTTCTACACGTGCAAGCGGCGTTACTTTACCAGTACGGCCTACATTCCAGCTGACCGACTCCAATATCGTAGAAGTTTCTTCTGCTTCGAACTTGAAAGCTACTGCCCAGCGAGGAAACTTATCTGTATAGCCCAGCACTTCACGAGTACGCATATCGGTAATTTTAACAACTGCTCCATCAATCAAGAAGTCCAGGCTTGCTCGGCGTTCTTGAATGCGCAGCAGCTCTGCTTTAAGTTCGTCCATACTAGAGAAATATTCCGCGTACAGATTAACTTTAAATTTGTTATCTTTTAAAAATTGCAGCATTTCTTTATGGTCGGCAAATATTTTGCTTTCCGCATAGCCAATATTGTAGAAGTAGGCAGATAGCTTTCGCGACGCTGTCACTTGAGGATTCAAGTTACGCAGAGCGCCTGCTGCAGCGTTACGAGCATTTTTAAGCGGCTCTGCCGCTGTCTCGTTATATGCTTGCAGGACAGACAAGTTCATAATACCCTCGCCTTGCACCTCGATCGTACCATCCTTATACGGAATCGTTAGCGGTACGGATTGAATGGTCTTCACTTGCGGCAAGATCGACTCACCCATAACACCATTGCCTCGGGTAGAAGCTTGGACAAGCTGTCCATCCGTATACGTCAAGTTAAGGGTCAATCCGTCAAACTTCAGCTCGACTACAAATGACGGATCAGGCAGCTGCTTATCTGGATTTTTACTGTTATAGTCATTAATCAACTTCAGTACACGCTGATGCCATGCCTCTAAGCTGTCCATATCTTGCGCTTTATCCAAACTCCATAGACGAGCTAGATGACGATGCGACTCGAAGCCGCTTAACGTTTCTCCGCCAACCCGCTGCGTAGGGGAATCAGCTAAGATGGTACCTGATTCCTGCTCTAAAGCGACTAATTCGTCATAAAGATGATCATATTCTTTGTCGCTAACAATCGGATTGTCCAACGTATAGTAGTGGTAATTGTATTGATTCAGTTGCGCAATCAGCTGCTCCATATGCGCTTGCGTTGGTTCAGACTGCTGCTGGGCTTGTCGCCTTTCGTCCATCTGGGCATGCCCCTCTCATTAAACTTTGTTACGTTAAACATTTATCATGTTAAGCCTCAGGCTAAGGAAGGACTACCTTGATGTTAACTTCTGCAGTAATCCTTCTTGAATAGACTCAAAACTTATTTATTCCCCCTACGCTCTCGCAGGGCAATTTATATGCCATTAGACCTTCGTCACTGGCGCGAACGCTGCCAACAAACGCTTCAAGCCAACCGGTGCTGGGAATGCAATTTGCAGCTCTGTATCGGTACCTGTACCTTTCACAGATACGATGACACCTGTTCCCCACTTCGCATGAGAGACCTTGTCACCTGCTACGTATGAAGCATTACCACCGCCTGTTTCACGCGCCTTATCGAGCGGAGATGTTACCTTAACTTGCGGCGCACTAGGGCGAGTTCCTTGTCCCGCTCCCATAGAACCAGGACGATTCATTCCAGCCGAACCAAAGCCACCAGATTGCGACTGACCTGGTGCAATACCTCCTCCTGCTCCATAGCCAACCGTACCGGATTGGGATCCGTTATAACCCAATCCACGTCCACCGTAAGCAGAAGAAGTTCCCTGACGACCATAACGGTCATATTGGCCATAGCGATTGCCGGATGGTGAAACGTCTTCCTTCAAATGTTCTGGTATTTCATCTAAGAAGCGTGAAGGCTTATTAGCATTTGTTCGACCAAATAACGTACGCGTGCGTGCGCAGCTCAAGAACAACTGTTTCTCTGCACGTGTAATCCCTACATAAGCAAGACGACGTTCTTCCTCCAGCTCATTCTCGTCGGTAAAGGTACGACTATGCGGGAATACGCCTTCTTCCATACCGATGATAAATACGACAGGGAACTCCAAGCCCTTCGCACTATGCATCGTCATTAGAATGACCGCATCTTGTGGCTCGTTCTCATCTGCTTTGTCTCCAAGCGTGTCAATATCAGCGATAAGTGCCAAATCCGTTAAGAAGGATACGAGTGATTTGTCTTCGTTCCGTTTCTCAAACTCTTGAGTAACAGACAAGAACTCATCAATGTTTTCTAGTCTAGCCTTAGATTCTAACGTATTTTCACGTTGCAGTTCTAGTTTGTACTCTGACAGCTCAAGCAACTTCTCGGTCAGCTCCGTAACAGACAAATATTCCAACATACGATGCACACTATCAATCATCGCATGGAACTCACGTAACGCGTTCTTTGTCTTTGGTGCAATATCCAACATGTCCATATCTGTAATGACTTGCATCATGGAAGTGCCTCGTGACGTAGCTGCTTCAGACAGCTTCGCCAATGTTGTCGCACCTATGCCCCGTTTCGGTACATTAATGATACGATCCAAATCAATATCGCTGTATGGATTCGAAACCAGCTTTAAATAAGCGAGCAAGTCTTTAATCTCTTTACGATCATAGAACTTGATACCGCCGACAATTTGATATGGAATATCCGACTTAATTAGAATTTCCTCGATTACACGAGACTGGGCATTTGTCCGATATAATATGGCGTGATTGTCGTAGGACATCCCACTCATCTGATTTTTCTTAATTTCCGCCGTAACGAAATAGCCTTCATCATGCTCCGTATCTGCCTGGTACATCTTGATCAGGTTGCCTTCGCCTGAGTCCGTCCACAGCTTCTTCGGCTTGCGTCCTGTATTTAGCTTAATGACTTCATTCGCCGCATTAAGGATATTTGCCGTGGAACGGTAGTTCTGCTCCAACAGAATCGCTGTTGCGCTTGGATAATCCTCTTCAAAGTTCAAAATATTCGTAATGTCTGCACCGCGCCATCCGTAGATGGACTGATCGCTATCACCAACAACGCAAATATTTTGATGCTGATCCGCTAACATGCGGCAAAGCATATACTGGGCACGGTTCGTATCTTGATACTCATCAACATGAATATATTTGAACTTCTTCTGATAATAGTCCAGCACTTCTGGGACTTCACGGAATAAATCCGTTGTCTTCATGATCAAATCATCGAAATCTAACGCATTGTTGGCTTTAAGCCGCTTCTGGTAAGCCTTATACACTTTTGCTACAATGCCTTCGAAATAATCCCTTGCCTTCTGCTCAAATCTACTTGGGCCTATAAGTTCATTCTTGGCAGAGCTCATAACGGCTTGTACTGCCTTCGGGTCAAACTGTTTCGTATCTATATTTAAATCCTTCATACAGCCACGGATAACCGACAGCTGATCAGAAGAATCAAGAATCGTAAAGTTGGATGTAAACCCAATCCGCTCAATATCTTTGCGTAAAATGCGTACACACATCGAGTGGAATGTCGATACCCAAATATCATGACCTTCTGGCCCAACCAGCTTGGCCACACGCTCCTGCATTTCACGTGCTGCCTTATTCGTAAACGTAAGCGCCAGTATACTCCAAGGAGCCGCCTTGCGCGTTGCAATTAAATAAGCGATACGATGCGTCAATACGCGAGTCTTGCCCGAACCCGCTCCTGCCATAATAAGTAGCGGCCCTTCTGTTGTTTCAACTGCACGCCCCTGCTCAGGATTCAGTTTCTTTACTGCTTCATGAATATCTACACTTAATTGAGGTTCCGGACGTTTGCTGCCGGATGATTCAAGAAATTCAAACATAATGCCGTTGCTCCTTTCTATATAAATAGATTGTCCTGTTTAATCTATTGTCCTCATGTACCTTATAAAAGAAATTGAACCATATATAGCTTAGCTGCAATTTGCAGAAAAGGCTTCCGAAAATGGTTAATCCACCAAGACAATCTTAAACATTGTCCTCTTTGTTGATTTCCTTAACTGTATTTACCGTAGCTAATGCCGCTGCCATATCTTCATAGATAATGTTGCCTACAACAACTACATCTGCTGCTTCTGCGGCCTCCCGCGCCTGTCCCGCTGTCTTAATACCGCCGCCGTAAATGACGAATGCTTGACTTATTGCTGTGCGAATTGCTTTTACCGTATCCATATCACCAAATGTACCACTATACTCTATATATACGAGTGGCAGTTGCATCAGCTTGTCCGCCACTTGTGCATATGCGACAGCTTCTTTCTTCGAAAGGTTTGCATTCGCTTCGCTCACCTTTGCCGCTGTACAATCTGGATTCAGGATTAGATATCCTTCGGGAATAAGAAGCTCCCATGGCATCATATATCCATATTGTTCAATCGCTCGCTGATGTTGACCGACTAACCAATCTGGATTGGTCGTATTAAGTACCATCGGAATCAAGTAAGCATCAAACCCCGGCACGACTGCATCCAAATCAGATACTTCTTGAACTGCCGGAAGCTCATAACGACGAATACGCGCCATGAGATCAACTGTATTTTCAAAGGTTACTCCACTAGATCCCCCGACAATGATTGCATCTGTTCCTGACAGGCACACTTGATCCAATGCTTCATCGCTAATCTCCTTATCGGGATCTAGCTTGAACACATGCCTCCATGTTGGGAGCTGAATATCATCTATTACACTTCTTTGCGCTACTTGCCTCTCCGAAGCTGTCACGTTGTTACCTCCACTCTATTGTACGCCCTGGCTTTCCAAAGCGGGCTTTTCATACGAAATGCTTGTTACCTTTACACCCAATAAAATTAAGTCTAAGTGAGTATGTAGGGGGTGTCAATGTGAGGTGAGGAGCATATAATAAGAATACTTGTTCGTTATAATAATTAATACTCTATCAGACCACTAAACTATGCTATAATGTCATAGAGTTAGGACTTTTTGTCAAGGAGTGTAAATATATGAGTTTACAGATGCAAGTAAACAAAAAACTTCACACGACCCACTTGCATATAGCGGAACACATTGCCCTCCAGAAGCGCAGAGCACTAAGAATGGAGACCACCTTGAATCTTATGATGATAGGGATTGAGTTTGCTCTCTATATAGCTGGCTTCTTGCTTCTCTTCTATTATAAAGTCATTCCCGATTACGGAACTTTTCAATGGAGTAATGTGTTAAATAGCCTGCAACAAATTCCGATCGTCCCTGAGTACATATTATTGTTAGGTATAATATACCCGATATATACGGCAATGCTGTATCAAAAAGGTTTATATCGATGGAACCGAGATATTCGAATTATCGACGACACGATTATTGCCGTCAAAGCAACCATTTTTTCTTTTCTTATTGCTATCGGTTTAATCTTTTTCTTAAAGACCAGTGTTGTTTATTCGCGGGTTCTCATTTTACTTCTTGCTTTACTAACCGTTTCTATTTTCCTTCTATGCCGGTTCCTCCGATTAACTTTAAGAGTGCTGCTGCATCGTTCTAAGAGCTACAGTAAAAATGTACTCATTATTGGCGCAGGTAAAGTGGGGGAACAATTACGTGACCAAGTGGTTTCGAGTCAAGTAAATGGTGGTCGTTTCGTCGGATTCCTAGATGATTACAAAGAAGGTACAGAAGTTCTAGGGAAGATAAGCCAGATTGAAAAATGGATTCAAAAACACAAAATACAAGAAATTTATATCACAATTCCATCGGAACGGAACATTATCAATGAACTCATATCTATGATTCGCAAGTACGACGTTCAAATTAAAATAATACCTGAAATGTTCGAACTCGTAACAAGTAGTGTTGTTTACGATAATGCCTTTGATTATCCGTGTATCGAGCTTGTAAAAACACCTTTGCGAGGAATGAACTTATTCTTTAAGCGTACTGCAGATATTATATTATCATCTATTGGTATTATCTTAATTTCGCCCATCTTGATTTTTGTGGCTATTTGCATAAAGATTGATTCCAAAGGACCTATCTTCATTCATCAAAAACGTATTGGTAAAAATGGGGCGCCCTTTGCTATGCACAAGTTCCGCTCTATGGTTGTTAATGCGGAGCAAATGAAGGCAGAATTAGAACAATTCAATGAAGCTGATGGTCCTGCTTTTAAAATGAAAAATGATCCTAGGATCACTAAAGTAGGTCGCTTCATTCGAAAATTTTCGATTGATGAACTCCCTCAACTATTTAATGTGTTGAAAGGCGAGATGAGCTTGATTGGGCCTCGTCCTCCATTACCGAATGAGGTTGAGCTATACAACGACTATCAATGGAGACGATTAGACATTAGACCTGGTATTACAGGTTTATGGCAAGTTAGCGGTCGGAGCAATATAACGTTCGATGAATGGATGAAACTTGACTTATATTACATCGAGCAATGGAGCATCTCGATGGAACTTAAGATTTTATTCAAAACAATTCCCGTTGTTATACGTGGAGAAGGTGCTTACTAAAAAGACCGCATTAGATGATGTATATCATCTTGCGGTCTTTTTTTGTGGCTTAAACAGCTGAATTCCTTTTATTATCGAATGCACAGTCAGTGTTAAGCCTAGTTTCGCAGCAATTCCCATATACATGAACATAGTTACCCAAAACGGATACTGTTTTATATAATGCTTATCATAAAAAAGCTTCATCGCTCTATGGAATTCATACGTGATACGAAAAGGTTTATTTCGACTGCTTGCTCGCTTATAATGTATAATCTGTGTTTTGGGATAATAGTAATTAATCCACCCTGCTTGTTGGATGCGATAACACCAGTCTGTATCCTCGAAATACATAAAGAACCGCTCATCCAACAAACCGACTTGTTCGATTGTTTCTTTACGTACCAACATAAATGCTCCGACTAGACAATCAATCGGATATGCTTCATCTTCACTTTTATAATCTTGATGGTAGGTATTAAAATGCGGACTCTTTGAAAATAGTTTGGATAGTTGTGATACATAGTAAAATGTAGCAAGCGGTGATGGGAATCCACGTCTACACGCTTTATCCAACTGTCCATTTGGAAGCACAACCTTACATCCTGAAGCCCCAACCTCGGGATGTTCACCCATAAAATGGACCATTATATCCAATGTATCAGGCTGAATAATTGTGTCTGAGTTAAGAAGCAAAATGTAACTCCCCTGTGCTATTCTTATCGCTTGATTATTTGCTTTAGAAAAGCCAAGATTATCAGCATTCGCTTTAAGTATAACTTGTGGAAATTGTTCTCGTATAGCAGCTACTGAGTCATCCACTGAAGCATTATCTACTAAAATGACCTCATACGTATAATCAGTTACAGAAGTATAGACAGACTGTAAACAGTTGAGTGTTAATTGCTTTGTATTGTAATTTACAATAACTACGGATAAGTCCATGGCCACATTCTCCTTAACATGATAAAAGCATTATAACATCAAATAACCGACAGTTGTGAGCATAGAAGCTTATAACTGTCGGTTAGGTTACTATATTATTGAATTAATATGAGAAAACACCCTACTTTTTTGCCGTAATAATATATGAATCATATCTCAATATATATGTTCATATAAATATGAACACTTCTATAACTTTAATTTCCCAAACTCTTCAGTGAATGTAATGCCTTTAGCCAATTCATTAGCTTTCGCCCATGACGCATGCGTACCCGCATCTGTCCACCAACCTTGAAGTACATCATAGGTTAGCTCCTTACGATTAATATAAGCATTATTAACATCAGTGATCTCTAGCTCTCCGCGCCCAGAGGGTTTGAGCGTCTTCACAATATCAAATACGCTATGATCAAACATGTAAATTCCTGTAACTGCGAGGTTACTTTTAGGCGTTTGAGGTTTTTCTTCGATTGATACAATAATATCTCCATTTAATTCTGCTACACCATATCTTTGTGGATCGTGAACTTCTTGAAGAAGAATTTTTGCACCTTTCTCCTGAGCCCTAAAATTATTCACATAGGAAGAAATGTCATCTTCAAATACATTGTCACCTAGTATTACTACCATTTGATCGTTACCAACAAATTGTTCTGCTAAGTCTAGCGCTTGAGCAATTCCACCAGCTTCATCTTGCACCTTATAAGTGAAGCATACTCCCATTTCCCGGCCGCTTCCCAAAAGATTTACTACATCACCCATATGCTCTTTACCTGTAACAATAAGAATATCATGTATATCCGCTTGTTTAAGCTTATTTACAGCATGAAATATCATTGGATATTTCCCAACAGGAAGCAAGTGTTTATTTGTTACTTTTGTCAAAGGGTAGAGGCGTGAACCTGTACCTCCTGCTAATATAATACCTTTCATTTTGTTTCCTCCATTCATTTACTTTTAATAATAAACCTAGAAAATATGTATGTTAAAGGTAAAGTTAAAATAATAACGATCAAAGGTACAACTTTGACAGATATACTTAAGTACTCAACCAAAACATACATCATAATTATACCAACTAAATATTGAACAAGATAAACAATAGGATACTTTAAAAATTTCCGAAAAGAAACTTTTTCACTAAAAACAAATATTGTATTCAGATAATAAGATAGCAATATTCCAGATAAATATGAAATTGTATACGAAAAAGAATAATTCAAAAACATGAGAAGCAGTAGGTATACTAAATATGTAACTACTGTATTAACTCCTCCGCTAATGACGAATTTGAAAAATTCATTATTCAAATACTTCGTCAACAACGTAAGCCGGTCTTTCTCTGCTCTCATCTAATATCCTCCAAAGATATTCACCGATAATTCCTAACATGATCATGATGATTCCAAGCAAAAATGTTATAAGCGCAATAATTGTAGTCCATCCCTCAAGCTCTATAAGACCAAATACATTACCTACTAAAACAAAAACTCCATAGCAAAAGCTCATGAGGGCTGTAAAAATACCAATGAACGACATAAAACGAATTGGGGAATAGGAAAAACTAACAAAAGAATCTACAAAAAGTTTGATTTTCTTGGAAAGTGTCCATCTAGATTTACCTAACTTCCGCTCCTGCCTTACATAAGGAATTTGCACCTGGTCATGCCCTAGCCAATAAATAAGACTCATCACGTTCGTATTCTTCTCTTCAATCTCTAAGACCTCGTGTACTACTTGTTTATCGACTAATAGAAAATCGAAACCACCTTTAGGATAACCCTTTAAAGCAAACTTCTCTAACAAATAATAGTAGGTATTTGAGAACATCTTCTGAGAGAAAGATTCCTCTCGATCAGCCCTAGTTCCAAGCACAACTTTTTTTCCGCTTTTCCAATGCTCCACCATCTCTTTAAACATTTCAGGCGGATCCTGTAAATCAGCAGCTATTACACCAACACAGTCACCAGTAGTAAACTTTAAACCAGCTTGTATCGCAGACATTGAACCAAAATTACGACTTAATTTAATAACTTTAATTCTTGAATCTTGTTTTTTAGCATCCATCAACAAGGAAAATGAGTTATCTTTCGAACCATCATCTACAAAAATAAATTCAAAATCACATTCAGGCATAATATCCTGTAAGCGTTGTAATCTTGGAATAGTATGGGGAATATTTAACTCATTATAGTAAATGGGTACAACAATAGATAGTTTAATACGGTTTGTACTCATTCACAGCCTCCACGACTCTTTCAACATCCTCCATATCCATTACAGGGCTTATTGGAAGACTTACAATTTCAGAGTGAATCTTTTCAGAGATAGGGAAAGATAGAGCGTTCCATTCCTTATATGCCTCTTGTTTGTGAGGTGGAATAGGATAGTGAATCATAGTCTGAACACCTTGTTGAGTCATATACTCAATAAAATTACTTCTATTTGAAGTTCTAACTACAAATACATGCCATACATGTGATTCAGCATTTTCCTCTACATACGGCAAAGTAATGTGCTCATTATTTATGTTATTTAAATAATACAATGCAATATTTCTTCTCATATCGTTATCTTGATCAAGACACTTCAATTTTGCACTTAAAATAGGAGCTTGTAGCTCATCTAATCTACTGTTGTCTCCCTTAAAAAGATTTTCATACTTTTTATGTGATCCATAGTTCCTTAATGCCTGAAGATTCTTGAATAAAATCTCGTCATTTGTCGTAATTGCTCCTGCATCACCTAACGCACCCAGGTTTTTACCTGGATAGAAGCTAAATGCCGCAGCATCACCTAAATTTCCAACTTTACGCTCTGCATAAATAGCTCCATGGGCTTGAGCGCAGTCTTCAATAACCTTTAGGTTATATTTCTTAGCTATTTCGTTAATAGGCTCCATATTACAAACCTGACCATATAGATGTACAACCAAGATAGCTTTTGTATTAGGCGTTATTTTTTCTTCAATTTTAGCTGGATCTATGTTATATGTCAGTAAATTAGGCTCTACTAGAACAGGAGTTGCCCCATTTGCTGAGACAGATAAAATGGATGCAATATAAGTATTAGAAGGTACAATTACCTCGTCCCCAGGTCCAATCCCATATGCTTTAATAATAAGTTCTAAAGCATCTAATCCATTAGCTACTCCCAGAGCATATTTTGTACCGCAATATTCAGCAAATTCAGCTTCGAAAGCCTTAACCTCTTCACCTAAAATATACCATCCAGAATGTAGCACTTTTTGTACACTATTTAAAATGGCTTCTTCATGACGAAGATTGATTTTCTTCAAATCGAGAAAAGGAATCATATTAGGCCCACCTATTTCTAAAGATTATTTTACTCGACAATTACTCCCTCTTCTAAGGAATACTGTCTTTCGCAAGATGGGCATATTAAATCATTGGTTAATTTTTCACCACAATTACAAATATACCCCCTAAATCTTGCTGGGTTACCGTACCATAATGTATTATTAGGGATATTTTTAGTTACTAGCGAACCTGCCCCTACCATTGCATATTTGCCTATTGTAATACCTGCAATTATAGTTGCATTCGCACCTATTGAAGACCATTCGTCAAGTATAGTATTCAAAAATGCACTGGGATATTGTTTAGAGCGCGGTCTCAAATCATTAGTGAATGTTACATTCGGCCCAATAAAAACATTGTCTTTTATCCTAACTCCATCCCAAATATAAACTCCTGATTTTACTGTAACATTGTCCCCAAGAATAACGTCGTTCTCAATAAATGTATGGTCATTAATATTACAATTAGATCCCACAACAGCTCTAGGAAGAATATGAGCAAATGCCCATATTCTCGTATTTTCTCCGACATTTTCAGTTTCTACTATAGCATGTGAATGTGTAAAGTATTTCGTCATCATCCATACACCTCAATGAATTTATCATAATCCCTGATATAATCTTCAGCATCGTATAAGCGCGAGGCCAGAACAAGTAGAACACAATCCTCTGAAAAGTCATACATTTCATGCCAATCATTAGGCTCTAGCAAAAGTACTTTTGTAGGGGAGTCTAGTAAAACATCTGTTGTTCTAGTTACATTATTCAAATACACTTTACAACTCCCAGACACACAAACTAGGGCTTGTCTTGTTTTATAGTGAGCATGGAAGCCTCTTCTGACACCCTGAGCTGTTCCGTAAATATAAAATACACGTCTAATATCAAATGGAATAGTAGCATTCCCTTCGAGAACTGTCAGCGCTCCTCTTTCATCCCCTAAAACATTGATATGTAACAACTTACTTGTTTGTCCTGCGATTCTGCCCATTATACCCTCCTGAATACTCACAAAAGATCAAGCCACTTCATTCTGCCCTTTCGTAGTCTATCAAAAGTAATGAATAAAATGTACCAAAAAATAATATTAATCATAGAAACTCATATTATCACCTATACAGCAGCTTAGATAAACTGCTATGTCGACCCTCATACTCCATAATTACTTTATAAAAGTTACCCCTATTAGTTTAATAGAAGAATTATTAGGTGGATCAATTCTAAAACCTGCAACGTTTGTCATATATTGTTGCTTCTTAGAATACACTTTATTATAACCTTTCTTTACTTTGACAACTCCATTATATTTTTCTCCGTAGCTTTCATTTTCTTGTGATAAAAATACTTGCATTTCCCCCTCCGTATCTGATTCAAATTCTATTGCTATATATTCAAATATATTATTATTAACTTTATTATTTAAGATATAGGATATATGAGGATCAAGACTACCTGATTTCATACTTAATATACCTTTACTATCCGCATCGATTTTCATATCATAATATATATCGGGATTTTTTATATCTATTCTATACGTGGGAGTGCCAACGTCTTCCTTTTCAACATGTTTCATATCCAACAAATACTTATTAGAGTTTTCCGGTAAGTTAACCACTATAATATCATCAGCCAAAATTATAGAGTTTTTATCGGGCCAAACAGGCAAATCTTTAGCTATTTCTATCCCTTTTTCTCGTTGTTCTTCTGTAGGATCGTTATATTCATATCCTAATGATCTCATAAAGAAATTAATTCTAGCTGGGTTGCCACCATCCCATTCAAAAAAGGAGTGTCCTAGAACCTCTTGCTTTATTACATTTTCTCTCTCCTGTTGTATACGACTACCTACAAAAATAACTGGCTGAGAAGGGTTTTCTCCTACATTTAACTCTAAAATTCTATAGCCAATTTGATGTGCTAGCTTCACATCCTCTTGGTACCTATTATAATCACTGTAGAACAACTGTGATAACGACTGAGATTGATTGAAACTCACAATCAAAATAAATATCATAATTAAGTTACGAATTGCTCTTTTATCAAACATAACATATACAAAATACCAAACTGCTGCTATGAATAATGTCAATACAAGATTCGATCTAATGGGCATAGGTGAACCCAATAATATCTGCATTAAAAATGGTGTACTAATGAAACCAATTAGTGAAATGCCTATAATCATTGCATTTCCTTTGTCTGTTTTCTTAATAAAAAACTTAAAAACAAAGTTAATTAACACCAATAAAATCACAATTATACTTGGAAGTATCATGAAGCTTCCGTGAATTAATTCCCCCGCAATTAAGGCTTTAAAATTCCCGGCCAAAGATTTAATTACTAAACGCGGATCAATATTACCCCAAGCTATAAAATTCGAAATATAATCTGATTGTGGAATGAATAGGCCTACTATCCTATCAATTACTTTATAAAGAACTAGGCTCATTGCAGTTACACTAATATATTTCATGAGTACAATAAAATACTCTTTAATTGTTAGTGTTTTATTTTGTTTCTGAAGAGATAGTAAATATATGATTAAGCAAATCATTATTCCGCATATAAACACTGGTAAATACGATTGGTATATAGAAGTCGCAAATGTTGTTAATATCAATCCCAGGAATAGATAATAGTGGTTACTTTTTAATACTGCCCATTTGAAAATAAGCACTGTAGCAATCGACGTACTTATCCAAGCTACGCCAAGCTCAAAACTCATCATTGAAAATCCTATGTTTTCTGAAAAGGCTGGGAATGTAACAAACAATAAGGACAAGATGAGACCTGGAGCATCGAAACCAACTCCATCATTATTTACACTTGCTCTTTTAAATGCATAAGCCCATATTATACTACTCAAACTAAGAGCAGTTACAGCTAAAATCGTACTGGTTATTGAATTGGTCAACGTAGTATTAGACAATATTTTCGTAAGTGCGATTCCAAAACGTCCCTGCTCACTCCACACAGAATTTATAGAATCTGTAAATAAGCTTTTTTCTTCATCTATCGAAAGAGTAAATTGTGTTAACGGAAACCAATATGCTAAACATGTGAAGAACACAACGATACCGCACATTGATTTATTAGCTTTTAGATATTGTAGAAATGTACGCGATTCTTCACTTAAAATTTGCGCTATTTCCTTATGCCATTTCATAATTTCCGTTCTACCCCTTATAAATGTTCTATAGTGAATTCTATATGACTAATCACATAGAGATCTCAATCCCACGCAATTTAGTTGTCTCTTTCATTCAACAGTACAAAGCCGACAGTCTCTAGTTGATCTTCCTTACTGTCGGCTCTCTTTTATACAATTCAATCACAATTTAATTCTCTTTCTAATTCGTCGAACCTGCAATATATCGTGCTAATGCATCTTTCCAATGCGGAAGCAGCTCAAATCCATTCGTACGAATGCTAAGCGGTTCCATCACAGAGTACTGTGGTCGAGGGGCAGGACGTGGAAACTCTTCCGTCGTACATGGAAGAAGTTCCGCTGATATGCTACATTGTTTAAATATCTCTTCGGCGAACTCATACCAGCTACAAATCCCTGAATTTGATGCATGATATATACCATACTGCTCTGTCTCCACCAGTTGCAGAAGAAACTGTGCTAAATCTACAGTGTACGTCGGAGAACCTACCTGATCATGCACTACTTTCAATTGGTCGCGTTCTACACCAAGCTTCATCATCGTCTTCACAAAATTAGCACCCTGCTCTCCAAATACCCATGAAGTACGTACGATAAAGAAACGTGAAGATAAGCTTTGAATTAATACTTCTCCCGCTCGTTTAGACTTGCCATATATACCTTGAGGATCAGTATTATCATATTCATTATATGGCTGGTTACCACGCCCATTAAATACATAATCCGTACTGATATAAATGAGTTTCGCACCAATCGATTCAGCGGCAACTGCTACATTCCGAGTCCCTACTGCATTAACCTCGTATGCCCGATCAACATCTGTTTCGGCCTGATCAACAGCAGTATAAGCTGCACAATGAATAATCGCGGCAGGATGTTCTTCACGAATCACTTGCTGACACTGACTCTGCTTTGTAATATCTAGCTTGGAGCGATTACAGGCTACAACTTCATGTCCATGATTGCGAAACAACTGCACCACATCTTGACCAAGTTGACCATCTGCACCTGTTACTAATACTTTCATTCGTTGTCTCCTAGACGACCTGCATACTGTTTATTATAGTAATCTTGATACGCGCCCGATAGAATTCGCTTCCACCAGTCTTGATTATCCAAGTACCAACGAATTGTTTCTTTAATTCCTGTCTCAAAATTATGCTTCGGCTTCCAACCCAGTTCTGTCGTAAGCTTCGTAGCATCAATTCCATATCGACGGTCGTGACCAAGACGATCCTCAACGTAACGAATTAAGGACTCTGGTTTACCGAGCTCTTCTAAAATAGTTTTTACGATCTGAATATTCGTACGTTCATTATTGCCACCGACATTATAAATTTCCCCATTAACACCTTTATGAACAACCAAATCAATTGCACTACAGTGGTCTTCTACATACAACCAATCACGAATATTAAGTCCATCTCCGTATACCGGCAATTCCTTATCCGCTAGAGCATTGGCTATCATTAACGGAATAAGTTTCTCTGGGAAGTGATATGGGCCGTAGTTATTCGAGCACCGTGTGATATTAATAGGAAGGCCAAATGTCTCATGGTATGCACGAACAAGCAAATCGCCCCCAGCTTTACTCGCAGAATAAGGACTATTAGGAGCTAACGGGGTTTCCTCCGTGAATAATCCTGTCTCCCCCAATGAACCGTAAACTTCATCAGTCGAAACCTGTACGTATTTCTTTATATTATATTTTTTAGATGCGTCAAGCAGCACTTGTGTACCTTGTACATTCGTCTTCACGAAAATACCTGGATCAAGAATAGAACGATCGACATGTGACTCAGCAGCAAAGTTCACGACAATATCTATTCCTTGTTTGAAGATCTCATCCATTTTTGTTGCATCAGCAATGTCAGCCTTAACAAACGTGTAATTAGGATTCTTTTGAATCGCTTGCAAATTCTCGAGATTCCCAGCATAAGTTAATTCGTCGACGTTAATAATTTTATAGTTTGGATATTTATTAAGCATATAAATAACAAAATTACTTCCAATAAAACCGGCACCGCCTGTAACTAGTAATTTCACTTTGTGGTTCCCCCTACAAAAAGTTTATTTCAGCATCTTGCAATAATGGTAGTTGTTCATCTTTGGCAGATAGTACTGGACTTGATGTTGGCCAATCAATACCCAATGCTGGATCATTCCAACTAATGCCGCGATCATGCTCTTTAGAGTAATACTCATCTACCTTATAAAAGACTTGGGTATTAGGTACTAGCGTACAAAAGCCGTGAGCGAATCCTTTAGGCACGAGTAATTGACGTTTATTATGTTCACTAAGAATAACTCCAGTCCATTTTCCGAAAGTAGAGGAGTTTTTACGAATATCAACAATTACATCGTATACTGCACCTGATAGCACACGAACAAGTTTGGTTTGAGCTTTATCATTCAACTGATAATGCAAGCCTCTTATAACTCCAGTCTCAATGGATAACGATTGATTATCTTGAACAAATTTGTGCTTAATACCGATTGCATGAAAACTTTGTTCATTGTAACTCTCCATGAAAAAACCCCGATGATCACCATGGACCACCGGTTCAATTATACATGCGCCTTCTAATGCTAAAGGGATGACTTTCATTTTAATATCCTCCTGAAATTACACCTTTAATACACTGAATCCAACACCGAACGTAATGCCCTCTACCATTTCATGAACACACGAAAATGAAGCATGTGTTCTACAGCAGCCTTGAAGTAGATCAAAAGTAAGTTCTCCATTTTCAATATATGAGTTGTAGCATCTGTAATTTCCAATTCGCCACACAAAAACTGCTCTGCAAAACCAATACTTGCATGAAGTGGTATCTTATTTTTTTATTAACTTTCTCATGAAACCGTAGGTCTTGTTTTTACTCTTATACAAGAATGCTTTTAACGACATTCTCTTCATGTGATAGATAATAGTCTGAGGACGATTCATAATCGTTTCAGCGTCAACAAAAATTTCCTGGAAAGATAATTGCACTTGTTCTTTTCCGTGTTTTTCTCTAACCTTGTGCAAATACTTATCAAAAAGTTGTTGGCGACTATGAACTTGCTGGACTTCTGATGGAACTCTATAAACAGAGGTTACTTTTTCTACATAGTGGAAATCATATCTAAGCGCATATTTCAACCATAGATCCCAGTCTTCAAGAACCTCCAGCTCTTTATCCATTCCACCAAGTTCTGTATAAAGTGATCTGGAAAAGAGAACACACTGAATTGGAAAATAATTGTGATGCAAAAGTATAAGTCTATTGAATGGTTGCCTATGATTTACATTATGAAATAGTTCTTTATATACGTATGGTTCTTTAGAAATCACTGAAATAGGTGTCTCAAATGCAAGAGAATATGCCGCTTTTTTCTGAGGATGCTTTAACAGTTGTGTACATAATACTTCAATGTGATCCGCAAAAAACACATCGTCATCATCCAAGAAATTACAATACTCTCCGTCAGCAATATCGAGAGCTATGTTAGCCACCTCGCACCTGCCAACATTATCCACTGTTGCATGATACTTAACATTTAAGTCTGAAAACTCTGCCTCGATCATAGCCTGCGATATTGCCGGACCATCCTCTACAATAACCACTTGAATATTAGAGTATGTTTGGTTACGAACACTCTCCAATGTCTCTCTAAGAACTGATGGACGCCCACATGTGCGAATCAAAACCGAAACCAGTGGCCGTTCTTCTGGAAGTTCATTTATATAAAACGCACCATCACGAATGATCTCATAATCCCACACTTTAAAATCTGGCGAGAATTCAACTTGTTTGTTAACTCTTTTCCATTTACGGAACTTAAGACCGTCAACTACACTTTTAAATGCATTTTTCGTTATTATTTTCCGATGATTTTGAGAGGGGCCTTTTATAAAAAACAACGCACTAAACAAAGCGTAGCCTGCATATATATCTTTCCATGAACCAAATTTATATCTTAACATCAAGTTATTGTACGTACTATTATAAAATTGATTAGGCTTAACTTCGTTAGCAGACATGTACGTGTAGTGGTGCACAATACTTTTAGGTGCGTAGCGTAATTTATATCCGTGTGCTCGGAACCTCCAACTTAAATCAACATCTTCTGCATACATAAAAATATTTTCGTCAAACATTCCAACTTGTACGAAATAATCACGACGCACTAGACATGCCGCTGCACTTGCCCATGATACTTCAGAAGTAACTGGATGATATATTTTCGGGTGTTCATACGGGAATTGTCTACATTCCCACAGAGCAGTAAATTCATCACTATGTTCAACGGAATTCATTAATTCTTGTATACAGTTTTCATCTAATTCAGTGTCAACGTTGAGGAAGAATACAAATTCTTGCTCTGTTCGTTCTACAGCAAAATTATTGGCTTTTCCAAAGCCAAGATTTTCATTACTAAAATGATAGTTAAATCCTCCAAAAAGCGCTTTTTGTGGATAACTCTCAATAATTTTTTTGGAATCGTCAGTTGAACTATTATCAACAAAAGTAATATACAAATTCTTCAACGGATAATTTACATTTTTAAGACTTTCTAAACATTGATTAATCCATTTCTCTGAATTATATGAAACAATGACTATATCTATACTTTTCAATTTGATTCCACCCTTTAGGTCACATCATTTTTTTCTAAAAAAAGAACCTATCCCTCTTAGAGGTTTGGTCATTCTCCAAGATAATGAAGATCTTAGTTTCGATATTTCTTCTCTCATATCTTTTATCAATGCCTGATCATTCTGATGTTCTTTTAATATTTGTAAATAAATTTCATCTTTTGCGCTTTCTTTCGCTCTCTCTTTTTCATTCTCTTCTTGTAGAAATAGTAGTTCTGTACTCGTTTTTCCATAAAGTTCTTGCATTTTCTCATTACTCTGCTGTATATCAACAAAGATATCTTGAATTTTTTCAAGATCTCCTGTCAATTTCGAACGAATATCCCCTTCAATTACCGATAAGCTCTGCTTATGGAAATCTAAGAGTTCTAATCTATTCAACTTATTCCAGAACTGATTCAACAAATGGATATTTAATGATTTACTGTACTGCAATTCAACCTCTACTCGATAGAGTTTAATATCTGCTAAATTTACATGACTTAAATCTATAACTACCTGTGGATCTTCGCTATATGAAAAAATAAGTGCATGATTATTTTCAAAACTAAGCTCAGCACCATGGATAACGGATAATTTATCCATTCCATTAGGGAGTAAATTCTCTAACAACAGCATTTTATCTTCAGTTGGATTTAAACCATATATTTTAATTGAACGCACTTCAACAAAACATGCAAAATTAGTAACATCTAGACGTAACGTTCTCAATCGTTCTTGACTATTAAACTCGAATTTATAATTATTATAGATTTCCATCTCCGCTAAGGGTAATCGTATAGATTCTTGCTCTGAAAATCCTTTGCCATTGTCCCAGAACAACTGGACATGTTCCGCTAACCGATAGCATTCAACTGATTGCACTTCATCCACTAAATACTCATTTACTTGTGTATTCTTTTTTGAAGTCGTAATAAACTGATATACATGAGCGTCATTGCGATTTTTTATATACTCAGCGATATTAGAGGGTAGTTCTCCATAGTTTTTTTGCAATTCTGTATGCTCAGGTAACATGTATACCGAATGATTCTCTATTGGTACTAGCCCGGAATCTAAATGGAGTTTCTCAACAGATTTTCTTGTGAAAAATCTCAGGTGCGTATTATCAAGCAATCCATTCTTTCTATAAACAAAATTACCTTCCAGCAACTCGATAATAACAGCAGAATGTCCTATATGAGGTATTGAAGTTATAACCGATCCTTGTTCATTCAAAAGTTTACTAGATGCCGCTTCCAACACTGCTGATGGATTATATAAGTGTTCTAAAACATCTGCATAAATTAAATAATCGAAAGTGCCGAAGTGCTCAGCTACTTCTTCCAGCCAATTAAACTTATTAAGATCAGCTACGATCATTTTATCAGCATACTGTTCTGCCTTTTTTGCAGCATTTTCATCAATCTCTACACAAAAAACTTCACATTTCAATACATCTTTTAAATATGCGGTCATATATCCATCTGCTGGACCGAATTCAAATACTTTTGAATTCGGTTTTATTTGACGCAAAATAAGCGAAAGAGAATTATCCGTATCCATATCAATGGAATAATGATACATAGTTACTCCCCCTCTACTACATGCCAACTATGATCGATGTAAGTAAGGCCTTCAGCAATATATGATGATGAACTCATCAAGAAAGAACTATATCTTGCTTTATAATCTAATCGTATTAAACCAGAACTTTCGAAAAATCCTACATCAATATAATACGTTCCTGGCAATAATGAAACATTATTGTATTTCAATTTTATTTTGTATTCTCCTGGTTGAGTAGGAAGCTGATACTGATCTAATTTTGTATTTAGCCCACAGATATAATTATTTTCCCTGTCGAAAATAGCAATACCGCCTACTAAGTTTTCTATTTTTTGATGCAAAGTGTACTGGACCTCAACAATTATATCGTCCTTTAGCTCAAACCTATTTATTTTTTTATTTCCATTGTCATAAAAGGAAACTTCATTTATAGATAAGGTCTGTTTACTGAGATCTACTTCTACATTGACTTCTTCATCATTTGTAGCAGCGACAGGTACATCCACCATATTTTTCATGTAATCTTCATATAATCTACTAACTTCATTTACTTCACCGCGCATATGGATTCTTCCGTCCATTATCCATATAACTTCGTCACAAAAGTTCCTTATTGAATACGTATCGTGACTTACGAATATTATTGTTTTCCCTTCATTTTTAAAGCTCTTCATTTTTTCTATGCACTTCAATTGAAACTGCATATCGCCTACTGCAAGTGCTTCATCAACTATTAAAATATCAGGGTCAACATTAACAGCACATGCAAATGCAAGTCTTACAAACATACCCGAAGAATAGGATTTAACAGGCTGATCAATAAATTCGCCGATGTCTGCAAACCTTTCGATTTCTGGTACTCTCTGATTCATTTCTTCATCAGAAAGCCCCATAATCGCACCGTTCAAATAAATATTTTCTCTTCCTGTAAATTCAGGATTAAATCCACTACCTAGTTCAAGCAAAGCTGCTATACGGCCATCTATTTTGATTTCTCCACCTGTTGGAGTCAATGTACCAGCTATCAGCTGAAGTAAAGTACTTTTGCCTGAACCATTTTTCCCAATTAGTCCGATAGTGGTTCCTTTAGCAATGTTCAATGAAATATTCTCTAAAGCCCAGAACTGTTTTGAAAAATTCTTTTTTTTAAGAAATATTTGTTTAAGCCTATCGATTGGCTTTTCGTACATAGTAAAGGATTTACTTATATTGCTTATTTCAACAGAGTAACTAGAGTACATCCGCAAACCCACCTTTAGTTCGTTTAAAACATATATGTCCTATCAATAAAGTTACAAGTCCAAGAAGTATACCTAAAGATAAAAATGACCAATCAGGTAACTGACCCCAAATTAATATTCTCCTCAAATCCTCAACAACATACGTTATAGGGTTTAAATAATATATAAAATGAAGATTCTCAGGAATAATAGAAATAGGGTAAAATATTGGGCTCAGGAACATTAACGCCTGAACAATAATCCCTACTAATTGAGCAATATCCCGAATAAACACACCTAGAGCTGAAAGTATCCATGATAAACCTAATGAAACCAGTACTATTGGTAAAAACGCTATCGGAAGAAAAATAATAGTCCAATGAAACACACCCATAATAAGTAAGCCTATTAATAGAATGACGAAACTTATAAGAGCATGAACTAAAGCTGATTGCGTTTGGACAATAGATAATACTTGCAAAGGAAATACCACTTTTTTAACTAAGTTTGTATTGTTAACAATTAGTAGAGGCGATTTCGTAACGACTTCACTAAAAAAGTTAAACACGATTAAGCCGCAGAATAAAATAAGAGCAAATTCCAAGTTACTGCTTGAATCTGAGGCTCCCCATTTGGTTTTGAACACAAACCCAAAAAAATAAGTATAGATCATCAACATAAATAAAGGTGTCACGAACGACCATAGCATCCCTAAATATGAACCTTGGTACCTTTGTAGTAATTCTCTCTTAGTAAGCTGCTTGATTAGATGCGAATGCTTTTTTAATAACATGAATTACACGTTCATCCTTTCGAACTTATCATTTTAATCATTCAAAATTCTAAATAATCGTAATATTACCACATCCTAAAATAGGTTATAGGTAAACTTGACGAAATAAGACATTTCCTCTCGTTTATTACTTTGTAAACTGTCGAACTAAAAATACATATTGCAACAATAAACAATGTTTTTAACAATCTATCTTTCTGTGCTAAAATAAATCTCATACATTTACAGTAAAGGAGCGTAAAACTTGTCGACATATGGATATGTAAATCCATCTGCCAAGAGCGATAAAGATTCAATTCAGCGCCCTTGGATTATGATTGGAATCATGGTACTTTTTTTGATTTGGTCACCTTTTAGAACTGCTTTATTTAACGGACAGTCTGGCGCTTTTGAAGGGCCGATTTATATTGCCGTGCTATTTTCGTCGATCCTAGGCCTTGTAATGATACCCACTCTTGCTAAACAATTCAAGTGGAGTAGCCAGCGTGATACACTAAACCTACTTATCTTTTTACTTCCAATTAGCTATGGAGTTTCGCTAATTAATGCAGCTTCTACTTATTTAGCTGTCAATATGCTGCTTATAATGACGATATACGCACTGTTTTTTGTCGCTTCGTCTATTATAACGCAAGATGGTACCGCAAATCGAATAATATCATCAACTTTAGTAACTGTTTCTTATATGATTGTCTTCTTTGGCTTACTTCACTGGCTAGGAAATGGCCCTGGTGTTACATCACTAGTAAAGTGGCTTGGAGTACCTTTGTCAGTGGATGGACTAGTATATCGTGATGCGGTTATGACTGATTCCAACGGTGCACGCTTAACATCTGTCTTCCAGTATGCAAATACATACGCAGCTTACCTTATGGCTTTCTTGTTCGCAGCTCTGTATCTTGTTGGTACTGCGAAGAAGTGGTGGAGCCGAGGCATTCACAGCTTTATGCTTGTACCGATGATTCTATCTATCTTCTTAACGTTATCACGCGGTGGTTTAGTATTACTCCCTGTAGTATTCATTGTGCTATTACTATTTTTAAAACCACATCGTCAAATTATGTGGATTATACATCTCTTGATTAGCGGTTTGGCAACTGTTCTTATTTTGGAGCCTGTTACAGAACTCGGGCTACAATTACAAAAAACCTTTAATACGGGACAGTCTTTAACAGGCTGGGCATATATATTTGCTGCTTCTTTAGCCTCAGCAGCATTATCGTTGGTTGTAGAACGATGGGTTGCTCCTTGGCTTGAGCAGAAGCTAAGTCGTCTAACTGCACGTAAAGCTTCTTCGTTGCTCATTCCAGTAGGTGGAGTTATCGTCGGAGCGCTTATTGTCGCAATTTTTGCTGGGACAAGTGCAAAAAATATTCTTCCCGACAATATCAAAGTTCGATTTGAGAACATTAATTTTGAACAACACAGTGTACTAGAGCGTATTACCTTCTATAAGGACTCTATGAAACTATTGGCAGATACTCCCCTTCTAGGTGCTGGTGGTGGTGGATGGGCCGCTTTGTATGAAGAATATCAAAACAACCCTTATACATCACGTCAAGCACACAGCTACTTCATGCAGTATGCTGTAGAAGTCGGATTGATAGGGTTCGCGTTGTTCATGGGAATCCTTATTTATATTTTCACACAGTACATTCGTTCTTATATTCGTGCTTCAGAAGAGAAGCGTGAAAGTTATTTCCTGTACTTTATCATCGCAACGTCTATTCTTGTGCACAGCTTCATGGACTTTAACATGAGCTATGTGTTTATAGGCGTAATGGTGTTCATCTCGTTAGGTGGTATGACCGCTGCCATAGAGGACAAACCTTTAAAAAGATTCGCATGGAAGCCAAAGAAGGTTCGTGTCGTATTTAGCAGCATCATCGGCTTGTTGTCGATTACATTACTCATCACTTCGAGTGTGTTTATTAGTGCGACAAATGGCTACACGGAAGCAGTAGCGCTGTCTAAAGAATCGAATAATTTCAATGAAATTATTGAGCCGTTAGATAAAGCACTAGGCATTCGTATCACTCATCCAGACTATGTGGTATTTAAGGCATCCTTGCTGAAGCAAGTTCACAAGCAAACACAAGAAGATGTTTACTTCAATGAAGCAACTGATTTATTGTTATCTGCACTGAAGCATGAACCAGCAAACAAGGACTTATGGATGCAGCTAGTATCTGTCTATTCCAATAAAGAGATGGAAAAAGAGATTTATGACATTTTCCATCAAAATAAAGAGAAATACCCATGGGATATTATCTGGTATGAGCAATACATGCTCGTGTCCTCTCGTCTAGGATACGTTTCACTTGAAAACGAACAAGAGAAAAATAAATACTTAGGTTCTACACTGCAAGCTCTTGAGCATATTGAACAAGGTGTAGAACATCTCAAAACTTTGCCTAAGGGACAATTACAAGGTCGTGACTTCCATATCACTAACAAAGTAGCTTTGCATGCGGGACAAGCTTACTTCTTGCTTGGTCAAACCCAAGAAGCTCATAATATTATGAAAGCACACTTGCAACCAGATCTTAATGATCAAATTAATCGCGAGCTTATGAGATGGTATTTAGCATCCGTGCAAAAGCTTGGATTAACAGATGAAGCGAATCTTGCAAGCTTGCTTGCAATTGATCCGAATGAAAAGGCTGAAATTGAAAATTTAGTTACTATGAAGCTAAACTAATGAAAAAACGGCGCGGGATTATTCCCGCGCCGTTTTATAGTTTGCTTGCTCTAGCTGCAACTCCATAAACCTCAACAGCTCATCCCGAAGTTCAGGACGCTGTAACGCAAAATGAATCGTAGTCTCGATAAAGCCTTGCTTCTCCCCAACATCATGACGCTGTCCTTCAAAGTGATACGCCAGCACTTGCTCTTCTTTTCCGACAGCAGCAATCGCATCCGTCAGTTGGATCTCACCATTTACACCAGCCTCTTGCGCTTCCAGAAGCTCAAAAATTCTCGGAGTAAGTATGTAACGCCCCATAATCGCCCAGTTGGAGGGAGCAGTACCAACAGCTGGCTTCTCAACTAATCGCTCTGTAGCCATAATACGTTCTGTCAATTGACGTCCCGCTACAACTCCGTACCTTGAAACCTCTTCCCATGGTACTGGCTGAACTCCTACTATAGAAGATTCGTATTTCTCATACACATCGATCATCTGTTTTAGGCATGGTTGCTCCGCTTGTACAATGTCATCCCCCAACAGTACAGCGAATGGCTCATTCCCTATAAACTTACGTGCGCACCAAATTGCATGCCCTAATCCACGTGGTTCTTTCTGGCGAATATAATGAATGTTAGCCATATCCGAAGACTTGCGAACCTCTTCTAGCAAAGATAATTTTTCTTTTTCCAACAGCATATGTTCAAGCTCAAAGTAATTATCAAAATGATCCTCTATTGCTCGTTTCCCTTTACCCGTAACAATAATAATATCTTCAATTCCTGAAGCAACCGCCTCTTCCACGATGTATTGTATGGTCGGCTTGTCTACGATAGGAAGCATCTCTTTGGGCATTGCCTTAGTGGCAGGCAGGAATCTAGTTCCTAAACCTGCAGCAGGAATGATGGCTTTACGAATCTTCATTTGGTCATCCCCTTAGCTTTGATTTATAATCAAGATAAATGACATTATACTATCATTTTCTACCATTTACCAATTCAAAACATTATACTACAGTTTAAGTTCCAATACCTATTAATAAAATCAACAGGAGGAAATCATGAGCATTCTTGTTACGGGCGGTGCAGGATATATCGGTTCTCATACTGTACAAGCTTTACTGGATGGTGGGCATAACGTTATCGTGGTCGATAATCTTACCGCAGGTCATATTGAATCTATTAAGCAAGATCAAGTTAAATTCTATCCATGCGATATCAGGGATAAAGAAACATTGAGCCAGATTATACAAAAACATTCCGTTAAAGCCGTCATTCACTTTGCTGCCAGCTCGTTAGTAGGAGAAAGCATGAAGGACCCTGCAAAATATTATGACAACAATGTGTACGGAACCCAATGCTTGCTTGAAGCAATGGCACTACAGCAAGTAAAACATATCGTCTTTTCATCAACTGCTGCGACTTACGGCAATCCGACACAAGTGCCTATCCAAGAAACAGAGCCAACTATGCCAACAAACACATACGGTGAAACGAAACTTACAATGGAACGTATGATGAAATGGTTTGAGCAAGCATACGGCATGACCTATGTAGCACTTAGATATTTTAATGCTGCTGGAGCTAGCGAGAATGGGGCAATTGGAGAAGATCACACGCCAGAAACGCATCTTATTCCGCTTGTGCTGCAAGTAGCTTTGAACCAAAGGAAGCATATCTCTGTATTCGGAAATGATTATGATACACCAGACGGCACCTGTATTCGTGACTATATCCACGTATCTGACCTGGCTGATGCCCATGTAAAGGCCCTTCAGCATTTAATAGCTGGAGGAACTAGTGATGTATTCAATCTCGGGAACGGCAACGGTTATTCTGTCCTTGAGATTATCGAAGCAGCACGAGTCGTAACCGGACACTCCATTCATGCTCAAATGGAAACTAGACGCGAAGGAGATCCAGCTATTCTTATAGCAGACGCCTCTAAAGCTAGAGAGCATTTGAAATGGATACCGCAATGGACAAATATCCAACATATCATTGCCTCGGCTTGGAAATGGCATCAAGCGAATCCTAGAGGCTATTCTAGTGAGCACTTTAAAAACAAAAACTAGTGTCCTATGTATAAAAATTCCCTCTAAACATGGCCATCCTTATAGGCCAGTTTAGAGGGATTTGCTATTTCAGAGTGTTCGTATTGAAAGCCTCCTAGAAACAATATTCATATCCATTCTAGTTTGCATCTCAAGGAATACACATTATTTCACTAACTGACCACGTGTAACACCTAATTGATTCGTCGCTTTCAGCTTACGCCACACTTGCGTACCGCTAACCTGTCCAAGCAAAGCCTGCTGATAAAGGTCAATAACCTCAGATACCTGCTCTGGCGTCTCTTCTAGGAACTCTACTCGGTATGTGGACACACCCAATTCCATGAAGTTTGCCAAGTATTCAGCACCTGATTGCTCGATTGCGTTGTACACCGTATTACGGCAGCCCTCATCAACACGAACAGGATGAGACATTCCAATACGGTCACGCAAGGAAATGTTGTGCTCCTCACAAGGACGGCCACAGTTCGTATAATCCGTACCTTCGCTCAGGAACGTACAGTACGTACAATGCTCGGTATGGAACATCGGCAAATGCTGATGAATAACAATTTCCAGCTTGGACGTTTCAGATTTACCCAACATATCGACCATTTGCTGAATGTTTAGGTCATATGATGGAGTAATCTTATCCAGACCTTCCTCGATAAATAACTGAACCGCTTTATGGTTCGCTACGTTCAAGGAGAAGTCACCAATAATTTGCGGGAATGTACCGTTCTCCAATTGAACATCGGCCGGCACATTTCCTTCAGCAATTTGTTTCTCCCATTCAGCCTTCGCTTGCTGATAGAAATACAATGCTCCTGTATTACGCACCAACACAGCATCTGGCTTTAACTTCAAAATGTTACGATGGTATCCGTTCTCGTTCGGCATATGGATACGCGGCGTAACGAGTGCAATCGGTTTGCCCGCAGCTCGGCATGTTTCGATTGCAGCAGGGAACTGCTTAATAAATTCGAAGTCAGCATAAATCATCGCTACATCGGTCTTCACCGCCATTTGTACCTGCTCCAAAGTACGGCACAGCGCTGTCAGCTGAGCTTCGCCATAAGCGACAGGCGTGTGCTCAACAACCGCATCTGCCACTACATCAACCTCATGCTTCACATATATAGGAGGCTTTGGTCGCTCGCCTGCTAAATGATCCACCGCGCGACGACGAATCGCATTCAACTCGCGCATTGGTACGATTACGTCACCTTCCAACGTTACGTCGATCTGCTCCAACTGGTACACAGTACCTCCAAGGCGGCCGAGCTGCTCTTCCAACAGGGCTTTGTCCATCGGGCGCTTCTGCGCAGCTTCCAGCATCATCTCGGAAGCTACTTCAACAGTTGTTCCCTTCTGAACATCCGTCCACCACGTACGCAATGGTTCACCTACACGGCCTTCTACGCGCACATGCATCGGGAATACTTTGTAAGGCTTCTCCGTATCAAACGTAGCACGCATACGCTTATCTAATGCCTGGTCACCTGTCTTCCAAATCTTATCGCCAACTTTAACTCGACGAAGATCCACGTCGCTGCGTCCTGGTACAATGTCCACGACCCAGCCTTCTTCAGCTTCGCCTTCGAGCTTAACGCCCTTGCGGCGAAGATCGTAGATGCGACCGCCTTCTTCCTTCTTCGTCGGGTCGCCCGCATCAAAGCCAATACCGTCTCCGCGCTTCAAAGGCGCTTCGATCTTGCACACGACGCCGTCGCGCAGTACTTGCTCAACGCGTCCCACATAGACACCACGGCTCTTCGGGAACGTACCGTCTACGAGCTGCTTATTGTTCGTGCCGCTCAAGAAGCCATGCGTAAAGCCGCGAGAGAAGCTCTGCTGCAATTCACGTACTTCTTCCTTCGTAGGGCCCGTCCACGTGCCCGCAAAGTAATCATCAATCGCTTTGCGATACTTGCTCACGACATTTGCCACATACTCAGGCTGTTTCATACGGCCTTCGATTTTAAAGGAAACGACGCCCGCTTCAATTAGATCAGGCACAAGCTCAATCGCTGCCAAGTCCTTCGGTGACAACAAGTATGTGATATCACCCATCGGTTGATGCTCACCGTCTACCATCATGTCATATGGCAAGCGGCATGCTTGTGCACATTCACCGCGGTTCGCAGAACGACCGCCCCACATCTCAGATGTCAAACATTGTCCAGAGTAGGATACGCACAATGCACCGTGTACGAATACTTCAAGTGGTACATTTGCAGAATCTGCGATTTTTTTAATCTGCTTCAAGTTATTCTCACGACCGAGTACGACCCGCTCCATATCATACGGCTTCGTGAATTCAACCGCTTCAGGAGACGTAATCGTCATCTGAGTGGAACCGTGAATTGGGAAGTCTGGCGACATCTCACGAATCATTTTCACAAGACCTAAATCTTGTACGATAACCGCATCCACACCAGCGTCGATACAAGCATCGATAAGGGTCTGTGCATCTTTCAATTCGTCTTCAAACACTAGTATATTGAAAGTCAAAAAACCTTTGACTCCATAACTATGCAAATAAGCCATGATATCTGGAAGATCATCCATGCGGAAGTTATTTGCACGCGCACGCGCATTGAACTTCTCCACACCAAAAAATATCGCATCTGCTCCGTTTGCAACGGCAGCTCGCATACAATCCCAATCTCCAGCCGGCGCCAACAACTCTATATCTTCTCGTCTAATCGCTCTCATTCTCATCCTCCGTAAGTTGCGTTAAGCACTAACTATATAGTTTACCCCATTCCCCTGCTTCGATCTACCTAAAGTGATCATTTGCCATGATAACGGTCACAAAAAAACGCTGCCCTTTTAAAATCGAGCAACGCAGCTGTATAGTTTACTAAGAATCGCTATTTTTCAGAACCAACTACATGATTAATATCTAGAGTTTCTACGCCTTCAAGCTTATATTGAAGGGTAAACGTATTCATCAGAGGAATGTTGTCTCTCACTTTCTGCCTATCTTTACTATACAAAATAATTGTTACCGTAGTATCCCCCGCATATATAGTCCTCAAAAAAGAGTAGTAATCCCCCTCATAGTAACCAAATTCATAAAAGGTGTTTCCTGCATTAGTACCTATTCGAGGCTTTTCTAATCCTTTTCCCTTCTTTGAACTATATCCATCAATCGAGTCGAGGTTCTCGAAAATTTTAGTTATTCTATTCTCGTTATAGTAAGGCTTGTGCGCTGGTACGCCTTTCCCTATCTTTATGTACAAGGTTAGATCATCATCGCGATGGTCAAAAAAATGTGTTCGATCACTATTCATAAACTCAAATGGTTTTTTCCAATCCATTGGATAAGCAATCGACCATTGGAAGTCTGGATGACCGATACGTCGTACGTTATGGGCTTCATGAAGAATCTCCTTTTCGTACGAAGACACATCAGAATATCGAACTAAAGCATATACCGGAATGTCACTATAAAAGTGGATAAAATACTCCATCTTATAAATATCTTTAAATACTCGGATAGGTACGACCATTTGCTCCCCGCTTCCCTTTGTAGCGATTGGCAAATTTAATTCTTTTCCATTTAAAATGGCGCGATTTGAGTCGCTATAAAACTCCCATGTCTGATTGTCGTCTGCAAGTAAAATTCGATTTCCATCTACACTCATCTCTAGGCCAATAAACTTCGAAATCCAATGAGCCGGAAGCATAAAATGCTCATTATCAATATAGGGCTTATTCTTCGTTTTTATTATCATGCCGTTATAGGAAGCTTCATTATGTCCTGGACTTACATGCAAAAAATGAATATCTTTATAAGAATCAAATAGCTTTTCATTTGTCTGTGAAGCAATCCTCGCTACAACCTGATCAGTACTTAAGATGACCACCCAACATAAAATACCTACAAATAACGATATTATTTTTAAGGTACTAGCCTTACTGCGTTGCACATTCACATTTCTGCTCATTAGCATCTTTTTGTTCTCCCCAAGTTGTGTTATTGAACAAATAAATAAAATAACTCTGCCTAGTCTATCAAACAATGCTTCCTCCCCAATTATATCCAAACTATACACAAAAGGGCACCCCTAGGGATGCCCTTTTGTCTTTTTATAAATTAAGTTTTTCACTACCTAATTAGTCTTCCAACTCTACTTTGAGGACTTTGCCTGTCTCAGCGCTTACGTATACCGTAGCATCGTCGCCCTTTTTCACATCAACTTCTACTTCATATACATATTCATATACGTGATTGCGGAACTTTTTCTCAAGCTCAATATCATCAACTTTACCAGATACTTGAGTTAATGCTATTTTTTTAGCTTGTTCCTTGCTAATGTTTACTTTGCTAGTCGGTACTTGCTTGTCATCACGATCATCGCGGTCGTCATTGTCATCGTCGTTATCATCATGGTCGTCACGATCGTTATAGTCATCGTCATGCTTGCCGTTCTTCTTGAAATCTTTTTCCCAAGTCACATGAGCTGTCGTTGCATCGATGATTACTTCATCTTCTTTATCTTTGCGGTTCTCGAACTCAACATGATAAACGAGACGGCCGTTGACTTTCTCCAATTCGATTTCATCAATTTTAGCATCCTTGAACAAACCTTTAGCGATCGTCTTCGCTTGTGCGAAAGATAGTTTCACTTCATTTTGATTAGCTGCTTGCACCGCTCTTGCCTTAGATTGGTCATTGTTATCCGCCATTACTACAGAACCAAATCCTACGCCACCCACTAATACTGCTCCTGCAACTGTTGCTACTACCCAATTTTTCATTTTGTTTTCCTCCTAGTAATGTATTGTTAAATTTTAAGTTCATTTGTACTTCATAATCATCTTCGTTCTTATTCGTTCTCACTTATCTGTGCTGCCGTTTGTTCTTGTTGTTCTTTCCTATGACCTTATATTAACCCTGCTAAATGAGAACAAATGAATAGAAAGATGAGAAATTGATGAGAAATTACTAACTAAAGATTAAATTGTACATACCCACTGCACATTTTCTACAATTTGTTCCCCTGAGCATCTATACGTCACAACATGCAGAAAGACACCTTCTGGGGAAAGGTGTCTCTCGTCAACCACACTATTTATATGAAAACAATCTGATTTATAGGTTATGAATGGTTCTGCTCCTATTGTTATTACATCTGCTTACTTACTTCACACTAACCATCTTAATCTTCATCACCATCATCGTCGCTATCATCATCTTGATCGTCATCGCTGTCGTCATTATCGTCTTCGTCATCATCATTATCATCGTTGTCGTCATCTTGATCGTCGTTATCATCATCGTTGTCATCGCGATCATCGTCTTTGTCATCGTCTTTGTCATCATCGTTGTCATCGTCATCATTCAATTTGAAATCTTTTTCGAAAGTTACGCTTCCCGTATCTGCATCAATATAAATCTCATCTTCTTTATCTTTGCGGTTCTCAAACTCTACATGGTAAACAAGACGACCATTCTTCCTTTCGAGTTCGATCTCCTCAATCTTACCGCCGTTATACACTTGCTTAGCAATTTGATTTGCCAACGCTAATGAAATTCGAACTTCATTTTTTTTCGAAGTTTGTACGACCTTTGCTTGCTTATTATTATGATCTGCATTTACCACACTGCCAAATCCAAGCCCACTTACCACTAACGCACCTGCCACTGAAGTCGCAATCCATTTTTTCATCTTACATTTCCTCCTTGAAAGTTGAATTGTCGGTATGCTTCCTGCTGTACGATTCTTCTGTTCTTGCTTACATCCTTATCATAGATGTCGAAAATGAGAAGAAAACAATAACAAAATGAGAAATTGATGAGAATATGAGAATGTAAAAATATAAAAACAAAAAACCTGCTCCGTGAAGAAGCAGGCCTACCATCTTCTTATTTTTTCCCTAACGTTACTTTTCGTTCAACTACTTTACCATTGGATCGCTGCTTTACCTTCATCTTAATCGTTTTACCCGGTAATACACCTTTAAGTGCTTCATTTACATCAACAATCGTTTGAACAGCATGACCATTCACGGTAAGCAGCTTGTCTCCTTTGCTCAAGCCCGCTTTTTTGGCATTTGCCGATTTCACCTCTGTAATCGTTAAACCTTCTTTCGCCGGCAACCCATAAGAGGCAGCCCAGCTCTCTTCCAACATAATACCAATCGATGATCGCCTCACCTTGCTGTATTGAAGCAACTCTGATGTTACCCATCTCACCGTATCTACAGGTACAGCAAATCCTAGTGTATCCACATCCTCGCCGAACGCCTTCAGCGTATTTACTCCAATTACTTCACCACGTAAATTAACAAGCGGTCCACCACTATTACCTGGATTGATCGCTGCATCGGTTTGCAAATATCGATAGGGCTCATCAATATTACGGTCCAATCCACTCACAATCCCTGCACTGACGCTATTTCTCAGCTTCACTTGTAAAGGCACTCCGAAGGCAATGACCGTTTCACCAAGTTCCACTTTTGTGTTATTGGAAGCCAATTTCAACGTCTTCAAGTTCTTCGCATTTATTTTAATTAAAGCAATATCAGTCTCTTCATCAACAAGAGACTTAACTACATCGTACTTCTTCCCATCTTGAAAAATGACTTTGACCGCTTTAAGTCCATTCACAACATGTGCATTTGTAACGATCCAACCATCACTGCGAATGGCAAAGCCAGATCCGAATCCTAATGCATCCCGCGGATCCTCCACTTCTTCTAACAGCAATGGATCTTGCCCAATAATCGTTACGACCGCAGGATTCACCTGTTTTACTAGATTCGGAATAATATTTGATGACACGTTAGCTAAAGCAGAAGAAGATTTTACAGCTCCTACTTGCTGAGGAATTGCGGTTACGGTTACTGCTATTACTAACGCTATTATCATCGTAAATAAAGACCAACTTCTTAATCGTTTCAAAACTCAACACTCCCGCCATACATATAATCATATTCTCATATCTATTATAGTCTTTCTCCCTAGTTAGGGAATAAAAAAACTCTTTGACGATAATCATCAAAGAGTTCAACACAATCCGACGTCTATAAATCAGTCCCCACTTG
Source organism: Paenibacillus sp. SC116 (assembly GCF_024733555.1). Classification (GTDB taxonomy): domain Bacteria; phylum Bacillota; class Bacilli; order Paenibacillales; family Paenibacillaceae; genus Paenibacillus_B. The sequence continues at coordinate 542,994 of NZ_JANIOF010000002.1, read as the reverse complement.
ACTGATCTTTTCTATAAATAACGGTTAGACTACTTCCCAGCTTCCAGCTCAGCTGGCAGCCATGTTCCTTATCACTCTCTTATGTACGAATACCCATTACATATAGATGGAGCAAGAGTCAAATAAGTAACAACCTACGTTTCAAACTAGTAGAAGCTAGCTGCACTACCTCAAAAAGAAGAAGTAATCTGGAGGAGTAATTCCAAGATATCCGCATACCATAACGACATCTGCAAGAACAAATGTAAGCAAGCTTACTGCAGCAAACCCTAGTGCGAATAAGTTGCGCGGACGCTGCTTCACTTGTCTAATCAATGCCCAGAGCAAAATTAAAGTAAATGCGACCATAAATACATCGAACCAATCAAAGGCGACTTTGCCTGCCTCACCTGCAGCTATTAACATGGTGGACCTCCCTTTATGCAAAGAGTTTACCTATCTTATCCCATGTTATATTTATCCATTCTATCTTGCAACATAAATGTTGGAAATCAAACTATATTGTCACGATTTATTCACAATTCCGAAAATAATCCGCTTATTCTATGGCAGTAGTTTTATCTCATCATAAGAGCGGATCATGACATCTGCTGATGCCGGCTTTTGTTGAAAGTGTCCATCCTCATCAATGAAAATATGCATCGCACAGCCTGCGCTAGCACTCATCTCCATATCGCCCGTAGAGTCTCCAATGACAACAACGTCCTTCGGCTCCAATCCAAGCTCCTCACAAGCCAAATACACCATATCCGGATATGGCTTGCCATGGGACACGCAATCATCCCCAACAACACTATCAAAATGCTGGCGAATCCCCATTTTCGTCAAGTGATCCTGGGAAGGTTCTTTATCATCTGCTGTAACAACGCCTAGCTTCAAGCCAAGTTCTTTGCAGCGCTCCAAAAACGCTACAACACCACGTACAGGTTCAATTTGAGCGTTCAATACATTACCTGCATTTGCGTGCTCAAATACATCCGTAGCGCGACGCACCGCATCATTCCAAGGGACACCAGCCCGATATAAGTAATAAGCAGCGATTCCTATCATCTGTGAAGGAGAACCCATCGCCAATGGACCGAACCGATCATGAGAGAGCACATGACGATTTTCATCAAGATTAACGCCTAGCAAAAAACCTGGCCCTTCAGGTAATTCTGTCCCTTCAAGGCGCAGTTCCCGCTCCAAACCTTCTAGTACGGTTTCTGCCCAGCGCCCCCATAAACTAATAAACTGCAATAAAGTACCGTCTTTATCTAACAACACACCTTTTACTTGCACATGATTGCCGCCTACACTTAGTTCTACCATTTCTCTCACCCTTTGCCCTGTAGTCCATTCACGAGTACATCGTCTGTACAACGTTTTCGACAAAGGAAGCCCATCTCCTTCCAACAATCTCCTTCCTTAGACAACAATTGAGTAGGCTTATGTACGTAAGAACTGATACATCCGCCAGCCAATATGCAAGTAGCAAGTCAAATCGTTCAAACTTGGCCCACATGCCCACATCTGTCCATATAAAAAATGCGATGTAATTAGGGAAGACTGCAATAACACTGCTTCCCCTACTACATCGCATTTATGTTCCAGATCAGATAACGATTAACAACTGCAAGATAAATGAGATTCAGACTATCACTTACCACTTAACTTGCGGTGTAACTGCTTATAATTATACTTTACGTTGAACTGCCTACTTCATTACCTTCGTCTATCTGCTGTCCTTGCAACTCGACTGTGCGTACACGATCTCGTTCCATAATTGGTAGCAAATACTGTCCAGTATATGACTCTTTCACTTGAACGACTTGTTCCGGTGTACCTTGAGCAACAATCATACCACCGCCACTGCCCCCCTCTGGACCAAGGTCGATCATATAATCGGCTGTCTTGATAACATCCAAGTTGTGCTCAATAACGAGCACACTTTCACCTGATTCAACAAGACGATGCAGTACTTCTAACAGTCGATCGATATCCGCTACATGCAAACCTGTAGTCGGCTCGTCCAAAATATACAACGTCTTGCCCGTACTGCGGCGATACAGCTCAGAAGCAAGCTTCACACGCTGTGCCTCACCGCCAGACAATGTCGTTGCCGGCTGTCCCAATGTCATATAGCCAAGTCCAACATCCAGCAGCGTTTGCAGCTTACGATGAATACGCGGCACGTTCTGGAAGAATGCTACCGAATCCTCAATCGTCATACCCAAAATATCTGCGATATTTTTGCCTTTGTACTTAACGTCCAAGGTTTCACGATTATAGCGTTTGCCCTTACATATTTCACAAGGCACATACACATCCGGCAGGAAGTGCATCTCAATCTTAATAATTCCGTCCCCGCGGCATGCCTCACAACGTCCGCCCTTCACATTAAAACTGAAACGGCCCTTTTTATAGCCACGAATCTTCGCTTCATTCGTTGTCGCGAACAAATCACGAATATCGTCAAAGACGCCCGTATACGTTGCTGGATTGGAGCGTGGCGTACGGCCGATTGGCGACTGGTCAATATCGATAACCTTCTCAATATGCTCAAGGCCTCGAATTTCACGATGTGCACCAGGACGAACTTTTGCCTTATGCAGATCACGCGCTAACGTCTTATAAAGAATTTCATTAATAAGCGTAGACTTGCCTGATCCCGAAACTCCCGTTACAGCCGTAAAGACACCTAACGGAATCTTTACATTGACGTTGCGCAAGTTATTTTCCTTTGCACCGCGAATTTCCAACCAACGATCATCTGTCTTACGACGCTGCAGCGGTACTGGAATGAATTTACGTCCACTCAAATATGCACCCGTCAAGGATTGCTCATCCTGCATAACTTCCTGCGGTGTACCTTGTGATACAACCTTACCACCATGAATACCCGCTCCTGGCCCGATATCAATAATATAATCAGCAGCCAGCATCGTATCTTCATCATGTTCAACAACAATGAGCGTGTTGCCCAAATTGCGCATATGCTCCAACGTGCGAATCAAACGGTCGTTATCACGTTGATGAAGTCCAATGCTCGGCTCGTCTAGAATGTACAATACGCCCATCAGGCTGGAACCTATTTGTGTTGCTAGACGAATACGCTGTGCCTCACCGCCGGACAATGTACCAGCAGCTCGATTCAACGTCAAATATTGAAGCCCGACATTGACTAAGAAGCCCAATCGAGCATTAATTTCCTTCAAAATAAGGCTTGCAATCAGCAATTCTTTATCTGTAAGTGTCAACGACTCAAACCATTGCTGCGCCTCACCAATCGACAATGCCGTAACGAACGCGATGTTCTGATCATTAATCGTCACAGCTATACTTTCTTTGCGAAGACGATGCCCTTTACAGCCACCGCATGGCTTCGCACTCATAAATCCTTCGATAAATTCACGGATGCCTTCGGAAGCTGTCTCGCGATAGCGGCGCTCTAGATTATGAATAACGCCTTCAAAGGTAACTTGTGCTTCCTTGCGGTGTCCAAAGTCATTTTCATAAACAAATCGAATCTTCTCAGATCCTGTGCCATGAAGAATCTTCGTCATATGCTCAGGTTCCAATTGTGAAACCGGAATGTCAGTCGGAATAGAATAATGCTCGCAGACAGCACGAAGGAACTGTGGATAGTAGTTCGACGTACTTCCGGCCCATGCCTCGAATGCTCCATCATCGATTGATTTATCTCGGTCTGGCACAAGCAGCTCAGCATCGACAATCATTTTCTGTCCAAGCCCATCACATTCAGAGCAAGCACCAAAGGGACTGTTAAATGAGAACATGCGCGGTGCCAACTCATCGATGCTGAATCCACACTCTGGACAAGCTAATTTGGAACTGAACACAAGCTCTTCCTGATCAATAATATCAACGATAAGCTTGCCACCGGACAAGTTCAACGCAGTCTCGATCGAATCTGCAAGTCTTGCTTCAATATCATCCTTAACAACGATACGGTCAACAACCACTTCGATATTATGCTTCTTGTTCTTTTCTAACTCAATCGCATCAGACACATCGCGTATTTCTCCGTCAACACGTACACGAACGAAACCTTGTTTTTGAATATCAGCAAACACAGATTTATGCTCGCCTTTGCGTCCCGATACGATGGGAGCTAGCAATTGCAGCTTGGTCCGTTCCGGATAGGTCATAATTCGATCAACCATCTGCTCTACCGTCTGAGATGTAATCTCAAGACCGTGGTCTGGACAATGTGGGCGACCAATACGTGCAAACAATAGACGAAGATAGTCATAAATCTCCGTTACCGTTCCTACTGTAGAACGAGGATTACGGCTAGTTGTCTTCTGATCGATAGAAATAGCAGGCGAAAGCCCATCAATCGAATCTACATCTGGCTTCTCCATTTGACCGAGAAATTGACGCGCATAGGCAGATAACGATTCTACATAACGACGCTGTCCTTCCGCATAAATCGTATCGAATGCCAAAGATGACTTGCCAGATCCGCTCAAACCCGTCAACACGACGAATTTATCACGAGGGATCGTGACATCAATATTTTTTAAGTTGTGGGCTCTTGCCCCTTTAATGACGATATTCTCACTAGCCAACTTACACCCTCCGCTCTAGGTTCACGCGAACCACAATTTCAAGCTTCTATATCAATAGAACGAAATATTCGTTCTACTCCTCAATCCATTGCACGCAGCTCCAACAATGCATCGCGCAGTTCCGCAGCACGCTCAAACTGCAAGTTTTTCGCCGCTTCTTTCATATCCTGCTCTAAGCGCTCAATGACAGCATGACGATCCTTCTTCGACATCTTCTCAAGAGGTTTGTTAGTTGTGTACTCTTCCTTCGACTCAGCAGCTTTCGTTGCTTCAATAACATCCCGTACTTTCTTGCGGATCGTTTGCGGCGTAATGCCGTGCTTCTCATTATATGCGATTTGGATCGTACGACGGCGTGCCGTTTCTTTGAGCGCCTTATCCATTGAATCCGTAATCTTATCACCATACATGATAACGAATCCATCCGCATTACGCGCTGCACGCCCAATTGTCTGAATAAGTGATCGTTCCGCACGCAGGAATCCTTCCTTGTCCGCATCGAGAATGGCTACCAGGGATACCTCTGGTAAGTCCAATCCTTCTCGCAACAAGTTAATGCCGATTAATACATCAACAACACCTAGACGTAGATCACGCAATATCATCATCCGCTCTAACGTCTTAATATCAGAGTGTAAATATTTAACCTTGATCCCTATCTCTTTCAAATAGTCCGTCAAGTCCTCTGACATCTTCTTCGTCAACGTTGTGACGAGCACACGCTCATCCTTATCAATGCGCGTTCTTATTTCTCCAATAAGATCATCGATTTGTCCCTTCGTAGGACGAACCTCGATAACAGGATCAAGCAATCCCGTTGGACGAATGATTTGCTGTACCATCTCTGGTGTATGCTCTAACTCAAATGGTCCTGGCGTTGCCGAGATAAACAAAGCTTGGCTTACTTTGCTCTCAAACTCCTCGAATCGGAGTGGTCGATTGTCCAATGCGGACGGCAAACGGAAACCATGTTCCACCAACACTGTCTTCCTTGCTCGGTCACCATTATACATGCCTCGAATTTGCGGAAGCGTTACATGTGACTCATCGACAACAACAACAAAGTCATCAGGGAAGTAATCCAACAAGGTGTATGGTGTCGCACCAGGCTCACGGAACGTAAGCGGACCCGAGTAGTTCTCAATACCAGAACAGAAGCCCATCTCCTGCATCATCTCAATATCATAGCGCGTACGCTGTTCAAGACGCTGAGCTTCCAGCAGTTTATTTTCGCTGCGCAGCACTTGCAGGCGCTCTTCCAATTCACGCTCGATATTAACGAGCGCCACCTTCATCGTTTCCGAAGCTGTAACGAAGTGAGATGCTGGGAATATCGCCACATGATCACGTTCGCCAATAATCTCACCCGTAAGCACATCAATTTCCGTAATGCGCTCAATCTCATCGCCAAACAACTCTACACGAACAGCCTGCTCTCCCTTGGATGCTGGGAAAATCTCGATTACATCGCCCCGTACACGGAATGTTCCACGCACAAAATTCAAGTCATTGCGCTGATATTGAATGTCCACCAACTTGGACAATATTTCATTGCGTGACCTTTCCATGCCCGTACGTATAGAAAATACCAAATTTCCGTATTCAATCGGTGAACCTAAACCATAAATACACGATACACTCGCTACGATGATAACATCCCGTCGCTCAAATAAAGATGACGTCGCAGAGTGACGTAGTTTATCGATCTCTTCATTAATACTTGAATCTTTCTCAATATACGTATCCGAGGACGGAATGTAAGCTTCGGGCTGGAAGTAATCATAATAACTGACGAAGTATTCCACTGCATTATTAGGGAAAAATTCTTTGAACTCACTGCATAGCTGAGCAGCCAATGTCTTATTATGTGCGATGACAAGTGTAGGCCGATTGAGCTGGGCAATCGTATGGGCAATCGTGTATGTCTTACCCGTACCCGTTGCACCGAGCAGCGTTTGGTATCGCTTCCCCTCATTGACCCCCTTTAGCAGTTCTTTAATCGCCTGTGGCTGGTCTCCTTGGGGACTAAAATCTGATACTAACTCAAACGACTTCGAACTCATCTGAATATGTTCCATACTCGCTTATCACCGCACCCTTCATTCTCGATCCTAATCTAATAAAACCTTGCTTCTAGGTCTTGAGATTCATTTCCCTCAACCACCGTCATTATGCTAAAGTTTCGCTTCCGAACACCCGATATATGAAACAGTATAGCCCTATCACAACAGCAAATATCAATGCTAAATAGCTATATATGAAATGAACGGATTTATTATCAATCCATCATAACTTAATTCAAGGTAAAATAAGAATGTTTGTTCCCTTTAATTATACTCCTACAACTGTTTGGATGCAAATGGGAACTTCATTTGGGAGGATACTATTTATGGACAAAACGACGATTGTCGGAATTGCCGCTGGGCTTATCGCACTCATCGGCGGATTTATTATGGAAGGCGGTCATTTGAGCGGGCTGTGGGAAAGCACTGCAGCTATCATCGTATTTGGCGGTACGATTGCCGCAGTCGTTGTCAGCTTCCCAGCCAATCGTTTGCGCACAATACCTGATGCATTGAGAATGGCGTTTACACAGCCAAAGTCCGAGATGCCCCAACTCATAGATGATATTGTCGCAATGGCTACTCAAGCTCGCCGTGAAGGTGTTCTCGTTCTGGAGGATGAAGCACATAAACATAACAATCCCTTCCTGAAAGATGGTCTGCTACTTGTCGTTGACGGCACTGAAGCGGAAACGGTGAAAGAACTGACCGACCTAGATATCGACGCTGTCGAACAGAAGCATGAAGGTTATGCCAAAATATTCGAAGCTGCAGGCGGATACGCTCCAACCATGGGGATTATCGGTACAGTCATGGGTCTTATTCATGTACTTGGCAGCTTGAATGATCCTGCCAACCTAGGGCCTTCGATTGCAGTTGCCTTTATAGCAACTTTGTACGGCGTAGCAACTGCCAATGTCATCTATTTGCCGGTATGCACCAAGATTAAAGTGCGCAGCAGTCAAGTCATTCGAGAAATGGAGATGATTCAATACGGCATTCTCTCTATTCAAGCAGGTGAAAACCCACAAATCATCCGCAAAAAGCTAAGTTCCTTTATGCTGACTGAAACTTCTCATCAACCGTTAGCTCGAATGCCAGAAATGAATCGAGGGATGAAGGTTGAGACGCAGAAGTAGAAGGCGCGGACAAGCTCCCGCAGCCGAAAATCAAGAAAGATGGCTTATCACCTATGCCGACCTGATTACGCTTCTCATGATTTTTTTCGTCGTTATGTACGCGATGAGTCAGGTCGATTTAACTAAATATGAATCCTTATCTTCAACTCTTCAATCCACATTCAACAATAGTGGAGGCAATGGTGCTCTGCCTGAAGGCAGCGGTATTTTAGAAGGTGCTCATACGAAACCGGGAGAGACAGGCGGATTAGAAACGAAGGTAGATGGGGGCTCTGGCGATTACAACACGGACAACCGTGACGGCAAACAGCCGCCATCGAATCAAGGCGTTATGATTGGTCAAATTACGCAACAAGACTTGGCTTTCCGTAAGCAGGAGCAGAAGCTTCAAGACACGATGAAAAAGATCCAGCAATATATCGATGAAAATGATCTACAAAACTCCATCAGTGTCAGCGATGTACCTAAAGGAATCGAGATTCGCCTAAGTGACCGACTCCTATTCAGTCTCGGGCAATCTGAATTGACTGCTCAAGCCGAGCCAACGCTAACAAAGCTCGCTTCTCTGTTCAGTCAACTTGATTCTATGATTAGCATTGAAGGCCATACAGACAATCTTCCGTTTGCGTCTGGCAGCCGCTACAAAGACAACTGGGAGCTATCAGCTGAACGTGCATTGTCTGTGCTTCGCTTCTTCATATCCGAGCACAAACTAAAGACAGAACAATTTCAAATTGCAGGTTACGGTGATACACGACCGGTCGCTACTAATGACACGGTAGAAGGCCGCCAAAAAAATCGTCGTGTAGAAATTATTATTTTGCGCGGCGTCATGCGCCCAACTTCATAATGCTATAACCAACACAGCACCGGGGGATAACCCTAGGTGTTTTTTTCTTCCATTTACGTTTTACGCACAATCTATCCACATTTTCATACGACTTATTCACATATACTTTTTTGTTATGCACATTATCCACCTACTTATACACAAACATGGAATAACTATTGTGGAATATTCAATGTAAGCACTTTATTATCCACAAAAAATGCCCTGAATCCAAGTTGGAGTCAGAGCACAACTTATACTATTCACATCGTTAAGAAAGAGTTTGTTCTTCTGAAGCTTGCTCAAGCCTTTTGTTAGATTTTCTCCACGGAGACAAGAACAATTGCCTCACAGATAACGGCTTCATTGCAGCAACATAAGATACTTTGTCATCTGGAGCTAATAATACACCTAATTGATGATGCTCGTCAGCATACATAGCACGCTGCACAAACTTCACATCCCCATTGCTATTTAACACTTCAAGCTTGCAAAAGGCCGCATTTGCGCGTAAAGCCTGATGCAATCCTTCTTTAGTTCGAACAGGGATTCCATTTACTTTCGAAATAATTTCTCCTGGCTGAAGCTTCAACTCTTCTGCCGGGCTTCCAGGCAAAACTGCTTGGATAAGTAAGCCTCGCTTATCATGCGTATACATCGAGCTTCGCCCTGACTCCTCGCTGCGACTTTGATAAACAAGCCATTCATGCATCGCAATAGCCACTAACGCTCCAATCGGAGCTAATGGATACCACCAATGAGCTAGCAATGCCACCGCCAGTAGCGCTGCGGCATACATATACAGTCTCGACGCCGTAACTTTAGCCTTATCCTGCGGCAAATACGTATAGGTCATATCACTAAAACCAATGACAATCGGCAAAGCAGTGAATGCCCATCCCGAAGTCCCTATTCCCTCCGCAAACAAAGGCATCCAAGGCAGTACCAATCCATCAGCAGCAGGTACGAGCAGCAACAACGGCATCGGCCAGAACATGTTCATCTGATAACCACCTACGATGCGTCCCCGCTTGCTGTCCATATAGAAAGGACTCGCAAAGCGTGCTGCTTGCTTACGTACAAGCCAAGCCTCCGCCGCATGAACGAGCGCGATAATGACGAGCAAGCCTGCCGCGTTCATATCTCTGAGATCTGTTACCCATGCCGCCATCCATCCTGAAGGCTGCCAATCGGGCATAAGTCGCAATATAAGCTGCAGCAGTACAAGTACTCCACCAGCATAAGCGAGACAGATCCAACGAACACGAAATAGTACGAGTACAAAAGTTATAATCCAAAGCAATATCATTACTGAACTAGGAATTAGCGCACCAAGCCCTACAGCGGCAAAGCTGACTATAACTCCAGCAGCTAACCCTCCCAGCAAAGCTCTCCACGTCTGCTCAAGCCAACTCCGCATCTTAACCGCATATAACCGTCGTTCCAGAAGCATTTGACGACGATATTGTATCGCTATAAACACAACTGCTAACCAATAAAATGGATTCAACAGCCCTACCAATATTGCTTGAGCGATTCGAGTACCGAATGCAACGATGAGGTCCACATCTTTCGCCCCCTTCTTATATAACACCTTACCATATAAAATAAATGAGTCGCTAATAACAAAAGCAAAAAGAGAAGGTACAAGCCGAAGCCTGCAACCTTCTCTATATTCGACAACGACTAACGAATTTCCTTCTGAACCGCTTTAATCGCAGCATCCAATTGCGCATCATTCTTCGGATCACGAATCGCTTTAATGACCGCTTGTTCCAACTTCTCGGCAGTCAACTTATTCACTTCCCCCGTCACTGGGAGACTATGTTCACCTTGGAACTTCTCTACTGCTTGCTTCGTATCAGGTGAGAAGTAACCATCTACTCGATCAACCGAATAGCCGAGCCCCTTCAAAATGTGTTGAACGTTCGCCACATCTGGAGAAGTCAAATTAAGCTTCAGCGTTTTATCTTTCGGAATAGGTGCTGCTTGGAAGTAGCTTGGTTGAGCTACCTTCACATCCGGCTCAATTCCTTTTTCATGTATCCACTTACCGTCCGGTGTCAGCCATTTCGCAATGGTAAGCTTGATGAGATCCCCATCATTTTTGGTGACAAGATGACTTGCTTGAACCGTACCTTTTCCAAAGGTATGATCACCAACAAGAATAGCTCCAGCTGATTCCTGTAATGCAGCTGCCATAATTTCCGAAGCACTAGCACTGCCTTTATTTGTTAGCACTGCAATCGGGTATGGTTTCACATCTTTCGTACCTTTAGATTTATAAACATCCCGCTTCTTATCTCGATACTCCACTTGCAAAATTGGCTTGCCGTTAGGAACAAACAGCTCCGTCATTTGTTTAACGGTATCAAGCACTCCGCCTGGGTTATTCCGAACATCGATAATGAGCCCTTTCATCTGCTTCGCTTCCAGCTCTTTAAGCGCCTTTTCAAAGCGTTCAGCTGTGTTGGCAGAATATTGACGAAGCTCAATATATCCGATATTACCTTCCAGCATCGATGGATATACCGTCTCTAAATCTACTTTGTCGCGCTTAATATGGAACACCATAACCTGCTCATGACCAGGCCGCTTCACCTCAAGCTTAACGGTAGAACCTTTAGGACCGCGGATTTTACTAACCGCTTCCGTCAAAGTTTTACCATCAAGACTTTCACCATCAACCGTTAGGAGTACATCTTTAGGCTGTAAGCCTGCTTTCTCAGCTGGAGAGTCTTTGATCGGAGAGACGACCGTAACAGAGCCATCCTCTAACGATACTTCAGCACCGATTCCTGTAAATTCACCCTCAACACTTTCATTGAAAGAAGTAGCCTCGCTTCTTCTCATATAAGTAGAATAAGGATCTTTCAAAACAGCAAACATTCCGTCCAATGCGCCGGACACCAGCTTTTCCCGTTCAACTGGCTCTATATAATTGCTCTCAATAATATGAAGCACAGAGTTAAGCTTCTGCATCTGCTGCGATGAGAACCCCGTACCTGTTGCATTCACATGGCCGGAAAGAGCCGGTACGTTCATCACAGCCACCGTCAGTAAGCTGCTCAATACGATTGCACTGCCTACCATGAGCGCTACTGTCCGTCCTTTGAATGACATCTGCTCACCGCCTTCATGAATTAGAGCTTGTAATATGCTCCACAATTGTAGTATATGTCTATGTCTATCTTATCCATTCAAATAATTTTCAGGATCTACCTTATTTCCGTTTAAACGCACTTCAAAATGAAGGTGGTTACCTGTAGAGCGTCCAGTTGTTCCAACCTCAGCAATTTTCTGTCCTCGGCTTACAACATCGCCCTTACTTACTTTAATGCCACCATTGCGAATATGGCCATAAAGTGTCCACAAACCATTACCATGATCAATAATGACCGTATTACCATATCCATTCCACAACTCTGCCATAATGACAGTACCGCTCTCCGCTGCATAAATTGAGGTACCTGAAGGGGCAGCCATATCCATACCGCTGTGGTTAGCAGCTCTGCCTGTAATCGGGTCGGTACGACCACCGAAACGAGATGTTAACGTATAAGCATCTTGTAACGGAACTGCTAGCTTGCCACCGCTGTAAGCCGGTACACTTGTTACATGAGAAGTAGTCGATTTTTTCGCTCTCTCCGCAGCTTCACGCTTTCTACGCGCATCTTCTGCTGCTTTCTCCTTCAACAATTTCGAACGCTCCATTGCGAACTCTACAAGCATCTTATCTTGTTCGTCGCTTAAGCCGTGAGCTTCCTCAATTTGCTTGTCTAGGCTTGCAATCATGACTTCTTTTTCACGTTCTTTTTGCATCAGATCCTGCTTAGTGTCATCTAACTTAGCATAGAGACTTTTGACATGTTTAAGATCCTGCTCAATTTCTTTCTTCTTCTCAATGACGAGCAGCTTGTCCTTTTCATGATCCTCTAGAATCTTCTGATCCTGGTTTGCGATCAATTCCAGCGAATCAAGACGATCCAAGAAATCTTTAAAACTAGTCGCACTGAACAATACATCCAAATAAGATACATTGCCGCTCGTATACATCAGCTTCACACGTGTATCCAACATTTTGCTTCGCTCTTCGATGCGACGATTCGCTTCTTCTAATTGGAATGCATTCTCGCTCAATTTAAGCTCTGTCTTATCGATATCGAGCGAAACTTTCGTCATTTCTGCAACCTTGGACTCGATCTGATCAGAAATCATTTTCATGTCCGCTTGTGTCTTCTTTTTGCTCTTCGTTGCCTTGGCAGCCTTAGCATCAGCGTTTTGCTGGACTTGCTCGGCTTTACGCATTTCTTGCTGTAAATCTTTTAACTTGCGGTCCACGGAGCCTGCCTGAGAAGCTTCTGTGACTGCAGCAGGTGTCATCATGAGCAGCATAGCTCCACACAACGCAACCGCGATACTTTTCTTCTTCAACAAAGTCTCCTCCTCTTTCCATTAAATCGATACATCTATCGTCCATGCTCCATATTCGCTATAGAATTCGAGCCATTTTACACTTTCAAGAACTTACGAATCGAAATGGTACTTCCCCAAACTCCAATCAATATTCCTAAAGCCATCAAGCTACCGAATGCAAACAACCAAATGTTGCCCAACGGCAGCATATCTATAAACTGGAGGCTGCTCATTTTATTGACCGTAAGTGCAAACAGCTGATTATATGCAAAAAATAAAATAGCAATGGTTACAACAGAGCCGATAAGTCCGAGCAACGCACCTTCAACGAAGAACGGCCAGCGTATAAACGAGTTTGTTGCTCCTACCATTTTCATAATGCTAATCTCACGCTGACGTGCCATAATCGTAATCTTGATCGTGTTTGCAATTAAGAACATGGCCGTGAAGCCGAGACCGACAACAAGAATTAAGCCAAAGTTACGAATCATCTCTGTCAGTTTGAATAGTTGCTCAACAGAGCCTTGTCCATAGTTAACAATATCGATAGGCTTGTCCTTATTCGTTTCGTTCAAAGCTTGAATCTTTTTGGCTACCATCGGAACCGTTTCAGGCTTGTATACCTCAACGGTGAATGAATCAGGAAGTGGATTCGTCTCAGGCGTGTATCCTTTAACAAGTTCCTTTCCTTGATCACCAAGTTTCTTTTCTAGAATCTTCAAACCCTCTGCTTTAGGGATAAGCGTCACTTGGCTAACTTCCGACATATTTCCGATATCTGTTTCCAACAGATCAACTTGTTCTTTAGACGTTCCAACTTTCAGATATACACTAATTGTAATCTTACTGTCGACCTGACTCATTAAATGGTTCAAGTTGAATGACAGTAAAATAAATACACCTAAAATAAACAATGAAATGACGATTGAACTTATAGAAGCAACCGACATCCATCCATTGCGCACAATGCTTTTGCTGCCTTCTCTAAGATGGCGGGATATTGTATTAAGTGTCATAACCGTAATCCCCCCGAACCTCATCGCGCACAATCGTACCTTCTTCAATCGCAATGACACGACGTCGTATTCGGTTGACGATGTCTTTGTTATGCGTTGCCATAATAATGGTAGTGCCTCGATAATTAATCTCTTCTAACAGCTTCATAATTTCCCACGATGTTTCAGGATCCAAGTTCCCTGTAGGCTCATCCGCTACAAGGACCGCAGGATTGTTAACAATTGCGCGCGCAATTGCTACACGCTGCTGTTCGCCACCTGAAAGTTCAGATGGCAAGCAGTTCATCTTCTGCTTCAATCCAACCAGATCCAATACTTCTGGAACACGGCGTTTAATCACTTTCTTTGGCGCTTCAATAACTTCCATTGCAAAAGCGATATTTTCATATGCCGTAAGCTTAGGCAGCAATCTAAAATCTTGGAATATGACACCGATATTGCGGCGTACATATGGAATCTTGCGCTGCTTCAGTTTTCCAATGTTAAATCCATTTACGAAGAGCTGGCCCTTCGTAGGCACTTCTTCTCTATAAATTAACTTCATAAATGTAGATTTACCTGCTCCTGATGGACCAACTAAGTATACGAATTCATCTTTGTCAATGAGGACATTGACACCGCGCAATGCATGCGCACCATTCGTATAGGTCTTCCAAATATCTTGCATCTCAATCAAAAGTTATCACTTCCTATGTGTATAAGATCAGCCCTTATATATTCGACACTAGGCCGCTAAATCCTCTTCAATTATTACAATTTCTACACCATTTCGCAGTTGTCAGGGAAGAATTTCATTATTTCCCGGGAAAATGTCTCAACCTGTCCAACATTAGCTAAATTAATCGATACTAATGGAATAATCATCCTTAATCTTAAGAACTTACTGTAGTTGAAAATGGTTTCACTTGATATGGAAATATTCACAGCTTATCCGCATAAGATGGGGATGACGACCTTGATGGACAGGGGGCAGCTTCCTAATGCTTAAAAAATGGTATAAATGGATAATTTCCATTTCACTTCTTCTCGTCCTTTCCTGCAGTGCCTTATGGTACTGGGCTGAACGTTATACACAATCCAATACCATTCCAGCACATGTGCAGTTATCTGGCTGGCTAATAAGTGGAATGGATATTCCAGCATTCGAACAAGAGCTAGCTGAGCGAATACGTAAACTTGAGCAAAGACCCATTGTATTCTCCTTTGATGCCGCTAAGCTTCCACCAATCCGAACCACACCCGCAGATATGGGCGTGCGTTATCAAGCTACAGCACTCATGGAGCAGCTTAAGCAATTACAGCATGGTTCATTATGGAAAAGGGTCCGAGAACGTTTATATTTTCAGAAACAGTGGTCGCTAACATTTGATTGGGAGCAATCTATTTGGAAAAATAGGTTTACACCTCAATGGGAAATAAAAGCATTTGGTAATCCTGTCTCTGCTGAGCGGATCATTACAGCAAACGATACGATCGAGTACAAAGCTGATAAACCTGTCTACCGCCTTGACCGCGTACAGTTGGAACAAACGATTCAAGCTGCCTTACCCGCGCAATGGACCATCACCCATCCTGTCATAGTGGCTGCGCCGCTTCAGCGATATGAAGCACCTGTTACCCTTCGCTCCCTACAAGCAGAAGGAATTGAACGCAAAATCATGGAATTTTCGACTACTTTTGTACAAGATGACGACGGACGAACTCATAATGTCAAAGCTGCTGCTCATACGATCAACAATATGCTGCTCAAGCCAGGCGACATTTTTGACTATGATCGTGTCATTGCTGACACCGAACGACAACATGGCTTCAAGGAAGCTCCCGTCATCTTCAACGGCAAGCTGGTACCAGGTGTGGGAGGGGGGATTTGCCAAGTTTCGAGCACTCTCTACAATGCTGCACTGCGATCAGGGCTTCACATCGTGGAACGGAGAAACCACTCCTTGCCTGTAAAATATCTTCCACTTGGATTAGACGCCACTTTTTCGCAAGGATATATTAATTTCAAATTTAAAAATACAACCGCCAAACACTTGCTTATTCGTACGACAACAGAAGGGGATCGCCTCACGATAAAGCTATTTGGGACGATGGACACAAACATACAGTACAAGATGGAGACGAAGACGATTAAAATCATGAAGCCAGATGTAAAATACGTACGCAACAATCAACTTACCCCTGGCACGCAAGAGTTACTGCAACCTGGAAAGAATGGCTTTCAAGTTGAGACCTACCGCCTAAAGCTGGTAGATGGCAAAGAGGTTTCACGTGAACGGGTTTCGTTAGATACATACAAACCGCAACCTTCTTTAATTGCCGTCAATAATGGAGGCACACCTGAACGCGGAACGGTAGAAGAGCGCAAGCCAATTGTAGAAGATGGCTTACATGGTCCGAACTTCGATCACGGCAGATAAAGATAAACATATATTTTTCATGTCAACAAACTTATCCCTAGTGAACTTATTTTCATTTCTAATTGCTCCATTTCTCATACGATTCCAAACCAAACAGCACGCGTCAGCGCCTCACGGGACGCTATTAACGCGTGCTGTTTAAAATAAGCATCATGCTACACTACTTTGCGATTACAGGCTGAACTTGCAATGCAACTGCTTCAGCTTGCTTCTGCTCATTCCAAGCGTTCGTAATTTGCAAAGCCTCTGCTGCACGAACGATCGCCGCTTCAACTTGTGGCTTAGCCGTTCCACCGTATACATTCCGTGCATTCACAACCTGTTCAGGCTGAAGCACATCATAAATCTTCTCATCGAACAACGGAGAGAACTGCTGGAATTCCTCAAGAGACAAGTCCAGCAAGTAAACACCCTTCTGAATGCAATACAGCACCGTCTTCCCAATGACTTCATGTGCCTGACGGAATGGCAATCCTTTGTTTACCAGGAAGTCTGCAATATCCGTTGCATTTGAGAAGTCTTGGTTGACCGCTTGACGCATGCGAGCACGGTTTACTTTCATCGTAGCAATCATCGGTGCAAACAGACGCAATGCGCCATCCAACGTTGCAACGGTATCAAACATGCCCTCTTTATCTTCCTGCATATCTTTGTTATAAGCTAGCGGAAGGGCCTTTAGTACCGTCAGCATGCCAATAAGATTGCCATATACCCGCCCCGTTTTGCCTCTCACAAGCTCAGGCACGTCTGGGTTCTTCTTCTGCGGCATGATGCTAGATCCCGTACAGAAAGCATCATCCAATTCAATGAATTGAAACTCTGTACTCGACCACAGCACAAGCTCTTCACACAAACGGGATAAATGCGTCATAATGAGCGAAGCATTGGCTAGAAACTCCACGATGAAATCCCGATCACTTACAGCATCCAAGCTATTCTCATAAATACGCTCGAAGCCAAGCTGCTCTGCAACAAAGTGACGGTCAATCGGGAATGTCGTCCCTGCCAGCGCCCCTGCGCCTAATGGCAGAGTGTTGATACGCTTGTAGCTGTCTTTCAATCGCTCAATATCACGTTCGAACATCGATACATAAGCCAGCAGATGATGTGCAAATAAAATAGGCTGCGCACGTTGGAGATGTGTATACCCCGGTATAATCGTATCTATGTTCTCTTTAGCCTGTGTAAGCAGTGCCTCTTGCACATTGCCTAGCAGTTCAACAAATTGAACGACGTGTTTGCGCAAATAAAGATGCATATCCGTAGCAACCTGATCGTTACGGCTACGGCCCGTATGTAACTTGCCTCCTACAGGTCCGATTAGCTCAATCAGCTTCTTCTCGATGTTCATATGAATATCTTCATCTGATACCGAGTATTCCATCTGACCCGATTGAATCAGTGCCAACACTTGCAGCAACCCATCTTTAATGCGTTCAGCGTCCTGCTGTGGCACAATTCCACAGCGACCGAGCATCGCAATATGAGCAAGACTGCCTTGTATATCTTCTTCTGCCATCTTCTTATCGAACGTAATCGATGCCGTATATTGTTCTACGAGTTCATCCGTCTGCTTCGTAAAACGTCCGCCCCAAAGCTTACTCACACTATCCCCTCCTGCCCATGAGAATATCTATCTTCATCCGAATGCTATGCCCATCCTTATTACATGCCTTCACGAGTTAAGCTTCCAGCTCTCAGTTCGTGTATGCGACTTCAGCCGTTTGCTTTGAAGCTGCTGCTGTCACGCTCGCCCCGTTCACACCGGTTGATACTTTCAAGCGCAATGCATTCAACTGAATAAAGCCAGTTGCATCGTTCTGATCGTAAGCCTGTGTTGGATCAGCTTCCATCGTTGCGATATCTGGATTATAAAGGCTCACTGGGCTCTTCACTCCTGCGCCAATTACATTACCTTTATATAATTTCAAGCGCACTGTACCTGAAACGTTTTTCTGACTTTCCTGCACCAATGCTTGAATAGCTAAGCGCTCTGGAGCAAACCAGAAGCCGTTGTATACGAGATTGCTGTATTTCGCAATGAGTGAATCACGCAAATGCATCACTTCGCGATCCATGGTCAACGATTCCATTTTGCGATGAGCCGTAAATAGAATCGTTCCACCTGGTGTCTCATATACACCGCGGCTCTTCATACCTACGAAACGATTTTCAACCATATCAACACGACCAATGCCATGTTTGCCACCAAGCTCATTTAATTTCTCCATCATCTGCAGCGGTGTAACTGTATCGCCATTGATAGCAACACAGTTGCCCTGCTCAAAAGATAGCTCGATATATTCAGCCGTATCTGGTGCATCTTCCGGAGATACACTCAACACGAACATTTCTTTATTTTCATCCGCACTCGGATCGAACCAAGGATCCTCTAAAATGCCGCTTTCGAAGCTAATATGAAGCAAGTTGCGGTCCATCGAATATGGCTTCGCAGCAGAAGCTTGCACAGGAATACCGTGTTTTTCTGCATAGGCGATCATTTCAGCACGTCCCGGGAATTGCTCGCGGAAAGCCTCTGAACGCCAAGGTGCAATCACCTTAATTTCTGGAGCCAGTGCAGCCGCCGTAAGCTCAAACCGTACTTGGTCATTGCCTTTACCAGTCGCTCCATGTGCGATGGCAGTTGCACCTTCTGCACGGGCAATTTCCACCATACGCTTTGCAATAAGCGGACGAGCGATGCTCGTTCCGAGCAAGTATTGCCCCTCATAGAGGGCGCCTGCTTGGAACATCGGCTGAATGAAATCACTCGCAAATTCATCGCGCAAATCATCAATGTAAATTTTGGATGCACCTGTTGCCAGTGCCTTCTCCTCTAAGCCGTCCAACTCTTCCTTCTGCCCAATATCTGCAGTAAAAGCTATAATTTCAGCATCATACGTTTCTTTCAACCACTTTAAAATTACTGATGTATCCAGCCCGCCAGAATAGGCCAGCACGATTTTCTCCTTCGCCATCGTTCCCGCTCCTCTCAAACATCTGCTATCTGCTAGTTCATTTTTGATACTATTTACGATCAATTGCAATTTCACTGGTTGCGCTACAAGGAGCGAGCAGCTTCGGTTGCAACATAGTTATTATCCATATACATTACATTGTGAAAATACTAGTCACGCATAATAGCAGCCATAATCGCTTTTTGTGCATGCAGTCGATTTTCCGCTTCATCAAATACGACGGAATGTGACCCATCAATGACGCCCTCACTCACTTCTTCTCCGCGATGAGCTGGCAAGCAATGCATGAACAGGTAGTCTGACTTGGCATATTTCACAAGCGATTCGTTCACCTGGAAGTTCTTAAACGCCCGCTCTCTCTCCTGCTGCTCGGATTCAAAGCCCATGCTCGCCCATACATCGGTATAAATAAAATCTGCGTCCGCTGCCGCTTCCTGCGGATCGCCCGTCAACGTTATCGCTGCACCATAAAGTTCGGCTTGTTCTTTGGACTGCTTAATGACATCCGCATCCGGTCCATACCCCTCTGGTGTCGCTACTGCGATATGCATTCCCAGCTTAGCGGCGCCCATCATGAGTGAATGTGCCATATTGTTGCCATCACCGATATAAGCAATCTTTAGTCCTTCTAATTTGCCTTTTTTCTCATAAGCCGTCATATAGTCAGCCAATGCCTGACATGGATGATTCAGATCGGACAGTCCGTTGATAACGGGAACGGTCGCGCTGCGAGCCAAATCGATGACTGTGCTGTGCGCAAATGTACGAATCATAATGCCATCCACATAACGGGACAGTGTCTGCGCCGTATCAGAGATTGTTTCACCACGACCAATTTGAATATCATTTTTACTCAAAAATAGTGATGTTCCACCTAACTGGTACATCCCCACTTCAAAGGAGACCCGTGTACGTGTGGAAGACTTCTCGAATATCATCGCAAGCGATTTTCCTTTAAGAGGCTGGGACGGTGTACCCGCCTTTTGCAGCCGCTTCAGTTCGATTGCATCATGTATCAAGGCATATATTTCTTCTTGTGTATAATCTGCAAGAGCGACGAAATCACGCCCTTTTAAGTCCAAAAGAGTCGATGTCATAGGGTTTATTGCCTCCAATCCAAACAAATTCTGTGACTCCATCTCTGTAGCTGGCATAACCAACTGGCTGAGGCTGAGTCATCTATCCATATTTCACAGCTGAGCTGCACGGTTTATATTTATTTAACCGACTTGAGCTGTCTGCTCAGTCAATACACGCTCTATAATCGTTACAGCTGCATCGATTTCTTCTTTCGTTACACGTAAACTTGGTAGAAGTCGGATAACATTAGGACCCGCAGATACCACTAGCAAGCCTTCTTGATGCATCTGAGCGATCAATTCTCCTGCCGCATCTTCATATTCAATTCCGACGATAAGCCCCATTCCCCGGATAGCTTTCACCTTTGGATTCGCACCCAACTTCTGATGAAGCTGAGCCAGCAGATAACTGCTAATCTCTGCGACTCGCTCAGGAATACGCTCTTCGATATGGGTTTCTAATGTACCAATAACGGCTGCCATTGCAATTGGTGTTCCACCAAACGTCGTACCGTGAGTACCAGGACCAAATGCATCGCGCAAATATTGTTTCGCCAACATCGCCCCAACTGGGAACCCGCTGCCCAAGCCTTTAGCTACTGTGAAAATATCTGGCTTCAGCCCAAAATGCTCATGTGCAAACCAACGTCCTGTACGACCAACACCCGTCTGCACTTCGTCTATTATCAACAGCAAGCCATGTACAACACAGAGATTAGCTACGGCTTCTGCAAATTCAGCAGTAATCGGTATAACTCCACCTTCTGCTTGCACAATCTCCAGCATGATGGCACAAGTTTTATCCGTAATCGCTGCTTCGAGCGCCTGAATATCGTTATAAGGTGCATGGCGGAATCCATCAGGCAATGGTGAGAAGCCATCCTTCACCTTATCCTGACCTGTCGCTGTCAGCGTTGCCAATGTCCGTCCATGGAATGACTGCTCAAACGTAATCACTTCATAGCGTCCTGTATTCGCAATTTTTTGGTGATAGCGACGAGCAAGTTTGATTGCCGCCTCATTCGCCTCAGCACCACTATTGCAGAAGAACACAGCATCTGCACAGCTGTTCTCTGTCAGCAGCTTCGCTGCTTGTTCCTGCTGTGGAATATGAAACAAATTCGATACATGCCACAATGAATCCAACTGTTCGGTCAGACGTGCTTTGACCTGTTCAGGCACATGGCCAAGGTTCGTTACAGCAAGCCCGCTCATGAAGTCCAAATATTCGCGCCCATTCTCATCCCACAGTCTGCTGCCTTCCCCTTTTACCAGCGTGATCGGGTAACGGTTATAAGTGGGAAACAAGGAACTGTTATCAGCTGCACCCATCGTAGTATTGCTCATCGACTATCCCTCCCTAATTGAAACTACGAAATCTATACAATCTATCGAATCTATTATTTAGATCAGACTCACTATTGAGCCCTCTTCACTCATGCGCCATTGTCCAGAAATCTATACGATCGAAACAGCTTCCCGTACGATTCTTGTACCGATCGCTTTTCCTGCCGCTAACTTTCGAATCACATTCGGCTCCGTACCATGTGCGATAATTACCTCTGCTACGCCGCCCTCCATACACTTCATAGCAGCACGCACCTTCGGGATCATCCCTCCATAAATTTCACCGCTAGCAATCATAGCTTCGATCTCATCTGTCGTGACGACAGGGAGCACTTGCTTCTCTCCATCGACGACTCGCATAATGCCGGGGACATCCGTAATAACAAGCAACTGCTGCACACCTAAATGAGCTGCTACCGCCCCTGCTGCCGTGTCCGCATTAATGTTATAACGCTGGCCTGCCGCATCGATTCCGATGGGGGCAATGACTGGCATATACCCCATTTCGATAATGCCGTTAATGATTTCTGCTTTCACACCAACCACATCACCAACAAAACCAATCTCAGCCGCGTCCGAGACAGGCTGTGCCTCGATTAAACGACCATCTGTGCCTGATAGCCCGATGGAGCTTGCACCTAGCCGGTTCAGCCGACGTACGATTTGCTTGTTCATGCTGCCTGCGAGCACCATCTCTACCACGTCAAGCACTTCTTCACTCGTCTTTCGCAATCCGTTGACGAATTCAGACTCGATACCGAGCTTACTGAGCGTCTCTGAAATGGCCGGCCCTCCGCCATGTACAATAATCGGCATCATTCCCGATTCCTGCACCTCTTTCAATTGCTCATAGAAGCTGTCAGGCAAGTCAGCAAGTGTGCTGCCCCCGCACTTCATTACGAATCGCCTCAACATCCTTGCTGAATGTCCCATACGACTTCTCCTCTCTATGTTCGATATGCCGCATTAATACGGACATAATCATAAGTGAGATCACAACCCCATGCGGTTGCACTACCTTGCCCCATATGGAGGTCGATCGTAAATACGATCGTATCCTCTTTCAAATATGCCAACGCCTCTTCCTCGTCAAACACAACTGGAGTAGACTGCGTGAGTACTGGAATTGGTCCTAGTAAAATATCAACGGTCTCTGTATTTACCGCTTCTCCTGAATAACCGACAGCTGCAATAACACGGCCCCAGTTCGCATCAGCTCCAAATACAGCTGACTTTACAAGACTGCTGCCGACCACGCTCTTCGCGATAGCACGAGCAGCTTGATCATGCGCCGCTCCGTTGACTCGCACCTCGATTAACTTCGTTGCCCCTTCACCATCGCGGGCAATTGCCTTAGCCAGCACTTCATTCACATAACGGAAAGCTGCCTCAAATGAAGCCCAATCTGGATGCTGATCATGCAGCGGCTGATTGCCTGCCATGCCACTTGCCATAACGATCAGCATATCATTCGTGCTTGTATCTCCATCGACGGTAATCATGTTATACGTGGCATCCGTCGTCTTCTTAAGGAGGGAATGCAATACGTCTGACGATACAGCCGCATCTGTCGTCACGAAGCCAAGCATTGTTGCCATGTTCGGATGGATCATACCCGAGCCTTTGGCTGCACCTGCGATCTTCACCAACTGACCGTCGATCTGAACCGTTACGCATACTTCCTTCTTCACGAGGTCAGTCGTCAGTATGGCTTGGCAAAATTGCTCGGCACCGTCTCGCGCCGAGCTAAGCTCAGCTGGGAGCGCTGCAATGCCGCGCTCTACGCAATCCATCTTCAGCGGCTCGCCGATGACGCCTGTCGAGGCTACCGCCACTTGATCCGCCGCCACGCCAAGCTGCTCAGCAAAGGCATCGCGCATGCGGTATGCGTCCGCCTCACCCTGCGCGCCTGTGCAGGCGTTCGCGTTGCCGCTATTGACGATGACGGCGCTAAGTTTGCCTGCCGCTGCTAAGCTTGCACGAGTCACGTGAAGCGGAGCCGCCTGAAATGCGTTTAACGTGTAAACCGCTGCTGCCGTTGCAGGAACGCCGCATACAATTGCGCCTATGTCGTTGCGGCTCGTCTTTTTCAATCCACAATGAAGACCTGCTGCCCGGAATCCCGCCGGACATGTAATCGAGCCATCCACAACTGCAAATAGCTGTTGCCCGCTTCCACTCTGATCTGCACTGGCAACCGTTGCTGATGCAGATATCGCCTTATTCGTCATGGCTATCCCTCCGCCTACTCTATATCCAATCTGTACTGGTCCGTATCTACCTATCGATTACGGATAAACAGGCACATATGATAGTCCTGTTGTCTCGTCCCAGCCCATCATTAAGTTCAAATTCTGAATAGCCTGCCCAGCAGCGCCTTTGACCACATTATCGATGACGCTAATAATGGTCACTCTCTGCGTACGCTTATCTACACTGAAGCCAATATCGCAATAATTGGAGCCGTATACTTCTTTCGTTGCTGGCCAAGTACCCTCAGGACGTACACGAACGAATTGCCGACCCGCATAATGTTCACTATACATTTGCACAAAGTCTTGATCGGTATAGCTACCGTTCAACTTGGCATACATCGTGCACATAATTCCACGCGTCATTGGCGTCAAATGCGTTGTGAATGTAACCGTAACTGGCTTACCATGTACATCTTGCAGCACTTGTTCAATCTCAGGAATGTGCTGATGTCGATTTACTTTGTATGGCTTGAGGTTTTCATTGATCTCCGCATAATGTGAGGTCAAGCTTACTCCCCGACCCGCACCTGATACACCAGACTTGGCATCAATAATGATCGAATCCGCATCGATCCAACCTGCCTGAAGAGCCGGTGCAAGCCCAAGTAATGTCGCAGTAGGGAAACAACCAGGGTTGGAAATGAAAGACGAACCTACCACATCGTTTCCATACCACTCACTCAGTCCATATACCGCAGATTGCAACAATTCAGCGGGTGCTGGCTCATGTTTATACCAATGCTCATATTGCTCGCCGTTCTTCAATCGGAAGTCTCCCGACAGATCGATCACCTTCAGACCCACCGCCAGCAACTGTGGCACCAATTTCGTACTTACACCTGAAGGAGTTGCTGTGAAGACAACGTCTGCCTTTGCCTTCATTCCAGCCGGATCAACCCCATCCAACGTATTCATCAAAATTTGATTTAAATGAGGATAGCCCGCTGCAATAGACTCTCCTGCGCTAGACGCCGAGATAACAGATGTAATTTCCACCCCTGGGTGATGGATTAAAAAGCGAATAAGCTCGACACCGCCATACCCTGTCGAACCGACAATTGCGACTTTCACCTTTTTTTGATTCTGCTCTGTCGTATGCAACTAACTCTCTCCCTCCACCTGATACTTCGGAATCCAACCGCCCGTTGGCTCCAATCAAGTATCTGTTTATTTATGTATAGCCGATAAGAAGTTATGCATTATTATACTTTCAATGTTATATAGATACAATAACTTTTTTGCTCCACTTTAAATAAACAAACAAAAGGAGCAAATAAAAAGCGAATAAAATCCTTGCACATCAATGCTTTTCAACATTTTTAGTTCCTTTTAAAATTTTATGTACGAATAGACATTATTCATTCATGCATGAATAACGCATAAGAATTGAGATGTAAAACGCTCATTTGAGATAAGTGAACGAATGAGAAGATTGAAGATATATTAGGGAGGGAAACCAATAACCATTATTCCTTAATGCCGTTAGTATAGGGACAACCAATAACTGCTGTCTAATCGTCAATTTCCGAAAAATAGATACTAAAAAAAGGACCGTATGCACGGCCCTTCATTTATTGCATATTTCGTATTCCACCATCTTCAGTATGGTAAAATGCCACTTTCGTATAATTCTTATGTCGGAATTTTAAAGCCCTCGCCCAACACTTCATTCGTATCGCTAATAATCACAAATGCATTAGAATCTACGCTTTGCACGAGCTGCTTCAGTTTAATGACTTCCGTTTGGCCAACTACTACCATAAGCACGATCCGTCCTTCGCCAGTGTAGCCACCTTCACCCTGCAGCTTCGTCAAACCACGGTTTAAGTCCTTCAAGATCGCAGTACTCATCTCGTCTGTCTTATCCGTAATAATGAATGCCACCTTCGTATAACTGAAACCGACTTGCACAACATCAAGCGTCTTACTCATCACGAATAGGCCAATAAGAGCGTACATCGCATCCTCAAACGATAATAATACTCCCGCCAAAATAATGACGATTCCATCACACATCGCAATTGCGAGCGGCCTGCTAATGCCTAGATAGGTATGAATAAGCTGAGCCGTAATTGCATTCCCACCTGAAGAGCCACGACCATGGAATACAAGACCAAGACCAAGGCCAATTCCGATACCGCCAAAAATAGAAGCCAACAATGGATTATATGTTGCAGCGGACAAATCAGAGGTTAAGAAAATGAATGATGGCATAGCGATTGAACCGACCAACGTCCGTATACCAAACTGCTTGCCTAACAACATGACACCTAAAATAAAGAGCGGGATGTTAAACGCATACTGCGTTATTGCTGGCACCCATCCAAATACTTCTTCCAATACAATTGATAATCCAGAAATGCCGCCAGAAGCAATTTTATTAGGCAGCTGAAACATATTGAACGTAACACCCATAATCAAGGCGCCGAGCAAGATTAATGCGTAGTCTAACACAATACGAATGGGATGATTGACGGGAAATAACGGCGCTCCTCGTCGTTCACGCTTTAATGACCAAGATGACATAAGTATAAATTCTCTCCTTTTTATGAACCTGCCTACTTTTCTCCATACAGACCTTACCTTACTTTTGCAATCTCTATCTATTTGTGTATCAAAATCATTGCCTCGCCCGCCCCATGGATTGACTCATAAGAGTATCGGATGACACTACTTCGCAAATCTTCACTCTATCTTTTCATACTTCAAAATGTGACGATACATTCACGCTGCAAATGTAGTATGTGCATCTATACGGCAAGCATTCTTTGTTAAGGTAGTGCGTTCAAGCACACAAAAAAACCTGCCCCGACAATGTCGGCGCAGGTTCATTTTAAAGTACTATTAGCTCTCCGAAGAAGAGACGATTCTAGTGCGCAAATAGGCTTCAATGAACATGTCGAGGTCACCATCCATGACGGCGCCGACATTGCCAGATTCCGCTGATGTGCGGTGGTCTTTGACCATGCTATAAGGGTGGAATACGTAAGAACGGATTTGGCTGCCCCAGCCAATCTCCATTTGCTCTCCGCGTATTTCCGCCAGATGTTTCCGCTGCTCTTCGATCTTCCGTTCAACGAGCTTGGAGCGAAGATGCGTCATTGCGCGTTCACGGTTCTTGATCTGTGAACGTTCTGTCTGACACGTAACAACGACACCTGTAGGGATATGTGTAATCCGTACCGCGGAATCCGTTGTATTGATGTGCTGTCCACCCGCACCACTTGCACGGTACGTGTCGACCTTCAGATCTTCCGTACGAATTTCTACTGTTGTATCATCCGTAATCTCAGGCACAACGTCACAGGATACGAACGATGTATGTCGACGTCCAGAGGAATCGAATGGGGATATACGAACAAGTCGATGAACACCCTTCTCCGCTTTCAAATATCCGTAAGCATTAAAACCTTTAATTAGAAGCGTGACACTTTTAATACCCGCTTCGTCACCAGGTAGGTAATCTACAACTTCTACCTTAAAGCCACGTTTCTCTGCCCATCTCGTGTACATCCGCAGCAGCATTTGTCCCCAATCTTGAGACTCTGTACCGCCCGCTCCTGGATGCAACTCTAGAATTGCATTGAATTTATCATAAGGCTCACTCAATAACAATTGCAACTCAAAGCTTTCTACCTTATCCAACAGTTGCTTTACTGTGGACTCCAGTTCAGTCGCAAGCGATTGATCCTGTTCTTCCTCAGCCAACTCCAACATCATGGCTACGTCTTCATGTTCTTGAGACAAGGCCTGATACTGGTCAACGCTACCTTTAACACCGTTAAGCTCAGCAATTAAACCTTGCGCACGTTCGTTATCATCCCAAAAGTCAGGTGCGGCCATTTTTTCTTCAAAGTTCGCTACCTGCTCTAACTTAAGGTCTAGGTCAAAGAGACCCCCTAAGATTCGTGAGCTTGGATGCGATATCTCGCAGTTGATGACGGACATTTGGATCGATCATCATAATTCACCTCACTAAATATTCATGTACATAACAACGGGCACCCAATGCGGCTGCCCGTTGTTTCATACAGTTCTACCTCGGTTATTATTAAGTCACGTACACTAAAGGTCTTTCAGATGAATTCCCGTTTAGCTTTATACACTTTACTAAGTGATAATACGTTCTTTATTTACCGTGGCACTGTTTATATTTCTTACCGCTGCCGCAAGGACAAGCGTCATTACGTCCGATTTCTTCATCCTTCTGAACAGGACGCTTCACGCCTGGTTCAGCATTCGTAGAGATCTTGCTCTCATCAATGACAGCCTGACGCTGTACATTTTGCTCTACATGGGACTTCATCACAAGCGTCGATACTTCTTCCTGAATCGCTGCAATCATCTGATGGAACATCTCATAGCCTTCAAATTGATATTCACGAAGCGGGTCTGTACCACCATATGCACGGAGATGAATACCTTGACGCAGGTGATCCATCGCATCGATATGATCCATCCATTTCGAATCTACTGCACGCAGCACGATAACTTTCTCGAACTCACGTACAAGCTCTTCGCCCATCGATTGCTCGCGCTCGATATATTTCTCTTCAACCTTCTTGAAGAGAACTTCCTTAATCTCTTCTTTCTCTTTGCCCCATAGATCGTCCTTCGTAATCGAACCATCTTCAAGCAAATGAAGGTGCATATATTTCATAATTTCTTCGTAATCCCAGTTCTCAGGAATCTCTTCGTCATTACAATGCGCATCTACGATACGATCGATGCAAGGCGAGATCATATCCATAACGATTTGGCGGATATTTTCTGCTTCTAGAACCTCACGGCGCTGCTTGTAAATGATCTCACGTTGTTGGTTCATGACGTCGTCATACTGAAGAACGACTTTACGCATGTCGAAGTTGTTACCTTCAACGCGTTTCTGAGCCGACTCAACCGCCTTCGTAATCAACTTGGATTCGATCGGCTGATCTTCTTCAAAGCCCATACGTTCCATCATTGCCATAATGTTATCAGCACCGAAACGACGCATTAGCTCATCTTCAAGAGACAAGTAGAACTGAGAAGAACCTGGGTCACCTTGACGTCCTGCACGACCACGCAACTGATTATCAATACGACGGCTCTCATGACGTTCCGTACCGATAATGTGAAGACCGCCCTTGTCAGCTACGCCTTCACCAAGCAAGATGTCCGTACCACGACCTGCCATGTTCGTTGCAATCGTAACGGAGCTCGGCTGACCTGCACGAGAGATAATTTCTGCCTCTTCCTCATGGAACTTCGCATTCAATACTTTATGCGCAATCCCCTTTTTGCGAAGCATGTCAGACAAACGCTCCGAATTCTCGATGGATACCGTACCTACAAGTACTGGCTGTCCCTTCTTGTTACATTCAACGATCTGCTCAACTGCAGCCTTGAATTTGCCGTTAACTGACTTGTAAACGACATCCGGCGTATCTTTACGTTGGTTCGTCTTATTCGTCGGAATCTGAATAACCTCAAGACCGTAAATGCTCTTGAACTCTTCTTCTTCTGTCTTCGCTGTACCCGTCATACCAGCCAGCTTACGATACATACGGAAGTAGTTCTGGAATGTGATCGTCGCGAGCGTCATGCTCTCGTTCTGAATTTCCAGACCTTCCTTCGCCTCGATCGCTTGATGCAAGCCATCACTGTATCGACGTCCAGCCATCATACGTCCTGTGAATTCATCAACGATGACAATCTCTCCATCGTTAATAACATAGTCTACATCCAGACGCATAATATAATGCGCACGAAGTGCTTGCTGAAGGTGGTGATTCAGCGTTACATTCTTCACATCATACATGTTCTCGATGCTGAAAGCTTTCTCAGCCTTTGCCACACCAGCTTCAGTAAGAGAGACTTGACGCGTCTTCACGTCTATTGAATAGTCCTCCTCCACTAAACGGCGAATAAAGCGATCTGCTCCAAAATATAATTCAGCAGACTTTGCAGCCTGTCCAGAAATAATAAGTGGTGTACGCGCCTCATCGACCAAGATAGAGTCAACCTCATCGATAATCGCAAAGTTCAATGGTCGCTGTGTCATTTGCTCTTTGTACAACACCATGTTGTCACGCAAATAGTCAAAGCCGAACTCATTGTTCGTTCCATAAGTAATATCACAAGCGTACGCTTCTTGCTTATCATCAGCATCCATGTTAGCCAAGTTCAATCCTACGGTCATACCTAGGAAATTATAAACTTGAGACATGATCTCGCTGTCACGTGTCGCCAAATAGTCATTGACTGTAACCACATGAACGCCTTTACCTGCCAACGCATTCAAATAAACCGGCAAAGTTCCAACAAGCGTTTTACCTTCACCCGTTTTCATTTCTGCAATCTTACCTTCATGAAGTACCATACCGCCTAGAAGCTGTACATCATAATGGCGCATACCCAAGGTACGCTTCGCTGCTTCACGAACAGTAGCGAATACTTCCGGTAAAAGTTCATCCAATGTATCGCCCTTCTCAAGGCGCGCACGGAACTCATCTGTTTTCGCACGAATCTGTTCATCCGTTAATTTTTCGAATTCTGGTTCCAAGCTATTAATGAACTCAACGGTCTTCATTAACCGTTTCACTTCACGTTCATTAGCATCTCCGAATAGTTTTTTCACAAGTCCTAGCATGGTTAGCCCCTTTCACGCAAAACAGAACGCATTCTCACGGCTTATCTTGCTAAATTAGGCCTGCAATAGAGAACTTGTTCGTTGACTCGTTTTGCAATAAATTGTAACATTTTCATGGGATTGTCGCAACCGTCCCAGCCCCGTCCTACGGGTCTATCATTCTTATAATCTATTATACGTGAAAAGAGCCCATTCCGTTGTGGGAAATAGGCTCTGATCTTCATAAATTAGGGACATCGTCCTTTATAATAGAAAGTGCGCCTTATCAGTTAGCCTTGCTCAATGAGGCCGTAGCGACCGTCATTACGGCGATATACGACGTTGACTTCCTTCGTATCAGCATTAGAGAAGACAAAGAAATTATGTCCAATCATATTCATCTGGAGAATCGCTTCCTCCACATCCATTGGCTTCAGCGTGAAACGTTTCGTTCGAACGAGCTCTAGCTCATCCTCTTGCTCCTGCACTTGTACAGAAGAGTGAGAAGCTTCTCCTTCGGTAAACAATTGCTTCAACCCGCCGTCTGGACGTTGGCGGAACTTGCGGTTTACTTTTGTCTTATGCTTGCGTATTTGGCGCTCAAGCTTATCAACTACTGCATCAACAGATGCATACATATCTTTGCTGCGGTCCTCAGCACGCAACAGTAAACCTGGCATTGGAATCGTGACTTCAACGCCGTGCAAATCACGGGTAACGCTGAGCGTTACGTTCAAGTCAGAAGTAGGTGCTTCAAAATAGCGTTCAAGTCGGCTTAGCTTCTTCTCCACATATTCGCGGAGAGCGTCAGTAACTTCAATCTGTTGGCCTCGAATGCTGTAATTCATAGGGCACTCCTCCTTTGCTTACCTCTATTATATCATATGGGCACACATGATTTCAAAAGAACGTTTACGATAATAAGAACTTTATTTCATTACTTATACCCGTTCTCATGGAGGCATGAAACAATGAAGGAACATTGTTAATAAGCAAAGGAGAATAATCGTGCTGTACAAAGAATTTATGGAAAGAAGCAGCATATCTCGTCTGAAGTTAACATACCTACTACAGATAAGATGGACACCGAAATTTAAGATTTTTCAGGAAGGCATGAAGAGTAGTACAAAGATCGAAAGTGCTTTAAAACCCTGTAGAGCTAGGGTGATTTGTTTAATCAACTTTCTAATACGCACAGAAAAACCCTCTGAACAAGTCAGAGGGTTTAGCTACCGTATCATATATTATTCGGCAATTGCCGGTATAATTACAATTTGATTACGTTAGCTGCTTGTGGTCCGCGAGCGCCTTCCACGATATCAAACTCAACTGCTTGACCTTCTTCCAATGTCTTGAAGCCATCAGTTTGGATAGCGGAGAAGTGAACGAACACGTCGTTACCTTCAGCTGTTTCGATGAAACCGTAACCTTTTTCTGCGTTGAACCATTTAACTTTACCTTGCATCTTTATACATCCCTTCATCTTCAAGTACCGTGAAGTTTATCTTCACAATATCGACTATATCATTCGGTGGAAGCGGTGTCAATGAGAAATAGTTATTTTATACCTGCTCGTTAAATTCGATGTTTTTGACCTTAACAACAGGGGTTCGGCCATCTAAACACCTTTATTTCATATCCTTTATTAAAGTCGAAATATGGGCCATTGTATTGAACTTATTCGCATCTAGCATAGTCAATACACCTTCTAAATAGTGACTGTGGTGTTCCGTTGTTTTTACCAACGCTTGAATTGTTTTAATAATTATTTCATAATCTAACCGCTTATTATATCCTGCCACTCCCACAAGATGAACTTTGATCATTGCATAATTGACCATCAGCGTCGTATATTCTTGAAATACTTGGTTCATATCACTTGGAAATACATTTTTAAATATTGCATTTACAACATAGTTCTCAAGAATATATTCATGCTCATTAATAAATGGATAGTAATAATTGAGATAATTATGCTTATAAACTTCAACTACTTCACTTATTTCATTCCCTATTTCATCTATAGCATATCCTTCTTTTAACTCACTCAAAACCTGCTCATATCGTTTGCCTACAGTGCCATAGTTAAACCTATTTTGTAGAATTCCAAGAAGAACTTTAACTTGCAACTCAATACTTACATCAATATTGTGAATAGCCTCTAAATATTGAGTATTATTCATTTTCATACGATATTCATGAATAATATGTTCAATATCATGTACATTACCTGCTGCTAATTCCTGTTGGATGCGAGCAATAAACAACCCTAATGCAACTAAACGGTCTGGAAGTTCAACTCTGCGATTCTGTACTATCTCAATGCTAAACATTCTTATTGGCCAAAATAGATGCTGATTCGTTAATGTATCATG
The DNA here is from genome assembly GCF_024733555.1 of Paenibacillus sp. SC116. Lineage (GTDB taxonomy): Bacteria > Bacillota > Bacilli > Paenibacillales > Paenibacillaceae > Paenibacillus_B. The sequence goes on along the minus strand of NZ_JANIOF010000002.1, from coordinate 509,893 downwards.
GGTGTTCATTTGTTGAGATATAGCCCAGTTACTAGACATATCAAATTCAACTTCGTCAAATTCAATCCCATTTTCATTTAACAGTGCCAATCTAGCCACTTCAGGACATGATAAGCTAGCAGACATCTCTAGTTGCTCATTTATCCGATTTATTTTACGAGGATATGTTGAACATGTAGGTGATAGAGCCTGCTCTCCTAATTCTAATTGAATAGAGCACAATCCGCCTGTAGTAATCATAGGGCAACGTTCATTTTCATCCATCTTAAAATAAGCATAAGAGCGGTCACTATGTAAAAACTCCGGGGTTTTTTCAATTTTCCCTTGCATCCTTGATTTAAGGTCTTTGCTCTTCGTTTTTTTATAGGATTTATAGGATTTTTTATCGAGCGTTATTGACCACCCGCTGCAGCATGTATCTTCACATGCTCCACCTATACATTCAAACTTCCTCATATAAGAGGGCATTAGTGAATTTTCAATCGTCATTATCCTGACCCTCTTTCTGCAATGTATCTACATATTTCTAGAAAAGTGATTCAAAACACCTATTGCCATAACTCCTTTTCTCTCCAAACACTTAGTGATTAGCATAAAATCTCACTAGTATTTAAAATAATGCTTCTTCTGCCAATAGAATGATACTCCACAGGGAATTGTTCAACTTCATCCAAGTGGTAACAGTTACGACCATCAAATACTATTGGCTGTTTCATTAAAGTGACGTAGCTAGATATAGGTTGATTCGTAACCTCTTCCCATTCTGTTAAAATCATGGCACAGTCCGCTTCTTGTATTGCCCCCTCAAAAGAATCCGTATATTCAACCTGATCAGGCAAGACCTTTTTAGCATTGTTTATTGCTACTGGGTCGTACGCAACAACATGTGCTCCTTCTTTTATTAGCTGATTAATTACCACAAGAGAAGCTGCTTCCCTGATATCATCCGTATTAGGTTTAAAGGCAAGCCCTAGTACTGCAACTCTCAAGCCTTTTAAAGTCCCAAAACGTATTCTTGCTTTTTTCACCAGTAAACCTTGCTGCTCGTTGTTTACTTCTATAACTGATTTGAGCAATTCAAACTCATGTTCAATATTCCCTGCAATCTGTACCAAAGCATTGGTATCCTTAGGGAAACATGAGCCGCCATAGCCAATTCCAGCCTTTAAAAATTGCCCTCCTATACGCTTATCCATCCCCATGCCATAAGCTACTTCTTCTATATCTGCGTTCAGCTTCTCACACAAATTAGATATCTCATTAATAAAACTTATTTTTGTTGCTAGAAAAGCATTTGACGCATACTTTATCATTTCTGCGCTTCGGATAGTCGTTCTATAAATAGGAATCTCGAATGGTCGATTTATTTCCTCTACAATTTCCGCTGCTTTATCACTGTCAGCACCTATTATTATTCTGTCTCCCTTAAATGTATCAAATATAGCAGAGCCCTCTCTTAAAAACTCGGGGTTGGAAACAACATCAAACGATGCAGATTTTTGTTTGTGCTCCGCAACCAAGCTTCTAAGCCTGTCGTTCGTACCAATAGGCACTGTACTCTTCGTAATAATCACCGTGTAATCTGATATACGTTTAGCAATTTCTATACCGACTTGCTCAAGAGCTTCTAAGTTAGCTGTTCCATCTCGCTTGGCAGGCGTCCCAACGGCGATATAAATAGCCTTTGCACCACTTAATCCCTCTTGAAAATCATTGGTAAAGTGCAGTCGATCCGCTGTAGTATTTTTCTGAATAAGCTCTTGAAGCCCTGGTTCATATATAGGTGATTGACCGTTCTTCAAAAGTTTGATTTTATTTATGTCTATATCTATACAAGTAACTTGATGTCCTACTTCTGAAAGACATACACCTGTCACTAATCCTACATACCCTGTGCCAATTACAGCAATTTGCATGTCCATCACTCCAAGCTACGATTATTCTAAAATCCTATCTCGTTGAAATGTAAAATCTATGTTCAGCTTGCTGCGATACCGTTCAATCTTTTAAGGAAATTATGTTAACAACTCCAAGTAACTCGGTTAGCAGTTCCTTATCCGTCCATCCTTTTTCGAATACGATATTTGCAAGTGCCTCAATATTTTGTATTGCTTCTTGACTGAAACAAGGGTTACCCAAATTATGAGCATTCTCTCTCACAATTTTAATATCTAACTTAATTTCATCCGTTAAACTCTTACCCGCATACACTAACGCACGTTCAATAAATGCTTCCAACATTAAAACTACATTGTCGGATTTAAAAACATCTTTATATATTTCACTGATTTGAACTGTACGATATAATTTTTTGAAAATAATTTGTTCGTAGTCATTTGTTTTCGCTATGATGTCATTGTACGTTACCGGACTTTGTTCCGATCCCCTTACCCCATTATGAGTTCTATATCGAACTGTTGGTACCGGCAAGTACTCCATCTCGAAATAACGAGCTAGCCTCAACCAATAATCATAATCTTGGGCTCTAATAAGTTCGACATCCCACTCTCCAATGACACGTAGGCATTCTCTTTTAAAAATAACAGTAGGCCCATGAATGAAACAGCCGCGAACTAACTGCTTAAAGTCGAGTTGCTCTGATAAAGGAGATAAATCATGAACGAGATCCACTTGATGCGTAGCTCCATTGAAACTGATCCCACGCGTGTGCACCATCCCCAAATTAGGGTTTAACTCAAATCTCTTAAGTTGAAGCTCTAGCTTTAATGGCAATGCGATATCATCATCATCAAATACCCATATAAAATCACCGTTCACATGCTTTATAGCTTCATTTACTGCCGATGATTTGCCGCCATTCTCCTTATAAATGTAGGTGATCCGATCTAAATAAGGTGCAAGCGCTTCTTTAGTTGGCTCATTAGAACCATCATCCACTACTATGACCTCAATGTTTTGATGCGTTTGCTGCAATACAGATTCTACAGAATCCGCGATATATTTACTTCTATTATAAGTAGCGATAATTACAGAAACTAATTTGTCGCTCTTAGGGAGCGTAAAAGGTTGCGGCAAAAACAATTCCTTTATATTGACCGATGTATACGGCACTTCAACATCCATGATAGGCTTTTTAACTGTGCCCATAATCCATTGGTTTGGAATATGGTCATTCCATGTTAAAGAACTGCCTATTGCATTATCAACCAGGCCATTTAATAATGGTCTCGTAAATATATTGCAGTGATCAGGGTCTGGAATGGAATAACCGTTAGGAACACTTACGATAATAGTACCACCTGGTTTACACACCCGATAAGCTTCTTGAAGTATCCTTTTGGGATCATCTACATGCTCTAGAACCTCCGCTACGACAACTGTATCGAAGATATTGTCTTCAAATTGCAACTGGTATCCATTCCCAACTTGAAAACAGCAAGTATCAATGCCAAGCTTAGCGACTTTATGCCTAGCCAAATCAATAGCAACTGGATCAACATCAACACCGAATAGGTTGCTGCCGTGACTTGCAATAAAAACGGACAAGTCTCCATTCGCACATCCGATTTCTAGAACATCCCCCTTACACAAAGGCGCTGTAACGGACATTCTAATAAGCTCAGCTTGATTACGATCTCTGCGGTAGTTATCCCACTTTTTCTTAATGTCCATATTATTAATTTGCTTCATTACTCTATTAAAATTAGCATTCAGCTGCTCTAAGGCAATCTTGCTCTGAGAAAAATACATATCTGATACTTCATGATTTCCTACTACAGCGGACAATAAGCCAAGCAATGCATTTATTTCTTCCTTATTGGACGGGTTATTCATCAACTCATTGAAACAGAGTTCATATCCGCGCTCTGGATTCCCTACAATAATTGTTTCTACAACAGAAAAAGTTAACGTAGAAGCTACAGTCATATCGTCAATTCCTTCCTTATTACCTCTATAATCATTTTTTAACTAAATAGATAATATAGATCCACATGGTCTCGTTTTTCATTTCTCTAGTTATATAGTTAATCGGTAAAAATCCGCTTTATTTCAAGAGCACAAAAAATGGTGCCTGCAAATACAGACACCATTTCTTACTGGACATATGTTTTTTCAACCGTTCATACTAAATCAAGAGTTCAGCCATATATCAGCTTTTATTAGGAACATAGGTTTTAAATGACTCCCACAGCTCCCAATTTCAACATGCTGTTTATTGTTGATATTCAAATAAGTACGTTGGAGTATGATTAAAGCAAGCTATAGCTTTGTATCCTACTGGGGACAATAAGTCATTAATCTCTATTAATTCCTTATCCGTCTCGGCTTCAATATATATGAGAGGATTATCGCGTTTAATGATCTTCGCAGCTCCCTTTAGCACTTCTATTCCCATACCCTCAACATCTATTTTGATCATATGAATCCGAGTTGTTCTATTGTAAATAACAGAATCTAATGTATCTATGAGTATTTCGCCATCCACTGATTCAACGATTCTATTCATCCCCATATTAGAATCATTCACCACATTTACATTTGCATTGGCTCTCGAACTCCCCAATGCTAGCAGATATGGAACAACTACATGCTCAATTTGGTTAAGTTGTATGTTTTTCTCGAGAATTTGATACGTAGGCAGATAAGGCTCGAAGCTATACACTTTCTGTGTATTGCATATTTTCCCGAAAAACAAACTATGATTCCCTATATTCGCACCGACATCTACTACAACAGATTGGGCAGGGAGTCTCCTTCTGATATCTTCTAACATTGGCAATTCATAAAATTGTCTTGTATTCGCCAATAAATATTGAATATGATCGGACAGATTAGGTGTACATACTTTTACTGAATAGTCGTCATATTTAATATTTGCTATTAATCCGTCACCGGTTTCTTCACCCATTAATTTTTCAAGCAATTGCATCGTTGAGTCTATTTGTTTCTCAAGAGAATAATTTCCTTCTATAAAACTATGATATTCTTCTGAATTGTATTCATCTGCTACGATTAATTGAACGGCTTCATCTATTGTATTGAACAAATACTTTTCGGGCCAAGTTTCTTTACTGAACACATAGTTGTGTATTACTGGCTTTATACCTCTTGCCATCGCTTCAGCAATTCCATATCCAAAGCTTTCATGCATCGTTGTCGAAAGCAGAATATGCTTATCTTCAAGCCAGCTCTTCATATCCATTTGAAATCCAGTAAATATTACATGTTCCTCTAACCCTAATTCTTTAATTTGATAGTTCCAATAATACTCTAACTTTTCATCTTGAAAAGCGCCTGCAATAAAAATCTTATATCTCGGATCTATACTCTTAAGTTTGGAAGCAATTTGCAAAAGCATCATTGGATTTTTTTTAGCGGACATATATCCAACATAAGCAATGTTGAAGCCATGTTCTCGATTATCCCACTTGAATTTTTTTAAATTAACTCCGTTTGGAATGGTGATAATATCCACTTGTTGTTCAATCTGAGGCACTTTATTTATTAGTATTTGTTTAAGATGATCAGCGACAACTATAAGCTTATCAACTACCATCCAATTTATACTTGCAGGCTTATTAGTAAACACTTCATAACTATGGATTCTGCAAATTATTTTTTTGTGCATGGCTACAGGTAGCTGTGAACCATATTCCAGTAATTCATCACACCATTCAAACCAACAAATGTCGGCCCACTCCATGTTTGGTTGTATTTGATCAAAATTCTGAATGATTACTTTCCTAACATCGTATATGTTGGATAAATAATCGATTGTATCATACAAAAATTTATCGCCATCTTTAATAGAGAAAAAACATAGTCTCTTCTTTTTTACTTTTTCTTCTTTTTTATGCTGTAACGTATCGAAAATATTCGCTAATTGCTTCGTTAAATATCTTCTTTCATACTTCTCTATTTGCTCAGTTACCTCGAATGAATACTCTTTTCCTTCCCACATCTTATAAAGTCTCAATATGGATTCCTTAATCCCATTGATATTGTTATAGTCTGTATTTATTCCTCTACCCGTCTGTTCAAGCAATTGCTCAGATAGACTTCCTAGAGGGGACATGGATAGTACAGGCTTATTTAAGCGTAAGTATTCAAATATTTTCCCTGGATACATGGCCTTATTTTTATCTCCAGCTCCAACTAATAGTAGTAAGACATCTGCCTCATAAGCATGCAGCAAACTTTCCTCATGTGTCATATATCCGTGGAATTGAACGATTTCTTCAAGCCCTAGAACAGCAGCATAGGCACGCCAAATTTCCTCATCTTCCGTCCAAGCAAATCCAACTTCTATTTTATCTCTTGGTATTTGATTGCTATTCACCAGTTCTGACAGTGCCTCAAAAAAGGTTTGAGGCGTCCGGATTGAATATAGTAATCCATTATGGAAAATTTTCATTTTTTCACTGGCTCGAGTATTGCTAGGTAAATTCTCAAAATCTTCTTCATCGTATCCATTTGTTATGGTTGAAATCTTACTCGGGCAAACATCAAAAATGTCTATATAGTTTTGAGTAGCAAGCGGCGTTGTAGTAATGACGTGATCCGCCGTGCGAACTAACTCCTGCTCCATTGCCAATTCCATTTTGTATTTGGGATCATCTTTTTCATAACAAGCATATGGATTATTCGTCCACTCATCACGGAAGTCAGCAATCCACGGTTTATTAAAATGCTTTTTCAATTCATAACCAATGATGTGATCCGAGTATGGTCCAGAAGTTGTATATATTAAATCAAAATCATCATATCCATATTGTTCTTTTATTTGTTTAATAGCTTTCATAGCCCATAATACATAAGCGTCTGGAAGCAAGTAATTATCAGCATAGTTATCAATGGATTCTAGAAACTCGTCCATTACTTCTTTACGGTTTACTACATTACTATACAATTGGAACAATTGAGCTATCTCATCTTGATCAGGTTGCAGCTCTGGCTCGTCTACTCTTATAATCTCGATATTATCCGGTACTTCCTTCAACAATGTGGAATCAGTAAGTGGGTATTGCGTTTTCCCTACCGTAACAACAATAGGTTCCCAACCATTTCCCTGCAGGTATTTAACAAACTTCAAAGTCCGTTGTACACCTGACCCTCCTACAGGCGGAAAAATATGTGCTACGATAAGCACTCGCTTACTACTAGCAGCAGCTAATAATTCGATTTCGCCAAGTTCACCTATTTTCTCTTTTGCTTCACTTTGAATCGTTTCATCATTTGTTAATTTTATCACTTTATCAAATTCTCTATATGCCAATGCTTTCTGACCGTTCTCAACATACACACAGCCGAGATTATAATGCAAATCAACATCTGTAGGATTGAGCTTTATCCCTTGTTTATAGCATTCAATGGCACTCAGCAAATCCCTCTCCATGTGTGCGATGATTCCTTTAAAGCAATATATACTATAGTCAACAGCATTTATTTTTTCATATTCCGTAATAATAGATTTCGCTATCTCTAATTCAAATGTTTGAATATGGTTTATTATTGTTTCTTTCAACTTCTCTTGAATGGTCGTAAGTTCATTACTAGGTCTCATCATATTGACTCCAATCTCTTAGCAAAGCACAGTGTAAAATTGCTGATGTATCTTTTATCGGTAAAAGACCTACCATGTATAACGTACTTGTTACTTTTTATCATGGTAACTTCTAATAATCACTATGTTATAAAAAAAATCAGAACCTATGCAGGCTCTGAGATATAACAATGATTTAGATTAACTACAACTTTAATATTTTAAAAAGGCTAAACCTTTCTCATTCCCTTATTGAATCCATTTCGATTGAATAGATAATTTGTTAATATCCTTAATTACTTGTAACCGCGCTTCTGTATTTGACGTTCTCCAAATGGGATACAAGGTTTCCATACTTGAATGAATACGATTAGCCTGTTTGTAATAATAATTTGCGTCTTCTATACTTCCTATTCTCTCCAACGATTTACCGGCTAACATATAAACCTTATAGTTCACATCATTGCTACTACTTTCAGTTATTATATCTAACGCAAGTTCGTAGAAACCAAAATCAAAAAATTGTTCACTTGCAGTATATCTAAGTTCAGCATTTAACTCGGAACGCATCAATCGTTCTATTTCATCATATTTTTGAAGATGCAGCAAATCTTTAACTAATTGTCTCCACAGGCCAATTACTATAGGAGAATATTCGCTTTCTTTAATTGATCCGCCCATCAATAGACTGTCAAGCCATTTCGAATCCGCTTGATCCAAGCCCAGCTTATTTTTATATCTATCCCATAATCCAGCATTGTTCTGAAGGACACTCAATAATACAATATCGTATATCGATTCTATATTCATACTCTGTTCATGTTCGAGCAATTTCCAACCAGCTTGCTCATAGCTGCCTCGAATAATATGCACAAACACAGATGCTGGGTAGGCTACATTTATTTTTAAATGGTAAAGGAACTGTGAGAGCACAGGATGTCTTACGGTATACAAATGATTGATAATAGCGACATAGCGATTGTGGTCTTGTGGCCATAATTGAATCAATAAGTCTAGTAGTATAACCGGATTCGTATTAAGATGTACATTCAATAGCCTTTCTAATAAAGCCATGGAATCAGGAGCTGCCTGAATTGCACGAACAAGATAGCGATTAGCTTGTTCCCTATCACCCTCATTCATATAAATGCTAGCTAACTGCTCCCATGCTAAAAAGGTATTTGCTCCTTCATAATGATGAAGCTCTTGCACGATAGTGTCTTCATCAATTTCAGTACATGCTATGAAGCATCTTTCCGCATCTTTGAAATAGCCAACATGCATATATGCCATTCCAAGAACGTAATGTAGAGTCGATGACTCCGAATATATCTGTACGATATCTTCGCCTATTTGTATAGCCTCTTCCACTCTGTTTAATTCCATTAAACAGAACATGATTTCAAGCACTACCTTTTTGGAGAAGGTGTAATTACTCCCCAAGGAATAAGATTTCTTGAAAGCTTCCAAAGCGTTCGTATAATTCTCTTCCATCATATACTGTGAACCAAGGTTATGGTAATTAAATGCACTTGGATCTTTTTCGATTTCGTTCATAATAATGGTTCTGTTGCGTTGAATTTTCCCCTTCGAAGCAACAACTTCATCCTGATACCCGTCATGATCAATCATACAAGATAGCAATGCCCAGGTCTCTTCGTCTGGATTTACCTTGATTTGTTCATGCAAAGCACCTTCATATTTATATTCAGGAATATTTCTGAATAATCGTATAAATTGATGAACCATAAAATTGCCTGAAGCAAGCTTGTTCCTTATTCGAATTTGATAAAAATCTTTATCTAAACCTGAGCGAATATCATTATTATCATCAACCAAAACCTCATCGGCGTCTAATTGAAGAATATAATTAGATGTTGCATGTTGAATAGCAAAGTTACGCGCTTCCGAAAAATTTTCATTCCAATCGAAGTCATAGATTCGATTAGTATATTTACTGGCTATATATTTGGTCTGATCCGTGGATCCAGTATCGACAATTATAATTTCATCCACAATACCTTCAACACTTTTCAAACAACGTTCTAAATATTGCTCCTCATTTTTGACAATCATACACAATGAAACAGTACTTGATGGCATTATTCATACCTTCCTCTTGTTTAATATTCTGTCAATACTGTCTCTAGCCTGCTCAAAACCAATTGAAAGACTTTTCTCATAATAGGACAGAGCACTCTTTTCATCGCCTGTAACCTCACAATAAAGCCCTAAGTTATATAGTGCTTTGAAACTCCCTACTCCTACTACTGTCTCATAAATTGGATTTGTTACTTCTCCTAGTTCCAAACAGCTCATCATCGCTTGCGGAATGAGAGGAAACCATTCAGGATTTTTAGACTCTATCAGACCCGTACCGTACATATAATATACATCGGTAAAGTCCGGGTACAATTCAATAGCCTCCCCAACACATTCAAAGAATCTTGTCCATTTCTTTAATTTGATGTGAGAGTATCCTAGATGTAAATATACACTGCTTAAATACGGCGGCATACTCTTGGAGACTAACGCCATACATCTCTCCAATGCATCCTCTGCCTTCTCAAAATCTTTCATTACATAGTATGTTCTTCCAATTTGAAACCACGTATATCCATCGTCAGGATTATCTCGCAGACATTGAAAAAGCAGATCAAGATTTCGGTTGTACTTATTTTTTTCGATAATTTCTTGCTCTTGATAGCCATAATGTTCAAGAACAATACCCGAGTCGTATTTATGAATCATCTTACTGCTAGACTCCAATTGTTCATGTATTCTGCCCACATATTTATAAGACGCTGAATTAGGAAACAGTCTTACAATCGACGATTCAGATATCTCTCCAGACTGAGTATAACTTTGTATCTTTACCTGTGCTGCACTATCCGACCGTCCCATCATCTGTTCTAATAAGCGTTGCAACACTTTGCTATCAAATGTACCAAGACGCTCATCCGCGTCCATAACAAAAATAAACGGCTGGGTCGCATAAGATATGCATGTATTTCTCATGCTTGCAAAGTCATTGTCCCACACTTCAACAAATACACGCGCTCCTAAACGTTCTGCCAATGAAACAGTATCATCTGTAGAGCCCGTATCAAGCACAATGATTTCATTTACTAAAGACTTCACGGATTCCAATGCAGCTACAATATGTTTTTCTTCATTTTTGACTATCATACACAATGAAATAGGAAACAATCTATTTACCTCCTTTAAGTAGAAAGAGAGCAGGTGCAAAGCACCTGCTCATTCCACTTCCTTACTGGTACGTATAACCATTGCTCAACGTGTGTGATGTTCCGTTGTTATTAACAACTTTCACTTCTACTTGCCCTGCTGTTGAACTTGCTGGAACTCTAATTTCTATTTGCGTTGGAGACATATAGTAACTCTCTGCTAGTACTCCGTTAACAAATACTTTCGTAGAACTTTCGAAATTAGTTCCTCGAACATAAATCCAATTTCCACCTCTGACACTACCACGATTAGGACTAACTTCAGTAATGTTTGGTGTCTTCAATTGGATTTCAGTATACGTAAAGCCATTATCAAGTTTTGCTTGACCATTTTTATTCACGACTTTAACTTCTACAGATCCAGCATTTGCATTTGCTGGTACTCTCACTTCAAGATCTGTTTTAGACAAGTACCATGTTTCCGCAGCAACACCATTAATAAAGGCCTTCGTATCTCCATCGAAATTCGTTCCTTTAATAATAATCCAGTAGCCACCTGTCTTAGTACCACTGTTAGGCGTTACACCTGCTATAGTTGGTGCATTTGCATTATTGCTGCTTGGTTCTTTATAAGTGAACTTTTGTTGAGCTGTCACAGCTCCGCCATCTCTGTTCACAACTTTAACATCTACTGCTCCTATTGTAGGGCTTGCTGGTACTTTTACTTCAAGTAAAGTCGAAGACAACAACCAAGTCTCAGAATCTACTCCATTAATAGAGACTTTAACTCCATCTTTAAAGTTTGTTCCTTCTACCTTAATCCAATAACCACCTGTCTTCACTCCTTCATTTGGAGTTAGAGCAGTGACTGTCGGTCCTACAATTACTGGCTCTTCATACGTAAACGATTGTGACAATGTTGCATCTTTGCCGTTGCCAATAACTACTCTTACGTCTACCGTTCCTGCTGTTGCTCTTGCTGGTACAGCCGCACGAAGCTCAGTTCCAGAACGGAATGTTGTTGTTGCTTCTACCCCATCAATAAATACCTTAGATTGTGCATCGAAGTTTGTTCCTGTTACAACAACCTCATAGCCGCCTCTTGTTAAGCCTTTATTTGGTGCTATAGCTATCACTGTTGGTTGAATAGCTGCTGGCTCTGTGTAAGTGAAGCCTTTATCCAGCTTACCTGTTCCGCTATCTGGATTTGTAACTTCTACATCTACTGCTCCTGCTATTGCACTTGCTGGTACTCTTACATCCAACGCTGTGCTCGAAATATAATAACTTTCGCTAGCGACACCATTAATCGTAACTTTGATACCTTCTTTAAAGTTGGTTCCCACTGCTTTAATCCAGTAGCCACCTGCTTTTAATCCCTCATTTGGTGTTACACTTGTTACCGTAGGAGACACGATTACTGGTGCTTCATACGTAAACGATTGTGCCAATGTTGCATCTTTGCCGTTGCCAATAACTACTCTTACATCTACTATTCCTGCTGTTGTTGCTGCTGGTACAGCCGCACGAAGCTCAGTTGCGGAACGGAATGTTGTTGTTGCCTCCACTCCACCAATAAATACCTTGGATTGTGGATCAAAGTTTGTTCCTGTTACAACAACCTCATAGCCACCTCTTGTTAAGCCTTTATTTGGTGCTACAGCTGTCACTGTTGGTTGAACAGCTGCTGGCTCTGTATACGTGAAACCTTTACCCAGTTTGCCTGTTCCAGTATCCGGATTCAAAGCTTCTACATCTACTGCTCCTGCTACTGTACTTGCTGGTACTCTTACATCCAATGCTGTACTCGAAATGAAATAACTTTCAGTTGCTACACCATTAATGGTAACCTTTGTTCCTTCATTAAAGTTTGTACCCACTACCTTAATCCAATAGCCACCTGCTTTTAGTCCCTCATTTGGCGTTACACTTGTTACCGTAGGAGGTACGATTACTGGCTCTTCATACGTAAACGATTGTGACAATGTTGCATCTTTGCCATTGCCAATAACCACTCTTACATCTACTGTTCCTGCTGTTGTTGTTGCTGGTACAGCCGCTCGAAGCTCAGTTGCGGAACGGAATGTTGTTGTTGCCTCCACTCCACCGATAAACACCTTCGATTGTGCATCGAAGTTTGTTCCTGTTACAACAACCTCGTAGCCGCCTTTCGTCAAACCTTTATTTGGTGCTACGGCTGTTACAGTTGGTTCAATCACTGCTGGTTCTGTATACGTAAAGCCTTTATCCAGTTTTCCACTTCCAGTATCTGGATTCAAAACCTCTACATCTACTGCTCCTGCTACTGTACTTGCTGGTACTCTTACATCCAACTCTGTTTTAGAAACGAAAAACTTCTCAGGTACTGTTACACCATTAATAGTAACTTTCGTTCCTTGTTCGAAGTTCGTTCCCACTACTTTAATCCAGTAGCCGCCTGCTTTTAACCCCTCATTTGGCGTTACACTTGTTACCGTTGGAGGCACGATTACTGGCTCTTCATACGTAAAGGATTGTGACAATGTTGCATCTTTGCCATTGCCAATAACCACTCTTACATCTACTGTTCCTGCTGTTGCTCTTGCTGGTACAACCGCTCGAAGCTCAGTTGCAGAACGGAATGTCGTTGTTGTTTCTACTCCACCGATAGACACCTTTGATTGCGGATCAAAGTTTGTTCCCGTTACAACAACTTCATAGCCGCCTTTCGTCAAGCCTTTGTTCGGCGCTATGCCAGTCACTGTTGGTAGAATATCTGCTGGATCTGTATACGTGAAGCCCTTTTCCAGCTTGCCTGTTCCTCCATCTGGATTCACAGCTTCTACATCTACTGCTCCTGCTAATGCACTTGCTGGTACTCTTACATCCAGCTCTGTTTTAGAAACAAAAAACTTCTCTGCTGCTACACCATTAAAGGTAACTTTCGTACCTTGTTCGAAGTTCGTTCCCACTACCTTAGTCCAATAGCCGCCTGTTTTCAGTCCCTCATTTGGTGTTACACTTGTTACTGTTGGAGGCACGATTACTGGCTCTTCATACGTAAACGATTGTGTCAATGTTGCATCTTTTCCGTTGCCAATAACTACTCTCACATCTACTGTTCCTGCTGTTGCTCTTGCCGGTACAACGGCACGAAGCTCAGTTCCAGAACGGAATGTCGTCGTTGTTTCTACTCCACCGATAAACACCTTTGATTGTGCATCAAAGTTTGTTCCCATTACGACAACTTCATAGCCGCCTTTCGTCAAACCTTTGTTCGGCGCTATAGCTGTCACTGTTGGAAGAACATCTGCTGGATCTGTATACGTGAAGCCTTTTTCCAGCTTGCCTGTTCCACCATCTGGATTTGTAGCTTCCACATCTACTGCTCCTGCTAATGCACTTGCTGGTACTCTTACATCCAACTCTGTTTTAGAAACGAACGTTTTTCCAGGCACTGCTACACCATTAATGGTAACCTTCGTTCCCTCTTCAAAGTTCGTTCCCACTACTTTAATCCAGTAGCCGCCTGCCTTTAATCCCTTATTTGGAGTTACACTTGTTACTGTTGGCGCTTCTTTAACAGGAGGTTTGTTATAAGTAAATCCTCCCGTAGAGATAACTTCTCCACCCGAGCCGTTTACAATCTTAACGTCAACTGGTCCGAATACTTGACTTCTAGGCACTTGTGCTTCAATTGAGCTTTCTGACAAGAACATAGAATTAACTAATACGTTATTAATGTACACTTTTGAACTTGGTTCAAACTTGGTTCCATTAATAACAACCCAGTACAGACCAGACATTTCACCTGTATTAGGTGTGATGCTCGTTATTGTCGGTTGCGGTGGAGCTACGTACGTAAACGCATTAGTTGCGATTGTACTTCTACCATAAGCATCTTTAATTTCGATATTTACAGCCTCAGCCTTTGCCCAAGGAACCGTTCTCAATGTAATTTCAGTTGCTGTAACAGATTCAAAAAGAACTTTTGTTTGATTAAAGAATATTTCCATACCTTTTGTGAAATTCTTACCTGTAATCGTTACAGTAGTACCACCCATCATAGATCCTTGTGCAGGTCGTACTGAATCAATAATTGCCTTTTCAGGCAGCTCAAAAGTAAATCCATCTTTCAAAATAAATTGTTGCCCATCTGGATTTACGATTTTCACATCAACTGGACCAACTTTATTCCCTTCGGGTGTCTGGAATCCAACACTCTTAGAATCGTAGACAGTTACTCCTGTTACTAGAGCATCATTCAAATAAACTTTTGCACCTTGTTGGAAATGATCACCTTGCATCATAACAGACGTTCTTGCTGTTACAGATCCCTTATTTGGTGTCAATCCCGTAATTTGAGGCGCAGGATATATATATTCGTATCCCTTTGCTAAAGCAGCTTCTTGACCGTCAGGGTTCACTACTTTTACATCTACTGCTCCCGCTGTAGTCCCAGCAGGTACAGTTGCTTGAATAGATGTAGTAGATTCAAACTGTGCAGCTGCCTTTTTATTCCCAAAGTATACTTGCACACCATCGACAAATTTGGCGCCTGTGATCTTTGCAACTTCTCCACCAGCGATTACACCTTTATTAGGAGAAATAGAAGTAACCAAAGGCCCCCCCACATAAGTGTACGCATCTGCCAATGTTACTGTAGTATTATCGGGATTCGTAACTGTAATGGATACTAATCCTTCCTTTTGCGCTGCTGGAACGGTAACTTTTACTTCTGTAGCAGTTACGGATACAGTTGTGGCAGCTTGTCCACCAATCGTGACTTTAGCACCATTCATAAAATGGCTACCTTTAAGCACAATTTGATTTTCGCCCTTTACTGGGCCAACATTTGGTGTTACAGATTCAATAATTGGATTAGCATAGTAATCATATTTATTTACTGCAACTTGTCCATCTGGATTCGTTACCTTAACTTCAACAGTTCCTTGCGTACCTGCTGGAGCTGTGACTACAAGCTTTTCAGGAGTAACAAACTGCACGTTCGCAATTTCATTATTACCGAAAGATACCTTGGATCCAGACTTGAAGTTTGTTCCATGTATCGTAACCGTTTCTCCACCTTGGATAAGGCCTTTATTGGGATCAAGGGAAGTTATAGTAGGTCCATATAGAGATACATCAACTGTAGGCTGCTCTAATTGATAGCTTTGTAGTTGATTTAGATGATCTTTGTAACTAACTTGGATAGGGCTGGCTCCTAGCGAGAACTTACCAGCAGGGGTACCCTTTTTATGCTTGACCTTGAAAGTTAAAGTCAATAGATCCTCTTTAAGTTCATTAAAATTCCATGTCATTTTATTTCCTACTACTGTTGGAGCAGGAATATTATGCTCGTATGATCCAGGAACAATCTCAAATTCAGGAGATATAATATCTTCAATTACTACATCATACGCACTTGCTATACCAATTTCTTTTGAAATTGTCTCATATACTTGCTTTAATTTCTCAGAACTGTATTCGATGTAATGATGTTTCTCTGTAGTTGCCATGTTTTTCATCAGTTGCTTGATGCTAGCTTCGTCTTTACCGCCTTTGGTTACTAGACCAACTGTGTAGAAAACGATACCTTCTTTTTTAGCAGCCTCAGCCTCTCGAAGTGCATCAGGGAAAGAATTAGCTGCACCATCAGTCATTAATACAATTACTGGCTGTGCATCTGGGCGTCCATTTTTTAGTTCTGCTCGTGCTTTCGCAATAGCGTCATGCGTTGCTGTGCCGCCATTTGCGATTAAAGTCCCTATGTAATCATTAAGTTCCTTAACATTTGTAGATAGCGGCTTCGTGTTAGCCGAACTACTGTAGTCCACCACAGCAACTTGATGCTTAGTCATGTCAATCATGCTAACAAAATGCTGTGCCGCCTCTTTAGCATTGCTCATTTTATCTACGCCATTGTTCTCAGGATATCCTGGCGCCATACTTCCGGAGCGGTCAATAACGAGAATAACATCATTTGGTTTCACATAACCAACTGGTGGACTTCCCTTTACCTGAAGGCTTATTTCCGCTTCTCCCCCCTCTTTAATTGCAATAGGGGCTACAGACTTGTTAACTGCTACGGTATGGCTTCCTGTTAATGCGGAAACTGAAGAAAGTGGTAGGCTAGTAAATGCTAAAATGAAAACTAGCAGCATACTTAGCCATTTCGACTTAGATACACGCACAATAGTTCCTCCTATATTTTATTGTCTTCTATCCAAGAAAACAGATTCTTGAACAGCTTGATACCTCTGATATTGATGATTTGCAGCCTGTTTCTTATCTAGAAGAGTCATTTTTTCTCGCAACTTAGACTGTTCCAATTGAATGACGTCGATGACTCGATGATGAAGATGCTGAATTTCCAACAAACTATCTCTATGTTCAGACCGAATATTATTTTGACTCAGTTCCCCGTAACACTCATCAATCTGAATAGAAATTTGCTCATAGACATCATAAGGAGAAGAGGCCTCAAGAATGGAAGCATAGTACATTTTTAATTGTCCTAATAGTTCCAACACTATCACTCTATCTCTCTCCTCCTTAGACAGAAGCATGTTGTCCACCTTTACGCACAATTAATAGAGCCTGCTTCCATGTTTCTGCCATTTCTCTAGCGAATTCCAAAACATCATCCAACAATTGCTCATTACGATTAATAATGAAATTCGTTAAATGACGCTGATAGAACATATACAAGTCGTGCAATTCGCGCGCAATGGCATAATCCATATTCAAAGTAATAGTAAGTTCATTCAGGATATCTCTAACCTTGTATATACAGCGCTTCATCTCATCAAGTTGACTTTGAGAAAATAATTGTTTTGCTTTCTGTAATGACTTTACCATCTCTTGATATAATAATAAGGTCAATTCGCCAGGGCTCGCTGTCTCTACTTTCACCTTTAAATACTGCTCTTGTTTTGCGTTATACATCATCATTCATCTCTCCATCAGTCATTCTTATGTAACGTCACATTGCGCCAAGCTGCTGCGATAACCAATTCCCTTTATTGTTCAAGCTTTGAAGAGCCTTTTCCATAGCTGTGAATTTTTTGTAATATCGATTTTCGATATCAATCAATCGATCATTAACACGAGATTCTTCACGACTTAGATTTCTAAGCTCTTTACCGAACCAGCTTTCATCCATTGATTCTAAAGATGCAGAAGATCCAATCTTTTTACTAACACTATCAATTCTCTTAGTAGCTTCTTCATAGATTCGTTCTGCAAATCCTTGCTCAGCTCGTCTAGTAGCAGCACCTGTAGGAGTTTTTCCTTCGGTAGTAGAAGGCTTGGTAAAGAGAGTTACGACTTGATCAAACTTTGTATTAAGTGCCTCACTTAATTTAGCTTCATCAATCTCAAGCTTTCCGTTCATTTTGTAGTCAGATGACTGTTTAATACCGATATCAGAGAGAAGTTTAACATGACCATCTTTGACACCTTCTAACGGTGTACGGATCATCGTTCTAAGTTGAGTTAAGGTACTTTCCAAAAAGTCATCACTATAAAGAGTCCCTTGGCGGGCCTTCTTTTCCCACTGCTCGATCTGCTTATCTGTCAATGCTTCTTTTTCGCTGTCAGTAAGCGGTTCGAAATTACGGTTTGGACGTGTTGTTGTAGCTTCGGATAACTTGTCTACTAATTCATTATATTTGGCTACAAACTCTTTGATCTTCTCTTGGGCGCCATCTTTATCTGTATTTGTAGCTAATGTTAGAGTACCCGTTCCTTTTAGAGCTACCATAATTCCATTAACATCTACTGTATTACTAGAAGATGAAATTACAGCAGTAGAACCATTAATCGTATAAGTAGCATCTGTTCCCTTTGTAGAACCCGCTTTAATATTTAAAACATTCGTCAAAACAGCAGCATCCCCGCCAACCGTAACCGTTGCCTTACTGCCCATTTCGGTTGAACTAAACATAAATCGCTTCGTATTCTCATCAAAATAGGCTTTTACCCCTGTTGTAGATGATTTTGCATTAACGGAATCTACAATAGATTTAACGGACGAAACATTCGCAGTTACAGTAATAGTCTCTTTTCCGTTTTTGCCTTCGATGGTAAACGTTCCTCCGGAAGCGATCGGTTTCGTCGTATCATAAGCAACACTATCACCAAATGTTATTGCTCCAGTGGCTAAAGACTTAACATCGACTACAGCACTTGTCGCAGCGGCATTATTGGAAATGACATCTGCAAGGTTTGTATTGGAGGAAGTGACCTTTGTTTTAGCAAATCCACTTTCCAATCTTAGATCGTTAACACTATTACGCAGCGATAACAGCGTTGTGTTCATTGAGCGATAGTCTTCACGCTTCCAGACGAGTTCCTGCTTTTGTCGATGCAACTTATCGAGAGGAAGTCGTTCTGTACGCATGAGATCACTAACAAGTTTATCAATATCCATCCCAGACGACATTCCACTTATACGTATTGGACCACCTATAGCTGGCATAATTCCCTCCCCCTTCTACACTTTTTCGTCCATGAACAAACCATTCTTAACGCAAAGGTTGTACATCATATCTAGCATCTTTTCACTTGGAATTTCTTTGATAACTTCATCCGTGTTACTGTCAATAATAGTAACCATGATAGCATTCATATCTTCATGCATTTTCACTTTAATATGGGTCTGGCTATCCTGCATGGCCGTATTGAATTTATTCACAAGTTCTTCAACTGTATATTTCTTTTTAATTTCAGCACTTTCCAACTCAGCCGTCATGCCTGCTTCACGTGAAGTCATCTCAGGATTGCCTGAAGAGAACATGGACAATACCGGTTGAACAGAATCAATCCGCATAAATCCCACCCCATATTTCTATTAAAATAGGTGAAGTTACTCTACAGCATAAAAAAAGCCGGCCGGTAAAACCGGCCGGCCTTGTCCTAAATTAACGAAGCAATTGCAGTACGCCTTGTGGCTGTTGGTTAGCTTGTGCCAACATAGCTGTAGCAGCTTGGTTAAGAATGTTATTCTTAGTAAAGTTGCTCATTTCTTTAGCCATATCTACATCACGGATACGGGATTCAGCTGCTTGCAAGTTCTCAGCTGTTGTACCCAAGTTGTTGATTGTGTGCTCAAGACGGTTTTGAACAGCACCCAAGTTAGAACGAATTTCAGAAACTTTGTTGATAGCTGATTGAACAGATACCAAGTTAGTTTTAGCAAGCTGGTTAAGCGTGCTACCTGCAGGGTCAGCTTTGCTCAACTCTTTAAGTTTGTGAAGAGCGCCCAAATCAGATGCTTTTGCAGCTTCCAATTTAAGAGTGATTGTTTCGTCTTTGTTAGCACCAACTTGGAATACTACATCACTAGCATCCTTCAACAAGTTCTTGGAGTTGAACTGTGTTTGGTTAGCTACATCGTTGATTTGAGCTGTAAGTTGTTTAACTTCAGAGTCAATCTTAGCTGCATCAGTAGTTGTCAAAACTTCGTTTGCACCTTGAACCATCAACTCAGACATACGTTGTAGCATAGCGTGAGTTTCATTCAATGCACCTTCAGCTGTTTGGATCAAAGAAATACCATCCAAAGCATTCTTGGAAGCTTGCTCCAAGCCACGGATTTGGTTACGCATTTTCTCAGAGATCGCAAGACCAGCTGCATCATCAGCTGCACGGTTGATGCGGTAGCCAGAAGACAATTTCTCCAAAGACTTACCTTGTTGAGTGTTGTTGAAAGACAATTGACGGTGTGCATTGTATGCACTCATATTGTGGTTAATACGCATGATTAAGTTCCTCCCTGGAATTGTGTTATGGTGTTCGCTTCCTTGCTTACACCCTGATGGTCATCGCATGTTCTTCGGCCGATAGAATCATTACGTTTGACCTAATAATTAATATATCGGTTGTTTGTTAGCGAAGTTTATAGCAGTTGAATTTTTTTTTCATATTTTAACGCTTTTTATGTGGAATATTGCTGCTTATTGTACTCCAGTCTTCTGTCGACAAACTTTCATTTATCGCGGCTTCATTTTGCGCCTTTATACTTAAGTAAATCTCCTCACGATAAACTGAAACATCTGCCGGTGCATCTACACCTAGGCGAACTTGGTCACCGTTCACTTCTACGACCGTTAATACGATATCATTGCCGATCATAATTTTTTGACCTTTGGCTCTCGTTAGTACGAGCATTACGATTCGCCTCCTATCGGATGCTGAACATCGTACGGGACACCCTCCAATACGACCTGCGCAGCTTGCCGAGATTGTGTGTTTATAACGAGAGGAGCTTTCAAATTAATCGTCATGCGCTCCCCTCCCTTTATCGTCATAATTGTTCTGACTAATACTTGTTCTTCCGAAACGATATTAAGCTTATGTTTCCAATTTGAAGACAATTCAAACCCATATTCGGAATGATGATGAAATGGATTAACAACGATAAATGTCAAATCAGCATCATCTACGCTTTGAAGCAAATCTATTTCCACCTTAAATCCTATAGCCTGAAGCCATACATACTTTTTACAATTAGGAAATCCTAAAATTCCATTTTCAAAACTAATAATATCCGACTCTTCCACTTGTAGTGTCCCTAATCGAGTAGATTGTACTTCCATATGTCTGAGGCCTCCTTGAAATAAAAATAGCTATAAAGAACAGAGTTCTACATAGCTACATTATCATTACATAACAGCGTCTAACTGCTGTCCTGTTGCATTAAAAAATATAAAATTCTGCTGTATTAAATATGGATTAATCTTGCCTGGATAGTAATCTATAGACGGCTTTGTGCGCTCGAACTCGAAGTTTACGCCACCTGGTTTGACGTTAGTCTGCAACTGCCCAGGCATATAGGTTACTTCCACATTGTCATAATTCGGCTCTCCTGCAATATCAATTCTAAACTGTCTGAACATTCTCTCACGAGCAATCTCTGCGAAAGCATTGCTCTTCTGATGAGAAGCCATCATTCTATCGCCCTCTTGAGCCAAGTTAGCGATATTTTGCATCGATATTTGTAACGATTGCTGCGCAATACGGTCTGTTACTTCCTCGAAACGGGCTCGACCAAGCGCCGACCAAGCTTTCCTTGAATCAATCGACAATGAATCATCACTGCGAGACAATTCCACTGATACGTGCTCTTGATGAATCTTGAGTTCTGAAGGAGGAGTCTCTATCTTCAGTTGACCAGGGTTACGCTCTAATCCAACTCGAGCAAATTGTTGATTAATCTCAATACGCGGTAAATTCATTCCGCATCACCTACCGTAGAAAATCAAGCAAGCTTGGACGTGAAATACGCGCGATCGTATCCAAGGAAGCTTGGAATATACTTTCTGCTGTTTTCAATTCCGTAATTACCTTCGGCATATCAACATCTTCCGTCTTCGATTGAAGGCCAATATAATTTAAGTTCAGGTCTTCCAGTCGGCTCGTTGTGAACTCCAGTCGATTTTGCTTTGCACCGACTTCCGCCTGTGATAATGTTAACTTTTCTAAATTTGCCTGCAGTCGTGGGATCGCATCTGCAATTCCAGCAGTATTGTTATCTACGAGTCCCTTACGCAGATCGTCGACAACTTTGAACATACTGTCCGTAGCTCCAAACTTACCAAACACTTTATCTCCAATCAAGTTAACATCTACATAAAGCCCCGCTCCAACTTGATACTGAACAATACCATGATCCAACTCATAGTTCTCTCTCGCTGGATCAGTTGGATAAGGAGCTTGATCAATACGTTGACCGTTAAAAATATATTTTCCTTTAAATTGAGCATTGCCAAGTGAAACTAAATGTTCGTACAATTGCTCCACTTCACGAGCAATATTTTCACGAGCATCATCTGGTACCGTTTCAGATGCACCTTGAACTGCGAGCTCTGATAATTTTTGTATAACTTGAGTGGCTTCTCCAAGTACTTCATCTGTATATTTCATGAAACTGTCGGCATCTTGTACATTATCCGTAAACTGTGTAGTCGCGCTGATTTCTGCACGATAGTGCAGCGCACTCGCTACACCTACTGGATCGTCGGAAGGACGATTCAAACGACGGTTCGTCATGAGTTGTTCTTGATACTTATCAAGTCGTTTGAAGTTCCCCTGTAGGTTCTTCATCATGGAATCGCCCATCATAGACTGTGTAATACGCATCTAGCTTACCTCCTTCTATCTTCCAACGACACCTGTTCCGTTAATCAGCTTGTCCAGCATTTCATCCATCGTTGTCATTACACGTGCAGATGCGCTGTATGCATGCTGGAATTTAATCATATTAGCCATCTCTTCATCTAACGATACGCTGCTTACCGATTTGCGAAGATTATCTGCATGGCCTGTTAACAGCTCGCTGTTTTCAACCATTTTCATAGCATGATCCGATTCATTACCAAGCTGAGCAACAACTGACTGTACATACCCATTTATCGTTGCTGAATTTGTGACCGATCCTGGCTGGGTGAAGCTATATACACGTTCACTTAATCCGGCAATAAGCAATGCCATGTCACCATTACCTTGGAGCGCAACTTCCGCCTGTGATCCATTCGGCTGCGTACGAAGCTCTGTTCTCATCGATACTCCGATATTTTTAACATCATCCTTAATCGAAGAATGAAGCACAATATTATCTGCTGTAATAGTCGCACTTCCATCTTTCGTCGTGAAAAACGGAATGCCTGATTGTGCTGGTGACTGCAAATTATAACCTAAGGCATGAAGTCCATTCAAACCATTTACAGTATGCTTAGCATCTGCTAAAAGACGGCGTGGGTTAGCTGGATCCATCTGCGCACCTGGAATCGTCACTCCCTGTGGAAGAATTGATCCAGCAGGTAGCGTTACTTCAACCGGCCCCGTCGCAATCGTGTTTGCAATAATATCGAGTTGTTTACGATAGTTAGCTACATGAATATCACGAGAATCCACATAACCTTTGATTTCACCATTTGTCAAACCACCAGTATCCCCAACCGTTATCGGCGTAGATACCATATTATCTACAACCATCGTGCCACCAAAAGAAACCTGATAGTCTGCAGCTGTTTCCGTTACGGTAACATTACCAAGTCCAGATAGCTGATCAACAAGTAAATCACGCTTGTCTCGGAGATCATTTGCATGATCACCAAGTCCTTCAATACGTTTAATCATTGTCGTCAAATCAGAAACTTGTTGTATGTAATTATTAGCTTCAGACACTTTCACGTTAATACGTTCAGTCAAGTTACTTTCGAGTACCTTTAACTGGCTTGAAATATGGCCGAATGTCTCCGTAAGAGAAATCGCTTTCTGCTGAACAAGTGTACGTGCGGAAAGATCAGAGTTTCCTGGATTTTTGCTAAGCAACTGCCACGAATTCCAAAACTCCGAAAGATTTTTAGCAATGCTGTTATCCGAAGGTTCATTAAAAATACCTTCTATGTTACGGAGCGTTTCCTGCTGTACTTTCCAAGACGACTGTACGGTATTCTGATTGCGATATTCAATGTCGAGCAGAAAGTCTCGAATCCGATAAACACTTTCTGCTTCAACCCCCATTCCCATTTGGTTGGGAAGTTTGGAATTGTTATGAAGTCCCGGATAATCGATTGGACGAGCAGCAACGAGTCGAGTTGCCTGTCTAGAAAAACCCGGAGTATTAGCATTCGTAATATTATGTCCTGTCGTTGCTAGTGACAATTGATGGGCAGCGACGCCGCGCTTACCAATTTCTAAAGTATGAAAAGTTGAACGCATGGGGCGATGTCCCTCCCTCTCTTGAATTCGTCCCTCTGTATGTGTTCTGCAACACTAACGATGAAACTTATAACATTGTATTTAAAGATCGCTTTGTCTAACTAAAGCTAAAGCAACATAAAATTCATACTTCAAACAAATATTTCACTATTATTATCCACAGATTCTTACGCTCTTGTATCGAACATACTGCGCCCTATCTTGGGCTGCGGCTGCTGAGGATGACGATATAGTGATTCATCTTCTGGACGGCTTGTCATAATGTTCAGAGAATAATCGACGAAATCCAGCGATTGCTGTAAGAGCTCACGCACGAACTGATTCTCTTCCTTCAATTTATTCAATAGCACGTTTAGTGACTGCTGTGCCTCTTGCAGTTGCAACCGTTCTTCCGGTTGAAATACAAGACGAGAAAGTTCAGTTACAGTAAGACGAAGATTGGAACGAATCCCTTTCTCTTGTATAAAAGCTAACGAAGCAGCTACCCGCTCATCATCAGCTTCTGCTACGAGTTTCAGAATTCTATTCTCCCTAGAGGTCAAGCTTGAAAGTTCTTGAACATCATTCCGAGTAATAACACCCTTCTTCTGTTCAGCTATTTCTATTAGCTGCTCATGCAGCACACTCAAGTTCTCTAGCGCTACAATGACTCGCTTTATACTCATCTCATCACCTATTTCTTCATATCGCGACTAAATATCGGAAGCAGCTTCTCTGCAATTTTGTTGGAATCGACATGATATGTTCCAGTAGAAACAGCCTGCTTAAGCTCTTGAATACGCTCAGCTTTGCTGCTATCCTGTGCACGAGTATTTGCACTTAATAATTGCTTTGCTTCTGTAGATATCGTAACCTCATCCTTACGCTTGTTAGGCTTAGTCGCATGGGTTATAGATTGCTGACGTTGATATTGTTGAGCCGCTCCGATTCGCTGTGTATCATTTATTTTCAACATAGTCACCTCATTTCAAATCAAAAAGCCGACGACCTTTACTAAGATTATCGGCTTGATGTCAACAATTATTTAGCTATCCAAAAAAAGAAAATTGACATAACTTGATAAAGCGAGCTCTTTCAACGTATGCCTCTACTCTTTATCAATTATTCTATATGTCGCTGCATTGTTCTTGTTCGAGGTATTTGTATGAGACTCTGCCTCGTTTTTCGCCTGAGAAAGATCATTAAGAAGGCGGCGTCGACAACTCTCACACATATGGCCTTCTTGAATAAAACCTCCGCACACTTCACACGGATATGAAAGATTGGGCATATTCAATACAGAAATACGTCCCTCACGAATAAATTGTGTAATCTGCCGCACGCTAACCCCTGTATCATCAGATAATTCGGTCATTGTCGCTTGTCTATGTTTTCGCAAATAATCTGCACAGAGTTTGTAATCCGCTTCGATGTCTTTCAGGCAGTTGGGGCATATATCTTTATATACTTTCGCGAACAGTCGCCCGCAACGATTGCAATTGCTTAATTCCATCATCGACACCTCTTTACCTTTATCTGATACCATCATAACGCATGTTGGAACAGATGACGAGAGGTGCTTTTTAAAGAATATTAAAAATGTCGAACAATGTTGAATAAAACGAATACTCATATTTTCCTATACCTGAATGAATATAGACAGGTACTCTAACACGTGGCTATTCAAGCACGTGCCCATGTATAACTACAAATAACCGCCGATATTCCGTTGTTACGAAATACGCCTGTCAGCGCCCCTGCACAAGCACGGACGGTGCTACCTGTCGTATACACATCATCTACGAGCAGGATGTAGATCGGGTATTTGCTCGACGTGTTAGGGATAAGTGATTGTAGTGCCTTTGTATGGCATCGATAGGCACCAGCTATTGTAAGCTCTCGGCCGCTGCGCCCTAGATGGCTTTGCCTTCCTTGATCGGTCGTGCGCATAAGCAAAGGCATGACCGGACGCCCCCATTCGGTTGCTAGCAGCGTGGCAAGTCGCTCGGCTGGATTGAAGCCGCGCTCTTTCAATCGCTCTGCGGTGGATGGAACAAAGGTGACGATGTCCGGATATGGTACGGACGGCAACTGATATAGCCAACGTCGCAGTCGCTCATAGAGAGGCAATCGCCCATTGGGAATCTGCGGATGGAAGCGTGCAATCGTCGCAGCCAGCAGCTCATAACGGTGCAGCATCATACCCGCCATGATAGCAGCGTAGCCTGCATCGCCTTGGAATTTGAATCGATGGAGCCATGCTTTCATCGCCTCGCTGTAAACAACGGCACTTCGATTCGCCGTAAGGCCATGAACAAGGAGTGGATGTCGCTCGCAATCCGTACAGCGAACTGCTCTGCCACAGTGCAGGCAGCCAATTTGTTGAATATAAGATATGGATGATTTACATAATGTACACAGCTGCCTACTCCAAGATTCAACAGAATAGGTAGAGGTTATACCTGATTTACTTCTACTATTTAACCTCTTCTCGTTGTGGGGAACCGAAAGATAAGGAATCTTACCTTCACAACCTATACAAATACTAGACCGGGGCATACTTATGCCTTCATACCAGCCTTTTGGCGTATTCATGTGGTCCTCTTCACACTCCTTCATTGACCATATCAAGCATGAGCATGTAAGGTCTGTTCTATTTCCTGCTTCATTTACGAATCAAGCACTCTATATTTCTAACTTCACAATAGAGACTAAGTGAACTGAGATTCAAATATGTAACATATAGAACATAATCATCTTTCCAAAATACACTTCATGATGCATTTAATGATGCCACGTGAAATTTGTTAAGCATTGCGCGGGACGCCCTTTGTTCTCAGATAACCCCCACGTTCAGCAAGCCTATTCATTCTTTTAATCTGGACCATGGCCCCTCGTTGTGATTTCGTCCATTGTGGTGCTGCAAAATAAACGAGTCCGTGCGGATCCTCCTTGGATCGCCCAGCCCGGCCTGCCATCTGTACGAGTGAGGATTCATCAAATAATTTGTCATCTGCGTCCAAAATGATAACATCGCTCTTGGGAACAGTAACGCCACGTTCCAGAATAGTCGTCGTGACCAACAGATCAATTTCTTTACTACGAAACTGTTGAACTTTCTCGGATCGCATAGCATCAGCAGCGGACGTGCCTTCTACAACATACTCGGGCATCGCGGCACGCAGCAGTCGTACGATGCCCTCAATATGGCGAATTCTCGCAGCGAATATAAATAGCTGCGCACCCCGCGCCAGCGACTGATGTATCACCTTCATCAGTTGCCCATGCAGCCGCCCACCTGCAATCTGACGGGCAACGGCTGGCATCGCGAGCCTTTGCGGTACAGGCAGCGGCTCACGATGATACCGCACAGGCACAATAGCCTGTGCGAGTCGGCCCCGCCGCACGGTGCGCTGCATCGCCTTTGGCGGCGTAGCCGACAAATACACGAACGCTCCCCCAGGCGCGCACGCTTGCCTGGCGGCCCGTTCAAGCATGGGGTTGTTGTGGAACGGAAACGCATCCAGCTCATCCACAACAACCAAATCAAACGCTTCGCGAAACCGCATCAACTGATGCGTTGTCGCAAGCGTCACATCACCCGGATCCCACCGCTCTTCACTGCCGCCGTAGAGCGTTACGACCCGCATATTTGCAAATGCTTTCGCTATGCGAGGCTTCAGCTCCAGCACAACATCGCGCCGCGGCGTTGCTATGCAGACGCGCCCGCCGCGATACAGCGCATGCGCGACAAGCGGATACATCATCTCCGTCTTGCCTGCTCCCGTTACCGCCCACAGAAGAAACTCCCCCTTCGCTTCTTTCCCAAGTTGCCAATGCTTCTCCAAATATCGAAGTGCCAACTGGCTCGCATCACGCTGAGCAGGCGCCAAACCGAAGCGTTCAAGTAACTCTTCTACATGTGACTCTTCTGTATGACTACTAACGGCGGCATCTACTACCTGATCACGTAAACGTGCATCCTTTCGCTTTCCGATGATAAGCAATCCACATGTTCGGCTTCGTCCCAACTGCAAGCAACCAAGACAGGTGTAGCACCGCTCTGATCCACATCGTTCACAATTTGATACTCTTAACCGCTCACCAATACTGCCGCAACGCCGGCAACTTTCTTCACTTCCAATCAACCCCTGCCTGTCCTTCGCAGAACTCGAAAACATAGAAGATAACATTTTTCTCTTCCACACGGTCAGCAAACCTTCGGCTTCACACGCGTCGCTCCAATCCACTCCATTTGTAAGTTCAATATGCCCATCCAATACACCCTGCTGCAACAATCCCAACAACTGCTCATCACTCAGCGCAAATTGATTATGCTCGGCTACGCTTCTTACCTCGCTCTCAAGCAATGCTTTTCCTGATAACAAGAACATCAATTTACGATATATAATATGACCTTCCAATATTCCGTCTGCAGCCAGTGTAGAGAAATCACTAGCCTCATTTATTCCAAACTCTAGGTTCCTATTACGCTGCATCTGCGAAGCCACTGCTAACAGCTCATAATGGGTAAGTCCCCTAACTTTCGGCCATGCATAACCATTCAACCGTTCTAGTCGTTCACTGAATGAGCTTAATAATGCCTTTCCATAAGTGGTCCACTTCTTTTCATCCCATCGGTCCATCTCTGATTTCGCAGTAAATCGTTTCACAGCTCGCCGTGCCACATCAATGGGGACTCTCAAATACCACAGTACTACTTTGTATACATCCGATCGCCCTGTTTCCTCGCACTGTTTAGCCCCCCAATGACATACATCCACTCGCCAATCCAATGAAAGTCTAAGCTCCCACTTGCCTGCTAGCTTAATCGCATATAGCCATAACATACGTCTCACTCCATATCTAGAAAATCATCAGAACAAACGAAAACCAATCAACCTTTCACAACATGACAACATAGAATACAACAAAAAAGCACACTCGCTCTGATTGTTATCAGGACGATGTGTGCTTCACATCACTTAAAATATTCTGGATATTCTTACTGAGAATACTTTTGCATTAGATTAGACTCCAACTACCACCCGCTGTATTTACAGTTACAGAAATCCATATGTTTTACGATATGCTTCTAAGCTTGAAAACATCCATTCTGCTCACATTCAATCGACTGTATGAGCAGATGCATACTTTCATTACGACTTGAATCCGCTCTCATCGACGCCTGCGGCGCAACCAACGCCGCCAGCGCCGCCTACACCGTGCCGCCAGCCAAAAAGGGAAGCTTCCGCCAATTGTCTTGACGATATAAATAAAGAATAATTTGCGTTTCCTCATCTTCCTTTGCTTGCTGTAACTGCGCGACACGTAATTCACGTGCCTTCACTGTTGATTCGGTCATGACATGACAAATGACTTCATATCGCTTCATCATGCGAGTCACAATAGGAAGCGTCTCATCCGTAGATCCGCCATCCAATACCGTTATCTCCAAACGCTTGCCTTTGAACCAAGCATACCAACAGTAAGCACGTATAATCCATTCCAAATGACGTTCATCATTTTGCGCTACAATAACAACATGTATCCAAGGTTGCGGGCGATTTCCCCGCAGCTTCTTCGTAAGCCGGTGCGCTAGATGAACAGCCACTGCCGCCAATCCGTAGCACAATACGATCCAACCCAACATCGTGATCATGCGGCCCACCTCCTTACTACCAAGTGTATGCCGCGAAATGCGCTACGGTGACGGACAAGCGTCGTCATTTTTCACTTTTTTTCTAAAAGTTGTACACAGTAGTCGAAACCAATATTCTACGTTTCCTTAGTCCACAAATTCTAGGGATGAAATAAATACAAAGTATAATGGGATCTCACTCTTGATTTCATCCAATTATAATTACGTGTTCCTGCCTCTTATCATCGTGCATACTTCACACATATGTATCGACGATTAAATCACTTAATCTGCTTAACTTACAAAGTCACCCAACCATTTTTAATCGAGTTAATAACGGCCTGTGTCCGATCATCAACTTCCATCTTTTGCAGGATACTACTAACATGGTTTTTGACCGTTTTTTCACTGATAAACAAAAATTCACCGATCATTTTATTACTCTTGCCTTCCGCCATAAGGCGAAGCACTTCAGCTTCCCGACGTGTCAGCGGATTACCCTCAATATGGTTAAGACGTACACCGGATTCTCTCACAACATCTTCATCCATAATGCCGCGTTCATCCAACAATGTCATACGGCGCAACTGTTGTATCAATTTACCTGTCACTTTAGGGTGAATAAAAGCATGACCTGCTACAACGGAGCGAATGGCATTAATGAGTGAATCGGCTTCCATATCTTTAAGCAGGTAACCGGTAGCACCTTTGCGGAGCGTTTCGAAGACATAACTTTCATCATCGTGGATCGATAATATAAGAACCTTAACATTTGGGAATATATCTTTCATTCGTTCCGTTGCAACTACTCCATTTTCAACAGGCATGTTGATATCCATCAATACAACGTCTGGCACCTCGTGGTTACAGAACTCTAATACCTGTATCCCATCACCGCACTCCCCAATTACTTCTAGATCATCTTCCATATTGAGAATGCGCTTCAATCCTTCACGGAACAGCTGATGATCGTCAGCAAGGAGTACTTTGATTGTACTTCTACCCGTCTTACGACTCTCCATACACTTACTCCTCTCTCTTTTCTACATTTATTGGTATAAAAAATGATAGTTGAGTTCCCTGTTCTCTACTCGATCGAATCTTCATACGGCCTTCCAGCAACTTAACGCGCTCTTTCATACCAATGATACCGAAATGGCCTTGTTCTTTAGAAATAGACTCCAACGATTCCACATTGAAACCTTGGCCGTTATCTTCTACAACAAGTTGAACCTCATTCTCCTCATATGTCAGTTTACACGATACATAGGAGGGATCGGCATGCTTAGCTGCATTCGTAAACATTTCTTGTACTAGTCGGAAAATGGCCGCTTCCATTGCCGACTTCAGGCGACGTTCTTGCCCTTTTACTTCCAGCATAGTCTTAACTTTCATCTTCTCTTCAAAATCATGCACAAATTTGCGTAACGTTGGGACTAACCCCAGATCGTCCAACGTCATAGGTCTTAAATTAAAAATAACTTTCCGAATTTCTTCAAGACCGCCACGCAACTGTGACTTCAAATCTACTATTTCGTCCTGAACCACTTCAAATTCCTGCTTCGACAACATTCTTTCTACAATTTCCGTCCTAAGAACTACGTTGGCCAAAGACTGAGCGGGACCGTCATGTATATCACGAGCGATACGTTTGCGCTCTTCTTCCTGGGCCAGTATGATCTGAAGTCCTAAAAGCTGACGATTTTTGGCTGATTCCAAAATTCTTGTCACCTGTGTCAAATCACCCGACAAGTAATCAAGAACTACACTCATCTGAGAGCCGATCGTTTCTGCCTTTTCAATGGATGCATCCACATTGCGCATACGTTTGACCAAATCATCACGGCGCGTCTTCAAATAGTTCTCTTTCTCACGGAAGATCATCAGCTCAACCTGATATTGAGTTGCCTTCTCGTAAGCGTTCTTGCTGTCTTCCTCGCTGAATTTGGAGAAGTCACGACTGACTTCAGTCAAACGCAAACGAGCCAGACGAAATTTTCGTTCCAGCTCGTCTACCTTATCACAAATACGGGCGGTTTCTTCCATAAGCTCCGTCATTTGATATTGAAGATTAGCAGCCTCATCACGAGCCGCCTTTAGAATTTCATAGATTTGATATTGACTATCCTGCATGACTTTCGTGGCATTCTTTATGACACGATCGATTTGGTCGACTTGATGGTCCACGGGTTCTCCGTCTCCTTGCCTTGAAAAGGGTAGTTGGATCTATCGACCTTTATCATACCATATCAGCGGATAGTAATGGACTTCGACTTTGGTTCCCAATTTACGGATAGGCCTAATTGTTCGGAAACAAGTCTCAACGGGACTAAAGTCCTGCCACTTCGGATGATTGGAGACACTTCTGCCAGCTTACGTTGTCCATTGCTGAAGTATGATTTGTTATTAACTATTAACTCCAAATAATCGTCTCCGCGAAGAACCGTCACTTTCTTAGCTCCGTTATTCCAAGTAGCTTGACCACCGAATTCGTCCAATATTACTTTGACCGGTACATAGGTCGTACCATTCAACACAAGTGGAGACACATCAATGGTCTTCTTCTTGCCATTCACCGTAATCTGTTTGCTACCTACTGTCAGCTTCATATCTGCCTTCGGCATTGAAATTGTACCCGCTGGCAGCATCGCTTTCATGTTATCAAAAGCAACTTCTCCAACGGAAGCACGCTGCTCCTGACCATCTTCAAGATTAACGACATACAGACGCTTCAATGTATAAGGTCCGCCGCCCTTAACATCAGACAGATCAACTTTTAAGTTCTTCCATCCATCCCAATTCATTGTCTTAGCTACATCGACCATATGTGCCTTGCCACTGCCATCAATGACTTCGGCTCGCAGCCAATTGCTGCTATTATCACTGTATACATCGAGTGTAAATGAAGCTGGTGCTCCTCCAAGTGAAATCCCCTTGCTGCCATTTACTATGGAATAGGCAAATTTATTGCCGGAACCATTCGTCATATCATAACTAAGTTTCAATACTTTGTCCGAAGCACTTCGCCCATCGTAACTGCCTACGATTGACGTTTGTCCTGCCGTTGCCGTCTTTGGAAGCCCTGCAAAGCTTGGAGACAAAGTGGAACTATTGAAGTTTTCAATAAGTGTTTCCGTGCTTTCTGACAATGGAATCATTGTTTTTATGCCATCATAGCTGGCGAACGCATATCCGATTTTCGCATTCTTATCTACATCTGTTACATTCAGCACTCCATTTTTCACATTACCTTGGAACCCTTTGAATTCCCACTTAATAGATTCTGCAGGCACATTTACAGTACTTCCGTCTTTAAGCTTCGCACGCACAGGTACTGAAACAGAAGTTCCTGCCTGCAGCGGTGCCGTCGAACCAGCAATATAAAGAGCATCTAGATCAGCCGCCCCGATAACATCAACTGATAGTGTTTCTTTGGAACTGCCGGATTGTGCGATAACTTGACCCTTGCCTGACTTCTTCGCTTCAAAGGACTCCCCGTTCCATGCAAGTACACTATTTCCTGATTTCCACGCAGCATCGAGGTTCGTTGCTTCAACCGGATTATAATACTGGTCATATGCTTTCACCGTATAGTCTGCTTGCTGACCGATAAACAATTTCTTAGAACCTGACAGCACCATACCTTTTACTTCACCTTGAGGAGCCGTTGTATATACGCCAATACCATTCACAACATTTCGCTGTGTTTGACCATACTCCGTATTATGTGTCAGCGTAGTACCTTGCTCAGCGAGCGGTCGATGCACCATCGTTGTCGATCCGCCACCATCCAAGTTAACTGCCTTCCAGCTTCCTAGGCTTACTAGAACATCTTGCAGCTCTTTAAGTGTTAAGCCTTTACTAGAATTACTTTTCTCAGCAGTTACGATATAAACAAATCTTCCATCCTTAGAGTAACCAATAGCTGTTCTCGCACGGGATGAGGTACCACTTATATTCGCAATTTCACGTGTGTATCCAGATGCTGCACCATTTTCCACTAACAGTGTGTGACCGCCTACCATCATGTCGAACTGACTTGGATCAACCTGCTGCCCCGTTGTCTTAGAAATTAAATGATAGTCTGCTTTAACTGCAGCACCAACCTGCATATGCTCACGCATATATTCTGCTGCCTTTCCATGTCCACGAATAATAAATCCGTCTTCTGGTACAACCATAGACAGGCCGCCTTTATCACCAAACTCCACCACGACTCCATCGCGAACAAGCGCTTCTGTTGCGGTTGTAGAGCTATTTTTAGGACGCTCTTTATTTTTCCAAGCACTTGTGTAAATGTACATTTTGTTTACGTGACTGTACGAATTGTCCGGTTCTGTCATATATGTTGTCTTATTTATACCTGCAAGTGGGAACGTTGTGCCACTGTCGCTTGTAACGTTACCTTCGAATGTGTAATGATCAATGCTCGGTTTACGATCTTTGGACAAACCAAAAGCATACATCCCTATAAGCTCAGATGGACTGGATATCATCTCGCCCTCAGAGATTTGAGCGCCCATTGGTGCTCCTTCTCTGTTCATATCGTAATAGTCGCCATTAACAGCGGCAACCGCTCCATTTTCTTTTGCCATACCCGAAATATTTTGATGTGTATTCAATTTATTGTCTTTTCCGGTCATTACATCAAGCTTCACATATGGATTGCTCAAATCAGCACGCAATACATGAACATTTGTTTTGGACTTGTATTTGTACTGCTGGCGCAGAACACCTGAAGTTACAATCTCTTCAGACATCTTAGTCATGGATGAATTTGCTCGAAATTGTTGAGATTGATGAGTCTGCTCTTCTGTTGGACTATCTGCATACGCAGTCAACCCTGCTACTCCATTCATCGTCACTAGCATGGCAGTACTAATAAGCAGCACCATCCATTTTGAACGACGAGTTGTGTGTACTTGCGTTGTTGCTTCTGTCACTTTCGATTCACTCCCCAAAGTATTCGCGGCTCCTCCGTCCCAAATTACGCTTGAGCCACTCATTTCTATTACATGTTATCCCGATTTCTTCTGCCAAGAGTAAACCGTTATATGTATACTCTACTATATTCATAGTTATAGACTCCTCATTTCCATAAAAAGTTTCGTCTATTTTACTGTATTTACTAACCATATCACTATGAATCTAGCAAATTTGCACAAAAAAGCTAGCAGAATGAAAAATGCTTCAAACTGCTAGCTTTTATTTGACTACATATATTGTATTTTCTCAAGCATACGTCTGATCATTGACGTCGCCTGTGCACGAGTAGCTTTCG
The DNA here is from genome assembly GCF_024733555.1 of Paenibacillus sp. SC116. Classification (GTDB taxonomy): domain Bacteria; phylum Bacillota; class Bacilli; order Paenibacillales; family Paenibacillaceae; genus Paenibacillus_B. The sequence goes on along the minus strand of NZ_JANIOF010000002.1, from coordinate 474,593 downwards.
TACGAACTCCGAATGTATTTTGGCTCATTCCTTGAATAATACCTGCCTCCAGCGCCTGAGCAACGGTTGCTTGGGACTTGGAAGCAAACTGACTACGATCACTGAAGCGAGTGAAATAGCTATCTACAGACTTCGAGAGCTGCTGTGTATAGCCTGCCGTCTTCATCGCACGCACCATCATCATCGACATGTGCTCACGAGTAATCGGATCATTTGGTTTAAATGTTCGATCTTCATATCCTAAAATGATGCCAGCTTTAACTGCCGCTCCGATATAAGGGGCATCAGCATGGCCTCTGGATACATCCTTGAAGCTACTAACTTGGTTCGGATCACCTTTTAAACCTAAGCCTCGTGCTATCATTACAGCAAACTCAGCACGAGTCACGCTGCGATCTGGTTGGAACTTATCGCCTGATGCTGCATCCGCTATAAATCTACCAGCTAGTGCATTAATATCCCCGGCAGCCCAGTGTCCAGCTGTATCTGAGAATGTTTTTGTACTGTTAACGACAGCTATACGTTCATTGCTTGGCGCTTGGCTTTGCAGAACATGAGCACCTTGTTCAGATCTAATCTGAGTTGGTATATATCCTAGGCGCACCGCTTGAGAATCAAGCATAACTGCGATTGTTTTATTCTTATCAAGCGCAGTACTAGAACGATAGTTAACTTGTGTCTTTACTTGAACATCGACTGCCTTAACAGATGGAACAGATGTGAACGCGGATACATTGAATTCATGTACCCCTGTAACATCCTGCCCCGACTCTTTCGCCAACCAGCTTGTATACAATGAAGATTGACCTGTTTGTTTCTCAATTGAAAGCAACAAGGTTGCACTTGAAGCAGACGTGTTCAACTGATTCGAAATATTTTGCAACGACAGATCACGAAGCGCAATTGTGTACATCCAATCACCGTATCGCACACCAATTCTAAGATCTTTGCCGGCACTCATAACTTCCTCAATTGGCTTAAGCGGGATTGCTATCATTGCTGCTTTCTCACTAGTCGGTACATCAACAACAACCGTATTCAGCCCTTTTTGAATGGCGTACTCCATAGAGGACTTCCAGTGATCCTGTTTCACTGTGTATTTATTCGTATGTTGTTTATTACGCGAAATATCGATGTTCTTAGTTGTTGCTTCCGTCTTAACTAACAACACCTTGGATAAAAACAACGTATATGCTGCTTCTTCTGTGTTTGCAGGCTGACCTACAGATGGTGTGCCTCCTGTATTTCCCCCGTTGGAGCTTTTACTTACATCAAAGCCTGAGAAACTACGTATTTTATTTCCGCTCATATCTGTTAACGGGTAAGCATATGGAGCACTGTACGTTAACTTAATAGACTGAGCTTGATCAATTGCGTTAAATAAGGTCAACGTCACCATTGTATTATTAATTCGAACGGATCGAATGGATTCAGTCTTATTATCTACACGCAAAGAGAAGCTAGTTTGTCCCGGTACTGATAAGTTATCCAGCTGCTTGGAAAATTCCAAAGTAACTGTGTCTCCACTCACATAAGCCTTATTCAGTTGAGGTTGACTTGTATCGGTTTGATTGCCAACCTTAATCACACTGAATTCCGGCGCTTGATTCCCAGCTAAATCCACAATTCTTTGCGTTCCTGGCACATACGATAAAGTGACAAGATCATTGCGACTTACCACCGAAGATTTTAATGTCAAAATAACTTGATTACTGCGAACTTCAACTTTATCTACATAACGAGCCTTATCATTGACCAATACCGAATAATGACTCTTCATTGGTAAAATGTCAGGGTTCAGCCCTTCGTTGTAGCTAAGTATAACTTTCGTACCGTCTACATGTGTTGACACCAAAATAGGTGACTTTGTATCAATCGAATTGCGTAAGTATTTTGGTCCAAAACCAGCGATATTGGCATCGTACCTATCTTTAAGTGGATATGCTCCTGGTTGATATTGAATCGTAACAACTTGACCATCCGTCACAACATTGCCCAATGTTAACGTCAATGTTGAACTAGTGCCACCTTGAATCGATGTAGGCGTGTAAGCAATGCCATCCACCATAACTGTAAATTGAGAAATAGCTCGAGCATCAACTTGCTTCAACCACTCATTAAAAGTAAGTTGAATAAGAGATCCTGTCACGACTGCATGTGTGATGCGAGACATCGACTCTTCAATATTATTTGTAACATCCCTAGAAGAGAAGCTAGCTACACGATTTCCATTTCTATCCTTAAGTGGAATGATACCTTGCGTGTATGAGATTCTAACCACTTGTCCAATCGCAATCCCACTCTGAAGACTAATACTTACCTTATTACTGTAAATATGTGCTCCTGATAACGGTCTTTCCTCATCGTTGACCGTTACTTTGAAGTTATCTAAATATGGTACGCTTGTACCATCCAACTCTTTGTTGTATGTCAATTCAATAATATTCGTTTTTGCCATTACAACCGATTCCAATGTAGGAGCCACTGTATCTGGGACTAGCGTATTGAAGCGCCATGCGTTTGTAAGCCCTGGATATGAATTACCAGCCATATCTTTCACAGCATCTTTTCCAATATCCACGGTATAACTTGTTCCAGAAGCCAGAGGAGATCTTGGACGAATTCTGACCTCCCGTTTATTAGACGGATTAACACTAACATCTACTGATACGCCGTAACTTCCGCTCCGCTTCAACGTAATACTACCGCTGCCCAACTGCACTTCTTTATTCATCGTCATTACAAGCTCTGTATTCAACGGTACATTTCGTGACTGATCGCTTGGAGATACCGTAGAGATTGCTGGCGGACTTGTATCTGAGGATACTTTAAACGCCCATGTGTTCTTATTTTGAATACCCGCGTATGCAATTCCGTTCACATCACGGAACGCACCATCCGATATCCATATATAATAGTTTTCATTATCCGCAAGGGCATTAGCTAAATGAATTTGTATCGTGTTTGTCCCGCCTCCTGTGATAGCAGAGGAGTTCACGCTGGACTCTTGAACAACTTGGTCATTGCTTGCCTTTTTAATGACGACATGGCCATTCCCTGGATAAACAGGTCTATTAAAGGTCAGACTAAGCTGTGGTTTGGTAGATACGCCAGTGCTGCCGCTAATAGGCATATACTGTGTAACTGCCAATGCAGAGGAATCTTTACTCGCTTCAGTCGTAAAGTTCCAGCTGTTCGCCGTTGATTTTCCACCATACGGAACTCCATCTGTATCATGGAACGTACCTTTATCGATCAATACATAATACTCGGTATTGGGTTGCAAACCATTCAAATTGACACTTACCGTGCTACCTGCAACTGATACGTCACCTGACTGGACATTTATCGTCTTTGTTGTTTCATTATCACGAAGTCGTTTAACATAAATATGTCCTGTACCTTTAATCACTTCTTCATTGAAATGAAGACGCATTTCCGTATTAACAGGAACGCCTCCTGCTTTGTGATACGGAACTGTACCATTCAAGCCTGGAGCCATGTTGTTAGCATCCGATACAGTACGGAAGCTCCACTGCCCATCGGCTAAACCAGCATAGTCTTGTCCGTTACCATCTTTAAGTGCGCCTGGTGTAATCGTAACATTGTACGTCACTCCAAACTTCAAGTTAAATGGTCCAGCGACTCTAATTTGGCTCGTTCCCAATTGAGTTACACGTGGACTTGTGATAGAAATCGTTTCTACCACTAGACCATTTTGATCTTTAATAGTGATATAACCTTGATTGGCAAATACGACCTTATTAAACGTTAATTCTAACGACGTGTTAACAGGTACACCGATTGCTCCGTGTATCGGAGTTTGAGCTGCCACTGTAATTGGGCCAGTGTTAGCATCTCCACTCGTCTTAAAACGCCATTGGTAGGCTCCTTGGATTCCCGCAAAGCTACCGCTGTTCCCTACAAAAGTCCCTGCACCTGTTTGAATATAATAGTGAGTATTCGCTTGCAGATTAGGAATTCTGAATGAAGCTACAGATTGATGAATAGAAACATCCTGCTTCTCAATCTTCGCGATTTCTCTATTATCTTGTGCTTGATGAACCGTAATAAACGTATTATCCTTCATCTGTACAATTTCTGAGAACGTAATTCCAAAAACAGCATCTTTTTGTACCGCTTCATTTCCTGAAAGTGGTGAATAATTAACCACTTGAGGACCACTATTAAGAATAGTAACTTGGCCCGATTGTGCTGCCGCATATGTGGTAGTCTGATATGCCAGACTTCCTTGCAGAATTAGCATCGCAGCTAGTATTGCTGATAAGTATCGTTTCATGTATTTATCCCTCCGAAAAAAGACACTCGTACTTTTATTTTCGGTAAATGACGTGTAAATGTTTAGAGTTGTGAGCATTCTATGGGTACAAAAAGAGCTTTGGACAGATTGTTGCTCTGACCAAAGCTCTGCTCTTAATCATTATTAAGAAATAATAATGGCGTACGAACTATTTATAGACCAGCTTGCTCGCGCAATACTGCAGCTTTATCAACTTGCTCCCAAGGAAGCTCAACATCAGTACGACCGAAGTGGCCATAAGCTGCTGTTTGCTTATAAATAGGACGACGCAAGTCGAGCATACGAATGATGCCAGCTGGACGCAGGTCAAAGTTGTTTTGGATAAGCTCAACGAGCTTCTCTTCTTCAACTTTACCTGTACCGTACGTATCTACGTTAATGGATACTGGTTTAGCTACACCAATTGCATATGCCAACTGGATTTCACATTTATCAGCTAGACCTGCAGCTACGATATTCTTCGCTACGTAGCGTGCTGCATATGCAGCGGAACGGTCAACTTTTGTAGGATCTTTACCAGAAAACGCACCGCCGCCATGACGAGCATAACCGCCGTACGTATCAACGATAATTTTGCGGCCTGTAAGACCTGCATCCCCTTGTGGCCCACCAATAACAAAGCGACCAGTTGGGTTAATGAAATATTTAGTCTCGCTGTCCAACCATTCTGTTGGAACAACAGGTTTAATAACATGTTCCAAAATATCTGATTGAATTTGTTCTAGAGTAGCTTCTTCAGCATGTTGAGTCGATACAACAATCGCATCAACACGAACTGGCTTGCCATCTTGATATTCAATCGTTACTTGTGTCTTACCATCTGGTCGAAGGTAGCCAAGCATACCGTTCTTACGCACCTCCGACAAGCGGCGTGCCAAACGGTGAGACAATGCGATCGGTAATGGCATTAACTCAGGTGTCTCGTTCGTTGCAAAACCGAACATTAAGCCTTGGTCACCCGCACCGATATTATCGCGTTCTTCCTTAGCGTCTTCAGTACGAGTTTCAATACCTTCGTTTACGCCTTGAGCGATATCAGGAGATTGCTCGTTGAGGGAAGTAAGAACCGCACACGTATTATAATCGAAACCAAATTTCGCACGTGTATAACCGATATCTTTAATCGTGTTGCGTACGATAGATGGGATATCAACGTAATCGGCTTTTGTACTAATTTCTCCGATAACAAGAACTAGTCCTGTAGCTACGGATACTTCACACGCTACCCGAGCATTCGGGTCATTAGCGAGAAAGGCGTCCAATACCGCATCTGAGATTTGGTCACATATTTTATCTGGATGACCTTCAGTAACGGATTCGGAAGTGAATAAGTGGCGTCCTTTAATAGACATTGGACTCAACCCCCCATACGTATAATGTAGGCTATTCTCTCAGGAATGCCCATAACAAAAAAAGTACCTTTTCCACTTGGAAAAGGTTGTTATACCAGCCTTCGAGAAATCATATTACTGTATTTAGGGGAGCGTGTCAATAAATGTTGACAAATTTCATCTTCCTTATATTACTGGTTATTTATAATTGCCCATAAAGTGTTTGCTCTGCTTGTTGAATAAGACGTTTTGTTATCGTTCCCCCTACTGAACCTGCGTCTCTTGACGATAAATGCCCCCAGCTATCACGTGAAGAAATTCCGTATCCTGACACCGGTATTGCACCTAGTTCGGAGCTGAATTCTGTATCTGCAAGTCCGCTTTGAATCCCGTTATAAGCTACAGGAAGCCCCAATTCAGCAGCAATCTCATATTTCATACGATATAATGCATCTTTACTTGCAGGGACCAGTTTCTTTTTGTTAGCCATTAAAATCTCCTCCTCGTTTGTTTTGTGCAGTGCTCATCAGAAACATCAATTGATTAGATGTTTATAGTATGTACTGCACTTACACCTCCACTCGAAGGAATAGTTGCTGCTTCTTCCTATAAAAAGAAAGAACGGCATCGCTGCCGCTCTTCATTACAGTAGCACTTGTTATTTTAGCCAGCGTATAGACTTACGAATAAAGCGCTACGCATTGCTATTCGAATTGCTATCGGTTGACTGTTCAGCCTGCTCCTCCACAGGGATTTGCTTCACTTCATAGCCACCACGTACAGCGACCACAACTTGATTTTTAGGTGTGTCAGAAGCTGTAATACCACGACCGTCTCTTGGGAATAACAATAGATGATTGTTCGCAACCGTCATGCCATTAGTCAAGTCTTTGCCTTCCGTTAAGTCTGATACACCACTTGCATCAGAACTGTATATCGTTGACTTTCCAGCACGGACTACAAATTCAGCTCCTGCCTTACCAATCAGCATTTGGCCCGGCTTAATCGTTACAATTTTCATTGCTGAACTTTCAGTTGTTGGCTTATCATTTCCTGTTGGAGGCTTACTACCTCCCGTCGAGGAACCGCTGCCCTTACCGATTTCAGCCTTCAATGCATCGATTTGCTTATCGACATAACTTTTGGTCACGAGCGGGTCTTGAGAATCCCCAGGCTGTGCATGCAGCGTTGTACGGTTAGAACCGACAAGACTGCTAGTGATAAGTATCGCTCCAATTGCAGCAACTGTTAAGCCTAGTTTGAATTTCTTAGTCATAATCGCTCCTTGTTAGTAAAGTCATTAAAAATTACTCTGGTGCTCCAAAAGAATAGACTTTATGAGTGAGCAACAATTTTCGTGCATCGTTAACTTCATCATAAATATTCAAAGTAAATCCTGAATTAACGATGCCTTTCATATCAAGATCATTTATTGTAAAGCTTCCTTTTATTTTATCACCAATACTCAAACCACCACTTGTTTCAAACTCAAATGGCTTATCTACCTTCTTACCGTTATATTCTATTTCCATAACAAGCTTGCGCTTATTCATCATATGATCAAACGGCTTGTAAGAAGACAAGTTGTATTCAAAATTAAACTGCACAGAATCTTCACCGTTGAGAACAGCATTAATTCGATTAAATTTAAACGTATAAGGTCTTAGTTCCAATGGTTCAAACAGAGAATGAACTCGCTTGTTCTCTTCCTTCAATGCTAGTAGTGCGGCATTTACATAGCTGTCAGCTTTTTCATTTCCGCTTGCGTACTTACCCCCAGCAATTCCTTGTCCAACTAGCAACTTCAAATCCTGCGCTGTATAGCGCTTAGGAACTGTAGCAGAAACACTAATTAAATTTGCAGAATCAGGTCCTACCTCTGTTTCAATAGTCGTGATTTTAGCAGGTATTTGGGTTCCGTCTTCCAAATAGTAATAAGCTTGTAGACTAGGAAGTTTACCATAACGTGTTCCTACATTTCTATAAGTTAAAAGGGACTCAACCACATTAGCTCCCTTCGTCTCATATGTGTTCGTTTCTACAACACCCAATGTTGCTTTCATACCAGGCTGCTCAAGTGTATAATCCGAAGTTGAGCCTGGTTGATACACTGGTATACTAGCTTTATCCGCAGACACCATGAAATTCCCCATCGTTTTGATAGGCTTATCATCAACTGTCTCAGATAACTGTACTTTAGCGTTAGTAAATTTCGCTTGACTGGATACCTTTGTGGTCAAGATTAGCTTACCGCTCTCACCCGGATTCAAGCCAATCTTCTCTTCAATCGCAAGCATTTTTATATCTTTACTATTGATTTTGACACCATTAAACCATGTTGTAGCAGCCATTTTCGGCATAGGTTGAATTTCTTTACCTATGTTCTTAACAGTTACCGTAGCATTAACGATATCTTGGCTATCCCATGGCAAACGCTCAAAGTTCTCAACGGATACTTCGTACGCACCCTGTTTGTTTACATAGGTTGATTTGCTGCTTTCTTTAATCGGTTCAGTAGAAGGAATAACATGCTGACCAACGACATAGTCATTCCGTTTACCTTCATCCGCTGTTTTTCTTACGATTAATTTCAAGCCATCCATGGAAACATTTGCAGGCAATGATGCAGTCATCGTTATTTCTTTCGTTACCCCTGGCAAAAGGGTTATATCTGTTTCCGTATCCGTTGTTTCTAAAGGAAACATGGTTTGCGCAAATGTGGACAAGTAATACTGGTATTTAGGAAGCTTTACTGGTTTCTTCCCAGCATTCTTCAACTCATAGCTCAAAGTAATATTATGATATTCCGTATTGGAATCAACCATCATATTTGCCACTTTACTTCTTACAACTTGGCCATCAACTAATAAAGTGTTTTCTTGATTTTTCCCCGTTATTGCTTCAGCTTGCTGTTTTATAGTCAATGCAGAATAAGCCAAAGGAATTTCAACCTTTGTTTCTGTTCCACTTTCCTCAGCAATAAACAATTGATACTTCTCTTTTCTCATATTGTCTGGAAGCTTAGTATGTAACTTTATACTCTTCGTTTCACCCGGAAGGACTTGAATATCGGTTTGCTCCGACTCCAATAGATAATTTCGGTTCTGATTCGTTCTTAAATAAAACTTATAAGGGTTTAATGTAACAGTACCCGCCGTTTTGTTCTTAATTTGCAAAGTCAGATTCGCTTCTGTTTGATTTCCATTTTCAATAAGTTGCAGGGAAGAAGGAGTAGTTAACAAAGTTGTGCTACCACTCTTAATTTCTCTATTAACACCAACCGGAGTAACATTCGAATATTTCGCCGGTATCCCAATCGTCCCGATACGACGCTCTAAGTTAGGACGGGAAAAATCCCACTTGATAACATCAAATAACAAATTATGTAGATTAAGTTTGCTATTCACTTTTGTATATACTTTAAAAGTCTTAGTTGTATTTGCTCGGACTAAATTATCTTTCTTCTCTGTCAGACCCATTAAACTAATAGGGTAACTTTCCCCTGTAGTGGATCGAATAGAGAACCAGTAATCAAGTAAATTAATAGGTTTGCTGTCTTTATTTACTACCGTGACCGTGTAGTAAACGATCTTATCATTTTTGGCATGATAAAATTGTATATCATCGATTTGAACATAACTATTCTTACTTAAATTAACCTTCTTCAATGATGCTGGTTTAAATGTTGAGTTTGTATTGGATTTGTTAGACTTAGTGTTTACTGTTTTAACCGTACTTGTTGCAGGTTTAGCTGCTTCTATACTGGATGGAGATACAAACGACACTGCCATCATGAATGACATTATAGCAGCAATCTTGCCTCTATTAGTTAACAATACTATTCACTCCCATAAGTTAGTCCATCTACCTTTAATACGTATACTGTACGCTTAAAGTTGCTAAGAGGGAAGTTAAAATAATTTAATAAAATAAAAAGAACCTCAGTCTAAAGACTGAGGTTCTTGACATTATTAGTGTAGTTGTCTATTAAACAATTACAACTTTAATGCTTGTAGAAACGTTGTTAGAAGCGATAAATGTTACAGTGAACTCGCTACCAACTTTAAGATCTGTTGCAGATACTTGGTTAGCTGTCAAACCGTCATTCACGAATTTAACGCCTTCAGATCCAACAGAAAGGTCAGCTTTCAAGTCTGCTGCATTAGCAAGCTTCTCAACACCGTATTGGTCTTTAACCAATACTACTGGGAACAAGTCAGCAATTTGAACCTTTCCATCAGTAGCTTTAATTGTTACAACTGGAGCTTTTACGTCAACAACAGTACCAGCAGCTTTTTCTGCAAGCTTGATGGAAGCAGGAGCAGATTTCGCTTTAGAAACTGTAACTTCTTTAGTAAGTTGTGCATTTTCAGCACCGTCGATGTTGATTAGCAACTTAACTTTAACTTCGTTTTTGTCACCGTAGTTAGTAAGGCCATCAGCAACAAGCTTACCATTTACGAAGTTAACTTTTTCGTTGTCAGTGCTAACTGTGTACAAGGAAGAATCGATAGCAACTTTTTGACCGCTAGCGTTCACACCAGATACTTTAAGTTCTGTTTTGTACTTCTCTACGTAGTTAACATCTGTTACACCCGCTCCTGTAAGGTCAGCGATTGTAGCAACATCTTCTACTACGTAAGAAGTAATAGCACTCTTACCAACAACATTCACATTGAATGCGTAAGTAGAACGAGTATCAGGTTGGCCATCTGGCTTAACAAGTGTCAACTCAAGGGATGCGGATCCTTTTTTAACACCTTTAACAGAGATAGCTTTGTTGTCCTTGCTAAGTACAGTATCATCAGCTGCTACTGTAACAAGCTCAGGGTTGTTGTTTTTCAATTGCAATTTGTAACCAAGCTCAAGAGCTTTATCAAGTGTCATTTCACGACCGTATTGATCTTGAATCTTGATGTTGTCTTTATTCAAGTCAGCTGTTGCATTTTCACCAACGTTAATACCGTTAGAAGCTACACCAGAGATAACTTGTGGGAAAGCTTTCTTCTTAACTGTGAAGTTAACATAAGAGAATTGAGCAGTGTTAGGAATGTTAGATGTAACACTTGCGAATTCTTCTTTATCTGAGTCTTTAGCTTTGTACTCAATTACAAGATCTTTTGTAATTGGGTCTTTTTTAGCTTCAACGTTGTTACCAGTGATTTTAACATTTTTCAAAGCTTCGAAAGAAGTAAGTTTGTTTCCAAACTGATCTTGAGCTTCGAAAGGAATCTTAACTGTTTCACCAGCAGCTACGATGTCCGGGTTAAGCAATTTAAAGCTTGTTACAGTAGCAGCTTTTGCAACTTCAACTTCATGGCTGAATTGCTTAGAAGAAAGCAAACCGTGAAGATTGATTGTTACTTTGCCATCAAAGCGAAGTTCACCTTCACCTTTATTTACAAAGCCCAATGCAAGGCTACCGTCTTTTTGGTGTACTTGTGCATATGTTGCACCAGTAACCGTTTGAACAGCAAGAACGCCTTGGTTTGTAGTGTACGCGTACACAGAATCTTTCAATTGATCTTGAGTCAATTTGTTACCGTATTGGTCAAACGCATCGAACAACAAGAAGAATTCAGAGTAGTTAGCATCTGTATTCAAAGTTTTCTTTTCTGGGTGGTAGATACCTTTGAAGTCAACTTTGTCAAGAACTGCGAACTCACTTACAGTTACAACTTGGCTCAAGTTTGCAGCAAACTTATGAGTGTCAAGAGCACTGATGCTGATTTTTTCATTCAACATGAACTTACCAAAGTTTCCTTTAGGTCCATTAGAATGCAATACTAGACGGCTGTTTTTAGCATCTACTTCAAGATTACCTTTAGACACGTTCCACTCTACAGAAGCAGTGTTGGAAATGTCGTCGCCGTATTGGTTTGTAATTTTGTATCCGATAGATACACTTTCAAGATCTTTAGAGATAGCAGCTTTGTCGCCAAGAAGAGCGATTTTAGCAACTTTCTCTTCTTCTACTTTGAAAGTAGTAGAAATTGGTTGGTAAGAAGCACCAGTAACAGTCAACGTGTACTCGCCTTCTGCCATTTTAGCACCAAGTTCAACTTGAGCAGTTGTCTTAGTGTCGTCGAATTTAACTTCTTTGTTAGTCAAAACGCTAGAACCACGTTTGATTTCAACTTTTACTTTAGCTGGATCAACTGTACGGTTCAATTTAGCTTCAACTTTTTTCAAGCCAGCAACTTTAGCTTCAACTTTCAAAGCTTCAAGTGTAACTTTAACTTGGTGTTTAGCACCTTTATGTGTAACTTCAACAGTTGTTTCTTGACCTTCTACAAGAGCTTTGTCAAGAGTATGTTTTACAGTTTCACCGTCAGTGAACTTAACTTCGATTGTTTTCTCGTCAAGTGCTTTTACGGATTCAACTTTTACAGAAGTTTTTTGTTTAACTTCGTAAGCAGCTTCTACCAATACAGCGCGTTGAACTGGAACGTTCCATTTGCCGTCTACGGAGAAGTCAAAGCCAGCTGCTTTGATTGCTGCAACGTAGCCGTATGCCCATTTGGACACGCCTTCTACTGCTGGAGCATCTTCAACTTTTTTCAAGCCAAGAGCCAATGCGAAGGATTTCGCCATTTGCTCACCAGTTACTTTACCTTTAAGATCGAACTTCTCGTTACCTACACCAGTCATGTATCCAGCTTTAGTAACAGCTTCGATGTAACCTTTAGCCCAGCTAGTGCTGTAACCTTTGTCTTTGAAGGAGTTACCTTCTTCTTTGGACAAACCAGCTGTAAGAGCCAAGATTTTAGCGAACTGAGCGCGGTCAGTCAAAGTGTTAAGTTGTGGATCAACGTTACCGTTTTTGTCTTTAACACCAGCGAAGATACCATCTTTCACCAATGCTTCGAATTTTTCTTTAGTTGTGAGTTGTGCTTCAGCACCGAATGCTACGTTTGCGAACATAGAGAACGCCATAGCAACGGAAAGCAGCATAGCCAATCTTTTCTTCATAACCTTTTTTTCTCCTCCTCTAAATTGCTTCGGTTGTTGAGAGTGTTGCTCTGAAAGATTTCTCATTTCCCTCATCGCCGATTCACCCCCTTCCTATAAGTAGAGCGAAATGGTTTATAAAAAATGAAGTCTGTAACATGAGTCATGCCACAGAAACTCGTAATCGAATTGGGATTAAATAGAGATAATTCTTCCACTCTAGACATTATACATGTACCAAAGCCTAGCGTAAAGCATATTTTTGTGAAAAACAGGGAAGACTAATAAATTATTTCCGCTTGTTTTTCGACTTCATGTAATTAAACGCGCTAGTTGCAAAAAAGTTGCGGCTAGAGCAAAAAAACTTTTTCTTTTTCAAAACTCATAAGAATAAACCGTCTCTTTGAATCAGTGTACAAGCAAGATATATGCAATATCACATGACTTTTCAGTAGCGATAAATTACATAATAAACCATAGCAATTATTAATTTAATTAATAGTTAAGTAAACTAAGATTACTTTATCAATTCTAAAAGAGAAATCGAGGTAGAAACTAACTACCTCGACACTCTCCATTGAATTATCATCATTAATGATTGAAAGCAAAATACTTAAAACCACTACGATCGATCGATCAAGACATCTTAGGTAGCTTTTTCAAATCGATCATGACACGTGCAATAATTACAGCTGCATCTCCACGAAGCATGTTAGCTTCTGGATTAAACACAAAGCCCTTCTCTGGATCAGAAGGATCGATCGGCATACCTTCGATCAAGCCTTTCTTAGCAATTGCTAATACGGCCGGCTGAGCGTAATAATCAATCTTGTCTGCGTCCTTAAAGAACTTCAACAGATCTTTGCGAATTTTACTGCGATCCGTCTCCATTTTCAAGTTCATCGCTTTCGCGATCATTACCGATGCATCTTGACGAGTTAAGTTGGAATCTACACCAAATACATTTGGAGAAATACCTCGCACAATACCTTCTCGTGCTGCTGTTTCAATGTATCGGAAATCCCATAGGCCTGCTATATTAACTTGGCTCAAGTCTTGATCAGATGGCCAATCCGCATCATCGAAATGACGAGGTCCTTCATAATTAAGCGGCAAATCAAGTGCTTTAACAATCATACGTGTAAACTCAGCACGACTTACATACATGTCTGTTCCAAATGAGCTTAGAGGCTGTTCAGGATTCATAACCCCTTTACCAAGTACAGACTCGACATAGTTACGTGCATATGGATGCTGCACAACATCGTTGTAGGATGAACCTAACTTAGCTACTACATAGTAACCAAATTTGCGGAATGGCACTGTAATGGTGCGTTTTTTGTCATCCACGACACCACCGATATTTTCCCATTGCTTTAATTCTGGATCGAAACGGAATACGGTAACAAGCTTACCGCCTTCTTGTGCCATGTTTTTGTCGTAAGATAGTGTGAGCTTTCCTTCTTTAGAAGGAACAAGTTCACGATCCATTGTACGATTATAGAACATGCCCACAGGCGCATTCGGGAATTGATATGGATCATTACCAAAAGCAATCGGATCGTACTCAGCCTTCGTCATCAGATCATCAGCTAATCCTGGATCAATCCAGTAAACTGGGCTAGCTTTGATGAAGCTTTCTGGGAAGCTGCCTCGGAAAACGTTCCCTGCTTGGTTCATTTCCAAGTCAAAGTTAGCTGGAAGCTTATCTGCTTCAAAGTCATATTGATTCACACGACCATTCTCTGGGTTAGCAATCGAGAACAACATCTGATTACCAGAGTACACTTGATGTTTAAATTCTTCTGATTTATTAGCATCACGACGTATAAGTGATGTCCCCTTCGGGAAAGAAAGACGCAAGTTATTATCAAATGCTTTGTGAGAAGATTTCATTGTTTCCATGTACTGTGCACCCGGAATGGTTGTCGGTACATATTTAACATTAAAATGAGCCTTCTCTACGTCATCACCGCGTGTAATCGTAAACTCAATTTTATTTTCGCGATTTGGCTTTAATCCCGTTACAACCGTACGGAATGCATCTTCATATACGATACTACCATCATAGAAGCGGTCATACTTTTGTCTTTTTGCTTCAATTTTATTAATTACTACCTTATCAGCACCTGGAGAATGAATAACCACTTCCAAGAAGTTCTGATTGATTACACGAATTTGATCAACAGGTTGAACAACCATGTATGGCACATTAATTGGCACAACTTCCAAACGAGCAGTAGCTCGCGGACCACTCTCACCGTTATTGTAAACAGCGATATTCAATACAACAGGACTACCGTCTAGTGGAATGTCCATATTAGAAATTTTAAAAGCAAAACTTTGCAAATCAGCATTATATTGAACTGTTAGTCCGTCAACAGATGCTCCATCTGTATCTTCATACAATATTTGCCCATTCTGAACTGCCGTGAACTTGTCACTCAATGTCCAAGAGAGCTTCTTATTTAAATTCGGTGAAGTAATCACAATTTTATACTTATCAGAATTTTTTACATTTCCTGCTCCAAGAAGACGAAGATTGGAGATTGCTGATTTTATTTCTGCTTCTGTTCGGCCTAAGTCATAGAAGTCAAAAGTTCCATAAACATTCATCTTACTCTCGCGAGTGTAGTAAATGCCGCCCTTTTTCTCGAACTTGTCATTATTCGGCTTTGGTATAATCGCTCCTTGTGTAACACTATAAGGGAATACACCATCTGTATCCGGCGCTGGGATTACTGGAATGTTAAGCGGAATAATAGTAACCGTCGTTACTTTTTCGTAAATCGCTTCTTTTGTACGATATACAAATTTTATTTTGTTCTCTCCGATAAATAACGCATCTGCTGCTTTACTAATATTATCCTTGGGAGTTGCATTATCATTAGCAAGCCTAAATTTTGTTTTATCCTTACCAGGTACTTGCTCCAACTTTAATTCTGTATTATTTAAATACATATAAACATTACGTTTTGTAGCATCGGAATATTCAATTGAACTTGTATCAGCTACGTTCAACAATGTACCTTCCAAGAGCTTAAAATGTTTATTTTCAGTAATAATATCTTTTAGTTGTCCAGTAGTTGTGTCAAATTTAATTTGCATTCCATCGTAAACGGAATCAAATTTCACAAATGGTCCATACAGCAACGTTACTGTTGCAAAATATGGCGTAGTTGAACCGTTAATTTTAAACTCAATTTTCTGTTTACCGCTAATCGGCAACGCATCTAACGTATAAATAACGCGCGTCAACGTCGTAGGTACACCATTAATGTTCTCAACTACAGTTCCACCGACTATTTTATTAGTTAGTTTTGCTTTCGCAACCTGAGCAGCGTCCAGGGCCTTATCAGCGTAGTCCTTAATTCCCGTGATTTCTATTTCTTGAGTACCGTAATTAGCAACCAGGAATTCTATTGCGGTAGGTAATGAAGACATCTCCGCTTTATCAAGCTTAGTTCCTGACAGGTTTAAAATATCACTTTCCGCCATACCTGGACGGTAGTTACTAAGATAACGAATATCATGAATAATCGGCTTGTCTGCCGCTGTCAGTGTAAAGCCCATTACTGTGCTTCTATCTTTGAAGCCGGTAGAAAGGTTCGTTCCAACTAATTCTAATTGCATCAACTTATCTAGTTGTCCATTTAAGTGGTTACCTTCACGAACTTCAAAATCAACAAGGACATAGTCATCGATAATTTGTTCATTCATGTAAGTCGCCTTCATAACACTAGGCAATCCTGTTAAAGAGTATTCAATGTTAATAGCAGGATTCGTTGTTCCCTTTGCAATAGGAATAATCGCTTTACCATAGATAATCATATCGGTCGGCTTATTCAACGTAGGATTCGTCGATAGATCAACCTTGTCAGAGCCATTTTTAAAATGCACATCGTAGAACGTAACTGTGTTGTTGTAAAGTGCAACCTCACGTACTGTCTCTACCGTTTGGGTGCCATTGATCGCACGAATTTTAACTAGGTTCTTACCCTTGTTAAGTACAATTGGTGAAGCAAAGAACTCCCAATTGTTATTTTTAGAAACGTTAAATGTCCAGCTATTGTTATTAACGACAACTTGAACTTTTTCAGCATTTTTTGCTTTACCAGTAATACTTACAGAAGCTGAATCTTTATTAGTAGGCGTTGTTGATTTAACAATAGTCGTTCCGATTTCTTTCAATTCTTGACGCGCACCATTCAAAGATACTTGCAAATCAGTCAAGGTCGGTCCGTTACGATATTCAACGTAGATCGAATCGTACACTTCCGTGGAGCCCTGCAAACCCTTGAACGTAATGCGGTTCAAACCAGAGAACAATTGAAGGTTAAATACTTTCAAGTTGGTTCCGTTGATTATTATATTTGCTGTCTGCTCCTCGCGAGAAGCTACAACATGTTCTTTATCGTCAGGTGTCATCGTAATTTGTTGCACAGTATATGAGATTCCCTTTGCGCCCACACCGTTAATAGAGCCATCCAAAGTAATACGTTCATCGCTAGTAACCCTAGCACTTTTTGCGTCATATTGCTCATTTGGGAATACGAAAAATCCCCCGCCCGCAGCTTGAGCTACCGAACCAAATGGCAGTGGCACCATCGTAATGAGAAGGGCTAATGTCAGCATGATCGCTAAGCATTTCTTCAAAGCGGGTGTCTTCCTTAGTGCTATCATTATCTTCGCTCCTTACCTAATAATTTGTGTACTCATGTTATCGGTTAGAAACATGTAAATGTTTAGATTATCATGTAAATCGATTACAAAAAGCGACAGATAACACAAAAAAACCTCCCCCTAGCAGTTCGCTAGGAAAGGAGGTTGTACTTAATGTTTATGAATCTGAACGCGACTCAACTTTGACGCGAATACGATGAAGCATATCCAGCATTGGTCTTCGTTTTTTACTTACAATACCGATGACTTCAGCTCCCAATTGCAAAGCAACAAGCAGAATACAGATTACTACAAAAGTAACCCAGTTCGCATGATGCGAAGCGGCAACCGACTGCACGATAGCAAGAATACCGAAGAACGTTGCAATAGCATAAATGATGAGTACTGTCTTACGATGACTAAAGCCAAGCTCTCGCAAACAATGATGTAAGTGGCCTTTGTCAGGAGCAAAGATTGGCTTCTTTTGCAGCCAACGACGAACGATGGCAAAGAACGTATCAGATAATGGCACTCCAATAATAAGAAGCGGTGTAACGAAAGATACGATTGCAACTTGCTTGAATCCTAGCATAGATAAGACCGCGAGACTAAAACCTAAAAATAGTGAACCCGAGTCCCCCATAAATATGCGGGCCGGATGAAAATTAAAGAACAAAAATCCAATAATACTGCCTAGTAACAACGCACATAATAGAATGACTACTGGATTACCCATAAATACGGCCATCACAAGCAGCGTAGCAATAGAAATACCAGATACGCCAGCAGCAAGCCCGTCCAATCCGTCAATCAAGTTGATTGCATTCGTCACACCAACAATCCAGAAGATAGTCAGTGGAATCGCAATCCAGTCATCAATAGACAAATATTGATTGCCGAAAGGTACATTTACGAAGTTGACCGTTAGGTCGAATCCAAATACAACTACACATGCTGCAATAATTTGTCCAAGGAGCTTAACCTTAGCAGACAACTCATAAAGGTCGTCCAATGCTCCAATCAATACGATAATTGAGCCACCAGCTAAAAGTCCCCATACGAGGTTGCTGTCTCGCTCAGTAGATAACAATAGGTCAGGTGCAACAACCATTAAGCCTAACAGCGATATTACAAATGCACCAAAAATGCCGAGTCCACCCATGCGAGGCATAATCCGAGTGTGTACTTTTCGAGCATTAGGTACATCAACTGCTCCGATCTTAATAGCAAAAGCTTTAACTAACGGTGTTAAGCCAGTGGCTAAAAGCAATGCCAGCAGCCCACCAAGTACATATACGGTTACCATCGGTTATTATCAACCTCCATTTGACTCCGGATTGAATTATACTCCGTTCGAAATGGAAACACCAGCGCCCAAATCAGCAGGAAAATAGGCGATATCGTGAGCTTATAGGCGAATTCATTACTTTTTCTTCACCTTTCCTTTGTCTCGCACCACTTTCCACACAAATCTAGGAAGCGCAAGCATCCGCTTGAAGCGCCAAGGTTCTTTAATCAAGCGATAGAACCATTCTAGACGTAAAGAACGCATCCATTTCGGAGCTCGTTTCAACTTTCCAGAGATAACATCGAAGCTTCCGCCGACGCCCATCATAATCGGAACATTCAACTGTTCCCGATAGCGGGCAATCCACGGCTCCTGAGTTTCAGCTCCCCTAGCGACAAATAGCAAATCAGGCTGAGCTTGTACAATTTCGTTAATAACGGCTTCATCTTCCTTTTCAGTAAAGAATCCATCACGGCATCCAACGATCTGCACACCTGGATACAATTCCTTCAATCGATTGGCAGCTGCCTCGACAACTTCCGGAGCTGCTCCAAGCATATATACTTTCCAGCCCTCGTCATTACCCACCTTCATCAATTCATAAAGCAGATCAAATCCTGTAACCCGCTCTTGCAAAGGATCTCCGATGTAATCAGCTGCCCATACGATACCCGTTCCGTCAGCCACAATAATATCCGCTTGCTCCATAATCCGCATATGATGCTCATTTTCAATCGCATTCATCAAAATAATCGGATTCGCAGTAATGACATGAGTAGGTCTTCGATCTGCAATAGCAGAAGCCATCCAGTCGACAGTTTCCTTCATCGTCATTTTAGAAAATGGCACACCATATATTGAGACTGTTGCATAATCCCTTGTCGGGTTCATTATATCACCTAGTTCGTTTGACGCAGTAACTGTACCACTTGTTTCGCTGGTAGCTCTGCTTCTTGTATAAGTTGCTGAATAACCTCTTGATGCTGCTCACGCCATCTTTCCGTATTGCTTAAAACAGAAGACGCTTGTTCTGCCGCACGCTGAGGATGAAGCTGCTTAGTCGTTCCGATCGCCTGCTCACCTAAGCGATTGAGAAACTGATCAATCTTAGGATCATAGGATATTCCCAATACAGGAACCTGTTGGGAAGCTGCATAAATGAGAGAGTGCAACCTCATACCAACAAGTACACGACAACGACTTACTTCCTTTAGCATGTCCAAAGGATGCGGATATATGGGACTGATACTGACAGCCGAGCCATGTTTGTCTACATTGCTCAGACGATCCATAACATAACGGGATGCTGCCTCATCCGAGTGACCATGAAACGGAAGGAAACGAATATGCAATTGCTGCTGTTCCATCCATTGTTGCAGCATCTCCGCAATGCGGTCCATATCCGTACGATCCTCATTCCAAAATCGAACGGATACACCGACAATAGGTCTTCCCTCTTCATCAAATCCAGACGATTGAGGTGTACCTGATGGAAGTCGCATTCCCATAACAGGATCAGGCACGACTTCAATGGAACTCTTATTGAGACCCATCTTCTCCAACAAAGCAGCAGACTCCACATCACGCACAGATACGTATGCAGAACGTGAAAATACATTTTTGATAAATGGATAGAACAGCTTCCGCTGAACGGGTCCAATTCCTTGTGCATATATAAATGTCGGCTTGCCTAGCCACTGTGCAAGTTTAATAACTCCAAGGTAATAAGGAATCGTCTTCGCACTAGTTGCATCTTGTAGCAAGCTCCCACCCCCACTAATGAGGGCGTGACTGTTCTTTAATGCTCGCCTAACTTCGCCAATCTTCATACGATGTACAGCGCGAACGCCATACAATGCTGTCGTAGCAGCAGGATCTCCAGATAACACAACAGGTTCAATGCGAATTCCAGCTTCTCGACCTGCTCGCTCTAACGCATTCAGGATCGAGTTGAGAACTGCTTCATCTCCACTGTTATTGAAGCCGTAGTAGCCAGAAATGACTACTGTTCGAACTTCGGACGCCATGCCTCCCAACACCTTTCTATCACAGTCCAAATTACCATTGCAATGACGCCGATAATTAAGCCCAGCCCCATGCCAAGCAGCGTACGCGCCAACGAAATCATAACCGGAGTATGAATGTGGGCGAAAGTATCCACCATGGACAATTGCCCAATTACCGCAATAATAAATAAGAATGAGCCCCAACGATAACGGAGTGCGATAAACGCTCCAGCTAACAACATCGGGTGTGCCAATAAAAATTCTTTGTTACGTGGGCGAACACCAAACGTACTTTCAAGGAATGTACGGAATGCCATTTCTAGAGAGCTTACGGAACCCGCATTGCCTGTACGAGACAAATAATACAGACCAATTACACCGATTACACCTAAAGATAACACCCAAAGGACGGTAATTGGCATAGCAAGCCAACGCTTAGCTTCTTTGAATACGGACTCGCCACGATATAGGAATACATACAAAGCTGTCAATGCAATTGGTGCAAGATGCAATAAACTTACGCCACGGAATTGATTCAGCACGAGGCTGTAAGTAATATTATTCAACAATGCAATGACGAAAGGTACTGCAATTAGCGATATAAGCGAAGTTCGTACGAACAATGCAACCGCTAGGCCTAAACGGCGGCCAATTGATGTAACTCGTGGTGACATCTCGATACGTCGTATCGCCAATATCATCGCAATAGTCGGTGCACTAATTGCTGCGCCAAGAGCTAAGGCTTGTTCCAGCAACCCTGACTTCTTCAGTACAAACAAGCCAGCGGCTCCTATTAAGCCTAACACGAATGCAGGCAGCATCACAAATGGAACAAAATATGAAAGAAGCAGCGCAATTAACGCTACAGCTCCCACAACGACAAGCGCTTTTGCATATCGCTGCCAATTAGCATCTACAACTTCAAACGGAGTTGCTTGTCCAAAAGAGAATCCATCTTCTGCAATCATAGCCAAGCCTTTGCCTGGTTCTTGCATCGAACGAATCAAATTATCTGTAGAATCAACAACGATGTTCTTCTTGGCGTCACGCTTCACCATCGCGTTCAAATAGAACATACGAATGTTGCGATCCTTAACAGCAAGCGCCATACGGTCACCAAGTACTTCTGGCTCATTGAAAGACTCTGATTCTCCAATGGAATGGATTCGAACCACATTATAGTCAATCAAAAAAGCCAATCGGTTAAAGCCTTTCTGTGGAGCTTTCAAGCCCTCGATCGTTGCAATACCAATCTGATGCTTCTTCAAAAGTTCAGCAAAGTTCGCCAAACTCTTCTTTTCTTCATCATCCGTGAATCCTTTTACCGATTCACCATCGAACAAGATACGCTTCACACCTAGCTGAGCAAACTGCTCCAATTGCTTGTCTACCTGTTCCGCATCGTATGGGATAGAATCAGACAAACGAGGCACAATCGCAAATCCTTTGCTCACAAGTAATTCCAATGCCATCGGATCATGCGGCAATGCTTGTAAAGTCGCAAACTCCATTGGCGTCTCTAGCACAAGACCCACTTTACCCTCTAGTTTCCAATCGCGGACAACAACCTCAAGCTGTGTAAAGGTGCTGCGGATCATTGGAGCAAGCTGCTTCGCTTCCTCTTCGCTGTTGAATAGCACATAAGTAAAGTTTTCAGTCATAGATGGCAGCTTCCCTTGCAGCATAGCTACCTGACTTGAATTGTACAAATAAATACGTTTGGCATTCTCAAGCTCACGCAAGGAGCTTTCAAACACCGCCATGGATTGAACACCGGCTTCTTTTAGCAAATCCAATCGCTCATTCAAATACGCCGTTGGATTCACTTGATACAATGAAATATCAATCAGGTCGCGGTAGTCCATCACAACTTCAACCTGCTTCGATGATTGCTCTGTCTGTACGCGCTGTACCGTAACCGCTAACGAAGCAATCACACCGATGATGACAAGAAGCCATAACCACTTCTTCGCACCACGGTTCCACTCTTCTAATTTATTAAGCACGTATTTCCCTCCTTGAAACGTTCCACCCTGCTGCCGTGCTCGCTGCTCTCTGGCAGCTTTTCTATCCAGCTTCGCTTCTCATGTATGCTTAGACATAATATAGATTGTTCACTAATACAGAGCTGAGACGGATACAGCACTGAATTAAGCTTCGGGTTTAGAAAGAGCAAATGTAAAGTCAGCTTCTGCTACTACTTTGTCTCCCACTTTAGCAACACCTCTGCCTTTGCCAACCGTCCCTTTCATGCGTGTAATCTCTACTTCAAGTTGAAGCGTATCGCCTGGAACCACTTGTCCACGGAAACGACAATTGTCGATACCGCCGAAAAACGCAATTCGCCCCCGATTTTCTTCTTTAATAAGCATCGCAGCAGCTCCTACTTGAGCAAGTGCCTCAACAATTAGTACCCCTGGCATTACTGGGTATCCAGGGAAGTGTCCAGCAAAGAACGGCTCGTTCATGGTGACATTTTTAATACCTACCGCACGTTGGCACTCCTCGATCTCAATAATTCGATCTACGAGCAAAAATGGATAGCGGTGAGGAATAATCTCTTGAATTTGTTGAATGTTAAGCTCCATGATAATTGGCTCCTTCCTGAATAAAAAAGCTTGATTAGGCAAATACTAAGAACGTCCTTCATCGACTGCAGGCGTGAAGGTTGAGATAAGGAGCTTCTTCATGCGGTTCTGCCGTTAATAAGAAGCTCTTTTCACTGCATTTTGACAAAATGGCACTGAATTCAATCTAATTATGTAACATACTCTCAGCAACGACTTAATGAATGGTATCCTTGGTTTGACTGTTTACCCTTATAAACTGTATTACATATAAGAGCGATGTAAAGTAAGAAAATCCGATTACGATCCACAAAGCTGTTACTGCATACTGCCACTGAAAATAAATCATGACAATTGCTGCATACAGCAGCACCGTCGTCAGCTTACCCATAGTATTAGCCGCTAATGTCTTCTTACCCCTCAAATAGAACCATAACGAGCCAAGAATCATACCTCCATCTCGAACAAGCATGGCGGCCACTGCCGAAATCGGCAAATCCTCAGACCATAGTAAAGAGAACATCACTGCCAAAATCATGAGCTTATCTGCAAGCGGATCCAACATCTTTCCTACAAAGGTGATCTCATTGCGCTTACGCGCTAAATAACCATCCAGTACATCGGTTAATCCTGCAAATAACCACACGACAAAAGCAATATATCGTTCTCCAACAAAGAAGAGCATTAAGTAGACGGGGATGAGCACAAATCGAATCGTTGTCAGAAAATTCGGTACATTCACCCCAAAACCTCCAGTAACCCCCATTTTCTTCTTTCCTTCAACCTATTATACATGCCCATACTCAAAAATAAAACCGCACAAAAAACACCCTGCAACACACGGGATTAGCACCCGAAATTGTCACAAGGTGTGTATTTGTCATTCATGAAACAATTAACCAAACACAAGATTATATACATGTATGAGAGGCTTTAGCGATAGTGCCTCTGATAACTCACCATTACCGATCACAACATAGCCAATAGCTAAACCGATATATGCCATAAGCAAGCAAAGCACCGGAACAACAACAAGTCGAAACACCCATTTTAGCGCAGTGGATTTCTTTCCGACATCGTTCGAGTTGGAATGCTGCCCACTCTTATTGTCTGGCTCTGTATTGGCAGAGGAAGGAGACTTGCTTCGTTCCAATCCGCCTGCTTCTTTATAACGATTAGAGCGGCTCAACGGTTGTGAATTCGCCATTATTCGCTCTTTCCCGTTCTCCATTAACTATTCACCTGCTTCGCTTTAGCCCCTCAGGCTGTTCGCTAATCCCCACATGGCATCACCAGAGGAAAGCGCCCGAGCTGCCATCTGATAGGCGCGCTGGGCTTGAATCAGATCCGCCATCTCATCCGTTAATGAGACATTGGATTTCTCCAGCATGCCTTGTCGCACCGTCAATGGCAACATACCATCTGGTGGAATATTCGTCAAGTTCAACGTCGTTACTACCGATTCTCTTGGTGTCCCTGCCGGAATGACATACAAATTGTCATCCGCCTGCATAAGCAGTTCGGGCTTTGTAGGCTCGACAATTTTTAATACACCCACTTGAATAGGATCGCCTGCGGCAACATTGTATTCAAATACTCTTCCAAGGGAGTCAATGCGCAGTTCAAATCCATTTCGTATTCGAATAGGTTGGTCATTTGCACCCATAACAACATGACCTTGCTTCGTCGTCAATATGCCCCCGGGCGCAACACCAGCACGTGCATCAGGCATAAGCTGAAATTGACCTTCACGTACGAAAGCATTTCCTTCTGCGGTTTGAACTTCGAACAAGCCGTTCCCTTGCAGCGCTATGTCTGTATCAACACCTGTTGATACGAGTTCACCTAGTGAGAAATCACGCTGAATGCTGTTCAATCTTGAACCATATCCTGTTGTATAACCAGATGGAGTAGCACGGCCTGGTCGTTCGAAATCTTCGCCCTGCTGAAGAACATTTGTCATGACATCAGCAAAAGTAGCCGTTTTCCGCTTGTATCCATTTGTATCTACATTAGCAACGTTATCCGCGATAACATCTAATTTATTTTGAAAACCATTCATCGCAGTCGATGCAGTGATCATAGAAATGTTCATAGTAACACGCTCCTATCCCGACTTATTTGTGACTATACACGACCAATCTCGTTTACGGTCTTCTCCAACGTCTTATCATAGAATTGAATCATCTTATGATTCGCTTCATACGCACGAAAAGCAGACATCATGTCTACCATCGACTGTGACGTATCCACATTCGAACGCTCGAGATAACCCTGTTCTACACGAACAAGTGTCGGGTCCACTACAGCTGCTTGATTATTTTCAAGACGGAAATTTCCATGTCCAGCTCGGATCAAATCATTCGGATTCTCTACGCGTGATAGCAATAAGCGTTGTCCCAAATCTGCACCAGTTCGTGCATTGAACATACGCCCCTGAGGATCTACGCGCAAATCCTGAATTGGCGTATCCACCAAAATGATTGGTGCATTATTAGCGCCCAGTACAAGTGCGCCGTCAGCAGTTACCAATTCTTGATCTTCATTTATCGTGAAGTGCCCGTCTCTGGTATAAAGAACTTCTTCACCTTGTTGAACGGTAAAGAATACTTCCGGTTTGTATGTTACGTTCCCTTGTTCATCGATGGACTTACCAGACGCATCGAAGTTCATACCCGGAACTTCAATATCAGATACGAGCGCAAAGTCCCCCATCTGCTTCGTCTGCATCAAATCTCCCTGCACAAACAGCATCTGGCTTTCTTCTCCGAACACACCCGTACCTAGCTGCCCAAGCTGAGCTCCTGCTGCTTTGTCACTGCCCATAAGACGAATCATCATTTCTGGGAATGAACGCATAGAAGTATGTACCGCTTTGAAACCCGGCGTCTGTGCATTAGCAATATTATTTGTAATCGTGTCATGTCGACGCTGCTGCGTGATCATGCCCGAAGCTGCCGTATATAATCCACGTATCATGCTACATCTTCCTCCCGCAACACCTTACCCTATGAGGGTACAAGGTATCGTATATAGATATATAATCTATATATCGGATTAGAAGCGCCTTTTCTTAACGACACGATCAAGATTGTCCAACATGATGCCTGTTCCTTTGACAACACAGTGCATCGGATCTTCTGCAATAAGCACAGGTACCTTCAGTTCATCTGCCATCAGCTCGTCTAAGCCGTCTAGTAAGGCTCCACCACCAGTTAAAATAACACCACGATCAATAATATCTGCCGATAGTTCAGGCGGGGTACGTTCCAATACCGACTTGGATGCAGCAACGATAGCACAGACCGGATCCCAAAGTGCTTCACGCACTTCTGCTGACGTAATGGAGACCGTGTAAGGAAGACCTGACACCATATCACGACCACGAATGTCCATTTCCTGCTTAGTGCCTCCAGGACGAACTGAACCAATCGTAATTTTGATATCTTCCGATGTTCGCTCACCAATAAGCAGCTTATATTTATGTTTAATATAACGCATAATAGCAGAATCGAACTTATCTCCAGCCATTTTAATGGACGAAGCCGTTACAATATCACCCATAGATAGTACAGCCACATCCGTTGTACCGCCACCGATGTCCACTACCATATTGCCGCTAGGCTCAAAGATGTCCATGCCCGCACCAATAGCGGCTGCCTTTGGCTCTTCCTCTAGGAAGACTTCCTTGGCGCCGCTACGCTCAGCTGCTTCTCGAATTGCCTTCTGCTCTACAGATGTGATGTTCGTCGGCGCGCAAATTAATATACGCGGATAGGAATACCATTTGCGACCGCCGACACGTTGAATGAAATGCTTTAACATTGCTTCTGTAACTTCGAAATCTGCAATTACTCCATCCTTAAGCGGACGGATAGGTATAATATTGCCAGGTGTACGCCCCACCATTTTACGAGCTTCTTCACCGACAGCTAATACACGTTTGCTATCGCTTTCAATCGCGACTACTGACGGCTCATCCAAGACGACTCCTTTCCCTTTCACATGAATGAGAACATTCGCCGTTCCTAAGTCAATTCCGATATCCTTGCTCAACATAGATTCGAGAGCCTCCAGATTCCATATTTCTTCTAAATTACGATCATTTCCGACCATTTCCAGCAATATATTTACTCGATAAAGATATCATATATTAAGCTCTCGGTTCAATGACTAATGAGAACGTGTACTATATATTTACGGAACGGACAAAGGCGTACTGCAGTTCACATGTAGGGAGTGAGTCAAGACTTGCCGGCTGCAAGCACCTCACGCTTTTTGCCAGTTGTCTTTTTGTATTTTATCTTAGTTGCTTCTCCTCCCCGCAGGTGGCGTACAGACTTATGGTATTCGAGAATGTGCTTGACTTGGTCCGCCAAATCCGGATTTATTTCCGGCAGCCGCTCGGTCAGGTCTTTATGCACCGTACTTTTGGATACACCGAACTCCTTGGCAATGGTGCGTACCGTATGTTTCGTCTCCACGATACAGCGGCCGATCTTTATAGTCCGTTCCTTGATGTAATCGTGCACGTTCCCGCCTCCCCTACTTGACTTAGTTTGGTACATTATATGAGGGGTCTTCCCACTTATGCTTTATAACCAAGCCTGACAAGCTTAGGGACATTGTAATTTTTTTCGAAAACAAAAAAAGAGCCGCCCCACTGAGGCAGACGCTTATACGCTACACTCGGGACAGCTCTGTTTATTTATTGATTTTTGGTAAGCAAAGTTGTCGGGTTAACAGGCTTATCATTTTCATACACACTAAAGTGCACATGTACGCCTAAGCCTTTCTCCTGCTCACTCGTTCCAGCAATCGCAATGGCATCACCCTTTTTAACAGCGTCGCCTTTTTTCACTTTTACGTCCGTCACACTTTGATACAATGTCTTAAGTCCATTGCCGTGGTCTAACTCTACAACATTGCCCATGGTTGGGTGTGCTTCTGCTCGAACCACTGTACCGCTCAATGCTGCCACTACATCAAAAGGCTTTTGATCTTTCCTAGCCAAATCAATGCCTACATTCGGTGTAAACGTTTGGTTATGCTGTACAACTGCCTTTTCTTGCTCCTCTTTCGTTGCATTTGCATCATAGAAGCCCATTACAACATCAACT
The DNA here is from genome assembly GCF_024733555.1 of Paenibacillus sp. SC116. Taxonomy (GTDB): domain Bacteria; phylum Bacillota; class Bacilli; order Paenibacillales; family Paenibacillaceae; genus Paenibacillus_B. Next base: position 446,347 of record NZ_JANIOF010000002.1, on the reverse strand, counting down.
GCTTTTGCATCTAGTACAGGCCAGCCAAGTACTTCGTTGCCCGCCATTACTTCTACAGCCTCGCCTGCTGTTTGCTCTTTGAGGCTCTCAGTCACGGACTTACCCTCTGTTTGAACCGCTGCTGGGTTCTGCTTCAGCTGCTGATTGGATCCTTGGTAGACCCATACTAACGTTAAGATAAGGGCTGCTGCGGTGACATACAAGGCTGGAAATACCCACTTCTTAGACAACAGCTTTCTCCATCCAGTTGTTGGAACCGCTGGAGTTCCTGAAAGCTTCGAATCTTCCATAGAGGACGGTTGCGTGCTAGACGAATTCATTTTTGAACCTTTTGTATTTTGGTTCTGTTCACTCATTGGTATCACCTCAGTAACCATTGTTACCGCGGCTTTTCCTTTTATACGTATTCATTTGATATTTTCTAAGTTTTCTAAGTTTCACGCTAGTAAGATACGAAACTAGTTAGATAATTAGCTTATCCCTTGCCAGTACGTTCAAGACTGCTTCGGCCAAATATCCTCTAGCTTCTTCAACTTTGCCCCCACATAATAGTAGGTTACAATCTGCTCAGCCTTGCTACCTTTGAGCGCCATTCCTTGCGCCCCATATTGGCTCATGCCTACTCCGTGCCCATAGCCGTATGAGATCAACAACACTTTGCCATCCTCCCATTTCCACTCTACTGAACTAGACGTTAACCCGAGGCGCTCGCGCAGCTGCCGACCGGTTAACTTGGCATCGCCGATGCTTAGCTCGGCGATGCGCTGGCCCTTCGTACGGGAGAGAACCTTAATGCTCTCCCGTAATGTGCGGCTTCCTTGTTCCGAAGCCGCATCCTCGTCCGCCGCGAGCGCCTCAAAAGCGGGAACGGCGGACGGAGCGACGCCTAGTTTGCGCAGCATATCGGTGGCATCGAGCTTAACCGTGTTCGTGAAGCGCGGAGATATAGCGCGATCCCACGGACTGGGCACACTTTGCAAATATGGTATTGGCGAAGTAGCCCAGTAGTCCTCTGCATTCTCAGTATGACCATTGCTCGTAGAAAAGTATGCCGCTTGAATCGGCTTATCCTCATAAGTAAGGATAAGCCCTGCCGTTTCATTAACCGCGCGATTCAGCTTCTGCTGCATCGATTTTTCACGCTCCGCCATTTTAGCTAACGGCTTATAAGCTTGGTGAGCGACTGAACCAAGGACATCGGCTCCTTGTGGTACACCGTCACTCTTAGCTTGCATAAGCCGACGGACAATAAATGTTCGCGCAGCAATCGCCTGTGCCTTGAGCGCTTCCAGCTCAAAGCGCTCCGGCATCTCTGCTGCTACAACGCCTCGCACGTAGATTTCCAGAGGAACTCGCTCCACCGTACCCTTGTCCGCCAAATATACGCGCACATAAGGAGCTTGATCACGCGGCTCTTCGATCTTGGCAGCAGCACTGGCACGCTCTTCTGATGAAACAATCGGTGTTCCTATCAATTTCTCACGATCTTGGCTTACTATTTCCTTGCGCTTTACATCCACATGTGATTGTTCTACTTGCTTATCTACAGGCACGGTCGCTCCCGTTTTATTGCCAGCTCCATACTTACTAGGCTCGACAATACTTAATGGCAGCAGTATTAGGACAAGAATGAGTAGACAAGCTCCTGCCATTATAAAAAGGAACTTGCGTCTCTTCTTTTTCCAGTGCCACGAATAGAAATGAATAGCACCTTTCGACTTAAGAGACCTTCCAAGCTTCCAACGTCTCGACATCTACCACCTCTCCTTTTCTACTTCCTCATCACTCTCGTATCATCAATTCTATTTTCAACGATATGCAAGATTAAGAGGAGCTAGAACCAATTAGGGCTTACCCTATAAACCTAACGTTCTATTTTTTCGCAAAAAAATGGAACCAAATAGATAACTTCTGCGTCTCTATAAATAGAGAGTTGCCGACATTATTTACAACTCCCCCCACTTAAATCTAACCATACAAAAAAAGCCGTCCCCTAAGGAAACGACTTTTCCATTTAAACAGTATTCAATCATGAATATACATCATTTACGCTAACTGCGATCATGCAGCTTACGCCATTGTTGACTTCACACGCGATGCATCGCTGCGTTTGATGCTTCCTTCTTCAGCAGCAGTAGTTGGCTCTGCATGTACACGCCAAATATCTGCACCTAGAGCGGACAACTTCTCAGCCAAATGAACATATCCACGGTCGATATGGTGCGTTCCGCCGACTTCTGTCGTGCCTTCCGCTACCAAACCTACACAGATTAGTGCCGCACCTGCGCGAAGATCGGTTGCAGTAACTTTAGCTCCTGTCAACTTCAATCCACCAGTAACGACAGCTGCACGGCCATCGACTTTGATATTTGCGCTCATCAGGTTGAATTCATCAACATGCATGAAGCGGTTCTCAAATACAGTCTCGGTAACAACTGAAGTACCTTCAGCTGCCAAAAGAAGTGCCATCATTTGAGATTGCATATCTGTCGGGAATCCTGGATAAGGCAATGTCTTCACATCTACAGCCTTAAGTGGTTTATCCGCAATGACACGGATACCATTCTCGTCTGGCTGAACCGTAACACCCATCTCTTCCATTTTGGAAATAACAGGACCTAGATGATCCGCGATTGCACCTTCCACATAAACGTCTCCGCCTGTCATCGCTGCAGCAACCATGTATGTTCCAGCTTCAACACGGTCTGGAATAACAGTATGCTCTGCTCCAAGCAGACGCTCAACGCCTTCGATACGGATAACTCCTGTACCAGCACCACGAACTTTAGCACCCATCTTGTTCAAATAGTTCGCTAGATCAACGATCTCAGGTTCACGCGCTGCATTTTCAAGTACAGTAGTACCTTCAGCAAGTGTGGCTGCCATCATGATATTCTCAGTTGCGCCAACACTAGCTACATCTAGATAAATTTTTGTGCCTTTTAAACGGCCGTTAATTTTTGCTTCAATATAACCTTGTCCAAGTCCAATTTCGGCTCCCATTGCTTCGAAGCCTTTCAAATGCTGATCAATCGGTCTTGATCCGATTGCACAGCCGCCTGGCAGTGAAATGCGTGCTTTGCCAGTACGAGCTAGAAGCGGTCCCATTACTAAGAAAGAAGCGCGCATCTTGCGCATCAATTCATAAGGAGCCTCATGAGAAACTAACGTTTCTGCATTGATCCTAACGGTTTCGCCTTCATAACTTAGGCTCGCACCCAACTTTTCAAGTACTTGATGTATCGTCTTTACATCCTCAAGTGGAGGAGCATCGTGAATAACACTGATGCCTTCTTCTCCGAGCAACGAAGCCGCAAGAATGGGAAGAACTGCATTTTTCGCGCCACTAACACGCACAGTTCCTTTCAGTCGCTTGCCTCCGCGGACGATAAATTTACTCATCCTATTTCCCTCCGCGCTATTTTTCCGCCCCATCTAATCTATATATCTGTAAATAATGGTACGTGTTCTAAATGTCCACCTAACATAATAACATTCTCGTTGAAAGATGGACAAGCGTAAATTTCGACAACAACATTCCACAAGTTTCTAGCGGTTATCACCATTGTTGACAACTACACCATATGTTATTCGACATTTTTCCATTTTTGACTAGATTAAAAAGCGAAGCGCATTCGTCCATGTCAAGTAATCAATGAAAAAACTTGCTACAGCACGCCCGATAATAATCGCCAACAAAAGACGAATAACCCTGCCCTGCGGGCCTTGAGGATACCTAATAAACAAGTCCAGCTTCACATGCTGCAAGGCCCACCACGAAACGCCAATACAAAGCAGAGCAATTACCATGTTCACAATACCGCTCATCCCGGCGGCCATAGATACATCTCGCAGCGTATCCTCCATTGCCTTTCCCCCTCATGCAACCTGCCATTGCTGTTTGATCCGTAAGGAGAATCACACATTCGTATTAGCTTCGTGCACTTCCTATTCTACATAATTACCAGAGCCAGTTCAAAAATACAAACCATAATCGCAATCGATCCGCTCTGGTCATAATGGAGCTAGGAGCTTCTGCCTCGCCCGATTGCAACGTCATTTCTTGATCAGCATTAAGATGAGAAAGCTTCGAGTTCAAAGAGTTCAATGTGCCCGACTCACTCGACATCCCATCACCAACTGATGCTGTTGAGGTTGCTGTCAGCTTATCCAGTTCTAAACGCAGCTTGTAAGGCTGATGAGAGAAAGCGGCATCCGCTCGAACTTGAATGTAATACGTACCTGGCTCTAACTTCGTTCCTGTGACCAGTTTCGTTTGTCCTCGATCATTCCGAGCACCTACAAGTTTCTCTTGCTTTTTCGTCTGCAGGCTCACATCCATTTTCCGCTCTTTCGGAATTTGACTGATGCTTAAAGAAGCATTTACAGGCTGAGTAACTTTGAATTGAAACCAGTCCTCATCCTCAGGAGCATGGATAACAGCTGAATAGTCGTACTGCGGCACAATCGAAATAGCCTCGTACATTTTGTTGTTAGGTTCATTAGGATCCGAATACTGAGGAAGTATCTCTACTTCCATTTTATAAAGTCCGCTTGCAGGTTCAGAACGAGATGTAACTGCATTTTGAATTTTAATATCGTATCTTCCTGGATTTAGTCCTTCCAAGATAACCGTTTCCGTCTCACCTTCACGAGTCTCGTCAAAAAATTGGGATTCCTTCCACTCCGTACTCTTCATTGTAATAAGTGGATCGATTCGTGCTGTTGTTGTCGTCACTTTCAATTTTAATGTCGTCTTCGTATCTAACTGAATACGATACCAATCGGAATCCCGTGTATGACTGAACGTGCCGACAATTTGCTGATTGCGTGCTGGCAGCATATGTGCTTTGTATTGTTCATCATTTGGCTCGAACGGATCTTCATAAATAATAAAGCGAGACGATATCTTGTACGCAAATGGCTGTCCAACAGTTGCTTGCTCCTGACGAATTCGGATGAAATGTTTGCCCTTTTTCACAGGGAGATTTACAGTTCGGCTTATTCCGCCATAATGCCTCACCTTCTGCGCCTGCTCATGTTCATGGCGTATTTCTACCGTTCCATTCCCCACGATTCGTTCCAGCTTCAATTGCAACGTTCCATCATAAGGAACATCCACTCGATACCAGTCGGAACGGCCATTATCATCTATATACCCACTTCGGCTCGTATCAATCGGGAAAACAACGGCTTTATTTTTAGTCGTATTATCCGCTCCCGCTTCACGCTTGATTGGCTCTTGCATGGCACGTTCTGCGCGCAGCAAGCCATATCCGCTTGACGAATCCCATCCCGCATCTTCCACATCTTCAGCCGTCATCCGCAGATGATCTCTGATCTGGTAAGGCTTCAACTCAGGATGCTTACTCCACAACAAAGCTACCACCCCAGCAACTTGCGGAGCAGCCATCGAGGTCCCTTCCTGCTCACGGGTACCTCCACCAAGCGCCGTCGTGTACACATGCCACGGTGCTACGATATCTACTTCAGGTCCGCGATTGGATCGTGCCTCTACACGATTGAGCGGCGTCACCCCACCAACCGCAAGTACAGTCGGGTAAGCAGCTGGATACTTAACGGCAGCACGATCTTCAAGTTTCATCGCATCGTTTCCTGTCGCAGCAATGAGCAGTACGCCTTTTTGCTCAGCATAATCAACGATATCCTGCATGTACTTCGAGTATCTGTAAAGGCCAACCGACATGACAACGATCTTGGCACCGTTATCTACCGCGTACAAAATACCTGCACCGAGCTTGTCTTCATCTCCATACCCACGTGAATCCAAAGCTTTGATAGGCATTACCTTCGTGTTCCAGCTTACGCCGGCAATTCCTTTAAAGTTATTCCCAACTGCAGCAATAACTCCTGCTACGCCCGTACCATGTCCATTATCATCCTTCGGCAATCCATCATGAAGCAGATTAATGCCTTTTGTCAGATTGGGCTTTAGATCAGGATGTTCCAAATCTACACCCGTATCGATTAGAGCCACGGTAAGATTGGAGCTGTTCATAGCTTGATTTTGACTTTGCAGATAATTCCAGGCCTTATCAACACCAGTCTGTTTCAAATAATATTGACGGTTATAATATTGATCGTTCGGCTCCACATGCGCTGCTAACGTCTGCACTTGTTGATTCGGCTCTACATATTCCACAGCAGGTGAGGCATGCAGCAATTTCATCCACTGCTTCAGTCCCATGCCTTCTGTAGGCTTCATAACCGAAATATTCATCGTTTCCTGCACACTCAACACATTGCTGTTGCTCACGACCTCAGGGTCAGGACTGCTTCCAGTCTTCCACTTCACAATCCAACCCGCTTCCTCGTTTGTATAACCCTTACTATACGAAGTCGCTAGCTCCACATTTGAGGAACCCGCTGGATGAGCGTCATCGCCCCAACCTAACTTCGAGTTAGTTGGACCTACACTACCTAGAATTGTCGTTAACAGCAGTACAACCACCCACACAAGGAGCATACTTCTACTAGATCGTTCCCACATTGATTTCACTTCCCATGATGTTCTACCCGATATTCAATATTCCAATGATACCTATCCAATCTCATAGGTTCGGATTATAAAAATTTACTGTTTCTCAACGATTAACTTCTACTTGCTATCTAACTAGCAGCCATATGGACAATACGATTAGGTAACCATTCTTCACAACATCGCCCAATCCTGTCTACCACTACGATTTTAGTACGATAGTCCTGCTTGTAGCTTTCATCTGGCATAAATCGTTAAGAATAGGCATCATTATATCATATTGCCAAGCACTATATCTCTTCTTTCAAAATGTGGTAATCATTTATTTTTTCTTCCAAATTACCGGTTCGCAGCAAAAAGCCTGAAACACATCATAGTACGAGTTACATAAGTTAAACGAAACCATTCATGTATCCTATCTAAGGTTAGCGGCTCATTCAACAAATCTAGAAAAGGATCATCCAGCATCCTTTTAGAGGACGTACTATCCATGTGTTCAGGCTACTGCTCCAGCTACTTATCATTAACACCGCATAGAGCAAAGTCAAACCTTACTATAAGAGGCTGCATAAATATCGTTCGCAAGAGATAGAAGTGTATTCACCCAAGTCATTAACTCATTCGGAAAAATGGCCAGTAGGATGACCGCCGCAGCGCTAAGCGCAACCACTGCACCCGAAGCGACAGATACGTGAATACGTTCCAAATTTGCAGATTCAACTTGCCCTTTTGATACTTCACTTTCAGTACCATGAACCTGAACGGTTTGTGAGTATGAACCACTTTCAGAATTACGCATAAACATTTGGCGAATGAATCCAAAATACACATAAAACGAAATAACACTCGTTACCATCATCACAATGGCAAGCCACAATGTATGTGTCGCCACTGCCCCTAGCAGAATGTAGAGCTTGCCAAAAAATCCAGCTGTAATCGGAATGCCTGCCAATGAGAGCACAAATATTGTCATCGCTACAGCCAGCCATGGCGCTTTATAATACAAGCCAGCAAAACATTTCAGTTCCTCATGTCCGGCCCCTTTGCTTACGATCGCTAGAATCGCAAAAGCACCAATAGTCGTGAACACATAAGCAATCAAGTAATACCAGAAAGAAGAGAAGCTTGAGCTATACCACACAGTAGGTTGAAATATATTCAAACCTACTGGAACAAGCAAATACCCAGCATTAGCTACACCTGATAGAGCGAGAAGACGCTTCACCTTCACCTGTCGAAGCGCCATCGTTGTCCCTACAATCATAGAGAATGCAGCAATGGACAATAGAATGAGTGACATATCCTCGTTAAGGATAGCACCCGCAGACGAAGGGTCTCCAAATCCAATGACGGAATGAAAGCCAAATAAAATATGGAATACAAGTCGGAATAATAACGCAAGAACAGCTCCCTTAGATACGACAGATAAGAAGGCTGCAATCGGAGTTGGGGCTCCCTCATATACATCTGGTGACCAAGCATGAAAAGGAGCTGCCGCTATTTTGAAACCGAAACCTACAAGTAGAAGCAGCAGACTGATATATAGGAGAGGAAGAAGTTGACCCGCATTCTGGGCAAGCCTCTCCGCTATTTGGCCCAGATGAGTCGTCCCTGTCATCCCGTATAGAAAGGACATTCCATACAAAATAAATGCAGATGCCGTACTGCCTAGCACGATATACTTAAAAGCTCCTTCGGTTGATCGGCGATCCCGCTTACGTATCGCCACTAATAAGTAAGAACTAATACTTAACAATTCTAAACCAACAAACAGCGTAATCAGATCAGCGGAAGATGCCAGTATGAGCCCACCAAGCACTGCTGGCAGCAGTAAATAGTAGTATTCGCCGCGATGCTGAATTTCAGATTCACGGATATGGTCAATGCTCATCCCGATAACAAGTGCAGTTCCAATTAACAGCACAACCTTTATCAGCAGCCCGAAATCATCGATCCGATAACTGCCTCCCAATAGTTCAACCACACCAACTTTATGGCCAGCACTGGCGTCTTGATATCGATCTACTAGTGTCCATATCACAGAACCTAACGACAGCAACACCGCAGTAAGAGATATTCCACCGATCCAACTGCGATTGACACGGCGAGGAAGCAGCAAGTCCACGATAGACATGACGATAACGGCAATCACGAGCGTCAGCTCTGGTGTCATTAACAGCAGATCGCTCCCTTGCAGCGGTTGAAACAGTTGTGAACTCATGCTCTTACCTCCCCGCCCGGATAATATGAATAATATGCTCGATTCCTTGCTCAACTGGCATAGTAACAAGGGTTGGAATTACACCGATCAAAATAATAGCGAGCGACAATACAACAACTGGCACTGCTTCGACAGCTTGTGTACCTTTAAGCTGAGCAAATCGCATATCTAGTGGTCCGTACGTTATTGCCAACACTCCGCGCAAGACATATACAGCACTCAAGATGATGCCAATACCTCCTGCAATGGCTGCCCAAGGCAGTTGGCCATACAAGCCTAGAAGAGACAACAATTCCGCCATAAATCCCGACAATCCTGGAAGCCCCAGAGAAGCTAAACCTGCCAGCAGCAGCACTGCACTTAAGAATGGAAGTCGCTTCGCTAATCCACCCAACTCATCGATGCGGCTCGTTCCTGTTCGTTCCAACAAGCTGCCTACTAACAAGAAGAACAAGGCTGAAATAAAGCCATGCGAAACCATTTGTAAGACAGCCCCTTGCAAGCCAATATCGTTCATCGCGGCAATTCCAAGCAAGACAAATCCCATATGACTGATGCTGGAGTAAGCCAGCAAGAGACGCAGTTCTTTTTGCACATAAGCAAGGACAGCTCCATAAATGATGTTAACAAGGCCAACAATAGCGAGTACGGTCGACCAAGAAGCAAATGACTGTGGCAGCAAAGCTACGCCGAATTGAATAAGTCCATAGGCGCCCATCTTCAACAGCACTCCTGAATGAAGCATGACAACTGGTGTTGGAGCTTCCGTATGGACGCGCAGCATCCAAGTATGGAAAGGGAAGATCGGGAGCTTAATGCCAAAAGCTACAATGATTAAGACAAAAGCAATGGTCCGCCAAGCCTCCGACAAATAGAAAGGATTGAAGCTGCTCGCTGGCCCAGGCAGCGTATTGACGAAAGATTGCTCATTGCCTAGCTGACGAATCATGTGGTCAAGGTCACCGCTGTATACGAGATGCGGCGGCGTCTCTGTTTCTACATGCACAGCGAGACCTGCTGTTGCAGTTAGTATAAGAAAGGCTACCAACAGCAAGGCAGAGCCTAGACCATTGTAAACAAGGAAGCGATTGGCCGCTTTTTCACGTTTGGCAAAGCCCCATATTCCAATCAAGAAAAACATCGGCACTAGTGTCCATTCAAAAAATAAGAAGAACAAAAACAAATCTCGTGCCATAAACACACCCAACATACCTACTTCAAGCAGCAAAAACCATATGTAATAGCTTTTCACGCGCTGCTTAATCGTTAAAGAAGCCCATGCAGCCATCGCCGTCACAATGGTTGTCATTACCACGAGTGGAAGTGACAACCCGCCGATGCTCAAATGGTAATCAATCTCGAATGACCACGACTGAAGAAACGGCTGCATTGCCTCGATATTTAATGGTATGGAGATCCAGTTGTATCGCTCGATTAAGCTGCCCCCTTGCCCTGCCACATTCACATTTACATAGACAAAAAGAGCTAACAATAAAGGCAGCAGAGCAGTTGCAATCCCGATACAGCGAAGCAGCTTCAAACGATCACGAGGTACAAAGCTAAGCAATAATACGCCAACTAGCGGTGAAAATGTAAGCAAGGTTAACCACGGCACCATCTACCACACCCCCTTTCCGAGCAGCAGCAGCAAAAGCAATAACGCGGAGAAGCCATACAACGAAAGCAAGCCATAGGACTGCAACTGACCATTCTGCACCCGTGTAAACCATTTACCGAATTGAACCGTAAAGTTGGCCGTACACCGAACAAGTCCATCGATAATATAACGATCAAAAATGTACAGCACCTTTCCTAACCCTTTGAGAGGATAGGCAAAAAACAGTGTATACAGCTCATCCACATAATATTTGCGCTCAATAAGATGGTATAGCGGCTTTATCACGTTGCTCCACCGATCTTCCCGAACCCCCTTCGGCCCATAAACGACATATCCTAGCCCAATTCCGCTCAATGCAACAAAGGTAGAGATGATGATCACAATCAAGTTTGTATGGTCACTAGCCGCCTCTCCAGTAAGCCATGTTTCGAAACCGCTATTAAATGGCGTATAAACGAAGCCTGCCACCACTGCAAGTATAGCTAGCACGACTAGAGGAATAGTCATCACTGCTGGAGACTCGTGAATAGTAGATTCCGTTTCTTTATGTACATTGCTTGATGAGCCAGGCTTACTTCTAACACCATCCGCTGCTCCACTTGCTCCTACTGTTGTTTCCAATGTTGATGATGCGCTCGCTCCTGTGAATGCCATAAAAAACAATCGAGACATATAAAATGCCGTCAAAAATGCGGTTATCACACCAACTACAAATAACAGCTTATTGCTTTCCCAAGCGATACTCAGAATCGCATCTTTTGACCAAAAGCCAGACAATGGCGGAACTCCAGATAAGGCCAATGCACCGATGGCGAAGGTCCATGCTGTTATTTTCATACTGCGGCCACGCCCGCCGATGTGAAAAATATTTTGGGTATGTACTGCATGAATGATACTGCCTGCTCCAAGAAACAATAGCGCCTTGAAAAATGCATGAGTGAACAAATGAAATATGCCTGCTGTAACAGCGCCCAATCCTAGCGCAAGCATCATATAACCTAATTGGCTTACCGTTGAATACGCTAGTATTCGCTTAATATCCCGCTGAGCAATAGCGATTGTCGCGGCAAATATCGCCGTAAATCCCCCAACAGAAGCCACGATTAACAGTGCTGTCTGAGACACTTGAAATATATCAAATGCCCGAGCTACCAAATAGACACCCGCCGCCACCATCGTAGCTGCATGGATTAATGCCGAAATCGGTGTTGGTCCTTCCATCGCATCAGGCAGCCACGTATGAAGCGGGAACTGACCTGACTTGCCTATTGCCCCTAAAAAGATAAGCGAAGCGATCCAAGTCGCTAAACCTGCTGATATCCCGTATTGGGACATCGTTTCCGTACTAGCAAACACTTGAGCGATTGTCTGAAAATCCAGCGCATGGTTCGGCATGTGCCAGAACAAGATCAGAATAGCGATAAGCAGGCCAACATCCCCGATTCGCGTCATAATAAACGCTTTCTTTGCCGCAGCACGGGCGGCTGGCCGTTCATACCAGAATCCAATCAGGAGAAAGGAGCATACTCCCACTAGCTCCCAAAATATATACAGCTGCAGCAAGTTGGGCGATATAACTAATCCGAGCATTGAGAACGTAAACAAGCCTATATATGCAAAAAATACAGATTGCCGCTCATCATCTGCCATATACCCTTTGGCATAAAGATTGACGAGTGTGCTAACTACCGTAACGATGACAAGCATAAGCGCATTCAAGTTGGTCAGTTCATAACCGAGCTGAAAATGGACTGCACCAAAGCTCAACCAATCAAAGTTTACCGTGTACACGTCTGTATTCGCCGTCAGTCTTTCCAAAAGTATTAGAATGGACAAGACACAAGCAATCAATGAGCTGCCGACACCAATACATGCTGCTATCCCTTTAACCGCACACCTTGCCAACGTCAGCAGAAGGAACGCAAGTAATGGGAAAATGGGCACCGCCCACACATACTGCGCATAGACGCTCTCCATATCGTCACCCTCCTTTCCGGTTAGTTTCGCAGTTCATTTAACTCATCCACATTCGTCGTACCTCGATTGCGGTATAAAGCAATTAAAATTGCAATGCCAACGGCTACCTCAGCTGCAGCAATCGCGATGTTAAACAACGAAAACACTTGTCCTTTCAAGCTGGGAACGACCCCATACTTCGAGAACGCAATCAAATTCAAATTAACCGCATTAAGCATCAACTCTATCGACAGCAGTACAATGACAGCACTGCGCTTCGTCAACACCCCGTATAGCCCAATACAAAATAAAATAGCAGCCAACGTTAAGTAGGAAGCCAGCATCGAACTCATTACTCCGCCCCCTCTCTAGTTGCAGAGCCGACTACTTCGTTTTCCTCCGCATCGTCATGCTTAGCCACAACGATTGCTCCGATAAAGGCAACTGTTAGCAGTACAGACAACAGCTCGAATGGAATGACATGTGCAGTGAAAATCTGCTTGCCTAATTCCAACGTATTGTCCTCAGCAAGCGGCCCCGCTGCGGGCACCGATGGGAATGAAGTGCTGCGAATAGCAAAAAATATAGCGCCAAAAAGAGCTAAACAGCCGATCGCAGCTAATATACTTTTCCATTGAATACGAGGTGACTCTTCTAACTGGTCATGCTTGGTCATCATAATGCCGAATATCATCAAAATGGAGATGGCCCCCGCATAAACGAGAATTTGGACGGTCGCCACGAATTCCGCCTCAAGCAGCACATACACACCTGCTAGACCAATAAACGTGAAAGCCAGCGACACGACCATGTGTATAATTTTGCTGAAGTTCAACATGAATACAGCTCCTGATATGATGCATACAGCCAATATGAGAAATACTATCGAATGACCGTTCCACACAAAGCTAAGATCAAACATCCTTTTTTCCGCCTCCCTTCGGAAGCATTGAAATGTTGTCATAACGAATTAGTTGATTATTGCCATTCAGCCACTCTCTATCTTTGAACAACGTATCGCGGCTGTAAGTAGCCAACTCAAAGTTGTTCGTCATCATAATCGCCTCTGTCGGACATACTTCCGTACACAAATCACATAAAATGCATATTTCGAAATTGATATCGTACGTATCAATAACTTTCCCCTTCTTAGTAGGGTCTGGATGCGGCTTGCCAGTCAGTGTGATGCAATCCGTTGGGCAAATGCGCGCACAAGCATTACATACAATACATTTATCAGGATCAAAATGCTGGACTCCTCGGAATCGCTCAGGCATCTGCATTGGTACATCAGGATAGGCATACGTAACTTTTTTGGATGTCATGGCTTTCAGGGTGACCGCCAATCCTTTAAACAACCCTTTCACAGACTTCCCTCCATTCACCTGCTTCTTCCTTAAGCGCTTACTGTGTGTTGAAAGCTTTCATATTGTGAATCTATTTCACGACCAATTCGATGTACGCAGCTGTGACAAAAATATTGATTAGCGCAAGCGGCAGAAGCACCTTCCAGCCGAAACTCATCAATTGATCAACACGGATACGCGGCATCGTTGCACGCAGCCAAAATAAGAAAAATACAACGAACAGAAACTTCAACATGAACCATAACAAACCAGGGATGAAGTCCAGTATCGCGAGCGGTGGATGCCAGCCGCCCAGAAACAGAACAGTCGTTAAACTAGCAATCGCGAACACATACACATACTCCGCCAACATGAAGAAGGCAAACCTGAATCCGCTGTATTCCACGTGATAGCCCGCCACCAACTCCGATTCCGCTTCCGGCAAATCAAAGGGGGTTCGATTCAACTCAGACACAGCTGCGATCATAAACACTACAAAGCCAATGATTTGCGGGAGCAGGTTCCATTCCCAAAAGTTATTGCCCTGTGCTTCTACAATCTTGCGCAAGCTTAAGCCACCACTAAGCATGACGACGCCTACTACAGATATGACCAGTGGAATCTCATAACTTATCATTTGTGCTGCTGAGCGCATGCCCCCGATTAAGGAATATTTATTGTTGGAGGCCCACCCACCCAGAATAATCCCAATCGTGGACAAGCTAGAAAGAGCTGCATAATAGAGCAACCCTACATTTAGATCTGAAAAATACAAGGAAGGTGTGTACGGGATAACCGCTAAAACTGCAAAGGCAGGTACGAATGTAATAATGGGAGCTAGTATGAATAGGGTGCGGTCCGCTTTTTGCGGGATGGTATCTTCTTTGATGAGGAGCTTTAATACGTCTGCGACAGATTGGAGCAATCCTAAGGGACCGACACGAGTTGGACCATGTCTGAACTGCATCCAGCCGATTACTTTGCGCTCGAAATATATCGCATAGGTAACGAATCCTAACACGATAAATAGAAACACGATTGCCCAGCCAAGGAAAATGAGGCCGTTCTGCCAAGTTAGTGCCTGTTGAAGCAACTCAGTCACTAGCAATCCACCTCCCCAACTACGATATCGACTCCACCAAGAATCGTAATTAGATTGGTCATCGACTGACCAACGAGCAGTTCCGGCAATATTTGCAGATTCACGAAAGAAGGCCTGCGGAACTTCAAACGATACGGTTCTGCCTTGCCTTTCGAAACGATGTAGCAACCGATTTCGCCCCGAGGCGATTCAATCCGAGCATATACTTCACCAGTAGGTGGACGAATGACACGTGGTACTTTACCCATAGTCTCGCCTTCGGATGGGAACTGATCTACCGCTTGTTCCAAAATACGCAAGCTCTGTACAATTTCCTCGATTCGAAGCAAATAGCGATCATAGCAGTCTCCGTTGTAGGAAAGCGGCACATCAAAGTCAAAGCGATCATAAAGGCTGTATGGCTCCTGCTTGCGCAAATCCCAATTCACGCCTGTACAACGTAAATTAGCACCGCTCAAGCCGTAGGCAATCGCTGTCTGTGCATCGTATTTGCCTACCCCTTTAATCCGCGCGAGGAAAATCTCATTTCCACTGACCAACTTGTCGTATTCTTTCAACCGCTTGCGCATATAAGGGATAAAGTCGCGCACCTTATCGATCCAACCACTCGGGGCATCCCATTTGACGCCTCCTACACGCATATAATTGTAAGTGAGTCGCGCACCGCACAGCTCATTGAATAGATCAATAATGATTTCACGATCACGGAACGCGTACAAAAATGGGCTCATCGCCCCGATATCCAGCAAATACGTGCCCCACCAGACCAGATGACTAGCAACCCGCTGCAATTCCATAACAATTAGGCGCATGAATTCAGCCCGCTCTGGGACCTCGATGTTCATCATCTTCTCCACAGCATGAACGAGCACATAATTGTTCGTCATCGCAGAGACATAATCCATCCGATCGGTATACGGAATAATTTGCGTGTAGTTCAATTGCTCCGCCAGCTTCTCTGTGCCACGGTGCAAGTATCCCATAACAGGCGTAGCTTCTTTTATGATTTCACCATCCAGCTTCAGTACAATACGAAACACGCCGTGCGTACTTGGATGCTGAGGTCCAACGTTCAATAGCAATTCCTCCGTGCGAATCAACGCGATTACACCTCCGAATCTGAGGGATCATAATCTTTACGTAGTGGATAACCTACCCAATCGTCTGGCATCATGATGCGCCTTAAGTCTGGATGTCCGGGAAAATCAATCCCGAGCAAGTCATACACTTCACGCTCATTCCAATTCGCCGTTAGCCACAAATGAGTTACAGAAGGTATCGACGCTTGCTCCCGTTCGGTTTTCACATGAACCGCTATTTCTCGCCTTGTTTGCAGACCAATTAGATGATAAACAACCTCAAGCTCATCCCCTTGATCAACACCGGCTAAATTTCTCAAGTAATCGCATGACCAATCTTTATCTACTTGAAACCAATGAGCAACAGCAAGCCAATGCTCCCTTTTTACTGTTATCGTTGGCAATTGTCCGTTCACTTCGTTAATTACAGCTTCTTCTACAGCATCTTCCGCGATATCGTGCTTTAACTGCTCGACTAAATGATCAAGCTTGGATTGAGGAGTATCTTCAACTTCTACGTGTTCTAGTTGATCTGGCTTATCACTCATCTGCTCGTCACTCGTTTCCCCGTCTTGGCCTCATATCGTATTTTCTCTTGCAGCTTATTAATCCCATAAATTAAAGCAGCCGGGTTTGGAGGACAACCTGGAATGTACACATCTACAGGCACTACCTGATCGACACCATTTACAACCGCATAGGATTTCACATAGGGACCTCCAGCTGTTGCACATGAGCCCATCGCAATAACCCACTTTGGTTCAGGCATCTGATCGTACAAACGACGCAGCAGCGGTGCCATCTTCTTCGTTACTGTACCAGCAACAATCATCACATCCGATTGACGGGGAGACGTGCGAAATATAACCCCGAAACGGTCTAAATCATAGTGGGAAGCGCCTGTCCCCATCATCTCAATCGCGCAGCAAGCAAGTCCGAATGTCAATGGCCACAGCGAATTGCTGCGGGCCCAGGCCTTTAACTGCTCCAACGTTCCCATAAATACATTGCGCTCAAGCTCGCGACGATCATCAGCTGATATCGAATCTAACGCGAATTCCATTTCAACACCTTCTTTTTCCAGGCATATATCAATCCTACAAGCAGCATGGCTACGAATATGAGCATTTCAATTAACGCAAATAAGCCCAAGTGATTGTAAGCGACAGCCCAAGGATATAAGAAAACGGTTTCCACATCGAAAATAACAAACATCAACGCAAACAAATAATAACGAATGTTGAATCGGACTTGTCCTGCCCCCACAGGTATATTCCCACTCTCATAAGTCGTCATCTTCGTCGCCGTTGGCCTACTCGGCCGTAAATACCGTCCAAGCGTTAGTGCAGCAATAGGCAGTAGGATACCTAACGCTATAAAAATTGCTACAATGACGTAATTGTTGAAATAGGCCATAATCATCTCCTCCGTCTGGCAAATAAGTACATTCGTTACTTGCCCGTCGTTCATCCCACATAGAGATAGCCAAACAAGCCACCTATTAAGATGTATATGAAGTTCGCCCAAAATGAGAATACAATCTTCGCTTGAAAACAATGTTTGAAGGGAGCTTAGATAGTTGAATAGTTCTCGCGATAATGCTGTGGCGAAATACGGATAATGATTTATAAACAACTCGTGTTTGTGTAATAAGGAGAGGGTTAAAAGAATGAAAGGAGGTCATTTCACTTTTGGAGACAAAAAAAAAGGACCGCGGCTACCACCCGCGGTCAATGGAGGATGAGGAAACTACCTTACAACCAACCTACTGCAACGTCTGACCAAGAAGTAAGTTCTTAACTGATAAGGGGGGATAATCCGTTCTCAATTTTGTCCTTGAGAATGATTATCAATATTAACTAAACTCAGTATATGATAATCTTTCTCAATTGTCAACACATCGGATTGATCATTTTTTAATTGATTATGATGCGAGTAAATGAATGACCTTCATTAGTATTTTACCTTCTGTATTTAGTCTTTGTTTGTTTATGGTATAATTATGTAAAAACTTACATTGAGGTGAGTGAGTTGACTCTATACTATAAAGAATATGGACATAAGCACGCTCCCCTTATGGTATTTATTCATGGTGGCGGAGTGAGTGGATGGATGTGGAACAAACAAATCGAGTATTTTAAACACTTTCACTGTTTAGTTCCTGATTTGCCGGAACAAGGGCTAAGCAACGGTGACTGTCCATTCTCTATCAACACTAGTGCAGAAAAAATCATTTCGTTAATTGAAGAAAAAGGGCAAAGGAAAACGATTATAGCTATCGGCTTTTCTTTAGGAGCTCAAGTATTAATAGCTATTCTTAGCAAGAGACCAGACTTAATCCAATACGCCATGATAAATAGCGCTTTAGTAAAGCCCATCTCCTATGCAAAAATGTTTACAAAGTCTCTAGTGGTTATTTATCCCCTAACTAGGAATAAAACCTTTTCCAAAATTCAAGCCAAATCCATGTACATAGATACAGATCTTTATGAAACTTACTACAATGAGAGTGGTCGTATGAGCAAGAATACCTTCACTAGAATAATGAACGAAAACATGTCTTTTACTATCCCAAAGAGCTTTGATCGGGCTAACGGCAATATTTTAGTAACGGTTGGCGAGAAAGAAAAGAAAATGATGAAAGACTCTATGATTGAAATCATTAATAGTAACCCTAAGTGCCGAGGTTTTGTTTTTCCTAAAATGGGTCATGGCGTGTCTTTAGCAGAGCCTGAGCTTTTCAATCATGTAGTTGAAAAGTGGATTCAACAAGATGCCTTACCCCTATCGCCCACTGATTTCATTCATCCGAGTTAAACTGTCTCTTATTTCATACATACAGCTGCACGACTGATTTATAGCCATCCTATTCTCAGGATGGTTATTTTTATTCCCCCTTTGCAATATTCCATGGCTACTTCACTCCATTTCCCCTTGTTCCTTTTTTCACATAATGTTCACAAATGTTATCCAAAACCCACTTGAGAATCTTTTCACATGGTATATACTATGGATATGTAAGAGGTTGTGATTAATATCACATGAAACGCCAGACAACGTAAGTTCACACTTTTTATTTAGCTTAATTAGTGAATGTTTTCACTTTCGCTAAGGCTAGTCCAATTATTAAAAATTTAAATACCCTATTCCCTTAAGGAGGAATTCACATATGAAAGTAGCAGTTATTGGTTGTACACACGCAGGAACAGCAGCAATTGTCGAGACAGCAAAGCGTTATCCAGATGCTGAGATTACCGTTTACGAGCGCAATGATAATATTTCCTTCCTATCTTGCGGTATCGCTCTCTACGTTGGTGGTGTTGTAAAAGATGCACAAGGTCTCTTCTACTCATCGCCTGAGAAAATGAAAGAACTTGGTGTTAAGATGCATATGCTTCATGATGTAACTGACATTGATATAAAAAACCACACGTTGCACGTTCGCGACTTACAGACAAATGAGCAACGAAAAGATACATTCGACAAGCTTATTATCACGTCAGGTTCGTGGCCAATTGTACCTAAGTTCGAGGGTGTTGATTTGAACAATATTTTGCTCTGCAAAAACTACAATCATTCGAACACAATTATCGAGAAAGCGAAAGATGCTAAAAATATCGTCGTCATCGGTGCAGGCTACATTGGTATCGAACTGGTTGAAGCTTTTGAGGAATCCGGCAAGCACGTAACACTAGTGGATATGGAAGATCGCATCATGCCGAAATACCTTGATCCTGAATTCACAGCTCCTGTAGAAGCATCGTTCCAAGAACGCGGCGTGAAACTTGCACTTGGTGAAAAAGTAGAACGCTTCGAAGGTACAGATGGCAATGTGAATGCTGTAGTAACAGACAAAGGCCGTTATGAAGCAGACCTCGTTATTTTGTGCATTGGCTTCAAACCTAATACAGAATTGTTCCAAGGACAATTGGAGATGCTTGATAACGGCGCAATCAAAGTCGATGCATATATGCGCACGAGCCATCCTGACGTCATGGCTGCTGGGGACTGCTGTTCTGTACTGTATAACCCAACAGGCGAACAAGTTTATATTCCACTAGCTACGAATGCAGTACGCATGGGTACAATCGCAGCTTGTAACTTAACCGAAAATCGCATGCGCTCGCTTGGAACCCAAGGTACATCGGGTATCAAAATTTACGAGCATCATATTGCTTCGACTGGTCTAACGGAGGCAGCCGCTGAGCATCTTGGTATGAACGTAGCAACAAGCACATTGGTAGATACGTATCGTCCAACGTTCATGCCAACAGCAGAGCCATTAACACTGAAAGTCGTTTACGAAGCTGATACACGCCGTATACTAGGCGCTCAACTCGCTTCGACGATAGATTTAACACCAGCGATTAATACGATGTCGGTATGTATCCAAAATAATATGAACATGGATGAACTCGCGGTTGTCGATTTCTTCTTCCAGCCGCACTTCAATAAACCGTGGAACTACTTGAATGCTGTAGCTCTACAAACCTGGAATGAAGCTCATTAATCCATCCCCCATTTATATAGAACAAAAGAGGCTGCCTATCCTAATGGATAAGGCAGCCTCTCTATTATTATCGGTTCTCCGATACTTTAAGACGCGCAATTGCACGTTGAAGCGACAGTTCCGCACGACGGAAGTCAACATGATCTTGCTTATTGCGATCTGCCATCGATATACGCTGCTCCGCACGAGACTTAGAAGCCTTCGCACGATCCACGTCAATATTTTCAGGCAATTCTGCACTTTCTGCCAGCAAGACCACTTTATCCTTACGTACTTCCAAGAAGCCGCCATGAACAGCTACGAAATGCTCTGTGCCATTCACTTTGATCTTCATTGGAGCGATCTGAAGTGGTGTGACCATCGGAATATGCCCAGCTAAAATGCCGAGCTCCCCTTCAACGCCTTTCACGCTGATGCTGTTCACTTCCTGCGCAAATACTTTGCGCTCAGGAGTGACAATCTCCAACAAAAAGGTGTTCAAACGCGGTTCCTCCTTCCGTTCCGAACTTCGTTATATGAATATTCGGACCGTATCACATCAAGCTGCTATTATAGAGATTTCGCTTTCTCAACAGCCTCTTCGATCGTACCAACATACAAGAATGCTGCTTCTGGAAGATTGTCATGCTTACCTTCCAAAATCTCTTTGAAGGAACGTACTGTTTCTTTAACAGGTACGTACTTTCCTTTGTGGCCTGTGAATGGCTCTGCCACGTGGAATGGCTGGGACATGAAGCGCTCGATCTTACGTGCGCGCACAACAGTCAGCTTATCTTCCTCGGACAACTCATCCATCCCCAAGATTGCGATAATATCTTGCAGCTCTTTGTAGCGCTGAAGAATACGCTTAACGCCTTGAGCAACGTTGTAATGCTCTTCACCTAGAACTTCAGGTGTCAAGATACGAGAAGAAGATGCCAATGGGTCAACCGCAGGGAAGATACCCATCTCGGAAATACGGCGCTCCAAGTTCGTAGTTGCATCCAAGTGAGCAAACGTCGTTGCTGGAGCTGGATCCGTATAGTCATCCGCTGGAACGTAGATCGCTTGGATCGACGTAACGGAACCTTTTTTCGTAGAAGTAATACGCTCTTGCAATTGACCCATCTCTGTTGCCAATGTAGGCTGGTAACCTACCGCGGATGGCATACGTCCAAGCAATGCAGATACTTCAGAACCTGCTTGCGTGAAGCGGAAGATGTTATCGATGAAGAGCAATACGTCTTTACCTTCTTGATCACGGAAATATTCCGCCATCGTCAAACCTGTCAAAGCAACACGAAGACGAGCTCCAGGAGGTTCGTTCATCTGACCGAATACCATCGCCGTCTTCGCGATAACGCCGGATTCACTCATCTCATGGTACAAGTCATTACCTTCACGTGTACGCTCACCAACACCTGCGAATACGGAGATACCGCCGTGCTCTTGTGCGATGTTGTTGATAAGCTCTTGAATTGTTACCGTTTTACCTACACCCGCACCACCGAAGAGGCCGATTTTACCGCCCTTCGCATATGGAGCAAGCAAGTCGATAACTTTAATCCCTGTTTCAAGGATTTCTGCTTGTGTGGACAACTCATCGAATGTAGGTGCTTCTCTGTGAATTGGGTTTACCAAGTCACGGTTTACTTCACCTGCGTTATCGATTGGTTCACCCAATACGTTAAATACACGACCCAATGTTACACTACCAACCGGTACTGTAATCGGTGCTCCGAGGTCTACTGCTTCAATACCACGAACCAAGCCGTCTGTAGAAGACATCGCAACGCAGCGAACTACGTTATCGCCCAAGTGGACGGATGCTTCCAACGTCAAATTGATATCAGGCACGCCAGGAGCTGTCGATTTTTGTTCGATCTTGATCGCGTTCAAAATTTCCGGAAGTTGACCACGTTCGAATTCAATGTCAATAACCGGACCTGTAACGCTTAACACGCGTCCTTTGTTCATCTCGTTCCCTCCTACTGAAAAACTGCCTTATCCATTAAGCCTGAGCACTCGCTCCTGCTACGATTTCGGAAATTTCTTGCGTAATAGCCGCTTGGCGCGCACGGTTGTATGTCAGTGTCAAAGAAGAAATCATCTTCGTCGCATTCTTCGTTGCACTGCCCATCGCCGTCATTTGCGCACCGAACTCACTCGCTTTCGCGTCGAGCACAGCGCTGTAAATAAGCGTTTCTGCGTACTTCGGCAGCAAGTGAGCCAATACCGTATCCGCATCTGGCTCATACTCGTAGGTTGCCGTAGCTTGCACCGCTTTAGCGCCGCTTACAGCGTTATCTTCTAACGGAAGCAAACGCTTTTCAACCGGAGTTTGCGTAATCGCATTGATGAACTCGTTGTAGAACAGATTCAATTCGTCGTATTGACCTTCTTCAAAATATTGAACCGCTTTGTAGGCGATTGTTTTGACATCGGCAAACGTCGGTGAATCTGGCACTTCCGTAACATCCTCTACGATTGGCAATCCTCTACGGCGGAAATAGTCACGGCCTTTGCGTCCAATAACGAACAATACGTACTCATCCGTCGAACGATGGCGCTCTGCGATCGTATCCATCAGCTTACGAATGACATTGGCGTTGTAACCGCCTTTCAATCCGCGATCTGATGTAATGATGAGATAGCCCGTCTTCTTGATAGGACGCTTCACTAACATCGGATGCTGAGCACTTTGCGTACCTGCCGCGATGCTGTTTACAACTTCTTTGAGCTTATCTGCGTAAGGACGAGCTGCTTGCGCAGCCTCCTGTGCACGACGAAGCTTCGCTGCTGCAACCATTTCCATCGCTTTCGTGATTTGCTTTGTGCTCTGAACGCTCTTAATTTGGCGCTTGATCTCGAGCATACCTTTAGCCACTTACGTTTCACCTGCCTTATCAGCTCTGCATGAGGCAGAGCTTGCTTCTTCGCTTGAACGTGGTGAACCGGGACGCGACATCGCGCACCCGGTTACCCTGTATATTTCATTAAGCCGAAACGGCAAAGCTTTTCTTGAACTTTGTCACGGTTTCAACGATCAGATCTTCTGTCTCTTTGGATAGATCTTTCGTGTCACGGATCGATTGAAGGATCGCTTCTGCATTAGACTCGACATGAGCCAAGAACTCTTGCTCAAAACGACGGATATCGGACAATGGAATCTCGTCAAGATGACCACGAGTAGCGATGTAAAGACTCACTACTTGCTTCTCAACCGCAAGCGGTTGGTTAACACCTTGTTTCAAGATTTCCATCAGACGGTCACCGCGGTTAAGACGAGCCAAAGTGGATTTATCCAAGTCGGAACCGAACTGGGAGAATGCTTTCAACTCGCGGTATTGTGCGAGGTCAAGCTTCAACGTACCAGCTACCTTCTTCATCGCCTTAATCTGTGCAGCACCACCTACACGGGATACAGAGATACCAACGTTAGTCGCTGGACGCTGACCCGAGTAGAACAAGTCTGACTCTAGGAAAATCTGTCCGTCTGTAATAGAGATAACGTTAGTAGGAATATACGCAGATACGTCATTCGCTTGCGTCTCAATGAACGGCAATGCCGTCAAAGAACCGCCACCGTTCTCATCGCTCAGCTTCGCTGCGCGCTCTAGCAAACGGGAGTGCAAGTAGAATACGTCACCCGGATATGCCTCACGGCCCGGAGGACGACGGAGAAGCAACGAAAGCTCACGGTATGCAGCCGCTTGCTTGGACAAGTCATCATATACAACGAGAACATGCTCGCCTTTGTACATGAAGTACTCACCCATCGCGCAACCAGAGTAAGGCGCCAAGAAGAGAAGCGGAGCCGGCTCGGATGCGGATGCCGTTACAACGATTGTGTAGTCCAAAGCACCGTGACGACGAAGCGTCTCAACTACTTGAGCTACAGTGGATTGTTTTTGGCCGATAGCAACGTAAATACATTTTACGCCATTACCTTTTTGGTTAATGATTGTATCGATTGCAACTGTCGTTTTACCTGTTTGGCGGTCACCGATGATCAACTCACGCTGACCACGACCGATAGGAACGAGCGCATCGATAGATTTGAGTCCTGTTTGCATAGGCTCATGAACCGATTTACGGTCGATAACACCTGGTGCTGGGGACTCAACTGCGCGGAATTCTGTCGTTGCGATTGGCCCTTTGCCATCTACTGGCTGACCAAGCGAATTCACGACGCGACCAAGCAATGCTTCGCCGACTGGAACTTCCATAATGCGTCCTGTACGTTTAACTTGGTCACCTTCGCGAATGTCTTTGTAAGGTCCAAGAATAACGATACCGACGTTGTTCTCTTCCAAGTTCAGGGCCATACCCATTACGCCGTTTGAGAATTCGAGCAACTCACCGGACATACATTGTTCTAGACCGTGAACACGGGCAATACCGTCACCGACTTGAATAACGGTACCGACCTCTGCTACTTCGATTTGAGATTGATACTTCTCAATTTGACTTTTAATCAGCGTGCTGATCTCTTCAGGTCTGATGCTCACTCGCTTCACCCCATTCTTCCGTGCTTTATCTATTACCGTGCAATTGCATTTAATTGTTGTTGTACGCGTGCCAATTGACCGGACAAGCTTCCATCATAGAGACGGTCGCCGATACGGACTTGGATACCACCGATCAACGTTGGATCGACGATGTTATTCACACGAATTGTCTTGTTCTCTTTATTGCCGAACACAGCAGCGATCTGCTGTTGTTCTTCTTCACTAAGTGCAGCTGCTGAACGAACCTCAGCATTGGCCACTCCGAGTGCTTGACCTGCAATACGGACATAATAATCCAGCAGATCTCCAAGCAACAAGATGCGACCGCGTTCCACGAGCATTTGCAGCGTGTTCACCACGATCTCGGAAGCATTGCCAGCGAAAGCCGCTTTTAATACATCCGTTTTGTCCGAACTATTAATGTTCGGCGTTGTCAGAAGCAGTTCCAACTGATGGTTGTTGCGTACTGCCTCTACGACCGAGCGCAATTGCTGCTCCGTCTCAACAACGGATTGACGTTCGTTCGCCAATTCGAACAGCGCCTTGGCATAACGTTTAGCAACTACGGATTCTCGGCTCATTGTTTGCCTCCTACCTCATTCAGGTATTCGTCAACCAATTGAGCTTGGTCTTTCTCATCCACTTGCTTCTTCAACAATTTGGAAGCGATTGCGACAGACAAGCTGCCCACTTCTTGACGAAGCTCATCGACTGCTTTGTTCTTCTCATTCTCGATGTCGCGTGCCGCTTCATCCTTGAGACGAACAGATTCATGCTTAGCTTTGTCAATAATCTCGTCAGCTTGACGAACAGACGTCTGCTTCGCTTGCTCAATAATATCGTACGCTTCTTTACGAGCTGTAGAGAGCGCTTCTTTCTGCTCTTCTACAAACGCTTGAGCTTGTGTACGGCTAGTTGCTGCATCATCCATTTGCTGTTTAACCAACAGACGACGCTTTTCCATTACTTCTAGCAATGGCTTAAACGCATATTTCTGGAGTAGCACATAAAGAATAAGGAAACCCAGAATTGCAAATACGAAATTCTCCCAAATAAACGCCACTACAGTCACTCCTTTCCGGTAACCTCACTTACAGGTCCTAACAAAACGAAGGCGTGGATGGCATCGGCCTTCCCCGCCAAACCGTCTGACTATGAATTAAGCTCCGAAGAAAATCAAGAAAGCGATAAGAGTAGCTGCAAGAGGGATAACCTCGACTACACCGACACCGATGAACATTGTCGTTTGCAATTGACCACGTGCCTCTGGTTGACGAGCGATAGACTCAACTGTGCGGGATACGATCATACCGTTACCAATACCTGCGCCCAATGCGCCCAAACCTACTGCTAATGCTGCTGCCAAAAATTCCATTTGTTACATCCTCCTTAGAACTGGTTAATAGTTTTGAATTGATAAATACTGGAACATCACTTACCTTCGTTATTCTCGATGCGAGTCATAACAGCTAGTCCATTAATGTTCTTCATGAATCGAAGCTTGAGCGATGTAGACCATCGTCAGCATCGTGAAGATAAATGCTTGTAATCCACCGACAAACAAACTGAATCCTTGCCATGCTGCAGTGAAAGGAAGACCAAGGACACCCGCTTTGATAAGCGTCGATAGAATAACTTCCCCTGCAAAGATGTTCGCGAACAAACGAATACCAAGCGCTACTGGCTTCGCCAAGTTCTCCACGATATTAAGTGGTAGGAAGATTGGGAATGGCTCTAAGTAGTGCTTCAGATAATGCTTGCGGTTGTGCTTCAAGCCTAGATAGTTTACTAGGATGAAAATCACGGTCGCTAGTCCCATGGTCACCGCGATGTCTGCCGTTGGAGATTTCCACCAGAGCAGTTGAATATGCTCACCTTCGCCAAGTGCGTCAAACGCTGCTTGGTTCGTAGCCAAAATCTCGTAACCAAATATCGATGTTGGTCCATGTGGTTCTGTAATAATGGCAAATGGCAATCCTAGTATGTTGGAAACGAAGATAAATAGCATAAGGGTCATACATAAAGATATGTATCCCAGACCTTTCTTCAAATCCATTGTACTGCCGATAATGCCTTGTACGAATTCGACAAGCCATTCCATGAAGTTCTGCATACGAGTAGGGTTGTCAACCGACAAGTTTCGGACACCCAAGCGTGCTAGGACAAACACGATGATACCGGAAATGAGGAGCATACCTATGGTTGATAGGTCAAAGTTTATTCCCCAAATCTGAATTATTGGAGCAAAATGCATGTAATGTGTTCACCCCTTTCCATAGCTTTATTTATTTTTAGATGCTACTGAAATAGCGACAACCAAGATTATGAGCTGCGATAAAAACAACCCGATAATTGTCGACATAAGGGATATCTGTTCAAACTTCACTGCGATCATAACGACCAACAGCGAGATGCACATTCTTGTGAGCAGGCCGAAATTAACTCGTCCCTTCTCTTGATTGGCCGCCATTTCCGACAGGCGCATAACCTTCATAGCTAAATTGCGCACTGTAAGCAAACCTGCGACCAAGCCTAGTGCTAAACCAGCCACTAACGGCCGATGTTCGGGTAAGAACGCCCATGCGAACAGCGCTGCTGACATCAGTAGAAACACTGTTCTAGTAGCTGCGTTCACTATGGAAGATAATTCATTCATTTTGTTCCCCCATGAACTTTGTCACATAGTAGATGATATGAATCACCCCAGCCACGAATCCGATAATGACACCTAAGCCAATCCAGATTCTAGGACCATCCCATTGCTGCTTCAGCCAGCTCCCTATTAGATATCCAATAATAATATACAAAATAAGGGTAACGCCTGCGCCGCCGATAGCAAGGGCAGTTCGCCATGTGCTCTCGTTTTGATTACTAGGTTTCATAGGCTATAATTCCCATTCATTTTACTTAAAACTATAAGAACTTGTCAACGAATGCTAGCCAGATTTTGCCACGTTTTGTAGATGTATGTCCAATCTGTACGGCTTGTACCATTTTAACACAAAACCGTACAGTACTACTGTATGCTGAACCGTTTTTAAAGAGAAGAGCCTATTTTATTAAATTGTGAACTTTGTGTGAAATGGTTCAGGTCTTTCTTCGTTTACACCAAAGCTGTGAAGAATCGCACTGACAATTCTCGCAGAAGCCTTGCCATCACCGTATGGATTTGCTGCTTGGCTCATGCGCTCATAAGTAGCAGAATCTTCAAGCAATGCCTTCGTGCGCGCATACACTTGCTCTTCCTCCGTACCTACTAGCTCTAATGTGCCAGCTTCGATTCCTTCAGGGCGCTCTGTCGTATCTCGCAGCACGAGAACAGGAACACCGAACGATGGTGCTTCTTCCTGCATGCCTCCAGAGTCTGTCAGGATCAAATGCGTATGCGGATAAATGTTATGGAAGTCCACCACATCTAACGGCTCAATAAGCTTAATGCGCGGATGATCCCCCAACATTTCGTGAGCTGGCTCACGTACAGCTGGGCTTGGATGCACCGGATAAACGATAGCAATATCTTCGAATTCATCTGCAATACGACGTACAGCACGGAAAATATTACGGTGCGGCTCACCTTGCGACTCGCGGCGATGAGCAGTCATGAGAACAAGACGCTTACCCTTCGCCCAATCTAGCACTTCATGCTCATAATCATCCCGTACTGTATATTGAAACACATCTGTTGCCGTGTTGCCTGTGACATAAATCGATGATTCTGATTTGTTTTCTTTGCGCAGGTTGCCAGCAGACCAATCTGTTGGGGCAAAATGCAAGTCGGCCATAACGCCAGTTAACTGACGGTTCATCTCCTCAGGATAAGGAGACATTTTATTCCAAGTGCGCAATCCAGCTTCAACATGACCAATTTTGATCTGCTGCATGAAAGATGCATAGCTTGCTAGGAATGTTGTCAACGTATCTCCATGAACGAGTACAATATCCGGCTTCGCTTCACGAAGTACTGGCTCAAGTCCTTGAAGAACTCGAATGGAGATGTCGTTCAAAGATTGCTGCTTCTGCATAATATCTAGATCATAATCTGGCTTGATCTTAAATACTTCAAGTACTTGATCAAGCATTTGACGATGCTGAGCCGTCACGCACACGATGGACTCAATATGCTCTGGGTGCTTTTGCAATTCCAAAATCAATGGGGCCATCTTAATTGCTTCTGGTCGAACGCCGAATACCGTCATGACTTTGATTTTGCTCATAGGTCAATCCTCCGATATATCATCATGAATGTAAGCGGCAGCCTAATAGGCATGCCGCTTTGTTAACATTTATTACTTTGTGCCAAACAAGCGATCGCCTGCGTCACCAAGACCAGGTACAATGTAGCCATGATCATCAAGCTTCTCATCAAGAGCCGCCAAGTAGATATCTACATCAGGATGCGCTTCTTGAACAGCTTGTACACCTTCAGGAGCCGCAATCAAGCACATAAGCTTAATTTGCGTGCAGTCGCGCTTCTTCAAAGAGTCGATAGCTGCAATAGCAGATCCACCTGTTGCTAACATCGGATCGATAACGATCAATTGACGCTCCTGTACATCTGTAGGCAGCTTCGTGTAATACTCAACTGGCTGCATCGTTTCAGGGTCGCGGAATAGACCTACGTGGCCAATTTTCGCTCCTGGAATCAACTTAACGACACCTTCTACCATGCCAAGGCCAGCACGCAAAATCGGTATCAAGCCAAGCATTCTACCCGCTACAATTTTAGCTTCTGTTTTCGCTACTGGTGTCTCAACAATTGTTGTCTGCAACGGAAGATTACGCGTAATCTCATATGCCATCAATGTTGCAACTTCATCAACCAGTTCACGGAAATCTTTTGTTGATGTTTTTTTGTCACGAATCAATGTTACTTTGTGTTGAATTAATGGATGATCACAAATGACCAGTTTGCTCATATAAATAATTCCCTCCGCAATTTACTCTCATCGTTGAATGCAAACAGCAACACTCGTCCGTCTTCAAACAGCCTTTATTATAACATTTTTACCTATTGACTGCACGTGAAAGAGCCTCCCATTTCTTAGTCCGCTCACATTTTCATAGGATGCTCAATTAGAGCTTACCCTATTTGCCAAAGAATCGTCGGTGACAGATTGCATATCATTAGGATACGGAACAATCATGAGCTCCCGCATCCCGAGCCACATGAACTGCCACAGCTAGAACCGGAGCCTGCATCACTGCTGCCTCCACCGTCATTTCCACTATAATCTCCGCTAGATGAGCCGCAGGCACTTGCTCCTGAACAGCTGCTCTTATCGTTTTCCGACATTTCGTCTTCATAGTCGACATGATCCGTCGTTGATGCAATAAACATAACGGATGCCGCCAATCCCCACTGAAGATAACTTTGATCTTGGTTCGATTGGTTGCGCGAGACAAGATGACCTTGTCGATCCTCCAGTCGTAACCGTAGATCTCGCACGCTTTTCATATCTCGACACTCGTCTGCTTGCTGCATTTGCAAACGGGCTTGTTGGATTAAATACGTTGCCGCCTCTCTTGCCTCAGGAACCTTACGCCAACAACCGCTGCGGAACAAACGTCGCTCTAGCTCCTCCCAATCCGAATGAACGAATTCCTGCTGAAAAACAGGATCGAGTGGATAACGGAAAAACTTGCCCCACAACTGTTCTGTATACTCGGTTGGTGTGAACAATTGACTATATACCCAATCAAACCATGCTCGCAAATGAGGAGTTGGACTTGCCGTCACCGCAGGTTCGTGATGAATTTTTTCTCCCATATAACGAGTTGACCACTGGTCATAATGGTTCGTGAACATAAGCATTTCGTGCCAAACCGCATCAATCTTACCGCTGAACATAGGTACTTCTTTAAAAATCGCACATATGACAAAATAGCGATCCAATTCTAGCTTGCGCCAACTGTATTCTGAGTCTGTCATTCCAGAAAACTCTTCTAGCATTCGCAGCTTTAGACGCTCCTCATACTCTGAGGTCCAGCTATGTAAATAGTGTTTAACAAGCGGGTACACAGGATGGCTGTGATCTACACCAAGATAGGCTGGGGCAGTCCCTACATAGGGTTTTTCCTTGTTCAATCGTCTATTTCTTGCTTTGGGAGACGAAAGCGCAATAACAAGTAATAAAGCGAAAATAATAGCAAAGACGATTAATATTGTCTTCATCTGTTACCCCTCCTCTTTAACCATTACTATATTATACGCTGACAATCAAAAAACGGATCAATATTTCATTTTATAAAATCTTCATAAAAAAACCGTTCGCTGCTTCTAGGGGCAACGAACGGTGGTCAAGTCTATGCATAAACATGTCATAGTATATAGACTTTGCTTATGTTATGCGATACAAGTATCGATACTATTATTTACTTTGCAAGTTCAAATATGATTGCGCTTATGCGTCGTAGGACAATTTTGTATACAGCGGATACTGATCCGTCAATGCACGTACTTTGCCGCGAGCTTGCTCCAACGTTGCTTCATCCGTAGGATTTTTCAACGTCATCGCAATTACTTCTGCAATTACACGCATTGCTTCTCCATTCATGCCGCGCGCTGTTGCCGCAGGCGTACCAACGCGAATACCACTCGTAATGAACGGGCTCGTTGGGTCAAATGGGATGGCATTTTTGTTACAAGTAATGCCGACAGAATCAAGTACTTTCTCAGCATCTTTACCTGTGATGTTGACGCTGCGCGTATCGATAAGCATCAAGTGGTTGTCCGTACCGCCAGACACCAAGTTCAAGCCGCGAGCTTGCAGCTCTTCAGCCAACACTTGAGCGTTGCTGACAACATTTTGTGCATATGCTTTGAATTCTGGTTGCAAAGCTTCGCCCAATGCAACTGCTTTTGCAGCAATCACATGCATAAGTGGTCCGCCTTGCGTACCTGGAAATACAGACTTATCGATTGCAGCAGCCCATGGCTTACGGCATAGAATCAAGCCACCGCGAGGACCGCGAAGCGTTTTGTGCGTTGTTGTTGTTACGAAATGAGCGTGTGGAACTGGGTTAGGATGCAAACCTGCTGCAACAAGACCCGCGATATGAGCCATATCGACCATAAATAGCGCACCTACATCATTAGCGATTGCAGCAAGTGCTTCAAAGTCGATAATACGTGGGTATGCACTCGCACCAGCAACGATCATTTTCGGACGGTGCTTGAATGCTACTTTGCGTACTTCTTCATAATCGATGCGGAATGTCTCTTGATCCACACCATATTCCACGAAGTTGTAAAGCACACCTGAAGCATTAACTGGACTTCCGTGCGTCAAGTGACCGCCATGCGCCAAGTTCATACCTAGAACTGTATCTCCAGGTTTCAATGCTGCCAAATAGACAGCCATATTTGCTTGCGCGCCAGAATGCGGCTGCACATTTGCATGTTCAGCTCCGAACAATTCTTTCGCACGGTCACGTGCAAGATCTTCTACGATGTCGACGTGCTCGCAACCACCATAGTAACGACGGCCAGGATAGCCTTCCGCATATTTGTTCGTCAATACTGTTCCCATTGCTTCCATAACTGCTTCGCTCACAATGTTCTCAGATGCGATAAGCTCGATGTTGTGACGCTGACGCTGCAGCTCCAAATCCATTGCCTTCAATACCTCTGGGTCTTGCTTTCTCAAGAAATCTACCATCGACGTATCCCTCCCACAATTCATCCATACTTCAATTATGCTCAACACTTTTATATAAATTGACCGAAACGACTATGTCATTCAGTTATCGTTCCGTGAGCAAATCAATTCCTCTACTGCGTTGTTCCAAGTTCGAACAACAAGGGATTCACGCAACCGTTACGTACAGTCACCCAATGTATCACTGTCGCCATTTTGCTGGAGCCTATATATGGCTCGCTCGCCTCCGATTAGCTTAGGACGACTTGTTGCCATTGTCACTCGGGCAGCTCCAATCGTACGGACAGAGGTTCGTAACGGCACCGCCACATGACGTAAATGCATACCAATTAGTGTTTCCCCGATATCCATGCCCGCATGTGCAGACAGATGTTCTACCACACACGGCTCACTCATGTTGCGATAAGCGATGGTAGGCATTGAACCTCCTGCACGAGGCACTGGAATTGCACTGACTTCTTCTAAACGCATGGTTTCGCATAGTGACCGCTCTATAACCAATGCCCGATTCAAATGCTCGCAGCATTGAAATGCCAGTTGTAATTGATATCGAGATTGAAGGACTTGCAATCCTTCATAGAGCGCATTTGCTACATCCAATGTTCCAGATGTGCCAATGCGTTGTCCAATCACTTCACTTGTGCTGCAACCGATGACCACGATTTGACCTGGTCGCAACTCAGCAGCCTCTACGAGAGCATTTGCCGCCAGCTCCGCTTCAGTACGAATGGACTCAAGTTCATTTGGATGCTGCATGATGAGTCTCCCTTCCACTTAAGGAGCTGCGTGATATTTGCGCTCGATCTCCGCTACTTTGTTCAAGCGGCCTGTATGGCGCTCTCCTTGGCTAAACTCCGTAGACAGCCATACTTTCACAATTTCTTGTGCGACACCTGGGCCTGTTACACGCTCTCCTAGAGCCAAGACATTCGTATCGTTATGCTCACGCGTCGCTTGAGCGGAGAAAAGATCGGTAACAAGCGCACAGCGAATGCCTGTCACTTTGTTAGCCGCGATGGACATGCCAATACCTGTTCCACAAATGAGGATACCACGGTCTGCTTCTTTATTAACAACTGCCTCTGCTACTGGCAGTGCATAATCTGGATAGTCGACAGATTGGTTGCAATCGCAGCCGTAG
This sequence comes from Paenibacillus sp. SC116, assembly GCF_024733555.1. Taxonomy (GTDB): domain Bacteria; phylum Bacillota; class Bacilli; order Paenibacillales; family Paenibacillaceae; genus Paenibacillus_B. Next base: position 412,727 of record NZ_JANIOF010000002.1, on the reverse strand, counting down.
TCCTGTACTTCATGTCCCATTTGTTGAATGACTTCAATAATATCTTGTTTCAAACGCACACCTGCGTGGTCTGCTCCGATTGCAATTTTCATAGCAAGAATCCCTCCTACGGTTTATGCCACTATTATAACGAATTTTGTAGAAAAAGACGCATTTCTCGCAAATTCGTCACAAGGGATTAACATCCAAATGCGTAAATTTCTTGACGGAGAGGTATGCAGATAACAAAAAAAGAGCTAAGCATACGCATATGCGTACACTTGCTCTTCTGCCCAGGCGACCGGCCGTATTATTCGATGCTCCATCGTGGTATTTCCCCACTCTTGTCGCCAGTCACATCGAACCTCGCGTTTAATAATTGAATCATATCGCAAACCGATAACAAATTCAATTCATTTTTGTTCGAGCTTGTCCAAAACAAGTTCTAAAGCGGTTCGAATCTCTTCCGCTGTCTCTCGATATTGGTCGAGGTGTCCACCGTATGGATCTTGGATGTCCAAACTAGGCATACGTGCTTGCAGTTGATAGACTCTTGCAATTTCCAATTCTGATGGTTGCTCTCCCATCGACAGTTTCAATTGCAATTCTGCCATCAGCGAATGCAGCTCCTGATGGATCTGCTCATTCTGATGGGACGCGTCGTGCTCCTCCACATATTCTTTCAACGTAAATACTTTATCCGCTGCACCCTCGAATTGTTGGATCAGATGCTGTTTGTGACTTGAAGTTAGGGTTAATATAATATCCGCCCAATCGATACTTCCCTTCTCCAAGGAACGGGAGGAAAAAGATGCATTCGTCATATTTCGTTCATGCAGTACCGTCTGTGCGTGCCTAGACATCGGCATTCCATCCATTGCTGCTACTCCTGCCGAGCGTGCTTCAACCGCGATGCCGCGATCAGACGCCATATGACGCAGCAGAGATTCTGCCATTGGACTGCGGCATGTGTTGCCAGTGCATACAAATAAGATGCGTGTCATCGTTGTCCCTCCACGGTACAATTTCATGCGCCTTGCGCCTTTATATCTATTGTACCCGATTCTACGAAGGAATCAAAAATAGAATACCAAAAATGAGTAGTACCACTCCTCCTATTGCCTCACCATACTCACCTATACGCTGCCCAACAAGATGCCCAAGCTTTAACCCCAATATAGCCATCATTCCGCCAAATAGCCCAAACAACACGACGGTAAGCAGCAGGTTCCAATGGAACATACCAAGCGATACACCAACCGAGAACGAATCAACGCTGACACTCAACGCAAATACTAATGTCCCCCACCATGTGCTTGTCTGAAATAAGCCAGTGGAATCGCCCTGCAGCGTACTATATATCATATGCGTTCCCAACAAGAGCAAAAGCGCCCCAGCCGCATAACTTGTCACTTGTCCAAGCACCACGCTCATATAGGCCCCTGTTAAGAGGCCAAGCAATGGCATGGCTATATGAAAAAGAGCAATGCTAATGCTAATGCGCATCATATCAAGCGCCCGCATCCCCTTCATCCCAATACCTAAACAGAGGGAAAACGCATCGCAACCGAGCGCTAACGCCATAATCATGATTGTCATCAGCTGGCCGAATGGAACAGCCATTATGTCTCCCAAGCACTTTCCCCTCCTTGTCCGATATCTAATTCAGCCTATGCGGACAAGGAGGGAATCATGACAGAGGAGGCCAGCAATCTAAGGCGCTGGCCTCCTCTGTGTGGGACGCCCTCGTTCCATTGGAACGAATGGCGTGTATGACGCGTGCTTTATGGCACGCGGACGAGACGGTGTCCAGCAGCTTTTACGAGGCGGTTCATCACCGCCAGACCGATTCCTTCCGCTGGACATGTCTCGGCAGCAATGTACGTTGCGCCCGCTTCATCGAAGCGGCGGAGCGCGTCGTACAGCAACTGAGCAGCTTGCTCCAGCTGCTGCAAGCTGCCCAGCTCCACAACGACGTCGGCGCGGTAGCGGTCCGCATGCTCACGGAAGGTGAGCACGCCTGTTTTCTCACCGCGCTGCTTCGCGTCGTCGAGGTCGGCCTGAATGTAGGCCGACACCGCTTGATCATCAGCGCCTTGCACGAGATACATCGTGCCTTGCGGCGCATAATGCGCGTACTTCATGCCTGGGGAGCGCGGGACAACTCCTCCAAGTGCTACCACAGCAACCTGATCAGCTTTCGCTAAGTCTGCAGCCATCTGTTTTTGCTGTAGATTTATATCTACATCTACACCTGAGATATTTGCTCCATGGTGCTCAGTACCTGCTGCTTTCTTTTCAGCCGACAACACCGTCGGATCAACTGCACGGTCAACCGTAACAGGGACACCAAGCTCTGCTAACATATCAAGCGTTACACCGCCTGGACGCAGTACGTGGATACGGTCGCCGTCAAGTTCCACAACTGTTGACTCTACGCCAACTCCTGTTGAACCACCATCTACAACACCTGCGATTCGTCCCGCTAAGTCCGTCACCACATGCTCAGCACGTGTCGGGCTTGGTCGACCTGATCGATTGGCACTTGGAGCCGCAATCGGCTTGCCTGACGCAGCAATAAGTCGAAGCGCAACTTCATGATCCGGCATGCGCACCGCTACCGTTAATAGACCTGCAGTCACTCGCGGAGAGACCGCTCCAGAACGAGCAGGTAGAACCAATGTTAATGGACCCGGCCAGAAACGCTCCATGAGACGAAGAGCAAGTTCATTATACGGCTGTACGAGATCATCAAGCTGTTCTCGATGCGCAATATGTACAATAAGTGGATTGTCAGACGGTCTGCCTTTGGCTGTGAAAATGGACTCGACAGCTTCCGTAGATGTAGCGTCTGCACCCAAGCCATACACTGTCTCTGTCGGAAAAGCAATCGTCTTCCCTTCCGCCAAGCACAATGCTGCTTCATGAATCCACTGTTCTGCTTCCGCTGGTTCTGTTCCTTGCAGCTGCCATACTTTTGTTCGCTCTTTCGGCAGCGATCCAGATCCAATGTATTGTGGATCCTGATTATTTACTGTCATGATGCCTATTACCTCCTGTCACTGTACAATATCTAAATACTCTATTTATCATCAGACACTGCCACACTCATGTATTTTTACTGCTAAATCGCTATATTCATCATCAAAAGAATCATAACCGTAAGAAAGAAGATGCCGGGATCAGCGGCATCTTCCTGTCAATTCTCTCGAATCTTCTCCTAAGTGCAAATCATCATCTATCATTTCCAATAACATTTCCGACAACGCTTTGATGATTTCATTTACTTATCGTTCGAAATTTCTATGTTATTGAAGATTTAATAATAGCCGTTTATAGCCATTCTTTTTCGATTTATTTCTCTCATTCGTTTCAACCTGACTTCAACCTGAACTAGATTTATTATAATGAAATGATAGCCATGAAACAATGTAAATCCATCCGACCCTTAGTACACTTAGCAACTGGTAACCAAATGCATTCTCTTGATAAACGCATGTCGCTATATCCATAATACGTATCACATCAGAAATATTAAAATAAAGACTGAACTACGTCACCGATCCATTCGAAAATCGATACAAGCACATCCCATAAGAAAAAACGTACTTCCCGATCCGCTGTGCCCGCTTCTTCTCCAGCACCTGCATGCTCTTCCGATTGCACAGATGATGACTTTCCTGATTCTATCGTTTCTCCCGCTCCAGCTTCTTCCGCCTTGTCAATCTCAGCTGCAACAGCTGTTCCTTGTGTACCATCTACAAAGCATAATGGCGGAAACAATACACACCACCAGTTCTGACCTTCACCGCTACCTAACGTAATCCGTAAAGCCTCATAGTTGCCAGCCGGATAAGCTTGACCACCGTACAACTTCGCCGGGAACGGAACAACCTTCAGCTCTGCCTTTGCTCCATAAGCATATCCCGCTTGTGCAACCACTTCATTCGCAATTTCCCGAATTTGTTCCAGATGTGATTCAATCCAATTCCTTGCCTCTTCACGTGAACGCGGCGTGCTGCCTTCTTCAAGCCAACCATTCATCGCCTCGACAACAGCATCACGTACCTGTCTCTTTACAGCCTGATCCGCTTCATTATCTGAGTGAGCTAGTATGCGAAGTCTGATAGCATCTTCAGGTATAGCTTCTTGCTGCAATGCAGAATTAGCTTGTGCAGTCGTTCCATTTCCATCCCAACTCATCACGATACCAACAGCCAAAGCTGCAAGCATCAGCATGTTCAGCCAAGTGCGACGTTTCATAACGGTTATGCTCCTTGTGAGGTTGGGCGCGCCTCTTAGCCATCATTATGTCCCCAACCTTTCAGAGCTAAACCTATGAAACTATTAAAAATAATTTTCTACTTCGGCACCCAGAAGTCAAACTCTAGCATAATGAGTTTAAATCCATATAGTCATCGTTTCCGCAAAAATAAAAAATAGGCGAGCATCGCCCGCCTATCTAAGCACTTAAAAGTATAGCTCCTAACTCATGCAGCATCTGCGCAAGTAAGTAAAAGTGTGTTGAGCATTATTAGTCTTATAGCTAACAATTCCTAATCTAGAATACCTAACACATGCCGCTCTATCCCTGCAAGATCATTAACGATACGGATTTGCGGATAACCAGCTTCTCGCACGAGTGCGGCAACATCCTGCGCCTGACCACGACCAAGTTCAAAGGCAACAATGCTCGGTAAGGACGTTAGTCGGGGCAGCATTGCCATCATACGACGATACGGGTCCAGACCATCCTCCCCGCCGAATAAAGCTGTGTGCGGCTCATAGTCACGAACTTCGCGCATCAAACCCTCTCTATCCTCATCCGGGATATACGGGGGATTAGACACAAGCACATCCAGCTCAAGACCCTCAAGAGGAAGCAGCAAATCGCCTTCCAGCCACTCCAATCGCTCTGACACGCCCAGTTGCTGCGCATTGGAGCGCGCCACGCTCAGAGCCGCTGTCGATATATCAAGTGCCCTGACACGCCAAGAAGGGCGCTCAAATGCTAATGCACAAGCGATAGCGCCACTTCCCGTACCTACATCCGCAGCACAGATGGGAGCCGTTGGCCCCCATAGACGATCCGCCTCTTCCAGTACGGCTTCAACGAGCAGTTCCGTTTCCGGACGAGGAATCAGAACGTCTGGCGTCACTCGGAAGCTTAGTCCATAAAAGTATGCCTCACCAATAATGTATTGAGTCGGCTCACCGCTACCTCGGCGTTGAATCATCTCACGATAGGATTCATGGCTCTCAGCAGGGAACTCCTCTTGCATCCGCATCAAATACGTAACGCGCTCCCAAGAGAGCGCATGTCGCAGCAGCAGCTCCGCATGATGTCCAGCGTCTTCAACACCAGAAGCAGATAAATAAGAAGAAGCCTGAACCCAGGCTTCTCTTATCGTAAGTGGAGGAATAAGAGAGAACGGTTGTAACGGTCCGTCAATCAAGTTCCGCTCACTCATCCTTGGTTCTCTCTCTCCATAATTTCAGCTTGCTCTGTCACAGTCAGCGCTTGAACAATCTCTTCCATATCGCCATTCATAATTTGCTCAAGCTTATGCAGCGTGAGGCCGATACGGTGATCGGTTACGCGGCTTTGCGGGAAGTTGTACGTACGGATACGCTCACTGCGATCACCTGTACCTACTTTACTCTTACGCTCACCCGCATACTTCGCTTCTTCTTCTTGACGCTTAATATCGTAAATACGCGCGCGTAGAACTTGAAGCGCCTTGTCTTTATTCTCGTGCTGTGACTTACCGTCCTGACACGTTGCTACAATGCCTGTTGGAACGTGTGTTACACGTACCGCAGACTTCGTCGTATTAACAGACTGACCGCCTGCACCAGAGGAACAGAACGTATCAACACGAATATCTTTATCGTGAATCTCGATCTCGAAATCATCAATTTCAGGCATTACCGCCACTGTAGAAGTCGATGTATGAATACGTCCACCAGATTCCGTTACTGGAATACGTTGAACACGGTGCGCACCGCTCTCGTATTTCATTTTGCTGTAAGCACCTTTACCCGCAATCATAAAGATAACCTCTTTGAAACCGCCCAAGCCGTTCACGTTCGCTTCCATAAGCTCTGTACGCCAGCCTTGAGAATCTGCAAAACGAGTATACATGCGATAAAGTTCAGCTGCGAACAACGCCGCTTCGTCACCGCCTGCTGCACCGCGAATCTCAACGATTACGTTCTTATCATCATTCGGGTCCTTAGGCAAGAGCAAGATGAAAATGCGTTCTTCTAGCTCTTTTTGACGAGCTGAAAGCTCCTCAATCTCCATTTTTACCATTTCGCGCATTTCATCATCGAGCTTCTCTTGCATCATCGCTTTAGCCGCTTCTAATTCCGTCATAACGGACTTATATTCCGTATATGCTTCATAGGTTGGCTGAAGATCAGATTGCTCCTTCGAATATTCGCGAAGTTTCTTAGAGTCATTAGCTACATCCGGGTCACATAGTAGCTCGCTTAGCTTATCATAACGATCAGCCAACGATTGCAAACGATCTATCATGAAACGTTCACCCTCTCCTCACCATTATTGTGTACATATCGATATCATCTATTTAGACTGCGCCGTCTAAGACGACTATTTATTAAACGTTGAAGCGGAAGTGCATAACATCGCCATCTTTAACCACATACTCTTTACCTTCAAGACGCAATTTGCCCTGCTCCTTCACCACATTCATCGAACCACCAGCAACCAAGTCATCATAAGCTACAACTTCCGCACGAATGAAGCCACGCTCGAAGTCAGTATGAATAACACCAGCTGCTTGAGGTGCTTTCATGCCTTTACGAATCGTCCAAGCACGGACTTCCTGTACACCAGCAGTGAAGTACGTGTACAAGTTCAGCAAGCGATAAGCTGCTTTAATAAGACGGTTCAATCCGGACTCTTCCAAGCCAAGCTCTTCAAGGAACATGTCACGATCTTCGCCTTCCAGCTCAGCAATCTCTGCCTCTACCTTCGCACTAATCGGCACAACCTCTGCATTTTCCGCTGCTGCAAATTCACGAACTTTTGCAACGTATTTATTGTCTTCCGCAGATGCCACTTCATCTTCACTTACGTTCGCCGCATACAACACAGGCTTAATCGTCAACAAATGAAGCTCACGGATAGCGACCTTCTCGTCTTCAGTCAACTCGATACCGCGCACAGGCGTGTCGTTGTAGAGTGCTTCCTTCACCTTCTCCAACACTTCAACTTCAAACGCGATTTTCTTGTCTCCGCTCTTCAAGTTTTTCTTAGATCGATCAAGGCGCTTCTCTACAGACTCCAAGTCAGCGAGAATAAGCTCAAGGTTAATCGTTTGAATATCGCTGATCGGATCAACTTTGCCATCAACGTGTGTAATGTTCTCGTCCTCGAAGCAACGAACAACGTGAACAATCGCATCAACTTCACGAATATGTGCCAAGAATTTGTTGCCCAAACCTTCACCTTTGCTCGCACCGCGTACGATACCAGCGATATCAACGAATTCAAAAGCAGTTGGAACCGTACGGTTAGGCGTAACAAGCTCTGTTAATTTAACCAAACGCTCATCCGGAACTTCTACAACCCCTACATTCGGATCAATCGTACAGAACGGGTAGTTTGCAGATTCTGCCCCCGCTTGTGTAATCGCATTAAACAGTGTTGATTTACCTACGTTCGGAAGTCCGACAATACCTGCCTTAAGTGCCATATCAAATATCTCTCCTTCTCATCATCATGTCATGTATCCAATCAATCCGTGCACACTTATGCCAGCATGAAAGACATAAGCTCACTAGAACAACATGTTCCCTTAACAACGTATCCAGACGTGTCTTACCACGTCCTGCAAAAATTCCTTAACCATTATAACCAACAACGCAAAAAAAACCTAGTCATCGACTAGATTTTTTCCGTATTTTCCACATATTCTGCTAAATAAGGGAGGTCGTGTGCCATTTTTAAAAACGACCATGCTTACCAGCAGGTTATTTTTCACTTTTCAACAGCCCTTTTTGCTGCTTACTATTGCTTTTCAATAGCCAAGCTCGAGCATTCTCTATCTACTTCCAAATTTACAAATTAATCATTATCGGAAATAAATAAAATCATGGAACGTCTGAATCCTAATATCTCGTTATCTCCTTGCAGCAGCCCTGTGAAGTTCTCTCGCTCTTCTGCCTGATTATCCTCGACAAGAGGCAGTTCATACACCTTGCTAGTCTCTCCATCTTTAAAGGAAACGTTGATGATTGCATCTACAAAATCTTTTCCTGCTTTCGCAGAACCACTGCAGAAGCATATCGTCGCTTCAATAGTACCTTTCTTCCCGCCAACCCGCTCTACTGCAATTTTAATTGTGTCTCCCTCAACAGCAGACGTATTTGGCTTGCTGAACTGAATCTTGCCGCGTTGTTCCGCCTCTCCGCAAGCTTTTCGATCTGTAACCGCAGTAGTCAATGTCTTGCTGTAGATCTCATCTTTAATGGTAAGTGTTACTTTATCGTCTCGCTTTTCACTTTTCACCGAAAACACATCATTGGATTTGCCAGCCTGCAAGACTTCATAGCCACTATCTTCAAATCCAGGCATACCTTTTGTAAACCAATTCACTTTAACTACAGATGAGCCATGATTCGTTACACGCCATTTGTCAAAACCTTTATTGTCAGAACATACATAAACTGCTTTAACATTTGCTTGCTCAGGAGCTTTATTTGCATAAGCCTGAGACGGTGCAACGACCCCCATAAATAAAAGAACAGGTACAAATAAGGAAACTAATAATCGCCTGTTGACATCGTATAAAACAGAACTAGACATTGCACTACTCCTCCTCACTTTATCGAATTGATACAATATGTAACGAGACTATAGTACGATACCAATTGTATCATTGTCAACATAAATGAATAGTTTTTTTATCCTAGTTGCATCTTACTACTGCGACAATATGCGACTATGGAAACATAACCAATGAACTATACAAAATGTATCGAAAGGATGACATGAATGGAAAATAAGACTCATCAAGGCAACTATAAAGGAACCACCAAAATGCATGCTAAGAATCAAGATATGGCATTCGTCAATGATACGCTGGAACAAGCGAAAACAGCCGTTCCCTTTCAACAAAAACCAAAGAAGACGGATTAGTTGCATCGAACTCTAATCTCGAAATTGCTGCCTCAACGTCCAACGATAGTATGCTTATTAGGCGCATAACGAAAAAACCTCGAACGTCTACTTATCACGTTCGAGGTTCCTTTTTATTCGTACCTACCTACAATTAATGAATTGTAGCTGCCGCCGTAGGCAAAAGAGCTGATCATGGCGTGACGAACCGTCACATCATGCCGCTCGCTTGTAACAAAATCCACATCGACGCCTTGCAATGGCTTATTCAAATGCAGCGTAGCCGGTATACGACCGGTTTGTATGGCATTTAACGCTGTCCATAAACCGATAGCTCCCGCTGTGCTATGTGTTTCACCAAAGTAAGACTTAGGCGCACTAACAGGAACCGAACCAGCAAACATACGATTAAGTGCATGTGCCTCCGCATAGTCAAAAATACGGTGTCCACAAGCTGCTGCTGCCACGTAGTCTATGTCCGAAGCAGACAATTCCGCATTATGAAGAGCAACGCGGAAGCTATCGGTCCATTCTGTGCCTCGTGGATTGATACCCCCTAGCAAGCGAACATCTGATGTCATGCCAAAGCCCTTCAATTCAGCTCGCACATTTGCCTGCCGCTCTAGAGCCGCTTCTTCACTCTCAATGACGTAACAGAAGCTGCCGCTCCCTAATACAGCTCCGTCTCGATGTTTATCAAACGGACGAATGACACTTTTACTCAAATAACCCGAAATACGCTGGTATCCTGCCAATAATGGTTCATTGAACTCATCCGATGAAACAACAAGCACCGTCTTGCATTGGCCGAGCTGGATCATGGCATTCGCATAATAAAGCGCATTGATAAATGAAGTACCGCCTGCCGCGATCGTAGAAGTGGGCCCTTTTATGTTGAAATTCAATCCAATATGGCCTGCAGGAGCATTCGTTACTGTATTCGGGAACAGCTTCGCATTTGCTGCTTTAATACCATCATTTATAATAGCGCGATTAAAGGCATCGACCGTCTCAATGGGACCTGTCCCCGTCGCAAATATAACGCCAATTTGCTCCTGATTCGCACGATTGACAACAATCCCCGCGTCCAGCAGTGCCATTTTCACAGCCGCTACAGCTTGCTTGCTAATCGTATCCATTTTGCGAAGTAGATTAGGATTGATCATCTTCGCATAAGCAAGTTCAGGGACTTGGCCAGCCTCATGAAGCTGATAAGGACTTGAATCGAACAATCTAATCGGACTAATTCCACTTTCTCCACGGTCTACAAGGTCCCCCATTTGCTGAAGGTTAGCAGCATTTCCTGCTAGTCCGCCAACCCCTGTTATAAGAACCTTTTTGCGTGTAGATGATAAACTTTTTCCAGATGGATCTTTAGACTTCCCTAGCAAAATGGTTGCATTATTTCCACCGAATGCAAATGAATTGGAGAGTGCCACCTGTACCTCTATTTCACGGCCCTCATTGGGAATAAAGTCCAAATCAAATTTTTGATCGGCAGCGTTAAAATTGATCGTAGGCGGTATAAAGCCATCTTGTATGGCCAATGCCGACACAATGGATTCAGCTGCTCCAGCAGCACCAAGCATATGCCCTACCATCGACTTGGTAGACGATATGGGAACGTGCTGATCCTGAATGAGGGAACGCATAGCTTTCGGTTCAGAAGAGTCGTTGGCAGGCGTCCCTGTGCCATGTCCGTTAATATAGCTAATATCCTCTACCGTAACACCAGAACGCCTAAGCGCACCTTTCATAGAGCGCAACGCACCGGCCCCACCCGGTTCAGGCGCTGTTTGATGATAGGCATCAGCGGAAAGATCATAGCTGAGCACCTCGGCAATAACGGTAGCACCCCGCTGCAAAGCGATATCCATACGCTCTAGCACAAGGATGGCGCCACCCTCACCCAAGTTCAATCCCGCACTCGTACTGTATGGCGCACAAGCTCCAGCACTCAATGCCTGCAAGCTATTGAAGCCGCTGTAGGACAGACGAGCCAGCGGATCAACGCCGCCAGTAAGCATAATATCTGCCGTCCCCATACGAATCATGTCAGCTGCATATCCGATTGAATTCGTACCAGCCGCACAGGCGTTGGCAATTACGCTTCGCGGTCCTTTTAATCCGAGATCATGAGCAATATTATCGCAAGGAGCATGCATCGGATATTTCATAAGTAAATGTTCTTCTGTATGTTCTAACCCTTGGCGAATCCATTGTTCATGAAACTCTTCCCCGCTTCTCAACCCACCCAAGCATGTGCCTAATACGATGCCAAGTCGGTAAGGATCATAGCTTGCTATATCGAGCCCCGCTCTTTGCACGGCTTCACGTGCTGCAATGACTGCGAACTGACCTGAACGATCCAAGTGCTGAAGTTCTTCCGCAGAAAAATAGTCTTCAGGACGAAAACTATCCACCTCGCCGCCTAGCTTAGCATCAAGCTCTGCCGTATCGATCGTCGTAACGAGCCGTATCCCGCTCTGACCAGCTGTCACATTGCGCCAGAACTGATCAATATTTTGTCCATTTGCACAGATGATGCCTACACCAGTTATCGCAATCCGAACCTGATCGTTTGCCATAGGATCACCTCATATCATCTTAATGGACCATGATTTTGGAAGTACATATGGAGAAGATACTGTATTTAGCACAACCGATTCTCCAGCTTCATTGATACCTTCCAACTCAATTCCGGATACAGCACATGCATCATCCAGCAAAGCCAAACCAAGCTTCTTCTCAAGTGTAGGACTATAAGTGAGCTGAACGATACGACCCACCTTATTACTGGACAACATAACAGCGTTCCCGATTTCAATAGTTAAAGCATCGGCTGCTGTAAAACCAACGAGATGCTGCTTGTTCTCCTGTTGGAGCTGCTGCTGCAAAGCAGCATGACCTACATATTCTTCCTTATGATAGCTTACAAACCATTGCACAGCGGCTTCATATACCGACAATCCGTTAGCTTCAATTTGAGCACGAGGTTGACGCACTTCTAGCATGGCAATCTCAAGCGCCTCGAAACCAACTGGCTCTACCAATACATCTTCCTCTTTCCACTCTTTCAATTGTTTCCACGTAGGAATCGCTTGATCATGCGGAACGATGATCTTATATCCATATTCACCTGTGAATCCACTGCGGATAAATACGATCGGCTCTTCCTCCAGCTCGATTTCTACGAATGCTTGATAAGGCAGCGAAGAAATATCAAATGGTACAATGGTTTGCGCAAGCTGCCAAGCGTACGGCCCCTCGAATCCGATCATCGTTCTTGTAGCATTCCAATTCTCAATTTCAACGCCATCACTTTTACGCTCAGCAAGCCAAGCTCCAACTTTATCCCTTCTTGCTGCAGATGTCTCAATAAGAATGGACTGTTCCAAACGATATACACTTACCATATCGATGATATGACCATCTTCATCCAACATGAGACTAGTCAATGTTTTTTCTATATCAAGGAAATCAATATCCTTTGTTAACAAAGAACTGACAAACTCAACAAAGTCTTCCCCACTTATCAAATAAAGACCTGATGCGGACAAATCAATTAGGCCAACATGATTGCGCAATGCACGATATTCATGCTCTGCACCTTGGAAGGCAGCAATTACACCGTATCCTGATTCATCACGAAGTACCCCGTGCTCAGCTAAACTTTTTGTTAATTCGGACATGTTCAATACATTTATCATGTGATCACCCGATTTCATCATAGTATGAGCGTTAATCTGTTACCGTTGGAAGACTGCATAATTTTCTATTAAGAAGCAGCTTTCGTATTAGATACAATATAGTCAGCCACTTTATTTACAGATCCAAAAACCGCCATGTTATCATCAAATATCGTTACGCCAAATTCATCTTCAATGGCTACTAACAGTTCTAGAGCATCGATAGAATCTAGACCAAGGCCACGCCCAAAAATCGGTTGATCATCCGTAATAAATGCCGGGTCAATATCCATATCAAGTCGCTGTACGATAATCTCTTTAATTTTGCTTGTGAGTGCCATTCTCTCCGCTGCCTGTGCAAAGCCAGCCTCATACGTATTCATCTATGCATTCCTCCCTAGGCTATATACACATATTCAATCCATTTACTGCTTCTGCCATAGCGTGCCGTTATGATACTGCTCAATTCGTTCTCTCATTGTTCCTGGCAATTGATAGATCGTTTGACCATCTGTATTCATCAATGTGTGAACAGAACGTCCTTCTGCCAACAGCTCGCGACCATATTTACGCAGAATACGATATTCAAATTCAAGCAGCGCCTTATCCGGAGTCTTCAATATCGTTTCGATAATGACCGTTTGACCGAAGCGAGCAGATGCTTTGTAAGAACATTGAATATCAATGACAGGGAAGACAAAGCTATTTTTGTTAACAAATGCTTTTCCCCCGATCACACGTATAATTTCAACGCGCCCCAACTCAAACCAAACTAAATACGTACAATGATGCGCTACTCCCATGAGATCGCATTCAATGTAACGGACAGGAACTTCCATCGTTACCGGCTTATAAATAGGAATTCCTCCTTCGTGGAATGAACGATATGAATGCAAACCTGCACGAAAATAGATACAGAAAAATAGAACAGCAAAGTCGAGTACAGGAGTAATCGCTTACAATTCGCCCAATTCATAAATGTGGTGTGTTTCTTAAACATAAAAAGATATAGGGCAGAAAGAAGAAATGAAAAATGAAAAGAATGAATTCGGAAAACTAGATATTAAAAAAGTGTGGACTTGCTTATAAAACGATGTTAGCGATGATGTATGTAGACGTGAAGTAGGTTGGTCTAGCATGAGTGATGATTAAATACAAAATTACATATTGAAATGATTAGGAATATTTCCCCTCCATTCAGATTACAATTGATGACAACATCGGTCATTCAACCCTTTTTTCTGATTAAATAGTCGCATTTTCGACATTTCTTTTATATTCGCTTCTTTCTTGATTTTTCCTTCTCCTTTCAAAAAAATTTTAACGTTTCAACTTTATAGAATGTGGTGATTAATCAGTAGCATGTTCCCCTTAAATATATATAGCGAGCAACCTTGGTCACTTCAAGCGGCTAAGGTTGTTTGTCTATGCACCCTGTGGTCCAATTAAGCCTGATCAACGCGGTGAGAAACGTTCAAGCTGCCTTCAGCTACAGCTTGCTTATCCACCATAGCAGACACCTTTACTTGATAGAGTGCGCCTAACGATCTTCCCACTTGAACTTTCAATAACAACTGGTCACCTGGCACAACTGGCTTCATAAATTTGAAATCCCTTATCGAGGCTAAATAGCCCACTTTTGAAGAAATATCTTCACCTTCTCCAGCCAACAACTTCTGTATACTTTCGCGGCTAACTACTGGTTCACTATTGCCATCGCCCTGCTGCATTTCATATAACGCACCTGTTATGTGCACGAGTGCCGTCATCTGGGCCAATGCCTCTACGATAAGAACGCCCGGCATAATCGATTCTTTTGGGAAATGCCCCTCGAAAAACGGTTCGCTCACTGTAACGTTCTTAATTCCAACACCACTCACGCCTGGCTTCAATTCGACTATGCGGTCGAGCAATAGAAAAGGCCAGCGATGCGGCAGAAGCAAACGAATATCATCAGCATTCAGTATCGTTTTCAATTATGAATCCCCCTTGTATGTATAACAATTATGGTTAGTTGCTCATGTCGTGCGTCTATCCGTTAACCATCCCGCCATCCACCGTGTACACTTTCCCGGTAATATAGGAAGCTCGGCTTGAGGCTAAAAATGAGACCAAATGTGCTACTTCTTCCGGACGCCCCATACGCTTGAGCGGAATATGCTCCATGTATTTTGCTAGTACCTGCTTGTCCATTTTTTTCGTCATGTCCGTCTCGATAAATCCAGGAGCAACTACATTCGCTCTAATTTGGTATGCCGCCGCTTCAGCAGCTAAGCTTTTTGTAAACGCTATCATTCCACCCTTTGAAGCAGCATAATTGGTTTGCCCAGGTGTGCCTGTAATACCGCTAGTCGATGCCACATTTATAATAGAGCCCGACTTATGCTTCATCATTGCTTTGAGCGCCTCACGCGCGCACAAGAATGTACCTTTCAAGTTCACTTGCAGCACTTCATCCCACTTCGCTTCGCTCATGACCGCCAAAAAGCCATCTTGCGTAATGCCTGCATTATTAACCAAAATATCGAGCCTGCCGTACTCTGTCTTCACGATTTGAAACAGTCGTTTGATATCCTGTTCATAGGCAACATTCACTTGTACAGCCTTTGCGTGGCCACCAGCGGCAATAATGTCCGCTTCAATATTTATTGCTGCTTTTTCATTGCTAGAATAAGTGAAAACAACCGTTACCCCTTGGCTAGCCAAATCTTGAACAATCGCTTTGCCAATCCCCTTCGATCCGCCGGTGACAACCGCAACCTGCCCTTGCTCAAACCATGCCATCCTTATGCCCCCTCTTTAAACTTCCGCATCAGTTGCAATACTTTCTCTAGCTCCATAGGAGAGTTTGTAGATTGCCCTTTCCAATGGCCCCCGAATGAGCGCATCATCCCCGTGAGCGTATTTCCAGCGCCTACTTCGATGACATGTTGGACTTCATATTGACCAATAGCTTCAATCGTCTGTCTCCAAGCTACGGGCTGCGTGCATTGTGCTCGAACATCCTCCATAACATCTGCTGCTGTTGTTGTTACTTTTGCCGATTTATTGAGCACAACAGGTATTTGAGCATCGCAGAAGGATAAACCTGCAGCATAGGCCATCAATGGCTCTTCCATCTCAACCATAAGTCGAGAATGGAACGCATGCGATACGGCCAACGGCTTCGTTTTTATTCCTTGAATCGCTTGCAGCTGCTCCAATAGCATAGAAACGATGTGATTTGCGCCCGATACGACGATTTGGCTCGGTGTATTCATCCCGGCAATATCGAGATCCATTTCCTTGATTAAACTGGTCACCTGCGACATATGCTCTGGTTGTGATACAACAACAGCAGCCATCGTTCCAGGTGTCCGCACAGCGGACATGAATTCACCACGCTTGCGTACCAGTTTCACCGCATCTGTAAATGATAGAACACCAGCAGCTACTAAAGCTGAAAATTGGCCTACACTATGACCAGCCACAATATCAGGACACAGCCCTTCTCGAACAAGCACCCGCAAAATACCGCTACTAACTGTCACAATAGCCGGCTGCGCAAATTCAGTCTTCATTAGATCACGTTCCGGACCTGCATAACAAAGCTGCCTTAAATCAAAACCGAGCGCATCACTAGCCTCTTCAAAAATGGATTCAAAGTCTTTGCCAAATCTTCTAGCGTAGTTTTTACCCATTCCTACGATTTGAGATCCCTGACCAGGGAACAAGAAAGCCACTTTTCCCATAGCGCCCCTCCGTACTATGCATTTAGAAATAGGCGTCTGCTTCCTATCTTTCAGCAGCGCTTGTGTATGGCATTAAAGAAGATATGACGAATGAAAGAGAAATGAAGTGAGTTTAGCTTATAAAGAGTACTAGTTGCTCTCTCGAAAATTAGAAAAATGGTTCATGCGCAGGAAATATAAATCCGATAGGTTCAAATCATGTGGATAATATACAGATATTAAAAACTTCTGATCTTGCTTTCCACCTCCTTTATTGCGATTGCATTATAAATGACATAATCGAGAATTCGACAATATTTGTATTCGGCGTCTTCCTTTTTTATCCTCCTATTGAATCAAAAAAATATTCGAAAATGAATATTTTATCCTATTGACAATAAGTTCTATCTTTCGTCAAACGAAGACATGTTTCAACATCGCTATAAGCGGTTATTCCTATATTGAACGACATTCTCCCTTTTTTTATACAAGAACACAAACAACCCCAGCTGCTAATAAGCGACTGGGGTTGTTTGTGTTCTTTGTCTTATTTTACTGGTTCAGGTAGCACAACAATTACATAAGCACTGCTTTGCGCAGGAATGGAGAATGTAGTTGCCAGAGAATGATAAGCAGCTACCTTCGTACCTTTCTTGATCTCTTCTGGCTTCACTGGTGTGCCAACAATGTTAATAATGGAAGTATCCTCGTTGATATGAAGAATCATATCGTTCTCCATTTTCTTGTCGCCTGCCGTATCGATATGGATGCTCTTCGCATCTTTGCTCATATCTTTCGCGACAACACCTTCTACGCGGCTTGTTTCACCCAAGACAACAATCTTTTGAGCTGGGCTGATTGGCGGCAAACTTGCTGTCATCATCGGGCCATAGTGAGCTTCAATACGCTGACCAGCCTTCAGATCGGACTGCTTAAGCACTTTGCCGTTCTTATCTGTGATCACTGTATCTTCAGACAAGTTCAGTACAATTTTGCTATCGCCAACCATAACGACACGATCTTTTCCTGTGGAATCAACGATACCTGTAGATACCATCGCTTTAACCTCCGGACGCTCAACTACGAACTTCTCCGCATTGCCTTTAGCTGGCAAGCTCTTCGTAATTGCTGGGTTATAATAGGCAGTTACCGTCCATTCTTGCTGCAAGGCTTCCACCAAATCAGCTGGTTTGCCATGTTGGTCAACAACTGGCACACTGCTATTAATATTTAGGATAATCGTATCTTGATCTACTGGGCGTACGCCTTCACCTTTAACAAGGACTTGGCTGCCTGTCTTTGTATGTTTAATCTCTTCCAATAATCCTTTTGTAGCAGCTTGTTCAGCTTGGTCTTTCTTGTTTTCGATAACCTTTGCAGTAGGAACTGGTCCTGTTGCATTTACGCTGCTAAGAGCGGATGCTGACAATGGTAGTGCTAGAAGTGTAACGGCTGTTGTAGTTAGGAGAAGTTTATTCCATGCTTTCATAACTAGTACCTCCTCAAAGTTGTGTTGTTGTTTTTGTTCATGCTTCAGACGGGCTATATATGTCGAAGGTTGCACATACACACATTTATTATTTATGGTAATTTTTCTCAAACTAATTTTTGAATAAAAAAAGCAAACCTCCCATACGAAGAAGGTTTGCTTTCTATGTTTTCTTTTCCTACTCAACTAACTCTTAAATGATTCCTGCATACTTGAGGAAGATAAGCACAATTAGAATTGGGGCAATATAGCGCATCGAGAACATCCACGCTTTAAGCCACCATCCTTTCAAACCTGCTTCTTCCCCTGCGCCTTTCCAGACAAAGCCGACTAGAATGGTCACAAACAAGCCACCGAGCGGGAGCATAATATTAGACGTTACGAAATCCAACCAGTCAAACAAATTGCGACCACCAAGCTTGACATCCGTCAACACACCACCTGCTGCTAATGTTACAGGAAGAGCCACCACGTACATCGCAATCATTACAGTTATCGTTGCCTTCTTACGACCATGACCGTACTTGCGCATTAAGTACGCAGCAGGCACTTCAATCAAAGCAAGACAAGACGTGATCGCGGCAATCGCTAATAAGATAAAGAAGAGACCCCCGAACAAATTACCGAATGGCATCGCAGCGAATGCGGCAGGTAGCGCTACGAAAACAAGTCCTGGACCTGAATTCGGTGCAATTCCGAATGTAAATGTCGTCGGGAAAATGATGAGGCCTGCAATGAGTGCATATGCCAAATCTCCTGCCCCAACCGCAAGCGTCGCTGCCGTTAAAGATTGATGTTTTTCCACATAAGCACCGTACGTAAGCATAGCACCCATACCAAGCGAAAGCGAGAAGAATGCTAAGCCTAATGCTTCAAGTGCAGATGTGAAAGTAAGCTGTGAGAAATCGGGGTACAGGAAGTAACGAATACCTTCCGCAGCACCATCCAATGTCAATGTGCGCATGAGCATAATGACAAGAATAATGAGCAAACCCGGGATGACAATTTTATTGAACTTCTCAATACCGCTTGAAATTCCTTTTGCAATGACAACACCCGTTATCCCAAAGATAACGATTTGCCACCAAATAGGAGCTGAACTTGCTGTAAATGCATTAAATACTGCTTGATAATCTGAACTCTCAAATAAAGCGCCGCTTATCGACTGCACCGCATAATGCAGCGTCCAACCAGCGATGGTACTGTAAAAAGTCATAATGAGAAAGGCAGACAGAACGGCAATAAAGCCTAGGGCGCCCCACCACTTCTTTCCTGAAAGCTTAGTAAAAGAGATAACGGCATCGCCGCGTCCCGCACGACCAACTGCTAATTCTCCTAATAATACGGGTAAGCCAACGATACACAAGCAGGCAATGAACAATAGGAAGAAGGCACCTCCGCCATTCTGTCCTGTTACGTAAGTGAATTTCCAAATGTTACCCAAACCTACAGAACTTCCGATCGCCGCCAAAATAAAACCTGCGGAACTGAATCGTTCTGTTGTGCCAGCCTTCTTGTCTACGGTAGAAGGACTTTCTTGCTTGTTTGACATGCTGCTGATGGACACCCTCTCTACTCTATATCCGATTGTGATCTGGTCGTAGGACCGATAAGTATAAAGACCATTTTAATCACAACATACCACTAATTGCTAAAGGTAATTGTTACCGGTATCCAAAGTCTATACTGGCAGTACCTGTTTGCGATTATTCTTTACCATTTACTGTTCCCATAATGATCTTTACTACTCTTACCTGCACGTACTGCTTCTTACTTTCCTTACTATATCTTACTGTCTACTTCTACTTCTAATCGGAATTTATTGACTTGCTCGTCGAGTCCGAATGCCATTTCATACAGCTCGTCTAAAATTGTCGATATTCGACTCATCTGATCCAGCTGCGTGGTCGTCATCGTTGTAACAAGCTGAACTTCTTCCGCAGCATTCTGAGACAGAGCAGCCATCTCCGAGCTGGCAGCTGTAATTTCCTCTGTGCAAGCACTCATCTCTTGCACAGACGCCGATACAGACTCTGTTTGCTCCACCACTTGGCTAATCTGCTGATGAAGATCGTTGAACATCACACCCGCTGCAGTTACGGTCTCTTGACCCGCTTGCGTCTGATTAGATACTTCAGACATTGCCTCTGCCATATACCCTGTATTGCGCTGAATGGCATCAACCATACTGCTTATTCGTTTTAGTGAATCTCCAGATTGTTCTGCAAGATGGCGAACTTCATCCGCAACGACACTGAATCCTCTGCCATGCTCACCTGCACGAGCTGCTTCGATGGAGGCGTTGATTGCCAATAAGGAAGTCTGCGAACTAATTTGCTGAATAATCGTAATCACATGAACAATTGCTTTCGAATGCTGCTGCAGCTCTTGTAACGTATGATCAGCGCTCTGAACGGCTTGATGGACACGATCCATTTCCGTAACGGCCTGCTCCATCGTTGTAGCTCCCTGCGCTGCATGCTGGCTTGCATGTTGTGTAATATCGGCAACTTCAGTCGTAGCGTGAACAATATGCTGGATGCTGTTTGCCATATCCTCCATCGCGCGCAGCGTTTCTCCAGCAGAAGACTGTTGGCGCTTGGCGCTTTCGTCTGTTCGCTGCATTGCCGCTGCCGTCTGTTGAGCGCCTTGCTGAGACTGTACCGCAAATTCAGCAACGACAGATACATTATCCATTAGCACACTGGTACTCGTTTGAATGAGTTCAATCAGCTGCTTCAGGCCTTGAATCATTTCGTTGTAGCTTACCGATAGACGACCTAACTCGTCAGTGCCTATATCCGTACTTGTAGCACTCGAATCTCCGCCTGCTGCTCTAGCCATCAAATGCTGAAGCGAGTCAATTGGCTTGCGGATCGCCTTACTTGTTGCTATTCCCATCCATATACAACTGATAGCCATAACAATCATAATGAAAATATTTAACGTGCGACTTTGAATCGCATCCGACTTGTTATCCAAATAAATTTGTTCCGCTGCCCTTACACTGCTTTCCTCAATAAGCAGCATATCAGCGAAAACTTTTTTCTCAATCGGTCTTATTTCCGCTTCGATTTCTGCTTTAAATTGTTCCAACTTACCGTCAGCAATATATCCTTTCATCTCTGCAGCCAAATATTCCAACTTAAATAAATGTGTCTCGATCGCTTCCAAATACTTTACCGCCTGCTGCCCATGTCCACTCTTAACGATTTCCTGCAGCGGCTGTCGAATCTCCATAATGAAGCGCATGTAGTCATTGACATGCCCCGTTGCCTCATCCATCGTTTCACTTTCAATCGTACGTTCCAAGTACAACTCAGACTGCTTGAAGGCAAGCATCATTTTCTCTGCGCGAATGACATTTTGCATATGTTCGTTGTACATTTGATCCATGCTATCGACAAGTGTCCTCGAATGAAGATTAGACACCGTTCCCGCAATAATAAATCCAACCGTAATAATGCTTACAAGAATAATGAATCGCTGCTTAATGGACATTCTCTTCTTT
Source organism: Paenibacillus sp. SC116 (assembly GCF_024733555.1). GTDB lineage: Bacteria > Bacillota > Bacilli > Paenibacillales > Paenibacillaceae > Paenibacillus_B. Next base: position 391,201 of record NZ_JANIOF010000002.1, on the reverse strand, counting down.
TGAAAAACAACTTGCATTGAACGAGTGATAGTTGCTACCTTTTGTTTCATGCTGTCAGCCCCCGATGTAAAAGATCCAGCCACTCTACATACATATCCCGGCACTTCTAGCCAATTAATCAATGAAGTACACGGTCAATTACATATGCACTAGTACTCTGATGTATATGTAGTTAAATACTCATATAAAATACAACATATAATAGCCGTAATTTCAAAAAGCCGATACAGCGGTCTATCCGCTGTCATCGGCTCGTTAGAACTAAGCAATATGAACTTACTTATGCTCCTGTTATATCTTTTTCAAAAGACGTTTCGTATGGCGCAGCTCCTCGATCGTACGTGCCCCAATGCCGAACATCGTTACGCGAAGTTCGAACTCAATCTGAGCCAACACATCATCAATCGCTTCATCGGAATCAACAGCTGCCTGCAACAGCGATCGCCCGAAGCCCGCAGCATCCGCACCCAAAGCAATAGCCTTAGCTGCTTCAACCCCATTATGCAGCCCACCGCTCGCGACAATCTTCATTTCCGGTAACGCTTCGCGCACTTGAATGACACTATCAGCGGTCGCAATACCCCAATCCGCAAACGCATCAGCAGCTCTGCGCTTCATCGCATCGTTGGAGCGATACTTTTCCACCTGAATCCATGAAGTACCGCCTGCACCCGCGACGTCAATAAATTCAACACCAGCATTAGCAAGCTGTACCGCTGTATCAGCAGCGATCCCCCAGCCCACTTCTTTCACACCCACTGGGACAGAAAGTTCACGGCATATTTGTTCGATCTTGAACAGCAATCCGCTAAAATCAATATCCCCTTCAGGTTGAAACACTTCTTGAAGTGCATTTAAGTGAAGTATCAACGCATCAGCCTCTACAATTTCTACAGCTCTTTGGCATTCTTCAATACCCATGCCTGCATTGAGCTGAACAGCTCCGATGTTTGCGAAAATAGGTATAGTAGGCGCAACATCTCGCAATCGGAACGTAGAAGCCACCTCTGGATTCTCCACTGCCGCACGTACAGAGCCTACTCCCATTGCCCATCCACGCGCCTCAGCCACCTCAGCTAATCGGCGATTAATACTGCCTGTTCCGTAGCTGCCGCCTGTCATTGAGCTAATTAGCAAAGGAGTAGCGACTCGCTTGCTAAACCATGACGTAGACAGGTCAATGTCATCGAAGCTTATCTCGGGCAATGCCTGGTGAAGGAAACGATATTGCTCCAGTCCCGTTAATACACCGACACTGTTTACTGCTTCATCCAAACATATGCGAACATGCTCCGCTTTCCGCTGCTCGGTTGCACCGTGCGCGGGCGCAGCCTGACTATTCCGTTCTGACATCGGTTACGACCTCCTCGGCAGCACGCTGCTCCAGCTTGGATTTATGCGCAATTAGGATAGATGAAGTGAGCAATAGCTTATATCACAGTTTTACACGCTGTTTGCATGCTATAATCACTTATTAGATAAGCTTGTCCACTATTCCCTTACGCGAGTGCATATCCAAAGGAAGCATTGGAATGCACATATACTTTGTAACATTTAGAATATCAAATATTTATTATACCGTATATGTTCAGCTGTTTAACATAGCAATATTCAGTCGGATAACATATCCTCATCATGAAACCTGCTACTGCATAATTTGCTTTTTCAACCGTTCACCTGTAGGTGTTGCAGCCAGCCCGCCTTGCGCGGTTTCTTTCAAAGCGACCGGCATCGTTTGACCGATACGATACATCGCTTCGATAACCTCATCACATGGAATAACGCTCTCAATACCTGCAAGCGCCATATCTGCCGCCATCATCGCCACGGCTGCACCCATCGCATTACGCTTCACACAAGGAACCTCAACCAATCCTGCTACTGGGTCACAGACAAGCCCTAGCAAGTTCTTAAGGGCAATTGCCATCGCCTGTGCGGATTGCTTCGGAGTACCTCCTGCAAGAGCTACAATCGATGCCGCCGCCATACCTGAAGCAGTGCCCACTTCCGCCTGACAGCCACCAGCAGCACCACTAATAGATGCATTATTCGCCGCCACAAGCCCGAATGCACCAGACGTGAACAAATAATCAATCATTTCATCTCGGCTTGGGTTCAGCTTCTCACGCAAAGCAAACAAAGTACCTGGCACAACCCCTGCGGAACCAGCCGTTGGTGTCGCACAAATCATACCCATTGCGGCATTGACTTCATTTGTCGCGATTGCCTTGCATACAGCATCAAGCAGCGTATCTCCACTTAAGCCTCGGCCACTGTTCATATATGCTTTCAGTTTCACAGCGTCTCCGCCCGTCAAGCCAGAGTGCGATTTAACACCAGCTAAACCACGTTCCACTGCTTGCTCCATCACATCCAGATTGCGGCCCATCTGGGCACGAATCTCTTCCCTCGTTCTATCCGTGGCTTTCATCTCCAGCTCGATCATAATCTCTGCGATCGAACAGGAATGCTCCTCCGTCAATGCAATTAGCTCCGCTACATTGCGAAACATAGTGTACCCCCTCAGCTATTTAGCCAACATTAATCTTCCATTCGAAGCACACGAATGACGCCCGCCAGCTCATTGATCTCATCCAACAGCGGCTGCTTCATTCGTTCATCGGTTTCTATAATCATCAGTGCACGCTCGCCTTTTTCTTTGCGCGATACTTTCATATTGCCGATATTTACTTGCTCTCTGCTTAACAACTGTGTAACTGCAGCTACGACGCCAAATCGATCCTCATTCACGATTAAAATAGCAGGACACGTACCAGACAGCTGAAGCGGAAATCCGTTCAGCTCACATATCTCAACTTTACCGCCGCCAATCGAGATCCCGACGATTTCCATATTATCGCGTTCATCCTGCATGCGTATACGAGCCGTATTGGGATGTTCAGGTATCGCATCCTCGGTCGTAATCGTAACTGCCATTCCTGCTTCTTCTGCATAGCGCGGTGCTTCTGGCAATCTCGTATCATCCGGCTCATAATCCAGCAACCCGCCGACTAAGGCTACATCTGTTGCGTGACCTTTATACGTTTCAGCAAATGATCCGTACAACGAGATGTGCACCGACTGCGGCTGACGCCCAAAAATACTACGAGCAAGCCTGCCTATCTTTGCAGCTCCCGCAGTATGTGAACTTGATGGACCTACCATAATGGGCCCGATTATATCAAAGACGCTGCGATATTTCATAAAGCGCACCTCCGTCTTCTATTCAATATGATTTCTCTATCCACTGTGTGCGTAAAATGCACGAACAACCCTAATTGTACGCCACAACGATACATTCTCCAACTTCAATTTTTCAATTTTTATTTGAAAATGTTGACATGGATAATTATAGAACTCGAACAACACTGCCTAACTAAGCCAAAATTTCAGCAGCAAGGCACACCCTCTAAGCTGAAGAAAGGGATCTGCGATTAACCCTCCCTCACCGTATACCTGGAAAAACACAAAAAAGCCCACCCTTCTCAACTGTAAATGTGTGAAAAGGTGGGCTATGTATGATCATTTTTAAAACATTGCTGCAACTATTTCGCTGCTGCCAAAGCGGAATAATCAGTAGCTACAGTACGCAGCAGATCAGCATTTTGCTTGAAAGTGAATGCATCTTTGATGCAATTACGTCCTTTTCCGTGAGGCACGCACATCGGTGTGCCAAAGATCGGATCGCAGCAGATCATGCAATCCATCTGAAATACATCCTTCACAAGTTTTGGGGACAATATTTCTTCTGGAGCGCCTTCTGCGTAAATGCCTTTATTTTGCACGGCAACGATATAATCCGCGTAGCGGCAAGCCAAGTTCAAGTCGTGCAGTACCATGACAACCGTACGGCCTTCTTCACGGTTCAAATCATATAGCAAATCGAGGATCTCAATTTGATGGCTAAGATCCAAATAAGTCGTAGGTTCATCCAACAGGATAATATCCGTATTTTGAGCCAATGTTAGCGCAATCCATGCACGCTGACGTTGGCCGCCTGATAGCGCATCAACTGGACGATGCTTCAGTTCTTCCATCCCTGTTACTTTCAAAGCGTGATTGACACAGCGCTCATCTTCTTCCGACCACTGCTTAAGCCAGCTCTGATAAGGATATCTGCCCTGCTTCACCAGCTGTTGTACTGTCAATCCTTCCGGAGCAACAGGTCCTTGAGGCAAAATAGCGAGCTTGCGTGCAACTTCCTTCGTCGAAGAAGTATGAATATCATGTCCATTCAAGAGGACAGAGCCTTCGTTTGGCTTGAGTAAACGAGCAAGCGAGCGCAGCAGCGTTGACTTGCCGCATCCATTGCTGCCGATTAGTACTGTAATCTTCCCCTGTGGGATATTTAAAGACAACTGATCTACGATGACCGTGTCATCATAGGCTAACGTTATCGATTCAGTCTGTAATCCTGCCATAACGGCCCTCCTCAACGTATGGGCCCAGCTCGAATTCCAACCCCATACCTATATTGATAAACTGCAAGCATTAAAAATAATGATAATCGTTCTCATCTTTCCTCTATGATGACATATGCCCATTAGATAGTCAATCGTTTCCATGGCACAATATAGGTTGAATTTTTTCGGATATCGATAACAAAAAAAAGGGGCTTGGCATACTCCGCTTACTAAAAGCATGCCAATAACCCTTTTTGAATCGAAAGTTTCTACTATAATAACGGAGAGAATAAACGAGCTAAAGATTCCAAAAACCTCGTTCTCTTCTTCCTCTTTTTGAATTGTTCTTCATTAATACGAGCTGCAGATTGAAGATCGCGTTCAAAGTCTGTCACAAGCCGCTCTATGCTATCTGTACGTACAAGCAGCGCATTCACCTCAAAGTTCAAATAAAAGCTGCGCATATCCATATTCGTCGTGCCAATAGTCGCAATTTCCCCATCCACAATGACAAGCTTAGAGTGCAAGAAGCCCTTTTCATATTCATATATTTTGACTCCAGACTCAATAAGCCCTGGAAAATAGGAATGAGACGCAAGAAATGGCAGCCAGCGATCCGGCTTCGCAGGAAACAGCAATCGAATATCAAGCCCCGATAAAGCAGCAACCTTAAGTGCAGTAAGCAAGTCCTCATCTGGTACAAAATATGGTGTAGCGATCCAAATCGACTTCTGTGCAGATGTAACCATTGAGAAGAATAAGTTCTTCATCGTTTGGAATTCTTGATCAGGTCCACTCGCAATGATTTGGACAGCCCCATGCTCTGCTTCTGGGTTCAACGTGTTGCAAGATACAAAGTATTTCGGATCTACAACCTTCTCCTTCGTCATATGACGCCAATCTTTGAGGAAAATAGCTTGCAGCGTTTGTACAGCTTCCCCTCGAATAATCATGTGCGTATCCCGCCAAAAGCCGTACGTCTTGTTGCGGCTCAAATATTCATCACCAACATTTAATCCGCCCATAAATCCAACGCTACTATCGATAACGACAATTTTGCGGTGGTTGCGGTAATTAACCTTGTTGGACACAAGATGGAACCGTACGGGACCGAATGCAGCCACCTGAACACCTGCTTCACACATTTCTCGCACGAAGCTCTTTTTCAAATAAACACTGCCTACCGCGTCATACATAAAACGAACATGTACACCAGCTTTTGCTTTTTCAATAAGAATTTGCTGAATCTCTCTGCCAATATCATCATCGCGGTATATGTAGTATTCCATATGGATGTGATGCTGAGCCATTCGCAACTCATGAAGCAAGGCGGAAAAGGTCTCTTCCCCATTTGTCAGCACCTTCGTCTCTGTAGAGAAACTAACTGTGCTGCTGCTAATCCGATTCATAAGCAGCAGCAGCTTGCGCTGTTCTGTCGTAAATTCTCTGGCTGTGTATTGACTTTCGATCCACTGTGCCTTTAAAAATGTATATTCTTCCTTATCACGCTTGGCCTTCTTCGAGTATTTACGCCGTTTGCGATAATTTTGCCCGAACAACAAGTAAAATACGAAGCCTAGCACAGGAATAAGTGCTAGAATTAACAGCCAAGCCATCGTACTGGATGGATGTCGATTCTCCATGAAAATAATAATAGCAAGCGTTAATACCGCCAAAGTAGTCAAAATACTTAGCGTCGTGGCAATTGTTCGACCAAATGTATCATTTATGTAGTAGCCGAGCGTTAAGAGCATTATTAGAAATAATGTAATTTGCATGCCCCTTCTCATTACGTGTGCCCTCCACTTCGATGTCTATATGTTTATTATGCCCTTATCTCACTTCACTTGCCAATCTACTTTTGGACAACGATCATTACACGCTGTGCCTACCGCCCAAACGCTGCTTAAGAAAAATAATCCAAAAAGATTTTTTAATATATATTGACAGACATATCCCCTTGTGAAATAATAACAGCATATTAACTAACGACCGTTAGGTAGTTAAAAATAACTTCCACAACATCGTTTTTAATTAAGGTAAGTGAACAGCCAGATGCATACAGAATTCTCTAGCTTGTTTATCCAGTAGGAACAGCATCATTGGAACAAAATAATGATAATAAGGAGGCCTCCTTATATGACAGCTAACCGAATCCAACAAGTTGCACTTACCCACTTTGCGGAGCATGGCTATGCAGAAACTTCGCTCGCCATGATTGCTGAAGAGGTCGGCATTAAGAAGCCTTCGATATATGCACATTTTAAAAGTAAAGATGACCTCTTTTTGCGGGTCGTGCAAAATGTATTTCAATCAGAGCTTAACTACATTACAAAGCTGGCCGAAGAGAAACGTGAGCTGCCGCTGCAGCAGATGCTGCCGTTAATGCTAAGCACTTATCAGGAACGGTATGATACGCATCCAGACATGAAATTCATGTTACGTACTTCCTTTTTCCCGCCTTCGGGGATGGAACAAGAAGTAATGGAACGGCTGTATACGTATTTGGACACCTTGGAGAAATATGTAGATTCACGTATTACCGCTGCAGTACAAACGGGTGAGATTGGTGATGTGGACGCAGAGCAAGCTGCTAGGGCGTTCCTATGCTTGCTCGATGGATTTTTCGTGGAACTGCTGTACGGTGGTCCTGAACGGGCATCACGAAGGCTGGAAGCAGCGTGGTTGATGTTCTGGCGAGGATTGAGCAAATAGCAGCGCTAACATTAGCGTCCATTTATGGATTGCGTTCAACAGGAATTTATTCTGTAGAGCTAATAACATTTATACAAATTGATAAGGAGTAAAGGGGAGAATCATCATGAACAAGCATTGGGGATTGGTACTCTTAGCCGGATTTCTAGAAATTTTCTGGGTATCCGGACTAAAATATTCGACGGAATGGTGGCATTGGGCACTGACCATTGGTGCCATTGGACTCAGCTTTAAGGTGTTAATTGAGGCAGCTTCTAAGCTTCCGCTGGGCACGGTGTATGCTGTGTTTGCAGGTATCGGTACAGCTGGTACCGTATTAATGGAGATTCTTGTATTCGGTGAACCTGCCAACCCAGTTAAACTATTCTTCATTGCAACATTGGCAAGTGCCGTTATTGGCCTTAAGCTGGTGACGAAAGACGAAAATGAAGAAGCGAAAGAAGGTGCAGCATAATGGCATGGTTGATTTTGATCACAGCAGGTTTGTTTGAAGTGGCAGGCGTATTCGCGATAAAGCGTGTTACAACGCATCGCAACTGGCAGTCTTACCTGATGCTGGCCGCAGCCTTCGGAATAAGCTTCTCGATGCTTTCATATGCAATGGAGTCCATCTCCATGGGTACTGCTTATGCAATCTGGACAGGTATCGGTACAGCTGGTAGTGCCGTATTAGGAATGACACTGTTCAAGGAACAGAAAGATTGGAAGCGCGTCTTGTGTATCGCGGTCATTGTCGCATCTGTTGTTGGTCTAAAGCTGTTAGCGTAGACGATGCAATATAGTAGGTATTCGTACTGCATAAATTCGAAGCACTACTACCATTTATATAAGCAAAAGACCTGCCTCAATGGCAGGTCTCACGGGCTGTCTCGGTCATATGTACATGACTGTGGGCAGCTCTTTTATTATATAAACGTATATACTCACTATGTCCTACGTCAAATTTCCTTAGTAATACTGGACCCACACACCTATAAGTGTATCGTATGTCTAGCTAATATACGAAATCAAGCTCACCTTTGTAGTTGAAAAGGTTGTTAACAGCCAATGTTCTATGCTGCATCCCCATCTACTGCCCAATGCGCTTCACGTGCTACAAATTCTTGCAACATCGTACCGATCGCACCGTACAATGGATGTGTCGTGTACTGCTTCAAATCATCAGCGAAGCTTGCTGCCCAACATTGCAAATGCTCCTTCACAAAACGACGCTGCCCATTCATATAGCGGCTGAATCTTTCTTCGGTCATCACCGTATTCAGCATTTTCTCAATTAACGTAATCATAAATTCCAGTTCAATCGCAATATGGTCATCCGTCTCGCCTCTCAGCTTCTTGAAGTGAAGGCTGAACTGTTCATATTCCTTGCAGACCTCTTGTGCGTAAGACTTCGGCAGCATCTGCTCGTTCGCACGATACATCGTCTCACATGGAGATACAGGTAGCTCGCCTCCACGGTTGAACAAACGTGCATATTCATCACGCAAGCGAGCGAACAAATGATACATATCCTCTGCTGTCATCTTGCACAATGTCTCATGAACGATACGTGCTCCTTCTGAGATCTGTGACAATCTAATCAGTTCTGGATGATTGCGCCAAGACATTATCACTTCAAGTGTTGGTGCTTCTCCAAGAAAATCAACCAACAGTTGATAACCGGCCTTTCGTATCTCTAACTGTTCTACGGTTTGTTCATTCCAATGGACTGGCTGTACTGCCACTGTCGACATCGTCGGTCCCCTCCATAAAATCATCCTTTTTGCTATCCTTACATTTCCATTTTCCCATAGATAAAGATGAAATAGTGTGGCAAAAATCAAAAAAAAGAGCTAGTTTTCGAACATTATGTGAACCTCATCTCAAGGCAAGAACGAACTGTTCTCAGTTCGGCACTAGTCGGGAAATGATGCCACAAAATTTCCATTTTGTTAGTTAATATAATATCTATCTCCAATAAGGATTCATCTCTGTGTATTTTTCAAACTTTCTCCCGAAGTCGAATATAGTCGAAAATTGTTCCACGAGGAACGTGTAACATTTGGAAATATACTTACTGTACTTACGACATAAACGTGGACAATAGCATAGGGTCTCTAACGGTCGTCATTGACGTTATTTCTACAAAATCATTCGATTTCATATTGTAACGGTCATAGGAGCGCTTATTGCAGCAAGGCTGCTGAATGATACCGCTCCCTCTGAAAAATAAGCTCACTGGCACCCTTTACATTTTAAACGAAGGAAATTTGAACTGAATAACCTCTGTGGCAACCGTTGCATGAATGCAACAGATCTTGCCTAAAAGTCAACCACTCCTTAAACCCATGTCAATTTCCTTTTACATAAGCAAATCCCCTTGCTTTCTAGATGAAATTCGCATTTATCAGTTAAACATGATATGGTCGATATATGATCGAATTTAGAACGGAAGGATGACTACACCATGAACAACCTCGTACAACAACTCTATAAAGCAATGGAGCGTCACCAATGGGATGCTATGCTTATTACGGATCCTAAGCATGTTTACTATTTTACAGGCTTTGCTTGCGACCCGCATGAACGCTTTCTCGGCATCGTACTTGCACAAGGACAAGAACCCGTGTTGATCGTCCCTGCTCTAGATGGAGACAAAGCTGCTGCTGATTCTTCCATTACGCGCATCGTGACACATAAAGACACGGACAACCCTTATCTAATTCTACGTGAACAATTGCCTGCATCCCTTCACTCATTTGGAATTGAGAAGGCGCATATGACAGTACAGCGCTATGAAGCACTGCAAGCTGTCGTGCAAGCTGCGAAGGTTGAAGACATTGGTCAAGAGCTGCAAGCATTGCGAGTTGTAAAAACAGACGCAGAGATTGAACGCATGCAGGCTGCTGTTGATTGCATCGAAACGGTGCTTGGCAACGTTGTAGAACGCGTTCGTGTCGGCATGACAGAAGCAGAAGTTGTAGCAGAACTGGAATATGAAATGAAGAAGCAAGGCGCGGAAGGTCCGTCATTCTCTACGATGGTACTTACAGGTGATAATTCTGCATTGCCGCACGGCATTCCAGGTACACGCCGTATTCAAGAAGGCGACCTGCTCTTGTTCGACCTTGGCGTTTATTTGGACGGCTATGCTTCCGATATTACGCGTACGTTCGCAGTCGGTGAAGTAAGCGATGAATTGAAAGCTATCTATAATACCGTGTTGGCAGCAAATGAAGCTGCAATTGCAGCAGTGAAACCAGGGGTTACATTCGGTTCCCTAGACCGTACAGCACGTGATCTCATTACAGAGAACGGCTACGGCCAATATTTCACGCATCGCCTAGGCCACGGCCTCGGTATTGATGTGCATGAATATCCTTCTATTCATGAGCAAAATGAAGATACGCTTCAACCAGGCATGGCATTCACGATCGAGCCGGGCGTATATGTACCAGGCGTTGGCGGCGTGCGGATTGAAGATGATGTCGTCGTTACGAAAGATGGCGTACGTGTATTGACTTCCTTCCCTAAAGAATTGACCGTTATCGGCGTATAACAGCAATAAAGTGTGCGGAATCCCTTCGAATCCGCACACTTTTTTATATACGTAGCCCCGCTTCTATATCCATGATCCGTTGGGCAATCGACTCCAATTGTTAGAATGGCATGCCTAAACATAAATCCAATAAATATTTATTAATAACCTAGTTGACAAGTTGGTTTACTTTGAAATAAAATAATGGAAATATTAGTATTAGATTCAATGATTTGAATCAGACATAGCTGACCGTACGGACGGAAGCCCTATTTCTGAACTATGGATGCACCCCACGCAGCCCTAGTTCGAATATGGGCTTTTTTTATACCCTTCTTGTGAAGGAAGTCCACCTAGGTTCCTACCCTGCAGCCATGCTCCTGCCCCCGCACCCTCCCTCGTCGTCGCAGGAGCGCGCGGGAGTAGGAACCGATTCACTATCCTAAGAGGTGATAAGATGAAGCTTGATACTGCCTTCATGATCGAACGCATTCCCGACTTTATCCAAGCCGCTCTGCTTACTGTTGAGATCGCAACTATCGTCATTGCTTCCTCCCTGCTCATAGCGAGCATATATAACGTTATTTTGTATAACCGCGTACCTATCTTAACCATGCTTGTCCGCATCCATGTGGAGATAGCTCGCAACACACCGCTGCTTATCCAACTATTCTTTTTGTATTTTGCTCTTCCCTCAGTTGGTATTAAGCTGTCCAACTATGACACCGCAATTATCGCAATGACCTTCTTAGGTGTTGGCTATTTAACAGAAGTGATCCGCTCGGGCATAGACGCCGTACCTACAGACCAGGAGGAATCCGGATTAGCAATAGGCTTAAGCAGAGCCCAATTATTCCGCTATATCATTTTGCCACAAGCATTACGCATAAGTACCCCAGCTCTATTTGCCAACTTTATATTTTTGCTCAAAGAAACGACCGTCGTCTCCGCTATTGCCATTCCTGAAATTTTATATACGACAACAAACTATATCGCACTCTATTACAAAACATACGAAATGCTCCTCATGATGACTGCAATTTATCTCCTACTGTTCCTGCCGCTTTCATGTCTGCTCTCTTGGGTTGAAAGGAGGTACCAGCATGGAACTATCGGGACTTGAACTACTCTTTCAATCTTTGCCGCAACTCGCAAAAGGACTCACACAAACTTTATTAATCGCCTTTTATAGTATTGTAATCAGTACGATTGGTGGTATTTTGTTCGGGGCACTGCAAACGATTCGTATATTATGGCTAAACCTACTGACGCGCTTCTATTTGGAGCTGTTTCGTTCCCTGCCAATTCTAGTTTGGCTGTTCTTCGTTTATTTTGGTATCCCGCTATTTTTCGATGTTCACTTATCCAGCTTCGCCTGTGCGGTACTCGTTCTTTCCCTATGGGGCATTACAGAGATTGGCGAAGTAGCACGTGGGGCTTTTCAATCCATAGCTCGCGGACAAAGTGATGCAGGACGTTCAATAGGTCTCAGTACATTTCAGCTCTATCGATACATTCTCTTTCCACAAGCAATCCGCAGAATGATACCGCCATCTATCAATGTGTACACACGGATTATTAAAACCACTTCACTAACGGTACTCATTGGAGTAACTGATGTCGTTAAGGTAGGACAGCAAATTATTGAGCGAACTGGCGAAGCCGTTATGATTTACGGCAGTCTGTTCTTCTTCTACTTCATACTTTGCTATCCTTTGTCTGTCCTGTCGCGCAAGCTGGAAAAGCGGATGACCTAATATGAAGATGAAGATAAAGCTGAGACCCTACTGTTCATCCGACAAAAGGAAATAACCTCGTTACTTCTTCATAAAGAGAAAGGAACAGATGAATGACACATAACGCTGCTTCTAAACCAATCTTGAAGCTGATGAATGTCGGCAAGTCATTTTGCAAGCAAGTTGTCCTGAAAAATATTCATCTTACTATCCAACGAGGCGAAGTCACCGTAATTCTTGGACCGAGCGGCTGCGGCAAAAGCACCCTGCTTCGCTGCCTGAACGGACTTGAGCTCATAGATGAAGGAAGCATTCGTTTTAATGAGCTGGAGCTTACACCGAAGGTTCAACAATGGCAGGCTGTGCGCGAGCGCATCGGGATGGTGTTTCAAAGCTATCATTTATTCCCTCATATGAAAGTAATAGATAATATTTTGCTCGGCCCCCTTAAGGTCCAGAAGCGCAGCAGAACGGAAGCCCTTGCGCAAGCGGAACAGCTTCTCGAACGCGTCGGCTTGCTCGACAAGCGAGATGCTTATCCACGCGAGCTGTCTGGTGGACAACAGCAGCGAATCGCGATTGTTCGCGCACTGTGTATGAATCCAGAAGTCATGCTGTTTGATGAGGTGACCGCTGCCCTCGATCCAGAAATGGTGAAGGACGTCCTTGAAGTAATGCTTCAGCTGGCACGACAAGGAATGACGATGATTATCGTCACGCATGAAATGGGCTTCGCACGAGCCGTGGCAGACCGAATTGTGTTTATGGATAAAGGCTCCATTATAGAACAGGGAAATCCAAAGAGCTTCTTCTCAGAGCCGCAGACGGATCGCGCCAAGCGATTTTTGCAGCAATTTTATGAGGTAGAGACATGGAAAGAGAGAGATATCATATGAAAAGGACATTTCAATCATTTGCAACCATACTTGCAGCAGTCTTACTTATAACGGCGTTATTGGCAGGTTGCAGCGGACAGAACAGCAAGCCGTCGAATGGTAAAGATGCTGCGACTGACCAATCGAACACAGCAGGATCGAGCGCAAGTGGATCCCTACAGCAAATTAAAGACCGTGGCAAGCTGATCGTTGGTATCTTTACCGATAAACCTCCCTTCGGCTTTGTGGATGAGAAAGGCAACTATGTCGGCTTCGATACCGATCTGGCAAAGCGTTTTGCCAAAGACTTGCTTGGCGATGAATCGAAGATTGAATTCGTGACTGTAGAGCCAGCCAGCCGTGTACCTTACTTGCAAAGCGGAAAAGTCGATCTTATTCTCGCTAATATGACGGTTACTGAAGAGCGCAAGCAGGCCGTTGATTTTACAAATCCGAACTTAAAGGTAGCCACCCAGCTCATCGTGAACGATCAGAGCGGCATTCAATCGCTAGCAGACATTAAAGGCAAGAATATTATTGTTACGAAAGGTACGACTGCCGATATTTATTTGACGAAAAACTATCCAGATGTTGAACTTATCAAATTCGATAAAAATACGGAATCTCTACAAGCGCTCAAAGATGGACGCGGAGATGGCTATGCACAGGACAACATTATCCTTTATGCATGGGCACGCAAAAATGCTGGCTACACCATACTCGTAGATAAATTAGAGAAAGAGGCACCCATTGCTCCAGCGGTGCAAAAGGGCAATGACGAACTACGTGAATGGGTGAATCAGGAGTTAACGAAGCTCGGCGAGGAAAAGTATCTGCTAAAGCTATACGATCAGTATTTACGCAGCGAGCTTGGACCTGATGTGAATCCGAATGATGTTATTGTGGAGGGTGGAAAGTGGCAGTAATGAGCGAGGTTATTGAGCTGTCTGTGGCTAGCAGCATACAAAGAGACAAAAAACGAAGAAATGCATATGCAATCGTCAGAAAAAAGATGTTTTTTGTATACAATTGCATCAATTTCGTTTAATACACGAAACACCCCTTATCCTACTCATAGGACAGGGGATTTTGTGCTGTCGATTTTCACTATTTCGTAGGTTTACGGAATAAATCCTTGAGGTTATAATAATCATAGAAAAAGAGAGCCATGCGTCAACATGGCTCCGGCACAACACCGCAATAAGAGCGGCCGGCTGCAATAAGCAACGGTACAGAAATAGACCGAACCTTTGCGGGGGGCGGTCTATTTCCGTTTATTAACGGATATCAGCGCGATGAGAAGCGTCCCAAAGCTTATCATAAGCGTAAGCGCTTCGTACACTGACATGGGGCATCACCTCCCTCTGGGGAAGCTAGCCGACCGCGCCCTTATGGCCCTTTTTGTGCTTGTCTCATTATATCATGATTTACGCGCTGGAATTAACAAATGTTTCTCATATGAACTACTTTTGGTAAAAATTTATCCAACTTTAAGATTCACGTTCGAGCTTGCACAAAGTTGCACTCTCCTGCTCACTGCTTTTCCCCGTATTAACAATAAACAGCTATTCAGCTAACGCAGAGCAGCAGCGTATTCTAAAAATCTCCTGCTTAATTTGATTGCAACCCTTCGATTGAAACTTGATTGACGACATAAGCCATGATGATATGGACAAAAGTACAGGTATTTTAAGTAGAAATCATCATTTTCAGATTAATAAGGACAAATGTGCAGGTATTTTTCTTGATAATGCACGGTAAAGGTCAAAGTGGACAAAAATAAATGTATTTTTGACGATAATGTCCCAAATAAGCATGTTTTCAGATTAAATAACTGCATAATTGTCCGTTAAAGCATTATGAGTTCTTATAAAATCGATTAGAACCAATTTAACAATGCATCAATTAAAAAATAACGATTTCTAGTTAAAATAGCTGCACTTTAGTCCATACTCTGCATGTAAAAAAGGTTGGCTGCCTCTCTGCGTGAACACAGAGGGCAGCCAACCTTTTCAATTTATTTCATGCCGAGCGTGAAGATTTCCGCTGCGCCAAGGTCAATGTTAGCGCGCTGCGCGTCTGCGCTGGCGATTGCTTCGCCTGCGCGCTCCAGCACGTCCGAGCGGTAGAAGCCGCTCTCTGCTGCTGGCAGCTTAACGCTAAGCGCGCGCGGTTCGTGCGCGAGGTTGTACCAGCGCGCAACCATGTCGCCGCTCTCTTCCGCCATCTTCAAGGAAGAGAACGCGACGCCTTCGCCTTCCCATGCCAAGAAGGCATGGTCTGCCGCGAAGCGGCCTTCGTGCACGTCCGTTTGACGCACGAGGAACGGCACTGGGAAGCTGTAAGCTTCCGCGTATGCACCCGACGTCACAACGTCGCCCGCATGCGGGATGATGCTGTAAGAAGCGGTATTCGTGCCAAGGCACTGCGCTTCTGGCGTTGGGAAGTAACCCCAATCGCCAAGCTCGCCCGAAGAGCGAAGCAGTGTCACCGCAATCGTGTTCTTGTTGTCTTGCGATACTTCGTATTCGCACAGACCAATGTTCGCAACCGTCAAGCCGTGCGCACCGTCGCTTACGCTGACGAATGTTTGCTGGTGCTGGTCGTTGCTTGGATTTTGCCATTCTTTCTCCAGCACGTTATTACGGCGTGCCACTTCGAAGATGGAATCTGCCACATGCGTTTCAGCCGTGAAGCCTGTTGGGAACAACGCACGTACACGATGATCCTTCGATTGATTCTCCATCGTCACATTCACATCAATACGCTTTGCACCGCGGTCAAGCGTATAGCGCGTTACGATCACGAATGGAACCATCTCTGTGGAGCGCTGTGCCTGACGTTTCGGGAAGTCCACGATGTCCAATATCTCTTGCTTCAACGTTTCATCCGCAGATACCGGAATGCTCCAGTTATGCGTAACTTCGATCACCGCACGGAATGCTGTATTCTCGATTAGCTTGCGCTCAGCCAGAACACTCTTCGTCGTTAGCGGTGTAGAACCTTGCGGCATACGGAACATGTACTCGTTGCCGATGTCACCCGCGTCTTCGTAGACGTTAAGGCCATCATACACGTGTCCTGTGCGCTTATCCGTCAGCTTCAATGCACCGTCAATTTGAACCTCTGCTTGCAAGAACTCGTTCTCCAGCATGAACTCGCCTGTAACGAGGCTTGCCTTAGCTTCTGCTGCTGCACCCGCTTCTGCAGCAGGCACCCATGCCAACGTCTTGTAGCCGAACGCTGGAATATGCTGCGCCTGTACACGCACTTTAATAATGCGTGCCATATATGGCTGGCGGAACTTATCTTTCGGCAGATCATAGCCGAACATCACGCCTGCATCTTCCCACTCGCAATCGATCACATTGCCGTTTGCATCAATAACCGCACCTGGCTCGATCGGCTCTGGCTTCATTTCCGCCGCCAACACCGTTGGATGCGCTTCGCTGAAGTAACGACGCTTCAGTTCAAGCGTTACTTCTACAACACCGTTGCGCTCATAGCCAGCTGTGTTGAACACTGTGAACGGTACTGCACGCTTGCCGTCAAATGCCATCGTATCGATTTGCGGCAACAAGGAATCCAAAGACTCGTTCACGATCATTTCAGTCATATGCTTCGACTTCTCAAAGCGCGTCACCATTTCGCGATGAACCTCATCTACAGAACAGCCGCAAATGCTGTCATGCGGATGGTTCTGCATCAATGTCTTCCAAGCATAAACGAACAAGTGATGCGGATAAGACTTGCCTGCTTGATGAGCAAATGCTGCCAACGGCTCCGCTACTTTTTCCAACAATGTCTGGTTGTCCGCATTCATCTGCTTCAAATACACACGAGAGGATGCCGTATTCACCAAGGTGTACCAGCCATCTGTACGCTGACTGCGCAATTCGCCTTCTACTGTCTTCAAGTTCTCAGGCAATTCCTCACGCACACGGTCTACATACTCGTTAAAGTTGGAGTGTACGAAGTCTACGTCTGGGAACAGCTTTTTCGCCACTTCGATCGCCTGTGACAAATCCGTTTGAATCGGTTGATGGTCACAACCATTCATGAACAATAGATGATCCGTCGAAGCAAATTTCTCTGCATCTGGAATACGCTTCTCCCAATATGCTACTGCTTGCGCTTCATCTACCGGCACTTCCATTCCGTTGCAGTACCAGTTCGCAAATAGAATACCGATGACTCGGGAACCGTCTGGCGATTGCCAGATCATTTCAGAGAATGGAGACTCGTAGGACGCATCTTCAGACACTTGGTTGTTGAAGCCTGTTGGCTTAACGCCGCGACCGAACATCGCCACGTCAATATCAGCTTGCTTCAAAATTTGCGGTGCCTGCCCCATATTACCGAAGGAATCTGGGAAATAGCCCACTTTCGAAATTTTACCGCCATATTGCTTCGCATCACGGTGACCGATCTGCAAGTTGCGAATATTCGCTTCGCTGCTCGTCAGGAACTCGTCCTGTAGGATGTACCACGGTCCAATATGAATACGCTCTTCCGCAATATATTGCTCCAGCTTGCCTTTCATTTCTGGACGTACTTGCAAGTAGTCCTCAAGCATAATCGTCTGTCCATCGAGGTGGAAGCTCTTATAGTTCGGATCGCGTTCAAGTGTTTCTAGCAATGTATCCATCAATTCTACTAAGAGTGCATGATGATATTCATAAGGCATATACCATTCACGATCCCAATGTGTATGGGAAATAATATGAGCTGTTTTTTTCGTCATCATTGTCTCTCCTCTCCTATGGAAGGGCGTTTCAATTCGTTACTGCTCTCTTTTCAGAGCAATTTATTTCATAATCTATTTCTTCAACCAGAACTCACGGTGGATCAACTCAGAGAACAAGCTGTTGGACCAAGCGAACCATTCACGCGTGAACTGCTTTGCATCGTCTTTGTGGAAGCCTTCATGCATATAGCCCAACTCTGCATCTGTATCAACGAGCATCGCGATAACCTCTTTAATTTCTTCATCCGTGCTAGCCGTCAAACCTTGCATCGACAAAGCGATATGCCAGATGTAATCTTTCGGCGTATGCGGACTGCCGATACCACGTGCTTGCTTACCAGCGTAGTAGTAAGGATTATCTTCGCTCAAAATGAGCTTTCTTGTATTTTGATAAATTGGATCATCAGCAGACGTATAACCGAGGTACGGAATCGCTAGCAAGCTCGGTACGTTCGCGTCATCCATCAAGTTGTAGTTGCCGTACCCATCTGTCTCATAAGCGTATACTTTTCCGTATTTCGGGTGATGGAAGATACCATAGGCTTGAATGCCTTCATCAATCTCTGTGCCTAATCGACCCGCCTTCTCTGCGAACAGCTCATCCTGATACACATCGCGTGCAATCTCCTCCAAATAACGAAGGACGACAACCGCGAACATGTTGGACGGGATCAAGTAGCCGAACGTACATGCATCATCACTTGGACGGAATGCAGACCAAGTCATGCCTGTATAGTTAACTGGCATACCCATACCATTGTTTTTAAGCGTATCTGTTGGACGGCAATCTTGACGCTGGAAGCGATAAGGGGACTGCTCGAAATGGCGCTGCTCTGTCGTCCACAAGTTCATAATGATATGTGCAACATGGCGGAATTCGCTATCAAACAGCGAAGCATCGCCTGTTGTCTTCCAGTACAAGTATCCTAGTTGAATCGGATAGCAGAGTGAATCAATCTCATATTTTCGCTCCCACACCCAGCCATTCAACTCCGTAATATCACGGTGATGAATTTCTTCTAGTGGAACAGGAGTCTCATTGAATGCATTTGCATACGGATCGATCTGAATATACTTCATTTGCTTGCGTACAAGGCCCGCAATAATGCGGCGTACGTCTGCATCTTCTGCTGCCAAGGGCAAGTACTGACGAACTTGGGCGCTGGAATCGCGCAGCCACATCGCAGGAATGTCACCTGTGAACACGTAAGAAGTGCCATCCTCATGCAGCTTTGTCGTCGTTTTCAGCGTATTAGGGAAACAGTTGAGGAACAACTGCTTCAGTTTCTCATTATCGTTCAATCGAGTTGATGCTTCTTCCATCACGCGAAGCACGGCTTGGGGTAGACGTTCCATATCGTTTCTCTCCTTCTCTCCTAAGGCAAAAATGAAAAGATGATGCTCATATAAGACACAATCAGGTGAAGCCGATGCTCCACCTGATTGCATAGATCGGGCTATTCACTTCGCTTCTGCGGGATGTTGCGTTCTTGTTGTCAATGCTGCAGCAGACGAAGGTTCGCCCCAATCACATCGAAACTTATTTTTTGGACGCTTTCCATGCATCCAATTGCTTTTGCATTTCAGCTTGTACTTTATCCAAGCCAGCTGCTTTGAACTTCTCGATTGCTTTTGGCACGTAAACTTTAGGGTCTACTGTACCTGTGAACAAGGAAGCGTAGAACTCTTCTTTTACGTTCTGCAATGCTGCCACTTCAGATTTCACGCTATCCGCGTTGAAGTGGAAGCCCAGCAATGGTGCATTTTCAGCAGAGTTGTTGAACTTCTCGAATTGCTCCCATTTGTCTTTAGGGTCTGTAGGCAGCTTATCCAAGAGGAAGAAGTTACCCAATGTGAAGCCTGGCATATCGTAGCCTTCTGTTTTAGCAGGCAAGAATTCGATTGTTTCTGCATCAACACGTTTGAAGTGCTCGCCTTCGATACCATGGTTGATCATGTTGCGAAGTGTCTTGTCAGAGTTCAGCAAGTTCAAGAACTCTACTGCTTTCTCTGGGTATGCAGAGTTAGCAGATACCGCATGCATAGCACCCATTACAGACCAGTTGTATACATATGGCTTCGTGTAAGGTGTAGAAACAACTTCATAACCCATAGATTGAGACCACAATGCGTCAGCAAACGGCTGTGTATCTGGCATATCAATGAGCCAGTTACCTGTTTTCATTTCATCTCCGCTGGAAGCAGTAGAAGCATCTTTCTTCAGGTAACCTTTTTTGTAGTACTCATGCATTGTTTCCAAGTCTTTCATCGTATCAGGCTGCTCAAGAACGTTCACAAGCTTCAGCTCATTTGTGTCATTCAAAGCAACACCGATCGGCAAGTTCTCAGAGATCAAGTCATAGTTCAAACCGAATTTGAACTGCTTATCCGCAGATAGCGGATACATACCTGGCTCGCCTGCTTTTACTTTCGCAAGGATCGGCTCAAGGTCTTGAAGCGTTTTCACGTTTTTGTAGTCGATACCGTATTTATCTACAACCTTCTTGTTGAAGCGGAATACTTTCTGTGCAGGCAACTCTTTGTTTACTGGAATTGCATACGTCTTGCCATCAATCTTCGCACCTTCTAGGAAGGATGGGTGAACGTTCTTCGCGATATCTTGGCCTTTTGTTGCCATAAGATCATCAAGCGCTAGGAAAGCACCTTTCTTCGCGTTTGTTACATAGTCGAATGCCCAAGAAGCTGTGAACGCGATGTCATACGGCTCACCGGAGTTCGCGATTACTTGCATCTTCTCGTTGTACTCGCCCCAGTCATACATTTTCATCTTGACGGTTACACCGATTTTTTCTTTCGTATACTCGCTGACTTTTGCCATTACTTTGTCTACGTCTTTTTGTGGAGTACCGATTGTGTACCAGATCAGCTCAACTGGCTTTTCAGCTGTGCCTTCTGTGCTACCGCCAGTTGCTTCTTTTTTACTGCCGCAGCCTGTGAGAACAAGAGATGCGACCATTACGAGACAGAACGTCATCATGAGCAATTTTTTTGCTTTAGCCATTCTTGTCAACCCCTTTGTATAAGCGTGATGAATTGCATATATGGTGTCTGCTCTGACCACCTATGACCCTGAATCCCCTATCAATCAGCGGCCAGAGCAGGAATACCCGGCATTACTCTTTTACTGCACCAATCGTCAAACCTTGAACGAAGTAGCGCTGGAAGAACGGATATGCACAAGCGATAGGTACTGTTGCCAGTACGACAAGTGCCATTCGCGTTGCTTCTGCAGGCAAGGAACGCATCAGTTCCAACGATTGACCCGATGCACTTAGCTGAGCATTGTTCATCAAGAACTGCATACTGTTCTCGATTCGCATCAGCATCGCTTGCAATGGAACGATGTTCGGATTGTCGATGTAGAGCAAAGCATTGAACCAGTCATTCCAATAGCCTAGCGTCGCGAACAATCCGATCGTTGCGATACCTGGTAAGGAAATCGGCAGCACGATTGTGATGAATGCTCGCAGTTCGCCCGCACCATCAATTTTCGCAGATTCGATGATCGCATCTGGAACTGAGGTGCTGTAGAACGTACGCATAATCAAGATGTAGAATGCGTTTACCGCCAATGGCAGAATCAATGCCCAAATGCTGTCTTTCAAGTTCAGCACTTGTGTAGCGACCATGTACGTTGGTACAAGACCACCATTGAATAGCATGGTGAAAAAGGCCATGAAGGAGAAGAATCCACGATATTTGAAGTTCTTCCGAGATATCGCATAAGCGAACAAACAAATCGTAACTAAGCTGATAAGCGTACCCACAATAGTAATGAAGATGGTTACCCCGTAAGAGCGAAGTAATTGATCGCCTGCTTTGAAAATGTACTCATAAGCAGCGAAACTCCATTTTTCAGGCCAAATCGAATATCCATTTTTGTTCAACGCCGCCTCATCTGTAAACGAGATAATGACAACGAATAAGAACGGGAATACACAGAGTAAAGCGAATCCGCCTGCGATAATATTGAACACCACATTCATCATTGGTGAGAGATGGTGGACGTCGCGATGTTTTTTCTTGCGCATAGTTAGTCCTCCCTACGTTAGAACAACGCGTTGTCTTTGTTGGATTTGCGTACGATCCAGTTCGATGTGATGACGAGAATGAAACCGATGAACGACTGATATAGACCTGCTGCCGTACTCATCGTAATTTCCCCTGTCGCCTTCAATCCACGATAGACGTACGTATCGATAACGTTCGTAACTGGGTACAGCGGACCAGAGTTCCGCGGTATTTGATAGAACAAACCGAAGTCTGCGTAGAAAATCCGACCAATCGCTAGCAGCGTCAAAATCGTAATCAGTGGTGTAATCGATGGAAGCGTAATATGGCGAATTTGCTGCCATTTGCTCGCTCCATCAATCATCGCAGCTTCATAATACGTTTTATCGATACCAACAATCGCTGCCAAGTAAACAACGCTGGAGTAACCGACGCCTTTCCAAATGTTCATAAAGGTTAAAATGTAAGGCCAATACTTCGTCTCGGAATACCACGAGATAGGTTCCGCGCCGAACCAAGCAAGAATTTGGTTCATAACCCCTTTGTCTACACTCAGGAAGCTGAATGTAAAGTAGCTGACGATAACCCAAGACAGGAAGTGCGGTAAAAACATACCTGTTTGATAAACCTTTGCTAGACGCTTGTTCACAATCTCGCTTAGGATGATAGCCATTGCGACGGAACATACCAAACCTAAAATGATAAACACAAAGTTATACAAGATTGTGTTCCGTGTAATTAAGAAAGCATCATTCGTACTAAACAGATATTTGAAATTCTCGAAGCCTACCCATTCACTCTGCATCAAGCCTGCAAAGAATCCATCCCGATGTATTCGGTAATCTTTGAAAGCGATAACAGTTCCGAGCATCGGTAGGTAGGAGAAGAACAAGAACCATAGTGCTCCCGGGAGTACCATGAGAAGAAAGATCCGGTTGCGATAGAGGTTCTTTAAGCTGTTCGTAATCGTTTGCATCCGATTCATCCCCCGTTGCTTTAATGTAAATTAAGCGTACAGGATCTGATGTATTTTCTATAGTTAACAAACTTTAGATTTGGTGTACAAAATAAAGAAAGGGCTTACATTGGCTATAATTAGGACACCAAATGATGAATACCCTTATTACATATAGCTTAGTAAGCCTTTTATTACGTCTGTTAATTACTCAAATATTCAAGGTCAGTCATGTCCGTTAGTCGATTTCTTGCTCTTCAATAAGCGAGCTTTATTACTTTGGTACTCGGCCAGCCTAGCATGAGAAGGCGCGAATAGCGAATAGTGCGAAATAAGGAAGCTGCTCATTGCACATGTACATCATGATTTCACTAACGGTTGCCACAGAGGCTAACCAGCCTTTATTCACTTATTTTGAAATGTAAGGGATGCCAGAGAGCTTATTCGTCAAATGAAGCGATGACATTTGCCATCATTGCTAGAATAGGCGCTCTGACGACCGTTAGAATTCTAATATGGACGTTTTCATTAAAATAACGTTATTGGCGACCGTTAGAGGAAACATCATCGTACAATAGCGACTTTACACAAGTCCTATTGAGATGCCATACCATATTGTTAGGAAATAGACCCTAACATCGCAACCAATCAAGGATGTCAAGTTCGAGCACGTTCAAGACCTTCCCATTAGGAACGGAGTTCTTGTTCCACACCGCTTCGCATTTCCCGATATTCTTTAGGCGAGGTGCCTACATACTTTTTGAACTGTTTATAAAAATAACTTTTATCCCAATAGCCGACTTTCTCTGCGATTTCGGTCATGCGATAATGCGTCTCTATTAATAGACGCTTCGCATTTTTAATACGCGTTTTGTTCAAATAATCAGAGAACGTGCCGTTCATCTCTTTCTGGAACAGCTGCCCCAAATAAACAGGGTTGATATTGTACACCTGACTTAAGGTCTTCAACGACAGCTCTTCCGCATAGCGTTCCTCCATATGCTGCAGCACCTGCTTCACAACTGGAGACATATCTTGCGGCTGCGTAAGCAAGTCGATCAGGTGATCGGCTATTTTCGCTACATGCTCCCTAATTGCATCTAGGGAATGAAGGCGATAGACTTCACTAAACCAATCAATATCCTTGACAGGCAACTGGATCGCCGTCTCCTTAATAGACTGCTTCCATACCATTAACAACTCAACAGCAAAGTTGTGCACATCACGTGGCTCTGCTCCATCCGATTCCGTCAGATGGAGGAAGTCCTGCTCTAGCTGCTCATGCAAATGCTCCCTATTTTTTGCGTACAACAGCCGCACATAAGACTCAATATCAGGCTGCAAAGACGATGGTCTTGAAGAACGATAGCGCATGGCTTCCTCGTAATCCAAAATATTTTCATCCATACGCACGAGATGATACGGCTGAAGCTGCTTGGCATGAGCATAGCTTTGCGCTGCTTTCGTGTATCCTGCCTGAATACTGCCTGTTGTTACTTGCAGCGGAATACCGCCCAGCTTTTGTTCCATCTCCTGCTTCCAGCTCTTTAATGCTCCTAGCAGCAGCTCTTTATCCGCTTGTTCATCCCCAAGGCCAAATACAAATACAACTTCACCGTCCCATTCACGCACAATGAAGCTGTACTCGAAGGAACGCATAAATTCATTGGCAGCAAACCATAGCTGTTCCTGCTGAATCTGTTGAATGTCAGGCGTATATTCCCCCTCCATACGCACAAGTACCGTCCAGTAATACGCATGCTTAAATTGCAAATCCAGCATATCTGCGCGCTGCTGCAGCTCTTCCATATGAATCTGATCCCGTACCCAGCGATACAACACATTTTCACGCAAAATGTCACGATTATGCTGTTCGACCAGCTGACTGGAACGAGACTGCTCCATCTTTTGCACGGTCGTTTCCAATGTAGCGCGGAATTCCTCCAAGTTAATCGGCTTCAGCAAGTAGTTCTCTACCCCAAGCTTAATGCCTTCCTTCACATAGCCGAACTCATTGTAACCGCTCAAAATGATAAAGCGCGTATGAGGATGTGTATGCTTCATCCGCTCAATGAGCTGCAGCCCTGTCATTTTCGGCATCATAATATCGGTGACAACCAAATCTACCGGCCGCTCCTGCAAAGCTTGCCAAGCAGCCTCCCCATTTTCAGCCTGACCTACAATCGTTAAACCATAATCGTTCCATTCTAAAATGCTTTGCAGCCCTTCTATGATGAACGGTTCATCGTCTACTAGAAATACTTCAAACAAGTCGTATCCCTCCACTTCAGATGCGTGAGTCACTAGCCTATTGGAATGCGTATTGTTACGGTTGTTCCTTCTTGATAAATGCTGTCGAGCTCTATACCAGCCCGATCACCATACAGAATTCGAAGGCGGTTATGAACATTTTTAATGCCTAGAGAGCCATGATCCTGCAAATCATCGCTGTTCAATTCTTCTTGCAGCTGCTGCAAGCGCTCAGGTAGAATACCCGAACCATTGTCACGAATGCGAATGATAAGTTCGTCTTCCTCGCGCAGCGCATGAATCCAAATATGATTGTCTGTCCGCTCCAAGCCCAAGCCATGGACAAGATAGTTCTCAATCATTGGCTGTACGGATAGCTTCATAACCTGATAACCACCAATACCAACATCCATATCAATCGTGTATTGCAACTTGTCTCGGTAGCGAATACGTGTCAACTCCAAGTAGCGTTTGCAGTTCTCGATTTCTTCTTGGAGGGTAATATGCGTCTTATCCTTAACCATATGTCGGAAGATGGAAGCCAAGTTATAAATCATATCGCCCACATCATGCGCGCCTTTTGCTACAGCACGCATACGGATTACTTCAAGCGTGTTGTATAAGAAATGAGGCTTAATCTGTGATTGCAAGGCCACGAGCTCGGCATGCTTCTGCTTTAACTCCGACTTATAGACACGATTAATGTAATCCGATAAGTCGTTCACCATATGATTGAAACTATGCGCAATATCAGATAGCTCATCTTCCTGCTGGAAGTTGATGCGTGTGTCCAACTTGCCTGCTGGTACTTGCTTCATCGCTTTCACGATCACTTGCGTACGTCTCGAAATACGAATGACTGTGACGTAAGCGATTACAACGACGAGAATAACGCACAGCACCGTCACTACACCGATCGTTGTTCGTACACCTGCCAACCGATCTGTCACTTCATGCGATGGAAGCATGGAAATGACCGTCATCCCCAATTTATTCGTTTGCGATAACGTCACATACGCTTCACCGATGCCATCCAAATTCAGCTTCAATGGTTGGTTGCGCTTCATTGCCAACAGCTCAGCTCGATTACTTTCATAAGCGGACGCCATTTCTTTGTTATTGAAATAAATGACCTGATCCTGCTCATTCAATACGATAACGGAATCAAGCTGCTGAGCATCCACCATCCTGTGGCGAATGCCATCGATGCCGAAATCGATCATAATCTCACCAGATGTCGTTAGCGTATCTGGATTGTTAATCCGATTGGTTACCGTAAAATAAGGAAGCGCTGATGGCTCTTTGTCTGTCTCTAATGGAACCTGTTCCTTTGCCTCTTCACTGTGTTGAGATGGAGTTGAGTTATCGATATCCATCGCTGCATCCTGCGCTTCATCTACATCCGAGATCTTTGATTCATTGCCCTGCTGTGGATAACGATCCCGGAGAAATTGAGGATCGGGAGTCACTTCCCACGGGTACACTTTACGGAAAACGCCGTTATCGCTATACATAAAAGCAAAGCCTTGTCTTGGGCTTACTAGGACAATATTTTTCAGATCGGAATCTTTCCAAAATTGATTCGCATAGAACGTGTGAAAGTCCCGCACAAAGAAGCTATTGCTCTCGCTGTACGTATCCAATCGATACCGCAAGTAAGACTCATAGCCATTTTCCAAAAAGTATACCGTATCTCTAATAAGAACGTTGTCTTGATAAAGCTGCTGTAGAAGCAGCTGCGATGTTTCGTACTTCTGGTCAAAATAGCGATTCATCGCATCAACCGAGCGCTGCTGTTCTAGCAGCATCGAGCTCATATCTTTTCGAACAAAGAACTGATAGGTAAAAAGAGACAAGGTTACTAACGATATAAGAGCGATACAAGAGTATACAACAATTAATTTATTAAATAGCCTGCGTTTAAAATGAGTCTGATAGATTCTTTTAAGCATCAAACAAAGCCTCTTTTCCCCGTACACTCGATACGATAAGTGGCATTACTCTTTATCAAATGTAAGCGCATACGATTATAGCTAGCGCCTGTCTTTCTAGTATTAATATAAATGATATATATGTATATAACAAATAAGGAATACCATACGATTCGCTAAATAAACACGTAAAAACCTTGTCCGAAACCTTTTTATTACCTTTTTGTAATCTTTACCTTTCCCCCTTAATCCCCCAATATAGCGGGCATTACAGGCTTTATCCAGAATGTGGGTGAAGCCTATATATGGTTTACTGTTTGACATGGTTACAATTTTGTAAGACAATAATCCATGTATTAAGAAACTGTCATAACTGATACTGCTTACATACATTCACTTATTAGTGATATCGGTCTTACAAGTTACGACAACTTGATATGAAATTCAAAATACTTATTTAGTTACTTACAGGAGGCGATGATTTGAAAACGGCAATTAAGACAGTTCTCCTAGCGGGAGCGGTCTTCGGATGCATGCTCTTTACGGATGGCGCGCTCGGAACGAAAGCTTACGCCTATGACGGAGACAAAAAAGCTTCAATTACAATTAATGGTCAACAACTTACCTTTACTAATACAGTACCTGTGTTGGAAGATGGAGAGACAATGTACGTCCCGCTTCGCGATTTCGTGAACAAAATGGGATGGACGATGTCCACATCTGACATTAACAGCAATCATATGAAAATTATCGTCAAAAGCGCTGATACGACAATTGAATTCCGCACAGATTCCGCTACAGTGAAAGTAAACGGAAAATCGGTCAAGATGTCGGATAAGCCTTGGATGTATAAAAATACAACTTATATTCCATTGCGCTTCTTCGTTGATGAAATGGGTGTAAAGTTCACGTGGGATGCGAAATATTTAAAAACACTTCCATCTGTAGATCGCAACAAGAAGGAAGTTTCCATCCAATCCAGCAAGCAAGACTTGAATAAAGCAGATGCTGTCATTAATACAGCTTACAGCTACATGGGCGTACCATACGTATGGGGTGGAACAACTCCATCAGGATTTGACTGCTCCGGCTTCTTGAATTACGTATTTGGTAAACATAATGTGGATCTTCCACGTACCGCACATGATATTTACAAAAATGCAGGTACAGCAGTTAAGGCCCCTCAAAAAGGAGATCTTGTATTCTTCTCTTCGAGCGGTTCACGTATCACGCATGTAGGCATTTATGTTGGAGATAACCAATACATTCACGCTTCCTCTGGTAAAGCGAAAAGTGTAACGGTTTCCAGCCTTGGTTCCAGCTGGTCTAAACAGACTTATGTTGGGGCGAAGCGCGTTCTATAAAATTTAATAAGAAGCTATTTTTATCTGAATGTCCAAAATGATAAGGGTTGCCCACATGTCACACTCGTTGACTGGGCAACCCTTTTTTTATGATACGCTTTTCAATTTCTATAACCTGCGTTCCAAGCGACTAGCAAGTAGTAGACCCAAGCCAAATTAATAACGTTCTTTTTCTTCTACAATTTCTTCTTGGTGCAGCTTATAGCTAGATTGCGGCAGCCTCTCTTTATTAACAACGACGCCATTCCGCTTCTTCAAGCGATAAGAATCAACGATAATTCTCGACTTTTCTGGCGCTATCTTTTCCGTAATTTGATTACTTATCTTTAGGACAGGGCTATTACGCTGTTCGGTAATAACATCATAGGTAATACCAGGGAGCTGTTGACCGTACACTTGTACCTTTAAGCGATTGCCATTTACTTGCGTCGTCCAGACGATATCACCGCCTGTTTCATTAGACAACACGAGATCGGGGCCACCTGTTGAATACGTAGCATCCCTTCCGAGCGGCACATACGGAACAGGCAGCGAATGCGAGTTGCGTTCCACTATCCCCATACCCGCAAACAAAGCTGCATTATACATCGTCGTAGACGTTTGGCATATCCCCCCGCCGATCCCATCTACCATGCGGCCATTCTCGATTACAGGAGCGATTTGAAGTCCGTATTGCTCCTCTGTCTCCTTTACAATGTCGCTGTAACGAATTTGCTGATTTGGACTAACAACGACGCCATTCAATGCTTTGGCACTTGCACGTACGTTGTGAGCATGGCCGTCACCACGATCCGCAATCAACGTTGTGTATTCGCCAAGCAGTGCATTGGGCTTGCGCTTCTTCAATGTTTTGACTGTCAAATCCGCTGGTATCGTGACAAGCGGCATCCGCACAGTCACCGGCTGTTTGACATCGGGATGTGATTTCAATTTGCTAACAAGCTGTATTAGTGACTGTTCCAGCTTATCTTCATCCAATTCCCAACCATCTACTTCTTGTTCATATGTAACTTTAAAAGGTGTTATGTATTGGGCTTGCGCATTTTTCGGTTTGCGATCAATCGTAGTCCCGAACGATTTACGAACAGCGCTCGTCATTTGATTCACATGAAGACTAGTCTCGATATCCAAGCTTTCCTCTGCTAATTCACGACCTAGCTTCCATTTGTGTGCGATGTTACCTTCTTCCCATTGCTGCAGCTGTTTAGTGGCTTCTTCGTTTGCGAACGTAAAGCCAAGCTCTTTTAATGTAAACGTCTGTTCCATTAAAGGATCCAGTCTATTATCTGTACGATCTGGAACAAATTGCACGGTCATTCCTTCAAACGCAGCAATTTGTTCGTTCATCTTCGCCAATACTTCAGCAGGCTGCAATCCTCCTGCATCTATGCCCATCACGCGATATCCATGCGGAAGCGGAGCTTCGTCCAGATGCATCGCAAGGTAAGTTCCTAAGCCAATGATTAAAATCGAAATCATGCCAAACGCAGCAACAATCTTTCGTTTATGGGATTTGACCCAACCAAAGAAGCGGCTGTACCAAGAGGATGAAGGTTGGGTTGAATTTACAGGTTCATGCTGTTTCTGAGAATCCCTGTCCAACGGTTCTTTATGCTCGTTCATGAAGTCTCAATCCTCCTTTGCGCTTACCACTATAACGGAATATCCATTCAGAAGGGTTACAACGTGTTTACGTTTTGATATTTTCCTTCTCTTATCGTGCCTTCCTTCCCCCTAAAAGTATACAGAAGTCGTCGTAATTATGAACCTTTTGCTGAAAAGTACCAAAAAGGCAAGGAATACTGTATGGGCTCCAACATATAAAAAAAGCCTTTTCCTCCACCAAAAGGCAGGAAGAAAAGGCTCTTCAGCAAAAATGATATTTAGTTCTTCGGCAATTGGAAGGAACTCTTCAACGATACGATTAAGTTAAATACGATCTTACCGTCCTTCGTATACTTCGAATCAGCATTGAAGTAGCCGTGACGGAAAAATTGCAACTTATCATGCGGCTGAATATCCTTCAAATTCGGCTCTATGAAACCTTGGTCAACAACCATCGAATTCGGGTTGATGCGATCAAGGAATGTTGTCTCTTCAGTAGCTTCTTCCTCAGTTTCATCAAGAATAAGCGGCTCATACAAACGGAACTCCGCTGGTACAGCATGCGTCGCTTCAACCCAATGAATCGTTCCTTTTACTTTACGGCCAGTAAATCCGCTGCCTGACTTCGTTTCTACATCATACGTACAGTGGATTTCTGTTACGTTGCCGTTCTCGTCTTTAATAAAGTCGTTGCACTTAATGAAGTAAGCATGCTTTAGACGCACTTCATTACCAGGGAACAAGCGGAAATATTTCGCTGGTGGGTTCTCCATGAAATCATCTTGCTCAATGTAAATTTCACGTGAGAACGGAATTTGACGCATACCCATTTCAGGAACTTCAGGATTTACTTCAGCATCCAACCACTCCACTTGGCCTTCTGGATAGTTTGTAATAACAACTTTCAACGGTTTCAAAACACCCATCGTACGAGGAGCTTTTAGCTTCAAGTCCTCACGGATAAAGTGATCCAAATACTTGGAATCAACCGTGCTGTCAGACTTCGTTACACCGATCTCGCGGCAGAAATTGCGAATGGATTCTGGTGTGAAGCCACGGCGACGCAAGCCGGAAATCGTAGGCATGCGCGGATCGTCCCAACCGTCAACAACACCCTCATCAACGAGCTGCTTCAACTTACGCTTACTCATGACGGTATTCGTGATGTTCAAGCGAGCGAATTCATATTGATGCGGTGTGCTCACCATTTCTGTTTCTGCAACAACCCAGTCATAGAATGGACGTTGATCTTCAAACTCCAGTGTACAGATCGAATGCGTTACGCTTTCGATTGCGTCTTCCAATGGATGAGCGAATGCATACATCGGATAGATGCACCAAGCATCACCTGTATTGTGGTGCGTTGCATGTGCAATTCGATAAATAACAGGATCACGGAAGTTGATATTCGGTGAAGCCATATCAATCTTCGCACGGAGCACCTTTTCACCATTGCCGAACTCGCCGTTACGCATACGTTGGAACAGATCAAGATTTTCTTCTACTGAACGGTCACGATATGGACTGTTCTTACCTGGCTGCGTCAATGTACCACGCATTTCACGCATTTCATCCGCATTCAAATCACATACGAATGCTTTTCCCTTTTTAATAAGAAGAACCGCACGTGCATACATTTCTTCGAAGTAATCAGAAGCGAAGAATAGTCCGTCCCAGTCAAACCCGAGCCACTTTACATCTTCCTTGATGGACTCTACATATTCTGTATCTTCCTTCAATGGATTCGTATCGTCGAAGCGTAAATGCACACGGCCCTTGAACTCTTTCGCTAGTTCAAAGTTCAAGCAGATCGACTTCGCGTGGCCGATATGCAAATAGCCGTTCGGTTCAGGCGGGAAGCGAGTAACGATGCCGTCCACGTTGCCTTCCTTCAAATCATTTACGATAATATTGCGTATAAAATTCGATGCGCTCGGAGTTTCCACCATAAATCAACCTCTCTGTCTAATAAACCTTTGTTACATAAATATAACGTCAAACCCCCCTCAGTTCAACTCTGAGGGGGATAACGATCAACCTTTTATACGAGCAAATCAAACAGAAGCGGATTTTTGTTCAGCTCAACGTAATCGAGCCCCTTCTTATTCATCCGATCAATCAGCAATGTATAATCATCGGCATGCTTCAATTCAATGCCCACAACGGCTGCTCCATTATCTTTATTATGCTTCTTATGATACTCAAAACGTGTAATATCATCATCTGGACCTAATACATGTTGCAAAAATTCACGAAGTGCACCTGCACGCTGCGGAAAGTTAATCGTGAAGTAATGCTTCAATCCTTCATAAATAAGTGAACGCTCTTTAATCTCTTGCATACGATCTATATCATTATTGCCGCCGCTAATGACACAGACGACATTTTTACCTTTAATTTGATCCTTATACAGATCAAGCGCCGCAATCGACAGTGCACCCGCTGGTTCAACGACGATAGCGCTCTCGTTATACAGCTTCAGTATCGTTGTACATACTTTACCCTCAGGAACATGAATGACATCATCCAATACATTTTCACAGATATCGTAGTTCAGTTGTCCAACTCGTTTCACGGCTGCACCATCGACGAACTTGTCGATCTGATCCAAGGTAACGACTTGCTTCTCTGCAAGCGATGCTGTCATTGAGGCAGCACCCTTCGGTTCAACACCAACGACCTTTGTATTTGGGCTTATCATTTTCACATAGGTACCGACACCTGCTGCTAAACCTCCACCGCCGATTGTAACGAACACGAGGTCAGCAGGAACATCTAATGACTCCATAATTTCCATACCGACGGTACCATTGCCCGCCACAATATGGGTGTCATCGAATGGATGAATAAATGTCATTCCCTGTTCATTGCAAATGCTCATTGCATTTTCGTAGGCGTCATCATACGTATCTCCAGTTAGGACAACGGTAACATAGGAGCCACCGAATCGCTTTACTTGGCTGACTTTTTGACTAGGTGTCGTACTTGGCATAACAATCGTTCCTTGAATCTGTAGGGCTTGACAGGAGTATGCTACTCCCTGCGCGTGATTGCCCGCACTAGCACATACGATGCCTCGATCCAGCTCATTTTGGGAGAGATGGCGAATTTTATTATAGGCTCCACGAATTTTAAATGAACGTACAATCTGTAAATCTTCACGCTTTAAATACACATTGCAATCATATCGAGCGGACAATATCGAATCCCGCTGAAGCGGAGTCCGTACAATTACTTCTTTTAATACGTGATGGGCACGTACGATATGTTCCATCATTCCAGTCGTAGTCGTCATCTTCTGTCTCTCCTTCTCCATCCTATATCTGTGTATGCCTGCCATCACATTTTGAAATGCCTAGTTCTTTGCCTTTGCTGCATAAAATACGTACATTATCTATATAAAAGAGTACAAAAAAACTCGCCCCTAAAAAGGGACGAGCTGATCTCGTGGTACCACCCTTGTTCCGCACATCTCCAACTTCAACATAAGGAATCTAGCGTTCCAGCATAGCCAGATATTCTAGGTTCCATGAGATGAAGCTGCCGTTCCGATCTGCGACACTCCGTTGCGCATTAGCGCTATCCCGATAACGTGGGATTTGCCGTCTGCACTTACTGTCTTCCTTATACAGGTACGACTCATTCAGCGCAGCATGTCAGAGAGGATATGTATCTGCTTCCGTCACCGACTTACACCAACCGTCGGCTCTCTGTAGACTTCCCGCTGACACACCTAGTCTCTTCAACCATATTGAATCTCCAGCGCAGTTCATCACTGCGGGATGTTGGGTTATCATGGACAACCGATAGTACATGCAACTATAAAGGTAATTCATTCCTGTTTTACTCAAGTTATTAATCCCTATTATGTGCTCGCTGGCGCTAAAAAGTCAATCGTTCCTTGTGGAAATTTGTCTTCCTAGAGTAGACATTACTCATAAGCACACAGCAGAATGCCATCACAAATGCCGATTACTTATTACTTTGTATTTGCGATGGCAGCCTTCCCTGCCAGCTCCTCTACTTGCACTGGCGCTCGCATACGTAGAATAGAAATAATAGACAAGATACCGATAATAAATAGCACAGATGAAATGGCGTACATAGCAGACAATGGCAGCACACTCTTTGCTACACCCGCCAGCGACATCGTAATAACCATCGCTCCCATAAACATCGGACTTAAAATACCGTTGACTCGGCCTATAAAACTGGACTCTGTATTTTTAAGAATCAACGTATTGATACCGATCTGGATTGCAGGAAGAAAAAGTCCACTTAAGAACTGCGCAGTTAAGGTCAGCCACCACAGATGAGATACACCGATAACAACTAACACAATCGAGCTGACCGCCATGCCGATTGCAAGCATATGCTGCGGCTGAAGGCGCTTAGACATCATCATTGCTAATGCTCCACCGATTAGCATCGCACCGCCATTGACCATCAATAAATATTGCAAGTGCCCTTTTGGAAGCCCCAACTGCTCTGTAACGACTAGGATACCTAAGGGTTGAATTAGACCAATCGCCAAACCAGCCATCGCAAAGCAAGCCATTAAAGGTTTAAGAATGGAGCTATTCCATACATAACGAGCCCCTTCCATCAATTCATAACGCAGGGACGTATTCGCTTCCTTCTTTTCTTCCTCACGATCAGCTGGCAGAAATAACAGCGCCACCGCTGAAAGTAAAAACAAGAAACCGGTAATAATTAATGAAGTTTGAATGCCATATTGTTCATATATAATGGTACCAATAGCAGGCCCAGCAACCATAAACAGAGCAACCATGGTCTGAAAGATGGACATTCCTGCTTGCAATAGCTGCTCAGGTACGTGCAGCTTGAACAGCTTCATGGATGAAGGTTGCGAGAACTGTGAAAGAATCGCTGATACAAAGGTTGTGAAAAATACAGCTTCCCATGAGCCGTTTATGATCGTAAACAATACAACAAAAACAGAGATCGCACTTAATACGTCACACCAAATCATCGTTCGTTTTGGACGCCACCGGTCTGCAAAAGCACCACCAATGAAAGAAAATATAAAAATAGGCGCAAATTCCACCACCGAAACGAGTGACAACGCTATCGGGTCATTGTTCGTCTTCTCGACGACGTATAGCAGAACAGCAAAGTTCCGTATCCATATTCCCAACTGCATAAATAACCCCGCCAGCATAATCGCCTGCACGAAGCGATTGCTAAACAAACTAGCTGCTGAAGGTGCTGCTGCTTGATTCATTTGAGTCCCCCCACTCTATTTCCAATAACAATAGAACATAAGTTTACCCATAACATAAATAAACATCAATACATCGATAGCATCGTTTCTGTCTCCATCTCTAGACGTATATGGGTGTGTGCATTTGGCATTATCTGTGCTTAAAAAAGGAGATTGGAGAGATAATAAGTAACTATAATCATATTCCACCCTTTACTTCATCTTGGTAAAGTGGTAATGTATTAGCAAACAAACGCGAATCTCAATTCTATTTCCATGTCGTTGAATCTTTTATTTTATGTATACATGACCTTCATACTCTTACAAGACGGGTGATTTTCTATGAATGCTGTACTATTATCACTAGCTGTTCTTTTCATTATAAGCTTATTCCGAGTCCAAGTCGTATTCGCACTCTTGATCGCAGCGGCTGTTGGCGGCATTGCAGGAGGCTTATCCTGGGCCACTACCATTGAGACCTTTACGACGGGCCTTGCTGATAGCGCCACGATAGCTGTAAGTTACGCTTTACTTGGCGCTTTCGCTGCAGGCTTAACCGAGACAGGTCTACCTTCCCAGTTGGTGCATGGAGCGCGCAAGCTGCTCGGACGCTCTACCCAACAGGGAAGTTCACGCCGTACGACAACCATCGTACTCATGCTGCTCGCCGTTGCCTTTATTGCGAGCCTATCGCAAAATGTCATACCGATTCATATCGCCTTTATTCCGATTCTCATTCCACCGATGTTAGTTATCTGGAATGAAATGCGCGTGGATCGACGCGCTATTGCATCCGCGTTGACGTTCGGCTTAATTATGCCGTATATGCTAATTCCAGCCGGATTCGGGGCGATCTTTCACGACATTGTTGCGAAAAATATGACGCAGAACGGTCTCGCTGTAGACGCCAGCTTGCTGCCGCAGGCGATGTGGATTCCGGCGTTGGGCATGGTCGCCGGGCTGCTTGTCGCGATCGGCGTGTCCTACCGCCGTCCGCGCAGCTATTCGTCAACAGCGGTGGCACAGCCTACTGACGCTGTTGACGAGCGCGACTCGAGCGCAGCGCAGCTGCCAGGCGCTCGACGTCGCACGGTGGCAGGCCTCGCATCCATTGCCGCGATGCTTGCCACGCAGTTGGCGACCGGCTCTATGATTGCCGGAGCCGGAGCTGGGCTTGGCGTGCTCATGTTGGCACGCCTGATGACGCGTCAACGTGCAGAGCGCGTCTTCACGGACGGCATGCGCTCGATGTCTTACATCGGCTTCGTCATGATGTCCGCCGCTGGCTTAGCTGCCGTCCTGCGCGCGACAGGAGACATCGACGCGCTAGTAGAAACATCTGTCGCTTATGTAGGCGACAACCGCGCCATTGCAGCCATTCTGATGCTGCTCATCGGCCTGCTTGTAACGATGGGGATCGGCTCGTCATTCTCGACGATCCCGCTGATCGCGACTGTATTTGTACCACTGTGCATGGAGCTGGGCTTTAGCCCGCTGGCTACGATTTCGCTTATCGGCACAGCCGCAGCACTTGGCGATGCGGGTTCCCCTGCGTCAGACAGTACGCTCGGTCCAACCGCCGGCTTAAGTGCCGATGGACAGCACGATCACATCTGGGATACCTGTGTGCCAACTTTCCTGCACTACAATATCCCACTGCTCATCTTCGGCTTTATTGCCGCAATGGTGCTGTAGAATAATCGAATACTATTGCATTTATACAAAATAAAAAGTGCTGAGTCCCAAGATACGATTCAATCTTCTCGGGACTCAGCACTTTTATGTTTAGATCTACCTATCAGTGTTGTACATGATAAGCAAGCCAGCTTCGTTATTTGCGTTAATACATTACATTATTGCGTTAGATTTTGTTAGCTAACGTTAGATGCCTTAGCTCTCTTGTCACGCTCTGGCTTCTCCGCCTGAATGTGTTCTCCGCCCATAAGCGCAATCGAGATAAGCGCAAGGACAACAGGAACGAGAATCCATCCGAACGTACCGCTAATCGACTCTGCCAAGCTGTTAATCAACTGCTCATACACATCAGGCGGAATTTGCTTGCGCGTCTCCTCCGCCAACAATACTTGAGCATCGATCCCTTGCATCGCCTCTGTACTAGGCATTGCTTGTGAAATGCTGCGATTAAACAAAGCAGACTGCACCGCTCCAAATAACGTAATACCAAGCGTCATCCCCAACGAACGGAAGAACGATTGCGTTGCATTTGCGGTTCCACGCTGATTAAAGTCCATTCCATGAACGGAGGCCAAACTGATAAGTGAAAATGAGAATCCAACCCCCATCCCCGTCAGTACCATGTACAACGTCATCAACGTGCGAGGAGTATCAGGCGACAACGTACTTAACAGACCAATCCCTGCTGCCAATAAGATACCCGATACGACCATAAGCGAACGGAATCTAAGTCTAGACAAAAGAATGCCTGCTGCTGTACTCGTTACAACCGAACCGAGCATCATCGGTGTCAAAATGAGGCCGCTATTCGTAGCTGTCCCTCCATACACACCTTGAACAAACATCGGAATATAGACAACAGCGAATACGAAAATCATCCCATACAAGAAGCCAATGCATTGGCTCGTTGCAAACAGCCTTCGTTTAAACAGCGAGAACGTAATAATCGGTTCCTTTGCCCTTGTCTCAATCCATAGAAACAGAGCCAAAAACATCGCAAATACTACGAACAAACTAATAATCGGCATAGAGTTCCACGCATAGGTTTTACCGCCAAGCTCAAGCGCGAACATGAGGCTGACCACTGCGATAATAAGCGTAAATGCGCCTGCCCAATCGATCTGCTGCTTCTTTGTCGGTGAAGTTTCCTTGTAGAACTGCATAATGAACCAGAACGAAACAATACCGAGCGGTAAATTAATATAGAAGATCCACTCCCAGCCCCAGAAGTCCGTAATGTAAGCACCAAGCAGTGGACCCATCACACTAGAAGTACCGAACACGGCACCAAAAAGCCCTGTCATTTTACCGCGCTTCTCTGGTGGGAATATATCAAAAATAATTGTGAAAGCAATCGGTACGAGCGCACCGCCGCCAATCCCTTGAATAACACGGTATACCGCCAACATCTCGATGCTGTTAGCCGTTCCGCACAATATACTACCTAACAAAAACATCAATAGACCAAATATGTAAAATCGTTTGCGGCCAAACATATCAGATAGTTTGCCGAATATCGGCATCCCCGCCATTGTAGCAACAATATAAGCCGAGGTTACCCAGACAAACTTCTCCCAGCCACCTGCACCGCCGATATCAGCCAGAATCGTTGGCATTGCGGACGCGACGATTGTGTTATCCATCGCAGACATTAATATACCAAGCAGCAATCCAGCCACGACGAATGGGAGCTTATTGTGACTTTGATTCATTACCATATTTCTCGACTATCCCCCTTTATTTATTGACCCTCTGCACCGATAAATCTATTACACACCTTTTCACCAAGCTTAACTGACCCCTAATCACCAATCACCGAACATTTCCCTGTATGCAGTGTTGATGCAATATCGACATGATTATTTTTCTATTTTCTGTTATCATTTCTTATAACACTACAACTATACCATAGTTATTGAACCACCAGTCAGTTAAACGAAACCGTTTGTGATACCATTGAATATGTTCAACCCTATATATCCAACTCCTTCAAGCAACCTTCTCTTTTCATTTACACCAACCTTCCGTAAGCATTCCCGTCACAGATTAAATTTGCCCAACCATGTTTATTTACTAATAGAATGCAGCGAATCACATTAAATCAAAAGGAAGCCCTTTAAATAAGATTTCAGTTACGTTACTGATACATTCCATTACCTGATTACATCAATCATTACATTCATTTTCGTAGTAAAGGAGAAACGTACGCATGTTAAACTCAGCACATCCATACGGTCGCGACCGCTTCATATATAGAGGCTTATTCATTCTTCTCGTTGTTGCAGGCATTGCTCTGACTGGTTGCAGTGCTAAACAGGAGCTCCTCGTTCCTACCTTTGTAACGCTTCCACAATGGGGGCATATTCCTATCCCTGAAAAAGTGAAAGAAGATGAGTCTACGGACGACCGTCTGAACTATTTAATTACATACGAATACAAGGCTTTTGTAGATTACTATTTAAAAGAACTGCAAGCACTTGACTGGAGCTTGGAGGAGTTTGAGGCGAACAAATTATTTCATGCCAGCAAAGGGGACGATGACTTCGTCATTATTATGACGAAAACAGATAAGAAGGATGTCGTACGACTCACCATTAAGCGAAAAGAAGTAACAGGAAGATAGATGACGAAATAAATGATACATGCGGCTATTTGATCCATCTAAAAAAGCGTATTGGATCAACCAGGCTGGGGGAAGCCCCAAGTATGGTCCCAATACGCTCTTTTCGTTATTCACAAAATACCAATCAGCATCGTGTACATGTGCACATACGCAACAAGATAATACGCTAAGCTATGAGATATACTCCTATCCATTTCTACCGAAGCAGTGCCTGAACGTCTTGCTTCAAGCGCAAAAATTCTGGATCATTCAGCAGTTCCTCACGACGAGGACGTGCGAATGGCACATCGATTCGCTGCAGCACACTAGCAGGCCGTGCGCTCAATACATAAATGGCATCAGACAGCAGCAGCGCCTCTTCGATGCTGTGCGTAATAAACAGCACAGAGCGGCGATGACGCTCCCACAGCTCCACGAGCCAGCGCTGCATGTCGCTGCGCGTGAGCGCGTCCAAGGCGCTGAAAGGCTCATCGAGCAGCATCAGCTCATGCGGGCTAAGCAGCGCACGTAGGAAGGCTGCCCGCTGCTGCATGCCGCCAGACAGCATGTGCGGATAAGCCTGCTCATAGCCTTCAAGTCCGACATTGCGCAGCCATTCGCGCGCCTCAGCCCGCAGCTCCCGTTTCCCGCGCCCCGCAATCTCTTGACCGAGGATGACATTGTCCTCAATCGTTCGCCACGGGAACAGCGCCGCCTGCTGGGGCATGTAGCTTACATGGCCAGTCTCTCCTACTACCGACTTACCATGAATCGCGATATTACCCGCTTCTGGCTTTAATAGCCCACCAATCAAGTGAAAAAGCGTACTCTTGCCGGAACCAGAAGGCCCCAGTAAGGATACAAACTCACCCTTATGCACAGATAGCGAAATACCATCCAATACCTGCACTCGCCCTTTCGCTCCCTTGAACGACATATCAACCTTATCCAGATGCAGCGCTAATGGAGTGTTGTCGTTGGCAGCGGGTTGTTGTGCACGCACATCTTGTTGGCTCTCTTGTTTAAACGTTGTATGTTCTACATGCGGCATGTTCATCGCCTCCCTCTACTCTTCATCCTCGGAACGCTGGCCATGCCAATGTATCAATCGACGCTCGATAAATTGGATGACTTGGAACAACATTACGCCAAGAAGTACAACGATAACGATAGCGACAAACATCCGATCTGTGCGGTATGCCGCTTGTTGCAGCAGCATATAATGGCCGATCCCTTTGTCTGTTCCGATCCATTCCGCCACAAGCGCACTCATGACACTATATGCCGCCGCGATCTTTAATCCGGAGAACATGGATGGCAGCGCATGAGGCAGTTCCAGCTTCCAAAATAACTGCATCCGGCTCGCTCCAGCCATTTTCATATAAGTAAGCATCATCCGATCTGTACGAGCTAATCCGTCCATCGTTGCAATGGTAATCGGGAAGAAGCAAACAAGTGCAATAACAATGATTTTAGGCAGCAAGCCGAAGCCAAACCAAATCATAAGCAGTGGCAGCAGCGCAATTGTCGGTACATTTTGACTAATAATAATTAAAGGATAAACGGCCCGTCTCACGATTGGTATAGGATGCAGTACCATGGCAACGAGCAAGCCTACAGCTGATCCAATTCCGAATCCGACCAGTGTCAGTTTAAGCGTCGCCCACGTGTGGCCCAATAACGTCTCCCAATTATTTTTCGCCTCTCGTACGATATCGTACGGGCTCGGCAGCATCCATTTTTCAATATCGAATACCGATACAGCCGTTTGCCAGACAAGTAAGAGCAGAAGAACCGCCACGAAGGGCGGTCCAACTTGTGCAAATTTACGACGCAGCATTAACGGTACTTCTCCGTCAATTTATCCATAGAGATGCCAGTCGGATTGTACACGATTTTCACTTGTGACATGACACTCGCACAGCCCATCTCCACCATTGCTTCGCTCATCTGCTCAATCACGCGCAGCAAAGTCGAAAGTTCGCCTTCCATCGTCGTCTCCAACGGGTTCACTTGATAGTTCACACCAGATGCTTCAATAATAGCAATTGCACGGTCTACATAAGGGATAACGTCTTCACCATTTGGTGTCTTCGGAATAATTTGAACGCTAACTAAACTGTTTGCCATGTTCATCTTCCTTTCCTCATTAAGGGTAGGCTGCCCTATTTTCCAATAAGGCCTACTATATATTCAACTGCAAGATTACTTCGCTAAACTTACTTGGCGCTGGGCAAAAAATCATTCGTAAATGCCTTATCCACATCAATGGATTTCTCCATCAACTTGTTGTCCACAAGCCACTTCGTATAGTTATCCCACACTTCACGCTTCTGCTCACCCCAACGCGGTGCATCATCTTGATATTTTGTGGATAACCATTTTTGACTCGCCTGTACAAGCTCTTTGTTCAAGTCTGGCACTGCCTTAAGCAGTAAGTCTGCCGCCTCTTCTGGTTTCTCAATCGCATCTTGATATCCCTTCGCTGTAGCCTTCATAAAGGCTTTAACTAGCTCAGGATCATCGGCAATCAACTTCTCATTCGTTGCAATGACAGGCGTATAGAAATCCAGCTCTTTCGCAAATTCATTCATATAAAGCATATCAACTGGCTCGCCACGAAGCTCTGCCTCAATGCCTGTCCAGCCATAGAACACCCATGCGAAATCAATATCACGCTTCACGGCTGTAAAGTAATCCGCCTCGCCGATATTCATATTTTTCACTTTCCCATAGTCAGCACCTGCTTGCTCCATTACGGTACGCAAAATTGCTTCTTCTACTGGGGAGCCCCAGCCACCGTAATTTTTTCCTTCGAAGTCTTTTGGCGTCTTGATGCCTTTGGACTGCGGAGCAGCAAATCCAGACGTATTATGCTGAAGGATCGCAGCTAGCGACACGATCGGTACGCCTTGCGAACGAGCTTGCGTCAATGATTCTTGTACAGTAATACCGAACTGAACTTCTTTTCCTGAGCCGACTAGCGTATTTGGATCACCAGACGTAGATTGAATAATATCCACATCCAATCCCTCTTGCTCATAGTAGCCTTTTTCCTTCGCGACGTATAAACCTGTGTGATTCGTATTTGGGGTCCAATCAAGCACAATCTTCACATTACGCAAT
The DNA here is from genome assembly GCF_024733555.1 of Paenibacillus sp. SC116. GTDB lineage: Bacteria > Bacillota > Bacilli > Paenibacillales > Paenibacillaceae > Paenibacillus_B. The sequence continues at coordinate 348,424 of NZ_JANIOF010000002.1, read as the reverse complement.
TTGGCAGTCTCGCCAGCTTGTCCGTTTGATTCAGAAGCTTGCTTTTCTTTTGCTCCACAAGCCGCCAAAGTTAATCCCATGATCATCACTAGAAAAAAAGCAATTGCACGTTGTTTACTTGAAAATTGCATCGTATTCCTCCTCAGACAGATTGAATTGAATATTAATCACCCGCTGTATAACGGGTCATGCTTGTTCGTACACAACTTATACACATCATGCACCATATCATCTGGGCGTCATTCTATTTCTATCCACATGTGGACAACAAAAAAAGACGTCCCACTGGGACGCCATCGCTGCGTAATTGAAATTCAGTGTATGGTCATCAAACCATCGCGCATATGATTTCCTAATGTGACTGCTGTGTCCCTTATCTAGCTAACACGTGTATGTCTGGAAAGTCATGCTCTTAGATGCTGATGTTCGGACGTATAACGATAACGCCCGTTCCCATGTTCACTGAATCCATGTTTCCTACGCTGGCATTACCCAGATCAGGTTATAAGGGTCGGTATCTTCAAGGGATACATTCTCAGCCGGCCATATTCCAGCTCCCCAAGTGCTATTGTCACGTTCGAACAAACGTTTACAACACGTAATTATAGACTTCACTGTTTGGATTGTCCAGATATTTCAACATCATTCGACTCATGCTATTATGATAGTACTAGGACTTTGATCGTTATTGATCGTTATGAGGCTTCACTGTAACCTACTATCGTTATACTGTGGTGCAGACCTCTGAAAGGAACATGTAGAAAGCGATGCGTGATGCTAAGAACAACTGGCATGCAAGTTCGGAACAAATAGCGCTGAAACAGATCAAGAAGCAAGCCGAACAGTTCTGGGCAGCTAGCAAGTATGATGTGATGGCACGTGGGTATGCTTCCTATAAACAAATATCAGCTCGCTATCGCGATGCCTCTACTGCAGCAGATTATGAAGCAGCTATGCATAGCATATCCCATACTCTTGACGCTCTTCCTTATACGATGAAAGGTCTTCGAACTTCAATCGAGCATATGTGGGGATATGTGAGCAAGTATGTGCATGAAGAAGAGCGCACAATGTTCCAGCAGCTGTTCGATTCATTAGAATGGAAGCCAGACGCTAACGATCTAGATACTTTTGAAGCAACTACACCGTTGTTGCTCCTTATTCAGGAGTTTGCTGTAAAATACGATGTAACTTATATCGAAAAGACGATGGCTAACAGTTTTCCGCGATTAGCCGAGAGCTGTCAGCTAAATCAAATTCAAGATCATTAATAAGCGGTATAACCTAACAGTTATCCGGTCACTAGTTACTATTTAATCCAAATCCAATCTATCTATAACCACATACATGCAGAATTTGTACAGACAGGAGGGTTATTACAACGATGCAAGATGTACTTATCGGGAGTGCCGTCTCCGCGATGTCGACGGGGCTCGGAGCTATTCCTATATTATTTATGAAAAATGTTACCCATCGCTGGCGGGATATTTTGTTGGCTTACACGGCAGGTATTATGACTTCCGCTTCGATGTTCAGCCTGATTCCAGAGGCATTAAGCTTATCCAACACATGGGTTGTTGCCTTTGGCTTGATGCTCGGCTGCCTGACTTTATTATGGCTGGAGCGTATTGTGCCTCACGTGGATCTTGAAAAAATGGAGCATGCGCTAGGCAATAGCAAGAACAACCATGCGCCAATCGACCATAAGTCGATGCTAATTATTGCGGCAATTACGTTGCACAATCTCCCTGAGGGATTGTCCGTAGGAGTCAGCTATGCAAGCGGCAGTGAAGCGCTTGGGCCGCTAATAGCCTTCTCCATCGGCTTGCAAAATGCACCGGAAGGTTTCCTAGTCGCTCTCTTCCTCGTCACGCAGAACGTGAACAAATGGAAAGCACTAGGTGTAGCTGCCTTAACAGGCGGTGTAGAAATCATTACAGCATTGATCGGATTCTTCTTAAGTTCTTTCGTAAGCAATCTCGTGCCGTACGGATTATCATTCGCTGCTGGAGCGATGATGTTTATCGTCTACAAAGAGCTAATACCTGAAAGTCATGGCGATGGACATCAGCGTGCTGCTACCATTTCTTTCGTGGCAGGTATTATTACGATGCTTGCGCTGACACAATGGGTGTAATTAAAATTTCAGATGGCAAGTAAAAAGACGAGGCGCTTAGCCTCGTCTTTTTTTATAACCGACCATTCTAACAAGCCACATCATAATAGGCAGTAGTAAAAGCGTTCCACGTACGGTAGGTAGTTGTACTCGCACCATTCACCGTTCTCATTGTTTGCCTCTCGTCCTATCCTCTCACTGCTAAATCGCCTTAAACTTCACTGGGGATGAAAAATTGACTAACGTCGTAGATACCGAATACTCTGAAACCTCATCAATAAATGACTCTACCTCATGAATCGATTCGGCCATAATTTTAACGAGATAACAGTACTGTCCTGTAACGCGATGGCACTCGACGACGATCGGTGACTGTTGGCACACTTGTTGGAATACAAGCATTTTTTTCGTCTCGAATAAAATAAAGGCGGTAACCTTTCTGTTCAATTTCTCAGGATTAACGATGGCTCGATAGGCCTCAATTACGCCAGCACTCTCCAGCTTCCGTACCCGTTCCGTAACAGCTGGTGTAGATAGATTAACCATCTGACCAAGCTTGGTCATGGAGATGCGGCCGTCCTCTTGCAGAATGCGCAGCACTTTTTCATCGATATGATCCATTTTGAAGTTCTCCTTTATTTTTTAAAGTTTGATCGTAATATAGCTAAAAATATTTTGTTTTGAAGGTAAAACACCTTTTAAATGTTATGTAAGTTACTCCCTGCAATTCTTATACTTTTAGTATAACGAATATGTGTTCGAGAGGGAGCTAACATGACGCTTAAGATGATGACTAATTGTAAAAGATGCAGCCAACGCATTCAAGAAGATGAAGCGGCTTATATATGTTCGGAAGAGTGTACGTATTGTAAGTCTTGTGCAACAGTATTGAAACACTCTTGCTCCACTTGCGGTGGAGAGATTGTTCAGCGGCCTCGTCCTAAGATTACGACAACTAAGGCAGGGAGTAGTGGCGGTTGGAGCGCTTATGGAATGCTTCCTTATTAGAGTTGTGCATAAATATTAAATCTATAAAGTATATACCTAACAAGTACGATCCGACAGTTTTATAAAATAGCAAAGAAGGCAAGTTATACTTAAATTATTATAAGATGTTGAGAAATAAGCCGAGGACTGCGTTCCTTCGGCTATTTTTATTAATTGACTCCCCATTCTTTAAGAAACTACACTTACCCTCAGTATAGAGCCGTTGGAATTCATGAGCTAGGCCATGCACTTGGTTTAAATCATGAGAATGACGGAACTCCTTCCATTATGAACGACCAATTATATCCCCCTAATAGCTATTTAGTACCTCAACAGGATGATATAAATGGAATCAACAATCTCTATTAATCGATAGGAGGAATTTATTGATGAGACATATAGTATCGACTCTGATTATAGTGGCTTTGATGATAACAACTTTATCGGCATGTGGTAATGAAAAACAAAATCAAGCACAACAAAAAAAAGAGAGTAATGTGTATTATGGAAATTTTATGCTAGAAACACATTATAAATCTTTAGAGGAATTGGCCTATGATGCTGATCTAGTAGCGGAAATAGAAGTGGATGAAAACAATCAAAATATTAGTTATATAGACCCCACATTTAAAACCATTGAGGTTAAAGTAAATAATGTGTTGAAAGGAGATTTCAAAAATAAAATCTCGGACAATTCGTATTCTCGAAATAGCTTCCACCGTTAGCGGAAATGCTAATAAAAAGAATATCGTGTTCCTCGATAAATACGAAGGTGTTAAGCACTTCCAAGCATCTGTGGAAGGCTTAGATAAACAATCTTTTGAACAAAGAATTCAAGAAGCCATTAAAAACGCTAGTCCTCCTCAGCCGAATATACCTCAATTAAGTGAGGCTGATAAGAAATTAGAAGAAGAAGGCCACAAGATATATTTGGAAGATAAAAAGCGATTAGAAGAAATGAAGAAGAAAAGTACGGAAGAAAAACAAAAGCAAGCAGACCCAACTAACAAATAAAAGGCAGCCAATTAGCTGCCCTCTAGTTCATCGAGCAACCTTATCCCCTATAGGGAAAAAGATTGCTCTTTTTCTTTTAATCATTTTATCTCCACAACACCATCTACCACTCACGCGTGCGAATGTTGCGTGCCCAGTACAGAAACGGTGTCGATGCAATCGATACGATTAACTTGATAACATACGTCGTAATGAAAATTTCGAACCATACATCCCATGGGAATACGAATGCAAAAGCGATAAAGCAAAATACGAATGAATCCGCGAGCTGACTTAGCCCTGTACTTACATTACTGCGAATCCATAGCTGATTCGGCTTGTCGAACTTCTGCTTGATGATGCTGAACAGCTTAACGTCCAAGAACTGACTGATGAAGTAAGCCGTCAGGCTTCCGATCGCGATACGCGGCATCAATCCAAAGATCGATTCCATCGCATGCTGCATCGTCATATCCCCTTGTGGCTCAAACACAAGTACAAGCTGCATAAGGACTGTTGTCATAATAAGCGTAAAAAACCCAAACCATACAGCGCGGCGCGCTTCCTTCGGTCCATACTTCTCATTTAACAAGTCTGTCGCCAAGAACAAGGTTGCATTCGCCGTGTTGCCTAGTGTCATGACGATCGTAAACATTTCAATCGTCTTTGTTACTTGGATATTAGCAAGAACAGTCATAACCCCGATCCATGCATACATCCCAGCTTTACCGAATTGACGGTAACAGAGTAGGAAAAATACGAAGTTCACAAGAACGAACAGTATCCCCCAATAAAAATTAAACATATAGGATTTCCTCCTAGTTTTGATATCGCGGGATGGTTACGAACCGCGGTGCATCTCGCACAATGTGCTAACACAATGAGTTACTATATCACAATTAAAATGGAGCGCCAATAAATTTTTATCTTTCGTTGAAATTGTGATAAATATCATAGCAAATTGGAGTTAATTTTGCGTATATTTCTGGAATTGTGATGAAAATTTGAACATTGTTATCGATCTCTCAATATGATGCAAATTACGTATATGAAAGGCTTGAATCGTATTGCGAAAGTGCTACAATGAACTTGAAATCACTAAGATATTTTTTTCACAAAGTATTAATAACTTAATTTTACAAATTAAAAAGGTGGGGGAAATCATGAAAAAACTTTCATTGATCCTTGCAATGACAATGGCATTGGGTTTACTCGTTGGCTGTGGAGCTAAAGAAGAAGCGAAAGATGCTGCTCCTAAAACAGAAACTACAGCACCTGCTGCTACAACCGAACAACAAGCAGCTTACAAAGACGGTACGTACCGTGCTGAAGGCAAAGAGTTCGACGCGAAGTCTGGCTGGAAAGGCACAGTCGAAATTACCGTAAAAGGTGGAAAAATTGAAGCAGTAAACTGGGATGCTGTTCATAAAGATGGTGGCGACACAAAGAAAGTTCAGTCCCAAGACGGTCGCTATGACATGGTAAAAGGCGGAGCTTCTGCTCATTGGCATGAACAAGCTGCATCCATGGAGAAAGCACTTGTCGAGAAGCAAGATCCTGCTGCTATCGTGCTGAAGGAAGATGGCAAGACAGATGCAGTAACCGGCGTATCGATCCACGTATCTGAGTTCGTGCAATTGGCTCAAGAGGCTCTTGAGAGCGCGAAATAATTGAATGTTCGTCATGAGACAGCTCCGCTGTAGAGAAAGCAAGAATGGATCTCACGTTATGTGGAGACCTCCCCTTTTCTGCAGCGGAGCTCCCTTTTACGTATAGATTGATTTAAATTTGAACATTTCCGCAAGATCTAGCACTACAGTCCACTTGGACATTACACATTTTAGGGGTGACCAATAACCATGAAGAAAATCGTTGTTCTCGGCGGCGGTTATGGTGGTGTCTTAACAGCGAAAAAGCTGGCAAAGCGCTTAGCGAAGCATAAAGATGTCAGCATTACACTTGTCGACCGCCATCCATACCATACGATGATGACGGAGCTGCATGAAGTAGCAGCCTGCCGTGTAGATGAAGAAGCTATCAAAATGGATTTGAAACAAATCTTTGCAGGTCGTAAAGTTGACGTCGTATTAGATGAAATTAAAAATATCGACTTCGACGGGCAAGCTCTAAAAGGAAACAAGAAGACGTATGACTACGACTATCTTGTTATCGGTACCGGATGTAAGCCTACTTTCTTCGGCATTCCTGGTGCAGAAGAGCACGCAATGACACTATGGTCGTTCGATGATGCGGTGAAGTTGAAGCGTCAAATCCGTGATATGTTCAACCTTGCTTCGAAAGAACTGGACGTAGAGAAACGCAGACAAATGCTAACGTTCGTCGTTGTCGGCGCTGGTTTCACAGGTATTGAGCTGATTGGTGAAATTGCAGAGTATCGTGAAGAGCTATGCCATGAATACCATATCGATCCGAAAGATGTTCGTCTTGTCGTAGCAGATATGGCGCCGAAGATTTTGCCTATATTGCCAGACAAGCTTATTAAGAAGTCTGAGAAGTATTTGCAAAAAATGAACGTAGAGATGATTACGAGCGCGAAGATTACAGGTGTTACGGAGAACTCTGTCGTACTTGGTGATAAAGGCGAATTGCAAGCGAAGACGATCGTCTGGACAGCTGGTGTGGAAGGTTCAGAGCTCGTAGGCAACCTAGATGTGCAGCAAAATGGCCGCAAACGTATTGTAACGAATGACAAGCTGCAATCGGCTGATCATAAAAATGTTTACGTTGTTGGCGACAACATTTTCTATGTGCCAGAAGGTGAAGAACGTCCTGTACCACAGATGGTTGAAAATGCGGAGCACTCAGCTACTCTTATTGCTCACAACATCACAGCCGACATTAAACAGACTGGCAAGTACAAATCGTACAAGCCTACCTTCCATGGTACAATGGTGTGCATCGGTGGACGCTACGGCGTTGCTGCGATCGGTACACCGAAGAAAATGTTCCATTTCACAGGCTTTATGGCGATGTTCTTCAAACATATGATTAATATTGTCTACTTCCTGCAAGTGCTTGGCTTCCATAAAGTCTGGTCTTATAAAATACATGAGTTCTTTAAAGTTAAAAATAAGCGCAGCTTCGTTGGCGGACATCTCGCCATGCGCTCGCCGAACTTCTGGCTCGTTCCGCTTCGTATTTTCCTAGGCTTCAAATGGTTAAGTGAAGGTTTGGCGAAGCTCCCTAAAGTGTTGGAGAATCCATCGAACATCTTCTTAATTCCACCCAAGGCAGCCGATGGAACGACAGGTGCATCGCAAGCAATCGAAGCCGTTCAACAAACCGTTGACGGGCATACCGCTGCTTCTTCCGTCCAAACAGCAAAGACAGCTGTTGAAGCGATTCCGGTTCCGGATTTCCTCAAGAGCATGGTCGACGGAAGTATGGATATGTTCTTCTACACGACTGATGGCGGATTTACAGCATTAGCGACTATTTTCCAAACCGGCATGGTGTTCGCAGAAATTATTTTCGGGGCGATGCTAATTCTAGGCTTGTTCACATCGCTGGCATCAATCGGTACGATTGCGATGGGGGTTATGATTTATACCTCTGGCATGGCACCATTCGAAATGCTATGGTATTTCTTCGGTGGTATCGCTCTCATTGGTGGTTCCGGCAGCACGCTTGGCCTAGACTATTACTTGTATCCGCATCTCAAACGAATTTGGAAAAACATACCTTTCGTGAAAAAATGGTACCTTTACACGGACTAATCCGTAGTAAATAGTATATTCATTTATATAGGCGTAAAGTAATGTGTACATCGTGCACATTACTTTACTTATTTTATCGGGAGGCGGGGGATCATGATTACGCAATTCATTCAAGACATGTATGAACAATTGGAGCGAGAGCTTCCACAACAAGCCGGCATACAGCTCAGCGCAGATCTACACAACATAAGACTTCAAGACATGGCCGTTCGCTTGCATCATGTTGAGATGGCTCATAAGGAACGACTAGCATTGCTTGGCTGCTATGCGCTCGTCCTTCTTTCCTTGCGCATTCATGATCAACTTCCCACCGACCCAGCGGCTGCTGGACGATCTGTACTGGATGGAGACTTTATCATGAGTTTCTATTTGCAGTTCGCCCTGCGTCACGGATTCATCGACCTGATTGCAGAGCTCGCCCCTGTCATTAAGCAAGTACAGATTAAGCGTGCTGAGCAAAAACTAACGGATGAAGCCAATATTCACAAACAGACGGTTAGATTTATAGCTAAACGTTATAAAAAACTGTATCCATTGACTCAAACGTTTAAGCAGGTGACTTATGACGTTGTCTAACCTTTCATTACCCGACCAGTTGCAAATTTCCATGAAGCGGATTAACCGTGATCTGGAACGTATCGTGACGACTGACCCTGATGTAGCATCCCGCTCCATTGTAAGAAAAAGTGTGCTGGAGCTCATTCGTTCAGGGGGCAAACGACTCCGTCCTATTATGGTTATCGTCGGCAGCCGATTTGGGACGAAACCGGAGAGTACAAATGTGTATCAACTAGCTGCTGTCTGCGAGTTCATTCATGCAGCTTCACTTGTACACGATGACATCCTGGATCAGGCTGACACCCGCCGTGGACAGCCGTCTTTGCATAAAATAACGGATGTAAAGACCGCCGTACAAATCGGAAACTACATGATGAACCGTGTATTGGAACTGCTATCTGCCCGCACAAAAGACCGCGACCGCAACATCGAAGAGCTCGCTTCGCTAACAACGACACAGTTGTGCCTAGGCGAATATCAGCAGATGGATAATCGTTATAATTTCGACCTAACCTTGGAACAATATTGGGAGAAGACCCGAAATAAGACAGCTGTACTTATGGCTACCTCGCTGCATCTCGGTGCTAGAGCAGGTGAAGCCAACGAAAGCGTAGCTAAGCAGCTGTACGAGTTCGGCGATCAATTGGGCATGGCGTTCCAAGTACGAGACGATGTGCTCGATCTACAGCAGTCAGCCGAAACACTCGGCAAGCCTGCAGGAGCTGATTTGCGCAATGGACAAGTTACCTTGCCTGTCCTGCTCGCTATGGAGGATCCCGCTATAGAAAGCCACTTGCGGAAGCTGCATGAAGGAGCACCCGATCATCTCTTCGATGAAGCAATCACGCTCATTCGGGACAGCGACGCGATAGAACGAGCTTTGGAAGTGAGCCATACATTTATGCAGCGTGCTTGGGATATTACCGAACAGCTATCTGCCTATCCCGCTCATCGCGACTTGCAAACCTTGTGGCATTATTTCGAGAAGCGTACGTATTAATAAGCTATCTGCTAGTGAATACGTCTGACAACATAATAGGAACCAATCCTGTAGAAACACAAATAAGCTCTTCGCCCATGTACGGTGTACATGCGCGGAGAGCTTTCTGATTTCTGTTATACGGCATGAATGACTCTTTTTCGTGTATAATCACAATGGTAAAATAAAAAGTGGGACAACAGCATTCGCATTGTCCATTACAGACCACCTGCAATATTGCTTATAGGTGGGTGTTCATGAAGGAGGACCGAGTGTGAAGCCACGGCGATTCGTAATTGAAGCAGTCATGTTAGCCGTATACGGTCACCTATTCGTCCCGAAACGGCCTGTAGAATATATGATTCCATACTCTACGATTAGTGAATTGTATGAGTTGCGCATTACTGACGAGCGCATTATGCCTGATCCAGAGGATGACCAACATGCTAAGAAACATGTGGACTTGCTGATCGAACTTTTTGAAAGGCCATTTAATAAGAAAAAGATCGACCGCGCACTTGGCATCCCTTGGCGGCAAAGCGCTCCTTTGCTAATAAACGAGCAGGTATCCATTATCATCATCAATGGGATGGACAGTATGCAGTACGGGGAAACCTTTGACCCCATTGAAACAGAGCTTATTCTCACTTGCATACGCGAGCAAGCCCCTTTGCTGACCGACCAAATAGAATACGTCGAACGACTTATTCAGCATGAGGTGCCGATTCCGATCTACGATATTGAAGATTATGAGTATGCGTTAGAGCATACTGAGGAATAACGTTGGCTGGCAAGTGAATTCATAGCATGCAGAGGGCGGAAGACGAAAAGCTCGATATGTAAGTGTCTAAACGGCCCCTGGTCGGTTACAGTAGAATATTTATGACTTTTCGTTTTCGCCCCTGCGTAAATGAAGATGCGCTATGGCTTGCTGCCTAATGGGGTAGACCATGACAATAAACCATGTCAGTGAACGATGCTGACACCTATTGATTAACATATGTTAGATCGAATCGTTCATGTTTAGAGACTACCGAACTCAAACTCTCTCGTCTTCAACCATTGCAGTAACGGTTGCCACATAGGCTATTCCACTTATATTACTTGTTTTTGATATGTAAAGGATGCCAAAGAGCTTATTTGCTCTATAAAGCGATATTTTCGCCAATATTACTAAAATAATCTCTCGTACGACCGTTAAAATCTGAATACAGACGATTTCGTGAAAATAACGTCAATGGCGTTCGTTAGATAAAACGCCGCGGCGTGATACAATGTCAAAATAATATGTCCAGGACCATCATTAGGTTCAGGTTTATTAGGCTTCACCTATTACACGATTCAACGACACCTGGAACAACTTCCATTCCTCCGTTTTTTCCTGAAGCTGCTTTTTCCCCTTCTCGGTAATGTGATACGTCTTGCGAGCCCGCCCCTCTGCTTCGCTCCAGATCGCTTCCACATGACCTTCATTCTCCAATGCGTGAAGAATGGGATATAGTGTACCTTCTTTCAGTGCAAATACTCCATTGGATTGAGCATCTAACCGCTTAATGAGCTGATAACCATACATCGGCTGCTGCTCCAGCATGGACAGCACGAGCATAACCGTACTCCCCTTGAGCAATTCTTTACTCACTTTCATATTTCATCTTCCTTTCCCGATTGCAACTATCCTATCCCATCTAGCCTCATGTTTTGGGAGAGTATCTTTACGCATATAAATATTCGTACATAATCCAAGCGTAAACATCCAAATGAGCATGGAATTAGCACCATAGCTTAGCAATGGCAAATTTGCCCCATTCATAGGTACTATGCCAATTAGACCACCTACATTGAATATAACAGGGATTGTAACGTAGCAGCTAATGAATAACATCAAGCCTTTCCCAAAACGCTGCTTTACTTGATACGCAGAACGGAACAACCATAATAGTCCTCCAAACAAAACAGCCAGCACTCCTAACCCAGCAATCCAGCCGAATGCGTGAACAATAACGATTAACATATGATTAGAATGTGGGTATGGAATATCCGCTGGTTGAGCCCATCCCTTTCCCCACCAACCAGATTCTACAATTAGCTGCTGCATATGATAGAACAGCCATGTTGCATCATTCGTATTATAACCTAGTAGTTGGTTCATCCATGTTTCTAGCCTCTGAACCATGTAAGACTTCAAACTCAAAAATCCGAGCACACCTGTACTTATTGCAGCAATTCCTCCTATAATCAAGGCTTTCAAAGAAAACGACTGTATCAACAATATAAGTATAAAGCCTATTAAATAGACAATTACTTCATAGTACTGGGAGCTAATAACGAATGTAAGGACTGGAATAATCCCAATGAACTGAAGAATAAGCTGGACTCTAATACTGAGCTCTGAGTGCTCGGCACGATATTGTGAAATGATTAAAAAGGTCCCTAACAAAAATGAAAAGGTTGTCAGAAACCCAACATCTAATACAATACCACCGATTGCAATCCAAGCTCCCACTCCATTTACCTCTAGCCCTATTAATTGTCCTAATCCAAATAAAGCCGTTGCCGTTACATATAAAAACCATCCTTTATTACGCCACCAGCGATAGTCGATTAATGAGGTAATGATAAATATAACAAGTCCAAACCCTAGAAAAACAAAATGTCTATCCAACAAACTTCTTTCCGCATAATTACCTGTAACCGTATGCTGTACCGCCCAAATACCCAATACACTTACTATTAATAAAATAGCAATCATACCCCAAAACAACCATGGATAACGTGTTCGATGCATCATATTAAACTTCTCTGCTAACGTATCAATAGATCCCATTTGCCTAACCGCTTTCGCTTCGGCTTCAGAGCGAGACATCCCTTTGTCCACTTGCTCTTCGACCTGATTGTACAGATGGTCCTCCAGCTCTGCACGTATGCTGGCTCTCATTTCTTGTGCATGAATACCCGCTTCTACTTGATTCACATAGGAATCTAACAGAGAGCGTTCATTCGCTTCTCGATCCATGGACAGATAACCCTCCTTTAATTCGCTTTCTGACTTTCCACAATGAACCATTTTTATACCTAGAAATACCATACATAGATTTACTATGCATGTAAAGGTACTTATCTATTCCTATCCTAAATGTTAAGCAGATCCTATTCGCATTAACTGAGGATCGTGCTTGAGAGTAAGCTTACACACGTGCACCAGCAATTCAACTATAGTTCCATAGAAAAAGGAGCAGCTAGTAGTTTCACTGCCCCTTTCGTAACTATTAGTTTCCTCCCCCAATTAAAAGACTCCTAATGTTAAACAATCTCCGCTTTTACCTTAATCTACTCCCCCCTCCTTATCATTTCTCTTCCTCTAACTCCTATCACAACGTGAGCTAACCTACACCGTAGTTCATATCCTTGCCATAACCTACATGCTTATTCCACCCAAGTTCCTGAACACATTTCCGCTGTAAAGCCTGGTCCAAATGCCGCTAGTAAGCCTTTATCCCCGGGGGAGCACGTTCCCACTTCGAATAGACGCGCTAAGACATCAAATACGACAACGCTGGACAGGTTTCCGCACTCTGACAAGCTTTCTCTGCTCAAGCCTACACGCTGCTCTGCAATGCCAAGATGCTTCACCAGTTCATCTAATATGCGTCGCCCCCCTGTATGGAATACGAAGAAGTCGATATCAGATGGCGTCCGCTGCACCGTCTCTTCCACAAATTCGCGCATGACCGGAGCTACCGTCTCAATCGTATACATTACCTGCTTGTCCAACACAAAGTGGAAGCCAGTATCCTTTATATCATAGGCAATATAGTTCTCCGTATGCTTAATCAGATAGGAGGCATTCGACTCGACTTGAAAGCCTGTTCCACTAGTACCTTTCATAACACAAGCAGACACGCTGTCCCCGAATAATGCAGCAGATACGAAATCAGAAATTGCACTTTCAGCAGGCTGGAAGCAGAGTGAGCACAATTCGGCACTTACAATAAGGACGTTGGCGCCAGGGAATGCTTCGCAATATTCAGCAGCACGATTAATGGCAGACGCTCCAGCAGCACAACCAAGCTGTGCAATAGGAAGCTGTTTCGTTTGTTCACGGAATGGCAAATCGCTTATTAGGTAGGCGGTCATGGAAGGCATCATAAATCCGGTACAAGATGTCACAATAATGAGGTCAATTTGGAAAGCTTCTAACTCAGCATTCTCCAACGCTTGCTCAACGGCTTGGACGCTAAGTCGTCTCATCTCTTCTTTGTAAATAAGGCTGCGCTCTTCAAAACGAGAATGCGCAATAATCTCTTCAATTGGCCGTACGATATAGCGCTCATTTACTTGTGTGTTGCGAATCATACGGTTGATTTTACTCCAATCGGGATGATTGGGATGGAGCCGTTGAAGCACATCCACCATTTCGTCTTGGGTAATGCGATATTGTGGTCGTACGATAGCCGGCTTCGTTAATATACCCATGCAAGTCACCTCTTCATATGAAATTGGAATGGAAAATGATATACAAAACAAACGAATGTCAAGCAAGGATGGCGGTATCATTTCAATAGAATATTAAGATGAAGAACATCATGTAGAGATAAAAATATCCGGCAGGATTAGATCTTTAGGAAGAGATGTAGAAAGAGAGTAGCATTTCCCGTGGATAAGAATGACGCTTGACGATGCATAGCGTTCTTGCATTCATGAGGCAGCGGATGGTTAGAACATGTAGGATTTCTGTCTGTAGACTAGAATACAATATATTTACCGATGGGGAAATATGTATTTTTCCATGTGTTTCTTGGATCTTCATACCTATTCTTGTCGAAAAGACGAAGAATGAAAATAGCCGCTGTTCGAAAATACGATTGATTCGCACTTCTACAGCGGCAGATTTTATGATTGGCTACAATAACTGATCCAACAGCGTACAAGCTAATATAACCATACTAATGACTTGATTCAAATTGTAGGAAGCAACATTCATTCGCTTACGGCTCGATGGTTTAATAATCCGATGCTCAATCGCAAGCAGGACCATCGACAAACCTATCCCTATCAGATAGAGCCATCCAAGCGAATCTCGGAAAAAGTACAGCAGAATAAGCAGCAGCACCATAACCGTATGCAGCGTACGCGCAATGAACAACGCATCCTCATAGCCAAATACACGCGGAACGCTCCATAGCCCTGCACTCCGATCAAACTCGATGTCTTGCGTAGCATAAATGATATCAAAGCCTGCAATCCATAGCATGACGACCGTACCAAGCACGAATGGCGTCAACGCCAACTCTCCTGTCACAGCAATCCATGCACCAATCGGGGCAGAAGCAATCGTAAAGCCAAGATAGAGATGGCTCAGCCATGTAAACCGTTTCGTATACGAATAGCTAGAAATAAGTACAATTGCCACTGGTGATAGGGCTAAGCACAACGGATTCAACATCGCCGCTGCTAGAATAAATAGCGCATAGTTTACTACGATAAATACCGTTACCTCTCGTTCCATTAGTAATCGTCTAGGCAGATGACGGTGTGCTGTACGCGGATTTTGCGTATCGAACTCCCTGTCTACGAGACGGTTGAACGCATTCGCTCCATTGCGTGCTGCCACAAGGGCAATTAGTGACCACAGCATCACCTCACCAGCCGGCAAGCCATTGGCTGCCCACACCATCGAAATGATGGCGAAAGGCAAAGAGAATAACGTATGCGAGAACATAACCAGTTCTCCAAACATACGAGTCTTATAGACGACCTTATGAATCATGTCCATCCTTTGGCCCCCTCTCTTCATCGGCATAAACCGCTTCAGAGAGAACTTCGTCTAGTATCGAAAGCATCACATGAATCTCATCTTCCGGCATGATGAGCGGAGGCTGGAAAGCAAGGACGTTGCGCCCAACTCCATTTTTGCCAATCAAATACCCGCGATCTTTCATATTTTCCAACACATAATCTGTCAACGCTGCATTTAATGACGCTTCACCCGTATTTAACTCGGCTCCTACCATAAGCCCTTTGCCACGAACATCTGCAATGACACTGTGCTTCACTTGCAGTGCACGCAGTCCGTCTTTCAGCTGACTGCCTAACTCGGCGGAGCGCGCTACAAGCTGCTCCTGCTCGATATAGTCCAGCACCGCCATAGCCGTTGCAGCAGAAACTGGATTGCCTCCAAATGTAGAGGCAGATGGACGATTAAAGCTGGCTGCGATTGCATCTGTCGTTGCAAAGGCTCCGATTGGCACACCGTTGCCAAGTGCTTTCGCCATCGTGATGATATCTGGCGCAACCTCATAATGATCCATCGCAAACATGCGACCCGTACGGCCGAAACCAGTCTGAATTTCGTCTGCGATGAGCAAGATGCCGTATTCCGCCAGCAATGTTTTTATTTCGCGGAAATACCAGTCAGGCGGGACGATCATCCCCCCATTGCCTTGAATCGGCTCCACGATCATGGCAGCGAACGTATTCCCCTTTTCCGCTAGCACTTGTCGCAGCGCCTCAATGGAACGATGGGCAGCATCCTCCGTGTCCATCTCTTCATCGTACGGACGAGGAATAAAGGTAACATGCGGATCAAGGTAATCATCCGTGCGCCACATCGGCATCCCTGTTACTCCCATCGTGAGGAACGTTCTGCCGTGCAGCCCGTACTCCAGCGCTAGGAAATCTTTGCGCTTCGTATGCAATCTCGCAAGCAGCAATGCCCCTTCATTCGCCTCGGAGCCGCTGTTGCAGAAGAACGTTCGTTTCAGCTCACCTGGCAAGCATTCATATGCCAGCCGCTCTGCTAATTGAACCATCGGCTCTGTCAGGTAAATCGTTGTCGTATGCTGTAGCGTTGTTAGCTGTTCAATGGTCTTAGCCGTAATATGCTCGTTGCAATGTCCGCAAGCAACGACAGATACACCTGCGAAGAAGTCTGTATATGCCTTGCCTGTATGGTCAATAAGCTGATGCATGCTCCCCTGCACGATTTGCGGCGGATCTTGGTAAAAATGATGGGTACAAGGGAAGAAATATTGTTTGCGCTTCTCTAACACATTTTCTGGACCGATATAGGTTGGCTGCTTTATTGTTACGCTTGTCATGCGTATTCACCTCGTCACATTCTGAATCCGTAATATCTTCGCGTTACTACCTATTCAACTATCAGTTATCGTCTCTATAACCTAATGCCTAAACATTTGTGCTTATTAGCTCAATATGGCGTGCCGCCCCGAACTGCAAGCTGCCAAGCGTATAGCCTGCATAAACGGGCTTCATCTGGGCGAACAAGCTGCCGCATTGGTCCAAGTTATCCGCTGCTTGACGGTAAATGCGTACAATCGTCCGCAGCTGCTCATCTGTATACGTCTTGCCTTCGATTCGGAAATAATGGACGCCTGCTTCATATAGTTCCTTCATCATCGGCAAGTAACACAATTCTTTGGACAATGCGAGATGGTTGCGTCCGCTCCAATCCCGATAGACTGGGCTCTCGCCTTTGTCTGTCATAAGGACAAGATATTGATTGTCCACATAGGCGTTATCCTCTTGGCCGATCGACTCCATCACTTCCGTATTTTCATAGAGATCAAGCTCCAGATACATGACGATCGGCGAGCCATGCACCGTCATCTCCACAGGCACTTTTGTATGCTCAATAAAGTTCGCCAAATCATTCAACGGCAGCTCTACGGAAGCATGGACCCGCTTTACTCCGAAGTGCTTCTCGTACACAGCAGCAGACATATAGTTGTATACATTCAAGTTAGCATCGCCAATCATAGGCAGCCCAAGCTCAAGTGAGCCAAACTTATGCAGCGCTCCGAAATTGGATACGAGCAAGCCATCCAGCCCATACATGCCCCGCTGCTTTCCTTGCTGCAAGAAGTGCGTATACTGCTCTATATGAAGCTCTGTCATCATACGAGGCGTGCCAAGAATAATTTGCGACGAACCTTTCGATGCGGTCAGCTGCTCAATATCTTCAAGACTATAAGGACGGTCCGGCATATACACATCACCTGTTAAATAGATGATATCCGCTCCTTCTTCGAGCGCAGCATATGCCTGCTTCACAGTGTTCACATGCACAGCAATTTGTGGACGTCCTGTGTGATCGGTATCTTTTTTAGTGTCAGCAAGACGCTCGCGAATTTGAGTAACACGTTCTTCCTTCAACTCACGTTCTGTCGTAGGCGTACTGAACACTTTCCCTGTGCTGTAGAACTTGCCTGTCCCTTCATAACGTCTATTAATATAGTTGAGACCTGGCTTGCCAAATGCATATGCCGTTGAGAAATCCCGCTTTCGGTTATCGTACAGCTTGTCCGCATCTTCTTCGCGGTTAAAGCCAATCGGGTCTGCGATATAGCGATCGATAGCATCACCATACTGATTGACCAACAAGTTCAAGAACTCGATATTGCGCATTCTGCCCTCAATTTTAAAAGACATAATGCCTGACTTAATCAGTTCTGGAATGTGTTCATACATGTACATATCCTTCGCAGCTAGAGGGTACTCCGTCGGATAAATATGCCCATCCCTCTTCACACGATAATCCCAGCGGCAGGGCTTCATGCAGCGCCCACGTTGAGCACTGTTACCAAACATCATCGAACTAATCGTACAATTCGCACCGTGAACCGTGCACATGTCGCCATGAACAAAATATTCGAACTCCATGCCGCTTTTTGCTTGCAGCAGCTCGGCTGTGTGCAGGTCCATTTCACGGGAGGCAACAACCCGAGTTACCCCAAACTTCTTCATCGCCTCAATCATTTCAAGATTGTGAATGTTCATCATGACGGAAGAATGAACAGGAATATTCGTATAGTTCTGCTCGTGAATAAGCGGGAACACGGCCATATCCTGCGCAATGATCGCATCAGGTCCGACTTCGTTAAGAAACTCGAAGTACCGCTTCGCCTCATCCAAATCTTCTTCGTTCAATAAATTGTTCACGGTAACATATGCGCGCTTGCCTCGGTCATGAGCCATTTGAATAGCTTCACGTACTTCGTCATAGGACAAATTGTATCCTTTGCGCATCATCCGCATATTGAGTGACGGCCCGCCGAAGTAAACCGCATCACAGTTCATATCAATTACCTCTTGGAAAATAGGAAACGTTCCTGCAGGAGCCAACAACTCTATCTCTTTACCGTTGAAATATCTAGCCATAACTATTCCTCCCCACCCTAATTTTTGTGATTATTTTCACATTTTAATTGCTATTCGTGCTGCAAGCGCCTTACAAGTAAGCAATTGTTCCGCGGAATACCTAATCTAACGTATGGCCTTGTTATAGAACTAAAATGATAACTTGGTCTACATCACGAGAGTGAAGACAAGCATCATTCCAAAACCAATGAGAAACAGCGAATCGATTCCCCGCCATGCCAACGCACGAAGGGAAGTTCGTGCTCTATCCAGCACATACCCTCTCGACTCCATCGCCTGCACTAAGTCTTCCGCTCTGCGGAAAGCCCCTACGATAATGGGAACGAGTAAGGTGAGCAGCATTTTCCCCTTTGCCGCCAACTTCAAATCGTTGATATCTGCTCCCCGAGATGCCTGAGCCTTTAAAATACGGTCAGCTTCCTCAAATATCGTCGGGATAAATCGCAGCGCAATCGTAATCATCATTGTCCACTGCTGTGGAGAGACACCAATTAACTTCAGCGGCTTCAATACCGCCTCAAGCCCAAGATTCAATTCGATTGGTGTCGTTGTAAAGGTCAGTATCGAAGTAAAGCACACGAGCAGCAGCATACGCCATACGGATGCTAGCCCAAGTAATACGCCCTCGCTGCTAACGAGGAAGCTGCCTATTTCGAGCAGTGTACTTCCACCTTGCTCAAACAGTACATAAAACAAAAACATAAAGAACATGAGCGGCCATAGCGGCTTGGAAGCACGACCATAGCGAGATAACGGGATGCCTGAGCTTGCTAAAACGAGAAGCGCGATGGCAGTTATCGTGCTTAGTTCCACGAATGAGTGAGCGCTAATGACGGCTGCAAGAAACAGCATCATTGCTACTAGCTTCGCCCGTGGATCTAAGCGATGCACCCATGATGAAGCTTCCACATAACGTCCCATGACCAACTTAGATGGCTGCATCATCACTCGTCCTCCTCACTTAACAAGCAAAGGGAACGCTTCGCACTTTCACTTTCCCCCGTTATCGCGTAATAAACATTGGCCCCTCGCTCTGCTGATTGCGCGGACTGCTGCTGTTGATGCAGCTTCGCACTGCTATCTTCATGAACAACCGAAGCTCGTCCTCCATCTTGATTTTGCTGATGCATTTGGATCAGTCGATCTGCCCATTCCTTCACCGTAATGGGCAATTCTTGCCCCTGTGTTTCTAATACACGGCTCTGCCCTCTGCATCGCTCACCCACCAGCTGCCCAAGCCTCAATGTGGCAGGCAGGACGAGCCCTGCGTCTTGCAGCTGCAAAGGCTGTGCCAGCAGCTCAGCACGACTGCCTTGAAACACGAGTCGGCCAGCCTTCATTAGCATGTAGTCACTCGCGAAAGGCAGCATCTCATCGAGCCGATGCGTAACGACCGCAACCGTCTTGCCTTGCTCGACTGTAAGCCGGTGTAAGAGCTGGATAAGCTCCTGTCTGCTGAGCGGGTCGAGCGTAGCCGTGGGCTCATCCAGTACGAGTAAATCTGGATTAGATGCCAGTACAGCTGCAATGGCCGCCTTACGCATCTGTCCACCGCTGAGCTGGAATGGATTCATCGTGAGCACAGCTTCGGGCAGCCCTACCGTCCGCAGCGCCTCGCGGGCCGCTTGACGTGCCTTCTGCTCAGACATGCCAAACTTTAAAGGACCAAACATAAGGTCCTGTTCCACCGTATCTGCAAACAGCTGCTGCTCAGGAAATTGAAAGACGAGCCCGACCCGTTTGCGCAGCTGCTTCAACCCATTCCGCTTCACTCCAGCCTCGAAAATCACATCCAGCACACGAAGCTGACCCGCAGTCGGCTGAAAGATACCATTCAAATGTTGAAGCAGTGTCGACTTGCCGGAGCCTGCCGCTCCAAGAATGGCATAGAACTTCCCTTGTTCCCATTCAAAGCTAATATCCTTGAGCGCAAACGACTGATCACTGCCACCGTTAACTACATATTGATAACCTAGTTTTTCACTGGACACGATAGCCATAACGCATTCACCAACTCTTCTTCATCTCGGCATATATTCATCTCGACACCACGGCGCCTCAATTCTAGCGATAGCTCCATGGCAAAGGGTGGACGAAGGCGACATTCCTCCATTAGCTCTTCCCGTGCAAACAGCTCCATTGGTGACAAGTCGGCTGCCAGCTCGCCATCCTTTATAACAAGGACACGATCCGACGCCATAATTTCTTCTGCATCATGTGTTACCGATACAACCGTCAATTCTCGTTCCGCACGCAATTGCCGCATGCGAGTCATAAACTCTCGTCTCGCCTGCTCATCCAACATGGACGTCGCCTCATCCCAAATCATGACCTCTGGATCAAGCACGAGCAGCCCTGCAATCGCTACGCGCTGTTTCTGCCCTCCAGACAAGGAAGATGGATGACGATGCAGCCAATCCTCCATACCTAACTCCACTGACACCTGATTGATTCTCCGCTGCATCTCTTCTCGCGACAAGCAGCGATTCTCCATCCCAAATGCCATATCATCTTGTACGGTTGCTGCTATAAATTGATTGTCTGGATTTTGAAACAAGTAACCAACTCGTCGACGTATATCGCTGAGCGTATTGCCATTCAACGTTACACTGCCAATCTGAATCATGCCTGACTGGGGTGCAAGTAAGCCATTCATCAGCTTCGTCAAAGTTGATTTGCCAGAACCATTAGGGCCCACAATGGTCACCCACTGTCCTTGCTCGATATGAAGCGACAAGCCTATGAACATCGGCTCACGCCTTGGATACTGGAAACTTACCTGATTGAATCGTATGATAGCTGCCACCACCTTTACTGCATTTCTGGTGCAAATGGTTCAAACAACGATAGCTTATAAAGCGATGCAACCACATATTTTACCGCAATCCCCACAAAGATACCGGTCACAATTCCAAGCAGCATTAAGGCTGGCAAGTAGTAGTAAATTTTCGTCGTTTGGAAGACGATATAGGCCGCTGTTAACTGCCCTACATTATGCGCTACACCGCCCATTACACTAACCCCGATTAGACTGAGACGTCCACGCCCGATTCGGATAAGGCCGTACATGACAATGAAACTGAATAGTGCCCCTAGAAAACTAAATAGGAACGCAGAGAATGCACCATAAATCAGGGTCATAATTAATGCTTTCAATACGACCAAAGCTAGCGAGTCCCTCCAAGGCAGGAAGCATAAGCATGTCAGCACCATAATGTTCGCCAAGCCTAATTTGGCGCCAGGAATCATCATAAACATTTGTGTTGGAATCATCGCTTCTACCAATCCCAGTACAGCAGCTACCGCCGCAAATATCGCAATAATAACGGTCTTCTTCAACTTAAGCGAAGAAGAGGAGTAATTAGCTGACGACGGCATCGATTTCACTCTCCTCTGCTTGATCCGTTTTTAACTCTACGAGCACGCGATGAGGCAGGCAGACAATCGTATCTCCCTTGCGGCTCACAAATCCAAAGGACAGGCACACCTGATCAGGACAATCCGCCTCGATCATTTCGATACCATGATTATGAACTTTTAATACATTCGTACCATGATCGGTCGGCACGGTAATGATTTGCTCTTCTTCAGTTAACGTCACTTGCTTGAACAACTTGCCATCAACTGTAATCTCTGCTGTCATCGTCATATTGTGATTATTTTCACTTGAATTCTGAATCAACCACTTAGGAATAAAGAAAGCAAGAGCAGCGACAATGACGAGGCAGATTATTACTATATCCCCACGCTTCATACCGAGCATCTCCTTGAACTGTTAACTAACAATCTTTAAAATTTTAATGATTTGAAATTTCAATATAATTATACTGCCACCTCATTTATCATTCAATGTTGACGCCTTGGATGGATGCCAGAAAAACCCTTATACAGCGGGATTTTGGCTTATTTTTTGTGACAAACTTCCTAGGCATTGCCTCTTCATTCTGATATAATGATTTGCTAAAAGACAGGCAGATCGTATAAGCCTACACCTATGGATAGATTATGGAGGGACAACTATGAGAGGAATACGCTTGCTGAAACTTCCACGCTGGGCCTATATTGTTGCAGTAGCGCTAACAATCGCTATGCTTGCAACAGGATGTGATTCACCATCATCCGATTCTAAACAGGTGCAGCAACCAACGATTCAATCCAAGTCCTATTTTATATTTGATACCATGGTTACGGTGAAATTGTACGATGATCCTGCTTACGAGCAACATTTTGAACATATTTTGAACATTATGAAAGACATCGAGCAAAAGATGAGCCGCACCCTAGAAACAAGTGAGCTGTACAAGCTGAACGCCCACTCTGGCAAAGGTGCCTATCAAGTCTCAGATGAAACTTTCATGGTTATAGAGAAGGCGTTGGACTATGCGAAGAAAACAAATGGGCGCTTCGATCCGACAATAGGACCGCTCGTTAGTTTATGGGGTATTGGTACGGAGCAAGCACGCGTGCCCGCTCAAGATGAAATTGATAAGGCGCTTAAGCTGGTCGGGTACGACCACGTAACACTGGATGCAGCCAAGAAGACCGTAGCACTGGCGAAGCCAGGTATGGAGATCGACTTGGGCGGTATCGGCAAAGGATATGCAGCTGACGCTATTGCCGATTATGTTCGTGAACAAGGCGTAAAGAGCGCTATTATTGATCTAGGCGGCAATATTTTTGCAGTTGGCGCGAAGCCTGGCGGACTCGATTGGACGATTGGCGTACAAGATCCGAATGAGATGCGCGGCAACCAGATCGGCACGATGAAGATAAAAGATCGCACCATTGTCACTTCTGGCGTGTATGAACGTTATTTGGAGCATAATGGGCAATACTATCATCATATTCTTGATCCGAAGACAGGCTACCCTGCGAAGAGCAATCTAAATAGTGTTACTATCGTAACGGATCGCTCAACTGATGCCGATGCGCTATCTACCTCTGCCTTCGCACTAGGTGTTCAAGAAGGGATTGCCTTTATTGAAGCGAAACCGAATGCAGAAGCTATTTTCATAACAGAAGACAAACAAGTGTATACCACGTCAGGTATTCCAAGCTTTTTCAGCCTGACGAATGATGAATACAAGCGCGCTGACTGACTAAGTAAGAATGGACATGCAGCTAGAAGTTCGACACAGACTAGACCCGCCATAGAAAAGGCTGACCGGTCACACGGACCTGTTACGTCTTTCCGTTGGTGGGTCTTTCTTTGTACATAGCTATTAGGTAAGAGAAAGGCCACTGTACGAATGCATGTAGCACGCTCTATCCATTGCTAGTATCAGCTTTGTTCAACAGAAAGGAAGGAGCTACGTTATATGTTTTTATTGCAATTAATTATTGTCTTGCTTGCCATCTATGCCGGCTCAAGACTTGGAGGCATTGGTCTCGGTGTTATGGGCGGACTTGGACTCGCCATCCTTACATTCGGCTTCGGGCTTGTCCCATCCGATCCGCCGATTGATGTCATACTAATGATCGCTGCTGTCGTTACAGCGACAGCGACGATGCAAGCGGCAGGCGGTATGGATGTGCTCGTCAAAATAGCAGAACGCGCCCTGCGCCGTAATCCGCATCATATTACATTTATGGCACCTGTGGTCACGTATTTGTTCACACTATGTGCAGGAACAGGACATGTCGCTTACTCGGTTATGCCCGTTATCGCAGAAGTGGCACGCCAATCCGGTGTACGTCCTGAACGCCCGATGTCTGTCGCAGTCATCGCATCGCAGCAAGCGATCACGGCAAGCCCGATCTCGGCTGCTACCGTCGCACTATTGGCCTTGCTTGCGCCGCAGGGCTACACACTGCCGAACATTTTGCTCATAAGCATTCCGGCTACGATTGTCGGCTGTATCGCGGCAGCGCTAGTGATGAACCGCTACGGCAAGGCACTTGCGGAAGATGAAGAATTCCAGCGCCGTGTAGAAGCAGGAACTGTACCGCCAATCGGTGAAGCAGATCGCTCTGGCTCTGCTGCTAGCGACGATGGCAAACTGCCACGTGGAGCGGTTGCATCGGTATTTATTTTCCTAATCGGTGTTATTGCCGTCGTGTTATTCGGCTCTTTCCCTGACCTTCGTCCATCCTATATGGATGCAGAAGGCGTCATGCAGACACTCGGTATGCCGCAAGTCGTCGAAATCGTCATGTTGTCTGTCGGCGGTATTATTTTGCTCGTATCGCGCGCTCCAGCAGAACGCGTGGTGAAAAGTAATATTTTCAGCGCAGGTATGCAGGCTGTCATCAGCATCTTCGGTATTGCGTGGCTTGGGGATACGTTCTTCCGCGGCAATATGGAGATTATCGATGCAGCCATTAAAGATACGGTCACTGCTGCACCATGGATGTTCGCCGTCGCGTTGTTCTTTATGTCCATCCTGCTCAGCTCGCAGGCAGCAACGGTACGTGGATTAATGCCGCTTGGTATCGCTCTAGGTATGCCAGCACCGGCCTTGATCGCGATGTTCCCATCGGTAAACGGATACTTCTTCTTGCCGAACTATCCGACGGTTATCGCGGCGATCAACTTCGACCGCACAGGTACAACGCGAATTGGCCGCTATTTGCTGAACCACAGCTTTATGGTTCCAGGCTTAGTGGCGACAATTGTTTCTGTTGCCGTAGGCTTTGGCTTAACGAAAATTTTCTTATAAAAGACTATACCGCACATTAAGAAAATGACGCAGGCATCTCCATAACCATGGGAGACAGCTTGCGTCTTTTTTAACTATGGAAAGTTTATTAGGCATTTATCTAGCTTAGAAGTACACCATTTATATGAAGAATATAATAGTATCTGTCGCCAATGACTTTTCTATAGTCTAGAAAGACCAATTGGGATTGAATGATGCGGGGAAATAGCATTCGCGAATATATAATCCGCTCAATAACAGTCAATTGATAACAAACTCACGGGTTTAGTACTACCTCATATTGCGTATTCTCAACTTGCATCGGTGCAGACGGAACTGGCTCAGCTGATACTTTTACCGTAAATGGAATAAGTACGACGATTACGACTAAGGCTAGTGTTAGAATCACTTGTGAAAAATCAATATTAGTTTGGTTATTCATGTTCGCGTTCGCTCCTTGTTTGTTTATATGGCAAGTATAGCGAATGAGCGAATGAGATGCCTTCGATTTAGCTGATGGAACCTTTCAATCTTGTCATCCAAACTGCAAGCTGAATGAAGTAAGAATCAAGTAGTAGTTCCCCACCGTGGCCGCTTGACTTATTTATCACCATATATTATCTTTAATTCAAGATATTATGGATTAAGATACAAGTTATAAGTTATCACCCTAGAGGAGGTTCCCCATCATGGAATTGAAAGGGATTCACCACATTTCGTTATTAACAGCAAATGCCGAGAAGAACTTGGCGTTCTATACCGATATACTTGGCATGCGTCTTGTGAAGAAGACGGTCAACCAAGACGATACATCGATGTATCATTTGTTTTACGCGGATGCTGAAGGCAATCCAGGAACAGAGATTACGTTTTTTGAGATTCCGATGGCAACTGCCCAACAATACGGCATTAACAGTGTTTCCGCCACTTCATTGCGCGTAGCTTCAGACGAAGCACTATCGTTCTGGAAGAAGCGTTTCGAAGCTCTCAAAGTATCCCATGGCGAAATTACAGACCGCACGGGACGCAATTCTTTATCTTTTACGGACTTTGAAGGCACCAGGCTGATTCTTGTCTCAGATGAACATAACCATGGCGTCGCTGGAGGATTACCTTGGACACACAGTGACATACCATCGCAATATGGCATCATTGGGCTAGGTCCAATCAAATTGACCGTTCGCAAAGCTCAATCGACGATTAACATATTAACGTCTGTTATGGGCTTCCGTCACAAATCGACCTATCCATCTTGGTTCGACGGCCAACCGGATATTATCGTACTAGAGACAGGCGAAGGCGGAACTGGTGCTGAGGTTCATATCGAAGAGCGCAATGATCTGCCTATGGCTCGTCCAGGTCGAGGTGCTGTGCACCATGTCGCCTTCCGTGTAGACAATGAAGAGGAAATGCATCAATGGGTCAATCATATTGAGCAGCACAACCTGCCAAACTCAGGCTTCGTAGACCGTTACTATTTCCGCTCGCTCTATTTCCGCGAACCGAACGGCATTTTGTACGAGCTAGCAACTGACGGACCTGGCTTCGATACAGACGAAGCTATGGAGCATCTAGGTGAGTCACTGGCCTTACCGCCATTCTTAGAGTCGCAGCGTGAAGAAATTGAAGCGAACCTGAAACCACTTCGCACGAAATGATTGTTATTGGTCCGATTGCTACTCCATATATAACCTTTGCTATCCAGACATTTATAATGAAAGACGGCTTTCTACTCGTACATCGAATAGAAAGCCGTCTTTTTTCCATGCTTTTCGATTGTTCCATCGTATGTTCGTACGTTTCTTATTTCTTCGCTTGCTCTAACGCTTGCTTCACAGCCGCAATTACACCTTCCGATGACTTCGTTGCACCTGTCAACGCTTCGACCTCATCTGCTCCTTGCTTCTCAATGATCTCAGGAACTGTGTTGTCCGTTACCGCTTGAATCATCTGCGCTGTCTCTTCATGCTGCTTCACTTCAACGGATTCAATCTTGCTGGACTTAACCGTTACGGCCACAACGATATCACTGGTCGCTCCTCGCGACTTGCCTTCATAGACCCCATCTTTATAAAGGCCACCGTTTCCACAGCCCGACAATGCGAACATAGCTGCAATCCCTAGTATGATCCATGCCTTTCTCTTCATCACAATCTCCCCTTGATGTCTATATATTTAAAGTAGAATTACGATAGCTCATCAAAATTTCCGAATCAATTCCATCCCGCTACTTTATGCCAGTACTCGTAGCACCTTACTACTGCTCCACCTTCGCAAAGTTAAACGCATTCAAGCCAGCAATTTTGCCGAACGTAATAATGTCTGCCAAGGCATTGCCGCCAAGACGGTTCCCACCATGAACGCCGCCTGTTACTTCACCCGCTGCATACAAACCTTTTATGGCTTGTCCGTCTTTGTTCAATACTTCTGCATTCGTATTTATCTCCAGACCACCCATCGTATGGTGGACAGCAGGTGTAACCTCAATCGCATAAAATGGACCATCTTTTAGTTCACGCGGCATATCAGGACGCTGGAATTTCGCATCTTTGCCTGCTTTCACAGCTTTGTTGTAGGTGCTCACTGTACCAGCTAATACAGCGGACTCGACTCCCAGCTTTGCAGCCAGCTCTTCCACACTTTCTGCTTCAGTTACTAGCTGCATTTTGAAATACTCTTCTGTCGCTTTCAAGCTGTCCCGAAGTCCTTTATCGAACAACAAATACGCACGTCCATCTTGTTGCCCTAGGATTGCTGTAGATACGACATCGCGCGTTAACAGCTCATTGACGAAACGCTCACCGCTTTTATTGACCAGTATAGCGCCATTACCTCGGACTGCTTCGGTTACCATGACACCTTTATCCGGTACGACTGTCGGATGGGTTTGTATTTCAGCCATATCAACAAGAGCCGCGCCATGCTTCTCCGCAATCGTTATGGCATCTCCTGTCGCGCCTGGATGATTCGTTGTAGCGAAGCCCTTCAACTCTGGCTTATACGATACGACCATCTCTTGATTCGCAGAAAATCCACCCGTTGCTAACACTACTGCTCTCGTCTCTATGGTATATTCCTTGCCCTCTTTGTCTTTCGCCTTTATACCAGTAACCACGCCTTCGTTATCGATAACGATATCCGTCATTTGATGGCGTGTACGCACATCGATCTGCTTTTCCTTTGCGGTCTTTTCCAACACCATAGCAATATGAGAGCCTACCGCCGCTCCACCCGCCGGACGGTGAGTACGATTGACACTGGCGCCAGCCATCCGACCAACATCGGACATATCCGCGCCATACTTCTCCAACCACTCTACAGAATCTTTCGCTTGCTCCGTGAGCAATTTCACTAGTTCTGGATTGTTTTTGTCATAGCCGCCTTTCATCGTATCCTCATAGAACAACTCCAAACTATCTTTATATCCCTTATCTATTTGCTGCTTCGTCCCAGCAGCATTCAAACCGCCTGTTGCACGCGCCGTATTTCCACCTACGATCGGCATTTTTTCCAATACAATCACGTTGGCGCCTTCTTCTTGCGCACGCACCGCTGCTGCAAGTCCTGCGCCGCCCGCTCCGACGACAACGACGTCCGCCGACTCCTTCTTCGCCCCACAGCCCGACAATAATGATAAAGCCATTGCAGCCGCAAGTACGGTTGGTATCCACTTTTTCATGATGCAGCACTCCCTTATGATGATATTCTCTCTGTTTTAGAAGCTATAGGCTGAACGTTATCAAATAACTAGCATAGACTGCCTCAGCTTCAATACGTGATTAATTTCACGTAAAATCAACCTCATCGTAGCACACCACTAGTTTTGTTTATGTGAACTAATTCACATAATATCCAGTACGATACTTATTACCCTGCCTTATAAATAGCTATGCGTTGCATGGACGATAACACACCCTATTCTCCTTCAACGCAAAAAGCCAGCAAGTTCTAACCAACTCATTGCTGGCTGTATCTTGCTGGCCCTAACATTCATCCGTCACTCATTCCACCATATAAATATAGGATGAATATTGTCCTTGTTCCGATAGCTTGACTGGCAATCGGATATGAACATCGAAACCGCCACCTATACTTGTTACGATCTTTATTTCCCCTTCTAGGCTGCGTACGCGTTCATGAATGCTGGATAAGCCCATGTGCATTCGATTGTGCTTCCAAGAAATTTCATCCATCCCGATTCCATTGTCTGTGTAGCGGAATAAAATATAGTCTTCACTCTGCCGCAGCTCAATAATGGCGCAGTCCGCTTGGGCATGCTTGTCTGTGTTCCGAAGAAGCTCCTGAACGATGCGATATACACCTGTCATCAACTCGTTGCTTAGCGTAGCATTTACAGGAAAGGCTAACAGCTCTATCGAAAAGTTTACTCGAAGCAGTTCATGCTCAATAAGATGCCTAAGCGATTCAACCAAGCCCATTTCTTTCAACAATTGCGGCCTCAGTTCTTGACATGTCTCACGTATTTGATGGATAACATCCAGCAACCCTTCCCTGATCTCTAGCAGCTCGCGCTGCAGTTCACGGCTCATCGGATAATCGATCATCGATGTTTCCAGCTTACGGTACCAGATAATTTGATCCTGCAGTGCTGCATCGTGTAAATCGGAGGCAAGTTTCTGCCGCTCATTTTCAGATAGACAAAATAATAAGCGCGACATCCACGGAGAAGTAAGTTTACGATTGTTCAACTGGTCTTGCAGATCCTCCACCATACGCTCCACAGAGTATAGATTCTCATATACAAGACTGGCATAGCGCGTAATGGTTTGCAGCCACTTCCATTCATCAGGATTGAACTTTGTATGATTGGATTTATTACTCAGCCACACTACTCGATACGTATGCTTGAAACAGCCTAGCACAAGAAGAATGCCATCTGACAAGTTCACAAGCTCGGCTATGCGCAACTCTCTTACTTCCTTAATAATAGTCTTGGAAGCATGGCGCGCCATAACCGAGTTTGGCAGCGGACTCACCTGCTTGGTAGCCAGATCTATATCAAAGAACTGATAGCTGCACAGCGGAAGCATTTCAGTTAGTTCTTGTCCGAGAATCTGCTCTAGTTCCGTATGCTTCATTACCCCTGACAGCTGGCTTGAAAATCGCTCCAAACTATCTTGCCCGTTAAATACATTACTAAAAAGCCGGGAGCGAAACTGGTTCATTAGTATCTCGTTCCCATACAAAAGAAGCGTGATTGACAGAAGCATAACAATGAATAACTTTACTAATTTCCCCGTATCAAGTACAAATCCAAAGTCAACAACGGCCGCTATTACTGAAACAATAATTACCGCTGGAAGGAGGGCAACAACGAGAAACCTTCTTAATCGGGTTACAATAAAATCAATATCAAATATTTGCTTGGACGAAACTAAATACATATAACTAATAGGCAGGCTGAACAAGAATAAGGTACTAAAGGGGACGTTCGTATCTTCTCCATTAAAAAAGTACGGCATAATCACATTAAGCAAAATGAATGGTGTAAATGCTACGATATGTACGACGAGAAAAATTTTAAATAGCGGCGGGGTGCTATCGTGTCGATGGCGTAAGAAAAGATAAATTAAGCGAAATAAACAAATACCGTAACCAATCGCAATTGTTAATTTTAAGACTAAAGGATTCATTCCTTTTATATCAATAAATTTAAATACATAGCGATTGGACCAAGCCAAAACACTAACGATTACATCAATAACAAATAAGGAGGTAAGCACCTTCTTTGAGATAAAGGACAGGTTAAACTTCTCCAAAAACACGTTCATAAAATGCATGAATATGTAGGGGATGGCAGGAAGAGCAATCATGATAATTGCTCCACCTACTACATCCTTACTGTAAGATGCAACATTTCCGTAAAAGGATATACCTATTGTAAGAAAGCAAACTATAAGTATTCGAGCGTCCGGCTGATCTCGTTTATGTTTCCATAAGTAATAGGCCATATAGGAAAACAAAATCAAAAAAATAGGAGACAAAATAAAAAGGACAATAAACAAATCCTGAGGCAAGCCCTCACGCCAATCATCCTTTAGCAAGGCTGTCTGAACCTGATTCCCTGGTTTCAGTATCGTTAGTTCCTGTACTGCTCCTGGAACGATATAGTAACCATCAATACGGTCATTTTCCGAATAATACTCATGGACGGGGATACCATCCACCTTAAGGATCCGATCACCCTTCTTAATCGGAGTATCATAGACGCCTGCACCTGGTAAGACAAGATGAACAACATATTGCTGTCCATCGGTTCTATCAATTGTTATCGTTCTAGGCGGTGCAAAATACGAAGCAAACGTTAAATACACGACGATGCACAGTAAACCTATTATTACTACATATAGCTTCAAATTATTTTGAACTCTGTTAAACATGGACAGACAACACCTTTATAAACAAATAGTTTTCCTGCATGCTTATATTCATGGAAGTGGTGTACAAAGGGAAAGGATAACCTGTCGGACATCCTCTTAGCATAACAGCATATATTCATTTATGTTCTACTGTCCATCATATGTAAACGAATTGTTGACTCGTAATTTCCACAATTTTTATTGCGGTGCTGCTTCTGTTGGCTCTACGCCTAAAAAGATTGCCTTGAATTCTTCAAAATAAGGGGCGGTTACTGGGTGCTGCTTAAATAAATCTTGAAATTGATAGTAGTGGACCCTCATGCGCACGGCTGAAGCAATAAAGGTTCCTGTCTTTTCGCACGCTTCATGAAGCTGACATATTTGCTCTTCCGAGATATGATCGGAATGTCCGTCCACATAATCCTTAATCCATTTATACTCGGCCTCATTCGCGGCTTCTGCCAAATACAAGAGCGGCGCTGTGCGCTTTCGTTTATGAAAATCATTTTTAATCGCAAGTTGATACAAGTCCTTCATATCATTTTTTAATTGCGAAGAAAGGCCCAATTCCTTCGCATAAGCTGCCACCGTTCCATTCCACTCCCCTGTCGCCAACATTACCCCCGTCATGCATGCCATGATGAACATAGACGCTGACTTTTGCTCTACCATTTCTATATAGGCAGGAATGTCAGCGATATCATTTTCAAGGTCGGCCATTTGCCCATTTAACGCGACTACCATTTGCTGATTCATCATTTCCAACGCTGCGCATACGTAATGCCCATTCATAGTGGAACGGCATTGCTTCATTGCCAGTGGAACTAATTGCAGCAGCCCTAAGGCCACATTCAGTGACAATGGCATCGGTAACTGCATCCAGCGCTTGGCTCCATTATCTTGGTCTTGCAGGTCATCGATCACATCGGATGCAAGCAGGAACAACTCAACTGCTGCACACGCGGAGTAGATGCCTTCATCTGCTCCTCCGAACATGTTGTAATGATACTCGGCCAACAGCCCAAACCGTGAGGGGGCCTCTGATCGCTTATCTTGTAAAAATTCATGCGCATACTGCCGCATCATCGACTGTGTAAATGATTCGTCGATCAAATCCTTCATAATGGTATCGATTCGTACCAGTTTATGTTCCATAGCATCTCCTGTTTACTAGAGTAAAAACAATATCAACATAGTTCTATTGAGCTACGAATACTGTATTCATTATTAGGATAGGCACATACATTCATTTATTCAATAGTAAAAGGCCCATTCCTCCTATATTTCAAGATGGAATCAGCCTTATTTTCATGCGATTTACCGTATTCAATTTGCTTTTGCCTTAACCTTATCTAAGACGATCGTATTATCATTTACAGCAACGGGTGATACTTTTGACCGAGGTTTCAAGTATGCCGCATAGTACGCTCCTGCAACGAACAGCATCCCTCCGACAAGATTGCCGAGCCAAACGGGAATGAAGTTCGTGAAATAATCTCCCCATGTATAGTAGCCTTCAAATATAGCAGCTGGAATCACGAACATATTCGCTACTACGTGTTGAAACCCTATTGCGACGAATGCCATCGTAGGGAACCAGATACCTAGAATTTTACCGCTAAAGCTTTTGGAACCGTAACTTACCCATACTGCAATAGCAACCAACCAGTTGCAGCCAATCCCCGATATAAATGCTTGTAGAAACGATTCATGCAGCTTATGGCCAGCTACTGCTATCGTTTTCTCCAAATATACGCCACTAGCGGTTAGCCCGACAATATGCCCGAATGCGTAAGCGACGAATATGGCTCCAGCAAAGTTAGCAATCGTAATGATAATTAAATTTCTGGTCGCTTCCCAAGTTGTAATGCGTCGTTTCATACGAGCTAATGGTACTGCCATCATATTCCCAGTGAGCAATTCTCCCCCACCCAGCAGCACAAGAATAAGTCCTACTGGGAATAAAGATGCGCCAATAAGACCGCCAATGCTTCCCCATTCACCCGGTACTGCTGCCGTAATACGTATATATAATAAATAGCCAAGTGAAATAAAGGCCCCTGCGAGAAATCCAAGTACCAGCATCACGGGTAATGGGGTCCTTGCTTTGGCAGCTCCAGTCTCCACGGTTGCTTCCGCAATTTCATGCGGCTTCAAATATCCTGCCATCTTGTCCTTCCTCCCTTGCCACTTGCGAATGATCGATATACTTCCATTGTATTCACCGCATGTGAGCTATTATGTGATAATAATCACAAGTTAAACAATAACCTATTTATCTCAACGAAATGCATTCTATTGTGTGATTGAGTCCCTACTATAGAAACGTTTATGTTTCCTTCAGCACACAATCCATGATTCAACTTCATGCATATTCTACTAGTAAGAAAAGATAGAAATGGAGAGGTGCACATATGCCGAATCAAACCGTGTTCAACACCTCATCGATGCCATTGTTTACTTCTATGACCAATACGTATACGAACCCTGGCGTAGGATCAAGCGCTGCACAGGCGGCTGCATCAGCAGGGGTTGGCTTCCGGCTAACAACAGCTAGTGTAAGTGTCGGGGGAAGCCAAAATCTACTGCTTCAGATTACAAACCCCGCAGCCAGCGGTAAAAATATTTATCTGATCGATATTTCAGGCGGCACTACTGCAGCTGCAACAATTAACGTATATTCGGGTGGGACCATTGCTGGAGGAACGACTCCTGTACCCGTCAACACTCGGCTCGGAACAGCTACGGCCAGTGTTGTCACCACCAGACAGCTTAGCGGAACCTTGGGGGGAACGCCAACTACCTTTTTAACCACCTTCGTTACTGCCGGGGCCTATCTCCTCGTTTTTGACGGCGGTCTAATCGTACCTGCAAACCAAGTACTCACCGTTTCATTAGGTGTGGGCGCATTAAATGGTTCTATTAACTTGCAATGGTGGGAACTATAATGCCGAATTTCTTACCATTCAATCGTTCTGACCGACCTGTCTTCGATCAAATTACCAATGCGCTTAATTCGCCAGCCATTATAACGAGTCCCCCCTATAGTGCAAGTGTTGCTGGCAATGTATTCAGCGCATTTACAACAACATCAGCCTCGCTCGGTCTGCTTGGTGGTACCGTGCAATCCTCCATCCGCCTGAATAATGCAAGCAGCACGAGAACTTGCTACATTATTCGCATTGCAGGTGGTGTCGGAGTTGGACTGAGTTTGTTATCCAGCTTAAATGCATCCTACTCTGTGTACCAAAACGGCACGATTACTTCTCCTGTTACGCTAACACCTCAGAATGCAAACTTAGGCAGTACGAACACAAGCAGCATGACAGTAACGGGGTCAACTGGAGCTGTCAGCGGCGGAACTTTGCTGCTCACGGTACCTGTCACCGCTGGGCCAATTGCCTCTGACTTCAACGGCAGTATTATCGTCCCTCCATCAACGACACTTTCCCTTGCCGTCAGCGCTTCTCTTACAGTTGCCGGTACGTTGTCTACGCAAGCAAGTCTTCTTTGGTGGGAAGTGTAACAAGCCTTCATTACAGAGCCAACAGCCTCATGCAACCGTCGCATTGCGATGGCTGCATGAGGCTGTTATCCAAATTTTATTTGTTCTCGTTTCAGATCTAATATATAATCAATGAATTCACAATATATGGGAGGTAATGTTAATTGAAAGTGAAGCATATCCTTTTTGTAATGTTAATCATTGTATTCTTGATAGGCTGTAAAGAACAGGAGCCCACCCCGACACCTCAGAAGAACACCCCTTCAATGACTCAAAGTGACAATTCCACGCATAAGAGCATACCCAATAATGACGAAAAAATATTAACTTATCCAGAGTTTCAAAAGCTTGCAATTGATTTGGAGGAAAAACTAAAAATAAAAGGATTTTACTTCAAAAATGGAAGTAGTAACCTCCCTAATATTACATTTATAGATAAAAAATTAACTTTCGGTACAAGAGACACATTAGTCTTAAGTGGATCTATGAATCCTGACGAAGTTCCCTTACCCACTCACCATTTACTTATTTTTGAAGACCATAAAGACAAAAGCAAGGTAAACAATCAACTTGTCGTTAGACTGGCCTACACAAAATCATACATTGGCAATGATATTGTAGATGGAAATGATAACTTTGGTTTTTCAGAAACTAATCAATCTCTAGCAGAAGCAACCAACCTCATCATACTAAGCTACAAAAATCTGATTATCAGTGTTCAACTTACCTCTCAAGATAAAGCGGATGGAAAACTATTTATCGATTCGATATACCCTATAGTAGAGATGATCAAAAACTATTAGTTGTAGTTTGACATTTGATGGTATACAGTATATTATTTATTTCGAATTACATATTATAGGAGGTTTTTATATGTCTTTGAAAAGTAAGCTCGCAATCTATGCTACTAGTTTTGCTCTGCTCACAACATTGCACTCAACAGCATATGCTACTTCAACCGTTTCAATTGAACTCCCTAATGAAGTTCTAGAAAAAGTAAAACAAGCTGAAAATGAACAGGTGTTTACGATTCCTGAAATAAAAGCGTGGGAAACTGATCTTGATGGTGTTACACGCGAAGTAGAACCTTTACATCTGTCTGGTAGTGAAAACAGCACTTTAGCTCCGCCTGTAGGCAATGGCTACAATTATGTTTTTTCCCACTATGATCAAAGCCGAATGTCCAAGGACTGGAAATATAAGAGTATTGGCACATACAAAATTAGTAATAAATACTCCACCCCATTGCAAGCATCCTACACCCAAACCACTACAGCAACTTCTAATTGGAATGTCAGCGCGAATATTGCAGGAGAAGCAACGATAGGAAATTCGTTTCTAGGTAAAATTGAAGTAACAGCAGGAGCAAGCGTCAGTAAACAATGGACATATCACTCCGGAGCAACTTATGGTATTACTCAAACAATTCCGGCTAACAGCGTTGCCTATATTAGCGCCTATTCTGTAGGCTATAATTCTGGTGGTACCTTAGTTTGGAACAAATACGATATTGATTATATGACTCATTTAGGCACTTATAAAGAAAGTGCTAGCGGGACAGCTATCAGTAAAAATGATGTTAGCGTTGAAATATCCTCTACTCAGCCAATATGAAACTCGAAATTAGCGTCCAACTTCTTTTAACAACGTTTAATCGCTCTCTTTAATAACCATTTCAATGACTCATACAGTCATCATAACAACTCCTTGGAAAACAACTCGATCTGTTATATAACTCAAGAGTAGCCTAGTAGCCCCATATCATTTAGAGGCTGCTAGGCTACTGCTATGTCTTACATTATATTAGTTTGCTTTAGTACACTTACTAGCTTCTTACCCCAATGATTGCTTCGTTCTTATTTTTATCCTCGCTTCTCAATAATGCCGCGAGCGATATGCACGCCTGCTGCGCCTGCTTGTGCGAGGCCACGCGTAATCCCCGCGCCATCTCCGCCGCAGTACAAGCCTGCAATCTCGGACTCGAAATTAGTGTCCAATTTCGGACGTGCGGAGTAGAACTTCGCTTCCACACCGTAGAACAACGTATGCTCAGATGCGATACCTGGTGTTACTTTCTCCAACGCATCCACCATTTCGATCAAGCTTTTCATCGTGTTATAAGGAAGAACGAGTCCCAAGTCTCCGGGAACAGCTTCCTTCATCGTCGGCTCCAAGAAGCCTTCACGAATACGATTCTCCGTAGAACGTCTGCCGCGGATAATATCGCCGTATTTCTGCACGATCAGACCGCCGCCAGACAAGTCATTCGCACGTTTACAAATTTCACGAGCATATTCATTCGGCTTATCGAACGGCTCCGTAAATTTATGCGAGACGAGTAATGCAAAGTTCGTGTTTGGCGATCCGAGCTTCGGATCTTTATAAGAGTGACCGTTCGCACACATAATGCCACTGTGGTTCTCAACCACAACATGCCCAGACGGATTGCTGCAAAATGTACGTACACGCGTACCAACAGAAGTGTTAAATACGAATTTCCCTTCATACAAGTGCTCGTTAATTTCACGCATCACGACATCGGACGTCTCCACGCGAACACCAACATCGACTTGGTTGTTATACATCTTCAAACGACGCTTCTTCAATATATCCGTCAACCATGCGGAACCATCACGACCAGGCACAATGACAACAGCTTCCGCCTCATAGCGTTCACCATTTTTCAGCTCGACACCTTTTACCGTGTGGCGGCCATCTTCTTTTACCGTGATAATATCCTGCACTTCCGCTTTATAAATCATATCGATATGAGTAGCCAGCTTCTCATAGATCGATTTCAAAATCTCCAAATTCTGCTCTGTACCTAGGTGACGCACTTGTGCGCGCAGCAGCTTCAAACCAGCTGCATACCCTTGCTGCTCAATATGGCGCACCGTATCAGTTGTCGGGTCCGTAATGTTAGTCGTTGCACCATGCTCTAGGTTAATCGCATCTACATAGCGAATCAAATCCAATACTTGAGTTGGAGAGAGATAGTCCGTCATCCAACCGCCGAATTCAGTCGTAATGTTGAACTTACCATCACTGTAAGCTCCTGCACCACCAAAGCCATTCGTAATCGAGCATGCTGGTACACAACCCGCAAATTCTTTCTTACCTGCCGCAGGCGGACATTTTGAAATTTTCTCCTCCAAGATTGGACAGTTGCGTCGATAAATATCATGACCTTTATCAATAAGTGCCACCTTAAGCTGCGGCGCCTTCAACATTAATTCATAACATGTAAAAATACCTGCTGGTCCTGCCCCGACTACAATTACATCGTATTTGCTCATGAGCTCCTCCTTAAGGTCCATTCGAATCGTTGCATGCTGTATTTGCTTTCCTCATCCATTGGTTTTGACGATTGAACATGACAAAACCTGCCTAACACGAAGGTGCGTCAAAGCACGCTTCGTCGTAGACAGGAATTTACGGCTCCTTGTAGAGACCCCTGAACCTTATTATCAGGGTTATACGAACGAAATGAATTCTATTTATAATAACCTTCGTGCAACATCACCTATTGTAGAGGTATAACACGAACGAGTCAACATTAAATTTAATTAATGTTCGTGTTTTGTTGTTGTTGTCTAATTGTTAAATATAAATAGATCCTTATATATTCTATTTTACGAACATTATTTTGATACCCGCAAATAACCATATTTTATCTAGCTTATCGAAATATTTCGTATTATCATTGTAAGCAACTTATTTTCAACCCAAATTTTAACTACTAACAGGAGTGAACACCCTATCATGATGCCAGATACGACAAATACGACAGACACAATAAGTGCAATAAAGACAACAGATACTGCTACAGTTCCATGTCTCATTGTTCGTGATCTGCATGTCACGAGAGGAAACTCAACTTTGCTTGGCAAACTCTCATTCGAACTGCTCCCTGGGCAATGTTTAGCTATTCAGTCCAATCACATAACAGGCCAATTACTTATTGATGTGATGCTCGGCTTGCAAGAACCCTCTGGCGGTCAAGCATTACTTCATGGCCAACCGCTCCGTAATAACGGAGAGCTAATGCCGTCTGTCAGCTGCATACGTCAACAATCTGCTGTATATGATAGACTTCACGCGCGCGAAGCACTCACTTTCTTTATGCAGCTGTATGGCAAAAAAGATAAAGCACGCGTTCAATCCTTGCTGCAAATCGTTGGTCTTAAAGAAAAGCAGCACACCGCACTTGGACGACTTACGCCTTCGGAGCAGCGGCGCTTTCACTTGGCTCGGGCTGCTGCACAACGCCCAGATCTTATTCTTATCGAAGATCCTGAATTCCAGCTTGATATGGAAGGAAGTTATTTGCTCAGACAATGGATTCAAGCGATGACAGAGGAAGGAACAGCCGTATTATTGACCGTTCCTGCCCTTGAGGATGCATTAACGCTCACTTCGAATGTAATTCGCTGGACGAGAACAGGCTTTAAGTCAGTCATTATTGAAGATGAGGATAAAAGAAATGTTATCGATAATAAGCCTGCTATATATGCAGAAGACGACAGTACAGACACGATGATTGTAGAAGATACGGAAGTGGCAGATGCTGCGTCTATACTAGAGAATATCGTTCACCCTGAGGATGCCGCCACAAACGATTCTGAGCCTGAAACAGCAGCAGCGACGATATTTACTCCATTTAAGCTGGATAAGATACCAGCACGTATTCAAGACAAGATCATTCTTATTGATCCGGTTGACATTAATTATGTGGAAAGTCAGGATGGCATGTCTCATCTGCATGTTCAATCTGAAGGTATATCCAAGCTCCATGACGCTGCAGCAATTGGAAGAGAAATTGAGAGTGTACGGGTTTTTCCGCTGTCATCGTTCTTATATCGTAAATGTTCAACGCATCCGTGAAGTTATCATTTGGTCGCGTAATAGCTATAGCCTAATTCTTGATGATGATAAAAAGAGCAAAGTCCCTTTATCTAAAAATAAATACGAAGAAATGAAGAGCGTAATGGGTCTGTAAGGGCCCATTTTTCGATCATAGCAGCATAATCTAATGTTCCATTCATCTTTCATATGTGCACCACTCAGCCCGAATACTGATCTATTCATGGCAAAAGCAATGCGGTTGATGATAATACGGCGTACGATGAGATTGTGAACGGCGAGGACGACAAACAAACAATGACAACAAAAACACCACGCCAACAGCGGCAGTGAGAAAAAGCAAACCTAAGCATTACGCTCTTAACCCGCTCACAACGATTCAATACGTTTCATTAAACATGCGGGATTTACCCGCCATCATACATCGCAAAGTGAGGGTGCATTTATGACTTCCATTATTCAAATTGAAAACATAACGAAAGCGTACGGAAACAAAGCAGCACTGCAACAACTTAACTTTGAAGTCGCACAAGGCGAAATATTCGGCATGCTCGGTCCGAGCGGCTCAGGCAAAACAACTACTGTAAAAATTTTAACCGCACAGCTGCTTCCATCCAGCGGCCACGCCTCTGTATTCGGGTCGATTTAACGAAAATGACGGAAGCCGAGCGTCATAACCATATGCGTCAAATCGGTATCTTAACCG
This sequence comes from Paenibacillus sp. SC116, assembly GCF_024733555.1. Lineage (GTDB taxonomy): Bacteria > Bacillota > Bacilli > Paenibacillales > Paenibacillaceae > Paenibacillus_B. The sequence continues at coordinate 307,785 of NZ_JANIOF010000002.1, read as the reverse complement.
ATAACAGTGCCTTATATGAAAGACTTACGATTCAGGACAACTTAGAGCTGTTCTGCAAGCTTTACGGGATACATACGAAGCAAATCGCTACCGTGTTAGAACAAGTCAACTTGAGCAATGAAAGCAACACAGCAGTAAAAAATCTATCTAAAGGGATGAAACAACGCGTGACGTTGGCCCGTGCCCTACTGCATGAACCAAGACTATTGTTTCTAGATGAGCCGACATCGGCACTAGATCCGACCAATACGCGCAATATTCATGAATCATTACGCCAGCTCAATAAAGCGGGGACGACCATTTTCCTGTCTACACATGATATGGAGGAAGCTGAATCCTTGTGTGACCGTATCGCATTCTTGCATCAAGGTAGCATCGCAGCCCTGGATACACCACAGCAGTTACGACTCACTTATTCAGACAACTCGCTTACAGTCAAGACGACAGAAGGTTGTTATCACCTTCCACAAAATGAAGAGAGCGCTAAACGAATTTACGATTGGATGAGTAAAGGCGAACTGAAGTCCATCCACTCTAATGAACCGACATTAAGCGATATATTCATTACACTTACAGGGGGCACATTAAAATGATGATATCTATGAACCGATTGAACGCGATTATTGCGAAAGAATATAAAGATGCGCTGAAAAATTCTACTTTATTGCTAACAGCTGTTATTCCAATCTTACTTTCTTATGCTATCGGTACCCAAATGAATGAACTAGTCAGCATACTTTTCATTACGCTACCCATTAATATGGCACTTGTTATGACCTGTGCAAATGTACAAGCAATGATGATCGCAGAAGAGAAAGAAAAGCACACGCTCCGCGTGCTCATGTTATCACCAGCTCGTCCCATGGAGGTTCTACTTGGCAAAAGCTTTATTGCGATGATGATGACGGTCATTGTAATGGTCGCTTCTTATATGGTCGCTGGCATCGATAGGATTCCACTGACAGGTCTTATTGCCATATTGATCCCGAGCATCATTATTTACTTGGCGCTTGGCACCATTATCGGATTATTATCCCGTACAGCAATGGAATCATCATTCGTTAGTATGCCAGTTATGCTATTGTTCTTAATGGGCCCTATGTACGCTCCTGCGCTTAATATTGAACTGCTTACATCCCTTATCGTGTATACGCCAACTGAGCAGCTAGCAGCAGCGGTCGGTATCATGTTAGAAGGCGGTACGGTTGCAGACATTTGGAAGCCGATTGTGATTGTATCTGCATGGATGGCAGCATCTCTCGTCGCTTGCTTAGCGCTTTATCGCAACAAACGTTATGACGGATAGCGTCATATGATGACAATATTTCCCGAGAAATAACAAAAAAGCCCCCGTTAAGGAAAACAGCTTTATTCCTTAACGGGGATTTTCGACGTTTGACGTATATAGAGAATATATCATTAATCTAGCTTAATTACAGAGGCAATCGATCCTTCAAGCACGCATCAGCACGTGTAATTCGTATTCGTTGAAGCGAATAATCCGTAACTTGATGCTGATAAAACGAATCTTCCGATATAATCCTTTTCACCTCATCCTCATCATCAATGTCAATCATAATAATCCCACCGTCCCGCGGCTCAAATGGCCCTGATAAAAGAAACTTACCCGCCGCATAATAGCGATCAAGGAACGCCAAATGTGCCTGCAAATGCTGAGCGACCTCATCTATTGCTTTTGTATAACGAATTTCCACCAAGTACATACGAATCATCCTTTTGTTGGAATACTAATAGTTCAAGAACATTGCATTTAGTCACACCTACAAAACTTAGACCTAATGTGTAAATAACTTCCACCCCCTAGAGGGTTGGAATTTGACCTAGAATCGTATAAAGTTGTCCTTGTTGCATATTTATACTCATTTCGGTATAGGAGATACAGATCATGAATTCACATAAAGAAACGGCACCGTCGCCGGATAAATGGCCATCGCTCGCTTCCATTTTAGCCTTTGCGATTCCATCCATTATCGGCCTCATGCTATTCGTCGTCCCTGTGACATGGAATGACGAAGTGACGGTACCGATTGCTTTTTTAGCTAAATATATTCAGCACCTGCTGGGTGACTTTATCGCTCCAGCTACGGTAGCAATCATAACAATCGCATGGGTTGGTTCTACGATTTCCTTACTGCTTAAGCCTAAACAGTTGTTAGCACAATCGTTATGGCGCACCCTATTTCATATTACACCATTCTGGTACGCGGTTCGCACGGTTGGATTCCTTTTCGCATGGTCGGTCTTGCTAAAAATCGGTCCCGAGTGGATTTGGTCAGCAGATACGGGTGGAATGCTGCTCGAAGGATTGCTTCCTGGATTATTCGTCGTGTTTCTGCTGGCAGGCTTGCTGCTGCCATTGCTTGTCGACTTCGGATTACTGGAATTTGCAGGTACGTTAATGACAAAGATTATGCGTCCGCTCTTCAAGCTGCCAGGCCGTTCCTCGATTAACTGCATGGCTTCTTGGCTCGGGGATGGTACAATCGGTGTCATGATGACGAGCAAGCAATACGAAGAAGGCTACTACACAAAGCGTGAAGCCGCTGTTATCGGTACAACTTTTACAGCTGTATCGATTACGTTTACCTTCATTGTCTTGTCCAATGTAAAGCTTGGGCACCTGTTCTTGCCTTTCTACGCGACTGTAACCTTCGCAGGTATGGTTGCTGCGATCATTATGCCTCGTATACCGCCTCTGTCTCGCAAGTCAGATACGTATTATGAAGGCATAGAGCCGAAGCAAGATGAAATGATTCCTGCACAATGGAAACCATGGCGCTGGAGCTTGCATCAGGCAGTAACGAAGGCTCAGAGCCATAAAGGTGCCGGAGCATTCATGAAGAACGGATTCCATAACATATTGGATTTATGGATCGGTGTGCTTCCTATCGTCATGGCAATCGGCACAGCTACTGTTGCCTTGGCAACCTATACGCCATTATTCGAGTGGCTTGGCAAACCGTTCATTCCTATCCTGAACATTTTAGGCGTACCTGAAGCTGCTGCAGCATCGCAAACAATCATGGTCGGTTTCGCAGACATGTTCCTGCCTACGGTATTGGCATCCGGTATCGAAAGCGAACTAACTCGCTTTGTCATCGCTGCCTTGTCGGTTACCCAGCTTATCTATATGTCTGAAGTAGGTGGACTATTGCTTGGATCGAAGCTTCCTGTAAAGCTGCATGATCTAATCATTATCTTCTTGCTTCGTACGATTATTACACTGCCAATTATCGTTGGTATCGCACATCTCATTTTCTAAAATGAAATGACCTTATATAACAAACTAGCTAATCAGCATCTCTAATCGTAATCACGGGGAACCTATTACAAGGAATCATTCCCGTGCATACGGTAGGAGATGCTTTTTTTCATTTATTAATCAGCAGCATGGTTAAACGCCCCTGATCCTATCATTTTGCAAAATAATCAGCATATGCCCGCCCAGATGAAAAAGAGATACGATAACCCCCTTTTTCAGACTAATTCGTGCATTGCAGACCCCGACATACAGGAGTATCGTTAACTATTAAATCCGTTAGTAAAGAATGGATATTTTTATACATCCTCTTACATATAAAGCGAGGTGTCACCCTGATGTCACAGCCATCAGCAGCCACTACGAATCCTACTGCCATATCTGAAACGAAGAATGCCCATAAGCACAGTGCACAGCAAACAACACCCGCTAACAGAACGCTATACAACATCTTGCTGGCTATAAGCTTCGTTCATTTGTTCAACGATTCGATACAGGCGGTTATCGTAGCTATTTTCCCAATTTTGAAAGACTCCATGCAGCTTAGCTACACCCAGATCGGTTGGATTTCGTTCGCCCTGAACGTCACCTCATCCATCTTGCAGCCTGTCATTGGCTTCGCCTCAGATCGCAGGCCTACGCCCATGCTGCTGCCGATTGGCATGTGCTTCACCTTTACAGGCATGCTCGTCCTTGCCTTTGCACCGACTTATGCAGTCGTCATGGCTGCCGTCATCTTCGTTGGCCTCGGCTCAGCGATATTCCATCCAGAAGGAATGCGAGTCGCGCATATGGCTGCCGGCGGGCGCAAAGGGTTGGCTCAGTCCATTTTTCAAGTTGGTGGTAATTTAGGACAGTCACTTGCCCCATTATTAACAAAATGGGTGTTCATTCCCTTCGGACAAATGGGCGCGCTTGGCTTTACTGCTATTGCAGCAGCAGGTATTGCCGTCCAAACCTATATCGCACGCTGGTATCAAGCTTCCTTGAACAACGGCTACGTATTTGCTAAACGCAAACCACAAGGCCAAGTCGACTCAGCTCAGCGTAAAAAGGTATGGACAATAACAGGTATCGTCATCATTCTCGTCTTTGTACGGTCATGGTATTCATCGGCAATCGGCACCTATTACTCTTTCTATTTGATTGAGAAGTATGGATTGTCCATTGATGCAGCTCAAATCTATATTTTCGTCTTTCTGCTCTCTGGTGCAGTCGGTACATTCTTCGGTGGACCGTTAGCAGATCGGTTTGGAAAAAGGAATCTTATCATAGCTTCACTGCTTTCCGTTATTCCATTCGCACTGGTATTGCCCCATTTACCGCTGTCCTGGGCAATGGTGGTGCTTGGCTTAAGCGGTTTCGTCTATTTCACGAGCTTCTCGACTACGGTCATCTATACCCAAGCGCTCCATCCTGGCAGCATCGGTACCGTATCTGGTCTTATAACAGGCTTTGCATTCGGTATGGGTGGACTAGGTAGTTTAGCGATAGGTCAATGGATTGATGTAAGTGGCATTGAAACCGTTATGTTCATATGTGGATTTCTACCGCTGCTCGGCTTATTAAGTCTGCTTCTGCCGAATGACAAGGAGATTGATTCCTGGACTTCGCCAACAAAGGAGTAAGAGTAGGGGAATATAGAAGCGGAGCCGTCGAATATCGGAAAGCTTATACTAGACAAACATCAACACACAAAAATAGCCACCGCAATGGTGGCTATTTTACATAATCTATAAGTATCACTCAAACGAGATTTTGTCTTATCTAGATGCAATTGAAATGCGAATATGAACAGATTGTGGTTGATCACTTAGCAATGCAGCGTATTTTTGCAGCATTTTAGCAGTTGCTACGCCTGAAGCGAAGCCTTGTACATCTAATTGGATATCACCGTTTGCCAAATGAATCTCTTCCTGAATCGGCAAGGAAGGTACATGTACAGTACGACGATCGTTATCAAGTGGAATCGACAAATCATACTTCTTTGTCACTTGATCATAGATTTTGTGCTTCTTCAACCACATATAGTAAGCATTGTTGTGCGGGAATCCTAACCCTTTGCGTATGTCTGATACTTTGTATGTTGCTCTTAAAGATTTAAGCGCCTCAACTTTCTGGTCGTTATCTAACTGTTCCAGCTCGGAAAGTGTAATAGATAGGTCCATAGCTAGCCTCCCTCTTATATTATCAATTTGAAATATTAGAAACATAATAACACTAAAATTGTAAGAAGGAAACGGGATGAACAGCTCTATATACACTTTTTTTTCAAAAAACCGACCCGAAATATGTTATAAATTACATGATATCACCAGTAATATCGAAAACAGTATGGATTTTTTTTCTATTACACCATTGTAATCGTTATATTCGCTCGCTAACTTTTATTTGTACTTTTCCAACTACTACAATTATAATTAGCAATCCAGCCAATACGCATCCCGCAATACGAAGTCCTGTGTCATAGCTGCTCGTCAAGTAACCAATACCCGAAGAACCTCCAACTACACCAAGTGAGAAAAATGCATAGAACATGCCAAATGCTTTACCTTTATCTGCTTCCGAAACATGGCGAATGAGCAGTGTATTCATCGAAGGGAACAGCAGCGCGTAGCCTAAACCGTATACACCCATTGTAATATACATCATCGTCTGATCCGTTGTAAGAGATAATGTCAGTAAAGATGCAATTACAATCCCACCGCCAAGCATAATAAGCTTCAATGGTGCCACTCTATCGAACAATCGGTTCGTCGGCAGCATAAAGACCATAATCGCTACTACACCAAACGTACTCAGCATCATTCCTGAAGCTTGGCCTCCAAATTCCAGGGCATCTGTCTTTATCGGTAACGCGAAAGTAAGGGACCCCATCCCGAACATCAGTGCAAATGCAGCGATATAAGATTGTACAACGGGACGCATAGAGAACAGGGTTCTCAAGCTGCTCTCCGGTTGGAGCCTGCTAGGTTGTGAATCTGTCCGTTCAGCACTGCTCTTACCCCTATTAGAACGTCCACCTTCTGTACGAGGTATAAATATCGTCAATATGACGCCAAGAGCCAACAAAGCGGCTACTGTAAGGAAAGGCGCTTCGAATCCTAGCTTTGCTTTCATAATGCCGCCTGTAGCTGGTCCAATAATCGCAGCTAAGCCAACTGCTGCGCCAGATAAAGCCATCGACTTCCCTTGACGTTCGTTAGGCACATGTCGAGATATTAGGGTGAACACGCTCGGCACAAGCAATCCCCCTGCTAAACCATGTAAAAATCTTACCGCGATAAGCTGGGTATCATTAGTCACTTGTGAGTACAACAGCAAAATGGCGGATGTAAGTATAAAACCAATTAACAGCACACGCTTGCCGCCGTAGCGATCAATCCAACGTCCTGCTGCAATATTGCCCAGCATATTGGTCAATGAATACATACCAATAGCCAGGCCAGCCCCAAGAGAACTCGCTCCTAAGTGAAGCGCATAGGGTCCAACGACTGGCAGTTGTACAAATGTATCCATAAAGCAGATGATAACCAAAATATACATCAATGCTTTCATCTAACTCGTGCAGGAGATCTCTGCCTCTTGAGGGAGGAAGTAATCGTATCGGATCCGCTAGACTTTCACTCAGTCCATTTTGATATCCAACACTTTCCCCTGCCCCTCCTTTCCGAGATAAAATATGGGAGTTGCAGATTATTGCTTCTATCCTCATGAAAAAAGGAATGCGTACATGCATTCCCTTTTATTTTACGTGATTTGCCCATAACACGCGATAGCAGGAAAGCAGAAACGTTACGGAACCTTTCGTTCTGTTCACGGATTCGACATATGATGAAAAAAGGAGTTATCATAGCTGTAACTTCATTCCATCATAAGCTACTTGAATGCCCTCCGGCTCAAATAAATCACATAAATCCTGATGGGTCAGATGTGCATTATGGGAAAAATGCGTCACGATGAAAATAGTCTGTTGATCAGCCACCTTACACGCGATTAGGCGCTCCTTCGTCTTAAACACCTCTGCTGCGTTCATATGCGTACCGGAATCAGGGTCATTTCCCATCGTACATTCCAATATGGCGGCACTCAGTTTGTACCCTTGTTGTCCGCGCTGTTCCAGCCAACTCCATGTCTCATCAGGAAACCAACCGCTGTCATGAGCATGCAGTACGGTTTGACCGTTCTTCTCGATCCAATAAAGCAAACAAGTCTCTTCGTCCATATGATAGGCAGGCAGCGGAACAATCGTCGCAGTACGAGTCGTTGTGGGCACAAACAGCTGCACTCGATGCAGCACATATTTATTCGTTTGACCGATTCGTTCACGGATACGAGCCAAGGGCATATCATGGGCGTAAATATGTATCGGTTCATTTCCTGACTGCGCATACCCTGGCAATCTTGCCTCCAAATCTTCAGCGTACAAATGATCGGAGTGAGAGTGGGTAATGAGCAAATCTTGAATATCCTCCAAATCCAGATTATCACGCAGCATATGCAGCAGTGTATCTGGCGGAAAGTCTATTTTCAACTCATGATCAACCACGACTGAAGTGCGAGTACGGATGTCCTTCCCCTTAAGCTTTCTGGCTTGTTGGCATAGTGTGCAGCGGCAAAATAAAGACGGGATTCCTTCGTAGGCGGCCGTGCCAAGCAAATGGAGCAGCATGTTGAATAACTCCCCCTTTCCCGTTTCCCTTACTATATGCATATGCAGCAGCATGACAAATTCGGTTGTATGAAGGAAAATAGCATCTTCTTCTTTAAAAAAGAGATAGGCTATACGAACCGAGACCATCAAAAGATGGTCTCAGCTTCCAAGCTTATACTCCGTTAATGCACCAAAATGGTCCTCTTACAACCACTCTTTTCCGTGTTCGCGAATGAATCGAAGTTCCTCTTGATAATGGTCATAGTGTCCTTCATCGAGCATTTTTTGAAACGCCATATCGCCTTCTTTGGCTTTCCTTTGAATGGTTTTGCATAATCCTTCTACTCGCAGCAATACCATTTCTAAAAAGCCTTTTTCCATTCCTTCCATACCATAGGAATCAAAAAACAAGGTAATCCTTTGTTTGATTCGCTCAGCATCCTTTAACGAATTATAATAAATGGCTTCGCCTGCTTCCGTATGATAAAGCCTACTTAAAGGAACGCAAGTGTACAGTGTATAGGCGATATCCCAAAGTCTTGGACCAGGAGCAGCCAAATCAAAATCAATCACACCTACTGGCTTTTCGTTATTAAAAATAATGTTATAGATCGCAAAATCATTATGACACATTACCTCAAATGGCTGTGGAGTGTTATCAATGGGCTGCCAACGTTCATCCATAGGAAAATCACTCACCGCATCATGATAGTGACGAAGCATGTTGGCGATTTCTTTTAGAGCTTCATCGGACCGCATGTATGGTTTTAACGGATAATTGCCAGCTGCTCCCTCGATAAAGGATAAGATTTCTCTCCCTTTTTCATCTATACCTAGAAACTTTGGCACACCATTCAAGCCTTTGTTCTCAAGGTGCTTTAGCAATGTATGAATTTTATCACTATCAGGTTTTACTTCTCGTCGAACCGTATCTCCCATACGAGATACACTGGAGACATTTCCTCCTGTTAGTGCTTCTTCTTGTTCGTACTGACTGTTCATTCAAATTCCCCCAAGTTAGGGACTCCATGATTGCGTCAATCGAGATGTATGTTTACCCATAAATAAAAACAGATACATAAAGGTATCTGCTCGGCAATGGGAATATAATTGTCCACACCATGTATCCCTTGAATGATTTAAGATAGACAAATAAACGCATCCTTAACAACCAAGGACCGCCACTGTCTCTATCCAATTAAATAATCATTTCAAGGTATTCCACATGGGTATAGATTCCCCTTTCTTTACATCTCTAAATTAGATGTTACCAGTGATTACTATATAAGAAAAGAATTTTGTATAGGGATAGTCAAACGTCCTTGATATAAAGCAAGGGGGCAAATACGCTAATGGTTGCCACAGAGGCTATTCCGTGCATATGGATGGATTTTGAAATGTAACGGATATGACAGTGCTTATTTGTCAGAGTGAGCGATATCATTTACCCTCATTTGCTAAAATAAGCTCAACTGCAACCGTTACGAATCTGAAATGAACGATTTCACGAAAATAACGTTCATGGCGCCCGTTAGAGGAAGTCGTGTAGGTTATCGCGCGATGCAGCACGGTCTGAAGTCATATCTGCAAAAGAATTATATCTTATTCGATTATTCAGTTAATCGGTTAATCAGCTAATGTGCATGAGAATCTACTTATAGCATTCAAATCACTTGTATTATTGTGTTCAAATGAAATAGCCGAATCCCTATTGGGACCCGGCTATTTTTACTTATTGGTTAGAAGGTTTCGTGCGTCTGGTTGCCACCGCTGCCAACGGATCATCCGGCCAGTAGTGCTTCGGGTAACGGCCTTTGAGGTCTTTTTTGACCTCAAAGTACGTGTTCTGCCAGAAGCTCGCCAAGTCTTGCGTAACCTGCACCGGCCTCTGTGCCGGGGATAGCAGGTGGAGCGTCAGCGGGACGGCGCCGCCTGCGATGCGCGGCGTCTCCCGCATCCCGAACAGCTCTTGCAGGCGCACGGCCAGCACAGGCTGTTCGGGGTTGGTGTAGTCGACAGCGATGCGCGACCCACTCGGCACTGCGATGTGGGTCGGGGCTTCGTCGTCGAGCTGCTGCCGCTGATTCCACGGCAGCAGCCCTTCCAGCAGCGCAGCGACCTGCAGCTTCTGCAGGTCATGGCGGCTGCTGAGGCCGTACAGATGCGGCGCGAGCCAGTCCACCATATTGGCGGTGAGCGCTGCATCTGAGGCATCCGCCCAATCATGAGGGCGATGATGGTGCAGGAACGTGAGCCGTGCTTGTAGTTGGCGTGCAGACTTTGTCCATGGCAACATGCCAATGCCTAGAGGATGTCGGGCTATGCCTTCCATAAGGGCTTCCAACACCTCATCTGCATCGGGGTTCTGACATGACCGCTCACGCAAAACGATAGCACCAAGACGGACCTCTTCTCGTGCTCGAACCGCCTCTGCCGTCTTGTCCCACTCCACGGTGACCCTGTTCTCCATTTGAGCATCCATACACCGCTCCAGAACATCCTTCGTGACTTCGATCGCCAGACGGATACGGCTGTCGGAACCTTGATCGTCCAAATCGATAGCTACGATGTAAGGCGCATAATGGATAGGATGCTGCGCTCTGCCTATACTTGCAGACGAGCCTGCATGCATTGCATTGCCACCATTCTGTCCCGCGAAACTAGCTCCACGACCGTTGCTTAGCAAATACCGCCCATCGTCACGCCGTTTACCGACTCGATCCGGATACGCCATAGCCAATAGTACGCTATACATCTCGCTTACACCGTTGTTGCTTGTTCCAGATGCTTCAGTTGGAATTCTACCAAGGTCTAGATTACTAGCATCACTTGCAGCACTTGAGTGACCCACTTTATATGCATTGTTAGACAACTTTCCAGTTGCTCTTAACTCTCCATCACCTTCGACAAAAGAATTTGGAGAAGCCACTTTCCATTTTTCAACGATGAGCTTAGATAACCTCTTTTCCTCATCATGAATTCGGCGCACAACTGCTTCATCTAATGAGGCCAAACCTCCTGAACCAAGTGTAGATGTGGAGCTAGTAGCATCATTGGAATACTCCTCCCTCTGTACTTGACGATGGGCAAGCAGCAGCTCCAGCCGGAAAAGCAAATCTGGGTTAGAGACAACATATGATGATATTCCCGGATTAGCGGCCGCTCTGACACTGCCGCTTGTACCGCGCAGCAAATCCCGCTCCTGCAGCATCGCTGCCAATAGGCAAGCTTGTTCTACCACACCAAGCTGGATCGCCTTCAACAGCATATGGGCAAGCCGTGGATGCAAACCACTCAGTGCCATCTGGCGTCCATGATGAGTTATGCTGCTGTCCGTGTCCAGCGCACCAAGCTGCCCTAGAAGCTGCTCTGCCTGCTGCAAAGCGGCAATTGGCGGAGACGTCAGCCACATGAGCGAATCCACATCCGTTCCCCAAGCTGCCAATTCCAAAGCCAATGGCGCCAGGTCTGCATCCAATATTTCCGGCAAGCGCTGCTTCGCCAAATGACCGTGTTCAGCTTCTGACCATAGCCTATAGCAAACCCCAGGCCCTAGCCTTCCTGCCCGACCTCGGCGCTGATCAGCCGCGTCTTGTGTGACTCGCTCCGTTACAAGCCTTGTCATACCTGTTCGTGGGGAATAACGAGACACGCGCATCAAACCGCTATCAATGACGATCCGAACACCCTCTACTGTTAAACTCGTCTCCGCGATAGAAGTCGTAAGCACTACCTTGCGCTCTCCATGCTTCGCAGGTGCAATCGCTTCATCTTGAGTCTGCTGCGGCAGTTGACCATGCAGCGGCAGCACACGTAGTTGGGTTATCTCCACCTTTGTGCTATTCGTTTGACGGGACAGTATGTTAGCCAGTTCTTGCTGGACTCGTCGTATTTCGCCAACGCCTGGGAGAAACACAAGCATATCTCCCGTCTCTTCCTGAAGAGCGGCCTCAATCTGTCTTGCTGTCGCTTCTTCCATCCGCTCTTGCACTCGTCGCGGGACATAACGCGTATCCACCGGATACATACGCCCAGCACTGCGGACGATTGGTGCATCTCCTAGCAGCTCAGCTACCGGCTCAGCTGCAATCGTCGCTGACATAACGAGCAAGCGCAAATCTTCGCGCAGTACAGCTTGCGCTTCGAGCGCCAAGCTTAGTCCCAAATCAGCATGCAAGCTCCGCTCGTGGAACTCATCAAAAATAATCAGTCCGACCCCTTCCAATGAGGGGTCTTCCTGCATCATGCGCGTCAGGACGCCTTCGGTCACGACCTCGACGCGGGTAGCCCGGCTCACCCGGGTGTCCATGCGCACCCGGTAGCCAACCGTCTCGCCGACGCGCTCACCGAGCGTCGCCGCCATATACTGCGCAGCCGCGCGTGCCGCCAAGCGGCGCGGCTCCAGCATCACGATGCGCCGGCCAGCAAGCCATGGCGCATCCAACAGCGCCAGCGGGACGCGAGTCGTCTTGCCCGCCCCCGGCTCCGCCACTAACACCGCTCCCGTCCGCGCGCTCAGCACGTCGCGCAGCTCGGGCAATACTTCATCTATCGGCAATGTGCCAGACATTTCATTCACTCCACAATCAGTATCGTATCCTCATCATAGATGACAACAGAACCCAATGCCAACTGTCGATCGTAATTGCACAATCAGACGGACGACGTCATTGCATGAATCAAACAAACTAGCGTCATTACATGAATGAGTCAGTCAAACAACTACAGCCCAACGCTACAAACGAATATCATTTGCAGGTTGGGCTGTTAAGTTAACGTATAACTGCTGCGTATTACTTCTGCTTTTTATTACTGCGTCAGAGATAATCCCAGTTTAGATTAGTGATTAGTGACAATTATGCAGTTATTTAATCAGAAATCACCCCTATTTGATAGATTACCGTCAAAAATACAGTTATTTTAGCTGCTTTACCTATTCAAATGCATAATCAAGAAAAATAAATGCACATTTGTCCTTATTTATAGCAAAATGGAGTTTTCTACTTTAAATACCTGCACTTTTGTCCAGAACAACTTAACTATGCTCCCTACACCTGCACCTGCCCTCAGGTGGGAAATTCGTGTACCAAATTGCTCTATACACCAACTAGCCTTGATTCCGCTTCAAAAATGCGGCAACACGGCGGCAAGCTGTAATATTGTTCTCCCTACGTGAAATACCATGCCCCTCATCATCGAATACAAGGTACTCCACATCGCGCCCCTGTGCACGAAGTGCTTCTACGATTTGATCGGATTCTTCCTTTACGACACGAGGATCATTTGCCCCTTGAATAATAAGCATCGGATTGACCATCTGATCGAGATACGTTATCGGAGAATCTTTTACAAAGCGATCATGATCTCGCTCTGGATCACCAATCCAACGATCCATCATCGGTTTCCAGAACTCAGGTACTGATTTCACAAACGTAAACAGATTACTTACTCCTACAATATCAACCGCCGCACGGAAGTAATCCGCATTGCGCCCTGCCAACAGCAAGGTCATATAACCGCCATAGCTACCACCCATTACAAATAGTCGATCTCGGCTCGATATCCCCTGCTCAAACAGCCAATCCATACCGGCAAGACAATCTTTGCGCGGCCCTTCGCCCCATTCCCGCTCCACAAGCTTCGTGAACGATCGGCCATAGCAGGTGCTTCCGCGGAAGTTCGGGCAGAAAATATGATAGCCCTCAGCGAGCAAGTATTGGAACATCGCACGGAAATGTTTACGTTCCGCATACTGCGGTCCGCCATGCGGCCAGAAGATTGTATAGCCATTAGCCAGTTCATCCTTGGCACGGAACAACAACGCCTCAATTTCCATATCATCGAATGACGTATAGCGTACTGTTTCTGGTGAGACCAGATCTTCATTCGTAACTCCAAGCACGACATTGCGCGTCAGCATCGTCCATTTTCCAGCATCATATCGATAAATATTATCTGGGTCGACTGATCCACGAGCCAAAATATACACTGCCCCTGACTTTACTACATGCATTTGTCCTACAACACTAGTCGGAAGCTTCAGCGCCTCTAAGTTTCCTGTATCATACGCATACACATAAAGTCCGTCCTCTACTCCCTTTTCGGTCAACACATAAATAGAACGGGATTCTTGATGCCAGCGCAGCTCAGACACGTCCTCTTGCGGAATCTCAAATAACACCTGGAACTCTCCTGTTGAGATCGTATATTTTGCTGCATATGCAAATTCAGCCTTATAATCCGTTGTAAAAATAATCGTATCGTTATCAATAAATCGTGCCTTACCTGTTACTTGCTCTTCATCCGCACTGGGTGTTAAGCATGCGTCTACCCCATCTGCTCCTCGAACGAGAGACACACTGTACGTATTAGAATATCCTTTCTGGTACACAATAGTCTGCTCATCCGGACTCACTGCAACCAAAGAGGTCATTGCATCTTTGCCTTCAACAAGTAACTTCTGCTCTCTCGTTTTTAAATCAAGTACATATGTATTTATAAACTGCGGATTGTTCTGTGAAGTCCCATAATAGAGACGCTGCCCATCTTCAGATAGGAAACTAAAGAAAAACTTATCTATCGGCTCTCCCTCTACTAGCTTTAATGGCACTCCACCTTCAGGACGCAGCGCATAGAGATGATAGTTTTCATTTCCGTCATGGTCGAAGCCAGCTAGTATATGGCGGCCTTGTGGATCTATTTTAATAAAATTGCTAGATTGCCCTTGATACGTTAACGGATAAGGATAAGAGATTTCATCTTGAAGCTCGATCGCATACACATCTAACTTTCCATTCATATTCGAACTGAATACGAGTCTTGATTCATCAGTACTTACATCAAAATTACGAATGACAAATGAATTATAATACTGTTCTGCATCAGGCTTTGGAAAATTGATCATGGAATGCTCCCCCTATAAGATATCATCTTAGTTGTTAAAAAGTGGATGAACACTTTTCATCATTATATAGAGTCGATTCGCTTAATACAACCAACTTCAAAAGGAGGCATGCTCCGCCTAGAGACTTAGATGAGAAATCAGCAAATGCAAATGTCCGTACTAGCCCATTGACATGAAAATTTTCCAATGATATGATAACAGCCAATCAAAATACCAAGTAATCACGTAGGTATTATATGTCTACCGGACAACCGGAGATGACCACCACTTCTTTATGGGAATGAAGAGGGAGGCATCTCCTTTTTTTCGTTCCTTAAGTGGCCCTTATAGTGGAACTGCTAGGTAAGATGACTGGCCGTATTGCATTCATAACTAAGGAAAAGGGGCGTGGAGAACATGCTGCTAAAAACGATTCGTACATGGAAACTTATTGCTATTGGAGCTTTATTGTTGATGGTGCTGAGCGGTTGCAGCGGCGGTGTGCAGCAGCAGAACGCCGTGGCTGAGGGAAAGAATGGAAGTAAAGCTAAAGTTTTTCGAATCGGTTATCAAAAATACGGGGTACCCAACTTCCTAAAAGTACGCGGAGGGCTCGAAAAAAGATTGGAGCAAGACGGAGTGACTGTGGAATGGACCGAATTCCCTGGCGGGCCGCAGCTGCTAGAAGCACTTAATGTCGGCAGCATTGATCTCGGGCATACCGGTGAAGCGCCGCCAATCTTTGCGCAAGCGGCTGGAGCTCCGCTCGTTTATTTAGCTCATGAAGCATCGCGTCCGCACAGTGAAGCCGTTCTCGTCCTCAAAGACTCCCCCGTTCAATCTATTGCTGACCTTAAAGGCAAAAAGATCGCATTAAACAAAGGCTCAAACGTTCATTATCTGCTCGTAAAGCTGCTGGAGCAGGCTGGACTTCAATATAGCGATGTAAAGCCTGTGTTCCTACCGCCTGCTGATGCAAGAGCTGCATTCGAGCGCGGAAGTGTGGATGCATGGGCGATTTGGGACCCCTACCTCGCATCGGCTCAAAAGAACCTCGATGTAAGAATCGTTGCCGACGGTGAAGGCGTCGTGAATAACTTTGAATTCTATCTGGCTGCGCGCAGCTTCGCAGAAAACAATCCTGCTATTATTGACGCTTTATTTGAGGAACTAAACAAAGCTGGAGATTGGGCCAACGCCAATCATAAAGAGCTGGCAAAGCTGTTATCCCCACAGCTTGGCATCGATATCCCTTCCCTAGAACTGGCCTCTAGCAGACGGGAATACAACAGTGTTCCGATTAGCGACAACGTTGTCGCGGAGCAGCAAAAAGTGGCTGACACCTTTGCCAAGCTCGGCTTGATTCCGAAGCCGATACAGGTCAAAGACGCACTACCAAACCACAAATAAAAACAGGGTAATGGAGGGGTTCTATATGGAAATGTTCTGGTTTATTCCGACACATGGTGATGGCAAATACTTAGGTACAACGAAAGGAGCACGCGCAGTTGATTTTCCTTATATGCAGCAGATTGCGCAATCGGCCGATCGACTAGGTTACAGCGGTGTGCTGCTGCCTACCGGCAAGTCCTGCGAGGATGCATGGATAACGGCATCTGCCTTAATCTCCTCTACCGATAAGTTGAAGTTTCTCGTTGCTCTCCGCCCAGGATTGATGTCTCCGACTCTAGCAGCTCGTATGGCCTCCACCTTCGACCGAATTTCTGGTGGCAGGCTGCTCATTAATATCGTGACAGGCGGTGATCCTGTAGAGCTGGCTGGTGAAGGCGTATTCCTTGATCATGATGCGCGTTATGAGCTGACAGATGAATTCCTTCATATTTGGCGAAATGAATTGCTCGGAGAAGAAGTGACTTTTGAAGGAAAACATTTGCAAGTTCGCGGAGCTAACAACCTTTATCCCACGATTCAAAAACCTTATCCGCCGCTGTATTTCGGCGGTTCATCATCTGCTGGTCAGCAGGTGGCAGCGGAACACGTAGATGTTTACTTAACTTGGGGCGAACCCCCACATCAAGTAAAAGAGAAGGTTGATCATGTTCGGGAGCTTGCTGCACAGCAAGGACGCACGCTGCGCTTCGGAATCCGCCTACACGTTATCGTACGCGAGACGAATGAAGAAGCATGGGCTGCTGCACACCAGCTCATCCAATATGTCGATGATTCCACGATTGCCGCCGCACGTAAAGTATTCGACCGCTACGACTCCGAAGGACAAAAAAGGATGGCACAGCTTCATCACAGCAGCCGAGAGTCACTGGAAATCAGTCCGAACTTATGGGCCGGAATCGGACTTGTCAGAGGCGGTGCTGGAACAGCACTTGTGGGTGATCCTGAGACCGTTGCCGCCCGAATCCAGGAGTATGCGGCGCTTGGCATCGAGACTTTTATTTTGTCCGGCTATCCACATTTAGAAGAAGCTTATCGCACAGCTGAATTACTCTTTCCGCTGCTCCCCATCCAACAACCTCGACAGCAAGAAGTAGCGCACCACTCAAATAGTCCACTCGGCGAAATCATCGCCAATGACCGACCACCAAGCCACGCAGTTATCCGTGCCACGAAAGAGGTGACAGCCGATGCAAAGAGTGAGGCTAGACAGCATGCTTAGAAAATGGCAGAAACGTTCATGGATTGATTGGGTCTTACCGATTACCCTGCTATTACTGTGGCAAATCCTTGGTCAGCTCGGATTTATATCTACCCGCATCCTACCTACACCCATCGCTGTTATAGAAGCACTAATTACCCTCATCAGCAATGGCATGTTGTTTGACTATATTGGAACAAGTACAGGACGCGCGCTCATTGGTTTCGCGATTGGCGGCAGCATCGGCTTTATCCTTGGTCTGCTAAATGGAGTTGTTCCTTTGGCTGAGAAACTGACGGATACGTCCATTCAAATGGTACGCAATATTCCTCACCTCGCGCTCATCCCGCTTGTCATCCTTTGGTTTGGCATCGATGAAGCAGCAAAGCTGTTCCTCGTTGCACTCGGCGTGGCGTTCCCTATTTACTTGAATACGTTCCACGGCATTCGCAGCGTCGATCCGAGCCTGATTGAAATGGGCAAAGTATATGGACTTCGCGGCTGGGCGTTATTCCGCAATATTATTCTTCCAGGTGCGCTGCCCTCGATCCTCGTAGGGGTTCGTTTCGCACTGGGTACGATGTGGATTACACTCATCGTTGCGGAAACCATTTCGGCGGATTCAGGCATCGGCTATATGGCGATGAACGCCCGTGAATTTATGCAGATGGATGTCGTTGTCTTGAGCATCCTCTTATATGCGCTGCTTGGCAAGCTGTCTGACTCGATCGCCAAACTATTCGAGAAGCTGTTCTTGCAATGGCATCCGAATTACGGAAAAGGACAACAGGCTGGCAAAAAAGGAGTGACATCATGAGTACTGGTGTATTCGGCTCTTCGCTCTCCGCTTCCCAAGTGTGGAAGCAATTCGATCATGTGACCGTGTTGGAGGAACTAAGCCTTCAAGTCAAGCCAGGAGAGTTTATCGCCATCGTAGGAAAAAGTGGCTGTGGCAAAAGTACACTGCTGCGCTTAGTAGCTGGTTTAGAAGAACCAACGGATGGAACGTTATTGCTAGATGGGAAACCGATACAAGGCATCGATCCCGATACGAGAGTGCTGTTTCAAGACGCCCGACTGCTGCCATGGAAAAAAGTCATCGATAATGTGCGGATCGGCGTGCGCGGTGGACATACAGATGACGCTTTAGCAGCCTTACAAATGGTTGGACTTGAAGACAAAGCGCAAGTGTGGCCGAGTACCTTATCCGGCGGACAGCGGCAAAGAGTCGCACTTGCGCGAGCATTAGCTGGTAACCCACGACTGCTGCTGCTGGATGAACCATTGGGAGCGCTGGATGCATTAACCCGCATTGATATGCAGGACTTAATCGAGAAGCTGTGGCAAAGGCAGCGTTTCTCTGTCATTCTCGTCACCCATGACGTCAGTGAAGCAGTAGCGCTTGCCGACCGTGTTGTACTAATGAAAGACGGAGCCATCGCGCTCGATGTCGCCATTACACTGCCGCGGCCACGGGAACGAGATAGCGGCTTCGCTTATTTTGAACAGCTTATATTGGACCGTGTCATGGAACGCGATACCCCCTCTGAACGAGCTGCCAGACGGCAGACGTCCTATTCGATTTGATTCAGAGCACAATGTCATTTCAAAAAGCCAGAAGCGTCAGGAAATATCCTTAGCTTCTGGCTTTTTGGTATCTTTCTAGATCTCGTGTTATCCATACGTACTTACTGAAATAGTGATCTTCTCTCCACTATGAAATAGCCTCAGAATCGCTTGATTGTACACAAACGAGGTGTGTACGGCATTCTTCCACGAATGCCCGAGGATCATCGAGCGTCAAATAAATATCTGTAACCGTCCGATCAATACCCAGCATAATTCCCACCTTGGTCGCTTCTTTTAGTCGTATGTGCACATTTGTTGCAGGGCCTATCGGTATGAAGGAATTCTTCTCTTCTTCTCCCGACAGCTCCAAATTATTTACAACCTCTATCGTCTCGGTCTGTTCATACAAAAGCGTTGTCCGAAGCTGATTCCCTAATCGAATCCATATTCCTTGTACCGATACACCGATTGGATTGAGCTTCATCGCTCGATAATCCGAGATAAGCCATATAATCATGTATACATTGCCAATGGACAGAATCCATGCAAATACGGATGACCATTTTGCTACAAAGAAATGAAGTATTAATCCCTCTAAAACAAGGAGCTTAATGATAAACAAAACCATCGTCAGCCAACCTGATTCCTTATGAGCAGTAAATGACTTTACATCGTGCTGCTCAAAGGAGCGTTTGCCCCAAGAAAATAGCGCATAATAGTATACCGCCAGCTCGTAGGAGAGATAAGAAGTCACGCCCCTTCGGCCAAACAACGATGTAAGACGGCCATGAAACGCCTCCATTGGATGAATACGTACCGGGCCCGTGTCATACTTCTCCATGCCTGCACACCCCTTCTCTGTATATCCACCTCTACTTATGCTCAGTATAACTTGCTACTCTTTCACGCATCTGTCCAAACTATTTCGCCGCTTCTTCAGTAGAGAAGATCAACTTGTAAAACATAGCCGCTGCCTCTTGTCTCAACAGTGGCTTATGCGATTGATAGTTGAAGGAACCATCTTTCCCCTTTTTTACCTCTGGACCGTATATTCCGTTTGCGACCATGAATTTCACGGCTTCCACTGCCCATGCATCTGTCTTGCCTGATAGCTTTGCGTCCTTTTTCTTAGCACCGAGTGACTGCATCACTTTCCAGATCATATCTGCTGCTTCTTGCCGCTGAATCAACTTGTCGGGGTAAAATTTCCCTGATTTATCGAGCGTAACCATCTGCATATCAACGACAGTCTGAATCGCAGCTGCAAATTCATGATTGACACTGTCTGCTACTACAGGCTTTTTGTAAGAGTAGCCCATGTCCATATAATCTACTATCAGTTCTGCGAACTCTGCCCGCGTCATCTCTTCTTCAGGTTCAAGCTCCAGTTCGTCCTCATCAGTATCCTCACCAACATGCAGTGTAATGAGCGAACTAATACCATCAATATAAGCACGATACGGATGATTACGTTCTACATCTTCGTATTTCAGCGCTGGGCCAAGCTTTTTCGCCCAACTTGCTGGATTGAACAGAGGATTATATGCATATTCAATCTGTCCATTCTTCTCTTTGAATGCCAATTGGGAGCCCTCTTCGCTCATAAAAAGAAACTCATCTACTTGCTTGTATTTGGATGGAAAATAACGAATAGAGAGCGTGCCATCTTCGTTTGCCTTAACTGTTGAAACCGTCATACCGATACGCAAATCTTTGTACACACCTTCATAGCGCGCTAACTGCTCTTTCGTCGGTTTCAAGAATTCCGGCTTTGGCGAAGAGTCAGGGAAGTAACGATCCATAAACGCTTCGAGATACATATCCCTTAGTGGCCCATTTGAGTTGTAGATAATAAAGATACCTGTATTTTGTTTTGGCAGCAGCCACAATACCGATGAATGGGTTGGAAGATCTCCACCTTTCAGTACGACATGCTGTCCATTAAATAAATGGTGATAATAAAATTCATAACCATATGCCATGTTCGGTAATGTTGGATGAATGGATACTTGCGGATTTAACATTTTATCCAAAGATTCGGATTGTAAAATACGTCCTCCCTCATAAGCCCCACCATTCAATTGCGTGAGCATGAACTTTGTCATATCTGCCCCAGTGGACAGCATTCCACCTTGCGGAGCAACTGTTGGCTTGAAGGCGTATAACGGAAATTCCGTATTGTCAGTGCTTCCAGGAATATAGCTTTTAGCCAGCCTGCTCTTTAACTCGGGAGTTAACAGAAATCCACTATCGTTCATGCCGAGGGGATCAAGAATATGCTTATCTACATATTGGTTGAAAGGCATGCCTGATACCTGCTCTACAATGTAACCTTGCAGCATCGAGGCAAAGTTATCATAGGAATAGGCTTCGCCCGGCTTGGTCGTTATTTCTGGCATATGATCACGAATGACGTCTTTTAATAGGGAATTTGAATCCGGATTAAGCTGTATTAATTCGCTAGAATCCGCATACTGGACACCAGACGTATGGGTGAGCAAATGTTCCATCGTTAACTTGCTCCCCGTCTTATTTTTCAACTTTGCCTCTCCAAGATACTGCTGTACATCAGCATGCAGGTCAATTTTCCCCTGTTCAACCAACTGCATAACCGCAGCCGCTGTAAATACTTTTGTCACGGAAGCGATACGGAATACCGTTTCTTTTGCATCAACAGGCTTTTTCGTTTTCTCATCAGCATAGCCGTACCCTTTTTCCAGCAGTATTTTCCCGTCTTTAACGACGGATACAACTGCTCCTGGCGCTAGCTTCTTCACTTTGTCTTGCTGGAAAAACTCATCTGTAAACTTCTGAACATCTGCCGTACTTAGCGTTGCTGGGACTGCCGGAGTTACAACCACCTGTGTAGCTGAACCAGCCGTAGAGTCTGCTGCTGTAACTTTTGTATTTGCATCCGCTTCAGCCGCAAAGCTAACTATTGGTGTGAGCAGCATGGCTATTGCCAGTACAGCCGCCCACATACGAGTAATCTTCGTTCTCTTCATAAATATCCTCCTCATATGAAAATACATGACTATAACTCTCTCAAATTAGCTAGTTCACAAAATCTGTCCACTTCAACATTGCTATATTCGCATCACCTTCAACAGATTGACTCCTTATCACCAATCGTACCTTCCCCATCTTTCCGTCAGCTTTCATTATTCTTACATTAATCTTACATAAGAGGAAAAGGGTTCCGCTCGGAGAATGTTTACAGTACGCTAGGAGAGAAAGGGGGAATGACATGTCACACACCATTTTAATCGTCGATGACGAGCCGGAAATTATCGAGATGCTGCAATTATTTTTAGAACGTGAATCGTATACGATCGTTGCAGCAAATGACGGACAAGAAGCTCTGCAACGACTGCAAGAGCATACTATTGATTTAGCCATTGTGGATATTATGATGCCGCGAATGGACGGTCTCCAACTGCTAACAGAGCTGCGCTTGACGAACAAACTTCCTGTCATTCTTCTATCTGCTAAGAGTGAAGACAGTGATAAAATTGTTGGATTAGGCCTAGGGGCTGACGATTTTGTTGCCAAGCCATTCAATCCGCTCATCGTTCTTGCCCGCGTGCAAGCCCAACTGCGCAGGACGTATACCTTTAATGAAGAAGAAGCCCTGCCATCCATGCCGCCTACACGTGTGGGCGAACTGACACTGGATCATGACTCCTGTTCGCTATTGAAACGAGGTCAGCTTATTAGCTTAAGCGCGATCGAATATAAACTGCTTCATATGCTGATGAGCGCACCTGGGCGAGTGTTTACGAAGAAGCAAATTTTCGAACAAGTATGGGGCGAGCACTATATGGCTGATGACAATACAATCATGGTTCAGATGAGTAGATTGCGAGACAAAGTGGAAGATACGCCGAGAAATCCATTGTATATTAAGACAGTACGCGGACTTGGTTATCGTTTCGCAAAGAGAGATGAGCTGCATGCGTAAACCAAAAAAACTTAAGGCCAAAAAGCTATTCGGACGGCTAATTAGCTATTACATATGGTTCTCAGTCACAATTACCTGCATCGCTGTTCTTGTCTTCGGTTTCATCTTTTATCGAACAGTCGGGCCCGTTGAAGAAGTCTTGTCCCCTGGCATACGAGGTAATGAAATCGTTAAAAGCGATTATAAGCAAATCGATGCTTCCTTCATTCAATCCATCGGGGGTTGGGTAGAAATTGTGAATCAAGAACGGCAAGTTATCCATATCATTGGTGAAAAAAAGGCGGGGCCTATGCAGTACGATCGTATACAGTGGCAGAAGCTATTTTATGATAGTAAGGAGAAGCCCTACTATGTATCGTCTGCTCCTATTCCAGGTACGAACGAACAGCTGTTGGCGGTAGTTTTTGTTTCTTCGGAACATGCGATACACGAGACCCTCCTTCATAAAATGGCAGAGGAAATCAACAAAGATTTTTATCATTCGCTACCCATTGGAGCAGTTCTTCTAATTATCTTGTTTATGGTCAATCTGTTTATTTATGGGCGCTTGGCCTCAAAGAGAGTTACCCGACCTCTCAAGTCCATCTTAGAAGGGCTGCACAGCATCGTCGATGGGCAATACGACAAGCGGCTCCAATATTCAGGCGATTATGAGCTGCAACAGATTCAAGATTATTTTAATACAATGGCAGAGAAATTAGAGCAAGCTGAACAAATGAAGCATGAGATGGAAGCGAGCAAACAGCGGATGCTTACTGGTATTTCACATGATTTACGGACACCGATCACGACGATTCAAGGGTATACACAAGCACTGCAGATGGGACTAATTGAAACCGAAGAAAAACGGCAGCAAGTGCTGACGACGATGCTGCAAAAATCACAGCGTGTTTCCGAACTGATCGATGATTTCTTCGAGCTTTCGAAGTTGGAAAGTTCCGATTATCCTTGCGAGCTAGAGCAAACCGACCTGTCTGAGTTCATTCGTGAAATTGCAGCCGAGTATTATCCATTGTTTGAAGAACAGAAATTTGTATTTAACTATTACATACCAAGCAATACCGTCTCCGTGCCTGCGAACAGCAGGTTGTTGTATCGAGCCGTATCGAATCTACTGTCCAATGCCATTCGTTACAACCCTTCAGGTACGACCGTGTCGATATTGCTGGATGTTATGCCTTTAGAGGTGCTTATTCGTGTCGAGGATAATGGGGTCGGCATTGCTGAAGAGCTGCGACCTACCATATTTGATGCCTTTACGCGAGGCGACCGTGCTCGCAAGAGTGATGGCGGTACAGGATTAGGTCTTACAATTGCGAAGCATATCGTCGAGAAGCATAACGGGGAAATTATTCTGCACAGTATTGTCGGAAAAACAGTATTTGATATATGGCTGCCCATACAGCAAACGAAGCAAACAAAAGAGAAAGTAGTCAGTAGTGCCGTTCAAAGAAAGCATATCAAAGATAATGATTGCCTTGAGCTATGATGTGTCAAAATGCATACTAAAACTCACGCTTCTATACGATACAAATAAGTAAGCCCCTGATCACCTTTTCTAGGAAGAGAAATCAGGGGCTTTATTCAACACTTTAGTAAAAGGCTGTAACACTAAACGAAATGCTTGCTATGACTAGCGCTTGCGTCTTGCCAATATCGGCAAGATAAGACCAAGGCCAAGCAACGCGAACGGTGTTACGATGTTCAGTCCGAACTGGAAATACCACTCACTCGTGAACATAGGCACTTTCGGGAACATACCCATCAAACATGCGAATGCTGTAAACACGAAGCACCATAGTCCAATTGCAAAACCGACTTTATTATTTTTCACAAACTTATAATCGGAAATGAATTTATCCGACAGCTTCATCAATGCCATGAACGCCAAGAAGACGAACAAGTAACGAAGCGGCATCACGATAGAATTCAAATCTAGCAGCCAGTTGAACAACGTATTCATATTACCGATACCGAATGCTGGCACCATAATGAGGATACCAACCAATACCGCTGTCATGATATAGCCGTTTATTGGTGTACCACGCTTATTCGTCTTAAGCAAAGCACGCGGCACATAGCGATCGTCTGAATCAGAAAGCAATACTTTAAGCGGTGCATCAATGGAGAATGCCAACGCAGAGATTTGCGCCAATGTATTTGCCAATGCATATAGAACCATGAGCACATTACCAATGCCATAGTATTCACCAAGAATTTGGAACGCATAGTACTGACCATTCATTTTCAAGTCATCAGGGATATTGTTCGAGTCGAACATCATACCCATTGCGAATGAACCTAGAAGTGCACATACCGCCACCATGATAGCCAACACGAGCATACCACGCGGAAATTCCTTCGTCGGATTATGCGTGTTATTTACATAAGGAGAGATTTTTTCCGCTCCTCCTACCGCAAACACGAGCATAGATAGAGTCGTGAAGTAAGCAAAGTTGAACTCCGGAATAAAGGATGATACCGACATATCTGCTGTTGCTACTTGAACCCCTGTCAACATTGGTGCTGTAACAGCAAGTGCAATGTACAAGAGAGACATGACGAAGACGGAAATACCCGCAATCGTACCGATACGCTTCAGTGAAGAGATACCGCGAGATGCAATCCACAAGAAGAATAAGAAGATAAGCAACGTAATCGATTGTAGGATGACTGGAGAAAACTCTTTCACCAGCGACCCCTCACCTGTAGCTGCCCAGCCGAGCGCAATCACGATCGCTTGCGGCTTCTGTGCCAAATAAGGAATGTGCACAACCCAATACGTCCATGCTGCAAAATAAGCAAGGTTAGCGCCCATCGTTTCTTTAATCCAGCTGCTGACGCCGCCTTTGCCATCCTTGAATGTGGAACCAAGCTGTCCAACCATTAGCGCGTAAGGTATGAAATACAACGCGATAATGAGAACCCACGAAGTGATGACACTTAAACCTTGGTTCGCATAGTTATTCACGACATTACCGAATCCCCATACGGACACGAAGGCCATGAGCGCGATGTTATACCATCGCAACTTTTTTGCTTCGTTGTCAATCATTGATGTCCAAGCTCCCTTTCTGTTTGTTAATCTAAGTTGTCAATTTGTTTGGCATGTCCTGTATGCATATAGAATGACGCTGCACCTATTTATGCAGCGCTATCCGCTTATCCCATCATTTCATAATTATTCTAAAAAGGATGTATGGAATTACATATACAAGATGTACCTATATCAGTATACTCCTACCTTTTCAACAACCCTAGCGGAAATAGTATCCTCTTATTGGTATATTAAGGTGATAGATGGTATAACAGCAACTGCATGAGATACCGCTATCTCTCACCCTTGTAATTGATAATGATTATCAATATAATAGGGATATGTTTTCATTATGTTCAGGGAGCGTGTACCTATGTTTATCGAGACGAAAACGATCGTTGTAAAAGAAGGCTTTTCCCAGCAAATTGTAGACCATTTTACAGGACCGGGCATTATCGAGCATTCTCCAGGATTTATCGATCTTAGTGTTCTGGTTAAACGAGTTCGTCGTGGTGACGAGGAAATTATTGTGCTCATCCGTTGGGAATCAGAAGCAGCCTGGAAAGGCTGGGAGACGAGCGAAGCTCATATCGAAGGACATCGTCAAAACCGTGGCAAGCCGAAGCCGGATTATGTAATCAGTTCTGCACATGCAACTTATGATGTGAAGTCCTCCAAAGGCCCTGCAGTGAAAACCGAAGCGGTGGAGCATTAATTGATCAATGTGCTGTTGAAAAGCAGCTATATTCATATTCATTTTTATAGGATTAGAAGCGCTAGATGTTAGAGGCTGCTCCTACGATGCACAGTACCTTTATTAAGTTAGACCATACTAACTTTTTAGATCACTGTACCTGTAAGAGACAGCCTCTTTTGGTCACTCTTTTAATTGAAATCAGATAGTGGAAGAATTAGAGCCAGCCGAGCTAATTAAGCTGACGAACTAACAGAACTTCATCAGTATAAAGCTCCTTGTTTAGTTTAGTGACAATTATGCAGTTATTTCATCTGAAAATAGGCTTATTTCAGAGATTATCGTCAAAAATACATTTATTTAGGCTTCCTTTACCTTCTCAGATGCATAATCGAGAAAAATAACTGCACTTTTGTCCTTATCTATCGCAAAAGGATCGTTTCGACTTAAAATAGATGCACTTTTGTCCAAGCCATCATGTTTTATGCACTCAAGTGAAGGAATTGGCCCAGTATAATCCCCTCTAGGCTCCACATTAACTCTTTTATGCTACATCACGATTATTGTGATGGCGCCAAGTAAGCTAACCCATTCATATATGGGCGCAGCGCTTGCGGGATGTGTATCCCTCCATCCTCATCTTGATGGTTCTCCAACAGTGGAATCAAGATGCGCGGCGTAGCAACCGCCGTATTGTTCAGCGTATAGGCAAATTGCAAGTTCCCCTCTGCATCCCGATAGCGAATGCCAGACCGCCGCGCCTGGAAGTCCAGCAAGTTCGACGACGAATGCGTCTCCCCATAGGCTTGCCGACTTGGCATCCAAGTCTCAATATCGAACTGCTTGTATGTCTTCTGCGCCATGTCTCCCGTGCACACAGCAAGCATCCGATAAGGAAGCTCCAACAGTTGTACAATTTCCTCAGCGTGCGCAGTAATCTCTTGATGCAGCAGCTCTGCCAATGCCCGATCTGCCTTGCAAATGACGACCTGCTCCACTTTGGCGAATTGGTGCACTCGATATAAACCGTGCACATCCTTACCTGCGGAGCCTACTTCACTGCGGAAACAAGTCGATGCAGCTGCCAAGCGAATTGGCTCACTCACATCTACAATCTCATTGCTGTAGTAAGCAACTAGTGGCACTTCCGATGTTCCCACTAGCCATTGATCCTCATCCACAATTGCATACGACTGATCCTGTCCTGTTGGGAAGAAACCCGTATTCATCATGGCAGCCGTACGTGCCATAAGCGGAACCTCTAACGGTGTAAAGCCGCGCTGCATAAGCAGATCAAGTGCTAGCTGCTGTACCGCACGATGAAGCAGCACACCTGCCCCTTTTAAATAGTAATGACGAGTTCCCGCTGTCTTGACACCACGAGGAATATCAATCATATCGTGCAATTCACCAAGCTCCATATGATCTCGCAGCTTGAACGTTGGGGCTTCGGGTGTTCCTACTCGCTTCACCTCCACATTGTCCGCATCCGAGCGCCCCTGAGGCGTATCAGGCGACACAATATTGGGTACATACAACATTCCCTTTTCCAACTTCATCCGCACTTGCTCAAGCTCTTCCTCCAGCATCGACAAGCGTTCATTCATCGCCCTTACCTGCTGCTTCACTTGCTCTGCTTGCACATGCTCCCCAGTTTGAATAAGCTTGCCTACATACTTCGACTGCTCATTGCGCTGCTGGCGGAGCACCTCTACCTGTTGAAGTAGCTCTCGCCTTTGCACGTCCATCTCTAATAGAGCAGCAATATCAATCTCGATCCCTTTCTGCTCCGCAACTTGCTGCACCTCATTTGCATTCATCCGTAACCATTGCAGATCCAACATACACCGCACACTCCTTCTCTTGTTGTGTAAAAAACAAAAAGAGCCCTCATCCGTATGGGACGAGGAGCTCTCTGCTCGCGGTGCCACCCAACTTGACCGAACTTGTTAGGGTTCGATCCTCTTTGGTTCCGCGATAACGGGCGGGCCCGGTTAACTTAGGGGAATGCTGTACCCTGCTGGTCAGCTCCCTTAACGAAAACGCCTCCGAGTTGGATGCTCTTCACTGGCGAATGGTCGTGTTTATTTTGAGTGAGTATAGCAGATTTGCATGAGATAAAGCAAGTGTGTTGCGTCTAGAGCTTAAACTTTTGCATTTCCGCATTCATTTCTTTCATCTTGCTGCCCAGCCAAGCGGCTGTGCTAGCCATCTCTTCTACACTTGCCAGCTGCTCTTCCGAAGAAGCGGCAATGCTTTGCGCGTTATCAGCAGCATCCTTCGCAATCGCAGCCAAGCCATTCATGGAAGCCGATACTTGCTCTGTACCAGCCGACATCTCTTCTGATGCGGCAGATACCTCTTGAATGTGCTCCGCAACACGGTGCACCGCCTCATGAAGGCTTTGGAACTGCTTTCCGGCATCGCGTGCAATTTTCGTACCCGCTTGTGTTTCTCCCGCACTGCGCTCCATCGTTATCGATAACTGTTTCGTCTGAACGATAACGTTCTGTAACTGTGCACCAATCTGCTCTGCAGCGTGACCTGTCTGTTCCGCCAGCTTCCTTACTTCTTGTGCCACGACAGCAAATCCTCTTCCATGTTCGCCCGCTCTTGCCGCTTCTATTGAGGCATTCAAGGCAAGTAAATTCGTCTGTCCTGCAATTTCCTGAATCGATGACACAATAGCCTCAATCTGCTGCGATTGTCCAGCCAATTGATTTGCTTGCTCCGACGACTGTTGAGCAGCCTCCTGAATACGATTCATCTGTTCAATCGTCTGCTTAATCATGTCGCTGCCTTGCTCCACCGTCGCTGAAGCATCGCTGCTCATTTCCGATACAATCAAAGCCGACTCCGCGATACGTTGAATCCCGATCGACACTTCTTCCATCGCGATCTTGCTGTCTTCAACGGTTGCCAAATGTGTGTTTGAACCTGTCGCCACTTCCTCAACCGCTGCTGCAACATGTTGAGCAGATTGAGCATTTTGATCAGAAATAATCGTCAACTGCTCCGCAGATACGGTAACTTGTTCAGTCGTCTCCCTTACATCAGCTGTAATTTTACGCAGTGCTTGAACCATTTGATTGAAGGACTGTGCAAGCTGACCAATTTCATCTTTAGATGAATTCGATACAGATACCGTAAGATCCCCTTGAGCTGCTTCCTGAGATATTTGAGTCAACTGCTTAAGCGGTCCTACCATACGACGAATCAACAGAATCATTACACCCATAATAGCCAAGCCCACAGCTACACCTACGCCTGCTGTCTTCCACAAAATAGCGTCTAGTTCGGCGTCAATCGTGTCGTAATTGAAATCGACCGCAAATAGTGCCACCACTTCTTTCTTTTCATTATGAAGTGTTGTCATCGTCGTAATCCATTTACCACCTAGATCTCGATATACATCACTTATAGCAAAGCCGTCACGAAGCAGCTCATCCTCCGTTTGCATCCACTCATCTGGAAGAATGTATAATTGCCCTGGCTGAACCCCGCTGTCTTTTATAAACTCCGTATTAGCATGCAATAGTCTTTTGTATGTCTTGCCATCTTTCAATTCATCTTTAGGCAGCAGCAAGTAGCTGTTGCTTATGAAGCCATCTCGAACCATGTTATTTAGGTTATCGCTAATCCATTCGATATTCTCGTCTTTCAAATACTCTGCGGGAGCAAGTTTGTTAAGCTTCGCTTCTGCACCTATGATTCCTTCCAATTCAATCTCAACTTGCTTTGTTAAAGTCTTATGTAATTCCGTAAGCTCGTTATAGTAAATCCCTCTTTCTGCTACATAACTATAGCCAGTAAGAATACTGGTAAGCGTAACAATAAGGGCGAAAATACTTAACGCAGACTTCACCACAATACTTCTGGAAATAAAGCCTCGCATCGTAACTCCTCCTTGGTCCAATCAGAAACTTCCTAATTTTCTGGAAATGCTCTATTACTTAAATGGTTTATAGTAATATATCGACATTATTCGACAAATGTTGATACTTCTACACACTTTCTTTCCTTATCAAAAAGAAGTATTCCATTAAAATGGATAACCGCACAAGCTGCCTTTATCAGGTTCAGCAATAACCTTTCATGCTTGTAGTACGAAAGCGCCTACTCTTCTTAAACAAATCCAAGCAGGTTTAAACAAAGAAAATAAAAAAAGCGCCTCCCCCTTAGGGAAAGCGCTCATTATGCTCAATTTATTGGATTAATGCGCTGGGAAGTAGACCATTTGCAGCGCAAAGATAACACCGAAAATATAAAGCAGTGGATGCACTTCGCGTCCTTTGCCACTGAACAGCTTCATCACCGGATACGTAATAAATCCGATTGCGATACCTGTTGCAATGCTGGACGTCAATGGCATGCTCACAATAATAGCGAATGCCGGGAATGCTTCATCGAACTGATTCCACTTGATACGTGCCAAGCCATCCATCATAAAGCAGCCTACGATGATCAAGGCCGGTGCCGTAATAGCCGGTAAGCCAGATATCGCTTGAATGACTGGAGCGAAGAACAAGGATACCCCGAACATAAGCGCTACTACTACAGTAGTCAAACCTGTACGACCACCCGCTGCTACACCTGCGGATGACTCAATGTACGCTGTACATGGAGTTGTACCCATGACCGAGCCAGCAGTTGTTGCAAAAGCGTCAGCCATAAGCGCCTGCTTCGTGCGCGGCAGCTTGCCGTCCTTCATGATGCCCGCCTGCTCAGCGACACCAATCATCGTACCCGTTGTATCGAAAATCGTTACTAGCAAGAAGGCGAACACAACAGTATATAGGCCATTTGTGAAAACACCTTGTACATCTAAGTCAAACAAAACGGGAGCTGAAGGCAAAGACACAACGCCTGCATCAAAGTTCAACAGACCCATAAAGCTGCCTGCGATAGCGGTAACAGCCATACCGACGAACAACGCGCCCTTCACATTGCGAACCATCAAGATCAAGGTTACAAGAAGACCTAGCAAGGTCAAAATTGTAACCGGTTGATGCAGGTCTCCGAAGCCAACCATTGTCGCTTCATTCGGAACCACAATCCCCGAAGATTTCAAACCTAGAAAAGCAATAAACAATCCTATTCCCGCCGTAATCCCGAACTTCAATGCCGGCGGAATCGCTGCGATCAACATCTCGCGCAGCTTCGTGAACGTCAAAATGACGAATAATATAGCAGCCAAAAATACAGCGCCGAATACAACTTGGTAAGTTACGCCTTGCGAAGCGACGACAGAAGCAAAGTAAGCATTCATGCCCATGCCTGGCGCGATCGCAATTGGGTGATTAGCAAGCAAGCCCATTAGCAACGTTCCGATAATCGCGGAAATAACCGTCGCCGTGAACACCTGCTGAAAAGGTACCCCTGCGGATGATAATATAGCTGGATTGACGACAACGATATAAACCATCGTTAGAAACGTTGTCATACCTGCTGTAACTTCTGTGCGGACATTCGTTCCGTTTTCCTGAAGTTTGAACCAATTCTGCAACATACGGATTTTGCTGCCCCTTTCGATAAGAACACTTGGATTACTTAATGCATGCTACCTTATATACGATTTAATGTCAACGAAAAAACATAATTTGTTCGGATTTTAATATTACCAAATGGTTTATAAGCCTCATTTACAATCAAAACTAAGCAAAACACGAACATTAAGCACATCAAATCCCACAAGCAGCCTAATTATTTCCTATCCTCAATCTTGTTCTAACCCAACGAACGGATGAGCTGTGCCAGCTTCCCCATCGCAAACTTCATTTCCTCGATAGAAGCATAGGCATACGACAGTCGCAGCTGTCTACTAGCCCCGCGGTCATAAAGTGTACCGACATTCAGCAATATACCTGCTGCAAGTGCCTGTTCGAACAGCTTGCTCAGTGAAAATGCACCGTTCAAAGTTACCCAGATGTAGAAACCGCCAGTCGGCTTCTGCCAAGTGGCAATGTCATGCCAATCCTGCTGCAGCAGCTCCAGCATCAAGTCTCTCCGCACACGCAAATGAGCTCGAAGTTGTTCCATATGCCGTTGATGATAGCCTGAATGAAGCCAATGGTACGCCATAAGCTGCGACACGGAGCTGGACCCGTAATCCGTCTGCATTTTAATGTCTGCTAACCGCTCAATCACTCGCTCTGAACCTACAATCCAGCCGATCCTCAATCCAGGGCTAACTATTTTCGAAAGCGTGCCGACATAAAGGACTTGCCCATTCACATCTCTCGATTTTAACGAAGCAGGTGGTTGATGATCCAGCCATAACTCTTCATATGCACCATCCTCTAAGATGGGCAATCCAATCTGACTGCATACCTGCATCAATCGCGTTCGCCGTGCTTCACTCATCACGATTCCAGTTGGATTATGATAGGTCGGATTCGTATACAGCAGCACAGCTTGGCGCAGGTGCTTCAAGCGGGCCAAAGCAGAAGTTTGCAAGCCTTCTGCATCCATAGGGACACCTGCTAGACGAATCCCTGCCGATTGAAACGCATGAATGGAATATAAATAAGAGGGCTTCTCCAATAGTATCGTCGATTGCCGCTCTAATAATCCTGCCGAAATAAGCTGTAAGGCTTGCAGTGCTCCTGATACAACGAGCACATTTGAAGGCGATGCGTTAATACCGCGCCTCTCCATTTCTAGACATAGTTCACGACGCAGCTGATAAGAGCCCAACGGCTCTTCATAACTTAGTGGTACTGTATCCACAGTAGATGCTATTTCAGAAAATAGATGACGCATAGACTGCTCTGGCAGCAGACTCGGTGAAAGCTCGCCCGTTCCTAGTCGAATAATGTGAGGTGCGAATTCCATTCGATTTATCGTCTGCACAAGCGGTAAGTTCGGATAGTGCACGCCATCCTCCACGTAATCATTCCAATGCTTGCGTGGGAACAAGGATTGTTGAGCTAGTTGGCTGTCATGCTGAGTCAGATCTGCCTCACCATCACAAGCTACTCGCGTACCTCCCCCACTATTCCCTTCTAGCGTTCCTGCAGAGATGAGTCTATCCATAGCCGCGACAATCGTACTTCGGTTGACACCGAACTGCTTCGCCAACACCCGCTGCGAAGGAAGCTTCATGCCCTGCGTCCATTCGCCGCTCTGTATTTTTAAGATAATATAAGCTTCAATCTGCTGATACAGCGGAACGGAAGAGTTGATATCCGGCCGCCATTGCGATAAATGATCCATTTGACACGCTCACCTTTTTTGCATCGTTCATTCCAATGATGAAGTAAGTGCTGCTAGTATCTCCCGAACTTGCTTGCAGGTAGATTACTAGTGGCAGTAACGCTCCATCTTATTTGGAATGTTATTCCTTCATTTGTTTGTGCTTATTATAAATTTGGTTGGCTGCATGTTCAACCAAATGGTTGGGGACATTTGCCCAACCATTCGATACGATTAGATACATCGACCAGATCGAAGCTATACATACAGGAGGAATCATCATGGTAGAAGCATTTATTCACGGTATTTTGCTTGCATTCGGACTTATTTTGCCGCTAGGTGTGCAGAATGTATTTATTTTTAACCAAGGAGCCATACAGCCACAGTTCAATCGGGCATTGCCTGCCGCACTGACCGCTGCAATCTGTGATACGCTGCTCATTTTACTCGCTGTAGAAGGGGTATCTCTTATTATTTTTCAATGGCTATGGTTAAAGCAGATCCTATATGGGGTTGGAGTTGTATTCATGCTCTTTATCGGGTACAGTCTCTGGAAATCTGCCGGGGCTCAAACAACAGTCCAAGATCGAGTGAAGACAGCACTAACAGGCCGAAAACAAATTTTGTTTGCAGCCTCTGTCTCGATTTTCAATCCGCACGCCATTTTGGATACGATCGGGGTTATCGGAACAAACTCCTTACAATACGAAGGTGAAACGAAGTGGGCGTTCACGTTAGCCGCTATCGGTATCTCGTGGCTATGGTTCTTCGGCTTGGCGGCCGCAGGTCGGATGCTGCGCACCGCCGACACCTCAGGGAAATGGATTGCTATATTTAATCGTATTTCTGCCATTACCATATGGGGAATTGCTTGCTATATGCTTATTACTTTACTCCGAGACTTAACTGCTTAATCTCCCATAAGCTCGTAAAGTAAGCAACCTGTCTATCGTAATACTGCCACGCCATTCTAACTCGCAGGCTGGACTAACCGCTTCCCAGCGGATCGGCCATCCACCGTCCGCCTGCTGCTCGGTCAGTAAATGATCCAAGTGCTGGCTTATATCTTCCGCCGTAACCAACTTCGCAACAGGATGATTGGGTGCAGGGGCCCAATCGAGCACTTTGTGCACATAGCCCTCGGCTTTGGGATCGAGCTCGATAATACCTGGCCGTCTAATTAGCTCGTCCAACCATACTCGATACTCTTGTACTCGTTCCGAATTAGGAGCATGCTCCAAGAAAGTGGCAGCCTGCACAATATCGTGATAATCATAAGGATTCAGATCTTCCAACTGACGCCACATGTATTCTACAGACAACTGGAACCATTCCTCTTCTTGAAAAGAGTGATGCTCCAACAATTTGTACAACAAGCCAATGATGTTGCCCGTCGGATTCAAGGACGGCAATTGATCTTCTTCCCTATGCCACCATGGAGCGTGAGGATAATCATTCACGACTAATGTCGCTAACGGAAAACCTCCTTCAGGGCGCGTAATGCCTTTTAAATAACGGCCAATGCCGTCCATGATCGTCGGATCTACATAACTGACTTCATCCATCAGCCTAAGCGCTATTTCTACAGGCACAGGCTGACTTTGCGGACAACGAATATCCGGTTCCAACGCTTGCCCAAAGCCACCATCCTCATTCTGATATGCTCGCAATGCTGCGATGACCTGTTCTGGACTGCCTTGTTCAAAATGAAATTCGTATCTTCTCCGATCGAGCAGCCTCGCTTGACGATATATAAATGGCTTCGCTTGTCCTAACACCTCTACACTCAATTGTCCTGTCATCTCCCTATTACCTCCCATAATTATTTCCTACCTTCCCCTCTTAGGCAGCGAAAGAGAGCTATTCGACTAATTACGAATAACGAACCAGTTATAGCCCCAACGCTTTGCGAAATGCTTTGATCGCTTCAGGCGTGCACACAGAAAACAACCGTTCTTCCAACCTAGTTCGGGCTTCATCACGTGTCAGCTGTTCCTCTGCCAAACCAATACCTCGCATCCAGTCCCCCAATGTCTCAAAGGACGTATTGCGCCATCCTTTTAACTCGCCATCCTCATTCCGTTCTTCTTTTACACCTGAGATAACAATATCCATAGTGCTCTGAAGCTCCAACAGGCTGCGATCAAAGTCTTTCTTTTTATCTTGTGCCTTCATTCCCGCTTCAGCCCGAAGCGAGCGTGTTTCGATACCAGGATTGGCTTCAATAATGGTATACAGCTCTTTCGCCTCACGAGATAATTGACCATCCTCATAACGTTCCTCCACCGAATGCTCACTTCCAATAAGCGTCTTAAGCGCGGAGACAAGATCAGCGGAAACGAGTACTGATTTTTTCTTCAAAAACTTGCCGTATGCGGCGCTCCCGTCACTAGGAAAGCGAACTCTCCAACGCCACGGATCATTGTCTGCATCCGTATGCCACTGCTCACTAGGTGTAATCACATCCAAAGAAGGATGATTCGGTATCAGCTTCGCCAATGGCAAAATACCGACTTCTCGTATCACTTCTACAGCTTCATCATACGTACAAATGCGTTCGCGATTCATACTTGCGAGCCTCCTAGATCATATTTCAATACATCTGTATAGTAAGAACGCAAATCTGCAATTCAATTCCGGAATGGCATTGAAACCGTTCGCCTCAACGCTTGCTGAGTAAAATTCACGCCCTATTATTCTGTATGGTCAAGTAGGCTGTTCTTCATAACGGGCATACACTTGTGCTGCCAACTTGGCGACTTCCATTCGCAGTTCTAAGGGCTCCAACACTTCAGCATCCATACCAAGCCGATAAAACCATTCTACGACCCACTGCCATTCTGACCTCGGAAGTTCTGCATCCAGTTCCCAACTATCATCCCCGCACAAATGGACCTGCTCACCCAAATGCTCATCTTGTTCTACCTGCAGCATACCTCGGTAGGTAAGACGGGCGACAATTCGCACACGTTCTGTTACTTGTTGGGTTACATCTGGATTCAAAATTTTCGTTGAAGCTTGGTCTTGGGATGCTATATATTGCCCCCTTTGCTGAGCAGCCGCAGTGTTTATCTCTGCGTGTTCTTCCGACAAGTGCATCTCGGCAACCCTATCCACTCGGAACGATCGCGTTTCGCTATGTGTGAATGAATAGGCTTCACAGTACCAGAAGCCATTAGCTGTATACACCCGTTTCGGCAATAGCTTGAGCCACCGCTCATGACGCATGGAACGGTAAAACGCTTCTATGGCATGTCCTTCTACAGCAGCTTCCAACAGCTGGGTCAAATAAGGTGTCCGGTAACTTCGTTTGGGCATAAACAGTTCCATTCTTTCAAGCTTTGTATCAAGTTGTGAACGATAGGAAGGTGCCAGAGCATGCTTAAGCTTGTCCATAACCGTCCAGCGCTCCGCATTGAATGGAGAGTCTGCCAACTGGGTCATCCCTTGCAGGGCAACTAGTGTCAGCAATGCTTCTTCTTCACTCAACGCAAGTGGGGGCAAATGGTATCCTTCCATAAGCTTATAGCCGCCGCGCGGCCCGCTTTCCCCATATAGAGGTACTCCCATTTCACTAAGTGTCTGCATATCCCGCAAAATAGTTCGCTTCGAAACCTCGAATTTGTCAGCCAGTGACTGAGCTGTTTCTGATTGCTGCTGCAATGCCATCACAATAGCGGTCAAGCGGTCACTTCGCTTCACGACTGCACCTCCGATTGACTGTTAAGCCCATTATAGCACCGTATTAGTGACAGCTTGCATGTCACCAATTCCAAAAAAACTTCAATAACAAATCTAGTCCATCCGCCAACGATTATCGTTCCTAAACTTTCTGTCACCAGATTGAAATCCATTTGTATCCAAATCAATCGATTTCACAAAGAAATTCGTAACGATCTCGGCTCCATTTCGATCTATTATATTCTCGGAAGTTCATAATCTATAGGAAAGGCAAGTGAATCATTTGAAAAACATGCTCATGAAAGTAACGTTAGCTGTAAGCGCCGCCTCCTTACTATCAATAGGAGGCTTAGCAAGCAGCACATCCGCACTAACCTCCAATACCTCTCTACAACCACAATTAACTGAAACAGCAGCATCCACTACTCAAAAGAACATAAGCAAGCCGATACCCACTAAATCATCCAAGCATCAAAATGTTGTAGCCAACATGAAAAAACTAGCCAGCAAAGCTAAAAATGCATATGAACTAATTACGTATATGGATCGACATATTCACAAAGTAAAGCCCGAGCAAGCCACGGAGATGCTTATCATTTTAGAAAAATACTATGAAAATCACGTCGAACAAGTCATTGGCCAGTTCAATGAAAAAATTGCAAATCCCAAACTGTACAAACAGCTTAAGAAGCTCGGCAGCAATCTAAATAAGTTCGATAAAATTAAAGATAAGTCGTTTAAGAAATGGCTGCTCCTTCAACAAAAAGGCAAGCTAAAGCTTGATTATGACGGTACCCTCTACTTCTACCGCGTTGACTATAAAGCGATCCAAAACGCCTACCGCTCTGCATTCAACAAAGATACAGCCTTCTACCTTCAATATACGACCCTTAGCGTCGAGGAGCTTTATTATATTTTTAATGATAACAAAAAACCTCCCTACGATACGCTAATGAAACGCGCTGCTGCCATTGATGAATATATACAAAAGACCCCTAAGAGCCGACACATGAAAGAGATAAAAGATTTACACCATGGATACCTGTGGCAATTTTTCAATCGAAATTGGGATGATATGATCGATAAAAAGACAGGAAAGCTACACCCTAAAATGAAAAAAACGTATGCAAGCGTAATTGAAAAGTATGGTGAATCGAGAAGCGGCAGCCTGTTAGTCAAATATGTAGATTTAATTGCACAGCATAAAGACGCCATTTCAGATAGCGATGGCAATATCCTACCGTATATGCATAAGTTTTGGGATGAAGAATATAGTGAGCTCTATAAACAGACGTTTAAATAACAATTCCAGCATTTCACGCATACCCTATCACAAAGACCCCCTTCTTCCTTAATAATCAAACCCAGTCTTTCACGCATACAAAAAGAGGGCTGTTCCCCACTATGGAGAACACCCTCTTTCTTATTGCTATACGAACTATGCTATCCGCCTACATTAGCCGCTAACACAAGATGACTAGCTGCCTGTTTAGTAGATAGCAGTATTCGATTGCATCACTTACGCAGCATTAGCCTTCTTCTTCGTACCTTTGCGGCTAATTTTGCTAACCGCCTCATAGACAATCGGCACGATAAGAAGTGTAAGCAATGTCGAACTCGTCAATCCACCGATAACCGTTACACCAAGGCCACGGGAAATGACGCCGCTGCCCTCCATACCAATCGCAAGCGGAATCAATGCGCCGATTGTCGCGATTGCCGTCATCAAAATCGGACGAAGACGCGTTGTTGCCGCTTCAAGCAAGGATTCACGTACGGAATATCCTTCTTCTTCCTTCTGGATAACACGGTCGATCAATACGATTGCATTCGTTACGACAATACCGATAAGCATGAGCATACCGATAAGTGCCGAAACGCTAATGGTCTCTCCTGCAATAAACAACGCCACAATCGCGCCGATAATCGTAAATGGCAAGGAGAACAAAATTGCAAACGGTGCTAG
Organism: Paenibacillus sp. SC116; assembly: GCF_024733555.1. Classification (GTDB taxonomy): domain Bacteria; phylum Bacillota; class Bacilli; order Paenibacillales; family Paenibacillaceae; genus Paenibacillus_B. Next base: position 268,255 of record NZ_JANIOF010000002.1, on the reverse strand, counting down.
ACCGCCGCCAAATGTAATAACAAGCACCAAGTATACGATAGCGATTGCAGCGATCATCGCGATACCAAGCTGCTTGAATGATTCTTCAATGTCAGCCGTTACCCCGCCTGTAGAAATTTCTACGCCTACAGGAAGCTTCATCGCATCGATTTCTTTTTGCACAGCAGCAGATACTTCCGCTACATTTGATCCAGTAATTTTGCCGCTGACGTCTAGAACGAGACGGCCATTTTTACTTGTAACCGTGTCCGATGTTGTTCCTTCGTTCAACTCGACAACGTCCTTCACTTTCACTTTCGTGCCAAGTGGAGTTGTAAGCTCTCGGTTCAACAAATCATCGACAGAGTTTGCCTTCTTTTCTTTCACTTGCAAGTATACGTTCAGCTCTTCGCCGTCTTTCTCAACGGTCGTCAACACTGGACGCTCTCGCTGTTGGCTAAGTTCCATGCCGACTTGAGCAGATGTTAAGCCATATTGGCTTAGCTTCTTATGATCAATCGCCAATGTATACTCTTCATACGCATCAGACAAGCTGGACTCGACGTCCTTCAAACCTTCAACTGTAGACATACGCTTCTCAAGGTCTTCAACAACTGGCTTCATCTTCTCCATGTTGTCACCGAACACGTACATCTTCATGTCGCTGCCGCTAAATCCGCCCGTAGCGAAGTCCATTTGACCCCACTCACCTTTCGGCGTCTTCTCCTGCAAGTCTGGTATAACATTCTCTTTCAGTTCTGTGAAATTAGGCGTGTCTGGGTTGTAGCTTATGAAGAACAACGCCTGATTACGAGCTCCCGGGCTCATCGGGTTCTCACTGCCTATTGAATACTGCACTACATCTACATGCTCATTACCTTGGAAATACTCTTCTGCCATTGTAGCCGTCTTCTTCACATCTTCCAGCGTTTGGCCTGCTTCCGGATTGAAGGTTGCGATAACCATCTTCTGTTCCTCGGAAGGCAGGAAGCTGACGCCAACGAATGGTGTAAGCATCAAGCTACCAACTAGCAATGCCACCGCAATAAGCGATGTAATCACTTTATGATTCAAAGACCATTGCAGCGTACGTTTATAAGCCAAAGCCAGACGGCCTGGGTTATCTTCGTGATGCTGATGCTTGTCGCTAATTCCATGCTTGAACATTTGATGCGCCATCATTGGCACGATTGTAATGGCTACAAGCAAGGAAGCAAGCAACGCGAATACAATCGTCAAACCGAATGGCAAGAACATTTCACCGACCATCCCCGATACAAGACCAAGCGGCAAGAATACCGCAATCGTTACGATCGTGGAGGACAAAATAGGCATAAACATTTCTTTCGTTGCTTCACGAATGAGATCGAATCCTTTAAGCTTCTCCTGCTTCAAGGACATACGACGATAAATATTTTCAACAACAACGATGGAGTCATCGACAACGCGTCCAATCGCAACGGTCATCGCACCAAGCGTCATGATATTAAGCGTAATATCCATTTGATGCAATAAAAGAACAGCAATAAGCAAGGACAAAGGAATCGATACAACCGAGATTAGCGTTGTACGAAGGTTTCGCAAGAACAGCAAAATGATAAGCATAGCGAAACCTGCACCGAACAAGGCTTTGCTCAACATCGTGTTAACAGAGTCCTCAATCGGTTTTCCTTGGTCAGATGTTGAGATGAACTCCAAATCCGGATATTTTGCTTCAAAGTCCGCAACGACAGCTTTCACAGCGTTTACGACTTCAACCGTATTCGCGTCTGCAGCCTTAACGATCTGCATACCAATTGCATCTTGACCATTCGTACGGGATACGGACTCCGCTTGACCCGTCAGCTTAATATCAGCTACTTCACTGAGCTTCACTGTCGGCATCTTTATATTCGCAGTTGCCTGACCTTGCGCAGTAGGAGGAAGCGTCTGAGCACCTGCACCAGCGCCTGCGTTAGGTTGACCAGCTGCGCCCGGCATTGCTCCCATTCCAGCTCCAGGCGTCGCTGGCTGTTGTCCACCAGTGCCTGCACCGACTCCGCCCATTGCAGCCGGATTGTAAGGAATCTCAAGATTACGGAGCTCTTCCAATGTTGTTAATTTGCCATCGACAACAACGGATTGCTCTTTTTCACCGAATTGGTACAATCCTAACGGGAAGCGCACATTAGATGCTTGCAGCAGTCCACGTACCGTATCCTCTTGCAAGCCATATTTCTTCATCTGATCGCCTTTGAACGTCAGCTGTACTTCATCAACTTGTTGACCGGAAACTTGGATGCTGGCAACGCCATCGACACCTTCCAGCTTCGGCACGATTTCTTCTTCTACTTGCTTCGTCAACTCTGCGAGCGATTGCTTGTCGTTCGCTGCACTGAGTGTAATAACTGGGAATGCACTGAAGCTCATACGAGATACTTTCGGAGATTGCACGCCTTCAGGCAAGCTAAGCTCAGCCATAATGCTCTTCACTTCTGCTTCTGCCTTCTCCATATCTGTATCGAAATCATACATAATCGTAATTGCAGATGCATTTTGGAACGATGAGGAATCTACGGTTTCGACTCCCTGCAAGTTCTGTATCCGCTGTTCGATCGGCTTCGTGACTTCATCAGCCACTTCCTGCGGAGCAGCACCTGGATAAACAGTCGTTACCGTTACGACAGGTGTCGTAATATCCGGCAGTGTCTCCATCTTCATTTGCGTTCCTGAGTATAGACCTGACACGACCACAATGATCGTAATCAACCACAGGGCAAACTTGTTTTTCAAAGAAAAATTAATAATACTGTTCAACGTCTCTCCTCCACTCCTGTTTTGCTCTCTTTCCTTATCCTTGGTTACGGCATGATATCCATAACAGAGATATGGTTATTTATAGAGTTGAACAAACATAAAATTGACTTTTGACTGACTAGTCATAATAATTTAAAATATAACTGACCAGACAGTCGGAGTCAACTAGTGGAGGATGTTACATCTTAAGTGGCAGGTAAAGCAGCTTCCTTATATAGAATGAACGTTGACGAACAGAACATTCACGTCATAATAAAAGGTACCAGACATAAATAGGAGCGTATCCAATGAAGGAAAAAGAAAAATGGTTGATCGAGGCTGGTATGAAGCTTTTTGCGCGCAAAGGCGTATTGGCTACATCTATCCAAGAAATCGCTACCGAGAGCGGCATTTCCAAAGGCGCTTTCTACTTGTACTTTGATTCTAAAGAAGACCTGCTGCTAGCTATATTCCGGTATTACTACGACCTTATTAATACCAAAGTTAACGAAGTAGGACAACATATAGAGGACCCAAAGGAACGGTTCATTCGTCAGCTCCAAGTTCAACTGGAGGAAATTGAAAAGCATAAGGAGTTTATCGTGATGCATGCACGCGAGCATGCGATTCCGTTCAATCAAGATATTGCACAATTCGTGTTTACGATGCGGGATGAGATGTTTTCCTTTTTCCGGAACCACCTGATTCGTATTTATGGGGAAGAGCGTGTTCAAGCCTATGTAACGGACCTTACTCTGCTCTTGCAAGGCATGATGCAGGTATTCTGTGAAATGATGCTGCTCCACAATAAACCAAGCGATCTTGCAGAATCGGCTGCTTATATGATACAGCGCGTCGAACATCTGCTGGAAGGCTTCGAGCGTTCCGGTGATAAGCCGATTTTCGAATCTTATTGCAATCACAGCATGTGCTTATCGTACGCAACTGCCCCAGCCGATCCGAAGCAGCAATTACTGCAAGAGATTCATACGCTGGCAAAAGAAGCAGCACATACGGCCGAAGACGAGCATCTTCGCATTACATTGGATGTGCTGAGCGAGGAACTGTCAGCTAATGAGCCGCGGCTTCCCATCGTAGAGGGCATGCTGTACAACTTACGAAATTATGAAGCGATGGCACCTATTATTGAAAAAGTGCACAACCAATTCAGCACCTCTTCTGACTCAGCTAAATGAAGATAAGGCAGTCATGCTGATAAGATACCATTATGGATGCAAAGACCATTCTTTTAAAAATAAAAGAGGCGAAGAAACCTACCCGTTCCCTCGCCTCATGCTTTACTTATTCATATAAACTGATTGTCCAGAAAATAGAGTGCGGACGCAATGTGCGGCAGGTCAAGCTTGTACATTTACAATTACCCCTGTATCCGAACTTGATTGCGTCCCGCTTGCTTGGCTTCGTACATCGCTTGATCCGCTAGCTGAATCAACAGGCTTTCTTGTTCTTCCTGCTCAGGCTGTACCTTCATCGTAAAGCTGCCCAAGCTGCAAGTCACGACTGAAAATGCTGGCGATACATTGTGCATAATGCCTAAATGTTCTACAGTTAAACGCACAGATTCAGCAATGACAGCTGCCTGTATTTTATCTGTCTGCGGTAAAATAATCGCAAACTCTTCACCACCATAGCGAGCTACGATCGCATTAGAGTCGGATAATGCATCTCGCACCGCATGGGCAATACGCGTTAAGCACTCGTCTCCCTGCTGGTGACCATACGTATCATTGTACAGCTTGAAATAGTCGAGATCGAACAGCATGAGCGTTAGCGGCGTACTCTCTTCAGAAGAAGTTTGCCACTCCCGCTCTAGTACTTGATCGAAATAACGGCGATTGTATACGCCTGTCAAACCATCCCGGAACGAGAAATCTTTCAATAAATGGTTTGCCATTTGCAGCTTCTCATTTGCTTCTTTCATTCGCTGCTCTGACACAATTCGTAACGTAACATCGCGGTAAAAGATCGAGATCCCTTCTTCTGTTGGGTACATTCTCGTCTCTAGCCAACGCTGCTTCGGCTCATCGAACCAAAGAAATTCTGTTCTGACCTTTTCCGTCATTGTCCTCATACTATGCTCATACCATTCTGTGTCTAGCAGATGCGTATTATATACCCAAAAGTGCTTACCCTTTACTTCCGAAAAAGAAATACCCTCAAATTGCTCCGCACTCTTATTTGCAAACATATATCTCCAATCATTGCTCAGTGCAATGAAACAATCCGATAAGCTGTTTAACGTGTTATTGAGATGTGTCTGTGACTGTTTGAGTTGAGCTTGTGAACGCGTCAGGCGAATATAGAGTTGGTTCACCTCAAAGAACAGGACAGCAAGTGCAGCCGTAGCAGACAACAGCGCATTAAAACGCGCCATATACCAGCCAATGCTATATCGTTCGCCTGCGTACAAGGTCAGAATCACATCTAAACAGAACGTAAATACCGATAACGTCAACCAAATATGCAGCACACTGTTGAATTTAGTCCTCAGCAGCAGTATGGTAAAAGCCATTACATTTAAGACAGCAACAGCAGGCCCTATCCCAGAATAAACAAGATTTTCATAATTATGCCCATTTAAAAATGCCGGAAGCTCAGCGCGATAGGAGTACAGCAAATAAGTCACTATAACAACGACAAACCCTGTTCCTAGCAGCATGCCTCCCCGCAACCATTTCTCCTTGCTCAGTTTTATTGGCTGACCATCATTGTTACTGTTCAAATTCAACGAATATAAAATAATACCAATGGGATAGCCAATATGCCATACCAACCATAACCAGAGGGATAGTTGCTCTAAATTGCCTACCCAATAATACGGCAGTATACCAGGAAAAGTAGCGGCATGCGGAATAACGATAAGCGCAGTAAATAAGAAGGTCGCGGATAAAATGAGCAAAGGCTTCTCACCAGATGCTCGATACTGTATGTAGAAAAGATGGGAGGTTACAAAATCCCCAATCAATACCCATGCAATGAAGAGAGGATAAAAGGCATTTACTTCTAGAAAATGGTTCTGCGCATAGGGGAGAACAGACATTGACAGACCAATGATCAACAAGCCAACAACAGTTGCAATGACCGTCTGTTTTCGTGTTGGCGGTAACTTTAACAGAGTTGCCAATGGATCCTTCATATCTGACATTACTCGTTCAACCTTTCTTCATCATTAGTTGCTGCATTTGAGTTTGAGTTTACTCAAACAACATGGCAACCTGAGTATGACTTGTTTTCGCAATTCCTATTTTCCCCGAAATGTAACTTTTATCTTACTACAAGGAAGTTGCAGTGTACACCTACAGCCACGTCAGGGTTAATTCTCATTTTGAATATTGAATATTTGCTTTCGTTATATGAAGTTACTTTGCATATGTACATACTCAGCCAACTTTATGACAAAGCTATTGACTGCTGAAGCACAGCCCTATAGAATAAGTGAAATTATATATATCACTATCTCGTATAGGGTCGGAAATAAGGTCCGGCTGTTTCTACCGAACTACCTTAAATAGTTTGACTACGAGGAAGGATCAGGCTGCTCCCGAGCTGAACAAGCTTGTGGAATGCAATCGGCGATTCATATAGACAGCAGACTAGAAAGGCAGTGTTTCGTATTAACGCCGCAGCCTTCTTCGGTTTGTCTTGTTGATCTACCTATTTTGGGATAGATCGAATCTGTTGACCGACGCAGAGATGCAGCCGATATTTCCTTCTACTCCAGTCAAACTCTAAGTGTTCATTTGATACGCTAGAGTTTTTTTCATTTGGAGGGGAATTGCAAGTGACAACAGGACAAACCGAACAAGAAACAGCCATGAAACAGTGGATTGCTGCTGCTTCCAAGCGTGAACTGGCAGATATCGTTATTCGCAATGGCCGCATCGTAGATGTATTTCAGCACGAAATTAGAGAAGGCGATATCGCAATTACGAACGGTCGCATTGTCGGTATCGGCGAATATGAAGGCAAGCAGATTATTGATGCAGAAGGACGCTTCATATGTCCTGGCTTTATTGATGCCCATGTCCACATTGAATCATCGATGGTAACCCCCTCGGAATTCGCACGTGTGGTGCTGCCGCATGGAGTAACTTCTGTCATCACAGACCCGCATGAAATTGCCAATGTGAGTGGTACAGCAGGTATTCAATATATGTTGGACGCTTCCGAAGGACTGCCGCTTGATGTGTATGTTATGCTTCCATCTTGTGTACCTTCTACACCCTATGAACATGCTGGAGCTGTGCTGCAAGCAGATGCATTAGAGCCTTTCTATCATCACCCTCGAGTGCTTGGATTAGCGGAAGTAATGGACTATCCTTCCGTGCACAGTGGTGAGCCAGATATGGTACGCAAGCTAACTGACGCTTATGCGAAAGGCAAGCTTATTGATGGCCATGGTGCTGGGCTAAGTGGTGAGCAGATTGACGTTTATCGAGCAGCAGGCATACGCACGGATCATGAATGCGTATCTGCTGAGCAAGCACGAGAACGTCTTAGCCGCGGCATATATGTGCTGCTGCGAGAAGGCTCGGTAGCCAAAGATGTACGGAATCTCGCTTCCGTTGTTACCCCTCACAACGCACGCCGCTGCTTATTCTGTACAGATGACAAGCATTTGGACGAGCTTGTACAAGAAGGCAGCATCAACTGGAATATAAAGCTTGCGATTGAATCGGGCATTCCAGCGTTGACTGCCATTCAAATGGCAACATTGAATGCTGCGGAGTGTTATGGTCTCAGTACGAAAGGAGCTGTCGCTCCCGGGTATGATGCTGATCTGCTATTTCTCGACCATCTAGACACAATAGACATTAGCCATGTATTTAAAGCTGGTGAGCTTGTCGCTTCTAATGGAAAATATGTAGGTTCAAAATTGACGACTACGGCTCCTCCGTCTGCTGTATTGAACAGTGTTCGATTAAATCCTGTACAAGTTGAGCAGCTGAGCATTTCTTTGCCTGAACACAGCTCCTGCTCTATTATTGGCATTCAGCCTAACAGCCTATTAACCGAGCATCTCGTTGAAGAGGTAACCATCGTGAACGGTTGCTTCCAACCTTCCGTTCAAGCCGATCAACTGAAAATGGCCGTTCTTGAACGTCATCATCATACAGGCCATATTGGACAAGGTATCGTAAAGGGCTTTGGCTTTAACGCTGGTGCAATTGCATCGACTGTTGCCCATGACTCCCATAATCTAGTCGTCGCAGGCACGAATGATGCTGACATGCTAATTGCAATTAATGAGCTTCGTCAGATAAACGGTGGACTTACGGTCATCAAAGATGGACTCGCACTTGCCACTTTACCGTTACCGATAGCAGGTTTAATGGCAACACAGCCCTATGAGGAAGTATTGGAACAGCTCGAGCAACTCCATCATGCATTGGAGCAAATCGGAGCTTCGACTGACTTTCATCCATTCGTGACCTTATCCTTCTTATGTCTGCCTGTCATTCCAGAGCTCAAGTTAACGGATATGGGGTTGTTTTCATTCGAATCCTTTAGTCATATTTCTATATGGCAGACACGCTCGTAAGAGCCTTACGATTATGACTATGCCACTTATTCTTATTCACCGAATCCGCCGGAATATACGATTATTAAGCGAATTCTAACTAACAAAGGCGCCCTTGTGCAGGCGCCTTTGTTTATTTATATGCTCCATATCAATAAGAAATAAAGACAGGAACCCACGTAATATATCCTCTTCCTGTCCCCCATCCACCTCCGGGTTGACCCCCACCAGAGTGGCCCGGTTGACCTGGTTGGCCCCAGCCGCCGCCATGATGCCCTCCACCGTGGTGGCCTCCAGGCCAACAAGCTGGATGCCATGGTTGCCATGCGCACCATGCAGGCATACCATGTCCTGGTGTTGGCGGCCATGGCCAAGGTCCGGGACCGGAGCTTGGACCTGGACCAGGTCCTGGGCTTGGGCCAGGGATTACTGGACCCAAATAGGACAGCCCGCCCAAGTCAGCAAGATTTTGATATTGTGTCTGTCCATTGATATCTATCGTCACGGTTTTTGTTGCTGGATTATAGTTAAGAAACTTCCACGTCACATAGCCTGGGAATCCAATAACGGTTGATCTAAAATAATGTCCAAAGAGCAGCCAAGCCGGGATCAATCAGTTGTGGCATTGCCATTGTCAACACTCCTCTGTCGATTCACTAATTATAGTTAGGTTAGTTATATGCCTATCCATACAGAGGCGTGACAATGAACTATTTATATGCGGGCTTTTTCAATAATTCAGGCACAGTTACTAGCTCTATCCCCTGATCACGCAACTGCTTGATGATTCTTGGGAGAGCTTGAATGGTTCCGCTCAAGTCTTCGCCCTCTCCACCAGCAGAATGCTGAAGCACAATAGAACCGGCTTTAACATCGCCCATTACATTGGCCACCACTTGATCCGCATTCAGACCCTTCCAATCCAATGAATCGACATTCCAATTCACAATGGATATCTTTTTGCTAACGAGCCACTTGATCTGTTCCTCAGTAATATTGCCGTATGGCGGTCTAAGGTACCGCATCGTCTTGCCTGTCAATTTTTTTATCGTCTTCTGGGTATCCACTACTTCACGCTGGAATGCGGTGTTCGATACCTTCGCCAAATTCGGATGATTATACGTGTGATTTCCTAATATATGTCCTTCTTTTACGATACGATCTATTATATCAGGATGCTTCTGCGCCCTGTTGCCAACAACGAAAAACGTCGCCTTCACTTTATATTCATTCAGTACATCGAGAACTCGCGGTGTAAACAATTGATCAGGAGCATCATCAAATGTTAACGCTACACGAGGTGGTGTTGATGGGCCTGAGAAATGAAAATTCGAACGGTATTTTTTACGGAGCTGTTCAAGTGTCAGTGATTGCGTATTGCGGTTCTTACTTTCGGATCCGCCAGCAAGCTCTGGCGCTCCATTGGGTACAAGCTTGTACTCTTTAATCGTATTATTTTTAACAGACTTCGCCTGATTGGTATTCGATGTTTCATTTGTACTGGAGTTGGAGTAACAGCCTGCTGTCATCACAGCGAAGAGAAGAATCGTAAATAAGCCTTTCCGCAAATATCCTTTTCGCACCATATTTTCATTGCCCCCTAAATGTATATAAGGTTACAATTCCCCAATTATGCGAGGTTCATAAATGGAAATCCCTTGCTAAATATCCCCTACTCTACTGTTCCTTGTAGATTTTTGACTTTTCATTCTTTTAATTATTACCATGATAAACATACTTCATTTCACAGTTATCTAGAGTTGATATTCAATATAATCCATAATTCCTCTTCTACTCTCATTTTCAGAAAACAATCCTATAAGAAAATATAAAAATGTATAAATATTAATATTTCAGAACAAAAAATCATTACTATTTTCTCTTTGTAAAAAAGAATTAATTGTCAAAAAAGTCTACTAATTTTGAATTTTTATGCAAAAAAATATTTATAAATACCTCACAAATTATTAATTTCAAAAAAATTACACAGGAACTTATTGACTATTTTTCAAACGATGTTATTCTAAAAGTGTTCAGAATATTTGGCCAATTTATCCTGAAAATAACACAAAAAACCACTTACAACGAAGGAGTACACCCGATGAATCTAAAGAAATTCCTCACTACATCTCTTCTTTTCTCCATGTTGTTCACAGTTTTAATCCCATCTCTTAATGCGGCTGCGGCTGCTCCCGTCGAACAACAAGTTGTAAATCAAAATGACAACGCTTTCTCCTTGGTTAGTGAATTAAAATTCGAATCACAACCTGTAGCTGCTGCACCTTTAATTATCATTGTTATGAGAGCTGCCGCTTTGGCATATGGGACTAAAAAAACATATGATAGAGTAACAGAAGCCATAGTAGAAAGTGCAATAAATAACCATTTTGATGTACCAATGTGGGCAAACTATAGCTACAATGTAGCTGAAATAAGTGTACAGGGGAAAAATAAAACGATTAATTTCGAATTCGGAAATTCAGGTTATGGCATGGAACATATTTTGTCTAAACATCATCCTAAATACTGGACTGGACTAGGTTATGGAGAATATAATTCTTTCTTTATAGACAGTACTTCAATCGGTGATATCGTAACCATCGTTAACACGGTTGTAAATGAAAGCGCTGCAAACAAAAACAAGGCTGTATTGGCTTCTTTGAGTAAAGAAAATACGGCAATTGATGGCACTTGGAACGGTGATAAATATCGAGTTGTTCTTGATAAAGATTTAGATGTTATCACGTGCTATCCTTTAGGTTGGAATGTTGCTGATTCTGAATAATTAATATATTCTTTGGGCTCAATAGCAAGTGCCATACAAAACTTGCTATTGAGCTACATCCGTGAAGAAAGGAACTTGTCATGTATAAAATTGAATCTTATCTGGTCTTACCTCATGAAGAAATTTTACAACTCGGCTCGTGTACAGGGTCTATTTATGAAACTTATCCTGAAAAATGTTTTGTAAATATAGAACAAGAAACAGATATGTTGAACTTATTAAAAAAGCCTATGTATGGCGAAGATAAATTCAACTCGTTAGTTACAATTAAATATAATGACACCTTCCTAATTGGTTATAAAGCATGGGGAATGAAAGTTTGGAGCTCATATATTAATATGATTTTCTATTACCTGACTGAAGGCAACTCAAAAGCTATGTTTGGGGTTAATCCTACAGTATTAGAAATGAAACCATTGGGATCCCATAAATCAAGTATTTCACTTAGATTCGACGAAGTAAACGATAACAAAGTCATATACACTTTTACTGCAAATGATGAAGAAATTATAATCGCTCTTTTAAATTCCGCCAATCACTATATTAATAAAATGCAGGAGTATGGCTTCAATATTCAAACTGAGTCTATGAAATTTAAAATCGATAAGAGCTTTGATATTATTCACACTAGAGGAGTGTCACAAAATTGAAAAAGATCAGAGTACTTATGCTATTTGTATTTACGATGCTTCTCTCAGCTACTGCAGCTAACGCTTCCATCATTGATCCAGCGCACAATTCTTCTCTTAGAGAAACGATGATTTCTAGCCCTGATACTGCCATTACACAATATCTAGAATCTGCAGTTCGGGGAGATTTCAATACACTATCCTCTCTATCCAATGATGCACGCTACTCAAATGATTATCAAAAAGAAGCTCTATACGAGCAAACATTAGATAATTCAAGCAAAAAACCTATATCCTATCAAATAATCAATTCCAACCCCTTAGATGGCGAAACACATCAGTATTTAGTAGAATTAAGATTTGAAAACAGTGGTGTGTCTAATATTCCATTTGTACTAAAAAATTCTCAGTTCGGATGGAAGGTAAATATATCGAAACAATCTATTGATGAGAAACCGGGATATTCCCTTATAAATGAAGGTAATGTAGCAATGCCCCGAGCTGCTTTTGCCGCAGTAAGCAATGCTAGTTGCAAATGGAATTTCTGGGGGCGTGTTGATGGTAGAACATTTGATTCGAAATGTTCAGGGTTTTCTATTAACGCACCTTCACTCAAGGTTCTGTTAAATCTTCAACAATATAATGATAAAGGCGATAGTTACGAGCCTATGATCAAGTATGAAATTGTTGAAAGTAATTGGTGGTCAGATGATACTTGGGGCTATACAGATATTATTGGCACTAAAAAAGGAAAGGCGTATCAAGAGCATGTTTATGGTGATAAACAAACGGCAACGGATGTTTATATCAGATTCACAACTCATGACACCTCCCCTGATGTCGTAACTACTCTAGCTGGATTTGGTGAATTATATGACTCATAGTACATAAAAGATATACAAATGCATGTAACAAATGCATAAAACCCCCTAGTTGGCTGTACAGCGAACCAGGGGGTTTTTTATTGCAACATATCACTTTATACAGCTTGACCTTCATCTGCAAACTGGCTGTTGTACAAGCCCGCATAGAAACCGTCTCGCTCCAATAATTGTTCGTGCGTACCCTGCTCGATCACACTACCCTTGTTCATAACAAGGATGAGATCTGCATCACGAATCGTGGACAGTCGGTGAGCAATAACGAAGCTTGTTCTGCCTTCCATTAACGTGTTCATCGCCTTCTGGATATGAACTTCTGTACGCGTATCAACGCTGCTGGTCGCTTCGTCCAGAATCAATATTCTCGGATCAGCAAGGATTGCACGCGCAATGGTAAGAAGCTGCTTTTGACCTTGGGAAATGTTCGAAGCTTCTTCATTCAACACCGTATCATAACCCTCTGGCAACGTACGAATAAAGTGGTCAGCATGCGCCGCCTTCGCTGCTCGGATAATCTCATCCTCAGAAGCGCCTACACGGCCATACGCAATATTGTCACGGATTGTACCATTGAACAGCCACGTATCCTGCAATACCATACCGAACAAGCCGCGTAAATCTGCACGCTTCATTTCATGGATAGGTACGCCATCAATCGTAATCTGTCCACCGTTAAGCTCATAGAAGCGCATGAGCAAGTTAATCAAGGTTGTCTTGCCTGCTCCCGTAGGACCGACAATAGCAACCGTCTGACCTGGTTGCACCTGCACGTTCATATCCGTCATCAACAATGCATCCGGCTTGTAACCGAACTGTACGTGATCGAAGACGATAGCCCCGCGTGGCGCTTCCAACTGCTTCACTTTATCGGAATCAGGACGCTCTTCTTCTTCATCTAACACCTCGAATACGCGCTCTGCTGAAGCGATCGTCGATTGAATCAAGTTCGCAATGTTTGCTGCTTGAGCCAAGGGCTGTGAGAACTGTCGAGTATATTGAATAAAGGCTTGAATATCACCAATTTGAATCGTACGATTTGTTACGAGCACACCACCAACGACACAGACAAGGACATATCCAATATTGCTGACGAAACTCATTAAAGGCATAATCATACCGGACATAAATTGCGCGCGCCATCCGGCATCGTATAGGCGATCGTTCACCTCATCAAACTTCTGAAGCGACTTCTCTTCACGGCCAAATGCCTTCACAATTTGATGACCCGTGTACATTTCCTCAACGTGAGCATTCAATTCACCCAATGAATCCTGTTGGTTTTTAAAATGCTGCTGTGAGCGGCCCGCAATTTTCTTCGTTGCGATAACACTGAGCGGCAATGTTACCAACGTGATTAAGGTTAACAGCGGACTAATCGTAAGCATCATAATGATAATACCGATAATCGTAATTACCGATGTAATCAATTGCGACAAGCTCTGCTGCAAGGTTGTACTAATATTATCTACGTCATTCGTAACCCGACTAAGCATCTCGCCATGCGGCTGTTTGTCATAATAGGATAGTGGCAATCTTGCCAGCTTACGATTTATTTGTTCACGCAAATCGTACACGACTCGCTGAGCAATTCCTGCCATCACATACTGCTGAACATACATAAACAAGGCACTAAACACATACAGCACAACAAGAATCATTAGAATGTTCCAAATGTAATCAAAGTCGATTCCTGCACCAGGAACCCCATTCATCATATTCATAAGCCCTTCGAACAATTTCGTAGTGGCATTACCCATAATCTTCGGACTGACAATCGAGAACAAAGTTCCCAATACAGCCATAAAGAAGACGATAATAAGCGACGTTCTACTCGGTTTCAAATAACTAAGCAAACGACGCAGTGTACCTTTAAAGTCCTTTGCCTTCTCACCAGGAACAGCCATGCCAGGTCCCATAGGGCCTTTCGAACCTTGATGTCCTTGAGGGGATCGTTCTTTTTGCTGACTCATGCGATCTCCTCCTCTGTAAGCTGGGATGCTACAATCTCCTGATATACTTCGCTTGATTTAAGCAACTCTTGATGCGTACCGATGCTTGCGATTTTACCGTCATTCAAAACAATGATTTGATCAGCATCCATAACCGTACTAACTCGCTGAGCAATAATAATGAGTGTCGCTTCTTTTGTCTCTTGCTTCAAAGCAGCACGCAGCATGGCGTCCGTCTTGAAGTCCAATGCAGAGAAGCTGTCATCAAACAAATACACGTCAGGTCGACGTACTAGCGCTCTCGCGATAGACAAGCGCTGCTTTTGACCCCCTGACAAGTTCGTTCCGCCCTGAGACACCATCGTTTCATAGCCGTCACCCATTGCTTCAATGAAATCAGCTGCCTGGGCAACTGCAGCCGCATGACGTACTTCTTCATCTGTAGCATCGTCTTTACCGTGGCGAATATTTTCAGCAACTGTACCTGAAAATAGCACTGCTTTTTGTGGGACGAGACCAATCTTATGCCGTAAATCTCCCTGTTCTAGCTCACGGACATCGACACCACTCAAGCGGATAGCCCCTTCGCTTACATCATAGAAACGAGGAATTAAGTTCATCAAGGTAGACTTACCAGATCCTGTACCACCAATTATTGCAGTAATCTCACCTGGGCGAGCTTGAAAACTAATGTCACTAAGTGCAGCTTCTTCTGCACCAGGGTAACGGAATGTAACCTGATCAAACTCCAAATATCCCTTCTTACCTACATCCGCAGACTTAGGCTGTTCTGCATCTGTTAGCTCTGGCTTCATATCAAGCACTTCATTAATACGAGCTGCGGAAGCAGACGCACGAGGGATTAACACGAACACAAGCGAAAGCATAACGAGCGAGAACATAATTTGCATTGCATATTGAATAAAGGCCATCAAATCTCCGACCTGCATACTTCCACTCTCAATACGAAGACTGCCGAAAGCAATAATTGCGATGGTCGTCAAGTTCATAACTAACATCATAACTGGCATAAGCAAAGCCATAATACGGTTGACTTTGATCCCTGTATCCGTCAAGTCACGGCTAGCCTCTTCAAAGCGCTTCTGCTCATGCTCGACACGATTGAAGGCACGAACAACGCGAATACCTATCAGCCCTTCACGTACGACAAGGTTGAGCTTATCAAGCTTCACCTGCATCGCTTTGAACAGCGGAATACCTTTGCGAGCAATGAAGAAGATAACAAGCGCCAACAGCGGCAATCCAACAGCCAGTACCATGGTAAGCGGACCGTCTTTGGATACCGCCATAATAAGTCCACCGATACACATAATAGGCGCCATCACCATAATGCGCAGGATCATAACCAACACTTGCTGAACCTGGTTAATATCGTTGGTTGTACGCGTAATCAGAGACGACGTCCCCACTTTGTCGAACTCCTGCAAAGAGAAGTTCTCTACATGCCGAAATACATGGGCACGTAAATCTTTACCGAACCCAACTGCTACTTTGGATGACCAATAACTGGCCCCAATGGCACAAAGCATGCCACCTCCAGCAATCAGGAGCATCAAGCCGCCCATTTTCCAAATATAATTAACATCACCCGTAACAATGCCTGTATCCACAATATCTGCCATTAACGTTGGCAAATACAGCTCTGATAACGTTTGTATAAAGACGAGTGCGAGTACGATTGCTGTCGGAAGACGATAAGCCTTCAAAAAGCGAATCAGCTTCATCATAATGATCCATCCCCTACTTCAAAATCCATTTCTCTTACTGTTTGTCTTACTTATCCATACAATTCTTGCGCTCGGCATTTTCTTGCTGGTAGTAGTCAAACACCTTCATTAATAGCTCGGCAAGGCGCTCGCTATCTACTAAACCAAGATGATCAAGAAGCCCATTGAACGACTCCATAAATCTCTTCTTAGCCTCTGCTGCGATTTGCTCTCCATCAGAGGTCAGCTTCACACGAACTACCCTGCGATCCTCCGGGTCCATATATCGCTCAACCCAACCACTCTCTTCCAATCGATTAATAATCTGAGTAATGGTTGGAGATGTAACCTGAAGCAGCTGGCTTATATCGGATACCCGCATCGCCTTCTCTCCTTCAAGCTGCGTCTTTTGGATACAGAACAGCACCGTCATATCGCTGCGCTTCTGCCCATCTGACGTTTGCTGCTGCCATTCCGCACGCTGAAATTGCCGAAATGACCTCATTAACTTCTGTGATACTTCATCTCTCCTCGACTCATTTCCCTTTTCACTAGACATGATTGCCACCCCAGTTCTCTATTCTTTAACTTCTTCAAGTAATTACGTTATTATTAGATAAATAACTAATTAATTAGGTCGCCTATCTATTAGGTTACCTAATTATATGACCACACCAATTCCATTGTCAAATCCAAAGAAAAACATACGAAATAACCCCCAAATCTCAAGATAATCCGTAGATTGGAGGTTATTTACGTTTATTTAGTTCGTCAGCCACACCTGCATA
This sequence comes from Paenibacillus sp. SC116, assembly GCF_024733555.1. GTDB lineage: Bacteria > Bacillota > Bacilli > Paenibacillales > Paenibacillaceae > Paenibacillus_B. The sequence continues at coordinate 251,200 of NZ_JANIOF010000002.1, read as the reverse complement.
AGCGAGAATAACTGCTCCATATTAAGCGGCTTGCTTATATAATCAGAAGCGCCAGCATCCAGACATTTCTCTCGATCCTGTTTCATTGCCTTGGCTGTCAACGCAATAATAGGCACATCATCATAGCCATGCATTTGTCGAATACGCGACATGGCCTCGTACCCATCCATCACAGGCATCATGATGTCCATAAGAATTAGATCCACCTGTTTATTCCTATGAAGTTCATCCAGCGCTTCCTTACCGTCATGGGCTGTAATGACCTCAACGCCTTCCTTTTCCAATCGATTCATCAATGCAAATACATTTCGCACATCATCATCGACGACAAGGATGCGTTTACCTTGGAACAAGTAGGCTCTACCCGTATGCTCGCTGTTACCGCTGTGGCTATCACGGGAAGCATCCTCTTCTTTGTTAGAATAATGTTGAGGACGAAGAGGCGTCTCCATTGCAGCAGCAGCCTGATGATAGTTCAACTCTTGTTGTACAGCCTTGCCAGCCTCAGCATCCGTCAAAGAAGGAATGTATACGGTGAACTTGCTTCCTTCACCATGAACGCTGCTTACCTCGATTATACCGCTTAATAAACGGCATAGCTCGCGACAAATAGATAGACCCAATCCTGTTCCGCCATATTTACGATTCGTGTTGCCATCCGCTTGACGGAATGCATCGAATATCATGGCCTGCTTATCTGCTTCGATACCAATACCTGTATCCGTTACTTCAATGGCTAGCCATGATGATAAATCAGCTCGCACTCCTGCCTGTACCACTTTCTTACACTCTTCATCATCCAAGCCTCGCAAATGAAGCTCAACAGAGCCCTGCGAAGTAAACTTAAATGCGTTGGAAAGCAAATTGCGCACAATCTGAGTCAGTCGCTGTTCATCCGAATACACCACTTTAGGTGCAGAAGAATGATCGATATTCACTTGGAAGGAGAGGTTTTTCTGCTCTGCCATAGCTGTAAACTGAGCTCTCATATTATCGCCAAGCTCTAATGGACACATTGCTTCGATGAAAATATCGAGCTTACCTGCCTCAACCTTCGATAAATCGAGGATATCATTGATCAGATTCAACAAATCGGTACCAGCTGTATGAATAACACGAGCATACTCCTGCTCCTCTGTAGACAAGTGTCCTTCCTGGTTCTCATGAAGCATCTGAGACAAGATAAGCATGCTATTCAGCGGAGTCCGAAGTTCGTGAGACATATTTGCTAGAAACTCCGATTTATACTGGGAGCTTCTCTCCAACTGCAACGCATACTGCTCCAATTCGATTCGAATCTGCTCCAGTTCATTCGACTTCTGTACGGCATTGCGATTCTGCTCCTCAAGCTGCTCATTGGTCATGCGCAGCTCTTCCTGCTGCATTTGCAGCTCCTCCGATTGGGACTGCAACTCCTCGGCCATAGCTTGTGCTTCTTGCAGCAAGCGCTCGATCTCCATCCTACTTTCGACGCTATTAATCGTTCCACCAAAGGAAGAGATGATACTTTCCACCAGCTTCAACTGCTTAGGTTGGAATACATCCACCGTAGCAAGCTCAAGCACAGCAATGATTTCACGCTCATACTCAATCGGTGCAATAAGAATACTACGCGGTTTGCTCTGTCCAAGGGCAGACGACACCTTGATGTAATCATCGGGTACATCATGAATAACCATTAGTCGATGATCAGCAACAGCTTGACCAGCAAGCCCTTCTCCTATAGAAAAGGATGCAACACCTACATCTGATTGAGCTCCTGCATAGCACGATGCCTTAACATAACGTGAATGCGCACGTCTTCCGACTCTCGTATACATCACTCCATAGGAAGAACCGGTTAGTTCAGACATTTTTGTAATGAACGTCTTAGCCAACGTCTGCATATCCTCTACCTCTTGATACATCTCCATCACTTCGGCCAAACTAGACTGAATCCAGTTCTGTTCCGCATGTGTATCAATAAGCTGATTCGTCGCTGTCGCCAGTTCTCCAATCTCATCATTGGTTTCTGCTTGAAGTCGATCCGTGTAGTCTCCCTTTTTGGAAGAAATGTAATCAATCGTTGTGGTTACTTCTTTGAGCATCGTCACGATTGAACGAGAAATGATAACGCCCGTACCGAGAGATACCACCGTAAGAATAATGAATAGAGCATACATTCCCCATTCCAATATGTTGCTTTGCTTCTCTAATTCATTGACCCGCTCCTGTGTAATTCGCTGCTCCTCCGTTTGAAAATCAACAAAGTGTTTGCGCAGCTGGTCTACATAACGCTTGCCTGTCATATTTTCCTGAAGCAAATCATTGAACGCACTCTGTCGTTGATTTGCAGGCTGTGCAAGCAACGGTTCACCGAACTCTTCAATCCAACTCTTAAACATCGAATGAATCGAATGAAGCCGCTCTACTTGCTGCGGATCTGAAGCCACGAGATTATAGAGCTGTTCCCAATCTTTCTCCCATTGACTCAACGCAAAGGTATAGGGCTCCAAGTAAGAACCATCATCTGAGAGTAAATAGCCCCTTAATCCTGTCTCCAGATCGAGCATATGCTTCTCTACTTTATGGCTCAATAAATGAACTTTCATATCGTTATTAACGATGTTATCCGTTTCATTTTTGATCGAACTAACTTGTACATTCACGCCTACAATAGAAATAAGTAAAAACACTAAAACTAAGACATAGCCTAGCAAAATCTTCTGACGTATTGTCATTTTTAATTTATGCAAAAAATAGCCCCTCCTAACTACCTGTAATAGGGTCAATCTGTGCGTACATGAATACCTTTAGAATAAGGTCACGTATGATTATACCTGTAATCGCCTTAAAATGAGATAAATTGAGATAATTTTTACAAGAGTAGGAATAATCCTTAATTTAGAACCATGCCTCATGCAGCAAGCGAACGCCTTCTTCAATTTCTCGTTCTGTCAGTCCTCCAAATCCAATCAGCAGTCTCGTTGCTTGGCTCCGTTCCCGGTTTATCCAGAAGCGAGATGTTCCATAAACGCGCACGCCTTGGTTGGCCGCAAGCTGAATAAGATCTTCTTCGGTATAATCGCTATGTACTTCTAACACGACATGAAGACCCGATCGGTGACCGATAACAGATGCCTTCCTCCCAAAATAACGGTGAATGCACTCGACGAGCAGCGCATGTTTCTTCTGATACACCTTTTTCATTTTGCGCAGATGTTTCTCCCAATGACCTTCTGCCATAAATCGTTCCAGTGTATGCGTATGAATCGTAGAAACGGTAGGCTCTAATTCGCTTACCCGCTCTCGGAAAATGGGTACAAAGCGTTCGGGAAGTACCATATAGCTCATGCTAATGCCATACAACAGAGCTTTGGAGAAGGTACCCATATATACAACACTATCTGTTTTATCCAGCCCCTGAAGCGCAGGGATTAAGCAGCCTTGATAGCGGAATTCACTGTCATAATCATCTTCTATAATAAGAGCCTGCTGCTCAGCCGCCCATTGCAACAACTTCAAGCGCTTATTAACAGACATAATCATGCCTAATGGGAACTGATGCGAGGGGGTAACGAACACAAGCTTAGCCTCAGATTGCTTAATTGCATCTACATCAATTCCATCTTCTTGGAGTAAGATAGGGGTAATCTGATAGTTCTGATGAACAAATGCTGACTTAACCCCATTATAGCCCGGCTCCTCCATCGCGACTTCACGATGATCGCCGCCAATTAACTGACAGAGCAAGGTCGTTAACTGTTGAATGCCAACACCCATAACGATCTGTTCAGGCCTGCATTTCACACCCCGTGAATACCGCAAGTAACTAGCTAACTGGAGGCGCAATCCATACTCTCCTTGGGGATCACCCTCTCTGGTCAGCGCTTTTGTGTTTGCCTGCATCGTCTGTAGAGAAATCCGATTCCATACGGAGTAAGGAAAATAACGCATATCTGTTGAGCCATTGCGAAAATCAATCCGTATCTTACTCGTAGTATCTGGCCTGTTCAAAGAAAGCGGTTCGCGTAATTGTTCTTTCATTTGCTCTGCCCTAGCTTTCTGCTCGGAAAGCAAGTAATCCTGCTCCAGATCTACTACGTACAAACCACTTCGTGCTCGACTCTCTGTATATCCTTCTGCGGTCAATTGCATATAAGCGGCTTCAACTGTGTTTCTACTAATGTGCAAATGTTCAGACAGTTGACGAATGGCAGGCAGTCGAGTTCCCGCAGGCAGATGTCCATATGTAATCTCATCTCGAATATGCTGATACAGCTGAACGTAATAGGGAATATTGCGATCACGGCGCAAATCTACCATCAGCTCTAACATAAAAGGTACCTCCTGAACTTATTCGCCTATTATTTCGTAAAACGAATGCATTCTTCCCTTCCATGTATTATTGACCCTACTATAAAAACCGAAATTGACCCTAACAATTAGGGTCAGATCTTCGTATACTAAAAACCAACCAAATAATCCTCTATCCATGAAGTAAAAGATTATCTACATGTATCTATCATATCACATACATCTACTATGCTGCTTTAAGGGGGACACCATACACGATAAAGATATAGCTTTCACAAGCGAAAAGGATATATTCTCCGTCGTATTGATATTTCTTAAGCAATATCAGCCGATTTGGAGCTTTTCACACTGTAGGGCTTCTTTTTTACCTTTCCATGCCAAAAAAACTACTGTTACAATATACATAGTTACTAATTACGTAACGATAACTGTCGGAGGATCATACAACTATGGGCTGGTGGCATCAGGCAAGAAATGATGTGAAGCGATGGAATCGCAATATTAAGCTTTTTTTCCTTTCCAATATGCTTTATCAGTTCGGAAGCGGCATGTTTATGGTGCTGTACAACTTATACATACAAGCGCTTGGTTACGGAGCTGACATGAATGGCAGTATCGTCAGCATTCAATCACTAGCAACGGCATGCATGTTCATTCCCATTGGCTTGGCAGGCGATCGGCTAAGCCGCAAACATATTCTTATTATCGGCGCTCTGCTGACCGGACTTAGCTTTATGGGGCGCTCTTATGCAGAAGATCCTCTTAGCTTGCAGACCTATGCGGTCATCACAGGTTTATTTATTTCTTTTTATCAAGTTATCGCCATTCCATTTTTAGCTGAAAATGTGAGTAAGTCGGAGCGATTATCGCTGTTTAGCATTCACTTTTCAGGGGTGCTTGCTGCACAGGTGGTCGGTAGTATCGCTGGTGGATATGGTGCCGATATGCTGCAAGCAATCGGCTGGAGCAAAATTGATAGCTTGCAGACTGTCCTTATGCTTGGCGGCGCTGCCACTGTTGCTTCTTTCCTCCCGCTTCTCTTTATTAAAGAGAAAAAGAAGGAAACAGCAGAAGTTAGGCTTCGTCCACAACCAAAGCTCGTTGAGAAGGATAGCTATGTATCATCTGACGGAGATGATTCTTCATTATCTATCCCGACGACCGCTGCTGTCTTAACTCCTGAGCAGACGAAGCGAAGCGATTGGATCAACATCAGTCAATTCACAACGGCCCAACTGCTAGTCGGCCTCGGTTCAGGCTTGGTTATTCCCTATTTAAATATGTATTTTACTGATCGATTTGCAGTATCACTGACAGCGGTCGGGCTACTCGTTTCATTAGGGCAAATTATGACGATTGTCTCCATGCTAATTGGCCCTACACTTGTTGCCAGAGTGGGGCAAGTACGAGCCGTCGTTATTTTTCAACTGCTATCCTTACCGTTTCTATTACTAACAGGCTTCACAACGATGTTCACCATCGCCGCCTTCAGCTTCCTGTTCCGTCAGGCGCTGATGAATGCAGCTAATCCGATCCAGTCTGCCTTAATGGTGGAACGAATCTCGGATGCACGGCGTGGAATTGCTAACTCGTTTACGCAGACTGCTTTTATGCTCGGTTGGGCAACGATGGGTCCCGTGCAATCCGCAATATTAAAAACCTACGGTACATATTGGGGCTATGCAGTTACATTCTGTATTACAGGAATCCTATATATTACTGCCGCTGGCTTGTTTTACTACGTGTTTCGAGAATCTAAGCAAACGAAAAATGAATCCCAAGTGCTCAACTAAACAACGTTTCGCTGTGCGCAATAGCTTAAGAAAGAGAGCGATAGCGCTCTCTTTCTTTCATTTTTCAGCATAATTATATCGCTTAAACATATGTATAAATGAGGCAATACCTATCCAACCCGAAATCAGCTGTACATCACTGCGCTTGTCGAATAATGTCGATATGCAAATTATTTTACTATTTATCAACAAAGTTGTTGTAAGCGTAACCAAAACTTTATACAATGAGAACAATTAAAAATGGAAACCTAATAGACATCTAGAAATTCTCCCGTAATACCTACCTTTTCAAATCATTTCTATCATTCTTACCATGACTTACTCACCATGACCTTCACACCTACCTACATAACAAACTGTTTCTCAACTCTATTCATTTAAGGAGGTGGTGCCCCTCTTTGAGCGGGTATACCTTAAAACTTTGCCGCGTCTTATCGGTAACGTATTAGCATGAAACAAGTAATAAAGTATCTGTAACAGAAGAACGAACCTATTCGATTGATGAATATCTCCTAGCTCTAGCACCTAAGAAGGGAACCCCTTATTTAGCTTAAGCAAATAAATAATAAATTCTTAAATGGGAGTGTTATCGGATGAAAAAAAGTTTGAACTTGTTACTAGTTACAATGATGGTTTTCACCCTTGCCCTTGCAGGCTGCGGTAATGGCGGCGAGAAAAAGCCAGCAGACTCAGGAAATGGCGCTTCAGGTGATCCAGCTGCTGAGGAGCTCTCACTTACCCTCAGACATATTAACGTAAGAGCTACAGCTGCTAAGACGCTCAAAATTCTTGAAGATGTAGTGAAGAAAACTGAGGAAGAAATACCGGGCTTGAGCTTCAAGCTGGACGGTGTTGAAGATACAGTCAACCGTGACGTCAAGTTGAAAGCGGAAATGCAAAACAACAACCAACCGCCTATCTTCAACTTGTTCGGTGGCGCTGACACTAAAAACTATGCAAAAGCAGGACGACTGCTTAACTTAACTCCAATTCTGGAGGAGTTGGGCTTGTCTGACCAGTTCTTTAACTTGCGTGAATTTACGGTAGACGGAAAAGTGTACGGCCTGCCAGAATCCGGCTTCGTAGAAGGTTTCTTCTACAACCGCAAACTGTTTGAAGAAGCAGGCGTTCAAGTGCCTACGACATGGGAAGAGTTCCTAAAAGTATGTGAAGCATTGAAGGCGAAAGGCATCACGCCAATTGCACTCGGAGCAGGCGGCGGTGATGGATGGTCTGCAAACATGCTTCTTAACAACTTGTTCGTTGGCCTAGGTGGACCAGAAATTCAAGAGGGCTTCTTAGCAGGAACGTCCAAATGGACAGATGCCCCTGTCGTTGAAGCATTTAAGCGCATAGTAGATTTGAAAGACAAGGGCTTCATCGATCCGAACGTCCTTGGACTAAAATATTCTCAAGGTCAAGCTAACTTCTACACAGGTAAAGCGGCTATGTTGTTTGACGGCAGCTGGGCAGTTAGTGCGATTACAGGTGAAGATTCCAAAGTAGCCAATGATGCTGGATTCTTCCGTATGCCTAATGTAGGCGGAGGCGGAGATGGTTTTATTAACGGCGGCTGGTCTAACGGTTATGGCTTCTCCGCGAATTTGAAAGAGCACGAGTTGAAAGCAGTAAAAACATTCATCAAGAACTTCTATACCGTTGAAAATCAAACACGTGGAATTGTAGAAACGAGCCGTATTCCTTCCATGAAGGGCGTTACAGACTTGTCTGGCGCTAACGAGCTGACAAAGTCAATCGGTGAGCAGCAAGCTTCTTCTAAAGGCGCATTCCCTGCATTTGATGCCGTTGTCCAACAAGAAGTCAAAGTTACGTTGGAAAGTACGATTCAGGAAGTTCTAGGCGGACAAATCTCTCCTGAAGATGCTGCGAAACGTCTTCAAGAAGTACAAGAATCGGCTAACAAAAAATAAGGTAATCGTTTATACACGAGAACCAATTAGAACCTCTAACGGCAGATCGGGGCTGCAATTTACATTGCAGTACCCGGTCTTTGCCCATTAGAGGGTCATAAGGACTTAGGAGATGAGCCATGAATAAAATACAGCGCAACCTTGTGGCATTTGCCATGTTTGTCGTCCCTGCCTTAGCCTTGTACATAACGTTCTATTTGGTACCGCTCTTTAATTCCTTGCAATATTCCGTTACGGAGTGGAATGGCATTAACGACCCCGTATACACGGGACTAGATAATTTCCAAAAAGCAATGCAAGATGAAAAGTTCTGGGTAGCTTTCTGGAATAACATTTATTTCGTATTGTTCTCTGTCTTTATCCAAGTACCTGTCATCGTAGTCGTATCTGTTATGATCAGCAGTGTAAGAAGAATGCTAGACTTCTACAAACTGACTGTATTTTTGCCAAGTATCCTATCTACCGCCTCCGTGGGGGTTATCTGGCAGTTTATTTATGCCCCAGATGCGGGACTCTTGAATCAACTACTGCGTTCCGTCGGACTTGAATCTTGGGCGAAAATATGGCTCGGAGACAAAACGACAGCGATGTTCTCGATCCTCGTTACGAATGGTTGGCAATGGACAGGCTTCTACATCGTCCTCGTGCTGGCAGCCATATTTTCCATCCCCAAAGAAATGCTGGAGGCTGGCGAGATTGATGGAGCTGTCGGTTGGCGGAAAGCATGGCTGCTCACGATACCGCTTATTCGTCCCGTTATTGTCGTTACGATGCTGCTATCCATTACAGGCGCAATGAAAGCGATGGATATTGTTATGATTATGACAAATGGCGGGCCATTCCATTCTACAGAAGTAATGGCTACGTACATGTATAAACAAGCTTATTCCTTAAGTGATTTCGGTTATGCGAATGCGATCGCCATTATTATTACGATATTCACAGCAATATTGGCGTTAGTATATCACCTGATCAACAAGCGGACGGAGGTAGACTACTGATGAAGCAATCACGTTCAATCAACTTTGTATCTCACATTATTCTCGTCATTTATGCGTTGCTCGTCATCTACCCGCTGTTCTTTATAATTACGTCTTCTTTCAAAGATAACAGTGAAATATTCGATGACCCATGGGGCTTACCAGTCAGCTTCTCATTGGAAAATTATATTGAGGCAATGTCCAATTCTCATATTGACAGCTACTTTATTAATAGTTTGTATATTAGTTCGATCTCTACCTTTGCAACCATTTTATTGTCGACAACGATTGCCTATGCGGTAACACGTATGAAGTTCCATACGCTCAGCAAAGCGGTTTATAGCTTACTTTTGCTATCCTTATTAATACCGCCAGCATCACTGCTCATTCCTTTGTACAAAATGATTAATGACTTCGGCATTTACGATACGCCATTGGCACTCATTATCCCTTACTCTGCATTTGGTATTCCTTTGACCGTATTCGTTATTGCGGCATTTTTGAAGTCTATTCCGCTGGAACTTGAAGAAGCAGGGGTTATGGATGGCTTGAATACATACGGTCTACTATTCCGTATCGTCATTCCGCTTACATTGCCGACACTAGTTACTGTATTTATTTTGAACTTTATCGGCAACTGGAACGAATTCGTTATGGCGAACTTGTTCATTTCTAATGAGGCATCGCGTACGCTCCCTGTCGCGGTCAAATCCTTTGTCGATCAGTACAATATGAACTATGGCGCATTAACCGCTGCGATAACGATAAGCATTGTCCCTGTCATACTCATTTACAGCGTCTTGCAGAAGAAGATCATTGAAGGTGTTACGGCAGGAAGCGTGAAAGGCTAATATCAGCTAAATTTAATTGTGTATTATACATAAAGTCATCTCAACGATAAGGTTGGGATGGCTTTTTTTGTGGCAAGATGATTAAAGGCATGATTGTTATGGTTTACAAAGACAAGGTGAAGAGATATAGTATCGTTTTGAGGGCTGGAGGTGGATGCACATATGATTAAGAACTTAAAAAAACAAATGACTACCTGGACGCCGTCTAGAGTGCTCTTGTTCGGATTCATCGCGCTCATCGGGCTAGGGACTATACTCTTAAAGCTGCCAATCGCGGTACATGAAGGACTCCACATTACTTGGATAGATGCATTCTTTACCGCTACTTCAGCGATTTGTGTCACAGGGCTTACCGTAGTAGATACTGGTGCAACGTTCACCGTCTTTGGAGAAACGATTATTATGTTACTCGTTCAACTAGGCGGAATCGGCTTTATGACCGTAGCGATGCTCGTATATTTGATGCTCGGCAAGCGTATTTCGCTTCGTGAGCGGTTAATCCTGCAAGAAACGATGAATGCAGGCAGTATGGAAGGAATTGTGCGCATCATTAGACGTACCATTATATTCGTGTTCGTCATTCAAACCGTTGCCGCACTCATTCTGGCTCTGCATTGGATGCCAGAAATGTCCGCTGGACAAGCTTTATACTATGGCGTATTTCATAGCGTATCGTTGTTTAATAACGGTGGCTTTGATCTATTCGGCAATAGTTTTCAAAATTACGCAGATGACTTGCTCTTCAACTTAATTGCCTTTATTCTCGTCATTTCGGGTAGTTTGGGCTTTATCGTACTTGCTGAGCTGTATGACTATCCGCGTTTGCGCAAACTATCGCTGCATTCAAAAGTAGTACTCTCAGTTACAGGCATTTTGATCGCTGTAGGAGCTATCTTTATTCTACTGTTCGAATGGTCGAATCCACACACGCTCAAAAATATGTCGCTAGAAGGCAAGCTATATTCAACGATGTTCCAATCGATCTCGACGCGTTCTTCAGGGACGACAACGGTCGATATTACAAATATGAATCAAGTTACACAGTTCTTTATGATCATTCTCATGTTCATTGGCGGTTCGCCAGGTTCTGCCGGGGGCGGAATTAAAACGACGACCTTTGCTATTCTTATCGCAGCTGTATGGGCAATGATGAGAGGCCGTGAAGATGTCGTATTGTTCCGCAATCGCCTTTCCAAAGATCTTATTCTTAAGACACTAACGATCATCTTCTTAGCGATCTTTATGGTGCTATCTGTAGCCATGCTGTTAGCCATTACCGAAGATCAGCCATTCCTAGCTATTCTGTTCGATACGACCTCGGCTGTTGCAACGGTAGGCTTGTCTATGGGCGTTACAGAGCAAATGTCTGAATTCGGTAAAATCGTACTGTGCTTCGCTATGTTTATCGGACGTCTCGGACCAATGACTCTGGCTTACGCACTTGGCACCCGCCGCGAACAGTCATTGTACCGCTATCCAGAAGGAAAGATTATGATCGGTTAAAATAACATGACTGCTTTCTAAAATAATAAACCGTTTCATTGCAGCTTTTGTTGTAGTGGAGCGGTTTTTCGCTTATCTATGTGGAAAAATGGACTGATGAGTCGTGGCTCCAATAAACGTATCATGTACATGCACTGGTAAGTAACTATTTTTAGATAACAATTTTCCTACTTGTCAATCTAGCCTATTCGGTTTATCTTCTGATCATATCTATGACAGGGTGGTGGTTCATTCTAACATGCAAAATCAAGAAATCTCATTCACTTTATTCGTTTAAAACAAAGGAGAGAATTTATGTTGAATCACAAATGGACAAGCTCTACATTATTGCTAAGCTTAGGCTTAGCGTTAACAGTATTCACACCTGCCCCGATTTCTCAACCTGCAATTGCAGCTGGATCGGGCGCACACTGGTCTTATGAAGGATCTACTGGACCCGAACATTGGGGAGACTTGAACGAAGCTTATCAAATATGCAAAGTAGGCAAGCAGCAATCACCGATCAACATTGACACAGATGAAACGACTGAACATGCCAACGACAAAGGGTTTTCGGTAAAGTACAAACCAGCACTATTCACCATCGCCAATAACGGTCACACCATCCAAGCTAATGCTACCTCTACAGACAATACACTTCTTATCGATGGCAAAGCCTATTACCTGCTCCAATTTCATTTCCATACACCTAGCGAACACACTATTAATGGCAAAGCATCTCCACTCGAAGTCCACTTCGTCCATAAAAGTGCAGACGGACAGCTGGCTGTGCTTGGCATCCTTATTAAAGAAGGAAAGGCTTCTACAGCACTAAGTGAAATGTGGTCGAAGCTGCCTAAAAAGGAAACGAAAACAGACATCAAGTTAGCGAAAACGATTGATATCAATCAACTGCTACCCAGCGACAAAGATGCATTCCGTTATGATGGTTCTTTGACGACACCTTCGTGCAGCGAGGGAATTAAGTGGACTGTGCTTGACGATCCTATTACCATGTCATCCAACCAATTGAAAGCATTCCAAGCTATCTTCCCGAACAACAGCCGTCCTGTTCAACCTGTGCATGACCGCGTCATTTATGAACATGATTAATGTTTAAAAAATAAAAGGGTATCCCAAAAGTCAGTTTCTATAACTTTTGGGACACCCTTCTTATATTATCCAGAACGCTTTGCGATTTGAACCTCTATCTGCTGCTGGCGACGTTGACGCAGCCAGTCTTCCAAACCTCCTGAACCGAGCAGGACACCCATAATAATAAGTAGGAATCCTCCAATCTGCGCCAAAGTAATCGTTTCTCCGAGCAATAGCACAGAGCCAACTAGAGCAAAGAACGGTGTGAAATTCATAAAGATTGCTGACTCAGCCGCTCCTACTTTTCCTACCGCATAATTATAAATGAGATGACCGATTGCAGTCGATACGGTAGCCGATAAGACAAAAACAACCCAGACATCAGCTGTAGCACCTGTCATACTGCTCAATCCATTAGGCTCTGCGATCAAGCTGATAACGAATAGAACAGCCGAACCGAGAAGCAGCATGTAGCCCGTCATTAAACGCGGATCTAACGTATCAGCTGCTTTTTTAATCAAAATATAACTGAAAGCTTGGGCAACGATCGCTAAGAACACCTGAACGTCTCCTAGCGAAAATCCACTAACATCTCCCGAGCTCTTTAACATAATAAAAGTAACACCAGTAAAACCAAGAATGATACCAATCGTCTTAAACCAAGTAGCTCGAGCTCCTAAGAAAACCATGGCCATAATTGCAGTCAATAGCGGACCTGTTCCAAGAACTAGTCCTGCACTTGAAGCAGAGGTGCCCGTAAATCCAAGCGATAGGAAGTAATGATGTCCAACAACGTTAAACATAGAAGCAGCCGCCACATACTTCCATTCTTTTTTAGTAAGCCTGCGTACTTTGCCAAGCGCGAATAAAATGATAAATACTGTAACAGCCGCTAATAGAATACGAAAAGCCGTCATCGTAAGCGGCATAAAGTTCGCTACTAGTACCTTCATCATGATCGTGTTCAATCCCCACGCCAGCATGACAAAGATGAGCAAGCCATAGATCCCCCATTTTTTCATTCGTAACACTTCTTTCTGTCTGCAAGTTGTGTATCTCTCCGACCTATATCATAACGGAAATGTCCACTAATTCCAATCATTTTGATCTATTTGTTTTCCGTAGAAGGACAAAAAAGCCCGTATTATGGATAACTCCATAAATACGGGCTTCGAATGATGTATATATGACATTATGCAATGCCGGGACACTAACACTGCAACTAACCTAGTTCAACACATACTCCGCAAGAACGGACTGCACTTCATAAATGTTCAAGTTCTTATTGAACTGCTTCTGCAGCGGCGTAGGGCTCCCAGACACCCAAATCTTTAGCTCAGCATCCATATCGAAGCTGCCCGCTGTTTCAATGCTGAAATGAACAATGCTCTTATACGGGATCGAACGGTATTCAACTTTCTTCCCCGTAATACCTTGCTTATCTACTAAAATGAGGCGCTTGTTCGTGAATAGGAACATATCACGAATCAGCTTATATGCCTTTTCGATTGACTCAGAATGGGATAGAATACTTGCATACTCCCGATTCGCTTCTTCCAAATTCACCTCAGATGCATTGCCCATAATTCCATCAAAAATACCCATGCCTCTTCCTCCTCGAATAACTAAGTTGTCTCGTACCTAGTATATAATGGAAACGACTTAGAACATTCCTATAATTAATGGTGCCACATCACAAATTGCTCCGGGTGCTTACGAATGTCCTTGGCAATGGCAGCACGGAGCTCCGGAAACAGTGCCGTCACAGTCTGATCCAGCTCTTCCAGCTCATGCTGTAAATCCGGATAATCCGACATATGCTCGCCGAAATAATCACAGACTTTTCTGCCATTCCGAAGCGATATCTCTGCCATTCTATCTCGCAAATCCTTTAACTGTATAAAAAATTCGGCCGAATGTTCCCCAGCTACTCGGCGTATGTAAACATCAACTACGTTCCAGAACGGTCCATGTGCAAATAAATATTCTAAATGACAAAACCATCCGTATACACCTTGCTGTCCTAAATGTCTAGCGAAGGTCTGAAACAAGAACAGAGAACGCTGTCCTTCCGTCAAAGTATAGAAAATATCCGTTGATATTCGCACCATCTTTTTATCTACCTGATGGGCAATAGGCTCATTGCATACAATTAATAAACGTTCATCATCCAGTGTTTCAAATACGTGTTTTTGTATAAAAACTAGCACCTTTACGCCCTCCTGACGATCTACAAAAGAACAAACCAGATATTGCCATGCGATGAATCCACCTCGATTATAGCCGCCGATGCATAGGACGAGCAATAGATTTCATCATCTACAGCAAATTACTCTAGTGAACTGTAGAATATCTGCCATCTAGTATATGAACGGGTATAGCGATAACTCTATCATAAATAGTTGCTTCCTCACTCTTGATCATTGCGCTCTATTTCTATTAAGATAAGTTCAACATTATAATTGTAAGCGCTTTATATATTTGATTAACAGGGAACAAAATACTATTTTTAAGGAGTTGATTATTTTGTCGACGTTTGGAAAACAGAATAGAGTTAAGAAGTTTTTCCTTCTGAGTGCAAGCTTGTTACTCGCTATCAGTTTATTCACAACAACACTGACCCCGGCTTCAGCAAAAGCACCAGTCCTACATGCAACTACGAATCAGCCTCCTTCTCTTTCTACAAATATGGATATTTCTCAATCGGCAACACCAGCAAACAATCCTATCACGAATCCTAACCAAGCATGTCGCCCAGCAGGCTTGTACGACTCTGGCGTACAAGGAATCCCATACTGTACAATCTATGACAGCAATGGTCGTGAAAAGCTGCCCAATGATTCCAAACGCCGCATTATTGGTTACTTTTCAGACTGGAGAACAGGAACAGACGGTAAACCTAAATACCTTGTAAACGATATTCCATGGAGCAACATCACACATATCAACTACGCCTTCGCTTTTATCGATAGCAGCAATCAAGTATCCGTTGGAGCAATGAGCCCCACCAATAAATCGATAGGCATGCAATGGCCCAACGAACCCGCAGCAGCAATGGACCCAGCATATCCTTATAAAGGACATTTCAATCTCCTAAACAAGTTTAAAAAGCAGCACCCTGGTGTCAAAACATTGGTATCAATTGGCGGTTGGGCTGAAACTGGGGGATATCCTGATGCTTCAGGCAACCGTGTCAATTCGGGTGGCTTTTACTCGATGACAACAAATGCAGACGGAACGATCAACCACGCAGGCATTAACACGTTTACTAACTCTGTTGTTACTTTTCTTCGCCAATATGGATTCGATGGTGCAGATATCGACTATGAATACCCTACTACAATGGAACAAGCAGGCAATCCACTAGACTGGGCAGCTTCTACACCACGTCGTGCCGGCCTTAATGCAAGCTATGTGGAGATGATGAAGGTGCTGCGCACCAAACTGGATCAAGCGTCCGTTCAAGATGGGAAATACTATATGCTAACTATAGCTTCCCCAGCTTCTAGCTATCTACTTCGCGGTATGGAAACTTCGCAAGTATTGAAATACCTCGACTATGTGAACATTATGTCTTACGATCTGCACGGTTCATGGAATGAATTTGTAGGTCCAAATGCTGCCCTATTCGATGATGGTAAAGATGGTGAGCTTGCTGCAGCAGGCATGTACACGTCACCAGATTACTTAGGGATGGGACATTTAAATACGGACTGGGCTTACCACTATATGCGCGGCATGATGCAAGCAGGACGAATTAATATTGGAGTTCCCTACTATACACGCGGCTTTAAAAACGTCCAAGGCGGTACAAATGGACTGTGGGGCAAAGCTGCAACGATGAACTGCATGCCGGGTGAGTTTAAATGTGGAGATGGCGCTATCGGCATCGATAATATTTGGCATGATAAAGTAAATGGTCTTGAAACACCTGGAGGCTACAGTCCAATGTGGCATGCGATGAACCTCGAAAACGAAATTCGCGGCTCTTATTTGAATCTGTTCGGACTCCCTCAGGCGCAAATCGTAGGGACCTATAATAAACACTATGATAGTACGCTAGTTGCCTCTTGGTTGTGGAACCCACAAAAGAATGTGTTCCTCTCTACTGAAGATGCGCAATCGATTACTGCTAAAGCAGATTACGTCATCCAAAAAGGTATCGGCGGAATTATGATCTGGGAGCTCTCAGGGGACTATGATTTCTATCCTCAGCGCAATAACGGCCAAGGCGAATATTTTATGGGCTCTAGCCTAACAAGACTTATTCACAACAAGTTCAAGACGGCTGCTCCTTACAGTAATGCCAACCCAGGAACATTGCCACCACCGGCAAGTATGCTCAATGTGAAGGCAGAGTTGATCCAATTCCCGATGGGCGGAAACAACTTCCCAGTAGCACCTAAACTTGCTCTAACAAATAACACAAATGCTGTCATCCCAGGTGGATCAGTACTACAGTTCGATATCCCTACGTCAGCACCTGGCAAAGTAGAAAACTGGAACGGCTATCCGATTACAGTCACTCCAGGCCATACAGGACCAAATATTGGCGGCCTGCAAGGGGACTTCCATCGCGTTACGATGACAATACCCGATTATGAAACCATTCAACCAGGCCAGACAAAATTGATTCAGATGGCATTCTTCCTGCCTCTCTCTGGTCCAACGAATTACAGCTTAACCATAAATGGAGTAAGATACGGCATTCAGTATTAATCGTAAATGAATCTTTCCTTCTTTGTTAAGTTAGCAGGCCAGGCAGATCCTACAACTGCCCGGCCTGTTCTTTGTTCATGTATATAAAGTCCGTGACGACATCTGCACTCTACCATTTCCATGAACGAAAACTTACTCGCAACTCGTTGTTACGGAACATCGCGGCACGAGTTCGAATTAAGCAGTATAATGCTTCGCGAACCAAGCTGTTGAAGCCCTCACTTCATTTGATGTGAGTTGATGCCCAAGGTGATCCCAGAACAATTGAACCGCAGCACCCGCATCTTGCAACAAAGCAGACAGATCTTCTGTCTCAGCAGGTGTACACATCCGGTCATTGGAGCCAGCTCCTATAAATACAGGCAAACCGTTTAGGTCAGGCAAGGCTACACCACGTCTAGGCACCATCGGATGATAAAGAACCGCACCGTTCAACGCATTTGGATGATGGAAGAGCAAGCTTCCAGCAATGTTGGCTCCATTCGAATAACCTACTGCCACAACGCGATCACGGTTAAAGCCGTATTGATCTGCTGCTGAATCGATAAAATCTTTCAATTCTTGTGTGCGGAAAAGAAGATCCTCCTCATCAAATACCCCTTCAGCTAAGCGGCGGAAGAAACGAGGCATCCCATTCTCCAACACGTTACCACGAACACTAAGTACCGCAGACTTCGGCGATAACACTTCTGCTAATGGCAGCAAATCTTGCTCCGTACCGCCTGTCCCGTGCAAAAGCAGCAATACAGGAGCATTAGGATCCGTTCCTTCTATAAATAAATGCTTCATGACACATCCTCCTTAACGATTCGTTACATGTTCTCCTATTATGAGGTGAGACTAGCCATTCGATCCTCAACTACTTTATATTCCATGTAATGATTTATATCTCGAATTCAAGATACTTAATGTAGATGTATCATACCGCTTCCATCCTTATCTGTCAAACCTATGGCCATACACCATGATTCAGCAAAATCGCTCGTATCACCTACATCTGGCAACAAAAAAACAGCACAGCTGCTGCCCCTAATTGGACAGCCACTGTGCTGCGTATGTTTTACCAACCTTACACCGTCGAATCATTCTCTGTGTTCGATTTCCATTATTCGACCGCCTTCATAACAAGCGGTCGGTCAAGTTGATACAGGCGGCGATAGCGAGCCTCCTGCTTCATTAATTCTTCATGGGTGCCGCGCATAATGATGCGGCCTTCTTCCATGAAGATGACTTCATCCATCTGCTCCACACCTACGAGGTGATGAGTAATCCAGATGAGCGACTTATCCGCCATAGCGTCGAACATCGTCGCCAGCAGTTCCCGCTCCGTGCGCGGGTCGAGACCTACCGTTGGCTCGTCGAGAAGCACGACCGGCGTCTGCTGCAGCAGGGTGCGCGCTAGCGCAACTCGCTGGCGCTCTCCGCCGGAGAATCGCTGCCCCGCCTCATGCATAGGCGTGAGGTACCCTTCGGGCAGCGATTCAATTAAGCCATCCAGCCGCGCTTGGCGGGCGGCTTGGCGAAGCTCTTCCTCAGACGCGTCACGGCGTCCAAGGCGAATGTTGTTCGCAACCGTCGTATCGAATAAGTGCGGGCTCTGATTGAGCACCGATACTACGGCTGCGATACGATCTGCGCCGGCGTAAGCATGTGCCGACGTACCATTGATGGTGACCACGCCCGATGTAGGGGCGAGCGCGCCTTGAATCAGCTTCAGCAGTGTGGACTTGCCTGCGCCGCTGCGACCGATAACCGCTATCTTCTTGCCCTGTGGAATATCAAGCGTTAGCTCCTCCACGGCCATTTCTCCATCCTGCTCATAACGGTAGCTTGCCTGCATAATACGAATATGCGCCGATTGGCGAGCCGATTGCACAAGGTTTTCCGTTATGAGGGGGTGACTACCACAGTCACTGCCGCTGCCGATGCTATCTTTAACTGCTCTATCGATAACTTGATGCTCCTTTGTAGAAGCACTTCTCTTGTCTACTTCTATGCTCGTTCCTTCAACCTGCTGCTGTTGCAAAGGAAGGTCTCTATTTCTCTCGCCCTCTCTGTTGCTCTCCCCGTCGCCTTGATCCACCTTCGCCATCCGATCCAAGGAATCTGTATACTGCGGCAGTTTATCAATTGCATCCGACACTGGCAGGAACGCCTCCATCATCGGGAAGACGACGAGCACAAATGCCGCAATTAGCGTAGCATTAATCGCTTGTGCAGCAAACATCTGCGCTGCCCAATAAATCATCGAGATCACAACTGCGCCAACGACACCCTGTGCTGCAAAAGTACGCCACTTCGACCAATTGCTCAAAGAACGCTCCAACTTCGCTACTTCTGCCTCTTCCTTTTCATAGTCGTTAACGAACGTCTCTTGCCGTCCGCTAATGACCCAATCGCCCATACCAAGCACGGCATCCGTTAGCTTCTGGTACAACTGATTGCGCTTCTGTTTCAGCTGGCGGTTGCGTGCCTTGTTCACGTACAGCGATAACGCTGGTAGTACGAATATAAGCAGTGCGATATAGAAAGCCATCAACAACGCAAACGCAGGATCAAACCAGCCGAGTGCAGCAATAACGACCATATAGGCTGCTAGTGCTACGATGCTCGGGAAAATGGTCCGCATAAAAATATTTTGCAAATACTCTATATCATCTGCCAACATGCCGAGAATGTCACCCGTACGAAAACGAGAGCGAATGAACAACGCTTGTGGTTCCAACAGTCGATACAAGCGAACACGCATATGAGATAAGATGCGCAGGATCGTATCATGACCGACCAAACGCTCTACATAATGCACAACGGAGCGACTAATACCAAACGTACGGACCAGAACAACGGGAACGTACACCATTAAAATATTTTCCGGACGAAGCGATGACTTTGAAATTAAATAGCCTGATGTAAACATGAGCGCTGAAGCACATAACGCTGTCAATAGACCGAGAAAGACGATGAAAGCAAAGCGCCACGTATGTGTCGAGAAATACGGTCGTATCCAATCTTCACGCTTCATCCTTCGCCCACCCCTTCCATTTGCATGCGCATCATCTCGTAATAGAGCCCCTTGCGCTCTAACAGCTCTTCATGCGTGCCAGTTTCCGCTATGCGGCCATGCTCAAGCACAATTACCCAATCCATCTCTGTCATCCAGTGCAAGCGGTGAGTGGCCATCAGAACCAGCTTGTTCTCAAATAACGGAAGCATCGTCTCTTTCAACTCGTACTCCGTCTCAATATCCAAATGCGCTGTAGGCTCATCCAGCAGTATAATAGGACGCTGGCTTAAAAATGCACGAGCTAGGGCTATACGCTGCTCTTGTCCACCACTCAAGGAACGTCCACCATTACCAATCACTTCGTCCATTCCTTGAGGCAGACGCGCCACAACTCGCTCAAGTCCAGCGGCTGCGATCGCTTGCTTCACATCTTCCTCCGAAGCGTCCGGTGTATAGAAGCGAACATTGTCAGCCAAGGAGCTATTGTATAAATACGGCTGCTGCGGAATATACGTCAGCTGTTGTCGCCAGCCTTCTTCCATCAAGCCTTCAATGGGCTCTCCATTAAGCTGTACATCACCAGATGATGGGGCAAGGAACCCTCCAAGTATATCGATAAGCGTCGATTTGCCCGCTCCACTTGTACCAATAACACCGATCTTTTTCATCCCTTGCACCGTCAGATGAATATCATCGAGCGATGCCGGACCTTCCGCTTCGTGCTTTAAGCCCACATCTTTCAGCGTTAACGTACTTTCCTCCGTCCACGTCCACTTTGCTTGCTCAGCCGCGTGTACAGAGGAAGCAAGTTTCACTGCTTCTGCTTCGCCCTTTTCAATAACGGCACGGATGGCTTTGCCTGCTTCTTTGCCCTTTAATGTCGCATGATAATCTGCACCTACCATACGAATCGGCAAGAAATATTCCGGTGCCAAAATCAATATTAATAGCGATGGGTACAACACCATATCGCCTTCAATAAGGCGCAACCCTAGATTTACCGCCACCATTGCGACTGATAGCGTCGTAAAGAAATCTAGTGCAAACGAGGACAAGAACGCCATGCGCAGCGTCTTAATCGTCGCTGAGCGATAAGAATCACTCACACGTTCAATCGTGTCGCTGTGCGCTTTACTCTGACCAAGCACTTTCAATGTTTCCAAACCGCGCAGCGAATCCACAAAATGATTAGACAGCAGTCGATAGGACTTCCACTGACGCCCCATATGCGTCTTCGTCGCAAGTCCAAGCAGAATCATAAATATAATCAAAATCGGCATCGTCACCGCCAAAATAATGGCGGCCACAGGGTCCAGCCAACATACATAACCCAGGACGATAATCGGTGTAATCGCAGTCCCTATCATACGTGGGATAATAAGTTCCACGTACGTACGGAACTGAGCGATTCCGTCCAGTACGAGCGTTACGACGTTGCCCGTCCCTTCGGATTGGACAAGACGCGGCCCGAACTGAAACAGCTTGCTAACCAGCTGCTTACGCAGCTCACGCCCTGCCGTCTCCGCATATCGATAAGCGATCTTCTGCATAAGAAACGCTGTCAATTGCCGGATAAAGAAAGCGAGCAGGAACTTGGCGATAGAGTCGACTTGTTCCTGCAGCGCTTGGCCTGCAAATAGGGAGGAGATCGTCTCTGCCAGCCCTATTGCAATATATAGGATGGACACACTGTGAATGAAGGTCAGCAGCACAATCACTGCTACAACCATCTTGCTACCTTTAAATCCAAGTGTGTGTTTATCCATTAGTATTCTAGATGCTCCTTCTCTGTAACGCGTTTATGAAAGACGAAATAGCTCCATGCTTGATAAGCCAAAATGAATGGCAGCAGCGTGGCCGCCACAATGGTCATAATGCGAAGTGAATAGTCACCAGATGCCGCAGCATAAACGCTCATATTGTACGCACTATCAATAGAACTGATTAAAACGTTCGGGAACATCGATACAAACACGGAGGAAACCGCTAGCGCAATAATTGCCCCTGTCATCCCGAATGCCCATCCATCACGCTTCTTGCTCATAAAGTAGCCAGCCAGTATATAAGCAACAACGCCTAAAACAGCGAGAACAGCCATAACCACAGCGCGTGATTCAAATGCAGTCGTCATCGTGTACGTCATAATCCCGAACACGACTAGCAGAGCCGCTAGTGGAAGCAGCAGCATTTTACCCATAGCACGCGCTCGCTCTTGCAAGCTTCCTACTGTCCGAAGCGTCGTAAACATTAAACCGTGTACGTAACATAGCATTGTAACAACAATACCGCCTAGCACCGTATACACGTTCACAACTTGGAAAATAGTTGCGTTCATCTCCATGTGCTGATCGATAGGTAGTCCTTGTAAGAAGCTTGCAAATACAACGCCGAACAAGAACGGCGGCAGGCTGCTGCCAAGGAAGATAACGATATCCCAATTCTTCTTCCAACGCTCTGTATCACCCTTGCCTCTGAATTCAAAGGCTACGCCGCGACCGATCAATGCCAGCAGCAAGAAAACAAACGGGATATAAAATCCACTGAACATAGTCGCATACCAATGCGGGAATGCCGCGAACATCGCTCCCCCAGCTGTCAGCAACCATACTTCATTTGCATCCCAGAACGGACCGATCGAGTTAATAAGGATACGGCGCTCCGTATCTGTACGGGCTAGGAACTTTGTTGCCATTCCTACGCCAAAATCAAATCCTTCTAAGAAGAAGAACCCGACAAACAACACCCCGACTAGAACAAACCATAGTTCACTATACGCCATGGTGCACCTCCCTATCGAACGGGTCATTCGTTTTAACTTCGACTTTATCGATAATAGATGGGCCTTTTTTAATCACTTTCAAGAACAGACGAACGAGTATATAAGCGAGAACACCATAGATAGCGGTAAACGCGATGAGCGAGAACAACACTTCATTCGCTGTAACATTAGGAGAAACACTATCCTCCGTTTTCATAAAGCCAAATACCGTCCACGGCTGTCGACCAATCTCTGTCATAATCCAACCCGCCGTATTCCCAATGAAAGGCATGGAAATAGCAGCTACCATAAAGCGATTAAACCATTTGTTCTTATGAGATAGCTTGTTGCGAGCAGACAAGTACAAGCCATACATGGCAAGTACGATCATAATACAGCCCGCCAATACCATGATGCGGAAGCTCCAGAAGGTCGTGCGCACAGGCGGAATATAATCCCCTGGGCCATACTTCTGCTCGTACTCGGCTTGCAGCTCATTCATCCCTTTTACATCGCCAGAGAACTTGCTGTAAGTTAAGTAACTAAGTAAATATGGAATTTTAATTTCCGTTCCATTCTCTTTCTTCTCTGGATCAATCGTAGCAAATAACGTCCATGGCGCAGGGTCTTCACTGCGATCCCATAACGCTTCACTCGCAGCCATCTTCATCGGCTGTGTATGCATCAAATACTGTGCTTGCTTATGCCCGTATACCGCGACCAAAATCGAGGAAATAAGAGCTACAATAATAGCTACATGGAACGATTTTTTGAAAAACTCTCCGTCCTGCTGCTTCAATATTTTATAAGCACTTATACCGGCTACTAAGAACGCACCTGTTCCAAACGCTGCGAGAATCGTATGCGGGTATTCTACCCACAATTGACCATTGGAGAGCAATGCGCCAAAGTCATTCATCTCAGCTCGCCCATTGACGATCTCAAACCCTACCGGTTGTTGCATGAACGAATTCGCTACCAATATCCAGAAGCCAGACATCATTGTACCGATCGAAACAATCCAAATACAGGCCAAATGCAGCTTCTTCGATAAACGATCCCAACCAAATATCCAAAGACCAATAAAGGTAGATTCCAAGAAAAACGCAAGCAGTGCTTCTACCGCTAACGCAGGACCGAACACATCACCGACAAATCGTGAATAATCCGACCAGTTCATACCGAACTGGAATTCTTGAATAATACCGGTAACAACGCCGACAGCAAAGTTAATCAGGAACAGCTTGCCCCAGAACTTCGTCATCCGCTTGTACTTCTCGTCTCCTTTGACGACATACATCGTCTCCATAATCGCAACGAGTAGTGCTAGACCAATTGACACCGGAACGAAGAAGTAATGAAAAATCGTCGTCGATGCAAACTGGATTCGCGATAACATAACCACATCCATGGCTATTGACTCCACCTTTCTATTCGAAATATCGATTTCAACTTAAACTTTTTTTGCTGTTTACCCCACTACAGTACATAGTTAAAAGATTAGCTTTCTATCTACCTCTACAAGAGAGGAACGTGACTTATTTCACATTTTGTCAGAAAAATAAAAGCATCAATGTGATATTTATCACAAAAACAAACGAATAGTTTGATCAAAATGTAAACATTGCTTACCTGTCACAATTTCGCTACAACACAACGTCTTAATTTTTGTGAAAACATTCACTTTAGAAAACCAACTTGTACGAATACTGTCACAAACCGCTCTAACTCCTTTTTATCTTGCCATCACAAAAACCGGTATTTCTTAACTCCCTGGACATCACTTACAGGAGAAATTGATGCAAAAATAAAAGCAGGCATGCTGCCTCACTCTCATGAAACAGCACTACCCCTATAATTGGACTCTGGTCATGATACTCTATGTTTCCAACACGAGATACAATCAATCCTTTTTCGTCTAACGTGTTCAGACGTACACGGCAACTTAATTTTGATTTACTTTGTGACCTTCCCATGGAAATCCGCCACCTGATGTATCAGCAGCCTCTGCGCTAACTGGAAATACAGATAATCCCGAACATACAACACAACCTAGTAGTACAAGTATGAATCCTCGTTTTCTCACAGTATAGTCCTCCACTCATTTATACAGAGCATATCCGCTCATAAAATTGTTCTATCTCTATAATGGTAGAAACATCTTTAAACTGATTGTCACGCCTCAGCAGCTTGAACAACGAACGCATACATTGCCGCTCACTTTGAACATCATTAATCTGTGCATAGGTCAAAGCACTTTGCATATAGCTGTTAGCCGCATCTTCCAACTGATTGGTTTTTACAAAATAGTCTCCTTTGAGTCTATAAAAAAAAGCGAGTTCATTAAATTCAAGCGGTGTCTTATACGTAATGGAACGTATTGCGTCTTCCATAGATAGAAGCTGCCCCGCGGCTGCTACTTCATCAATGCTCATATACAAGGAAATATACTCATTTACAACGTTAATCTTAAATTCTTCACTGCATGCATGCAGGCACTGATCGAATTGAGTAATTGCCAACTCCACATTTCCACGCTTAGCATGAAGCATTGCATCCAGCAATTTATCGTTATCCTCCACCTGCGAATGCTCATAGGCTTGATACTGCTCTTGATACTGCTCCGACAATTCATAGTCACTCAAATAAAAATAAGAAAATCTAAGAATGCCAATAGCATGCATATAAAATCTGTTCTCTCTATCGTCCTCTTGAATAAGGAGCTTGCAAAAATCCACACTATCCTGATATAAGCGCAGTGTATAGGCATGCACAGCCAATTTATAATACACTTCTGTCCGCTCTCGCTTCGATAGAAGATCAATATAGTTCAAAATATACTTACCAGATTGATACGTTTCCTGCAGGTTGCTGAAATCATTTCTTTCAATACAATATTGTTGGTATAGTCCTTTAGAGATGTAAACCATTATGCCATGACTTCGTGAGTATTTGATGATGAGTTTGTACAAGAGAAGCTTTAACGAGGTGTCCTGTAAAGAAGCGGTAGTTGTAAATAGTTGCTCAACCAAATCATAACTGTCTTCTTGTTCCGTTTCGAGAAACTTGGTTGCAATTTTACGAATGATCGTGTTAGATTGTGAACTTGCTATAGACTCTTCCAGCAGGCTCCACAATACAACAGCCCGCCGCTCTACTTCCATATAGCATTCCACATACTCGTCGAATGGGATGTTCAGTAGAGATGCAATCAAGGCTACGGTCTTGAAATCCGGCCTTTTCACTTCTCTATTCTCAATCTTTGATATGGTCCCTTTATTAATATTTGCTCTTCTGGCAAGCTCCGAAAGGGTTAGGTTAGACTTTAGCCTATATTGTTGAATCAAGTCAGCTAATGACAGTACGGCCATACTGGATCACTCTACCTCCCTTTAGCAAATTGCGCACATTGAGTAATCAATTATGCCTATGCCACGATTCTATAAGAAAGTAGGCAAACGATAAACGTTATACCATACCTAATACATCCTTTTTTTGCTAATTTTTAGAGTACCATGTTTTTGCAATTCCCGCAACTATAGCAGGCATTGTCGAAATTCCGCTATGTTTTCCTCCAAAAATAAAAAGACCAACTGTACGGAAATAACAATTCCGCCAATTGGTCGAGAGTTCAGACGTTGCAGCACATCTCCAGTCAAGCCCTAAGTAAGCGACTTCTGGAATACAGTACTATCGCAATACAATTGCCACTGTGAATACAAGAATACGAGCTGCATTTAATTGAATAAAGTTCTTCACCACTAAGCCAAATGTCCGCTCCTTCGAGCAATCCTGCATAAATACAGCAATGCGTTTGCGAAGCGGAATGATCGTCAGAAGGATTGGCAAGATAAGAAGTGGATGAATGCCAATTGCAATCAATACGATTAGATCAACATAGGACAAATAATAAGCATTGCGGAACAAGGCAAGCGCAGACTTCTTTCCTATATAGACAGGCAAGGTATAGCGTTTATTTACGATATCCTCGTCTTTATCGCATATGTTATTGGCAAGCATGATGTTTCCGATTGTTAAAATTGCTGGAATCGAGACAAGAAATACAAGCAGAATCTCCTTCACATTTACGTCTAGATAGACATGTCCATTTTCCCAGATGATGCCCGCCAATTGATCTGGCTCCACGTGTACATAAGCAGACATGAAGATGATAACGAAGCCCATGAACAGTCCTGAAAATAGCTCACCTAAAGGCATTCGAGAAATCGGAATCGGACCGAGTGAATACCAGAAGCCAACGAGGAAAGAAAGTCCTCCTAGCAGTAGAACTAACAAGTTTGTCTTTAGAAACAAAGTAAAGCCTGCCACCATAGCTATCGATAACAATAGGAAAATAAGCAAAAGGACACTTCGCTCGCTAAGCTTGTATTGAACGATTGCATTATGCACTTCATAACCGTAGCCGTTTCGTTTCACTGCTTTTTTATAGTCACCATAATTATTAATGGCTGTTGTCGCCATATCAAAGGCAAGCAGTGAAGCTAGCATAAGTAAAAAGTGGCCCACATCGAACTGGTCAAATCGGTACAAGGCATACAAGCTCCCAATAGCAAAAGGAATCATGCTCGCTGCCTTGGTCCTTATCTCAACAACTTGTAAAAAACTTTGAAGCGTCACATTACTACCCCTTTTTTATAGTCTTCATACGGATAAATACACCGATTGTATAAGAAAAGAAGAGGTATCGACTAGGATATTTATCACAAGTCGTAAAAATACTGTAACGTACAAAGAGACACTCGCTCCTATTTAGGGTCGAGTGTCTTTGTTTATATTCGTTCTATAGCATTTGCACCTTATTTGAACACTTTAAGACGGCTATCTAGCGGCTGAAATGCTTTCTCGCCTGCTGTAACTGTTGGCTTACCAAATGGCATTTGTCCTGTCAGCTTCCATGTGGATGGAATGTTCCATTCTTCTGCAATCCCAGCGTCTATAAGTGGGTTGTAATGCTGCAACGTTGCTCCGAAGCCTTCTGCATCTAACAGCGTCCATACAACCAACTGAAGCATACCGTTAGATTGCTGTGACCAGATTGGGAAGTTGTCACTATACAGAGCAAACTGTTCTTGCAACCCTTTAACAACCGTCTCATCCTCGAAGAAGAGCACCGTACCATAGCCGCTGCGGAAAGCGTCCATTTTTTCTTTTGTCGGTGTAAAGTTCTCAGCTGGAACGACTTTACGTAGAGCATCCTCTGTCAAGTTCCACAGCTTATCATGCTGCTCTCCAAGTAATACAACAACACGTGCGCTTTGAGAATTAAATGCGGAAGGTGTATGTTGTACCGCTTCAGCAACCAACTCTTCAATACGTGCATCCGATACAACATGGTCTTTGCTAATTCCATAAATACTGCGTCTTTCCTTCAATGCTTTCAATAGATCTTTGCTCATGTTAACATTCTCCTCTGCTTTTTAGTTTCTCTTCAAACAAAAATATCTTTTTTATATATACTCACTTTTATATAGCTTTATTTCACTTTCTTTATTATAACTCTATAATAAATAATGTAAATTACGCTCTTTGAAGATATATAGTATCTTTAAAGATACTTACTCATAGGAGGATAGGCATGGAGAAGAAAAATCCTGATCTATGCAAAGTCGAAAACACGCTTCATATTTTGATTGGAAAATGGAAACCCCTCATTATTATGCACTTGATGTTTGGTGGTACGAAGCGCTTCAGTGATCTCCAACGTACTCTTACAGGTATTACTACGAAAACATTGACTACGCAACTGAGAGAACTGGAAGAACAAGAAATTATCCAGCGCGTCGTATACCCAGTAGTCCCTCCACGCGTGGAATACTCGATTACGGAATATGGGATGACACTACAGCCTGTTCTTCATCTGATGCATGAATGGGGAAATTCCCATCTCGAACGACAGCTAGGCAAAGAACAATCTACATATGAGAACCAATAAATGCAAAACAGCCTTAGCTCGGTTACATCACGAATTAAGGCTGTTTTTTCTACTCTCCACAGGCATACGCCTATAACTGGATCCTATTATTGAGGGTTTGTCGTCCAAATACCTGCCGTTTTTATGAATACACGCGCAGGAAGCTTCAATGTAGCAAGTGCAAGCTCAGCCACATCTTC
Organism: Paenibacillus sp. SC116; assembly: GCF_024733555.1. Taxonomy (GTDB): domain Bacteria; phylum Bacillota; class Bacilli; order Paenibacillales; family Paenibacillaceae; genus Paenibacillus_B. The sequence continues at coordinate 222,159 of NZ_JANIOF010000002.1, read as the reverse complement.
AGGCTGCATCATGCGATCTTCGTCACCAATTTTAAGTCCAGCATTTGTAGCTAGCTCTGTATTTACTGTGCTTGGTGTAAGAGCTGTCACGCGAATATTGAACTTGCGTACTTCTTGCATAAGCGCTTCTGTCATACCCATAACCGCGAACTTGGACGCATTGTAGGCAGAACCTGTAGCGAATCCACGCTCACCAGCCGTAGAAGCAACATTGATAATGTTACCGCTGTTTTGGCTGATCATATGAGGAAGTACCGCACGTGTTACATAGTACGTACCCATCAAGTTAACTTGGATAATACGCTCCCATTCTTTTGGATCCATATCAACAAGCGTACCGAACGTCGCGATACCTGCGTTGTTAATGAGAATATCCACTTGGCCTAGCTCACCTACGAGCGCAGCAACCGCCTGATCAACCGATTCTTGGTTCGCAACGTCAGCTGTTGCGATGTTTACACGGATACCATACTGTTCTTGAAGTTCAGCTTGAAGCTTCTCCAAGTCCGCGCTTGTACGCGCGATAAGTCCAAGGTTCGTGCCTTCCTTTGCAAGGGCGTGAGCAATTGCTTTCCCGATTCCTTTGCCTGCGCCTGTAATCAAAGCTACTTTATTTTTAAATTCCATGATTATTCTCTCCTTCTGACTCTGATGCTTATGCCCGATGATGCTGTGTTGTTCTATTAAGTACTTTTTACGAATGCTTCTATTTGAAGTGCGACCACAGTGCTATGCTTGACTGGAAACGATCATTTCATACTTATTCAATGAAGCTCCGAGCATGTACTGCTTCGATTCTCCACCGCCACGATGAGATTCACGGAAAGACTCACTCGATGTCCAGTTGCGGAAAGACTCTTCATTTTCCCACACGGTACAAATTTTGAGCTCTTCTTCCCCTTCCTTACCTTCGCCAAGCCATACTTCCAACCGAATAAAGCCAGGCATCTGCTGTACACTTCGCGCTGCAGCAAAGCGCTCTGCCACCTGCTTCCCATGTCCCGCCATGATTCGAATAGTATTCGTTACGACAAACATCGCTTCTCCTCCTATACAACCTAATACTTGCATGAACAAGTGCACGTTAGCTTACTTCATTTATTATAGTAGAAACATGCCCACAGTACCAAACGCTTCATAAAGATGGATACCACTGTAGAATGAATCCCTCCTATTGAAAATAAATAAAGGTCTGCTCGTATGCAAGTGAATCTCCTCTGCAGGATTCTCACCACATACGTACAGACCTCATTGTTAGTTGTTAAATCGCTTTATTGATTAATGATGTGCTGTTGCTTCATTGTTAGGGTCAACTTTCTCCTTCGACAAGAACCAGCCAGCTACAGCAATAGTAATCATCACACCCCAGAAGATAAGTTTCCATACTGGGTCTTTCGGGAATGTCTTCGCCAACACGCCGATATCAGGGTGCGAAAGCGTAGATACGGTCAACTTCACGCCTACCCAACCTACGATAAGGAAGGCAGCTGTTTCCAAGCCAGGGCGTTTCAGAAGCAATGTCGTGAAATAAGATGCCGCGAAACGCATGATGACGAGTCCGATAATACCACCTGCCAAAATAACGAGGAAGTGTCCGCCATCCATGCCGCCGATAGGAGGCAAGCTCGTCGTTGGCAATGTAATCGCAAGCGCTACTGCTGCCAAGATTGCATCAACCGCAAACGCAAGATCTGCCAGCTCTACTTTTAAAACGGTAACCCAGAAGTTCTCTTGCTTTTCCTTTACTTCCTTCTGATGACTGTCTTTCTTGAGCACGTACCTCTTCACCATGAAGCTTATCGATATAAAGAGAAGATACGCTGCACCTATCGCTTGCACCTGCCACACATTTGCCAAGTAGGAAATGACGAACAAGGAACCGAAGCGGAATACAAATGCTCCAGCCAAGCCGTAGAAGAGCGCCTTCTTTCTCTCTTTCTCAGGCAAGTGTTTAACCATAATTGAAATAACGAGTGCATTATCCGCTGCTAAAATACCTTCGAGCGCGATGAGCACGAGCAATACCCAGCCGTACTGTAACAACAAACCAACATCCATTGTAACTCCTCCTTTGTCAATCATACATGTATTAGATGTAACCAATGTGGAGGCATATAAAAACCTCCACCCCGTTCAAACGGCGGTGAAGGCAGCACACGTACGTATTCCAAGAGGAAACGCCTTCACCGATTGGCAAAGGTCTCGCAACAACGCCGAACGTTGTGAATAAAGCCGGAGACCCTAAGGTCACGTAATGACGACTTTATTACGGAGCTACTCCCCTTTACTATTACGAGTATTATATCATGTGTTTAAAAAATGGAAAACACTAAAAACGGCTGTATATCTATGAAAACATGATAAATCAATTGATTCCTAGATAAAATATAATGAATACTCTGTTTTTCTTTAAATTAAATCCATATACTTCAAATTACTTCAACTAACTGTGCTCACTTTAGGATTGTTACCTGTATCAAGCCATGCTACGATGGGTATAATCTTTTCCTAATGTCACCCAATGCGAGGACTGTTTATGATGACTACTATAAATAGTAACAATACTAAGCCTTTAGATAGATGGAATGAACTCGGCAGTGAATTCTCCAATATGTTGCTGCTTGATCGTACACATGAAATCGAAGAGCCTGATGCGCTCTACTCCTTTGCACTGGACGAGCTGCTATGCCGTCATACTGGGCAGGGTGGGCCGCCTATCTGCCATCTGTGGCGGCATCCGGCTGCCTTTATTATGGGCTTGCGCGACAGCCGTCTGCCGAAGGCAGCTGAGGCGGAGCGCTGGCTGCAAGCGCAAGGCATGTCTACGGCCGTACGCCATTCTGGCGGAGCAGCGGTTCCGCTCGATCTTGGCGTCGTGAATATATCGCTTATTCTGCCGAAGGCGGAACTGAGCGACCGGCATTTTCACGACGACTTTGAGCGGATGTACAAGCTAATCCAGCTTGCGCTGCAAGCACAGGGCGAGCGAGTCACTAAAGGCGAGATCGTAGGAGCTTTCTGCCCGGGCGATTACGACTTGAGTATCGACGGGCTGAAATTTTGCGGCATTGCGCAGCGGCGACAGACGAAGGCTTTTATCGTCCAAGCCTTCGTGATCGCCGCCGGCTCGGGGCAGTCGCGCGCCCAATTCGTGCGCGACTTCTACGACCGAGCCGCCTTCGGCGGTGCTGCGCCGTCCGACCACCCACTGGTGGTAGCGGACAGCACCGCGAGTTTGGCCGAGCTCACTGGACTCGGCCCGGATGCCGCGCAAGCGTTCACGGACGCGGTGAAACGCGTCATCCGTGAACGGCAATTGCCGCAGGCTATTGCCGATGCGGCATCCACGTTCCATCTCCCCGAACCTACGCAAGTTCGGGAGATGGCACTAACGCTGCGCAGCCGCTACGCGATACAATCGTAGCGGTTGCGGCTGCAGCCTGTTCAAGCAGCAACATGATGCTCGAACAATAAACCTCCTAAGAGGGTTAATTTCAAAAGGTCATTTTCCAATAAACGAAGTGATCTAACATGCAAGAAACAGAGTGATCAAGATCAGCAAAAAAAACATAAAAACAATATGTAAAAATGATCGGCTTTTATGTTGAAGATCGTCCAAGATCAAAGTAAACTAATGTCACGGCTCCAATTCATGATTTGAGCATGATGTTGAGGAAGACCGACCCTATTTTTGGTTTCGACCGGTACGAGCTTTTACAACATTATCGAAACATCAAATCTCGAGGAGGAACAAGCATAGAAAACAATCAAGTCATCGATATTCTGCTGCAAATCAAATCTGAGGTAAAAAGTCTGCATTCGACTGTAGAAGGTATCAAAACAGATATTGCTGGCATAAAAGAAAGCGTCAATCGAATCGAACATCAACAGCAAGAGGATGTACTTACGATCCTGAAAGTCATTGACTCCAAGGTGACTGAAATTAACGAGCGGCAGAATGAAACCGACCAAGTTATAGATGTGTTAAGCGCTAGAACAACTAGGCTCCAAGCCAAAACCGAGCATTTGTCCAGCCTTGATAATTAAGATACACACAACCTTGGAAGACACAGTATCATAATTTCACACACTCAACTACGACGAACTAATCAACTCACTGCTACGCCATTCAACCATTAGTACGTATGAAAATATAAAAATAGCCATTCGTCACGATATCCCGTACAAACTACGTGATACTCGCAAATCGGATGGCAATTTCCTTTGTCTAAATTTAAGAAGAATCTGCTAGACAGCTAAGAAGAGCTGCTTTCCGTACTCGACTGCCCCGTTTCCTTACCAAAGTGAGATACACGACGCAAGGGACTAAAGCGGCCGTACGTACCAGCACGCCACAGCCATTCCAAGGGACCCATGTTGTAGCGGCGTAGCCACCAGCGGCTAACTATCATTTGCAGCGACACCACAACAAGAGCGAATATCGCACCCATCCATAAAGGAGCCTCCCCTGCATCTTTCCAAATGAAGTGCAGCACTCCCATCGTAATGATAGTTTGCAGCAAGTAATTGGTGAACGCCATCCGGCCCAAGGCAGATAACCCTTGGAAAGGTTTCGCCCCATAACGAGCCACAAGCCGTAACATTGCACACACATAAACAACAGCTAAAGCTTTTCCTGTTAGCTGCGTATATAGCGTTACATCTGATGGTTGATAAGCAGTTGGATTAGCAATAAAAGCTTGCACCATAGGAATAAACAACAGTCCTGTTAGGATGAGCGCACTCCACTGTACACGTTGTATATTCTTTCTCTGTTCCACACTAGGCTGGAGCCAGCCATTTCGTGCAGCAAAAATCCCTATTAATGCGCAGCTTACGATATCAAGTAACATCAATAAACTATTTGGCAAGCCCAGTGTAAGGAAGAAATCAATTCGCTCACTCATATTGGGCACATGCGGCAGGAGTATGCTCACATCTATAGATGGATCACTAGGCATGAACGCGGTCAACACTAGTAAACCGTTGAACATGCTCAACATAACCAAGCTCCATACGATGAGTGTCTTTGACGATCGATTATAGAATAGGAGAAGCAGCAAACCTGCCATGGCATACGTGTTTAGGATATCTCCAATCCAAAACAGCACAACGTGAGCTACTCCCACTACGAATAGAAGAAATAGGCGTCTGCTCATTAGTTTCTTCGCAGATAAACCCCGTTTTTCCGCACTTTTCATAAAGAGATGGAAACCCGCTCCGAATAAAAAGGCAAAGATCGTATAAAATTTCGTTTGAATAAATAAGTCATACAACCATCTTACAATGGCGTCTGAGCCAAAGGCAGTATCATAAAATAACACACCGCTGCCAACCATCTCAGGAAAGTTAACGATAAAAATACCGATAATCGCAAATCCGCGAATAATATCCATCGTATCGATCCGCTGACTCTGCTGTATTTGTACGGACAAAATTTTTCCTCCTCGCTCGTTATGCGTACCTTACTGCTACTATATTTCATCAAAAAGACAAAAACAAAGCTATCTATTATTAAATTTCACTTAAGCTATTGCGAACAAGAAGAAAAAGATGGAATATGGAAGATGTAAGGTGACCAACTTAATAGGAAGGGTGATTATATGAGAAAAGGTTCGTTGTTCGGTCCACTCATGCTGTCCATCGCTTTACTAGGAAGTGCATTATGGCCTCATGGCCCAATCACAGCTGCTCCTAGTATTCCACAGGCTACCTTGAATGCCACTTCACCTGAGCAACATGCTGTACCGGATCATCTTCAGCAGGACAAACTTCAACTGCACCACGCTCAACAAGCATCATCTGCACACACGATTCCATCCACACTGACGACGGATTCTCCACTTGCCGCTGCTGAGCCAACTCCTTCTGCGATACACAATAATCCCAACAATGCGATTCCTGTTGTTACTTCCGTTGTCTATCAAGATACGATTGCTGAGGCGAACGGACAACGCTGGTATACCTTCCAAACTACCAATCCTGGAAAACTAACCGTCTATTTGCAAACGGTACAAAATGCAGCTGTCGACTACAACCTGCACTTATTCCGCTTAGATACAACTACTTACAATTTAGTTGAACAAGAAATCTCCTCTTATGGTCCAAATACGAACGAGTTATTAAGCCGTATTGCTCCAGCTGGCATCTATTATGTAGCTGTCAATGCGCAAGCAGGCTTCGATGCAGTCAATCCTTATTTGTTTACGATTCAAGAGTCTCCTGTCTATGACAGCGCTGAACCTGATGATAACGTCTGGAAGGCCAAACCGCTTACAAATGGTATCAACGTAAATCAGACGATTGATAACTTATTTGACGAGGACTGGATCAAACTTACTGTCACTGCCCAAAAGTCATTCCGCCTCAAGTTTAACAACACGGCCCCGAATACGAATTACCAAGCACAAATATTCAATCAGAACCTTCAATCCATAGGAACGGTTAATCAAAATACAAACCAAGAGCTCATTGCCAATTTCGCTGCTGGAACTTACTATGTTCGCGTCCAATCCTTATCTGGCTTTGACGCCACAAAGTCATACAATTTAGCTATCACCGAATTCAAAGCACCTACGAGCGTAAATATTTCTTACGTTAGCACGATTTCCGACATCAATGCTGGCCAACGTATTAACTATGGATATGGGCTAATGTGGAGATTTAAAAATACGATTACGATTTCAGGCACCGCTTACGATGCTTCTGGCGCACCTGCCTTTAATGCCCCTATCACAGTTGCCTTCAAGACCGTCATCAATAATAAAGTCTATCAAGCAAGCACGACCACTGGCCCCTCTGGTGGCTTTACGGTTACGATTAACGGCGTACAGCCAGCCGCTGGACAATTCAGCTCACATGTGACGGTATCTACACACTACTTTGATGTTATCCCACTTGGCATTTACTATAACGGGAATGAATTAAACTCAAATGATACTTCTCTCTACCACTGGGCTTATTCCATTTGGACGGGCTGATTCCATTGGCTCCATCTTATTTACTACCGAATACTAAATAATACGAAATAAGGTCTTGGCTATTCCTTACGAACAAGGGATAATCAAGACCTTTCTTTTCTCAAAATGACGTCTATCCCCATCATTCTATGCATACGATGACTTGTACACTTTGTACCACTTATTCGTAAGAGATGGGAAGTGATCGTTGTGAATACATTTTTAACCTATATCTTTCTCGGCATTTCACTATCAGCCCCGATTGGCCCCGTAAATGCTGCCCAGCTTGAGCGAGGCGCAAAATACGGCTTCTTGCACGCTTGGCTTGTCGGCCTAGGTGCTATGGTAGCGGATTTGATATTCATGCTGCTTATTTATTTTGGTGTTGCCCATTTCCTCACTACACCGTTTATGCAAACTTTTCTGTGGTCCTTTGGCTTCTTCGTCCTTATGTATACCGGTATTGAGACACTCATTAAGTTAAAACAACAGCAGCATGCGCTGCAATACCGCAGCGTAGAGCCAGCCTCCAAGTCGTTTCTATCCGGATTTCTAATGGCGATCTCCAGCCCGCTCAGCATTTTGTTCTGGCTCGGCATTTATGGTGCTGTACTAGCTAAAACGGTTGAATCACAAGGTGTTGGACACATTTTATGGTATAGCTTCGGCATTTTCATCGGTATTCTTTTATGGGATTTCATTATGGCTAGTTTCGCCAGCACGTTATATCGATATGGGAACACACTTGTATTACAAATCATTTCCCTACTGTCCGGACTATCACTCATCGGCTTTGGACTTTATTTCGGTGTAGAAGCAATTATGTCCCTATTCGGATAAACATCAAACGCAACTCCTTTTTGTTAACTATTCCTCGGGACAGTCACCCAGTTCCTCTCCACTCCATAAGATGTAGCAAAAAAGTGGAGGTGGAGCGATGTCTGTTCCAACACTACTCACAAAGAGCTGGATCGAGGCTCATCTATTGGAACTGCCCCAATGGCAGCAGCATGCCTATCGCAACTTCGTGGATATGGTCGCTGACAAGGAGAACACATATCCGTGTGTACCTGCGAGACTAGGGTTTCTAGCAGACAGCTTGCGACTCGGCTTCATTGATGATGCAAGAACCGAGCATGCGTCTGCCCAATTGGCCGCTTTATTGCAGCAGTACGGAGAATGCTCACGCGAAACAGGTCCATACGCCTCCTTAGTCGTTCTGTTCGATACCCCTGAAGATTGGGTCGGGCGTTCCACGATTGAACAATATGAAGAACTATTCTGGTCGTTGTTAAGCCGTGTCAGCAGTCATGATCCAAAAGATTGGCCCGAACATATTGCAAAAGACCCTGCTCAACCAAGTTGGGAGTTTTGTTTTGATGGAGAGCCCTATTTCGCATTCTGCGCCACACCCGCTCATGTTTTGCGCCGCAGCCGCTGGTCCTCCCACCTCATTCTCGCCTTTCAACCCCGCTGGGTGTTTGAGAGCATTAACGCCTCTACGCCACTTGGTAATAGCTTAAAAAAAGCCATACGCAAGCGATTGGCTGATTATGATGAGATCCCTACTCACTCTTCGTTGCAATGGTACGGACAAGAGGGCAATTTGGAGTGGAAGCAATACTTTTTACGAGACCAAGATGAGCTGCCTTCCAAATGCCCATTTTCCTATATGAAGAACGTATTTAAAAAAATCCGCTCTTAAACGTGCAAGAACGGATTGAACCATTTGAATGACATAGTGCTCTACGATGAGTTCGCATCTCATCTCTAGAGCATTATGTTGTTAATGTGCTTCATCCCTTTTCCATCGCTGCTGCATAATAATCGTAACCCCTCCAATAACCGCAACGAATAACAGACTGACGAATAGCCCCGGCCTACTCGACTTGTCCCACACCGTGCCAACGACTGCTAGTCCAATGAGCAACAGAGCAATAATGGCCTGCGTTTTTCCCCACCAAGTAAGGGTGATAAGCTTCAAATAAGAAAGAACTACGCTTGCCCATGTGTACATTAAAACAAGACCACCTGCCGTCGTAATATGCTCGAAAATGCGCTTGGGAATGAAGTAAGCCAGTACAATGGAAACGATGGTACCCGCACAAGTTACACATAACGCGGAAAGTGGGAAATCACGTTTCCCTTCTTGATCGGACAACCTTCGTGGAGCATCACCGTCTTCTGCCAAAGTTACTAACACAATGGTTACCGCATAAAGCGATGCGGCAACGGACGAGAAGCCTGCAATAATAAGCACTCCATTAAAAACATTTACGATAATGGGCATTCCACCGTGTCTCAAGGCGCTAATAAACGGACTCTCCGATGCAGGAAGCTGCTCCAAAGGTACCCACAATAAGACAAAAGCAATCGCTGCCAGATAAAGCACAATAGTCGTAGTTAACATCACGCCTCCTGCTTTTGACGCCTCCTTCGGGTGCTCTAACTCAGCTGCCATTAAGCCCATTACCTCGATGCCTGCAAAAGCATAGAAAGCATAAATAAATGCCTTCCACATACCCATCACGCCGGATGAAAAAAAGCGTTGTGTGAGCTGTTCATAAGAAATAGCAGAGCTTGCTCCTTTGAACAAGCCAAATACGACGGCTGCTCCAATCATAATGAACATAATGAGCGCCGCTAGCTTGATAATAGCTAAGACGCTTTGGGTTGCCTCCAACACTTTTATCCCAAAGAAAATGACGATCATTCCCAGCACTGCATAGCCAGCAGCAAACATCCATAGTGGTATGCTGGGGAACCACAGCTGTGAAAATAGTCCAAGAGCCATCAAAGAGCTGCCCAAAATGAGCATTTCTGAACACCAATACAGCCAGCCGCTGCCAAAGCCAGCCCAGCGCCCGAATGCAAGCTTGGCATAAGTACGGAAAGAGCCTTTGGCAGGCTCCATAGCAGTTAACTTTGCTAGTGCCTGAAAAACAAAGTAAGTGCCAATTGAGGCAAGAAGCAGCAATAACAAGATGGCATAACCGCTTTTTTGAATCGCTATGCTCGTACCTAAAAAGAAGCCAGTTCCTAATGTACAACCGATACCGAACAGGGACAGTCGCCACCAAGGCATTTTAGCGCTCGATGATTGGTGTTGAGACTTATCAGATTGAGAATGCTGCCTATGTTGTGAATGATTAGATGCTTGCGATGGAGATGAGCGTTGTCGTTGATTGTTATGATGCTTTTTATTTGCCATTCTGCTTATCCCTTCCATAACCGATAGATCTTACTATGGTCTTGAGGAAGGAGCTTTATGTAAGTGGGAGAATGAGAAAAAGCCAGATACAGCCTTCGCACTTGCATGCGATTGGCTCATCCAGCTTAATAACGCGCTCTTGCTTGATATTTCGTTATAATTTGATTGACGACCTCAGAGAAGACTAAGCCAATGGCGATCGAACCTGACAGCATAAAAGCTTTAATCGTCAATTCAATGGCTAGCGTATAGTTGTTTTCCACCATTTTTCGCATCGCATCGTAGGCCATCCCTCCAGGCACGAGCGGAATGATACCAGCTACGCTGTAAACAATGATGGGCACCTTGTACATTCTAGCAAACAGCTGACTAACGACAGCAACTAAGAACGACGCCGCTAATGTAGCTGGAATCACATCAATGCCCATGAAGAGACTCAGTGTAATATATACGCACCAGCCAGCCATACCGACAAAGCCACATTGCAGCAGCGTTTTTCGGGGTACGTTGAAAATGATGCCAAAGCCAGCTGAAGAGATAAAGCTTGTAATTAAATGCTCGATGAGCATGGGAATCCTACCCCATTTCTTTCGTTAATAAATCGACATGACAAAAGCAATGCCCGCTCCAATCGCGAAAGCAGTCAGGAACGCTTCTGCCCCCTTAGACAAACCTGACACAAGATGGCCCGCCATCAAATCCCGTACGGCGTTCGTAATGACTAGACCAGGCACTAGCGGCATCACGGCACTAATGATAATCTTATCCAACTCATTCCCCAGCCCCGTCTGATAACAGAAATAAGACGTTAAGCCGATGATCGTCGCAGCCATAAATTCAGCGAAGAACTTGATTGGAATAAGTCTGTGTACATAAATAAAAGACACAAACCCGATCCCTCCTGCGATTAGCGCTGGCAAGAAGTCAGGCCATGTTCCGCGGAACATGATGGCGAAGCAACCGCTCGAAATCGCCGCAGCGACAATTTGGAGCCACACAGGATAAGCCAAATTGGTATTATCCACTCGTTTTAACTTCTTGTATGCCTCTTCTGGCGATAATTCGCCTCTCGTGATCGCTCTTGAGATATCGTTAACCAAAGTTACCTTCTGCAAGTCTGTTGAGCGGGTCGCGATTCGGAATAACCGTGTCGTAGATACGGCTCCATCAATTGCAAAAATGATGCCCGTTGGCGTTACATAGCTGTGGGAGTTCTCATACCCATAAGCTGCTGCAATCCGCATCATTGTATCTTCTACGCGATACGTTTCCGCACCGCTCGCCAGCATGATTTTCCCAGCTAATAAGCATATTTGGGTAATTTCTATATTTCCATTCGCTTGATCGTGCATCAATGATTCTCTCCTACGAAGTAGCAATTATCAGGATTATATCCTTTTCCGATCGTTTTTGAAAGAATTGTCTGCTTCATTTTCATGAAAAAAGAGTGCCTTCCTGTCTAAGATGACAGTTAAGCACTCCATTTATCCTCTACCATTGCACTTATTATTCGATTAGCGGCTCGCTTTTACAGCTGGTTCAATCTGATTAGCATTCATGACAGCCTTGTACGAGATCGACTCTAAATAGTTATATTGACTCTCAACGTATTTTTTATCGCGCTTCACAATCTGGTCGTTCTTAATGTAGTACGGATCGAACGCCATGCTCACCTGACCGTTATCTAGTGTTAGATGCAGCAGCCCAGTATCCGCGTTGCGTCCCTTAACATAGTCGGGGAATAGGAAATTCCCGATGGAATAGGCAATCGGCTTGCCTTTGTAAAATTCAAAGCCTTGCAATACGTGCACATGGCTTCCGACGATAGCATCTGCTCCTGCATCAATAATCTCTTTGGCATACGTGCGCTGCCACGGGGCAGGACGATTCTCCTTCTCTACACCCCAGTGCATGTACACGAGCAAGTAGTCGCAGTCTTTGCGCTCACGCTTGATGATTGGCAGAACGCTTGATTTATTATAGGCTTCTGCAATACCTGGTTCATCGCCATTAGCAAACCAATACGTTTGAGGGATGAAGCGTGAAAAGGCTAGAAATTTCACTTTCTTGCCATTCAACTCTACGGTATGAGCTTTGTATGCCTCTTCCTCCGTTCTCCCACCGCCTACGTATGCAAGATCTGCTTTCTCTAAATGATTGAGTGTATCAAGGAACCCTTTATCCATAAAATCTAGGGTATGGTTGTTGGCAATAGAAACGAGATCAAAACCCGCATTTTTCAATCCTTTTAACGCGATAGGGTCGGACTTGAAATTATATAGCTGGTTCGTATCTTTCACATGATGCTTTGTAATGGCTGTCTCTAAGTTAACGAAGGCATAATCCGCCTTTTCAATTTCTGACTTCACATGAACATAGGGATAATCAGTACCCTTATTACGAATAGTCTCTTTCACCGACCAATCCATCATCGCATCACCAGCGAACACAAGTTGAATTGGTTCATGAGGGGAGACCGATTGTTGTTTATCGTTATCCCGTTCGCTTGCTGCATTCCCTACTGCTTGGTTATCATTCGGTGCCGGCGGGGCCTGGCTTGGCTGCTTAGCTGTATCACTCATTACATGTTTCTTCTGTTCCTGTACTTGCTCCGAACTATTATTTTGTGCAATTGGAGGGGATTGATTTAGATGTAGGTGCAAACCTTCTTGCTGAATCCATACTACTACGCCGCCAATTGCAATAAGCAACAGTGTCCATGTCATCCAAAATAGAGGGTGAAAATGATATTTATGCTTTTTCTTTCTAGACATACGCATGCCGTAGAACTCCTTCACTTCGTTGATCCTTTAGCTATGTAAGCCTAAATTTATGATCCATCATATACTAGCAAACAGGGGAAAAGGTCTCAATTTCTTTAAGATTGGCCTGTTTACAGAAATATACAATCATTATTTATGCAAAAGGCAACTTATTTATTCCAAATAAAGCTTCTCCAACCGATGGTATGACTATGTAATAAGCCGCTGCATACGAGAATAGGGTTCCCCAACAGCGGCTGCTCATCACTTTTTCAATTTGAAAACGATTGAGACGATTAGTCTATTCTTACAGCGCGCTGAGGCTCTTCTCCTTCATACAGGATGAAAGCACGCGCCTCATCATCAGCTATCTCTACAAATTCTACTTCAATTGGTGTCTGGTGAATAAAATAACGTGTCTCTGTTGCAGGGTGAAGAGCCATAATTTGACCATCGATAGTCAGGAGCAAGCGATCATCTTCTGTATCAACTTCTGCTTGCACTATATTATCTTGATTCTCAAATTGATAGCAGCCCGTGTACGTATCATAGATGTCAGAAGATATTTGAATAGCTTTTCTAGGAGGTATAAAGGCAGGTATCTCATATGGCTCGTTAAATAAAATATGCTCACAAGCTGTTTCGATAGCCTGAAGATACGTATAGTCATGAATCACATTATTAAGAATAATGAAGGTCTTCTCTTGATCTATATATCGTTTATAATTCGTTGCATAACCAGGCCACCCACCACTATGGCTAACTAACATTCCTCGGTTATCCTCATTTGATACAAGCCATCCATACCCATACGGGAACGTTTCCCCGTTATTCAGCAGCGTAGGTGTAAAAGCCTCCTTCAATGATTCCTTAGTAATCCATTCGCCTGTGTATAAGGCTTGATCCAATTTTAACAAATCACCTAACGTAGAATTGACAGTACCATCACCTTGGATGCCATCCAAATAGACAACCATATCTGTCTCAGGAAGTGTATCTGGGAGCACGAAACGCTCCTCTTTTACGTCCCACACATATCCATATGCGTAGTTATCAATCGTTTGGTTGGAATATCTACGGTTATAGATACGGGTATTGCTCATACCCAGAGGCTCGAACAAATGCTCTATCATAAAGTCTGGGAAGCTCTTGCCGCTCACTCGCTCTATTATAATAGCGAGCAGCACATATCCCGTATTGCTATATTCCCATTTATCGTTCGGGGCAAAACGAACATCCGGTTGGTGCTCGATGAGCAGTTCCAACATATCTTGATTATTCGCGATATCATCTTTATCCCAGTGCTGCACAAACAAAGTCATATAGTCAGGCAGCCCCGAAGTGTGCTGCAGCAGGTGCTTAACCGTAATCTGTTTATAAGGTAGCTCAGGAATCCACTTCTCTACCAAATCATCAACATGCAGCTTTCCCTCTTGAGCTAACCGTATAATGCCTAAGGCAGTAATCGGCTTTGAAACGGAAGCCAGTTCAAAAATAGAGTCCTTGTTTAGCGGCTGTTCTTGTTCCAAATTGGCATACCCAAACGAACCCTCATAAATAACTTGCCCTTGTTCTGCAACTAGAACTGCTCCATTGAACTGTCCACTCTCCGCAAGCGTATTAAATAGTGTCTCTAGCTGTCGTTGTTTATCCGCAACTAAATTACTCATAACTAACTCCTCCTATCCCATAATAGATTGTGTATGTGTATGATAGTTTCGTGGTGCTAGTGTCTGTTCTGCATCAGTCTTGGCCAGCCAACTCTTGCTCAACAATACTCTTCAGCTTTAGCGTAATATGCTTGAGCTGCATCACCTCTTCCATCGTTAACTTTGTATAATAGCGCTCAATGATGTCTAGTTCGACCTGCTGCATTTGCGCGAAGTAATCCTCGCCCTTTTCACCCAAACTCACTAATATTTCTCGCCTATTATTCGGGTTGATTTCCCTCTTCACATACTTGGCTTTATCCAGCTTACTAATAATTTGACTGACAGCGCTTGAAGATACCTTCATTTGTTCCGCAATTTCTTTAACCGTTGCTTGCTTCTGTTTGTACACGACCTCTAAAATCAAGCTCTGCTTCACTGATAACTCGTACTCCATAATCTGCTGATAGTAGGGCAGCAGCATCGTATTGATTTCATAATCTGCCTCATTAATTTCTTTTACAATAGGAACAAGTGCATCATTTTGTTTATCCATCTTAATTGTTAAGTTCTCCTTATTGTTAAGTTATCTAAACAATAATATAGCATCATTTTCCACAATCTTCAACTTACACACTCACTTTCTACAAAATTGATGCTGATGCCCATCTCCTTTCTTATCATCACCTATTCCAAGTTGTATAGAAAAAGAATAAAGAGTCCACATCTTTGCCTACAAAAATAAAAACGACCGTTCCCAGTACAGAAAGTACTAGAGAACAGCCGTTATTTAACGATAACCTATTCCTATTTCCACTTGCTAACTTTCTTATTTCCAATCTGTTAGTTGGGCAGCAGCAATACGGGACGAAGGGCGTCCTTCTTGCTTTTCTTTACCGATCGTAATCAACATGATCGGCACGTAACGCTCATCAACTTCGAACTCCTTCATGAAAGTAGGAGCGTGGAAGCCGCCGATTGCATTCGTTCTCCAACCGCGCTCTTGTGCTGCATACATAAATGTCATCGCTGCCAAGGAGCCGTTAATCAAGGCTGCATTATGCGCAACTTGTTTATCTCCATAAGCTCGGTTAATCTGCCCGTGCAAAGATGTTGCAACCTCTTCTGCCAAGAAGCCAGCTTTGACTGCAGGCAAGAATACATCATCAAAGTGACGGAAGGCTTCTGTATCACCCAAGATCGCTACCGTTGCAGATGCATCTACTACTTGCTGTTGATTGTAGGCAATCGGAAGAAGCTTTTGCTTCGCTTCTGCACTCTCAATCACAACAAATCTCCAATGCTGCAAGTTCCAAGCAGAAGGCGCCTTCGCCGTCAGATCCAAAATCTCTGTTAGTTCTTCACGGGAAATCTCTGCATTCGTATCATATACTTTTACGGAGCGGCGCTCATTTGCCACTTCTGAAAATGATTTCGTCATTAACGTTATGTCTCCTCGTCAGAAAGTAATTTACTTATGTTTTGTTAGTAAATATAGTGTATAGGAAAATTGATTTTGCTGTCAATAACTAGCTTTTATCACTGCTTATAAGGAGATTGCCCATTACCCTCGCCCGCCTGCCTGCATAAAATGGCTCAGAATCTAAACGAAGTGAGGGACGTACATGGCTAATTTCTACGCAGCTTACAAAGCTAAAATCAAACACGCCGCTCAATTGCTCCAAAAGAAAGGAATTGTCGGTGTAGGTGTCGGATATAAAAATCCTAAGCAACCAAAGCAAGGAGCCTGTGTCGTCATCTACGCAGAAACCGCTTCTGCTGTAAGTACAAGCTCTGTTCCAAAATCCGTATCCACAACGGTACAAGGTAAAGTCGTTCAAGTCCCTGTACGTACCATTGTGTCTGGGAAAATTAAAGTCTTTCGTGATGCCAAAGCCAAAGTCGCCCCTTATACCAATCGCATTCGCCCAGTTCCAGGAGGCTACAGTGTAGGGTATCCCTCGCTGCCCGGTTCTCCAGGTGTTTCTGGAACGGGTGGCTTGATTGCCATTAACTATCCTGCTCGAACCCAATATTACGTATGCAGCAACAACCACGTCCTCAACCGCAACAATTCAACGGATTATACCGAGACAATTCAACCTGGAGCCGCAGACGGTGGACAGGGAACTACTGATGAAATCGGGAGATTAGATAGATTTATACCTTTGCAGAAAACAGGGGACAACTTTCTCGATGCAGCCACATGTATCCCATTAGACAACAGTCTATTAGACCCCACATATGCGACAGTCGGCGTAGTGCCAGGCCATCTATTCACGTACCGTGTCGGTGAAGTATTCAAAAAAGTAGGGCGTACAACAGGTGCCGTTACAGGTACAGTAGAGTCCGTGCATACCGATTTCACTGTTAACTATGGCGATTACGCTGGGCTTGGTACCATTCAGTTCCGTGACCAATCTGTCATTTTAGGTACGACCCCTACCTCATTGCCCGGTGATTCTGGCTCTATCTGGCTGCGCAGCAGCGATAATTACGCAGCCGCTGTAAACTACGCAGGCTTCGAAGACGGACTGCGATCCATATCCTATCCATTCAGCTGGTTTTCTCAGTTATTCGATATACGGGTTGCTCAACCTAACCTAGGAGCAGGAGATATTAAGGGGGCCCGAAAGAAGAGCTATTCTTACACACGTCCATTAACGACGAAGCAGATCAAGGCTATGAAGTTAGCTCAAGGCCGAAAAGCAACCCAAATCATCCACCCTTAACTTTTTCAAGGCTTATATTTAAGCTGCACAAAAAATAAAGAACCCTGTTACAGGGTTCTTTATTCTGCTACCTTACCTATAGTTCAGTTCACTTTTAGCAAATACACGTCTTTCGCTTCTGTCCTACACGATTCATGGACTCCACTTTATCAATATAAGCCGTTGCTAGCGGAACTTTACACGCTGTGTTGCCTACATCTACATGCACTTTGCCGATATGGGCTGCTGCGGCCTTCGCCTCATCGTGAAGAGCTTCCACATAGGTGCCCACACTAATAACGAAGCCATTCATGGTATAACGTACACGATTGCGCTCCTGATGGATCGTACGCTCCACTTCACCTAACAAACTTCGTATTTCCTCGATATCCAAATCTTCATCTGGCGCGATTGATAAAAAGTTGGAGTACGTGCTCCACCCACAGGTAGCTGTCGTTTCCACATCGGATCGTATCCATTCACGGGCTAGCTCTAGCGCATAATTGCTCTCTGCCGCCACACTTGCCACCGTATATTCCGCAGGAGCATGCCATGTGGCCTGACTCACCCAACGCTGCAGCTGATCTTTTGTCATTAACTTGGGACGAACAGACAACCCCGCCAAATACATGGCATCATAGTTCCCTGTCTCGTATAGCGCCAGAGCCAGCTCTTGATCTTTCTTAACATACTTGACCAGCTTCTTCATATCACCGACTTTAACCCCGAACAACGGCTCCTCAGCTCCATGGCGCAAAAACGTCATCTTCGTTTGCTCTGTACCGAGCTCTTCCAGCTTACTCATAATCTCTTCTATGCTCAAAGGAATGATCCCACCTTTACACGTTTCAAATCCAGACTATCTATAGACATAACATACCATGAACCAACTTGTTCACCAACTAAAGGACATGTAAGGAGAAAGATAACCATTCAGTTTGAAAAAGATTTCCTATGATACAACAAAGGCCATCCCTCTTCAACACAAATGATGTGCTGCAAGAGAATGGCCCTGCCTAGTTGCTCTATTCTATTTGACTTGGTTTCAATACTTCCAGCTTGCCATAGCGCTCTGCCTCATCTGTCGAATCAGACTCTACATAATGTTTAAGCATAGAAAGCTTATTATCCCAGAATCGTTCATAATAGGATAACCAACGCTTCAATTCTTGCAACGGCTCAGACTCTAGACGGTAGCGTGTCTCCCGGCCTACCTTGCGATCTTTGACAAGCCCCGCTTCTGCCAATATACGCAAATGCTTAGACACTGCTGTTCGACTCATTGGAAAATGGCCGCTAATAACGGTAACGGGCATCTCCTGTTCGCTTAACAGACTTAGCAATTGGCGACGGGTAGGATCTGCAATCGCTTGAAACACATCGTACTTCGGTTGAGGAGCAGCCATCTTAACCCTCGATCGTCTTGCGCAGCTTTTCCATAATGCCTACCCAGCCTTGACTCATACGTTCACGCACTTCAGTATGGCTTTGACCGAACTCCGTAACTTTATCCACATCCCAGCCTCCATGAATAAGCGTAAACTCGGTCACGTCCCCTTGCTCTTCTAACAAGAACGTAAGCGTCCAATCTTTGCCCCACGTAAACGATAGCTTATTGGGTGGATCAATCTCTGTCACCTCACAAGGTGACTTGCCGAATGGCCCTGCCTCCAAGTGGAATTTGTGTCCAACAACAGGCTCGAAGTTACTCGGCATAAACCATACTGCGATCCCTTCTGCTGTGGAAACCGCATCCCACACTTTTTGAATTGGCGCATTCAATTGTACGGTTTTACGAACTTCTGCAAATGTAGATACGTCGTTATGATTCAATGTAATTCCTCCTCGATGTAGCAAGCTATATGTGCAATATATTGCTCGTTTGCATACTCAATATCCAACATGACGTTATTTAGGTAACTTAGATATATCACAATTACGAAACCATTTGGTTTCACTTTCAACGCTATTATAGGTCCCCATTTGGTTTCGCGTCAAGGCCTGACCCCTTCTCTTCGTCTTCCTTATCTCCACGTTCTATAACAAATACAAAGGAACTTATAAATTTCGGGACATTTTTGTAATGAAAAGGAAACGTTGAGGAAATAGTAATGCTTGTTGGAAATTAAGATTAAGGAAAGATGGTGGAGATGGTATGCAGCAGTGGCAGTGGAATGTAGGCTCCCACGAATATACAAAGAAATCCGGGTGGACGATTACGAAATGTGTCGCCACTCTAATGTTGGCTGTTGCGTTGATAGTCAGTATGCCGAATACGACTTCAGCACTCGGCAAAGGGTCAAAAGGACCCGATGTTTACGTCATTCAAGGCATGCTGAAAGTGTTGGGCAGCTACTATGGCAACATAAATGGCTATTTCGATGAAGCTACCGTACGAGCAGTCAAACATTTTCAAAAGAAGCATGGCTTGCCGGTAACTGGCTATGTAGATAACCGGACACTAGAAGCCATTCTATATGCTTATGATAGTGTGAAAATTCCAAGGCACCATCGCGGGCGAGGCCATAGCGGTGGTCAAGGCCACGGCGGCGGTCAAGGTCAAGGCGGCGGTCAAGGTCAAGGCGGCGGTCAAGGTCAAGGCGGCGGTCAAGGTCAAGGCGGCGGTCAAGGTCAGGGCGGCGGTCAAGGTCAAGGCGGTGGCCAAGGTCAAGGCGGCGGCCAAGGTCAAGGCGGCGGTCAAGGTCAAGGCGGCGGTCAAGGTCAAGGCGGCGGCCAAGGTCAAGGCGGTGGTCAAGGTCAAGGCGGCGGTCAAGGTCAAGGCGGCGGCCAAGGTCAAGGCGGTGGTCAAGGCCAAGGTCAAGGTCAAGGTCAAGGTCAAGGCGGTGGTCAAGGTCAAGGTCAAGGTCAAGGTCAAGGTCAAGGCCAAGAGCCATCTGAGAGTGAGAGCCCAACTCCTCCTCCTAGCAAAGACAACGGTACTGCTCCTGAAGGTAAAAAGGGAAAAGGCAGCTCCCCTTCTGTCGACTAATACATTTGTTAATGTAAAGTAAACATACGAAAACAGCACTCATCTAATCACTTACAGCATAAACGCAGCGTTTATCCTGATGATTGGAGGGTGCTGTTTTATTTAATTGATATCTATGAACAATCTCATGTGTTCAACATCTCTATAATAGTCGCCTTCTGTTGAGCATACTCCTTGTCCGATAAAACGGGCTGGAACCCGCTCTGTGAAAGCTCTGGCAGCAAATGATGCCATGACTTGCATCCCTTATAAGTCTCATCAACGGGAATCGATATCGGCTGCTCAAGTCGGTACGTACGGATAAATAAAATATGTAATGGCAGCTTTCGCTTCCATCGCAAGCGTACATCCGCAAAGGAGTCCGTCCATATATGATACGCCGATAGTGCTCTCAGCTTTTCCTCATCCATAAGTTCGATATCATCCGTCACTTCAGCGAAGTATTCAATTGTTACGGTCGATTGATTCGCAGACCACCCTTTTAAGGTAGCTTGCAGCAAGTGCTGATATTCTGGCTTCACTAACTCTGCCTTCTGGTGTTCATAGGTCGGATACAAATAGAATCTGTTATTTTCCAACTTAAATTCTCGTGTTTCCTCATACAGCCCACCCTTGCGAACCGTAATAATCTGCTCTCCTGTACCTAGCGCCTTTACTGCGACAGCCCATTCTTTTAATGATAATGTGGACGTTGGCTGCTCGATCCGATGGGACATAATGGCCCG
The DNA here is from genome assembly GCF_024733555.1 of Paenibacillus sp. SC116. Lineage (GTDB taxonomy): Bacteria > Bacillota > Bacilli > Paenibacillales > Paenibacillaceae > Paenibacillus_B. The sequence goes on along the minus strand of NZ_JANIOF010000002.1, from coordinate 201,153 downwards.
CTCCTCTCCATACTCTCAGTCTCTTATACGATGGAACGTGAATCAATCCGATGTGCTATCAGTTTATCAGCCAAATGTTCCGTCCCGCAATCATTCCTAATTCAAATACCCATTATTCGCATTTGTATAGATGAATTAGAAATGCTTATTTTCTGATCATATACTAGATAGATGTTAAAATGTGGTTTTCAGTATATCGGAAGGCGAGGTTAGAACCATGATTGTTGAGTTAGGCAAAAGTGACTACCATCTTATACAGCCATTATTGAAGAAAGATACAGAGCTAGATAGCCTGCTTATCCAAGCCGTTATCAACGGTACGAACCGCGGACATATTTATGTAGATGACCCTGCTCAGCCGCGAACAGCGCTCGTATATGTGGTCGGCGTCATAGACTTTTTCATAGGAGATCCCCATAATGATGCATTTACAAGCCACCTGAATACATTCATCGATAACGTCTACAAACAGGTCAACCTGGATACATGCGGTGGAACTTGGATGATATCAGCTGTATTTGATGAAAAGTGGGAACATGTATTGGAACAAGCATATTCGCAGCGAAATTACGATACGGACAATGATCTTTATTTCCAGCTAAATGTAGACAAGTTCCGTGCTTTGAATGAGCATACTCCATCCCTATCTAATGAATACGCGTTAACTCCGCTCACGAAAGAAATCATTGAACAAGAGCAAAATGAAGAGCTCTTTGAAGACTTCCATGACTTTTGGAATTCTGTAGATGACTTCATCGCTCAAGGCTCTGGTATCGCCATCCTAAAGGACGGACAAGCTGTAAGCACTTGCTACACCTGCTTTGTAAACGGGTCTCAACATGAGATAAATGTCATTACAACCGAAGAGGAAGAGAATCAAGGATTCGCTACCATGGTCAGCAGAGCGTACATACAACACTGTCTGAATAACGGAATAATTCCTCGCTGGAGTACCAACGAAACAAACAAGTCGTCCTGCAAAGTTGCGGAGAAATGTGGATTCGAATATGTCTACAAGTTGAAAACATACGAGTTTGAATTTTGAAAATGATTGCCTTTAATCCCAATCGAAACGCCAAAATCCTTCCTAACGTACGGCTAGGAAGGATTTTATTTGTTTTATTTGCACACCTAATGACATCGAGCTATTGAAAAAGAATACCTATTTAGAAAAAGTCGTACCTACGCTTCCGCAACACCTAACGCAGCTCGCGCCATATTCATAACTTCTTTATCGCCGGATGTTAAAGCGAACAAACCGAGCAGTACGGGATAGGTCGTTAATTGTTCCACAATATGATCCTTCATTCTCGGCCATACACGCCCCCCCGCTTCCTCGTATCGAGTCAGAAACTCCGCTAAGCGTTCTTCACCAAATACAGCACAGTAGAGAACAAAGTCTGTCCCAGGATTGGTCACCTCTGCTTCTGTCCAATCGAGCAAACCTGTTACCCGCTGCTGCTCATCAATAATAATGTGCGGTGGATGCAGATCGCCATGAACAAGCACCGAATGTGTCGGCCAATACGAATCGTCTGCTATCCACTTTTGCCAGCGTTCCCATAGTTCCTCGGAAACACCTATCTCCTTCTTGACCTTCTCCATATTATGGGCTAGCGTCTCACGCGCTTCTGCAGGGCTTTTCACACGCAATCCAGCCTCTCTGGCAGCATCATGATCAATACTGTGCAGGGCAACTAGAGCTTGGGCCAACGAGTCGACAAACTGGGGCGGAGGGTTCTCATGATCCATATTAAACTCGTAGTTCCGAACCTCCACATTGATACCTGCCGCGGGAATCCCATTTAATAAAGGATACGCAATGAGTTCCGGAGTATATACTCGCCAATCAGGCACAGCAACAGGCAGCTGTTGCTGGAGCAGCTTCAATACGCGATGCTCATTGTCTGCTCGCTCGAGCACATCCGATCTTCTCGGCTTACGGAGCACCCATTTGACACCATCTGTATCTACAGCAAACGCCACGAGAAAATCCATTCCTGATTCATTAATCTCCACTTCTTCTGATTGCAAACGAATGCCATGCTTCTCAGCCAATGCCACCATTTCTTCAACTCTGTTATCTTGATTCTCGTTTTTTCCTTTATCGGACATCTTTTAGTTCCTCCCTTATTATGCGGTTCATATAAAATAACAAAAAAACACAGGCCAGCTGCTGCCTGTGTCATCTGTAATCGGTAGGAAGAATGATTCTCCTCAACATGGTATGCGGTGCATCATAAGAAACATGCAGAAAAACAAACTATCGGAGAATTACACGACCCCAATAGCTGCACGCTCATCTGTTTCTTACGATATCAACATTTTCATAAAGGTATACAAAAAAGAGGGCGCAAAAGGCCCTCTCGTTAGCTTATAGCTATCTGGGGTTACCTTTGAAAAATGGCAGACCTATCCCGATTACTCTGTACACATGACAGAGCCTTTGAGCAACATTTCATTAGCGCAAAGTTCTTAATCGGAAATAATTTGCCACACGTAACCCCTCCGTTCCATTAAAGTAAGTTCAGTTTATCATAAATAACAATTCCATTTCAATCCATAAGTTAGCATACAACATGTACGGCTAATCTCGTTAATCTCATTTATACTGTCCAATCGAAATGTTGATTCTATAGTGACCATAGACCAAAATCTCATCTAGCAGCTGTGACAACGTATGATGATCAGGCACCTGAACCTTCAAAATAAAGCAAGGATCTCCACTCACGCGGTGAGCTTCCTTAATGACGTCCCGCTGCTGAATAAACTCTTGAAAGCTCGTATGCCTGTAATCCTTCATCATCACAATGATAAACACACAGTAGGCACTGCCCATCAATTTTTCATTTACTCGAATCGTAAATCCTTCTATAACGCCCATTTCCTCTAAACGCTGAATTCGATTCGCCACGGCCACTCCTGACATGTGAACGACTTCCCCAATTTGCTTCCACTGCATTCTTGAATTTGTCTGCAAGCACCGGATGATCTCCATATCAATGTGATCCAACATGCGTACGCATCCTTTCACCAACAAAGTAATAAGAGCAAAATGCTTTCACCAATGCATGTAAAGACCACAGATGTGTGCGCTAGAATGAGCAATAGAGGATCCTCACCCTTTAATAATGAACGATATAAGGAGGTTTTTCCATTGTTAAAAAAGGTGTTCGGCATGTTGATACTTACGCTAGCTATAACGGTGCTTGCAGGCTTTAGTCATGAAACCGCGGGCTTATGTGGTCAGGCCAACAAGGGAACTCTTACAGCTTTACACGGAACACAAACTGCATCTGTCACCAGTGCTTCAGCAATGAAATCCACTCCTGTAGAAGATGATGACAACGACGGAAATGATGAAGATAAAACTAAGAAAAAGCCATATTGGCTGGATGCTTCCGTGGAAGATGATGATGATCAGTATACTTTGCGCATTCGTACCAACTTAAAACTTTCGATCAAAAACTATAATGGTCCACCTGTAGAAGGAGAAGGGCATATTCACTTCTACTTGAACGGCAATTTAATCGGACCCATCGTAGATAAGAAACCATTTCTACTGTCCAATCTTGTGGAAGGGAAAAATACAATCAAGCTCGTGTTGGCTCAAAATAACCATTGGGAAACCTATGGCGTTGTGGAAGAACTGACTTTAGAAAAGGAATCTGATTAATCTAACTTTCAAGAAAACAGGACAAAGGGGCTGTCTCCGTCATCGACCATGACTTAGAAACAGCCCCTTCCCTTCACTATTAACTTGTTCTATTGCGTGCACGAATTCTGATTACCACTGCTTCCTATATAGCGCTTGCTATGTTAGGCCTCAATCCTATCAACTATAGCTCCCTAGCAGCTTGAACGAGTTGTTCTTTCGTTATGTCAGGAGAATCACTCATTATTTTGTACACGAATGTTTTATTCCCATGCACTTCCATCCACATCACTTCTTGATAAGTAAGACTTGCACTAAACAGACTGCTATCGTCTCTTGTATAGTGAGCTTGGTTCCCTTTAACATCTAACTTTTCATAAACAGAGGAAGACGGAATAATGCCTTCGATGCGAATCTTCTCAGAAGTAGCCTCAACTGCAACATATACCGACTCATGCTTTGAGTAACGATATATGGAAGTAAAAATATTTATTGGCCCCTCAGATGTCAGGGTTTCTTTGCGCCAGACAACCTTTTTACCCGTATCTTCGCTTTCTTGTTTAAGTTCATCCATCATTTCTGTAAATGAATCAAAGAAAAATGAACCAAACGGCGTTCCATTCATCCATCCTTCAAATGAAAAATCGCCAAGGACATTGCTAGGAAAGGAATCTGCTATCAGCGTATGAGCTTCCAATCCTCCAAATCTCCGTTCACTGCTGGATCAGAAACAGGAAATAGTGGTTTACCTCGTAATACCTCTTCCCCTTCCAAATCCGCAAAGTACAGAATAGCACTCTCGCCTGTCTGTAATTGCTGTTTTACTTCAGCAAGTGAACGGCTAATAGATGTAAGCTGCTCTTTGTTTAAAGTTAATTTATCAGATGCAGCACTCATCTTAACCGAAATGTTCCCTTTGCTTTCTTGAAACAGAAAGCTCACCCCTGCATAAGTAAACCCTAGTAAAACAGCAGCTAGTACGGAAACGACAGCTAGTTTGGACAAGTTCCATTTTCTTACCATAGGATCTCCCCCCCTCTTTTGCACATTATGACTTCGATACAGCGCCATCATACGGGAATCTATAGAGGAAGGACATGAAACGGTTTGTTTATATTGGCCAAACTCTCTTTTCAACTTCTCTTCAATAGACATATTCATTTGCCCCCTTCCCCGATTCCCCATCTTGAAACTGATGACGCAATCGTTTCAAGGCACGTTGGTGTCTCGATTTTACGCTACCTATCGGAATCTGAAGCAGCTGTGCAATCTCTTCTAACGCATGATCCCGTGTCATCTCATACACGATCTGAAATGCTTCTTCATCGCCCTGACTCATCCGGATAAGCCAAGGCTGTATATCTACATCCTTCATAGGGCCAGCCTCCATTCAGGTCTTACATACGATATTGGCTCTATGAACGCAGAAGGTTCCCATTGTTTTATTATTTTTTGTCATTGATGATAATGGGAGAACAATTAGGAAGTACAAAAAACTGAAATTCCTATAGCCACACTAAAATAACCGAACCTGGAACAAGCACATACAATAGTTTAGTTGCAAAGCCATTCTTGGGGTAAGGGATTGCTGATACCATGAATATAGCAGTCAGAAGGAAAAATAAGCAGAGGATTATGAGTTTAATGTCCAAATTCAACTTACTTATATGCAACAAGGCAAATGTAATCAAGAACCAGCTGGCGCATACCGTCGTAGGTATACCTTTAAAATAAACGTTCTGATCGACTTGCTGCATGCCTGATATATTGAAATACGCAAGACGCCATATACCTGCCATCAAAAAAAGCAATAAAAAGGGCAGCATCCATAAAGTTGTAAAACCATAGAATAACCCTACATATAACGGTGGGTACAAACAAAAGTTAATGACATCCGCCAAACTATCCAATTGCTGGCCGAATGTTGACGATTGTTCAAAACGACGCGCCACAACTCCATCTAGACGATCGAGCAAGATCGTAATGGCGTAACTTGTAAATGCCCCAGTCAACTTATCGTTGAACAAGAGTACAATGCTAATAAATCCGGTCATAACAGATAGTGTTGTTAGTAGATTAGGAACATTCCAAAATTGCATAGCAGGGAAATACGTGCGTATTTTCATAAAGTTCTCCTTCCGTGAAACTAATGATTGGTATGTAAATGGAAAGCGACTATAATAAATCCATGATACGCCACAATTCTTCTGATGGAGTTGATAGAATGACTAAGCAACCCCCTCAACGAGATCAGCAACCTTGGATGGTCCTGCATTTATCAGGAGAAAAAGGAGATATCGCTGCCACTGGAGGCAAGGCAGCACGCTTAATCGAACTGCATCAACGTCATTATCCTGTGCCTCATGGATTCGTAGTTACAGTAGCTGCCTTTCAACGATATTGCGAATATAATCAAATAGACGCTAATTACGATGGAGATGACAGAAGGCTGCAAGTAGATAAGATCTTAAACGGCAGCTATCCTCCTGAACTCAAGCATGAGATCAAACAAGCCCTTTTATTTTATTCCTTCACCACCTATGCGATTCGCTCCTCCTCCATCATAGAAGATGGAACGACCAATTCCTTGGCAGGACAATATCATACCTATTTAAATGTAACAGTCAATGAGGTATTTACACGCATTAAAGCCTGTTGGACGAGTATGTACAGCACCGCAGCAGCAGCTTATAACGAACGGAGTCTAACGGTTAATGCCTTTCAGATGGGTGTCATTGTTCAAGAACAGAAAAATCCCCAGTACGCAGGAGTACTTTTCACCATGAACCCCGTGAGTAAAGATACCGACCATCTCATTATTGAATGGGTAGAAGGCTTGGGGGATAAGCTCGTATCCGGTGAAGTAACGCCAAGTCGAATCGTTGTATCCCGCCTGACTCGACAAGTGACTTTTCACGTTGGCTCTGCTCTACCGCCCGATTTCATCCTTCGGCTCGTTCAACTCTCACTCGATATCGAGCAAGACTATCAATTCCCAATCGACTTGGAATGGTGTATCGAACAAGATGAAGTCATTATACTGCAAGTTCGCCCGATTACAGCCTTGCAAGGGAAACAGAACATAATTTGGACAAACGTCAATATGGTGGAGAACTTCCCTACTGTAGTAACTCCTTTCACATGGTCAATCGTTGATTCATTCTATCAGCATTACACTAGGCAGATGATGAAGTTGTTCGGTTGGAAGGTCGAAGAATTGGAGTCACTCCGAACCGTCGTTGATTGCACAACAGGCATTCATGCAGGGCGAATCTATTACAACCTGAGCAATTGGTATGAAAGTGCTTATTTGCTGCCTATTGGCCCAATGCTGAAAACACTTCTTGATAATTTTATTGGCCAGCAAGTCCCTTTTCCGTTCACACCAAGAACCGACATACCCTCCAAGTTCAACAAACAAAATAAAATCAGGCGCTACCTTTCCTTTTCCTACCGTTTCACGAAGTTGTGGATGTCAGCCTCATCCCGAGTGGAACAATATGAGACTGCCTTCTACGAAAGAAGGTCCAAGTGGCGCGCTGACGGATATCAACAGATGTCGCTTCATCAATTACTCCAAGTACTAGATGATGTAATGAATGGACTGGTAAAACACTACTATGATCGGCCTGCAATCGTCGACTTACTGGCGGCAGTGTTCCCTGGAGGATTGAAACTTCTCGTCAAGCGCTGGCTAAAGCATACCGCGATCAATACGGATTTAGCTGTTGTCCATCTTATGCAAACAGAAGATATACGCAGCTTGGAGCCTTCACACCTTATCGAAGAACAAGCTATTCTCATTCGTTCACATGCTTCATGGCAGCGTCTATTGGAAGAGAACAAATGGGAAGAGCTTGAACTACAACTTCATGGCGAGGCACGGAAGAAGTTCGAACTATTTATGGAGCAGTTCGGGGGAAGATGCTATCACGATTGCACGATCGTCTCTCCTACTTTTGAGGAGAGACATGATTTGTATTGGGAATTAGTAAGGAAATATCAAACAGCTTCTCAGCAGCGCGCTTCCTCATCATCGAATCAATCGCTAACACAGGAAACTTACTCTTCTGTTATGGATTGGACAGCACATATCCAGCAATCCTTAACACGTTCGCAGCGATTCGCCTTCCGCTTCCTGCTGCATCATACCCATCAATCGATTCGCTTACGAGAAAGAAGCCGTATTATCCGCAGTTTGTTGTTCGGCGAAATTCGCCAGATCGCACAACAGCTGGGGCAACGTCTCGTTGAGAAAAAACATTTGACACAAGCTGATCAAATCTTCTACTTGCAATGGAACGAGATTCAAGATCTCGCTTATGGAAAATATCAGTTCCCTGAGACAATCCCAAAGCTAATTGCCTTACGTCAAGATGCACATCGAAATAACGAGGATACAGAGCCTCCAAGCCTTTTTGTACGTGAGCAAGGTATTTACTATCAAGACCAGCCTATACGGAGCACCTATCAGGATGAACAGTATACACGACTTGTAGGTATTGCCGTATCAGGAGGAACCGTTACTGGACGAGCACGAATCATCTTCGATCCCGTAAATGATTCAGGCTTGGAGCCCGGTGATATTCTCGTTACGAGGAGTACCGATCCAGGTTGGACACCCTTATTCAAAATCGCAGCCGGCTTAGTTGTCGAGAAGGGCGGCATGTTATCCCACTGTGCAATTGTGGCACGGGAATTCGGCATTCCTGCTATTGCCGCTGTAGAGCGAGCAACTTCACGCATTGCCGATGGAGATATTCTTATCCTCCATGGTGATACTGGTGAAATTGAGCGGGTTGAGCTAGCTGATAGTGAACGTGAAATAATATGATGCATCTATGGCGCTTTATCCAAGAGCGGTACCCACTATTCATAACGATCCCTCTCTGCATCATCATCACGGTAAGCCTAATACCGACTACCGATACTGGTAAGTACCACAACCACTTGTTACTAACTTTGCTTGCGGTACTTACGACATGGCTCGGACTATTATTGCTGCGCGCAGCGGACGATTTACATTCCATCCAGGCTGATCGAGATAAGAGTCCTCAGCGCGGCTTAGTGACAGGCTATATTCAATCCGCCGCACTACGTCGCAACTGTATATTTATACTAGTGCTCCTCCTCTTTCTGCATGCCCAGAACTGGATTGGAGTTGTGATAATATGTTTGCTCGTGGGTTACTATTGGTTGTGGTTCAAGTTAAGTTCACGCTCCCCAATCATGCTTCGTCCTTTTGGTTCCAATCTCATTTTTGCGATCATACCTTTTTATATAGGGGCTGTACATGAGGTGCCATGGCAGATTGAGTCTTTATACTTTGCAGGCTTCCTTTACTTTGCTGTCATTGCCCATGAATATGCCCATAATGTACAGCCTTCTAACGGTAATGAGCATGAGAGAGGAAGGACATCCCCACCACTTAACTATACACAGTTCATGGGTGCAAAAGGTACAGCTCTTCTAGCCGGTTTGCTATTTGCGAGTTCATTCATATGCGGAGCTATAATGGCGATTATTTTGAATGAGATGTCTTTCTTAATTGCGCTTATCACTCATATGCTTGTGAACACCTATTTAATTGGCATGCTAATCTATCACCCCACCTCGAGGCTTGCCCGAAAGTTCTACGTACTCGGCTTCACCTTCTTTATCATCCCTTTAGCTGTCCGTATCATAGTAAAGGCGCTAAATAAAGTGAACATCCATTGGTAAATAAGCCATAACAGTAGGGTTCTTTTCTTAAAGAGAAACAGCCATTATAAGCAGAAAGGTTCGAATGCCTATGCTATTATCATTGCAAATACTGTTATTTATGATGCCAGTCATTTTGGGTGGCGTCACGAATATGATCTTTGTTAAATTGCCTTTTGTTCGTGAGCATCGACGTCCAATGGATGGTGGGAGATATTGGAGAGATGGAAAGCGGATTTTCGGCGACAATAAGACATGGCATGGATTTATGGGCATGATCCTATTTACGGCATGCTGGTTCGTAGCGATGGGATGGCTCGTTGACAAATGGGCTTGGTTGAAATCCAACTCCCTCCTGCCATGGGATACATATATAATGCCTTATACAGAATGGATGTATGGCATGCTATGGGGATTCAGTTACGTTCTGTTCGAACTGCCAAATAGCTTTATTAAGCGCCGCTTGGATATTCCACCAGGTCAAAATCGAAAAGGTTGGCTCGGTATTTGCTTCACGTTCATTGACCAGGCTGACTCGGTTATCGGTTGCATGTTAGCCACATATTTCTTCTATCAGCCTACAGCGCTTGAAGCAGCGTTATTCCTCCTAATCGGGACTACTGCTCATTACATTATCAACATACTCCTCTATTTCATCGGATTGAAACAACAAGCGGGATAGTTTGCTATATAGGCAGCTTGTCCCGCTTGTCACTTTGTTTATATTCTTAATTAGACAGTTGCAGCTCGATAAGACTTGGATTGTCCTTTATCTTATCTACAATATATTGAGACAGGCTTTGATAAATCGTCTCCATATACGAAAAATGCAGCAGATTATGAGCCAACAAGTAGAGGTTATAGCGAACCGCCACTAGTTCCAACGCATTCAGTAATGTAATCTGTTCAAAATTTTTCCTGTCCAGTGACACCCCGCTCTCCTGCTCCAAATAAACGCGATATTGTTCGATATAGGCATCCCATTGTTGGGTCGATGCATTCGCTGCAACTGTGTACGACAAGAACTCCACACAGTCATGCTGAGGATTCTGGTAACGTACAAGTTCCCAATCATACACAACCAAATGCTTAGCACCAGCGCTAGGACGTAATCCTAAATTACGCGGATTAAAGTCATTGTGTGTAATCGTCTGGTGGTATTGCTTCATCTGTTCATTATGAAAAGGAAGTTGGAGAATAAATTGACGCAGCAAATGATAGAAATGTGAAGAGATCATTGTAGGAAAGCGTGCATAATTGTAGTCCGTCAAAGCAAGCAGCAGCTCAGTTGCATCCTCATAGCTAGATTCCTCTAGCCGATCAAACTGAAGAGCAGCAGGCAGCTTATCTGCTTTATTTAAAAATAGCGCATGCATCTTTGCTGCATCCGCAAGCACATAATCAATATGTTCTTCATCCCAGACAGCAAGCGATTCAATCGTCCCGAGATGACTGCAAGGTGATAAGTCTTCCATAAGGATAGCGTAGACTTCCTTGTCTTCATCACAAGTTACACCATACACATGTGGACAATACCGTAATAATGTCATCGGCGCATGTTGATAAAATGCTATTTCCCTAACGTGGGATCCCTCAAATCCGAAAATATGCATTTGTGACTCAAATAAACCAGATAATCGGTCATCTCCCGACAACTTTGCGATTCCGATACCTAAATCCATAACTTCTCGATCATTGGATTTCACTTTCAGGACAACAGGAAGGGAAGTAGTAGATGCATGCCTTAGGTTATCTTCTTTCGAGGTATGAGTTTGCAAATGCAGCAGATAACGATGAAGGCCTTGAAACGAACTGTTATTTGCCTTAAGCATGTTGGTAATGACGCTTGATTCCGTGTTTAACGGTGTAAGTTCAAAAGACGCTACTTTACCGTATGCCTCTCCAAGAAGTGCTTGAAAAAATCGAGGCTTAATATCATTTCGACGGATACCTACCCCCTCTGCCTTTCTTCCTAAACGCTCATGCGCCTTGACAAATTCGTTGGAGATGATGGCGGACGAAGTGGATAGATCCAACGCAAGGCAGGCAGATGCAATAATTTCAGCGAGCTTGTACACTTTACCACGTCCGTAACAGCCCATCATCTCTAGGCATTCACGCTGAGTGGGTAAGCCTGTCCCTCCTCCCACTGTACCAATAACTAATGAAGGAAGTTGCACATGGAATGAAATACCTCCTCCTTCTGGGCGCGCCTTGAAAATACCACAGCTTGCTTCATGAATGGAGGCCATATCTTGTCCTGTAGCACTAAATACACCCGCAATTACGTTTGCGAAGTTAACATTATGCCCGATCATTCCTGTTTGCAAGGCACCAACTTCTGCTGCATACCAGCATTTCATATACTGATCGACGGAAATTCTCATCGTCTGCTTAAGTATAGCTTCTGGTATATGAATCGAGGCATTTACCTGAATTCCTCTTCCTCCGATAAAACTTCGGTATGCTACCTTCTTGTCCCCCGCCTGATTGCCTTCAATCATATAGCGGACATATTTTAGATCTGCAAGATACTTTACCTTCGACGCAATCCATTCGCAAGCGACGTAGGTACAGGAAGTAGTCATATTTTGTCCAGCGGCATCTCCTGTTTCGTAACCGAACTGCACATGTACGAAATCTGCGAATGGATGGGCATGTAGACTGATTAGCTTGGAAACAGAGGTTACTCGTTCTGCCTCAGCCTTAATCGACGCTTTATGTTTATCTATCCATTGAGCAAGTTGAATCGCACCAGACATATCCTCGCAGAAAAATACAGGAGCTCGAACCATCGTCTGCTTAAGGACATGGACCTCAATCCCTCCGGCAGCGTTACAAGCCTTAGCCCCTCTGGATATGGAGCTAATAAGTGCTCCTTCAGTCGTCGCAATCGGGATCGGTATATGCCCATTTGCGTAGGTCCCCCGAATTCGCAATGGACCTGCTATTCCTAAAGGAACCTGAATGGAACCTATATAATTTTCAATATTACCTGCAAGAGTAGATGGCTGTTCGTGAAAGAGGGATCGGGTTACATGCGTGAGCGTATTACCTGTAAATTGTTCAAGCCATTTTTGGCGCGCTGCTGTTGCATCCTTAGTGTAGTGTTTGCGCCCAATAAAGGAAGGAAATGGAGTGAATTCCGACGATGAAAAACGACGTAGAGGTGAGTTACCTAAGATGACTGCGTATATATGCTGATGTAGGAAGTCGATAGACTCAGCACCCTGTAACTTTACAGTTATGGTTAGGGATCGCTCATCTACATGAAGCGATACGTCAGTGACTGTGAGCTTATAGACCGCCTTATCCATTTCATATTCATACAGACCAATGCGAGACAATTCATCACCCGGTTGTATGTACAAGTCATGTTGATAGGTTATTAATCGAAAGCCATCGTTCCAGTAATGAGACATATGCCCTTCATAATACTGTCTTTTATACTCAAAATATAACCGCGGCATTCGCTGGTCATGAAAGCAGCCCACTTGCTGCCTATCATCAAAATGATTCATCAAACTCCCCCCTTTTTGGTGCCTGTACTCATTGACATTAACATTCAATGCGAATCAAAAAGAACGATCGCGAGATTCCATTCACAGGATTAAAAAGCGGCTGAGCTTTATGCAAAAGTCTCAGCCGCTTTGTTCAATGTCCGCTAAAAAGGATTCATGACATGGAAGAATACATTCGGCGATGCCATCCGATAATAGAAGCTGCACCAGCCGGCACCTTTATTGTTAAAACGATTCGTTGTGCTGTATACAAGGCGTTCTTGTTCTAGCTCTTCAATCTGTCCAATGCGCCCTTCTACATAATCAATCAGACGCATGGAAGCTGTATCTAGACGACTGATAACGCCTCCGTAGCGAATATCGATAACTTCCCAACCGAACGGCTTGAACATACGCAACCATTGACTGCGGTGCGCAGCGCGCAAATCCTTCACACCTGCCGCGATTGCTGGCAGCACCTCCACCGCAATACGCTGCAGCGTTTCTTTATCACCCGCATCATACGCACGCTTCAGCTCGATGCCGATTTCACTTTTCAGCTTCAACACGCCGCACAGCTTCTCTGGCACATCGAAGATGTAATCCAACTCCGCTTCAGGCACGCGGCTGCTGCGAATGTCTTGCTCCACTTTCGCATAATGAGCCGACATTTCCAATCCTTCAATCTGCTTGTCGAACAAACCGAGCAGCACATCCTGATACAATAAGAACTTACATGGATTGCTCTGCTTCTCATTGTTAGGCTCCGCACCAGGCGTCTCGTCCAAGTCCTTCATCAGCATATAAGCGTCCAGCTCGATACCTGTACAGAACTTTACGCGTTCAGCCAGCTTCTTCTGATCTAGCTCGCCATCTGCATAGGCATGCTCCGCATAGAACTGCAAACCAAGCAAAGCGATATATGGATTGCTTTCCATACCATCATCGCCCCATAGCGTTGCGTATACTTCGCCAACACCTGCTCGTTTGCAAGCCTTCAGTGCACTGTCCGTAGCGTTTAACGACAAACCATAATTAACGCCAAACGTATTGAATACCCATACTCCGCCAGCAAATACAAGATTACAGTTCAATGGGCGATGCTTCGCAATAAGCTTATCGTAATGCTCTTCTTCCATATGGTTATAATCCCAGTACACCATATCGACGTCTTCCGGAATGCGCTTAGCCATTTCTTCAGAAAATTGACTCTCTGTATCGAAATGCTCTGTACCGTCAGCAGAAGTGAATTTCAAGAACATATCGCTCCACATCATCGGCTTTAAGCTCCGACGACGTACGATTTCCAACACCTTATCCAGGTGAGACATCATAATTTCAAAACGCTCTACATATCCGTTCTTGTCTAAATATTTACCTCGACCAAGCTCTTCTGCCTCATCCATACCAATGTGAATTTTACGACTGCGGAATGGAGCACTAACAGCTTCAATCATGTCCTCCATCAGCTGATTCGTCTTCTCTGTGCCAACTAACAAAGCACCCTTCGTATCTTTATAATCCTTTACTGGCTCCCACTTGAGGAACTCCTCTAGATGAGCAAGTGTCTGGATGCTTGGGAAAGCCTCAATACCGAATTGATCCGCGTAATCATCGATCTCGCGAAGCTCAGCCTCTGAATATCGACCACGCATATATCCAAAGTAAGGCTCATCTTTGATCTCATACGTATCTTCCATATAGAGCATGACCGAATTCATGCCCATGAGTGCCATTTTGCGCAATAAATACTTAAAGCTATCCAGCGTCAATACCGCATTGCGAGATAGATCGAACATCGGTCCAACGGTTTCAATAGACTGCTTCTCTTCAATATGAAAGGATTGCCCGTTGCTGCCGTGCTGCACGAGAAGCCCGAGCCCTCTATAAAATTGATGTTTATGCTCATAGCGAATATAGGCTTGTCCTTGCTCTAAGCCTACTTCCAACTTGCCCGTTGAACGCTCCACGCGGACATGTACACCATCTTCTGCCTCATTAAACAAATTTTCCTGTGACAACGCGCGAATCCCCGCTAGTAATTCCGTTAAATCTCCCTCAAATCGCAATTTCATCGGTACATCCTCCTAACCAAGTATTCATAGTATGATTTCTTATTTCTATTTGGCACTCCCACCCTTAAAGGAGCAAGCTGACTAAAGCCAGTGGGATTCTTAGCTAGTTTCCGTCCTCAATCCATTTCTGCTTTGGACAACTACTAAGATTAGGGTGTGCCATCGCCCCTCCGAAGACGGTGCATATAGCATCTTAGGCTGATTGACTGTTACCGCCAACCACAGGTGCATATCGAATATTCATTGCACCCACTAAATCACGATGTTTCTCGAATCCACACGGGCACACATATCTTCTATCTTTCACTTTGTTCCTTACGGAACATTGCGGACATGTTTGAGAGGTATAGGCAGGGTTCACGTACTCTACTTTGACTCCAGCTACGTTCGCCTTGTATTCAATGAAAGTAGACAAGCGGTGGAAAGACCATGTATGTAGACTCTTTTCGTTTTTACGACTTGTTCTTGTCGTCTGTCGAATGTTTGTTAACTGTTCCAAACGAATGACAGAAATCTTATTTTCAATTGCAAAGTTCACGATTTGACGACTCACCTTATGATCCTTATCCTTCATCCACCGTTGCTCTTTATCATCTAGTCTACGAATCGCATTTACTTTCTTTTGTTTGCCTAATTTTTTGCGAACACTACGAAACTTTCTCTTCCTATACTTGTTTTCTCGTCCATTTCCAAAGAAGCGAACCTTACCATCATCCGTGATAGCCACAGCTGGAACTTTCAATCCTAGATCAACACCTAAAATCTTCGTGCCTTTTTTTTCAGTCGTTGGAATCGTCACAGATATTTGGGCAACCCACTTACCAGACTTTTCGGTGATGCGTAGTGTACCAAGTTTATGCTTAAGCAAAGAGAAGTTGCGTCCACTCTTATCTACCAGCAATGCACGTATTTTCATGCGTGTAGACTTCCCCTCGACCATGAGTGGAATGGAGATGTGAGTGAAATCAAACGAATAATTCTGATTATTCCATACACAAACGGGCTTCTTTAAAATAGGAATAATCGTATATTTACTTTTTTTCACTTTTGTAGTGAATACACTTTTTGCATCTTTAATTGCTTGATTTTTTACTGCACTGGGAATATTGGCATCAATATCCTTTGTACTTTTTTTCGTAATTTGCTTCGCTTCAACCATTTCATATACAAGTGTATTCATGACTTTGATATACTCAAGGCTGCTTTGTTTTAATAATTGTGCTTGTTCTCGTATTGGAAGCAATTTGACCTTAACTGTTATTGTTTGCGACATACGGTTCCCTCCTTGTCCTTTGCTGTTCGACGTACCGTTTGATTGTTTCACTTGATACATCACCAGCCGTACTTACAAAATAGGATCGCGTCCACAAACTGCAACAAAGAAACACTTTTCGGATACTTGAAGCTCCACAAACCTTCGGTTTTATTGGCACTCCGTATCCCTTTCTCCCTCACTTTCATCCCACATCTAAAAAAAGTAGGCTTTCTCGTTCGTAAAAGGCCGTAATGATAAGTGCATTGGAAAAATATAGTTTGATCTCATTGTAGTACAAACGAATAACTTTGAGGAGGTAGTCTCAGCAACGATTCGTTACAGTATTAATCGTAAATTCACGAAACAATAGTATCTTAAAGAGCTTCATATAGAGAATTATGATGCTTGATTTAGAAGGGACGTTTATCAAAAGATGAATCGAAAAAAATACATGGAATAAAGTTCTTTGACATGAAACTATATCCTTTTATGTGCGTATGTAAATATGTACCTTATTTAATAACGCTATTTAAGATATCGTTAGCTCACAAATCTTTACTTACTATGTAAGACTCACGCAGCAAGGACTGCAAGGGGAACCTTGATATACGAAATGGATCGTGCAAGACATACATAGTTTTGGCCGCTAGTATTCATTGAACAACGTTAGCGCTAAATCATACTTATCCTCTCGTATTCGGATATTCATCAAGGCTGTGAGAATGATTCTACCCCATTGGAATAACTATCATTTATTTTAGAGGAGATGTTCACATGTTTGGATCAAACGGATTTGGATTTGGCAACAAAAGCGCTCGCGTAGGCGATCAAATCGATGCTGAAGTAAAAGGCCTTAAAAACATGGTAAACAGCGTAAACATGGTAGCTCAACAATTCGATTTCGTTGAATCTCAGCTTCAACAGTTCGCTCAAATTATCGGTAATTCTGATCCAATGGCAGCTATGCAGTTCCAAAACCTTCAAGCACAAATAAACAACATTCAAGGTCAAATCGTAGCTAGCCTCGGTCAAATCAACCAAGGTCTTACGAACATCGATGCACTTACAGATAAAATTCAAAACTAATTAACTTCATTATTGTATAAGTAAAGGGCGTCCCCGAGGTATTCCGTTACCTTGAAGGGGACGCCCTTCTCTCTGCTAGAACAACCCTAATGAGTCAGTTACGGTGACTGGAGTTCTAGACTTATCTCAAACAAAGAGCGCATCCACAGCATTGGACACGCTCTTTGGTATACCTTGATCGAGACTTACTTACGAAATGCACCGTCTACTCAAGGCTATTAATTCGCTTCAGCCTTCTTCATCTGCTTGCTGCGCAGCTGGCCGCATGCCGCATCGATATCACTGCCGTGCTCTACACGCACACTCGCATTAATCTGATGCTTCTTCAATACATCATAGAAATCCGATACCGAGTCGCGTGTCGTACGTTGGTATTGGCTGTGCTCGTCGACCGGATTATATGGAATCAAGTTCACTTTTAAGAACTGACGCTTATCCTGAATCAGCTGAGCCAACTCCAGCGCATGCTCTTTGCGGTCGTTCACATCTCTTAACAGAATATATTCCAACGTTACTTTCTGGTTCGTCTTCGCAAAGTAATAGTCCAACGCTTCCATCAACTGCTCAATCGGAATCGCACGGTTAATCTTCATAATTTGCGTACGCAGCTCATTGTTAGGCGCGTGCAAAGACAAGGCCAGGTTTACTCGCAAGTCCGCATCCGCGAATTCCTTAATCTTCTTAGCCAGTCCGCTCGTCGATACGGTAATCCGTCGTGATCCAATCGCCAAACCTTTACGATCCGTAACGACCTTCAGGAAATCAAGTAAGTTCTCATAATTATCGAACGGCTCACCGATTCCCATGACAACGATGTGGCTGACAAGCTCACCATTGCCGACTGCATCAAGATGATGCTGAACTTTCATAATTTGCTCCGCAATTTCACCGCTTGATAGATCACGGCTCTTCGCAATTAATCCACTCGCACAGAAGCTGCACCCGATATTACAGCCAACTTGCGTCGTTACACAAACGGATAGACCGAATTTGTGTCGCATCAATACGGTCTCAATAAGATTGCCGTCTTGCAGCTTAAACAGGAATTTAATCGTACCGTCCGAAGATTCCTGTTTCACATGCTCCGTTAACGTTTGAATGACAAAATGCTCAGATAGCAGTTGTAAACAATCTTTGTTCACATCGTCCATTTGAGCGAAATCCGTAACCCGCTTGCGATACAGCCAATCCCACACTTTTGCTGCGCGAGATTTCTTATGTCCATATTCGGAAAGCCATGCTGTCAATTGATCTAGTGTTAATCCATAAATGGATTGCTTATTCATTCGTTGTCCTCTTTTCAAAACACTGAATTTCTAAGTTCTATTTTACGCAGCCTCTTGAACGTTCCAGCAAGCCGCGCCTATGTTCACAATCTGTTTCTTATTGTCCCAAATTTTATAGGTGAAAACAAGTGAATTTGATGAAGTGACTCCACTCACGATGTAACACAACATGAATTGGAATCGAAGGAGGAATTTGTTTGTGACTGTCGAATAATATCGTTTATTATCACCCTATCTTGCCCATGTTTGAACGATTTTCCTCCAACTACTCGCATCCATGAACTACTCACATATATTCACTTTTTCCTTTATCAAGTCAGTAAGTTATCCATTCTAGTTACCCACCAAAAAATGAATAGGCAAAAGGAGTGTTTCGATTGAATCGTAAACGTTGGTTTATTTCCGTAACCCTAGCATGCGTATTGTCTACTGCTTCGCTGTTCTCTACAGCTTTTGCAAGTAATGACCATGATCAGCATTCATCCCCAACATCAGGGGAACACAACCACAAACATAATGAAACCAAGGCACAACATAAAAGCAGCTTTCAGCTCGCAGCCACTTACGCTATGCCGAGTAAAGCAGCAGAAATCATCTCCTCCACCCCAGACGGCAACACACTTCTCGTAACCGAAGCAAACTTAGGCTCTATCAGTGTCGTATCTATTAAAGATCTGAAGAACATCCAAACGGTTAAGCAAATCAGTTTAAAGTCCATCTCCGCTGAAGCAGAAGTAACAAGTGTAGTTGTTACGCCAAATGGAAAATATGCACTAGCAGCAGTACGTACAGGAGACAACGTGAACAACGCCAATAAAGGCGTCATCGCTGTTGTCGATATCGCAGCTGGCACGATTGCCAAAACATACGAAGTCGGAATCGGCCCTGACGCCATCGCCCTCTCCAAGGATGGCCGTACGGCAGTTGTCGCTATTGAAGATGAAGAACTCGATCCTGTTCTCGATGAAATTGATTTCAGTAAAGTGAAACGCCCTGGATCTGTAGCCATTTTGTCCTTCCCGAAGGCAGATGTGCTGAACGGAACGGTAACCGATGTTGCGATTGATTTGACCAATGTAGGCCCTAATGTCACTTATCCAAATGATCCGCAGCCTGAATACGCGGCTATCAGTCCTGACGGTAAGACCGCAGCTGTAACCTTGCAAGAGAACAATGCCATTGCTCTCATTGACCTGAAAGACAAGAAAGTAAGCAAAGTATTTGGCCTTGGCACAACGAAGCACAAAGCAGACTTGAAAACGGATGGCGTCGTTTCCATTACCGAGGACCTCACTGCTCGTCCTGAGCCAGACGGAATCGTATGGAGCGCTGACGGCAAATACTTGTACACTGCGAATGAAGGCGACCTTGGCTCCAATGAGTTCAAGGATGGTGTATACTCCGGCGGACGCAATATTATGGCATGGGATCGCAACGGTAATGTCGTTTATGACAGCATGGATTTGATCGATCGTGCCAATGCCGAAGCTGGTGTATACCCAGACGACCGCAGTACGAAGCGCGGCAGTGAGGTGGAGAACTTAACAATCGGCAAATTCAACGGCAAGCAGATCCTTGCTGTCTGTTCCGAGCGCGGCAACACAATCTTGTTCTTTAATGTAACGAATCCGCTGAAGCCAAAATACATGGGCTTGGTTCCATCCGGCGGCAAAGCTCCAGAAGGCATCCATAAATTGAATAAACGCGATCTGTTCGTGAGTGCCGATGAAAAGACAGGTACGCTGAGCTTTTATGAGTATATAGACTAATTGCATTTGTGGAAAGCAGTTTAAAAAAGGCGAGGAAGCCAACCCCGTAGGGAAACTTCTTCGCCTTTTTCGTTACTTTGATATTCCGTTATTTCGATATATCTACAAACCCTTCGCCGAACACGTCGCGCACATCATGAATCGTAATAAATGCGTCCTTATCTTGCGAACGTACAATTTTTTTCAATGCGCTCACTTCTTGCTTGCTAATCACAACGTACAGGATTTCCTTCGGCGTATTCGTATAGTGACCTCTTCCATAGAAGACGGTAACGCCCCGATCCATCGACAAATTGACCTGCTCTGCAATTTCCTTATGTGCATCGGATATAATCATGCAAGCCTTCTGTGTATTAAGACCTTCGATAATAAAGTCCATCACCTTCGTGCCTACATAAAGCATTACAATCGTAAACATTAAGGCTTCCGCACCAATAATGAAGTAGGAGGAGAACGCCACAATGAGATCAAAGAACAACAAGCCATAGCTAATGTTCCAGTCTAGATATTTGTTCGTGATACGCGCAAGGATCGTCGTACCCGCCGTTGTCCCGCCTACGCGAATAATTAAGCCAAGCCCGACCCCGGTAAACACGCCACCAAAGATCGCATTGATAATCAACTCGTTGGACGCAATCGTCCAATCTTCTGTAAGGTACAAAAAGAGGGAGTTAAATAAGACCGCAATAATCGTATATATCGTTGTCATCTTGTCGAGGAACCTGTAACCGACAATTAACAAGAATGCATTAATGACCAAGTTCACAAGTCCCGGAGACCACTGGAACAAATAATAAAGGATAATTGTAATCCCTGTAACTCCGCCTTCACCGAACTCATTCGGAATAACAAAGACGTTGATAGCTACTGCAAAAATAAACGCACCAAGCATAATCATAAAAATGTCTATAAATCGTTTCTTCATCTTTTATTCCTTTCTGGATGACTCCCCATAGGATGCTGTTGATATCTAGTTGTCGTCATAAAATAAAAACCATCCTCTGCAAAGAGAATGCCTGTTGTAAAATAATTCAAGTAAAAGCATCTATGTATGCCAATTGGTGGACCATAATCATGACCGTCCGCTGTGTATGTATAACGTGCTGCATTGACTCCATAACTATACGTCAGGCCAGCTTAATTAAGTATAAGGACAGCTGTCATATCGGTCAGCACTAACAAGATACCATATACTAGCATTTCCGTCTATTGGTCAATTAATTTGAAAATCATCGCAAATAAAAAGCCAAATGACAAATGATATCGTAAAGACATTTATGTATTGACAGCATTTTAGTTTAGTTACTATACTAAATGTATAGAAAATAATAAATTTGCATAATTTGACCCTAACTTAAACGGAATTCACAGTTCCTAACGATTAATTATGCATCTGCAATTTTTACAACCAATTTTGAGTTTTGTCACCTATTAATAGAAAAAGGAATCACTATTTTCGAAAAATATTTTCAAAAAAATGAAACGTTTCGCTGTGTAGATATTTTTTTGATCATTTAGTTTAGTTACTAAACAAATGAGGAGTACCATAATTCCCACGAAACTATAGCTCGAACAACTAGACCGAGGACATCCATCAACCAAATAAGGAGAGATCGTGATGAAAGATCGTATTATTGTAATTGGCGGATATGGGCATGTAGGACAAGTAATCTGCAAGCAGCTAGCTGATTATTTTCCTAACAAAGTTTATGCGGCTGGCAGAAGCTTGGAGCGCGCGGAACAATTTTGCCACTTAACGAATGGGAAAGTGAAACCTCTCCACATGGACATCAGCTCAAAGGTAACCCCCTCTCTGTTACATAACGTAAAGCTGGTTGTCATGTGCTTAGATCAGACGGATACTACATTCGTGCGGACTTGCCTGCAGCGTGGCATTCATTATGTAGACGTATCAGCCACCCCTTCCTTCCTTACACAAGTTGAACAAATGCACCAGGTGGCTGCGTCACACGGATCAACTGCTATCTTAAGTGTTGGGCTCGCTCCAGGGATGACCAATCTGCTTGCTAGTCATGCCAAAGGGCTAATGGATCAGACCGATACGGTAGACATCTCCATTATGCTCGGTTTGGGGGACAGGCATGGAAAGGCTGCGATCGAATGGACAATCGATAATTTGAGTACACAGTATGAAGTGAGGCAAAATGGCCAGCTTAAGAGGGTTTCAAGCTTTATAGATGGCAAGGAAATTGGTTTCGGAACCGCGCTAGGGCGTAAACAAGCCTATCGATTTAATTTTTCCGATCAACATGCCATCCCGCATACTCTTGGCGTTCCTACCGTCTCTACACGTCTCTGTTTTGACTCGAATGGGATAACACGAATGCTTGCTTGGTTAAGAGCCTCTGGATTGTTCCGCTTATTAAAAGTAAAGTTGATTCGCCAAGTTGCCGTGCTGGCCTTCAGTAAGATACGTTTAGGAAGTGACCAATTTGCAGTCAAAATAGATGCTCTAGGTAAGCTAAATAACGAAGAGATAGCTGTGGAATGCCTTGTACAAGGAAGGCACGAAGCCAATATGACAGCGGCTGTGGCTGCTGCTATTGCAGCTAAGGTTTATCGATCACCCTTGCCGCAGGGTGTGTATCATATTGAACAGTTATTTCAATTGGACGATCTCTTACCTGCAATTGATCAAATAGCCGATCTAGAGGTTCGAGTAAATGGAAATGTGGTCGCAAGTAATCAGAACAGTTCCATGAACGTTCCTACGATTGCCGGTTGATGTTAGCGATAAACAAAAGGGAGAGGCTGCGCAATTGCTATATTGTACGGTCTCTCCCTATCGTTATCACCTATTTATTCCATGGCCATGAGGATAACAATCCTAATCCGCCATTATTCCTTAACAAATGCTTTCGTGCTGCGAACCGTATCGATCGGACGAACCATTTTCTCGATTTGCTCACGCTTCTGCTCTAGGAACGGTGGCAAGGACAACTTCTCGCCCAGTGTTTCATACGGCTCATCCCCCATAAATCCAGGGCCGTCTGTCGCGAACTCGAACAAGATTTGCGGTGCTACTCGCGCATACAATGATTCGAAGAAGTAGCGATTCACATAGCCAGATGTGTTGAAGCGATAGCTTTCCAAACGCTCCATCCATGCATCCAACTCTTCACGGTTGTCTACTCGGAACGCCACGTGGTGCACGGTACCAAAACCTTGCTGTGCTCGTGGCAGCGATTCGTTATGCTCAACAACAACTTGCGCACCGTTGCCGCCTTCTCCCATCTCAAACAAGTGGAAGTCGCCTTCATGTGCAATCTCTTTGAAGAAGAACACTTTCTCCAATACTTCTTTGAAATAATCGAATGGAGCAATGCGTATGAAGACAGGACCTAGACCCGTAATCGCATATTCCAATGGAATTGGACCATCTTGCCACGGGGTACCAGATGCGATGCCCTCATTGTGTTCATCCGAGATGAATTGGTACTGCTGATCATCGAAATCAACGAACGAAAGCGTCTGTTTCCCGAAGAACGTTTGAATACTCGTATGCTGTACGCCTAAACGGTCGAATCGCTTCGCCCAGTAGTCCAAAGCTGCATCTGTCGGCACACGGAATGATGTTTTCGCAATCTCATCTGTACCGTGAATACCCTTTTGAATACCAGGGAAATCAAAGAATGTCATATCCGTACCTGCACTGCCTTTATCATCGGCGAAGAACAAATGGTACGTTTGAATATCATCTTGGTTGACCGTTTTCTTCACAAGGCGCATCCCGAGCACATTTGTGAAAAACTCATAGTTCTTCTCTGCACTGCTAGTAATTGCTGTAACGTGGTGGATACCTTTCAATGGATTCATTATAATTACCTCCGTATTGTTGTCATATTTGAGTCTGCTCTGTTTTAAAAATACTAACCATATACTGCTGGCGATTAACCCATTTATCTGATGAAATTGACTAGTACGTTGTTTGATTAATATAACTGTATATTTATCTTTAATTAAATTATCTTTAATTCGAGATAAATATATCACGTGGATTAGTTGCTGTCAATAAGTAAGTACCTTATCTTGCGAAGCACAGCTATATCTGTTTAGGTCCGTACCCTAAAAAAAGCCGTTTATGCTAACATTCAGGCTCAATTATAATGAATCCATTCACGAGCAACATATATCCTTATATAAAGGGGAACCGCTCTATACAGACCGGCTCCCCATACACCTACACTTATTACCAAGATAGACAGAGCCTTAACTGGTTGACCCAGTTGAAGGATGACGTACTATTACTTCGAGTCCTTTGCCGCTTGACCCTCGCTAAATGCGCGATTAAAGCTTTCGATAAGCAAACCGTAAGTTGGTATAAGCTCTGCCAATACTTCCGCAAATTCCGCAGCATCTGGACGGTTCCAAGTGCCTTGAATTTCAGAAATAACCGCCAATGTATCGATCGGAATCGCACCAGCTTGCACGACGCGTGCAAGTGTAATATCTGTCGCCATTTTGCTCCAGTTACCGGATGCATCAACTACCGCGTATACTTTGTAACCCGCAGCAAGTGCAGACAAGGTAGGGAACGCCATGCACACGCTAGTCAACGTACCAGCGATAATCAATGTTTTCTTGCCTGTTGCTTCAACCGCTTTTACAAAGTTCGGATTGTCCCAAGCATTAATCTCACCGTTACGTGGTACATATACGACATCCGGCAAAATTTCACTAATTTCAGGAATCAATGGACCGTTTGGACCCATTGGCACGGAATCCGTTGTAATCGTAGGAATTTTCGTCAATTTAGCCAACTTAGCAAGCGCGATTGCGTTGCGGCGAAGCGTTGGCACGTCCATATCTTGCACCGTTTGGAATAGACCGCTTTGGTGGTCGATTAGCAATAATGCTGTATCGTTCGGATCGATAAATACGTTTTTGTTTTGAGTTGTCATTATAAATTCCTCCTATAGTTAAGTTTTGATTGTGTCAAAACATCGTTGATAAAATCTTGAATATTATTATCTTTAATTCGAGATATTAGAGTAAAAAATACCGAGATGTTGTCCTAGGTTACAACTATCTCGTTACTCTGTGAAGAGTTTACCTATGAAAAGATAATTAACCGTTTCTGTTACGTGTGACTTGTTTGTTGCTTGCTTTCGTTTAATTATCTTGAATTAAAGATATATGTTTTCAAGATAAGTGTCAACCCCTTTTGTCACACTTCATTATTCAGATGATAGCCAGTTACCGTAAATAACGAGAAACAGAAGAAAACAAGCCTTTACGATTGCTCATAAAGACTCGTGCGTTCCACTTATTTCCCTCTAAATCCACCCTCGGACTTAATCACTTGGCCTGTAATCCACTGCGACTCATCACTGGCCAAAAAGCGAATCGCTCGCGCCGCATCTTCTGGCACGCCAATCCGTCCCATTGGAAACATCGGCTGAAGGAAGCTTTTGATCGTTTCATCCATCCAGCCTGAATCGGTCGGACCTGGGTCAATGCCGTTAACCGTAATATGTAGCGGCGCTAATCCAACCGATAACGGCTCAATAAGGCCTAGTAGCGCGCCCTTCGTTGCAATATAAGCCAAGTTATCAGGATCGTCCCCCTTGGACACCATATATACGATCCTTCCCGGCGTCCCTGACGGATAATGCGACTCGAATCTTCGTGCAAACGCCAAGCTCAATATAATCGTCCCCTGATTGTTGATGGTGTAATGCTGATCAAGCGAGCGTAAATCAAGCGTACGGTAGTTCGAAGGAGCACAGTAAGTAGCATTGTTAATTAAAATGGTCGGGACCCCTAACTTTTTCTCGACCTGCTCCATAATCATTTGCGGCATATCCGTATTCGCGTAATCAGCTTCCATATGGCCAGCCCGTACACCTAAGCTCTCCAGCTCACAGCATAATTGTTCTGGCCAGCCTAGTTCTCCACCATTACCTTCCGATTTATCAAACGCATGCCAATGTGTAAAGAAAATATCCGCTCCTGCACGCGCCAATTCGCGGCAAATGGCAGTTCCAATTCCAGTTGAGCGGCTTGCCCCTGTAACGATCGCGATTTTATTTTTCAATGAATACATAGTTGATTCCTCCGTTTTTGTGAATGGGAGGATAGCAGGCGTTGCATAGTAGAGATGCAGATTGGTCGTTACTAATTCCTGATTGCTGTACATATACACGTACACATAAAAAAGCGGACACCCAAAAGGTATCCGCATCATGAATGTATATATACATCGCTCATCCTGCGTATCCTGTAAGGTTGACGATAGGGATACCAAAGAACGTGTGACAGAAGCAGCGCAAACAAGCATTTACTTCATGACTCACCAACATTGGTATACTATCAAGTTCATCAGCTTTACAGGTTAATTGGACACATACTAAGCGATTGGCTCCTTCCACTTGCATCTCTGTCTTCATCATAACAACGTCCACAGTCGGAGGCAAGGTAAGATTTGGAGCTCATTTAACTCTTATTTATAAAACACTTTATCCACGTTGTACTTCGCCATAAATTCATTGATGATGTACGTTTCGTAGATTTCACGATCAACTGCATCTTCAATCACACACACTTCAATTTTGCTTACTTCATTTCTGTGGTTTTTGATTGGCGATACCGTATCTTCGAAGTGCTTCTTAATTCTTGGTCTAAGCTTTCTTGCCTTACCTACGAACAACAATTCATCTTTGCTGTTGTAGAACATAAAGATGCCACCCTTTTCTCGCGTGATTAGGTGGAAATCGGTAAAGCCATAAATATTGCTCAACTCAGGAGCAATCTCTTTGTAAATTGTAACGTCCGGTGTTGGGACCGTAATGTTTATCATTATCGTTCACTTCCTCATCTCATATAGGAGTACATACTATCACAATCTTTATATAAAACCAATCTGTATGTAGGTTAGGCTACCAACAGCAAAAGCCGCTCCTAGGGTTTAGGAACGGCTTTTGCTTGAAAGTGCATCTAGTTTAGTCAAAGAGCAAACACGGCTCGGTGCTTACCCTGTTTCAACAATCTATCTATTCCATTAGCCCATCATTTGCTTCACAAGCTCGCGGTTACGTTCTTTGAACACTTCATTATGGGAGGAGACCATGCCCCACTTGCTCGCTTCCGGTTCAATAAACTGCTTTGCTTGGTTGACTGCATTCGCCGCGTCCTGGAACGCACCTGCGATGAGATGCAGCTTGCCCTCATGATTCAAAATGTCCCCTGCTGCATATAGTCCTGGCACAGATGATTCACCTTTTGGATTGCATGCGATGTAGAAATCATCGACCTGCTCGATAGGTAAATCGCTATTGCCAATCAGCGCGGAATCACGTTCATAGCCATGATTGATAATGACTTCGTCAATCTCCAACTGCGTAACTTCACCTGTCTGATGATTCGTCAGCTCAACACGCTCGATAACCTCGTGGCTCTCATCTGCGATGAGCTTCGTAATCGTCGTATGGAATAGACATTCTACAGAGCTGTTCATCAACTGTGAAACTTGCGCTTCGTGTCCTGACAAAGCATCTTTGCGATAAGTTAAATACACTTTGCCTGCAATCGGCTCCAGCTCATTGGCCCAATCGACCGCTGAATTGCCGCCGCCAGAAATAACGACCGTCTTCCCTTTAAAATACGCCAACGATTTAACCGTGTAGTTTAGATTCGATACTTCATAACGCTCAGCACCTTCAATCTCCAGCTTCTGCGGATTCAAGATACCTCCGCCAATCGCCGCGATTACCGTCTTCGAATAATGCTTTGTGCCTGACGCTGTATGTAGAACGAACAGCCCGTCTTCATTTTTCACGATCGACTCTACTTTCTCATTCAATACCACTTCAGGATTAAACGTTAGACCCTGTTGAACGATCTGTTCGATGAGTTTCTCACCTGTAGTAGGCACAAGCCCACCTACATCCCAAATCATTTTCTCCGGATACACATGTACTTTACCGCCTAAGCGCGGCTGGAATTCAATAAGCTTCGTCTTCAACTCACGCAATCCACTATAGAAGGCAGAAAATAACCCCGCTGGCCCACCACCTATAATCGTTACATCAAAAACATCCATCTCTTCCATCTCCACACGCTCCTAAATTGATATCCTCCGCAAGTTTGCCATACATGCGAAACGTGATTAAATCCGTTATATACTAACTACCATTATTTGTTTAATTGACAATCTACATAGATACTCTTATATTAATTACGTATTGTTAATGATAATCATTATCAGTATAAAAGGCAAGACGATTTCTCATTCTATTTGTATCGTTATTGTGAATCCATGCAAGTCTCAACTATATTCATCAAGAAACTACCTAAAAGGAGCTACATATTTTATGAAAAAACTATTCATTCCAATGCTTCTCTGTTTGCTTGTCCTTAGTGCATGCGGCAATCAAGCACCAACTAACAAGGAAGCTGAAGCTCCTAAAGAAGCAAAACCGAGCACGATTACGTACCAATCCGAGAACGGTCCTGTTCAGGTTCCTGCTGATCCGCAACGCGTCGTTGTTCTATCTTCGTTCGCAGGTAATGTAGCATCCTTGGGCGTTAACCTAGTTGGCGTAGATTCTTGGACGAAGAAGAACCCGAAGTTTGAGGAAAAAATGAAAGATGCTGCAGAAGTTTCCGATGAGAATTTGGAGAAAATTATTGAGCTTCAGCCAGATCTAATCATTGGTTTGTCTAATATTAAAAATGTTGAGAACCTAAATAAAATCGCACCGACTGTCACGTACACATACGGCAAAGTCGATTACTTAACACAGCATATCGAGATCGGTAAGCTGCTCAATAAAGAGCAAGAAGCACGCGCTTGGGTTGATGACTTCAAGAAGCGCGCGCAGGAAGCTGGAAAAGAAATCAAAGCTAAAATTGGTGAAAATGCTACGGTATCTGTCATTGAAAACTATGATAAGCAGCTGTACGTCTACGGCGACAACTGGGGTCGCGGCACAGAAATTTTGTACCAAGAAATGAAGCTTAACATGCCTGAGAAAGTTAAAGAAATGACGAAAGAAGGCTACTATGCCCTTTCCACAGAAGTTATGTCGCAATACGCGGGTGACTACGTCATTCTCAGCAAGAATAAGGAAGGCGACAACTCCTTCCAACAAACCCAAACCTATAAGAACATTCCTGCGGTGAAAAACAATCGCGTATTTGAAGTAGATATGATGGAGTTCTACTTCAATGATGCACTTACGCTTGAGCTGCAGTTAGACTTCTTTAAAAAGAGCTTCCTCGGCCAATAAGTAAGTAAAAAGAAGTACGTTCTTGTACGATCAGGATAACAAAGAACCTTTTCCTCCACGATCTCATGTGGTTTGGAAGGTTCTTTTGTCCTTTTATTCTATGACATATTCTATGACAGAAAAGATGAGCGACTTATGATAAATCAAAACCTAAATCGACGAACGATTCCTTATCCACTGAAGTTAGCTTTAGGCTTTATCACTTTGCTGGTAACCTTTGCAGCCTCGCTTGTACTGGGAGCAGCCGATACAACTTTATCAGATGTATGGCTTGCCCTGACTTCCCAAGCTACAGGCGAAGGAATTACGACGATACGCGAGTTACGCCTTCCGCGAGAACTCGGCGCGATGTTCGTCGGAGCTGCACTAGCAGTCTCAGGCGCCATCATGCAAGGCATAACACGCAACCCTTTGGCCGATCCGGGCCTACTTGGCTTAACCGCAGGGGCGAATGCGGCATTAGCGATTACGCTTGCCTTTATTCCGACTGCCAATTATTTTGGCATCACGATTGCGTGCTTTATCGGTGCAGCCGTCGGAGCATTGATGGTATTTGGTATCTCTTCCTTAAAGAAAGGCAATCTTTCGCCCCTCCGTCTCGTACTTGCTGGAGCAGCAATGACAGCATTTCTAAATGCGATTGCACAAGGAGTAGGCATTTATTTTAAAGTATCCAAAGACTTATCCATGTGGACGGCTGGTGGACTGATAGGAACAACTTGGGGACAGCTGCAAATCATTATTCCGTTTATTTGTATCGGGCTCATTTTGGCAATGATATTCTCAAAGCAGCTGACGATTTTAAGCCTAAGCGAGGAAGTTTCGATTGGACTAGGGCAGCATATTAAAATGATTAAAGCTTTGCTATTCGTGGTCACTACACTTCTTGCTGGAGTATCGGTTGCGCTTGTCGGTAATATCGCCTTCCTGGGGCTTATGATTCCTCATATCGTCCGCGGTATCGTGGGAACCGACTATCGCTATATTGTACCGATGTGCGCACTAGTGGGCGCTTCATTTATGATGTTTGCAGATACAATGGCACGCATTATTGGTGCTCCATATGAGACGCCTGTGGCCGCCCTTATTGCAGCACTAGGCTTGCCGTTCTTCTTGTATATCGTGCTTAAAGGAGGGAAAACACTGTCATGATACCTCCATCACTCATTCGCAAACAGCGAATACTGCTTCTTACCTTTCTAGCACTTATTTTAGTAACCATTGTCGTTAGCTTAGGTTTGGGCTACTCTTCCGTTTCGTATGACCGAATACTACCGACGCTGTTCGGAAACGCTACGTTCAAAGAAGAGTTCGTATTATTCACACTTCGCCTGCCTCGGATTGTCATTACAGTGCTTGCTGGTATGGCACTAGCACTGTCAGGCGCTATTTTACAAAGCATTACACGCAATGAGCTGGCGGAACCGGGCATTATCGGCATTAATGCAGGCGCTGGTGTAGCCATATCGGTATTCTATCTATTTGCACCGATTGATGTGGGTTCGTTCGCATACGCCCTGCCTGCCGTAGCATTTGTAGGTGCATTGCTTACAGCAGCTCTCATCTATGCATTCTCTTATAATAGGCACACAGGTTTGCAGCCTGTTCGGCTCGTTCTCGTTGGTATTGGGTTCTCCATGGCATTGTCAGGCCTGATGATCGTGCTTATTTCTGCCGCGGATCGTAATAAAGTCGATTTTATTTCGAAATGGATGTCAGGTAACATTTGGGGTGCAGATTGGCCTTTCGTATGGGCATTGCTTCCTTGGCTCCTCATCCTCATCCCATTTACGCTTTATAAAGCGAATCGGATGAATGTGCTTATGCTGAGCGAGCCTGTCGTTGTTGGCCTTGGCGTTTCTGTGCAAAAAGAGAGGATCGTACTGCTGCTAGCGGCTGTTGCCTTGGCGGCATCCGCGGTGTCCGTAACTGGAGGCATTGCCTTTATCGGCCTGATTGCACCTCATCTCGCAAAAGCCTTGATCGGCCCGCGGCATCAGCTGTTTATCCCGTTGGCCGTACTGCTCGGCGGCTGGCTGCTGCTAGTCGCTGATACGATTGGCCGCAATATAGCCGATCCCGATGGGATCGCAGCAGGCATTGTATTTGCGATTATTGGCGCGCCATACTTCATCTACCTGCTGTGGAAAAAGTAAAGACAGCAGCATACGCGGAAATGGGGATAACTGTTCCCAGATAAATTGCAGTAAAAAAGGGACCACCCTTTACGCTATGTTGTATATCGATACATAACGTAAGGATGGTCCCTTGTTCCATGATTTAAAAACACAAATTATTTATGATGATTAACGAATCATCGGTTCTTGCTCATCTTACATTAGGCACTTGGCCATGTATCAAGCTGAATGGTATTAATGGAGCAAATCCGATCACGCGTGAGGGCAAACGTAATCGCCTCCACCACATGCCGATTGGAAATGCTCTGATCGTTACGAGTATCACGAGGTTGAGACCACTCCGGATCAATCGGCGAGACATCATCGAAGTCAGGCGGGTATACCCCGATAACACGAATCCCTTCAGGCTTCAAGCGATGGCGCAGACGATCCGTGAATCCCGCTTGCGCGAACTTCGCAGCATGGAACGCTTCATGCGCCGACTCATGCTGGACGTTCAACAAACCGCATACGGATATCATATTAACGATATCGGCACCCTTGGAACGGCGCAGTAGGGGTAAGAAATGTCGTGTACTCAAGGTTGTGCCTACAGCAGCAGAATTGATCGTGTCGCTAATCTCTTCATCGCTCACGCTATCAAAATCTCCAGCCAGCCACATCGCACCATTGTTGATAAGGATATCTATCTCAGTGCTCTCGTTCTGCACCGCTTCAGCAAAGGATCGGATCTGCTCCGAATTACGTAAATCTACTGCGTATCTTAATGGCACCTGACCCGTTGTATCCTCTACTAGTCGGCATGTTTCGTTAAGGCTATCCGTTGTCCGTGCAGACAGAAACAACTGAGCTCCCATTTTAGCTAAACTGATTGCCAATGCCTGCCCTAATCCACGGCTCGCTCCTGTAATAACCACTTTCTTTCCTGCTAACTCCATCAGTCTCCCTCCTTAATTTGAAACATTTTACCACTCAAGCATAATAGACACGACAAACTTTGTAAACAAAAAGGTATAAAAAGTAGTCAGAAATGCCTCATTCTAAATGACGAATATATTCTCGTCTATAAATATAAAACAGCCCTAGTCCAGTAAAATACCGAACTAAGGCTGTTGTTAGCTTCCGCTTGCTCTATCTTATTGCGCTGTATATCCGCCATCTACAAGCAAGCTAGCTCCCACCATAAAGGAGGAATCATCGCTAGATAGGAACAAGATTGCTTTTGCAATTTCATCAGCACGGCCTAGACGACCGATTGGATGACCAGCAATCAACTTATTGCGCGTTTCTTCGCTAGCTTGGCTAATAAGGGGGGTATCAATATAGCCCGGGCATACTGCATTTACACGTATACCTTGTTTCGCATACGTCACACCCAAGGTTCTCGTTAAGTTAACAACGCCCGCCTTTGCCGCTGTATAAGCTGTTCCATTTACTTGACCAATATGCCCAAGCATAGAGGCCATATTTACGACAACACCGCCCGTATCTTGTTGTAACATTTGTTCAATCGCGTATTTATCGCTAAGGAACACACCTGTTAAGTTAATATCGATCATCTTCTGCCAACGATCAAGGCCCAGCTCATGGATAGGTGCGGAATCGCCGATCCCCGCATTGGCAACCATAATGTCGAGCTTTCCAAAATGACGAACCGTTTCAGTAACCAAGTGCTGAATATCTGCTTCTTTCGAAACATCCGTTTTTACAAAGAGTGCTTCTCCGCCCATATCTTTCAGCGCTTGAACGATTTGTGCACCCTCGTCAGAAAAATCAGCGACTACTACTTTGGCACCCTGCTCGATAAATAGTTTAGCAGTTGCTTCCCCAATTCCTTTTGCCCCACCTGTAACGATAGCCACTTTTCCTGTAAGTTTCATAAGACATCCTCCTTTTTATCCGTTATAACGTATAGTCAAATTATCGAGCGGAAGATCCTCCATCAACGACCATTTCCGTACCTGTAATAAAAGTAGACTCGTCAGAAGCTAGAAATACGATCAGGTGAGCGATATCATCAGGTGTACCCAATCGCTTCAGTGGGATACTACTTGCGATTTGTTCTGTCGTTGCTTTAACGCCGGTAGCCACAGCTTCCCCCATCGACGTTTGAATGACACCAGGATGGATTGAATTAACACGAATTTGGTACTGAGCTACTTCCAACGCAACATCCTTCGTCATAATGCGAACAGCGCCTTTGCTTGCACCGTATAGAGCATGATTCGCTGCGCCCTTCAAGCCAGCGATTGAAGAAGCGTTAATAATGGAACCGCTTTCTTGATTGCGCATAATAGGAATAACATGCTTCATACCAAGGAATACTCCTGTAACGTTGACTCCCATCAGTCGATTCCATTCTTCAACCGTGTAATCCTCAATCGGCTTGCTACTGAATATGCCTGCATTGTTAAACAATACATCAACGCGCCCATATTTATCGTTAGCCTCACTTACAACGTGAGCCCAATCTTCTTCGGATTGAACATCATGCTTAATAAACATTACGTTATCGCTAACCTTCTTAAGTTCATCGCATGTTTTGCGGCCATTCTCTTCATTTATATCTGTAAAAATAACGTTTGCGCCCTGCTCCAGAAATTTTTGAACCGTTGCTCTGCCAATTCCCGTCGCTCCACCCGTTATAATCGCTGTTTTTCCTTGTAGTCTCATCACATGTAACTCCTTTCGAGTAAGCTATGATTCTGATTACATATTAACACCTTGGTATGTTAAATTAAATTTTAGAAAACTTAATATAGGTTAAGCAAAATTAATATAAGCAAGGGGAGATAACATGAACCTTGATCAGATGCACTATATTGTTGAAGTAGCCAAGACGAAATCACTATTATCCGCTGCAAACAATCTGCACGTCACTCAATCTGCTATTAGCCAATCGATCA
Source organism: Paenibacillus sp. SC116 (assembly GCF_024733555.1). Lineage (GTDB taxonomy): Bacteria > Bacillota > Bacilli > Paenibacillales > Paenibacillaceae > Paenibacillus_B. The sequence continues at coordinate 166,532 of NZ_JANIOF010000002.1, read as the reverse complement.
CGAACCTGGAAGAAGAGCTGGGCATTAAAATATTCAATCGTTCCCGGATGGGAAGCATTCCTACTCCGGAAGGAAAGAGCATCATCAAGAAAGCATTAGAAGTGATTAGGACGATACAAGATATTAAGGATGAGGCAAAATATTTTACGGAAGTCTCAGTAAGCAAGCTGCGTATCGCAACCATTCCCGGCGTGATGTTTCCTCTAGTGCGAACCGTAGCAAGTTTGAAAAAAGAATATCCAAGCGTTCATTTTGGCATATCGGAAAGAGACCCCGAAGAGATTTTAGCTCAAATCAGAAAGGATGAAGTCGACTTAGGGCTAATAAGCATGTATCAGGATATGGCCTATAATGGACTGGCTGGCTTGCATTTTGAACCGATATGGAAGGGCAACATCGTCCTTGGCGTATGGAGAAACTCTCCCCTGGCTTCCAAAAAGCAAATTTCACCTGAGGAAATGGTACAGTATCCTTTTGCTTTGTTGGATATCGAATATACACATAAATTCATCAATGATTTGGATGAAACGGTGGGTCCCGTTAATGTGTTATTTTCAAGCAATAATGCTCAAGCGCTAACCTATGCCTTGAAGGAAGAACTGGCGATTACAGTTGGATATGACTTTTCCATTATTGATCACCCTCTTGTTAAGAGCGGAGATCTTGTGCTGCTTGAAATCACCGGCCTGGAGCAGAAGCCTCTGCTGCTTGGCTGGGTACGAGCCGAGAACAGTAAAACATCATTGATTTCGAAACAATTTATGAATCGTTTTGAACAGGAAATTGGACTAGGTTATTTGTGAATAAATAAAAAAGCACAGCAAATAGAGGATAGCCCTCACATAGCTGTGCTTTTCCTATTCTATTATTCCCGCTGTATCATTTAGTTCCATCCATCCTCAATCGTAGAAAGCATTTCGTAAGCCCCACCGGACCGATTGGAACATACCACAATGCTGAGCGCTCGATCTGGATAAAACACCGTTCTAAAATTAACGCCTGGATCGTATCCCATCAGCACATAATGCAGTGAGCCCTCAGCATTCTTCTGAAGCCACACCCCATAACCGTAAGAGAAATCCTTTTCTGCTTCTGTGTGCACACTTAGCAAAAGATCGGTTGTCTCTTTACTCAGTAATTGGTGATTCATAAGAGCTTCCCATAATCGTGCCATATCAGCGACTGTTACATACGCTCCACCATCCGAGCCGCCTTTAGCCGGTAACGCATATATATTCGTTCTCCAACCGCCATCTGGTAAATCGATATATCCCAACGCCGTTCGTCCTGGCAATCGATCTGATTCAAAGTAACCTGAGTCCATCATACCAGCTTTATCAAATATATTTTTCTGGACATAATCACTAAATGACATGCCACTTGCTTGCTCCACAATCAATCCTAATAAAATAAAGCCTGTATTATTGTAGTGGAAGCGGCTGCCTACCGGAAATTTCATTGGCTTATGCTGAAACAGCGGTAAGAAATCGTGCAGTCTCCTAACATGATACATCGGCGTAGTGATCCACAATTGCTCAAAGTCATCCATTTCTTCTTCATCAAAATAATCCGGTACACCTGAAGTATGTGTTAGCAAATGATGGACCGTAATGTTATCTTCGAAATAAGGAAACGATACTTGTAAACATTGTTTCAGTGTGGCGTCAAAAGATAACTTTCCTTGATCAACAAGTTGAGCTATAGCAATGGCAGTGAATATTTTACAGCCCGAAGCAATCCCCAAGCGAGTATTCACCTTATTTGGAATTTCATCCGAACGATTGGCATAGCCGTAGCTGCGATGAGCTAGGATAGAATCTCCCTGTTTTACAAATACGGCTCCAGAGAAATTCAATTTGGTTTGCGCTGCTTCTATACGTTCAAGTAGGTTATTCATACTCATATTCATGCACTCCCCCTCAATTATCTTTTTGCTCATAAGTGTGGAACTTAGCAAAAGAACCTTCTCTTCCGCATATACCGCGTGTAATTGAAGGTTCTGTCGCTTCTATATATTTAGGAGCCTGGTTAGCTGCTATCTGTCTCTTTATAAATTCATTTTCTAGCTATCAGGAAAAATCGATGTTCCATCGACTCCACATAGCCCTTCTCCTCCACTTGCTCTTGAAGATGGCAGAGCTTATCAAAGCAATTCTCAACCGTGAAATCAGGAAACTCCCATTCAATGATTTTCGCAAAATACACAAGTGCGCCTACATCGAAGAACTTCAACTTCGGGAAATATTCCCCCGAATCGATGATTGTAAACCCAGCCTTGGCAAGCTCTTCACTGCTGTTGGCAAGATTGAACGTCCGGTCCACAATCTCAGGTGTTCTTCCTAATAAAAAGGTGGAAAGCTCCTTGTTATTCTGTCCTCCTACCTGCTGCGTAACGAAGATGCCATTCGGCTTGAGAATACGGTGTACTTCTTCTACAGAGAACGCTTCGTGTCGGTTGATCACTAGATCAAAGAAGTTGTCTTCAAACGGCAGCTCATTGTCATCTACAACCCGCCTAACCTCAATCCCATGAGCAGGCAACGTGCGCTTGCACAATTCATAGTTCGGTAGGTAAGCTTCCGTCGCGTACGTACTGCCTTTCGGCGGTGACAGGGATAATAGAAATTCTCCTCCACCTGTGCCCATGTCCAGCAACGTCGTGGACGAATGTATATAAGATAAGGCTGTGGCTTTGTAATCCCAAGGTTCATCCTGAAACTCAGATCGCCCATCAATATAGGAGAAATCCCAGCCTGCAAATGTCTTTTCCTCTTCCGATTTCCATAGGTTCTTCCATTTATTTGTCTTCATCATAACTGTACCCCTCTCGCATCATTAATTATAATTGTTCATGTGCGGATGCGGTGCAGCTGACTGATAACAGTCCTTATAAAGCTCGGCGCAATCTGTTATCAGATTAGCTCAACTGCACCGAGCAGTTACCCATTTTCATCATAAAAATGACCTCTCTTGAACGTGACGTATACATATATTGTATTATAAATAGTTATTATATGTAAATATAAACATTTATAATTTATAATTAGTTAATGGTTTACATTTCCAGTTTAACACCATATACTTTTTCATAAGTAAGTACGCACTCTCTCGTTCGATACTTACCAGAAGGGAAGTGATCGTTATCAATACCTCTGGTTCCTCGTACAAATTCAACGGCAAGACCTATCAATGTCCCATTGAACTCTCCATTGCTTTATTCGCTGGAAGATGGAAACCTACAATTATTTATAAGCTGCTCGATGGCAAGAAACGATATGGCGAGCTTAAGAAGCTAATTGAAGGCATCAATCATAAAGTACTCGCTGAACAACTGCGCGATCTCGAAGCGAACGGCATTATTACTAGACGTGTCTTTCCCACCAACCCTCCAAAAGTAGAGTATGAGTTAACTCCCCTCGGCGAAGGTCTGCGACCTGCGATTGACCATTTGCAGCAATGGGGCTTGCAATTTCAAGCAGAACATTCGAAGACTGAACCCGCTACAAACGGGTGCCCTGAACTTGCTCAGGAACAAAAATAAGAACCGTCACAGCAACCTGCATCTGTATGTGCATAAGCGCTAGACGGTTTTTTGTTTTCTATTCACATAAGATGGGAGATGCATCCGTTGTTACATAGCTTACCTGGAGGTAAGTATCTTCCGAAAAAGTGCGTACTTATTTTTTGTACGCAGTTGATTTATGATGGGTACTATTAAGTCATACATTCAAATTGGAAAAGTAGGAGTGGTAATGATGAGCGTGTTAGTTATTGCGGTTCACCCGAATTTAGAAGATTCTACGATTAATAAAGCATGGCTGGAGGAACTGAAAAAGCATGATCAGGTTACAGTTCATTCCCTCTATGAAGCCTATCCTGACGAAGTCATCGACGTTGCTCGTGAGCAGCAGTTGCTCCAAGCGCATGATCGCATTATTTTTCAATTCCCACTTTATTGGTACAGCAGTCCACCGCTCTTGAAAAAATGGTTCGACTTGGTGCTGCAATTTGGCTGGGCCTTCGGGCCAGATGGGGATCACTTGAAAGACAAAGAAATAGGTGTAGCAACATCTACTCACGCTGCAGCAGAGGAATTTCTATCAACGGGTACGAACCGTTTTACAATCGAGGAACTCCTTAGGCCGATTGAGGCAACGATCCATTTTATTGGCGCTACTTACCTACCCCCTTATGCACTTCATGATGTAGGCAACTTAAGTGAAGAACAGCTGGAGCAAAGCAAGGCTGAGTATGTGAAGCGCATTACATCTACAAATCTCTCTCATACAGGATAAATGCGAATACGGCGGCAACTATAATCTTACACATAACATACGAAGACCCCCAACCATTAACGGATTGGGGGTCTTATTATTTCCTATTTTACGAGTGATCTTTACGATACAGCTCACGGCTCTTGTAGCCTGCTTGAAGAATCATTTTCATTTCATCGCGGCGTTTTGCTCTTGTTGCTTCTTGCTTCGCGCTGTACACATAACGCGCCCAGTCTTTACGATACCCAGGAGTAAGCTCCTGATAAATTACAAGTAGCTCAGGCGTCTCCTCCAAGTCCTGCTCCACATTTGGAATGAGCGCAATGTAGTCATCTACGCATTGACTAGATGCAGAGGATGTCTGACCTTTGCCCTTCGCGTCTTCTTTAAATCCGACGACGGTAAACACCTCATCGAGCCCGACCATACGCGCAAATTTAACCGTGCTTATTCCTACATAGCCCTGCTCGTCACTGCCTAGGCTAGACAGCAAGTCATCACGGTGAATGTATGTATCGTAAACTTTATTACCCTTTTTCGGATATGCGGCAAAGAGGTAGCCGTTTTTGTTAAGATGCTGCTTCTCGATAACGCGATTCACAAGCTCCTTCAAGGACTCCATATCTAGCGTGAAGGCGAAGATGAGATCATACGATGTACCTTCAGTTAGAGTTGTTTCATAACCTGACAGCTCTGTAAAATAATCAGACCCTTCAGGCTGATTCAAGATAGCCACTTGCTTATATTTTTGTAGATTCAGTTTCTCTACGATAGTTTTAGACATTAGTGCTTCATCTCCTGCCCTGCATTTGATCGAAAACGCTTTTGTAGATTAAGTATAGCCCACAGCATGGCTCAAAATAAAATATCGGATGGCTCTGGCTTAGAAAGCGATGTGTTCCGCCAACCAACTGGTACATCACTAAACTGTCCTTCGCTGGTTAGCAGCATGCGTTATAGAAGTAATTTGTCGTACAAATGCATGGATCGCTATGGTTGATTGCTAAATAAAAAACGCCCAGAAGGGCGTTTTTTACAAGAGCTATTTTCAATAATAATGGTTACGTTGTTGGAACAAGATCCTTGAGTACGAAATGCTCTACTGCTTTCGCTACCCCATCGTTCATATTTGTATCGGTCACATAGTCAGCAATCTGCTTGATTTCATCTGGCGCATTGCCCATTGCAACAGCAAGACCTGCAAACTCAAGCATCGCCACATCATTATAGCCATCGCCCATTGCAATAACCTCAGAGCGCTCAATGCCAAGCTGCTGGATCAGATGGTTCAAGCTTGTCCCTTTGTTCACACCGTCTTCCGTAAACTCTAGGAAAAATGGCTTCGAACGCATCACGTTCAATTGGCCTGCCATTTTCGCTTTTAGCTTCTCCTCAACAAGGACAAGCTTCTCAGGCTCTGCCACCATAAGTACCTTCACAACAGGCACTTGAACCGCTTCAGCGAAGCTCGGCACCTCAACTACTTTCATCCCTGTAATCTGAGATTCAATATGGGTATATTCCGTTGCAGCTTCCGTGATAATATCATCGCCCACATACGTCAAAGCGGATACGCCCTCTTCAAGGCTCATCCCATGAAGCGCGTGCGCCATCTCTGGCTTCAACGTACTGCTGAACGACTCTTCTTGTGTCTTCCAGTTAATAATTTTTGCACCGTTGAACGACAGAATGTAGCTGCCGTAACGCTCAAGATGCAGTTCATCCGCCAAAGCTCTCATTGCATATGTTGGGCGACCTGAAGCCAATACAACCTTAACGCCAGCTTCCTGCGCAGTCATAAGCGCCTGCTTATTGCCAGCCGAAATCGTTCCGTCATCACGCAGCAATGTATCATCAAGATCGAGTACAATCATTTTATATTTCATATGGCAACATCCCTTTATCTATGACCTAGTAAAAGTTAAGTAACTCATTCTACTATACCATTTCTCTGGATACTGAGGCTCACCAATATCTGTTGCGGATGCTGCTTAATGGGCATCTCCCCCTTAATGTACAACCTATAAATAAGTAGTTCTTCACAGAACCTCTTACTTGCTGAATGAAGAGGAAAAAGAGATAGGAATTATGAATGGAATCCCCTTAGTGGAATAACGTGGAAAAAACCTGCTATAATCAATATAATTTCTTTCCGAATTAGCAAAGGAGTGTGTTCTATAGATGTCTATTAAAGCTGTGCTTTTTGATTTTGATGGAACGCTTGCTGATACACTGCCGTTATCGTTCAATGCTTTTAAATCCGTATTCAAACAATACGATAATCGAGAGGTTACGAACGAGGAGCTCGTTGCGATGTTTGGCCCAACAGAAGAAGGCATCATTGATGCCAACTTCGCCAACAAGCCATCCGTGCAAGACGCCATTCAAGACTACTACTCCTACTATGAACAAAAGCATCATAACGAGTGCCAGTGTGAGGAAGAGATCATCCACATTCTTCATTTTTTAAAGGAGAACGGGGTAAAGATTGGCGTCGTTACAGGCAAAAGCAGACGCTCTTTTGACATTTCCACTACGGCATTGCAGCTCGACTCCTATTTTGATGTATCCATCACGGGTGATGATGTGGTCCAGCCTAAACCCCATCCAGAAGGCATTCATAAAGCGCTCCATACATTAGGAATTGATCCGGAAAATGCAATCTTTATAGGTGATAGCAACGCGGACATTCTCGCCGGAAAAGCTGCCGGATTACGTACATACGCTGTCCAATGGCTGTCTACTTGCCAAAGCTTGACCTATGATCTGGAACCAGATGGACTTTTCACGAATGTGGCGCACTTCCGCGAGCTTCTTGAGAAAGAGGTCGTTATCCATGGACCTAAGTGGCTGGAATGGGCGAAACAAATCCAAGCAATTGCACAAACAGGGCTCACCTATACACAAAATGAGTATGATATCGAGCGGTACGAGGCTTTAAGGGATCTTAGTGTCGATATTCTAGCTAACTATACGTTTACGGATAAAGAGAAAATTGCACTTACCTTCGCGAGCGATCTTGGCTACGCTACCCCAAAAGTAGATATTCGCGGCGTGGTGTTCAGAGACAACAAGATTCTTCTTATTCGTGAAAAAATAGATGGCGCATGGGCGCTGCCTGGCGGTTGGGCAGATATTGGCTTCTCACCCTCCGAAATCGCGGTGAAAGAAGTTAAAGAGGAATCGGGCTTCGACGTTGTGCCCGTCCGCTTGCTAGCGGTCATGGACAAAAAGTTTCATAACCATCCGCCTGAACCTTACCATGTCTATAAGCTGTTTATTCGCTGTGAAATTGTTGGCGGTGCAGCGGCAGCAGGCTTAGAGACAAGCGCAGTTGAGTTTTTTGATGCTGATCATTTGCCAGAGCTATCACTTGAGCGAAATACAGCCAAACAGATTAGGACGATGTTCGAATTTCTTGAACATCCTGATAAGCCTGTTATTTTGGATTAAAAAATGGATAGTAGAAAAAGAACCAATTGCTCGGATATGGGATAATCGCTACCCCGTGCTCCAAGTGATTGGTTCTTTTTGCTTCCTTACGATTAAGCAATGACAATAATGAGGTTAGTCGATCGTAATCCCTGCACTTGCTAATCCAGTAAGAACAGAACCAAAGTTAGCGCCTAAGATGTTAGGAATCACGATTAGGAGCAGCTTATCCCCCGCTACTACAGGGATGTTTTGTGGGCTCACACCACTCGCATTGTCCCCTGGACTTACCGTCGTGAAGTTGGGGGCTAATGCTAGCGGCGTTCCAACTGGATTAAAAATATTACTAGCAGCCGGCGCAAGGTAGAGCTGCATATTCACTTGCACTGGACCTGGTAAAGTGCCCTCGTTTAAGATAAAGAAGAAACCAGCTAAAGACGTAATAATCCCCGTCCGGGGGACACTAAAGCTAAAGTTTGGCACATTCGGTAAGCCTAGTGTTATGGGACCACCTGGAGTCACACTAATTTGCGAAGCAACGCCAAATGTAAACATCCCTCCATCTACAATCGGATCATCGACACCTGTAATTAGTGAAATGGTATCATCACCAGTACTATATGGAATGATGGCCCCAATTCCAACAGCTGTCGCCCCTGGAGGGCCCGTAACTCCGGTTGCCCCCGTTGCACCTGTAGCTCCTGGAACACCAGCGAGCCCTGCGGCTCCGGTTACACCCGTGGCGCCCGTAGCACCAACGGCTCCTGCAGATCCTGGTATGCCCGCAGCACCGGTAATTCCGATTCCCGCAGGGCCTGTGGGGCCAGTAACTCCAGTACCTCCCGCTAGACCTGTTGCTCCGGGAGCTCCTGCTATTCCTGCTGGGCCCTGGGGACCTTGGGAACCTGTAGGACCTCGCGGTCCAGGAGGTCCTGGAATTCGTTTTACTACTTTAATGATCACTTTTTTACATGCTTTATGCCTTTTAATTTTAACTTTGCGATGAGCACCTTTCTTTAAGGTGTTCCGGCGCTTTTTGTGATTAAACATCGTATCGTCCCCCCTTCTTCGTTTTCCTTACCAGCATTTTATTGGGTAAGGAGACAATTCGGTTGGACATCTGTACCTTTCGCTAAGATTTTTCTGTGTCACTTGTCCATGCTCATAGACAAAGGCCGCCCCCATCAGGGCGACCTCTTCTAGATGATTTCCTTAAATTATTGTTTTTTTACAACAGGAATCCACAGTTCATTTTTATTTTCTTCTGGCGGCAAATAACTCTCAATCGCAGGTAAGTTGGCAAAATCGTAGGAAGATACCGGCAGCCACTCCGTATATAATCGTTTCCAACTTTCTTGGATATTTTGTGGTGCCCCAGTCGATTCAAATTCAGCCCACGTTGCCGCTGGAATATCAATTTTAACTAACCCGTCAGGGAGCTCTTGATCAGATGCAATCGCCATATAATAGTCGAAACCGTCATTTTGACCCCAGTTCCCATTTGCACAAACACCTAGAATACCATTAATTTTGTTCGACTCATTTCGAATAGATAACAGCGTTTCAAATAGCCCTTTCCCTTGTGCCTCCACCCACAACTGCGGAATAACTTGATACGAATCTTTATGGCTCACATGCTCTTTCTGCCCAACAATGGTGAAGCTCCCCACTTCTTCAATGCGGTAATCCATAGCGACGACTCCTTTAATCGAAATTTGAAAGGACAAGCGTGGATAGGCTTTGAGCTGCGTTCCTACACTACGTGCTGCCGTTGGTGTAGTGCCATGTAATTGTTGAAAAGCTCGCGTAAACGCCTCTGGCGAGTCGTATCCGTACTTGAGCGCAAGATCAATCACCTTCTCCTGGCTATTTTGCAGCTCAAAAGCAGCCAGAGTCAAACGGCGGCGTCTTATATATTCCGATAAAGGAACTTCGGTAATAAACGAGAACATCCTTTGAAAATGATACGTAGAACAACATGCCACTTTCGCTACTTCTGAATAAGAAATGTCTTCCGTAATGTGTTCCTCGATATAATTGATGGCTTCATTCATTCTCGCAACCCAATCCATCCACATGACCTTCCTTTCGAAACTTACTATATCGTGCTTTAAAGCTTGCAGCCGTGCATTTGATGCACCAAAATGCAAGGATATGTTTTTTCAAAAATGGGTGAAACGCAACAACGAAAGCAAATAACTCGCAGCATCTGCGATTTAGTATGTATTTCGTTCACGACCGTAAAAAACCTTTATCCCCTTCACATTGCTGCGATGACGCAATAAGTTGAAAACGAATGAAGGAAAATGAGACAATAACAACAATAACGTGGACAAGCAAACGCAGCTTTTCCTACAAATCACAATCATGTAGGCATCCTTTGGACACATCATATGTATCACATCATTGACATCTTGGGATAAAGGGGAACATACGTATGACGGAAATGAACAACTGGAGAAATGGAGCCGCTGGGCGAAAGTTTATCGCTTCGTTCAGTGGAGGAAAAGATAGCGTCTTAGCGCTTTATAAGGCGATGAAAGTAGGAGAACCATTGGGACTCATCGTTATGCTTGAGGAGGAAGGTAAACGATCTCGTTCCCATGGAATGCCGCCAGAACTCATCCATGCACAAGCTGAATCCATTGGCTTACCAGCCTTTACAGCTGCCGCAAGTTGGGCAGATTATGAAGCTGTCTTTATCGATCTTCTCGAGCAGGCAAAGCAGCAAGGTGCCGAAGTGTTAGTAACTGGCGACTTGGACATGCCCGCTACTGGCTGTTGGCAGGATGGAATTACGCAACGGGTTGGATTAAAGCTTGGCATGCCTCTGTGGGAAATGGATCATCGTGAAGCCGTCGATGAATTTATCCATTTAGGGTTTGTTACAGTCGTCGTGACGGTGAATCTATCGTTGGGGATGACAGAAGACGATCTCGGGCGGACGCTAACGCACGAATACGTCAAAGAGCTTGAAGCACGTGGCATCGACCCTTGTGGAGAAGGCGGTGAGTTCCATACAACGGTCATCGACGGACCTATTTTTAAACATCCTATTCCCGTTCGTAAATGTGAGATTTTAAGGCATGAGAACTATGCCTTCTTGCCGTTGGAGCTGGATGACATCTGATGAGATAGCACACAAGCCATCCCTCATGGGATGGCTTAGTTGGCTTCCTATTGCTAACGATTGCATCTCTCATTTCTTGCCTATTTATCTTCTAATGGAAATTGGTATAGCCACTAACACTTAGGCAAGTAAAAATAAAATAGAACACCATCTTCTGTATTCTCAGCGCCATACCGTACATGGTGAAGCTCAAGAATATTTTTGGAGATCGCAAGTCCGAGTCCGGTGCCCCCGTGGGTGCGTTGACGAGACGTATCACCCCGATAGAAGCGGTCCCACACTTTGTCCAATTGAGAAGCTGGAATATGAACCCCTTTGTTCTCGATATTCACCTTTACAAACTCACCTTCTTCAACAGTGGAGATGTACAGTTCTTCTTCTTCAGGTGTATAACGAATCGCATTTGTCATAAAGTTGGTGATGACCTGCTCTATGCGTAGTTGATTTGCTTCGACGGTTACAGGAACAAGCTGCACATGGACACGTAACTGCTTCTTTTCCATTTCAGGTGAAAGCTGTTCGCAAATATAGGCTACAATCGTATCGAGCTGGAACACGTCCATCTCCATCTTGTAGGTGCCGGATTCAAACTTAGCCAACTCCAACATATCCACGATCATCAAGTCCATTTTATCGACTTCTTTCACCATCGCCTCGAAGTAATGTTCCCGTTTATGCTGGGCAACACCATCCCTCAGAATAGAGATACAGCTTTTCATAATGCTTAAAGGCGTCTTCAATTCATGCGATACGCCAGCAATAAATTCTTTCCTTGTATTCTCCAACCGCTTCTCCTTCTCAATATCTCGCTGCAACTGCTCAATATAAGAATGTAACGTCTGCGATAGCTGATTGATATTGGACGACAAGTCACCAATCTCGTCTTTGGATGTGATAGACAACTGTTCGGAGAAGTCTAAATTAGCAATTTTTTCGGTAGTACTATTGATTCGCAAGAGCGGTCTAGCTATCTTTTTCGAATAATAAAAGGAAACGAGAGATACCAGCAGTAGTGCAAACGCGATAACATATCCATAGTACTCCTCTAGCATCTGCACTGCTTCATCGACGGGCTGCAAGGATGCCATTGCGAATAAATAAACCATGGAGTCATCGCTGCTGCGAATCGGGTTAATAAAAAGTTTGTACTTCACATTGTTGTGCACCATATCCAGCATTTTCATGGAATCGATATGCTGACTATCCTCGTCCCGCATTAAGTTTGCTTGGAATTGTTTAATCTGCCCCATGAATAGGGTATCGTCATACATCAGGCTCGAAACGTTGTTCTCACTAGGAAGCCGGATCTCGATGATCGTTCCCCTCATGAATGTAATCGAACCATTTACTATGCCCGCTTTGAGAAAACTATCGCCCAAAGACTTCTCGGCTAGGGATTTCACAATCTGCTCATTACCCCAATAGTAATCACCCAGATCTTGCTTAACCTGAAATGGGACATACTTCTTATCCTTATTTACTGCCGTCATAGTAACCCCAGATCCTACCTTTATAAGTGACGAATCATCAGCTACCTCCTGTATGCTGATCAGATTGTACAAAGGAATACGAATATTCGAATCCGTGTGGACACTTTCATTAGAGGAATAACTCACCTTCATTTCTGCATAAAAGTCATCCACACTCCGCAAGTTACCGTGGCGATCGAGCGTCGTAATCCATGTATTATTGTCTCGATAGAACTCTTGCTCCAGCCTTTGTATGGCAGCCGTGTTCCCTTTGGCATTCCTATAATCACTCTCGAACAATTGTAGGTTGGCCTGAATGTCATCCAGTTTACGATTCTCATAATACTGCTTGAAGAAAAACGATTGCCCTACATAAACCGTTGCTAAAATAAGCATGCATAACGCTGTCGTTAATAAGAACAGCTTCCAGACTACGCCGATTCTCATACGCTAGCCTCGAACTTGTAACCAATTCGCACAACCGTCCTAATAAGCTTGCCCTTGCTGCCCAGCTTCCCCCGTATGTTTCGAATATGTGTATTTACCGTGCGATCATCGCCTGAGCTCTCGTACCCCCAGATCTTCGTAATCAATTGCTCCCTTGTAATCACAATTCCTTCGTTCACCATCAAATACGACAAAATCTCAAATTCAGTATAGGTGAAGCTAATGCTTGCACCGTCAATCATCACCATCCGTGAAGCATAATCGATACACACACCACCATGTATCAGCGTATCTGCTGTCGCTCCGGAAGTTCGAGCTCGACTGTCGAGCAGACGCTTAGCCCGAGCTAACAGCACAGGTGGACTATATGGCTTCGTCACATAATCGTCCGCACCTAGATCGAAGCCGAGCAGTGTATCATCTTCGTCTACCCGCGCAGTCAGCATAATGATCGGAACGTCCGATGTCTTGCGAATACGCCGGCATACAGACCAACCATCAAGTTCTGGCAGCATAATATCTAGCACGATCAAGTCCACCGGATGCTCCTGAAACAAAGCCAATCCTACCTTGCCATCGGCAGCTTCCAGCACGTCATAGCCTTCACTTATAAAATAATCTTTTGCAATTTCCCTCAAAATCGGTTCATCTTCAACGATTAGAATGGTCCTTGGCATCATGATAACTCCTAACCTAGGTTCTGATAGTTATATTATATCAGCACATAGAGGCTATCTCCCTGCCTGATCTTGATACAAGGATACTACTTCATCTGGATAGAATCGATTATCTTATTGGCTAGTACGCTCCATTCCTCTTTCTTCCCAATCGGACTAGAAATTTCAATTTCCAGCAGCCCGTTGTTTAAACTTGACCAGGATAGAAGGACATACTGATCCTTACTAGCAATCTCGCTCACCGCAATATGCTTACCGCCAACTTCCCTAACTTCCTCACTTATTACCTCAGCACCTTGGTAATTTTGCTTGAGAATAGCCGTCATCTTTTTCCCACTGTTCTCATCCTTAGCAGCCTGCTCATCCACCCTTTGCTCCGGATCATGTTTGATGTTGATCGTAACTTGAGCTGCCTTATCATGATACTTGATCTCCTGATCGTTGGTGGATTCCTCCTTAAATCCTTTCGGGATTAGAATCTCTAGTTGATTAGAGAGAATACGCTGTCTTTCTAATCGTTCATCTGTTTGAGAAGTGAGTACACTCTTCGTTTCTAATTCTTTATCTGTTGTATCAGCAGGGATAATTTTAATGACATTTTCGTTGGTAGACTCATCTATTGACTGTGAACCTTGCTCTACAATGGAATCTTTACTTGCACTCAAATTGGATGCAGCCTGAGTACAGCCCATGATTAGGCTCGTGAATACAATGAACATAAGAAGGACAGCTATATTTTTCATGTTCAATCTCCTCTCGTATTCTACCGTTTATTCATTAAGGTACGTGGTGACACGGTTCTGGATCAAATTTGCGACGTCTTCCGCCGACTTCTGACCGCTGAAGTAAGCTGTTGCTTCTTCATTTATAATAGAGTGAATCTTATCATCTTCCTTAACAAAGATATTCGCTTCCGCAATCATCTGCTTCAACATTTCCATATCCGCAGCGGTTACTGGAACGTCCACTCCCGTATGAGAGCCAACCTTCCCCTTCTCCAGCAATTGCTTCATCACTTTCTCATTGGCCGATTTATTCACTGCAAACCCTTGTTGATTAGGTTTAGATTGAAACTGATCTGACAAGAGAAAGGTAAGGAACTTCCATGCCTCAGGCTTGACCTTTGAATTGGCATTTATTGCGATGGGATTAGCCCCTTTAAAAGAAACACCGGAAAGCTGCTCACTCGTATGAGGCTTGCGATACACCTTTCCTTGTTTGAAGAAACCAACCGTTTCCGTAAAATAGTCACTCGGTGATAACAGTAAAAGGGGGTAGAAGTACGCCTCTCCTACACCTAGAGGGTCGGCCGTAATGACTTTATTGTCGTACATGGCCTTCACTTGGCCCAGCATATCAATAAAGAAGGGAGACTGGAACTTCGCGTTCGAAGTGGACGAATCGACCAGTTGCGAATAGTTATCCGTGACAAGATAGCTTAACATTTGTGCTGGAGGCGTATTGGCTATTGCATAACGACCACTCTTCTCATGCAGCTGCTTACCCGCCTGTGCAAATTGGCTCCATGTCCATTGCTTATCATCTATTTGGAGCTGTGCAGCTGTGATTGCTTCACTATCCCCGATTAATGTATCCAAGAAGAATCTTGTTGGCAGTACGTAGAGACCGCCATTCATTTTGGCATGTTCAAAAATATTCATATAGTAATGATCTTTATTAAACGATTTATCCTGCTCCATCAATTCCGTAAGATTGACGAGCGCATTCTTATTTACGTACTTTCCAACCTGAAGCCCGGCAACGTTTAGATCGATTAAGTCCGCACCCTTGCCAGAAAGGATTTGGGTATTGGTTGTTTGCACATACTTTTCGAAATCTGCCTCAGCGTTTCCCCCCTCGGATTTGTACTCCTTAATCTCGATGACTGTATTTGGATGCAATGCCTCAAACTCGGCCTTTGCTGACTTATAGTAATCACTCGCCGTATGTACGGAGAGAACTACTTTCTTAGGCCCGCCCTCTTTCTGCTGCTCATCCCCACTTGCACAACCTGTAAGGGAAATAGCTAGTATTCCAACCATCAACATCAACCATTTTTTCATAACAATTTGTCTCCTCTCCTAAATGAATGGTGAATCCTACATATCCGAATTCTATTGCGGCCTTACTCTGCTTCCTTCCACTAATGGCTCCGTACTCTCGACGACGATCTGTTCATTTATATAAGCACCCGAAAGAATAACGGTTTCGCTGTCATTGGCAGCTCCAACTTCAACCTTCGTCTTTCGGATGTGGTACGTATTGCCGAGAGGACCTTTGGCTTCCTCTACTACATGGACATAGTGGCTCGCACCTTCTTTATGAATCGCCTTATTCGAGAGGAGCATACCTCCCCCTTCCCCAGATATAACGGTCACGTTTACTCTGACCTGCTCACCTGTTCGAACGGTTTGATCCGATATTTTCACAACAAGGCGATTCCAAGCCACTGCATCCACAGGTTGCTGGATACCTGTTTCTACTTCACCTACTGATTGGGAGGGAGAGGAAGGCGCTCTAGCATCCACATGTTCTATGATTGTGATCGTTCCATTCAGCGGTCTGGTAGCCCCGCCACCATAGCTTTGCAAGTCCAACTTATCGCCTATCTTCAACTGCTCCGTAGCAGCTGCGGGAAGCGAAAGTTCCGCCTGATAGCCCAAGCTTACGTTCGATAGCCGCACATCGAAACCTTCATTGCCCGACGCTGCACCTTTGACCGCATTCAACTGTGTTACGACTCCATCGAACGGTGCCACAATAGTTGAATAGCGTCGCATGTTCTGCTGTGCATTTTGAATCTTTCGTTCTTGGGCATCTATTTGCAACTGGGCCAGCTTCATATCTCGTTTTGATGTGCGCATACTCGCCTCATCATCGTTTCTTACGGCTTCAACATAGCTTTCTTGAGGCACTTCCAACTGCAGTTTCACCTGTGCAAGCATGGCTTGCTCATCTCGCAGCTGATTGTCAGCATCCGGGTTCTCATATGTGACCAACGTCTGTCCTCCTTTCACTCGATCTCCTGCTTTTATTGCTACACTTTTTACAGTCCATCCAGCAGAGCTTGATAGTTCGATTTCACTTACTGGCCGCAGCGTTCCAATCGCACTAAACTCTTGTGCGAGCTGCCCTTGTCTCCCTACCTCTGCCCATACTTTAGGCAAATCCATCGTTCTCAGCGTATTGCTATACAAAGTAACAATTAACAGCGCTATCGTACTTCCAATGAGGAGGGACCGGAGCGTTTTTTTTCGTTTTTGAATGGAATGTTCCTCTGCGCTTGCACTTGCATCCATACGACAACCTCCTTACCCTTTAATACCTGACAACTGAACCCCTTGCACGAAGTAAGACTCTGCATATAGGAATAAGAGAACCATTGGCGACATATACAGCAACGAAGCGGCAAAGCTGACTCCTTTCGCTGCTTCCTGAATCCGAGATAAGTACAGCGACAACGGCTGTTTAAAGGCATCATCAAGGAAGATCAATGGTTGCTCGACCATATTCCAGTAATCGACGAACAACAAGACGACGAGTGCCGCAATACCAGGCTTCATGAGCGGAACGATAATCCTCCAGAAAACATACCAATGTCCTGCGCCGTCCATAACGGCTGCCTCCACATATGCGTACGGGATAGAAAGCATGAACTGCCGCATCATGAATACACCAAACGCTGAAAATATGCCGGGTAAAATGATGGCACTCGCACTATTCCCGATCCCTAACAGGTCGACGATAATGTAATTGGGCACCAAGGTTACTTGAAAGGGCATCAGCATCGCCATCAAGTACACAAAGAATAAAGCTTCCCTTCCTCGGAACTTCAGTTTTGAGAAAGCGTAAGCGGCCAAGGCCCCGACGATTGTCTGCCCGACGATAATCGGAACGACGAGAAACACGGAGTTCCAGAACATATTTAAAAAGATGGGTGTTTCCAGCAATACCTTTTCATACTGCTCGAAGGAAACCCAGTCCGGAATAATTTTCAGATTAACAAAAGCATCCGTTGCCCCAGACCCTGCATCTGGCATCTTGCCAAGCAGTTCATAATTACGGTTAATCTCCTTTTCCTTCATGAGTGAATTCGTTAGTGGTATGCCAAGTGGTAGGAGTGCAATCACCGCACATGCAGTGAGAAATAGAGACATAATGCATTTGTACAACACAGCTGACTTCTTCATCTTCATCCCTCCTTTATTCCATAGAGCGGTTGAATCGCCGCTCTAGTGCTAATAAGCTTGAGACGATGATCAGTATGCATACAACCATCATGACCGCGGCCGCCGTTAACTTCTGCACGTCTAACGAAGCAAACATGTTATTCATATAGTGCTGCAGCATGTAAATGCTATCGTGCGGGTAATCTCCAGCAATCAAGTACGTCGCTCGGAAAATATGGAACGAGTTAATGATGGAGATGAGAACAACGAAGAACATTGTAGGCGTCAAATATACGAGCGTAATATGGAACAACTTATGTATCGGGCTAGCACCCTCTATATCGGCCGTCTCGTAATAATCCTTCGGAACACTTTGCAGACCCGCAAGGAACAGAATCATGTTATAGCCTAGGTTCTTCCACACATATACAAGTGTCAGCACACCGATTGCCCAATCCGACTTCATCCAATCGATCCGTTCCCAACCGAGGTAGGCCATCCAAGCATTAAGCGACCCGTTCCAATCAAATACAATCTGCCATACCATAACAATCGAAGCGACCGGTACGACTAAGGGTAAGACAAATGCCGTTCGAAGCCAGCGCTTCACATAGACATTCCCATTCAATATGAGAGCTAGCAGCAGCGACAATAGGATGAGTATCGGTACGCTAACAGCTGTGAACTGCAACGTGTTCATGGCCGCTTTGCGAAACGAAGCGCTGGCCAGCACATTCTCATAATTCGTTGCCCCAACAAACTCGCCGCCGCTCGTCTGATCCATCACTGAATACAGGATGCCTACACCGAAAGGGATCACGTAGAACATCGCAAATCCAACTATGCTTGGCGCCAAAAATCCAATCGCTATGAAACCTTGTTTGCGAACCAATCGCCGCAGCATGGCAATGTACACCTCCTTCGTTCAGGTCGAAATGAGCTAGGCTTTGCATGCATCCGTTATGTGAATACCGAGCAAAATGGATGCATGAAGGCATTATCGTCATTTAACGTTTATGAAAATAATCGATCACACCATCAACAATTGCCTCCGATGCTTCCTGATGGAAGTACAATGATCTCATTCGAGTCTCGTCTTTTTCATTTGAAATGTAGCCAAGCTCAAGCAGCAGCGACGGAACCGTATTTTCACGAAGGACATAGTAATCCCCTGCTCTTACTCCACGATCTCTCGTATCAAAGTTCTTCTCAATCAAACGATCATGAACCGCTTGCGCGATCGGTTGATCATTACTATTTCTATGGTAAGTCGTCATCCCTTCCACATCGTTCGTTGTAAACGCATCGAAGTGAATGCTGAGGAAAAGATCAGCACTTTCTTTCTCAGCCATATCGATACGTTGCTGCAGGTCAACGGACTCGTCCTGCTCTCGTGTTAATAGGACTGTCGCTCCTGTTTTCTCCAGCAGCTCTTGCTCGATTTCTTTTGCCAGTTGCAGCGTCATATCTCGCTCGATCGTTCCTTGCTGACCGATAGAGCCCGGATCTTTTCCTCCGTGACCTGGATCAATAACGATCGTCTTTCCTTCCAACAGTTGCCCAGGAGCCCCCATCAGTGCCTGAACCTCTACATCTACACGAATATCATTGATGTTGTAGTAGAAGACTAGCCCTACTACGAGTAAACTCAACGCACCTAGCAGCGCTAGTTTGGGGGCTTTTTTCAATTTTTTTAATTTTTTTGATCTATAGGTTGGCTCATTGTTTGTCATATTCGTTCGTTTATTGTGTCGTCTCATCATTGCCCTTCTCCCCTGTCTCTCCATCAGATAACCTTAGTCTACTGACGCTATATGAAGATGAGATGAAGATGCTATGAAGATGAATCAAAATATACTTTTTAATTTGGTAGAATACTGAATCCAGAATGGAGAGTATAATAGAGGAGTATACGGAAGATGAACGGTGGAACTCTGTATGTATAGGTATAGTTCGAATAAAGTGTAGAAGAGGTTTAATATGAGTGAGAAGCAGTTTACAGATTATCCATTAAGTGAAGAGATCGTTAGAGCACTAAGCAGCTTGGGTTATGAAAAGCCAACAGAGGTTCAATCGAAAGTCATCCCTGTTGCGCTTGAGCAGAAAGATCTTGTTGTTAAATCGCAGACAGGCAGCGGCAAAACAGCTGCTTACGGTATTCCGCTCTGTGAGCTAGTGGAGTGGAACGAGAATAAGCCGCAGGCGCTAATTCTAACGCCAACTCGTGAACTTGCGTTGCAGGTCAACGAAGACATCATGAATATAGGCCGCTTTAAACGGATTAAGGCAACAGCTCTGTATGGGAGACATCCATTTTATGAGCAAAAGGCTGAATTGAAGCAGCGGACACATATCGCTGTAGGTACACCTGGCCGTGTGTTCGACCATATTCAGCGTGGTACCTTATCCTTAGACCGTATTGCCTATCTCGTTATTGATGAAGCAGACGAAATGTTGAATATGGGCTTTATTGAACAAGTTCAGGCAATCATTCAAGAGCTGCCTCGCAACCGAGTTACGATGTTGTTCTCCGCTACATTCCCTGAGGATGTAGCCAAACTATCGCGCAAATATATGGACAACCCTGTTGAGATCGAGATTAAAGCTAGCGGTGTTACGACAGCTACGATTGAACATGCTCTTATTCAGGTAAAAGAGGCAGATAAGCTGGATGTGATTCAAAATCTACTTATTGTTGAGAGCCCTGAAAGCTGTATTATTTTCTGCCGTACACAGGAACATGTGGATCGCCTGTTCAGAGAAATGGATGACCTCGATTATCCATGTGATCGCATTCACGGCGGAATGGAGCAAGAAGAGCGATTCGAGGTCATGAACGCGTTCCGTAAAGGGCAGTTCCGTTACTTGATTGCAACAGATGTAGCTGCGAGAGGGATCGATATCACGAACATCACCCATGTTATTAACTACGATATTCCGCTAGAGAAAGAAAGCTATGTGCATCGTGTGGGACGCACGGGACGTGCAGGTAACACAGGCAAAGCGATTACATTCGTTACGCCTAAAGATAGCCATCGCCTAGCTGATATCGAAGCGTACATTGGGTTCGAGATTCCGAAAGTAAAAGCTCCATCCGCAGAAGCGGTAGAGCTCCGTAGAGAACATTTCGAACAAAGCCTGCACGTCGGACAGGCTCCGAAGGTGGATAAGCGCGAGCAATTGAACAAGCAGATTATGAAGCTGAACTTCAATGGTGGCAAGAAGAAGAAATTTAGAGCCGTAGACTTTGTGGGTACCATTGCTAAGCTTGATGGAGTAACCGCAGACGATATCGGAATTATTACGATTTTTGATCATGTAACAGATGTAGAGATTCTGAACGGAAAAGGGCCTCTTGTGCTTGATATGATGCAGGACATTACGATAAAAGGGAAACTTTTAAAAGTACGCAAAGGCAAGAAGTAATCCAAATCGATCCGCAATGAACATGAAATAAGCTGCCTTCGATAAGCTATAAGCTATCGAGGCAGCCTTTTACTTTTTACCTAGGGATTATTTCGATGAGCAAAAAACAAGCTGAAGATTACCCTTACACTTATTGTTGAAACTCGCTGTACCACTTCGGCACCATGAGCTCAAAGTTGTTATGGTCATCCATGCATCTTTGAATTCTTCTCATCATATCATCAAGCTCATCAGCGTTTACTTTCAGTATCCATACAACCGATGAGATCAAGGTCATCGCAAGATACAAGGCATACAATCGCCAGAACTCTTCACTAGGTTCTTCACCGTCGCCATGATGATAGCCCTGAATTTGTCCTGCTGAAAATGGAATACTTACTTCCGTGCTGAACAAGCCGATTTTCACAAACTCATGTATCGGATCTCCCCAGTCATCTCGATCGAAATCAATGACGCCGGAGAACTTGCCGTCCTTAATGACCAGATTTCGAGGATGGAAGTCATCATGCTGGTACCTATTGGGTCGATCTTTCATCAAATGCAGATTGCTATCGATAAAGGATAATAACGCTGTATCGTTAGGGATGATGACACCGCATTCCGCATACTGAGTTCGATACCATTGGTGTTTTCTAGACATGAGCTCATGCCAAGGTTCCTTATGATCAGGTGCAGCAATCTGATTCATTTTCAACAGCTCTATGCCTGCTTCAAAACCAACATGAAACTGCTCCATTTCAGTTAACTGTGGCAATTCTTCTGAAGCTTCATTGCCCTCCATATATGTAAGGATGGTGTAACCTAGTTCTTGCTCAGAAAGTATACCAATCTCAATCGGTCTCGTGCATCGCACATCCTGTTGTTCCATCATCTGAAGATGTTTGAATTTGATTTGCTTGTTGTCATTTTCAGTAATGCTATAGGTTCTTAGTATGTACTGCGGGTGTTCATTACTGTCATAGACGATGTACTTCTTATCACTAGAGTATCCTTTATGGATTTGCTCCAGCCTCAAGCTGTTACGTAGGGATGGAATTGAATTGCGCAGCATTTCAAGTTGTCTCATGATGACACTTCTGGTTATCCTTTCAGCTGTTAATTTTGGTGAACCCAAATTATCGGGCTAATAAACATACCATATTCTTCATATGTAGAAAACACATTTTTAACACGCATAGTCATATAGGTTTCCGATTACCAAATGGAAAGGAGTCTAACCCGTATTTTAGGTAGACTCCTTTTTCTATACTCTCACAACTCACACTTCCGGGAATTACGTACTCACCCTTACTTATATTCA
Organism: Paenibacillus sp. SC116; assembly: GCF_024733555.1. GTDB lineage: Bacteria > Bacillota > Bacilli > Paenibacillales > Paenibacillaceae > Paenibacillus_B. Next base: position 144,208 of record NZ_JANIOF010000002.1, on the reverse strand, counting down.
TTGATCAATTTTATATATTTCTCATACCATATCTTCCACTCGTTCATACGTGATTCAATCGCCCTTCCATCTAACAATGCGTGGATAACATCCAGACATACATGCCAGCCAGCAAGGTCCTTTGGAGTGTGGTCTGTAATCGTACGAATGGTTTCAAATAAGACCAATCCACATCCATTGGTTGTTGGGTGCAGCTCGAAACGGACACGGTCTTCCCACCAAGTATATTCCAACACAGAATACGTCTTAAGATCAGTGATCGCAAGCTCCTCAAACGTTCCGTCTTGCATATTAAATTTAATAACTCCTCCTTTTCGGAGGTCTCCTACTTGTAACTCAGAGAACCATTGTGCTAATTTTTCATTCTCCGTCAACATAGACCATACTTCCTCAACGGAGTGCTGTAGATGACGCTCGAAACGAGCTAGATGCCCGCCTTCAACTTGTTGCAGAACAGCTAACATGGATATACCTCCTTATATAGCAAGTCTCTATACTGCACCTCCTTATTATGTACGATTTGTATATAAGAACACAGCATCGGAGATTTATGCAGCACGTTAGTCAACTAATCCTTATTTGTTTTTATACTTCCACTACTTGTAAAATGAAGTAAACTCAAACTTAGAAGCTCTAGACGCAGCCTATCACCATATTCGAGAGGAGAATTGTCGTGGCACAAATAAAAGTATACGGATTGCATGACTTTTTAACACCTATTCAAGCCCAGGTATCTGACATCATCCATTCTTGTATCGTTGATTCCCTACAACTGCCCCCTGATAAACGATTCCATCGCTTTTTCCGTCTGCAACCTGAAGATTTCATATATCCTTCTGATCGGACGGAAAAGTATACGATCATCGAAATTAGTATGTTTGAGGGGCGCTCGATTGAAGTAAAGAAAAACCTCATACGCCTGCTATTCGATAGAATCGGTACATTAGGCATAGAGTCAAATGATATTGAAATAACGATTTTTGAAACACCGAAGAGTAGTTGGGGAATAAGAGGATTGCCTGGTGATGAGTTGCAGCTTAACTATAAAGTGAATCTTTAGCCGTTTCGTTTAATCAGAGAGGGGTGTATCTAATGAACGAATATATCATTGAGAAACAAACAGGAATGGCCTTCCCACTTAAAAAAGGAGATCTCATTTCTATAATTGATATCAAAGGAAAGCAAGTTGCTGATTTTTTTGCCGTCAACGCCATCGATCATAGGGAGTACTTTTCAGCAGAAGTAACGATAGATTGCAAAGAGTCCCTCCTTATAACGAAGGATGATATTCTATACACCAACTTATATCGGCCGATGTTCACTTTAATCGAAGATGATGTAGGCATCCATGATGTCATGATTCCTTGCTGTAGGAAGGAAATGTACGATCATTTCTTCCATAATGGTGATGGGCATAGCAACTGCTTTGACAATATCAATCAAAATTTGAGTGAGTTCGGTGTCCCTCCTTTTACAACGATACGACCACTGAACGTGTTTATGAATACAAGCGTTACTTCAGACAAGAAGATTGTGATAGACCCTCCTCTATCAAAGCCCGGAGATCGAGTTATATTAAGAGCTGAAATGGATGCTGTCGTTTGTATATCGGCGTGCAGCGTTAGCGAAGGGCCATGCAATGATTGGAAATGCAAACCGATCAAAGTAATGATAGCAAGCGGTAAATAGAATGTCGACATACTGTCACATTGAACATGTGACTATTTGTCATGCCGTAAATGTGATTGTACCAAGCATCATGTCATCTATAAATAGAACGTTTTTGTCACTGTCTGACTTAACAATGTAAGAATTACAGTAAAGGGGTGATAAGCAGAAGAATAACAGGAGTGATGAAAATGAAACTTTCTAATATGAAAACAGGGTTAGCGCTTACTCTATCTACTACTTTATTAATGGGGGCGCTCGCACTCCCTGCTTTTGGTTCTAAGCAAACCCACCATACATCAACACGATATGCGATAGATACGGTGGCTGAATTTAAGAAACAGGGCCCACGGGACCAAGTCAAATCCTTTATCGATCAGTCCGTACAAAGTAAGTTTATTCCGGGAATAATCGCAGGCGGTATGGAGAATGGGAAACGTTGGTCCTATGCTGCAGGTTTAGCTAACTTAGAAGATTCCCTTCCGATGAAGCCCCATTTCACGTTCCGAATCGGCAGTATTACAAAGACATTTGTCGCAGCTGTTATCCTGCAGCTCGCCCAGGAAAATAAGCTAAGTTTGGATGACACAGTAGAAAAGTGGCTGCCAGGGGTCGTTCAGGGCAATGGGTATGACGGCAATAAGGTTAAAATCCGCCAGTTGTTAAACCATACAAGTGGAATTGCAAATTACACAGATAATGATATGCGAGACATTATTATTCCACAAAACCCTTATCGCTACTATACGACTAAAGAGCTTATAGATAGAGGGCTTGCAAAAGAACCTGTATCTGCACCAGGAACGAGTTTTCACTATTCAAATACAAATACCATACTAGCTGGTCTTATTATCGAGAAAGTCACTGGTGAGACTTACGCTGAACAAATAAAGAAACGGTTCATCAAGCCGCTCAAGCTGACAGGAACATCCGTACGTGGCAGTAATCCAAAAATCCCTGGGGAGCATGCCAGAAGTTATAACATGGATCGACTTATGAAGCTATATGACTTGACTGAGTTTAATCCTTCATGGGGAAATGCAGCTGGAGACATGGTTTCAACAGGAGAAGACCTGATCACCTTTATGAGTGCCTTACTAGGTGGGAAACTACTGAATGACGAGATGATGAAGCAGATGCTGACTACTTATGATTCGCCTTTTGGTAAATTTGGACTCGGCATTATTGAGAAGAAACTTTCAAACGGAAAAACGTATTGGATGGCTAGTGGAGGAACACTTGGGTCCACAACAACGGTGGGTGGTCCTCTAGGCGGGGATCATATTTTGGTACTGAACACCAATGCAGTAGGTCCTGAAGTTGATCCGAACCAAGCAACCATTTTTGATAAGGAATTTAGTAATTGATATAGATGGACATTCACACCTTGTTCGTGGGGCTACGACCATTTCTATGAGGAAAACTATATTTCTAACGTTGATCTGAAAGTTGCATTTGCTCTTACTTATTTGAGAAAGAAGAGTATAGCAAATGTAAAGAAGAGGACGGAATGAAAACCGTCCTCTTCTTTTATGTGTTCCCTATGAACATTGGGCTCTCTGAACCACATCCAATAAGGGCTTATTCGGAATATAGTGCAGCGATTTAATATGGCGGATCGTTCGCGTAGCGGCACGCATAACCATAGAGTGAGTCTCTACACGATTACCCGGTAAATAGCGGACTCCCTCTAGAAACTCCCCAGGTGTAATGCCCGTTGCCGCAAAGATAACATCCTCCGTGCCAACCATATCATCCATCGTCAGCACTTTCAGCGGATCATCCATGCCCATAAACTTGCAGCGCTCATAATCCACAGTAGTGGCCGGCATTAAGCGACCTTGAATCTGGCCGCCGAGACACTTGAGCGCAGCAGCTGCAAGTACACCTTCCGGTGCACCGCCTGATCCTACGTACATATCAATGCCTGTCTCAGGAAAGGCAGGCGCCATCGCACCCGCTACGTCTCCATCGCTCAACAGCTTAATACGAGCTCCCATATGGCGCAGCGTCTGAATCATCTCTGCATGTCGCTCACGATCAAGGATCATGACGGTTATTTCTGAAATAGGCTTATTCAAATGCTTTGACGCTTTTTGAAGCGTAACATCGATAGGATCGTCTAATTTTACTTTGTCTACGAGTGCAGGGCCGACAGCCAGCTTCTCCATATAAATATCAGGCGCATGCAGCAAGCAGCCTTTGTTCGCGATGGCGATGACAGATAACGCATTGTTTAGCCCTTTAGCAACGATCTCGGTGCCCTCCAAAGGATCGACAGCCACATCAACCTCTGGACCATCCATGCTTCCGACTCGCTCACCAATATAGAGCATCGGTGCTTCATCCATTTCCCCTTCACCGATAACGACGGTTCCTTGGATCGAGACCGAATCAAACATGGCTCGCATCGCTTGCGTCGCTGCATCATCCGCAGCGTTCTTGTTGCCTCGACCTGTCCATGGAGCGGAAGCCAATGCTGCCAACTCCGTTACTCGCACAATCTCCAAAGATAATTCGCGCTCCATATCGATGCCCCCATTTTAGTCACGATTCATAATCATGCCTGCGGTTTCTTCAATCGCTTTGCCTGTTACATCAATGACCCGACATTCCAGCTTGTTCATTAACTGCTGAGCATAATCTAGTTCTTCTTGGATTCGGTTCAACTGCGCATATTGCGCACCTTCAGGCAAGCCTAACCACTTCAGATGCTCACTGCGTACTCGCTGCAATATGCTCGCGTCCATCATTAGACCAACGATCCGATCGGATGGAATACGGAACAATTCCTCCGGAGGCTTTGCCTCAGGTGCGATAGGAAAATTGGCAACACGCAGCCCTTTATGGGCAAGAACCATACTCAGTGGTGTCTTGGACGTACGAGAAACACCAAGCAGTACGACATCTGCTTCCTCATAGCCTTTGACATACTTGCCATCGTCACAGCGGATAGCAAATTCAATCGCTTCGATTCGACGATAATATTCATCATCGATTTGATACATAAGTCCAGGTTGTCGATGAGGCGAATCATGAAACGTATCGACGAAGGCCTGCATCATAGGCCCAAGGATATCGACGGTTCGCACACCTGCACGAACCCCTTCCATCTTCATCGTTTCTCTTAATTCAGGCTGTACCAACGTGTATGCAATAAATCCACCGGCTTCAGCCGCTTCATCGGCAATACGCCGTATATCGTCTTCGTGCTTAATTTGACCGTATCGAACAATGTTAACTTTTCCATCACCAAACTGCCTTGCTGTCGCCTTCGTCACCGCTTCAGCCGTTTCCCCCGTTGCATCTGAGCAGATGTAGACGACTTGCTTTCGTTGCATTGTCATATGCGAACCCCCATAGTCGTCATATCATTCCGTCCCCGCCATTGACTCCAGCAGATCCGCAAAGATCATCGTCAAATGCTTCCTCGTTAATCTGCCTACCACTTCCGAACGAAGATCACCCTTGCTGTCTTTAACAGCCTTCACAACAGGAACTCCGTCAATATGGTGACGGTTCAACGTCCGCGATGCTTCCAACAAGCTAGCCTCTGGATCTAACGTAATGATGCTGGCTTGTCGCGTCATCGCTGTCACGATAGGCAGTTGGGCTGCCGTCGTTCCACCTGCAAGAAGTACCTTCAACAGATCTTTCCGCGACACAACGCCTGTAAGCAAATCCTCCTCGTCAAGCACGGCAAGACTACCAACATCCTGCATAAAGATCATGACCGCAGCATCTGAGACGGTAGCTGAGTTGCGCACAACTTGCGGCAAGCTCATCACATCTTTTACCCGCAAATCGAGCACTTTCGCGAATTGCGGCATTTCTCGCTGAAGCTTCTTACCAGGGAAGTAGCCGACTTTAGGCTTCGCTTCAACCAAACCCAGCATCGCCAATATCGCTAAGTCTGACCGCAAAGTCGGTCGCGATACACCTAGCATTTCAGCCAACATTTCCCCTGTAATCGGCGCATTGCGCTGGATTAGGGTCAACAACTCATTTTGTCTCGCTGTTAGTTCGATATAAGCTCCTCCTCCACTCTCTATTTTTCACAGCTAGTATCTATATAATCTACATAATTTCATAAATCGTGTCATACTTCAACGCTTCCTTGTTAAATACATCCATTTATATATCTACATGAGAGCCTGATACCATCCATGGTACATTGGTGTATCTCCTGCATGCTTGCTATCAGCCTACAGGAATAGCTTCCTTCTCAACAGCATGCGCAAAGCAAATAAAGTCGTACACACGTGAGGCGTAGGCCCATTCATTGTCATACCACGCCATTAGCTTCACTTGATCGCCCCTGCTCATTATGCTCAAGCCATCAACAATAGCGGACTTATCGTCGCCAATGTAATCGGATGACACCAAAGGAAGCTCCGTATAGCCAAGCACGCTCCCCATCTTCCCTCGCGATTTTATGCGGAAGCTGTCCCGTACCTCGTCAGTTGTCGCTTCTCGACCAAGTTGAACCGTCAGGTCAATCAACGAGACATTCGGTGTAGGAACACGTAACGACACGCCATCAATCGCGTGAGCGAGGTGTGGCAATACTTCTTTGAGAGCCTTACCTACGCCAGTAGAAGTAGGAATAATAGAACTGGTGCAGCTTCTAGCACGTCTTAAATCTTTATGGGGATTATCCAGATGATTCTGGTCGCTCGTATAAGCATGAACCGTCGTCATCCAGCCTTGTTTGACGCCATACTCCGTATCTAATACAGAAAGAACAGGTGCAAGACAATTGGTCGTACAGGAAGCGGTTGAAACAAATACATGCTGGTCTGGATCGTAGCTCTCCTCGTTGACGCCCATTACAATCGTAGCGTCTGCGCCTTTGCCCGGAGCAGTAACAAGTACTCGCTTTGCACCGGCGGCCATATGTTTCTCTGCACCGGCACGGTCGTTAAACTTTCCTGTCGCATCAACGACGAGATCAATATGGTAAGACGCCCAAGGAAGCTTCTCAGGATTACGCTCCGAGATAACGGGAATATAACGCCCATTTACGATCAAACCTAGTTCGTCAGCGTGAACTTCTGCTGCCCATTTGCCATGGACCGAATCATACTGCAGTAAATGCGAAAGAGTTGCTGGTGGAGTCGTCGAGTTGATAACTGCTACTTCTAAAGACTGTGAAGACATCAAAAGTGCTTTCCTGAGAAACAATCGTCCAATTCGGCCCGTACCGCTAACCGCTACACGCATCGCAGATCACTCTTTTCTGTATATTGTACGTATAATGTATAATATATCTTACCATTAATCAATATATAATCATCATAAATAATTATTTAATGTACAATATTTAAAATAAATCGCCTATTAAAGTAGTATAAAAGTCGTATCCATCTTGCATTATTGTTATTGTGATACACAAAAAGGACCCATATTAGCTGCAAACGAAGCTAATTGGACCTGTAATGTGTACTTACCTGCAATCTTTCTTGCGTAACCGTAACTTCTGCACTGTATATTGCCCTTATAACAATAAAAGTGAACGATTAATATTTTTTTCGTATTACAACATATATAATCCAATATTTCACCTATTAGTGATGGCTCGTTATAATCATATTGTTTCTCAAACTAACAGTAAGAAGCGGAGGGAGTAGATAAAAATGAATCATCGAAGAGTAGGTAACAGCGGATTATCCGTAAGCGAGATTGCTTTCGGAAATTGGATTACCCATGGTGCTCAAGTGGACAATGATACGGCTCATGCTTGTGTACGTGCTGCGCTAGATGCAGGCATTACTACATTTGATACCGCAGACGTGTATTCGGATACGAAAGCAGAAGTGGTGCTAAGCCAAGCGCTACAAGGAGTTCGTCGAGAAAGTATCGAGCTGTGTACGAAGGTATATCATCCAACAGGGACTGGTCACAACGATAGAGGACTCTCCCGCAAGCATATTATCGAAGCCTGCCATGCTTCACTAAATAGATTGCAGACCGATTATATCGATGTCTATTATGCTCATCGCTTTGATCCGACAGTGCCCCTTGAAGAAACGTTTTTGGCGTTCTCCGATCTCGTGCGACAAGGCAAAATTTTATATGTCGGAGTAAGCGAGTGGACGGCAGAACAAATATCACAGGGAGCTGCATTGGCACGTGAGTTGAAAGTTCCCCTCATAGCCAGTCAACCACAATATTCGATGTTATGGCGTGTTATTGATGCAGAGGTCGTTCCCGTCTGCGAACGAGAGGGAATCGGGCAAGTAGTCTGGTCACCGCTTGCACAAGGAATTCTATCCGGTAAATATGCACCGGACCAACCGGTACCACAAGGATCGCGTGCATCCACTTCGGCGGGAGCTCCATTTTTCGATCGATTGGTCGGCCAATGGATGCGAACTGAGGTATTACATGCTGTGTCGAGGCTCTCCTCCCTTGCACAGGAGGCTGGATTGACGCTACCGCAACTAGCGATAGCATGGGTACTTCAAAACCCACACGTATCATCCGCTATTATTGGAGCGTCCAAGCCTGAACAAGTCGAGGAAAACGTCAAGGCCGCAGGGGTTCGTCTTGACCCCGACATGTTGATACAAATCGATGATATATTAGATGGTCTAGTTGAACGCGATCCCACTAAAACGGGTTGATAAACGAGTTAATTACAGAGAATTACGTTCAGTACTACTATCGACATTACGATCGATTGCCCGAGAACATATAGCTTCCATGGTCTCAAGAAAGGCCGATAATACAATCTTATCCGTGTCCGTTCTCCAAGCTGCATAAAGCGGAACTGGCGGCGTAGTTTCTACAAACGGACGGAATACAACACCACTACGCTGGAATACGGAAACAGAAGAAGGAACGATGGAAACACCCAGGTTGGCTGCTACCAAGTTTACAATGGTATACATTTGTATAGCTTCTTGTACAACATTAGGGTACACCTCATGTTGTGCGCAAAAACGAATAATGAGATTATGCAGCGGAACCCCCAGATGACGTGGAGATAAGATAAATGGCTCACCTTCCAACGACTTAACGGATAGGTCACGCCGTCTGGCTAACGGATGCTGTTCGGGTAATACAGCAACAAGGGTTTCACTTGTAAACGTACGATATTCAATATTTCTGGCTGGCTCGATGGAACGGAGAAAGCCTACATGAATCGTTCCGTCGAGCAAGGCCTGCTCTTGATGGGCAGAAGTCATTTCTCGTAAAGTAAGCTGTATTTGTGGAAAACGCTCCCGAAAAGCTTTCAGAATATCAACCATTGAATCTCCAGCAGCTGAGTCTACAAACGCAATAATTAGATGTCCCATTATTCCTCTGCTAGCCTGTTGTGTCGCTTTAACCGACCACTCCAATTGCGATAATATCATTTTAGCCTCTTCTAAAAACACAGCTCCCGCAGGTGTAAGACGAACTTGCCTCTTGTTCCGTTCCAACAGCTTTACGCCAAGCTCTGCTTCCAAAGCTTGAATTTGTTGACTAAGAGGTGGCTGTGTCATATTCAATTTTACGGCGGCACGGTTGAAATGAAGTTCTTCTGCCACTGCGATAAAGTACTTTAGTTGTCGTATATCCATCCGCTTACTTCCTTTATCCATAGGATTGTTTCTCTCCCATAAGTATACGAATGCCCCAAGTGAAATGATAGTAAGTATAATAGGGTCTCACGTGCATTATAAAATAACACCAAAACGCGAGATTGCGTTTCGGTGTCAGCTCACACAGCTATCAACTATTTCATATACAATTGCGCCATTTCCACTAACTCTTCTTTCGTTGTCTTGCCTGAAACCGCACTAATCTCATACACATATTGATGTTCAGAATCAGAAGTATCATCAACCCATATAAGTGATGAACCGCTCTGTTCAAACTTGATGTAAAGAAGTTCTACTCCGTTTACCGTCAACACTTCCTGTTTCATTTTGATATCTTCATCCCAATAAGTTGCAGGGATTACATCATCATCTTTATTGTGTTCCCTGATCGTAACCTCTATGACTTTGTCTCTATGTGAGAATGTTGTGCGCATATGAAGTAACTGATCAGAGAACTTTAATGGCATCATGGCATAGTCTTTCTTTGCTAGCTCCGCTTGCTTAAGCAGCCTCTCCGCTATCTCAGCCTTTTCTTCCGGAGTAGGAGGATTCGACAATACTTCTGGCGCATAGAACACTTCCGCAATTCGAAATTTTAACGTTTCATTCAAACTATCTACAATCGGAATGGATTTGTCCTTCATACCAGCTCGAAGATCCGCTATATCGGTATAAGTAAACGGCGTGAACTTCAAATCCAACTCCTTATTCGGATTATGAGGAACGACATAGAAGTAGGCAGCTGAACCTTTCGGCAGTAGCTCCTGCTTTAGCCTCTCACTCGTCCCTGTGCGCATACTCTCTTCTTTACTAGGAATTTGAAAATCAGATTCACTCAATGGCTTAGTCTGATAGACGACTTCACCCTGCTTATTTTTAATAAAATTATATTGAACCATCGCGACAGCCGTTGATGCCGTCAGCAATAATGCTGCTACAATGACAAAGCTTATTCTGTACTTCACCATAAACCGTCGTTTGGGCTGCTGCTCTGCATAAATTCGCTTCATTACTTTTTCAGTCAAGTCGATATCAGGTAGCTGTGGGTTATGAAAAAGTCTTTTCAAGTCTTGATTGTTGTTCCGCGTCAACCGCTCCCACTCCCTTCACTTGCGCATAGTACTTTCGAAATTTTTCAGCCGTACGCTCATATTTTTTTCGAAGACTTGTACTATTCTGATTCAAAATAAAGCTTATCTCCTGATAGTTCTTATCCTCGACACAGCGCAAAATTAATAAGTTCCGCTCTTCCACAGACAATTTCATCATGGCCTTATGTACGAACTCATCAAAATAGTGGGCTTCAATCTGTTGATCCACAGGTTTGTTTTCCTTCTCATCACGATAGAAGAAGGGCAAATACTTCACTAGCTTCCGTTTGCGAATCGCATCAATGCATTGATGGTAAGCAATCTTGTAGATCCATGCACCGAATGGGATTTCCTCGTTGTATTTCTCCAACTTACGGAACGCCTTCAAAAATACCTCTTGTGCAATGTCTTCCGCTTCCGAGTAATTACCTAGCATATGATAACAATAGTGGAAAATCGACTTTTGATAGTGCTTCATAATGAGCTCGAAGTTTTCGATATCACCACTCCGCACATCTGCTATAGCCTGCCGTAACTCAGCATCATCCACGTGCTCATCCCCTTTCACCCTGTACAACGAACGATCCCTACCACAATGTGACATTCAAACGAGAAATTTATAATAAATTTTACGCGAGTAACAAAATAAAGGACATGATTTCAATATAGTTTGTAAATTGGTACTATTTATGTATAAGAGACGGGGGTGAAACGATGAAATTCGATATAGAGCAACTCTACTGGCTGCATAAACCCAATCGATTTACAATCGAAGAAGATAGAATTGAAATGATAACAGAGCCGTATATGCATGCAGCCCTGAGAACTCATCCTTTACTGCCGTCTTTACAGAAATGGAGCTTACGGATTGTAAATGGCTAGCACATAAATAAGTGAGGTGTGTCTTATGAAAGTTACGATTAACGGTACTGCATATGATTATGTTACGAACGTCAAAGACAATGAGCAAATGAGATTGAGCTTCTTTCAACTTGCTAAAGAAACATTCGACCTCAATTTTGAACCGTGGTACCAGAAGGGATATTGGGGAGATCGATACATTACATATGCACTGTTGTCTGGAAATACGGTTGTCTCCAACGTATCTGTTAACGTGATTGATACAACATGGCAAGGGCAGAAACGACGATATATCGGGATCGGAACCGTTATGACTGCGGCTGCCTATCGTCAGAAAGGCTTAAACGGTTGGATAATGAACGAAGTGTTAGATGAGTGGACAGACAAATGCGACGCCATTTTCTTACTGGCTAACGACAGTGTTGTTGATTTTTATCCGAAGTTCGGATTTGAAAGAGCTGATGAATACGAATACAAGATGATGAACATTCAGCCTTCCAGTACCACTGTAAGAAAGCTGGATATGGATTCTGCGCAGGATGTTGATTTGCTGCTTGATTGTTATAAATACGGCAATCCGTTTTCCGCACTGCCGATCGAAAACAACACAGAACTTCTTATGTTTTATTGTACGGAGCTGCTGAACAACAATATCTATTATGTAGATTCGTACGATGCCATTGTCATCGCGGGACAAGAGGACGAGCAGTTGATTTGCTACGATATTTTCTCTAAGGGAAATGAGAACATAGAAAATATAGTAAGCGCAGTTGCTGAGGAACATACGAAGCTAGCTGTCCTTAGATTTACGCCAAAGCAAACGGAGCAATGTACGATTGAACCTTTACATGAAGAAGATACAACCCTCTTTGTGTTAAGCAGCAAAGAAAACCCATTTGCTAGTAACAAACTAATGATTCCTATGCTAGCTCGTGCGTAATAGCGGCATACAAAAGGCCGATCAAGAAGCACCACGCTGCCTTGACCGGCCTTGCCTAATTGTTTATTCTGCTTCCGATACAACCGTGAAGCGTGCATTTTCATGCTGCGGCTGCTCGCTTTCATCTACGATCGCAATCGCATAGTCCGCGTAGCTGACGTAGCTATCGCCTTTTGCATTTACAAGCAAGTTGTCCTTACCTGCTTGGTAAGCGCCTGTACGCTTGCCGTCTGGATTAAAGAACGCCGATGGGCTTACAAATGTCCAACGAATACCGGAAGCATTCTTCAAGTCTTCTAAGTTCTTCGCTTGGTTAAACGCTGTTGCCTTATACTCTTCCGGGAAATTGGGCGTATCAACGACACGCAACGTCTTTGCTTCATCTACGTAAAGACTGCCCGCTCCACCGACCACGATTAAACGAGTATTTGGCGCCCCTTTCATTGCTGCGATTAGCACTTGTCCTGCTTCTACATGAAGATGCTCTTCTCCTGGAACAGCCCCAAATGCATTCACGACTACGTCAAACTGGCTAAGATCTTGTGCGGTTAATTCAAATATATCTCGCTCCAGCACAGCCAATTGTGTATCTACTACTTTGCTCGCATTGCGGACGATAGCCGTCACCTGATGTCCTCTAGATACAGCCTCTTTTGCAATAAATGCACCTGCTTTGCCGCTTGCTCCGATAATTGCTATTTTCATTTCTCTTACCTCCTGAGTAGAATAATTAAAATCCATAACCTATAAAAATCAGATCCATACGAAAGGGATGTTCGTGTTTCATTCGTTTTGTTGTAACTATAATAGTTACAACATGTTTGTAAAAAAAGCGCCATTACTCCACTGCGCTCTTTGTCTTGATTTCATTTGCCAGCACTTCGACGAGTTCTTTCATCGTTACAGCTGCCAAGACACCTTCCATTGCATCCTGTGCCTTTAGCAGCATAAGCTGCAGCACCGTCTGAATGTTAGCGCCAACGGGGCAGGATGGATTCGGTTGATCGTGTACATGAAATAGCTTTCCCTCTTCAACGACATCGACCGCTCGATATACATCCAGCAGTGTAATCTCATTTAGCTCTCGCGCCAGTGTAGCTCCGCCGCTGCCAGCACGAACGTTCACAAGTCCAGCTTTCTTCAAATAGCCGAGTATTCTGCGAATAATAACCGGATTCGTTCCGACGCTGCCAGCGATCCACTCCGACGTATGGTGCTCATTAGGATTAATAGCCAGCAAGGACAGGATGTGTACCCCGACTGAGAACCTGCTGCTAATTTGCATTGCGTAACACCCTTTCGTTGTAACCATTATAGTTACATCTTGATTCGTTTGTCAACTCTACTACGATCATCTTACCATATCCATCATTCAGCATACCGCTCTATGTATGAATTGTCGTCAAGACAACTAGCTTACCCACATGTATGAAAATAAAAAAGGAATGAACAAAGTACACTTCTTCATACTCCGTTCATTCCCTGTATTCGATATTACTCAGCTATATCTCACTTTCCCTACACTCTGCTTATATCGCTTATTTCTTCGTTAAACCCTCATAAATCGTCTTAATATTCCACTCCATCATCTTGATGTACGTGTCACCATCTTCACCTGGCTTGCCAAGTGAATCCGTAAATACTTTGCCGACGATTGGCACATCCGTTTCACGCGACACCATTTCCATACTGCGCGGATCGATGCTCGTCTCCACGAACAATGCCGGAATCTTTTGCTCTCTAATCAAGTCAACGATTGCACTTACTTGATCCGGTGTCCCTTGATTTTCCGAGTTAATTTCCCAGATGTAGCCTGCATGGAAATCGTAAGCTTCACTAAAGTATTTAAACGCGCCTTCACTTGTAACAAGTACACGTTTTTCTTTTGGAATTTGATTGTACTGCTTTACCGCATCCTCATGAAGCATGTTAAGCTTGTCAATATAATCTTTAGCGTTCTTCTCATACGCTGCCTTGTGAGCAGGATCAACCTTGATCAAAGCATCGCGAGCGTTCTCCGCATACTTGATGCCATTACGGACATCGAGCCATGCATGCGGATCTTCTTCGCTTTCTTTGCCTTTGGTCGTCAAATGCTTAGCCGCTACCCCTTCACTAAGGCGGAACACAGGAGCATTTTCACCTGACTTCCCAGCCGTTTGCAGTAAATTCTCGAACCAAGAGTTACCCGCTTCTAGATTAAGCCCGTTATAGAACACGGCATCAGCATCCGTTGTTTTTTGAACATCGGCAGGCAACGGATCATATTCATGCGGATTCGAACCGATAGGCGCAAGACTATGTATCTCTACACGTTCACCCCCGACTTGTTGAACGATGTCATACAAGATGGAGTACGTCGTGATGACTTGCAGCTTACCGTTATCCGGTTTTTCCCCAGATGTCTTATCGTTTGTATTACCACAGGCTGCCAGCATTACCATGGTAAGAAGAAGGACAAGTACTAAATTCCACTTTTTCATAACTAAACTCCTCTACTATGAAAGTTGAGCCCGCTTTTGACGCGCCCGTACTGATTTCCACACAATTCCGTGTTTGCGAGAGAACAGAAAAGCTAGTATAAAGAAAGCCGTTGCGACCATAACAATCGTAGCACCAGACGCCAAATTGTAAGTAAAGCTAAAGTAAAGACCTACAATGGAAGACATCATTCCGAAGAATCCAGCCAAGCACAGCATCATCCATAGCCGATCCGTGAGCAGATAAGCCGTTGCCGCAGGTGTAATGAGCATCGCCACAACGAGAATAATGCCTACCGTTTGCAAAGAAGCTACTGTAACCAGCGTCAACAGTGTCATAAGCAAATAATGAATGAGCTTATTCGGCAATCCATATGCCGCCGCGATCGTTGGATCGAATGACGTGAGCAACAGCTCTTTGAAAAAGGCATATACCGTAATGAGCACAACGACTCCAATGCCCACTGTTAACCACATGTCAGAAGGACGTACCGCTAGCACATTACCGAATAAAATGTGATACAAATCCGTGCTGCTCTTTAGCATCGTGACGAGAATGATACCAAGTGCAAAAGCAGACGTGAACAAAATGCCGATTGCCGTATCATTCTTGATTCGACTATTTTGACTAACAAATCCAATGCCCACCGCTGTAAGAACACCCGTAGCAACCGCACCGATAAAGAAGTGGATCCCGAACGCATAAGAGAGTGCGACCCCAGGCAGTACCGCGTGAGAAATGGCATCTCCCATGAGGGACATTCCCCGCAAAATAATAAAGCTACCGATTACGCCGCAAATAATGCCCACGACAACAGATGTAAACAATGCCTTTTGCAAAAACTCATATTGTTGAATCGCTTGTAGAAAATCAATCATAATGCCACCTCCGCTTCCTGCAAGAATCTGAGTTGATGCGCGTACGCTCTGGACATGACCTCTTGATTAAGAACCGACTCGACATCGCCGTACTTCACTAGCTCCTTGTTCAGCAAGAGCAGCTGATCAAAGTAATCTTTCGCCTTGCTCAAATCATGATGAACAACAACGATGGTCTTCCCTTGCTGCTGTAATTCCTTCAGGATATTTACAATCGTTTCTTCGCTGGCTACATCAATCCCGACAAAAGGCTCGTCTAGCAGCAACAATTCTGGCTGTTGAACTAACGCGCGCGCTAGAAATACACGTTGTTGCTGCCCACCTGATAACTCCCCAATTTGACGGTCCCGATAGTCCTCAAGTCCAACCTTCCTCAAGCATTCCAGTGCTAATGCTTTCTCCTTCTTCCGAGGAAACTTGAACAGTCCAAGGCTAGGGTAAGTTCCGATTAGAACGGTATCCATCACCGTAATCGGAAATGTCCAGTCTATATTGCTGCGCTGTGGAACATAAGCAATCTTCTTTCTTATTTCCTCTGGATCTTTGCCAAAAAATCGAACCGATCCCTTGTCTTTCGGAAGCAGCCCAAGTAAAGCTTTGACTAACGTGGATTTCCCCGCACCGTTCGGACCAATGATCCCCACCATACTGCCCTGCTCGATGGAGAACGATACATCTCGTACAGCTTCATTACCGTGGTAAGAGACATGAAGTTCTTTTACTGTGATAGCCTTTTCCATACCTGTTTCTCCTCTCGAAAATTTCTCGCTAACATCCGCTCTACACCATAAATCGAGTACCGTCATAACCTGTTTTGCAACGTTCTATATGAATGTGGTTAACAACAAAATAGTTTGTTCTAGTTAAATAATATGCATTGATTTAAAAATGTTTCCCTTGTACAACAAATTAAACGAAGAACCCCCTTCTGTCAATCCTATTTTTCCACTTCTTGCTTTCTCAAAGCTGACAATTCTCCCCTTAAACGCATTACATTCCTAGCTTTATAGGCTTTTTCGCATACAAAAAAGACACTTGAGCCATTCAGCCCTCGTGTCTTCATGAACCTAGTTTACAAGCACTTGTATTGATCGTACTATCAAATTAATAGGTAAGCATGTCTTTTAAAATTATGTAATCCCATTCTCGTGAAATGAGGTGCTAACTATGAGTGAACAGTTGCAGCAAGTGAATGGAATAACCATATGTACGGAAGGGTTCGGCGATCCGACTAATCCTGCCGTATTGCTCATTATGGGTTCGATGTGTTCGATGGTGTATTGGGACGAACAATTCTGCCAAGGCCTAGCGGATTCAGGCCGATTTGTTATTCGATACGATAATCGAGACGTGGGGCGATCCACTACCTATGAGCCTGGCACCTCCAATTATAGTTTGACCGATTTAGCCGATGATGCGATTGGCGTACTCGATGCTTATGGTATCAAGCAATCGCATATCGTTGGACTATCTATGGGGGGATTAATAGCACAGATCATTGCAGTAAGACATCCTCAAAGAGCATTGACGATAACCCCGATCGCATCTTGCACTATTTTTGAATCTAATGATACTAGCAAAGAATACCCTCCAATAGACGAGAACATTATTGCCTATCATGCTAATAGTGCAACCTTAGACTGGTCTGATGAACAAGCTGTTGCAGATTACTTAGTTGGGGGATCTGCGTTGCTCTGCGGTTCCAAGCATGTCTTTGAGAAGGAGCGTGCTTACAAGCAAGTTACTCAAGAAATTAAACGCGCCAACCATTTGCTCAGCATGTTTAACCATGCTTTGCTCGCTAGCAATTCCTATGAAGGAAGCTTAAGTGATATCCATATCCCTACTCTGGTTATCCACGGTGACGAGGATCAAGTGAACCATTATGATTATGCGTTAATGCTTGTTAATGAAATCCCAAATGCTGCATTACTGACATTGAAAGGCACCGGCCATGAGCTACATGCCGGCGATTGGGAAGAGGTCATTCATGCGATTGTAGAGCATACCTCAACCATAGAGGCATGATAATGGCATAACTACTCCAGCTGATATAAGGGTTACATTCGAACTTAGAGGCGGAACGTAACCCTTTTGATACAAAAGACTAACCATGAAGTAACAGCAATTATTGCGATTGCTACGTCTGCCGCTGCTTCGCCAGTTGCTGCTCTGCGAGACGAATCAATTCACGCACCATCGAGCCGCCAATCTTCCCACCAATTTGTCCGGCCGACTCAGTCGTTAATTCACCATTCGCACCTTGCTGCAACGGAATACCCAACTCTTTTGCCACTTCAAACTTCACATCATCCGGTCGATTCGGATCAACCGCATAACCTTCATTCCGCATCACTTCCGCTTTGAAGGTTTGTAACGCTTGTCCCACTCCTGGCACTGCATACTTTCGGTTCCGTCTTCTTGCCATTGTAGTCCACTCCTTCAACTTCAACATGCCTTTCAATAACTTGCCCGAGTACAACCTAATCATCCCTTGGCTACGCAGACAGATTCTGAAAATGAGCACTCCTAAAGGAATAACACGGAATTATAGCGAAGTTCTTTGTATGATAAAAAAACGGATAGAAAATAAAACCACCTATAAAAATATCGTCATCATTTTTATCTTTTTGGGCATTATGCTCGGTCTACGTTGGGTTTGGTCTGAACTTTTTTTCCCTGATACCGATCACCCTCGTCCTGTTAATGGAATACTGGATATGCGTGGCTTGGATTTAGAGAAATATGACACGATCCCTTTGGATGGAGAGTGGCAGTTCTACCCTGAAACCTTTATTTCTTATCAGGATATATCGAGGGTGAAAACAAAGCCCCATTCTATTCAAGTACCGGGAGATTGGAGCAGCCTACTTGCTAACGAGTCAGCGTCTTCGTTAGGGTACGGTACTTATCGGATGCGGATTTTAATCGATCCGTTGAAGGAGCCCATTTCTTTTTGGATGCAGGGCATACAAGCGTCATCTACTGCGGAGATAAATGGTGTAGTCGCCGCGCAAGTGGGACAACCATCCGCTCAGGCCAATGAATATATACCTGAAAGCACTTCCTATACAGCCACTTATGCGGTTAAAGGTGCGGATGAAATCGAACTGCTCATTCGCGTAGCCAATTATGATAATCCATATAAAGGCGGGATCGTACGCTCCATTCGATTTGGCTCTCTGGCAGCCATTGACCACGTCCGTTGGTATTCGATCGGATTCCAACTCGTGGCCTTTATCATCGTACTGCTACATAGTTTATATGCGGGCATTATCTATTTATTTAACCGTAAAGAGCGATTGCTGCTGAACTTCGGTTTGTTAACGTTAATGGTAGGGATAACGATTGTTGTGGATAGAGATAACCTGCTTATGTTATGGGTACCAATTATGAATTATACATGGGCGCTGAAGATTAAGCTGATTGCTTACTTATGGCTTTCCTTCTTTATTTTAGCTCTGTTCAATTCATTCTTTTTGATTTCACGAAAGATCATATGGCTGCGCATATATACAGCGGCTCTTATTGCATACTCTGGATTTATATTGATGGCCAACGCTCCACTCGTCCATAGTTCAGTAGAATGGGGTATTTATTATGCCTTCTATTTGTTACCGCTAGCTAGTTTTATTTATTTACTTATAGTCAAAGTTTTTCAAAAGAAAGATGACGACACGATCTTTTTATTGTTCTCTGCAGCAAGCATGCTGTCAGGAGCCATATGGTCGATGATTAATTCAAATGTCAACGTTACGGTCGTTTATTATCCAATCGATATGATTGCAGCACTCACCAGCTTCTCCGCTTACTGGTTTAAACAATATTTTCGTCATACCGAGGAAAATAAAAAGCTAACTGAGCAGCTAAAAGAAGCAGACAAACGTAAGGATGAGTTTCTGACCAATACATCGCATGAGCTGAGAACGCCCTTGCACGGCATTATGAATATCGCTCAGACCGTCGTAACCAAAGAAAAAGCCAAGATGAATGAGCGCAGCGTGAAAGATATGGAGCTGCTCATTACGATTAGCCGACGTATGTCCTATACGCTTAATGATCTTCTCGATGTCGCCCAACTTCAGGAACATCGTATTACACTTCATAGGGAATCATTACACATTCAGTCTATCATTCCTGGTGTTATCGGTATGTTATCCTACATGACCGAAGGTAAGCCTGTTCAATTGAAGATGGATATTGAGAATTCAATTCCACTCGTAATCGCTGATGAGAAAAGGCTGGTGCAAATTTTGTACAATCTCCTTCATAATGCGCTCAAATTTACAAGTGAAGGCACTGTCTCTGTCTCTGCTGAGGTTCAAGATGGGCATATCATGATCCATGTTTCCGATACCGGCATCGGCATGAACAATCATACACAAGCAAAGGTGTTTCAACGTTATGAACAAGGTGCTGATGGCATAAATGACGGGAGAGGAATCGGACTCGGATTAAACATTTGCAAGCAGCTGGTTGAATTGCATGGCAGTGCATTGACTGTTCGTTCTGAGCTTGGCAAAGGGTCTGTATTCAGCTTTGGTTTACCGATATCGGAAAGCGTTTCGAGTCAGCCATTTTCACAGGATAACCTTCGAAACATGGAAGCAATGGAACCAAACGTAGTAGAAGCAGAGACAACCGGGTTTATGCTGCCAAACGCTGCAATCGCGGAAATGGCTGCAAATACACTTGTACCACCGCTATTGAATGATGGAAAGCTCAATATTCTTGCCGTAGATGATGATCCAGTGAATTTAAGTGTACTTGTCGGCATCCTTTCCACAGAACCTTATCACATCACAACTGCGCACTCCGCACAAGAGGTAATGGAACAGCTGGGCACACAGCAATGGGATTTGTTGATAGCTGATGTGATGATGCCGAACATGTCTGGCTATGAATTAACGCAAAGAGTAAGGGAGCAATATTCAGTCTCAGAGCTTCCCGTTCTATTGTTGACTGCACGCAGCCAGCCTGCCGACATTTACACGGGGTTCTTGTCTGGTGCCAATGACTATGTAACTAAGCCTGTTGACGCTCTGGAACTGAAATACCGGATTCGAGCATTAACGATGCTGAAACAGTCCATCCATGATCGGTTACGGATGGAAGCCGCCTATCTTCAGGCGCAAATACATCCTCATTTTCTGTTCAATACACTGAACTCCATTATGGCACTCAGTGATATCGACACGGAGAAAATGCGCGATGTTGGCGAAGCATTCGCATCGTATTTACGCATTAGCTTTGATTTTTTAAATACAGGCAAGCTGGTTGACCTTACTCATGAATTAGAGCTTGTGGAAGCCTACCTATATATTGAAAAAGCGCGATTTGAAGATAGACTGTCCATCGTGTGGGAAGTTGAGCCGAACATCCATTTACGGCTCCCTCCGCTCTCGATCCAGCCGATCGTTGAAAATGCCGTTAAGCACGGCGTCCTTAGCCAAGTGAGAGGCGGAACGATTCATATTCGAATTGCACGTCAAAGCGGCTACACCCTTATTGAAATAAAGGATAATGGCAAAGGCATAGAACAGGAGAAAGTTGTAGCACTATTGAACCCAACAATGAAAGGAAAAGCTGGAATTGGCGTCTCTAATACGAATCGTCGGTTGATTCAAATGTATGGTCAGGGTCTATCTATTGTCAGCAAACTTGGTGAAGGAACAACGGTATCCTTCATTATTTCCGATAGTCATATGAAAAGGCCATCCCCCTAAAGGGATGGCCTTTCACTATGACTAACTATACTAACTTTAAGATCGTGATGGACGCGCTCGTTACCGGAGTTGCCACGGCGCCTCCACCAATATTGTTAAGAAGTGTCACCGTACCCGTAGTGTCAATCCGATTCAGCGTCAGAACCGTGCCCGCTGATAATGGAGTTACAACCTGACCTGTATATGGTTGATTGCCAGCTGATGAACCATAGTTACTGCAACCAACTCTAACGGCAGGCGCTGGCCCGCCTCCATCTGGATCAGCGAATAGTGCGAATGCCGAGTTTCCTGGGTTAGGGAATACTTCCCATGTTATTAGATATATTCCTCCTTGCACAATTGTGATATCTGATGGAGGTGTAAAGGTGACACCAGTAGTAATTGCATTGGCAAGTTCAAATTGAACGGCTCCTCCTTGAGCGCCAGGGGCAGGGGCTGCCGCGATGGTCTGTTCCAACGAACTGCAAAGGAAAGCGAAGGTCGCGATACCACCAGGAGGCCCGGGTACACCAGTTGCTCCTGGTGGACCTTGGATGCCTTGTGCGCCTGTTGCTCCTGGTGGCCCTTGAACACCTTGTGCTCCCGTTGCTCCAGAAGGCCCTTGAATACCTTGTGCTCCCGTTGCTCCAGGGGGTCCTTGAACACCTTGAACGCCTTGTGGGCCTGCTGGGCCCTGTGGCCCCGTTGCTCCAGGCGGGCCTGGAACTGCAGGAGCTACTACATTAACTTTAATTTTTGGCCGTGGGCATACTACACGCACATTTTTTTGATACATTTGCACTTTAATTTAGAACGAAAAATCTTCAACCTCTTTTTCTTAAGTCTTTTCCTTACGTCGAATATACTCATGAAAGTACACCTCCCAATTATCTGGTTCAGTATACGCATACGCATCTGTAACGAACTGGGTATGTACCACGATTTAGACTGGCCATCCACCTATTTTTACAACCCAAATGGGAAGATGCCTGTACGGGTACGAGCTGATAAGCCCCATTATGGAGGAGTTGACATTTTATCAATTGAGTAGTAAAGTGATATCAAGGTTAGCGAAGGAGATGAAAACGAAATGCGTAATAATACGATAGGATCACTAATTTGGTTACGTCTAATGCGTTTTACGAACCAGAGCAACCAAATGTCGAATGAATTTTTGAAACGATTTGATTTAACGACGGCTCAGTTTGATGTATTGATGCAAATCCGTACGTATCAGCCGTTGACGCAAATGGAGTTAGCGGAGAAAGTCATCGTCACACAAGGCGGTATTTCGCGTATGCTCGCTCGTCTTGAGAAAGAGGGCTACATTGTCCGCAAACAAGACTGGAAGACCAAAACGATTAGCCTAACTGAAAAAGCTGAAGCCATTTTAGAACATGTAATGCCTGAACAGCTTGCATTCCAAACGTCCTTCTTTGACGATGTATTAAGCGAAGAAGAACAGAAAACACTATATGCATTAATGACACGCGTTCATAAACATAGCGAAAAAAAAGAAATCCCTCCCGAGTAGAACGAATAGAACGGTTTTTTCACACCATCACTTGACTAGTCAAGTTAATATGAGGAGGAACTATTATGTATACGATTCCTGGACATCATCATGTATCGATGCTAACGAAAACGGCAACTGTAAATAATCATTTTTATCAACATGTACTTGGCTTACGCCGCGTGAAAAAGACGGTCAACCAAGATAATCCGACGATGTATCACCTCTTCTATGGCGACTTAACGGGTAGCGCTGGGACAGAGCTTTCGTTCTTCGAAATGCCGATTGTAGGCAGAACGGTTCGCGGCACAAATGCAATTACCCAAATTGGGCTGCTTGTTTCGTCCTATGAAAGCTTGGTTTATTGGAAAGCACGTTTGGATCAATTCAATGTCGAGAACAGCGGCATTACCACATATGCCGGCCGAGATACGATTCACTTCGAAGATCCAGACGGCTTGAGATTGATATTGCTAAATCATAATGGCGAAGAAATTCCTGAATTCTGGTCCGCATGGGGAGACTCTCCTGTTGAGGAACAGCATCGCGTCCTAGGGCTTGGTAGCGTTGAAATAACCGTGCGTTACTTGGACCGTTTGGCAAATTTGTTGAAAGACACGTTTGGATACGCTGAGGTTTCTCGCTCAGAGAATGAAGCAATTTATCAATCTGTAGCTGGCAAAGCCTACGGTGAAATTGTCATCAAGCGATTAGAAGGCCCTAATGAGCGGAACGGCAAAGGTAGCGTTCACCATTTAGCGATTCGCGTAAACAACGACGAGGAGCTGCGCTATTGGGACGAGGCTGTGAAGAAACGCGGATTCGAATCCACAGGAATCGTCGATCGTTTCTACTTCAAAAGCTTATATTTCCGTGAATCGAACGGCATTTTATTTGAAATCGCAACGGATGGACCTGGATTCACAGCGGATTCATCGGTTGAGGATCTCGGTAAACCGTTAGATTTGCCGCCTTTCCTAGAAGAAAGACGTGCTGAAATTGAAGCAAAACTAACACCAATTGACTGATTATAGATAATTAATTTTTTAATAAAAGGGAGAGAATTCACCATGAAACAACAATATCGTATTGATCAAACAAAAGGCGTTGAAATCGGACTTTATTCCATCGGTGAGCATTTGGCTAACCCACATACAGGTGAAAAAATTAGTAACCAACAGCGTATTCGCGAGCTAATCGAAGCAAGTAAACTAGCGGATGAAGCAGGACTTGACGTATTTGCTGTCGGAGAGAGCCATCAAGAACATTTTACAACACAGGCCCATACCGTCATTCTAGGTGCTATCGCGCAAGCAACGAAAAACATTAAAATCGCCAGCTCGGCAACTGTATTGAGCACATCCGATCCGGTTCGTGTGTACGAGGACTTTGCTACCCTTGACCTTATCTCGAATGGTCGTGCTGAAATCGTAGCTGGACGCGGTTCCCGTGTCGGAGCTTACAGCTTGCTTGGATTCGACGTACGTGATTATGAAGAATTGTTTGAGGAAAAAATGGACCTTCTGATGAAGCTGAACAATGAAGATACGGTGACATGGAAAGGGGAATTCCGAGCACCGTTGAATAATGCATCCATCCTGCCACAGCCTCTTCATGGACATTTGCCAATTTGGCGTGCTGTAGGCGGCCCGCCTGCCAGCGCAATCAAGGCTGGAACTGCAGGTGTGCCGATGATGCTGACGACGCTTGGCGGTCCAGCCATCAACTTTAAGCATTCCGTTGACGCATATCGTGATGCAGCGAAGCAAAGCGGCTTCAACCCAGCAACACTGCCAGTTGCAACAACAGGTCTGTTGTATACAGCAAAAGATTCTCAGGATGCGCTTCGTGAGTACTACCCTCATATCAATGCGGGTATGCTAGCTTTGAAAGGCGGCGGTTATCCGAAGCAGCAATTTGCTCAAGCAGTAGACCATCGTGATGCATTAATGATCGGCAGCCCGCAGCAAATTATTGAGAAAATGCTTTACCAACATGAGCTGTATGGTAACCAACGCTTCTTGGCGGAAATTGATTTTGGTGGCGTACCATTTGATAAGATTGCAAAAAATATCGAGCTGCTTGCAACAGAGATCGTACCTGCAGTGAAGAAGCATACAGCTAAGAAATAAAGATGAGTAATACGTGATTCCCAGGACTCGACCCGATTCTACACTAACGATTCAAGTGGTGCAGAAGGGACGAGTCCTTTTTGTATCTCTCCTATTACGTAGTCCAATTGCCTCATCGAATCATCGCCACTATTTGATTTTCCTAGATCATTCGTTGTATTTTATTAGTATGGACATGAAAATAATTCCATCAAATCGCGAGTAGAATTGGAGGAAGAAATGGAACAGGAAGAAAAGCAAGAAAAGGAACAACTAATCGATCAAGATCAAAATCAGAATCAAGCCCAAGAGCAGACACATACATCCGAAATCACAACCGATCTAAAACGATCCGTCCTGCCGACAAGGGTAAAAAAGAAAAAACGGAACTATTACCGGATATCGATATATATACTCATCGCTCTCCTTGTCCTGGGCGGTGTAGGCTTTGCTTTTAAAAAGCAAATTGGACTCTTTCTATTTGATACAATCGCAGCCGATGATATTAAAGACACCCTAGATAAATCATATGAAGCTATAGGTAACGAACCTGCCAAAACAGGACCTGAAGTACATACCGATCCATTTTCCGTGCTGCTGCTGGGGGTAGATGCACGTGGCGATGAACGCGGCCTCTCTGATTCAATCATTTATTCCGTTGTCCGACCAAAAGATAATAAAGTTTTGCTAATATCTATCCCAAGGGACTCTTATGTCGACATTATTGGAATGGATACTATCGGAATGAACGATCTGAAAACGAAAATTAACGCAGCCCATTCTTATGGTGGTCCCAAGATGAGTGTTGATACTGTCGAGAACTTGCTGCAGAACAAAGTTAACTATTACGCATCGGTTCGATTCAACGGATTGAAGGATTTTGTAGATGCCTTAGGTGGCGTTAAATTGCCAATAACGGAGGTTATCGAAAACAAGAATCCCGTTCATATGAAGCTCCGAATCGAGCCAAATAAGCCGATCTACAATGGTGAAGACGCGCTTAATTACGTTCGATACCGTGAAGATTCTGATATGAATCGGACGATGAGACAGCGCATTTTCCTCAACACGGTTATGGATGAGATGCTGACACTTACGAACATAACAAAAATACCGGAGTTCATCGATATTGCAGGTGCGAACTTTACGACCAATATGAGCTCTGATTTTATTGTATCCTTGGCAAAAGAATTCTTTTTGAAAGACACCCTACCGCCAATCAGTAACTATATGATGAAAGGAACAGGCGTCCGTCGTGACTCTTGGTATTATGAACTGATTCCAGAAGATATCGAGTATACAAAGCAATTGATCACGAACTGGATGGACCCGAATACTTCTGTGGAGCAATTAATCGATCCAGAGTTGAAAAAGGAAGAGTAGTTGGCTAGTTTATCATAATCGAGTAGCGCAATTGAACAAAAAAATAAGTGCGTATTCCTATGTTTCAAATGGTTCTAGCCGTAGTTTTCATTTATGCTTCCCATCTTTTTAGAATCTCGTAGTTAATTGATAAACACTTGATATTAGAGGAACTTGGAAATTAAAACATGAGACCGCTATAGAAAAAAGTCCATAGAGCAGTCATTTGACTGCTCTATGGACTTTATCTGTTTGGTATTAGTAAAACGTTATCCTAGTGTAACTCTTCCTCAGGAATCGGTGTCGGTTCTGGTTGCGGCTGCGGCTGTTCTGTACCCTCATTACCTGCTCCAGTTTCATAACCGTTTACTTCAAAGTTATAAATGCTATCGAACTTAATATACTCTTTACGCTTTTTAAATGGACCACGGTTATTGTCGTGCTTGTCAAATGCGAATGTCAATTTGCCTTTGCCTTCTGCACGCGCATCATACCATGTCAAAAATGCATTTACCTCTGTCATCGACAAGTCGTACTCTTTCTCCGTACCGTTATCCAATGTCAAAGTTAGGATTGCTCGATCCCCCATATCTTTACCTTGGTTCGGATCCGGATCTGGTGTTGGTTCTGGCTTCGGTTCTGGTTCTACAACACCAGCCTTAGGAGTAGCTATCGCTTCATTAGAGTTCGTACTTTCTCCTGCTTGACCCACTGCAGTAACGACATAATAATATGTTGTACCATTCGTCAAACCTTTGTCAATGTAGCTTGTCTTTGTTCCATCTACTGACGCTACCGTCGTGTAAGCACCACCTGCTGTTGTTGCACGCTTCACGTTATACTTCGTTGCACCTTTTACACTGTCCCAGTTCAATGTTACTTGTGCGTCTCCTGCTGTCGCAGTCAGGTTCATAGGTGCTTCTGTCGGTGGCAACTCACTCTTACCAAAGACGTTCCACTCTCTAACCCACATTCCTCTGATCATGACGGTATGAACATTTTTTACTGGAGACGGTAGGGTTTCAACTTTATCATTTAAGCTTACTTTATGTGTGTACAACAAGTTATCATTATTGTCATAGAATTCCATAACCATACCAGCGCTTCCGTTAAAGATCACTGATGAGATTTCTTTTGGAGAGTTAAAGTTATACCAACCCATACCTCCACCAAGATTGCCTTCAGACCCTATATTATTATCTGTAAATTTCTTATTTGTGGATTTGACCTCACCGTATTTCGTTCCTACTTTTATCGGAAGCATATCTAGCAATCCACCTGTATACTTCGTCGCAGTCGGTTTTATTGGCGCTTCTGGAGATTCAGTTCTGCCTGCTTCATTTTTTGCTACTACAACATAATAGTACATTGTATCATTGTTAACCGTGGTATCTATAAATGTTAAGCCCTTTACATCCGAGGCAACGAGTGTTGAGTAAGGGCCTCCAGAAGATGTACCACGTCTCACATCATACGATTTTGCACCAACATGAGTCCAATCCAAACTTACAGCCTTATCACCTGCTTGAATCCAATCAATTCTTGTCGCAGATGGTGCTGTTGATGGCTTGCCAAATACATTCCATTCCACTACATATGGTCCACTTCCCCTTAGTACGACCATCGATACATCTTTAACAGGTGTCTCTAATGACTGAACCCCAGTCTGACTGTTTATCTTCGTGTACGAAGATAGTAGATTTTGACTTGCATCATAGAATTCTACCGTTTGATTACTACTTCCATTTATGATTACTGCGGAAATCTCTTGAGGTGTCTCAAAGGTGTGCCACACTGCACCATTCCCTTTATTCTCTTCAGAAGACTCATCATTATCGGTCATTTTTTTACTCTTTCGTTGTGGCTCTCCTACATTCGAACCTATACTTAACGTTATTCCATCAAGTAAACCACCTGTATACTTCGTTGCAGTAGGCTTAATAAACCTTTCTGGAGAACTTGTTCCACCTGCTTCATTTTTCGCTACTACAATATAATAATATGTAGTACCATTACTAACCGTGTTATCTGTATATGTTGTGCCTGTTACATCAGATGCTATGATTGTTGAGTAAGGGCCTCCTGAGGATGTACTACGTTTTACATCATACGATTTTGCCCCAACATGAGTCCAATCCAAGCTCACGACTTTATCACCTGCTTGAATCCAATCAATTCTTGTCGCAGATGGTGCTGTTGATGGCTTGCCAAATACATTCCATTCCACTACATATGGTCCACTTCCCCTTAGTACGACCATCGATACATCTTTAACAGGTGTCTCTAATGACTGAACCCCAGTCTGACTGTTTATCTTCGTGTACGAAGATAGTAGATTTTGACTTGCATCATAGAATTCTACCGTTTGATTACTACTTCCATTTATGATTACTGCAGAAATTTCTTGAGGTGTTGCGAAACTATGCCACACTACACCATTTCCTTTATTCTCTTCTGTGGATTCATTATTGTCTGTCATCTTTGTAGAGGTTTTACCTAGAGTTCCTACCGCAGAACCTACATTTAATTGAACTCCATCTAGCAATCCTCCCGTATACTTGCTTTGCGCAGATACAGGAGCAACACTTAACAATGTCATTACCATAACCATTGTTAAGAATGATACAACCGACTTCTTCATAACAATTCCTCCATTATTAATTTATAATATATTCATATATTCATATATTTGTAACAGTATGATACTATATCACACCTGCACCTATGAAACAATATATAAAGTTACATATCTGCACTGAAAGTTCATTATTTTTGCAGTGTAGGATAAAGCTTTCCTACGCATAAGAAAAAGACACATAAGTTTTATGTGTCTTTAAAGCCTTATTTAAGCCTCCTCGATAAGTTCAAGCAATAATAGATGCAGAAGTAGACGCTTTTTTTCTCCATCAAGGTTAAACGAAACCACCATTCCGCTGCTTAAGAAATACCTCAAACTGTTCAATATCTTCAAAACGGTTTATACTTACTCCCTTCGCTCGAAGATGATCCTCTAACCTAACGCTTAAACGTTCTGCAGCCTCCCGTAATGGAGATAAATCATGCGAATGTAGAAGATCCACTAGATCTGGGAATCCCGCCTGCTTATAAAAATCCTGATAGCTCAAATCGATCACATAGTCGCTCGGCCACTGTCCGGTTTCGGCGTGAAATAGGAAGGCAGCAACCAAATCCTGTACATGGTTAGCAGCGAAAAAGGCTAAATCGTAATCGTTCATTTCACAGGCTGTAATGATCTTATCCATTAGCCCCTTAACCTCTTCGTAAAAACCTTTCAATCTATCAGGATAGGATGGTGAACCATAGTACTTTTCTCGTTCTGCCACAATCAAGGCAAGCGTATCTGCTGTAAGTTGATCACAAGCTTCAACGATTTCAGCATGTACGTTGCTGTGCATAATCGTTTCCATATATGCTGCCAAACGAGCTGGTTGTATCGGTAACTGCAAAATTTGATCTTTGTTCTTGCCAAAGCCCTTCGTATAATACTTTCCATTTAAGAGGGCAAAGCTTTGTAATATCTTCGTTAACACGCCATACGCTTCTGTGCGATAGAAGGTTATCGTTTCGGAATCACTAGCACGGTTCAGTTTGTACAAATGGGTGTAAACATTGCGAATCTCCGACTCCGCTTTCTCTACCAGCCTTTGTTTATTTTCTGAACTTTGCATGGAAGAAATCATGTCGCGCAGTTTCATAAATCTCTCACGATCTTCATCGGAGCGAGCGTACAACAACTTGCAATCCGCGATAATAGACGTTTGTGATTCCTCGAAGGAGGCCATTCTCTCCGCTCTTTCCCAACTGATCGGCCAAAAATCAAAGCTTATACCATCTATAATAAATTGAACGCTTGCCTCGTAACCTTTCGAGGAAGCAGGAATGAAAAAGAAGTCCAAGTCAGAGCGCTTTGTCGCAGTGCCTTGCGCATATGAACCATAATAGGCAATAATCGCAATGTCTTGAGCGTACACCTTTTCAACTTGATCTACGAGAGTCTTTGCCACTTCAAAAACGTTCAACAATGTCGTTCCCCCTAGATGTAATCGTTAGTCTTCACCGTAATAAAAAATGGCTACCATACGGGACGGTAGCCATTCTATTCAATTCCTATTTATTCAAATTCAACTTCTCATACTCACTCTTCGTTAAACCATATACAAACTCGTCAACGTGCTGCCCTTTGGTATAAATCATATTCCGAAGCCTGCCCTCTTGCACGAACCCAAGACGTTCCTGCAAAGCAATAGAACTTTCATTGAAGGCATAAACATGCGCATTTACCTTTTGATAACGCAGCTCTTCAAAATAATAGCGCAGCAGAATCATGACTGCTTCCGAAGCATAGCCTTTGCGCCAATGCTCTCGAAATACGGCTACCCCATACTTAAAGGTTCCGTGGCGCGGATCACAGCTATGCGTGCTAATACTGCCAACGAGTTCCCCATCCAGCGTTTCGATAGCGAGCATCATATTATCCCCGTTCGGACCTTGAGACGCTTGATGCTCCGCCCAAGACTTCGTACCTTCTTCAGACCTTGGAAAATAGATGACATCGCTCAGTCTAGCACTTTCAGAATCAAAATCATTGTTGTGGAACTTCTCCCAATCTGTAGGAAGAACGGAACGCAATCTAACTTTGTTACCTGACCATATATTGTGATTCATATAGATCCTCCAAATGTTTGTTATATGCTCTTATCCCTCTGCAAAAACTGCTGGTGGGGATCTTGCACGAGAATCTATATTCCTAATTGCGACTACATATTTCTCATTCCTTTCTTTTCACCATATTATACCATGAAATATGAATGACTCTACATATAAAAAAGACTCACACAAGATCGTGTGAGCCTTCTATATGAAACGATAGTTTTGCTTTTCCTGTTAAACTACACCTATGCCTACGCCTTCACCTTAACCGCAAATGCCTCGTACGGCTTCAGTGTTAGCTGTTTCACATCTAGCTCATTACGATTATAGTTGCTCATAATGATCTCAGAAACCTCCTTATCAACCGTGAATGCATGTTCCTGCTCAGACATATTTGCAGCTACGAGCCATTTTTCGCCTTCGTACAAGCGGTAGTAAGCAAATACATCTTCATGCGTGCTCTCGATCAGTTCGAAGTCACCCCATACAACGATTGGATTCTCTTGGCGAATCTGAATCAAGCGTTGGTACGTGTAGAAAATAGAATTTGGGTTATCAAGACTCTGCTGCACATTGATCGTCTTGTGATTTTTGTTCACATGCAGCCAAGGCGTACCTGTCGTAAAGCCTCCATTTGCACTATCATCCCATTGCATAGGCGTACGCGCATTATCACGTCCTTTTGCGTTGATGGATGTGATAATATCCTCAACTGGATATCCTTTAGCCAAACGATCATGATACATATTTACCGCTTCAATATCTTCTACTTCATCAATGCTTGAAACTGGGCAGTTCGTCATACCGATCTCTTCACCTTGATAAATGTAAGGCGTACCTTTCATCATGTGCAGAAGAATCGCGAACATTTTCGCACTTTGCTCATGGTACTCTTTATCGTTACCCCATCTGGACACGATACGCGGCAGGTCATGGTTGTTCCAGAACAAGCTGTTCCATCCTTCGTTACCCAACGAAACTTGCCACTTCACAAGTACGTCCTTCAACTCCGCAATACTCAAAGGCTTAAGATCCCATTTGTCCTTGCCTTCCTGCTGATCAAGACCGATATGTTCAAATTGGAACACCATCGACAGCTCATTGCGTGCCGGATCGGAATACAGCTTTGCGATTTCTGGAGTCGCGCCCCATGTTTCGCCTACCGTCATAACATCATACTTGCCGAATGTTTGTTGGTTCATTTCCTGCAAATACTCATGAAGCTTCGGACCGTTTCCTGTAATCTCCTGATCCGGAATCTTTCCAATGAGATCGATAACGTCCATACGGAAGCCGCCCACACCTTTATCGAGCCAGAAGTTCATCATATCGTTTACTTCTTTGCGAACTTTTGGATTCTCCCAGTTCAAGTCTGGCTGGCGCTTGCTGAATAGATGCAAGAAATACTGGCCGCTTGCTTCGTCCAACTCCCAAGCAGAACCGCTAAAGATCGAACCTAGACCATTCGGAACATCCCCGTTCACAGGATCACGCCAAATGTAGTAGTCACGGTACTCATTGTCTTTGCCCTTCTTTGCTTCAATAAACCATTTGTGCTCATCGGATGTATGGTTCACGACTAGGTCCATAATGATGCGAATGCCTGCCGCGTTCGCCTTTGCAAGCATTTCGTCCATATCCGCCATGGTACCGAACTCATCCATAATGTCTTGGTAATCGCTAATGTCATAGCCGTTGTCGTCGTTCGGGGACTTATAAACGGGTGACAACCAGATTGCCGTAATCCCTAGCAGCTTCAAATAATCGATTCGATTAATGATACCTCTTAGATCGCCAATTCCGTCTCCATCACTATCTTGGAAGCTGCGTGGGTAAATTTGATAAATAACTGCTGTCTGCCACCATTTCACTTCTTTTTCTTTTGTAACTGTGTTTGTGATTGTTTCTGTCATTAGATTCCTATCCTTTCGGCTTGGATTTCAAAGTTATATGTGTAACGTAAACGTTTACGTAATACTCAAAAAGGATTCCGCCTTCCTCATATGTTCAAAAAGCGGATTTTTTAGAAAAAACGGCCTCATCCCTGCGTGCTCAGACGAGGCATTTTTAGACAACGTATTTTAAGATAACTTTTTAACAGACTTTCGTACAACTAGCTCATGCGGAATCACTTTGGATTCAATCTTGCATTTATTTTGAATAGCGGCTATTACTTCTAGGCAGCCTTCTCTTCCCATCTCGTATAACGGCTGTGCCACCGTTGTCAGAGGAGGAATCGACATATGGGAAACCTTCGAATTATCGTAGCCAACTACAGAAATATCGTTTGGTACGTTGATCTCATTTTCATAACAAGCTGACATAATACCTAATGCCACTTCATCACTGGCGCAAAAAACAGCCGTAATCGCTGCATCATCTTCAATAAATGCCTGCATCGCAGTCTTACCGGATTCGAAGTTAAAGCCGCCAGGTTTAATTAGATTCAAGTCTACTTTTATGCCCTGGTCCAACAGCGCTTGTGTATAGCCGTGAATCCTTGGGGACCCTGCAATAGGATCGTCTGGATTGGCTCCTGCCATACCAATGGTACGATGGTTGTTATCAATTAGGTACTTCACTGCAGTATATGCAGCACGATAGTCATCGACCTTAATATAGGGTGTATCTTCTCGATCCGTTTTTGTAGAAAGTAAAATAAATGGAATACCGAGCGAAGATAAAGATTCTATCGCTGCTCCATGCAATTCAACAGACACGATAATGAGCCCATCTACTCGGCGTTCGCCCATTAGATTCATACTCTCATGAATGCGGGAACCATGACTGCCAGCATGCGTTAAAATAACGCTGTATCCATGTTCATAGGACGTATCTTCAATCCCTTTAATGATGTCGCCGTAAAAAGCTGTCGTGACATCAGGCATAATTACACCTATCGTGTTCGTTGACTTCTGCACCAAGCTGCGGGCATTTTCGTTCTTACGATATCCCAGCGCTTTGGCGACAGCCATTACTTTCTTCTCGGTTTCTTCATTGTATCCACCAAGATTGTTAATGACTCTTGAAACAGTCGCGGTTGAGACACCAGCAACCCTTGCTATATCTTTAATTGTGGCTGCCATGCCATCAAACCACCCTTCATTAGGTAAACGTTTACTTCTCAACAAAAGCTAATATAATGAACATATTATCGATACTAGTTAAACGTTTACGTAATTAATTTTAGTATTCTATATTTATTCTGTCAATCCTTATAAAGGACTCGCTTTCTCACAAAAAAAGTCGAGAGACACTGTAGTGTATCACCGACTTTCTAATCCCTACTGTTTACTTTTAAATACCATTCCCAACTACAGTGAATACTATCATAGATCAAGTCTAGATCACATTTTCGTATACTCTCTTTATTTTTTCATCAAGCAGATCCAAATGTACAATCCGCGCTTCACGGACATATTCTTTCCCCTCAACAAACAGCAGCAGAACAGGCACCGTGAAAACAGAGAAACTGCCAGCAATCTCTGTTACTTCTTGTGCGTTCACCGTTCCCAGACGGATCTCAGGATAATGGATCATTAATCTCTGAATCTGCGGGTACAAGGCATGACAGACACTGCAATCTGTACTAGAAATATAGAGAAACGCTAATGGATGCCGTTGAATAAAGGCATTCACTTCCTCCAAACTCGTTAACGATTCCATTTCTCTCATAAGGTCCTCCGTCATGTAAGTTCACCAATCTGATCGTTCTTGTTCCAATTGTAACAGATGCGTCTTCATCTCCAACCCACCTCTATAACCTGTAAGGGAACCATTTTTCCCAATAACTCGATGGCATGGCACTGTGATTAACAAAGGATTGGCACCAATAGCAGCTCCAACAGCACGCACTGCCTTCGGCTTTTTGATATGATCTGCAATATGAGAATACGTCCGAGATTGCCCATAAGGAACCTCGCATAGTGCTTCCCATACAGCAAGCTGAAATGGTGTGCCTTGAAGATCAAAAGGCATAGTAAAACGATCGCGAGTGCCTCGGAGATACTCGATTAGTTCAGTCGTATATAATTGCAGGCTTTCATCATCACGCTCTAACATACTGCCTGGAAATCGAGCCTGCACCCACGTAGATAGCTCCTCAAACGGTTGAGCGTGTGAACCTACATAACACAACCCATTCGACGTAGCTGCCACATACATATGCCATCCCGCTTCATTCAACAATGTCCAATAAACCGTCCGTTTCGTTTGCGCCTTCACATTCGTGCACCTCCCTCGTCTGTTTGATTCTATTTATTTGGCGATAGTCTGCTGGTGTATATCCTGTTTTTGCTTTGAACATCGTTATAAAATAGGAGGTATTAGAAATTCCTACTTTCATGGCGATTTCAGAAATGGCTTTATCCGTATTGTTCAAGTAGTGCATGGCTTTGGCGACCCGCGTCTGTTGAATATATTCAACGGGCGCTATCCCTCTCACTCGCTTAAATACGCGTTGTAAATGATAAGGACTGCCATGGCACATATCGGCCAGTTTCTCTAACGTTAATGTTTCACTATAATGGAGCTCAATGCACTCCACAATCTGATCGACCCACTCCTGATCAGGCAGCCGCTGTCCTGTCGGTTTACACCTTTTACAAGGACGGAAATGTTCAGAAAGAGCCTGTTCTGCATTTGGAAATACACGCACATTATCCTTGTTAGGAATTCTGGATTTACAAGATGGCCTGCAAAAAATCCCCGTCGTCTTCACAGCATAGAAAAACGTACCGTCATAGGATGCATCGTTGCTTATGATGGCCAGCCATTTCTCATCTGCAATAGGTTCCTGCTCGTTTCTATTCATCATGTTCGCTCATCTCCACCTCTAGTATATCTCCGACAACAAGCTTCTGTACGCATTTCAAAATAGGACCGCAAGATATCGAAACTGTCGATTATGATTTTATGATACAACTACAGGAGCAGTGATCTTGAATCCATTGGAGGTTCTGTATGACAAATCGTTGGGAAAATAAGAAGCAAGTGATTACACTGCCTATACCGAAGGAATTTAGCTACTCAGAAAATATGAAATACCTCTCCAATGCCCCAAATGAATGCTTGATCCGGATTAAAGAAGGACTGGTTTACAAGGCGATATCGATTGAACAAGAAACGCTTATTGTCGAAGTCAGCGAGAATCAAGAGCACAAGCACGGCATGTCTGTGCGGTTATTAGGAAATGACGCGGCACCCTTACATGAATCGGTACAGGATGCAGCTGTGCATTATGTCCGCGACTGGTTCGACTTAGACACAGATTTGCTGCCGTTTTATCATCTAGCTAAGACAGATGTATTGCTAGAAAGAGCGGTGCAATCCTTTTACGGGCTTCGGAATATGGGCATTCCTGATTTATTTGAAGCGCTATGCTGGGGCATTATTGGTCAGCAAATTAACCTTGCCTTTGCCTATACGCTAAAAAAGCGCTTTGTCAAAGCATTTGGTCGGTATGTGGAGCATGACGGCGAGCAATATTGGCTCTTTCCTACTCCTGTCGATATCGCGTCTTTGCAACTAGAAGACATCACGAAGCTGCAAATGAGTACGAAGAAAAGTGAGTATTTAATTGGCGTTGCTCAGCTTATGGTAGAAGGAAAACTGTCTAAACAACATCTATTGGACATTGGCGATCATAAAAAAATAGAAAAGACGCTTGTCCAAATTCGCGGCATTGGACCATGGACCGCTAATTATGTGCTCATGCGCTGCTTACGTATCCCTTCCGCCTTTCCGATTGATGATGTAGGACTCCATAACGCTATCAAATATGTGACCGGTGCTGAAACAAAACCGACGAAAGCAGAGATTGTACAGCTAGCTGCGGGGTGGAAAAACTGGGAGTCCTACGCCACCTTCTATTTATGGAGATTCCTTTACTAATTGATTTCCTTACCGATTGGTTATCCAGCAGCAAAGAACCGGACCTCTTATTTCACAAGGGAGTCCGGTTTTCTACTTCCAACTACTCTTTCTTCGTCATCCACCCGCTTATCTACAGATGGGAGCCTCCGCTTGCATCAATTAGCTGCCCGGTTACCCAACGGCTGTCCGATGAAGTAAGAAAAGCAGCAATATCCGCGACATCATCAGGCTCTCCCCATCGATTGAAGGCAGAAAGGCCAGCAGCATATTTCTGCCCCTCCGAATGTTGCAGAGTTCCCGCATTCATCTCGGTATTAATAATGCCTGGCTGGATCGCGTTTACCGTAATATGACGGCTCCCCAACTCCTTGGCCAACGCGAGCGTAAAGATATCTATCGCGCCCTTGGACATGCTGTAAGTAAACACACCAGGGGAAGCAACTCGCGTAACAAAGGAAGAGATGTTAATGATTCGTCCTTCGTCCCTTAAACGGGGCAGAGCTAATTGAGTAACAAACAGCGGCGCTTTCACATTGATGTTCATCACCTCATCGAACGATTGCTCTGTCGCTTCCTCTAGCTTTAAAATTTGCCCAATGCCAGCGTTATTCACTAGAATATCAAAGCGATTATCACCTGTATGTTCCTGAAGCCCTTCATCCAACGCTGAAAATAAATCATGAATCCCATCGAGAGAACTTAGATCTGCTCCAATCGCGCACGCTCTCCCTCCAGCTTCCTTAATCTGATGGACAACGGCCTCTGCTTCATTTCGTCTTCGTCCATAATGTAAGGCCACAAATGCTCCTTCTTCTGCTAGACGTATCGCAATAGCGCGCCCGATTCCTCGGCTTGCACCCGTTACAAGAGCGACTTTCCCTTTCAACTTCCCCATATCCTCATCTCCTTGATTGAAAAGTTCCGAATTCATGTTTAGTTGTATCACAGGGGTCGATTTGAAATGTTGCGCTCTCATTCCGCATGTTTTGCCTCGGCAATCAACAAGTTCAATGAGATAAAACGAAAAAAACAGGCCAACGGATCATCCCGTCAGCCTGCATGTATGGTACGAGTTGCCCACATTACTAGCAGCTTACTCGCGATTTTTTCTAATTTCCTTCTGGATCGCACGAAGAGCTTTCCTCGATCCACGCTCGATATCATGCTGCATTTTTCTCGTCTTATAATCGACGAATAACGTCTCTAGGTCATACCCTTCTGGATATAACTCCTTCGCTGGTATCTCCAACGTTATTCGTCTCACATTTACTTTTAGGAACTCATTGTTGTAGAAAACGACCACATTAGAGTACTGATCTCTCTCCTCATAAATAAGCCCCACATCATCGTAATCCAATAGCTTCACACGGTCGCCTTTTGCAAATTCGATCTGCTTGCCTTCTTTCTCTACGGCAACTATTTTTGTCTTCCTTACTTTGCTTTCATGCACTCGTTCCATTTGGTATTCCTTATTCTCCATATATGCCTGCGCTCTTTGCAGCACCCGCTCGCGAATATCCATCTTGCGTGAAATCCACAAGGCGTTGCTCTCCCCTGACTTGCCTATAAGAAGCTTATACATCGGCTCCAACGTTTCGTGATTGAACTGCATCGCTGCATTCATAAAGTCAGTGTGCATTTCGGAATAGCGTTTTATTTCACCATAGTGAGTAGTCGCAACGGTAATACAGCCCATGTGGTAGAACTCCTCCAAGATGGAAATCGCGAGCGCCGCTCCTTCATTAGGTTCCGTCCCGCTGCCGATTTCATCAAAGATTAACAGCGTGTTGTTATTCGCCAATCTCATAATTTCCGAAAGGTTCTTCATATGAGAAGAGAATGTGCTTAATGCATTTTCAATACTTTGATTGTCCCCAATATCGATAAAAATGTTATCAAATACAGCAATCTCTGTGTCCTTATCCGCTTGGATATGGAAACCTGACATTGTCGCTAATGTTGTTAGGCCGATTGTTTTGAGGACGATTGTTTTCCCACCGGCATTCGGTCCTGTAATGATCAAACTGCGATATTGCTCTCCAATCTCAAAGTTCAATGGAACAACTTTTCCTGTTAGAAGAGGATGCTTGCAATTAACAAGCTTCACATATCCAATATCGTTCAACTTAGGCTCCACGCCGTCGATATGCCTGCTGTATTTCGCTTTTGCAAATACCATGTCATATTGGCTGATCAGGTCCATATTGATTTTAATTTCGTGCAGATTTTCCGTAACTAGGCCTGATAATGCTGCTAAAATTTGATACTCCTCGACGGCCTCTTCCGCTCTCAAACCTGATAGTTCGCCGCTTAACTTGGCAACACTATGCGGTTCTATAAATACGGTAGATCCTTTTGAAGAAACCTCGACGATCGTACCTGGGACATGGTTTTTATAAGACGCGATAATTGGAATCGTGTATCGATCATTTTTCTGGCTAATAAAAAATTCCTGAATGTACTTCTTATATTCGCTATTCTTAAGGAACTTTTGCAGACGGTCCTTAATCTTCTCCTCTGTTGCTTCTATACTATTGCGAATGCGCTTCAGTTCTTTGCTGGCAGCGGAATCAACCTTGCTTCCCTTAATCGAGTAATTAATCTCTTCTTCGATGCTTGGGAATTCTGTCATCGAGTTCGCATAAGAGGATAGCACTGGAGCATAGAACTCTTTAGTCAGCATAAACTGCTTAATCTTCCGGCATCCTCGCAAGAAATCCGAGATACTAACCAACTCGCTCGGTGTTAACAACAGACCTTTTTCAAGTTTTTCAATACTAAGTTCAATGTTGGTTACTCCCAAGAATGGGATGTGAGCGCCCGAATCTAAAAGGGCTCGTGCTTCTGTCGTTTCATTAAGACGCTTTTTAACGACCGTGATATTAGAATTGGGCTTCAATGCATCTAGCAATTGCTTGCCTAACCCACTCACACAGAAGGTTTTTACGTGTTCTTTCAGTTCGTTATATTGCAATTTTTCAAGTGTATGTTGATTCAATGTCGATTCTCCTCACGATGATTGGTTGTGATCATACAAGGAAGATACCTACGATTAGATTTCAATGAACGTAGGTAAAGAATGTGCCAGAACACAAAAAAGCTGCGGGGATACCCGCAGCTCTGCTTGTATTTATAAGGCATGTGCATCATGAATAGGCAGAAATAAACTATCCCACATGGATAGGTACTCCCCACATCATGCACGCATTATAAAGTGTCGTAGGTATCTTCATAGGTCGAAATAAATCCATGACAAAGTTAGGGGTGCTACATATAGACGAATCCCCTGACGCCATCGAATTTATTTCATTCAATTATCCTATTTAGAACCTACCGCACTCACAAAATGCACCTCTTTATAGTTATCAAAATGATTCATTGAAATCTAAAATTGCTGACATCATCTTACTATGAGGGTATTGAAAAGTAAAGTGCTGCTAAAAAAGATGGGCCATCGTGGATTTTTCATCCCAAGCGTTGCCTATTACACCATTGCCCATAAACTAATGTGAGCAATGAAATAAAACCTACTTACACAGCTAACTAGGAGGAGACAGATGAAGAACAAACCGAAACTGAAATCAGTTCAATCACGTTCTAATAAAGCGACATCTCGCAGCTATAAAAGTACAGGGTATGCAAGTCCCCCTATATCTTCAAAATCAAAAGCAAAGTCTAAATCTGCAAAAGGGTCCATTAGAACCGTTCCCGGCTCGCTGCTCTTTTACAATGGTATGAATGGTACAGGAGCAACCGCATTATTGGATGCCGCAGGAAAGTACACCTTCGTCAGCTTGCTCTCCGGGTTCTCAAGATGGACCCATATTGTCGGAGCACCTAGCGGTGGACTACTCTTCTACGATGCTACAACTGGTAATGGTGCAACTGCTACACTCGATTCCGCTGGCAAATATACCTTCGTAGGCGCTCTCACTGGATTCGGAAGCTGGACGCATATCGTATCCGCCAATGAAAATGGCCTCCTCTTCTACAATGCTAACACAGGCGCTGGGGCTACCGCCCTGCTTGATGCCAACGGTAATTACACCTTCGTCAGCTCGCTCTCCGGGTTCTCAAGATGGACCCATATCGTTGGAACTCCTAGTGGAGGACTCCTCTTTTATGACGCTACAACTGGCAATGGCGCAACCGCCAAGCTTGATGCTGCTGGCAAATACACCTTTGTAGGCCCACTTACCGGACTCAGTACTTGGACGCATATAACCTCAGCCAACAGGGATGGTCTTCTCTTCTACAATGCAAATACAGGTGCTGGGGCAACCGCACTGCTTGATGCTAACGGGAAGTACACCTTCGTCAGCTCACTCTCCGGATTCAGTAGTTGGACCCATATCGTTGGAACTCCTAATGGTGCCTTACTCTTCTACAATGCACCGATGGGAACTGGTGCAACCGCGCTGCTCAATGGTTCAGGCAATTACTCTTTCGTCAGCTCTCTTTCCGGGTTTAGTACGTGGACTCATATTGTAGGGGTATAAGTGTACAATAGAAAGCCCGTTAGCTTCTGCTAACGGGTTACTTCACTTGTTTATTCGTTTCTTCTCATTTTATAGCTCGTTCGTTATGTTAAAATGGTTGAGAATTTTCTGGAGGCTTCATTTAGAGGTCCCCCTCAAGAAATTTAATGAGATACCCTTCGGGCTGTTCCAAGAATGCAGCGAAGCTGCACAAATCTGCATATTCTCCATGCTCCACGTCATAACAGCCTATTAGACCTTTTTTCTTCGGATTCCAAACCAGCTGCAGACTGCCGTAATTATCGATATCAGCGGATAGACGCAGCAGTTTTTGACGACCAACTTTCAACTCAATCGTGTCAGTCAACGTGAAAAAGTCGATATATTTGATTTCATATTCATTTTGATCTAGCTCAAGGCGCAGCTTGTCCCCCGTAAGAAAGCGAACCAATTCGTTGGGCAGCTTATAAGCTTTCAGCGCATACTTTTTGTTCTCTAGTTCATGCAGCTCTGCTGGCTCCAGCGACTTTAAATATTCAGCCAAGGCCGTATTTTTATTGCTGACCGCGATGGTGTATGGGCGCTCGCCATCTTTTTCCGCTAAAGTAACATTTGCCCCGCGTTCAATCAAATATTTTGCCATCGCTATATTGCCGATGCGCACTGCAACCGTTAATGGGGTCGCTCGATAAGGATAGACCATATTCGGTTCATTATAATTAATGTCCACCCCATGATCGAGCAAATACGATACGGTCTTTAGGTCATGATCAGACACAGCTTGGCGCAATACAGAGCCACCATGCTTCTTAATATCCAATCCAAGCTCCTGAATGAGCGGAATATTTTTCTTTTTTCCATAGTAGGCCTGTGAGTAAGCGCCTGACCCAACCTGATTGAGCATATCCAGCTTGGCACCTTGCTCTACAACATAACGAATGATATCTTGGCTGCAATAGCGAACTGCTCGTAAAAAGGCTGGATTTAAATCGACACTTAAGTTGACACCGTGCTCAACCAACAGCTTTACAACGTTCAGTCTTTCCGATATTAGCGCCAAATCCAATGGACTTAGCGTAGTATACTCGCTAAGTTCGATACCTTCTTCGATATCCCAACCTGCTGAAATAGCAGCCTGCAATTCCGGAATATTGCCTTTGCAGATGTGCTCAGCCATTTCTGGCAGCTCCTCGAACGTCCCGATATCTTTCAGCTTAATCATCCAATACCCACTCCTGCTCTATGAAGTATTAGGAAAAGTATAGAAAACTGCGTATCAAAAAGCACGAGGCTTAGGGCCTACAAGGTGAACAAGCTGTCCAACATCCTTACAGCCAGCTCTAGACTCGGTTTACCGTTTCATTCCATTTTCCAAAAGGTTAAGATCTGATAGAGGAGGATTGCTTTCATAGGCGTTGAATACTGCATAAAAGTTCAATACAAAAGGGAGAGGTTTCAGCATGAGTGGTTATGATGTACATATCGGTAAGCTAATCAGTGGGAGACGAGACTTGGAGGGCTTCGGAAAATATATGCGCTGCACTCCCGATCAAACTATCGTTGAAATCGACTCAAGCATTGCCAGTGAAGGCATTGTAGTTAGCGCTAAAGAAATAGAAGACGCTTTATACGAATACTGTACATCTGCGTTGGAAGATT
The DNA here is from genome assembly GCF_024733555.1 of Paenibacillus sp. SC116. Classification (GTDB taxonomy): domain Bacteria; phylum Bacillota; class Bacilli; order Paenibacillales; family Paenibacillaceae; genus Paenibacillus_B. Next base: position 101,327 of record NZ_JANIOF010000002.1, on the reverse strand, counting down.
ACATTACAGAGGGAAACAATAAGGACATCTATACCTTTTCCATTTATACGGATACGTATCATGGCGGCTACGTCATATACATCAATAATCTAGAAAGTCTGAACCAAAGTGTGGAGCAGACCTTTAACCAGTCCCTTCAGCAGCAAAATGGTCGGAAGAAGCCAACTCGCGAACAGCTCTATTATGAGTTTAAATATGCAGAAGCTGACTACTCTTTTATGTATGAAAACATGCCTGAGCGTCTTGAAAAGTGGATGAGTATGTTCTGGTGCATCAGCGTAGAGGAACCCAAGCATCTTGAAATTAGCCAACCTTATCTGTTCGAGAAGACTCTCTTTGACTCTCAACTTTTTTTGATTGCCATTGAGGTCATCCAACGTTTGCAGCAAGATTTTGAACGGTTGTTGCATCGAACGGATGACTTCATCGCCTACGTATCCGCAGCAGATGGGGTCGGAGGCGACTACCTGACAACTAGTCAGCTCATTCGAAAATGCGTCAGCGAGGAACAGCTGTATAAGGCAATGCCTGATGTAAAAGAAATGGATGATGCATTCCAAGAAGCTGTGCGCGCAGTGCAGCAGAAGCCTATCCCTGAACAGGTTCAACATTGGGTTGCTGTCATTGAAGAAGGGGAATTTGGAAAGGGCAGCCCCTACAACTTCTGTAAAACTGACTACGAAGTGTATGAGCAGTTGATTGGTCTCGGTAAAGCAGCGATTCCATACATTCAGGGACAGTTAAATGGTAAACTTAAGGAAGGAACTAGCTGGATTCTTGAGACTGTGCTGCAAGATCTGCCTAAGGGGTAAGCAGTCCCTATCAAAGTAAGGGAGGTACTCATGGATATATGTACTGCTAGATTGCCATGGATACCTCTCCTTCATATTAGCTAGGCAAGTTCTAATTTAAGTTGTACATATGCAGGGGTAATCGGAATTAATATGTATGCTCTGTATATTTGTCGCACCCTTGGGACAACAACCACTGCTCCATAGCAGTAAGCATCTGCTGTGCATCCTGATCATAAAAAAGTGCCACCTCTTGCCCATAGGCATAATTAAACCGTACGTAGCCACCCATCTGCTGGTAGAACAGGAGGCAAGTATATTCGTTTTCCTCAAATTGATCAGGGGGGAATTCCACTCTGCACATACTAGATAGTACCTGCAACGAAAGCGGATTCTGCTCTTGCGGCAACCGTAAAAAGAAATGCTTCCGAGAGGAGGACCATGGTTCATAATAAATAGCCCCCTCTTTGTCACTCCCATAAGCCTGACGATAGATTTCATCCAGAGCGACAGCGTAAACCCCTTCGCCTTTTAACTCCCGCTCATGCAATACAATCTTCTTTATTCGCTCATCATGGCGAGGCAGCCAAAGTAACTGCGCCGATTCTGGATGTACAGCCAAAAAATCACCATCCACCGTTGTACCGATAGCGATGCACTGTGCAATCTGCTGCTGCGTAATTGGGCTGTCTTCATCATGTTCCCAAAGATCGTACTCAGCAAAAGGCTTCAGCACCTCCGTATCAGGTAAATGAACATTCATCCACCCTCTGTAAGTCCCTTCCCCAAGCTGTCGCAAAGCTTGGAGGTAGCTCGACGGAAAGGTAACGCTCCTTTCATTTACGAGCATTTGAATCTTTTCATCATCTAAAGGCTTAGGTCGCGATACTATATACATAATTACTCCCCCCCTTATTCTTAAACAAGCATGTTCCTCTTCATATTGAGTCGTAGGCTACTAGTTACTATGCATCCAGTTTACTAAATATTTCAATGGACCAGCATCATACTACGGTATGAAGAATATCTCTTTATGAAAATGAGAATAATGCAACTAAGTACCCTATGAAATCTGAGAAACTATAAAAATCAGTGAATTTTTGCATGTAAACTTTAATAAAATCAAAAAAATTATTTTCGCACACCTTTAAAATATAAACTGTCTTCATCCTATCGAAATGGAGTGTTTGATATGGACCAATACAAGTTTATTGCTGAACGCAATAAAATGATTGTTAATGATATTTGAAGATGAGTTCGCTCTTGATATAAAAGATATTTCCTATATTACGAATCCAGATGATTATTTGGATTTGAAAAAGAAATGGAAAACCTCGCTGCAAGTATTGGGATATCGAGCAGCTCATCTTGGAATGATAAGCCCAAAAGATCACCGGAATTTCTACGCGGCCTTACACCGAAAAGATTATTTGAAAATGGAGCCGCTCGATGATGTTATTCCGATACAGAAGCCAATGAAAATCAAAACCATTATTGATTTCATTTCAAAAAAGGGGCTTGTGGACATAGGTGATATGATTGAAAGCGACTGGAAGGCGGAGGTATCCTTCTTTCACCATATGACAGGAATTGATCCTGACTTTTTTACTAAGTATATGACAAGGGCCTTGGACTTTGGCATCGATAATGTCACTAAAATTCCAGAGCGTATACCTAGTGATAATATGTAAGTGCTACTTATCAGTCGGTTTAACGTGAGTTTCGTTATTATACTGGCAACTTTAAATATGTAAAAAGAGGTCAACTTTCTTAAGAAAGTGACCTCTTTCTGTTATTTACAGACAAAACATACGAAAGCTAATTATTTTCAAACTTTTGCAGCAATTCAATCGCCTCTTCATTATCAGGCTCAAGCTCTACTAACTTACGTGTGTATTCCAACGCATCTTCCTCCAGCCCTAACTCGAAACAACAAATGGCTAGACAATAATATACGGTTGATACGATTTCCTCTTCGTCTGCATCCACCGATAATTCTAGGAAGCCCTTGGATTCTTCGTATAGTCCCATTTCGAACAAGATTAATCCCGCATCAAGTGCTAAATCATAACGCTGTTCCATCACATAGTACGAAGACCACATCAGCTGAATGCCTCTTAACAAATCCTGCATTTCTTCATCGTTTGCATCCGACAGCAGACTAGAAATCTGCCTTGCGCTCTGAATGAAAAATTCCGCATCATATCCACCCAGACGCCAGAAGCTTAATATAGGCTGTAGTTCCATACTAGCTATATTGCGATCGACCCATTCTTTCATACTAAAGAAATCATCTGGGCCAAAGCGCTCAATAAATCTACGGTATGCTAACCGAGTATTAGTATAGCCCGTCGGTGTATTCACATGGAAAATACAACCTACATTTATGTTTCTATAATGATGTGGTGGAAATAACGACAAGGCTCCTTGCTGTTCAAAAAAATACTGCAGCGCATGGTAATTTGTTGTTAAAGAAAAACTCCCGTGAAAAATCAACTCTGGTGGATCTGAGAATTTCCAATTATCCAGTAAATGGTCGCCTTTATCTGCCGTTATTAATACAAATCCCGCTTGAGACAACTGATTCAAACGATCCAAACAAGTCAATCCAGCTACAGGAAATAAAATATGCGAATCCTCTAATTGTTCCTGATAAATGGCGATGACATCACGATAAGGATACGTTTCTTGTTCATACTCCGGTGCACGTCGATGCTCATACTTTAAAGACATTTGATTAAATACTTCGGATGGCTTAAGTGAATCCTTATGTTCAGGCCAGTCAATAATCACATCGGCCTCGTAGATGTGACCCTCACTAATATAAAGTAACTCTTGTGGAATACCATCGAAAAAGTAGTTGGCAACGATAAGTAAAGGTTGTTGTAATTCACCCGTACGAATCGTTCTGTCAGATACAACAAGATTTAACTCAGTATCATGAAGAGCATCAAATCGTGCAACATCGAGCAATCCTTCGGCAATAAAAGATTGAAGAGCAGGATGCTCCTTCCAAGCTAGTACATTATTCATCGCCAAATCCGTCATAATATACTGGAACGGTGGTAATGTAATTCCCGCATAATCCCTCAACTGACACAACTGATCCAGCACATGGTAAGCAAGACGTCCCGCTCCTGCTCCAAGCTCCACAATCAGTACAGGCTCTGAATCGTATCCTTTACTAGCCCGATCTTGAAGAAACCCAAAAATCATTTCTGCATAAGAAGTACCGATCATCGGATTACTCGTTATATATTGAGGAACTTGGTCATTATTCCAAGCCTTCATTCCTAGTTCTTCATAATATGTTCGCTGTAGATCCCAAATAGGTGCTTCGCTGTAACGGTAACGTTGTTGTTTATTATTTGTCATGTAATCCATTCCTACTCTATCGTTATGTAATGTGCTTCTAGTCAGTATAACACTTCATGCTTATAAGGATACAAAATGACGTCATATCGTTTAACCTTTATAATGGAACCCAGTAGGGAAACATATCCATTTAACTACTTACCAAGAAGCGTCCTACAACCATATTAGGAATAGGGGGATTTTTTATGGCTTCATTGGTTTATCATGTTTCCGTTTCAATCGATCATTTCATTGCCGATCAGCCAATGGTAGATAGTCAGCTTGATCGTACACTGTTTTTATTTGATGGTGAGCATGTTCCAGATTTCTTATCGGACATTCAACATTACGATGCGGTGTTAATGGGCGGGAAAACTTATGAGTTCGGTTTCCAATTCGGGAAAAAGCCCGGTGAGCCCGGTTATGATGGAATGAAACATTATATTTTTTCCAATAGCATGCAGTTCGAATCTAACTCTGAAGTAGAACTGGTCAAAGGAGATGCAGGTGATTACGTCGAGAAGCTTAAACAAGAATCACCCGGGAAATTGTGGCTTTGTGGTGGTGGACAATTGGCAGGTACACTCATCAAGCGAAAGCTGATTGACCAACTCGTGTTGAAAGTAAATCCGATTCTTGTTGGATCGGGCGTGCCACTATTCGGTGATGTAAAACCTCAACTTAAACTAGAACTTATCGATATGAAGCGTTACGAGAACGGAGTCATTAAACCAACCTACAATGTCATATATCCATAATTTACGATTGGCTCAATTGCATGGAGGATATGAGGATATCCGCCTACACTTTCAGTTATTTTTTGCTTATTTCAGTGAAATTGGCACCTTAAAGCAGTACTTTGTATGGTGATGGCAGTCTCCCTTCGGCTACATTGAGCTCATGAAGTTCAATTCCAATGAGGAGAGTGCTTAAAATGACACAACAACAAAACCAAGCAAGACAACTGATAGGAGAATCATGGATTAGAAAAGTTTTAATGGTGAATGGTGTTTCTTCCGGGGGGACTGCTCTACTGCTCCTTTTATTTCCCGGGTTCGTGGGCAAACTGACCGGTCTAGATAATCAGGCGGCTCTCATGGGGGCTGGCGCTTACCTACTTCTTGTCGTAGCTTTTACATTTATAATAGCGAGCAGAAAAACCGTTTCTCCTAAAGCCGTGCTTACTTTATCCGTAATCGATTTCCTTTGGCTCTTCAAAAGCATCATCTTACTAGGGCTAAGCAGTTCCTTCCTAACAGCCATCGGCACAGCCGCAGTCATTTTTGTTGCTCTGGTCGTCGGCGTATTCGCGGTGTTTGAGGCGGTTTATTATAACCACAATCGTTCTTATGACAATGCGAGGTAGCAATATTTGTAAAGGAAAATTTGAATTCTAATGGAGTTCATACTTGGCACTGCCAGTAAGATCATTAATACGGCTGCTTACCCTAAGCAGCCGTATTTCCGTTAAAGTATGAACAACAGGCTTACTGTGACAGTCTATCGGTTGGCACCCAGTTCCTGCAGTCATCTGCCAACAGCTGCATCTCATTGAACAAAATGCCCGCATGATAGCCGTCACACACAGCATGATGAAGCTGCACCGACAGAGGTAACAGTACCTTTTCGTCTTGCTTATCATATTTACCCATCGTAAATATAGGCTGAAGATAACTGCCATCTGTATAAATGTTTAGGTTAAAGCCCGTAAAGTGAACCCATGGAATGCTCGAAATGGGGAACGCATTGGGCGGCTCATCAGGCTTAGCAGCTAACCCCTTATGACTTCCGTACTTTTTTACATCATCCAGATAACCTTGATAGAACTCACCGAAGTCTTCACTCCAGGCAGTCCAAATCGTTGAAAAAGTCTTGTCATCATCATGAAAAATCGTAAAGCTTGGAGACAAGCTATCCCAATATCCTAATTGACCTTCGACATCAAAACAGGTACGAAATTCACGATGGCTGTTTACTGCAGTCGTTATCATATAGATTAATGCTGGGTACAGCTTAATCCCTTTATTTTTAACTTCTGCATACAAGCCGCTAATATCAAGGTTGGCTGTCACACTAAACGTACATCTGACATTGTGAAAATAGTGTTCAAAATAGGGCTTTCGGCTCCACTCATCCATGTTCAACGGTTTAAATATCATTTTTATATCCTCCTAAAATCAATATGCTTTCTGATTTAGGAGGCTTGATCCACCGCTTTAACCATATCCTCATCACATTCCCGATATTATTTTTAATGCCCTATAATTACATTATGTCTAACCAATACTTATACAGCACTTTCGGCAGATTGAGTTGCATTAACGGTTGTCACAGAGGCTATCCGCTTACAAATGCTCAATTTGAAACGTAAAGGATGCCAGAGAGCTTATTTGCTAGATAAGGCTATGAAATTTGCGGTTTTTGTTACATTAAGCGCTCCTAGGACCGTTAACCTATTATTATGCGATGTTTTGTTGAAATAACGTTAGTGGCAACCGTTAGAGCTAAACATCATTTACAGAATAAATTAATAAACCGTACCAAGACGTAAACCATAATAAATTGAAACAACTACGATCAACATTAGGCTTATTATGAACTTATTACAAGTAGGACGCTCCATAAATATAATTAGGTTATTTTAAAAAACAAGGATGATATATATGTACACGATCAGCAGATTTTCGCAGCTTTGCAAAATGAGTGCACGCATGTTGCGCCACTATGACAAGGAAGATCTCTTAAAACCCGTTCACGTAGATACAACCAATGGGTACAGATATTATGAAAAAGATCAACTGGAGACAGCATTACGTATCAAGAAATTAAAAGAATATAAGTTCTCCCTGCCAGAGATCAAATCGATTCTTCAGACCTCAGACAAGACCTTCTTCCCTGAATTGATGGTAGCTAAAGTGAATGAACTATCCGACGAAATGAATCGCTATCGACAGATCATTTCAGAAATGCAAGAAATGATGGAAACAAACACGGATATTATTCGAGGGGAAAGAAGACCTTATGATATATGGCTCGGTATGAGAAACGAGATAATTGTCTTGAGCCAAAGACTGCAGGCAAACATAAAGGACATGGACAAGTATGTAGATGCTTTATACGAAAAAGCGGAAAAGGAACATATTCAGTTGCTTAGTGCTCCGTCCGCCATCTTTTTTGATGAAGAGTTTATTCCTGATCATAGTGATGTTGAATTAATTATCCCGGTCGCACATGTCAAAGACAATGACGGTTCCTTATTGAAAGATTGGACATTAAAAAAATGGCCTGAAGCGTACGTTGCTACTACGCTGCATATCGGAAGTTATGACAATATCGGATACGCCCATATCGCACTTGAAGAATGGACAGAGGGCAACGGTTACCACTTGGTTAGTCCGCCTTATGAAACTTATTTGAAAGGACCTGAATGTGACTGTCCTGTAGAAGAGTATGTAACACAAGTCTTTTTCCCCGTCGCTAAAGCAGCAAAGAAATAATCGCTTGACCTTAACACAATGTCAAAGCTTATTCTACATCCAAGAGAACGATATCCGCCTACAAAGGAGATTATGAGATGAATAAGGTAATGGTATTGTGTTCAGGAATATTAGTAACGGCAGGAGTTCTAGTTGGGTGCTTTCACAGTTCACCTGCTGAGAGTCACAGCGCCAAGGCACAAAGTGTAGGCAAATACACGATGCCTGATGAAAGTAGCAAGCACGAAGGGACATGGTTACAATGGCCCCATAACTACACCTATGGCAAAGGCCATAAAGAGAATCTTGAGGATATTTGGGTCGAAATGACCCATGCACTAAGTGAAGGGGAAAATGTTCATATTATCGCCTATGACAAATACGAAAAAGAATATATTTATGATCTTCTGTATGATGAGGGCGTAAATATGGACAAAATCGACTTCTATATTGTGCCTACCGACGATGTATGGGCTAGAGATACTGCACCTATTTTTGTGTACGATAAAGATAACAACCTGAAAATGATGGACTGGGGATTTAATGGTTGGGGTAAGAAAACACCGTATAAAAAAGATGCAGCCATCGCTAAAAAGCTTAGCAAGCAGACGGGCATAGAGAACATTGATCTCAATGAAATTGTACTCGAAGGTGGAGCATTCGAATTAGATGGTAATGGCACCTTTTTATCAACACGCAGTGCAGTTACGAATAAAAATCGAAATGCAAAATTTTCAGAGGCGGAAATAGAGGAATATATCACTGAATATCTTGGCGCTACTAATTTTGTGTGGTTAGATGGTGTGCCAGGTCTGGATATTACAGACTTCCATATCGATGGATTCGCTAAATTCCATGACAAGTCCACCATTGTAACGATGAACGGGGACGATTTAGAAGAATGGGGTGTCTCCAAAAAAGATATTAAGACCCTAATGAATGCTAAAAACGTATCCAATAAGCCGTATCAGTACGTGCAATTACCACTTACTAAGAAAAATGTCGTTCTAGACAGTGGGAAGAAGCTTGGGTACAAAGGTTCCTATATTAATTATTATATTGGGAATAACGTTGTAATTGTTCCGAATTATAATGATCCTAATGACAAGGTAGCAAACGATATGATTCAAAAATTGTACCCTGACCGTGAAGTAGTTGGCATTGATGTACGCGAGCTTTATAAAGACGGTGGCATGATTCATTGTGTTACACAACAGCAGCCCATCGATTTAAAGTAAATCGTGTTACTGTACGTATGGAATTAAGCCTGGTGATGGCATGTACGTAGCTCCAAAGGATCGCATTTCGATCTGGTAACATAAAAGCCGCTAGAGATCGTTCCAATAGTCCTTATTTTACATCCGTACATCCATATATAAAGGCATAACCGCATCCATCAAAAATGTACCCTATAGGGTAGGCGTGCTAAAAAGTCTACCTATAGGGTATTTGTTATCACGCCAGTTTATTTGCCGTATATTTAGAACACTTCCTAGATCAAATCACCGAATCATTATCTTGGCTGTATGATCTTTACTCTAAAGTAAACAGAGGGTACCACTTGTGGTGATTTTCCCCTACCGAAATTAGTTAACCATCAACGCCATTTGGCAGACTAAATTGCATTAACGGGTGCCACAGAGGCTATTTAGCTTATATTTGCTTATTTTAAGATGTAACGGTTGTCAGGGAGCCTATTTGAACGTATAAGCAATAAATTTCACCATAATGGCTAAAATAAGCGCTCTGGCAAACGTTAAAAGTTAAATATGGACGATTGCGTAAAAATAACGTCCGTGGCAAACGTTAGAGCACCACCGAAGCTACTTACAACATTTTCAATTTGGACAATATCAGCTATAATCGAAGGAGATAAATGGGAAAAATTCCTGTTTATACACCATTATTTATACATAAATTACACCCTGAAGGAGCCCAACGATGAAAAAGAAGTTAGTATCCTTACTCATGGCCATGACCATGGCCCTCTCATTTAGTGTATCTGTGTATGCAGCTGACAAGCCGAAGCCAGCGACAAGAGGAGAGATCGTTACTACTTTGTCGGCAGCAGCTGACGCTTACCAATCAGGAAGTAATAACAAAGCCGTTATTCATGGCAATGGAGACGGAAATTTAAGAGAAAATGAGCCGGTTAAGAAGGTAGAAGCTCTCGTTATGTTAAGCAGAGCATTCGGCGAATTGCCGAAACCTGTAGGAAATGATCTGCGTATAGGGACATTTGGCGCTAAGTTTACAGATGTGCCAGCTTGGGCTAAGAAAGATATCGATAAACTTGCAGAAGCAGGCGTACTAACAGGCAAGCCTGATGGCACATTAGGCGTAAACGACACGATTACACTCGCAGAGTTCCAAACGATTATCAACAGAGTGTGGGCACTTGAAGGATCACATGTAAATGATGATTTCTATGAAGCAATCAATAAGCAGTGGTTAAATAAATCAACCATCCCAGCAGGAGAAATTATGGGTGGTGGATTCTCCGAACTGCAGAAACAAAACGATGATAAAATAACAAAAATAATAGATGATCTATCAGGTAAGCCATTCACAAAAGGAACAAAAGAACAGAAGCTTGCCGATTTCTACGCGACTGCGTTAGATACCGAAAATAGAAATAAACAAGGAATCGAACCCATTCAAAAATATGTAAAGGCTATCGATGAGGCAAAATCGCTCGACGAGCTTGTCCAAGCCGATCTTACCTTGGAGAAAGAATTAGGTATAAGCACGTTATTCCAATTTGGAATTATGAGCGATGCCAAGAACAGCAGTGAAAACGCTTTGTACTTCACTGGACTAAGCACTGGTCTGGACAAAAACAGCTTTGTAAACGAAGATGCGAAAGTGAAAAAGGCTCATATTCAACATATGACCAAAATGCTCATGCTGACGGGCGAGAAAGAAGCTGCTGCGCAAGCCCGTGCCGAGAAGGTTTATGAGATGGAGAAGAGCTTAGCTTCTGTGTCACTTAATCCTCATGAGAAAGGCGACGTCAATAAATACTACAATCCATATACCATCGAGAAATTCGATGATATGCATAAAGAAGTCGATATCAAGCAAGCTCTGAAATCAATGAAGGTCGACAGTGCTGATAAAGTAATCGTATTTGACGTGAAGCTTGCTCAAAAAGGTGCAGAGTTATTAACAGAAGCGAATCTTGAAGCGCTAAAGGCTTACTCCAAAGTACATTTGCTCTCGGCAACAGGCAGTTTGTTGTCCGATGGGTTCAGGGACGCTGCAAATGAATTTGCAACAATATATGGCGTTACGGGAGAAAAAACAGACAAGGAAATCGCAGTCGCAATTACTACATCCACGATGAGCGGATACTTGGAGCAAATGTTTATCGAGAAGCATTTTTCACCGGAAGCTAAAAAAGATGTTGAACAAATGGTTGATCAATTAATCGCTACGTATGAGAAACGAATCAAAGCACTTGACTGGATGTCCGAAACGACAAAAACAAAAGCAATTAAAAAGCTCGATACGATGATGGTGAAGATCGGATATCCAGACAAGTGGGATAACACCTTAGACAAAGTAACGATCAAGACATACGGTGAAGGCGGTTCTTTGTTCTCTAATTCCTTCGCAGTAACCAAAGCATACAGCGATGATCAGAAGGCACTGCTGGGTAAACCAGTTGATAGAGCGAAATGGTTAACTAGCGTGTACACCGTAAATGCATTCTACAATCCGCTAAATAACGAAATTACGTTCCCTACTGGTATTCTTCAAGCGCCTTTCTACGACACGAAGGCGAAGCCTGAAGCAAACCTTGGAGCCATCGGTATGGTCATCGGTCATGAAATTAGCCATGCATTCGATAACAAGGGATCAGCCTACGACGAAATGGGAAATGCAAAGAATTGGTGGACAGACGAGGACTTTAAGAAATTCAAACAGAAAAACCAGGAACTAATCGAGTTCTATAACGGAATTGAGATTGTTCCAGGTGTACTGAACGACGGTCTGCTTACACTAAGCGAAAATGTCGCTGATTTGGGCGGTATGGCCGCTGCCCTGCAAGTAGTATCCGAAATGAGCAAGCCGGATTATAAAGCGTTCTTCGAAAGCAACGCGAAGTTGTGGAAATCCACCACGACAAAAGAATTCGCAGCGCTGCTAAGTAAAAATGATACCCATTCAGCCAATAAAGTTCGGGTGAACCGCACGGTTGTTAACTTCCAGGAGTTTTACGATACGTATGGAATTAAGCCTGATGATGGCATGTATGTGGCTCCAAAGGATCGCGTTTCGATCTGGTAGCATACAACGGGTGAAGATCATTCCAATAGCTGTTACATCTGTATATGCAGGCAAAAGCCACTCCAATTACGGAGTGGCTTTTTTATTTCCTTGGTTCTTTATCTAATTGACAAATTGCTGAATCTCCACTATGATTTAATCGATTAATCAACTTTTTAAATAAATGATCAGTTTTATGATTGAGTGGAGGAGATTAGCGTGTCCGTTTCATTAAGCAAAAGTACAACCGAAGGTAAAAAGCGTGCCGTTTCATTGGATCTAGCACGCGGTACGATGCTGCTGTTAATTGCTCTCGCACATGCACCGCTCTATTTGTACGCCTCTGATCCTGGGATCATGCACAGGGTAGAAGGTATTACGTTCTTAGATCAGGCAGTTAACTTTTTTGGCCAGTTCATCATTGATAATCGAGCAAGAGCCATGTTTGCCGTCTTATTCGGGTATGGTTTAGTTCTTGCATTTAAAAGCCAACTCTCTAAAGGAACTAGTGAGAAAGAAGCCGTAAAGACGATACGGCGCCGATCGTGGTATTTGATACTATTTGGGATTATTTTAATCGCAGTAATCGGGGGCCAAGATATTCTTATCGCTTACGGTATCACCGGGCTGCTAGTTAGTTGGGTCTTAACACGTACAAATAAAACACTAATACGAACTTTTGTACTGATCACTGTATTGTACGTCATTCTTACCCCTCTAGTGTGGAGTTTTTTGATGCAAGCCACTGGTAGCTATGGTCTCGCTCCAGGAGTTTCTGCCACAGATACTTACCTGAATACTATTTTAATCAAATTGATTTCCGTTCCTATCATCCCTATTTTCATTCATGTTTTATTCCCGGTTCTTCCTTCCGTACTAATCGGCATTTGGATCGCCAGATATCAGCTATTATCTAAACCCGAGCCACGTTTAAAAAGCATGTATCTCATAACGATTACCGGATTGATAGTCTCTTTGCTAGGAGCAATTCCATTATCTTTGATAGGAAACGTGTGGAACCCTAGTTATTTTACAGCCGGACTCACTAATGGAATACACATCATTACAGGAATCGCTGGAGGATTAGCGTACGCGACGCTATTTGGCATTATTGGCGCAAAAATAAAAGAGCCTGGACGCATTACTTCTTCTTTAATGGCTTTAGGCAAACGCTCCTTAACCTTTTATGTTTTGAACGAGGCATTGCTTGTGCTCTTCTTATCGCCAGTGGCGCTTAATTTAGGAGGACAGGTGGGCAACGGTATAGCTGCGATTATTGCAGTAGGGATTTGGGTTCTCTCTGTTGTGTTAGCCACAATACTGGAAAAGAGGAATAGGACTGGACCATTGGAAGTACTAATGAGGAGATTGGTATATAAAAAGAAATAAGATAAAGGGCGACCGAGTACTCCCATTTGTACTCGGTCGCCCTAAATGATATTAGAATCCATTCGCTATTTTATTTATCCTTCATCAGCGCCTTAAAGGTTTGCAGTTTACGTTGAGCTCGTCGATACATGAGATAATCAAATAGATTCGCAATACATATAACACCTAGCACTATCCATAGTATCCAAATCGACTCTTTTGCTTTTCCCATGCTCATATTTGTAATCATCATGGAACATATCATTATCAATGTAGTGACTACTAAGGCAATCAAGTTATTTATAAAGAAGTAGGTTCGAGCTTTTGCCATACTTATAGGTAGTATAGAAGTTAGCCATTCTGTTAGTAAGCCAACGATAAAGCCAATGCTTCCACTCGCTAAAACAACCAATATGGCATTCGATAAGGATACATCTGATTGCCCGGTAAACTGCAATATAACACCGATAAACAGACCAAGAAAAAATGACTTCACCACATTTATTAAGTGGATATTCTCCATAAACTGAGCTCCTATAATTTGAGTGTGTTTCTAAGCTTTTTTGAGAACATCTTTGACACTTCTAGTTCCTTGCCATTATCCATTCTTAGTACGTATCTAGAGTTGAACCAAGGGATAATTTCTTTTACATGCAGCAAGTTAACAAGTTGTGACTTATTTATTCGTATAAATCCTTTTACTCCCCACATGTTCTCATAATATTGCAACGTTTCTTTAATACTGTACCTATTAGACTTGGTATAGGCCATAATCCCATCAGGACCCGCTTCTACATATATAACATTCCGTGGTTCAATCACTGCAAATTTATTTTCACTCAAACCTGTAAGCCTATGCATCATATGCATCTCTTCTCGAACACCAGAGACCAATAGCTTAACCACATCCATATACTCAATAGCATCAAATACAATACAAATCTTTTCACTTGGCAGCTCAAATCCTTTTTCAACAAGGACCAAGTCACTATCTTGCTTGACTTCAATTTGATATTTGGATAGTTCTTGTTTCAATTTTTCACAAACTTTACTGGAACACAATAATTGAACCATTGTATGTCTCCTAATGACAACTTACGAATTATTTATTCAACTATCATCCTATCATAGATCATCCTTATTTTTACCAGCTCTTCTATTCCTTTTTCCGTATAATCATCTGATCCAAAGTTAGCAATAAAGAAAGTTTCCTTTTCCTTATCAACTAATACATATGTCCCTGTAACGCCCACACCACCATAAACATCGGACAAGGAGCCTAGCAAAAATGATAGTTCACTAAAATCAAAGTACATCATGCCCATTCCATAATAAATGCCTTTATCATAGTGGTGAACGAAATCTGTCATTTGCTTATAAACTTCATCAGATACCAGCGTGCCATCCTCTAGAGCTATCATGAACGTTAATAGGTCATCCATAGTAGTAACAACACCGCCACCTGCCCAATCAACGGATAATGCCTGTTTATCAATAATATCAACACCATTTATATAAAGTCCCAGTATGTCAGCTGGCTTATTCTGATAGAACATCAAATAACTATGTTCCATGCCCAAGGGCTTAAATATTTTCTCTTCCAAAATAGCAGCATACGGTTGTTTCTCGATTTGTTCCAACATAAGTCCAAGTAATATATAACCCGTATCCGAATAATAAAATTGTTGTCCCGGCTTGCCAACAGCTTCCTGATTATCTCTGGTGAATGCAATTAATGTTTCTGGAGTAAATGAAAGTTCAGGGTTAGATGAAATTTGTTGTAGTAAAGGCTGTCCGCTATTTACAGGGCCTTCAAAATAATCGCCCACCCCTGACGTATGACTGAGTAATTGTCTTATCGTAACTTGGTCAGCATAGTCTATTCCGTCTACAACAAATAAGCCATTAAGGACACTGTCATCCAGCCAAGAGGCAACTTTATCGTCATAGCTTATTTTTCCTTCCTCAACTAGCATGCCAAAAATGACAGCACACATCGTTTTACCAATGCTCGCAGCGTGATATTGACTATCGACGTGAGCTGGTTCATCGGAGGAATGATTTTTAGTACCAACCGCAAATTGTTCAAAATAGCCTGTTTGTTTAGAATAAATGGTCAGTAACGCACTGGATAAAGAATCATTTTTTTCTACAATACCGGATAAATGATTTTCAATTTTTTTAGTAACCTCTTCTTTCGGTATTGGCCTATTCAACATAATCAGCACGCTGCATCCAGCTGCAACAATAACAATGAAACCGATCAGCACATAAATTGCTATTTTCATATGGACCACCTTTCCATTCGTGTATTTTCATACCTTACTGTACTCGGTGGTCTATATTGTAGAAACACTTTCGATCTAAGCGGTCAAAATTAAGGATTAAGATGACTTTCTAGTGGTCTAACAGCTGCTGTTTCTCAACCTTAAGCAGTTTATTTCGAGTTGCGAAAACAAGACCTACTGCCACTACAAAATAAAATAAAGCCGTAACGAGTAAAATTTGTAGTCGATCTCCCGTTTGAACTGCCATAAAATAATTAAAAAGTTGATGAACCAAAATAGGAATTACAAGATTATGATTTAAGTTATAAAATACGGTCATTATAATTTGTATCGAGATGATAGCAATCATAAAGAAAACCATATATAGCACCAACTGCATGCCTGAATATTCTGACATCAACCATAACGGTGCATGCCAAAATCCCCAAGTTACGCCAACGATTATCGCAGATTTTAAAGGGCAGAAGCTTTTTTGCAGCTCATTTAATACATATCCGCTCCACCCCAGCTCTTCTCCTAGTGGCCCAAGAATAAGGTTATAACCAAATAGGATTAGCAGTGTTGTCCATGAGGTAGCTAATTGTTCGTGTATGGGCACATTCCATACTGCCTGAATAGCGAGAAGACTTCCTACTAAAATAAAGATTTGTAGCAGAATGATACACACTATCGTGGACAGGTTTATCCTTGTGCGAAATTGACTCTTTATAAATTCCCTCAAGTCACCTTGAGGATATATATTACGAAACATTACAATGAAAACAAAGGTAGCTGTCCATGCTGAGAGTACTTTCAATACCTCCGCTGCTGGTTGAGACTTTAATACAAACATGCTCATTCCTATTAGAAGAAGAAAAGCATAGAATATGCCGTAGGTCCATAAAATATATTTTTTTACCATTCGATTCAATGAGATCGCCACCTATGAGTTGTTTTTTAAAATGAAAAACCAACGGAATCATGTGCGCATGCTCCATTGGCTTTAAAATATAAACTATGGTGTAACCCCCAGGTCAACACATCTATGAAAGTATTCTATGCTTCCTCAACTGGAATATATATTTCTAAAAATACGCGCTCCTTATTATCAAAGTAAGTAATAAGGCGCGTATTAGCATAAGCAACCCCTTTCGGTGTAAGCCCCCGCTCCCTCCCCCATCCTAACGTATTTTCAAACACTTTATTCCTAATATCCTCATCTCCATTTTGAGACCTTCCATCCTCAACAATCGAGTATATACATGTAGAATGCTCTAAGTAGTATCTATCTTGTTCTTTTTGCTGCGTTTCAAGCTTTTCAACAATATACATCTTCGTATCCAAAAACCCAGTTTCATCAAAAGTAAATGTTCTCATGATTTTACTTAAAATATCTTCCTTCATCGAATCCATATGTTCTAAAATAACCGGGTACTCCCGAAAGGCATCAAAATCAGAAATCTCCCCAATTACTTCGTACGTAGGAAGGGCCCTGATGGAGTATTGATTTAGATGATTTTTTACTTCCTTGCAAAATTGTATCGTTTCATTTATTTTTTGAAGCATATATTGCTGCATCCGTATCGTTTCTTCTAGTTGGTAAGCCTTATTCTCTAACAATACTTTCAGCTCATCTATTTCGCTTCCTACCTGTAGACTTTTGATCTCCTTCACAGACAAATTTCTCTTCTTATAAAAGTCCGCCACCATCAGCGTATAGATGTCATAGTAATCATACTGCCTATAAAGATTTGCTTCATTTTGTTTCGGATTTACGATTCCTTGTTCCTCATAATACCTCAGGGCATCTCTAGAAACTCCAAGAATCTCTGATAATTGGCTTGTCCTGTATGTATAGTTTTTTCCCATTTTAAGTTGGCCTCCCGATATAGTATGTAAAGGAAAGGACCGTCTCCCTTCTCCGTATGGAACCGTAACAGCCTATAAGTAAGATCATTTTCACTACGCTTTTTATAAGACAACACTAATGAACTCGAATCTTATCTCCCTCCTGCAATGGATCGCTGCTCTCGAGTATAATTTGTTGCTGACTGAAGATGCCCTCAGTTACAGCTGATTGCGTTTCATTCGAATCAATGATCGTGATGTATTGTTTGCGAACGTAAAAAGCGTTGCCAAGAGGACCGGTTCTTTCCTCCATGCCAAATATGTACGTTTTGTCTCCCTCATTGTGAATGGCTTTATTGTCTACCAAAATGACATCTTTCGTCGTTTTAGTTAGCTCGACATCAGCCCGCTCTCCTCCCTGCAAAGCAGCGTCCTGAACGACAACGATCAGACGCTTCATTGCCGTGTACTTCATTTGAATGGCACCTTCGCCTGGTTGGGTGAGGGGCTCTGCATCCTGAATTTCCTCAATACGGCCCTCAATTTGCCTAGCATTGCTACCGCTCAATTGAACATCTAGCTTAGCTCCTTTTTCTAGAAGGCCAATAGCATCAGCAGGTACAAGAAACTCGAAATCAAAGCCCAGACTCTGGTTCGCAATGACGATTTCAGGTGCTTCTCCAGTTGAATCAACTCCCTCCACTGCTCCCACTTTTGTTACGATTCCACTAAAAGGCGCTGTCAGTGTACCATTTACCGACAAATCCTCCTGTAGTTTTTGAATTTTACGCTGCAGAACATCCTTATCAATTGAGCTGACCGCTAAATCGTTTCTAGCACCTTCAATGCTCATCTCGTCTCCATTACGATAAGCCTCAATATAACGATTCTCCAGTTCTTTAGTAGAAATAGTTAACTTATCAAGGGCGGCCTTCTCATCCAGTATCTGATTTTCAATATCCTTCGTATCGTATACGACCAGCGCCTGTCCTTTCTTGACAAGGTCCCCTACTTTGACGTTGACCTGTTTGACTTTCCCTCCCGCAGCGCCCGATAAGGCCGATTCCATACGCCATTTCACAGTTCCCCCGCCTTTAAAGGTGTGAACAAGCTCTCCCTGCTCCACTGTTATTAATGCCACTTTGGGTAAAGTTAATGATTTCAGCGTATTACTGAACAGGGTAAATCCGATCAACAGTCCGATAAACAAACCAAAAAGGATCCGAATTGTCCGTTTGCGACTGATTAACGCTTGTTCGGCAGGTTGAATCTCCATTAATATTCCCCCCGTAATTGACTATCCTTTAATTCCCGATAATTGAATACCTTCAACAAAATAGGATTCCGCATATAAAAACAACAGCACCATCGGAGTCATATACAAAGCGGACGCAGCAAAAGCAACGCCCCTTGCCCCTTCGATAATGCTCGACAAATACAAAGATAATGGCTGCTTGAATGCATCCTCCAGAAATATAAGCGGCTGTTCGACCATATTCCAATTATCAACAAATAGTAATACGATAAGCGCTGCAACTCCCGGTTGAACAAGCGGGATTACAATTTGGAGAAAAATTCTCAGTTGTCCGGCCCCATCTATTTTGGCCGCTTCAATATATGAGTTCGGAATATGCAGCATGAACTGTCTGAGCATAAAGACGCCAAAGGCGCTGAATATCCCAGGTAGTATGATGGCGGAAGTTGTGTTCATAAGCCCCAGCTTATCTACGATAATATAATTGGGCACCAATGTAACTTGAAACGGCATAAGCATGGTCATTACATAAAGGAAAAATAGTTTGTCCCGCCCCCAAAATCGAAGCTTGGCAAACGCATATGCAGCCAAAGACGCGACCAGCACTTGCCCTACAATAATCGGTAC
The DNA here is from genome assembly GCF_024733555.1 of Paenibacillus sp. SC116. Taxonomy (GTDB): domain Bacteria; phylum Bacillota; class Bacilli; order Paenibacillales; family Paenibacillaceae; genus Paenibacillus_B. Next base: position 82,069 of record NZ_JANIOF010000002.1, on the reverse strand, counting down.
GACCATAAACACAGAATTCCAAAACATTTGGAGAAATACAGGCTTATGAAACAGTACCTCCATATATCTACTGAATGACACCCAGTCGGGAATCAGCTTCAAATTGATAAAGCGCTCCTTCACCCCTGCAGTGACATCGACCATTTGGCCAATGAGATGATAGTTATAGTTAATCTCAGCTTCCGTCATAAAGGAGTTGGTAAATATGAATACTACGGGGAATAGCATCACCCCAGCTAGCCCTCCCATAATCAGTGTCAGTGCAAGCTTACGGAATACAGCCAATTTCCTCACCGTCCTTACCTTATTCCATGAAATTCCGAAAGCGACGTTCGATAGCAAGCATGGTGGTCACAAAAATAAGAATACAGCCTACCATTAAGACTGCAGCTGCTGTCAGCTTCTGAACATCGAGCGCCATAAACATATTGTTCATGTAATGCTGCAGCATATAAATACGATCATGCGGGTATTCGCCAGCGATCATATACGTTTCACGGAACACTTTGAACGAATTAATAATAGATATCAGGATGACAAAAAACATCGTCGGAGTTAAATAAACAAGCGTAATATGAAACCATTTGCGAAACTTACCCGCCCCTTCGATATCTGCCGTTTCATAGTAGTCCTTCGGAATACTTTGTAGACCGGCCAAAAATAAAATAATATTGTAGCCGATGTTTTTCCATATATACATCATGGTTATCACAACAATTGACCACTCTGATTTCATCCAATCGATCCGCTCCACATTGAAATTCTGGAGCCATACATTTAATGTACCATTCCAATCAAATAAGATTTGCCACAACATCACAACGGAAGCTACGGGTACTACAAGTGGCAATACAAAAGCGGTCTGCAGCCAATTCCGAATAAACAACTTTTGATTCAGCACCTGCGCAAATAGCAAAGACAAAGCTATAATGAGAGGAACGCTCACACTGGTAAACAGTAAGGTATTAGATGCCGCCTTATGAAAAGAATCGCTAGCCTGCACTGCCATGTAATTGTCCAGCCCGACAAATGAGCCGTCTACCGTATGATCCTGGAACGAATAAAGAACTCCCATGGCAAACGGAATAAGATAAAACAAAGCAAAGCCAATCAGGCTTGGTGCTAGAAAGAGGGCTGCCACAGCCCATTCCTTTCGCAGCAGCCTGATCAGCTTATCCCCATAACGCTTGTCGGTCATGTTCATACCACTCCTACTCATTCAACACAGTCGTCACTCTATTCTGAATCAGCTTAGCTACTGCTTCAGGTGATTTCTGTCCAGTAAAATAGGCTTTGGATTCTTCCAATAGAATCTCTTCGATTTTCGAGGGCTTGAACTGAACTGGATATTTCAAGCGGGTAATAAACTTCTCCAGATCGTCGATATCCTTTTGAGTAACTTTGAACTCCTTGCCTTTTAAAGGCCCAACAGGTTGATCGGACATTACGGTTCCCTTTTTTAATACATCTTGAGCAACCTTTTTGTATGAGGCTTTATGTAAGGAGATACCTGAGCTGCCTGCATGATCCTGCATCTCATCAGATAGCATAAATTTTATGAAGTCCCATGCTTCGCCTTTTACAGCAGACCGCTCATTGATGCCAATCGTTCGGTATGTTCTGAAAAATCCACCTTCCTGCTGCCCGCTTGCATTCGGTTTGGAGTACAGCTTTGACTTCTTCTTGTAAGGGTCACTGAAATATTCACTGCTCCTTACTTCACGAATATAATATTCGGGTGAGTTAATAACAGCATTATAAAAAATTCCGCCTTCATAATCTTCACGTATCATCTTCTCATCAAACATGAACTTTACTTCCTTAAGTAGTTCGATAAAGACAGCAGAATCAAAATTTGCTTTCCTGCTCTCCAAATCTACAAACGTCGCATACTGATCAGTAACTAGGTTTCCTATCATATGTTCAGGCGCCATTCCTCCTAATGCAAAATGGTTGCCGCCTGCTTTGTTGGCGATTTCCTTGGCTTTTTCGGTAAACTGTTTCCAAGTCCAGTGGCTATCATCGATCTTTACTCCGCTTTTCTCAATTACGGTTTCATTCCCTATAAGACCATAAATAAAAAAGCCCATCGGCATCCCGTAAATGCCTCCGTTTACCTTAATCCCATCCAGTACGTTACTGAAATATTGCTCTTTCTTAAAAGTAGGGTCCTTATCGATCATATCCCCTATGTTGGCCAGCAGATTTTTTTTAACATAATCGCCTGATGGCAATTGGTCCATCTGAATGAGATCGGGCCCCTTACCGGACAACATGGCCGCGTTTGTTTTCTTTTCAAACTTTTCATAATCAGCCTCTGTAAGCTCGTTATCCTTTTTGTCGATATATTGAAGTTCGATGGTGATGTTAGGATGCTTGGCTTCATATCTTTTCTTAGCTTCTGAAAAGAAATCACTATAAAAATAGGTCGAAAATACAATGGTTTTCTTCTCCTTGCTGTTTTTCGCTCCAGACGTTTCTCCCTTAGATGTAGTACCTGTCCCGTTCTTCACCTGCTCGTTGTTTATTTTCAGCCCTTCGTTTGATGTCTGTGCTCTCCCCGCATTGCTGCAAGCAGAAACGATGACCATCATAAACGCAAACAGAATTAACATAGTATTTCTCATTGTTTTTCCTCCCATAATCTTTCTCTCCGCGATTATCCCGTAGCGATACACCATCAGTATAATGTGGAGATATATGAGGAATTAGATAGAGTTGTATTGAAGTTGTAAAAATCAAAAAAAAACGCCAGGGATGTATGGGCCCCTGACGGTACTTGATTGCGCGGTTATTGGAACTGTAGTTGTAGCCTTGCAGCACTGGTTCGGTTGGGTGGGAAAATCCGGCTTATAGCCTAGAGTAGTAACTAAGCAGCGCCATGACGTCCTTACTGAACCCGACAACTTCATTTCGTCTCAAATTGACCGTGACAGCGTATTTTAACTTATCGCCGTCCTTGCTCATGTAATACAATTCCACAACACTGCCCCAACGTATCATGCCTTCATTGAGCGATAGATCGGACAACGGATAACTCCCTTTATCCTGAATAAACTTTGTTACAAGAGCGATAACTTTTTCCTTGTCTTCTTCACTAGTGCTGGCAAAATTCTGTACCTCCCCTGCCTTGGCAACTTTAACGACATCGCCGTCCCTCGCATTCAATACGATATCATAGACTTCATCAGGGTCGGTCAACTTGGTCAGAGTCGTATAATACAAGCCACCAGAATACGAAGCCAATTCCGCTTGATCGTTCAGCTTTCGTTCTGGAACCTCTGCTGGTTTCACTTCCGAAGCTGGAGCTGGTTTCACTTTTGGGACGAGTCCATATTCCGCCTCACTTAGCAAAACTTTAAACTTGTTTTGATCAATAACCATCAACTCGAATTGAAACTCGTCCATCGTCAAATCCATGTCGAAGTACTTATTTACCGCATTTAGACTGAGTGTCTTCGCCGCATCTTGGGACAGAACGCCCTCGTAATTTACCTCATTGTTCTCGTTCGCTCTATTGATTTGTTTTACCATGACTGTCTCTTTCGGTATCGTATTGAACAGCCCTTGGCACCCCGTCCCTAGAATCAGAAACGACGTGCATATGATAACTAAAATAAGCTTGTTCATTCCTTTATCCTGCCTTTCAGATGGGTAAGTGCGAATACGACTTCTACCTTCGTACCCTGGTTTTCATTACTGATCACCCTGATGACGGCATTATGGACACGCGCTACATTTTTACATATCGCAAGACCGAGACCTGCCCCTTTACCGTTCCTCGTCCTTGATTTATCCACCATGTAAAAAGGTTCAAAAATTTTATCCCGATGTTCCTTAGAGATCCCAATGCCCTGATCTATCACTTCAAGCATGCAATGCCCGTCGCGCCATACAATACGCAGCGTAATGGTCTGCTGTTCTTCCGAAGCCTTTAACGCATTGTCCACCAAGTTGAAGATAAGCACTTTGATCAAATCCTTCTCCATTCTCAGCTCACCCGGTTCGCACTCCGTAACAATAGTCACCTGCTTTTCTTTGGCCATCATGACCAGTGCAGGCTTAATTTCAGCTATAACCGTCCCCACATCGTGAAGCTCCATCTCGAATTCATCCTCTTGCAACACAATCAAGTTCATCAGCTTCAATGACAACATCTCTAATCGTTTGCCTTCTGAATAAATGACATCTAGACCATCTTGAAACGTTTCCTCATTGTATTTGGTTGTCCTCATGAAATTGGCATAGGCGATAATGGAGGTCAGTGGTGTTTTTAATTCATGTGTAAAGTTATTAATAAACCGCTGTTTTTCTTGATTGATCCGCTCAAGTTCGGTAATGGTATCCTCCACAACAGCGGCCATATTGTTAAAATTATGGGCCAGCACGCCGATCTCGTCCTTTGATTTCAACAGGACTCGTTCAGAGAAATTGCCCTGTGCAATGACTTGAGTTGTTCGACCCAGTTGATCAATCGATCTTGTCAGTCCTCTGCTTACAAAAAACATGATTAACATATAGAGGAAGCAGGCCGCCACATCCACTTGTACAAAGAACTCATATTGATCCACACGTTCCTGATACAAAGAGGTGACATCTACCATATAGGTAAATAGATAGCTGGTATGATTAATATTCGCAATGTTCGAGGTAAACAGAATCGTTCGCTCGTCGATATCCCGAAAAATATAATTGATTTCATCCTCGCCCAGCTTATCCAGCTCTTTACGCTGTGCCGGCATCTGGAAATCGACATTACTGAAGACCGCCTGATTGGTCTCATCCCTAATATCCAAATAAACACGCTGTTCCTTATTTGTGCCCACAAACTCATTAGCGATTCTCGTTAATACCGATTTCTCGTAATCGATGGAATCGTAGATACGAAGAATTGGCACAATCGCATTGACACTGGAATGAATACTCATGTTCTGGCTTAGCGCGCTGTTTATTTCCTGTTCAAGCATTCTGTTGTGGCTGCGCTCGATAACCATAATAGAGGCTGCGTTAAAGATAATGACGAAGACCAGAATCGAGAAGACATAGATCTTTTGCCAAAATTTCATCCTCTCAATCCTCCAGCCGGTAGCCGAGTTTATAAACAGTCTTGATATGATCCTGCAGCTCTAGCTTTTTGCGCAATGATTTAATATGCATATCGACTGTTCTTGTTTCGCCATAATAGTCGGGGCCCCATACTTTATCGATGAACTGCTCTCTTGATAAGGCTATGTTCTTGTTTTTAAGTAGAACGACGATCAAATCATATTCTTTTGGAGTTAGCTCGACAACGTTCCCTTGCTTGGTTACTTCACGTTTATCCAGATCAATGAGAAGGGTTTGGAATCCCATCACCCGTTCTTCTTTGCCGTATCTCCGCAGCACCGTTTCTATACGGGCCAGCAGCTCAATCGCCTCAAAAGGCTTGACCATATAATCGTCGGCCCCCAACTTCAGCCCGTCTACTTTATCATAGACCGAGTTTTTCGCCGTCAAAAAAATAACGGGAATACGATAAGGTCTGATTCGTTCCATCAGCTCAAAACCGTCCAATTTCGGAATCATGACATCCAGCAATATAAGGTCAAACTTCTCCCGCTGCAGCAGCTCAAACGCCGCCAAGCCGTCATAGACCTCGGTCGTCTCGTAGTTCACGATGTTGAGATTCATTTTAATAATTTTGGAAATATGAATATCATCTTCGACTATCAAAATCTTTTTGTTCATCCCCTGAATCTCCTAATACGAATAATGGGTATAAATGTCTTGGTGGTTAGATACTCCATTTATACTAGCACGATGCAAGGGATAATTGCATAGATCTGACATCCGTATATAAAGAGATTTTGTTATTTATCTAAAATGGGCTTCATCTAGCCTGTAGCCACGCCAAAAAGCGGTTCGTCATTCCTAACGACAACCGCTCATTCATACGTGCAAGAAACGCTATATCAACCTCTTAGCGACTGTTCCATTCCTGATAACCCATCTTAGACAATGATTGTTGGATTTCTTGGTCAACTTTATTTTTGGTAGTCACAAAATCCACAGCAGCTAAGGAACCTGGAAGCCCCTGAAGGATAAAGGAATCGAAGTCTATTCCCGTTTTTAGGAGACGAAGCTTGCTTAGTGAAGGCAATTGCTCCAATCCCGTCAAACGAACCAAGCTTTTGCAGTTCCTAAAGGATAGCTCCTCCAGTACCTTCATCTGTCGTTCAAAGTTGACTTCATGCAGTTGGATTTGATCTTCAATGACAAGTCTCGTTAGTGCTCGGAAGTTTGTAATATTGGATAGATCGTGAAAACCACGGACTCTGGAGATTTCCAGATCATCGATTTCATTCTCTTCAATTTCCTGAATATGTTCTCGACCACCAAGCAAGATGCGAAGATGCTTCAACTTCCTCAGTCGGTTTATAAAGTGCAGCGGATGTTTGCTGATTGAATGCAGCGCAAGATAATTTAAGTCTTGTAGCTCACCTACAGCATCAAGGTTTTTCACCTTGCCCCCTACATGCAAGTGTTCCAGACGCGTGAACGCTTTAAAATATTGTAGATTGAGCATCTTTTTCTCTGAAATAATGGTTAACTCTCTTAGCGACCGCAGTGAATCTATTCCCAAAATATCTGAATTCTCCAGCTCATATATGCCTAGGTGTAAACTGTGCAAGTGTTCCAGCTTGGCCAATGCTTCGGTATTATGCGCATGGGTAAGACTATTGAGATGCAGATTTTTAACATGGGGAATCCGCAAAAGAGTATGTCCATCGAACGAAAGAGAATAGTGTCCGTAAAAACGTACTACAAAATTTTCATCCAAACGCGCGCAAAGATCATCCACTTCCTCCAAGATGGAGCCATAGCTATCCGAATGTGAGAACTGAACAATTACTTGATTGCCGTTGTGCAAATCCTGCTCGATCTGGCTCCGGTCCAGCTCAACAGGATCGTTAATCAGCGTCCTACTTTTCCAAATCTTCCGTATCTGTGACACCTCCTATCCAACAGATATCCTTCATCCTTCAGCTGCGTTGGTCGATCAGCTGCTCTAGAAACTCCGCAAATGTCGTGGCATACGTATCGATCAAATCGTTCATCAAGTCATAACACATAATCGGAAATTCACCCTGTTCATCTCTGGAAGACGTATCGAAATAGTAAAGTTCATCACTATCCGGTACAAACAAATCTAGTCGATTTGGAAACCTCTCTACCAACCAATCTTCCGCTTGATTCAATCTATGTATATAAAGAATGTCGGTATCATCATATTCTCTGTGCTCCGGAGAGCAGATCGTAAAAATATTTCCGTCTCCCAATCGAGCATTACCATAATGAATCAGCCACCAGCGATAAGACGGAGGCAGACGGAATCCTAGTTCCCCCTCCACTTCCACGATCCAGCTCTCTTCCGCCCCATGGCCAGGAAACCATTTGATAGCGGAAGTCGTCTTCAATTTATCAGCTAAACGTTCATACATGATTTCATCCCCTCTCTATTTCTCCAAATAGCTCCTTGGTCACGTCCCAGTTAATTTTAAGTCCGCCATTCCAACCCGCCCACGGCATCTCCATATCTGAGCGGCCTTTTGTGTTCGGAAGCTTCTCCTCTTGACTCACCATATATTCGAATTCCGTCCATTTGTTGAAATCAGTCTGGACGAATGCATTTGGAATAACGCCTATCACAGCAAGCGAATTCAAAATGCCGCGCCGCACGTATTTGTTTTTCGGCATAATTTTTTCTGCCGTCAGCCGCTTCTCGAATCCACCCGGCGTTTCGTCTGGCTCAGAACGATCCAAGCTCACCAACAAATTTCGAAAAACTTTGATATCCTCCTTCGTCGGTTTGACCGGATGCTGCTCTGCCAATTCCTTTAGGTCCAGAAGCGCCCCCCATGGATTTGAGCCATATGTGTTCCCTAAATAGAGGACATAGTGAAGGTAGGAAGCATTTTCCCAAAATCCGTCTTTCCTAGCTTTCGAAAAGGAGCAGATTCTGCATGCTGAATAGCGATCTGCCTCCACAAACTCGTGTTCCGGAATGTTCTTCATTGTATAGTAGCTGAGCAATGGTGACAGCCCTCGAGGATAGCTTCCGCCAACTCCCGCAATAAATCCATTTAGGATACGTTCTCGATATAAGCGCCCATCTTGTCTTAGATGAACTAACTCTTTAACGCTTGAGTCATGTTTAATCAACTCAAGACGATTGACCATCCAGTTCATTTCTTTCAGCAGTTCCCTTTCCTGACTTGTTAATGAAGCCGCGTTATACAAACTCACTCCATATTCACGATCGAATACTGAATTGGTTGGATGATACAGTTTCTTTAGCAGGCTCATTTTCTTTTTGTCCATACCGTTTCCTCCTCTATATCGTAGATATTTCCATGCGGATAGTTATTGAGTTAGAGAATAACCTAACTGGTCTATCGATAAAATAACAAAAGGAGCTGCTGCGGCATGCTCCTTCGTTGATGTGCTTATGGAGTAGGCGCGCTTCTTACCTCGCGATTAAATGAAATAGTCCTCAAATAGTTCATTCATCATAGACCATGTTTCGATGATATTTGGAACAGACAAAAAAGAGTTAAATCCTAAAAAAGGTTCTTCCTCTTGTTGCCCATTCATTACGGACAAATAATTGCGAAAATCACTTGGCAGTTTTACGTTAAATGTGCTTTCTAAAAGATTTATTTCTTCTTCTGTTGCAGGAGGGTTAACGGTAGAATAAATCGGCTGTGATATTGTTCGGATATGTTTCAAAATATCGTCCCATACGTCCTGAGCCATTTCTCATTCACCACCACTCTTCATAATCTCCTTTACTAGTGAGGACCATTGCTATACAGCTCAATTATTTTCTATATCAAATTCATAGGTTTCAAATCGATTTCTGAGCTCTTCCTCATGTAGTATCCACTCTGAATCACACCATATTGACATGCTTATGAGCTCCGACAACTTATCTGCGGCTTTATACGGACTCGTAATCTCTATGAGGTCATCAAAATTCTCCGTACAGATATCCAACACTTCTCGCAGGTGGTTATCATGAAGGCATTCTTCGTTGAGCCCGTATTCATCTCTCGTCCATGGTTCACAAAAGATTTTTTCGGCTTGAATGTCCCCCTGCTTGAAAACCGACAACTCAAATATTTCCTCATTGATATATCCAGCCGTCAACACTGGTTCCTCGGTAAGCTGGGATAACGTTTTACCGACCTTCTTCACTGTACCCCATACAAAATAATCGTGGAGCACGCTGATCCAATTGTCGTTGCTCTTGCTTACGTACATGACCGTTTTGATCGATGGATCTCCACTTTTTAGTCCTAATACTTCTGGATGCCTTTCACACATTTCCTTTAAAGCTTGGATGGTCTTTTCAAGATGTATAGACTTGATATGTAAATTTGCGAATGATCTTCCCATGGGATAACCTCCTCAACTCACTATTTCTACTAAGGGCAAACTCATGTCTATATCCAATTAGATTCACTCTGTGTATGTCGGTTATTTCCATTATAGCGAACATACGTCCTGAGTCTTCCTACTTTTCACCTGAATTTTAGTAGTATTTTTGCAGGGGTGGAGATTTAGATTTGGCTGTTCAACACGGTTTCCAGTCCCTTCCCTTTGCACTCTCCCCCTAATTTAAAAAAAGCCCCCTAGGATGGACTTTAATTAACAAGAGGATGACCTTTTTAATTTTTCTAAGCCTTTCTAAGAAAAGCCGCGTGGATTATTGATATAAGAGGACAAACTTCTAAATTACGAATTCTACTCATAACTTTTATTGATTACAAGGAGGTGAAAGTAATGAGAAGAGTAGTCCCGCTCTTGCTTGTCGTTCTACTCTTATTCTCATTCGCGACAGCAGTCTCCGCAAACCCTACTCCCAGAACCGATAACTTGTATTTTAGTCCTGTAACTCAAGCTGGAAATCACACGTTACACCTCGATGTTTGGAGCTACTATAATTCCAGTATGTCTGTAAAAGTGTACAAAGAAGGCCCTGTAGGACAGTGGACGGAAGTGTACTGGTTCGGCCAAAACCTAAATGCATCGACCTACACGTCATACGATCTCAACCTTGGTTACCTGACTCCAGGAAACTATAAGGCGGTAGTCGACTTTAGCAATTGGGCATATGTAGAGAATTATAGTTTCTGGCGTCCATAATGTAATCTGCCTGCCATTATGCCTGTCTAATGCGAGACATGCACAACCGCAGGCTTTTTCGTTAATACCGACCTAAGAAATTAGAGCAGCTATGGCATGCTCCGACGTTGGTATTCTTTTTACTTGTTTATAATTTCATATGGCTAGAACGAGAAGTAAGCTTGTGAATAATCAAATAAAACAGCCCTATCCAACCGATTTTTTTTGCATTCCTGTCGCATGACCGGATTACGCATCTCGGATGCCAAATCCATTAAAGATGCCTTAGCAAGATTTGTTCTAGCTGGTCCCCAACATTTATTTTCCTTTTCCACAATCTCCAAAGCCACAGGGATGGTACGACCCTTTAATTCCATAAATACTTTTGCCCACTGAATGATATCAAAACGACGATTCTCCGTAGGAATAAAGTATTCTGCAGAACCTGATACGTTTCGGCTAGAAATGATCAATAGTCCACAAGTACGGTTACCGATGATATCAGTAATTCCACTTGCGATTTTTTTGGTATCGAACTGATAGGCTTCAATATGATCGATTGTACATTCAGCTAAATCTTGTTCTATGTTTATTTCCGGTAAAGGGTCACTTACTTTCTGCAAGATTAACTCCTCCTCCATACCTGTTTCCTGGTAGGATGACTTCGGTTGGTTCCCCCGTTTCCCCGTTCAGGGAATTCAGTGTTTTGTAAAACCAATTTATACCAATGTTGTTATAATGAATTGTACGATCACACGAGCCAATATGTAAAATTCCATTTAGAACAACATATCCTTTAATTTGACTTCATTTGGTAATAAAATCGGATTCATTTTGTACAATCTTTTATTTTCTATATGATTGCTCCGATAAGCTGTAAGTATCTTCATTTATCTGATATTGGATTGGCTATCTACCACTCCCTGACATACTAGGATAGACATCTTCCGTCTGGCTCGCCTACTTCAGTCCAGAGAAACACAAAAGGAGCATGCCGCAGCAGCCCCTTAATTGTTTATAGAACTTATATTGAACTACTAAGCACACTTTAGCTTAGCTCCAGTCGTTTCGGTATTTTGTCGTTAACTCTCTGGTACAGCATTCATGACCGTTTTATACATTTTTTCTGCTTCAATAGGACTTTCTTTGGCTGTCACATGCTGCGGAATGACTCGGCAAACTTGAACCGGTCCTCCAAATACAGCCGACCTATACTTATCTACATGCTGCTTTGATAAGGGGCGGTTATAATAGCCCGGTACATATTTATTGATCAATTCCTGAAGTACCTGAGTGGCTTCATCCACATCTGTTAGTGGCTCTGCTCTCCCAAATATCATGACGCTCATATAAGCCGTATCCGTCTTAGCAGGCACTGGATCCGTGATGGTTCCGTATTCCTCACATACCGTAAAACACACCTGTGGATTTTCATTCATGACATGATTACGTCTTCCATCTCCAGCCCCGTGAAAATAGAGCTTCCCCTCCATCCATACATAATTAAGCGGTACAACATAAGGGAGATTTCCATCAGCTAAACCAAGATACCCAATCCTCGATTGTTGAAGGAATCTTTCAATTTTCTCTTGTTCCTGGCATTCCCTACTCTTGTAACGAACCGAATGAATCGAATCCATTTAAAATCTCTCCTCTCACTTATAAATACTCATCCCACTCTAAATGCCTAAACCCCAATAGTCTTTTAATCTGCGGCAAAGATCCGATTGCAAATACCAACGTTGTTACGGTAGTATACCAATTATTGGAGTGTACTAAAATATCCAAAATATACGATTATGAGCAATCCATAATTCATATTTGACGATTGAAATCGATTTGGAGGTGTGCACGATGATGAAAGTAATTCGTAATGATAAGAGACCCATCTGGCAGCAATTGCTGGATCAAGCGATTCATCATATTACTAGCGGTGTCTGGGCGCCAGGGGAATTGTTGATTCCATCCCGTGAGCTTGCTCATATGCTTGGTGTCTCTCGCTCAACGATACAGATCGTCTATGAGGAGCTGCTAAGCCGGGGTTATACGGTTACATCCCGCCGCGGGGGGACTCGAGTTAGTGACTGGAATCAAGTCACTTCGTTAACGAAGGAAATCGTAACAGATGGCCCATCTCCTCCTTCACTTCCCTTGTTGGATTCGGCTGTCGGTCATTTACATGACTGGTTGAGGGGCAAAGAACAGCAAGAAGTGGAGATTGATTTTACTCCCCATGAACCCTATTTGGATGAGCAATTTCAAAAGAACTGGCGGCGATCGCTTATCCATGCATCCACCGAAATGGATGTATCAAACTGGGCCTATGGCAATCCCTATGGTTTCACACCATTACGTGAGCAAATTCAGCGTTATTTATCACTTGAACGGGGTATCCATGTTCAGACCAATCAGATTCTTTTGACCTCAGGAGCTCAGCATAGTATTGATTTAATTGCACAATCTCTTTTAGCTGATGGGGACACTGTCTCTGTAGAAGATCCCGGCTTTCCTGCTGCTTGGATTGCGATGAAATATCGGCGTATGAATGTGGTTCCCGTCCCCGTTGACGAGTATGGTCTAATGGTTGAGCATATTCACCCACAATCCAAACTGATCTTTGCGACCCCTTCGCACCAGTGCGCGGTCGGAGTCGTTATGTCAGAGCCACGCAGGCAGCAGTTGCTGCATAAAGCTGCTCAAGAACGCTTTTGGATCATCGAGGACGATTATGATAGTGAATTTCGATATCGTGGGGAGCCGCTTCCAACGCTGTTTAGTCAGGCACCTCATCATACGTTGTACCTCATGAGTTTCTCTAAAATGATTGCCCCAGGCATTCGTATTTCAGCAATCGTCGGATCCGTCGAGGCAATCGCTCAACTAGCTAGGATACAGGAGCTTACTTACCGCCAGCTTCCGATTATGGACCAGCTAACACTAACCCACTTCATTAAGCAGGGGCACTTTATGCGACATATGAGAAGAGTTAGAAATGTGTACCGACGAAGACACGAAGCCATAACGAAGGCTATTATGGCTAGCGGCTTAGGGGAGCGCTTTACACTAAGCGGAGTAGAAACGGGATTGCATGTGTTACTTGAAGCTGAAGAATCATACGACGAAGAAACCGTGACTAAGTTGGCTCTACAGCAGGGAATACGTGTATACCCTCTTGGACCCTATTGTTTGGAAAGCAAAAGAAAGGGATGGGTGTTGGGATTTGCAAAAGTAGATGAAGCATTGATAGAGCAAGGGATTCATCGTTTTGCGGAGTTGGTCTAATCGCTTTTATTATCTTCATACGCTGGTCTCACTCACAAATAATATAAGAAAAAATGGAGAACCCTTAAGAATAAAGGGGTGAGCTAGATGGTGGAAAAAGTACGTCGAAAATACGGTACTGAAATTATTGTTAAAGACAATCCAGTATCACGCTATCTATTTACCAGCACCAGTTCTGCATGGTTATGGCTAATCATTCGTATATATGTCGGCTATCAATGGCTAGAGGCTGGCTGGGGAAAAGTGAACTCAGAAGTTTGGACAGGTGCAAAGGCGGGGACCGCCGTGCAAGGGTTTATTAATGGGGCGATCGCCAAATCCAACGTAGCAACGGGACATGCAGACGTTACCGGCTGGTACGCGAGTTATCTAGAGCATACGGTACTGCCAAATGCGAAAGTTTTTTCGTACGCCGTAGCTTACGGTGAAGTACTCGTCGGATTGGGGCTGATTCTCGGTCTGTTAACTGGAATTGCCGCTTTTTTCGGCGGGCTCATGAATGTGAGCTACCTGCTCGCCGGCACGCTCAGCACAAACCCGCTCCTCTTTGTCCTCTCGACTTGGCTCGTTTTGGCGTGGAAGGTGGCTGGTTGGTACGGTCTCGACCGATGGGCACTTCCCATGCTTGGCACCCCTTGGGAGGTTAGGCAAAAAGGATACCGGGATTAATTTAAGCGCCTCCTATCTAATGATAAAAGGCAGCCAAGAGCGGCTGCCTAAAAATATTATACCTTGCTACTAACAGGTCCAGTTGGGTTCACTGCACCCATATTGGGGAACAAACAGCGTTGCCCTAGAGCTTCTTCCTATCTAATCTTCTTCAGCGCTAGCACCTTCCTCTAATTCACGGGATATAAACTTCATGAACTTCGTGAAGTAGCGTTCGGACACCTCCCAGCGTTTAGAGTCTAAATAAGAAATGCTTTTTCGCCCGTACTCGTTAGGAGGCTGATAATGCCGGGAAACATACTTTTCATTGTCTAATGTATAGAAATAGAAGGCTCCATCGGAAGTCTGAATTTCAATACGGGCATCCAGATAGTCTCCGTCCTCGTCCGTATGCGCCTGACGAAAACGATAGTACTTGGAGCCATCCCAGAACCCATCGTTCTCCTCCCCCGCCGGATCCAACGCTTGAATCCTAGGTTGCTGCAAAACTTCCTTCAAACTAAGCCTATCAATGGCCGGCAAATATAGTTCGGTCACATTGATGCAGGTCAGCAGCATCGTCCAGTAATAGCTAATATCCGATAGCTGCTCCTGTGACTCATCGGTAATGTCCTCCCATACTGCTCCTTCATCCATAGATTTTCTTTGCAGACTAACGGTTTGCTCTTCTTCTAAATAAATAAAATAGTGGTTATGAGCATCCAACATGTAAATGCCAGGGTTCAGTGTATCTCCCTCTGCATCAACATATTCCCGATTAACCTTGAAGTAGGTACCTTGCTCCTCAAAATCAAAATAATGCTTGTCATCCGGCATGAGAACACACCGGGTCAATTTCATTATATTTTCTTCATTGAGTGTGCTATCGGTAAAGTATAGCTCAACGGTTCTTTTTCTCTGTAGCGCCTCGCTCAGATCTTTCAATGCCGAGTGGCCTTTTTTAAGAGTGCTAACAAGCATGCCAAACAAGAAATCGATCTCTTCATCATCTATATCCAAAACATCTTCGACAAGCACTTCACCAATGTCTACAGGAAGCTCCTGACACACGCCGTCCCGCTCCCAAACGTTTACCGTACATGCAACATACTGTTGTCCATCTGTCTTGAATCGGTATTCGTCATCTTCGATTAACACTGCTGCATTTAGATTTCCTTTAACAATGGTTTCTCCATGATTGTAGGAGCCGCATAAAATTTCTTCGACCAACAAATTACCCTCAATGTAGATTTCCTGACCGCCCACAGCTATATTTTTAGCAGTCAGGTTCCCCATCACCATTAGTCCTATAGCGCCATCCGTATTTTCATTGTAGAGGTTGTCCACCGTAAGATTTCCATCAATAAAAATAAGTATCGTCTCCTGCTGCTGTGGAAACGGCTGCTCCCAATCTAGATCAAGGGAAGGTAATATTAAATCCCCGTTATAATAAGCCGCAATATGATCGTCGGTAAAATCCTGATAGTTTTGCGCCCACCAGGAGCCCTCGGGAAACTTTTCTTTTAGTTGACTAAGGGGTACAAACTGAAATGAGTTGCTCATCGTTTCTCTCCTCTGCCTTATAAAATATCCTGCTAGTTATTCATAACAAGCTTACACTTCTTAAAAATCCAAGAGTTAACATGCCATTCATCGCATCTGTGCATATGCGAACAGGCGGTTTTTGCTCTTGCAAGGCATCTGCTGACAGGATCTTCACAAGTACTCCTGAATGCCTTCCTTCAGCTATTTTACCTTCTGTTTCCCTACTGTAAGATTCGTACCTTGTAACCCAACCTACAAAAAAGGCGTGTAGATCTGTACCTAACCCGTACACGCTCTACACGCTTCATTCACTTCGCCTACAATCGCAAATTAACTCTTGTTTATTCTAGCCTTACACTTTAAATCTCTGTACCACATCATTTAGAGATTGTGCTACATGAGCCTGATCTTGTGCGGTTTGCGCAATATGTCTCATGCCATCATTCGTATCGGATATACTGCTCTGTATTTCCTCTGTATTTTCCGAGGTTCTTTGCGCGATATCAGCCATATTTTCAACAGCTGCTGTAATTTCTTTAATTGTATGTGAAACATTGTCGGACATATTTGCGATATCATCGGACATGAGTCTTATAAAATCAGCATCCTTATTGTATTTACTGCCCGTATCATGTAAAAGTTCGTAATCTGCCATGACTTGCTTATTAATGAATTCCAATATTCCGTTCGCGTCATGAGTTAGATCGTCAAAAGCTTTTTGCGTTTTTTCAATTGTTCCATGAATTTGTAAAGCTGTACGCTCAGATTGCTCAGCTAATTTCCGCACTTCTTGGGCAACTACAGCAAATCCTCTTCCACTGTCTCCAGCTCTCGCCGCCTCAATTGCTGCATTTAAGGAGAGCAGACTGGTTTGGCTAGCAATAGTTGCAATGGCGTCCGCCATTATCTTTACTTCGCTAACAACCTTTCCATTTTCAATGGCTGTAAGGATCGCTTTTTCTTTCGCTTCATATAGTCTTTTTGTATGCTCAATAGACTGTCCTGCTGTATTGCTAATGTGAAGAGCTCTCTCTTTGATTTTGATCGCTTCTTGATTGCTATTTTGTGCGGTCTTAGCCAGTACCTCTACATGAGCAGCCACTTCTTCGATAGAAGCACTTATCTCCTCACTACTAGCACTTGTATCTTGTGAACCCAGCGCAATTTCTCCAGAAGAGGAAGTAATGAGTTCCACCTGACCTGTAATTTCCTCAAAGGTCGCGCTTAACTCCTGGCTAGTAACACTAACTTGTTCCGCATCTCTAGCGATATCTTGTACGACTCCTCTTAATGTCTCAGACATTTTGTTGAAGGCATGTCCGATCTTACTTAACTCATCATTTCCTGATACTTGTATGACACCAGTAAAATCTCCCTCGCCCATTACCCGGCTCAACTCTTCCAGTCGCTTTAATCGCTTTGTTAGTCGACTTGTGTACATAAAAATAGTTGAACCAACAACAAGTATAGCGATAACCCCTATAATGGACAGCGTTATTACTAATTCCTTTGAGGAAGCATTGATTTCATCATTGGAAATAAAGAACGCTAGCTTCCAGCCTGCTGCTGTAACCGTATCATAGTATACTTTAGCATCGCCAAATTCACCCTCGCCCTTAATAAAGGATTGGCCGCTTTCCGTTTGCAGCATTTCTCCCCCGAGTGTTTTAAGCGCCCCCCTAGAACTATCTTTAATATTATTTTTCATAATATTTTCTGGGACTATGTCATACAATATCAATCCCTGTTTGCTCAAGAGCAAAGGCAAGCCTGTTTCGCCAACTTTAATGCCGGAGACCATGTCCATAATCTCATCAAGACTCAGGTCTGCTGTAACCGTACCGACAAATTCATTCTCATAATAGAGAGGGGAAATCGTTGTAACCATCGACACACCCGAATTTGAATCGATGTAAGGTTCTGTCCATGTCAACTCTCCCTCTTTTAACGCTTTTGCATCGGTGTAATAATACTCTTTCGTGTAATCGATTTCATTATATGAATCGTCAACAGACATAACGCCAGCTTTTTGACTAACATAGTAAGCTTGTCTTCCAACCTGCGGATCCAACTTATTTGGCGCAAAAAACACACCTAATCCAAAGGTTTCATCATTCGTAGACAGGACTTTCTTCATTTTTGTCAGATATTCTTCTTTTGTCAGTTTAGGATTATCGTTAACGCTCATTAAAAAGGTTTGCAGCGTCTTTTCATGAGCTAGAAACGATACATTAATGGACTCTATCCCACTGGTTAAATTGGCTTGCATCGTCTGATCAAGCTGTGCTGTTACCATTGAATTACTTTTGAAGTAGGACACCCCTGACATGACCAATACCGTTACGATTATGACGGGTAATAATAGACGTAGCATTTGACCTTTGATTGAATTCATAGCTGTCTCCACACCTTTTCTGACTGAAAATAGTAGCCGTTTCATACCATTTCATTATCATTGGGCTTTCTTCATTACTTATTTTAAAAAAAGTAACATCATCCGATATATTTATAATCGGTTTATTGTTTAGTAACTTTAATAGGTAAATGTGGATGATATAACTAAATTAGATTCATACATGATGAACCGTAATTACCTGAAAGAATACAATTTATCAGAGAAGCTTAAAGCTACTTGGTCATCTGTTGATTAGTATGCGATACAGCCTATTACTATTTACGACTACTACCACCCCCTTTACCACTATTTATGGTGTGATTCTCCGCGCAGTCTGTAAACAGCGAATGAGCCCCGACGATCCGGGGCTCATTCGAATTAATCCATAATTTTATACAAGTGTTCTTCTCTTTCAGTGAATTCATTCATTTCTTACGTTTATCCCATTACTCGTGTACCTGTACCCCGGCAAAAGGAACAACTGCTCTGCGATATTTCATAAGACCTACACAAATATCACGCACAAGGCAGTTTTTATACTCACCGTGATCCGGATAACGGATCATATTATCACCATTGTGTACGAATACTTTTCCGCCACTGCCATCTATGGTCGGATATTGCCAGATATAATCGGATGCGTATTTAGCATGCTCCGCTCCTATGGATGTGAGACCTAGAGCATGCTCAGGTAATGGTGAGAATCCTCTAGCATACTGCCCTATAATCCCACTCCATCCATCAAAGTCCTCCGGCATATTCCTGAAAAATTCAAATGGATCATTTTGTACCCGTACTTTGAGATTCGTATATGGCACAGGTGGTACCGTGTGAAATGGCTTTAAAAATGGCAGCCAGCATACAGCGACCTCAATATTTAATATGAGTTGGCCATTATTATTAATATATTCCATCATTCGATCCGAATACTGCTGCATCCAGATCTGATCGCAAATACTAGGGATATAGATAATGTCAGCGTTCCACACTTCGTCTGGAATCGGACGAACACCGAAGTATTGTAGGTTACCACCTGTCCCTTCAAAGGTCTCCGCTAAAAATGGCGGCGTATCCTCGGTGTTGATCCCTGTTGTTTGTAGATACGCTACCGTAAACGGTTCGAGCTTATTCCGATCAATGCCAAGTTCATGATTAAGCCATGGATAAAAACCTTGCAGCAGCTTAGTTGTTACTGGCATAAATCGCTGTCCATTATGACTGTGAGGATCAAGCGTTGTGATAAAAACTCTACCACCACCTTCTAGATCCTTAAAATCAATAATAATGGACTCGTCCGTATCCTCAACCGCAAGCAGCGTCGTGCCGTTATGATTTCCCTTGAATGCGCCATGCCAATGCCAATGTAAATGCTTCGGCTGTACATATTCAAAGAAAGAATGTTCGATATGATCCGGAACGTATAATTCTATTTTGCCTCCTGGCTTGGTCCACCATAGCCAATCCTTTACTTTTGAATCCACCCACTCTACTTGTACAACGTCTAATAGCTGATCAGCTTGTTCAAGCGCAAACAGTAAAAGAAATCCACCATTTCTGACGTAATCGTTAAGCTGCTGTTTATGCGGGAGAATGCGGTCAATATGACACCCGCAGGAAAGAATGACTGCATCAAATTCATTTAAATCCAGCGTAGGCAAATCATCTGCATAAATCAATTGATCCATATAGTGAGCATAATCCCAATAGCTTATTAATTGCGAGCTCTTTCCAGTTGTCACGTAAGCAATTTTTTTCATTGGTTGACCTCTTAGCTATTTTGTATATCGATCGGCAGTATCGCCGAGTAGTTCTTCTCAGCTCGTTCATAAGATAAAATCTCAGAGTTAATACCAAAATAATGTCTCATATTCGTTGTGGTAACCACATCTTCCGTCTTATCAAAGATATACCCGTCATACCCCAACAATAGCGTTGATTTGGCGATTCGAAAGGCGTGTTGAGGGAAATGAGTATTGATTATAATGGAATATTCCCCTCTGCTATTTAACTCTTCGATCATATTCAATATTTTTAGCTGATTTCTCAAATCAAGATGTGATTCAGGCTCATCCATAATGAGAATCTTAGGATTCTTAATTAAGGATCGTGCAATCAGCACCATTTGCAGCTCGCCGCCACTCATTTTATTACAATTCCGATCAGCTAGATGCTCAATCCCAAGCTTTTTTAGTTGCTCATATGCTTGCTCATAATCCTCTTTTGTAGGTGTTCTGCCCATCTTCACATACGGGGATAGTCCCATTACCGTCATCTCAAGACCAGTAAATCCAAAAGCCGCTTTTTTCGATTGTGGTACATAAGATACTAGCTTCCAGTATTTACTCGCATCCATTTTTTTGACGGATTCATCTTCAATGAAGATATCCCCGGACTTATACGCTAGAAATCCCAATAAACATTTCACAAAGGTCGTCTTTCCAATCCCATTCGTGCCTAGAATCGCTAACGCCTCACCCTTCGGTACGTGGAAGGTCAAATCTTTGAATATCTGTCTGTCTGAGTTAGGGTATTGAAAGTTAAGATGCTCAACTCTAATCATCCCATATTCCCCCTGTTCTTCTAAGAAGATAGATGAAGAACGGTACACCGAGAAGCGAGCTTAAAATGGATAGTGGAATTTCTGAACCGGTTACGGACCTTGCAAGTGTATCCGTAATGAGCAGAAATATAGCACCCATCAGCATTGACGCTGGCACTAAATGCTTATTGTCTGTTCCAACGATCATCCGCGTAAAATGTGGTACAACCAGTCCAACAAAGCTGATCACACCAGCAATAGATACTGCTGCGGCGATAATCACCGTTGTAAAAAAGATGATGATAACGCGCATTTTTCTCACATTAATGCCTAATGAGATCGCTTCATGTTCATCTAAAGAAAGTAGATTGAGCTGCCATCTGTACTTATAGATAAAGATTAGGGCAATCAAAATACTAGGTATTGTTCTCATAATCGTGTCCGTAGAGGCGCTAGCAAGTGAGCCCATCAGCCAAAAGGTGATCGCAGGAAGCTCATTTTGCGAATCTGCAAAATACTTTAACAGGGAT
Source organism: Paenibacillus sp. SC116 (assembly GCF_024733555.1). Classification (GTDB taxonomy): domain Bacteria; phylum Bacillota; class Bacilli; order Paenibacillales; family Paenibacillaceae; genus Paenibacillus_B. Next base: position 60,963 of record NZ_JANIOF010000002.1, on the reverse strand, counting down.
ACACCCGACCCAAATACCGAGCTTGTTATAATACCTGCCAGAACGAGCATCAGCACGGTAACACGTCCCTGCCTCCTTGCAATGATATACGTCAGATACATCGCTAGAAATCCAAAAACGATAGCCAGTGCTTGCGTACCAAGTGTGCTGCTGATTGTAATAATGCCAAGCGCCGCACCAAAGCTTGCCCCGGACGATACCCCTAAAATTTCCCCGCTCACCAGTGGATTACCGAATATGGCCTGAAGAGCAGCCCCAGATACCGCAATACCTGCTCCGACAACTACAGCTAATACTACGCGAGGAAGTCTCACCTCTTGTACAACTACTGGAATCGTCGGATCCGTTACAGCATCTGGGTTAACTAGTGCATAAAAAACATCAAGTGGTGCGATTGTGTATCTTCCGATACAAATCGCAGCCACCATCAAGACAAACAATGTAATAGAGGATATTATATAAAACTGCCGTTGAGTTTTGCCTCTGTCTTTGATCATCAGTCTATCTCCTTACTGCATGAACAATTCGAAGGATTTACTATTTTTATTTTCTGCGACATTCAAAATCTGATCGATATCTTCTTCGGTTACATCGATGTTGTAGAGCATTTTATAATCTTCACGAACCTGCTTACGCATATCGAATCCCTCAAACTTATCGGGATGTGACAATACCGCATAGAAGTACCAGCTAATTCCCGGATTATCTAGTAAAGAAGAGGTTGGACTCTTATATACTCGCTTTTCCTTAACCGCCGTTAAATTTTTGAGGACGGGATGGTTATAAAAATAGTCTGGCGTGATCTCTTTAGCCCATTCTCCGATTACGATCATGTCAGGGTCCCATTGAAGCAGCGTTTCCGCATTAATATCGGCGTCTTTATTCGTTATTTTCCCTTCGGTAAAGGCGGCGTTCTCCACCTTATGTACAGGAGTGTGAGGAAGCTCTGTTCCCCATACATTCATTTGATTTTCATTTACGTGGCTTACAAACACATGATTTTTCCGTTCTGCTTCTGTCAATTTTTCAGTGACGCTTAGAACTGCTTTCTTGGCTTTTTCATGGTGCGCTAACACCGCCTCTACCCGATCCTGCATCCCTAGAGCCTGGCCGTACAAGGTGTATCTTTCGACATCATCCTTGTAAGTACCCCAGTTCAAGGCAACGACATCAATACCTACATCTTCAAGCGGCTTGATCTTAGCCTCTGCCGAACTCCATTGAAACACAACATCAGGGTTCAGCTTCAAAATTTCCTCTACATTGGGTGCGTCCCCTTCAGCATCAATAATATTGGAGTTTACCTCTAAAATTTCAGGATAATATTTCGCTACTACGCCACCTGCAATATTCGAATCCTGATCACTTTTTCGCATACCTAGGAAGGGCTCAACAGATTGAGTTATCGAAAACATTTCTGTCCCCTCGTTAGGAAATAGTACGAAATTTTTTGCATATCCATCCTCAAGAACAACTTCTTTACCCCTACCGTCAACGATAGTTACAGCTTTACTGCTAATATTTTTTACTTCCTTATTCTTTTGGCTATCATCCGTACTTTGGCATCCTGCTAACGTTAATGCCGCAATACCTATAAAACTAATCAACAAAGATTTCTTCATGTCTTACCTCCTAGTTGTGTATGCCTCTGATACCTATGCTGTATTTCTTCGAAGGTATGTAGGAATGCTCTCGAACGCAGGCCAACGGAAAATGTTAATCTAAACCCTCATAAATGTATCCGTATCCATTGTTTGTTTAGATTTCCCAATGAATACCCCTTACATTTCTTAGGAACAGACATACTCATTCTCTTTTCTCTTTAAACTATAAAGCATCTTAGCAGTATTGATAATGATAGTCAATATCAATTACTAGGGCAACTAACTCTCGTTCGGGACATAAAACCTATAGTTATCACCCATGCTGGGCGCACTAAAAAAGGGAAGAACCCATGTTGTTTAGGCTCTTCCCTTTTTAGCAGAAAAGTTTGTGTCTTTCCGATTGCCACAGGCAGACTTGTACTTATACAATAAGAAAATGACAAGAGCTGAAGTCCAATCGACAGGAGGATATTAGATGCCACAATTAATTTTTAGAGGAATTCCAGCCGAGGGCATACGTGCGATTAGCATACCGCTCGTAGAGGAGATGGCTGCCATATGCCAATGCGGAACGGATAATTTCACCTTAGAGTGCTTGCACGTCACCGCTATATTCGACGGGAAATATACCGATTCGTATCCTTTCATCGACGTATGGTGGTTTGAGCGGGGGGACGAAGTCCGTGATAAGATGGCCGAGGCGATCGATAGGCATGTCCGATCACTCGGGATACCTGATCTGGAGATTTCCTTCCGGGTTGGACGCGAGGATAATTTTTATATGAACGGACGCCGTTATACTTCCTAGCTGAAGAAATAATAATGTCGTAAAAAGACGCCGGCAGAGGGACTTTTGCTTTCCACAAGCAAAAGTCCCTCTGCACGTCAATTCATTCTCAATAAATATTGTTCAAGCTGATCAAAGGTTCCTCCGAAGCCCTGCTTCATGGATTCGAACATCCCCTCAAAGAAGCTCCGCTCTTCTTCCGTAGCATTGATCGCTCGGCTGCAAAGGGTTAGTTGGGTTGTACCATTATTATCGCTCAATGTTACCTCATTGCGGATTTCGAGCGGAATTAAATTACTAAACGGAGACCTGACAATGTTTCCTGCCTCATCCGAAAAGCAATTGTTCCATATCATTTTCACAGGAGCCTTGATCTCCTGGTACACAAATTTACCCCACATTTGACTGCCATCAGGAGCTTGCATGCTGTAGTGAAAAGATCCCCCTGCACGAAAATCCAGATGCTTTACACTTATTTCAATCCCTTTTGGTCCCCACCAGTGCTTTAGGTGCTCTGCTTCGGACCATGCTTGGAACACAATTTCGCGTTGTGCATGAATCTCACGCGTTATAATTAACTCTTTGCTATCCGAGTCGGGCATCATATCAATTCCTCCATAAATCAGTATTAACTTTCCATTTACATATATTTAAAACGTACTTGCACTAGATGCCTTGCCCTATCGCGATTACCGACATTGCAAATATTATCTAACAAAGTTATTGCCTTTAAACATATCGCCTTGTTAATCATTTCAATCTAAAAATGTGCAGACCACAGCAAGAGCTATCAAGAAATCAATGCAGTAAAAAAACACTGAGATTCTATTCATCAGTGTCTTTTTTATTGAACCTTTTTCTTGTTATCATTTCAATCAGAGGGTTATCATTTAAAGCAACTTAATTAGCTCTTCTAGCTCTTCAACCAATACTTTTGCAAGTTCAAAATCAGTATTTTTTAAAGCCATTTCAATTTTCATTTCAACTAATTTTTTATTTTGCTCCATCTCTAGATAATCTTTATCAAAATGACTAGCATAAATCATCTGTCTAAATTTTCGCATAGTCATTTTTCTAATTGTCTTATCGTCAATGATTAAAACATAATCCATACCATTTGCAACCGAATAGAAATCATGAGAAATCATGAGAATCGCGCCTTTATAGTTCTCAATGGCTTTCTCCAGTGCTATTTGCGCATAAGTGTCCAAATGGCTTGTCGGTTCATCTAGAAGCAATACGTTTGCTTTACTCGCAGAAACTTTAGCCAACTGAAGCATATTTTTTTCTCCGCCAGATAAAGACCCTATCTTCTGATTAACGATTTCTCCCTCAAAGCCATAGTTTGAAATATAGGATCTAACCTCATCATACGTTTTAAACCCAGCATCGATAAATTCTTCTAGTATGGTATTAGAATCATTTAGCACTTCGCCTTGGACCTGAGATAAATAAGCCACTTTCGCATCAGCATTTATTTCAATGGAATCATGATTATTTTTAAAGATATCTCGGAGTAAAGTCGTTTTCCCTGTACCGTTTGAACCAATAATGGCTACTTTATCCGTAGATTTTATCTCAAAGTTAACATTGTCTAAAAGCAACTCATCAAAGGCAACACTATAATTACTGACATTTATAACAGTGGTGTCTTCCATTTCGTTATCCATATCAAAACTAATATTCGGTTGCTTAATATCAACAAATGGTGCTTTAATTCTACGCGCTTCCAATCTCTCTTGAAACCTAACTCTAGCTTTTAGTGCTCTTCCTCTAGATGCTTCTGAATTATGAGTAGCGATAGCTCTAAGATTATCAATAATGCTATCGTATCTCTCAATTTCTTCTTGTTCAGCAACTGCGATTTCTTGCAACTCAATTTTTGTCTGAAGTAATGAGAAATTATACTCAATATATCGCCCATCGAACTCTTGGATCTCCATGTTTTCAAGGTGTATAATTTTGTTGAAACAATGATTCAATAGGTATCGGTTGTGCGTAACAACTAGCAGTATTCCTTTGTGGGAATTAATAAGATTTTTAAGCGCATTTAGGTTGTCAAAGTCTAAAAATACATCTGGTTCGTCCATAATGATTACGTCTGGACTACTCAGCATTTCCTTCATTACTTGAATAAGTTTGAATTCCCCGCCACTCAGATCGGATACATTAAGATCTTTTAGCTTCATAAGGTTTGCTAAATTAAGTTTCTTATTAATTTTGCTTTCAAAATCATCGCCACCGATTGCATCCAATGCGTCTAAAGCCAATTGATACTTTTCCAATAACGAATCAATATCCGATGATGTTTCCATTTCAGCACAAATAGATGTTATTTCATTTTGTAGCTTAATAAACGGCTCACCTATATATTCAAAAACGGTTGTTTCTTTCGTTTTGTCTAATTGAGGGAACTGACTTACATACCCTATTTTACAATCAGGGTCTATTTCTAACTTGCCCTCAAACATGTATCTTTCTGGATCCATCAGTATATCGATTAATGTACTTTTCCCATTGCCGCTTGCTCCTATAAAAGCGCAATGTTGCGCCTCTTCAAGCGTAAATGAAATGTCGTTATATAGTTCTTTTTGTGGAAATGAGAAGGATAAGTTATCAACTTTTATCATCGTATTACCTTTCTTTATAACTAAAATAGTGACTATTATTAGATGTATTGTAAAATATAAATTTTGAGTTTACCGTTGTAAGAGTAACACTGTTTACGACCAACTTCAATCTGTTTTGTATCCCATCTCTTGGGGGTCAAAGTTCCCACTGCCATACCCGCTTCTACCTCGTCCGATTACTTGCAAGTAAAGAGCAGCCAGTCCTCACGAACAAATCCGTATTGAGTCGCTATTTATAATTTTATATGACCTTTCAGAGCTTAAACAAACTTCGTCGATTTACCTTTATTTATCACTAAATTCTATTGAATTGGACATAATTAGTTCAAAAAATTGTTCAAGCGTATTTGCTACTTTTTCAACTTCTTCGAATTCGGGCTCACATCCACATACAATAGCACCTTTATCATTTGTTAAATCAATTGCATAGAAGGAATATCCACCATCAACTGACATAGCTATTGGCAAGTAATTATCCCACCACGTAGTTATTTCTGATTTCCAAATATCATCATCCATTGCCGCTTCTAAACTAAGCAATTCATATTCATTCCATTTAAATGCAGTATCTGAACTATTATTGAACTCATCCTCACAAATAAACCAAGTCTTCTCATTTGGTGTAATACATTTTTTAACCACACTTAAAAAATCTAAATATTCATTTGGGATTCCTTTATATCTAGATATAATGCTGCTATTTAAATTTAATTGAAATTCAGATTTTTCGGTTATATCCCAACCGTTTTCATTAGCCCAAATAATAAATTCGCCCATTTTTTTATTCATATTCATCACCTTCTAATCGTTTTCTAACCACTCCAGTTTAGCTATCCTGACCTGTTAGTTAAAACCATTACGGAATCATACGGGATTTTATTAGGGCCTAGATTTCCAAAGCATTATCTTCACCGTCACTTGTGATAAGGTTCCCCACGATTTATTTTCACCGCACGATAAATCTGCTCCACCAGCACAAGTCGCATCAACTGATGCGGCAACGTCATTCGACCGAATGACAACTTCGTCTGAGCACGTCTCAGAACCGCATCAGATAATCCATTCGATCCACCAATAATAAACACAACATGACTCGTTCCATACGTACCAAGTTTATCAATATGCGCAGCCAAGTCCTCACTCGACCATAAATGGCCATTTATCGCTAGCGCAACGACATGAGCATCTGGCTTTACTTGTGCTAGAATACGCTCACCTTCGCGATCCTTCACCTGTTCTACCTCAGCATCACTCATTTTCTCGGGTGCTTGTTCATCAGGTAGCTCCGTCACTTGAAATTTCACATAAGGTGCTAATCGCTTGCTATATTCCGCAATCCCTTGCACCAGGTACTTTTCTTTTAACTTCCCCACAGTAACCAATTGAATCAACATCTATAATAACTCCATTCTTTTGCTCTAATCTGTTATGATGACATGCCGCTTGACACAAACTAGTGTACTCGATGCATTCTTATAATAAAAGAGAGGACCTAAGCCCTCTCTTCCCTTGCAAAAATGTATAGAAAGTATCTTAACGACGCTCGTGAATAGCTTTCTCCATGCGCTCCAACGCCTCTTGAATGACAGCACGCGGAGATGCCATATTCAAGCGCATAAAGCCCGCTCCATTTTCCCCGAACGAAATACCTTGGTTCAACCATACCTTCGCCTTCAACTGCAAGAAGTCTTTCAACTCATCAGGAGACAGACCCAGCTCACGGAAATCGAGCCATTTCAAATACGTGCCTTCCTGCTCAAATACCTTCACCTCTGGAATGCGTGCCGTAATAAACTCCTCAATGAGCTTATTATTGCCCTGAATGTACTCCATCATTGCTTCAAACCACGCTTCGCCTTCCGTATAAGCTGCAATCGTTGCTTCAATTGGCATCACATCAAGATCATTCATACCCAATGCTTGTACCGTTCTACGGAATGCGTTTCGCAGCTTCGAGTTCGAAATGATAATATTAGCTGCCTTAAAGCCAGCAATATTAAACGACTTACCCGCAGAAGTAGCTGTAATCGTAATATCTGCAACCTCCGATGACAAGGACGCAATCGGCGTATACGTATGCCCAGGGAATACAATGTCATGGTGGATATCGTCCGAGAAAATAAGCACGTCATTCGCAAGGCAAATATCTGCAATCCGCTGCAATTCCTCACGTGACCATACCCGACCACCCGGGTTATGTGGATTGCAAAGGAAGAACATTTTCACCGCTGGGTCCTTCGCCTTCTGCTCGAAGTCATAGAAGTCGATTTCATAATGTCCATTTTGCAGTGCGAGCGGACTTGTAACGACTATACCGCCATTGGAATCAATCATACTCGCAAATGGTGGATATAGCGGCGGCAAAATGATGGCTTTCTCGCCTGGCTTCACCCAAGTTCGCATCGTAACCGCCATCGCAGGGACAACCCCTGGAATCGTCACGATCCATTCCTTCTTAACATTCCAGTTATGACGCTTGCCCATCCATCCGATTACCGCGTCATAATAGCGGTCCGAACGCTCCGTATATCCATAGATCGGCGTTTGAAGACGTTTCACAATCGCCTCTTGAATCGCAGGCGCAGCCGCAAAGTCCATATCTGCAACCCAGAGAGGAATACAGTCTCGATGCGCGTCTGATTGCGGAATTACTTTTGATGCATCCGTATGAGAGCGGTCAATGATTTGATCAAATTCGTACATGATGTCGCCACCTCGTTCTAAATCTATGTAAGTGAAATGAACTAATTTACCAAAGTATAACATGCTATATAGGGATCGCGCTGGCGAGCTTTTTATTTTTAATACCTAGCTCAAACGAACACCATTAAAAAAGTATCAACAGCACTTTCAATAAAAAATAACCACGGGGCTCTAGGGCGAATATGACCTATTCACATCTCACAGCCGAATTATCCCCATCTTACGTAATCTAATCCTGCCTATCTTCCTTTTTAAATCTGCCTGTCCACATGTGGATAACCATTATCATTTCAACCAAACCATTAGTTATCCCCACTTTTCCCGAACCTTTCCCCATAACAAGCAAAAAACAAGGGTATCCACAGGCTCTCGCCCGTATACCCTTGCTTGTTCTTCGTGCGCTGCAGTTATACACAATCTCATACAGTAGGCATCTTCATCTTACTTCTGACATGATTACTTTAAAAGCAATCCCGATGCCTGCAACTATGCAACTAACATCCTTCGCTATACGACCAGGAACTGTGCCTCTTGCTCACAATTCATACAACAACGAATTGGGCGCTCCCAATCACTGAATTGCTGCTCATCCAAGTCTACAATATCCGGTGCATCTTCAAATTCATCAACGAACTTATCAATTGCTAGTTCTACATGCTCTTTGCATACTACGTACATGAAGTTCCCTCTTTCTTGCCTAACCAGCTGTTTGTCTTATCTCTAATGTACTCCAAGCTCTGTTTCGTTTCAACCCAGAATCCAAATAAGAACCGAAACACCGAAAAATATCGCAGAACATAAATCACCTAACACCTAGCAGCTAACTGGCTGGTCACGCACGAGCGGCTCCACTTACGAGTTAGGACGATCTCCTAATGTCACGGTAGCCTTCATTTGCTTGCCATCCCGATAATACGTAATCTCCATCTCATCGCCGACCTGCTTCTGTTCATACAAATATCTTCTTAGCTCCAATGTTGTAGCAATATCTTGTTTGTCGAACTTCACAATGACATCATTCAGCTTAAAGCCTGCCTCTTGAGCTGGTCCAGAAGCCTCCAGAACAATAACACCTGATGTAACAGACTTTGGCAGCTTCAAATCACTGCGCTGTTCATCTGTAATCGGGGCATACTCATTTTCCAGATCAACGGTATACACGCCTAGATAAGGACGAACCACCTTTCCGCTTGCCATCAGATGATCGACAACTTTCTCCACCTCGTGCATCGGAATAGCAAAGCCCAGTCCTTCCGCTCCCGTAGAAGCGATCTTCATCGTGTTAATACCAATGACACGTCCGTGTAGGTCAATCAGCGCACCACCGCTATTGCCTTCATTAATAGCCGCATCCGTCTGGATGACGGCTTGTTCCCAATCAAATACACCATCTCCATTTAAGGAAATAGGAATCATTCGATTCGTGTAGCTAATAATGCCTGATGTAAGCGAACCACCGAGTCCGAACGGATTGCCAATGGCAATAACCGTTTCACCGCGACGAAGGCTGCGCGAATCGCCAAATTCCGCAACTTGATTTACACCAGCACCATCGATCTTGAGCACTGCCAAGTCCGATATTTTATCTTTACCCACAACCTCTGCATGCTTGCGCTGCCCATTGGATAATACAATTTCCAGTTGATGAGCTCCGCTTACTACATGCTCATTTGTAAGGATATATGCTTCGTTATCCTTTTTCTCAAAAATAATTCCCGATCCCAAACTAACATCATCAAGTCCTTGCTTGCTGTCCTCTTTCTCGATCGCCTTCTGCTTATTCAAGATGCTCACGATTGTCGGACTAGCTTTATCTGCTGCTTGCACAAGCAAATCATCGTAAGCATTCGCAATCATATCTATAGATGGTTCAGCCGCAGCGACTACCGTTGCTGGAGTTGGAGCATGGATGATCCATGAATACAACAATATAACAAAGGCCGCACTCGTTAGTGAGCTAATCATCGCAACTTGCAGTGTAGATAAACTGGTACGCCGGTGAGACTGACCTGCGCGTTTCCAATTCCATGTTTCCGAATGCTGCTTGCGATTACTGCTGAACTTGCTCCTACGCGACACCTTTGACGAATAGAAATCATCACCGAACAAACCCATCCGCTCCAACTCCCCTGTAACCATGATTACGAACTGCTTATATGGTCAATACTATATTTAATGCAGCTGCTTCTATTATCATGCTATGAACAATCATAGATTTTAATTCTCTTACATACCATTTATATAAATAGAATTGCTAGACAGCAAGGAGGCCGTAATCTCTACGTAGCCAAGTTCTATGAATACGGTTTATTCCGTATCGACTAACCCCGTGTGATGCCTATATCAAATTTATATTAATAGGAGGTTGTTAACATGTCATTCCGAACTTATTCCGATTATCGTGATCAGCACCATTTTCACTCTAATGCCAACGCTCAGTCATCCATGTGGTCCAATATTGATCTCATCGCCCAGATCGCTGATCTGAAGCAAGACAACTACCGCCTAACTCTTGCCCTCTCTACCTTAATGGAATTACTCGTTGAAAAGGGAATCGTCGAACAGGATGATATTTCACGCAAAGCATTGGAGCTTGATCAATTTCTCGAACTTACAGACGAATGATGGATTTCTCACGTACGTTATCCCAAGCTGTTGGTCGATCATAGTACGTATCCAATACTTGAAGCTCTGATTCTTTATAAAAATGACCGTTGCTTTCCATAACATCCTGTACCGTCATGCGGGCAATATCTTTCTGATTATGCTCACGGCTCAAATGGGCTAGATACACTCTACGTGTGTTACCCGTCACCACTTCACTCATCGCTTCACCAGCAGCTTCATTGGACAAGTGTCCCTTGTCGCCAAGAATACGCTGCTTAATATTCCATGGATAACGGCCCATGCGCAGCATCTGAACATCATGATTCGACTCCAGCACGAGTACATCTGCATCTGAGATCGCATCGCGAACCTTGTCTGACATATAACCGAGATCGGTCGCTACGCTCAGCTTAGTGTCACCTTCGTAGAAATTGTAAGCTACCGGCTCGGCCGCATCATGGGAAATACCGAACGATTCGACACGAAGATCGCCAAAGTCCTTTGCTTCCCCCGTATCCATCACAATTCGTTTCTCCTCTGCCAGCTTGCCGACATGCTTCTGCAGCGCCTCCCATGTCTTCTCATTCGCGTATACAGGCACATCATACTTGCGAGCGAATGCACCCAGTCCCTTTACATGATCAGAATGCTCATGCGTAACTAGGATTCCATCAATACTCGAACCTGACAAGCCTTGCTCATGAAGCAGCTCGTCCGTTCTCTTGCAGCTCAAACCGACATCGATCATGAGCGTCGCATCGTCTGTCTTCACGACCGTACAATTGCCTGTAGAGCCGCTCGACAACACTGTAAATCGTAAGCTCATGCTTCTTTCTCCTTCTTATCCACCTGATAATGCTCAACAGCCGCATTATTGGCACTCACATAATAAATATCATTTCCATTCTCTAATACAACACGCCATACAGGCGCAGCAACTTGAATATCCGTATCAAACTGCTGACCATGATAGCCAAGTTTAATACTTTTAACAACGTCACCAGGAGACAAATGGTCTTCTATCAGCTTGCCTAATGCCTTGGAGGCAGGAAGCACCGCCTGTGCCGGGGCTTCATTCGATTCTACTAACTCCATGTACTGCTGACGATAGCTTGTAATCTTCTGGTTATCATAAAACAGATCCAAGCGTACATCGAATATAGGAAACCCCGTTGGCATCATCTGATGCAGTACGAACATATTGTCTCGATAGGAATCATCGTACGAATACTCTTCAATATGCGGCACTTCATCTTTAAGCGCAGCTATCGTTTCCTGATGTGAAAAGATCACTTTACTATGCTCCTTATTGTTAAGGGGTACAGGTTGATCCTGCTTCACCGTGTAACGGTAAGTAATCTCTCGCAATGAAGGAGTCTCAGAAGGAATTGGTCCTTTAATCTGAATCTGCTTCTCCTCCATCGTGCGAATCGTCTCCTCTGATAGAGACCTCCAGTCCATATCAGAATGCATCCGCTCGCGTATATCCTGCCAGAGCTGATAACCGAGCACAATATTTAAGGCTAGAAAAGCAAAAATTAAGATACTCTTGGCCCGACCCCAATCCATAACTGCTCCTCCTTTCATTCCGAGCTAAATTATATGACCCATCCCGTTGTCCCATCTCGATACGTAACTTGCCAAGCAGGGGTTAGCTTCATTCCTTCGTCCAATAGAACAGGCTTATATACAGGCTGCACATCTGTAATTTCAGAATAGCGCTCCATCTGCTTTAACTTGTTTAGCAATGTTTCTCCGGCTGGAAGATTACGCAGCTCTCTTTGTGTCGCGTGCCCACCTAACTTAATAAGTGAACGATCATATGTCGTGACCATGCCATTTTGCAAAGTGACTTGTACATAGCCGAACTTAAGTGCGGAATTCATCATAATCGGGTAAGAACCCCAATATTGTTGGAATCGTACTTGACTATGCTGACCACTTTGCGATTGAATCATAGAACCAGATAGATCATTTACCGTTCCATCCTCAATCAAAGACAAGCGATACTTACCATTCCATCCTCCATGCTGATTGACAAAGGAAATCGCCTTTAATGCATCTGTTGTAGCCTCACTCTTACCTTCAGCCGGCGCGCTAGGATCAGAATAAGTGACCCAATGATGCTCTTGATTGACCTGCAGTCCTCGTTTACTATCCGTGTAAATCACGGATCCATTCGCTTCGGTAATAATCTTCGTTAGTGTTGGGTCAAAGAACAAGCTGTTTTGCATCTCTTCAGGAGTAAAAACTTGATAAGGTAGAACAAGCTGCACCATCTCATACGGCTCAACAGGAATATAGAATTTGTTATCAATACGCTTATAAGCAGGCACACCCCGCCCAAATTCAACTTGCTGCTTCACATCTTCTACAGTCAAGTCTGCATCCGTGGATTCATAGACACGGCCATTATCTTCCGTCACAAATAGTACCCGCACCTGATTCATATCCTCTAAAGCATATATCCATATCGCACGAATATTTTCGTTCATGAACGCGGAATCACCGTCATTAATAGGAATTACCTTTTCCAGCAGCTTCGCAGGGATAGCTGACTCAAACTGCAATTCAATCCCCTCATACTGGCGTCGAATCAAATTCCAATCAATCGTTTCCGCAGATTTCAGCTGAAATGCCTCAAACGACCTGCCTTTCAATCGATTGAGAACAATATTGTAAAACGGCACGTCTGGATACAGCAACGTATGCTTGTCATTCCCTAAATGAAGAACAATTCGATTCGGATAGATCAAATTCTCTACCTTTTCCTCTTGTCCAAGAGGACGTACTGGCATGTATTCATTCTCCCGCTTCATAACTGCATTGAAGTCCGGCATGTTATAGGTTAAAAAGAAGCTTTGCGTCAGGCTCGTCACAATGAGCACTGCCAGCAAGATCGATTTTGCTTGCTCCTTCACCCTAATCACTTCCTTCTTCAATCAATTTAGGCTGGGACAGATTGTCCTTCTCTTCTAGATGCCCAACAGCATCCTCTTTGGTTGGAACAACAGCAGGAATTGTAAAGGTAACTTTCGTTCCTTGCTCCCATTCCGAGTCAATCGTGATCGTGCCGCCATGCACCCTTATAATTTCCCGGGCAATCGACAAGCCTAGTCCCGTACCGCCCATACCGCGCGAGCGAGCCTTATCCACACGGTAAAAACGATCGAAAATGCGGGCAAGATCTTTCTTCGGAATACCCATACCATTATCCTCTACTGTCACTGCCACCATATTGTGACCCTCTGTCCAAACCGCACGTAGACGGATCGTTCCATGATCGGGTGTGTATTTAACCGCATTGGATAATACATTGTCCAATACCTGATCGATCTGATCACGATCCATAACGAGTGATTCAATGCCAGACTCGATTTCAAGACGTGCGTCAATCCGCTTCTTCCGAAATTGGAAAGAGAACCGATCCATCGCTTCATCCAGCAGCTCAGATACATCCGTAAGCTGCATCCGCAAGCTTGACTGTTTTGAATCCAAGCGAGATAAGTGCAGCAAATCGGTTACTAGACGAATCATTCGCTCTGTCTCATTACGAATAACGCCAACGAACCTTCCTGCTAGCTCGGGCTCATCTAATGCGCCATCATCCAACGCTTCTGTATAACTTTTAATCGTCGTTAACGGTGTTCTAAGCTCATGGGATACATTAGCCACGAATTCACGACGTGACTGATCCAGCTTCTCCTGCTCCGTTACATCACGCAGCACAAAGATTGTACCCGTCGTCCCTTCACCACGACGATGAATAGGACTAAACGTTACCCGCAGTATCGATTCATGATCTCCAGCTGCGCCACCTTCATCCATATATGAACTATACGGCAGCAGCATCCAGTTCACTTGCCCTCCGACCCGCTTCTGCAATACATCTGGAGAGATATTCAACATCTGTGCGATGTCTTTGCCCTCTGCATCGCATTCCTTCATTCCTAGAAGCTCACTAGCTCCTCGGTTCAAAAGAATGACTCTGCCATGCTCATCCGTTGCGATTACACCATCGCTCATATTCGTCAAGATCGAAGCTAGCTTCTCATTTTCTTCTTCATTTACACTAAGCGCTTCTTGGAGCCGCCGTGTCATATGGTTGAAAGCCTCGCTCAAATGGCCAATCTCATCATTTCCAAGCACAGGAACCGTTCCTTCAAAGTTCCCTTCTGCTACTTTGGCTGCTTGGCGGGTAACTTCCGTAATCGGCTGCGTAATCGTATGGGCAAGTATAATGCCTAGTGCAGCCGTAAGACCGAGCGCAATAATCATACCGGATAAGAAGATTTGATTAATCGAGTCAATCGTTTCATACAAATCTTCCATCGAAGCAACGATATACACCGCACCAACTACTCCGCCATCCGCAGAATTAGCCATAATCGGCTTGGCCATGACCTTTTTTCGTACATTATGTTCGTCAATGATATCTTCTTCATTTTCTGGTATGCTCTGCAAAGCACGGCTAACGACTGTTTCCGTATTTTTACGTCCAATGTAGCTGCGATGAGCTTGTACAGAGGTCGCTAGCACTCGGCCTGTATCGTCGAGGACCTGGATCTCTACACCATTCATCGTAAACAACGTCTGCAAAATGTTATTTAGTTCATCCCGCAATTTCTGATCGGGTGTCCCTTCATTCTCTTCCAGCTTGGGAGCTGCAAGAAGTTGTACAATGCTTGCCGTCTTATTTAAATCGTCTGTAAAATTGGTCGTAAACAAATCCTTCATCGTACTGATGAAATAAACGCCGATCAACTGCATCGCAATAAGAATGAGCAACACATAAATAATAATCAGCTTTGCCTGAATCGTACGAAAGAAACGACTCACCCATGCAACCATTACAGTCCTCCGTTATTCGGGTTACGCATCATATAACCAAGACCACGACGCGTAATAATATATTCGGGCTTGCTAGGGTCATCTTCAATCTTCTCACGCAGTCGGCGTATCGTTACATCTACGGTCCGCACATCTCCGAAATATTCGTAGCCCCATACCGCTTGCAATAGATGCTCACGTGTCATGACCTTGCCGTTATTCTTCACTAAATAGTAGAGCAACTCATACTCGCGATGTGTGAGATCGAGTGCCTTTCCATTTTTATATACAAGATACATATCGGTATCAATCAACAGCTCATGCAAACGAATGCCCTGTTTGTCCGGTGCATCTGCTTCAGCAGCTGGATCTGCCTTCTGACGACGTAAATGCGCCTTTACTCGTGCGAGCAGTTCACGTGTGCTAAATGGTTTCGTCACATAATCATCAGCGCCCATTTCTAGGCCTAATACTTTGTCCAGTTCCGTATCCTTTGCGGTCAGCATAATGATTGGCATATGACGATGCTGACGCACTTCACGGCAAACATCCATACCGTCTTTGCCTGGCAGCATCAGATCAAGCAGAATCAGATCTGGCTTCTCCGACAATGCCAGCTCTACCGCTTGGTTACCATCGAAAGCGCAGACAACTTCGTAGCCCTCTTTTTCTAAGTTGAATTTCAAAATATCCGCAATCGGCTGTTCATCATCCACGACTAATATTTTGCCGTACATGAACTCCACCTCACTTTAAATTCCATCGAATCTTATTCGTCTATTGTAGCATACTTCCTTTATTCCCCCGATAGCAAACGTTGGGCGTGCAAGCAACGTCCTATATTTCTTCTCAACGTCAAACAGGGACCGTCCTTGCCATTTTCATGACATAGAACAGTCCCTGCTTTTGTTATACGACAACAGCCGAATCTTCTGATTCAATTCACTGCATACGTGATTATAAATACTTAAGTGGGTTTTGCGGCTCGCCATCTTTCAGGATCTCAAAGTGCAAATGTGTTCCTGTAGAATTACCCGTATTCCCCATAACACCGATAGATTGGCCTTGCTCAACAATGTCACCTGCTTCAACACCAATGGAATCTAGATGTGCATACATCGTCGTATATCCATTGCCGTGATCAACAATGATCATGTTGCCGTACCCATTTTTAACACCTGCAAAGGATACTCGTCCTTCATCAGATGCCATAATGGTATGATCACCGGACACAACATCGATGCCCTTATGCAATCGGCCCCAACGTTGGCCAAAGCCACTTGTTAACACAGGCGAGTGGACCGGATTAATAAAGTTGCCCGTTCCTTCTCCTGAAACGACTTTTGTACCTTTAACCACAATTTTAGGAACAGATGGCTTAATAATCTCCTGACCTTGCCATTCTTCCTTCGTCATCATGCCATTGTCCTTAATAAGACGATAGGACATGCGCTTCAGGCCTTCCGTGCCTTCACGAATGACTTTCGACTCACCAGCAGCCATTTCCGGATTTTCTTTCGTAATGACTTGTGGTTCTGTCACGATATACTCACTGTAGGCCTCTACCGTTTTCACCGTGAGCAATGGATCTGGCTCCATCAAGTTTAATTGCTCTCCAACTTCAAGGAATCCTTCCCCTACATTTGGATTGTTACGGTATATTGACTCAATGGATACATCGTTTGCCTTAGCAATGGAAGATACCGTATCGCCTTTCTTAACCGTATAGCCTCTCGGCCAAGCATTTCCTGTCGTTAACAAGGACAATGCTTCTTCCTCATTAAGCATCTTACCCGGTTCTGTCTTAATTTCGTGCATGCTGACACGTTCACGCAGGCTAACCGACTCCAAGCGAGACATCGCCTTCGTCGTCTTCTCTGAAGATGAAGTTAAGGCAGTGACAGGCTTCACTTCATTAAGCCCTACCTCATACTTGCCTTTTACCGTTGCCAAAATTTGTTCAGCTGTATCGTAATCTTTCACAATGCCAACAGGCTTGCTGTTCACTTTCAATTGAACACCTGCTGCATAAGAGGTCAGATGTTTGTCCAATTTGCCAAGTGTTTCACCTGTTGTAACTTCAGGCTTATATGCGATATGCTCCTCCGTACGAATGTTACTCGTATCGAGTTTCATGATCGCATCAGGATGTTTAGTTTGTATAGCTTGTAAATACTTATCATAGTAACTGTCCAAGTCCGATTGACTAGCAACCGTCCCTATATATTGATTGTCGCTGTATACATGAAGGTAAGGCAGTCGGTTCGCTTGTACATAAGATGTACCTCCCCAAATAGCTGCTCCAACGATGGCTGCACCACTAATCGTCATTATTACCTGCTTGCGAGATTGTTGCAGACGCGCAAGCCACGCTTGCTCTCTCATCTTGTTGCTTAGTGCAGTCGCCCATCGCTTCCAGCCACCAGTATGGGGTTGTTGAACATCGACGTTTTCTGTTGTCCCCTCATGCTGAGAATGATCATTTGATGGTTTCATGCTTAGCTCCTTACTATTTTCTCAAAAT
Source organism: Paenibacillus sp. SC116 (assembly GCF_024733555.1). Taxonomy (GTDB): domain Bacteria; phylum Bacillota; class Bacilli; order Paenibacillales; family Paenibacillaceae; genus Paenibacillus_B. The sequence continues at coordinate 43,278 of NZ_JANIOF010000002.1, read as the reverse complement.
ATGGACCAAATCTTTATTGTAAATTGCGTTTGAATATAAAAATATTGTCTACTAGTAAATAGTTAACGATTTGTCACCTTTTACAATGTAACATAGGTCAAAGTTGAGATGCAACCGACAGCGCCGCCTCACTAGACTCGTTCACCAAATATCCACTGCTTTTTCCACATCCTACGCCTAGATCAAAATGAACCTCCATCTATATAGAAGGAGGCCCATTTTTTGAACATATTATGCATACAACCAGCACTTTTGAGACAAAAGTACATGTATTTACATGCTCGTAATGGTCTACAAACTAGCATGGCTGCTATTACTCAGCAGCTTCTCTATTATTGGTACTGTTCTCATTAGCCTGCGCCTGCTGTATTGGCTTGCTGCTACCGGTCAAAATTTCCCGCATTTGTTTATACTCTTCATCGTTCAAATGCTTTGCTAATATTTGCTCCATTTCAATAAGCTCAGCAGCCGTTAAGCCTTCTTCCATCAACACGGATATACGCTGCCAATCATCAGCAGGAAGCTTCTTCATCAACGTACTAAACAGCTTTTCTTTTGTCTGCTCTGTTAACTTATCCTTACCCTCGACTATTTCTTCAGGCGTTACTAATACACGGTTACCGGATTGTGATGACTCATTAATGTTACCGCTCCATACAGGCAAAGCAGCATCGGATGTTGCTCCTTCCTGTTCAGGTGAATTGCCGCTCTTACGATTCTGTCCGGGAGAAGTTGATCCTTCCGTAGAAGAACGTCCACCATTCGTCCCCACCTCATCAGAGTTGCCCCTATTATCGTTATTGCTAGCACCATTAGTACCGGATGTATCAGGTCTGCCCGTTCCATTTGTACTTTTCTGCCCCGTATTCTGATCGCGCTGTGCCCCTTGCTGAGTTTCCCTACCATTATGGGACTGCTCGCTTTGCTGAGCGGTCTCACGTGTATCTATACGGTCAACTTGTTGTTCAGATTTTGCACCATTCCATAAGCTGCCCCATAGTGACATCACCGTTAATGGCTTTTTATCAATAGGCAGCTGAAACTGTTGAATCGTCGTCTGCAAATACTGGTCGACAACAAGTGCCGTTGTCCCAATAGTTAATAAGCTTGTTATCACACTAATAACGATAAATGCCGCCAACATTCTAAGCCAGCGAGTAATAAACCGCATATGCCCTTATCTCCTTCCGTATCCTTCTCGCTCACAATGCCTCTGTCAGCTGCATTCGGAAGAAGATCGTGATGTTGCACCAACTATGACTGATGTGCTAACTAGACTAGGCAATACTTCTTAGTATCACCCATCAGCCTCGCGTTTATGCGCACACAAAAAAGCGCCCACCCTATCTGCAATTGCAGTAAGGATGAGACGCCTTAGAACGAGCTATAAATGATTCAATTAACGGTAAATGTCACGAACTTGGTTCGTTTGTTCACGGTTACGGCCAACGGAGAAGATCGAGATCGGAATACCTGTCAGTTCAGATACACGCTCTACATAGTTGCGAGTCGTCTCTGGCAATTCAGCAAGTGACTTGCACTGTGTGATGTCTTCAGACCAACCTGGCATTTCCTCATAAATCGCTTCGCATTCGCCAAGTGTTTTCAAGTTCGCAGGGTAGTGCTCGATGATCCCACCACGGTACTTGTATGCTGTACAGATCTTAACTGTCTTAAGTCCAGACAACACGTCCAAGGAGTTCAAGGATAATCCTGTAATACCACTCACACGACGAGCGTGACGAACAACAACCGTATCGAACCAACCTACACGACGCGGACGACCTGTTGTCGTACCATACTCATGACCCGCTTCGCGGATATAGTGGCCAACTTCATCATCCAATTCCGTTGGGAATGGACCATCGCCTACACGAGTTGTGTATGCCTTCGCAACTCCAATAACTTCTTCGATCTTAGAAGGACCTACGCCAGAACCAATACAAACACCACCAGCAGTTGGGTTGGAAGATGTGACGTAAGGATACGTACCTTGGTCAATATCCAACATAACGCCTTGTGCTCCTTCGAAGAGCACTTTCTTGTTAGTGTCAATTGCGTCGTTCAAAGCAACAGAAGTATCTGCTACATATGGACGAATAAATTCTGCATATTCCAAGTACTCTTTCAACGTAGCTTCGATATCAAGCGGCTCTCCGCCGTACATCTTAATCAGCTCATTTTTCTCATTTGCCATGTGGCGGAATTTCTTTGTGAATTCCTCCTCATCCAGCAAATCAGTGATGCGAATACCGATACGCGCAGCCTTATCCATATAAGCAGGGCCGATACCTTTACGAGTCGTACCGATCTTGTTAGGACCTTTGCGTTCCTCTTCCAATTCATCCTGTACCATATGGTATGGCAAGATGATATGAGCACGATCGCTGATGCGAAGATTGTCCGTTGTAAATCCATTATCATGAATGTAAGTAATCTCTTCAATTAAAGCCTTCGGATTGATAACCATACCATTACCGATGACGCACAACTTATCGCCGTAGAAAATACCGGACGGAATTAAGTGCAGCTTGTATTTCTTATTATCGATAAGTATTGTGTGGCCCGCGTTGTTACCACCTTGGTAGCGCGCAACGACATCTGCGCTCTCCGCGAGAAAGTCTGTAATTTTCCCTTTACCTTCATCGCCCCATTGGGTTCCTACAACAACAACTGTGGACATAAAACCATACCCCCATCGGGTGTTTCACACACCAATTTTCGCTGCCCCGATCCATGTTGTCCTCTTGTTAGCGATCGAAGTCAGCAATCCAAGTGTAGCAGTCTGAGCGAACAAAGTCAACGTCAAAAGCGAACAATAAACTTGCACCAATCATGATTGTTCGGAATATTGTCCAATTTTGTCAGAAGAGACAAGAAGACCGCTGCCATTCTATACAAAAAGCAAATGCCCTTGTATAGGAATACACAGCGGTCTTCCCACTAACTGAAGCTCAAACAGCATTTATCATGCTTTATTATCCCGCATAAGGATCAGCTTGATTCCGTTCGTAGCTTACGAATTTATTGAAATTTTTGAGAAACACCAATTCAACCGTACCAACTGGCCCATTACGCTGTTTAGCAATGATGATCTCAATAATATTCTTCTTCTCGGACTCTTTATCATAGTAATCATCACGATACAGAAACGCAACGATATCAGCATCCTGCTCGATGGAACCCGATTCACGAAGGTCAGACATCATAGGACGCTTATCCTGCCGCTGCTCTACCCCACGACTAAGCTGGGATAGTGCGATAACAGGCACTTCCAGTTCACGCGCGATCATTTTGAGCGTACGAGAAATTTCGGATACTTCCTGCTGACGGTTCTCGCCTGCCTTACCGCGACCTGAAATAAGCTGCAAGTAATCAATAAGGATCATCCCAAGACCATGTTCCTTTTTCAAACGACGGCACTTCGCGCGAATGTCCGCAACCGTAATCCCTGGCGTATCGTCAATGAAGATTTGCGCTTCGGATAACGAGGCAATCGACATCGTCAGCTTCTCCCAATCATCATCTTCAAGCTTACCGCTACGCAAGCGAGTCGCGTCTACATTAGACTCCGCACAGATCATACGCTGTACAAGCTGTGCGGCGGACATCTCGAGACTAAAAATAGCGACCGTCTCTTTGGCACGAACTCCGACGTTCTGCGCTACATTCAGTGCGAACGCTGTCTTACCTACCGATGGACGAGCCGCTACAATAATCAAGTCACTGCGCTGGAACCCAGACGTCATCTTATCTAAGTCCGTAAATCCAGATGGAATCCCTGTCGTACCTTCAGCCTGTTCTGATAGCATTTCCACTCGATCAAAGACTTCCATCAATACATCTTTAATCGCAATGAAGCCACTGGAAGAACGACGATTTGATATTTCTAGAATGCGACGTTCCGCATCACTTAAGAGCGCGCCAATATTGTCCTCGCCCGTATACCCTTCACTGGCAATCTGTGTTGCCGTGCGGATAAGACGACGAAGCATCGACTTCTCTTCAATAATTTGTGCATAGTAATCCACATTCGCAGCCGTTGGAACTGCATTAGCCAACTGTGACAAATAAGATACATTGCCGATGTCATCCAGCTGATTCTTGGATTGAAGCTTAGCAGCCAACGTAACGATATCGATCGGCTGGCCTTCTTCACCAAGCTCGATCATCGCCTCATATATAATTTGGTGGGCAGGCTGATAAAAGTCCTCAGCCTGAACCCGCTCCATTGATGTAATTAATGCCTCAGATTGCAGCAAGATTGCTCCGAGCACGGCTTGCTCGGCTTCAGCATGCTGCGGTGGAACACGATCGACTTGAAAGTCGTTCATCTTACTCCTCCGTTACATGAACCTTTAACGTTCCACGTACTTCAGGATGCAGCTTCACTGTAACATTGTTGTATCCCAGTGAGCGGATCGGTTCTGCTAGTTCAATTTTGCGTTTGTCGATCTTTACGTTCATCTTTTGCATCGCTTCCGCGATTTGCTTAGATGTTATAGCTCCAAATAGACGGCCGCCTTCACCAGCTTTCGTCTTAATGACTACTGTCATCTCTCCCAGCTTCGCCGCAAGCGCCTCAGCATCTTGCTTCTCTTGCTCTTTGCGCTTGTCTTCCGATTTCTGCTGCTGTTCGAGCGTCTTCAGATTGCCATCTGTCGCTGGACGACCCAAACCTCGTGGAATAAGAAAGTTCAGCGCGTACCCTTCAGATACTTCCTTTACTTGTCCCTTTTTTCCTTGTCCTTTGACGTCTTGCAGCAATATGACCTTCATTCGAACAACCCCTCTTCTGTTTCGATTTCTGCTAGCACCTGCTTCAGCTGCTTTTCCGCCTCATCCAATGTGCATTGCAACTGTACAGCCGCATTCGTCAGATGTCCGCCTCCGCCAAGTCTCTCCATAACAACTTGCACGTTCATCTGTCCGAGCGAGCGAGCACTTATAGCTATATAGCCATCTGGACGCTCACTAATGACGAACGATGCCAATACACCTGTCATATTTAACAGCGTATCAGCTACTTGTGCGATCAGCAACTGAGAAAATTTGCGGCCAGGCTCCGTTACCGCGATTGCAATATGATCATAATGCATTTCCGCGTGGCGAATAACTTCTGCCTTTTCAATATACTCTTTCAGGTCTTCCTTCAGCATGCGTTGAATGAGCGCTGTATCCGCACCATGACGGCGCAAGAAGCTAGCCGCATCGAATGTTCGCGATCCAGTACGAAGCGAGAAATGCTTCGTATCTACCGTAATACCAGCTAACAGCGCTGTCGATTCCAACACACTAAGATGGAGTCGATTGTGGATGTACTGCAACAACTCCGTTACAAGCTCTGCTGTAGAGGATGCATACGGCTCCAAATAGACAAGCACCGCATCAGAGATAAACTCTTCGCCTCGGCGATGGTGATCAATAATAACGATCCGATCCGTTGCTTGCAGCAGCCTTGGCTCTTCCACCATCGAAGCCTTATGTGTATCGACAACAATAACCAAGCTATCATCCGTCGCCATCTCCAACGCCTCTTGCTTCGAAATAAAGCGAGACCACAGCAGCTCATCCTTCTTCAATTCGGCCACGAGGCGATCAATAGAAGGATTGCTCTCCTCCAACACGATGTACGCTTCCGTTTCCATCATGCGGCACGCGTTCAACACGCCAATTGCTGACCCGACGGAATCCGTGTCTGGGTTGCGGTGTCCCATAATGAACACCGCATCGCTCTGGCGAATGAAATCGCGCAGCGCATGCGCAATGACGCGTGCACGCACGCGCGTCCGCTTCTCTACGGCGTTGGATTTACCGCCGTAGAAGGACAACCGCTGGCCGACCCGCACAGCTACTTGGTCGCCACCGCGGCCCAGCGCAATGTCCAAGCTCGATTGCGCTAATTGCCCAAGTTCTACGATGGATTCAAGTCCCGCCGCAAAGCCCATGCTTAGCGTCACCGGCAGCTTGCTCTCCATCGTCAGCTCCCGCACTTCGTCCAGTACAACGAAGCGCGTCTGTTCAAGTGCTTTTAGCGTCTGGACGTCCATCACCATGAATTGACGCTCAGAAGACAGCCGCTTCATCAAAATGCCGTTCTCAACGGCCCATTCTGTAAGATGAGCAACGACTTTGGCTAACAAGCCTGCCCGCTGCTGATCATCCAGACCTTGCATCGACTCTTCCAAATTATCAAGCACGACGATGCCAACAGCCATGCGTTCGCCCTCATAACGAGCACGAAGCGCCGCCATTTCAGATATGTCTGTAAAGTAAATAAGACGCTCTTCTGAGACAACCTGCACTTGGAGCAATCGTCCACCCATCTCAATCTCGATCGGCAAATGTTTATCTTTGTGAAGACTCAGCTTCGGAAACACCTCTTCGAGACGTTCTCCAACGAGGCTGCCATCACCTTTCAACAATTCTACATATCGGTTGGTCCACTCAATTACCCGCTGATCACTGTATAGCACAATGCCATAAGGCAGCTCTGTTACCGCATCATCTACGGCCCGCTTCACACGCAATCCAAGTGTAGACAAATAGGCTTCCATCTCTGCCCGGAAATTGCGCTCAGCAGCCAGCGTAATAAAAAGCAGTGCGGCAAAGCCGATAAATCCAAGGAATCCAATTATCCAATTGTAATAAGCGACAACGAGAGTTAACACAAGCACATAAAGCATTGACCAGCTATTATGCCTTGCGAACCAGCGTTGAAACCAAATTTTCGGCATCGATGCTCTCCCTATTGCTTTGGTCTAGAGACTGCTTGGCGCAGTGGAAACGCCATATCTATAATGCCGACTAGTCGGCAAATATATTGAAACGGCGGGAAAATAACGACAAGTATCGTTAATGTTACAGGTAAAGCTCGTTTCCAACCCTTGAAATCTGCGTAGAAGAACAAGAATGACACACCTTGTACGATAAAGGCTACTTGCAAAATTTCATACAAGTTAACGATGACTAAAGTAAGGAATGAACCTGCTTCTTTCACGATAACCAGATCAAGGATCATAGCAACCAAGTAGTACCAAAGCAGGGACTTCGGCAGCATCCAATACTTGACTGGCTTCATTCGCTGTACCGAGACACCTTGTGCTGTCAGTAGTCTGCGGCTAATTGCATACGTAATGGAGCCTATATAAATGGCACCTGCAATCAGCAATGACGGAAGTCTCATACTAATGTATGCAACCTGTTCATCTACAGACGGCATATTCGGCATTGTGACACCCATATCAGCAGCCAACTTCTGATACTGCGTAAGATACTCATGTAAGTACGTTGTAATATCGACTTGGAACAAATAACTTGTAAGCCCTAATGCGAGTAATGATTGAATTAAAAAAGCTAGTGTTCCACCTACAAACACCGACCATCCCGTCCGCTGGCGCTTGAATAAAAAGCCCATCACGATAGCAGGGATAATAAAATACAGTGAAATGAGTACGACGATAGAGCCAATTGGCTGTAACAGTAAAAATACGATAAGCAGCACAGCTGCTACACATGCTGTAAATGCAGCCGTTGATAACGTCGTAAACAATACGACAAACGGTATAGCAACAAAGCTCATCGTAATCGGTTGCATTAGCGTCCCGAACGATAGCAGCAGCACAAGTGCAGCAACTGCCCATCCGAGCGCAGTCCAGCGGTTGTTCAAGATGTTCACCTCTTGCGTAAATGTTCTTCCAACTTTGAAATATCCTGATACCAGTCTTCCAACTGGTGACCTTCCTTTTTGAATTGATGCAATTTGTCTAAGATGCTGTTGTCGAGATCCTCATAAGAAATACCGACTCGACGACCTAGGATGTAACTGCTCACGATAAGACTTGCCAGACTATCCATCACTTTCGTCGTGCTGCCTTCCCACAACGACTTGAATAAGCGTGCTGTATAATCCATCACTTCCGTCTTAAGCCACTCAATTACTTTGACCCGTTTGGCCACATCCATATCCTTGGGCATCGTTACAAATTCACACCCCTTCAATACGAGCATTACATTCCATTATATCATTAATTATTAGGCATCCATAGCTTTCGTCATGAACTGCTCGCAATATTCAATAATTTGACTACGACGAACAATACCAATGAATCGCTGTCTGTCATCGACGACAGGAACAAAGTTCTGTACCTTTGCCAACTTAACCAAATCTTCCATGTTCGAATCTATACGTACTGCTTTAATTTGCTTATTCAGTGAGACTTCGCTGAGTAAAAAGTGGGATGCGGTCTCAAATGTAATCTCTCCATTAGAATTTTTCATATGCCACAGCAAATCGCCCTCTGTGACTGTACCTACATATTCCCCTTCATCGTTAATAATCGGAACTGACGTGTAGCGATGATACTCCATTCGCTCCAGCGTCTGCCTTAGTGTAGATTGGTTGCTTGCGCACACAACCTCATGCTTGGGCAGTAAGAAAAATGCGATGTTCATCCGTTCAGTCTCCTCCTCAAACTTTCCATATCTTTAAATTAACACATTCTAGGATAGAAAAACAAAAAAGTCAGCCGCACAATCGCGACTGACTTTCTTATTATCGTATAAGTCTTATAAGAACAATTGAATATGCTACTCAATAGTAAATTGTCTTGGCTTCAAATCACTAGGCTGCGCATTGGGATCCATCCAGTTCTTAATTAACTGCTGGACATACTCGATATCTTCTTCAAGCGGGATGTAATACCAACCGCCATCCATACGCTGACCTTCGCCATGCAGCATATAGCTGCTAATAATTGGAGCACCTGCATTTTGGAACATCGTTTTAGCTAGATCAATCATGTAGCTTGGACGCATGTCTGTTGTAAAGTTCTTGCCCATAATACCAATTAAATCTGGAATTTTATGAATTTGATCCAATTCAACCGCACGATTCATCATTGCTTCAAGGAAGATGCGATGGCGCATAGTCCGATTCATGTCTGAATCTTCACGGTAACGTACATAATACAAAGCTTCCTGACCATTGTATATTGGTTTGTTGCCTTCAATACGGAACTTCTCATGGTTTGGATCTTTGTTCACGATATCTTCCGTAATTGGGAGCTTCACGCCGCCCATTGCATCAACGACGTCTTTCAACCCTTGGAAGTTAACGGTTGCATAATGATCAACCTTGGTGCCGAGCAGATCTTCTACCGTGTCGATACTCATTTTCACACCGCCATGGGCATAGGCATGATTTATTTTGGTTTTCACATCTCCATTGTAACCAATAATCTTTGTGTACGTGTCACGTGGAATGGAAATTAAGAGCACCTTATTGTCTTTCGGACGAACTACACTATAAATCATCGTATCTGAACGTCCAACCTCCTTATCACGCTGATCAACGCCCAGCAGCAATGTAGAGAATGGCTCTGTTACTTCGCGAGATACTTCTGGTTTACCATCAATAGGTTGATACGAGCCATTCAATGACTCCTCCACCTTATCCTGCAGGAACAAATCAAATCCAAGTAAGGCTAATTGCTTGCGGAACATAAATCCACCAACAAGCACAAGAACGATAACAGCTAATAAAATCCACCACTTCTTGGCTGACTTTTTCTTTTTCATTGCTATTCACTTCTTCCCCAATTTGTTCTAAATCTTTATCCCTAATCATGTCATGTATAGGTGTGAATGCACCTGACGCAAATTCACACGTTGTCTTACTGCCATATTCATAACCTGTAGAACCCGCTCCTATGGCCCCAACCCTCTCCAGAATTGATGCTCATAAGGTGAATAGGCTGCTGTGTCCTTTCGTTGATTAAACAAATCAATATACAATTGAAACGCAGCATCTACCTGGACAAGGAATACATCCTGTTCCTTTAATCCTCTTTTCTCTAGCTCCTTACTTAGCCAACCTTTGTCTTTGCCGATCATCTTCAGCTCATCCTCTAACATCGTCCCATCCATCAGGACGATAACAGGCGCTCTTTCAGGCTCTGCTGCTTTGATACCGAGTTGTTCAAGCGTTAGCGGTTGTTTCTGTTTCTTAAGCATGACGTTAATTTCACCGCTCGGCTCCATAATGGCGAATTCCACATCCGCTAGATGAAAAGCATTTTTCTTTCGCAATTGAATCATCATTTCATCTATTGTAAGACGTTCCTTGCGCATATGATGTTCCATGATTCGCCCCTGCTGAATCAATATCGTCCCGCCAGAATCAATAAACCCACGGAACCGCTTGCTCTTCAACTGCAGCCATCCTAAGCCTAGTGACGTCAACACCCACACCGACATCGATACTACCCCTAGATACCATAATCCATCGGTATTTATTGAAATGTAGACGACCAAACTGCCAATTGTTAAGCCTGTCATATACTCAAACAAAGACAACTGCGATACTTGGCGCTTACCGAGTAACTTTGTCATTATGAACAATACGACCATTGACATCCATGTGCGAGCGGCAACTAATACCCACTCTGGCATACGGCCACGCCCCTTTCGCTCATTACTTATAGAATGAACGATTGGGCTTTTTTTTATTGGACCTTATTAATGACAGCAGACTATGCCTTATTGTACTACCTTACAATTAAAAAATAAAATAGTAAAAGATACATGACATGAAAAAGCCTTATTCAGCAATGGTTTCAGCTGCTTTGTCCACTTGCTTACTGCCGTAATTATTGGCTCTACAACTGCTCACAAACTGTTTTTTAGTCCCTCAAAAGCGTAATAATTATCTGTACATATGTGAAATAAATAGATATAATTTGAGTATATTTATATGTATTATTTTGTAATTTCAATAGGACTGGGAGGGGTTTTTCATATGAGCTTATATAGAGGAGACTTTATGGATGACATTGTAAGCAATTATGAGAAAAGCGGGAAGATGAGTGCTCTACATGGCAAAGGTAAACCAATTGAACCCTCAAGCGGTGATCCTCTTCAAAATGTACGTAAAGAAGCTAATTATTTACCTAGCTGGATAGAACAGCAGCAGCTGATTCGCAAGGAGATTATTCAAGCAATTAAGCTCTTGGAACTTGATGGACACACGCCTAAGATGCAAATCTGTCTTGATAAGCTTAATGCTAATATCACTCAATACAATAAAAGCTGCCCTCCTATTATGCAGCGAGGATTTATTACTGCCGAAAATATACATACGAAGCATGAGCAGTGGAGTTAGCATGATTGTTTCTATACTTCATATGCATCTATACCCATACAAATAAAAAAGACAGCCGAACGAATTCGGCTGTCTTTCGACTGAGTACTACTCAGTTGTGTATGGCAACAATGCTACTTGACGGGAACGCTTGATAGCGATCGTCAATGCGCGTTGGTACTTCGCGCTTGTACCAGTTACACGACGTGGCAAGATTTTACCACGCTCACTGATGAACTTTTTGAGAAGATCAGTGTCTTTATAATCAATGTGAGTAATTTTTTGAGCAGTAAAGAAGCACACTTTACGGCGTTTGTTGCGGCCACGACGACCACCAAACTTACGCTCTGGGCGCTCTCCGCCTTCATTACGATTGAAACTCATTCCATTCAGTCCTTTCCATTTTAAAATGGCAGATCGTCATCTGAGATATCGATCGGCTTGCCGTCGTCAGAGAAAGGATCCGCTGCAGGCCCGCGGGAATAACCCGAATTGTTGTTGCCGCCGCGAGATGCGTTGTTTGAACTTGGCGCAGAACCGCCAAAGCTGCCAGCATCATCTCTCGAACCACCACTGTCACGGTTAGATTCCAAGAAGCGTACGTTGTCTGCAATTACTTCTGTAACGTAGACACGCTTTCCTTCGTTGTTATCATAGTTACGCACCTGAATGCGTCCCTCCACAGCCGTTAAGCGACCTTTGCGCAAATAATTTGCACAAGTCTCCGCTAACTGACGCCATGTCACAACAGGTATAAAGTCAGCTTCACGCTCGCCACCTTGGCTAGAGAACGGTCGATCTACCGCAATGGTAAATTGAGTTACAGCTACGCCAGCTGGTGTATAACGTAATTCTGGATCTTTAGTGAGTCGGCCAATTAAGATTACGCGATTTAACATGGTATCCCTCCTTCAACAGCTTGTTTACTTACATGGTATGGCAATTAAGCTACGTCGTTTGTTACGAGATGACGGATAACAGCGTCGGAGATCTTCAATTGACGATCCAACTCTGCTACAACCGCAGGTTCTGCTGTGAAGTTAACCAACACATAGTGACCATCGCGGAATTTCTTAATCTCGTACGCAAGACGGCGCTTACCCATTACATCATGCTTCGTAATTTCGCCACCGTTAGAGATGACGCCCTGGAACTTGTCTACTGCTGCTTGAACAGCATCTTGTTCAATGTCAGGACGAATAATGTACATCAATTCGTACTTACGCATTTGTGATTCACCTCCTTATGGACTTAAGGCCCCCAGTCATTGCCAGGAGCAAGGAGCGAGTAAAACTCGCACTAAAATAATATAACAAAAACCTACACTAAACGCAACTAAAGCCCCAATGTAGTTTCCACCTTACCTTCTAGGAAACGGTACTGATGAATCATCATCATATCGCCCACACTAAATGAGGTAACGATCTGATTATGACTAAGGAGGAATTCAATATGGGTGAACGTACGGAATACAATCCAGGTGATCGCGCTCCAAACGACGCTATTTATATGGAGGTTGGTGAGAACAGCTTCCATACGGAAATCATGAATCCAAAACAAATACGCTTAAAAAAGGGAGATCACTTCCCTGAAACAACAAACAAGGATCGTAAATGGAAGAAGAAATCACATGCACTGACCCACTAATTTAGCATTCTGATGTTTTTTTCGAGCTGATGTATATAAAACTTCTCAGTGGTCATAATAGTTACTGACGGTACGTAGCGAGGTGAGTTCCATTGGACAATGGAGCATTTGAACCAAGTGAAAATCGACATGATGTTCTTACAAAAATGAAGAGAAGCGAGGCGTTGTGCTAAAGGCCATTAAAGTCTCAAACACACCATCAATACAGAGTTTCCTCTGTGGAGAAAGTCCAAGCGATCAGATTTGAAGTAAAGCAGCTAGTCAAATAAGTACCGTCAACCAGAAAGGGACCCTGCTTCGGCAGGGTTCTTTCGTTTTATGTACTTCTTTTATTTTTGGTAATTAGTCATATTTATACCTATCTCAATCCTATAATGGAAGTGAAAGTAAATTATAGATAGCGAAAGGATAGGTGGTTTTCATGAAAATGTTGAAAAAGGTTGCGACTGGCGTTGGCTTATCAGTTCTTGCTCTGACTCTAATGACATCTGCCGCATTAGCTCAATCCAATGTTGAGGTGCAGCAAACGGCTCAAGCAAAGCATACTGTTGTAGATAGCGCAGGGAAAGTATTTACCTACGTAAATAAGTCAGATGCAGATCGCCACATTCAAGCTATTATTACGAAACAAAAAGATGAAGTAAAACCGCTTGAAGGTAATTACCACGCTACATTCTGGGAGCATGCAGGTTATTCTGGCGGTGCATTTGATGTAAGAAACGGATATCAATGGCACTTCGTTGGGTCTTGGAATGATAAAATATCCTCCATTAAAGCCTCTTACCTTGGTAATGGTTTGCAAGTTTTTGAACATAGTGATTTCAATGGTGCTTCCCTCTACCTTGCAGCCGGATCTACAGCACACAATTTATCGAGCTACTCCTTGCGCACAGGGGTATCCTGGAACGATCAAATCTCAAGCATTAAAGTCTATTAATAGAACGTCATAGATGTACTTAGTTTAGTATATCCAATCCATATAACCAAAAAGCTCCTAAGCGAGTAATACGCTTAGGAGCTATCATTTACACATAAGTGGCGGAAAGGGTGGGATTCGAACCCACGCACGCCTCGCGACGCCTAGTTGATTTCGAGTCAACCCCCTTGGGCCTCTTGGGTACCTTTCCACAGTATAGTTGATTATATCATAGCAAATATACTGATGCAACAACTGCTAAATACACATCGCAACTTATAATCATGTAAAGTCAGTTTCCCAAATGGAATAATTCGTAACTACTCTATTGCTAACAAAATCGAAATCATTCAATAGCATTTGTTAGCAATAGAGCTCGTTTGTTATCGTGGAAATACTTTTAAAGTTTACATACTACATGCTTATTCTTGTAAGAACCCAGTTACCATCCCTTTTCTTCATACTAAAATCTATATGAACACCCTCGTAAAAATCTTCAGATTCCATAAAGATACTGTATCTCAAGGAGATATCTCCCCATTCATAAGCAGTACCTTTAGAACTATCCATTAGGTCCCAACTTTTAATTTTTTTATCTAAGTCATCAGCAAATTGTTGAGCTACTTCTTTACCTACCGCCTTACGCAAACCTTCAATATCTTTCTTTACATAATTAAAATTAGACTCAGCATCGTTAAGCTTATATTCTGGGTTATGATCCTTAATATTATCGAAGAAAAACTTTTTAATTTCTGTAAGATCGCCTGTTCTTAATGCCTTAGAGTACAAAGTAAATAAATGTTTAGCTTGCCCTTTATGATTTTCGTACATTTTTGTTGCGCTTGTACTAACTGGGTAGGATGGGAACGTTGAGTTTGAAGTCCCTCCTGTATTCTTTTCAGGCTTAACCGTATTTACATCATCAGAGTTATCCTTAGTAGGTAATGCTGCTGAATCATCGCCTGCAGTGGAGCCACTCCCTTGAGTAATAATTACTTCCTTAGCATCTCCATCCCATTTTGTTGATGCACCTAGAGCCTTAGCCAAATAGATAGCAGGAACATATGTATTTCCGTTATAAACCAATGGAGATGTGTTTCCAGTACTAATGATATCCCCATTAACTCTTAGTTTAATCTCTCCATTTTGGTAAGCAGTTACTTTACGTACGAGGGAGTCAGCATAGGCCAAAGACCCTGCTGCTACAGTTAGCGATATCGCTGTTACAAGCACTAACATTCTTTGTTTCATTTTCATTTTACAATACCCCTTTTCTTAATATCTGGAGTGTTTCGATATCGTACTCCATAGTCCAAAAGTAATAGTATAACGTTCCTATTATAATGGATTATTTATGTAATTGTAATATAAATATATTAAAACTATTATGTATGTTCATTAGTTGTATAATTTAATAACGAATAACTAGCTAGCCTACATATAGAAAAGCCCCTAATTAGGGGCTTTTCTGCGTTACGATCAAAATTTTATTCATGTGCTGTAGCATCAGGATTGGAACGAAGTACTTTTTTCATGCTTTTCTCAAACTTCGCGCGCGGAATTAGCACACTATGCTTGCATCCAACACACTTGATTCGAATGTCCATCCCCATACGAATAATCTCCATCTCATTTGTTCCACAAGGATGCTGCTTTTTCATTTGCACGATATCGCCTAGGTTAAATACCTTACGCTCCATGCGTAGGTCCTCCTTGTTCTTGTCGATGATAAGTAACCATGCGAGGATACGGTATTTCGATACCGTGCTCATCCAGCGACTTCTTCACCTCAAGATTAATTAAGCGTGATACAACTGCTTGTGTATATGGCTTACATTCTGCGATGATGCGTATTGTAATTCCAGAAGCTGCAAGGGATTGTACGCCTAGAACTTGAGGAACTTTAACCAAATTCGTATTTTGTTCAGGCATCTTTTCTAGCGTTTCTTTCATAATTTCGGTCGCTTTATCGATATTTTCTTCATACGCGATGGAAACATCTACGACAGCAATCGAGTTGTTCAAAGAGAAGTTCGTTACTTCAGTAATGTTACCATTTGGAATAATGTGAACTTCACCTGTCCAACTATGAATTCTCGTCGAACGAAGGCCTATCATTTCAACAGTACCTTGGAATTGATTAATCATAACCACATCCCCTACTGCGAATTGATCCTCGAAAATAATGAAGAAACCTGTCATAACATCTTTAACAAGACTCTGTGCCCCGAAACCTACTGCCAAGCCGATAACCCCGGCCCCCGCCAATAGCGGTGCCAAGTTGACATTGAACACAGACAAAATAAACATAATCATAATAAAATTCATAACGAGCGAAATCATATTTTTAAGCAGCTTACCTACTGTAAATAGACGTCTTGGATTCACATTAATTCGAGTCTGACCCTTCGACTTCATCGCATGATCGATCATACGATGAACAACAAAGATTGCTAGCCTTGTAGCGATCGTAATGAACACAATCTTGATTAACGCTACCAGCATAACCTCCCATGTCTGGCTGTTCATAACCCAATTCACAAAATCATCTTTCCACCGTTCAAATACGGTAAACGTCTGCTGTATATCCGGCTCTACATTCGCCGGCTCTGCTACGAAATAGCTATTCAGCATCGTATCCCTCCTATCCATTCCATACACATTCATAATCATCATCCACTGGCTTAAAAATACCACGAATAACAACCTGTTGCTCTATTAACAATACTCGTACTTCTTCTAGTATGGCAAAAGGAAAGCGAATCGACAAGGCACAACCTGCTGTAATTTCTTTCGGGGTGGGGAACGTATCGATGTCCATGTCCATATATTCCATTAGCATTTCTGCTCGCAACGCTTGCTGTGTAGAATCGAACGCCATTACAAGCCATTCGGCTTCAACTGATTGTGTCACGGCAATCCCCTTCCATATTTGCTTTTATCGTCTAGCGAAAGAAAATCTACTTGTACATACGTATGAATCGTCCTTTTCTTCCATATACTGATTACTATCTATTTATAGAAACGGAGGCTGAAACGTATGTCCTACCCTTTCTTTCAACGTCCTTCCTCATCTGAACCAACAATGGTTAAGCTCCCTTATGACCAGCCTGAATCGTTTCCGCTTATCATTAATGCTTGTATGGAGCATATCAAGATGCGTGCACTTCATCAACCTGTAGCTGTTGTATGTATTGGGACAGATCGTTCCACGGGTGATTGCTTGGGGCCTCTCGTCGGAAGCCGATTAGAGCGTCTGGACTCGTATGCCTATCATCTATACGGGACGTTAGCAGAACCTGTCCATGCTGTAAATCTCCAACAAAAGCTTCAGCAATTGAATGAGCAGCTTCCTAATGCGTTTGTCATCGCCGTAGATGCCTGCTTAGGACAAAGTACTAGTGTTGGCCTTATTCAAGTTCAATCCGGTCCTGTTAAGCCTGGAGCAGGCGTAAATAAACAATTGCCCCCGGTTGGTGACATGCATCTTACCGGCATCGTCAACATCGGAGGCTTTATGGAGTATTTTGTGCTGCAAAATACACGACTGCATCTTGTGATGAACATGGCTGATATCATTGCCGATGCTTTGCATCAAGCCATTATTCATTCAGTACGCGCTTATGAAGCTTAATTTATTTGTTACGTTGTTTATAACAATAAATTATGATGAACGTTTGCTCATTGCCTGTTCCATCGCTTTTTGTTCTTCAGGAGACAAAGTGTACATGGACTGACCACTTTCTACTGGCTTTGCATACACATAAGAATGATCCCTGCTATGAATACCAGTTAAAATAAATCCACTGCTTTGTTCATCTAGTACAGCCGCGGAAAAACTAAGCTCGCCTCCGCTTTGATCAAACGCATTGTAGCGCACGATGCCCACATGACCTGCATGCGCCTTAACTTTTTGACTCAACAGTTGGAGCTTGCTTGTCTGTTCCTCATTCCGTGCATGTAGACGCTCTATTTCAGCCTGCATCTGTCCGAGCAAAGACTCCAGATCATCCACTCCTGATTCTCTCATAACGGCTTGGAAGCGACGTTTCAGTTTACGTATTTGGCTTCCTTGAATCATAATTATAATTAATAAAAGGAACGTTATTGCAGCCGTACCGATTACCAACCACGGCCCTACATTAGTCATGTCCATACTCATGTTCGTCGCTCTCTCCTGCTTCAATCAATTCATTTACTTTTGCGAACTTTCGCTACAATGCTTTACTGCCGCTGCTAATTTACTGATATCTTCCAATGTCGTGTCCCAGCCTACGCTTGCCCGTACTGCACCTTCGCCAATAGTCCCTGCTGTTGCATGTGCAAGTGGTGTACAATGATATCCTGCCCGTACTGCGATACCAAATTCCCGATCTAGACGAAATGCTAGCTCTGAGCTATCCAGGGAATGTACTTGAAAAGCAACAATTCCGGTCCTTGCTTCCCCTAATTTCGGTCCAAGCACACGCACTCTCGGTATTGCCATTAGATCCTTCATCAGCTGCTGAGTT
Source organism: Paenibacillus sp. SC116 (assembly GCF_024733555.1). Taxonomy (GTDB): domain Bacteria; phylum Bacillota; class Bacilli; order Paenibacillales; family Paenibacillaceae; genus Paenibacillus_B. The sequence goes on along the minus strand of NZ_JANIOF010000002.1, from coordinate 25,064 downwards.
AACTGCCATTCATGATCATACAGCTTATTAACCGTTTGGTTCATAATAAAGCGAATACCCGCCTCTAGCCCTGCTATTCCGATCGTATTTGGTGTTCCCGCTTCATAACGATCCGGTCTAGTCTCAGGTTGCTCCACTTCCTCTGAGTGACTACCAGTCCCTCCATATAACAATGGCTTGATATCCAATTCGGGATGAATAAATAACCCGCCAGTACCTGTTGGACCAAGCAATCCCTTATGTCCAGGGAATGCAAGCATATCAATTCCCATAGATTGAACATCAATGGGTACAACACCAGCAGATTGAGCTGCATCAACTAAAAATAACAGCCCATGGTGCTTGGCAAGCATACCTAATTCCTTCACTGGCAATATGGAACCGAGCAGATTCGAACTATGGTTACAAATAAGCAATTTTGTTTTGTTGGTGATTGCAGCCTCAACTTGCTTAACATCCAAATTACCGTGTATATCTGTATCTATATAGGTGACCGAAATGCCTCTATCTTTCTTTAGCCATCCCAATGGCCTGCGCACTGAATTATGCTCCACTGACGTAGCAATGACATGATCGCCAGCATTCAGTACACCCATAATCGCCATATTTAATGCCATCGTAGTATTTAACGTAAAAGCAATATCAAGAGGGTTTTGGATATGGAACAGTTCAGCAATAGCCATCCGAGCCCGCATTAATCGCTTACCTGCTTGTACTGCCATCACATGCCCGCCACGCCCTGGATTAGCTCCTTCTTCCTCCATTGCCTTCCACATGGCTTCCTGCACACATTTAGGCTTGGGCCAAGAAGTAGCCGCATGATCAAGATATACGATACTGTTCTGTGGTGACATGAATAAGTCTCCCCCTCTACAGCCTCACTAGAATGGTTAAATCTACTATTTACGCTTACCCCATAACATGCTCTCTTACTTTATTACAGGTTTGAACCAATTGGATGACAGGGTTTTAACTATTTTGAATTTTATTTGGCAAAAAAAGATAGCATCCCTTATATGCTGCTAACTAAACGCAACAATTAAAGGTGCTATCGCTTATGTTACTCATGTATCATCGTTGTAACTACATATGCCTCTTCAGCCCTAATAGCTATAACGCATTTAACATTTCTAACAAGCGTTCCAGATCCTGTTGATTATAATATGAAATCTCTATTTTGCCCTTACTTTTGCTTGCCTTGATTTTTACCGTCGTACGGAAGCGTTCACGAAGTGATTCTTCCAGTTCATCTAAATAGGGATCCTTGGCTGCCATTTTTTTCTTGTCCTGTAATTTACCCTTACGATTCATCATTTGAATTGCTTCTTCAAGCTGACGTACGCTCCACTCATTACTAATCGAAGATTTCGTCAATTGGATCATTTTAACTGTATCCTTAATGCCAGCCAAAGCTCGGGCATGTCCCATCGTTAGTGTTCCACGTGAAACATACTCCTTTACTTCATCTGGCAATTGAAGAAGTCGCAAAAAGTTAGCAATATGAGAACGAGATTTGCCTACCTTCACGGAAAGCTCTTCTTGTGTTAATGAGAGCTGTTCCATTAAGTTATGGTACGCTTGTGCCAATTCTAGAGCATTCAAGTTTTCACGCTGCAAGTTCTCGATAAGTGCTATTTCCATCGTCTGCTCATCCGTAAATGCACGGACAACAGCTGGAACCTTTTCTAAACCAAGCAGTTGTGAAGCTCTGAAACGCCTCTCACCTGCGATAATTTCGTATCCTTTTAATACACTACGTACGATAATAGGTTGAATAACGCCGTGCTGACGAATAGACTCTGCTAGCTCTTGAATAGCCTGATCATCAAAGTGCTTTCGAGGCTGATAGGGATTCGGTCTGAGCTGCTGAAGTGCTATCTCGATTACTCGATCATCTTCCTGCACCGCCAACGATGGAATGAGCGCATCCAGCCCTCGTCCTAAACGTTTACTCATACGTTATCACTTCCTTCGCCAGTTCCAAATATACTTCCGCACCTTTTGATCTTGAATCATAGGTCATAATCGATTGACCATGCGATGGCGCCTCACTTAAACGAACATTACGTGGGATGATGGTTCGATACACTTTTGTTTGGAAATATTTTTTAACTTCCTCGATGACTTGAAGACCCAGATTGGTACGGGCATCCAACATCGTTAACAATACCCCTTCAATTTGAAGAGCTGTATTCAAGTGCTTCTGCACGAGACGAACCGTATTGAGAAGCTGACTTAATCCTTCGAGCGCATAATACTCACACTGTATCGGGATGATGACAGACTGAGCTGCTGTAAGGGAATTAATCGTTAAAATCCCCAAGGAAGGAGGACAATCAATCAAGATATAGTCATACTGATGTGATACCAATTGAAGTGACTTTTTTAATCTAACTTCCCTTGATATCGTTGGTACGAGCTCTATCTCAGCCCCAGCTAGTTGGATCGTTGCCGGTAGTATATCCATACCCTCAACATTTGTCTTTAGAATGGCTTCCTGTGGATGAACATCATTAATAATGACATCATAAATACAATTTGCTACATCCGCTTTGTTTACACCAACACCGCTTGTTGTATTACCTTGCGGATCAATATCAACAAGCAACACTCTTTTGCCTAATATCGCTAGCCCTGCACCCAAGTTGACGGTGGTAGTTGTTTTCCCCACTCCGCCTTTTTGGTTGGTAATGGCAATGATTTTAGCCGCCATTCCTCTCACCCCAATGCCCTTTCTTGTCGTACCATCTAGCTGCTAAACAAAATATTTGTACAAGCAGATTCTGTATTGTCCCTTTGCCTCTCCAGACTAATTCCATAAGTTAAATCAAAATTAAGTAAATATCCTTCCTTGCTCCACCCACTATATCATGCTGTTAAATAAAAAAAGCGGCATGTGCCGCTTTGCTCCATACGTACAAGATGAATGGCGGGCTATCCAATCCAACTGCAAGTTAAATTATCGCTTCGGTATGCGGATGACGATTTCATAATGATCCTCGTGATCATGTTCATCTGTCTTAATAGCCATACCAGAGCCAGAAATCATATCTACCGATTGACGAATCGTATTGAGCGCTAATCGCACATCTTTCGTATAGGATACACGCTTCGATTTCTTCGGTGTATGAATCTGCTTATAAAAGGCGACTCGCGCCTCCGTCTGTTTTACATTCAACTCTTTTGCAATAATTTCCTCAAGCAGCTTTAGTTGAAGCTCTTCCGGCTCCAATCCTAACAACGCACGCGCATGTCGCTCGGATATTCGCCGTTCCATTAATGCTTCTTTCACTCCATTAGGAAGCTGTAACAAACGAATTTTGTTTGCAATGGTCGACTGACTTTTTCCTAATCTTTGCGCTAAGCTTTCCTGCGTTAAATCATGCAAGTCGATTAACTTTTGATACGCAACTGCCTCTTCAATTGAAGTTAGTCCTTCTCGTTGCAAGTTCTCGATTAATGCAATTGAAGCTGCCTGCGAATCATTGAACTCACGAATAATCGCAGGAATGGTTGGGTGACCGAGTTTAACTACTGCACGATAGCGTCTTTCCCCTGCAATAATTTCATATTTTCCGTCTCGTGGACGAACAACAATCGGTTGAATGACCCCATGTGTTTTAATCGTCTGTGCTAGTTCTTCGATACGTTCTTCATCAAACACCGTTCGCGGTTGATAAGGACTCATAGCAATGTCTCCAATTGGAAGCATCTTCACCTCATCTTGAGCCTGGCGATCCGCAAACCCTAATAACCGAGACAGTTGTTCTTTCATCTTAATGTTCTACCACCTAACCTCATAGTAATGCCAGACAAACACAGAAATATTCTCTGTTCTATCATTATTACAAAATAGGACTATATGTGTATTTTGCTGAAATCGATATCCTTTCATAAAGAATCGATTTTCACCATTATTCTATTACTTCAGAGCCTTAACTACTTGCAGACATTATTGCCGCTCTTCTAAACGTTTGTTACAAATTTATACCTTTATACTAATTCGATTTTATGAGAATATATTCCTGCTTTTTCTTGCAAATATCCTTTTGTTTCACGTGAAACATTAATAATTCATTGCCAAAGTTCCATATATGTATCGTATCATAGTTTTCATAGAAATAGATAGAAGAATTGGCTCCTATTATAGTTACAATTTCAATGGTTTTAAATATAGAAAAAGCACTCTTCTGATATATTCCTATTGAGGGAGTATTGCAGTAAGAGTGCTTATTAGTTTATATATTATACTTTTTGAACGGTAGAAACCGTTAATAAAATAGCATTCGTCGTTCCGCCACCGATATTATCAAATGAATAGCTAGCTGTTGGAACACCACGCAATCTTACTTGGTCACCATCAAGAATGTCTCCAGTAGAGCCGAAATAGATACCGACAATGGAATTTCCACTCTCATCCATAATGTGAACAGTAGCAATCGTACCCATATCGGATTCTTCCTCGGTAACCTGCACAACACTACCTTGCACACTAAACATTTTGTCTAGATATGGAGTTACATTTTTGAACAAATGACGGCTAGTAATGTTTTTATCAACTGCATTTTTTGCAGCCTCTTTAGTTTCAGCCGTAACCGCAGGGAACAATTGATGGTTAGCAACTAAGTAATCAATTGTTTTTTGCTGCAACACTTTATCTGGAGCCAAGTGAGGAACGATAAGTGTCATTGCGTTCGCAACTTGAGTTTGTTTATTAGCCTCTAGTGCTTCCTCTTCCGCTTTTCGTTTAGCCTCTTCCTCTGCTTTAGCTTTTGCTATTGCTTCCTCAGCTTCCTTTGCCGCTTCATCTTCTTTTTCAGTCGATTGCGTGTTGTTTGCGCTAGCAGCAGGCACTTCTGTAGTAGTGGCCTCTGTACTTTCCTTAGCAGGTGAACAAGCAACGAGAGAAGCTGTAATTAAAAGACATGTCATAAGAGTTAATACAGCTTTTTTAGTTGAATTATTGCCTTCCTTTTTTCTAAATCCCCCTAGAGATGTCCACATTCTTTTATTTCTCCCCTTTAATCAGAATGTATGAATAGATTCTCAATTTTATCATTGGAAATTAAATGATTCCAGTAAGAAAATGACTATCAATGTATATTTTTAGTGAAATTTCTCTTAATTAATAGTCTTTAGAGGGGAGGATAATTGAACATGTAACGTAAGTTAGATCAAAGGTGGATAGTTAAACTCAGTGCTATGAGGAATCTGCCAGTACTAGATTAGCAGTAGATGAAGTTCAAAGTGACACTCCTTAATCTTTCCTTTGATGTGGTTGAGCCTTGCTTTACCTGCACAACGCAGTGTCAAACAATGAACACAAACGAAGCGGCAAGGCTCAATTGATATCAAAAATCTACATAATTGGCTCTTTCATCGGGGTACCTGGCTTACGAGGGTAAGCCTTAGGTGTTTTTCCTGTCTTTTCCACAAGTACAATATGACGCTCAGATTGCTCCAATGGAAGCAATAATTTATGATCAGCTGCACGCTTCGCCAGAAGCAGCTGAAGGCTGCGTGAAGCCTCTGCAATCTCTTCTGCTGGATTATTACCTTTCATCGCAGCAAACGTACCACCAGGTCGTACAAACGGCAAACAGAACTCATTTAATACGTTCATACGAGCAACTGCACGAGCTGTAGCAAGATCATATTGATCTCGGTGCTCAGGCTTACGTGCTGCCTCTTCTGCACGAGCATGTACACAATTGACATTCTCAAGCCCCAACTCTGTAGCAAGATGCTTCAAGAACCCAATTCGTTTATTCAAGGAATCCACGATCGTTAATTTCAGATGCGGAAACATAATCTTCAGTGGAATACCTGGGAATCCCGCTCCAGAACCTACATCAATCATCGAGTTGATTTCTTTCATTGGTACGTAGAACGCCAGCGTCAATGAATCGTAAAAATGCTTCTCATATACAGCCGCACGCTCCGTAATTCCAGTCAAGTTCATCCGTTCATTCCAATCAGCCAGTATTTCCACGTACTGATCAAGTTGTTCGAATTGGCGCTCTGTAACAGATAGCCCGTGTGGGGCAAGCCAATCCAGTAACTGTTGTTGAATTTGATCCATAGTTCCGTTCTCCCTCTTCAAGACTGCATAACGGCCCAACGAACACTTAACGTGAACATTGAGCCGTCATCATCATTTATCCAGCATCCGTCTCCGCATGCTTTTTAGCCGTTACACGGTTATAATGTTCCAAATAAACTAACAGGATCGAAATATCAGCAGGTGTTACTCCTGCAATACGCGACGCCTGACCAATAGATAGCGGACGAATACGATCCAGTTTTTGCTTCGCTTCCATCGCAAGCCCATGGATAAGGCTGTAATCGATATCTTCTGGAATACGCTTCTTTTCCATTTTCTGTAGACGTTCTACTTGAATAAGTTGCTTATCAATATAGCCCGCATACTTAACTTGAATCTCAACCTGTTCTTTCATATCCTCATCCAATGGCAAAGGAGATGGATATAGACTCTCGATATGAGCGTAAGACAACTCAGGACGGCGAAGCAATGTTAATGCATCGATACCGTTTACCAATGGTGCAGAATTAGCTTGTTGCAGCATAGCCTGAACGGTTTCATCCGGGCGAACGCGAGTTTCCTTCAAGCGTGCTGTTTCCTGCTCGATAAGCGAAACTTTTTCTTCAAATGCCGCAAAGCGCTCATCCATAATCAATCCAATCTCACGACCAGTCGGCGTTAGACGGAGATCCGCATTGTCATGACGAAGTAGCAAACGATATTCTGCACGAGAAGTAAGCAAGCGATACGGTTCATTCGTCCCTTTCGTCACAAGATCATCGATAAGAACCCCAATATAACCTTGAGAACGGCTCAAAATAACCGGCTCTTTACCTTGGACTTTACGAGCTGCGTTAATACCAGCCATAAGACCTTGACCCGCTGCTTCTTCATAACCAGAAGTACCGTTAATTTGTCCAGCTGTGAACAAGCCGTCTACTTTCTTCGTTTCTAGAGATGGCCATAGCTGTGTAGGTACGACTGCATCATACTCGATGGCATAACCCGTACGCATCATTTCTACGTTCTCAAGTCCAGGAATAGAGCGAAGAATACGCAACTGTACATCTTCCGGCATACTTGTGGAAAGACCTTGTACGTAATACTCACGCGTATTTTTTCCTTCTGGTTCTAAGAAAATTTGATGCTTCGGCTTGTCTGCAAAACGAACAATTTTATCTTCAATCGATGGACAATAACGTGGACCTGTACCTTCAATAACACCAGAGAACATAGGTGCACGGTCCAAGTTGCTGTTAATAATCTCATGCGTATCTGCAGAAGTATACGTCAGCCAGCATGGAAGCTGCTCGTTATCCGCATGCTTCGTCTCATAAGAGAAGAATTTAGGTTTTTCATCACCAGGCTGAATTTCCGTCTTGCTGAAATCAATCGTATCTCCGTGAACACGTGGCGGTGTTCCTGTCTTGAATCTTACGAGTTCAAGCCCAAGATTTTTCAAACTTTCAGACAGCTTCAAAGAAGGCTGCTGGTTGTTCGGGCCGCTCTCATAAATAAGTTCACCGACAATGACTTTACCGCGCAAATACGTACCTGTCGTAACAACGATTGCCTTCGCAAAGTATTGTGCTCCACCCTTCGCTTCAACACCAACGCAGCGACCATCTTCAACGATTAGCTCCTCAACCATGCCTTGACGCAGCGTCAAGTTAGCTGTGTTCTCAATCGTCTCTTTCATTTGATGCTGATAAAGGAATTTATCCGCTTGCGCACGGAGTGCGTGTACAGCAGGTCCTTTACCTGTATTCAACATCCGCATTTGAATGTATGTTTTATCAATGTTACGGCCCATTTCTCCGCCAAGCGCATCAATTTCACGCACGACATGACCTTTTGCAGGTCCGCCTATTGACGGATTGCACGGCATAAATGCGACCATATCTAAGTTAATCGTCAAGAGAAGCGTGTTGCATCCCATACGAGCGGAAGCCAATGCAGATTCACAACCTGCATGCCCTGCTCCTACAACAATAACATCGTACTCACCTGCAACGAATGGCATCTCTTTCCCTCCTTCAAAGGCTCTAAGTCCTAACTGCTGCCTAAATGGAACTAGAACAATAATGTTCATATTATCCACAGCTAGCTGCCTTAAACCAATCTTATTGAAATAATCTGCTCCTTATACACAAGCGGATTCATCCGCTCAACAAAACGACATAAACATCTTGCCTTATTTACCTAAACAGAACTGTGAGAAGATTTGATCAATTAAGGACTCGCCTACTGAATCACCAACAATCTCCCCTAACAGCTCCCATCCCGTACGGACATCGATCTGCATAATGTCGATTGGAATGCCTGCCTGAGACGCTTCAACCGCATCTTGCAAGGAACGACGCGCCTTATGAAGCAAGCCAATATGACGCACATTGCTCACATAAGTTGCATCATTCGATTCCACTTTCCCACTGAAAAATAAATCGGAAATAGCGGATTCCAATGCATCAATACCATCCTGCAGCATTGCAGACATTTTCACAATTGGGAAACGGCCTGCCAATGCAGCTAACTGCTGCATATCTAATTGATTAGGCAAGTCCATTTTATTCACAATGATGATAACTTGTCTACCTTCAATTTGTTGCAACCATTCACGCTCATCGGCTTGCAATGGCTCATTATTGTTAACCACGAACAAGACGAGGTCTGCATCCTGCAGCGCTGTACGTGAACGCTCTACCCCAATACGCTCTACAACGTCATTCGTTTCACGTATTCCTGCAGTATCAAGTAAGCGCAGCGGAATCCCATTGATCGTGATCATTTCCTCAATCACATCACGTGTCGTACCTGGAATATCTGTAACAATCGCTTTATTGTCTTGAGCAAGCGCATTAAGCAACGAGGACTTACCTACATTAGGGCGACCCACGATTGCAGTCATAATACCTTCTCTTAGTATTTTACCCTCAGAAGCTGTCTTAAGCAGCTTATCGATCTCAGCCATAACATAGCCACATTTTTCTTGAATAAAATTACCCGTAAGCTCATCCACGTCATGCTCTGGATAATCAATATTCACTTCAATATGAGCAAGTGTCTCCACCAAGTTATAACGCAAATCTTTAATTCGCTTCGATAGCTGGCCTTGAGCCTGCTTCATCGCAACATCAAAGGCACGGTCAGACTTCGAGCGAATCAAGTCCATAACTGCCTCGGCTTGAGATAGATCAATACGTCCGTTTAAGAAAGCACGCTTCGTAAACTCGCCTGGCTCCGCCACACGAATATCTAGCTTCAGCAGCAGCTCCATGACGCGACGCATCGACACGACTCCGCCATGAACGTTGATCTCAACAACGTCTTCCATTGTATAAGAACGCGGCGCAAGCATAACGGTAATTAATACTTCTTCAATCCGCTCATTTGTATCAGGGTCAACAATATATCCATAATTGACTGTATGGCTTGCTGCCTCAGTCAGCTTAGTCTTTGAATGGAAAATGCGCTCCACTTCCTGCACAGCCGTCTCTCCGCTTACACGGATGACCGCAATACCGCCCTCACCTAGCGGCGTCGATATGGCAGCAATTGTTTCCGTCATCATATATTTTTACCTCCACCTCTAGAAAAAAAGCAATGACTGTCCCTTTGCCTGCCTATATAGGGGCAGAGGGACAATCATTGCGCACATTCGTTCATCATCCTGCAACGATAACATCTATAAGAGCTTGTTTCCAACGCTTTTCTCACGATGAGAAGCCTGCTATAAACAATCACTATACGTTCATTCTTATAAGGTTATTGTGATTTCAAGGCAATGACGATACGGCGATTAGGCTCTTCACCCTTACTGTACGTCTTCACCTTCGGATGATCCTGGAGCTTGGCATGTATAATCTTGCGTTCCTGCGGCGTCATTGGCTCAAGTATCATTTCCTTGTGCGTACGGACCGTTTTGGTCGCAAGCCGATCAGCCAGCGATTCCAAGGTTTGTTTCCGGCGATCACGGAATTGTTCTGCATCAAGGACAAGACGCACATGCTGCTCAGAATAGCGGTTAGCCACCAAATTCGCTAAGTATTGAAGGGAATCTAATGTCTGGCCACGACGACCAATAATAAGGCCAAGGTCGGAACCGGAAATATCGAATACAACCGTGTCTTTACGCTTCACTATCGCAATCTCTACTTCGAGCCCCATCGATTGAGTAACGTCCAATATGAACTGTTTTGCCTCTTCGATACCTGCTGTTTGATCTTGCACGCTAGCACGAACTGTTTTCTCTTCTGACTGTGCGGAATCTGATAACGCTTCTTCCTCCGGTACTGCTTGTACAGCTGATGAAATAGAAGCTTTACCTTCTACTGACTGACTCTCAGCTGGCACTGGCTTGTCCGATTGAACAGCTTCTACCACAGTAAGCTCTACCTTAGCTGGCTTTCCACCAATAAGGCCAAAGAATCCCTTCGTAGGCTGCTCCAAAATACGAACCTGTACACGGTCCTGCGTCACGCCGAGTTCCGCCAAACCTTTCTGAATTGCATGTTCGATTGTCTTTCCTGATACAATTAACGTTTTCATTTCGCCGGTTGAACCTCCTTATCATTGTTCCGATAAAGGAAAAAGTTCTGAATAATGGTGTAAATATTACTGAATACCCAGTAAAGCGGCAACGCTGCCGGGAACTGCATCGACATGATGAAGATCAACACTGGGAATACTAACGTCATAAATTGCATAGCTGGCTGTGCTGGCTGTTGTGACATCATCATTTTAGATTGAATGAATGTCGTCAAAGCAGCAAGGATTGGCAGTACCCATTTATCTGGCTCACCAAGCTGGAGCCACAAGAACGTATGATGTCGAATCTCATCGTTCAAGTAAATTGCGTTGTACAACGCAATGAACACCGGCATCTGAATCAATATCGGTAAGCAACCCGCCATCGGATTGACGTTATGCTGTTGGAACAGCTTCACCGTCTCTTCTTGTTGTTTCTGCGGATTGTCTTTGTACTTCTTCTTCAATTCTACTAGCTTCGGTTGAAGCTTTTGCATTTCCTTAGAGCTACGCATCTGTTTGATCGTCAGCGGCAATATAGCTGTTCGAACGATGATCGTCAATAGCAATATAGCTAATACGTACTCGCCATTGAACCAGTCTGCGAACGTATTGAGTGCCAATGTAAAGTACAAGACAACATTGCGCTCCCAGAAGTTCCCGCTGCGAAGTTGGTCTTCTGTCATTGTTTCCATGGACGTACATCCCGTCAAAACTGCAAGCAGCATGATAGAACCCGCCACCAGAAGCCATTTGCGATTGTTAAGCAACTTCTTAAGTGACAATAGCATTAACTCCTCTCTAAACCATACGATTCCAACTGTAAATATATCATATTTTACGAGTCAATGGAAACGCTTGATCATCTGATTGCACTGCAATTTATCTATATACAGAAGCACGTTTGCACACATGGTGAACGCTCTTCCGCAATTGCTCATAATCCATCTCTGTCGCACCGTTGCGAACGATAAATACGAGATCAACATGATCAATAATTTTGCCTGCCTGCAGACGCATTATTTCCTTAATTAAGCGTCTCATTCGATTGCGGACAACTGCATTTCCTATTTTTTTGCTTGCAGATATCCCGACGCGGAACCGCTCCACCTCAGGACGATGAAAGACATATAGGACTAGCTGGCGATTCGCTGCTGATCGGCCATGGCGATATACACGAGCAAAGTCTCTGCGGTCTTTCAAACGATATTGTTTTTGCACGTTCGCATTCCTCTCACTCATCGAATTCAGGTTCATGATCATACGGAAATCGCTACCTATCGGGTAACTATCTTGCTCCAAGTATGTACCTGAGCTCCGCAGAATAAACCCTATATATAAGAAGTAATTCAAATGTAACCTTCTGAACATATGCCAATTGTTAATGATTTTAGGTAGAAAAAAAGACCACTACCCGTGGTCTTGCATAAACAGCTATTATGCGCTCAACTTAGCTCTGCCTTTTTGACGACGAGCAGCTAGAACCTTACGGCCGTTTTTCGTGCTCATGCGTGCACGGAAACCGTGATTCTTTTTGCGTTTGCTTACGTTTGGTTTGAAAGTCGGTCTCATTTCTGCTTGCACCTCCTCTTGAGAGTCAATCTATTCATTACGAATGTTGTTGTTTGTCTCACGAAAATACCTTTATATATTTAATCAGAATTAATCCTAAAAGTCAATCCATTCACTTACAAACGGTACACTTTGGTCAAATTGAGGATCTTTTCTTTCAAAAAGTAGATCCTCACGATGTTCTCTCCTTCTTAAGATCCACCGCTAGCGCCCCATCTCCCTCTCTTCCTCTTTTCATTCCTTAATAAATGTATATTCTCTACAACCTCTAAAATCTTTAGAAACTATCCACAGCCTATCGTGCAAATTAGATTCCTATTTACGTTCTATATAGTTATTCACATGTGCAAAACCTTTTCGATTTTATCTATTTTTCCATAGTAACCTGTGTATAAATTTCGACGGCAATCGTAAGGAACATGTCGAAAAATCACAGGTTGTAAACAATATCTTGTGGTGTACATAATTTTTATACACAAGTTATTGAATTTGTGGATAAAAAACGCCCTATCGTTGAAAAATAAGGGCTCATCTGCTATGATTATATTGCTTTTCTGATGTGAATAATTTCGATTCACTCTAAGTTATTCACAATCTGTGGATAATGTTGTGAACAAGTTATCCTCAGCCTTATATTATTATTAGTTTATCTGTTTGTATTGTGGATAAATAACTCAACTCAATTTCATTAATTTCGACATGCTCGATGTGTGTCGTATCAGCATAGACCCCGACAATGCGCTTGATATCCGATAGAGGGCTTTCACGTTTCAACCTCCCTCCGTTTGCGCCAATTGTCGGGGAACTTGTCCTTATGGCTTCGTAGCCGGAACAAGCGTCCCTGACGACGTAACAGGTTTGAAGGAGTGAAACCATCTGTGGATCGCCAAGTAAATGAGCATTGGCAGGAAGTACTATCCGTTATTCGATCGAAATTAAGCAAGCCGAGCTTTGACACTTGGTTCAAAGCTACGAATGCGGTCAAGTACACCGACAAAATTATCATTATAACGGCACCGAATACATTTGCTGTCGAGTGGCTGGAAAGTCGCTATACGAATCTTGTCAGCTCGACCATTTATGAAATGAACGGCAAACAAGTAGACGTGAAGTTTATTATTGAAGAGGCAGCCGAACCAGAACCTGAGGTTGTCCCTCTGCCAGCACCAGTCGTTCGTACATCAAATGAAGAGCCGGTTGCCAGTCAATTGAACCCTAAATATACGTTCGATACGTTCGTTATTGGTTCAAATAACCGCTTTGCTCATGCAGCTTCGCTCGCAGTAGCAGAAGCACCTGCTAAAGCTTACAATCCCCTCTTTTTATACGGGGGCGTAGGACTTGGTAAGACGCACTTGATGCACGCTATTGGTCATTACATTATGGAGCATAATGCGAATGCCAAAGTTGTCTATACAACTTCAGAAAAGTTCATGAATGAATTCATTAATGCGATCCGTGATAATCGTGGAGAAAGCTTCCGCAACAAATATCGCAATATCGATATTTTGCTTATTGATGACATTCAGTTCTTAGCGGGCAAGGAATCAACACAAGAGGAATTCTTCCATACTTTTAATGCGCTGCATACGGAAAACAAGCAGATTATCATCTCAAGTGATCGTCCGCCAAAAGAGATCGAGACACTCGAAGAACGTTTGCGTTCTCGTTTTGAATGGGGTTTAATTACCGATATTCAACCGCCTGATCTTGAGACACGTATCGCCATTCTTCGGAAGAAAGCCAAAGCTGAGAACCTTGATATTCCGAATGAAGCAATGGTTTATATTGCGAATCAGATCAATACGAATATTCGTGAGCTGGAAGGGGCTTTAACTCGCGTTGTAGCCTATTCTACGATGATGAATCAAGATATAACGACGCATCTAACAGCGGAAGCACTCAAAGACATTATTCCTTCGAGCCGCCCGAAGATGATTACGATTCAAGACATTCAGCAGCGAGTTGGAGAGTACTATGGCCTACGCCTGGAAGACTTCAAAGCTCGTAAGCGGACGAAGGCTGTCGCTTTCCCAAGGCAAATTGCGATGTATCTGTCACGTGAATTGACGGATTACTCTTTGCCTAAGATTGGTGAGGCGTTCGGTGGGCGTGATCATACAACGGTCATTCATGCCCATGAAAAAATATCGCAAGCCATAGATAATGATCAGGATTTATATAAGGTCATTCAGAATTTAATGGATAAAATTAAAAACCCTACATTGTGAACAAAATACAAAGCCTATGCACAAACTATACACATGTGGATAGGCTTTACTTTATGCGGTTTTTTGGACTTATCCACATATTCAGTGCCCCTACTATTACTACTATATAAATAAATATAAGATCATCTTATAAATAAACGAATACAACTAAGACCTAAACATCGGTTTAAGGAGTGAAACGATGAAGCTATCTATTTTGAAACAACAACTTAACGAAGCGATACAAAACGTTTCGAAAGCAATTTCGAGTCGAACAACGATTCCTATTTTGAGTGGTATCAAAGTTGACGTTACGATGCAGGGAGTAACACTAACAGCAAGCGATACAGATATTTCGATTCAAAGTTTTATTCCTGTTGAGGATGACCGTCAAACCATTGCTCAAATTGAGCGTCCAGGTAGTGTTGTTTTACCTGCTAAGTTTTTCGTGGAAATTATTAAAAAGCTTCCATCCGCTAATATTGAGATTGAAGTAAGAGATCAATTTCAAACATTCCTTCGCGCAGGCTCCACTGATATTCAAATGGTCGGCCTCGATCCAGAAGAATATCCTATTTTGCCTAGCGTTGAAGAGAATCAAGTATTAACTGTTAATGGCGATTTGTTAAAGACCATGATTAAGCAAACTGTGTTCTCTATTTCCTCCAACGAAACAACGCCTATTTTGACAGGTGTACTTTGGCAGTTACAGCATGGGGAAATGAAGTTCGTTGCTACTGATCGTCATCGTCTAGCAAGCCGTTCTGCGACTATTGAGGTTGATTCAGACCTTCATTTTTACAACATTGTTATTGCAGGTAAAACATTGAACGAATTGAGCAGAATTATCCCGGAGCATACGAAAGTGGATATTGTTGTTGCCGACAATCAAGTTCTGTTTAAAGTAGGCAACGTGTTGTTCTATACAAGAATTTTGGATGGGACATACCCTGACACTTCTAAAATTATTCCGAACCAATACAAAACAGAACTTGTTTTGGATACAAAAGGTTTGACGGAAGCTATCGATCGTGCGTATTTGCTATCTCGTGAGGAGAAAACGAATATTGTCCGTTTGCAGACGAAAGAAGATGGAACAATCGAGATTTCTTCCAGCTCAAGTGAGTTAGGACGAGTTACGGAACAACTTGAAGTGAAGCGATTTGATGGTGAACCTTTACGTATCGCTTTCAACTCCAAATATATGCTTGATGTATTGAAAGTTGTCGAATGCGAGCAAATTTTCATCGGCTTCACTGGCGCAATGAGCCCAATTATTATTAAGCCAACTGAGCATGTAAACAGCTTGCATCTCATCTTGCCTTATCGCACGACGAATTAGTTATAGGCAGCTATGCCAGGAGGACACAAATGAAATCGATTCATATACAGACGGACTATATTACATTAGGACAGTTTTTGAAGCTGGCTGATTGCGTTTCTACAGGTGGTCATGTAAAAGTGATGCTCGCAGAGCAGGCGGTTCGAGTAAATGCAGAGCCAGAAGACCGCCGTGGGCGTAAACTGCGTGACGGGGATACGGTTGAAGTAAAGGACTGCGGCACATTCCGTGTCGTGCAGACAACAGAGGCATAATCGGTGTTCGTTAAATCAGTATCTCTCCAACATTATCGAAACTATGAGACGATGGAGCTTGATACGAACAACAACGTGAATATCTTCGTCGGCCGCAACGCCCAGGGGAAGACGAATTTGCTCGAATCGATCTTCGTACTTGCGCTGACGAAGTCGCACCGGACAGCCAAGGATAGGGAGCTAATTGCGTGGGATAAAGATCATACGCTATTGCGTGCTGCCGTTGAACGCAAATACGGAACCTATAACCTAGAACTAAATATTGCAAAGCAAGGCAAGAAGGCCAAGTTGAACGGGTTGGAACAGAAAAAACTGAGCAACTTTATCGGTTCGCTTAACGTGGTTATGTTCGCACCAGAGGATTTGGAAATCGTAAAGGGCGGACCTAGTGTACGCCGACGCTTTCTAGACATGGAAATTGGACAAGTTCACCCTGGCTATTTATTTCATTTGCAGCAATATCAGAAGGTGCTTGTCCAGCGTAACAACCTGCTTAAGCAGATGTGGAACGACCGCAGTAGTGCTCATATGCAGATGCTCGAAATATGGAATGAACAGTTAGTAGAACATGGTGTTAAAATTGTAAAGAAACGGAAACACTATTTAAAGAAACTGCAAGTATGGGCTGAACGTATCCATGCAGGCATTACAAACGGACAAGAACAGCTCGCGATCTCTTATGTTCCTTCCCTTGCGCTGGATGAGGATAACGAAGCTGTCTTATTCGAGCAATTTATGATAAAGTTATCACAAATGAACGATCAGGAAATTCGGCGCGGCATAACTCTTGTCGGGCCGCACCGTGATGACCTCGCTTTTTCCATCAACGGCAAAGAAGTTCAAACGTACGGCTCGCAAGGTCAACAGCGTACAACCGCATTGTCGCTTAAACTTGCCGAGATAGAATTCATGCATGAAGAGATTGGCGAATATCCTGTACTATTACTGGATGACGTGCTTTCTGAACTGGATTCTTATCGACAAACACAGCTCATCGAAACTTTCCAAGAGAAAGTACAGACGTTTATTACAACGACAGGTATTGAGAGCATTCATGCTCATCGGCTGCAAGATGCTAATGTGTTTCACGTGGAAAACGGGCAAGTCAGACGGTAAGGGGTGGGTTAGTTGTATATTCACTTAGGCGGAGAAAGAGTTATTCGTTCCTCTGAGTTGGTCGCAATATTTGATGTGACGATTGAAAAGGCATCGAAGCTGTCCAAGCAGTTCGCCGCTCATTCTCAAAAAATTAAAAATGTAGAATGGATCGGTGAGGAAGAGGCTAAATCCATCGTCGTCACAAAGGGAAAAGTGTACTATTCTCCAATATCGTCTACGACATTGAAGAAGCGCTCTCGCAGCGGGATGCGAGTAGAAGAAGCATAAACGGATTGATTCGGATCTGAATATAGAGAAGTGGGTGAAGGGCATGTCTTTGAATCAGCATACGTATGATGAGAATCAGATACAGGTGTTGGAAGGGCTGGAGGCGGTTCGTAAGCGTCCCGGCATGTACATCGGCTCTACCAGCTCCAAGGGACTTCATCACCTTGTATGGGAAGTTGTCGACAACAGTATTGACGAAGCATTAGCTGGATACTGTACGCGCATTGACGTCACTGTACATGAAGACAACAGCATATCGGTAGCGGATAATGGTCGTGGTATCCCTGTTGGTGAACATGCGAAGATGAAGCGTCCTGCGGTAGAAGTCGTTATGACCGTTCTTCATGCTGGCGGTAAGTTCGGCGGTGAAGGTTATAAAGTGTCCGGCGGCTTACATGGTGTCGGTGTCTCGGTCGTAAATGCCTTGTCTGAGCAGCTTATCGTGACCGTGAGACGAGACGGCCAAGTTCACCAGCAAGAATATCGCCGTGGTGCGCCTCAATATGATTTGCAAGTTATTGGAGAGACAGCAGAAACAGGAACGACAGTAAAATTCAAGCCGGATAGCGAGATTTTTACTGAAACGCTAGTCTATGAATATGACATTTTAGCGTCTCGTATTCGAGAGTTGGCATTCCTCAATCGTGGTCTTGAAATTGTATTGAAGGATGAGCGTACAGGTACATCTAATTCGTTCAAGTACGAGGGCGGTATCATTGAGTTCGTTGAATATTTGAATCGCAATCGAGAGAGTTTGCATGAGCCCCCTATTTTTGTAGAGGGCATGAAAGAGCATATTTCTTGTGAGATTGCCTTGCAATATAATGACAGCTACAGTGAGCATATTTATTCTTTCGCGAATAATATTCACACACATGAGGGTGGAACGCATGAGTTCGGCTTCAAGAGTGCATTGACTCGTGTCATTAACGAATACGCTCGTAAAATGAACTTGGTAAAGGATAATGATTCGAATTTGAGTGGTGATGATGTCCGCGAAGGATTGACGACCATTATTTCGGTGAAAATCCCTGAACCGCAGTTCGAAGGTCAAACGAAGACGAAGCTCGGCAATAGTGAGGTTCGTGGTATCATTGAGTCCATGTTTGCTGAGAAGTTCATGCAATTCCTAGAAGAGAATCCAGCTGTATCACGGAAAATTGTTGAAAAAGGTACGCAAGCAGCCCGCGCTCGTGAAGCGGCTCGCCGTGCCCGTGAATTGACACGCCGTAAAAGTGCGCTGGAAGTTAGTTCATTGCCTGGTAAATTGGCAGATTGCTCTTCTAAGGACCCTGCCAACTCTGAGATATTTATCGTTGAGGGTGACTCCGCAGGCGGTTCAGCGAAGCAAGGACGTGATCGTCATTTCCAAGCGATCTTGCCATTGAAGGGTAAGATTTTGAACGTTGAGAAGTCCCGTCTTGATAAAATATTGTCCAATGCTGAGATTCGCGCCATCATTACGGCGCTTGGAACAGGTATTGGTGAAGACTTTGACATAGCTAAAGCACGTTATCACAAAATTGTGATTATGACAGATGCAGACGTTGACGGTGCTCATATTCGTACACTGTTGCTAACGTTCTTCTACCGTTACATGCGTAAGCTTGTTGATTCTGGCTATATTTACATCGCTCAGCCACCGCTCTTCAAGATCGAACGCAACAAAGTGATTCGCTATGCAGATAGCGAAAAGCAGCGCGATGAGATTATGGCAGAGTTCGGTCAAGGTGTGAAGATTAACGTACAGCGTTATAAAGGACTTGGGGAAATGAACGCGACTCAACTATGGGAGACTACGATGGACCCAGAGAGCCGTAAAATGCTTCAAGTTACGATTGATGATGCACGTCAAGCGGATGAAATATTTAATACGTTGATGGGCGATAACGTCGAACCACGACGTGATTTCATTCAGCAACATGCTAAGTTTGTTAAAAATCTAGATATTTAATACATGCTCAAGTGCCCCAGCCAGTAATTGGATGGGGCTTTTATTTTAATACTAGATTGTTTCTAGTCTTTGCGGATTAACAAAGGTGTGGGTACAGGAGGAGCGGGACTTAGAGCAGGACGGGTACGGACCACATTTTTAGCAGCTGTGGAATTAGGTTTTGCCTTAGACATTGGTTGGGGTGCGGGATTAATCTTTGATTTTTTGACTGTACGTTTCAAAACTTGATGGCGAACATAACTCATCATTTTCGAATACAGCTTCTTATTTGCATGGAATCGGAAAATATTTTTATCGGGCTGGGTGTTCAATTCTAGTATCCAAGGCTTTAACTGCTCATCAAGACCAATGTCGATACCGAGCTCGATTAAGGTAGGGAAATGCTTATTGAGGTGCTTGGCTGTCAGTAGGGCATTTTTTTCAAGCTGCTTTTTGAGTTCTTGAAGACGGTTCGGATCAGTATATTGCTTAAGGACAGAATCTACTTGATGCAGTGTGCCCCCTCGGTGATAGTTGGTAACTACTTTTCGAGGAGCTGCAACGCGTGCAAGCATACCTGTCATTTCCCAAGCATCGCCCTTATTTCGTTGTACCATGATACGAAGATCAAGGGGGCGTTTGTTATGTGTAAGTAAGTGAATGCCTTGTTGAATTAGGTACTTTTTTTTGCTGATAAAATGGGTCAAGCGTGCATACAGCTGATCAAATTGCTCATATCTCTCGCTAAACGTATCTTTTTGCAGCAGATAGGAAGCTGAGTGATTCGTTAGCCCAACACGTATAATGCCGGAACCACCGGTTCCCCCCTCTGGCTTAATGTACAGCATGCTATGCTTGAAAAGCATTTGATATAAATTTTCTGGTGAAAAGGATGTAGTTTCTGGTTGAAAGACTCTCAGCCCTACATGTTTGTCAATTGCTGCTGATTTTTTAAGTTTGCTGCGAACACGTCTTATGCGCATCGTGTTCATCCTTTCTCGTTGATAGCATAGGAGTGATGATTTAATTCCGTATTAGGGTAGGATTCATGGTATAATAGTGTGTAGTTTAAAAAGACATCCGCTAAGGGCAAGAACAAACACCTAACTCCACTGGATTATTGTTCGGATATAGACGCTGCTCAAGGAAACGTTTAATTGTTTCCCTTTTGTGAAAGTAATATAATACAAGTAGCGATATATTAGGCTTTTTGAATTCATGTCACTGGGAGAGGCGGTGCTGCTTCCATTTTGGAACGGCGGCCGTTTTTTTGTGAGTTGAAATAAGACGGAATAACTCGTTAAAGTTTCATGTGTTCACGGGGATAAATGATAGGTGAACAAATGTTAGCCCCTGGGAAGCGGACGTTACAGACGATATTATTAAAGGAGGTCCAGCATGGCGGAAGAACAACAATCGCAAATCAAGGAACGTGATATTGGTACAGAGATGCGCGAATCATTCCTCGATTATGCGATGAGCATCATCGTCAGCCGTGCACTGCCTGATGTGCGTGACGGACTGAAACCGGTACATCGCCGGATTCTGTATGCGATGTCAGAGTTAGGCATGACGCCGGACAAGCCTTATAAGAAGTCGGCGAGAATCGTTGGTGAGGTCATCGGTAAGTACCATCCTCATGGTGATTCAGCTGTATACGAAACGATGGTTCGTATGGCACAGGACTTCTCACTGCGCTATATGCTAGTTGATGGGCACGGTAACTTTGGTTCCATTGATGGTGATATGGCTGCGGCTATGCGTTATACGGAGGCGCGTTTATCAAAGATCGCAACAGAATTGCTGCGAGATTTGAATAAAGAAACGGTCGATTTTGCACCGAACTATGACGGCGAAGAGAAAGAGCCGGTTGTGCTGCCAGCAAGATTCCCGAATCTGCTGGTAAATGGATTGTCTGGTATTGCCGTTGGTATGGCAACTAACATCCCACCGCATAACTTAACAGAAGTTATTAACGGGGTTCAAGCCTTAATTCACAATCCAGAATTAACACCGCTTGAGCTAATGGATTATATACAAGGTCCCGATTTCCCAACATCAGGTCTAATACTGGGCAGATCGGGTATACGTCAAGCATATGCTACAGGCCGTGGTTCGGTGACAATGCGCGCGCGTGCAGAGATCGAGGAGAATGGCGGCAAGGCGCGCATTATCGTGCATGAGCTTCCTTATCAAGTGATCAAAGCTCGCCTAGTCGAAAAAATTGCAGAGCTTGTACGTGAGAAGAAGATCGAAGGAATAACGGATTTACGCGATGAATCTGATCGCAATGGTATGCGAATTGTTATCGAGCTGCGTCGTGATGTGAATCCAAGCGTCGTCTTGAACAACTTGTACAAGCAGACGCAGATGCAATCTAACTTCGGTGTAAATATGATTGCACTCGTTAACAACGAGCCGCGTATTTTGAATTTACGCGATATACTGTACTATTATTTGCAGCATCAAATCGTAGTTATCCGTCGTCGTACGGAGTATGACCTGCGTAAAGCGGAAGCTCGTGCTCATATTTTGCAGGGTCTAATTATTGCATTAGATCACATCGACGAGGTTATTGCTCTAATCCGCGCTTCTCATTCTGATGAAGTAGCACGTAATGGATTGATGGAGCGTTTCGAACTGAGCTATGAACAAGCTCAAGCGATTCTCGATATGCGCTTGCGTCGTTTGACTGGCTTGGAGCGTGAGAAGCTCGAAGAAGAGTTTAACGAACTAATGAAGAAGATTGCAGAGTACAAGGAAATTTTAGCGAGTGAACAACTTGTTCTGCAAATTATTCATGAGGAGCTCGAAGAGATTAAGCAGAAGTTCGGTGACGAGCGTCGTACAGAAATTACGATTGGTGAAGACAGCATTTTGGATGAGGACTTGATCCCTCGTGAAGATGTTATCATCACGATTACACATAGCGGCTATATTAAACGTTTGCCTGCTACGACTTATCGTAGTCAGAAGCGAGGCGGACGCGGTGTAATGGGTATGGATACGAAGGAAAATGACTTTGTTGAGCACTTGTTCTTAACGGATTCTCATCATTATTTGATGATATTCACGAACAAAGGAAAAGTGTATCGGATCAAAGCGTATGAGATTCCTGACTTAAGCCGTACCGCACGTGGAACACCGATTATCAATCTAATTCAGATTGAACAAGGTGAAACGATTAACGCCGTTATCCCAGTCGAATCGTTCGAAAGTACTCAGTATCTGTTCTTCGCTACTCGTCAGGGTATCGTGAAGAAGACTCCACTTGATGATTACGTCAACATCCGTAAAGGTGGTCTAATTGCGATCAATTTGCGTGAAGACGATGACCTTATCGGTGTACGTCTAACAGATGGTGAGCAAGAAGTCATTATGGGTACGAATACTGGTATGTCGATCCGATTCTCTGAAAAAGATGTTCGTTCTATGGGACGTAGTGCGACCGGGGTTAAGGGTATTACCCTTGATGAAGGCAACTATGTCATCGATATGGATATCGTAGATGAGAATAACGATGTGTTGATTGTTACAGCCAAGGGGTATGGTAAACGCACACCGACTACAGAGTACCGTTCTCAGTCTCGTGGTGGTAAAGGAATTAAGACGATTAACGTAACAGAGAAAAATGGTGCGGTTGTAGGTCTGAAAATTGTTCAGGATGAAGATGATCTTATGGTCATTACTGCTTCTGGTACAATTATACGGACAAGCATCGCTGGAATTTCTCAAATGGGTCGTTATGCTCAAGGCGTTAAAGTCATTAACATCCGTGAAGAGGATACGGTATCTACCGTAACACGTTGCAGCAAAAATGAAGAGGAAACTCTTACTGAAGATATAGACGGCGAACCATCAATAGATGGAGCTGCTCCAGAAGTAGACGGCAGCACAGAGGAATAAGTGCTACAGCTAACTATAAATAGCTCTATCGATAGATGAGGACATGGTATTTGCTTCGTCCTATGCGTGAAGGCGGCGTACCTGCAAGGTACATCGTCTTCACGTTTTTTATTGTCTAGCATTTGCGAATAAGCATCGCGTACTTAAATTTGATCGTGGGAGTGTGGAAGCTATGTCTATGTTGCCAATCGCACAGATTAAACTGGGGGATTGTTTGAGTAAGGATGTAAGCTCCGAGCTTGGTGGCATCATTATGCCTAAAGGACGTGTATTGACGGAACGTGATATCGAAGTACTGGATGCCTTTATGATCAAGCACGTATATGTTAATTCTAAAAAGAGAATAGAGTCAGCCAAACCAGCTCCAGCTAAGACACCTGTTTCTAAAGATCAGCAGACTAAACCAGCAGAGCAGCTATTAGAGATGGATACAGCCGAATTGGATACAAAGACTCCGAGCATTGACCAACCATTTCACTTAGCTTGGACGGAGCTAGCTAAATTGATGTCACAAGTATTGAATATGGCTCGGGCTAATCAAGTACCAACGATGGAAATGCGTAAGCTATTAAGACCCCTAATGGAGCAAATAAAAGAATATAAGCCTTTAGCTGTCCAAATATATATAAAAGAGATTGATCAGGATCTCTCTACAAACTTTTTAATACATAAATCGATTGCCGTAGCACTTACGACATACTTAATTGGACATTGGAATGGTTGTTCTGAAAAAGAAGGCATGCAAATTGCCCTCGCGGGTTTGCTTCATGATATAGGGAAAGTAAAAGTAGATGAAGATGTTCTTCGCAAAAAAGAGTCCCTAACGGAAGTGGAGCAAACAGAGGTACGTCGTCATACGCTCTACGGCTATGAAATACTACGTTCTGCGAACATGATCACTGAAGGCGTAAAGCTAGCTGCACTACAGCATCATGAGAGGCTTGATGGAAGTGGCTATCCATTGAGAATTATGAGTGATCAAATTCATCCCTATGCCAAAATGGTAGCTATTGCTGATATGTTCCATGCTATGACACAAAATCGCAGCTATCGTAAGGCTGCTTCGCCTTATGTTGTACTGGAGCAATTACATCGCCAAGCATTTGGCAAACTTGATCCGCAAATGGTGCAAGTGTTTATTCAAAAACTTACTCTACTTACACAAGGGACTATTGTTCAACTGAATGATGGTAGAACGGGTGAGATTGTATTTATAGATAGCATATATCCTACAAGGCCATGGGTATCAGTAGAGGGGACGATCATTCGACTAGCAGAGGAAAGACAACTTCATATTGAAAAGGTTATATCGGAATAGTTATATCGCTTCATAATGAACTTACTTTGTTTCATTAGTTGTTTACAAAGAAGAATTAGAAATTTGAAAAGAACCGCTATTATGAATCAACAGTGAAGGAATAGATGATCGAGTAGCGGTTTTACTGTGTATCTAGTTAGTTGAAATTAAACAATGAAACATAGCCATTATTTGGATTGGTACATATACTTGAACTTTTCAGATCACCGTGATATATTATAACTCCGCCACCGAGAGGCGCGGTTGAGACAAGCTTGAATAGAACAGAAACTTGAAGTAAGTTGAAAAACAAGGCTTCAAAAAAAGTTTTAAAAAAAGCTTGACTCGAAAGAATGAAAATGATATATTATAAAGGTCGCCACTGAGAAACACGGCGAACGAGAGCGAAAGAAAACGAATCGTAAGATGAGTGATCTGGAGCGAAATTGTTCTTTGAAAACTGAACAACGAGTGAAACGTTTGATATAAGAAATTCAGCAATGAATTTCGTCAGCATTACAAATGAGCAAGTCAAACACTTTTATGGAGAGTTTGATCCTGGCTCAGGACGAACGCTGGCGGCGTGCCTAATAC
>NZ_JANIOF010000022.1 GCF_024733555.1 Paenibacillus sp. SC116 | reverse complement strand
ACGGTCCTAGGTTAGAACTCCGATACGAACAGGGTGGTATCCCAACGGTGCCTCCACCTAAGCTGGCGCTCAGGCTTCTCAGGCTCCCACCTATCCTGTACAGTCCGTACCAAAGTCCAATATCAAGCTGTAGTAAAGCTCCATGGGGTCTTTCCGTCTTGTCGCGGGTAACCTGCATCTTCACAGGTATTAAAATTTCACCGGATCTCTCGTTGAGACAGCGCCCAAGTCGTTACGCCATTCGTGCGGGTCAGAATTTACCTGACAAGGAATTTCGCTACCTTAGGACCGTTATAGTTACGGCCGCCGTTTACTGGGGCTTCGGTTCATAGCTTCGCCTTGCGGCTAACCACTCCCCTTAACCTTCCAGCACCGGGCAGGCGTCAGCCCGTATACTTCGCCTTGCGGCTTCGCACAGACCTGTGTTTTTGCTAAACAGTCGCTTGGGCCTTTTCACTGCGGCCCCCTCGGGCTATTCACCCTACCGAGGCACCCCTTCTCCCGAAGTTACGGGGTCATTTTGCCGAGTTCCTTAACGAGAGTTCTTCCGCGCGCCTTAGAATACTCATCTCGCCTACCTGTGTCGGTTTGCGGTACGGGCACCTTCTCCCTGGCTAGAGGCTTTTCTTGACAGCCTGAAATCAAGACCTTCGGTACTATAAATTTCCCTCCCCATCACAGTCCAGCCTTAA
>NZ_JANIOF010000021.1 GCF_024733555.1 Paenibacillus sp. SC116 | reverse complement strand
CAAGGTTATACCTTGAAAACTGATCGCAAAGTGATTAAAACGCTTCTTGTATATTCATTAGGATAAGCCCTCGACCTATTAGTATTCGTCAGCTCCACACATTACTGTGCTTCCACCCCGAACCTATCAACCTCGTCGTCTTCAAGGGGTCTTACTAATTGGGAAATCTCATCTTGAGGGGGGCTTCGCGCTTAGATGCTTTCAGCGCTTATCCCTTCCGTACTTGGCTACCCAGCTATGCCTCTGGCGAGACAACTGGTACACCAGCGGTACGTCCATCCCGGTCCTCTCGTACTAAGGACAGCTCCTCTCAAATTTCCTACGCCCGCGACAGATAGGGACCGAACTGTCTCACGACGTTCTGAACCCAGCTCGCGTACCGCTTTAATGGGCGAACAGCCCAACCCTTGGGACCTACTTCAGCCCCAGGATGCGATGAGCCGACATCGAGGTGCCAAACCTCCCCGTCGATGTGGACTCTTGGGGGAGATAAGCCTGTTATCCCCAGGGTAGCTTTTATCCGTTGAGCGATGGCCCTTCCATGCGGTACCACCGGATCACTAAGCCCGACTTTCGTCCCTGCTCGACTTGTAGGTCTCGCAGTCAAGCTCCCTTATGCCTTTGCACTCTTCGAATGATTTCCAACCATTCTGAGGGAACCTTGGGGCGCCTCCGTTACTCTTTAGGAGGCGACCGCCCCAGTCAAACTACCCACCTGACACTGTCCCCGAACCGGAT
>NZ_JANIOF010000020.1 GCF_024733555.1 Paenibacillus sp. SC116 | reverse complement strand
ATGGGTGATGGCGTGCCTTTTGTAGAATGAACCGGCGAGTTACGTTTGCGTGCAAGGTTAAGGTGAAGAGCCGTAGCCGTAGCGAAAGCGAGTCTGAATAGGGCGACATAGTACGTAGGCGTAGACCCGAAACCGTGTGATCTACCCCTGTCCAGGGTGAAGGTGCGGTAACACGCACTGGAGGCCCGAACCCACGCATGTTGAAAAATGCGGGGATGAGGTGGGGGTAGCGGAGAAATTCCAATCGAACTCGGAGATAGCTGGTTCTCCCCGAAATAGCTTTAGGGCTAGCCTCGGAATAAAGAGTCATGGAGGTAGAGCACTGATTGGATGCGGGGCCCGCCAAGGGTTACCAAGTTCAGTCAAACTCCGAATGCCATCGACTTATGTCCGGGAGTCAGACAGTGAGTGCTAAGATCCATTGTCAAGAGGGAAACAGCCCAGACCATCAGCTAAGGCCCCTAAATATATGTTAAGTGGGAAAGGATGTGGAGTTGCACAGACAACCAGGATGTTGGCTTAGAAGCAGCCACCATTTAAAGAGTGCGTAATAGCTCACTGGTCGAGTGACTCTGCGCCGAAAATGTAACGGGGCTAAACATATTGCCGAAGCTATGGATTGAAACTATGTTTCAGTGGTAGGGGAGCGTTGTGTACCGGGTTGAAGGTAGATCGTAAGGACTGCTGGACTGTACACAAGTGAGAATGCCGGTATGAGTAACGAAAAGACATGTGAGAATCATGTCCGCCGAAAGCCTAAGGGTTCCTGGGGAAGGTTCGTCCGCCCAGGGTAAGTCGGGACCTAAGGCGAGGCCGAAAGGCGTAGTCGAAGGACAACTGGTTGAAATTCCAGTACCACCGTAAACCGTTATGAGCAATGGGGTGACACAGAAGGATAGGGACGCGAGCTGATGGAATAGCTCGTCCAAGCAGTGAGGCTGATGTGTAGGCAAATCCGCACATC
>NZ_JANIOF010000001.1:1918776-2729508 GCF_024733555.1 Paenibacillus sp. SC116 | reverse complement strand
GGATGTAGCTCAGCTTGGTAGAGCACTTGGTTTGGGACCAAGGGGTCGCATGTTCAAATCGTGTCATCCCGACCAGTTATGCGGGTGTAGTTCAATGGTAGAACTTTAGCCTTCCAAGCTAATAGCGTGGGTTCGATTCCCATCACCCGCTCCATTAATCTTATATAACACAGAGACCACAGACCTTCAGAAGAGGTCTTTTTTTGTATATAGACCTATACCTAAATACATAATAATCAAAAAAAATTTAGGCTGTTAATGTGGTAAAGCAGAATTTAGCTAAAGATTTTCATTACAACTTGTAGTATGATGGTAAGAACATTTAGAAAGTTAGAAAATGGTTGGAGTGGATAGGGGGAGACGGATGACTGATTTAACGTTGACCGCAAATAAAACAAATTCAAACAATCTCTTGCGGCGGGACGTACGCTTTTTGGGGAATATTCTTGGAGAAGTACTCGTCCATCAAGGTGGGCAAGAACTTCTTGATATTGTTGAGAAGATTCGAGAACTAAGTAAATCTCTTCGTGCTGTATACTTGCCAGAATTATATGATGAATTCAAACAGTTAATCAACACGTTAAACCCGGATAATCGTCATCAGGTTATTAGAGCTTTCGCGATATACTTCCAATTGGTGAATATTGCTGAACAGAATCACCGTATTCGCCGTAAGCGTGATTACGAACGGTCTGCAGGTGAGACTGTACAGCCCGGCTCAATTGAGAGCGTTATTTTAGAAATGAAAGAAAATCAAATATCAGAAGATGAACTGCAAACCATGCTGTCAGGAATGTCGTTGGAATTGGTTATGACGGCACACCCAACAGAAGCAATGCGTCGTGCCATCCTAGATATTCATAAGCGAATTGCAAAAGATGTCATGCAGCTTGATAATCCGACATTAACACATCGCGAGCGTGAACAGCTTAGAGAGAAATTGTTGAATGAGATTATTACACTGTGGCAAACAGACGAATTGCGCGATCGTAAACCTACTGTAATTGATGAAGTACGTAACGGTATGTATTACTTCAATGAAACACTCTTTGATGTTCTACCTGAAGTATATGCAGAATTAGAACGTTGCCTAGATAAATACTATCCTACGCAGTCCTGGCATGTACCTACTTATTTACGTTTTGGTTCATGGATTGGCGGCGATAGAGATGGAAACCCTTCCGTAACGTCTACGGTTACATGGGAAACGATGAAAATGCATCGTGGGCTGGCGATTCGCCAGTATGATCAGCGTCTGCGTGATTTAATGCGCACGATGAGTTTTAGTACTAGTATTGTAGATGTTAGTAAAGAGCTGCTTGATTCCATCGAACTGGACCGCAGCAATGTTGTTTTGAAGAATGTGCCTGAATGGAACAATCCGAAAGAACCGTATCGGGTTAAGATCATCTACATGCTTCAGAAGCTCCATAATGTTATGGAAGAGACAACGAAGGGTACTAGTGAGCGCTATCAAATGGCGTCTGAATTTATTCAGGATTTAAAGCTGATTGATAACAGTCTTCGTCACCACTTTGCTGATTATGCTGCAGATACGCATATTAAGAAGCTTATTCGCCAAGTTGAGCTATTTGGCTTCCATATGGCCACACTAGATATTCGTCAGCATAGTAAAGAGCATGAAAATGCTATGACTGAAATTTTGTCGAATATGAACATTGTTGAGGATTATAGCGCACTAGCTGAGCAAGACAAGATTGAACTTCTTAACCGCTTGCTAAATGATCCTAGGCCTTTAACTTCTCCATATATTAGCTACAGTGAGTCGACAAAGGAATGTTTGGATGTTTACCGAATTGTACATGAAGCTCAGCTTGAGTTCGGTCATTCCTGCATTACAAGCTACCTAATTAGTATGGCTCAAGGTGCTAGTGATGTACTTGAAGTTATGTTACTTGCAAAAGAAGTTGGATTGTTCCGTGAAGAAGCGAATGGTGATGTACGTTGTACATTGCAAGCGGTGCCTCTTTTCGAAACAATTGATGATTTGCATGCAGCTCCTCAAATTATGAGTCAGTTGTTTGAGCTTCCTATTTATCGTAAAGCAGTTAGCGCGATGAACGACTTGCAGGAAATCATGCTAGGCTATTCTGACAGTAATAAGGATGGCGGTATGTTGACTGCAAACTGGGAGCTTCGTGTTGCACTGAATGAGCTAACGGATACTGCGAAAGAACACCAAGTGAAGCTGAAGTTCTTCCACGGACGTGGAGGTGCACTTGGTCGTGGTGGTATGCCGTTGAACCGTAGTATATTGAACCAACCGCCTCATACGATTGGCGGCGGTATTAAAATAACAGAGCAAGGTGAGGTACTGTCCTCACGTTATTCTATGCAGGGAATTGCGTATCGTTCGTTGGAGCAAGCAACGTCTGCTTTGCTGCAAGGGGCTATGCTGGCTCGTTATCCACAAGTTAATGTGGAGGAAGAGAAATGGGAGATGTTGATGCCGAGCATTTCAGAAACGGCGCAGAAGAAGTATCAGGATCTGATCTTCCGTGATCCAGGATTCTTAACCTATTTCAAAGAGTCTACTCCGCTTCCTGAGATCGGTGAGCTGAATATCGGTTCACGCCCATCGAAGCGTAAAAATAGCGATCGTTTCGAGGATTTGCGTGCAATACCTTGGGTATTTGCTTGGACACAAAGTCGTTATTTGCTGCCTGCATGGTATGCGGCTGGTACGGCATTGGATAAGTTCTACAACAATAATCCAGAAAATATGGCTACAATGCGTAATATGTATGAGAACTATCCGTTCTTCGCGTCCATGATCGATAACCTTCAGATGGCACTGGCTAAAGCTGACCTACTTATCGCAAAGGGATATGCGAGCATGATTACAGACGATAGTATACGCGAGCGTATTTTTGCATTGGTGGAAGAGGAATATAAGTTAACATCAAAAATGCTGTTAGAGATTACAGGGCAACGCGAAATATTGGACAATGTGCCAGTCATTCAGGAGTCCATTCGCTTACGTAACCCATATGTTGATCCTCTCAGCTATATGCAAGTTGAATTATTGACAGAATTACGCGCTTTGCGTGAATCTGGTGAAGATGATCCGCTATTGCTGCGCGAAGTGCTGCTCACCATTAACGGAATTGCATCAGGTCTTCGCAATACAGGTTAATATTATAGCTAATTCGGTTCACCTTTCCATGCGAGAGTGTATGCAGAAATACATGCAACCATGGGTAAGGAATGGTACGGTGGTCGAGTCTTGTTACAGCAAGGCTCGGCCTTTCCTGTGTTACTTTGCAGGGATTTATGCCTTAAGCTCCGTCATATTCCTAATAAGGATTTTAACCGATATAGCAACACGAGTAGTGAGGACGGAGGGACACTGTTGGATACGTTAGAAAGACGACTCGCGAAGTTAGCCCGGGCGGGAGACACACGAGCGTTTGCCGAAATTGTCGAACTGTATAAAGACAAAATCTTTCACCTCGCATACCGTATGTTGAGTAACCGACACGAAGCGGAAGATATTGTGCAGGATACTTTCCTGCGCGTATACCGTAACTTAGAACGATATGACGAGAATCAGAAATTCTCGACTTGGATATACCGTATAGGGACGAACCTTTGTATTGACCGGCTGCGTAAACGTAAGCCGAGTTATTCGCTTGATGCGGAAATGACGGATCAAGACGGTGTAGATGGTTATGCTATGATCCCAAGTGATGATCGTACACCAGAGACGTATTTGCTTGTCAGTGAGACGCAGAGAATGATACATGAAGCGATAGAGACGCTTCCGGCCAAATACAAGTCAGTTATGATTCTACGGTACTTGCAGGACATGTCTCTGCAAGAGATTAGCGATGTAATGGATATGCCGGTTACAACGATCAAAACCCGTGTGCATCGTGGACGTGAATTTTTGAGAAAGAAATTGGAAAAGAAAATTTAATAGCTAGCTTAAGAAAGTTTGAAACGATTTTTGGAACGTAACGTATCGTATATTGTTACGAAAACATTAAGTAATGGGTTTAATCCGTATGATCGGACAAGAGCTGCTTACTCTCTCAAGAACCCTAAGAAAGGATTGGCTCAGATGGATTGCAAACAAGCCGTCTCATTGATGCATGATTTACTGGATGAAGACTTGGAGCGACAGTGTGCCTTGGACCTAAAAGCGCATATGCTTGCATGTCCGGCTTGCCGTGAGCGTTTCCGCCAGTTAGAAGAAGCGGAAAGGCTGCTTTACGGATTCAATCATCGTTTGCAGCCGCCGTCGGAAGATTTGACTGAGCGGATTATGGTTGCGATTCCACGGCCGCAGCGTAAGCAGAGTCCAATGATTGCTTGGGTGAAACGTCATCCTGCCATCACAGTAGCAGCTGTTTTCTTCCTCGTTATGACGACGAGCTGGTTAAGCATGTGGAATGCTGACAAGCAGTTAGTAGTCAAAGGCGATCAAATGAATATTATTATTCAAGATGACAAAGTCATTGTGCCTAGTGGTCAAGTTGTTAATGGAGATTTGACGATTCATAATGGCAAGGCGGAAGTTCATGGCGAAGTCAAAGGTAACCTAACGGTTGTTGACGGACAGGTATATCAAGCGTCAACGGCACATATCTCAGGATCGGTTCAAAAGATTGATGAGGCATTTGATTGGATTTGGTACCAGATAAATAGCCTGTTCGGCAGTTCGGCAGTAGCGCCGTAGTCTGACGACATCTCGATCGATAAACTAGCTCTCCCGTGCATATGTCCGCGGGGGAGTTTTTTTTATATGTAAGGTGAAAATGTACATATTCTTGAAGGAACTTTGTAATCTGTTGCAGAAAAGGATATAGTTAAGCTAAATAGAGAAGGATTATCTTATTAGGGTCTCGGGGGTACCTTCATGGATTTTTTTGCTGAAATTGAATGGACGAATACGATTAAGAATATACTCGATATTTTAATCGTGAGTTACATCATATATAAATTACTGGTGCTCATTAGAGGCACACGAGCAGTACAACTGATTAAAGGCATATTTGTGCTAGTTGTTACATGGGCGGCTAGTACATGGCTTAATTTGTATACGCTGAAATGGCTAATGAACCAGATGTTCACATTCGGGGTGTTGGCACTTGTTATCATTTTCCAGCCTGAATTGCGTCGTGCATTGGAGCAGCTTGGTCGAGGGAAGTTTTTTAGCGGTCGCTCTAATACGGAAGAAGATGAGACAGGACGTGTCATTGGAGAACTGATTAAAGCCATTAACTATATGTCTCGTCGAAAAATAGGGGCATTAATTGTATTTGAACGAAGCACAGGACTAAATGAGTATGTGGAGTCAGGCATTCCGATGGATTCGAGGATCAGTTCTGAGCTGCTTATTAATATTTTCAGTCCAAATACACCGCTTCATGATGGAGCTGTCATTATTCAGAATAGCAATATCGCGGCGGCGGCTTGTTATTTGCCATTGTCAGAAAATCCGTTCATTAGCAAAGAACTTGGTACAAGGCATCGTGCTGCTATTGGAATTAGTGAAGTCTGCGATGCAATATCTGTCGTCGTTTCAGAGGAAACAGGGCAGGTATCATTGGCAATTAACGGTCAAGTTGTGCGTGATATTAAAGAGGAATCGCTCATTTCGAAACTATTTGAAGAGCTGAAGCCGGAAACGAAAAAGGAACGTCGTTTGTTCTGGAAGCGGAGAGGTGATCAGCGTGGATAAATGGTTAATGAACAATAACTCAGCCAAAATCATCGCGCTCGTCTTGGGCGTACTGTTGTTTGCTGTGGTGCACCATAATGAAGATAGTGCAAATGAAGTTACACACCCTCTTTTGGAAACGCGTGTTATCGATGGGGTGAAGCTGCAAGAGAAAGGTTTGGCAAGCAATCTTGTACTTAAAGGAATAACGCCAAATACGGTCAGTGTCAAAGTAAGCGGCAAGACAGCAGCTGTTGCGGCAGCTCTTGCCGAAGAATATAAAGTTGTTGTCGATGTTACTGGCTATGGAGCGGGCAAACATATTATTCCGTTACGATATGATTTTCCAGATGGAGTAAGAGTAGATAGCTTGCAGCCTTCGATGGTTACGGTTGTCCTCGAAGAGGTGCAAACGAAACAAGTTGATGTTGTAATAAAAACAGAGGGGATACCTAAAGAAGGATACACAGCAGGCACGCCAATTGTAACTCCATCTAACCGTGTACATGTGTCACTGCCTACATCACGTATGACAGAGGTGAAGTCTGTCATTGGTATGGTGAATATTGCTCAGGCTAGTGAGTCCGTCAAGCAGCAGCAAGTGAAGCTGACTGCTTACGATGGAGCGGGAAATGAAATTAAAGATGCGGTGATTACTCCCTCTGTCGTAGAGGTAGAAGTGCCGATAACAAAGCCTTTTAAAACGGTACCGCTGCAAGTAAACTTTAAAGGTCAATTGCCTGAAGGCTTATCCGTTGCTCAAGTGACACCTAGTGTGAATCAAGTAACCTTATATGGGCCGCAAGCAGAATTAGATAAAATTGAGTTCTATGATCAGGCTGTCATCGATTTAGGTGATATTAAGGCCAGCGGGCAGTATACCGTAAGTGTAAAGTTGACTGTGCCACCAAACATTGAGAAAATGGAACCTAGCGAGATTCAGGTAAATGTCGTAATATCGGAAGAGAAAGTTAGGACATTGAAAAATATCCCAATCACGCTAACAGGTGTCAATGATCGTTTAGTAACGACAATAACAGAGCCAGCATCAAGGTCTTTTGATATTACGGTTGTAGGCTCGCCAGCTGTTGTCAATGCGATGCAAGCAAGTGATATCCAATTAATAGCGAATGTGAATGATCTGCCGCAGGGTAATCATGTAGTTACCCTTCAAGTGAATTTGCCGCGGTTCGTTAAGTTGGCAAAATCCGAGCAGTTTACAGCTAAGGTTACGATACAGGAAAAGGGATCATCTACAGGTACAGGTACGAATTCTAAACCTAATCCTGTACCTAACCCAGGGCCTGAAGTAGAAACAGATGCGGGTGTGGATCAGCAAACTCCTGATCCAACGCCAAATGAGAATTCGACAACAGATCCGCAGGACGGGACGAATGGTTCGTCGGAAAGTCCGAATGCGGGAACGGATTCACCAGAGGCTCCAGCTACAGATGGGACAAGCTGATCACATTTTATAATGAATAGCCATATAAGCTATTCATTGGATGCTTATTAGTGTATACCTGTAAACCATTTGCAACATAGATAAAGAGAACAGATTGCAGATAACACTATGACACATATTTGCGTATACAGAAATAAAATTAATCAATGGGATATAATCGAAGGGAACGAGACGAAAATGGGGAAATATTTTGGTACGGACGGTGTCCGCGGAGTAGCAAATCAACAATTAACAGCAGAATTGGCATATAAAATTGGACGCTGCGGCGGATATGTATTGACGAAAGAAGTATCGAAGCCACGTGTGCTTATCGGAATGGATACACGCGTATCAGGACGTATGCTTGAAGCGTCTCTAACTGCGGGAATGCTTTCGATTGGTGCAGACGTTGTACAAGTAGGTGTCGTATCGACACCTGCAGTTGCTTATTTGACGAAGGAACTAGGATTTGACGCAGGGGTTATGATTTCTGCTTCTCACAATCCTGTAGAAGATAACGGAATTAAGTTCTTTGGCCGTGATGGCTTTAAGCTGCTTGATGAGACAGAGAACGAAATTGAAGCACTTATGGATGCGGCTGTAGACGAGCTTCCTCGCCCGATTGGCGCAGACTTGGGCACGATTTCTGTAGATACAGAATTGAAGTGGAAGTATGTCGATTTCTTGAAAACGACAGTTAAGAACTCTTTCGCTGGCAAGCGCATCGTATTGGATGGCGCGAATGGTGCAGCGTTCGAACTAGCACCGAAGATCTTCCGTGATCTTGGCGCTGAAGTAATCGCGATTGCTTGTGAGCCTAACGGCTTGAACATTAACGCGGATTGCGGCTCTACACATCCAGAGAAGCTGCGCGAAGAAGTATTGCGTCAACAAGCGGATCTAGGATTGGCTTTTGATGGCGATGCGGATCGTCTTATTGCTGTCGATGAGACAGGTGAAGAAGTTGACGGCGACTTTATTTTGCTCATCTGCGGCGAAGCTATGAACCGTGAAGGGCGTTTGAACAACGGTACAATCGTATCGACAGTTATGAGCAACATCGGCTTCTATAAGGCAGCAGAGAAGCTTGGTTTGCAAACGGCGAAAACAGGTGTGGGTGACCGCTACGTAATGGAAGAAATGCGTCGTGGCTCTTTTAACCTAGGTGGAGAGCAGTCCGGCCACGTTATTTTCCTTGATTACATCACTACTGGTGACGGTATGCTGTCAGCGATTCAGCTTGTCGATACGCTTGTAGGAAGCGGGAAGAAACTTTCTGAGGCGAAGGCTCTTATGCGCAAATATCCGCAAGTGCTCGTCAATGTACGTGTACAGGATAAGAGCAAGTATGAAGGCAACGCTGCTATCCTAGAAGCAGTAGCAGCTGTTGAAGCTGAGCTTGGCGATAATGGCCGTGTATTGGTACGTCCGTCCGGGACAGAGTCTCTTATCCGTGTTATGGCGGAAGGGCCTGAAGAGGGCTTGGTAGAAGCTTATGTGAAGCGTATTGCAGATGTTGTTGAGCGTGAGCTTCAATAGTATGTGAAAGCTGAAGCGATAGCTATTTCAAATGCGATAGCAATAAAACAGAATAATGGCATCGTGCAGGCATTAGGTTAAAGCTATGATTGTAACGAGTAGATTTTTTGAACTCTACCGGTTGTGGTAGGCAGGATGCTTGAGAGTTCTTAAATAAGTGAATTAGTTGTAAATAAAAAATCGTTCTTTCTCGCTAAGCAACAGAAGCGGGGAGGAGCGGTTTTTTTGTGTATGTTGAAGGTATTTAGTTATTATATGTATGTATAATCATATTAAGTAGTAATTATATACAAATATCATAGCGTATATTGCAAATGAGTGCAGCAATGCATATAATTAAGAACATCTTCAATCTAAAGGTTATGGATAACGTCGAACATTGCCGTGTTCGTTTTATCTTTGAAATGCGATCTATAGGTTGAATACGTATTCAAAACAAGAAAGGCAGGGTAGTAAATTAATAAGGTAATACAAGCGCCAGCACTTGCAGCTATGGACGGCAGCAGCAGCAAGTGGACGAGGTGGAGGTGTTCGAACCTGTTCGGCGGGGACCTCCCGGTGTACCATCTGCATCGAAACGGTATAGCAGAAAACAACGAGGCAACTTGTTGGACAATGCGTATCGGTAAGATGGAACTTGAACTTTTACATTACTATTGATCTTATAAAATATAACGAGGTGGTCTGCCTCCTTACAGCATCGCACAACCGTAGACTGGACAATGGTTCAGCTTCTGCTCGTTGGTGCAAGAAAAGGTTCTCCCTGATCGACATGCTGCAAGAGGAAACTACCTTCTGGATGCAGTTGTCGGAACAGGTAGACCACAGCTTCTATGAATAGGTAAAGTCAATGTGTGACATTTACAGCCCTTGGACGGAATAAGGGTGTATATATCTATATAGCTGATAGTCCAACGAGTATGAAGGAACTTTCGTGCGCGGCGATGTCGAATGAGGCAGCCCCATAACGGAGGTTACCTATTTATGTGTGGTATTGTTGGATATATTGGAGCTCGTAATTCGCAGGAAGTATTGTTGGATGGATTAAGCAAGTTGGAGTATCGTGGTTATGACTCTGCGGGTATTGCTGTAACTACAGAGCAAGGTTTGCAAGTTCGTAAGTCTAAAGGCCGCTTGGCAGTATTAGCTTCTCAGTTGGAAGTGAGTCCACTACTAGGAGACGCTGGTATTGGTCATACGCGCTGGGCGACACATGGTAAGCCATCGGATGAGAACTCCCATCCACATACAGATGCGACGATGAAATTCTCTGTCGTGCACAACGGTATTATCGAGAATTATTTGGAGCTAAAAGAAGAGTTGATCGCGAAAGGCGTACAATTCTTGTCTGAGACAGATACAGAAGTTATCTCTCACTTGATTGCTCGCGAATACGATGGAGATATTGTGAAAGCTGTACAGCGTGCAATTCGTCATATGCGCGGTGCATTTGCACTTGGCGTGTTGACAGAGCATGAGCCAGATCGACTGGTTGCTGTACGCTGCGCAAGCCCACTTGTTATCGGTGTTGGCGAAGGCGAGAATTTTATCGGTTCTGATATACCAGCTATTTTACAATATACGCGACGCGTATATATTTTGAACGATAATGAAATGGCAGTCCTGACAAAGGACGCTGTCGAATTGATGACTGTCGAGGGCAATACTATTTCTCGGGAAATGATTGTTGTCGATTGGGATGCATTGACTGCAGAAAAGGACGGATTCGACCATTTCATGCTGAAAGAAATTTATGAGCAACCGAAGGCATATCGCGACACAATGCGCGGTCGTATGCTGGATGGGTTGGAAGGTGTCAAACTTCCTGAATTGAAAGTTTTGACTCCTGAGCGCTTGAAGGAAATTCGTAACGTTCACATTATTGCTTGTGGTACAGCTTATCATGCAGGATTAGTTGGCCGTACGTTGATTGAACGTGCAGTGAAGATCCCTGTTGAGAACGATGTTGCTTCTGAGTATCGCTATCGTGATCCGATCATTACGCCAGAGACGCTTGTTATCGTTGTTAGCCAATCTGGTGAGACAGCAGACACATTGGCTGCACTTCGCGAAGCGCAGAGATGTGGAGCGCCTGTATTGGCGATTACGAACGTTGTCGGCAGCTCAGTTGCACGTGAAGCAGACGATACGATCGTGACTTGGGCGGGACCAGAGATTGCAGTTGCTTCGACAAAAGCATATACGTCTCAGCTTATTGCTTTCATGCTGTTCAGCATATACTGGGCACAAGTTACAGGTCGTGCTGAAGCTGCTGAGCTTCGTCGAGAGCTTGCTGCAATCGAAGCATTGCCAGAGCAAGTTGAGAAGCTGCTTGAGCAAGCGACAGAAATGAAGCGTGTTGCTGAAGACATGGCGAAGCATGACAACTTGTTCTTCATCGGTCGTGGGGTTGACCATGCGGTTGTACAGGAAGGTTCCTTGAAGTTGAAGGAGATCTCCTATATTCACTCTGAAGCGTATGCAGCGGGTGAATTGAAGCATGGTACGTTGGCGTTGATCGAAGATAACGTTCCGGTTATTGCTTTGTTGACTCAACCAGCTCTTATTGAGAAAATGGTGAGCAACATTAAGGAAGTAAAAGCTCGCGGCGGTGTCGTTTACGCGATTACGGATGAGGCACATGCGGGGCTTGTAGGAAAAGAAACAGACGGTGTGTTCGTCATTCCGACTACACTTCCTCATTTGAGCCCGGCATTGTCGGTTGTGCCACTTCAGTTGATTGCTTACTATGCATCTCTTGCTCGTGGTAATGACGTTGATAAGCCGCGTAACTTGGCTAAGAGTGTAACGGTTGAATAGTATTGATGAGTCTCTGATAAAATTAGTTTTATGGCATTGAAATAAAGTTTGAGTTTGTAAAATAGACATTGAGAATATAGAGTGAAGTCGTAACATGCTTATCGTGTTGTGATGATCAACTGCCCTAGATGATGATATCTAGGGCAGTTTTTTATGTTTTTATATGTAATACACGCCGCAACTAAAATGCAACCGTAAGTTGACAATATGCAATTGTAGAGTGATAGAGTCTTGGGCTCACTTTCCATACAATATGGCTATCAAAATAAAGGGGTACGACTATGACATTAACAAAAAGCTTTATGAGTTAAGAAAATAAAAAGGACTTTCTCAAGAGATGTTTGCGGAAGTTGAGTACGTAAAACAAGCGATTGGTTTTAAAATGCGATCGTTTATTCTATCGATGTATTGATAAATGCATAAATGCCTTAACGCAATTGGATGGGAATATAGATCTATGGTTCCCAATCATTGTTCTTTTTATTGTAAGGCGGGTGCTAAACAAAGAGCAAGTAAACTTTCATAATCACTCATAGACAATTTTAATTATGGAGTAGTATTACCACATGTAGATTTGTTACACGAGATTAATTAGTGAAAAATATATGGAATATATTCCAATCTTATAGTTGTAAAAAGTATATAATAATAGAATAAGCAAATCTCCAAAGGAGAATATTATGAGTCTTTTTAATAGATTGGAGCAATTCACTTACTTGGTTGCACACCAACGGACCGATCGCTATCGTCCTATTGCCCGTGTTTTATACGAACATCATCGTACGTTTAGAAGCATGCTCACCATAGAAGATGTTTATAACGCTTTAAGACAAATGGATGAGTTTGTTGAACGGTTCCCCGACTACTCAATAGAGAACTTGGAGATGGACCTTGGTTCGATGAAAGAGTGGGGCAATATCGAGATATCGCAACAAGAAAATGCCAAATACGCGGCCTATGAAGATTTCAAGCGTAAGAAACATTTGATTCGAGCCACCGATGCACTCATAGATGTTGAAGAAATGATCGCAACGATGGAGCGACGAGCAAATCGAGTAAGGGGCTCACTAGAGAAGAATTTAGCGGCCCGTATTATAGAAGAGCTAGATCGCTTCAAAAGTGCAACGATGAAAGAGCCATCTGAATTATACAACCTTTG
This sequence comes from Paenibacillus sp. SC116, assembly GCF_024733555.1. Classification (GTDB taxonomy): domain Bacteria; phylum Bacillota; class Bacilli; order Paenibacillales; family Paenibacillaceae; genus Paenibacillus_B. The sequence continues at coordinate 2,716,860 of NZ_JANIOF010000001.1, read as the reverse complement.
GAATGAAATCATGGGTCGGCATGATCGCTTGCGCATCGATACGTCGGATTACCTCTCCCATGTGAATAGCAGTGACATGGAAGCAGCCTATCTTTCTGATCGGTTCCTTGAGCATAAAAATAAATTTGTTAGCTATTTGGACGAATTTGTTCGCGATATTCAAAAACAGCAAGTTAGTATTTTAAAAAAACTGATGTCCATCCCCAAAGATTACTTAGAGGCTGTCATATATTTAATCGTGGATTACGAGATCAATCTTATACAGCTTCCTACCCTCAAAGACACGGATCAAGAAGAGCGCATGGAATTGCACAAAAGGCAGTGGCAATCGATGATTAATTGGTTTGCCAGTGAAAGCTCCCAGGAGGGCGGGTACTACTTTTTGATGGAGCAAACCAAAAACGCAATTAGCAAAGTTCTTCGTCTGTCTAGACAAGTAAGCGATCGGCTTTTCCACTATAGTAACCGAAAACATGATTACTTGCATCTTGCGAACCTATTTTTCAAAGCCAATGATGATGAAGATTGCAAAGAATTGTTTGGCTATATAAAGGGGATTGGTCCCGCCTCCCAAATCGTTATCACCGACATACAGACGTCAGACAGTGAAACCAAAACTATATGGGAGTTACCTGCAGAGCAGATCGAATTAATTCCCCGTAAAAAGAGAGAATTTGTTAAGCGAGTAAAATCGATACTACTTGAGGACCCACTCGAGTGTCAGCGAATTGAAATGGAACATAAAGAGCAAGAGGAAAGATTGCGAAGGGAATTGGAAGCGATCTCACTGAACGGCCGAATTCGAATACGAAACTTGAATGAAATCAGCCCCGGATTAAGGGATACTTTGTTGTACATGGAAACCGAAGGCTTACGCAATCATGATATTGCTTATCTGCCTGACGGACGTGAATTTCGTGCGTTTATTGCTAGTGAAGACCGCATTAAGATGAAGTGTACAGATGGAGAACTTACCATGGATGACATTGAAATAGTGTTAGAGGGTGGTGTTGCAGGTGAGTAACGCAGAATCCTTAAACGAAGAGATTCAAACCCTAATCTTTTTGCTCTGGTCCGAAGAGTGGATTTATAGGGAGCATAAGCCTGAATTATACTTTCGTATTCGAAGTCACGAGCACAAATTAAAAGCTGTTTTTCGGGAATGGTTTCATTATCCTTTCTACATGGGGGAAGGCTATGTTCGTTTGATCAAACGCCCCGAACGGAAAGTGCTCGATCCTAATCCTACGCACTCACTGAAATACCAAATGGATTTTGTTTTATATGCTTGTGTACTGGCGTTCATGGAAGAGAAGGGTGAGGATCAACAATTTGTACTACGCGAGTTGCTTGAAAGCATTAAAGCGTACTATCCTGGAGAGCCAGATACCATTTCGTGGTCTGATCATGGGGTTCGTACAAGTCTGATTCGCGTAATTAAAACGTTGGAACAAGAACGGCTTCTTCTTATGTTCGACCGAACCATTGACCAATTTCGAGACAACGAAGATTATGATTTACTCATGCAAGTCTCCAATGGGCTTAGGCATGCGATTCGTCAGACTCGTGGATCGTTATCTGAACATAGTAACATGAATTCGCTTAGAGAGGCGTTTCATCAAGAAGAAATTGAAGAAGGCATGATATGTGAACAGCAAATTTGGAGACGTTTATTTACGCAGGGCTGCCTGTTTTTATCTGAATTATCACAAGATGAAGTAATTTATGCAGAACGACACGGGCTTCGCATGCAGCAAAAGTTGGAAGAAGTGTTTCAAGGTGTGTTCCTAGAGCGATATGCCTCAACTTGGATTCTAGTCCATGACAAAATCAGAGAAGGGAAGAGCGTTTACCCTGCTTACAACACTCATTCCCATATCGTCACTGCGATAGGGACTCATTTACGTGATCGGCTTGAACAAGGTGAAAGTTGGTTGAATCACCGCGGCCATGTTGCGCTTCACGGCAAAGATGCCTTCGACCTTTTTGTTTCTGTTCGTAGGGAGAATCTGGAGCATTTAGCGAAATCCAGCTTGTCTGATCGAGCGCTATGGGAAGAAGTTGTCGACTATATGAAGCAACTAGGCATGTTGAAAGTAGTAAACGATGAATGGATCTTTAGTGATGCTTTAGGACGTGTGGCAGGTGAAATTGTAAACGCAGAAGTACCGCTAAAGGAGGACGTTAAGCGTGAACTGGAAACCGACCAGAATTGGTTATTTTAATATTTGGTATCATGCCGATACGGAAATTGAACTATCGGACGGAAAACTGTTTATTCGTGGTGATAATGCTAGCGGGAAGACGATAGCTTCGACTTTGATGTTGCCCCTGCTCCTTGATGGGAATTACACCCCTTCTCGCCTTGATCCTCAAAAGCGTACTGATCGCTTGCTGATTGACCTTCATCTTGGTGAAGAGGCGGTCAATCAAAAGAAAGACGGAAACGGCTACCTTTACATGGAATTTCGTAAGGGGGAGCAACTCATAACCATTGGTATGGGCCTTTCGGGCGTGCGTAAGTCAAGAGATTTAGCGACCTGGTATTTCATTGTGACAAATGGAAAGCAGATCGGGAAAGACTTGTTACTATACGACCAAACAAGGGATGGGAAGGCTCCACTTAATTATCGTGACTTCTGTGGCCGTTTCAAAGGATCATTCATTACGGAAGATAAAGCCGATTATGCGAAAGAGGTCAATCGGCTATTGTTCGGGTTTCAAAATATTCATACCTTTCATATGTATATCAAGCTATTAATTGAACTTCGGCCGCCGAAAATTAGCAAAGATGTTGGCCCTAGCATTATTAATACAAGTTTGACGGACGCGCTCCCAGAACTATCTGATAAAGATTTGGAGTCGCTAACGAATATTGTATCAAAAATTACTGAGCAAGAAGAACTCTTAGCAAAGACAACATCTGAAGTAGAAGCATTGAAAAAGCTGAGCGCGGCCTATGAAGCTTATCAATTTGCTCTGTTCTTCGAGTTCTCCGAGCATGTTTCTCGCTCCTCTCGATTGTTTGAAAATGAGCAAAGTCGCCTTGTCATAAAAGAAAATGATTTGCAGGAGATGACCCAAAGACAGGCGGAAGCGAAAGAGCGAATTGAAGAATCAGAGCAACAAATTACGGCGCTTGAAGTAACCGTTAACATGCTTAAAGAAACTCATCAGGATATCTTCAAGGCTGAAGAAAAGAAGCGAGGAGTGGAAAGTCAGTTTGGTGAAGTCAAAGACAGGTTGAGCCAAAAGGAGGCCCAACTCCGTAACTCCAAGACGGATGTTCACAAAAATGAACAAACCATCGAGGAGGCAGTTCGGAATGAACTTCAAATTAAGGATGAGATCCAAGGAATCCTCGATTACTTGACAGAGTATGAAAAGCTGATCAAGTTCGATTACCATGATCGTTATGTTAGTCAATTCTCTACAACGGCAGATCAGATCGGTTTAATTGTGGCGTGGAAAGAAGAAATTAATCGGCAAATTGCACGATTAAAAGAAATTGAAGAAAATCTACGGCGCTATCAAGAGCAAGAAGCGAAAACCATCCAAAAACGAATCGAGTTTGAAAACAAACTTGAGGCTTATAATGCTTCAATTGTAAAAATAGACTCGTTGTACAAGCAGCTTCAAAAGTCCAGAGTCGAGTTGTTCGAACGAATCGAAAGTTGGTCAGCTTATCACGGCCTATCAATTGAAGCACGAGAGTGGGAGGTGTTACAGGGAATTTTAAGTGATTTATATGAATATGGTGAAGATGAGGAAAAGTTCTATTCTTGGAAGCAAAATGTATTAGAGTCCCGGGAAGAACCATTTCGAATCCAAAAAAGGGAAGCAGAGTACCATGTTCAACGGCTAACTAGTGAAATCAAGAAAGTTCAAATCGAATATGAGCAGGCTCTGTCAGCGCCATTTGTAGAACCTCCTGAACAGAAAGAGGAGAGACTACAATGGAATTGCCTTGATGAGCTTCAAATCCCATATATTCGTTTTTTCGAAGCTGTCGAGTTCAAGGACGCCGTTTCGGACCATATCCGAAAAAGTGTCGAGTCCGTCATTCAACGTTCTGGACTGCTCCAAGCTGTTATTGTACCTAAGGAATATGAAGCAACGGCGAGTGGTCAAGCGGTTGTACTTCGCACACAAGCGCCGAAAAGCAAGCATCTAGGCGATCTGATGGAGCCTGTTCCTAGTGATAGAATTGATACAAAAACAATTGAGAGTGTCCTGCAGGGAATTTCAGTTGACGAACATCAAGAAGGGTACATCGGCGTGGATGGCGTTTTCCGTAGCGGATTCCTAGAAGGAATTGCGCCTAGATGCAGTGAGTCGTATGTCGGTCTTCGGGCTCGAGAGGAGGCTCGTCAGCGGCGCCTGCTTGCCCTTCGAGAGCAACTAGATGAGTTAGAACAGCATTTGTCGAATCAAAGCCGCGAACAACGCACGGCGAAGGCCGAGATAGACGAACTACACCGAACATGGATGAAGATCCCTTCTACACAAGAAATTAAGGACATTTATCGGGAGCAAGATGTAGAAAAGCGAAATGCTAAACATCGAGAGTCGGAAAAAGAGGAAGCATATACGCACTATGAGACCATTCGACGAGAAACTCTTAATGTTCGAAATCAAGTTATGCATTTAATTGGTGATATGGATCTCCCACTTCGCCTGGATGTTTGCAGCCATACCCTCGAACAATGCAGGAAATATAAAGATGAAATCATGGAATTAGGCAAGCTTGTAGAAAAACGAATGGAAGTGGAAGTGAGGATTTCCCAGACTAGGGGACATCTGGAATCTTTAGGGTCGATCGTAGAGGATTATCAAGAGGATTACGATGAATTATCGTACGAGCAAGCGAAGCTCGAAAAGACTATTCAGCGTTTGCAAGAAGCTATTGATTCAAACTCTGATGTGTTTAAACAGATTGAGAAAGCGAACCTGCAGCTTAACGACACTAAATTTGGTCAGCGACAAGCAGAAAAAGTATTTAACCAACTCACACCCCAAATCGAAAATGCAAAAAAAGAAGTTGAGAAAATCAAAACTGCTGTTTTACAAGCTTCGAAAAGAGAAAGCGTGTGGTTTAAACAATTTCGCAAGCTCCAAATAATAAAGAGTCCGTTTTCTTCTTATACGGCCGATCAAATATTAGAGCGGGGCAGTAAAAGTGCTGCAAAACGTGAAGAGGCACTTGAACACCTTTTGGAAGTAGAAAATACGGTGCGAGGCGATCTTGAAGACTACCGTTTACGTCGCCAACGCGAACAATCTTGGAACGAGGAAAGTGAAGTAAAAGAGGCAATAGGAAGAACTGATGTAGAGGCGCTAACTCGGTTAACCTCGTATTCCACGCTAATCCTGCAGAACAATAACGGGGTTCCATGTTCTCCGCTAGAGTTGCTTCAAGAATTGTCCGATATTGAGTTTAAATTAAAACAAAATATAGGGGATAAAGAAAAAAAACTATTTACAGATATTGTGATTAATGAGATCGGACGTACAATCCAAGCACGTATTTATGAAGCTGGACAATGGGTTAATGATGTAAACGATAGGTTCCATGAGTTCGAGGGACTTCGGATTCGGTTGGACTGGAATGCAAAGGATGCTATGGAAGACGATACACTCAAAACAAAACAGCTTGTGGATTTGTTAAGCCGTAACAGTAGATTCATTGATCCTGCAGATCTTGAAAAAGTTGCAGCTCACTTCCGTGCGCGTATCGAAGCTGTACAACAGCGAACAAAAAAAGAATTTAGAATGTCCAGGCTGGAGGCATACAAAGAGGTCTTGGATTACCGAAAATGGTTTATATTCGAAACGAGGGTCGATAAAGGTACAGGACCCGAAAAAGTCGGAAACCGCAATTTTGGGAGATACAGTAATGGTCAAAAAGCGATTATTTTGTATATGCCGTTGCTCGCGGCCATCGATGCAATCCTTACGAGTGCGTCAGATGCCGCACCAAGGTTAATTACACTTGATGAAGCATTTGCGGGAGTGGATTCAAGCAATAAAGAGAAAATGTTCAATATGATTCAAGACTTTGGCTTTGATTACATTATGAATTCGTATGATTTGTGGGGCTGCTATCGAAGTGTAAAATCACTTTCGATCGTCACAATTTTGCGGCAACCTTCTTCTCCGCATATGGGTTTTCGTCGTTATCACTGGAACGGAAAGCGGCAAGCCGAAGTGGAGTAAACAAATGGACTTCAATTAAGCCATATTTGAACTAAAAAGGATGGGCATTTTACTCGTCATCTTCAATTATTCGTTTCTTGTTATGAGAGCTATGGTTCGTTTAAAAAAGCTCGAGTTAAAGTTAAAGTCTGAAGAACACAGTTAAAGATTGTCTGTATAACTAGAATACAAATTTCTGTTAGCATTTGGGAAGATACGTGGTCCGAAAAAGCTTCAATAGTTACCGGCTTATTTTTGGATAACTTTAATCACTAAAAGGATGAAATAGAGGACACACAGAGCGTTGTAATTGTAATTGAATCTATAGAGCTATCATAATGCGTCAGTAAGTGAAGGATTTTATTCCATCTTGTTTCGAGTATCAAAAAATTGATATAGATCCATATGTAGGTATATTTTTAAGGGAGTGTATTTATGAAGTCTTCAGTAGAGGAACTCGCGGAAGTTTTTCGAAATGAGCGAGGATTTAGTGCTTTGTTTACACTTTTTCGGGATAAATACCGAAGTTATGGAAGAATTAGTAAGGGTACTAAAGTTGTCCTTAGCGATCTATCACCATACCAACTACAAACGTTAGAAGGTTTTTTTGGTGAGGTATACAGGAATGACAAGCCACTAACGATTACTGCTGCAAAATTTGAAAAAGCTATTATGAAAACAAAATATAAAGATTCATTTGAAGGTCTGGATATAAACGATCTTCTACAATTATACTTTTTGGGGAACTTAACGTCCAAAAGCGAAGATAAACACAGATTTGAAAAAAAGAAGGAACTGTTCTTTCAGTCTTTTTTGAGTCTATCTAAGGAGGAAAGTCCGTTTGATAGATTTGTTTCGTTCATATCAAACTATCAAAATGCACCATCTATTCATTTGATGTATAAAAATAAATCAAATTTACTTAGGCAATTACTTAACCTAGTGAAAAAAACTTTTGACAATTTACCTGTAGAAAATAATATGTTTTTACCTTTATTTTCCTACAAACTTACAGATGATTTTCATGCTTTAGCACCTAATTCGGATGGAGGCAAGATGATGTTGTTTGCACTACAAGTGTTAAATCACTTGGATAACGGAAATGACATCATTTTAAAACCTGATAAAGAACAGATTATACATATTTTATATGGGTACCGCATCATATTCTGTCCGTATTCAAATAGATTAGCCCGTCGTTTGTGGGCTTTAGAAAACCAAAATGGAGAAGAGCAAAAAAATCACCTAATTCCATTGAAAAAAATCGGATCAGGTGGGTTTGCTGAAGTTTACAGAGTTTTTGATTCAATTTCAAAAAAAGAAATGGCATGTAAAGTACTCTTTGAGAAGTCGGTATTCTTTCAAGATTATGGAAAGGAAGGGGAGGACTATTTACTCCGCTTTAAAAGAGAGGTCAGACTTTTAAGAGAAAGGATATCTCATGTTAATATTATTAAAGTTGACAAAATAAAGCTCGATAACGAGCCTGCTCTATTCACAATGCCTTTAGCGGAAACTTCTTTAGAGAAATGGCTAGAATTAAACCCTGCCGCATCAGAGGAAATTAAATTAAGTATATTTAAAGATATACTTTGCGGCGTATCTTATCTACATAGTTATAAAATAAGTCACAGAGATATAGCCCCACATAATATCTTGATATTTTCCAACAGTGACAAGACAAGATTGGCGAAAATTGCTGATTTTGGTTTAGCGAGAGATGACCAATCGCTTTCTTCAATCACAAGACATTCTAACATAGCATATGGAAGAGCTGCGTTTACTGCTCCAGAGCAAAAGAAAAGCTTGAAAAATGCAGATTCTCTGTCTGATATTTATTCGCTAGGTGCCATCATGTATTTCATATTTAGCGGAGAATCACCTGAGCAAGGATTCAGAACGCTTATTAAATATCAGCCTATTGTTGGAAAAGCAATGGAGGAGGATCGTTCTAAGAGGTACCAAACTGCCCTAGAATTAATGGATGATTTAAATAATAGTTTGGCTCAAAGTGATTATTTATTTGGCAGTTTAAAATCTTATGCATTCCAAGATTTCTTTTTCGATGTGGAGCACGTTTTAAAATGTCTATCTATAGTGAATATTGAAGAATCAAATGAAGTCGTTGAAAAATTCGTTAGACCATTCTTATCCATTCCCATTGATGTGCTTGAGGAATGTGCAAAGCATGAAACGGTAATGGTGCCATTTATACATATAGCAAAAGTGAACATTTACAGAGTGATAGAATGTAATGAAGAAGAGTGGGGTCGCCTTTCAGAGCATTTGAATGGAATTTATAAAATATCACAAAATCTAGCACTGCAAATATCTACTTTAAATTTGATATTAGTAATTGCACTAGAGAAGAAGAACCCTTTAGCTCAAGCTATATTGGTCGATATTATAGGTAATTTGACTGGTCAGGATAAATTATCTCAAGAAATAGCGAATATAATTGGGAAGGAATTTTTATCTTCTCATGACTTATTAATTAGTCTTTTGAGAAATACTCAATATCCATTCGATATACGTTTCGTTTTAGATGACTATTAAAGAACTAGCATATTCAGTGTTTTTGATTCGGGCGAATGTAGTAGGAGTGCCATGTATAGCCTAGATATACTATGAAAATCACACAGTCTGTTTACTATGTGCTACTGACATCTAACAGTTCGCACCCATTGAAACTATTTGATGTTGTTTTTTAGGGTCCTTTACTTTTTGTTCTTCCCATTTTTCACATGCTGCGACAAATCCAATAAATCAACAAAATTGATTACAAAGATTTTTTACAACTGACTTTAGTTATTGTCGCTTTGAAATGAAGTCACAGTGTAATCGAGTATATAGTGAAGTCGCGACATGATACAACATGTTACGATGCTCGACGCCTTAGATAATGATCTAGGGCGTTTTTTTCGTGTTTTTGTGTGTAAATGCATGCTGTAACTAAAGTGTAACTGTAAAAGTTGACAATATACACTCGTAGAGTGATAGAACAACAGCTTTGCTTTCACACAACTTGGGTATCAAAAAAAGGGACACGACGATGACTTTTAGTGAAAATCTTTATAAGTAAGAAGACAAAGGGGACTTTTTCAAGACATGTCAGCAGAAAAGTTGAGTACGACAAGACAAGCAATCAGCAAATTGGAAAACGATCGAGGTTTCCCTGAGACGGGGAATTACTCATGCTAGGAATTTTTATGCATATGGATAAAAATCAAAATGAGTTGTACAAAAAATCCATAATGGTTTTATGGAGATTAAGAGGAAGCTTGGGGTACTGTTTTAACCTTATTCAGGATTGGTCTAATGATATTAATACATGCTTCAATATTCGATGATAGTTCAAGCATTTTGTAATATTTACTGAATACTTGATGGATGGAGTCGCTGATATGGCGGTTTTTCTTTTATGCTGCAGGTATCTTCCATTGAGAAAAAAGTAAGAATGAAATAATATTAAAGTATTACTTGATGTGCGACGAGGTGTTAATTTTGGAGATTAAACTGTTCTACAAAACACAAAGAGAACTGGCAACAGTTATAAATGGTGTTGTCGATGGATATTGGGCAAATCTAATTACTGAAGAAGATATGATCAGTAAGGTATCCAGCATTTACACAAATAACCCTATGAAGATATGGAAAGAGAATGAATTTACGACAATTCTCAAACAACAGTGTGGAAAACGACGACTTGAAGTAATTGAAAAGGTGTTACATATGAATGGAATGATTAATGACATAAATTGTTTTGAAGTGAAGGCAGGGAGCTAAACCATGACCATAGAATTAGAATATAGTGCAACCATAACTGGGGCATCGTTCCTATTTTATGAGTTGAAACAGGTAGTAGGACTTAGGGTTCAAGGGCTGGAAGAAGTGGAAATAAAGGAAAAGGTGAACACGGATAATCTATTTCAATATCAGGTCAAGTCGAGCATTAGAAGAAGCTTGCCATCAGTATTGCGAAGAGTAAGTATACTCGATGATGCACTATGTCAAATGGTACTGGAGCAATCGTTAGAATCAGGTAAAATCATTAATCTATATGCAATCATGAAGACGGACAGGCTCTTTTATGAATTTATGAATGAAGTTATCCAAGAGAAGTTTGAAGATGGAAATTATATTTTGGAAAAGAAGGATATTAACTTGTATATTGCATCTAAAGCTGAGCAGAATCCAAGAGTAGCGGCTTGGACGGAACAGACGATGAATAGGTTGAAACAGGTCTATGTTAAGGTTTTATACGATGCAGGAATTTTGAAGGATAAGCAGACAGGTGAATTAAGCAGACTGTTGATGGACGATCAGTTAAAACAGCATTTGATTCAAATCGGAGACACTGCTTATGTAAGAGCAATGGGTGAGGTATAGTATGGCGAATTTGAATAGTAGACTCGACAAGATCATACCGAAGATAAAGGAAGATAAGTTTATTGAGGGTAGAGGATTGGGGAATGAGATTAGCTTTTACGTATTTGATTACGAGCCTGAGCATGAACTTGTAGTAAGAGACTACATCCCACATATATTGAAGGAATTCAATTACGAAGGCTCTGGCCGCAGGCTCATTGAGTTTGATCTATACAAGATGCTTATTGAGATTGCTAAGGAGAAGAGAATATTCGAGCGAATTCCTCAGATGGAAGAGAAGCAGGGGAAGGAAGCTTTGTTTAAAGCGATGGCTAATTTTGCGAAGCCTGATATCTTTCTGCAAAAGATTCAGGAGCAATTGGGCGATCATAACGTCGTAATCATCACAGGCGTGGGGAAGGTTTATCCATTTGTTCGCTCACATAATATCTTGAATAATCTTCAAGAAGTGCTGGATAAAATCCCTGTGATTATGTTCTTCCCAGGCAAGTACGATGGACTATCCTTACGCTTATTCGATCGTTTTAAAGATGATAACTATTATAGGGCATTCCGTTTAGTGGATTAACAACCAGAGGGGGAAGATGTGTGCTAATTAAAGACATGTTTATCAAAGACATCGAACGTAGTATAAAAGGTGTAATTAAGGTCGCCCAGACCGATGAAGATAACATTTATCAGGAACTTGATGAATATGTCGTGACACGAGAGCTGAATAAGCACTTATCTAAGTTTTATGAGAATTATCAGCAAGGGATCGACGGCCATACAGATAAAATGGGCGTTTGGATATCAGGCTTCTTCGGTTCGGGTAAATCACACTTTTTGAAGATCCTAGCTTACTTGCTTGAGAATAAGAAAGCAAAAGACAAGCGAGCAGTAGATTTCTTTGCTAATAAAATTCAAGATGAACTCATCTACGCTAATATGAAGCGAACTGCTAACGTGGATACGGAAGTTATTCTTTTCAATATCGATTCAAAAAGCTCCTTGGATAACAAATCGAAAGAAGATGCCATCCTCAGAGTATTCTCGAAAGTCTTTTACGAGCATCAGGGCTTCTATGGTGATATACCTGGTGTGGCGGAGATGGAGAAGTATCTGACCAAGGAAGGTGTGTACGAGGACTTTAAGCAGGAGTTTAAAGCATCGGCAGGCGAAGAGTGGATAGAACGCAGAAACACTTTCTATTTTGATGCTGACTATGTGATTGGAGCCTTAACAAAGGTTACTTCTATGTCTGAAGAAACAGCGAGAAACTGGTTTGAGAACGGTGTGAATAACTTTGAGATTAGCATCGAGAAGTTTTCGAAGGATGTCAAAGAGTATGTTGCCCAAAAGGGGGACAATTTCCATCTGATTTTCTTGGTCGATGAGATTGGACAGTACATAGGCGACAGCCGACAGCTGATGCTCAACCTTCAAACGTTGGCAGAGGATCTTGGAACGCATGGCTCAGGTAAAGTGTGGATTATGGTGACTTCGCAGGAAAGTATCGATAGCATTGTGAAAGTGAAGGGTGATGACTTTTCTCGTATCCAAGGACGGTTTGATACGAGACTATCTCTATCCTCCATATCGGTAGATGAGGTTATTAAGAAGCGAATTCTCGAAAAGAAGGAACATGTTGCCGATAAGTTGAAGCAAATTTATCATGATGAGAGTGCTGCACTCAAAAACCTAATGAGCTTTAAGGATAGTACTGCGGATTTGCGTGGTTATGAGAACGATTTGGAGTTTGCCGATGTATATCCGTTCCTTCCATACCAGTTTAAGCTGCTTCAGAATGTTTTTGAACAAGTACGTAAGCACGGTAGTTCAGGTAAGCATTTATCAGAAGGGGAACGTTCCATGCTATCAGCCTTCAAAGAGGCTGGTTTACGTTTCAAGGATTCGGAGGAAGGAACACTAATTCCATTCTATGCCTTCTACGATACGATTAAAGAGTTCTTAACTCCAACCATTTCAAGGGTTATTGAAGGTGCATATGAGAATCCAGCATTAAAAGATGATCCGTTTAACATGGATTTGCTTAAAGTGCTATTCATGATTAAGTATATTAAAGAGCTTCCTGCAAATATTGATAATATTGCTACGCTAATGGTTACACAGATCGATGAAGATAAGTTGGCTTTGAAGGAGAAAATTAAGATATCGCTTCGTAAACTGATATCCCAAACACTAATTCAGAAGAATGGTGAATTCTACTTGTTCTTGACGGATGATGAGCAGGATATTAACCGTGAGATCAAAGGTGTGAAGATTGAAGAGGATGTCATTAAGCGGGAGCTTGCTACTTATATCTATCAGGACTTATACGATGACAAGAGATATCGTTATTCTTCTCAGTACCAATTCTCCTATAATCAGAAGATGGATGAGAAGAATATCGGTAATCAAACATCGAGCATCGGCATTAATATTCTTTCGCCGCTCTCAGATCATTACGCCAAGTCAGATCAAGAGTTGATGCTCATGTCTTCTGGTACAGGCGAGATGATTCTCAAGCTGGGTGCGAATGAAGCTTATGTGGAAGAGATCGAAGAAGTGCTCAAGATTGAAGAGTATCGGAAGAAGATAAACCCGTCACAACTCCCAGAAAGCATTCAGAACATCTTGAACAATAAACAATCTGAGGCGAGAGATCGCAGGCGTAGAGTGAGAGATATGCTGGAAGAAGCCATCAAAGGTGGCGTATTCTTCATTAATGGTAATAGAGCTGAGATCAAAGGTTCAGCAGTTAAAGAGCGGATTAATGCTGGCTTCCTGTCGTTGGTCGAGAATGTGTATACAAAGCTTGGTTATATTAAGACGTACTTGGACTCAGAGAAGGATCTGATTGCGATCTTGAGAAGAAATACCGAGCAATTGACTATTGATGGAGCGGCTACGAGTGCGAATGAGTTGGCAGTCAAAGAAGTCATGGACTTTATCAGCTTGCAGGACAGCATTCAGAAGCAAATTCGAGTCAAAGTGTTATTAGATCGCTTTAAGGATAAGCCTTACGGTTGGAAAGATCTCGACATTGCAGGCTTGATTGCGGAGTTAATGAAAGAACAACGGATTCGATTGAGACTTAATTCGGAATATATGGGGCCAGAAGATGGAAATGCTGTTAATGCTTTGACCAAGGCAAGTGAAGTCGATAAGGTCATCGTTGTGAAACGGGTTATCGTTGACGAATCACTGCTGAAAGTTGCGAAAAACATCTGTAGGCAAGTGTTCAATAAAACAGACGTAGCAGATGATGAGGATGGGTTGGTAAGAGATATTCGAGGATTGATTGAAGATCAGGTAAAAGAGATCAATGCACTCAAGAATCGCTACGAAGGAAGAAAGTACCCTGGTAGTAGTCTATTAGACAAAGGATCGGATTATTTCGATGAATTTACAAAAGGATTAGATAACGTCTCGTTCTTCACGAAGCTTCGTGATTTTGAAGATAATTTGTTGGAATGGGAAGAAGATGTTACGTATGTGAAAAGTTTCTTCGCTTCACAAAAGGACATCTTTGATAAAGGACTTCGTGCAATCGAGAAGTACAAAGACAACGATGTTTATTTATCAGATGACGAGATTAAAGGCAATGCTGAAACGTTGCGAGCGATCTTAACGGAAGTACAACCTTATCGAAAAATCAAGGACATACCTGAGCTTGTGAATAAAATTGATGAGCAGATTCAGGCGATACTTGAAGAAAAGAAATTAGCGGCGAAAAGTGTCATCCAACTGGATCTCGATCATCTTACTTTACGTGCTAATGAGGATGGAGTTTCCGAAGAAACAAGGAAAAAAATTCTGGATTACTACAATAATTTATACAGCGGTATGAATGAGTTAACCGATATCTTTAAAGTGGATGCGACTATAACACAAAGCGCCGCCTTTAGAGATAGACAAGATATCACAATCAATCGTGAGATTCATGAATTTGAGAAAAAACAAGTGGAACAACCAGAAGCAGTGGTTGAAGGAAAAGAGCCATATGTAGCAGTGAAAACAGTTCCTCAGAGAGAACGAGTAAGAGTGAATAATTTGCTGGCTACTAAGACTTTACGGACAGAAGAAGATGTAGATATGTTGTTGAATACATTGTCAGCAAGGCTGAAGCAGATTATTAAGAGTAACAAACAAATCGAGTTTATTGATTAATCCAATGTGCCGTGGCTTAGGTCATGGCACTCTGACTATTGTATGAAAAAATCCTGTATGGGTTGGTGAATAACACGCATGAATAAGACAGCATTGAAAAACTTAGCGACGAATGCTCGTAAAGAATTGATTGAGAAAGTCAAAGCAAGGGCTTTTAAAATAGGGATTACCGAGGAGAATATAAAGAAGGCTCATATAGAAAGTTCGGGTGCTATATATATTGATGGTAAACCACTTAGTTCAATTGAAAAGGAACAACGTGATAAACTTATTTCTCGCATAAATGAAATAGGGTTTAAGCAGGTTGTAGAGGAAGTAGCCTACACTTGGTTTAATCGGTTCACTGCATTGCGGTTTATGGAGGTAAATAATTATCTCCCTACCAAGGTAAGAGTATTATCGTCCAGTAATTCCGATAGTTCCGAGCCTGATATTATTAAAGAGGCATTGACTGTAGATTTAGAAATTGATAAAGAGTTGGTTTATGAGTGGAAGATCAACAACAAGACAGAAGAGCTATACAAGTATTTAATTATTGAACAGTGCAATGCATTGAATAAAGTTCTCCCCTTTATGTTTGAAACTATTGACGATTATAAAGCGATACTGTTTCCAGAGGGACTATTGGCGAAAAATTCATTTCTTCGGGAGATGACAGATGTAACAGCTATTCTAGAACAGGATTGGGAAGATGTCGAGATCATAGGTTGGATGTATCAATTTTATATTTCAGAAAAGAAGGATCAGGTATTTGCTGACCTCAAG
The DNA here is from genome assembly GCF_024733555.1 of Paenibacillus sp. SC116. GTDB lineage: Bacteria > Bacillota > Bacilli > Paenibacillales > Paenibacillaceae > Paenibacillus_B. Next base: position 2,701,359 of record NZ_JANIOF010000001.1, on the reverse strand, counting down.
ATGAACATTAAAATTAGCAAAGATAATATTCCAGCCGCAACGCAACTCTTTACTCCTAATTGGTTAGTCAAATATATGGTAGAGAATTCGTTGGGACGAATATGGTTGGAGAGTTATCCAGAAACTTCTTTGAAATCATGCTATAAGTATTATTTAGATGAATCGCAACAAGAAGAGCCTGTGATTACTAATCTTGAAAAGATTCAATACAATATCATAAATCCTGAGGAAATTACTTTTTTTGATCCTTCCTGTGGCAGTGGTCATATCCTTGTTTATGCATTTGATGTTCTATACGATATATATCTTGAGAAAGGGTATATTGATAGAGAGATACCCAAACTAATATTGGAAAAGAACTTATTTGGATTAGATATTGACGAACGTGCAGTTCAATTAGCCTCATTTTCCCTTATGATGAAGGCAAGAGGGAAGTCTCGAAGGGTATTCGAACAGGGGATTAAGCTAAACATAAGTGCAATTCAAGAAACTAACTGGATTACTAATGATATAATAAATGTTTTGGTGGACGAAAACTCAACTATTCATAAGCAAGATAATCAGAGAGGAATATTGGAGTACCTGAGAGATGTTTTTAGAGATTCCAAAGAGTATGGATCTATTTTAAATGTAAAACCATTAGATTTGGATTTTTTGGAAAAACAGTTGATTGAGTTCGCAAACGATTCAGTGGATCAAGGAGATATTACACAACTTATAGCTAAAATTGAAATATTAGAGAAACTCCCAAATATCTTATTGCAGGCGAAAGTAATGGGGTTTAAGTATGATGTAGTTTGTACCAATCCCCCCTATATGGGGAGTGGTGGAATGAATGATAAAGTTTCTAAATATGTAAAAAAACACCATTCAAATAGTAAATCAGATATGTTTGCTGTTTTTATTGAAAAATGTCTTGAATATACAAAAGAGAATGGTTATAATGCGATGCTAACTATGCATTCTTGGATGTTTTTATCGAGTTTTAAAGAATTGAGAAAAAATATATTGAGCAAAAATATTATTAATTTGATTCACATTGGCTACAATTCATTCCCTGAATTGAATTCAAAAGTTGCACAAGCCGTTTCTTTTGTTATCAAGAATAATAATATTGAATCATATACTTCGAAATATTTGGATTTAACAAATAAATACCCTCAATCTTTTGATAAAGAGAATGCCTTTGATATTGAGAAAAATAATGGATATTTTCTAAGGAAAGTGAAAGACTTCATCATGTTGCCAGAAAGTCCAATTGCATACTGGATGGGTGCAGGGTTAAGGAATGCTTTTATTAAAGGAAATGCGTTGTCGGAAATAGGTACTACTCGGTTAGGAATGACAACTGGCGATAATAATAAATTCACAAGATTTTGGCATGAGGTAGACCAAAATAAATTGTGTCTATCTGCTCAGAACAGTGAGCAATTTTTATCAACTGGTGCAAAGTGGGTTCCATACAACAAGGGGGGGAAATACAGAAAGTGGTATGGTAATAATGATGTAGTGCTTAATTGGGAACAGAATGGTTTCGAAATTAAGAATTTTAAAGATGATAATGGACGTATTCGTTCAACCGTTCCTAACACTGAGTATTATTTTCAAGAATGTTTGTCATGGTCAAAAGTTACTTCAGGAGACATTGCATTTAGATACAAAGAAAATGGTTTTATTTTTGACGTAGCTGGTGCTTGTTTATTCGTTGACGATCAAGAACTTCATTATATATTAGGATTTGTAAACTCAAAAATTGCTTCAACGATATTGTCTATATTATCTCCTACACTCAACTATGAAGGAAGTCACGTATCAAGTTTGCCAATAATGTTATCCGAAGAATATAAAGATCGCATCGAGGAACTTGTAAGACAAAATATATCTATATCTAAATCGGATTGGGATAGATTCGAGTCGAGTTGGAATTTCAAAATAAATAGCCTGATCAAGCACAAAAGTAATACTATAATGCATTCATTTAAGAATTTGCAAGAATATAGTGAAAAGCAATTCACTCAGCTTAAAACAAATGAAGAAGAACTAAATCGTATTTTTATAGAAATATATGGATTGGAAGACGAGGTATCACCAGAAGTTGATGAAGGTAATGTTTCGTTACGTAAAACTGACCTAAAACTTGAAGTGAAATCATTTTTATCCTACGCTGTAGGTTGTATGTTTGGAAGGTATTCACTGGATTCAGAAGGCCTTGTTTTTGCAGGAGGGAACTATAATCTTGAAAAATACCGATTGTTTTCTGCTGATAAAGATAATATTCTTCCAATAGTCTCAGGAGGTTACTTTGAAGACGATATAGTGTCCAAATTTTTAGAGATTGTCAAAGTGGTGTTCGGAGAAGAAATATTAGCAGAAAATCTTGAGTACCTCGCTGAGACTCTCGGAAAGAAAGACGGTGAGTCAGTAAAAGAGACTCTTAAGAGGTACTACTTGAATGATTTTTACAAAGATCATTTACAAACATACAAAAAGAGACCAATTTATTGGCTCTTCACATCTGGAAAACAAAAGGCATTCAACTGCTTAATCTACATGCATCGTTATGACAAATCGACACTATCGAGAATAAGAACGGATTACCTACATGAGCTTCAGATTCGGATGGATGTTGAGAAAAAAACACTGCTCGATGTTATTAATGGAGATGGTACAACTAAAGAAATCGCCAATGCGAAGAAAGAACTCAAGTCCCTTGACTTGAAGATCGAAGAACTACGAGCATACGATGAAAAACTTCGTCACATGGCGGATATGCAAATCGAGATTGACTTGGATGATGGTGTTGCTGTCAATTATGCTAAATTCGAAGGCTTACTCGCTCCAATCAAATAAATTGGGTACAATAGGGATATGCCAGATAGTCTTGGTATATCCCTGTTTTAGCTGAGATAAAGGTGTTGATAAATCGTGAATATGGGTGAAATAACAAAATCACTACAAGAAGCTTTTTTGCAACCGCTCCTTGAGGGCGAGCAACGTAGGATCATCTTTTGGTTTGATAAAGATCAGGAGTTTGCTGAATACATACATGAGATTTCTATAGAGAACATCAAGGTACATAAGTTAACTGAAGGGAATAACTTTTACACGAAGGTATTGCTAGAAGAAGAGGATCCAACTTCTAATTATTTGATGTATTCCAACTCGGACATGAGTATTGAGGATAATTGGTTGTTGGATACGCTCCTTTATTCTAAGGAATTTTATGCAGATAAAATATCTCTCATCATGAATGAGATGAATATTGATTCATCTCTCCGAGGTTCAGTGAAGAAATACGAGAAGTTTTTTGGGAATAAGGATCGGGTTCGGAAATTTAAAGGGTTCGAGGTCTCGGTATTTACTGAAGGAACGATTGAATTGGTAATGATGAGTGCGTTGTGCAATCTCAAGACACCTGATTTCGAAGATGTACTGAAAGTTGTTCTTATGGATACACTTGATGACAACCATAACAAATATTTTGATTCAATTTCAAAGTACGTTGGGTCAGATGTGTTTTGGAATACAGTAGCTGAGCGATATGGATATGAGCAAAGTCAAAAGACACTCAAAACGTTGTTTATTCATTTGACTGTAACTTCTCTGAGCCATGCGGTGAACGACGAATATCTTTCGCGGATAAAGAACTATATTGCCACTCGGAACAGATCCAATGCATTGGTATTCATCGATCACTGGATGCATCACAAAACGGATTATTACATCTATGATCAGTATGCTGAAATTATTGAGAAGGAAATCAAACTATCTGATATTGTGAATCAACTTCCTGTAGAGGAATTCAAATCGGCGGATACATTCCCTTACTTCGATAAAGCCATCATTATCTATATAGCCAACAGTCTGGAAGAGAGGATGGAGGATTATGATACATATATGAAATTGATAAACCTTCGTAGAGCAAAGCACTACTACGAGCGATATCAATCTGTGTATGAAGCTTTGTATTACACGGTTAAGATGTTCGAATTCCACAAGAAATACAGTATGGGTATCCCGAAAGCGCAAGCTGTGGACATGTACCGTGCCTATGTAAATGACTATCACCACATGGACATGTTCTATCGAAAGTTCTATGTTGCATATGACAATAACTCCAACAGTGAAATCTTGAAGAAGCTCAAAGTGATGGTTGAAAACTTATATACGAATTGGTATATGGGCGAATTATGCGCTAATTGGTCTGCAGCTGTGCAAGAAGAGATGAAATCAAGCTGGGTACTTCCAGGTATTCAAAGTCAGAAGGACTTCTATAGAAGCTTTGTTGCACCTAAAGTCTATAATGGTGATCGGGTATTTGTCATTATCTCCGATGCTCTGCGTTATGAAATAGCAAGTGATTTGGCGGATAAGCTTAATTCAGAAACGATTGGAGCTTGTGAGATTCAACCATTGTTGGGGGTGGTCCCTTCTGTTACCAAGATGGGAATGGCATCACTACTACCTCATAAGGAATTAGATATTGACCTGAGCGGTAATGTATTGGTTAATGGGAAATCTTCAAGTGGTTTAGAGAATCGAATCGGTATCTTACAAGCCGCAATAGCCGAAAGTACAGCCGTTCACTTCCAAGAGATGAAAAACATGAATAAGGCTGGACGCAGAGAAACATTCAAAGGCAAGAAGCTGGTGTACATTTATCACGACAGCATCGATGCAACTGGAGATAAGGCCTCTACAGAGGTTTATACGTTCACAGCGGCGGAGAGAGCTATTGATGAGTTGTACGATATAGTTAAGATCATTAGAGATGATCTGAGCGGTACGAATATCTTCATCACGGCAGACCATGGCTTCGTCTACCAACGTGAGGCGTTAGAGGAAAGTGACAAGATCGAGAAGGAAGGTATTCAAGCTTTGGAAGTAAAACGAAGACATCTTTTCTCGCAGGAGAAAGGGGAACGAAGTGGTCTTCTTGATATCAACATGGACAGCTTGATAAAGAATGAGCATCAAATCACCACTTATGTACCAAAGGCAACGATCCGTTTCAAGATCCAAGGAGCTGGTGCTAACTTCGTTCATGGAGGAGCTAGCCTGCAAGAGATAGTAGTGCCATTGATTTCATTCAAAAATATTCGTAGTGGGCAGAAGAACAGCCGTGAAATCGAGAAAGTGGACGTGAAGCTCACGAACACCATAAGAAAGATTACGAATAGCTTGTTCAGTCTTACCTTCTTCCAGACAGAGAAGGTGGAGGACAAACGAATACCTCGAACGGTAAAAGTATATATGACGGATGATGCTGACAACGTGATTAGCAACGAGGAAATGCTTATATGTGACCGTATCTCGGATAAGCCAGATGAGCGCACATTCAAGCTCCGGTTTGCTCTGAAGTCAATACCATACGATAAGAACGCTAACTATTACCTCATTACTAAAGATGAAGAGACGAATGTGATTGTAGAGAAAACATCATTTTCGATTAATTTAGGCATTGTTAGCGATTTTGATTTTTAGAGGAGAGGAGGAAGCTGAATGGAACCAATAAGTGAGGAACTGTCATCGGATTTAGACCATAAGCTGAACGACGTATTTTCGGGAAGAGTCGTCCGAAAAGACTTAACGAAGCTGATGAAAGAAGGGGCGAATGTCCCAGTTTATGTCCTTGAATATTTACTTGGCATGTATGCGGCAACAGACGATGAAGATACCCTTAGGGAAGGGAGCGAACGAGTAAAAAAGATCCTTTCGGAGAACTTTGTACGACCTGATGAAGCGGAGAAGATCAAATCCAGAATTCGAGAGTTGGGTCAGTATTCCATCATTGATAAGATCACGGTCACACTCAATGAAAAAATTGATTCCTATGTAGCAGAATTCTCGAACTTAGGTCTCAAGGGTGTTCCCATTTCGCCAAGCTATGTAAAAGAGTTCGATAAGCTTTTGGCAGGTGGGATTTGGTGCATGCTAAAGATGGATTATTTCTTCGATGAAGAAGTAAAGAATAGTAATCCTTTCAGCATTAGTAGCTTAAAACCGATACAAATGCCGAACATGGATCTTAACGAGGTATTTGAGGGTAGAAAGAGCTTCACGAAAGAGGAATGGATCGATCTACTTATTCGCTCGACTGGTATGGAGCCGACACAATTAGAGGATAGGGTGAAATGGCATCTCCTGCTTAGACTTGTACCGCTTGTTGAGAATAACTACAACATGTGTGAACTGGGGCCAAGAGGAACGGGGAAGTCGCATGTGTATAAAGAGATATCTCCTAACTCGATCCTTGTATCTGGTGGCCAATCTACTGTAGCTAATCTATTTTATAATATGTCCACTAAGAAAGTAGGACTCGTGGGTTTATGGGATACAGTGGCTTTCGACGAGGTAGCTGGAATAACATTTAAAGATAAAGACGGCATTCAGATCATGAAGGATTACATGGCTTCAGGATCGTTTGCACGGGGAAGAGAAGAGAAAGCAGCATCTGCTTCTATGGTTTTCGTAGGTAATATCAATCAGAGCCTTGATTCGTTGATTAAGACATCACATCTGTTCGCACCATTTCCTGAAGCAATGGCGAACGATTCAGCTTTCTTTGATCGGATGCATTACTATCTACCAGGCTGGGAAATTCCGAAAATGCGACCTGACTTCTTTACGGACAAGTACGGTTTTATTGTGGATTACATGGCTGAATACTTTAGGGAAATGCGGAAACGCTCGTTTGCGGATGCCATTGATCGGTACTTTAAGTTGGGAAATAACTTGAACCAACGTGATGTCATAGCAGTTCGTAAAACCGTGTCGGGTTTCATAAAACTCTTGTATCCTAATGGTGATTATTCGAGAGATGATGTAGAAGAAGTTCTGAAATATGCGCTTGAAGGTAGAAGAAGAGTTAAAGAACAACTCAAGAAAATCGGTGGCATGGAGTTTTACGATGTTCACTTCTCCTACATTGATAAAGAAACGTTGAGTGAAGAGTATGTTTCTGTTCCAGAGCAGGGTGGCGGGAAGCTCATTCCTGAAGGCATGGGTAAGCCAGGGCATGTGTATACGGTAGGGCATGGTGATTCTGGCATGATAGGGGTTTACAAGCTGGAAAACCAAGTTGTTTCAGGTTCGGGTAAGTTTGAAAAGTCGGGTGTTGGAACTCATCGTGGGGCGAAAGAAAGCTTGGATACAGCATTCCGTTACTTTACGTCTAACAGTAAAAGTATCAGCAGCTCGATTAGTACCAAGACAAAGGACTATTTGATGCATATTAGCGATTTGCAAGGGATTGGTTTGACCGACGAGTTGGCGATTGCTCAGCTGATTGGACTTTGTTCAGGCGCGATAGAACGCCCTGTTCAAGAGAGTCTGGTGATACTTGGAAACATGACCGTTGGTGGTACGATTGCTAAGGTTGAGGAGTTTGCGAATACACTTCAGGTTTGTGTAGATGCAGGAGCAAAGAAAGTGTTAATACCTGCCTCTTCTGTAGTAGATTTTCAGACGGTTCCACCGGATTTGCTTATTAAGTTACAGCCAGTGTTCTACTCAGATCCGACCGATGCCGTGTTTAAGGCGTTGGGCGTGGGATAAATGTATGGAAGATAGGATAGATAAAATCATTACTGAACTTGACTGCAGTTTCCTTACATATAATGATAGGGTGGAAGACTGTTGTATAGTGCCATTTGCTTGTTTAAACTCGTTAGACAGGCCATTATTAAATGGGAAAATGGTCAAGGTTTGCCTGAAACCGAAAACTTCTTATGCCCGGAAATAATTTAGAAGTATCTGTTGATTATTTACTGAAAGATACGGTTGAGCAACATGTGGTTAGTGAGCATGGCTACTATGTAAGCAGAGAAATGGCAGAAGGATATTTGTAGCATGAACGCAGAACATCGAAGTATGTGTCCGTAGTTGTCGGCTTGCTTATTAGCGACGATCCCATATTCGATCTTTAAAGATAATTCAGCCAGACACACATTCCTTATCATTATCCAGGCGGTGCCTGGGATAGGTACGCTTGTGACAGCTACCATTACAGAAGAAGACAGTAAATATAATGTATTGAAGAAAGAACTGCTAATGTTGGAGAGTTAACAGCAAATTATGTAAACGGAAAGAAGCGATTTGCAGCAGTCATTGTCGTTGCCATTATTGCAGCATAGCAGGCCCACTTCCATTTTTCTTAGAACGAAAAGATATTACTTCAGAACTGCTGGTTCCTTACTATCCAATTTGTATAGCTTTGAATGCTGTTGGTGTCTACATTTTCATTCGCACGGTACCAATATTAGAACTATAAACAATTGGTGAAAAATGAGGAGCATACGAATCGCCTTGGTTTTAAGCCGTTTAAGAAAGTAAGAAAAAAGGTGGAAGATACTTTAAACTAAAATGTTGGCAGTTATGCTATAAGGTAAGACGCGGGAGCAGGTACTTTATTTATGGAAACCAACTCCTTTCGCATCTTTTATTCTCTTTTTATAAAATAGAATGTTCATCTAAGAAGAATAGAAGCTACTTTGATTATTTTTTTCAAAGTGGCTTCTATTTATTTATAGTAAATAATAGGTTTGTACGATACTTTTATTCAAATTTTTTTCCGAAGCAACAGAGACAGTTGTTGATTATTTCTTCTGAAACTCTGACAAAGAGCGGTGCGATTCATAGATTTCCATACAACGATCTGTTGAACATTTGTGCGGTTTGAAGCATAAAAACAGATCAAACTTTGATAAAATAAGCAAACAACAGCTGGTGATAACGGGAGGTAAGTTCCATAGACGACGATTTCACGATGCTGCTTCAGCTCTTTGAGCGGGCGGCATTATTGCTCATTATTTTGTTTTTATTAACGCGTATTCCGAGCTTTAAGCAGATTCTGCAAAAGGAATCGCAGACACCGAAGGAGTTTGCCGTCGTTACGATTCTGTTTTGTACCTTTGCGCTTTTCGGTACGTATGCAGGAATCGATGTGGAAGGTTCGCTCGTCAACGTACGAGTTATCGTGATTATGGCAGGAGGTATTTTATTCGGGCCATGGGTCGGGATTGTCGTGGGGGTAGTGTCAGGGATCCATCGATATTTGATCGATATCGGTGGGGTGACTTCGATTCCATGTCTCATCACGAGTATTATTGCCGGGCTGGTATCCGGCTATATTTATCTTCGAACGCCTAAAGCAAAGCGCTGGTTTGTCGGTATCTTTGCCGGAATGGCCTGTGAGGCATTAACGATGCTGTTGATCATATTCATGGCGGAGCCTACAGCATTGGGAATCGATATTGTATCTAAAATTGCCATACCAATGATTATAGGTCAATTGAATGTCGGATTGATCATTTTGTTAATTCAAAATGTGGAAAGTGAACGGGAAGGAATCGCTGCGCAGCAGGCGAAGCTGGCCTTAGATATTGCGAATAAGACATTACCTTATTTTCGCTCCATCAATACCGAATCGTTACACAAGATCTGTTCCATTATTAAAAATGATATCCAAGCTGATGCTGTAGCAATAACGGATGCCTCGAATGTGCTCGCTTACGTTGGTTATGGGGAAGACCGCTATCACTTCCGACATGAGATCATTAGTGATATGACCAAAGAGACGATACGAAGCGGGGAGTTCATGATAAGCAACCATGCATTGGATGATGCGCTGCCTGGCATTCAATCCGTATTAATTATTCCACTGGAAGAGCGGGAAGAAGTTACCGGGACCTTGAAGATTTATTATCGGAAAGCACATAAAATCACTTATCCCTTGCAAACGATGGCCGTCGGTTTATCTCAGATCATTTCTACATTAATGGAAGTGTCACGTGTAGAAGAAATTAAGGCGATGGCGAATAAAGCCGAGCTCAAAGCGCTGCAGACAACGATTCAGCCACATTTTTTGTTCAATGCGTTGAATGCAATTGGTTCCTCAATTAGGACAAGACCGGACCAAGCGAGGGAGTTACTCGTCAATTTATCGGGATATTTGCGTTATAATTTGGAGCTCACAGATGAATTGATCGATATCCATAAGGAGCTGGAACAGGTTCGGAATTATATAGAAATTGAAAAAGCACGCTTTGGAAATCGGTTAAACGTTATATATGATGTGGATGAAGTCACCGTTAAGATTCCCAGTCTTATTATTCAGCCGTTAGTGGAGAATGCGATTGTCCACGGTATATTGAAAGAAAAAGAACCCGGAACGGTCACCATCTATGTTAAAGATACAGAAGATCACATTCGGATTGGTGTGAAAGATACAGGAGTGGGCATCCGAGAAGATATGATTGAACAGGTAATAGAGGAGCGTGTTCCGCCGAATCATATTGGCCTTTTCAATGTGCACAAACGTGTGAAACTCATTTTTGGGTATGGTGTTACGATGGAGAGGCTGGCTCAAGGAACGAATATCTTTTTTGATATACAGAAGGAGACACGATGAGAGCAATAATTGTGGAAGATGAAGTATTAGCCCGTGAAGAGCTGGAGTATTTGATTACAAAACATAGCCGCGTTGAAATTGTGGAACGATTCGAGGACGGTCTTGATGTGCTTAAATTTCTGCAGGAGAAGGAAGTCGATGCGATTTTTCTCGATATTAACATCCCATCCTTGGACGGAATGCTTCTAGCAACTAATATAAGTAAATTCGCGCGAAAACCGTATGTTATTTTTACAACCGCTTATAAGGAACATGCTGCCCAAGCCTTTGAGCTGGAAGCGTTCGATTATATATTAAAGCCCTATGACGAGAAACGAATTGCTGCGATGTTGCATAAGTTGGAGACCGCTTTCGAACGGGATCAGCAGCAAGAAGGAAGTCAAAATGCTGTGGACAGCAGACAAAGGTCGGAGGAGAAGCGCATTAATCTGCTGAAAAATGAGAAGTATATCGTGACGAGCAGCGATGACATCTACTATGCGGAGGCACAAGAAAAGGTGACGAACGTATTCACGAAGAGTGGTATGTATACGATGCCGATGAGTATTTCGGACTTTCATGCCCTGCTGCCTCAAGATCGATTCTACCGTTGTCATCGTTCCTATACCGTCAATTTGTCTCAAATCCATGAAATCGTTCCATGGTTCAACAATACCTATCTGCTTCGTCTGCGTGATATGGATGCGAAAGTGCCCGTCAGTCGAAGTAAAGTCAAAGAATTTAGGCAGTTGATGCATATATAAAGGCAGTTCATTCCGTAATCCCGTCATTTCATGTCGTGCTTGGCTCAAGAAAGCGTTCTCTCTTGTAAGATAAGGGTGTGAAAGCAAGGAGTAAGAGGCTTTTCTTCCCTACACATACAGATAACGCACACATCATGATCATAGCAGAATGGAAAGAGGGGATTTATCATGAGTATGCCTCAAGCAACTCAACGACAGGTAAATCGGTGGATGATCGTACTTGGAACAATCATAGTACAGATGGGATTGGGCACCATATATACGTGGAGTTTATTTAATCAGCCGTTAGCTGACAAGTTTGGATGGGAGCTTAGCTCTGTATCGATTACTTTTTCCATTACCAGCTTTGCACTTGCTTTTGCGACACTGTTCGCTGGTAAAATACAGGATCGTATCGGAATTAGGAATTTGACGATGATCTCAGGTGCTGTTCTCGGTGCAGGGCTGATCGCTAGCTCACAAGTTTCATCGTTGTGGATGTTATACTTGCTTGCTGGTGTCGTTGTTGGCTATGCAGATGGTACAGCATATATCACATCGCTATCGAACTTAATGAAATGGTTTCCTGAACGCAAAGGGCTAATAGCGGGGATCTCCGTAGGGGCTTTTGGGACGGGCAGCTTACTCTTTAAATATATCAATGGGCATTTCATCAATACGTTGGGGGTTTCCCAAGCTTTCCTAGTCTGGGGATTGATCGTGCTGGTGATGGTAATTGCCGGTTCATTCTTAATTAAAGAAGCTGTAATGACAGAAACACCTATGAAAGCCAATACTCAATCGGTCAGTCAAAAAAATTATACGGTCAAAGAAATGCTGCGTACGAAAGAAGCGTATATGCTCTTCATTATTCTATTCACAGCTTGTATGAGCGGGTTGTACCTAATCGGTATCGTCAAAGACATCGGTGTTCAGCTTGCCGGTCTTGATATTAGTACAGCAGCGAATGCTGTAGCTATGGTGGCGATTTTCAATACGGCCGGCCGGATCATACTCGGTGCATTGTCCGATAAAGTAGGACGTATGAAAGTGGTAGCCGGTGCGCTGTTCGCAACGGCTTTGTCAGTCATGACATTAAGCTTCGTACCTTTGAACATGGGCATTTTCTTCCTATGTGTCGGGGTGATTGCATTCTGCTTTGGCGGTAATATCACGGTCTTTCCTGCGATTGTGGCTGACTATTTCGGCTTGAAAAATCAAAGCAAAAACTACGGAATTATTTATCAAGGATTCGGTTTAGGTGCTTTGGCTGGTTCGTTCCTTAGTGCTTTGTTCGGTGGTTTCCAAGTTACCTTTAATGTAATCGCGGTCTTGTGTATGATATCTTTCTTGATTGCACTCTTTATCTCCGTACCCGGCCAACGTAAGAAGTCGGCCGAGAACCAAGAAGCTGTGGAAGCTATGCTAAAACCGCATTATAATGCGGGATAATCGCAGTGAAACCTTTTAACGATAAGAGAGACTACTGAATGTGTGGCTTGAAGCTATTTTACAGTGATAGTAATAAGGTATCGAATATATAAGATGTGATAGGTACAACATATTGCAAGGGAAAAATAAAATAAGAACGTGTCGATTGGATCGGCACGTTCTTTCGTATTCAGCAGCTAAGAGGGAGGAACATGGAATGGCCTGTATTTCAAATTGTTAACATTGAACTTCCGCGCCAAATCCTCCTGATACCTATTAGGAGCGTACGGTTGAAATTGATGCGGCGCGCTCTCGCTCCACATATGCGGCAATCTCATTGATTGCATAATCCAAGGGCTTGAAACTAGCTTTTATCGTTGTGCTGCGGTCTTTGTAAGTCGAATCCGACAGCACTTGCTGCACCGCCTCCCGCAGTTCGTCGGCAGTTGGAGCCATATTTCTTATGTAAATCCCGATTCCAGCCTGCTCTACCATTACAGCTCCCATAAATTCATCGAAAGCTTGCGGTATGACGACCTGTGGCACCTCGAAGCAGATGCTTTCGTACACGCTATTCGTGCCTGCATGATTAATAAACACACTTGCTTGCTTCAGTATATCAAGCTGCGGCACATAATTGCGGATGATAAAATTGTCGGGAATGCCTTTAAGGTCATCCAATCGCATACGATTGCCCACTGACATTACTACCTGTACATCCGATTGTCCAAAAGCTTCGAAACAGTTTAGGAATAGCTTCTCCAATTCATTCAAGATAGTACCGAACGAAATGTAAATTAACGGCCTGCCATCAAGTTCATCGAAAGGAAATTCCACCGTCTCTTCGCGCGGAGTGATCGAGTAACCAGCAAATAAATAGCTATCGTCGAACGAATCCGGGAATAAATAAACGGACTTGGAACTATATATAATATTTAGTTTCTCTTTGCTTCCTAAGATATCATTAATGACATTCACGTTACTTAGCCCATATTTCGATGCAATGGTTTTGGAGGACATGTCAACTAATCTACGGTAAAGATCAGCTTCCTTATATTTCTTATAGGCCGAATGCTCTTCAAGCCGAATAAAATTAGAAATAAAGAAGTTAGGATCGAAATCTGCCATTTCGTCGATATATGCGAACGTGGCGAATGCCGAAATGCCAGGAACACCAAGTAGTTGGGCAAATTCTTTTCCCCAATACGCAAATGCATCATGAATGATGTAATCAGGTTCCCATGCCGTAACCTCATCTTTGAATCGTTCTACGAGTACTCTGCTTTTATCTAAAATGTAATGGGAGAATAGCAGGAACGTATCGACGCGATCTCCCTCTCGCATTTCGAATCCACCCATATCCTCGTAATTCCTAAACTGAGCGCCGGTTGCCTCAATTTTTTCACGGAACTCGTTACTGGAGTAGTAGAGTACTTCCTCACCCTTCTCAACAAGCGCCCGTATTAACCCCAGCGAAACATTGATATGTCCGTGTAGATCGATCCCGAAATATATCAGCTTAGACATTACACTCCTCCTTCTCTAATCTGTTAACTAGGATATTTGTTCAAACCAATATATACCCTTCTGCGTCAAAATACAATTTCTACCTATGATCGGTAATTCCTCTTTCTTTAACCTTAAGTTCACTTTAAGTAATTAACTCGCCCTATGACGATGTCATTCAAGATTAAAAAATTACAGTAGCTTAATGCAGGCAGCATGATCATATCCCCGGTAAAACTATCAACGATTAGCGAAATAATTATTGAAAGGTTGTTATAGTGTCTTGATTTTCCATTTAAAGGTGTGTACGATGCACCTAGAACATTAATTCAAACAAATAAGGGAGATATTTTTGGCACATTCGTTTCAACATTCGCAGCCAACAACCCTGCTGGTAGCAAACGGATGGGTACTAAAGAAGAAAGTTTAAGTTATTAACTACATGGAATATTAACTACACGGAACATCATCACGTACGTTATTTCCTCTCTAACTTCTAAGATTATTCCTACAACACTTCCAAAGCACAATTGCACACTGTGTAGAATTTCCTATATTTATCTTATCTATTTATTTCATTGACCTTACTTTTGTTAGAAGCTCGAAGGTTCTTTAGTCTATTAAAAAAATGTTGAAAGCTTGGGGGCATTTATAGTGGTTATTCAAGCACGGACCGTACTGGAGAGTAATGTATCCAAAAAGGCGACTGAGAAGTTGATTCACAAAGTAAAAAGTTTGTTCGAACATAAGCTGAGCGAGAAGTTGAACTTGATGAAGGTGTCAGCTCCTTTATTTGTAGAGGGGGACACGGGCGTCAATGATAACTTGAATGGCTGGGAACGATGTGTCGCGTTCGATACAGCTGGTTACCCGCCAATGATGCTGGAGGTTGTGCAGTCGTTGGCTAAGTGGAAGCGGATGGCTACTCACTATTATGATTTGCAGCCGGGAGAAGGACTTTACGCGGATATGCGGGCGATCCGGCGTGACGAAGTGCTGAGTCAACTGCATTCGCTGTACGTCGACCAATGGGATTGGGAACTGGTTATCGATAGACAAGAACGAACGATGGAAATGTTGAAGGAAAAGGTCCTCCTCATCTATGAGGCACTTAAAATGACAGAAGAGGAAGTAGCAGAACTGGATTCGTCATTAGAGCCTTTCTTACCACAAGAAATAACTTTCATAACGTCGCAAGAGCTTGAAGATTTGTATGGAGTAGATACGACGCCTAAAGAGCGCGAGCACAGGATCGCAAAAGAGAAGGGCGCGGTCTTTATTATGCAAATTGGCGGTAACTTGGCTTCTGGTGAGCCGCATGATGGCAGATCTCCAGACTATGACGATTGGCAGCTAAATGGAGATATTATCGTCTGGTATCCTGTTATGGAGACGTCCGTTGAAATTTCTTCCATGGGCATTCGTGTAGATGAGACCGCACTTGAACGTCAACTTCGAGATAGTGGTTGTGAGAACCGTACAGAGCTTCCTTTTCATCAAATGCTTCTGAATGGCACTCTCCCTTATACAATGGGTGGGGGGATTGGCCAATCCCGTGTTGTTATGCTTCTGCTGCGCAAGCTCCATATTGGTCAGGTGCAGATGTCTGTATGGCCGAAGGAAATGGTACAAGCATGCAGGGAACGTGAGATTGAGTTGCTTGACGTCATCAGCTAACTATAAAAATCAATATCGCTCAGTTAAAGGGCGAGTTGAGACCGTTGATAAAGGTGACGATAACTGCCCTATGATAATGATGTCTAGGGCAGTTATTTCATAAACTTTAACGTAACTTTATCAAAACTTAAGATAGAAGATTCGAATGATTCAAGTCAAATTGAAGAATTAACTACTCACTATTTCAATAAAATAGAAGGCGATAAGACGTGTCGATAGTTATCGGTAGATCATAAATTTTCGTTCCAGAAAATAGAAAATGTCTGATACCGTAAGGGTTTTCTCGGCATCGGGCAATTATTAACGCTTGCAGCGAGAATGACAGAAGAATACAAATATTGGGTATAAATACTACTTTCGCCCAAAGTGAACGTTTTTCGAACACAACTTTCGTCTTGTTGACTTTATTCGACGAGCTTTGATAAAGTATTTCTAATTCTATCACTATGATTCGATATTCCATCCTGCAATCCCCAACTTATCAGACACACTTTTCTAATTCTACTCATGAGATCAACCTAACCTACTAGAAGAACATAAGAACGAACCCAAGATCCAATCTTTAACTAACCCACACCATCTCACATAAGCTTGTTTA
Organism: Paenibacillus sp. SC116; assembly: GCF_024733555.1. Lineage (GTDB taxonomy): Bacteria > Bacillota > Bacilli > Paenibacillales > Paenibacillaceae > Paenibacillus_B. The sequence continues at coordinate 2,685,014 of NZ_JANIOF010000001.1, read as the reverse complement.
CCAACTTAATGATTCAGGAATGACTCAGATTCACTTCTATCATTGTTCTTCGATATAGGACAGGAGCGCGGGAATGCGCAATCGGTCGATGTGATATGAAATGGAACGAAATGGAGGGATGTTATGACTGTACCAACATCGGTTCAGGCTCCGAGCAATACGACGTATTCTTTGACCCATCCGCAAAAGCGTATTTGGTATATGGAACAGATCTTTCCGGGCACATCATTCGCCAACATAGGCGGTCCCGTTCGGATAAAGGGAGCGATTGACTTTAGCTTGTTGGAGCAAGCAATCCATACCCTTATTCGACAGCATGATGGCTTGAGAATTGAACTTGTGGAGCAGGATGGGGAAGCAACACAAATCGCACAGGTCGTTACAGAGTACGAAGCGCAACCGTTGGATTTCTTAGATTTTTCCGAAGAGGCGGATGCGGAATCAGCTTTTTGGTCATGGGTACATCGTGAGGCGGGGAGCCCCTTTCAGTTACTGAACTCGAAGCTTTTCTATTTTGCGTTATTTCGTATATCGGACGAGGATAATGGCTACTTGGTCAAGTGTCATCACATCATTTCCGATGGCTGGTCGATTCAGTTGACAACGTCACAAATTGCCGAGAACTACACGAGGCTGTTGAAGGGCGAGCGCCTCGAAGATGAGCAACAACCGCCATCGTACGTCAACTACGTGCAAGATGCAGAGCATTATTTTACCTCACCGAGATGTAGTAAAAGCAAGCAGTTCTGGCATGACAAGTTTCAATGGCTTCCGGAAAGTTTAACGCAATCGTCTGTTGCAAGCACAGAGGGAAGACGCTATTCTGTACAACTTCATGCAGGACTCTCCCAGCGCGTTCATTCTATGACAAGCGAAGCGAAGGTATCAGTGAATACATTTTTTGTACTCGCCTATCTGATCTATGCGTACAAAATGACCCAACAATGTGATCTCGTTATCGGCACGCCGGTGCTGAATCGATCTGGCAAAAAGGAAAAGTCGATGTACGGGATGTTCACGAGTACGATGCCGTTCCGATGGAAGTTGGATGTCGAGATGAGCATAGGTGAGACGCTTAAGCTTGCTCAGAAGGGATTGATGGAATGTTACTTCCATCAGCGATATCCGTACGATGTGCTGGTACAGGATCTGGAGCTGAAGAAACAAGGATATGATCAGCTATTCCAGACGAGCATTAACTACTACAATACGAAGCTGCTTACAACGATAAATGGCATGTCTATCGAAAATGTGGAAATTTACAACGGTCATCAAGTCTATGAACTTCAGCTCGTCATTAAAGACTGGTCAGCATCCGAAGGTCTGACACTTGATTTTGACTACCGCCTCGATGCGTATCACGCGAATCAGATCGAAGAAATGTCCAAACGAATGCATCTTATTTTCGAACAAATGTTAGATAATCCGCAGGCTGCTATCAAGGAATTGTCCATACTAACAGAGCAGGAGCGAGTAAGAGAGCTCTACGACTACAACGCAACGCTTGTACCGTACCCTTCCGATCATTCGGTCAGCCAGCTATTTGAGGAGCAGGTCAGACGGACACCCAATGATATCGTAATCACGTATGAAGAAGAACAGTGGACGTACCAGCAATTGAACGAGCAAGCTAATAGGCTGGCACGCTATTTAAGCGCCAAGGGAGTAACAAGGGAATCTATCGTGGGACTATGGATGCAGCATTCTATCGACTCCGTCGTAGCGATATTGGCAGTGATGAAGGCAGGCGGAGCATACTTGCCCATTGATCCGGCCTATCCCGAAGAGCGGATTCGTTACATGCTGGAAGATTCTCGCACACAGCTCGTTCTTACGAACATGACGGATGGAGCTATAGCCGAGTTTGTAGGTGAAATACAAGGCTATCACAGTCTTGAACTGGAGAAGCTGGATGCATCGAATCTTGGTCATGTACATGAACCTACTGATCTCGCTTATGTAATCTATACATCTGGATCAACAGGGCGTCCCAAAGGAGCGATGATCGAGCATAGGGGATTAACGAATTACATCTGGTGGGCGAAGAACGTATATGTTCGTGACGAGATCCCGATATTCCCGCTCTATTCCTCACTAGCATTCGATCTTACTGTAACCTCTATTTTCACGCCGCTTATATGCGGAGGTCGAATTGGTGTATACCGGGACGATGGCGATGAATTTATTTTATATCGAATTATGAGTGACAACGCTTCAACCATTGTAAAGCTGACGCCCGCACATCTTGCACTACTCAAAGAACGAGATTATCAGCATTCGACAGTTAGACGGTTTATCGTTGGGGGCGAAGATCTTAAGGCAGATCTAGCTAGGGACATAACTGCTTTATTTGGACAATCCATAGAAATTTACAATGAGTACGGTCCTACCGAAACGGTAGTGGGCTGCATGATTCATCTATTCAACAGCAGTGAGGATCGGCAAGTATCTGTACCTATTGGCGTGCCTGCACACAATGTCATGCTCTACATCCTTGATCCTGACCAGAATCCCGTAGGTGCAGGAGCAATTGGGGAGTTGTATATCGCTGGAGATGGAGTTGCTAGAGGATATCTTCATCGGGAAGAGCTGACCAAGGAGCGTTTTTTGAACAATCCATTTGTCGAAGGAACGCGAATGTATCGAACGGGTGATTTGGTCAAGCGGCTTGAGGACGGCAAGATCGAATACGTTGGTCGTGTGGACCACCAAGTGAAAATTCGTGGTTATCGCATTGAAACAGGCGAAATCGAAAAGGTTATGATGCAGCATGAAGCCATCCAAGATGCAGTTGTTATAGACCTTGAGAATGAGACGCTTGGGAAATACTTATGCGCATATATAGTGAAGAAATGCTCGATTGCGAGTTCGGAATTGAAATCATACTTGTCCGCGCAAGTGCCCTCGTATATGGTGCCTTCGATATTCGTGGAACTGGATGAGATTCCATTAACGATTAACGGTAAAGTAAATCGCGCATTGCTGCCAGAGCCGGATTTTACTTTAATACAGGAATACGAGCATGTAGCAGCACGGAGTAGTAATGAAGCGAAATTGATCGAAATAGTTAGCGGTGTGTTACAGCATAATCGGATTGGAATTACGGATCATTTCTATGATCTAGGCGGGGATTCCATAAAGGCGATTCAATTATCGTCAAGATTGAACAAAGCGGGATACGCGCTCAAAGTTAGAGATATATTGGAATACCCGATTTTGGAGCAAATGGCGCTGCGAATTCAACCGTTGCATGGTTCACACGTTTATTCACAAGAACGTTGTGAAGGGGTGCTTGAACCGCTGCCGATTGCTCACTGGTTCTTCCAACTGCAATTGCGCGAACCTGACTATTATCATCAATCGGTATTACTTCAATTGCAGCAAGAAATTGACCTTCATGTGTTGGAGGCTATTCTTGTACAGCTTGTAGAGCACCATGATGGCCTGCGTCTACAGGTAGATATGCAAACCGAAACATTAACATATTTGAGTCAGTCTGATCGGACAAGACTTGTTCATTCCGTTTCGCTAGCAGAGTTCGATTCCGATAATCAAACCCAACAGTTACGGATGCTTGAGCATTGTGAAACGTTTAAATCTCAGTTCCGTTTACTTGATACGCTGCTAATTGGAATGTGCTTATTCGATCTTGGCGGCAATGGGAAGAGATTGCTTATTACTGCGCATCATCTCGTTGTGGATGGTGTATCATGGCGTATTTTATTAGAAGATCTGGCAGAAGCACTTCATAGCCATTCTAAGGGAGAAGTGTATCAGCTTCCATCCAAAACGGCATCGTTACAAATGTGGTCCCAATATGTACGGAATCATCCGATAGCAGAGCAGGAGCTTCACGACTGGCAATCTACGATTGAACAGATTAGGTTCATTCCAACTGAAATACAGCATGGTGAAGCATTGATGAGCAGCGCCAATACGATCGAGCAATGGCTTACGGTGGAGCAGACGAGGGGCCTATTGTACGAGAGTCACCGGGCCTATGGTACGAAGCCGCTGGAACTGCTATTAGCAGCCTTATCGCATGCGATATATAGCTGCTTTGATATGGAAGAAGCAGTGGTCGAATTGGAGTCGCACGGACGAGAGCAGCTCCATGATGAGATTGACCTTTCCAGAACGGTTGGTTGGTTTACAAGTATGTATCCGGTGAAGCTAATGATGCCCGCTCGCGGGTCTGATGTATCTGCACTAACTTCTCTAATTAAGACGACGAAGGAGCGACTGCGTACAATACCAGACCAAGGAATCGGTTTCGGGTTACTCCAAGCCCAAAAGAAACTAGTATCGATTTACGACGCTAAAAAGTTAATACGGTTTAACTTTCTTGGAGATTTTGACAGTATCTGGGACAACTCGTGGTTCACGTTAGCAAAGGAAAACAGTGGTCCAGATACAAGTAAATACAATGCACTCACTTCATTGCTGGATGTGCAAGCCATGATCGTAAATCAATCGCTGCGTGTGAGTATTACCTATAGTCAGAATCAGTTTACAAATAAGACCATTGCTGCATTCATGCAGTCATATGGGGAAGCTCTGACCTTGATCACGAACCATTGTCTCGGTAAGCAGGTGAAGGAATATACACCGTCGGACTTCGAGACGATTGCCATTTCTCAGGACGAACTGGACAGCTTGTTTCTGTAATCATGGATGAATGCGGCTCGATTGTGCCAGTTCGTTATTCCAGATCTCAAAGGAGGTCGTACAATCTTATATGTCTAGAGTCGTATTTTTTGGAGTTGATCTGCACGGGCATGTGAATCCAACGCTCGGATTGATCAACAAGTTGATTGAGAGGGGCGAAGAGGTCATTTATTACTGTAATGATCCTTTTCGTGAAAAAATTGAACAAACGGGAGCTTCATTCCGCAGTTATCGAGGTTTGCTTAGCTTTGGAAGGCATAATGGTAGCGGCATCGAGACGTTTCTTATATTTGCGGACTTTCTTATGGACAATTGCCGGACATTAGTCGAGGAGCTTCAGGAAGAAGTTACTCAGTTGCAGCCGGATTATATTATTCATGACAGCTTCTGCTTGTGGGGCAAGGAGCTTGCTGCTAAGTTGCAAATACCGGGGATCGCTGCATTCGCGAACTTCCCATTTATCGATGAGATGGCTCAGAAGGACCCATCGTTCTTTATGGAGTACGTGCTGCTCGCAGCGGACGATCCACTCTATCTCAAGCATAAAGAGAAGCATGATGTGTATCGCAAGCTGCTGGACAAGTTGGCGCGTGTTATATCGCTCAAATATGGGAAGCCGTCGCTTAATGTGATGAATGATATTTTTTGCAGCAAAGAAAAGTTAAATCTAGTATTCACATCTCGCGAATTTCAGATCCATGAGGAAGTGTTCGACAATACCCATCTATTTGCAGGCTACGACATTTATCCTAGATCGGAACCGGTAGATTTCCCTTTCGAGCGGTTGGATGATAGACCACTTGTCTACATTGCTTTTGGGACGATCTTGAATCATTTGTCCGAACTGTATGAGACTTGCTTCAAAGCATTTCGCGATAGCCCGTATCAAGTGGTGATGTCGATTGGTATGCATACCGATCCAACAGCATTCAGCGCTGTTCCTCCTAATTTTATTGTTAGGTCTTATGTGCCACAGTTGGAGCTCTTGCGTCGGGCCGATGCGTTTGTTACACACGGTGGAGCGAACAGTATCTATGAATCGATTTGCAATCATGTGCCGATGGTCGTTCTGCCTCAAGAATTCGATGAATTTATGGGAGCATTAATGGTTGAGCGGTCAGGTGCGGGCATCTACTTGCGCAATCATGAACCGAGTACGGACGAGCTGCGAGACGCAGTGGAGCAGATCTTATCAGATACAGGTTATCGAGACAATTGTAAGCGTGTCAAGCAGTCCTTTGAGGCCACTGGCGGCTTGGATCGTGCCGTTAATAAAATCATCCAATTTGCGAAGCAGAAGGTGTGCCATGTGTAATGTAAAACGGCTGCTATTATCGATAAGTTTGATTCTCATGTTAAGTGTAGGCACAGTAGGTTCAGGTGTAGCGGCTGCGACAGCAGCTTCAACAGTCGGTGTTACAACGATCAGTAATATTGATGCTTACGTGGAAGAAATGATGGATAAATCGAAAATACCTGGGATGTCAGTTGTCATCGTTAAAGGTGGGGAAACGGTTTATCAAAAAGGGTTCGGCTACGCGGATGTCGACAAAGAGCTGCCTGTTCGTCCAGAGACATTGTTTGAGCTCGGCTCTACGAGTAAGGCTTATACAGCATTAGCATTCATTCAGATGGAAGAGCAAGGACTGGTGAATCGAGAAGATCCGGTAACGAAGTATCTCCCTTGGTTGGAGACTACGTACGAAGGTAAGCCTGCTCCTATCCAATTGAAGCATTTGCTGTATCATACAAGCGGCATTCCGTTTAAAAGTATCAGTGATATTCCTATCGCTGTGGATGGTCAAGCACTTGAAGCCACAGTGCGTACTCAGATCGGTCAAAAGCTTGACGATGAACCTGGTGAAACGTATTCATATGCAACGATTAACTACGATGTGCTAGGTCTAATTATTCAACAACAATCAGGCATGACCTATGAGGCGTATATCCAGCAGCATGTGCTAGCTCCGCTGAACCTGAGTGACACTTACTTGTTCCGTGAGGAAGCAGCAGCAAATGGTGAACTGGCTCAAGGCTACAAGTACAACATGCTGCGTGCAGCAGCTTATGATGCGCCTATGTATAGAGGTAATACACCAGCGGGTTATATTATTTCCAATTCGCTAGATGTGGCAACATGGCTCAAAATTCAAATGGGTACTGTGCCTGAAGCGAAAAGCTTTGAGAAATGGCTCATACGTGCTCATGAACCGGATCGTTCTGTATCGCCTGCTGGAGATGGTTCTTCCTACGCTGGTGGTTGGAGTGTGTATCAGAATGGAACGGGGATGCTTGCGCATGCGGGGGCTAACCCCAATTACTCGTCCTACTTTGCAGTTCGTCCGCATGATGGCTATGGTGTAGCCGTGCTTACCAACATGAATTCCCCCTACTCCATCACAACGGCACAAGGCATTATGAACATGATGCTTGGCAAGGAAGTACCAGAGCCTGGAAGTGATATGTACAAAAGTATCGATATGATTTCCTCCGTCGTGCTGCTATTAACGACACCTGTTGTCTTGTTAGTTCTATGGCTGACGAGTAAAGCCATCTGGCAGGCCATTCGAGGCACTCGCAGCTATGTCGGTCGCCACGCGACTACGATGGTAGGATTCTCGATATTCGCTGCATTTATGATAGGACTTGCTTATTGTTTCTATCAAATTCCGAGTACTTTATTTTGGGGCGTGGACTGGGCATTTGTCGAAGTTTGGGCGCCTAATACGCTTCCATACGCTGTTATTTCCATGTATACAACGGTGTTCCTGTTCGGACTCTACTTCTTGTTTACGACCGTATTTCCGAAATCCGATGACCGCTCATTTTTTGCGATTACGCTGCTTAGTGTCGCAAGCGGCTTTGGTAATGCCCTAATCATTTTTATCGTCAATGAAACATTGAATCGGGATATTGAGAAGTTTCAGAGCGGGATGTTTGTCTATTTTTTACTCGGTATCGCGATCTACGTCTTCGGACAGAAGCTGGTCCGTACTCGATTGGTCCGGATCGCAAATGACATGGTATATGAGAAACGAATGGAACTGCTTGGGAAAATATTAAATACGTCGTATCAGAGAATCGAAGGGGTAGAGGAAGGTAAAATTCCTGCTTCACTCAATAACGATACAGAGACGATATCCGGCTTCTCCAATGTTGTAATCACGGGAGCTACTAGCTTAGTAACCTTGGTCAGTTGCTTTGTGTACATGGGCATGATTAGCCCGACGGGTGTGCTCATGGCGATAGGATTTATCGTAGTGGCTGCTGGCATTCATTATTTTACAGGCTTAAAAGCCAACCAGTTATGGGAGCAGACACGTGACATTCAGAACGTATTTTTCCGATTTATTAACGATCTGACAGCTGGGGCTAAAGAGTTAAGCCTTAACAAAGACAAGCGCACAGATTTCCAACAAGATATGCAGGAAAACTGCCATAGCTATCGCGAGAAGCGGGTTGGCGGGGATCTCAAGTTCGCGAATGTGAATGTCATTGGAGAGTTGCTATTTACATTCGTCATTGGTGCGGTCGTCTTCTTGTTCCCGCTGTTGTTCAGTGACTTAAAGGTCAGCACGCTGCGCAATTACGTATTCGTCCTGCTCTATATGACAGCGCCTGTACACGGGATTCTCGGCACGATCCCTAACTTGTTTCGCGTGCGAATAAGTTGGAATCGTATTAACGAGCTATCGAAGGAGCTCGACTCCATTCAGGAAGCTGAGAAGCAAGCAGCATCGAGCTTGGAAGCTAACGAGCTTGTAGAGCTTAAGCTGCAAGCAGTCGAGTATCACTATGGAAATAGCGAGGGAGAGCGATTTGCGGTCGGTCCGATTGATTGCTCATTCCGCACAGGCGAGATTACCTTCATTACTGGAGGCAATGGCAGTGGCAAATCGACCTTGGCGAAATTAATTACGGGGCTTTATGAGCCTGTACAGGGCGGTATAACGATCAATGGCCAGTCTATCGCATCAAGAGATCTTAGCCAGCAGTTTTCAGCGATATTCAGCGACTTTTATTTATTCGATAAGCTGTATGGTGTTCCGTACTCCACGAAGCAGTCGGAAATCGCTTATTACCTGAATGTCCTTCATCTACAGGATAAGGTGGAAATCCGTGACGGCGCGTTAAATACGACCAAATTGTCAACGGGTCAACGCAAGCGTCTGGCGCTGCTCATTAGTTATTTGGAGGATCGACCGATTTGCTTGTTTGACGAATGGGCAGCGGATCAAGATCCGGAGTACCGAGCGTTCTTCTATCACACGTTATTGCCTGAGCTGAAGCAGCGAGGCAAATGCATCATTGCGATTACACATGATGATCGATATTTCCATATGGCGGATCAAGTAATCAAGATGGAGCTTGGGCAAGCCGTACAAATCGTGCAGAACGAAGAAAATAGAGAACTTGTTTATTCTGAAAAAGGATGAACGAGTAAATTGGCCAGCATGAGAGGATGATCCTGTATGAGAGAGACGCAGTCCAATCTATTGGACAAGGAAAATGTCGAGGATATCATTGCGTTGACGCCGATGCAGGAAGGTCTGCTGTTCCATTATCGGAGTGACAAAGACAAGGGGCATTACACGCAGCAATTTTCGATGCGCCTAGTAGGCAATTATTCGGTTGAGCGATACAAGAAGGCATGGCATGCAGTTGCTCGCGCCAACGATGTGCTGCGAACGGTCTATCGATGGGAGAAGCTGGTTAAGCCCGTTCAGATCGTATTGAAAGAGAAGGAAATACCGATTGAGGTGCATGATTTCTCCTCTTATCCGAGAGAACAAGCGGAGACCCTTGTTGCTGAACTAAAAGCGAAAGATCGTCATCAGGAGTTAGATATTGGAGCTTCACCGCTTCGGATCGGACTATGCTTGCTGGATAGTGAAACAAGCGAAACGATACTAACATGGCACCATATTTTATTCGATGGCTGGAGCAATGGAATATTGCTCAAAGCGTTTATGCAAGCTTATCAAGCGCTCTGTGACGGAACGGATATTCCGCTCAACAGCGAATCTATCAAAACCCCGTTTAAGCACTATGTACAGCTGCAACAGCGTCAAGACAAGGGGGAGCAACGGCAATATTGGGAGCAAGAGTTGGCTGGGTGGCAAGAGCGGACTCGATTAGTAGAGCCGTCAGAACTGCTATTCGATCGAGATGATAGGGACGGAACTGGCGATAGCGGTTCCCGCTATAAGTTAGGTGTCTCTGTCAAGACGGCACAACAAATGAATCGATATACACAGCAGCATAAAGTGACATTGGCTGCCCTCTTGTACACGACTTGGGGCGTACTGCTCGGACGCTACTGTCAGACCGAAGATGTGCTGTTTGGTACAACGGTATCGGGCAGACCCCCAGAACTGGCTGGAGTGGAAGAGATGATCGGGCTATTTATAAATACGATTCCACTTCGAATGCGCTGGCAGTCCGATGAGCTGGCCAGCCAAGTCGTTAAAGCGGTCGATGAACAAATAAAACGAAGAGTAGATGTGGAGCTAACACCGTTAGTCGATATTCATGCCTATAGTGGTGCGGATCATTACGAGCCATTGTTTAACACGATTATGGTTATTGAAAATTATCCGCTAGATACGAGTATCGGGCAAACGGGCGCTTTGCAAATCGAGCATTACGCAATGGAAGAGTCGACGCACTACGGGATGACAATTGGTGTGCAATTGCTTGGTACTGGGGACATAGAGTTGGAGTTTGCTTATGATGCGAGCTGCTTCTCAGGGGCTATGGTAGAGCGGCTAGCTGGACACTATAAGCAAATCGTAGAGCAGATTTGTGAGAATAGTGAGCTGCTTATAAGCGAGATTGGACTCTTGAATGGACAAGAGCGAGAACAACAGCTGTATACGTTCAACCGCAAGCCTTCGCCTGCAAGTAACACGGAGCATGAAGAGGCTGACACTTTGCAGGCTCGGTATGAGCGCATAGCGGAACAATTCCCTGATCGCATCGCCATTAGATGCGGGGAACAGAGCTATACATTTGCCGAAATAAATGTGGCTGCGAACCGCCTTGCACACCGATTGAGCGATCTTGGTGTACATGTCGATGAACCTATTGCCATCTGGCTGGAACGTTCAGAGCAGCTCATTGTTGCCGTATTGGCTGTGCTAAAGACGGGGGCTGCCTATGTGCCTATCGACTATGAATACGCACCAGGTCGGATCAATCAGATGTTGGAGGACTGCCAAGCAACGAAGCTAGTCGCTATAGATGATCGGCTGCCGGAATCTATTTTATTTGCCGGGACGATTGTGAATGTACGTGGACATAGCGATGAGCATGCTCAGCAATCGATGCAGCAGAGAAATGACGAGAGCAACCTCCCTCATAGGAACAAGTCGGACGACGCAGCTTACATTCTCTATACATCGGGTACGACTGGTACGCCGAAAGGGGTCGTTGTCGAGCACCGCAATGTGCTCGCCTATGTGGATGCCTTTCAACACGAGTTCCAATTGACCGAGAACGATATTTGTTTGTTGCAAGCTTCGTTTTCCTTTGACCAATTTGTCGAGGAAATGTATCCGGTATTGCTCGCAGGCGGTCATGTTGTGATCGCCAACAAGATGGATGTCATCGACATTCCCAAGCTGATTCAACTGATCGATATCTATCAGATTACGATCGTTTCGGTCTCTCCGTTGATGCTGAATGAGCTAAATACGCGGGAAGGCATGGAGAGCGTCAGAACTTTCATTAGTGGTGGAGACGTCTTGAAGCCCGAATATATATCGTCTTTGTTAGGCAGAGCGAATGTGTACAATACGTATGGTCCTACAGAAGCAACGGTATGTGCGGCATATCATCGGTGTTCGGCTGTTGATTCAGCCCGGGGCAGCATTCCGATAGGCAAACCGATACTAAATTACCGTGTGTATGTGCTTGATCGGTACGGGCACCCTTTGCCGATTGGTGTGCCTGGGGAAATATGTATCGCTGGAGCGGGTGTAGCCCGCGGCTACTTGAACAGAGCTGAATTAACCGCCCGCTTCTATGCGGTTGATCCATTCTACGCGGATGGACGCATGTATCGAACCGGGGATGTGGGGATCTGGCTGTCGGATGGAAGCTTGCAGTATGTAGGCAGAAATGATCATCAAGTGAAAATTCGTGGTTATCGTGTGGAGCTAGGTGATATCGAGTATCGCCTGCTGACCCATACAGCGGTTGACGGGGCAGTTGTACTTGCACATCAAGATGAACATGGCATGATGTCACTGGCTGCTTATGTGAAGACGAATAAGACGATCACTGCTAATGAGCTGCGAGAGGCACTGGCATTAAGTTTACCAGCTTATATGATTCCAGCCTCTTTCTATCATATTGAGAACATCCCAACGACATCGAACAATAAGTTGGATCGCAAAGCTTTGCTGCAAGTTTCCATTCGATTGCCTAATGAGCATGCAGGCTATTCGATGACGGATCATGATGCCAGTGAGACAGAACAGAACATTCGTCGCGTATGGCAAGAAGTATTGAAGCTGGAGTATGTGGGGCTGAATGATCATTTCTTTGACCTAGGCGGCAATTCCATCTTGCTTATGCAACTGCATGCCAAGCTGGAGAAAGAGAACGCATGGGGGATCGAGATCGTAGACTTGTTCACGTATTCGACAGTTGCTAGATTAGCGAAATGGATAGACGAAAGGCAATCGGGGAGTGAACGTGACGATGATGCTCTGCGCATCGACTATCAACAGCTGCCAGCAGATGTTTTCCATCGTCAATGGCATGGCGCTGGGATAGGAAACGTTCGCTTCCACCTTCAATCCAATCTCCGTGAGCAAGTCATTGCGATAGCCGAGGGTGCGCAGGTGTCACCGTTTGATGTACTTTCGGGAATGGTGCTGTACCTGTTCAGTGAGTGGAATGAGAAGCCTCATGCCTCCATTCAATGCTTGCAAGAAGGTGGGGAGCAGGTAATCTCCTTGTCGGTCGACATGGGGGAAATTAGCGGGTTTGAAGAACTGTTTCACTATGTACACCAAGTACAAGTTAGCGGTGCGGTAGGTCAATATGCGCTTCATCGAATTGCACCCGAGCAGTTGAAGAAGGCGGAGGACGAAATATTGCCGCTTATCTACCATCAGCAGGACATCGAGATCGATTCGACCTTGTTAGAGTCTTACGATATGGCTTGGGGGATAGAGGAGCAGGATGAAGAGCAACTGTCTATATCGATCAAATTCAACGACAAGCGGATGAAAAAAGAAGCCATTCAGATGCTGGCCAACGGCTATGTTGATCTGCTGCGTCAATTGGCTGCAAGTCGTGTAATGTCGTGATGTCGTGAAAGGAGTACGTGAATGAGAAAGCTTGCGCTTCTATTTCCAGGTCAAGGCTCGCAATATGTCGGAATGGGCAAAGAACTGCTTGAGCGCTCGGCAACGGCCAGATCCGTATTTGCAGAAGCGAATGAGGTATTGGGGTTCGATCTGCAGCAGTTAATCGCCGCAGGAAGCGCCGAGGAGTTAACTCGAACGGAGTACGCGCAGCCTGCACTGCTTACGGTAAGTGTCGCTGCGTATCGTGTGTACATGGAGGAAATTGGTGTAGTGCCTGCTTATGCGGCAGGTCATAGCTTGGGCGAGTTCTCGGCTCTAACTTGTGCAGGGGTCATCTCATACCCTGATGCGTTGAGGCTGGTCAGACGTCGTGGACAATTGATGCAGGAAGCCGCTGCTGAAGAGACCGGTGCGATGTGTGCCGTTATTGGCAGCAGTCGGGAGCGCATAGAAGCAGTGTGTGTGCAGGCGTCAAGTTCGGATGAACGAATGGTCGTCGTCTCTAACTACAATTCGTCGGAGCAGTTGGTCATTTCGGGGCATCGTCTGGCCGTTGAAGAAGCAGCTCGTACATTGGAGTCTGATGGAGCCCGTATCTCGTTTCTAAAAGTGAGTGCTCCCTTTCATAGTCCGTTGATGCACTCGGCTGCCGCAAAGTTTAGAGGGGAGCTTGTTGCCTGCACATATGGTTCGTTCGATTGGCCAGTTGTCGCAAACGTTACAGGTAAGCCCTACGAATCGCCAGCGCAGATCACAAGCCTCCTAACGCAGCAGCTTACGGCTCCTGTGCGCTGGGATCAGACGATGCAGGAATTATGCGATGGCGGGGTTTCCATAGCGGTTGAACTTGGGGCGAAGCGGGTGTTGACACAATTTATGAAATCAGATGCCAAGTCGATTGTGTGCTATCCCTACGAAAAAGCAGCGGAGCTTGATCTATTACGGAAGGAACTGGCACCAGAGTGGTTGGAGCAGGCTCGTCGACTAGCGGCCAACAATGTCGTGACCAGATGTCTGGCAGCTGCTGTATGCACAAGAAACCGCAATTGGGATTTGGAAGAGTATGAACAGGGCTTTGTAGCACCGTACAAACAAGTACAGCAATTGCAAGAGCAATTAGATGAAACAGGGGCTCCGCCAACTGAAGCTCAGATGAGAGAAGCGTTAGAGCTGCTGAAGCAGATGTTTATAACCAAGAGAGTACCTGAACAGGAACAGCGAGAACGATTGGCTGATATTTTGAAGCAGACGGGGACAACATCGTTATTTTCCAGCATGCTTGCTGATTCAGAGCAGTTGCATGTATAGGAGCTTTGTTGAATGTGGTGAATGCTTGATGATGTATGGGGGTGATCAAGGTGGATTTTCAATCAATCAAGTTGAACCGTAAGTCTGTTGCTGTACCTGAGGATGATGTTGCCTTTGATCAGACTTCGAATGCCAATCAGGATATCGCCATTATCGGAATTGCATTGAAGCTGCCGCTAGCCGATACAGTGGATCAATTCGCTAGCAATTTAGAGATGGGAAGGGATTGTGTCAGGCCGATCCCGCAGTCGCGTAAACAGGACACAGACTTGTACTTCAAGCGAATGGGTATGAATCCAGAGGAAGTCGCCTATGGCGAGGCTGCCTACCTAACGGATATCGACAAGTTTGATTACCCATTCTTCAAGTTGTCTCCGAAGGAAGCAAGCTTGCTTGATCCGAATCAACGGCTGTTTCTGCAAACGGCGTGGAAAGCCATTGAAGATGCTGGCTATAGTAATGGGAAGCTTGCGGGCAGCCGGACAGGTGTATACGTCGGCTATGGATCTGATGCGGACTATTTGAAGCTAATTCGCCAAGTAGAGCCAGAAGCTGTATCGATGTCCATGACTGGGAATGTACGACCGATCATCGCCAGTCGATTATCTTATTTGATGGATTTAAGGGGCCCAAGCTTGCTTGTGGATACAACATGCTCCTCCTCTCTAGTTGCTGTCCACTTGGCTTGTCAGGCCATTCGCAACGGAGAATGCGAAGCGGCTATCGTAGGCGGCATTCAACTTCATTTGATACCAGTGCGGGAGTATGAGGTCGGAATCGAATCATCGACCTCCCGTGCGCGGACATTCGATGATGATGCTGATGGTACCGGAACAGGAGAAGGTGTCGTAGCGATGATGATCAAGCCGCTCGATCAAGCGCGGGAAGCTCGAGATCATATCTACGCTGTTATCAAGTCGAGCGCGATGAGCCAAGACGGCGGCGGTTCTGCTGGTATTACCGCTCCAAATGCAGAGGCGCAAGAGGCTGTCATCGTTGATGCATGGAAGCGAGCAGGTATCGACCCAGAGACGATTGGGTACATCGAAACACATGGAACAGGAACGAAGCTCGGAGATCCAATCGAACATAAAGGGCTTGAGCGAGCATTCCGGCGATTTACAGATAAACGCCAATTCTGTGCGATAGGAGCGCTCAAAAGCAACATCGGTCATTTAGATAATACAGCCGGTATTGCAGGCTTGCTAAAGGCGGTGATGTCTCTTAAGCACAAGCGCATCTATCCGACGCTGCATTTTGACAGGCCTAACCGAGTTATTGATTTTGCAAATTCTCCGGTGTATGTGAATGACAAGTTGAGGGAATGGGAGAGTTCTCCCTCACCGCGCAGATGCGGAGTGAGTTCCTTCGGCATAAGCGGGACGAACTGCCACGTTATTTTGGAAGAGGCTCCAGAAGGTAAGCATGTGGTGAAACAGGATAAGCCGCACTATCATTTGTTTCTACTGTCTGCACAGTCGGAGTCGGCCTTGCAAGCTTATGTGGAGTCGAGTATTCAATTTCTCCAGCAAAATCCTTCGGTAAACGTGGGTGATCTTTGCTTCTCTCTAAGTACGGGAAGAGGTCATTACCGCTATCGGCTTGCTATCGCGGCAAACGGTGCTGCGGAAGTGTTGGAGGAGCTTATACGGTTTAACAAGATCGGCTTTGCATCCTTTATGGATGAACGGGAAGCTGAGCCTAGCGGTTACTTGTATGGCGATTACATCGAACGAGCAGATCGTAATAGCTCGCAATGGACAGCGATTCATTCCAACATCGCATCGATGGCAGCTTCATTTGCCAAGTCGGATAAATATGATCGGGAGCTCTGCGGTGAATTAGGCAAGCTTTATGTGCAGGGGGCCAACTACAATTGGGAGCAGTTGTACAGGCAAGAGCGTAGAAAGCGGATTAGCTTCCCTACGTATCCATTTGATCCTTATCGTTGTTGGGTTAAGTTGGACGCCAGTAGCTTGGACGAGACTTCACCACTTCGTAAGGTGCATGGTGATAGATCAAATGCTGTGAACGAGCAATTGAGTCATAGGAATGGGCATGGGTATGAGAATACGCATGAGAAGCATTCAAGTAGTTTCTATCATCATCGCATCTGGTGTCCTGAGCCCTTAACCAATAGCGGCCAAACAATAGGGAAGCGGACTACCATCATGTTGTTCCACAATGATGATCAAATAGCAGCAGCTTCGTTAGTCCGTCGCTGGGAAGATGAGGATGCATCCGTCATCCAAGTTGTAATGGGCGAGCAGTATGAGCGGCGGGACGCGCGCAGTTACGTCATACGTGATGAGGCGCAAGATTATGAGCAGCTTCTGCTAGATATGGCAGATGTCTCGCTTACGCATATCGTAGACTTGCGTTATATCTCCAAGCACGCACAAGTGGACGATGCAGAGGCGCATGAGCGAGTGCTGGATCAGACGATGTATAGATTTTATCGTCTAGCACATGCTCTAACCCGTCGATCAAGCAACGAGCCGCTAGACATGATGGTTGTGTCGCAATATGCCGACGAAGTTGTAGCAGATCAAGCGCGGGTACAGCCAGAGCAATCGGCTATGATCGGGCTCAGCAAGGCGATTGGTTGGGAGAATCCTCATATCCGCCTGCGCTGGATCGATCTGGACGAGGGAACAGATGCAGTGGATGTTATAGGGTCAGAGCTTGGGGCGGAATCTAGTGAATTCTGGACATCGTATCGCAATGGACAGCGTTATGTAGAACGAGTGGATGTGCTTCATGTGGATGAGCGGCATGCTATCAGTCAACCTGTGCATGTCGATGCTGATGGCGTATATGTCATTACGGGGGGACTTGGAAGCATTGGCTTGCTTATTGCCGCATATCTTGCCACTGAAGCGAAGGGGATCATTCATCTTGCTCTGCTGGGAAGGACGCTGCTGCCTCCGCGGGAGCAGTGGTCTGCTATCGAGCATGAAGGTAAAGATCGGTGGAGCATTCGAGCGATGCGAGTGATTCGTGAAATGGAAGCAAGGGGTGCGCAGGTTGAATTGATTCGTGCAGATACGGCAGATGAAGTGCAAGTACGTATGGCTATAGCAGAGCTGCGGCAGCGATTTGGTCGAATTGCAGGGGTCGTACATGCCGCTGGTATAGCAGAGGGGAACGTCATAAGTCAATTAAATTCGACTGAGCTGAGAGCGATTGTTGCCGCGAAGACAACGGGTACCTGGTTATTGGATCACTTAACAAGGGCAGATAAGCCGGACTTCTTCGTCTTATTCTCATCAGCGATAACGCTAGTTGGAGGAATTGGCTCAGGTCCGTATACAGCCGGGAATGCATATTTGGATGGATATTCAGCTTTCCGCAATCGACTGGGCTTGAGAACGTTGACCATTAACTGGCCTGCATGGAAGCAGATTGGTGTGACTGAGGATAACGATGCAGATGAATCTAAGGAAATGTTCTGTCTCATGTCAGCGGAGCAAGGAGTGCGAGCTTTTCAAGCGCTACTTCAGTCATCGGTCGTAAATGGGGAGAGCGAAACCGAAAATGTGCCCGACTCTATGTCTGCACAGGTATCGATTCGGCAAGCAATTGTAGGCTATTGGAATCACCAAAGTGGATTGTTCGCATTAGGCGATCGGCTGCCCTTCCGTCAATCTGAGCAGGTTCAACACGAACGATTGCTGTCGAGTTCTTCACACGGTGGGAAGGAATCTTCAAGACTTGCCACAGACAATCGGAATACAGCAGCAGGTACAGAAAAATGGAATGAAGTACCCAGCACGTACAGTGAAATTGAGGGATTCGTAATACGGGCATGGAAGCGGGTGCTTGGATACGAGGAGTTGGATGTACACGCGAATTTCTTCGAAATTGGAGGAGATTCGATACTCATCACAAGAGTGCATAAGTCTATCGATGAAGTGTTTCCAAGTTTAACAACGATCTCGGATCTGTTCTCCTACCCAACCGTAGCACGAATAACTAGTCATCTGCATGCGGTTATTACGAGTAGGGCAGCGACGAGCGACTTGCGGTTGAACACATTAGATTCAAAGGCAGAGTCACCGGAAATAGCAATGCGAGGGTTGGAATCTAGCCAACAAGACCCGTTTAACGAGGTGATTCTAGATATGTTTGGCCGAATGAAACGCGGCGAATTATCGATTAAGGATGCGGTTGGACGATTTCGTGAGCTGGAGGTAGCTAATGAATAATCTAGCGAGCCAAATATTCGAGCAAGTTGGAGCGGGACGATTGGATGAAGAAGTAGCTTTGCAACTGCTTCGGACGCTGAAGCAAGAAGCTTCAGGAACGAAGGACATTGCGATTATTGGGCTCTCCTTAAAAATGCCTGGTGCGAGTAATATCGAGCAATTTTGGGACAACCTGGAGCAAGGCCGTGACTTCATCGGTCCGCTGCCTTCGTCAAGGCAGCGAGATAGTCTAGCATTCATTCGAGCATTCACGCCGTTAAGTGAAGAGGAAGTGCGCTTTAGTTATGGCGGCTATATGGAGGATGTTGATAAGTTCGATTACGGATTCTTCAATCTATCTCCTAAGGAAGCTGCCTTAATGGACCCCAACCAGCGCTTGTTCTTGCAAACAGCATGGGAAGCGATTGAAGACGCTGGTTATGGTGGCAGACGCATTCAAGGCAGCAAGACAGGTATTTATCTCGGATATGCGGATTGGCCTGTATATGGCCAGTATATTACGAAGCATCAGCCATCTCATATTCCGATGGCGAGTACGGGGAATACGCCTTCCATTATGGTTGGGCGAATTGCTTATTTGCTTGATTTGCAAGGCCCAGCGCTGCTCGTGGACACGGCATGCTCCTCTTCCTTAGTAGCTGTTCATCTTGCATGTACAGCGATACGCAATGGGGAGTGCGACATGGCGATCGCAGGTGGAGTTAAAGTAATGCTGATGCCTGTAGACAGCTTGTTCGAAATTGGGATTGAATCTTCGAATCGAAAGACGAGTGCGTTCGATGACAGCTCTGACGGCACGGTATGGGGAGAAGGGACGGTTGCTGTGCTGCTTAAGCCGCTGGACCAGGCTGTGCGGGATCGAGATCCAATCCATGCTGTCATTCGAGGAAGTGCTACGAATCAAGATGGCATGTCTGTTGGTCTGACGGCACCTAATGCAGCTTCGCAGGAGAAATTGCTCATTCGAGCTTGGGAGGATGCAGGCATCCATCCAGAGACGATTGGCTATATCGAAGCTCATGGGACCGGAACGAAGCTAGGCGATCCGATTGAAGTAGACGGGATTCGAAGAGCGTTCCGCACCTATACGAACCGGAGGCAATTTTGCGCCATCGGTTCAGTTAAGACCAACATTGGCCATCTAGACGCGGCCTCAGGTGTTGCAGGTCTAGCGAAGGCTATCGCTGCACTCAAGTATAAGAAGCTGCCGTCTACGCTGCATTTTACGAAACCGAATCGAAATATTCCGTTTGAACATTCACCGCTCTATGTGAATGATCGCTTGGCAGATTGGGAGACAGATGAGGGTGTCCCGCGAAGATGCGGCGTCAGTTCATTTGGGTTCAGTGGGACGAACTGTCATCTCGTCTTGGAAGAAGCGCCTGTGAGGACCAGTGAAGCCGTTCATGACCTTACGAATGATGATGGAGTCGATAGATTGCTTATCTTGTCTGCCAAGACCAAACCATCCTTAGAACGACTCATTTTGTCCTATGTCACTGAGCTGCCTGAGCTAGACGGGAGCCTTGAAGATATTTGCTATACAGCGAATACAGGCAGAGGACATTACGGCTGTAGATTGGCCGTTATTGCGAGCAGCAAGTCCGACTTGCTGAACAAGCTGCAATCGATAGCGGAACATGGCTTGCAGCACATCGTGAAGAAAGGCATCTATTACGATGAACATCGAATCGCAAGCGGACGCCGAGAAGTACGGCAGCATATGGAGCGGACTTCTGATGAATGGAGAGTCCTCAATGAGGCTGCACAGGAGTTGATGGTCCAAGCTGCTGACAGTGGCACATTAACCCGCAGCCAACTAGAGCAGCTTGCTCAGCACATTGTACAGGGTGCTGAAGTGGACTGGGAACGCTTCTACGAAGGGCGCAATCGTAGGAAGCTCCACCTTCCTGTATACACCTTTGATCCATCAAGATGCTGGATTGATCCATCCGCTGATACGTATAAGGCTTGGTCTGCAACTGAAGCGAATGCAGCCGGATGCAGCAAAGAAACGAGTTCGATTCCGTCATTGTCTTCTACTCATACTTCCATGACACCTACACCTCGTCTACATGGAAAGACGGACGGACAGTACACCCCAACAGAAATAAAGCTAGCCCAATTGTGGGAACGGCTGCTAGGCGTTGCAGAGCTCAATGTAGATGATGATTTCTTCGAGCTTGGAGGCAATTCCATTTTAGCGATACGCTTGGAAGTGGAGCTAGAGCAAGCAGGATTGTCGTTTAGCTCGGAGCAGCTATACCAATATTCTACGATTCGTGAAGCGGCGGCTTGCTTAGAGCAACATTCAGGTGAAGCCATGCCAGTGGATGTGGATGAATCGGTACAGCAGGTGATTAGCGAGCGGTTGGCCATGACAGATGATGCTGCAGCTAGCGAAATATCTAGCAGCGCTTTGCTCGTGGAGGAAGCTAACTTAGATTCAATTTACGACTCGGATACGTTTATATTGCCAGACATGGAGCCATTTAACGATTTATACTACCGCAATTGTTTCTACAATTCCTTTTTCCCAGTAGTTAACCATTTTGGAGGCAGCATACTGCCATTTCTCCTTAATGATGTAATCGGATTTCACCATAGCGAGCATACAGAAAGTGCTGGTGGATACGAGCTTCGCTACCAAGAAGTTCAACCGATTGAGACTTTATTTTCACAATTCCATTTAACGGTGCACACGGGCAGCGAATTCCTGAACATCGTAGAAGAGATCACACAGCGTATCCGTCAAGGGCATCCCGTTATTGTGTGGATAGACAGCTACTATGTGCCATTCCGTAAGGATGCGTATCAGAAGCAGCATGTGGATCATACGCTTCTTATTTACGGCTGTAATGAACATAGTAAGAAATTCCATATTTTCGAACATGATCGACGTGAAAACCTTACGTACAAGCCATGCTTGATCGACTATGAGGATCTCGTGCGCGCGTGCCAAGGATTCCAAGATCACTTTCAACAAAGGGAGCAGCGAGTTGCTTATTACATCACGGAATACAATCACAGTGCCAGTCAATGGAAGCCCAAGTTAGCAGAGCTTCAACAGCTGTTTGCCAACAACCAGCTTCAGAACCGTCGTCTTCTGAACGAAAGTATGGCGGTGCTGCATCAATTTGTAGGGTGGATCAAAGCAATCAGTTCTTCAGAAGACCTTTACAAGCAGCAGATTGAAGTGATCGTTGAGACATTGAATCAAATATTGAACGCCAAGCAAGTAGAAGGTTACCGACTAACGGCTCTTTACGGAGCTGATGCCGCTGTTGTTGCAGCTCATCACGCATGTGTGGAGCAGTGGGAAACGATTCGGAAAGGGAGCGTACGCTTTTTGTACGTACCAACTTATCAAGTCGATAGGATCGAGGCCATGCATGCCAGATTGGAACGATTATGGGAAGCTGAACAGCAATTTCTGTCGACATTCATGGACCAACTTGAATGCACATTATCACCTAACTAATAGGAGGAATTATAATGACAATTGAAACGATGGACGAATTAAAAGCGAAAGTAATCGAAATTTTGAAGGATAACGTGGATGACCCACAAATGCTTGAAAACATTGATCCAGATGATGATCTATCTTCCCTCGGCATTAACTCGATGACTTTTATTAAGCTGGTAATCGCGACAGAGATGGAATTCGGGGTGGCATGGAACGACGAGGATCTCGACTTCCGTAACTTCAGCACGATTAACCAAATCATGAATTATATCAGCTTGAATCAGGGTCAGGAATAAGAAAAGGGGGGGGATTATCATGTTAACAAAAGCAGGGGAACTCGGTGGTACAGCTCTAGTCGAGCATGTTCAAAACTTAAAACCAGAAATTAAGCAGCTTACGCTATATCCATCAGAGCTATGCAATTATCGTTGCAACTTCTGCCACATTTGGGGGGATACAGGATGGGCGCTTAAAGAGCCGCAACGTGCGATTCGCGAGCAGTTGGATATTGAGGTATTGAAGAAGTTTCTAGATGAAGTCACTGCTGTGAACAAAAATCTTGGAGTTCTTATTACGGGCGGCGAACCTATGTTGTACAAGCATTTTACAGAACTAGTGGAGCATCTTCGGAAGCGCAAAGCGAATATTTTCTTGTTAACGAACGGATCATTAATTAAAAATCGTATTGAGTTCATAATGGAGAATATCGTGGGAATGAACATTTCCATCGATGGACCCGAAGAGTTCCATGATGCGATTCGAGGTAAAGGAAGTTATCAAAAGATATGTGAGAACATTGAAGCACTTATTGCGGAGAAACGTAGACGCAAGAAGAGGTTCCCATATAT
Organism: Paenibacillus sp. SC116; assembly: GCF_024733555.1. Classification (GTDB taxonomy): domain Bacteria; phylum Bacillota; class Bacilli; order Paenibacillales; family Paenibacillaceae; genus Paenibacillus_B. Next base: position 2,662,195 of record NZ_JANIOF010000001.1, on the reverse strand, counting down.
CCATATTACGATGGTTCTTTCTCCAACGAATTATCTTAGCATCAAGCAATTTATGAGTGCGCTGCGCGAGCGATTCAGTGATGCCAAAATAGAACTGCATGATCCGCGTAACCCATTTGGGACACGTCGTGATTTATCTGTTAACTTGGCACCGCTATTGTTCACAACACCAGAACGAGGTCGTGCCTATGCGACGCAGATGAAGCACGATTTGGATTGCGATGTGTCGCCTGCATGGCAAGGATTTGTAGAAGAGTCGATACCGATGGATACGTTGTTATTGAAAAAGGAGCTAGAAGAGTTGTGGGCTTCAGAAGGTATCGATTCCTCTCATTACGTCGATATTCATGACTATTATTCAGATATTGATAATGTGTTCGGACGTACGAAATGTGTGGCACCGTGGCATGAACTGATTATACGCCGTACCGGTGATGTATACCCATGTGTGGATTTGCCGGACTATAAGTATGGCAACATTTACGAGAATAGCTTTGCCGAAATGTGGGAAGGGGAGCGTGCGACCCAATTCCGTGATTATCTCAAAACGACCAATCTCATGATGTGCAATCGCTGCACAAGGATGTTCGCTGATCCTCAATCTTTTTAATAGACAGAGCTCCTACCTAGATAAATGGAGGCAACTGCATGATAGACATGTTAGAAGTAGAATCAGCGCTTGTTGAGAAGACCAAGAAGGTTGTAATACTGCCATTTGAGAAACCTAAAGTATATGGATTTTTGGGGCATGCCTATGTATTAGGCGTATTGCAACCTTATGAGTATGCACAGCCTTGGATTCATAGCAGCTATATTCAATTGTTTTTTTCGAAGCATTACTTGAACGACCTTGGGGAATATCGGTTGGACTTCTATCCAGACTTAATGATTGCTTATCGAAATCTGCCGTGGTTGGAGTACAAGCATAGCGACAAGAAGATACTGAAGCAGCTGGGAGTAGATATTCATAAGTACTTGATTACACAATTAGAGCGTGAATCGTATGTCGTTACGTATGTGGATGAGTACTACATTGGCAATACTAGCTCCTATCAGCAGTATCACTTTATCCATGATATTTTCATCTATGGCTATGACTTGGAGCGGCAAATCTATCATGTAGCGATCTTTGATAAAAATCGCCAGTTCTCTATGCAGGAAGTTAGCTTTGAACAATTTGAACAAGCGTACTCCGTGGATTCTGGTGTTCACTCGCTGATCAATTCCTTCAAAAGATTGGAGCCTGCCGATTATGAGGCAAGTAAATTCGGAGCAGGTTTGGCGAGATTTGAATTTGACTTGCAGCTTATTATTGATACGCTGCAAGACTACTTGGAGGGGAAAAATTCCACGGAGCGACTTAAGATTCAGCAGCATCCGGTAGAAGGAATTTTCGGTATGGATATTTACCCTCTACTGCAAGAATTCACGACTAAAATGATTGACGGGATTAAATACTTCGATGTGCGGCCGTTTCATATTTTGTGGGAACATAAGATGATGATGATCGCGAGAATTAAATATTTGCAGCAGTTAGGCCATTTGAGTGCAGACACACCTATATTGGCCGAGTTCGAGTGGTTGGAGAAACGTGCGTATGCGCAGCGTAACAAAGTAATCAAAGGTCATATGTGTGATGATAGAAAGATACTTCAATCCATTAATGACTCGTTGCAAGGCATACAGGCTGGAGAACAAATAGCAATCACGCAATTGATTGAAGAGCTCCAGAAAAATAACTCGTAACCAAAAGGAGGTGCACGGTGGACGTATCGATCATTATTCCTGTATACAATAAGATGGAGCAGTTGGAGCGCAGCTTGTATTTTATCGCGCATCAGACTGTGTCCGACGCCCTTGTAGAGGTGATCGTCGTTGATGATGGTTCAACTCAGCCGATTCAAGAGATTGTCGATTCCTTTGCAGGACGCATTGCAAATCTCAAGTATTTGCATATCGCTCGTGATAAACATTCTGGCCGTTCTCGTACTCGCAATATCGGGATTAAGGAGAGCAAGGGGAACATATTGGTCTTCCTTGACTGCGGGATAGTGATACCTGACTTCTTTTTAGAACGTGTTATCAATCGGATAGGCGCCAGCACTAATATGGCTCTGTATCATTATATTATGGGCGCACTAACAGATCCGGAGCAGGAGGATATGTCTGTGATCGAAGGCATTGATCCCAATAATCTTGCGGACATGTGTGAACAGCTCAAGTATCATCCTGGCTGGGAAGATATGCGAACCTCTCATTTTGAACTGGTCGAACATGATCTTAACCGAATGGATGTGCCTTGGACGATGGGCTGGGGCGGAGCGGTTAGTGCTTCGCGTGACGTCGTGCTTCGATCAGGGGGATTCGATGAGATGCTCAAAGGATGGGGGGCGGAAGATACGGACTTTGCGTATATGCTGCACAAGCATGGCGCAGTTATGTATGCTACGGCTGATATTAGCGCACTGCATTTACCGCATCCATCTGATGATAAGATTGATCTGAAGATCAAATCCAGCTTCCTCAATCGTAAGAAGATGCATCTCAAGCAGCGAACTTTCGATACGGAGCTGTATCCGTATTCGGCGGACATGCACTACGATCAGATTATCGCCAAGTTTAATAGGCTGTTAATCCATTATTACGTGCCTGCGTATAGTGGTCAGCTTATTGAGCTGCTGAATACAGACTATTTACAAGGGGCCGAACGCACGGCAGTACTTGGCGCAGACAGCCATGCGGTGCTCTCTTCCTTGCAGGTCTCCCATGTATTTTTACAAAATAAACATCTGATCTACCGCTATCAACAGACGTGGCCTGACAAAGAGATCGTCTATTTACTAGGGGTAGACACGCATTATTCATCCAAGCACTTTGATGTCATCATCGTAACTGATTATTTCAGAATGTTTAACGATCCGTTAATCAGTCTGATGCTGAAGGAATTATATCGCATTGCGAAGAGAGTTGTATTTTTGTACAACGATACTTATGTGTCTTATCTCGCTACAACAGCCGGATGGATGTGGCATAGCAGACAAGAGCTTGAACAGCTGTTCGGTCGGAATCAGCTCGTCTCTCATACGGAGCAGCAAGTTGGTGATTGTAAAGTATTTGAGCTGGATAAAGCAAATGTGGCTGCTCGCGTGTAGCTGTTACAAGGAGAAACACTCCGTCCCTTGGTGGGATGGAGTTTTTTCGCTTTTCTATGTCGGGGTGATTGCATTCTGCTTTGGCGGTAATAGCACAGTTTTCCCTGCGATTGTGGCCGCTTGTTTTTTTGTATCTGACCTGAGCAAAGTATAGGCTTAGCCCAATTCTATGTTGCGATAGAAGCGATTAGCAGGGCTTAGTATCCTTTGTGTAAGAAGCTGATCGTTGTAAATGAACAGTTTATGATGCTTTTCTACCGTTACTTTTTCTATCCATCGTAATTCTAAACGTCTCTTGTTCGTTCGACAGCTTTACTTTTATCAACAATAAGAGGGAACAGCATAAGTGCACCGACAATGATTAAAATACCGCTTGTTGCATATACGGCTAGTAAAGAAATAGTTTCTTTCAAATAACCGGAGAAGAACATGCCAATGACCATCATCCCCATAAAAACAGGCGTAATAATGCCGGATACTCGGCCTATAAAGGCTCCTTCCGTATTACGCACAATCAGCGTCTGAATGCCTCCGTGAATGCATGGGTAAAACAATCCGCTAATGACGAGAAGAACCGTTGTTATCCAAATTACAGAAGAGGCTCCTATCCCCATCGTACAGAAGGCAGCGACAAGTAAGCCTACCATGAGCAATAACTGCGGCCTCACCTTTTTGGCAATCCCCATGATAGCAATTCCGCCTATCAGCATAGCTGCTCCATTAGCCATGACAAACCACTGCAGAGCTTGTTTATCTAATCCCAGTTGTTCGATGACAAGGAAGATTTGAAGCGGTTGGGTCAGTCCTGATGCTAATCCGACAGCAGAGAATGTTAAGCAAAGCGTGCGCAAGGATGGATTGGAAGAGATATAACGCAACCCATCGATTAATTCTCTTATAAAGCCTCCAGCATTCCCAGAGTTTGATTCCTCCAGGTCACGTGGCAGCGTTGATAAGACAAGCGATGATCCCAGAAACAGAAATGCCGTCAGGATTAGAGAAACGTTAATGTCGAACTGCATGAATATAAATGTGCCAATGACTGGACCCAACAACGTAAATACAGCGACAAGTGTTTGGAACATGGCCATGATACTCTGCAACTGTTCAGCTGGTACATGCCGTTTGAATAGTTTCATGGCCGAAGGCTGAGAAAATTGTGACAGGCTCGCAGAAATGAAAGTCCCGATGAGAAGAGCCATCCATCCCTCGTTTATGACAGCGAATAGAACAGCCACAATAGATAAGGTGGACAGAAGGTCGCTTAATACCATCGTTTGTTTTGGCTTCCATCGGTCAGCAAAGGTACCGCCTATAAGACCGAATAGAAAGATCGGAGCAAATTCCGCAACGGAAATAAGCGATACATAAACCGGATCATTATTTGTTAATTCCGTTACATACAGAAGTACTGCGAAATTGCGAATCCAAATTCCCAGCTGGAGCAGGACCCGGGAGAGGAGGATCGTTCGAACATATCGATTGGAAAACATTTTTACACCCCATATCCTTTCTTATTGTAAAAAGCGTGACAAAGACGATCACTAATTACTTCGTCGTCTTTGTTTACTGCATTAGTTTAGCTTTGAACTCATTTTCAGTCAATAAAAATAACAAACAAAAACATTTATTGTTTATTATAAAACAAACAAAATAAAATAATGTTTGTTTTATGGTTGTTTTTTATTATGTGAATGAAGGTTGAATTAATGTCTTAAATCTATGATGAAAAGGTTGAAAGAAAGCCAATTGTCGTTGTTCAAAACATATCGGGAACATAATCGTGATGAGCGGTCCTGACTCTGTATAGTACTAACGATATCGTTATTGGAATCGGATTCTCGAGTTTTTAACTTGATTTTGACCTGGTACTAAAAAGGACGCTCCTGCGCTTTCGCGTAGGCTGCGTCCTTCTCTCTTTACCTTGTACATTCATTCATTCATTTATTTATTTATTTATTTATTTATTTAAAATTCTCGCTATAACTGAAGTTTAACGTTGAACCCTAATCGTTACACGCAGCAGGTACATTACGAGTATGACAGTGGACACCACCGCCCAATAAATTGAGTGCTAACGTATCGAGCAGCACGACCTCTCTATCCGGAAAGACGCTTTTGAGCACGCGCTCTGCTTCCTCGTCCTTTTCTTTCATACGCTGCGGAAGTCCTTCTTTCCAATATTTTTGCCCGATGACGATGTCATTCAAAATTAAAAAATTACAATAGCTTAATGCAGGCAGCATCGTCATATCTCCGGTCGGAAATGGGGAGCCGTCGAACATTTGAGTTAAACCAAGAATCTCTTTAAATGAGTGCCAGGTTTGGTATAACGGCTCTTCTTTCTTTGCCTGCACATATATTGGATCGGGTACGGGGATGCGAACGATACGGAAAGGTTCACCATTTGCATCAAGGCAATTTTTCAGGACATGGTACGCTTGATCCAGCCTCTCTTTGTTGATGGCGGCAAGCTTATGTTCGGAAGCTTCCTCTGCAGTCACTTCGGCTAGCACAATCGTTCGTTCATCAACAAAACGGCACATTTCATCGATATGACCGTTGGCTGAAGCCGAGCGGTAGGCAAGTGTAGCTTCATCGGGTCCTGGTACAGGACCGCTCATAATATGCTCGTCATCAAAAGTCGGGCGAGGCAGCCAGATGACTTGTTTTAAGTTGAAAATACGTTTGAATTCAGCCTCCACCTCTTCGCGAGTCATGCCATGATTCCGATCATTCACCTCGGTGGCTTCAATGGTCATCATGACACCTTGTCCATTGAACTCGCGATCACCACCCTCACCAAACAAACGGGTGAACACCGTATCTTCAATGCCAAGCAATTTAGCATGCTCGCGATCGAAAGCTTCCATTAATCTGACAAGTCGGATATCTTTGTTCAGCATCCCATACATATCAAAATCAAAATCGACGAGTTTGCGACATCCAGTATCATCGACCATGATCTCGGCTCCAAAATCGCGCGGGAATACAACAAAATTCTCGATGTTCGAAAATTGAATGCGGCTAGTATCAATATGCAGCTGTGCTAATTTCTCTTTCGCGCGCTGCGTGACTTGCTCATTTGATGTGTTCACGATGATTAAATCAACATGGTCGAGCATATGTTTCACGATTTCTACACTTACTGCGTCTACGTTGTATCCTTCGCAAGGGGTTTCAACATCAGACCAGCAGAGCATAACACTGTCTTGCAATTCGAACTCCCCGGGTACCCTAAAGCTTAACGTATCCAATCGTGGTTTGTTGTTCATGTTGATCACCGTCATTGCACATCCATCCTCTCGATTTCAACGATTTTAAAAGAAATTCAGTAATTGCGATCTGATCATACCGATCAAACTAGCTATGTTCAAGTTGGAATAGGCATTCAAAATTAATCCTAACACGCTTGACATTACTTGTAATTAGATATATGGTTAACTACATAACTAACTAACCATAATACTAACGGTCAAATGAGGAACGAAAGGAGGCTGACTATGCGTTCGTCATTAGATGAGAATAAACCGATCTTTCAGCAGATTAGGGAAATGATTGAGGATGATATTGTGAACGGGAACTTGAAAGAAGAGGAGCAGGCTCCATCCACCAATCAACTTGTTGCTTACTACAAGATCAATCCAGCAACTGTGTTAAAGGGATTTAATCAGCTTGTGGATGCAGGGATCTTATATAAGAAAAGAGGTGTCGGTATGTTTGTCGCAGCGGGAGCGTATCAGATGCTTAGAGAACAACGGAAACAAGCATTTCAAGAACAATATGTATGGAGCATGATGCACGAGGCAGAAAAGCTCGGTATTTCAGTAGAGGAAATAAAAAACATGATCGATTCTAAGAAGGGGAGGGATAATTAATGCTACGAATTAAAGCTGACAAGGTGTCACTTCAATATCAAAATAAAGCAGTATTAAAAAATGTATCCTTCGAATTAGAAGGTGAAAAAATTTATGGTTTACTTGGACGGAATGGTGCAGGAAAAACATCTTTGCTGTCTATTTTAGCAGCCTTTGTAAAGCAGACGAATGGTAGTATTACAGTTGATGGTGAGCCTGTTTTTGAAAATGCAAAGGTGATGGAGCAAATTGTTTTTATAAGAGATGTAAAGCTGGATGATGAATCTGGTCGTGTAAATAAATATATAAAGGATCTATCCATTTTCCGCCCAAACTTTGATTTGGACTATGCGGAACGTCTCATTAAACGTTTTAAAATTCCAACGGATACGGAGATATCAAAGCTCTCACGAGGCATGCAGTCAGCATTTCATGCCATTATCGGTTTAGCTAGTCGCTGTCCGATTACGATTTTCGATGAAGCCTATTTAGGTATGGATGCTCCGGCAAGAGAAATTTTTTATGAGGAAGTACTGAATGATTTTATGGAGCATCCGAGAACGATCATTCTTTCTACTCATTTAATTTCTGAGATGGAGTCTATGTTTGAAGAAGTGCTTATCATCGATCAGGGAGAAATGATTTTGCATGAAGAAGCGGAGACTTTGCGTGAAAGTGGAGTGTCTGTAACGGGGGCAGTAGAAGCAGTCGATCATTTTGTACATGGTAAACATATTTTGAAGGAACAGGTGCTTGGAGGTACGAAGCTAGTTATGATTTACGGTCAGTTGTCTGAAAAGGAACGAGAAGAAGCTAAAGCTATGCAGCTGACATTAGGGCCGATAACACTTCAAGAGTTGTTTATTCATTTGACGAAGGAGGATAAACAATGAGGAAAAATAAATCGACTGTTGTTGGATTAGGGATGTATCAAACGATAGGGTCATGGATGCTATGGTATATAGGTATTCTTGTAGTTTTGCATTTAGCAAGTGGAGCAACAAGTTATACAGGTATAGAGTTGAATTTGTCGCAGTCTGCACTGATAAATGGGGAAGCGAGCTGGTCTATTTTAAATAGTGCATTAACCTCTTCCAAAGGCTTTTTCTTAATCTGTGGTTTGCTCTCAATGGGAGGGTTTATTAAATACTTTGTATCTAATGGAGTAACAAGGCTGGATTACTATAAGGGTACATTACAATCAATCTTTTACCTGTCACTGAGTTTTACTGCAATCGTAGCTTTATTATTCGGACTCGAATCTTTGATTATGAATATAATTGGAATAGAAAGAAGCATAAGTGTACCAATTGCATTTTATTTTAAAATGGTATTAGATGTCTGCTTGTTTTATTTAGTCGGGTGGTTTATAGCTGCTGGGTTTTATCATTTGAATGTTTGGTTTGGATTCGTATCTATCGCAAGTTCACTATTGATTGTCTTCATTCAGAGTGGGATATGGGGAGAAAATGTACCGATTCCACTTTATAAATTGATGAATATTTATGAAGTTTCAACATGGATTGCTACGTTTATTAGTTTGATACTGATTGTTGTTGTGAGTATCCTCATACGGCGATTAACGAAAGAAGCAAGAATTAAAGATTAAACGATAAAAAATGCATGGAAAACAATTAAACGGCCTACACCTTCCTTATGGACGATGTAAGCCGTTTTACTTTATTGCATTTCTTTTGTTGGTCCCATAACACCTGGTACAGGTAAGCCTGCTTGACGGAGCAGTACTGTCATTTGCCCACGATGATGGGTTTGGTGATCGATTAGCGTTCGCAGCAACTTACCTCTTGCAATTGGACCCATAAATCCACTTACTTCTTCGGTTAGTTGTTCATCCGTTAATGTTAACGCTTCGTTTTTGTATGCTTCAATGACTTCCTCGTATTTTTCTACGATAGTTGTCATTGAACTTGGCATCGATGTATCTGGACCTGCAGCAGGAATTTGCAAGCCTGCAAGTTGCCCGAAAAATCCACCAGCACCGACCAAATGCCAAGCAAGCCATCCTAAGGAATTATGTCCTTCTACAATGGAATAATCCATTTTATCATCTGTAATTGCCTTCATGACGGAAAGAGTTCCAGCAGAAGAAGCAATCCAATCTTCAATAAAATCTTCTGATTTACGATACATAATTAAATACCTCCAATAGTTAAAGCCTATATTCTATTTTAGTAAATCGGACGATAAGTATCAAATATCGAACATAGGCACTGTAGGTGTCATCGATAATTACAATGTAATCTCCCCATCTATAACCGTTAAGAACCGATTATTCCACATCGCCTCATGATGATTAATAATATCGCTTGCTTGTAGAACCGCGCCATTGATTGTACTATGTGTCCCTTTCAATTAGAAGGTGTGGATTTTTTGCCGCCTAATCCTGGATTTTTGATCTATCAAGCGTTTGTAAGCCAAATTGGAGGGGCGGCTGGAACTGCTTTCCGTGTAGGGCCAGAGAACCTTAGAGCAAGAGCTTTTTCTGATTAATGTACGGCAGGCTCATATGTAAGACAATGCAATGCAAAAGTATCGAATATAAAAAATGACTTGCTCTCACTAAGGGGGAAGTCTTTTTCTTAATTCTTTTGAAAATTACATACGTCACTATGAGGAAGGGTAGATTAAGCTATTCTAAATTGATCCGTCGATGTGGCGTGTTCGTTCATATAATCCCAAATGTCTGTCCGACATCATTTCGCCACTGAAAAAGGTTCTCATTTTAGAATGATTATAAAAAAGCTTGACAGTTTGTAGTTCGTAGTAAATAATAATCATTATAAAGAGCGATGCGGAATGAACAGCACACACTGCTCTAACGTTCTGAATCAGCTTTTTCTATCAACTTAGAAAACATCTAATAAAGGAGATTTTATATATGTCACTTATCGGTACAGAGGTACAACCATTCCAAGCAACTGCATTTCAAAACGGGAAATTCCTAGATGTAACAGAACAAAACTTCAAAGGTCAATGGAGCGTCGTTTGCTTCTATCCAGCAGACTTCACATTCGTTTGCCCAACAGAGCTTGAAGATTTGCAAAATCAATACGCAGAGTTGAAACAACTTGGCGTTGAAGTATATTCCGTATCTACAGATACTCATTTCACGCATAAAGCATGGCATGCAAGCTCGCCTGCAATCGGTAAAGTAGAGTACATCATGATCGGCGATCCATCTCATGTTATCTCCCGTAACTTCGATGTATTGGTAGAGTCCGAAGGTCTTGCTGATCGCGGTACGTTCATCATCGACCCAGACGGAGTTATCCAAACGGTTGAAATTACAGCTGGCGGCATCGGCCGTGATGCAAGTGCGCTAATTAGCAAGATCAAAGCAGCACAATATGTTCGCAACAATCCAGGTGAAGTTTGCCCAGCAAAATGGCAAGAAGGCGGCGAAACATTGAAGCCAAACCTTGATCTTGTAGGAAAAATCTAAACAACCTGTAATAAAGTCGCCGAAGTTGTCGGCATTGATATAGAAGCGTTTGTTCAGCACCATGACTAGACCATGCGAAGCAGCGTCATTATCGAACATTTTAAGGAGGATTATCAAATGGCATTGGATCAGGATATCAAACAACAATTAGAGCAATATCTTCAACTATTGGAAGGCAACATCGTAATTAAAGTGAGCGCTGGTGACGATGCTGCATCTACAGAGATGATGTCTCTTGTAGATGAGCTTGCTAGCATGTCTGCTATGATTTCGGTAGAAAAGGCAGATTTGGATAGAACACCAAGCTTCAGCGTAAACCGTGTTGGCGAAGACACAGGTGTTGTGTTCGCAGGTACACCGCTTGGACATGAATTCACTTCCCTTGTACTTGCATTGCTTCAAGTAAGCGGCAGAGCTCCTAAAGTGGATCAAAGTGTAATCGATCAAATTAAGAGCATTAAAGGCGAATACACATTTGAGTCCTATATCAGCTTGAGCTGCCATAACTGTCCTGATGTGGTGCAAGCGTTGAACTTGATGAGTATTTTCAATCCTGGTATTTCGCATACGATGATTGATGGTGCTGTATTCAAAGATGAGGTAGAAAGCAAAAACGTAATGGCTGTGCCAAGCGTATACCTCAACGGTGAGTTCTTCGAAAGCGGTCGTACAACAATTGAAGATATTCTTGCTAAATTGGGTTCTGGTCCAGATGCATCTGAATTGGATAATAAAGCTCCTTATGATGTGCTTGTTGTTGGTGGCGGTCCATCCGGCGCAAGCGCAGCGATTTACGCAGCTCGTAAAGGGATTCGTACAGGTATCGTTGCAGAGCGCTTCGGTGGCCAAGTTAATGATACAATGGGCATCGAGAACTTCATTAGCGTGAAGTACACAGAAGGTCCTAGGCTCGTTGCTAGCATCGAAGAGCAAGTAAAAGAGTATGGCATCGATGTGATGAAAACACAACGTGCGAAGCGTCTAGATAAAAACGAGTTTATCGAGATTGAGCTTGAAAATGGTGCGGTTCTGAAGAGTAAGACGGTTATCATTTCTACAGGTGCACGTTGGAGAAATATGGGCGTTCCAGGTGAAGTGGAATTCAAAAACAAAGGCGTAGCTTACTGCCCGCATTGTGATGGTCCATTGTTCACAGGTAAAGATGTTGCAGTTGTCGGCGGCGGTAACTCTGGTGTCGAGGCAGCAATCGATCTTGCAGGTATCGTAAACCATGTAACAGTGCTTGAGTTTGCTTCTGAACTTAAAGCTGATTCTGTATTGCAAGATCGTCTTTACAGCTTGCCAAACGTTACGGTTCTCAAGAATGTTCAAACGAAAGAATTGACGGGAACGGATAAGCTTGAAAGCCTTACGTATATCGATCGTGAGACAGGCGAAGAGAAACAAATCGCACTACAAGGTGTATTCGTGCAAATCGGTCTTGTACCAAACACAGACTGGTTAGCTGATACGGTTGAACGCAATCGTATGGGTGAAATCATCGTTGATAGCCACGGTGCTACAAGTATTCCAGGTGTATTTGCTGCTGGTGACTGCACAAACAGCGCGTACAAGCAAATCATCATCTCGATGGGATCCGGTGCGACGGCAGCTCTAGGTGCATTCGATTATCTCATTCGCAACTAATATTTTCGCCTAAAATAATAAATGGCAGCCTATCTAGGATAGCTTACTGCTGTTAGAGTAGCCCTCACTTTTTATAAAGTGGGGGCTTTTGTCATCTATAGGTACAGCAAATGAATAGAAGGAATTGATTTATTTTCGTCGAACAAATGGTGTACCTGTATAAAGACTTTATACTTGAGTGAAGGAGAGAGGGAAATGAATCAGGAAGTGACCGATTTTATCGCTGCAATTCAAGAACCATGGCAGGTGGAGCTCTCCACGAACTTGCGTGAAGTTGTGCATCAGGCTATACCGGAAGTAACGGAACGGATTCAGTATAAGAAACCACATTTTTTGAAAAATGGTAAATACGCCGCGGTTATTTCCACATCCAAAGACGCGGTTAGCTTTACTATTTTTAATGCTGTTGGCTTGGAGCTTCCAGAAGACATGTTTGATGGTCCAGCTGAAAGAAAAACGCTGAAGCTTCGCAAAGGCAATGCCTATGATTCCAAACAGTTAACATTATGGCTACAGCAAGCATCAAGCTCAATTTAATAGGATTAAGGTAAGAGTAATGCATGAACGTCAAGCATTGCTCTTTTTTATGATGGTATGGACAAGGCTTTCAATAATGAAACTTTACTTCCGTTTAAACGGCGTGGTTTAAGGTTGAAGACTAGTGAGAAGTATATTTATTGAACCTAATTAAACATTTTGCTACAATTTACTAGTATTTGATAACGGGGAGGATTCATTATGCCAACAACTTTGTAATGTGTTAAATCGAATATTCAATTATTTAACGATTACAAGGATACAAAGCATAGTGTTATCCATCACTTTATGCGGTGAATCCTTGTGGATTGCTGCATGTTCCTGTGATGATCATTCATAAAATTAGCTGCTTTGTATGCCTTCTATTCATTAGGAGGATATATAATGAGTCATTCACAAAATAGAAGCAATAGCGTCTTTACGATAGAGTCCAAAGATATCATTTTACGGGAGTATCAAGCTGATGATGTAGATGCGCTGCACAACCTTACTTGGCAGCCTCATTTTCATAAATATTTGATTGGATGGAATGCCCCCAGGGAACAGCGGGAAGAGTGGTTTGTGAATTATGAAATGCCAGAAAATGAGCGGTTCCTTGATGCCGTATCGAGAAACGGAGATCCTGAACAATATCGGTTGCGACTAGGCATTATATTGAAAGAAACAGGTGAATTTATCGGTATTTGCGGTACAGGAATTAAGGATGAGTTGTCTCCACCTAGTCGTGAAATTTTTTATGGCATTTCCGAACCCTATCAGAATAAGGGATACACCACGCAGGCGGCGAGAGGTCTGATTATGTATTTATTCGAAAATACAAACGTTGAACAGCTTATCGCTCTCGCTCATTTACGTAATGATCCGTCCAATAAAGTGATACAAAAGTGTGGATTTCAATATTGTGGTGATGTGGAGATCGAGGATCAACCTCATTGCTATTATAAGCTTACAAAATAATAACAGTTATATTACTTGAAGGGCTGCCACACGGTAGTCCTTTTTATATACGCCATCCTTCTGTGATGCTGCTGATGAAATGGAAGGATACTGCTTAGAGTCATACAGAGACTTCATCGTGGTCGGTTGATTTTTGGATGGTGCTATCGAGGTGAGTTATAATTGAATTGCAAATGGACAAGCTCTACAAAGAGACTGATGGGTGAAAGCCGATATTTGTAACTGACATAGAGGAGGTTGAGTATGAACAACTATTCTACAACGGTGTTAACAATGGCGAGACATTTTGAGGTGCCTGCTGAAAAGGTATATCATGCATGGTTGAACCCTGAGATGATGAAAAAATGGCTCTTTACATTGGAAAGAACCAATAAGATAATACGCAACAATCCTATTGTGGGAGGGGATTGGGAGATTGTTGACCATCGAGGCGGAGTCGATTATCGTGCGATTGGGAAATACGTTGAACTGGACGTTCCTCATAAACTGGTCTTTACCTTTAAAATGCCGCAGTTTAGTGAATGGGAAGATACGATTGCAGTGGAGTTGACAGAAACGTCGCAAGGCTGCGAGATGATCTTCACGCACAACATCAACGTGCCACATGAACCGAGCTGGACGGAAGCAGATATTGAAAAAGCGAAAGCTGAAGCATATGATGGCACTGAGCACGGCTGGAACTTGATGTTTATGGGACTGAAGGAATTAGTGGAAACGGGTAAGGTTAGTTATACAGGTTAAAATAGGGAAAGAAGGAGCGATTGCAGCTCCTTCTTTTTCATTTGATGCGAATAAACGAGTACGTAATTCTAAAGGGTGGAAATTTACTTGCTGCCATTAAATACTTTGGATTGGAGTATATTTAATGCGTGCTGAATATCCTGCAGCTCTTCAGAAGAGACATCCTTTATTCGCTCGAGAAACCGAGCTCCAATTTGCTCGAAAGCTGTATTCATCATGGTTTGTCCAGATTCGGAAAGTCGAATCAATTGTTTGCGCCTATCATCTGGCACCTCAAATTTCTCGCATAATTGCTTGTCGGTTAATTTCTTGAGTTCACGGCTCGTATTGGGCATAGAAATATGCTTGCATTCACTGATCTGGCTTAACGTAACTGGCTGGCTGACCGCGATGTACTCCAAAATACTATATTGAAGAGGTGTAATGTCCTCAGGCTTAACATCTTTCGTTAATTCAAATGTTACTTCATGTACGGAAGTCGTGAAGTTCACAAATTGTTGAAACAAAGCTTCTTTGTCCATATAGATCACCTCAACTGTACGATAACAAAATGATTATCACAATACAATTATCAATTGACAACTAACTCATGATCGTGCTACCTTTTACTTATCATATGACAAGTAATGGAGGGCAAGGCAATGAACATATTGGTTGTATATACCCACCCGAATCATAGGAGTCTTAGTTATGCATTTTTGCAAAAAGTTATCCAAGGAATAAGTGAGAACGCGCATGCGCCCAATATGCAGGTGCTTGATCTGTATGAAGAAGGCTTTGATCCCATACTGGTATTCAATGAGACGAAGCGCAGAAGGGATATGCATGCAGATCCTAAGCTGGCCAAATATCGTGAACAAATCCTTTGGGCAGATAAGCTTATATTTATTTACCCAATCTGGTGGGGACGTCCACCTGCGATGCTATTAGGTTATATCGACCAAATGTTTGCTTCTAATTTTGCATATCGAGACACAGGAGGCATGCTTCCTGAAGGGCTGCTGAAAGGGAAATCAGCTGTCTGCATTTCTGCGATGAAAGGGCCTACTTTTTATCCGTTATTTTGGCTGGGGAATGCCCATAAAATGCTGATGAGAAAGGCTTTGTTACAATATGTCGGCATCAGAAAAGTGAAGTTTTTTGAATTTGGCAATATGGAGAGTCCGAAAGGAAATCATGAGAAGAAATTAAATAAAGTATTTCAATATTTCAAAATGTTAGCTTCTTAATTGAAGCTGAAACCGCTACAAAATAAAGGTCTGCCAAGTGGTAGTCCTTTTTATATTTGACTGTTCTTCATCTGTATTGAAGCCAATAAGCATAAGCTTTGTTGCAAGCAGCGAAGCTTATGCTCTTGTATATTGGGATTCATGCAAGCTGGCATATCAGCCCGCAATTTACGCCCATTTAAGCTCGATTGGTATTCATCCAGTTCAGCGCGTAATCTACCATGGCTCTCATCGGTATCAAATAGCTGGTCGCTGCTCCAACTTTTCCTTCTACGATGTAATTTGTATCCTTTTTAAAGCTGTCAAATAGGTTGCTGAAATCATCAGAATCATTATTAATATCTTGATAAGTCGTCCACTTTTCTTCTCCATCTATCGCTACTTTCACGTCCCATATTATTTCTTTCCTAAAGGTGTTCTGCTGCTTGTATTCTGCTAAGTGCAGCGAAGAATTGGAGTCGGTTGGAGCGCCGAGCAATAAAATATAACCGTCCAGCTCATAGATTTTCCCTAATGGCGACTGTTCACTTAACGCATAATTTAGCTTGTGATTGTCGGTAATGTAGGCTGCGTGCTTGCCCCAAGCAGCAAAGGACACGTGTGGATGAGCGCTTCGATATACTCCGTTTTGCTTGCGAAAGATTTCTGGTATAAATCCCATATATGAAGTCGGCGTCAAATCCGGATGGAAAATAGGCATGCCGTCTCGAATGATTCGTACTTCTTCTTCAGAATAGTCGCTACCATACACGGTAGGGTCACAAAGTTGCTCAGTTTGGGTAGGCATAACAAGGCTACCTGACTCCCCAATCACTTCTTCTAAAGCAAGTATGACGGATACAGCTCCGCCTACGACTCGTCCTATCGATTTCAAGGAAGAATGGGCGATCACCGTCATGCCTTCGGCAACACCTAACTTTTCTAGGTCCAACTTTATTCTTTCTTTCGTAATCAGCTGTCCTTGTGCCATCGAGTATCACCCCTTCAAGTTACGCTTAAAATTGCTTTTCTCTCTATCTATCGTGAATCGAATTGGAAAAATATACAGTGAAAACAATATACCATAAGTAACATATTGATTCTCGGTTATTACGATAACTTTAATATTTACAAACAAAAACGTATGTTCTATTATGGGTGAGGTGTTAGTTTAAATGTTGCCAAATAAGGAGCTGATCCCGATGCCATTGACTAGTGAAATTTCTAATCAGTTCGATCCGGTAATTGAACATGTTCACCAAACCTATCGTGCTAATCATTGTTCTGGCGCAGCTGTTATGGTGATTCACCAAGACAACGTCGTTGCGGAAACGTATTGGGGCCATCATTCACTGAATGAAGGGGCTAGAGCGATACAAAAGGATACTCAATTTCATGTTGCCTCTGTCCGAAAAAGTTATATTGGATTTGCAGTTGCTTACGCTGTACATCATGGATATATCTCGTCTATAGATGATCCGGTGTCTGATTATATTCCAGAGCTAGATGCATCTGTCTTTCAAGGGACTACGATTAGACACTTGGTAACGCATACTCATGGGTTGAAGGACGATGGGCTTGGTCGTGATTTCCTACCAGGCGAAAGTTGGTCATATCGGATAATAGGCATTGAACTTCTTTGCAGGATTATATATGAGAAGACGGGACTTACAGTTGCACAAATCTTATCGAAAGAAGTATTCGAGCCTCTTGGCTTTAAAGAAACTGGATGGTACGCAGCACCACAGGACAACTTTATCGAAGTGATGAGAGATCCCAATAATCCGCATTGGAAAACGTTCGACACGACGGATGGCGATAAAATGAATATGTACGTTTCAGCACGTGAACTGGCGCAATGGGGTTACTTGCATTTGAAGCAAGGAAATATACGTGGCAACCAAATTGTTCCTCAAGAAATCATTAAGCTGGCAACTACCCTTCAAAGTCCAACGCTTAAGGATAAAGATCTGCCGCAAAATGGGTTTCTATGGTTCGTGAAGGATCATGCAGCGAAGCATAGTGAGATTGGAGACTTAGTTCCAAAGGGCTCTTATCAGATACTGGGTTTCTCTAATGTAGCTTTGCTTGTTATTCCCGATTATGACACGGTAGTTGTACGTGCGTTTAATAGTTGGGGGTCGGCTGCTGGTTATGAGTATTTGCCTGATATTAAAGGATTTGGTGACTGTGTAATGGGCTGCTTGAAGTGAGGATAGTTAATAAGGAGATAATCTATCAATGAGTACATTTAAATTTACAGTCATCATGCTGCTAACCACCTTCTTAATGGGTTCTTCTTTTGCTGTCGTCAAAATTGGCTTGCCCTATTCCTCGCCATTATTATTAGCGGCATTAAGGTTTCTGCTTGCTGGCGTCATCATGGGAATGATCGTATATGTTCTTAAACGTCCTCATCCAACCACCACAAGCAACTGGATGAAGATGTTCGTGATCGGCTCACTTCAAACGGCTGGCGTAATGGGTTGTATTTTCTTAAGCTTGCTTACGATTACAGCTAGTGAAACGTCTATTTTGACGTTTACGAATCCGTTATTTGTCGTTATTTTCGGGACAATATTTGTGAACATGCGCTACAAGCTTTATCAGTGGATCGGTGTCGTTCTGGGATTGGTTGGGGTCGTCATTACGATGGGGGCAAAGGTTGATTTGAAAATGGGTATCGTCTATGGAATTCTTTCCGCTGTCTTTTGGGCATTTGCGACTCTACTGGCTAAGAAGTGGGGAGGGTCTCTTGATACATGGGTGTTATCTGCTTATCAGATGCTGTTCGGAGGACTTATTCTGTTCGTGTGCAGCTTTATTTTTGAAGAGCCATTTTTTATTTTAAACGGGGAATCCTTGTTCTTATTAATGTGGTTAAGCATTATGTCATCTATTGTTCAATTTGCAGGGTGGTATTATTTATTGCAAAATGGTGATCCAGGAAAAACGAGCTCCTTTCTATTCTTGGCTCCATTCTTCGGTGTGTTAACGGGCTGGCTATTATTAGGGGAGCCTCTGTATCCTTCCTTGATCGTTGGCGGCTTGCTCATTATTGTTGGCATTTATCTGGTTAATAAGACGGTGAAGCAAACGAACAACAGCAGTCATCAAGTGTCTGGAGTGGATGAAGCTCACTAATAAGCAATGGTATGTGTAACGATATATAGGATGCAATTCACGATAATAGTCCCGATGAAATATAAAACAAAACAATCCTGAAGTACACACTTCAGGATTGTTGAATTTTCTTTAACGGCTGTGTGGCTGGACCTTCTAATACATCGCCATCATAAGAAAATCTTGAGCCGTGACAAGGGCAGTCCCAGCTGCGCTCCCCTTCGTTCCACTCCACTTCGCACCCTAGATGAGTACAGGTCGTGTCGACGATGTGCAAATTTCCTTTTTGATCACGATAAGCACCAGCTCTTTTGCCATTGACGGATACGACGGAGCCTTCGTCGTTCGATAAGCTTTCAGGCTTTTTACGAATAATTTGAAGCTTGCCTCCAATAAGGTGCTTCGCAACATCCGCGTTCTGAACAATGAAGTTCTTCACGTCAGGCGTGGCATGGAACCTGGATGGCGTATACAGCTCTTGATACGCATTTTCCTTTCCGATAATCATATCCCGCAGAAGCAGGGCGGCAGCTGTTCCTGTACTCATTCCCCATTTCCGATAACCGGTTGCTACATAAACATTAGGGGTTGAAGATGAAATATGCCCGATGTAAGGCAAGTTGTCCAACGTCACAAAATCTTGAGCAGACCAGCGGTAAGCAAACTCCTGAATGCCGAACGTACTATGTGCAAAAGCTTGCAGGGCCTCATAATGCTTAATCGTGCAAATGCCTTGTCCCGTTGTATGGCTTTCCCCGCCAATGAGAATAAGATTCTCTCCATTACTTAACGACGTAGAACGTATGGAGCGCTTCGGCTCATCTGCACTTATGTACATACCCCCTAAATACCGTTTGTCGCTTTTTACACCGATGACATAGGAACGCTGCGCATTCATTCTTGCAAAATAAAAGCCCATCCCGTCGATGACAGGGAAGTGCGAGCAGGATACGACATGCTTGCACGTTATTTTGTGTCCATCTGTCGTGACTATAACAGGCTGCTCGTCTGTTTCAACAGTTTCCACCGTAGTATGCTCGTAGATTGTCCCACCTGACTGCACAAACAACTGAACGAGCTTGCTTGCATATTTTAACGGATGAAATTGGGCCTGCTTGTGCATGACAAGAGCTGATTTAATCGGAATCGGGAGCGCGATTTGCTCAACTAGCTCACCATGGATGCCAAGCTTCTCATAGGCGGCAAGTTCTGTTTCTAGTTTCTTTGCGTATGTATCCGAGCTCGTATAAATATAAGCATCCTGCTCACTGAAATCA
The DNA here is from genome assembly GCF_024733555.1 of Paenibacillus sp. SC116. GTDB lineage: Bacteria > Bacillota > Bacilli > Paenibacillales > Paenibacillaceae > Paenibacillus_B. The sequence continues at coordinate 2,642,233 of NZ_JANIOF010000001.1, read as the reverse complement.
CAGTCAATTTCATGTTCGTGGATGATATGTTTTATAAATTGCATAGCTTCGTGATTCGCCTTGTAATAGAGCTGTGCCTTTTCCTGACCAAATGTATGGATAAGCTCGTCATAGATTAAATCATGCTGAGCGGTTATTTTCGCTGTCGTATTTCCAGTCGTGCCGCTTAGCAGACGGCCTGCTTCTACTAATACAACGTTAAGACCTTCTTTGGCTAACAAATAAGCAGCTGTTATCCCTGTAATTCCGCCTCCGACCACTACAATCTCAGCTTGAGAAGTTTCACTAAGTTTTGGGAATGAGGGAAGGCTAGTTGAGTCCCACCAGTAAGACTCAGGGAATTGGGGCATGTCTTGCAGGTTCAATCGTTCCTTGTCCATGATTGTTGTCATTCCTCCTGAATTTGGTCTCTTATGATATTCATTTCCTTGCAGTCATTGGTTTAATCAGCAGGCGCAAGTTGATGGAATAGGAGTAATCATTTACATAAGAACGTATGTTTGTTATTATGGAATTAATAGGTGCAATGATGCTCGGGCTGAAGAAAGAATTCATGATTAAAATATCCAAGAAGAAAAGGGTGGTTTCGCGAATGTTAAAACGCTGTGCATGGGTCTCACAAGAACCTTTATATATGGAATATCACGATAAAGAATGGGGAGTGCCCGTGTATGATGATCGGATCTTATTCGAAATGCTATGCCTAGAAGGCGCACAGGCAGGGCTCAGCTGGTGGACCATTTTGCAGAAGCGGGACAATTACCGTAAAGCCTTTGATCATTTTGATGCGGAGAAGATCGTTCAATATACGGATGAAAAATTACAGTCTCTACTCGAAGATACAGGTATTGTTCGAAATAAGCTGAAAATTAAAAGCGTCGTCACGAATGCCGAAGCGTTTTTGAAAATCCAAAAAGAATTTGGCTCCTTTTCCAACTATATTTGGAGATTTGTCGGTGACAAGCCGATCGTGAACCAATGGGCAACGATAACAGAAGTGCCTGTTTCAACGGAAATCAGTGATAGAATGAGTAAAAGATTAAAGAAGGATGGGTTCAAATTCATAGGAAGCACAATTTGCTATTCTTATATGCAAGCAGTAGGGATGGTGAATGACCATACGTTGGAGTGTTCCTGTCATCCAAGGAATCGATAACGAAGAAGCTATTGAGAACTGCTTTACTTTACCCGTCAGCGAGAATGTTGGACATGCAGTGGGAGAGGGAACGTGGCTCTTTTCAAGAGTAGTGGCTACAACATCACCACAAATACTTGTCGTTGAGTAAGGAAGGTTATGGAACGGTAGATTCAGCAACGAGACTGAATCTACCGTTTTTTCTGTTGTTGCAATTACATAGAAACTCCTTCAGCATAGGCTTTCTGCAATGCTTCCACAATTGGTATGACCGGCGGACTAATTGGCGTTGGCAGCTCATCTATAGGGAAGAAGGCGGCATCTTTGCTCTCGTTGTTAATGGCGAACTTACCGCTGTATTGCGTTGTTTTGAACACGATATCGACATTGTAAACTTCATCGCCGTGTGGATATTTGTAGTAAAGCCGCTCGCCTGAAAAGACATCGAAGATATCTAACTGTTCTGCACGCACCCCTGTCTCTTCCAATAATTCGCGAGCTGCAGCTTCGCGAACTTCTTCTCCTAGTTCGATCGCTCCGCCAGGAAAGCACCAACTGTTATTATCCGTTCTCCGCATCATAAGGACGTGTCCTAGGTCATTCATCACGATTACGCTTGCGCCACATTGTTTTTACTAGATATTATTTACTTACAATCCTTTTGATGCTACTTTTCTAACGCCAGGATCAGAATCATTCAACAAAGTGTTTAATAGATCTGAATCACCCATACCAGTCACTTTGCGTAGAGTAGCTGCTGCAGCTACGCGTATATCCGCAAGGTCACTGCTTGCCCCCTCTTTAAGAATCTCGATTGCGTTTGCATCCTGAAGAAGGCCAGCAGTATATATTGCTCGAGGGGCGATTTTGGGATCTCCGCTCTTGGTCAAATCCAACAATACCGGAATAATTTCAGGACCCAATTCAGCTGCAGCTTTGTAATCTGGTTCCTCTCGATCTAGTAATTGAATCAATTTTTCTTTTGACATAGTCTCTATTAGCTCCTTTTATGATTAGATCGTATACGGACTATTTTCCATCGTATCTATTTCTGAGCTGCTAAGATCTGGTGGTGGATTCGTAATATTGCTAGTTCCTCCGCCATACATTAGACTATCTTGATTAACAGTATGAGGAAGTCCTAGTACATGTCCAATTTCATGCCCAAGAGTCCAAACGCTTGCTACCCTAGCGACAATTGCTCCTGGACGACCGATTGGATGCGCAGCGCAACCATTATAGGCGGGGATTGTGGAGCGGACAAAATAAATCGTCAATTCGTTATCCCCAACATGATTTCGGTGTGCAAATAGCTCCTCTTGTTCTTCTGTAGCACTGTTTGCCACACACTGACCAACATCAACATCCATAAGAAGTGGTAAATCTAATTGCTCTGTACTAACGATATCGACTCGAAATCCCGCAGAAGCGTATACCCCTTTCATCGCATTCACCATTTCATTTATAGGGATTATTGGCTCATGCAGGATTTTTAAATGCAAACGAACAGATTGCTCTGACATAAATATTATCCTCCAAATACATTTTATTGATGATGCGCTACCATATAGTTCGCTAATGACAAAAAAATATTCAAATGCGTTTATTCAAAAACAGGCTAGATGTTAAAGTGAATTATAAAAAATGAAAGGCAGCGATAGTATAGGAGCGTTTATTGCATCCTAAGCTACCACTGCCTTTTTATTTAGGGATAGTTTAAATTACTTCGTCTTCTTGCTCAGATCAATGCTGAATTTCGCGAAGCCTGTGTCCAATGTAGATTTGTATTTCATGTGAGGCTGCTTCTTCGCGAATTCTTTTGCATTTGGAGAAGTTACGAACGTTACATTTGCTTTGTTCTTCAACGGAACGAACGACCAGTTCTTGTCCGCAGTAGGGTTGATCGTTTTCTTCTCTAAAATGTAGTTGATAACAACTTGGCGCGTCTCTTCTTGGGAATCGATGACGATGTTGGAGCCATCAAGACCTGGGAAGCTGCCGCCACCTGTTGCACGGTAGTTGTTGGTTACAACTAGGAATTTGTCAGTTGCTTTAACTGGCTTGCCTTTGTAAGACAAGTTTTTGATACGTTTCGCTTTCTTGTTAACAAGTTTGCCGTCAGCATCGTATTTGGATGGCTGAGTTACGTCGATTTGGTACGTAACGCCGTCCAAGATGTCGAAGTTGTACGTACGGAATTGCTCATTGATTAGAGCTTGCTCGCCTTTTTTCTTCGGATCGATTTGGTTGAACTGTCCAGCAGAACGCTCCAACCATTCTTGTACTTGTGTACCGTTGATTTTTACCACTTTTACAGTGTTCGGATATACGTACAAGTCAGCAACGTTTTTGATTGCCAACGTCCCTTTAGGGATGTTCGTGTAGTAGTTTACACCTTGACGTCCGCCTGCTTTGAATGGTGCACCAGCAGAAAGAACAGGGATACCTTCTAATTCTGTACCTTTAATTGCTTTTTCTGTGTACCATTTTTGTGCATTTGTCACGATTTGTACAGACGGGTCGTCTTGTACAAGTGCGAAGTAGCTGTGAATTGGAGCTGTCGTCTTACCTACAGCAGAACGAACCCATTTCACTGTTTTGTCATGATCTTCTTTTACAGCGTCAACAATAGTCTTATCTGCATCAACGAGTGGTTTTTTGTTTTCTTTATCAAATACAGGCACTGCTTTAGATGTAGAATCGACTACGTCCCATTCGCCGTTCACTTGCTTCAATTCCAAATCAATGACACCAAGGTTGTCACCCCAGAATCCAGGCATTACAGCTGGAATTCCGTTGATAAGACCCTTTTTCGCATCTACGCCTTTAATATTATCAAACCCTTTGCCAGGGAAAACAGCGTGAGAATGACCGAAAAGAATTGCATCGATTCCGTCGATTTTACTCAATTCCAAGTTTGCATTTTCGGAATCATTGCCTGCTGTACTAATACCAGAGTGAGGAATCGCAACAATGATATCTGCACCTTTTTGCTTCATTTCTGGTACGAATTTCTTCGCAGATTCAACCATATCCTTAGCAATGACTTTACCGCTAAGATGAGCTTCATCCCAGTTCATAATTTGCGGTGGTACGAAGCCGATTACGCCGACTTTCAGCTTCACATCTTTGCCAGCTTCATCTTTGAACGTACGATCTAGAATGACATAAGGGTTATATCTATTTTTATCGTTGTTTGGATTTTTATCTTTATCATCAACATACACGTTGGAGTTCACATAAGGGAACTTCGCGCCTTTCAAGCTGCGGTCTAGATGCTCTAGTCCGAAGTTGAATTCGTGGTTTCCGATATTGGCTGCATCGTATTGCAATTCGTTCATTGCTTTATATACAGGATGTGTCTCGCCATCTTTCAAAGGTTGTACTTTTGCAACATAATCGCCAAGCGGATTACCTTGAAGGAGGTCGCCATTATCGAACAACATGCTGTTTTTTACTTCTTCGCGTGATTGCTTGATCAACGTTGCTGTTTTCGCTAAACCATACTCATCTGTTAATTTGTCTTGGTAGTAATCGTAGTTCACCATGTTTGTGTGCAAATCGGTTGTTTCCATAAGACGCAGTTTCAGTACGGAATCCGAAGATGTACTTGTGTCTGCATTAACGGGAGATAGCGTGAATGAAAGCGTTCCCACCACTAGAGACGCGGAGAGTACAAGACTTGTGATTTTATGCCTTGTTGATAGTTTCATGCTGGATATTCCTCCTAATGAGTAGGTGATAGATAATATTTCAACCGAGTTCATTCTATCATTAGAATCGGGTTTTAGATAGAGTTCGGAGGAAAATTTAACATAATTATTGAACAAAGGTCATTTTGTAAAAACAAATAAGGCAATCTGTAAAATCAATCGTAAGAACGATATATAATGATCAGACTTAGGAATGGATTTACGCAGCCACTGACGTTAAAATAGATGGACATATCCGTGTTAAGAAAGTAGGAACGCTCATGTATCGAATCGGCGTTGTTGGGCCGAGTTTATCCGTTAACCGAATTCTTAAGCTGGCTCATGACATGGAGCAAGATATGAAGTTTATTCCCTTTGTCTATACGGAGGCAAAGGAAGTAGCCAGCATTGTGGCCGAACATAATCATCAAGTAGATTTTTGGCTGTTTTCAGGATATATCCCGTATCGAATTGCGACGAAGACGTTGCCATCGGACGATAAACTCGTATATATCTTTTCTACAGAATCGACTATTTATAAGGGCTTTATGGATTTAGTGTATGGCGAAGGCAAGCTATTGAATCGGGTTAGCATAGACATGATACCGACTAGGAATGAAGTCGAGGGAGAAGGCTTGCAGCAGCTAAAAAATACGGTATCCGAGCTTTATGTGAAAACGTTTGACGCAGATATTGATCCAGAGGAATTGTACCAGTTTCACTTGGAATTGTGGCAGCAGAATAAGACAGAAGGAGCTTTGACTTGCTATCCAACCGTCCATGAGGCGTTGAAAGCAGCGGGCATTCCCTCGTATTGGATGTCTCCAACTCGGGTTGAAATTTTTCAAACGATACGAATTTTTCTTGAGAAAGTAAAAACTTCCTATTATAAAGATACACAAATCGGTGTCGTTATGATGGAAGTGCAAGAGTTCGACTCGGTCAAAGAGAAGATGAAAAATACGTATCAAATTCAGTATTTAGAGCTCCGAATGAAAGAGACATTGATTCAGCTTTGCGAGAAGCTGGATGGATCTCTTATTGAAGAAGGCAACGGACGGTACACGATATTCAGTTCTCGTGGTGCGATTGAAAGAGAAATTCATGCGCTGCAGGAAAAGGTGCAGCAGTTGTCCCTTGAATCGGATATGCCGACAGCTGTTGGCATTGGATTTGAACAGACTGTATTTTCGGCAGAAATGAATGCGCAGCGTGCCTTGCGGCAGTCGAAGGATAAAGCGGAACAAGGGATTGTTATTTTCCAAGATGATGGAACAATTATCGAATCGGCAGGACAAGAAGAAGAACTTACTTACTCCTACCGTACCGATGATAAAGATTTCTTAGAGAAATTAAAGAGCGGAAATATTAGTGTAAAGACGGTTAAGAAAATAGATGCCTTGATTCAAAAAATGAACTGGAGCCATTTTACGACGAAAGATTTGGCTGCCAATTTACAGATGAGTGAACGCAATGCACAGCGGATTATGGCTGATTTATGCGACGTAGATCTTGCGGAGTGCGTCGGTGAGGAATCCCACCATACGAGGGGAAGACCAATTAAAATGTATCGTTTGAAGTAAGCATCCACATGGTGGGTGCTTATTTTTTTATTTTATGGATATAAAAAATATTTATTGGAGTTGCGTAGATGCTTTTCGTATTATATTTATAAAACGAAATTGTCGTTATATATTCGTAAAATGAAGATGCGGGGTGAATAGGATGACATCAAAACGCACAAGGAATTGGATTTTAGCATTGCTTTTTCTTGGTTGGTCGTTAGGTAATTTGGATCGTTATATTATGAATTATGCTGTATTAGCCATTACGGAGGACTTGAACTTAAGTTCGTCTTCTACGGGGATATTACTGAGCAGCTTCTTCGCTGGTTATGCCTTGATGCAAATGCCTGGTGGATGGCTCGCAGATCGATTTGGTCCACGAAAAGTTCTTTTATCTGCTGTTGTCATATGGTCCATATTTACGGGGCTGACCGCTGTAGCTTGGTCACTGACCTCGATGATCATTATCCGTTTTTTGTTTGGTATCGGAGAAGGTGGATTCCAACCTGCCAGCTCTAAAATTTTATCGCTAACATTCCCGAAAGCAGAACGCGCACGGGCGATGTCTGTCATTTTGTCATCAAGCGGAATTATATCGCTGTTTATTCCATTAGCAGCAGCAGGAATGCTGGAGACGATCGGCTGGCGCACGATGTTCGTTATTTTTGGACTAGCCGGTGTGGTTATCGCCGTACTTTATTGGTTCTTCATTAAGATTCCTAACCATCCATTAGAAGATGAAATCGTTAAAACGACGATTCCTACAACTACTATGAATCCACAGCAGAACAAAGGAATGTTTAAAGCATTGCTTAAAACGCCAATCATCTGGAATTTGCTTGTCGCTTATTTTAGTATTTATGCCGTCAACTGGGGGTTGTCCGCATGGCTGCCAACTTACTTGGTGAAAAGTCGTGGTCTTGATCTAGTTTCCGTTGGTTGGGCGCAGACAATTCCTGCTGTTACAACGATTGTCGGTATTTTTATAAGCGGATATGTTATCGATAAGCTGCCAAAAGGCAAAGAGAGACTGCTTGGAAGCGTGTCTTGTGCTTGTATTGGAGTGCTGCTCTATCTGATGTTTACGGCTTCAAGTGTGTCTGCCTTTATCGCGTATCAGACGACCGTGAATTTATTTATTGCCTTCGTCGTTACGCTATTGCCGGCAATCGTATTGAAGCAATTGCCTACTTCTGTAACAGGTACAGCAATGGGAATTGCCAATACAGGCGGTCAGTTGGCAGGCTTTATTACGCCAATGGCAATTGGGTTTATGGTTGATGCGTTCAACGGTTCATTTGACGCTGCGTTCTGGATGCTGATTGCTTTCTCTGTCGTTTGCATTGGCGCATTGATGACGATGAATGACAAGAAAGGCGAGCTATTTAAGCAAAACGAGGAAGAAGTTTATTCGTAATACGGAATTTGTAACATGCAATAGGCAATTTGGAGTATGCAATGCTGGATACTGAACGCTTAACGCGTGACCAATGAAAGGTTCATATACAGGATTTTTGAAATCGAGAGGAGAGATTGATGTATGGGATTGGACTTGCATGCAATCATATCTGATCTAGTTGAGAAAAAAAGAGATAAGGCAATCGAGCTGAGTGATAGCATTTGGGCTTGTCCCGAAATTTACTTCGAAGAGCATCAATCCGCTGAATATGTGTGCAAGGCATTGGAATCGGAAGGGTTTCAAGTTGAGCGCGAGGCAGCTGGATTGCAAACCGGATTCATCGGCAGTTATGGAGAAGGGAAGCCAATCATCGCTATCTTAGGTGAATATGACGCTTTGGCAGGATTAAGCCAGAAACAGGGTGCTACTAAGCAAGAGCCAGTAGTTGCTGGCGGCCATGGGCATGGCTGCGGTCATAACTTACTGGGAGCGGGAGCGTTCGCTGCTGCTGTTGCAATTAAAGATTATATGCAGCAGACTGGCATGCAGGGGACCGTTCGATATTATGGATGTCCAGCTGAAGAAAGCGGATCAGGGAAAGCGTTTATCGCTCGTGCGGGATTGTTTAATGATGTCGACCTAGCATTTTCCTGGCATCCCTATACGGCACCTCGTATTATGAACGACAGCTCGCTTGCGAACTACTCGGTCACGTTTAAGTTTGCCGGCAAAAGTGCGCATGCTGCGGCTGCTCCACACTTAGGACGCAGTGCATTGGATGCGGTGGAGCTTATGAACGTGGGCGTCAATTATTTGCGAGAGCATATGATTCCAGAAGCGCGTGTCCATTATGCGATTACCGATACAGGCGGAATTTCACCGAATGTCGTCCAGCCGCATGCGGAAGTCGTTTATTTAATTCGTGCCCCGCAAAAGCAGCAGGTTGAGGAGCTGTATGAGCGAGTACTTAACGTCGCAAAAGGTGCAGCCTTAATGACAGGAACGACAATGGAAGTGGAGTTTGAAGGCGCTGCCTCCAACTTAATTCCAAATACAACGTTAGCGAGTGTTATGTACAAGCATATGGCTGCTCTTGGTGCTCCTGTATACGATGCGGCTGACTATCAATTTGCAAAGGATATTCGGGCTTCGCTGTCACCAGAGGATCTGCAAGCTGCTATAGCAGGATGGGGAAGAGAAGTGGTGCGGGCCTTGAAAGACAAGGACATTGTAGATTTCATTCCGCCGCTTGGAGATGAGGGAGCACTATCCGCATCTACAGATGTTGGCGATGTGAGCTGGGTCGTGCCGACAATGCAGTGCATGACGACATGCTGGGCGTTGGGAACGCCATTCCATACGTGGCAGGTCGTTTCACAAGGGACGATGCCAATTGCTCATAAAGGCATGCTGCAGGCAGGTAAAGTCATTGCCTGCACAGCGATTGATGCAATGCTCAATCTAGACATTATCGAGCAAGCTCGCTCGGAATGGCGAGAGCGCTTGGATGGGGATGTATATACGTCACTTATTCCAGAGCATGTGATGCCCCCGGTAAAGTAAGCGTTCAAGCGTAAACGATAGCGTTTTGAGGTCTAGTCGTCACCATAAAGACTTGTTAGCAAAATGCTTGCTAATTCGCTGGACTTCTAATACGATGAGAATCGATTTGATTCTCATCTTTATTTTTCTTTGGTAGAGGAAAAAAAGGGGGCATGTCTATGGCAATCGAGAACATCCAGCTAGGTCAAGCTATTCAAGCAGATTCATACGCAACAGATACGGTTTTACATACATGGTTGGAGCACTATCGCCCCTATACAGCGGATGGACGATGCGCAGCCTATATTCCTGCATTGGCAAAAGTCGATCCCTCACAACTAGGAGTCACGATAATTGGACCAGATGGAAAGAGTACCAGATCAGGTGATTGCGAAGCTTTGTTTACTTTGCAAAGTGTATCAAAAGTAATTGGCTTCATAGCAGCTTGCATCGATCATGGAACTGCCTATGTATTGGATCGCGTAGATGTGGAACCAACTGGAGATGCTTTTAATTCGATTGTCCGTTTAGAAGTACATAAGCCAGGCAAGCCTTTTAATCCGATGATTAATGCTGGTGCGATTACCGTTTCCTCTTTACTTGGGGGCAAGTCGCCGCAGCAAAAAATAGACTCCATCTTGACCTTTATGGAGAAAATGGTAGGAAGACGCGTCGGTATTAATGAAGAAGTGTATCAATCCGAATGGAAGACAGCCGATCGCAATCGCTCTCTTGCTTATTATTTGAAGGGGACAGGATTTCTCGAAAGTTCGGTAGAGGAAGCTTTGGAGGTTTATTTAAAGGAATGTTCCATTGAAGTAAATACGCAAGATATCGCGATGATCGGGTTGGTTTTGGCTAATGACGGATACCATCCGCTTCGTAAAGAGCAGCTTTTCCCGAAGGAAGTCGCCAAGTTGGTGAAAGCTTTGATGGTCACATGCGGCATGTATAATGCCTCTGGAAAATTCGCCGCATTTATCGGTGTACCCGCGAAAAGCGGTGTTTCTGGCGGTATCATGGCAGCTGTACCAGGACATGCGAGCTCTCCAGAATCACCATTTCCAGATGGATGTGGGATCGGAATATATGGTCCGGCGATTGATGAGTACGGAAATAGCGTAGCCGGGGGCATGCTGTTAAAGCATATCGCTAAAGAATGGGATTTTAATATCTTTTAATAGATACATAACGGATTTGCTAGAGGTTAGGCCAATCATCGCCTGTTATATAAGTGGCACAAAAAAAGAGCTGCATGCAGCTCTTTTTACTTTAGATCTTGTTTAGCAGACAGACAGCTATTGCTTTACTATCACGGCTATTAAATAAAAGGAGTATAAAATTTATTGAACCCGAAGGATAATAACTTTTTAGTTTCTTCAAACCGTTCTGCATCGCTACCTGTACCCATGACTACCGTTATTAATCGTTTATCCCCTTCTTCAGCAGTTCCTGCAAAGCTATAGCCAGCTAAATTCGTAAACCCTGTCTTTAATCCGTCAACGCTTTTAACATATAGCCCTTGCTGATCTGGATCCAGCATTTTATTTGTCGCTGTTAGAACGGTGCCGTCATGCTCTAGCGTGTAAGAATCAAGCTTTGTAATTGCGACTAGGTCTGGGAAATTTTCTAGCAGCTGCTGCGATAATATAGCTACATCCAGCGCCGTCATTCTGGATTCTTCATTGTTCTCATTAGCGAGACCGGTTGCATTTACAAAATAAGTATGAGGCGATAATTGTAATTGCTTCGCCTTTTCATTCATCAGTTGAGTGAATTGTTCTTCACTGCCAGCAATATGTTCAGCTAGTGCAACCGCAGCATTATTTGCCGATGAAACGACCATCGCATAAAACAGATCTTTAACCGATAGGCGATCTCCAATTTCCACATCAATTTTTACGCCTTCACTATCAAAAGTCGTTGCATTAATAACAATCGTATCATCCCACTTCAATGCGCCCTTATAAATGTGCTCCAATACGATGTACTCTGTCATGATTTTTGACATACTTGCTGGGGCAAGAGGTGTATTTTCATTTATGCTATAAAGTATTTTTCCCGATTCAGCATCCATAAGAATGGCAGCCTTGGCATCAATATCTGGTTTGGCTATAAAGGGGAAAGCAATATATACAAGGAGCAATATAAGGATAAAAGTAATCCATTTTTTCATACGTTTCATTTTCTAACCTCCGTCGTTGTATAAGCCCAGTCTAACCATAATTATTTAAATGGGAGGAAAGAAAAAATAAAGTTTTTATTAAGTTGGTAAAGAAAAAAGAGCCGCAATTAGCTCTTTGTAATGTATTACATGGATCAAGAACATGAGCTAAGCTACCTTATTGTGTTCTCTCATTGTCAAACCATTGAAAATATTTCTCGGTAAACGTTCTGCCTGAATGAATTAACGCCTTTTTCTCCTCATCCGTAATATCAAAGTCAGTCGTTTTTACATCAAGCGTATCAACGTATACGGTTCTTCGCCAATCTTCATCATAAAGGTGCTGATTACTTTGGAAATCTCGGATCGTTTCAATTAGAGCGTGTGTGTAGTCAAAGAAATCATGAATTTCTCGGTGCTGCGGATTTTTGTGATCCCGAAACATGGAGATTTGTTCAGAGGTATCTAAACGGAATCCTAGTGTTTCTTGGTTAGAAATAAGCGCTTCTGATGCATCGTCATCCTTTATGAATGTGCTATTTGCTCGTTCGTAATAAGAAGGCATAGAGAAGTTCTCCTCTCGTTCTACATACTTCTTTTTATCGAAAACACGAATAGGATAGTTGTTCAGCACACCGCCATCTACATAAACATCGTTATGATCATTTCTAATGGCTCTAAAATAAAGCGGAATGGACATGGATATACGCGCTGCGTCTGTGAGTTTCATGGTTGGAGTATGCTGGTACGAAAATACTTCATACAGACGTGTGGATAGATTAGTCCCTATTAGAAACAAATCTCGGAATCCTTTATCTTGTTTTAGATTCCAAATGTCTTCAAATGTTGAGTCTTTGCTCCCTGTCTTAGCTTGAACAAGATCACCTATCCACTTTCTAAAAATATCGCCTTTATACCATCCATATTCAGTAAGCATGCGTGCGGTATCCCGTAAAGCTCCCCATGAATCATCTTGAAATTTCCGCAGGTCAAGCTTGAGTTGGATATCTCTAATTTCATCTAATGAATAATTAAGCGCAACTAATACTGCGGTGATGGCACCAGCAGATGTACCTGCTATCCGTTGAATTCCAGATAAAACATTTTTATTATCTAACGTTTCCAACGCTCCGACATAGGCAAGCCCCTTGATTCCCCCGCCTTCAAAAACTAAATTTCTGAAAGGGTAGTGCATCTCTACAATCATTCCTTTATTTAAATATCGATCTTTAGCACTGTTTTACAATTTCCCATTCTACTTTTTATTATTCAAAGAAGGGAATACGAATTATAGTGAGCGATATCCCCGTACTAGGTAGAGATTCAATGACCACTGTCGAAATAATTGACCACTGTTCCTCGATTGCAATACCCCCTATTCCCGCTATGTAGGACATCGTAGATTTAAGATTTTATTTGTAGAATGTGAGCGATAAATTATGAGATTTGATTTTAAAAAACTGTCTGTAAAAAAGTAGTGACCCTCTTACAAATCATATGAGATTTCGTAAGAATGACAGGCGCTTAAAGGTTAATTCCAAAATGGAGTTTACATAAATTAGATTAATTTTAAAAAAAAATTTCGAGAATATGTCATTAGAAACAAAGATTAAAAGTTGATTGGAATGATTAGGCGTCGGCTTCCATTAATGGAATGACAATGCGATTTATCACAGGTAAAATGCTTGGATGGTTGCGGTTTTTATTGAATTTCGCGTTGCTCGTAAACGTGGATCATTCTAGTCAATAAGCACTTTTTATGACACAAATACATCGGAATTTATCGGTTGACAGAACCAAATTAAAGGAATATGATTTTGCTTAAAGAAATTTAAGGTTTGAATCCACTTATGAATTTTAACTCCAAATTAGAAATAATCTAGTATAATTCCCTCTTCGGTTAAGACACCATTTTAACAAAAACAACATTCCATCACCTCAGTACTATTTCTTAATCCACTTAACTAATCATGCAGCATAAGGAGTCCGACTCCACTATATTTTCCTATACCACTCAACGGAGTTATTTACTTTATATCGTTAATAATTTGTCTTGGTGCCTAACTAGGACGACATATTTACACGTTTAATTAATGCTATTAATTAGCATATTTAGCTTATTATTAAAATTAGATATTAGTTTTGGTATTATATCCATCGTTACATATTCAATTACCTTAAGGAGGGATGCAAAAAGAGAGTATATCGTACATAGCTTTTGTATTTTGCAAGCAGCATAGAGTTATTTTCGCTTTTAATTACCAAATAACATCATATCGAGCAATTAATTGCAGGAAAATATTCGGAGTTATATGGGAGGAATAAATATGTGGTTCTTATTGCTATGGTTTTTAGGAATTGTTTCAGCGCTTGTACATTTGTATACGTTGGATTTTCCAAGCAGTACAAGTGAGATTAGTAGAATTCTTCTCTTGCATCAATTTGTCGTTACGTTTGGATTAGTTGGTGTTATCGGTTATGTGGTGAACATTTGGAAGGCGGATCAAACGGCGAAGATGTTAGGCTGGCCTGGGGGACCGTTTCAAGTGAAATATGGCTTCTCTCAAGTAGGCTTAGGGATTATGGGGATCATGGCAATTTGGTTCCAGGGGAATTTTTGGGTAGGGGTACTTGTTACGATGTATATCTATGGATTGAGCGGCTTGTGGTCTCATTCCTACGTCATGATAAAGAACCGCAAAGCGGATGCAGACAGTGTGTGTAACATTATTATGGATATCGTTTATCAGACGTTTATTACGGTATTGTCCATCTTGGCAGGCGGCATCTGGGTATTTGTTAACTAGAATACTGATGTTGAGAATCGAGGTGTATGATCATGAAAATGAATAGTGTTGAACTAACAGAAACTCAGAAGGGGATTTATTTCGACTGCCAAGTCGATAATCCCCTTTCCTACAACATTTCTGCAACGATCGTAATCGAAAATTTACATGAGAAGCATTTCGAAAATGCATTGAAATTAGTAATCGGCGAGCAAGAAGCATTGCGGAGCCATTTGGAGATCGTTAATGATTATCCCGTATTGGTCATTCATAGCGAAGCAAGCGTACCGCTTGTAAAAGTGGATATTTCACATACGGCAGATCAGAAAGACGATAGGTTACAAAGCCTGTTCAAAGAAGAGCTGGCAACGAAATTTGATCTGACAGCACCTCCATTATTTCGCGTGAAGCTTATTAAGTTTGAAGAGAATAAGCATCTATTCATCATTTGCATTCATCATATTGTCGCTGACGGATTATCGTTAGAGATGTTGAAGAAGAAGTTGGTCGATTACTATAACAAATTGGTGAAAAAAGAGCTGTTCGTGTACAAGCGGGATACGAGCTATTCTGCTTATATGAGTAAGGAGAATGCGAAGCTCAATAGCGGAGGATATAGCAAGCAAAAACAATATTGGTTGGACAAAATGGAAGGCGCTGAACCGTTAGCGCTGCAGCCTGACTATCCTGCCCGTAACAAGCAGCAAGGAATAGGCAAGGAGAAGCGGTTTGAAATACCAGCTTCTATTATAAAACAAATCAATGAGCATTCGATGCAGCAAGAAGTCACATCTTTTATGTTTTTGCTTGCCTCTTTCAGTGTGCTTATGAATCAATACACACAAAGTGAGGATGTCGTATTCGCATCGCCATTCTCACATCGTCCTAGCTTGGATGTGGAAGAAACGATAGGCTGCTTCGTGTCGATGCTGCCAATGCGGTACCACATTGCTAGCGATGGCGCATTTTCATCCATTCTTGAACAGGTTTCAAAGGAATTCATCCAAGTATATAAAAATATTGGCTACCCGAACAATTTAATTATGCGTGACAGCCAGTTGATACCGATGCCAGGATCGCCTTCGATCCTGGACGTTTCTTTCGTCTACGATATTTACGAGGAAGTAGAAGGGGAACATCTTGATGTTGCCATTGTGGATCAAGATGTTGTTACATTTCCAGGAAGTCTGATGGTTGTATGGAACAAAACACCGGAACATGATCTGATCAAAATTCAGTACAAGCCGGATATGTTTTCGGAACATTCTATGGAATTGCTAGGCCAACGATTCCTGAAGCTATTAGAAGTACTGGTGGCCGATGTACATATAACGATTAAAGATATCAATTTGTTGCTAGAAAACGAAGAAAGAAATATTTTGTCTGACTTCAATCAAACGGTCTACTTCCCTTATGAGCAGCAGCACGCGATCCAGCTATTTGAGTCCAAAGTAGCCAAGGATCCTGACAATATTGCATTGATTGAAGGCCAGAGGAAGCTATCCTATGCGGAAGTCAATGCAAAGGCCAATCAGTTAGCACGTACCATTTTAAAGCATAAGAGCAAAGAAAATGAGTCAGTCGGGGTGCAGTGCCAACGTTCGATGGAGTTGGTCATCAGTATTTTGGCTATTTTGAAAGCTGGCTGTACCTATGTTCCGATCGATCCTGCTTATCCTGCTGCTAGAAAAGAATATATTTTCGAAGATGCTTCAATTTCATTGCTGTT
Organism: Paenibacillus sp. SC116; assembly: GCF_024733555.1. Classification (GTDB taxonomy): domain Bacteria; phylum Bacillota; class Bacilli; order Paenibacillales; family Paenibacillaceae; genus Paenibacillus_B. The sequence goes on along the minus strand of NZ_JANIOF010000001.1, from coordinate 2,626,221 downwards.
AACGACACAGCAACAGCCGATCGATCCCAATTGGAACGTACATTATTTATTTTTAGATGATACACAGACGTTTAGTGGGGATGATAGCAATCTACCAGAACCATTAGATCCATTTAGTCTGGCATACATCATGTACACGTCTGGATCTACCGGTAAGCCGAAGGGCGTTATGGTAGAGAATCATAGTGTCGTCAATACGTTGTTGGATTTAGAAAGACGATTCCCTGTGCAGAAGGGCAATGTATTTTTACTAAAGACGGCATTTACATTTGATGTGTCGATTACAGAGCTGTTCGGATGGTTTATGGGGGAAGGCTCGCTGCTTATTTTAGAACCTGAGGGCGAAAAAAATCCTCAGTTGATTTTTAATGAAATTTACAATCATCAGGTTACACACATCAACTTTGTTCCTACGATGTTCCGCCTCTTCTTAGAGTTATTTGATATCGATGCTAATATTTCCATGCTTCATTCACTGAAATGGATATTTGTTGGTGGAGAAGCAGTTACTCCAGACATATTGCAGAAATTCTACGCACTCAACACCAATATCAAGTTAGAAAATGTATATGGGCCTACGGAATGTACGATATGGGTATCCCATTACTCGCTTCAAGACTATACAGGTTCAGCCAACATTCCAATCGGACAGCCCTTGAATGAATCTCGCTGGTACGTCGTTGGAAAGCACGATAATTTGCAGCCCATCGGCATCCCAGGTGAACTCTGCTTAAGTGGTGTAGGTTTAGCAAGAGGATATTTGAATTTGGAAGAGCTGACGAAAGAAAAGTTCGTTCCGAACCCGTTCTTCCGAGAGGGAATCGATCAAGACTGGTATCGGTATATGTATCGCACGGGTGATCAGGTGCGCTGGCTTCCTAGTGGGACGATTGAATATTTAGGACGAATCGATTTCCAAGTTAAAGTACGCGGCGTTCGGCTTGAAGTGACAGAGATTGAAAATGTGATGTCCGAGTATGAGGGCATTATTCAAGCTGTCGTCGTTGTGAAAAAGCAAGGCAATAACCCGGCCATGTTATGTGCTTATTATCTTTCTGAGCAAGAAATTCCGGTTGCAGAGCTAAAAACACATTTATTGAAGCAGCTGCCATCGTACATGATTCCAACGTATTTTGTTCACAAAACAGAGCTTCCTCATAATAATAGCGGCAAAATCGATCGCAACGCACTGAAAAAAGATGTGCAATTTCTGGCTGATTCGCATGCAGACTATATTCCACCGACAACGGAATTGGAGAGCTTAATTGCCGCTGCGTGGCAGGAAACGCTGTCTATATCTCGAGTTAGTCTCGATGATAACTTTTTTGATATTGGCGGTAATTCACTGACCTTGATTCAACTGCACAATAAGCTTAGAAAACGTTTGAACGTTGATTTCTCGATCACGCTGTTTTTCCAGCATCCAACGATTCGCTTGTTAGCAGAGCATTTTTCCACAGAAGAAACCGAGACGATTACGGACCGAGATGCTCATTTTACAAGAGATGAGAAGATCGTTCGCAAAGATATCGCCATTATCGGCATATCGGTACATGTACCTGGTGCAGACAGCGTACATGAGTTCTGGGACAACTTAAAAAATAACAAGGAGAGCATTCACTTTTACTCCGATGATGAATTGAAGGATCTAGGCATTCCTGTGGATGTGATCCAATCTCCTCATTATGTGAAGGCAAAAGGACGGATTAACGACATCGATTACTTTGATGCACCGTTCTTTGATTATACACCTGGTGAAGTTCGTATGATGTCGCCACAGCTGCGCCATCTCTATCAAGGTACATGGGAAGCGCTTGAGGATGCGGGTTATTATCCAGGGTCCACTTCTTCCAAAATAGGGATGTTTATCGGCGGTTCCGATGACTTTGAATGGTATCGCAACGTGCTGTTTGCAGACAATGACTATAGTGAAAAATATCAGGCATTTACACTAAGCACGAATCACTTTTTAGCGACACGAATTGCCTACAAATTGAACATTAAAGGGCCAGTGTATTCAGCGCTTACAGGCTGCTCGACAACATTGGTAACGCCGCATTTGGCGTGCCAGTCGCTTATTTTGGGCGAATGTGATCTGGCTGTTGCTGGCGGTATTACGATTGAGCTGCCGAATGAAGGCGGATATTTCTATGAGGATGGCATGATGTTCTCACCGGATGGACATTGCCGACCATTTGACGCTAAAGCACAAGGTACGATGTTCTCCAATGGTATGGGACTCGTGGTGCTGAAGAGACTGGATGAAGCTTTGGCTGACGGCGATCAAATTTATGCGGTTATTAAAGGCTCAGCGATTAACAATGACGGCAATCATAAGATTGGATTTTTGGCGCCAAGTGTAGAAGGACAAGCGGATGTTATTCAAGAGGCTTATCGTGTAGCGGGAATTGACCCTGAAACGGTCAGTTATGTGGAAGCTCACGGTACAGGAACATCGCTCGGCGATCCGATTGAAGTTGAGTCGTTAACGAAGGCGTTTGCTTCCGATAAGAAACAATTTTGCCTATTAGGCTCTGTAAAAGGAAATGTAGGGCATACCGATACAGCAGCTGGCGTTGTCGGCCTTGCCAAGGTAGCACTCAGCATGAAGCACAAATATATTCCTGGCACGGTGAATTATAACGAACCAAATCCGAAGATTGATTTTGCGAACACGCCTTTTTCCGTATCGAATAATGGAGCTGCATGGGGAGATATGGATATGAAACAAAATATCATTCGTGCTGGCATTAACTCCTTCGGTGTTGGGGGAACGAATGCACATATGGTGCTTGAGCAAGCTCCAGTGACAGGTGACAGTAGTCCAGATGATAAGGTGAATGTGCTGCTATTCTCTGCTAAGAGCACTTCATCTCTTACAGATACCTCCAGAAAAGTCGTTCAATATTTAGTAAACACGCCAGAGACAAAGCTATCGGATGCTGCTTGGACGCTGCAAGTGGGCAGACAGCCATTTACGTATCGCAAAGCGTTAGTCGTAAATGAAAGCTTTTATAATGACCCAGAAAGTGTTCTCAAAGCTTTGGAAGAGAGTGTTGTAACGGAAGCAGTATCAGGCCGTATCCCAGTTTATTTTATGTTCTCGGGTCAAGGAAGCCAATATCAAGGAATGGGACGCGAACTCTATTATTCGGCAGAGCGCAGCGCCATTTCTAGTTTATTTAAAGGTCATATTGACCACGTATATAGCTATTTAACAGATGCTGAACGTGCGGCATTTATAGAGATTATATATGGCGATCAGAACCCACAGCTGATCAACCAGACGGAATATAGTCAATTTGCTTTATTTGCTACAAGCTATGCATTGGCCAAGTCGTTGATGGATATCGGCATCCAACCAGTAGGTATGATTGGCCACAGCATCGGAGAAGTGACAGCCGCGACGGTCGCAGGCGTATTTGAGCTGAAAGATGCAGTGGAAATCGTCAGATTCCGCGGACAAGTGATGCAGAAGCAGGCACCAGGTGTCATGCTGGCAGTTATGGCTGACGCTAGAGAGGTTAAACCGGTACTCGAAGCGGATGTGTCGCTTGCTTTGGAAAATACGACGAATAGCTGTGTCGTTGGCGGCAGTGAAGAAGCGATTGCTCGCTGCGAGCAGAAGCTAGAGAAGCTGGGCTGGAAGTGTATGCGCGTGAAAACTTCGCATGCTTTCCATACGCCAATGATGGCAGATGCTGCACGGGAGTTTCAGGCTAAACTGGCTGCTTACAGCTTGAAGGAGCCTGCTATTCCGATCGTTTCGAATACGACAGGTACATGGGTTCAGCCAACGGAGATGACGAGCCCTGCGTATTGGTCGAAGCATATTTTAGAGTCGGTTCAGTACGCGAAAAACTTATCAGAGCTGCTCAAACAGGAACAACTTGTCGGCATCGAAGTAGGAGCAGGGCGTACGCTCAGTACATTTGCAAGACAGCATGAGCAGCATGCTGCTGGCAAACATAGCTTTATTAATTTGATTCGTCATCCACAAGAAGTAGACAACGATGTGGAATATATCAATAAGAAGCTCGGTGATATTTGGTCTGCAGGTGTTGAAATCGATTGGTATGCGCTAAAAGGATCGGCTGTGCGCAGAAGAGTTTCACTTCCGACCTACGCCTTTGAGAAAAAGCATTTCCCAATAAACATTCAAGCTGCATCGGCTCCTCTCGTATTGGCACAAGAACCGATTGAAATGCCAAACCGATATATTGCTTCAGCTACAGCACCATCTGTACGAGAGAATAAAGGTGATATTCTCGATCTGGTAACCGAAGCATACAAAGCGGTATTTGGATTTGACTCGATTCAGGCGGGACAGAACTTTTTCGCTCTGGGTGGCGACTCCTTAAAAGCAGTCAGTTTATCGTCATCGATCAAACATTACATTGGCATCAAAGTGGATATTGGAGATCTATTTAAATACCCATCTCCAGGTGCGTTAGCTTCTTATTTGAATGCGAGCACCGTGCAGACTTCGAATGCGATGCAGATTCATGCAGCAGACAAGCGGGACTACTATCCGCTCTCGTCAGCACAAAGTCGTATGTTTGCTTTGTCTTTGCTGGATAAAGATAGTGTCGCGTATAACCTTCCGTCTGTAACGAGAATTAAAGGTCAGTTGGATACGAAGCGGGTGGAGCAGACGTTTGCGAAGCTGATTCAACGACATGAGTCGCTGCGAACATCCTTCCATATTCAAGACAATCAGCCTGTTCAAATGATTCATCCGACAGCTGCTGTTCCTGTTGCTTATTCAAGTAAAGAGGTATCCAGCGATGACGATATTTATCAACTCGTCCATTCGTTTATTCAACCATTCGAGCTTGAGCAAGCACCGTTATTTAGAATTGAGTTGGTGAATATCGGGGTAGATCACACCCTGTTATTATTTGATTTGCATCACATTATCGCCGACGGTACATCTGTTGAAACGATTACTCGGGACTTTAATCAGTTGTACTTCGGTGGAGAACTTCCAACGGTGCTTCAATATAAAGACTATGCTGTTTGGCAGCAGGATTACTTTAAGTCTCAAGAAATGAAGCAGCATCGAGATTATTGGATCGACCAATTGGGAGATGATCTGCCTACATTGGAGCTGCCGCTGGATTACAAGCGACCTGCAGTGAAGGAATTTGCAGGCGGTAGAATCCACTTCGACTTGGACAAGCAGCTAAGTGCCAAGCTAATCGAATTCGCGCAAGCCAATGAATCGACCTTATTTATGGTGCTTCTGAGCGCTTGGAATGTGCTGTTAGCCAGATATTCTGGGCAAGAGGATATTATTGTGGGCACTCCAGTTGCTGGCAGAACGCAAGATGAATGTAAAGACACGGTTGGCATGTTCATTAACATGTTGGCGATGAGGAACTTTCCGCAGCAGGATAAGACATTTATTGATTTCCTGCATGAGGTGAAGGGAAATGCATTGGCTGCTTACGAGCATCAGAACTATCAATTCGATGACTTGGTGGAACAGTTGCAGCTGAAGCGGGAATTAAATCGAAACGCCTTATTTGATGTAAGCTTTGATTTTCAAAATATGGAGCTGCATGATCTCGAAATGAATGATATTCGGTTCACACCCGTTCCATTTGATACGAAAACAGCTGCTTATGACTTGGTCATGACTTGCCAAGAGGATAAGAAGAAACAAATCATCGGCGGATTCCTTGAGTATTCCTCTAGTATTTTTGCCCAAGCAACTGCCGAACGAATGATTGAGAGCTTCAAATGTATTCTTCAGCATGTGATGGAGGATCAGGAAGCATCGTTGTCGCACATTAACCTCATTTCTCCAGCAGCGAAGCAAGCAATGATTCATGACTTTAATAACACTGGGTTGGAATATGATTCGTCACTGTCGATTCAACAAATGTTCGAACGCAATGTAGTCAACCATCCAGACAAAGCAGCTTTGCTGACTGCTAGCGGCAAGCAATTCACCTACCAAGCATTGAATGAAAAGGCGAATGCGTTGGCTTGGCATTTGATCGAGCTTGGTGTACAAGCCGATTCGGTTGTCGGCATTATGCCGGAACGAGACGAGCACTTACTAATAGCAATTCTGGCTGTGTTGAAGGCCGGGAGCGCTTATGTACCAATTGATCCGAATTTTCCAAAAGAACGAATCAGTTACATGCTGTCCGCAAGCGAAATCAACGTATTGATTACGTCGGGAACATTGCAGGAGCCTCTCGAATATGAGGGTACCGTCGTTGATTATTCGAGTCTGAGCAGCTATGCGGACAATAGCAGCAATCCAACACCGTTAATCGATAAAGAACGATTAGCATGTGTTATCTTCACGTCCGGCTCTACAGGAAAACCTAAAGGAGTCATGGTTAATGAAGGCTCCATGGTCAACTTTATTCAGGATATTGTACATCGGAACATTTTCGAGCATGAAGATGATCGCGTTATTTGTGTAACGACACTGTCATTCGATATTTTTGGATTTGAATCGCTCGTTCCGCTGTGCACAGGTCACTCGATTTATTTGGCGGATGAACAGGAACAGATGGACCCTGCGTTGGCGAATCAGAAGATTATTGAACATCGTGTGACGCATATATTAAGCACCGTTTCGCGGATCAAAGCATTTGTAGAGAATCCTGAATTTGTTCAGGCTTTGAAACAGCTGAGATGCATTTTGAGTGGCGGGGAGAACTATCCGCTTGCCTTGCTGCAAGAGCTGCAGCAGCGGTCTCAGGCGAAATTGTTTAACATGTACGGACCGACGGAGACGACGATTTGGTCGACGACGAAGGAGCTTACACATGCGGATTCTATCAATATCGGCACGCCGATTGCCAATACACAAGCTTATATTATGAACTCAGTGGGCATGCTGCAGCCTGTTGGTGTGTTTGGTGAATTGTATATTGCAGGCAAGGGACTTGCACGTGGCTATTTAAATAACGAAGAAGAGACGAATCATAAATTTGTTACCGTGTCCGATATTCCGCATACACGTCTTTATCGTACCGGGGATCGGGCTAGAATGAACGAAAAAGGCGAAATCGAACTGCTAGGTAGATTGGATACGCAGATCAAAATTCGAGGTTATCGTATTGAACTGGCAGAAATCGAAAAAGTGATCATGAGCCATAGCCGCATTCGGCAAGCCGTCGTCACGGTGATGGATGACAAGCTAGGTAATAAGCATCTTGTCCTTCACTATTGCACGAAGAGCGGCGCGGTTGCTTCGAACGAGGAAAGCTCATGGCTGAAGCTTTGGTTAAAAGAACAATTGCCGCACTACATGATACCTTCCTACTATTCACATCTAGAAGAAATGCCAGTGCTCCCTAACGGGAAAATCAACAAAAATGCGCTGCAGCTGCCAGTAGAGCAAAGTGCTCCTGTAGAAAAAGAAGTCATCTTGCCATCGTCCAACTTGGAGCGTGAATTGTTAGCTTGTTGGAAAGACGTGCTCAATCTGAATCAAATCAGCATTCGAGACAATTTCTTTGACGTGGGTGGCAATTCGTTAGGCTTGATTCTCGTTAACAATAAGCTGACCGCTATATTGGGACGGTCCATTCCATTGGTGCAGTTGTTCCAATATCCGACGATTGAGTCTTTGGTGAAAAGTCTTAAGGGAACACTCGATACGACAACACGGAGCACGAACATGGACACGAGCATGATCGTGAATGTTGAAGCGGACACAGGTACAGGCGTAAGTGACGAGAGAGTTGCAAATGCTCCAGTGCCATTTAAGAAAAGTACCTCCCAGGACATTGCTGTCATCGGTATGTCCTGTAAGTTCCCAGGCGCGAACAATATGGATGAGTTCTGGCACAACATTGTAAACGGCGTGGAATCCATTACAACCTTTACGGATGAAGAGCTGCTGCAATCTGGAATTGACGCCGACACGTTATCGAATCCGAAATATGTAAGGGCAAAAGGCTACTTGGATGGCATTGAATATTTTGACTCGGACTTCTTTGACTATCCTTATCAAGAGTCCAATATGATGGACCCGCAAATTCGTATTCTCCATCAGTGTGTGTGGGAAGCGTTGGAGCATGGTGGCTACAATTCTGCTACGTATGCTGGCAACATTGGTTTGTTTGCCGGCAGTGGTTCAAGTATGCCGTGGATGACGAGATTCTTAGGGCGTCAGCATGATTTCCTTAGTGCGTTTGAAGCGTTGACGCTTAATGAAAAGGACTATTTAACGACGAGAGTATCCTACAAGCTGAATTTAAAAGGACCAAGCTTCAATATCCAAACGGCATGCTCTACCTCGTTGGTAGCCATCCATCAAGCCGTTCAATCGCTTAATAACGGGGAATCCGACATGGCGATTGCAGGTGGTGTATCGATTTCTTATCCGAGAAAAGAAGGCTACTTGTGGCATGAAGGGATGATTCTTTCTAAGGATGGGCATTGCAGACCGTTCTCTGACGATTCATCGGGTACTGTCTCTGGCAATGGATGTGGTCTCGTCCTGCTAAAGCCGCTTGATGCAGCTAAGCGAGATGGAGATGCGATTTATGCGGTTATAAAAGGTTCAGCTATTAACAATGACGGAACCGAGAAGATTGGCTATACAGCGCCGAGTGTGACCGGACAAGCTCATGTCATCGATGCTTCACTCCGTCATGCAGAGGTGTCTGCTGAAGACATTTGTTATCTGGAAGCTCATGGAACAGGTACGAAGTTGGGCGATCCGATTGAGATTGAAGCCTTGAAGCAAGCTTGGCGTACGGATAAGCGAAAATATTGTGCCATCGGCTCCGTGAAGGCGAATATTGGTCATCTGGACGCTGCTGCGGGTGTAGCTGGGTTTATTAAAACGGTGTTGATGCTCCAGCATCGAACGATTCCTCCGCAAATTCATTTCAACAAGACGAATCCGATGATCGACATGGAGAACAGTCCGTTCTACATTACGACAGAAGCGAAGAGTTTGAAGGATTCGGAGCAAACGCTGCGAGCGGGCGTCAGCTCATTTGGTATCGGTGGAACGAATGTGCATGTTATTGTCGAACAGCCACCGCTGGAGCATAAGAACAGCTTATCTGAAACGATCAACATTCTACCTTTCTCAGCGCGAACAGAGGCAGCGTTATCTGTGACGAGTCAAGAGGTTCTGAGCTATTTACGAGAAGCTGATGGGCTGAATCTTTCGGATGCGGCATGGACGCTGCAAGTAGGTCGTAAAGCCTTCGAGTACAGAAAACTGCTCGTCGTGAAAGAGTCACTTCGCAGACATAATGACAAAGCGATAGCTGACTTTGTTACCAGTTCGGCTGTGAAGTTGGATGATATCACAAGAACTATCGTATTTATGTACCCGGATGAAGACAGCTATTTCTTCGGCATGGGTAGAGACTTATACGTATTGGCCTATAACAGCAAAGGCTCAGAACGATATAAATCCTATTTAGACCAAGTTCTCTCACGGCTGCCGAGAGAGGAACGCGAAGTGTTGAAACAAGTGCTGCGCGGTGAAGAACGGTACGCTAACGAGGACAACGCGTTAAATCGTCATCTAGCAGTGTTTGCTATCGGATATGCATTAGCCAAGACACTTATTCATGTGGGTGTCATGCCTGAATTCTCGTACGGACAACGTATCGGACGAATATCCGCGATGGCTGTGACAGGCGTATTGAGTCTTGAAGAGGCAGTTGCACAGCTCAAAAGTCAGGGTGTGCATCGTGTTCATCATATGGATGAGATTGCTGCTAGCTTGAATGGAGAATTAACGGACAGATTGCTTAACACAATGTTGCTTACTTCGGCTGATCGACTTGAAGAAGCATTAGCTGATCGCAATGCGCTGCTTATCACGTTAGGTGCTTCTAGCATCTTACCAACGAGTGAGCTTAAAGGCTTGTACTCAGCAGAAGCGCATGAGGCGCTGCATCTGATCAAGCACTCCAATGAGTCGGTCGATAGCAGCGATGTCATTCATTTCAACCAGGCACTGGGCAGCATATGGTGCTACGGAATCGATATGGATTGGCAGGCATTAAAGGGAGATGCCACTAGAAGGCGCATTCCTTTGCCAACGTACGTATTTGACAAAAAATATCATGATCATGATGTTTCACTGTTCCAGATGAGTGGCAGCGGCCAACATCAGGGCAGCCCAGATGTCAGCACTGTTGGACTTATATCCGCAAATGCAAGTGAGCTGGATCGAGAAGAAGCGACTACACAAGCGTTAGCGCGCATTTGGCAAGAGACGTTAGGCTGCGATGAGGTTCGACCAGAAGATGATTTCTTTATCCTTGGCGGACACTCCTTGAAAGCTATCACGTTAGCTGCACAAATCCAGAAATCATTCGCAGTGGATATGCCATTGACCGAAATTTTCAATCGTCCTCGTTTTCAGCAAATGGTAGAATGGCTGCTCACGAACAGAGCGGAACAGCCTTCAACTACGATTGCTGCGATTGAGAAGAAAGATTATTATGCAGTCTCTTCTGCCCAGAAGCGCATGTATGTGGTGAACGAAATGGTTGGCGAAGCGGTGCCATACAATCTCGCATCCATTTATCTCGTTGAGGGCAAAGTGGACAAGGAACAATTCAAGAGTGTAATTGATGAATTGGTGCGCAGGCATGAAGCGCTTCGTACAAGATTTATGATGATCGACGGAGAAGCCGTTCAGATTATCGAGGATGAGGTACCTTCCATCGTTGAGTTTGGCACCTCTACGGAAGAACAGATTCATGCGGAACTGCAAAGCTATATCGTTCCGTTTGATCTATCACAGGCACCATTAATGCGTGTGAAATTAACAAGCCTCAGTGAAGAGAAACATGTACTCTTCATCGATATGCACCATATCATCACCGACCAAAGCTCGATCGCGATTTTGCTGAAGGAAATCGCTGCGTTGTACAGTGGTCAAGCTTTGCCAGAGCTTTCGATCCAGTACAAAGACTTTGCTGTATGGCAAAACCAGTCTTTTGCTAATCAAGAACATGAACAGCAAATCGCATACTGGAAAGGTGAATTCAGCGGTGAAATTCCAAAGCTGGACTTAATTACGGACTTTAGAAGACCGCGCATTCAATCCTATGAGGGGAGAAGCATGACGTTCGACATTGGCGAAGAACGAAGTGCGCAAATCCATCAGTGGAGTAAAGAGCAAGGTGTAACCCCATATATGATCTTTATGGCGGGGCTGAAGCTGCTCTTATGGAAGAGCACGGGGCAGACGGATTTGGTAGTCGGAACGGGTATTTCGGGACGTCGTCATGCTGATCTTGATGCCATCGTCGGTATGTTCGTGAACACGTTGGCGATACGCTCGCAAATGAACAAAGAGCTTACGATTGCCGAGTACGTGCACGCTGTGAAGCAGAAGATGATCAAGGCGTATGACAATCAAGACTGCCAATACGAGATGCTGGTTGAACTACTCGATCTGCCAAAAGACTTGTCGCGAAATCCATTGTTCGATGTTGTGCTGAACTATATCAACATGGGCACGGAAGAACTGTCGATCAACAATGCGGTGCTTACTCCGTGGGAGCTGGATGACATCGACAGCAAGTTCGATATGACTTGGACCATTTTAGACAAGGATGGCAGGTTCGAGCTGGAGTTGGAGTACAAGTCCACCTTATTTAAGCACGAGTCGATTGAGTCATTTGGCCATAGATTGCTGCTTATCTTATCAGCGATTACAACTCAATCTGATAAGCAAATAACGGAACTATCGATTGTCAGCCCAGCGGAGCGGCAGTGGCTGCTGCATGATCTGAATCAGACAGCGACGGATTATCCGCGAAATCAATCCATCGTGCAGCTCTTTGAGGAACAAGTGGAGCTTCATGGTCAACGAACCGCCTTGTTATGGGGCGATGAAGAGATTAGTTACACGGAGTTAAATGATAGAGCGAATCAACTAGCTTATCAGCTTGTTAAGCAGCAAGTAAAGCATGGTGACTATGTCGCTATTTTGCTAGAGCGCGGCCCATTACAAATGATTAGTATTCTAGCCATTTTGAAATGCGGAGCGACGTATGTGCCGATAGATCCTGAATCTCCGGAGGGTCGTGTCAACTTTATCTTGGAGGATAGCGCTGCACGCCTGCTGTTGACGGAGTCTACATTTGCGCCAAGTATCACGGCTTCTACCCCTCGACTATTGCTGGATGATAACCATAAACTGTCCGAGTTGAATGAAGACTTACCAGCCAACTGGAATGGAGTTTTCCCTCGTAGTCATGCCGAAGATACGGTTTATATTATGTACACATCAGGCTCAACTGGAATGCCAAAAGGGACTATCATTACGCATCGCAATGTCATTCGTGTGGTGAAAGAAACCAACTTTGTGACGGTGCTGCCGACTGATCGATTGCTTCAACTATCGAATTATGCGTTTGATGGCTCGGTATTTGATATTTTCGGTGCACTGCTTAATGGAGCAAGTCTCGTTCTCATTTCGAAGCAGGATGCCATTGAAATTTCAAAATTGGCTGCGTTTATTGAGGAAAAAGGGATAACTACCTTCTTTGTGACAACGGCACTGTTCAATATGCTGGTTGATTGGGATATTACGTGCCTCAAGCATGTTCGCAAAGTGTTAATCGGTGGGGAAGCTGCGTCACTTAGCCATATGAAAAAAGTGCTGAATGATTTGGGGCCGAATCGAGTTATCAATGGTTATGGACCTACGGAAAGCACATTCTTTGCAACCTATTACCCAATTGATCACTTGGATGATGATGCGCAATCTGTGCCTATCGGTTATCCGCTGGCGAATACGACTTTGTACATTTTGGACGAAGAGGGTCAGCTAACTCCTTCAAATGTTCCAGGAGAACTTTATATTGGCGGAGACGGTGTAGGCAAAGGATATTTGAACAGAAGTGAACTGACCGAACAGAAATTTATCGACAATCCATTTGAAGGCAGCGGCAAGCTGTACCGCACAGGAGATCGGGTATGGCGCAAGCCATCAGGTGAGATCGGATTTATGGAACGGATGGACTTCCAAGTTAAAATTCGCGGCTTCCGAGTTGAGCTTGGTGAAATTGAGAACCACATCAAAGACATTACGGGTGTGCAAGAAGTCATCGTTATTGCCAAGAAGGACAAAGCAGATAGTCTCTACATTGCTGCTTATTACACACTGGATGAGGGTGTACATGTAGAGCCTGATCAAATCCGATCGCTGCTGGCAGACACGATTCCAGACTATATGATTCCATCAAGAATCAAGAGAATGGAGCACTTCTCACTAACCCTCAATGGGAAAATTGATCGGCGTGCCTTGCCTGAGATTGCACAACAAACAGGGCGTGTACTAGCTCATGCTTATGATGCACCGCGCAATGAAGCGGAACAGATCATTTTGACGCAAATGCAGGCAGTTCTCGATAATAGCCACATTGGGATTAAAGATGACTTCTTCAGATCAGGTGGACAGTCGATCAAAGCGATTGCGCTTGTTCAGGCATTGGCCAAATTGGGCATTACCGTGATGGTAAATGAAATCTTCCAATACCCAACGGTGGAAGGGCTTGCTGCATTGCCTAGCGTGAAACAACGATTTGCTGAACCTGTGGAATTCGCAGTAAAACGATCCGAATCTGTAATCGTCGAAGGCTCTGCCACTTTGAATGAACAGCAACAGCATTTGTTAGTGGAACATGTGTCGAGTACATGTTCCATGATATCTTCACTGCTCACCTCCTCAGCGCGAATAGCGGAATTCCCATTATCGCCTGTTCAGCTCGTCCATACATCACTAGGCTCTAGTGGAAGCGGGTTTACGACTTATGTGGACGGGGGTCTAGATGAGCAGCAGATCAAACAAATACTGCGAAAAGTGATTTGCGATAATCAACTGCTCCATTGTGTCATGCAAGAAGCCGTGTCAACGGCATCAGTCGCTTCAAACGAATCAACAGCGGCGCTGGTGTGGAGTGAATGTGATATTTCGGGGCTGCAATTGTTAATTGAGAAGCATATTCCTTATCTAGATTTGCGTGAATACACGTCGTCAACAAGGGAGCTTGTCATCGAGCAATTATGTTCCGCTTTATTGTCACAAGACCATCGAGTAGGCGCAATTCCGTGGCGATTAGGTTGTGTTCGCGTAAGCCAACAATCCCATTATGTCATTTGGGGATTCGATCATGCTGCTTTTGATGGAATGAGTGCCGAAGTCATTCGTCATCAAATTCAAATCGAAGCTTCCGGTGAGCGCCGTGTCCAGCAGCTGAATGAGGTTCCACAGAAATATGAGGAGTATGTCTCGCTGCTGCAAGCTGGGCCGCAAGGGATTCAGGAGACGGATATTATCGCACGTTTCGCTCTCGATGTTTGGAATAATAACAATCTTCTACTAATGGACAAGCTGGCAGCGATGAGACATCGCAATGACAAGGAAGTTCATTTAAACATACCATTGCACCATGTGGAGGGCGAAGATTTATGGTGGTTCTCCTTTGAACTAGTGGCTCAATTGCTCAGAGCGTATACAGGTGTGCGCGATATTCCGCTAGCGATTGTGAACTATGGCAGAAGCTATCATGACAAGGACTTTTACAATTGTGTTGGTGAGTTCCTCGATATGATTCCGCTCGTTACTGGGGAAGAACAGCCAAGGTCCAGCAGTTTGGAACGGATTCAATATTGCCGAGATCATGCGATTAATTTCCTTTCCTTACTATATGATGCCAAGCTAGCTGAGAAGTTCCCAGGCGTAGTGTCATTGCTTCTATCAGCCTATCAAAGCAATGAGCAGCTCAAGCAGCTCGTATTGTTCAACTTCCAAGGGTTTGTTTCGAAAGAGGAGCGGCATGCTTTTGAACAGGCGATGGGCGATAGCGATGGTGATCGCTTGGCAGCATGCATGGTCACTGTGAACTATGATGAGGAGTATTTGAGAATCTCGATTGATTGCTCAAGCGGAATCGACACCGATCTGCTTAATGACATTATGGAAACGGAACTGCTCGGGCATTCAGAACGGTTGAGCAATGAAAAATTTGCGGAGGTGGAAAATGGGTAAGAAAGCGATCCGACATGGCAACAAGGTTACGCTTCCTGAACAATACAACACGCTCGCTGACATGCTTATCTATATTGCAAATCGACATCCGCATAAAGGCATTACGTATGTGGATTCCAACGGGAATGAAGATTTTGAATCGTATCCAGCGTTGGTAGAGCAAGCTCGTATCTACCTTGCTGGACTACGTCGCCAAGGTCTGAAGCCGAGAGACGTTGCCATTTTAGAAATTGATAACCCAAAAGAATTTTACCGAGCGTTCTGGGCATGTATGTTTGGCGGAATCATTGCTGCGCCTGTGAGCAAGCCTACATCTTGGGCGCCTGATTCCAGAGGGATGCTCAAGTTCACGAAAGTGTGGGAAACCTTACACCAACCGCTTGTCATCGTGGAAGAGCAGCTTCGTGATCAGTACAAGCAGCTTCAAGAAAGCACGATCTTTACAGGGCTTCGATATATATCTACAGCTGAGCTGCATGCCGATGAGCTAGCGGATAGATATCAATCTCAACCGGATGATCTAGCTGTGCTGCAATTTTCTTCAGGCAGTACAGGCATTCCGAAAGGCGTCCAGTTGACCCATCGCAACATTATTTCGAATAATATCGGATGCAAAAATGGTCTAGCTCTTGTAGAGGATGACGTCTCCTTCACTTGGATTCCTCACACGCATGATATGGGACTGTTTTGCCAGCACTTAACGCCGATTTTAAGTGGAACGAATCTTTTTGTGCTTACGCCTTACAGCTTTGTTCGTACTCCTTATCTTTTCTTGAAAAAAATTACGGAGCACAAAGGAACTTGGTTCTGCTGCACAAACTTCGGCTATGAATGGATGACGCAAAAAGTACCTGAAGCGAAATTAGCTACACTGGATTTGTCTTCTTTACGACTGGCATTGAACGGGGCGGAGCCGATTTCCTCCGCCGTCGTTCAGCGGTTCGCAGAGAAATTTGCGGTATGCGGCTATCAATCGAATATGATGTTCCCTGCTTATGGAATGGCTGAAGCAACCGTAGGGATAACGATGTCAACGCTAGGTGCAGAGCCTAGATTTGAGAAGGTTGATCGGGCGAGATTAATTAATGAACAGATTGCTGTTCCTGTTGATGAAAACAATGGTGAAGAAGGCATTGTATTAGCGCACGAAGGTCACCCCTTGGACAGCATTAGTCTCAGAATCGCCGATGAGCAGGGCAATGTACTTGATGAATATTGCGTAGGCGAGATTCAAGTACAAGGTGAATCGGTTACGTCGGGTTACTATAACCGGGAAGATTTATCGGCGGAGCTGTTTGTAGATGATTGGCTGCGAACCGGGGATCTTGGCTTTATGGTAGATGGTTCATTAGTGGTGAGCGGACGAGTGAAAGATATTATTTTCGTTCGCGGTAAAAACTTCTTCGCGCATGATTTGGAAGAAGTCGTGTATGAAATGGAAGAGATTTCGCGTGGAAACGCCACGGTAGTTGGACTTACGAATAGTAAAACCGAGCAGGAAGAGCTGCTTGTATTTATTAAATATAAGTCCAGTGTGGAGAAGTTCTTGTCCGTTCGTGAGCGAGTCATTCACCAGTTAAATGAATCACTAGGCATCGAAACGACGCATGTTATCCCAATTAAATTGATTCCTAAAACTTCTAGCGGCAAAGTACAGAGATACCAGTTAAGAACCGACTATGAAAATGGTGAGTTTGACGAAGTGTTGCGAGAGATCGAAGCAGGGCTTGCCAAGGCTCAATCGGAAGAGCGAGTGATTCAGCTGCCGCGCAATGAGCTCGAAATTTTCCTTCATCAAGCATGGTCGGAAGTGCTCAATAGAGCTGCTGCCAAAATTTCAATCGATGACTCGTTTTTATCGTTGGGTGGAAACTCGGTCAAAGCTTATCAATTGCTTGGTGCTATTGAGCAGCATGAAGGCCGAGAGATTGGTCCTGAAGTGTTGGTTCGCTGTAAGACGATAAGGGAAACAGCAGAGTATTTGCAGTCGATGCAGATGTCGCCTAAGGCTTCCGTTACTAAAAAGTCGGCAGTTGAATCGCCGCGGAATGAGCAGTTACATCGTCAGTCAATAAACGAGCAATCAACAACGAATCAACACGGTGCTCAACCATCAAACGTTGGACAAAGTGATCACTCTCAGTACCATCACCAGCTTGATAGTAACAGAGCCGTTGCAATTACAGGCTTAGCTTTAAGGCTGCCGAATGCTGCATCGCAAGAGGAATTCTGGGCTAATCTTTGTTCGAAGCGAGACAGCATTACCAAAATTAGCGCAAAGCGCAAAAAGCAAGCGGGAAGCCCAAACTGGGATGATTGGATCGGCGAGCTTGAAAACATTGATGAATTTGATAATGACTTCTTTGACATTACCGACGAAGAAGCCAAGTTTATGGATCCTCAGCAGCGGCTATTGATGGAAACCTCTTATGAGGCGCTTGAGGATGCAGGCATGATTACGGACGAATCGGATGAACGAAATATTGGCGTATACGTCGCTAGCAACGTGAGTACGTATTTTGACCAGCTTATCCATACATTGGGAGACGTGGAATTTAACCATATTCATCAAAATGCGATGGTTGGCAATATGCCGAATATTGGGGCAGCTATCATTGCTCATTTGTACAATTTCACCGGTCCTGCCTTAGCGATCGATACGGCCTGTTCCTCTTTCTTGGCCGCGCTGCATCATGCAGTAGCTGCCATTCGACACAATGAAGTGTCTGGCGCAGTTGTTGGTGGCGCCAATGTTTTGACGACGCCTAGTGTGCATTTGCTGTCACGTAGAGCAGGAATATGCTCGACTACGAATCATACGAAAGTATTTGATAAGGCAGCAGACGGCTCAATTATTGGAGAAGGTGCGGTCGTCGTATATTTGGAGCCACTTACACAAGCGATTCAAGAGAATAAAAATATATATGGTGTCATTCGTGGCACGGCTGTCAATAATGATGGCTACTCGCTCAGCATTATGGCGCCGAATCCGAAGGGGCAGCATCAAGTACTAACGAAGGCATATCGTGATGCTAATCTAGATCCGAAGCATGTCGGTTATATTGAGGCGCACGGTTCGGGTACAACGATCGGTGATCCGATCGAAATCAATGCACTGATGAAATTATTTTCAACAAGTACAAAAGAAAAAGAAGCACGTATTGGAATTGGTTCTGTCAAAACGAACATCGGACATTTATTCCCTGCGTCGAGCGGCGCAAGTCTAGCTAAAGTATTGCTTAGTATGAAGCATAAGAAGCTTGCTCCAAGCTTGCATATGAACGAAATTAATCCTGCTCTGCAATTGGAAAAGACGCCTTTCTATATTGTAAAAGATGTAGAAGATTGGTCGGTTGAGGAGCAGCAAACGCGCAAAGCGGGAATCAGTTCGTTTGGGCTAGGCGGGACGAATGCACATATTGTACTGGAAGAGTGGGCAACTCCTGCATTAACCGACTCCTCAGAATCGCAGCAGCCTTATCATTTACTAACCTTCTCAGCGAAAACGGAATCGGCGCTTGAGCAAATGATTAACGAGACCAATCAATTACTAGCGAGTTCTTCGCCAGAAGATATAGCTAATCTCTGCTTTACTCGCAATCGCTACAGAAAGCACTACGAGTATCGCGCAGCATGTGTCATAGCTACCAGTGACGGTGCCGGAAACAATTCCTTAGCTGCATTAAAGAAAGGACTAGCATTCCGACATCGAAAAGCGAGAGTGAGTCTGCTTATCGGGGAAAGAAGTCTAGCAGGCGGGTATGACTATGGTGCTCATCAATCGAACAGTTCTGCCTTCTACCAATCGCATGTTGCAGAAGTGAGCAGTACGGTATCCGATATTGAAGTGCAGGCAGATGCTCAGACGAATGAATTGGCTTATGTATCGTACTGGCACAGCTTTATCTCACAACTGGAACAAATGGGAGTCAAGATGAAAGAAATCAGAGGCGCCCAATCCGGTGAAATTCTAGCAGATTACTTAAATGAAGCGATAGATTTGCCTCAAGCCGCGGATCGCTATGTGCAATATGGACGCCTCAGCCGCAGTGCTAGCAGCGAACAAAATGAGCTTAGTCATCTAAATGCCGACGTTGTCCTCGTGATCGGAACTGTACCAAAAGCGTTATCCGATGCATGCAAAGGCAAGATCGTTGCGATAGAGCCGGAAAGTGACAGCTCGTTGGAATCCCATCTGTTATCCGTATTGAGTGAATTGTACATTGCAGGTGCGAACGTAGACTGGGAGCGGATTTATCCTGCTGGTTCAGGTAAACTTGTGCATTTGCCGTCATATCCATTCGAGCGCAAATCACATTGGATTCATGAATGGAGAGGAGAATAACGATGACGAAAGACGACATTATTCTATTTCTTAAAATGGAGATCGCTGCAGTGCTAGAGCAAGATCATAGTGAAATTGATGAGGACGTAAACTTTCTGAAAATTGGTGTTTCTTCGATCCAGGCGCTGAAAATTATTAATCGTGCTAGAAAAAAGCTGGATATCGACATTAGCCCTGTTGCGCTGTTCGAGTACAAAACGATTGCCGAATTCTCTGGATATTTGCATGAATGCATGAGTGAGAAGGTGGTCTAGATGAGTACGGAGACGATACAACAGAATGTCATTCAGGAAGTGGAGCAGTTTGTGAATGACGAAATTCGTCCCTATGTGAATCAATTCGAGGAACAGTCAGGGATACCGTTGGAGCTTATTCGCAAAATGGCGGCTAAAGGTTACTTAGCCGCTCCTCTTCCTTATCAATATGGCGGCCTAGGATTGGATCCAGTCTCGTATGGTCAGTTTACGGAAGTGATTGGCAAGGCTTGTTCTGCTACGAGAAGCTTAATTACCGTACACACTTCGCTAGTAAGTGAGACGCTGCTGCGATTTGGAACAGAGGCGCAGAAAGACAAGTGGCTTCCTAAATTAGCAAGCGGGGAAGTGATTGGAGCGTTTGGCTTGTCTGAGCCTGATGTAGGCTCGGATGCGAAAAGCATTAAGACGGTGTGGCGAGAAGAAGTTGACCACTATGTGCTGGATGGCGTCAAGAAATGGATTACGTTCGGCGACATTGCTGATGTATTTATTGTTATTGCATCGAATCAAGGCAAGAGCACTGCTTTTATCGTAGAGCGTTCCTTCCCAGGCGTCACGACGAAACGAATCGAAGGATTGATGGCGGGACGTGCGACTTACCTTGCGGAAATTCATCTGGAGAGCGTCGAGGTGCCAAAAGAAAATGTATTGGGGAAGGTGAATTTTGGCTTTGAGTATATCGTTTCTACTGCACTGGATAATGGACGTTACAGCATTGCATGGGCAGGAGTTGGCATTGCGCAAGAGGCAGTCGAAGCAATGGTGACCTACGCTCGGAATCGGATTCAATTCGATCAGAAATTGAGTGATTTTCAGCTGATTCGAGGCATGATTGGAGATAGTGTGACGAAGGTGCATGCCGCGAGAGCGTTGTGTTTGCGGGCAGGCGAATTGCGCAAGGCCAAAGACAGTGATGCGACGATGGAAACGACGATGGCTAAGTATTTCACCTCAAAAGTAGCCGTAGATGTAACGAACGATGCCTTGCAAGTACATGGTGCGAACGGATTTACGAATCAGTATCCGGTAGAACGATTGTACCGCGAAGCGAAAGTGCTAGAAATTATTGAAGGCTCCTCCCAGATGCAGCAGGAAATCATTTCTCATTATGGTTTAAGACAGTATTACAAGAGGAGTAAAAAACGATGAGATATGCGCTGTTGTTCCCAGGTCAAGGAAGCCAGTATATCGGCATGTGCAAAGATCTCATAGAGCAATACCGGATTGCGGCTGACGTTTTTGAAGAAGCAAATCATGCGCTGAACATGGATATTCGCTCGCTCATTCTTAACGGCAATTTGCAAGAATTGACTCAATCTGACCATGCACAGCCAGCAGTAGTTGCTGCAAGCTATGCCCTGTTTCGAGTATTCCAGGAACAAGTAGGAGCAGCACCGTATTGTATGGCTGGCCATAGTTTAGGGGAAATATCTGCGCTTATTGCTGCTGAAGCTGTAACCTTTGCTGACGGTGTCTCTTATGCAAGGAAGAGAGGCGCAATTATGCAGCGTGTCATTCAAGAAAATAAGGGCAGAGCCGGTATTGTTGTAGATATGAAAGAAGAGGTGCTGGACAGCATCATTGAGTCGATTCAAGGCAATGATTATGTAGCCATATCCGGCTATAATTCGCCGAATCAATTTATCGTAGCTGGTAATCAGATGGCACTTCGAAAGTTGGATGAGGAAGTAAGCAAGCTGGGAGGAGATTTTATCCCCTTCCGTATGATGCCGATGAAGGCGGATGCACCTTACCATAGTGCGCTAATGGCTTATTTGAAGCCAGAGCTGGAAGAGGCACTAGCTTCTGTTACTTTTGCACAAACGAAGTTGGATGTGTGGTCTACCGTAACAGGCAAAGTCATTGAGCCTTCCGATTCGATTCCAACGATTTTAAGCAATCAGCTCATTTTACCTGTGAAGTGGAACCAAGTGCTCACCAAGATGAACGATGTAGGAGTGAAATCATTCATCGATATTGGGCCACAGCAAATTACGAAGCATCTCGTGAAGGAGAACTCAGTACTACCTGCTTGCTTCTCCTTTGATGATGAAGAAGATCGGATACAAATCCTGAGCTTATTGAAAAAGGAGGCGCTCGCGTAATGGCGTTAAGCAACATGCAGCTGTATAACCAGCGTGTAAAAGAAAAGTTGCCAGGCGGCGTGCATTATAATTTCCATATGCCATGGGAAGAGACGCCCATTCACTTTGTAAAGGCTCGTAACAGCAGATTGTGGGATATGAATGGCAATGAGTATTTGGACTTCTATGCTAGATTTGGCTCCCTTATTATTGGGCATGGGAATGAGGAGTACAGTGAGAGTTTAAAAGAAATGATCGATCGCGTGCTTTCTGTTAGCCATTGCGATCTCGATGCAGAAGCATTAGAGCTGATTAGTAAGTATGTTCCTTCTGCGGAAATGATTCGCTTCGGCGTGTCTGGCACGGAGATTGTTCAGAATGCGCTGCGATTAGCGCGTGCATGGACAGGAAAGAATCGCTTTGTTCGCTTCGAGGGCCATTATCATGGCAATGCCGACAATATTATGGGTGGAAAGGTGCAGAAGAAAGGCGATGCTCCGATTCCGTCCGAGTATTTCGGTGATTTGAAAGGTACGGCTGGTCGAGCGAAAGATGCATTAGAGAGCCAATCTTATCTTATCCCTTGGAATGATGCGGAAGCATTAGAAGAACTGCTGCTGCAAAAAGGGGACGAGATTGCCGCTATCATTACAGAGCCAGTTTGTGTGAATGGCGGAGGCGTTATGCCAGCAGAGGGCTATCTGCAAAAAGTGAGACAGTTGTGTGATAAACACCATGTCGTGCTCATTTTTGATGAAATCATTACAGGGGTCCGCATGGGACTAGGCGGTGCACAAACGTATTTCGACGTGAAGCCAGACCTGACGACGCTGGGTAAGGCGATTGCCGGTGGCGGGGTACCTGTTGCTGCGCTTGTGGGCAAGAAGGAAATCATGCAGCTGCTGGTAGATAAAAAGGTAATCCATGCAGGTACATTTAACGGTTATCCGCTGGGAACGGCGGCGGTGAAAGCAACACTTGAAATTTTGAGCCGCAACAATGGCGAAGCTTTAACGAATATGAACAACAACATGCTTCACATTCACGAGCTGATGAAAGCGGAGGCGGCGGCTGTTGGACTACCTTTCGTTATTCAAGGTCCTACTGCTTGCGCGTCCTATCACTGCTGCAACGAGGTTCTTAGAAATACGTCTGATTATACGTTTGACATCATGTCCCTCGATATTATGCTCCATACTAATCTAGCGAAGCACGGCATTCTCGTATCTACGGTTTCAAGATTGTACCCTAACATATCGATCAGCACAGAAGATATTTCTTTCTTACGTGAACGAATTGGTAAAGCGTTCGTGGAGACGAAAGAAATCTTTGATGAAGTATTTGAAACGATTTGAAACGATAAATTAATCTGAATGGAGATTACAAGCATGCAACACCAAACCATTGCG
This sequence comes from Paenibacillus sp. SC116, assembly GCF_024733555.1. Lineage (GTDB taxonomy): Bacteria > Bacillota > Bacilli > Paenibacillales > Paenibacillaceae > Paenibacillus_B. Next base: position 2,603,113 of record NZ_JANIOF010000001.1, on the reverse strand, counting down.
ATTATTGGCGCTGGAGTTATGGGTTGTGCTACAGCGCTAGATGCTGCTCGATATGGTTATAACGTCATTCTCAAGGATATTTCCACTGCTGCAATCGAACAAGCTCCTAATCTCATCAAAAAGGAATACCGTTCTGCGTGCATGTTCAATAAGGCATATGGGGAGGAAAGCCTCCATTCGATCTTGGAGCGAATCTCTTTTCAGTTGGACTATAAGGGGATTGAACATGCGGATATTGTCATAGAAAACATAAGTGAACATGTAGAAAGCAAAACATCGGAGTACCAAGTGTTAGCAGGAATATGCAAGCCGGGTGCATTGTTCGCACTCAATACAAGTTGTATTTCTATTACGAAGCTTGCATCCTATTTGCCTGATCCATCCAGAGCCATCGGCATCCACCTAATGAATCCAGTCCCCCTAAAAGAAATGGTTGAAGTTATTAAGGGCTATCACACCTCTGAACAGACGAAGGATGACATCGTCGCCTTTTTAAAGACATTGCGCAAAAAGGCGATCATTATTGAAGATTTCCCAGGGTTCGTTTCGAATCGACTCTCCCACTTATTTATGAACGAAGCTGCCCTTATCGTGCAAGATGGAATTGCTACTCCTGAGCAAGTAGATAGCATTATTAAGCTAGGATTCAATCATAAAATGGGTCCATTAGAAACAGCGGACCTTATCGGATTGGATACAGTTGTTGATTCGTTGGAAGTGTTGTATGACAGCTACCAAGATTCTAAATATAGATGCAGTCCGCTGCTGAAAAAGATGGTCGATGCAGGGCATCTAGGTCGCAAAAGCGGTAAAGGATTTTACGCCTATTAGAGGATGTTCACACTCACTATTAGAAAAGAGGGGTGCTAATGGGAAAACAAGTAGAAGTAAAATGCGTCGTGTGGGATTTAGATCATACGATCTGGGATGGAGTGCTGATCGAGTCCAATGATGTGTCGCTCAAGCCTGGCATTGTCGAGATTATAGACATATTGGATAAACGGGGCATTCTCCAATCCATTGCGAGCAAAAATGATCATGATCTAGCGATGGCAAAGTTGAAAGAGTACGGTCTTAGTCATTATTTTATTTACCCTGAGATCCATTGGAATGCCAAGTCCTACTCGATAGAGCAAATTCAAAAAAATATTAACATCGGGATGGACAGCATTCTGTTTGTAGATGATCAGGAGTTTGAGTTGGAGGAGGTGAAAAATACTCATAAAACGGTGGATTGTGTGAACTCGAACTTGTATGAATCCTTATTGGATAATCCAAGGTTGAATCCAAGGTTCATTACGATTGACTCAAAACGCAGACGAAAAATGTATCAAGATGACATCATGCGCAAGCAGGCAGAAACGGAATATCGTGGACCGTCTGAGCAATTTTTAGCATCGCTAAATATGAAGTTTTCGATTGCATCTGCAGGACAAGAAGACTTGAAGCGGGCTGAAGAGCTGACGGTAAGAACGAATCAATTGAATGCTACTGGCAAGACGTTCAGCTACGAGGAATTGGATCAATTCAGACAATCTGATGCCCATCATTTACTCGTGTGTGAGTTGGAAGATAAGTACGGTTCATATGGGAAGATAGGCTTAGCCTTAATCGAACAGAATGCCGACCATTGGAGACTTGAGATGATGCTCATGTCATGTCGAGTCATCTCTAGGGGAGTAGGCACCGTGCTGCTCAGCTACATTATGAACGAAGCGAAGAAGCAGAGCAAAAAACTGTTGGCAGACTTCCGAGACACAGGAAGGAATCGGATGATGAATGTTAGCTTTCGGTTCTCAGGATTCAGGGAGCAGTCATCAGACGACCAAGGGAATTATGTGTTCGAGCATGACCTAGAAAAGATTATGAGTTATCCAGATTATATAGACGTTCGCTGTCATGCTTAGAACGTATTTGTAAGGGAGGATACTATGGATTATCGCACAGAAATAAGAACCTTTATTGGCGCGAACATCTCATTGGATAATGACGATGTGACCCTTTCAGATGATGACAACTACTTTGAATTGCGATTTGTCAACTCGCTCTTTGCGATGAAGCTTGTGGATTTTGTAGAGCAGAAATTTGATCTTACGATTGAAAATGATGAGTTGGATTTGAAGAATTTCAGTACGGTCAATAATTTGGTTGCCTTGATTGATAACAAACTTGCGAGTAAAGGAGCGATATCGTGATTAATATTAATAAGTATTTATTCGTTTACTTGGCTATAGCTTTTGGTGCTTCTTATGGAGTGACAATTGTTTATCTATTTTTTCCTGATGTAATAGTTCCGATTACAGGGGAGCTTACCTTAATGCATCCGATCACCATCGTGACGCTGTATTCCCCTTCGATTGCTGGCTTGATTGCTTATTATATGGTGGGCGGCGGCAGTGCAGTGAAAGGAGTGCTAGCGAAGTTCATCCCAAGAAAGCAGGATTTGTTCTGGTTTCCTATTATTATTGTGGTATTCTTCATGTTCGCAGCAACGATGCACTTTGGTTCAAAATTGTTCGGAATTCCAGTTCCTGAAATTACGTTTACTGTACCAGAAATGATCGGTGCTGCTCTATTTAACTTGATTAAGGAAACAGGATTAATTGGCGGTGTGCTGGGATGGATTGGATTTTTGCTACCAGCTTTGCAAACGAAATTTAAGAGCAATATTGTTAGCGGCCTTTTGACAGGATTCTCCTTCGGACTATGGGTTCTGCCAGGCTATGTTATTTCTTCGTTTGGAACGTCAACTTCGTATATATACTACGTCATACAACTGATGGTCTTTGTTGTATTTATAAGCTACATTTTCAATGCGACAAAAGGAAACCTTCTGTTCTACCTCGTTGCCTTTTGGCTTGCAGCTACAGGCAGCCAAATTCAACTGTACTTCTTTAACCCACAAGTACAAATTATGCAAATTACGTACTTCACACTTGCAGCGATTATTATCCATCTTGTGTTTAAAGCTAAGAAGGTTAATCCTAAGCTTCAAACTTTCCCAGAATTCATCAATTCAGGTGCGAACTAGGCTCAGCAACCTTTGCACAAGTTAGAAGAAAAAGGATATTTATTCGTTATGTAGAATACACATAAATGCTTAATCCCTCTGAACAGGATGTTAAAGCTGCTTGGAGGGATTCTGCATGATCTTGCAGTTGGCCGTTTGGGAAGGTGAACGATACTGATCATTTTCAAATAACCTTGAAGGGTTATGGAGGTTAAGGAGGGTCATATGAAAAGCAACCTATTTCAGCTAATCAAACCGGGAAATGGCAAGAAACAAGTAATTTGTTTTCCTTACTTGGGGGGGAATGCGTACGCTTATAAAGAATTTGCGAATGCACTGCATGATGATGTTGAAGTGTGGGCAGTGAATCCACCAGGACATGGAGGAGATACCAATGCGCCGATAGCGGATATACATACTTTATTAGATTTGTATTTTGAACAATTGATTACCATTATTAAGCCGCATGCAATCCTGTTTGGGCATAGCATGGGTGGAATCATTGCATACTTGCTAGCGCAGAAATTACATAACACTAGGGATTATGATCTGGATCAAATGAAGTTAATTCTATCTGCTTGCAATCCTCCTAATGATTATGAAATGAACAAATATACGAGCTTAACGAATGATAAGCTGATTGAACACCTCATCTCTTATGGTGGAGTACCTGAAGAGCTTATACACGAGAGAAACATTTTGGAGTACTTTTTGCCTACGATTCGTGCTGATTATGGGGTGTTAGAGACTGCTTCTACGCTTGAAATACAGCCAATCCGCATACCTACCTACTATTTCTGGGGGGAGAATGACAGCATTGTTCCAGTGGACTCCATTACTTCATGGCTGAGTTATCTTGATAATGAATTACAGGTAATCCCGATTGAAAATGGTTCACATATGTTTATATCAGCTAATGCGGATGTAGTCGCCCATCATATGGAGCAAATCGTTTTCAGGGAGGATTAATACGTTTTTGAAATGAAAGGGGTTGGAGTAGAAAAGATGTTATTGAAAATGCTGAAGAAAGATTTCGCTAGGAAAAAGAGTATCACGATCGTATTGTTTTTGTTCATATGGCTGTCTGCTGTACTCGTATCCGCAGGTTCCAATATGATCGTTGAGTTATCGAATTCATTGACCCACCTATTTTCCCAGTCTAAGGCACCGCACTTTGTACAAATGCATGCGGGTGAGATTGATCAATCAGCTATTGATAAGTGGTCATCCACGAACAAGCAGGTGAAAGAACAACAAACGGTAGAGATGATCAATATTGACGGTTCCAACTTGTTTTTAGGAAACAAAGGCGAATCTGAGAAGAACAGTGTCATGGATATTAGTGTCGTTATGCAAAACAAATCCTTTGACTTACTGCTCAATCTAGAAAGTAAAGTGATTCAAGTATCAGAAGGCGAAATTGCCGTACCGATCTATTATAAGCAGCAAAATGATATGAAGATTGGTGATCAAGTAAAAATATCGGCTCCACCGTTTGAAAAGGTATTTACGGTTGTTGATTTTGTAAGAGATGTGCAGATGAACCCATCGATTATCCACTCCAAACGCTTCGTCATCCATCCATCTGATTACGACTTCGTCAAACAAAACTATGGTGAACTCGAATACCTAATTGAATTCCAACTCCACGATTTTAGTACACTCAATGAATTCTCCCAAGCTTATCAGGCTTCCAATTTGCCGAAGAAAGGCCCCGCCATTGATCTAACCTTATTCAAAACCTTAAATGCACTAACAGATGGCGCAGTAGCGGCAGTCATTATATTTGTGAGTATATTGCTTAATATTATCGCTATTCTCTGTATTCGATTTACGCTGCTTGCGACGATTGAAGAGGATTATCGAGAAATTGGTGTATTGAAGGCAATAGGAATTAGCTCACGATATATTAAAAAAATATATTTAACGAAGTATGTAGTCTTGGCTGCGATCGCAGCCGTTGCTGGTTATGTCACATCTTTATTCCTTAACCAATTTTTCACGGCAAATATTTTGCTGTACATCGGGTCTGCGCCTAAAGGCATTGTAGACTATGCGATTTCTATTGCAGCCGTTGCGGTTATCTTCTTCATGGTTGTCTTCTTCTGTAGATTGGTACTGCGCAGGTTCAATAAAATTTCGACGGTTGAAGCGCTGCGTTCAGGCAGTATCGGTGATGCGAAAATGCATCGATTCTCCCCTTCTTTGCACAAGAGCAAGCTACTTGCAGTTCCCATCTTCCTTGGTATAAAAGATGTGTTACAGCGGTTTAAGATGTTCCGCTTGCTGCTCGTAGTCTTTTTAGTCAGCTCCTTTATGATTATCGTACCGATCAACTTCTTAAATACGATTCAGTCACCAAGCTTTACCTCATATATGGGAATTGGCCAAAGTGACATTCGTATCGATTTGAGGCAGTCCGATGACATGATAGCAAGGTACTCAAATATGCTGGAAGTCATCCAGAACGATAAAGATGTTTCACGCTTCTCTCCACTCGTTACAAGTCAGTTCAAACTGATCAATAGTGAGGGAGTCGAGGAGAATATTAGTGTAGAAACAGGTGACTTTTCGATCTTCCCACTTGATTATGTAAAAGGAAATGCGCCAACCAAGGAAAATGAGATTGCTCTTTCCTATGCGAACAGCAGCGGGCTGGGGAAAAATGTTGGCGATGAACTTCGTTTTATCGTAGATGGTCAAGAGAAAAAGATGGTCGTCAGCGGTATTTATCAGGATGTAACGAATGGCGGAAAGACGGCAAAAGCACTGCTGCCATTTAATAAAGATAATGTACTGTGGTATGTCGTCAGTCTCGACTTAAAATCACCTGAGCTCATGCAGCAGAAGATGGCGGAGTATGAGAAAGCATTCTATCCGGCAAAAGTAACGGATCTAAAAGGTTACATCGACCAAACGCTAGGTACGACGATCGAGCAGATCAGGCTTATTACGGTGGTCGCAACGCTGATCGCGGTGCTGGTATCGATTCTTATTACTTCGTTATTTATTAAAATGGTCATTGCCAAAGATAATGCGCAAATCGCTATTATGAGAAGCGTTGGGTTTGGATTGAAAGAAGTTCGGGTGAAATACGTGACGATGTCGTTGTCTGTATTGATAATCGGTATTTTACTTGGCACGATCATATCCAATACGGTAGGCCCAATGTTGGTCAGCACGTTGATGTCCTCTTTCGGCGCGTCTCAGATCGAGTTCATCGTTGATCCTGTTAAAGCATACTTGCTTAGCCCGCTCATTCTTATCCTCGTTGTTACGATTACAACGTTATTGAGCATTTTGTCCATTAAGAAATCCAGCGTAGCTTCGCTGATTGCCGAATAAGGAGGAAGACGATGAGTATTCTGTTGGAGTCGAAGGAATTAAGTAAAACATTTGTGGTCAGTAATAACCAAGAGAATCATATTCTTAAAAATGTAAATCTGACGATTGAAAAGGGTGAGTTTGTCAGTGTAATGGGCCCATCTGGTTCAGGAAAATCCACTTTACTGTATAACATCAGTGGTATGGATCGCATGACATCAGGCAGTGTGGTGCTGAATGGGCAAGAAATCTCGGCACTTACAGAACAAGAGCTGGCAGATGTAAGACTGGAGAAAATGGGCTTTATTTTTCAACATATTCACTTGTTAAAGAACTTGAATATTATCGACAATATCGTGCTCTCTGCTTACATGAACAATAGCACCAGCCGCGCGCAAGTTAATGAACGAGCGCGGCAACTCATGAAGCGCACAGGAATTGCCGAACTGGCTAACAACGATATTACGCAAGCATCTGGCGGTCAGCTGCAGCGCGTCGCCATTTGTAGAGCGCTTATCAATAAGCCGGAAATTGTATTCGGCGATGAACCGACTGGGGCATTGAATTCCAAGTCAGCGTCGGAAATTATGGATATTTTAGCGGATATCAACGACGAAGGAACGACGATCCTTCTTGTTACGCATGATGTGAAGGTAGCAGCGAAAAGTGAGCGCATTCTGTTCATGCTGGATGGAAATATCGTAGCAGAACAGCGTCTTGGCAAGTATTCAAGAACGGGGGAGGATATCAAAGCGAGAGAAAATAAATTAGCGCACTGGCTAATGGAGATGGGCTTCTAAATGTGTCATTCAAAGGTCGGATCGACGAAAGGGGCTACATATGGAAAGCGTACAGAACAAGTCATTCAATAAATTTCTTATCGTATGGATGGGTCAGCTAATTGCTTCCATAGGTGCTGGTTTGACTGCTTTTTCTCTGGGCGTATATGCATTTGAACAGACAAATACGGCAACCAGCGTCGCAATTGTTTCCTTATGCTCGTTCCTGCCTAATATCTTGTTACGGCCAATCGGTGGTGTGCTGGCGGATCGGTTTGATCGACGCTTGATGATGATTATCGGAGATTTAGGCGCAGCGGCAGGACTCGTCTTCATCTTGCTAATGCTGATCTTAAACGGCAACATTGCACTTTGGAGTATCTATGTTGGCGTTACGGTAAGTGCTATATTTACAGCACTACAGAGCCCAGCCTACAAGGCATCTGCCACCGATTTGCTTACGGAGGAGGAATATTCGAAGGGAAGCGGATTGCTGCAGCTGGCCGAATCGGCAAAATTTTTATTTTCTCCGATTCTTGCAGGTTTCTTATTAAGCATTACGACGATTAGTACCGTTCTCGTTATTAATATTGCTACTTTCCTCGTTGCAGTCATCGCGGTAATAGTCGTTAAGCGAGGGATGCAGGTTGCTTCCAAACAATCTGCATCTCAATCCTTTATGCAAGAGCTAGCAGATGGCTGGCATGAAGTAACTTCTAATAAAGGTGTACTACTACTAGTAGTCATCGTATCGATTATTACGTTTTATCTTGGCTTCCTGCAGACGTTGATTGGACCAATGATTCTTTCCTTTGCCGATGCGCAGACGCTTGGTACATTCCTATCAGTAAGTGCCATCGGAATGCTGCTTGGCAGCATCGTAATTGGTCTATTCAAAGTAACAAAACAGTACGTACCGATGTTGGTCATAGGGTTGGTTGTTGCTGGTGTTGCCTTCTCTTTGCACGGTGTAACCACGAATATTTACTTTTTGATCGCGGCGGGATTCGTGTTTTTATCGGCATTGCCCTTTATTAATACGAGTGCAGATGTGCTTGTGCGGAGAAATATCGATAATGAGAAGCAAGGCAGGGTATGGGGCATTATTGGTATCCTCTCACAGCTTGGTTTTGTCATCGCGTACAGCCTAGCTGGTTTACTGGCTGACCGTGTGTTTAACCCATTATTGCAAGAAGGAGGATTGCTCGCTTCAACGGTAGGCCAATATATTGGTACCGGTCCTGGCCGAGGAATCGGCTTGCTATTTATTATTTCTGGCATATTCGTGGTTATCATCGCGGTAATTACGTCTAGAATCAAGTCAATCCGCGAGCTAGATGTCAATCATGATGTTTCGAATCACAGTATGTAAGTTGTATGCTTCATAAACAGAGAAGACCCGCTAGCGTCTATGCCGGCAGGTCTTTTCCTATTTAGTTGGTATAAAAATATAATTTCTCCACCATTTTATATATAAATTTTGATATAGTAATATACAAAATTAGATAAAGAATTGGATAGAGTGGAGGCGTGGCATGGAAACAAAACATAACCCGTATGCTGTAGGCGTGCTGGCAGCTGTAGTATCTTATATCTTGTGGGGTGTCCTTCCGATCTATTGGAAGGCAATCGGCTCCGTTCCCGCAGGAGAAGTGTTAGCACATCGTATTATTTGGTCGCTATTGTTTATGATCGTGGTTCTTCTGCTGCTTGGTAAGTTGAAGATAGTCATCGAGGAAATCAAACAAGTGTTTACCGATAAAAAGATGGCCATTCGAATCATTCTTGCTGCTGTCGTGATTAGTGTAAACTGGCTTGTTTATATTTTTGCGGTGGAAAGTGATCGGGTTATTGAAGCGAGTTTAGGCTATTACATGAATCCGCTCTTTAACATTTTTCTTGCTACTATTTTCTTAAAAGAGCGACTGAAGAAGCTGGAGTGGTTATCTGTTGCTATCGCGGGAGTAGGGGTTCTGGGACTCGTGCTGTACTATGGATACTTCCCATGGGCGGCTTTAATACTTGCTGCCACTTTCAGCTTTTATGGTCTTATGAAAAAGACAGTCCCAATTAGTGCTTGGGCAGGATTAACGATTGAAACGCTGATTATGGTGCCGATTGCGCTTGTCTTCTTGTTCGGTTTCGAAAGCTCACCATCGTTTTGGGACAGAGATGTAACGACGATATTTCTACTAATCGGCGCTGGCGCAGTAACGGCTGTTCCCTTGTTGTTGTTCGCTGCGGGAACGAAGCGTATATCGTTTACTTTGGTCGGGTTCCTCCAGTATATTGCACCGACAATTATGCTTGGACTAGGGCTGTTTCTATTCAATGAACCATTTAGCACTCCGCAATTGTTAGCGTTTATGATGATCTGGTTAGCGCTTCTTTTATTTACATACTCTCGATCGAAAGAACTGTTGCTTCGAAGAAAGCAAGAACCGCAGCTTGCTGTTCATAAGAAGTAGCCACATAGTCATTCTTCAATAGTGTTTCAAATAAAAAAGAAAATCCATTTAAAAAGGAGAGGGAATTTATCCTCTCCTTTCTTTTGTTTCTAATATTATCCTACTTTGATGTGACATCGTCTGATATAATCTGGAAGTTGTCTATGTACATACAAATAGGGGAGATGTGTAAATGAAGAGATTGCTTAGTCTATCTGTCGTCGCGCTTCTATTGGCGCTCTGCACGGCAGGAATCGTTTCGGCAAGTTCGCCAGCAAGTAAACCGAAGATTGTATCTGTCATTGATAGCGACACATTTTTGTTGGATGATGGAGCTTTGTGGAGAAAGGATTTTGACGGTGCACGACGGAATCAGTTTAACCTCGTCTCCATTGAAGAAACAGACATGGGGGGATGGGGGTTAACTGCTGGAGGGAAAGTGGTTAGTTGGGAATATATTGGAAAGTCAAAAGAGCTTCCATATATGAAGGAAGTTGCCCAACTGAGCAAGTATGGCTATTGGCTCAAGAAAGACGGTACGGTCTGGAATCATGACGAGGAAGTTGCGGGGCTGTCCAACATTAGGCTGCTGGATGCACGTGATGGTATGCTTGCTGCATTATCACATAGTGGTGATATCTATACGAAACAGGGGTCGGGCAGACCTGAGTTGATTGCAAATGTACCAAATGCGGTATCCGTACATGTCAACACATATGATACTATAGTGGTGGATAAAGAGGGAACTGTCACGCATTATGCTCCTTTTCAAAAAGAACCGTTAACCGTCACGACGGATGCAGTCAACGTACAATGGTATGAGCCCCAACAACTGTTAATTACGAAAAAAGACGGCACGGTCTGGGTATCAGATCGTACGAATAAATTTGAAATGAAGCAAATTCATGATCTCAAAGATATCGTGAAGATGTCTAGTTCCGATTCAGACAATCGTATTTACTTCCAGCAAAAAGATGGCTCTTGGAATGTTTTTAGTGAAGAGGGCATACAGAAAATGAAAGTACCTGAAATGAAAAGTATTAAGCTGATCGTTACAAGACCGACACCCAATGTAGGTGATCAATTTTTAATTGCAGTAGAAGAACAATATACGAATGGTTATACACATAAGCGATATCCAAAGAATGATGAACTTGTTATCGATCAACCACAGCTGATCGAGAGGATTCCTGACAATAAATTTAAAGCTCGTGCTGTTGGCGAAACAGGTGTAAAAATAACGGCAAATGGGTTGAGCAGCCAAGCGAAAATTTCAGTGAGTCTAGATGAGCCGCTGCAAAAAGCGATCCAAAAAGACGGTGTTGTCTACCTTCCACTAAAATCCGTGTTCCAAACTATTGGAGGTAAAGTAACTTCCGTTCCTAGTACGAAGGAACATCATATTCAACTAGGTTCCAAAAAAATCAAGCTGCAATCGGGTAGTAAAATTGCAACAGTTGATGGTAAGGCATACACCATGAAAGGCGTTGTGCAAACGGCTGGTGGTACAACGGTTTTCCCTGCAGAGCTGCTGAAGCATATTTTGCAGGCGACTATTTCATGGGACAATCAATTAAAGCAGGCTATTATAAAATTTGGCTCCGCGAAAATGATCGTTCAATCTGATGAAACGGCTAAGGTCCAAAAGCGAGCTAAACAAGGTGATTTGGCCAAATATATTGGTAAGAGCTATTGGATTAATCATTTCCAAGGTTGGGAGCGTTTTAATAAACTAACCGTGACGGACATCGTTCCAAAGGACACGTTCTATACGGTCGTGTTCAAGCATGCTAATGGCAAAACGCTTACGAGTTATCCAATGAGTGCTAGCGAAGTAACGTGGTTGTTCAGCGATCAAACTCAACTATTGAACTATGATCCATATAAACGTTATAAATGGTCTAAATCGATATGGGAAAAAATTAAGAAAGAAAGAGTAGCTACAGGGATGACCAAGGAGCAGGTACTCATGTCTTGGGGAAAACCAAAACATACCTCCTATATTACAAGCGGCAACCTTACGGTAGAATCTTGGGGATATGGAAGTGGTTCAAGCCTTAGCATTATTACCTTTACAAATGGAAAAGTAACAGGCATGTATCAATAACCACAGCAAAAACGAAAAGGGGGTGTCCCAAAAGTCATTTAACATGGCCCTTGGGACACCCTCTGTCTATCCTATAGTACTGTATTAACTCTTGGATGTACTTCGTTCTTTAGCTGCTTTTGGTTTTTCCCAGCGGAAGATCGCATTTAATCCTTTATAGATTAATTTGGATTCTTTCGTTAGGAGCGGTCCGAGAACGGCCAAGATTAGTACATATAAGGCGGCAAATGGTTGGATTTTAGGGCTTAAGGAAGCCGCAATACCAATATTCGCAACGATGATTGAAAACTCACCACGTGACACGATCGTTAGTCCGATATTAGCAGAAGCTTTTCTAGACAATCCAGCACTTTTTCCTGCGAGCATGCCTGCAAGGAAGTTACCGAACAACGTAAGTGCAACTGCACCAAGCGTAAGTCCTACTGCTCCACCTAATGAGCTAGGATCAATGGTTAGACCGAAGCTGAAGAAGAACAATGCCCCGAAGAAATCACGGAACGGTAGAATCATGTGCTCAATACGCTTCATATGCGTTGTTTCTGCCAGTACAAGACCGAACAGCAATGCACCAATCGCCTCAGCTACATGAATCGTTTCCCCTAATCCAGCTACAAAGAACAATAATCCGAAAATGAGAAGGATAAATAGCTCGTTAGATCTAATATCCAATAATTTGTTCAACAGCGGCGCAGCTTTTCTGCCTGCAACAAGGAATAGAAGCATAAATCCAAGTGCATAAGAAGCAGAGAGCAATACTCCCACTAAGGAAGATTCATCGCTTAGAACAAGACCAGAGAGGACAGAGAGATAAACCGCAAGGAAAATATCCTCATACATAATGATACCGAGTATCATTTCTGTTTCTGGGTTGGCCGTCCGTTTCAAATCTACAAGTACTTTCGCTACGATTGCACTGGATGATATCGTCGTGATTCCCGCCAGAACCATTGTCTCAGCAAATGGGAACCCGGCAAGAAAGCCAAACGCAAGTCCGAGCGTAAAGTTAATAGCAATGTAGATCGTTCCGCCGACCGCAATTGATTTCCCTGACTTGATCAGTCGTCCGACAGAGAATTCTAATCCTAAATAGAAAAGTAAAAATAGTACACCTAATCGACCCAAAAAGTGAATCGTCTCTGCGCTTTCTATAAATCTAAAATCAAGCACACCGAGTTGTGGAGCATGAGGCCCTACAGCCATACCGACTAAAATATAGAAAGGAATGACGGAGAAGCGAATCTTGGTAGCCAATAAACCTGCTAGGGCAATGAGAATGATGGCTAGTCCAACTTCAAGAACCAGGTGATCCATAATTACCGACTCCCGTTCTGTAACATAGCTTTAAGGGCTTTCATCTGCTTGCGTTCCCCAGCAATAACAAGCATTGTGTCAGCTTTGAAGACGTATTCAGGACCAGGATTAATATGTTTCGTTTCTTTCTCAATTGCTGCAATAATCGTCGTTCCAGTCGATTGACGAACGTTAGTTTCGCCGATTGATTTACCGATGCAAGTCGCATGAGGCTCGATACGATACCACTCAATTATCAAATCATCAAGTGCAACTTCGATCGTCTCTAGCGCTTTCGGTTTGTACGTCATGCCCCCGATAATCGCTGCCATTTGGCGAGCTTCTTCATCTTCGAGCGAAACCATGGAAATGCTCTCATCTGGATCATCGTAATCAAAATGATACAATTCGCGGCGCCCATCATCATGAATAATGACGACAAACTTATCCCCACTTCTGGTTTCCATTTGGTACTTTCTGCCGATTCCTGGTAGATCCGTTTCTCTAATGTTCACCCGTTTTAAACCTCCTGTCGAAAAAAATGATATTACCATAAACATTATAACCTATTCTAGGCGCGAGATAAACATTTAATGTAGGGGGATTCAAACTTCATATCAAAATTCGTCTGCGATGCTTTAAATAGGTTTAGTGATGAAAGAGAGTGCATTTATTAGTAGAAATAGATTGATAGGGGTGTAGGAAGGGGAGTTTAATAGAAATTCGAAAGTAGATAAGTAATATTTGGTAGTTGAGCAATCGTATAAATAGAATAGGGAAGGACGAAAGGAGAAGGCGCATTCTGAATTGGTCTCACGCATAATTTGGGTTGTTTCAATATACGATACACAGCGCCGATTTATATCGGCGTTTTTTTGTTTAACGATAGTTAGTAAATGCCCTATTCGATATGAAGAAATTTTCATAAAACTTAACAAATTGTAAATCCATATTCCTCCAATCATGATCTAATAAATGTTAGAGGGAAGGGAGAAACCGATGCGACATGGATATACATAAGCTCGTGAAACAGGCACAAAAGGGCAGCGACAAAGCATTTCTAGAAATATTTCAGCAGTATGAAGGAGCCATTTTTCGAGTTGCCTACATGTATGTGAAAAACAAAGATGATGCCTTCGATATTGTTCAGGAGACTGCGTATCAATCGTATAAGTCAATTGGCAGCCTGCGAGAGCCGCAATATGTAAAGTCATGGATGACGAAGATTGCTATCAATCAATCGATTCATCTATTGCAGCAACGTAAAAAGATTATACCGTTCCCGCCTGAGTTCACGGAGCAGAATAGTGGAAGCGTGTCAGCAGTGGATGTACCTCTTGCCGTAACCTTGCAACAAATGTTAGATGAGTTAGATATAAACGAGAAAAAGGTAATTCTATTAAAATTTTATAAAGGATATACCATTCAAGCGATATCCGATAAATTGCAGCTTCCGTTGGGATCAACGAAAACGATATTGTATCGTGGGTTGGGCAAGCTGCGGAAACGAATGAAACGAGGAGGGGTCTTGTGAGGGGAACAAGTAGGAAGAATTATCGATTTATCGTACTATTATTGGCGTGCAGTGTGTTCGCTGCGACACCTGTTCTGGCAGCTAGTAAAAGTATTGACAATAATGGCATGGACAATAAAAAAGAATCTCAAGTGGTTACGTATGCTGACCTGGATCCTACTATTAAAAAAGCAGCAGAAGAAGCAATCGAGCAGTACGGAAACGGAAAAAATTTCAAGCTTGAGAGAGCAACCAAAGGTGAATTTTTTACAGGGAAAGCTGCGATTGAACGATGGTTAGTTGAAAATAAAGAGCGGAGTGCTGCTATATCAATCGATGCCGGATCAGGAAAACTGCTTTCAATTTCGCTTACGTTTGCTATTTCAGAGCTAACAGGTGACTATGAGAAATACTTGAAGACAGCACAATTGGCTGCTAAGCAATTAAAGGCAGATACTCCTTTTGCAGGAGCGCGTATAGATATCTCAAACGTCCAATCGAATAAGCGACAGACACTTAACTTTTTCACAAAGGATGAACAATTTATAGAATTAGATCTGAAAACGAACAAGCCGACGTCTTATCGCTTTGCAATCAAGAAATCTAATGTCGATGCAAAAGTTATGAGGGCAGCTGAGCAGGCCGTAAAGGGCTTGGGGAGTAAGTTGCCCTTTACGCATATTGAGCGGTACACCAACTGGGGACCTTTAGGAAAGGGAGAAATATGGGATTTCAAAAGGAAAAAAGAAGTTAAAAGTATAGATCGTGATAAATATTCATATTTAGCTATCGATAAGGGGAAGAAGTATGCTATTGAATCTCAGGTTGTTATTGATAGCAAGACAGGGGAGTTAATTTCTGTCTTTGCATTGCCAAAGACAGACAATCAGAAGCAAGTTCAATTGACACAGGACAAGGCTGTTGAGAAGATACTGCCTGTTGTTAAGAAATTGTTCGGCATCGATTTGTCCACTTATCAAGTGAAGGTCGACAAAGCTTCAAGTGATTATACGTTCAGTAGTGGCAAACAATCTATCTTTGCTTCATTCGATGAATATGGAAGTCTCGACCGCATGGCACGACATGTAACAAAGTAATTTGCTTGCTGCTAAGAAAAAAATAAGGGTGGGAGGTCCCCTTATCTCTCCCACCGAACTTTGCATATTCTCCTCTATGTAATTGTTCTTCTTAAGATAATCCTCGAACTGAGCCATCGCTAGCTCCTTATCTCCTCATTTCTTCTTTTATAATGGGAACGGCTATTTTCGTTATAAATTTGGATGGATGTCGGCTTACATCTGGCTGGAGATCCTTTGCATCATGAGAACAACTATTATGAACATTTTTTGCTGAGGGTTGTTTTTCACTCTATTCCTTTCACTTTATTTAATGATTCAGAGTTTCCATTTGGTTGAGACGGAAATGGAATTCACTTACCAAATGATCTCCCTGAAACTTTGAATGATCAAAATTTTATTTAAGGAGTGTTCATATGAGTGCTACAGAATATGCGAAATTAGCAAGATGGTACACACCTGCAAACGGAGTTACAGGTGTAAAAACCACGATGACGATTCCATCTACAGCTGCTATTAAAGGTAGAAATGGCAATGGTTTTATCAATTTTTATTTATCAGCAGATGGCTCGGGACATCATGTGGAGTGCGGAATTTCAACAAGCTATAAGCATCAAGGTGACAAGTGGCATTGGTTTTATACTTGGGCGCGTGTTGGAAGTGGTGGGGATGATACTTGGAGCTTTAGACCAGGTCAGATCGTTCCTATTGAGTTATCTATTAACGCAGATAAGACAGCGATGGACTATATTGTAAATGGCGCAATCGTCAAATCATTTCCCGGTACCTATAGTAGTTTGACGGGTGTAAGACTTGTTGTTGGTGCGTGTGATCAGAACTTTCCTGCGGGGCGTGTTCCTGACCCACTGCCAGATTGGGCGACTACACATGATTCCGTTATATGCAGTGATTTTCAATACAGAGACTCTTCTGGAAGTTGGATTACCTGTACAGCAAGCAACTCTACTCCTCCTACACCACATGGTTCAGGCAATTCGAGTGGGGAAGTTCACTGGCCCACTCCTGCATCGAAATACTCCCATAAAGGACAGCCGTTTGAATATAGTCTGGAGATTTCACCAGGCACGCTGGTAGCTTCGCTTCCAAAGAGTGTGTGATAGGTAAAAGGAACAAAGCAAGAAACGATAGGGCTGATATGGCTTTGTCGTTTCTTTGCCTTTTCTAAGTTGGTAAAATGGCTTTCTATCCCGAGTGAAAGGATGATTATTTATGGACAAACAGCTGCATGAATTAAACCGAAATCGAACCATTCCCATTTTTAATTGTGATTACGACTTATTTGATACACATTTGGAGTTCTACACCGCTATGGGATTCGAGATGAGTTATTATCAAAAGGCTCCTTATCGTTTTTCATCCGTACAAAAAGACGGAATTGGAGAGTTTAGTTTTTACGGTGTTAAAAAATTCGAAGAAGAGGGGAATATAGGCGGCTGTTATGTGGTTGTGCCAAATATCCGAAGCATTTATGAAGAACTGAAAGCAAACTTAAAAGCGTACTATGGTAAAATTCCATCCAAAGGCACGCCGAGGTTTTCAAGGTTAAATCAAACAGCCGAAGACTGGAGAGTTAATATTACAGATCCCGCTGGAAATACGATTATCATTGGGGAAAGCTTAGGGGACTCAACAACCTTAATGAAGAAAGAGGATGAAAGAGTGAAGGCACTTGAATCCAAATTTGAAAAAGCATATACGCAAGCTTATCGTTTTGCCTATTCAAAAGAAGATTATTTAGCTGCTAGAAATACAATTGAAGCTGCGCTGCTTAAGTTCAAAGAAGATGTAACGAATGAACTCCTCTTTAAAGCCAAAGTTTTGCAAACGGAAATTTATGTTTTGTTGGGCCAAGCGGATAAAGCGAATGACGCATTACAAGAAGTCGAAAAGATAACTTTAACGGCAGATGAGCAAGCAAATGTGAAAGAATCTATAGAACGCCTTCAAGAACTACGCGAGGAGTTATTCTAGGAGGAAGCGGTTCAGGTGCTCTTTTCAAGCAAAGAAAGCATCCCGACTGGAAGTAGCCTTCTATGGGATCGGGGAAGGCTACCTTTGATGTCTGATTTAAGGTACCAACGTAGCGCTTGGCTACAGGGAACTAACGGTTTTGTTATGAATGCGACGGAAATACATTTAAAATTCTAGGTTTAGTTCTTTATAATTATTCTTTGTGTAGTTGTAGCCAGAGTAGACTGTCAATATAACTGCAACCATCATTATTGAATAATCAACCGGAAAGTCCGTGAAGTAAGTAAACGGATAATTACCTAATAATACAGCTGCTATACCCACAACCTGAAGAACAAGCTTTACTTTCCCGTGTTTATCTGCAGCGAGTGCTATTCCTCTTGCGGCAGCTAATATCCGTATGCTAGAAACAAAAATTTCCCTTCCAATAATAACTACTGCAATCCATGAGGGAATAATATTGTGTTGTACCATCATGATTAGAGCAGCAGAAACCAATAGTTTATCTGCAAGAGGATCCAATAATTTCCCGAGGTTCGTAACCATGTTGTATTTCCGCGCTATATATCCATCTAATTTATCAGTAGCAGATGCGATAATAAAAATAGAAACTGCCCAGTAGACCCCATATTCATTCACATAGTTTATAATTGGGTATTCATCTGCCATCCATGATGGATACTGTTGATAGGCCAACATGAAGAAAGGTATAAGGCACATTCTTATAATTGTAATTTTATTAGCAAGGTTCATAACAATAGCCTCCTAGTATCCTTCTTAAGTTTCGACAACAATATAGCATCTACAAATTTCGTCTTCTCATAAAAATATTCCTTTAATAATCCCTCTTCCCTAAAGCCTGCTTTCTCCAATACTTTTCTTGAGCTGATGTTCTCACTATAAATTAATGCCTCTATTCGATTTAATTCAAGTACTTTAAATCCGTATTTCACTACTGATTCAATTACTTCTACCATATAACCATGACCCCAATGTCAATTTTCTATTAATTCTTCTGCTTGTTTCATATCTGTAAAGCTATCCAAATCATAGAATTCAGTAACTTCATCTTTTGAAAAGTAATCGAATAACTCAATTGCATCTTCAAGCCGTAATTGTCGTAGTATTAATCTTTCGGTTTCAAGTATTGGAAAGCTCATTAGGTTATTACCTCGCTTTAAGGTCATTTCGTCTAACGTCTTATTCACGAACCCCGTGGAATATCCTAATATATAGCATTCGCGAAAATATTAAGTTATCCTTCCCATGCCATTTGTGCTACTTATTCGTTATTTCTATTTAACGGATTGTCACTTTCTTCGTTTAGCCAATTTTTTTGCTTGTACAACAATTCTTGTAAGCAGTAGTATTATTCCAGAAGTGCATCATATTACTGCCTAGAAGAATGGGAGTCTCACATCTTATGACATCCGTATGGAACAAACTACGCCGTATACCAGTAGCCATCATTTGCTTATGGACTGTGCTATTGTTCGTCTTATTTGCAGTGCCGTTATTTGATATTCGTACGGAACAATGTGCGGTAAGCGAAAAGGGGATTATGGATTTTTCCTCATGTAGTATGGAGAATGAGGGGCCGATCTCCATCGATGGATTGTGGGAGTATATCCCCAGTCAGCTGCTCTTATCAGAGCCTATTGATTCTGGGAATGCTGCATTTGTTAGGCTCCCGCATCAATGGAATCCTAACGGATGGAAACCATTTCTCGATGACGATGTATATTATGCGACCTATCGCATAAAGCTCAAGCTGCCTCCTAATTATCGCAATTATGCGATAAGGGTTACGAATGTAAAGACGGCGAGCAAGCTGTATGCCGATGGAGAGCTGATTGGCTCGACAGGACAAGTAGGCAGCAGCTCAGATAGCTCGACACCTTATAATCGACCGTATAATGGGTATTTTTCGGCAGATAGACAGGAAGTTGAGCTGGTGCTGCAAGCATCGAACTTTGATTTTTATGCGAATCAAGGTGTATCAGAGCCGATTTATATCGGTACACCGGATGGAATACATACGATGGAGAAGCGCAAGGGCTATGTGGACATATCAACAATCGTATGCCTGTTGTTTATGGCGATTTACTTGTTCGGGGAAAGTCTTCATAGGCGCGAAGGGAAATCAGGTATGTTTTTCCCGCTGTTTTGTTTTTTTAGTGCTTTGTATGTTGCTTCACATGGTGAAAAAGTGCTGCTGGAATTTATGCCATATCTATCATTTGAAGTGAATGTAAAAATCCAGCTTATATCGGGTGCTGCTGCCGGCTACTTCATCACGGCTCATATTTGTCATCAATTTCAACCGTATGCATCCGTTAAAGTTCCCAGAGTAATCGGCGGATTAACATTGCTTATCACGTTGATGGCCTTATTTACTCCGATGAGCTTTTTTTCTAGATTCACGTATTTGCTGTTACTAGTTCTTACAACAGTTGTTGTCTATATGATGGTTGTATCTGTAAAGGCAGTACATCATAAATTAGCTGGCTCTATGTATATGTTTATTAGCATGCTGGCCGTCTTGCAGGTCATTCTATTGATGGCACTCAAAGTCGTGTGGGTCGGAACGATTACGCTTATGCTGCCCATTGGTATCCCTATTTTTGTGCTGTCGCAAGGGTTGTTCTTTTCCAGCCGATTTACGTCTGCGTTTAATCGTAGCAAGCAATTGTCAGAACAACTGGCTACACAAATGAAAGATCAGGAGCAGTTTTTAGTCCGTACGTCTCATGAACTGAAGTCTCCATTGAATGCGATTATTAACATTAGCCAATCCATGATTCATGGTTCAGGAGGTCAACTGAATGCAGCACAGCAGTTTGACTTGCGCCTCGTAAATGGTACAGCACAGCGATTAAGCTACCTTGTAAAAGATATTTTGGATCATGAGCAAGTAAAGAACGGTAGAATTCGACTCCATACCGAACCGGTTGATCTGTATCGAGTGGTGTCAGTCGTATTGGATATATTTAATCGTTTAAATCATAACGATGAAGTGGAGTTGCGAAATAACGTTGAACCTGGCAAGCATTATGTCATTGCCGACGAGAATCGAATCCTTCAAAGTTTGTATAACTTGCTGGACAACGCACTTAAACACACTCCATCTGGGTCGATTACGGTGTCATGCGTTCATCAAGGCAGTTGGGAGTCGATTACCGTAACGGATACGGGAGTCGGCATGGAATCGAGTCAGTTGGAGCGAATATTTATGGAATATCAACAGCTGGAGCGAAAAGGATTTATCGATACAACGGGGATTGGAATCGGATTGTCGATTACAAAGCAATTAATTGAACTGCAAGGGGGACATATTTCGGTTCGATCTGCCCCTGGTGAAGGCAGTGCCTTCACTTTTGTGCTTCCATCTGCTAATTCCAGTCAACAGGCTGTGGATAGCAGTGTTAGGAGTACAGACAATCCTTACGAAGCATTCTTCATAGCCAATCCTGTTCAGGAGCAGTCATCAGTTATCGAACTGTCTCTAGCAGGCGAATTAATTGCCGCATCAACAGCGGATGCATGGAATCGCAAAGCTCGTATTTTACTTGTAGACGATAATTACGCCAGCTTAAAGGCACTTAGTAATTTGCTCGAGATTGAAGGGTATATTTGTGAATCGGCAAGGAGTGGAGAAGCTGCATTGGAGCTGTTGAAGGACGGCAATCGCTTCAATTTGTGCATTATGGATGTTATGATGCCAAAAATGTCAGGATTCGAACTGTGCCGAACGATTCGCCTACAATATCATTCTCTAGAGTTACCGATATTGATGGCTACAGCAGGCTCGAATGTGCAATTAAATTTAGCTGGATTTGAGGCGGGAGCAAATGACTTTATTCATAAGCCATTTGATTGGACGGATTTAAAAGGGCGTGTAAAAACATTAATTCAGCTTAAAGAAACAGCTGTACAGTTAGTTCATTCAGAACGGGACATGCTGCGTGCACAAATTAAGCCTCATTTTCTATTTAACTCGATCAATACGATATCGTGGATGAGTAAACGAGATTCTGATGAGACGAGAAGGTTGCTGCATGCACTAAGTGATTTTTTACGAGGCAGTTTTGATTTTGATAACCAGGCAGATAAGGTCTCATTTACAGAAGAGTTGGCGCTTATTAAAGCCTATGTATCACTGGAACAAGCACGCTTTGGCGAACGGTTACATGTGGAGTACGCGCTGGAAGTGAAGGATTTCCTTGTGCCGCCGTTGCTGCTGCAGCCGATTGTGGAAAATGCAGTTCGTCACGGTCTTATGGAAAAAGTAGAAGGTGGTACAGTTATCATTTCCTCCCGTAAAGTGGGGGAATGGATTGAGCTATCTGTATTGGATGATGGGGTAGGAATAGGGTTGGACGAGATTGAATTGGATGTAACGGCAGCTTCGCCTCAACTGGACGGTAAACGGAAAGGTATCGGGCTTGCCAATATTAATAGTCGCTTGAGAAATATGTATGGAACATCTTTAGATATTCGTCGTCATGAGAACGGAGGAACTGTAGTAACGATGAAAATACGTGCAGAGAAGGGGAGCATATGACCTATCGGATACTAGTTGTAGATGATGAGCTGCCTGCATTAGGTGAGATGGAAGATATATTGAAAGATGAACCGTTGGCAGGGGATATCACTTTATTTTCACATGCGCAGCAAGCGTTAGAATGGGCGCTTCACAATGAGCCGGACATCGTGCTGTTGGATATTCAAATGCCAGGAATTACAGGTCTGGCGTTTGCAGAGCAGCTTCTTGAGCAGAAGCCTATGATCGAAGTCGTATTTGTAACAGCTTATAATCAATACGCAGTCCAAGCTTTTGAATTAAGTGCTATCGATTATATATTGAAGCCTGTCAAGCCTGAGCGATTACAGAGAGCTCTGAGTCGCATTCATCGTCGACATTCTAGTATTACATCTAGGGAGAAGTTACAACCGCTACTACGTAAAGAAGATGTGCAGCAGCAAATGGCAGATCTATCATCGATTCCTATTGTACCAGTTGCAAAATCAATGGTACCAAGTATTTATAGTCTTGGACAATTGCAAATCCAATCGCCTGCAGGTCTTGTAAAATGGCGTACACTCAAAGTTGAAGAATTATTTGCTTATTTACTATATAAGAGTGCTGTTAGTTTGGATCAAATTATTACGGATGTATTCCCTAATTCGGATCCTGATAAAGCGAAGCAATATGTGCATACGTGTGTGTATCAGCTCCGTCGTGCATTAGCGGAGAAGGAGCTGCAAGAACATATTCACGTTTCGTTTCGTGATCGAATGTATCGCTTACTATTGACAGACGTATGGCACGATAGAGACGAACTTCTAAATCTTCAAACTCAGCAATCCAGTGTAGAGGAATTAGAAGACAAGCTAGCCTTATATCGTGGTGATTGGTGTGAAGGGTTGGATAATCTGTGGATGAGTGTGCATCGCGAAGAGCTGCGAGAACGATTTTTGTGGCTCATGCAAGATATGATTAATCATATGAAAAAGCAAGGAGATTATCGGAAAGCCATTCCTTGTGTGCGCAAGCTGCTTAGTCTTGAGCCTTGGAACGAAGATTACGCGATGCAGATGGTGCAGATTTACGTTGATAGCGGGGAAAAGGCGAAAGCAAAAGGTTTTATTCTAGAATTTAAGGAGCAATTTGAAAGAGAGTTGGGAGAAGCGCTGTCCCATGAGTGGGATGAGCATGTTAGTCAGCTGTTTAACGAAGAGCATGATCTCAACTTCTGAGAGTGGTATGTATCATTACTTATCTCATACAGAGTGTCATATAAAAGAAAGGACTGTCCGCTTACAAGCGGGCAGTTTTTTCTATATCAGATAATTCGTATGGAGATAGAAAGAATTTTCAGTGTTTGTTCAGTGGCCATGAATATGATGATTCCTAGGGACTAGGAATATATACCTATTAAAATTCATGGCAAAGGGGTTTGAGAAGTGGTAGTGAGAAATCTTAATTTAAGACGAATATATGCTCTCGTAATAGCTATAGTCATGGTCAGTTCATTGGTGTTGACACCATTTGCAAATAAGGCAGAGGCTGCTCTTGAACAGCGAACAATCGGTGGGAAGCTAATAAATGGTGTACAGGAGCCATTAAAAGTTACGGTAAGTAATAATGGTTCGCTTGCTGCTTACTTGTGGCAAGGAAACAGCTATATAGGTCAATATTTTTCTAATACGGGTTGGGGAACGACTTTGTTCTATACAGAGTCGGGTACGACTACAAGATATTTCTCTCCTTACTACGCCGGTGGAGGTAGTGTGAAGAGTGTCCCGTTGGGTGAAGGCGTCGTTACGATGCCTAACCCAGATACGATTGTAATCACATGGCTGCTCGATTCCGGCGACTTGGAGCTGAAGCAAACCATCTATTATCCTCAGAACGAAAGATATATGGAAAAAGAATGGTCGATTGAAAATAAATCAGCATCTAAATCCTACAGCAATCTCAAGTTAATCCATGGTGGAGATACTACGTTTGGCGGGCAAGATAGCGCAATGTCCTATTGGGATCCGCTCTTGAACATGGTCTACGTTAAAAATAATGATATGTCCCTTTTTGGTTTAATGGGCTTTGCAGGGAAAAATACCTCTCCTGCAGATCAATATTATAGTGGAGACATTGGGAATGGACATAGGCAGGTAACCAATGGGAATTTGCTGAATACGTCGAACGCAAATTATACGGATGCGGGTTATTATTTACAATGGAATTATCCAACTTTAGGTACGAACGGTAAATGGGTCATTCAATCCACTGAGACGTGGACGACTGCGGGTGCTCTGCAAGTTATTGCGCCTCCTTCACAGACAACTGCTCCTAGTAGCAAAGTCTCTTATCAATTTAAGCTTCAAAACTTCCAAAAGGAAGCAGATATATTTGATCTATATGCAACTTCCTCAAGAGGATGGAATGTTACCGTAGTAGAAGGAACAAGTGTTGAGGTTTCTGGTAATGGGGCTATTAAGACGGTTAACATTGAGCTGTCTGTTCCGGCTGGGGCAACAGGAACAGACACACTTATGCTGACAGGAACATCTCAGAAGAAAGCTGAAGTTACCAACGTCGGCAGCGTAACAACAACGATCGATGCTGCGATGCCAGCGATCTCTAGTGTGACTGTTGAGCCCAATAAAGCGGCGAAAGGCAAGGCAATCCGTGTGCCAGTTGCTATTCAGACAACGAATGTGCTGGATGGATCAGCGGTACAGGTTGAGCTGTTAGATGAAAATAAGCGTTCGGTATCTCCTGCGATTACGGTTAGCGGAATCGTGAATAATAACGGTGCGGTGGTAAATCTCCCCGTCTCAGATACATTGGATATAGCTAACTACTACATTAAGGTTAAAGTTACAGGTGTAAGCGCGATTCATAGTTCGACGCTGTTCAAGGTGACAGAAAGCGATAATGCGGATCTCCTTCATTTAACGGTCTCACAAGGTACATTGAGTCCTTCGTTTGAACCAAGCGTCACGGATTACACCGTATCGGTTACAGATGATGTATACGATATTAGTGTAACGGGTGCCGTTTACGATAACCGTTCTACGTTGAAGTTGAATGGAGTAGATATAGACAGCAATCAAGCTTCTGCTCCCATTGCTCTGAAAATTGGCGACAATGTCATACAATTTGAAGTTACAGCGCCAGATGGCACGACGAAGAAGACGTATAAGGTTAACGTGAAAAAACAACCGAGCCGAAACGCCCTGTTGTTGAATATGACCCTTTCACAAGGGACGATAAAACCTGCATTTGCTAGTGGAACGACTGCATACGAGGTGACAGTTGGACATGATATTACTCAATTATCTGTTACCGACCTCGTGTATAGTCCGAAAGCTCACCTTTCAGTGACAGGGGCAACGTATGATCCACTTACAGGCGGTTATGTACTTCCGCTTCAAGTAGGGGCGAACGAGCTGAAGGTAATTGTGACGGCAGAGGATGGTAGTACGCAAACGATTTATACGATTAAAGTGATTCGCCAGTCCAAGCAATCTTCTAGTTCTGGTGGAGGATATTGGCCTGTTGCTCCAAACAAAGAAGAATCAAAGGAACAAGATAAAGATTCGGGCAAAGATAAGCCTGAATCCCAATCCGTTCAACATAAGTCCTACATGAATGGATTTAAAGATGATACATTCCGTCCAAATCAATCGATTACACGTGCGGAACTTGCTGTTATGTTGTGGAAGCTTAGTCAGGAAGAAGCGAAATCTTCCCCTGCAGCAGAGTCTCTATTCAAAGATGTTCAACCAAGTCATTGGGCATTTGCAGCTATTCAATCCATTAGTTCTAAAGGAATTATGATTGGTGTAGGTGAGAACGGGTTTGAACCGAATCGTCCGCTTACTAGAGCGGAGATGGCTGCAACGGTTGCTCGTTGGAAGCGGCTTACGTCTGAAAAAGCTAGCAGCTTTGAGGATGTGCAAGGCCATTGGGCAGAGAAGCATATTGCAGCACTTTCCGAAATTGGAGCCGCTCATGGCTACAAAGACGGAATGTACCGACCAGATGCTTCGATTACGAGAGCGGAAGCAGTAACGCTATTAAATAGATTGATGAACCGTGGGCCTTTGTTGGAAGTAGTCCAACCAACATGGAAGGATGTTCCGACAACACATTGGGCATATGGGGATATTGAAGAAGCTTCGCAAGCTCATATTGCTGAAGTTATCTCTGCAAAGGGTGAAAGATTCATTTCGAAGTAACCCATCTACTAATTGATAAGTTTGAACAATAAACCGTATAACAACCCGCAAAGCAGCCATTGGCACTGGTGCTATTTGCGGGTTGTTGCTTGAGCTAGAACCTCATATTATCCGTGCCAGCTGAGCTTACTTTGCGAGCTATGACAGCTATGCTGGTATTAACCCAAATTAAACGGCCTTTAATTTTTATGCTGTCTACTTGACTAGGTGCAGTTCAATCACGATTAAGCCCTTTTTCCCACTCGCTTTTTAAGTCGTGGCCAAACTGTCGGATTTCATCATCGGCTACAATCAACGTAAAGTCTTGTTGAGATCCAAAAAAATGGAGTTTATGCGTATTGCCCTTTTCTAACTTCGTCCATTCCAAATGATATAGATGGTTTTCGAAAGAGGTGTGCAAATTATTCAACTTAAAATTGTTTAATTCCTCAAGCGGAAAATTCGAAGTCACTTCCACATAATTTTTAATCGTCAGATTCGTCCAACCGAAGTCCAACTCATCAACTATACTGTTTCCCTTGTAGTGTTTGAAATTAAGTCGACATCCTTCGTAATCGCCGGGTATGCACTTTAAAAAAGAGAATTCAATATAAGTTCCATATTCCTGTATATCTCGCAGTGTCGCCATTCAATTACTCCTTTCATTTGTAGAGCTAGTTTTTAGTAGTATGTTGTATTCTAATATGAAATGATTACAATCCCCAAAACTGGTCGCTATAGTATTTAGATGTCGAAGCAGTGGTTTCTGTCTGCGTTTTATTGCTAGAGCTAGAACCTCATATTATCCGTGCCTGCTAGAAATGCTAGTACACATTGGGAGTTGAATGAAACGATACTTTCAGCCAGCTGGCGATCTGGAAAGTTTCTGTGAAGCAGCTTGAGGCCACCTGCCGCATAGGAAATATGGTGGTGCATTTTATAGAACAGCATGCGATTGCGATCCAGAGCATTGTTTTTAAAATAAGGATACAGCTTATCAAAGCGAAAGGCCATGAAGCTATGTTCAAATTCAATATCAAAAAACATAGCCCCATCGATATCTATCAAGCATGGCTCAAGCTGTTGGTCGATGAAGATATGGTTAGGTCCAAGTTCACCGTGAATGAAATGGTATTGTTGACGTGGCTCAATCCGGGATTCTAGCGTAGATAGCGTATCGAGCAACTGTGTTTGATGTTCGGCTATATGCGCAATATGTTGAGCGGCAAAATCAAGCTGCAATTGTGCATTCTTCATGATTGATGCATAACATGGTTCGTTGTTATTTCCAAGCTCATGTAGTTTTCCATAAGTGCAGCTTGTATTAGCGTGCATAGCAGCAAGCATATCATTCGTCTTTGTAAATATGTTGTGCTGAGTCATGCGATCGGCCTGGAAAAACGCATCTGAAGGTTGTGCATCTATGTACTCCACAAATGCAAAGTCAAATGAATAACGCAGTCGATCTTGATTTACATAGTATAGATAAGGTACACGAATACCAACTTCGTGCAAAAAGGTATAGTTTTGTACAAATAGTTGACTGCTGTAATGGTGCTCTGATCGTTGTTCCTTTTCTATTTCTTGTTGAAAATAATTGATGGTTATATCCCAAACGTACAGCACAAAGCTAAACTGATTCATACAGTTCACCTTATAGACGGCCTTTTGTGCACCGCCATGCATATTTTCAATATTTGCAACGACATATTCCGTGCCAAAAATGTTCTTAACATGTGTTTGTAGATCCTTTGGATCAAGGTGACATTGGTAGGGCATCATCGTTAGCAACACTCCGTTTTCTGAATTGTGCCGGCTCCCTTACTATAAGGAATAGAAAGGGAAAAATATAGACTATTTCTTTCCGTTAAGTTATGATGTTGAATAAGGTCTTTTTTGAATTTATTTTACAATTAATGGGCTCTGAGTGTTGGAATAACGGTGCTGACATATATCTATTTACAAGCTAGAACCGAGCGTATGATCAAGTGGCAATCACTTGAGATACCTCGGTTCTTTTTGTATACATGGGACGAATTTCGTATAGCTTAATGCCGCGTTGGGTACAATTGGGAATAACGAAGTTCAGGAGGAGGTGAGTCTGATGGATATTTCCTTACAGCCTGACGAGGTGATCGCTCGAATACGTCAACGCGTATCGAGTGGCGGTTCGGTGAGTAAAAAACAAGTGAAGCAAAGTGACCCCGAGTTGATGAGAAGTGCATTGTTCTACTTCCCAAGCTGGGAACATGCAGTGAAACATGCAGATCCGTTGTAAATAGAGTAAGCAGGGGAGGCGGAATATGTCTCCCTGCTTTTTGTTTAACATTGATAAAAAAATCACAAACAACTATTTACAATTGAGGATGGATATGATTTACTGTAAGTAAAAGTTCACACAATGTTCAAAGTGAACGAGATCACAAAGGCAGCAAGCGAAACATATGAGGTACGCAATTATCGAAAGATCGACAATTTATTGCAGATATCAAAAGCAGTTGAGAAGTAGCGTTGATCCTATGTAAGTGAAAGTGAAAACAATCACATAAAATGCTTTTATTAGGAGATGGAGGAACTCTTGATGAAAAAGGTACTTATTTTAGGCGCTGGCTATGGCGGATTACTCAGCGCTCTTACACTGCGAAAGTATATGACAGTAGAGGAAGCATCCATTACCATAGTTAATCGTTATCCAACGCATCAAATTATGACAGAGCTTCATCGACTTGCAGCTGATACTATCTCGGAACAAGCAATAGCACTTCCTTTGCAGAGGTTGCTGCGTGGTAAGCATGTCGATATATGCGTCGATACGGTTGTGTCCATTAAGCCTGATCGCAGTCAAGTTGAGCTGGCAAGCGGTACAACGTATGCATATGACGCTCTTGTGATTGCACTTGGCAGCGAAACAGCTTTCTACGGAATTCCGGGGCTTAGGGAGAAGAGCTTTACGCTCAACTCGGTAGAAGATGCGAATCGGATTCGCAAACATATCAAAGGCCGTATCGAAGCTTATCGAAACACGAAAGATGCAGCAGACATGACCATCGTCGTTGGTGGAGGCGGCCTTACTGGTGTGGAATTAGTAGGAGAACTGGCGGATATGCTGCCAAAATGGTGCGCTGGTATGGGTGTAAATTCCCAAGATGTACAATTATATAATATCGAATCATCCCCAACTATTTTACAAGGTTTTGAGGCTGGACTGGTGACAAGAGCGCAGACAAGTCTGAAAAAGCGTGGGGTTCATTTTATAAATGGAGCGCCCTTAA
This sequence comes from Paenibacillus sp. SC116, assembly GCF_024733555.1. Lineage (GTDB taxonomy): Bacteria > Bacillota > Bacilli > Paenibacillales > Paenibacillaceae > Paenibacillus_B. The sequence continues at coordinate 2,573,576 of NZ_JANIOF010000001.1, read as the reverse complement.
CTGAGGTTGAAGGGAATAGGATACTTCTAAAAGGCGGCCAGTCACTTCAAGCGAACACGCTAGTCTGGACGGGAGGCGTACAAGGCAATGCAGTCGTAGCAAATTGCGGCATTGAAGTAGAGCGGGGGCGTGCAGCCGTTAATTACTATTTACAATCTACTTCCAATTCGTCCATTTTCGTAGTGGGAGATAGTGCGATTATTAGTAACGAAGAAGGGAATCCTTATCCTCCATCTGCACAATTAGCTTGGCAAATGGGCGAAACTGCCGGATACAATGTGTTTGCTTATTTGAACAGTGACTCTATGCACATGTGTAAGCCTGCATTCGCTGGAAAAATAGCTAGCTTAGGTAGAAAGGATGCCATTGCATCGGTTGGAGCCAGCGGCATTCCGTTAACGGGCTTGCCTGCATCTTTGTTGAAAGAGGCAAGTAAAACGAGATATCTCGCACATATTCGAGCTTTATTCGCCTATGCTTATTAATCGAAGTTCTTTTTCAACCATATTCAACAAAGCTAGGAATCGACGAAATTCGTTTCGTACGATCGCTAGCTTATTTGTTTTTTCGCAAATAGATCGACAAAATCTATCAATGACAAAAAGCACTAAATCGTGTAAGATCTCGAATTACAAAGACTGAGAAAATGGAAAGGAAATTAAGATCATGGCACATTGGGGAAATCCATGGTTGTATCGTACGACTCGAAAAAGCAACGCAGCGGTCCGATTGATTTGCTTTCCATATGCAGGTGGAAGTCCCTCTTTGTACCGTAGCTGGTCAGATGCCTTTGATTCACGTGTTGAGGTTGTTTCCGTTCACCTTCCGGGGAGAGGTGCACGATTGATGGAACCACCTATTACTCAAATTGATACACTCGTTACATGTATTTCGCAAGGACTGATTCGCGTTCTAAGCGAAATGCCATTTGCTTTTTTTGGACATAGTATGGGCGCATTAATTTCTTATGAAATGACCCGTCATTTGCAAGAGCAATACGGGTTGAGGCCTGAGCATTTATTTGTTTCTGCACGAAGCAGTCCGCATATGCCTAGAAGAGAGAAGACAGAACGTTATAAGTTGTGTGACCAGCAGTTGAAAGATACCATAAAGGACTGGAATGGCACGCCCGAATGGGTATTACATAACGAAGAATTGATGAATATTGCCTTGCCTATCATTCGCGCAGATTTGGAGTTGTGCGAGAGATATCGCTATAAAGATAAAGGACGGTTAAACGTTCCTATTACAGCATTTGCAGGGACGCATGATCCTATGGTTTCCGTTGAAGAGATCGCAAAGTGGCGAGAGGTGACGGATAGCCATTTTGACCTGATCTTGATGGAAGGTGAGCATTTTTATATTCACCATAGTATGAATCGCCTGGCATCTACGATTCAATCGCAGCTCCAACTTTCCTATGAGGATGAGAGAGTTATGCGGTTATAAATAACCATTTATACAATTTAATTAAATTCTTTAAAAGACTGGGATCATCGTTCCGATGCACGTTCGGACATCCGCAGTCTTTTTCTATATCTGAATTTGCTAGGTGGATTGAAAGGATACATAAATATGGATTGACATCGTAGATCATTGTATACATAATGATAATGATTATCATTATTGTTTGTTTGAAATACTAGATTAGATGGAGGAATGACTGTAATGAAAGGAATTCGCTTACTTGTTATGCTATTCAGTTTTATCATCTTGTTAACTGGTTGTGGATCTGGGGGTAATGCACCGACGAAAGCGGAAAGTGCAGAACCGAAGCAGGAACAGAATCAGAACCAAGCGCAAGGTGACGTTCGATCCATTGAGCATTTGAAAGGCACACAAGAGATTAAAGGCACGCCAAAACGTATCGTAGCGCTTGAATGGTCTGTTGTGGAAGATTTGCTCGCACTAGGTATTCAACCTGTCGGCGTGGCTGAGCTGGACGGTTATGATAAATGGGTAAATGTGAAGCATAAATTGGATAGTAATGTAGTTGATGTTGGCGGTCGAGTTGAGCCGAATATCGAGGTTATATCCAGCTTGGAGCCGGACTTGATTATTGGTGTTGACCGTATCGAGGCATTCTATGATGAGCTTCAAAATATCGCACCAACCTTGCTGTTCCATGCAGCGACTGAACAGAATCCAGATGCTTATGCGTTGATGGAGAAGAATTTTAGAATGGTTGCTAATGCGGTGAATAAGCAGGAAGAAGGGGAAAAAGTTCTTCAGGAAGTGAACGGGGAAATCGAAAAATTGGCGCAGAAAGTAAAGGAATTGGGTAAAGCGGATTCTGAGTATGTACTCGTACAAGCTTACTCTTCTGATAAAGCTCCAGTAATGCGCTTTATGGTCGACCACGCAATGTCAGCACAAGTATTTAACAAATTGGGTATGAAAAATGCATTTCAACCGAAACAGTATGTGCCAACGTTTGAAGAAGGCACTGCTGAAACATTGCTCAATATGAAACAGGTAAACTTCTTCTATATCGTTCAAGACGATGACAATATTTTTGAGAATCAGATGAAAGAAAATCCAGTGTGGAAAAATCTAGACTTCGTAAAAGAGAACCGCACGTATGCGATGGGCGGCGATACTTGGTTGTTTGGAGGACCGCTCTCTGCCCAGCTTATCGCTGAAAAAGCAGTAGCGGCATTATCGAAATGAAGGCAGCAGTAAGCGGTGGCAACACCGCTTTTTTAATGAACAAAAGGTTTGCTCCATGGGCGCTGTTGCTCGGAGGCAGCTTGCTGTTAGCCTGCTTAGTCATTATGCATATTATGCAGGGGGCAGCAGACCTGACGCCAGCTTTGGTTATTGAAGCGATTATTGCACCGCAGGACACGGCAGAACATCATGTCGTACGTTCGATGCGTCTGCCGCGTGTCGTTGCCGGCATATTAGCTGGAGGTGCGTTGGCCGTTGCGGGTGTATTGCTGCAAACGATTACACGCAACCCACTTGCTTCAGCAGGCACGTTGGGCATTAACGCCGGGGCGCAGCTTGCTGTTGTATTCGCTGGCGTATTTGCTCCATCGCTGCTTGCTGCTTCATCCATCTCTGTAGCTTTTGTAGGCGCTGCTGCTGCGGCCTTATTCGCTTATGCGCTTTCTGGTGGTATCCGTTCAAATCCATTACGGATGGCATTGGCTGGTATGATCGTATCGATGTCTGCGGCATCTGTGACAGCGGGTTTGCAAATCTTTTTTGAAGAAGAGACAAGCGGTCTATTTCTATGGGGAAGTGGGACGTTAATTCAAAATGATTGGAGCGGCATAAGCTACGCCTATCCATGGATTATCGTGGCCGTCATCGTTGCATTCTTATTCTCTCGTCCCCTTGATGTGCTCCTGTTAAACGAAGAAACAGCCCAGTCACTTGGTCAAAATGTGACGCTAACACGACTTGTCGGATTGCTGATCGCTTTAGTATTGGCGGGGGTTATCGTGAGCATCGTAGGCCCGATTGGTTTTGTCGGCCTCGTTGCTCCGCATCTTGTACGCTTAGTTGGTGTGCGCAACCATCGTTTACTGCTTCCAGCTGCCTTCTTATGGGGAGCGGTATTACTGGTAGGAGCAGATGTGGCGAGCCGTCTTGCTGCCGGTGATTCATATCGTGAACTCCCAGTAGGGGCTGTGATGGCTATGATTGGTGGCCCATGTCTTGCTTGGCTTTCTTATCGTGCAGCACGCAGGCATCAGAAATCACTGGAGCCTGACACTGTATCCTTTGGCACAGTCATTCGCAAAGTACCGTATCCGATATTGCTGGTTATTATTAGCCTGCTATTGTTAGGATTTACGTTGTTCGGACTTGTCTTTGGTGGGATAAAAATGAGTTTGTCTGACATATGGAATACGTTGATCGGACAAGGCACTAGACTGTCATCGAACGTTATTCTGGATCATCGCATTCCACGCATGCTAGTCGCTGCTTGTGCTGGAGCTGCGTTTGGCGTCAGTGGCTTGATGATGCAGGGCGTTGTGCGCAATCCACTCGCTGATCCGTCCATTCTAGGGGTATCATCGGGAGCAGGCATTGGGGCATTAAGCGTTCTGGTCGTATGGCCGGATCTTCCGATCGCCTTCCTACCGATTGCCGCTTTTATCGGAGCGATCACAGCAGCGTTCCTCATTTATTTGATCGCACGCCGGACTGGTTTGCAGCCAGCTGTGCTGGCGCTCGTCGGTATTGCTGTGTCTGCGTTTGGCTCGGCTGTAATTCAACTCATCGTCGTTCAGTCGAAGATGAACACAGCCATGGCGATATCTTGGCTCTCAGGCAGCACTTATGCACGAGGGTGGGATGACTTGGCACAGCTTGTCATCTGGCCTGCTACTTTAGTGCCTGCGGCTTGGTTGGTTGGCCGTAAGCTGGATGTGCTGGGCTTTGGCAGCGATGTGCCAACAGGCCTTGGAATTAACGTCGTACGCACGAGGCTTAGAGCAGCGTTAATCGGAGTAGCTCTCGCGGCAGCAGCGGTTGCTATTGTAGGGACGATTGGCTTTATTGGCCTAATCGCGCCGCATGCTGCTAGATTGCTTGTCGGTCATAACCACCGCAAACTTGTGCCGTTCACGGCGTTAATTGGTGCGGCACTGCTCGTGCTGGCGGACGCTGTTGGTCGTTCCATTATGCCACCTGCAGAGATTCCTTCGGGCTTGGTGGTAGCGATTATCGGTGCGCCTTACTTCTTGTGGCTGATGCGATCAACTTCAAGACGCTAGAGCAGCGTAGTGAGAACATGTAAGTATGATGAAAAAGTGGTGTTGCCCCAAGCTAGTATAGAAGAGGGGAACACCACTTTTTTTAGGGTATTATTATGTTGAAACACGTACTTTCATTTGTTGGTTATGGTAGCGGCACACCGCGAGAGCTGACGTACAAGGAGTACCATTCTTCTCTCGTAAGCACAACGCTGCCTGCATCTTTACAAGCGCGAATACGGTCAGGATTTACCGTGCCGATAACGGGCTGAATGTTAGCAGGGTGGAACATAAGCCATGCTAAGACGATGGCTTCAGGCGTTGTATTTTTCTCCTCAGCCATCTGCTGTACAAGTTTCGCTGTAGCGATGATGTTGTCGGGCTGTCCGTCCAGACTGCGGCCTGAGAACACGCCTTGAGCAAGTGGTGCCCATGCTTGCAGCTGAATATTTTCGAGACGGCAATATTCAAGCGTACCTTCTGGGAATGTGTCATGAGCAGCAGCATCTGTATTCACCTGCACCCCTTGGTTCAACCAGCCAATTTTCGCTAGGCTCATCTCCAATTGGTTCACGATAAATGGCTGCTTACTGTAAGCTTGCAGCAAACGAATTTGCCCTGCACTCATGTTGGATACACCGAACCAGCGTACTTTACCAGCTGCATGAAGATTATCTAGTGTACGTGCGACCTCTTCTGGGTCCATCAGCGGATCTGGGCGATGCAGCAGCAGAATATCAATATAGTCGAGTCCTAAGCGCTGTAATATGCCATCTACACTGTTCGTAATATGAGACTCAGAGGCATCGTATCTTCCAGGCATGCCAGGCGCTTCGCTTGGGCGAATGCAGCATTTAGATTGGATGATCATCTGCTCTCTCAAGGAAGGGGTTTCTTTCAGTACTTGTCCGAATACTTGCTCTGCTTTGCCTTTGGTGTAAATATCCGCATGATCGAACATATTGATACCAATCGAAAGTGCGGCTTCTACAGCTTCCTGCGCTTGCTTTACATGCTCATTCGTAATCGGGTCATGATTCCAAGCTCCGCCTAGCCCCATACAGCCTAGTACGAGCTGACTGGCAGGGATGTTACGGCGATTTAACGGGATGTGTGGCAACTGAAATCTCTCCTTGTCTCGTGGATATATTTGAATTTAAGATGCTGTTGAATATACTTTGCGTTCTGCTCTTTTACGATACTATGGACTTGAGCAATATTCAAATGATAGAAATGTTAAAATAGAAATAGCTGTTATTTTCAGAAAAAAGGGATGAAGTATACGTGAAGCCTTATCTCATTTTTGACTTTGATGGAACGCTTGTTCAGTCAAAAGATTTAGCTATCAGAATTTTAAACAAGCTTTCTGTCAAATACGGAGGACGTATGATAAACAGGGATGAAGTCGAGTATTTCTCAGAAATGTCTATTTCGGAGCGAATGCATGCCTTACATATTCCGATGTATAAGTTACCAGCCTTACTTATAGAAGGGAAAAGGGAATAAATAAAATGGATTCATGAGCTTCAACCTGTTGAGGGGATCATCCCCGTACTGCATCAATGTAAGCAAAAAGGCTATTCGCTTGGTCTACTTTCGTCTAATAGAAAGGACATTATCCAATCGTTTTTAGATTTGCATCAATTACATATATTCGATTTTGTACATTCAGCAAGTAATATATTTGGCAAGCACCAGGCTATCGCGTCTGTCGCACGTAAACATCATATCGACTTGCAGCAGGTATGGTATGTAGGTGATGAGCTTCGAGATATCCAAGCCTGTAAGAAGATAGGAGTGAAAATCGTTGCGGTGACGTGGGGATATGATTCCGTTAAGTTGTTACAAGATGCAGATGAGATCTGCCACACTCCCACATCATTGCTGCACTTAGTTTAAAGAGAGGTGAACCAGAGTGGAAGATTTAACGATATTGGAATGGTTAGAAGAGCAGCCGTTAAGTGGACATGAAATCGATTTTCTTATCACGTTTATTCCTTATATTTCGATGATAAAGGTACTGCCTGAGAAATTAGAAGTAATGTGTCAGTCATTAAATCGACAATTTCCTAAGGTTGATCTCCATGCAGAAGAAGGGGATGCCTCAACAAATGAAGGTAGTTCCCCTAATTGTCATTTGAAAATCAATATATGAATGCCCACACAGTCCTAAAAATAAATGATCTCATCCGGCTCACGATTAGGCTTACTAATGGGCCAAGCTACCTGTTCTCCGTATTTCTCTACATTTATCCATGCTATGAAATGTTCTGCTCCATACACACCTACATAACCTGAATGAGGTTCCCCTTCGGGATCTGCAAAGACATGAAATTCTTTAAAGTAGTTATTTCCATTGAGTTTGGACATAAAGTCATCAAATCCGCGTTGCAGCTCACGTGCACTTATATGGAGGCCATCTCTTATCTCCATATAATTGGAATGATGGGTAAAATTGATTTCTACGATCAACATGATTTCCTCCTTAGTATAGCTTCAAAATTCGTGTAACATCGAATGGAAGGATCGAATTCAATATTACGTGAGTTTCAAAATATGCATACCTTCGATAAAAGAGGGCCGAATCCATCTCCTAATCAATAGGGGGATGATGTCTTCTTTTTTGTCATAGATAAGATATTTTCCATATTTCTGAACCAATTCCTCAGGAGACTCGGAGATTTTTATTTTAATCATATTTTCGAAAGCACTACCATCATCGTTAACTTTCGTATACACATACCCGCGTTCATGCCGTCCGACCATTGTGATCGTTTTGATTAGAATCAAAGTCTCTCTATCTTGTTGTTCGAGAATTGCTTTAAATTCTTCTTCTAATAGGCCTTGATCTATGCACTGTTCTGGATGCTCAAATCTCATAATAAGCCGATAGATTCGAAGCAGCAGTGGTTTGTGCTCAAAAACCATTTCATAAGTCATAATTGCTGCACTCCTTTGTATGTGATATTACGTTGTACGAAGATCCATGCCAACCATATAATAGAAGTAAGCTAAAGCATCATGTAATTACAGAGAGGGGTAAGGAATTTGGCTACTCGTGTAGGAAAAATTATTGATATGTATCGATTTCCTGTAAAATCATTTGCTGGCGAGCGCTTGGAATCATGCCAGATTGAACCCTATGGCTTATATGGAGATCGTTTTTGTGCCTTTTATGATGAGACGAAACAGGGCTGGAATAGTTTCTTTACCGCGCGTCAAATTCCTAATATGCTTGCTTATCAAGCCAAACATGTGGATGACGGCATTGTCGTCACTGGGCCAGATGGAAGGACTTTTGGATGGGATAAAGAATTAATGCAAGAGATTCAATCTTATTCGAAAAGAAAAGTGTCGATGAAGAGTTATCGAGAACCGAATCCGACTGATCCGAATCTCATGTCAGTTGATGCGGCCAGTATTCTTATTGTAACGGATGCGACACTGCGCAAGCTTGAAGCTTTATGGGGCAAGCCCGTGGATCATCGCAGATTCCGTGCGAACATCGTTATCGCGGTCGAGGAAGGGATTGTGTCGGAGACAGAGTGGCTCGGTAAACGTCTTTCGGTAGGGGACATAGAACTGCAAGTGGATGAAGAATGCTCCCGCTGTATGATTACGACACTGGATCCAGATACACAGGAACGTGATCCGTCTCTATTAAAAATTTTGAACACAGAGATGAAAATGAACTTTGGTGTATATGCCTCCGTGAAGAAGGTAGGGCAAATCCGTGTAGGCGACAATGTTTACTTTACGTAATGATTTACTCATTTTGATAAAAAGTTCTTGTTATAGGAAAATAAATCCTACTAAAGGTATAGGAATAAACAAAGATTCAAGGTATAATCTTGATTGGTTATTAAGATCTAAGGTATACTTACATCGCTAAAATCGACTAAAAAGGGAGTTTAGTTATGGAGAAAATTCTAGTTTTCGGACACAAAAATCCAGACACGGATACAATCTGCTCCGCTATCGCATACGCTGAATTGAAAAAAGAATTGGGCTTGAACGTAGAAGCTATTCGTCTTGGTGAAGTGAGCGGTGAGACGGCTTATGCTTTGAAGCATTTTAATGTAGAAGCGCCACGTCTTGTTGAAGCTGTTGCTAGCGAAGCGAAACAAGTTATTTTGGTTGATCACAATGAGCGTCAACAAAGCGCTAACGATATCGATCAAGTTCAAGTGTTGGAAGTTATCGACCATCACCGTATCGCGAACTTTGAGACAGCTGCACCATTGTACTACCGTGCAGAGCCTGTTGGCTGCACAGCGACAATCTTGTTGAAGATTTACAAAGAGAAAGGTGTATCGGTTCGCAAAGAAGTAGCAGGTTTGATGCTTTCCGCTATCATTTCCGACTCTCTCTTGTTCAAATCTCCAACTTGCACACAAGAAGATATCGATGCAGCTCGTGAGCTTGCAGCGATCGCTGATGTAGATGCTGAGCAGTACGGTTTGGAAATGTTGAAGGCTGGCGCGGATCTAAGCGACAAAACAATCGAGCAGCTTGTATCCATTGACTCCAAAGAGTTCACGATGGGCAGCGCAAAAGTTGAAATCGCACAAGTAAACGCAGTAGACGTGAACGATGTATTGGGCCGTCAAGCTGAAGTAGAAGCGGTTCTGAACAAAATCGTTGCTGACAAAGGATTGGACTTGTTCTTGTTCGTTGTAACAGACATCTTGAACAACGATTCCGTTGGTCTTGCGGTTGGACAATCTGCACACGCAGTAGAGAAAGCTTACAATGTTACATTGGATGACAACAAAGCGATTCTTAAAGGCGTTGTATCCCGTAAGTCTCAAATCGTACCTGTATTGACAGAGGCATTCAACGCACTGTAATAACATTGCATCATTTCTTGATGTTATAGCTAACTTTAACTAATGTTTAGAGGCTGTTCACTGATTATTCATCAGTGGGCAGCCTTTTTGAGTTGTAAAATGCTAGGGTTAATATTACAATTTATAGTAGAAATGGATAAGGAGAGTGGTGAAAATGGTTGATTGGCGATCTGACTCGTCTAGTCATTTTAATAACTCGCATCTGAATGGTGCAAACTCGTTGATATCCGCTTCTTGTATCATTTCCTCATTGTTCACGACCTCAAGTACACCTATCAATCCTATTTGTTTATATTGCAAAGCCGCACCTACGAACGACTCTCAATACCTTCACTGTATTTCTAAAAAAAACAAAAAACATTGTCGGACATGTCAGTTCAAGGAGGAATGTAGATGACTCATCTCTATACCACTTATAAAGGTGATGTTTCTCAAAGAAAACATATTGCTGTCGTCAATATTCGTGCTCACGGTCATATTAACCCTACATTGGGAATTGTGGAGGAATTAGTGAAGCGCGGGCATCGGGTCACGTATGTGGTAACAGAAGAGTTTGTGCCTGCAATCGAAGCAACAGGGGCGGAAGCGCGTATTTATCAATCTTTGTTCCCGGCTAATATCACTATGAAAAGGCAGCGTGTAGAAGACTCGCTCGATGCCATGGATTTATTTTTCAAAGAATCACAGCAAATGCTGCCGCAGCTAGAGGAGATTTACAAGGATGATCGCCCTGATCTAGTATTGTTCGACTTTATGGCTTGGATAGGGAGTGTGGCAGCTGCGAAGTGGGGCGTTCCTTCCATCCAGCTATGTTCTTCCTATCCTAAAAGCAAACAGGACAGCATGGATGAAGCGATGGATCAGCTTCCTGGATTTGCAGATTTCAAAGAAAAAGTTGCCCAGTATATTGATGGTCTCCAAATCGCAGGGATAACGTTGGAATCGGTGATGTTCGGCAGAGAGTTATCCCTCATTTTCATGCCTCGAATGATCCATTACGCGGGAGAAAGCTTTGATGAGCGGTATCAGTTCGTAGGACCTTGTCTCCGTACAGAGCATAATCAAGTGAATTGGAATGCGCCGATAAACGGACAGCCTGTCCTTTACATCTCTCTAGGAACTGTATTTAACGATTGGCCTGAGTTTTTCAATCAATGTATAGAAGCGTTTGGTCATACACCGTGGCATGTTGTCTTGGTCATTGGCAAACAAATTGATCGTGATCAATTGCTGGAGATTCCTGACAACTTTGAGGTACATGAGAGTGTGCCGCAATTATCTGTATTGAAGCATGCCAAGTTATTTATTTCTCATGGAGGCATGAATAGTACGATGGAGGCGATGCTGCATCAAGTCCCGCTTGTTGTGATTCCACAGATGTTGGAGCAGGAAATAACAGCTCAACGTGTGGCAGCATTGGGGTTGGGCTATTATTTGAAGCCGGAGGATGTAACTGTAGATACGCTGCGTGAAGCGATTAAGACGGTTGCAGGCAACGAATGCATGTTAGCACGGGTTAAGCAAATGAGCCAACAAATTGATGATGCAGGAGGAACTGCGCGTGCAGTGGAGTTGATTGAACAGCGGCTATTTGCATTGGTGAATGCTAATTAGAACGAACAACATACAAACGAGAAGTTCTCGTTTGAACGTAAATAGGAATAGGAGCAAATAAAATAGAGGTAGCCGATATTTGTGCATGAATGATGTGCATGCATCGGCTTTCTTTATTTTTGGATGGATAAGAGGAAAATATTTCTGCACTTCTCTTGACCCTCACGCTACGTGATAGCTTATCGTGTTGTTCGACAAGAGCGCGGCACAATGAGGCTGACGAAATGTGAGGAGTGAGTATACATGAATATTCAATGGGTGGATACGTTCAAACAATATGAGCAGCTTTATCAGCTTCCTATGGAAAAGCGCCGTGACTTTTTCCGATATGAAATGATGGGGCCGTTCGAAAAGATGTGGAGCACGATCCAAGTGCCGATGAAGCCAGCGACAGAAGGTGGCTATGATGTTGTCATGGCGTGTGAAATGATGGGGATTTTAGCGTTGGATGAAGATGAGCGTGGCTTAGCTGCTGTGGACATGATCAGAGCTAATCAAGCGGAACAAATCTTGCAGCGCTCTTTGCAGGAATGCGTTCACTATGCGGAGCAGGGCGGATTAAGCGTAGCAAGGGAACAACTGATAGCAGGGTTGTATTTTGGGAATCCAGAAAAGTTAAAGCCGCATAATGGCTACTCTGGATTCGGCGGTATTCCGGGTTTTATTCAGCTTTACATGTATCCCAACGAGTACAATCTCAAGCGACTTCCTGCTTTGATTGCGCATGAGTTCCATCATAATATACGATTCTCGTATTTTGATTGGAGCCATGGGGATGTCACGTTAGGGGAATATATGATTATTGAAGGACTGGCTGAATCATTTGCAGCTGCGATGTATGGACAGGAGCTTATAGGGCCATGGGTGACCTCACTAGATGAGGATGATCTTGCTTATTCAATCGAAGTGATGCAGACTGCGCTTGATAAGAAAGGATTCGATGCGATAAGCGGCTACATGTTTGGCGATGAAGTAGCCAAGGCACAAGGGTATACGCCAGTTGGGATGTCTTATGGCGCGGGCTATGCAGTTGGTTATCATATCGTACAATCATTTCTCAAACGCAACAACATTAGTATTACGGAAGCAACCTTGATGAAGGAATCGGACATTATTCAAGGCAGTGGCGTGTTCAATTTGTTCAATTGATGAGAGGCAGAGTGATTGGCAGTAATTCGGTTCTGATATCGTATTTCCATCGTAATGTAATAGAAAAGAGCAGGCCCCGACTTAGCATCGGATGGCTTGCTCTTATTGTTCGTACGATATATATCCTCTTCTGCGTCGAAGCCATGTTGATAATCCAAACGGTGCGTACAAAATAATAAACATCACAAAAGCGACGGCTTCTAGCGATAAAATATACCATGGATATGGACCTAATACGTCCAGCAAGGATGCTGTTTCCGGCTTGCGAGCCAAGAACATATAGTTGCCGCCAGTCAAGTAATTAATAGAACCAACGACGACAAGGAGCACGTTGAGGAACAGCATAGCAAGCCCGACCGACTTCCAAGTTGGTCGATATTTTTCCACCCACACCATATACAGCACCGCTAAAATGATGACGATATGAGCCAAGAAGAACTGTAGAAAACGGAAATGAGGGAATGGATATCCGAGTGCCGGTGTTAACAATGCTTGCAGCGCTCCACCGATCCCTGTAAAGTAGACGATGTTGAAAATAAAGCGGCTGCGAAATAGCAGCATAAACACACATAAGTATAGCGAAATGCTGCATAACTCCAACGGAAGGGTATCGGATACGTCATATACACCGCCTGCCACATACCATATATTTAGCGATACCTCTGCTAAGACAAGCAAGCCGATTAACGTAAATCTAATGCGCTTGCTGCGCTGCTCATCCCGCAGCCAAAATCGGCCCACATACAGCAGCACAATGGAAGCGGAAAAGAGAAGCAGCGCACCGAGATGAGCAGATGAGAACGCTTGGAATGTGTTCGGATCATAGGTGTCGAACCATGAAACCATTAACAACGCCCCTTTTTTTCTTGTAAGCCTTTCCTTAATAATTCCAATATACTATAAAATCCCAAATTAGACTCTAGTTAATTTCACTATATGTTTTTCATTCACTCGTATCGTATTTAGCTTAGAAGCAGTGTTTTAGGTGGAATCAGCTAATCTTGCATGTATGGTGCGTATACAGTGTAGATTAGTGACAATTATGCAGTTATTTTATCTATAAATGTGCTTATTTAGGCTATTAGCGTCAAAAATACATTTATTTTGGCTTATTTGGCCATTCCGAGTGTCAAATCGGGAAATTAACTGCATATTTGTCTTAATCTATCTCAAAATGACGTTTTTCTCATAAAATAGCTGCACTTTTGTCCATACAATCATGATTTATGTACTCATGTGTGCACTCATTACTAATCACCTATGAGGGGTCAATAAAAATAACCTTCCATCTCTAATACTATAGAGTTGAAAGGTTATTTCATTGTTATTTGTTGTTCTTAAGAGTTAGATTTGTGCGTTACTTGTCTTCTCCGATAATTCGAACTTCTGTCTCCAATTCAACACTGAAGCGCTCTTTCACGGTTTGCTGCACGTGATGAATAAGCGCGATATATTCAGTAGCGGTAGCCTGATCGACATTGACGATAAAGCCAGCATGTTTCTTCGATACTTCTGCACCGCCTACACGAGTACCTTGAAGTCCGCTCTCTTGAATCAGTTGTCCAGCAAAATATCCAGGAGGGCGCTTGAACACACTGCCACATGAAGGGTATTCCAATGGCTGCTTCGATTCACGCAGATAGGTCAATTCCTCCATCTTTTTCTGAATCGGTTCCGCATCAGCATGGACAAGCTTAAATGCAGCCTCCAATACGATATATTGTTTGCGTCCGATTACACTTGTACGGTAGCCAAGCTCAAGCTCTTCTTTCGAAAGACGAAGTAGTTCGCCTTCTGATGTCAGCACGAGCGTATCTTGCAATACATCTGAGATCTCGCCGCCATAAGCTCCCGCATTCATATAAAGTGCTCCGCCTACAGAGCCAGGTATGCCGCAGGCAAATTCCAGGCCAGATAAACTTTGCTTCAGTGCAAACCTGGAAACCTCAATAATAGCAGCTCCGCTTTGCGCAACGACGATCGAGTCAGACACACGAATGTCTGTCAATTGCTCGAAACTTAATACGATTCCGCGAATACCGCCATCTCGGACAATGACGTTGGAGCCAAAGCCCAAAATAGTAATGGGGATATCATGTTGACGAGCGAAGCGCACGACTTGGGCTGCTTCCTCATAGGTAGCTGGCGTGACGAACAGATCTGCTGGTCCGCCCATACGAGTGTACGTATGTTGACATAATGATTCTTCAAGTTGTATCGATGATTCAGGAATAATCGTTAGTAATTGTTTATAAAGTTCAAGCCATTTACTCATATTGTTCATCCTTTATGTGTGATTAACCCTATCATTATATCAATCATTGACGGAATGAGCCATGATGGAATATACATCGGATAATTCCAGTCCGTCATATATCATATGTACATCAGCCTTTGTAGTTGCTAGTCCAGATAATGGAGTATACCAGCGCACTGTCATATTTAGGAGCAGTGATGGATTGATGGTAAGCCTGTCTGGCACAGTAGAGGGATTATAGGATTCGCTGTGAAAAGCGCAGGCTGCCAAACAATAATTTGTTACTCAACACAATAGACGGATGTATCGTAATTTGTTCATTATCATTAAAATAGAAATGACGCATTGACTCTGACGTAACGTTATAGTTTATTCTACAAATACGAGGTGATGAAGAGATGTACAAAGTAAAAGAGATAGCGGACTTGGCGGGGATCAGTGTGCGCACACTGCATCATTACGACAGCATTGGACTGTTGAAACCACAGAAGATGGAAGAGAACGGGTATCGATATTATACGGATGATGATTTAGAGCGGCTGCAGCAAATTCTCTTTTTTAAAGAGTTAGACGTCCCGCTCATTGACATTCAGCGCATTATCGACCATCCAAGCTTCGATCGCAAGCACGCCCTCGTCTCTCATCGGAGCATGTTGGTGCAGAAGAAGCATCGCCTCGAACGATTGATTCATACGGTTGAGGAAACCCTCCAATCGATGAAGGGAGCTATTGCGATGACCAAAGAAGAAATGTTCGAGCCCTTTGATATGGCTGAAATAGAAGAGCATCAGAAGAAATATGAGCAGGAAGTAGAAGAAAAGTATGGACACACGGATGCTTATAAGGAATCCATAGAGAAAACATCAACTTACACAGCTGATGATTGGAAGCAAATTAAGCACGAGTGGGACTCCCTCTATAAGCAAATCGCGGAGCGAATGGACAAGGGTCCTGCGGATGAAGAGGTGCAGGCGTTAATTAGCGAATACCGCTCATTGATTACAGGAAATTTCTACAATTGCACGCTGGAAATATTCCGCGGACTTGGAGATCTATATACGTCAGATCCGCGGTTCACCAAAAATATCGACAAAGTTAAGCCTGGATTGGCATCTTTTTTGCAGCAGGCGATGCATATCTATTGTGATGGTCAATAAACGAAGCAAACGAAGCCGCTCTGGCTTCGTTTTTTTATGTACCTCTACTTCATTGGGGTCATGATGACGATAACCAGCACGATTGTTTGATAGAGTTCATACAATAGTAGAGAGAGATTCCATTCCTAGTTGGAGGAGGTGGAAGTTATAACTACGTTAATATCTCATTTTTACAATGAAGAGTACTTACTTCCGTGGTGGTTGATGCACCATACCAAACTATTCGATCACGGCATTTTGATTAATCGAGGCTCAACCGATCGTTCTGTAGAAATATGCCGCACATTCGCGCCTCATTGGGAAATACGCAATTCCCGTGTCCCTCAATTCGATGCGATCGAAGCGGATCGTGAAGTGATGGATATCGAGAAAGAGCGTAAGGGTTGGAAGATGGTCTTAAACACGACTGAATTTCTTTGTGTTCGCAATAAAGAACCATTTTTCAATTCCCTCAACGATAAAGGTATGCGCATGTATTTAATCAAATGGTTTCTGCTCGGAGATCCTCCGAATTACCCTTATAGCGACCCTGTCTATTCAGCGCCTTTAGTGCAGCAAAGGTTCCATGGGTTCTTCTCACGTGACCCCAATCAACCTTATATGGGTAGACTGATTCACAATTATGAACATGGCGGCTATACGATTGGTCGGCATTGGTCGCCGCATCCGTTTACTGCATACGACGGGGCTGCCTATGTGTTTAAATTCGTTTACAGTCCGTGGAATGAGGCGATGCGGCGCAGAAAGTTGCAAATCGGTCCTACTCTTTCAATGCACAGTCTCCTAAACAGCTATGGTGCCCAGCACATAACGACGCCGGATATGTTGGAGCACGCTCGCCAGCGATTTGCCCACGGGGTGGTAGATTTACGGTTGCTTCCCGAATACCAATCATTATGGCAGGATTCTACTTAGCAATGGAGTTGAGTTGGAGTGTTAGTCATTCCCCCATGCTTAGGAGCAAGTGCGAGGCTTCTTCCTTAGCAGCACCCAATAGGGATACTGTGCATAAAGTGTGACAACAACAATCGGTTATTCCTATTGAAAGTATGGACAGCTAGGGGTGAAGGTGAGTGAAAGCAGTTATTCTCGCGGGTGGATACGGAACACGAATTGGTGAGGAGACCAACTTAAAGCCGAAGCCGATGGTTGAAATTGGAACACAGCCGATTTTGTGGCACATCATGAAAATATTCAGTCACTACGGAATTGGTGAGTTTATTATTTGCTTAGGCTACAAAGGTCATATCATTAAAGATTATTTCTACAACTACCGACTGTACCGATCTGACTTCACGATTGATATGGATAAGGGCGAAATTACACATCATGCGACCAACGCAGAACCATGGAAAGTGACCTTGGTCGATACAGGCGAAGGAACGGATACGGGTGGACGTGTAAAGCGAATTGCAGATTATGTAGGTGACGAAACCTTTTGTCTAACCTATGGGGATGGGGTAGGCAATGTAAATATAGAAGAACTAATACGATATCATAAGCAGCATGGAAAGTTAGCTACCGTTACAGCGGTTCAGCCGCCAGGCAGATTTGGCTCCCTTTTGATTGAGGATCAAATGGTGGTCAACTTTAGGGAGAAGCCTGTAGGTGATGGCGGATGGATTAATGGCGGATGGATTAATGGCGGTTTTTTTGTTTTGGAGCCTACTGTTTTCAATTATATAGCAAATGATCAGAGCGTATGGGAAACGGATGTGTTAGTGAAGTTAGCTGAACAGAATCAATTGGCGGCTTATCGTCATAATGGCTTCTGGCACCCTATGGATACGATGCGCGATAAGAAAAAGCTGCTGTCGTTATGGGAAGATAATCAAGCGCCTTGGAAGGTTTGGTAATATGGCGGAACATCCTTTTTGGCATCAGAAAAAAGTATTCATTACTGGGCATACCGGCTTCAAAGGAAGTTGGCTTACACTTTGGCTCGCCTCTTTAGGTGCGCAAGTAGTCGGTTATTCACTCCCTCCCTCTTCAATCCCTAATTTATTTGATGCAGCAAAAGTTTCAGAACTATGCATATCCATTCAAGGGGATATCAATGACTATCCATCCTTATTACATGCTATGACTAAACACCAGCCTCAGATCATATTCCACTTAGCAGCTCAACCGTTAGTCCGACCATCTTATAGGGAACCTGTTTATACGTTTGCTACCAATGTATTAGGCACCGCCAACGTGCTGGAAGCGGCGAGACAAACGAAAAGTGTGCAAGTCATCGTGAATGTCACGAGCGATAAGTGCTATCAAAATGACGGGCTTGGACATCGGCATTTCAAAGAACAGGATCCACTTGGCGGACATGATCCTTACAGTGCTAGCAAAGCATGTGCTGAAATAGTAAGTGACTGTTATCGCAAGTCCTTTTGGGCTAGTGGCTCTTCATCCCAACCAGCATTGGCAACGGCAAGGGCCGGCAATGTAATTGGTGGAGGGGATTGGTCGGAGGGGCGGCTGTTTCCAGACATCGTTAGAGCTATTGCTGCAAAGACTTCGCTTCCCATAAGAAATCGAACAGCGATTCGACCGTGGCAGCATGTGCTGGAGCCGTTACAAGGTTATTTGCAGTTGGCTGAAAAATGCTGGGGCAATAGGCAGTATGCTGAGGCATGGAATTTTGGCCCCATTTCTCAGGCTCATGTAACCGTTGATGAATTAATCCGTCTAACCTCCAAGCATTGGGGTGAGCCATTAAATATTCAATATCAATCGTCGGAACAGAACTCTTATGAAGTGCCGATCTTGACGTTAGACAGCAGTAAAGCGGTCCAACAGTTAGCGTGGCAGCCCAAACTATCGATAGAGAGAGCTGTTGAGTGGACGGTTGCATGGTATCAACAGTATCAAGCGGGGGCAGATATACGCCTATTTACGCAGCACCAAATTGAGGCTTATATCAAGGGAGAAGGAGTGTAGAGCATGGCACATTCAACCTGTCGTGTTTGTAAGGCGGCGCTTACGCATACGTTTCTAGATTTGGGAGTGTCTCCTCTTGCCAACTCATTTTTAACGGCTGACCAACGAAATCGTATGGAGCCATTCTATCCTTTACACGCCTACGTATGCGATGCCTGTCTGCTTGTTCAGTTAGGAGAATATGAATCTCCACAACAAATATTCAGCCATTATTTATATGCTAGCTCCTACTCATCCAGTTGGCTCAAGCATGCGGAAGCCTACGCGGAAATGGTGATCGAGCGCTTTCAATTGAACAGCGAGTCGCAAGTGATCGAAGTGGCGAGCAATGACGGCTATTTATTGCAATATTTTCACGACCGCAGCATTCGTGCACTTGGCGTTGAACCCGCCTCCAATGTAGCTGAACTTGCAACAGGGAAGGGAATTCCGACAAGAACCGCGTTTTTTGGAGAAGAATTAGCGAAGCAGCTAGTTCAAGAGGGGAGTCAGGCGGATTTATTAGTTGCCAATAATGTGTTGGCTCATGTACCTGACTTGCATGATTTTGCAGCGGGACTAAAACGACTGCTGCGAACGAATGGCGTAATTACGATTGAGTTTCCGCATTTGCTCGAGCTGCTGCGAGAACAGCAATTCGATACGATATATCATGAGCATTTTTCGTACTTCTCTTTGCGAACTGCTCAGAAGCTGTTAGCTGAGCATGGATTGGAGGTCGTCGATGTTGACCAACTTCCAACGCATGGTGGCTCTTTGCGATTGTACGCAAAACATGTAGAAGATGCGGGAAAGGTTGCGTCTCGTGTAGCTGAGATTATTCAGCTCGAGCAAGAACATGGCCTTGATGTACTTTCCACCTATACACAGTTCTCACAGCGAGTAGGGATTAGAAGGCGTGAAGTTTTGAGCTTTTTCACGTACGTACAGGCAATGGGCAAAAGTATCGTTGGTTATGGAGCGCCAGCAAAAGGAAATACATTCTTGAATTATTGCGGTATTAGCAAAGAGTGGCTTCCCTATACCGTGGATCAAAGCCCGCACAAACAAAATCTATATTTGCCAGGCACACGTATCCCGATCAAACACCCCGATGAAATCAAGCGAACGAAGCCTGATTACGTCTTGATTTTGCCGTGGAACCTGAAGCAAGAAATTATGGAGTCGCACGCCTATATAAGAGATTGGGGCGGGCAATTTGTCGTGTTAATCCCTACTGCCCAGGTGTTGTAACCTATGAAGCGGGTTCTAGTTACGGGCGGAAGCGGATGGATTGGCAGGCATGTTACAGCTCAGCTTCAGGGAAAAGGGTTTGACGTGCATGCTACGTATCGAAGTAGGTTGATTCCCAATACGTCGTTGGCTTGCCACTGGCATCAAGTGGACTTGTTGGATGAAGCAGCAGTGGCGAGCCTTATTCGCAGTGTACAGCCTACTCATCTGATTCATCTTGCTTGGGAGGCGGTGCCTCCGCAGTGCTATCGCTCGATTACGAATTATCATTGGGTGCATGCCAGCATGGCCCTCATTCAGCGCTTCGTGGAGAGCGGAGGAACAGACATTGTTGTTGCAGGCAGCTGTGCGGAGTATGAGTGGGAGAACGGGTATTTAGCAGAACAAAGTACGTCTCTTTCTAATAAGACCCCCTATGCAGTCTGTAAAAATACGCTGCGTACTTGGCTGCAATCTTATGCTGAGTATGTGGACTTGAGAGTGTGCTGGGCACGAATATTTCATTTGTATGGGCCGCATGAGTCTGGCAAGCGATTCATTTCCAATATCATTACATCACTGTTGAAAAAGGAAGAGGTGCTATGCACGCATGGCAGGCAATCTCGCGATTTTCTTTATATAGAGGATGCTGCAGCCGCCCTTGTTTCCTTGGTGATGAGCAAGTTGGACGGCATCGTAAATATTGGTTCTGGTCGTCCTGTCCCATTAAGGTTAATCGCCTCCATCATCCAAGAGCAAATGGGGAGCAGGGCTTCTATTCATTGGGGAGCGATTCCATTGCCAGCAGATGAACCTTTATTTGTTGGAGCGAATATAGAGCGATTGCAGAAGGAAGCACATTGGAAATCTGCTTACACTTTGCATACGGGGCTCGCAGAGACGATAGCGTGGTGGCGTCATCATGTAGAGGAACAGCGCTAGCGTGACGATATTTATGATGGTGATCCTCAGTCATAGCGACTAGGGTTACAGGATTCTCCTTATGTCAGCCAAGTGCATGATATAAGGATTATTTTGTTAAGAACAAAGATTGCACTCTAGTAGCATAAACGCTATAGTTAGTAAAAATTAAATCGATGCGGAGGGATTATATTGGTTATCAAATCAAGTGTTTTGCAAATGGAACCTTATATTTCTGGCGTGCAGCCGAAGCGTGATCCAGGTGTAATTAAGCTTAATACGAATGAAAATCCTTATCCTCCCACACCGAATATTCAACAGTGGCTGCAATCATTCGCGCTGCAGGAGCTGCGCTACTATCCTGATGCAACGAGTACGGAGCTGAGGCGAGCAATCGGGGCTGTTTACGGTGTTGATCCTAGACAAGTATTTTGCGGCAATGGATCTGATGAAGTGCTATCAGTCTTGTTCGATATATGCTTTGATGTGGGTGACACGATCGTAACGCCATATCCTACTTACACGCTGTACAAAACGTTAGCGGATATTCACCAATTGCATTGTGTATACGTGGATACAGATGAGCAATTCGAAATCTCGATTGAGAACATGATTAAGCCTAGTTCGCAGGGTATCTTTATTGCGAATCCGAATGCACAGACCGGCAGACTGTTGGAACTGTCTCATATTGAGCAATTACTGCAGCAATATCAAGGCGTTGTCGTGATCGATGAAGCGTATATTGACTTTGCTGAGCCTCATACGTCGGCATTGCCGCTAACAGCGAAGTATCCGAATCTTGTCGTTGTTCGCACCTTCTCGAAGTCGTACTCCTTATGTGGGGCGCGAGTTGGCTATTGCTTTGCGTCAGCTGACTTTATTGCTGCAATGGACAAGTGCAAAGATTCTTATAATATTAACGTGGTAAGCCAGCACATGGCACGTTTGGCTGTTGAGGATCAAGCACATTTTGCTGCTAACGTTGAGCGAGTTAACCAGACAAGAAATAGACTGAACGAAGGTTTGGCGCAGCTTGACTATGATGTATTTCCATCCAACGGAAATTTCATCTTATGCCGTCCTCGCCGCCATCAGGCGAAGGAAATTTATGATTATTTACTCCAGCATCACATTTATATTAGGTATTTCCCTTCACCGCGGTTAAGTGATAAACTACGTATATCGATCGGTACAGACGACGAGATATCTGTGCTTCTCGAAAGGCTGAATCATTATGAGAATACAGTGGCTGCCATAGACAAATAGCAATTGCCTACGCTTCACTAGTAAATGGATTTGCTAGACATGCTAGAGCTTATTTGCTGCGTCCAGATGGTAACAATTATTAGCTATTGCATAGAAAGGGAGTAGTGAGATGACTAGACAAAATGAATTCACAGCTAAAGATAGCACATCCCTAGAAGATAATTTGTCTGCCCAAGTGCTGCAAGGGTTGAATGGCGGATCATGGATTCGCAAGCTGTTTGAAGAAGGCGGGAGACTAAAATCGATTTATGGTGCGGATAACGTTTGTGACTTTTCCATTGGCAACCCGGTGTTGGATCCTCCTGCTTCGTTTTTGAAAGCATTGCAAGAAGAAGTGGCATCCGCAGCACATGGCAGCCATAGCTACATACCGAATCAAGGCTTGCCAGAAGCACGGGTAAAGGTGGCTCAATTTCTGTCTGACCGTTTCGCTGTTTCTATTCGTCATGAGCATGTCGTGATGACAGTTGGAGCGGGTGGAGCATTGAATGTTGCTTTGAAATCGATAATGAATCCAGGAGACGAGGTCATCGTTCTTGTGCCTTACTTCGCGGAATACAAAGGATATATCGAGAACTATGGCGGACATGCAGTACCTTGCTTGCTGACGGAAGATTTCCAGCCAGATATCGAACGTCTAGCCCAAGCGATAACGCCTCGCACAAAAGGGATTATTGTGAATACACCACATAATCCAACAGGAGCCGCATTTGAGCAAGCTCGTCTTGATGCGTTGGGCAAGCTGCTGCAAGACGCTCAGCATAAATATGGACATAGCATCTACATGCTGTTCGATGAACCATACAGCCAGCTCATCTATGATGCACAGCTTGCTAATCCATTTATTAGCTATAACCGTGTCATCGTAGCGAGTTCGTTCAGCAAAGACTTAGGAATAGCAGGCGAACGACTTGGCTATATTGCGCTTGCTGATGATACTCCAAATGCGGAGCTGTTGACGAGTGCCTTTGTATATTGCAATCGCACGCTAGGCTTCGTTAATGCACCTGTGCTTATGCAGCGTGCCGTTGCTCGCATGGACAGCTTAAAGGTTGAGGCCTCTGGCTACCGTGAACGCAGAGACTTAATCGTTAGTGTGCTTGAAGAAGCAGGCTTCACCTTCACGAAGCCGGAAGGCGGGTTCTTCGTCTTCCCGAAATCGCCAATCGAGGATGAAGTGGCGTTCTGTCAGCATGCGGCGCAAGAATACCGCATTTTGATTGTGCCGAGCCGAGGCTTTGGCCTTCCGGGCTACTTCCGTCTATCATTTAGCGTATCTCCTGAGCAAATTGAACGTTCTCGTCCATTGTTCAAGGCGCTGATGAATGATTTTAGATAGGGTTTAGATAGAGCAAATGGTTTTAAATCACATATTGTAAATATTTTTATAGCGGACTCGCCTTTGGGCGGGTCCTTTTTGCATGCGAACATTGTATAATGGCATTGTCGTCTGTTGTCATAACTTGCAACGTAAAGGTTCATGATTCCGTATATATTTGGTAAAGCTACCTTCATGAACGCAAGATGACAAACAACAAGTCGCATGGAACATTTGAACATTTTTAGAATAACAGGCTTGTTTATACCCTTTTCTTTTTATTAACTTTATCAAGTTTTGATCCTTAATTACCGATAAATCAACATCACATTCGATGTAAAAAACATTCAAGGAGGCGAGCGTATGCGACGAGCGAAGCGTAGTGCTTATCATCGTGCCGGAATGTTATGTGCCATGCTCATCGCGAGCGTTATGTTGTTCTGTTATCCGGTTCCCAGTGCTCAGGCAGGCTTGTGGGACTGGATGGAGGGCATATCTGAGATGCCTAAAGAATTCAACGAGCTTAAAGGCCAATATGATCAGATGGAGCAATCTTTAAAAGACTCTCAAGCGCGTTACCAAGAGATGACGGACAAGCTGAACGGAGAGAATGATCAGCTGCGCAAGCAGAACGAAGAATTGATGAACCGTCTGCTCCTATTAGAGGAGCAGGAGCTTAAGCAAAAACAGCAGGTGAACCGGATATTTTTAACGATATTAACAGCTGTCGGTTTATTAATTTTGTATTTTGTATTGACTAGAGTGATGCGTGTGATGGTATGGAGCCGTCACCGCAGTCGATAGCAGGTGCAGCGATGAATATTATTAATGAAGCAGAAGCGGTATTATCACAAGCTTTATCGCTAGAGCTTGCGGCAGGCGAAGTCGTCTATATTCTTCATCCGGGGCAAATTCTCTCCTTCCAAGGTGCTTCTGCACAGCGAGAAGACCAGTTGATGGATATTGCAGGCATTTACCGTAAGCGCAAATTCGTTCAATCCCGTATATCAGGGCCCGTTAAGTTTATGATTGGTTTACCGACGGGATTCAGCATGCAGACGATTCCAATTACGGCGGGATCAGATTTGTTGTTTGAATGGAAGCATGTCATGTTCTACACAGCGGGTATGAAAGTGGATCGTCGAGTCCAGACGTTTAAAAATGCAGTGATTACACGCGAGCTCGTCAAAATGAAGTTTACAGCGGAAGATGGCTTGCTTGGTGTTATTTCTCACGGTCCTCTTTATCGGATGGAGCTTGATCCCGTGCGGCCTACTTATGTCGATGTTGGCTGCCTAGTTGCTTACCCCGAAAATGCACAATTAAAGCCGGTCGTGTACGGCAATACACTGGCTAGTCAGCATATGAACTATCACTGGGAAATAACAGGACGAGGCTACATATTGCTGCAAACGAGCAAATCGGACGGGCAATTGGAACGTGACCTTGAGGGTGGCGGATTTATTAAACGTATTTTGCGTGAAGTTATTCCATTTGGTGGCGTGTTTATAAAATAAGGGGCGATAGAAGCTAATGCAGTTTGTTATAGTACTGCTGTAGATGATCGCTTACCTACAAGTGAAAAGGGATGGCAAGAGTCGTATACTCTCGTCATCCCTTTTTTACGTACATGCCTAATACTTCATGTCTGCTTGTTAATGAAGCAGGTCGATATGCTCTCGAATATCGGTTGTAATATCAGTAATAACTCCATTGACGCCTAGTTTGTAGAAGTGTTCAGCACTATCTACATCATTCACGGTCCACACATATAACGGCTTATTCAGAAGCTTCGCGGAAGCAATAATTCGAGAACTAATAAACGATTGCTCGATTGCGAAATAGTCGACATCATATGGATGGAGCGAACGAAATGCTGCAAACATCACGTAGCCAATTTTGATTTTCGGAGCTGCTGCTCTGAACTCCTGTAGAAATTCATAATCGGTGCTTTGCACATATACTTCATCTTGAATGCCATGTTTATGAATCGTGCTTACGAGGGAAGCGACTAAATCTTGTTCGAAGCCATGCGGCTTCAGATCGATCGTAAACTTCGTCTTACCTTTGAAGGTCGAGATGACTTCATCAAGCGTTGAGATACGACTCGTTAGTCCGTTCTCACGCAGTGGAAGCTGCCGAAGCTCTTCCCATGTGATGTCATAGATCGGAATGTCATGCCCCGTCAATCGCTTCAAATTCTCATCATGGAAGACGACTAGCTTGCCCTCCTTCGTCTGCATAATGTCCAATTCAATCCGGTCTGCTCCTGCTTGCACCGCTCCTTCGAAAGCTTCCATCGTATTTTCGATGCCAGATGAAAGATCTCCACGATGAGCCATCAGAATAAATTCATCTCGCTGAGCAGGTTGTTCGCTTGCAAACAGCATCGTAAGCCCCCAGCCAAACGCAACGCATAACAGCATAATCATCGTAATGAGCTTTCCGCCCTGCTTTTTCACCTGCTGCTTCTTACCTTTTTCACATATCCAGTAGGTCGGATCAATGCCATCTTCATCCGCAGCATGGTCGGCAGGGTCCGTATACTCCATATATACACGAGTTATCGAAATGACGAATAGCGGTGTGAGTAATAAGGACAGAGTATACAATCCTAAGCTCATCATCATGCCAAGTGCCATATCGATTGCGATGTTTTCGCCAAGAATCCAAATCGTTAGCACAAGGAACAGCACAAGCAGTATAAAGAAGAACACAACAATCAGGATCGAAACAAGCAACCATTCCGCAAGTAAAGCGAGCAGGGTGAACTTGCTGCGCCAGAACAGTTTGGCACTGCGACGAACAACTTGGAAGAAGCGCTGCGTTCGTTCTAACACGAGAATAGGCAGCGCATAAATGCAAATTAAGTTCATTGCACCAATGAAAACAAAAAAACCTACAACAGCTACCACTCCCGCCAACGTCTTCATGAGTTCGCCGGTAATGAATTCAGGGATAAGCAGGCTGGGTAGAAGCGAAGCACCAAACCCTGCATCCAAGAGCGGGAAGAGCAGCAGTAAATAGATGGCTAGACCAAGCAGTCCGATTCGACCCAACTGTGGTAGCCGTCCCAGTACTTTCATTAGTACGGCGCGCACACGTACTTCACGTCCTTGAATGCTGTAATAAGCAATATAGACGAGCACGGCGAATTCGGTATAAATAATAGCAATTGCAATGGGCGCCAGTACGATTAAGCTCACCATGCCATATCTGCTGAATAGAAACCGGATGACATCATGGTTGGCAATTGCTTGAAAACCGCCCCAATCCAAGATTTGATTAAATAGAGCAGATAGCAGCGGAATGAAAATTCCGATCGTCAACAATTTGTATACGAGTTCAAATAAAAGTAACGGACGCCATGACAGTTTCAAAACCCGCAGCACTTCGCGGGTCATGCGCATGACTAAGCTTTTTCTAGATGGTATTGCATTGTTCATATCGTTCATCCTCATTTAGTTCATTACATAATCAGACGCAATATAACATACATACACGTCAGAGAGGTCTGTTCCTATTTTTACACATTTTTATGGCAAACGCATCAGTCCAATGCCATCCACCAGTATGTTCCGTTTTTTAAATTACAGCTTGAGATGATGAGAGCCACCTATTCAATATGTACTTACTCTACATTGTGAACCGACAAGTCATATTAAAAATGATGGAGATGTGGATGGGGTGAGAATGGATAGATAATTTTTTTATCGCTCCATTTCGTTTTGATTGTGTGAATATTGAACAGAATACAACGTGGAGATTTCGGTCCCCATCGTTAGCATACTCAATATCAGGAGGCATAAACATTCATGACAAGCTCTAAAAGCTATACGCCAATTGATCCAAAGGATACAGTAATATTGTTCATCGATCATCAAAGTGGTTTGTTCCAAACGGTGCAAGATATAGATGTGCCTACATTGCGCCGCAACGTAGTCGCCCTCGCTAAAACGGCAAAGTTAATGAATATTCCTTCTCTTCAAACGGATTCTGTACCAACAGGTCCAAATGGTCCGTTGATCCCTGAGATCAAAGAAATTTTGCCCGAAATCGTATATGTACCGCGTAATGGGGAAATTAATGCGTGGGATAATCCTAACTTTGTTAAAGCAGTAGAAGCAACGGGAAGAAAGACACTTGTCATTGCAGGTACGCTTACGAGTGTATGTATGGCATTCCCAACATTGTCTGCACTTGCTGAAGGATACAAAGTATATTCAGTGGTAGACTCATCAGGTAACTGGAGTTGTATGGCTACGGATATTACGCTTGCTCGTGTCGTACAAGCAGGAGCGATACCGATAGATACGCTGGCAGTAATATCTGAACTTATGGGAACATGGAACCGTCCTGATGCAGCAGAGTTTGCTAAAGTGCTTGCAGAGTTAATGCCGACTTATCAATTGCTTATTGAAAGCTTTGGGACAGCATTGGAGCTTGGAAAAGAAGCAACAACTAAGGGTGGAGTTTAATTTGTCAGGTTAATAAAAAAAGGCTCCTGAACGTTCAGGAGCCTTTTTAGGAAGGGGGAACTTGGGAACTGAGAATTGGGAATAAACGAGTAATCAGATTACTTCGTCTGCTCTGTAATCGAGCTTGCAGCAGTTGAGCTTGATCCAAATTGAATGCGATAAAGACCCCATACAATAAGCGTAACAATAAACAATACAAGGAAGATATTGCTGTATACATACGCACTTTCATTCATCATAAAAGGATTAAGACGAAGTGAAGTGGAGCCGCTATCAAGCATTTTGCCAATTACGCTCATGGCGATTGCTCCAGAAATAAAGTTCAACATGGAGAACAAGCCCATGCCGACTCCAGTCTGCTCTCTGGTCAATGTTCTGGAAATTGTATTCGACATCCCGATGCTCATAAAGGTTTGTCCTACATTACCAAGCATTAAAATGATTGCGATAGCATAAGGCGATATCCCAACAAATGTGGATAGAAGCATGAAGCATAGCAGCATCAATAATGATGCAGTTTTGATAAGAGCTGAGTTGCCGTGCTCGTCTGCCAGCTTGCCGCCTTTCCGTCCTAGCAGGGCTGCTGCAAGAGCGGCTGGAGTCAGCACGAATCCGATGCTGCTAGCAGAAAGCTCATTTAAAGCAGTCAAATATTGCGGTGTCATAAATGTAATACTGAAGCTCATCGCCGTCGCCATAAACGTAAGCAGCAATCCGACAGAGTAACTTTGATTGATGAACAGTTCTGGCTGTATAAATGGATTGGCAGCCGTTCGGATTCTAATAATGAACAGAACGAGCAGTACAACCCCGCCTACAAGCATCCATAGGTTACTTTGTGTTATCGCGAGAAGAATGAGCGCAACGGTTCCACCTAATAGACCACCGCCAAGGAAGTCGATCGCCTTCGCTTCGCCCTTTGCATCGTCCAAGTATTTACGGAAGAAGGGTAGAGTAAGCAAAGGAAGCAAAGAGAACAAGAACAGCATTCGCCAGCTACCGACGCTAGTAATTAAGCCTGAAACGACTGGTCCTAGTGCACTACCGAGTGCAAGTCCGATAGCAGATGTGCCAAGTGCTCGTCCACGCTTCTCTGGAGAGAAGTAACGAATCGGAATAATCATGGCTATAGCGGGAAGAACAGAAGCTCCCGCTGCTTGCAGAATGCGGCCGACAATAATCATCCAATATTCAGCAGCTAACATCCCTACGATTGATCCGAAGGCGAAGACGAGGAGACCGTACGTCAACAGATCTTTCAGGCGATAGTTATCGGCAAGTTTACCGAATACGACGGAACCTACCGCATAAAGCACCATATAACTGGTCATAATCCAACTAACCTGAGATGGTAAAAGGCTGAATTCGTGACCGATGGCAGGTAAGGCAACGTTGAACATCGTACCGTTCATCACAGAAAAAATTAACGTAACAACAAGTACGCGAAGCAATTTATCGGCGTTAGCGGCTTTGTTCGAATTGATCATGATGTGATGTTTCCTCCATTTCTTGATGCTCCAATTTATGTTGAATGGGCTGAATCAACAGCCGTACCACTTTAAATTGCATTTTATTTCGATATAAAGATAATAAATATGAAAATAGTGTGTAACCTCTCTAATTAATAATACTGAGGCCACACACTATTTGTCAACATCTCTATCGCTTTATTGAATAAAGGCAAGTATCAGTGCTAGGACGAGAAGAACGACAGCTGCTACCATTTGCTTAAACGGATGCTTTACACGGATGTGGGAAATAACAGCACCTACCATGATGCAGGCAATCCAGAGCGCAGCAAGGGTAATCAGTTCTTTATTCCAGAAACCTATAATCAAACCAATAACTCCGACCATAGTCGTTAAGCCAGTTACTACTCGAAACCATTGCGGCAATCTTAACTGTTCAAATGCTTGTACTTGCATAGCTGAACCGACTATTTTGCTCATTCCTGCAAAAAGAAACATAACAATTAATAGTCCTTGAAGAACGTATGATAAAATGGTCATGAAAATTTACCTCCTAGAAATAATGTCTCTTTATTTCGTTCCCTGTGTATGAAATTGATTTTACTATTTTGTTTCGTTATACTTCGTATTGAGCGTTTTGTGAAAGTCTCCCTCCTTACTATGTTAATTTGAGCTGTTACAGGGAAAAGCTCATAATGGGGGTAAGTTGTAATAAGGCGCTAAAACATATATTTAATAGTGAGGAACCTCATTAAGAGGTCTCGCTTTAAAATGCACGCTAGATGAGAATATATTGTATATTGGAATAAGTCAAGGAGGTCTTACCATGATTCCGTATTCAAGTACTCCAGAATCGATAGACATTATTCATGTTCTAATTCGCACAACTTACCACATTCAACGGGAGTTTGATGCCCAACTTTCAACACTTGATGTGCCTTTTCAAATCTCGGGTCCGAGATTGCGGCTCCTATCTACCGTGTCACAATCAGGTAGTATTCGTATGAATGAACTCGCTGCTAAAATTGGAGTCAAGGCTCGTTCGGTCACAGATATTGTAGATGCGTTGGAAAAAGATAAGCTTCTAGTACGTATTCCTGATCCGATGGACCGTCGAGCAACGCTGATACAACTCACGAAGCTTGCAGAGACTCATTTAAGCCAGGTTCTTGCCCTTCAAGATGAAATATCGGATAGATTACTAGGGAATCTTTCCCTTGAGCAGCGTAAGCAATTCCTCGATCTTTTATTTCAATTGAATGAAAATAAAGATCTGTCACAGCCGTGTGAAGGTTTTAAGTAAATATCTAAATAATAAAAATGCACCTGTTACGGAAGACATTGGAGAATCACACTTAGTAAGTGGACCAATGAAAACGATAATAGGTGCGTTTTTAATGTTGAATATGGAAAATAGGCAGTTTGTATACGTAAGTTGTTAAAAATATAGAAAGTTCCTCGATTAGAGCAAGCCCTCAATAGACGCAGCTAGCTTGGAGGGGGTTGTCTGCGGTGCGTAGCGATTAACGACACGGCCTTGTCGGTCGATAAGGAACTTCGTAAAGTTCCATTTCACATCTGAACCGAGTAATCCCTTCTTCTCGCCAGTAACATATTGGAACAGTGGCGAGGCGTTGTCTCCCTTTACATCTACTTTCGCATACATGGGGAACGTTACACCATAGTTCAGTTGACAATGCTGCAAAGTCTCTTCGATATCGCTAAATTCTTGATTTGCGAACTGATCGCAAGGAAAGCCTAGAATTTCAAAACCCTGTGCCTGATATTGCTCATACAGCTCTTGAAGTTCCTTGAACTGTGGGGTAAATCCGCATTTGCTAGCTGTATTCACGATAAGCAGTACTTTATCGCGGTATGTTTCTAGCGAAATCGCTTCTCCAGACGGCTTCTTCACTTCGATTTCGTATAAGGCTGACATTTTCTTTTCCTCCTTATCGGCTCCATACATTCCGTGGGCCAGGCGATATGTTCCTATAGTAAGGCATTAGAGGATGCAGTTCAATGCTGCCCTGCATTCAGCTCACGAGATACATGGACGCATCGATACGGGGTGGAGCAGGATTATGATCTTGGGGGTCGAAAGAGTGAAGAGAATGGATGGTTACAAAAATAATGGATCATTATTTTATATATTTCGTGAGGAGTGGAACCGATGGAATTGCAGTTGAAAGGAAAAGTAGCAATCGTATTAGCTTCATCAAAGGGTCTAGGTTATGCGGCGGCTGAGGCATTGGCTGCTGAAGGAGCACAGGTTACATTGGTAGGACGCAATGATGTCAGCTTAGCTGAGGCTGCTGTCCGCTTGAAGGCGAAGACAGGAATCGAAGCGCTGACGGTGGAGGCGGATATTACAAGTGCCGAGTCGATTAAGCGGATTGTGGAAATGACCGTGGAGCGTTATGGAACGGTTGATATTTTAGTAAATAACTGTGGTGGGCCGAAGCCGGGCAAGTTCGATCAGCTTAGTGACGAGATGTGGCAAGAAGGCTTTGAGCTGACGCTGCTTAGCTACGTTCGCGCCATTCGTGAAGTTCTTCCTTATATGCGAAAAGGAGGCTTTGGTCGAATCGTCAATATTACTTCTTCCTCCATTAAGCAGCCAATCGAGACGTTGATGCTATCTTCTACCTTCCGCGTTGGTGTTGTAGGTCTTGCGAAGACCTTGGCTCCGCAATTAGCACAAGAGGGTATTCTTATTAATACAGTTGGACCGGGTAGATTTGCAACAGATCGAGTTGAACAACTGGATGAGCTGGCAGCTAAGCAGAGACAAGTCTCCATTGAAGAGATTCAAGCAGCAGAGGCTGCACGTATTCCGATAGGACGATACGGTGCCCCTGAGGAAATGGGACGTCTTATCGCTTTCCTTGCTTCTCCTGCAAATAGCTATATGACAGGACAATCTTTGCTTGCAGATGGTGGTACGGTTACAGCGATATAAAAAACGATAAAAGAGCAACAGCTATGCTTCGTCTATCGCTTCTCTATGCTTAGGTGCCGCAAGGCGTCTTATAGTTAGACATGCTATAATAGATGAATTATCGTTGTTGCAACACGGAATCGATATCGTTTTTGACTCCGTATATCGTGCAAGGAAAGGAAAACATAATGAAAATTCTCGTATTGGCGGAAAAGCCCTCAGTAGGGCGCGAGATCGCGCGCGTGCTGGGCTGCCGTGACAATCATAAGCACTATATAGAAGGTTCGGAATATATCGTCACTTGGGCATTAGGACATCTGGTTGGATTAGCTGAACCGGAGTTCTATGACAAGAAGTATCAGCAGTGGAATCTTGAAGATTTGCCGATGATGCCAGATAAGATGCAATTGACGGTATTGCGCGAGTCGTCGCATCAATTCAAGATCGTACAGCAGCTGATGAAGCGTGCAGATGTGAAAGAATTAATTGTCGCGACGGATGCAGCTCGTGAAGGCGAATTGCTGGCACGCTGGATTATGCAAAAAGTGAACTGGCGCAAGCCGTTTCGTCGTTTATGGATTTCTTCGCAGACGGATAAGGCAATTAAGGAAGGCTTCAAGAGGTTGCGTCCAGGCACAGACTTTGATCGTCTTTATGAATCCGCTCGTTGTCGCGCAGAAGCAGATTGGCTTGTTGGTTTAAATGTGACGAGAGCCTTGACTTGTAAGTTCGAGACGCCAATGTCTGCTGGCCGCGTGCAGACGCCGACATTGGGTATTGTAATGCAGCGCGAGAAGGACATTGCTGCCTTCCGTTCGCAGGAATTCGATCAGCTCATCGCCGATATGGGCGGCTATGAAGCGATATGGCGCGGAGCAAATGGCGATGCGCGCGAATTTGATCTGGATGCGGCGAAGAAGCGTATGGAGAAGCTTGCGAATGAGCGCGCTGTCATCACTGACTTGAAGAAGTCGAAGCGCCAGGAGCCGCATCCGCTCGCTTATGATTTGACAGAGCTTCAGCGCGATGCGAACCGTCGTTTCGGCTTCTCAGCGAAGCAGACGTCGAACGTGCTGCAGCGTCTTTATGAGCAGCACAAGGCGGTTACGTATCCGCGTACGGACAGCCGTCATCTTTCTTCGGATATGACGGGTACGCTCAAGGAACGGCTGGAAGCGATGGCAGCAGGTCCTTATGCTGCCTTGGCAAGAACATTGGCGAAGCGCACGCTGCCAATTACGAAGCGTATTGTAGACGATTCCAAAGTAACGGATCACCATGCGATTATTCCCACAGATGAACCGCTGCGTTTGGCACAGTTCTCTCCAGAGGAGCGCAAGCTGTATGATCTTATTGCACGCCGCTTCTTGGCGTTGTTCTTACCGCCAACCGAATGGGAGCAAGTCGCGTTGACTCTTCGTATCGGCGATGAGACGTTCGCAGCGAAAGGGCGTACAGTTGTAGAGCAAGGCTGGCGCCAAGCGTACGATAATGATTGGAACGACGAAGAGGAAGAAGGCCGTTCCGCAGATGCGCGCGAGACAGAGCGGATTCCTCGTCTTAACGTGAATGACACCGTAAATGTGAAGCGCCTCTATGTGCAGCGGGATCGGACGCGTCCGCCTGCTCGTCATACGGAAGCTTCTATTTTGACGCAGATGGAGAAGCACGGACTCGGTACCCCTGCGACTCGTGCAGATATTATTGAGAAGCTCGTATCGAGTGATACGATTGAGCGTGAGGGTGCTCACCTGAAACCTACAGGCAAGGGGAAGCAGCTCATTGAGCTCGTATCATCAGAGTTGAGAACGCCAGAATTGACAGCGAAATGGGAGCGCGAATTGGAGCGCATCGCCCGCGGTGAGCGTCGCTCAGGCGACTTTATGCAGCAAATACGCGAGATGGCGAAGCAGCTTGTACAAGGCGTTAAAGCAAGCCAAGCGGAGTATAAGCCGCATAATGTGTCTCACAGTCACTGTCCTGATTGCAATACTCGGATGCTGGAGCGCAAGTCCAAGCGAGGCAAGACGCTGGTCTGCCCGAACAAGGAGTGCGGCTACAAGCGCTCGGCAGATAAGCAGCTGTCGAACCGTCGTTGCCCACAGTGCCGCAAACGTATGGAAATGAAGACAGGCAAGAGCGGCAAGTTCTTTCAATGTTTGCCGTGCAACGTCATTGAGAAATTAGACGGTGTCGGTGGCAAAGTGAAGAAGCATGAAGAGCGGAAGCTTGTGAAGCAATATACGAAACAAGAGTCACTTGGTTCAAATTTAGGAGACTTGTTGAAGGCGGCATTAGCCAAGCAAGACGAATAGTCTCATTGATGTAATAGCTTTGTCCCTCCTTGGCGTACAGGAGGGGCAAGGCTATTTGTGTTTCTGTTTACTTTCCCTCTATAAAACTTCCAAAATTTCCTCGCTATCATTTACCCAAATCTGAAAATCTTGTAATGATTGCGTAACTTTAGTTTGATAGAATCAAGGAAGTTAATGTCGAAAGTCGTCATACACGGTCATATTAAGTTAAATGAAGGAAGTGGAAGTTGGCGTGAGGAATACGAACATGGTGAGGGTAGATTCACGGAGAAACAAACGACGTAAGAAATGGATTCTCCGTATTATTTTACTGGCATTATTGGTTGGTATAGGTTATGGAGTTTATACGGTTGGCAAACAACTGTGGGGCCATGATGGGATGTCGACAGCCTCTAATCAAGAACAACATGCAGTTACAAATGTTGCAGCATTTGACCTAGTGGCGAAAGAGAAGCAATCGCCTACGATGTACAACGGCATGAAGCGTAAAGTTGCCTATTTGACATTTGATGATGGACCAAACACACATACGCCAGAAATTCTTCGTATTTTGAAGGAACATAATATAAAAGCGACCTTCTTCATGCTAGGCAACAGCATGCAGCAGCATCCGGATCTCGTAAAGCAAATTGCGGATGAAGGCCATTATCCTGCGCTGCACAGTATGACGCATGATTACACCAAGCTGTATAAGAGCGGAAGTGCAGCTAACTTTATAGAAGAGTTTAATGAAGCACAGCAGCTTGTGAAAGATGCGACAGGCATTACAACGAAGCTTATTCGTGCGCCTTATGGAAGTGCACCGCAAATTAAAGAGCCGTTCCGTGATGATATTGTAGAGGCAGACTTTAAAATGTGGGACTGGACGTTGGATACGCTGGATTGGAAATACGCAAGAAACCCTTCTGGGATGCTGGATGAAGTGAAACGTGGATTGAAGAAGGATACGGAAGTTATTTTGATGCATGATCGCAAGCAAACGGTTCAAATACTGCCGGAAATGATCGAATATATTAGTTCGCAAGGCTATGAATTTGAAGTATACGACCCTAATGCTCATTTTCCTGTGAACTTCCAGCATGATGAGCGCCTGTAGTCGGGGTAGGAGGAGATTGAAGTTGACGTCTTGGAAAAATAGAATTGGCATGATAGCAATAATAGTAGCTATGGCAACGATGCTAGCAGCGTGCGGAGCTCCTTCAAGTGAGAAGTTGTTTAGTTCGTTTGAGCAGGCTGCTTCAACGGAAAGTGCAGCATCGGCAGCATTTGAAGAACTAAAGCAATTAGAAGCTAGAGACCAGAAGCAGTACGATACCATTTTGGACAAGGGAGAGCGCAGCAATGTGAACGTACAGACGCTGATTACGCAGACGATGTCCTCGTTGGATCAACGCCAGCAGGCTATGACGAAAGTGAAAGAACAAGTCATTGCTGCTTATGAGCATGTCGCAGACGCACAATCCCAAGTGGACAAGCTAGAACCAGCACAAGGTAAAGAGCAAGCTGCTCAAGCGCTGGCTGCTTATACAAAACGTTATGAGACGACCCAGCAATTAGCGGCACAGTACGAAAAGTTGATTGCATCGGAACGAGCGTTGTATGAACAGCTACAAGTTGAGAAGACGAACTTGAAACAGTTGCAGCAGGCTGTGCGTGAGCGCAACCAGCAATGGACGCAAGTCAATCAATTCAAACAGCAGTTCAATCAATACACAGAACAGTTTAATACGAATAAAGATGCTTTTTACAAAGCAGTGGGCATTCAAACGGATAAAGCTACTTCTTCTAAGTAATAGAAGATTATAGGCTTTTGAAGGGCGAATGCCCTTCTTTTATTTATTTACTAAAAATTTTAGAGGTAATTTATTACAAATGCAAAAATACTATTTATTTATAAAATTGTATCTAATATAATAGAACAAACGAAAATACAGGTGTCCTCTCACAAAGGACATTTAAAATAAGAGAGGAAAGTGACAATGGGATCTCAAGAACGCCATACAAGAAAAAGTCTATTAATGCGTTCCCTTGATAGCATTGAGAAGGTCGGTAATAAGCTTCCGGACCCTGTTATGCTGTTCGCATTACTATCATTGCTCGTTATGGTCGTTTCCGCTATATTGTCTTCCATTGGATTGAGCGTTGCTGATCCGACGAAGCCTGGCGAAACGCTTACCGTTATGAACCTTCTTAGTAAAGAAGGTTTACAATATGTATTTGAAAATGCGGTTAAGAACTTTACAAACTTTGCTCCACTCGGAACGGTACTCGTGACGATGCTCGGTATCGGTGTAGCAGAGCGTTCTGGCTTGATTACAGCTGCCTTGCGCGGTCTTGTTACTTCTGTGCCTCGCCAGCTTATTACAGCTTCACTCGTATTCGGTGGTGTAATGTCTAGTATGGCTTCTGATGCCGGATACGTTGTATTGACACCGCTTGGAGCAGTATTGTTCGCTGGTATGGGGCGTCATCCGCTTGCTGGTTTGGCTGCTGCATTTGCTGGTGTATCCGGTGGATTCAGTGCGAACTTATTCCTGACGTCGCTTGACCCGATGTTAGGTGAGCTAACGCGTATGGCTGTTGAGCCGTTCAACCCTGAATATGCGGCAGGCCTTAACGTTGCAGGTAACTACTACTTCATGGCTGTATCGGTATTTCTAATTACGATTATCGGTACGTTTGTAACGGATAAAATCGTTGAACCTCGTCTTGGAACTTACAAAGGCGAAGAGATCGGTGAATTGCAATACCTTACAAAGGAAGAGAAGAAAGGCCTTTGGGGCGCATTGGTATCATTGATTGTAACATGTGGATTGTTGTCTCTACTCGTGCTACCATCTTGGGGACCACTTCGTGGAGAGGGAGATATCGTTAGTTCGCCATTCTTCATGCACCTTGTGCCGATTCTTCTGATTATGTTCCTTGTGCCAGGTGTTGTTTATGGCAAGATGACAAAGTCGATTAGTAACAGCAAAGATGTGTCCAGAATGTTCGGTGACACAATGTCCAGCATGGGAAGCTACATTGTATTGGCATTCTTCGCAGGACAATTCGTAGCTTACTTTACACAGACGAATCTAGGTAAGATTCTTGCCATTAAAGGAGCAGAGCTGCTGCAAGGCTCCGGTATTACAGGCATTCCGTTAATTTTGATCTTTATATTAATTTGTGGATTTATCAATTTGTTCATTGGATCAGCTTCGGCAAAATGGGCGATTATGGCGCCTGTATTCGTTCCAATTATGATGCAGTTTGGATATACACCAGAGTTCACACAGCTCGTATATCGTATTGCTGATTCAACGACAAACATTATTTCGCCGCTATTGCCGTACTTCGCCGTTATTATTGCTTTCGCTCAGAAGTACGACAAGAAAATAGGAATCGGTACGCTTATCTCGACGATGATTCCATACTCGATTGCATTCTCGATTGGTTGGGTTATTATGCTCTTCCTTTGGATGTTCTCTGGAATAGACATCGGACCAGGTACTGGCGTTTATATGAAATAATAATTAGGTAATTTATTTTTGAGAACTGCTTCTCAGCATTGCGCTGGGAGGCAGTTTTTTGTATGTAGATATACGTCAAAGCTAACTGACGCACACTTTTTTGGTTCTCTTCATGGTGGGAGACAGGAGGTAGAAGCTCATTTTTCGAATGAGAATGATAATTCTTTTCAATTATGTTGTGTTTTATATAAGTAAATGATAATATACTCCTGTGATACTGATAATCATTATCATTATTTCGAAAAATTTATATCAGCATAGAAAATATTTTTATGTTGCAAAGGAGTTATTTCAACATGAATTCTCGTAAACGTAAATGGAGTATGATGATCGCAAGTTTAATGCTGCTAGCTGTACTTACAGCATGCGGAAATGATACAAATACGGATCCTGTAGGCAAGCAGGCGAGTGAAGTACAAAGCTCTCAAGGTTCTCATGGTTCTCATGGATCAACATCATCATCGGAGAAATCAGGTGAACAGGCAAAAGAGACATCAACTCCAACAGGAGGCTCCTATAAAGTCGATGAAAAGGAAGCAGCGGTACTAGCTGCACAATTCGGAGACAAGAAACCAGAGAAGGCCGTAGTTGTGTCTGTATCTATCTCTGAAGTTTTACATGGATTAGGCGTTATGCCTGTAGGGGTTCCGACTTCAACACTAGAGCTGCCAGAAGCATTTAAAGATGTAAAGCGAATCGGCTCTGCTTTCAAGCCAGATCTTGAACAGATTACAAGTTTGGAACCGGATGTTGTTATCGGGCCTGCTTCCATTAAGGATAGCCTAGAGAAGACCTTTAAGACAGCCTCGCTAAAAACAGCCTATATTCCTTCTGATTCCTTGGAGCAGCTGAAGCTGTCTACTGTCGCATTGGGCAAAGTATTCGGTAAAGAAGACAAAGCGAAGGAAATGCTCGATAATCTTGCAAAGCAAGAAGCCGAAATGATCGCGAAAGCGAAGGGTAAACCTGCACCAAAGGTTATGATTCTGTTCGGTACGGCTGAATCGTTCATGATGATGAATGAGAAGACTTTCCCAGGCAGCATCGCGGCGCAGTTGGGAGCGACGAATGTCGTATCCGAAGTGTTGAAATCGGATGAAACGTATCTTTCGTTAAATATGGAGGATGTCGTGACAGCAAACCCTGATGTTATCTTGCTCGTTTCACATGGCGATCCGAATACAGCGCTTAAGAAATTTGAAACAGATGTGAAAAAGAATGGTGCATGGGAGAAGTTGAATGCGTTCCAGAATGGCAAAGTTAAAGCATTGGATTACAATCTCTTCGGTGTAGCTTCGCTCGTAAAAGCAGGAGAGGCTTATCAACATATGTTTAAGCAATTATACGAATAAGTCGGTAGTGAATATCATGTTTTGTTTCATGAATGGGAGGAAGACCAGTGCTCGCCTACAAAAATAAAAGCATAACGATCGGATTGACATTCCTCCTGCTAGTCATTGCCGTTATATTATCCATTGCTTTAGGAAGTGTAAAATATTCGCCTTTCGAAATTATCGCTGCTTTGACGGGCAGTGGAGGTGCGGTGCCGGATACAATTATTTGGGACATTCGCATTCCGAGAGTTGCTTTAGCTATTATCATTGGCGCTAACCTTGCGATTTCAGGAGCGCTGCTGCAAGCAGTTATGAACAATCCTTTAGCTGACCCCGGCCTGACTGGAGTATCTAGTGGAGCGGCTGTTTCCGTGTTGTTCATTTTGCTGGTTATGCCAAGCTATTCTTCGTTTGTACCATTTGCGGCAATTACAGGAGGAACGTTGGCAGCGATAATGGTGTATGCATTAGCATGGAAAAAGAAAGGGTTGTCTCCTGTTCGAGTTATTTTATCTGGGGTTGCCGTCAACTCCGTGTTCGGAGGTCTAATTGGACTATTATCACTCCTTTATAGTGACAAGCTGCCTGCTGCGCTGCAATGGTTGAACGGCAGTATGTCTGGCAAAGGCATGGGAGATGTAACGATGCTGCTGCCTTATTCTATCGTAGGATGGATTGCGGCGTTCTTCTGCATTCGGCAAGCCAATGTACTGCGTTTGGGCGAACAGGCAGCGTTGAATCTCGGTGAAAATGTGAATCGGATCCGAATTGTGTTGTCGTTCACGGCAGTCTATCTAGCAGGTGTATCGGTTTCAACGGTTGGTATGATTGGATTCGTTGGGCTTGTCGTTCCTCATATGGCACGATTGCTGGTAGGTTCGGATTATCGGAACTTGATGCCGATGAGCATCGGATTAGGGGCGCTAGTATTACTTATAGCAGATACGCTTGGCCGAACGTTATTCGCCCCTATGGATATTCCAGCAGGCATCGTAATGGCTGTAGTAGGCGGACCCTACTTCTTATATCTGATGAGAAAGGGAGATATATGACATGCTGGAAGCTAGCAATGTAACGATTGGCTACGAGGATAAAACGATCGTCAAAAATGTCACCCTGCAGATTCAAGAAGGAGAGATTGTGTCGATTATCGGACCGAATGGTTCTGGCAAATCGACGCTGCTAAAGGGAATGTCTAGACTAATTCCTTGTGAAAGTGGTCAAGTGTGCCTTGCAGGAGAATCGATGCATGCCATGGGAAGTAAGCGAATATCTCAGTTGATGTGCATCCTGTGTCAATCTAATCAAACACCTGCAGATATGACCGTAGAGGAGCTTGTCTCTTACGGCAGATACCCGCATAAGAAATGGTATGAGCGCTTAAATGCGGATGACTATGACATTATTAACTGGGCTATTTTGCATACAGGAATGGAGTCTTTTCGTAAGCGGCTCGTTATTTCCTTATCCGGGGGCGAAGCTCAGCGTGCTTGGATTGCTATGGCATTGGCACAAAGGCCGAAAGTTCTGTTATTAGATGAGCCGACGACATATTTGGATATTGCGCATCAGCTTGAGGTGCTGGAACTTGTGCGCACGGTGAATAGAGAGCTTGGGATCACAGTTGTCATGGTGCTGCACGATCTCAATCAAGCCAGCGCATATAGTGACAAAATTTATGTGATTCAGAATGGTAGCATTCATACCACAGGCAAGCCGCGAGATGTACTGACACCAGATATCATTCGAAATGTATATGGAGTAGAAGCAGAAGTTCAGTATCTAGAGGCAGTGGAATATCCACGTATCCATCCGCTAAAGCGTGCATAAAGCCAATTGGATTGCAGTAAATAGTAATTAGCAATTCGATCATTATCCTCATCTGCGCAGATAAGGATATATAGATTAAATGGAATGTAATGTGAACAGTATGGGGGAGTTATTATTATGAAGCCAATTGATATGGAAGCGACCAAGCAGCGCTACATAGCGTTTATCGAAAGTTGTAAATCAATCGTAATCAGCAGTACAAACGAGCAAGGAGTACCGTTCATTAGCTATGCTCCTGTCGTAAAGTACAACGAGAAGCTTTACATTTATATTAGTCAAATCTCGGATCATTATTATTACGTAGACAGCAATGAACACATCCATGTGATGATGATTGCAGATGAAGCGAAGTCTCCAAATGTGTTTGCACGTGAGCGGGCTCGATGGGTATGCACGACTGCTAATTTAGGCAATGAAGGTCATGATGATGTATTCGCTCAATTTGATGCAGCATTTGGTGAAAGCATGATGAAGCTGCTGCGCGGACTTGATTTCTCCTTATTCGAACTTACTCCCGTTGAAGGTCGTTATGTAGTAGGTTTCGGCCAAGCCTTCAATGTGAATTTATCTGGCAGCATGCTGGAGCACGTCGTTGTAGATCGCAAAGAAAAGGAATAAGTATGAGAAAGGTTGATGAAGATGCCACATCCATTTGAAGCTGTTCAACCCATTTGGAGTGCAGTGCGTGACCGATTTCAGAAGATGATAGAGGGTTTGCAAGAGTCAGACATGGACTTAAAACTTTCGGAACAGTTCCCTACTATTGCCCATTTGATCCGCCACAATGCTGAAGTGGAGTATATGTTTGCAGCTTGGTTCTTTAAGCGTAAGACGCCTGCTGATGTTACTTTTCTGACAGCTGGGCCACCTAAGGATGCTCCACAAGATCTTGGTCAGTTGGCAGCGTTAATTTCCTTTTCAGCATCGGCCAATGAGCACTTGATAGCGGGAATGAAGGAGCTGCCGTTAGAGGATTGGGACAAGCCGGTCGTGACACCAATCGGTACGTCAACACCGCGAGAAGCGTTAGGAAGAGCATTGTATCATACCGGTATTCACAGTGGACAAATTTCATATATTCGTAAGCTTGCAGAACAGCAGAACCATGTCGATCAAGGCTAAGGTAAGAAACATAGAGAGTATACAAAATAAGCAAAGCAGACCTTCTGGAAGGTCTGCTTGTTTTTGTTGCGGCATATTTAGGGTAACCTTGACGGAATACAAAATTTGCTTCATTAGGCATCACATGTTCAAGGCACATTCGTCAGCTTATTGCCACGTCTTAGCAACAAAATCTGCGACAATGAGAAAGATAACGTAGGAAACAAGGGCTGTCGCAATATAGATAAAGCCTTGTTTGGTGCGCTGTTGGAAAAATCGAACGATACCTAGACTAACAAGCGGACACACGATTAATAGGAAGAACAAGACGGTTACAAACAGCTGCGGACTAATTGTACTAATATCGACGTAGGTCAATGGGAATCACCTCATCATGTGAATGGAATGTACATATCTATTAGAGAGTTAAAAGTGAAAGAGTATGAATGAGTTAGTAAAAATAAAGACTATAACTGCTATTATATATCGAATGAACACCCAAAGTCTTCCTTTTTGTGCGTGCAATTTCGTCAATTTTTCATCAATTTACTTGTGAAATGAGAGATAGTTCATTGGAATAGAAATGATGTTGAAAAGGTGATGCAAAAGAACCATTAACTGGGTTGAGTAGTAAATATTAAATGCTATTTTTGTCGAATTCAGTCTATAATAGATCCAGTTCTAAGGGTGAATAGAAAATTTATGAAAAAAAGGTGGCCGTAAATGTGAAAAATATCATACTAAAGAAAGAGTTATCGATAGATGAATTACTCATCGTTTCATCCGAAATGGAAAGAATAAAAAAATCTAAGAAAATAGCGTATTTGCTTTTAATTTTTTTAGGTTGGCTGGGCATTCACCGTTTTTACTTGGGGCATTTCGGAATGGCAATTTTGAATATTGCACTCTTTATTTTCGGCATCTTACTTTTTATATTCCCGTTACCATCCTGTATTCTATCGATAATCGAATTGTTTATTCTTAGTGGGGCTGTAAATAAAGCTAATGCTAAAAAAGAAATAAAGCTTATTCATCGTGTAAGAGGAATTCGAAAACCCTACTAGTCCGTGAACTACAGCCTTCACTTTTTCAGTTGTCGAATAAAATATAGAAAAACATTGAAAAGGTGATGCGAAAGAACCATTAACTGGGTTGAGTAGTAAATATTAAATGCCAATTTTGTCGAATTCAGTCTATAATAGATCCAGTTCTAAGGGTAAATAGAAAATTTATGATAAAGGGAGAATTTAGTCGTGCAAAATGTCATTCTAAAGAAAGAATTATCAATGGACGAGTTAGTTATCGTTTCATCCGAAATGGAAAGAGCGAAGAAGTCTAAAGCGCTAGCTTATGTGCTCTTGATTTTTTTAGGAACGCTTGGTGTTCATCGTTTCTATTTGGGTCACATCGGTATGGGGATATTGAACATTGTCGTATTTCTATTCGGCTTATTACTGTTCGGTCTACCTTACTTGATTTTATGGGTTATTGAATTGATTCTTCTCAGTGGAGCAGTTGACAAAATAAATGCTCGGAAAGAATTAGAGCTTATTCACAATATTAAAATGCTGCGCAATCGATACTAATTTATGAACAGCATTTTATTATTTAAGTACAATCTGAGCACCGATCAAATGATCGCTTTTCAGTATGAATATGAGAAGAGAGCAAAGTCTAAAATGCATGCGGTCATTTATTGGTTGTTCTTGGGTCCATTTGGCGCGCACAGGTTTTACTTAGGAGAAAAGGCAGCAGGCATATTTCTGCTATTTGCGGGTTTGTGTTTTTACATTGTACTGCCTATTTCGCTATTTATCTTTGCTGTAAATACATTTGATCGTTTGGATCCAGCTCTGGACTCTTCGGTAGTGCTCATTCTTTTTTTACTCTTTATATTTATTGGTCTTATATGGTGGGTTGTTGAAGGATTTCTCATTTCAGGCAAGGTAGAGCGTCTCAATGAGAAACTTGAGCTGGACATTATGCGTCAAATTGTA
Source organism: Paenibacillus sp. SC116 (assembly GCF_024733555.1). Classification (GTDB taxonomy): domain Bacteria; phylum Bacillota; class Bacilli; order Paenibacillales; family Paenibacillaceae; genus Paenibacillus_B. Next base: position 2,529,212 of record NZ_JANIOF010000001.1, on the reverse strand, counting down.
CCGTCTAAAGTGAATTCTAATTCTTCTAACGCTTATCAGCAAAGACCTTAAAAAGTGTATTTAAATATGTACAATTGTAGCTGCCTTAGGCAGCTTTTTTTGTTGCTAATTAAGATCAACTTCTTCATTGATAGATCACTGATGGTATAATAAGGAATATGATGGAGATGAAATAACTTGGGATAATCGAGGGGGAGCTATCGTGCGTTATATGGTAGGCATTGATTTAGGTGGTACGAATATCGTTTGCGGATTGGTGAATGAGCAGTATGAGCTTATTGATAAAGTGAAGAAACCAACGGAAACCGAGCTTGGGGAAGAGCATGTATTGCAGAAGATGGCTTCGATGGTTGATGAGCTGCTAGCGCAGAACGGTATTGGGCGAAGCAGTTTGATTGCGGTAGGAGCGGGTTGCCCAGGATTTATTGATCCGGTTCGTGGTGTTACTATATTTGCGGCGAATTTGAAATGGACGGACGTTGAAGTATCTCAGCGTTTAGGGGAGCTTGTAGGTGTTCCTGTGTTCATTGATAATGATGTTCGAATGTATGTGTATGGTGAAGCGATGAGCGGTGCTGGCCGTGACGGCAAAGTAGTTCTGGGTGTTACCATCGGTACGGGTATGTCTGCGGCAACGGTTGCAAACGGAGAATTGTATTATGGGAATCGTTTTATGGCTGGAGAAATTGGACATGTCGCGATGGACGGGGAAACTACACCATGCGGTTGTGGGCTAACTGGCTGTGTGGAGACCGTCGTATCCGCTACTGGATTGGTTCGCCAAGCTAAAGAGGCGTTAGAGGCCGGCTGCAGCAGCATACTGAGGGAAGCTTATGAAGCTGGTAGCTTGACGGCAGCACTCGTATCGGATGCATATGATCAAGGAGATGAGCTTGCCAAATCTATCATGCAGCATACGGGTACTGTGTTAGGTAAAGCATTGGCCTATGCGATTACTGCGTACAGCCCGGACGTGCTCGTTATTGGCGGCGGCGGTTCTTTGGCAGGAGAGCGATTATTTGCTCCTGTTCGTGAAGCACTTAAGCGTCATGTATATCATGGTTATTTGGAGCAGTTAGAAATTCGCCAAGGCGAACTGATAGATGATGGCGGTGTCATTGGTAGTGCGGCATTCGCACGAACAAGATGGAGCCAACTAACCTCTACTTCATCTCAAGCTACTTCTACGTCAGAGTCTGTGCGTGATTGCCATGTCTAAGGCAGCACCTACTTTACATACTGCTGCGACAACTGAATTGCTGCAGCAGCGCATCGTTGCGATATTTCGTGGCTATACGGGAGAGGCTGCCGATGAAGCTGCAGCAGCATTGATACGTGGTGGAATTACCTTACTGGAAGTGACGATGAATACGGATGGGGCCGCGGCAATCGTATCCCGATGGCGTGAACGCTTTGGGGAGCAGGCATTTATCGGTGCAGGAACGGTTATAGATGAAGAAACAGCGAGAGAAGCTTTGGACAGTGGGGCGCAGTTTTTAATTACGCCGAACTTGGATGAGAAAGTGATTGAACTCGCTCAAGCAAGAGGAATCGATGTATGGCCAGGTGTATTGACTCCTACTGAAATGGTGCGTGCATGGAAGGCGGGGGCGCCAGTGTTAAAGCTCTTCCCGCTTGGCAGTCTCGGTTCAGAGTATATACGTGAAGTTCGTGGCCCACTCGGCCATATTCCGCTTATGGCGACAGGTGGTATTGATTTGCATAATGTGCAGCAATACTGGACGGCAGGAGCGTCGGCATTTGGGCTTGGTTCCAAGCTCGTTCGTGGTGACCTTATTCGAGCAGCAGCATGGCAGGAGCTAGAGGATCATGCCTCTCAATGGGTGAATACTGTTCGCCATCTAGCCTAGTAGATCGGGACTAGATTGTTTTGTCCAGTAAACTATTTTTAGTTATAGCCAAGCTGCCCTTGCTAAGGGATATAAATGAGAGGAGGTCAGGTGGGTATGCCGTTCATTAGCTTGTTCATCATTGTAGTCGTCGTGTTAATCCTTCTCTTTCTCTCTGTTATTTGGCGCTTGTCTGTCAAAAGCCAATCGCCGCGAAGAAAGCCGATCGAGGTACAGCCAACAGGGAAGTTTGAATCGATTGAATTTCAAGGCAGTGCATGGCTAAAAGGCTGGCTGCTCTGGCCTACTGATTGGCATCAAGAGCTTAGTAACCAGCCCCTGCCTGTCATAATTATTTCTCATGGCTGGGCTTCCAATCGTTCTCGAGTGCTGCGCTATGTGGAGCCATTTCGAGCAACGGGTTATGCTGTTATCGTCTATGATGTCACAAGTCATGGTGAAAGCGGTGCAGTGAAGGCGCCATCTGCGCTGTTGTTTCGTGATGACTTGCTTGCGGCGGTGCGCTATGCTCATAGCCGTCCTGAGCTTGATGCTGCACGAATAGGCATTATTGGCCATTCATTAGGAGGCTTTGGTGCCATGTTGGCGCTAGACGAAGGACTAGAGGTACAAGCGATGGTAACGGATTCGATGCCAGCTAATCCATTTACGATGATAACAGCTGAGTTGAAGCGAAGAGGACTACCTATTTTTCCTTTGGCGCAACTTGTGCCGCGTATCTGGCTTCTGCGCGCTCGAATTCATAAGGCTGAGTTCGATGCCATTAATATTCGGGAGACGATCCTTCGCAATGAACGGCGTCGTTCAGGAAGAGTGCCGCTGTATATGATCCATTCGATGGGGGATACGTTTATTCCACCTTCGGAATTGCAAGGGATTGTAAGCGATTTGCCTTGTGAATTGCCCCATATGTTCGTCCATACGAATGGTCATAGCTGTTCCGAACAGGATCCCGCATTTTGGGAGGGTGTTCTGCCTTTTCTACATAAGCATGTAAAGCAAGCAGCAGCTTCTCCAAATCGTCCTGATACATGTACGTCCTCGTAAGCACGATTGTGCTTACGGGGCGTTTTTTTTTGTAGAATGGGCATAAATTTCAGTCATTGCTCTATGTTATTCGCCTTCTTTATAGAGCATCAAACTGCTAATCTTGCTTCCTATTGTGCATAAGGTCTCCAATACGCTCAACGTATGAAAGACGTTGTCGAGTACTGCAAGAAACAGGAAATGGAAGTGACAAGCGAGCATTCCATAACGTGACATCCTTCTTATAGGTACTGTGCTACGATATGGATCATCCTATGATAAGGCTTGCCATATGTGGAGGTGGCTTGATGAATCAAGAGGAAGAGAAGGCTTGTCCGTTTGTTTGTCCGAGTAGAAGGCAGCGTGTGTTGAAGCATCGAGCACATTATCGTTCACAGTGGATGCATCGAAGTATGCGAATGATGATAGCGACGCTTATTTTTGTATTGATGTGGAGCAGTTATATATCGTGGCCGCATGTTGAAGCAGAGTCTTCATCTGTTAACTTTTCTGATGAGCACATGATGGAGAACTGGCTTGCAGAACAGTTGGAGCAGCGGACCACGATGATCCAATTTAAGTACGAGGGATCGATCGACCAATTCAGTCAGGTGCTAACGGATGTACTGAACGATGCTCTTTATTCTAATCCATTTATTCGGTATAACGTCAGCCGTTATACGTTTCACTGGAAATCATATGGAAAAGGGGCTTTAGTATCTGTATATGTTCAGTATCGAGAAACGTACGAGCAATACCAACAAGTGCGTCAATATGCGAAAGATCAAGTGAAACGGCTTATTACACCTGGCATGAATGAGGAGCAAATTGTGAGAACACTGCATGACTTCGTTGTGAGTCAGCTTGCTTATGATGCAACGATGACGAGGTTCACTGCCTATGAGGCGATTACGCTAGGAAGCACCGTCTGCCAAGGATATGCTTTGTTATTGCAAGCGTTGTACGAGGATGCAGGGATAACGAGCCGTGTTGTTGAAGGCAATGCGGGTGGACAACTGCATGCATGGAATATTGTGCAGCTGAATAATCAGTGGTATCACGTGGACGCTACATGGAATGACCCAGTGCCAGACAAACGCGATCGTATTTTGCACACGTATTACTTGCTCAGTGATGAGGAAATTGGGCGTGATCATACATGGGACCGTGAAAAATTTCCACAGGCAATGCAAACATATAAGCAGCAATAATAAGCGACCATTGGATGTTTAATCATGAACCTGTTAGGGTTGTTCCTTGCTCTTTTACTTGAAGAAGAGAACATAGCTCGCTGTTTCCCTCGGGAGGCAACGGGCTATTTTTTATTGGTTAGAAACTTGCAAAAAAATTAAAAAAAGTACTTGCAGGTGACGTTACGTCACCCAATATAGTGAATGTAAATCACACGAGATAAAGGGGAAAGGAACCTATGAATAGCAGCATAATGAACTGGAAGCAGCAAGATAAATGGACATGGAAAGAGCTTACGGCATTGCTTCTACTAGAGTTTGGAGTTGTAATTGGATGTATCAAATTTGTAATAGCACCTATGTATACAGCTTGGTTCAGCAATGAATTGTATTCAGGAACGTTGATGGGGCTTACCATTGCAATTGTTTTACTACTAGGGGTGTACTTCATTGCACTTCGTCCACAAAGGCTGTCATGGAGTGAAGTAGGCTTGCGCTCGTTTCCCGCAAAGGACTGGTGGCGTATTGTCGGTTGGACGCTTTTGTATCTCGTTGGCAGTATAGTAGTGATGGAACTGACTGTACTTCTAGTCGGGAATTCCTACGATAATAGTAAGACAGAGGCAATGCAGCAAAATGTAACGGTGTTCGCTGTTTCGATTTCATTTATATCAGCAGCTATTATTTCACCCATCTACGAAGAAATCTTTTATCGCGGTTTTTTATATCGTTGGTTGCGCACACGTCTTGGTGTCGGTGGGGGTATCTTTCTTAGTTCTTCCATTTTTACGATTATTCATATTCCAACGTATAATGCGATGCCGGTTAACTTCTTGTGCGGGATAGTTACTGCGTGGGCGTATGAACGGACGAATTCGATCTGGCCAGCGATGATTATTCATGGCGCTATAAATGCGATTGCTGTGTTGCTGACATCCCTTGGCTAATAATAAAAGGATACTCTAACAATATTGAAGGGTAAAACCTGGAAGAACCGTCGGATAGATCATACAGACAAATAATATGGGGTGGATATGTTGAACAGACGGCGTAAGTCACGGATAACAACAATTAGCTATGCATTGGCGACGGCAGCGTTGATGACGATTGTATCAGGTTGTACAGACAAGATCATAGAAGAACAACAAACAGCACAGATCGAAGCAGGAGTTATTAAGAAGCTTCGGGTTAGCAATCCATCGGGTGATCTTACGATAGTTGGTAGCGATCAAACTGATAAAATAGAAGCGGTGGCGAAAATTAAGCGTACAGAAAAGATTTCGGCGGAAGAGTTTAAGATGACGTTTACAGAGCGTGGGGAGGAAGCGGAGTTCGTTAATTCCTTGCCATCCTCATGGGGGGTAGATATGCGTCAGATGGATATTACGTTAACAGTTCCGCGGGATATTGAGTTGGATATTGCCGATGAATCAGGTGATATAAAGCTCCAAAAGGTGAAGGGCGATCTCGAATTAGTGGATGATTCCGGTGATATTGAACTTACGAGTAGCCAAGGAAATGTAAATATCACGGATAAATCAGGTGAGATTGAAATATCTAATCATATTGGAATGATAGCGGTCATCGATGATAGCGGCAATGTGAAAATTGAGCAGGTAAAAGGGAATATTACGATTGAGGATGGAAGCGGCAACTTGCGTATTGAACAAATTGAAGGAAATGTTCGTGTCGAGTCTGATACGTCTGGAGATGCGATTATTGAACAAGTGTCAGGATCAGTCCATAACAATAATAAATAAATAGAGAAAGAGCCCGCTTCTACTGTCTGTGACAGAGAGCGGGCTCTTTTTTCATGCGACCTTACGGCGCGTATTGTACATCATTATCGTTCGTATCAGCCGCTATTTAGCTAACACTTATTCTGGGCTATCTAACTGGCACTGATCCAATGGAATAACCTTTGTTTTATATTTGATTTTGTAGCCAAGCCATACAGCAAGGAATAACGGAAGTCCGACATACGGCATCACGATATCCAGCCAGTGATAGTCTCCAGCGACAAGAATCGGTAGACTCTGTCCGATCACAACGACTAAACAAAGCGCAAATGCGAACAACGGCCCGAATGGGAACCAGCGCGCGCGATATGCGAGATCTTCCAACTTGCGTCCTTGCTTCACATAAGCGCGGCGGAAGCGATAATGGCTGATCGCGATTCCGAGCCAAGCGATAAAGCCGCACATACCAGAGGCAGATAGTAACCAGAAGTATACGGCTCCGTCTCCGAAGAAGGAAGCTAGGAAAGCCAGCATACCGATAGAAGCTGTAAGCAAAATCGCATTAACCGGAACGCCGCGTTTGCTTAGCTTGCCAAGGAAGCGAGGTGCTTTGCCTTCTTGCGCCAACACATATACGATACGAGCGGATGCGTACATACCAGAGTTACCAGCAGACAACACGGATGTTAGAATAACTGCGTTCATAACCGAGGCTGCAAATGCGATACCTGCTTTTTCGAACACCAAGGTGAACGGGCTTACACTGATATCCGTAACAGCTCCCTTTAGAAGGCGTGGGTCTGTGTAAGGAATAAGCATCGCGATAACGAAAATCGCTAAAATATAGAACAACAGGATACGCCAGAAAATTTGACGGATCGCTTTTGGTACACTTTCACGTGGATTGTCGGTTTCACCAGCCGCGATACCAACAAGCTCGGTTCCTTGGAACGAGTACCCCGCTGCCATAAATACGCCAAGCAAGGCAAGCAGGCCGCCATGGAATGGTGCGTCTCCTGTAGTAAAGGTATCAAATCCGATAAATCCTGTACGCTCACCGCCCAAAATACCAAAAATCATAAGTAGGCCGACCACTAGGAAGATAAGAACGGTACCGATTTTGATCATGGAGAACCAGTATTCGGACTCCCCGTAACCTTTAACGGATAATAAATTCAACGCTACAATAATGCCAAGGAATAAGAAACTCCATAAGAACGAATTTGAATCTGGGAACCAGTACTTAATAATTAATGTAGCAGCTACTAGTTCAGACGCGATCGTAATCGCCCAGTTAAACCAGAAATTCCAGCCAAGAGCGAAGCCAAGCGCTGGATCAACGAAGCGTGAAGCATACGTGCTGAATGAGCCGGACTCCGGCATATACGTAGCGAGCTCACCAAGACTCGTCATTAGGAAGTAAACCATAATACCGACAGCAGTGAAAGCGAGCAGTGCACCACCAGGTCCTGCTTGTGCGATTGCGCCGCCACTTGCTAGGAATAAGCCTGTACCGATCGAACCGCCTAATGCGATCATCGTTAAATGTCTTGTTTTTAAATGCCGTTTCAATTTTTGATTATCTGTTGTGTTACTCATTATGTCGGCACACTCCTTAGATGTTAGGTATAGTATGACCGAAAAGGTGCATGTTGCCACAGAAAATATAAAAAAACCGTCTAAGCGATAGTCGCTAGGACGGTTCTATATTCCGTCTCAACTAGCCCCTTGGTCAAGATAGCGCTCCATAGACGGACGGGTAATCCGAATATGGCAGTGCTGCGTCTTTCGACAGCAGCCCCAGCCTGCACCTTGGAAGTTAGAACGGTACAGACTTCGGCGGTTGTTCCTTTCCATGAAGTTCGTAGACGCTTCCCGTCTCCCTTCACGTACTATTAACATCCGCAACCTCTACCTCACCTTTGGAGTTGATGAGGATTTGAAAAATGATGTTGTTAAAGATGATACAGCAATAATATACACAGTAGTATAAAGCAATTATAGCGGCTCTTGCAATATTGAAAATATTTACTGTAATTTTCATAAACAGTAACAAAGCACTTGAATGATACAATAATGCCTATTGTCGACTAAGCTGTTTCCAGTACCAAATGGCTAGCTGTGTCCGGTCGCGAAGCTCCAGCTTCGCTAGTATTTCGGTTACATAATTTTTGACCGTTCCCTCACTTAAAAATAGGGTAGAAGCGATTTCACGATTGGATAAACCGTTAGCGATATGCTGGATAATTGCTTGCTCAGAGCCATTGAGCTGATATCGCTCCCAATTCGGAATAACGGGTGTATCTGCTTGTGGTTGAGGAGCAGATGTGGTCGTAGTTGTGCCGCTATTTGAGTGCCGCAGCAGATGAGCCAACTTCAGCGCAACCGATGGATCCATAAGCACGGTTCCACTATGGACGGTGCGAATTGCTTCCATCAGGCGTGATGGATCACTGTTTTTCAGTAAATAACCGCTCGCTCCATGCCGCAGTGCATCTATAATATGCTGCTCATCATCAAAAGTAGTTAAAATAAGCACTTTTGTAGTGGGGCACAGCTGTTTGACGAGGCGTGTTCCTTCCACACCATCACCGTCTGGCATGCGCATATCCATTAACACCACATCCACTGGCTGTTCCGATACAAGGGATGCTGCCTCATTTCCGCTCCCGCAAGTATGGATGACCGAAAAGTCAGGCTGCAGTTGGCATATTAGCTTCAAGCTTTCACGAATAAATACATCATCATCACAAATCATCAACCGAATAGCCATCGCTGTGAACCTCCTCGTATCTAGTTGTCCTAATCTATGTATTTGTTGCGGATAGGCAGCTTCGTCTGTATGCGGAATAAAGGTGTTGTAATGATCTCGATATTCCCACCCAACGTGTGAGCTCTATCTTGCATTCCCCTCATGCCCATTCCCTTTTGAATAGGTTCCGATGGAAGCTGACCATTATTCGAAACGTGCAGGACGACTTGACTCGGCTCATAGTGCACGATAATAGATGCTTTAGAAGCACCACCATGTCGGATTGCGTTGGTCAAAGCTTCCCGAGCATTGCGATACAAGGCAATTTCAACACTTGGATACAACACATAAGGGATGCCCTCTACATGATAATCGACCGTAAACTTGGCACTTTCGTACTCCTGCTGCAGCCGCTCTAAAGAATAGGAATGTAGTCGATGATCGGCTGGTTTTAGCCTCTTTACAGTGGAACGCATAAGTTCCATGCAGGCAGCCAACTGGGAACGAACCTCGAAGAACAGTGTAAAGGCTTGTTCTTGATTCGTTGCTGAAATTTCTACAGAGGCGTCCATCATCATTTTGAGACGTATAAATTGATGCCCGAGCTCGTCATGCAAATCATGTGCGATTCGGCTCCGTTCCTCAGCTTGACTCATCTCCTCGATCGCTCGTGCATAGTGAATCATATCGAGCTTGGACTGCTGCAGTTCATAGATTTGTTGACGCAGTTCGTCATTTTGCAGCATCAAGCGCTTCTTTTCTCCCGCGTACTGTCTTAACCCAAATAGAAGTATGCCTATGACGATTGTTACTACATTGAAATGGATCGTTTCTGTCCAGGATATATTGATGAAAGCGATCTGGAGCCCAAGCCAAGATGCAATTAACCATTTCAATAAGTAAGAACAATCCCATAACTTTGGTGATGTGATCCACGTCGCTATAAATAGGAAAACCAGCATAGTTGAAAAAGCATAGATAAGGAATAAGGAATACAGAAGCTCGATGGCAAAACAAAGCTTTGTCCAGCGCTGTGGAATCCACATTTGTCTAATCTGGGACAAGCCCAAGTAAAGGAATATGCAGAAAAAATACTCATCGTAATTGTGAAAATAGCGGAATACGTCATCGGTATATATAGCGACAATTGAAGTGATGATCGTAAGCATGATCTGAATAAGTACCGTAATGTGACGTGTCAACACCGTACTGCCACCTCCATGGTTAATTATACCATGCTATATCTGTTCATTTGTTTTATTTATGACTTTAGTCATAGGTAGAAAGTGACGAAATTGACCTGTCATATAGGATGAATCGATATACGATTAGAATTGAGACGACAAGTAGAGAAGTTCATATACGAAAGAAACAGAAGAAGTGAGCATAGTGGGAAGTGATAATAGCTATGATCGAGGGGGAGCAGACGTTGACAATATTAAAGGTGGACCAAATTATAAAACGATTTAATCAGCATGTAGCTGTAGATCATTTAAGTTTTCAGCTTGAAGAAGGTGAAATTTATGGCTTGCTCGGCCCAAATGGAGCTGGAAAAAGCACCACGATCCAAATGATTGTCGGTCTGCTGCCGATTGATCAAGGCGATATATGGGTAGATGGACATTCGGTTAAGAGTTCTCCGCTGCGCACAAAAGCTAGCCTAGGCTTAGTTCCGCAGGATTTGGCTCTATATGAACAAATTTCAGCGCGTGATAATGTACTGTTCTTCGGTAAGCTGTATGGGCTTAAAGGGAAGCAACTGCAGGAGCAAACGGATGAAGCTTTAGCGCGAGTAGGACTAACAGAGCGGCAGCATGATAAGCCTGCTTCGTTCTCTGGCGGAATGAAGCGACGGCTTAATATCGCCTGCGCGATCGCGCATCGGCCGCGCATTATTATTATGGATGAACCGACGGTAGGAATCGATCCTCACTCACGAAATCACATTTTAGAATCGGTTCGCAAATTGAATGAAGATGGTTCAACGATTATATACACAAGTCATTATATGGAGGAAGTATCAGCGATTTCGACACGGATTGGCATCATGAATGAAGGTCGATTGATTGCACAGGGTACAGAGGAAGAGTTGAGACAGCAGATTGGTTCAGATGAAAAAGTTCTCGTTGAAATTTTCCCTGTATCCGACCAGCAGGTAAGTGAAGCTGTGCTTGAACTTAAACGCCATCCGTCAGTCCTTCAGGTAACACAGCAAGGGGCTTGCTTGGAATTAATGCTGCCGCATGGAGAAGAAAGTTTACAGGATATTTTGTTCGTTTTGAGCAAGCAATCCGTTCCTGTTCGCTCGATTAGACGTGAGCAGCCAAGTTTAGAAACCTTGTTCCTTACTATGACAGGACGACAGCTGCGGGACTAGGAGGAGATACAGATGCGCTGGTTAACGATTGCCCTTAACGAGGTGCGAATGAATTTTTCGCAGAAAAGCATTATTTTCGTAATTTTTGTCATGCCGCTAATTTTAATTTTTGTACTAGGTTCTTCCTTGTCTGGGATGAGTACATTCAAGCAATCAGACGTTGAGGTGAGGCAATTAACCGCTGGTGTCATTGTGGGGGAAAACAGCTCTATACAGCAAGCTTTTGATGATTGGGCAGAGCATGAGAAAGTAAAAGAACATGTCACATTTAAGCGTTATGAAACGGAAGACAAGCTGCGTCGTGATGTGAAAAATCAAATTGTAGATTACGGTGTCATTGTTCCCTCACAAGAGATACAATCAGAACCCATTTTGCTTACTGGCATTCAAGGCACGCTCACGATGTCCAATATTACGATGGAAACGCTGCTAGACACTTTTAACGCTAAGGTAGGCATGACGATTACGGCTATAAAGCAAGGGATTGATCCTTCTAAAATAGTGGAAGATACAGCGGTAGAAGCGTCTGCTGTACCAACTGTGGAGGGTGAGATTGTCCATGTAAATTCGGCTAATGCAGAGATGGTATCAGCGATCCAGTATTATGCGGTCGCCATGCTTGTCATGTTCTTATTGTATACGGGACGAGGACTTTCGGAGTCCATTTATTCGGATCGTCAAAATCAAACATTGCATCGTACGATAGCATCGCCGATACGCATGGCCGATTTCGTAGGTGGAAAAATTATGGGTCATTTCTTATTTGGCATGCTGCAGTCTGCATTTATTGTTGGATTTGCGTCATTCGTATATGGAGTAGATTGGGGCATTTCTTCATTAATCACGTTTGTTGTGTGCGCCCTCGTGTTAGTTTGTTCTCTGAGCTTAGGGTTAATTGCAGCAACTTGGTTCAAATCCCAGCAAACGATGAAAACGTTTCTTGAAACGGTCATCGTATTTATGACGGCAGTTAGTGGAGGATTTTTCATCATACCGGCTGTACATGAAAGTGTAGGTCAGTTCACGCTATCGTATTGGGCGATGGATGTATTGACTGGTGTTATGAAAGGTGCAAGCTGGAATGAAATCTGGTTTGGGCTTAGTATACTCGCAGCAATGGCTTTCGTGCTTTGTACATTTTCTCTTATCTTCGTACGAAAGGCGGTACTGCGATGAATGCACTGAAAATTGCTCAGTTTTATATTCATCGAATATTAGTGAACAAACGCGCTTGGTTTCTCACGTTTGTGCTGCCAACCGCGGTCGTGCTCATGATCATGATTACAACGATAACGAGTGTTGTTCCTGTAGTCGTTTGGTATGACGAGGATCAATCAGTATGGTCCAAACAATTGAAGGCTCAATTGGAAGAGCGATTTGAAGTCGTACAAGCTGCTAGCATAGTGGAATTGGAGCAAAGTGCTGAAAAATCAGGATTTGGTGTTTTTATTCCTGCTTCCTATAGTGAGTCACTGATGAACAGCTCCACACTTCAAGTGGACATGTATCAGAAGAATTTAAGTGAGCAATCTGCGCTCGTCAAGCTGGCTTTAGAACAGTTTGTCCAAGAGCAGCAGCGCTTCCTAGCTGATATGGGGAAGGTTGAACAAGGACAACAGCTTTCAGCCGAGAGTAAGGAAAAGCTGTACACGGAATATTTGCAAGCTAGACCTGTACTGAAAATGGAATCGGAAAAATCCAGTTCCTCTGTCTCGATGCGGATAGCTATGGGCATTTTCCTAATGTTCATCTTTATGAATGGGCTACAAGCAGTCAGCGTTATGATTGAGGATCGCCATAATCGCACGATGCTTCGCGCTTATGCTGCACCTGTACGGAACTCTGAAATATCGTTCGGTTATTTTTTAGGTGCATTTGCAAATGGAACGATACAAGTTGCTGTTGTACTGGTCATTGTACACCTAGTTCTAGGGGCTCGTATATCGACTTCAATCGTAGAACAGTTTTTGTTATTGGAACTATACTTGTTAGCTATCCTCGGGGCGCTTTGTATGATTAGCACGTTCTTAACGGATATGAAGCGGTTCACTCAGGTTGGTTATGGGATCATCGTTCCAACTTGTATGATTGGCGGATGCTTCTGGCCGGTATACATTATGGAGCCATACATGCAGCGGATTTCCTATTATGTGCCCCAGCGCTGGGTGTTGGATGCACTGGATAAGTTGGAAGCGGGTGCTTCCTTGAATACTGTCGTTCTTCCGATCGGTGTTTTGCTGTTATTTACGATTATTTTTCTTGGTGTTGGTGTATCTGCGTTTCGTCCAGCGACGAGGGAAGGGTAGTAGTCCGTATAGGCTGTCGAATTGATGTTGTAATAGAAAGGTCTTCTACACGTTTTTGTCGAATAACCGATATATATAGTGTGGGCATCTATGGAAATGACTAATCGGAGACAAAGGGGTAAGGGCCTTGAAACTTAATCCACGTATATGGACACTTCGCAACTCACTTAAGAAGAAAGTTTCGGTAGTTATTTTTGCACTCATTTTATTACCTACTATAGGACTTATATGGCTGCTTACCACTAGCGCTACTAATGAATTGTCTGACGCCCAGAAAGAACAAGTGGCGAAAATGTCTCACACGATGACGGAATCGATTAATGCAATGTTTAATGATTATGTGTTTGCCTTTCAAGCGATGGAAAAATCATTGCCGGAAATACGAACAAATGACGCGCAGCTGCAATTTCGTTTAACAACGATGGATAAGGACACCGATAAAATTTTGGCAGCGTTTGTCGTGCTTGATGGCAGATTGCATCATAGTGACGGAGTCCAAGGAACGGCAAGCTTTAATAAACAATCATGGTATACGGAGGCGTTAGCTAGCCCAGGCAAGATCATCACCTCCAAAGTTCGTAAGGACAGTGAAGGAAGGATGGTCATTACGTTTTCTCGCACCTTGAGCGATGGCAGCGGAGTAATGGGGCTGGATGTAAATACGCTGCGGCTAGCTGAGATGGCTTCAAGCTTTAAGATTGGTGAAAATGGCTATATTGCGCTTTTGGATGACTCCAATCAAGTCATCGTTCATCCTGACTATAAGCCAGGCACGGTGCTGGAAGGAGAATATGTTGCCTTGAAGACCGCCTTGAAAGGTGACCTAATGGTGAACAATGAGCAGAAGCAGCATTTTATTTCCTTTAATCGAGATAATAAGCTGAAGCTCAATGTTGTCGGCGTTATGGATCAAGGGGAGATCAAGCAGGTACAGAACCAACTGTATCGTGAAGCGATTCTTTATTTGGGGCTGATTTTACTATTTATATCAATAGGTGTGTTTGCATTTATTAAATCGATCCTGCTTCCTATTATTCGGCTTCAGCAAATGTCGAAGCGAATCGCAGATGGGGATTTGGATGTGAAGGTAAATACAAGCCGACGGAACGATGAGATTGGACTATTGGAAAATCAGTTCAATACGATGGCTGTGTCACTTGCGAGTGTGATGCGAGACCTTCGTGATACAGCGAATACGCTTGCAGCTTCATCGGAACAGTTGTCTGCCAACTCGGAAGAGAATGTCGCTTCGCTTCAACAAGTGGCGGCTTCCTATGAGGAAATAAACAATCGTTCTAACGGGATGAAGCAAGAGTTGACGGATGTGAACGAGATGGCGACTGAGGCTAATGGCAAGCTGCGAAATGTCGTTGAGCTTGTACAAGGCTCTGCTGCTAATGCGAACCAAATCCAAGCTTGGGCGGTAGATGGTGAGCGTTCCTTACGAGTTGTGAATGAACAGATGTCTACCATTATGGATCACACATACCAAGTTCAAACGGAGACCGATTTGTTGCAGGAAAAGTCTAAAGATATACAGACGATCGTTGGCTTTATTCAGAACTTGTCTCAACAAATTCATCTGCTTGCTCTGAATGCAGCCATTGAGGCCGCACATGCTGGGGAGCAGGGAAGAGGCTTTGCGGTTGTAGCCAATGAAGTTCGCAAGCTGGCAGGACAAGCCCAACAGGCGACAGAACAAATTACAACTTTAATTGAGGAGATTGCCAATCGGACGGATGCTGTCTCACAAGCGATGGTAGAAGGAACGGAGTCTGTCAACAGCGGCAGACAGTTGACCGATCAGCTTACGGGACGGATGACGGAAATGTTCCAAGTGATTCAGACGGTTAGCGATCAGTTGACGAATGCAGCTAGGGTAAGTAAAGACCTGGCACAAACGAATCGAGAAATGATTCATTCGTTCGATCAATCCCTTGAAGTGACGGAAAAAGTCGCTTCGGAGATTGAGACGCTGGCTGCGGTAAGTGAACAGCAAAATGCAGCGATGCAGGATATTGCTGCTTCAGCTAATCATTTGGCATCGGTAGCTGATGATTTGCAGCAGGTAACAAGCCGCTACAAGTTGGAGTCGTAAAGAGAACAGAAACAGCACGAAATGGCGAATAGTGAAGTGATGAGATGCACGCTTAAATGGCTCTAGGGGAATCCTGGTTAGGTCATTTTAAGCGTGCTTTCTTATTTTTTATGCTGTAATACATAGATATGATATACATGAACCACAACACGATACTTATGATGTGTACGATGAAAGATGTATGATTCATAATGGCACGGATGAGTTGGTGAATACTTAGCATTAATCCTAAAACTCCGCATGTGAATACTAACCAAATACGAGCTTTGCTCATCTAGGCACACCTCTATCATTAATGAGTTGAAAAAAGCTGACGTCGATTGATGGTGTCGTCGTCAGCTCTGTTCCTTGTTATATGTTATTTATGTTTCCTACGTTAGAAACGCAGTCATGGAATTAATCACGAGCACGAGTCATTTGCTGCCATACTGTACCTGCTGCTTCTTCGCCCGACTGGATGCGTTCTAATGCCATGCGTGCTTGCAGAGCAACCTCGAACTCAGGATCCTCCATAGCATCGGTTAACCCTTGAATAGCACGCTCATCCCCAAGATCATACAAGTAACGAGCAGCACGCCAGCGTACAAGCTTATTCTTATCTTTCAACGCTGTAATCATTGGCTCCATCGCTTGAGCATCGCCGATGTCGGATAGCGTATCGCCAGCTGTACGTCTAACGCTGACAGAAGCATCTTTCAAAGCATGAATCAACAATGGCATAACTTCTTCCGTCTTAATCTCGCCCAAATAAACGACAACTTGGCGGCGAACTTGGCTGTGCTCATCATCGATCAGTTTTTGCAGAAGAGGTAAGTTAGCTTCTTCAGGCTCCAACTGTTCCAATGCAGCATAGCGCTTGCGCCAATCGCTGTCTTGTAGTCCAGCTTCGATTGCAGCTTGATCCCAAGCAATACGCTCTTCAACGAACGGTTCATTGGATTGCTTCGATTCGATGGCTTGCTTGATGACGGATTGAAGTCTTTCCTCTGTATACGTCGCTTCAAGTTCCTGCTCGACCTCACGTGCAATAGTAGGAAGGTCGCCGTAGCGTGTACCATATTCACTTAGCTTGCGCTCTTTGATCAGCGTTGCGCTGGCAACTTCTTGGACAGCTTTTACGAATCTTTCCCCAAGACCGATTCGTTCCTCTTGTCCGCCTGCTTGTACACGAATTTGCATAGGAATGCCACGGAAATACTGCACATACACATGTGCTTCTCCAAAGCTGTAGTTCCCTGTTTCTTCTTCTGCAGCAGTGCCTTGTTCTTGAGACCAGCCAAATATATCTTGAACTTGACGCAGAATAACTGCCCAATCGTTATTCGGCTTACGATCGAGTGCAATAAAGTCTGCGGTATGGAATAGACTTTTAACGCCGTCGATGTCTAATAACTGTTGAATGATACGCGGCGCATTTTGTTTATGCTCAGGCGTATACGTACGTCTAATGCCTTCATCCAGACGCTCGTCCAATTGCAGCTTCATGCTATTTGGACTTGGTGTTGGTTCGATGCGAATGAGTTTCATATCTGATCCTCCTTGCTTAATGCGAGTACATTTATTGTACATGATAGATCGCACCCTCACAATGAATCAAGTAAATGAAGTTCGGGTATAACGTACATAAATAGGTACAATGTGCGTCGTTGGAAAAGGGATTGTTCCCATGATACGATATATAACATTAAAGATTGTAATGTGATTATGAGTGTACTCATTATTAGGTGTGTAATTATGGAGTATATGGAGCAATAGAGTAAGCAAAGCAATTTGATTTTTTATATAAACATCAGCGAGGTGAAGGCATGTTACGCTCTAGAGCAACTCGGAAATATCACAATATGGATAATGTTATGACCGAGAAGACGTGGAAGCAGTTCAAGCGTTGGCGTTCGGAGCGTCGTCTGCGTCTCCGCAAGAAGGACTATTCTTACGTCATTCCACATGTGGAGCCCAATTTGGCTGCATTGAACGAGAATCGGTCACAAACGACGATTACATGGATTGGACATTCTACTTTTTTGTTGCAAATCGGTGGACTAAATATCGTGACAGATCCAGTATGGGCAATAAAAATGGCGCTGGAAAAAAGGTTGAGCCCACCTGGAATTCCGTTACAGGATATGCCGGAAGTGGACGTTGTGCTCATTTCCCATTCTCATTATGATCATTTGCATGTTGCCTCTCTTCGTCAACTCGCGACAGAGCGAACGATCATTATTGTCCCTGTTGGCTTAAAAGGGAAGTTGTCCCGTAAAGGGTTCCGAAATATTGTGGAGCTGCAGTGGTGGGAGTCGATAACAATCGACCAAGTTAACGTGACATTCGTGCCTGCTCAACATTGGACGAGACGTTCTTTGACCGATATGAATCGCTCTCATTGGGGTGGATATGTGCTTGAGCGTATAGAGGCATCTCTGCAGGATATCGAAACGCATGCAAGTAAGAGTGCATTAGAGGCAACGAAGAAAAAGGAAAGCGGCGCTAAAGCTGTGGAGCAATATGTAGATAATGTGAGCACGATCTACTTTGTAGGAGACAGCGGCTACTTCCGCGGTTTTAAGGAGATCGGAGAGCGGTTCGATATTGATGTAACACTGATGCCGATAGGTGCTTACGAGCCTGAATGGTTTATGAACGCGCAGCATGTGAACCCAGAAGAGGCCCTGCAGGCGTTTGTAGATGTTGGTGCTAAGCTGATGATTCCGATGCATTACGGTGCTTTCAAATTAGCGGACGATACACCAAAAGAGGCAATCGACCGCTTGATGGCTGAACGAGAACGTCTTGGCATTGATCCTGAGCGTGTGCGTTTGCTGCTGCTTGGTGACACGTGGAAGGGACAGCAGTTGCCTGTTAAATCAGGCGATGAATAATAGTGGGAAGGCGTGTTTGAGTAGTGAGTGCAGTAAGTGCAGTATAAGCTAGAGGGTCTAATTACTGTATGGTAAATGCAAAATGTGAAAGTTAAGTACGAACTACCAAGTACTAATACCAAACCCGATGCTAAGTGCTTAAAGAAGAGAATCGTATATTTTTTCTTCTAGAGGTATGTAGCAGGCTATGCAGCATCACAAAGTAACAGGGCTATCCTATGCCAGCTAGATCGATTCAGCTGCTATAAGGATAGCCCTGTTTGTTAATAAAAGAAGGTAATGGTTTGGTTAAGGTCTTGCTTCTATCGCATCGAGATTATCAATCATTTGTGAGATGGACGATAGCGCATGATAGTACCTTAAATATAAGTTGAATGTTAGCTAGAGCTGAATGTTAGCGTTTAGGATTGCTGCGTTGAGCTGCTTTCGCATACTTCGCAAGCTTTTTACCCGCTTCATTCATGGCCCGTTTCGCTTGCTCGTTTTCACGGCGTTCTGCATAAGCCAGCTCGCGTTGAAGCTTACGATAAGCCTGCAGTCGGTAGGAATCCAGCTCGCCAGATTCAATAGCGGCATGTACCGCACAGCCAGGTTCTTGCTTATGACTGCAGTCGCGATAGCGGCATTGCTCGGCAAACGATTCAACATCTTGGAATGCTTGTGTAATGCCATATCCGGATTCCTCATCGGTTCCGGTAATGAGACCAACCTCGCGCATGCCAGGCGTATCGATGAGCCACGCTCCATTGGGAAGCGCCATTAGCTCACGATGCGTCGTCGTATGGCGACCTCGATTATCATCTTCGCGCACAGCATTCGTTACCATTCTCGTAGTGCCAGTGAGGGCATTGGCAAGTGTGGACTTGCCGACACCTGAAGAACCGACCAGTACGACGGTGGAGCCAGGGGCGAGATAGGCGAGCAGGCCGTCAATGCCTGTGCCGTTCTGTGCCGACACGGTGAACACTTCGGCGCCTGGCACTGCCTGCATCGCCTGCGCGACGAAGGCGGATTCCTCCGCAGCGTCAGCGACGGCGTCTGCTTTGGTAAGCACGACAGCTGGCATAGCCCCGCTGTCGTACGCAAGCGCGGCGTAGCGCTCCAGCCGCCGCGGCTCAAAGTCGCTCGTCATCGATGTGACGAGCAAGGCCGTATCGGCATTGGCCGCGACAATCTGCGCGTCTGACCGCATGCCCGCGACTTTGCGCGCGAAGCGCGTTCGCCGTGGCAGCACGCCTGCGAGCACCGCGCGGCCATCGGCCGGCCGTGGGACGACGGCGACCCAGTCGCCTACCGCCGGCCAGTCCGCGGGCGTAGGCATGCTCGCCCGCGCTTGCCCTGACGGCTCGGCGAGCCATTCGCCGCCGGCGCCGATTACCCGGT
This sequence comes from Paenibacillus sp. SC116, assembly GCF_024733555.1. GTDB lineage: Bacteria > Bacillota > Bacilli > Paenibacillales > Paenibacillaceae > Paenibacillus_B. Next base: position 2,509,594 of record NZ_JANIOF010000001.1, on the reverse strand, counting down.
ACAGGCGCTTGTGCGATAGCGCCACGCGCGCCGGTACCCAAGCTTCCCCGTAGCGGCGATGTACCGCTTCGGGCACGGACTCCTCCCAAGCACGCCATGCGGCGTCCCAGGATTCGTCCCAACCAAGCGCCGCAAGCGTATAGCTAGCCGCTTGCTCCGCACCTGCTGCCGCGCTGTCAGCCAACGCTCCAGCGATCAAAGACTCATTCGCATCCGCAAGCTGTGCATCATCAGTGTCTTTATCAGTTACCAGCGGCGCATTGGCCTCTTCTGTACCTGTATCATCTGACGCTCGTTCATACGCAAGATCTATATTTTCAAATTGTGAAATATTCGTATTGTTGTTCTCGTTTGTATGACTTGTTTCTTTTTCATGTGAATCATTCGAATAAAATTGGTTCAATGTGATTCTCCCTTTGTGTGTTGGATTAGACATAAGTGACAGGACGACACAAATAAATGGGAGGATCCCGCTTGGAACCTTAGCGGTCGTGTTTCTTTTTACGTGCAGCACGTATTCAAACAAATAAGTTTGGCATGACGCAGTTCCTGTTCTTTAAGCATGCTGGAAAGCATCATAAGTTCGGTTGCACGAAGTGCTAAGGGGCCAACGGAATCTCCCTCATGTTAAAAACTTTTTTCATATAACATCACTCGCTTTCTTGTTTGATAATTTATATTATAGCTTCTGGAAAATAAGATGGAAAGATGTGTATTCCCAATTGCATTCTTCACCTAAAACTGCGCTTCATTCCATAGATGAAGAACAACAATAGTAATCAATATTTGGTATTCATTTTGTTTCTATTTGGTTTCATGTTTTTTTCATTTAAATGTGTTATAATGTTCGCTTAAGACTATTAAGAATAGGGGACGGTTTAACGATGATTAATACGACAGGCGTTACGCTGCGTTACGGCAAGCGCGCATTGTTCGAAGACGTGAATATTAAGTTCACACCGGGCAACTGCTACGGGCTTATCGGTGCTAATGGAGCGGGCAAATCGACCTTTTTGAAAATATTGTCAGGCGAAATTGAACCAAACAGCGGCGATGTGCATATTGCGTCAAGCGACCGCTTATCTGTATTGAAGCAGGACCATTATGCGTATGATGAGCACAAAGTGCTTGATACCGTTATGATGGGACACGAGCGTCTATATTCGATCATGAAAGAGAAAGACGCTTTGTATGCTAAGACAGACTTCACTGAAGAAGACGGTATGCGTGCGGGTGAGTTGGAAGGCGAATTCGCAGAGCTTAACGGTTGGGAAGCAGAGTCTGACGCAGCAGAAATGTTGATCGGTCTTGGCATTTCTAAAGACTGGCATGACAAGCTTATGTCTGAGATTGATGGCAGTGAGAAAGTTCGCGTTCTCTTGGCGCAAGCATTGTTCGGTCGCCCGAACATTTTGCTGCTCGATGAGCCGACGAACCACTTGGATCTTGAATCAATCAAATGGTTAGAGAGCTTCTTGATGGATTATGAAGGTACCGTAGTTGTGGTATCCCATGACCGTCACTTCTTGAACAAAGTATGTACGCATATTGCGGACATTGACTTCGGCAAGATCCAACTTTATTCCGGTAACTATGACTTCTGGTACGAGTCCAGCCAATTGGCACAAACGATGATGCGTGACCAGAACAAGAAGAAAGAAGAGAAGATTAAGGAGTTGCAGGCGTTCATCCAGCGCTTTAGCGCGAATGCGTCCAAGTCCAAGCAAGCAACTTCTCGTAAGAAAATGCTCGACAAGATTACGCTTGACGACATTCGTCCGTCGAACCGTAAATATCCGTTCATCAACTTCAAGTCTGACCGTGAAGCTGGTAAACAGCTGTTGACGATCGAAGGCTTGTCCAAAACGGTTGATGGCGAGAAACTGTTTGAGAACTTGCACCTGATTGTAAACAAAGGTGACAAGATTGCACTCGTTGGACCTAACGGTTTGATCAAATCGACCTTGATGCAAATTCTGATGGGCGAAGTTGAAGCTGATGCAGGTACGTTCAGCTGGGGAATTACAACATCTCAAGCATATTTCCCGAAAGACAACTCTGCTTACTTCGAAGGCGTTAATGACTCTTTGGTAGACTGGCTTCGTCAGTATTCCAAAGATCAAGACGAAACATTCTTGCGCGGATTCCTAGGCCGCATGCTATTCTCAGGCGAAGAAGCGTTGAAGAAAGCAAGCGTATTGTCCGGGGGAGAAAAAGTTCGTTGTATGTTGTCTAAAATGATGATGACAGGTGCAAACGTGCTTCTGTTGGATGAGCCAACGAACCACTTGGATCTAGAATCCATCACAGCGCTCAACAATGGACTTATCGACTTCGATGGTACGATGTTGTTTACGTCTCATGACCATCAGTTCATGCAAACGATCGCGAACCGTATCATTGAGATTACACCGAACGGTGTTATCGACCGTGTAATGTCTTATGACGAATACCTTGAAAGCGACGAGATCAAAGAACTGCGTAAGAAACTATACGCAGAATAGAAGTTTGCAGCTCGAACTTTTAATCTCGAAGCGCTATGATATAGCAATGACGGCAATATCAGCAATACTAGCAAGACATGCAATGACTCAAGCAAGTGTGGCAGTTTAGTTCTTAGGGAAAGACGCTCCGCTTCAAGGCAAGTCGAAGCAGGGGCGTCTTTTTTGTTGACTTTTTAGGATACAAATCAAGGGTGGAGAATGTGAGTGGGTGTGTAAAGTACAATTGTAAGTGTGTGATTTGTAATTCAATTTGAGTTATCGATAACTCACTCATGATGTACAACATGAACCACTACATAATGCACGACATGATGCTCAACATAATGCACACAAAAGGTACAACATGAAGCACAACACGGGTGCTATATAAATAGGTGCCAGCCAAATCGTCATTATAGTATGACGATCATGCCCTTTGGTTAATCCATATATTTGAAAATCATTCATACCAAATCATTAGCTTCTTGCCTTAAAGAAGTGAGTTTTACAATGCAAATATTCAGAAACTATCTTATTTCAAAAGAAGGCGAGAAAAGTTCGTAATAGGTAGCTGCGCATATTTGGGTAAAGTAATTACGTAACGGTCGCCACGGAGGCTATTCTGCTTGTATTCACTTATTTTGAGAAGTAAAGGTTGCCAGAGAGCTTATTTGCCATCTAACGCGATGTAAATCACTAAATTGCTAAAATAAGCGCTCGTACGCCCGTTATAATTTTATTACAGGTGATTTAGCGAAAATAACGTCAATGGCGACCGTTAGATGAGGTCCAGAGAGCTGTGCACCGTATCCCGAAAGCACACTTACTTGGTTCATCAACAGCCGTGCTCGATGATCTTGATGATTATAATTAGTGGGCAATGTTTACACTATCTTAAAGGATAAGTGGTTATATTTTTAAACATTGCTTTATGGCGTCACTGTATCGAATTTATTGCTGAACAATTATATTTGGCTTTAAATATTTTAAATATTGATTAGTTTGTGATGATAGAAGGGAATTTGGACATGGATATTTTATTGGCTCTTGTCCCTGCGTTATTCTGGGGAACTTTATTGCTTGTCAGCTCCAAGCTTGGAGGGAAAGCACATCACCAACTCGTCGGAATGACGCTCGGTGCGCTCGTATTTGCAATTGGGATATATGTATTTAAACAGCCGGAGTTATCAACAACCATTTGGACTGCCGGTATTATTTCAGGTATATGTTGGGCGCTTGGTCAATACAATCAATTTTCCGCGGTTGGATATTTAGGCGTATCTCGTACGGTTCCTATTTCAACAGGTATGCAATTAATTGTAACGACATTGTTCGGTGTTATCGTATTCGGGGAATGGTCTACGACAACTTCTGTCATTCTAGGAATTATTGCAATTGTTCTTCTTATCATCGGTGTTGTGTTTACTGTGATGGAAGACAAGCAAGCGAATACACAAGGTACGCAAATGAGCGGCGGTAGTCAGATGCAAAAAGGAATTATGCATTTGGTTATCTCCACAGTCGGTTTCGTTGGTTATGTTATTATTCTTCGTTGGTTTGAAGTTGACGGCTGGGCCGCGATTATGCCACAAGCAATCGGTATGGTCCTTGGTGGATTGCTGTTGACGTTGAAGCATAAGCCATTTAATAAATATACATTCCGCAACATCCTTACCGGTGTTTGGTGGGGAGCTGGTAACCTTGCCTTGCTTCTATCCATCCCGCTTATAGGCGTTGCGACAAGCTTCTCCTTGTCACAAACGGGTACGATTATTTCGACACTAGGTGGTATCTTCTTGCTAAATGAGAAGAAATCCAAGCGTCAAATGGTGTTCGTTATTATCGGCTGTGTGCTTATCGTAGTAGGCGGCGTTATGATCGGACTCACAAAGGAATAGAAACAGCAGTGTATGCAGAAAAGAGGTTCTCTCTCGTCTTAATGGACGGTGGGGAACCTCTTTTTCCTTCCCCATTTAAAATAACAGATTAGGAGCAATAGAAATGTCATTTGGTGAGGTGTCTACGATAATGGTAGCTGTGTTTGTATTTGTCTTCAGATCGATAACTTTCACTGAATTTTCTGAATTTGTAGTGATATAGGCTTTTTTACCATCTGGTGTGATGGCAATGGAACGTGGGCTGATGCCAAGGGGGATCGTTGCATTGTTAATAACAGCATTCGTGATCGTATTAATGACACGAATTTCATTTGTTACGATCGCAGTTACATATGCTTTCGTACTATCTGGTGTAATAGCAATATCAAATACCGCTATACTTGGTGACATGTTTATTGAAGTAATGACAGAATCAGTAGTTGTGTCAATAACGACGACAACATTTGTACTCAGGCAGGCGAACAATTTACTGCCATCTGGTGTGGTAGCGATGTTGAATGGATTAGCGCCAAGCGGTATTGTCGTGATAACAGAAAGCGTATTTGTATTAATTACGGTAATACTAGACCCGCTGAAATTAGCTACGTAAGCTTTGCTCAGATTTAAGGAAAAAGCTAATGCAAATGGGTTAATTCCAGTAGGGATTGGAGCGCCTATCGGAGTATTCGTATTAACATCGATCACGACAACATTATTTGTAATAGCATTAATAGCATAGACTTGAAGACCATCAGGTCTAACTAATACCCCTTGGGGAAGACCTCCGGTTGAAATCGATGTAATGAAGGTGCTGGTCGTGGTATCAAAAACATCGATCACGTTTGAACCTTGAACAGCTACATACAGACGTGATCCATCTGGCGTAGATGTTGAGACAGTAGCTACAGATGGATCGGTAACCAAAGATTCAACTACTTGATCGATAGAGGTATCAATAACCGTGACCCTAGTTGAACCAGTGGAGACGTAGGCGAATAAAGGAGTAGGAGCGGTAGCAGGGACGTTGAAAGTGCGAATGATACGGCTGTCTGCATCATACAGCGTGACATGCACAGCAATATCGTCCTCCCCAGGTCCGCTGCTAATGACCCTTACTCCGAAGGCGCTACCTAACGCAACGAGTCCAGAAGATAAAGTATCGTTTGGGTTTCCTCTAGGTTGGATGTGAAACAAGCTTGTAAAAAGTGGATTATTGGTCTGTGTGCCGAATACGAGTTGAGGAAGCTCATACAGCTGAATGCTCACATTTGTAGGGAGACGACCTGTATTAACCGTACTGACTTCTGCAAAAGCAGCTCTTCCGGTCTGACTGTTATCTATCGGTCCCGAATCGTACAGAGGCATATGATCATCCCTTCCTTTTTTCTAAAATCAATGTTTGCCGTATGAAGTTAAAATAATAGATTGGGGGTAATTGCTATTTCTGAAGGCAGTACGCCAGTTGAAATGAGTTGTTGCCTCGTATTCGTCTGCAGATCAACAACAGCAATATAATTTTCAAGTGTGGCCGTTACAAATGCTTTATTACCATCTGGTGTGATTGCGATGCCTCGAGCGCCCATTCCGATTACGACTGCTTGAGAGGGAACTTCGATATCTGCTTTGGTATCGACTATGAACAGCATACCCGCGACACTTGCGGTTACATAGGCGCGTGAGCCGTCGGGCGTAACTGCAACATGAGATACACCAGACCCAACAGGGAGTGGGATGGCTGGCAGCAAAGTGTCTGTCGCCGTATCGATGACAGCAAGGGTGTTGAGTTGTACGCAGGCATATGCTTTCTTATCATCAGGTGTGGTAGCAATACCGACAGGATTAGCAGGCAGTGGGATCGTTCCTGTTGGTGCTAACGTATTTGTGTTAATAATCGTTACGCTATTTCCGTTAGAGTTGGTTACATATGCTTTAGCTAGTGATAGGACAAAAGAAACGGCAAATGGCTGGGAGCCTGTTAGAATGGGCGCACCAATGATAGTATCCGTTGCTACGTCAATGACTGAAACGCTATCTCCACCGATATTCGTTACATAGGCATGGACGCCGTCAGGCCGGACAAACACACCTACTGGGCCTAGCCCGACGGGAATGGTCGTAATCAGTGTATTGGTGGCCGTTTCATATACATCGACGCTATTCGTGCTTTGAACGGTTACATACAATTTGGTGCCATCCGGAGTTGAAGCTACACCCGTAGGGTCTGTGGATGTAGTGGAAATAAAAGTGGTCACTTGTTCTGTCTCAGCTTCGACTACACTTACATTGTCCGAGCCGTTATTAACACCATATACGAGTAAGGGAGTAGGAGCGGTTGCAGGGATGTTGAGGGTTCCAATAATGCGGTTGTCCGAATCGTAAAGTGTAACGTGTACGGCGATATCATCTTCTCCAATCCCGCTGCTGATGACTCTGACACCAAAGGCACTGCCTAAAGCGACGAGTCCAGAAGAAAGCGTATCGTTTGGATTACCTCTCGGATAGAGGTAGAACAAGCTTGTGAAAAGTGGATTGTTTGTCTGTGTACCGAATGCGAGTGGAGGCAGCTCGTATAGCTGGACGCTCACATTCGTAGGAAAACGGCCTGCATTAACGGCGCTGACTTCTGCAAATGCAGCTTTACCTGTCTGACTATTGTCTATTGGTCCTGAATCAAATATAGGCATGCGCTCACCCACTTCATATAGTTATATTTAGTTTATGGGATTTCGACTTTATTTGGATGTGTGGATGACTAATAGCGAGAAGGAATGGGTTCCTTAAACACGAAAAATGTTGAAATCTTCTACGGTTACATTCTTTCCATATAGGAATGAGAAGGTGAAATGTAGAGGTTACGAGTAAGAATAAGAAATGGATGAAGATTCGCAAAAAAATATTCTTAATCGCATCGCACTAAAACGCGTTAACGCTTAAAAGCCTTTACATGTTTGTATGATGGTGTTATATTGGCATTTGTCTAGTTAAATAAACATATGTCTGTTTTGATATATTTATAGGATGTTCACAGGAGGAATATGCACGTGGTTGAGCTTAATCAAATGTTATCCTTTCTGGCTGTTGCTATTGCACTGACATTAATGCCAGGACCAGATATTTTGTTTGTTACGGCACAAAGTATGAGCCGATCTTGGCGCAGCGGTATTACTGTTGCCCTTGGCTTATGTACAGGATTAATCGCTCATGTCGCTTTGGCGGCGGCAGGTGTATCTGCCGTCATTCTTTCTTCGCCAGCGGCATTTTTCATCATTAAGCTCTTAGGAGCAATATATTTGCTGTATTTAGCGTGGAAAGTATGGACGGGTATCCGTAAAATGAAGGCGGAAGGTGAGGTTGCTGCGACTGCGGAAGTATCATCGGTAGCGGAAGAGCCAGTTGGCAAGCATGATGCGGCAGCCAGCACGAAAGCAGGCTTCGGCTTGTATCGTCAAGGCATAGTGATGAGCGTGCTGAATCCGAAGCTCTCCTTGTTCTTCCTAGCGTTGTTCCCACAGTTCGTTCGGCAAGAAAATGGTATGGTACCGCTGCAAATGATCCAACTAGGCGTACTATTTATGATACAGGCGTTTGTTATATTTGCGGTTGTTTCGGTGCTTGCCAGCAGCTTGGGCGGGCGGCTTATGAATCAATCTGGCAGCTGGAAAATACGATTAGCTGTTACCGAGATGTTGATTTATATTTTGCTTAGCTTCAACTTATTTTTCTTATAATTAAGCATTTTGCGCTATTTTGATTAATTTAAAATAAGCCCGTTCAACCAAGCTTCCAATCACTCGTCTTCTTGTAGCCGTTGCTACAAGAAGAGAGAGAAGGAGCAGGGAACGGGCTTTTTTCATTGCGTGATTGATAGGCTACTGCTACTGTTACTTATATTGTGGATTAGCCAACACGATCTTCACGATATGAGTCAAATCGACGTCTTCAACCGGACCGCGGTCTCCCAAAATGCTTCTCAAATTGTTTGACAAATTGGTTTTGTCCTCTTTATAGAAGAAAGCAACCTCACCAAGATGCTTTAGGCTGTATTCCGTACTTGGAAGCACCTGAAACGTGCGTTCACCGATATTTTCTGGTGCAAGCGTAGTTTCTGTTTTTCCATTGTCAGCAATCTTGGCCTTAATGGCATCTACTTTACCATTGCCAACACCAATTGCTTTAAACTTCAAGTTAACAAGAAGGCTGCTGCCATTAATGCCGTTATAGCGGCCTTTGCTTGCTGTAATAAATCGTAATGTATCCGCATTTTCTTGATGCACGATCGTTAGCTTGCTGTCTGCCACAGCGCTTACAAATTGGAAGCGGGATTTGTCGTATTCAATGCTGAAATCTTCTGCATAAATATTGTTCACATTGTCCAATCTGAGCTGAACGTCAAACGTTTCGTTTAAATAAACCGAATACGTTACCGAAGTTACAGAAAGTTTCGGTGTGGAAATGTTAGGGTTGTACGGCTTCAAAGTACTTTGTTGAGGCACGTCGATAGCTGATAGTACAAAATATTTCCCGGATGAGTTATTAACTAGCTCAACAGAATGTTCTCCTGGTGACAAACCTGTCACTTCGTAAGCTAAACGTGGTGTATTATAGCTATTTTGAGAGTCATCACGGGCAATTTGTTGCAAGTTTATATTCCCGTAATATTTACCATCGATAATGACCGTAATGCCATCAGATAATGAGCTAAATGCGTTTTTACTTATTACTCGAAAAGAAGTGCCTACAATATTAAATTTTGCAGATGTACTAGAATAATTATTGTAATGCGTAGAATTATTGTAGATGTCATTCACGTGATTCCAACCATATCCATGATAGGTGAATGGATGAGAATTGCTCGAATATCGCTTCCAGCCCTGCTCAGGATTCCACATATCTGTCCCTAATTTGGCCGCACCAAAAGCTGGCATGATAGAAAATACTAAACTAAATACAAGAGCTAGAATAAAGCTAGGCATAAATTTTTTACGCATCATGTAACCTCCATATTATGTATATATTTTGTGCACATGAGCCATTGTAATGAATACAATCGAGAGATGCTAAACATAATTTTGTAATTAAGAATTTTATGGAAGAAAATTATAAATTTATTTTTATTAGGCCAAATTACAATGAACTATGGTTGCAAAAAAAGCTCTATCTTCAATTACGAAGATAGAGCTTTTCTTAATTACACAACTGTATAAATTAGCCCACTTTAGCAAACTGTGCTCTGCTGCGCTGCCAGCCGACAAGCATAAGAGAGCCAATAATAAGAACAACGCCTCCCAGCCAGTATGGATAGCTCATATTCACATCGAACAGAATACCTGCAATGGATGGTCCAATAATATTGCCAAGACTCATAAATGCGTTGTTCAATCCAGCTACATAGCCTTGTTCATTGCCGGCCATCTTAGACAGCAGCGTATTGGCTGCTGGGCGGATGAGGGAAGTAGCGATAAAGAATAATAACGTTGTTGTGAAGATAACTGCATATTGCCCGACAAAAGTCATGCTGAACATACAGATGGCGGCAAGCATCAAGGAGCCGTGGATAACGCGTTGTTCTCCGAATTTTTCAACGAGTTTTCCGAATACAACGGCTTGAATAATAACCCCTGCCAGTGCTCCGAATGTAAAGATAAGCGAGATGTCTTGTGGTGTGAATCCATGCTTCACATCAACAAATAGTCCGAATACCGTTTCGAAGTTCATAAGACCAAATGTTAAGACGAACACGAGCAGTAACAGAACAAAGTAAGGCGCTTTGAATGAATTAATGATAAGTCCAACAATATTCTCGCGCTTTTGTTTCGTTGCCAGAGCGGCTATTTTTGCTTCTTGTGTTAATGTCTCCGGCAATATCGCAATCGAAATAAGTGTAGATAACCCAGCTAATGCTGCAGCCGTATAGAACGGTACGCGCATCCCGAAGTCAGCGAGATAACCACCGATACCGGGACCGATAACAATACCTAGCGACATCGCTGCCCCCAGCCATCCAAGACCTTTTGCGCGTTGATCTTCTGTCGTTACGTCAGCAATAAATGCTGTCATTGGCGGTGACATCAGACCTACACCTGCACCACCAAGTAGACGAGACAAGTAAAGTACCCACAAATCAGTGGTCACCGCAAATAGTAATTGTGAAATAGTGAAAAATGCCATACCGATAACAATCATTTTTTTACGGCCATATTTATCTGACCAATCTCCGCCGAGTGGGGAGAAAATGAACTGAGTAAGTCCAAATGCGGCCATAAGATAACCCATATCTTTGCCGGTAGCTCCGAATTCCGTAATAAACATTGGCATAAGCGGAATAATCATACCCATACCGACCATGGCGATGAACATATTGATCATCAAAATGAACAATGGGCCATTTGTTGTTTTCTTTTCGTTCACGTGTTGTTTCTCCTTAAAGTTTTAATTTTGAGCTAAGCTGGCATATATGAATATCCAACTGAGGGATGCTTCGCAAATTGTGCAGCATTCCTTTAATAAGGAAGCGGCGCGGTTGAATTTCAGTCAGTTCTTTTTCGATAAGAGCTAAAGATTGCTTGGCTTCGATCTTGAGATCTTCTTCCGCTTGGCAATCTGCAATAGTATCAGCCATTCGTTTAGTAATTTGCAATGGATGTACTGCTTCTTCTGCGGGGCATGTAACTTGAAATTCTTCCAGTAACAATTTTATCCCGAGTGGTTCAGGCTGCTCTTGCATAAGCTTTTCTGCCATATAGTCTAAATGTCGAATGAGATAGTGACTGATGTGAGAGATATCTAGTGTGCTTTTCTCGAATAATAAGTAGTTTGTGAAAATATGAATCATGCCACACAAGGTAAACGTGGTGTCAAAAGCATAGGGTTTAAAGTCAGGACCGTATATTTGGATGAGCCGCTTCTCTAGCCAGTTCAGGAATTCGGCTCGAAAACTTTTAAGGTAAGCGACGAGATCATCATTAATGACATCAGAACTTTCTTTGAACTGAAAGATAATAATTTCTCTATATTCCATGCTGTAATTCATATGCAGTTCCAACTGATGAATAAAGCGCTCTTTCTCGGAGGAGTAGGGTTCCTGGTCGGATTTGCAGAGCATATTCATATGAGATTGGGAGAATGACTGAAATATGCTGTACAGCAAGTCTTCCTTTGATTTGAAATGAGAATACAAACTTCCCTTAGCTATTTGGCATGTCTCCGCTATTTCTTGCATGGTCGTATTTCGATAGCCTTTATGAGCAAATAGCTTCATCGCTGTCTTGATGATATTGCATTTTTTATCTGCGATTACATCGATTGACACCTCAATACCTCCAAGTTATGACTAACTAGTTCTTATAATGACTTTATGGTCGAACCTCATTGTATAGAATACAATCTTTATTGTCAAATGGTAGATCATCGGAATAATGAGCTTGGTAAAAGCGATATTCTATGTAGAAAAAATAAAAGTTCCAACGGGCCGGAAAATGCTCGATCCATCGGAACTTGAACGGCTCGTTATAGTAGAGCGCAATGCATCCTATCGTTGATGAATAAAGTTAATTAATGAGCTGCTGAATGGTTCCTTGAGGAGGGAACACATATTGAAATGCGTATACGAGCTTCTCAAAGGCGCGCTTGCGAATCTGTCCATAAGCTACAGCGGTAATAGGAGGATCATAAACGAAGCTGTACACCTTCATATCCGTAACCTTGGCAGCTTTCATATACCGTTCTCGGATGAGCACCTGTTCGTCTGGCTCCAGCTCTGCGACGATCGTTTCAATTAATGTGCAAAATGCCAAGCACTCATTTGTCTTATCAATGTTATATACAGCTACAGCAGCTGTTGGATCCCCAACGCGATTGGTCGCACCATGGGCTCTCGCTTCGTATTGGGCCGTAATTTTCGTTTCACGTACGGCAAATTTCATCACTTTACACATTCTATATTTGCTAAATACATTCTCCATCATTGACTTCTTGTCCTTCGTTCCGAGCTTGTCCCATGCTTCAAGAGAGGGGATATCCCATTTCATCATCTGCGTAAAATCCTCCTTCAAATATCCGTTCTGATCTATGGAACACCGTGGGCAGGTATAACTATTATACCACAAAATAAGAACGAATGTTCTTATTTTTGAATTTATGCTCGGAATTTTGTAAATTTACTGTTCGTATTCAATCGATAGGTAGATGTGTAGGTGTTCGCCGCCTATTAATGAATAGTCACTTTTGATTTGCCGATAACCTTCGGTAACTAAAAACATCCTTATAGATGCTTTGTGTTGCAGCCCCATACCTTTTCCCCTATATAGATGAAGCTTTTCAATCGCCTATACAAAACTTTCAAAATCACATCAAAAAGCAATAAAAAAATGATGAAAAATAAATCAAAAACGAATAAACCAAACGTATGTTCGCCATTTTATAATGTTAATGTGGACATCGTGAGTCGAGAGGGAACAGCCAAGAACGCAATAAGCGTTACAAGCTATAGCGCCTCTGTTTCTGTTATCGATAGCGCCGCATATTCACTTCACAACAAGAAGGAGGGGATGAGCTTGATTGTGTATCGGGACATCGTACAGAAGTTGCTGGAACCAATGGCACTGGCTTTGCAGCTGCCTCTGCTGGATGTTACCCAAGTGAAGCCAGACAGCCCAACACCATGTATCACTTATGAAGTACCGAAGCCTTATGAGGATATGACTCCGCATACGGATCGGACAAAGGTGACGGTAGAAAAGGTTGTTGAGATGGAATGGCAGCTGCTGCTCATTGGACAAGATCGTTTGGATCTGATGCAGCGATGCCGAGAGCTGATGAGATGGCTTTGGTCAGAGGGGGAAGAGCAAGCGAAGCTTGTATCGGCTACCATCGTCAAGATGATGCCCCCTGAATGGAAGAAGGAGCCGATCCCGAGTTTAGCGCTGACGGTAAGACTCCGTATGAAAGACAGTTGGCAGCAAGCCAACTCCGTAAAGATTGACAAAATTAACATTCAAATGAAGGAGTGACTGAAACATGACATTACAAGACGTTCAAATTACGATTGACCTGCAAAAGCCGACAGGACGCTTGTCCTTTGCAACACCGTTGATTCTCGGTAAAAAGGCTGGCGGTGCTGCTTACAAAGAATACGCACATCTCGATGCGGTAAAAGCTGATTATGCAGACACAACGAAAGAATTTGCAATGGCAAAAGTGTTGTTCGATCAAGGCGAAAATGCACCGACGCAAATCGCAATTGCAGCCCGTGATGAGTTGGAAGATGCGGTGACTCGCTTGCAGACTCTTTTGGATGGCGGTTGGTACTACCTCTTGTCTACTGAAAATGATGCACCGACAGTAGAAGCGTTAGCGAAGGAACTAGAAAAGGAAGACTATCGTCTCTTCGTGACACGTATTTCAGACAAGGCGAAGCTTCAAGCATTGAAAACAGCAGGCTACACTCGCACAGTCGTGTTCTATCATACAGACGCTGCGGCTTATCCAGATGCGGCGCTAGTTGGTGCAGTAGGCTCTGCGGATGTTGGTTCTGTAACATGGAAATTTAAGCAATGCCAAGGGATTGCTCCATTGAAAATGACAAGCAACGAGTTGCTTGATATTCATCTTGGCGGCGCTATTACTTATGTAAATAAGCAAGGTCAACCTCGTACATCGGAAGGCAAGACTGTATCCGGTGAGTACATCGACGTCATTATGGCGCGTGACTATGTGCGTGCTCGCATGGAAGAACAAATTCAAAAGCTGCTGAATGAATCCGACAAAGTACCTTATACAAATGGCGGTATTGCTCAAATTGAGAGTACGGTCGTTAACGTGCTGCTTGAATCATTCGATATGGGCATTATTGCAGCAGATGAGAGCGGCGAAGCGCTCTTCGGTACGAAGTTCTTGCTTCGTGATGAAGTGGATCCACTTGATCGTGCAAGCCGTGAATACAAAGGCGGTTCGTTCTGGTTCGAGGTGGCAGGAGCGGTGCATCAAGTACGTGTGAGCGGTGTAATCCGTTTCTAAAGGATGTTCTTGAGTCGTACTAGCTTACAGCGTGAATGCTGACTAGTACGTAACATTTATTTTCATTTTTAAAATAAAGCTATAACTCTACTACTTATTAAAAGGAAAAAGGATGGTGCTAGTACATGTCTATTGGATTCTATGATGCGAAATCGGTAAACGTCATTATTAATGGTACTTATATTACAGGCTTTGGTGAAAATACATTCGTTTCTTGTGAAAAAGATGAAGAGCAGGCTGTTGCGCATGTAGGTGCGCGTGGTGAAGTAGCCTTGGCTCATAAAAACAATCCGCTTGGTTCCGTAAAGTTGACATTGATGTCCACTTCCCCGCAAGTAGGTATGCTAACGCGTCTAGCTCGCGACAAGAAAGTGTTCACGGTCTGGGTTGTATCTCATAACCAACCGCGTGAACGCATTGGCGGCACGAAGGCGGTTATTAAGAAATTGCCGGCGGCTGCATTTGCAGCTGAGCTGGAAGACCGCGAATTTGAAATTCAAGTGTTGGATTACACACATATCGTATCTTAATTAATGAGAGGAGCATGGAACGATGAGTAAACAAAAGACGGTTACGGTTCAAGAAGAAGAGTACGTACTTCAGCATCCGGGCGCTCGCGCCCTGATGCGTCTTTATGACACAGCTTTGAAGCCTGATGGAGGTTGGAAGCTGGAATCCTCGATGGATTTCTTCCTGAATCATGTGATTGTATCTCCGCGTTTGTCTTGGGACGGCCTTGAGGACAAGGTTGATCTGATGACACCGCTGTGGTTGGAATGTGCACGCTTCCTGGGGCTGGTCGAAACACCCTTGGAATCCGCAGCATCCGACGTATAAACGAGCCATCTCCGATAATCCGCTCCGTCAGCTGCTATGGCAAGTCGTCATCGGCAGTCGGGGCGGTGTTTCCTATGAGCAGGCGTGCGGCATGACGATTGAGGAACTATGCGAAGCCGCAGCCGCGCTCGAATGGATGTTGGGGAAAGGAGGGGGATAAATGGATGTAAATATTCAGCGGCAAAATACGCGTGAGCTGCAGGGAGTATCGAAGAGACTGGACACTCTCAATCAGGTGGGTGTATCCCTGATCAAGAAGATGGAAGCCCAAATCGAGCAATTCTCGAAATTGGAAACTGCATTAGCTAAAGCTGCCAAATCTTCTGGTTCTACTAGTGTTCAAGGAAATTCAAACAATGGAAAGCAAGGTCAGCCAGCTGCTAGCTCAACTTCTTCTGTAAGCAGCGCGAGCAGTTCGGGCTCAGACTCTAAGCCTGACAAAGAGTTATCTTTTCAGAGTCAGACTGGTTCCACGAATATGCTTAGCAAGTCTTTTCAGGACACACATACTTCAAGAAGCTTAGATGAAATTATCAAAGTAAAATTTGATAATGGCAATGATAAGCTTGTAGAAGAATTAAGCAAATTACGTGATGCCGAAACCAGAAGGCTCGGGGTTAGCGCAGATGTATTGCACAGAGCTCAATATATGCTCTTAGAATCTAAGAGAAGTCCTGATGACATTAAACAGATGTTACCTGCGCTTAATAATATGGCGGTTGCTAACCAAGTTGATCTAATGGAAGCGACGAGAGTGGGCGATAGAGTTTCCAGTTCGTATGGTATTCCAGCTGATCAAATGAACAGGTTGTCGGACATTATGACCTTCACAAAAGAAAGATCTAATATGTCACTCCAAGACTTGGGGGGGCAACTGGAATCCATTGCCCCTGAAGCAACGAAGGCGGGCGTACAGATCGAAGAATTAGCTTCAGCTATTCATGTACTGAATGGTCAAAAAATAGGTAATTCAAGCAGTATTTCAGCATTGAACTCAATTATGTCTGAAATGAGAAACCCCACTTCAGATAAGACGAAAAAACTATCTGAAAATGGAGGTTCAAACGACGTAACGAATGCACTTGACCAATTAAGTCAGCAGCTTAGTGGCCAAGGATTGGCAAAACAGAAAGAAACCGTATCCAGTATGTTCCCTAAGGCTGATGCTGAAGCTATACTTGCGCTGGTCAATAATAGAAGTAAGATATCTGACTTTGAAAAGCAGTATTATGCTACTGGTGGAAATTTAGCACAAAATCAAGTAGCGCCATTATCAGAAGGTTCAGTTGGTGCGATGAATGAACTCAAGAGTCAGGCTGCTCAAGCGCAAGATAATATTGTAAATGCAACTGCACCAATCATGAACGCATTATACAAAATAGCTTCTGGGCTTGTTAATTTCTTCAATCACATGCCTGGTTATGCCCAAGCGATTATCGCTTTTGGTGCTGCTGCAGTAGCTGGAACGGTTGGAATTGCTGCTTTGAGCTCCTCATTTAAAGAGGTAAGAACCCTTTTTACGAATCTTAAAAGTAGGTTCGGTAAGAAGGAAGATCAAGGAGCACAAGAAAACGAAGATAAAGACAAAAATGAAACTAAAAAAGATTGCAGTTGCTGTTGTTGTAAAGACGGAAATAAACAAAGTAGTGGCTCATCTACTGATGATCGGAAGCAAGATGGAAGAGATACTAAAGAAAAAGACAACAATGATAATAAAACCGATAAGAATGAAAGATCTAATAAAAACAAAACTACTAGGAAAACTAGAGGAAATGGGACGAAAGAAAGTAGGAGAAAGAAAAATAGAGACAAAAAAAATGCTAGAAAAGGTGAAAACAAAGGAAAAAATGCATCAAGTGCACAAAATGATTCATCAAATAACAACATTAACGATATTGCAAACAGTAAACCGAATGTTGATCCTTCATTAGCCGAGGCGACGGGTGATTCAGCCAATAAGTCCCCTGCTGGTAAAATGAAAGGTAAAGCAGCAATAATAGCAGGAGCAGTTGGTTTTGTTGGTGGTTCTACAGTATCTAATATGATAACGAGCGCTATTGATGAAAATCCAGAAGCAGCTGCTGCCGTAGAAACAGCTGCAACAGCGGCTACCGTGGCTGGAGCAATTCAAACTGTGCACAACGCAACAACCCAAGCGACTCAAACAGCTGCAACTCAGGCTGCTCAGACTGCTTCTACAGCATCGGTGCAGGCAAAGGCTGCAGCAGATACAGCTTCAACAGCTAAAAAGGCAAGTTGGGGTAAAAGCTTCGTTAATGGTGCTCGTGCTGTTAGTAAAGCGACCCGATTTTTACGATTCACACCAGCGGGTTTTCTTGGTGGCTTAGCATTAGATGCTGGCTTATGGGCTGCTGATAAATGGCTCTTTGGCGGAGATAAGGAAGAGAAGAAGCCTGAACCTCCTAAGCAACCGGCTGAACCAATACAAACAGCGGTTACAGCAGCATCTTCAACGACAACGACTTCGTTTAAACCTAATTCGGAGATAGTACAAGCCGGCGCAGTAGCCGTGCCAGTAGCCACATTAGCAGCTACGGCGGTTCCGCCAACAGCGGCAGTAGCAGGCACACCTATTCCTACAACCGTGCCTACAGTTCCGGCACCGATCGGAGCAGGTGGTGGAACTATGGATATTAACACAAGCAGCAACGTTGTAATGAATCTCAATGTTACGGGTTATGTTGATCAGAAAATGATTGAAGAGATTAAGCGGATTGCGAAAGAGCAGTACGATGCTTCATTCCGTTCATTTGAGCGTCATATTCTAGATAAAATGCCGAAACCAAAGCCACCAGCACCACCGATACAAGGAAAGGGAGGGGCGATGTCTTATTAAACAGCAATGGAGTAAATTAGGCGGCGTATCCCTTTTCGTTACATCGGAGGAACCGTCTTATTCAGTTCAAGTGAGTACTCACAATGTAGAAAAGGGCGGTACGATTACCGACCATATTCAACGAGAAGGCGTAACTTTAAATTTACAAGGCTTGCTCCTCGGTGATCAGGCACCACAATCTCGTTATCAGATCGTCAAAGCAATGGAAAAAGGTCAACTGCTGCAGTATTTTGGAAGAACGATGTTGACCAACTGTATTATTACGAGTTTTAGCACTTCCCACGATAACTCGATTAGTAATGGAATGAGCTTCTCGCTAACGTTGAAACAGATTCATATCGCAACAAAAAAGCGAATGAAGACTTCGAAGAAGTCCTCTAATAACCCCTCTACACAACAGAAGGGGGATGGAGGTAGCAAGCAAGTTACACATCCGCATAGTCCTTTTAACCATCTCGTGCGTAGGGGACAGACGTGGGAGACAATTGCTCAATATTATGGGTACAAACCGCATCAATTGAGAGAGTGGAATAAGCAGTATGCTCAAGTGCAGGAATGGGATAAAAAGTACAAGCAAGTGGAAGAAGGAATGGTGCTATCAATAGGAGCCCCAGTACCTAAGCCGCCTGCGAAGAAGTATAAGGGACCGAATCCGACAGTTGTCGGTGTACTTACTCATGAAGTAAAGCGCGGCGAAACTTGGGACACGATAGCGGCTATGTATGGGATATCATCCACGGTTCTGAAAGCTCGCAATCGATATTACTCTGAATATCGTTCTTTACAGCCAGGGATGATTTTGGGTATCGCGTAATGCGAAAGCTAGGTCATCTTTTTTGTTACACACATGCAAGAGAGGAGGTTCGGGATGGCGATATTGACTATCGAGAAAGAGCGGCTGCCCTATTCCTTTGATATGGATATGGGTACGAGAACGTACACATTCGATGTGCGGTATAACAATAAGCATGATTATTTTACGATGGATATTTCACAAGGAGGCACTCCTCTTGCATTGGGCGTTAAGCTCGTGTGGGGAGTGCCTTTGTTCGAGAGTATGGAAACGACTGATTTCCCGCTGGAAAGCATCGTGCCGTATGGCAGTGATCCAGAGGAATTGGTGAGCTGGGAGACACTGGGCAACTCTGTATTCCTGAATGTGGGGGATGAAAATGCAGTTATTGTATAAACGACAGTTGGAAGTCGTTATTGGTGGTAAAACATTCAAAAGTGAAGAGTTGACGATACGCGTCAGGGCAGAATTCGATGATGATGCTGAGCCTAACGAATCGACGATTGAAATTTACAATTTAACGAAGCAGACGATTTCAAGCTTTCGCAATGAGATGCCTGTCGTTGTACGTGCGGGATACGGCAATGATATAGGCACTATTTTGCAGGGGACAATTGTAGAAATTCGTACAACTCGTGAGCAGACTGATCGGCTTACAACGCTTCAAGTGAAAGATGTAGTAAAACGTAAAAAACAACCAGTTAAGCAGACGTATCGTCCGGGAACGAAAGCTAGCGTCATTTTACAAGATTTAATGGATAAAGATCATATTCTCCGTGGTCAAATGGTGCTGAGTGACGATTATACGTTTGCTAAAGGCTTTGTTGCTAATGGAGATGTGATGGAATCGATACGTCGAGTTGCTGCAGCCTGTGGGTCAACCACTTACTCCAGTCAGGGCAAACTGCATTTCAAGGCAGCAGGAAAGAAGAGAGCAGAAGCTCCGATTCTTATTGCGCCAGATACAGGCTTAATTGGCAGTCCCGAACGCTTCGAAGATGGAGATAAAAAGAAAGGGATCAAAATAACCTCTCTATTGAATCACCGTCTTCGCGCAGGTGTAAAGGTGAAACTGGAAAGCGAAGATTACAAAGGAATTTATGAAGTGAAACAGGGAATGCATCAAGCTTCGAATGACCAGTTCGTAACGGAGGTTGATTTGGTGACATGAGTGGCAAGGAGAGGAGGGAAAGCATATGGGGGCTAATCGAACAGTTGGCGCTTTGGAAGCTTGGCTCGATCATCGTTTGGGGGGCATGTCGCCTGCCCAGCTCGGATCGATTGTACAAATGAATGGTTCGACAGCTGATGTGGAATTGGAAGATGAAGAAGGACTTATTCGATATGAGCTGCCGCTTGTGGAGGTTCCTGGCTTGGTCTACGAGGCAGGCCAACGGGTGCTTGTTGTCTTTACGGAATCCAATCGCGGTGGTGGAGTCATTGCAGGGAAGGTGAGCGGCGGATGAAAACGTGGCTGCTGCAAGATGGCGACATTGTATTGGAACAAGGCAACGTAAAATGGGTGGAAGGACGAGAAGAACTTGCGCAAGCGGTTCGTGTGCGATTGGGCACAAGACTAGGAGAATCGTTTTTCACTCCAGAGATGGGGCTTAATCATGAGCTGCTAATAGGTCAGCCATTCGATGAGGATCAAATGCGGGAAATTGTACTGGAAGCGTTAGCTGATGAAGAGCGTATCTCGTCTGTAGATGAAATTAATATTCAGTATGACAAGGCAAGTCGAACAGCCGACATACATGTCGTCATGACAAGTATAGAAGGAGAGGAGGTCGAGGTCGATGTTAACAGCAGCGGGTTTGAAGCGTAAGACGTACAACGATATTTATGAAGAAATGGTAGGTGAGCTGACTACTCGGCTTGGTGAGGATGTCAACACTTCGGAAACGTCCCCGCTCGGGATGATGATGCAAATATTTGCTTGGCATTTATCTGTGTTATGGGAAGATGTCGAGCAGGTGTACCATGAATCATACATTCAATATGCAACCGGAGTGCAGTTGGATGCGCTAGCAGTATTCTACGGATTACAACGGAAGCTTGAGACACCAGCGACAGGTGTTGTTACCTTTAAAGGAACACCAACCTATACGATTCCAGCGGGATTCAGTGTGGGAACGAAGTCAGAAATATGGTTTACAACAACAGCTCCATGTACGCTCGATGCTCAAGGGAAAGGGACGGTGCCAGTTGTTTCTGTAGGGCTAGGATCCTCAGGCAATGTGCCTGCAGCTTCGATTACGGAGATATTGAATCCTGTGAAGGAAGTTACTTCGGTAACGAATGAAGCGGGTACAGCAGATGGCCGTGAGCGGGAAAATGACATCGAATTCCGTGACAGGTTACGAGCTGCACGTGACGGAAGCCATGCTGCAACAATCGATGCAATCGTATCTTCGCTATTGCAGCTGCCTGATGTACGTTCGGCGTCGGTGCGAGTTAACGACACGATGCAGACGGATACGGAGGGGATTCCAGCAAAGTCGATTCGCGCTTATGTATATGGTGGTCAATCTGAACAGATTGCGAAAACGATTTTTGATAAGAAGGCTGCGGGTATTGGTACAGACGGCAACGAGGTTGTCAAAGTGAAGGACGTTAGTGGGAGCGAGCATTCGATTCGCTTCAACCGTATGCAGTTGCTAGATGTTCACGTAGATGTGAATGTATCTGTCAACGCGCAGTTTGCTGCGCAAGGTGCGGATGCTATTCGTACGGCGATTGCTCAGTATGTCGGTGGGGTTGGTGCGGACCAACAGGATTACTCCGGCTTGCCGCAAGGTTCGCGCATTGTATACAGCCGTTTGTTGTCAGCTGTTCAGCAGGTAACTGGAGTCGAAGAGGTCGTGGGCTTGAAAATTAAGCTAGGTACAGAGCCTTTAGTATCTGACAATGTGAGCATTCCACTCTATCATGTAGCGCGGGTAGCGCCGGAGCGCATTAAGGTGGCGGTTACTCATGTTTAAGAAGCTGCCTGACGTTATGTCGCTACTGCCGGATGTCATTGCGAAGGATGGCAGTCGATTTGGTGCTCTGGTTGAAGTATGGCTGAAGCAAATGAACGATATTGCTGAGACGGTGCGTGTAATGTCGGAGTGGAAGTCAATTGATAAGGCAGAAGGCTCAACATTAGATGAAATCGGCGGCAATGTAGGTCAGCCGCGTGGACAAGCAACTGATGAAGTATATCGAATGCTGCTGCGCTCCAAGCTTGCGCGTATGAATGCAAACGGCAGCTTGGACTCGGTTATTCAAGTGCTCGCGCTGGCGCTCCAGGCTGAGCCGCATGAGTTTCGTTTGTCTGAGCAGCATAGCGATCCTGTTCAACCAGAACCTGCGGCGGTGCATGTGTCGTCCGTGCCGTATGAGAAGCTTAATAGCGCGGGTTTGAGTCCTGTGCAATTTATTACGCTTGTTGAGCGTCTTGTTGCGGCAGGTGTTCGTGTTAGCCAAGTGGAGCTGACAGGAACGTTCGCGCTTGCTTCCCTAGCTGATCGACTGGAAGTTAGTGAGCATGGTCTTGCGGACGAAGCGATGACACAAGGTGGTTCGCTTGGCGACCTTTATGTGCCTGGAGATGATTATAAGTTGCCAATCTAGAAGAACGAGTGCTAACGGTATTCGTTCTTTTATTTATTGAAGTGATGAGAACTGTAAAGAGAACTTACTTCTGAAGAAATGAGTAAGGAGATTCTCTTAATCAATTCAATTATAAAGAAACAATCTAACAAGAGGTGAACATATATGGCTTTTGAGAAACAGCTTCCCGAATGGAAAGAAAAAGGAATGAAGCCCCCGCAAAATAAGCTGGATGAAGGCTGGAAGGCGCAGGATAAACCGCCTGCTGCGTGGCTCAATTGGCAGATGAATTCGACGTATGAGGCGTTGAATGAACTTCAGCAGCATGCAGTTGATGGGCGAGATGTCAGTGCTGTACCTTCGGCTAATAGCATCGTTCGTTTAGATGGAGAAGGTCATTTGAATGAGCAGGCTCTTGCAAACGCGAAAAGTAAGGCTATTCAGTTTAAGCCCGGTGTCCAGGTGATTGAGTCTGATATAGATACATCTTTAAAAGTTGAAAGCATTACAGGAAGAACGCTTGTTAATTTGTTCGGAAGTAATGGAGATATGAAAAATATAAGTTGGCTGCGTCCATATGATGCACGTATATCAATAGATACAACTGTTGCGGATACAGGCGGGCATTGTTTGAAGATTATAGCTGGTAATGATGCAGCACAAGTTACAAAAGGCGGCGTCGCCTATGTGGCTGACATGCCGTTTAAAAGCGGTAAAAACTACGTTGCTATTGCACGAATAAAAAATGGTACGGGTATTCATGCATATATGAATATTCCTGGACATGACGCAACTTCTAAGTTGATATTAAATAGAGATCGCTTCGAAATTGTATGGCTCAAATTCAGGCCTACGTTTGATACAACAACTAACTTTGATATTGTAGTTAACGGTACTAATGGAGTAAATGCATACTGCGATTCCATGAGGATGTACGAGATTTCAGATGAGGAATTTGCGGCATTGGACGGTTTGTCCTCTGATGACATAGCCGAGCGCTACCCGTACGTCGACGGCATGACCAACGTAACCAACCCGTATGTCATTGTGAAGAGCGAAAATTTATTGCCGCCGTTTACGGACTGGGGCAATATGCACGCAGGGATCAAGCTCATTAGTGAGCTATTTTCGTTTACGATGAAGACAGCGGCAAAGGATGAAGCGTCCGTGTACATGCCTGCTAAGGTAGGTGATACCTATACGTTAAGCGCGACACACTCAGGACGTATTGGTGTCAACGCCTGGGATGCTATGGGAAACACTATCGGGACGGAGTCGGTTGTCCCCTACACGTCAGCACAAACTGTTACTTTTACGTTGCCCGTAGGAACCGTTCAAATGAGCGTTCATTTCGGTAACGTAATAGGGGAGGGTGTCAATGACTACCTAAAGTCATGCGATTTCAAAAATCCGCTGCTCACCATCGGCAGCACGCCAATCCCTTTCCAGCCGCAGAAGCGTAGTATGTGGGCTGTTGAGGCGCAACTTGCGGCTAATCCTATAACGGGTGCTGCTGCTGATGTGCTGTATACGGGAGATGACGGAATTCCGTATGTTCTAGAAAAATGGGAAAAGGTTACGTTGGACGCTAGTATAACGTACAGACACGCTGACACGGGTGCAGGTTATAAAACCATATTCACAGAATCACTGAATCCTACAAAGAAGGATACCGCTTTCGTTACAAAGTATGACGGTAAGATGCTGCACCGTAAGTTGCAGGGGGAAATGATTACAGCGGCTGATGAGCATGTATTGACTGATGCTGCCGACCCAAACGCTAACATTTTAGTATTCAGTGTATCAAATTCGGACAGCGGATGGGGCGACGCCTACACGCCGACAACGGACGAGATCAAAGCGTATTTTGACGGATGGAAGATGTACGCGAGCAACGGGAGTCCTACACTGCCATATAATCGTACAGATGGAACTTTAAAGATGTGGTGTTATAGGCACCCCAAAGGAGCTGATGGACTTGCCGGGGGGACTTCCACGGTACCAGCAGAACAGGCGCCTATAAATGAGTTATGGACGCCTTACCGTCTACAATACCTCAAAGCGTTACCTTCGGTAGTTCCAGTCGAAAATTACGAGACGGGTGCAGTACTTGCGGCAGGCTCCAACGTGGTCGAGGTGGGCAGCGGTATTGTAATTCGTGAGAAGGCACAATTTACGAAAGGAACGGCAGGAGAAAACGCGTACTATTGGAACTCGAAAGCTTACGCAACAACGTCACGGCATCCCGTAGCGCATATTTGGCATGTCTATGCTAATAGTACAAGCGTGAGGGGGTTTGTTCGCTCAGCGAACTCCGACGCGCACGGAATGGAACGTGCGGCTATTTGGGCTGCGGAATACGATCCTACATCGACCTACTCCGCAACCTATACGATGCTTGTGCCCACAATTGCTGCAACAATCAACGTCAAAGCAGCGGCAAACATTCGCGGCACAGTAGCGGAATTGGTTGGCCACGTTGGAGACGTTGAGCGCCGGTTAACTGTTGTGGAGACGCAGAGTGATAATAAAAAGTCGCATTGGATTAAGTTGACATCGCTTAATGGTTGGGTGAACAATGCAGGATTCGAAGCTGCCTATCGTAGGGAAAAGAATACAGTTTATGTTATAGGTGGTTTGGCCTTGGGAACAACAGCTAAGGAAACCTCTTTATTGAAAATCCCACGCGTAGACGCACCAGATAAAAGAACGAGTGTCAGTGCCGTTACTTTCGATATAAACGCAGTTAACACAAAAGCTGTACAATTAATCCTTGAAACAAACGGAAATTTGTATATAGACTCATCTAGCGGTACTGCTGGACAGTTCATACATTTTAACTTCAGTTATATAAGTGAGGTGAAAATATGAAAGAAGCATTTATAATCGACCTACAAGGTAAATATATCGAACCAACGCTTGTCATGGAATCCGTGGCAGGCGTTTTTGATATCGTCGAAACGGTAACATCCGTCGATGGTCAAGCACAACAGCCTAAGTCCAACCAGCCGAATACAAAAGTAACCGGCTATACGGTAGCCATCCCAATGCCAGAGGGACTCTATGAGCCGCAATTCGACGTTGCTGGTTACCGAGCTGCCATAAAGCTCGACCCAACTACGAATGGTTCGGAATTCTGGAAGAATGGACTAACTCAAGCAGAAATCGAAGCACTCAAACCAAAGCTACAGCCTAACCCAATCGAGACACTTGGGCAGCAGTTAGTGGCCCGAGAACTGGAAGTCATGGAACTCAGAAATCAGAACGCTTCCCAAGGTGCAGCGCTAGTTGCACTGGAACTGCGATTATTAAATCTAGAAGGAGTGGGTACGAATGTTTAAAACAGATTATGAGCGTATTAAGTATTACTACAATTGCGGTTGGGCAACAACGGAGCAGCTTAAGCTCTATGTAAAATATAACGTCATTACAGATACAGAAATGCAAAAAATGATTAGCAAAACGGCACAGTAAAGCGCCATGCACATAGCATGAGCGCTATTTTTATACCCTCGGTTGAATTTGAGAAGCAGCAGGCAGGGATGAGTGTAGGAGGGGAATCCAATTCATGAATAATAAGATTTAAAACTTTCAGAACTCACTCCTGCCATGCTTCTCGTAATCTCTACCCGAGGGCAATTCACTTAAAGGGGGGCAGCAAGCCTATGAATGACTATACTAAATTATTGGCCGACTTTGTCGGCATTAAGACAACAGAACAAGTGGCTGCAACGGTGACTTTCGGGGCGTTTGGAACAATGGCAGCCTTTATGTTCGGCGGATGGCCGACATTAATGCGGGTGCTACTCATGATGATCATTATCGATTATGTTACCGGAATTATCGCAGCAGGCGTAACAGGGACTTTGCGCAGTCGAGTTGGGTTGGTTGGGATATCGCGTAAAATTTTTATTTTTCTTATTATCGCCATCGCTCATCAAGTGGATCTTGTATTGGGAGATCAGCATATGCTGCGCGATGCGACGATTTTCTTCTATATGGCGAATGAGCTGCTATCTATTATCGAAAATGCAGGACGGATGGGTGTTCCAATTCCATCAACAATTAAAAAAGCAATTGAAATATTGCACGAAAAAGGGGGGAGATGACGATGACGTACAGCGTTAAACAGCGGCTGCTGCTGCAAGAGGCACCAAATAAACCAAAGCGAGCAATGAAGCCGCTCTATATTACGATTCATAATACAGATAACACAGATCATGCCGCGACTGCCGATGCGCATGCTCGTTACTTGCTCAATGGTAGCGGCGGAGCGAAGAAAAGCTGGCATTATACGGTTGATGATCACGAAATTATTCAGCATCTTGAAGATAATGAACAAGGCTGGCATGCGGGTGATGGAAAAGGCTTGGGCAACACCATGTCCATTGGGATTGAAATTTGCATGTACGAGGGTATGAATGAAATGTTGGCTTGGCGACAAGCTTCGTGGCTTGTTGCTTATTTAATGAAGAAACACAATATTCCACTTAGCCGAATTGTGCCGCATCGCCATTGGAGCGGAAAAGGCTGTCCATCCCGATTGCTGCCTCATTGGCAAACGTTTACCCGCATGATTGAGCGCGTATTGGCGGATATGAAGGATGCTAGTTCAAAGGGAACGGTGGACAAGCCATCTCAGGCAAGCCAAGTACCTGTAAATGTGAAGCTATCCGAAGGCGAGACATCTGCTCTGGAAGGACACTTAGTGAATGGACACGTCTATGTGCCGCTACGCGACATCGCGGAAGCATTGCAGCTCAAATTGCTGTGGGACAATACAAACAAGCGGGCGACCTTATCTAAATAGGGGTGGTCGCGCGGCTAACCACCTCTTACAACTGGGACTTAGAAATCGCGCTAACGGTTGCTGTAGAGCCTATTCAGCGTATATGGATGTATTTTGAATGATAAAGGGCGTCACAGAGCTTATTCTTCAAATAAAGCTAGTTCATTGACCAAAAATGCTAAAATAAGCTCGCCTACAACCGTTACATTTCTATACTAGGTGATTTCGTGAAAATAACGTCTGTGGCACTCGTTAGAGGAGCCGCATAAAGATGAAGCTGCAAAAGATCCCCTTCCCCTGCGCTGAAGAATCGCAGCCTACCAGTACATCCGAAAGTTATTTGTATATACAGACTTGAATATCGGGGTGTATTCCATTGTGTATTGAAACATTTCACCTCTGCAAGTATCTTCCTTCCTTTTATAATTATATGGCGCTGTTGCTCGCTTTCTTGTAATATGGGTAAAATGAACGCATAACCACCAGCAAGCAGATAGGAGCATCAGAAAAAATGACCGTCAATGGACAAGTGAACGGGCAACAGCGTCAGCATATCCGTGCAGGACTAGATGTCGATATCGTTCTGAAACAAGATCAGCGTACAGGTAAGACGACGCGCGGAATCGTCAAGGATATATTAACGAACTCGCCGTTCCACCCTCACGGTATTAAAGTGAGATTGCACAGCGGTCAGGTGGGACGGGTGAAGCATATACATGTTTCTCCTTAAGACAGCGGCCATGCCTAAAAATGAACCGACAACAAAAGGGAGATGAACGACCTGAAAGGTTTCGAAGCTTATAACTTAGACCCAGCGATATTGCAATATTTGAAGCAAAACGGAATTGATACACCTACACCTGTGCAGCAGCAGGCTATTCCAGTCATGATGAAAGGCCAAGACGTCATGGCGGAAGCAGAAACAGGAACAGGTAAGACGTTGGCATTTCTTTTGCCGATTGTACAAAAGGCGAAGCCTGATCAAGCACGTGTACAAGCACTAATCGTTGCGCCTACACGCGAGTTGGCACTTCAAATTACAGACGAAGCACGCAAATTGGCAGCTACTCGTGGCATTTCCGTATTGGCAGTGTATGGCGGCCAAGACGTAATGAAGCAAATCCACAAGCTAAGCGGTAGAACACCGCAGTTGATCATCGCGACACCTGGACGTCTGAACGATCATATTCGTCGTGGGACGATCAATTTATCTCAGATCGATACTCTTGTACTCGATGAAGCTGATCAAATGCTTCATATGGGCTTCTTGCCTGAAGTAGAGGAAATCATGGAACAATTGCCATACAAGCGTCAGACACTCATGTTGTCTGCAACGATGGCGGATTCAGTAAGACGTTTGGGGAATCGCTATTTGAAAGATCCTGCTAACGTTCGTATTGAATCACGCAAAGTAATGGTGGATCATATTAAGCAAATGATCATTGAGACGACGGATCGTGCGAAACAAGATGATTTATTCCAGCAGCTTGATGAGCAGAACCCGTTCCAAGCGGTTATCTTCTGTCGTACGAAGCGTCGTGCATCTGCTTTAAATGAAGCATTGTTAGAGGCTGGCTATAATTCAGATGAGCTGCATGGCGATTTGTCTCAGTTGAAGCGTGAGCAAGTAATGAAACGTTTCCGAGATACAAAGCTCCAATTCCTCATTGCAACAGATGTTGCAGCACGCGGCTTGGATGTGGAAGGTGTCACGCACGTATTCAACTACGATATTCCGCAAGACGCGGAAAGCTACGTTCACCGTATTGGCCGTACAGGCCGTGCGGGTGCGAAGGGTGTCGCAATTACATTTGTTACTGCGAAAGACCGTCCGTACTTGCTGCAAATTC
This sequence comes from Paenibacillus sp. SC116, assembly GCF_024733555.1. Lineage (GTDB taxonomy): Bacteria > Bacillota > Bacilli > Paenibacillales > Paenibacillaceae > Paenibacillus_B. The sequence goes on along the minus strand of NZ_JANIOF010000001.1, from coordinate 2,480,497 downwards.
AGAGAGTACCGGGCTTCCGTATTGATAATGCGCTAGGAGCTGGGAAGTCTAAAGGCGGAAAATCTGATCGTTATAAGGAATCTGCTTCATCTGGCAAACGCACGGCAAGACGCGGCGCAGGTAGAAATGAGTCCGGGGCAGAGCGGAAGTTTTCTTCTCGCGGTGAAGATGCAGGACGCAAGCGCAGTGGTCGTGGAACGGGAGCTGCAGGACATGCGGAACGTTCTGGCAGCAGAACGGAGTCTGCAAGCAGAGAAGAGCGTTTTGGCCGTGGAGGAGCATCTGCACGTGGTGAGAAGCGCACTAGTTCTCGCGGAGAAGCATCCCGTGGAGAGAAACGCAACATCCGTGGTGGACAAGCAGATAGCGGATTTGGTAATCGCGGGCGCAGTGGTAAGCCAGCTCAGGCGGATAATCGTGCATCTGGCAGAAGCAATGACTCTGGTCGTCGCGGCGGCGGGCGTGCATCTGGTGGTGCAGGGGCATCCCATCAAGGCCAAGGTGGCAAGCAGCGTTCTGGCGGAGCTGGTCGCTCTGGTGGCAGAGGCAGACGTTAAGCTTAGCCAGGAAACACACCTTGTAACTAACCATTTTAGAATCGCTATGTAACTTGGAAAGCAATCCTATAAGATGAAAAAAGCTCTGATTGAGCTTACTAGGGATTGTTATAAAGCCGAAACTAACTAAATAACATCTATTTACAGCGCTGTCGTTATGGGAATGAACCCCTAGACGATGGCGCTTTTTTGCGTGGAACATAAGATTATAAATCCGTAATCGTTAACGAGAACATACGGTAATGTAAACATCCTTTCGTGTTCGCTTATGAACTCTTCTCTAAGCGAGCATACTATAGAATCGATGTATCCTTTTAAGGAAAAGGAGCTAATAAAATTTATGATAAGTTGCATAGCAGCAACTTTTTCACATCCAACCAACTTTACGGAACAGATGCAACACCTTTTTGCGAGGGAAACAGAACGGTTACAGGTCAACACTGTTTCTCTAGACCCACAGCAATTGTATTTGTTACCATGTAATACGGAAAGAGCAATACTTGAGGTTATCGGCTTAAGAACCAACTTATTATCATACTGATATCATTTGCTCTAATGATGATTAGCTGGGAGGAAGTTGTATTGAAAGAATATGCAGATATGAAAAAAGGTGAACGAGGAGCATGGGTTAGCATCATCGTCTATATTGTGCTGTCCATGACGAAGCTTGGCTTTGGCTTCGCCTATCATTCTGCTGCGCTGCAGGCAGACGGATGGAACAACTTGACGGATATCGTTGCGTCTGTAGCGGTGCTTATTGGCCTGCGAATTTCGCAGAAGCCGCCCGATCGCGATCACCCGTACGGACATTTTCGCGCAGAGACGATATCTGCATTAGTTGCTTCATTTATTATGGCAACGGTAGGGATACAGGTTATTGTATCGACCGTTCAATCCCTTTGGTCTTCAGATACGCATGTTCCGAATGTTGTGACAGGCTGGGTTGCTCTATTGTGTGCAGTCGTTATGCTGGTGGTTTACCTCTATAACAGCAGGCTTGCAAAACGGATACAGAATAAAGCTCTAATGGCCGCTGCTCATGATAACCGATCTGATGCGTTGGTAAGTATCGGTGCAGCAATTGGTATTTTCGGAGCTCAATGGGGATTTCCGTGGCTTGATCCGCTTGCGGCATTGACCGTCGGCATCGTCATACTTAAGACAGCATGGGATATTTTTTATGATGCGAGTCATGCGTTAACCGATGGCTTTGATGAAAAAAAATTGGAGATGCTGCGCAAGACGATCGCCCATACAAACGGTGTTCATGCGATTCGGGATGTGAAGGCACGCCTTCATGGCAATCGTGTGCTCGTCGATGTAATTGTATTGGTTGATCCAAAGTTGACTTTAATTGAGAGTCATCGGATTTGCGATGAGGTAGAGCATAGAATGATGCATTCGCATAATATTACCGAGGTTCAAGTACATGTGGAGCCCTTATTAAAAGGGGAACCTTCTTAGTAAGAGGATAATGTACGGTTACTGTGCTGCTTATCGCTATATATGAGAAAAAGGCAAAGTTATCGTGAAGATAACTTTGCCTTTATGTATTTTACAGATAGCTTGTTGATTAACTAATATTACCGACCGTACTAACGGTTGCCGCAGAGGCTATCCAGCTAATATGTACTTCATTTGAGATGTAAAGGATGTCAGTGAGCTTATTTGCCAGTTGGAGCGATTTTAATCGCCATTATGGCTAAAATAAGCACTCGTACGACCGTTACATTTCTACTGTGGATGATTTGCTGAAAATAACGCCTGCGGGAACCGTTAGAGGAAGTTTCCAAGTTTCAGGTTCCAGGTGACCTCGATACGCTCCTTACATCGCCTCTAACTCACTTGCCTTGCCTGAACGGTATCAAACTTTGCCCGTTTCATCTTTATTAATGCGAGCAACAATGTAAAGGCCACAATGGCAAATACCGCACAAGCGAAATATACACTGCGATATCCAAAGCCATCCGCGATAAAGCCAAATAGTACAAAACCAATCATCGATCCAACCTTATTGGAATTGGAGTACAAGTTGGTTGCGGTTCCTGGCATTTGCGGCAAAAAGTCTTGAAAATAGGTAATGGCGACTCCGCTCGTAATCGAAATGTAGGCAGCGCTCAATATTTGTACGATAAAGATATGCCAAGTTTCTGCTGCAAAGGAGAGCAAAATAAAATAAATGCAGGCGATAAATACGCCCAGCCTAATTAGCTTATCACTTATTATTTTAGTAGCTAAATAGCCAAAGCCGAGCATAAATGGAATTTCAAATACAGGCGGGATGCTGAAAATGATGCCGATATCTTTTTCTGTACCGCCGAGTTCTTTGGTGACGAATTGAGCCATATTCATCGTGCTAAGCGTATTTGCCACAGAAATAAACGTAAAGGCAAGCAGGTTAAGAAAAATAAACGGTTGAAATACGATCTTGGTGAGCGGAATGTTGGCTTGAGATGTTTTGGCCATTTGACTTTCTTGTCTGCTTTTTAAAAATAAAAGCGAAATGATCGCTACGATAACGTTGCAGGTTGCCGCTACCACAAATAGTCCTGTAAATCCTAAATAAAGCAAAACAAACGCTGCAATGGCAGGCCCAAGCGTCCAAGATAGAGCAAAAATCGTACGCAAGATGTTCATATAGAGTGGAATCTGAGAGGAAGGTACGGTTGATCTTCCTAAAATCTCACGGCCAATGGCAAACACTTGCGAAAATGTCGATGAAGATATGCCAAGGAACAGGGAAGAGACAAAGAGCAGTACATAAAAATTTCTTGAAAAGGCGAATCCCAAATAACCGACTGCCCCAGCGATTGCACACATGGCTAAAATGAAGCCGCGATTGGGCAGACGATCAGATAGCTTAGCGATATAGGTGCTGAATACAATACCGCATATCGATGAGATAAGCATGAATATACCAAAGGTTTTGTTACTCATACCAACTTCATCAATCGCAAATAGAGAATTATACGGCATTACAAAAGCAAAAGAAATACCGAGAAACACATTGATGATCATGGCAATAGGAAACTGCTGAATGGCAAAGGTCGTTTTCGTATGCTGCTTAATAGCGTGCAAAAATGAATTCATTTTACCCCTATCCTCTCTTTATTTTTCTCTACATAATCAACTTACTCCATAGCCCGTCCGCATCGTCATGCTGCCTTGTAGGTGAAGTTTACCACATTGGTTAACAATAACAAGAGTAGTTTTTAGTTCGAACGAACGTATGACAAATGAAGGGCGTATGTGTTGAAGAACTAAATTACAATTTCTGAATTATCCTTTTCATACCAAGCAGAATTCAGATGAGTGCTGTTACATGATTCTGGACTTCGTACATGATGGAAACTGGATATTGTCCATGTTCGGACAGAAGCTGCTCCTCTATAATCTAAATGAGAATAATTATCAATTCCTATGGATTGAAAAATAGAGAGGCAGGCAATGAAAACAATGAAACAGCGTTTTTGGCAATTTGCACTTATTTCCGTTATGGTCTTCCTATTAGCTGCATGCGGCAGCTCGAAGCAAGATGGAGCGACAGATAATAAGACCGCTTCACAACCAGAATCAGGTCAGTCTCAGACAGCATCGACAGAAACGGCTAAAGGAACGAGAGAGATTACATATTTGGGCAAGACCTATACCGTCCCTGAAAAAGTTGAAAATATTGTGGTTGCGGGAAGTATCGAATCAATGGAAGACGCGCTTGTGCTAGACGTTAATCTTGCTGGAGCGAGTTCAGTTGGTGGAGGTTTCCCGCAAATGTTCGCAGATATAACTAAAACGGCGACTGATATCGGTCAAAAGCAGCAGCCGAACTTTGAAACTATGCTGAAGCTTAAGCCCGACGTTATACTAGGCTCGACGAAATTCCCAGCAGACAAGACGGAGAAGATGGAGAAGATTGCACCGACAATTCCTGTTTCTCACAAAGCAGTGGACTGGGAGGCGAACTTGCTATTGCTAGCAGAACTAACGGGCAAGCAAGACCAGGCCAATGATTTGCTCGAACAGTATAAGAAAGATCTAGAAGCTGCGAAGCCGAAGATTGGGGCGGAGTATAAGGATAAAAAGGTTATTGCGCTTCGATTGCGTGGGCTTGAACTTTGTTTATACGCAGAGTCGGTATTCTTCAATCCTACCTTGTATGAAGAGCTTGGTTTATCCGTACCAGCAGAAATAGCAGCTACGAAGAAACAAGAAATCATTTCGATTGAGAAGTTCAGTGAGATTAATCCGGATGTCATTTTCCTACAATTTGCGGAGTCCGAGAATAAGAAGAACGTAAAAATACTAGAAGAGCTGCAAAACAATCCAATTTGGAAAAATCTCGATGCAGTTAAAAACAACAAGGTGTTTATTAATGTTGTTGATCCAGATGCACAAGGTGGAACGTTCTGGAGTAAACAGCAGTTCCTCAAAGCTGCTGTTGAGAAGCTTGGTTCCTAAGGATATTGGGTGAGCAGATGAAGAGGCAAATATCACATCGCATACCTATAGTCATCCTCGCGTTATCGCCTTTTGTGATGATAGCATTAGCTGTTTGCTCTATTTTTTACGGCTCTAAGCCGATCAGCTTAAGCACGATATGGGATGCATTTGTTCGTTTCGACCCGAATCATATCGATCATCAGATTGTGATACACTCCCGTCTGCCGCGAGCAATAGGAGCGCTCCTTGTAGGGGCGTTCCTTGCTATATCTGGCGCACTAATGCAGGGAGTAACACGCAACTATTTAGCTTCTCCTTCTATTTTAGGTGTAACAGACGGTTCCGCCTTTGCCATCACACTGTCTATGATCCTTTTGCCTAATGCATCGTCCATGGAAATGATTTTGTTCTCACTTCTAGGATCCGCCTTGGGTGTAGCATTTGTGTATGGTATAGCGTCCATCATACCTGGCGGACTGTCACCGGTGAAGTTGGCTATCTTTGGTACAGTAGTTGGCACATTTTTAAGCAGTGTTTCGATGGCGTTGTCTACGTATTTTCAAATCTCACAAGATATTAGCTTTTGGTATAATGCGAGGCTTCATCAAGTGAATCCAGAACATGTGAAGCTAGCGATTCCGTTTGCTATTGTGGGTATTGTGTTCGCAATGCTGGTTGCTAGCAAGATTAGCGTTATGGCGCTTGGTGAGGAAGTAGCTCGCGGATTAGGGCAGCGAACGAAACTGGTTAGAGGAATTGCAACGATATCGGTCATTATTTTGACAGGGATATCGGTTGCGCTTGTAGGAAAGATTGGCTTTATCGGTCTAATGATTCCACATATTACTCGCTTTTTGGTCGGTATGGATTATCGCTGGGTTGTGCCTTGTGCAGGAGTCATCGGAGCCATGTTCCTGGCGTTTTGCGACATTATAAGTCGCTTCTTGAACATGCCGTTTGAAACGCCGATAGGCGTAGTTACCGCCTTGTTTGGTGTTCCCTTCTTCCTCTATTTAATTCGTACGAGAGGAGGCGGCAAGCATGCATAGAACATCATTACGTGCGTTTTGGGTCGCTTTTATATCACTCGTATGTCTTATTGTGGTGAGCTTGTATTTACATATTACGGCTGGTGATTTTGACATTACGGTCATGGAAATTCTGCGGACTATTTTGCAGATAGACACCAAGCCTGAGCATGAGTTGGTTCTATTCGAATTTCGCATGCCTCGAATGATTGTCGCCGCTTTGGTTGGTTTTGGGCTTGGTATTGCAGGGGCTGTGATCCAAGGTGTTTCTAGAAACGGTTTAGCAGACCCAGGGATTCTTGGAATAAATGCGGGAGCGGGCTTTGCGATCGTTATTTTTATGTTCTTATTTCAAGGTGAGTTATTTACAGATGGCTGGCTCGGGACGATGATTATGCCAATCTTCGGGTTAGTCGGCGGATTGCTAGCAGCGGTCGTGATTTTTGTGCTGGCTTGGTATCGAGGGACATTGGATCCGCAGCGGCTTTTGTTAGTCGGTATCGCGATTTCTTCCGGATTTGGTGCACTGACTTTATTTGTCTCTTTGAAAATGAATCCGAATGACTTCGAAGCAGCTACCGTATGGCTTACAGGTAGTATTTACAATGCGAATTGGTTATATATCATAGCTATGCTGCCTTGGATTATTATCCTTGTGCCTATTTTGCTGATAAAGGCATCTGTTTTGGATTTGCTGCAAATGAAGGATGAAAGTGCATCCAGCTTAGGAATTGCGATTAACCGCGAACGAATCATTCTTCTCATTTGCAGCATCGGTATCGTGAGTGCTTGTGTTTCCGTGTCTGGTAGTATCGGATTTGTTGGCTTATTGGCGCCGCATATTGCTAGAAGGCTCGTTGGTGTGACTCATAGTAGGCTGCTGCCCGTTTGTGGACTAATAGGTATGTTAATCGTTGTTTTTTCTGATTATGTCGGAAAAACGATTGTGTCGCCTGCGGAGCTTCCAGTTGGTATTGTCATTTCACTTGTTGGTGTTCCTTACTTTGTCTTCCTTATGATTCGGACAAAAGGAAAATAAATCATTTAATATAGTTCTTTAGAACTAGTAAAATAGTTACAAAACGTAATAATTAAGACTAAAGTCCTCTAGATGTCAAAATTGTAACTTGTTATAGTATAGACAAATGGAATCTAGTTACATTACTAGGATTCATTGATTTAATATTATAAAAGATTACAATGTGTACATACACACATGTGATCATTATTGTTGTAAGCCAGCAACGAAGAATCGACATCTTAGGGAGGCAGAACGATAATGAACAACAGAGTGAATAAATTAATGAATATGAAAACTTTCAGCAAATCTTTGCTCGCACTAACGACAATTACACTATCTGCTCAAATGTTAGCAGCGCCTGTATCAGCTGCTCCACGCAGCACTGACAATGGGACAAGCTACTCGTACAATATGAACACGGCTGCTAGTACAGCACAAACGGCAACGATTCAAAGCAGTGTGAACATGCGTGACGCAGCTTCTACTTCTGGTAAAGTAATTCGCAAGCTAACACAGGGTGAAGCGGTTTCCGTACTAGAACAGACAAGTGCTAATTGGTACAAAGTGAAAGATTCACAAGGAAACATTGGATTTGTTAGTTCCAGCAGCAAGTATATTAAAGTTAATGGGACAAGCAATCCATCTACGGGTTCGAGCAACTCCGTAAATGCAAACAATTCGAACAATGACGATAAGCAGCCCATCAGCTCTTCGGTGGAAGACGTAATTAAGACAGGCATGTCGTATCTCGGGACACCGTATGAGTTCGGTTCCAACCGCAGTAATACGCAAACTTTCGACTGCTCTGATTTCGTCCGTCATATTTTCAAGCAGTCCGCAGGAGTTACACTGCCAGCAGATTCCCGTCAACAAGGTTCTTATGTGAAGAATAAAGGGACAGCTAAAAATAGTATCTCCCAATTGAAACGTGGCGACTTGATGTTCTTTATGAGCTATAAAGGCTCCAAAGCTTCCAGCTATGCTGGGGTAAATAAGAATACAGAGCGCATTACTCATGTGGGTGTATATTTAGGTGATGGACAAGTATTGCATACGTACTCCATTGACTCTGGAGGCGTTCGTGTAGATACGATCACGGGCAAAGCTTGGGAACATCGCTTCTTGTTCGGTGGAAGTGTAATCTAGTAAATGAATAATTTGAATAGTTCCAACTAATCGAGGGGTTGTCCAAAGGGGAGAGTTGTTCTTCTGAAGGGCAGCCCCTTCTGTTGGATTAGAGAACAAAAAAAATAACCTCCACCCAAGAGTTATCTTGGAAGGAGGTGTCGTTGTACATCAAGTAATGTTGTTGTCCTATGCTGTCAATGGACATCTGTTTACTGACGGTGATGCTGATGAGGATGATGTTCCTTCTTGGTTCCAGGTGTTTCTGGAATTAGATCTTCAATCCTACGCAAGCTGCGGAAGCGTGGCTTACGAGCTAAATGATTAGCATACCAGCCGCTAAGCGCACTTAGTGGAATAATAGCTGAAAGCAACCATACCGCTAGGCTCTGCTGCTCACGTACAAGAATATAGAAGAAACCCAGCACGACTAGTGGTGCATAATCTACATATTTGACAAGCCAATGTCGTTTGCCTGCTCGATTTTCTTCAATACCAAGACTAATGAGTCCAGCAATGGCGATAATACAGGAAAGGGTGAAGGAGGTCCAATCGAGTGCTAGTGTCAGCATACCAGCAACTACGAGGACATATCCAATGGCACCGAATGTACGATATAGCAATCTAGCTCTCTCCTTATCTCTTGTTCAAATAAATATTCAATTTAATGTTTGATAGTAAGTGAGAAAAGTTGGTGCAAAAATGAAAATCGGGATGAATTTTTCCATATAATTGCTTATCCAAACATTTGGTTGTTGATAAGTTCTAATACATCACGTGGGCACTTCTCCAGCAGTTGGGTTGGGAACTCTCGCTGTTGACGCGTAATTCTTACGTCGCTCAGATCATTCTGCAACCGTTTAAACCATGCTATAAGTGTTTCATGTGAGGTAAGCATTTCTCCGTAACCATGGTCAATAAAATAGTCGCAGTTCTCTTCTTCTTGTCCAGGAATAGGAGAATAGAACAGCATTGGAATTCCTTTAATCATACCTTCTGTACAGGTCATTCCACCAGGCTTCGTTACTAAAAGATCAGAAGCGTCCATCATTAGCGGGATATCATGAGTATATCCGTAAACATGAATGTTAGGATGCTGAAATAATGGATCTTGCTTCATACGCTGAATCGTTTTGCTGTTGCTGCCCATACAGAATAGAAACTGTACATGCTCTCGCCACTCGGCTATGTATTGTAGTGCTTCTTCATTAATGGAGAGACCCCATCCGCCCCCCATAAACATGACGGTTGGCATTGTCTTCAGCCCCAAGGAAGTTTGGGCTTCCTGTTGTGTCTGGCGGCTCCAGAACTTTGGATGAACAGGCAGGCCTGTAACGACAATGCGATCAGATTCAATGCCGCGAGCAAGCAACTTGTCACGTACTTCATCAGCAGATACAAGATATTTGCTTACTTCATCGTCTATCCATGTACCATGAGCGTCATAATCGGTAATCAAGGTATATAACGGAACATGAAGTCCTGAACGCTTCAATCGAGAGATGACGATATTCGGAAATGGATGTGTGCAGACAATTGCATCAGGACGCAAATGATTAACGACCTGAGAAGTCTGCGTATAAAATATACGGTGCAGAGCTAATTGAGTAAAGCGATGAAGTGACTTTTTGTATTTCTTGCGGTACAGAAGACCGACCAACTTTGGTTGTGTGCTGACCGTCTTGCGATAAGCTGCAAATATAAGCGGTCCGACGGTAGGATTTAGAAACCTGCCGAGCTCGATAACACGGGCTTGGACGTCTGGGGCTATATGTTTAAGCCCGACAGCTAATGAGTATGCAGCTTGTGTATGCCCTGTACCGAAACCTTCGGATAGAAGAAGGATCCTCTTTTTACGCATGTTTCTCACCCTTCATTATTATACCCCACAATCGAATTGGAAGCATCAAGGAATCTTTAGATATTGTTCCAAAAAAACATTGAAGTTGCAAGATGAAAAACAATGTGGTAAAGTGAAAAACGAGCAAAATGACTAAAATAACAATTTGGTCATTCAGTCAAGCAGTCAGAAGCAGAGAGGGGTGATCGTATGTCTTTGGATCGACGTAAACAAATTATTGATGCTGCTGCCAAGTCATTTGCCTTGTTTGGGTACAAAGCAACGACGATGGATCAGATCGCTAAGATTGCTCAAGTCGGCAAAGGGACGATCTATACGTTCTTTGCGAATAAAGAAGAGCTGTTCAACGAGATTTTGCAACAAGTCATACTTGAGATGAAGCATATCGCAGATAAGGAATCTGCCGAACAGCGTCCATTTCATGAGAAGGTTTTTCGTATTCTCGATCAAGCATTAGAGTTCCGTAGTCGTCATGAATTAGCAATGAAACTTTCCCAAGAGCTGCGTGATGTAGGAACACCAATGGCTAATGAAGCACTGAATCGTCTTGAAAGTGAGTTGCTGCTGTACATTGAAGCTCAGCTTCAAGCAGCTATGGACCGCAGTGAGCTAGAGCAGGGCGATCCTCGTATTATGAGCTTTATTATGTATCAATTGTATCGATCTTTAACAACGGAATGGAATAAGATTTATGATCCATTGGATAAGGATACGATAAAGGAAACCTTCTATAAATACTTTATGAAGGGGATTCTACGAGTAACACCGTATGAATCGAAGGATGAGTAACCTTTGTATGGTTAAGCATCATATCGTTAATTAGCAGCTTGCCTACTAAGGGGCAAGATTTGTTATAGGTTTATTACGTCGCGTCCAATCGCAGCTAGATATGCAGCTGTTTTATGCGCTGTATGTTTTATAGCAGAGCGGGCGAGGCGTTTCTTTTGCCCTAAAATGACCAAATGAACTATTTGGTCAGGGGGTTTTATCAAATTAGAAACATGATATTTAGCACAAAGGTGAGTGGAACGTGTGAAAAGTTTGCGATTATTTTTTGCAGAGTGGGGAAACATACTGCGCAATCCAAAGGTATTGGTGCCAGTTATTGCGGTTATGATGATTCCGGTTATGTACAGTGCGCTGTTTCTAGGTACATTTTGGGATCCGTACGGGAAGATGCAAGATTTGCCCGTGGCGATTGTAAATGAAGATAAAGGTGCTGAAATGGAAGGCGAGAAGCTGACTATCGGTAAAGAACTAGTGGATGAGCTGAAGGAAAGCAAGGAGCTTGATTTCCACTTCGTATCTTCACCGGAAGCACTAGCGGGATTGAAGGAAGATCGTTTTTACATGATGATCACGATTCCAGAAGACTTCTCCAAGCGGGCAGCAAGTTTAATGGATGACGAGCCGAAGCAGGCAGAATTGTTGTTCCAAACGAATGAAGGCCATAACTTCTTAGCTGCTCAAATTGGGGGAACTGCTATTCATCAAGTCAACTCCGAAATATCTCGTACGATTACGGAATCGTACACAAAGTTGATGTTTGAGCAGATTGAGAAAGTATCTGATGGACTAGGTGAAGCTGGAGACGGTGCGACCAAAATCCACGATGGTACGAAGACACTAGCTAATGGTACAGCTGAGCTGAAAACGAACTTGGCGAAGCTCTCTGATGGGGCACTAAAGCTGAAGCAAGGTACGTCTCCGCTTGCGGAAGGTGCACAGAAGCTTAACCAAGGCGCAGCAGAGTTGAACAAAGGTGCAGCCTCGATGAATCAAGGCCTGAAGCAGCTTGCTCAAGCACATGATCAATTAGAGCAAGGGGCTAGCAAGAGTGAGCAAGGGGCAACTCAACTGCAAGCAGGTTTGAAAAGCTCTGCAGCAGGCAGCAAAGAGTTGGCTGAAGGAACAAAGGCGCTCGCAGGCGGCCTAGAGCAATTAGTGAAAGCAAGCCCTGAATTAGCGAATCACCCTGCTATGAAGCAGATTATGCAAGCAAGTCGTGAAGTTCAAGCAGGTGCGAGCAAGTTAAGTGAAGGCCAAACTAAGCTGGTAGCGGGAGCATCTGCATTGAAAGATGGTCAAACTCAGCTTGTTGGCGGTATGAATCAATTCGGCGAGAAGCTAGACGAGGCTGCTGCGGGCAGCGGTAAGCTTACCGTTGGAGCGAAGCAGCTTGCTGATGGTGCAGCGCAGCTTAAAGGTGGAGTCACAGAAGCTACGAAAGCAATAACGACTATTGCAGATGGCAGCAGCAAACTAAATGATGGTGCAGGCAAGTTGCAAAACGGTGTGCGTGAGCTGAAAGACGGTTCAGGTGAACTAGCGAGTAAGCTAACAGAAGCGGCAGACGAAGCAGCGAGTGTGCAAGGTTCAGAAAAACGAATCGAAATGTACGCTAAACCTGTAACGGTTGTAGAATCTAGCATCAATAAAGTACCGAATTACGGTACAGGTTTTGCTCCATACTTCTTGTCACTTGGATTATTTGTGGGTGCGCTTATTCTAACGATTGTACTTCCGCTAGTTCAATCGCCAGATCCATTGGCTTCTGGGTGGAGTCGATTTGTTAGTAAAACGCTATTGTTTGTATCCGTTGGTGTTGTTCAAGCACTAGTGGCAGATGCGATTCTTATTTTCGGCCTAGGGCTGGAAGTACAAAATACAGCTCAATTTATCGGCTTTAGTATTTTATCAAGTATGACGTACATGTTTATTATTCAGTCCTTGGTAACCGTGCTTGGGGACCCGGGAAGATTTGTTGCAATCGTAATTCTTATTTTACAGCTTGTATCTTGTGGAGGAACGTTCCCAGTGGAGCTGACACCTACATTCATGCAAGTGATTGGCGACTGGTTGCCAATGACGTATACGGTAAATGGTTTTAAAGCAGTTATTTCAAGCGGCGATACAAGCGCATTGCTTAGCCAATCAGGAATTCTTGCCATTTATATCGTTGCATTTGGTGCATTAACTCTAGGCTACTTCGTTGTGAAGGCGCGTGAAGCACGCGGCGATCAAGCTTCGGTTACTGCGAACTAATGCTTGCAATCATAAATGAAGCTTTATCGATGCTAGACGTGGAATGAAATAATCGGAAGTAAGAGAAACCCTCAAGTGCTAATTTGCATTTGAGGGTTTTTTCCATGTTCAGCAGGAAATAGGGGGATAAGCTCGAATTGGTTGTAAGACTTCATAAGATTCGTTGCAGCAAGTATAAACGTAACGGTTAGCGGCAAATCGTAAGGAGGTACGAATGTGACAAATGTAAATCGACGATGGGAACTGGAAGCGATGCGTGGCGTCGCGATTATGGGTGTCGTTCTCATTCATGTTATTTCAATGGGAATTGCAGTGCAGTATTCTGACCATGCCGGATGGGGAGGACAGATGGAAGCGGGAGTGCTGCCCTTGGTATGGGCGAGCGCATGGGGCAGGTTTTCGGTACCTATGTTTCTATTTGTGTCGGGACTGCTAATTACGTATCGTCTTAAGGATAAGCCCATTTCTTATCCAAGTTTGATCTTGAAGCGAGGAAGCGATTTACTGTTGCCATACTTGCTTTGGACAGTAATTGGCCTATTGTTCACTTGGTTTATGATCAACCCATGGGGGCTGCAGCATCTTGTCGTTGCCCTTGTGCTCGGCAAAGGATATTTTCATCAATTGTACTTTATCCCTCTTTTATTGCAATGTATCATTCTTCTGCCTCTCTGGCTCAAAGGTCTAAAATGGAACGTCGGAGGCTTTCTTCTCATCATCAGCAGCATTCAACTTCTGTACACGGCTGCGTATCAACTTCTATTCCTTTCTTCATTTGAGTACATACCTGCATCGCTCGGGAAAGCTTGGGAAATTTTAATTGCCCCTACGTTATTTGGCATGATGGGCTATTTCGTATTTGGGTTAGCAGTTGGCCTGCATTTTGAAAAATGTTTGCAGTACGTGAAGAACAAATCACTTGCCTTTTGTGCAAGTTTGTATCTTGCTTCCCTTGTTCTTCAGCTCGCAGATGTTCACTTGTCGTTTAGCATTTCATCAGACCTTGGCAATTCGATTCATTTCTACCGTGTTACGGTGTTTATTTATGTATGCTGTACCATTTTGCTTGTCTGGAAATGTGCGCTTGTATTCGCGGAGGCGCGTTGGATGAAGGGTGTTATGAACCTTGGGCAGTACGCCTTTTTTATATTCCTTGCCCATGTGCTTGTACTGGAAAGCTTAGAGCTTAGTAGTTCGGTATGGTATGGATCATACGGGATGGTACTCGTGACAACTGTACTTACGATGCTGCTTTGTATAGGATTGCAGTATATTGGTAATAAGTTGGCGCCACAACGGTCAGTACGTAGTCCAATGGGGATGTTTTTTGGAAAATAAGAGCAGATAATTTGGTTGTAAATTTATAGAGGAACTAGTTATAAAGTCTTAATTTTCATATTAATGAAGCGTACATTTGGATTATCATAAAAAAAACCTTTCCAACTGCCGATATATCAATATATACATGACTTTGCGACATACTTTGGTATGAAGTAGGGAAAGGGGAATATAGCTTGAGCAATTTAGCGGTACGCAAACGCTCTTTCGGGCGCAAAATGACAACATGGCTGGCAAGTTTTCTTGTTGTTACATTAATGATAGGTATATCTCCGTGGCAATCCGTTGCTAGTGCATCAACTACAACGAAGACATCGACTGCAGAAACGGTAACGGGACTTCAATTTGAATCAACGGTATCTCCTGTACATGTCATTGTAGATGGATCATCTGTGCAGATGAAAGTGTTGGCATCTATTAAGGGAGAAACGAGTTTGAGGGATGTTACGGGAGCAGCGACATGGACTTCTTCCAATCCGTCTGCCGTAAAGGTAGAGAATGGCTGGGTAAGTGGTGTCGGCAAAGGTACATCTGAAATTACAGTTAAGTATCAAAGCTTTACGTTGAAAAAGACGGTAGTGTCTGAGTATATGTTCGAACAACTTGTCGTTCGCAATGCGGATAGTGGACAAGAGGTGGAAGCATCTTTCACTACTATGCTTGGTGCGAAGCCAAAGTGGAAAGTATTTGCCTCCGATAAATCGTCCAGTACAGAAAATGACGTAACAGCAGAAGCAGCATGGTCCACTGCTGATTCGAATATCGTGGACGTGGATAAAGGCGTTCTTGACATTAAGTCTGCAGGTACAACGAAGATTACAGTGAAACATAAAGGGCTCACCAAAACGATTGAAGTCAAAGTAGAGTATGCTTACGATGAGTTGAAGCTGTCTCCGAACAAGCTAATTGAATTCCAATATGGTGGTGCAGAATACGCCCTTACTGCGACAACTGAGAAGAAGGGCAGCGCAACAGAAGATGTAACATTGAAAGCAACTTGGACGACAAGTGATTCCAATATCGTTCAAGTAAAAGACGGCAAAGTGAAGCCGATCAATGTTGGTACAGCTACGGTAACGGTTACTTACCTTGGCCGCTCGAAGAGCGTAACGGCTGTTGTACGTCCTTCTCACCAGGCAATGCGCATTACGCCGGATGAGGACCAGCATGTTATGCTGGGAGACACAAAGACGATTAACTTGAAGACATTTGCTTTGAATGATCAAGGGGTAGCAGAAGAAGTAACTGCACTAGCTGAATGGCGTTCAGACAACGTAATGGCTGTTACGGTTGAACATGGCATTGTTCAAGCGAAAGCAGCAGGAACGGCTAAAATCACAGCTAGTTATAAAGGTTTATCCAAATCGATTAATGTGACAGTATACCCGAAAATCGAGAAGCTCGAATGGACAGATGCAAAGGAAGATGCGAAGGAGCCGTTCAAACAGGAACTGTACGTGGAAGATGCGAAGCCTCTTCCGAAAGTTCAAGGTATTACGTTTAGCGGTGACAAAGTAGACTTGAGCAATGTGGTTACGTATACGTCCAGCAATCCAGCTGTACTTGAAGTAGAAGAGGACAAAATGAAAGCTTTAAGCAGCGGGGATGCTCAACTATTGGTGACGTCGAACGGTCTTGCATTGAGCACAGACGTGAAAGTATTGCGCAAGGCGTTGATGCTGAGTACAGACCAAACGGTTATGTCCATCGTGACAGGCCGTGAGGTTGCATTGCCTAAGACAACCGTTATATTCACAAATGGTGAAGAGCTTGATGTAACCCAAGATATAAAATGGGAAGCAAGCAACACGAACTTGCTGATCCGTGATGGCAAGATGAAAGGGCTTGTGCCGAGCAGAGTAACACTGAACGGTACTTACTCAAACGTAAAGATTAGCATCAAGATCACAATCGAGCAGGAAGTCGTTCGCTTCGTTATCGAGCCGAATCCTGTCTATGTGAATATCAACAAGTCCAAGAGCTTCAAAGTTACGGGTGTGTATCGAGATGGCAAGAAGGCTACGCTGACAAGCCGTATCGACTGGAAAGTGGAAAATGAAAACATTGCGAGTTTGCGTGGCTCGAGTGTGAAAGGTCTCGCGCTCGGAAGCACAAAGATTATTGGTGAATATCAAGGTAATCAGCTCGTCATTCCTGTTCATGTTAAGCCGCGTCTCTTGAAATTGGAGACGAATGCTTCTTCTTCACTTAAGATGACAGTTGGTCAAACGGCTGACTGGAAGGTAAATGCGATTTACGATACGGGTGAAGTGGTCGATGTCACTTCACAAGTGAAGTATGTGCCTTCAAGCTCAAAAGTGAAAGTAGAACGTGGAAAAGTAACAGCAGTGACTAAAGGCAGCGCATCGATCAAATTTACATTCGATGGCAAATCTGTCTCGATGCGAGTTTCGGTCAAATAGTGTGCCTTGCTGAACAATCATCAACAGCATAAAAAGGTTATGTACATTCTGTCGCAGCCCCTATGTTATAGGGGCTGC
Source organism: Paenibacillus sp. SC116 (assembly GCF_024733555.1). Taxonomy (GTDB): domain Bacteria; phylum Bacillota; class Bacilli; order Paenibacillales; family Paenibacillaceae; genus Paenibacillus_B. The sequence continues at coordinate 2,463,584 of NZ_JANIOF010000001.1, read as the reverse complement.
GATTTGTATATAGTCATTTCGCAGACGGGGACTTTCGAAGATGATTTGTGTTTGTTATACAATAGTTTGTATAAAAATACACAAAACTTGTCCGGTTTATGCATGTCAGCTCCACGCCGAGCGTAAACCGTATGACGAAAATGAGCAGATTAAGCTTCTGATTTGGCTGAGTTTATAACCGCAAACCTTCATTTTTAATATGTAATTGAGGCTGTACTGCAAGTAATAGACGTTGAAAATCATATTTTGTGTAAAACAAAAATTATCAAGAGCATAAAAAGTTTGAATTGCCTTCAATTTGGGGCGGTGATAAAATGATACAATACTTAAAATGAATAATTATAAATACATGCACTAATTATTATATTAACATATAGAAAGGTTGCATCCTATGAAAGCATACGGCTTACCTCAGAAGCAAGGTCTATACGATCCACAGTACGAGAAAGATGCATGTGGTATGGGATTTGTCGCTCATATCAAAGGGCAGAAGTCCCATGACATCGTTCGCCAAGCGCTAACTGTCTTGGTTAGTATGGAGCATCGTGGCGGTCAAGGAAGCGAACCTAATACGGGGGATGGGGCAGGCATCATGCTGCAGCTGCCGCATCGTTTCTTTGCACAACAGATGCAAGAGCAAGGCGTGGAATTGCCGGAAGCGGGACGCTACGGTGTTGGAATGTTGTTTATGTCCCAAGACGTCCGCATCCGGGAGCGTCACGAGGCGGAGCTTCGTCGTATTGTAGAAGACGAAGGTCAAACCTTCTTAGGTTTCCGCACCGTGCCAACAAACGATGAAACATTAGGTCAGTCTGCTAAATCAGTAAAACCTTACGTTCGTCAACTGTTCATCGGTCGTAGTGAAGACATTCAGAGCGATCTGGCATTCGAACGCAAGCTATATCTCATTCGCAAGCGTGCAGAGCAAGCAATCCGTTATACGAATGAAGAAGGCGCAGATACGTTCTATATTCCGAGCATGTCTTGCCGCAAGATCGTGTATAAGGGAATGCTCACAACGGAGCAGGTAGGTCATTTCTACTTGGATCTGCAAAATCCTTCTTTAGAGACTGCCATTGCCCTTGTGCATTCGCGCTTTAGTACAAATACGTTCCCGAGCTGGGAACGTGCCCACCCTTACCGTTTTATGATTCATAATGGAGAGATCAACACGCTGCGCGGAAATGTGAACTGGATGAACGCTCGTCAAACGCTCTGTCAATCGGAAGTATTTGGTGCTGAGCTAGAGAAGATCAAACCTGTCATCAATCCAGACGGTTCAGATACAGCGATGTTCGATAACACGTTTGAATTCCTCTATTTGTCTGGACGTTCGTTGCCTCATGTGGCAATGATGATGGTGCCTGAGCCATGGTCCAATCACGAGAGCATGGATGCTGCTAAACGCGCGTTCTATGAATACCATAGCTGTATGATGGAGCCATGGGATGGCCCAGCTGCAATGGCGTTCACAGATGGCGTACAGATCGGTGCTATTTTGGACCGTAATGGTCTTCGCCCATCCCGTTATTACGTGACAAAGGATGACTTGATCATTCTTAGTTCTGAAGCAGGTGTTTTGGATATTGCACCTGAACAGATTTTATATAAAGACCGTCTTCGCCCAGGTCGTATTTTGCTCGTCGATACGGAGCAAGGTAGAATTATCTCGGATGAGGAAGTTAAACAGCAAATTGCTAACGAAAACCCATATCAAGATTGGCTTGATGAGCACTTGATTGGTCTTGATGGTTTGCCAGAGGCACCTGAAGTGCCAGAGCCGAAGCATGAGAATGTTCAACAACGCCAACAGGCGTTTGGCTACACCTTTGAAGAATTGCGCAAAGTGCTTGAGCCGATGGCATCAAGCGGTGTTGAACCAATTGGATCGATGGGTTATGACGCTCCGCTTGCTGTACTTTCTGAGCGTCCTCAGCGTCTATACAACTATTTCAAGCAGTTGTTCGCGCAGGTGACGAATCCGCCTATCGATGCGATCCGCGAGGAGATTGTTACTGCTACAGGAACGACGATCGGACCTGAGCGCAATTTGCTGCATCCGGAGCCAGAGAGCTGTCGCCATGTTAGATTGGCTACGCCAGTTCTATCCAATGAGGACTTTGCGAAGCTGCGTCATATTAGACGACCAGGGTTCAAGTCTATTACGATCCCGATTTTGTTCCCAGCAAATGAAGGGGCAAATGGTTTGAGTGCGGCTTTGCAGACCATGTGTGAAGCGGCAGATCGCGTTATAAGCAAAGGACACAACATTATTATTTTATCTGACCGAGGCATTGATGCGGAGAATGCAGCGATTCCAGCTTTGTTGGCGGTCTCTTGCTTGCATCACCACTTAATTGAACAAGGTACGCGTACAAAAGTTGGTTTGCTGCTTGAATCTGGGGAGCCGCGTGAGGTTCATCATTACGCATTGTTGCTCGGCTACGGCGTCAGTGCGGTCAATCCATATTTGGCATTCGAGACATTAGATGACATGATTCGCCAAGGCTTGATCCGCAATGTATCGCATGATAAAGCAGTGAAGAACTATATTAAGGCAGCAACGAAAGGCGTTGTCAAAATTTTATCTAAGATGGGTATTTCTACGGTGCAGTCGTACCGTGGAGCTCAAATATTTGAGGCGCTCGGCTTGGAACAGTCCTTTATTGATAAATATTTCAGATGGACACCTTCTCGTATCGGTGGCATTGGTCTCGAAGAAGTCACGCAAGAAACGCTTGCACATCACAATCGTGCTTACGCTGTTCAAGAGGGACGCGATACAGAATTGGATTCCGGCGGTGATTATCAATGGCGCAAGAACGGGGAAGAACACCTGTTCAATCCGCAAACGATACACACACTGCAAGAAGCATGCCGCAAAGGCGACTACAAATTGTACAAAAAGTATGCTGGTTTCGTACAGAAAGAGTACGGCCAAAATGGTACTTTGCGTTCTTTATTTGAGCTTAAGCCAATCGGAGCAGCAGTTCCTATAGAGGAAGTGGAATCGTTAGAATCCATCTTCAAACGGTTCAAAACAGGAGCGATGTCGTTCGGTTCCATCTCGAAGGAAGCGCATGAGACGCTGGCGATAGCGATGAATCGCATCGGCGGGAAGTCGAATTCCGGTGAAGGTGGAGAAGACCCAGCACGCTTTGTGAAGGATCCTAATGGTGACTGGCGCCGCAGCTCGATTAAGCAGGTAGCGTCTGGACGTTTCGGTGTCACTTCTAATTATTTAGTAAACGCGGAAGAAATTCAGATTAAGATGGCGCAAGGCGCAAAACCAGGCGAAGGTGGACAGCTGCCAGGACGTAAAGTATACCCTTGGGTAGCAGAAGTTCGCGGTTCGACACCGGGTGTAGGTCTTATCTCACCGCCACCGCATCATGATATTTATTCGATTGAAGATTTGGCGGAACTTATTTATGACTTGAAGAATGCGAATCCACGCGCAAATATTAACGTGAAGCTTGTGTCTGAAGTTGGTGTCGGCACGATTGCTGCTGGTGTAGCGAAAGGCCGTGCAGACATTATTCTCGTCAGCGGCTATGACGGTGGAACAGGGGCGTCCCCTCAAGGTTCAATCCGTCATGCAGGTCTCCCGTGGGAGCTTGGATTGGCAGAGACACATCAGACGCTTATTCTTAATAACTTGCGTGACCGTATTCGCCTTGAGACAGATGGCAAGATGATGACAGGCCGTGATCTCGCGATCGCAGCATTGCTTGGAGCTGAAGAATACGGCTTCTCTACAGCGCCGCTCGTTGTAGTTGGTTGTATTATGATGCGTGTATGTCAGTTGGACACTTGTCCAGTCGGCGTAGCGACTCAGAATCCTGAGCTTCGTAAAAACTTCAAAGGCGATCCTGATCATGTTGTAAACTTCATGAAATTCGTTGCTCAAGAGCTGCGTGAATTAATGGCAGAGCTAGGATTCCGCACGTTGGATGATATGATCGGACGTACAGAGTGCTTGAATGTAAAAGAAGTAAGTGATCACTGGAAAGCGAAGCATATTGATTTATCTACTGTGTTGTATCAGCCAGAACTTCCAGCAGGTTCAGCTCGCACGAAAGTTCGCGAACAGAACCATGGTCTTGAGGAGACACTGGATATGCTGCAGCTAGTGCCTACGGCTCAAGCAGCTTTGGAGCAGGCACAGCCTGTAACAGGCACATTCCCAATTACGAATGTGAATCGTGCAACAGGTACAATTCTAGGCAGCGAAGTAACTCGTAAGTATGGCGCGCAAGGCTTGCCAGAGGATACAATCTCCTTCACATTTACAGGTTCAGCGGGTCAAAGCTTCGGTGCATTCGTGCCGAAGGGAATGACGTTGACAGTAGAAGGCGACAGCAATGACTATGTCGGCAAAGGGTTGTCAGGTGGTAAGTTAGTTGTGAAGCCGTCACCGCGCGCAACATTTGCAGCAGAAGAAAATATCATTATCGGCAATACCGCGTTCTATGGAGCAACTAGCGGCGAAGCTTACATTAATGGTATAGCCGGGGAGCGATTTGCTGTTCGTAACTCCGGGGTAAATGTCGTTGTAGAAGGTGTAGGCGATCATGGCTGTGAGTATATGACTGGTGGACGCGTAGTTGTACTTGGTTTTACGGGTAGAAACTTTGCCGCGGGTATGTCTGGGGGTATCGCTTACGTACTTGATATGAACAACACATTCGTGCATAACTGTAACTTGGAAATGGTACTTTTGGAGCGCGTAGAGAATGAAAGTGAGATAGAGCAATTACGCAACATGATCGAGAAGCACGTGAATTACACAGGCAGCTCGATTGGTAGTAGAGTACTGGCTCAGTGGCAGGAGTTATTGCCTAAGTTCGTACGTATTATTCCGAAAGACTATAAGCGTATGTTGGAGCAAATTGAAAAAGTCGAAGCGAAGGGCTTAGTGGGGGAAGCGGCTTTGTTGGCGGCATTCGAAGCGAATATGCGTGAGTTGTCCCGTGTTGGCGGCAACTAGTCAATAGCTTATGAATTTAGTGTTATAACGATTAAGCTTGTATAACCTTAATCCATCATCTACCATGTATAATGGTAGATAGGATTAAGGTTATTTTTTTTGCTTACATAACATAGGATGACGACAAAGACAGGAGTGACATCTAGATGGAATCACCATGGTCTATATTCAGTAAAAATACCCGTGAGATGAACGTATTTATTTGGGCCAGTATGATTCATTCGGCAGGTTCGGCTCTGATGTGGCCGTTAACGACGATATTTGTACATCAACAGTTGGGACGGAGTTTGGCAGAAGCAGGCTTTGTTATTACGATGCAGTTTTTAGGGGGAATGATTGGGCAAGTTGCCGGTGGTTCCTTCTATTATAGATGGGGAGTTCGTAATCTTCTGATAGGGGCACTAGGGGCATCGGCCATACTCCAAGCTTCTCTTGTAGTGACAGCTTATTCAAGCTGGTGGGGGTATGTCATTACGATGTTTGCAATTGGCTTTGCCTCCAACATTTCAATGCCCGCGATGCAGTCGTTTATTGGATTTCGTTGGCCTGAACGAAGAGATGAACTGTTCAATTCTTTTTATGTAGCAAACAATATTGGTGTAGCCTTGGGAACAGCGGTGAGCGGTGTACTTGCTGATATTTCTTTTAATTTGACATTCTTAATGAATGCGACAGCTTCTGCGGCTTTCGCGGTATTTTTCCACTTTTACATGAGTAATGAAGTTACTTCTAGACGAGTGGTAACAACTTCGAGTATCAGGTCGAAGTCAGATAGGTCTGAAGCAGGAAGCATGACTTTGCCAGCCGATAGAGAAAAAGGGGTGTTGCCCCATCTTTCATTAGCGACTAAGCTTCGCTCTATCCATATTTATTTGTTCATCGGCTGCGGCTCCATGTTCATATGGCTTGCCAATTCTCTATGGGGTTCGGGTGTTGCTCCACATTTGACTGACCAAGGAATGGAGATGAAGATGTACAGCTGGCTGTGGACCATTAATGGCATCTTCATTTTTGCTGGACAACCACTACTTAGTTGGTTGAAGCGAAATTGGGCTGTTGAAGCTACTTCTCAATTAACTTGGAGTGCAGCCTTGTACGGTACAGCTTATATGATGGTTTGGATATGGCCGAGCTATACCGGATTTATATTTGCTATGATTGTGGCTACGTTGGGTGAAATGTTAGTATCGCCTGCTGTTCCAGCCTTTCTTAGTAAAGTGGCAGGTAGAGAAGCTCCATTTTACTTAGGCTTAGTAGGAGGGATTAGCTCCTTAGGACGTATGATTGGGCCGCTAGCTTTAGGAATTGCTTATGATGCAGGCGGATTGAATATGGTCGTCATTGTATCCATTATTGTTGCAGGCTTGTCATTAAGCAGCTATATGGTGCATGCGTGGATACAGCGCGGACGACAAGTTCAGGAGCCGAGTTCTATCACGTGTGACAGGTAATTACTCATTTTTCATAGGATTCGACAAAAATAGAAGGGATATTTCGTGTTCGCTCCTCCATTGTCCGACAGTTTAAGCGTTTCTATATGGATATAATAGGGTTATCGTAACTGGATACTTTAATAGAGAGATACCATAAGTTGCGGGATTCTGAGAGAAACGAGGTTTGGAGAATGAAGGTAGGACACGATGTAACTGGTAAGACCCAGCACACGATAGTAGAACAAACCGAGGATAATCCGCTAACGATCACAGTAGATATTAAAGAAATCCTCAACCAACTGGATATACCTTTAGAACGATGGGACGAATATAATAAAAAGAACATACAGGAATCTCATCCTAAAACATAGAAACAAGCGTGTGGACCGTACGAATGTACAACGTCTGCACGCTTGTTCCGTGTTTAGAAACATTTTAGGATAGGGTGCCGCGCATTAAACGCTCAGCTCGTACGAAGGCGATGAAACGTCTAGCTTCTTCTTCGGTTAATTCATCCCCATCTACCGTTAATTTGAATCGTTGCAGTATTTCCTCTTCAGCCAACTCCAACTGCTCAGCAAAAGCATGTACTTCAGGTGAAAGTTCCATTTGAGGAAGTGAAGTACGGCCAACGAGATAATCAATCGATACCTCGAATAAATCCGCTAATTGTGTTAGTGCCTCAAAGTCCGGTTTACGTCGGTTTTTCTCATAATGAGACAATGCTGCTCTCGTAATACCTAACTTGTGGGAAAGTTCCTCTTGAGTCCAACCTTTTGACTCTCTTAACTGTGATATTCGACTCCCTGTTGTCATCTTGTATCCTCCTCTGTGACGGGTAACTGTACACCTTTTTATTGTTACGTGACGAAATGTATCACTGTAGGCATGAATTAAAAAATAGAACTTAAAAAGGATTGACATGCTACATTATGTATCGTAAAGTAAAGAGGTGAAAAGTTACAAATCGTATCAAAATCAACCTTCTAATCCCAATATAAATCTACAAAATGTATCGTTATATGCGCTCACCTTCACTCATCATCGGTTCTATGATTATTTTTTGCTTAGTAAAGGGGATACAACCATGTCGATAAGTGGGTTTCCTCATCATTTAAGCCTAAGACTTACTTTGAAGCGTCCCGTATTAGCATCCATGGGCGTAGAACTTGTCAACCAGAAACCGGTGAATTCTTCTCTTACATGTCCTGTTATAGTCACCTCTGTAAGTCCTTATGGACTGTATATGTTTTCACATCTAGATCTGCCGCTCCAGCATGAACGTGATTATGTTCTTCGCTTCAACTTCCGTTTACATGAACAGGAAATCATACTGTTTGGCCGTGTAGTATGGTGTGATCCTGATCAACATCTATTCCGTTACGGGATTCGTCTTCAGATTATGTCTGAAGAACGTTCGCGCTTATTGCGTTTGCTTAATGATGAGTTGGTTCGTATGATGCCAACACAAAAAGGCATTCATGAGATGTATCAAAGGGTAAGCGATCAAGTACTGCGAACGACAAGTGAAGGTATATGGAAAATATAGATGTCCCAGTACATATTATACCATTTTTCGAAGTGGAATGTCATTGTGACCATCATTAATTCTAGCTAAATCATTTATTCGACATCAATAGGTTTGATTCCTTGTAAAAATGCGCAGCATTCCGCTTGTTTCTACAGGGTCACGAAGTAAGGGGGAGCTTCGAATCCATTTATAGACTGCTTATTATAGGACTGTGTTTCAGTAAAATAAGTCGATTATACAAACATGTTATCGAATTGTTGAAAGTTAGACTATTGATGTAAGGAGTAAGTTTCTAAAAAGCTTAGGAACAGTATTCATTAATCATAAGGAGGATAAGTCAACAGATGGAACTCGATCTTAAACATATGCTGCAGACGATATGGAAGCGAAAGGGGATAATAGCTTTCTTTGTAGTTATCGGCATAATTGCTTCATCTTATTACAGCTATTTGGTGTTAAAGCCTGTTTATCAAGCATCGACCAAATTTATTGTCAATAAGACGCAATTTGAAGAGGGGCAAGGAACGATCAACATTAACGAGCTAAATGCGAATATTAAGCTAATACAGACCTATAAAGAGTTAATTCGTACGGATTGGATTTTAAAAGAGGTACTGCGAAAAAATGCTGACATCCCGTACACAACTACTCAACTGCTCTCGATGGTTAAGGTGTCTTCAACAAATGATACACAAGTGGTAACGATCTCCGTAGAGAATGAGTCCTACCAGATGGCAGCACGGATTGCAAACGAAGTAACGCTTTTGTTTATTGCAAAAATACCAAGCCTCATGCACGTAGACAATGTCACATTATTAACCTCAGCTGATAAAAATGCGGATGCAAGCCCGATTAAGCCCAATCGGCTTATGAATGTCATTATCGCTGCTATCGCTGCTTTTGTTGCAGGAATTAGCTTGGCACTTGTTATCTCTTTCTTCGACGACAGTGTGTATACCGAAGAAGATATTGAATTGGCAACGGGTCTTACGACGTTGGCGGTTATTCCTAAGATGAATAGGAAGCATGTCCGCAGCAAGCATGATAGAGCGTCTAAACAAAGATCGACAACGTCAGGAGGGGACGCTTATGTTACGACTCAGTGATAAATACGCGCGAATTATGGAGCGGCAGCCCTTTTCTCCAATAGCTGAATCTTATCGTTCATTGTGTACACAATTGCAGTTCGTTCAGCGAGGTGAAGAAATGTATGCGCCGCGCGTTATTACGGTTACATCCTCACGTTTGAGTGAGGGGAAGACGACAACGGTATCGAATCTAGCTGTAGCCTTTGCCTCAGAAGGTAAAAAGGTGCTGCTTGTAGATGGAGACCTGCGAAGACCCCGTCTGCATGAAGTATTTGGCATAGATGGTTCAAAAGGATTGTTACAACTATTACAGACTTCAACCCCCCCGTCACAATTTGCCAAAGAAACATCGATTCACAACTTAGACCTCATCAGTGCGGGAGATCTCCTGGACGATCCAGGTAGAATCTTTGCCTCATCCGAGTTCGATCAATTCATTGAACAAGCCCGCGAAGCCTATGACATTGTTTTGTTCGATGCACCGCCAGTGCTGCTTGTAAACGAAGCAAAGCAAATTGCGGTTCGTTCGGATGGTGTTCTGCTCGTTGTTCAACCAGGCAAAACAAAATGGAAGGCGTTGCAACAGGCTCAATCCCAATTGGAACGCGTTCATGCTCATATACTTGGCACGGTGCTGAATGCAAGTGAGGAACATATGGATAAGAAATGGATGAAAAAAGGGGCTCGGTCCCAGCAAGGGTTAAAGATGTCTGCAGCAAGCAAGTAACTGGCTAATGTCGTTTGTGATTATTTTCGCAGGCAAGGTAATATCTCCTACACCTATATCATTGGAGGTACTCGGTCGTACTGTGGGCGAATTTTCGCCTTAGACGTTTATCGTCGGTGGTGCGATGTGAGGAAGGGTTAAATGCCCTATGTCTCTTGTAAAAGAGAGAGTTGTGTCGTTTACGACCATGTCATGTTGTGGCATAAACGACATAGCTGTATCTTTTAATAGGTCAAAAGGGAAGAAGGGACGATTCATAGCATGAACAAAGCCAAGCGGTTATTCGTTCTGATGAGTCTGGATGCAGCTGTCGTCAGCAGTAGTATTGTGCTCGCTTTTTATTTGCAATATGGGAGCGGGTGGAAAGAACAGTTTATGCCGCACGGAATGCTGTTTGGTGGATTAACAGTCGTCTTCTCACTAGCAAGCTTATACATATGTAAGCTCTATCATCGAGTATGGCAGTACGCAAGTGTAGGAGAACTATATTCCATTGTTAAGGCACTCTGTACAAGTGTATTGATCGCCTTTTGTGTTACATGGCTGTGTTTGGGTGGAAATATGTCGGTTGGCATTATTTTGACGTTGTTGGAAACGATGCTGATTGGAATCGGTGCGATCCGATTTATCCGACGTCTGATCCAAGTGCGTTCAGGTCGCGAACACTCAAAAATGAAATCCGAACGGACGAGGACACTCGTTGTTGGGGCTGGCAGCTGTGGCAGTCTTATAACGAGAGAGATGCTTAAACAGAAATCTACTTTCTTGGAGCCGATGGAGCCAATATGTATCGTTGATGATGACATCTCTAAGCTTCATTGTGAAATTCATGGGGTTCTTGTTGCGGGGATGCTGCGGGATATTCCTCAACTTGTGAAGGAATATAACGTTGAAGTAATTGTCATTGCCATCCCATCACTCTCCATGTCGCAGTTGAAGCCTATCGTCGATATTTGTATCGAAACGAAAGCTAGAGTGAGGATGATTCCGCTGTTGAATGATCTGATTCAAGGAAAAGTAACGATTAACAAGATTAGTGATGTCGACATTGAAGTACTTCTCGGTAGAGAACAAATCCGTCTTGATATGGGCCATATTTCTACGTATTTGCATGAGAAGACGGTGCTTGTTACCGGAGCAGGAGGTTCGATAGGTTCAGAGCTTTGTCGGCAAATTGCTCATTTCGAGCCACATGCATTACTGCTGCTGGGACAAGGGGAGAACAGTATTTATGTCATCGAGCGTGAATTGCGCTCCAAGTATCCAAGATTGAAGTTAGAAACGATAATCGCTGATGTGAAAGATGCAGCTCGCATTGATCGTATATTTGCTACCTATGAGCCGCAGGTCGTATTCCATGCAGCCGCTCATAAGCACGTTCCGTTAATGGAGCGCAATCCAACGGAAGCAGTGAAGAACAATTTATTTGGAACGATTCATGTTGCTTTGGCAGCGCATCGCTACGGTGCAGATCGTTTTGTATTTATTTCTTCCGATAAGGCGGTTAATCCGACAAGTGTCATGGGAGCGACGAAGCGCGCAGCTGAAATGTATATTCAAAGCTTAAGCAAACAAAGCTCGACGGTGTTCGCAGCCGTTCGATTTGGCAATGTGTTGGGCAGCCGCGGCAGTGTGATTCCTTTGTTCAAAGAACAGATTCAAAGTGGAGGGCCTGTCACCGTTACACATCCTGATATGATCCGTTATTTTATGACGATACCGGAAGCTGTTCAGCTTGTTATGCAAGCTGGCGCTTATGCAGAAGGCGGAGAAGTGTTCGTGCTTGACATGGGCGAGCCAGTTAAGATCGTGGATCTGGCTAGAGCGGTTATCCGCTTGTCTGGCTATGAGCCTGAGGTTGATATTCCAATTGTATTTACAGGGATACGGCCTGGTGAGAAGTTATTTGAGGAAATGCTCACTGTAGAAGAAGGATTGAACGTAACGAAACATTCACGTATTTTTGTGGGACGGCCACCAATTGTACCGCAGCAGGTACTTGAAGAGGAAGTCATTGCTATAAAAGAAATCCTCAATGAAGAAAATCCACCTATACGTGAAGCGCTGCAGCGGCTAATCCCGACTTATATGCTGCCTAACGAAGATGGATTTACGAATCAGGTTGCAGCGACTACGTGTATGGAAGAACCAGATGAGAAAAAAGCGGTTGTCGATTGGAGAGAGCAGAAGTTGTCTTTGGTATAACGAAAAGGAGAGAGATGGATGGGAAGTCTTCTAAGTAGACGGGGCAAGCGCATGGCAGGGGCCAATCATAATGCGCACACACGACGGACTTCCTTGTGGCATCTGTTCTCGTGGACGCTTACAGGCAATGTATTGTATGCCGCTTGTCAGTGGGCGTTGTTGATCGTGCTGGCACAGCGTGGATCTGTAGAAGATGTCGGTGTGTTTTCGTTAGCTTTGGCGATTAGCGCACCTATTTTTTTATTTACAAATATGCAGCTGCGCGGAATATTGGCTACCGATACAGAACAATTGTACGCTACTGGCGTGTATGTTCAGCTTCGCATCATAAGTTCTTTTTTAGCATTAATCGCTACACTCGGATGTGCAGCGATGTATATTTCAAGCTGGGAAATATGTATGGCTATTGTGTTAATCGGGATATCGAAATGGTTCGAATCCATTAGTGAATTATTGTATGGATGGTGGCAGCAGCATCATCGTATGGATTGGAGTGCACAATCTCTCATCCTGCGTGGGTTGCTGTCTTTGTCTTTATTCAGTGGAGCTTATCTATACACACAAAGTTTGCTCGCAGCTTTGACTGTGTACGCTCTAACATGGGGATGCATACTGATTGCCTTTGATATACCGAGAGCAAGGCGGCTCGAAGGTTTTACATGGAGCGGAAGCAGACGGGCAGGGCTGAAACTATTGCAGCAATGTTGGCCGATGGGAGTCGTGATGATGCTTGTATCTCTGCAAGCGAACGTACCTCGCTACTTCATCTCTGATGCTTATGGCGAGGCTGCACTTGGCTATTTCTCAGCTCTCATGTATGTGATGGTAGCGGCTACTACTGTCGTTTCAGCCCTCGGTCAGAGCATTAGCCCGCATCTTGCAAGAGCATGGTCAGCAGCTGATCGCCCAGCGCTTCGTTCCGTCCTGCGAAAGGCAGCTTATATGATTTGCGCGATTGGAGTAGGGATGACTCTAGGAAGCTGGTTGCTGGGCTCTTGGCTGTTAACGATTTTGTATGGAGCTGATTATGCACAGTATAGTGACTTGTTCCTGATCCTAACGATTTCAACCGCGTTTAGCTGCATCGGTTCCTTGCTTGGATTTGCTTTGACAGCTGCAAGAGTGTTTCGGGCACAACTTGTTATTCATTTATGTACCGTGCTTATCACTATCGTGCTGCAATATACGGTAACCGTTATGGATATGCCTATGCAAAGTACTGGTTACGTACTGCTGGTCTCCAATTCGCTATCTGTTGCTTTGGCGGGTGTTGCTTGGCGTAACTGTATGAAAGTCCTGATGCGTCAAAAATTGAAAACTAACGTACTTCTTTCTGAAAAGACAGGTGGGTGACAAATGGGACGTACATACAAACTAGCAATAGTAACAGTCCTATCAGGCCTAGTTATGCTGGCTATCATATATGGAATGTATGAGTGGCTGGACAAACAGCCATTATTATTTTATATCGTGCTGCTTGTGGGTATGAATTTATCGTTCAGTATATGGTATGGCAAACGCAATCAAATCCGCTCCATGTTCAACAATTTGATTACGTTATTTTTACTGTTCTTCACCCTTTACAGCATTACGTATCCGTTGGATCATATTATTGGTTCGCTTCATGAACGAACGGAAGAAGAACTGGTCAACGTTATACAGTTATATGTATTGGCGAATATTTGCATGTTGATCGGTATAACGGTAGCATCGGTCATTCGCTTGAAAAAAGGGCGCCCCAAATTTAGTAAATCGCTGTGGACGCCCGAACATATCGAGCAGAAAGAAGCAGAAAATCGTCTCTTCAGGCCGCTGCTGTTCTGGCCTGCGCTAATTGTGTTACTAATTGGAATTGCGATTATGGCCTATGATCAAACACGTTTAGGTGGATTCGCCTCTTTAGGAGCAGCTAATCGAATTGAACGATTTAAAGCTATTAGCACTGTTGAGGGAATATCACTGCCATGGAAATCTATTATAACGAGCTCCTTGTTGTTATTGGCGATGTCTGTGCGCACGCGCGCTCAACTGAAACTGTTTGGTTTTATTGTACTGCTGCTAACGTTCTTTTTCTTTTTCTTGATAGGAAGTCGTCTCTACGTTGTCATCGCGTTGCTGCCAAGTTTGGCGCTCTTTATCGATCGTGGTTACATCCGTATAAGTCGATTCCAACATGTCGTCCTTATTCTAATTATGATGGTATTTATTTCGTCGCTGTTCAATAATGCAAGGCTCAGTCTTATTGAAGATGTTCCGTTATCTTCTTTTCCTCCTGAGCGATGGGCATTTTCTACTGGGGAGACAGGAGCGGGCTTTCTTGTCACATTAGATATTACTAGTGTTGACCATTATCCAGAAGCAGACCCTTCTTACTTAACATCAGTGGCGTATATGCTACCTTCTGTCGTCTATCAATCTGTATTCGGGCATGGGAAACCAAGAACGTTGGGTGATTGGTATGTGTGGTATTTTTATCCGTACATCTTTAATGAAGGCGGAGGAAGAGGGTTCTCCCCGATTGCACAAGCATGGATGGTTGGGGGACACATGGGAATAGTGGTGCAATTTTTTGTAGTAGGTGTGCTGTTAGTGTGGATATCTCGCACTTCGATGCTCAAATATATTTGCTTGCCGTTAGCGATCATGTTCCAGCGAAGTCCTATGAACGTTGTCGTGATGGATATAGCCTATGCTTTTGTATTCGTCATATTTATTGTGGTATTGGCAGCGATTATGAGACCGAAAGTGCTAGAGCAAATTATGAAGAGGATTCCAGAACGTCATAAAGCGAATACGTTTCGTGCTAAAGGAAGTAGCTAATTTGAGGTGAGAGCAATGATTGGGGAGACTCGCAAAAAACTGCGTGTTGCTATGCTAATTACGTCATTGGCTGGCGGAGGTGCGGAGAAGGCTGTCAGTATGCTGCTTCAGGGATTCAATCCCGAGCGATATGAACTTCATCTTATCGTAAATTGGAAGGAGGGACCCTATATGTCCCTCCTTCCTTCTTATGTACAGGTATCCGAAATGAACGCGCCTCGACTCCGAAGTGCTTGGAAAGCTTATATTCGAGTGCTGCGTCAAGTTCGTCCTGATGTAGTCATTTCGCATATGTGGGAAAACAATGTGCTTAATGTTGTAGGGCGTCGCTTATCAGGTTTGCGGTTTGCTACCGTGCTGTGTGAACACAGCTCGATTAGCCGCCATCGAGGTAAGGGTGTAAACATGATGAGACGTTGGTGCTATAAGAGAGCCGATGCGGTTGTTGGCTGCTCGCACATGATGGGAGAAGAGTTGAAGTATATTCTTCAAGTTCCTCGGTCATTGGTCCATGTCATCTATAATGCGGTGTTGAATGACAGTTTCTATAGACGTGCTAATGAAAACTATGAGCATCACTGGCTGCAGCAGGGGCTGGTGGAAGCTAGAACAAGAAACGTTAGCGAGATCATTGAAGATGCAGCAAATACAGATGGTAATCAAGAGGTAGAGGCAACGAGAATACCCGTGCTGTTAGGGCTCGGAAGATTGTCGCCTGAAAAGCGATATGATTTGCTCATCGAGGCCGTGTATCTGCTTCATCAGCGAGGATACAAAGTTAGAGCGCTTATTATCGGTGAAGGTGCAGAGCGTGAACGTCTAACAAAGCTTATCGCGGATAGAGATGTAAGGTCATGGGTAGAACTTCCAGGATATGCATCTAACCCACTGCCCATTCTGCGTCAAGCTGATATATATGTCCAGAGCTCTGATGTAGAGGGGTTGCCTACAGCGCTGATCGAAGCGGTGGCTTTGGGCACGAGCATCGTCGCTACACGTACGGCAACAGGTACAGAAGAGGTGTTGGAAGGCATTCATTCTGCTCTACTGGTGCCGTGTGGGGATGTTGAAGGAATGGCAGATGCACTAGAAAAACATTTGGTGAAATTGACTGCCCAACGGCAGCATGAAGAGGTACCGAGTGTATGGAGTCAGCAGTATGCTGGCAACTTCATTGAACCTGAGTCCAGCCGTGAAATTGCAGTCTCTCATGCGGATTCTATAGATACTCAGTTTCAGCGCTTAAACAAATTTACACTATCTTATGTCGTTGAACAGTATGAAGCGCTTATCTGCGATGTATTGAAAAAGCATGGAATTGAAGAAACGCCGCTTCCAGATAACTTTAGTCCGACTGAAGCCATTTCCCAGGAAGACGGTACAGTGAGGAAGGGAGTATCGCGATGAAGTTCGTCTTTGCCTATGATGTGCGTATTGAACAAGTAAGAGGTACAGAGCAGCTTTATCATAATTATTTTGATTACACCGTATGGGCTCGTTACTTGGAAGTCTGTGAGAAACTGGCCATTGTAACGAGAGTGGTGGAGGTTGGAGAGAATGAACCACGCTTGAACCGTAAACTATCGAGCGGTCCTAACGTGAGCTTTCATGGTGTTCCTTCCATAAGCAACCCAGTCTCGCAGTTAACCAAGCGCAAAGAGGTTACTCGCATCATAGAGGAGCAGCTTAAAGATGCCGATGGATTGATTGCACGCTTACCAAGCGAGATTGGGACAGTAGCGATTGCTGTCGCTAAGCGGCTTGGCAAGCCGTGGGCTGTTGAAGTTGTTGGTCACGCATGGGATGCGCTGATGAATCATGGCTCATGGCAGGGCAAATGTTATGCACCGATTATGACGTGGAGAACGAAGAATGCGGTTCGACAAGCTCCTTATGCGCTCTATGTAACCCGTGCGTTTTTACAGCATCATTATCCAAGCTGGGGATACCATATCAACTGTTCAAATGTTGAGGTTCCACCAGTACCTCAACAAGTGCTGGATCATCGTTTGAAGCGTGTGGATGAACAAACAGATGGTTGGCAAACGGTAGGGATTGTTGGCTCACTGGCATCGAATAACAAAGGTGTTGATACCGCCATCGAAGCACTATCCATGTTAAAAGGACAAATGCTTCGGCTTCGGGTATTAGGTGAAGGGGATAAAGGAAAATGGGTCGAGCTCGCTGCACGTTGGGGCGTAGCCGATCGCGTGGAATTCTGTGATCCTGTGCCAAGCGGTGAAGAAGTATTCCGTTGGCTAGACGAGTTAGATTTCTACATGCAGCCGAGCTTCCAAGAAGGACTTCCTCGCGCATTAATTGAGGCAATGAGCCGCGCGCTGCCGGCTATCGGCTCTACCGCAGGAGGAATCCCTGAATTGCTGCCGGAGGAATGGATATTCCGAGCTGGTGATGCTGCTGGGCTAGCGGAGAAGATGCAAGTAATGATAAGTAATCGTGACATGAAGCGGAATGCTGCTGCAACTAACTTTACGACTGCACAACAATATACAAAGGATGTTTTGGATAAGAGACGTACAGCTTTTTGGCAGTCTTTCAAAGAAGAAGCGGTACGCCAGTCCATTTTATCGAATTCGGGGATGGTGAAAGGATGAACATTTGGATTACAGGCGCCGCTGGCTTCATAGGCTCTCATGTTGCGGCTCGCTGTTTGGAAGCTGGCTATCAAGTAGTCGGCATAGACAATATGAATGATTATTACGATGTCACTTTGAAGGAGCAGCGACTGGAACGTTTGCTGGAACAATCGAAAGTATTGCTGCAAGCAGGGGAAGCAGCAGAAGTTCCGCAAGAACCGTTCCGCTTTTATCGCTTATCTATTGAAGAAGGTGACAGAATTCACGAATTAATGCGGGAGACAAAGCCGGATGTAATTGTGCATCTGGCAGCCCAGGCAGGCGTTCGCTACAGTTTGACGAACCCGCAAGCTTACATTCAATCGAATATCGTTGGGACAGCCAATATATTGGAGGCTGCCCGTTTACAAGGCGTAGGGCATCTGCTCTACGCCTCTTCTAGCTCTGTGTATGGGGCGAATAAGAAAATTCCATTCGCCGTAGAGGACCGAGTCGATCACCCTGTTAGTTTGTATGCAGCTACGAAGAAATCGAATGAGTTAATGGCGTATTCCTACAGTCATTTGTATGATCTGCCGACAACGGGTCTTCGATTCTTTACGGTGTATGGACCTTGGGGAAGACCTGATATGGCCTATTTTTCATTTGCAGAACGCATTACTTCTGGCAAGCCGATCGATGTCTATAACTTCGGCAATATGATGCGCGACTTCACTTACATTGATGACATTGTAGAAGGAATTATGAGGCTGCTTCCGCTTGCTCCACAACGAGATGGGGAACAAGCTCCATACAAGCTGTACAACATTGGCAATCATCAACCTGTTCAATTGCTAGATTTCATTCGTGTATTGGAGAAGCATCTTGGCGTTCAAGCCGAGCTTGTGATGAAGGAAATGCAGCCTGGTGATGTGCCGCAAACTTATGCGGACATATCCAGCTTGCAGCAGGATATTGATTTCCATCCGGATACGTCGATTGAAGTTGGCATTCAACGCTTTGCTGAATGGTATTTGACCTATAAAGAGCAGCGTACAGCAGAGCGTGTGATTCACGTATAGATGAGGTTTAGGCTGATCATTCACTAGGATACCAGTTCTTGCTGTGGGAGGTTCGTTATGGGTCAAATAACAGAACTCACGTTAAGTGAAAAGAGCTCGGAAACGGTATATATTCAGCCCAAAGTGAACGATTCCATCTTATTTCTACTGGCTAAACGAATCATTGACTTTGTGCTTGCGACAATGCTTCTCTTGCTAACTGCACCTATCGTAGTGGCAGTCATTGTATGCATTAAGATGGAATCCACAGGTCCGGCTTTCTATGTGCAGGATCGCGTTGGCTATAGAGGTAGGGAATTTAAGCTCATTAAATTAAGGTCTATGGTCATCGATGCAGAGAAGGACGGTCCTCGATGGGCAGCCACGCATGATGCGCGTGTTACTAAGGTTGGACAATTCATTCGTAAGACAAGAGTAGATGAGCTTCCGCAACTACTCAATGTAATAAAAGGCGAAATGAGTCTCATCGGGCCTCGCCCCGAACGAAATGCGTTCATGCAGCAGTTTAATCAAGAAATACCCGGCTTTATGAATCGAGTGCTCGTTAAGCCTGGGTTAACAGGTTGGGCACAAGTAAATGGTGGGTACGATCTCACTCCGGAAGAGAAGTTTCAACATGATATGCATTACATAACCAATCCTTCTGTACGGATGGAGACGAAAATTTTTCTCAAGACGATCAAGGTCGTTTTGACTGGAAAAGGAGCACGTTGAAATTTGAGTACAAGGAGGATAAGGCTACTATGTCGAGGTCGGATAAACGCGAATCAGCAGTTGCGACACAGGAAAAACCATCATCGCCTGCTCTACAGCAGTCTGAAAACTCCATAATACCACAACCAGCTAAAGCTTCTAAAACAGCGAAAGCAAATCATCGCATCCTATTCGCCGTTACTGCTGAGAGCGGAGTATCTTTTCTTGAACGCCAACTCAGTTACTTGCAGGAGCAGGGATACGCGGTGTTTGTTATGAGTGACGGTGCTCCCTCTTCACAAGCGCTAGAAGGAGCGACGCACATGAAGCTCACCATAGAGCGTGAAATATCATTATCGAAAGACGTCGTGTCGCTATGGAATGCTATTCGACTTATTCGGCGCATTAAGCCGGATATCGTTAATGCTGGAACGCCAAAGGCTGGCTTGCTCGTTAGTATTGCAGCTTGGTTATGCCGAGTGCCAGTTCGGATTTATACATGCCATGGATTGCGTTTTGAAACGTTAAAGGGATGGAAGCGGGCTCTAATGGTTACGACTGAGCGCCTGTCGGCAGCTTGTGCGCATAAAGTTATCGCGGTTAGTCCTAGTTTGAAGGACGTTTTGCATCGCAATCGTATATGTGCCCTTGAGAAGGTGGAAGTGCTCCATAATGGCAGCTGTAAAGGTGTGAAGGCGGAGCCGTTTATTTTGACAGATGAACGGCAAAAGCAGTCAGAAGCACTGCGCCAGTCATTGGGTATTTCTCAGGATACACCCGTAATTGGCTTTATTGGTCGATTAACAAAGGACAAAGGGGTAGATATTCTCGTCGAGGCTTTTCATCTCGTTAAAAAAGTCATTCCTCATGCTGTACTACTTCTTGTTGGAGAAAAGGAGCAAGGGGATCCGATCTCCGAAAAAACAGTAGAAACGATTGAACATGATGACAGCATCATTCATGTAGGATTTCAGAGGGAGCTTGGTGTGTTTTATGCAGCGATAGATTGTTTAGTATTGCCGTCGTATCGTGAAGGGTTTGCCAATGTGCTGATCGAGGCTGCGGTCGCAGGTAAACCAACGATAGCCACAAGAACAACGGGAATGATGGATTCCGTTACGGATGGAATTACGGGTCTGTTAATTGAGCCAGGTGATATGCACGAGCTGGCCGAACGCATGATTTGGCTTATCAAGCACCCTGAGGAGTGTGTCCGTTTAGGGGTGAATGGACATATTCGGGCGCTGCGGGATTTTGATCCTGAAGATGTTGTTCAGGCACATGCTTATTTCTATCATTCGTTGCATAAACAACGGGTTAGTCGTGGTAAAGCCAAAACGGATCATCATGAACAGGCTACTTATGCAAATAGCAGTAGGGAGGAGGGATTTCATTGAACGTACTCGTAACGGGTGGAGCTGGGTTTATAGGATCGCATGTTGTTGATCAATTGTTGCAGGCGAATCATAACGTAATTGTGATTGATGACGGCAGCAGCGGCAATGTAGCGAATGTACCGAATGAAGCGAAGCTATATAAGATGTCGATTATGGATGAGCAATTGACTGAAGTATTTGAACAAGAGCAGCCTGATGCCATCGTTCATATGGCTGCTCAGATCGATGTGCAGCGCTCGATTCGTGAGCCGATATTTGACGCGGAAGTAAATATTGTAGGTACGATTCGCTTGTTACAGTGCTGCGAAAAATACCATGTTAGCCGCTTTATTTACTCTTCTTCGGCTGCTGCATATGGAAATCCGCAGTACTTAGCCATTGATGAGCTGCATCCGATAGCACCTATGTCAGCATACGGTATTTCCAAATATACGCCTGAAAGATATATCAAAATGTACCATGAACAACTGCCTGATTTGCAGTATTCCATTTTACGCTATGCCAATGTATATGGAGAACGGCAAATTTCGAAAGGTGAGGGCGGTGTTGTATCGATTTTCGTCGATCAAATGCTTAATAACAGGCGCCCGATTATTTACGGAGATGGCAATCAGACACGAGATTTTGTACATGTAGAGGATGTTGCCCGTTCGAATGTGCTGGCATTGACGTCCGAAGGAAGTATGACGGTCAATATTAGCACTGGTGAGCCTACGAGTGTGATCGAGTTGTATCGACAACTGCAAGCACATACAGGGGTAGATGATCCGATATATTTGGAACCGCGTACTGGAGATATTGAGCATAGTTATTTGGACAATGCAAAGGCGCGTAATCGCTTGGGCTGGGAGCCTACGATAGACCTGCAGGCTGGACTTGCACGTACGCTGGCCTATACAAAAGATGCTGGACGCAATTCCGTATCAGTCCTGAGAGGTGCTTATTAATATTTTTATGGGGTAGAGACAGAACTGGATGGAGGGAAAGAAATGAAAGTAAGAAAAGCAATTATTCCAGCTGCTGGCTTAGGTACGAGATTCCTTCCTGCAACGAAGGCACAGCCCAAGGAAATGCTGCCGATCGTAGATAAGCCGACGATTCAATATATTGTGGAAGAAGCGATCGCATCGGGTATAGAGGACATTATGATTATTAGCGGTCGAGGCAAGCGGGCGATCGAGGACCATTTCGACAAGTCATTTGAGTTGGAAGAAAGCCTAGCAGCGAAGGGGAACCTAGATGCGCTAGAAGAGATACAACATATTTCAAAAATGGCTAACATTCATTATATCCGTCAAAAAGAACCTAAAGGTTTAGGTCACGCCATATTGTGCGCACGAACGTTTATTGGAAATGAGCCGTTTGCTGTCTTACTTGGCGATGACATTGTGCAGTCGGAAGTTCCTTGTATCAAACAGTTGATGGACGTGTTCGATCGGTACCATAGTTCTGTCGTAGGCGTACAGTATGTTCCAGATGAGGATGTTCGCAAATATGGAATCATTGATCCGCTTGGTCCTTCCGTAGAGCCTTCCCTTATGCATACGAAATCCTTAGTGGAGAAGCCCCCAGTAGGGCAAGCACCATCGAACTATGCCATTATGGGACGCTATGTGTTACGACCTGAAATTTTCGAAGTGCTGGAGCATCAGCAGCCTGGGGCTGGCAATGAAATTCAGCTGACAGATGCAATAATGACGCTGAATCAGTGGCAGGCGGTACTTGCCTATGAGTTCCAAGGCACTCGATATGATGTCGGGGATAAGCTTGGCTTCTTGAAAGCGACGGTAGATTTTGCACTGAGGAGAGAGGAACTGTCTAACGACATGCTTGCGTATCTCATAGAGACTGTCGAGCAGCATTCCGTGCTGAACGGCGCTGTTGCTGCAGATAGACGTAATCAGTTGATGGAATATACGGCGGGAGGATCATAGGATGAAGAGCTATTCAATAGCGGTAATTGGCACGGGTTATGTCGGGCTCGTATCAGGCACTTGCTTCGCTCATGTGGGGCATCGAGTGATTTGTTGCGATGTGGATGCAACTAAAATAGAACGATTGAAACGTTGTGAAATTCCTATTTATGAACCTGGACTTGATAAATTGGTAGCGGAAGGTATGCAGCAAGGAAGATTAAGCTTTACGACGGACATAGCCGCTGCTATTCAAGCAGCAGATGTTATCTTTATTGCAGTTGGGACACCTATGTCGCAGACGGGGGAAGCCAATCTGGACTACGTTCAGCAAGCTGCACGTATGATTGGAACAGTGATCAATGGCTACAAAGTAATCGTGACCAAAAGTACGGTTCCGGTTGGAACAGGACGTTTGATTGCTCAGTGGATTGGAGAGGCATCGAACAATCAATATTCGTTTGACATCGTATCCAACCCTGAATTTTTACGAGAAGGGTCAGCCGTTTATGATTGCTTGAATATGGAACGGACAGTAATTGGTGCCGATCGGCCTGAGGCTGCAGCTATTATTGCAGAGCTTCACGAGCCGTTCGGCACTGTTGTTTTAAAGACATCTATCGAGAGCGCGGAGCTGATTAAGTATGCTTCTAATTGTTTCTTGGCTATGAAAATTTCTTATATCAATTCCATTGCTAATCTATGTGATCAGCTTGGCGCTGACGTAGATGAAGTGGCTCAAGGCATGGGGCTCGACAGTAGAATTGGTCATCGATTTTTGCAGGCAGGAATCGGCTATGGAGGTTCTTGCTTCCCTAAGGATACGTACGCGCTTCGTCATTTAACGAAAGAAGCTGGCTGCCCGTTCTCGATTCTTGAAGCCGTTATTGATACGAATGAAAAGCAGCGTCTTATCGTCATTGATAAGCTGCAGCAGTCACTTGGTTCGCTTGCAGGCAAACGAATTGCAGTTCTAGGCCTAGCGTTTAAGCCGAATACGAATGATGTTAGGGATGCACCTTCATTGACGATTATTCCAAAGCTTCTAGAAGCTGGTGCTATCGTTCGTGCCTATGATCCTGTTGCTGCCGATGAGGCTCGTCATGTACTAGGTGATCAAGTCGTATATATGCCTTCTGTACAGGATACAGTTATGTATTGCGATGCATGTTTGATCTTGACGGAATGGGAACAGATCGTTGAAGCCGATTGGGAGACGCTGCATGGTTCGATGTCCAGACCTTTAGTTATTGATGGTCGAAATTGTTGGAAGGCAGAAAAGATGGCCGAACTAGGATTTGAATATATTTCAATGGGAAGACCATTTGTGCCGCAGCGGGAAACATCATTGAGAGTACCAGTTTAATGATTAGAAGGTGAAAATGTTGAAGATGTCTGACCGTATATACTTATCCCCCCCGCATATGAGCGGAGATGAGCTGGCGAAGATTGCAGAGGCTTTTGCCAGCAACTGGATTGCGCCTTTAGGGCCCATGGTTGAGCAGTTTGAACGTCAGATAAGCGAATTAGTAGGAATAGAAGGAACGGTAGCTCTATGCTCTGGCACAGCAGCGATACATCTTGCGCTCGAATTGGCTGGGGTAAGAGAGGGGGATATCGTGTTTTGTTCTTCGCTTACGTTCGTTGCTAGTGTGAATCCTATTCGTTATTTAGGTGCAGAGCCTGTATTTATAGACTCGGAGCCTGAGACGTGGAATATGTCTCCACGCGCATTAGAAAGGGCTCTGTATGAGGCTAGCATGGTTGGTCAGCTGCCCAAAGCAGTCATCGTTGTGCATTTATACGGCCAATGCGCAGATATGGATGCCATTATGAAAATATGCCAGCAGTACGGCATATGTGTGATTGAGGACGCAGCAGAAGCACTCGGAGCGACATACAAGGGACGAATGGCGGGAACGATTGGGGATTACGGGATATACTCTTTCAACGGAAATAAGCTGATTACGACATCAGCAGGTGGAGCACTTGTATCCAATCATACCGACAAGTTGGACTATGCACGTTATTTGGCAGCTCAAGCCAAGCTGCCTGCCTATCATTATGAGCATAATCAAGTCGGCTATAATTATCGGCTGAGCAACATTCTTGCTGCTATTGGATGCAGCCAATTGAATGTGATCGACGAGCGGATTGCACTGCGTAAAGCTGTGTTTGAAAGATACCAACAGGCGCTCGGAGACAGACCAGGCATTTCATTTATGCCAGATCCATTATGGGGAAGTTCGACGCGTTGGCTTACGACCTTTACGCTGGACCCTCATCTTATTGAGGCTACACCGCTTGATGTGGTGCAGGAGCTGGAAGTCATGAACATTGAATCTCGTCGAGTATGGAAACCGATGCATGTACAGCCGCTGTACGAAGGCTGTCGTTATTACCGGCATGAAGAAAATGAGAGTGTTAGCGACATGCTGTTCGAGAGAGGAATCTGTTTGCCATCAGGCTCAAGCTTGGCAGTTGATGATCAGAACAGAGTCATTGAAGGTGTGCAATCCGCTCTTCGACCCATCTATTCCTTATCTTGAATGATGATCAAGCCTGTATAAATGGATGATACATGTAGTCGCTGTGAACAACTCTTTTGATATTAAAGGAGATTATTATGAAACGTTTGTTTGATGTTGTATTATCTTTAATTTTAATCGTCTTCCTGAGCCCATTACTGCTTTTAATCGCGATATATGTACGGATGACTATTGGCAAGCCCGTTATGTTCAATCAGGAACGTACGGGCTTGCACATGAGGTCATTTAAATTATATAAGTTCCGTACCATGAGTGATGAAGTCCTGCCAAATGGGGAGCCGCTGCCTGATGAGCAGCGCTTGACAAAAGCAGGCAATATACTTCGCATGAGCAGCTTGGATGAGCTTCCGCAGCTGTTCAATGTGTTAAAGGGCGATATGAGTCTGGTAGGACCACGTCCACTTCCTAGCAAATACAACCCTTACTATTACGAAGCGGAGCGGGTTCGGTTTACCGTACGACCTGGCATTACAGGGCTAGCACAAATTTCGGGTCGCAACATGTTGTCGTGGCAAGCGAGATTTCAATGTGATCGCGACTATGTAGAGCGACAAAGTATGTGGTTGGACATTGTTATTTTGCTCAAGACAGTTAATCAAGTTGTCATAGGCAAGAACAATGCAGTGTGCCCAACTATGTTCGTTGCAGAACTAGATCGAGAACGGCGTGTCAGTTTGAAGTCAAAAACGATGTAAACTACCAACCACCTCTGCAAGGAGAGTAGAGATAAAATGAAGCGAGTCATTGTATTCGGAAGTATGGGCGTAGCAGTCGACTGCTTGAGATGGCTGCTGCGTCAGCCAGAGGTAGAAGTGCTGGGGGTTGTGTGCTCGACAGAGCCCTTATCTAAATGGCGTCTCGTTCAAAAGGATGAGAATATGTACGATGAAGCAACGCTATTAGGGGTTCCTGTACTGAATCTTGAGCAGGTATGCGAGTTGGAAGCTGATCTAGGTGTTAGTGTCCGCTATCACGAATTGCTGCGTGCACGTCATTTAGAACGCTTTAAGCTAGGTGTCGTTAATCTTCACGGAGCGCCTCTGCCTGAAATGCGCGGGTCCATGTGTGATGCCGCTGCCATTATAGAAGGGCGAGAGGAATACGGAACGAGCATCCACTGGATGAATGAAAAAGTAGACGAGGGCTTGCTTATCGCGGTGAGTCGTTTCCATATTCAGCCTTCGGACACGGTATATGAATTGTTTCAAGCGAGCAATCAATATGGATTAGAGCTGTTAAAAGAGTGGCTGCCTCGCATTTTGGAAGGGCATGTAAAGGGAGTTGACCAACTGCAATTAGCGCAGGAATTGCATGTTGAGCCCAAAACGTATCGAGTGCAAGAGGTTAGAGCTTGGAAGCAGATTCCGGAGCAAGCTACTGCGCAGCAAATTTGGAATACGGCGCGTGCCTTTCAGTTTCCTGGTCATGAACCTGCATACATGCAAACGGCAAACGGTAAAGTCTATGTTTCGATTGCTAGTGATAATACATGATGTACGGAGGAATGGAGTATTCATGAATGTTGTCCTGCTTGATATGGAGAATCGTGAGAAATGGAATACATATACCCGAGCTGCGCTTGATACAGACGTATACTTTTCTGCGGAGTACTGTCGGGTTTATGAAGATAATGGGGAAGGCAAGGCTCAGTTGTTTGTCTATGAAGAGGGGGATGAGTTTGTCTGTTACCCATATCTATTGCGCGATGCCAGCCATCTCCCAGGACTGCGTGAGCTAAATGTGACCAAGCCCATCTATGATATTACTACTCCGTATGGGTATGGAGGACCGATATCGAACGTAGCTGATGCCGACAGGAGAACAAGGTTGTTCCGCAATTTTGAGTACCAATTTGATGCATACTGCCACGAGCATCGTATTGTCTCCGAATTCGTACGCTTCCATCCACTATTGAACAATTGGCGAGATTACAATGATGTGAATCCAGAGTTCGTGCGCAACACGGTCTTTGTTGATCTTACGCTTTCTGAAGAGGATATGCTAACAACGTTCTCACGGGATAATCGCAATCGTATTAGGCGCGCTCAAAGAGAAGGATTTTACGTCACTATTAAGGAGCCGACAAGGCTGGATAATCTTATTCGTCTGTACGATGCGACCATGTTGAAAAAGCAGGCAAGTACGTACTATTACTTTGATAGAAACTTTTTCCAAAATACAACGTCTTATTTAGAGGGATACGTGAAGCTAATGGAAGTTCATGCAGATGACAAGGTCATTGCTTCCTGTCTCTTTATGCATGAAGGTGATTATGCGCATTATCATCTTATGGGCTCTGATCAAGCATATTTAAAGGCTGCTCCGATTAACTTGCTCATCTATGAAGCAGCTTTATGGGCGAAGTCACAAGGATTCAAGAAACTTCATTTAGGAGGAGGGGTAACCGGGAACGACAACTTATTTCGATTCAAGCGTAGTTTCAACGAACGTGAATGGGCTGATTTCTATGTCGGTCGACGCATTCGGCATCAATCACTGTATGACGCTGCCGCGCTAATATTGAATAAGCAGCATGGCATAGCTGGAACGGAATCCGCCTATTTTCCAATGTATCGCAACCCATTGCTCTTTAATACTTCAACGGAATCAAGCTGTTTTGAGGTCTCGTCTGGATAAGCGGAGCCTGCCGTCCCTTAAGAAGGACAAGTGCAGAGGGGTGCTTGACCATACGGACAAAGGGGATTCGGCATATGATGCATGAAGCTGATACCAAGAGGATATGAATGGTATAAGGCTATGCTGTCATTAAGAGGTGGAAAGGATGGGGCATAAAACGAATATGTGTTTAAAACGTTGTAAGAAATGGCTGCTTGTTTTTGGTGTTATTTTTGTTATCGCTGGATTGCAGTGGAATCCTTCTTCGGAGAATACAGCCGCAGCATTAGAGACCCCTGCGCCGCAAGGTACGAATATTAAGTCACTTGGAGCTGTAGGAAATGGCACGACAGATGACACTGTCGCTTTACGCAAAGCAAGTGAAATGTTGTCGGGCAAAATCTATTTTCCAACAGGAACTTATGTACTGAATGATGATCTCGTATTTCGTAAAGAGCTTACCCTAGTATTCGGGCAAAATGCGAATATTAAAGTTGCCTCAGGCAAGACGTTGAAGTTGGAAGGCGGACTGCAAGGCGGGCTATATACGCTCTTTACTGGAGATGGAAGCGTTGTCGCTACAGGAACGATTAAGAAAGTATATCCGGAGTGGTTCGGCGCTTTGGGAAATGCAATCCAAGATGATCGACCTTTCATTCAAGAGGCAGTGAACTTTGCAAGTACCTTGAAGAAGGGAGCAGCGGTTCATTTTACACAAAATCGAAATTATGTGCTTGGTACAATGACCGTACCTCTTAATACGATTATTAGTATGCCAGGGCATGTCTCTCTTGAAGGCCGTGGAACGTTGAAAGTTAGAAATAATATGGGCAAGTATAATACGGTGTTTGAATTTACGCAGCCGATCGATCATATATATGTTAGAGAACTGACTGTAGATAGCAATGCTCAGAACAATCCAATCACAGAAAAGCCTTCTGATACGAATAATGCGATGCGTGTGTTTACCATCTACACAGGTACAGGAGCACAGTTCCAAGGTGTTACGGTTCGAAATAGTTTGGCTATTCAAAGTATTATGGGTAACGTAGTTAACGACCTTGTTGTGCAAGACTGCCAATTTCTTAATATGGGAGTTGGATCTCCATTCTTCTTTGATACCTCAACGATTTACTCCGTCGGCAATAATGCCAAAATTACAAGAAACTACTTTGAAGCTGGAGGCCCGGGCAGCAATACTGCGATTGAAGTACATGGATACGGCAAAGTAGTAAGTTACAACGTAACCAAGAAATATCGTACGGGCATCATTTATGCATCCACATCCAACAGAGACTACAAGAACGAAAATAACCTCATCGCAAACAACCGTATCGAAGATGCTGTATTCGGTATGAGCCTATGGGCGTCTAGAGGCGATGTTAAGCAGCTGACGATAACGAACAACAGCATTATTGTTAATGCTCGCGGCGGCGGTTTCATGTCTACAAATGCAGAATCAACAGGGATTCAATTCTACCATCCTAGTGTAGACGCATGGATTGATATAGCCATTACAGATAACTTCATCGACTTCAAACATCCTGGCGGCGGTTATATGACACTTGCTCCTCATGCTGCTGGAATCGACTTATCCCTGCAAGGTAGTGGTACGAAAGTAGAAGGCCTTCTTATTAAAGGCAACATTATACGCAATGCATATACGAACGGCATCACCTGGAACATTGAAGGGGTGCAGAACAATATCGTAGTTGAAGAAAATACGATTATTAACCCTGGCTCCTTATACAGTGGTAAAGAAGGATATAGCTCAGGTATTGCTTTATATGAGAATCCACTGTTCTCCAACAGTTTCGTACGAAATAATGTGGTTGTAGAAGATCGCACGACATCCAAGATGTACACGGGACTGTTGTTGAGAAGTTTAGGTGTTGCGGATCGAGCGCATCAACAATTGTCGTGGATTAACAATACGATCGTATCGGAAATGACTCCATTGAGCGGAGAAAAGACAATAGCGGTAGGAAATACACCAATTATCGTACAGACACCATTCTAATAAGTAAAACGTACAATGACGTGAAGGGGCGGACGGAATGAGCACCGCCTCTTCTTCTGTTACTCAAGGCTGTGTTATAGATTCGTTTCTACTCACTTCATGGCAATCTGCACTCACTATTCAATCTGCCAGCTCTGACAGCAATAGATTCACAAGCCTTGAATGTGCATCCAGATGAGAAATGGTGGTGAATGTATGGGTGGAATAGAAATGCAGAATAACAGACCGTTATTGGTTACAGGCGCGTCAGGGCAGCTCGGGACAGACATCATGGAGTTGCTAAGCAAGTATAATGTGCCAGCGGTAGGGTGTACTCGTACAAATTTGGATATTACCGATAGTGAACAGGTTCATGAAGTAATTGGTCGGATAAAGCCAAGGGGTATTATACATGCGGCAGCCTATACGAAGGTGGATCAAGCAGAATATGAGAGTGATGAAGCATACCGGGTCAATGTGTATGGTTCACGCAATGTAGCTGCTGCTGCCGAATCGATAGGATCGAAGATCCTTATGCTCAGTACGGATTATGTGTTCGATGGGCGAAGTACGAAACCGTATGATGAATTTGCTGCGCCAAGACCGATAAATGTATACGGTTCATCCAAGCGGGAAGCTGAAAAAATCGTATGCCAATTGAACCATCGTGCGTTTATCGTGCGTACTTCATGGATTTTTGGCAGGTATGGCTCCAACTTTGTAAAGGCGATGCTGGAACAGGGCAAAACCAATCATGAATTAAAAGTTGTTCACGATCAGATAGGCAGTCCTACTTATACGAAGGACCTAGCTGAATGCATCATTCAGTTGATCAACACAGATTGGTACGGAACGTATCATGTTTCGAATTCGGGCAGCTGTTCTTGGCATCAATTCGCTTGCGCAATCATGGAGGAAGCAGAGTTGCAGGTCAAAGTAAGATCGGTGCCAACCTCACAGTTTCCTCGACCAGCAAGACGTCCAGCCTACTCGGTATTAGAAGGAAGAGCGCTCAAACTTCATGGCTTGTCTCCTCTACGGCCATGGCGTGAGGCGTTGGCGGATTGTGTTAAAGCGTTGGAAGTACGCAACTAACAACTATCAATCGTAGGAGGATAGGTGATGAGATGCGCTGTACTAGGAGGGGATCTCCAAGGCTTGTCGCTGGCAATTAGACTCGCTGGCTTGAAGCATGATGTGTGGCTCGTAGCGAACAGCGCAGCATGTGCCGAACGATGGCGGCAGGAGTTGGGTGATCGGCTGCTGTGTACGATCAATGACTCGTATGCAGTGAAGCGGTCAGATGTACTCTTTTTCGTCAATAAGAGCGCGTCTACTTCACTTGATCCACATTCGCTCGTGGAATGGTTGCAGCCTATAGTAGCAGAACATGCGCTCATTGTCATTGCGGCTGAAGTACAGCCTGGGACGACATCAATGATGCGGCAAAAACTGAATCAATCTAAACGTTTCACAGGAACTGTTGTATATGTGCCTCCTGTATTGCTGCATCGTCCGCTCCCACTTGTCATAGGGACGGAGCATGGTGAACGATGTGCAGCATTGGAGCAAGTGCTGGACGGTTGGCATCGCCTTCACTATAGGATGAAGGATCAAGTAGCCGAATATGTACAGTGTTTTGCTGAGAGGGGGCCCTTTACTTCTTCATCTTCGTTTCGTAATGGTAGGGAAGCAAGAGAAGCATATGCATGGTGGCATAACATACAGTCTAGGACAATGCTTAATAGATTGGAGCGAATAAGAGAAGCGGAGTGGTCTTAGCATGTTTCGAATATGGCGTCGCTGGCGGACTTGGCAGAAAGTTGTGGTTTCCTGTTGCTTAGTTATGCTGATTGGAAGTTGTATCGCTGCACTTATCATTGGGATGACACTAAAGAATGCGGCGGATTCGATGTACGAAGCTTTGCCAGAACGCAAGGAATCACTTCGTTCAACGATTGAGCCGTTAGAGATGAGTCTAATAAATCCAATACATAATCGTCAATCAAATAACAGTACCCCGATTCCAGTGATAAAACCAGTGACAAAGGATACACAGCCAGATGTCAGCAATAGTGAGCCGTTTACGATGCTGTTAATGGGCGTAGATGAGAGAGCGCATGATAGCGGTCGTTCTGATACCTTGATTATGGTTGCTGTCAATCCGAAGCAAGGCAGCGCCGTCATCGTACATATTCCGAGAGATACACGAACAGAGCTGGCAGGATTGAAGAAGCTGGATAAAATCAATCATGCTTATGCCTATGGCGGGACAGCCATGACTGTCGCTACCGTTGAGCAGCTATTTGAGATCCCGATCCATTATTACATTAAGACGAATATGGAGGGATTTAAGGCTGTTATTGACGAACTTGGCGGCATAGAAGTACATAACCAAATTCCATTTGAAACGGATGGACATCAATTTGCATTAGGGGATATTGAGCTAAGCGGCGAGCAATCATTAGCATATGTGCGCATGCGCAAGCAAGATCCGAAGGGAGATTTCGGACGTATGGATCGGCAAAGTCTAGTACTTCGTGCACTGGCTCAAAGAGCTGCCTCCACAGATGGTGTTGTACGTTTAGGTGCAATCATAGATGTGCTGAAACAACATACAAGAACCAATTTGGCATTCGAGGATTGGATTTCACTTGCCGCTAAGCATGCTTCGTCTGTTAATCAAATCGAAAAAACAACATTAACAGGTGCTTCACAGCGGATCGCAGGCATTTATTATTGGAAGGTATCCAAAAAGGAGCGTCTGCGTGTTCATAACTTGCTACGCAACAATTTGGATCCTAATCTTGACAAATAAAGCAGGAAGTCGTACATTTATGATACGAAATGTAGCATTTATGTCGATTTTTAGTGATTAGAAGGTCCTTTTTCGAGGATTATGAGGAGGCTTATATTGCCATGGATGTGTCGGATTCATCCCCCTCACTTGTTCACAACCCTGTATATTGTCTTGGCTGTCAAGAAAGGGTACCAGCGGAGCATACGGTGATCCAATTCCGTACAGGCTTCTATAAAGGTCAAATACCAATTGGGAGCTGTGATCGTTGTACACCTAAGCATACAATATTGGCTGAATTGTGGAATTCTTTAAAGACCGGGCATTTCTATTGAAAATGAAAAATGTAATGATGATGTGAAACGGTTTGTTTCCCCGCCGGAATTTCTTCGCAAAAAAGAGAGAAGCAAGCTTTATCCCGCCTGCTTCTCTTTACGTTTTTTCTTCTTATCATGATGATAACGATTCGAATGATCTTGCGAAAATATGATATCTGTCTCTGCTTCTTGAGCGTTATTGGAGGACGATGGGTTGTCATTATTATCGATGGGCAGAGGGGTGGATGATTGTATTTGTTCGGCAGCTGATTCTGGGCCCCCCATTTTGCTTATACCATTCAATGTACCGCCTTCTTCAATAACGAGTGATTGCGATACGCAATTTCCCGCTACATGACCCGTTGATGTTATCGTTAGCTTCCCTTCGGCTTTAAGTTCCCCACATATCGTTCCTGCAATGATAATTTGTTTCGCCTCGATGTTTGCATGAGCTTTCCCTTTATTGCCTATGACAACTGTTCCTTGGCATATTATCGTACCCTTGAATTGACCGTCAATGCGTAAGTTGGATTGGCAGTTCAGGTGCCCCTCCATTTCTGTTCCATAACTAATAATGGTATCTGTCATACTAGGACGTGAACTTTTTCCGAACATCGAGCCTCAACTCCTTGTCGAATAAATGGCTAGGCATCTATCTTTTTATGTGGTTTGTGAGAGGTAGGGGAGGAGGCTGAAGATCCGATATATGTATATGGGTTAGTGGCTTCACCTCGCTGCATAACTTGAAAGTGCAAATGCGGCCCTGTACTTCTCCCTGTATTTCCAAGCTCTCCAATCTTATCTCCCTTGGCTACATGATCTCCGACACGTACATGGATACGATTCAGATGCATGTACCACGTTTCTAATCCATTCACATGAGAAATAATGATATAGTTGCCCCTTGCATAATGATCCTCAGCAGTTGTTATGGTTCCTTCAGCAGCAGCATAAATCGAATCGCCTATTTCGCCAGCAATATCAACACCAGCATGGAAGGATGCCTGTCCTGTTATAGGGTCTTTTCGATATCCAAAGCCTGACGTAAGCTGCTGTGATTGTGTTGGCCATAAGGAAGGCGTGCCTTGAATAACCGCCTGTTTCTTTTTCGCTTGCTTAATCGATGTTGGGAGGGAACGTTCCATTTCGGTAATAAGCTTATTCACTTCTTGTAAATCGAACTGAGACCGATGAGACAGTTTCAACAGCTGTTCATCCGTCAGAGCTTGAAGATCGCCTCCTTGCTGCTTGCTGTTAAGGCGTGAAATAGGCAGCGTGGACCGGGATGAGCTGCCAGCAGGGGCGTCCTTCAATTGATTTTTATTTCCTTGGACAAACTGCTCAAGCTGTCGTTCCCAATGACTAATCTTGGATACGCGCTGTTTCACATTTTCTGTCTCTTTGCTCAGACGGATGATTTCCTGTTGAAGCTTATTTACGGCTTGATCCTTATTTTTTACGGTGACATCCAGCAATACAGCTTGCTTAGATAACTGTTCTTCGAGCTCTTGAATCTGTTGGGCCGATTTCCATTCTAAATGTAAAATAAATCCGGAAAGAGACATGACAGCTGCAATTGGTACGGATACGATGAGCAGCTTCGGAATCTTCACTTGCTTGACTTCTTGTTCCGCTTCTCGGATAACGAGTAGCGTTGTAGATTGCTTCCACCACCGCCGCTTCATAAGTTATCACCTCACTTTACACAGATAGACTTGCCGGGTTAACGAGGGTTGAATAACAAAGGATGGAATACCCAAACTATCTTGTACAATCTCTAAAACCAATTTATTCGATAGTAGGACAGAACATGACTACAAGTTCCAAAAGCTTTGTCGTGATGTGGTAAATAAGATATGTGCTGAAATTGTCCCGATGTCATGATTCAAATATTGTTCATACGGCTATTGGATATAAAAAGTGCAAATACATAAAATGGATGTTATTCTGGCCGTGAACGTAACTTTTGTCAAGAACGACTTAGGGGGCGAAAAAATGTTATGGGTCGTTGCAGCACTAGTCATCTACATATTCCAATTGATTACGATTGTGTTTCTGGAACATAAGCAGCCTTCGAAGACCGTAGCATGGCTATTGATTTCTTTTTGCTTTCCGCTTATAGGTTTTGTGCTGTATTATTTTGTGGCTCAGGATTATACAGCGAGAAGGCGAGTACGAAACAATCGTTATGAGGCCGATTTACTAGGAAACATAAAGAGAATCAATAAAGTAACCGATCTGAGCAGCATTCATAATGAATACATGAGGAAGCAGCCGCGCTTATTTGGACTCGTATCCGCTTTGTCAGACAGCCCTGTGACTGGGTGTAACCGCACCGTTATTTTAACGAATGGGCAGGAAACGTATAACGCCTTAATTGAGGGAATAAAGTCAGCAAAACATCATATCCATATGGAATTCTATATCATACGAGATGATGTAATTGGGCGTACGATTCAGGAACTGCTCATTCAAAAAATAAACGAAGGTGTACAAGTCCGTGTTATCGCAGATGGAGTTGGAAGCTTGGAGCTGAATCAGGCTTATGTGGCTAAGCTGCAGAAGGCGGGGGGCGAATTTCATTTCTTTCTTCCCCTTACGGTTTCCCTGTTCCGTCGGAGACTGAATTATCGTAATCATCGGAAAATTGTTGTTGTAGATGGGCGAATAGGCTATGTTGGCGGTCTTAATATTGGGGATGAATATGCTGGAAATCATGAGAAGCTTGGTTTTTGGCGTGATACGCATTTGCAGATCGAGGGAGATGCTGTCTATGCGCTGCAAGCTGTATTTTTGCATGATTGGGCGTTTGCTTCGGGACAGAAGTTCTGGCAGGAGGAATTATTCCCGCCGCATCAATCTAAGGGAGATGAGCAAGTTAAAATAGTATCTAGCGGCCCTGATGCGGATCTTGCAGCAACTCAAGAATTGTTCTTCGGAGCCCTTGCGAGCGCACAAGAAAGAATATGGATGATGACCCCTTATTTTGTGCCGGATCTTAGTATCCGATTGGCACTTAAGACAGCCGCGATGAGCGGGATCGATGTTCGGATCATTATTCCGTATCAATCAGATTCGAAAATAGTTGACTGGGCGGCCCGTTCGTATTTGGAAGAGCTGATGAAGGCAGGGGTCAAATTTTTTGAATATCAGAAAGGATTCTGTCATGCAAAAACGCTGATTATCGACCAGGCTTTAGCTTGTATAGGTACTGCTAATATGGATATGCGTAGTTTCTATTGCAACTTTGAACTTAACGCCGTTATGTTTGATGTAAGGGCTATCCGTCGCTTGGAATTCGACTTTAGCAAAGATTTTGATGTAAGCAGGGAAATCGAGTATCCATTGTTCATAGCTCGATCTCGTAAGCAACGAGTGATGGAAGCTATTTCTCGAATGCTGTCGCCGTTACTGTAACTGTTATATTAACTTGTACATGTTTAGATGAAATTTAAAGAAGCATGAAGTGCCATGTGTACTGCTAATTCTCTTATTGCTGTTGTTTTAAAGCGAGTAGGATAGGTTCCATTTGCTGCGGGGGTACTTTAGTCAATAGATCCCCGGTTTGGTTCAAGCGTTCTGCTGCATTCAACAGCGTGAATTGCTGCGGACTTGGGTTACGCGCTACTTCTTCCCATGTCAATGGCATAGAAACCGAGGCGTAGGGAGTAGCACGAGGCGTATAGGCGGCAGCAATCGTACGGCCTGCATCATGTTGGGCATAGTCGATATAAATGCGGGTGCCACGATGCTTTTTCAATCGTTCGATAGTGAACAAATCAGGATGACGATCACATAAATAACGGGCGACAAATAGCCCTAGTGCTTTCAATTCATCGAAGGTAGGTCCTATAGAAATAGGGACGATAATTTGAACACCTGTAGCGCCTGATGTTTTTGGAATGCTGCTGATGCCAAGCGAAGATAGCAACTCGCCAACTAGCTTAGCAGCTTCCATGATGCGAGGTTCAACTGTCACAGAAGGATCAAGATCGATAATCCACTGCTCTGGCAGTGGATTATTTACGGTATGCAAAGATGGATGAAATTCAATGCAAGCTAAGTTAGCCAACCAAAGCAGGGTAGCCGTATTGTTTAGTAATACATACCGAATGTCGCCATGTGTGGCTGTTTCTACAAAGTCGGGGGCAGAGTCAGGACAGTTTTTTTGATAAAAGGACTCTCCTGGTACCCCGTCTGGATAGCGTATCGTTGTTAAATATCGATGGGCACAAGCAGGCAGCAAATAGGGAGCAAGCTGGAGCAGTTTCATCAAGTAATCTGCTTTTGTAATATGGAGACCTGGCCATAGCAGCTTGTGTGGGTTCGTTAATTTTACTTCATGACCTTCGACTTGCAGCATGAGAAAGGGGGCTGTCATCCGCGATACACTCCTTATATTAGAAAATAGCCAATGTCAGTTGTTGCGTATGATCCGTGATCGAAGCTTATTCAGGCAAGTAAGGAAGCGCAAGTAATTTTGGATGTCGAAGCAATCCCGATTCATTCATTTCTAATGCGGATACGAGGCAGGGCAAAGGCGTGTGAAACCATCGTATCGTCAGTCGGCGGAGATCTGATGGCAGCGAGTTGCTCGAACAAAGGACTTGTTTTTCCGCTTGTTCCTGGGCATTTTCCTGATGCTTTGCCCACGTTTCTAATAGCTCACGATGCTGCTGATGAAGACCGATGGATACGCGTCCTAAATAACTGCGTTCCTGTGTGAAGAGAACGAGGCTCGCTATACGTCCCTCGTTCATGATTAGCCCGTAGGATAAAGCTGCGATTTCTAATTCCTTTTTACGCTTAAAAGAAGCCTGATGCTTCTTGCCGCTGCAGTACGGAGCATTCTTTAGCTTGCTGACAACCCCTTCCCATTGGTTCTCCTCCACCCATGACCAAAGTGCCTGCCCATCCTCGTAAACGTCTGCTACTTGGATTGAGACCATGTTTGAAAGAGAACGATCCTGCGCTTGTTGTGCAAATAAATTCAACAATTGCTGATGTCGTGCTTCATAAGGTAATGCACGCAAATCATGACCGTCTAAGGCGATAAGATCAAATAAGACGTATGATAATGGCCAACGCTGGTGGGCGGCCCGTTCGCTTTGCTTGGCAGCTGAAGAACGTTGGCGCTGTAAAATAAGGCTGAAGGAAGGTCTATGCAATCGCGGATCGATTACAACTGCTTCTCCATCGAGTACGACAGAGCGACCTTGCAGCGCGGGTAACTGAGCGAGAGCTTGTTCGATCATCACAAATGAGGAAGTCCGATCAAACATTCGCTTCGTATAGAGCCGTACACTGCGCTCATTAGTTGCAAGACTGCAGTCCGCAATAAGGCGAATACCATCCCATTTCAGTTGATGCAGCCATAGGGGACCTTGTGGGATGGCGTCTGACAAAATGGGCGCCATCGGCACAAGACTATGCGGATCGATGCCGCTTAATTGCATTGCCGATGGCGATGCTGCGGCAGCTTGCTTAGCCTGCTGTGCCGCAGCGTGCGAGCGGGGCGCCCTAGGCATGCGCCTCGCTCTTGCGTCGCCGTGTGCGCCGCGCAGGTTTGGCTGCGTCATCGGCAGCTGTCGCCGCCTTACTTGGAGCTGCTGCAGGTGCTGCTTCAGCTGCTTGCATGCGTCTACGGCGCGAGCGCGGCTGTGCGTTGGCATCAATCGAGCCAGCGCTTGCAGCGTTCACGCGCTGCAACGCGTCAGCTGATGCGTTGCTAGCAGGGGTGCCGAGCCCTGCGGTAAGCGCCTCGGTTGCCGCATTGGCTTTGCGTCTGCGTCCGCGTGCAGCGCCAGTCGCTGCAGCGGGTGTTGTCGCTGTCGCAGCAGTCGATCCTCCAGCGGGGACAGGCCCACCCGTCAAGCCAACTACTCCCGCAGGAATGGCTGCATCTGCGGGCACGTTCGTTTTGCGTCCACGCCCACTTGCTGTTGCTGGCGTACTTGCCACCGCGCTGTTCACGTGAGCAGCTCCAGTGCCAGCTGCTTTACGCCTGCGCGGTTTAGCTGCTGCCGTGCTTGTGCCAGTGGTGCCAGCAGCGCCCAATGGCTGTGCTCCCGCGGCTGGAATACCTGCGTCTGTTGCTACCATGGCGGGCATCATTCCCGGCTTCGTCGCTTGGATGCTAGCTTGCAATGCCGCCATCAAATCGACGATAGGCGTCTCCTGATGGAGTTGTGGGGCAGCCTTCACTTCTTTGCCGGCTATTTTTTGCTCGATTCGCGATAGCAATCGTTCACGATACTCATCTTTGTATTTGAAAGGATCAAATGCAGTGGACAATTGGCCAATAAGAAGCTTGGCCATCTCCAATTCTTTGTCGTTGACTTGAACCTGTGCGGGTACATTCGGCACCGCACCAGATGCGCGTATTTCATCTGGAAAATGCATTGTCTCCATGACGAGGCAATTATCGATCACTCTTATTGCGGCTAAGCTGCTCTTCGCTCGCAGTGTAACACGGGCGATGCCGATTTTATTTGTAAGCCTAAGCGCCTCGCGCAGCAGTTGATAAGCATTTGTGCCAGCTAGATCCGGTGATAAGTAATAGGTCTTCTGATAATAAATCGGATCGATATCCTGTAAGTCGACAAAGTCTTGAATCGCGATAGAACGGCTTGCTTCTTCTTGAAGTGCTTCCAGTTCGTCTTTATTAAAGAGCACGAAATGACCTGTCTCGTACTCATATCCTTTCACAATATCGTTCCAAGGCACTTCTGTATCGCACACCGGGCATTCCCGTATATAAGATAGAGGGCTGCCGCATTTGTTGTGAATCATTCGCAGCGAAATGTCCTTATCTTCGGTAGCCGTATGCATTTTTACGGGGACATGGACAAGTCCAAAGCTAATAGCCCCTTTCCACACCGTATGCATGTATTCCCTCCTCCTTATTCATGCGACAGGTTCTAGATCATGTGTAAACGAATGCTGTGTTTTTAGTGAGGCGTTCAACGAAATTTTATTTTTTGTTTTCTAAATACAAATGGGTATGAAATTCGGGTTTTCACGTTAATGCTGTTAGTATGAGATCAGTGAGGAAAGTCAACACGGGTAAGTGTTGGATACAAGTGCAAAGTTACATCTGCATGCATGAACTTGAATGATTGGGAGACGTTATTAAGTAAAGAAGCTTTTCAGCCATACGAAGGAGGAAGCAGCGAATGAATGTAAATCGAGCTAAGGAAATTTACGATTCACCAACCAATTACGTTGTACAGCTTGATGGGGAGCACTCTGTGTGGATTGAAAGTGTTGATGTTGCCAATGGAATGGCTACGGTTCAGATGGGTACGAACCCTGCTGATACACAGACTGTATCTGTTGAACGTTTGAACGAAGAACACCATTAACTATTTTCATTGATGTGCGTTTTCCAAGCGTATTGCAATGAAATCCAACTAAAATCATGCTAGTTTAATCATTACAGATGAAGGAGAAGGTCGAGGCTGTACCTGGCACAATAAGGGGAGCTTGGGCGGAGTGAACTCCTTCATCTGTTTATTTGCGTTTATACAATTAAGTCAACACCTCAGTAAATTTCCCCATCATATCGTTGCGTCTTTGTAAATTCCTTGCGGCAACACTTTATGCACCGATATAATATAGAAATACTATTGAGCAGCCAGCTAATTGTGGAATTGAAAAAGTTAAGCTAACTGCTGTTCAGTTAACGTTTGGAGTGAACGCAATGCAATCAGTGGATATGACCTATATATCAAACAGTGAAGCAGATACGGTAAAATTGGCGGAACATTTGGCTAAAGGATGCCGTCCAGGTGCTGTCATTGCGCTTGATGGAGACTTGGGAGCGGGCAAAACACGCTTTTCGCAGGCATTTGCCAAGGCGCTAGGTGTGATTGAGGTCGTTAACAGTCCGACATTTACGATTATTAAAGAATACGAAGGCAGCGAGATGCCTTTTTATCATATGGACGTTTATCGTGTTGGCATGGCCGAGGCGGATGAACTTGGTCTTGATGAATATTTTTACGGTGATGGAGTGACGATTGTGGAATGGTCGAGCATAATTACGCCATTGCTGCCACCCCAATATTTGCACCTATTTATTCAATATGAAGGTGAACAGAGCCGCACCATTCGTCTGACGGCATACGGTGAGCCTTTTGCGACACAACTGAACGAGATAAAGTGGAGAGGAATCTAATCTAATGCATACAAAAAAAATGTTGGCCTTGGATACATCGACAGCAACGATGGCAGCTGCGTTGTTGGAAGGGACAAGCATTATAAATACAATCCAGTCTTCGGAGGAACGCAATCATTCGATTAGACTCAATCCAACGATGCAGGCTATGTTGACGGAGCAAGGCTGGACAGGTAGTCAAGTCGATTGTATTGCTGTTGGTATCGGACCAGGGTCTTATACAGGAGTACGCATCTCTGTGACCGCAGCTAAAACGCTGGCATGGGCATGGCGTAAACCGGTTGTTGGTGTATCGAGCTTGCATGCACTAGCATTGAGCGGGTTGGCGGCTGCTGCGCAAGGTGAGAAGATGAGTGCAATTGTAATGGAAAATACAGATACAAATGACTCAGAGTTCTCTTTTGCTTGCCAAGCGCCTGTTCGCGTTTATCCGATTATGGATGCACGTCGTGGACAAGTATACACAGCTGCATTTGATATAAATGGACAATCCAAGCATGTAATAACAGGCAGGTTATCGATACAGGAAGCGTGCACTCGACTATCAGCAGACGGCATTCGCATGTTGGTAGATATTGCAGCTGAAGCAGTACAAGCGCTGGAGAACGATCCGGAACTGCATGTTATGTTCGCTGGAGATGTCGATCAGCATCGTGCTGAGTTAGAAGAATTGCAGGCTGTATTTGGCCCTCGGGTTCATTTGGAATCTTCAGCGATGGATGCTGCATGGATTGGGGTGCTCGGTCTAGCTCGTCTCCTCGCAGGCGATACAGATGAAGTTCATCGTTTGGAGCCAAACTACACCCAATTGACGGAAGCTGAAACGAAGCTGAAGCAGCAGCAACAGCAGGTCAAATAATATGAGATTAACACGAATGCTAGATAAGGAGCGTGAACCTGGTGGATCAAGCAAGCCATCATTTTGAACTTGCACGAGTAAGGCCGATGACGGTCGCAGACATAGAAGCTGTACAGATCGTGGAGCAAGCTTCGTTTACGCTGCCATGGACGAATGACGCTTTTTACAATGAGCTGACAAACAATATTTTTGCACACTATTGGGTCATTGAAGAGAATAGCACGATCATTGCCTATGCAGGCATGTGGACGGTCATCGATGAAGCACATGTTACAAATATTGCGGTTCACCCTGACAGCAGAGGACATGGCTATGGGGAAAAGCTTATGCAGACGCTCATCACAGAAGCAGCTGTACATGGTATGAATAAAATGACGCTTGAAGTGCGTGTCACAAACGAAGTGGCTCAGCGGTTGTATCGCAAATATGATTTTGAACCTGCTGGTGTCCGTAAAGGCTATTATTCTGATAATAACGAAGATGCGCTCATTATGTGGACGAATATCGATCAATTACGTGTAAGCAGTTACTAGCTTAAAGAGCTTAAAGGTGGGAAAGCAACGGTGAATGAGAAGAATACAGGTGATTCCGTGAACGGTAAGAATGATGCAAGCCATTCAACGTCGTCGGACAAACCTATTTATATATTAGCAATTGAGACAAGCTGTGACGAGACATCAGTTGCCATCGTACGCGATGGGCATGCAGT
Organism: Paenibacillus sp. SC116; assembly: GCF_024733555.1. GTDB lineage: Bacteria > Bacillota > Bacilli > Paenibacillales > Paenibacillaceae > Paenibacillus_B. The sequence goes on along the minus strand of NZ_JANIOF010000001.1, from coordinate 2,421,104 downwards.
GTTATCGAATATGATCTCCAGTCAGATCGATGTGCATCGACGCTTTGGCGGCGTTGTACCAGAAATCGCTTCACGTAAGCATGTGGAGACCATTACCGTTATGATCGAGCAGGCTGTTGAGGAAGCGGGTATTTCCCTAAATGACGTGTCCGCTATCGCTGTCACGCAAGGCCCTGGTCTAGTAGGGGCTTTGCTTGTTGGGATTGTCGCAGCCAAGTCGCTTGCCATGGCACTTAACATTCCGCTTATCGGGACTCATCATATCGCAGGTCATATTTATGCGAACCAACTTACTGCAAAGATTGAATATCCTTGCATGGCCTTAGTGGTATCAGGTGGGCATACCGAGCTTGTTCATATCGAGAGCGAAGGGCAATTCAAGCTGATCGGACGTACGCGCGATGATGCAGTAGGAGAAGCCTATGATAAAGTCGCTCGCGCGGCTAATCTCCCTTATCCAGGAGGTCCGCATATCGACAAGCTTGCTTGTGAGGCAGAGGAAGTAGTAGAGATGCCGCGATCCTGGTTGGAAACAGGCAGCTATGACTTCAGCTTCAGTGGCTTGAAGTCTGCGGTACTTAACGTCGTGAACCAGTCGAAAATGAAAGGCAATGAGCCTAACTATCCGGCTATCGCTCGCGGCTTCCAAGAGTCCGTCATCGACGTACTTGTTGGTAAGGCGATGCGTGCTGTTAAGGAATATGATGCTAAGCAGCTTCTATTATGCGGTGGCGTGGCTGCGAACAAAGGCTTGCGCGCTGAGCTGACCGCTCGCTGTGAGGCAGAAGGTGTACCATTGCTCGTGCCGCCAATGGAGTATTGCACAGATAATGCGGCTATGATTGGTGCTGCTGGATATTTGAAATGGAAGCAGCAAGACTTCACGTCACTAGACTTTAATGCGCACCCAACGTTCTCCCTAGAGGGTTGGTCAGTAAAATAGATTTGGGCAATCCCCAGTTCGGTTCATACCGAAACTGGGGATTTTCTTTATGCGCGTAGAGGAGAGCATCATAAAAAACAGATAAGCCTTATTCATAGATAGTAGTATCGATCTTTTCCGCCCGTGTTTCCTTATCGGTAATCCAGCTCTCTATGCAGTCATTCAGCATGATAGCATTCTTTGTTGGGATTTGGTGCTTTGCTTCTGGAATCCAAATAAGTTTGCTGTTTTGCAAGTGCTGCTGCAGTTTCCATGCATACCGATGAAAGCTTTTGTCTTTTTTTCCGTACACAAGCAGCACGGGGGCCTGAATCTGCTGCAATTGATCGGTGCAGCTGTAGTCTAGGGAGTAACGGTAATATTCGTACCAATTGTCGCTCGTTCCTGGTTGTGAAGAGCGATATAAAGTGCGAAATGTTTTGAGGTTGTCCGCATTTCCCCACGTAATGGCCAACCTTAGTAGCGACTTTAATTTAGATCGGCTGAGTGCAATAGCTGTTGTCATTCGTAGTCTTAAATATAAGTCACTTGCTTCTGACATACCACTTACGAGTATACCTCCAAGGAAGCGTTCTGGAGCAGTCAGCAGTGCGTGCAGCGCTACACCGCCACCTGTCGAGTAGCCACAAACGTATGCCTGTTTAATGTTAAGACCGTCCATCAATTTCAGCATATCCTGCACGATTAGCGGATAGGTGACTGGCTCAAACGACCGATCGCTTGAACCGTGGCCCCGGATGTCGAATGTGATCACTTGAAATCGGTTTGATAGCTGCGCCGCTTGATAATCGAAGTTTTCCGATGTTAGCAGCGGTGGATGGATAAACATAATAGGTACGCCTTGCCCTTGAACCTGATAGTAAAGGGAGGTATCGTTTACGATGATGTATGGCAACGGGTTCACCTCATCTTATTAGTTGTTCAGGCTAAGCAAAAGATGCCCGACATCCTTTCTTTTTATCCGTACATGAGCGCTATTTATAGCAACAATCGCTATATATGCATGATGTACATGGAATCAGGTGAAATTTTTTAATACAGTGTTATTGACTATTCATGATTGGGGCAATATAATAAGCACAAACCTTTTCCGAATAATTGGAAAACGCATTATAGTTCAAACGCTATGACAGGGAATAGTAGAAGTGTGAAACCTTCAGAGAGCCGCAGTAAGGTGCGATGCGGTAGGTGGATGACTTTGAACTCGCCTTAGAGCGGAGCGAGCGAAGGATTGGAGAGTCATTGGTGATTATGCTGGATGCAGACATTAGCTTGTAAGCATCTTTCGATAGCATGATGAACAGAACCTCACCTCCTTCTGAGTAGTTCGTTACGGAAGCCTCCGTCATCAGGTACGCGCACGGTCGATGTCCGGACATGGGACGTGTGCGGTGGAGCGGGTGAAGTTTGTCCTACGCGAAGGACAATTCACCAACGAGAGTGGTACCACGGCAGCAGCAGCCTGTCGTCTCTTTAGGAGACGGCGGGCTTTTTTGTATGCACAGGGCTACAAAGTGGATACTCACGTAATCATCATTACATTCCATATTAAATACAACATCTAACGAGATACAATCACAATCACAATCACATACCTTGGATACATGCAATGAACAAGAGTAGTAGAGCGGTAATGCCCTTTCAGAGAGCTGCGGGTCGGTGCGACGCAGTAGGGAGACGTTCGAACTCGCTTGGGAGCAAGAATGGCTGATAGTAGCTTTCGCACAATGCGATAAGTTGGAGCAAGCCGTTCCGGAACCTCGCCGTTATGAGGATAAGGGGGAATACGAGGCATACACAGCCAACACGTGTTCCAACAAGAGTGGTACCGCGGCAGGTCTGTCGTCTCTTAGGAGATGGCAGGCCTGTTTTTTTGTACCTGAACAAAGTTCAGTCACGATCCAATTTCAAATTCCAATAAACGAAAGCGAGGAGCATGAACATGACGAACACGATTTTTACGGGTAAAGGTCCAGTAACGAACGAGGAAAAGAGACGCATTACGATTTTCGATACGACGTTGAGAGATGGGGAGCAGGCGCCAGGCGCCGCACTTCAGTGCGAGCAGAAGCTGCTGCTCGCAGATAAGTTGGTGCGCTTGGGCGTCGATGTGCTGGAGCCTGGATTCCCTGTCTCCAGCCCAGGAGAATTTGAGGCGGTGCAGCGCATTTCCCGCCTTTATCCGCAGGTTGAAGTTTGCGGATTCGCGCGTGCCGTGCGCGGTGATATCGACGCGGCTGTAAAAGCAACCGCAGATGCGGAAAAGCGCCGCATCCACTTGTTTATCTCCGCGTCTGATATCCATCTCACGCATCAGCTGCGCATGACGCGTGCTGAAGTCAAACAGCGCGCTCGCGATATGGTCGCCTTCGCGCGTCAATTCGTCGACTGCGTCGAGTTCAGCGCGATGGATGCTACGCGCGCTGATAGGGGCTACTTGGCGGAGCTAGTAGAAGCCGCCATCGAAGAAGGAGCCGGCATTATCAACTTGCCCGACACAGTCGGGTATGCCATGCCGCATGAATTCGGCGAAATGTTCCGTTTCGTTCGCCAGGAAGCGCGTGGCGCTGAGAACGTATGCTTCAGCGCTCACTGCCATAACGACCTTGGCCTTGCAGTAGCGAACAGCCTAGCTGCGATTGAAGCTGGAGCGAATCAAATCGAAGTCACCGTCAATGGCGTCGGCGAGCGTACGGGTAACTGTGCATTGGAAGAATTGATCATGGCTTTGGATACGCGCAAAGACTACTGGCAAATGGAAACGAATGTACAGATGGAGCACCTGTACGATGTTTCTCGCAGCGTAAGTCGCATGATGCATATGCCGATTGCATTTAACAAGCCAGTCGTCGGTCGCAATGCGTTCCAGCATGAGTCTGGTATTCATCAGGACGGACTGTTGAAAAACCGCAACACGTATGAAATTATGGATCCTGTCCGTCTTGGCATTCCGCATGAGCTGATCGTGCTTGGCAAGCATTCAGGGCGACATGCCATTAAACATAAAGTGAAACAATATGGAGTTGATCTTACTGCGGAGCAGCTTAATGATGTTTACGATCGCTTCAAGCAATTTGCAGACAATCAAAAGGTTGTGACGGATCAACAATTGCTGACCTGCGTAGGCGAGGCACTTGATCAAGAGTGGGGACGTTTCAAGCTTGTTGATGTACAGGTAGTGGCAGGAAGTTCCCGCGCAAGAGTAGCAAGTGTCACGATCTTCAATATTCATCAACAAATCGAGCACACGTATGCAGGTATTGGGGCTGGCCCTGTAGAGGCGCTTATTCGAGCGATGCAGCAGGCGCATGGCAATGAGATTGGCTTTGAGGACCTAGAGCTGCATTCCCTTACATCTGGTGAAGAGGCTGTGGGAGAAGCTGCGGTTACGGTACAGGTGAATGGTCATTCCTATCGCGGAACAGCTGCTCATTGCGACATTATGCTTGCGATAGCAGAGGCTTATATGGCCGCATGCAATCAAGCTTGGAGCAGTGCTGGGTTGTCAGATAGTGAACGTGAAGAAACGGAAACACAAAAGTCAGCTGTGGAAGGGTAGAACCGACCTGAGGACGCGAACATGCGAAAACAGAGTAAAAGCGACAAAGTGTGACATTCTTCATGTGGATAATAGTTATCCACATATTAGATATTTTATGGGGAAAAGTACCATGGGTCTAACTGCCATAAGGAGTTGGGTACGAAGAAAATAGGGGATCATTTTTTCATGTAACATTTTCAATATTGTGGATAGTGTGCATAAAACGGTGGATAAGATTGGATATGTTGTTGAAAATACTGGTATTAAGCGAAACTAGCGAATCTCATTTATGTATGGAATGTAAATAAATCCAATTTATGTTGTGAATAAAATTTACCATCCACATATTACCTCTGAAGAAGATCGAAAATGAAAAATAGAGAGCCCACTGTATTCTCGTAGCGTACGAAATACAGTGGGCTCCTATCTATTTACGACATTTTCCGAGGGTCATGTCGATTATACAATTACATCCAAGATTACATACAAGCTTCCCAGTCTGCATAATGCTGTGCTAGCTGAGTTTTCTTCTGCTGCATTTGCTCTTGAATCGTTTGAATACGAACATAGTCGTTGTAGACTTCAGGGTCAGCCAACTCTGATTCCAACTGCTCGATTTCCGCTTCCAACTCTGCAATTTTAGCTTCTAACTGTTCCGCTTTGCGCTGGCGGGCACGTTCATCGCGCTGCTTCTGCTTGTCCAACTCGAATTGGGCAGCGCCGGAACGTCCAGCAGTATCTGAAGAAGCGTCATTGCTGGCAGTTGAGCCGGAAGTAGGTGAAGTCGATGTATGCACAGTAGCAGGTGGTGTCTTTCCACGCTGCGCTTGCTCAGCAGCATCTTCTTCTAGCTCCTGCTTCTTCGTTACATAATCATCGTAGTTGCCGAAGTAGGAGATGGCACCTTGTGGCGTCAACTCTACAACTCGTTCAGCCATCTTATTTAAGAAATAACGGTCATGTGAGATAAACAGCAATGTGCCTTCATAATCCATCAAGGCCGCTTCCAGCACTTCCTTGCTAAATAAATCAAGATGGTTCGTCGGCTCATCAAGAATGAGCATATTTGCTTGCAGCAGCATCAGCTTAGCCAAGGCAACACGAGCCTTCTCACCACCGCTTAGCGAACCAACCAGCTTGAGTACATCATCTCCGCTGAATAAGAAACTGCCAAGCACCGTGCGAATACGCACTTCATCTAGGTGTGGATATGAACTCCATACTTCCTCTAGTACAGTATTGCTCGGATTTAGTGCTTCCTGTTCTTGATCATAATAGCCAATGGACACATGCGTGCCCCATTGGAATTGTCCTTTATCCAACTTATGTTTACCGATAAGGCTCTTGAGCAGCGTTGACTTACCAATCCCGTTAGGCCCGATTAACGCGACGGTTTCACCGCGATCGAGATCGAGTTGTACATCCTTGAATAGCGGCTTGTCAGGCTCATAAGAAACAGATGCATCTTTCAAGCGCAGTACGTCACGTCCGCTCGTTCGTGTAATCTCAAATGAGAAGGAAGCTCGCTTAAGGTCGCCTAATGGCTTGTCGACGCGCTCCATGCGATCCAATGCTTTACGGCGGCTCTGAGCGCGCTTGGTAGTAGAAGCGCGAACAATATTACGCTGAACGAATGCTTCCATCTTTGCAATATCTTCTTGCTGCTTCTCGTACTGTTTTAGCTCTTGCTCGTATTCAGCAGCTTTTATTTCCATATATCTGCTGTAATTGCCCGTATAACGCTTCGCTTGATTACGCTCAATCTGCACGATGCCTGTCACCATGGCATCTAAGAAGTAGCGGTCATGAGATACCACGAGCACAGCGCCTGGATAGGAGCGAAGGTATTGCTCCAGCCAAGTTAACGTATCAATGTCCAAGTGGTTCGTCGGCTCATCCAGCAATAGGACGTCTGGCTGCTGCAGCAGCATGCGAGCCAAGGCAAGGCGTGTCTTTTGTCCACCGCTTAACGTATGAATGGGCGTATTCGGGTCCATAGAACCGAAGCCCATACCGTGAAGAATGCCGCGGACGCGAGCTTCCATAGCATAGCCGTTCTGATCACGGAACCAATCGGATCGTTCTGAATAGCGGTGCATCGTTTCTTCATAGCGAGCAGCATCTTGCGCCAGCTCTGGATCTGCAATTTGCTTCTCCAACTCTCGCAGCTCAGCCTCGGCCTCGATCAGATGCTGGAACACACTTATCATTTCATCCCATATGGACAAATCGGACTGCAGGCCGCTATTTTGTGCCAAGTAACCGATTGTCGTCTCTTTTGCTTTGTATACATGTCCCGAATCGGGGGATAGTTCATCGGCAATTATTTTAAGCAGGGTAGACTTTCCTGCGCCGTTAACTCCTACTAAACCCATTCTTTCACGGGCTTGGATATGAAAAGATATATCTGTTAATACAGGCGTAATGCCGTAGTATTTCGTAACTTTATTTACTTGAAGCAGCATACTAATTCTCCTCCGTATCAATAGCTGATTATAGTGTACATGAATTCTTGGAAAACGACCACAAACGTTCGCATATCGGTAGCCGTAGCGGCGTAAGGGTGATACACTTAAAGGAGAAAATCATAAATGTGCTTATTATGAAGCAGCCGAAATCAATAAATATTTTCATGTGTGAATGATGGCCTATGTTTACTTGGCAGGAGGTGAGAGCTATTGGTAGAGCTTAATGAAGATGAGCGCAAGCTTGATGCTTCTTCTACGTCATCTTCCAAGCATGTGCTTCGCGTCCAGCTAAAGTCACGCCGATCATCGATGATGGTTCAAGAACGTAAGCAGGCAAGTGAACAAGCTTGCACGCATGCTGAGCGCTGGCTAAGGCAGTTAAGGCAAAATACCAATAGACCGCTGCGGGTGTTTGCCTATATGCCATTTGGTCAAGAGTTGGATATCGTACCTTTGCTTATGAAGCTTACTCAAGAGGGCAATGAGGTCTATGTTCCTGTTGCACATCAAGCAAACCGTGATATGAGCTGGTATGTATGGCACCCTGACGTGAAGATGCAGACAGGGACGTATGGCATCCAAGAACCAGAACAAACGGTTCCCGCATTGAGCACTGAACGATTCGTTGATGTTGATGTCGTGCTCGTGCCTGGGTTGGGATTCGACCTAGCTGGAGGCAGAATAGGCATGGGTGCGGGCTATTATGACCGCTTCTTAGCGAAGTTGAAGCAGGAACGCGCGAAACTACCTTTTATCGCTGCGCTTATTTACGAGTGGCAGCAGGTAGAAAGTGTACCGATGGAGACTCATGATGTGCCTGTACATCTCATTATTTGCCCAGATGGTGTACAATGGACATATGCAGGCATAGCTTGTGGGAAGGAACGGTGAATGATGGACGTGTTGACGCATTTTAACGAGCAAGGACATGCGAAAATGGTTGATATTACAGGCAAAGATGTAACGAAGCGAACAGCTACAGCTCGCACAACCGTTCGTATGGACCCCGTGACGCTCCAGCGTATTAAGCAAGGTCAGATCGAAAAAGGGGACGTGCTGGCGGTTGCGCAGGTTGCTGGTATTATGGCTGGCAAACAGACAGCGCAGTGGATTCCAATGTGCCACCCTCTTATGCTTACAGGTATGAATATTACGTTCTCAGACAACGATGAAGATACATTGACTATAGAAGCGGAAGTGAAGACGACCGGCAAGACAGGTGTCGAAATGGAAGCGCTGACGGCGGTATCCGCAGCTGCGCTAACCGTATATGATATGTGCAAGGCTCTCCAGAAAGATATCGTCATAGGGCCAACTTACCTCGTTGAGAAGTCAGGCGGGAAAAATGGCGACTATCGATTTGAGGACGAGCAGTAAGGTTAACGGTCGGGAGGAGGATTGGTTATGAATTGGAAAGTAGCGCTATTGACCGCAAGCGATAAAGGATCTCGCGGTGAACGGGAAGATACGAGCGCACAGGTTATTCGTGAATTGGTAGAAGAGGAGCTGGGCGGTGTTATCGTGGACTATCGCATCGTGCCGGATGAGATGAATGATATTTCAGCATCCTTAATTGAAATGGCGGACTATCATAAAGCAGATTTGATTCTGACCACAGGCGGCACAGGTCTTGCTCCCCGAGATGTGACACCTGAAGCGACACTAAAGGTAGTAGATCGGATTGTGCCAGGCATAGCAGAGGCAATGCGATTTACTTCCATGTCGAAGACGCGTAGAGCTATGCTGTCGCGTGGTGTATGCGGCATTCGCAATCGTACGCTCATCATCAATCTGCCAGGAAGTCCAAAAGGCGTCCACGATAACTTAATGGCCGTTATTGATCAATTGCCTCATGCTCTTGAGGTAGCGAGCGGACGTTACCATGATCATGATTAAATCACCCCTGCAACCATAATCCGTGCAAGTGATGGCTATAAAAAGATTTCTTTTGCTCATCTACGATAAAAGTTGGTATTTTATAGGCGAATGTTGTGGTATGATGATTACAGCATTTGTATGTAGACATGGGTGAAAGGAGTCGATCCAGGTATGCCATCCGGTATAGGTATTCCAGGACTTATTCTTATCTTGATCTTGGCTTTACTGCTGTTCGGACCTAACAAGCTGCCTGAACTTGGCCGTGCGTTCGGTCGGACACTTCGTGAATTCAAGGCTGGCGCACGTGATGTTATGCGAGATGATGAGGATAACAAGGGAACGGAACGCAAGGAAGTTCAAGCCGAGTCCACAGTTGTGTCTTCATCTTCTAACGTTTCGAATGGACAAGCCACATCTTTGTCCAATGAACCGCCAAGTCAGTCCAGCCCTTCACGTCGCCTGCCAGAGTAATCGCACAGCATGGCGAGAGGGAGCGGGTAGCTGCCAGCAGAGCTGGGGCTTCCATTTATGGCGTGAAACAGCGTTGTACGGAATACTGCAAGAACAGGTTGGTGTGTAAGCATGTCGCAAGATACTGAACAACAGTTATCTGTTATCGAGCATATTACGGAGCTGCGCAGACGTATTATGTATATTGTGGCTGTGCTAATCGCCGGGCTTATCGGCGGTTTCTTTTTGGCTGAACCGCTGTTCCAATATGTGATTAGCCGACCTCCGGCTGATGTCTATACGTTCAAGAGCTTTTCACCTTGGGACGGTGTAGGTATTTATATGAAGTTTGCTTTTCTCGTAGCCCTATCGTTAACACTTCCTTTCATTATGTATCAGCTGTGGGCATTTGTTAGTCCAGGCTTAAGGAAGCATGAGAGAATGGCAACTTTGAAGTACATACCTTTCGTATTTGTATTATTTATAGCAGGGATGTGCTTCGCTTACTATATTGTTGCACCGATGGCGTTCCAGTTCACGGCGAATGTGAACCAACAGCTGGGGTTACAAGAGCTTTACGGGATTACACATTACTTAACGTTCTTGTTTAATCTTGTGCTGCCGATGGCCTTACTGTTTGAACTGCCCTTGGTGATTATGTTTTTGACAGCTATTCGGATCTTGAATCCACTACGGCTGCGCAAAATGCGGCGGTTTGCCTACTTCGGATTGGTTCTTATCGGGGTTTCTATATCGCCCCCGGATTTTATTTCTGATATTTTGATAACGATTCCACTTATTTTGCTGTATGAATTCAGTGTACTTCTATCTTCCTTCATCTATCGCAATCAGCTAGCTAGAGATAAGGCATGGGAAGAAGAGTTCGAAGCAGGACATCAGCATTCTTTAAGCTAGGTACGATCTCTCAGCTCAAGCCATAACAAGCGACATTGCTTATAAGTGGCTTGGGCTGTTTTTTTTGATATGTTTTCGGGCATGATGGTGAAGGTGTTTGCAAGCCGTGTCGGAACATGGCGGATAGGCTCACAAGGCATTTTTATTATAAAAAATGATGGCTTACTACTTGCAAACTAGACATAAAATCAGTATCATAGAGATTGTTATTAGCACTAACCGAGTACGAGTGCTAATAATGACGAAGTGGTTTACTGGAGCGTGCTACATAAGTAGTTGCTGCTCTAACTATATAATCTTTTGAGTAAGAAGGAGGCTATTTTTCATGATCAAACCTTTAGGAGAACGCGTATTGATCGAAGCAATCGCGAAAGAAGAAACGACTGCATTTGGTATCGTATTGCCAGATACAGCAAAAGAAAAGCCGCAAGAAGGCCGTGTTGTAGCGGTAGGCAGCGGTGCAATCAAAGACGGTCAACGTATTCCGCTTGAAGTACAAGAAGGCGATCGTGTCATCTTCTCTAAATATGCTGGCACAGAGATCAAATTCGAAGGCAAAGAGTATTTGATTATGAAAGAAAGCGACATTCACGCTATTCTTGGGTAATTGCCTACACATACTTACTTGTAAATGAAACCGTCGTGAGCGGCGGGGTAAATATAGCACAATCAATTTGAACTGTTCAGGGAGGGTTTCACAATGGCTAAAGAAATCAAGTTCTCAGAAGACGCACGCCGTGCGATGCTTCGCGGTGTTGATACACTTGCTAACGCGGTTAAAGTTACACTTGGACCTAAGGGCCGTAACGTGGTATTGGAAAAGAAATTCGGATCTCCACTTATCACTAATGACGGTGTAACAATCGCTAAAGAAATCGAGCTTGAAGATGCATTCGAGAACATGGGTGCTCAACTCGTTAAAGAAGTAGCTACAAAAACAAATGATGTTGCTGGTGACGGTACAACGACAGCGACAGTTCTTGCTCAAGCGATGATTCGCGAAGGCTTGAAGAACGTTACTGCTGGCGCGAACCCTATGGTTCTCCGCAAAGGTATCGAGAAAGCAGTTAAAGCTGCAGTAGAAGAGTTGCAATCTATTGCGAAGCCAATCGAAGGCAAGCAAAGCATTGCTCAAGTAGCTGCAATCTCCGCTGCTGATGACGAAGTTGGCCAATTGATCGCTGAAGCGATGGAGAAGGTCGGCAAAGATGGCGTTATTACAGTAGAAGAATCTAAAGGCTTCTCTACAGAGCTTGAAGTCGTAGAAGGTATGCAATTCGACCGCGGCTACATCTCTCCTTACATGATTACTGACACAGACAAGATGGAAGCAGTTCTTGACAATGCATACATCTTGATCACTGATAAGAAGATCTCCAACATTCAAGAGATTCTTCCTGTACTTGAGAAAGTGGTTCAACAAGGTAAGCAGCTTGTTATCATCGCTGAAGACCTTGAAGGCGAAGCACTTGCAACGCTTGTTGTGAACAAACTTCGTGGAACATTCACTTGCGTAGCTGTTAAAGCTCCAGGCTTCGGCGACCGTCGTAAAGCAATGCTTCAAGACATCGCTGCATTGACTGGTGGTCAAGTGATTACAGAAGAGCTTGGTCTTGAGTTGAAATCTACGACTGTGGAGCAACTTGGTTCCGCGCGTCAAATCCGTGTGACTAAAGAGAACACAATTATCGTAGACGGTAGCGGTGCGAAAGAAGATATCGACGCACGCGTTAAACAAATCCGTACACAATTGGAAGAAACAACTTCTGAGTTCGACAAAGAGAAATTGCAAGAGCGCTTAGCTAAATTGGCTGGCGGCGTAGCAGTTATCAAAGTCGGCGCAGCTACAGAAACAGAATTGAAAGAGCGCAAGCTCCGCATCGAAGATGCTCTTAACGCAACTCGCGCAGCAGTTGAAGAGGGTATCGTAGCTGGTGGTGGTACTGCACTCTTGAACGTATACAATGCAGTTGCAGCTGTTCAAGTTGGTGGCGACGAGCAAACAGGTGTGAACCTTGTATTGCGTGCACTTGAAGCTCCAGTTCGCACAATTGCTGAGAACGCTGGTCAAGAAGGCTCCGTTATCGTTGAGCGCTTGAAGAACGAGAAAGTTGGCGTTGGTTACAATGCAGCTACAGGCGAGTGGGTTAACATGCTTGAAGCAGGTATCGTAGACCCTGCGAAAGTAACTCGTTCTGCGTTGCAATACGCGGCTTCCGTTGCAGCTATGTTCTTGACTACAGAAGCGGTAATCGCTGACAAGCCAGAAGAGAACAAACCAGGCATGCCTGATATGGGCGGCATGGGTGGAATGGGCGGTATGATGTAATAAGGACGTTTAGTCCCTATATCATGTGCCTAGCAGAATGAATTTTCGTTCAAATTGAACGAGAGTTTATGGAGCAGTCACTGATTATAAATGATGAAAACCACTTCTTAATTTTATTAAGAAGTGGTTTTTTGTTGTTAAAGTTAGAATTTGAACATTTTCCAAATCATCATTGAATTGATCTGCATATTTGAAAGTTGGTGAAATTATGTTAAAATGTTTCATCGTACAGAGATGCTTCTGTGAAACTCTTCAACAACTGACCTCGAAACAATTTTCCCAACACATACAAGTATGCTCATCTTAGAATATTACCTTATAAGAATTGTTTGCTTAAAATTTTAAAGGGTGTGAATGAAAATGGATGTTTCATTTGCAGACATGGTCAGACACTACAGAACACAATTAAAGTGGACAATGGACATATTATCAGAGAAGTCAAAAGTGAATAAAGGAACTATATCAAAAATTGAAAACAGAGATGTTAAAAGGCCCGAGTATAAGACAATTAAATCTCTTGCCACTGCTTTGCAAATTCCGTATGCGGAATACATAAAGGCTTATATCCCTTTAGAGCGAAACTCAGAAGTAATACTAAATATATTACAAGAAGCCATTACGATATCTGATTCTTCATTTCTTATCTCAGATATCGCCACGAAATATTTAGAACTTCCGCACCTTGATAGCTATGATGCTATCGAGCAACTATATTTTTTAGCCAATGAAGTTAAAGATACCTCAATTCAAATTTCATTATATAAGACAATAGCTAATTATTCGCGTAGTCATGGTGTCGTATTCTTTCTGGCAAGATCACTTTTACAAATGTACTATATTGAACGAAATGATTTCACGCGTTTACGAGAAACGTATCAGTCGGGAAGGTACATTTTAAACTATACGGATATTTTTAATAATCGTGAGCGATTGGGTTTCCATTATGGCCTGGCAGTTCATGCGTATACACTGCGCTTATATAATGACAGTGTTAAGCTCTGTGAGCTTATTATTAACGACAATAATTCAGAAGGGACAGGCGAGAAAGTTCATGCTCTATGCATGTTTCGATGCTCCAATTATTACTTAGGTAATTATAGTGTTGCAGAGAAGTGTTTGATTCAAAGTGATAAATATACTTCTCCATACACCAAAGACAATGACATGCTGCTAAGAGCATTACTTAATGCTAAGAAAGGGAATGCAGAACTGGCACATTCACAATTCGAAGAATGTCTAGAAAAATGTGCTAAAAGTTTTATTGTTTTTGTTGTAAATGAGTTTCTTTCATTTTGTTTGTTCCAGAAAGATATACTTAAAGCTGAGAATCTCATTAAAACCTATGAACAGAAGATAGATGATTTAGAACGAAATAACCCACTTAGAAGAACAGAATATGCTTTCTTTAGAAAACTGGTTTTGATTTTCCACGGATAGAAAGTTAATAAAGATATGGACAGACACTAAAGCTGGTGTCTGTTTTTGTTTCTTCTGGAACTTATTTATTTAAGAGGCTAGCAACAAAAGTTATATTATTTTCAGGGAGAGGGAATATATGGTGGGCGATCGAGGGGTTCGTCCACCGATATATGATTGTTTAGATGAAGGTGATGGGGAATGCTTGGAAGATATTGAATACCTACGATTTCAAATGAATCAAGCTTATAAGAAGGGCTTAGAATTGACCAATGGTGAGATGATTGAAATGAGTCAAGACTTGGACAAGTTGTTGTTAAAGTACCAAAGGGAGTGTACTACGAATGAAACATCCAGTTCTACAGCATCTATTTTATTATCGAGTTTAACTTTTTTAGAATTTTTATCAGCTTTCCCTATTATTATATTTACTTCATCGTCTAAACCTTGATTGTACTTAAACATTATATATGACGGTGTACTTAAATGGCAGTTACTCTATTCCACACATACGAATTTCCACTCTTGTTAATAACACCCAAGGAAAAGAACTTTTCATTATTTTCAATCAGCCTGTAATGCTTACTCTTAAATTCTTTACTTAACACTAATGTTGCCTTTTCAGACTTTAGTCCATAATCCGTTGCATCACTTAATGATGAAAATTGCATTGCATCTACATCACCATTAGATTGAACACAAGCCGTAATTGCAAACAGTAACATGATAGCTAGGGCTAATGCCAAACTTTTTTTATCATAGTATCACCATCATTGTTCAATATGTTCCTAAATGGAAATGAAGACTATAGTTTGAAGTTCGTAGATTTTTTCTTGAGTAATGCAATTAAGAGAAGAATTATTCCGCCTGCTAAAGATGCTACAACGAAGATGTTATCAGTAATAGAAGGATACGCCGGCGTAGTGTCATACCCTCCTTGTTGTCCAATTACTGCAATATATGAACCTATCCTAGCTGCTACACGCTCTAATGTGTGTAAAAGACCCGAGAATACAATAAGAACTAATCCCACCACAGAGTATTTCATAAAATCACATCCTTTTTCTTGAATTATTCTGGTTTTTCTATCCAGTATATATTATCACATTTCATGCTGGATATTAAAATAAATAACCATTAAGGAGTTGTATTGCAGTGAAGAAGAAAGTCATCGTCGAAACTATTGTCTCTTATCGTGATGGACCCGTTGGCGAAAGCTTGCGGATATGGAGTTTATTTTTGTGCAAGACCAAGCCTATGAACGGAAGATTAAAATAAAGACGGATTGCACTTTAAATTATATTAGGAGGTATTTTTAGTGAAAAGAGTCATTTTACTTTGTACTGTATTTTTAATGTTATTCACAACTACAGCGTACAGCACTAATAGCCAAAATATCGAAGTTGAAAAACAATTAGGTGAAACTAATACTGAACTTTTGCTCGAATTGGGTTATACACAATTTGATATCGACACTTTCGGAGAAGCAAATTCAACTGCAAGGACGATAACAAACAAATCTATCTCGGGTATTGATTTGAAAAAATACGCTCAACTCGGATATACAAAGACTCAAATAGAAGAATTCGGGACTCGGGATATTGAGTACCTCAAAAACCTCGAAGGTGAACTTATTGCAGTTGATAAGAAATATATGAAAATCGAATCTGGGAAAGTGAGTGAAATTACTAAAGAAGAATATGATCAGAGCACACAAGAATACTCCAATTTAGCAGTCGTCTGTGATGCCGCTGACGTCTGTTCTGATACCGAACCAAGTCCCAATTGGCTTACATTGACCACTACTATTTCAAAAGTTCAAAATCCACGACCTCAACAATATTTAGTCCAACATAATTTTGCTTGGACTAAAAAACCCTATTATACTTTTAAAGATGCATTTGGAGTTGCCCATCATGTTAGTATGTCACCAGTTCAGGATAGCGAATATTTTAAATATACAGCTGATGAATATTATTCAAGAAATCCAATTATAGGTTTAGGTCCTTGGCATGCTAACGGTACTAAGGATACTTGGTATATGTCCGCAAATGATAAGACTGGTGGTATGGGATTTGAATTTGATTTATATAATGATTTCGCCCAATTGATAAATGGAAAGGTTAAAAAATGGGAAAACCATCGGGGTACTATGGCTTACAGAGTCATTCGTAATAACAGTACATTTACTAGTGCTGATTTTTCAGGACATTATATCCATACGGAACAGAGCTTCACAGGTTCGATAGGTTTAGATATTTCAGGCACTGGATCTTTCTCAATTTCAGCTAACATTACTAAATCACCCGCAACTCAGACCGGAGTAACATTTAATTACTGACAACCTGTTCATACAGTACATTGAAATGTTATTCTCAATGTACTGTATTTCTATTTAAGAAGAAGGGTGTGTTCTAAATGACGGCAATTATTATCATCTTATTGATCCTCATTCTTTTTATGCAATTTCATATTAATAGCAAAATACCCCCTCGTAATTATGCAGAAGAAGCGGAGCAAAAATACAAACAAAATAAGGAATAGCCGTTGTAGGGCTGGATAACATTATATAGTTAAACTTAGATCCTAGAACGGTAGCGTCAAGAATTTTGTGTAAATGAAAATAACCTTCTCTTGTAAAAGACTGTGTTAGTCTCTGGCGGTGAGCATGGCTGCAGGCAGTCTACGACAACATACGGTCCGTATAAGGGATCTTATCAAGAACCTACTTATTATGTAGAGTGGAGCCGCGACAATAATAAAGGTAATTACTTTGACAAGCCGTGGCTCATTAAGCTAAGGTTCCCACGGCTTGTTTAATAGTATGTCTACTCCTAGCATTACCGTTTAATTAATTTAGGGAGGGAATCAATGAGGAAGTATATAAGGAATTACGTTGAACTAGTATCTAAGAGAACAGTATCAAGTAATATTGCAAACTTCATTAGTAATCTTGTACTAATTATTTTTCTCTTCTCTGTAGGATATATAAATGGGTATTTAAACAATGTACTGGTATTAATTTTCGTAATGATTTTTAGTACTGTTTTTTTAGTAAGGGCATTGATTGCTCTTTATTACGTTATAAAGAAAAAGTAGATATGACTTAAAAACCACGGAATTGAAGTCTTTTTCCTTTGCTAATACTAGGCCCATTATCAGAAGAGTAAGGTTGGAGAGGTTTTGCTTTAAAGAGATTATTAAACATTGTAAGTCCTAACATGGCGAGTTTAATCATTGGGGTAGTGTGGTCTTTATGGCACTTGTCATTGTTTTATATCGCAGGTACGAATTATCATGAGCATCAACTGTTGTTTTTTACTTCCATGATAACGATCACGAGCAGTTGTTTCATTTTTACTTATATCTATATCAAAACAAATCAGAATTTGTTTACGGCAGTATTATTTCATTGGGCGTACACCTTTTTTTTAGATGCGGCACACAGTGGTATTGTAAGGACGGATTTATTTAATGCACTTCAATTTGTACCAGCACTTCTAATTGGATTAGTATTTTCATTTTTGTTACATGGGATCAAGCGTTCAGCTTCAAACGATGAATATAAAACAAGATTAGAAGAGACTAAGAAGTTGCATATATAACAGAATTAATCCTCAACCTAGGAGCTCGCATGGAGGCAGCTCCTTTTTGCTTTGTTAAAGTAATGGACAGGTTAGTGGAGCAGAACAGATATGACAAGAGAAATCGAAACAACGTGTTCGTGTGGCAAGCCAATCTATAAAGATGAAGCTGCCTTAACCGTTGCTTTTTTTATTGTCCAGTATAACTATTCTGGTAATATGATTACTTTACTTGGTACTCTGATTACCACTTAATCCAAACCTATTGATGGTTTATTGCCTATGTTTAATAATGAGATCATAGGGCGCCCTAGAAAGTTAAGAGATGACCGTGTCAATTGATAGAGAATGATCAACAATAGGTTTTTCAGGGGAAATTTCTATTCGCGGAGGTAGATCATTATGAAGAAGAAAATCGTTGCAGGCATTCTAGGACTTACATTGGCAGTTGGATTGTCTACATCAGCTTTTGCAGCTCCATTTGATATATATAAAGAATTTAATGATGGAAATAACGGCAGTTTCGATGGAGCTGAAAATTATAGACAAACCAATTCTGTCGAAATACAAGGTAACGCGTCTTCGGAAAGAGATGATGATTACTATAAGTTTGTCGCACCTAATTCGTTACGTTATGAATTTGAGTTGACTGTGGATAGAGATTTGACGGCGAACACAGATAATGCAATAGTTACGCTATATGATAGTGCGAAAAATATTGTGAAAACTAATCGTTTAAGAAGTGATAATACGATACTATTCAGATCAAATTTAACAGCAGGTGAAACTTATTATGTGAGAGTAGAAAGTAATTACAGTGCTCGCAACAAAACCTTTAATTACAATCTTCTTGTGCGAGAATAGAAATAAATATATGCCGTATATATGGAGTCGCTGTTTATTCAGCGGCTTTTTATTTTGGGAACAGTCATGGGGTAATAACATTCGTAAATGAATGAATAAATGGCGAAACAAACCCCCATTGAAATCGACGTTAAGTCCATTCAATGGGGGCTTCCTATTTACACATTCACTCTGCACAGAGTATTTTGAAAATGAATAACGCTATTACACGTGTTTATTTGCAACGATAACGAGTTTGCCTCTATCTAGCTGCTCTTCTGCACGATCTGCTTCATGTGCAGATAGGCCGACTGCTTGCATTTTGTTGCGGAGCTCGTCTCCGCGAGAATTAAACATATTTTTCATGCTGTCAATAAAGCCTTGCTCGCTCATTCCCACTTCTTCGGTATGCAGTGCATCTGAAATATGCTCGCCTCTTGCTTTAGAATGAGCGAAAATATAAATTTCATCTCGTGAATATCCTTGCATTTCTAGTCTCTCTACTTCTAGTTTCGCTTGCTTTACGTTTTCTACTGTTAGATTTACTTTCATGATAAATCCCTCCAATTATAATTATTAATCTATTAATGATTAGGTCAATTAGCTAAATCAGTAGATGGGTCTATCGTTATCTACGAGTACCAAAATCTTACCTTCGTTAACATGCGCACTATACAAATGTGCTTCTTCCTCTGGTAGTCCCAAGCCGATAAGAGCACCTGCCAGTCCACCAACTCCAGCTCCAGCGGCTGCACCTGTTAGACCTGCTAGAATGGGTCCGGCCGCTATAAGCGGTCCGACACCAGGGATAGCAAGTGCACCCACTCCAGCAAGTAAACCACCTAAGCCACCGAGTAGGCTGCCAGTTACAGCACCAGTTGCTGCTCCCTCTGCTACGTTTGTCCCTGTCTCATTTGCGATATGAGTTGTATCTTCTTTATTCTTACTAATTATAGAAATTTCATTGGTTGCATATCCTTGTCTTTTTAGCTCTTCAATCGCGGAAATGGCTTCAGATTCTGAATGATAATAGCCTACTATTTTTTGCTTCTTCATGTTTGTAGCACCTCCAGATTTATTTTGAGCTTGTTGCTCGCTTGGTTAATTTAGAAATACCCGCGCTCTGATTTTTTAAAACATTTCTACGAGATGTTAAAAGAAAAATAGTATTTTCTTAGTGTTAAATCAATTTTAGAATTTATATAAATAACTATCTGCTATGCCTTAAAAAACGGCGAACTGTGCGATCCGTTCAAGCATGCAAGCAAGAACTGTCATTGCGCATATGTACTTTAATATGTGAAAAAAATACTATTAAACATTTTCATATAATGGTTATAATAGGATTAGATTGCTTTGAGATTTTTTTCTAAATTATATATTTTAAGAATTCTCATGCAAAAAAGAGCAAATTCTCTACTTGAGAAATTGCTCTTTTTTGCAGAGAAACATTACTAGAAGGCCCTAAGGAGTACCCAAATTTCACAAAGAGGCGATAGATAATGAAGAGATTTATTAGCATAAAAGGTATTGGTACATATTTTCCAAAACGAAAAGTAGATTCTTTTGAAATAGATCGTATGCTAGGTGTGCCAGAAGGCTGGACATTAAAAAAAGCTGGGGTAAAAACACGATACTTTGTTGATGGTGAAACATCTTCTTATATGGGTGCTGAAGCTGCAAAAAAGGCTGTAGAAGATGCTAAGCTAACATGGGCTGATATCGATTGTATTATTTGCGGAAGCGGAACGATTCAACAGGCAATCCCTTCAACTGCATCACTTATTCAAGAACAGCTCGGATTACAGCACTCTGGTATTCCGTGTTTTGATATCAATTCAACCTGCCTAAGTTTCGTAACAGCACTTGATACCATTTCTTACGCAATGGAATGCGGGAGATACAAAAATGTGGTTATCATTTCTTCTGAAATTTCTTCTGTGGGATTAAATTGGGGACAAAATGAAAGCAGCATTTTATTCGGTGACGGTGCGGCAGCTGCTGTGGTAACAAAAAGCGATCATACATCTTCCATTATAGCTTCCCATATGGAAACCTATAGCTCTGGTGCGCATCTATCTGAAATTCGTGGCGGTGGAACGATGATTCATCCTAGGGAATATAGCGAAGAGCGCAAAGAAGACTTCCTGTTCGATATGAATGGCAGAGCTATTTTCAAACTATCTTCTAAGCATATGTTGAAGTTTATCGATAACCTACTTATGAATACTGGTTATTCCCTAGACGATATTGATTTAATTGTTCCTCATCAAGCAAGTGGACCAGCTATGAGACTGATTCGTAAACAATTAGGAGTTGAGGAAGAGCGCTTTATGACCATTTTTGAAGACTACGGTAATATGATTTCCGCATCTATTCCGGTCGCTCTTTTCGAAGCGATTAAACAAAAGAAAGTGCAGCGTGGAAGTAAAATATTATTGCTAGGTACTTCTGCAGGACTTTCTATCGGGGGCATCCTTCTTGAATACTAAGAAAACCGTATTAATTACAGGGGCGCGTGCACCGGCGGCTTTACATTTATGCAGACTGTTTCATAACACCGGACATACCGTTATTATGGCAGATAGTATTCCGTATCCATTAAGCAAAGTTTCAACAAGTACGGATTATTTTTATGAAATTCCTTCTCCAAAGTGGAAAACAAAAGAAAGCATCGATGCGCTGTTATCGATAATTCAACGTCATAATGTGGATGTACTTATTCCTACTTGTGAAGAAATATTTTATATATCTAGACATAAAGAACAATTAAGTCCATTTTGTCATGTATTCGTAGATGATTTTCACAAGCTTTCATTACTCCATAATAAATGGGACTTTATTCAGTTAGCAGCAAATTTAGGTTGGAGAGTTCCTGCAACGTATAGATTAAATAATGAACAAGACATAAAAACAATTCTTCACCAAACAGCAGACACTACTTCTTTTGTGCTAAAGCCGATTTTCTCCCGTTTCTCTGATAAAGTGGAGTTTATTACAAAAGAGGCTGCTATAAAAGAAAACATGGTAGACAAGTCAAATTACATCCTTCAAGAGTTTATACAAGGAACGCAGCATTGCTCCTACAGTATCGCGCAATCTGGGAACGTGTTAGCTCACTCTACTTATAAAACGGAATTTACGGCAGGGGTAGGCGCTACCATTGCGTTTAAATCTGTTGATCATTCTAAAATTGAACAGTTTGTTGAGCATATTGTAAAAGAGCTAGATTTCTCTGGACAAATTGCCTTTGATTTTATCGTTACCGAGAACGGAGATGCTATTCCCATTGAATGTAATCCACGTGCCACAAGTGGGTTGCATTTATTTGATGCGGAAATAGTATCCGCTTTTTTTCATGCAAACGTAAACCATACATTAATTCCGAAACCACATTCTGAGTGTGCCATTCGGTTAGCGATGCTTTTATATGGACTCCCTTACTTAACAAGTAAGCAAAAACGTAAGCGATGGTTACAAGTTCTATGCTCCTATCCAGATATCATTTATAGTCGCACGGATAGGAGACCATTTTTTTATCAGTTTTTTAGCATGTATAAATTATGGCGTGAAAGTGTTAAACATGAGCGGACTATTTTAGAGCAAACAACGCATGACATAGCATGGGATGGTGAACATTTATGAAAATGCTAGTGACTGGTGGAACGGGCTTTCTAGGCCAAAAGCTCGCCTTTAGATTGATGAATATGGGCTATGAAGTAACGGCAATCGGGAGAAATAAAACAATCGGGAAATGTTTAGAACAAAATGGAATTGAGTTTGTACATTGTCCTCTTGAAGACAGGGATCGTGTGCTGCAAGTTTGTAAGGATAAAGATTATATCTTTCATAGCGGTGCTCTTTCTTCTCCTTGGGGCAAATATAAAGATTTCTACAATGCGAATGTGTTAGGAACTCAACATATAATCGAGGGAAGTCAAAAGTCTGGTATAAAACGCCTTATCCATGTATCAACACCAAGTATTTATTTCTATTATGATGAACGGCAAGATGTAGTAGAAAATGCGAAGCTTCCTGATACGTTTGTCAATTATTATGCAAAAACGAAGTACATGGCTGAACAAGCTGTGGATCAAGCTTTCTCTGATGGTTTACCCATTATCACGATACGCCCACGCGCTTTGTTTGGTCCAGGAGATAACGCTATTCTTCCGCGTCTTATTAAAGTATGTGAAAAAGGTGCCCTACCGAGAATTGGTACAGAAAATGTTCTTGTTGATATTACCTATGTCGAGAACGTTGTAGATGCTTTACTTCTTTGTATGGATTCCCCCATATCTACATTAGGACAAAAATATAATATAACAAATGATGAACGTGTAAATTTATATGAAGTCATTGAACATGTCATGAAGCGGCTTGATAAGGAAGTACAATATAAAAACATTTCCTACAAAACTGCTTTTACACTAGCTGCTATCCTAGAAGCAATTTCAAAAACGATTTTATTCGGAAAAGAACCTATTCTCACAAAATATACGGTTAGCGTTCTTTCAAAAAGCCAGACTTTAAATATTGATAAAGCTAAAAAAGAACTAGGATATGCTCCAAAGATCAGTATAGAAGAAGGAATCACACAATTTGTAGACTGGTGGAAAATACAATGAAAATCAAATCTTTAAAGCTATATGATACAGGATATTGCACACATCCAGAAAAAATTGCCTACTCCAAGGGCAGTTGGAAACAAATCCGTTTTCCAGCTACAGTAGGATTACTTCATCATCCAAGCTTAGGCTATATTCTATTTGATACGGGATATGCTGGACACTTTAAAGAAGCAACCAAAAAATTTCCGTACTCTGTATATGCCAAACTAACCCCTGTTCATTTTACGGAGGAGCAATCTATTAAACAGCAGTTGCTTCTTGATGGGATTCATCCAGAGGAAATCAAATATATTATAATTTCTCATTTTCATGGCGATCATACAGCTGGTCTGCCTGACTTTCCACAAGCCAAAATACTAACCTTCGCAAAAGCTTATGAGGATATAAAAAAGAGAAGTAAATTTGGAGCTCTATTAAAAGGGTGTCTAAAAGATACTCTGCCGATTGATATAGAGCAAAGGATGACATTCATTGATCAAACTCCATCCCTTAATCTGCCTCCTACATATGGAAAATTTGAAGAGGGCTACGATGTATTTGGTGATGGCTCCTTACTTGCTGTTGACTTAACAGGACATGCAACGGGACAGTTCGGTCTATTCGTCCATTTAGATAGTAGTAAGATTGTCTTTCTTTGTGCAGACGCAGTGTGGCTGAGTAAAACGTATAAAAACCTTGTATTTCCTAGTAAGATTGCGAATCTTTTAACTAGCGATCCAAAGTCTTATCGACAGAATATAGAGAAGCTCCACCATTTATCTCAAGTATCACCTGAGATTGAAATACTACCAACGCATTGTGAGCACACATGGAATCAAATTAAAGCAGGAGTGTACTATGAATAAATTACGCATTCTCCAGCAATACTTGAAAACAAAATATGGCATGCGATTTTCGAATCGCAAACAAGTGGAACGGTTTCATAACCAACAAATAAAAAAACAACTTTTGTTCACGATGGAGATGTCTCCTTTCTATCGCCAGTTATATACTCCTTTTGTAAAAGAAATTCAAAAGGGAAATTTGGCTGCACTCCCTATTATTGATAAAGAAGTAATGATGGAGCATTTTGATACGTTAAATACAGTTGGTATTTCAAAGGAAGAAGCATTTCGTGTAGCATTTGAAGCAGAAAAGACCCGGAATTTCTCTCCAACCATTCGTAATATAACGGTCGGTTTATCATCAGGCACTAGTGGAAATCGTGGGGTTTTCCTCGTTTCTGAGGAGGAACAAACGTTGTGGGCGGGGGCGGTTATTGGAAAGGTACTTCCTTCTAGCATTTTACATAAACACACGATTGCTTTTTTCTTACGTGCAAATAGCAATTTATACGAAGCAACAAAAAACAAGCGAATCTCATTTCATTTTTTTGACTTACTAGATTCGTTTCAGCAGCATATCACTCAATTAAATGAAGTAAATCCATCTATTTTAATTGCACCTCCGTCTATGTTGCGAAAGATCGCTTACTGGCAGCAAGAAGGACTTATTAGAATTTGTCCCAAAAAAATTATTTCTGTAGCAGAAGTGCTTGAAGATATGGATAGAGCGTTTATTCAGGCAACCTTCCAACAGACCGTACACCAAGTTTATCAGTGTACAGAAGGCTTTCTTGCTACCACCTGCACACAGGGTACATTACACATCAATGAAGATCTCGTTCATATTGAAAAAGAATACTTAGATCAGGAAAATGGAATATTCGTTCCGATTATTACGGATTTCATGAGGAAAACACAGCCTATTATACGCTACCGTCTCAATGACCTATTAGTTGAGAAAAAAACGGCGTGCAGTTGTGGCTCTCCCTTCTTAGCCTTAGAACGAATTGACGGTCGATGCGATGATATATTTATTGGAATAAGTGAATGGGATAATAGTGAGATATCTATTTTTCCTGACTTCATTCGAAGAGCAATGTTGTTGGCATCCAATGAAATTCAACAATTTAAAGTGATACAGCATAGCATAGACAACATTGAAATTAAACTTGAAGTACCACCTAACCATCTCGAATCATGTAAATCAAATATAATGCAAGAGTTACATGCATTGTGGTCTACTAAAAAGTGTGTCATACCACATGTTTTCTTTTCCCATTACGATATTCAAGTACATGATAAAAAATTAAAAAGAATAGAAAGCCTTGTAAGGCAGGGTGAAACTATATGATTAAGCTGCATGATGTTCATTCCTTGCACAGCATTGACTGGGACTCCAAAAAAGATGGAGCCTATGTACGAGACAGCTTCCTGCCTCTATTACAACAGGGTGTTACAGCATTTATTGAAAATGTTAACACGCAGCTATTTCTATTAGAAATCGATGATCTCGTCTTGCCAGTTACGATTAATAACGCGGAGTTCGAAAATTCATATGTATGTTCTCCTTATACCCATTACATATCCTATGCATTAGAAGAGTTATGGGAATTAAAAAAACCATGGCTAGAGAAGCTGCTAACCTATCCGATTCATCTTATGGGAAGTTGGCTGCGACGAACGAATATGAATAAAGTAATTGTCGTAAATAATTGGATGCTTTCAACCAATCTATATCATGCTATCAGTAAACAACAAATCGAACAGATTACGGATTTATTTGTTGAGAAATTTCCAGAGCATACTATTCTATTTCGCTCTTTAAATAACGAATTATATCCCACAATTACACAAGCATTATCTACAGTAGGTTACAATAAAATGATGTCCCGTTCTATATACTTATTTGATCCAAAACACTATAAAGAAATGAATTCAAAAAAACGAAAAGACCTATTAAACGATAAAAATCTATTAGAGAAAAGCAATTATGAAATTATTACGAATGAAGGATTAACTAAAGAGGATATGTTACAAATTTCCGAGTTATACAACCAACTATATATCGAAAAATATTCCCGTCATAATCCAATGTTTACACCCGCTTATTTATGGAATGCTCTTCAGCATCATTTATTTGAGATAAAGGCCATAAAAAAAGGCGATACCATAGATGGTGTCATTGCTTATTTTATTAGGGACGGAGTCATGACAACGCCTATCCTCGGCTATAATACCAACTCTGATCAGCAACAAGGCTTCTACCGTATTCTTTCGCTCCTTATTACAATGGATTCTATCGAAAAAGATTTAATTTGTCATTGTAGTGCTGGGGCCGGAGAGTTCAAACGAAATCGTGGTGCGAAACAACAGATTGAATACAGTTATATGTATCACGCTCATTTGCCGTCTAATCAACAGAGGGTATGGAAGGTACTAACTTGGATATTACATACATGGATAGAACCGATGGCAAAAAAACATGGCTTCTAAACATAAGAGGATGAGCTCTTTGCCTACATGCTTCAGAACTTTAACGAAATCCGGCGAAAGAGGTCTCTCACAAGTTCATCGAACGAGTGGGAGACCTCTTTTATTGGGGAGTAATGATGGTAGGGACTTTGGTTCTCACTTGGATTTCACAGACGCAAGACTTTGCTCGAACATATCAATAATCGTAAGAAACCTCTCCGCTTCGCGAAATACATGATCAGCTAGCAAAGGATGTATAATGCTCTTAATGCGGCAGGCTTCAATTAAGTCTCTTGCTGTCTTTTTGAAGTCACGTAGAGATTTCACGGAAACACGGTTCTCATCCAAAAATTGATCGAGTAGCGAAACCGTTTGCGATTGAGGTCGCATCGAATCGAGATCTTGCGCTTGGAATAATAGTTGGTCAAAATCATGGCTGAAATTGCGTGCCTGATCAACAAGCTGCCGCTCAGACGGATCAAGTAAATGTCCGATAAACTTGGCATGGTCGGCCATAATGCGCAAGAAAAAGACGTTCTCATTAATAATTGCATCAGGTAAAGGGTCTAATTTTCCGCTATTAAGCTGTTCGAGACGGTTTTTGAAGTAGTTTGCTTCTCTACTGGTATGGTCGATAAGTAAAGGGAAATTGTTAGCTCCAGGCATTTGGCAGCTAAGAACTAGACCCAATACTTTTCTTTTAAATGCCCATATATGTGCAGCGGCATTGCGAACCTCTATGTTGAATCGCTGGATTTGCTCAGGATCTGTTGTAAGGGTGTACGAATGTGCTTGGCGTTCTATCCCTTCAAATAAGGAATAGAATTGATTGGCTTCATTAATGAGTTGGGTATCTTCACATCTAAATCCCAATTTTAGAAATAGCGAATGTTCCTTCATGATACGAGACCAAAACCGGATTTCATCTAATGATCGTGCCACAAATGCATTTGACAATCATCCCCACCTCCATGTTTTTACGGTCAATAGTGCATTTTATTCGCTATATTATGTTCCTATACATAAGCATCATGCACCATCATTTACATGGAGCGTATACTGATTGAAGAAGGACAGGTCAGGACTATTTATTGTTATCCAACACCGTGAAAGGTGGCTGCATGATGGACGACATGTCGAGCGAGAATCATCTCCGATGGCACTCAGCTTCTATAAACAAAGCCGAAAGAGAGCTGTTGAACGGACATCAAGGTGGAGTGATTTGGTTTACAGGATTGTCTGGCTCGGGAAAGTCGACATTGGCGAATGCGATGGCGAAATTTCTCTATCAGCAAGGAGTTAGAACCTACGTGTTAGATGGTGACAATATAAGATTGGGATTGAATAGGGACTTAGGTTTCAGTCCAATAGATAGAACGGAAAATATTCGCAGAATTGCCGAAGTATCTAGGCTATTTGCGGATGCGGGATTAATCGTCATTAACGCTTTTATTTCTCCGTATCAAACGGATCGAACGATGGCACGTCAGATTTCGAGCGAACATCCTTACATCGAAATCTATACATGCTGCTCTTTAGCTGAATGTGAACGCCGTGATCCCAAGGGATTGTATGTGAAGGCCCGCAGCGGGCAGATCTCTAATTTCACGGGCATATCTGCGCCCTATGAAGAGCCACAGGATGCGGAAATAACGATCATGACTGAAATGGAATCGGTAGCGGAAGCAGTAGGGAGAATTACAGCAGAATTGAAGGTGCGACACATCATTTAGTAGGATAAAGGATAGTGATAAGGTGGATATTTGCTGGTAAAGGAGCAGACGAAAGTCTGACGGAGCAACGCCGCTTGAGTGATGAAGGCTTTCAGGTCGTAAAGCTCTGTGCTCGCGCGGATTGAGCGACTAGGAGATAGGTGTTATAATTATCCATGTGAAGGGGTGGGATACCATGGATACAGTGGACAAGCTCAATAACGTCATTTTATTCGATGGGGAATGTAACTTCTGTGATCACAGCGTTCAATTTATTATTAAGCGAGACGCTCAAGCTCTTTATAAGTTCGCTTCTATACAAAGTGACATTGGCCAGCAGCTAATGAAAATCTATAATGTTCCTGACCGTATCGACAGCGTGATCTTGATTCGGAATGAGAAGTACTACGTCAAATCCTCTGCGGCGCTTAGAATTTGTACAGGGTTGAACGGTGGCTGGAAGCTGCTTTATTACCTGATTATTGTGCCAAGAATCCTTAGAGACATGGTTTATGACATTCTAGCTAGGAACAGGTACAAATGGTTTGGAAAAAAAGATAGCTGCATGCTGCCATCTCCTGATATACGGAAGCGATTTTTAGGATGAGTAGGCAAGATATAGCTGTGGGCAGGCAAGCTGATATAACGGTTTCATATCAAGTCGACTATTTCATAAATAGCCGGCTTTTTTTTGATTTTCGTTGTTATCGCGGAACTGAATCCGTGGAGTACGACAAAAATATATTTTTTACAAAATGTATATTGGTGAAACTTTCTAATTTTTTAGACGTCATATTACATAAGAAGCTTACAGATTTTAAACACAGAAGGGGAGAGACAGAGGCATGATGAAGAAATGGATAGCTAGTCTTAGTATGGCATCGATAGTAGCAGTAGCAGCAATTCCGGCATATGCTGCGCCTTCAGCTGTGAAGTCCAATATGGCTAACTTTGAATCTAATTCCATTGTTAAAAAAGATGGATCGCTGTGGGTGTGGGGACGTCAGCAATCTGCTCCGACTCAAGTGCATGCCCTATCAGATGTTGCTTATACCGTAGATAATACCTTTATTGTAAAGAAGGATCAGTCGGTTTATTATTTTCAGAAAAATCAAGTGAATACGAGAGAACAAGAGATTACCCCGATAGAAGGGCTGTATGGCGTTAAAGATGTGATTGGTTCATTTTATAGTGGATATATATTGCTGGATCAGAAGGGTCAAGTGTATTCCTTAAACACAAATAACGAAGATATGGAAAAATCGTTATCTGATCTGCTCATTCCAATTGAGGGACTTAATGAAGTGAGCAGTCTTAGTTCTTACACGTATACTATAAAAGATAAAGGATACGAGTCGTATTTGCTAGCTTTGAAGCAGGATGGCACGGTGTGGCAAGGGAAAATGGGTGAATCGGCTTCCGTAAAACAAATACAAGCGCTCAAGGATATCGAGGACATTAGTAGGAATCTTGCTTTGCAAAAAGATGGCTCATTATGGGCACTTCCTGAGGAAGATTCCGTAGGGAAATTGGCTGTTCCGTATCGCGTGAAGGGCGCAAGTGATATTAAAGAAGTTTACTCTGATGAATACTCCCAAATGGCAATCGATTCACAGTCTAGGCTGTGGTTTTTAAGTGGGACGGTTACGGGATACTCGGATTCAACGGATTATTTGACCCATTTATCTCCAGTTAGACTTACAACCGTTTCCCAGGTTGAAGAGGCTCTGGTCGTCGATCGTGATCTAGTGGTTCGGACGAAAAATGGTGATGTGTACCGTACGACCATTCAGCATGAGAAGATGCCATCTAATGCTAAGTTTGAGCTGGTAGCTAAAGATATCGTAGCAATAGAAGACGGTTATAAACATATGATTATGCAGAAAAAAGACGGGACGTTATGGGCTTGGGGATTGAACTCCTATGCGGACTATGGATCTGGGGATTATAAATATGACTATGAATATTCGAATATCGTTCCCGTACAAAAGCCAATTATCGTTGAACTGAATGGCAAATCTGTACCGCTTTCGAACGGTGTTATCGTCCGCAATGATCAAGCCTTTATCCCGCTGCGTTCTGTATTTGGCAGTATGGGGGCTGAAATAAAGTGGGATGCCGAAGATAAGCAGGCACTTGTTACGCAGAAGCAAGCGAACGGAACGACAACCGTCATTTCGATTAACTTTACTACTGGGGATACGAACGTGAATGATAAAGCCGTGAAGCTGGAAACGGCTCCATTTATATCTGGGGATACGGCGTTCCTGCCACTTCGTTTCGTTAGTGAGACGCTTGGCGCCAAAGTAAACTGGTCGAAGCAGGAGGATAAAATTTCAATTACGATGCAATAGTTGCAGTTGTTAAGGATGTTGAAGAGTAGGCTTGGCTTGCAAGCTGAGCAACTTAATCGTACTTCTATTATTAACAAAGGGGCAGCCTTCGTCATAGAGACGTTGGGCGTGCCCCTTTTATTAATCTATGTGGTAGTTATCATTATGTGATTGCGTATACTTTCACGATGAAGGAAGCCTGTGCTCCTGAAGGGTTAGCAATATATAAGGAGCGGGCAGATATAACTCTAGATGCATTGCCAGTAATGACATCTTGTAGTTCCGTAGGATCGGTTCCAGCGGATACATCTCTTTTAACATCGAATGAAATATCGTACGGATCTACGCCGCCGCCTTCCACTTCCCAGAGCAAGCGCTTCGTACCTGGAGGAAGAACCTCTGTGCTAAAGTTTCCACTTGAGCGGTGCTTTTGTCCGTCTAAAGGCGCTTTCTCAGATCGAATACTGGCAATAAATTCACGTGCTAATTCGTTCATCTGGTATTCCCTCCACACAACTTTTTTTATGATACATTCCCATATGTATTTGCTTGTCAGATCGATTAGAACATGATAGATTACATTTTTTGTTTGTTATGGGAAGTAAGAGGGTGTGGAGGGATTGGTGAGAAAATAAGCGTTTTATGCTTATATTTTGATGTCGATATTGCCACCTAAGTTAGGTTGCACGCTTTGTTGCAGCAGGCGCACCACATCGTTACCGGCTTGTTTGGCTAGATCTTGCGACATCTTCGTGACCCGAAGGCTGACAGCCTGGGACAACATGTTTTGATTCATATGAACTGACATTGAAGCTACATTCATCTTGTAAAGCACCTCCTTATAGTTATGTTATCGGTAGATTAGAACCTATTGATGTGCTCCATAATTTAGAAGCCGATCTCACTTCTTGCTGATTGCGCGTATGCAAGCCATTAAAGAAACGCAGCAAAAAAAAGCCCTCGCTTATGTGAAGTATCATCCAAATGAATGGAATAACAATCTCAGCATAATAAAGAGCTTTTATATGGATGACTGTTCATGATGGTTGTGTTTCCAATACAGACAATGTAATTAGATTACTTTCTGTTTTCTTTCTTTTCGAACGTTAGGCATTCAGCGTTCTCTTGTTTGATTTGAACAACGGAAGCACCACAGTTGTTTTCTTTCCAGTTCACACATTCAGAGATTGGGCATTTGATAATAGACATTTATAATTCCTCCTCAAAGTAAAGGTGTTTTTTATTTGTTGTTTTGTATGTATGTAGCATAACTTATATTTAAGAATTTGTGATACAGTTTTTTCAATTAATAATGACAATATTATAGATAATAGAAGTGATTATTAGTCTCAGTATAATGATAATCACTATCACTATGCGGTTTTCGAGAGTTTAGGGTCAGATTACACAATTTACACATGTTAGATTGGATAGATATAAGATAATAAAATTGTTAATAATTTATAAATATTAATCCCAGCAATTACATTTTTCTGCCTATTCATATTTCAAATATTCCTCCGATAAATCGTATACGGACATTTAGATTATTTAGTCATTTACGTGCATACTAAGGAGGAGAGGCCGTGCTTAATAGATGGAGAAAAGCTTATTATCGTTCACTTGCCAAGAAGACGCTGGTGCGATTAATTCTTTTAGTTATGATACCTGTATTGGCATTGACGTTTGCAATAACTAGTTTTGCGGTGAATCAAAATGAAGATACGCTGCTCGGAGATGTGGAGCAATCTACGACTACGATGACAACGGTGTTGAATCAAGCCTATGATAATTACGCGCATACGTTGGACGGATTAATTAAAAGCATAACACCAGAGCGAGTTAACCCAACGTATTTACAAAATCGTGTGCGTGATGTGTCACAAGATATGAATAACCTTTTGGCAGTGTTCGTTGCTTACAAGGATGAATACTACGAAAGCACGGGTCAGCTACAGGAAGGATTTGATCCGAAGACACGGCCTTGGTATCAGGATGCAATGAAGGCGAAGGGAGAAGTAGTCATTTCCAAGCCTTATCAAGATAAAGTAACGGGGAAAATCGTGATTACCTTCTCCAAGACGTTAGCTGCCAATGATGGTGTAGTTGGCATTGACGTGTCGATTGATAATTTTAGCGATTTAATTAAGTCCTACAAAGTAGGTAAATCAGGATACATAAGTTTGCTGGATCAGGATAGCAACGTGCTTGTTCATCCACAAATGAAATTTGGGGATAAGCTTGCAGATGCTCAATTTGCTCCACTTAAAGCTAGTACCCACGGTAATATGACGGTTACGACAAATGGGAAGGAAGAGTACATCAGCTTTGACAAACGCAACTTACTGGGACTGAATATTGTGGCAGTGCTTCCGCTAGCAGAAGTATATGAACTGATATTCGGACTTTATCAAATTGCCTTTATTTTCGTTGCGTTACTGCTTGTTTTGCTCGTGTTTTATATTGTTGTCATTGTTCGTACAGTTATTCGTCCCGTTGTGCATATTCGAGACCTTGCTGGGCAAATCGCATCAGGAGATCTTACGGTACGAGCCAAGCAAAGTGCGCGTACGGATGAAATTGGCCAATTACAGAACCATTTCAATGAGATGTCCGATTCATTATCTGACATGATGAAGCAGATTATGGAGGCTTCCGAAAATGTTTCTGCTGCATCTGAAGAGTTGTCAGCGAATTCAGATCAAAATGTCAGCACGATTTCACAGGTGGCAGAATCACTGCAAGAAGTATCCTCTCAAACGGAGGAAACGAGTCAAGTCTTGCAAGAAGTACAAGTTCTAGCTATGGAAGCAGGGCAAGAGCTTATGGAAATCGTACAGATGGTGGAGCAATCTTCTGCGACAACAACGGGTGTGAATCGCCTGGCGTCAGAAGGTCAACACCAATTGTTCAACGTCGGCGTGCAGATGGAAAATATGAAGAAGCATTCTGCGCAAGCGAGTGCTGAGAGTGAAGCGTTAAATGACGAAGCACAGCAAGTACATGGAATCGTTTCGTTTATTCAAAATATCGCTTCGCAAACACAGCTCCTTGCACTTAACGCTGCCATTGAAGCTGCCCATGCTGGCGAGCATGGCCGTGGATTTGCTGTCGTTGCAAGTGAAATACGTAAACTTGCTGAACAAACGGTTCAAGCGAGTTCACAAATAACGGATATTATAACGAAGATTATGGATCGTTCCAACACCGTATACGAAACAATGCAGGTTAGCGCGGCTTCTGTTCAAGAAGGTCATGAGCAAACGCTATCTGTAACGAATAAGCTTAACGAAGTATTTGCTTCGTTGGAACAAATGGCGTTTCATATGCAAAGCATTGCAGATCGCAGCGGACAATTGCGTTCGACGAATGCAACGATGCTGTCTTCATTTGATGCTTCGGGTAAAGTCATTCAACAAACGGTAGAAGAAATCGAATTGGTGGCAGCGGCGAGTGAAGAGCAAACCGCCTCCATGGAGGAAATTGCTGCATCAGCTGCGCATCTTGCCAAAATTGCCGAAACATTGCAAGAGTCAGCAACACGGTTCAAATTGTAAATCCGGATCAATAACAGAAAGAAGCTTGTCTTCATTTCATCATAAAGATGGATTTGGGTTATACTACGATGTATAAGGGGAGACGCAAGCGACTTTGTCGCTTGCGTCTGCAACCGTTACTGTTCGAACAGCTCACGGAAAGATTTGATCTTCCCGTGTGGATGTGGGGTTTGCTTGCGGATTTTGTTTGCATTTTCCCTACGGCGTTTCTGTACGGACATTACGAAATCCCCCTTATTCTGTTGTTGGAGATGCTGGTGCTTGTTGAAAATGTTCAAACTTTAACTCGTTGATACAGACTGAAATGACTTGGCAACTGTTCACGATGAAGCGATAGATATGAGCCCGTTCCTTCTCGTTCAGCGGGCGGCGAAACCGCTAATCAAGAAGTGGTCTTAGCATAGGTTTGATTGACCGTTCCTATGCTGACAAATATGTGGCGCGATTAACAGCGCAGCATGCGATTCATATTGGAATATGACGGACTATTGGATAATCTGCATTTTCTCCATATTGTTTTCAACGGTAAGGCTAAGGTGAACTTGCGTTTTTCCATCATTTGTGTCATCTTATAGATAAGCGCTATAACTTTCCAAAAGGTACGGATTTATTCTATGAAATAATTTACAATTACAGCCGTGTCTATTATACTATTTAGAAGTGTTTGTTCATTATCTCCCCATTGCAATCTCCAAGCTAGTCATTCGTTTTACCCTCCATTCATGCTAGTTCGAATATACCATGAACATAATGACATGAATAAGAAGCATTATTCTCGATATTTGTTGCGTACTAACCTCTGTAGTTCATACATAATGTAACTATCTCGAAAGTAGGGAATTATTCATGAATGAATCCATACGAGTTATTTTGTTGGATGATCACCCTCTTGTCCTTGAGGGGATTCATAATCGGCTTCAGTTAGAGCCGGATATAGAAGTTGTAGCAAGCTATACAGATCCATTACTTTTATTAGAAGACATACCCCAACTCCAAGCTGATGTTATTGTTATAGATGCTTCGATGCCTCATATGACGGGGTTCGAATTATCCACTAAGCTCAAGGAGCTTGAATCATTCTCCATGAAGATCGTCATGCTGTCGGGTTATATGTATAATGTACTCATTCAGAAAGCTTATCAAATTGGTATTAATGCATACATTTCTAAGCAATCCCCCTACGAAGAAATTCTTTACACCATTAGACAAGTTGCCCTTGGCTGCAACCTTTTATCTCCTAGTCGTCCAACCAGTCCTTTGAAGCAGGAACAATTGTCTGCAATTGAACGAGAAGTGCTTAGACGCATCGCGGAAGAAAAAAATAACAGGCAGGTCGCTTATGAATTAGCGATTAGTATGAGAACGGTTGAGCATCATATTATTTCGATTAATCAGAAGCTTGGGGTTAAATCTCGTGGCAGTGCTGTCGCAAAAGGCTATGAGCTAGGACTGCTTGGTCCAGTTAGTTAGTAGGGGCAACATAATCGTTCACATAATCATTCAATTTTACGTTTGTGTAAAGCGGGTTCGGACCGTTTATAATAGAGGCTGTATTGTACTGGATAGGAGGAAGCAACCATGTTAGCAGCCATCAATGATCATCTCCAGCCAGACCTCAAATTGTTGTTCGTCGGTTTTAATCCGAGTCTTCGCTCTGGAGAGACGGGACACCACTATGCGAATCCGCGCAATCGCTTTTATACGATTATTCATGAAGCAGGTTTAACGCAACGGCGCTATCGTCCTGAAGAAGATCGGGACTTGCTGGAGCTTGGTTATGGGTTTACAAATATCGTTGCACGGCCGACATTGGCAGCATCCGATATAACAGCTGAGGAATACGCAGAAGGACGAGTGATTCTGCGAGATAAGATACGTACATACCGTCCGAAGATCGTATGCTTTGTTGGCAAAGGTGTATATGAAAAATACAGCGGCAGACGCGACGTACAGTGGGGGTTTCAGGAAGCATCTGTTGTAGAAGGCGTGTGGGAGTTCGTTGCGCCTTCATCCAGTGGACTTGTACGTATGAAATTGGACGAGATTGTTGGCATTTTCTCTAAACTCCACGAGCATTTAGATTAGACGTTTTTTCCATTATCGTCAGGATTCGTGAGTATCTGCGCGTAATTGTATATCTCGACCTGCTGAGGCAGGCTCAGCCCTGCTCACTCTTGCAAATGGGAAGTAATCCATTCACATCCAATTTTCAATCGAAGGTATTTTCCTGTAGACTGGACCTATCCTTAACAGGAAATCCTTGTTAATTGGAGTGATTTGGTGATACAAACGACAGAACAGATCGAAATGCTGGACAGACGGAATGAAATTTTGCGACGAAATATTCATCAGTATTTGGTGCATGACAATCAGTACGGCTTGAGCAATCAGGATCAGTTTCTGCTCAATCAGATGGTGAAGGAATGGCATGCGACGAATTATGAGCTGCAGGGCGCTCGGTAGTGGCTAGTGATGCAAGTTTATATATAGCATTAGTGGATGAAGTGTAAGTGTTGGACGGAATGTAGGAAATGAACAGTGAACGTTTAGATATGAGTGTGGCGTGAAATGAAATCAATATGAAATCTTTAATGGTGTTATGGCCCTCTCCAGTGATTTACTGGAGTAGGGTTTTTATTATGTGAGTGTGTACGTGGAATGAGATGATAATGGTACATCATTTCGATTTGCATCGATGTAGAATGGTGTCGAAATTCCCCTACCCCTTATGGGGTAAGGGGTTGCAGAGATATTTTGTGATGACTAGAAAAAGGATTAACGGTTTGATGCAAAATGTCTAGAAGTTGATGATTCTAAAGTGCTGGAATCCTAGTTGGAGCAAGGCTTTTTTGTTATACTGTGGACAGGGTTTTATATGAACGTAGTGGGTTTTAAAGTTTGTTTTTCTAGTTCGATGAGTTTCTTTTCTTCGTTCGTTTTATATGAACGTAGTGGGTTTTAAAGACTATCCGCTCAGTCTTGTCTATCACTCGCTTAAGAGGTTTTATATGAACGTAGTGGGTTTTAAAGCACTGATCCGCTGGTACCAGATCGAAGAGTACGTTGGCGTTTTATATGAACGTAGTGGGTTTTAAAGCAGATAAAAGGCCGAGGCTGGATTGTAGTAGTGGAGTGAGTTTTATATGAACGTAGTGGGTTTTAAAGGCAATGTGGGCATGGGTTACTGCTCAATGGGCTGCTGCGTTTTATATGAACGTAGTGGGTTTTAAAGAGCTCAGTTATCACGTGGTGTTGACAAACGGGATGGCCGTTTTATATGAACGTAGTGGGTTTTAAAGTTGATTTGTTTCCCCTTGGCCTGAATTAAATATAACGTTTTATATGAACGTAGTGGGTTTTAAAGATTGTATGGCCAAAGCCAACACATGCAGATGCTAGGACAGTTTTATATGAACGTAGTGGGTTTTAAAGTGGATGACCGTTACTACGGCTTGATGATGTCGCAAGAGTTTTATATGAACGTAGTGGGTTTTAAAGATCGGCGTTATCATTCTCTATATCAGAGATATCAATGGTTTTATATGAACGTAGTGGGTTTTAAAGTTTCACGGAGTCGATCCGAATTGGAACGAACCGATGTTTTATATGAACGTAGTGGGTTTTAAAGATTAGATCTGCTGCTTTTACTAGAGACAGTTTTTTACCGTTTTATATGAACGTAGTGGGTTTTAAAGGTATCTATACCAATGCGTTAATGGGACGACATCGAGTGTTTTATATGAACGTAGTGGGTTTTAAAGGAAGACAACAGGCACAACGGTTAAAAAGGCGCCTATTGTTTTATATGAACGTAGTGGGTTTTAAAGAATCACTCCCTATCTGTTCATGATCTGCTGGAACTTCGGTTTTATATGAACGTAGTGGGTTTTAAAGTCTTCTCTCATGGTCCGCGTTAACGGCTGCAGCTGGTAGTTTTATATGAACGTAGTGGGTTTTAAAGGGCGTACGCAAAGCCAACGAAGAGCTGCACTCCGTCGTTTATATGAACGTAGTGGGTTTTAAAGGAAATGATATGGGGGCGCGGTGGAAGTACTGATGGTGGTTTTATATGAACGTAGTGGGTTGAAAAGTAGCACCATCTTATATTGTTCTAGCTTCTATTGAATTCAGTTCTATGTGAGTGTCATGGAATATAGTGAACAGAGTTGTAAGTGATATATTTTTAACATGTTACAGTACATACATTTTAAAAACTCTCCTTGTAAACTAGGAGAGTTTTCTTTATATCCTATCTTTTATCACAGACAAAGTTCAAAGTTAACTTTAGAGTAAAATGGAAGACCCGCTTCGTTCAGATAATTGGAAAACAGCTAAATTATATTTATATCCCGTGCTTCGTTCAGAAATAATTCAAAGTAAATGTATAGGAAATACAAACAGTAGTCAAGAAGTATAATTAAGCTTGCAGTAAAATTTTAAAAGCTATATTATAGGACTTATAAAGGGAAAATTAGTAAGTGGAGGTGTTGGGATGAGAATTCAGTTTTCTTTAAAATCAGAGACATATCCATTGTGTTATCGATTAATGGTGGTTTCTGTGATAAAGGAAGCAATTCGGCAAATGGATGAAGCGTATTATACGGAATTGTACGCATCGAATCAGCAGAAGCCTAAACCGTATACATTTGCTGTTCATTTGACTCGATTTACAATGATGGAAGATGAGATTCAAGCAGAAGATTTTAGAGTGACGCTGAGTTCCGATGATTATAAGTTTATGTTACTTGTAATGGGTGGGCTACAGCGAATACGCAGTTTGTCTTATCAATCCTATCAACTTCAAGTGAAAAGTCTTCATATGCAAAAGGAACAAACGATTACTAGCGATGCTATTGTCGTTAAAACACTTTCTCCATTACTAGTGGAAGATGAGAATCGCAAGCCATTAGCACCTACAGATCCCCATTATGAACAACATTTTAACGAAGTAATGAACTTAATCAAAGTGACATCTACAGGAGTTCCCTTACAACAACCAATACGAATACAGGTTTTAGATTCCAAGCGTAAAGTGGTCAAAGAACGAAATCGTGAATATGAGCAATCTACTTCTTTTGCTAATAAGCGCTATCTTTTTTTCACATCTTATCAAGGCCGTTTCCTACTAGAAGGTAACCATAAAGATCTACAGTGGTTGTTAGACAATGGAGCGGGTAAACGAAAATCTCAAGGATTTGGTTGCTTGGCTTTAGAATGTGAGGTGAACTAGGTGGAACGATTAACCCTACCCATGGATGATTATGTGCTCGCAATGGGAGGAGTAGGTCTTCAAAGAATAATTAATCACGGTATGGAAAAAGGAATACTGAGCCGTGAACATCAATGGGTTACATTCCAATCTGATGAGTTGTATGTTGTACCAGAAATTCTTCCGAATATTCCTGAACTATTTTTCACCTATATGCTAAATCACTACTCCATAGCTAATCGAGAGCGTAATCGATTAATACCACCCCAAGCAAGTGACGTGAAGCGTTCTCGCAAAGGCACTTATACTTTGTTAAAGCTATCTTTGGATACACAAATGAAAAAGCTAGAGAAGTATTTTGCTGATGACCCCTTACTCCAAGAACTACAACAATTACAATTAAACGTCAAATCAACGCTTACGGATGAGACTGATGTAGACGACTTTGTAAGTAAGTACCTCAATTTGTTATCTACACCCGCATTTGATGAAAAGTTAACGATAAATTATATCAAATCATCTTTAATGGCGCCGTTACATGGACAAGTTTCGTTACTCAATGTAGCAAAAAATTCACTTGATTTGCAAGGTTTGAAAGATACATTTCATAAAGACTTTATTGAGCCAGTTCTCCGGGATTGGAAGGCTCAACAACTATATGCTAGTCAAGCATCGCTAGTTGAGTGGAGAGAATTCGTAGATACGAGTGAAAATTCGGTACATAAGACCTGGAAGAAGGAACTTAAAAAGTGGGAATCGGACGAGCTAGATGACTATTGGAACGAGCAGCTTCGTTGCACATTTGTGGATGATTGGTTCGCTACCGATAGTTATGAAGAAATGGTATTTTCACCACTTGCTGTTAGCAAGGCTATAAACTTCTTCTGGGACTTAAACGATAAGCGACCCGTGCCGTTGTCTTCTTGGGCAAGACTTGTAATTTTTCTTTCTTCAGCGGGACTTACCACGTATCGGAAGAAGGTAGGGGATAAATCACTGCTCTATCATGCATTTGCATTCAGAGAAGGAAGTGCTGAAGATATTATCCGGATTAATGATCGACTTCTACATAGGGAGCAGGGCACTAGCTTTGGTGAGGTTATCGCAGCCACTCTTGAACGAGAGCGGCAGAAGGCGACATTTGCGCCTAACATCTGGTTCGTAGAATTCAGCTCTGATTACCGCGCTAAGAAGACGTTAATGGATTATTTTACGGTGCCGAAGCACATGGCTGCTTATTTCGAAGATGGTCATGCAAAGCAGTTGAACAAAATTAAAAATGATGAG
Organism: Paenibacillus sp. SC116; assembly: GCF_024733555.1. Classification (GTDB taxonomy): domain Bacteria; phylum Bacillota; class Bacilli; order Paenibacillales; family Paenibacillaceae; genus Paenibacillus_B. Next base: position 2,380,712 of record NZ_JANIOF010000001.1, on the reverse strand, counting down.
TTTAGAGAAACGTTTTTATCTCAAGTGATGCAATCTATTGATCCGAAGGTGCATATTTTTTCACATTTAAGAGAAGGTATCAAAGCATTAATAAAGGGTCAATCCGAACATCAATTTATCATACATACCTGCTATATAGCAGTACGGGAGCGGCAAAGAATAGCGAGCTATAAAAAGAAAGTAATTATGCGGCAGAAAGGGGATGTACTGAGCATGCAAAATCTTAAGTTGGAAACCGAACTCGTTGAAGCATTGTATATACAGGGGAGAAAAATACAATCCGCGATGGTTAAATCTCATCATAGCAAAAAGCAAAATACTGAAGCTTATGTAAGTGGGGTAGATAAAAAGCTATCAGCGACTGCTTATCGGCTTCTTAATGCTGCAAATGCAGGAGATAAGAAACAGTTTCTAGATACTGTTATGCGTCTCCATCTTCAATCAGGAGTAACGCTAAATCGTGTGTTCTTGAATGCATTACATGAAGATGAAGTAGATTTTACCACTGTGTCCATGTCGTTTATGGCTGGGTTGCTTTCTTATAGGTCGGTTGAGGCACTAAATGAAAGTAATGACGGTACGGATGATAATAGTGAAGTTATAGATGTGGATCAAGAAATAGACGAATTGGAGTAATCACTGGGGAGGAGAATGAACATGACTAAAGCGTTAACTTTTACGGCTGTATTTCAAGCACAATCTTTGAATTATGGTGAAGGAATTGGAAATATATCGGAGTTGAAAAAGTTCCATCGTGGAAATGGTGATGTGTACACATTCGCATCTCGTCAAAGTATTCGCTATGATATCGTACGGTTAGGAAATGAACTGTTCGGCTGGAATTTAGAAACGGTTGAGAAAGTGGGCGGAGGGGTTGTTCAGTTCCGTAAAAATGCGTCGATAGCTGAATCAGTAGAAATGGATCTTTTCGGATATTTGAAGACAGACAAAGTGTCGCAGAAGCGTGCAGCAGTTGCTCGTCTTAGCCATGCAATAGCTTTAGAGCCATATAAGAGCGATATGGAGTTTCTCAACAATATGGGACTTGCTGATCGAATCCCATCGACACCTAACTTAGCAAATATAGAACAACACCTAACTTATTATACGTATACGCTGACATTAGATTTGGATCGGGTAGGTATTGATAAAGGAAATCATGATGGAGAAGTTCGAATTTCTGAGGAAGAGCGATACCAGCGTGTCTTGCAATTACTTGAGATTATGAAAGTATTGTATCGTGATATTCGAGGTCGTCGGGAGAACTGCGCTCCGTTGTTTGCAGTTGGTGGAGTATACAGTGTATCTAATCCTTTCTTCTTAGGCCGAGTGCGTCTAGCAAATAATAAGAATGGAATGGGGATCGATGTCGGGGCCTTGTCATCTGTAATGAACACAACCTTTATGGGACAATCTATTGCACCAGCAACTAAAGTAGGATTTGTAGATGGAGTATGGGCAAACGAATATGATTTAAGAGATCAATTCGGAGATCGGGCTCTCTCAATGGAGTCTTTTTTCCAAGAGCTTCAAGCGCAAGTACGTCATGCTTATGGAGTCGAGTAAGATGGAAGCTTTGAAGTTGGTCTTATTCCAGGAGACAGCTTGTTATAAGAAGCCAGCCGCATTCAAAGTAGGTGAGACGTATCCTTTACCGCCTTATGCGACTGTTAAAGGACTGATGCATCATTTGTTGCAAGCCGAAGAATATATACCGATGCGTATTAGTATTCAGGGACAATTCGAGACTCGAATGACTGATTATCAAAGACATTATTTTTTGAAAAAAGCTAATACTGGTGAAATTCCTCTTACGCTAGATGGATTAGAGGAGCAGGTTGAGTATACCTCAATGACAACGATGCCTATTTACATGCATATGCTATTCCATGTAAAGCTTATCATCCATATCCAAGCAGAGCATAATGTGCTTGTAAGTATTGAAGAGGGGATACGTCAGGGAATTCCCATGGCGTTAGGCAGATGGGAAGATTTAGTTCGTGTAGATTATTGTGAACGGGTGCAGTTACAATCTCTTGCAGAGGATCATTATTTGGAGCAATGGATGTATGTGCCTAACTCTGTGCAGGTGTTAAGTGATGAAGATGACTTAAATGGTGTTCCTTATCGTTTGAGTTGGAAGTATCACATTCGCAAGGGTATTCGACAATGGGAGAAAATTAAGGTGAAGTGTGTGCCTCCTAATCAATTCATCTCAGGTAACCAACAAGGTTGGTGGAGCGATGGTGAGGATTGCGCCGTATTTCCACTAGAAATGGAGGAGAGACCTGTATGTTCTTAGCGAAGACAAAGCCAGAACAGACGATCAGAGAGCATACGGATATGGTTGTTAAAGAATGTGAACGAATTATCGATAGTTATGGTACACGTATACAAGGGATAGACGCCGAGTTTTGGCGTCTATTGCTGCTTGCAGCAATATTCCACGATATTGGGAAGGTGTATTCACCATTTCAAAACAAGCTATTATCTTTTTTAAAACGAGCGAAAATTACAACAGTTTGCGTCCCCATTCCGCACAATTACATATCGATTGCTTGTATTCCATGGGCACAGTTAAAACTAACACCCAATCAAAGGTTTCTATTAATTGACGCAATAGGGTTCCATCACGAACGAGATGAGCAGCCTGATGAGTATTTATTAAGACAAGCTTATTCAATGGATCTTCATGATAAGTTGGTGTCTATCTATGAGCATCTTGGTCTGGAACATTTTCAAGTTCCAGCAAAGTGCCCTCTAAAAGAAATAAATGAGCTACAAAATAATCGAAAGCTAAAAAGTGTAGAGAAATATCGTGAGAATGAAGATTTATGGCGAAGTCACATTTTGCTGAAGGGATTACTGCATAGGGCTGATCATGCGGCATCAGCGGGTGTAGAGGTTGAGACAGGAGTAGATGAAGCTATTGGTGCAAGAACCTTGGACTTTATCAGAGATGAATTGTGTAAGCCTTTAAGAGACGCACAATTATTCGCTATTAACAATGCTGACAAGCATGTAGTGATTACTGCATCGACTGGTTCTGGCAAGACTGAAGCGGCTTTATTATGGGCACAAAATGATAAGTTGTTCTTTACCTTGCCATTGCGCACTAGTTTAAATGCGATGTATAGACGAGTTAAGGACGATAAGAAGTTAGCGTTCCATAGTGTTGGGCTGCTTCATTCCAATAGCTATGATCTACTTCATGAAGTGGATTATGCAGAAGGGGACAGTTGGTACGATCTATCTAGACAATATGCTTGCAAATTAACACTATCTACTATTGATCAAATATTAAAGTTTCCTTTTTATTATTTGGGGTATGAGAAAGAGCTCGCAACAATGGCTTACTCTAAAGTAGTCATTGATGAAATACAAGCGTACAATCCGAACATTGCTGCTATGCTGTTGTATGCGATGAAGTTGATTCATCGTATGGGTGGGAAGTTTATGATAATGACTGCGACGATGCCCAAGCTTTATTTAGATGCGCTAGAACACGAACTGGGTATTCCGCCAGAACAGTTGGCTATATCAGAGTTTCCAGGAGATATGATTCGACATCGTATCCAAATACAAGAACTGAAGATTACAGATCTAGTTGATGAAATGATACAAGAAGCTACACAGAAAAAAGTATTAGTCATTGTCAACACAGTAAATCAAGCGATTGAGATGTGGACTCTGTTATGTGAGGCAGTTCAATCAATGGGGGTAGAGATATGCCCGCGTTTACTGCATGCACGTTTTACACAAAATGATCGTTCACGAATCGAAAACGATATATTGAGGTTTGCACAGTCAGGATGGCATGAGTATGAAGGGGATCATCAGAGTGGTATATGGATAACAACTCAGGTGGTTGAAGCATCTGTTGATATTGATTTCGATAAGTTATACACCGAGTTGTCTAGTTTGGACAGCTTATTTCAACGAATGGGCCGTTGTCGTCGGATATGTGCCTATGATGGTGTATCTCCGAATATAGTAATCGCGACTGTTGATCCAAGTGGTGTGAGACAATCACCTCAGGCGGTGTATGATGCTGAAATTGTAAGCCGTGGACTTGAATATTTGATGAACTATGATGGTCAACTGCTTACAGAACAACAGAAGATGGATATGGTAACTAACTTATATAGCCGTGAGTTATTAAAAGACACATCTTATTTAGAAACATTCGATAAAGCATTAAAACTTTTTGAACTAATGGATATGTTCCAACTTGCTAAAAGCGAAGCGCAGCAATTGTTACGTGATATTTCGACTGTAATGGTTATTCCTCATGAATTATGGACTACTACAGTTAGTGTGCTAGTAGATGAATACGAATCAACTATGGATATAGAGAAACGACGTCAGTTAAGACGAATTATAGAGAAGCATACGGTATCGGTACGAAAATCGATGTTAAAGAACGGATTTAATAAATTAGTAAATCATGGTTTAGAACATTTGTATGTTCTTACTGTTGGATCTTCGACTTATGAATCCAATGGAAGAGGGTTAATATTCGAAGATAATATCTGGATGTTTGATTAAAGCGAAACAGTTCTTCTGGGAGGTGTGCATCTGCATGTCTGTACGGGGATTAGATGTTCAATATTATTTAATTTGTCGACGAAAGTGTTGGCTACATCATTATGGTATTGGGTTTGAAATTGAATATGACCGTGTTATAGAAGGTACTGCGCTTCATGAAGAGAGTTATTCGAGGTCGAAGCGAGAGATTGCGTTAGGAGAAGACGCGGTTGTAGATGCTATTGAAGGAGCAGTCGTTCGGGAAATTAAAATATCTAGCCGCATGGAGCATGCTGATCGTATGCAAATGCTATACTATTTATCTCTGCTGAAGGAGAGAGGTTTGGAAAAAAAAGGACTATTAAGTTATCCTACTGAGAAAAAGACAGTACCGGTTGTATTAGATGAGCAAGGCGAACGAGAACTAAACCAAGTGTTACAGGGTTTAGAAGAATTATGGCAGGGAAACATACCAGCTGTAACGCGTAAGACCATTTGTAGAAAGTGTGCGTACTACGACTATTGCTTTGCAGGGGAAGGAGAATAGCGTATGAAGCGTAATTTGTACATGATGTCTGCGGGTAGGTTGAAAAGGAAGGATAATACGTTATATTTCGTGAATGAAGAGGGCTTATCTCGACCGATACCAATCGATCAAGTAGATACGATTCACTTTTTTGGTCAAGTCGATTTTAACACATCTGCGCTCCATATCATGTCTCAGCATGATGTTCTATTTCATATGTATAACTATTATGGATTTTATGATGGCTCTTTCGTTCCACGAAAAAAGAAGTTATCTGGCTTCAGCCTTGTAAAACAATGTGAACATGTATCAGATATGTCTAAGCGATTATATTTGGCTCGTTGCTTTGTATCATCTGGTATTCATCATATGCAACGCAATATTCGTAAACACACCTCTGAGTTAACATCTATTTTAGATACCATGAATGCGCATCAGGCAGCATTAGAACATGTTAAAACGATTCCGCAATTAATGGGTATTGAGGGGCAGTGCAGACAACTGTACTATCAGTCTTTTCCTGTAATGCTGAAAGGGAATATGACTTGGGAATATCGTTCTAAGCGTCCCCCACATGATCCGATTAATGCACTTATAAGTTACGGGAACAGTCTTATGTATAGTGCTATATTATCAGAAGTATATAAGACCGTTCTTGATCCGACGGTTAGTTACTTGCATGAGCCTTCACAAAAACGATTCTCACTTTGTTTAGATATTTCAGAGATCTTTAAGCCATTTATTGTTGACCCAATTATATTCTCCCTAATAAATAATCGTAGAATACAAGACAAGCATTTTGCGATGGAAGATGGAATTTGTTTACTTAATGATGATGGGCGAAAACGTTTTGTCGAAGCGTTTGATGAAAGATTAAAGACAACATTTCAACATAGGCAGTTAAAGCGTAATGTCACGTATAGATACGCGATCCGATTAGAAGCATATAAACTGATCAAGCATATGATTGGTGATGAGAAATATAAACCATTCAAAGCGTGGTGGTAAAGCATGTTTGTTATTATAACGTATGATATTGGGGAGAAGCGCGTAGGGAAAGTTTGCAAGAAGTTGAGAGAATATTTAGACTGGACACAAAATTCAGTGTTCGAGGGTGAAATTACAAAGGGAAGTCTCACTCGTTGTTTGGCGGAATTAAAGGAAATTACGACTAAAGAAGATTCAATATATCTATACAAGATAGAAAATCCTAGTCACATTAAAAAGGTAGTGATAGGAGAAGATCGCTCTTTCGAAAAGCTATTTTTCTAAAGTTGCATCGATGTAGAAAAATGTCGAAATTCTCGGAATCCTTATGGGACAAGGGATGCCGGAGACTTATAGAGAAGTGCAAAAACAAGATTAGAGGTTCGATGCAAAATGCTCTAAAAAATAATTCTATAGAATGCTTAGAACCTAGATGAGACAAGGCTTTTTTGCTACACTCTAGACAGGGTTTTATATGAACGTAGTGGGTTCTAAAGTGTAGATCTTGTTCTCGGAATCTGATCGTTGCTTGAAGGTTTTATATGAACGTAGTGGGTTCTAAAGAAGAGCATCCAGGCTTATGTCCTGGGTGGCACAGATGTTTTATATGAACGTAGTGGGTTCTAAAGTACCAAACGAATCCGAAATCAAGATTTACAACTTGTCGTGTTTTATATGAACGTAGTGGGTTCTAAAGGATAGTGCCTTCTTGAAGTCTATGTCGAAATTGACGGTTTTATATGAACGTAGTGGGTTCTAAAGTATGAAATGTCACGCGATCCTAAGACAAATGGCGGTCAAGTTTTATATGAACGTAGTGGGTTCTAAAGCTCACTGATACAAGTAAGGACGGGCTATTACAGTTCGTTTTATATGAACGTAGTGGGTTCTAAAGGTTCTTAGGCTACTCGTTTTATTAGCCTTAACAACAGGTTTTATATGAACGTAGTGGGTTCTAAAGCCGCTCTCTATCTTGTATATAGTATTGATTATTTAGTTTTATATGAACGTAGTGGGTTCTAAAGGGTGACGATCCTAATCTACCAATTTGATAACGGGGTGTTTTATATGAACGTAGTGGGTTCTAAAGTAGAGAACGAAAACAGCGTGTTCGTGTTAGCTGCGAGGGTTTTATATGAACGTAGTGGGTTCTAAAGTATAAAAGGGGCGCGTTTGGATCGATTGGTGCTTTATCGTTTTATATGAACGTAGTGGGTTCTAAAGATGATAATCGTATATCTGTTCAAGTGAAACGTAAGGATGTTTTATATGAACGTAGTGGGTTTTAAAGACAGAAGCTTCATTCCACTTATACTTACTTGTATCAGTTTTATATGAACGTAGTGGGTTTTTAAAGCCGTATGCGGGCAAGAAGCTCTTAAACTGGCTTACAGAGTTTTATATGAACGTAGTGGGTTTTAAAGCCATCTACTGGTGTGCGACGCTTTATCTTCGCTTGTGGTTTTATATGAACGTAGTGGGTTTTAAAGATCGGATAACTGATGGGCGAACTGCATTGCTCATCGAAGTTTTATATGAACGTAGTGGGTTTTAAAGGTTGGCTGGTCTGTGTTAGCATTTGCATATAGATCATAGTTTTATATGAACGTAGTGGGTTTTAAAGGAATGGTTTCCCGCAAAACGGATCGGTGACCCTTAAAGGTTTTATATGAACGTAGTGGGTTTTAAAGTGTTCGTCGATGTAAGCGTTGAGCTGCGGATACTGCTGTTTTATATGAACGTAGTGGGTTTTAAAGTGCCACCCGTTTGATCGTGTATACGTTAATAAGTTCCGTTTTATATGAACGTAGTGGGTTTTAAAGATGACATCAATGGCAAGTGAACTAGCCAAACCAGAGTGTTTTATATGAGCGTAGTGGGTTTTAAAGTAACAATGAAGCTGTAGGTCAAATGCTGAATTGGTTTTTAGTTTTATATGAACGTAGTGGGTTTTAAAGATTAGTAAGATGACGGCTGGTGTGCTTGCCGCTTGGGTTTTAATATGAACGTAGAGGGTTTTAAAGGCATCACAGGCGCAGGCGGAAGCTGGTGCATCAGGGTTTTGTATGAACATAATGGGTTTTAAAGTCTTGTTTCTGCTCGTCAGCTGTTGCAACAACGGCCCGTTTTGTATGAACGTAGTGGGTTTTAAAGGCACTAGATGCTTCAATTACAATGTCCTAGAATTCATTTTTTATAAAAAAGTGCCAGCCTAGTCCGTTCAGTGAGGAACGAAGTAGATTGGCACGTGTATGTTCAGGCTAGCTTTAGTTGCATTGCTGCCTTACTACAGGTCCTTACATATAAGAATGGTGATCGGTATGTAAGTTTGTTATTTTCTTTAGTTAACTGTCAGTTCTACTTTTATTGTACTCTAATTGTTTTTGTATTCCTTCTCGATCAATTTGAATCCAATACTCTGCAATTTTTTCATTTTCTACTCGATATACCGCACTGGCCAGTTGGATGACTGGGAGCCCCGACGGTTGGTATCCATTCACTTCTCCTACATGCGTACCTGTTTGTTTCCAGCGTACATATACTTTATCCCCGGCTGCTAAACACTCTTGAATTTCTAATGAAAAATGCCCATATGCATCCATCATTTCAACGACGTGATCAGCGTAGTCTTTTGGTGTCCTCGACACGGTTTGTTCTTCCTCTGATTCGATTTGATGTGCCAATACTTGTTCTGCCATGAATTGATTTGCGAAATCAGGATGTTTACCTGAACGTACTTGTTCAAAAAATTGTCTAACTACGTGTTCTGGTGTCATGAGGAGCTCTCCTTTATGAATAAGCACTAATTTCGAATTCTATTTTGAATAGAAGTTTGTATTATGAATGCTAGTATGACGATTTTAGATGATTGGTGCAATATGGTATATTGATTTTAATTTCATAGATAAGTTTCTTAAGATTCTATATAGGCAATAGGGAAGCTATTCTGTGCATCAAGTAGAGTAGTTGGAATGGTCGAAACAGCAGCTAGATACATCTTTGAGAGGGGTTTTGAGCGTGGCAAATCATATTACTACCGTATATATCGTTAGACATGGACAGACGGAATGGAATGTGGAGCATCGATTGCAAGGATATCAAGACTCTCCTTTGACGGAATTTGGTGTGCGGCAAGCGGAATGGTTAGGAGAGGCGATCGCAAAAGAAGCCATTGATTGGATGTATTCGAGCTCTAGCGGGAGAGCGCATCGAACAGCTGAGATTATAAAAGGATCGAGAACTATTGATATTATTGATACGGATGATTTTAAAGAGATTGGCTTAGGAAGTTGGGAAGGCATATTCTCAAACGGAGGCGAAAGAGCGGTATCCTGAGCAGTTCGATCATTTTTGGAAGGACCCAGAACAATTTCGCGTGGAAAATAGCGAGACGTTTCGACAGGTGTCTGATCGCGCTGTTCGCAAGCTGAATGAGATCGTTAGTGAGCATCGGGGCAAGTCCATTGTTATCGTTACACATACGGTGGTCGTGAAGGTCCTTATGGCTTATTTCGAAGAGCGAGCTATGAATAAGCTATGGGACCTTCCTTATATTCATCCAGCTTGCCTATGCAAAGTGCAGTTTGTAGGTGATAAGCCAAGCATTTTGCTGCATGGAGATATCAGTCACTACAAAGAAGATCCTGTTCCGAGCTAAGGAGGATATTATGATGAAGTTAGGGCATATGAATCATATTTGTTTTTCCGTTTCGAATATGGAACAATCCGTAGCTTTCTATGAGCAAGTTTTTGATGCGAAGTTGTTAGTTGTAGGCCGCAAGCTTGCTTATTTTGATCTCAATGGATTATGGATTGCTTTAAATGAAGAGAAGGATATACCACGCAACGAGATTCGAGAATCTTATACGCATATGGCTTTTACGATAGAGGAAAAGGACTTTGCACTATGGCAGGCAAAATTGGAGCGGCTGAATGTAAATATTCTACCTGGTCGAGCACGGGATATTGAGGATAGGCGATCTATCTATTTTACAGATTTGGACGGTCATAAATTTGAACTGCATACGGGGCGTTTGCAGGATAGATTGGACTATTACAAAAAAGAAAAGCATCATATGAAGTTTTATATTTAGATTTTTACTCGATACTTCAACTTTTAATTACAACGTAGAAAATGAGTTTCTAGGAGCTGAAACAAAATGTTGTCTAAAGTAATTGATTTAAAAGAAAATGAGACAGTAAAAACTTTATCTAATCTTATAGTAATAGGACTTAAAATAAGCATGATAGTTACAATAGTGGGGTTTTATTTTTATTTATTAGGATATTCATTTTTGTATGGATACTATTTCTCGGGGAACTTGAGTGGAATATCTTCAATAACTGATCTTCTTAATAACCCAGTGCCGTTTAATTTTTATTCAGTCATGATTATTGCAATTTTTTTGTTAATTACAGTTTTATTTTTTTACTTTTTATCAGTAGATTTTAAAAACAAAAAAATAGAAACAATATTTTTTGGTATTATTATATTCGGTGTATTTCATGTATGTTTTTCTTTATTTTTTGTAAATGGATCAGACTCAGGTAAAGTGATAGACTTTTTGTTTGTTTGGGTGGTTCCGTTATTCTTTGTAATATTTTTTATATGGTTGAATCAATTTTCTAAGGATATTATTAATTGTTTTTCATGGACACTATATGGTGCAATGGTGCATATATCTTTTTTTGAATTGTTAAAGTGGCCAGGGTACTGGAATCCATTATTACTTATCTCTATGATGTTCTTATTTGGAGGTATTTTTCCCAGGCTTACTTCAAACTTTTTAAGAAGAAATTTATTGATTAAATCAATAGTTATTTTTCCATTTGCGCTAGTATCATGCGCTTTTTTATTTGTTGTAATAAAACAATTAGCTGGTTTTCCTCATATTTTTAATTTGTACATTATTACTCCTATATCCATAGCAACTGCACTAATAATTTCACCTTATCTTAAGCCTAATAAAGAAATACAAGACATTACTTTAATGGCAGCAGTACAGAATGATACTGATAACAATTCATCAAATGATAAAAATGTACCAGAATTTCTAAGGGCTTTATCTCAACTAGAGAGAACAAAGCAATTTATATTTGTTTTAATAGTAATCACTTTCCTTATGACAATTTTCCCCTATACTAATGTAGTTGTTGGTAAGTATATTAGGGAAATAACCCCAAGTGAAAGAAGAGAGGTTCAGATAATAAAGGACTATGAAAAAGGACTTACAGTGGAAGGTAATGTAATTTCTATTCATAATAATATTTATTATATTTCAGATACTAACTGGAGATTACAGCTAATAAAAGGTGAGACAATCCATGTAGAAAGAAAACCAGAAGAATAAACTAGTAACTGTGTAGGTACTTTGTTATTCGGTGGTTGAATGAAAAAAGGTGCCATCTTTATAGAATACGTCAGCTAGTTATGATCAGTTTATGCGAAGACGTAGCAACAAGGACTGTTTGACGGTATTGTCGTGGGATCGAAAGCATGAAGCTTTGGAACCATTGAAGTAGATCAAGTTATTTTAAGTTGCGAGACTTGATAACGAGTTAGTTTTTAATTATAGAAAAGGTCGAGCTAGGAACGATTAGATACTGATTCCTTAGCTCGTCCTTTTTGCTGATTCCGCTTCATGTTAAGCTCTGTTACTTCTAGGGCAGGAGTAATAGGTTTGTGGTATATGTAATCATATGAACTCTATGTGTGATAACTAACATTCAAATTCTCATAGAATAGCGCAACTTCCTCAAAATATGAGCGTATGAATAAATAATACATACAAAACTTCCATAATAATGAAGGAGGTTGCAAACATGAGTCAAGAACTTACGATTGCAGAAGCATTAAGCGTGCGTGCGGCTATTTCCCGCAAAATTGATGAGCTTCGTTCTGAGCGGGGCAATAACACTACCGTTTATGTTGATAAAAATGAGACGCCTGAATACCCGTCCCGCAGCGTTGATGTCATTACGGCTGAGTTAGATGGTGTACAGAAGGACTATCGCAAGTTGGACGTGCTGATTGCTCAGGCTAATCTAGCGAACACGATTGCGTGGGATGGTGGCGAGATTACGATTCTCGAAGCCATTGAACTTGCAAAGCAGACACGCCAAGAGATGAATGCTTATCACTACTTAGGGCAGCAGAAGAAGCGGGAACGCCTACGTAGTGGTGGTGGTACTGGTGAAGCTGCAGCATTGTATCAATATGCTTTGTATGAGCCGGAAACCTATCATCAGCTCACACAGAAACGTACACGTGAAGTGACGAAGCTGTCTGCTTTAATTGAGCGTGCGAATCATACGAATATGATTGCTTTCGATGCTTCTAAGTATATGGCTTAATAGGCTTGCTTGGCATGAAATTGAAGGTACAAGGGAATGGCGGTAACCATCCGTTCTCCCTAGCTTCAAGTCGGTGACGATACATAGCTATACGTTGCAAGCTGGAAGCTGGTGAGAACCAGCATACAGGAAAGTGTGGGCAACCGCAGCATCTGGCGGCCTCAGATGCACCCAACCAAAAACCTGAGCGTAAGTCGATAACAGATTACAGCTGAACGACTATACGATTATACGCGCTTACAAATTACGGACTTCCTGATCCTATAAAATAGCCCCGTTTCCTGTAGAGCGCATCCTTTCGAGGGTGCGCTCTTTGTTGTATTTGTAGCTACCATAAAGGGATAAATGCACAAAGACAGCTTCCCAATGCCGCAAAATAAGGGAAGCCGTCTTCTTAGTGATATAAGATTATAAATAGTGGATTATGCTCGTTCCACAGCAATATAAATCTCAACTTCTCCGACACCGTTAATCACTTTATCTGCGTGGTACAGTTCGAAATCACCACTGTAGGTGCGCTTGCGATCTGTCTCGGATTGCCATTTCCAAATGCCGTGCCAAGCTTCGGCTACCACTTCCATGACAGGGCCAGAGCGAGTACGGAAGACGGCATATTCCGCTTCGGGAAGTATGAGGTAAGCCTCAGACTGTACAGGATTTGCAGCATTTGATGAATTAACATCATTCGTAGCTGCAGTGCCCGCATTATTCGTAGCCGCTGCTCCCGTATTCTGTTCAGGAACGGCGATAGTAAAGTTATATTCGCCCAAAATTTCATTTTCATATTGATGATAGACCGCATATAAAGGGGGCTGTGTCCCTTCGTTCGAAGCATCTGTACCAGCATTTGTCTCAGCAGTTGAACCTTCGCTTGAGGGCTGCTCTGCATTAGATTGTGACATCACCTGCTGCCATGCTTGCGGGATCTCACCATTGCCGGACATTTCTTGCTTATTGCTCGTTCGTTTCGTAATAAGGCTTTGGAGTGAGAAGGCATTCAAGCGCTCATATCGAACAGGTTCGAATGAAGGCAATTCATCTTGATCTGTCCGCCAGCGTTTTAGAAAAGGCACTGTATTTTTCATAAGCTGTCTTGCTTCTTCCTCAGACATGCCATTTTCCATCACATAAGGTACGCAAATCTCGATCATTTCCTCCAACGTACAATCTGGATTTGTAAATGCTCCATTTTCATAACAGTACTTACAGTAGTCTTTGTTCAAGCTCCCATTAACATCAGTTCCTAGTTGGCTATCATCTACAAGCGGCATGCTGCAGCTTTGGCAAAATTGAGTCGTCATTTTATCTCTCTCCTTATAATTGAAGGTTAGTTAGTTGTCTTGCACAATTAGTTCATCCCGGGTACAGCTCTAGTATAAAAAAACGAACCTGACAACAGTCTGTCAGGTTCGTAATAGAAAGATTGATTGAGCAGCTAAGATCGATATTTAGCCGCCATTTTTTCAATTAATGCTCCAATTCGATCTCGCAAATGAGGTGGAGAGAGGACTTCAACATGAGGTCCATAGCCAAGTATAAAGCAGTCCAGCCAGCGATCTGCTGGGAATGATGCCGTTACTTGGTACGTACCATTTGGCTGCGGAACTAACGCTTCTACACCGAATCGTTCTTCGGCCATCGACTTAGCAGACTCCTCAAATGAAAGAACAATTTCCGTTGTATTTTCAGGTGCGGTCCAATTGTTCCACGGTTGAGATAAGGAAAACGAGTTCATATTGGAATCTGTATTAGCTTCGTCGATAAATTCAGTGCGATCAAACTGCTGGTCAAGCAATTGAATGTCCTTCATCCTGAACAGCTTGAACAAGCGGAAGTCGCTGCGTGTCGTGCAGTAGCCGTATAAATACCATTGCTGGCTTTTAAGCAGAAGGGTATAGGCATGTACAACCCGCTCCGTATTCGTGCCGTTGGCATCTACATATTGAAATTGAATGATACGGTCTTCTTCGACGGCGTGCTTCAATAACGTGAGATGAAGCTCTAGAAACGGGTATTTGCCCCATGTAGATAAGTCAATTCGAAAACGCTGCAAGTGCAAAGCCAGTGATTCACCTTGGGCTTCCGGTACGAGCATTTGCAGCTTCTCAGCCAGCATTGGCTGTTGATTCAATGTATGAGCAGTCGATAAGCTTTGCAGCGCTGTAAGAATGGAAGCAAGTTCATCATACGTAAGTACATTGCGTTCCAGCTTGTAACCGTCCATGATGCGAATGCCGCCATTTGCTCCTTGTTGGGTCATAATCGGAATGCCTGCCATATTTAACGTTTCTATATCACGGTATATGGTGCGAATCGATACCTCGAATTGGTCTGCGAGTTCCTTCGCCATCACTTGGCGACGGTTCAATAAGACGATAAGGATAGATAATAATCGTTCAAGCTTCATAGTTTCTCCTCATTAGTAGGATACGGAATAAGCGATGGCTATTTTAAAGTTTTGAATAACAACTACCTACTCACACTATCATGTTCGAGAGTCTAGGGAAAGCAAACGGGCTCAGACTATGGGTTCAGTCTATTATTTTGCAACATTCGAAATGGTTGAAATTGAACTTGATTGTTATTTTACAATTCACAAAATAATTTACATCGATTTAATGCTAATGATGTTGTCCGCTAACACAGCCCTATTAAGATAAGGTTGTGACGGGGGACATCTCCCGAGTCTACTATCCTTGAGGAGGATTCGGCGTAATGATAAAGCTTAAACCGAAGAAAATACTTCTATGTGCACTTGCATCCGTGATGGCTTTCGGTATTATTGGGGGAGCATGGGGACTTGCAGATCGTCATGCTATAGCAGCAGAAAGCAAGCCAGAATCCAAGAAAATTAAAAATGTAATCTTCATGATCGGGGATGGCATGGGCTTCAGCTATACAGCTGCTCATCGCTATATGAAAGACAACCCGGACACACCGCTTATGGAGAAAACGCTATTCGATCAGCATTTAGTAGGAAGTCAAATGACATATCCTGAAGATCCGAAAGAAAATATTACAGACTCTGCTTCCGCTGCAACAGCGATGTCAGCAGGTGTCAAAACATATAATAATGCGATTGCTGTTGATAATGATCATTCGCGTGTAAAAACCGTTCTTGAGCATGCAAAAGGTAAAGGTATGTCCACTGGCTTGGTCGCAACTTCTGAGATTACACATGCAACACCAGCTGCTTTCGGCGCTCATGAAGATTCACGAAAAAGCATGGACCAGATTGCCGACGACTACTTTGATGAATGGGTATATGGCAAACATAAAGTAGATGTCATGCTTGGCGGCGGCAAATCAAACTTTGCTCGTAAAGACCGTGATTTGACGAAGGAATTCCAAGAAGATGGCTACAGCTATGTAACGAATCGCGAACAGTTGTTGAAAGATGACAGCGAGCAGGTGCTAGGTTTGTTTGCAGATGGCGGCATGGATAAAATGATTGACCGCAGCAGCGAGTCACCATCTTTGAAAGACATGACAGAATCCGCGATTAATCGTCTTGATAAAAATGAAGAGGGCTTCTTCCTTATGGTAGAGGGCAGCCAAATTGACTGGGCTGGCCATGACAACGATGTGGTAGCAGCTATGAGTGAAATGGAAGACTTCGAGCAAGCGTTGCAAGCGGTACTCGAATTTGCTGAGAAAGACGGCGAGACGTTGGTTGTACTAACAGCGGATCATTCTACTGGCGGATTGTCTCTTGGAGCAAAAGATCAGTATTCCTTTGATGTAGCGCCGATTAAGGCAGCGAAGCGTACACCGGACTTTATGGCAGCGAAAATCGCTGACGGTGCGGATGTAGAGGAAACATTGGCGTCCTATATTGATTTGGAATTGAAGCCTGAGGAAATTGAGGCAGTGAAAAAGGCTGCTGTGTCGAAGGACGTAACGGAAATCGATAATGCAATTGAGCAAATTTTCGATAACCGTACGTATTCCGGCTGGACAACGGGCGGGCATACAGGTGAAGATGTACCTCTAATCGCTTATGGACCAGGCAAAGAGCAGTTTGCAGGCTTGATTGACAACATCGACAATGCAACGAAGATTTTCAAAATTATTGATGAGAATCACAAGTAATTCGTGATAATCATTTGTAATGATATCTTCCTCGCTTGATAAGTAATGAACAGCATGAATAGATGATTTGTAACCCCAAATCATCCCTTGATTCCCCTTTGGATTCATCCTGAACCTCAATATAGTTTGGACGCGTCATCTCTCCCTCTCCCCGAGGGAGGAGTGACGCGTATTTTTTTAGTTGTATATGCTTTTCAAAGTGCCTGAAGTTGACTCGAAGCGACAAAACGCTGCGATGTCCAAGCGTACAGCTAATCTTGGTGTTATTCAGCATTGGTTCGAGACGGGGGTACTTTATCGTTCATTTTGCAGGTGCCTCGTTTCGTTATATTTGCCATGTAATATAGGTGGTAGTTTCCATACTAATATGAATGAGTACGGAACGGTCGAATTGAACTATGACGGTGAAGAAAAAGAACCGGTTGTACTGCCAACAAGATTCCCGAATCTACTGGTATGTTACATACTGTATACAAGTTTATAAATATTTACATAGTTATATTTAGAAATTATTATACTATTAAAATTATCCATGTAATATACTAGAAAAAAGATATGGTGATGGCTGCTTAACACACAACACAAAAAACAGAGGGGAAGATGGCTATGAAGAAATCAGCTTGGAAATGGATGCTGGCAGCATGTATGTTGTTCGGTACGATGGCGCCAGTCGCTTTGGCAGTGCAAGAACCTGTACCACCTGCAAAAGAGACTCGAACTGTTCAAGAAGACCGTGCGATCGCAGGACAAGTTCCACTTCGTCAAGCAGCTTTATCGATTGGTGCAGTTGTGAAATGGGACAAGTCTGCTAACGCTGCAAAAGTCAGCTACGGTGATATCGTATGGACCGTACGTGTGAATGACGCTGTTTCGGATGTAAACGGTATGGAGTTGAAACTCAGTGCTAAGCCAGGCTTAACGGAACAAAAGAAGTTGACCGTTCCGTGGGATAGCTTCAAGCAGGCCCTTAACGTTAATGCGGATTGGAAAGATAACAAAGTGGTCGTAGATGCTTCGGATTGGAAAACGAAAGCGTCTCAATTCGTCGTGACTTGGGGGCAAACAGCAGTGAATCCCCAAGCAGAGGCTGAACTACAGCCGTATTTGACAGAGGCTTTGAAGAAAGCGACGAAACAATTTCCATTTTCAATGACTGTGATGCAAGTTGTTCCTACGCTGGGTCAGCCGGTTCAATTTGTTTCTGCTGCACAGCAGCATAACGGCGTTCATAATACAGTTACGGTTACATTCATGACGGATAAGGGTATTCCACTCCAAGTGGAGCTTCGTTATACAGCAGAAGGTCTCATCAATGAGGTATTCCCAATATACATGCCAGCAGCAGGTTATCAGAAGCCTGCCTATGACAAGTCGGGTACTTATAAGGAAGAAGCTATTGTTTTCGGTGAGGAGGCATTTAAGCTTCCAGGGACGTTGACTTTGCCAGCAGATGTAAAAGGAACAGTACCGGTGGTCGTGCTTGTGCACGGGTCTGGACAGCATGATAGAGACGAATCGCATGGGGCTAGTAAGATTTTTCGTGATCTGGCAATTGGACTAGCGCAGCAAGGAGTGGCTACTGTGCGCTATGAGAAGCGGACGCGTGAATATCCAAATCATGCTGCGGGTGCACGAGACTTTACGGTCATGGAAGAGACAGTAGCGGATGCAGTCTATGCGGCGAAATGGGCTGCACAAGATAAGCGTATTGATAAAGCGAATGTGTACGTGCTTGGACATAGCCAAGGCGGTATGCTCGTGCCGCGTATTTTGGACCACGACAAAGATAAAAGCATTCGCGGTGCTATTGTTGCTGCGGGACCTGCTGGTCCGATTGAGGACTTGATTTTGGAGCAGCTTGAAGGTCATGTGAAGCGTGCTAAGGATGGCAAACAGCCACAAGCCGTCATTTCTCAGTTGGAAGGTCAAGTTGCTGGATTCACGCAGTTTTTGAAGACGATCAAAGATGAGAAATACAGCGTGGATAATTTGCCGCCAAACTTCCCGATGGCGAAATGGTGGATGGACTTCCGCAACACATACGCGGCAGAAGTTTCTAAGAAACAGGCTATACCGCTCTTTGTCATTCAAGGCGACAATGATTTCCAAGTTGATAAATCGCATTTAGATGTGTGGAAGAAGGAACTGACGCAGCGCAACAACGTCGAGTACAAATTGTATCCGAAGCTGAACCATTTCTTCATTCCAAGCGAACAGCCGTCTACGGGTGCAGAATATGCGATCCCAGGCAACGTGCCGCTTGAAGTGGCAGAGGATGTAGCGAAGTGGATTAAAGCTCAGAAATAAAGCGGATTAACAGACACTCCGTATAGTTAACTGTATTTACTTATATTTCTTCTACCTTCTTTGTATACGGATGCTTCGAAAAAATATGGTCTGTAGAATGATGCGTGATGTTAAAATTCATATTTAATACTTGATTGATTTCTTTATACTAGGTAACTGTGCGTTTTGAAAAGTAGGTCGAGTCAGGGGGACGAATCTGTTCCTAGGCTCGACCTTTTGTTTTAATGCTCCGCGTGTTAATGCTAAAGTGCAGGTATTTTATATGGAAATGGGCTATTTAATGAAAATGCCTACTAATATGCATGTTTTCCTTGGATAATATGCTCGCTATAAGAAAAATGGTGTAAATAGCTGTGCAATTACATCAATTACCCTTTAATCATAATCTGAGGAAGAATTAGATGTACAATTGCAGGAATTTTAACTAGGTAATTTATATTTGTCTCGTCTGATATGCTAAGGTGCCGTGGACTTGACCACTCCAATATCGCCGCCTTCGCTGATGCGCGGCCCGAAATTGGATGGATAAGCCGAACAGTTTTCTAAAAATTGAACGGTCTGGCTGTCTGCTCGAATGGTGCGAAGCTTGACTGTAGAAGCACCATCATATTGTTGCAGCAGTACAGACACATCTGGCCACTCACGATTCAGCCATCGGCCAGCTTGATTTTTTATCGATATTGTCCTGCTTGCGGGCACTTCACATACCGTGACATCTCCTCGTACTAACTGTTCACCCGTCGATACCGACGGTGGCATATGTTCAGTTTCAGGTGCAGACTGCGATTGTGTCCAGCCAACCGAAATCACCAATAGCAATGCAGCAGTTCCCACGGCGGACATCATCTTGAATCGATGCTGGCGCAATAACGCAGGCATTTTTTTATACAGCCAATATTTCCACTTCAATCTAGCATGCAAACGATCGGGTACAGGAGAAGGTGATGCATTTTCGTTATGAGCGCCATGCAAGATGCCCTTCCATTCTTGATGCAAATCACGGCATGATGCGCATGTTTGTATATGTGCTCGATATTGCGCCGAACGATTTGTGGGCAATTGGCCGAGAATATCATCGATTATTTCTTGTTCTGTAAACGTACAAGCACATTCATTCATGTTTGCGTCCCTCCTTTGAAGCACTGCCTAATGGACTGCCGTTCCAATGCTTGCGTATGTTTTGGATGCCATAGCGAATTAACGACTTCACGGTTCCTAATGGGTAATTCATTTTTTGGGCAATTTGCTGTTGGGTTTGTGATTCGTAATAAAACCCGATTAATGTATCTCGTTGTGTTTTCGGTATCTGTTGAATAGCCTCGTATAAATGTTCCTCATCCAGTCGTCGGATGACTCGTTCCTCTGGTGTTGCTGCATCAAATATCGCAGGCATTTCCTGCAACGAATCCTCGGATATCGTTCTCTTTTGGCGTCTCATTCGATCCAAGCAGCGGCTGCGTGTCTTGACAGCAAGCCAAGCTTCACAGGAACCTCGCTTTGAATCAAATTGATCAACCTTGCGAAACGCTTCGAGAAATACATCGTGGCAAATATCCTCTGCCTCCATCCGATCGTTCATCATTTTAAGCGCGATATGAAAAACAAGAGACGAGTATTGCTCATAAAATTGTTCAAATGCATCCATAGAGCCCTCATTTAACTCATGCAGCAGTCTAGGTGCATTAGCATTATTTTTTATTGTCCTCACCTCTAATTTAAATTAGCAAACGGGATGTCTTATTCCGCAAATCATTCTGTGAATCTATCAAAAATCTATAAGAAATCTATCAGGACTCTATGAGGATTCTATAAGTCTCAAATATCAATATAGATCTAATTTTTAATAAAAAGTATGGTTTTTCATGAATTTCACCTTGTTTTAAGTGAATTTTTATCTTTCTTTAATAAATCCATTTCCCATCCTCGTGCGTAGTTGGAGTGATAACAATGATGGGAGAGGGTACAAGCATGCAAAAAAAGTGGATGGTCGCATTCAGTGTGATGCTGACGTTGATGATGGGAACGTTTGTCGGAGGGGGATATAGCGCGTATGCGGCAAGCGGGGTTGTGCTCTATACACCGTATACGAATATTTCGGTTACGCCAGGTGAATCTATCTCCTATTCGGTAGATGTGTTGAACAACACGAATGACGTACAAAACGTAGCGCTCTCGCTAGAAGGCGTTCCGAAAGAATGGAAAGCAGAGCTAACTTCTGGTGGCTGGGCAATTAAGCAAATTGGTGTAAAACCTGACAGTGAGCAAAATTTGAATTTGCAAATTGATGTTCCATTGGCAGTAGAAAAAGGCACATACAACTTTACATTGAAGGCCAGCGGCCACTCTTCATTACCTTTGAGCATTAATGTCACGGAGCAAGGTACTTACAAAACAGAGCTAACGACGGAGCAGCCGAATTTGCAAGGTGATGCGAGCTCTGCTTTTGACTACACGCTTACGTTGAAAAATAGAACAGCGAACGACCAGCAATATGCGCTGTCGGGTGCTGCTCCACGAGGTTGGACAGTTTCCTTTTTGAGTGGTGGGCAAAGTGTAACATCCGTAGAAGTAGCGGCGAATTCAACCGCTGATATCAATGTATCGGTCAAGCCTCCTGCAGAAGTGAAGGAAGGCAGCTATCGTATTCCGGTCAAGGCAGCGACGAATTCAACTTCGGCAGAAGCAGAGTTGGAAGCCGTTATTACAGGCACATATGGATTGAAATTAACGACACCAAGCGGATTGCTTAGCACGGATATTACCGCAGGCAAAGAAAAGAAGCTGGAGCTGCAAGTAACAAACACAGGAACAGCTTCATTGAAAGATATTGAGCTTTCCCCTACGACGCCAGTAGATTGGGAAGTCACGTTTGATGAGGATAAAATCGCTAGTTTGGAACCAGGACAATCGGCAAATGTAACAGCAACAGTTAAAGCCGATGATAAGTCGATATCTGGTGATTACCAGCTCGATTTGCATGCGAAGACACCAGAGTCTACTTCTTCGGTTCAGTTCCGAATGACGGTGAAAACATCGATGCTGTGGGGATGGATCGGTGTGCTTATGATTGCTGGAGTCATTGGAGGCATGTTTTATATTTTCCGTAAGTACGGGAGGAGGTAAGCGTGGAACAGCCAAATAACATGCAAATAGTTGATCGTTCGGAAATGAGGCTGGATGCGGCTGATAGAAGGAAAACTATTATTTCAATTACAAATTTGACGAAAATGTACGATGAACATATTGCTGTGAATGAATTGTCGTTATCTATTGAAGAAGGGGAAATATACGGACTGCTCGGTCCGAATGGAGCGGGTAAATCCACGACGATTTTGATGATGCTTGGTCTTACTGAACCAACTTCGGGAACGGTTCGTGTGTGTGGACTAGATTCGGTGCGACAGCCGATTGCGGTAAAGAAAAGAGTTGGATATTTGCCAGATGATATCGGGTTCTATGAAGATATGACTGGCTACGATAACTTGATGTACACCGCAAGGTTGAATCGCATTCCAGAACTGGAAGCACGACAGCGAGTAGAAGCGATGCTGCAGCGTGTCGGCTTGTCTGAGGCGGCCAAGAAGAAGGCAAGTACGTATTCGCGCGGTATGAGGCAGCGTCTTGGTCTGGCGGAAGTGCTGCTAAAGAAGCCAGAAGTTATTATTTTGGATGAGCCTACCCTTGGACTTGATCCAGAAGGTGTGCGCGAGCTCTTGCAGTTAATCAAGGCTTTGAGTCGTGATGAAGGTATCACGGTGCTGCTATCCTCACATCATTTGCATCAAGTGCAGCAAATCTGCGATCGTGTTGGTATTTTCGTGAAAGGCGAGCTGCTTGTTGAAGGGGATGTGCCGTCTTTGGCCAAAGGATTATACCTTGAGGAAGCTCTTACGTTAGAGGTTGGCGTAAAACCGATCAATCAAGAACTTATAGCGAAATTGAGAGGCCTGCCCGACGTTGTCAGGGTGGATGAGCAGGATGGACTGCTTCAGATCGGATGCAAAGAGGATATCTCTTCTGAATTATCCCGCATTTTGATCGAGTCAGGTTGTTCTTTGTTCCATTTGCAAATGAAGCAGTATGGCTTGGATGAGATTTATCATCGTTATTTTGAAGGGGGAGAGCCGAATGCAGGAGAAAATAAGCGGAATACTCCGTAGAACCGCACAAGTATTCTCTGGCGGTGGGCGAGGTGCTGTGTCCTCTATGTCTAGTGCAGCTGCCGCATCTGCTGCGTCGAAGACTGCGCCCCATCCTTTCTGGATTATCGTTCGCAAGGAAATGTCTGATATTATGCTGAGCTGGCGATATGTCATTTTGCTTGGATTAATGCTGCTTACGTGTGGTGCATCTCTTTATACGGCCATTACGAGCATAAAGACCGCTGTTCCAACTGGGGAAGCGGTGGATACATTTCTGTTCCTTCGATTATTTACGGTATCAGACGGAACGATTCCGTCCTTTATAACTTTTGTTAGTTTTTTAGGGCCGCTAATTGGGATTGCGCTTGGCTTCGATGCGGTTAACTCAGAGCGGAACAAAGGAACGTTATCACGTATGATGGCGCAGCCGATCCATCGTGATTATGTCATTAACGCTAAGTTTGTAGCCGGGATTAGTGTTATTGGCATCCTGTTCTTTTCGCTCGGTTTGCTTATTATGGGGTTAGGATTATTGACCCTAGGCATTCCGCCAACCTTTGAGGAATTTTTACGTATGATATTTTTCTTGATGCTAAGCGTTGTCTATATCGCATTCTGGTTGAATCTATCGATTGTGTTTTCGGTACGATTCCGTCAACCAGCTACGTCGGCATTGTCGTGTATTGCGCTTTGGATCTTCTTCAGCGTGTTCTACACGATGATTATCGAAATGATTGCGAAAGGGATTGCTCCCGTCAATCCGACTCATATGGATCAATTGGTAAGTTATCAGAATACGGTTCAGTTTTTAATGCGCCTATCACCAGGTCACTTGTTCAATGAAGCAACGATGACCTTGCTTATGCCAGAAGTGCGCACGCTTAGCTTGTTTGTGCCGCCAGAGCAGACATATGGCGCGCTGCCTAGCCCGCTATCGGTCGGGCAAAGCCTGCTGCTCGTATGGCCGCAGCTAACGGGCTTGATTGCTGCTGTGTTGGTTTGCTTTATGGCAGCGTATATGATGTTCATGCGTCAGGAGATTCGTTCGCGTTAATTGTAATTGCGTATTGTACTCGCACGATGTGTGTAGCGTATTGGCTTATCAAGCATAAGGCATGTACAAAGTGTGCATAAAGTCATATATAAGTCATGCTTAGGACATGCATATGTCATGCATATGTTATACGTGGTGCATGCGTAAGGCATGATAAGCTATAACGGTCGTTGCGACCTATCGCGTATCGTTTTTCACATAAATCAGGAAACAAAAGCATATCGCTTCATGCAAATTAGGCAGCGAAAGTATATCGGTTCACGCTAATCAGGTAACGAAAGGATATCAGTTCACGCCACAAAGTGAATGCTATCGGTTTAAGCGTATTCGTTAACGAATCTCGGTAGGCATGAAATGATGTAATCATTTAAAAGTAAACACGAAGGCACTGTCTTTGAGCTTAACCTCTATTGGTTGCTCTTGATAGTGCCTTATTCTCGTTTATGCAGTGAGAACCAACTTGAAGAGTGTATAACTGCTCCACTTCACTTTGCTTCTGCACTAGTGGAAAGCCCCTCATTTTAGAATAGGACAATTATGCAGGTATTTATTCTGAAAGTGTTCTTATTTGGGGTATTATCGTCAAAAATACATTTATTTCAGCCTCTTTTTCGATTTTAAGTGCATAATGAGAAATTTAACTGCACATTTGTCCTTATCTACCGCAAAATGGTGTTTTCTTCATAAAATAACTGCACTTTTGTCCATATGATCTTATTTACGTGATCTCACACAATCCATACGTTATCAAATACAGACAACAAATGGAAGATGTCACGAATACGGTAATGCACCTTGCTACCCATCTACTTTGAATCAGGTGTTAATGCCATGGAAAAGTAAAATTAGTAGGTAACCATGGAAGAAGTAGGTTCTCGTGGATGAAATAAGTAAGTAAGTAAGTAAGTGGGCAGGCAGGCAGCCCTGACTTCTCAAAGGTCATGAGATGCTATTTACTTCTCTGCTCTGTTATACGCACATATATGCAACTTGAAAATACAAGCCCAATATGGGATCCGTATTCATGATATCGACCCCAAAAGTATTACGCATTAGTATCGCGTATTGGCTTGTCATGCATGTCTGCATATTTGGCCAAGTTCCCTCATAGACATGTTAGCAGATGGAAGCCGTTACGAGGCAAAGTCATATTCAATGTCAGAGGGGATGATCTCATGCGTCGGATCTCATGGGTATTGGCCATAGTGTTGAGCTGTGCGCTATTTTTGGCTGGTTGTGGCCAGAAGGATGCAACATCAGTGGTCAAGGACTTGGATCAAAAGATGAGCAAGTTGGAAAGCTATGCAGGTATCGGAACGATGACGTTGTACTCGGGCCAGCAGCCCTTGGAGTATCAAGTGGAAGTTTGGTACCAGAACCCATCGTACTATCGTATTGAGTTGAAAAATGCTAAGAAAGACGTCACACAGATTGTACTACGTAATGATGAAGGAGTATTTGTGTTGACACCAAGCTTGAAGAAGAGCTTCCGCTTCCAAAGCGACTGGCCGGATAATCAAGGTCAAGTTTACTTGTATCAGACGCTTATTCATAGCATTTTGGCAGATAAGGCGCCGCAGTTTACGACGGAAGGCGATAGCTTCGTTTTTGAAGTTGCGGCTAATTATCAGACCGATTCACTCGTAAGACAGAAGATTTGGCTAGACCAGCAGAGCTATGCGCCGAAACAAGTTCAAGTAACGGATGCAGAGTCTCGTGTTGTTGTGGAGATGAAGTTCAAGCAGTTTGATTTCAGCAAAAAGTTTGAGAAAGACGCATTCGATATGCAGCGCAATATGACGGCGAGTGCCAACATTGATCCGCAGCCGCAAGCTGAGACGGATGAGCAATCTGATGCCGCATCTGCAACAAAGGATTCATCATCTGCGCCTGCATCAGCTGGAGTCTCAGCAGAAACACCTGCTGTAGACGGAGAAGCTAAGACATCAACAAATGCTGTAGACGGATCTACATCTACGGAGACACCAGCCAATACGGATGCAAACGGTAATACGGTCGAAACACCAGCAAATAAGGCTACAAATGGTGCTGCTGATCCGCAAACGAATGCTGCTACAAACGAATCTAAAGATACGCCAGCGAATACAGCTACAGATGGTGCAGCAACAACGCCTGCACCAACAAGTACAGAAGCAGTTGACCATAAGGCTCATGATGCGAAAGCCCCTAAAACAACTCCAACGGGTAATACAGCAGGCAATGAGCAAGCTCCTGCAACAGGTGAGCAGCCTAATACGGATGATAGCGGCGGTCAAGATCAAGGAGGTCCGTTAGGTCCATTTGGCTTTATTGAGCCGACTTATGCGCCAACAGGTGTTGAACTAGGGGAACGAGTTGAATTGCCAGATAGCAAGTCTCATGCGGTTATGCTGCGTTATGAAGGAACGTACACGTATTCCATTATGGAAGAGCGCCCTGAAGATGTTGAGGTTGGCATTGGTTATTCGGAGGGTGTGAATCTAGGATTTACAGTCGCTCATCTAGTTGGTGACGAGCAGAAGTCAATGACGTGGCTGTATGATGGCATTAAGTATCGCATTACTTCTGGAGATTTGCCGCTTACTGAGATGATTAAGATTGCCCAGTCGATGGTTGATCAACCTGGGAAATAGGTTCGAATCTCGACATTTTATGAAAAATAGGATCATTTTTCCGCACTATACTGCCGCTACACTGCGTTGACAGGCCACCGGACACCATTTAACATAAGTTTGTTGACGATTGAGCGGCAATATGGAACGGAGAAGGTGAAACAAATGGAATCGTACTATCGTCCTACACGAATCGAGTTATCTTTAGATGCGCTCGAACATAATATACAAGCTTCTCGCAGCATCATTCCGAAAGAGACGAAGCTTGGCCTATGTGTCAAAGCAAATGCCTACGGGCATGGTGCTGTCGAAATTGCTAGAGCAGCAGAGCAGATCGGTGTAGATTATTTTAACGTTGCATTCATAGATGAAGCGATCCAATTGAGACAGGCGGGTATTATGACGCCGATACTCGTGTTGGGCTATACGCCGCCGGAAGCTATTCCGACGGCGTTCTGCCATCATATTAGCATTAACGTATATTCCGAGCATGTACTGGAAGCGCTGGAGCAGCAGGCTCCTACCTTGTCAGCGGACAATAATGGTCATCGTTTGCGCGTCCATGTGAAGATTGATTCCGGAATGGGTAGACTTGGCTTGCGTTCGTCTGATGAAGCGGTTGCATTTATGAGCCGCTTATCCGGCATTGAGGGAGTGGAAGTAGAAGGGTTATTTACTCACTTTGCTTCTGCGGATGAGACAGATAAATCTTACACTAATATGCAGGTAGAGCGATTCCAGACTGTGGTGGAGGCTTTGAAGCGGCATCAGTTGTGTCCGCCAGTTATTCACCTGAGCAATAGTGCGGGAACAATTGAACTGCCAGAGTGTGCAGTGAATATGGTTCGTGTGGGTATTAGCATGTACGGGCTATATCCCTCTGAAGAGGTCAATAAGACAGCTGTGTCATTGCAGCCTGTCATGTCTTGGAAGTCACAAGTTGTCCACGTGAAGCAGCTTCCTGCTGGAGAAGGGGTCAGCTACGGCACTAAATATTTCACAACAGAGGATGAGTGGATTGCTACGATTCCTGTGGGTTATGCAGATGGATATTCGCGTTTGCTTAGTGGCAAAGCTGAGATGTTGATTCGTGGCAAACGAGTTCCTGTTATCGGGCGAATTTGCATGGATCAGTGCATGGTATCACTGGCTCCACTTGGAGATGAAGCGGCTGAAATACGTGTAGGTGAAGAAGTTGTACTGATAGGGACGCAGCATGATGCCTGCATTTCAACCGAAGAAGTTGCGGAGAAGTTAGGTACAATTAATTATGAAATTATTTGTATGCTTGCGCACCGTATTCCGCGCATATATGTGAAGAAGTATGGAACGAGCAAGGTATATAATCCTTTATTGTGACAAAAACAATAATTTTCCTACATTCTCTCCAATTGGATGAAGGAAAATGAGGAAACTTGCTCGAATAATGGTATAATCGAAACGATATAGTTTTGCGGAACTTGATGATTACTGTAAAGAATAAATGAAGCTGTATATACCGTGTATGACTTTTCACATATCCGATCTATATGCGGCATATATATGCTCTTGTATAATTTTTCTATAGGTACGACATAATGGTGATAAGGCAGGAAAGGTTTTGGGGGTGCGAGAACAGGTGCGAAACATACACAACACCAAACGAATAATGATCAGCTTGCCCGACCAACTGTTACAAGAAGTGGACGGCATCGTGGCAATGGAGAACTCCAATCGCAGTGAATTCATTCGCCAAGCTATGAAATTGTACTTGAACGAACGGAAGAAACGTCATATTCGTGAGTCTATGCAGCGTGGTTATATGGAAATGGCGAAGATAAACTTAACGATGGCATCCGAAGCGTTCTATGCGGAAGCAGATGCGGATGGCACGCTGGGCCGTTTAGTTAGCGGGGTGTAGCCAGTGATTGTGAAGCGCGGGGATGTGTTTTTTGCTGATTTATCACCCGTGGTTGGTTCGGAGCAGGGCGGTGTTCGTCCGGTTCTCGTTATTCAGAATGATATTGGCAACCGCTTCAGCCCAACCGTCATTGTAGCGGCTATAACAGCGCAGATTCAAAAGGCAAAGCTTCCAACTCATGTGGAGATCGATGCGGAGACGCATGGCTTTGATCGTGATTCTGTTATTTTGTTGGAGCAGATTCGTACGATCGACAAGCAGCGTCTGACGGATAAGATTACCCATTTGGATGATGAGACGATGCGCAAAGTTGACGATGCCCTCCAGATTAGCATTGGTTTGATTGATTTTTAATTAGGAATAGCCTCTGCCTGTTTTATTCAGACAGGTGGAGGTTCGTTCGCTTTTCCTTCTTGTCGATATGAGGATAACGATAAGGCTGCTGATTGCATAATCAGTGGTCTTTTTTGTTTCCTTCAGGCAAAGCTGGAAATGCTATCGGATTTCTGAGACAATAATGATGGTGAGGTTACTAGCCATTTAGATAGAAAGGAAGGCTAAGATGACGGTATCTGAACAAACGATGGAGTTAGCTGAACTGGAAGCGATTGTAGAGCAGCTCAAAGCAAATGAACGTGAGCGTCTCTTAAAGCAGCTTACTACTGAACTGTCTCTTGGGACAGGACAAGTACAACGTACGATCGAGCTATTAGACGAGGGGAATACGATTCCGTTCATTGCCCGCTACCGTAAAGAAATGACGGGAGAGCTAGACGAGAATCAGCTTCGTAGTTTGGAAGAGCGCTTAAGCTACATTCGTGGGCTCGAAGAACGCAAGCGCGAAGTCATGCGACTTATTGCAGAGCAGAACAAGCTGACAACTTCGCTCCAACAAGCCATTATGAAAGCGGTTAAGCTGCAGGAAGTAGAGGATTTGTATCGTCCATACAGACAGAAGCGAAAAACTCGCGCAAGTGTAGCGAAAGAACGAGGCTTGCAGCCGTTAGCAGATTGGGTGCTATCGGAGCCGAAGTCAGGAGATCCTTTACAGGAAGCTGCTGCATACATTCAGCCTGATCTAGGTGTAGAGACGAGCGAGCAAGCGATACAAGGTGCGCTCGACATTATCGCTGAGTTAATCGGAGATGACCCTGTAGTTCGTAAATGGGTAAGACAGTATACATACGAACAAGGATTACTGCGGACTGAAGCTAAAGATACAGAACAGGAATCGGTGTACGAGATGTATTATGCGTACAGTGAGCCAGTTAAGCGTCTGCCTTCCCATCGAATATTGGCAATTAACCGCGGTGAGCGTGAAGAAGTGTTGAAGGTGTCACTGGATATACAAAACGACATGATTTTAGCATACATACAGAAAAAGTGGATTCGTGGTACTTCGGTTGTTCGCCATTTGCTGGAAGTAACGGTTGAGGATGCGTACAAGCGACTGATTGCTTCTTCGATTGAACGAGATGTGCGCAATGAATTGACAGAGAAGGCGGAGGAACAGGCGATTGATGTATTCGCCAAGAACCTGCGCAGCCTGCTGCTGCAACCGCCAGTCAAAGGCAAGACGGTATTGGCCGTTGACCCCGCCTTCCGTACTGGCTGTAAGCTGGCTGTCGTCGATGACACGGGCAAAATGCTGGAGGTGGCGGTGACGTACCCGACAGCGCCGCATAACAAGGTTAAGGACGCAGAGCGCATTTTCAGTGAATTGGCACGGAAATATGATGCTGATATTGTCGTAATCGGGAATGGTACAGCATCTAGGGAGACGGAGCAATTCGTTGCGGACTGGCTCGGACACTATGCTAATGAATCCGGTAAGCGACTGCAGTATCTTATCGTAAATGAAGCGGGAGCGAGTGTTTATTCTGCATCTAAACTTGCACAGGAAGAGTTCCCTAGCCTTGATGTGGCAGAACGCAGTGCAGTGTCGATCGGTCGACGGGTACAAGACCCGCTTGCAGAGCTCGTTAAAATCGATCCGAAGGCAATTGGCGTCGGGCAATATCAACATGACGTAGCTGCAAAACGTCTAGAAGAAAATCTCGGGGCAGTCGTTGAGTCTGCGGTTAACCACGTAGGTGTAGATGTGAACACAGCTTCGCCTTCACTGCTTTCGTATGTAGCTGGCATTAACGCAACATTGGCTAAAAATATCGTGAAGCATCGGGAAGAGAACGGCAAATTCACGAAGCGTCAGCAGCTGCAAAAGGTAGCTCGTCTTGGTCCGAAAGCATATGAGCAATGTATTGGCTTCCTACGCATTTCGGAAGGAGACTATGCGCTTGATCGTACGCCGATTCACCCTGAATCATACAAGGTAACAGAGCGCTTGCTTGCTTCGCTCGGCTTCAAAGTCGATGTGATCGGTTCAGAGGAGCTTGTGAAGAAGCTGCGCGATGCTTCTATTGAGCAATTGGCAGCCGAGCTGGAAGTTGGTATACCGACGTTGAAGGATATCGTAGACAGCTTGCTGCGCCCAGGGCGCGATCCGCGTGAGGAGCTTCCTCCTCCAATATTCCGTACTGATGTACTCCAAATTGAAGATTTAGTATCTGGCATGGAGCTGCAAGGAACGGTTCGGAACGTTATTGATTTTGGAGCATTCGTCGATATTGGGATCAAAAATGATGGGCTCGTCCACATATCCCAAATCAGTGATCGCTTTGTGAAGCATCCGCTTGATGTTGTTTCTGTTGGAGATAATGTGACGGTATGGGTGATGCAGGTAGACGTGAAAAAAGGCCGCGTTGGATTAACAATGAAGCAGCCTAAGCAATAGAAGATGGATGCTGGAAAGTGAAATGATAAGGTCAAGCGTGTCATGTTGTGCCGAGCCTAACCATTATCATTAACATGTATTTGCAGCGCTTATAGAAGCCGGACATGCCTCGTCGAGGAAAATTGTCCGGCTTTATTCCGAAAGGGGACGGCGGAAGCCTAGCGTTTGTTGAATGATTTGCTGAGATGATTACTGAGTTGTCTTCGACTGGAATGAACGAACCGAAGGCTTCGAACGATAAAAAAACCAACAATCATTGAGCAGCTTGATCTGCCTGCGATCCTTTTTCTGATAGGCTTTCATAAGCTGATTGCTTAACCATTGCGGCACGGGCTATTCCCTCCTTCTAAGGATGACGATACGATGTTGTACCGTTATCATATGGGCATTTGTCATAGAAGGTGCAGGTCCTGTGAAGTACATAAGCTGTTCCAAATAAAAAAACTCCTGCGCGATTAAGCAGCGGGAGCTAGTAGCGCTTGATTTAGTTAGTGAATCAATCTGAAATAACAATCCCTTATGGGTGAGGCTGCGATACGTTTATGTTAGCTTAATCATTAAACAACTTCATCCTCATACCATTGTTCCATTTGAGCTTGCAGTGCGCGGATTTCTGTAAGCAGCGAGATCAGCGGGTATTCGGTTTCACGAATGGATGCAAATGCTTGTTCAAGCTCGTTCAAATAATGAAGCCCGCTTACAACCTGATCCTGCTCGCGAAGCAATTCAAGATGATCGCATTCTGCTACTGCAACAGGCAGTACAGGAATTTCTTGAGCCGTTAATTTTCCGATTTCTTTATTCAAACGGAGGTTTAACGCACTTAGTTGATAAGCATAGTCAGTCGGCATTTCTACGAACTCCAGCTTCGTATCTCGTTGCAAAATAAGATAGCGCATATTCGGCATATTCTGTCGCTCCTTCACGTTCAATTGCCATTATTCTCTTGACAGTGTAAAGGACTTCAAGTACAAATTCAAGTATGGAAAACTAGAGAACGTCTAAAGACAGTGGACGATCGATTAAGGATATAGAAGGTGGTGCTCTTTCCATGATACGGATAACGGAATCTATTTTGCAGCAGATGGTAGAGCAGATTTCCATCGAATCGTTCGGCAAGCCGTTTCGCCATCGAGCAACGTTCAACGCCCGATTGAAGACGACTGGCGGACGATATTTGCTGCGATCACATAATATCGAAATCAATCCGAAGCAGTGGGAAGTCCACGGGGAAGAAGAGGTAATCAGCATCATTAAGCATGAGCTGTGCCACTATCATCTTCACCTTGAGGGCAGAGGATACCAGCATCGGGATAAGGACTTTAAGGAACTGCTGCAAAAGGTTGGCGGATCAAGATTTTGCAAAGCGATTCCCAGCTTGCAGAAGAAGCGGCGAGAGCCCTATCGATACAGGCTGGTATGTAAAAAATGTAGCCTTACGTATTTGCGCAAGCGTCGTGTAGACGTTCGGAAGTATGTATGCGGCCGTTGTAGAGGGGCGCTCACCATGGAGCGTATTGTTGTTGAGACTGGAACAAATCCAAGTTCAAAATAGGAGGGGATAGATATGGCGAAACTAGCAGGCAAAACGATTGTACTTACTGGACCGCGTAAGGCGGAAGAGATGGCAACGATAGTAATGAAACAAGGGGGAACACCGCTCATCCGACCGACGCAAGGTACGGTATATGCACAATTTGAGCATCTGGATCAAGAAGTGGACAAGCTCCTTCACACTCCCTTTACATGGGCTATATGGACAACAGGGATAGGCATTAATACGCTGATGGAAGCGGCTGAAGCATCTGGCAAGGCTGAAGCGTTGAAGGAGCGACTTAAGGAACTGCGGCACGCTGCGCGGGGCTACAAGACGATGAACGCTTTGAAGCGACTTGGAATTGTGCCGGAAGTTCGTGATGATGATGGATCAACGGCAGGGCTTATCAGAGCGCTGCAAGAATATGGAGCGGAGCATTTTAAGGGTGAAACGGTTTCGCTTCAGCTTCATGGCG
Source organism: Paenibacillus sp. SC116 (assembly GCF_024733555.1). Classification (GTDB taxonomy): domain Bacteria; phylum Bacillota; class Bacilli; order Paenibacillales; family Paenibacillaceae; genus Paenibacillus_B. The sequence goes on along the minus strand of NZ_JANIOF010000001.1, from coordinate 2,347,405 downwards.
ATCCTGCTCCTGCATTAGTGGCCTTCTTTGAGGAAGCACAGGCTAGCTATTCAGAACTGATGCCATATCGCCATACTCCACCTGAGCCTGAAGTGATGAAGCAACTGCTGGATGAAATTATTCAGGGCCAAGTTGATGCTGTTGTTATGACGAGCGCACCTCAACCAAGATTTTTATTTGAATACGCACGTGAACAAGGATTGGAGAAAGAGTTGTTGCAGCAATTTGCATCGAGCACGTTAGCGGCTGCCGTGGGTAAGGTGACAGCTGGTGTACTGCGTGATGAAGGAGTTGAGCGCATTCTTGTTCCACAAGAGGAACGAATGGGTGCTTTAATTGTGAGATTGGCACAATGGTATGATGGGCAGCATGAAGAAAGTGTAGATTAGTTGGCGTTATTTTATCATCCATAACGATTTTAAATTTCCAGAGTATGGTCACATGACTGCACTCTGGAAATTTTTTATTTAGATAATACCGCCGACTGAATAATGAAGAAAACAAAGGGGAGGCTTGAAGTAGTCTCTATCCCCTATCTAGGAGCCGGGTGATAAGTCCATAAAGTAGTCAAGGACTTCCTGAAGAAACGTCAAAGATTAGGAAGGACAATTTGACAGCAGTGTGGACATGAAATCACCGGAATACTAATAAACAATGACAATCTGGTAGACGACCGTTTGTATGATGCTATTCAAACCACTCAATTACGCTTAAAGGCTCGAAACAGATCGTGTACTTACCAACCGTTGCGGAGAAACCGTACTTTTCCTGGAAATGATGAATGGTAGAGTCGAGAAATTCTTCCGTAACCCCAATGTAATTAGCGAGTTCATAGCGGTTGCGAATACCGCACTTATGGGCCTCAATAATCATATCTAACGAAATGAGTCTGTTATATCCCCAATTGCGTGCGCGTTTCTCCTGCTTTCGATTGCATAGCACACTTTGATTGGTTATATCCCCAGAAGTGGTATAGTAATGACCGAGTTCCTCTGCAAGAATACACGCTTTTTCAATGTTCGTAGAAATATGCTTGTTGATCCAGATCACTTTGTCAGAATAGAAGCCTTTATTTCTTGATGTCATCGGCATTTCATAGGTATCTACTTTTTGTTGTGCTGCCTCTCTAAGCAAGTGTTCATAGCTCATGGCGTCGCTCCTATTGTTTGCGCTTCGATTTTACAAATTGCTTAAATCTTTCAATCTCCTCAAGCTCTTCTTCCGTCCAATCTTCACCATCGTGATGAGCCGCTAATGTATAAGGCTCATGCGTTCTCTCGTTAATTAATGTAGATTTATCTTCAATAATCGTGTCCTCGTAAGACAGCTTCTTCTCGAAATATCCTGCTTTCTCCATGAGCTGTTCGTAGGTGGAAGTCTGCAAATATTTCGCCAACATTTTTAACGTGTCAGGCATTGGTTTCTGTATGCCTGCCTCGATTCTTGAAAGGGTAGTCTGTGAAATACCGGATGACTCTGACAACTGTTTTTGTGTTTTAAATCCAGAATCTTTACGAAGATGTTTTAATATATCGCCAAAATGATCGTGTTTCATTGACACTCTAATCACCTCATTCTGCTGTTACTGCACATAATTCTATTATATATAATTGATTGCGCGCGCGCAATTATATTTGTCGAAAAGTATTGCGCTAGCGAATATTTAATTGTATAGTCTTAATATTCGTCAACGCATATTTAATTATGCGCATACGAAACTAAATGTGAGAGCTAACGGGGGCATCTACTATGGGGACTGGTGAGGGATTGAAGCTTCATGCGCGCAAAACATCCAGAAAAGTAGAAGAAAGATTGGAATCGGCCAGATTGTATAACAAGTTTGGTTTTATCCGCCGTGAAGCTAGAGTTACAGCTGTGTACAGCGATGCGCCGCGCAGCAACACGAATGTGAAAAGTGATCAGACAGCGATGCTTGCGACTTATAATGTGGATCGTGAAGAGCAGTTGCAGCGTGAGTACGATCAAGTGATGAAGGCGGTAAGTCAACTAGCAGATATGCATCGTCGAATGATAGAAATGAGATATCTTGGCGATGATGGGGTGACAGACATTCATGTATACGTAGCTATGCACATGTCGGAGCGTTCTTATTATTATGCCAAGTCGAAAGCAATGAAGCAGCTTGCATACGCGCTAAGACTAGAAGTATTTCATGAAGAAGTGGCTTCTTAATGAAGTCTGCTTGTAGATAGAAATTGCAGAAACTTTGCAGATAGGTTGCAGAATTGTTGCAGGTGAGTTGGCAAAAAACGCTATAGGATAGTAGTGTGGACGTTTTATCGAGAGGCTAATTATCCTAATGAAGGAGGGGGGACTCGAGTATGGCATTGACGGCCAAACAACGACGATTTGCAGATGAGTACCTGATTGACCTCAATGCCACGCAGGCTGCAATCAGGGCGGGCTATAGCGCGAATTCGGCTGAACAACAAGCATGCAGATTAATGAAGCATGCAAAAGTGCGTGAGTACATAGACGACAGAATGGCCGAACATTCAAGGCGCGTTGGTGTGAATCAGGAGCGAATTATACGCGAGCTGGCTCGGATTGCCTTTGTGAATGCACCTAACATTATTAATTTAGAGGATGCGACGATGCAAGCTGACGTATCGCCAGATGACACGGCAGCAATCGCTAGTGTGAAGGTGAGGATGATTCCAACGCAGGATGGAAATGGGGTAGAGCGGGTTATCCGATTTGCCGACAAGATTAAAGCGTTGGAGCTGTTAGGGAAACGATTTGGTATGTGGGAGGACAAGCAAAAAATAGATGTCCAAGGTGTAGTTCATATCGTGGATGATGTCCCGATTCCACGTGAACCTTCGCATATTTTGCATGACCAAACTCATGGAATTCATGAAACTCAAGAAACACGCCATCACGCTATGCGTGACGTGTTGGGGAATCCATGATGACTCATGTCACGATGTCCAGTCTGATCGCTCCTCATTTTTACAGTGTACACCACGATATAAAAGAAGAACTTCATACACATTATTGGTTAAAAGGCGGGCGGGGATCAACGAAGTCATCCTTTGTGAGTATTGAGACGATTAAAGGGATGATGGAAGATCCATTAGCTAATGCGATGGCTATTCGTAAAGTGAAGCAAACGCTGCGCGAATCGGTGTTTGAGCAATATGTATGGGCGATAGAACGACTTCAAGTGTCCCATTTGTGGGATATACCTAAATCCAAGCTAGAGCTGACTTATTTACCGACGGGGCAAAAAATATGGTTTCGCGGGGCGGACAACGTTACGAAGTTGAAGTCTACCAAGTTGGCAAAAGGATATTTTAAATATGTCTGGTATGAAGAGGTAGACGAATTTGCAGGTATGGAAGAAATTCGCTCGATTAACCAATCCTTGCTGCGCGGGGGAACGAGGTTCGTTGTCTTTTACAGTTTTAATCCACCACAGACTTTGAGACATTGGCTAAATGCAGAACTAACCGAAACTCGTCAAGATCGACTCATTCATCACAGCACTTATTTATCTGTACCTGATCACTGGCTGGGGAAGCAATTTGTAATTGAGGCAGAGCACTTACAAGCAACGAGACCAGACCGCTACGAGCATGAATATATGGGAGCGGTAACGGGAAGTGGAGGAGAAGTGTTTAGAAACATTTCGTTTCGAACGGTTTCAGATGAAGAAATCAGTGCGTTTGATCGGGTGAAGCGTGGACTTGATTTTGGATATGCCAATGATCCTTCTCATTATACGGTTTGTCATTATGACAAGACGCGCAGACGGCTTTACATTTTCTATGAAGTTCATAAAACTCAAATGTCTAACAAACAGCTGGTCGAACATATACGAGAGGAAAACAAGCTTAATCAATCGGTGACGGCGGATTCGGCTGAGCCGCGTACGATCAATGAACTGAAAGGGCATGGACTTCGGGTAACGAGAGCTGTAAAAGGTCCTGATAGCGTAGCCTATGGGATTAAATTTTTACAAGATTTAGAGGAGATTGTAATCGATCCTATCCGATGCCCGAATACGAAACGAGAATTTTATCAATATGAGCTAAAGCCTGATGGCAACGGAGGGTACAAGGCAGGTTATTCGGATAAGGACAACCATAGCATTGATGCTGTGAGATACGCGTTAGAGGATGAGATGAATCGATCAAGTATTACCATTTTAAGGTGAGGTGAACATGATGTTGTTAGAGAATCGATTATATGAAATGGAGCAGATTATTGCAGACAACGCTCCGATGGCAATTGAGCAGATTGTAGAAGAAGAGATTAGAAGCTTTAAAACCTCGGAAAAATACAAAATTATGGTCGAGGCAGAGCAATATTATCGGAATCGGTCGGATGTACAGCGAAAGCACAATGACATCCGAAATCGATCGAATGTGCGTATGGAGCATCCGATTCTAAAAAAGCTAGTTGATCAGAAGGCGAATTATTTGTTGTCTAAGCCGTTTACGGTGGACAGTAAAAATAGACCATACAACGGAGCGTTAAATGAGATGTTTGACAATGAATTGCGCCGCAAAATGAAGTCATTAGGTAAAGGAGCTGTGAAGAGCGGAATCGCTTATTTAGCTCCTTTTTTTGATGGTGGAAAGCTTAAGTTTATGAGGCTGCCGTCAATGGAAGTAATCCCGCTCTGGTCAGATGCAGAACGGACGAAGATGAGTGCCTATATTCGTTTTTACGAGCAGACAGTATTTGATGGAGCACGGAAGAAGACTGTGCTGAGAGCGGAATATTGGGATGTTAATGGTGTGAAGCGATTCAAGAATAATGGCAATGGCGGCAGGCAACTCGTGGCTGATTATGACTCAGGAGTGTGTGAAGAGGCGCATTTTCAGATTGATGGGAAGCCTTACAACTTCGATACGGTTCCGATTGCTTGGGTGAAATACAACGAAGAGGAATTGCCGCTGCAGTACTTCATTAAAGACTTGATTAATGATTACAACTGGCAGTCCTCTGTAACGGCAGACGTGTTGCGAGATGTTGCGAAATTTATTTATATTATCAAAAATTATGGCGGTACAGACCTAAGCGAGTTTGTAAAGGATCTGAATCAGCATCTAGCGATCAAAGTGGACGGGGATGGAGGTGTAGATAAGCTGCAAGCGGATATTAACGTCGATGCAGTGATGAGATTTTTAGAAAAAAATCGACGTGACATATTCGACTTCGCAAGTGCAGTGGATACGAAAGACCCTAATCTCGGCAGTGCTAGCGGAACGGCTATTAACTTTAGATATATGGATTTGGATATAGACTGCGCAGCGTTAGCTGCTGAACTACAAGACACCTTCGTGCAGATGAAGGTGTTTTTTGATGTTTATTTTCAGGTTGCTGGCAAAGGTGACTTTAGCAAAGAGAAGTTTGAGGTCCTATTTAATGCGGATTTGCCGGTCAATGAGACGGATATTATTACAAACATTCGCAATTCGGAAGGCATCGTATCGAAGCGGACACGACTTGCGAACCATCCTTGGGTACGCGATGTGGATGAGGAAATGGAACAGCTTAAGCAGGAGCAGCAGGAAGCGGTTGAGCAGTTTGGTTCGGGTATGTTTGATGATGCAATGGGAGCCATGCAGAGCGGTGGTGCCGTAAATGATGAACGATGATGAGCAATTGGCGCAGGATGATGAAGATGTAGCCAGACGTGAAGCGAAACGGCTGGAGCGGGTGATACAGCTTGAAGCAGAGAGTGCTGCAATGGGCGAGAAATTAAAGGAAGAGTTGTATCAAATGTACGAGCGCACTGCTCGTGATCTTCGTCGTATGGTGAACGATTTTTATGGTCGTTATGTGAGCAGAAGTAAGAGTCAAGGAGCTGCTGGAACGATAGAAACGAAGCAGGTTCTGCTGTACGACCAAGCTGTAAAGCATCTTGAGGCTGCTGAGATAAAAGAGTGGAATGATAGCGTTGTATTACGGGAGGAACGCATAGACAAAGAGACGAATCGTGCTGTTCGTGAACGCCTTCAGGCAAAGCTGAAAGGGATCACATGCGGCACTAGCCCCCCGCGTTCGCGGTTTGACGTATTATCTGGGCACATGCGGATGGCACTTGACCAGCTTGATGTAGCGGGCGCTCAGCAGATGGAGAAGGCATTTGAATCGTTGCTATCGAACGTGTACGCTAAGAAAATATCCGATATGAAGCAGAATGATGAAGAGCAGTTCGTTGATAAGGAGATACGTCATGATGACCATCTCGATGCGGAGGAGATAGCGAAGGCACTATCGGATCCTTGGAACGGGACTACCTTCTCAGAGCGCTTGACATTTAATATGAGCAAGCTGCAATATCATTTGCGAGAGACGATGGTGCAAGGGCTTATCCAAGGAAAGAGTAGTTCGGCCGTTGTGAAAGATTTAGCAGCTCGTATGGGTACTTCATTTAAACAGGTGGAACGAATTATTAATTCGGAGTCTGCTCATTTTCATAGTGAAGCGACGCTCCTGGCTTATCGTGCAAGCGGTGTGAAACAGTATAAGTATGTGGCGAAGCTGGATAAGCGCACAAGTACTGAATGTCGTGAGCTGAATGGCCAACGATTTGACGTGTCCGATGCTATAATCGGGGTTAATTTCCCTCCACTTCATCCGGGCTGCCGTTCGATTACGGTTGAGTATGATGGAGGGGCGGGCCATGATAAAAAATCAATTGAAAAAACCTCAATAGAGACACTTACAAGAGATGAGGCTCGACAAACGGTACAAAATCTACTTAATAATGGAGAGATTAGCTTATCCGATTTAGAGTCAATCATTCCACAGGGAGTTTCAAGCACATTTGTTAAAACAACTTCCATTACAGATGGAGCTAAGTATGAATTTTTACTAGCTGATGGGCAAAAGGCGATAATTCGATGGCATTCGCCAGACCCTGTTGCTGCAAGTAAGTATCCTGGAGCTGCATCAGGAACACGATGGACTGCACAGATAAAAGTAGGTAACAAACAGTTAAAAACAGATGGAACATGGACTAAAAACCAGTCTTTAAATGAAGTTCACGTTCCAATAGAAGGGAAATGAATATGAATCTTGAAGAAATTGAAAAGTTACCTGATATATTGCCAACAACGATGTTAGAAATAATGTTTCAAGAAGCACTGCTAGAGTTTGAAGAAAAAAAAGTTGATAAACGAGTGCTTTTATTAATTCTTAGCCAATTAACTGATAGGCAAGTCATGACTTACGAACTTTTAGAAAGCAACACAAGAACACAAGTAGATAAGATCCTTTGTAGTTTGTGGAATACGGATTCATATGAAGAAGTAGATATTATGCTGTCAATTATCGTTAATCTTGGTTTAGAAAATTGTTTTTCAGAAGTTAAAAAGTCAATTAATCAAAATAGAAATATAGATGAATTGATACTTAATGAAGTTTTAGAAACCATAGAAGAAGTAGGTGAAAACATTTCGAACCCGTACAATGGTTTAGAACGCTTCAAGTAAATTATTGACGTTGTTCAAGTTATCTCAAACTACTTGAGTGATGCAAAAATAAGGGCTTGATCATGTTCTAGATCATAATGGAATGCCTCAACGCTATCCTTTATCAAGTAATGGAGATTATTTTGATGTAGCGTTTGAGGCCTTTTTTGATGACAGGGAAGATGAACTTGAAGATTAGTCGTAACTTTTAACTAATCGTTGATGGCAGTCATAGTAGCTAGACGAAAAGACACCTTCTTAGCTGTTGAAGGTGTCTTTTTGCTGTCCATTTATAAGGCTGGGGAACAGACAGGTGGTGATAGTATTGATGGACGATGATGAGCAATGGCTGGAACGTGCGTTAACTCGGGAGAAAGAAAGTTTAGAAGCCGGCTCTGGGGTAATGCGGGAACTGTTCAAGCAATATGAGCAAGCGGCACGTGAGATTCGGATTAGTGTTAATGATTTTTTTGTTCGCTATGAGGAAGAACAAGGGTCTGCGGACGACAGGGCAGCTAAGTTGCTGAATACGGCAGAGATGCAAGAATGGAAGGATAGTGTAGAGGATTGGGCGAAGCGCATCGATGAGGAGAAGGACGATGCTGCTAAACAATTGCTGCAATCTAGACTGAAGATGGTGGAGTGTAGTGCCTCTCCGCGTACTCGGCTTGACCTTGTATCTGGACAAATGCGGATCGCGTTGGATGATTTGGGCGCTAAAAATGTTCGTCAAATGTGGAATGCATTTGAAGCGTTGTATTCGGAAGCGTACTATAAGAAAATATTCGATATTGAGCAGCGACATGGCTCGTTACGAGAGTTTAAGAAGCTCGATTCGGAGATGACAGATGTATTATCTCATCCGTGGAATGGTGTTAACTTTGCAGATCGGATGGCAGAAAATATCAATAGGCTGCATTTTGAAATGGAAGAAACGGTCACACAAGGATGGCGTCATGGCAAAGGTAGCAATGTGATATCAAAAGAATTGTCCGATCAAATGGGAGCATCGTTTAAGCATATAGAGATTCTCGTACAGGGAGAAAGTGCGTATTTCCATAATGAAGCGATTCGGCTGGCATACGAAGCGGCTGGTGTAAAGCAATATGAATATGTGGCAAAATTAGATAGACGTACTAGTGATACTTGCTTAATTCTGGATGATAAGAAGTTTAACGTATCGGATGCGAAAAGAGGTACTAACTATCCGCCGATGCACCCGCGCTGCCGCTCGACTACGATTGAAATTACGGATGGTATGGAAAATTTGCGTTTGAGCGGGCAACCTCTGCCAAAGGACATGACATATGAGCAGTGGCGTAAGGAGCAGGTTGAGGGGACGGGTAAAAGTTCTCTGGATAATTTTACACCAGAGGAAATTCTGAAACTTAAAAACCATGTTATTGAAGAGGCACAAATGTTGAAAGATATTGGTCTCACTAATAAGCAGCTTGGTCCCGCAGTTGCAGGAGCATATGATAGAACTACTGGTAAGATTTACACAGCAATTAATGATGTTGAAGGCAAATTACCAAAAGAATTACACCCTCACATTGAAAAAGGAATTATTGACATGCCGGATGATGTTTATGATTCATATAGTCTGTATACTCATGGCGCAGGGTCTCACGCTGAAGTATATGCGGCTAATAAAGCATTATTGGATAATGATAATGCCACTCTTGATGATATACTAATATACGTTATTAAGCCAGGAGGCTCAACAAAGCCTGTAACCGATATTCCGTTTCATACCTGTCCACACTGTAACTATATTTTAAAAGGCTTTCCTATACTATCTGATTTGTAAAAGTAAGTAATATTGAGAGGTGGGTATCCAAGTGGAAGGTATCGACATTTTGCCTGTGGAATTTGTATTATCTAATGGCATAGAGTTCACTGGGGACGTTTGTTATTCTGGGGTTTATGGGCAAGAAGTTTTTAATAAACCCTTAGATGAAGGGGGAATACCTATATCAGGTATACTCTATGAAAGGTATAAAAATGGTAGTTTGGCATACTATGCGTATTATAAAAATGGTATGTCTGATGGAGATAATGTAAATTATTATGAAAGTGGTAAAGTTACGAGTTTTCAACAAATGAGCAATGGGGTCATATCAGGAAAAAAAATCACTTGGTTTGAAAATGGTAACATAAAATCAAAAGAAGAATATAAGTATGGATTTTGTGTAACATACAGACAGTGGAGTGAAGCAGGAGAATTAGTTACCGAAAAAACAGAACCTAGTGAATTTGATAAAAAAATGATCGAAAAGTACAATAAACGAGCTAAAAAGTTAGAGGGAAAATAGTAATACTAGGGACTAACAATTCCCTTTTGAAAGGATCAGGGAATATTAACTTGAATGAGGATAGAAAATCGGATTAAGTTTCTAGATGGGGTACTATTAAAAGATGGGCAGGATTTGCCCATCTTTTAACTGGAAAATAAAATTTTATATATATGACAAAGTTTTTTTCACGATCTGATCTGCTTGTCGAGTCGTTTCCGGCAATCGATAATTCGGTGACAATCGGAGTATCCACTCGCAGGCAGTCTTTAGGGATACTCGATGACCGATTGAAACAAAGATGGGTTTAATGCTCTTCTGTGTTCGTAATACACTTCCAATGATTTCATTGTTATCAACTAATGGTGAATGGTCTCCTCTATTTTGATCAGGTTCAATAAAATGGCCTAACAGCTTCGTTTTTCCACACCCAATTGTAGGAATATCATAAAGGACCCCTAAATGAGAGGCTAATCCAAACCGTCTAGGGTGGGCAAGCCCGTGCCCATCGCAAACTACTAGCTGAGGAGTAGTCTTTATTTTTTCAAATGCTTTGATAATTGGAGGAAGTTCTCTAAATGAGAACAATCCCGGAATATAGGGGAATTGAACGGTATCTTCAATAACAACTGACTCAACCAATTCCAATGAATCTGATTCTAAAATGACAATTGCTGCTATTAATTTATCGTTACTTTTGCTATAAGCAACGTCTACTCCGGCAACGTATTGAATTTGATCCGAAAAATCTTCTTTTATAACTTTTTGGGATAATTCCTGTTGTATTTTAATGGCTTCTACTTCACATAAATTCCACTTGTGTACATTTGTCTTCATTTTATTTCCTCCGAGTTTCAAATAAGCAACGGATCTATTTTATCAAAAATTTCCGTTTTCTATAGAGGGGACGGGAGATTTTGATTACAAGGAAGGGCAGATATGCCCGTAATTGGTCAGATTAGAATAGCATCAGATGGACAAAGATTTATTTGCATACGTGAATTGAAGTTGTTTAAACCCAACCTATTTAAGTGCTGTCCATGAATCATACCATGCTGAGCAATGGATGAAATTGGGGAAGGAAAAATATTTAAAGCAATCAAGACTTGAAAGGGAAGAGTATGTTTTTAACGAAATAATGAAGAACAAAGACAAGTTTTCAAAAGCTGAAATATTATTTTCTATGAAGTATATTTATAAAGTAAGGCATGGAGATTGGCCGCACCCTGTGCAGAATGAACCCATCATTCAACAACTCCCACCATTGCAGACATTTTGCAGATTAAATGCAGAATCGGTGCAGGTCATTCGGTCATTTAGGCATTAATATAGTAATATAGCAAATTAGGAAATACGCTCAATGAGCTGCATATCACAACTTAACACCTGATGATTAAACCATCGTTCTCTTTACAAGAGGCGGTGGTTTTTTTATACCCATTACTGGCAGCCAGTCCTAGATATACTGGTGGAGGCAATGAGCGTGGAAGTCGCTATATAAACAGCCGGGAAGGAGCAAGAACATGATTGTTGAGTCAATCAAAATGCTATTGGGTGAGGAGTTAGTTTTGCAAGTGGAAACTGCATTGCAAGGCAAAGGAAAGGAGGGGAAAGACGTTGACCTTGTTGTAGGGAACGATGGAAGTTTTGTACCCGCAGAAAAATATGATGCGGCAACGAAAGGCAAGGCGAGCGCAGAAGCAGCCTTAAAGGCAGCAGCAGATGCGCTAAAAGCGATTGGTGGCAGCGGCGATCCTTCCAAGATCGCTACCGATGTTATCGTTGCGCAAGGCAAGCTGGATGAGCTTGCGCGTAATTACCAGTCTGAGCTTGCTTCGATTCAGCGTACTGCTGCTATTCGAATGGCGCTCGCAGGCAAGGTGCATGACACGGAAGACCTGATCAATCTCATTGATATGGACAAGATTGAGCTGGATGAAGCGGGCAATGTGAAACAGGATTTGGAAGAGATCATTGCTCCAATCCGAGTGGCAAAGCCTTACTTGTTTATCAATCAGAATCCACTGAATGGTCAACAAGTGTCTATGCAGATGCAAGATGGCACTGCTCCAATCATCCACGCGGAACAACTACAGTCCAACCCCGCAATGCTCAATCAGGATCAGCTTCTAAATCTCACCTTGCCAGCTATTCATGGGGCAAGACCAGCCGATCCAGGCATAGCGCCTAACTCGCAAGCTGCTAATCTAACGGCAGTGCGTGCGGCAATGGGTTTGCCTAACTTGTAGGTAACCAACAGCGCTCTATTGCAATTGCTTCAACTATTTTAACAACCATTTTCGAAAGGATGAATGTACATGTCTATTAATACGCTCCAATACGCGACGCTGTTTCAAGCTTCGCTGGATGAGCAGATGGTTGCTTTGGCGACATCTGGATGGATGGAAGAAAATGCAGCGCAAGTGAAATACGCTGGCGGTAATGAGGTGAAAATTCCGAAGATCGCGATGGACGGCCTTGGTGATTATGACCGTGATCGTGGTTACGTTCAAGGGTCCGTATCCTTAACGTATGGTACCTATGCGCTGACGCAGGACCGTGGTCGCACGTTCCAGCTAGATGCGATGGATGTGGATGAGTCTAACTTTGCTGCGACTGCTGCTAATGTGATGGGCGAGTTCCAGCGCACATTAGTTGTGCCTGAGATTGATGCGTATCGCTACAGCAAAATTTACGCGATGGCTAACGCAAAAGGCAAAGTAAATACAACGGCTTATACACCAGCAGCAGCAACGATTTATGACAAGCTGCTTGATGATATTACTGCGATTGAAGACATTATTGGTGAAAATGAGCAAATGGTCATCACGATGTCCACACATGCCGCGAAACAGCTTGATCTAGCTGATAAAGTGGAGAAAAACTTAGAGGTTGCTGAGTTTACGCAAGGCAACATTTCCCGCAAAGTAAAAGTGCTCGACAACAACCCAATTATCCGCGTGCCTTCCGCTCGTATGAAGACGGCTTATGTGTTCCACGATGGGTCCACGACAGGCCAAACGAATGGCGGATTTGTTCCAGCTACTGGTGCGAAACCGATCAACTGGATCATTACAGTGCGCCGCAGCCCGATTGCGGTTTCCAAGACAGAAAAGGTACGCATTTTTGAACCGAATACGAATCAGAAGGCAGACGCTTGGAAATTGGATTATCGCAAATACCATGACTTGTGGATTCCAGATAACAAGATCGATGGTGTGTGGGTAAATATCGGAGTATAAGTAGGAGTGTGATCCTTATGACTTCTATAATCTCTACTACAATGCTAAGCAAGCTAAAGCAGCTGCTCGGCATTACGGGCAACGAACAAGATCCGCTTTTGCAATTGGTGTTGCAAACAGTAAATGATGAGATAGTCAATTATTGCAACCTAGATCAGATGCCGATCTTGCTCGAAAATGTTGCCGTTCGTATGGCGGCGGATATGTGGCGCTCAGAAAGGTACGGTGTCGAGCATATTCCACCAACAGCAAAGTCTGTAAGCCGTGGCGACGTATCTACTAGCTTTGATACGAAGCCAGTTGCAGATATTCGTGGAGTGAAAGACATCGTTGACAATTATAAGGTGCAGCTCCAGGCATTTCGAAAGCTGAGGTGGTAGCAATGTTGGAACGTATTGCTATGGCTGCAACGGGGCTGCATTTTCGTATGTTCGGCAATGCAGAAGCCGAACGAACTGCACTCGAACTAACGTACGAGGATAGCTGCAGCGTAAGTAGAAGTGTGGCGGCAGAAGATGCGGACGGCATCGTCCGTACGACATGGACGAACATCTACGATAACATCGCTTGCGCATTTTCGGCAGGTAGTGATAGGAGCAGTCAAACCACTGTGGAGCACAGAATTGAATATGAAGCGACTCTATATGTAGCGCCCACGGTTTCAATTCAAGCGGGGGATCGTGTGACAGTCCAACGATTCGGACAAGTCAAGCTCTCCAGCAGCTACGAAGTTGTTGGCGTTCCTAAGCGATATGCGACGCACAATGAAGTGCGTTTAAAGGCGGAAAAGCTGGCATGATAGGGCAAAGGTGGTGCATGGACGATGGGATCAAACGTTAAGCAGCTTATCAAATATCGTCAAAAGCTAATCACGTTGCAACGCGAAGCGCCGCAGGTTACGCAGAAGCTGCTCATTGAAGAAGGGGAATATGCAGCACGACAAGCGAAGATGATAGCAAGCAGTGGTAACCCTGACGCTGTTGATACAGGACGTTATCGCAATCATTTTCATACGGGCAACCGCAATCGCGCTCATGCCAACAATAATGAGTATGATGGCAGCAGACCGAAAACAAGCGGCACGACCTATCAAATCGACGTATACAACAACGTGCCGTATGCGCGTGTCATTGAGTATGGTCGCCGTACGAAGTCCGGTACGTTTGTGAAAGGCCGCTATATACTTCGCCGTGCAATGAAGCAAGCGGAAGCTGGCAGGCAGCCGAGATTGCAGCGCAAATTCAGCAGCCGATTGAAACAGTATCTCGAAAGGGGATGATGTGACGAGTGACCGTTAACGATCTGATCAAAGCCATCGCCAAACGTTTAAAGTCCGTTTATCCCGACCGACTCATCTATGTAGATGAAATTCCGAAACAAGCGGATGGCCATCATTTCATTCGCTGCGTGGAGCAGAAGCATGAAACGAAGCTGGGACGAAGGCGTATGCGGACGTACAGCTTTGAGTTGCTGCATTTTAAGTCTATAAAAGACAATATGGTCTTTCACGACTGGGCAGAGAAGCTTTACTTTGAGTTCGAGCAATTGAACGTTAATGGACAAGTTGTTCACGTGAGTAAAGCGCAAGCAGAACCTGGGGATGACATGGTATTTCATTTTACATTCGACGTCATCGTAAGCGGGTTGAAAGATCCCGAAGCGGTGGATGCGATGGGCAAGTTGCAAATGATAGGGGGGATTTCACCTTGACAGAAGCGATAAAGAAGAGCAAGCGAGAAGGTTCTGACATGTTGTCAGAGCCTTCTTTCTATAAGTGGCAGCTTAAAGAGGAGTCCAGTGTCTTCCATCCAGATGTATTGGATGCGCTGTTGGAAGATGAGAAATTGTACACGTTAGTAGAAGTAAACGAGATTATTCAAACATTTATGATGGGAGAGGTGTGTTAGTATGCCAATTGGAGGCGGAACATTTACGTTTCAAAATAAAGTGCTGCCAGGTGCCTATATTAATTTTGTATCTGCAGGTGGCGGTGTAACTGCGGGGGCTCGCGGTGTGGCTTCATTGCCTTTACAACTAAATTGGGGTGCAGAGGACAAGCTTATTAAGATGGATGCGGCTGATTTTAATAAACAGTCGTTAACTGTTTTTGGCTTTGATGCTACTGCGCCAGAGATGCTGCTTATTCGTGAATGCTTTAAACGTGCGAAAACGCTGCTTGTCTATCGTGCAAACAGTGGTGGCGTTAAGGCAACAAAGACGACAGGCGGTCTTACGGCAACAGCTAAATATAGCGGTACGCGCGGCAATGACATTCGAGTGGCGGTACTGACGAATCCTGCAGGTGGGTTTGATGTTATTACTTACTTAGGTATGCAAGAGGTAGACAAGCAAACCGTAACTTCCGTTGCTGCCTTGTCAGCGAACGCTTTTGTTACATTCGGTACGACGGGAGCGCTTGTAGCGGCTGCTGCCGCTCCATTAACAGGGGGTACAAATGGGACAGCGAATGGAACAACGTACAGCGGTTATTTGACTGCACTCGAAGTTGAGAGCTTTAACGTACTAGGTTATCCAGGTACAGATACGAGTGTGAAGTCGTTATTTGTAGCATTCACGAAGCGTCTTCGTGAAGATGAAGGCAAAAAAGTGGTATGTGTACTGCACAATCAGCCTGCTGATCACGAGGGTATTATTAACGTCAAGAACGGTGTTGTACTCGAAGATACGACAGTCGTTTCCGGTGAACAAGCGGTTGCGTGGGTAGCAGGGGCTACAGCAGCAGCGGAAATCAATCAAAGCTTAACAAATACAACTTATGACGGTGCAGTTGATGTAAATATTAAATATACAAAGAGCCAGTATGAAACGGCGATTAAGGCGGGAGAGTTCGTCTTTTACGGCGAAGGCAGCAAAGCCCGCGTACTTTCTGACATTAATAGCTTAGTAACGTTTGGAGGCGGTAAGTCACCAGATTGGACGAGCAATCGTGTGATGCGTGTGATGGATGGCTGGGCGAACGATGTTGCCCGTATTTTCGGCGCGTCTTATATCGGACTTGTCACGAACAATGATACGGGACGCCAATTGTTTAAAGCAGATCTCGTTTCTTTGGCGTTGCAATATCAGGCGGTTGGTGCGATAAGCAACTTTGATAGTGAGGACATTACGATTGATCAAGGGATTGGCAAGCGTGATGTAGCCGTTCATAGCGTGCTGCAGCCTAACGATAGTATGGAGAAGCTCTACATGACAGTTCAAGTTGTGTAGAAGAGGGGGATATATAAATGGCGAAACTACATTCACAAGATACGATTAATGGTAAAGAGGGCAAGGCATACGCCAAAATTAATGGAAACAATGAGGAATTGTTTTTTGCTAAGACGATTGAAGCAACGATTGAAAAAAGCAAATCCGAAATTAAATCGATTGGCAAGCGTATGACAGGCCATAAGACGACAGGCATTAGTGGTACTGGCAGCATGACTATCTACTATATGACGCCGTTGTTCCGTTCTTTATTGAAGGAGTATAAAGATAACGGACGAGACGTTTACTTTAATATGATGGTGGAAAATGAAGACCCAGCCAGCGCAGCAGGCAAACAAGTGGTGAATTTGTTTGGGGTGAATCTCGATTCTACTATCTTGACGAAGTTGGATGGCGACTCTGACGATCCGCTCGATGAGGAAGCAGATTTCACGTTTGAAGACTTCGATATTGCAACGCCGTTCAACAAAATTTAAGGAGGCTATCTAAATGGGTAAACTGCAGGATTTTTTAATGAACAATGACGTGCTGGCGGAGGTACAAACGGAAGTGAGCATCAAGCCGTTTCCGTTCCCGTTTGTGATGAAAAGTATTACCGAGGCTGAAAATAAAGAGATTCGTAAAAGCTGCCAAAAGGCCACTTTTAATAAGCGAACACACCAGAAAGATGTTGAAACGGATGCGGACTTGTATGCCAACCGTCTCTTAATCGCTTGCTGCGTAGAGCCGAATTTTAAAGATGCGGCGTTGCAGAAGAAATTCGGCGTACTCGGAGCAGAGGCGCTTATTGATAAGCTGTTTAATCCAGGTCAATATGCGGAGCTTGTACAGCGCGTACAGCAGCTGAATGGGTTCGAGACTGATATTAATGAGTTGGTAGAAGAAGCAAAAAACTAATCCAGCAGGGCAACGGTGAAGCGAACTATGCGCACTATGCCCTGCATCGATTGAAAATTAGCCCGGATGAGCTCATGGATAAGCCTGTGCACGTCCGGGCTTTTATTTATGCAAGCATAGATTTACAGCTCGAAAATGAAAAAAAGCAAGCTGACAAAGCAAAGCGAAAGCGTTAAGGAGGTGAGCGAATGTCGACAATATCGACGACGCTTGCGTTACGCGATAATTTCTCAAATACGTTGAACCGTGCTGCACAAGGGACGCAGCGTGTAATTCGATCGATGCAGATGCTGCATACGCAAAGTGCAAGAACATCTCCTGGACGGATGTTCACAGGTACGAGCAGCGCAATTAGTGGGGCAAGTCAACGGCTGGATGTGCTGAATAAGAAACAACAAGCAGCTGCCAAAAACGCTGAACAAGTAAAAAGTGCGTGGAGTGGTGTTAGAAGTGTTATGGTGGCAGCTGTCGCAAGTTTGGCTGCGGGAGCAGGCTCAGCGATGCAGGCGGTTGATACGCATACAAACAATAACGCCCGTCTAAATGTAATCAAAGATGAAAAGAAGCCGGATGAAAATTTGCAGAAGATGGTATTTGGTGCTGCTCAGCGATCTGGGACGGGCTACAGCGACATGGTTGGAACGGTCTCGAAACTCGGACTGTCGGCGGGGGATTCTTTTAACGGGAATAATGAGATCGTTGCATTCTCAGAACTGATGCAGAAGTCATTTGCCGTGAACGGGGCATCAGCCCCGGAACAGCAAGCAGGGATGGATCAGGTGACACAAGCGATGGCGTCGGGCAAGCTGGAAGGGGCGGGGTTCGAATCTATGATGGCAAGTGCGCCGATGTTGGCGCAAGCGATCGCAGATTTTACGGGTAAATCAACCAGCGAATTGAAAAAGTTGTCCGCTGAAGGCTTGATTACCGCTGACATTATGAAGGGTGCGTTATTTGCGGCTTCGGATGATATTGAAGCAAAGTTTGAGGCGCTGCCGCGTACCTTTGAAGGGACATGGACGCAGATCAAAAACTTTGCCGCGATGTCGTTTGCCGGTGTTATGCAAAGCATTAGCAATTTTTTGAATAGTGATATAGGTTCTGCGATGATTACTGGCATCATGGTGGCGATTTCGACTATTGCTGCTGGTGTGGAAGGATTGATCAGTATAATCTCGACAGTTGCTTCGTTTGTTCAATCCAATTGGTCGATTATCGGTCCGATTTTAACGGTATTGGCTACCACTGCGATCATGTATTTAATTTCATTAATATGGGCGTGGGGAACAACAGCGATCACATTATTATGGGCATGGGGCAGTGCGGCTATGGTGAATGGATTTAGAGCATTCGCAGCCTTTATGTTAGCGAACTGGCCTATTCTACTCATTGGTGCTGCTCTAGGTGTGTTAATCGTTATTTTGAACAATATGGGCGTTACCTTTGATCAAGTCCTTGGCTTTATCGGCGGCGCGTTGTTTGGGTTATATGCCTTTATCTATAACATTGTAGTCGGGATATGGAACTATTGGGCATCGTTTGTAGAGTTTTTCGCGAATGTGTTTAATCATCCCGTGTATAGTGTTAAGCGACTCTTTGTGAATTTAGCGAACAGTGTCCTCGATACGGTGAAACGGATTGCTGAAGCGATTGATGCTGTATTTGGTTCCAATTTGGCAAGCGGTGTAACGGGGATTCAGAAGCAGATGGACGATTGGTTGGGTGAAATGCCTGAGGGCTACAAAGTGACTCAAAGATTGGAGACGAAGTCGATTACCGAATTCAGTACCAAAGGATATCAGGCAGGCTCTGACTTGGGTAAAGGAATGCAAGATAAGATAAAAGGCATCACTTCTAGTTTTAGCGGAGATGCAATGAAAGAGAACGGATTGGACAAAGGGCTTGGCGGAGGTGGAGGCGGAGCAGTCGGAACAGCTGGAGCGGCTGGAGCTGGAAAGATGCCGAACATCGGCAAAGTCGGTGAAGTGGGGCAAGTGAACAGCGAGGTGGACATCGGAGAAGAAGATTTACAGATGATGAAAGACGTAGCTGAAATGCGCTATGTGCAAAACTTTGTCACGATGACGCCAACGATTGCAATGAACGCTAGCATTAGCGAAAAAGTAGATGTTAACGACGTTATGAATGAGATGGAGCGTCGCCTTGCTAATGAAATTGCGATGAGCGCCGAAGGAACCTATTCATAATGAATAGGTTTAGAGGGAGGTGAGGCAAGGGTGGGTTATCAAATGTTTTTGAAGCTTGGTGGCAAACAAGTTGAAATTCCTGTTTTGCCTGAAAAGCTGGAAATAAGCTCTCCCGGCCATAATGAAACCGTAACCGTGATGGGAATTGGGGAGATCAATAAATTAAAGCGCAAAGGACTCCGCGAAGTTTCGTTTGAGTCCTTTTTTCCTGCGCATTATGAACCGTATGTAACAGGATTTTTGTTTGAAACTGAGGATTCAGGAAAAACATTGCTAAAGCCTATCGATTGTATTCGGACTATTCAGATATATCGAGATACGCAGCAGCCGATTCAGTTTCTCCTAACGGGTACTGATTTAGATATTAACATCAGCATGGGTATCGAAGATTTGAGCTATGATGAGCGTGCCGGTGAGGTAGGCGACATTTATTTCAGCTTGAAATTAAAAGAATGGAAGTCATATTCACCGAAAAAGTTAACGCTGACAAAGGACAATAAAGTGAGGGCTAGCGCGGCGAAGCGTCCTGGCAGTCCTCCAGCATCAAAAACGCATACCGTTGTTAAAGGAGAAAGCTTATGGGCGATTTGCAAGAAACGTTACGGCGATGGCGGCAAGTACCCACAGCTGTATGCGAAAAATAAAGCGCTGATGGATAAGCGGAACAAAGGTACGGGCTTGCCGAAGTATACGATCTATTCAGGGCAGGTGCTGGTGCTATGATCGAAATTTATTATCAAAACAAAAAAACGGGTACTTCTTACGACATTACGACGTTAGTCACTGACGCGGATTGGAATACGAAACGCGCAGGGTCTCCTGCTTCGTTTGAATTTACGATGATGGACGATAAGCAGATCGAAATAGAGCACGGAGGCATTGTATCGTTTAAAGAAAATAGCAAGGGATTATTTTACGGCTATGTTTTTAAATATTCAAGGACGGATAATGGCGAAACGAAAGTTGTCGCCTACGATCAGCTTCGTTATTTAAAAAATAAAGATACGTACGTATTTAAAGGAAAACGCGCCGATCAGATCGTTGCCCAGATTGCGGGTGATTTTAAGCTGAAGACAGGCCAACTTAGTAACACGGGCCACGTCATTCCTTCTATGATCGAGGACAGTAAATCGTTGTTTGATATCATTTTAAAGGCACTGGATCTAACTCTTGTTCACGGAAAACAAATGTTTTATTTGTGGGACGATTATGGTCAGCTTCGTATTTCGGATGTGAAAAAAAGTACGATTAATTTAATCGTTGGTGATCAAAGTTTGGCAACCAGCTACGACTACAGCAGCGATATAGATGGTGAAACTGCGAACCAAATTAAGCTCGTCCGTGACAATAAAGAGACAGGAAAACGTGATGTATACGTTGTCCATGATAGTAATTCAATGGCAAGATGGGGCGTGCTGCAGCATTATGAAAAAGTGGATGAAGATCTGAATAAAGCACAAATTGATAAACTAGCCGACAACTTGCTAGCGTTGAAAAATCGTCCAGAGCAATCGCTCAGTATAGAGGCGCTCGCTGATCTGACGGTGCGTGCAGGCCGTTCTATTTTTGTGAAATTAAGTGGGATCGGGCTGTCCGGCTGGTACATTGTTGATGAATGCAAGCATGATGTAATGAAGGAAACGATGAATTTGAAGCTGGTGGTGATGTAATGCTGAGCGAAAAAATAAAACGCATCTCTATGCAAGCAAATACAGCTAGTGTGCCAGCTGCCGTAATGTTTGGTCAAGTACAGAAAGTAACGCCTATTCACATTTTAGTAGATAGTCGATTTGTCATTGAAGGGGACATGGTTATTATGTCTCGCGACCTGCCTGAACTTCTTGTAGGTGACACTGTGGTACTGCTTCGCAACAATGGCGGACAGCAGTTCGTCGTCTTGGGGAGGTTGTAGCATTGTCATTGCTGCCAGAACAGGTTGAGACAGCCATCCCGATTATGGATATAGAGTTGGAATTGCCCGAAGAACAGACGTCACGTACTTATCGTCTCGATGTACAAAAGGGGCGAATTACTGGCTTTGTTGATGAAATAGAAGCGGTAAAGCAAGCGGTATTCAAAGTGCTGCAAACGGAACGATTTGTTTATCTCATTTACAGCTGGAACTACGGTATTGAGTTAAATGTGGTGATGGGGGAAAACGAAGCAGTTGTGCGCAGTGAGCTCAAGAGAATCGTAACGGAAGCGCTCTTGGCGGACGAACGCATAACGGATGTGACGGATTTTTTAATTCATATGGTAGATAGGCGGACAGCGGCAGTAGAATTTACTGTCGTTTCTATTTTTGGGCAAGTGCGTATCGAAGAGGAGGTGACCATTTAAAAATGACATATTATGCAGATATGACGTATGAACGTATTTTGGAGCGCAGCTTAAGTCGTGTGCCTGACGGAATTGATAAGCGTGAAGGATCTATTATTTACGATGCACTAGCACCAGCGGCAGCAGAATTGGCACAAATGTATATTGAGCTTGGACAGCAGTTGGATTTGAAATTTGCAGACACAGCGACAGGTGTTTATTTGGATCGGGCAATAGCTTGGTCCGGCTTAATCCGAAAGGATGCAACGAAGGCGCAGTTGAAAGGTGTGTTTTATGATCCTGCCAACAAAATGATGGACGTGCCGATTGGTGGAAGGTACGCAATCGACGATGTGACCTACCGTGTGCTGGAACGACTACCGTCTGGCAATTTTCGCATGGAAGCTGAAGTTTCAGGTGAGCGAGGGAATCAGCATTTTGGGATGCTGCTGCCTATCGATTATGTCGCTAACTTAGCCCGTGCTGAGTTGACGGAATTGCTGGTACCTGGTGTTGAGGAAGAGTCGGATGAGGAGCTGCGTGCACGCTATTTTGCCTCTGCTAGACGGCCAGCGACGAGCGGCAACAAGCATCACTATATGGAGTGGGCGCTGCAAATTCCAGGGGTAGGACATGCGAAAGTGTTTCCCTTGTGGAATGGCCCCAAGACAGTAAAAGTTGTCATTGTCGATTCGGACAAGCTACCAGCTACAAGTTCATTGGTGCAGCAGGTGCAGGATCATATTGATCCTGTAAAAGGTCGAGGCGAAGGTCAGGCCCCCATTGGGGCTGAAGTGACGGTCGCTTCGGGACGTGCGAAGACGATAAACATCAAAGCTGTGATTAAACTAGCAGCGGGTCATAGTCTTCATAGTGCAATTCAAGCATTTAGTGCGCGTTTCGAAAAATGGCGTAAGGAAGCAGTATTTGAATCCAGCTACATTAGCCAGGCGATTATCGGTGCTTTGCTATTAGGTACCGAAGGAATTGTTGACTACTCTAGCTTGCTTCTAAATGACGGTACTGGAAATATCGCTTTAGCGGACGATGAAGTGCCGATAGCAGGTGCGATCGATTTGGGGGTGCAGTAGATTGTACCCTAATTTCATCGATCAATTTTCGGAAAAGTTAAATAAAAAACCTGACGGTCGAACACATATGGTGGAAGAAACGCTCCCCATTACAAACGGCAAATACGAGGGGCAGCTAAGACATGACAACATTATCAATTGGACGATAAAGATTTACACGGGTCCTCATTTCTCAGGGCAGGAAGTTCGTAATTATAATCTATCAAGTCCTGCTGATATGCCATGGCGGAGCAACATCCAAGTGTTCTCTAACTCACCCCATGTATATGTGACTTACGAGACGTCAGGTGACACGATTGAAGCCGATGATGTCAATGAGATTCAGAACTCGATTATGGCAACGCAATCGGAAGTAGAGCGATACAAGAAAGTAAATGACACGTCACTTCTAAAAAAAGCTGACAAAGTCTATGTAGATGTGGAAGTGGAGTCTGCGAAGCAAGCTGCGTTAACGAAAGCGAAAGAAATTGTGAGTCGATTAGATAGTGGTGTCATTTTAAATGATCGATATTTTAATGAAGCGACTATTCATATGAATCGTAATGGCGTTGACGTGATTGAGTATTGGCTATTAATTAATGCAAGATACGATTCCGAAACGAAACGATTTAAACGAATTGATGTAGACAATTTCAGCTTTGGTTGGCAGATGCAAGCGGGCGGTACATATCCAGGTGAGGAAAATATCGGGGACTTTATTAATCAGGGTATGAACTTATGGAAGGCAAACGGCAGAAAGGCTTATGCTGTCGGAGATCCAATGCGGGAACAAACGGGTGAAGATATTGGAGCGCTGCAACCCGATGGAACCTGGAAAGAATACGGAATTATGCTAGGCTGGGTCAACCATTTTATGTGTGACGCCTACGGAGGGATGACGATTGGAGGTTCTGGTTTCGAGATTGATGGTTCCGGGACGTATCCATTTTGTCGGGTATCACTAGGTAAATTCGTTGGGGGAAGTTCTGTTCCGAACAGGCCTGTGCAGGAATATGTGTTTAGTTATAACGGAACGTGCTGGAACACCCAGCATGGGATATGGAATAAGGATGTAGACAGTGATAGTGGTTTCTTCTTTGGTATGCAAGCACCCATAAACTTTTATGATCAAGGTCCGACATTTAATCCTTGGTCGAATCGAGCTGACTTGAAGAACACAAAAATTGTATGGAAGCACATTCCGCCAAATAAGGCACATCATATTGAAAATATAGAAGATATTTTAGAGCTGGACATGCAGGGTCGGATGAAGCTTAAAGGTCTTGATGTACCTCGTTCCATAGCGATAGATGTCACATTAAACGCACAGAACGCAGCAGATGTGTTTTTCCCTGATGCCAGCTGGACAAAAGACAACAGTTATATTCTAAGTATTAAAGGTGTCGCAGCGGACGGTAAGCTGAGGCCGATCTTGAATTATGATGCGATTTATAACGATTATGGATTGTATTTAGGCGTACCGGGAGGGTTTACGAAGGTAGTCGTGCTATTAGCGAAAATATAGGGGGTGTGGTATGGCGTATCCAACGACAATTGATCATTTCCCAGAAAAATTAAATAAAAAAACAGATGGCACCGTGTACGTAGTAGAAGAGAAAATTCTACTTACTAAAGGCGTCTATGATGGCTTGCTTGCTCACGATAACATCGCGGTACCGACAATTCGTCTATTTACAGGCTCTCGTTTTACAGGTGACGAAGTGAGCAATTATGTTGTTTCGATTCCTGATGATGCACCATGGCAGCGGCATATAAAGGTATTTGCTAGTGTGCCGGAGGTGTATGTTACTTATGAGACGCCAGGCGACACAGTAGAGGCAGATGATGTGAATTTTCTACAGCAAGCGATAACAGCGACGCAAACGGAAATGGAGCGCTATAAAGCAGATGGTTTAATTGATGGAGGTACATTTAAGAAAGGGGTGTAAAGCGTGTATGGCACAAACGATTCAAATTAAGAGGGGTACAAGAGCCCAGCTTCTAACTTACGGGGCGTTAAAGGCTGGGGAAATGGGCTTCTGTACGGATACGAAAGAAGTATACATTGGTGATGGAACGACTAACTCTATGGTCGGTCGAGCTCTATCAGGTTCTGAGGCATCACGTCCCGTTGCTGCATCTGTTGGGCGGTTGTATTACGTAACTACAGGAACTAATCTCGGTTATCTTTATTTTGATGATGGAACAGCATGGAAGCGAGTGAATGCTCAAAAACTTACTGATCTTACAGGGTCGGTCGACGATATAGCGGATGGGACAACTTACGCTAAAGTGTTAAAAACAAATGTAACGAATGGACATATCAACAAAGTGTCTGACGGAACAAATACGAAGACAGCTGCCGAAATTAAAATCCATATTGATGATGCAGTGAAGCATCGGGTTATTAATGACGCGGGTGCAGCGAATACAGACTTGTGGTCCGCGCAAAAAATTCGTAACGAAATTGAACTTGCGAAACGGAATATTGAGCCACAGGCGTCTGTAAAGGATCTCAATTTGGTAGCTCCACCAGCAAGTCCTGTTGCAGGGGATCGTTACATTATTCCTGTAGGTGCCACGGGGACATGGCTGAATAAGACCAATCAGATTGCGGAATTTCAAGCAGGGGTGTGGACATTTTACAATCCCGTTGTAGGATGGACAGCCTATGTAGATGATGAGCAAAAAATATATTCTTGGAACGGTTCGGCCTGGGTGCGCACGGGTGGAGCACTGCAGACGGTAGCTGCAGGAAATGGTCTTACTGGTGGTGGGCAAGCGGATGTAATTTCGTTGGCTGTAGGAGCTGGCAACGGAATTACAGTAGCGGCAACAAGTGTATCTGCGAAGGCAGGTAAAGGAATTGTCGTCAATGGAACAGGCATTGAGGCTAACATTGATGGAAGCAGCATTGTGTATGATGCTGCGAATGGCAATCGCTTAACGATTTCTGTAGTTGATGGCGGAACGTTCTAGAGGGGGGTGATCGGATGCCTAGAAAATCACTTATCCAAATTCGACGAGGGTTAGAGCGTGAAATGGGCACGTTGTCAGTTGGGGAACTGGGTTATTGCACTGACACTAGTAAGCTGTATATCGGAACAGATACGGGGAACGTACTGCTCATTGCTTCCCAAAGTTCTGGTGATATGCTCAAAAGTATTTATGATACGAACAATGACGGTAAAGTTGATTATGCTTCACAGGCTGACAATGCTAGTAAAGTTAATAATTTGACGGTTTTGAGCGCTGTCCCTGCAAATGCTAAATTTACTGACACAATCTACTCTCCCGCGACTTCGTCTTCCGCAGGTTTGATGTCCACTGGGGATAAATCGAAGCTGGATGCTATATCTATTAATGTAAGTGCTGAAACGGTTGCAAACGGATCGATCGATCCGATGTGGTACGCTTTACGTCACGGTAAGCAGCTTTATTTAGATGAAGACTTTAAATTGGGGACGAATAGCGTAGGTGCGTACAACAATTCGGGTGGAGACGGTGTTGTTATTACTAGAGTTGCGATGAATGATGCACCGAATAATTCGAAATTTGTGCTTAAAATTGTACACAATGGGAGCACAACGACACCAGGCTTGGGCGGTTTTGTTCAAACCATACAATCTAAGGCGAATGCAGTCTTTGTCAATTTATTTAAAGCAAAGCTTCCAATCGGCTATTCATTACATGTACTATCTAATAATTTAGGCAACAGTTCGAAAGATTTCTTATTATCCAATAATCAAGGTACTGGAAAATGGGAGACCTATATTCGAGTCACCATGTGTGGAGACTCAGGCACATTTCATGACGGAGGTCACATCTATGTAGTAGGATCACCCACGCCTAGCGTAAGTGCTAATTTAGAATGGTATTTGGCTAGCGCTACCCAGTTCGAGCTAACTGCCCGGGAGATAGTTACTTGGGGGCAGTTAAAGGGGGAATAATAGATGGGCTATGGTGAATCATTGTATGGAACGCTTCTTTATTCGGGGAATCCAGTCATTGATCGGCCTGAACAGGTTGACTCAGTAGATTTAATGCATTATTTACCCGAGTATTATAGAGGCGTCCGAGAGATGGAAGAACTCCAATCGACATTGGGGATGGAACTGAAAAGTCTAAAAACCTCGTTGATCGAAAATATGGATCAATCCTTTCTTGAAACGGCTACTTGGGGATTGCACAATTGGGAGTTCGAGTTGGGTTTGACTACAGATCCAACCAAATCTTATATCCGACGTAGAGAAATGATTAAAGCGAAAATGCTTGGCTCTGGTACTACAACGCCACAAATGATTCAGCGCACAGCGTCAGCATTTTCTGGTGGTGATGTTGATGTCAAAGAACTGCCCGGACAATATTTGTTTGAGGTGCATTTTGTAGGCGTAAAGGGTATACCCGCAAACATGGCGGGGCTTATACAAGTGCTGGATGATATTAAGCCAGCTCATCTCGGTTATGAATTTAAGTACACCTATACATGGTGGGAATCGCTGAAGACGCTGACTTGGGGACAAGCCAAAGCAAAAACGTGGGGAGATCTACGAGTACATGAAGGAGGGTAACTATGCAGTTAACAGGTAACTTAAAGCTGAAAAAGCCAGATAATACGGATATTGTTGATATTGCTGATATTAATGGAAATATGGACATATTGGATTCAGAAGTCATTAAGCGAGCGAATCAGGCGGAAACGAATGCGAAAAATGCAAGTCTTCCACGTACAGGAGGAGAGATTAGTGGGGCCTTAGCTGTTACTGGTCAAGTGTGGGTAGGGAAAACTGCTGCTTATGGTGGGACATCAGCGTTAACACTCCCAATTGGTGATAATGATACAGGGCTGCATTGGACAGGAGATGGCGGATTAGAGTTCCATTCTAACAGTAGTACTGCAATGAAGCTTGCGGGTCAGTCGGTTCAATTTAGAGATAATGCGGGTAATTGGGATACCTTGGGCAATGTTAAGCAGTCTGTTGCTGATGTGAAAAAAGCTAATTTTTTGCCGCGTAATACTGATTTAAACAGTATTGTAAGTGAAGGAGAATATTATAATCCGCTTAATGACGATGCATCTACTATGCCGAACGTCCCTATACATCTATCCTTTCATCTAAAAGTAAGCCGGCATGCGGGGATCAACCAAGTGTTTACGACTTATGCAACCGAGGCACATATGTTCAGAGTATTTACACGTAACTTTTATGGGGGATGGTCGCCTTGGTCTGAAATTTTAACAAGCTATAATCGACCTAATATTCGAAATATTCATCGTTCTACCGGAGGCCCAGCAGGCGGAGCTGATGGAGATGTATGGCATCAATATGAGTAAGAAGGAAGGTGAACGATATTCCTATCTATGACAATGTAGGTGGTACATGGAGGTCAACTAAAGAAATATATGACAACGTAGGTGGAGCCTGGAGACCATCTAAAGAAGTATATGACAACGTTGGTGGAGTTTGGCGATCCGCATACAAACGCAATTCATTTAGTAATTATTTTTCAGAATATATCGTTAATCCAACTAATCTTCATGGTACAAGAAAAATAGAGAATCATGGAAGTTTTATGTATATAGAAATATCGGGTTATACAAATGGTCATTATTATCCGACACAGGCGGGTTGGAGAATTAGCAATCTTCCGAATAATTGCACGGTGGTACTTGATTGGGAAATGGTAAAAGGCTCATTTCCTCAAAATGATGCGCTCGTTATTAATCATTCTGGTACTCACATTCACGCTGAAACACAGACATTTTCAAGAAAAACTTCTACTTTTACTGGGCAAAGTAACTCAATGCTTGTAATAATGAACTTTTTCTCATCATGGAGTATTACTTCCTGGGTTAAAATTTACGGTGTTACGGTGAATGGAAAGAAAATTTATCCTATAGGCTAAGAAAGGGTTGATCTTATGACAATTATTAAAATGAAAAATGGGCTGGAGCTCCCTGTAATTCGAATAATTGGTGGGAAGGAACTTGTGAAAGGCGCAGAACGTGATGTGCTTACGTTCCATTTTGATGCCAACGTTGCAAAAAAGCTTGAAGATTTAATTACAATAATGGGCGATACATCTCGTATTACGATTGAACAAACGAAACTGCTTCAATCCGAGGATGGAAAACAGCAAACAAATGCACAACCAACGGTAGAACGATTTGAGTATGCAGACTACACGGTACAGACTAAGCGTTCCATCGATATTGAGCTAGTATCTCCTGAAACTCCTGAGGCACCGGCTGCATATAAAGATATTTACGTAATCGGATTAGCACAGCTCACGTATTCAGAGAAGCAGCTTCAAAAATTACAACCGATGTAAGTGAAGATCAGTCGAACACGATTGGTCTTTTTTTATTCGGCGTGAGTAGTCAGGAGGAAATCATATATGGACCCACAAACACAAATGCTAGCAGAAATTCGTGAACGGATCGTGCGTGTTGAGACAAAGCTGGACTCAATGCATGACGTTTATGATACGGCGCTAGAGGCGAAAAATATTGGCTTGGAAGCGTCGCAATCGGTGAGGTCCGCGCATTACCGAATTGATCGCATTGATCGAACTATCTTTTGGCTAAGCACAACGGTTATTGGTGCAGTTATTTTGGCTCTTGTACGATTAGTATTGGACGGGAAGGTGTAGCGCATGGACATCATGATGTCAAATGATATTATGGCGCTTGCCGCGCTCGTTGCGGCATACGTTGGTGTAGCCCGTGGCTTCGGTTTGAAAGATAAATGGACGCATGTAGCAGCTGTCTTCGTGGCAGCTGTTTTTATTTTAGTGCCAGAGTCCATTCAGCAGAAGTTGATTTTGATTTCGGTAGTAGGATTGTCAGCTACAGGAGCTTATCAATTTTCCAAGAAGAAGGGAGGCAGTGATAGTAATGGTTAAACTAGTTGCATGGGATGCTGGTCATGGTGGCAAAGATCCTGGAGCCGTAGCTAATGGTATAAAGGAAAAGGACATTGCCCTGCAAATCGTGAGCGAGGCGGCTCGTAGATTGGAAGCTCGATACGAGGGGATACGCTGTCTGCTTATCCGGTCAAATGATGTGTATGTGTCTTTGTCTGAGCGTACAAATAAAGCGAATGCGGCTAAGGCTGATTTGCTTATTTCTGTTCACTGTAATGCAGGTGGTGGAGCGGGTGGTTTTGAATCCTTTATTTATAACGGAATAGGTAAAGGACAGTCGACTACATCTAATTTTCAACATGCAGTGCATACCGAGATTATGAAGCGCTTAAAGCCGCTCGGTATCAATGATCGTGGGCAAAAACGCGGAGATCTGCATATGTGCCGTGAATCGAATATGCCAGCCGTATTGACAGAGAATCTATTTGTCGATGTCGCATCGGATGCAGGTAAGCTGAAGCAGGATGCTGTGCTGGAAGCATTGATTGAAGGACATGTTGAAGGTGTAGCTGCCTATTTAAAACTGATTACGACAAGCAATAAGCCGCCGAAAAAACAGCAGGACAAGCCAACAAGCATGTATAAACCAATTCATATCGATGTCAATGGCAAGCCTGTGAAGAGCGGTATTGAAATTGAAGGTGTCACTTATGCACCCGTCAGATCCCTTGCGGAACAGCTTGGTGCGCAAGTCGTATGGGATGGCGACAAAGTGTCAGTTATTACAAAGTAGTACGTAGCTCGGTGAAGGAGCGAATGGAATTTTCTTTTGCTAGTCGTATGAACACAGAAAAGGCTCAAGTAAATTGCTGTAGATTACTTGAGCCTCAATCTGGAGAATAGAATCGTCGTTATTGTTATTATTGTTACGGAGACGTAAGCCAGCCAATTAGAACGAACAGCAGCATATATTGCGACAAGGCCAACATATACATCAATCGCCAACTTCTACGCTGCTGTGGCGATACGTTGTCAAGGTTGTATCCAATCTGTTTTTCGAATTTGCAAATTTGATAGAGGTAAATATTTAGCCCAAATGGCAGCAGCCCTCCTACGAGAGCCCACCATATAGATTGTTCTTGCTTATACATATATTGTGCAATATAAACTTGGGATAGGAGTACGATAGCCCCGAGACATAGAAACAATACTAACAGTTGTGTCCCTCCATATGCTTCACTAAACATGAATCCCGCCTCGTATTTTTCGCTCAGCATCATTGCTCACCCCTTTTCTCGTTGCGTCCGAATAACCAAACAATGATTACTTGCAATACAGTCATCCAGAGTATGAATAAGAGTGCGTTTCTATCTATGGCGTACCAGACACGTTCGATCAAGGACCATGGCTCTATAAACAAGTGGACCGAGTGGAATCGCAAAAACCTGCCAATGAAAATGCCAAAGCTAGTGAGCAGTAGAAAGATGAACATGCCAAACGTAACTGAGCTTGCTCTCCATTGAAAGGATTGTAATAATTGTCGGACTTGATTCGTCATTAGGATATAGAAGTAAATGGCCAGCAATACACCGCTCACTAATACGAAAAAGTTCCACCATTCCATAACAATGATCCCTTGGCGGTAATTGAAATCAAATCTTTTTAAATGAATGAGATCGGTGACGACATAGAAAACATTTGGTGACATAAGAATGAAAATGAGATAGAAAAGAAAACTTATAGGTATTTCACTCTTCGTTTTTATTTTAAATAACGGCAGCAAATATGAAAGCTCCAATGCTGCAAAAGCAAGAAATAAGTTGAATGTCATGAACGAATATGCTGTGTCAAAGTAAAATAGCATCCCTATGTATAGGAAAAAACAAAGTCTTGCTTTCGAACGAATGTGCATAGGACATCTCCTCAACTCCAATAGTAATGAAAAATAATAAGCGGGCCAACTCTATTAATCAAACAATGGTTAATATATCGATATCATTTCCGCATGTCTTTTACATTATTGTAAGAGCTGGTAGCCATTGATATTGACAACATTCAAATATCATTTACATTTAAGAAGAAAGAACCTTATTTATCCACTTGGAGGTGTTGTTTTTGGTCAAAAAGATAACTTCAAAATGGTTCAAGTCATTCCTCGCTTTATCACTTACCTTCTCCCTATTTACCGTATGGGCAAGTGATGGAAGGACAGCCTCGGCAGAAGGGCCGCTCGATCCAGCGCCAATTATTAACCCTGTTGGAACGGCAAACGGCAAGAAAGTACTGTTTGACAATACGCATGGTCAAACAGCAGGTGCAGCAGATTGGGTCATCGATGGTGCGTTTTCTGATTTCGCCCAAGCCCTAGCGACCTCAGGTTATTATGTTAAAGAGCTTCGCCAATCCACACCGATTACCTTCGAAAATCTTCAGCAGTATGATGTATTTGTTATTCCAGAAGCAAACAATCCTTACAAATCTTCCGAACAAGCAGCATTACTCAAGTATGTTCAAGAAGGTGGCAGCATATTTTTTATTAGCGACCACTACAATGCAGATCGCAACAAAAACAGATGGGACTCTTCAGAAGTGTTCAATGGCTACCGTCGTGGCGCATATGAGAACCCAGCCAAAGGGATGAGTGCAGATGAGGCAGGTTCTGTTGCGATGCAGAACGTGAGCAGCTCTGATTGGCTTTCCGACAACTTCGGTGTTCGCTTCCGCTACAATTCAATTGGCAACGTTACAGCTAATAACATTGTGCCGAAAGAGCAATCATTCGGTATTACAGAAGGTGTGCAAGGGGTAGCGATGCATGCAGGTTCCACATTGGCTGTTACGAATCCGGCAATCGCTAAAGGAATTGTCTATCTCCCGCAAACGACTGACAAATGGCCGCATGCAGTAGATGATGGCATCTACAACGGCGGCGGCGTTGCAGAGGGTCCGTATGTTGCGATTTCCAAAGTAACGAAGGGCAAGGCAGCCTTTATTGGTGACTCTTCACCTGTAGAAGATATTACGCCTAAGTACTTACGCGAAGAAAATGGTCAAGCGAAAAAGACATATGATGGCTTCAAAGAAGTTGATGATGCTAAATTACTCGTAAACGTTGTGAATTGGCTGTCCCATGACGAGGCGTATACGAACTTTACGCAAGTGCCTGGCTTGCAACTCGATCAGCCGACAGCTCTACACAGCTATGAAATTCCTCAACAAAGTACGGAACCGAAGCCTGAACCGTGGGCAGTACCAGCCACTGGATACAAGTGGTGGGATCAGTCTTCCTTTAAGCCAGGATCCTTTGGTTACACAGGTTCGACGAATCCTGGTCCAGGACCGGGCCCAGGTCCAGTTACCCCAGCATATACACTAGAATATCCAGCATCAATTAAGGCTGGGCAACCGTTCAGTGTTTGTGTAAAAGTAAGCAAAGCTGCTCCGAATACAACGCTGGATTTACAGCTAGGCATTTATGTAACTGGTGGTCAGCAGATCGGACAAATTCAAAATTCAGATGGCACATGGCCAACGACTTATGGTTATCAAGCCGTTTCACTACAGACAGATGGTCTTGGTAATGGCTGCAAAACAATCACGGTACGAACAGAGCCTAGCAAGACAGGTGCAGCTACCATTCGTTTGCGCTCAGGCAAGTCGAATGTAGTGACCAATTCGATCACGATTACACCAAACTAATAACAACATCAATATAGCTATATCAACCATTAATTAAATGAAGCGAGTCCCTCATAGTATACAGTGTGCACAATGTTTGCATCCAGTCTGCATGATAGGTCTCGCTTCATTTTTATTTTGAAGTAGTTTCAGGGGGGAGCGTGCAAGATGATTGAATTTCGTCGCGTCTCTAAGCTGTACTCAAACGGAACGGTTGGTTTGCAAGAAGTGGATGTCACGATACATAGTGGAGAATTTGTCGTTATTGTTGGTTTGTCTGGTGCAGGCAAGTCGACACTGCTGCGCTCGATTAATCGACTGCATGAAATTTCTTCTGGCGATATTATGGTAGACGGTAATTCGATCACACATGCTCGAGGAGAAGAACTGCGTCATATGCGGCGCAGCATCGGTATGATTTTTCAAAGCTTCAATCTTGTTAAACGTTCTTCGGTTATACGTAATGTGCTGTCAGGTAGGGTTGGCTATCATTCTACGATCCGTACGCTGCTTGGTTTATTTCCTAAGGAAGATGTCCAGTTGGCCTTGAATGCGTTAGCACGAGTCAACATTCAGGAGAAGGCCTATATACGGGCTGATCAGCTGTCAGGAGGCCAGCAGCAGCGGGTATCGATCGCGCGAGCATTAGCGCAGGAAGCAAAGATTATACTGGCTGATGAGCCAGTCGCATCGCTTGATCCATTGACGACGCGGCAAGTGATGGATGACTTGCAACGAATCAATCAAGAGCTTGGCATTACGATGGTCGTTAATCTGCACGATATCGATCTGGCCCGGCAATATGCCACGAGAATTATTGGTCTGCGTGCAGGTCAGATTGTGTTCGATGGTCCTGTGGGGGAGGCCACTGAAGAGCGATTCACTCACATTTATGGCCGTTCGCTGCGTGAGGAAGCGGCAATCATAGGGGGTGAAGCTCTATGAGTCCCATAAGCATGACACCGCCACCAACTAATGGTGAAAATGAGGGGGCGCCATCCATTGTAAAGCCATCTCAAACGAAGTCGATGATGACCTTTGCCTTTATTATTGTGCTGCTCTGGTTAAGTGCAGAGCGTACAGACGCGACATTAACACAGCTCGTGACGGGGGCGCCGGAGATGGGCAAGTTGCTCGTCGAAATGTTTCCGCCTGATTGGAGTTATTTAACGACGATTTGGGCACCTATGATGGAGACGGTTCAGATGGCTATACTTGGCACTACGATTGGTGCCTTGCTTGCTATTCCGATAGCACTGTTGGCCTCAGGAAATGTAACGAGGAGCAAATGGCTCTATATTCCGGCAAGGTTATTGCTTAATCTTATACGCACCGTTCCTGATCTGTTGTTTGCTGCTATATTTGTAGCTATTTTCGGATTAGGGCCCGTAGCTGGAGTTGCTGCTTTGATTCTGTTTTCATTTGGTTTAATTTCAAAGCTGTTGTATGAATCCATTGAATCCATTGATCCAGGTCCACTCGAGGCGATGACCGCAGTTGGTGCAAATAAGCTGCAATGGATTAGATTCGGCGTCATTCCACAAGTTACAGCGCAGTTCATAAGCTACTTTCTCTATACGTTTGAAGTAAATGTGCGTGCAGCTGGAGTGCTTGGACTTGTAGGCGCGGGAGGTATTGGCTTGCTGCTAACACGAGTATTGGATCAACTGCGGTATGATCGCGCATGCATGATTATTTTATTGACACTCGTTATTGTGTTGGTGATCGACTATATTAGCTATCGCGTACAGGAGAAACTGCTATGAAAAACATTCAATTGACAAGGCATCCATGGTTGCGTATTCGTTGGTGGTTGGTTGCGGTTGTTGTTGCGATCGTATACGTATGGTCTTTCACAGGTATTGAATTTTCAGGGATCCGGGAAAATGCGGGCACAGTTACTGTTGCTATTATGCAAGGAATCGTAAATCCGGATTGGGATTATGTCTACTTGGCAGACGGTGAGGACTTGCTGCGAGGAATGATCGATACGCTAGCAATCGCATGGCTGGGCACGTTCATTTCTGCGGTGCTGTGTATCCCGTTTGCATTTTGGGCCTCAACCAACATGAATCGATGGAAATGGTCAAGTGGTGTTGGCAAGTTTGTACTCAGTTTTATTCGTACGTTTCCGGAGATTGTGATGGCCATTATGTTTATAAAGGCGGTTGGTCCTGGCGCTTATGCGGGTATTCTTGCACTCGGTCTACATTCGATCGGTATGCTCGGCAAGTTGTATGCGGAAGCAATTGAGAAAATAGATCGCGGTCCAGCTGAGGCATTGCTTGCTTGTGGTGCGAATCGGCTGCAAGTACTGTGGTACGCAGTTATTCCGCAAGTACTGCCTGAATTTATGTCTTATACGTTGTATCGATTCGAAATCAATGTGCGTTCGGCTACCATTCTAGGTATTATTGGCGCAGGAGGCATTGGCACACCTTTAATTTTCGCTTTGGATAGCCGGAATTGGTCGCGGGTGGGCATTATTTTACTTGGCATTATAATAACAGTCAGTGTTGTCGATATGATTTCTAATTATGTACGGCGAAAGATCGTATAGACGGTTTAGTGTTAACGATTAGTAGTAGTAAATAATGAAGAGGCTTCTTTAAATGATATGGAGCAAAGGGGCGTGGATAACATGAGCAATAAAAAGCCGCTAAGAACGTATAAAGTAGTAGGCGCAAATGGTGTAAACCTTCATGTAGAGGAATATGGGAACCCTAAAGGAACGCCGCTCTTATTTATTCACGGTGCATTACAATCTCGTTTATGCTGGATGAAGCAGACAGATTCCGAACTTGCTGACGATTTTCGGATCGTGACCATGGATTTACGAGGTCATGGTTGGTCTGATAAGCCCAAAAATGCATACGCAGACTCCAGTGTGTGGGCGAAGGATATCCATGCGGTCATTCAATCGTTGTCGCTTAACCGACCGCTCCTAATTGGTTGGTCGTACGCGGGGTATGTCATATGTGACTATATTCGGATGTATGGAGAAATGGATGTTCGCGGCATACATTTTGTCGGGGCATGCACACGAACGATAACCGCGAATAACGAAGATGAAACTACGAAAGAACTGTTGGAACTGTCCCCACTGCTCGCATGTAATGATGCTGCTACAAGAATCGCTTCTTTGGAGAGATTTTTAGCATTATGTGTACACAAAAAGCATTCTCCGCAAGATTATTATTTCTTTCTCGGGTTTAACGCCATTGTCCCCCCTTTTATTAATGCAGCACTATTTGCTCGTACGATAGACAATAAGGATTTGCTCTCCGCGTTGAATCTGCCTATCTTGATCACACATGGTGTAGAGGATAAAGTTGTCACAAAAATAGCTGCGCAGCGCCATGCTCAACTCATTGCACACGCGCAAACATCATATTATCCCGACGTTGGTCACACACCATTCTGGGAAGAAGATAAGCGGTTTAATACGGAGCTGCGACATTTTGTAAATCTCCTTTAATCGTCAGAAAGATCGTTTTCTGTGAAATATATAAAAAGAAGCCCCAAAACCGCTGCATATGCGGAAACGGAGGCTTCTTTTCATATAATTATACCGCCAAATGCTATAAGTTGGATTATATGACTTTACTTTTCCACTACTTCAATCCAACGTCCTTCGCCACATCTCGAACAATATTGAACTTGGAGTCGTCTGACTTAATATAGCCTTTGTGTGAATAGACATCTGAAATAATTTGCTGACCTGCTGGATCTTTACCGATTGCGATAAAGGCATCTTGTATTTTAGTGCGCCACTCTTCGCTCATATCATTACGAACGGAGATCGTATCATTTGGAATAGGGGAGGTAAAGGCTACGACACGAGTGGTCTGCATAATATCAGGGATGTCTTTAATAATAATGTTGCGGGCATCTTGAAAGACGGCAGCGGCATCAACATCACCGTTCAATACTGCGAGCAATGCTTTGTCATGACCCTTTACGGTTATGCCTGTCACATCGGCATCAGGATCGACACCTGCTTTCTTCATTTCATAGGCCGGCCATACATAACCTGCTGAAGACGTGACGTCCTGCCAAGCGATTTTTTTGCCTTTTAAGTCCTTTATTTTTTGAATGGGGGATTCTTTCTTTACAACAATCATCGCTTTGTAGTAGTCCACTAGCTCTGTTGTATTAGCTCCAGTTGCGTCTTCCACACCAAATCGTTGCGCCTGCAACAGAATATCAGCTGTTTTCTTTGTGTCATGAGCAAGAACATAGGCATTAGGAGGTAAGAAGCCAATGTCGACTTGTTTGGATGCCAATGCCTCAATAATCGTATTGTAGTTGGTGGATACGCTTACTTTAACGGGAATGCCAAGTTGGTCGCTTAACAGTTTTTCTAATGGTTTTGCCTTTGCTTCTAGCGTTTCGGCATTTTGTGAAGGGACGAATTGCACTTTCAGTTCAGTTGGTACATAAGCTTTTGTCTGCTGCGTATCTTTAGGAGTGTTAGAGGAGCTGTTATTGCTACAAGCAGTAAGCAGATTCAATCCAAGGATGAGAGTCATAACTGTGATGGCTGTTTTCTTAAACATAAGACAACCTCCTAGTCATTTTGGCATAGTTCAGGTGAGCAAATGTAGTAAGCAATAGAAATGTAGCATAGTGTAAAGGTAACGAGTGAACAGATTTGTTAAATGTCATGTAGGATTAGATTAACTTTGCGTGTGAATTGTTAAAAAAGTCCATCGATTGTTAAAAATGAACTAGTTCTCTAGACGGATATAACAATCGTTGCTATCGTTTCTATTAGATGTGCTTCAAGCTGAAATTATTCGAATGAAATGAACGCTAAATTGAAAATTTTTTTCGGCTAGGAGCGAATGAATGATGAATATCGGACACAACTCGTGCAAAGTAACGATACTTGCAACGAGTGATTTACATGGGGCGGTTATGCCTTGGAGTTATGCAGATCATTCTTTACAGCACTCCGGACTTGCCAAGTTGGCAACTCTTATTCATAGCATTCGCAGTTCGAATCCAACTACCGTACTAATCGATAACGGGGACTTAATACAAGGCACGCCGTTATCTTATGTACATGCACGAATCGAACGTGAGTCTATACACCCGCTTGTAAAATGTATGAATGTTCTGCAGTATGATGCAGGTGTAATTGGCAATCATGAGTTTAATTATGGCTTGGATGTGCTGAAAGAAGTTGTGAAACAGTCGAGCTTTCCATGGTTATCTGCCAATACCGTTAATAAGAAAGATAATCGACCCTCTTTTGGGCCTCCTTATTTCGTAAAGACGCTTGCAAACGGCATACGCGTTGGTATTGTAGGGTTAACCACGCAATATGTGCCACATTGGGAACTGCCTTCTCATATTGAAGGATTGGAGTTCAAAGATGCAGTGGCAACAGCACATTATTGGGTTCAGTATTTGCGTGAACAAGAACAGGTTGATATTGTAGTAGCTTCCTATCATGGAGGATTTGAGCGGGATATGGTAACAGGTGAAATGACAGAGGAAGACACAGGAGAGAATCAAGGCTATCAACTATGTAAGCAGGTTAAAGGTATCGATGTATTGATAACAGGTCACCAGCATCGCAAGATAGCTGCAGAAGTGCATGGTGTAGCCGTTGTCCAACCTGGTGTACAGGGAAGCCATTTGGCTCAAATTGATCTTGAGCTGGAGCGTAGTTCTGAGGGATGGCGAGTCGTAGATAAACGGACCGAATTGCTTGGTGTTGAAGGGGTTTGTGCAGACTTGGATATCATTGAATTGATGCGTCCGTACGAGATAAAAACACAGCGATGGCTCGATAAGCCAATTGGCACGCTGAATGGCGATATGCGTATTTTGGATGCGATGCAAGCTCGTATCGAGGAGCATCCCTTTATTGAATTTATTCATGCTGTACAAATGCACTACGGGGGGACACGAATCTCTTGCACATCCTTATTTGATAATAATTCACCTGGATTTTCAACAAATATTACAATGCGTGAAGTTGTCTCCAATTACATTTATCCGAATACGTTAAGGGTCATCCGCATTACAGGGCAAAATATGAAAGATGCTCTTGAGCAGTCTGCACGTTATTTTAAACTAGCTGATGATGGGGAAATAACCGTAAATGATTCATTTTTATATCCGAAGTCTCAGCATTACAATTATGATATGTGGGAAGGTATTGAGTATGAGCTCAATATTTCAAAACCAGAGGGTCAACGGGTAACACGACTTTATGTTGACGGTGCTCCAGTCCAGATGGAAGCACATTATGATGTGGCGATGAACAACTATCGTGCTGGTGGTGGAGGTTCTTATCCCATGTTCGTAAATAAGCCGATTTTGAAAGATATTCCGACAGAAATGGCTGAGCTTATCGTTACTTATATTATGGAACGGGGAACCATCGAGGGTGGAGTGAACCATAACTGGTGTGTTGTAAATAAGGGGGTTGACACTACGGACAGGGCATGATATATTTGGTTCTGTCATTCCCTGATAGCTCAGTTGGTAGAGCACTCGACTGTTAATCGAGTTGTCACAGGTTCGAGTCCTGTTCGGGGAGCCATACGGAGAGATACCCAAGAGGCCGAAGGGGGCGCTTTGCTAAAGCGTTAGGGTGTTACAGCCGCGGGGGTTCGAATCCCCCTTTCTCCGCCATTTAACTTTTATACATTCGTACGCAGATCCCGCAAGGGATTTTTTGCGTTATAGGGCTTGTTTTTCATTATTGTGAAACTGCGATACATAGCCAGGACAGGAGATGATCTCCTGTCCTTTTTTTTGACTCGGGAAAGAGGTAATGAACGGTAGTGAGATGAGAGAAATGTGGTAGATGCAGATAAAGTGAAGTGCGTATCGTGCAGTTCCTATGCCATTTGGAAGAAAAGTTTGTAGATTACTTGTGCAAAAGGAAGTTGGAGTGCTAGCGGGTGCCTCTGGCATTTTAATGATCCTAATGTGCAGGTGTGGAGATACTCTCTTTTTTGCGAAGTGTTCTAAATTAGATTTAGCAAAGCATTTGTATAACACTTAATATCATGTACATACTACAGAAGAGACGATAATTTGCGTGGTTAATTAATGGTTAAAAAAGGATTTTAAAAAAGGCTTGTCAATTATATTGCTGTCTGATATAGTATTACTTGTCGCCAATGAGCGACGCGAAAGTTTGAAGTGAACAAGGCCCGTTGGTCAAGGGGTTAAGACACCTCCCTTTCACGGAGGTAACAGGGGTTCGAATCCCCTACGGGTCACCATTTTTCATGCAAGAGCCATTAGCTCAGTTGGTAGAGCACCTGACTTTTAATCAGGGTGTCGTAGGTTCGAGTCCTACATGGCTCACCAGTTTTCTTTTAAGCTGGTGAGATGGGGACACTTTATTTTATAAATGTGCGGTAGTGGTGGAACGGCAGACACGCTATCTTGAGGGGGTAGTGTCCAATGGACGTGCAGGTTCAAATCCTGTCTACCGCACCATAATTATTTCAGTAACAAGCCTTGGAATGTAAGGCTTTTTTGTTGTTTACTCTTATAATTCCTAAATGTCCAAGGTGGTTTTTTCCTTGCCTAACTTGAAGACTGCAGATAGATCTTTCTAGTGGGGACAAATTGGGACACAAATATAATTTGAAGAAGTATGTATGCTTGTGCCCCTTGCGTAAATAATTGTCTTGAATATCCAAGGTATTTTCAATGGATATTTCTATTCTTCATACACAACCGCTATCTCCTCACCATTACTTCGTAAATAATTAATATGAACATCTCCCCAATGACACATCAGATCTAGAACATTTGATAAAGATTTCCCATACTCCGTTAAGGAATACTCTACTTTTGGTGGTATTTGATTATAAATCGTACGAGTAATAATATTGTCTTCTTCGAGTTCACGCAGCTGCTGAGTGAGCATTTTTTGTGTAATATCGGGTATTAATCGTTTCAGTTCACTTGTTCGCTTTGTCCCACCTAAAAGAATACATAGAATGACGATTTTCCACTTGCCTCCGATAACATCAAGTGTAGCTTCAACTGCGAAATTATAGGTTTTCGTTTTCATGCAGTAACCTCCGAAATAATAATTGCGTCTTAATTTTATGCTTTCAATATAGATACTTTAAGGTACCTATAGCACTTTCAGGTTCGTATCGCACTTTAAAGTGCGTACTTAACAACTTGCTACGTGTAGCACATAATATCATCAAGGAAAGCCAAATGGAATATTTTTAATCATTTTGGTGACCAATCCATAAAAAGAGGAGTAGATACAAATGAAAACACTCGTAATTGTAACTCATCCTAACATAGAGAATTCTCGCATAAACAAGCGTTGGGCAGAAGAGCTTCGCAAGCACCCGGAACTGGTGACTGTTCACGAACTGTACAGCACATATCCCGATGGAAATATTGATGTAGAACGGGAGCAGAAGCTTATTGAAGCACATGACAGTATTGTTCTTCAATTTCCATTGTACTGGTACAGCTCTCCGCCTCTATTGAAACAATGGTTGGATGAGGTGTTCACGTATGCTTGGGCGTATGGCTCTACTGGGGATAAGCTTCGTAATAGAAAGTTAGGCCTTGCGATTTCATTGGGTGGAAAAGAATCGGATTTTGGTGAAGATGGAGTGATTCCGTTCACGATTAATGAGATCACAATACCGTTTCAAGCAACTAGTAATTATACAGGGATGAAATTCCTCCCTACCTTTACGGTGTATGGAGCGGAGTATCATTTGACGGATGAACAAATCGAGCAAAGTGCGATTGATTATGTAAAGTATGTTGAAGAACAAGTACATGTTAGTGAAACGGCGCGTGCATAACAGATAGAAGCTATATATCGTGAATCATATGAGCAGATTACAATATAAAGAGATCGACCTATCATAAATCATCGTTTGTATGAAAGCCAGTTTAGCACGGTTTCGAGCTAGACTGGTATTTTTTTATTATAAAAATAAAGAAACTTGGTAGGTACTATTGGACAAAGAAACTACAAAAATAGAACGTTGCAACTATTTTAAATGATGTCTTTCACTCCGATGTTATATTACAAAGGTTAATTTAACCTTTCACCCTATCATTTAACATTTGAGAGGAGAGTCATCCATGAAAAAAAATGTTTGGGCAGCACTCTGTGTCACCTCCTTATTAACGAGCCTTGCCGGTCCTATTGCATACGCTAATCAAGGATCAACAACAAACGCCTCTAGCTCCTTGTCTGAAATGGTGGCACAACCATCCGTCACAGATTCTGTCTACAGGGAGATTCGTATTTTTCAGGAGCGACTAGATGCACCTAATCGCTTAACTACCCGAAGCGCAATTCAAAATGAATCCTTAGCTCAAGATCTCGAGTTTCTTTACCGCGACTTATCTCATATTCCTACTCAGGCAGGCTCCCATACGGGGGGCGTTAGTGCTTTGAATGAGAATGCGTTTGTAGTGGCTGCTTCAATAAAAACGACCCCATTTATCGCGGGTGCACGCTTTGGCCAAGGCCGAGTCATTGTCGCAGGTGATGAAGATTTCATCAACCTCTCTCGCAATGACAGCAGCGATATGACGACCGTTACGCGCAATCTTTTATTATGGCTGACGGAGCAGGGGCAAGCACAAGCTGCGGCTGGCTCTACTACTCGCTACGCAGATGCGATTCAAGGAAAAGGGAAGTTGCGTATCTACTCTAAAGGAGCTGTACCTGTTCACCCTTCGCTTCCGATTCACAATGTAAGCGTAACGTCATGGACGGGGCAAGCATTAGATCCAACAATAACTCCAGTAGCTATCGTTAACGCAACCATCACCGATCAAGAAGCCTATGTGTTGGAGCAGTATGTGCGTGAGGGTGGCAATGTTGTTGTTGCATTAAAAGGCTGGGTCCTTCAAAGTTATCCGGAGTATTATATTCCAGACGTTCAGGGATCAGCCCAGCTTAGTACGCACTATCCTGTGCAAAGGCTGCTGAATACATTTGGCTTAAGCTTGCTTGATAACACAGCTGATTCAGATGGGGTGGGTTCGCCAAGACTTTCAGCAGATCAGTCCCGCAGTTATCAAATTAATCATCTATTAAGACAATTGAAAGCTGTAGAGGAAAATAGATTGTACGTGGAAGACCTTGCTGTTGGTGAACAAGCAGTCAGTGCTGAGGATAAGCTTGTGCTTGTATCCGATCTACTTCGCCTCACATTCACTTCGCTTACTGAACGTACGGAATTGCGCAACACATTGGAGCAAGAATCAGAGCGTCTGCAGCACCAAATCACCTTGCCGCTCTACAAAGTGAACAAGCCATACTCAAGTGCTATATTGTCCTATGCGTTTAATACGATATCTCTAGATACGAATCGGGATAAGTCGCCGTTAGCTGATCAGTTCCCAGGTAAAGTGGCAAGTGATGCACCGCGTGTGAACGATCAGCGCGTTACGGTGAATTTTGATTATTATGCAGCAGACGAGCTTCGCATGTATGCGGCTCCTGTCCCATGGGTTAGTACTGGTTTATACGCGCCTGCTGGCGAGGACATTATCATAGATGTGCCTGCGGGAACGCCATCATTAGAGGTTATGGTAGGTACCCATACAGATACGCTTTTAGGTAATGAAAGCTGGGAACGTGCGCCGATTGTTTCATTGAGACACACTTTACAGCCAGGGAAAAATCGAATCAACAGTCCTTATGGCGGACTGATTTATTTTATTCCAGCGCAATCTCAAACAGCGCAAGCGGATGTAACCGTTAATGGCGCAGTTCGTGCACCTTATTTCGACCTAGCGACGACGAGCGAAAAGGAATGGAGAGAGTCTATTCGATACTTAGGTGCGCCTTGGGCTGAACTTCGTGGCAAACGAATTTTGTTGACGGTTCCTGCCGATGAGATTCGCCACTTAGAGAATCCTGCCGAGTTGCTGCAAACGTGGGATAGCTTGCTTGATCAGTTCGATAAGCTAAACGGTACAGGGCAAAACAAGCCGCTTCCACACCGTGCCTATCACTTGCCTTTCCATCTTGTTGCCGATAAACAGATAAGCGGTGGCTACATGCATGCTGGGGCACCGATAATGTACCATATTGGCGTAGACTCACAAGATGCAGTCAGCATCGAAGGGCTAAAAAATAATTGGGGCTTCTGGCATGAAATCGGACACAACTATCAACAAGATCCTTGGACATGGAAGGACAACACAGAAGTTACGGTTAATATCTTTTCGCTGTATGCCCAACAATATTTCGGTAAGCCATCTCGTCTGCTTGA
Organism: Paenibacillus sp. SC116; assembly: GCF_024733555.1. GTDB lineage: Bacteria > Bacillota > Bacilli > Paenibacillales > Paenibacillaceae > Paenibacillus_B. The sequence goes on along the minus strand of NZ_JANIOF010000001.1, from coordinate 2,302,897 downwards.
AAAAGACTACATTGGCAAATCAGCCTATGATTATGCTAATGCTTACATCGCGCTTCCTAATGGTTCCAAACGATATGGCGACTCGAAGCAGCTCGATCTCATCCCTCAGCTCGTTATGATCAAACAGCTGCAAATGGCATATGGCTGGGATTTCTACACGAAGCTGTTCACCGCATACCGTGAACTGCCGCAAGTGCAGCTGCCTGAAGATGAGCAGCAGGAAAAAGACTTGTTTGTCGTCATGGCATCGAAGCATAGTGGCACGAATTTGCTGCCGTTCTTTGAAAAATGGGGCTTCCCATTCACAGATGATGCTCGTGCACAGGTGAACGCGCTGCAGCTTCCTGCTTTGACAGAACAAATATGGCTGTACCGTGAAGATGTTCCTATTAAGCCAACGCCAAAGCCAGATACAGAAACATCAGGTGATGGAAATTCTGAAGTCGTGACGCCGTCCGTACCTGCATGGCAGCTGAATAAGGCATATGTAAAAGGTAATCGAGTGTCTTACGAAGGAGAAGTATATGAAGCAAAATGGTGGACACGTGGAGAATCTCCTGGAAAGAATATACGAAATGAATGGCAGTCGGCATGGAAATTGATTTAGTACCACAACGATCCGCGGGCTTGAAAGGCAGCGTGAATTTTCACTGAAGAAGGTGTCTGAGCTGCCCAGGAAGATAACGGGGAAAGGGCTCACGTGGAAGCCACTTCTTATCGTGACTCCTCCAAAGTCGAGTAAATAGCAATCAACGAATAACGCCGACTGTTCGCATAGAGGTTATGCGGGAGTCGGCGTTTCTTTGTTAAGCAGCTTGTGTGCTGCTGCTGGATTGATCGACAGCTTGTTTATCACCTTTGATGCCATTGAAGACAAGATTGAGTACAATAGCTGTAAATGTTCCTGCTACGATACCGTTGCCCGTGAGAATTTGCACCATCTCAGGCAGTTGAGCGAACATGGTTGGCACCGTTGTAACACCGAGTCCCATGCCGACGGAGCAGGCTATGATGAGTAAATTCTCATGGCGATTCAAGTCAACCTGAGAACCAAGCATACGTAAGCCGGATGAGACGACCATGCCGAACATGGCAACCATCGCGCCGCCAAGGACGGACTTCGGAATCAACGTTGTAATGGCAGCGATCTTCGGCACAAATCCGAGCAGGATTAGGAATATCCCCGCAACGACGATAACGTCACGTGTCTTCACGCGGCTCATTTGCAGCAGACCTACATTTTGTGAATAGGTCGTGTAAGGAAAAGCGTTGAATATACCGCCAAGCATAATGGCCAAGCCCTCTGCACGATAGCCACGAGCCAAGTCTTTGCTGGTCAGTTCACGTTCTGTTATTTTGCCTAGTGCAAGGAATACGCCTGTTGATTCAGCAACACTGACAACTGCGACGATAATCATCGTAATGATGGCAGTGGCATTAAATTCAGGCATCCCGAAGTAGAATGGCTTCACCATATGGAACCAACTTGCATCCTGTATTTCAGCGAAGTTGACTTTTCCCATTAGGACAGCAGCTATCGTTCCTGCCACAAGCCCAATAAGAATGGACACTGCGCGTAGAAATCCGGTCGACAGCTTGTTCATCAAGATGATGAACAGAAGTACCCCAAACCCAAGCATTAAATTTTCCCCGCTGCCGAAATCCGGAGAACCAACTCCTCCAGCTAGATCATTGAATGCGACTGGGATAAGTGTGACGCCGATAATCGTAACAACCGATCCTGTTACGATTGGTGGGAAGAAGCGGATAAGTTTGCCGAATACGCCGCTAAGTAAAATAATAAATAGTCCAGACGCAATAATCGCACCGTAAATATAACTAACGCCGAACTCTTTGCCTATTGCAATCATGGGCATAACGGCTTGGAAGGCGCAGCCAAGGACAACGGGTAGTCCGATGCCGAACCAGCCAAACTTCCATACTTGCAGCAAAGTAGCAACACCGCACATTAGTAGGTCAATTGCGACAAGGTAGGTCAATTGTTCCGGTGTAAATCCTAAAGCTCCACCTACAATGAGGGGCACGATAACCGCACCTGCATACATGGCTAGCACATGCTGTATGCCAAGAGAAATCGTTTTAGCTGGATGCCGGTGACGGGCAAATACTCGATCTTCTGTAGACATGAGGAACAATTCTCCTTTGGCGCTCTGCTAATTTTATATAATACTTCCTGTAACCATTCCTTATAACAATCTGGTTCTGCTAAGAACTAGAGTGGTAGAATGATTCCTCTTATTCCTCAATAAATTGAACGCTGCTATCGTTCAACGATGCGATGCGTGCTAGTGACTCTACGCGATAGCCGGCTTCAATTAACGTATGGCGTCCTGTTTGGAACGACTTCTCAATGACGATGCCGATACCCGCTACTTTAGCGCCTACTTGCTCCGTAATGCGTGCTAATCCTTGAGCAGCTTCACCCACCGCAAGGAAGTCATCAATAATTAAGACATTATCATCAGGGGACAAGTACTTGCGCGATACAGTAACATCATTCGTTACTTGCTTGGTAAACGAATGCACTCTCTCCACGATCAAATCATCGCGCAATGTGAGCGATTTTTGTTTGCGGGCGAATACAAGCGGAACATTTAAGGTCAGAGCCGTCATTAGAGCAGGTGCAATTCCTGAAGATTCGATAGTCAATACTTTCGTAATATGGTCTTCAGCAAAGCGGCGTGCAAATTCTTCGCCCATCTCTTTCATCAACTGAGGGTCCATTTGATGATTTAAAAAGGAATCGACTTTGAGTACCGTATCGCTGAGCACAATACCTTCGGATACAATTTTGTCTTTTAAACTTTTCATGCTGCGTTATCCTCCTCGTTGTGGACGTATCAATAACAAAAAGCCCGATAGCGCTGGCACGTATATGCCGGTCTATCGGGCTGCGGGAACTTTCAATCGTAGCATACAGATGAACAACCGAGTAATGGGATGACTATACGCCTTACGCGTACAGTTATCGGAACCATTCCTCTGCATGAAGTTCATCGTTGTACCTCGACATATGCGATGCAAATGTCATGAAAGTTTAACCCCGTAGTCCGATCATTTACGGTGACCAGGTAGAGACATGCAGGCCAATTCCTGCACATATACGTGAGTTTAACAATATATTGTTCGGGTTTTTCGTGATATACAAGTTCAAACAGGGCTCTTTTATCAATCCTGTTCATTTAATTATGTAAAAGTATACTGCAAATAAAGGGATGAGGAAAGAGTACATTTTCAGGAAGAAGTGTACAGCTTCCAATCTTTTTAAATCGAAGAAATATGATACAGTAGTAAAGCTGAGTAATAATAGATATGGGTGCATATTCATTAGGGCAAATATAGATATAGAAAATAACAATAGAACAATGAAATGGAGATAGGAGTTCAGGAGAGGAGCTTACTAATGGTTGATATGTCCACGCAACGTGCAAAAGCAGCGCATTCGCAAGTGAATCGAGCGGAACGTTTTCGCACCATGCAGTTTCGCTATTTGTGTGTTTACATGTTTATGATTTACACGCCAGCCGCCGCGATACAATCATTCTTTCCATTATATTATCGAGATTCGGGTTATACGGATGCGATGTATGGACTGCAAAATGCACTGCTTCCTATTGTAGGGATGATAGGGAGTTTCTTGTTTGGCCTAATCAGCGACAAGCGATCGCGAATTAAATCGATTTTAATGACGATTATGCTATTGCTGATGGTGGTCATTTACTTTATTTTTCACGTTTCATCGTTGTGGCTTATGATGGGGCTTGTGCTGTTGTTTCAATTTTTATGGGCGCCGGTGTCGTCTTTGACTGATAGTATGGTTATGCTCTCGGCTAGGCGTCTGAATCAGACGTTTGCAACGATACGCGGCTTCGGGGCAGCGGGATTCGCTGTTGCGGCTGGAATCATTGGCTGGATATTGGACTTGCTTCCCGGTGAGTCAACGATGGGATGGATTGTCATTGGCTTAATTGGATGCACTTGGCTAACGCTTTGCTTGATTCGAGATCCTCGATCTCCTCAATATGTACATAGCGAACAAGAGAAAAAATCGGAGAAGGAGCAGGAAATTGGACAAGGTACAGCAAAAGAAGAAGTACGTATCCTCGATCTTGCTCCTTATATCATGACACCAAGGTTTATGTTCTTTATTGCTGCGATGATCGTTTATCAGATGACATTTTCATTTAACGATCAATATTTTGGATTTCTTATACGTGAGCTGAATGGTACTTCCGTTCATATAGGCTTAGGATGGATGCTGCCAGCGGCAGTTGAGGTAGCCATTTTTCTTTATCTTGGACGAAGTCGTCATCGGTTACGTCCATTGCCTATGCTTGCAATTTCAGCTGTTATTTTCTCTATTCGATCATTCATTTTAGCTTGGACGGATTCGCTGGTCGTAGTTATGCTGTTGCAAGCTGTGCAAGGGATCGCGATTGCTTTCTTCTTTATTTATGTAGCGGAATATATGATGGAAACGATACCGGATAAGTTTCGTGCCAGCGGTCAGGCAGTGCTGCAGATGATCATGAGTATTGGTGCAGCGGTAACAGGGAGTGTTATTGGGGCGTATTTGTATCATCACTATGGTTTGGAGGGCTTGTTTGTTACAGGCGGATGGTTGCTTATGATCTCGATTGGCATTTTCCTATGGGCCGAACGGCTAGAGCGTGCTTATGTTGCTAAATGATCTGGTTGAAATAAGATAAGGAGTGTGGTAAACGATGAATGAAAGTAATCAAAGTGCGTATTCGATTCGCAAGCATACATTAGAATGGAGCCGCGAGCATTTGACTCTACGAGGTATCGTCACCATGCCAGTAACCGATCATTTCGTTCCTGCCATTATATTCGGTCATGGATTCACGGGACATAAGGCGGAAGCTAACTTCATGTTCAAGCGGTTGAGCGATGAATTGGCCAAGTGGGGCTATGCGACCATTCGATTCGATTTCGCAGGCAGTGGTGAAAGCGATGGCGAGTTCGTAGACATGACCGTTTCTACGGAAGTGCAGGACATGCTGGCGGTATGGGATGCCGTTCAGGTAATGGAAGGAATTGATCCGAAGCGGGTTAGTTTGCTTGGGTTTAGTCTTGGCGGAGTTGTTTCACTGTTAGCAGCCGAACAGCTTGGTGACGAGTTGGAGCACTTGCTGCTGTTGTGTCCAGCTGTTGGTTTTCAAGACTTACTTGCGCGTGAATTGCAAGGCGAGAAATTGCATCATCTGCTGCAGCAAGGATGGGTGGAATTGCATGGACAGCAGATCAGTCAGAACTTCTTTGATGACCGTGCTGCACTACGTGTCCACGATGCTGCTGCACAAATTTGTACACCTACGCTTATCGTGCATGGTACAAATGATAGTGTAGTACCGCCTTATTTATCTCATAGGCTGCATAACCATTTAAGTGAATCGCGCCTCATATGGATTGATCGAGCTGATCATGTGTTTAGTCAATCCGAGCATGCTGTACTGCTTTTGGACGAGATCATCCGTTTTTTACAGTCAGAAGCAAGTTAGCTATAATTTGTCCATAGAAACTTTAATTTGTCTACTTTTAGCACAGGTAAATATTAGGGCAAAATAATAGGTGGGGTTGCTGAATGTTAATTCAGCACTGTCTTATTTCCGGCAGGACAGGTGACCTACTCAAATGTGTGTTAACACGTTCGTATCCCCCGATATCGAATGAAGAAACACACGGCAGCGAAAGCGCATTTGTTGAGGAGCAAATGCGCTTTTTTGCATATTTATTTCAAAATAATCGAGCATATATTTACGACGATGTCGAGATCATGCATGAAATTCATATGAATGTATTTACAATAATCGTATAAATCATAGATATTAAGCAGAGGATGTTGTATAAAGAAATATAGAAATATATGAAATACAGAAATGGAAAAGGAGTGGCAGAGATTATGGAGTACACTGCTATTAAAAAAGAATTCAAACACGTAGGATATCATCCTGGTCGATATTTGCATATTGCTGATGTGACTACTCGTGTTGTTGATTTTGACCATAAAGAGATCGAACGTGTCGATCAAGTCGTCATTGGTTCTGATGAGCCTATTACTACACAACAGGTTGGTGAGGAGGCTCGTAGTAAATTAGTCGAAGAGCATCCTGATTTTCAATTTTACCGTGAGGTAGAAGTTGCTGAAGTGAATATGGTAGAAGCCTTTGATCGTGAACTAGCCGCGCAATCCTAGTACAAAAGACATACGATGAACACCTTGTCCAGCTGAAATAATGGACAAGGTTGGCGATCTGGATTGCGAATATATAATGCTTGTATACATACATTTATTGCTAAGAAAAACCGATATATAGTGCAAGAGAATCATTGCAGATATCGATAACGACATAGTTGGATAGGAACCTATACATAGTTAAGGGAGATGTAACACTATGAAATTCGTTTCCATGTTGCGACGAATGATGCAGGGCATTAAGCTTAGGCCGCGTGCCTCTTATGCGAAATATCGTCCCTCAAGGTCTGTAGGAACTAGGCTTTTTCTCATGTTTGTCATCAGTATTATTGTATTCGTAAGTTCAGTCGGCATTGTATCATACTATGTTTCCAGACAGGCTATTGAGCAAAAAGTGTCTGAAACGAGCTACCAGACAATTACGCAAGCGGTAGAAAAAATGGATGTCGTTCTCAATACGTATTCCAAAATGAGTATGCAGATTATGGTTGATCCTAACTTAACAGATTGGATTAAGACCTATTTGTCTGCACCTCCGCATTCCTACGATCAAGTTTCTGCTATGAACAATATTCGCGAAACGCTGCAAGGTTATACAGCGGGTCATGATGCACTTGAGGATATTTACTTGATTCCTGTTGGAACTAATGACAAAGCATTCTCTACGGAAACGACGGTGCAGCTGTCGGATGAGGTCAAAAATTCAGCCTGGATGCAGCAAGTCGTGAAAAATCAGGGTCGAGCGGTTTGGTCAGATACGCTGCTAACAGGTGTAAACAAATCTCATGAGCCGACAATTGTTGTTTCTCGCTTGATGACGGATTTATTCGCGAAGCAGCAGAAGTTTGTCGTTGTTGTTGAGATACATATGCAATCGCTTGCTGAAATGTTCAATACGATTAATATGGGTGAAGGCACGAGCGTATCGCTTGTGAATCGCAATGGACAATTTATTTATCATCCGGACGCGGCATTGGTAACAAAGCCTGCTCCAGAATGGATCGTACCAGCAGACAAAGAGCAAGAGAAGTGGTCGGGCACGGAACATGTTCTTTCTAGCGACAACACGGATGTACTGAAGGTATATCATGAGTCGAAGGAGAACAAATGGACAGCTATTGGAACGATTCCAGTGGATGTGCTGGTTGAAGATGCAGAGGTCATTCTCATCGTCACCTTCGTCAGTATTATCGTAGCTGCTATATTTGCAATGGTTATTGGCTTCGCTGCTACACGTATGATTGCTTCACCGCTCACTGTGCTGCGCAACTTGATGAGTCGAGCGGCAGACGGCCAGCTTACCGTTCGTGCAACTGTAAACTCCAAAGATGAGATCGGTGAGCTTTCCGGTGGATTCAATCAAATGATGGAACAGATTACACAGCTCATGAAGCGAACGGACAGCAGCGCTCGTCATGTATTGGATACCGCTCAGCAGTTGACGAATGCATCCAAGAGCACTGGGATTGCCGCTGAAGAAATTGCATTAGCTACGGAAGAAATTGCGAAAGGGGCGTTGAGTCTAGCCTCTGAAGCAGAACGTGGACATGATCTCACGCAACAGATGGCAGCGCAAACACAGCTCGTCGTTCATGCGAATGAGAAGATGGAGCAGTCTGCAAGCCTTGTGCAACAATCGAGTCGACTGGGTACATCTTATATGTCCTCACTTAAGGAACGTACGGATGCGGTAGAAGATACGATCCGTTTGTTGACGAATCGAGTGAATGAATTAAGCAGCAGTACTGCATCGATACGCAATGTGTTGAAGGTGCTTCAAGATATGACGAAGCAAACGAATATATTATCATTGAATGCAACGATTGAGGCAGCTCGTGCAGGTGCGGCGGGCCGAGGCTTTAGAGTTGTAGCGGATGAAATTCATAACTTGGCGGACCAGTCTAGACAATCTATAAATATGGTTGCGGATATTACACAGCGGATTGAACAAGAGATGAAGGACACTGTTGAAACGCTGCATGAAGCATTTCCAACATTCCAGTTGCAGAAGGAAGCGGTTCAAGAAACGGATGAAATCTTCAAGCAAGTGGGTCAACGCATGACGGATATGAATGTGCATTTAGATGAAGTGGGTCAATCTGTTGAAGAACTCCATCGTGTACAAAGCGTAATCGTTGATGCGATGAGCAATGTAAGTGCTGTATCGGAAGAGTCTTCTGCTACGTCTGAAGAAGTGGCATCACTTAGTCAGGAGCAGCTTAACGTATCCAAGCAGCTGATCGGCTTGTCGAACCAGCTTGAATCGGTATCCAATGAGCTGCAGCAGTCATTGTCGCAATTCCAGTATCATTCAGACGAAGATCAGGTTTGCCATCTTTAATAATAAGGTGATGAGTGAAATGCAAATCAGCCCGGAAGCTCCTATAGGAGAACCGGGCTGTTTTTTATTTATAGAGTTGATTGAAATGGTTAGCCTGCGAAGAACAATCCGGCAATTGCAGCACTAATTAAGTTGGCCAATGTTCCGCCAAGCACGGCTTTCATTCCTAGCTTTGTTATCTGTGTTCTACGATCCGGTGCCATTGAGGAGAGACCGCTAATTTGGATCGCGATAGAGCTTAGGTTAGCGAAGCCGCATAAGGCAAAGCTCGTAATCATTAACGTGCGAGCGGAGATTTGATCAATTATTTTTCCGAGCTCAGAAAATGCAACGAACTCGTTAACGACAACTTTTTGCCCAATTAAGCTGCCTGCTATAGAAGCCTCTGACCATGGAATACCAATTAAGTAGGCGATAGGCGAGAAAATCCATCCTAATATACTGTGTAGTGTAAGATTTGCTAAGCCAAACCAACCCCCGATTCCACTAAGCAGGCCATTTAACAATGCTATTAATCCAATAAAAGCAATTAAAGTAGCGCCGACAGCCAATGCGATGTGAAGTCCTTCAACCGCGCCGGCGGCAGCTGCATCAATGACATTAGCGGTTTTTTCATTCACACTTTCTTCTTGTTTTTCATGATGATGATAAGCCTCTGTTTCAGGGATAAGCAGCTTAGACACTAATATGCCTGCTGGAGCTGACATGAAACTGGCTGCGATTAGGTACTCTAAAGGAACCCCCATCAAAGCGTAGCCCGCCAAGACCGAGCCTGATACAGAAGCCATTCCGCCAGTCATAACGGTAAATAACTCAGATCGAGTCATACTACTTAAATAAGGTTTCACAAGCAACGGTGCTTCGACCATACCGACAAAAATGTTGGCCGTAGCGGATAACGACTCAGGCTTGCTCGTACCAAGCGCTTTGCTTAAGCCCCCGCCGATAATGCGAATAATCCATTGCATGATGCCTAAATAGTACAGCACTGCAATAAGTGAAGAAAAGAAGATGACAATCGTAAGTACTTGGAAAGCAAAAATGAAACCTTGGCCCGCTGGCGGTATCGCGCTGCCGAATACAAATGCAATCCCTTCATTGGCATATGCAATTACTTGGGAAACCCCATTGGATACAGCCTTAAGTACGTTTCTTCCAGCTGTCCATTTCAACACAATAAACCCGAACAGCATCTGGATCGCAAGCGCGATCAGAACAGGACGCCAATGAATTCGATTGCGATTTTCCGAGCATAAAAAACCGATTAGTAATAGCCCTGCGATTCCGATTAATCCCCATACGTTCATGCCTGACAACCTTTCTGCCAATAAGCGTTATAGTTCATAGCCCTTTTGTCATGCTTAATAGGTCTTTCATGTGCTCAGTTGAGCTTTTATTGGTCTCAGCTAGTATTTGGGGAAGTTGGTTTGCTTATGCATCAAGAGCAACGTGACAAAAGTGTAAGGAACTTGAAAGGGAAATCAACGGCATTAAGTTTCCATATTTCGTATGCTGGATGCAACAAGGCTGAAACGAAGCAATTCCAACAATTATGTAGTAGGGGTTGATTACGGATGGCATCCGAACTATTAACGGTTAAACATGTAGAAAAAACGTATGAGGGCAGAGTATCTACGCAGGTGCTCCGCAACACCAATTTAACGATACAAGAGGGAGAATTTGTAGGTATTATGGGGCCTTCTGGTTCAGGGAAAACAACCTTTCTCAATATTATTTCTACGATTGATTCTCCAACTAGCGGGGAAGTGCTTATTCATGGTATGAATCCACACCAGCTTAAAAAGGAAAAGTTGGCTGTATTTCGCCGTCGTGAGCTCGGTTTTGTATTTCAACACTTTAACTTGCTTCATACTTTAACGGTTCAAGAAAATATTATGCTTCCGCTGACGCTTGAAGGCGTAAGCATTCGTAAAATGAAGCAGGATGCGCAAGCATTGGCTGAGAGACTAGGCATTGCATCCATTTTGGATAAGCGTACTTATGAAATATCTGGTGGGCAAATGCAGCGAACGGCGATTGCTCGCGCGATCATTCATCGTCCTAGACTATTGTTGGCAGACGAGCCGACAGGCAACTTGGATTCCAAAGCTTCACGTGACGTGATGGAGACATTAGACAACATTAACAAGAAAGATGGTACGACGATGATGATGGTAACCCATGATGCCTATGCAGCGAGCTACTGTGATCGAGTTGTCTTTATGAAAGATGGAGGCTTCTATAATGAGATTTCGGGGGGCGGCAACCGGAATGTATTTTTCCAGCACATTATGGATGAGTTAGCGTCGCTTGGAGGTGACGAGCGTGAATTTTCGACAGTTCGCGTTTAATAATGTGTTTCGCAATAAACGTACGTACGCCGCTTATTTTTTAAGCAGTTCTTTTTCGGTAATGATTTTCTTCATTTATTCAGTTATTGCTTCCCATCCTGCGATGAAAGACGGGATTTCTCACATGTTGCCTATTCTGGCGATGGGGATAGCGAAATGGATTGTGTACGTGTTCTCGTTCTTCTTTATCCTTTATTCCGTAGGGGCATTTTTGAAGGCGAGACAGCATGAATTTGGCGTGTTGATGATACATGGCATGTCACCGCGTCAATTGAATCGACTTATTTTTTTAGAAAATATGATTATCGGATTCGGTGCAATTGTGACAGGTATCGGTTCAGGGCTGCTTCTTGCTAAAGTAGGCTTTGTGATAGGAGGAAGCGCAATAGGCATTGAGCTGCCTTATCATATTTCTATGTCGGCGTTGGTCATGACAGCTGGTTCATTTGTTGTCTTGTTTTTCGTGATATCATTTTTAACGCAGTTTATGGTGAGCAAGAGTAAGGTGCAGCAGCTGCTGCAAGGGACGAACAAGCCTAAGCCAGAGCCGAAGGCATCTCTACTATTATCGTTGTTGGCGGTGCTGTTACTCGTTGCTTCTTATGTGTTGTCATATATGGCGACCGCAGGTACGATCGGTTATCTCATGCTTCCAGTTGTACTGATGACAATTATCGGATCGTATTTTTTGTTCACGCAGTTAAGTGTGTTCCTTGTTCATCTGTTAAAACGCAATGACAGACTGTTTTTATACAAAACGAATATGCTGACCATTTCTGATCTTGCCTATCGGATGAAGGACAATGCACGTATGTTCTTCATGGTCTGCATTGTGTCTACCGTTGCTTTTTGCGCAGTTGGCACATTGGCTTCGTTCGCGGTAATTGAGGATGAGCTCGTGCAGTCACATGTTTATGACTTGAATTATGTGAGCAAGCAAGGCAATCAGATGGAGCAGACTCATCTTACAGAGATTGAATCTTTGCTTAAAATGAAAGGGATCGAGTACAGGAAGAACGACTATGAATATTTAACTGTGAAGCCTAAAGAAGGCAGAGCTCAATGGACGGTGTTTGCAGAATCTGTTTACAATAAAGCCGCGGGTGATTTACGTCGTCCGAGTGTATCGGTAACAGATGAGCAAGCGCTGCTTATTCCTTATTTGAAGGATAGCGTTCAATTCAAACTTCCTTTCGAATCAGAGACGGTGCATGTAGCTAACCATTCAATTAAGCTAACGACAACGGACAAAGTAGAAGGTCCTATTACGAATCAAGGCTTAATTGGAGATGCGCTCATTGTGTCGGATGAGATGTACAAGAAATTGTCCGAGCATGCGAAAAAGGGAGTTATTTACGGGTACAAAACGATAGATTGGGAGCAGACAGTTGGAGTTGGCGCAGGGATTGAACAAGACTATAACAATGCTATAAAAGCAAACGGATCAAAGTCGAGGGAGATTACATTTGAATTCAGCTCGTTAGCCACATCTGTCGCGGTTCAGCGGCAAATGTTCAGCATTATGATGTTCTCGGCACTGCTTGTTGGTGCGGTATTCTTTATTGCCTCAGGCAGCTTCTTGTATTTCCGATTGTACACGGACTTGGAGCAGGATAAGGAACGTTACAAGGCTATTGGGAAGATTGGTTTAACCGATCGAGAGCTTAGTAAAATTGCAACGACACAATTGTTGCTGTTGTTCTTTATTCCGATCATTGTGGCTGTTGTCCATAGTGCGTTCGCGTTTACGGCGCTGCAAAGCATTATTAATCTATCTATCGTCGGTCAGACTGTCAAAGTGTTGGCGGGATTCACGATTGCTCAGGTTATTTATTTCTTCGTTATTCGCTGGCGCTATATGATCCATTTGCGTGAGGCAGTGAGATAGTAGAATGAGGAAAATTATCGCTTCAATCATCTATAAGTCAATGAGTTGTTTGGGATTGCTAATAGGATTCTAACTTAGTAGAAAAGGTCGAGTTCGGGTAGTGGTGCATTTCCTTGAGCTTGGCTTTTTCTTGATCTCTGAATCGGAAGATTATGATTTCTATTAAAATTCATATTATACACAATAATCCCTTGAAATGGTAGACAAAAAATTTTTTATATTAAAAAGAAAATAGTGGAAACTGAGTTGTTTTTATGTATAATAATAAGTGTAATACATTATCTATTAAGGGGAGGAATTTTATAATGAAACGTTTATCTATCTCAATCCTATCGGTAGCAATGTTACTATCACTTGGAGCAGCTTCTGCATTTGCTGCACCGGCGGCTCCAGTACAGGCTACGAAGGTTGACAATGTGATCCAACAAGTAGGTAGTTTGTATATGTACTGGACAGCTAAACCAGGAACTCATTATTACAGATTGGTTTTGAGAAATCTAAATGATAATCATCTCTATATTAACAATGATATTCTTCCTTCTACTCAGACCGGTTATTCCTCTGTAGGGCTTCCGTATGGTCCTTATAGAGTATGGATTGGAGCTTATACGAGTACTGGCCAGTTTCTTGGGGGCGAAGAGAAAATAATTACACTTAACGGTCATCAATCAGTTGCTCTGAACCCTTAAATTTTCCTTCACCATGAAGGTCAGCTCACCAAGTACTTACCTCTTAGCTGACAGACACATTCCCAACACGAATATTTCATAATAACAAGGGTAGTGTCGTTTAGACACTACCCTTTGCTATTGAAGTGAATTTTATTCGTCTCACAAAATTATTCCATTTATAACTTAACTTATTTCTTTGTTTTAAATTACATAAATAGGTAATATAGGTGAGTATACCATTTGATTCTTATAAATCCCAGATATAAAGCTCCAAGAATTGTAACTTGGATTACGGATAGCAAAATAAGACCTTGATGTCTATTGGTGTTATAAACAAAAAGAGCCCGCAGGATAAAGAGCATTAAAAAAGTACCATTCCTACGGGCTACTATACTATGTCTTACTCTTGAGTGGACTTCTTACGGAACAATAATTGATCTACACCGTAACCGACATGTTCTGCAAAAATAAAGTAAATCGCCAATGCAAGCAATGCCAAATCTAACTCATATCCATTAGGTCCAATCAATCCACCAGGAAGCTTAACCGTAACAATAGCGCCGATCATAATAGCCACATAGCCAATAGATATAAATCGAGTCAATAAGCCTACGATCATAGCGATACCACCAAGTAATTCGATAAGAGCGACGACATAAGCAAGTGTACCCGGCAAGCCAATGCTCTCGAACCAACCAGCTGTATTTCCTAGTCCCATTTGAAGTTTATCAAGACCGTGCATCGTAAAAATAACTCCTAAAATAACACGCATAATTGTTGCGACTACATTCGTTCTTATTGTAGCATTCATTTTATTACATCCTCTCAGAATTTATATTGTTGTAGATATAATTTCGTTATTACAAAACTTCTATGCAAAAAAATAGGCGAAAGCCATTTATACACCTCTTTTTGTTTTGTTATATAAATAATAATTCACTAACGTGAACAAATCATAACAAAGATAATTTGATGAGTCAATTATTTTTTTAGTATAATGAAACTAATATCTTTAGAAGTGAACAAAAGGGGAGACTAAAGTGGATATTGGCGCTTCGATTCGGGCAATACGAAAACAGCGGAAGATTACAATCTCGCAGTTATGCGAAGGCACGGGATTATCAAAAGGATTTATTAGTAATGTGGAAAACAACAAAACATCTCCCTCTATTGCAACATTAGAGAGCATCGCAACCTTTTTGAATGTGCCCCTTCCTTACTTGTTGCTAAAAAATGAACAGCGCATGCATGTGGTCCGCAAAGATGAGCGTCAACAGACGACATCAGGAAGTGATAATTTGAAAGTAGAGCATCTTTCTGCAAAGGGTGGATTGCGAATGATGATTTGTGAGGTGCCACCAGGGGCTACGACTGGGACAAATATGCACGCTGGGGAAGAGTGTCATTTCGTCCTGAAAGGTAAAATCGTTGCGGAGCAAGCAGAGGATATGGAAGTGCTGGAGGCTGGAGATTCATTCAGTTGGAATGCGAGTGTTCCGCATAAAGTGACGAATACAGGTGAGGAATCGGCACTCGTCTTAATTTCTGTATATAAAGATATTAGTTTTGAAGATATTCAATAGCTTGGGAGCAGAGGTACGCCATTGCGCGCGTGATTGAGTTTGAATGACTCAGTCATGAGAAAATAAACGGTATCAAACCATACCTTTAGCTACTAAATAGAAAGACCTTCCTTTCTAGAGTGGAGTGACTAGTTGTCCACACACTGCTATAAAAGGAGAGGTCTTTTTGTCGTATGATGAAATATTTAGCTTTGAGATTGTTGGAGTTTTGCTGGTGCTATCCTTGTCAAACTAGTTTGATGAAGCGCGGAAGCCTGCTGCCTCAGCGTCTTCCACCGTGCAGAACATCATTTCTGCCTTCGTTTGTTCATAGTAGCGTCCATCTGGCAGATGATAAATCTTATCCTTATTTTTGTTGATATTCCCTTTTATCGTTGGAGTCTGACAATTGCCTTGAGTGGAAGTGTTTGTTTTATTTATATTGTTGTCAGTTAATGAATTAGATTCTTTGTTCTTAAATCGTTGTCCGGATGATGGCTTTGCCTTTGATGATTGCCATAGACCCTGGTTGTTGTTCCTTGCTTCACGTTCTAATTTTGTGAATGTTTTGGAATATAGTATATTGGGCGTTATCGTCATTGTGTTGGCATAACCTTCACGAATAAGTCGTTCATTGAACATTTCGTCATCATTTTCAATAAAAATGTATCGAAGCAGCCTGCCATACTTGTCTGTATTGCCGGCATCTTGGAACATGTAGACGGTGCTTCCTGTTAATTGCTTATTCGTATATTCCTTTGCTTCTTGCCCGTAATACTGTACTTTGCCGTGGGTTTCAGGTGTATTGACCCCGATAAGTCTTACTTTATCTCCCTCGCTCGTGACAAATGTATCGCCATCCACGATGCGTTTTACTTTTGTCTTCGTAAAAGGTTGGTTGCTTAGTTCAGGGTACTGTGCAACGATGCTTTTGTGGAAAGCATCATTGGATGCTGTGCCTGTATTTGTGCAACCTTGTGTGATGAGCATAATACTGAGGAGAATGGCAAACCCAAGAAAAAGGTGCTTTTGGTTACTTAATTTAGTTATGTAAGACTTGGGTGATGCAGTTGTTTCATTGTTAAGCTGTTTAATCATGATGTGTATCGCTCCTTCTCGTACTAGTATGCCGATTGGAGTATAGGAATGCAACAATGGAGGACTTGCTTTAAGTGGAGTTTATTTACATAAAAAACCTTGTTAATATTAGCCATATGTGTTATGTTGGTTTTAACTTCAAATGGTGAACGGAAGAACCGTCACGAGGTATTGCATTTGCGATACTTTGTGGCGGTTTTTTTGTGTTCTATTGGTGTCTATTTATAAATTACGTGGCAAGGTTGAGCGGAACTGGATGACTAGTAATAAGGAGAGGCGGCGGATGCGATGCGTCGATTGAAGCAAGATTGGGTTGTAGCACTTCCAGACAAGCAACTGGTGGAACGGTTAATCGATTACTGGAAGCATAGCAAATACAGCGAAGTGCTGCAGTTGCGAGTATTTTCACAGTGGGACACACTTTGGCAGTATGTGAAGCTTCAGCCAGAGTGCAGATTGTTTGTTGTCGATGTCGATTGGCTGAATCAGCTTGAAACTGATGTGGAGACTTCACACATTATATCCAAGTTAAATATATTCGTCCTGACTGATGATCCAGCATCACTACAACGTGAGGGAGTTTCGTCAGCTACACCTTACCAACCCTTGGATAAGCTGTTCGAGCAAGGGCTGCGACAAGGATCGGCGGTATATGAGGGAGGAGCTCAGTATGGCAGCGACAGTCAGGATGTCAATCAAGTACAACGCATTGCGTCGAGTGGTACTTGCAAAGTTGTAACTATTTGCTCTAGTGGTGGCGGAATTGGCAAGACGACATTAGCTTTTCAGATTGCTCATTATGCAGCGGAACTTGGCAAGAAAGTGTTTTATTGGAGCTTGTCATCTCATGCGGAATGGGATTTGTTTACCCTGTCATCAGACAAGAACCGTATTTCTATGCCTACTAATAGTTTTTCCCAATTGCTTTACTGTTTGCAGCGTATGCGTACATCAGACATGGATCCTTCTACTTATACAGTTCCTATTCCTATCCTGAGGGCGGATACATTCGAAGCTAATATTCCACAAGCCGAATGGGATGCATTGACAGCCGAGCGTATTGAGCAAGTGATTGATTGGCTTAAGAGTTCGAAGCGATATGACATCATTGTGTTGGATGTTGATGCTAATCTTACGCGCAATAAATCGGCAATAGAGAAGAGTGATCAACTGCTGTGGGTAGTCGCTGATGATATGGTGCAAATGAATAAAATGGAGCGTTGTTTTAATTACTGGCAAGCGGAATCTCCTTCTTGTTATGAGCAATTGCTTATAAAAGGAAAGATCATTGTTAATCGGTATATGGGTGTGATGCTTAATCGATGGCAACGCAATGACCTTTCAGTTGATTGTTATTTGCCTTACATTCCTCAGTGGAAACAGCTTCATCGTCCTGAACAGTGGTTTAGTTCAGCTGTGTACCAAGCTGCCTTGGAAGAACTGATTCATACTCACCTGCCTTGGCTTTCGAGGCGCGAATGGACGAATGCTATATGAGTCGTTTTCCTTTTCGCTCTAAGCGAGATGAGAACCGTGAGGCAGCAGAGATTGTTGATATGCACGGTGGATCTGAACAAGTTGAAGAATTACGTGATTCGGAGCATTTGTATGCCATAGTTCGTGAACGGGTTCGAGAGCAGATGGAGTGGGATGAGGAGCTCGAAGATGAACAATTACAGGTTCGAATCGAGCAGGCTCTATTTACACTTCCAGAGATGAAACGACTTACCTCTCAAGAGATGAATTCGATTGTGATGCGTGTTTTTCACAGCTTTCGTGGGTTAGATGCATTGCAACCGTTAGTTGATGATCCTTTAGTAACAGAAATTATGATTAATGGTCATCAGGAAATATTTATTGAGCGGGATGGAAGAATGGAACAACTGGATATGGAGTTTGAGAACCGTGAGAAACTTGAAGACATTATTCAAGCGATTGTATCTCAAGTCAATCGCGTCGTAAATGAATCTTCGCCGATTGTGGACGCACGGTTATCGGATGGGTCGCGGGTGCATGTTGTACTTCCGCCAATAGCACTCAAAGGTCCAACCGTTACGATTCGTAAATTTCCTACCCAGCCTATGACTATGGACGATTTAGTAAGGAGGGGTGCGATTACAGCAGAAGCGTCAGAACTCTTGAAGACACTTGTGCAGGCAAAGTACAACATTTTTATTAGTGGAGGAACGGGTTCAGGAAAGACGACATTTTTAAATGCATTGTCGCAATATATTCCCTCAAGTGAACGGGTTATTACCATAGAAGATGCAGCAGAGCTACAAATTATAACGGTTCCGAATCTAGTTGGTCTGGAGACGCGAAATGCCAATACGGAGGGAAAAGGCGCTATTCCAATGCGTGATCTTATTCGGGCTTCATTACGGATGAGACCCAATCGAGTTGTTGTCGGTGAAGTCCGAGGTGCTGAAGCTCTTGATATGCTGCAGGCTATGAATACTGGTCATGACGGCAGCTTATCAACTGGTCATGCGAACAGTGCACGCGATATGATGAGCCGCTTGGAAACGATGGTGCTGAGTGGAGCGAGCCTTCCTTTGCCTGTTATAAGACAGCAAATTTCCTCCGCCCTTGATATTGTCGTGCATCTTGCTCGTGTTCGAGATGGTTCGCGTAAAGTGCTTGAGATTTCGGAGGTGATTGGTATGGAAGGAGGTGAGATTGTGCTCTTTCCGCTATACACATTTGATGAGGAAGGCGAAGTAGATGGAGTTGTGCATGGCAAATTAGCTTGCAAGGGAACTTTGCAAGAACGCTGGAAGCTGCAAATGGCCGGATTACGTTGCCCTAATGAGGAGGGGGGATGATGCAAAGCGAACCCAAAAAACGTTTTTCTATGAAAAAATCCAACGAACAGGGATTGCCAGATTACACGGTATATCAACAGTCTGTTGGAGAATATGCTTTTGGACTAGTTGTAGGTATAGGTTGTATGTCATTTGTAGGCTATTTATTCTATCAGCACGTAATAGGAATCATTATTTTTGGTGCTCTTGGCTTATATTACCCGCGAATTCGATGTCGTGGACTCATTGAGCGCCGCCGGGCACAATTGACACTTCAGTTTAAGCAGGCACTTCATTCTATATCTTCTTCACTGTCTGCGGGGAGATCGATCGAAAACGCTCTGAAAGAAGCATCGCATGATTTAAAGATGCTATATCCAGGTGTCGAAGTTGATATGATGCGGGAACTTCGTATTATACGAGCTAGGATGGAAAATGGGGTGCCTATGGAAAAGGCCATGATGGATTTTAGCCATCGTGCTAATCAGGATGATATTTCGAACTTTGTCGATGTTATCGTGACTTGCAAACGATTGGGCGGTGACCTTGTAGAAGTTGTACGAAGAACATCTACCGTTATAAGCGAGAAGATGGATATTGTACAAGAGATTGAGGTGCTCATAGCCCAGAAACGGCTGGAAATGAAAGCAATGATGGTGGCTCCCTTTTTCTTTATTGCATTTATTAACTTTAGCTCACCAGATTTTATGGCTCCTTTATATGAAGGCGGCGGAAGAATTCTTGCAACGGTCTCATTAGCTTTGCTCTTTGTAGGAATATGGCTTCTAAAGAAAATGATGAACATTCGAGTATAACTCGTTCGTTACCGAGTAGGGCGGTGATTTTGGATGTTGGGGCAATGGCTATGGTTCGCAGCATTTGCTGTGACGCTGGTAATCTTTATTGCTGGCCATATGCAAGCAAAAGGAAAGCATAACGAAATTATTAGCCAGGCGGATCCATCTAATAAGCTCACGTCGTGGTTGCCGTTCGCTTTGCATTTGACAGGTAAATTTCAACGGACTTTGGACACGCATCCGATATTCGTTTCTCTCAGGCAAGCTATCTTTCAACTGCATGGTCCGCAAGCTTTTTATGTCCGATATCGGCTCTTCGTAGGTGAGGTGATGCTAATCGCATACATAGGCACTATGACAGCCTTACTCTTGCCTGCAATAACCGATGGCAGTGCCGTTAATTTCGTAGGAGCATTGATGTTAGCTCTAATTCTTCCATTGGTGAAGTCGAAAGAACTTATAAACAAGTCTGTACAAAAACAACAAGACATTCAGATGGAGTTGCCTGAGTTGCTTAGCAAATTGAGCTTGCTCGTTCAAGCAGGCGAAACGGTTCAAAAGGCACTTGCTATATGTGTGCAGCGTAAGGGTGAGCACTTGAATCATCCGCTGTACATGGAATTGAATCGCATGTTGAAGGATGTACAGAACGGATATTCATTCGCACAGGCATTAGAGCAATTTTCAAAGCGTTGTGCGGTTCAGGAGGCCGCTATGTTTACTACGACGATATTGATGAACCAGAAGCGAGGAGGTTCATCATTCGTATTAGCGATGGAGGATTTGGGGAGACAGTTGTGGGACAAACGTAAGTCTGTTGCGCGCAAAAGAGGAGAAGAAGCATCGACGAAGCTTATTTTTCCAATGATGCTAATGTTCCTCGTTGTGCTAGCTGTTGTTGGTGGACCTGCACTTATGATGATGGGTTAACTGGCTATCTATCTTACCACTTGAAAACGAAAAGGAGAGATTGATATGTTGCAAGCAATGAAATCACAATGGAAACGTTTCTGGAAAGAGGAAGACGGATTAGGAATGGTAGAGTTAGTCGTTATTATTGCAGTTGTTGTCTTTTTGGCAATGATATTTAGAAATCAGATTTCTGACTTTATTGAGACGATTATTGGGGGAGCTGAGGACAAGACGACAAAATTGATGGGATCTTGATGGGATGAAGGCACTTAGGAAATGGCGTTGGCTATCACGCGAAGATGGGGCGGCTATTATGATAGAGGCTTCGATTGTCTTTCCTATCATACTATTGTGCACGCTAATCATGTTATTTCTAGGAATTATGATTTATCTAAAGGTCATTACTGCACATGGCGCCGTGCTCAGTTCAGAGCGTGCGGGAGTTATATGGAGTAATAGTAACAAGCATCCAATAACAGGTACGTTTCCACAGCATACCTACGATACATTATATTGGCGAGCGTTCGACGACAAGTTAATAGACCGTGTATTTCAAGGAGGCGGCGCGAATAGCGCCTTCTCCATTGTACTACCTAGTACTGGATCTTCTGGCAGTTTGCCTGAGAAGAAGTTGGGACTAAGTGCTGGGCATATTCCTAGTTCCTACAAAGGCAGCATGGAATATGGAAATAGCTTATTAGAACGTACCGTAACAACTTACTTGCAAGAGCCGATTAAAGATAACGTACTAGAACGTTTGTCGGGAACAAGTATTGATGTTGATGGAACAGCAGTAACAGCTGTTGTTGAACCAGCAGAGTTTATTCGCACCGTGCAGTTTGTAAGATATATGCACGTTAAACTTACGGAAATGAGTGGAACGCTTGGGGCAACTCCAAGAGAGGCAGGTTCTCTAGTGCAGAGAGCTGCTGCACCATAGAAGGGACATATTTTTAATTGTAAGTGTGATAGCATTCTTGATTCTTGATCGGGGTTCTTTTTGTTGAACGGATAAGTAGGGGGCAGTGTTAATGAACGGTACACACTTGGCGAAACAAGTACGCAAATTCTGCATACTAGGAAGACGGTTCTGGAAGCGCCAGAAGGGAGCAGTGTCTATTTTTTTAATATTTATCGTTATGGTCATATTCACGGTCATGACGGTATTCATAGACTATGCACGAATTGCAGCAATGGAATGGCGTTCGGAAGTAATTGCTCAATCCGCAGCTCGCTCAGTTATGTCGGCTTTTGATCCTGTTTTGCAGCAGCGCTATGGATTGTTTGCGTACGGTGAGACAGAACCTGCGTTAATCGTGGAGGAAGTTCTTCGTCAACATGTACCTAAGCAATCTCAGAATTCTTTTTCATGGGTACAGCTCGAAGTGGACGGTCATTCTACGGGGGTGACTCGTCCACTTGGGCATTTGGAAGAGTTTGAGCACCAAATTATGGAAGACATGAAATATAAAGCTCCTGTTCAGCTCGGATATGAAATATTCGGGAGAATGAAGCCGATGGCGAATGCTATGGGTGAAGCTTCGCAAGTAATGGATCTAATGCAAAAATTAGAGAAAATGTACACCAAACGTAATCATTTATTGGATAAAGTCATTCGAGATCAAAAAGCCGCCCGTGTTGCGTTTTCGGATGCGCAACTAGATACAAAAATTATTGACGGGATTCAAGCGTTCTATAATCCCCAGCATATCTTTGATAATCCAATTGGAACTATAAATACAGCGGCAGATATTGCAATGCAGTATAACGATTATGTTGAAAAATATAGATTAGATAGAGATGTTATAGAAAAGGAAAAACAGTATCAGAGTGAAATCAAAGATTATGAAAATGATGCAAAATCAACCACACTTGAACTAAAGCAAATGTCAGAGTACATGAAGAATAGGCATCAGACCTTTGTTAATCGCTCCATTACGAATCTGGAGGAAGCAAGATCGATTAATAGTCAGATGAGCACAATCGTACTTCAAGCTCGTCTTAATTCACCCCCTCCCGGCTATAGTCAAGTTGGTGGTGCGAATGTTCCTACTCAACCGGGAAGTACTACTTCTCAGGCAGACGTGCTTAATCAAATAAGACAGTCTGCGGATCAACTTGTAATGAGAGATCAGTTCTTTATTGAATATGACCGTGAACTAATTCAACAAAAGACGCTAGTTAGTAATTTGGATGATCGCATTAAAGGCTACTCTTCCTTAGTTGGACAGTCATTAGGAGGGGGGGGCACTAAACTTCCTCTAGCTCAATCGGTGTTCAATATGGCCCAGCAATGGAAGCAATACGATAAAGACTACGTGGCCCTGTCTAATTTGGTTGATAAACGTGCAGCTGAGTTGGCAGAGCTTAAAGCGAAAGACAGTGAAATTGCTCGTACCAAAAAAGTGGCGGATCAGAAGATGATGGAGGCAGCCGCATTATTGTCCAGTTTGACCAACTTGGGTAATCAGATTGAAGCGAACAAGGAAGGTTTTACTGATGTTCGAAAGAAAGTTGAAGCCATACGCCAATTCAATGCGTCTGAGGCAACGAAGCAAGCTGGTATTCCTAAACATAGTAAGGATGCTAGTGAGGCGAGTTCAGAATCTATGAATTTTATGACGACGTTGTTTAATGGAATGGGAGATATTTTAGTAAGTGGTAGAGATCGAATGTATCGCAATGAATATTCGTTTTTGTATTTTACTTCCTATGATCCTACCAAGCTTCAGTCCATTATGACTTCAGGAGTGAATATACCGAATAGCGTTGTCGAATCGTTAGGCGTTCACAATCAAGAGCTGGAATATATTTTATATGGTTTTGATCATCATTTTAGCAATATTGCAGCTGCCTATGGTGAAATATTTGCTACTCGATTAGCTATTCGAACAATGGAGGGGTTTGTGGAAAATAGACATCTCGTTCATCCGCTGCTCATTACTGCTGCAGCAATATTGTATGGGATTACACAAACCATTATAGACATGCAATTGTTAGTAACTGTAAACCAAATCCCCTTGTCTAAATATACACCGAATATAAAGCTTACTTATTCGGACCATTTACGGATCTTTATGATGGCTCATGGGGATCGGGAAGATATGATGCTGCGTATGTTGGGGCTTATTCACTACAACACAGGTACAGATCCTACAACAAGCGGAACTTATGCAGAGACTCAATTGAGGACGAGGATGAAACTATGGTTTTTGCCAGGGCTGATGAAGCTTCTGGGGCATAGCGGGATGTTAGGAGGGCAGGTTGTTAATGGAAAGTACGAGAGTAGTAAAACATCTGTATTTTCTTATTAGTCATCGACTGCAGGTACGGTCCCTTTACCCGAAACGACGTCTATTATCTCGTGCTAATGAGAATGGAAGCATTATTGTTGAAGCGGCGTTGCTGCTGCCTATGGTATTGCTGTTATTTCTTTTCTTTATTTATATGATACAGGCCGCTGTCATTTCCACGGCTTTACAGTCTGCAGCAACGAATAGTGTAAAGCAAGTAGCGACACATATGTATCCAGTGGCTTTAGCAGCGGAAGCGATTCCGCCTGTATGGGAGATGGGGCCAATCGGGAGAGTCATGTCCAAGCCTCCAATCGCTAATGCTCAGCTTCTCATCACTGAATTTGTAAATACATTTGGAGCATCGCTGCCTGAGCCTGTATCTAGTTGGATAAGCTCCGGTAAGGAGTGGGTTGGCAGTCAGGTTCATAATCTAGGCGAACAAATACAAGCATCTGCTGGGCAGGCGATGTTTCAACCGCTCTTGGCGAGATACGGCATTCAAAATGTACTGGTCGCTGACCGAATACGAGTAACGCATTTGAAGCTCCCCGACATCAAGAGCAAACAGTCTCCCTTTATTTCACTGCAAATCGAATATGATTTGCCGATGAGGGTACCTTTCACGATGCAGAAAGTGACGTTAACTGCGCGAGCGTCTGAGCGAGTATGGATTGGGGATGGTCCTCCTCCCAACTTAACTAACGGACAGGATGGATCAGCACAAGATAAACCACCACCTCAATTGGGAACGTTATCTCCGCAGCCGCTTCACCCAGGAGGGAAAGCAAGCCTGGATGCCAAAGTTGAGCCGAATGAGCGGGTAGAGCTTATCGTCTATTGGAAGAGCGGAACAAGCGAGGCTAAGCATGTCGGTTGGGCCGAAGCTGATGCCAACGGAAATATTAATTGGACTTGGCATATATCAGGGAATACCAAGCCAGGAACATGGAAGCTGGAAGTTCGAACTGCTGATGGGCGTTCTAGTACGATGATGTTCGATGTCGAGAAAAAAGTAAAGTGAGGTGAGGGACATTTGAATGGTGCTGATATGATAGGGGCTCTGTTAGTTGTTTTTGCGTGTGTCACGGATGTGCGGAAGCGAATCATACCGAATTATCTTACTGTAACCGCTGTTGTTAGTGCTCTGCTGTTTCACTCGATTATGACCGGAATGGATGGATTATTATTTGTGTTTAAGGGTATATTGATTGGCTTTTTTCCTTTGTTTTTATTATATGTGATACGGACAGTAGGGGCAGGCGACGTGAAATTTTTTGCTGCATTGGGTGCATGGATGGGAGGGGGGTTCATCTGGGATACCTTTATGCTCTCAATCCTATATGGAGGGATAATTGCACTAGTTATTTTGTTATATCAATATCGAACATTAGGCAAAAGGTTGTTGCGCTCTTGTTTTCAGCTCATTGGATTAAAATCTATTGAGCCGATTAAGGATGTAATTCGTCAACCAGCTACATTTCCATTTATGATCGCGGTCGCTCCAGCAGCTGTAACGGTATATTCATTTCCTTTTTATACTGTGTAACAGTCGATATGGTGTTTGAGGAGCAAGTTGAGAGCGAGAAAGGAGTTCAACTGTGTACGGGTATAAGGCGGATTTTGTTCATGACGGTAAAGTAATGATGAAAGTTATTCGAGACCCAGCGATACGGTCAGATGAGTTGGATATGCATGCCATTAAGATGATGCAGCGGCACCCTATTCCACAGATGCTTACCCTTGATGTGCGAGAAATCGATTTTAATGTAGAACTCTATTTCGATATTAGCGGTAAAAAAATGCTCCAACAGTTATTTCGTAGTGAGAAGTTAACAGAAATGCAGCTGTATGAGTGGCTACTACAGTTGATGCGAATGGTTGAAGACTGTCGATCATACATGCTGCATCCGAATCAATTGCTGCTTCATGAACAATTTATCTTCATAGAAGGGGGCATTGCACAGGGCGTTCTGCATGTGCCTTATATTCCAATACAAGCGCCATTGCATGAGAACAGTATGATGGAAAGTATATGCCGCCTTGCCATCCAACTATCAGGCAGTGTGTCAACTTGGCAAGGGGATACCTTTCATCAGATGGTTCGTATGTTGCACGACGGTAGTTATTCCATTACTCAAGTACGTCAATTCGTCCAGGTGGCTATATCTAAACCATTGGTTGATTCGAGTACATGGCATAGTGGTACGGCTGTTTCTGAGGGAACTATATCGGGGCGTTCGCAGTTTAATCATATGACTGATAGAGACGCTTTATCTACTGCATCTAGAGATTCGCATGTTAGGAATGATAGATACACGCCTAATCAAACGACTACCACGCATGCAATGAATGACTACAAGCTGGATGCAGACATAAATTCATCCGATCAGTTAGATTCTGCTGAGCTGCAGTATCGGAATCAGCTTGCATGGCCGGAACCTGATACTGAAGATGATAGCGGTGAGCTTCAACCGCTAGAAACACAGTCGCCCATCATTGGATCGGGTATTGCAATAATGATTTCTGTGCTTGGTTGGAAATTTGGTTATATGGAGAGTCGTGATTCCATTGGTATTTTTTTAAGTTCCTCTGCTACAGCAGTAGCTTTATTTATGGGATTCGCATGGTGGAAAGGCTGGTTCTTAGGAATGGTGAATTGGTTCCGAAGTGCCAATAATCGTGACAAAGCTAAGAGCGTAAAGAAAAGGTGGACTGTCACACCTGCGACAGGTATGCTTCCTGATTTTGCATCGGTAGAGTTGCCGTCAACCGTGTTGTCTTCCACAACGCCCACTAATGAAAAAATACAAAGCGGCCCCATTTCAGCAACAGTTGTACGGCCAATTCGCTCACAGGAGCCAGTCTCGCTCTCATCTCATTATGATGATATTTCAGAACATACGACCTTGATGAGTGGCGGCCAATTTGATGCAACGACGTTGCTTGATTCCTCTGCTGGGGAACTGGCCGCTAATGCACCAATCATATTTGCACTTGAACGTCTTGCTTCCGACGAGCAAACCATTGAAGAGACAATTACGATTACAGAGTGGCCATTCATAATTGGACGCGGAGCACAAGGAGTTCATCTTGCATTATCTTTAATGGGTATTTCAAAGATGCACTGTGAATTAAATAAGCAAGACGATCAGTATGTCATTCAAGATTTAGGTTCTAAAAATGGAACTGAACTGCAAAATGATATGCTGATTCCATATAAAAAGTATCCGCTCCAAGAAGGGGATCGTATTCGAATTATTGATTATGTGTATCGGGTAAGTATGAAAAAAGTACGTACACCCAGAGTATTGCACGTTCGTTGAAGAATCAGTTTTGTGAAGCCCTGCGTGTTAGCTAATTACTGTGCAGGGCTTCTTTGTTATGTTAAATGATGTTTGAATATGGATTGAGATTTAGGGGGGGCGAAGCCATCCTATTTTTCTTTCAAGGCAAGAAGCGCTTTTTCCACAGTTGGATATCGGAATTTGAATCCGTGCTGGAGCGCTTTCATAGGGAATACATGTTGCCCTTCCAACACTAGAATGGACATTTCGCCAAGCATTAACTTCAATGCGGCTGCAGGCATAGGAAGCCAATGAGGCTTTTGATAGATGCTGCTAATCTTACGGCCGAATTCTTCATTTGTTACAGATTCGGGAGCGCTGGCGTTTATCACGCCGCATATAGATTTGTCATGAGCGATATAGTCGATTAAACGAATGATATCATCAATATGAATCCAAGAGAAAGGTTGTTGTCCGCTGCCTAACCGCCCACCGACGCCGAATCGATATGGCAGCAATATTTTCTGTAAGGCTCCTCCTTCTGAGGAAAGTACAGGAGCGATACGAAGTTTCACTGTGCGTTGTGCGGGTACTTGATCGGCTGCTGCTTCCCATTGTCGAACGACATCGGATAAGAAATCCTGTCCTGCTGGAGGGGACATCTCGTCAAACCTATCGCTTTTAGAGCTGCCGTATACGGATGAGCCAGAAGCGGAAATCAATAGAGGCAGTGTTCGATGGCGCTTAGCGGCCCAGTCCGATATTTGTCTTGTAGGCTCGAGACGAGATTTACGTATTCGTTCTTTTGCATTTTCATTCCATCGCTGGTTAATCGTTTCGCCTGCCAAATTGACAACAACGTCTACATCGTCTGCAATTGCTGGCATTTGAGCTAGCTGAGACCATGTGAGATAAAATGGTTGGCGTGTACGAGATGAGTTGTCAACGGCTGGCATAGAGCGGGTTAGTATGATGACTTCATGTCCTTCGTGCAGCCATTTTTCCGCTAACTTCGTCCCAATTAAACCTGTACCGCCGCTAAGTAACATTTTCAACTGACACCAACTCCCTAACGATTATGATATTAGCTTCATAACCAATTCCGAAAACGTTGCACCAAATTCTAGTATTTGTTACAGTCTATCACAACAAAAAAGTAGATATGCTAATAAGCGCATATCTACTTGATAAAATTATTGTTGCAGTAAATGCTCATAAGCACTGTAATCAATATTATGTTGCCTCAAGTTCTTAACTAGGTATTTGTAATCCCGTTTAGGGGTAGCCTTGATGTAGCCTTCTACACAATGATTGTGTGTCACCTGTGCTGCACCGCTTTCCACCGCAAGCTGGCCAATTTTTGCGGCAATTGTATGCTTGGCTATGTCTCGAAATGCGTTGGGTACAGGTTCAACAAATAGATTCAATAGTGCTTTGGACTCTTCTGTCCATAATGGACGACTGCGTTCTACCCAATAATTCTGCCAATCGAGCTTCGACTTGCCATCGCGCATGGGGAGAACTTTAAGAAATTTGCGAAACATAAAGTAGCCGCCAATGGCCATGAGACCGACTAGAATAAACGTCCATAATGTGATCGTGTTGAGAAACCCGTCACTAGGCCGAGTTGCTGCTAAAGGAAATAAAGAATACATGATGTGCATTAGGCTCACCTCTTGTGAATTTCCTGAATTTACATATGACTCTTCGAATTATACCGCATTCCTAGATTTATTTCGATATAACCTGTAAAATAGGTACAATTAGTTGATAAAGGAGTTGTATTATGCTGAAAATTGGCTCTCACGTATCATTCTCGGATAAAGGATTGCTTACAGCGACAAAGGAAGCTGCTTCATACGGCTCCAGCTCGTTCATGATATACACAGGTGCACCTCAGAATACAAGACGCAAACCTATCGAGTCACTATATATTGAAGAAGGCAAGCAGCTTATGGAGAAAATCGGCGTCGAAGAAATCGTCGTTCATGCTCCGTATATTATTAATCTTGGTTCGTACAAGCCTGACACGTTCGAGTTGGCTGTGAACTTCCTGCAAGAAGAAATTCGTCGTACTCATCAAATTGGAGTGAAGCAAATCGTTCTTCACCCTGGTGCATATACGGATAAGGACGCAGAATACGGTCTTGCCCGCATTGCGGAAGGACTTAATGAAGTATTGAATAACACACAGGATACGGATGTAAATATTGCATTGGAGACGATGGCGGGCAAAGGTACAGAAATGGGCCGCAGCTTTGAGGAGCTTGCTACCATTATCGACAGAGTGCAATTGAACAATCGTTTGACCGTTTGTTTAGATACTTGCCACGTACATGATGCAGGGTATGACCTCGTTAATGATCTGGACGGTGTATTAGCTGAGTTTGATCGCCTTGTCGGCTTGGAAAGAATTGCAGTTGTACACTTGAATGACAGCAAAAATCCAACAGGAGCCCGCAAAGACCGTCACGCACCAGTTGGAGCAGGATGGATTGGGTTTGAAGGCATCCATCGCATCGTTCATCATGAAGCGCTGCAAGGACGTCCATTTATTTTGGAGACGCCATGGATTGGTAAAGATCCAAAGAAACAACGCCCGATGTATGAAGCTGAGATCGCGCTTCTGCGCGGCAATGTATTGGAGCGCTTTGGTGCATCGATCATCGAAGATGTAGAGCGTATCGACAGCTTGATGAACAAGGAAGGCCTCGATCGTCGTGGCTTCGTTTTGGATACTTGGGATGTAATTAAGTCCGATGCAAAGGCGCGCAAAGCTGACCCGCGTGAGCCGATGGAGCGTCTATATGACACAATTATAGCAGCTGGATTATTCCCTGAACTGTCGGAAGAAGAAGTGAATCAACGTTTGAGTGTTTGGTTTGCTGGGGACAAAGTCATTTCTAAATAAGAAGATCCAGTGGGGGAGAAATACATGATACATCAACATACAATGACGCAAGCTCGTCTGGAGGCAGACAAAGAGCGTATGAATCGCGGCAGAATGCTTATCTCTTGTCCTGACCGGGCGGGAATTGTAGCAGCGGTTTCTAAGTTTTTGTTCGAGCATGATGCAAACATTGTTCAATCAGATCAATATACGATGGACCCAGATGGCGGTATGTTCTTTATGCGCATCGAATTTGATATGACTGAGCTTGGGGAGCGTCTTGCACAGTTGAAGAAGGACTTTTCAACGATTGCGGAATCGTTCGAAATGCAATGGCGCATTACGCGAGTATGTGATAAAAAACGTCTTGCTATCTTTGTTTCTAAGGAAGATCATTGTCTTGTTGAATTGCTATGGCAGTGGCAGGCAGGGGATTTGGATGCTGAGATTGTGATGGTTATTAGTAACCATAATGACATGCGCGATTACGTTGAGTCGTTTGGCATTCCATATCACCACATTCCAGTTACGCCTGATACGAAAGCAGAAGCGGAGCGTCGCCAGATTGAGCTTGTAGAAGGAAAAGCAGATGTCATTATTTTGGCACGCTATATGCAAATTATTTCTCCTCGATTTATTGAGGTATATAGGAACCAAATTATTAATATCCATCATTCGTTCCTTCCAGCGTTCGTTGGCGGTAAGCCGTACCATCAAGCTTACACCCGCGGGGTGAAACTGATCGGAGCAACGGCTCACTTCGTTACAGAGGAATTGGACGGCGGTCCGATCATCGAGCAAGACGTTGGCCGTGTTACACACAGTGCGGATGTAAGTGAATTGAAGCGAATTGGCCGTACGATTGAGCGCGTCGTATTAGCGCGTGCCGTTCAATGGCATGCTGAGGATCGTGTTCTCGTTCATCAGAACAAGACCGTTGTCTTCAACTAGCAGCAAGTAAGAATTAGTTTTAAATACGGGGCCGGGCGAACAGTTTATAAGATCGTCCGGCTCTTTATTTGGCTAAATAGGGAAGGGGGAGATTGCTTGTCAGTTTTATGGTTTTTTGTTATTGTATGTGCCGTCGCAGCTGTCGTGTACGGTATAATGGTCATGAAGCGGAGAGCGCGTTCTCGGACAAACGTCATTTCAATTACGCAACGCACGAAGGCTAAGCCATTGCAACAGACAGGACAAAAATGTTCCTTTTGTAAAACTCCATCCCAAAAGTTGATTTTTTATGCAAGAGAAAATAGTACTATCGTTGGCCTATGCAAAGATTGCAGACCTAAAGCAGAACGACAAAATATGCTTCCTCTTTGAATAAAACGGACATTCAGCACAGAAAACGACTTTACACATATAAACAAGTCCAGCCCTATTTTGTAGGTGCTGGACTTGTTTTCATTTCATTCAATCTTGCTCGGAACTCCGAACAAGGGATTATATTCCTCTACCTTGATCTGCCCTCTCAATTTTAGGAGAAGGTGTGCGAGTAACGAGTGCTCCCCCGATAAGAAAGATACCGCTTAAATAAAATACAGAAGCGATGCCAGCGGATGCCCCAATAAAGCCGAAAAATAAGGGGGCGATCATCTGTGATAAACGATTGGACATTAAGCGTAATCCAAGAACTTCACCTGTACGATCAGGTGGAGACGCATTAAATATAGTAGTCATCGATAACGGCTGCCCGCAGCCAAGTCCCAGACCCATTGCTGCACTTATGATTGCCATTAAAATAAATGGGCTCGTAAGTGGGACGAGCATAAATGCTATGCCAGCAGTAAGGATGGAGCCAATGAGAACAACCTCTCTGCTGTATCTTTTTGTTAATGGAGATAGGAACAGGCGAACGGCTACCATTGCCATACTTTGAATGGCGATGATCCATCCGATCCCAATGTCAGACATCCCCCATTCCGCTCCCAGAAGAGGGAAGTAGGCGACAAAGATATCTCGAGAATATAAAACTAGAGCGCTCGACAATAGAGCTTTGCGTAATGTTGAGCTTCGAAGTAAACTAAAAGATCCGCCTGTGCTTGTATCTGGACGATTTGTCTTGGCGTGATTTAAAGATGGCAATGAGCGCTCTCCCATTTGAGTAGGTATAAACCAACATAGTAGGAATGGGATGATGCCGACTAGCACGGAGATAAAGAAAGTATGTACATAAGAAGTATTGTGGGCTATATACCCTCCAAGTACAGGACCGAACACACCGCCTAAGGCTACAGACATGCTGAACCAACCGTAGTATTGATCGCGTTGTGCGGGGGAGGCAATCCGCCCGACCATATTTTGAAGCGAAATGGTCACCATAATTCGCGCAATGCCAATAATCATTTGTGAAATATATAGAGCAGTCAATGAAGGCCAAACATAAGGTAAAGACAAGCCGACCATCATTCCTATGACACCCGCTATATTAGGGATTTTATCCCCGATGCGATCTGTCATTTTACCAAGGTAAATAGCAAATATAACGGGCAAAAAAGCATACGAAGCGGTCAGCATTCCGATATCGAATGTGCTAGCCCCAAGCTGGGTGCCGAGTAGGGAGATGACAGGACGAGTCATGTACAGCATTGTTTCCATTCCAAATATAATGGCGTAAATACGTATGAGAAGAGCCATCTGCAACACACCTTGTCTGATGAATGTGATTTTTTGTATATAGCAAGATTATAGCACTCTCAAGATCGTCCAAGGCTTGAAATGAATCGTGAACAAAAAGAAATATATTATTTTTAAAACACTTATGTTCAAAATGAACAAAATACTTGGAATTATTTTCAAATGTGCTATCATCAATCCAAACTTATGAAAGCGCTATCAAAGAAGTGAAGCATGCACTTAAATTGAGGAGGATGAATGAAAATGAATCGAAACAAGCGTTTTTGGTGGGTTTCCTTGATGGTCACTGTTGTCATGTTAACTACTGCTGCCTGCTCTTCTAGTGGATCAAGCTCTTCAACTGCGAAATATCCTGATAAGCCCTTTACAATTGTAGCTCCTTCAGGTGCTGGAGGGGGATTGGATTTGACGGCTCGCGCATTATCCAAATCCTTGGCAAACACGAAATTGGTAGAACAAGCTATTCTCGTAGAAAATAGACCTGGAGGAGGACAAGCAGTCGGCCTCGCTGATTACATAACAAAGGACAAGAATGACCCGTACAAGTTGTTCCTGCCTTCTGCTCCCATCATCATCAATCATTATAAAAGAGAGGGCACAAGCCCGTATTCCCATAAAGATTTAACACCACTCGCCCAACTCACGAAAGACTATGGGGCCATTGCGGTTCCGGTAGATTCGAAGTATAAGGATTTGCCTTCTTTAATAGCCGACTTAAAATCTAATCCTGATTCCGTTATTTTGGCTGGCGGCTCTGCGCCAGGGTCTCAAGATCATTTGATTGCGATGCTCCCTGCCTATAAAGCGGGTGTCGATCCGAAGACAATTAAGTTTATTTCGTATGACGGTGGTGGAGAGGCGCTGACTGCGCTGCTCGGTGGTACTGCGAACGTACTTGCTTCTGATATTTCTGGATTGAGCGAATATATTGAAGCTGGACAAGTAAGAGTGCTTGGCATCTCTGCTCCTGAGCGCTTGCCTGGCGAGTTTAAAGACATTCCTACTTATAAGGAGCAAGGTATTGATGCAGAGTTCGTTATTTGGCGAGGGTTGTTTGGTCAAAAAGATATGGATGTGAACCACGTGAAGTATTGGGAAGAAAAGATTAAACAGCTTTCTGAAACGGAAGAATGGAAAAAAGAGCTCGAAGCGAACGGTTGGGAAAATGGCTATAAAAATTCAGCAGACTTCAAAGCATTCCTTGGAGAGCAGGAGAAGCTGGTTCAAGAGATTCTCAAATCATTGGATATGTTGAAATAGGAAAATGCACGCATCTGTATTAGAAGTTACATCATGCCGCCCATGCCACCCATGGTGTCCATGTTTGTGAAAAGGCAATATTACTCTAAGGCTGCTTTCACATCGTGAGCAGCCTTTTTATTTCTCAGTGTGCGTAAAAATGTTCGTATATTAGAGGTCGCCCCAGAAAACGATAAACGAGTAGCCAAATCAAATGTAATAAGGTATAATTGACTTTATCAAAGTGAATTTGTCAAAACGACATATTTATTAACACTTTGAAGTGGAAAAGCGAATCAACTAATGGTACAATAATGCAAAATGTTATGGGTCATCGTGTATACGAGTCCCCTATATTGCTGGAATCTTGTAGACATAGAAGGAGGAAATCAATAATGACAGCAGCGCAATCTAACCTTGATGCACGCTCTGTTGCAGCGATTCGTACGCTGGCAATTGACGCAATTGAGAAAGCTAAATCCGGACACCCAGGTATGCCAATGGGTGCGGCTCCAATGGGGTACCATCTATTCGCGAAGGCGATGACACACAACCCGGCTAACCCAACTTGGATTAACCGTGACCGTTTTGTCTTGTCCGCAGGACACGGCTCGATGCTGTTATACAGCTTGCTTCACTTGAGCGGCTATGACCTATCTATCGACGATATTAAGAACTTCCGTCAATGGGGAAGCAAGACTCCTGGCCACCCAGAATTCGGACATACTGCTGGTGTAGATGCTACAACAGGTCCATTGGGTCAAGGTATCGCGATGGCAGTTGGTATGGCTATGGCTGAAGCACAAATGGGTGCTACTTATAACCGTGAAAGTTTCAATGTAATTGATCATCATACTTATGCAATTTGCGGCGATGGCGACTTGATGGAAGGTATTTCTCATGAAGCAGCTTCCATGGCAGGTCATATGAAGCTTGGCAAATTGGTTGTTCTATATGATTCAAACGATATCTCCCTTGATGGCGAGTTGAACTTGTCCTTCAGTGAGAACGTACGTCAACGCTTTGACGCTTACGGCTGGCAAACACTTCTTGTTGAAGACGGCAACGACTTTGCTGCTATCGAAGCAGCGGTTCAAGCAGCTAAGGCTGAGACAAGCAAGCCAACACTTATCGAAGTGAAGACCGTAATCGGATACGGAAGTCCGAACAAGCAAGGTAAAGGCGGCCATGGCGGTACGCACGGTTCTCCGCTTGGTGCTGACGAAGCACAATTGACGAAAGAGTACTACCAATGGGAGCATGAGCCATTCTTCGTTCCTGAAGAAATCTATGCTCACTTTAACGAAGCAATTAAGCAACCTGGTATCGTTGCGAACAACGAGTGGGATGCACTTGTTGACAGCTATGAGAAAGCTCATCCGGAGCTTGCTAAGCAATTCAAGATTGCTGCTGCTGGCGAGCTTCCAGCTGACTGGGATGCTAATCTTCCGAAATACCAAGTAGGCGACAGCGCAGTTTCTACTCGTGTTGCTTCTGGTAATGCATTAAACGGCCTTGCTCCAAACGTACCTTACCTAACAGGCGGTTCTGCTGACTTGGAAAGCTCTACGATGACGCATTTGAAAGGTCTTCCTGTATTCCATGCAAGCCAATACGATGGCCGCAACATCTACTTCGGTGTTCGTGAATTCGCAATGGCTGCAGCTATGAACGGTATGCAATTGCATGGCGGCGTTAAAGTATTCGGTGGTACGTTCTTCGTATTTACAGATTACTTGCGTCCAGCAGTTCGTCTCTCTGCATTGATGAACTTGCCTGTAACTTATGTATTGACGCATGACAGTATCGCTGTTGGTGAAGACGGTCCTACGCATGAGCCGATCGAGCAATTGGCTTCTATCCGCGTTATTCCGAACTTGACAGTGATTCGTCCAGCTGATGCTAACGAAACTTCTGCGGCATGGGCATATGCGGTTGAGAACAAAGCGAATCCAGTAGCACTTGTGCTTACTCGTCAAAACTTGCCGATCTTGGAAGGTTCCGTTGAAAATGCTCGTGAAGGTATCAAGCGTGGTGCTTATGTAGTGTCTGATGCAAAAGACGGCAAACCACA
Source organism: Paenibacillus sp. SC116 (assembly GCF_024733555.1). Lineage (GTDB taxonomy): Bacteria > Bacillota > Bacilli > Paenibacillales > Paenibacillaceae > Paenibacillus_B. The sequence continues at coordinate 2,266,815 of NZ_JANIOF010000001.1, read as the reverse complement.
AGCGCAAATTCTTGCAACTGGTTCTGAAGTACAGCTAGCTGTTCGTGCACAAGCGGCATTGGCAGAAGAGGGTATCCAAGTTCGCGTTATCAGTATGCCGAGCTGGGATCTATTCGACAAGCAATCTCAGGAATACAAAGATTCCGTATTGCTTCCAGAAGTTAAAGCGCGTCTTGCAGTTGAAATGGGTCATCCATTCGGTTGGGATCGCTATGTAGGAGACAAAGGAAGCATCCTTGCTATTTCTACATTCGGCGCTTCTGCACCTGGCGACCGCGTAATGAGCGAATATGGCTTTACAGTTGAGAACGTAGTAAGCCGCGTTAAAGGATTGCTGTAAGTTTCATTTTTTGATTGATTTCTAAATGGAAATTCAGATAGTCAGCTTTTCAGCACCGAGAAAGTTGTAAGATTCGATGCTGATTTACTTCCTGTGCCACTTCATGATCAAAAGCTGACTTGTTGAATCACTTCTAAAAAATGGCATATGGGGGAGTGGTATTCGATGTCAAACACGAATGCATCAGTAGAAGCACAAATGCAAGCACAGCGGATAGCTCAGTCAGACGAACATTCGCAACAATTGCAGTCAAATTTGCAATCAGTGGTTCAATTCGAGCAAGTTACCGTTGTGAAGGCGGCTAACATTTACTTTGACGGTAAAGTTACAAGCCGTACGGTACTGTTTGGTGACGGAACGAAGAAGACGCTTGGCATTATGATGCCTGGTGAGTATGAATTCGGCACTGACGTAGAGGAACTAATGGAAATAACATCAGGACGACTCGACGTACTTCTGCCAGGTAGTGACGAATGGATCCACATCGATGGTACGGGGGCATTCACTGTGCCAGCTCATGCAAGCTTTAAACTGGTCGTACATGTGGTGACCGATTACTGCTGCTCCTACATTGTAAAATAACAGCAACAAAGAAACAGCTTGTTCGGATACTTCCGAGCAGGCTGTTTTTTCGTAAGTGTTAGTATTTCGTGGGCTTCATTCCGTGCATTGTGTTACCGTTGTTTGTTTTTATATCGCAGAAATGCATCGCTTACGTTTATACACTTTTCTCATCTTTTTTTGTTGGGATTATTGCCGGATAATTTGGTTTTAAAACTCGCTTTTTTTCTTAATAATAGAGAGGCGATTTTTTGCTATCGAAAAGTTTGAATATGGTTAATCGATAGAATTGGATAATAATATCTTTTTTATGCTCGTTTGTAAGAAAAGCAATATTTTATTCATTGAACATATGAACATTCTAATATATATTGATAAACGTTACGAGCATTTACAGTAATCACCATTTAAGTAAGGGGGAAGATTTATATAAGGGTATGATTATTAAAATGTTTATAAGGAGATTCATTTACTTACTCTTCAGTCTACTAATCATAGTTTTATCAATTGTGTGTCTTCACTTATTATTCCGCGATCGAGCATCTGAAAAAATTGATCTACAAGTTCTTTCTAATAGCCAAACAACTCAATGGGCAATACAAGAAATGGGAGTCCCTTTAATGTGGTCCCAAGGTATAACTGGGTCAGGTATCAAAGTTGCTGTTATGGACAGTGGTGTTGATTATAATCATCCTGACTTATTAGGTATGAAAAAAGGTTATAACGCTATTGAACCAAGCGAACCCATTCAGGATGAAACAGGTCATGGGACACTTGTTGCAGGTGTAATAGTGGCGAAAAATAACAATATAGGTGTAGTTGGCATTGCACCAGATGTAGAATTATACCCTGTTAAAGTGCTAGATAAATTTAATGAGGGGAATATTGATGACATCGTTAAGGGAATAGACTGGTGTATTACTAATGATATAGACATCATTAATATGAGCTTCGCTATTAATCTTAATAAACCACAACTCAAAAAGGCCATTGATAAGGCAATTAATGAGGGTATTATTGTTGTTGCAGCTGCTAACAATTCTTCAAAAGGCCCCGTAGGATATCCTGCTTCCTATCCAAATGTATTTTCAGTTACATCAGTTAACGAGAAATTTCAAATTAGTGAATTAGCACCAATAGGTAAAATTGATTATAGCGCACCCGGAGTAAGCATTATTTCTACTTCCTTAAATGGGAGCTATCAGTATTACAGTGGTAACTCTGTTGCTGCACCTCACATCACCGGTTTTATAGCTTTAACTCTACAAACCTTCAAAAAAGCAGGCATTCCGCAAAAAGATATTAAGAAAGAATTAGACAAAGCATTAAAAAAGTATTCTTTTGACTTAGGTAATGTAGGTAGAGATAACATTTACGGTGAGGGATTTATTAGATTTATAAAATCATATTAATGGAGTTGAACATTTCATGAAATATTTTCTACAGAAAATTAAATCGCCTATAGCTTTTGTTCTTACTATGTGTATGCTTATGACTATCTTTGGAACTAATGTCTTTGCACAAGGTGAACATTCAGATGGTGTGATTCAGGTTCTGAGAGATGACCAAAATGCCATGGAAGTGGTGGTTCGAGATAATGGAGATGAACTTTATGGTACACTAGATAGAACAGATGGGAAAATTACGCTTAAAGAGGTACTTAAACAAGATTTTATTACTGAAAGTTTCGTTCTAAATTTTAGAAGCTCTGCACAAACAGAAGACAATGTTACATATTTTGATGTAAAAGTAGTAGATGCTTCTGAAGAGAACTTTACAGCAATCATTACAGATACTACAACAAATCAAGAATACAAAATATCTGATAATGAGGATATGGTAACCGCTCAAGCTGGGATTGTTAGGATTTTCCTGAGACTTGGTGATGATGTAATTAAAATGCTTCAAAAAAACAAGAAAATTTTTAAAAAAGATGGAATTGATTATGTATCCGCAAAAGAATCGGCTGATTTAATCCGTAATGGAGATGCGGATTATTATACTGCGGTGATATTCCATAGTGCCGTAGATGTTGGTGTTGATGAAGCTATTAGTGAAAAAGAAGCTATAAAAAGGGTACAAGAAGGTAAAGATGTATTTTGTAAAAGTTTTACGAAGGCAATTCATTTGGCTACGAAAGCCGGTGACGGAACAAAAGTAGCAGGGTTGCCCTATGTAGGACATACTCCTCCTAAGGGGCATGGTCACACCCATCAAGACGGCAGTGATGGGTATTACCACCATTATCATCCTGTGAAGAATAAAACAAAACAAGCAGCTCATATCTTCCACTATAATTACTAAGAGAATTATTTAAGAGATTAGGTCCCAATTTAATTAAATTGGGACCTATAATTCAAGTTAAATAGAGGAGAAACTATGATAAATATAATTAAGATTAAAGATCAGGAAGTAACGATGTCGATTCCTGATCAAAAAATAAATCGATTTTATGTTATTCCAGAGTATGTGCTCGGCGAATCAAGTGCTTATTATCCCACAGTAGACGTCATAAATAGAGACACTCAAAGAGCTCACTCCCATGTGTTTACGAATGAAATTCATAAAGTTAGTAATCATGATTATCAGTCTTATTTATATACTGCAAGTTTCGTTGGAAATTCGATAATAGTAAGTAAACTTGCATTGAATGATGTAAGTGAGGAGTTAATCGTTTCGATCAACTTTACTGAACCGTTTAATAAAATGAGCTATATGTGGGGTGCCAAATTATTCAACTTAGGCGATAGGTATTGTTTGTTGCTGTTACCGAATTATGGTCCTAACAGTTATGTTCATACTCATTCACATGTCATTCTGATCGATTCTCTCGAGAAATCCTATTATACCGCGACAAGTGATACCCATAGTGACTTGATTGCTCTCTTTGACTATGAACGCTGTTGTGTTGTAAATGAAGGAAAGCATATGGTAGTTAAATTAGGTAGGATGTTTTCTTCCCATGAAAGAAGAAAAGGTTGGAAAAGGTATAAGAAGTCCGCGCTAGATTATGACAATATGGGTGAAGAAAGTATAAGGGTCATTAAAACGAGTGATGTTATGGACAGCATAATCCATAAACGACAACTACACGACGTCATAAACAAAACATTTGACCTACACGAGACAGTAGACATTCTAGAGTTCAAACAGGAAAAGATGCTATATGTTGCTGAAAACTTCGAAACCAATTCAACAGCTATTTTCTGCGCAGATCTAAACGAAGAAAAAGTAGAAAAATTATATGAAGTAGCAGAGTTATTTTGGAGTATAAGGGTTGAAGGAAACGATATTTATGGAGTCATAGAGGATCGAAATGAAGATCATACGGGCGAGTGGTATTCATTCACTAAAGAAAAAACAATTGTAATCGGAGAAAAATTCCCACTCTACTTAGATGAAGAAAGTTGCATTACTTTTAGTAAGATAAATGAGGACCAACTTTTATTTGAGATCAAAGAGCTTGATGAAGTCTCCATTTTTTATGCAACAGAATACCAGTATGACTATGAAAACAACACTTTGATACTCTTGTCAAAGTAGTTGCTGAAGGTATTAATTTATGATAAAAATAATTGCATATGTTGCGATGTTACTTGATCATGTGGGGAAAACTTTCTTTCCTGATGAAATATTATTAGCGATTGTTGGGCGATTAGCGTTTCCTCTATTCGCCTATGGTATAGTTAAAGGATTTTCGAGGACTAATAATTTTAGGAAATATGCCATGAGGATATTGCTGTTAGCAATCATTTCTCAAGTTCCATATGGGTTACTCTTTCAAGTTAATTATTTAAATGTATGTTTTACTTTATTAGCTGGCTTGTTCGTTTTGAAAATACTCGCGACAAGATGGAGTATCCCAATAAAGATGTTATTGATAACTTTCATTTGTTTTGTTTCTGTACAGATGAATTTTGAATATGGCATATATGGGATAGCAACAATAGTCATTTTTCATAAAATTAAAAATGTTATATGGATTATATTATTTCAAACTTTGTTTATTCTGCAAGGTATTTCGTCTTATCAATTTGACAAAATGCAACTTTTATCTTTATTTTCAATAATAGTTATTTTTATTTTTAGAAATAGATTTATGAAGTTTAGGATTAATAAAATAATTCAATACTCCTTTTATCCCGTACATATGATAATACTGATAGTTCTCAAACAGTTAATAAAATAGCTTTTACGATTATTTAGTTGCTTTTAATGAAAGGTCTTGCTTTCATTGAGGTGGTTAGGGGCACAAGCCATAATGGCGGGCCCCCACCTATTCGGTTTTTCACGAAATATCCGCGGTTCCATTTACCTCTTATCGTTAATCGGATGACCAAGCCACTGTTCGTATACTTTAACAACAGCGGAAAGATCCTCTTCTCCATAACCGGAAGCATGTCCGATTTGGAACATATTCTTCGCAGCCTCCAGCATTGGTGTTGGCGTTTGAATCGAATCCGTTAATACGGAAGCGAGCTTCAAATCTTTAAGGATTAATTGTAAGGAAAACTGATTGTCAAAGTTTCCATCTACGATTTTTTGCCCCTTGAGATCAGCAGCCTTACTGCCAGCACTTCCATTTTGCACAACTTCCAAAAAGGCACTTGGATTCACTCCTGTTTTCGCGACAATAGAGAATCCCTCGGCTAGAGCAGCGTTGTTAATGCCGACAATGGCATTATGGGCAAGCTTCGTAATCGATCCGTTACCTGTTGCGCCCATATGAACAATTCTACTGCCCATTGCTTCTAATATAGGACGAACTGCCTCTAGATCAGCAGATTCACCGCCAACCATAAACAGCAGGGTTCCAGCTTCTGCGGCAGGCTTGCTACCCGTTACAGGTGCGTCAAGGAATACTGAAGATTTTGCAGCGCAATCGGCAGCTAATCGCGTTACGAGTGTTGGCGAAATGGTGCTGCTGTCGATAATATACGTGCCAGGACGCAATCCTGCCAGAATTCCGTCTGGACCATCATAAATATGAGTAATAGATGTATCATCACTGACCATGCTTATTACAACGTCTGCTTCTGCAGCAGCTTGCCTAGGAGTTATGGCTACAGATGCTCCCAATGCTGCCAGTGGGGTCGTTTTTTCTATCGTTCGATTATAGACGATTACTTCAAATCCTTTTTCCAGCAAGTTGCGTGACATAGGGGCGCCCATTGTGCCCATACCAAGTACAGCTACCTTTTTCATCATTGGTCACCTCGTTGTATTTGTATGACAGCTTTCTTATATAGAAAACGTACAGCATGACGATAAATAAACTACATTGTAATTAGGCATTCGATATGAATTTACATCTATAGTAACATAGCTTGTCATCGTATACTCAAACTTATATCAGGTAAGAACATCTTCTCCTGCATGTACGATTATTTTCGGGTACTTTAAATGCATGTTCAAAAAATACGAATTAAAGAACAATAATAAATATGTTTTATCATGTAAACCCTTACAAGGGGGCTTGTTCCCTTGTGTTTCATTTCGAAATCCAGTATCCTTAACGTATGTTCATTTTCATGGGTTAAAGTGGCAAAGTCAACCAAATTGAAGGAGGGTGTATGATATGCCGAACAACATACACTTTGATTACAGCAAAGCACTTGGATTCGTAGGACAGCATGAACTTGATTACTTCGCGGAGCCAATTCGCTTGGCACACGAACAACTACATAATAAGACGGGAGTTGGATCTGACTTCTTAGGTTGGATCGACCTTCCATTTAACTATGATAAAGAAGAATTTGCTCGTTTGAAGGAAGCAGCAGCTCGCATTCAACAGCAATCTGAGGTTCTTATCGTCATTGGTATTGGCGGTTCTTACCTAGGTGCTCGCGCAGCTATTGAGATGTTGGGACACTCGTTCTACAACATGCTTCCGAAGGACAAGCGTAAGACACCTGAGATTTACTTTGCAGGAAACAATATCAGCTCTACGTATGTAACGCATCTATTGGAGCTTATCGAAGGCAAAGACTTCTCGATTAACGTTATTTCCAAGTCTGGTACGACAACAGAGCCAGCTATCGCATTCCGTATCTTCAAGGAAGTATTAGAGAAGAAGTACGGCAAGGAAGAAGCGAAGAACCGTATTTTCGCTACAACTGACCGCGAGAAGGGCGCATTAAAGAAATTGGCAGATGAAGAAGGCTACGAGACATTCGTTATTCCTGACGATGTTGGTGGACGTTATTCTGTATTGACACCAGTAGGCTTGCTGCCAATTGCAGTAGCAGGTATTAACATTGATGACATGATGAAAGGTGCTCAAGACGCAGCAACGGAGTACAGCAATCCGAATGTAGCAGAGAACTTGAGCTATCAATATGCAGCAGTTCGCAATGCGTTGTACCGTAAAGGAAAGACTACAGAAATTCTCGTTAACTACGAGCCGTCATTGCATTATGTATCTGAATGGTGGAAGCAGTTGTACGGGGAGAGTGAAGGTAAAGACCATAAAGGAATTTATCCGGCATCTGTAGACTTCTCAACAGACCTGCACTCGATGGGGCAGTTTATTCAAGAAGGTACACGTAACCTGTTCGAGACGGTTATCCAAGTAGAAGAAGTTTCACATCACATTGCAATCAATGAAGATCCAGAGGATTTGGATGGCTTGAACTTCTTGACAGGCAAGACGATGGACTTCGTTAATAAGAAAGCATTCCAAGGTACGATGCTAGCTCATACGGATGGACAAGTACCGAACTTGATCGTTACGATTCCTGACATGACACCTTACACATTCGGTCAACTTGTCCTCTTCTTTGAGAAGGCATGTGGTATTAGCGGATACCTTCTTGGCGTAAATCCGTTTGACCAGCCAGGCGTAGAAGCGTATAAGAGAAATATGTTTGCATTGCTTGGCAAACCTGGATATGAGAAAGAAAAAGCCGAGCTTGAAGCACGTCTATCCAACTAATAAGACGGAAAAGACAGGCCAGCGGCATAAGAAATACAGCTTAGATACACAATCTGTCGCAGAAAGCAGTTCTCCTATCAGAAGGAGAGCTGCTTTCTTGGCAATCTGTGGAAGGTGAAAGTCATGCTAGAAACTTACAAAACGGTACGAGAATACGGTAGTAAAGAAATCGTTATTAAAAAGTCTCGTTTTATCGGCTATGCCAAGCCCGTTAAGACAGAAGAAGAAGCGATTGCATTTATAGAAGAGATTAAGAAGAAGCATTGGAATGCCACTCATAACTGTTCAGCCTATATGATAGGTGAAAGAGATGAGATTCAGAAGGCATCTGATGATGGTGAACCTAGCGGAACAGCAGGCAAGCCAATCTTGGAAGTCATGAAGAACCAGAATCGAAAAGACGTTGTTATCGTCGTTACGCGTTACTTTGGCGGTATTATGCTTGGTGCCGGGGGGCTTATCCGTGCTTATACAGACGGTGCGGTAGCTGCTATTGAAGGAGCAGGTCCTATCACAAAAGTGCTGCACCAGCAAGTATTCGTCGAAGTTGATTATACATGGCTAGGCAAATTAGAAAATGAGTTGCGCAATCGAGGCACTAGAATGGGCGAGACACAGTTTACTGATAAAGTCATCTTGACCTGCCTGCCTGTCGCATCCGAAGCAGATCGCTTCATTGCTTGGATGACGGATTTAACGCAAGGTCAAGCTGTGATTCAAAGGGGAGAAGCTGTGTACTACATTGAGGGAGAATAAGGAGAATACCGCTATGCCAAGAAAAGCAGTAGAGCAGGAGTTGTCGCGTGATCGTATTTTGGAAGTGGCAAGGCACCTATTCGTTACAAAAGGGTATCGAGCAATCTCAATGCGCAGTATTGGCCAGCAGCTAGGCTACAGTCATGGTTCGCTTTATTATCATTTTAAGGACAAGGCGGAGCTGTTTTCCGCGCTTGTTCAGGATGACTTCAAGCGATTGGGCCGTTTGTTTGAAAAAGTCATTAACCAATCACCAACAGATGGTATGTCAAAGCTTGAACAGGTTATGCTTGAATTTGTTTCCTTTGGACTTAATAATCCGCATCATTATGAAATTATGTTTATGACAAGAGACGAGGAATTGCTATGTTACGCTCGTACTGAGCAAGGTCGATGTCTCGAGATGTTCTCTACGATCGTGAGGCAGTCGCTTCATAGTCAGTTGAGAACGGAGCAAGAACGGCACCATATCCCGCGAAGTTTGTTTTTATCCATACATGGCTTCATTTCCTTCTACATTCAAGATCAAGTCACCTTTGATGAGATTAAGCCAGCTGCGGCAGCTCACGTGCGCTTTTTGTGCAGAAGAGCGCTTGAAGAAGCAGCACAATCCGCTTAATAACATGTTCTACAGATGGAATAGCTGAATGTACAGTAACTCCATTGAACGTATGCTTATCATCATCGCTACAGCCCGCATAAGATTCACGTAATGTCATCTGCCCACATATCGTATAGTGACGATAAAGAGAGACGCATAGCTGCGTAATCATTAGCGTCCGCTAAATCTACATTTCAAATTGCTGTGTAATATGTTGCTTGCCTGTATTGGAGTAGAGCATCTAGCAGCATCGCCGTAATTTCTCTTTTTAGTGTATTGCTGCGATGCTGCTACAAAGCAATGCATTGAAATGGGGCAGGGGGTCATTTTAAGTGATTGATTATGTAGTACGACCTGGTGATTCGTTATCACTAATAGCGAATCGCTTCGGGATATCTGTTGCACGGCTTGCACTTGTTAATGGGCTTGGTCCGAATGCCATTATTTATCCGGGGCAGGTTATTAAAATACCAGTTGGGCCAGATATTCCGGTTCCGATTCAGCCAGGATATCCCCCTTCACCGCCGCCACCAGCACCTCCAGTAAACTATTACGAACTGGAGCGTAGAGTTTCTTTGTTGGAAGCTCAGGTTCGGAGGCTTCAGCGTGAGGTTAACCAACTTCAAGGTCAGCCAACACCATATTAATATGATGCAGCGTGATATCTGACAGCTCTCACTTCTCTTGCTTATCGTGCAAGAAGTAGGATGGGAGCTGTTTTTGTTATGTGCATTTGTTATTACATGTATAAGCCCGCTTAATACCTTTTATCAGGTTTGCTTAAAAGTATTGACGAATCACGTCCGAGTTGGTAATATTTAATAATATAATTTCCAAGTAAGTTGGTAGGAATTATTATGTATAAAGAGATATGAATCTAGAACCATGTGGGGTGGGGATGTTTCATGAATGCAGTATTGAACCATAAAGGAGCGCTGTGGGGATTCCGTACGACGCTGCTGTTATATATGTTCTTGCTCATTATTTTACCGATTACGGGCATATATGTTCATTCGTTATCAGCTGGTTGGAATATGTTTGTGGAGAGCATTGCAGATCCATTAGCATGGAAAGCAGTGTGGCTGACACTCCGATTGTCTGTACTGGCTATGGTCATTAATATGGTGATCGGCACGATTACAGCATGGGTGCTTCATCGTTATCGTTTTCCAGGACGGACATTGTTGAACAGTTTAGTTGATCTGCCATTTGCACTGCCTACTGCAGTAGGTGGACTTATGATTCTTCTCTTGCTTGGACCGAACAGTATGGTTGGTCAGTGGGCAGATACGATGGGGATTCGCATTGTGTTCGGGGAGCCCGCTATTGTCGTTGCTATGGTCTTTGTTACTTTTCCTTTCGTTATTCGAGCGGTACAGCCCTTGTTGGAAGAAGCGGATAAGACGCAGGAGGAAGCTGCCCATACATTAGGTGCTTCCAAGTGGCGTACGTTCTACCAAGTGCTGCTGCCTCAGATGCGCCCCGGTATTATTAGCGGCGGCATGCTTGCATTCTCAAGAGCTATGGCTGAATTTGGTGCGGTCGTTCTCGTTGCAGGGAATATCCCCGGCAAGACTTTGATTGCATCGGTTTATATTTTCGGAGAGATCGAGAGCGACAATCCACAAGGTGCTGCTGCTGTGTCCGTCATATTATTAACGTTGTCGTTCCTTGTATTATGGTTTATTAATACCTTGCAAGCGAAGGAGGGACGTTGATGTCAACTACATCATCTACATTAACCTCAAAGAAATCATCAACTTCTTCTAAGATTCTCATATTCATTACGTATTTTGTGTTCCTTGTATTATTAATTGTACCTCTCGTGCAGATCGTCATTGGGGCTTTTGATCACGGTGTGCAATCACTGTTTCAAGCTTTAATACGACCAGAGGCTCTTCATGCCATGTGGATAACGCTATCTGTCGTGGTAGTCGTTACACTTCTTAATACGTTGTTTGGTATTTTAACCGCCATTATGCTCGTACGGGGACAGTGGCTAAATTCTAAAGTAAGACACTTTTTAAACAGCATGATAGATTTGCCCTTTGCTGTGTCCCCCGTTATCGGTGGGTTTATGATTATGCTGCTATTAGGACCGCAGACCGTTATGGGTGCCTTCTTCTCGGACTTAGGTATGCCTATCGTATACGCTTTTCCGGGTATGGTGCTTGCAACGCTATTCGTTACCTTTCCATTGATGGTGCGTGAAATTGTTCCTGTATTGCAGGAGATTGGAACACAGCAGGAAGAAGCGGCCTCTATGCTGGGAGCTTACAGTTGGACGACGTTTTGGAAAGTAACTTGGCCATCGATTCGTTGGGGTGTTACGTATGGTGTAGTTCTGACTGTAGCACGTTCGTTAGGGGAATTCGGAGCTGTGTTAGTCGTATCAGGCAACATCATGAATAAGACACAGACGTTAACAACACTCGTTTATCAAGATGTAGACAATTTCAATATTGCTTCAGCTAACAGTGTAGCTTTGGTGCTTGCTGTATGTTCGATAACCCTATTACTTGTAATGGAATGGGCGAAGAGACGGAAGGGAGTGCATACGCATGCACATTGAAGTACGTGACTTGAATAAATGGTTCGGACAATATCATGCTGTACGTGACGTTAACTTCTCGATTGAACCCGGACAGTTGATTGGCTTACTTGGTCCGAGTGGCGGCGGCAAAACATCCGTACTGCGTATGTTGGCAGGTTTGGAGTATCCGGACAGCGGTGAGATTCTGTTTCATGGAAAAGTGATGAACGATGTTCCTCCACAGGAACGCGGGATTGGCTTTGTGTTTCAACATTATGCCTTATTCAAACATATGACGGTGTATGACAATATAGCATTCGGATTGACGATTCAAAAGTGGCCCAAAGCACGCATTCGTGCAAGAGTCGCTGAACTGCTTGAACTTACGGGGCTTAGCGGTGTGGAGAAGCGTTATCCGCATCAATTGTCAGGCGGTCAGCGCCAGCGCGTTGCATTTGCCCGTGCTCTTGCTCCGGAACCACAGCTGCTGCTGTTGGATGAACCATTCGCAGCAATCGATGCGAAAATTCGCAAAGAGCTGCGCAGTTGGCTTAAGTCTCTTATTGAACGCGTTGGCATTACGTCGATCTTCGTCACGCATGATCAGGACGAGGCGATTGAGGTTGCGGATGAAATTATGATTATTCAACAAGGGACTGTTGAGCAAAAAGGTACACCGTGGGACATCTACAAATCTCCCCGGACACCATTCGTGGCAGAGTTTATCGGAGAGTCTACGCTATTGGAGAGTATTGGTCAGCTGAAAGGATTCGGTGAAGTGTCTGCACAATCGGATACGAAAGTATTGATTCGACCTGAATATATCGAAGTGGGCCAACCTGGAGAGTTGAAACTAGCTTCCGCGAGTGAGAATGGAGTTGTCAAGGCGATGCACTTCCGCGGTAGTGAATGGATGATAGAGGTAGCTGTAGGAGACTTGCTATTGAAGACCTATCGCAGCTTGGAAAGTCCCGTATTGCAAATTGGCGAAACGGTTCAAGTTCTCATTCACCGTGTGTATGTATTTGACGGTGACAATCATTCCGTAATAGAGAATTCGTTGAAAGAAGATCCGATGCCTATCATGATTTAACGAGGGAAAGGAGCATTAGCAGATGGAGCCACAAGCAGTACGTGTTTGTACCAGGTTCATGCAGGTATGCATGCTCTTCATATTGATATTCGTCACTGCTTGCAGTTCCCCTGCAGCGGATTCATCCTATGAATCCGTTGATGTGCAGCCTGTTACGAGCGGCAATAATTCGGTGACGCTCGTAATTGGTGCCTATTCCGTTGCGCGGGATGCGATTCAGCCCATTCTTCCAGCGTTCCAAGCGGAGTGGAAGGAGAAGACAGGGCAGACGGTGGAATTCCAACAGTCTTATGAAGCTTCCGGCACTCAAGCACGTTCGATAGCAAGCGGTATGGAAGCGGATGTGGCCTTGCTCGCGATGGAAGGGGACATCGACAAGCTTGTTGATGCAGAGCTTATCCCTGAAGATTGGAAGCAGCGAGATCCGTATCAAGGGATGGTGACACGTTCCATCGTTGTTATTGGTACGAGGGCGAACAATCCACTTAGCATCAAGGACTGGAAGGATCTTACCCGTTCAGATGTAGATGTGTTGTACCCAAATCCGAAAACATCCGGTGGAGCACAATGGGATATTAACGCCATTTACGGTGCAGGATTGAAGATGGCTGCTGAACAAGGTGTTGATGGACCGAAGTTTGCTAAGCAGCTGCTCCATCAAGTGCATGATCGAGTCATTTCGATGGATAAGAGCGGACGTGCATCAATGGCCGCCTTCGAATACGGTGTTGGTGACGCAATTGTGACGTATGAAAATGAGCTTAAAGCACGGGTAAAGCAAGGTGTAGACTATGAAATTGTCGTTCCAAAGCATACGATTCAGATTGAGAATCCGGTCGTTGTCGTGGATAAGTATGTCGACAAGCATGGCACTCGTGAAGCAGCGGAAGCATTTGTTGAATTTTTGCGGAGTGAAAAAGCTCAACAACTATGGGTAGAAGCGGGTTTCCGGCCTGTAAATGAGCAAGTGAACGCGCAACTATCAGATACATTTATAAATCCCGAAGGTTTGTTCACGATCGATGATCTAGGTGGCTGGGATCAGGTACGCAGCACGTTGTACAGCAGACGAGGCATCTGGTACGATGTGCTTGCTGGGATAGACAAATCGTAATATACAAAGTTGAAAAAGCGCCGAGTCGCTCCTCATTTTCTTAGAGAAGCTCGGCGCTTTCTATTTGTGTAAAGGATGTTGTTAATAATAATGTGCTTTTAGCAAGGAGAGGCAGCCTTTTTACTAACTAGGGTTTTAAGTTTTCTTTAGGCACCCATCCCTCTTCAGAGTTAAGCGTGTTTACACACCAAATCCAACCGTTAAGTTCTTTTGTGCCAACAACCTGTTCTCCTTCATTAACATCCAATTCTTTTGCCGTATAATCTTCTAAGATAACCCCTTGTGCTTCAATTACATCAATAAGTTGGCCTGGAACCCAGCCTCCATGTTTATGATCCAATGTTGTACAGTAGTACCAATTATCCCATTCTTCAGGTCCGCTGTATTTTTCGCCAATAAATATAGACTGACCTTTTAATAAAACGAGTGGGTTAGGATATTCTGTTCTATGTTTCGTTACAACGGAATAATTCACTTTGGCTGATTCTCTCATAGTTTCTCTCATAGTCGTAGATCCTGATGATTCAGTGGAATATCGGAAGTAAGTCGATAGACACCGAGCTTTACTAGCTGCTTAGCGGTTTCAACATCGCGAATCGTCCATACGGCCACATCCACATTCAATCCACGTGCTTGTTGTATAAGCTCAGGATGCTTCAATAGCAATGGATAATGGGCACAAAGGCAAGACGGAGCAAGTGGAACCAACGACTCCAATGCAATCGGTTCTGTCGTTAGAAAGCCCAGTTCTATTTCCGCATCTAAACGACGCAGCAGGTCTAAATTTTGTTTGTAAAAAGAAATAATCATCGTACGCTTGCTCATGTCATAAACCGACAGCAGATGCAGTAGTGCACGTGCTTCATCCTCATTGATCTGTTCTTTGATCTCAAGCTGCAAGCCTGCCCCACAATCTTGGCATAGCTTTAATGCTTCTTCTAGCAGGGGCACGTTGCAGCCTGTGAATTCAGGCTTGAACTTGCTGCCCGCATCTGCTGCTTGAATCTGAGACACTGGAAGTGAGCGAACCGATCCTATTGTTGTCGTTGTACGATCCAGCGTGTCATCGTGAATGACGACAGGTATTCCCTCGCGTGAATGGTGAATATCCAACTCAATGCTGTCTGCGCGAAGCGCCACTGAACGACGGAACGCTTCCATCGTATTTTCAGGAAATACCCCAGCATATCCGCGGTGAGCTACAATTTCTATGTTCATCCTTACTTACCCTCCTGCTGCATCGACTCCGTTAAGGAACTGGAGCTTCACGTCATAAGCGTTTATACTAAATATGATATACAATTTGCGAAATAGTTCAAAGTCATATGTGCGATTTAATTTGTGATCATTTTTTGAATGAGCTCATTTTCTATATGCAATTATTGTTCTATTGCAGTTTGCTATATATTCGATCTGTGAATCATAATACATAAGACAAGGAGTGAAGACGGTGAAATTGCAATTACCACAATTAAATCATTCCGTGCAAGAGTCCTCTCCTTGGCAAGTACAATTTCTTGGCACAAGTGATTCGCTTGGCGTACCGAGAGTCTACTGTGAATGTGAAGTTTGCATGGAAGCGAGAGACAGCCAATTGAATCGCAGGCTGCGTTCATCTGTTCTCTTGGAACGAGAAGCATCAGCGATATCTGGGAATGAACATATGCTTATCGATTGTGGACCAGATTGGGCGGAACAGATGGAGCGTACCGGTAAACGGTGGATCGACCGTATTTTGGTGACGCATGCGCATCAAGATCATATTGCAGGTTTGCCTGCCTACGCGGACTGCTGCCGCTGGATGGAAAGACGTGGACAAGTTTATGCACCACTTGAAGTTCTGCAAACGATACAATCGATGTATCCTTGGCTGTCAGCCCATATTACCTTTACCGCTATCGAAGACGAGTGGGTATGGGAAGATTGGGCGGTGACCCCGATTCGAGTGAATCATGGTAAAAATGGCTACTCCTATGCTTATCGCTTTGATCGTAACCAATTGGCTAATCTCGGGGAAGAGAAGAAGTATAGCTGGCTTTATGCTTCGGATGCGATTGGTCTAGGTGAAAAGGAACTCAAGCATTTTACAGAGTTGGATGTACTTATCCTTGGAACCAACTTCTACGAAGAGCCCTATGAATATCATACTCGCTCTGTCTATGATATGGTCGAGGCGTTGCAGTTGATTGAGTATATTCAGCCACGGCAAACGATATTTACGCATATGTCGCATGGCGTGGATGTTCGCAGTAATTATAACTTGCCTTCGCATGTCAAGCTTGCGGCATTTGGGTTGGAGCTGCAAGTCTAATATTCTGCAGGTTCAGTATTTACACTGCACTTAGCAAACAAGTAGGCAGAATCATAAGCAGTGAGTGCCTTACTACAGAATACAGAGTTGAGATAGTATGGTTTTAAAGTAAAATAAGAGAGCCTTCACGAGCACGATAGGGGTAATAGGGGCTAACCTTTATACGCCATTGTGCTAATGAAGGCTCTTTCTATAGAAATCTAAACTTTACGTTCTTAAACTACATGTTCTTATACTTCGCTTTGATTCAACACGAACTTCTCAATGACATGGCGTACGCCTTCTTCATTATTGGACAGCGTAATATAATCAGCAATTTCTTTTAAGGAAGAAACAGCATTACCCATAGCCACGCCAAGTCCGGCTGTTTCAATAAGATCATGGTCATTCCAAGAGTCGCCGATCCCAATCGTTTCTTCCAATGTGCAGCCGAAATGCTCCGCCAAGAAGCGAAGTGCATGGCCTTTTGTACCTTCACGATGAGTAATTTCCAAGAAGTGCGGCTTCGACTTGGTAATATGAACATCCGGTCCTAGCAAACCGCGCAGATGTGCTGCTACCTCGTCAAGCAGAGATGGCTCATCGATAATCAGCATTTTCGTTGAACGATGGCGTGACAACACCCCTCTAAAGTCTGGTTCGATTGTGTAAGGAATGTTAGACAGCTCGCAATAAGCGATTAGCTTATCATTTTTCTCTTGCGCGTACACTTGGTCATCCACGTAAAGTTGCAAATGAAGACCTTTGGACTCGCAATATTCGAAGAGCTTCATAGCAGCATCGTCAGGCACCGCACATTCGTAAAGAACCTCACCGCTAATGACATTTTTAATAAGTGAGCCTTGATACGTAATTAGCGGTACATTCAATCCTGTTTGTAGTGCGATATTGCGTGCAGATGCGTACATCCGCCCTGTCGCGAGTGTAACAGCTGTTCCTTGCTCAATCGCTTGGATAAGCGCTTGCTTGGTACCGTCTGTAACGACTTTTTCATCGGTAATCAACGTATCGTCAACGTCGATGGCAATTAATTTATACATAGCAGGTTTCTCCCTCTATTATGATTTCTGTAGACTAATCTTCTTTTTCTATTGTACCTGTTGTCGCCTCTTCCATTTCCATTCTGCAACAATCATACTGCAAAATATACAAAGACAACCCCATACTGCTAATGCACCGAGTCTTTCACCTGCAAAGGCGATGCCCGTAATAGCGGCAAACACGGGTTCCGTAGCAAATATAAGCGCAACACGATCAGCAGAAATATGCTTCTGACACCAAGTTTGTGCCCAAAATGCAAATGCTGTCGATAGTCCAATCGAGATAAGTAAAGCGAACAATACTTGTGGACCTAAGATCGATTGTACGAAGTCAGCTGGTGATTGCAGCGGTTCTAATAAAAGCGAACTTATCGTTGCAAGCACACCGACTGTTGTTAACTGGATGGTAACTAAAGCAATAGTGTCGTGCAATGATGCGTATATTCCTGTAAAAGCAATATGAAGCGCGAAGCAGACCGCGCAAAGCAGTACGAGCATATCGCCATAGTTCCATTGGAATAATTGTCCGTTGAATGTTAATAGATAGAGTCCGACGAGTGCTAACACAGCAGCAATCCAAGTTGGCAAAGCTAGCTTTTGCTGTGCGAGAATGACGCTGAAAAACGGAACCAGCACGACCGATATTCCTGTAATAAACCCTGTATTGGTCGTTGTCGTATGAAGCAAGCCCACGGTTTGAAAGGCATAAGCCGCAAATAAACAAATACCTAATATAATGCCGTGTAATGCCAGCTTCGGCGAAAGTCTCTCTTGTAGTCTGACTCGTGAAAATAGCAGGACACCTAGAAATAAGAGGGCTGATCCGATAAAACGAACGGCATTAAAGGCTAAAGGCGGCAGCGTTTGTACAGCTGCCTGTACGATGATGAAGCTCGCTCCCCACACAAAAGCCACGAACAACAAGGTCACATAAACAATCCAATCGCGTTCCATAGGGTGTTATAATCTCCTCCGACACTCATAAGCTGTTAGGTAATTCAAACATTTATCCGCACGCACTAGAGAAGTCGGTAATAGATTATGAACGCGGAAAGATAAAGGTCCCTTTCTATTATAGCGATGTCAATGGTAATAGAATAGATGAATCATACAAGTAAGTAACATAAAGAATAACCCAGCAGCTGTCAGGAAGGATAGGGACCTTTAACTGACCAAACTCCTGGGTTACGTTGTCTTCATTTAGTCATTCAACATGAGTAGGGAGATAAACTCTTCACGTTCAACACGGCCAAGATAATAAGGGATATCGATATCCGCTAATGTATCGCGGACGGCCTGCTCTTCATAACGAACACCTGCAAGACGCTCTTCAATATCTTTTACTTCACCAAGCCCGAAGAAATCTCCGAAAATCGTGAGCGATTCGATGAGTCCATCTTTAATATCAAGGCGAACGTCTACGATACCGCCAGTAAATTTCTTCGCATTTTGCACATTGAACTTCGGAGAGTAACCATAGTTCCAATCCCAGTTCTGATAGCGTTCTTCCGATATTTTATGAATTGTCGCCCAGTCTTCTTCAGTAAGTTTGTACTGGGGAACTTGTTCAGGCTCTATTCCAAAAATATGACGCAGCAAGGAGTTGCGGAATTCCTCCATCGACAGCTTGTCTGACATAAATTCAGTAATATTGGCTACGCGAGAACGAACAGACTTCGTGCTCTTCGATTCTACCTTGATCGCTTTTACTTTCAGAGCGGAAGAAACATGCTCCATTTGCGAATCGAACAGGAGTGTGCCATGACTGAACATGCGCCCACGCGTGGAGAATTGCGCATTGCCCGATATTTTGCGCTCACCCACTTGAATATCATTGCGGCCAGTCAAGTCCGCTTCTACACCCATTGTGCGAAGTGTATCGATAACAGGCTGCGTGAACTTACGGAAGTTGTGGAAGGATTCGCCGTCATCCTTAGTTAAAAAGCTGAAGTTCAAATTACCAAGATCATGATAGACAGCTCCACCACCGGATAAGCGGCGAACGACATGAATACCTTGCTCTTTCACATAATCGCTGTTTATTTCCTCGATCGTATTTTGATTGCGCCCGATAATAATCGATGGCTCATTTATATAGAAGAGAAGATAGCTGTCTCCATCCATCGGAAGGTGCTTGAGCACAAACTCTTCAATTGCTAAATTTATACGGGGATCGGTAATCCCTTGATTATCAATAAATTTCAAGATAGGTGCCTCCTTTGCATATATATTCTATTGTAATCCATATAAGAAAAAACATAAACATAGTTTGATATTGATAATCGTTATCAATATAATGGAGTAAGCGGAGAAATAAGGAGGCTTATCATAATGTCTATTAAAGAAACAATTCGTGGTCGTCGCTCTACCCATAATTTTAAACATACACCTATTAAAAAAGAACAGGTTCTAGGTTGGCTGGATGATGCTGTTTATGCACCTAACCATGGTTTGCGTCAGCCTTGGCGCTTCATATTTATCGGTGAGCAAGGGAAAGAGGAGTATTCAGACAAGCTAGTGGAGTCTGTAATCAAGTTAGGCAAGTTCAAGGAAGGCGACGAAGCACAGAAGCAAAAGTATCGTGAATACGTGAAGCATATTCCAGCTTTTCTAGTCGTCGTAATGCCTGAAGATCCTCGCCCGAACATTTGGGAAGAAGATGTAATGGCAGTTAGTGCACTCGTACAAAATCTACAATTGCTTGCATGGGAAGATGGTGTAGGCATGTTGTGGCATACAGGCGGCTACATTCATCAGCCATTTTACAGAAAGACGTTAGGTATTCAGCCGGGAGAGAAGATTATCGGCAATCTATTTATTGGTTATCCGGATGAAGTCCGTCCTGTCCGTCCGCGTAAAGAAGCAGCAGAACTGCTAACAGAATTTTAATTGATAATAAATGTGAAAGTCCCTGGCACCGGAGGAGGTGAGCAGGGACTTTTTTTCATATGCTAGGTTTACGATAGAAGGTGATTCGGATCGTTCGGTGAAGATGGCGTTTGCTCAGCTAATCGCCGCGCACGATGATACATCCATAGCTCAGAGGTGTATCTTAATATCCAAGCTGCGAGCAGCACACTAACGAGCAAATGCGCGCTAATTAGCGGTGAGAGCAGCAAGGAGCGTGTATCTGCAACATAGATGAGATAAGCGGCACAGGATGCAACAGCAACAATTAAGAATAAGAGGGCAACACGTCCCGAACGAAGAGATATATGGCGAGCTTGCTCCTTGAGTTCGGGCTCGTCTTTGGAAACGAAATGGATGAATATGATTAGCATTTGGATAATGATTGTGAATCCGAATACATTGCGTGCTAACGACATCATTTCTGAACTATGCAGCGTTATATTCCCTTTGAGGGTAAGAAGATTCCAAGAATAATAGGCTGTAACGAGAATGGCGGCGCTTAGTGAAGCCCAAGCTGTCTTGTACTGCACCGGCATAGTTGGCTCCTCCTTTAATGGGTGGTGACTTAATAATAAGTAGATGAATAACAGAATAAAAGAAAGTCTAATTATTATACAACATTTAACAGAGTTGTTATAGTGAGCGCTTTTATGAGGATGGCTTGAAAATCTTTGTTGGCTTAGATGAGAAGATGAAATGAATGATGTGTAGGCGGTCGGGTAACGTACTGTATTTTACTGCGTCTTAGATATATGTTCGTTTTCTAGAGGGTATGCAAACGTGATGGAGAAGTACAAGTCTCTTTATTCGATATAAGCTCCCCTTTCGTTATATGGACGGCGTTCGTTGTAGAAGGTTGCATGGATACCTAGGCTTAGACAAATTTGGCTGGATACATGTCTCAGTAGCGATAATGTGAAGGAGACAGCGAGGTTTTTTGCTGCTTATCTATTATAAATTGGAAAAATGACTAGCGATATGATCATTTTCCTTGTCATCAGTAAAGCTGCTTACTATAATCAAACTTGTGTTCAAGTAAGATGAAAGTTGCATAGGTTTGAAATTTTCATTTACAATATAAGAGTCGAAACGATTGCGGTCGTGTATATATTGCATCTTGAGACGACGGAATGACTACATTGCATGGTAAATAAGGAGAGAAACCGGTTATGAAGCTTGGAAATTGGAAACGCATACTTAGTGTACTAACTATTACGGCTCTATCGTTAACAGTTATGGCTTGCGGTGGAGCAAATACGGCGAAGCCAGCTGAGACGCAAGGTCAAGTTGAGAAGCCAGCTCCGGAGTCGAAGCCTACTGACCAACAATTGAAGACAACCTATCCTCTGAAAATTAAAGATGCGACAGGCCACGAATTCACATTTGAGAAGGCGCCTGAACGTATTGTCTCTATTTCTCCAGCAGATACGGAAATGCTATTTGCGATTGGGTTAGATAAAGAGATCGTTGGCGTATCCGATCATGATGATTATCCCGCGGCTGCTGCAACGAAGCCTAAAATGGGGGGATTGGAGCCCAATGTAGAAGCAGTTATTGCTGCGAAGCCTGATGTTTTGTTTACAGGATTTACGATAAAGGATGAGACGGTTAACAAATTCCGAGATATGGGGATTCGTGCATTCAAGTTGAATGCTAAATCATACGATGATGTGATCAACAGTGTTGAGACATACGGACTTATTACGGACCGCCAAGCGGATGCAAAAAAAGTAACCGATCATATGAAGAAAGTTCGTGAAGATGTACAAGCTAGCGTGAAAGACGCGCCTAAGAAGAACGTATACATGGAGTTCTCTCCTGGCTGGACAGTAGGAAGTGGCGAGTATATGCATGAATTGCTCGAAATCGCTGGCGGTGTAAACGTAGCTGCTGATCAGACGGGCTGGTTCCAAATTAACGAAGAGACGATCATTCAGAAAAATCCTGACGTCATTTTATATGCAAAAGGCATGCAAGATTTCGAAACAAATAAGCCACTTGAAACGATTATCCGCGAGCGCAAAGGCTGGAGTGAGATGAATGCGCTGAAAAATAATCAGTTGATCGGTATCGAAGATGACACGATTAGCCGACCGGGTCCAAGATTGGCTGATGCGCTGCAATCAATTGCTAAAGCGATCCATCCGGATCAAGTAAAATAAGTTGGGATGACAGACGAATGACAACTTTTACTCAACAACATGCACGAATGAATAAGCACAGGGGTATTGGAGCAGGAGCAGCGGGGATTTCGCTGCTCCTCTTGTCGATTGTGATATGTTTAGCGGTTGGATCTGTGGATTTGCCAGTTGGAGATATCGTCCGTATCTTGTTACACCAGTTGCCATGGGTAGGTGACTACATTCCTGTTACATGGGACCCTTCCTCAGCACAAATTATGATTCATGTTCGCTTGCCGCGAGTCATTATGGCGTTGCTAGTAGGCGGTGCGCTCGGTGTGTCGGGTGCTGCTTTCCAAGGTGTGCTACGCAATCCGTTAGCCGATCCATATACGCTTGGTATATCTTCGGGTGCTTCTGTAGGGGCCGCGTTACTTATTTATTTTGGGCTGCAATATGCTTTTTTGGGGCAATGGACGATTCCAGTTACGGCTTTTATTACGGCGATTATGGCTTTGTTTATTGTATTAAGAATGGCAAGAGAGAATGGTAAGCTGCCGATCCAGACGCTTATTTTATCTGGAGTGGTTATGCAATCTTTTCTTGGAGCGATTGTATCTTTTTTGGTTGCTATGTCCCAAGACGGGATTAATGAAATATTGTTCTGGACAATGGGCAGCTTGGCGATGCGAGGCTGGTCGTATGCAGGCATATTGCTTCCGTATTTTGTCGGAGGGTTGATTGTGCTTATTGCCTATTCACGTTCACTCAATATGCTTGCATTGGGAGAACGTCAAGCAGCACATATGGGACTACATGTTGAACGTACGAAATGGATTGTTTTATTAACAGCGACCTTTGTTGCAGCAGCTGCAGTTTCTGTCGCTGGTGTAATCGGATTTGTAGGACTCGTCGTTCCACATTTGCTTAGATTGATTTTTGGAGCAGACTATCGACTTTTGATTCCGATGTCTGCCATAGGTGGTGCATTATATGTGCTGTGGGCAGACACAATCGCGCGTACATTGCTTGCTCCGACAGAAATTCCATTGGGCGTCGTTACATCATTCCTTGGAGCGCCATTTTTCGCCTTTTTACTTATTCGCAACAAGCGTAAGTCTCAGGAGGGATGACAATGACAGAGCAAAAAAGCATGAACCATTTTGTTCAGATGGCCGATGCTCAACCAGCCCTTCAAGGTGAGGTCATTCTATCCGCGCAGGCTATATCGCATGGTTATAGTAAGCAACCTGTGTTACAGGATATTTCCCTGGAAATACACAAGGGTGAATGGCTAGGAATCATTGGTCCCAATGGTAGTGGGAAATCGACATTGCTATCCATACTATCTCGTGCTGAGCAGCCATCAGCCGGTCAGGTACAATTATATAGCCGTCCATTAGGGTCGTATAAACGGAAGGAGCTATCGCGGTTAATGGCAGTATTGCAACAAGAAACGATACCTCCCTTGCATTACACGGTTCGTGAAGTTGTCGAAATGGGGCGCTTCCCTTATCAATCATGGTGGGGGACGGAAAATGAGGATAGTGGTCCGTTTATTGATCATATTATGGAACGGCTGCAGTTGGAACAGTTGGCAGATCGCCGGATCGACCGCTTAAGTGGTGGTCAGCGCCAGCGTGTCGCATTGGCAAAGTTAATGGCGCAATCGCCAAGCATTATTTTGCTCGATGAACCTACAACCTATCTCGATATCCATTATCAAATGCAGTTTATGGACATTATTCGCGATTGGCAGCAAGATTGCGGTTTGACGGTGGTTTCTGTGCTTCATGATCTTAATTTGGCTGCGCTTTACTGCGACCGAATTGCAGTGCTGAATGATGGAATTATACACGGGCAAGGAAGTGCGGCTGAGATGATCACGCGAGAATGCTTTGAGCAGGTGTTTCATGTTCATGCTGAAATTGTCGATCATCCGAGAGTGAATCGTCCGCAAGTGCTGTTGTGCCCAGAAGAGGTATATAAGAAGGTTAAATAGCGTGTTGGCAAGTATGGTCATTACATTATTCATTGATCACGGTCAACATCATGTTATAGAGAAATCAACAAAGAAGCTATTGAGGTGGAATGAATATGGTACAAACAAATTGGATTCCAGCTATTCCAAAACTGAATGAAGAAGCGCGTCAAGCGGCAATTAATCATCAGAATCAATTGACGAAACCGCAAGGAAGTCTCGGGGTGTTAGAACATCTGTCATTGCAGCTTGCTGCGATATCTGGACAGTTAATTCCTCATCTCGATAAACGCGCTGTCATCGTCATGGCGGGTGATCACGGCGTATGTGCAGAGGGGGTAAGTGCTTTTCCTGCTGAAGTAACCCCACAAATGGTTATGAACTTTGTTCATGGAGGCGCCGCCGTTAATGTACTTGCAAGACAAGCTGGTGCTGATGTGTATTGTGTTGATATTGGTGTAAATGCTGATTTGGATCATCCCAAATTGTTGTCCCGTAAGGTAAAGCGAGGTACAGCAAATATGGCAAAAGAAGCAGCAATGAGCCGCAAGGAAGCAGAAGAAGCGGTCCGTGTAGGAATGGAGATTGCAGAGCAGCTAGTTGGTGAAGGCTATCGACTGATTGCTACTGGGGAAATGGGGATCGGCAATACGACGGCGAGCTCAGCTATGTTATGTGCCTTTACAGGCTTGGAGCCTGAAGAAACGGTTGGCAGAGGGACTGGAATTGGGGACGAGTTGTGGAAGCATAAATGTGACGTTGTGCGCCAAGCGTTGAATGTAAATGCCCCAGATCCGAATGATGCTATGGATGTGCTCGCTAAAGTGGGCGGGCTTGAGATTGGTGGCTTGGTTGGTATTATTATCGGGGCAGCGAAGCATGGTGTTCCAGTAGTCATAGATGGGTTTATTTCGAGCGTAGCTGCGCTTGCGGCTGTTCGACTTGTTCCTGAGGTCCTTCCTTATTTGATAAGCTCTCATTTGTCAGAGGAAAGAGGGCATCAGGCAGTTCTTCGAGAATTGGGATTGCAGCCTGTCCTGCATTTAAACATGCGACTGGGTGAAGGAACGGGGGCTGTGCTTGCCTTTCCATTGATTGATGCTGCCTGCTCGATTATGCGTGAGATGGCTACATTCGCTCAGGCGGGTGTATCGGGGAAAGAAGCATGAGTAATCATCGCATCATCCTCGTAACAGGCGGTGCTCGCAGCGGCAAGAGTACCTTTGCTGAGAAATATATGATGAAGTTAGCTCCAGAGGGCAGTTCCTACTACGCCACTGCGCAGCCATTTGATCAGGAGATGAAAGATCGCATAATTAGGCACCAACAGGATCGTGAAAAAAGCGGCTTCGCATGGAAGGGTAAAGAATGTCCGCTAGAGTTGCCAGAGCAGTTGCAACAAGAAACGTCTCATTATGTGCTGGTTGATTGCCTCACGATTTGGTTGTCGAATGAGTTGTTGGCAGTTGAGCAGCAGCCAGACGCAGAACAATTGTTAGCTGATCGAATCGATCAATTAGAAGAGGCTGTTAAGTCATTTGGCAGCAGAGGGACAGTCATTCTTGTTACAAATGAAGTAGGCAGTGGTGTGGTGCCTGCTTACGAACTCGGACGAACATTTCGCGATCATGCGGGTAGGTTGAATCAGCGTATGGCAGCATTAGCTGACGAAGTGTACCTTGTGACAGCTGGGATCCCGATTGAGTTGAAGAGTAGGATGGTCCAGCTATGAAAAATCATTTTTATAGCGCCATCGCAGCACTGCAATTTTTGACGCGCATTCCTATTCGCAAGCAAGTCCCATTCACGCCTGAAGTGCTGAAGCTGAGTACGATCTGGTTTCCATTGGCAGGCGCTGCAATCGGACTGTGCATATGGCTGGCAGGCGTTGGTCTCCAGCTAATATTACCCGCATATCCAGCCGCCGCTTTACTCGTGTTTTTTGCAGTAGTGCTGTCGGGTGGTCTGCATATGGATGGACTGATGGATACAGCGGATGGTTTATTAAGCAACCGTGATCGTGACAGAGTCATCGAAATTATGAAGGACAGTCGGGTAGGTGCGATGGGCGTGCTTGCTTGTGTTCTTGTTCTCCTGCTGCAGTGGTCATTTATTGGTGCTCTATTGGAAATGGAGAGTTGGAGTCCTCTTGTTGTGCTGCCATTTATAATAAGCCGTTATGTTATGGTATGGGCGATCGTTGTCTATCCGCATACAGAAGCAGAATCGGGCTTAGGTCGTTATTTTATGGGGACCAACCGTAAGCATTTGCTTGTTTCTGGAATCGTCATGCTCGTTTTAATCGGCTTATGTATGCTTGGTACCGCTATGATCGCTTCCATAGGTTCCTATGAACCTCCATCTATCCTAGCAATTTCATCGCATGATTTTTGGTTATGGGGAATTTTCGGGGGGATCGTGCTTATTATTCTCCAGCTCGTTGTGACGCATTGGATTGCTTGTGTAGTCAAACGACGGATCGGTGGGTTATCAGGAGATATTTACGGTGCTATGGGTGAACTGACTGTATCGATCGGGTTGATGCTTCTTGTTATCGGTGTAAAATGGTTAGCTAATTTATATTCATTGATGCAGTAAAGAGCTGCTTAATGTTTGGTCGTAGTACTGCATAGAGTATAAGAAATTAGAGAATAAAGATTTGTAGTGCAAAGATAAAGATAAATTAAAGATTCATAGATAGGCGATGGTTGCTCCTGATTGACTGTAGCTTTGACCTCATTATTTGCAACAGTTCTTGGTTTCCTTATTTTACAAGGTTAGAAAACAATCAAGCGGGGTAATGTAGCGAACAGTAGTGATTATTGACAGGAGCGAACAGATTTATGTTTGAAATACTTATTTCCATATTTGTCATCCAAATTGTGTATGTCACATTCTTCACGCTGCGAATGATTTTGACGTTGAAGAACCAAAGATATTATGCAGCAGGCATAAGTTGTATTGAGATTACAATTTATGTATTGGGGCTTAATATGGTGCTGCAATATTTGGATCAGCCAATTAGTTTGATCGTCTATGCGGTAGGTTATGGTCTTGGTGTACTTGTTGGTACATGGATAGAAGAAAAGATAGCGCTTGGCTATGTGACTTTGCGCATAATCTTGAACGATCCAGAGACTCAATTAGCGAACAAACTTCGTGATTCCGGTTATGGCGTAACAACTTGGATCGGGCATGGCCGTGATGGGGATCGTATGATGTATGAAGTGCTGGCAAAACGAAAAAATCAAAAGAAGCTGTACCAGTCGATATTGGAAATAGAACCTAAGGCGTTTATTGTAACGTATGAACCGACGCAGTTACACGGTGGCTTCTGGACGAAGAGTACGCGAAGATAAGCGGAGAATCACTCTCCGCTTATCAATTCGGCTTATACTTAAAATGTTGTTCGGGTTAAATTCCTGCATCTGAGTAGGCTTGCAATGTAGTTAGACATAAAGGAATTGTGAACGATACAACCTTTTAAAATGATAGGGTTTCTTAACAATCTGACCGTTACGATAAGTGACGGTCTTTTTGCTGGTACATGGTACAGAAGATTAAAGATTTAGGATTAAAGATTATCGGGAGCGGTTAACTATGGGTGAAATATGACTTTTCAACTAAATATTCAAACAATCACTTGAATGTTGTAATGATAAACGGTATAATGTGGTTAACAAAAGGAAATGTTATGGAACGAAAGGGGAACTTATTATGGGCATGCATCACGGACACAGCCACGGTCATGGACACGATCACGGGCATTCACATGGACGAGGCGCGAATAAGAAAGCGCTGCTCTGGTCATTAATTATTATTTTCGTCTTCCTCATCGTTGAAGTGGTAGGGGGCGTAATCACGAATAGCCTTGCGTTATTGTCTGATGCAGGGCATATGTTAAGCGATGCATCGTCGTTGCTGCTCAGTTTAATTGCCATGATTTTTGCAGCAAAGAAGCCTTCACCGAAGAAGACTTACGGATTTTACAGATTTGAAATATTAGCTGCATTCATAAATGGTCTTACACTTGTTGTTATCTCTGGTGTCATTCTGTGGGAAGCTTATGAACGACTTGTAAATCCGCAGGAAGTTGCGAGCTTGTCGATGATGGGCATTGCGTTTGCGGGCTTATTGGCTAACATTGCAGCCGCTTATGTACTCATGAGAGGCGATATTAAAAATAACTTGAATATGCGCAGTGCCTATTTGCATGTACTCGGTGATATGCTCGGTTCGATTGGTGCGATCATCGCTGGGTTCATTATGTGGAAGTTCGAATGGTATGTAGCGGACCCGATCATTAGTATTATCGTAGCTGTGCTTATTATTATAAGTGCATGGCGTGTTACGAGAGATTCGGTTAACGTACTGATGGAAGGAACTCCTTCACGCTTAGATGCAGCGGAAGTACGTCAGACGTTGGCGAGCATTCCAGATGTAATCGATGTTCATGATCTTCATATTTGGACGGTGACTTCAGGCTTCGACGTATTAAGCTGTCATTTAAAGGTTAAAGAAGGAACGAACAGTTACCCTATCTTAAATAAGGCGTTAAAGCTTTTGAAGGAAAAGTACGAGATTGCTCATGCAACTGTGCAAATTGAAGATGCTTCGGTTCAACATGGTGAGCTAATATGTGAGGTTGGACCGCAATCGGGAGAGCAGCATGATCACGATCATAGTGGTCATAGCCATGATCACGAACACAATCAAAGTGAACATGGTCACGGGCACGATCAGAGCGATCAAAAACATGAACAGGATCATGGGCACGATCACAGCGGTCATAAACATTAATATAATCCCCTGAGGTCTAAACAATAATTATGAACATGTTCATAGTGGCCATGGTTAGAATGGTGCCTGTAGTGGTTATACCTCGTTTATGACCAAACAAGCAAAAGCACGATCATAACTTTGTGAAAGTTGTTTATAACTATAGAAACAGAAACATCATAAGCATGCTTAATATGTTCATCGTAGAACTTATCGTTTATTTACAGAGTGGATTTTCATAAGCAAACAAATCACCTAGCAGAAAAAAGAATGGCGATACAGGAGTAGACGAAGTCTTCCCCATGTATCGCCATTCTTTGTGGTACGCAGGTTTCTTTTGCCCAATCTCAAAATCTAGGAGGTAGTATACTTGTTCCGCTTAGATATAGAAGGGAAGCCGTCCCGCTCATTATTCAAGCTCATATTGACGGAGCTTGTAATATAAAGCGCCTCGCGATATGCCCAGCATCCGGGCAGCTCGCGCCTTGTTGCCCTGCGCGCGTTTGAGCGCATCCCCAATGCGGCTGCGCTCCATTTCCTCGGAATGAGCGCTCAATGGCAGCTCATCCTCAGTTAGTTCAGCGAGCGTCGTCAGCCGTGCATAGTCCGGCAGCTCCTTCGCTGAAATCGCACTCGCGCCCGCTTCATGGGCAGCGAGCACGGCATGCTCCATCGCACTGCGCAGCTGCGGCAAGTTGTTCGGCCAATCGTAGGCCGCCACTTGCGCCATAGCATCGTGCTGGAGCACAGGCTGCGGGGAGCCGTACTTATCTGCGGCTTCCACAATGTACAAGTTGCACAGCTGTGGAAGCTCTTCTTCACGTTCGCGTACGGCAGGCACTTGATGCGGCACGAACGTATAGTACAGCGCTGGCAGCCAAGTCACAGCCAGTTCGGCATCATCCTCGAGCTGCGCTGAACCTGTGTATGTTGCGATGATGCGGCAGCGGCAAGAGAGCTGCGTACTGCCTTTCATACGGCTGTAGCTGCCGTTAGTCAGCATATCGTGCAACTTCTCTTGCACAGGTAGCGGCAGCTGATCGACATCTTTAAGAAAGAGGATGCCGTCTGCCGCCTGATCCAACTTCCCAAGCCGCTCACTGTCGCCTTCGCCTTGATAGCCGAATAATTCGGCTTCGAGCATGCCTTCCGGAATGTTCGCACAGCTCATGGTGACGAACAGACCTTCCAGCTCTAATTGATCGTATATCCATTCCGCACAGCTGCGTCTGCCTGATCCTGCTTCACCAACAAGCAGCAGCGGACGATTCCGCTCAACGACGAGCTTCGCTCGCTTGAGCTGTTCGGGCTTGAACGGTGCCACTATGGAAACGAACTTTTCTGCATCGGACTTTCGATACATTTCCGCACTAAGTTTGACGTAAGAAGTCATATTGCTTTCGATTGCAACGGCACCGAGCAGTTGACCTTCCGCATCGAATATCGGACTCGTATTGATCATCACATGCACCCCTGGACGAGGTTCATGATAAAGCTGACGAATCGGGGTTCTGCTCTCCATTACTTGAAACAGCATAATCGATTCCCGTTGGAAAAATTCCGCGATTCGCTTTCCGATAATCGATGCGTGCGATATGCCGTACATTATTTCCGCCTGATGATTCCAATAAAGGACAATTCCATCCTTATCCACGACTGTGACTGCATCATTCACTGTTTCGAGCAGTCCATGAAGCAGTGCGTGCTGTTCTAGTGCTGTCCAAGACTGGACAGGCTCCTGTTGATTAAGTTCAAGCTTCATATCACATATGTCCTCTCCCACAATTGCTGTTGTCCATATTATGTCAAAGGAAGTATTGATTTGCAACGGTCTTTCCGCTCTCAGCCGATTGTAGATTTAATTATTTCCTGTATATGTATTTACAAAATAAACCACGTGTGATTATAATTAATCAATAGCTGAAAAAGTGTTCAAAAATTAAACACTATTAAAGAGCTAGGGGGCGTTTTAGTAGATGGAAAGTCTATTGCGGAACACCTTTTTGTTTTTATCGAAAAATAGAACTGCGAATCGTACCGCAAAAAAGTATGGGCTGCGTTTTGGAGCGAAGCGCTTCGTCGCAGGCGTGCAAATTTCGGAAGCGGTTACAGCAATACAAGAGTTGAACGCGAAAGGAATCGTCGCGACGCTCGATCATCTTGGGGAGTTCATCACGACAGAAGAGGAAGCACGCGAAGCAACCAATTATTGCATTCGTACGCTGCATGCGATTGCGAGCAGCGGCGCTGACTCCCATCTATCTTTGAAAATGACGCAGCTCGGTCTAGATATATCTGCAGAGCTGTGCATGAAGCATATGCGCATGATTTTGGATGTTGCAAAGCAGTATAACAACTTTGTGCGTATAGATATGGAGGATTACGCGCGAAATCGCGTGTCCATCGAAATATTTGAACAGTTGCGGAAGGAATATGGAGAGACGATTGGGCTAGTTATTCAGGCGTATCTCTTTAAAAGCGCAGATGATATTTCTGCACTTTCCACGTATCGTCCCAACTTGCGTCTTGTAAAAGGTGCCTACAAGGAATCGCATGAGGTGGCATTCCCTCACAAAGAGGATGTGGATCGCAACTTTAAGCGAATCATTGAACAGCACTTGCTTGACGGCAATTATGCAGCTATTGCTACACACGATGAAGCCATCATCGAGCATGTGAAGCAGTTCGTAAAGGAAAAGGGCATTCCGAAAAGCCAATTCGAGTTTCAGATGCTGTACGGTATTCGGGTGCAAGCACAACAGCAATTAGCTGATGAAGGATACACCATGCGTGTGTATGTTCCGTATGGGGATGACTGGTATGGCTACTTTATGCGTCGTTTGGCAGAGCGTCCCGCTAATGTGTTATTCGTACTGAAGTCCTTATTCAAATCATAATGGAATCATAGGAGGAATTTATCGATGACAATAGCAGCATTTCGCAACGAACCGTTCACAGCATTTACTGTAGAGGCAAACCGCCAAGTTATGGAGCAAGCACTGAAGCAAGTAGCAAGTGAGCTTGGTCGCTCGTATCCACTCGTTATTAATGGCGAAAAAATAACAACTGAGAAGCAAGTAACTTCGATTAATCCAGGTAATAAAGATGAAGTTATCGGACATCTTTCTCAAGCAGATGCGGAGTTGGCACAACGTGCAATTGCTGATGCTGATGCTGCGTTCCAGACTTGGCAGTATGTTGATCCTGAAGTACGTGCGGGCTATCTTTTCAAGGCAGCGGCAGTTATGCGCAGACGCAAATTCGAATATGCGTCTTGGCTCGTTTATGAAGTAGGGAAGAACTGGGGAGAAGCAGATGCAGATGTTGCTGAAGCGATAGATTTTTTAGAGTTCTATGGTCGAGAGATGATTCGCTTAAGTGGGCCGCAGCCTTTGACGGTGCTTGAAGGCGAGGATAACCGTTTAACGTATATCCCGCTAGGCGTAGGTATCGTAATACCGCCATGGAACTTCCCGCTTGCCATTATGGCCGGTATGACTGCAGCTGCTGTTGTAGCAGGAAATACAGTCGTGCTGAAGCCGGCTTCCACTTCACCAGTAATTGCAGCGAAATTTGTAGAGTTGATGGAAGAGGTTGGCCTTCCTGCCGGCGTGATTAACTTTATTCCAGGTTCAGGTGCAGAAATCGGCGATCTGATCGTCGATCATCCTCGTACTCGATTCGTCTCTTTTACTGGGTCACGTGAAGTAGGATTGCGAATTAACGAACGCATCTCTCGTACACAGCCTGGTCAGATCTGGATCAAGCGTCTAATTGCTGAAATGGGCGGTAAAGATGGTATCGTTGTTGACAACGATGCTTCTGTTGAAGAAGCGGCTACTGCCATTGTGCAATCTGCATTCGGCTTCCAAGGTCAAAAATGCTCTGCTGGCTCCCGTGCGATTATCCATGCTGATGTGTACGATGCTGTTGTTGAACTCGTAATTGAGAAAACGAAAGCTCTGACGATAGGCACAGCTGTTGAAAATGTTGCGATTGGTCCTGTTATCGACCAAAATGCCTATGAAAAAATCCTTCAATATATCGAGATTGGCAAAGAGGAAGGCCGTTTAGTAGCTGGAGGCTCAATCGCAGAGGGAAATGGATATTACATTCAACCAACCGTGTTCGCGGATGTTGCTTCTCGTGCACGTATTATGCAAGAGGAAATCTTTGGACCTGTGCTTGCCTTGTGCAAGGCGGACAGCTTTGAAGAAGCTATTGCTATATTCAACGATACGGAATACGGCTTGACTGGCGCTGTATTCAGTGCAAAACGAGAGCATTTGGAGTATGCTCGCGCCCGGATGCACTGTGGCAATTTGTACTTCAACCGTAAGTGTACAGGTGCATTAGTAGGTGTTCATCCGTTCGGCGGCTTTAATATGTCTGGTACAGATTCGAAAGCTGGCGGTAAAGATTATTTGCTGTTGTTCACACAGGCGAAGTTAGTATCAGAGAAGTATTAGTAGGGGCAAGCTTCAGATGAATGTTAGTACCGCAGAAAAGGGGACATTTACAAGATTACAAGAGTTCACCTAGTATCGCTTACTTGTTAAAGTTTAGTTAATGTAGCTCATTTGGTAGAGTTCATATAGAAGTGTTTAATCGTTTATGACCCACAAACGTATTGGTTAGATATATATTAACGAAGAACAATGGCTTACCAAAGATGCTCAGAGTTAAGTTCAAGCTAAGGCTCATATTCTCTGGAATAAGGTTACAATATCTGCTATGATAGCGCATAGACGAAGAACGTCCCGATTTCATTCTCTAGTAGAATGCAGCGGGACGTTTTTTTGTTGCATAGAGAAGATTGTTGCATTGCAAAGATTGTTATATGGGAAAGGTGGATATAAATGAAATTTGATGAAGCGCATCATGAGTTTATTCAGTTTCATATAAAGCGAAGAACTGGCGAGAGAAGAGGAAGGCTTGAGCGCGGTCATCAACATGCAGAAAAGTTGTTTTGCCAACATGTATGGTGGCCTTTGCAGGGGCAGTTTAATCATTTGCATCCCGAATTCGAAGTGGTGGATTGGAGAGGTCAATCCTATTTTTGTGATTTTGTGTGGTTGTCAACGGCGGTGGGGTTGATAATAGAGATTAAGGGATTTGGACCACACGTGCGTGATATGGACCGACAAAAGTATAGCAACGAGTTAAATCGAGAAACATTTTTAGTAGCTATGGGCTATCAAGTCACTTCATTTTCCTACGATGATATTGCTCATCGACCTGAACTGTGCATAACATTGCTGCGCATGGTATTAAGCCGCTATCTCTCAGGGGTAGACCCAATTAAGTTAAAGCAAGTAGTAGAACGGGAGGTCATCCGACTTGCTTGTAGATTAGCCCGTCCACTCAAACCTGTGGATGTTGCAAGTCATCTGGAAGTCAATCATCGCACTGCTGTGCGATTGCTTCAGTCGTTACAGGCGAAAGGTCTGTTCCATGCTGTGATAGGAAATGATGGGAAGCGAGTTGCTCGGTATGAAATGCAGCAGCATGCATTGAAACTGTTATAAGTGGTTTGGTTTGAGCTGCTTATGATGTACTTTCTATATACTTTCTATGTGTACTTTCGATGTTTTTATGTGTACCTACGATGCATATACCATTGAAGTGAGAATTTATGGACTTGAGAGTGGAAGCAGGAGTTAAATGAAGTAGAAGTAGAAGTAGAAGTAGAAGTAGAAGTAGAAGTAGAAGTAGAAGTAGAAGTAGAAGTAGAAGTAGAAGTAGACAGTGGACAGTGGACAAAAATGCAGTTATTTAAGGCGAAAACTCACAAATTGGAGCCAAAATGGACAAAAGTGCAGCTAATTTGAGACATAATCCAAATTACACAGGTATAAGGCAAAAATAAATGTATTTTTGCGGATTTGGCATGAAAAAGAGACGATTATCGGAAAAATACCTGCACTTTTGTCCGAATCAGTGGGCTTAGGGTAGTGTTTGAAGTTCTAAGTTCTAAGTTCTAAGTTCTAAGTT
This sequence comes from Paenibacillus sp. SC116, assembly GCF_024733555.1. Lineage (GTDB taxonomy): Bacteria > Bacillota > Bacilli > Paenibacillales > Paenibacillaceae > Paenibacillus_B. The sequence continues at coordinate 2,231,748 of NZ_JANIOF010000001.1, read as the reverse complement.
CTAAGTGTACGCAGCAAGGGATTGCGCATCCCAACTGCACGCACGCTGAAAAAGGCTTGTGGTCCCCAGCATGGGCTAGTCCACAAACCTTTTACTTATTCTTCACCTATGCTTCAATTACAACATAACGGTTGCATCTGTTGCCTACAACTGATAGCTACTAGTACGCATGATGGTTACGCTTGATAGCTACGCCTGATAGCCACGCCTGATAGCCACTAGCTACAACTCATAGCTACACTTGATGGCACGCTACATAGTGCCGCGGAAGTACTTCACGATATTCCGGTACTTCGCGCGAGCAGCGCTCCGTGGCTACCGGACAGCGCGTGCGGAAATGGCAGCCTGAAGGCGGTGAGAGTGGACTCGGGATCTCGCCTTGCAGCACAATGCGCTCCTTCGCTGCTTCTACATCGGGGTCAGGCACAGGAATGGCAGACATGAGCGCCTTCGTATACGGATGAAGCGGTTCACAATATAGTTTATCGCTGTCGGCAAGCTCTACTATTTTTCCTAAATACATGACGGCTACGCGATCGCTAATATGCTTTACCATCGAAAGGTCATGCGCAATGAATAAGTAAGTTAAGCCGAGTCGTCCTTGGAGATCTTTCAATAGATTGACGACCTGTGCCTGTATGGATACATCCAGCGCGGAAATAGGCTCGTCGCACACAATAAATTGCGGATCGACAGCTAGCGCTCGGGCGATACCAATGCGCTGGCGCTGGCCACCTGAAAATTCATGCGGATAGCGGCACGCATGTTCAGGACACAATCCGACCTGATCCAGCAGTTGTTCAATGCGTTGCTTGCGCTGCGCCTTACTGCTTGCCAACTGATGAATATCTATCGCTTCACCGATAATTTCGGAAATAGTCATCCGTGGATTAAGCGAAGCGTAGGGATCTTGGAATATCATTTGCATCTGGCGCCGAGCAGCTTTTAGTTTCTTATGATTCAACTTATAAATGTCGGTTCCGTTGAACGTAACGTTTCCAGCTGTAGGCTCATACAGCCGCAGCAGGGTTCGGCCAACGGTAGACTTCCCACAGCCAGATTCGCCAACTAAGCCTAATGTCTCTCCTTTCCAAATGGAAAAAGTCACATCATTAACAGCTCTTAGCAATCCTTTACGCTTCACGTGAAAATATTTTTTCAATCCGCTAACTTGCAGCAAAGGTGAGATGTTTGTCATCCGACGACCTCCTTCGCTAACGGGTGCAGCTGCCAGCATCGAGATACATGTGACTCACTAAGCGCTGTTGAATTGGGTTCTGCCTCTTTGCATATCTGCATGGCCTGCTCGCAGCGGGCAAAGAAACCACAGCCGGCAGGCGGCTTTAACAAATCAGGCGGCGTGCCATGAATCGCGATCAGTGGCTCATCCTTCGCCTGATCGAGTCGCGGCAGGGAGCGCAGCAATCCCTTCGTATAGGGGTGCTGAGGGTTTTTGAATATTTCCCACTTCGTACCTGTCTCGACGATCTTTCCCGCATACATGACGATTACTCGATCGCACAAGTCAGCGACGATGCCAAGGTCATGAGTGATTAAAATGATAGATGTATTGAACTTATGCTGCAAATCTTTCATAACACGAAGAATTTGGGCTTGGATGGTGACATCTAGCGCGGTTGTTGGCTCGTCCGCAATGAGCAGTGAAGGCTGGCAAGCAAGTGCAATCGCAATCATCGCCCGTTGTCGCATACCGCCGGAAAATTCATGCGGGTATTGGGCGTACCGGGATGAAGCATTTGGGATGCCGACAAGCTCTAGCATTTCGATGGCTTGCTGCTTGGCATCCCGCATACCAATTTTCTGATGGCGACGGAGTACTTCCGAGATTTGCTTGCCTACCGTCATTGTCGGATTCAATGATGTCATCGGATCTTGAAAAATCATACCAATTTCCTTGCCGCGAATTGATTGCATTTCTTTTTCTTTCAATGCCAGCAAGTCACGACTTTTAAATAGCAGCTTTCCATTTTTAACAAAGGATGGAGGGGTAGGTAGCAGCCGCATAATGCTCTGTGCTGTTACGCTTTTACCACATCCCGATTCACCTACAATGGCTACGGCCTCGCCAGCATCAACATGGAAAGATACGCCCCGTACTGCTTGTACTTCGCCATCCCTTACCTTGAAGGAAACTTGTAAATTCTGTACTTCTAATAGTGGGGTAGTTTGCTGCATATGGTGCTCACCTCCATTATTTTTTCAGTTTAGGATCAAGTGCATCACGCAAGCCGTCACCAAACATATTGAAGGCAAGCATCGTTAAGCTGATCATGATGGCAGGAAATAGCATGCGCCAAGGGTAGAGCAGCATGACCTTCGTTCCATCGTTGATCATCGTTCCCCAAGAAGCTGCAGGTAGCTGGACACCCAATCCTAGGAAACTGAGCACAGCCTCGCCGAAGATTGCTGCTGGAACCGCCATGGTAAGCATAACGATAATGGGGCCGAGGGCGTTGGGCAGCAGGTGGCGAAATAAAATGCGAATGCCAGATGCACCTAATGATCGTGAGGCGAGTACATATTCTTGATTTTTGAGTTGAATAATCTGACCCCGAACTATCCAAGACATATTGATCCATCCTGTAAGGCAGAACGCCAATATAATCGTAAATAGGCTGGGTTCAAATACAACCACGAGCAGTATCGCTACTAGTAAATCCGGGATCGAGTATATGATTTCTGATATTTTGTTCATGATGTCGCCGATTCGTCCACCGACATAACCCATGATGCCGCCATAGATGACGCCGATAATCAAGTTAATGAAAGCTGCAACGAAGCCAACTATGAGTGAAATACGTGCCCCCATCCAAGTACGTGCGAACATATCACGTCCAAGATCATCGGTTCCAAACCAGTGCTTTTCAGAAGGGGCGAGACTGGTGGACATCAAATCGTTTTTTGAAAAATCATAAGGAGTTAGCCAAGGTCCGATAATGGCCAGCACAATGAGAATAGTTAAAATACATAGTCCTGTCATGGCTGTCCAATTGCGGCTTAGCCTGTACCATACATCTTTCCACGCTGATACGCTAACCCGATCAATGGCTTCCGCTTCCTGATGATCGACCACTGCTTTTTGAAAATGGTCAGACGTAAGGGTAAGATCTGCTGCACTAGCATTTTGATGTTGAGGGGTCATGCGGCACCCTCCTTTCGTTTGCCAAGCTTAATTCGAGGATCGATGAATCCATAAGCGATATCTGTGAGTAGACGAGCGGTCATTAAAATAAGACCGTAAAATATCGTAATGCCCATAATGAGCGAGTAGTCGCGATTGCCAATGCTTTGAACATAAATTTTGCCTAATCCACCGATTCCGAATATTTGCTCGATAATGAAAGAGCCTGTAATAACGTTAGCGGTGAGCGGACCTAGAAAGGTGACGACCGGCAATATACCATTACGCAGCACGTGACGGCGCATAATCGTCCAACTATTAAGCCCTTTTGCACGTGCTGTCTTAATATAGTCAGAGTGCAGCACTTCAAGCATGTTCGATCGTGTCAGTCTTGCAATATAGGCGATAGGCATAGCGGAAAGTGCCAGTGTTGGCAGTACGTAATCTTTTGCTTGCGCAAGCCCAACGACGTTGAACATCGGGATGCGAACGGCGAATAGCCATTGCAGTATAGCGGCCATAACAAAGCTTGGAACGGATACCCCGAGCACAGCGATGACCATAGAGGTCGAATCCATGAGCTTGCGATGGCGAAATGCAGCTGTCATGCCTAAGGTGACGCCGATAATGACAGAAGTGAAAATAGCTGAAATGCCTAATTTGAGAGATAATGGAAAAGAATCACGGATGAAGTCTATGACGGCGCGATTTGCGAGTTTCATGGAAATGCCTAAATCACCAGACAATAAATTTCCCAAGTAAGTGATGTATTGGACATATAAGGGCTTATCCAATCCGTACTGGGCTAGTAGGCGAGCTTTCACATCAGGAGGAACGGCTTTCTCTGATATGAAGGGATCGCCAGGAATCGCTTTCATCAAGATAAACGTAATTGAAGAGAGAACGAGCATGGCTAGGAAAAAAAATACGAATTTGTTTAACATATATCGAAACATCACATGAGATCACTCCCTTGCTTAATCGAGTAGTTGTGCTAAGACACTTGTATTTATGTGTAAAAGCGGGATACAGGCGTTGTGCTGCCTGTATCCCGACTTGCGGGTGATCTAATGAGCCAATTACTCGACGTAGCCGCGAGCAAAGTGGAAATTGGCAAGTGGATCTACATATACGTTTTTAATGTTAGGTTTGAGGAGTTGGGCAGTAGCGTTGTAGTAGATTGGCAATATCGCCATCTCTTCTTCAATAAGGATTTTTTCAGCGCTGGCTAGCAACTCTCTTCGTTTTACTAGGTCCAATTCTTTCTTTGCAGCTTTCACGAGATCATCGTATTTTTTGTTACTAAAGCCAATATCATTGTTGCCGCTTCCAGTTGTATATAGATCAAGGAATGTCATCGGGTCATTATAGTCTGGATTCCAGCCCGCACGAGCAACAGAATAGTCAAGTGCTGAGCGCTGATCTAGGAATACCGTCCATTCTATATTTTGCAGTTTTACATCGATGTTTAAATTTTGTTTCCACATATCCGCGACCGCCTGACCTACTTTTTTATGAAGATCATTCGTGTTGTAAATGAAGGTGAATGCAGGCATTTTATCAAGGCCAGACTCTTTGAGTCCTTCGGCTAGCAGCTTCTGGGCCTCTGCTACATCTTCCTTGAAGTAGTTGCCATCCACTTGGTTGCGGTACTCGTCATCGACAATATTGATACCTGGAGGAACGATTCCGAATGCTGGCTTCTGACCTCCAAGTGTAATTTTTTCAGTTATCAGTTGGCGGTTAATCGCCAGAGACAATGCTTTACGAACTTTCTTATTATCAAATGGCTTCTGCTTGTTGTTGAATAAGTAATAATAGGCTGCTGCTAGTGGTTTAATGGCAATCTCATCTTTCTTCGTTTGCTGTAGGATCGGAATTTGCTCACTTGGAATACCGCCATTGATCGGTGGTCCAATATAATCGAGCGCATTTGTCTCGTACATATTCAATATGGCATTCGTGTCTTCGATCATGACTGCTGTAACTTTTGTCAGTTTAATCTCATCACGTTTATGATAGTGCTCATTTGGAACAAGCTCGATCTGTGAGGAATGTGCCCAAGATGAAACCTTAAATGGCCCATTTGAGATTAGCGTATTTGCTTCATTCGCCCATGCAGGGTTGTCCTTAGCAGATTTGTGCACTGGGAAGTAGGTTGTAAAGGCAGTTAAATCAAGGAAATAAGGTGTCGGATTTTCAAGTTCGACTTCAAGTGTGTAGTCGCCCGTTGCTTTCACACCGATTTGATTTGGATCGGTTATTTTTTTTGTAAAGTAAGCTTCACCATTTTTAATGTAGTACAGTTGGTAGTTGTAAGGTGATGTTTGCGGAAGAGTCGGATCGAGTACTCGCTTCCATGCATATTCGAAATCATGTGCGGTAACGGGATCGCCATTAGACCATTTGGCATTTTGTCTAAGTGTGAATGTATATTTTTTGCCGTCCGGTGAGATGTCCCATTTTTCGGCTACGCCTGGTATTACTTTACTATCTTTATCTGTGCTTGTTAGACCTTCAAATGTGGCAAAGAGCATCGTTATTGAAGTAACGTCCTGAGCTAGGCCCGGGTCTAACGAAGGGGGTTCGGTGCCTATGTTGAAGCGAAATTCTTGTTTAGCAGCTGTTTCCTTTGATGGATCCGTCTTCGTTTCGTTATTTGGTTTCTGTGCCTCTGGTTTGTTCGCCTCAGGAGTCGTGGAGCTTGTGCAGGCGCTTAGAAGAGCACTTACTGAAAGCATTAGTACGACCAATACGAACATCGTTCGTCTCTTCATCGTTAATCCCCTTTCATCCATTTAAATAGTGTACCAAGTTCAAATGTTGCTGGTAGGCTCTGTAGAATAAACTGATTCTTGGTTAGTCCCTATCATATGTACAAACGTTCATCTACATGTTTGAAATTTATTCACTATATGAAATGAAATATAGATCGAGGAAATTTGACAAAGTTCATAAGTTATAAAAATACTAGGTTCGACACCATTTACTAATAGTAGATGGAAAGTTGTGGAGTGTGATGAAAATTAAACACTAATGTAAATAAAGTACAAGTTTTGAAAAAAACACAAGAAAAACACATGAAGATGTTACGATACTGCCGACAGATATTTTTCCTATGATAGGTTGATTCTTATCCGATACACAACACTTTAATGGTGTGGGGAAAAATGTAGGTAGAGGAGCATTTGGGAATATGTTGTTGTATGTGCTTAATGGAGGTGAAAATAGTGCTTACGCGCCTTCCTGTGAATGGCCATATGCTCTTGTACCATCTATGACGCATCGAGAGAGACATCATTCAACGTAAGTGAACGTTGTGTACACTTTTTATGAAAAGGGGCAATCTACATGTCTAGTCGGTCCACGTATCGTAGTATTTCATTCATGTTATCTGTTGTTTTAATGTTAGTACTCACATTTCCCATCTCTGAACAGGCTTACGCACAAGCAAACATGCAACCGACAAATGCCACAAATGGCCTTTTCCAGCATGCCTACACCTTTGAACTACAAGATTCGGACTATGAAAAACTCAAGATTGGGGATTTGGACAACAATAAAATAAAAGACTTTGTTGTCCTAACTGGTTTAGAAAAACTAGTTGTTTATAAAAATTATGGAGATGGTACAAGCACGAGAGAAGCTATTGCTGGAGCGCCTCTTTATGGTGTGTGGAATATTCAAATCTCTGATTTGAATGGAGATCAGAATGCAGAAATTTTATTAAATACAGACAGTGGAATTTTGATATATGGACTTAACGCAGATGGGAAGTATCATCTAGTGAATACAGTAGCTACAAAATCGTATAAATTAATAGTTTTAGATTTTAATAATGATGGAATGAATGATATTATCGCGGGCAACTCTAGCTCTTTACATTATTTAAAAGGAGGAAACGATTACACCTTTACTGAAATCGGCAAACATCAATTAAACCCTGCAGGGACTACCTATTACCCATTTCAACAAATAGTGGCAGGTGACTGGAATAATGATGGGTTCGTCGATTATGCGGCATTAGTTAATATTTCGACAAGAACCTATATAGTGAAATTTGTTGGTTATGGAGATGGGACATTTCAGGAAGTAGCCCCGGATCATGGTATGGATGGGATCAGGTCTTTACAAGTAGCGGATGTAGATAACGATGGATATGATGATTTAATTTACGATATGTATAGTAGGCATAGCGGAGTTTCCATAGGGATAGCTAACGTTAATTATGGGGATGCTGCAGCCCCCTTTACACGGAATGCAAAGATTAAGTTTGACCATCCTGGTTATGGTGTGGGTGTGCGGCATATAGGGAAGCTTAATGCAGATGAATATCCCGATTTTGTGATAGGAAATCATGTGGATGCACAAATATCCTGGAATGATAAAGGACAGCTTGCAACCCCTCCTGTTGAGTTAGGATTAAGAGTAGACGAGTACACGGATTTTGATGGGGATGGTCGATCAGATCTTATTCATAAGAAATATCCCCATGTAATTCACGTATACTTGAATAAGATTTTATCAGGGAGCATTCAGTTTGAATCCAGCGAATTATCGATATCTGAGATGCGACGCTCAGTACGAGTTAAGGTTGTAAGAACAGGTAAAATCAATCGACCTACTTCCGTGACCTATGAAACGAAGAGTGGTACAGCATCAGCCGGAATTGACTATTCCTATCAACGAGGGACTTTAGAATTTAGAGCTGGCGAGACCGAGAAGTGGATTTCTGTTCCTTTACTAGGAAGCGACATACCGAATGAAGGAAGAAGTTTTTCAATTCGGCTGTACTATCCAAATGGTGGAGAGATATTAGGCACTAACAGAAATATGAAAATTAACCTTCAACATGATCAAGCTTCCCCCCCTAACGATAATGCTCCATTTTGGCCGAAACAAGAAGAGCTAGCTGTTCGTGATGTGTCTGCTGCATCGATGACGCTTGTTTGGCCCAAGGCTATAGATCCGAATGGAATTGCTGCTTATGAAATTCGTGAAGTGAACCAAGCGCTTGCACCTGTCTCAGTGGCAGCTAGTGTATACAGTCATACATGGACATCAGGTTTGCAGGCGGGTAAAACCTATCACTTCGAGGTACATGCAAAAGATACACTCAATCACGTCAATGAGCCACTGTCAGCTGCGGTAACGATACCTGCAAATTCAACCATACCCGAGCCTACTGCAACCTATCACTTAAAACCTTACCATCAGCATAAGTTTGGAATAGGAATTCCATTCATTGCTGATGTAGATGGAAATGGGATCGATGATTTTATCTCGAATACGCCTCAAGAGCCACGGCTTATTCTCAGTTACATGGGAGGTGAAGCGGTAAATAAGCCATTTTTAGGATACAATAGCTGCGAAGGCGTACCTGAAAAGCGGGTAAATTTGAACCATAATCGCAAGGATGACATTATTTTCAAAAAAGGGAATCAACTTTGCATTGCTGAAACAGGGAACTCTGAAGAACGCTTTGAGAAAAAGGCTATCCTAACGCTGCCTTCACTACAAGCTTATGTTTTAGAGGATTTTACAAAGGACGGAGTGTTGGATTTACTCTACAGCACAACTGATTCTAAGCTCGTGCTGTTGCAGGGTGGACCGAATTATTCGTTTACGGAAGTAGCGCGCTCCAACACATTAAGTTATTTATACAAACCTACTGCTGGTGATTTTAATAAAGATGGACATCTAGATATCGTCGCTCCTTCCAATGGAGGTATTACTCTTATATATACGAATCAAGGAGACGGCACCTTTATAGAGTCAACGGAGCTGCCGCATTTACGCTTATCCCAAATTCATGTTGCAGATTTTGATAGAGATGGCTTCGATGACATCGGGGCGGTAGAATCGAGGAAAATTCATATTTACTACGGTGATGCTACTTCCTCATTCGTAAGAAAAAGTGCTATCGAAGAGATGAATCCATATGCCAATCTGAAAAACTTCTTAGTGATAGATTACAATTTTGATGGTCATCAGGATATATTTTACCGGGATTTTAAATCATTTAAAGTAGCATTTAATGAAAAAGGGAACTTTGCAGCACCTACTTCGGTGCAAACGTTACTATCAGATTATGCTGATACTGCTGTGGGAGAATTTACAGGTGATGGGAAAAACGATGTTTCGATTATAAGTTCTGGCCATTCTGGAAAAGCCGATCAGTCCTTACTAACAGCTGATCATTCCGCAAGCAAGCTTCAATTTGAGCAAGCGGCTGTGAATACTCGCAAGCAGGATGGTCATGTTCAACTAGTTATTAAACGTACAATTGATCGCCAAAGTGTAACGAGCGTTACTTATCAAACGGAGGATGGCACAGGCGTAGCTGGAGTTGATTATGAGGCTTCGACGGGTGTGTTGAAGTTTGCAGCGGGTGAAACCGAGAAGACGATACGAATTCCGATGATTGGCAATGATACACCCGATGCAGATCGCAGCTTCACCGTAAAGCTGCACTCACCAACACGCGGTGCGAAGTTAGGTGAACAAAGCAACACAGTCGTAACGATAAGAGACAAGGGAGCGAAAGCGCCGCAATGGCCAGTCGGCGCGACCTTGAAAGCATGCGGCTTGACTCCATGTAAGCTGAAGCTATCATGGCCGTTGGCTGTCGGAGATGGAGCAGCGATTTCACACTATGAGATACGTGAAATGAATGGGGCGCTGCCTGCTGTTACCGTGACAGGAAATGTCTATACGTACAGTGGGACTGGGCTGCAAGCAGGCAAAACGTATCAGTTTGAAGTAAAGGCAATTGATACGAAGGGTTTGTCCAGTGTGCCGTTAATGGTCACGGTTATACTGCCCAATGCACCTGTACCACGAGTTGCCCCAAGCATTACTTCATCAGTGTTCTCCTTGAAGCAGACAAAGTTGTAGAAGGGAAATGCTGCCATCTTTGCAACCGGAGACGAAAACGGCACACGATTCATGACAAGTGAAGTTACGATAACACAATATAGTTGTACTTAATAAAAAAGGCATCTTGCTCCTATTAGCATCGAAATGGAGCAGGGTGCCTTATTGTGTGAAAAGAGTCGTATGCGAATCTAGTAATATGACATACTGTTGCAGGCTCGAATTGATAGGGAAAAAGGGGTTCATTGTAACATTTTCACTAGTTTTGACAATATCATATTTTGATCATTTATATATGCTACTATACTGACGAAAGCTATTATTCTCCGAATTTTCTATATCTTTTACTCCCTGCTAAAACATGTAACACCTACGAACACCTCGTATTTGACATGACCTATTACAGCATGAACTCACTTTACGCATCGATGCTATTTTACATTCATAATCGGAATAGCCATTTATCAATTAAGTAAAGGAGATTTCTGCATGCAATGGAAATGGATGATCTCTGCTCGGCGTCAGTTCGCAGTAACACTTGCTTTTTTCATGGTTGTATCTTTGTTTCCAACTTCTTTCGTTGTAGAAGCAGCGAGGATCATTGATAACAAAAAAAGCAGTAATTACTTGAATTGGAAAACGCTGAAATTGAATGAACGAGTACGCAGTCAAGTTGCTGGGAATCTTGACAATGCAGGTCATGCAGACTTCGCGGTTATTACGGAAGATAATCTGCTTGTCATGTACTACGTATCGTCAGATGGAACGCTTACTCGCCAACCGGTGGCTGCCAAGCAGGCGGACCCGAATTTAGAACGACTACATATCGCGGATTTGAACGGCGATCAGATTGGAGAGGTTTTGGCTTTTGGTAAATCCCAAATTGAGATTTTTGGTAGGGACACAACTGGCTCGTATGTGCTAAAAAGTACAATTCCAATTTCCCCCCTCTCCGCTCAGGTAGTTGAAGATTTTAATAAGGATGGCATTACAGATTTGATTGTAGTTTCGGATACTAAGCTGCATTATTTACGAGGATCAGCTAACCTCGCTTATCAGGAAGTGGGCAGCTATACTCACAAAGGAGCTACGAGTACTTCGGCTGTAAGCATAAAAACAGGTGATTGGAATAACGACGGTCATCTTGATTTCATCTATTGGGTGTACGGACAACAGGCGGTTCTGTTTAAAGGGGATGGACAAGTGGGGTTTACCCATATCAAAGATTTGGACATTGACTTTTTTGTCACCGATGATATGAATCAGGACGGATTTACAGACATTATCGGCTATAGTGTTGTTGGATATGAACCGAAATACGCTGTGTATTATGGGGATGCTGGAGGACAATTTACACGTAAGTCTCCAATCGGATTTGTAAATGAATATTTAAATATGTATAGTACCGATGTGAATCAGGATGGCTATCCCGATCTCGTGCTTTATGATCCTTCGAACTATTACTCTTACGTATTGTGGAATCGGAAAGGGACATACAGCGTGCCTGAACAAATCAATTTCTTAGGCTATCCGTATAAACCAAGCCAGAAGTTGGACTTCGATAAAGATGGAAGAGAAGATTTTGTTTCACGACAAGATTATTACACGTGGGAAATCATGATTTTGAGAAATCAAGATTTTTCAGGCCAGGTGCAATTCAGCCAGGCTAAGCAGGAAGTAGATGCGCATCAACAATCGGTGGAAGTGCAGGTGCAGCGTATAGGCGGCAATTCAGGTCTTACATTGGTGGAATATGAAACGAGTGACGGTACGGCTAAGTCAGGCGTCGATTATGTGAGGAGAGCAGGTGTTTTGGAATTTAGTAATGGTGAGACAACCAAATCATTGACGATTCCGATTATATCCGTTGATCGTATTGAAGACACTCGTACGTTTTCGATTCAATTAAAAAATCCAACAAGCGGTGTTGCACTTGGGGATCATCGGAAAATGAATGTCGATATTCGTTCCAACGCATCTGTGCCGCACTGGCCTAAGGGAGCAGTTGCTGACATAGCGGATGTCACATCCAACTCAGTGACGGTCGTTTGGCCGCAGGCGCAAGACAGCACGGGCATTCAATCTTATGAAATTAGCGAAATAAATCAAGCGCTGGCCCCGATTTCTGTTACGAAAGAAGTATACAGTTATACATGGGGAGCAGGTCTTGTACCCGGGAAAACGTATCATCTTCAAGTGAAGGCGAAAAATGTGAACGGGAAGTTCAGTCAAACATTGGCGGGACATATTACGATTCCGTCTAGCAATACCGCTTTAGCAGCTCCATACTATCGCACAAATTCTGTAAATTTCCGCAATCTCCCAAGACATTACGAGATGAATGCAGTAGACAGCAACGGTGATGGATTCGATGAGTTGTTTGTCTATGACCAGTCCGTCACGATGATAATGAAACCCCTATCCAATCAATCTTGGCTGTTCAATGGAAGGCTGCCTATCGGGCAATCAGGTGAAGTTAATTCAAGTGAAGTTAACTATCGTGCTCATTTGAATAGAGATCAAAAAGAAGAGTGGTTAGCCCCAGGTCCTATAGGTATCCGCATCATTAGTGAAGGTGCTTCTTTAGATTACGAACAGGTGGCAGAATTGCAGTTAGAGCCCCACTATGACTTAAAGGTGGCTGATTTTACGAATGATGGGATTGCCGATATCATTTATATGAATTACGGTGCGGAGCTTATCATTCTCAAAGGCAATGGCAGTTATGGATATACGGAGATCTCCAGGCAGCGACTTTCTCATCATGGCGTGCAGATATTAGTCGGAGATTGGAATGGTGACGGCTTGATGGATATGGCTGCATCTGATGGGAACTTGCATCTATACAAGAACAAGGGAAATTACACCTTCGAAAAGATAAAAGAAATTCATAGCCCGACAACACCTCAAGCAGCGGACTTCAATGGCGACGGATATGATGACATCGTTACCTTCCATTGGGGCTCAGATGTGTTTGTCTATTACGGAGATGCGCAAGGTACCTTCGATGGCAAGCCGTATCGCTACACTCCTCCGTATGGAGTGTATGAGATTCATTTGGCAGACTTGAACAATGATTCAAATAAGGATTTCGTGCTCGTCTATTTTTCTGGAGTAGAAGCAGTTGTGAATCAAGGGAAGGGCATTTTCCAACCGCAAGGACTATATGATGAGATGATGTGGCTAGGCTCTCGTTATTTAATGGGTGATTTCAATGGCGATGGCAAAGATGATATTGGTTACAGGCGGGAAAATTACAGCGGGTTCACTTTGTACGATAACATGTTGACTTCGAGCTCTTTGCAGTTCAGCAATGCTTCACAAAATGTGCAGGAATCCGCGGAGTACGTACAAGTGAAGGTGAAACGCGTTGGTGATCGCCACGGTGTCACGAGCGTTGTTTACGGAACGGAAGATGGAACCGCATTGGCAGGTGTGGATTACGCTTCCTCTACGGGTACACTGACATTTGCAGACGGTGAGACGGAGAAGACAGTGAAGATTCCGTTAATCAAAAATGGCAAGATGGATACGAATCGTACGTTTAAAGTGAAGCTGCAATCACCAACACGCGGTGCTAAGTTAGGACAACATCATCAGTTGGAAGTCAATATTCGTGATGATATCAATCTCGCACCTACATGGCCCATCGGTGCGAAGTTGAGCGTAAGCGATGTAACGTATCGTTCCTTTACGATCTCTTGGCCGAATGCGGTCGATTTGGATGGCATTGCATCATATGAAATCGTGGAGCGGGATGGGGCATTAGCGCCAGTATCTGTAGCAGGAAATATCAATTCTCATACTTGGTCGTCTGGGCTTACGCCAGGCAAGTCGTATCGTTTGCAAGTGAGGGCAAAAGATAAGAAAGGACTGATAAGCTGGCCGCTTCAAACTTGTGTGACGGTGCAGGCTTGCGTGAAACTGCCTCAGCCATTACCAAATGTAAACACACCTATTGAACAGCCAGTGGGACCTCCTTCTGTACATCAGCTTTATGTGGTTCCTAAGTGGCTGAACGATACGCAGTTAAATGTAACGATGCGGCGAGTGATTCGCTGACAGTAGCTTAATTAGCAAGCTATCCAACTGTAGGCGGGATAAACGGAATAAGTTATTTATCGTTCATGAGGAAATAAACAGGTTGAAGACAGTTAATTTCATAAGCGTATAAATGATTAAGACAGCCTTGCTCCCTAAATCAATATGGAGCGGGCTGCTATTTTTTGTTTTATAACGTCAGTACAAACTCGAAAAGATAGAGAAAATAGGGGATGCTGTAATATTCACACTAGTTTTGCCAGATCAATTGTTTCACCTCGTAAATGTGCTAATATACAGACGGATAGACAATTTTCTTCATTTTTCCAAAACAGCCTTGTCGTTACATAAGTACTACATCTGTGTTACACCTCGAATTCGACATGATGTGCCCCACACCTCACCCAAGAACGATTCCTACTTTCAAACAATGTTCTAAATGTACTTCATCGTCATGCAGACGCTTTTACTACCAATCGAGTAAAGGAGAATTTGGTATGAAAAAGAAAAGGGGTATCTACGTACGACGAAATTTTGCACTCATGCTTACCGTATTTTTGGTCGCCTCGATGTTTCCAGCTTCATTCGTTGCACAGGCAGCTCCACCTGCCGACAATAAAAGTAATAATAATTACTACAAGTGGAAAGAGTTTACGGCAAATGATGAAGTACGCAGTGAATATGTTGGAAACTTGAATAATGAAGGGAATGCAGACATTGCCGTCATTACAGACAAGCATTTGCTCGTCCTTTATTATGTCGGCGCAGATGGCACGCTTACACGTCAACCGGTAACAACCAAGCAAGCAGACCCGACCTTAGAGCGAGTACATATTGAAGATCTGGATGGTGACCAATTTGGTGAAGTGCTGGCATTTAGCCCATCTCAAGTTGAGATATTTGGTCGTAATGCAGCAGGCTCCTATGAGCTAAAAAGCGCTATTCCGCTTACTTCCTCCGCTTATTCAGAACAGGCAATTGCTGATTTTAATAAGGATGGAATTAAGGATATCATTCTTGTTTCTTCTACAAAAGTTCATTACTTGCAGGGAAGCGTTAATTTAACCTATACAGAAGTAGGTAGCTACACTCATCAGTCGGAAGCGCTGTATGGTTATGTACATGTTAGAGCAGGGGATTGGAATAAGGATGGGCATCTGGACTTTGCTTATCAGCTGTACCAAAAACCTATTGTTCTGTTTACAGGGAATGGACAATTTGGATTTTCTCATGCGAAGACACTTGGGTTGGGCTATGATTTTGAAGCTGTAGATGTCGATCAAGACGGATTTACCGACATTATCGGTAGAGGTGGAAAAATTGAGGTCCATTATGGGGATGCAGGAGCACAATTCGCTCGTAAAGACGAGATTGGTTATGTTACCCGTTATTATAGAATGTTTTCTACGGATGTGAATGCGGACGGATATCCAGATCTCATTCTCTATGACGATTGGGAGAATTACTTTGATTATGTGTTATGGAACCGAAAAGGGAAGTTCAGCATGCCTGAGGAAATCAAAGGGATGGTCATACCAGATCAGAAGGTGGACTTTAATGGGGATGGTAGAGAGGACTTGGTATCCTATCCTCATTATTTTAACAAAGCGACAGGCGTGGCACTTAATTTCCCATTCAATGGCGAGGTGCACTTTAACCAAGCCGAACAAGAAGTAGCTGCGCATGCCGATACGGTGCAGGTGGAGGTACGACGCACAGGAGGAAGCTCAGGCTATACGCTTGTGGAGTATGATACATTAGACGGCACAGCCAAGGCTGGGACCGACTACAAGAGAACTTTAGGTTCCTTAGCTTTTCATGATGGTGAAACGGTTAAAACCGTAACGGTGCCGATTACATCCGTCGGCAGCTTTGAAGGTGCTCGTACATTTACAATTCGATTAAAATATCCGACAAGCGGTGTAGCGCTCGGGCACAATCGGAAAATAAATATCCATATTCGCTCCAATCCATCCGTGCCTCAGTGGCCGAATGGTGCAGTTGTAGATATCGCGGATGCTACACCGTATTCGATGACCGCAGCTTGGCCGAAAGCCCAAGACCAAGCGGGAATTGAATCTTACGAGATTAAGGAAACGAATCAAGCGTTTGCTCCTGTTACGGTGACGAAAAACGTTTATAGCCATACGTTGAACGGACTAGTACCAGGGAAAACGTATCATGTTGAGGTGACTGCGAAAAATACCAATGGAAAACTTGGCAAAGTATTGTCAGGTCATGTCACCCTTCCGAAAGCAACTGAAGCACCATCTCTACCTTCTTATCAGGAAAATAGTGTAAACTTCAGATACTTGCTAGAGCATAAATACACCCTGCATAAAGGGGATAGCAATGGTGATGGCTTTGATGAATTAGTTGTGCATGATGGACACGGTCGTACAAATATAGCTAAAGCTCTTTCAGATCAAACATGGCAATTTTATGGCAGGCTGCCGATCGAACAATGTGGAAGAGTTCGGTACAGCTTAGATTTGAATCAGGATGGGAAAGAAGAATGGCTGGCTCCAGGAGGCAGTGGGATCTGTGTTACGAGCGAGAATGAGAGCGGAGGCTACCAGCAAGTAGCCGATATACCTTTAAGGTCACATTATGATTATCAAATCGGCGATTTCACGAATGATGGTATAAACGATATTGTTTATGAGAGTAGCAATGAGCTTATTATGCTACAAGGCAGCGGCAACTACGCTTTTACAGAGGTTATGAGACAACCGATGGTTCATACTGCTTATCGCGTATTGAGTGGAGATTGGAATGGAGATGGTCATCTGGATATTGCTGCTTATGAAGGAGCTTATCAACACGAAAAATTGCATCTGTACAAGAACAATGGTGATCGAACCTTTACCAAGTTAAAAGTCATTGAAAAGGGAACTAGTCCTCAGGCAGCCGATTTTAATAAAGATGGCTATACGGATATCGTCGCTTTTCATGGCTTTAATACTCAACAAGAAGTCGTCGTTTATTATGGAAATGCGCAAGGGAGCTTTGATGGAACTTATCGTATTCCTACGACAGAGTGGATATATGAGATTCAGCTTGCTGATTTGAATGGTGACGAAAATAAGGAGTTCGTATTTGTCTACTTAGGAGGCGTAGAAGCAGTCGTGAATGATGGGGACGGTGGCTTCCAATTGCAAGGTTTGTTTGTAGGAAATATGAAGTTCTGGTATGGCTCCCAATATCTAATTGGTGATTTTAATGGGGACGGAAAAGATGGGATTGCTCACAGGCTTCAGGATAGAGGAGATTTAACTATTTACGATAATCTTTTAGTGTCGGGAAGTCTGCAGTTCAATCATGCTTCACAGCAAGTATGGGAACATTCGGGCTATGCACAAGTGAAAGTGAAACGTGTCGGTGATCGGAGTGGAGTCACAAGCGTTGTATATGGAACGGAAGACGGAACGGGACTAGCTGGGGTAGATTACGTGGCTTCGACGGGTACGTTGACGTTTGCAGATGGAGAAACGGAGAAGACCGTATTGATTCCTCTGCTTAATAATGACAAAACGGATCAGGATCGTTTGTTTAAAGTAAAGCTGCAAACACCGACTCGCGGTGCTAAATTAGGTGCGCATCGCCAGTTGGAAATCAGCATTCGTGATGACGATAAGGTAGCGCCTACATGGCCTTCTGGTGCACAGTTGAGCGTAAGTAATGTTACGTACCATTCATTCACCCTTTCGTGGCCAAGCGCAATCGATCTGGATGGTATCGAGTCGTATGAAATTGTGGAGCGGAGCGGGTGGCTGGCTCCGGTAACGGTTGCAGGAAATATCAACTCTTATAGATGGGCGACAGGGCTTACGCCAGGCAAGTCGTATCGTCTACAGGTGAGGGCGAAAGATAAGAAAGGTCTGGTAAGCTGGCCTCTGCAAACTTGTGTGACGGTACAGACTTGTGTGACGCTGCCGCAGCCGTTTAATGCCGACGAACCTATTGAAACGATTATAGTAATACCTATGGAATTACTTGTAGAACCACCATTGAAAGATTTGCCTGTTGTCCTTCCTCAAAGGATTGGTGATGCGAAGTGGAGTATAACGAAGCGAATTACCGATCGATAAGTGTAGCTGTTGAAATAGGAAGCTCTAGTAATAATAAATAACAGCAATGAAAGAAGGCAGCTCTCTCTCCCATATTTAAAGGGGAAAGGGCTGCCTTTTTATATTTATAGACTTCCTTTTATTCTTTAATAATTAGACCAAATATTTTGGATAACGTTATCGCTTGTGCGGGGGAGATCATACACCCCTTTAAATCTTCCAGCGTAACGCCTAAGTTGAAGAAGTGACAGCCGCTAATATCAATGCCTGCTAATTTGGTACTGGAAAACTGCGCCTGATCAATATTGGTTTCCTTGAAATAAATATCAGACAGTACGCTGTGGTAGAAGTCTGACTTCACAAAAGAACTCTCTATGAATTCCGTATGTTTGATGTTAGCAAAGCGAAAGGTAGCATAGTCGCCCAAACATCGTTGAAATGATAGATGGCGCAGCGTCGAACTTAGTAAGTCGATGCCCATCAACTTGCAATTGCGGAATTCTACGCGATGAGCTATGACACCGCTAAAGTCTACATTGGATAAGTCGCAGTTGTCGAAGCGAACATCGGTAAGCTCAAGCTTGGGCAGTGACATATCACGAAACGTAACATTTTGAAAGATAACCTTTTCAAAAGAAACGCTGGCAGCGTTCTGATGTTCTATAATTCCGTCTTGATATAAAGCATATGAGAGCATTTGCTCATCTGCCAGCCATAATTCAGAGGCAGGCACACAATCCAGCGCCTGAGGCAACTTTGGTGCTGTACGCTTGTGTTGTGAGTTTCCCTTATCTTTATGTTTATCTTTGTTCTTGTCTTTGTTTTTTACGGTGCTGCTAGTGGCAGCCTTGGTATTGTCAGGGCTAGAAGTCATTTGGCATGTTTCCCTTCATATCTCCACATGGATGTAATGGCTCTACATGTTCAGGCGAATGGAGACGAATTTGAGCTCGGTCATTTCCTCAACCGCGTATTTGACACCCTCTCTACCGTATCCACTATCTTTCACACCGCCATAAGGCATATGATCCAGCCTAAAGGTAGGGATGTCGTTAATAATGACAGCGCCTGCCTCTAATGCTCTTGCCGCATAGAAAGCACGGTCGATATTGCTCGTATAGATGCCAATATTGAGCCCATAGGCAGAGTCATTGGTCAGCGCAATGGCTTCGTCCAGTTCACGATATTTCACAATCGATACGACAGGAGCAAAGGTCTCCTTACACGACACACTCATGTCTGGAGTAACATCGAGCAGAACAGTTGGTTCCCAAGCGGAATCGTTCCGCTGTCCGCCGTAGCCAATCCGAGCACCCTGCGCAACCGCTTCTTGCACCCATGCTTCGATGCGATCTACTTCATTCGTATGGATCATCGCGCTAATATCTGTATGTTCATTTAGCGGATCTCCGACACGAAGCTCCGCTGTTTGTGCAATAAATCGCTCACAGAATTCATCATATACCTGCTCGTGTACATAGATGCGCTGGAGTGAGATACAAACTTGTCCTGCATAGGTAAATGCCCCTTCGACACAGCGTTCGATAATATTGGGAATGATCGCATCAGGCTCTATGATGAGTGCTGAATTGGAACCAAGCTCAAGCGTAACTTTGCGTAAGCCTGCTTTCGCTTTGATCGCTTTACCTACTTCGGGGCTGCCTGTAAAGGTTACTTTGCGTACCCGCTCATCACGCAGCAGCTCATCGCTCAGTTCACGGCCGCTGCCAGTGAGCACTTGCAGTGCACCTGCAGGCAGGCCCGCTTCGTGAAATAGCTCCGCGATAGCGAGCGCGCTGAGCGGTGTCTGGTTGGCAGGCTTAAGAACAACCGTGTTGCCTGCCGCAAAGGCAGGGCCAAGCTTGTGAGCGACCAGATTAAAGGGGAAGTTGAATGGCGTAATCGCCACAACAATCCCGAGCGGTTCGCGCCACGTAATGCCAAGCCGATTGCTGCCGCCAGGCGCTGCATCCATCGGTATCGTTTCGCCGTAAATGCGCTTTGCCTCCTCAGCGGCGAATTGATACGTCGTAACCGTGCGATCAATTTCCGCCCGCGCGGCGCGTATAGGCTTGCCAGCTTCTGTGGCACATAGCCTCGCCATCTCTTCTCTACGTGTTTGCAGCAGCAAGGCGACCTTTGTTAGAATTGCCGCCCGCTCATAAGCAGGCATTGCCCGCATCTTTGCAGCAGCTGTATGTGCGCCATCTATCGCTTCCTGCACATTGGAGGTGTCCGCTTTAGCGATTCTGGCAATGAGTTGTGTATCGTAAGGAGCATGAAGTTCATAGTACGCTTTCGTCTCTTTCCATTGTCCATTGATCCAGAGGTGCTTCGTCAAGTGAGTCAAGGTGATAGCCTCCTTAATCTATTAATTGGAATTACGTTCATCATATCGTTTGCCTAACATTGTAAGCAAGTTAGTAAGTGAAGGAGCTATTGAGGAATGCGCAGCATCATGAGTGCGATATTCTTAGATAGTTATTTTTTACGAAATTAAAATTGTAAAAATACAAAAATAAACATTACATATTGGAAAGTTCATGATAACATTAAGAAATGGGTAATTGGAAATTATTTTATAGGAAGAAAGTCATATGTTTTCTACTTGGATTATGATAGGTCATAGGCGAGAGGTAATGTGTCTGGTTATTATTTTCTAATTTTAACTAGATTTACATCAACGTATCCATGTAACTTTTTTAAATTTTATGTAAGAAGTTAGATTTATCAGGTTTTATTAGTAAAAAGCTTTGGAACAGAGCCTTTTACATTGTTTGGAAGACCATACAACAGACAGAAATTCAGTTACTATGCTTATGCATCGTAGAAGTACATCGGGAGCGGGGAGGATTTTGTCTATGGAGCTGAAATTGAATAAAGAAATATTTGAGCTGAATAGTCAACCATTTGGAGAAATGCAGTATGATGCAACCCTTTCACAAGCGATTCAACAATTCGTTGAAAAGAACATGTCTGCATATGATATGAATCATAGTAAGCAATTTGTTGCAAAACGCATGTCGGATAGTGACCGCAGTGCGTATCAGTCGATACAGCGAGGCGAATGTTCTTTGTACAACTATGTGCTGGAAAGTCTGGAAACGCTTAAAGCAGGCCGAGCAGCCAAGCTGGCACTTGTGTGTCATGAGCAATGGTCGGATTGGACGGAAAAGGACAAACAAGCTTGGGTCGAATACGTAATGCGTGATGCGATGCAGTTATTTTTGGAGCTATATCGAAAATATAGTACACAGAAGCAGCAATTCGATGAGATGTCCAATCAAATTAAACGCTATGAACAAGAAATTGAAGCTTTGCAATCGAATCTGGAAGAGCGCCTCCGTTTGGTAGAAGCGGAACGAGATAAATTAACACATGATATAAAAAAATATGAGGCATACGTGAATTATCAGGTAACACGATTAAATAAGGCTTTGCAATAAAAGAAATGATCGTGAAAATTAAAGTAGCTGATTTTTGACGATTACTATATAAAAATGATATATTTTATTCTTATTGTATGGATGATAAATATCGTCATGGTTGCGTGAATAGACGCAACCTTTTTTCATGATTATCGAAGCATGTAGTAGCTTTGAATTATATATATTGATGTGGGGGCACGAGATTTTGAGCAACTATCCTTTTTCCTTTGATCCCAAGGAGTCATTTGTTCAGCAGGTGAGTGATTGGGTGTCGGATGTATTTTATGACAAGCTTCCTGAATTCGGATTTGAAGTGCGGGATGAACAAATTTATATGGCGTATCAATTGGAGCGCGCTTATCGTGATAAGCAGACGATCTTTGCAGAAGCGGGAGTTGGAACGGGGAAAACGCTCGTCTATTTACTATACGCGATCAACTACGCACGCTATACAAGAAAGCCAGCTATTATCGCTTGTGCGGACGAGTCGCTGATCGAGCAGCTTGTTAAGCCAGAAGGCGATATTGCGAAGCTTGCTAACTATTTGGATTTTACGATTGATGCTAGATTAGGCAAGTCGCCTGATCAATATATTTGCTTAAATAAGCTTGACGATGCTAGAGCATCAATGGACGAAGATGCGATGCTGTACGATGAGATGTATCGCAGTTTGCCTAAGTTCGTTCATTCTCCTGAGACGATGCAAGCATTCTATTCATATGGAGATCGCAAAGATTATCCGGATCTTCATGATGAGCAATGGGAGAAGATTGGCTGGGATGTGTTCCAAGACTGTCTCGTTTGCTCTCAACGCCATCGTTGTGGACAGACATTATCCCGCGAGCATTATCGCAAGTCTACGGATATTATTATTTGCTCGCATGATTTCTATATGGAGCATATTTGGACGTATGAGGCTCGCAAGCGTGAAGGCCAGCTTCCGCTATTGCCTGAGCACAGTTCCGTTGTCTTCGATGAAGGACATCTATTGGAAACGGCGGCGCAGAAGGCACTGACTTACAAGCTCAATCACGCTGTATTTGAAAGTATTATAACACGTCTGCTGGAAGGTGAAGTGCGTGAATCCCTTGCCGTAGCGGTGGAGGAATCCATTGTGCAAAGTGAGCACTTATTCGCTTTGCTCGATGTGCATAGCTCACCAGTTCCTGGGTCAGATCGCAGAGAGATTGCATGGAATGATGAATTGCTGCGCGAAGTAAATCGTTTCTGTGACATGATCGCTTCCATTGAGGAAGAACTCGTATTTGAAAGCGGCTTGTACACCCTAGATGAGTATCAGTTGAAAATTGTTGAAGAGCATCTGGAGATGATCCAGCTCGCGTTGGGGCTGTTCAAGAAATCCAATCAGCTTATTTCTTGGGTTACAGAGGATAAAGATGCGCTAACACTCGTCATTATGCCGAAGTGGGTTAAAGAAATTTTGACGAAACAGTTGTTCTCCAGCAAAATGCCGATTGTATTTTCATCAGCTACGTTGTCTGTACAAGGTAACTTTGATTATATGTCAGAGAGTCTCGGAGTCGAGCAGGCATTGTCATTCTCGGTAGCTTCGCCATACGACTATGAGAATCAGATGAAGATCCAATACGCTCCACTAAGTTCTGAGCAGCAAATGGAGAAAAAGCTGACCGCGACGCTTGGATTGCTTCAGCAAACCGAAGGCAGAGCGCTGCTTCTCTTCCGTTCGAAAGAAGAACTGGCACAATTTAAACAGGGAGTAAGCCGGATTCCACAGTTTGCGAACTACAACTTCTTATATGAGGGTACAGGTGAAATAAGCAGTTTGATTGCTGAATTCCAGCAAAACGAAACGAGCTGTCTTTGCGCCGTTACGCTGTGGGAGGGGCTTGATATTCCAGGTCCATCACTTTCTCAAGTGATTATGTGGTCTCTGCCATTCCCATCGAATGATCCGGTATTTGCAGCACGACGCAAAGATGCAGCGAATCCATTCGAAGAGGTGGATATGCCGTATATGCTGCTTCGATTGAAGCAAGGAATTGGGCGACTCATACGCAAGCAGGATGATGAGGGTACGATTACAATCTTTGATGAGAAGCTGCAAGATGCAGCGATCAAAGAAAAAGTACTACAAATCGTGCCGGCAGGCGTGACCGTCGAACAGCTTGAAATGTAACTGTAGTTTAACAAAAACAAAATCTAGGTGCATTACCGTTATCGAGACCTACAAGCAGAGACAGCTTGTGGGTCTTTTTATTTACTTGGGTAAAGTATTGTATATCAGTCGATTCATTTTCCAATACTTGTATGGATGTTTCAGAACGTTGCATAGACGTTTATATATCATAGTGGACATATGTTCGTAGGTAATGAGTCTAATCTATATGAGGTGAACGCAAGTATGATTGAATTTCAACAAGTGAATAAGAAATACGATGATGGCTTCCAAGCCCTAACCGATATTAATTTAACGATCAAGAAAGGTGAAATTACTGCGTTTATCGGGCCGAGCGGCTGCGGTAAGTCAACGACGATGAAACATATTAATCGTTTGATTTCTCCTTCTAGCGGCAGCATCTTCATTGATGGAAAAGATATATCTGAGTATCACCCGGTAGAACTCCGAAGAAATATAGGCTATGTCATTCAAAATGTCGGGCTCTTTCCCCATATGACAATCGCCAAAAACATCGCTATTGTGCCGCAAATGAAAAATTGGGACAAAGAGAAGATTGATGCGAGAGTAACGGAACTGTTGAAGCTGGTTAACTTGGACCCTGACACGTATCGCAATCGCTACCCGTCCGAACTTAGCGGAGGCCAGCAGCAGCGTGTCGGTGTGGCGCGGGCACTAGCTGCTGATCCTGACATCATTTTGATGGATGAGCCTTTCAGTGCATTGGATCCTATTACGAGAGAGCAGTTGCAAGAAGAGCTAGTCAGATTGCAGGAGGATGTACATAAAACAATCGTGTTCGTCACGCATGATATGGATGAAGCGATTAAAATTGCAGATACGATTGTATTGATGAAAGATGGGCAAATTGTACAGACTGGTTCTCCAGAAGCGATTCTACGGCGACCGGTTAATGATTTTGTGCGTAGTTTTATTGGTCAGAAGCGAATACATATGAATGACAATGATGAACATGCAATTGAAAATGAAGACGATTCCCTTTCTATGACGACTGTTGATGAAGTGATGGTCACACAACCTGCTACGACATCGCCGAATCGTGGCTTGGCAGAAGCGATCAAGATCATGGAAGCACGCAAGGTAGATTCCTTATTTGTCGTAGACAAGAACCGCACCCTGTTAGGGATCGTTTCGATTTATCGGGTGTTAAATCGCTATGGCGATGAATCATTGACGGTGAAGGACGTTATGAAGCCAATTGGCTACCAAGTTGGGCCTGGTACACCACTTCCGATTGCGGTTGAGCAAATGACGAATCACCGATTGACGAATTTAGCTGTCGTTGATGACAATGGCCGCTTGGTTGGGCTCATTACGAGGGGCAGTATTGTTAAACACTTAAATGAAGTGTATCCAGCAATGATAGAAAGGTTTGCTTGGAGCTTAGGAGAGGAGGCGTAATGATGGACGGATGGATAGCCTTCCTAAGAGAACGGAGTTCGGATATTGGAGTAGCATTGCAAGAACATATCGTACTTACGGGGACATCTGTATTGCTCGGCTGCCTGATTGCGATTCCATTAGGTATTGCACTCGTCTATAGCCGTTGGAATTGGGTAACGAACACCGTTTTCTTCATGGCGAACTTAATGCAGACGATACCGAGTCTCGCGTTATTAGCGATATTTATTCCTTTTTTAGGCATCGGGATGAAGCCTGCTATCGTTGCTTTGTTCTTGTATTCGATTATGCCGATTATGCGGAATACGTATGATGGCTTTCGTTCGGTGGACAACAGCGTGCTGGAAGCTGCGCGAGGCATGGGTTACAGCACGATGCAGTCGATTCTTCGCATTCGCCTGCCGCTAGCCTTGCCCTACATTATGTCGGGTATCCGCATCACAACGATTTACATTATTAGCTGGGCTACACTGGCTACCTTGATCGGTGCAGGTGGTCTTGGAAGACTCATTGTAGGCGGGCTTGGTGTTAATAAATTAGAGCTTGTTGTAGTTGGGTCCGTCGGTGCAATTTTGCTCGTATTGATTGCGGATACACTGTTTGGGTGGTTAGAGCGCATGCTAACCAAGCGATATGGTCGCACGAGTTCGACTGCTGTATAGAGTGGAAGGAAAGAGGGACGAGCATGACACAGATAAAAGCTTCGGCTAAAAAAGTAACAGCGCTCCTTCTTAGCGGGGTGCTTGTCGCAACGACCTTGCTGCTGTCTGGTTGCGGCAAGGAAGAACAAATTGTTATCGGAACGCAGACGTTTACCGAGACAAAGATAATGGCTGAAATGTATAAAGCACTCATTGAACAGCAGACAGATTTGCAGGCAAAGATTATTCCTGATCTGGCTGCGAGTGCCGTTATTATTAATGCGATGAAGAAAAATGAAGTACATATGGCGACTTTATACAGTGGAGAGCTGTTTAATAATCATTTTCCAATAGAAGAGACGAAAGATCGTCAAGAAGTATTGAAGCAGGCGCAAGCTGGCTTTGACAAATATTTAGGTTTTACATGGATGGATTCATTGGGTTTTGAAAATACATATGCTTTTACCGTGCGCAGTCAGCTAGCGGATGAGCGAGGATATGAGCGTATTTCAGATGTGGTTAAGGATGCTGGCAACTTGCGCTTAGGTGTGGATACGACTTGGATGGAGCGGACGAATGATGGATATCCAGCCTTTCGTAAGGCGTATAATGTGGAGTTCGGGCAAGCCTTTCCGATGGAACAAAGCCTCGTTTATGAAGCGGTAGGAAATAATCAAGTGGATATCGTACTTGCTTACTCTACAGACTCAAGGATCAAGGCGTATGATTTGAAAACGTTAAAGGATGACAAGCAATTTTTCCCGCCCTATGATGCTTCCCCTGTTTTGTTGAATGAATTGACACAGAAATATCCAGAGGTCGTACAGGCGATTCAGCCGCTCATCGGTAAGATAGATGCACAGACAATGATTGACTTGAATTATAAGGTGGATATTGAGAAGAAAAGTGAGCGTGAAGTCGCTATCGAATATTTGCAACAACAAGGATTATTGGAGAAAAATAATGAAAAGTAGAAGGGAGGCGCTTAGATGGATAGCTATCAATGGTCATTAGCAGACTTGTTTTCGTATATGAGTCGAAATTCTGACTTGCTATGGGAGCATTTTCTCTCACACCTATACATGGTCGTTAGTGGAGTTGGCTTAGCAATTGTGCTAGGCATTCCCTTGGGCGTGCTCTGTACGCGTCATGAAAAGTTAGCCAAAGTCATATTAGGCATAACGAGTATACTGCAAGTTATTCCGAGTTTGGCCTTGCTCGTGCTGCTAATGTTGGTGCTTGGTCTAGGTTCCAAGACGGTCATTGTTGGTTTGTTGTTCTATTCCTTGAACCCAATCGTAAGAAATACGTACATTGGATTAAAGCAAGTAGACGCAAGCTATATCGAAGCAGGCAGAGGGATCGGGATGAGCCCGCTTCAACTACTCGTTAAGGTGCGCTTTCCACTATCTCTCCCGTACATAATATCAGGCTTAAGGATTGCAGCTGTCATCGCTATCGGTGTCGTAACGATAGCACCACTCGTTGGAGGAGAGGGCTTGGGCCGTGAAATTTATGCGGGTATTAACAATCAGAATCCGCTTCGTATTTATGCAGGAGCGATTCCTGCGGCATTGATAGCTATCGTGGCTGACCTTGTACTGGGATATTTCCAACGCAAGCTGAACTTTGCGGATCGTAAGTCGAGCCCTAGTACAAGTTAACATCAGACAATATTTGTATTCTGCATTTCATTAACTGCTCAGTAGTAGATAAGCAAATTGTTTCCTAAATGAAAATAGAGGAGGGTATTTGGCTTATGCTTCTGCAAGAA
The DNA here is from genome assembly GCF_024733555.1 of Paenibacillus sp. SC116. Taxonomy (GTDB): domain Bacteria; phylum Bacillota; class Bacilli; order Paenibacillales; family Paenibacillaceae; genus Paenibacillus_B. The sequence continues at coordinate 2,204,196 of NZ_JANIOF010000001.1, read as the reverse complement.
AAGTTAATTGAAAAGGTTAGCGAGAAGTGTAGAACGACAGCTAGTATTTCATCCTGCATGATGTACGGCTCCTTTACAAAAGGGGAAGGCGATCAGTACTCTGATGTTGAGTTTTATATCTTTATTAAGGATGAGGATTTTCAATCTTTTTCATCTTCCCGATGGATTGGGGATATCGAACCTTATGATTTACTTTTCTTAAATGAGTATGGAACAGAAGTGGTCGTGTTTTCTTCCTTAATTAGAGGTGAATTTCATTTTCTGCCTGAGTCCGACATTGGAATCATTACGTCTTTCAAGGATACGGGCTACTTTCCTGATACTACGTCTATGTTCGTGTATGATACAACGGGCCAGTTACAAAGATGTCTTGATCATTTGAGGGGCGATGGACCTGAAAGAATGACGAATGACAATGTGAATAATTCGTTTCATAACTTTGTTAATGCATGGCTTATGGGTGTAAACGTGTTAAAAAGAGGAGAGCTGGCTCGCTCACTCGAATGTTTATCGCATGTACAGCGATTTATATTGAGATTAATAAGAATCCGAGAGAAGAGTGCAGATCTCTGGTTGAACGCTGCGAAAAATGTAGAGAAGGATATATCTGCGAAGTCGTATCAAGCGTATGTATCTATTACTTCAAAGTTAGATCGACAGAAATTGTATGAGGCGTATCGCAATGCGCTGCATGTTGTGGAAGATCTCATACATGATCTTAGTGGGGAATATCAATTTGAGGTGGACAAAGGGATACTTCGAAAGTTGAACGATCATCTACATTTAGAATCTTAATGTATGTTCTTCATTAATTATTTGATCGTAAAAAGGAATAGCCACAGTAGAAACGGATTTTTCTGCTGCGGCTATTCCTTTTATGTTGGATGGGTACTGTAACTAACATAACTACTGTCCCCAAGCGTATCCGTAATCAATAACAACCTAGAAATAGGTGCAGTGTGAGCATTTAGTTTCCTTCAATCCGCTTGGATGTATCTGTTTCGATGCCCTCTAAGCGCTTCGTAAAGGTGGCTCTCCAATTCGTAGATAGCCCCTTATTGCTTAGCAGCGCACGAATGCCTTCTTCCCCGTGCCGCTTCTGATGCATCACTTCGTTGGCAAAGCGAATGCTCAGACGCTGATCATCCATATGAATCAACTCGATCTGATCATCTGGCGAAACGATGCCTTCTTCTAGTACGCGCCAATAGTATCCGGTATAGCCGGTTTCTTGCATCCAGATTGGAATGTTAGGCATGTTGTATCTGGCTGCTAGCTTGAAGCAAGGCTGACGCGGCTGCGTCACCTGAACACGAGCCGTACCGATGCGATAAATATTCCCGATATGTACGTCATCTTCAATCAGTCCGCGAGTCGTGACATTTTCCCCGAATGCGGAGATGGGAAGATCAAATTCCCATTGTTGCTGCCAGTATGTATAATGTTCAACTGGATACACACATACGGCTTTTTCCGGACCGCCATGATATCTTAAATCTGCTTGACCATCGCCTTCGAATCCTAATGTACGGAGCGCTAATGGTTGATGTACAGGAAGTTTCATCATACCGGATAATACAGGCTTGCCGTTATGAGTTATTGATTCACTAGGTAATCCGACTTGGAGTCCTACAAGTTCCACGCGCATAGCTTGTTCCTCCTGCTGTTCGCTTTACCTTCATGATATAATAGTGGCGACAGCATCACAAGCGAATACAGGGACTTGGAGGTACGAGATGGAAAATCCGATACAGGCTGCACATGAGAGCGCACAACCGTCGTTATCATCGGACGTGACGTTGTATCGTGGTGAACTAGAAATCGGAACACTGCTTCCGTTCAAAGTATATCGTTGGACACAAGCTGGTGGTAGCAGCGCTGACCATGCCCATGATTATTTCCAGATCTGGTATGTCGTAAAAGGTTCCTTCCAGCATACGATTGATCGTAAGACGTATCAAATGATGAAGGGGAACTTATTTGTCATTCCTCCCTATGCCGTTCATCGTGTCGATCTTATTCCTGGCCAAGAGATGGAGATTATCGGATGTGAGTTTCTCCCTCATTTTATTAATGAACATTTTCAACGTCCAAATGAAGGCACGGATCGCTTCGACTATTCTTATCTTGAACAATTTATGGTAAGTGAAGATGAAGTGATACCGAAAGTAGCATTATTAGGCGAAGCGGATGCAGAAGTAACAAGGCTGCTGCGCGAAATGCTTGCTGAGTTTCAACAAGGTGAACGCTACTATGAGCTTGTTCTGAAGGCTAACTTACTGAAATTGCTATCCATCATTATTCGTCAAATGGCTAAGCAGCGAGGTGGAGGGTCAGAGGAAGAAGATCGCATGGAAAAATTCCGAGGCCTTATGATGGGAGCGCTAAACTATATTCACGAACATTACCCGGAAGAGCTGCGCTTGGAAGGGTTGTGCCGTCAATTTAATTTATCCAAATCTTATTTCTGCGCGTTATTCAAACGCTATACGGGCAAGACATTTAATGATTACTTGATTGATTTGCGTATCCGAAAAGCAGCAGAAATGTTATTGAATACGGACAGCACGATTACCGAGATCGGTTACGGTGTCGGCTTTAATGATATTGCTTATTTTTCACGGATATTCAAGCGGCATACAGGTGTTTCACCATCTCAATTCAAGCGGAATGCGCTGTCTGTTCAGTCCACACATCAGGCGAAGTCATAATAAGGAATGAAGAGGAGACAGTCATTATTGACTGTTTCTTTTTTTAACCTCATTTCACGAATGTTTGTAAGAAAGTACAACAACTGTGGAACATAGTTCAATGGCTTTGCAGGCAGATTTCATATAATGAAAGTGTGACATACATTACAGCCTGCAACCGCTTCCATTGGAGGCGCCTTGTTGGCAGGCATGCTGGGAGTGGAACGAGATGAAGTTGGGTGTTAGTACGTATTGTTTATATCAAGCAATGGGTCAACAGAAGATGGACATATTCGCTGTGTTGAAATGGATCAAGGATAATGGAGGCGAACATGCTGAGATTGTTCAGCTTTTAGATATTGGATTCGACTTGCACGGGAAGCCGGAATTAGCGGATCAGATTAAACAGTATGCAGATGAAATAGGACTGGAACTGTCCAATTACTGTGTAGGTGGAAATGTGGCAGGCTTGTCAGAGGAAGCCTATAGAGCTGAAATCGATCACATTAAAGGGCATGTCGATATCGCTCAACGACTCGGCGTGAAGCGCATGCGTCATGATATTGCTTCCCGTCCTTTGGAAGAGACAGGAACTGCTTATTTTGAACAGGATTACGCCCAAATTGTAACGGCTTGCCGAGAGATCGCGGAGTATGCTTCCCAATATGGCATTACGACGAGTATTGAGAACCACGGCTTCTATGCTCAGCATAGCGAGCGAGTGCGCCGCATCGTGCTTGATGTGAATCGTGACAATTTCCGTACAACACTGGATGTTGGCAATTTCGTCTGTGTGGATGAACCGACGGAGCCAGCTGTTCGTGCGAACGTCTCTTTAGCAAGCATGGTTCATTTTAAAGATTTCTACTTGCGTCCTGCGGATTGCAATCCTGGAGAAGGCTGGTTCCAATCGCTGCACGGTCAATATATAAGAGGAGCGATCGTAGGCCAAGGCGACTTACCGATGCCGAAGCTGGTCTCCATTGTGAAGCAATCTGGATATGACGGCTATGTATCCATTGAATTCGAAGGTATGGAAGATTGCTTAAAAGGGACTCGAATTGCGTTGGACAATCTGCGTCGATTATGGGATGAGGCATAATGCTGTAATGAATTGCAGCGTGCACATTTGCAGATGAAATAATAAAGCAGCTCATTTGAATGAGTAAGTGAAGAACAAATAAGGAGGAAGCAAATCGATGAGCAAATTGCGAGTAGGTGTCATTGGAGCAGGTTCCATTTCGGAGTTTCATTTTAAGGGGTATGCTCAACACCCTGATGTAGAAATTGTAGCTGTATGTGATCTAAATGAGGAGCGGGCACGTGCAAAGGCAACTGAATTTGGTGCGAGCAAAGTATATACCGATGTGGCGGAGTTGTTGAGTGACGCAGAGATCGATGCTGTCAGTGTTTGTACTTGGAATAATACCCATGCTGAAAATAGCATTGCTGCATTGAAGGCGGGCAAGCATGTGCTTGTGGAGAAGCCGTTATGCCGCACGGTGGAGGAAGCATTAGCTATTCAGGAAGCGGTTCAAGAGAGCGGGAAAATACTGCAAATCGGTTATGTGCGCCGCTTCGGTACAAATACGAAAGTGTTGAAGAAATTTATAGATGCGGGCGAACTGGGCGAGATTTATTATGCAAAGGCGTCTTGTCTTCGTCGTTTAGGCAATCCAGGAGGCTGGTTCAGCGACATTCAGCGTTCTGGTGGCGGTCCATTGATTGACCTTGGGGTGCATGTAATTGACCTATGCTGGTACTTGATGGGCAAGCCAAAGGTCAAGAGTGTAACTGGAAATACGTACAATAAGCTTGGTAATCGCGGTCATATTGAGAACTTTAGTTTTTATCAAGCAGCTGATTATGATGCGAACCATAATACGATTGAAGATATGGCCAATGCCTTGATACGTTTTGAAAATGGAGCTTCCCTAGCTGTAGATGTAAGCTTTACGCTTCATGCGAAGCAAGAAGAGCTTGCGGTGAAGCTGTATGGAGATAAGGGTGGAGCTGAGGTAGAGCCTGAGCTTGCGATTGTTAGTGAAAAGCATAATACGATGTTGAATATTACACCACAAATCGATGAGCTTTCCTTTGATTTTGAAAAAGGATTCGCTTCTGAAGTTGCTCACTTCGTCGAGACTTGCCTAGGTAGAGAAGAGACGATTTGTCCTGTTGAGGATGGTGTTGAGATGCTTAAAATATTGTGTGGTATTTATGAATCGAGCCGAACGGGCAAAGAGGTTACTTATGAGGTCGAAAAAGTATTGAGTTAGTTATCTTAATCTTATTGCAATGATGCTGTGAAATCTTTAGATGCTGGGAAGGGGCAGGTAAACATGGTAAAGATTCATCAACCGATTGGAGTAATGACAGACAGCTTCAAATTGCCATTAAAAGAAGCACTGCGCAAAGCACAAGAGGTGGGCGCAAATGGTGTGCAAATTTATGCTGTAGAAGGGGAAATGGACCCTGCCAATCTATCTTCGAGCGCTCGCAAAGAATTGAAATCATACATTGAAGATTTAGGATTAGAAGTATCAGCGTTGGTAGGGGACCTGGCTGGTCATGGGTTCCAGGATCCAGAGGCTAACCCGTGGAAAATTGAAAAGTCAAAGCGCATTCTTGATTTAGCGCTTGATTTGGGTTCAAATATCGTAACAACCCATATTGGTATTGTACCTAATGAGGACCATCCCATATATGCAACGATGCAGCGTGCTTGTGAGGAGCTTAGCCAATATGCGAACAGTGTAGGCGGGCATTTTGCAATTGAGACAGGACCAGAAACAGCTGCTCACTTGAAAAAATTCTTGAATTCATTGACTGGAAAAGGAATGGCCGTTAACTTCGATCCGGCAAATATGGTCATGGTAACTGGTGATGATCCTGTGCAAGGTGTATATACGTTGAAGGATTACATTGTGCACACTCATGTTAAAGATGGCATTCGTGTACGTGAAGTTGATCCACGTGAAGTGTATGGCATGTTGGGATTTGAACCGATGAGTCATGAAAAGCTTGCTGAAATGGCGACGGACGGCCCTTTTAAAGAGCTGCCACTCGGAGAAGGAAATGTTGATTTCGACAATTATTTTCAGGCGCTTGTAGACATTGGTTTTAACGGCTATTTAACGATTGAACGTGAAGTCGGCAGTGATCCCGCAGAAGATATTCGTAAGGCTGTACAATTTATTCAACGATACAAATAAAAGCTTATAATATCCTATTTTTCTTATAAATATATGTTCTCACCATCTTTCATAGCAGCAGGCTCACGCCGTGGAGTCTGCTGCTTGCTGTTCATATAATGTGGTGCAAGACAAAATATTTAATATGAAGGATGGGATTACGTATGGGTAGAAAACATGATGACTTCTGCGACCACCATAAAAAATCCAAAAAACGTGGACATGGCCACGGTAAAGGTCATGGCAACGGCCACGGCCGCAAAAAACTTATCGAGAAAAAAGTGAAAAAGAGCGCTAAAAAGATCGTTAAAGTTATCGAAAAGAAAATCTTCACTGTAAAGAAAATAAAGAAATTCAAAGTGAAATTGCGCAAACATGGTCACGGTCACGGCGGCGGCTACGGCGGCGGCGGTTATGGTGGTGGTGGCAGCTACGGTGGTGGCGGTCACAAGAAAAGACACAAAAAACACCATGGACACAAAAAACATCACGGACATCGCAAAGATTGCCATCATAAAGTATACGGCTCCGAATAATGTTTAATTTGTGCTTGCAGGGTACTGCCTAGTGCTTGTCCTGCAGGCACTTTTTTTATACATAAAAGCTAAAAAATCACCTCCATTCTGCCACAAATGATGTGGAAATGGAGGTGATTCAAGATGTAATCTTAGTTATTGGACGCCAATAGATTCTTTAATTCCATTGACAATACTTACAGCTACACGCTGTTGGAACTCTTCGGTTAGCATTTGTTGTTCTTCTTGAGGATTCGATACGAACCCTATTTCTAGTAGAACGGCAGGTACTTTTGATTTTACTAGTACTTCATATCGATTCGTTTTGACCTTACGATCATTGAAGTTCGTAGCATTTAATATATGTTTATGCATAATTTCAGCAAACTTTTTATCGGTAATATGATGGTAATAGGTCTCGGTTCCACCTACCGCTTTATTTGGTACGGAGTTGGCGTGAATGGAGACGAATGCAGCCGCATTTACACGGTTGGCCATCTCTATACGATCTGGACGTTTTATGTAAGTATCATCTTTGCGAGTCATAATAACTTGAATGTTCTCTTCTTGAAGCAGCAGTTGTTCCACTTTTAGGGACAATTCAAGTACAAAATCTTTCTCGTACTTTCCGGAGGCGCCGATCGTTCCTGAATCCTGCGCACCGTGGCCAGCGTCGATTACAACTATTTTCTTACCGTCAACAGTAGTAGGCGGTGTAGTTTCCGGAGGAGTGACCGGTGGGGTAACCGCTGGTGGTACTTCTTGATCCCCTATATGCAGCTGCATCGTAAGTAAGCCTGATTCACTGCCGCCATCTGTAATCGTGTAGCCGATATCCGCTCTAGTTTCTAGTACGATACGAATCGTAGAAGACTTTTCGTCAAATAAAGAGTAGCGGACTTGCTCGATGTGAGGGTTATCTACAATATTGTCGAGTTTCCCATGAAATCCAGCTTTTCCATTTGTAACTTGTCCATCAATAAATTCTGTGGTGAAGGCTGTTGCTGGAATATCCATGACAATACGATTTGGTTCAGTTATTGTAAATATTTTTGGCTGCACCGTTCCCTGCACTTCAACCATTAATTTATTATCCATATAGTTAATACTGTTTATTTGTGCAGTACCTGAAGTAGAGCCCTTGTTAGAACCTGTCTTATTGGGAGGTGTGGTTTCTTTCTGATTCGAATCTGGTTTTGGCTTGACCTCTTCTTTAGGAGGAGTTTGTATCAAGACTGTCTTGTTGGCATTATCCCATCGAACTTTAAGACCGAATTGCTCTCCTACAAATCGAAGTGGCACAAGCGCTGTTCCACCTTGAACGACAGGTGGGCTGCTTAATATCGTTTCTGTTCCGTTTACAATAGAAGCATTGCTTCCAACAGTTAGCTCAATGTTTCTTGTGCCATCAGAAATATGAAGCTGTTTGGACGCTTTGTCCCAATCGACAGCGAAACCAAGATGTTCAACAACAACACGGATTGGGATCATAACGCTTTGATTCATATTTTTCACTTCAACATTTGAAGGCAGTGTAAGTTTCGTATCATCAATAATAATGCTGGTACTCTTCGCAGTTTTTGTGCTCGGAGTAGTCTGGCTTGATTGAGTAGCTTCCTTTTTCTTAGTAGACTTAGCTTGCACTGGTAGCGTATCTTTTTTACTTTGCTCAGCTTGAGCAACCGTAGGAAGAGTAAATAGAAACGTTAGCAACATTAGCAAGAGACCGTATTTTTTCATGGTAGTCGACACAATCCTCCATCCCTCGATAGTAAATCATCCAATTCGATCATATAATACTTAAAATTACCATACTTGATAGACGCAAAAAGGTAGTTGAATGTTGCGGGTTAATCTGAAATAAATGTAACACAAATCAGCAGGGGGAATTATAATTTTTTTGTTACTTTATTCCTACTATTCTGTATATAGATGTCAATTGACTAGTATTCTACTAGAAATTAGGAATCGCATGAAGAGGTATGTGTGTCGAATTATAGAGAGGGTTGTTGAAGGAAATAGTAGCTTTTATAGAGGTTAATCATAGTAAAACGTGGTGCCGATGATATAACGGCAACGTCGATGAGGAGAATTAATCCGCCGTCGATCTGTGGCATAAATAAATAGCCGCCTTTAAGCAATAACGTTGCTTAAAGGCAACTGCTGTTGAAACGAAACCCAATTCGAAATGTTATACCGTACTCCATTCCCTTAAATCCAAAGAACGTACACCTTCAACAATATATGGATCTTGCTCTGCCAACTGCTTTGCTTCCTCGAAGGAGTCTGCAATATAAATAACCATACCGCCTGAGCCGTCCGCGAATGGCCCTCTAGCAAAGATTTTTCCCTGTGCATGTAGATTTTCAAGGTAAGCTAAATGGTTAGGGCGATAAGTAGCATTTTTAGAAATATCTTTCATGTTCAAGACTGCTGCAAAATAAGCCATAATACGCTCTCTCCTTTTATAGGTGTGGAAATTCAAAGCTATTTTCAGTATAGCCCGAAAAGCGGAAATAGGGTATCTCATAGACAAATTCATTAATTGTTTGCCTTTTATTTGACATTTATCAAACAATAATTGATAATGTTTGTTATAAGACAAACGAAAATAGGATGTGTTTATTAATGGATATATCGGAATTGTTCTGGAATGCTTCTATAGATGAATTGAAGCAAGGGTATCATGAGCAAGAACAGCAATATGTATGTTTGTTATGCGGCCAGAAGGTGGAAAAGGGCATTATCTATAAGCAAGGCGATACGTTGTATGAAGCTGAGCGATATACGCGTCTTCATATTGAGCGTGAGCATGAATCTGTGTTCCACTATCTCATTCAGATGGATAAGAAGATGACAGGTTTGACGGAACACCAGAATGGTTTGCTCAAATGTTTTTATGAGGGAAAAAGCGATCGTGACATTCAGCAGCAAATGGGGATCGGAAGTGCATCCACGATTCGGAACCATCGCTTTGTATTGAAGGAGAAAGAACGTCAAGCGAAGGTGTTCTTAACTTTAATGGAGCTGTTGAAGGAGAAGGATGAACACGCGCCTGCCTTTATTGAGTATCATAAGACGGCTACGATGGTAGATGAGCGATATAATGTGACTCAAGATGAGAATGATAAGCTTCTGGCAAAATATTTCCCAGAAGGGACAGATGGCAAGCTAAAGACGTTCTCGATGAAAGAGAAGAGTAAATTAGTCGTATTGCGAGAGATCGCTAAGCGTTTCCAGACGGGTACCATTTATAGTGAGAAAGAGATTAATGCAGTATTAAAAGCTGTGTACGATGACTACGTAACCTTGCGCAGATATTTGATCGAATATGGCTTTCTCGATCGCAAAGAAGATTGCAGTGAATATTGGCTCAAGTAGGAGCAAGTATACGAGATAGAAGGTTTGTTAGTAGAAAGGAGCAAATAGAAATGAATCGCAGAGAAGAATTAAAAGCCGCATATAAAGAAATGAAGACGGAAGCGGGCGTTTATCAAATCCGCAATACGGTAAATAATAAAAGGCTTGTTGTAAGCACGTCGAATTTGAGAACCATTGAAGGAAAGAAATTTCAACTTAATATGGGCGGACATATGAATAAAGTACTGCAAGCAGAGTGGACTACGTATGGAGAAGCAGCATTTGAAATTGAAACGCTGGAAATGTTGAAGAAGAAAGAGCATGGTTACTTTGATGAGAAAGAAGAATTGAAAAAGTTAGAAGAGAAGTGGCTGAATGAGCTGCAGCCATTTGGTGAAGCAGGGTATAACAAATAAATACTAGGTGATAGGTGGGGGCGATCCATACTTCCCATAAAGGCCGAAGTTTACAGCAAGGATTGTTTGAAAGGGACAAGTCATAATGACTGTCCCTTTTTCGTGTATTAACCGTTAGGATTAGGAATTCACGGGTGCGAATAGGTTCGTGAACTTCTTTGGAATGTCCGTTTCGAAGCGCAGCACTTTACCTGTTGTCGGATGCGTAAAGGACAGAACGCGAGCATGCAAGCCGAGACGGCCAATTGTTCGCACTTTCGCGCCATATTTTTTATCGCCTACAATCGGGTGTCCGATGTCTTCCATATGTGCGCGGATTTGGTTTTTGCGGCCTGTTTCAAGCTGTACTTCTAGCAAGGAATACTGGCGGTTGGACTGCAGCACTTTGTAGTGTGTAACTGCATGTTGGCCGTCATTTGGGTATGGACTGGAGTACATTTTCAGCGTTTTGCTTTCTTTTAGCCATGAGGAGATTGTACCTTCTGGCTTATTGACCGTGCCTTCTACAAGGGCTACATAAATACGTTCTTGTACATTTTCCTTCCACGCATTTTGCAACGTCTGTTGGACATGCTCACTCTTTGCGAACATCATGACACCAGATGTATCGCGATCAAGACGATGGACGACGAAAATGCGGTTGGCTGGATGCGATTGGCGCACATGTGCCGTAAGCTGGCGGTAAGCCGTCAGTTCTTTTTCTTGTGGAGAAGCTACGGAAAGCAAGCCTGCATCTTTGTTAATGACGATTACATGATCATCTTCATGGATAATTCTCAAGCCTAAGAATGCAGGTGCATCGGTCGTCTTTTCTTTGCTTACTGTGACGATGTCACCCGGCTCTAGTTGAAAGTTATATACGGTTGTCGCTTTGTTATTTACGGATACTTGTCCACGTGCTAGTACGGATTTAACCGCGTTGCGTCCCATGTTTACATGTGCAATCAAGAAGCTTAGTAGCTCAGATGATTGTTCAACCGTATAGGATTTAGCTTGTGGCTTTGCAGGCGCTTTTATTGGCGCGTTGTGTGATGTCTTCGCAGCTGTATGCTTTGCTGGTCTAGATGTTGCATGTTCCAGACCATGACTTCTATTTTTGCTATTGTTTCTATTGGAATTATTTCTATTGGAGCCACCGCCTCTTTGTTGAGTTGGCTTTCCAGCAGGTGACGCGGAGCTGTTTCTTTTCTTCATCGTTGACCTCTTTCTGTTCCTTCATGCAGCGAAGTTGCAAGCCGATCATGAATTCCGTTCATCATTACGGATTGAATACTTCCATCATAACAAAAAGAGCTATCTCACGCTATCGAAAGCACGAGGGAAACAGTCATGCTATAATTACTCATAAGGCGTTTCCGCACATGGACGGATTGAAACACAAGGTAATTTCGAATAGACCTTGCAGCTGAGTCATTTATCAATTTACGTTAGGGGCATCTGATCGCATGACATTGACGATGAGCGAAGCGCGTTCGACGCTTCAAAAAGTGTATGGCTATGATGATTTTCGGGAAGGGCAGTCTCGAATTATTAACCATTTGCTGCAAAGAAAAGATACGGTCGGCATTATGCCAACAGGCGGAGGTAAGTCGATCTGCTATCAAGTGCCGGCACTGCTTCAGCATGGATTAACACTAGTCATTTCACCGCTGATTTCATTGATGAAAGACCAAGTTGATGCGCTTCACAGTTTGGGAGTAAAAGCGGGCTATATAAACAGCACTCAGGATGCATCTGAGGCAGGGCGAATCTTGTATGATGCAGAACGTGGAGAACTGAAGCTGTTGTATGTTGCGCCAGAAAGACTAGAAAGTGAATGGTTCCGTGAGCGTGCCAAGCGACTTCGGATAGCCTTTATTGCTGTGGATGAGGCGCACTGTGTCTCGCACTGGGGACATGATTTCCGGACGAGCTATCGAGCGATTGCGCCATTCGTGCGTGAGCTAACCGCGCATCATTATAATGAGCGACCACTTCTTGCTGCGTTTACAGCAACCGCAACACCAGAAGTAACTGAGGATATGATCCGATTGCTGGAGCTGCAAGATCCAGAATTGATCGTAACTGGATTCAAGCGCGATAATCTAGCCTTTACAGTGCTGCGTGGTGAAAATCGTAAAGACTTCGCATTGAACTATGTTCGTCAGCGCACAAATATGGTCGGTATTATTTATGCTTCTACTCGTAAAGATGTTGAAGACTTGCATAGTATGCTGGTGAAGGCTGGCATTCCAGCAGGGCGGTACCATGCCGGATTATCGGATGATGAGCGCGCGCAGATGCAAGAAGCATTTCTATACGATGACATTCGAGTAATTGTGGCAACGAACGCTTTTGGCATGGGGATTGATAAGTCTAACGTAAGATATGTACTGCATTACAACATGCCAAAGCATATGGAAGCTTATGTACAGGAAGCAGGGCGCGCGGGACGAGATGGGGAAGCTAGCGAATGCGTGTTGCTGTTCCACCCGCAGGATATTTTGACGCAAAAGTTCTTTATCGAACAAAGTGAAGCCTTGCCAGAACGCAAAGCCCATGAATATAAGAAGCTGCAGTCTATGATCGACTTCTGCTATACGCCGGAATGTCTTGTGACGTATATGCAGCGCTACTTTGGCGAGATTGACCAGCAGCCTTGCGGCATGTGCGGCAATTGCAAGGATGAGCGGGAGCAAGTTGATATTACGCTGGATGCGCAAAAAATCTTTTCCTGCATATATCGGATGAGAGAGCGCTGGGGTGTTTCGATGGTTGCCTCGGTTTTGAAAGGTTCTCGAAACAAAAAAGTCGTGCAGAATGGTTTCGATCTACTGCCAACCCACGGTATGATGCGCCATCTGACAGAAAAGGCAATCTCTGATATCATCTATGTACTTATCGCTGATGGATACTTGAGCTTAAGTGAAGGCCAATATCCAGTCGTTCGTTTGCAGCCTACGGCGGCAGATGTATTGAAAGGCAAGCAGCAGGTGTTCCAGAAGGTAGCGAATGAGCTTAAGCCTAAGGTGGAAGCTGCCGTGGATGAGACGTTGTTCGAACAGCTGCGTCTATTGCGTCGTGATATAGCCAATAAAGCGAATGTGCCACCATATATCGTCTTCAACGACAGTACACTTCGCGAAATGACGGAGAAGCGACCAACGACAGTTGAGGCATTCCTGAAGGTCAAAGGCGTCGGTGAGGCGAAGGTACAGAAGTTCGGGCAGCCATTCCTTGATTTGTTCCGCAACTTGGAGCAGCAGGAAGCCGCACAGGACGAGCCTGCTGGTTGGTATGAGGATGAAGGGTATTAAGAGTATTAAGAGTATTAAGAGCATTGAGAGTTACAAGCATCGTTGCTAACATAAATATAAATGTGATCTACAGGGCCAGTCGCTACGAAATAAGCGGCTGGCTTTTTTGTGTTTCTATCCTTTTATAAATTTATTCATTCGGGAGGTAACGTTCATAGAATGGTCTGCCTATCCTAAAGAATTGAGCAGGGTTGCAGAGATGAAATAATGGCACAGTCTTCTGCAATAACATCATTCAACATCTGTCTATCCTAATAGATAGAACAACCCAAAGGAGAGTGGCATAACATGTCCAAGAAAATGATTATTAAAGGTGTAGGTAAACTTCTAGCTAAGAAGCGTAATGCTGACGGTACAGAAGTTGAGGTTATCACACTAGGTACCCTACAAAGCTTGCGTTTTGATTTTAACGTAGAAATTGAAGATATTTTTGGTGGGGACAGCCTCTTCGCAATCGATACGCTCGTTCGCAGCAAGAGCATTTCTTGCACAGCGACAGATGCGAAGTTCGACTTGAATGCGATGCGCCTTATGATGGGTTCTAATGTTTCCGCAAGCCAAAACACTTACTTGTGGGCATTGGATGAGCAAAAAATGCTTGCTGCTGGTGATCTTGACCCAGCTGCTACAACGCCAGTTAAGATCGCATCTGCGACAGTAGATCGCGGAGATTCCTTGTATGGAGATGGCAATCTCTCTGTACGATTGAAAGACAACAATTTGCTGCTAACAAAAGTGAACTTCGATGCTACTAAGGCTCCAACTGAAAAAGAGTTTATGGTAGAAACGAAAACAGTAGGCGCAGTGAAAACGACTCGCATTATTCTCAATGAGAAGCATGCGAACAAAGATATCGTATTCAACTATCAATATGAAACATCTGATGTGGATGTGTTGGATATTCTGTCCAATGAAGTTCCGTTCCCTGTAACGGTAGTTCACCATGGTTCTTTCTTGCAAAAGGACAATACGTATGCAGGTGTGGAAACAGAATTGTTCTCCTGTGTAGCTACAGGTCAATTCTCTATCGATACAGAACGTACTTCTGCGGCTTCTTCAACGATCTCATTGAAAATTATCGATCCAGAGCGTGCTGACGGCAAAATCGGTACAATCAAGCGCTACACAGCAACAACAATCTAATTTTTTGTAATATGTGGGGAACAGTAGTGGGCTTAGCCTGCTATTGTTTCTCTACATGCCTATTAATCAGATAAAAGGGGATATGACAAATGGACGCAGCTCAAAAAGAAATGCTAGAGAAACAACATGCTCAAAGTATGAATGACAAGGCAGTAGAGCGAATCAAACAGGAAAGCAGTGAAGTAAATGCGAATGTTTGGCTTGAAGAAGGCAAGCAGATTCAGTTGCTAGACGGAAAGACATATAACGTTCGTCCATCCAAGCTGCTTCATGCTCGCAAGCTTATGAAATTGCTAGGTACCGTTAGCATGGAAGTTGTCATCTTGAACTTCATGGAGACGGACAGCCCTGAAGAAGACGAGACACGCATTAATAATTTTTATGACGCCCTTATGATTGCTTTTACAGATTATCCTCATGTAACCAAAGAATATTTGGAGCTGCACTGTGATGTAGTAGGAGCACGAAATATTCTTGATGTTCTTGTAGGATTGAATGGCCTAAAAAAGTAGAGCGGGAAGAAGAGGAAGAGGGCACCACGGGTGTGCGCGATTCTACGACAAATAAGCCGCTCGATTGGGGAGATGTCTTCTTCTCACTACATAAACATTGCCATTTGGATAAATGGAAGATTTGGGAGTATACAATGCCCCAAATTGAAGACTTGATGAAAAAAACGAATCAATATATTCAGTTTGAAATTGAAGTAGCACAGTGGCCGATGATGGCATTTTCAGGCGGAAATAAAGGTGCTTCAGCCTCGAAGCAGCAAGCCCCTGCAACGGATTCAAATGGTGGATATAAAGAGGCCACGGAAGAAGACATTGAAGAATTAATGCGGTTTTTGGGTGGAATGTAGTGACATCCGTCTACTCTAAGTAGTAGACGGATTTTTATATAGGTGGTGATGTTATGAGTCAACAACGTGACGACTCAACGATAGAAAATGCGGCCAAAAGAGAGATTGAAAAAGAGTTAGAAGTACTAGCCAAACATATGCAATCTTTGCTGGTAGCACAGTATGTGAAGAGCATTAAGAAGTTTGTAGAGATGGCTCAAGGCGAAACTTCAGTAGGGTTTAATCAAGGTACCCCACAAATGCTTGATCAATTCATTACTCGATCACTAGGAATTAGTCCTAGTAATAATGATCTAGGCCTTACAGAACGATGGAGCAGTGTCTCCAAAAAAGAGAGTGTAAGTCAAGACTTCACTAATCTTAATGCGCCTACATCTTATGAAAAATCAAGTGTGGATAATGATCTCATTGATGAAATGAAAGAATGGAATCAAGAGTTGGATGTTGTGCTAAAGTCCTTACACGACTTAGTAGGGACAGCGAAGCAATCTTTAACTGAGTTGCAAACGATCAGGATCAAGCTTCCAGATGCGCCAATTACAAATCCTACTGTCGGACAAGTGGCTTCTGCTGGAGGAGCTTCGGATTTCAAGTTCTTTGCTCCGACGACAGAGTATCTTACAAGAGGCGGTTACGACAAAGTAAAGGCTAGAGTTGATAAAGAAAAGGCGAAAGAGGAAAAGAGTGCAGAGTCGAAGCGGGAAGTTAGTAAACCAGCAGTTTTAGAAGATAAATCTGACCGTAAATCAACCTCAACGGATAGCCGCGTTAACAATAACGGACAATCGACTCGTAGAGAAAGCTCTGATGATGACGATGAGCCAACGCCGTCTAGAGCTAGCCGAAAAGGGAAGCCAAAAGGTTTCAAAATACCTAAAGGTGGATTAGCAGGGATAGGAATTGAAGCTGCCATTTTGACAGCACAATATGCGGCTAGTGTAACTGATCAGCGACTTCAACGTGCAAGTAGAACTAAGGCAGACAATTATGCAGATGATGTTACAAAGGCGATAGAGCTAGGCAGGATGGAGTTAAACACCCAAAATAGTGGAAACTGGCTTGATAAAGTCAGTGGTTTCTTCGCTTCAAAAGCCAAAAGAGCTGATAATGATGCGATTGGGAATGAAGTAAATAGTATTGCGGATCGAATGAAATCCCAATCGAGGACGGTAGAAGAATTCGATCAGGCAGCAGCTCGAGAATCGGCAGAGTACCGTAGACGAAAAGCAGAAGAAGAGTTTAATGCCAATATTAAAATGCCATTTTTGTTTAACGGCAAGGGAGAAATTATAAAGACGCGTCATTCGGCGATGACAACGATGGAAGAAGCCGAAGTTGCTTTAAATACTCCTATCAAACAATTCTTCTATGATCAAAATATTCGGAATATGCAAGGTTTTGTTGATAGAGAAGGAAAAATAAAGCAACATGGTAAGTTCTCAGATGAGGTACTACAGCATGATAAAGAGCTAGTTAATAACGAGATTACAGCCTTGAATACCGAAATTCAGAATTTAAATAAGGATTATGTACAACTTCCAGCCACGAGTGTAGACCCAGACGCAAGACGAGTTTACGAAAGTCAGATGACTACGCTTAAAGCTCAGGTTGCAGTAGAAGAAAACAAATTAGATGAAATCGATAATGCACACTATCAGGGCTTAGCTCTGGATGAAGAAGAGAAAATTGATAGGACTTTGAACAAAGATATTCATAAATTGAATATGGATAGGCTGAGATTTTTAAATGCTGGTCACCGCGAGGATTCTAATCTTATTGGCAACATTGATAGTAAAATTAGTCAAAAATTAATTTCCTCTGATAAACAAAAAGAAATAGCGTTTGAAATGGTTCTAAACAAAATGGTGAAAGAAGGAAAGCAGAATACCGACGCGTATCGTTTTATTGATTCCATGCGAATGGGTGCGATTGCTCAGCAAGGACAAGAACAATATGAGCAAGGAAAGAATAAAAATAATCAGATTGTTGCTGATAGCAGTTATGAAATGCGTCAAGAGAATCGAAATCTTCAAATTGAAACAAATAAAAAAGATACTAAAATTTTGAATCTACTTGCTCTTGGCGTAAGAGAGGATTCTAAGGAAATCGCAGACATTCAGCAGCAATTTTATAAGATGACGTTAGAATCTCTTAAAAATATGAAGCGAATTAGCGAGAATGCGATTAAAGATTTGAAAAATAGTGATATTGTTGATCAAGAAAAATTACGACAAGAAGAACTTAATTTAAGTGGAATAGAAGAAAATATTGCTAGTACAAATTTAGCGATGAAAGAAGATCCTCTTCAAAGAGCTAAGGCAGATGCAGATTATAAATTCAAAATGGATCTGAACGGAGTAACTCAGAAGTATACTCTGGAACAGCAGAAGGCTATGCTCCAAGGTCATGCTTCCAATTCGGCACTTGTGACGCTGCTAGGCAAACAACAGCAGTTGGCCAGCATTGAATCAATCGATAAAGCTATTCAGGATTATAAGCTGATTCAAAAAAGTTATGATGCGAATCACGATAAGTATAAAGAGTTCCAGCAACAGATAGATGCTTTGGAAATTCAAAAAAATAGTATCAAGCTAGATCTGAAGCGAGAACAGTTGGCTAAGTCATTAGACACCTTCAATCTGCCAAAAGATATTCAACCGATGAGTTACTATGAAGCACTCACTGATAAAGGAACACATAGTAGTTACGGTATCAGTATGGGGGATACTCATGTCAGCATCGTAGTAGGAAATGTAGATAGTGACAAACGCGTGAGTGAGGTTGCGAGTGCTGTAACGCAAGCAGTTGGAGGTCAGTATAGGCCTACTATTTCACAGCAATTGGCAACAGATTCTAAGCGAATAAGTTAGTAAGGAGGGTATGATAGATGCCGCAGCAATATCCATTTGGTACTTCCAATGATAAGTATAAGACAAAGCTCTTTGTAGATACGGGTCATCAGTATATTCAGGTGAAATGCAAGCTAATTGAACCCTATTCTCCTCCAACACCAATACCGATGATGAAAGAGATTAAGATGATTAATGCACCTTCACATTTTCATCAAATGGGGATCTCCTCTTATCGAACAAAGATGACGCTCTTGTTTACAAACAAGCAAGATTATGTTGATTATTTAGCGTTCTGTGGGTGGACACATAAGTTTTATGATGAGAGAGGGGCAATTTATTTAGGAAGTCTTGAAGCTATGGCTCCAATTGCTGAAGAAGCGAATACGAAGTATGTAGTGGAAGTTTCACTAGTGCTTATCAAAAAAGATTCATTTGATGAACGTGATCGCTTTGAATTTCAAGATCTAAAAGATGATCACGGTAAGGACCACTGGGCTCGTCAAAACATAGAGGAGATGGCGAACTTAGGTCTAATTACAGTCGTTCAAAAGGATGGGAGTCCCGTGCTGTATTTCAAGCCGAATATGTACATTACGAGAGCAGAATATATCGTTTTTCTCAATCGAACGAGAAGGTTCATTGAGCGAGTATTGCGAGAGTAGTTTAAACCTACACAAAAGAGAGAGGTGATCCTATGTATCGTTGGGTAGATGTATCTGAAGGAGATTGGTTCTATCACGAGGTAGTGGAAGCTTCCAACACATTATTGGAAGACGGGCAGCCCCTTGTTGGAGGTATTCCTTATAGCAGCTTTATGGCAGATGCTCCTTATCTGTATGATGAGCAGACTGCACCAGCAAATCAAAAAATGTACACTTTGGATAAGAAAGTCGTTCCTACTAAAGCAAATCCGCTGCTTATCTATATTGATGGTGTTCAAACGACCTATAAAGAAGCGAAGACAAATGCAACTGGGACAAAAACAGATGTGGAGTTATATGTTGCACCGCGTAAAGGGGCCCTTATTTCCTTCATGATTTTAGGCAAACCATTGGTCGATCATTTCGGCAAGCCGAACTTGAATACGAACTATGCATATCCGAAAAAGACATTAGATCATCCGTATGTCTATGACCCTTTTAATCGAAAGTTTCAAGAATATGTATATGCATTTGGGAAACAGCTGCGCAGAGCTCAGGTTCCTCCTGAAGCAGAAAGTAAACTTGCAGAAGCACAGATCGCAGCGAAGTATATCGGGGATAAACAGGACACGTATTGGATTTCAGAAGATAGAAATATATTCCTCCCCTATAACCTAAATGGGGTTACTTGTACGATGCAATATGCTAGTAAAGATAAGGAAAATAATATATCACTTCGTCGAGAAACGATTAGAGCTTCTTCACAAACGGGAAACATACGCTTCAACAATCGCTTTTTCCCAGATGCTTATATTACTCGAGCAGAGGCGTTTGCCCTTATCGATCGTCTTCGCAAGCAGCTGTATAGCAAGTTTACAGATATCGATGCTCCTGTATCTTCTTACAAGGAGATAATGATTGCCGAGCCAGGACAGCGATTCTTCAAGCTAAATACTCGCTATGTTCCGGGTAGCGGGATGCTGAAAGTATATGTGGACGATAAGGAAGTTGCAGTAGGTACAGACTATGAAGAATTTGATGATCATTCCATATGTTTTCTATTGCCTGTTACACAAGGAAAGCCAGTGAGATTCGAGCTGACGAAAACAACAAGCAGTAGATTTGTGGACGTTGCGGCTAATGCAAGTATGTATATTGCGCCTGAAAATAGGTTTGAAAAATATGACTCTACGGCAGATACGTGGTGGTGCAAGCATGTCATGGATATGGAGGAGGAGAAAATAGGCACTAATTATCTAATTGAAGGGATGCGTACGACTAGTTTTAACCAGGGAGCTGTTGTTGTAGATAAATTTTATAATCCAGGAGAAGGAAAGCAGACAGCAGAAATCAGATTTATGCCGCAGACCTTATTGACACGTGCTCAGGCCGTAACATTTTTGAATCGATTCCGCAAATGGTCAATCGAGCGATTTAAGAGGTGATAGAAGAGATGCAAACGATTCCGAATGAGCTTATGCAGACGATAGGCAAGCGATTAAAGTTAGGGGAGAATGCCAAGCCTGTCTGCCGTGTAGAGGTGGATCGACTAGCTTTCATACCGGGGCGTACGGAGGAACTTGAGTTTTTAGTACCCTATGAGGCAGAAATAAAGAAAGTTTATCACAGATGGGTGACGGATCCTGATAATAGTCAGGCTGAGGTCATTAATGAACCTGAGAAGTTCACGATCCCTCTTCAAGGATTCACGTGGGATAATGTATCCAGTCCCTACCGAAGTAAGCATAGACCTAATCATGCAGGTATTGATATAGCGGCTCCTAAAGGAACCGAAGTGTATGCCGCATGGAATGGCACTGTAGTTAGGTCAAGAAACAGTCAATCTGCTGGGCTCCATATCAACATATTGCATACTGACGGCTATATGACACGCTATATGCACTTAAGCAAACTGCATGTTAAAGAAGGGGAGAAAGTTCAGCAAGGTCAATTGATTGGACTAGTTGGAAGTACGGGACAATCGACGGGAAATCATTTGCATTTTGAGATAAGAAGGAATGCGAGTACTAGTGATTGGGGAAAAGATGAAGATCCAACTCCGTATTTTAGACAACAGATTTCTAAATCATCGACGTCTATTTGGAGCGGAGGAAACCAACAGGTTCAGCAAATAGGGGAGGGAACTCCAGGTGAAGTTGTATTTGTCGAGAAATTCCTCAACCCTCAATGGATGAACAAAAAACATTATGCATTGGATGCGTCCTTCAAACAGATAGCTAGCCGGACGGGTGTCACTACCTATAAACCTACAACAAAACAAGGGTTTCATAATCTTGTATTTTTGCGCAAAAACAATATAAAAAAGGCAAGTATGACATTACAGCTAAATCTATCTGATCCCTCATATTTAGATGTTGAGTTCGGTACAGACTTCAATCATGTGAATGGGGACATGTTTGAAATTTATGCAAATAGTAAGTTGATCTATCGGCAGAGAAGATTCACTGATGGTCATAAAATGGAGAAATTTGATTGTGGCCTTCCTATTGGTAAAGTGAATCTTCAATTTGTGATGACAGCGAGTGGTCAGGAAGATGTGTCGTTCTGCTTCTATATGATAAAAGTGACAAAGCTCAATCCGCCTAATTTCAAGAGCAACCGAGATAAGTCCAACTTGGATCCATTATTAAAAAGTACCCATGAGCAGCATGAAATTAAAGATATGTTGTTAGGTGTCAAAAGGGAACCCGTTGAACTTCAAGTTGGCTCATTCGTGTACATGGATACGATACCGTTACAAAATATTTTAGATGTCAATATTGAAGATGATTATGAACTATCGGCTAGCGTAGCAACAGTCACGATTTCTAACCCAGAAGGATTTTATAGCCCTGACTATAACCCTGCTTTGTTTCCTGAGACGGGAAGAGAATCTCCGTATTCTTATGAGCTTAATGGAGCGCGAGTCGGCGTGTTGAGCGAAAATACACCTATTCGTATCTATATGGGATATGGACAGCATCAGGTACGAGTATTTACGGGGTTGATTGATAAAGTGGATATGTCTAACGATTCTACTTTAACGATAACATGCCGCAATATGTTTAAGCGTGCGTTGGAGAAAGTGTTAACGTCAACGAAAATGTATCCGGAAGATATGAGCAGGTATGAACCTCTATTATTTGAAGGAGCAGAACCAGCGCCGCCATTACCACCGCCAACTGTACCACCGACTGACCCGACAAAACCGCCAACGGATCCCCCTACGGATCCAACGAAACCGCCTAAGCCAGTGGAGAGCTTTAATTATAGGCAGCAAATTATAGATGAAGCTCATGTTCAGGCGAACAAACAGGGAGTGGATCCTTATTTTTTGCTAGCCATTTGCAGGCATGAAACACAAATGGGTACACAAGGAAAAGGGACGCCTGAAAAGGGCGGATTTGTACTAGGGTATGGATGTCGAGATGGATTGCCATGTGATGAAAGATATCGAGGGCTTAGATCGCAAATGTATTATGGTGCGGTACGCATGAAGGAAGCGTTACGTGATAGAGCGATAAGGCTAAATTCGAAAAATGATGTTGACTTTTTCCATCAAGGTGGTCACAAAAATATACCTGGAGGCAGGCAGTTTATATGGTCATCTGACCGACACAACTGGGTAAGTCGTGTTTGGGACTACTATCAAGATATATTAAGAAATCCTGGACCGTGGATGCCGTTGAAAGGTGGGCTGCCTCGAACAGTTCGCAGAGCGCTGACAAGTCAGCAATCTGCTGCATCTACTACACCACCGCCTGCAAATAGTACTCAAGAAACTCCTTCTAGCAATGCAACTGCTTGGGTGAAATCTGCAGTTGTGCAGGATTTGATTGGAGAAGCGGGTATGTACGGATGGCGGGTAACGGCAGAGGATCGCCAACATCCTGATGCTGTCATTGAAGAAACTTATCTAATCGAGCTTAACCAAGCGAAAGGATATGTTATTCAAGCTATTCCCGATCAAGTAGGGGAATTTAAAAAGGTACCTATTGACTCAATCGCTACTCCATTAGGATGGCTCAATCCGTTTACCGAGCAAAGTGGAAAAACTTTTGAAGCCTTTCGTTACAAGGTAGCGGAAGCGATCGAAGAGGTTCTCGCACCTACGAATTTCCGCTATTACTGCGACCGTAATGGTACGTTTCGTATAGAACGAATAAATCTCAACAAGCCTGTCGTAGCAACGTTAAGTGAACATGATAATTTAATGACTATAAGCAAAACAATAGATATGTCACGAGCACGCAGCCATATTGTCGTCGTTGACAGTGAGCAAAAAAAAGAAAATTTCATGGATAAAGAGCTTCTCTTGGAACTAAAAGGAGAACTGCGTACGGCGGTAGTTCATGTACCATGGGCCAAAAGCTATGAGCAGAAGAGACAGGTAGCAGAGAAGATGTTCTTTGATATGAAACGAACGTCTCGAACGCTGCAAGTCGTGATTCCTATGGACCCATCTATGGACGTGCTAGATAGAGTATATGTTATCAATCAACAGACGACGACCCGTGGTGAGTACATTATTAAAAGTATTCATACTCGATTTACTGCCCAGGGAGCTGTACAGGTTATGGATCTGATGTGGGCCGTGGAAGGGACGGTGTTCTAGGTGCCGGGTATTATTCAGGACAATATTTTATTTCCTATTTTGGAGCTGGTTCGTTCTGAGGTTCGCAAACAGCAAAATATTCAAAACGTTCAAGAAGGAGATCCATTTGCAGGGACGCCATCGGTAGCCCTTTATCGGGATCACCCTGCTGATCTAGACAAGCTGACGGGTGCGCTCCTGTCGTATCCCTCAGGCTATATGCTAGACCTTTATTTAAGCTTCGGTCTTGATCCTGTGGAATATGAGATTTATGACAATGATCCCAATTGGATTTTTGTCACAGAGCAGTTGCTGGCGGAAATTTCGATAATTGTTATAAATCCTGAGCAAGAAGCGGTCAAAAATGAAGAAATCCGCCTACACTATGATAATAGATGGAACTTAATAGGTACATCAGTCAAGTCAGATGAGGGGTGAGAGGAGAGATGAGTTTCCAAATATCCTATGTGGGTGGAGGAACGCTTGACCGAGTAAAAGAGCTTCCCTATCCTCATTTTTCGAAATTCACTAAGCCTTATATTAAAGGAAATAAAGTAGAAGTATTAGCTGAAAACCGAGTATTCACAGGTGTTTACTCACTTCCGTTTCCGACTGAATTTCTCTCAGTAGCCTTTGCTTGCAGTCAATATTGCATCGGAGACTATTGGGAGCTGACGATCGGCGGAGAAAAGGTGTGCGAGCAAATCTATACAAAGGAATTGCCTGAATCCGTGAGCATGGGCAATAGCTTCGGTATCGTTTATCCGCTGCCTGAGAATACACCGATTACGTTTGAGTTTCATAATCGAAGCGCTCAAGCGAAAACGGTGTGGTACAACATTAAGCTGCTAAGACCTTAGAGAGGGGGATATAAGAGTGCCAAATAAAAATGTTGCCTTTGTAGCAGGTGAAACAGAGTCAGAACATCTGATTTCTACTTTAGCAGATGCAATCTCAACTGCGAAGTGGAATGAATACGACGGCAAGCCTGTAAGCAATCGCTGGGAGAAAGTATATGATATTAAACCCGATAAGTGGGTTACGTATCAAGAGAAGCAGAAAGCCAATGTGGTAGGTAAGTATAAGCATACGGATGGAAAACTGTATACCGTATATCGAATTCCAGAAGATATTTTAGATTTTAAAACACCTGGAAATGGCAGTGATATTGTGCCTACTCCTCTTGTTGATAGTGGGGGCTTTATCTACGAAATTAGTGATAAGAATAATACAAAAACAGGGAATAAAATACAAGTAAACCAGTTGACTTATCAGGATAAGTCAGGGAAAAATGTCACGGTTACTCTACCAGGAAAGCTGGTTGTGAACGTTCCTGATATAACGAATCCAATTGGATATAAAGCCTATCTAGTGGAACAGTTACGTAGTGAACTTGATGGAAGTATACAGCACGTAGCCGATTGGAATGAATTTCATATTATTACTGAGATGACATCAGACTGGAATTACTTTTTATCTTTACCTAATCAATCTATGAAAGTGTATTATGGCCTGCTTCCTAATTCCGGATATTGGTATAACGGATATCTTAATTTGCAGGATGTTAAGCCATTTACATTTACTGAGCGTTACTATGAAGCTGATATAACTCATTCCACCAATGGTATTACCGTATTGAAATGTGTGCCTGATTATCCAGCAGGTGTTACTCCTGATCCTTACTATATTATGTTTGATCATCCATTTGGTCAGTTTAATTACTTCGAAGTCATTTACGGTAAAGGGTTCCAAGGGGTAACACCTGCTGGAAACTCTTCGGAAACGTACGAGAAAGCTTGTGAACTAAGCACAGTTCGATTGAACAATAAACCTACTATTGTGAATCAGTTAGAAGCAGAGGTTGCCTATAAGCGAGCACAGCAAGGTGCAGGTTATATAGCACCGTCACATAAATGGGCTGTCGATATCGATGGAGTAACATATCTCAAAAGTCCGCCAGCTCATTATCATTACGGATGCGACTCGATTCAGAAATATCTGGTCAATAAGAAAAGACGACCAGACTACATTGTTCAATATTGGATCTCTATTAGTAACAATCGAGTTAACATTGTGCTAGAGGGTGATCCATCACCTGATATGGACTCCTACTATCGAAGCTTTGCTTACATTGGTAAAACAGTACCATTTAATGAGCAGGATCAACTAGGTAACTTTGCAGTGACCGTGGGCATGGGTGACTTGAGTAAGGAGAAGACGGGATTTGAGATCAGTGATATTAAACAAGATGCAAATCCTGCATACTCTGGCTTTGGTCGATATACATCAAATGGCATGTATTCTGTATCTATGTTCAAGACACGAAGCAGCGTTCTATTCCAAGCGTATTATCCGGCGTTCGTCACTACTCTACCTAATTATGGAGATGTGGGGACGTTACCTAAGGAACTATCAAGTCTGCTATTAGAGCGCAATGGATTCCAGCCTTCTCAATGGACCGATAAATACCATGCAAGCCCAATTTATTTGGTACATCAGTATGAAGGTTATCGTGGATATATGGAAGGCGTCGTTGCTATCGACGATCACAATTTGATCAATATGGACGAGCTGGTAGTAGATACCGAAGAGCCTAAAGATCCGAAAAATCCATCCAAAGGTACATGGACGGAAGTGTATAAATTTTTCAGCATAAAGAGCCCAGTTAGCTTTTTCAAAAGTTCTGCTAATCCAACTGCAATGACAATCGCTATTTTAAAAGAAGTTAAATAAAACTAGGGGGTTATTACTATGGCAAATTTCCGTTATTTCGAAAAAATTACAACTTCTCAAGACTTGTTAGATGATATTAAGTCCATGCTGACGGACGCTAAATTTGCAACATATCCGCACAATGCAGCGGCAGGTGAGCAGCCTGTAAACAATACTTGGAGCGTCGTGTCTGAAGTTCCAGATGCTACAAGCAAGCGCATTAAAGAGCTTGTACTGAAGTCAACCGCTACTATTGGCACAGCAACAAAGGAATACTATGTAAAATTCATTAATCCTGGATTCGATCCTGCGAATACTCGCAAACATAGCACGCTTACGGTTCAAATGATGGAGGGGTATGATACGACAAACCAAAAGTACGCTCATATTGGCCATCCGGTAGTTTATGAGTGGGCAGATCAAGAGTACAAGGATGGTGCTAACTTTACAGATCGTACGTTGACTAAGCCTGTTTATATGTACGCAAACATCATGAATAATCGCCTAGCACTAGTGTTAGTCGGTGATCCAGCGGTTCACTTTGTTGATTATCGCAAGTCTTTCCTTTATGTAGGCGCGATTCAACCGTTTAAATATAACCAGGATGATGTTGGCGGTAACATTTTGTTGACGGCAGGAGCAGTCACGCCAGAGGTGACTCAACCGATTAAAGACTTTAACGCGGGTCAATATACTTCTTTTGGTAACAATACGTTCCAAATGTTTGCAACGAAGTCGGGTATCAAGTTCCAACGCCATTATCCATCCTTTATTACACAAGTGCCTACTGTTGGCAAAGCATATACCGATCCAAAGCTTGGCGATACAGGCTTGCTGCTTGAGCCTCAAGGCTTCAATGCATCAGCATGGACTCGCAAATATCATTTGTCTCCTATTTACATCATTCATCCATACGATGGATACCGTGGTCAGCTTGACTATGTAATTGCTGTATCCAAAAACAACATTTTGCATCTTGATGAATTGATCGTAGATGTAGATGCGAATTCGGGCAAGAAGTGGAAGCAGGAAGTTTATCGTTACTTCGACCACAACACAGAGCAGAACTTCATGAATCGTTCCGCAAATGTGAAGATGGGAATCGCCTTCCTGAAAGAGGTTCGCTACTAATCCGCATATACTAATAAATGAGAGGATTCCACAGGAATCCTCTTTGTATTAGGAGGTGAGTATTCATATGTTCCAAGCAACTGCCCAGTTTCCTTTTCACATGAGTGATTGGTATGCGGGCAATACAAAATTTGCGTTTAAAGCGTCGCTGACCGCTGATAGTGAACGAGCGTATAAGTTCTCCTATTTACCTTATGGGCAATACAGCAGTTATATGATGTTGGATTATATATTGAGTAAGAAGAGTGAGCGTCAAGCAGCTCTATATGACCTTATTTATAAAGGGATTCGTGAACAGGAAGCTTTAGGTGATGCGGAAAGCTTCATTGTTTTTGGGGATAGAGAAAATACGGAGTTATCGGGCTATATTCATGACAGTGAGATCTATGGATTCAGACCAATTACTAGAGATAAATTATTGCACATTATGAAGAAGCGAACTAATGCGAAGCGAGCCAGTCAACGCAAGTTAGGTATTCATAGTTCTTCGAAACAAGCAACAAGACGGATCGAACACCGGATGAAGTATGTACGTGATCAACTACTTGCGGAGCGCGATTCTCAGAGTGGATTATTCATTTTCCAGGAAGAAATCCAAGCTCTGAGAGATATTAATCATAGGTTAAAGATTAAAAACAGCTATGATTTTGCGCTGCGTGACATCTTACATGATATGTGGACAGTGAATCATATTGTGAGAGCAAATCGTAAGTATACACACATTTCACAGAAAATGTTGCAGCAAAGCCATGCTGTGAGATGGCTGGAACAATCAGCCATTATCGATCGTTCCTTGTCGACCTCAGCTTTGCAGCACGTTAGATTGCTGCGTTTGTGGCAAGACGATTTGCAAGCACAGCATCGTAATCCTCGAATTACACGTATCGGCAAGCCTCATATGCAGGCCATTCATAAGTCTAATCGTCGTACGCGGATTTATGATCGAATGGATTGGGGAAGGTTGCTTGCCCGCCAGTATGATGCCTTGGTATGGAACTCACATAAACTGGCTTCACGAGAGATAAAGTCGGAAACAGATGTGTTTAGGCATGGCTCGAAAGCAGATCGTACGATAAGGCGCCATTCGTTGTTATATGTTCCTGTTACAAGGATGGAGAGTGTACGTGTTCACACACATGCTATGCATCAGGAGTTACTAATATATGGATCCGATAGAGATAATACTCACAATCTCACAAACCAAATAGCGATGCATTCTGGGAGCAGGCCATTTGAAAAGGCTGCGGGTGTATGGACTCCATCTACACTAGGAGGTTGGAAGCAAAGCAACTATGGATTGTATATCCCTTCCGCAGCGAGTGATAGGGCTACAAGAACAGCCAAGCAAATGGACACAATCGGAGAATCGATTCTTTCCTCCCGTGAAACCGATAATCCGACACATCTTCTACATGATGTTCGAGGCCATCAATGGGACAAAGTGACGGACAAGTCACCGAAGGTAGAGTACCCTGCCGAATTTGTAGAAAATATGTGGCTTAGCTCAGCGTTGGAAGGGCATTCATCTTTCGCATTTGAGGATAGTATCCTCGGAGAATCATGGATAAATCGTGAAGCTTATCTGGAAAATGATCCTGCAGCTGCTACCCTCATTGAACGTTTGTTAAGAGGGATCTGGTTGGATAATCCAGTGCTGGGCGAAAGATATACAAAGTTGGATGCAACATTTTTGGAGGATATTTTAGCGCAGATTGGCTACTACGGTCACATCATGGACGATATTTTTGTCGGAGAACGTGAGTCTGTTCAGCACGGATGGCTAGAAGCCTTCTTAACTTTAGCAGCAAAGTCATATGCACATGAAGGTTGGCTAACTAGTGAATTTTTCACAGGTGTAAAGGAACGGATTGAGGGGCTTATTTCGAGAGAATTACTTGATGGCTTTAAAGATTCGACGCATGGCGGAATCCTTACTTTCAGCTTCATGGGAACGAACGATCCCTCTCACGCTGTATATGAAGAATTCAGCTCTCTAGCCAAAGCAGATAGTAGAGCGTCCACTATCGATCAAGAGTTGATGGCTGATTCTCTATTCAGGCCATCCGTTATCGAAGTGGAAAATCCGTTTGGATATTTAGAACCTAATAAATCAATTATTCACGTTGGGGAAGAAGGTTCTAAGAAATGGTCTAGTGCAAATATTGATGAAGCCATACTGTCTGAGAAGGAAGTACATCCATCTACGTTATCGACAGAATTGCTGGCGCAAAAAGCCTCATATCCATCTGAGCTTGAAACAGATGAGTTGCTAGCAGATAAGGAAGCTCATGATTCTCATTTGGAAGACTCTATAACGGCAGATGCCCTTCAAGATCGAATGTCCGAATTATGTACTCGCTATATTGTTGCTGTCCATCCAAAGGACCGAATTGCGGCGCTTGATGAGATGTACGTCTGGAGTGTGCGTGGGATGCATGATGGGCATCTTTCGGAGCTAGAAGTTGATAAGTTCGCCAAGCTAGTGCTTGATGAAGCGATTATAGAGAATGTGATGTTCGGTACGGAGCCCGAGCGGGCATCCGATTTGTTGGAACATATCGTATCTGTACTTAAAGCTAGAGATACCGTATTCGTCGATTCATTAGGTGAAGGGGCAAGACCAACCGAAGATTGGGCTGATTTATTCGTTGAACATCTACAAATGGAAAAAGAAGCAGCTCAGTCCATCGTTGAGCAGTATGTATTGGCACAAGAGCAAATGCGCGATGGTCATCTGGAAAGAGGGATCGCTTCTACAAAGCAAATAAAACAAAGCCTTTTCGACCAAGTAGATGAACTTGCCCAAGGACTCATGTATGACTACACGACGGATATCGTTGATCACACCATGAACCATGAAGAATGGAGTGGCGGTTATGCAGTACCAGAAGATTATGATCCGCATGATCCTTATAACGCTTATTATCCTTGGGCAGAGGAATTTAATGCTGAGCAGTTAGGTCAAGGGAAATGGTCTGCATTGGGCACCAACAATTGGAGCAGCAATGGTGATTTCAACAAATGGACAAGTGAAGATGGCAGTGACTTGAGTGGAATCGTCAAAAGCGATATTCAAGCCGAAGATTACGTTTTCCAGACTGATTTCCAAGTAAGCGAGCCTGATGGGGATGCGGTTGGCATTTTATTTAAATATGAGAATGAAAACAATCACTATGCTTTCTCCATTCAAAGTGAAGCTGCTGTATCAGCAACAAATATGCTTCCTATGCAATTGTACAAAGTTATAAATGGAGTGAGGCAGCCAATTGGGACAGCGATGAATCCATTCCCATACCAGGTAGGCAAGCGTTATCGAATAGAGCTGTACTATATTTCTGGAAAATTGAGAATTAAAGTTAGCGGTCGGATTCAATATGACATGAACTTATAGGGCTTGACCAAGGTATAGGAAAGATAGAGGTGATAGAATGCCGCATACATTTGGAGTATTTAGTGACAAGCAAAAAGGTGTCACGTTTAGTCAAATGCAGGCTCATGTCGTAAGTGATCCAGCAACACATCCTCATCATCCGAGAAATGCAGGTTCGCCCAATGCACCAAGAGTCTTGGACCGAATCAATGGATACCAGAATCCGCTGCTTGGAGATGAAGGGTATGGGGAAATTGCTCGCTATGAGCCTATTAAAATTGAAGCGTTGGACAACGTAGTCGATCAAATGATTGAACAATATATGCGTGATAAATCGTGGTACGCGAAGGTTCGTTGCCGTGAGGCACTGTGGAACATGTACAGGCGAATCGAGTGGTGGGTGAAGCAGCAGAGTGATCCTCAGCGCAATGATTACCATCAAGTGCTGCAAATGATGAAAGATTGCATCGCTAAAATTATGGAAAAGGCACAGGATCAAGCAGGATCGCATGCCGGGATAGAGCTTCCTCATTGTCCAGCTCCTTATAAACATCCTTTTTCCGGTGACTTTTTCAATCATTTTGATGGGAAATGGACAGAAATCAAACTATTCGATTTAGCTGATTTTCCGAAGATGACCGCTTTTCCTGGACATTTTAGATACGTATCTTCTTCTGAAGAGCAGGAATGGAAATTGGTGCATTCCATTCAAAAAAATGAACAGGCTGGCACGGAAAATATTTTCAAGTTAGCCTTGAATGATTTGCGGGTAGGGAATTCCTCGAAAATTACATTTAACTGGAGATTCAAGCAAAAAGGTGTCATTCGTTTTCAATACTTAGCCAATGTTGCTAGTGGGAATGGGTTGCTATTTTTTATCAATGGTCAACAAGTAGGTGGAGAGTGGAATCAGAGTACGGGGTGGCAAACTGCACAGTTTTTTGTAGCACCAGGTCAAACGTATAAGTTTGACTGGCTCGTACGAAAGCAAACCGAAAATCAATTTGAGCGAAATGCTGTTTATGTGAAATCGATAGAGTGTGCAGAAAGATTGTTTAGTCTCGATCCGCCCGCACCACATGATCTGGATACTGCTGGAGAGGTCGATCTCATGGACGCATGGGGGATGAACAGCACCAAAAGCTACATGTCTGCTGAGTTCAATGACCATGTTACTCATAATCCGAAGGTCATTCATATGGAATTCGATAATGAGTGCGACGGTGAGGTTTCTTTTTCCTATCGACTTGGACAAGCAGAACCTATCAATACAGACGATTATACGTTGTTCTATGATGAGCAGTCTATTATTCCGATGGACGGAGGACGAGGGCTGCATGGAAGCAGTACGCAAGCTCTGCATAGTCCGGAATGGGAACTTATCGGCGATTCAGTAACAACTGCTCATGGAGCAAGCATCGTGTATGACATTTATGTTGGTGATGATTGTACAGTTGATCTAAGTGGAACAATCGAGATGATATGCCCAGAACGAGAGATTGACCATTATGAGCCGTACATTGCAGCAACGATGGGAAGCCTGAATTGGAGTTCTTCAGGATCGGCGAGCTGGCATCGAAGTGGTACAGGGATGGATACAACTTTTACGATGCTTGATCCGAAGCAGGGCAATAATGACTTGAGAGCCTATATTTCACTCCCAGATGATGGCTGGTTTACATTTAGCTTTCAGCATACATTAAGACCTTCGGAACGTTTTGTTGTTTTGATAGATGAGGCGATTGTATTCCAGTCCGCTGAGGTTTATCAAGGTGATCAAATTGAAATTCCTATAACCAAAGGATCGCATGCAATCGTCTTTCGTATTGATGATTCATTTACAGAGCTCCCAATTTATGCACCTGAATACAATCGAGTCTTTTACTATGGAGTAGGCGGCGGTACAAGTGGCAGCAATGAAGGTCCTTATGGCAGTTCAGTATCTATTGATAGGGACAGTTGGCTTGTCGATAAGTCAGGTGCTAGTACGATGTCTAATGGTAGTGAGTTGACGACCTCGATTTTATTAAAGCCCGGAGCCTCCATTCAATTCGGTGAGTTCGCCAAGATATTGCCCGCTCCATTAGATGAATCCAGTGACAAGTTAATATTTGAAGAAAACTTTAATGAAAAAGGGAAAATAACAAATCGTTTATCCTTCTCTGGCAACTGGGAATGGGAAGATATAGTGGGTCGTCAAACGCCAAATGCTACTGGCGATGGCATTATGAAGGTAGAAGGCAAAGACAACTCTACCAATACGGTCACATTAAATGGAATTGGATTACGGAATCCAGGTTATGTTTGTTTCGAGTACGGCGGTCGATTTGGAGATAAGGAACATTTAGAGTTTTGGGTTGATGGAGTGTCGGTGTGGAGGGGCAATCAAGATAATGATTATAAAGGAAATAGGATCGCCATTCCACTTCCAACCGGTGTTCATAATTTTAAATGGGAGTACAAAGATCTTGGCGATTCGATTCATAAAGAACCTGGACCTATCGACAACACGTTGCCCGATCCTGCGGGTGAACAATGCTATCCTGCGGGATATGAGCATCATCAAATGGATGGTTCGAGCGGCAGTTATACCTTGAAGACGGGGCGCAATGTTAAAGTTGAGGGAAAGCTCGGTCAATATTCGATGCCACTTACTTATAAAGACCGTACTGGAGCGGCTACGTATACGAACGGCGGAGTTATTCATCGCTATGTAGATGTGCCTTCCTATGCAGATGCATCTTTTGCCGAGACGATTTATTTGTACCCTCCTAACCGTTATAGTCATTCTGGATTGCTCGAATATGATACGACTATCAGTTATGCGAGTGCGGAAGGAAAGAATGTATATACAAAATATCCGTATAGAGCTAGTTTGGAAATTAAAGGAATTGTTCCGGGTGATGAAAAATCCGATTTTACATCGGATCATACGGAAAAAGTAGTCTATGAATTTCACACAGATGGAAAAATAGAATTGAGTTTTAAACTACTAGCATTTCTTCAAGATGAAACTAAAGAAAGAGGACGATTTCGAGTTTATTTGCATAAAAATAGGTCCGATCCTAAAGGTGGCGTGAAGCTGTATGACACAAAAGAGAATGTTGGGAGAAATCGTGCCTACTATAAAGATTTTGATAAGTTCACATCTGCGGATTGGGTCAATAGTGAGACTATAACGGCTTCTCATAATGGGACAGCGGGCACCTATTATTTAAGCTTTGGCCTAACAGATATTTTCTCGGACTCAGATGGGAATGGTGCTATTCTTTATCACGCTAGTATAAACGACCTTCGTCTGCAGGTTGCAGACAAGCACGGTAAAAACGGTGATCGCCTAATAACCCCAGCTTCAGAGAAGGTCAAAGCAGTAATTAAAGTGTTCGACCTTAGCACCAATAAATTGGTATGGGATGATTCGTACGAAGCATACGATAACGGAGTCACAAACGATATTCGATTTAGATACAACTTTGAAAAAGGTAAGCGGTATAACATTCAATATATTTTAGTCAAGGGGAATAACGCAGTAGGTGCAAATTTATCAGGCGGAGGAATTTTAGCTCCAGGCGGTAGTTTGGAGGAATCCTGGTCCGATTATTGTCGCAATACCAATGGACACTATTATGAAAAAGGATCTCCGACGATACCATCTCTGCCTGGTTATCCAGGTAAAGAAACCGAAATGCCACCTGATGATTCTTGGTGCTGGCTTGATGTCATTAAAGTCTATGAAAAATCATCTCCGTTATGTGGAGGGTCTACCTTGCATGTCACACTTCGCGATGAATCGCAGGAACATAAGTACATTCCTGTTACTTCATCCAAAGGTGAAAAATTAGACTTTAAGATAACGAACGATACCTTAAATGATAAGTGGTACGACATTATTTATCGCTTTGAGACCTATTGTCCAGGTGAGGGTGCGATGGTCTGGGGCGGAGGATATCAATTAATTGATTGTATACTCCCAGAGCTATCGGAGGCCAAAGTCTGGGGCTTTGAACTTACGAACAATAAGCCTATTTGGATGGGCGGATGTTACACGAGCCAAATGCAAGTTACTGTAATGGATGATCAGGGGAAGAGTTATTACAACAACACACTTCGTGCGGCCGATTGGCAGACATTTAGTTTGAATGAGCTGAAGGTGCTTCCTTCCCGCAATTACCGCGTTTCCATTACGACTAGCCAGGCTGGAGAAATAAGCACTTGGACAGGCAGGGAGTATTTAACTCAGTTTGTATTGCGTGAATTTAGGGCGCATGAGCGTTGGGTGTTTAAACCGCGACCATTTAACTCTGTGCTTTCCTTCTATATTGATGGTATACTTGCCAGCTCCTTTAATACAATGGGTGGTTATTATACGGTCAGCTACCCGGTTTCTAAAGGCAATCATGTGTTCACATGGGAATTTAAGAGCCGTCACGACTCGACCCGCTATGTGTATGATGCCGCTTATGTCGACTGGTTCAAGCTAACGAACTGGATTTGTGACTATGTCATGGTCGTTCCTTATTGTGAGACGGGAGCAGGCGACCAGTGCGTGGAAGCCTTAATTAAATGTTTGCTCAAGCTGATTAAAGACAAGCCACAAGCTTGTGTGTTAGGGAAAAAGATTTGGCTGTTTACTTAAATTAAAGGAGGGGAAGTAGTGAGCATACTTGCGTTGAAGAAGAAAGGATATCTATTTTCCGATAATTTCGATAAGAATACATTGGATCCTGCGTGGGAGTTAGAGCCTAATCAAGCTAGCAGATATACACTCGATCCTGTTAAAGGCACCATTCATCTCTTACATGGGACTCCTTCAAATTTGTATTTATGGTTGAAGCAATTAACGACAGAAAAGCAGTTTGTCCTTGATGTCAGACAAGGGTTTATTCCGCAGGATGTTAATCATGATGCAGGTATTATCGTTCATGATCATCAGGACAATCATCTATTGCTGCGAGTGTTTCAAGAAGGGAACGTTACTTCCCTTTCTTATCCGTGGCTTCGGATAGAACGAGATTATAACACATATTATGCCTACCATTCTCAAGATGGGGTGCAATGGTCTGTCGTAGGGGCGGAAAGCTTTGATGATACAGCACCGCTAATCGGATTGTATGTAAATGGGGCGCAAGGTCCGGGGATGGAAATAGAGGAAGTGCGAGTATATTTGTCTCGTTCCGTAATCGTGACAGGACTAACAGAAGGGACGAAAGTAGAACTGCTGGATAAGGCAGGGATACCATTAGCAGTTCGTGTTTGCACCTATGGACAAGCGTCCGTGGCATTTGACTTGTCTCTTTATGGAATGGAAGTAGAGGGGGCCGTAAGTATTGTACTTCCTCAAGCGCAGCAGCCAATTGTAGAGAAGGTTAGAACGATTCAAGCGGGGGATGTTTATACGCTGCAAGTACTGCCGGATATGTACATGACAGATACACAAGGGCAAGAGCATTTGCTTGATGAACACTTGCAAAATTTCCTTGGTTATATGAGTACAGGTTCCCAAACGTATAGAGAAGCTCAAATTGTTGTAAAAAATCCTTTATCAGGATCATTTAGTGGCCTGAAAATTCAAACTGCTGATTATAAGCAGACGGGGCAATATAGACGACTTATTCAAATTGCACCTGACAATAATGGGGTGCCTGGTATTTATGGAACGACGGTTTCCATGTCAGGAAAGCTTGCGGCAGGCGGGACTTATAAGTATTGGATTAGATTGGAGCGCGAAATGGACCCTAACTTGGCTACAGGCGAAGTGTTCTTCGGGCTTGATATGCAGGCGGTATATACGCCGTGATAAACAAGTATTTAGCAGAAGGCGGTGATTGATTGTGGCTATACAATTCAAGCGAATTGGTTCTCGTGTGGTGAAGGATCACCAAGATCTGGCGAATCGGGGTGTACGAACGCATAGCGAGATTGACCGTTATTTGGATGAATTTGATCAGGCGAGAGGAAGCAGCTCAAGTGTAGGAAATAGAATCTCAGCAATAGAAGATTATAATCTACAGCAAGATGGCAATCTTCAGCGAATATCCAATCAAGTAGACGCGAACAAGCAACGGTTGGACCAACACTCCAATACGATTACTCAACTAGAAGGTAAAGTACAGAAGGCAGAAGAAAGCCTCACCCATGGCCAAGCCGTCCTTACAGGGTTATCGATAAAAAAGGTTGCATATGTTGGCACTTCAAGTACGATTCAGGTCGATATTTACGGTGGAAGCGCTAGTATAAATGGAACGATTATTGAGAAGGCAGACTCGACTATAAGTATCTCATCTCCATCGGTTAGGAATGAATACTATTTATTTTTAAATCAACAAGGATCATTCATTTATCGATCAACGATCGATGAGCAGAAGGATGACATGCTGATCGGTATGGTCAGCGTGGCTCAGAGTTTGCAGCAAGTGTCATTCAAAGATAAACGGTACGCCCTTACTAAAGGAAGTGCTGGTAATTTAGAGGATACGGTTAAGGAAGTTGTAGAGGCAAGAACAGACAAAAATGGCGTTACATATCAAACGCTCCGAGTTCGTATGAATCATATGCAGACGAAGATGGAAGAACTCGCTGGTCAAGGCAAGAATATTTCTTATAGTTATTCACCTCGTCTAACGAGAGCTGCTAACCAAACGTTGTTTACTGTTCCTGAATATACACCTGGCACGAGCAGTTTGCTTATATTTATTGATGGTGCGCTAGTTATTGGTGACTTCAAGGAAATAGATACGAAAACAATTGAGATGAAATATCCCATTAAGCCACATTCGGATGTTGTATTTATAAGTTTGTCCAAGTTGGCGGGGGGAGCTTCTTCGGGTTTGAAACAAGTTCGAGCGATGAGTGTAAAAGGAACATCAACTGCTCCCCATACGATAGCCATTCCGCTTTTGCAGGCTGGAAATCATTTGGTATCTTCACCACATGTGTTGAAGCGTGTTTCTGCTGCTGCTTGGGGCCCGGCGCTTTATAACGACGAATATCGTTATGAATTAGATGATAAAGGAATGAATATTCACTTTGTGAAAGATGGCGACTATGTTATTAACTATTTTGAATAATAGGTTTGGAAGTGAGGAGGGTAACGAATGGCTGATAAAGTACGCTTAATAGAGCTGCTAGAGCAATACGATGCAGCAACAGAGGGAAAGGCGCTCTCTGATCTGATTATTAAAGTAGTTCCTTCTTTTCAGGACCTGCCTGCTGTTGGAGTAGAGGATAAAGTATATATCGTGCGCTCGGATCAGCAGCATAATAATGGTCCTGTCATGTACTTATATAAGGGTGGCGTGTATACGCTGTTAAGTGGCAGCGGAAGTGGTGGCGGAGGCGGGACTGTTCCTGCCGACCTGCTGAATAGATTGCAGCGACTGGAGAATGCGACTAGAACATCATCACATGTATTTACAGAAGATTTCAAAGGTGAGAATCGAATTGATACGAACCAGACGAATGTGATTAAAGGCGAAGGGTATATTCGCACAGATAAGCTGGTGTCTTTTGCGGATAAGTTTGACCATCCAAATTATTGGGATGATCGTAATTCGGTAGCGGTGGAGCATAGCATAGAGGGACACGTCCAGCTCATAAAAGGAAAGCGTGAAGGCAGTTTTGTGAGTAAAGAAATTCCTACTGCTGGCACGGAGTTTGTCACCTTGGACACAGATGTTCAGCATAGCAGCGCGGTAACGTTTACGGAAGCTGGGCTTGTTTCTCCTAGGGGAGATGCAGCTAACAAGCATACACTTCCGGTAATGGTTACGGATCGCAGCGGTCGCTCTTGGTATTTGTACTACAAACCAAGAATTGGTGTTTATGCTAAAGTTGTTAACACAGATGGGACAATAGCATTTCATACGGAGCATAAGGACACTTATGGTCACCTTGACTACACTCCTAACAAACATTATGCAACTGCGGCTGTAGTCGATTATAACAATCGTGTGTGGTATGTCTACTTGATTTATTTTCATATTAAAGTGGTTGTATTTAATCCGGATGGGACGGTATTTTTAAATGCAATTTGCAGTACAAATATTTTATCATCCACTACAAGAACTCTAGGCGTGGGTTTAAGCTCAGAAGGAAATGTGTGGGTTCTGGCTGTTGGATCTGATCCCCGATATAAAATGATAATATTCAACTCTAAAGGAGAGGTTGTTGCTGATCTTGCTCCAGCATTAAGTGGGTATTGTATTTTAAACCACTTAGTTTACGATACCAGGCGGCAACATATGCTTTCTCTATCGTATGGTGTAAGGATTGCGACCAATGCTTTAGTTTTATACACGAATACAGGGCAAGTGGCAAAGGCGTATTGGAGTATATTCAGCTCTATTGCAGCTGGAGCCGTGTACTATGATGAAGAGATAGATCGTATCATTATAGTAGGGTTCGATCACAAAACATGGATGATGTTTATCGCGATTATCAAGTATAACGGTACGGATTATGTAATAGAGAAACGAATAGATACAACGGTACATATTGGAGGCACTCCATCTGATGTATATGAACTGCACGGCAAAATGGTGAAAATGTCTTCTTCCAAATATATGTATACACACACGTATTTTGGAGAAAACCCTTCAAGGGCAAATATTAGATATACGATATTTAATCTAGATGGAACGATGGATGTTGTTTTGGAACCAGTCACGTCAGATACGTTGACCAGCGATGTCGTTCAATCGCTATCGTATAATTACAATGGTGATATTGAGTTATTATTTCTGGAACAAACTCCACAGGATTTTAACACGATAAAGACGTGTACCTTTAAGAAACTGGATACTACTGTTCAAATGTCTGTCTCGAATGATAACGGTTTGACGTGGCATCCAGCTAGTAGTGGACAAAAAGTTTCATTTCCTACATCAGGAAATTCCGTTAGAGTGAAGGGAGAGTTCCAATCTCCGAGTACACTAATAACTCCGAAACTCAGAGGGTATTCCATCGTGGAAGGCAGTTCGACCAATCAAGATGTGAAGAATACGTTCGTTAGTACAAGCGTTCCCTCGGTTATTCCGGCTTCAAGAGCAGTGTTGACCGTGAATCAAGAACTCAATGGCGGAGACGTAAAATGGTATTTATCTAATATGGGCGGTGGTGATTGGCATCCTGTTCAGCCAGGTACAGAAATCACATTCCCAAATCCAGCTGGATCAGATCTTCGAGTAAAAGCAGAACTTGCTTCTCCGAAGGTGGCTGCACTTCCAGTACGTATAAATGAGTTCCGACTCATGTCGAGTAGTAGCGTCTTAGTACCTGAGATGAATAATCTACAAGTGAATTTGCTAAAGACCAATTTTAAAATTGATTCGCAAATGAATGCTGGTCGCAACGGAATGCATCATATGATGGTTGATGTGTTAAGTAATGAAGATGGCTTGGATATTCTGCAATCCAGCTATAAATATGATTCACTTAACAAATGTATTATTGTAGGCAAGGAACTGTTATTTGAAGATGATTTTAATCAGCCTGCTGTTCGCCCGGAATGGACAGATTACTATAGAAATGGGAATCTTTCCATTGTAGATGGTCAGTTAGTTGTGAACACCACGGGGAGTCCGCATTCAGCTGAAGTTCAGTATGATAAACATTTGATAACGGACATTATAGATGTATCCTGTACGATATATAAACATACTTCTCAGAATGCATCTTTAGCGATATCCAATTTACAAACGTACTGGAAAAAAACGATTAGAACAGAACTTTCTGGTGAAAAAAATGACGTAAGACTCTACATTAGATATATGAATGAACCTGATTATGCTCACTTAGTGAATAAAAAGCTTAATAAAAATTTTGCTGCCGTGCGTATGATATTTAATCTATTAAACAGCCACTTAGTTGTTTATGTAGATGGAATTGTTGAGTTTGAGGGGAAAATAGATATACAATTTCCTAATGTATATCCTTCACTATGGAGTACAGGTATAAATCATTTCGATAATTTCATACTCCAAAGAGGTGACGACAAGAAAGCAGTTGTCGTCAGCAAGGCCGAAAAATGCGAGTTTGATCCAGTATCAGTATTGGTTACGGCTGACGTGACATACAATGGGGGGGCATGCGACTTCTACTTATCTAGAGATAACGGTGTAACTTGGTCTCCGGCGAATCTGAATATTCCATGTAACCTATCATCTCAGCCTTCTGGTAGAGAATTGAGAATGAAAGCTGAGATTACGGGCGAAGCCAAATTAAACGCATGGGGAATGGCATGGAAATAATAGAATAAATACCAATAAAAAAGAAGCCAACTGGTCATCCCTGTCAAGTAGACAGCAATAAATAAATAGACACGTTTAAGCAGCGACCGTTTCTCGATATTTTATCGGGGAACGGTCGTTTAGTTTCTTCTGAAAACGTTTATGGTTGACGTCCCCAATTCCAATTTTAAATTCTCAGTGTAACAATTATTCGTACGACTTGTTTTTCCAGTTGCAGATTTTTTGCAGATTACATGCAGATTCGGTGCAGGTAGTTCAGTCAAATAGGCGTTATTTTAGTAATATAGCAAATTAATAAAGAGGATCACTGAGCTGCATAATACCTAATGATTAAACCATCATACGCTTAATAAGAATCGGTATTTTTATAACGTAAAGGTCAAATAGCCCCCAACCTGATAAGGTGAGGGCTATTTGACCTTTATATTTTATAAGAATTTTTAAAAGTTTATTAGATTGGACCTTAACTATTTCTGGGTGGCAATGTATGGGATAACAAGGACATAAAAAGGGGAGTCATCATGGAGCAATTTGTTGACGTGCAAGAGCGTGCTGTAAGTAAAGAAACGGAGTTCATTGTAAATGAAGGTATCAATCGTGGGTTTTGTATCGCGATAACGAAAATTACGAACTGCTTATTTTTGTCCGCACAAGCGAAAATGCTGTACACGCTCATTAAACATGAAGCGGGGGCAAACAGGGATGTAGTGGTGTCTTATGAATCATTGCAAATGCAATTGCGATGGAGTCTATCAACGTTAATGCATCATATCAATGAATTAATAGATGCTGAACTTGTAATGGATCGTACTGAAAGTAAGCAAGTAGATAATAAACGGCTACATTTGCTTCCATTACATGAATCTAAAACGCTGCGGCATTCGGAGATTATATATGAAATTGTATTGCACTGCGAAGCACGTCATGGTGATGTGGCTTCACTTATGCATGAATATGAGGGCTCGGGTTTATATGAGCTGGCAAGACGCTCGCCAGAACGACATGTAAAGGATATTGCAGAGTGGTTTGGATACTACTTGGGCCAGTTAACTTAGGGAGGAAATGACATGATTACGACAAGACTAACGTACAGCTATGACGGTGAGACCATTTTATCTTCATCTTACTCGCACGAAGACGGCATGACGAAGCAAGAGATTATTGAAGAGCTTATTCAAATGCTGGATGAGCAAGAAGGTCCTGAAAGCTTATCGCGACTACAAGCGTTCAGTATCATTTTCTACGACAAAAATATACAAGAAGAAGCAAATTGATACTGAGTTCGATCTTTTTTGCAGTATTATTCCATTAGAATTATTTTATTTTTAATCCTATTTCAGGAAAAGGGGATTGTACGATGAGCCAATTAACATTGGAAGAATTGTATGCTTTAGAGGACATGGAAGCTTTTATTGAGGCTGCACAGAACACTTGTTACAAACGAATAAGAGGAAAGCAAGTTACAGGTATGGAGAATGATGATCTTGTTCAAGAGTGCATGATTCGAATTTTGCGCTATGTGGATCGATATGACCCTGCTAAAAGTCGTATGAAAACATACCTAAATCGGATTATTGATACGACCATAATTAATAAGATTGCTGAGTCTAAGCATCGTCCTAGTAGACCTCTTAATGAGTCAATTCGTTTTGTCCCTGCACAAGAAGTCTCAGACATCGAATATGGCATGTTGGGAGGCATTGTAGCTGATTATTTATCTTCGGAAGATGCAACGTATGAGGATGTGGTGTTTATTCATGATTTTTCACTTAGAGGTGGGTTAACGCCAAGAGAAAGGGAAGTTTTTCTATTGTGGACGACAGGATTAAGCTTTCAAGAGATCGCGAAAGTGATGAAATGCACGAAGGCTAATGTGGCTGGCTTTTGGAAAAATATTAAGGCTAAATACCTACTTTATATATAAGGAAGATATGAATGATGAATGAACATACAATTTTAAAAAGTAGATTTTCAGAGATCGTCGGCACACTTCATTATCAGGAAGAAAATTCATATGTGCGTTATGTTGATCACACAGGTCAGTGCATATCCACGATAGCGGTACCGTTACCATTGTTGCTTGAATTTTGGAGCCCAGTTGAATCGAACTGATTCTATTATTACTTAATAAATAAGGAGAGAATACGATGAAAATAATTAAAACGAAAACAGAGCCATTAACGGAGGAAATGCTGCGAGATGCGTCAGGAAAGTTGGTACATGTACCTGTCAATGAAATGCCTAAGCTCGGCAGTGAGTCAGAAACTGAAAATGTATGGTTTGCAGGACATGTTTGCGGATTTGAAAAAGCGGAAATTTATTTAGATATGACTACTGGGGAAAAAGTAGAACGACCTGAAATTTTTTATAGCTTATTAATGACCGATGGTTCTACATGGCCGTTATCGAAAACAGTTCTTGAAATCGTAGAAATAACGAAAGAAGAGCTTGTATCATTGTCCGAATCCGAAAAGTGAACAGAAG
This sequence comes from Paenibacillus sp. SC116, assembly GCF_024733555.1. Lineage (GTDB taxonomy): Bacteria > Bacillota > Bacilli > Paenibacillales > Paenibacillaceae > Paenibacillus_B. The sequence continues at coordinate 2,160,692 of NZ_JANIOF010000001.1, read as the reverse complement.
AGGTGTAGGTGTGGATACAACAACCATTGAAGCGAATCGTAAAGCCGATAAACAGTATTATTCACTAGATATAGCCGAAAATATTTATCGGTGTCAGCAGGATAAAGAATATGCAGGGGAAAGCATGATAGCAAACGAGAATTTAATATGGCACTCCATCCACAAATATATAGGCTCCCCAGACTATTTAACCAGAGTTCATGGTATTGAAAAAGATGATCTTCTTCAAATTGGTAGATTAGCACTACTTAAATCGATTCAGGCGTTCAATCCGAAAATGGGAAATCGATTCAGTACGTTCTCTGTCGTTGCTATAGTACGTGAAGTAAAGCACTTTTTACGTGATCATACGAAAATGATTCGCCCTACTAGAACAGCAAGTGTCATCATCAATGCTATTGGGAAAATTGAAAAGAAGTTGGGCTATCTTCCTCCTGCTATACATATATCACAACTGCTAGGGATGGAAGATTCGAAAAAGGTGGAAAAAGCAATGCTTATGTCCAAGGTCAGCTTTTTAGATAAGAGTAACGAACAGTACGAAATCTACGAGGGATTCCAGGAAGACGCAGATAGCCGTATGCTGGTAGAACGAATTGTTGAAAACATCAGTCATGCCTTAGACGAGACTGAGCAAAAAATTATTCATTCCAAGCTAAAGGGATATGAACCTAAAGAAATTACTAAAATGTTAGAAATTTCGCCTAATAAAATTAGAAAAACGGTAAAGAAAGCTGCAAAACTTATTTTAGACGCAGATAGAATAGCATCTGAAGCGGCAGATAGAGTAAACCAGAAGGGGTAAATAGATATGGAGAAAGCCACAGATAGTTTGTATACGCTACTAATTGGTGGGGGAGTGTCATTTATTACTCTATTACTAGGTGGAATTGATGCACTGTTTCTATCATGTACCATTCTAGTCATTCTTGACTATGTAACGGGAGTACTTGCTGCTTGGTACAATGATGTTCTAACAAGCAGAGATAGCTGGAGAGGGATAGTGCGAAAAACGATTTCATTAAGTCTGATTATAGTTGCTCACCAATTGGATGTAGTTGTTGGGAATGAAGGACACTTTATGCGCAATGCTATGTTAATGTTTATTATGGCAACAGAAGGGATTAGTATCCTAGAAAACTGCGGAAAAATGGGGCTTAAATACCCAGCTATAATTATGAAAGCCCTGAAAAATTTGCAGCAGCATCCAATAGAGTCGAAGCCTGAAAAAATGACTGATAAGGATATATAAAGATAAATATTAAAAAATTACTTATTTCTAATGGTGCGAAAATAAATCGTAGACATCTAATGAAGGCGTCCACACCAAAAATGGAGTCAAGAAATTGTCCCCGAAGGCTTCTCAAAAAATGGGAGTGATTAAAAAACAAATACATGAGGGAGGCGACGAGAGCACGCCGACTGATTTAAATGTGATAATTGTAAATCCAAATATGAAGATATGCTCATTAACGATATAACCTATGTACCTGCTCGTGCTTTAGAGGGGTAAGCTTGCAAGTACACTAGAATGGTATAAATAAAGTGATTCGTATCGGCAAGAAACAGTATCTTAATGCGTTGCTTTTCGTTGAATTTCTAGAATCATTTCATCATTTAGTTGAAGTGAAGCTTGTAATAGCTTGGTCTTCATACAGTTAACATCCCCAGCATAAGCATGGAGAAGAATTTTTCCGGCATCTGATTCATCAATTCTGCCAGAGTTGTGCATAGCTATGACAGCCGAAATGAATTCAATATCTGTAATGGATTGCTTCGTGAGGCGTGACTTGAATTCCTCTGCTACAGCAAGAACTTGTACATTAGTGTATTTAGCAGTCATACGACTTCACCTCCACGACTGGACGATTTTGTGCATAAGGCACATGATATCACTATGTTTTCAATACTGTCAAACTAACTAATTATATAGAATATGATTGTGTTCTGTCATCCTAATTTATATATTATGTTACAACACAATGCTTTATCTGAATACCCAAATAAGTTGTTAATTTCTCTCTTGAGTTTAATTATTTATCCATTTTAGGCTTGCCGGCAAGTAGTTGGCAGCCTTTTTGCATTATAGAAAAGAGACGGCTGTTGCAGCTCGAATTTTTTGACGATAATCGTTATAATGAGGATTGGCTGGTTAGCCGTTGAAAGGAGCTACTATGAAAGTCGTACTAGCAACGTTAAATGCAAAATATATTCACACATCACTCGCGCTGCGGTGCCTGAAAGCACATTGTGAACCGGAGTTCCCTATAGAACTGGCAGAATTCACGATCAAAGATCCGGTTATGAACATCGTGTCTGATCTATATCAGCGTAAGCCTGATGTGATAGGATTCTCCTGTTATATTTGGAATATCGAAGAGACGATAAAAGTCATTAGCATGCTGCGTAAAGTATTGCCGGAAGTAAAAGTTGTACTTGGTGGTCCGGAAGTATCCTATGATACAACGTATTGGATGGAGCGACTTCCGGACGTTGACTTTATTATTGTTGGCGAAGGGGAAGAGACACTGCTCCACTTGCTGAGGGAAATGAGTACGGATCGCAAGTATCATTTCGTCTTTGGTGTTGCTTACCGCAACAAAGCAGGGGAGATTCTCGTTAATCCACCGCGTCCAAAGTTGGACTTGAATCAGATTCCGTCACCATATCGCTTTGCTGAGGACTTGCCTGATCTGGGACGCCGTGTTGTGTACTTTGAGACAAGCCGTGGCTGCCCGTTCAGCTGTCAATTTTGTCTTTCCAGTATCGAGGTTGGCGTTCGTTATTTCGATATGGAACGTACGAAGTCAGACCTGCTATATCTCATCAACAACGGTGCAAAATTGATTAAATTTGTCGACCGGACGTTCAATATCAAGCGTGATTACGCGATGGAAATTTTCCAATTCCTAATCGACAATCATAACGGTTGTGTGTTCCAATTCGAAATTACGGCAGATATTATGCGTCCGGAAGTGCTTGATTTCCTAGCTGAACATGCGCCTCCAGGTATATTCCGTTTTGAAATTGGTGTGCAATCGACCAATGATCCGACGAATGAACTGGTGAAGCGTCGCCAGAACTTTGCGAAGTTGACGCGTACGGTAACGAAAGTTAAAAATAGCGGCAAGATTGACCAGCATCTCGATTTGATTGCCGGCCTTCCATTGGAAGATTACGAGATATTCCGTACGACGTTTAACGATGTATTTGCGCTTCGTCCAGAAGAAATCCAGCTTGGTTTCTTGAAGCTGCTGCGTGGAACGGGCTTGCGTATTGATGCCGCGAAGTACGGATATGTATATATGGATCATGCTCCGTACGAGATGCTCAGCAATGATATGCTGCCATTTGACGATGTTGTCCGTCTTAAGCGTCTGGAAGATGTATTGGAAAAATATTGGAACTCACATCGCTTGGATACGACGATGGAGCATCTGATGGAACGTGAATTTGGTTCACCATTTGATTTCTTCCAAGCATTTGGTGACTATTGGGAAGGACAAGGCTGGCAGAAGATTGGCCATCAGTTGGAAGATCTATTTGTCCGCCTAAGCAGCTTCTTGGAAGGGCGCGAATTGAAGCATCCAGAGGTTGCACAAGGGCTAATGAGGCTGGACTACTTCATGAACCATAAGTACAAGCCTCGTAAAATATGGTGGCAGGACGTTATTGATAAAGATGAGGCGGCGCGTATTCTTCGTGCAGCAGCGGAACATCCTGAACGATTGGGTAGCGTTTTCGCAGAGCTCGGGCTGAACGAGCGCGAGCTGCATAAGCATGCGGTTGTAGAACGGATGCCATTCGATGTTGCTTATTGGATGAATGTAGGTCAGACAGAGGGGCAAGGATCGGTGGATGATGGAAATTCCAACGACCCTTCTAATCCAGATATACAGGCTGCTTCTACAGCAGTGATTACATCAGTTCAGACACTGGACGCTGCACCGTCAGCGGACATAGAGTCATCCATTGTGATCGTTGTCTACCAACAGCAGGATAATGGTCGTCCACTCGTTTTCGTCGTATCGGAGAAGATGTTGTATGCTTAGCTGTAGGCTGATAAACAAATACGTGAAGTAGCTCAATGGATAGAACAGGGATGTTTCAATCGTGTTCACACGACAGGAGACGTCTATAATGACAATAAAAAACAGGACCTCACTCTCCACTTTATAGCGTGATATACCTCTTAGAATGGACATTGGACAAACTAGATTGATCCGATGAGCATTCTAAGAGGACGCTTTAGTGGGAGTTGAGGTCCTTTTTTAAAAAAGTAAGGTTCGATGTGGAGCTCAAGTGTTACAAAGTGACGTTTGGGGGCTCTATCATGCATCTTGCATCTAATTAGGGATGCGTAGAACGTACCCACTGTTTGGCAGTGTGAACATATGCAAGTCGCTCTCGTCACTGTGCATATCGCTTTCTTGATGATGATTGCGATGCATGTGCTGCTGATCCGATCCGTTCGTTGGCTGGTGGGCATATCGACGTTTCGCTGACATTTTTTCTAGTTCATCTTTATAAGTAGCTTGCTGCACATTTTCACAGTGATCATAATAGTTATCGTATTCATCTTTGGCTAATAACCGTGTATCTCCATCTCGAAGGTCGTTTAGCATGATTTGTATAACTTGTTTGAATTGTTCTTCGTCGGAAGCTTGTTTAATCAATTGTAAATAATAATTGTAGCTATCAATCCAGTCCGATTTCATGTTAATATCATTCTCTTTGAAATGTGGATGGTGTTGAAGCAGCATCGTGTACGCATGCTTGAGATCAGCCATCATATGTTTCGTCGTCAACCGTTTCGGCGGAGGAAGTGCTTCTTCTCCATATGCCGTCCATGCTACGCCAACCGTTAGCAAAATGGCTATAAAGACGAGTGCTGTTCGTTTCATTGCGATCATCCTTTCTTTCATAGTTGAACTACAATCCTCGCATCACGTCATGCAGCTCAAAAAGCTTTTTTCACTCATTGCAATTGAATCTACCAATTTATAGAGTGGTGTGTAATGGCCTCACTTACATCGTAAATCGTTTGATCATCCATTCATGTGAAAATAGTCACGATATTATCGATGTCCATGAACAATTTGTGATTTTTACTTTCTATGAGTGAGAAGCGATAAGTGCTGAATTCCGTGAGGGACGTGTCGCGGCTTACGAAAGGTATAGGAGTAAACACCGTATGGAGATTTTATCAATGCCTAAAAATCAATATAAAGAAAAGAGATCCGCTTAAATGAAACGGATCCCTCAACTGATAAGTTGCAACTATTCGGTTTATATCAAAATGAGTGCACATACGGCTGTGATTCATTCATCTTTAAAATACTTTTTAATGAACATTAAGGTGCAATAGAGCGAAGCACGGTGCAGCTGCCTTCAAGTGTATAGCTGCCCAAGTTCGCTGGCAAGAGGAAGCACTCGCCTGAGCGGAACTCGATAGAACCTTGTTCCCAGCTAAGTGTGCCTGTACCATCACAGATAACAAGAATAACAAAGCTCTCTGCAGTCGTTGATAACTCCCAAGGTGTGCTGACGATTCCTTTTTCCACGACGAAATATGGCGATTGTGCAAGTTGCAGCCATTCGTTAGGTTTTGCATCGTCTGTCTTCATGCGCGTTGCTCCCGCGCCTTCGTAAGCAATTACATTCAAGGAATCCTCAATGTGCAGCTCACGAGGCTTGCCATCAAGGCCTGGACGATTGTAATCATAGAGACGATAAGTGGTATCGGAATTTTGCTGTACTTCAGCTACCACAACGCCAGCACATAGAGCATGTACCGTACCCGCAGGAATATAGAAGGAATCTCCGGCTTGAACAGGAACTTCTTGAAGTGCGTCCATAATACGGCCTTCTTCGATTGCTTGTGCTAGTGCAGCGCGATCTATGTTTTCCTTTAGGCCATAAATGATCTTAGCACCTGGCTTCGCATCGAGCACGTACCACATTTCTGTCTTGCCAAGCTCGCCTTTAGGCAGGCCTTCGTATTCATCCGTTGGATGAACTTGAACCGACAAGTCATCGTTGCAATCGAGCAGCTTAATAAGCAGCGGGAAGCGTCCATTTTTTTCAGAGAAGCCTTTCGTGCCGAACCATTCGCGTCCAAATTGTTCACGAACTTCATCCAATCCTTTTCCAGCAAGCTCACCATTCACAATTTGTGTAATGCCATTCGGATGGTCACCGATCATCCAGCCTTCGCCAATATGACCTTCTGGCAGTTCTAGTCCGAATTGCTCCAAGGCACGTCCGCCCCAGACACGTTCTTTGAACTCGGGTTGGAATTTCAGTGGGTATGGTACTGTCATGTCTCTTCACTCCCATGTTAGTTAAGGTCTAGTTGATTGGAACAGCTCAAGATGTTCGCCGTCAGGTCCTTTGAAGAAGAAATAGCGGCTGCCGTTTGGCAGTGTAATGATCTCTGGATTGATAAGCTCAATTTGCAGCTCTTGAATACGTTCAAACTCGGATTCGATATCATCTACCGTGAAGGCAAGATGATGAACTTTTCCTTCAGCAGGCAAATTGTCATTGTATCCTTGGATCAGTTCAAGCTCTACGCTGTCTTGCTCGGGAAAGCCAAGAAAAGCGAGCCCGATAATCCCATCCGTATGAATAAACTTATCTTTTAACGTCATGCCGATAACTTCTGTGTAAAAGGTAATGGATTCCTCCATATTTCGCACCATAATTCCAGTATGCTCCAGCTTGCGTATACCCATCTTCTTCGTCTCCTTTTCAGTTGTAATCTTGTCTTGTTCTATCTGGACTTGATCTATATGTGGCTTCCTGCTGCCTGAAAAGCAAGCAGCGAGAAGGGTACACCTGAGTCGGGTGAATCGCCTAAAATGCTAGATATCGACGTTGGTTGCGAATGGGCAGCGTAATAGGGTGCTAGGCTGCCTAATTGATACATCTAAATTAGCCGCGCCGCTTCTCGATGGCAATTGCATAAGGCGCATGCGGACGCTGCAGCATGCGGTAGATCAATGCCTGCCCAACCACTTGGGGCAGGCCCTCGGCCCAAGCCTGAACGGCATCCGCTTCGCGGTCGCCCCCGTCATGGCCTGGGTACAGCACGACGCTAAGTACGCCTCCAGGGCGCAGCAGGGCCAAGGCCCCCTCTAGCGCAGTAAGCGTCGTGGACGGCTCCGTCATGACAGCCTTGTCGGCTTCTGCCGTTGGCAGGAAGCCAAGATTAAACATGACGGCTGCCGTCTGCCCGTGCCACTCTGGGGGCAGCGCGCCGACGAGGTCGGCGTGGCTTGCAAGCCGCAAGTCCACGGACGCCGCTGCGTCCAGGCCAAGGCCACTTTGGAGGCGCTTACGCGTTAATTCAAGCGCTTGCGCCTGAATGTCGAACGCGGCTACGTGTCCACGTTCTCCAACAAGCCGGGCGAGGAACAATGTATCCACGCCCGTACCCATCGTTGCGTCTACTACGCGGTCGCCTAGTTGGACGCGCTCTTTCACCATTTGCTGGGCAAAGCTCAGCACAGAAAGGAATCCCATCTTACTTATCCCTCCGATACTTGCCCTGCCATGTATTGCGGAGTCGCAGCTCTTTGTCGATGCCGTTCAATACTTCCCACTTCTTCTGGCTCCACATAGGACCAATGAGAAGATCGCGCGGCGCATCGCCTGTAACGCGATGAACGATCATATCCGGCGGCAATTGCTCCAAGGAGTCTACGATTAGCTTAATGTATTCATCCTGCTCCAAGAAGCGAAGCAAGCCTGCCTCGTACTGCTTGACCATAGGTGTCTTGCGCATAAGGTGCAGCAGGTGAAGCTTGATGCCTTGCACATCCATATGGGACACTTGACGAAGCGTCTCCATCATCATCTCATGCGTCTCTTGCGGCAAGCCATAAATAATATGAGTACACACACGAATGCCGTGCTTGCGCAATTTCTCAACTGCTTCTATATAACAGGCAGTATCATGCGCACGGTTAATCAAGTTGGATGTAGATTCATGCACCGTTTGCAGTCCCATCTCGATCCACAAATAAGTCCGCTGATTCAGCTCTGCCAAATATTCAATGACATCGTCAGGTAGACAATCTGGACGTGTTGCAATCGATAACCCTACGACCCCAGGTTGTTCTAAAATAACCTCGAAATAGTCTCGCAGCGTTTCTACTGGTGCGTACGTATTCGTATAAGCTTGGAAGTAGCCGATATATTTAGCATTTGGCCACTTCGTGTGTTGGCGATCACGAATCGTATTGAACTGAGAGACAAGATCGTCACGACGGCGTCCAGCGAAGTCACCGGAACCACGTGCACTGCAAAAGGTGCAGCCACCGATTGCAATATTTCCGTCTCGGTTCGGGCAAGTAAAGCCAGCATCGAGCATTACTTTGAATACTTTTTCCCCGAACTGTTCGCGCATTTCATAGTTCCATGTATGAAACCGTTTGTCAGCCCATAGGAGAGGCTGTTCTTCTTCAGTAATAAGTTGTTCTGTATGTGTCATAGGTATATGTTAAACCCTTTCCAATCTTCCATAAGCATCATGAAGATGCACTACTTATTGTAACAGAAATAGGGTACAAATGCGAAGTTGAGCTTCAATAAAACTTACACAAAATGTTACATTTTTAAGGAGGAAGAAAACGCTTACTAGTAGAATAATATAGAATAAGTCGGACTGATCCAGACGATGCTTACAAATGTAAAGACATCGATATTAGGTGAGGTGAACAACGATGGGCGATCTATTTACGATTCCGCAAGGGGAAAAGAAGATTGCAGTAGAGTTGACGATTAAGGAAGCGATGGCATTAATGGGGCAGCAGTTCCCATATGGGTCTGAAGTAAAAGCAGCAGCTCAGCAAAAGGTACGTCAAGCTGTAGAGCGTCAATACGAGATTGTCAGCAATTAGTGGACGAACATGATGATAGTGATGGAAAAGGGGTGCCTTTAGCGGCATTCCTTTTTTTCGTGCTTTACAGAAGAGTGGACTTTTTGGCACAATTAACAATCGGAACAGTTGTCGTGATTTCACGACATCGTCCTGTATAATGTCGAGATTATTGTACATTGCGAATTCATTTACTCGGACCATGGCACAAGCATATATGTATTCTGCCTGTTTTGTGCAGATCGTTGCTGCTGCGATTGTTCCGTTTAATTTTTTTGATTAAAAAATGACCAACATGATATGGAGGCCTATATTTATGCGTTTACGTGGTAAAAAAGGTGCTCTCGCACAACTGGAGCAAATGACTTCACTTGTTGTTTTGGAGCCAGAAGTTCACAAAGGGAAATGGAGCAGCTTATTTGGAAATGACAACCCGATTTGGGTTGAGTTCGGCATGGGGAAAGGACAGTTCATTACACAAATGAGCTTGAAATATCCGCATATTAACTTTATCGGTATCGATATGTACGACGAATTGCTTTCACGTGCAAGCGAAAAGGCGATGAAGGCAGTGGAAGGGCTTGAGACAGAGCTTTCTCATCCAGCTAACTTAAAGCTCGTTCGCACGAACGTTGAATTTATCGAAAATGTATTTGCGGAAAATGAGCTGGAGCGCGTGTATTTGAACTTCAGTGATCCTTGGCCGAAGAAGCGTCACGCTCGCCGTCGTTTGACACATTCCCATTTCGTCGAGAAATATATTCATATTATGAACGAGCTGGGCGAGATTCACTTTAAGACGGATTCAGAGACTTTATTCGAATCTTCTCTGAACAGCTTTGCAGATATGGAGCTTATTATGCGTCGCATTTCATTGAATCTACATCGTGATGGAATTAATGAAGAGCATGTGATGACAGAATACGAGCAAAAGTTCATGGGTAAAGGGATGAACATTCATCGTGTTGAAGTAGTTCTAGGCGAAGAAGCGATTCGCAAGTATAGAGAAGAGAAACAGCAGGAGAAGCGTCGTGCTGCTGTTGAAGAGAAGGACGAGCAGGAAGAGAACTAGGCTTATTAGTTCTCTAACTCAAAATTATATTTTTACATTTTCATAGTAAAGACCCTTCAGATCCGGTAGCTTCATTCGGATTTGAAGGGTCTGTTTGTTTTATAACGTAAAATTCGATAATATTCATAGTTTGCAAAATACGACTATATTATTTATGACAATCTACCACGATGCACTCTTTATTTCGCAATTGCTGAATGTTGTCGATAACGGATTGACCTTTTTACAAACGGCTGAGTATTTGCTCTTCACCTAACAAGTCATGCAGTAATGACTCTGCACATGCTTGTGGATGATAACGTGAAGCATTTTGTACATAAGCCATCCTTCTTGCGGACACTTCTTCGTACTCATAAGCTAACTTGCTCATCCATTTGGCTACCGCTTGAGGGCAATCAATGGGCTCACCATATCCTTTTGCTGTGAAATACTGACAGTTTTCTTCCTCTTGTCCAGGAAGTGGGCTGTAGAACAGCATTGGAATGCCCTTGGCGAGTGCTTCTGTACATGTCATGCCGCCAGGCTTCGTTACGAGCAGGTCAGATACATCCATCAGCTTATCCACTTCATTCGTGTAACCGATCATATGCACATTCTCATGCTGGAAGCGTGGATTTTTCAGTAGCTTCTCACGCAGCTTATCGTTATTTCCGACACAGAACACGAATTGGATATGATTGGTCCAACGTGTCAGCAGCTCATTGGTATCATTCGGGTCCATAAGTCCCCAGCCACCGCCCATAACCATGACCGTAGGCATTTCTTTAAGCCCGAACTGTTTGCGTATGTCCGCTTTCTTGTTGCGGTCATGCTGCTCGCAGAACTTTGGATGAACGGGTATCCCGGTAATTTCAATACGCCCAGGATGGACGCCGTGCTCTACTAGTTTCATTTTCACTTCCTGTGTAGATACCAAATAGCGATCGACCATAGGCGATACCCATGCAGCATGCGCATCATAATCGGTAATTAATGTATATAAGGGCACGTTTAGACCTTGGCGACGAAGTCGAGAGACGACGGCGTTCGGGATTGGATGCGTGCATACGATCATATCAGGCTTTAATTGTCGAAATACAGACATTGCATGCGTGTAGAAAAGACGATGCAAAGCTAGTGTCGTAAGACGATTTAAAGAACGACGATATTGTTTCTTGTACATGTAGCCGACAAGCTTTGGCTGTGTCGTTACGGTATGGCGATAAGCTTCGATGATGAGCGGTGCCATTATTGGGTTCAAGAACTTTCCAAGCTCCATTACACGTGTTTGGACATGAGGAGAAGTTCTACGCAAGCTTACGGATAGCGCGTGTGCAGCTTGTGTATGGCCTGCTCCGAAGCGTTCGGATAAAAGCAAGATGCGTTTCTTTTCACCCGTTATGCTGCCGAACCATTGTGCTTCTGTATCGTTGAACATGGACAAGGCTTGTTGTTCCATACCTGTCACCTTTCCTCGATTGAATTTTATACCACTTTAGAATCTGACGAATCGTAATTACGTTGTTCCTTCAATTTCTCTTACCACATTAAACGAATGAGTAATCCATTAAGTGGCTCGGCCATAGTGACACCGTTAATGCGGCTGTTCCTGCGCCAAGTATAGCACCTGCTAGGCAGTCCGAAGGATAATGCAGTCCAAGGTACATTCGAGATAATGCTACGATGCCAGCTGCAGGGATGAGAATCCAGCTTAGCTGAGGCATCAATGCGATAAAAGGTACGATGATCGAAAATGCCGCTGTTGAATGCCCAGAAGGAAATGAATGATCGACGAGCGGCTTCCGAAATGTACGTATGTCAGGCATAGCTACGTGCGGACGCAGCCGCGGGTATACCTTTTTTATAAGTACTACAGGTATATGGCTAATGCCAAGTGCAATTAAAGCTTGCCAGCCTGCCATACTCCAAGGTGCAGGGCTAAACAGTGCAACAAGTGATGAGCATGCTATTGTAAATGTTGCTCCACCTAAGTGGGTAAATGAATATAGGACAAAGCTCGTGATGCGGTGGTGCATCCGATGATTAATCCAGAAAAACAGCTGTCGTTCACAATGCAATAACCATGAGAGCAGACGGGTCATAATATCCCCTCCGTAGTAGCAATTTATGGTTTGACTGAAGTTTGAACACATCATATCAAGGTAACATTAACAGAAGATAATCATTTTGTGAATTTTTCATGATGATCATGTAAAAGTTCGTATGCACTTCGTTGCTTGTTGTTTAGATTCAAGTAACCATCGTTTGGGTATACTAAAGTAGAATTTGGGTGGTTAATTTGCTACAATGGTTGACACATGAATAGTTGAGATTTCATGTTTGATTTTTTGATTCATTCGAATGGGAATGGGTAAACAAAATATAAAAAGTTTTTGTTTATGAAACTTTTTATCGTTCAAACCCGTCATAACAAATGAGTCGATCATTTCGTTATGCTTCATTCACTCTGTCATTTGCTTGTCCATGCATCTTTGTAGTCCTATAATAGGACATTGCACCAAGAGAAAGAGGGACTTTAGCTGTAAAAACGTTGGATTTGGTTGAAAATGAGTATAAAGTAGCATGAATAGACGTCTGCTACATATAAATTGCACGCCAACCGCTTATAGCGTAGTCAGAAGCAAATGAAAGCCAATAAAAGGTTTTGACAAAAGAGTGCAAACGTTAGACAATCATGATCGACCGTTTTATTACGTTTGGATGACGTTTGTATGACATTCGAAGAGAGAAATCGGAATGCAGCTCGTTATGTTGAGCAAGCGTATGTAAGCCTGTAGAGAGAGATAAAGGATATGTATTAGGGGTATTTGATTAAAGGGGGACACCTGGCATGGTGGAAAATTGGTTAGTTGTTATGCAACTGTTGCTGGCAACTATCGGGGTTTATCAATTCACACTTTCATTGTTTGGTATTTATCGTAAGAAAAAGCATATACAACACGAGCCTAAGAAGACATTCGCTGTGCTCGTAGCTGCACATAACGAAGCAACGGTTATCGATGCGTTGATGGAGAACTTGAAGACGCTCGATTATCCGAAAGATATGTATGATGTTTTTGTTATCTGTGACAATTGTACAGACAATACAGCAGATCTCGTTCGTGAACATGGTTGGACAGCTTGCGAACGTCATAACCCTCAGCAGCGCGGTAAAGGTTTCGCGATTGAGTGGATGTTGAAGAACTTATGGGAAATGGAGCGCCAGTTTGATGCAGTCGTTATGATTGATGCAGATAACTTGGTTAGCACAGATTTCCTAACTGAAATGAATAATGACCTGTGCTCTGGAGCACGTGTTATTCAAGGTTACATTGATACGAAGAATCCACATGATTCTTGGATTACAGCAGCTTACGGTGTAACTTATTGGTACTGCAACCGCTTGTGGCAGTTGTCCCGTACAAATCTCAAGATGGCTAACTTCTTGGGTGGAACGGGGATGTGCTTTGAGAGCAAGCTTCTTCAAGAAATGGGCTGGGGAGCAACAAGCTTGGTTGAAGACTTGGAGTTTACGGTTCGTTGTGTTAAGAACGGTGTTAACCCTGTGTTTAACTACAAAGCTCGCGTATTTGACGAGAAGCCGCTTACGTTCAAAGCTTCTGCACGCCAGCGTTTACGTTGGATGCAAGGTCACTTTACAGTAGCACGTCGTTATTTCTTCCCATTGATGTGGCAAAGTATTAAGGAGCGCAACTTGGCGAAGTTCGATACAGCCTTGTACACGGTAACGGTATACACGGTATTGACCACATTCCTGCTTACTGCTTATATTTGGGTCGATGCAGCGTTCTTCAATGGTCCGAACTTCCCAACGCTAACTGAAGTATTGCCGCCATGGCTGTTCGTTGGTTCAATAGTGATGACATGTGCAGCGTTCATTCTCGCGCTAGTACTTGAAGGTGTTAGATCGCCGCGTATCTACGCATCCTTGATCACATTCCCAATCTTCTTGCTTTCTTGGTGGCCAATTACGTTCTACGCGTTCTTCACGCAGAACAACAAAGTATGGAGCCATACAGAGCATACACGTGTTGTAAGATTGGAAGATGTGCAAGGCAAGCAAGCATAATATAAAGATGTTGAATGTTCGATGGGGAGTCTGTGGACTCCCCATCTTTTTCATATCTCAAGCTATACAGCCAATGTGTAAATTTACATGCTGCTACACTTGACTCTGTTTATCGCATATGATATATTACTTGAGTACGAATAATACGAAAGCAGAAGCGCCCGCTTCTCACCTGACCGACTCAGAGTTGGCTGGTCTATGAAACTTATCGCATTAATGCGATACTCACCTGTGATGATAAGTGAGGGATGTGGGCTCTTTTGGGAGCATGCATCCCTTTTTTGATGAATTTGGGGATATAAATGATGGAGGTGGAAGGTCATTAGCAAGGAACATATGATCAACGAAGAAATTCGAGCTAAGGAAGTTCGTCTTGTCGGACCAGATAGTGAACAGTTAGGTATTAAGCCTTTCCGTGAAGCGCTTCAAATGGCTATTGATGCAGAGTTGGACTTGGTTAATGTAGCACCACAAGCGAAGCCGCCAGTATGCCGCATTATGGACTACGGAAAGTTCCGTTATGAGCAGCAGAAGAAAGAGAAAGAAGCTCGTAAGAACCAGAAGATTGTTGACATGAAGGAAGTTTGGTTCCGTGCAAACATCGAGGAGCATGACTACCAAACGAAGCTTCGCAACGTTGTTAAGTTCCTCAAAGATGGGGATAAAGTAAAATGCTCCGTTCGTTTCCGTGGTCGTGAGATTACACATGCTTCAATCGGTCAACGCGTGTTGGAGCGCGTTAAGAAAGAGGTTGAAGAGCTTTGCACAATCGAGCGTCAACCTAAGCTTGAAGGTCGCAGCATGATTATGATTCTAGCGCCAAAGAGCAACTAAACGGACCCTCCCGCCACGCGGAGAAGGTGGCGGATTGGATTTGATTATTGAGGAGGAAATGATTATGCCTAAAATGAAAACGCACAGCAGCCTTAAAGGCCGCTTCAAAATTACAGGTACTGGTAAAGTTCGCCGTTATAAAGCTTACAGAAACCACCTGTTGTCCCATAAGTCCGGACGTCAAAAGCGCGTTCTCGCTGGAAACCCAGTAATGGCTGCTGGTGACGTGAACCGTTTGAAACAGCAATTGGCTAACTTGAAGTAATAACGTAAGAACTTGAAGTCGCACAAACGGCTCAAGCAATAATTCGGATACATGATTCGATTGGGAGGTTACTAGAATGGCACGAGTTAAAGGCGGATTTACTACACGTCGTCGTCATAAAAAAGTACTAAAACTAGCTAAAGGTTACTTTGGTTCTAAGCACCGTCTATTTAAGACAGCTAACGAGCAAGTAATGAAATCCTTGCTTTACGCATACCGCGATCGTCGCGTTAAGAAGCGCGATTTCCGCAAATTGTGGATCGCTCGTATCAACGCAGCTGCTCGTATGAACGGCTTGTCCTACAGCAAATTCATGCACGGCTTGAAGCTTGCTGAAGTAAACATCAACCGTAAAATGCTTGCTGATCTTGCAGTGAACGATATCAACGCGTTCAACTCCTTGGCAACAGTAGCTAAACAAAAAATCAACGCATAGTAGCTTGCGTTATACGATAAAGAGCACTGCACTCGAATTATTCGAATGCGGTGCTCTTTTTTTGCTTGCCATTATCGTTATTTTGATATTTACCATTTTGAAGATTGTTCTCTTTCTTCGTTTCCTCATCTAACTTAGACATATCGTACACATTGGTCTCGTTGGAATAGGTGGTGTCCATATTCTCCATCTGCTTCTCTCCCTGCTCTTTAAGAGAGCCTATTAGCTTCTGCATCTCCTTCTCATCCGTAAACGCCGTTAAGCCGACATTAAGCGTGCCTGACAATTCACTGACGTGCAATTCTTGGATTTTATAGTTAATCGTACCGATCTGAATCGGTTTTACTTCCTTTATCGTTGCTTGCAGTGCTTGATTGTCTGTACTCTGCTGCTGAACTTGTGCCTCTAGTTGAGAAATACGAGCTTCCATGGAGCGAATTCGCTCTTCTAAAGCCTGCCATACGTAGAAGGTAGAAGATGAAGACGGATAAGATTGCATCGTATCGCCTCCTTATTTTATTCAGGTGCTCTAGGTTCAATAGGAGGCATTTCTATTGGTGGCATTCCAAGCTGAGGAAGGATAATAGGCTCTTCCATTAGCTCTGCTTCTGGAACACCTACAGGCTCCGCTGCATGCGTATGACCTGCGTTCATGGCAGGAGCTTTTTCACCTTCAGACGATTCAACTTGACTGGTCGCATTTGAATTGCTTCCCAAAAAGGTCGTACCAATATTGATGGAAGCCAAGTTACTTAAAACATTGACTCGTATTTGATTGATGCATATGTTCATCATGTACACCTCTATATGACCACACTCGGATTTGCAGTGAAATCAGGATTATTAACCAAATTCGTTTCGTTGTTAATAGAAGAGGTACAATCACCAACGACAGAGTTTCCGCCTACACTTTTTGTTTCCGTCGTATTCCCTTTTATAATGGTATTCCCTAGATTAACGGACCCGTTGCTGGATATGGCATTGACACGAATGTTGAAAATGTTAAATACGTTAGGCATATCCATCCATCCTTTAACTATAATCCGTCTAACCGTATTCTATGTCATACGCCTAGAAGAAGGAACTTGGCCTATGGTGAATATTGAAAGGTAAACAAATGTAACATGCGGGGCAACTTAATCAACGATCTGGATATCGATATTTTGCATATTGCCTGCAGATTGTTTGCGCATAACGACACGCAGTTTGTTGTCTTGAATGGTGGCGCGTGTACTTTTTGGAAAGACTGGGGCCGGTAAGGGAATAAGTTGCTTGCGGGATGTATTCATATTTTGAATCGACAGTCGAGTAGGATTCATTTGGAGGCGAACATCTTGAGGTTTCGTTTTTTTAGATAGCTTTACTTCAATTGTAATTTCATGATCGGTTTCTCGTGAGGACCAACCTGGTTTGCCGCTAGCTGCTGGGGAAGATGAGGATGGAGAGTCAGAGTTAGAGTCGGAGTCAGATAGTTCTGAAGCATAATTGGATTGATCGAAAGCTTTGGAAAAGGAGCGTTTGATTTCTTCCTCGACATAGTTCTGAATAGCATTTTGCGTTAACATCTGTGATGGGTTGATGGGCATTTTAATACCAAATTGCTCCTGGAACTTCTGCCATGGAAAAAAAGAGGACATATTCGTCACGGTGAAGTACTCCTTCCCAAACCTTATAGGTTGATTGGCATGCTAATAACGTATGCAGAGCGGGCTTGGCTCGCCCCAACTGTTCAAAGTCATCAGGAGTATACTGCAGACGAAATACAGGTTAATGTTGTAAGCTATTTTCTTTGCACGATAATCAAGGTACAATGGTGAGATGTGACGTTTGGAGAAAGAGAGAGTGAGCAGGATGATTGATCTGTCCAAGGTAGATATTCACCAGATGGTCGTTCATAAAGTAGGCAATAAATCTAGAGATGAGGGCGTACGCATCTCGCAAACTCGATACGAAGTGCCGAGTGAGGAAGTTCGCGATACGTTGTTAAAATATTTTTTGACCAGCTTCAAGTTCGAGATGTTTTATCGATTCCATCACGAAACGGATCTGTCGATGAATGAGGTATACACGTATGCGAGCCGCATGTTCGATCAGCCAAATACGTTTCAAGAGCAATCTGTACACATACTGAATCATTTGTATGAGCAATCCTCACATCCGCAGATTAAGTCAGGTGAGCTCTATGTCGTGCATTTGAACAACATTTTATATAACGACTTCAGCATTGACGCGATCGGGATATTTAAGTCTGAGAACAAAGATGTGTATTTGAAGCTAGATGAGCCGAACCACGAAGATCTAGGATTGCTAATTGAAGAGGGCGTCAATGTCCGCAAGCTGGACAAGGGCTGTCTAATTTTGAATGTGAAGGCCATCGGCGGTTTCGTAGTAGGTGTAGTTGACGCGACAGCTGGAAAGACGCAAGATGCGGCGATGTATTGGATGGAGGACTTCCTTAACGTTACGTTGATGGAGGACGAAAATTATTATACAGATCATGCGATTCAAATGGTGAATGAGTTTTATGACAATGTGATTGCGCCAGCCTCTGAGCAGCCAGAGAAGAAGGAAAAGTTGGAATTTATCAACAGCACGATGGATTACTTCTCACGCGCGGACAAGTTCGAGGAAGAGGAGTTTATTCATAACGTGCTTCAGGACCATAGTCAGGGTGAGATGTTCAAAGTATACAAAGAGTCGTATACCGAAATGAACGAACTTCCTCCATTCGATGCTATGCCCATTTCACAAACTGCTTTGAAAAAAGTGAAGAAGACGCTTCGTAACGTGATTAAGACTGACACAGGGGTTGAATTGAAGCTGAAGAGTGAAAGTTTCCCTTATGTGGAACGCGGCTATGATGAGGAGCGCAAGCTTCATTATTATAAAGTGTATTTCTCGCAAGAAGAGTAAGTGGTCACTGCGAGTTGTTGAAAACCATCTTGCCAGACGCAGCAACCATAAACAAAAATGCAAATACAAAGAGGGTCTTGTCAGCATAGTAACGTGCGGACAGACCCTCTCTTTTATTTATTCTATGGCATATTTGAATGAGGCTTGCTTCCTGTTTATACTTGAGAACTTGAAAACGATACTGATCCGTACGATTTCAAGTTCAAGCGTGAACGAGCCATTATGCAGCTATCAACCGATACTTAGTATTTCACGAATTTCCTGTTCTGTAATGGCAGATAGCGTTTCCTCACCTGGCTGGATTACCTCGTGAATCAAATCTTTTTTGCGCTGCTGCAATTCATAAATCTTCTCCTCGATCGTACCATGCGTAACGAGGCGAATGACCTGTACCACATTTTTTTGGCCGATACGATGGGCGCGGTCTGCAGCTTGTTGTTCAACAGCAGGGTTCCACCATAAATCATACAGGACGACGGTGTCAGCACCAGTCAAATTAAGCCCAGTTCCTCCAGCTCTAAGCGATATGAGGAAAATATCACGTTCTCCCTCATTGAATCGCTGACACAGCTCCACTCGTTCGCTTGGCGGTGTCTTGCCATCCAGATAGAAGACGGGTCTGCCGCTTGCATCAAGTTCGCTGCGAATAAGCTCAAGCATACTCGTGAACTGTGAGAAGATAAGCATCCGCTTGCCGCTGCTCATGCATTCTTCCACAAGCTCTAGCAGTTGTTCAAGTTTGCCGGATGATCCTTCGTATTCTTGTATGAACAAGGAAGGATGACAGCAGAGTTGGCGTAAGCGAGTAATGCCTGCGAGTATTTTCATCCGACCTTTTTGGAAGCCTTCTGCGGCCAATACTTCCAGCGTCTCCTCCTGAAGCCGACTCAAGTAAGCCAAGTACAGCTTCTTCTGATCGAGTGATAGCTCCGTCATATGCAGCGTTTCAATTTTGTCTGGCAGTTCTTTCAGCACGTCTTGCTTGAGTCGCCGCAATATAAATGGCCTTACTTTGCGTGCCAGTTCTTCACGAGATAGTGCTTGGAACGACTTCTTGCTCGTGAACAAGCCAGGGAACACGGCTTCAAAGATCGCCCATATTTCTTCGATGGAATTCTCGATCGGCGTACCTGTAAGGGCAAATCTACGGCTTGCTGTAATTTGTCTGACTGCTTTGGAAGCTTGTGTTGCTTCGTTTTTAATCGTTTGTGCCTCATCTAGCAGCAAGATGCTGAACACAATATTTTCATACAGGTGAATGTCCCTGCGTAAAGAAGGATAGGAAGTAATCAACACATCTACTTCATCTAAAGACTCAATCGCTTGGCTGCGCTCATCCTTCAGTCCTGCTGCGAGCTGTACCCTTAACTGAGGCGCAAACTTGTGAAGCTCATTACGCCAGTTATAGACCAAGGAAGCAGGCGCTACAACGAGCACAGGTTTGTTAGTTTCCGTCTGCTGTTGGCTAAGCGCTTCGCGTTCCGAAACAATGTAGGCGATGCTTTGCAGCGTCTTCCCAAGCCCCATATCATCAGCTAAAATGCCGCCGAAGCGGTAGTAGGACAACGTTTTGAGCCAGTGGAAGCCATAGGTTTGATAGTCCCGCAGTACATTCGTCAATGGAACTGGAACCTCAAATTCCAGGTCCTCAGGACTCTTCATATGATCCAGCATCTGGCGGAACTGCTTACCAAACTTTACCCCGCGAGCTCGATAGTCGTCTCCTGTTTCGATAAGACTAAGACCTCTCGTTATGGGAAGGAAAATCCGATCTTGCTGTACCTCTGAACGGCTCATGCCAACTTCATGCATAAGATCGCCGAATTGGCGATAACTTTCTTGCTCCAATGAAACGAAAGCCCCGCTTGGCAAGCGATAATACTTCCTCTTCTCCAAAATAGAAAAGAGGATATCATGAATATCGCTTTGCTCGATGCCTACCATATCGAACTTGACCTCTAGCCAATCTGTAGCTGCATCCACGTCCAACATCGCTCTAGGCTGCTGCGGAGCATGGAACATAAGAGATTTGACCGCCTCCGTGGAGTAGATCTGTGCAATTGGCTCCAACTTGGGCAGTAAATGATACAGAAAGCTGTATATCGCTTCTTCGTCATTGGTATATAGCTGCTTTCCGTTGTTGCGGAGGCCCGATTGCTCAAGGATACGGACAATCTCATTTTCCTGCTCGTAGCTGCGCAATACATAGCGTTCTACGTCCTGCTCCATGGATACCTGTTCAGGCTGAAACGGGTAGATGACTTTATCATCGTAAAGGAATTCGACCAAGACCGATAAGTTGTTATCGTATTTATCGATGTAGATCTTCGTTACGAGACTTGGACTTACAATCTTATCGGCAATCTCAGGTGCAATCGCAACTTGACCAAGTGCTTTAATCCCTGGGAGTGCACGCTCAATAAAAGCAGGAAGCTCATTGGCTGCAATGCGGACTTCGTTGCTGCGAGACATATAGAACAGCTTCTTAAGTGCCGTGAACTGATCCAGCTGCAGATCACTTACAGGGCAGAGCATGCCCTCCGCACATATATAGCCATACTGCTCCATTGGCAGTGCTGTTTGTAAACCCTCAATAGCAAGTTCGTAAATATCTGTTTCTTCTTGTTTGATCCGGAAGGAGAGCGGGACTTTACCCTGTTCTCCGAGCCGTAGGTCATATTGCTTCGTATCTTGTTCGATCCGAATCGGAACTTGCAGCAGTAAAGGGATCGTTTCCTCCCACATATGAGGTGGGATAACGATCGTCCGTTCCGTGCCAAGCCTGCTGCTGCTATTCAATCCATACATAAGGTCGTAATAACTTTCTTCGATCCGCACGATGTCGATTAGCTTTCGAATGATGGCCTCATCTTGAGCGGTGAAGCGGTATTGATCAGGGCTGTAGGTAAATTTTTTAGAAAACGCGAACGGTTGAGCTTGGGCAAACGCCGTCAAAAATTCTCTTACCTTAGGTACGATATACAGCCGCTGCGGACCGATCCGAAACTCAAGCGCGAAGTAACTTCTGCGCGCATGTGATACTGCATGGCAGATCCACTCTACTTGCAGCGTTTCACGTGCATACTCATCGTCTTCATAGGCGTCATAATCGTCTTGGGATGCCGATTGATAAGCTTGACTACCAAAAATCGAAATCATATTGCGGGTCAATGCTGTGTCTTTGGAACTAATCGTGGCAGAATACCTATTCTGGAGAGAACTCGGTAAATATTGATCAGCCGTTTTCTTGTCAAATCTGCTGTCGCAAACAGCTAGCATAACCGCGGCAATATGCTTGCAGAAAGAGAAGTAGGTGTTAGACGCTGGACATGTACAACTTGCCTCAACTTCCTTTACAGACGGCAGCCTGACTTGAACACTGTAATCCTCGCTGCCGCGCACAAGAGCGGCGTATAAATGCTCGGTTACTTGTTTGAACTCAATGATGCGACGAGCATAGTAATACTTAAGTCCTCTGCGATAGGAAGTTCTGCCGCATATGTCTTCCACATCACTATAAGATTCCAGTTGGTTAAACATGTTGTTCCTCCGTATTTCTTCATATCTATATAGATTGGCAATTGTATGTATGAGCGTTCGATGTTAGATGCTGCTCTTAGTATACTGCTCTTTTTGACGAAGTTCATTACAAACACAATAATCTGCATGGTTTTGTAACGATTGGGGGATAATTTCCGGTAATGCCACTGAAAGGAGGAGCAGCGGGAATGACAACTGCAAATATGACCTTTTCAGATATTGCCTCTTATTTAAAAGTAGAGCTGAACCAGCTACTGCCGAACTGCTCAGATTTGGTGGTCCATGGTATTAATTCTTCTGTGGCAGTTTGCTATGTATCTGGATTAGTTGATACAAAGGTTCTAAGCTCCTCGATCCTAAGCGTATTGACGATGCTTGATGAAGATGAAGTGAATACGGAGCTTATTAGGCAAACGATAACGATTTGTGAAATTGAGCGGGAAGGTAATCTGGATCAAGTCGCCTTGAAGCTGCTGCAAGGGCATGTATATATTGCTGTAATGGATGAGTATGAAGGCCTTTTATGCAACATAGCGAACTTTCCTGCTAGAGCGATTGCCGCTTCAGAAAATGAAACGGTCATATTTGGTCCTGTATTAGGATTTAATGAATCGTTAAGCACGAATATTGCAGTATTGCGTTCCTACATAAAAGACCCCGGTTTAGTGACGGAACCTCATATAGTAGGCAATAAAATGGAAACTCGTATCCAGCTAACCTACATGGCTGATTTTGTAGATGAAAAGTATATCGATTATGTGAAATCAAAATTGAAACAAATTAAAACAGACGGCTTGATGGGCAATGCACTGCTCATGCAGAAGCTGCAAAATCATCCTTATACGATATTTCCGCTAATGACACTGACAGAGCGCCCTGATCGAACGGTGCAGGCGCTAATGGAAGGTAAAGTAGTTATCTTCATGGAAGGAGACTCGCATGTTATTATCGGCCCAAGCTCATTCATCGATTTCTTTATATCAGTAGAAGATCGGTACATGAGCTGGGGAACAGGACTCTTTATTCGCATGCTGCGGTTTGTTGGCTTGACGATGTCGGTTTTCTTGACGCCGATCTATGTAGCTGCGCTAACGTTTCATTATCAGATGATTCCGCCCGCCTTAATTGTTTCGCTCATTGAAACACGCTCTAAAGTTCCATTCCCACCGCTATTGGAGACATTGCTGTTAGAGATTACGATGGAATTGCTGCGTGAAGCGGGTGTGAGGCTCCCGACAAAAGTATGTCAGACGATAGGTATCGTGGGTGGTATCGTTATCGGTCAAGCAGCTGTACAGGCTGGATTTACAAGTAACATTTTAATTATGCTTGTTGCTTTGGCAGCTCTCGGTTCGTTTACGACACCGAACTATTTAATGGGCAGCAGCATTCGCCTTATTCGTTATCCGATGATCATAATGGCGGGTATGTGGGGTATTCTTGGTATTGTGTTCGTAGCGATGGTCGTATTTATACATTTATTGAGGCAGACAAGCATGGGAAGGCCATATTTATTTCCCATCATTCCATTTCGTCGTAAAGATTTGACAGTGGATATGCTGTTAACTCCTAAATCACACTACAGCTATAGGGTGTCGGATACAAAGAGCAGTCTTAACAGCAAGACTGGGAAGGATCAGCAATCTAATGCAATGAGTAGTCGTTCCTCATCAAAGGAACCGCAGTCTGATGTGACGAATGACAGTTCCTCATCAAATAAAGATAAGTGATTCTACTGTAGAACGAGGGAAGCACATGGATGTTAGGATCAAACCGAGACCAAATAAGATGATACAATCGTTTGCCCTTCTGTTTATCATCTGTAATGTCCAGATTGGGATCGGTGTATTTGGATTTCAAAGATATATAGCTCGTGAAGCCGGTCATGATGCTTGGATCGCAGTAGTATTGGCAGGCTTAGTCTGTCATCTCTCAGGATGGCTGCTGCTGCGGGTGCTGCGTCGCTATGAATCTGCTGACTTGTACGGAATCCATCAAGATCTATTTGGCCGTTGGGTAGGCGGTGCATTAAGTGTTTTGCTAATACTATATTACGTGATCGTGACGGTCACTATATTACGTACCTACATTGAGGCGATACAGTCTTGGATTTTTCCTGAATTCCCTACGTGGCTGCTTGCCTTAATCTTGTTGTTCTTGTCATGGTATGCAGGGATAAGCAGCTTGCGCGTCATTGCCGGTGTAAGCTTCATGGGTTTCTTGGTCATTTTTTCATTTTCGATGCTGTACTACAATCCGATCCAGTATGGACAATGGAGCAGGTTGCTCCCTATTGGAGAGGCGACACCGTATCAACTGTTCAATGGAGCGCTTGCAATGGGATTCACTTTGTCAGGCTTTGAGATTATTACTTATTTATATCCTTATCTCAAGGACAAAGAAAAGTCGCATAAATATATGCAAATCAGTATGCTGCTTACGAATGTACTGTATTTGTTCATCATTATTGTGACAACGATCTTTTTCAGTCAAGATCAGCTGCTGCGCTCGGTATGGAGTTCGATCAACATGCTCAAGATAGTCAAATATCCTTTTTTGGAGCGAATTGAAGTTCTGGCTATGGGTGTATGGATGTTTGCAGTTGTGCCGGGCATTATTATCTTGACTTGGGTAGTAAGCAGGGGCATGCGAAGATTGTTCAACTTCCCGCATAAGAAGGTAATGATTGTGTTTAGTATTATCATTTATACGGTTTCGCTTGTCTTTCATAATCGGGTACAAATCGATACGCTGAACAATCTCATTAGTAAAATGTCGCTTATCATCAGCTTCATATATCCACTTTTTCTAAATGGAGCAGTGGCTGTTGTATGGTGGTGGCGCCAACGCAAAAATAAGAAGGGAGAAGCATGATCTAGCATGAATCAATTCAGAATGAAGCAAGTATCTGTTATTCTCGTGCTAGTCCTTTTATCAGGCTGCTTTCACTCGAATGTGTTAGAGCGGACTTCTATAAGTGTAGCAGTCGGGTACGATAAGATTGGAGAAGGAAAAATTCAAACGAGTTCGGTATTGTATGGCTCTACAAGCAAAGAAGGGAAAGAAAGTTCACACGTTATTTCTGTGGAAGGAGAAACGAGTAAAGGAGCTCGCCTTAAACTAAATCAGAAGTTGGGATACAAGGTAGTTAGCGGCCAGATTCGTTTCATTGCCTATGAAGGTGAATTGGCTCGAGACGGGATTCTTAGTATCGTAGATACACTCAGCCGAGATCCATCCTATGGAGATATGATGTATTTATCGGTAACCGAAAAACCGGTCAGAGATATACTAGCGTATAAGTACCCAAATATTTCGAATGTGGGAACTTACTTAGGGCGTTTGATTGCGCATAATATACAAGACAGTTGGGTACCGTCTTGTACTTTGCACGAATTCCGCAATGACTTTTATAGTGTAGGTAAGGAAGCGGCACTTCCTATCGTAGAAAGAACAGGTAAAGAGGTAAATATCAAGGGTTTAGCACTATTTCGAAGAGATATCATGGTCGGAAAAATAGAGCCGGAGGAAGCGGTCTATTTGAAACTGTTGATGAATCGGGAGAATCCTGAATCCATTGAGGTTAAGATGCAGAAGGACGGAATGGCTAAGTATGTGAAAAATGTGCACCATCCTTTTGAAACGATTAAGACGGCGATTTCCAATATTGGCAGTAAGTCGTCCATTAAACTCGTTTCACAGGACAATCTTCAATTTGATGTACATATTCGGTTGAATGTAGAGCTCCAAGAAATATCGGAGGATTATGATTTCACCGAAGAAGGAGCTGTAGAGCAGCTTGAGACAGAGCTGGGTAAGCAGATGAGCGTGGATCTGCTAAAGATGCTTAACCACTTGCAACGGTTAAAGTCGGATGCGGTGGGCTTTGGTGAAGTATACCGGAGTTCGGTCAGAAATTCTCGGTTAACGAAAGATCTGTGGCAAGATATGTTCCCAAAGGCGAAGTTTAATACGTCAGTCAGCGTTAATTTAATCCGAACGGGAACGATAGAATAGCGGCTTCGGGCTGCATCGGGTGTGTAAAAATACCTTTCCGATTCTAGGCAACCTGTGTATAATGTTAAACAAAACCAAATCCGACGCCAACTTAGCAGAACATCAGGATAACGATCTTGATGTTCTTTTTTGAAGCATAAGCAGCCAATTTATAGAAAAAGGCCGAAACAAGTGACATTGCACATGGCAAGAACATGACTACCAGTTTTGTGAACATTCAAATTTCACGAATGGAGGACGATGTTTATGTATGAATGTCAATTGATGCAAAAGGATGAGTTGAAGCTGGTGGGGATAAGTTATTCTGGGCCTGTGAAGGAATGTTTTCCAGATGAGTCCATTAAGCTGCATGAGCGGTTCTGGAAGCGAAGAGATGAGATTGCTTCCGCTACACATACGGATTTTATATTTAGTCCTTATTATGGAAATGATCAATTCATGACTTATTGGGGCTGTTTACAAGTAGACACTCTTGAAGGCGTACCAGATGGAATGGTTGGTTTGCGTTTACCGTCCCAGCTCTACGCAGTTGTAGAAGGCAAGAAAGAAACGATATCGGATGCGTACAAAGCGTTATATCGTTGGATTCGCCAGAAGCACTTAGATCGAGAATGGGGAGCTAGCTGTATCGAGCTGTTCCATGTGGATGATAGGAATCATCCTGAGAAAGTTGAACTTTGGATACCTGTAAAAAAGTAAGCGTCATCATCCGCAGCAGTTTAGAATGCCAGTGGATACATGTTCATGAGTAGCACCATAACTTCAGTGAAGGAAGTTATGGTGCTTTATTGATATATAGCTCAATACATTAGGAGGATTTGTTATGGTGCAGTCACAACGCAGCAATGATAAGCCAACCGGCCTTACGGCTTCGTCTGGATATCAAGTAGGTGTACGAAGGACACTGTCTGTTCACACTGAGCAAATGTGGACATTACTGCTCTCGAAGCAAGGTCTGAATGTCTGGTTAGGTCCAATTGAGTCTATTGTCGCGGAAGCTGGAGAGCAGTATCGCTGTGAGAATGGAACAAGCGGCGAACTTCGTGTTGTTAAGCCCATTCAACAGCTGCGGCTGACTTGGCAGCCACATGCATGGAATTCACCCTCTACCCTTCAAATTCGGTTGATTCCGAATAAGAATGGTACAACAACAATAAGCTTCCATCAGGAAAAGTTGGAAGATGTACACCGTCGTGAGGAGATGAAGCAGCACTGGGAGCAGGTTATCGTCGAGTTGGCGGAGATGATTGCAAGATCATAGTTTGAGGTGTTGTTGTACTGGAGAATAGATAAAGAATCGGGTAAAGGGGATTCTGGATGAAGAATCTATTTTTGGTAAGGCACTGTAAAGGAGCGGGTGAGGAGTCGTCAGTTCCACTGACAGAGGCAGAGTACAATCAAGCAAGAGAGCTTGCTTCTTATATGAGTGGATTGGACATTGATGTATTGATCTCAAGCCCATCTTTACGTGCGATACATAGTTTAAAGCCAACTGCATCGCAATTGCGCAAGCCAATTGTGCTCGATGAACGAATGGAAGAGAGGCTGCTTAACGTTTGCGATTTGGCAGATGGAATGAAGCAGTTTGCCCAATTATTTAATCATGCAGCGTTTGAGATGAAAGATGAGCCAAGCGGGTTATCCGTCCTAAGCAATGCATTGAATAAGCAAGCTAACAATGTTGCCGTTATGACAAATCGTCATGAAGTATCAATCCTTCTTAATCATTTTGGCATAGAGGATAATGTCCAAGGGGAAGATGCGTCGTATATAGATGTATTCGTGATTCGGTGTAAGGTCAATCAACTTTCTGTAGAGCGAGTATGGAGCTGTGGTCAATCGCTAGAGCTGCTGCATACGTAGCTCTATTTTTTTATTTTCACTGTATGGTTGTGCAGGACGCAAAAGTGATGAACACGCAGAAAATAATCAGGAAAAAATATAGGATAAGCTGCATAGTTTAAAATAAGCAGAACGATAAGCGCTGGAAGTAATTGCTTCAGAAAATGTTGTAGTGGACATTTTTTAGTGATAATGATAATCTTTCTCATGAGGAATAACTGACAGTTAGTTTGCTGTATATTTGAATTGGAGGAATTGTGGAATGAGCGAATCGATTATTTTGGTTTATGCAAGTATGACAGGGAATACAGAGGAAATGAAGGATGCTGTAGAAGAGGGGATCCGTGAATTGGGTGCAGCTGTAACGGTTAAGGATGTAATGGACGCGCAGGGCTCTGATTTAGAAGCATATGATGTGATTTTGCTTGGTGCTTATACATGGGGTGATGGCGAGCTTCCAGATGAGTTCCTTGATTTCTATGATGAGATGAATGATTTGAATTTGGAAGGTAAGCGTGCTGCTGTGTTTGGATCATGTGATTCCAGCTATACACAATATGGTGCTGCTGTAGATATTCTCTCGAACAAGCTGCGTGATCTTGGTTGTACGCTTGTGCATGAAGGGCTTAAAGTGGAGCTTTCTCCATCTCAAGATGAGAGAGAAGTATGCCGTGAGTTCGGACGCAATGCCGTACGTGCATTGTCGAACGCGTAGTAGATGAAGAGTAAGCCTCTTGCTTCCCTGTTGGAATATTAGTTTGCAATAGATGGGGATTAAGAATTAATGTAAAAGGGCGGATTTCCGTCCTTGTTTTATTCCCCGTCTTGAGGTTAATGCTTCGAAAATAATCCCTCCATATAACTCGAAAGAGTCATTTTCAAAGATGAACCTACGTGATACATTAAATTTACTACAGAGGTCTGGTGATAATATCCAATTATTGATAGAGTTCTTGCTGATATTATGAGAACCCTTTTACAACTGAGGAACTATCTAGAAGTCGAGTGATTGGTCCACGGCACAGTCGACATTGTCTTAAACAATCAACAGTGATTGGAAGGGCAGTTTGATAGCGCAGTGGTACTGTAATCCACGGATTTATAACGTATGGATAAATTTAAATTCCGGGTAAAAAGGGAAGATAACATGGACTTTATTTGATATGGAATATATTAACCCGACTTCTCAAAATAAGGAGGGAATTGATGATAACGATATTAGATACCGTTGGTCTTTCTCCATTGGTACAATTGCGCAATTTGGTAGATAGCGATCGATATGATATTCGTCTGAAGCTAGAGCGAACGAATCCAGGTGGAAGTATTAAAGATCGTCCTGCGCTGTATATTGTGAAGGAAGCGGAGCGTAGAGGCTGGCTGCGACCTGGTGGGACGATTATTGAATCTTCGTCAGGCAACTTCGGGATTTCACTTGCGATGATTGGGGCGGCGCGTGGCTATCGAGTCATTATTCTTGTTGATCCTAAAACGACGCCGACGAACTTGGCGCTGCTGAAGGCGTATGGAGCTGAGGTTATCGTGGTGACGGAGCAGGATGACAGCGGCTCGTATCATAAGACGAGAATCGCGCTTGCTAATAAGCTGCATCGAGAGATTACCAACTCTTTTAGACCTGATCAATGCTTCAATCCGCTTAATGGAGAAGCACATTACAACGGAACGGCACAAGAGTTGTTCGAGCAATGTGGGGGCGAACTGGACGCTGTTGTGTTGACGGTGAGTACAGGCGGGCAAGTTGGCGGATTTTCCCGCTTTTTCCGAGAACATGCGCCGCATGTGAAGGTGGTGGCAGTTGATGCCGTGGGTTCGACGATTTTCGGAGGACAAGCCCATTCGTACTTGCTGCCAGGTATGGGGCTCAGCTGGACCCCGTCTAATATTGACGATCTGAATCGTATTGATGAAGTGTATAAAGCGCCTGATGAAGATTCGTTCATGATGTGCAGAATGATGGCAAAGCATGAAGGCATTATGTGCGGGGGCTCAACAGGAGCGGGGATGGTAGTTTCCTTGAAGCTTGCTTTACAAGGGGAGGGCAGCAGGAAACAACGAATCGTATGCATCGCTTCTGACAATGGTGAGCGCTATTTATCTACGATATACAATGATGAATGGATGCAGGAGCGCAACTTGGATACGACATTGAACCCCAGTCATTTGCTAGAACGATCTGCACGTCTTACCCCCTATAGTATCAACCCGATTGAGACGGCCAACTACAAGCCTGAGCTCGAATATATGCTGGACTCACCAAGTCGTCAGTATATTGCGGGTGAGGCGGTCGGATGATTAATAGAGATCGAGACAATCCATTTTCAGCTCAGGCTATGAAAATTTATGCGATTGCAATTGTTTTTTACGCTATTGTTTATATGGTTCTTATGATTGTCCCGTTTTACGCGTTGTCGTTGCATGCGACAAAAACCGATATTGGACTCATTATGGGTGCGACGATGCTGACATCGATGTTTGCGAGGCCGGTTGCAGGGAAGCTTATCGACCGCTATGGAGCAGGCCGTATTTTTGTTATCGTGCTTATCGTGTTTGCTTTTTCTTTACTGGGCTATTTCGTCCCCGAACTATGGATGATCGGAATTGTCCGAATTATTCAAGGGATTGTAGCTGCTTTTTTCTCCACCGCGATGGAGATTATTACGATCGATCTCCTCTCTGACGAAGTGAGGGGGCAGGGGCTATCTTTATATTCACTTGCTACGATGATACCTTCAACCTTTGGACCAGCGGCGGCTCTTTATTTGAAGGATGTCGTATCCATGAATGAGATCTTTGTTGGATTTGTCGTGCTAGGTATTGTCAATGTAGCCTTTGCCCTTATCGTAGTGCGATCCAAGACGAGTCAACTGCACGCCCCCATCCCTGATGCAACTCCCGTAAATTCCCCAGGGCTGTGGAAAAACCGCAAGCTGCTCGTATCCTCAACGATTATGCTATTCGCTTCCATAGCGAATGGAGCTATCTTTACCTTCCTTCCGTTACATTTGGAAAATCAACAGTCCACATGGGGTAGTATCTATTTTTTAACGCAGACAGTTGTGCTCGTGTTATGCCGATTTATTGGGCGCAGCCGTATTCCATCTAATGGGGAAACACCGATACGACTCGTGCTGATAATGAGCTTGCTTGCAAGTGCGGGTAGCTTATTACTAAGTTCATTTGTTTATGGGCCGATTTTGCTGCTCGCGGCAGTATTGAACGGGATCGCATTTGCGATGCTGTATCCAGCGCTGCTCACGTTCGTATCGTTTTCCGTACCCACTCAGGCAAGAGGATTTTTACTTGGCTTGTTTATCGGTGCGGCTGATTTTGGCTTTGCCTTGGGTGCATTAGTGATGGGGCCGCTCGCTGATTTAGTATCGTTTCCAATCATGTTTATGACGTGTGCGGCACTGTGCTTTGCTGCCTGCCTACTGCTCCCGCTGTATCGGAGCGAGGTTGTCAGGGGAAGTCAGGAATCTTCATTTTCGTAATCCAATTAAGAAGAAGGGCGGAAATCCGCCCTTCTTTTATTTTTCTTGCAGCTTCAATAATGTCTTTTTAACGAGTTGACCTGCTTGTCTAGTCGATTCGGGCAAACGATAGGTTGGAGATAGCTTTAATATCCACTCGCATGCGCTTCTATTATTATATCAGGTTGCCTTCCAGTAAATTGAATATAAAATGTATAGCATATCTGATTGCTTTATATGTGAAAATTATTATAGATAATGTATAAATATATGTGTTCATATACAACTATATATAAAATATATACACCTCGGTTAGCATGGAAACTATGTCGCGTTATGGAATGATACAAAATGTCTCTGGGTAAATTTATAATTCGATAAAATATTTAAAGAAATAAATAACTATAAAAAGTTACAATATTATTAATTGTTTAGGAAATATTAACTTTCTGATCTTCTTCACCCGATAAATAAATAGAGAAATATTAGTAAAAAGGGTAGGTTGAAAGAAAGCAACAGGCAATTTGCCAATCTCGGGGGATCTGGAGACACAGTTCAGAGATTACTAAAGAGATAGTAGTGGAGGTCGAAAATGAAACGATACATGGCAGCATTATTAAGCTTTATGTTAATTCTAACGGCTTATTCCGGTACGGTTCAAGCCATTCAGAACGATACGAATGTCGTCAGCGAACAGCAATATACACGTGTTGGTGAGGATTACGACATTCTTGACGAGCAAGTTCTATCGTCGAAGAAGGATGGAACGGCATGGATGTGGTACATCAATAATGGCGCATCTCATTACACTTCGGACATCGTCTATAAAGCTCATATGGTACAAATTCCAGGCTTGAAAGATGTAAAGCAGGTCGATGTCAGAAGGAGTGGGGGCACCAAAGATATTCGTGGCTATGTTGCGCTGAAAAATGACGGAACCGTCTGGTACTGGGATGCGAAGCGTACAGAACATCTACCATATCCTACGGATGATCCATCGCTTATCAAAGATTTGAGTAACGTAACTTCATTCGTTGCTAAATTCGATGGTAATTACAAAGTTTTGTTTGTATTAAAATCAGACGGTTCCGTATGGAGTTGGGGAAGGAGAACGGGAAACTCCAAAAATGCGAAGTCCTCACTGAAGCAAATCAAGCTGCTTGATGATGTTGTATCCTTACAATCAATTGGAGGCCTCGTATTCGCGATTAAAAAGGACGGGTCGGTGTGGAAATGGAGATCAAGCTCGTATTTTCCGCAGAACAGAACAAACAGCAAGACTGTAGATCAGATTACGGGACTTAGTGGTGTCGTCAACATAGATCCAGGTTCTATTTTAAGTTATGCCTATAAACAGGATGGCACGGTCTGGTCCTGGCGAACGTATCGCGATGACGATCTTCCTGTTCAATTACATCATGCAGCAGACTCGCGAATGATTGTTCAATTAGACACTATTAGAGATGCGAATCTGGATAAAACGTATGCATTCCGGACGGATGGCCAGCTCTGGTCTGTGGAAAATGACAAGGTCTTTCCTGATCTGAAGGATATCGTGTCCGTACATCAAAAGGAACCAGGTGGTCTAAAAAGGTATTATGTATTGAAAAAAGATCAGACTTTGTGGGCATGGGAGAGTGCTTCTAACTTTCCAAAGCTTGTTGTGTTCACGAAGAGAACGGAGCAACGTGATGGTTCTGGGACAGTAGGTAACCAAACAGATAATCAAAAAATAGATAAACAGAAAGATAGCCATACAAATAAATCCGCCGATAAACAAACTGGCGATCGACCTAAAACAACAACCGAGCCTAGGGTGCGGACGGTTCCGGAAATCAGCCTGTATCCCTATGTTACGATTCTACCGCCTGGCGGAAATCAAACCATTGCCGTTAACAATCTGCTTCCTGGGACTAAGGTAACTTATGCTATTGATGACCCGAGTATAGGAACTTTATCGTATGTGAATGGCACAGCGGTCGTCAAAGCGAATAAGCCCGGACAGACCATTGTGCGGGCAACTGCAACTAGAGCTGGTTACCCAGATGTTACCACCTATTTTATGTTGTATGTCGCTGATAGCAATAGGCTGTCCGATACGTATTTCACTGCTGTTCGAACGGTGCCTGCTGCTGACAAACAGAAGCCGTATATTGTGGAGGGGCTGACTCAAGCGGGAGAACTTGTTATTTCAGCCGCAAGCAGTGAGCAGCCGGTTCCTGTTAATGGACAAGTTGTCATTACTCCTGAGCTGATGAATCGCGTAGCTGGCAGTGCGCTAAAGGCTAAGTCAGCGGTGGAGCAATCGCTATCGGAAAGTGGAATTGTTCTTGCTAGAGAGTTAGTAATTAATGGGGAAGTTTTGTCTTCACCTGGACAAAATGGCTATACGTTCAAGCTGCATAAGGATAGCTTAGTCGGTCGTAAGGATATTGATTATATTACCGTACATGCGGGAGATGCGAAATTGATGATTCATGTTGCGACTGCAGATAGCCTATTTCATTCATACCCTGTCATTGTTATTCATTTGGTCCAAGTAAGTAACGGTAGATATCAGGTGCAATTTTTGGATGAACAAGGAAGGGAGCTTCCGAGCGTAGCAAGCAACATCGGACTCGTTTTACCTGCTACTCAATCAGACGCAACGAATAACAGTGTTTTTTATACGGATGGAACAACAACGCAGCCTATAGGTGGAAAATTTAATCCATACAAAAATGGCGTAGAAGCTGAAATTAACCGTCCGGGTACGTATTTCTTGGGCGATAATTCCAAGTCATTCCCTGATGTTGATGATCGAGATCCAGAGTTACAGCAAGCGGTTCAATTTCTCGCCTCCAAAGGAATTGTGAAAGGGAAAGCCGGTGGCAAGTTTGAGCCTGATTCGTTGATTACCCGTGCAGAGTTCACATCTATGCTTGTTAAAGCTTTTTACGCTTTGGATAAAACAGCGACGGAGAGCTTTTCAGACGTGCAATCTCCACAATGGCATCATCCCTATATTGCTTCGTCCGAGAAAAAAGATATCGTAAAGGGTTATCCTGATGGTACATTCAAGCCGGATAAGACGATAGCTCGGGAAGAAATGATTGCGATCGGCGCACGATATTTGCATGAAAAGAAAAATTATTATTACCCATCGAATCCAGATATCTATTTGAATCAATTCGAAGATAAGAAAACGATATCTAATTGGGCAAAGCGAACGATGGCATTGGCAATAAAACAGCGCTTGATCGATGTTCCTGCTAATAAGCAGATTAAAGCTCGCGAGGCTGTTACACGTGGGGAAGCTACTAGAATGCTGTACCGACTTTATTTACAGATTTGATGGTAGGCTGCATGGTTATGTGTATGTAAGTAATATGATGAATTCGTAAGGGCGGATTTTCGCCCTTTTTTTGTTTGCAATGTATATTCATAGAGATTTCATATCCAATCGGATGTAGCAGCGAGGGATATACGGCGCTCTATTGATATGAAAATGAGTATCTCCCCCTATATGTAATATCAAAAACGCATGCCCTGGTCGCTGATGACCTAGACATGCGCTTTTTTTGTTAACAGCGATTATTTTTTTAATACCGGAATCCATATCTCACTCTTAAATGTTGGTGAAGTTACATCTTTACTTTCATTCCAGAGAATTTCTGGTCCCTCGGCAAGCTGGTAGCTAGAGCTAGGGAACCATTCTGAATAAATGCGCCCCCACACATTTTGCAGCGTATCAGGGAACGGTCCAACTGCGGTAAATACCGCCCATGTAGAAGCAGATACCTCAAGCTGAGTTAGGTTGTCAGGACAATTTTTCGTTGTAGCTACTCCGATATAGTGATCCAGTTCGCCGTGCTCTTGGCGTCCTTCGGAAAAGTTGGTTGATGCGCTGATCAACCCTGACGGTTCGACATCGGACAGCTGCTTCAGCGTGCGAATCAGTTCTTCATCTAAGCTTTTCCACATGGCCGCAATTTCTGGATTAACACCGTTATAAATTAAAGGTACTCGCTTGCTAATCCCTACAATGCGAAACGCTTCTTTCTCAACTACCCGATAATTCATTTCATTTCCTCCTTGAATCGAAAGTTGGAAGGTCATGGGTGGGTATGCTTTTAGGGAGTGGCCGTTTTGTTTCGCTTCTGACGGTGTTATTTCATGCAAGCTGTGGAACGCTCTAGTGAAAGAATCTGCCGAACTGTAGCCGTATTTTACAGCTAAATCTATAATTCGTACGTTGCTAGTAGTGAGATCAAATGCTGCGAGCGTAAGTCGTCTGCGCCGGATGTACTCCGAGAGTGTGACACCAGCCAGAAATGAGAACATCCGTTTAAAATGATATTCAGAGCAAAGAGCAATCCGCGCTATTTCTGCATAGTCGATCTCAGCATCAAGATGTTTTTCGACGTACTGCAAGGCAAGATTAAACCTTTCGAGACTATCCATATTCCCACCTCCTTCTTGGTTTTAGAATAGCAGGAATGATGTGCATCGATCCGACAATCCGTGCACTCTATTGTAGGGGTACTTGAGAATTTAATTGGTATTCAAAACAACGTTAGCATTCATCTGGCTTATTTTGATGCGCAGCAGCTGTGCTCATGACAGGGCACTCCTCGCAATCAGGAATGTACCACATTCGACTGTAGGAATACCATTCAAATTCTTCCTGATCTTCGAGCAGCATAGGAACGATAGAATCATATTGAAGTGGATCAACGGCTCCATTTATATCATAGAAAACATTGTCGATGGATGTGATTACATGATAATAGTCATTTTCATTTCCGCATTTGTAAGGCATGGAGTGAGGATATATTAATTTCAAAATTCTAAATAATTTATAGCAGCTTCCTTTTGTGTAAATATCGGTAATATACTTGTCAGAATTTCTTAGCTCCGTCAAAAATTCAATTGGATTCACCATCACAACCATCCTTTTGGTGAAGTAGACTTCACCGAATATATAGATATTTACTACGAAAGCCGCATGCTGTATGAATTGTACTTATACATTTGCCAATTCTTTTTTTAAAGCCAGCAATGTTATTAGTTCATAATCACGTAGCATTTCTATTTTCTCTATAAGTTGATCGAGTTGGAGCGGATGATTGGTGTTTTTCAATTGAATATCTTTTTTTATGATTATGTTTTTAATGGTTTCCGCTTGATCAGAGCAGTGCCTTAACAAGTCTACGACATAAGCGGGGACAGGTTGAAGCTCTATATAGCAAGAGAACACATAACGTGATCCACTGAGCATGATAAATACTTGGCCAAGAGAATTGAACATTTCTTTTGCCGCCCCTATCGGAGCTTGTGGCAGACCCCTTACCATTTCTAATATGTGATCAAATAGTCTAGAATCATCATCGTTATGTAAAATAGCTTGCCTTGCTCGATTTCGAAATTCAGCTATCGTTTCAGTTGAGAGTGCAATATGTTTGGTTTGTAGGGAGAACAGTGGATAATTCGAATCACGTATGGCTTGTAATACAAAGTCTGCTGTGTACGATTTACTAACAATGTTTTTGACATCATTTAGTATGGTGTGTTGGGTATTTGTAAATTGCTCGATGATGATATAATGGGTCGATTCAGCATCCATGAAGTGCAGCTCGGGAAAATATTTTGGCTTGATTCCTGTGAACACAACATTGCCAGTCTGTAAATTCGATTCAATATATTGGGCTGCCTCAGCAGCTGAAGAGCCTTCGAAATCTATAAACGCTGCACCTATTTGGGTTAGATCGCTATCATTCAAACAGTCCATATGGAAGAGCCAGAAACCTTTTTTTTCTATTAGCAGCTCTTGGTTAATCGCATTTGTGCTCTCATAGGCACTATAAAATAGATGTGCTGTCTCATACCCGCCGGCAAGTAAAACGAGAGCAAGTTCAATTTTGTAGCAATTGAAATGACTTCTTCTACTAAGCAAATGAGTATGGATAACATCACCCTCTTCTCAAATTGTACAATCTATAAGGGTAATTGTATCATCTCATATAGCTCTTGTGTCTAGTATCCTCCGCAAGAAACAGCGCTGAAAACGTAACTTCAATGTATGTATCGAGAGGAAGTTACAGGGGATAGTTGTAGAAGGATTATCGTAAAAAGGAAAGAGAGCCTGATCCTTGATAGAACAGACTCTCTTTTGGAATGAGTGCTTTGATTACATATTGATCTTTGGATTGCTGGGAGACTCTGTATGCTAGAGCGGCTGCAGTAGGCTCGTTTAATATTTTTACGATGTTCAAACCAGCTATTTTGCCAGCATCTTTCGTTGCTTTACTCCCAGCAACTGGCACAGATTGTTCAAATAAAATAACGGACGGGGATGTTCGTTCGCCTTCGCGGTTTGATATAATAATCGGAATTCCATCTTTATCCACATAAGCGACGGCCGAGAAAGTAGTTCCGAGATCGATGCCGATAATCATTTTTGTATCTTCCTTTCCATATACATATCAATTAGATCTATATGAATTACATGCATTGAAGTAGTTCAATTGTTATATGAAAATAGTATCATTTATTCATTTTTAATTCGACATAATCTGTCGGTTTCCCTTCGTTTTTCTAGCATGGTAGTGGAAGTGAGATCGGTAACTTATATAAGGGGAGATTGTTGTGGATGAGGGGATAGGCAGGTGGAGGCAGTATTCGCTGCTGCTCGGGGGAATCGGGGTTTCGTACTTTGGCAACTGGATTTATTTGATTGCTTTGAACATTCTTGTATTGAACATGACGAACTCAGCAGCTGCTGTAGCGGGCTTATATATGATTGGTCCGATTGCAAAGCTGTTTACGAATTTATGGGCAGGGTCAGTCATTGACCGTATGAATAAGCGAAGGATTATGATCGCTGCGGATGTGATTCGAGGGTTGCTTATCTTCCTCATTCCACTGATGACATCGATATGGGCTGTATACGCGATTGTATTTGTATGCAGTATCGCCTCCGCCTTTTTTGGACCGAGCTCAACTTTTTATATTACGAAGATTGTTGTGCCAGAAGAGCGCAGACGATTTAATTCTATTATGAGCATGATGAACTCAGGCTCCTTTTTGCTCGGGCCTGCAATCGCAGGTGTGCTTATTATCATGATTGGCACAGGTTGGTGCGTTATCATCAATGCGATTAGCTTTCTCATCTGTGCATTCCTTATAGGCAGGTTGCCTGATGTTAGCGATGAGAATGTAGAGAAGCGGGAACCGATTCGCCTGAAAGTAATCATAGAGGATTGGAAGCTCGTACAGCAATTTATGCTGCGTTCGCGCTACTTTGTAAAAATATATTTGCTGTATCAAATTGCAATTATGATCTTCTTTGCGCTCGATTCGCAAGAAGTAACGTTTATAAAACAGAATTTGCACCTGAATGATCAGTTGTATGGTGTCATTGTCAGTGTGGCTGGCATAGGTGCTCTACTAGGTGCATCAGCTTCGGCCATTGTGGTGAAGCGATTCTCGCTTCAAACGTACATAGCGGTGGGGATGTTGTTCACAACGATTGGTTATACGATGTTCTACAGTGCGTCAGGATTTTGGTTCGCTACGATAAGCTTTATCTTACTTGGATTCTTTATGTCTTTCTCCAATACCGGTTATGCGACTTTTTATCAGAACAATGTACCGACTTCCATTATGGGACGCTTTGGCAGTATCGAGGGGATGTTTCAAAGTATCGTGCAAATTATGGCTACGTTTGCATTGGGAACATTGGCAGAATGGTTTGATTTGCAGCTCGTTACGATTATTTTCTCGGTCGTGTCAATTGTTGTTGCGATTGTGTTGAGTTTCCATATCTTTGATAAGTCAAAACGGACTTATTATGAAGAGGGACAGATGTCACTTTAGCAAGGGCAGGAGTTAAAAAGAGAAGATGATGCGCCGAAAGCTATCCGCAGCGGTATGAAGTACCGGGCTGTGGATAGCTTTCATTGTCGTATGGGTGGGTACTACACGTACGAATCAGCTGTTAGACCAGCGTCGCCAAGCACGAACACTCATGGCGAGTACGATAAGTACAATTCCGATGGAGTCGACCATGACATCCTCAATATGTCCAGTGCGTCCGACGACAAAGGATTGATGCCACTCGTCTGAACAAGCGTAGAGGAATGAAAATAATCCACCAAGGCCGATTGCTGCCCAATCTTTCATTGATGTCGCGTAGAGCGTCTTGATAGAGAAGAAGCATAATAGCGCAAAGGAGAAGACATGCGCAGCTTTACGAATAAAAAACTCAACAAAGTCGTAAGGCTTTTCCCATGTTATAAGTTGATTGTCGTAATAAAAAGAAAGCTCCGGTATATACTTCTGCAGCGTCTCTGCCTCGATCAAGGATGCAAAGGCTGGGCGTAAATCCTGATCCGTGTAGGGCTCTGAGGACTTATAAAAAATAACCCCCATCCATACCATTGTGAGAACTAGCCAGATGATAAATTTCCGTTTGTGTATAATCGTCATGAGTGAACTCCCTTACTAATATGGCAATTCAGTGCTAGCTAATAGCCTATCATTTGTCATCGTCGTGAGCAACTATACGTATTTGTTATTTACTTATTCGTCTCCTAAAATAATGTGAAGAGTAGCTCTTGCGTTATCCTGTACTCTTTTATCCTTATAATTGTAAGTGATAAGCTTTTAGCTAGAATAGGCAACCATGTTGCTTCTTTTTTCACTTGAGGTTCATATTCCTTTCCACTAGGCAATCTAACAGTCATACTATTTCCTAAATGGAAGGTGCGATTATCATGTCCACCATTTTTAACAGGTTCTATTATCAATTCTCCCCATTGAGGGAACTGTTCTGAAACTAATCTCTTCACGAGCTCTACACTCATATTCATAAATAAATCCTCCTAATCAATCCTCTCATTCATTGTCGTTTACACTCCAATAAACTAGACCCGCAGCAATCCAGTTAAGAATAATCGGAATGAGCTGCGGGCCTAGTATATTTTTTATATTAAATTCCTTCTACAATTCGCTTCGCACGTACTGCTGCTTGTTGAAGAAGTTCCTCTTCATCCATCGTCAGGAGCTGACGGTTCTCCATAAGTACTTTTCCGTTTACGATCGTCGTATCCACATCTCCACCATTGACACTATAAGCGATTAGTGACTCAATGTTATGATGTGGCATTAAATGAGGTTTGTTTATATCGATTAATATAAGATCCGCCTTTTTACCAACTTCAAGTGTGCCGACTTCTTTATCGATGTTAAGCAAAGTCGCGCTATTTTTGGTAGCCAGTTGGATAGCTTTCTTAGCAGGTACTTGTGTAGGATCGCCATAATCTAATTTTTGCAGCCAAGTAGCAGTCTTGATTTCTTCAAACATATCTAGAGTGGTAGCACTTCCTGCTCCATCTGTCCCTAGTCCTACATTAATTCCACGATTCAGCATTTCAACGATCGGAGCAATGCCGCAACCTAATTTCAAGTTACTTACTGGGTTATGAGCTACGCCTCCGCGCATGCCCACCAAATAACTGATATCTTTGCGAGTTAAATGAACAGCATGTGCTAGTAATACATGTGATTTTTCGAACAATCCAAGGTTGTACAAGTACTCTGTAGGCGTTTGATTGTATTTATCTCTTATTTTAACAATCTCTTCTTTTGTTTCGGCTAGGTGAATATGAATCGGTAATTTCTTGTCTTCTGCTAGACGAATGACTTCTTTTAATGGTTCAGGAGGGCAAGTATAGGGAGCATGTGGACCAAACATCGTGGTGATTCTTCCTTCCGCGGCGCCGTGCCAACGATCAATAAGCTCCATTGCTTCCCGCATTCTTCGACCTTTATCATCTTCAAAGAAGACCAAACCTCTCGTCAATGATGCTCGCATGCCGACTTCATCTATAGCTTGTGCAATTTCGTTCATATGTACGTACATATCTGCAAATGCGGTTGTACCTGATTTGATCATTTCAGCCATGGACAGCTTACAACCCCAATATATATCTTCTGGAGTCATATTGTTCTCGGCTGGAAGCATCTTTTTGTCCAACCAATCCATTAATTTAAGATCATCTGAGAAGCCTTTTAATAGACTCATAGGGGTATGTTGATGAGCGTTAATAAGACCAGGCATAGCAACTTTTCCATTCCCTTGAATGACTTTGTCTGCCTGTTCTTGCACATGACTGCTTATTTCCTTGATTTTATCGTCTTCTATTAAAATATCTCCTCTAAATGGCTGATCATCATCCAGCATGGTGACGATTGTTACGTCTTTAATTAGCAGTTTCATATCGATTCCCTCCCAAAGATGGATGCCTGTACAGGGTGTAATTAACAGCTTTATCCATTATACCTCTAATTGTTGGGCTAATGCTTGTCTTTTTTGAACTTTAGCGGTCACTAAAATAATAAGCAAAGCAATCAATTGGCATAGCCCGCATACCAATCCAAGTATTTTAATGGCATCATTATCAATGACAAAGCCACCTAATGCGGAGCCCGCACTTGTGCCTAAATAGCTGAATGTAGAATTCAATGCAAGCAAGAGGGACGGAGACTTAGGCGATATCGTGATTAAATAATTTAGCAGCGGCGGATTAAGCATCCATGCTGTTATGCCCCAACTAATGGTCGCCAAAGCTGCTAGAACAACATTGGATGAAAAATCGTACATCATAATGAAAGAGAATGCGAATAAAGACATTATTTTAATGGCGATAGTCAAGTAAATGGTAGGGAGACTGCCTATTTTGTCATTTAAATACCCACCGAGCCAGACGCCAATAATGGAAGAAGCGCCAAACAAGGCTAGCATAGAACTTAATCCGATAACATTAAAATCTCCGATTGCTTGTAGAATAGGGTCAATATAGGTGTATACAGCAAAGCTTCCCGTCGTAATAAAGAGGATAGCTGTCATTAAAAAGAACACGTTTACTTTCTTAAGTGGAGGAATTTGATCTTTGGCTGATACATTGTCCTTCGTTTGTTTTATTTTAGGAATCATAAAGGTAGTTAAGATACATACGATGAAGCCTACGATTGCAATGATCAGGAAGGCAACTCTCCAATTAAACATATTTCCTAGCCATGTTCCAATCGGAACACCTAGCGTAATTGCGATTGTTAAACCAGAGGAAACAATAGAGATCGCTTTGCCTTGTTTGCCTGGAGCAGCTAGTTGCGCAGCCATCGTTGTAGCAATAGGAAAGTACAGAGCTGCGCCAACTGCCGCGATAATTCTTGAAATAAATAGCATAGCAAAGCTGTTCGATAAAAATGAAATTAGATTTCCCACTGAAAATAGAAGCATGGTCCAAAATAAAATTTTAGCAGGGCTCATTTTGGCAGTTAGGGTCGTCAACATTGGCGCAGTAATCGCTATCGTCAAAGCAAAAACCGTTACTAATTGGCCTACCGCAGAAATAGAAATGCTCATATCATTAGCGATATCTAGTAATATACCAGCCACTATATAGCTGTCTGTTCCGATTGCGAATGCACCAATCGTTAATAATAGTAAGCGTGTATTCAATTGCGATGATCCTTTCGTTAAATCAGAATGTGAGTAGGTTTACTTGAGTTTCATTTGAGTTGCGTGTAAGTGTGCAGTTTCTGAAGAGGTAAGTGGAAGCAGTCGTTTATATATTTTGGAGGGAATTCATGTTAGGAATATGCGATGAGCTAGGGACGGAAGGTCTAAGTTCTACATAAGTAGGCATTACTCTTGGTGA
Organism: Paenibacillus sp. SC116; assembly: GCF_024733555.1. Taxonomy (GTDB): domain Bacteria; phylum Bacillota; class Bacilli; order Paenibacillales; family Paenibacillaceae; genus Paenibacillus_B. The sequence continues at coordinate 2,117,626 of NZ_JANIOF010000001.1, read as the reverse complement.
CAGGCTGGCTAAGGATACGACCAATTGCCCAACATCGCTCGGTCTAATTTTCCATTCATCATTTTCTTTAGGTCTGTTTGCTACAGCGCCTAGGGACAAGTAACAGACTCGAATGTTTTTGTAACGCAAATCTTGAATCGCTATTTTGGACATGGCTAGAAAAGCGGCCTTCGTCGTGCTGTAAGCAACTCCTTCCTCAAATGGGTATTCCGCTGCTTGGCTCCCTACAAACACCATGAATCCATTTGATAAGGATAACATTTTTGTGCATTTTCTAATAAGCCATAATGGAGCGGTAACATTCGTTAAAAGACTGTCGTTCCAATCGGCATCAGAAATTTCCTCAATCGGAGAGTATCTGCGAATGCCAGCGTTGTTCACTAGTATATCGATCGTTTGGTAGGTTTTCACTACATAGTCAATGGCGTTGGATACTTCATCTTGGTTTGTAAGATCGCAATGTATTTCTTCCATCCAGTCTGCTCCGCATAAGGTCCGGTTAAGCGCGATCACCTTGTAGCCTGCTTCCGCTAAGGATTGTGCAATACCGTAGCCAATTCCACGATTCGCTCCCGTAATTACAACTATTTTAGTCATTGCAACGGTCCCACCTTCATCTATTTTATCCAACTTACAATACCGTTTCTACACCAAATATATCTTCAATCTTCAAAACTTCATGAGGGATTTGAACGGCAGCGCTTTTAATTCTGCCCGTAAAGTGCCCTATAATCAGGTGTGCTGAAAATCCAAGCAAAATATAGGCATCGACGTCTTGCAGTTGTTTTGCATGGGCAACGATAGATACTGCCATTGATACCGCCATTTTTGCAGCATCTTCGAACGTATCCCCGTATCCCGCTATCAAAATATGATCTGAACTATGAATGATCGGACAAGGAATGCTCCGGGACAACATGCTCAGCGAAACATGTACTCGGCCAGAGGCTTCTAGCGCAATGCCCGAAAGCTCTCCATCTCCTTGCCTTGCATGCAGATCGCCCATGTACAGCAATCCGCCTTCAACAGCAGCTGGCAAATAAACAACGGAGCCTGCAACCATTTGTCGGAAATCCAAGTTGCCGCCATGCGGGCATGTAGCCCCATTTCGAGTTCCAGAAGGATCAGCTAATCCAATCCCGCCAAGAGACGGGATGGTTTGAAGGTTCATATTTTCAAAGTCTATCATGCCTGTTTGTAGAAATAGCTTTTTATAATTTCGTCCTTGAAAGAGTCCTTTTAATACGCCTGAAGATCTTGAGATGCAAGTATATCCAAAAGCTGAAAGTTCAATGTTTTCGATTTTTACCGCAACCGTCATGCCAGGCTGAACGTGGTTAATGTAGATGGGGCCTGTAAATGGGTGATGATAACCTTTGTTTATGACTTGATTCAGCTCTTCGCCAGTATCTGTTTCTTTGGAAAAAGCATTCATCGTTTCAACTAAAATATGATCTCCGTGGTTCGCGTATATAACGGGACTTTTATCGATATCTAAAATGTATGCACTGTTTTGTTCATTGAATTCGATGGTATGCTGAATATAGCTAGCGATACTCATACCAATTCCTCCATTAGTCTAGAAGATACTTCTTGATATTTTTCAAAGAGATCTCCTGTTCCAAATCGAAACACATCTTTATCAATCGACTCTAATGTTTCACTATCCCATAGGCGCATTCCGTCCGGTGAAATTTCGTCGCCTACAATAATGTCTCCATTTTCCAGTCGTCCTACCTCGAATTTAAAATCTACGAGCAGCAAGCCGCTTTCTTTGAACACGGAACTTAAAATGGCGTTGACCTCAAAGGCCAGTTCACGAATCACTTTGATTTCTTTTTCCGTCGCAATTTTGAATGCTAGTATATAGTCTGAATTTAACATGGGGTCGTTGCCGAATTTCATATCGAGCTTGAGTATAGGAGGGTTGAAAGGATGACCATGTTGAATGGGGTAGTTTCTTACGATGGAACCAGCAGCGAAGTTGCGCGCAATGACTTCAAGCTTAATCATCTCAAGGGGCTTAACTAGCATTTGCCCGTGATCATTGTTATCTATATAGTGTGTTCTAATCCCTTTGCTTTCTAGTAATCTGAATAAAAAGGAAGAAATGCTGCAGCGTTGAATGCCTGTTCCTTGAACCAACGCATTTTTTTTATATGTGTACGAGGTGGCACTGTCTAAAAAGGAAACGACGAATTGGTTATCCTTCTCAGCAGAGTAATGAATCGTCTTTGATTTCCCACATGTGTGCAATCGGCCCGTTTGATACATAAATAATCAGCTCCTAATTTAATTGATAGATTTGATCAAGCAATTTAGCAACACCATCTTCCTCATTTGAAGCAGTGACATAATCCGCAATCTCTTTTACATCACTTGAGGCATTTCCCATCGCAACACCTAAGCCTGCTCGTTTCAATAACAGCATGTCATTGTCTGCATCACCGAACGCTATCGTACGCTCTATCGGTATCCCTAAATGTGCAGCTAACCAGTCCAATGCTCGTTCTTTACCTGCCTGTTGATGCAAAAATTCGACCCAAACTTTTTTGGAATCTGAGAAGGTGTGGATGAGGTCTGTATAGTTTTCTTGTACATGTTGAATGATGCTGGAGCATTCCCCCCTTGCCATAATTTTCGCTACGGATTCTTGAAAAAAGGCGGATGGATAGCCCATCGCATGCGGTTCGCAGCCCATTTCAATCCATTTCGTCACATCATCGTCAATGCAATCGACCCAAAATTGATCGTTTTTCTCTACGAGAATATTGCTGACATCTTTGAAGTCTTTTAACTCGGTTATTAATTGATTAGCTGTCTCTTTAGCGATATCAAAGGAAACGAGAGGAGTGCTGCTTTTATTGCAAAACACCATAGCTCCGTTGTAGCAAATACTAGGTGTATCTAAGGACAGTGTCTGTATAAAATGCTGGATATCTCTTGGAGCGCGGGCTGTAGCGAAGACAATGTGGACGTGCTGACGTAGTTGTTCTAGCACCTGTATCGTATATGGGCTTACCTGCTTCTTATTATTTAGTAGTGTGCCATCAAGATCGCATACGATTAAGTCATAAGGTTTTTCCATACGTACATATCTCCTATTTAATTGAAAATATTAGGATTCGATTATGGTATCCAAGGCGAGTTTAATCATATTATCCACGCAATTTTGCCTGTCCAGCAGACTAATCGCTTCATCTTTGAAAATATGGTCACTAACGGTCAATACGGATAACGCTTGTACACCATACTTTGCAGCAATCGTATATAAGGCAGCCGTCTCCATTTCTACAGCTAATACACCGTGCTCTGCGAATAGTTTATTAGTATCTGGACTCCCTGTGTATAGCAGGTCGGTTGTCAGCACACTCCCTACTTTGACGGAAAGATTGTGCTCAAGACTCATATCAACAGCTCTTTTTAACAGATTGAAATTGGCGGTGGGGGAAAAGTGGAAATTTGAAAACGTTGGATAGTTGAAGTTGGAGTCGGTGCTTGCGGACATAGCGATTATAATATCTTTAACACTAATATCGTGCTGAATCGTGCCGCAGGTGCCAACGCGAATCAGCTTTTTGACATGATAATCATGAATTAACTCATAGGCATAAGCAGAGATAGAGGGGATGCCCATTCCAGTGCCTTGCACAGAGATTCGATGGCCTTTGTACAATCCTGTAAAGCCAAGCATTCCGCGTATTTCGTTGTAACAAATGACATCATCTAGAAACGACTCAGCAATATATTTGGCTCTTAGCGGGTCGCCGGGAAGCAGTACACGCTCTGCTACATGACCAGAATCGGCCTCAATGACTAAACCCATATACCTAACATCCTTTCTACATTGAAGATATTAATTTATATTAACAATTTCCATATACCTCCTTTCTTTATGATAGTATAAGGATTAAAAAAATATTGTCGTTATTTATTGCTAGATTAAAAGTTCTTTTATCGAAACGAAAAAAATAATGTTGAACGAAGTAGAATGGATCGATATCTCGGCAAGATTTTTTTCGGAAATTCGGAAAGAAAATACATGTTGGACAAGGAGTATGCCGATGATTGCCTCATATAAGAAGTTAATTGAACAGAAGTATCCTGAGTTAGTTATTGAGCATATTGAGCCGAATACGATCGGGCAAAACAACGATGTTGTCATCATTAACAACTCACTCGTATTTCGCTTTCCTAAATATGAAGAAGGCATCCGACAGTTGAAAAGAGAGACGGAACTGCTAGAGGCTATTTGCCACCAAACTCCCCTCCCTATTCCTGTACCGAAGTATGTATCCTTTGACTCGATGGTTCCTGGTCAAGTATTTACGGGATACCGACTTATTGCTGGAGCACCTTTCTGGAAAGAAGAATTAGATCGTGTACAAGATAAAGAAGCGCGGCATCGGATTGCCTCTCAACTTGTAACCTTCCTTATAGAGCTGCATGGAACTAAAGGAGAGCTTATTGAACCTATTTTTAAACAAGAAAGAAAATCAATACTTGAAATGGTCGAACAATTATATGAAAGTATTGAGAAAAAATTATTCTCCTATATGAGGAATGATGCGAAAGAGAAGGTTACTCACAACTTCAGAGTCTTCTTAGATAACGAGAAAAATCATGCCGTTAAGCAAACGCTTATTCATGGGGATTTTGGTACAGGCAATATTTTATGGGATGCAGATGCGTGTGCGATATCGGGAATTATCGACTTCGGCGGTTCTGGATTAGGTGATCCTGCCTATGACTTAGCTGGTATCCTTGCTGGCTACGGAGAAGAGTTCTATGAGGAATGCATTCGGTTGTATCCAGACGGCGAGGATATTTCAGAGCGTGTTCGTTTTTATCGCAGTACATTTGCTTTGCAGGAAGCCCTGCATGGGGTGGATAACAATGATCCAGAAGCATTTGAGTGCGGTATGAAAGATTACTGCTAACTTGATAGATAACAAATAAGAGCAAACAGCAAGAAGGCAAAATTCCATATCGACTAGGTGAGGAATAAGATGAAGCAAATTATTGCAATGGGCGGTGGAGGTTTCTCCAACCCTGTAATTTGGATATGCGCAAAAGTGCAGTTATTTTTGCTGGAACATGCATGATTTAGAACATTTGCGACAAAAGTGCAGGCTTTTTAGGAGAAATAGGCCTAAAACGGAAAATTGAGCGAAAATAACTGCACAATTGTCGTAATAGCCCCTTGTCCATCGTTAAAGGGTTAATTTTAAATGCAGATTTGTCCAAAATCAATCAATAGACAAAAATGAGAAGATAGCAGCTACCTAAGCCTGAGCAAAGGCAGTAGTAAATTCTACTAATCGTGCATGAACCAATAGACGTCTACTTAAGGAATGAAATGAACAGGAGCTGACAGCTATGAAGCATATCGCAGTATGGAATCAATTGCTGGATAATGGTATGGAATATTGCAGTTTAGAACTGGAGTCATCGATTGAAATTACAGGGAAAGTGATTCGTGTGCACGAAGGAGAACGGTATTTTGTAGAGTACACTGTGAATTGTGATCAAACGGGAAGTACCGAAGAAGTGCATTTGTATTACCGGAACGAGTCCATGAGCAATACAGTGATAATTTCACGTGATGGGAATGGTTGTTGGACAAGGGATGGGCAAGTCATGGAAGGGGTATCTGATGCTAAAGATATTGATATTGGTATAACTCCATCTACCAATATACTACCAATTCGGCGCTTACAATTAGCAGTTGGTGAGTCGGCTGAGGTTATTACAGCTTGGGTTCGCTTTCCTGAATTTGATGTTCAACCATTGAAACAAGAATATACTAGAATAAATCATGCAACGTATCGATATCGCTCTATCGAAAGTGGATATACAGCTATTTTAAAAGTGGACGAGCGTGGAATCGTAGAGGATTATGAGGATGAGTGGATAAGATTATAGAGGAGATTCGTGCATGAAGGTAAATCATGAACTGTACACGATGTGTATGATCGAGAAAGACGATAAAGTTCTTTTAATAAACCGCCCAACGAAACGTGGGTTTCCAGGATATATAGCTCCTGGCGGCAAGGTTGACTATCCGGAGAGCATCGTAGATGGTGCAATACGGGAAGTAAGAGAAGAAACGGGGCTAATTGTAACGGACATCATTTACAAAGGATTAGCAGAATATTGTGAGCCTGAGACAGGATTGCGATCAATGGTGTTCAACTATTTAGCTACTTCCTTTGAAGGAGAGTTATTAGAGCATCCGCCAGAAGGTGAACTGCTATGGATTGAAAAGGATAAGGCACTTGAGCTGCCGATGCAAGATTGGTTTCGAAGTCGTTTTCCCTTGTTTTTTCAACTGGGTACTTTTGAAATAAGCTTGGTGTGGGATAAAGAGCATCAAGCAGCGATTAACAGTATTGAGAAGTACTATGTGGAACGAGTAATGAGTACATAGAGACACAGGCTATATTGCTGAAACTAGTATGGTTACGAGCAGTTGATCTTTGCCCTTTTTTAAAATGGACTTGTATATAAGCTAACGATCTATCACTTTATCTCTCTTTTATTAATAGGATGGTTACTAATAAAGGAGGGATTGCTATGGCTTTTAAAGTGTTAGATATGCGACTTTCACAGTTAAGTAATACGGATACAGGTATATTACCAATAGAAGATACCCCCATACTTATCGGAGATGTTGGACTAATTACAACAGCGATCGCTGGAACAGCACAAGCCGGAGATGTAAGGGTATGGTTATCAGGAACGGTGGGGGTGTCACTTGGTTCTGCTGAAGAACCAAATATCCTAGTTAGTATCGAACGGAATGGCACTGAAACATTTGGCTCAGGCACACTTATATATACAGAATCGTTTCTTACTGTTTTTTCTAATGATCTTCCCATTAGCATTACAGCAACTGATTTCCCTCCTGCGACCGATGTGAATGCGAGTCAAATTAGATATACATTGTTTATTTCTTCTTCCGCAGCATCAGGAAACACACTAATTGGACCAGCTACATTTAACGGAATTGCAGCAGTGGGAGCAGGGCCGTTTTAACAGTATCTCTGAACGTTAACTTTTAGAGCTGGTTGTTCTGTTTCTTGATAAGGTATACATTTAAAATAGTAAAGCCGCTGTCGAATGGTCATTCCGAACCATTTTATACAGCGGCTTATTTATATTCATAGATAATAGCGATACATATATGAACGCATCAACAGACTGTTAAATTATGGGTTATTTGTATTTCGTACAATTAATTCGGGAGTAAAGAAGGGAGTGGTTTTCTTGGGATGGCAGAGTACAGCTTGGAGAATATTATGACTCTATGGTTATCGACTTTTGCGTAAAGTCGATATTTGTATTGGAGATCGTTCTCCAAACCTGTATCCACAAATTGAGTTCCATATACAGCACTGCTTACGGTAGTAACTTGTCCAGTGTAGGTATTCGTTCGCTCGATCGTATAGGATACGGCGCGGGGGATTGGGTACCAGCTTAACGTTACTTGCGAATCGCCTGGAATGACTAGCGGATGAAAACCATCATAGTAATACAGTTTTGCATTTTCATCAAGATCGACCGCATCTAAGGCTAATCTACCAGCTGATTTTCCGATTACGAGCAATGAATGCTCGCCGTTAGATAGATCGGTTTTGACAAACGAATGCTGTTGCCAGCTATTTATTTGAGCGAATTGCGAATAAGGATATTCCACTCCATCTAGGATGAGGGTAAGATCTTTGGCATGCTCAGGAGACATTGACGTTATGAGACGAATCTTGGAACCGGTAAAATTAAAGCGGAACCCTTTTCCTTGTGTATCATCTACAGTCGATACACCGCCCATGTAATTTCGGGCGTGAGTGGTTCTGTGATATCCATCTCCAAAATAATAAATCTCACCGTAAACATCATCGTATCTGATCCAACCTGGTTCGGGATAAGTAGGTTCAGGATATCCATGAGCATGGGCAGCAGGGCTCGATGTTACTAGTAGGAAGAGAGCGAGAATAGAGAGTATTCCAGTTTTTAATCGATTTTTATTTTTCATTATATAACCTCCTAAATTTTTACTTTAAATTTATACATTAAAGTATGTTTCTACAATTGTCCAAAATAGAATGACAGATGAAGATAATGTGGTCGGCTAGTTTCTTATTTCTCTTTCAAACCCTCCCCGATTGTTAATGTGATATCCTCATACTTATTTTTATTTTCGCTCAGCAGCGTGGTACGTTTGCCTTTCAGAACATGATTAAAGAAGTCCAATGTATATTCATTAATAATACGATGGTGGCGTGATACGGAATTTAGGTTAGAGGCCTCAATTTGCCCGAACTGCTCCATAAGGATTGGAAAATCACAAAATGTTTCATGATTCGCATGTTTGAAAGATAAGGAATAACTATGACGCAGCGCCTGTTTATAACGTTTGCTCGAATAGTTCAGCAGTTCTTTTACTTCTTCAACGCTTGTTCCATGTTCGGCTGCAAGCTCTTTAGGGTCGATGTTCTCCATATTTTGCAATCCATCTGCATCACCAGCCCCTATAAACAAAAAGGGTCCTGGTATACCCGTATCAGGAATGACTTTTCCATAAAAGCTTCCGTCCATATTAACTCCTGCTTTGACGCGTTTGTCTGCCAGCATCACTTGAGCAGAAGTCGCACCACCGAACGAATGACCAAGCATCCCAATTCGCTTAAGATCGAGCTGCTTCCAGATAGCATCTTTATTTTTCTGTCCTAGCTCATCTAGACGATCCAGCACGAATTGAATATCTTTGACCCATACGTTCGCAATTAATCGGTCCATGTAGGCGTAGTTATCTATTTCATTGCCTACGAATGGTGCGACTTTCCCTGTTGGGAATTGAGTAAGGAATGAATTGTACGTATGTTGTACACTTACGATGATATAACCTTGGCTTGCGAGCTGCTCTGTGAGAAATCGATAGGAATCATTGCGAGCGCCGAATCCGTGTGAAAAAATAAGCACCGGATATTTTTGTTTATTCTGTGCTATAGGAGCTTTAATCAGAGAATGAGTGGTTGATAGAAACAAGGGCATAGATGTACTCGCTGGAACTTGCGCATAGCTTTCGAACGCTCTAGCATGTGCTTTTGGATCGTCTGAGAATGGTTGCCGTTTGTAAATGGCACTTGTTGCTTTCGTCGGGTACCAGACTTGGATCATGAGTTCGCGATGGTCGTTTTTATTAGCTGTAAATCTTTCTGGACGAGATTTATCAATCCAATGGAATGTCTCGGTGCCCACTTGATATGGCCCTGTAAGCGAAGGGAACTGAACAGTTGCAGGCGTAGCTGTCGAATGGGACGTAGGTTTGGATGTTGCTGTCGTCGTGTCAACTGCTGTTGCAGCAGTGATGGATGCTGAGGCTTCAGCTGCAGCTTCCGATTGCAGTGATCCATCATTTCCAAGTGCTTGGCTTGCACTGTTGAAGGCAAACAAGGAACAAAGAAGGGTGAGCAGCAGCAATTTGCTTTTCCTTTCCATCGTCATCTGGGACTTCATATCGTTCCTCCTTTTAATAATAGAATGTACAATGGAACATTTTGACTGATCTAGATGTGAAGAGGTTGATGCTAATGGATGCCATATGCTTTGAGGGTTGTCCTCTTACTTCTTATTATCGCGCAACGCTGTGTACTTTTTATGAACATAAAAAGAACCTCCCCGTTAATTACCGAGAAGGTTCCAATTTGAATGAATTTTACTTGGATGTTTCTATTTTCGTTTTTACGTGTTCTCCGATGTCTACCTTAACATCTTCAATTTTGTTCTTTCCATCCAGCAGTTTCGTTGGCTTTTCTTTTAGGAAATGGTCGAAGAAATCCAATGTATATGCATTAATATTGCTGTGAGTACGATACACGGTCTGTAATCTGGCAGCATCGTTCGATACAGATGGAAAGGAAATTAACGGGGTGTCCGAAAATGTTCCATGGTCTGCATGACGGAAGGATACGGAATAACTAAAGCGTACTGCCTGCTTATAGCGTGCGATCACATGTTTCAACATTTCTGTCAATTTCTTTTCATCTACCCCTTGTGCTGCTGCGGCTTGCTTTGGATCGATACTCTCTAAACTTTTTAATCCATCGTAGCCAGCGCTCATCAGCATGAATGGGCCTGGAATTCCCGTTTCAGGAATCACCTTGCCAAAGAAGCCGCCGTCCATGTTGATACCTGCCTTTACACGATCATCTTGCAGCATTACTTGAGCAGCTGTAGCACCGCCAAAGGAATGACCGAGCATTCCAACTCTACTCAGATCGGCCTGCTTCCATATGTGATAGCTCTTCTTCTCTGCAAGTTGTTCTAGACGATCCAATACAAATTGAACATCTTTCACCCATACTTTCGTTATCAATCGATCCATGTGAGAGGTACTGTCGCTATTAGATCCGTTGAAAGTTGCAACTTTTCCATTAGGAAATGTGGTTATTAATGAATTATACGTATGCTGCACACTTACAACGATGTAGCCTTGGCTTGCTAGTGGCTCTGCAATAAATCGATACGTATCATTAAGCATCCCGAAGCCGTGCGATAAGACGAGCACAGGATGTTTTTGCTTCGCTTCAGCGATAGGTGCTTTGATCAAGGAATGAGTGGTAGTAGTGAGTAAAGATAAAAATTGAGCAGCGGGTATTTTCGTATAGTCTTCATAAAATTTCGCCAGTGCTGTTGGATTAGTTGCATAGGGTTCGAGCTTATGTGAGGCACTTGATGCGTTAGTAGGATACCAGACTTGAATCATCAGCTCACGATGATCCGTTTTATCTGCTGTGAATGTTTCAGGGCGGGATTTATCGATCCAATGAAACCGCTCCGTTCCCACTTTATATGGGCCTTTAAGGGCAGGGAATGTTACAGCTGTCTGCTTAGACGAAGTCGTCGGAGCCTTAGATTGTTGGGCAGCAACTGCTGATTGTTGCTCTTGCTGGGAAGGGCTGCTTCCAAATGCATTTAGTACGCTATTCCCGATAAACAATGAACAAAGCATAACCGTCACTAAAAATTTACGTTTCCCGATAAGCTTTACTTCCATATGCAACTCTCCATTTCAACACTAGGTTTGTGTGAGCAAATACTCAAATACTTGCTTCCAATACATTAGACTTTACTACAGCAAATTGCCCTTCATTGGCAGGTAAATGTGCAGGAAGTCGAGGTGGTTCTACCCCTAGCAAGTGTCTTATGAAGTAGTCCCATTTTCTACGGATAAAATACGGTTCTTCAGCAACGCCGTGCCCGACATTAGTCATAATAAGTAGATCGAAATCTTTATCCGCCTTAATCAGCGCATCTGCTAATCGTAACGTTTGGCCGACATGGACATTATCGTCGATATCGCCATGTGCGAGCAGCAGCTTGCCTTTCAAATTCGCAGCCAAATCCGCATTTGCTTGGTTCGCATAGCGATTCGGATACCGTGGATCAAGCAACCCTTGATAATGTTCTCCCCACATATTGATGTACATCAGTTGGTCGTGGTTTCCTGCCGAGGCAACGGCAGCTTTGTACGTATCAGGATATTTTAAAATAGCACGTGCCGCGCCATAACCACCACCAGAACTGCCCCAGATTCCTACACGTTCGATATCTAGGAAAGGGTACATTTCCGCTAATTGAGGAAGGGCTGCTACATGGTCGTTGAGTCCAGCGCCATCGCCCATATTTCCTGCTGCTACATCGATAAATTCACGTGAACGGAAAGGGGTCCCCTTGCCATCCATGATGATGGTGGCAAAACCTAGTTGAGCGAGTGCCTGCGCTCCGCCAGTTTCTAAGGCCGTTAAGTTGAACGACTTCGGTGTTTGAATGACTTGAGATCCAGCATAGTAATGATCGATAACAGGATACATTTGTGCTAGATCGAGATTAGCGGGTTTAATGATAATGCCGTATACATCAGTGACACCATCTGCGGCCTTAACGGTGAAACGTTCTGGCAGTTGATAGCCTTTATCCAACAATGGCTGTATGTTGGCACACTCCAGCTCGCGGGTGCAATCTCCGTCTACACTGCGCAGTACAGAGACAGGGGCAAGATCCACACGAGAATACGTGTTTATAAAATAAGTGAAGTCAGGAGAGAGCAGCACACTATGATTGGCGTCTTCAGGTGTAAGAAGAGTCAGGGATGATCCGTCTAGTTGAACTCGGTATAGGTGCTGGTAATATGGGTCACTTCCAGCTTCCCGTCCACTTGCCGTGAAATATACCCAGCCATGTTCTTCGTCAACGGCAATGAGTCGTCGTACGTTCCAGTTGCCGGCTGTTAGGGCTCTTCGTGTTTGCCCTGTACAGGAGTCGATCACATACAGATGGCCGTAACCATCTCGTTCAGACAGCCAAATGAGCGAATTGTCTTGCAGTAGTTGGAAATTAGGATTTAATGATGAATTGATCTCTAGATAACCAAAGTATAAGGAGAAGTTTCCGTTGTGATATAAATGAGAGAAAATAAAGGTTTCGCTTGTTTCTTCTACAATGACTCTCGCTTCACCGGTATTAGCTTGAACGAGGATAAGCTGTGCCGATTTGAAGTCTCTGGCTACAAGTTTGTAGTAGGCCTGATTACTGTCTGCCGACCATCCAGATAACGGCACAATAGATGCGAAAGCAGTAGGACTAGTAGCCACAACAGGATCGGCTTCTACTCGTATCGATTCCTGATTATCGATATCAGCAATATACACTTCCATCATTGGGACGTGCTCATCACCGACCATCGCGTAGCGTGAAGTGTACAAGGAAGGTCGAACTTCTTTCGAATCCAGAGGAACATGTTGAACGATATGCAGCTCGTTAATATTTCGCTCATCGAGACGATGCGTAATCAACTTCTTTGAATCAGGAGACCATACTACACTTGGACGAACGGGAGCTCCAAAAATTTGTTGCGTAGTCTCATTCATGGCCGATCCCTCAGTGGCGTATCCATAGTAACGTTCTCCATCATAGGTTAGCTGCCGAACTTCTTCTGTTTCTAGATGACGAACATACAGATTGTAAGTATCTATATAGGCTGCCCATTGCCCATCCGGAGACAATAATTCATTTGGCTTAGTGTGTGGCGCGGGTTCTGCTTCATGGCATTCGTTCTGTGTCTGATCATAAGACCAATATTTGTCTTTTGCAACAAAATAAATAATAGGATCATGCTCGTTGATCATTAGCTTTTGAATCGGCAACTGGTGCGGATTAACTTCTTCTTGCAGAACTGAGCTTAAGGCCGCTGCCAAGCGATTGTGATCAAAGGCGAGATCTACCGAATTAGAAATAGGATTTACAATTACGAACTCGCTTCCTTTTTGTGCGCCTACCCGGATATCGCGTTGATACCAGAATGTTGACGATTGACCAATCCAGTGTGGTACGACTCGTGCATTGTCCACATCAGCTTGCCAATCTTGGCTCCATTCTTTTGCTTTTGCATACTGCTCGGCGGTTACTACTTGGTTCATAGATCTCCACTCCTATCTAATCATGTAATTTAATCACCTCGTGGGTGATTTTAGTAAGAAGGGCTCAGTGCTGTTAAGAAGCAGTTGTTCAGCCCCTTGAATTCCATTATTGAGTACCGATGTGTACTTTTTATGTCCACGGAGGCTTTGTTCTTTGAGTGCAGGCAGCCTATGCCTATTTACAGTTTGAAGACATATGTCCTAGTCATTTTTCCAATGTATTATTACTATGAAAACCATAGAAGATAGGAAGTAATTGGATATATAATAAAAACGAGGGGCCAATCACATGGAAACTATTTTGCAGAAACAACTTCAGTTCTTAATGGAGATAGACAAGCTCAAGACGATTCAAAGAAAAACAAAAATTGTTAGCGATACAAGACTAGAAAATGATGCGGAGCATTCCTGGCATTTAGCTGTAATGGCACTAATTTTTAGCGGTCATGCAAATGAAGAAGTCGATTTGTTTAAAGTAGTGAAAATGCTGCTTATTCATGATCTAGTCGAGATTGATGCTGGAGACACATTTGCGTACGACACGGCTGGAAATGAGGACAAGCATGAACGAGAAATGCAAGCGGCGCAGCGTATTTTTGGCCTTTTGCCAATAGAGCAGGGGGAGGAATTAATGAATCTATGGCTTGAATTCGAACGCAAAGAGAGTAAGGAAGCGCAATTTGCCTCTTCACTAGATCGCTTGCATCCTATCTTGAACAACTACCAGAATGAAGGCGATACATGGCTAACCTACCATATTACAAGCGAGCAAATTTTGAAGCGGAATCGTGAAATTGCCAATGGCTCCAAATCGTTGTGGGCATACACCGAACAGCTAGTCAATGATTCGATTGCACGTGGATTTGTGCGCGAGTAAGAGGCGGCTGATCTGGAAAGTTAGTTGCAGAAATAGTGAAGTAGGGAATAGGCAATAGCTCAATTTGAAGATTCCATGAGAGGGGTAATGAGGCTATGGAGATTAATACATTCTCGGGCATTCCATTTGAACCGATAATGAATCCTACCTTGGTGGAACGAAACTATTTTATTAGTCAGGTCCCAGAAATAATTATAGAGCTGCGAAATATAGTAAAGGATTTAACTTCTGAACAACTTCAGTGCTCCTACCGTCCTGGCGGCTGGACGATTCAACAGATTGTGCATCATGTAGCGGATAATAACGTAAACGCCTATTTACGATTTAAGCGAGCATTAACCGAAGAAGAGCCTATCGCCAGCTCGTACGATCAGGATGCATGGGCCGCGCTTGATGAGTATAACCATTTGCCTGTTGAAGATTCTTTGCTGCTCATTGAAACGCTTCACCGAAGATTTTTAACCCTACTTAACAGTCTCCAGCCAGATGATTTTCGTAGAAAATTGCGCACACAAGTGTTAGATTCCATTACACTGGACATCGCTCTCCAAAGACTTATTTGGCATGACCGCCATCATATTGCTCATATTCGTTTAGCTGTCGCGGAATTCTGATAGGTTGCCGTAAGGATGAAAAAAATAACAGATAGACACGTAAAATTTTATGCGGCATAGCAGTAGGAAAACCGCTCCGATAAGGTTTTAGAAGCGGTTTTAGCATTTCTATGAGAATGAAATCACTACATAGATGCTGGTATTTGAATTTACTTACAAGGCTACTTTCTTTTCTCTAAATGGAACCGTATGTATGGTGAATGGCTGCTCTGAACCATCGCGAAGGACATTGACGATCAAGACCCTTTGGTTATATATAAATTAATAGAATAAATTTAAAAAAACGGAAGTATTAATGCAAAATATTTTTCAAAAAAATAAAACCGCTAGGAATGATTCCTAAGCGGTTTTTGTTGGGTTGTCTTGTTGTTCTTTTTTCAATGATTGGTCAAATACAAAATTGCCGAAAGGAATAAATGAAACAAGGACCGCGATAATGACGCGAGTGAGAGGCCAACGATGAACGATCCAAACATGACCTACAGCAAGGATATACAGTAAAAATAGTACTCCATGGGCCATTCCGGAAATGGTAACAGCTTCAGGCATATCCATGTATGTACGAAGAGGCATGGCTATAAATAATAATAAAATATAGGATATTCCTTCCACTATTCCAATCGTTCTTAATCGTCCGATAGGGGTTTGAAACATGCGGGTTAATCCTCCTTTCTTATGGGGTCAAGTTAAGTGGGGCTTCCATTTTAAAACAATTGTAGATTATGTACATATTAATCGATTAATCCAGCATACTGCAATCCGCGGCGAATGCCGCCTTCATTCACATGTGAAGTAACGTAATCAGCGTATGGCAAAAGTTCTTCGTGAGAATTACCCATCGCAATCCCAAGTCCAACTGTGCTGAGCATTTCTTTATCATTGAGTCCATCACCAAAGGCAATCGCTTTTTCAGGAGAAATATGCAGCAGGCGAAGCATAGCCTGAATGCCTTCCGCCTTCGATGAATCATGCGGCAGTACATCCATGGCTGTTTGGTGCCATCGAATGTAGCGTAATCCAGGTACAACTTCACTATATAGCTGCTCGTCTTCCACCGTACAATGTAAAAACATTTGATAAATATTTTCGTTGCGCCAGTATTCTGGATTATGGCCAGGCAGTTCAACTTTTAAAGATTGGACAGCATCTAACATAAAGGGATGATCCACAATGCTAGAATAGAAAGCGGACTCTCCTTCAAACACGAGCGCATGCTGATGGAGGGTTGCGTGGTTCACTAGCGCCTCCACATCTTCACGAGGTATCGAGCGTTTAAATATCGTTTTTTCTTGGTAGACAACATAGCCGCCATTTAAACAGACGAAGGAGTCAATGCCTAGCTGCTCTGCCAATGATTTTATGAAATATGGTGCGCGCCCTGTTGCGATGACTGCTTCTACACCTTTGTTTTGCAGCTCTGCTATTGCTTCGATTGCGTCTTGCGGAATCTCTTTTTCATCATTTACGAGTGTTCCATCGATATCGAAAAACACAATTTTATAGCTCATGATATGATCTCCCGTCTTATTCAAATGCTCTATATGCGGGTTACTATATCATTGGATCAGCACGTGGTGCAAGATGGTAGTTAGCGGCTATTTGCTTTATAAGGGGCATACCCGTATTGCCATGGTAATCTTTTGATTTTCAGAAGATTTATAAATTACTGGTAGGTGAAAGTCTCGCAATCTATGAGGAATTCGTACAATTTGCAAGTTAGTAGGGTAACGATACAAGCAGGTTGGTGAAGCTATCATATGCTGTAGAGAAAGTTGACTGAAGGAGGGATTTCCTTGCAGCATGTTACCAAATCTCAGGCCGAGAAATTGATAGGACAGCATATTTATGCTGTGCGTCAAGACGGAAAAGTAGTTTCGGGGAAACTTGTTCGAATTTCCGGCAACGAGCTCGTCCTGACACCGATAGACGGCAAGTCAGCTAAAACGAGATGCTTTTTGCTGCCTCTCATATTGTTCGACTTGCTCGCTATTGGGACATTAGGATGTGGCGGAGGATTTGGCTTTGGTCCGTTCGGTGGCGGTGGTTGCGGCGGCTGCTTTGGACCGAGACCATTTTTCTAAAACTAGACTAGCAGTAGGAAAGAGATAGTGAGTGAATATCGATAGCAGCGCATGAGGGATGCGTGTGACGTATCGGCTACGGTCCGGAATTCTTTCATTCCGGGCTGTCTTATTTTAAAGTGCTTATTAATCGTGAGTTATTCGCTTATCTGGCTAAATGGTTTGAACATTTCCCAGCATTGCAAGTTTACTAGATACTGTCTGCTTTTGTAGCCTGCTCGTTCATAGAAGCGTCGTGCTGGTTCATTGCCAGCATCTACGGCGAGCTTGGACGAGCTGCATGATTGCAATATAGCTTGTTTTTCAGCTGATTGAAGTAGAATTTGTCCTATTCCTCTTCGTTGTAGGTAGGAATGAACGGCAAGCATATCGATGAATAAAATCCGCTCGATTACGACAGCGTGGATAAAAGCGATGGGTTGATTTACAAGGTCCACTTTGACATAAGTGAAGCCTTTGGACAGGCGTTTTGGCATCTCATTTTTAAGCTGAGGAATGTCCCAGTTTAGATTGGATTTGGGGATTAATTCGGCTTCTACCAAAGACCAAATTATTTCGTCATCCTGTTCAGGTATACGTAATCGAAGCATGTGCATTCCTCCACTTCAAGCTTGATAGCAGCTGTATGGCAGCACGTTTTCGTTTATTCTATGCCTGCTTTTTCACGTTTGAATGGACACCAGAACATTTTGGTATTTTTTTTGATAGTCCTATTGACTCGCTCAAAGTGTAGGCATATAATACTTCTTAACATTTGGAATACACTCTGACATAACATACCAATGGCTATGATGAGGACTAAAGACGAAGGGCTCTTATGACCAGAGAGCGTGCGGACTATGCTGGAACCGCCGCCTTAACCCCTTATGATCGATGCTCACCTCGGAGCTGTTCTGCTGAACGAAGACGGATGCAAGGACACATGCAAGGCCAAGATATATCCGTCAACTACTAGGTAGAATCGTCGGGCGCGCGTTAGGCGCTGTTACAGTTTGCAGCTATGTGTTGCAAACTTATGGAGGCTGTATGTTGTGAGACATATAGCAAATCTGGGTGGTACCACGGAAGCTAACCTTTCGTCCCTATGGATACATGAACTGTGTCCTGGGGCGGAAGGTTTTTTTGTTATATTCAAGTCTAAGTGATTTATTTCAATTACAGATTAGGTGAGGGGGATGGCGGATGAGCGCTCAGCATGCAACCATGCGGTCTAAAGAAGAATTACGTCAGAAATGGATGAAGCCAGAAGTAATTACAGGTTCAGAAATTTTACTTCGAAGCTTGTTGTTAGAAGGTGCGGAATGCGTCTTCGGCTATCCGGGAGGAGCCGTATTGTATATTTACGATGCGATGCACGGCTTTGATGATTTCAAGCATTTGCTGACAAGGCATGAGCAGGGCGCCATTCATGCAGCGGATGGGTATGCACGGGCAAGCGGTAACGTTGGCGTGTGTATCGCGACTTCGGGTCCTGGAGCAACAAATCTTGTAACGGGTATTGCGACTGCATATATGGACTCGGTACCTCTCGTGGTCATTACGGGCAACGTTGCAACGTCGCTGATCGGAACAGATGCGTTCCAAGAAGCGGATATTACCGGAATTACGATGCCGATTACAAAGCACAGCTATCTCGTTCGTGATGTAGAGGACTTACCGCGTATTATTCATGAAGCATTCCATATCGCGAATACAGGACGAAAAGGTCCGGTTCTGATCGATATTCCGAAGGATGTCTCGGCTGCTAAGTCATTGTTCCAACCATCAACAACGATAGATATCCGCGGCTATCATCCGACGGTTAAGCCGAATAAGTATCAAGTTGATAAAATGCTTAAAGCGATTGAAGAAGCAGAGCGGCCGATCATCTTGGCAGGAGCAGGGGTTATCCATTCTGGTGCGCATGAAGAGCTGTATCAATTCATTACAACTGCGCAAATTCCAGTGACGACGACATTGCTCGGACTTGGCGGATTCCCAAGCGGACATGACTTGTGGCTAGGAATGCCAGGTATGCATGGTACATTCACAGCAAATAACGCCATTCAACAGGCAGATTTGCTAATTAATATCGGTGCACGGTTTGATGATCGAGTAACGATGAAGCTGGATGGCTTCGCACCGCATGCGAAAATTGTCCACATTGACATCGATCCAGCTGAGATCGGGAAGAATGTTCCAACGGATATCCCAATCGTTGGTGACATTAAGACGACACTAACACAGGCAAATGAAGCGGTAAAACGAGCAGACAAAGCGGATGCTTGGAGAGCACAATTGCTAGGTTGGAAGATTGACCAGCCATTACGCTATGAAGATAGCGATACGGAATTGAAGCCGCAATGGGTTATCGAAATGATCCATGATACGACGAAGGGTGAAGCCATCGTTACAACGGACGTAGGTCAGCATCAGATGTGGGCGGCGCAATATTATCGCTTTAACAATCCGCGTTCTTGGATTACATCTGGCGGACTTGGAACGATGGGCTTCGGATTCCCATCAGCAATCGGTGCGCAAATGGCGCATCCAGATCGTACAGTCGTTTCCATCAATGGCGATGGCGGCATGCAAATGTGTGCGCAGGAGCTTGCGATTTGTGCGATTAACAATATTCCGGTCAAGGTTGTCATCATCAACAACCAGGTGCTCGGCATGGTTCGCCAATGGCAAGAAATCATTTATGAAGAGCGTTACAGCCATATTGACTTGGCTGGCAGTCCGGACTTCGTGAAATTGTCAGAAGCATATGGCGTTCCAGGCTTCCGTGCAACGAATAAGGAAGAAGCGAAGATGGCTTGGGAGCAAGCTTTGAATACACCGGGACCTGCGGTAGTTGAGTTCGTTGTTCGCAAACACGAAAATGTATATCCGATGGTTACGCAGGGATCTACGATCGATCAAATGATAATGGGGGATGGCGAATGAGCACGATTACAATGACTAGACATACGATAGCTGTCATCGTAAACGATCAACCAGGCGTGCTGCAACGCGTCTCAGGATTGTTCGGACGTCGCGGCTTCAATATCGAGAGTATTACAGTAGGTGCTTCCGAAGAACCTGGATTATCAAGAATGGTTATCGTCACTACAGCGGATGAACAAATGCTTGAGCAAGTAGAGAAGCAATTATATAAGATTATTGATGTTATCAAGGTTCTTAATCTCAGCTCACAAGAGATGGTTGCACGTGAACTTGCCTTGATTAAGGTAAAGGCTGAGCCTAACATGCGACCAGAAATTCTTGGAGTGGTTGAGACCTTCCGCGCTTCTATTATTGATATTGGCCCGAGCACACTTGTCGTTCAAGTGTTGGGAGAGTCTTCGAAAATTGAAGCGATGATTGAACTGATGGAGCCTTATGGCATTCGCGAGATTAGCCGCACGGGCGTAACGGCGATGATTCGCGGATCGATTACAGATGGTGCGATTCGTTAAGCAAACGATGCTAGCTTTAAGCAGTGAACCACATTATGGAATTTGATTGTGCACGAACAAGCATGTTGTAAGAACCCTTTCGGATGAAGGGGTATTTCAGAGGATGAGACCTAATTATCCTTTGAAATACCCTTTATCATCCGAGGGCTAAACATCATATATACCTTACGTATATAAACAAAATGGGAACAAATTTGAGGAGGAATCATAACAATGGCAGTTACGATGTATTATGAAAAAGACGCAGATTTCGCAGTACTTAATGGTAAGACAATCGCTGTAATTGGCTACGGCTCTCAAGGGCATGCTCAAGCACAAAACTTGCGTGACAGCGGTTTGGACGTTGTTATAGGTCTTCGTGAAGGTAAGTCAGCTGACAAAGCACGTCAAGATGGATTCGAAGTATTGTCCGTTGCTGACGCTACTAGCCGTGCAGATGTAGTACAAATTTTGATGCCGGATGAAACTCAAGCAAGCGTTTATAACAATGATATCGCTCCTAACCTCAAAAAGGGCGCTGCTCTTATGTTCTCCCACGGCTTCAACGTGCACTACGGTCAAATCGTAGCGCCTAAAGACAACGATGTTCTTCTTGTTGCGCCGAAATCTCCAGGTCACCTGGTTCGTCGTACATATACAGAAGGATTCGGTGTTCCTGGACTTATCGCGATCGAGCAAGATGCGACAGGCAATGCGAAAGCAATCGGATTGGCTTATGCAAAAGGTATCGGCTGTACACGCGCTGGCGTTATTGAAACATCCTTCAAAGAAGAAACAGAAACAGATTTGTTCGGTGAGCAAGCTGTATTGTGCGGCGGTGTAAGTGCGCTTATCAAAGCTGGTTTCGAAACATTGACAGAAGCAGGATATTCTCCTGAAATGGCTTACTTCGAGTGTTTACACGAGCTGAAGCTTATCGTTGACCTTGTATACGAAGGCGGATTGGCTACAATGCGCGACTCTATCAGTAACACAGCGGAGTATGGCGACTATGTAACAGGTCCTCGCATCGTAACAGAAGAAACGAAGAAAGCAATGAAAGAAGTATTAGCTGATATTCAACAAGGTAAGTTCGCTCGCGACTTCATCTTGGAGAACCAAGCAAACCGTGCATTCTTGACAGCAACTCGCCGCAATGAAGCGAACCATCCAATCGAAGTTGTTGGTGGTCAGTTGCGTGAAATGATGCACTGGATTAAAAAATAAGCATCGGCATTATATGTAGTATATTCATTCAATTAGCAGTCGTTCATGTAACGTGTATGCATGTGCATGTGAATAAGTAAGGCGATTACGCAATGCGTCCGCCCGTCACTAGGCGGGTGGGCGTTTTTATTAGCAACGAGGAGGTGCGGAGTTATGCGTAAAATATATTTGTTTGATACAACGTTGCGTGACGGTGAGCAATCTCCAGGCGTCAATTTGAATACGAAAGAGAAATTAGAAATTGCGCATCAGTTGGAGCGCCTTGGCATTGACCGTATGGAAGCGGGATTCCCGGCAGCATCGCCAGGTGACTTGGCAGCTGTAAATGCAGTTGCAAAAGCAGTGAAAAATGCGACTGTGGTTGCATTAGCTCGCTCCCGCGTTCAAGATATTGATGCGGCCTATGAAGCGCTGAAAGACGCGCAAGATCCTTGCCTTCATCTTTTCCTAGCATCATCTCCGATTCATCGTCAGCACAAGCTGCGCATGACGAAGGAGCAAATGTTGGAGGCGGCAGAAGCAGCCATTAAGTATGCAGGCAAGTATTTCACCAAAATTCAATTTTCTCCTGAGGATGCAGGACGGACAGAGTTGGACTTCCTTTGCCAAGTAACGGAGATGGCGATTAAGGCAGGTGCAACAGTCGTTAATATTCCGGACACCGTCGGATATTTATATCCTGCGGAATTCGGTAACATCTTTAAGACACTTAAGGAACAAGTACCTGGTATCGAAAAAATTCAGTTGAGTGCTCATTGCCATGATGACTTAGGGATGGCGACTGCGAACGCATTGGCTGCCGTATTGAATGGTGCGGATCAGGTTGAGGGAACGATTAATGGTATTGGTGAACGCGCGGGCAATACGGCGCTAGAGGAAGTAGCGATGGCGTTGGAAACACGTCAGGACTTCTTCCAAGCAAAGTCAACGATGGTATTATCGGAGATTGCTCGTTCTAGCCGCTTAGTTAGCAAATT
Organism: Paenibacillus sp. SC116; assembly: GCF_024733555.1. Classification (GTDB taxonomy): domain Bacteria; phylum Bacillota; class Bacilli; order Paenibacillales; family Paenibacillaceae; genus Paenibacillus_B. Next base: position 2,094,950 of record NZ_JANIOF010000001.1, on the reverse strand, counting down.
GACGGGCATGGTCGTGCCAGGCAACAAAGCAATCGTTGGTGCAAATGCGTTTGCTCATGAATCTGGTATTCATCAGGATGGCATGCTGAAAGAGAAGACGACGTATGAGATTATGTCTCCTGAGACAATTGGCCTTAAGGAGAGCAAGCTTGTGCTCGGCAAGCATTCAGGACGTCATGCGTTCCGTGAGAAGCTTATCGATCTTGGCTATGAGTTGAGTGATGATCAGCTCAATATCGCATTTTCGAAATTTAAAGATCTGGCAGATAAGAAGAAAGAAGTATCTGACGAGGACATTCGTGCCTTTATCGAAGAGAAAATCGTCGATACGCTGGAAATCTTCTCGCTGCAAACGATCTATGTCACCTATGGCAATGAAGCAACTCCAACTGCTAAAGTCCGCATCGTCACACATGAAGGCGATGTGCTGGAACAAGAAGCAGAAGGAAACGGTTCCGTTGATGCCATTTACAATGCGATTGATAAGGCTACTGGGGAAGAGGTTGTGTTGTCCGACTATTCCATTAAGTCTGTTACGCATGGTAAAGATGCGCAGGGTGAGGTTCATGTCGTTATGAATCAAGACGAAGTAGCTGTTCAGGGCCGTGGCGTAAGCACAGATATTCTTGAAGCGAGTGCGCGCGCATATGTCGATGCGCTCAATCGTCTGATCGAGAAGCGTCAGTTAAACAGCGGCAACCGTCGCGATAAGATTGGCCTTGTATAAAATAGGATCAAAGGAAAGCCCGCTGTCCATTCACTGGAGAGCGGGCTTTTATCATGCTTACCGAACATGAATTCTACTGAAAAATAATAGCTTTTTGTACATATGCCCAAGGGAAAACAGACTTTTTTCTCACCTTTATAGATACAGCCTATTAAGATAATAGATTTTATATCTTAGTCATCTGAGGCGGTGTGCGATAAAATGTAAGGAATAATAAGGTATGGGTTGCAGGAGTAGGAGTGTTTTATTTACATACATACGGAGAGAAGGAGCGAACGGATATGACAGAGGTTAAAAACATTGCAGTTATTGCAGGGGACGGTATTGGCCCAGAAGTAGTAACTGAAGCGATCAAGGTTATGAAACGTACGGAGGAATTGTTCGGCTTGAAATTTGAATTCGAGCACGGTCTGTTCGGTGGTATTGCCATTGATGAGAAAGGAACGCCGCTTCCGCAGGAGACACTTGATATTTGTAAACGTGCGGATGCAGTGCTCTTGGGTGCAGTTGGTGGACCGAAATGGGACAACAACTCGAAAGAGCTTCGTCCAGAGACAGGTTTGCTCGGTATTCGCAAAGAATTGGGACTATTCTCAAACTTGCGTCCGGCTGTTGTATTTGATTGCTTGAAAGATGCTTCTACGCTCAAGCCAGAAGTGTTGGAAGGTACTGACCTTATCGTTGTACGTGAATTGACAGGCGGCATCTACTTCGGTGAGAAGTTCCGTCGCGAAGGTGCTCACGGTGAAGAGGCGGTTGATACATGTGTCTACAACGTAACAGAAGTAGAACGTATTGTACGCCAAGCATTCGAAGTAGCTCAGAAGCGCCGCAAGAAGCTTGCTTCTGTCGATAAAGCAAACGTGTTGGAGACATCCCGTTTATGGCGTGAAACGGTGAATCGAATTGCACCAGACTATCCAGATGTAGAAGTGGAACATGTACTCGTTGATAACTGCGCGATGCAGTTGCTGCGCCGTCCATCCAGCTTCGACGTTATCGTAACGGAAAATATGTTCGGTGATATTTTAAGTGACGAAGCAGCAATGCTTACAGGTTCGATCGGCATGCTTTCTTCCGCATCGCTTGGCGAAGGCAGCTTCGGTTTGTATGAGCCTGTACACGGTTCAGCTCCGGACATTGCGGGTCAAGGAGTGGCGAACCCAATCGCGACGATCCTTTCAGTCGCGCTTATGTACCGTTTGACATTCGGCTATGGTGAAGCTGCGGACGCGATTGAGCGTGCTGTGAAGCAGGTGTTGGATGCTGGCCACCGCACAGGCGATATTGCTGTGGATCGTGCTCAAGCACTAAGCACAAACGAGATGGGCGACTTGATTGCTAATGCCTTAGAGGGCGCTGCAGTTCAGGCGTAATAATAGCAATATTGGCAAGTATGTGCGGCTTTTAAGAGGGTCTATACATCTTGCTATATATAAAGGAAGAAACAGAATTTAATTGAGCTTATTTTCCATCAGCGTAGAGGGGTTAATCCCAATTCGTTGATGAGAAAATAAGCTCTTTTTATTAGGTATAACTTTTTATTTTGAGAGGAGAAAAGATATGAACATTCCTAGTTCTATGCGTGATTTGTATGGAAAGTATGAAATCCCTGATACGATTCTGAAAATGATAGAGCGCCAAGAACGAAGCCAGGATAGTGAAGATATAGGACTATTTATTCTTAAAGATGATGACCGTCGTTATATGAGCACGCCGATTGATTCTATTCCATTTGCGACGATTAGAGTGGATGGTATTCATTATGCGTTTTTAACAGAGTTCGGAGCGGTAGAAGATTTAAATGAAGCACCTATTATTTGTGTTTCACCTATGGATTTTGGCTTAGAAATACGTTATGCAGGTAATAACTTAGCTCAATTTTTGGAGGTTTATTGTGCGGATGATGGGATTTTCATTAATCATTTCGAAGACGAAGAGGACTATATACGGTATGTACAACAAAGAGAAGAAGAGGAACAGCAACAACCCAATGAAGGAGATTTTAAGCTGCCTCCTGAGTATTTCGAAGAGAGGAAAGCTAGAATAGATAGCTTTAGAGCTGACTTCCAATTAAAGAAAATAGAAAGGTCACAACTATGGAAAGAGCTAGAATCTATCCGTGCACTTAGACGTTCGAAAATGATTCTTGAAACGGTAAATGGGCTGGGTGTGCTTCCAATTGATAAACAAAACGAGGGAGTAGGCGAGAACTCGCATACACGTTTACATTGGCAGTCTGATGGCGGAAATTCGGCTTCAAATGAACTAGCTGAGGCACAGAAATTTGTCGAGGCAGCTTCTTTGGAATCGAGAATTGGATTTGTTCGTGATGCTCAGCAATATTACATGTTTCAGTGTATAGAATGGCGAAACTGGATGATTGAGCAGCTGGTATTATGGGGCTATGAAACCGAAGCGAAAAATTTGCAGTTGTCTTATCCAACTGAGCAATATATGCCTGTAACGGATACCCTTTCGACATATATTTATTTGGAATGGTCTTCCTCTGATGAGGGTGAAAACAAATAACTGCTCTATTATTAGCTCTATAAAAAGACGGCTAAACCTTTATGAACAAGGTTTAGCCGTTTGTATTTGTAAGAGGGAAAGAGGTACTTCATTCGTGAGGTTCGCTCATATCTTTGAGCTTGTTTCAATGATAACGATAATGATGAAATAACAATAAGTTAAATTGAATATCATAAATCTAATTTGCTTCGACAAAATAAATGAGTCCAAATTCATTCACCTGAGTGGACTTTCAACTATACCCAAGCTTCTTCTAACTTATTTCTCTTCCGGAACATGCAGCCCAAGTCCTTCTGCTACACGATTGCCGTACTCAGGATCAGCCTTGTAGAAATGTTGGATCTGGCGCAGCTTAATCTCATCCTTCTCAACAGGCTTCATCGCAGCAACGATATTGTCAACGAGTCGGCTGCGTTCTTCTTCTGATAGCAAACGGTACAAGTCACCTGGCTGCGTATAGTGATCATGATGATCATAGGCGACACTTTGTGCTTCGCCTTGTACCGTATACGGAGCTGCTGCATGAGATGGGCTCTCTGTTGGTCCGCCAAAGCTGTTAGGCTCGTAGTAGACAGAAGCGCCGCCGTTTGAGTCAGAGCGCATTTGTCCATCGCGTTGATAATTGTGGACTTTGGCATGCGGGCAGTTAATTGGTAATGTATTATGGTTCGCTCCTACACGATAGCGATGTGCATCGGAATAAGCGAATAGGCGTCCTTGCAGCATCTTATCTGGTGAAGCTTCAATGCCGGGAACGAAAGAGCCTGGTGAGAAAGTCGCTTGCTCCACTTCCGCAAAATAGTTTTCTGGATTGCGATCAAGCACCATGCGCCCAACCTCAATTAAAGGGTAATCTTTGTGCGACCATACCTTAGTAACATCGAACGGATCGAAGCGATACGTATTCGCATCTTGCTCAGGCATAATCTGCACATACAGTGTCCAAGCAGGGAAGTCACCCTTAACGATGGCATTGAATAAATCTTCCGTATGGTAGTCAGGATTTTCACCTGCAAGTTTGGCTGCGAGCTCAACATCCAAGTTTTTGATTCCTTGTTCTGTCCTGAAATGGTATTTGACCCATACTGCTTGGCCCTCGTTGTTCACCCATTTAAAGGTGTGACTGCCGAAGCCATGCATATGCCGCAAAGTCGCAGGAATACCACGATCCGACATCAGAATCGTGACTTGATGCAGCGATTCAGGTGATAGTGACCAGAAGTCCCATACCGCGTTCGGGTTTTTCAAATGGGTTTGCGGATGGCGCTTCTGTGTATGGATAAAATCAGGGAACTTGATCGCATCGCGAATAAAGAAGACGGGTGTATTATTGCCGACTAGATCGTAGTTACCTTCCTCGGTATAAAATTTCACAGCGAATCCACGAGGATCACGTACCGTATCAGCAGAGCCAGACTCACCAGCTACAGTAGAAAAGCGAATAAACATTGGCGTTCGTTTGCCGATTTCGGACAAAAAGTTTGCTTTTGTATAAGAAGATAAATCATTCGTAACTTCAAAATAACCATGTGCGCCAGCACCTTTTGCATGAACGACACGCTCAGGCACGCGCTCACGATTGAAGTGGGCCAGTTTCTCAAGTAAGTGAACATCTTGAATCAAAGTTGGCCCACGATGTCCAGCGGTCATTGAGTTCTGGTTATCACCAACGGGAGCTCCCCAACTTGTTGTCAATGTTCGTTTGTTCGTCGTCATAATCGATCCACCCCTAAGGTCAAAGTTTTATTAATGATTGAATTAAAACCTATATGATATATAATTTAATATAGAAATTAATACTTAATAATAATTATTATAATTAAATGATTGCAAAAAGCAAGATGCATAGGTAAAAAAGATGCAATGATATAACTTATGAAGGAGTGCGTAAATCTAGTACATTTCAAGAAGGTAAATAACTAAAATCGCTGCTTCTGCTAACCGTTACTCGATGGCCTTCCTTTTCTATACCACGGTGTTGGCTTATTTAATCAGTAGTAGATATGTAGGGAGCAAGAGCTGTAAATCGTAATCGATATTATCTTGCATGACAATCAAACAAATGCCCTACAGCAAGCACTATATGAACGAAGTGCCAACTGTAGGGCTGCGAATTACATAGACGGAGCTGAATCGAGTTCTTTATACCTCTTTACATATTTCAGTACGGTATCCACATATGTGGCGTGTGACCAAGTGAGTGGAGCCACAGAGAGGGGAGAGCCTGAAAATGGATCGAGCTGCTCTGGCAGCATACCGCTTGGCAGAGCATGTCGAACTGTCCAGCGGAGTGTTTCCAATGGTTGCTGCAAATCGGCTAGATTCTCAGCTATCGCAATCTCATATGCAGCAAACCATAGCGTGCATATAATCCAAGGGTTCCCTGGGGCTATATTCATATCCGAACATCGTTGGAAATAGTAATCTTGCCTGTAGCGAGCAATTCCACCTACAGAAGTACGGATCGTTAAACGATTTCGCAACTTGTTCATCGTCGAGCGAACTTTTGGATCTTCTGGAGGCAGTACACCAAATTCATAGATGCCAAATATACTGCTTTCCGGCGTCATATCTTGTACCCAGCGTCCATCTTTTCGATATAATCCTCGTGCGAAGCATTTTTCTTCTTCGTTCCATAGGTGGGTTAGAATACCGTTCTTGATACGCTCGGCTCCTTCTAAATATCGCTTCGCTCGTTCATCATCTCCGAATAGTTGGGCAAATTGTGAGGCTGAGGTGAGACCACCATACACAGCTGAGGCCGTAAACGTAAATATCCCATATCGTTCTTCCCATAAGTCGTAGCTTGGCTGTGGCAAGTTCAATTGAGTTTCTGTATAACGAAGTAGAAATCCCGCAGCTTGACGGATAAGGGACTGGTAAAGGGATTGCGGGCGCTCGATATCTCCGTGCTCACTATAATCATGCCATAACGCATGGAGCACGAGAGCGGTCTCATCTTCTTGAATAGGCAGCTGGCTTCGCCCATCATGCACATAGGGATGCCAACTGGAACCGACTGTGCCGTCTGGATTATATTTATGATACAAATAACCTTCACTGCTAAGCGCCCGTGTACAGAAGCGGAAGAACGGTTCGATCATGCCATGGTAGCCAGCGGATGACATCGCTTTGGCGACGAGAGCACCATCTCGAGGCCACATATAACTATAGTGATCGCGATTGAACTGCATAATATCGGTGTCATTGGCTGCAATGATAGCGCCTTCTGCATCAGTTTGCGTTCGTACGATGAGCAGACTTTGCTTATAGCTCTGAATAAGGGATTCATCCAAATTGACGAAATCTGGATTATTTTTGTTCACCCAACGGCGCCAATACGTGTTCACTCGATCGATAAGCCTTCCTGGACCACTCTCGCGGACATACTGATTGAGTTTCTTCACATCATCCAAATGAGCGCCGGCGGCAAACCAATAAAAGTGAGTCGACGTACCATTAGGTGAAATATAAGATCTAGAGCTTATTGTACTGTCTACTGAACCTTGGGCAATGGCATTGCCCATTAATTTGCCGTCTTCGGCATCTCTCCATGTGCCTTCCGCTTGATGAAATCGCTTTATTCCCGTTGTGAACTCATACATACTATCGAGAGCAGGGGGCGGTTCACGCCCCGTTGCATGCTCGAAGTTCTGATCACTTTGCGGATTAGGCTTTGTAGCGGATTCGGAAGTGGCGTTGAACATAAAGTAATGATCTTTTTTATAATGGAAAACGGTGCGTTGATCTGGATAATAGGCAGCTGTGTCACCAACTTCAGTCTCGTTGATGACTAGATCTTGGTGGAAGAAGAGGCGAACTTCACGTTCTATTGATGTATGGTTTTTGATGTGGACTTTACGCAAAAATATAGGATCTCGTTGGTGAACAGCATCTTCAATCGTTAAAGAAAGCTGTAGAGCAGGATGATGCGCCTCTACTTTTGTGACAAGAGATTCACTACGATAGCCAATTGAAATGGACCATTCTGGTTCATCCAACCAACTAAATTGATGGTCCACCCATACACCAAGTCGACATTTGTGGCCGCCGACATGATTGAGCTGGCCGACATAAGGATAGTAAATGTCACGAATGTAGGCATGTTGGTCGAGGTTCACGAGCATCTTGCCATTGCCTACAACGAGATAACGTGGCATGATATCACTTCCTTAACGTTTGATGTGATTGGAACAAGCGGGAAGCGTAATCATGAGCTAGACGTTCTGCGTCCATGGAACTGTTAGCATGTGCGAATATTTGAAATAACGGTTCATCCGCATCAGGCATAATTAGTACCGTTCCATCATCGCCTGTAATACGAATGCCATCAAGAAGCTCTACATGCTGTCCATCCGATCGGACCCATTCCATCACTTTACGCATTAAGATGCCTTTTTCATGCCATCCGCATTGAACAATTTCTTTTGCCGTGTACGATTCAGGAAGATTGTGCAGCAAATTTTCTACAACGCTGCTTTCTTCTGCGAACAATTGCAATAACAAGCCGATGGCATAAAGACGATGGCTGAGAGGGCAGAATGGGACTCCCGCCGTCGCTTCCATAACCGAACGTAGGGATTCCTTTGTACGAACAAATCGAAGCGTACGTCCGATTTTTTCTTCTTCGATGCCTATGCTGAATGAGGCAGGCACACCCAATACAGCAGGCACGCCAGTACGTTCGAGAGCGTAAGCAATCAAATGCATTAACCCATCATCTGAGATGATAGAACCTGAACGTGTGACCATTTGAAGCTCGAGATCATCACCTACATAAATGCCTACATCCGATTGTGTCTGTTGAATTAGCGCCGCCAGTGATTCTGCATCAAAGGCATGGTCATAGATAATGAGTCTTCTGCCTCCAACCGCTGCTGAAAATCGTTGGACAAGATCGATGTCAACAGAAGGAGAAAGCTGCAGTACATAGGCGAGAGAGGAAGTGCTGGAATCAGAGAAATCAAGCTCTTTCGCAAGTGCTGCCAAGTATTGATCAACAGCATATGCATCCTGCCTCCAACTGCCTACTGCTTCTGCATGGCATCGTACATAGTCTTCTTGAAAATAGGCGTTCTCGATCTTCCGTTCTGCTGATTTGGCAATCGGCCAACCGTGGCTATCCATCCATGACAGCACCGCTTGTGGTACATGTTGATGATCCAATTGGACTTTTATGTGAATCGCACCATAGGCAGAACGACTGCGTACGGCATGGCGTGTTACTTCATCAGCGCATATTCCAATATCTATCACATGGACGCCAACAGACCGAAGACCTGATACAAAACTGTCCTTTAATAAGGAAGAATAGGCATGGCTGCAGTTGGCAACGATCACGGTAGCTTCATTTGGCAGCGTATAGCCGTATGCTGCTCCTAGCTTCCCTGCTCGGTCAGGGTGGATATCCACATTCGGGATTCCGACAATTCCCCGGCTCGTAAATAGAGGTTTAGATGCTTCATTGTTCCAGATTAAAGAATCATGAACGGTCGTATTTGTTGGAACGGTCTTGTTGGGCCATAATCGTACATTGCTCCTGATCGATGCCTTGGATCCAATCGTGCATCCTGATCCGATGACGCATCCTTCATCTAGCTGCGCGCCTGAACCGACGATGATGCGATTCATCAAGAGACTATCTTGCAGTTCGCAATGCTCGCCAACATAATTCCCATTCCACATAATCGTACGCTCCAGCTTGGTGGAAGAGTGAACGGTATTACCTTCGCCAAGCACGGTGTACGGCCCAATCGAACTAGCGGAATGCAATTTGCAGCCTGATGCGATGTAAGCAGGTCCGTTAAGATGAATGCGGGACGGAAGTTTAACATCTGACTCCAAGTATATGCCCGGCATCACTTCTGTGGCAGCCAGGTTCACAGATACTTTTTGATCCAGCATATCGAACTGAGCTTGGCGATACTGGATTAAATTGCCGACGTCAGACCAATATCCCGAAGCGGTATAGCCGTATAGGCGTTCCTGTTTTTGCAGCAGAGCTGGGAAGAGATCAAGGCTGAAGTCATAAGGAGAGCCTTCAGGTATCCAATTAAAGATGGATGGCTCTAATACATAAATGCCTGTGTTGACAGTATCGCTGAAAACTTCGCTCCAGCTAGGCTTCTCCAGAAAGCGAGAGACACGGCCATCTGACTCTGTCATGACAACTCCATACTCTAGAGGAGAGTCTACTTGTGTAAGAACCATCGTTGCCAACGCTTGCTTCGATCTATGATATTCAATTGCCTTCCTTAAGTTGAAATCGGTTAGCGCATCGCCGCTCACGACAATAAAAGTTTCATCGAGAAAACCTTCTGCATTTTTGACACTACCTGCTGTTCCTAAAGGTGAATCTTCTTCAAAGTAGACAAGCTGCACGCCATATTCAGAGCCATCTCCAAAATGATCACGAACGGAATCTGGCAAATATTGAAGGGTGACAGCAATTTGATGAATGTCATGACGCTTCAACAAATCGATAATGTACGCCATACAAGGACGATTCAGCAACGGTACCATCGGTTTCGGCGTGTTTAAAGTTAGAGGACGCAGGCGCGTACCTTTACCTCCAGCCATAATAACTGCTTTCATTGAGCCATCACTCCTTCATAAACGTGTCTTGTAGAAAGGGAGATTGCATCCCAATCATAAAGAGTTGTCACTTTGCGGTATGCTTGCTTAGCGAACTGTTCTGCTTTGTCAGGATGAAGCAGCAAGTCGGTAATGTGCCACGCGAGAGACTCGGTATGTCCACATAGCGCCTTATAGCCATCTTGATTATGGTCAATAATTTCCGCTAACCCTCCTGTATCCGAGACGACGATAGGTACACCACGACCCATCGCTTCCAGGGCAACGATACCGAAAGGTTCATACAAGCTAGGGAACACAGATACATCTGTAATATCAAAGAGCAGATCTCGCTCTTCATCGTTGACGAATCCTGTAAAATGCACACAATGGGACAAGCCGAGTTCAGCCGTAAGACGCTTAAGTTCGGATGCCATGGGACCTGCTCCAGCGATAACAAGCTTTACGTTAGGAATGCGTTCTTGGACAAGCTTCAGCGATGACAATAGCACTTGAACTCCTTTTTCATAAACGAGCCTGCCAATGAAAAAAACGATCTTGTCTTCTGGCTTGGCAATGGTCGATCGAAAAGCTCGGACACTATCTATATTTGTATGGCGAACCGGCAATGAAGTGGGATCGGATGAGTGGTCGTGTGCAGTAGGAGAGTTCGTGCTGACGCATTCAACTCCATTAGGAATTACACTTACTTTCATTGGCGGCAAATCAAAAATGCGTTCAACTTCACGCTTCATCGCTTGTGAACAGACGATAACATGCTCTGCTTTTTGTGTAAGTTCGTACTCCATTTCATGAATGCGTTGCTGCATGTCAGTGTGAATAGCCCCGTGATTCCGACCATGCTCAGTAGCGTGAATCGTTACTACAAGCGGGAGCTGGTAGGCTTCCTTTAAATCTTGGGCTGCTAAATAGACAAGCCAATCATGAGCATGAATGAAATCAAAATGAATTCCTTCTGTAATTAAGGCATCCGTGCAGATTGTAAATGAAGCATTCATTTGGAAAATCCAATCCATAAATCCAATCTCGGTCATGGATGGTGCGAGTGGAACACGATGTACATGAATCCCGTCCATTTTTTCGTAAAGCGGTGTGTCAGGCACTTCTCTTGTTACAATATGAATCTCGCAATCTCTCTTGACGAGGTAGCGTGACAAATCATAAACAGCTCGTGACAAGCCTCCTATAACGAGTGGAGGAAATTCCCATGCCAGCATGAGAATGCGTTTTTTCTTCCCAGCTGAGTTTTCTGTATGGCTGTTTCTATCATTCGCATCTTGATGAGCAGGAGTAACGGGTAGTTGCTTTCGAATATATGAAAATAAGGACGACAGCATAAGCTGATGGTCAGATGATGAAGTGATTGTACTAGAATGCTTGTTATTTGCTCTCGTCGGTTCATTCTTCATTGCATGCAGCAGAACGCGATAATCTAAGGTAGGGAAACAAGGGGTGTCAGCTTCGAATTTCTCCAGCTCCGTCAAATTGTAAATGCCATATTCCAGCATATGAAGCAGTGTTCGACAGCGCTCAAGATGATGATTCGTACGCTCGATCGCATAACTTGGTACTGTATCCGCATCAAGAATGAATGCCCAATCGCTTGCAGCTGCCAGCATGAGTTCGCGAATCGATTGATTGGCGAGTCTTTCTCGAATGTTAGAGTACCCCCAGTCATTCGCATGTCTTTGCAGCACGGTGAAGAGTTCTTCTTCTGCTTTGTGGAGCAGTTTATAGATCCAGTCGTTTTTTTCTTGGAGCCAAACTTCGGCATATCCGCCGCGTCCCCAGCTGCTCATCGACATCGCAGCTTGCTGCACATGTGGTACAGCGTTCACATAATCGAGCGGGGAGACGAAACTTAATGTTTGATTGCCTAGCTCCTGCATCTCATTCCATTCTCTGAATACAGCTTCTATCCATTGCGGTCCTTCATACCACCAATGACCGAATAACTCTGCATCATACGGACATAGAACAATGGGGATGCCATTTACATTGTCTTTGGCAAGCCTTAATTGTTGTATCCGACTATGTATAAAATGTCGGGCATGCTCGACTGTGCGTGCACGGGCCCACTCTGGGCAATAAGGCTGCTTCTCACCATTGCTGCCGGTAATTCGATAATATTTCAAGCCCGTATTGATTCGCGCTCCATCGGCTAATAAATGAGGCTTAATATAGTTCCACTCATCCTCGTCATACCAGCCTAGATCAAAACCGATATCACGGTAATATTCCCGATAATCCGGATCTCCCGGATACCCTTCGTGGCTGCTCCACACTTGATGGGATGACATCGCATCTCTTGGAAAAGCATACACGCCATCTTCTGTCGCGATGGGCACGAACGTATCGTTAACTGGCATCGGTTCAGCATGCTGCAACGCATGCTGGTCGACGATAAAGTAACGAATGCCGCTGTGCTGCAATAGTTTTGATAGATGTGGGGCGTACGCACACTCAGGAAGCCAGATGCCATCTGGTCGAACACCAAAGTGGCGCTCATGCTCCCTCATTCCGTATTCAATTTGAGCTTGTGCAAGAGAAGTATGCTTTAGGAATGGAAGAAAAGCATGAGTTAATGCACATGTCATTAGTTCTAGATGACCTGCTTCATAATGTCGCTTAAATTGAGGAATGATGGAACGCTCCCAGTCACGAAACCGCTGAAGCAGGTAGGACCAATGTTTGGCATACATGTCAGCGACAGCTTGGAGTTCTGGTTGTTGTGCTGTTCGCGCTATTTCCGATTGAGCCAACTCAACAGAACGTGACAAGTATCGTTCATAGCGCAACTGCATGAGTGGATCATCCATCATAGCTAGCAGGGTTGGCGTTAATGTCATCGTCAGCCGGTAAGGAACCCGATCACGTTCCAGACGATCGAACATATCCAAGAGAGGGAGGTACGTCTCCGTCATTGCCTCATAGAACCAACGTTCCTCTAATCTCTCTGCCTGCTCATTATGCCGTACATAGGGAAGATGGGCATGCAGCACTAAAGCTACACAGCCATCGCCCGCTTGGCGCACCCTATTTGTTGAATTAATCGAGTTTGTTTCAAGCAATTGGCTCATCGTATCGTCTAACCCCTTTAACATGATTAATTGTCGCTATAAAGCGTATAGGTTGAGAATTGCTGAAACGGCGAGTAATTGGATTGTTCGTCGTGTTGATGTTGGGAGTCAGATTGCGAGCCTCCTTGATTGGTTGCTGATTCATTCCTGACATCTACTATCCAATCCGGGTCATTACGCGGGGTTCCGACTTGAGCTGAGCGTAGTAGAGAGACAAATTGCTGATTGTGATTAAGAAATCCATAGTCAAGCGCATATTGATGTCGAGGTGCCACATGACGGAAGTACCAGCATTCACTATTGCCAACATCGGCATCATAGTAGGTTAAGGGTGCGGTATCTGGTTCCGAATAGGAATACTGATAAAGGCGAGCGACTCTGCGCAGGTCATGCCAAGAGCTGCGATAGTGCCGCTCAATAAGAGACTTTAGACGTTTACTGACTTCCCAATAGCCAAACAGAACTGTCGGCTGTTGAACCATCAGGTGAATAATATTGCTCTGATTCGCAGTGAAATGGCGATTATTAAAGGATGGTTGAACCATAGCTGCCTCCTTCCGTTCCCTTTTATTGCGCCTGTGCTGATGACCGCACAAACTCGTTTCCCAATCATCTTATCCGTGCAGGTAAGGATGTATGTCTAATATTTTGGTAAAGATATCCTATAAATTCTTAAATTCTTGTTGATTGTAATTCTATGAAATGAGGTATTATCATAGTAGATAATCGTGAAGAAAAGAGAAGCTTGCGGATATGACTAGCACCGTATTCTTATGAAGTGGGTACACCAAGCTTTGCTTGCGTAAGACGAACGAAGTCATCGTACCGATTCTCGGAATGCAGCAATTGCTCGAACGTATTCAATGAGATGGATGAAAAAGATCTACATTCGCCTGTTGCATAGCGAGCAACTAATTCGTGGTTCATTTCGTTGTAAGTTAAGTAACTGATTTGCTTGGATGACAGGAACATAACATGAGAAGACATCTTTTCATTCCTCCGTTCCATTTTGATAGGTTTTATCATCTATATGCGCTTGCTGATTCGCTTATGCGTGTAGGACAAACGAGTCACGAGCAAGACTTTAGTCACCATTTTTCATCATAAAAAGGAATTTCGTGGTAAAGGGGCGAATATGCTTCTATAACTATGTTCCGCGATACAACTTGGGTACACTACTTATTAGTGCAACGCTTCTCATTAACTCTGACGTTATGCTGAGGAGGGAGAACATGAGCTTCTGTTGTGGAGCAAGTATGATAGGAACACAGGGGTCACTGCAGCATTATCGAACAAGGATTCATAATGTTCCCCTATTGCTGTGTCCGGTATGTCAACGCATCGAGGTGCATTATTTAGTTGAAAATGAGTATGAAATCGTTGCCGATTATGCGCAGACTGATGGAGCTGAGGAAGTTGACTTTCAAGAATATGTCGTGCAGGATGAAAGCCGTATATTTGAGAACTGTGTAAATCATGAGGATGAAGATCCTCTAGATATCGTCCGTAGCCAGATAGATGTGTCACTAGACTTATTGGCGCTGGCGAAGCAGTGGGATGACAAGCCCTGGGAATTGCAATTGAAGCGCCGATTGGCGCTCATGAGCAGGCGTAAAGCCCAGTTGATGAAGCAGCGTTCGTGAATCAGTTGTTACAACAACAAGCAGAAGTTTCCTTTATCAACATAGGCGATTCATGTTGTCTGTCGCACGGACTATCTCTTCTAGGTCTGTTCACATACGACGTGGATCGCCTTTCTTTGAGTTTCATGATGCCTAACGTTTCATTTAGGTTACTTTTAGCCGATTCATCCTTTTATACGAATATTCGACATTTTCTAGGGTTGATAAAGGTATGTCATTATAACTATCATGTAACTATTGGTAACCAGAGCACATCTTGTCCAGTCATAAGTAGTGGGCAGTGAGGTGATCACAATGATAAGTCCTTCCGAAGATAGAGTGTTGGACATGGTGAATTGGAAGTCGCAGTATACAAAGAATTTACGCCAGTTTATGTTGAACGGCAGCGAGAAAGACTTGGAGACGGCCAGAACAATTGCAAGGACAAGCCATCAAATGAAGCCGTATGACCTATTAACCCTTCATGAAGATACGATGACTATGATGATGTCACATGTGGAATGGAATGAAGCTGCAAAGATGCTGCATCGATCTTATGTCTATTTTGTGGAATGCTTGTCCGTCATTCAGATGGAACAAGGGAGCAAGGAGGGGGAGTTTTTGGCTATCAACCCTATTCGGGAACCTTGGATGCAACCTAGTCGTGCTCTATTTGCCGGGGACTTCAACCAGAACAAGTACGAAAATGTGCTGCAGCAGATGGACTGTGCTATCGTATTGTTTGATGAAGACGGTACTCTTTCATTTGTTAATGTCGCAACCGCCAAGTTACTTCAAGTTCCGCGCAAACAATTAGTCGGCTGCACGCTGATTGAGCTCATGCGTCATCCGTTAATTCAACGTGATAAACGGAAATTGATGATCCGAGTATTCCGCGAAACTATCCAGAGGAGAAAGCGCTATCATGAAATATCGGATCGTCAAGGAAGGACTTTTCTCGTGACGTTCACCCACGGTGAACAGATGGACGGAGATTTCTTATTCAGTATTAAAGATGTGTCCGACTATAAGCGAATCGAACAGACGGCTGTGCAAAACGATAAGCTGGCGATACTAGGTAAAATTGCGGCGGCAATTGCTCATGAAATACGTAACCCGTTAACATCCATTCGCGGGTTTATTCAACTGCTGAGGCCCCATCTAATGAACTTAGGAAAAGAAGAATATGCACGCATTATATTGGCTGAAATCGATCGAGCCAACGATATCATTTTCGAATTTCTTAACTCTTCGAAGCCAACGGCGCCTCTTACGACAGAGGTTCCGATTTCGTCTGTGCTGCGAGAAGTGGTGCTCTTGACAGAAAGCGAGGCATTAATGAAGGGTTGTGAAATAGAGTGGACGGAGCATGCGCCAGAACAGCCTCTTACGGTATCTATTGATGTGAAGCAGATCAAGCAAGTATTTCTAAATATGATCCGCAATGCAATCGATGCCATTGTTGAGGTGGCTCATCTACGCAAAGGCACCATACGAATTCATGCCGTTAAAGATGGCAAATATGTAGCTGTAACGATACGTGACAACGGAAAAGGGATGGATGAACGTACCCTTGAGCGATTGTTCGACCCGTTCTTTACAACTAAAAATGAAGGGACAGGTTTGGGGTTGTCTGTCAGCTATCGCATTATTCGAAATCATGGTGGAGTTATAGAGGTGGATAGTCAACAAGAGGAGTGGACTCAATTCGTTATTCGTTTGCCTATTTCGAACGCTGATCATACCCGACCGTCTTCTTCGCTTGGAGAATGGTAAGTTCAATATGATATAATAGGTGACATCATAAGAAGATAAAGGGTGATAATGATGGTTAAGCTCACAAATGCAGAAGCACTTCAACACGTAAAAATCCATGTTAGCTCTTCCTTACAACAATCAGTAGAAGCGGATGCCGTCATTGCAATAGCGACCAAAGCGGAATGGTTAAATGGAACGATGAATGTTCCTGGCGCAGCAGTATGTAAGCAGTCGATAGAGACAGGTATCATTCAGGCACAAGCAGGAAGTGTTCACGTATTTCCGGCAGGTGAGGGCAATGTGCGTTTCTTAATTGCGATTGTTCGTTCCGAACATGGGTGGACAACGGAAGAACTGCGCTGTGCTTTTGCAAAAGCAGCAAGAGAAGCAATTAGGCTGAAGGCAGCTCATCCGGCTGTATTTGTATCCCATGAGTTTGCTGTCATTACGCCGGAGAAGCGTACAGCGGTAGTAGCTCAAGCTGTTGTAGAAGGCTGCTTGTTAGGAGCTTATCAACGCGAAACGTACAAGAAGGAAGCGACGGCTCTACATCATGTGCAATCTATTGAACTGTTCGGAGCTGTTCTGGACCATGAACAATGGAAAGATGGTGCGGAACGTGGACAAGCTTATGCGATTGGCACGACGATTGCGAGAGACTTAACCAATTTGCCAGGTAATGAGCTTTATCCATCCACATTAGCTGATATAGCAGCTCGTATAGCAGATACGTATAAGTTAGAAATAGAAGTACTAGATGAAGTCCAGCTTGAGGCTAAAGGCATGGGCGGTATTATCGGTGTAGGTAAAGCGAGTGTAAACCCACCGCGACTTATCATACTTAAGTATCAGGGCAAAGAGGAATGGACAGATGTGCTTGGGCTTGTGGGCAAAGGCATTACTTTTGATACTGGTGGTATTTCGTTAAAACGTGCAGATGGCATGGAAGAAATGATTAGTGACATGGGCGGTTCAGCAGCTGTTCTAGGTACAATGGCGACGATCGGACGTTTGCGTCCGAAGAAGAACGTTATTTGTGTCATTGCATCTGCAGAGAACATGCCTGGTGGAAATGCTTTGAAACCGGGCGATATCGTCAAGACCTACAGTGGACGCACAATCGAGGTCATTAATACCGATGCTGAAGGACGAGTTGTCTTGTCTGATGCGATGACCTATGCGAAGGAACTTGGAGCATCGAAGCTTATCGATGTAGCAACCTTGACAGGAGCTGCAATTGTGGCATTTGGTGATGTTACGACAGCTGCAGTTACGAATGATGAGCCTTTATTAAATGAGGTGCTTGCAGCATCAATGCGAGCAGGAGAGCATGTATGGGCGCTCCCATCGCATAAGGAATACTGGGATTTATTAAAGAGTGATGTGGCCGATGTTCGTAACAGTTGTGGACGCGGTGGTGGAACGATAACGGGCGGATTGTTTATTGGTACTTTTGCTGACGGCCTGCCTTGGGTTCATCTAGATATTGCGGGAACTGCTTATTTGAAGAAATCGCGTGGTGTTAATCCGAAAGGCGCAACCGGGGTAATGGTGCGTACACTTGCGGAGACGATCCATCCTTACGCGTAATAGCGAAAACGAGTTGGAAACAGGAAGGAGAGGCCATCATCATGACCTCTCCTTCATCCAATTCTATGATTAGGTTTGTTGAGCTACACTCGATCGGGATGGAGTCTTGCTTCTTTTCCCATTTATCTTCGCTTGTGAGTTATGCGCTCTGCGACTTGCTACATTATCTACAATAAGCGCACAAGTAATGATGACGGTTCCTAGTATTTCTGCTGCAGAGACTTGATAGCCCTGAATGATGGAAATAATGAACGTTGTTGCAGGGACAAAGTTGATGAACAGCATACCGTTAACAGGCGACAATAGTTCAATCCCTTTAAGCCAGCACAGCAATGCCAACAATCCTGCTATGAAAATCATGAAAGACATTTCGGGCCAAACTCCGGTTAATTCACTGATTGCAGGTGCTTGGATCTGGTCAAATGCTGATAAGACAAGTACGACGATGAGGGAAGTTGCTGATCCATACACGCAAGTTAATGTCGAAATTCGGAGTGCGGACCAACCTTTGAATTGTCCACTTGATATGGTGTAAATCACCCAGCCGACAACAGCTATAAAGATAGCTAATAGTGGAACCGGCTTGAATTCGCCACTGCTGAACATCCCCAAGTCCCCTTTTGTTACGACGAAAAGAACACCGATAAATGCTGCAATTACACAACCAAGTGTAATCATGCGTGGCCGCTTGCGAGTTACGGCCCATATGATTAGAACCGCGAGCATGGGCATAAATGACTCCATAATGGAGGCTAACAATACTCCTGACTTTCCAAGTTCCTTCTGTCCCCAAAAGATTCCAAAATTATAAACGGTAAAGGCAAATGTACCGGACATCCACAGCATGAAGAATCGACCTTCCGCGCGAAATGCTTGTCGTCCTTCTTTCCAAAGGAGCAAAAAGATGAGTAGTGCGGATACAATTACATAACGAATGGTTGAGAACCAAAATGGATCCAAATGATGCAGGGCGCTTTCTGCAACAGGGAACATAGCCCCCCAAGCTACAGCTGCAATGAAGCAGCATAGAGCACCTTTCCATAGACGTGACGCCGACATTTTTACATTCACTCCTAGCATATACACTTCGTATTTATATGACTGCTACTATTTTCATTAACATCATAAATGGCGCCAACTATCTTGTAAAATAATTATAAGTGATTTAAAGTATCATTATTATTGATATCAGGCGTCATTGGAGAGGTGCATTATGGAAATAAGCGATATGCAAATCTTTATGGAAGTGGCAAAACAAGGAAGCGTGAGTAAGGCTGCAGAGCAGCTTGGATATGTACAATCGAATGTAACCGCACGTATACGATCACTGGAAAAAGAGATGGGCAGACCGTTGTTTCAACGCCATCGTCGTGGCATGACTTTGAATCCAGAAGGTCGAAAATTGCTCGTCTATGCTGAAAAAATGACGATGTTGATGAATGAAATGCATAAAGCCTTTCAAAATCCAGATGATCCGGCTGGCATGCTAAAGATTGGTTCTGTGGAGACCGTTGTTGGCTTACCTGACATATTGAATCTCTTTTATCGCAGATATGCGAACGTAGATATTTCTTTAGTAACAGGTGTTACGGAATCCCTAACGGAAGAAG
Organism: Paenibacillus sp. SC116; assembly: GCF_024733555.1. Lineage (GTDB taxonomy): Bacteria > Bacillota > Bacilli > Paenibacillales > Paenibacillaceae > Paenibacillus_B. The sequence continues at coordinate 2,075,437 of NZ_JANIOF010000001.1, read as the reverse complement.
TTCAACAGCTGAAACTGGATGGAGCATTTGTATCCGGTCCTGTAGATGTTCCCAATATTGATCAGCATGTCGTCTTCGAGGAAGAGCTTGTACTCGTATGCAGTCAGAGCAGAGAGGAACTGAATGCATACACGAAAATAGAGGAGTTGCTGCATCTGCCCTTGCTCGTGTTCCGTCGCGGCTGCGGTTACCGTGCCAAGCTGGAGAAATGGATGCAGAGCGAAGGGGTGACACCACTAAAGGTAATGGAATTCGGTACGTTGGAGACCATTATCGGCACAGTCGTTGCAGGTTTGGGCATCACATTGGTGCCACGTGCTGCCGTGCATAAGTTGGAACGTGAAGGTTTGGTCACTTTGTTCTCTATTCCTGAATTATTTCGCCAAGTGTCTGTTGTTTATATACGTCGTTCTGATGCTTATATGGGAGAAGTAGAGCGTCGTTTTCTTGAGACGATAACAGAAGTGAGAGCAAAGCGACTTGCTGCCTTGTATGAGTAAAGCGAGTAGGGAATGTAAAAGTGGAGTGTGATTCACGATGCGTCGAATGGTTACCAGCCTTTTATCTTTAATTGTAATCGCATTACTAGCAAGCTGTACGATGGAGGACAGCGGTGCCGCTAGGCTAAGGCCAACCAACACGAATCCTGTTCATAATGGTGATGTACATCATAATGCGGATGGGAGCTCGTGGAAGTTCAGTTCTCCCGATAAGGCAGGGTTTAATAGGGAGGCATTGGATACGATAAAGCTGCGTTTGGAGAGTATGCCTGTTTATGCAATGGTAGTTGTAAAAGATGGATTTATCGTGGATGAATATTATAAGGAAGGTTACAATGCGAAAACACGATTCCCGATAAATTCTGTTACGAAGAGCATTACGTCCGCGTTAGTGGGGATCGCCTTGGAAGAGAAGCTTATCGAGGGTGCTGACGATCTGGTAGCAGACTATTTCCCACGGTGGAAACAAGACTCTGAGTCGCGCAATGATAAGATGACGATTAGGCATTTGCTTACGATGAGTACAGGCTTAGACTGGCCTGAGTGGAGCGAATGGGATTATGGTGTAGAACCGATGATCTATAGTAGTGATTGGGTCTCATTTGTCCTGAATCGGCCTATGATTGGAAATCCAGGCATGGACTTTAACTATAATACAGGTGCTTCTCAACTCTTGTCTGCCATCATTCATAAGCAATATGGGGAAAGTCTTCAGACGTACGCTACTCGTAAACTTTTTGAACCCTTGGGCATACGTGATGTGTTTTGGTTGACAGGACCTAATCAAATGAGCGCTGGCGGACTAGGGATGGAAATGCTCCCTCGTGATATGGCCAAGTTCGGTCAATTGTATTTGAACGGTGGAGAGTGGGAAGGGCATCAGATTGTACCGAAGTCATGGGTTGCTCACTCCACATTGAAGCATTCGAAAGGAAGCTCATGGTTCGGTAGCTACGGTTACCATTGGTGGGTTCGCTCGATGGCCGGTTTGCAGACTTATTTTGCAATGGGGCATGCAGGACAGTATATATTTGTGGTTCCGGAAAAGGAGCTAGTCTTAGTATTTACGAGTAATTTGGAGGATTCTAGTGCATTGATTCCTTTTGCGGAAGAAATTGTCGAGGCTGCTTACTAAATAGCGGTTTCTTTAAGGGAAAAAGACATTGTTGCAATCTAATCTTTTGTTTTGCTTTCTAGGTTGCTATCCAGTAAAATGAAGAAAATTAAAAAACAAAGGGGACAGCGAGATGAAAACAAATCATTGCAAGATTGTTGACTGCACCGTTCGTGATGGAGGTCTCGTCAATAACTGGGACTTCAGTGTCGAATTTGTGCAAGATCTGTATGCTTCACTTAATGCAGCTGGCGTCGACTATATGGAGATTGGATACAAAAATTCTCCTAAGTTGATGAAAGGTTCTGAAGCAGCTGGTCCTTGGCGTTTCCTGAATGAGGATTTCTTGAACAAAGTGATTCCGAACAAAGGCAATACGAAGCTTTCTGCGCTTGTTGATATTGGACGTGTAGATGAGAATGATATTTTGCCTCGTTCCGAAAGCTTGCTGGACCTCATTCGTATCGCTTGTTATATCAAGGATGTCGACAAAGGGCTGGACCTTGTACAAAAGTTCCACGACCTTGGTTACGAAACGACAATAAATATCATGGCTTTATCCAATGTGATGGATAATGACTTGGTAGAGGCGTTCCAAATGATTAAAGAAAGCCCTGTCGATGTGGTGTATATTGTCGACTCGTATGGAAGCCTTGACCATAACGATTTTAATTTCCTTGTGAAGAAGTTCCAAGAACATTTGCCAAATAAGCGTTTAGGTGTACATACGCATAACAATATGCAATTGGCATTCTCCAACACGCTTGTTGCAGCTGAGCTTGGCGTTGAACTTCTCGATGCTTCTGTCTATGGCATGGGCCGTGGAGCAGGCAATTGTCCAACAGAGCTGTTGTTAACACATTTGAAAAATACAAAATACCATCTTCGTCCTTCATTAGGATTCATTCAAAAACATATGATTGCGATGCGTGAGAAATGGGAGTGGGGATATTTAATTCCTTACTTAGTTACAGGTACATTGGACGAGCACCCTCGTTCCGCAATGGCGCTGCTAGCTTCCCCAGATCGCGATAAATATGAGGAATTTTATGATCGAATGATGACACCTGAAGGCAGTTTTTGATCCTAATAAATGACTTAAATCATCTATGATTCTAGCTATTATATAGAGGCATCATTTCTATCTTTGCAAATGCAGAGTCGAAATGGTGCTCTTTTTCTTTGTCAAACATACGCAAAAAATGTCATATTAGTTGACAAAAATATAGTCCAATCGCACAAGTGGCTAGGTACTTTTACTTATTATTCGATAAAAATGTATAAAACCTCCTTTTTTCAGCGGATATTTGCTTCATTTTGTTGGAATTTTGGTTGACATTGTATATGATTAGAGGGACAAACTTCAAATCCATAGATTACAGACGAGGAGAGTAGAAGCATGAAAGTCAGTATTTTTGACGTAGCTAAAAAAGCTGGCTTGTCCGTTGTAACCGTTTCTCGTGTGTTAAACAATGCTAAGACGGTGCGCGAGAAAAATAGGCAAAAGGTTCTTCAAGCAATGAAAGAACTGAACTATCATCCTAACGCAGCGGCACGAAGCTTGGCAAAAGGAAAAACGGGTGTAATTGGCGTCATCGTTACGACCCTTCAAGATTCATTTCTAGATACAGTAGTACAGCATATTTCAAGCCATCTGAAACAATATAGCTATTACTTAGCCATATCGGTAGCGAATTATCCAACAGAGGTTGGTGCTGGCAAGGAGCTTATTCAAGAAGATCGCGTAGATGGTTTGCTTGTGTTGGCAGCTGTCCATGAAGAAGACTACGTGAATGAATTGCGCAGGCGGAAGATTCCATTCGTACTTATTGATTGTCAAAATATCCAACCCTCCTTCTCCTCCGTTCTCGTAGATAACTTTCAAGGTGGATATGAAGCAACGAAACATCTTATTGATCTAGGACATACTTCCATTGCTCATATTAAAGGCTCAGATTATTTCTTAAGTGCAATCGAGCGGGAAAGGGGCTTCCGTTACGCGCTAAGTGAAGCGGGACTCAAGCCATTTGCCGTAGAATTTGGCCAGTTCACCATTACTTCCGGTTATGATGCAGTTCAAAAGTGGCTTCAAGAAGGGAGCCTGCCTACAGCAGTGTTTGCTGCCGATGACTTCACAGCCATTGGGGTCATTAATGCATTAACTGAAAAAGGATATCAAGTTCCCCGCGATATGTCCGTCATCGGCTATGACGATCAACTGATGTTCGCTGAGCTGCGTCCGCACTTGACGACGATGAAGCAGCCAGCAGAACAATTGGCTCGCCATGCGGTTGATGTGTTGATGCGTCAAATTAACGGCACGAACAAACGCAATATTACCGTTCGCTTTGAGCCAGAGCTGCTTATTAGAGAGACGACGGCGCCTGTGGCCAGCCACCAACTTACTCATTCATAGATTACTTACACGATAAGATAAGAGTTTTTATCCTTGATAGGTCCTTGTATTAGAGCTAAACTTGCTCATTTTATTTGTAGGTAAGGCCAGGCCAGCTAGTAATGTCTAGCTGGCCTGTTTGTTATGAGTAGACAACTCTCGCCTCTAAAAATAGCTTAAAATCAGCAAGTATCCCATGCTTATCCATGTCATGATGCATACGCTATTTCATAACTCGAACATGGTGAGTGAGGGATGGGATGTGCTCAAATTTCTTGATACACGCCATCTGCCATACGGTTCTTTCCAACCTATTATACCTAGCGTGAAGGAACATACCTTCGGCTGGATGTGTCTTCACGGCGCTGAATTAGGAGAATGGACGGGCATCCAGATGGAGATTGACTGGGCAAAAGTAAAAGAAGCGGATCTAGGCGAGCTGGAACTGGTTATTCGGCTTCATCATACGCAAGGTCCACTTGTCTATCAGGCAACAGAAACTTGCCATGAGAAGGGGACCTTGTTTGTAGACTATGAGATTCAGGCAGAACAAGCTGGGGATGCTACTTATTATTTTTCATTTGTTTCACGCACGAACAGTGCTGTCGTACATGGACCTATCGTTATTAGGGGATACATTGAGCAATCTTAGCGAAGTTGTTAGCTTGTGAATTTTCTAGAGGGAACTATCTTCACTCCTTGCAGCAACGTCCTCCAGTGGGCATCATTATCATTCCATATATCGTTATCTTTTGGGATAGCAAAAGCTGTTCCGTATACTAGCGGCCATTGTAATGGTGAGAAGGTGCCCACATTTTCATGATTGACAATGAGCAGGTGGAATTCATTTTTGACTTGGCGGCGAAGTTCCTGCTCTAGTAAAAGTGCATCGTTCATGGTCGTATCGGTACGTATGAAGAGCAAGCGATCACTGCGTTCCATATATTGATATAATCGCTGAATGCGGCGAGTTACTTTGTCAATAACTTCAGGATAACTATGCCAATTTTGTTCGTCGTTATTTGCCACAGGGAAATCATGTACGACGATGACTTGATAGCGATTATCTTGGATGAGTACAAAGTCATTTAAAATACCAATTGATTGCAGATGAGGTTTATATAAAAAATGATCGAAGCGATTGCGGATAAGTTCCGTTATGGCAGGTGTGTGCTTGGAGTCCATCCAATCGATTGGTCCTGTAAAGCGTCGCAGGCCATTTCTTTCTAGCTGAATGGCAGGAAGGCAGTTGGAACCAAGGCTAATCACTGCGTTATAGGATCCGGTAAATCGTTCTATATGCATAAGCAGACTCCCTTCTATTACTTTCCTCTCTTATCCATTATGTATGCATGCTGGCCTTGGTTGGTGTGGACAGGCGGGACAACAGTGGAGAATGATCCTGCCGGGGCCTTAATGGAGCTGCTGTGCATACAATAGAAATGCAAGAAAAGAACATAAATCTATAAGAAGCAGACAAAGAAGAGAATTTGTATTGAACAGATCGAAAGGAGCTGTGCTATGCAGCATGTAAAGACAACATTGCTTCGTATACCTGATGAACAGAAGACCTATGTACTAACTTCAAATCAGGCAGACGCCATTTTACAGGGGGTTGAACAGGCTAACGGTTATTACGAACCCCATCTTATGAGATGGATACAGAAGAACATTGCGGCGGATGCGATTTGCATGGATGTAGGAGCGAATTTGGGAGCAATCTCGATTGCGATGGCACATCAGGCGAAGCAGGGAATAGTGTATGCCTTTGAACCTTCTGCGCACAATTATCGATATTTATCCTTTAACGTGCATCATAATCAAATGCACAATATCGTGCCGATACAGGCCGGGGCGTATGATGAAAATATAGAACTTACCTTTTCCTATGTTGACTTCGGGGGAGGGTGGTCTCATATTACAACTCCACATTCTCGTCATGGTATTCAAGAAGTCGTGCCTTGTGTAAGGCTCGATGACTGGATGAAGCAGGCTAATTTGCACCGTCTTGATTGTATTAAAATAGATGTTGAAGGCGCCGAGACGAGAGTGTTAAAAGGAGCAGAGAATTTGCTTCGTCAGCTTCGCCCTCATGTGCTGATTGAATTTAATCCCGATGCGCAGCGCAATATTTTTGGAGAAGATCCGGAACAGCTGTACAACGCACTGAAACAGTTATGTCCACGATTGAGTGTCATAAACTTTGATGGTTCAATTGTCCCTATTCATCAATATGCAGATTTGCAGCGTATGTTCGCAGATGGCCGCCAGCTGTGTGACTTGTGGGGAATGCTATAATCTTTCTTTATCACTCATCAAAATACGTAAAGCAAGAGAAGAGGTTATCCCTTCGCATGAAGCAGTGGGGATAACCTCTTCTCTTGCTATGTTTTTGACGTAATTAGGAATGGATGATTTGTTCTAAACGCTGTCGCATCCTGTTTCCAGCTACAGACAAGCTGTGATGTTGTTGCATATCTGCTTGAGCCTTGGTACCGATCACTCGAGCTGTCTGTGGGAGATCATGAATTGTTCGCATATAACGTGCAGTTTCAACGACGGAAGGCTCTGCCCACATTTGACCAGCTGTATACGGCCCGTAGTTGTTTGTAATGGCAGTCAATGTAAAGGGAACAAGGTAACTGTTGTCTGCTGTCATGTATTCGGTATTGCCAGACCAGTTCGTGGCGATGACCGGTTTGCCAAGCATCATTGCTTCTGCGCAGCATAGACCGAATCCTTCTGCTCGATGAAGCGATACATATGCGTCGCTGCATGCGATAAGTGACAATGTTTCTTGTCTAGATAAAGGCTCAGTGAGCAGTGTCATTTGTGGGTGGCCTTTTACAAGCTGTTCCAACTGTTGAAAGCTCTCATTACCGTTCTCCGGACAAAGCCCTTTAATAACAAGATGTACTTTCTCGTCATATTGGAAGGCACTGTTAAAGGCATGGATGACAGCAGCTGGATTTTTGCGCTCTGTAATGCTGTACGTATCGAACATGGTCAAGAAAACAGTGTGATCTTCAGGGATACCGAAACTGCTTCTGTTATATGGAGATAGAGGTTCCGTTACAATTCCATGTGGCATCGTATAAACAGGCACAGGTGATCGTTCAGCGATGGCAGCACGCACGAACTCAGACGGAACCCAAATTTCATTGACGTATTTGAAAGCAGCATCGAATTCAGGTGGCGCAACAGGTAGCTCCCAGTGCCAATAGCCTATCGTATATTTTGAGGAAAATGTGTCTTGGGAGAAATAAGAGATAACTTGTTCAAGAATGTCGGGATTGAAATAAACAAGATTGACTCCATACTTAGGCGCTTCGGCTAGTTTCCCTAGCAGCGAATAATCTTGTTGCCTCGTCGTTTTTAGGAGTGGATAGTTGTGGAGGGTAGTTGGAACCCCTGCTTCTGAACATGCCATTGCACCTAGTCTCAATGCTTGACCTATACCCATCTCGGCATAGCAGAACCCAAATAGATTTACGCCCAACACTTGCTTAGTTGGTTGGGGGTGTTCTTGTTCAGGTAACAGAACAGGCTCGTGCAAGAAGGAGTCGTTCGGTATAGGTGCTCCTCCCACAGTTGAAGGTGAAGGGAGTGGAGGGGCGTCCGCATGCAGCGCATGCAGTGTGCTTTTCTTTTCTCTATCCAGCGCTTTGACAGCGCGAAGTTCATTGAAAGTACTGCTCACATATCGTTTTACACGTTTACGTTGCTTTGACCTCTTTGTGTGTCGAGCTTTCTTAGCTTTTCGCTCTTGTTTCCGTCGAGCGGTCAACTTTGATGATGATCGGGTTCGTGACTGATTTGAGGAAAACTTGCCCTTTAATTTGCGCTTACGGCGTTGGGTTGCTCCTGTCGACTTGCGAGCTTTAGTGGGCCGAGCTGTATGTTGAGTGTCCGTTTTCATAGGGAAGCAATCTCCTTTCCGTTGGAGTATTAGCTTAACTGTTCCAGGCGTGACTTAATCCGAGTTGCAGCGTGATGCCATGTCCATCGCTCAGCAATTTGCTTCGCAGCTTTTGCGCCTATTTCTTGAGCCGCTGCGCGATTGTTGTACACATAGCGCATCACATAGACGAGATGGTCGTAGTCTGGATCAGCCCAATTCAGGCCTTCATAGTAAATACAGCGTGCTTCTGCAGGAATAAGGCGACGAACAGGAATTGGGAAAGCATTATTTTCGTTCATGAAGCTGGTTGGTGCACTCCAATCTGTCGTGATAACAGGCAAACCGCAAGCCATCGCTTCCATAATTGGCATTCCCCAGCCTTCCCCGCGTGTCGGAAGCACGAAGCAATCGGCTGAACGATATAGACTCCCCATTTGATGAGAAGGAATGCGTTGATTAAAAATAAAGGTTATTTTCTCAGCTGACGCCCCTAAGTTAAGTTTTCGAATCTCGCTTGCGATATCAATGCTTGGGTCGTTGTTCGTTATTTTACATACGAGATGAACATCGTCATGAGGTTGGAAAGCATCGCGGAAAGCGCGGAATAGGAGCTCTGGAGCTTTGCGTTCGCCCCATTCGAATACACTTAGGAATGTATACGCCGGTGAGAAGCGATTGAAGTTAACGTGTGGATGAAAGTATTGTGTATCCACACCTAATGGCATGATGTGAATAGGGACACGTACACCACTTTCTCGGAAGGCATACATGTTAAACGAAGAAGGTACCCAGACTTCGTTCATTTCGTTGCTTTGGCGGATCCATTCATTTGGCAAGCCGTCTACTTCTAGCATGGTAAATCCAATCTTGTATCGATTCGGGTTGCGCAAGAAGGCATCTCCCTGTCCGTATACGATGCCTGGATTTGATAAGCTTTCCTGACGCTGCTGATAGATTTGAATTCGCATATCTGTCGCTTCGGCTGGTTCCTCCAATTCTATCGGTGAGCCAGGTCCGTATACGTATCGATACGAAACCATTACATTTTGCTGCTCTAAGGCGTTCATAAAATTACGGGATGACTCTGCATATCCGAACAGAGGCAGATTCACAACAGAGCGCCATGTAACCCCTGTTTTGTATTTGGCAAATAGCTTCTCTTGCCATTTCGAGCGGAACACGTTTTGGGATTTTTCATACATTTCCCAGAAGTCAACTCCGTTAACACGAGTGGAAGTATTGTGATGGTGCATCATGGTTAATCTGCCATCATAGACAACACGATACCCAGCGTACCAAGACTTGTAGCAGTAGTCTGTGTCATCGAAGTAGGAGAAATAATCACTGTCGAGAGGGCCGATCTTTTTCAATAACTCACGCTTAATATAGGCGCAGGCGAATACGATACCTTGCACATCGCGAATATCGATATATTGCCTTACATCTGTTTCTAATCCACCTATCTGCTGACCCATTAAATTGTCTGGCATAATGTAGGTGCCCGCATGATGGAGCGAACCATCGCTGCCTCGCAAACGGCAGCCAACAATGCCGATATCAGTGGTGCTCATAGCTGTTTCTTGGAGCAGCTTTAACCAATCTGAGCGACTGTTTCTAATGTCATTATTCAATAGGACGATATCGCTGTTTGGATCGGCTTGGTTGATCGCAATATTGTTGCCTGCAACAAATCCAGAATTGTAGTCTAAAAATATGGGTTTGATCCATGATTGCGTCTTTAAGTAGTCAGCTGTTCCATCTGTACTGCCATTGTCTAGGACGATAACGTCCACCATTGCATTGTTCTCACAACTGCTGCGAATGGCATCTAGGCAGGAACGAGTGTAGTCTAGCGCATTCCATGCCAAAATGATGACGGTAATGCGGCGTACAAGGTGCTTGGATGAAATGGGGAATAGATCAGTCATTGCATCATCCGATTTGGATTGAAGATTAAACGTAGTATATCGAATGTTAGCCTGTGGTGGCTGCCAGGATGCAGTGAAAGCATGTTCTGGATCAGATGGTTTGTGTACAGGTTGAGTATCTGTTGAAGGAGCAGTTAGGGGGACGGTTGTAGCGCTACTAGGTTCAGATGCATGTGCATTTGATGAAATGGTTGTACTCGTTGCTGTTGAATGTATTTCATCCGTTTGAGAATAGGTTTGTGTACCGGAGGTTGGCAGGATATTTTCAGTTTCAGGTTGAAGAAAGGCTTCGGTCACTGGGAGAGTTATTGTTTGTTGTGACGATTGCTGCCTTGCATTTCTAGATTTACGAAGCCGTCGATTTCGAGTTTTTCTTTTATTGGTGCGGAAGCCAGCGGAGGTCGACTTTTTGTTTCGATTTTTACGGGTAGATTTCTTGCGTAAGCTTTTTTTCTGTAAAGCTTTTCTTCGCTTGGAAGACTTCCTCTTAAAACGTAACTTTGATCGTTTACGGACCGTACTCAACGCGGATCGACCTCCTTTCAGACGCGTTCACGCCAATATTGAAGAAGATCATGCAGGGTTTGCTCGAGTGGTATTTGCGGCTTCCATCCCGTTTGTTTCTCAAAACGAGATGTATCGCCAAGCAGAATCTCGACATCAGAAGGCCGCATGCGGGCAGGGTCTGGAACTATATCGATCGTTACATGACTCATATCAAGCAGCATCTGAAGCATTTTTTCAATTGTAATGCAGGAACCCGAAGCAATGTTGTAACATTCACCAGCTTCCCCTTTTTCTAAGGAGAGCCAATATGCTTTGACTACATCTCGGACATCAGTGAAGTCACGCTTGGCCTGCAAGTTCCCTACATGTACGGTAGGTGGACGCAATCCCTTCTCAATCTCGGCAATCTGCTTTGCGAAGTTGGATGTAACAAATTGTTCCCCGCGTCTTGGACCTGTATGGTTAAAAGTTCGTGTGCGAATCGTATGAATTCCATAGCTTTTGAAATATTGGTAGGCTAGATAATCTTGCGCAGCTTTACTTACAGCATAAGGACTAAGCGGTCGGAGCGGGTTATCTTCGGTAATAGGTGTTTCATGCGCTTCTACATGCCCGTACTCTTCGCTGGAGCAAGCGATTTGGATACGTGTCGGCAGTTGGTATCGGCGAACGGTCTCAAAAATATTTAACTGACCGGCGACATTGTTATAGATCGTATCTGCCGGGGAGTTCCAAGACGTGGGAACGAAGCTTTGGGCGGCAAGGTGAAAAATATAGTCCGGCTTTTCTTGGGTCAGCAGCGTTTCGACAGAAAATGGATCGCGCAACTCACATTCAAGCAAGCGGACTTTATCTTCGATGTGTACGATATGATTCATGCGACTCCGGTTCCGAACGGTTCCAATGACCTCAACTTGAAGACTAAGTAAATATTCAGCCAAATGACTGCCTGCGAAGCCTGTAATTCCCGTAATTAATGCTTTCATGGAGAAGGTTTCACCTCTTTTATAAAATGGTGTTTCCAGACGGCCTTATCATTCATAACTTCCTTAATGCGCTGCTCTTCAGATTGATGGCAGACGAGAAGTCCATTTTCTGTAGAAATAATAATAAGATCGCTAGCTCCGATAACGACAGCTTCTTTATCCGAAAAAATAATATTGTTATGTGCATCAAGAGAGCGAATATTGCCTTGTGCGATATTTCCAGCTTCATCTTCATCATAATAGCGTTTTACGGCATTCCAGGTTCCTACATCATCCCATTCCATATCGATGGGTAATACGAATAATTGTGAAGCACGCTCCATAATCGCGTAGTCCACAGATAGCTTGGGGAGGAGAGGATATATTTCATTGATGGCAGGAAATGATTCAGTTAGTGGCTTCCAGATGGATGGGCAATGTTTCTCCATTAAATGGGCTATCGTCGAAGGTCGCCATACAAAAATACCGCTGTTCCAGTACGTGTGAGGGGTATGAATGAGCTGCTGGGCGGTGGGTAGATTCGGCTTTTCGATAAAGGAGGATACAGGGAATAGCCCATTATTAGAAAGTTCTTCATTGGCTCTAATGTATCCAAAACCTGTCTCTGGTCTTGTAGGGACGAGACCAAGCATAACGACGTAGTGATGATGGGCTGCTTCCTTTGCTGCGATATAAAGAGCATCGCGCAATTTATTAATATGGGGCACATGCTGATCAGAAGGAACGATCGCTAGCGGCTCATCCTGATTGCGATGAAGAAAAGATAACGCCGTTAACGCGATACAAGGTGCGGTATCTCGTGCACATGGCTCGATGATGAGTTGACCCGGCTCGCATTCAGGCAGCTGTTCCATAACAAGTTCGCTATAGGCGTGGGTAGTGGCTACGTATATACGTGATGCAGGGAGCCACTGTCGGTATCTGGCGTAAGTTTCTTGCAGCAGCGTTCGGGAGGATAAAAGAGGAAGGAACTGCTTTGGTTTATGTTCGGTGCTTTTAGGCCAGAATCTGATGCCTTTTCCACCTGCCATGATAACGATATTCAATGGTTATCACCTCCGTCGTGATGCACAAAGTTGTTTTTCCTAAACGATAACCTAGTCTTGTCATGTACCCTATATTATGATTACTAGGCAAATAATTGTAACGGCGTTCGTACCGTATGACGAGCAAATCAAAATAAATAAAGACAGCCCAGTTTTTGGGCTGTCTTTAGGGTTGCTCAGCTTAAAATTACAAGGCTTGCAGCACAAAGTGTGCAACAAACAGCAATGCAATCACATAGAACAACGGCTTCACTTCACGTGCTTTGCCAGCTGCGATCTGGAAGAGCGCATAGCTGATAAAGCCGATTGCGATACCATCCACGATGCTGTGCAGCAATGGAATAAACGCAATAATGAAAAATGCCGGTAGTCCTACAGAGAATGGCTCGAATTTGATGTGCTTAACACTTGGCATCATCAGCCCGCCGATAAAGATTAAGATCGGCGCTACTGCTGGATCTGGCACAAGCGTAAGAACTGGCAGTGCAACCAAAGTAACTAGGAATAGTGCACCTGTAACGATCGCCGGAATACCTGTACGTCCTCCAGCTGATATACCTGCTGCCGTTTCGACTGTAGAAACCGTTGGGCTCGTGCCCAGCAATCCGCAAGTCAGAACAGAGATTGCATTTGCCTGCATCGCGCGATTGAATTGCTCTGGCTTGTTGATCATGTTCAAATGGGCATTAATAAGTCCCACATTTTCGAACACGATAACGAGCGTTAAGGAGAACACACCAACCGCAAGTGCCGTTAGAGGCAAGTCTTGGAACGTGAACTGGCCGAATACATCAGCATAGCTTGCCCAAGAGAAGCCTTCCGTTGCCGCGGTAGTATCCGTCGAAACGGCACCGAGCAAGTAGGCGAGCACTGTACCGCTGATCATAGAAATCAATAAATGACCAGGGACGTTGCGAATGAACAAAATGCACGTGATCGCTAACGTGATTAACGTAACCAATGCTTCTGGTTCAGCGAAGCTGCGGAAGCTAATAATCGTAGCTTCGTTAGCAACGATGACTCCGCCTTTGTGAAGACCGATCAGTACGAGCATTAAGCCGATACCGACGGTAATCGCTTCTTGCAGCGAAGTAGGAATTGCATTACGAATCTTGCCTGCTAGCGTTGTAAAGCTGATCGCAATGAAGCATAAGCCTGAAAGCACAACAATTGTTAGTGCTTGCTGCCAAGTCATTCCCATACCTTGTACCAATGTATAGGTAAACATAGCGTTGATACCCATACCTGGTACTAAGATGATCGGAACCTTAGCCCAGAATCCCATCAAGAAGCAGCCGACAGCGGATGCTAAAACGGTTGCAATAATGCCTGCTTGCTGTGGGATGCCTGCGTCTGCCAATATCGATGCGTTGACGATAACGATATACACGATTGCGAAGAAGGAAACAATACCGGCTAAGCTCTCGCGCTTCCAGTCATCAACACTTAGTGTATGTTTAACTTGGGCGGTCGTAGCTTGGCCCTGTTTGTCGTCTTGCTTTTTTTGGTGGACCAATCTCATACCTGCTTTCCATCGTAGCCCCTCTCCCTACCCTTTGCATATTAAGAAATATGAAAGATGACGCCGAATTATGATCAAAACATAATCGACGCCATCGGTTATTATAGCATAATGTGATCATTTGTAATCAATTATTTCACGCCATATCAATGTTGAAATGTTGGAAGCGTTTAACTATATGTAAACGTGTGCATAATAGGCCATACAATTGTTGCAAAAGCAGCCATCATTCTATATAATATTTGAAATGTAAATAGTCGATATTCAACTGCCTTGAAAGAGATAAGTAGTCAGTACCGCTTGCCAGGGAGGATGCGCCATAGATTGAGAGCGTATCTGAAGCATGGGCTTTCGAAATTCACTCTGGAGCAGGAGCTTGAACACCAGAAGATGACGATCATATTCGTTGTGTTTTGTCAGTAGAGTGTCCCGGATACGGTCCGTTACAGCCGTTTTGAGTGAGAATGTCTATTTGATTCCTTTTTCTCTGCTGTAGAGCGGATGTAAATGGATCGTTGACGGCGTTTCTAATAAGGGTGGTACCACGGTCTTTCGTCCCTTCGGGATGGAAGGCCTTTTTGTGTTACCGAGTTGATTACAGCTGAAAGATTGAAGGAGGATGTACCATGAAAGAGCGTTTGGAGGCGCTGCGCACAGAAGCTTTGGCGATGCTGGAGCAAGTGCAGGATGTGCAGCAATTGAACGATCTTCGCGTTAAGTACCTAGGGAAAAAAGGAGCGCTTACAGAAATACTGCGCGGGATGGGTAGTCTTAGTGCAGAAGAGCGTCCAGTCATCGGTCAAGTAGCGAATGTCGTTCGCGATTCGATTGAGTCTCGTTTGCAAGAGCTACAGGAAGCATTTATTCGTGAAGAAACAGACCGCAAGCTGCAAGCTGAAACGATTGATGTAACATTGCCAGGACGTCCGATGGCACGCGGAAGCGTTCATCCATTAAGCAAAGTAACGCAAGAGCTAGAAGACATTTTCATTGGCATGGGTTATCAAGTGGCGGAAGGTCCAGAGGTGGAGCAGGATTACTACAACTTCGAAGCGTTGAACTTGCCAAAAGACCACCCAGCTCGCGATATGCAGGATTCCTTCTATATTACAGAAGAGCTGCTTATGCGTACGCAAACATCACCTGTTCAGGTGCGCACGATGGAATTGATGAACGGCAAGCCAGTAAAAGTGGTGTGTCCAGGACGTGTGTATCGTCGCGATGATGATGATGCGACACATTCCTTCATGTTCCATCAGATTGAAGGTTTGGTCATCGATCGCAACATCCGTATGAGTGACCTTAAAGGTACATTACTTCAGTTTGTTAAAGAAATGTTCGGTTCTCATATGCAAATTCGCCTGCGTCCAAGCTTCTTCCCGTTCACAGAACCGAGCGTTGAAGTTGACGTAACATGCGTACAGTGCAAAGGCAACGGATGTAGAATGTGTAAGCAAACAGGCTGGTTGGAAATTCTCGGCTGCGGCATGGTTCACCCAAAAGTGTTGGAAATGGGCGGCTATGACCCTGAAGAGTATTCTGGCTTTGCTTTCGGTATGGGTATCGAGCGTATTGCGCTCTTGAAGTACGGCATTGATGATATTCGCCATTTCTATACGAATGATGTCCGATTCTTGCAGCAGTTCGACCGCATGTAAGAGACGGTAATGAAGAAGGAAGGGGACCAACGATGAACGTATCCTATCAATGGTTATCTCAATATATAGATGTATCAGGCGTTAGCGCCGATGAATTAGCAGAACGTATTACGCGTGCTGGTATCGAGATTGATGTCGTGCAGAACCGTAATCAAGGTTTGGATCATATTGTAGTCGGCTATGTTGTATCTCGGGAGAAGCATCCAGATGCAGATAAGTTGAACGTATGTAAAGTAGATGTAGGTGCGGAAGAGCATGTACAAATCGTGTGCGGTGCAGCGAACGTGGATGCTGGTCAACATGTACCTGTCGCTCAAATCGGCGCTGTAATGCCAGGTGGAATGAAGATTAAACGCGCGAAGCTGCGCGGTGTTGAATCCCAAGGAATGATCTGTTCTGCGAAGGAGCTGGGCTTGAATGACAAGCTTCTGCCAAAGCATATGCAAGAAGGCATTCTGGTATTGCCTTCAGATTTGACAATTGGTACTCCAATTGCTGATGTGCTTGATCTGAATGATCACGTGATGGAGTTTGATTTGACTCCGAATCGCTCGGATTGCTTGAGTATGATTGGTGCTGCTTATGAAGTGGGCGCAATCTTGAATCGTCCTGTAGCATTGCCGACGACTTCTGTTGAAGAAACAGGTGAAGCAGCTTCCGAGAAGGTTCGCGTAAATATTAGTGCTGATCATGCTTGCAGCCTCTATACGGCTCGGTATGTGAGTGGTGTTAAAGTGGGCCAATCTCCATTGTGGCTGCAAAATCGTTTGCTTGCTGCAGGCGTTAGACCAATCAACAATATCGTTGACGTGACGAACTTCGTTATGCTTGAATACGGTCAGCCATTGCACGCATTTGATGCGGCACAAATCACTGGCGGCAGCATCGACGTTCGTATGGCGAATGAAGGCGAGACACTTGTCACGCTTGATGGCCAAGAGCGTAAGTTGAAGCCACATATGCTCGTAATCGCAGATGCGGAGAAGGCAGTTGCACTTGCAGGCGTTATGGGTGGAGAGAACTCCGAAGTAACGGAAGCTACAGTTGACATCGTGCTTGAATCCGCGAAATTCGATGGCGGTATCGTGCGCAAGACGTCCAGACAATTGGGCCTTCGTTCGGAAGCGTCACTTCGTTTTGAGAAGAGCGTCAACCTTGAGCATGTTGTGCCGGCGATTGACCGTGCAGCAGAGCTTATCCGCACGATTGCAGGCGGTACAGTTGCACGTGGGGTTGTACAACAGCAAGTAGGTACGCATGAGCGTCAAGTTGTTCGTCTATCTTTGGAAAAAACGAACCGTATGCTTGGTACGTCCTTAACTGCTGCTGAAGTACAGTCTATCTTGGAGCGTCTTGTGTTTGATGTTAAGACAGTAGAAGAAGGTATGTTCGAAGTAACAGTACCTTCTCGTCGTGGCGATATTACACTTGATGTAGATCTAATAGAAGAAGTAGCTCGTCTTTACGGCTATGATAACATTCCGACAACACCAATCGAAGGTACAACAACACCAGGCAGCTTAACAAAATCTCAGCGTGTTCGTCGCGCGATTCGTCGTTTGCTAACAGATGGCGGCTTGCATGAGGCCTTGACGTATTCTTTCACGCATCCAGAAGAGACGAAGTTGTTCCCTGCGTTGGCAGGAAATGCGAAGCCGATTGCACTTGCGATGCCAATGAGCGAAGATCGCAGCGTGCTGCGCACAAGCTTGCTTCCAAGCTTGCTTGATGTAGCTACGCATAACCGCAATCGCAAGCAAGAAGATGTTCATTTGTTCGAAATGAGCAGCTTGTATTTGACGGAAGAGGCAGAGTTGACGAAGCAGCCAGAAGAGAAGCTAGTATTGGCTGTTCTTCTTACAGGCAACCGTCAGCAAGCTCAATGGAACGTAAAGCCTGAAGCGGTTGATTTCTTCGATCTAAAAGGTATTGTAGACAGTGTGCTTAGCTATCTTGGCCTTAGCGGTCGTGTTCGTTATGAAGCGAATCGCCCAGTTGGTTATCATCCAGGCCGTTCTGCATCGTTGTACTTGAAGGCGGACGATGGAGAGCAATTACTTGGAACGTTGGGTCAGATTCATCCTGACTTGCAGCGCACTAAGGATCTTGCGGACACATTCGTGGCTGAAATTGAGATCGAAGCATTGGTTGCTCAAGCTGACTTCACGATCGAATACAAAACGCTGCCGCGCTTCCCATCTGTAGAGCGCGACCTTGCTATCGTAATGGATCGTCAAGCTGAGATGGGACGTATTCTAGAACAAGCTACTGCTGCTGCAGAATCTTGGTTGGAATCGATTCGAGTATTCGATGTATACACAGGTGATCGTGTTGCTAGCGACAAGAAGAGCGTTGCGATTTCACTTGTATATCGTCATCCTGAGCGTACATTTACAGATGAGGAAATTACGGAGATTCATGGCCGTGTCATTGCTGCAATTGAAGCAGAAGGCGCTGAACTTCGCAAATAAACCCATCATAAAATTCCATTAATTGAATAAATTTATACCAAATAAAGAACCTATTTGCCTTCCGGAAAATTTCGGTATGGTGAATAGGTTCTTTCTGAATTTGACCATTATCTTCGAAAGGTGCTAAACTTCACGCAAAGCCCTTTTGTAGCAGGAGATATGCATGTGTGTATCGAAATAGTTGCAAACGCTATTTTCCAGCGTGCATTTCTGTGCTTGGGTTAAGCAAATTTTACATATTCGCAGCAGTTCCTACATTATTTGTTAGGATATTAGATGCCAAGCGCAATCATAATCATGCTGCAGTTAGCGGAATGGAATGAAGGAGGACGTTATGATGACGTCAAATGACAAGCACCGGGTAACCGTTGAAATATATGGAACACAATATAAATTAGCAGGTACGACGAGTAAAGAATATATGCGTAATATTGCCGACTATGTGGATGAGCGTATGCGAACGATTGCCGAGGGCAATCCAAGATTGGACATCCCGAGAATTGCGGTGTTGTCTGCTGTACATATAGCGGAAGAAATTCAACGAATTAAAGATCAGCAGCAGCAGCTTGTTGATGCGATAGAAGTGACGGATGCGGAAAAACAAAGACTGGAACAGTCTTTGAAGCGCACGGAAACGGAATTGAAACAGCAACTAGAGCTGTTGGAGAAGAAAGTTGCAGATGAGAAGAATGTTGCATCGAATCAACTCCAAGTAGAGCGGGAAAAATTAACGAAGCAAATAAAGGATGAGCAGGAAAAACATGCGAAATTGCTGAGAGATGAGCAGGATAAGCATGCAAAACTTCTGCAAGCAGAGCAGGATAAAAATACAAAGCAACTGCAAGCTGAGAAGAATAACTCTACGACACAGCTCCAAACGGAACGCGATAAGCTTGATAAACAGGTCAAGCAGCAGCAGCTGGATAAAGAAAGTCATGCTAAGGAAGTTGCAGAGCTGCGCAAGCAAGTAGAAATGACCAACCAATCTGTGAGGCAGCTTCGCGAAGAACGCAAACTTATTGACAGCAAGCATGCCAAGCTCCAAGAACAGCTTAAGGAAACAGAGGGTAAGCTTCAATCTGCTATTAGTCGCGTGCAGGAGATGAAGCATCGTCTTGAAACCGCTGAACAGCAAGTAAGCGCAGCGGTAGAAGCAGCGGAGCAATTAAGTCAACAGCATGCGCAAGAGCTCCAAGAGCGCGTTCACGCAGTTACGACAGAACGGGATGAACAGCTTGCTCTATTAAAAGAAGAGCATGAGTTCGTAGAGACGACGCTTAAACAGGAACATGAACAGCTACTAACCATTCTTCAGCAAGAGCATGAACAAGAACTATCCAAGCTTAAGGTGGAGCATGAGCAAGAGAAGCAGGAATTAACAGATAAATGGCAAGGACGCTGTTCTTCATTAGAGGAAGATCGTACGAAACTTCAAGGAGAATTAACGCAGTCGAAAGAGGAACATCAAGAGCTTCTAGAGCTTATGCAGCTTGAACATCAGGATTTGACTGCGGCAGCTGAAGAGAAGCGTCAAACGGCAGAAACTGCCTTAATCCAGCAGCATGAAGCAGCGTTGAAGCAGCTTCGTGAAGAGTTGGAAGGTAAGCAGACAGCTATGTCTGACGAACACCAAGCTGAGCTTGCAGCTCTTCGTGAGGAGCATAAGGCGGCGACTGATTCAGCGCGGTTGAAGCATGATGATGTGATTCAAGAATTGCTAATTCAACACCAAGATGAATTGGAACAGCTTAGCGACCGCCACGAGCAAAACGTAACTGATATTCGTCAGCAGTTGGAAACAAAGCTTGAAGAAGCTCTAGATGAGCATATAACCGTTGTTTCGAGTTTGGAGCATCAATTGGAATCGGAGCGCGCGGATTGGGAACAGAAGCTTCTGTCTGAGCAGTCCCAGTCGGCGCAGCAATTGTCGGATGAACGCTCACGATGGGAGCAGCAATTGTCGAATGAACGGACAGAATGGGCTGAGCAGTTATCCAGTGAACGTTCAGATTGGGAAGAGCAAGTAACAGTAGAGCGTTCGACATGGGAACAGAAACTAGCGGCTGAAATTTCAAGCTGGGAACAAAAATTGGCGACCCATACTACGCAATGGGAAGAGCAACTGCATGCTGAGCGCGCTGAATGGGAGCATAAGTTGCAGCAAGAACAAGCAGAGATGCAATCCGAAATACAAGCGCAGCAAGCTTACTATGAGCAGGAGATTGCACAGTGCAAACAATCGCATAATGCGGAGCAAGAGTCACTTATAGAGCAATATGAGCAATTGCAAGCTGAGAAAACACAAAGCGAGGCACGGACTCGTCAGCTCGAAGGTCATTTGAAACGGGCAGAAGAGCTTGACCGCGCACGACAAGTGGAGATGGAGCGTCTTATTCGTACAAGAGATGAAGCGCAGCAGGGTGTTGTTGAATTGCAAGAGACACTTCAACAAGTTGAGGGTGATCTGCGCCATCAGGGAGAGTTGCTTGAGGAGCGCTCTCAACATAAAGAGGCACTTGAGGCTGAGTTGGGACAAATACGCGAGCAGCGTTCTCAATTGGAACTGCAATATCAAACATCCGTTGAGCAAGTTGAACGACTGGATGCACAGGTCAAAGAACTCAAGCTTGTTGAAGAAGAAAGACAAGAGATACAACAAAATCTAGAACATCAGGTTCGTCACTTAAAAGAATCTGAAGCGCAGTTGAAGGGAAGTATTACGGCAGCAGCAATTGAAGCTGCATCTGCCGAAGAAGCATTAACGAAGGAGAAGGCTGAACGATTGGCAGCAGAGCTCGCGATGGAAGAGCGACATAATCATCTTTATGAGCAGCTTCAGGGAGAACATAGTAGTAGCCTAATCAAACTTGAAGAAAATTGGACGACTCAATTGCGAGAATTGGAATCAGAACGTGAAGTATTAACGTCCAGTTATCATGATGTCCAGCTTAAATATGAGCAAATATCTTCACAGCTATTGCAAACAGCGAGTGAATTGGATCAAATGCGTTCCCAAACAGAAAATAGTAACTACGAGTTAGAACAAGCAATACAACAGTTAAAGGAATCAGAGAGAAAAGTTGAGAAGCTTCAAATAGAAAAAGAAGAGCAGCTAAAAGTTGTACGTGAATATGTAGACAATGTAACTGAGCAAACTCAACAGCAGCATCAAGCATTGAACCAGCAATGGGCGCAGAAGGAAACTAATTGGAAGCTAGAACAAGACAAGCTCTATGCGGAACTGGATCAACTGCGTAAGCAAGCGACTAAGCAGCAGGCTTGGGAACAGGAGCGAGCTGAGTTAATAGCGCAACTTCAAGAGCAGCGAGAAGCGGCTGCTGAGGCTGCAGCTGCTGTTGAGGTATTGAAAGAAGCTGCAGATAGCGCTACGGCAAATGTATCTACGCTGCGTGAAGAGGAGACGGCTATGATGCAGGAACAGTTTGAACTGCTCTCCCATCAATTCCGTCTTGGCCAAATCGAGCGTGAAATGGAACAAAACAAAGCTCGACAAGTACAAGAAGAACTGAAATCACTTCAGGAGGAATATGGCAAGCTCAAAAGTGAATTTAACGAATGGTTGGAAATGATGTAACGTCTGACAGAAAGGTACTTCAAGTATGTGGACAGAATGGATGCAGACTTCTAACGCTGTCAGCGCAGCCACGATGCTAAAGGTGGGCACATGGAATAGTTTGGACATCCTTTTGTCCATCACGATTGTTATGTTCGGCCTTATCGGTGCAGTTCGTGGATTCAAAGCAAAAGCACTATCGATGTTAGGGTGGCTCATTGCATTCATCGTGGCTTCACGTACGTATGAATACTTAATCCCCTGGGTACGCAAGCAATTATTTGGCGTACGTACTTCAGCCTATATCGATGAAGGTGCAGTCGGGATAGATGGGCTGCAATCCGCTCAGAACTATGGTGAGCAGATGCTCCATGCTGGGCTTTCATTCGGTATTATGTTTGGGTTCACTTGGATCGGATTGTTGCTGCTAAAGTATGTTATAGCGCGAATGTCACATGTTCGCTCCATCCGGGTATTAGATCGATTAGGCGGGGCCTTCATCGGCGTAATGCAATTTTTTATAGTATGGGGAATCGGATATGTACTCTTGAAAAGTTGGCCACAGACTACGATTCGTCAAGTCCTTGAGCAATCTCAATGGGCGATAAAGACGAGTGAATGGTTACCTTCTGTTATTGCAGAATCAATACGTTGGGCACAATGGTTATAAGCTTAGTTAGTTTCTAGTCTCTATCCATCTAGGCAACGAACAACGCACTCATTCGAAAAAGCTGCGTAATATGGATGAAAGCCGCCGTGCCGAAAAAATCGGAGCATGGCGGCTGCTTTGGTGTGTATTCATGATCTATTCTACAATTAAGGTTGCTTTCATGTCTTTGTGCCCTGGTCCGCAAGCAATGTTACACTCAAACGTATAAGTGCCAGCCGCAGGGGTGATGACTTGATCATGATTAATTGGATCTAGCGATAAATCCAACTCATCAATAGTAATGCCGTGATTGCCGTTTGTTTCGAGGCTAAACTGTATAGGTTGATTACCTTTTACGCGATATTCAGTTTGATCGAACTTGTAGTTTGATGCTTTTATGATCAGTTTAACTTCAGCTGTTTGCTGCTCTTGGCTTGCTGTTTCAGTACCGCAGGCTGACAACATAAAGACTGCCATTAAGGCGGTAGCACAAGTGAGAGCTGTTCGTCTTGACATATAAGTTTCTCCCTTCCTCACAGGCTCAAACAGTTATCGCTTATTGCTTGTACACCTAGCGCTGTTTGATTGGTGGCCTACTTACATTTTCATAAGTATACGTTGTGGGGAAGGGATATTTTGTCATGATTTGTTGTCTGTTGTGAACGTTATGTGAACAAACTACACTGGCTGTATTTTAGAATTACAGCGCGTTATCGCGTTATTTGGTTTCTTTACTGCGTCCAGCTTCGTATGGTGTTGCTACTGGAATGAACAAGTCGATCAATCCAATCACAAGTGCTGCAATCAATGCGCCGAATATCGACACGGATACACCGCCGACAAAGAATTGGGCTACGTAGATGATGAGCGCACTGACTAGGAAGCCGACTATACCTCTGCCAAATGGAGTAACGCGGCCGCCAAAGATAGCCTCAGCAACCCATCCCAGTATGGCAATAACAAGGGCCAAGAATAAGGCGCTCCAGAAACCGCCAACAGAGAAGGCTGGTACCAGCCATGACGTGACCATAATAACAAAGGCAGCAACGATAAATCGAACAATGTGACCTAAAATACTCATGTGGGAATCCTCCTTTTTCGTTTATAAAGGGTACAGATTGTGCAACAATTAGTGTAACCACATTTGTTATCTTCATGATGACAACATCTGACATCATCGCCTTCATCCAAGAGATAGGCTATAATGAGAAACCGAGAGGAGTCGTGACTTCGATTGGATACTAAAATATTCAAAACTTTAGAATATACCAAGATAACACAAAGCTTGGCGAAATATGCCGCTACTGATCTAGGAGAAGAGCTGGCGCTTAATTTGAAGCCAAGCTCCGATCTTGAAGAAGTAAAGCGCAGTCTTCAAGCTACAGACGAAGCGTATACGGTAGATCGTCTTAAAGGCGGAGCTCCGCTATCAGGTGTAAAAGATATACGTCCAGCCTTGCAGCGAGCGCGTATTGGTGCGATCCTAAATGCACTTGAGCTGTGGGAAATATCAGCCCTGACGAATGCTGGGCGCCGTATGAATCGTTATGTGAACGGTGTGCATGAAGATCATCCAGTGCCATTATTAAATCAGCTTGTTGATTCCATAAGTGATCAGAAAGCGCTTGAAGATGATATTCGCCATTGCGTCGATAATCAAGGAGATGTGCTTGATCAAGCCAGTGTTGAGCTTGCCACGGTAAGACGAGAGCTCCGTATCGGAGAAACCCGTATACGTGAAAAACTGGAATCCATGATTCGTTCACAAAGTACGGCTAAGATGCTTCAAGATCAACTCGTTACCATTCGCAACGACCGCTATGTTATTCCTGTTAAGCAAGAATATCGTGGTCATTTTGGCGGTATCGTTCACGATCAGTCCAGCTCAGGAGCTACGTTATTTATTGAACCAGAAGCTATCGTTATGATGAACAATAAGCTTCGAGAGACGAAGCTTCAAGAAGAGCGAGAAGTTGAACGGATATTGTCCCGTTTGACAGATCGAGTCGGGGAGCAAGTCGACTTGCTCTTGTATGATACTGATACGATTGCTTTGTTGGACTTTATTTTTGCTAAGGCTCGTTATGCACATGAATCAAAGTCTGTACTGCCAATGATGAATGATCGCGGCTATATCAAGCTAAAGCGAGGCAGACATCCGTTAATTCCACGTGAGGTAGTCGTGCCTACAGATTTAGAATTAGGCAATGATTACACAACTATTATCGTAACAGGCCCCAATACAGGCGGTAAGACAGTTAGTTTGAAAACAGTCGGTCTGTTGAGCCTCATGGCCATGTCCGGTTTATTCATACCTGCGAATGAAGGCAGTCAGATGTGTGTCTTCGATGCGATTTATGCCGATATCGGTGACGAGCAAAGTATCGAGCAGAGCTTGAGTACATTCTCAAGCCATCTTACGAATATTATCCGCATTTTGAAGCAAATGACACCGAAAAGTCTCGTACTAATGGACGAGTTAGGTGCAGGTACAGACCCTGCTGAGGGTTCAGCACTGGCAATCGCGTTATTGGAGCACATGCATCGAATGGGCTGCCGTATCGTAGCGACAACGCATTACTCTGAACTAAAGGCATATGCGTATGAACGTAAAGGCATTATTAACGCGAGTATGGAATTCGATGTGCAGACGCTTAGACCTACTTATCGTCTTTTAATTGGGGTACCTGGACGCAGTAATGCGTTTGCTATCGCGGAACGTCTTGGCCTGCCTACTTCCATTATCGAGCACGCGAAGGGTGAGGTTACGGAAGAAGATTTGAGGATCGAGACGATGATTGCTTCTTTGGAGCAGAACCGTTTGCGTGCAGAAGAAGAGCGACATTCAGCAGAGCAGCTTCGTCGTAATAACGAAGCTTTACGAGCTGAACTAGAAGCTGAGCGGGCTAAGTATGAAGCAGAACGCGAGAAACGAATGGAACGGGCAGAAGATGAAGCTCGTTCGATTGTGGACAAAGCAAGAAAAGAAGCAGAGGAAGCGATCGAAGAGCTGCGCAAGCTGGCGCAAGAAGGCGCGAAGCTGCAAGATCATCGTATGACGGAAGCTCGCAAGAAGCTGGATGAAGCGGCTCCAGCGAAGAAGCTTGGCGTCCAGAACAAGCAGGCGAAGGCCCCACGTGAAATCGGACCAGGCGATGAAGTTAGAGTATACAGCCTGAACCAAAAAGGTCATGTTGTAGAGATGGCTGGTGCAACAGAAGCCGTCGTCCAACTCGGTATTATGAAGATGAAAGTTCGCAAAGATGATCTAGAGCTTATTTCGGCTGCTAAGCCGATGGAATACGAGAAGCAGAAGTCAGGATCTAAGGTCAAACGATCCCGAGATGAACATTTTCGTTCTGAACTTGATCTGCGCGGTGAAAATGTCGAGGAAGCCATTATTGAAGTCGATCGCTTCCTTGATGAAGCTTTACTAAGCAATCTTGGACAGGTGTACATCATTCACGGAATGGGTACTGGAGTGCTCCGAACAGGCGTACAAGAGTTCCTTCGCAGGCATAGGCATGTAAAAAGCTTCCGACTTGGTCAATATGGCGAAGGTGGAGCGGGCGTTACGGTAGCAGAATTGAAATAATGGAAAGTAAAGAGTAACGGTACGGGGGGATATGAACATGGAAACGCTAGTCGGACAGTGGTTGTTAAACCCTTACTTTAAGATGTTCGCCTATTTCTCGGTAGCTTGCTTGGCGCTTATCGTTCTGCTCGTATTGTTTGAAGCGGTCACACGCTATAAATGCTGGGATGAGATCAAACGCGGTAATATGAGCGTAGCTATGGCAACGGGTGGCAAAATTTTTGGGATATGCAACATTTTTCGTTTCGGCATCCAATCCTATGATTCGCTGTATACGTCACTGCAGTGGGCCGTACTAGGATATGTTTTATTGCTATCGGCTTACTTTTTGTTCGGATTTTTGATGCCATTTTTTAAACTGGATGAAGAAATTGAACGAGATAACCGTGCAGTAGGATTTCTTGCAATGGTTATATCCATTTCACTGTCTTACATTATAGGAGCAAGCTTGGAAACTTAATGCCTGATGACTTCGTTCCTAATGGCAAGATGGTGAAATAAACGGAGGTTGCCGAGATGAAATATTTGTGGGGAACATTATTCGCCCTTGCGGCGCTCTTTTTGGCAATAGGTATTTATTATTGGATCGAATACGCTTAACATAAAAAGGTTTGTTGAAGGACTGCTGGTTGCAGTGCTTAGGCAAGAGAGGTAGGTAGGAAGAATATGTCAACACAAGTATGTCCGTGGTGTGATACGGAAATCGTATGGGATGAAGTGCTAGGACCAGAAGAGGAATGTCCACATTGTCTGAATGAGCTCAATGCTTATCGTTCACTTTCTGTGGATTTGGAAATTGATGAGGACGACAAGAAGCTCCGCAGAATGGAAGCTGAGGAAAATGGAACAGCTAGCACGGATAATAAAGGCTGGTCCAATTTCGGCTGGGATGAAGACAACATGCAATGGGGAAGTCCCGATAAGCTGAAGCTGCAAGAAAGCGCAGATAAGCTGATTCATCATCAAGTTGATGTGCCAGAATGTTCGCATTGCCGCGAATACATGCTACTTGCAGGTCAAGAGACAGTATCGGGCAGTTCCTTTGAGCCGCATGTGCACGAAGGAATGCACCAGCCATTGTTGACGGCACCGTTTAAGCTGGATGTATATGTGTGTACGTCTTGCTTCCATGTACAGCGCATGCTGAATCATACAGGACGTGAAGCGATGACTGTAAAATTGCAAGAAATGAATGATTCGGAAGCGAACAACGAAAAGGTGTAATCTACCTTAAGCCTGTTGTTCATGGGTGTTCTCCCTTCAGGGTATGTTATAAGTAACCTACTTAGCAGCTGTGAAGGGGGAGGTTAACTCATGCCAACAACACAGTGGGACAACCAGACCAAACTGCTGTTTGCTGTATACAGTTTGTTTGCGTTGGCTAACGCATGCTCCGGCACATATGTAAATATATACTTATGGAAAATAAAACCCGATTACGCGCTCATAGGATGGTTTGCTCTTGTTCAGCAGCTATCTTTGGGCGCAGTCTTCTTATTAGGAGGCAAATGGGTTAAGGAAAAAAACAAAATGATTTGGCTGCGGGCGGGCATGGTCCTGTCAGGCGCATTTTACACGCTAGTGCTTTTGTTAGGAGAATATACGATACATTGTGTTGAATTGCTTGGTATCGTACTTGGATCTTCGTTAGGGTGTTTTTGGCTTGCTTACAACGTCATTTATTTTGAGGTAACCAATGCGTACACACGCGACTCGTATAATGGTGGGGCGGGTATTGTGGCCTCTTCTTGTACGATGATTGCTCCTTGGTTATCGGGATTAGTCATCACTGCGTATGGACCGACAGGTTACAAAATGATGTTCAGTGTGTCTCTATTTATTTTTGCCTGCGGCATACTGTTAAGCTTCAAGTTATCGAAAAGACCACCGGGTGCATCTTTCGATTGGACAGTTCCACTACACGCATGGCGTGATAAAAACAGCCCATGGAGAGCAGCATTTTTTGCTATGATGGCACAAGGTTTAAGGGACGGCGTGTACATGTTTTTAATTGGCCTGCTTGTATATATTGCGACCAGTAATGAGTTGAAGCTTGGCACGTATACGATGCTCACTTCCTTTGCCTCATTAGTTGTATTTTATGTCGTTGGAAAATGGCTGTCAGGGGTGTGGCGCGCTCGAACGATGCTGATCGGAACGATTTGCATGGGAGCAGCTGTAGTTCCTTTGCTGTTTGGTGTCAATTATATTAGTTTGCTGCTGTACGGATTGATCATGTCTTCTTTCTCACCTTTGTTTATCGTCCCAATGACCTCATCCATCTTTGACTTAATGGGAAGAGATGATGAAGCGGCAAGAAATAGAGTCGAGCTCACCGTACTAAGGGAATGCGGGCTTTGCTTGGGGCGAATACTTAGTATTACGATGTTCATCGGTGTAGTGTGGTGGTCGGAGCAATCTTGGATGATTATTTTGTATTTAGCTATTATCGGCTGCATGCCTTTGATCAGTTCGTTGTTAATGAGGCCGTTTATTACAACGAAATTATAGTTCTAGAAGCACAAAATGGCTCCCTAATGAAGGAGCCATTTTTACGTTTCGTGAATGATGGCCGGAGTAAATATTGTACCGATTAAAGACCAGCCTCCAGTGATGCCAACCATGACAATATTGCTTAATGAGGAGGAGAAGGGTGATTGGAACGTTGGAAGGTGAACAACTCCGCGTCAGGATGAGTTCCATTTTCCACGAAGTCAATGATCATACTTGCAGCGATCGAGCTATACACGGTTCCATTTCCTCCGTAAACTTCGATAAAGGTACAATTCATATACTTGGGATGAGGCCCGATCATCGGGTATCCATCATGAGTGGAACCAAACAAGGCGGTCCATTCATACTCAGCTTCAATAGGAGCGATGGCTGGAAACAGCTGCTCGATTTCTTGGACGAGCTGTTTCGATTTGTTTGGCAGCATCCGATCCCGTTCTTCAATAATGGTTGTGTCTTCATCCAGCCCGCCTGCTACGATGCGATTGTCTGGTGTTGTCCGCATATACAAATAAGGTCGTGCTGTTTCCCAAATAAGCATTCGCTTATGCCATAGCTGCTCTAAGTGGGGGATTGGCTTCGTAACGATCGCATAAGTACTTTCTATCACTGCATTCCGATCATGCTTCATCTCCTGTGTTTCATAACCCATTGCAAACACGACATGCCGCGCTTTAATTTGATAACCTTGGTCTGTATATAAAATAATTTCATTCGGTTGCTCTGTTTGGTGCCTTAAAATACGCGTGTGCTCAAATACGCGAAGGTTATATTTCGCTACAGAAGTTTCTAATAAGGCATGTACCATTCGAAATGGATTTACTTCCGCATCTCCATGCGTAATTACAGCAGCGGGCTTCGTAAATCCAAAATGCTGCTTTATTTTTTCTTTGTCCCACCATTCAACAGGAAAGCCATAATGGGACAAGGTATTGAACTCCTTTTTCAGTATAGGCACATCTTCTTCCGTACTTGCATAGTACAAGCTGCTTCGTTCGTATAGCTCAGGGTCAATAATTAAGTCATTTTTTATATCAAATAGTCGCTGTACAGCTTGTTTGCACAAGGTATAGAATCGCACGCCACTTTCTTTGCCGAAAGTATGTATGCATGCGGTCAACATCTTATCATTGCAAAATTGAAGTAGGCCTGTATTCGCACAAGTACTGCCCGTTCCTATACTCCGCTTGTCGACGACAATCGTTTGATAACCTTGGCGGCTTAATTCATAGGCAGTGAGTGCTCCGCTCATTCCTCCTCCAACTACGACGATGTCGCACTGTTCATCTTGACCAATTGGGGGATACGCGCTTATTCGCTCCAACGTCACAGGCCAAGCTAACGAACCGGCCTTCAGATCCATCCTCATTCTCTCCTTTCGCTCTACATAATTCCCTGTTAAATCGCTCATAATACACAAAAGAATAATCAGAAAGGAGAAATAAGGATGACTCATTTTGGAGGCCAGATGCAGCCTTTAACAAGTAAAGAATTAGAGTACGTAGTGGATTGCTTAACGAACGAAGATTTATTGTTAAAGCAATGTGCGGCGGCAGCTTCACAAACATCGAATCATGCTGTATATCAATTTCTTGCGCAGGAAGCAAACGCGCACCAGCAGCACTATAATATGCTCCATGAATCTCTTCAACAGCATGTACAGCTGGCTCCAACACAGCCTCAAGCATAGATAGTCTCGACATGCTACGGTGATGGACGAGCTGTAATTAGACATTAGACTAGGCTTACCACTATTGCGGAAAAGGATTTGGTTACATGCCACATGCATCTCAACAGTTCTTGCCAGACAAAGATTTGCTCTATACGATACTGGCAGATTTGAAGCGGACAGTAAGTGAGTACACAACGGCAGCAACGGAAGCGAATTGTGTGGCCGTACGTCAATTGTTTACCGACTTAACAAATCGAACATTGACACTGCAAGGCAATTTGTATTATTTTATGTCTCAACACAATATGTACGAGACACCTTCCCCTGTGCAGCAGAAAGAAGTGCAGAAGCAGCTGCAATCTAGTCAAAAAATGCTGCAGCAAACGAGTCAGCTGGTTAAACAGAAGTTCGCACACCCAGCACATACGCATCAACATGGACAACAGCAGCATGCCTCTCATGGCCAGCAGCATCACGCAGCTTATTATTCTCCCTATGGTGCGCATGTAACTAATCCATATCATACGCATCAATAAGCTGGATAATTGAATTACAATTGAAGTACCTCCAGTCTTGTAAGTTAAGTTACAAAATGTGGCTTAATTGCAAGATGGGGGTATTTTTTATATAAAAGTATGTATATATCTCGGATCGTTGTTGGCAATAAGATGTATTGGGTGTATCATAATTTCATATCACGACTAACGATGCACGGTCAGTTTACAATGTTAAAGCGCCGCAGCATCACGGGAGGGTCAAATGATGAAAGAACTAAGTGAGTTAAAGGTAAACATTTTGCAGCTGTTGAAGGAAGATGCCCGTCGCTCATCTGACCTTATCGCAACATTGCTTGGTGTAGGAGAAGAAGAGGTTGGCACGGCAATCAAGGAATTGGAAAACGACCATGTTATCGTGAAATACGCCACGGTAGTGAACTGGAGCAAGGTGGAAGAGGAAAAGGTTACTGCACTTATAGAAGTTCAAATTACGCCTGAACGTGGGCGAGGCTTTGATAGCATTGCCGAACGCATCTATTTGTTCCCACAAGTGAAGTCTGTTTATTTAATGTCTGGTGCCTATGACCTGCTGGTTGAGGTTGAAGGCAAGCACCTAAGGGAAGTTGCTTCTTTTGTGTCAGATAAGTTATCGCCGCTTGAGGCTGTTCTTTCGACGAAGACGCATTTTATTCTTAAAAAATATAAGCAGGATGGAATTATCTTCGAAGAGCACGAGGAAGATCACCGTCTTGCTATTTCTCCGTGAGGTGAATGACGATGGTAAACCAAACAGTGAAAGCGGAGAATCCTACCGGTATGCAGCATTATATTAATCCGTTAGTTCGTTCTATTCCGCCGTCTGGTATTCGCAAATTTTTTGATTTGGTAAGCGGCAGTAAAGATATTATTACACTGGGTGTTGGTGAGCCTGATTTCTGTACACCTTGGCATGTTCGTGAGGCATGTGTGTATTCGTTAGAGCGTGGTATGACAAAGTATACGTCCAATGCAGGTATTCCTGAATTGCGTGAAGAGATCGGTCAGTACTTGAACGATTCGTTCCATGTTGAATACAATCCTGCGAATGAAATTATGGTGACAGTGGGTGGTTCGGAAGCGATTGATTTGGCATTGCGCACTCTTGTTAATACTGGGGATGAAATCCTTATTCCTGAGCCAAGTTACATATCCTACTCACCGATTATCTCTATTGGGGGCGGTGTTCCGGTAGGTATTGAGACATCGGCTAAAGATGAGTTCAAGCTGACAGCTGAAGCTCTGCAAGCGGTTATTACCCCTAAGTCAAAAGTGCTTATCCTATGTTTCCCGAGCAATCCAACAGGCGGAACGATGACTTATGAGGACTATTTGCCAATTGCTAAAATTGTTGAAGAAAATGATCTTATCGTTATCTCAGATGAGATATATGCGGAATTGACATATGAACAAAAGCATGTAAGCTTTGCTTCACTACCAGGAATGAAAGAACGTACGATTCTAGTAAGCGGTTTCTCAAAAGCGTTTGCAATGACGGGATGGCGTATGGGGTATGCTTGTGGACATCGCGACCTAATTGAAGCCATGCTGAAGATTCATCAATATACGGTTATGTGTGCCCCTGTTATGGGTCAAATTGCTGCGCTTGAGGCTTTGAAAAATGGAAAAGAAGAGAAAGACAGAATGGTAGAGTCCTACAACATGCGAAGAAGGCTTGTTGTTAAGGGGTTTAGAGAAATAGGCTTGGATTGTCATGAACCGCAGGGTGCATTTTACGCGTTCCCGTCGATTGAATCGACTGGATTGTCTTCTGAAGCCTTTGCAGAACGATTGTTGTTCGAAGGAAAAGTAGCTGCGGTGCCGGGCAATGTGTTTGGTAAAGGCGGCGAAGGATTCCTTCGTTGTTCCTATGCGACATCTGTTGCGCAATTGACGGAAGCGATAGAACGTATGGGGAAAATTGTGGCGAAAATCAAACAGGAAATGTGAAAAAGATGCTGGATATGATAGAAAAAACTGGTTTCCCTTGTTTTTGTCTGCTATAATATAACACGGATCTTTACATTTGTCTCATCTACTGGAATAAATGAAATGATCCGGTTACACGCTTAGCAGCAAAGGGGGGGAAGGCTTGTTTTGTTCGGACTTTACGTTAAACCGTTATACACATTCCATATTTCGCGACGAGAACGATCATTCGAAATGGTCGGGCAGAACAAGGGACGTTTCATCAAAGCTGCTTATGCTTGAGCAAGAAATCTGTCTCCTTCGCAAGCAGATGGAGCAAATGTTTCAAGAAGAACAATCGTTTACGGCACATAATGTAATTGAAATCAGCAGTATGCTTGATATCAAGATCAATGAATATATGAAATCTAATACTTATAGAACTTATCCATAAGAGACCCCTTAAGGGGTCTTCTTTTTTTGCATGTAAGTTGTATGGTATGATGAAATGAATAATGGTGATTTGTATTGGGGAGAGGAGACGCCATCATGTGTAGACAGAAGAGGGGAATCATGAGCGCAGTGCTGATGCTTCTGTTTGTAGCTATGTTAAGTGGTTGCGGCAAGGAAAAAGCGGATGTCACGATGTTTATTATGAACCATACTACGCTGCCAGCCGAGGTTGTAGATTCGGTAGAAACAAGCTTAAATGATCATTTCAAAAACAAGTTTACCGTGGATGTTGTTGTAGCTCCAACTTATAGCCATCAGAAGCTGATGGTAGAGTTTATGGTAGGTGAAAATAGTCTTATTTTAGCTCCTACCGAAGATATAAATGGTTATGTCAAAAATGGAGGGACGCTGCCGCTCGATGAACATTTCGACAGCAGTCCATATCCAGAAGGCGTAATGGATGGTATCGTTGTGAAGGAAGAAGGGGATTCTAACACTAATGTTGTTGAATCTCATTTGTTTGCCTTACCTGCTGAGAAGTTAGCAGGAGTGAAGAAGCTAGGGCTTCCTGTAGATGGACTGTCTCTGGTGGTGCCGATACATACGCCGAATGCCGATCAATCCATAGAACTATTGAAGGTGTTGGAAGGTCATTAATGAATAGAGTACGTACAGCTTGAGACGATACATCATGATAAATGAGGATGGATATTGCTTAATGGTTATGGATAAGGCTGGACGGAGGGATGACATATGATAATCGGGGTTACGGGCCATGTCGCTAGCGGCAAGACGTCTTTTGTACTCCGTTATGCGGCGTCCTTTGGCAGAGAAGGCCTTTTTGTTATGGTTGGCAGTTCCTCGTCACCTGAGCATGAGGCATTCGAAGGGGAACGTGGCTTCCGCTGGAAAACAGTGAAGGCGGATACGTTATTGCCGCAAGTTATGGACGTTATTAATCGTGAATCGAATGTGTTCAGGGCGGATCGTCGAGTCGTTGTTATTGATGGAGCGGATCGATATTTTACGGCAGTACATGAGCAGCTGTCAGAGCAACAATATTTATCGGATGAACAATATGAGCAGTTCATGTATGAAAAGCGTCTCCTATTAGAATATGCCGTTTCTTCCTATCAAGGGAAGCTATTTGTCGTAACTGGTGATCCAGGGACGATAACCCCTTTTATGACGAAGCGTGAACGCTGCTATCACATGCAGCTTGCACAATTTAATCGTGTGCTTGCAGAACAGTCGCATCAATGGTTCCGTATGAGTGCAGGGCTAGTCCACGAATTGCGTGGGAACAAGTTCCGCGGTTAGTTGTTATGTATGGACGAAGGGTAGTAGAGCATTTGTTTATGAGTTACTGTTACTGTGACAACCAAGGAGAGCAAGGAGATGGAGCGGATGAATATTTATACACGAACGGGTGACCAAGGACTAACGGCCCTAAAGGGTGGACGCGTAGCCAAGGATCATATCCGAGTACATACGTATGGGGAGTTAGATGAACTGAATGCATTTACGGCAGTTGCACATGCAGCTTGCAATGATGAGCGATTGCATGGGCTTCGTGAACAACTGCTGCAAATCCAGCATGAATTGTTTGACTGCGGATCAGATCTTGCCTTTGCTGATGAGTCTCAAGGGAAAGCTGTGTTCAAAGTTGCTCCAGAGATGGTGACGAATCTAGAGAAGTGGATTGATCAGCATGAGTCAGAAAATGCTCCTCTGACGCGATTTATTTTGCCAGGCGGTCATCCAGCAGCAGCAGCCCTTCATGTGTGTCGGACGGTATGCAGGCGTGCAGAGCGCAGCATTGTGACGTTGTCTCACCAGGAGTCAATCCATCAGGAAGTGCTAAAGTATGTGAATCGCTTGTCTGACTATTTCTTTACAGCGGCTCGACGGGCAAATGGATTGACAGCTGTGGAAGACGTAGAATATGCAAGGAGTGCTCATGTATTCCGCAGCCGAGTGGAGAAGGAGCAGCATGAGTAATCATTTCAATGAGCAATTTGATGATAATCGCGAGCAACATGATGAAAATCTCACAGAGGAAATAACAGATGTGCAGCCGGAGACATGGGATGCTGCCGAGCTAACCTATTGTGTCGCTGAGGATGAAGCAGGTATTATGCTCCGCACGGTGCTTCTTTCCCGCTTGAAAATGTCGAGACGGCTTATCACGCGCTTGAAGCGGGTTGAGGGAGGGCTAACGGTAAATGGAAGCTCATCCTACGGTCATAAGCCGCTGCAAGCAGGAGATGTAGTCCGCGTACGTATTGCAGAACCTCAAGTGGAAAGTATCCAACCTGAGCCCATACCTATTGAGGTTATCTATGAAGATCAAGATATTCTTGTTGTTCATAAGCCGCCAAATTTGGTTGTGCATCCTACGTACGGTTTCCCAAACGGCACATTAGCAAATGGCATTGTCCATTATTGGCGCAGTCGCGGTGAGCAGACACGTTTTCGACCTGTGCATCGATTGGATCAGGAAACATCGGGTGTATTGCTCATTGCGAAGCATGCATACGCTCATCAGCAATTGTCTGAGCAATTGCAGCGCGGAGACGTATTTAAGCGTTATGTTGCCTATGTAGAAGGAGCTCCGCAACCACCGCAAGGGACTGTCCATGCCCCTATTGATCGTGATCCTGAGGAGCGTCATTTGCGAATTGTCACACCTGAAGGGTATCCGTCAACGACACATTACGAGACCATTGCTAGCTATCATGCTAAGGCGGCAAAGATTAAATGTGTACTGGAGACTGGACGAACGCACCAAATCCGTGTTCATATGCAGCATATTGGCTGCCCGCTCATTGGCGATAAATTTTATAACCCAGACTCAGAGCTGCGTACTTCAATGAAACGCCATGCCTTGCATGCAGCGGAGCTTCATTTCTATCATCCGATGACAGGCGAACGAGTATGTTTTACGGCACCGTTGCCAGCGGATTTGGTTCAATTGGAGCAGGAGCTAGAACATGGTGCAGAACTGTAGAAAGATAAGGCATACGAGATTCATAATTATAGAGTCTGACCGCAGTTGTACATTTGAGAGGAGATTGAACCGTGGATGTAACTATTTATGAGTATTCTAAATGCAGCACTTGCCGCAAAGCAGTAAAATGGCTTAAGGATCAAGGCCATAACGTCAAACAAGTTCCAATTATAGAGGAGCCTCCTACTGTTCAGGAGTTGGAGAAACTTGTTGCCAGCAGTGGTTTGGAACTTAAGAAATGGTTCAACACGTCTGGCGAAGTGTACAAAGCGCTGCAATTGAAGGACAAGCTGTCAGGGATGTCAGTTGAAGAGCAGCTTAAGCTATTGTCTGAGAATGGGAAATTGTTGAAGCGTCCTATTGTTACGGATGGACAGAAGACGACAATTGGTTACAAAGAAGAGCAGTACGAAAAAGAGTGGGCGTAAAGACCGTGGAAAGGCAATCAAATCGTCGCTATGTTTCTTCAATCTATCATATCTTTCTAGGCTGGTAGATGTTTATTAAATAATATAGTTTGAATAAATAGATAACTAGCGATAAACTAGATCCTAACACTTTGATCATTTCCTAAGGGCAGTCCATCTATAAGCTGTTTTAAATAAGTAGGTTTTCCTTTGTGAGCTTTACAAGTTTGTCGCGGTAATTTTGGGGTTATCTTCCCAAATGCCGTGACAAACTTATAGTTAGAATAATGCATTTTATATTTATAGAATTAAATTCGCTCCTTCTTCTCAGTTGAATTTTTGAAATGTAAACGTGTAAGCCCACTTCATTTTCTTGTATTATACAAGGCGTAAGCTCCCACACTTCGCAACAGTCCATCAGTTTGCAATAAATTCATTATATTTAATTTATGGTTGAATAAGGTAGTAGGTGGTTGTATTATATAAGTGAATTGCTGGAAAACATTTGGCAGTCATGTTTAAGTGTGATTTCCCACCGATTTTTTTCGGTTGGGAAAGCAGTGAACACTATTTTATTGAGTTACCCAACTTCTTATAGGGCATTCCCTCAGCTATGCCACAGTTTTAAAATCTCTCCATTTAGCACGCATTCGCGTCAAGATAACCCATATTTCCGCTAACTATCCCGATTTTATGATGCTCCAGTTAAGCTAATTCACCTTACCGTAAAGCGCTAACTCTATCAAATAAATACACAGTGCGACCCTATAGTGACGATACGGTCAGTCAGTTATTGTTTCGGTGAAATTTGGACGTGCAGCGAGATACTGAATCAACAACGATATGAGCAGTCGAAAAATAATAGAGAATACTGCCAATAACCGCATACGGGTACAACGAAAAGTTGATATAGCATCAATCATGAAGGGACAGGTGTTTACTGCATGAGTCTGAAGGAAAAAGAAATCAAATGTGTGATATGGGATTTGGATCATACGATTTGGAACGGTGTTCTTCTTGAATCCCCAGATGTAAAATTGCGCCCAGGCATTGCTGAAGCACTTAAGGAATTGGATGCTCGAGGCATCCTCCAATCGATTTCAAGTAAAAATGAGCATGTACATGCATATGCGAAGTTGGAAGAACTGGGTATTGCAAACTACTTTTTGTATCCTGCCATCAATTGGAATGCTAAGTCAGGAAATGTGTCATGGATTCAATCCAAATTAAATATTGGCATGGATACGATGCTATTTTTGGATGATCAACCATTTGAACGAGATGAAGTAACAAGCGTGCACCCTGAAGTTACTTGTTGGTCTCCTGATGATATTTCGGGGATGTTGTCACATGCAAGGCTAAACCCAGCATTTATCACTGTCGATTCAGCCCGTCGACGCGACATGTATAGGCAAGATCAAATACGTAATGAAGAAGAGGAACAATTTGAGGGGCCGAAAGAAGAGTTTCTCGCTTCTCTTCAAATGGAGTTTATTATCTCTGAAGCGCAGCAAGAGGATTTGAAGCGGGCCGAAGAACTAACAGTTAGAACAAATCAATTGAATTCTACGGGTATTACGTATGATTTTGAAGAGCTGGACCGTTATCGAAGTTCAGACCGGCATAAATTGCTTGTATGCGAATTGACGGACAGATATGGTTCATATGGCAAAATCGGAATGGCCTTGATCGAGAAGGGCGATACAGCTTGGCATATGAAATTATTGCTTATGTCATGCCGAGTTATGTCACGCGGAGTTGGCAGCGTGCTTCTCAGCCATATTATGCAAGAATGTAAGGCTGATAATAAAGTGCTGCGGGGAGATTTCCGTAAAACTGGCCGCAACCGTATGATGGAAATGACATACCGATTTTCGAATTTTAAAGAAATCCACAATCAAGAAGACGTTATTGTATTCGAGAATGATTTGACTGTCATACAGCCGTTTCCTTCTTATATTCAAGTCAAAATTGAAGATCATTCGATTTCTTAATATCAGGTAAGGGGTTGGACTTATGGGATATATGGTAGGTATCATTGGAGCGGGTACGATGGGGATAGGGTTGTCGGTTGATCTCATTTTGCATGGTATTCCTTCCGTGCTAATTGATACGAGTGAGGAAGCACTTGCAAAGGCGAAAGCAGATATCGTGCACACAGTGCGTCTTGCCCCGCTGCTTAACCGTTCCGCTCCTCGGCTAACACCAGAGCAAGCGCTAGCGCTAGTTACATTCAGCACGGATATAGCAGAAGTCGAGAGCTGTGATTTTATTGTTGAAAATGCTACGGAAAATGAAGAAACAAAGAAAGAAATATTTGAACAGCTTGACCGAGTCTGTCCAGAGGAAGTTTGCTTTGCCGCCAACACGTCTTGTATTTCTATTACCCGCATTGGCAGTTTTACTAGACGCCCAGACAAGGTGATCGGCATGCATTTTATGAATCCTGTTTATTTGAAATCCTCTGTCGAAGTGATTCGAGGCTACCATACCTCGACGGATACAATTGAACAGGCCAACCGTCTATTGTCCTGCTTGGATAAAGAAGCGATTCTAGTTAATGATATGCCGGGATTTGTTTCAAATCGAATTTCCCATCTGTTTATGAATGAAGCGGCTTATGTTGTTCAAGATCAGGTTGCTTCCCCGCAGGAAGTAGATGATATTTTCAAAAAATGCTATGGACATAAAATGGGCCCGCTAGAAACGGCGGATCTGATCGGATTGGATACTGTTCTGAATTCATTAAATGTGCTCTATGAAAGTTATCAGGATTCGAAGTTTAGAGCAGCTCCGTTGCTGAAAAAGATGGTAGATGCTGGTCTGCACGGCAAAAAAACAGGCGTAGGGTTTTACAATTATAACTAGGCAGGGAGGCGGGTTGATGGGAATCAGGCGACTGACGGACATGCTGCGTGCTGCAAGCCAACATGAAGATATAGGAGTTACTTTTATACAGAGTAGTCAAAAAGAAAGCTTTCTTTCGTACAAGCTATTGTATGAAGCGGCTCAAAGACTAGCGGGATATTTTCAAAATAAAGGACTCGTACCTGGAGACGAGGTTCTATTCCAAATTGAGGATGAAGAACTTTTCATAAAAATGTTTTGGGCCTGCGTCCTGGGCGGATTTATTCCAGTCCCTGTATCTGTTGGTAATAACGATGAACATAAGCGGAAGTTGTTTCAAATATGGAAGGTTCTGGATCGACCGGTACTTCTTATTACGGAAAATAACCGTTCTTATGTAGAGGCTTTTGCTCAACGCTCAGATTTCCAAGAACAATGGACCGATATGCAAAAGCGCACCTTTTTTGCCGATAGTCTGAATCCAGATCTATGTCCCATCGGAATCATTCATGAACCGAACGCATCTGATCCAGCATTTATCCAGTTCTCTTCGGGCTCTACAGGCGATCCAAAGGGTGTCATACTGACTCATGATAACTTGTTGACCAATCTGAATGCCATGATCAATGGCGCGGGTATCGGTACGAAAGATTCCATCCTTAGCTGGATGCCTTTAACGCATGATATGGGACTCATCGGCTGCCATATGGTTCCGATCGCTGTACAAGTTCAGCAATATAT
This sequence comes from Paenibacillus sp. SC116, assembly GCF_024733555.1. Classification (GTDB taxonomy): domain Bacteria; phylum Bacillota; class Bacilli; order Paenibacillales; family Paenibacillaceae; genus Paenibacillus_B. The sequence goes on along the minus strand of NZ_JANIOF010000001.1, from coordinate 2,035,509 downwards.
AATGCCTACTTCGCTATTTGTCCGCCGTCCAGCACTATGGATGCTAAAGTGCAGTGAACATCGTGCGACGGTGCTTTCATCACCTAATTTCGGCTATCAATACTTTATGGGGAAGTTCAAACCCGACACGGCAGCATCATGGGACTTGTCTCATGTACGGCTTATCTTTAACGGGGCAGAGCCGATCTCAGCACAGCTTGCTACCAAATTCATGGGCACTCTTGCACCGTACGGCTTACAACCACACGCGATGTTTCCAGTGTATGGCATGGCTGAAGCATGTCTTGCTGTCACCTTTCCTCCGCTTGGTGAGGAGGTTCGGCAGATCCACCTGTCTAGAAGCCACCTTTCACTTGGAAACAGGGTTGAAGAAACAGACGAAGATAACGGAATTACATTTGTAGATGTGGGCAGTCCCGTTGATGATTGTTTTCTACAGATCGCAGACGAGTCTGGAAACGAACTTGGTGAGCTCATGATCGGCGAAATTTTCATTAAAGGCAGAAACGTTACCTCTGGATATTACAATAATGAATCTGCTACAACTGAGCGCATAACGAAGAGTGGTTGGCTTCGTACAGGAGATCTTGGCTTTATGCGTAATGGTCGATTATACGTGACTGGACGTGCCAAAGATATACTATTCGTCAATGGTCAAAATGTATATCCCCATGATATCGAACGGATATGCGAAAATGTAGAGCCGATTAAGCTCGGGACTATTGCTGCATGCGGTGTAAGCAATCCTGAGACGAAAAGTGATGATGTGCTGCTGTTTGTTGCACATCACGGCAAGATTGATGCATTTGCCCCGCTGGCACTCACTTTGCACAGCCATGTGCAGCAGCAACTGGGGATTGCCGTGAAACATGTCATTCCAGTAGCAAAATTGCCAAAGACAACGAGCGGGAAAATACAGCGTTATAAACTGAGTGAATGGTATGATCAGCAAATATTCGCCGATGAAGTAAAGCAGTTGTCGGAGTTTATGGATCGTTATAGGCAAGAACGTCAGCTTGAACTGCCAACAACGGAAACGGAAGAGCGATTGTTAGAGCTTTGCTGTAATCTGCTTGGGGTGGAAGCGATCAGCATTGGCGATAGCTTGTTCGATTGGGGAGGCAATTCCCTGCAGTTAACTTATTTAATCGCAGCAGTTCGGGCGGAGTTCGGTGTAAAGCTCGCCTTGCATGATGTCTTTCATAAACCGACGATCCGTCAGTTGGCCCATCTTATCGACAACGCTCAAACGATTGAGCGAGAGGAGTTTATCGTAACACCCACTACGGGGGGAGCAACGATGTTCCCAGCCACGAATTCCCAGCGGGGCATCTATGCATGGCAGCAGTTGAATACAGATGGCGTAAGCTATAACATCGTAACCGTACTGAAGTTGGAAGGTAAGGTTTCGCTTGCGACGGTACAAAATGCATGGCAGATGCTTGTAGCGAGACATGTAACGTTCCAAACTTATTTTGCATTTCACGATGGAGAACTCATGCAGCAAATAGCTTCGAACTTTGATGCTGCTTCATCCGTAGCTTACGAAGAAGTTATTGGACTTACAGACATACAAGGCTATACAGAATCATTCGTTCAGCCTCATGATCTCCATAAGGCTCCGCCGTGGCGAGTGAAACTGTGTAAAATTTCTGAGCAGCAGTATGTATTCCTTGCTGATATTCATCACAGTGTAATGGATGGTACCTCGATGCACATTGTGATGGGAGAGTTCGCTCAGATAGTATCGAGCCAGAACCATAATCTCAAGCAGACCTCAATTTCTTTTACAGACTATTCCACATGGCGTCATAAGCAGCCTATCGATGAAGCTCAGCAGATTTACTGGTTGACTGAGTTGTCGGGAGAGCTGCCCGTTCTTGAAATGCCCACCTATTATCCGCGCCCTGCACTACTATCCGATGTAGGCGACCGTTACTATATGAAGGTGGATAAAGAACTGGCGGAACGCTGTAGACAATTCGCCCGAGACCAGCATGCAAGTGTCTATATGGTGCTCTTAGCCGCTTACAAACTTATGCTTGCCCAATGCGCGGGGCAGCAAGATCTGATCGTAGGCACTTCATCAGCAGGCAGAAACGTGAGTGGAACGGAGCATACAGCAGGCATGTTTGTGCAAACACTTGCGATCCGCAGTCAACCTGAAGGACATAAGACGATATCTGAGTATGTACGAGAAATGAAAGAAAAAACGCTTCTTGCTCTTGAATATCAAGATTATCCAATCGATCAACTTATTGAACAATTGGACATCAAGCGGGATGCAAGTCGAAATCCACTATTCGATACGATGTTTGTTTATCAAAATATGGCGAAAGCAACTTGGAATGAGGGTGAATTGCGTATTGAACGAGTTCCGTATGCAGCGAAAACCTCCAAGTTTGATTTTTCGTTAATTGTCGAAGAGATGGATGATGCACTAGTGCTTGAATGGGAATATCGTTCAGCACTGTATGAACGGGACATGATTGCAGAGATGGGAGCATACTACTGCAATCTGCTGGGACAAATATGCGGAAATCCAGAGCGATTGTTGTCGGAACTGTCCGTATTGAACGTATCGCAGCGTGAAGAACTAATGCAATTGGGAATAGGTCCCGCTTGCCATTATCCGAAAGATAATTTAATGCATTGGTTGTTCGAGGATCAGGCTGCCATAACCCCTGATCACATCGCAGTTGAATTCGGTCAAAAGATGGCCACATATCGGGAGCTTGACGAACAAGCCAATCGTCTGGCCCGTGTCCTTATCGCACATGGACTGAAGCAGGACATGTTGGTTGCCATCCTGCTGCCACCTTGCATTGAGCAGATCGTTAGTATTCTTGCTGTTATGAAAGCAGGAGGCGCTTATTTACCGATCGATATCGAGTACCCAACAGAGCGCATCGCTTATTTGTTGGAAGACAGCCAGTCGCCGATACTAATAACGGATGGGCACAGGAGTAATCAACTTGATTACACAGGTACGGTTGTTAATGTACTTGATCCGTCTCTGGGGCACGATTACAATGTTGAGCCTGTCATTCGAACGGGGTCGCCGCGCCAGTTGGCGTATATCATTTATACGTCTGGTTCTACAGGGAAACCGAAAGGCGTCATGGTTGAACAGCAAGGACTGGTCAATTATATATGGTGGGCAAAGAAAGTATACACACAGCATAGGCAAGTTAATTTTCCTCTTTATTCCTCTATTTCATTCGACTTGACGGTCACTTCCATATTTACTCCTCTCATAACAGGCGGCAAAATCGTCATTTATGGGGAAGATGACAAGGATTTGGCTATCCAACACGTATTTGCACATAACAAGGTCCAGATTGTGAAATTAACGCCTTCTCACCTCAAAATTATTAAAGATTGGGATAATCGCAATTCTTCCGTCACCACATTAATAGTAGGTGGAGAGCAGCTTGATACCCAATTGGCGATGGATGTATTGAACAGTTTTGGCGGGCGGGTGTCCATTTACAATGAATACGGCCCAACGGAAACCGTTGTTGGCTGTATGATATACCACTACAATTCACAAGATCAGCGCGCAGTCGTTCCTATAGGACAAGCTGCAGATAATGTGCAAATTTACTTGCTGGATAGCGATCGACGTCTCGTACCCAAATACAGTGTTGGCGAAATATATATAGCCGGAGACGGGGTGGCCCGAGGTTATTATGGCCGTCCAGCGTTAACAGAGGAGCGGTTCGTAAAAGACTTCTTCTCGGAACATGTTGATGCAGCTATGTATCGGACAGGTGATTTGGCGCGTTGGCTGCCTGATGGCAGCTTAGAATATATCGGACGTGCAGACAACCAGGTGAAAATTCGTGGTTATCGTATTGAACTGCAAGAAGTACAGCACGTTATAGCTCAACTGGATGAAATTAAAGAAGTAGTCGTGTTGGCTCATCGGGATCATGCAGAACAAGCTTATTTATGCGCGTATGTGGTCGCCTCTCAACCTATCTCATTATCGAATATCCGCAAGGAATTGAGCGTAACGCTTCCTCTATATATGATGCCTTCCTATTTCATTCAGGTGGATCAGATTCCTTTGACTCCCAACGGGAAGGTGAATCCTGACGCGCTTCCTAAACCCAAGGAACAGGTTCGTACCCATGTCGTGGAAGGGAACCCGCGCAATAAGACGGAAGAAATTTGCGTGCGCGTATGGTCAGACATTCTTGAACTGGACCAAGTAGGTGTTCATGACGAATTTTACGAGCTAGGCGGAGACTCCATTAAAGCGATCCAAATTTCATCTCAACTTAAGCAGCTTGGTATTCCAGTTGAGACGAAACAGATTTTGCAGCATCAGACAATATTTTTAGTATGTGAGCATTTGGACATGAACGCAGCAGAAAATAATTATGAGCAAGGTCTTGTATCGGGAGAGAAGGGAATGTTCCCAATCGACCATTGGTTTTTTGAACAAAAACTTTCTCAGATCGGCCACTATCATCAAAGCGTGCTGCTTAAAATGAGACAGCCGATTGAGCTGGAACGTCTCCGTATGGCATTCGAACGATTGATTATCCATCATGACGGGTTACGGCTGAATGTTAAGGAGAATAGTAATTCCCTATTTTTTGAACAGGAGCATGCAAGTGCGTTATTTTCGTTACATCGATACATGCTGGAGGGGCATCTGGAAGAGCAGAACATGATCGAGATTGAGACGGCAGCAGCACGTATGAAGTCTGAAGTGGACATCACTAAAGATCTGCTCTTCCAAGCAAGCGTATTTACTTCCCGTGATCAAACGGATTATGTATTCATTACAGCACATCATCTTGTTATCGATGGTGTATCATGGAGAATTTTGCTGGAGGATCTCAAGCTTGCCTATGAACAATTATCGTTGAGCCTGCCTGTACAAATGCCAGCCAAAACAGCCTCGCTCACGAATTGGTATGAAGGAGTTCTTCAATATGCAGGTCAAGCCTCCGTCATGCAGCAAGCAGACTATTGGAGATCTAATCTACAGGCTGCATCAGGATCGTTGCTACAAGCTGCAGAAGTCGATGATTGGAGTTCAGCACATAGGAGATGCCATGTAGGCTGGCTTGATGCTGATAACACGCATGCATTGCTTACGCAAGCTCATCGAGCCTATAAGACCGATCCGGTAGATTTAATGCTGACAGCTCTTGCTAGAACGATGCATCTGCTTGACGGATCTTCTGTTATCGGAATAGAGCTGGAAAAACACGGGCGTCATTTGGATGGGATAGATGTATCAAGGACGGTCGGCTGGTTTACGGCACTGTTTCCAATTAGGTTGGAATTGCCGCAAGCTCCCCTTTCCAAACAAATTCAAGCAGTCAAGGAGCAATTGCGGCAGGTACCTGATAAAGGACTAAGCTACGGGGTACTCGCTTATATGAATAAAGTGCTGCCTATGCAGGATCAGGAGCCTGCTCCGTTCAGATTTAATTATTTAGGTCAGTTTGGCAAGGAAGCGAATAATGATTGGTTTGAGCTTGTCTATCGTGAAAATATGACAGAAATTCATCCGGAGAATCGGATGAATGCCAAATTGGAATTGAACAGTCTGGTTATGCAAGGAAGACTTAGGTTGGAATTGATGTATCACAATGAGGCTTTCGGCCAAGATGTCATCAGGCAATGGATGGATCTGTATGTACAGCAGTTGCAAGCAATGATCGCTCACGTTGTTAACGAGCAGCAGGAACAGTTTACTCCTTCTGACTTTGATACGGTTGATGTTACGCAGCAGCAGCTTGACATGCTATTTAAATGAACTTCCTACTAAGTTGTAAAAGGATGGAGTTGCATGGTGGAGGCTAAGCAGATTGATAGAGATCAAGTACAGGATGTTATCGGGTTAACACCCCTGCAAGAGGGGATGCTGTTTCATTATGTGAATCCACAGGATCGGGAGCACTATTTTGAACAGCTCTGTGTATGGCTGGAGGGGGACGTTAAGGGTGAGTTGATTCAGCTCGCCTGGAACTTCGTCATATCAGCGAATGAAGCTCTTCGCAGCGTATTTCGGTGGCAGCAGCTCAAGGCGCCGCTGCAAATTGTGCTGAAGAAGTGGGAGTTATCTATTATTAATCACGACTGTTCGCATATGACGGCTGAGCAGCGGGAAGGGTATCTTGATTCGTTGAAGAAGGCTGATCGACAACAAGGATTCGACCTGACAGAAGTGCCATTTCGAGTCATTCTCTGTAAGGAGAGTGAGCAAAGATATGCGATGATCGTCAGCAATCATCATATTTTATATGACGGCTGGAGCAATGGTATCCTATTAACTGAATTTTTGGATGTGTATGAGCGTCTATACCGGGGTCTTCCTTATACTCCAGATTCAAAGACTAGCAATAAAGTATACCTCAAATATGTGCAGTCCCAAAGTAAGACAATGCAGGAACAATACTGGCGTTCCTATTTAGCGGGCTTTGACACCAAATCATTGCTTCCTGCTCATCATGCGCGTTCTGTACAGGAAAACTCGCCGGGGGTTCGAATTTTCAAGCTGACGGCCGAGCAGACGAAGGAAGTGACACAGTATGTCCGATCGCAGAAAATAACATTGGCTGCATTTGTGTATGCAGCATGGGGAGTGTTGCTGCAGCGCTATACGAACAGTATGGATGCGGTGTTCGGTACAACTGTTTCCGGCAGAACGGACAAGGTGCAGGGCATGAATTCAATGGTGGGGCTTTACATCAATACGATCCCATGCCGCGTCACAACCGGAGAGAGTGAGACCGTTTCCCAACTCCTAAAACGGATGGAAGAAATGCTCCGGGATCGGAATGATTATGAAGCAACTCCGCTTGTCGATATCCACGGCTGCAGCGATATTGACACACGGGAAGGGTTATTTGAATCTGTGCTCGTGTTCGAAAACTACCCCTTAAATGCTGCATTGCAAAACGAGAATCGAATTGTTCGATACACAGGTTTTGAAATGCGTGAATCGACTCCTTATGAGATTCTACTCAGCATCCACCCTTGGGATGAATTAGCGTTTGAATTGCAATATGCCCAGCATAAATTCTCGTCTGACATGATCGCACAATTCTCTCAACACTTCCTGAATCTAATGCAAGAGATGATGAATGCCCCTGACGCAAAGATCCGTGACCTTCAACTTATGTCCTCACAGGATATAGATAGGCTGTTAGTGGAGTGTAACTCAACTTCAAGGCTCGAACCTATCCAGGAGACCGTTCAGCAGCGATTCGAGAGGCAGGCTGCGTTGTCACCTCAACGTCAAGCCGTTACCTTTGGAACCGAGCATATAACCTATGAACAGCTCAATAAGCGGGCCAATCTTCTGGCACATCATTTGCGTGCCAAACAAGTTGGGCCTGAACGAGTGGTCGGACTTCTCATGAATCGATCCGTTGATGCCATTGTAAGTATGCTTGCCGTTCTGAAAGCAGGAGGAGCCTATATGCCCCTCGATCCTGAATATCCAGATGATCGACTCAAGTATATGTTGGAGGACAGCCGCTGCCATCTGCTTCTTACCCAGCCGCAATGGCAGGAAACGTTGGTTGGCAGTAATATCGAAACGATATTGCTTTCCGAATTCGATTTCAGCATGGATGACCCTGGAAACCCTGAACCTATCAACACATTAGCTGATTTGGCCTATGTCATTTATACATCGGGATCAACAGGGAAACCGAAGGGCGTGATGGTAGAGCATCGCAATTTAAACAGTTTTATTTATTCCTTTATTTACGATCTACTCCAGCCTGAAGATCGAGGAATCTGGCAATCTTCCCTTTCTTTTGATACTTCCAATGAAGAAGTTTTTCCACTTCTATTGCGTGGCGGAACGATAATCATCCTGCCTAAAGAGGAAGTGCTCGATACGAATCGTTTTATGCGCTGCATTCAAGAACAAGGCATTACGTACATTAGCTGTTCCCCGCATCTTATTAATCAATTAAATGGTCGGCTAACTGATCATCGGCTTCGCCTTTTAATATCGGGAGGAGACGAACTGAAGGGCTCTTATTGCAGTGAATTGCAGGGGATGAAGCTCTATAATTCGTACGGTCCATCAGAAGCCACAGTTGCCGTTACCTATTTCGAATGTCCAAGTCATGTAGAAGGGCGAGTCCCGATAGGGGGGCCGATAGCCAATCACTATTTTGCAGTTGTAGACAAGAGCGGGCGCCTTCAGCCGTTTGGAGCGGAAGGGGAGTTGTGGGTTGCAGGCCCGTCCGTTGTTCGGGGCTATATGAATTTGCCGGAGATGACGGCGGATAAATTCGGTGACAGCCCTTATTTCCCAGGTGAGCGTATGTACAAAACAGGGGATCGGGTACGTTGGCTGCCAGGTGGACAACTGGACTTTCTGGGGAGAGTCGATCACCAAGTAAAAATTCGCGGATATCGCATTGAACTGCCCGAAATTGAGAGTGTGCTGCTGGATCTGGCTGAAATTCACGAAGCAGCTGTGCTGGATATCGAAGCTGGCGGTGGTCACCGTACACTATGCGCTTATTATACGGGTGAAGAGCAGACTGATTCCTCGTTGCGCTCTTATCTGCTAAATCGATTGCCTTCTTACATGGTACCTGCCTATTACGTGCATTTGGATCGTTTGCCTCTGACTGTAAATGGAAAGTTGGATCGGAGATCTCTGCCGGTACCTACCATGCATAGAAATGAAGTGGCATGCCTTGCACCTCCTTCCAATGAAATCGAACAGCAATTGTTGCATATTTGGCAGGAATTGCTGCCAGCGGTAACAATCGGCGTGCACGACCATTTCTTCGAAATTGGTGGCGATTCGATCTTGCTCATGCGTATGCATACCCAAATCGATATGCTCTATCCGAACAGCGTGACTATAACGGATTTGTTCGCTTATACGACCATTTCCAAGCTTGCTCAATTTGTTGGTGGAACAAGTACGGACAAGCATAACGATCAGATGGAGGGTATTGAATTGCCCCTATCATTTTTCAATCGAATACCAAACGCATCTCCACGGCAAATCAAACCATTTTCTTGCAACGATCCAATATATTCAAAGTTAAAGTTGATGGCGCGAACGGAGGAAACGGAGATACAACATATCGCCTTAGGCATGTTTATGTACCTCCTTCAGCAAATGAGCGAACATCAGACAGTAGCTGTACAAGCTGTTATCAACAGAAGCGATACAGCTTCCCCGATCCATCTCAATTTCAATGAGGTAGAACATTTTTCACAGCTCTTCTCTACAGTACAACAGCTTAGTGAACAGGCGCTGTCAAGTGGAGCTTATTTGCTCCAATCGACTAGCATGGAAAGCCGTGAGGATAAGCAGGGCACAACGGTGTATCCTCTCTTCGCGAAGGCTGGTCTCCTATCTCGGATTCCAGGTCTAACGCGGCAGTATGATCTCATTCTTGAATACCGTGACACTGGAAGCAGCATAGGTTTTCACTTTGAGTACAGTGGTAGACTGCGTCAGGAGTTCATCGAAGATTTGGTTCATGGCTATATGCAGCTGCTTGCAGACCTTGTGGAGCAGTATGAGCTAATCGGATAGAGCCATAAGAGGAAATGGATGAAATGGCGCTAGCGAAGGAATAGGCACGGTAAAGGAGGTAGAGGAATGAGAACTGTAAACGCAGCTTTAGAACATACCAAATTAGCGGTTGCTGGATTAGGGGGTTGTTTAGAAACAACCCATGATCTTTTGGATTGGTGGCAAGGCTCTCCAAGCCGGATGGAACACCATGAAAGACAGAAGGAGCGGTTCGATGCCTCGCTTTTTCGAATGTCCATGGATGAGGCTTCGAGGATGAGCTCTGTTGAACTTGAATTTATGGAAGCCGCATGGGTAGCTTTGCAGCAAGCTGGGTGTATGCGAGTAACCAGTGGACGATTATGGATATATTCCGATAACAGGCTAATCCAGCAGCGGGCAGCAGATCAATTGATGGCGGCTCTTTCGCTTACTGTCCCAGTTACATTGATTCACGTGGACAGTAAGCAAACGCTTGTATTGGAAGCCTCCTCCCGACTTAGAGGGAATACAAATGATGCCGTTTTAATCGCGGTAACAGACGGCAGAGGGGTGGGTGCTTTCGTCATTCAATCGTGGCAGTCTGTGAAGCGCAGGCAGACATTCATTGAGACAGTTATATACACGAATGGAGCAGACGTAAGGATGGAGCCTGACGAAAGTAATTTGGAGACAGCTAAGATGGATTTGCATACGACAGCGAGAAGGGGTGAGCTGTTTATGCTATCTGCTCATACCAGTTCGGCCTTAGAAGTGGCGACAGATCGGCTATCTGACTACCTGCGTCAACACGCTGCGGCAAACTTGGGTGACATTGCTTTCAGTCTATACCAGGGATCGGCCTCTCTTTCAGAGCGGCGCGTCTTGGTGCCTTCCAGCACACAAGAGGCAATTGACATCCTAGTGAATCGGGATTCGCTTCGCTATTGGGACAGCCCCTACGCTGTTTGCGACCGGAAACTGATATTTATGTTCTCAGGTTTGGGGGATCATTACGAGAATATGTCGCGCGAAATCTATGAGCAGGAGCCGGTATTCCGCTCCGCAATCGATAGCTGCTGCGATATATTACAGCCTTTGCTAGGGTTCGATCTGCGCACAAAACTCTATCCGGTACAGCAGTCATCCTTATCTGGCGGCGAGGGAGATACAATGAGCGCAGTTCCCAATCTGGACATTCGGCGCATGCTTCGTCGTGATTCAGGGGGGAATGCGGGTCAACCGTATGCATCTACCTCATGGGTGCATCCAGCGTTGTTCACCGTCGAATACGCATTGACGCGGCTCCTTGAGTCTTGGGGAATTAAGCCGCATGGGATGATCGGCCATAGTTTAGGAGAGTATACTGCGGCTTGTCTTGCTGAGGTATTTACGTTAGAGCAGGCGTTAACCATTGTTGCAAAGCGAGCCCAATTGATTGGTACGCTGGATAAGGGGGCGATGCTTGCCGTCACGATGACAGAGAGTGAGGTTCAGGAGCTGTTGCCAGAAAGTGTGACTATTGCGTTGGTTAATAGTCCTGAATCGTTAGTGTTGTCTGGCACCTTGGAAGGTATCAGTGAATTGGAGCAGCGGATTTCCAGCCTTGGCAAAGTATCAGCCCGTCTTCCAGCAGAGTATGCTTTCCATTCTCTAATGATGGAACCAGCTGCCGTATCGCTGTCGGCACTTATTAGTGAGTATGAGCCCAAGCCTCCAACTATCCCATTCGTATCCAATGTGACGGGAACATGGATAACCGCTGAGCAGGCGTCAGATCCCGATTACTGGGCAAGTCATCTATGCAGTACAGTGCGTTTCAGTGATGGGATAGACAAGCTTTTACAGGATCAGGATGCGCTCTTTATAGAAATTGGCCCCGGACAATCTTTATGCAGCTTTGTGAGGCAGCATCCCGCTATCACTGAAAGTGAGCGTCTGCTTACGCTTCCGACTTTGCGGTATTCATACGATCGTACATCAGATCGCCTATTTTTGCTTAGAACGATAGGGCAGCTTTGGCTTAATGGAGTCGATCTATGCGAAGAAACGTTTTATGAGAAAGACCACTGGCAGCTGCAACTGCCAGCATATCCGTTCGAGCGCATGCCTGTATTGCAGCGCTCCGAACCAATACAGGGAGGATAATCGATGGAAGCACAACATAAGGAAAAAATCCGCACATTTTTAGCGAAGTTTTTTAAGCAGGTTCAATTGCGCGATGATGATGAATTGTTTGCACTTGGATTTGTCGACTCACTATTTGTCATGCAATTGGTAACCTTTCTGGAAACTGAATTCGAAATCATGCTGGATAATGAGGATTTGGAGTTTGCTCATTTCCGTACGATACAAAGTATGTCAGATCTGATAGGGCGTAAACTGGCGACTAACAAATTGTAAATGAGCGGGGTGGAAGTGATGAATTTCAACCTGACTACCGAACAGCAATTATATTATGAACAATTCAAACAATTCGTCGATCGGGACATTGTGCCGATCGCTAACGCTTACGATCAACTTGAACAAACACCTAAAGATTTAATAGATAAGCTTGCATCTATGGGGTATTTGGGAGCGCTTATTCCAAGTGACTATGGAGGAGCCGGAATGGATATGATTACGTTCGGCCTATTGAATGAGGAACTCGGGAGAGGTTGTTCATCCATTCGCAGCCTGCTTACCGTCCATACCATGGCGAGTCAGGCGATTATTCGCTTTGGCACGAAGGAACAAAAAGAAAAATGGCTGCCGTCCATGGCAAATGGCCGTACGATCGGTGCATTCGCCTTAAGCGAGCCCAATATAGGAAGCGATGCACGGAATATTGAAACGCAGGCCGCTTTGTCTGGTGATCATTACGTGCTAAACGGGACGAAGAAATGGATTACATATGGGCAGATTGCCGATGTGTTCTTACTTTTTGCCCAGATCAACGGTCAACATACTGCATTTCTGGTGGAAAGCAACCAACCTGGGCTCACTATCGAGTCTATTAATGGTATGTATGGCACGCGGGCTTCCATGTTGGCGGAACTTAGGTTGGACAATTGCCGTATTCCTGTGCAAAATATGTTGGGCAAAGAAGGAACAGGGTTTCCATATGTAGCCTTGCATGTACTGGATTATGGCAAGTACAGCGTGGCCTGTGGAGCTGTTGGTATCGCGCAGGCTTGTCTGGAAGATTCGATACGATATACGGAGAGTCGAGTTCAATTCAATCGACCGTTAAAAGAATTCCAGTTGGTACAAGCCATGATTGCAGATATGCATACGAATACGAAAGCAGCTCGCTTACTATGTCTGAATGCAGGGTTTATGAAAGAGAACAAAGCACTGCAGGCAGGAAATGAGCTTAATGTTGCCAAGTATTTTGCTTCGCAAATGGCAACTAAAGCAGCTAATGATGCCGTTCAGCTTCATGGAGCGAACGGATGCAGCAGTGAATATTCCGTACAGCGCTATTTGCGAGATGCCAAAATTACCGAGATTATTGAAGGCAGCAGCCAAATCCAGCAAATGAATATCGCAACATACGGCTATCGGGAATATGGACTGGTAGCAGGCTCGCGCCATGCCGAAATACTGCGCAGCTGATGCAGCTGCGAGTGGATATACTGTTAGACCTATAGGGAGGATACGTTTATGAGTACTAAGCAGCGATTGGCTCCATCGTTTGTCACGAAGTGCCTCGTACTAGCGGCTAGCGCGGAAAATAAAAATGAGGACTCCAGCCAATATGAGAAAGAAGTCGTCGAGTTATATCGCAGCTTGGAAATGTTAGACGAAACGCTGGAAGTAGAGGGACGTACGCCGAGTGAGGATGAAAAACAGAGAGCAGCTGAATGGCTCCAGCGGTTATTGACCGCCAAACAACTACATCCCCAGGAGTGGACAGAACGGATGGAAGAACTGTGGAGCTTCTCCAATTCATGCGCCTTAGTAGATAGTAATGCTGCTGCTATTAGGCCAGAAAGGAAGTAGAGATGGAAAAGAAAAAGCTAGGGCTCAATAAAGTTGCACTGCATAACCGTAAAGATAAATCGTCGATCTCCGTACAAACAGAAGCGGTATCCTCGCGCGACATTGCAATCATTGGAATGTCTTTGCAGATGCCCCAAGCCGACAGTCCCGATGCTTTCTGGCAGAACATTAGGGGCAAAGTGGATGGTGTTAGACAGCTTTCTCTTAAGCGGCAAAAGCAGGTGAAGCGCTATGCATTGGCTGCCTATGGAGCGGATTTCAAGGCGAAATTTTACAGTGGCGCTTGTTTGGATGATATTGATTCCTTTGATTATCGTTTTTTTAATTTGTCCCCCCGTGAAGCGAGTATGATGGATCCGAACCAACGGATGTTTCTGCAAACTGTTTTTTCCGCTATTGAAGATGCAGGTTATGACGGCACAAAATTAAGCGGAAGTCGGACGGGAATATATGTCGGTTATGGTGACGATGGCGAGTACTATCGTATGATTCAGCTGCTGGAACCCGAGGCGCTTGGTGTAGCGTTAGCTGGAAATATCCGCTCGATTATTGCAAGTCGCATTGCATATTTATTGGACTTAAAAGGACCGAGCATGTTGATTGATACAGCCTGCTCTTCGTCGCTTGTAGCGATTCATCAGGCGTGCCAATCCTTGCGTGCAGGAGAATGCGAGATGGCGATCGCAGGGTCAGTAAAAACATATATTTTGCCGCTGGATACTTCGCAAAGAATTGGCATCGAATCTAGTGATGGTCGAACCCGTTCGTTTGATGACTATTCGGATGGAACCGGACCAGGTGAAGGAGTAGCAGCTCTTCTTCTAAAGCCGCTGCCTCAGGCTATCAGAGATGGGGACTCGATTTATGCAGTTATCAAGGGCAGTGCGGTCAATCAAGACGGAAGTTCAATTGGCATAACGTCTCCAAATGTATTGTCCCAAGAAGATGTTCTTGTCCGAGCTTGGATGGATGCGGGTATTGAACCTCAAAGTATCGGATATATAGAAGCACATGGCTCTGGAACAGAACTGGGCGATCCGATTGAAATTGATGCTGTGCAGCGTGCGTTCCGCCGCTTTACGGATAAAAAGCAGTTTTGTGCGATAGGATCGATCAAATCGAACATTGGTCACTTGGATCATGCTGCTGGGATAGCAGGGGTCATTAAAGCAGTTCTTGCCTTGAAGCATAAAGAACTGCCGCCTAATTTGCATTTTGATAAGCCTAATGCACGCATTGACTTTGTTCGTTCACCTGTATATGTAAATGATCGAGTGAAACCGTGGTTGAGAGGAAGCTCCCCCCGCATATGCGGGATCAGTTCCTTCGGGATGAGCGGAACGAACTGCCATATCGTTCTGCAAGAATCGCCAGAGCCATCGCTGACAAGTTACCCTGCCAGAGAAGAAATATTGACCCTATCGGCTAAGACACAAGTAGCGCTGTTTGCTCTCGTACAGCGTTACGACGATTATCTTACGAATCACGAATCGATTCCGCTTGCAGAAATTTGCTATACCGCTAATACGGGTCGGACGCATCATCCTTATCGGCTTGCTCTTCTATGCTCCAGTGTCAGTGATTTGCAAGCGAAGCTGAATACAGTGAAGGAGCAAGGACTAGCTAATCGTCCTGAACAGGGTATTTATTACGGATCGATTGCAGAGGGGTTAGAAACGAAGGGAAAGGAAAGTATCCATCCTAACAATTATGAACTTGCAGAGCTTGCTCTGCACTATGCAGCTGGCAGTGAGGTGCATTGGGATGCCTATTATCCGTTCACTGTAAATAAACGAAATATACCTACTTATCCATTTGAAGCGACCCCATGTTGGTTGAACTTGCCCACTTTGCCAGAGGAGCAATCCTTTCATCATTTCGTATGGACACGTGAACCGCTGCCTTCTGTTCTGGGTGAACCAGACAAAGGTACCGTTCTCGTTATGATGGATAGAGGCGGGTTTGGCTCGAAATTGGTAAAGAGATGGCGTTCGGAAGGCAAGCGTGTTATTGAAGTGGAGATTGTATCGAATTGCGAGACTGTAAGACTAAACGATTATCGTTACGTTATGGACGGTTCGGAGGAAGGCTGCCAATTCGTGATCGAGAGCTTGGAGAAGGAGCCGCTAACGAAAATCGTCCATGTCAGCAGTTTGGATCAAGTTTCTCATCCTGAAACATTACATGAACTAAATCATTCTCTGCAAGTCGGTTTATATAACTTGTTCTATTATGCCAAAAAGTTGGCGGTGCAGCAGCGCTCCCAATCCATCGAGTTGATCTTGCTCGGGCGATATGCGCATGAAGTGGATCAACTTGAGCCTCGCATTCATCCAGAGCATGCTGCTCTTTTTGGATTAGGCAAAGTTGTCGGCCTTGAAAATCCACAACTTAAATGTCGTACAGTTGATTTAGACGATGCTACTCCACTTACGACCATCATTCAAGAGCTGGAAGCTGTGTACGATTCCTATCATGTCGCTTATCGTAATGGAGAGCGATACACCGATCAATTTGCTCCACTGCTGGTCGAAGAAATACCAAATGAACCGATAGCGATACATGCAGAAGGCGTTTATGTGATTACCGGGGGCACGGGCGGCATCGGCTTGGAAACGGCTAAATATTTAGCTAATCAAGCCCCAGTACATCTTGCTTTGCTGAACCGTTCTTCTATGCCGGATCGTTCTTTATGGCCTTCCATTTTAAATGATGAGAACCAGCCTGGTATGGCACGGAAAATTGCTGCAATTCAAGAAATGGAACTGCTTGGTTCGACGGTTCATCTCTTAAGCGCAGATGTAAGCAACTATACGGATATGCAGGATATTTTCACGGATCTCCGTACCAAATATGGAGCGATTAAGGGCGTCATACACAGTGCTGGGTTGATAGGTGAAGGATTTCTATTGAAGCGTCAGGATAAGGCCTTCCGTGAAGTAGTAGGCCCGAAAGTACAGGGAACTTGGATATTGGATAAATGCACGCAGCATGATGAACTGGACTTCTTTATTCTGTATTCATCTGCAACGACATTGACAGGTGGGCATGGAGAAGGAGATTATACGGCGGCCAATGCTTACTTAGATGCGTTTCAAGCGCACCGTAATCGTTTAGGGAAACGGACACAAACGATTAACTGGGTCGCTTGGGAAGAGACCGGCATGGCTTTCAACCACGGCGTAAGCAATGATGGCGATCTCTTTGACAAGCTTACAACGGCTGAAGGAATAGAGGCACTGGATATCATTTTACGAAAAAAAATACACCACGCATTCGTCGGATCTATTGCTTATCGCAATGAATACCGCCACGAAAGTCTTATGCAGCACACTAGGCTGCCGTTCCGATTGGCTGACGAAATTGCTGCCAAATTGGAGCATGCTCGCTCGATGGCCACCGCCGCAGCTGCATTGGATGCAACTGCCTCCTCTTCATCTGAACAACCTGTCCAGCTTAATTTGAAAGAGATGCAGCTTGCAGATATTCAAAAGGCGGTAGCAGACGTGTGGAAACGCTGCTTGGGCATTCAACAAATCGGACTGGACGACACCTTTTACGCTGTAGGAGGCAATTCTCTAATTGGCATGGAAATTATGCTTGACCTGTCCAAGCGAACGGGCATTCAACTGAATGTTGCTGTCCTGCTCGAGCATCAGACGCTGCGAAAATTGAGTCAATACCTAGAAACGACAGCGAAAGGAAACAGCCTCAATACGAAGATGATGCGAATCCCTAAAGCTAAGACATTGTCGTAATAACATCGGCAAACGGCAAGCAAGCAGAATGGTTTCAAGAAAGGATAGGTTGGCTGATGAAAATGAATCTGGAGGCGGAAATAACCGTCCATAAATACGAATTATCACATGCGCAAAAGCGGTTTTGGTTTACGGAGCAGCTCGAATTCATACAGGAGGCTGCCGTTCATGCTATGGCTCATGTATCGACGGCTTTTACCCTGCATGGGTACTGGAATGAAGCTTATTTTCAGCAAGCGGTTCAAACGATCGTCGATCGTCACGATACGCTGCGCACTTGTTTTGTAGAAGAGGGAGGGCAGCCGATTCAGCATGTTTATGAAAAGCTGCCGTTCGAGGTTCAGGTAGAAAATTTGTGCAGCCTGCCGGATGAGGAGCGGTCGGCAGAATTGGCGAATCGCATCGATATCGATTTGAATCTACCATTTGATTTGACAAAGCCGCCTTTGTTGCGGGTGCATCTGTATCGATTGGCTGCAGATGAGCATTTATGCTTAGTTGTAGCACACCATATTATCTCTGACGGATGGGCGGTAGACGTCTTCATGTCTGAGTTAATGACGATCTATACGGAACTTATGCATGGTCAGCCTCATTCGTTGCAGCCTTTGGATATCCAGTATGCGGATTTTGCGCATTGGCATAATAGTCGACTTCATGAAGGAGAGCTGGATGACATGAAACGGTTCTGGCTGGACAAGCTGGACGGAGAGCGAGCTGATCTGAACTTTCCGCTCGACTATCCGCGTCCATCTTTGCAGTCATTTCACGGCAGCACCGTTCCTGTCATTATTAACGGGGATATGATGAAACGGCTCAAGCAGGTATGTGAACGGCTAGATGTCAGTACCTATATGTATTTGCTGGCCGTATTCAATGTTCTGCTCGCTAAATATACACGCAATGACGATATTATTGTCGGGACCTCGTTATCGGGAAGGGTGCATCCAGATGTATTGCCGCTTATTGGCTGCTTCGTAAATACGCTGCCCGTGCGCAACCAAGTTATCGGGGAAGAGCGATTTGAGGATTTCGTGCTGAGCATGAAGCAGACCGTATTTGAGCTGCACGACAATCAGGAGTATCCGTTTGATCGCATTGTAGAAGACCTTGGCGTGGAACGGAACTTAAGCCGTAATCCGGTGTTTGATGTTCTATTTGAGCTGCATACCTTAAAAACAGATGCCTCCACCAGCGTAAAAATTAGTTCCGAAGTGATGCTTTCTTATGAAAAATCGTTGGAACATATACGCTATACAGGTTTTGATTTTGTGTTTGAGCTGTACCAAAAGGACGGGCAAATTGACGGTTATATTCAATATAATACGGATTTGTTCCGTTCAGACACGATGGGAAGATTAAGCCAACACTTTATTCAGCTTGTCAACGATTCATTGGTGAATCCGAACGTTCGAATCGCGGATATGGATATGCTCACTCAAGAGGAGAAGCAACAAGTGCTGGAGCAATTTAATCATTGGACATTGGATTTTCCGGTACATGAGCCTGTGCAGTGCCTGTTTGAACAACAAACGGTGCAAACACCGCATCGAACTGCGCTTTCTTTTGAAGGTGACGCGGTAACCTATCAGGAATTAAATGAACGAGCAAACAGGCTGGCTTATTTGTTAAGACAGCAGGGAGCCAGTCGCAATCATTTTATCGCCGTGTTGAGTGAACGTAATATCGATTGGGTTGTGGCCCTGTTAGCCATCTGGAAAAGTGGAGCTGCTTACGTGCCAGTCGACCCTAATTTACCAGATGAGCGTATATCATACATTTTGGAACATAGCGAAGCAGATATCATTCTTACGAATCATTTGTTGGTGAATCGAACTCAGAATCTAGCTTCCTCTTCTGTGCATACGATAGTCTGCCTAGATAGAATGGAAGAACAAACGAAACAATTGAATTCCGAAATTACTATTCTTCATGACGCAGATGTTGAACTTATGTCCTCAAGCAATCTTCCTCTTGTAAACACAGCATCCGATTACGCCTATATGATTTATACATCCGGCTCTACTGGTAAACCAAAAGGAGCTCTAGTAAGACATGATGGAATGATTAATCATTTATATGCCAAACTGACAAGCCTTGGCGTCACTCAGGAGGATGTCGTCGTTCAGAATGCATCTGTAAGCTTTGACGTCTCCATTTGGCAAGCGATAACTGCACTTATGGTAGGAGCTGAAACTTCATTAGTTTCTTTTGAAGTAGCTAGAGATCAGGCTTTACTGCTGGAACATTTGCAAACAAGCAATGCGACAATTATTGAAACGGTGCCTTCTTTGTTATTTGCTTTTGTTGATATGGTTAAGCATATGAGTGAAGAAGAGCGTCAACTCTCAAGTCTGCGTTGGATGATTGCAAATGGCGAAGAATTATCCATTAAGCTCGTTAATGCTTGGTTTTCCTACTATCCCAAAGTTAAGCTGATTAATGCATATGGACCGACTGAATGCTCGGATGATGTTACCCAGAAGGTGCTGGAAGGTCCTGTGCCGCAGGAGCAGTTGCGAATTCCAATCGGGCCGCCTTTGCCCAACATGCGATTATATGTTATGGACAAGTACCATAAGCTTGCACCTATCGGGATGAAGGGGGAAATTTGGATTGGAGGAATCGGTGTAGGTGGTGGGTATTGGAAAAATGAAGAGTTGACGGCGGAGAAGTTTATCCCCGATCCGTTTAGTGACAACCCAGAAGCTCACATTTACCGCACAGGGGACTTGGGACGCTGGCTGCCGGAAGGTGAGCTTGAGTTTTTCAGTAGAATCGACTTTCAAGTTAAAATTCGAGGATTCCGAATTGAAGTGGGCGAGGTTGAAGGTTGTATTGGGAAGCATCCAGAAGTGGATGAGGTGGCGGTTATCGTCGTTCCAGACGTCAATGGAGGCCAAGCACTATCTGGTTTTTATACAAGTCAACAAGGTCTGAGTACTGACTCGTTGAGGAATTACCTCCGTGAAAAACTTCCTTACTATATGGTTCCAGCCTATCTCTCTTCTATTGCAAGCATGCCTCTGCTGACTAGTGAAAAAATTGACCGTCACGCCTTGAGGAAGTTGCAGGATACAGCAAGAGAGAGCGAACCGATATTGGCAGTTGAGCCGCAAACGCCGATGGAAGCAGCCTTAATGGACATTTGGAAGGAAGCGCTTGAGGTTAGAAGCATCTCGCCTGATGATAATTTCTTTTTCGTTGGCGGGCACTCTATCAGCGCGGTTAAAGTGGTCAATCGGATCCGCGATCAGTTCCACATCCGCGTAGCTCTTCAGCAAATCTTTTTAACACCTGTACTGAGGGAACTGGCTGCGCTCATAGAAAAGGAAATAGCCAGTCAAGCCGATTCGAACAATAGCAGCTTCCCTGCTCTCGTACGTATGGAGCCTCAAGATGCCTATGAGCTTGCTCCCGTTCAACTGCCAGAATGGTATTTCCATGTCCTAGAGCCAGAGAACCCATATTACAATGTCAGTTTCGACATTCTGTTTAAAGGCGATTTGGATGAGAAGGCATTCGAACAAGCGTGGTTGAATTTGGTGAAGCGACATTCTGTACTACGATCCTATTTTGCTACGGAAGAAAATACGGGCGCACCGCTTCAATATATTACTCCGATCGAAGATTTCCAGATGAACTTTATCTGTGAGGACTACACACATATAAACGAAGAGCAATTTGAATCGACGGTAAGGTTAATGTCTCAGGAACATGCCAATCAAGTATTTCATTTTGAGACGGGGCCGTTGTTTAGTGTTCGACTTATTGCATTCCATGATCAACGATACTTGTTCCTATTTGCTACTCATCACATTATTTGGGACGAAACTTCATCTATTCAATTGTTTAAAGAATTTAACGAACTATACAATGCAAATATTATCGGCACCTTGCCAAACTTGCCGAAGTTAGAGGTGGAATATACCGATTATATGCGGTGGATTAACAAAGCGGTTCGTGGC
This sequence comes from Paenibacillus sp. SC116, assembly GCF_024733555.1. GTDB lineage: Bacteria > Bacillota > Bacilli > Paenibacillales > Paenibacillaceae > Paenibacillus_B. The sequence continues at coordinate 2,014,291 of NZ_JANIOF010000001.1, read as the reverse complement.
AAATATCTGGAAGAACATCGCCAATATTGGTTGAAGCAGCTTGCTGATCCTCCTGCAGGGCTACAGCTGCCGACGGATTATCCTCGTCCTCCACAAATGACGTTCCGGGGTGGGACGATATTGGATCGATTCGAACCCGAATTGGAGAAGCGAGTATATCAGTACTGTCAGGAGCAGGGTATTACGTTGAATATGTTTTTGCTAACGGTATTGAATTTGCAGCTGTATAGGCTGAGCAGCCAAAAGGATTTTATTGTCGGTTCACCGATTGCTAACCGCGATGATGTCAAGGTCGAGCATGTGCTTGGCTTATTTGCCAAAGCGCTGCTGCTGCGCTGTCATATCGATGAGGGAATGAGCTTTGAGCAACTAGCAGCCCAAGTTAAGCGAACTTCACTCGAAGCTTATGACAATCATTTATATCCGAGCAACTTTATTATTGAAGAGCTTCAACCGGAAACAGACTTGTCTCGTACTAAGCTGTTTTCAGTGATGTACGGCTTGCAAAACAATAAGAGAGAAATGTTAAGCCAGCTGGCATTTGAGGGTTTATCGTTCAAGGTACAGCCGTTTGATTTCGAAGAAATCAGCGCTCGCTTCGATCTTACTTATGTATTTGATGAACTGGAATCAGGTATTGAAATCAATTTGAACTATAATACGGATCTTTTCCGCAGAGCGACTGCCGAGCGCTTAGTGGAACAGTTCTTCTGGCTGACGGAGCAAGTGCTGAACGAGCCTTCGCGTCCATTAGAATCGTTTGAGCTAGTAACGACCGAGGATAAAGCGACGTTGTTGGATACATGGAACCATACGGATCATGCTTACAACGACAACATATGCATTCACCAATTGTTTGAAGAACAAGTGCGCCAACATCCCGATCATACCGCAGCGACTCTTGAGAATGAGACGCTTAGCTATCAGGAGCTGAATGCCAAGGCGAACCAATTGGCCCGTGCATTGATCAGGAAGGGAGTGCAAAAAGAAGATAAAGTTGGCCTATTGCTTGAGCCGTCCTTCTCTATGATTATTTCGCTTCTTGCTGTGTTAAAGGCAGGAGCGGCCTATGTTCCGCTGAATCCAGAGCTGCCGGTTTCACGAATACAATTGATAGCAGATCGGGCAAATATGTCGTTCATCATTTCTGAGAAGCATCTGGTCAAGGGTCAACTTGCTCCTCTTCAACAATGGGTGCTATTGGATGAGGAAGCGGAAGAGTTAGGGGAAGAGTCATGTGATGATTTACAGCTGCCTCTTAGCTCTCGAAATTTGGCCTATGTGATGTTTACTTCGGGCTCTACAGGCATACCGAAAGGCATTGAGGTTGAGCACCGTGGGCTCGTGAATTTATTGGAATGGACGCAGCGTACTTATCCGCTGTCAAGTCAAGATTCTACGCTGTTGATGACGACATATACGTTTGACTCATCCATTCCAGAGCTGTTTTGGCCGCTTGCTTTCGGCGCGCGAATCGTAATAGCAGCAGAAGAGGATCGTAAAAATCCGGTTCGAATTGGTCAATTGGTTGCCCAGAACGAGATTACGGTTTTGCAAATGGTTCCTATCATGCTGGAAGCTTTCGTAGGTGCCCGTAATCGAGGCGAGTTTCCTAATCTTCCGAGTCTGCGCCATGTCATATGCGCAGGAGCGATGCTTACAACAGATTTGCAAAATAGATTTATGGACTGTTTTGCTGCCAGCTTGAGTAATCACTACGGTCCGACTGAAGCGAGCGTTGATTCTGTCACGTACATTTGTAACCGAGAAGCAGAAGGGCTTAACGTACCGGTTGGGCAACCAATCAGCAATCATCGTATATATTTGCTGGACGAGCACTTTCAGTTGGTACCGATTGGGATGCAAGGTGAGTTATTTATCGCTTCACCAGCGCTAGCAAGAGGTTATTTGGCTGATCCAGCGGAAACATCTAAACGTTTTATAAGCAATCCGTTTTCAAGCGACCCTGAGTCCAAATTGTACAAGACCGGCGATATAGCTAAATATAGGGATGATGGTAATCTGCTCTATATCGGACGAGTAGACTACCAAGTCAAAGTACGCGGAAACCGTGTGGAAATCGAGGAAATCGAGAGTCAGCTCATGGCTCGCGAGGACGTTGGAAATTGTGCGGTGCTGCATGTGAAAAATGAGCGCATGGATGGGTTAGTAGCCTATGTAGAACTAAGTGAATCTTTGCATCCGTTCACGGTGGGCAAAGAGAAGCTTAAGCTGCATACGCTCTCGCAAATTCCTGCTTTGAAGCCAAAGATGAATAGGGTTCATGCGACAGCGTGGCCGGCGTTTTTTGAAGGTGATGAGATACAGCGCGACTATTGGCCTCAGTTGTTCGCGAAATTTCCGGAATATCAGTTCGCTCTGATGGATTCAGAGGGAGAAGTGGCAGCGGTAGGCAATACGATTCCGATCTATTGGGACATGACCGAAGAGGGAGTTCCTAAAGGTTGGGATGCAGGTCTTCTGCAAGGATTTGAAGATGCTGCTGCTAAGAAAACCCCGAATACACTGCTTATCCTCGCTGGGGTCGTAAGTGAAAGTTATCAGGGACACGGAGTTGCATCTGTGCTAGTTAGGGCCTTCAAGCAGTTGGCACATGGGCATAGGCTGGAAAGAGTCATCGTCCCAGTCCGTCCGACAGGGAAATCGGACTACCCGCACTTAAGCTTTACAGATTATTGTGCATTGAGACGCGACGATGGTCTTCTGCGGGATAACTGGCTTCGCACACATGAACGGGCAGGAGGGCAACTCATTCGTATTGCAGATCAATCGCAAACAGTTAGAGGAAGTGTAGCAGACTGGGAGAAATGGACGGGTAGAACATTTGCTAAGAGTGGGTATTATCATGTACAGGGCTCCCTTGATTCCGTTCATATCCAGATTGAAGAGGAGATTGGGGAATATATTGAACCGAGTGTTTGGATCGAACATCCTTTTCATGCAGGTCCTCCATCAAAAGATTGGACGTATGTATCAAGTGAACGTCTGCGAACTTATCTAAAGCAATCACTTCCTGATTATATGGTACCGGATCAAGTGATCTTCGTTCCATTTATGCCAATGACACCGAACGGGAAGTTGGATAAGAAGGCGCTCCCTGAGCTGGAAATCAGTCAGTCTACCCAGCGTGAAATCGTTCTCCCAGAAACGGAAGCTGAGCAGCTGATTTGTGATATATGGAGAGAGCTTCTCCAGCTAGAGCGAATCGGTGTGACAGATAATTTCTTTGAACTAGGGGGACATTCCCTGTTGGCCACGCAAGTCATTATGCGAGTCAGCAAAATGTTCAACGTCAAGTTTACGCTCCGGGAACTATATGATGCAGTTACGATTCGAGATTTATGTCGGATCGTAGAGATGAAAATAAGCGAGAAGAACTAGAGATATAAACAAAGAGACAGGGAAATTTTGATGTTTTGAAAAGCAGATGAGCAATCATCTGCCCTTTTTTTTGTTTCTTTGATTCTGAATGAAATAAAGGAGGATACAAATGAAATCCAAAAGGAAGCTTCTAAGTCTGCGATTTAAAGTTATTGTCTTCCTATTGATATTGCTGATGGCTCCATTGCAAGCAACCTACAAAGTATCTGCACAAGAGGAGGAGGCAGTGCAAAAGCAAAGAATAGAGTCGGTGAAACAGTATATTCGGGAGCAGATGCTGGTTAGTAACATTCCAGGGCTAGCTATATCTATTGTCCATGATGGGAAATCGGTTATGGAAGAGGGATTTGGTTATGCGAATCTTGCTGAGCAAGAACCAGTTACAGACAAAACACGGTTTGAACTTGGATCGACGAGCAAGGCGTTTACGGGGTTAGCTGTACTGCAGTTGGAGAACATGGGGTTGTTAAAGCGTGATGATCCTGTAACTGATTATATCCCATGGCTTCGAATGTCGTATAAGGGGCAGCCCGTGGAAATTACTTTGAATCATTTTCTGCATCATACAAGCGGGATTCCGTTTGCTTCTATCGGCCGAATTCCAGCAAGCGAAGCGAAGGATGCGTTGGAGCTGACAGTCCGTACGTTACTAAATCAGCCCTTGAATAGGATGCCTGGAAGCAGCTTCGAATATGCTACGATCAATTATGATGTGCTTGGGTTAGTGATTGAGAAGGTAACCGGACAGTCCTATGAACTTTACATAAGGGAGAGCATACTAGGACCGTTGGGCATGACGGCAACGATGGCTACGATGCCAATGCCGTCAGATGAGCGTGCTGCAGGATACAAGATTGCCTTTGGCAAGCAGCGCGAATACACGCCTCCTGTGTATCGCGGAAATATCCCAGCAGGTTATATTTCTAGCAATGCTCAGGACATGACGAAATGGATAATGTTCCAGCTGCATGCTATTGGTACGTCAGAGATCGAACATTCGCTTATCACTGATTCTCATGTCTCAGACCGTTCGGTCAAGCCGGATATGGATGGTTCCTATTATGCAGGCGGATGGAGCGTGTATGGAGACAAACAAGCAATTTCCCATACAGGGAATAATCCTACTTTTTCTTCTTTTGTAGCGCTCTACCCCGATTCGAAGACGGGAGTTGCTGTGCTGCTAAACACAAATAGTAAACATGCGGCCGATATAGGGCGGGCGACATTAGGCATATGGTTAGGTCACTCACCAGAACTAGTAGAGCGTTATTCCGATGACTTCTTAATGATTGATCGAGCGGTATCTTGGTTGCTGTTAGTATGGGGGGGACTTTCTCTCGTTTTTCTATTTCTTATTGGCAAAGTGTTGACTGGAATTAGACACAAGCAAAGAGAAAGGACAAAATTTACAAGAAAGCAGGGGGGACTGCTAAGCATACACTTGTTTATTTTCACCCTGTTGGCAGTGACTTTCATCTCGTTGCTTCGTTATTTATTTCAGGAATTGCCGTGGTCGTTCATAGAGGTATGGTCACCTTCTTCACTACCGTATGCGCTATATGGCAGTTTCATAATGATAATCCTATATGTGATTTACGCCAGTTTGAGTGTTTTATTTAGGAAGATAGATAGGAATGCAGCTTCAACCAAACATTTCGAGTGAGGGAAGGGAAAGAAGTGGAGTAGGAAGAGGTCAAATAAAAAGGAGGTACGGAGCATAGTGTCGAAAACCTAGGCGCCCGTGCCTCTTTGATTTCGTATAAAAGATAGGATTATTACGCTTTCGTACCGATTAATATAAAACTCATAGGGAGTTTTTGTTCCTTTTCGACGTGTGCGAAAGTACAGGAAATATCGTACTTATTTTCTTCGTACTGCGTAATATGAATTCCGCTTTGAATAATAGCATTAAAAATGGACGCTAGTGTATGACTGAAGCTGTAATTTGTTTTGGCTTCATACGTTGTATGTCCCACGTAGTCGATCCCGCCATTGGAAACCCATGGATCCGATTTGAAATAAGAATGAGCGATTTTAAGGGCATGTTCGAACTCGGGTTCATCTTCCAAAGGAAGCATGTTCAATAGAGGGTGCATTTCATAAATAACGAGGTTGCCATCGTGCTTTAACATGTTGGAGACAATATTGAAAAACTTCGGCAGATCAGGAAGCCACGTAATCGCTCCGATTGAAATGTAAATGAGGTCATATTTGCTGTTATGTTCGTTCAGATCAATATCGTATACATCAGTACGAATGAATTTGCACGGCAATCCAGATATTTCAGCTAATTCCTGGGCTTCTTTAATGGCGTGATCAGAAATATCGAAGCCTGTGCCGCTAATCGCCCCTAGATTTACGAGGGATAAGACTTCTCTTCCGTTGTTACAGCATACCTGAGCCACTTGTTTTCCTTCAAGGCCCAGACGCTGAAACACTTCGGTGATAGGGGTATCCAATGTGGAATAGCCCTTTTCCAAAAAAACTTCTTTCAAATTCACCGGGTTGTGCTCTTGATGGATAGGATTCACTTCATTCCATGCTTCCCGGTTGGATTCGGTGTACGATTTAATATCCATAATATCAACTCCTATAGTTATAACTCGTCTTAATATTACCATAGATAGATTATATTTCTAGTACTTTGTGGTGACTAGTCGTGTTCATTTAAAGTATGTTGCTGATATCATTTCGGATGATGAAGCATATTAACTCGATTGCGAGGGAATGTGAAATGTAGGATTAAAGTCTCTAGCGATATGGAATCGCTAGAGACTTTGCCTGCTGAAGAGTCTGCTATTTCACTGACTGAGTATAATCAGAAGTTGAGGTTTAAAGTTAGGTAGATGAATCAGATATGTTAAGCACCAACGAGATTAACATTAATTTTTAACTCATATTGGTCAATCATTGTGCGCAACATGTCATACTGGATGTTTAATTGTAGTTCGTCCAAAGTGAGTTCGGATAATTCGGGAATGTCACATATAATGCTGGCTAGTTCTTTACTTATAAAGGTTGATTCTTGTCCCTTTATAAGTTTTTTTCTATGCTTAGTTAAATGGGGCTCAAGAGCATCGATACATTCATATAATCTCTCGATTGTCCCATACTGTTGTATCAGAGGGAAAGCTGACTTTTCTCCAATCCCAGGACATCCAGGTATATTGTCGCTTGTATCGCCCAGCAATGCTTTGACGTCTACCCAGTGCTCTGGTATTATGCCGTAGTCGGATTGAAAATGATTGATGGTATAGATAAGTTCCCCTTGTTTGCTCGCGATAATTTGAGAAGTTGTAGGACTTAACAACTGCAGCAGATCACGGTCATTGCTATAGATGAAACACTGATCTACAGGCCATTTTTTTGAAAATGCCCCCATTAAGTCGTCTGCTTCATATGGAGATTGTGAAAGCTGATGAACTCCAATCGTATCTAAAATTTCTCTACATGAAAAATATTGATCAAGTAAAGGTTCCGGCATTTCGAATCTTGTAGCTTTATAGAACGAGTACTTCTGGCGTCTTGTCGTTTCCTCTCGCTTTACATCCCAAAGAATGGAGAGATGAGTTATCTCATGGTCTCTTATCAGATTAAATACTTTTTGAAAGAACACTCTTAGTGCATTCGTGTAAACTCCATTTTTGTTTTTCAATTGCTCTTCGTTTCGATTATAGGATGTTGCAAAATGTGCTCTGCTTAGCAGATTGAATCCATCTATTAGTAATAACGATTGTTTTGACATATTCTCACCAGTTCCTTAAAAGATTATTGGATAGCTGCTTGAACTTCTTTCTACAGTACGCTGATTTCCAGCCAGGCTCTCTGTATCTATAAGCTCAAATATAACATAGATACCTATGATCCACCCAACTTATCCTGGTGGGAATACAGCTAAAAATATACTTTTTTTATATATTTAGAATGAATAAGAGTCGAATGTGGATTTCAATACGCCTCCGCATGCCTAATAGACAGTATATAGATGGAAGACATGTACAATCTTTTCCTCTATAATATATGTACATATGAATATAGACTTGGAAGGTAGAGATGGAAATGAAGAAGGAACAGACGTATTCCAGTAAGCTGCTGCTCAAATTAACAACGACGGTTACAGTACTGTCTTTGCTGGTAATGCCGAGCATGAGCGTTTACGCTGAAACAACGAAACGGAGCAATACTTCAGTTGCGCAAATAAACCACTTTGGCGCAGCTGCCATCGCTAGCAAGCCCAAATTAGCTGCACCGCGTGTATCATCCAAGTCTGTTAAGGTAGGAAGCCGTTCGATTGCTGTACAGACGGTTCATGTTCCTAGAGGCTACGTGCCCGTTGCTGCATTTGGCAAAGGGAAGTATGGGGCAGCTGCCAGTTTGAATGAAATGATGCGCAATCATCGAGCAGTTGCAGGTATTAATGCGACTTTCTTTGAAGCGTACAATGGCGCACCTGAGCCATGGGGAACAGTTATTATTAACGGTCGTATCGAGCATGTGGGTAACCACGGAACTACGATTGGATTTCGGAAAGACGGATCTGCCCTGATGGACACACTGCGAATTAAATTGCGTGGAACCGTTACAAATGAAAAGACGGCGCGTGAGCAAGGTTGGTATGCTTATTTCGTCAATCGGACTCCAGCTAAAAATAGCTCTTCGGCTGTAATGTTCACGCCTATGCGCGGTTCTCATCTCGGATTCGCATATGGTAATGCGGTTACCGTTCGCAATGGTCAAGTAACCTCGGTAACTAGCGGACAAAATGTTCCGATTCCTAAAGATGGTTATGTGCTCGTCTATACAGGTAAAGAGAAGAAGATGGCGGAGCGGTTCAAGAAAGGCGATAAAGTAACGCTAGCTTTCGAATACACGAATAAAGACGGACAAGCAATTGACTGGCAAGACATTCAGACTGCGGTAGGAGCGGGGCCGCGCTTAGTGAAAGATGGCCGTGTTGCGCTTCAACCAACAGCAGAAGGTTTCCAGCAAGACAAAATACTTACCTTATCCGCTACTCGAAGCGGGATTGGCATTATGCCAGACGGCTCGATTATGCTTGCGACAACAGGTAGTGCTACGATGAAGCAGTGGGCTGAAGTATGGAAGCAGCTTGGTGCTAAGCAGGCAATGAATTTGGATGGGGGAGCTTCAACGGGTTTGTATGCGAACAATAAAGTGATTACTTCACCAGGAAGATTGCTCAGCAATGTACTCCTGTTTAAACAACCGAAATAACAAATGGAATGGGAAAAGAGCCTAGTCGCGCTAGAAGCGATGCAAGTATAATTGCTGCATCATTTCCAATGCGATTAGGCTCTTGTTATGTTCGTATCCTTATGATGTTCACATTTTTATGCTGTGTGCCGTATCATGCATCATATTAATCCGTAAAGTGTGCTTCTCCGACGACGAGTACTAGGAATTGTCGTAAATCTTCTGCTGCATCGTCCTCAAGGCGAAAGAATGATTCCAAATAACCTTCCTCTTCAAGGTCGTCTTGTCCAAGAATAGCGGTCAAACCTGATTGGAGGTCAGTTACGAGCTTCTTGCCATAGAAGCGGCTTGTTGTTGTGACAGCTAAATCAAAGCGATGCATGCCTTCACCGATGAACGTGACAAAGCGGGTGGATGTATGTTCGGTAAAGTCTGATAAGAAATCCAATGGCTCAGCGCTCATAAGTTGGTACCTCCTCATTTTCAATACGTAACATCATAGCATAAGCAGAGTTGAAATGGGAATCTTCGTGTGCTGGATAGATCGAGATCGTTGACAGTAATGATGTGATTGCCTATAATGGAAATAAATTCATAACCGGAATGAGGAAGCACCTCTTTTATGTCTAATGACATAGGAGAGGTGCTTCCTTTTTTTGTGCACCATTCCTTCGTTGTGATGTATTGTGAATGACCTATTATAGGGATGAAAAGGAGAATGATTATGATTATTGTGTGGATGTCGCGTTTAGAAAAGACAGAAGTGTCCGGACAAGTACGGAGCGGTCTAGTTACAGTCGGTGAAGAAGAAGGAAAATGGCTTGTTTTATGGGAACAAGATGGGGAGTGGACTCATGACACAGAGGATGCCAATTCTACTTGGTACGAAGGCGAAATATGGGCAGAAATGTGTGCAGCGCTGAGACGCGGTGTTGCGAGCTTAATGCGCAAAGGCTATGAGCCAACACTTGGATTTACGCCAGATACGCAGCAGCATGAACGTCGGATGAAGGAGCGCAACGAATGGATTCATTGCTTTGGAGATCTTAATGTAGATGATGAGCTATATCATAAGCTAGTGCAGTGGCGCAAAGAAGTAGCTTCTTCCATTCGCCGTGCTCCATACTGGATTACGACGAATCGTATGCTTAGGCTTGTAAGTGCATTCGTCCCGCAGACATTGGAAGAGTTGAAGCAGCTTCCTGGTTTTGGAGAGGCGAAAGTTCATGCCTATGGCGAAGCGATTATTGCGATCACAGCACCGATTCCGCGCAGGACGACTTTCCCATTGGATTGGGTGAGTGCGGCGGTAGGCCCTGCTGCATTTCTTCAGTGGGTATATCAACAGGAGGAACAGAAGATGTCGGGCGAATTAAACCGTCTTGTTGAGAAACGAACGCTAATTGATGCTGTTCAACAAAGATTAGAGCCTGAAGTGCTTATGGAACGTTTGAATGTTGATCGTCGAGAGCTGCTTGTTCGTATCGAAGCATTGTCCGAAGAAGGGTATGACATGATGTCATATGCCGATCATGTGCTGAGTGAGATCGATGTTGACATTCGCAGTCGGATTGAGGATTCACTGCAGGAAATGGGGATGGATTATTTGAAACCAATATATATTCAAATATTTGGTCAAGAAGCGTTGAAGGAAGCCTCCGCAGTTATTCAACGTCGCTATGAGTATATTCGTCTCGTTCGTATGCAGCTACGGAATTTTAGTCGCAAGGAACAAGGATCCATTCGATCTAGATCAACAAGATCGCGAGTGAATGTTGAAGCGAAGGCTGTATAGCGCATTTTCTAATTAAATGATATAAAAAAGCCCGCGTTATCGCGGGCATTGTCCATTTATTAGAGCCAGTCTTTCTTTTTGAACCAGATCAACATAATGGTTCCTAACATGAACATGAATCCAATCAAGAACATGGCCCCATATTTGTAATGAATAAATGGGATATTATCAAAGTTCATCCCGTATATACCGGTAATGAACGTCAGTGGCATGAATATCGTCGTCATTGCAGTAAATACACGCATGATTTCGTTCGCTCGGTTGGCAATGCTGGATTGATAGGATTCTCGTAAGTTCGCCATCAAGTCTCGGAATGTATCGAAAGTCTCAGCAACTTTAACTGCATCTTCATAAATATCTCTAAAATATTTCTGCAGGTTATCATCAATTAAACGCAAATCTTTGCGGTAAAGAACAAGTAAAAGTTCCTTTTGAGGTGCCAGTTCTTTCTTTACCCACAATATTTCACTGCGCAGGCTGATGATTTCGTTCAAATGCGATTTTTTAGCATTAACAAGTACTTCTTCTTCTAAATTTTCGATCTTTGCTTCAATTCGATCGCCAACTTTGAAGTAGCTATCTACAACTGTATCTATAACAAGATATAGCATCCGGTCTGCCGAGCTTACTTCCTGTTCCCACAAGAGAGGCTTGACTGTACGGAGTTCGTTAATTTTTTGTTTAGTAATGGTGATGATATAGTGCTTGCCTAAAAATATGTTCAATGCGCGAAGAAAGATTTCTTCATCGTCAAATCGAATACTATTGATAACGATAAAATAATGGCCTTCATAAATTTCCATCTTCGGGCGCTGTTCTTCATCATTTAGACAGTCCTCTACAGCCAAGTCGTGCATTTGAAATAATGGCTGGAGTATGACAAGGTCATCCAAATCCGCATCAATCCAGTAGAAACCTTCTTCTGGTGCGGTTAGTGTGGTATGGATGTCATCAATGGGTGTAAAAATACCTTCGTTGACGAGACGAATCTTCATCATAAATCACTCCTTCTTGCCACCTTACATGGGTAGCTTGTGTCGTCTTGTACTTGACGATTCATCCAGAGTGATGTCAGTCCGTTCGTCTTGCCCACGCTTAATTGCAAAACAATAAATCTAATGAAGTATGAGGGATCTAACTAAGCATAAAGGTGACACAAACACAATGTGCCCACGAACATTGGACGACAACCGTGAGCGAATGCAGCACGTCCTCGTCGAATCGTCATATTCGGTTGTCCGTAATCGCGACAGCTTATCCTCGGGTCGCCTTCCATGCGAACTCACCTCTGCTATTTGTGTCTTTCCTCTTATTTGTGCATGTAGCACTTGTATAGTATATACGGCTTGATTGCATTGTTTCAAGAACCAAACAAGGGACATGTAGGTACATTTCGTTACGAACAAGCTCTTGTATTCCATAAGTAGACAGTACTACTGTATGTTTTTTTACGATTTTTGGTTCTTCCCCCTTGACGGAATCATTTCCCATGCCTTAAATTATTACCAAGTCCACATGAAGACAATTCCATAACATATGCAATCTTATCAAGAGTAGGTGGAGGGACAAGCCCGATGATACCCGGCAACCGGCGTTAGCTAATGCGAAACGCAACGGTGCTAATTCTTGCAGAATACCAATGTCACAGACATCTGGTCGTTCTGAGAGATGAGAGAGGCGCTAGTATGTATAAGTCGCGACCTTTCTCCATGGAGAAAGGTCTTTTTTAGTATTCATTACCACCGTGACTTCTCCTCTAATCAGATTGTGCAAAACATGGTGTCCAAGATGAGGGACGACAAATCGATGTAGGAGGTTTTCATTATGCCAATTAAGGTACCTGATCATTTGCCGGCTAAAGAAATTTTATCCCAAGAGAATATTTTTGTGATGGATGAGACACGTGCTTATCAACAAGATATTCGTCCTCTGAAGATTATCATTTTGAACTTGATGCCCACCAAAGAAACGACGGAGACGCAGCTGTTGAGACTAATCGGAAATACCCCTTTGCAAGTCGATGTTACATTGCTTCATCCTGCAACACATACTTCTAAAAATACGTCCGCTGAGCATTTAACATCGTTTTACAAAACATTTGAAGATATACAAGATGAGTTGTTCGATGGCTTAGTTATTACAGGAGCTCCAGTAGAACAGTTGGAATTCCATGAGGTGACATATTGGCAGGAGCTGTGCAAGATCATGGAATGGTCTAAGCATCATGTTACATCGACGCTGCACATATGTTGGGCTTCACAAGCAGGCTTGAATTATCACTTTGGTGTTCCTAAGCATCCGTTGGAGAAGAAGATTTTCGGTGTATTCAATCATACGCTCTGTAAGCAAAATATCCGTCTTACTCGTGGATTTGACGAGCAATTTCTCGTTCCGCAATCTCGCCATACGGAAGCTCGTATAGAGGATATGGAGAATGTACGGGGCTTAGAAATTATATCTACGTCTGAAGAAGCTGGTGTATATTTGGCGGCAAGTACAGATGGCAAACAAGTATTTGTTTCGGGTCATTCCGAGTATGACGCTGAGACGTTGAAGTGGGAATATGACCGTGATATTCAAAAAGGCATGGAGATGGATATTCCGGTGAACTATTACCCGAATGACGATCCGACAAAGCGTCCTTATTCTACATGGAGAGCGCATGCGAATTTGTTGTTCTCGAATTGGTTGAACTATTATGTCTATCAAGAGACGCCATTCCAACTTGGTACGGCGGCTGATCGAATGGAAGGAGCGGGGGCTAAATGATCGAACGTGATGAAAAAGGTTATAAAATTGAAAGTCAGTTAGCGCAGATCGGCTCTATTTCAGAGCCAAAGACAGGTGCGGTGAACGTTCCGATTTATCATGCTACTGCATACCGTCATCCGCGTCTTGGTCAGAGTACGGGATTTGACTATACACGTACGAAAAATCCAACCCGTTCCGTACTTGAGGATGCGGCAGCATTGTTAGAACGTGGAGATGCAGGCTTTGCCTGTAGTTCGGGCATGGCGGCACTTCAGACCGTCTTTGCCCTTTTCAGTCAAGGCGATCATTTGATCGTTTCCTTAGATTTATACGGGGGAACGTATCGTTTGCTGGAGCGCATTATGAAGCGCTTTGGTGTGAATGCCTCTTATGTAGACACTAATGATATCGAAGCAATGGAAGCGGTGCGTACGCCAGCTACGAAGGCGATCGTGATCGAGACGCCTACAAACCCATTAATGATGATTACCGATGTTGAAGCAGTGGCAACCTGGGCGAAGTCCCACAACTTGCTGACGATTGTAGACAATACACTGCTAACACCATTTTTCCAGCGTCCATTAGAGCTGGGAGCTGATATTGTCGTACATAGCGCGACGAAATATTTGGGTGGACATAATGATGTGCTGGCAGGATTAATTGTAACAAAAGGCAAGGAGCTGTCGGAGGAGATCGCGTTCTTGCACAACTCGATCGGGGCTACGTTAGGCCCTGCTGATGCCTATCAACTTATGAGAGGTATGAAGACGCTTGCCATTCGAATGGAACGCCATGAATACAATGCGACAAGATTAGCAGTTTGGCTTCGTGACCATGAGTCAGTTGAGGCGGTATATTATCCAGCATTGGAAGATCATCCTGGTTATGAGATTCAGCAGCGTCAATCGTCTGGCAATACGGGTATCTTCTCTTTCCGTTTACAAGATGCTCGCTATGTGGAGCCTATTTTACGTCATATTCGTTTAATTGCTTTCGCGGAGAGTTTAGGTGGGGTGGAATCCTTGATGACGTACCCAGCTGTGCAAACACATGCTGACATCCCACAGGAAATTCGTGAAGCAATTGGTGTTGATGATCGTTTGCTGCGTTTCTCTGTCGGTATTGAGCACGTAGATGATCTTATTGCAGACCTCGACCAGGCATTGAGCAAAGCGAAGGTAGAGATCGCTGAGCTTGATTCAGCGGCTGCAAAACAACCTGTAGCTGAAGGAAAAGGGGTGTAGGTATGAGCCGCGATCACAATCAATTTTCTACAAAGCTTATTCACTTTGGCAAAGAAGTTTGCGAGCATACAGGTGCATCAAGCGTGCCGATTTATCAAGCGAGCACGTTCCATCATGAAGATATATTTAATCCTCCTGCTCATGATTATTCACGTTCGGGTAATCCGACACGTGAAGCATTAGAAGGATATATCGCATTGCTAGAAGGTGGTACACGTGGATTCGCATTTGCATCTGGTATGGCGGCTATATCTTCTACGCTGCTGCTGTTGTCGGCTGGAGATCATGTGATCGTTACAGAAGATGTATATGGCGGAACCTATCGTTTGTTAACCTCTATACTTAGTCGGATGCAAATTGAAACGACTTTTGTGGATATGACGGATCTTAATCAAGTGGAAGCCGCTTATCGTTCAAATACAAAAGCGATTTATATGGAAACGCCATCTAATCCTACATTGAAAATTACGGATATTGCCGCTGTAACTGCATGGGCGAAGTCGAAAGGGTTGTTGACGCTGCTTGACAATACCTTTATGACGCCGTATCATCAGCGCCCAATTGAGCATGGCGTCGATATTGTTCTTCATAGCGCAACCAAATTCCTCGGTGGACATAGTGATGTACTAGCAGGCTTAGCTGTGACGAACGATGAAGAGCTAGGGAAGCGTGTAAAAATGCTGCAAAATGGTCTTGGTACCGTCTTAGGTGTCCAAGACAGCTGGCTGCTTATGCGCGGCATGAAGACACTTGAAGCTCGTATGCGTCATAGCGAGACAAGCGCAGGCAAGCTCGCGATATGGCTCAGTGAGCGGGATGATATCGCGCAAGTGTTTTACCCAGGATTGCCGAATCATCCAGGACGAGAGATTCATGAGCGTCAATCGCTAGGATATGGTGCGGTCGTATCGTTCGATGTCGGCTCTGGCGAGCGAGCGAAGCAAGTGCTTAATGCCGTACAGATTCCGCTTGTAGCGGTTAGTCTTGGCGCTGTGGAAAGTATTTTATCTTACCCAGCCATGATGTCTCATGCAGCAATGCCGCCGCATGTAAGAGCAGAAAGAGGAATTACAGACGGAATTCTGCGCTTCTCTGTTGGGTTGGAGCATATTGATGATCTGATTGCAGATTTGGAGCAAGCATTATCCTTGTCCAAGTCATAATGAATTGAATACAGCCCCTCCGGCCCTTGTACATATGGTAAAGTTGACACCAAAATGACGTTTTGAAGGGAGTTGGAGGGGTGTTTTTATGAAGAAAACTATGATAGGATGAAGGAAAGGCAGGCTTGGTTTATGGAGTCGAAATAGACCCGTGAAAGGGTTATACCAACCTGCGCCTATAACATTCATGTTCGGCAGATTGTTTCTGTCGTATCCGTACATCCTAACATGAGAGGAAGTGACGGTAACGATGAGTTCATCGATTGACCGCATTTTAGACAAGGCTTTGCGCGGCGAACGCATAGATACGGATGAGTGCGTCACGCTGTTTGAATCCGACCAAATAGAGAAGATGGGCTACGCAGCTAATAAAATAATGGAGAAGTGGCACCCAGATCCGATTACAACATTCGTTATTGGACGAAATATTAACTACACGAACGTGTGTGATGTATACTGTCGCTTCTGTGCGTTCTATCGCTCTCCGAAGTCGGGGGAAGGGTATGTCCTTCCTGATGAAGTCATTTTCCAAAAGATTCAAGAAACAATTGACGTTGGTGGAACAGAGATATTGATGCAGGGTGGAACGAACCCGAATCTTCCGTTTTCCTACTATACGGATTTACTTAAAGGAATTAAAGCTCGCTTCCCGAACATTACGATGCATTCCTTCTCTCCTGCGGAGATTATGAAGATGAAGGAAGTATCCAATGGCTTGTCTTTGGAAGAAGTCGTACGACAAATTCATGAAGCAGGTCTTGATTCATTGCCAGGTGGCGGTGCTGAAATTCTCGATGACCGTACGCGCCGCAAGATTAGCCGCCTGAAAGGCTCATGGCGTGATTGGATGGATGTCATGCAGACTGCGCATCGAGATGGCATGAATACGACCGCTACGATGGTTATCGGGTTCGGTGAATCCATGGAAGAACGAGCGCTTCACTTGGAGCGGGTGCGCACTGCACAAGATGAATGCCTAGATGAGAAATATCCATCTAAAGGATTCCTTGCTTTCATTCCTTGGACATTCCAGCCAGACAATACAAATATGAAGGCAGAACGCGTTAGTCCGGAAGAATATTTGAAAACATTGGCGATTAGCCGCTTGTTCTTGGATAATATCCCCAACTTCCAATCATCATGGGTCACAATGGGGCCTGAGATTGGCAAGAAGACATTAAGCTTCGGTTGTAATGATTTTGGCAGCACGATGATCGAAGAAAATGTTGTATCCGCGGCAGGTGCCACTCATAAAGTAAATATTGAGAGCATTCTTCGTCTAATTCGTGAGGCAGGCAAAACGCCGGCACAGCGTAATACGAAGTATGATATATTGCGCGTCTTTGATGAAGGCGTAACGAATGTTGAACGAGATTTTGTTATGCAGAACTAATTAAATTTATGAACTAAGGCCTTCCAGATTGATTTCTGGAAGGCCTTTTTTAATTTGGTTTTACTGCCAGAACCCTCTTCGTATATCTCTCTGTTCCCCCCCATATACTGATAAGGAACAGAAAGGAGTGAGTTCATGGAACTGTTCACCATCATTATTCCCCGTGCTGATAATCATGAGCCGCAGCAATTAAATGGCTTGCTACAACAGGAACTGGGCGATTTACATACACATCCACAAGGCGTGTTGATCGAGGAGGGGGGGCAGTCTTCTTCCGTAGATTGGATTACGTGTAGGGGAGTGCTTCCTGGATTTCAGTTGTCTAAACAAGGTGAGCAAGTATGGAAGTGTTCAGCACAAGCATTAGCGGAATATGTATTGACTGTAAAAGAGGAACCGCTCGTTCGTTCCATCATTAGCAAAGTAAAGCAGCTCGACGAGTCAGAATACGATAAAATACAAGAATATTGCATGCATTTGCTAAATGGTGCAGAAGATATCGGCGGACGAGAATCAAGGCATCGTCGCAAAGCTAAACTTGTTCGGCTGATCCATGCATACTTGTCAGAGCATACGACATTGCATTTAGACGGGTTTATTCGGTTTCGGATGGACAGCTACATGTCCGAGCTTCGAGAAGTCGTGGAGTATGCGGTAGACGAGTTTATTTTGGAACGACAATATCAAGAATTTATTAGTTTATTGAAATATTTTGTGTATATACAAGATACAAAAATTCCGCTTGCTCATCTTGTTCATAAAGGCGGACATGACTTTGAGCTGATGAATGAGAAATGGGAGCCGCTTGAACCTGTGCATGTCGTTGAGGGCATGATTGTGGAAATGCTTGATGGTGATATGGAGATGGAAGATATGATCGTGAGTACGCTCATTAACGTATCGCCAGGACGGATTGTCATCCATACGAGAGATGCAGAGTCGCAAGTAATTAAGACGATTCAGCAAATATTTGAAGCGCGAGTTGATGTATGCGAATATTGCAGTTCGTGCCAGTCGTTCTTCTTTGTTGCAGATAAAGGATTAACGCTTGACCTAGCGGATTGAATCACATATAATATCGGATATTAATACGTTATAGCGTTGACGAAGACATGAATGCGGAATGGAACCGTACAGAGAGAAGGATCGAGGCTGCAAATCCTTTCGGCGCACATCTACATTTACCACTTCTGAGCTTTGAGCGGGAACCTGATAAACTGAGTGTTTTCACATTTTCAGTTATGTATCAGAAGTAACGTTCGACGGTTCATTTCCGATATCAAATGACTCAAGGACAGCAAATAGCCTACATTGTATTGATTAATGTACAGATTTCCTATTGCTGTTAAATGAGGGTGGAACCACGGGTTTACTAACAACAACACTCGTCCCTTTTATGGGATGGGTGTTTTTTTGTTTGCAATGAGGATTAACATGTGAAGTAGGCAAGTTGTAGGGCAGTGTCGCTATGTAAGCTGTTTTTACAACTCATTAATAAGGGGGATATAGGGATGTCTATCGTAAAAGTAACGCTTCCTGATGGTTCTGTACGTGAATATGCACAAGGAAGCACAATTGAAGATGTGGCTGCTTCCATTAGCAGCGGATTGAAGAAAAATGCAGTCGCTGGAAAGTTGGATGGAAAAGTTGTTGATTTGTACACGCCAATCGAAGCAGATGCAGCAGTAGAAATTATTATGCCTGAATCTGCAGAGGGATTAGAAGTAATCCGTCACAGTACAGCACATTTGATGGCTCAAGCGATCAAGCGCTTGTACAAAGATGCGAATATTAAACTTGGTATCGGTCCTGTTATTGAAGATGGCTTCTACTACGATATCGATATGGATATTTCGTTGACGCCTGAAGACTTGCCGAAGATTGAAAAGGAAATGGATCGCATCGTTTCGGAGAACTTGCCGATTCGCCGCCGTGTTGTTTCCCGTGAAGAAGCACTTCGTATTTACGAGGGGCTAGGCGACAACTTGAAGCTTGAATTAATTAACGATCTACCTGCGGACTCCCAAATTACGATTTACGATCAAGGCGAGTTCTTCGACTTGTGCCGTGGATCTCACGTGCCATCTACAAGCAAGTTGAAAGTGTTCAAGTTGTTGAACCTTGCTGGAGCATACTGGCGTGGAGATTCCAAGAACAAAATGCTGCAGCGTATTTACGGTACTGCTTTCCCGAAGAAAGCTCAATTGGATGAGTACTTGCGCCTCTTGGAAGAAGCGAAGAAACGCGACCATCGTAAGCTTGGTAAAGAACTTAAAATCTTTACATTCTCTCGTGAGGTTGGACAAGGTCTTCCGATCTGGCTGCCGAATGGTGCGACACTTCGCCGTACGATGGAGCGTTACATCGTAGATATGGAAGAGCGCTTGGGCTACAGCCATGTGTATACGCCGGTATTGGCGAACGTGGAATTGTACAAAATCTCTGGTCACTGGGAGCATTACAGTGAAGACATGTTCCCTAAAATGACAATGGACAACGAAGAGCTTGTTCTTCGCCCAATGAACTGTCCTCACCATATGATGGTGTACAAGAGCGAGCCGCACAGCTATCGTGAATTGCCGATCCGTGTTGCAGAATTGGGCACGATGCATCGTTATGAAATGTCCGGAGCCTTGACTGGTTTGCATCGCGTGCGTGCGATGACATTGAATGATGCACATATTTTCTGCCGTCCGGATCAAATTAAAGAAGAATTTGCTCGTGTCGTACAGTTGATTCAGCGCGTTTATAAAGATTTCGGTATAGAGGACTATCGTTTCCGTCTTTCTTACCGTGATCCTCAAGATACAGAGAAGTACTTCCAAGATGATGCAATGTGGGAAATGTCTCAACGTATGCTCCGCGAAGTAGTAGAAGAACTCGGTTTGCCATTCTATGAAGCAGAGGGCGAAGCTGCATTCTACGGTCCGAAGCTGGACGTACAGATCAAGACTGCGCTTGGCAAGGAAGAGACACTGTCTACAGCTCAGCTTGACTTCTTGCTACCTGAGCGCTTCGAACTTGAGTATGTAGGAGAAGACGGCAACAAGCATCGCCCTGTCGTTATCCACCGCGGTATCATTAGTACAATGGAGCGTATGACTGCGTTCTTGCTTGAGAACTTCGCAGGTTCCTTGCCGCTATGGCTTGCTCCTATTCAAGCGAAAGTGATTCCAGTATCGCCGACGTATGAAGCTTATGCGAAAGAAGTTGCAGAGCAGATGCGTGAAGCTGGTATTCGTGTAGATGCAGATCTGCGCAATGAGAAGCTTGGCTACAAGATCCGTGAAGCACAGCTTGAAAAAGTAACGTATATGCTCGTTGTAGGCGAAAATGAGAAGAACGAAGGAGCTGTATCCGTACGTAAGCGCGGTGAAGGCGACCTTGGTGTAATGTCGATTCAAGCAGCGGTTGAGAAGCTTCAAGACGAGATTCGTCGTCGCGTACTTCCAGTTGCTCCGACTGAAGAGAAGTAGACTGAATAAAAACCCGTCCTAGATTTCAAATAGGACGGGTTTTTATTTTCCATTTCCCCATGCATAAATGTTCACGTTGCAGGAAATCCTTCCGATTAAAGAAGTGTATAACCATTTGTTTACAACTAGAGTTATATGCTGCATCTTAAAATAGTTTCGATTCTTTAATCCATATCAACAAGACGGAGTGACAGCAGCGTGAAGATGAAGAAATGGTTATACTGGGTCGCAGTAATGGCGACGATCTTGTTAGCTATAACATTTAGCTGGGAAGGACAAGTTGAAGCTCAGCTAGGAACGATGCCGATAGGTGTGTATAGTGATTGGAGCTGGAATACACCCTTCATCAAGTCGATGGCCGAACATCGTTTAAGCTCGATACAAGAAAAGCTTCAATCATTTACAAGCCAACCATCACCTTCTGATGAAGCAACAGGAAAGTTGGTTGCATCAGAAGGTGTCGCACAGAAACAAAGGAGTGACAAGGAAAACAGTAAGGCAATAACAACAACAGCTGTCTTGTTCTCAGACAAGATGCTTGCGCCGCAGCAAGAACAAATCCTTAGTGCGATGACCGTAACGGCAACTGGCTATACGGCTGGGATTGAATCTACGGGGAAGCTGCCAGGTCATCCGTCGTATGGCATAACTTATTCTGGAGTTAAAGTGCGCCGTGGTTATGTATCAACGATAGCTGCTGACCTAGGTATATTCCCGTTAGGCTCCATATTGTACATACCCGATTATGGATATGGTATTGTGGCGGATATAGGCGGTAAAATTAAAGGGCGTCATATTGACCTTTACTTCGACACAACCAAACAGGTATATAAGCAATGGGGCAAGAAGAATGTGGAGGTTCAAGTTATTCGTACAGGGACTGGGAAAGTAACAGAGCGTATGATTGATGAATTAAATGAAGTTGTTATGAAAAATAAACGATTAACAAAGTTGAATATGTAATTCTTGTATATCCTTTGTGTCGTGCATAATGTTGTACCGCAGATCGCATAATATTTACTGTGGAAACAAGCCGTTTCCTTCATATACTTCGCAATCTTCATCAGGGATGAAGATTCGATTCGAAGGAGGTGAAATGCGATGAGCAACCACAACCAAACGAATAAATTTGGTGCATCTTCTTCTCAGAACCAACAGCAACAGAATAATTTTGATGCTGAGTTTGCAGCGGAAGCAGGTGCTGGTGTGGCTGGTACAGCTGGAGCTGCTGGAAAAGCAGCGAAAGGCCAGTCCCAAAAAGCACAACAGTAACATCGCGTGAATCCGTTATAAGCGGCAAAAGAAGGCAATCATGCTGGAAACAGCAGATTGCCTTCTTTTTTGTGCGTAATCCAATGGATGCGATATTAGTCATCTCAGTCTCTAGACCGAGATGAAGTTCAACCTCTCGAATCTGTTGCAAGTATTGGAACTGCTATACAATACAAATATCGAATAAGTTCAATTGCAGTGAAATAGCTGCAATAAGAAATGAGGGATAATGATGATGGGCAACAAAGGACGCTGGATTGGCGGGTCGATACTTGTTGCTGTCGGCGTACTGTTTATGCTGCAGCAATGGGGTTTCTTGCATTTTGATATCGGAGATCTCGTATCTATATTTTGGCCTCTCATTTTATTGTTTGTAGGAGTCAGCATGCTCGTAAGCGGCACTTGGGCAGGTTTGATAGTGTTAGGTATTGGCGGTTTCTTCTTACTATCCAATTTAGGGATTATCCATATGTCTCTCGGTGAAGCCATTCGAAGAGCGTTTCCACTAATTATTATAGCAGTCGGTCTTATTGTGCTGTTTGGTGCTAAAGGTAAATTTAGCAGCAAATCCAAACATAAAGAACCGGAATGGAATAATCCGTCTACGGAATGGAAGAAGCCAGTATATGATGATCCATTTGCTGATTACGTAAAAAACTTAAATGCGGAGCAGGATCCGACTTCAAATGATGCACATACTGATTTGATTAAAAATTCTAAAGGCGAAAAATACGCTGAAATGAAAATACCGAAGCCGCCAAAGCCACCAACGCCGCCCTATCATGGGAAGTACAGCGAAAAGAATGATTCTGATGATTTCGATCTTGATTTTGATCTGGATCTGGATGATGAAGATTACGATTATGATGACGCTGATTACAGCGACTTAGGGGATTATGATTATAAAACGTATAAGAAAAAAATAAAGCATGCCTCTAAAAAAGTGAAAAAGAAAATTGAAAAGTCCTGCTTTATTGGGGATATTCATTTAGGTCACGACTACTGGGAGCTGCGTCCAGCGAATTTATCGAATTTTGTAGGGGATACAATTATCGATCTAACGAAGGCGCAAGTGCCATATGGAAACACAAGTATAAATGTAAGCAGCTTTATCGGTGACGTGAAAGTGTATGTACCGAACGATATAGAGTTAGGTGTATTTGTATCTTCCCATTCCTTCATGGGGGACATGAAAGTGTTTGATCAGAAGTACTCCGGCTTTATGCGTGATCTCGAAGCCAAGACACCATTTTTCCATGAATCCAGTAAAAAGGTCCTTATTGAGGTTAACAGTTTTCTTGGTGACGTGAAAGTGATAAGGGTGGGCTGATGAATGGGATATATACGCAAATGGCGTGCCAATAATCTGAAGTGGGAGCTGTTATGCTCCTTCTTCATAGCAGGAAGTACGATCGTTGCTAGCTTATGGCTTGCTTTTAGTTTTGGCGACGGTTGGCATACGGGATGGGGCCAGTGGCTCTTTGGGATTATAACGGTCCTTATTGTCTCGCTAATAACAGGCTACGTCACGGGATTAAGAATTCAGCGGAAGCTCGATACACTTAATGAAAGCATGATGCAGGTTGCTAAGGGAAACTGGTCGGTTCGCATTCAAGAGAATGAGCATACATCGTTTGATTCGTTATATGAGCATTTTAATACGATGATGCAGACGACGGAACAGAAGTTGAAGCTGCTGCAAAAGCTGACCGAGAAGCAAGTCATTGAGCGTGAAATCTTCAATGAACAGATTGTGCAAGAAGAAAGAAAACGATTGGCGCGTGACCTTCATGATTCGGTTAGTCAACAGTTGTTTGCGATTCATATGTCTTCTTCTTCACTGCCAAAAGTGATGGAATTGGATGAAGAGCGCGCTAAGCTCGTTGTAACGCAATTAATCGAAATGTCGCATAATGCGCAACGCCAAATGCGGAACTTAATTGCGCAGCTTCGTCCGATTGAATTGGATGGGCGATCCCTGCAAGAAGCGCTGGGGATTTGGTTTCCTGACTATTGCCGACAAAATGGATTACAAGGTAAGATAGATATTCATGTTGAAAATGACCTATCTGAAGCGAAGGAGCATCAATGCTTCTTAATGATTCAAGAAGCAATGGCGAACATTGTTAAGCATGCAAAAGCTGATCAGGTTACGCTCAGTATGCAGGAATCTGCGAATCGCATGTTGCTGTCTATTGCGGATGATGGTGTAGGGTTCGATCGCAATAATAAGACTTCTTATGCGGGTAGCTATGGCTTAACGACGATGCAGGAACGTGCGGATAAGCTTGGCGGTCATATGGAATTAATTAGTCAACCAGGTGCAGGCACAACAATTCGGGTATATATTCCGTT
The DNA here is from genome assembly GCF_024733555.1 of Paenibacillus sp. SC116. Classification (GTDB taxonomy): domain Bacteria; phylum Bacillota; class Bacilli; order Paenibacillales; family Paenibacillaceae; genus Paenibacillus_B. The sequence continues at coordinate 1,990,226 of NZ_JANIOF010000001.1, read as the reverse complement.
GTTTGAAACTGAAGGGATGAATCAGGATGAACAAGATGAAAGTCTTTCTTGTAGATGATCATGAAATGGTTCGGCTAGGTTTGAAGACGTACTTGATGCTTGATCCGGAGATTGATGTGTTGGGAGAGGCGAGTGGAGGGCAGGATGCTTTGAATAAGATCGAAGCAATGCAAGACAATCTGCCTGATATCGTATTAATGGACTTAATGATGCCTGATATGGATGGGGTGGAAACGACGAGTAAATTAATTGCTCGTTATCCGCAACTCCGCATTGTCATGTTAACGAGCTTTATGGAGGATGAGCAAGTAGTATCTGCGATTCAAGCGGGTGCGGTTAGCTACGTATTAAAGACCATATCTGCGGAAGAACTATGCTATGCGATTCGCGGTGCTTATCGTGGCATGCCTGTCATGAGCGGGGAAGTATCTCAGGCGCTGACACGTGGTTTGCGCAAGCGGGCTGCAGAGCCTGAGCATAATGGCTTGACTGAACGAGAAAAAGAAGTGCTGCTGCTTATTGCAGATGGCAAAACAAACAAAGATATTGCAGATGAGCTGCATATTAGTATAAAGACGGTAAAAACACATGTCTCAAATCTATTAATGAAATGTGAGCTGCAGGATCGAACGCAGTTAGCCGTGTTTGCACATCGCAAAGGGTGGGCATAGTAGTAGGATAGTAAAATAAGATGGCTAGTAAACAACTAAATGCTCCTACGTTGAAAATAATAATGTCTATGCTATACATATCGTAGTTAGTCGCCTATTCGCATGCTGTCGAATGGGCTATTGTTATGTAAATATTTAAAAATATCGGTTTTATTTCGTTTTATAATGTTTTTAAGGTGTGCTTAAGGTTACTAGTTCATTATAACTACATAAGGTATTGAGCTTCCCAATGATGAAGGGAACAGAACATAGAAACAGTAACACTAACAGTAATGGAGGAGATCACATGAGCGATCAACGTAATTCTTTTTCTCATCCCGATAAGGATTCTTATAAAGGACCTCAATCTGAGGCAAACCACGCAGGACATGAACAAGCAGCTTCCAAGGAACAAGATAATAATCAGCAACCTTACTATTATGCCTACGGACCATATCAATCATCTAGAAGCGAGCAAGAGTCGACAGTATCACGTGATTCATATGGAAATGCGAGCGATGTACCAGTAACTCCGCCTCAAGCGATTAAACCAATGCCATTCTCAAGTGCAACGCATAACGGACCGACATTTGCAGGAGGATCTTCTTCAAATGGAGGAGGCAGCTTTAAAGATGGTGAACGCACTAATCAGCAATGGCAGTTCCAGCAGAAGCCAGAACGTCGTCGTACATCGTTCCGTACTGTGGTTGCTTCCTTTATGGCGGGGGTCATTGCAATCGGTGGTCTAATGGGGGCATCCGATTACTATAACTGGTTTACAGGAGACGGTGCCATTCTGTCAGGTGTAACGGAACGAACAGAAGCAGCTGAGCAGGTAGTAGATAAGCGTCCTGCACCTTTCCCTGAAGGAACAGCGAATGTATCTGATGTTGTGAAGATGGCAAGCCCAGCGGTAGTTAAGATTGAAACATATGGCTCGCCTAGTAGTGCGGGGGGGAGAAGTTCGTGGATGGATGATCCATTCTTCCGACAGTTCTTCGGAGGCAATCCTGAGAGCCAGCGCAGCGATACACCGCCATCTGAAAGTGCACTTCAGCCCTTAGGTCTTGGTACAGGTTTTATTTTTGAAAAAGACGGATTTATTTTAACGAACCAGCACGTGATCGAAGGTGCTGAAATGGTACAAGTTGAAGTAGAAGGCTATAAAAAGCCGTTTAAAGCTCAAGTATTGGGCAAGAGCCGCGATCTAGACTTGGCTGTATTGAAAATTGAAGGGGACTCAGACTTCCCAATGATCAAGCTCGGCAACTCCGATACAACGGAAGTAGGAGAGCAGTTGGTTGCAATCGGTAACCCATCTGGATTCGACCACACGGTGACAACGGGCGTATTAAGTGCCAGAGAGCGTTCCATTACAGTGAATGATAACGGTCAGCCACGTACCTATAATCATTTGCTTCAAACGGATGCATCTATTAACCCAGGTAACTCTGGCGGTCCACTCTTGAATATGAGGGGTGAAGTTATTGGGATGAACGTAGCTGTAAGTAAAGAAGCGCAAGGTATCGGTTTCGCCATTCCTGCGAATGTCATCTTGAATGTTGTTGAGCCACTCAAACAGAATAAAGAAATTCCAAAAGAGCCAGTTCCATTTATCGGAACGAACTTGATTACGATGACGGAAGAGTATGCGAAAAGTATCGGTATCGACTATACTCCTGGTGCGCAAGTGTATACAGTTGTGTTCGGCTCACCAGCTTATGATGCAGAGCTGCGTGCTTATGATGTTATCACCGCTATTGATGGCAAGGAGATAGCGACGAGGGAAGAATTAAGTGAACAAATTCTAACGAAAAAAGTTGGCGATACAGTTAAACTCGATGTTGTTCGTAAAGGAAAGAAAACGAGTGTGGACGTGAAGATTGGCGATAAGAACAAATTCCAACAAGCGGCACAAGAACAACTTCAGCCACAGCCATAAACGTTAGCTATAAGGATATACGGTGAGAAGAAAGCGAGGTGATATGAAGTGTATCCTTCGCTTTCTTTTCGCTTGTCCGTGCGTCATGGTACAATGGAAGTCTGACCTATGGTACAGCGTCAGTCGTAGATATAATACGTATGAGTCAGTTAGCTCAACGTTGGAGCTATTCATAAACGTTAAGCATGAAAGGAAGAATATGACCTATGAGGCCTTATATTTTAATTGTAGATGATGATGAAAAAATAACGTCGATGTTGAGACGTGGACTCGTATTTGATGGTTATGAGGTGCAGACAGCACCAAATGGAGCGGAGGGCTTGCGACAAGTTATTATTCGAGAGCCTGATCTTGTTATTCTTGACGTCATGATGCCGGAAGTTGATGGTTGGGAAGTGTGTCGACGATTGCGGGAAGCGGAAATCAGTGTCCCTGTTTTGATGCTAACGGCGAAAGATGAAGTGCAAGATCGAGTGAAAGGCTTGGATACAGGAGCAGATGATTATCTCGTGAAGCCGTTTGCGTTGGAAGAACTGTTGGCTCGCGTACGTGCGCTGCTGCGTCGTCGTCCAGAACAAGAAGGCGGAGGCCATCGCTTGACGTTCGAAGATCTCTTGCTGGATCTACATACTCGTGAAGTGAAGCGGGATGGCAAGCCTGTTGAACTGACTGCAAAAGAGTTCGAACTGCTTCATCTGTTCATGCAGAATCCGAAGCGAGTACTGCCGAGAGATGTAATTATGGAGAAAATTTGGGGCTATGACTATAGCGGGGAATCAAATGTGCTTGAGGTGTATATCGCGATGCTGCGTCAAAAGACGGAAGAACATGGCGATAAACGCCTTATTCAAACGATTCGCGGTACTGGTTACGTACTGAGAGGAGACTAGTGAATGTCGATTCGCCTTAGGCTTACAGTATGGTACTCTGCATTATTGGCATTTACGTTATTTGTGTTCGGCATTTCGATATATGCGCTGGTCGATTATAACATGTACAGCGATATCAAAAACCGACTAAAGGTTCAAATGAATCAAATAACGATCGATACTATGGTGGATCGGGATGGGAATATCTATTTTAAGTTTCTTCAATCCTATAGCCCGGGCAATACTTTTGAAGAACTCTACATTCAAACCTATGATTATACAAGCGATAGATATGGGTTCTCTGAAAATCTTCAAGATTTGCGAATGAAGTTTCCATTCCCGGCTTCACCGAAAGATGCAGTAAAAGGATTTAAACGTATAAATGTAAGTGGAAATGAGTTCTATGTCTATCAAGAGCCGATTGAAATAGACGGGGAAGTCGTTGCGCTTGTTCAAGTAGGAGCATATACTGGCGACCATGCCGCCTTCTTCAAGCTGTTGAGGACGATTCTTATTTTTGCATCGATGGTGACTGTCGTTATTGCGTTCTCGCTAGGTTTGTTCTTGGCGCAGAAGTCATTGCGCCCCATCGAGAATATAATTAGGGCGACGAATCGTGTGCAAAAAGGGGCAGACCTTAGTGTTCGTATACCGCGTGAAGGTCCTCCAGAAGACGAAATCGGTCAGCTGACAGAAACGATTAATAGTATGCTAGGTCGAATGGAAACCTTTTATAATGAGTTGGATGATGCTTACAGCGCTCAGCGCCGGTTCGTATCGGACGCATCGCATGAGCTAAGAACTCCGCTTACTACGATTCGAGGTAACGTAGATCTTTTAGAAAAGATGCGGTCGACAAAAGATACAATGCCGTTGACGGAAGATGAACGCGAGCAAATGTCTGAAGAGGCATTGCGCGATATTGGGGATGAAGCGCGGCGAATGAGTCATCTTATAAACGATATGCTTTCACTAGCGCGTGCAGATGCAGGTTATAAGGTGGAGAAAGAAGTCGTTGAAGTGAAGGGGCTCATCGAAGAGGTCGTACGAAGAGCTCAATTCCTGCCTAGAACATCCGATTGGATTTTTGAAGAAAACGGAGATCTGTTTAATAAGTTTGTTCGTGGAAACAAAGATTATTTGCAACAAATGCTCTTCATCTTTATTGAAAATGCCTTTAAATACACGCCGTCAGGAAGTGTGGAGTTAATAGCGGTTGTTCAGGACGATCAACTGGGCTTGCGTATTAAGGACAGTGGTATCGGTATGGATGAGCATGAAGTTCCCCATATTTTCGAGCGCTTCTACCGTGCAGACGTATCTCGTGGCATAACATCAGGAACGGGTCTGGGGTTATCGATTGCCAAATGGATTATTGATGAGCATAAGGGCTCTGTTGAGGTTATGACGAAGCCTGGAGAAGGAACTACATTTATTGTTTGGTTGCCGCTTGTTCTTATTCCTGATGAATGGATCAAGGAACCGACAGAAGTGGGAGAAGTCAAAAGCGATGAAGGACAATAGGGTGTATTTCCGTTATAATGGAGTGAAGGGCTCCTTTGAGAGGAGATTCACATAGAAAGCTGGTGAACAGAATGAAAGTTCATAAGATTACTCCGCGGGGATATTGTTATGGTGTTGTAGACGCGATGGTTATTGCGCAGCAGACAGCTCGTAATCTGGATTTGCCCCGTCCTATATATATACTCGGCATGATTGTTCATAATAGTCATGTTACAGATGCGTTCGAAGATTCAGGCATTATTACGTTGGATGGCGCGAATCGCTTGGACATTCTAGACCAGGTTGAGTCTGGAACCATTATTTTTACTGCGCATGGTGTATCCCCTGAAGTGCGCCGCAGAGCGCGTGAGAAAGGGCTGACGACAGTCGACGCCACTTGTCCAGATGTAACTCGCACGCATACGTTGATTAAGGAAATGACGGAACAGGGTTATGAAGTTATTTATATCGGGAAGAAAGGGCATCCTGAGCCTGAAGGTGCTATCGGTGTCGCTCCTGAACATGTTCATCTTATCGAGAATGAAGAAGAAATTGATCAACTGACTGTCAATTCTGAGCGCATCATTATTACGAATCAGACGACGATGAGTCAATGGGATATTAAGCATATTATGAATAAGCTCATACAGCGCTATCCGCATGCGGAAATTCATAATGAAATTTGTATGGCGACACAGGTTCGCCAACAGGCCGTAGCTGAGCAGGCATCGCAGTGTGATCTCGTTATCGTTGTAGGCGATCCGCGCAGCAATAACTCCAACCGTCTTGCTCAAGTATCCGATGAGATTGCAGGTACACGTGCGTATCGAATTTCGGACTTGTCTGAGCTGAAGCAGGAATGGCTGGAAGGAGTAGAGATAGTAGGTGTAACTTCGGGTGCATCAACTCCGACTCCGATAACGAAGGAAGTTGTGGCCTATTTGGAGCAGTACGATAAGGATGATGAATCCACGTGGCCGCTTGTGCGCACAGTAAATATGAAGAAGCTTCTTCCGCCGGTGCGTACGAAGTCGATAAATACGTAGTTTATAACGAAATAAAAAAATCCTGTATGATAATCGTCTTAGAATTTATTCTAAGACGGTTATTTTATTAGGAAAACAATTTGACAACAATGTGAATTGGTGGTTTTACCCTTGACGAAAATGGGATATCAAGATAGACTATCTTTAACGGATAAAAGCGTAGACGCGAACAAGCGTTTAAGTATGGAAGAAAATAATGCAGAATCGAAGGTGAACCCCATGATCGTTGTTGTATCCAATCGTATTTCAGATGAACGAATAGAAGAGATTATTACATTTATTGAAAGCAAAGGTCTGCAAGCTCATTTGTCGCGAGGCACAGAGCAAACGGTGATCGGTCTCGTAGGCGGAGTCGATCCGAAGACAGCAGAACAGTTGCGTCAGATGAAAGGTGTAGAGCAGGTCGTGAAGATTACAAAGTCATACAAGATGGCAAGCCGAGACTTCCATCCAGCAGATACAGTTATTGAAATTGGCGATGTTCGCATCGGTGGTGGAGAACTCGTGGTGATGGGCGGACCATGTGCGGTCGAGTCTCCAGAACAGATTGATGAGATTGCACGCCTTGTAAAGGCAGCTGGGGGCCAGGTGCTTCGCGGTGGTGCGTTTAAGCCTCGAACAGGTCCATACAGCTTCCAAGGAATTGGTGTGGAAGGGTTGGAGATGATGGCGGAAGCAGGCAAGAAACATGGCTTGCTTACCATTACCGAAGTTATGACACCTGAATATGTAGATGTTTGTGCGCAATATGCTGATATTTTACAAGTTGGAACGCGTAATATGCAGAACTTCGATTTGCTGCGCAAACTTGGTGAATGCAATCGCGCGGTACTCTTGAAGAGAGGCTTCAGTGCGACTTACGATGAATGGTTGAATGCTGCGGAATACATCTTGGCGGGTGGAAATCCGAACGTTATGCTGTGCGAGCGTGGTATTCGTACATTCGAATCCTACACTCGTAATACATTGGACTTGGCTGCCATTCCAGTCATGAAACAGCTGACTCATTTGCCTGTTATCTCTGATCCGAGCCATGGGACAGGTCGTCGTGAGTTGGTGGAGCCAATGACGAAGGCGTCTGTAGCAGCTGGAGCAGACGGTCTTATTATCGAAATGCATACAGATCCTGACAACTCGATGACGGGTGATGGTGTTCAATCCTTATTCCCGGATCAATTTGCTCGTTTGCTTCGTGAGTTGGAGCAGCTAGCTCCGTTGTGTGGTACTACATTTAATACAGAGAAGCAAGAAGCTGCTTACTTTGCGTAGGGTGAGTGTTGTACGATAATCGTTTGATACTGAGTGTGTGAAACGTTCAAAATGACTAAAAAACGGCCCATTTACAGGGTCGTTTTTTTTGTTTGTTAAGGACATGGAACGAAGGAAATACAAGGCGGATACAAGGTTAAATTGTACGGTGGTTAAATACTTCCTGAAAAAGGGTGTTAGGAAACCTTACACGAAATAAAAAAATACCTGACATGAGTATTGACGGACGATATTCTAAGGTTCTATAATAACTTCAATATCAAAAAACGAAGTGAACAATCAGATGTAAATAACTTATTAATGTTCGGAATTGGGGAGGAATTGAGATGTCAGTCAACCGTGTATTGGAATTAATGAAGGAAAAAGCTATTGAGTTTGTAGATTTCCGTTTTGTAGACCTAAGTGGTCGTGCGCACCATATTAGCTTGCCTGCAACAGAAGTGGAAGCTGAAACGTTCGTAAATGGTGTTGCTTTTGATGGTTCTTCTATTCCAGGCTTCCGCGGTATCGAGGAATCCGATATGGTGATGATGCCTGATACAAATAGCTGTTATGTAGATCCGTTTACTTCTCATGCTACGCTTATTATTATGTGTAACATTCATACACCAGATGGTGAGCGTTATGATCGTGACCCGCGCAGCATTGCAGAGAAAGCAGAGCAATTCTTGCAAACGGCTGGCGTTGGTACTGCTGCTTATTTCGCTCCTGAGTCCGAGTTCTTTATTTTCGATGATGTGCGTTACGAAACTTCTATGAACAGTTCTTCCTTCTTTGTAGATTCCGAAGAAGCTGCATGGAATACGAACCGTAAGGAAGAGGGCGGCAACCTCGGCTTCAAAATTCCTACAAAGGGCGGTTACGTGCCTGTAGCTCCAGTTGATACACAACAAGATTTGCGCAGTGAAATTTGTCGATTGCTGCAAGATGCTGGCCTTCGTGTTGAGCGTCATCACCATGAGGTGGCAACAGCAGGTCAAGGCGAGATTAACTTCCGCTTCGATACGTTGAGAAAGACAGCTGACAACTTGCTGACGTATAAATACATCGTTCACAATACAGCTCGTCAATTTGGCAAAGTAGCAACGTTTATGCCTAAGCCATTGTTTGGTGATAACGGTAGCGGTATGCACGTTCACCAATCGATTTTTGATGGTGATACACCGTTGTTCTATGAAAAAGGCGGCTATGCGAACTTGAGCGAAATGGCGTTGCACTATATTGGTGGTATTTTGCACCATGCACCAGCATTGCTTGCGATCACGAATCCATCGACGAACTCCTTTAAGCGTCTTGTTCCTGGTTATGAGGCACCAGTTAACTTGGTATTTTCTAAAGGTAACCGTTCTGCCGCGATTCGTATTCCAGTCGCAGCGGTAACGCCGAAAGGCTGCCGTATCGAGTTCCGTACACCTGACTCTACAGCTAATCCATACTTAGCATTCGCGGCTATGTTGATGGCTGGTCTAGACGGAATTAAGCGCAAGCTTGATCCACGTGCTCTTGGTTATGGTCCATTTGATAAAAACATTTATGAGTTGTCTGATGCGGAGAAGCATGAGATTCGCAGCGTGCCAGGTACGATGGAAGAAGCGCTTGCGGCACTTGAAGCCGATCACGAGTTCTTGCTCGATGGCGGCGTATTCTCCAAAGACTTCATCAATAACTACATTAACTTCAAGCGCAATGAAGCGAAGTCAGTAGCGATTCGTATTCATCCGCAAGAGTACAGCCTATACTTTGACTGCTAATATATAGGTAGAATTGCTTCATGCGGAATTTGAGTATATGATGAAGCTGCAATCATTCGAATAAGTTTTCAAAACGTACACAAATACCCCTCCTTGAGAGAAAACGCCATTCGTAGCGAGAATCTCGAGGAGGGGTTCTGTTATTTCGGAAATAAGTGATGGATGGAACGGTGTTGAAGATAAACTATTCGTGAATTATGCTTATAACCGAACAATATTGATATAGGTTTGTTCTATTTTTCGTGAAATAATTGGTTGAAGGAGATGTCATTACCTGATATCATTACAATAATATTTCGGAAGCTATCATGGGAAAAAGGTGGGGGACATATGGAACAACGTCAACGAGCTTATAACTTTAATGCTGGACCGGCAGCATTGCCGCTTGAAGTGCTGGAGCGTGCGCAGTCGGAATTCGTCGAATTTGCAGGCACAGGCATGTCGATTATGGAAATGTCGCATCGCGGCGGCGTATACGAGGGTGTGCACAATGAGGCGAAGTCACTACTGAAGGAATTGCTTAACATTCCTGCAGGATATGATGTGCTGTTCATGCAAGGTGGAGCAAGTACTCAATTTGCGATGATTCCGCTTAATTTGCTCGCCCCTGGCAAAGTCGGTGCGTATGTGAATACGGGAAGTTGGGCAACGAAGGCGATTCAAGAAGCGCAGCTAGTGGGAGAAACACAAGTTGTTGCATCATCTGAAGCGAATAAATTTATGAGCATTCCATCCTTATCTGATCTACAATTGCCTGAACAAGCTGCGTATTTGCATCTAACATCGAACGAAACGATTGAAGGAACTCAGTTCCATGCTTACCCGGATACAGGAAATGTGCCTCTCATCGTAGATATGTCCAGTGATATTTTGTGTCGTCCAATCGATGTATCTCAGTTTGGCATGATTTATGCTGGTGCACAGAAAAATCTGGGTCCATCTGGCGTTACGGTTGTGATTGCTAAGGAAGAGCTCATTGCCAATAGTCCAAAGACGATACCAACCATGATGCGCTACAGCACAGCTCACAAAAACAACTCGTTGTACAACACACCTCCATCTTTCTCTATTTATATGGTGAAGCTTGTATTGGAATGGATTAAAGAGCAAGGCGGCTTGAGTGCAGTTCAAGTAGCCAATGAATATAAAGCACAACTTCTTTATAATGCAATTGATAACAGTGATGGCTTCTATCGTGGTTGCGCAGAGCAAGACAGCCGCTCCATTATGAATGTAACTTTCCGTCTCGCAACCGAAGAATTAGAGAAGGCGTTCGCTGCTCAAGCGGAGCAAGCTGGCTTCATAGGATTGAAGGGCCATCGTAGTGTAGGTGGACTACGTGCCTCTATTTATAACGCGGTTCCGCGCTCTAGCTGTGAGGCTTTAGTACAGTTTATGGAAGACTTTAGACTTAAAAACGGATAATTTTTACTCAAACTTGCAACTAAATGGAAGAAATCTGCGTCTTATAGTTAGACGTCGGATTTCTTTTTTTATTTTTGTTTCGTTTTTCTGTAAAAGGTGTAAAAAATGGATGGGAATCTAGTAAGGAACACAAAAAGTTTCCATGAAATTGGAGAATAAGAGAAACTTTATGTGAAAACATGAATATAAACAATTTGAGGTATATTTTGGTTTAGTGAAGATGCCTTCTTAGTTAAGCACTTTTACATCTAGATTGTGGCAGATTCGCTACTAGGATCATTGGGAGCTTGTTTTTTTAAATAAGTTATCCATAAATAACAATCGTGGAGGGAAAAGGTTTCATGAAGAAGAAAATCGTCAGTACAGCTTTAGCTGCGAGTTTAGTTGTTGGATCACTTGCAGGCATTCCTGTTAATGCATTGTCGACAGCGGAGGCGCTTAGCAAGATTCAAGCTGCCCAAGAGTCTAAGTCACCAATTATTTGGTTGGAAAATAAATCGAAGCAAATACATGGTGCATTGAACGATAAAGAGCGTTCGGTTGTGAAGGCGACTTATAACAATGTAACTTCTGCTACGTATGCAACGTATGGAGAAGTTGTTGACCCGATCTGGAATGTGATTCCGAGCGATCTTAAGAAAGATGCTGTCACAAAAGAAAATGTTTTCGGCATTTACAAACAGTTGAAATTGTTTGCGCTTGGTGATCCACAGGCCTTAGGTGCATTGAGTACTACATATGACAAAGTGCTGCAGCAAGCAGCCAAAGACGCAGGCCTGCAATCTGGATTGACAAAAGCAGATTACGAGGATCTGGCAGCGAAAGTTAAAGGCAACTTCTTAAAAGAGTTCCAAAGTAAAGAAATCGCAGCATTGTTGAGCAATCCAGCGGATATCGGCAAGAATTTCAATGCGAAGCTGCAAAAAGTGGTTGTATCCGCCATTGCTGAGTCTGACAAGTTCAGTGCTATAGCGAAAACGTATAAGCTGGACTGGAATACTGTAGGCGCAGCAGATAAGCAACTAGCTTCTAAAGTAACTACTTATAATGAAGCTGTTGAATCGTTGGCTGTAGCAGCAGTGCGGGCGCATGCGAACCTAATCGGAAAAGATACAAATGAAGGTACGAATGTTGTGTTAAGTGTATACGGGGCTGTATACGGAAATGTGACGGAAAGCGTGTATACAGATGTATATGGTGGTGTAACTACTGTCACATATTCTGATTACAACCGCTATATTGAATTGAAGCTCGACGAGAATAAGAGTACTGGCGTTAAATTAGAAGGCGGTACACTAAAAACGACAGGTAATAAAGATGGAGTTGCCTACGTAACTGCTTATATTAGAAAAGCTGGAACTGCATTCCGTGGAGACGAAGTTCTATTTAGCAACGTACAAATTCCTGTTCGTTACATCGCTCCTGGTTCGAACAATGGCGGAGGCGGATACTTACCTGGCGGTGGTGGTGGCAGTATCTCGGATGGCGTCCTTATCGATTATAACAATTACTTTAAAGAGCTTGAGAAGCAATTGGCTGCGCTTAAATCGCGTCTTGCTAGCGCTGTATCCACAGAAGAGAAAAATCGTGTACTAGATGAATTAAATGCGTTGTTGAACAAGTCATTTGCTGAAGTAACCAAGCTGAATGTGAAGCGTTTCGTTGTTGTTAAAGATGGCGTTGCTATATTGAAGCTAACAGACAATGATTTGAGAAGCTACGTTAATGAAGTGGAAACTCAATTTAAGAAGTGGGCAGACTTATTCAAAAATGTGAAGTCTGATATTACGATTCCAGCGTTCGCACTTACTTTGGATGCAGGGTCTCATGATGTGAAGAAGTACCATGTATCTTTAAGCAAAGCATTGCAAGAGCTCTTTAAGTCTAAGCAAGCAGCAGACGTATCCGTATTGACGAACGGATTGCGTGCAACTCTAAATGTTGCTTCTCTGCAAGAAGATGTAGAATGGAAAACGACATCGAGACAAGAGAATCGCTTCAACAATAGCCCAATCGTTGCTTCTGATGTATATAAATACGAGTTCAGTTTGAAAGACAGCAAGCAACTGCCAAGTGGTGCTGTAAAAGCAACACTTCCATTGAGCTCATCATTCAAACTACCTAGCCGTGCATTGGTTGTAGCAGCTGCGGGTAGTACTGCGGTGAAACCTGTTAATGGCAATTATGAATATGCAATTAAGAATGGCAATGAAGAGCTTGCGATTACAGGACGTAGTGTATCCTACAACGATATTAGTAAAGTCCGTGCATGGGCTGGTCCAAAAATCGACTTTATCTCTGCATTGGGCATTATGGAAGGCGTAGGCAGCAACCGCTTCGCACCTAAAGCACCGACTACACGCGGTGAAGTAGCGAAAATGTTCGTACTTGGTTTTGACCTGAAGGAGAAAGAAGGTTCTAAAACATTTACGGATGTAAGCAGCTCGAAATGGTATGCGAAGTACATTCGTGCAGCGGCGGATCAAGGTATCTTGAGCGGATATCCAGGTGGTACGTTCAAGCCAGAAGCTAAAATTAGCCGTGCGGAGTTCGCAGCTACTGCAGTTCGCTTATTGCAGCAGAAGCATGGTTGGAAAGATGTAACGGATCCGGATCAAGTATTGAAGAAGTTCAAAGATTACAAGTCGATCCATCCTTCTCTCAAAGCAGACGTAGCCTTGGCAGTTGAGAAAGGCATTCTCGTTGGCGATAAAGGCAAGTTGAAACCAAACGATTCCACGAATCGTGCGGAGTCCGCAGTTATTTTGTATCGTTTATTGAATAAATAAGTTTAAGTTGAAGAGACCGCCTTTCTGTCTGAATAGATGGAAGGGCGGTTTTTTTTTATGTTAAGATGGATGGTTACAATTTAAATGAAGGATGTAGCATGATTATGCTAAACTGGCGTTGTAAAAACAGCATACTAAAATCGATCAGCACCGCCGTACAATATTGGTAATGGGAATGTGATTTCTTTACAAAGACGGAATTGTTATTGGAAGGATTGAAAAGAAATTAACGGAGGACAAACGATGAAATCCATCCAGATAAGGAGCTACTAATGGAAATTAAAAGGCTTGACGATAAATATATTTTTTCTGGAATAAACCCAGAAGTTGATGTTCAAGTAAAGTTTTTAAACCATTTAATGAAAAATGAAAAGCAAATTTTATTTGAGTATTTGGAACCTAATCCTTACTATGGGTCTGAAGAAGAGGTTAAGGAAAATATTGATTATTTTCTTGAGGATTATGTATCTGGCACAGTAACTTTTCAGTTTGATTCAACAGAATCAAAGATTGAAGAAAGAGTTCAACATATTCTGAAGGAATTAAAGGCAAATGAATGCCAACAAAGTGATGATTATGCACAATTTAGCGCTAGAGAAATGTTAGATAGCATTATTAATAATAGGATTAAAATAAAAAGTGAAGTTGTAGAGAGGATAAGAAGAAGTATATATGAGGAAATCTTTTATGATCTAACTCACTACTATTATAATTATGCTTCTGAGCGAATGATGTATAAAAATCATTATTGTATATCAAAAGATGATAACAACGCTTATAGTTGATCAAAATGTTAATACGATATGGTATAGTCCAAGAAATGAAGAAGAGTTAGCTGACATTATTAAAAATAAACACGATTATAATTGTATTATAACTGAACCCGGTTCACGATTTAGTGAGTATAACTTTATCGTATGTTTTTATCATACGGAATCAGAATACAATCTAGAGATATTTAAAGGTCGTAATAGAAATTCTCAAATGGAATCCATCATAGATCTTTTTAGAATTTAAGCGCTATCTCATCATTCTGTACATTGTTTGAAAAAAAGTATCTAAATTTGCAGCAGACGTCTAAGTATAATAGACGTCTGCTTTTTCTTTTAAATAATAAAATGTGTTAGTTACTAGGTATAGTTAATTTACATTTATTCATATAGACATAACATGAATTGATTTATAAGATATTTAGGATGTCTAATAACAAAATGGTAATTGTTGAAAATTTAATTTTAAATATTTTCTCGGATATAGGGAAAATGAATTCGAAGGAGCAGGGGCATTGAAAACCATACGAAAATTTCAACTTCTTTTTACTCTACTATTGTGCGTAACTACTATTACACATGCTACACCATTATTGGCAAAGAAAAGCGGACAGCAACAAACCTATTTGTATGATGAGAATAATCGAATGACGCATTCTATTCCTTCATCTGGCTTCATGACGGTATATAACTATGATACGAATGGCAATCTAGTTTCTCTACAAGCAGCTGTTGCTGCCAGTGATAATCAATTTATCGAGGACATGAATGGCGATGTTAAGGCTGATTCGATACTGTATTATTCGAAAGATGGCGCATGGTATGTCTCTTTATCAACAGGCACTCAGTTCAAGCCGTATTCAAAATGGTTAGATGGACATGGTGTTGGTTCTCAGCAGTAGTTTATAGCAGATGTAACTGGCGATGGACGAGCGGATGGTATTTTGTTCGATAAGGAAAAAGGGAACTGGTATGTAGCGCAATCGGACGGAAAGAGTTTCGGGCAGCAGTCAAGTTGGTTAGAAGGACATGGTCTTGGTTCTCATGATCAATTCGTAGAAGATGTAAATGGAGATGGCAAGGCAGATTCCATTGTGTACTTTGGAGAAACCGGTACCTGGTATGTATCGCTATCCTACGGCTCTAACTTTGGCGCGTATAGTAAATGGCTGGATGGACATGGTATAGGATCGCACAAACAACTGCTAGGGGATGTTAACGGAGATAAGAAAGCTGATTCCATCGTATATTTTGCAGAAACGGGAACGTGGTACGTATCTATTTCAGATGGAGTAGGGTTTGGTCCTTACGGTAAATGGGTCGATGGGCACGGGGTGTCTTCGACGAGTCATTTGCTTGGTGATATAAATGGAGATGGACGCTTGGACTCACTTGTTTACTTTGCATTGAAAGGTTCCAGGTACGTGTCTAAATCCAATAGCACATATTTTGAAGCATATAGTAAATGGATCGGACTGGACTAATTAATTTAAGCAATGAGATAGGCAATAGAGTAACAATAAATATATCAGTTCATTTTTCAAAAAATATTTTTCTATATGATAAAGATAATAATTCATCCTAGAGGGGTAACTGGCCATGAAACATATCAAAAACATGAAAGTAGCCTGCATTTTGATCATATGTAGTATCTTATTTTGTTCTTTTTCAGCTTATGGATATGCTACTTCGATTCATCGTACAACCTGTACGATGATCGGGGAGATTAATAAATACGAAGTTATCCAATGCAGAAGTATTGGAATATCACTATGATTTGAACGGGAATGTAATCCGTAAAGCAAATCATAATAAATTCATTAACGCAGATTTTGAGGTTTCCACAAATGAACTTACATCCACCAGATGAAGTTAGGGGAGTAGGGTTAACGGCTGAGTATTTTAACAACATGGAACTAAAGGATATCGTAATGACCCGCACTGAACCTGCGATTAATCACTCTTGGGCTGCTGAATCACCTGCTTCTGGCATACATGCAGATCAATTCTCTGTTCGCTGGCGCGGTTACATTGAGCCGCCTGTAGAGGAGACATACACCTTCCACATCCATTCAGACGATGGTGTGAGGATATGGGTGAATAATCAATTGATTCTGGATAAGTGGGCTGATCAAGCAGGTGAATTTGATAGTATACCAATCTATTTGTATGCCGGACAACGATATGAGATACGTGTAGAGTATTTTGAGAATGTAGGACATGCTACTGCAATTTTGCAATGGTCCAGTCCTCAATTGGCTAAAGAGGTCATTAAGCAAACACAGCTCTATCCGATCAAGGCTGCCACGGGTCTGTTGCAAATGATAACAAGCGTAGATATGCCTATGATGAACAAGGGAAGCTTTTTTCGGTAACACTCCCTTCGGGAGAAGTTATTCAATATAGCTATGATGCAAATGGTAACTTGATATCTAGGAAGCGATAAGGAGAAGGGATGTTTTAGTATACCATAATTATAAATATATAATCATATACGCATTTATGGTTTTGGGAATTGATTTATCGATATCTTAGTTGAGGTTTTTCATTACATTAATACAAACAACAGGGGAATGTGAACAAATGAAAAAAATGAGGAAGTTATCCGCTTTACTTGCTTTAGTCATGTTTTTGGAATTAGCAGCACCATTGTTTATGCAAGTTGCAGAAGCAGTGGCAGCGCCTAAATCAGTGTCTACTCAGACTGCTGACAATAAAGCGTTGCTAACGATTGACTATATCGCGAAGAAATACAATGTATCTCCTTCTGATATTCTTTTGCGATTGAATGAAGGATATTCTTTGAAGCATATTCATGATGCTTTAGCGAAAAATCCAGAGATCACAGCGTTGGAAGCTACGCTTGAGGAGATGTATCCGGGTGTAGGGACGAAATATGAACCACCTACGGTGAGAGATGCGACATATGGCTTACAAATGCCCGGCTTCGAATTGCCATTTCCTAATCTAGGAGATGTAACAGGTGCTACTTATGGAGACTTAACGGTTACAGAATCTGTATACTCTCGTCAGCGGAGATCGTTGATGAGCTCTAACAGTGATTATGATAGATTAGCACTGAAAAATCAGCATACGAAGCTCGATCAAGCTCCGTATAGTATCGGTAATGGAAATGGTGATATCTCGACGTTAGATGGTTCATTAAATATTTCAAGCACGGATATCGGCATACCTGGCCGTAATGGACTGTCATTTCAATTAAAGCGAACATACAATAGTAATTCTGCCGAGTATTATGATAAAAGTGTTGAAAACATGAGAGAGTACAGAATGTATCTTATGCCTCAAGTTGGGGTGAAGATCACAGAGGTTACCAAGGATGCTAATGGTAATATTGTACACATCCCTCATGGAGTACGTTCTGCGGATATGAATGGGTACTTTCAATTTTTGGGGAACAATTTTGAAGTTGTATCTCAATCGTATATTTATTATTCTGTAGGACCCGATAATGAGGAATTGACAGCCCAAGTGGCAGCAGACTTTCCAGCGAACAAACTTATGTGGAAAGAAATAGTTACGCTCAATGAGCGTCAGCAATTTATTCTAGAGGCTTATCCTTATGGGAATGGTGAATATACGTTTTTTAGAGGAAGACATCCCGATATGTTGAGCTGGGGATACATGAATGTGACTAAACCTGATCCAGATGATAGTCGTGTTGGCCTAGGAAAGGGATGGACATGGGATATTCCTTATGTACGACCAGGAACATATTATACGCCTAACTATGTGACTTTACCTGGTGGTTCTACTTATGCGTCGGATACATATGATCGGAAACGTCTAAGTGGATATCCATATGATGATCTCATTTTTGGTGAGCACAATGTTGATGTTATAAATGGTATTCAGACGGGGTACATACTGAAATATAAAAGTGGTATGACCTACTATTTTGCAAAAGAAGGATATCTGATCCGTCAAGAAGATACCTATGGAAATTATCTCGATTTTAAATATCAAAGAAACGGTGATGGACATTTACTTACTCAAGTAACGGATCCGTTAGGAAATACACTTAAACTTGATTATTTTGGTGATAAGATTGTTGCTTCAAATGGCAGAGATAAAGTAATATACCAAAAAGCCACTATAACGGAAACTACTAAACCGGAAACTACCATACAATATTTGCAATCTGTCACGGATGTGGCAGGAAGAACAACTTATTATAACTATCAATTCGCTGAATCCAAATTTACGTTTACTGGAGGGCGATTATTTAAACGGAATGATTTTGCATTAATTAATGGTATCCATCATCCAACAGGATCTAAGACACAGTTTTCCTACATCCCGATAGAGCGTTATTTGGGACCTAGTGCAAAGCAAATTCAGTATCGTGTAACTGACAGTAAAGATGTCACCGAGTATGCAGGTGGTCGTACTGTTGAAAGTAATCAGCAAACGATTCGTTTTGATTCAGATCCGTACTCGTCAGCACATGAACATCAATATCGATCCCATATATCTAATGGAATTTCAACATCAACGTTTACTTATAAAAAAAGTGATAACAATACTCAGCAATTAGAGATTGTACAGGAGTCAGGTCCTGTTCAACATATAACACAGCAAATTTACAATACGGTAGCGGATAAATATCCAAAACAAGTTATTTCGAAGAAACGAAGTAGTGGGGTAGAGAGCCCATCTTTAGTAGTTAACTATGAATATAACAGAGATGGTAATGTAACGAGTGTTACCAACAATTTTGGTGCCAGCACGTTAACTACCTACGAAGCACAGCGTGGACTACCAGAAACGATTACGACTAAACTGGATGCTAATCAGCAAACCTTTACCCGTTTGGTTCGCAATGATAAAGGCTCTGTAGTAGATTCTAAAACGTACGCGAATGCTGAGGGTGGACATCTCCTGAATCACATCAATTACGAGTACGATGGATTCGGAAACGTTACGAAAGTAACCGGTCATAATGATCGAGGAAAACCGACTGTCTTTAGATATCACTATGGTCCGGAGTATCAACATGGATTCCTTACGCAGCAAGATGTAGATGTTACGAATGCAGATGGACAAGTCACGACTATTGTGGAAAAAGCGAAGTACGATCCAGTAACGGGACAATTGCTTTCCTACACAGATGGTAAACAGCAAACGACATCGTATGCGTATGATGCTCTGGGGCGTACAACTTCGGTGACGATGCCAAACCAAAGCCAGATTAGCTACGTATATAATGATACTCAAAACCATGTGCAAATGAAGAACACGCTTGGAGAAGTAAGCGAAGCATGGTTCGATCCATTGGGTCGTAAGATTAGAGAGACACAAGGCTTAGGCCAAGTGAAATACGGCTATGATGAACGTACAAGTCAAATGATTTGGACAGAAGACGCGTATGGCAATCGCACATCGTACACCTATGACGGATTTGGACGTCCTCTTCAGACTACGTATGCAAATGGTACATCTGATTGGGTCGAATACGATGATGCAAAACTAACAGTAACAGCCATTGATGCAGAGCAAAATCGTACAAAATCGACAAGTGATGTATTAGGCAGAACGATTTTGGTGGAGTCTTTACAGAACAAACAGAAGTATGTGCCGGTTCAGCGTACGGAGTATAACTTCGCAGGTGGAGTTACTTCTACAACCGATGCAAATGGCAATAATACAGCGTATCAGTATGACGCTGGTGGTCAGATGACGGCAGTTATGGATGCTGAAAAGCAAACGACGAGCTATTTGTACGACCGACTAGGAAATCTTATTGAGACAACATATGCGAACAAGCAGAAGATGAAGAAAGAATATGATGAGCTTGGTCGTGTTGCGAAGAAGATTAATGAAACAGGTCAAGTTCAAAAATACTACTATGATGCAAACAGCAATCTAGAGAAATACATTGATCGTAGTGGAAACATTACCGAGAATTCCTATAATGTAATGAACCAGTTGATTCAAAATAAGCTAGGTAATGAAATGGTTCAATACAGCTATGATACTGAAGGCAGACCGCTTACGATGACAGATCATAGAGGAACAACGAGCTATGAATATCAGTCGCGTTCTGGTTTCTTAACAAGCATTCAGTATCCAGATGGTGTGAAGCTAACAAATAACTATGATCTGAACAAGAAGACGGGCTATGAGTTCGCAGCTCCTGGTGTAAACGTGAAGGTAGATAGTACCTACAACAACGTTAATCAGCTGAAGCAACTGAACATTATGAGTGGTGGCAATCAGCCAGCGAAGACGATCTCGTATGATCACTTGGCAAATGGACAACTCTCAAAGCAGACGTATGGCAACGCATTTGTCACAGATTATCAATACGAAGATATGAAACTGAAGCAACTGAAGTACGAGAAGGGTGGAGTTGCACAGAATACCTTCCAATATGGATATGATTTGGTTGGAAACATCACGCAGCGTAATGAAAATAACTACGTTACGAACTTCTCATACACGCAATTGAATCAGATTCAAACATCCAGTGAATTCAATGAGACCTATTCGTACGATGAAAGGTACAATCGCCAAACGCTAGACACTACTAGAGAGCCAGCGATAACGACAAAACAGTACGAATACGATAAGAAGAATCGATTGACGAAAGTAATAGGTGATCATAATCCAGTCACGTATTCTTACACGGGCGAAGGGTTGCTGTATGAGCGTGTAGAGAATAACGTTAAGAATCGTTACTATTACGATGCGAACAAGCTATTATTAGCAGAAGCAGTTGTCGGGGCAGATGGCAAAGCCAAGATTAAATATGTTTATCTGTATGATCTAAATGGCAAGCTTATCGGTCGCCAAGATGCTGCAACAAGCCAGTTGCAATATTACCAGCTCAATGGTCATGGTGATGTCGTAGCTATCGTTGATGAATCAGGTAAGAAACTGAATGAATATCGTTATGATATTTGGGGACTGCCACTAGAAGAGAAGGAGACGGTATCAAACATTCTGAAATACTCAGGTGAGTATTGGGATAAGACGACAGGGCTTCAATATCTTCGCGCAAGATGGTATGACCCAAGCATGGGGCGATTTATTAGTGAGGATACGTATGAAGGAGAGCCAGATAACCCGCTTAGTTTGAACTTGTATACGTATGTTGCCAATAATCCATTGGGGTATATTGATCCAAGTGGACATCGATGGGAATCTTATAATCTTAAAGAAGTTGAAATAGTACTTGATCATGCAATGAAATTAAACTCTAGTAAAGCTGATGAGTACTGGGCAACTAGACAATATTTAGGGAAAGTATTTGAACCAGTTTTTAATGATCGAAATAATAATCAATTCAAGTATTTGTATGGAGTATTAACCCAAACAAGTCATTCCAAGAATAGCCCAGAAAATGCAAAGTGGGCCAGAGAACAATTACTTGATGCATATGATGTATGGCAAATGCCCGGTATATACGAAGTTGCAGCATCCATGGGTACGATTGGTGTAATGGGAACTATTAAGGGGACCGGAATTAAGACTCCTACGGTAGCAGGAAGGGGGCAATCAAGAGGAGGACATCAACCAACTAATCTAAAAGAGCAACTTGCGATGGAAGAATCTATGTCAAATCCTGCCGCAGGCAAGACTTTGGAAGGAAAGAATACAGACCCAAGATGGCCTGCTTCTGAGGGCTGGTTGAAGAAAGCACAAAATGTAAATGGTGTTGAGGTACACTATCATTACAATCCAAAAACTAGAGAAATAGATGATTTTAAGATTAAATAACGAGGTGGTTCAATGAAGGTCAGATGCATCGCTAATACTGGCGACAAACTTTCGAGAAAAACACGGGAATTAGGAAACACTACGGAAACAAAATACTCTGTTAAAATTGACGAGATTTATACAGTGTATGGAAAACATCTTTACAAAGGAGTCTTAAGCTATCTGTTGCTTGGAACATATGAAAATCTCCCATCATGGTATCCTGCTGAGTTATTTGAGGTAACTAATTCGTTACTTCCTTTGGAATGGTACTATCAATTTTTTGGTCACGAGAACAGTGTTAGTGCAGTTTGGGGATACAAAGAACTAGTAGCAATCGAATCACACCATGATGACCTTATCGAGCGCGAAGATGAAGCAGTGCGAATATTTTTGAAACGAAAGAAAGAAATAGATGAGTTCAGTGAATAGTTTGACTAATGAGGCATTCTCATTGAGAGTGCCTCTATTTTTCAGTAGGCTACTCAGTGCTGAATGAATCGGGCGGCTATCCCTTGATTTATACATACTAACTTCTTCTGGTGAGCGTGGTAACGTCGTCCCGCTTTTCCTGTTTACTATGTTTCATTAGATATACAGAAGTTGGCAGGAGCACGTGTGCAGTTGTATATGGATTTTTATAATAAACAGGGCCAGTGGGTTTCGGCAAATATTAAAGATATACATGAAGACAATGGAATGGCGATGATGACAACGTATCGCATATCTGGAGTAGTACCAAATGATGCTGCGAAAGCTACAGCCTATCTGCTAGTTAGAAGCAATTCGGATAATGGGGCAGGAAGCATTCAAGTATCTAGTGCTAGCTTCGGCTATGGGGTCGATCCAAACCTAATTTACAACGGACATTTGCAAATTAGTAATGAACAGCATGGTGCAGAGGGATGGATCAAGCATGGGGGAGTACATCAGAACTCGATATATAATAGACTAAACGACCAAGGTAACTACGTGCAAGAAATCAAATCCAGCCATATTAGCAGTGGGGCTGCTATATCAGGAATTACCCAATTAATCGAAGTGGAACCTAATAAAAATTTCAAAGTGTCAGGGACATTCAAGAACGTAGAGTTGAAAGGTGCATATACACAGTTGTATGTAGATTTCTTGGATCGTAACGGTGCTTATATAGGCGCTAATGTTACGCCTTATCATTCCGTGACTATTGGTGAGAGTATAGAGTTTGTTAATCATGGAGTGGTTCCAGCGCAAGCAGTGTCTGCTAAAATATATGCGTTAATCCGAGGGGAGCAAGATAATAGCTCGGGGACGATACAGGTAGATAATCTCGCATTTATTTATGATGACAGCACCACTAGTGTGAACGGTGACTTCAATGTTTACCATATGAACGATAATACGGCTGCTTTATGGAGTCCTTACATATGGACTGCAAGTAAATATCAATTGCAGCTTGTGAAGTCGGATACAGGTGGTATCTCGCAATTTATGAAAGGCAGTGGCATTCAGACACATGGAACGGTAGGTATTTATCAGAGGCTGTTAGTCACACCGCACCGAAAATATGATGTATCAACTACCGTGCGGGTGCATGAACTGAAAAATGCGAAAGTTCAATTATACGTAGATGTGTTCGATAAAGATTGGAGACATATCCAAGCAAATATAAAAGAACATAACCAGCCGACAGGAAATCAGTCGATTCAGATTAGTAATTCTGGAGATATTCCAGCCAATGCAGCATATGCCCATGTCTATGTTCTTATAAGAAGCACGAATAACGATGGTGAGGGAGCGGTAACAGTTGACAACGTTCAGTTCAATTATAAGTAAACGTAATATAGTAATGGTTTTGTTCACAGTTTGTATCGTAATGTTTCTTGAGGCAGCAGCACTTAATTTCACTACCAATCCTGTATCTGCCGCACCAGCAGTACAAGTAGATGCAACGAACTCAATTATGGTGAACACTGACAACAGTAAAGGATCGGTGTATATCTATGATGGGGATCAGAAGCTCCATACGACGTTTCAAAATGGAAAAACGATTATTAATCAATATGACTTAAAGGGTAATTTAATTCAGAGATATATTCAAGCAGACAAGCTTGTGTTTTCAACAAGCAATGCTTCGATATCCTTATACATCAAGGCGAATCCAACGACTACGAATGAAGTAAAAGTACATACTCGTAAAGATAAATCCAAGCCAGATCACGTTGAAACGATAGCGTCGAAACTTGGCAATGGTGTTTGGAAAGCCGTTCTACCTCTAGAAAAGTGGCATGATGGTGCTCAGTTATTTGAATCCACGGTGTTCATCAATGGTATCTCTGCCAAACAGGTTGAATTTAAGGCAGTGGAAACGGTGGAGGCAGATTATAAGCCTGTTGTTCCACTAAGCGATGAGTATATCAAAATCCAAGTTTCAGGTGTATCACCTACGGTTTCGAAGGTAGAGTTTCCGACGTGGACCATTGCTAATGGACAAGATGATATTCAACATATTCAAGGGAAGAAAGTAGACCTTGATAGATGGGAAGCTGTTATCCCATTCGCTGGACATAATTATGAGCTAGGTCGCTATGCCACACATGTATATGCGTTTGATCAGCAAGGAAATGCAAAGTTTATAATCGGCAGAGAATACGAAGCAATAGCTGGCGTAAAAGCGCCTGAACAATCAAAAGTTCAAAATATTTCTCATGATGTATATGCATACGGTGTGGATCCGGCTGTGAAGCAAGTTGAGTTCCCGACCTGGACGGCTCATAACGATCAAGACGATCTTGAATGGATTCAAGGTAAGAAGATTGCTCCAGGAGTTTGGAAAGGTACGGTTGTTTACAAGAAACACAACAGCGAGACGGGGAAGTACACCACGCATATTTATGGAGATAAGAAGGAAATTGGTGGAGTAGATGTTATGGTTAGTAGTGACATCTCGCTTAAAGCACCACAAAAAATAGAGCTGAAGGAAGGTCAATACCAGGTTCGAATATCTGGCTTGTCTAAAGATATCCAAAGGGTGTATTTCCCTACATGGACATTCCACAATGGTCAAGATGATTTGGCTAGTTACTGGGAGAGAGGTATACGCGAAAGTAATGGCGACTGGGTCTATACGGTTAATTTTAGGAATCATAGCTATGAAGCGGGACGATATATTACGCATGTGTACGCGGTAGATAAGTATGAAAATATGGAGATGATTAGCTCTACAGAAGTGATCGCAGAGCAAAGCGTGAAATTTAAGAATTCGGTTCGCCTGGATGAACAATGGTATGACATTTATGTATATGGTGTAGATAGAGCTGCTAAAAAAGTACATTTTCCAACTTGGACCGCATTCCAAGATCAAGATGATCTGAAAGAGATCAAAGGTGAAAAGATCCGTGATGGTGTATGGCGAGGCAGGGTGAAGCTTAGCGACCATCGCAATGAGACAGGAAGTTATGTGACGCATATTTATATCGACGATGTCTTTTTCCAAGGGCATGTGGTAGAGGTAAAAGGCTAGAGATTCTATGGTCTGGTGTAAATCATGTAAATGATAGGTCAGTTGCTTTATGGAAACAAACAATAGAATGTAGTTTTAACATTATCAAAGCATCTAGAATTGAGGGATAGTGTTGTATCGGTCTACTAAGTTTTCAAAAAGTATTTTATTGTATTGCTTTTCTTCTTCGTTATGGGATTATCGAGTACGACTCTCTATGCCCAGCAAAAGATTCATTATGTGTATGAAGACTCTAAATTAAAGTATATTCAAAAACCTTCATCTAACGATTGGGTTGTTTATGAATATGACCAAAACGGAAACACCATTTCGATTAAGAAGATTAAGACACCTAGCGTAGTAGTTTCTACAAAAGTTAGTATTTCAGATGTGTCATATGAAGTGGTTGCCTACGGAGTTAGCCCAACGGCGAAAAGTGTCCAGTTCCCAACATGGACGGAATTGAATGGACAGGACGACTTAGTACATCCGTTAGTAGAGGGAGAGAAGGTTGCACCTGGCATCTGGAAAGCGACCGTCTTGCTTTCCAAGCACAACATGGAAAAAGGCGTGTACTATAACGATGTTTGGGTGGATGGGAAATTCTTTGGAGGAGCCATTACGAATGTTGAAGATAATGTTAGAGTTAGTCTCCCACAAGAGATCGGATATTCAGCAGGGGAATATGAAGTTGTAGTAACAGGTGTAGGTAAAGATGTAGCCAAAATAGTTATGCCGGTGTGGACAGCGCAACAGGGGCAAGATGACATTAAGTATGTTGACGCGCAAAAAATAGAAGATGGCACCTGGAAAGCGAAAATAAAATTCAGCGATCACAATTATGAAACGGGGACATATATAACGCATATATACGCTCATGATAAACATGGGAATCAAATGCCGCTATATGGAGGAGAGACAAAAGTCAAATCTGAAGTAAAAGCGCCATCTACATTGAGCTATGCTAATGGATCCTATGAAGTAATTGCCTACGGAGTTAGTCCAACGGCGAAAAGCGTTCAATTCCCCACATGGACGGAATTGAATGGACAGGACGACTTAGTACATCCGTATGTCCAAGGAGAGAAAGTTGCACCAGGCAACTGGAAAGCAACTGTCTTGCTTTCCAAGCACAACATGGAAAAAGGCGTGTATTATAACGATGTTTGGGTGGATGGGAAATTCTTTGGAGGAGCCATTACGAAGGTTGTAGATCGTTAGTGTTTTCATTTGTAATGGACAAAATGGCATACTGGAATGGACTTGTTTTATAAAATGATTGATATTAGCGAGTTAAGGGCCTTGGGGGATAATTCCTTCAGGGTCTTTTCGTATATATACTATTTTATTTTAAAATCAAATAAATTTACAAATATTCATATAGACATATATAATTTCTTTATTAATAAGATGGGTAAGGCGTCTAACATTTGGAAGATAAGTGAGTATCGACGATTCTACTTAGCTTAGCTGTTTGGCCAATCAATCGTTAGACGTAAGATATCGCTAACTTTCAATGCGACTTAATTTGATCCAAGTTGAAAAGCAGTAAGGGGGAAAGTGATATGAAAAATAAGATTATCGTATCATTACTGGCTGTTGTCCTATTTGTTTCTTGTACAAGTATGGGGGCCTTTGCAGCAGCGACAGTGGCCAATCAATATTTTTACGATGGTGCCGGTAAACTGCGATATGCCAAGCACAAAAATCAAGTAACGAAATATCAGTATGATCACAATGGAAACGTAAATCGTAAATTTACGGATGAGCTTCTGGTAGATGGTGGATTTGAATTGGTTAATTCACAGGGCACTTTGAAGGCATGGAATTATTACATGGGAGCGGACATTCAGGGAAAGCACGAAGTCGATACGAGTTTGCTTGAGGGAGCACGTGCGATGAAGCTGCAAGCGACGTCCATTCCACGTACCAATGATGGAATGAATGTGTGGCAGGATTTTTCCGTAACGGGCTACACTACGTACACGCTGTCCGGAAAAATGAGAATGTCCGATGTTCAGAACACTAAGCTGGAATACCTTATTTATTACTATGATAAGGATAACAATCAGTTTGGCGGGGAAATGGTGCTGCGTTATGACAGTAATACAGATTGGGTAACGTTCTCTAAGCAATTTGTAACGCCTGCTAATGCGACGAGAGCAAGAATTCATGCGCATTTAAGTTCCAACGTACCTGGGGGCAAAGGAACGGTCAACCTGGATATGCTCTCTGTAAAGAGAAACAAGCCTATTAACTTGCTTACGAATGGCGATTTTGAAGTCGTTTCTCGCACAGATGGAACAGCGGATGGATGGAGTCGTTATGTAGGAGCAGTTGAAGGAAAACATGAAATTAGCCAAGTGGTCACATCTGAGGGCTTGCGAGCGCAGAAAATAGCTGCGGATAACATTTTGAACATCTACGATGGTATTAACATTTGGCAGGACTTCCTGGTTAGTGAACAAAAGTCTCATGTCTTGCATGGACGGGTTCGATTGGAAAACATGAGAGATTCCAAGCTCGGATTCATTCTATATTATTACGACAAGAACAATAAGCAGATTGGTTCTGAAACCCCATTAGAATTGGTGAACAATAACGATTGGCTTACGGTATCCTCACGATTTACCCCACCTGCTCATGCGATAAAAGCGAGATTGCATATTCACGTAAGCGCAACGAAGGCAAACGGGCAAGGAACGGTATATGTGGATGCCATGTCGATTCAACCAGGAGACAAGCAGAAGCTTCTATTCAATGGTAACTTTGAATCGGTGAGCGGCACAGATGGCGCAGCAGATGGTTGGTTTCGTTATGTAGGAGAAGGAATTAAGGGCTCTCATGAAATAAGTAGAGATATCGTTAAGACAGGTAAACGTGCACAGAAGATGATAGCTCATAGTGTGCCGAGGGCTGGGGATGGAATGAACATTTGGCAAGACGTTTTGGTCCCACAGCAAAGCAGCTATCATCTAACAGGTGCTCTTAAGTTGGAAAATATGAAAGACGCCAACTTGCAGTTTACTATGTACTACTATGATCGCAGCAATAACGCCATCGGTTCATGGAATGTTGCGTCTTATGCCAAGAACAGTGATTGGCTATCTATTTCTGAGAGCTTCAAGCCACCAGCCAATACGCACAAAATAAGAATACATGTTCACTTAAGCAGTCTTAGTAACAATGGACAAGGAACTGTGCATGTAGATGATTTATCGATCTCTTAACTAGGGTTTTCATTAAATTAATATATATAAATAATAGGGGAATGTGAAAAGATGAAAAAAATGAGGAAGTTATCAGCTTTACTTGCTTTAGTCCTATTTTTGGAATTAGCAGCACCTTTGTTTATGCAAGTTGCAGAAGCAGTGGCAGCGCCTAAGCCAGTGTCAACACAGACTGCTGACAATAAGGCATTGTTGACGATTGATTATATCGCGAAGAAATACAATGTGTCTCCTTCCGATATTCTTTTACTTCTAAATGAAGGATATTCTTTGAAGCATGTTCATGATGCTTTAGCCAAAAATTCAGATATAACAGTATTGCTAGCTACGCTTGAGGAACTATTTCCGGGAGTAGGGAAGAAGTATGAGCCACCTGCGGTAACAGAAGCGACATATGGCTTGCAAATGCCAGGGTTCGACCTGCCGTTTCCTAATCTAGGGGATGTAACAGGGGCTACTTATGGGAATGTAACGGAATCTGTTTATGGATCGAGGAAGAAACGAAGTATTTATAATCTGCCTCATATTAGCCATGATAAGCTGAGTCTTGTAAAACAACATACTAAATTAGATCAAGCACCTTACTCTGTTCAAACAGGTAACGAAACGATTTCGAGTGTAGATGGTTCCTTGAGCTTGTCATCAACGGATCTTACTTTGCCGGGAAGGAATGGACTGTCTTTCTCGCTCCGTAGAATTTATGACAGTAATGATGCCGAATTCTATAAGAAAACTGTACAGCCTAATACCTATTATCAACAGACAATTGCACCTTGTGTTAAAGGAACGACTTATAAAAAATTAGGTGGGGGGCAAAGAGTAGCGTGGGCTACGAATGAATCTAGTAATGGAGTTTTTAGGTATATTAACATCGGTCTTTATTTCGAATACCCATTGCCACAAACAGTTGTTAATTATTTTTATGGAAAAGATGAGGAGGCAACACAAAGCATCTGAAACAGAGTTTCCTCCAAGTAGAATTAATATAAAATCTTATCCTATCTCGCAAGAGTTCGAAGTAGACTTTGAAAAAACGAATTGTCGAGATGGGAAAAACTATGAGGTTTTAACGCATTATACTTATCCCGTGTTCTTGCCTGATAATAAAGTAGAGAGAGTTAGTAAGGATTCAATTATGGGTAGAGGCTGGTCATGGGATATCCCGTATATGAAGTTTGAACATGAAGAGGCTTTTATTCGCATGCCAGCAGGAGGCGTCTACCAGGTAGATAAAGATCTCAACCTTAAGCGTTATCCGTGGAAAGATGCTGTATTAATGAAAGACACCAGCCGAAAGGTAGGGTACGATACTTCAGCATACGCATTGAAAATGAAGCAGGGCACAACGTATTACTTTGATGCAAGAGGTGACCTGATAAGAGTAGAAGATAGCTATTCAAACTTTTTAGATTTTCAACATTTAGGTTACTTGTCAAAAGTGACAGATTCTTTAGGGAATTACATTCAATTGAGTTATGATTGGCACAATAGCATCATAACGGCTACTACTAATAAGAATGAATCGGTTAAGTATGCATTTAAAAAGTTTGATGGAACAGACATACCGTATTTAGAGTCTGTTACCGACACGATGGGCCGAACGACTCGCTATGCATACGAGCCTGGCATTTCGAAATTTTCGATGACCTCAAACCCGGTAAATCAACGGAATGACTATGCCTTATTAAAAACAGTCCATCATCCAACAGGAGCGCGTACCGAATACCGTTACGACAAAGTGCTTCGACATTTTGGACATGATTCCAAGCAAGAACAGTTCAGGGTAGTGGAACGCAAAGATGTAGCGCAATATGTGAATGGCGCAGTAGTCGATAGTAATCAAACGAGCATTCAATATGAATCAGATCCGTATGCTTCTGCCTCGAATGGTAGACATAAAACGATATTTAAAAGCGGAGATGCCTCAAGCATATCTACTTATGATAAAGTACGTTCGGGTGATGATCCTGTATTCCGAAATGTAGAGACAGTCCAACAAGCAGGGCATGTTCAGCATGTGACGAATCAATCATACACGTCAAATATTTTAAATCCTTATCCTGCACAGATTACGTCGAAGAAAATCAATAATGGGGTGGAGAGTCCATCTCTCATCGTGAATCGGAATTATGATGAGAATGGGAACGTAACGAGTGAAACAAACAGTCTTGGAGCCAGCACGGCTACTACGTATGATGCAAAATGGGGGCTGCCAGAAACGATTACGTCCAAGTTGGATGCGAATCAGCAGTCTGTTACACGAATGCATCGTAACGATAAAGGTTCTGTAATTGAATCTAAAACGTACGCCAACTCAGAAGGCGGACAGCTTCTTGGTCATATCAATTATGAGTACGATGGATTCGGTAATGTTACGAAAGTAACAGCTCATAATGATAGAGGTAAACCGACTGTATTTAGATATCATTATGGTGCTGAATATCATCATGGATACCTTACACAGCAAGAAGTGGATGTTACAAATGCAGATGGACAAGTTACTACAATTGTAGAAAAAGCGAAGTACGATCCAGTAACAGGACGTTTGCTTTCATACACAGATGGCAAACAGCAAACGACATCGTATGGCTATGATCCATTAGGCCGTACAACATTAGTCACGATGCCGAATCACAGCCAAATCAGTTATGTATACAACGACACTCAAAACCATGTGCAATTGAAAAATACGCTTGGAGAAGTGACCGAAGCATGGTTCGATCCATTGGGGCGTAAGACTAGAGAAACTCAAGGCTTAGGCGAAGTGAAATACGGCTACGATGAGCGTACAAGTCAGCTTCAATGGACAGAAGATGCTTATGGCAATCGTACAACGTACACATATGACGGATTTGGACGACCGCTTCAAACTACATATGCAAATGGTACATCGGATCGCGTTGAATACGATGATGCGAAGCTGACAGTAACAGCAATCGATGCAGAGCAGAATCGCACAAAAACGACTAGCGATGTATTAGGCAGAACGCTTCTAGTAGAGACGCTACAGAACAAGCAGAATTATATACCTGTTCAGCGTACGGAGTATAATCTAGCAGGGGGAGTTACCTCTGCAACAGATGCTAATGGCAATCGTACGGAGTACCAGTATAATGCTGGCGGCCAATTGACTGCGGTTACGGATGCACAGAAACAGACAACAAGCTATCTCTATGATCGCTTGGGTAACCTTCTTGAGATAACGTATGCGAATCAACAGAAAATGAAGAAAGAATATGACGAACTTGGTCGCGTTACGAAAAAGATCAATGGAACAGGTCAAGTTCAGAAGTATTACTACGATGGGAATAGTAATTTAGAGAAATATATTGATCGTAGTGGAACAGTTACAGAAAATCGCTACGATGAAATGAACCGCCTTTTACAAAATACGCTTGGAAATGAAACGGTTAAGTATAGCTATGATACCGAGGGCAGACCGGTCACGATGACCGATTATAGAGGAACAACGAACTATAAGTATCAGGCGCGTTCGGGCTTCTTAACGAGCATTCAATATCCAGATGGCGTGAAGCTAACGAACAACTATGACCTGAACAAGAAGACAGGGTATGAGTTCGCAGCTCCGGGTGTTCATGTAAAAGTTGATGGGGTTCATAACAACGTTAACCAATTGAAGCAGTTGAACATTTTGAGTGGTGGCAATCAGCCAGCGAAGACGATCTCGTACGATCACTTGGCAAATGGACAATTGGCGAAGCAGACGTATGGCAATGCGTTTGTCACGGATTATCAATACGAAGATTTGAAGCTGAAGCAGTTGAACCATGTGAAGGATGGAGCAGCGCAGAACACTTTCCAATACGGCTATGACCTGGTTGGAAACATCATGCAGCGCAATGAAAATAGTTATGTCACGAAGTTCTCATACACACCGTTGAATCAGATTCAAACATCTAGTGAGTTTAATGAGACGTACTCATACGATGAAAGGTACAATCGCCAAACATTAGACAGCACTAGAGAAGTACCTCTAAAGTCAAGACAGTACGAGTACGATAAAAAGAATCGATTGACGAAAGTCACAGGAGAGCATAATCCTGTAATATACTCCTACACGGGAGAAGGATTGCTGTATGAGCGTGTAGAGAATAACGTTAAGAACCGTTACTATTACGATGCTAACAAGTTGTTATTAGCAGAAGCAGTTGTCGGGGTGGATGGCAAAGCCAAGGTTAAGTATGTCTATCTGTATGATCTAAATGGCAAGCTTATCGGTCGTCAAGATGCTACTACCAGCCAGTTGCAATACTATCAGCTGAACGGTCATGGTGATGTCGTAGCTATTGTCGATGAAGCAGGTAAGAAGCTGAATGAATATCGCTATGACATTTGGGGATTACCGCTAGAAGAGAAAGAAACGGTTCCGAATATTCTGAAATACTCAGGTGAGTATTGGGATAAGACGACAGGTCTTCAGTATCTTCGAGCAAGATGGTATGACCCAAACATGGGAAGGTTTATTAGTGAGGATACGTATGAAGGGGAACTGAATAGCCCGCGTAGTTTGAATTTGTATACGTATGTAGAAAATAATCCACTATTATATATCGATCCAACTGGACATGAAGCAGCACTGAATATAGATTGGCACCAATTACAGCGGGAGAGTTTTAGAGTCATTGAAGGTGGGGCTAAGGGTGCGAAGCAAGGCTCTAAAAAAGGTGGATGGTTAGGTTTCAGTCTCGGTACTATCTTTGGTTCTTTATTAAACCCTAGTCCTGTAGGAGAATCGCAACATAGTATAAATGTAAATAAAGCCAAAATGTACAAATTGCCATTATTAAGTATTTCTGAAATGAAGGAACGTCATAAGAAAAAAGAAGGGAATTATGTATTTAGGGCATTAAATCCAACAGATGTTAAGACTCTAACTGCTGGTAAGGGGATTGAAGCAAAAAATCGTAACGGTCTATGGAACTTAACATCACATGTAGCATATGGTTCTAAGAGAATGATGAAACCAGAGAAAAATGATCCGTGGATCTCTACTACTATCTCACTTGATAGGGCAATGTTCTATGAACAAAAAAGTGGAAGAGGGGTAGTCGTTATTGATCTTGATAAAGTACAATCTGAATACAGATGGGTGTTATCAAATTTAGATAAAAATCATCTTAATTATACAGATGCATTAAATTTTGCGAGAAAAGATTATGAGTATGCAATATTCCAAGATATTGAGAGGGAGGCTATTGTTGGGTGGATACCGAGTGTGGAGTAGAAGAAAAAATCTGTGAATTACTTATCGAATTAAATGGTTCATTAAGAGAGAAATCTTTTGATGAAACTGTTCATCTAAGCCCTATAAATAACTTATTAAAAACTATATCTTCTGAAAAGGTTACTTTTATAAGTAGAAAATTATTAAAGAATTTTGATAATACTTATTCATGGATGATTTCGGAGATGGATTATTTTAAACAAAATAAAAAAGGTGAGTTAAGATCTGGGATAAAGTCAATAGAAAAA
This sequence comes from Paenibacillus sp. SC116, assembly GCF_024733555.1. Classification (GTDB taxonomy): domain Bacteria; phylum Bacillota; class Bacilli; order Paenibacillales; family Paenibacillaceae; genus Paenibacillus_B. The sequence continues at coordinate 1,956,286 of NZ_JANIOF010000001.1, read as the reverse complement.
ATCATATTAGATTTTCTAAATGTAACACTTTCTGCAGATGAATATGAATTTGAGTTTTTAGTAAAGCTGGGAGCAGCTCGGGAAAATAAAGATGATAAAATCAATATGCTCAACATTCTTAATGAAGTTTTTCAATACGCTTCAGAAAAGCAAGGGATTTCTAAAAAGCTTGCATACACACTATTTTCAATAGAATTTGAGCTTGTAAACGAAAGTGGTTATCTGACTGAGCCTTTTAGAGGTTGGGACGAGATGATTGAAAGAGAGAATGTAGCTTTTGAGAATTATTTGAGTTTTGACGAAGTAATAAGGGAGATATTTGGACATGGCGTAAGGCTGTGAATGTAAGAGAGTATTGAAGAGTATGCAAACCCATATGTGAGTTACCTCCATATGGGTTATTTTAATAGGTGTATAACTTACTGATTTTTTTCTTTTACATTTTCGAAATATATCGAATTGGGGAGAGGGTAGTTTATGTTTGATCTGCTTGGAAAAGGGCCGCATTAATATGTAGTGGATGGGAGCTCGAGATGGATAAATTTAAATTTATTTCAAGAAAAGATTCAATTAAAATTTGTGAATTAATTGTAAAAGAAATGATCAATGAGTTCGGAATAAGTGAAGAAGAAGCGGTAGGCCGAATGAATGAACTATGGCAAAATACTGAAAGAGGCCCTATTGATAAAGACGAGGATTTTTTAAATTATGAAAGCTCAAATAGTTGGGCATTTATTGTTTACTATGGAAATAATGATCAATGGTGGAATAAAAGCAAATCTCAAATGAAACCACGACCGTATCCTGAGGAGTAATACTTTAAGAGAATTAGAAATTATAAAACAGAGGAGCAGTTTTTTCCTCTGTTTTTATTTATACTAACTAAGAGAATTCATAAACTACAAAAAGGGGTAAACAATGACTAAACACGTAAAAAAATATCTGTTTGCAATTGTACTATTCATAACAGTGCTATCGGTAACTATGTTAACAGACCGTGTAACGTGGTCGGCCACTAGTGCAGAGAAGAATGTATACCGTGCAAGTACAGATTACAGCACCATTCAAGGCGATAACTATTGGTACTATCAAGAATGGGATGGTTCTACGTATACGAATTTAAAATGGGATAACTCCAAAAAATTATGGCAAGGTAAAAACAAGCACGCTACGATCGCTGCTAATGTTCATCATCCAGATCAAGTTGACATTGTACGAAAATGGGTTGCACCAAAGCCGGGTATTGTCCATATTAGTGGACAAGTGGCGAAGAGTAATCCGACATGCGGTGATGGCGTCAAAGCGATGATTCGTAAAAATAATAATCTCGTTTGGTCTTCAACTATCGGATTTGATGACACTGTTGGGGTATCTGCGAACTATACGACACGTGTATCAACGGGAGAGGCCCTTTATTTTATCGTGAATGAGCAGCAAGACAACAGCTGCGACGGAACTTTTTGGGACCCAACCATTACCTATGATGATAAGAAGCCATTGAAGTATACAGCATCAGAAGGATTTAACTCTATCCAAGGTCAGAACAACTGGTATTACGAGGAACAGGATAAAGACAAGTTCTACCCAATGACATGGATAAAGAAAGAAAATCTATGGAGAGGGAGTACGGAGTTTTCCATGATCGGACATCATTGGCAGCATCCGGAGGCGAGAGATTCTGTACGGACGTGGGCAGCACCGACTTCAGGCGTCGTGCAAATTACAGGAAAGCTTGCCAAAGATAATGTTAGTTGTGGTAATGGAGTTATAGCTACCATTTATAAAAATGACAAGATCATATGGACAACTTCCGTTTTATTTGATGACAAAGTAGGCTACCAAATCAAGCAGGATGTAACGGTTCGTACCGATGATCGCTTACGGTTTGTTATTTCTCAAAACGGCGAAAACTCCTGTGACGGAACGATTTTTAATCCAACGATTACATATGATTCTAAACCAATAGCGTATACAGCCTCAGAAGGATATAGTCCCATCCAAGGTCAGAATAACTGGTATTACGAGGAACGGGATAAGGACAAGTTCTATCCAATGACATGGATAAAAGAAGAAACTTTATGGAGAGGAAGTACAGAGTTCTCCATGATCGGACATCATTGGCAGCATCCAGAAGCAAGAGATTCTGTACGGACATGGTTAGCACCTACTTCAGGTGTTATTCGAATTACAGGACCACTGTTAAAAGACAATGTTGTTTGTGGTAATGGGGTTATAGCGACGATATATAAGAACGATCAAGTAGTATGGACAACTCCTGTGTCATTTGATGACAAAATAGGCTATAGCATTCAACATGATGTATCTGCTCGTGCCGATGATAAAATACGGTTTGTTACTTCTCAAAACGGAGAAAATTCCTGTGACGGGACGACTTTTAATCCAACGATTACGTACGTAGATCAGAAGCAGCCACTGTCTTACTCTTCAAGATTGAATTTTGGTTCTGCTCAAGGGCAATCAAATTGGTACTACCAAGAATTGATTGGTCAAGATTATGTGGATATGACTTTTGATGCGAAAAAGCAAGAGTGGAAGGGTGCTCGTGAATTTTCAACCATTACCTTTAATATGTATCATCCCGATCCCTCAGGGTCAGTACGCAAATGGGTTGCTCCCAAATCAGGAACAGTCCGTCTGACAGGTAATCCTGTCAAGGGTAACATTACTTGTGGCAATGGCGTGGAGGCAATGATATATAAAGGTAAGACCAAATTATGGGGAACCAAGCTAGCTGCTGATGATAACAAAGGAACTGCTTATAATATGACTACACCTGTCTCGCAGGGTCAGGCGTTGTATTTTGTAGTTGAAGCTGGTGGTAATATCGACTGTGACAGCACGTTCTGGGATGCTCAGATCGAATATGCCACCACATCGAATATGTCCGATTACTCTTATGATGGTGCTAACCGCTTGGAAATGATCACGCTGGCATCTGGACAAGTCATTCATTATTATTACGATACAAATGGCAACCTGATTCAGATTAGGAAAGGCTAGTCTCAAGACCTCAGAAGTTTATTTTGGGGTCTATTTTCTGTTTCAAAGCATGCTGAAATAGAATCGGAGAGTTGTAACAAATGAAGTGTGGACGACATAAAAGTAAGAAATGAGAATAATATCCAGGACAGATGATAAACTAGCATTTAATCTATTATATGATCAATTATGCATACGTATTCTTATCGACTGCTAGTATTCAGCGTGTAGATCAGAGTCAGTTGTGTGAGAATGGAAAGTTGATAGGAGAGAGGAATGGAAATGAAGAAGTTTCAAAGAATAGTAGTATTAATGATGATTAGCATACTGAGTATGCCGGTATTGCTTGGACATGCAAACGCGTCCAATGTCGATTACCTATATGATAATGCAGGAAGATTAGTACAAATGAATGACACACAGTTGCTATACGATAATAACGGCAATATGACCAAAAAGTCAGGTGTGATGTCCTACACAGCATCGAAAGCTTTTTCGAAGATCCAAGGTAAGAGTAACTGGTACTATCAGGAATGGGATGGAAAGAACTACAAAGATGTTGCGTGGAGCAATGATCAGGGCTTATGGAAAGGAAGCAATCGGTGGTTGATGCTGACTGCTACTTATCAGCATCCAGATGGAAGCGATGCAGTGCGTAAGTGGATTGCGCCTAGGAGTGGAACAGTTACGATTACTGGCAAGGTTGCAAAATTAGACGGGCAAATCCATGGAGATGGCGTTCGTGTAAGTATTATGAAAAATAATAGTCCAATCTGGCCTTCATCTGGTTGGAAATTTATTGAATACAATGATACGAAAGGTGTCAATGTGTCCGTAACCACGGAGGTTAAAGAAGGAGATGCGCTCTATTTTATTGTGAATCAAAATAAAACGTTCGACTATGATGGGACCTATTGGGACCCCACAATTACGTATTTGCCGTTATCTTATAGAGCATCGAATGATTTTTCCTCCATTCAAAGTATGAATAATTGGTATTTCCAAGAATGGGATGGGCAAAAGTATGCCGATATCACATGGAATACCGCATTGAATCATTGGCAAGGAAATAGTCAATGGTTAAGAATAGGGACTGACTTCCAACATCCAGATGGAAGCGATTCGGTACGTAAATGGATTGCACCTAGGAGTGGCGCAATAGAGATTACAGGTAAAGTTGCCAAGAGTGATGGGCAAACACTTGGAGATGGTGTTCGTGTGAAGGTAATGAGGAATAATGGTCAGATTTGGCCTTCATCTGGCTGGCAAGTGATTGAACATGATGATACGAAAGGTGTCCAAGTATCAGTAACAGCGAAAGTTGCCAAAGGAGATGCGCTTTATTTTATCGTCAATCAAAATAAAACGATAGATTATGACGGGACGTATTGGGATCCCAAAATAAATTATATTTCATTATCTCAGAAAGCGTCGGAAGGTTATTCGATAGTTCAAGGTAAGAATAATTGGTCTTATCAGGAATGGGATGGTAAACAATATAAAAATATTGCGTGGGATTCTTTCTTGAATCAATGGAAAGGAAGTAATAAGTGGCTAAGGGTAACTAAAAACTCTCAACATCCAGATGAAAGTGATTCTGTACGGAAATGGATTGCACCTAGAGGTGGAAAAATAGACATTTCAGGTAAAGTAGCAAAACTAAAGGGAGAGATACAGGGAGACGGCGTTCGCGTTAAAATCATGAAAAATAGCAATCAAATCTGGCCTGCCACCGACTGGCAAGTGATCGAACATGACGACACACAAGGTGTCAATGTATCGGTGACAACCGAAGTTGCCAAAGGAGATGCGCTCTATTTTATTGTGAATCAGAATAAAACAATAGATTATGACGGGACCTATTGGGATCCAACGATAAGCTATGTGCCGTTAACCTACAAAGCATCAGCAGGCTTTGCAAAGATCCAAGGAGAAGGTAATTGGCAGTATCAAGAGTGGGACGGAATCAACTATAAAAATATGACGTGGAACGATGATTGGCGAATGTGGAAAGGAAGTCAAGAATGGCTTTCGGTGTCCGGTGATTCTCAACATCCTGCTGCAAATGATTCGGTTCGTAAATGGACTTCATCTAAGAGTGGAAGTATATCGATAACAGGGAAAGTTTCTAAAGCAGAGGGACAGATTCTTGGTGATGGTGTTCGCGTAAAGATAATGAAAAATAATAGTCAGATCTGGCCTGCAACTGGCTGGAAAGTGATTGCGCATGACGACACGAAGGGTCTCAATGTATCGCTTACAACGGAAGTTGAAAAAGGAGACGCTATCTATTTCATTGTAAATCAAAATGAAACAATCGATTATGATTTAACGTATTGGGATCCTATGATACATTTTGTACCGCATATTTCTGTTAAATAAATAGAGAGAATATGATAAAGTTCAACACAGATTATTTTCAAAATAAGTAGAAGAGCATGATTTGTTATAAAAATAGCCTGGAGACCTCAGAGGTTTATTACTGAGGTCTTTTTTGTGTGTCTTGTAATAACGAGCTATCATCCAGCATGAACGAAATTTAAACAACATGGATGAGAAAATGACAATAATATCAAGGACAGATTTCAAACTAACATTTAATCTATTATATGTTCAAATATTCATTCAAATGCAGAATAGCCAACTAAAAATGAAATATTTGTTTTAATTACGTTACGAAGAAGAACTATCGAGAATGGAGCTGTAGTATGAATAAGAAAACGCCCAAACAATCTTTCAAAACAATAAACTCGTTCATTGTTTTTTCGCTGATCACAGTAATGTTCTTCTCACATCATTCACTTGCTCTAAATAAAAATGTTTATTTATACGATCAAGATGGAAAATTGATTGAGATGAGTCAGAGTGATGGGACCATCGATTATAAATACGATTTAAACGGCAACGTAATAGGTCATTTTAATGATCGAAATCTTCTAATTAACTCAAGCTTTGAGGTGTTAAAAAATCAATCTGCAGAAGTCGCAAGTAACTGGGCGACGTGGAAGAACAGTGCCGAACTACCAAGTTCATCACAACTCGTGAAGCATCCAGTAGATTCCGGGAAACGCACAGAAAGTGAGTGTAAGTCAACTCCCAGAAGGGAATCTGTTGTCACTATATCAGAAGGTAGCATTGCAACCGGAGAAATCAATCCAAGCAACGGTGAGAGCAGAAGTGGAGAGTTTAAAGGATGCACGTGTATTAATGACCATTGATTTTCATGATGCAGCAGGAAAGTATTTAGCTACCATAGGAACAGCCGATGTTACGTATAAGACAAACGGTTATATTACTTTGAACGCGAGTGGGAAAACACCTGCGGGGACAGCATACGGAATCATGCAGATGTATATTATCAGCAAGGTAGATGGAGGTTCAGGAACTGTATACTGGGATTCAGCATCGTTGAGGTACGGTGAACCCAGTCTCCTAAGTAACAGTAGTATGGAAAAAGTCGAGAACGAGCAGAAAATTGCGAGCAGTTGGGCTACATGGAAAAACAGTGCTGAACTACCAACGTCCTCACAACTTGTGCAGCACCCGATAGACTCCGGCAGAGATGCGCAGAAAGTAAGCGCAAGCCAACTACCAAAGGGGAATTTGTTATCGATATACCAAAAGGTATCTCTGCAGCCAGAGAAATCCGTACATGCAACGGTGCGAGCAGAAGTTGAGAGTTTGAAGGATGCGCGAGTGTTAATGACAATCGATTTCCATGATGCAGCAGGAACGTATATAGCAACCGTTGGTTCAACGGATGTTACTAATAAGACGAATGGTTTTATTACTTTGAATGCAAGTGGGAAAACACCTGCCGGTACGAGTTATGGTGTCATGCAGATGTATATCATCAGCAAGGTAGATGGAGGTTCAGGAACAGTATACTGGGATTCAGCAACATTGACATATAAATAGTGTTTATACGATTTCAATAGAAACGAGTATACAACTTTGTGTTTGTCTGCTTAGCAGGTACAAAGAAAGATGGGGGAAGTTATGTTTAGCAATAAAAATATTCAAAAATGTCGGATGATCGTAGTAAGTTTGGCTATTATATTTTCTTTCTTGATTACATCTTCGGCAAGGGCGTTGGATAGTGGGGTTACTTATTCTTACCCAAATGATGGCCAACTGCTTCTTGCTAAATTTCTAGATGGATCTTATTTAGATTACTTCTATGACGATAACGGAAACCTATTGAGGAAAGTTTCAAGATATCGCGAGACATTTGAAAGAGGAGACTTTGAGACTACGAATTATCTTTCAGGTAACCCAGGATATTCGGGTATAGTGACGAATGAAGCTGGAAAAATAGTGACAGGGGCGTATTCGGTCTAGGGGGAAAGTAAGGCAACCTGGGAATGGAACTCCTTCTTGGCATCAGATCCACAAAAGTTGCAACTAGAGCCTAATACGAGCTATTCAGTATCATTCAAATATAAAGTGATCAAGTCCCCAATTGAGAAGGGGAGCCACTACTTCTTTAGTAGAACTAGTACAGGAAAAACAGCGCAAGATAAGGGCTGGACCGAATGGAATGATCCGGCGGGAAGTGTAGGAAGCAAGGTTGTCACTTTCACAACAGGTCCCTATTCAGATTATCAATTGTACTGGGGAACGAATTATGGAGGAGCTGTTTCCATTGATGATATCCAAGTAACAAAACTAACAGAGTCATTTGAACGAGGAAAGTTCGATTCAACCCATTATATTTCCGGTAATCCTGGATATTCAGGAGAAGTGACAAATGAAGCTGGAAAAGTAGTGACCGGAGCGCATTCAGTCTATGGGGAGAGTAAGGCAACTTGGGAATGGAACTCCTTCCTAGCATCAAATCCTAGAAAATTACAGCTGGAACCTAATACAAGTTACTCGGTATCGTTTCAAAATAAAGTGATCAAGTCCCCAAGTGAGAAGGGGAGCCACTATTTCTTTAGTAGAACAAGAACAGGAGATATAGCGCAAGATAAGGGCTGGACCGAATGGAATGATCCGGCGGGAAGTGTAGGAAGCAAGGTTGTCACTTTCACAACAGGTCCTTATTCAGATTATCAATTGTACTGGGGAACGAATTATGGAGGAGCCATTTCAATTGATGACATACAAGTAACGAAAAAGACTAAATAAAATCAATCCAATATTTCGTTTAATTTCTGTATGAAATGTATGAACACATAGACTTGAGATTTTTACTATATTTTTAGAGGTGACATATGAGGCTTCGAATACTTTTTTGCTCCTCATCACATGTTTATTTGTACAACTTCTGAGCAATGCTTTTGCCATAAGCACGAGCAACACCGCGACTTCAAGCAAGGTCAACAGTCAACCTGCTGCTTTCACTGCTGTATGGTAAGCGACCGATCCCAAGCTTGGTCACAAGACTGGCAGGCAGAAGGGAACTGTATGGCATGCGGATCAAGCTGTAGATAAAGAAGGGTTCTTAAATTACGGCCCATATATTCAACATCTGGGTGAAGCTGAATACTCGATTACATGGTCATTGATGATGGAACAATTAATTTCCGCGAGTGACACGGATGTGTTGCTTATTGAAGTCGTTGATCATCATACAGGTCGAGTTCTAGCATTAAAAAAAATTAAAGCATCGGATTACTAAACAACCAGGGAAGTTTCAGGATTTCTCGCTAAGCTTTAATACGACGTATGCAGTGAATCACTCCCTAGAGTTCCGAAGTTACTGGTATGGACAAGGCTCTGTACAGCTTGAAAAATTAGTACTAGTAAAAGTGTCTGATGTTACAGCTAAACGCTCTTGGAGTGCTCCCTCCCTTCCTTCACGTACAGGAACGAATGAAGGTGATGTGAGGACTGCAAGAGTAAACAAGGATGTATCAAATACATATTTGAGTTATGGACCATACGCTAACGATATGGCACTGGGCTTATGGAATATATCATGGAAATTAAAGCTTGATAAGCCTGTTAATAGCACGAATGCGGTTGTAAAAATTGATGTTTATGATAGCGCAACGAATACTGTGCTAGGTGAAAGAGTCATCACTGCGAGAGAGTTTTATTATGCTGGTGCAACCCAGTCTTTCGATTTAAAAATCGCGCATGCCAATGTCTCGCGTAATTTGGAGTTTCGGGTGTTCTGGTATGGAGAATACGATATTTCATTTGAGCAAGTAACGGCTGCAAAGCTCGCTGCTGCCCCATACAATAAACGTTGGGAAGCAACGGATCTTGCACACTCGGTAGGCAGGGCAAAACAAACGAATGGGTCAGCCAATACGTTTGAGGACGAGCCAGGGTTTTTAAGTTATGGACCGTACGAAAATAAGCTGGCTAGAGGAACCTACTTGGCCCAGTGGAACCTACTAATTGATAACAACAGTGCAAATAACGAAGAGGTTGTAAAGTTGGAAGTCTATGATTATGACGCAGATGAAATTATCCAATCTAAAATTATCACAAGAGGGCAATTTGCCGGGGCAAACAAGTATCAGCAGTTTGATATCAAATTTAATATTAACCATCCTAGTCATCGATTAGAACTTCGTACGTATTGGATGGACAAGGCTTACATAGATTTAGATTGGATCAAATTAGATGCTATAGGACTTGATGCGGATCACGGGAAGCTGCAGCTTCCTACAAAAAAGGCATTTTTCTATGACGCTGCTAACCGTTTGCAGGCGATTATTTTTACAAATGGGAGCTATCGATTTTTCAAGTATAATCAAAAAGGAAATCTGACGAAGAAAGGATATGTTAAGGTCTAGCTATTTTAAGAAGATGCCATAAATACTTATACCTTCCTTACAACTAAAGATAGTCTTAAGACCTCAGAAGTTGATTCTGGGGTCTTTTCGTTTCGTATACATGCAAAAATTGCTCCAATACGTGAAATAAACGAAGCATGAGCAATTTGGTTGTAGGAAATGTCAATAATATCAAGGACAGATGTCAAGTTTACAAGTAATCTATTATATGTTCAGTTATTCAGTATGTAAGAAGATAAAAGTAACTTAAATAAGGAAGTGAAATATGAAAAAGTTGATGATTACATTACTGTCGTCAGTACTTGCGTTATCCCTATCACTACCGACAGTAGATGCAAAAGAATACTATTACGATAATAATAATCGACTTGTTCAAGTAAATCATGAAGGTCAATCGGTTAGGTATTTTTACAATGAACAGGGGTCTTTAGAGAACGTGAAGAAGGACCCTAACTTGGTCATAAATGAAGGATTTGAAGTTTCTACTAGCAATAAGACCGCTCGGAATTGGAGCTACTGGAAACCTGATAACGTAAAGGGAGAATATGTGCTAGATACCACAACTCCGTATGCAGGGTCACATGCTCAACGAATCACGGCACAATCGATCACTAACAGTGGAATGAATATTTATCAAGATATAAAAGTAGCTCCTGGGGGAACGTATCATCTATCCGCTCAATTGCAAGTGCTGCAGGTCAAAGATGCTGACGTTATGATTTCGATTCACTTTTTTGATAATCAATACAACCTAGTAGGTGTTTCCACACCGTATATAACAAGCACGTCAGTCAGTTGGCTAGGTGTAAATCGCACCGTGCCAGTGCCAGCGCAAGCTACGATTGCTAGAATCCACTTCCATGCACAGAGCCATGCTAATAAACCTGAAGGAAGTGCAGATTTCTTAGTTGATGAGATACGCTTCCAGAAGGAGAAAGTAGATAGTCTGTTGTTCAATGAAAGCTTTGAACGCTATACAAACCAGGCCGTGGCTGAAGGATGGAAGTCGTGGAAATCGAATGATGTAGTAGGTTCATATTCATTAGACACGACATCTCCATATGCAGGTCAACGTTCTCAACGAATTACGGCGACTTCGATTCCGGAAGGTGGAATGAATATCTATCAAGATATTAAGGTAGAGCCGAAAGAAACCTATTATTTATCTGCACAGTTTCAAGTATCTAAAATACAGAATGCAGACGCCATGGTATCCATTCATTACTTTGATGAGAAATATAATTTAGTTGCTGCAGTGGCTCCATACATAACGAGCACACCGGTAGATTGGTTAAGGGTAAGTCGTAAATTAACAGTTCCAGATACAGCAGCGGTTGCTAGAATCCATATACATACGCAGAAGCATATGAATAAACCGGAGGGCAGCGTAGATCTGCTTATTGATGAAATCCATCTTAAGAAAGAACCGGGTAGCATGATGTTCAATGGGAACTTTGAACGTTATAACAAGCAGGATGTTGCTGCTGGTTGGAAGTATTGGAAGTCAGATGATGTGACAGGTAGTTATATGGTTGATAAAAAGAACTACTACGAAGGGAAACGCGCTCAACGAGTAACAGCACATTCTATCCCAGAGGGTGGTATGAATGTTTATCAAGATATCAAGGTCGACCCTAAAGCAATCTATTACTTGTCTGCCAAAATGAAAGTTTTAAAAGTACAAAATGCGGATGTCGTCATCTCCATTCATTACTTTGATGATAAGTACAATTTATTAAGCTCAGCAACAGCGTATCGTGCAGCGACCGTTTCCGATTGGGCAGATATTAAGAAAGAAATCGTTGTACCAGATAAAGCTACGATAGCTAGAGTGCATTTCCATGCAATGAAGCAGCTTAATAAACCGCTCGGAAGTGCAGACTTTTTGGTTGATCAAGTCATGCTGAGCGCAGATAAACCACTATGATGCTGGTTAAGCGAGTTCATGAATTGTGATGTTGTTATCCATAACAACTGTTACGACAGGAGACTCAGCAAAATATTATTTTAATTGGGGAGAGTCCATGAGGGGGGTGAACTTTCAATAGATGATATAACGATTAAGTTTGAAAATTAGTACATATCCGAAATACATAACAGGGGAATGTGAACAGATGAAAAAGATGAGAAAGATGAGAAAGATATCAGCATTACTAGCATTAGTCATGTTTTTAGAATTAGCCGCACCGTTATTCTTGCAGGTTGCAGAAGCAGCGGTAGCGCCTAAACCAGTTTCAACTCAAACTGCTGACAATAAGGCATTGCTGACGATTGACTATATCGCAAAGAAATACAATGTGACTCCTTCGGATATTCTTTTGCGACTAAATGAAGGATACTCTTTGAAGCATATTCATGATGCTTTAGCGAAAAATCCGGATATCAAGGCGTTGGAAGCTACGCTTGAGGAGATGTATCCGGGTGTAGGAAAGAAATATGAGCCTCCTGCGGTGACCGATGCGACATATGGCTTGGAATTTCCGGGTTTCAACTTACCAATTCCTAATCTCGAAGAAGTAACAGGGTCTACATACGGGAATGTAACGGAGTCCGTGTATGGATCAAGGAAGAAGAGAAGTTTATCATCGAGACCATTGGAAATAAACCATGATGCTCTTAGTCTAGTAAAGCAAAATACGAAGATGGACCAGGCTCCATATTCCGTTCAAACAGGAAATGAATCGATTTCCAGTGTGGATGGATCTTTAAGCTTATTTTCAACAGATCTTTCGATTCCAGGAAGAAATGGTTTGTCTTTCTCGCTTCGCAGAAGCTATAACAGTAATGATGCAGAGTTTTATAAAAAAACTGTTAAGCATAGTGATGTAATGTTGTCTTATATTATGCCTTACCTTAAAGGTACAAATTATCAAGTGCTCCCTAATGGTGAAAGAATATATCGAGGGGAAACAGAATCTAGAAACGATGCAATTGTATATGGACCCAACATCATACATTGGATAGAGAAATATGGTGTTAGTCATTTAAATGGAAGAAAGGAAGCTTTACAAAAAACAGCTGATTATTGGTTTGATCCTGCCAGATATAATAAAGTTAAATCATACTCTTGGGGTATGGGCGATAACAATGAAATCCATATTGTTTCAACAGTCAATAGTTTGGGTGATAATTATCAAATTTGGAGTTCCGATTATGTAGGATATACACTTCCTGATAATGCTGTGGAGGAAGATTATTTCGGGGAAAGAACTAGTTTGGGTAAAGGCTGGACGTGGGATATTCCCTATATGCAGTTTAAAGATAAAGAAATCTTTATTAGAATGCCGGCTGGTGGTGTGTATCAAGTAGATAACACCAATTTGAGTTTAAAACGTTATCCTTGGAAAGATGCCGTATTAACTAAGGACAATAGCCGCACGGCGGAAGGAAGCACTTCCGAGTACGTTTTGAAGATGAAGCAAGGAAGTTCCTATTACTTCAATAATAAAGGACAACTCATTCGCATAGAAGACAGTCACGCGAACTATTTAAATTTTAAATATAGTTTTATAGATAAGCTCGAAAAAATTACAGACCCACTAGGTAATTATATTCAAATTAGCTATGACCATTATCACAAGAAGTACACCGCAACAAATGGGAAAGAAACGATTCATTATCAACTAGGCACTTTTCCTGGTACATACAATAAACATTACTTAGAATCGGTTACTGATGCAATTGGTCGAACAACACGATATGAATATGAAGCTGCTGAATCGAAATTTTCCGTTACATCTGAAGCAATTAATGAGCGGAATGATTATGCATTACTTAAAGCTGTTCACCATCCAACAGGAGCTCGAACCGAGTACAAGTATGACAAAGTGCTTCGTCACTTAGGTCATGACTCTAAGCAAGAACAGTATCGGGTCATCGAGCGTAAAGATGTTGCACAATATGTTGACGGTTCAGTAATCGAGAGTAATAAATCGAACATTCAATATGAGTCTGACCCGTATGCTTCCTCTGGAAGCAACTCACAACATAAGACGATAATCAAAAGCGGAGATGCAACGAGTACATTTACTTACGATAAAGTGTATTCAGGGCAAGATTTCGCATTTCGAAATGTAGAAACCGTACAACAAGCAGGTCAGACACAGCAAGTCACAAATCAAGCATATACATCGAACGTTTTTAATCCTTATCCAACACAAATTACGTCGAAGAAGAGAAGTACCGGAGCGGAAAGTCCATCTCTTATCGTAAATCGTCAACATAATGAGAATGGCAGTGTGACGAGTGAAACAAATAATCTAGGATCCAGTTCAACAACTACTTATGATGCAAAATGGAGTCTACCAGAGACGATAACATCTAAGCTGGATGCAAATCAGCAGACTTTTACTCGTTTGATTCGAAATGACAAGGGTTCAGTTATTGAATCTAAAACGTATGCCAACGCAGAAGGCGGTCAGCTTCTTAGTCACATCAATTATGAGTATGATGGGTTCGGAAATGCTACCAAAGTAACGGCACATAATGATAAAGGTAAGCCATCCGTATTCAGATATCATTATGGCGCCGAGTATCAACATGCATTCCTTACACAGCAAGAAGTAGATGTTACGAATGCAGATGGACAAGTCACTACAATTGTGGAAAAAGCGAAGTATGATCCGGCAACGGGACGACTGATATCCTATACAGATGGTAAACAGCAAACAACATCGTATGCGTATGATCCATTGGGGCGTACAACGTTAGTCACGATGCCAAATCATAGCCAAATCAGCTATGTGTATAACGATACTCAAAACCATATCCAAGTGAAGAACACACTCGGTGAAGTATCTGAAGTGTGGTTTGACCCAATTGGTCGCAAAGTGAAAGAAACACAAGGTCTAGGTCAAGTCAAATACGCTTATGATGAGCGGACAAGTCAACTGCAATGGACAGAAGATGCATATGGCAATCGTACAACGTATGTCAATGACGGATTTGGACGACCACTTCAGACGACGTATGCAAATGGTACATCGGATCGGGTTGAATACGATGATGCAAAACTAACAGTAACAGCGATTGATGCAGAGCAGAATCGTACAAGATCAACAAGCGATGTGTTAGGTAGAACAATTTTAGTAGAGTCGTATCAGAACAAACAGAAGTATGTGCCTGTACAGCGTACAGAGTATAATTTTGCAGGTGGAGCTACTTCTACGACGGATGCGAAGGGTAACCATACAGCATATCAGTATGATGCTGGTGGTCAACTGATCGCGGTTACTGATGCTGAAAAGCAAACGACTAGTTATCAATATGATCGCTTGGGTAATTTGATCGAAACAACCTATGCGAATTCGCAGAAGATGAAGAAGGAATATGATGAGCTTGGTCGCGTTACGAAGAAGATTAATGGAACAGGTCAAGTACAAAAATACTACTATGACGCGAATAGCAACTTAGAGAAGTACATTGATCGTAGTGGAAACATTACTGAGAATACTTATAATGTAATGAACCAGTTAATTCAAAATAAGCTAGGCAATGAAACGGTTCAATACAGCTATGACACCGAAGGCAGACCGCTTACGATGACAGATCATAGAGGGATAACGAGCTATGAATATCAGGCGCGTTCTGGTTTCTTAACAAGCATACAATACCCAGATGGTGTGAAGCTGACCAACAACTATGACTTAAACAAGAAGACAGGCTATGAATTCGCAGCTCCAGGCGTTAATGTGAAGGTAGATGGTACCTACAACAACGTTAACCAATTGAAGCAGTTGAACATTTTGAGTGGTGGCAATCAGCCAGCGAAGACGATTTCATATGATCACTTGGCAAATGGACAATTGGCGAAGCAGACGTATGGCAATGCGTTTACCACGGACTATCAATACGAAGACATGAAGCTGAAGAAGCTGAACCATGCGAGGGATGGAGCTGCACAGAATACCTTCCAATATGGATATGACTTGGTTGGCAACATTACTGAGCGCAATGAAAATAGTTATATCACGAATTTCTCATACACACCATTGAATCAGATTCAAACCTCAAGTGAGTTCAACGAGACGTATTCGTATGATGAGCGATATAATAGGGAGACTCTGGATAGCTCTAGAGAACTACCAGATAAAGATGTACAGTACGAGTACGATAAAAAGAATCGATTAACGAAGGTCACAGGAGATCATAATCCAGTAACATATTCTTACACAGGCGAAGGACTGCTGTATGAGCGTGTAGAGAATAACGTTAAGAACCGCTACTATTACGATGCTAACAAGTTGTTACTAGCAGAAGCAGTCGTCGGAGCAGATGGCAAAGCCAAGATTAAGTATGTGTATCTATATGATTTAAACGGCAAGCTTATCGGTCGCCAAGATGCTGCAACCAGCCAGTTGCAATATTATCAGCTTAACGGTCATGGTGATGTCGTAGCCATCGTCGATGAAACGGGTAAGAAGCTGAATGAATATCGCTATGACATTTGGGGATTACCGCTAGAAGAGAAAGAAACAGTACCGAATATCCTGAAATATTCAGGCGAGTATTGGGATAAGACGACAGGGCTTCAATATCTTCGCGCAAGATGGTACGACCCAAGTATGGGACGGTTTATTAGTGAGGATACGTATGAAGGGGAACAAGGCAATCCGCTTAGTTTGAACTTGTATACGTATGTTGAGAATAATCCATTAAACTTCATTGATCCAAGTGGTCATATGAAGAAGAAAACACTTAATACTATCTTCAATGATTACGTAGCAGGAAGGTATACTAATGAAGAACTTGTGCAAGCTGTTTTGAATGAAAATGGTGATGGGATTCCTATATATACAGCTTTTCATGAAATAACTCAAGTTCTGGTTGGTGCTCAAATAGCAGGAAAAAATGGTGGGAGAACAGAATTGGAGCATAAGGTTACAGAACAAAAAAATCTTTTTGGATACAAGTATGATGTGACATACTACTGGATTGATATTGTTTCTGGGGGCTCTATGTGGGAGGTGAAACCTAAGCAGTGGAGAAATATATTTGCTGCTCGATGGGATGGGTTGTATGAAAATGCTGAGCGACAGCTTGATCTGTATGCTAGGCTGAGTGATTTTGAACGAGGTGGCTACATAAACGAAATGAATGTTCAAATTTACAAGGATATGTGGATGAAAATTGAATCAGTTGACATTGGTAAAATTGTATACTCATTTTATAATAAAGAATCAGGTAAGGCTATTCCTACAGCTGGCGCTAGAAATTATATCGATAACTACTATTTCGAAGATATTAGTGGTAAACAATTTAGAAAAAAAGGTAAGGCGAAATAATAATGAAGGGGGGGTATTAAGAATTGTCTAGGTTATCAAATAATTTTAAGGTTTATGCAGATGAGGTAATTGCAATTGTAGAGAGTAACATAAATAATCTTCAATTGTTTTCTAATCAAGATAAGAAGATACTAAATAACTTTGCTGAATTAGATGTTGTTGACGAAGAAGAAAGAATACAAATACTAATAATATCTGTCTATACTCGGTTTCAGGGAAAAGTTGATTTCAGAAATACTGATAACCCTAAAAATGAAAAACTTAAAAAAGAATTTATTACTGAATTAAGAGATATAAAGAGTTTACTTCAGTCATTTTAGTGATCTCTTTGTGGAAGGTTGTATTGCTAGTATGAATAAAAGTGGATTAAATCTAATTAGAATTTGTTTATTTTTGTTTTGTAATTTTATGTTGTGGGGACTGGTTATTTATATTCTATTAGATGATTTTGTAATCTACAATATATGGAATCCTGAACAGGTTCCATCTGTGGAAACCTATCTGAAAGTTGATCGATATAATTACATTATATCTTTTGCTATTTCTCTCTTTGTATCAATCGCGATTTGTTATAGTTGGCTAAAAAGTGCTAATAAAAAATGGTATAGAATTGTTAATGTTATTGCATTATTGATATTGGTTATAAAATTTATTATAGAGTTGATTTAGTATTAAATATTGTGCAAAAACTTTATTGCCACAAGTGAGCCAATGATGCTCCTTGTGGTTTTCTTTTATTCCCATCCAGTGCCGAATGAATCGGGCGGCTATCCTTGATTTAATAATATATAGTCAGTTCTCTCGGTGAGCGTGGTGCCGTCATTCCGTTGCCTGCTGTTTGATTTATATGAAAAAAGACTGAGCGGAGCGTTGAGATGTGCTAAGTGGAATTGCATATCTCTCACTCGTCCCGTGGCGACGAATTGGCGTAGAACGCTCAGAAATAGCCGTAGGTGGACGCTACTGTCCTACCGCGATCGTTTGCCTATCCGAAGAGATAACTGCGAATTCACATGGTTTATATAGCTTGTAACCACTCGCTCTAATCGGATTCGATAAGCCGAATGAACAGAATGATCTGTTTGAAAAATAATCGATAGAACTTTTCGATCAATCTTGGTGGATTGATAACCTACTGGTAGCGAATGGTATATTTCCTGCGAAAAAACTAATAAATATACGATCGATTTACTGATCTATGGGGGGATTTATGTAGAACGTGACTTGCGTTCCTATGTGGGAAATACAGGACTCTTATGGGAACGTTCCATAGTCTAAGAGTGAAGCGCTTCTGTCGGGAGTGGGCGAATAGAACGAATAAAAGTGGCTCCTATATTAAGAATTAAAGAAGAATTCACACCTGAATATCAAGCTCACACTTCAAGACCGAAGGGAAGACAAAGACGAAGCGAAGCGAAGTCTTCCGAGTAAAGCGAGGAGAGGTCACAGGACGTGAAGAACATGAAGCAACAGAGTTCATCTTAATATAAACGGGCTTCCTATGCCCATAGAAGCCTGGACGGATTTTTGATTAGGAAAATTCAAGGAATGGATGTGCTATCCTCCTCGCTATAGCTCGGAGTGAACTCGCTTCGCTCGTTCCGTTAATCGAATTAATGTATCTAGAATCATTCTCATGAGCAGGATTGAATTCCGTGACGGTTTGGGTTATACGGGTATCAGTGAATAGCTGAGACATCCTGATTACCCTCCAATGTTCTCTGGATGTAAATATGCCAAGCACGCCCTCGCTGGCGACGATATGGACGTAAAAGGTCCCATAGTCGCTGGCGGGGGTTTTCGTGTATTCGGGAAGGGTTTCCCTAGTCCCCAACCTGAATCACCGCTATGGCTTGTTAAAGTTGGTTGTAATCATACGAACTCATAACCTATTGGACACGTGGAACGAAGCAAGAAGAGAAGCCCGCCCCGCCACTCATTTTCATGTGAAGCTCATGGAGTACAAATGTCTCCCCTTGGTTTATTTAGGGTAAACGCCCCCTATGGGCGCTAAACCGAGGAGGACTGAGCGATGAAAGGCTATGACTGCCAGATGACGAAAATTGGAGATTGCCTACGAGTGAAGCGGTATGGACGGGCGATACCAGAGAAGAGCCAAAAACCGAAAAGCCAGCGTCTAGCAGAGATCGAAGCGATTCACGCTGATCTATCTATGACGGATGTACAGAAACGGGTCTATTCGGCGATTTTGGAACCGCCGGATAAGGAAGAGCGCGCTGTAAATCGTTCTGAAAGAACGCCGAAACCGGGGAGACTCCGGTTAGCGGAACGGGAACGGTTCTGCCACCTGATGGATCGAAACTTTAGCTTGGGACATAAGTTTATTACGCTCACCTACGAGAAGCCGGATGTGACACTGGATGAAGCGGCGAAGGACTATGAGAATTGGGTGAAGCGGATGCGTGAGCGGTACGGTGATTTCAAGTACCTCACTGTTCGTTCCTTCCAAGCGCGCGGCACGATTCACTTCCACCTGCTAACCGATCTGCCGAATATTCCGAGAACGGAACTAGCGGATGGAACATTTCGGGACATCTGGGGACTAGGAAGCGTCGAATTGAAACGAATATATAGCCTGCCGATGACGGAGCGCCGGAACAAGCTGAAGCTCGACCTGATTAAGAACTTGCGAGATTTTAAGGCGGATACCCGCTCCTATGGCAAGCGGTTATTTCTTCAGAGCAAGAACCTAATTGTACCGAGGACGGTGAAAGGTGACTTTCAAGAGATGATGGAGAAATTGAAAGAGAGCGGTTATGTGCCGAAGTTAGTGGAGTCTCGCCAATTTCCTGTGGAGTACCTGATGTATATACAGCTCGAAACGTACCATTTGAAGAAGTAAAGAGCTATCTTTTTAACGTTACCGTGTTAAGGTCATAAGACCCTTGGACCTGCTGTGGAGCGGATGGATAAAGGTCACAGGTACTTTAAATCTTAGAAAAAGGGAGCTTGAACTCCCTCGCCCTCTCGTATTATGATTGTCGTTAATTAACAATTACCAAAAATTAGAAAAATAAAATCGCTACGGTTACGGTAATTAAAATTATCGTAACGGAGCGGGAGGAAACAGCATGAATGTCATCGGTTACGTAAGAGTTTCAACAAGTGGGCAAGCCAAGGATGGATATAGTCTTTCCTACCAACAAGATGAAATCCGTTTATTCTGTGAAGAGCAAGGATGGTGTTTGCAAGAAATCTTCATTGATGAAGGCATCAGTGGTGCGAAGGTGGATGAAGAAGCCCTTGAAGTAGATAGAATCGGCTTTCAGAACATGTTAGCTACATTAGTTACAGGTAACTATGATGCAGTTGTCGTACTGAATACAAGCCGATTGTGGCGTTCTGACATCGTAAAGGTATTGGTTCATCGAGAGTTTAAGAAGTACGGCGTTGATGTGAAGAGCATCGAGCAACCGACCTACTCTATACATAAGAAAGATCCAAGTGACTTCCTAATAAATGGACTGATGGAATTGTTAGATCAATACCAGCGGTTAGAGATTGCCCTGAAACTTGGTAGAGGACGTAACAAGAAAGCCCAACAAGGAGGTTATGCTGGCGGTAGAGCAGCCTTTGGCTATCAAGTTCAGAAGGGAAGTAAGGCAATTGAAGTGAACGAGTTGCAAGCCCGAACCATTCGAAGGCTCTTTGATATACGAATACAGAATCCTACATGGACGCTAACTCGATTAGCGGTTCAATTGAATGAAGAAGGCTTTACTACGCAACAAGGTAAAAGCTTTACGAAGGTTCAAGTCAAACGGATACTTGACCGTAAAGAGTTCTATCAAGGTCAGTATCGCTATGGTGGGATCGAAGCCAAAGGGCTTCACCAAGCGATTATTTAATGAAGCATGAATGAGTATAAGAATTCGCTAGCGTATCTTTGCAGCTTGTCTGCTCGAACTGAGGATGCGACCTTATTCATCTAACATGCTTTCAATTTATAGATTGGATGGTTACTCATGGGTTGGAAATTTGCTTACGTGTCTTTGTGGTGATGTCCACTTGAGTTGAGGATGCAATTCCAGCGCAGCAGTAACCATCCAAATACATAATCAAGGAGTGACAGCATGATTAAACCCGATCAATTGATCTATGTAGGAGTAGACCTTCATAAGGAGCATCACACCGCAGTTATCATTGACTGTTGGAATCGCAAGTTAGGCGAGTTTAAGTTTGACAACAAGCCGACATCCTTCCCCTTGCTTGTCAAAGAAGTCAAACGGTATACCAAGAAGGAGCTAACAGTTGTCTTTGGGCTAGAGGATGTAGGTGGCTATGGTAGAGCATTAGCGGTGTATCTGACAGAGGAGAAGCATTGGGTGAAGGAAGTGAATCCGAAGCTCTCAAATGCGAGGAGAAAGAGCCATGTGACTGTGCAAAAATCAGATAGCTGGGACGCAGAATGTGTGGCAAGAGTTCTAAAGGATGAGCTGCACAACCTTCCCGACGCGAAACCAATTGACTTGTATTGGGCAATTAGCCAGCTCGTAATGCAGAGAAGATGGCAGTCTAAGGACTTGTCGGCGACTGTGAAGAGATTGCATCAACAGCTCGTTTATCACTATCCAAGCTACAAGAAGTTCTTCTCAGAAATTGAAGGTAAGACTGCATTAGCATTTTGGGAGAGGTTCCCATCCCCGCACTGGCTGAAAGATGTAAATGAGGATGAACTTGCTCGGTTCTTGCGTAGTCACAGTAATAACGGACTTTCTACAAAGAAAGCGAACCAGATTATCACTCTAATTGAAGCCGATGGGGATACTTATCGAGACTATCAAGAGTCCAGAGATTCGATTGTTCTGGCTTATACACGTACCATTGCCTTCTTGAAAAAGGAGCTAGCAAGTGTAGAAGAGAAAATTGAGGGTTTGATGAAGCAGCTTGGATTTCAGTTGGAGACGATAACAGGTGTTAATGTCGTTACAGCAGCTGACTTGATAGCAGAAATCGGTGATATTCATCGATTCTCTTCACCTGATAAACTTGCTCGATTTGCTGGTGTCGCACCTGTAACGGTTGGTTCAGGTAACAAGCATCGGAACCATAAGAGCAAGCAGGGGAATCGAGTCTTACATGACATTTTTAAGAGTCTAGCGGTTCGTCAAATCGCTGTGACTCGGAAGCGAGAGCCACGTAATCCCCACTTCTATGCCTACTATGAGCAGAGACTGACAGCAGGAAAGACGAAGCAACAAGCCATTGTGTGTATCATGCGGAAGTTGGTCAATGTCATCTACAAACTGTTGAAGACTAAATCTGTATACGTAATTCCAGAAGTATCCAGAAAACTAGTGGGCTGATATAATTGGTTATAACTAAAATATATATTTTTGGAGGTAGCAAATGCCTGATGTAATTTCTATTGAGGATATCATACTTAGTTATCTCATAGATGAAGATACTTATATTCAACCACACAGCATGGAATCACTTGAATATCCCTTTGAAATTAAGTCGAATGACTATTTGTCTTATGCAAAAAACGACCTTATTTCAAGCGACGATAAAACGAATGCTAATGTAAATGCGTTATCTAACGCTAAAAGAGCGATAGAGTCTCGTGTGGACTCTATCCTCCAGATTTATGGAATAAAGAGGGTAGGACAGAGAGTGAAAGATCTTAACTCTTTTCCGCAAAAACTTGATTTGTTGAGAGAATTAGGACTAATAGCACCAAACATAATGAAGAAAATTAATACGGCTAGGAATCGAATGGAGCATGCTTACATTGACCCTAGCACAGGAAGTCTTGATGATATCGTTGACTTTATTGATATTGCGGAATTGTTCCTTGAATCAACAGAAGTAATTGTCACAAGATTTATTAACCAATTTATTTTAGAAAGTGACTCAATAGAGGACTATTGGCTTTTCTGTAAATATGATTTCGAGCAAGCGTCCTTTGAAATCGAAGTTAATTACAATGATACCAACGCTGTAGAACGTCATAACTTACAGTTTAATCGCAAACGGAAAGAATACAACCATACTTTTAACAGGTTGTTTAATCTTGTTTACAAGGTTACGTTAAATCCTCCTTATAAGCACTAAATTTCGCTTTATAAACTAGGATACGTATGAAGGAGAGCTAGGGAATCCGTTAAGTTTGAATTTGTATACGTATGTTGCTAACAATCCATTGGGGTATATTGATCCAAGTGGGCATAGATGGGAATCTTATAATCTTAAAGAAGTTGAAATAGTACTTGATCATGCAATGAAATTAAACTCTAGTAAAGCTGATGAGTACTGGGCAACTAGACAATATTTAGGGAAAGTATTTGAACCAGTTTTTAATGATCGAAATAATAATCAATTCAAGTATTTGTATGGAGTATTAACCCAAACAAGTCATTCCAAGAATAGCCCAGAAAATGCAAAGTGGGCGAGAGAACAGTTGTTAGATGCTTATGACGATTGGCAGATACCATATCTCATGGAAGTCGCAGCTTCATTTGGTACGATAGGTGCAATGGGCTCTATTAAGTGGAAGGGTAAAGTTCCTAGGCAAACAGTTATATCAAACCATGGTAAAACAATTGATGTAACACCTACTTCAATTCACACAAAAACAACAATAGTACCGCATCCATCTAAAGGTACACCTAATTCTACACTCGATATTCTAGATAAAAAAACTGGTGAAATAAAGACGAGGAGATATCATGGTCCTGATGGTAGGGCAATAAGAGATGTAGACTATACTAATCACGGTAATGCCAAAAATCACCCTGAATGGCCACACGAACACGTATACAAGTGGCATGATGATGGAAGTTTTGATAGATGATAAGGAGTGAGAATATGGATTATGAAGAACTAAAGGAAAGAGTCTTAATGGGAGAAGAATTTCAATTTTATTATCATAATGAAAGTTACTGGATAAGTAGAAACGATAAAGGATTTTATTTGACTAGGGTTAAGGATAGTAATTCACAGGCTTTCAAAACAGCAGATGAGTTGTTTGAGAATGGACAAATAGAGGGGAAAACAATTTTAGTATTATGGAACGAGCTTGATTTTTAATGCTCATACCTTGAAAGGCTTCGTGCCTTTCAAGGTTCTTTTTTTGGTTACCTAGTGTTGAATGCTCCATAAATCAATAAATAACCTATATATAATCCATGTAAAATTCCGTTTTGTACGGTCAAGATGAACTTAATATATTACAAGAGGATAGTAAAATACGACTTGTGTTCTTAAAAGTGTAGAGAAATATTTAGGGAAAAGATATAAAGATATGGGTGGACGATTTGTATCTGCTGATGGGACTAGAGTTGTAAGAATGGGAGATACTGATATACTCGGTAAACATGGGGCGGACCACATATGAACTTTGAGACATTAGTTCCAAATCCAAGTAAACCGGGTAAGATGAAGGTGGATAAAAATCTGCATATTTATTTGGAGGATTGATATGGAAATGAATATACAAATTCCAAAGTATTCAAAAGATAATGGGTTCGAATTTGTTTGGGAGAATAACTTCACCATCCTAGCTGAAAAAAATGAGGATTCAATTGTAATTAAAGCCAATAAAGAAGGGCTTCTATCATTGGCAACACAACTTTTAACTCTAGCACAAAATGAAGTGCCTGTAGATACTCATTTGCATTATGATGATTTTAATTCTTTAGAAGATGGTTCGTGCGAAATAATAATTCAGAAGATATAAAATTTAATCATTTTAAGAGAATTAGAACTTATAAAAACAGAAGAGAGCAGTTTTTTCTCTGTTTTTATTTATACTAACTAACAGAACTCACAAAACCTCAACAAGGGGGTAAACAATGAATAATCACGTAAAAAAATATCATGGCCTACATGGGGAAAACAAATTTCAAAAATATGAATAACCCCAAAAACAAAGAGTTTGGGCTGTTAGCTGAACTCAAAGAAGTCAAACTATTAATCGAAAATTTGCCTGATTAAATAATTATTACCACATGCGAGTGTAGCAACTCCATGTTTTCTGTTTAAGAGTAATGCTTATTCCCTCTGCATATCTTATATTCTTTAGATATTTGCAAAGTAAAAATATTTCTGAATATTAATTGATTTGCTATAATTACGACGCTTACACAAATCTTCTGGGATAGAAAATGCTCTGTGATTGATAGATAGTCTATTGTTCTCAAGATTATGAGATTAAATAAAGCAGAAAGGAAGAATGATGAAATGTGTAAGTCGATGGCTGTCTTGCTCTTATTGAGTACATTTATTTTAGTTGTAAGTCCAACGTTACAAGTTCATGCAGTAGGGAGTGCCAATCCATCTCCCCAACTGGAAGAAATTAATGGAGGATTTGAAAAAGACGTAAACGGGAATAACCTTGCGGATTTTTGGGAGATGAACTGAAGGAATGGTAATAGTACTAAATCTTTTGCTACAATAGCCCCTTATAAACTTGTAGCGGGAAAATACCATTTGCGACTATATAGTGGTGAAAAAGATGCTGCTTCTTATCAGTATACGGTGTCAGAAGCTATAGCTGTCATTAGTGGAGCAGCCTATAAGCTGAACGCGCATTTACGCTATGCAGCAACGAATGGAAAAGTACAGATGAGTGTCATACAACGTAATGGAAAAAGAGAAATCGTAGACGAAGTACACTATGTCTATCAAAGTGAGCAATGGCGATGGAGAGAGAAAACAGAATATTTCGTTGTACATCCTAGAGCTGTTACTGTCGATATACGATTTGGAGTTGGTGGTCAAGACCGTGCTTATTTGGATGCGGATAATATAAATCTCTCGTTTTTCAACTCAACGGGTAATATAAAGGTTAACAAATATACGTATCATGCAAACGGTCAATTGATGACTATTACTTATCCAAATGGAAAAGTTGTGACATTCAAATACGATGCGAATGGCAATCTAATTGGGAAAGAGTAAATTTTACCCTGCTAATGGCTGAATAGAAGAGGCTAAAAGCGAAATGCACAAAGCCGTCACAAACCATAACAATGGCTTAGTGTACAGCATGTTTGAATAACTCATTTATCCATGTACCAACTTTTCCTGAGAAAATTTTCATTTTACTGAAACAAAATGGGCTTTTGGATCGTCTCTTTAAAGGAGCATCATTTCACTATATGTTATTCCTTGTATGTTAAAGAGTAACGATTCATAAGCGGGGTGGAAAAGTGAGCAAGGGTATCGTAGGCATAGCTCTTTTTTTCATAATAACTACTTTATTCATCGGTTGCAGTGGAAAATCTCAAACTCATGCTTCCATTCTGATCTACAACAATCAGGAATACATAGGAGACAACTTGGTAGCTAAAGCGCTATATCCTAATGTGGACCAGGTAGGATCGGTATCGAAGATGGTAAGAAGCAATCAGCTACCAAGAGGAGAGTTCTCGTCAAATGAACTTTCTAAAGGTACGAAAATATATCAGGTGGATGAATATACGCTGTTGGCGAACTGGGATAATGAGCAATATAAGCTGTTTGAACGCAAAAAATCATCCTAGCTATTGGATTAACTAGATCCTTAGTTAAAGTCGCAATGAAAGAGGACCTTAAAGGACTAACCCTTTAAGGCCTTTTTGCGTTCCTCTGGAGTACTCGTCGGGACAGAGTTCCATTTTTTACAAAAGTCTGTTAATAGTCATCTAAGCGAATCAATTCTATCCAATAACTGATGTGAAGTAATGAATCTATAGTCTTCATGGACAGTTCAGCGCATATATAACAATAAACCGCTATGTATGGTATCAATCATATAACGATGTTTATGAGCCACTGCAGACATTTATCGATTCATTCTATGCATTGGTGTATAATAAGGGCATGAATGAATGTGAGGTGAATTAACAGATGGCTCTGAATATCGTACTCGTCGAACCTGAAATTCCTGCAAATACAGGCAATATTGCTCGTACATGCGCAGCGACAGGGACCCATCTGCATTTGGTTAGACCGCTAGGGTTTAATACGGATGATCGCACGTTGAAACGTGCTGGCTTGGATTACTGGAGTGCCGTACAAGTCCATTATTATGATTCGTTTGCGGAATTGCAGGACAAACACGCGGGAGCGCGTTTTTTTTATGCCACAACAAAAACGAACAACAATTTCAGTGATTTTCAATTTCAAGATGGGGATTTCTTCGTATTTGGTAAGGAAACGAAGGGGTTGCCTGAATCTTTAATTGCTGCAAATGCGGAAACTTGTATGAGAATGCCGATGACAGACAAAGTTCGTTCTTTGAATTTATCCAATACGGCAGCAATCGTGGTATATGAAGCATTAAGACAGCTAGGTTATCCAGGGTTGGATTAACGGATGTAATGTCTGAATGTTTGGCAGGTTGGAATCTATCCAACGGTCAGGAAAATGCTTGAGAAATAACGCCTATAATTATGAGTATTGAGACCTAAAAACGTGATTTTATGTGACAAATAGTCACTTTGTTACAAAAAATAAAGCAAACCTAAAAAAATTGACAAATTTCAGCAGGATTTTCAGATCAGGCATCGAATAAGTAGGGGCAGAGTTCAAAAAGGGTAAGTCATGAGAGATAGTAAAGAGAGGTGGATCTGATGAAACCTGCCGGTGTAGTCCGAAAAGTCGATCAATTGGGGCGCATTGTACTTCCGAAGTCACTACGTAAACGTTATCAAATGAATGAAGGAGATCCTGTCGAAATATTAGTTCAAGGGGATCACATCATTTTGGAGCGTTACCGTCCAAAATGTGTATTCTGCGGTAATATGGATGGCGTAGCAGAATTTAAAGAGCGTTATATCTGTTCAACATGTATGACCGAAATGACGCATTTGGTAAGGTAAATAGGGGACAAGGAAGAGGCATTGAGAGATCAATGTCTCTTTTTTGTTATCGAAAAACTACATGAGATTGGCGGTAATACGCAAAGACGCCGGCACTAGGCCGGCGTCTCGCACTGCTCTTATTGGTCAATGATGTTACAGACCAGCGGTCTTGTCTTCGTTGTATCCAGAGGTGAACATAGCCAACAAGAACAAAACGAATACGAGCATAATAATCCAGAATGTCATATGAAGCACCTCCTACAAACTACCATTATTATACCCAATGTATACCAAAAAGAAAATGAAAACATGAATGCAGTCAGGAAATCTCTTTTGCCAAAATGGATTGTATCCTCAAGTTTCCTTATGCTAGAGATTATTTAAAAAACAAGAAATGTGTCGGTAATTGGCGCAGGTGTCCATCCGATGGACTGTTGACAACTCGTCCTTTGAAAATTAATGAAGATGAACCGCCGCCATCGAGCGTATAGGCATCTTGCACACCGAGATTCTGCATCTTCTTCTGCATCTCCGATAGCAACGCACCAGAATTTCCATTCTCATCATAGCCATCTACAACCATAATGAGAAGTTGATCATCTTTATAGTTTCCGATAACGGTTCGTGGAGCGCGGGAGCTTGCCCACTTCTCAGGAATCTTTAATGAGACACCATTATGCAGAAGCTGAGGAACGAAGCTGGCACCGAAATGCGGGTTCATCTTGTCCAATTGATATTGGCTGTAGAATTTGCCGCCAATTAGCTTAGCATCTTTATCAAATCCGACAAAGGTAAGGTCCTTAAAGCTGGGATGGAATCCACCTATATACTTGCCGTTCATAACGGTAGTGCCTAGTGGATATCGTCCACCTCCGCCATCTGCGTACCCGCCTGCATTGACACCTGCAACAGCGCCATAACGCTGTGCAGCTTGCATTGTCGTTTCGGTGCCGCCGTACTTGTCATTGCCAAGCGTCATTTTCATTGCATCTGATGATTTCAGCTTTACTTTCATCGCGTAGCCATTGTAGGATGTCGAGCCTATGCGATATAATTCTGCTGTCAGTTTATCGCTGTTGACTTGATCCATAGGCGTGCCAAGCTTGGCTGTAATGCGACGATTGTAAATTTGTTCAGGACGTTTAGATTGTGTAGAGGCTGTGTTAACTATCGAATTCATTGCGTTCGTTGTCTTCTGATACAGCTTGGACACACGACCTACCGTTTCCATCGTATACGCTGCGGTGTGCTGTGCTTTCGTTAACCCTTGCGTGATTTGTTTCTGACTCTCATTCCAATCTTGTGTGAATGAAGCATTGTCTGGCATTGTCAGTTGAATGGATACTTGTAAGGAAGAGATGAGGATAAATATCATCATCCCGATGAACGGAGCGACAACCATCATAAACATGCGGTTTATACGTTTAACTTGTGTCATGGGCTGTCCTCAATCATTTTAAAAGATCCATTTTCTTTTGGAGTGCTGCCAACTGTTTTTTCACTTCATTCAACTGAGAGTAAAGCTTATTGCTGTTATCTGTTTTGTTAGACGCATTGTCCTTCGTAAACTCTAGCAATTCATTAAATGACTGCACTTTGCTCTGCAGCTGGTCAAGCTTGTCATTCATTTGTTTCAATTGCTGCTCGTAATTGCGCTGCATGCTGCTAATCTGCGCATTTGTTTGTGCCTGCACCTGTTCAATCATGGATTGCTTCATGTGCTGACTGTAATAATAAGTTGCGGTTATCCCGACCGCAATCATGACGAACCAGAACAATAAGAACCATGCGGGGCTTACGCTGTTCGCCTTCGTTCGGGATCTGCGGGAAGCTTCCCGTTCATTCTCGAAAGAAGGTTGCATATCCAATCACCTCTAAAGCTACTTTTATCCAAGTTGACCCAAATCTTTCAATACATCCTATTATTCTATCACGATCGTCAAGCGCAAGCAAAAAGGACAACTTTCTTCTCTCCAACTTTTACACGCAAGAAGTTGCTCATCTTACGAAGACCAGAAAGGACTTTTTTTCATTGCGCATATGTGCATGCTTCTATACAATCAAAGTATGTTAGTTTTTAGAGAATGGCGTCGAATTGTGCGCTTATCGTAATTAGTATTTGTTATAGGATTGAGGGAAAAGATGAATCTTACTTTTATACGCAAGTGTGGGCTGATTGCTCTCGGTATCGTATATATTTGGCTCATAATTGTCACATTTTCACACCCCTTTATTGGTGTGTATGCCAAATTTGACGATAATTATTGGCGTGTATCGTACGCGCTTAATGGAGGAGTCGGTGCAGACTTTCATATACAGAAAGGCGACCGGCTAATCGAGGTAAATGGACAACCTGCGGAAACCCATTTTTATTTGCAGAAGTGGGGGAAGCTTGAACAGGCGGACAATGTTCTACTAGAAAGAGATGGACATTATCATTTTGTATCTCTTACTCATGGGGAACCTCATCAGCTATATGATGTATTGCCTGTTGTATCTATGATGTTTTTACTCTTTATCGCGCAGTTCCTTTATCGGAGGCGGGGTGCATCGACGGCGATTGTTCAGCTAAGTTTGCTTTTTTTATCGATTAGCTTGGTGTATATCGCTTATGGAGCATCGATACGTGGAGATATCGTGGGTAGATGGCTAATGTATAGCGGCATTATGATTTTGCCGATTCTATTCTTGCAATTTATCTGTTCTTTTATCCAAGAGAAGTCTAGCATTAAGCTGCCAATGAAACATATTAAATGGCTGTACGGTTTACTTATCATTTGCCTCGTTGTCAAATGGATGTATTTATTGACGCAATGGTCATATGCTTCTACCCAGTTCGATGATATGATTACTTATTTATTTTTTGCCTTTGTAATAGGGGTCACCTTAATATACATAACGAGATTATATTTAAGATTCAGGCATGAGCGCTCGTATTTCAGTTCGGTAGTATTCATCGTCTTTGTGATTGTGAGCATCGCGGCGATACCAGTCATAGGTCTGTCTTTCATTCCGCATTTGATGGGACTGCCGCCATTAGTACCCCCTCTCGTTGCTGGCTGGATTGCTATCATGATGCTGCTCGTATTTGCATTGTTGACGATGCGCTACCAATTAAATGATATTGGCGTCATTCTTAGACGATTGTTTGTCCATGTGTTAATCGCAATGGTGCCGAGTGCACTTATTCTAGGATGGTATGGTGTCGTATTTACCCAGGAGGGCCCTTTTAGTTATCAGTTCTTCACTTATTTGTTTATGGTATTTGTTATTACTGCGATCACGCATACGCTCGACTATCATGTAAACAAACTAGAATCGGTTCTAATCCCGCGTAAGCACAAGCTGCATCACGCATTAATCGTTATTGCGGAGCGGCTTGGTCAGCACCAGCATCATGACGAGTGGTATACGAGAATCCTTCCTCTCATTATGAATGCACTTGATGCAGATGGAGTTGCGCTTGTACGTAAAGACCATTTGGGTACTATTGAAATGTCTATTGAAGGCGATGTCGATCAGGAAAAAGTAGAGCGTCAGTTGAAAGCTTCTCATTTCCGTCATCATCATTACTTTTGGTACGATATCAATTTGAGGGCTGACTCGATTTATTACGTTGTCATTGTCCGCAAATCTACAAAGGCGAAGCTTAACCATGAAGAAGATAAGTGGATGCAGCAAGTGATTACTTATTTATCACTTAGTTTGAATCATATTTATCATGTTCAAACGCTTCGTACGCAATTGTCGGGCTATACGGACAGGAACTCCGAGTTAAGACAATCGATAGAGCGCAATGTGATGGGCGATCTTTTCGATATGGATGAGCAGGAACGGAGCAGATTCTCTGCGGAAATTCAGAAGCGTGTTATGCGTTTACTTCATGATGTTACGGTAGCATTGGAAGAAAGTCTCCATAGTGCAGATACGGAATTGAACAAAGAAATGCACAAAATCGTCTTAGTTGAAGTGAAGGAAAGCATTTTCGAAGTAAACAGTCAATTGCAGCATTTATGTCAAACGCTAAAGCCTACCTTGTTGAAGACAGCTGGTTTCGCTAACGCCCTTCGTCAATGGATAGCAAGGGAGTTCACCGATCGAACGAAAGTGATTCTTCACGTAGATGAACCTTCGCTAGTATTGGACATACAGACGGAAGACTGGGTCACTGGTGTGTTCCGCATCTCTCAGCTGCTGCTATACAATGGTAAGGTAAACGGATATGCAACAGAGCTTCAGCTTCAGATTAACGTCCATGATGGTTATGCTCATATTGTTTATCGGGACAATGGGATAGGGTTCCATTACGATATGAATGAGGTAGTAGTTGAGGAATACACGTTCAAGCAATTGCGCAACCGAGTATCCATGCTAGATGGAAAATTCGTTTCCACGCAATATCCTGACCAGATCGGCTCCTATATTCAAGTAAATGTGCCGCTAAGCTCAGAAAAGCAAGCTGAATATGCAATGAGTGGGAACGCGTCAGCGAAATAGACCCGCCTTTATAAGTAAGTTTTAGAAGACAGAACGAAGGGAAGACATTCCTCGTTCTGTTTTTTTAGGTAATAAACATGAAACAATTGCCAACTAAGAAGGTGAAGTGTATTCTTTTTAGAAAGATGAAAGGAGAGTTGGCAGATGGAATATACGTTTTCAAATCGTATTCAATCCGTACAAAGTTCGGTTGTTCGTGACATTTTACAGCTTACTCAAGGTAAATCCATCATCTCCTTTGCAGGGGGACTCCCTTCGGAGGAGTGGTTCCCCATGGAAGCGATACGAAAAGTCAGCAATATCGTACTTAAGCAAAGTCCTAAAGCATTACAGTATGGGGTAACCGAAGGCATTATGGAACTTCGTGAGCAGTTGGCGAAGCGCATGGAGCTTCACAAAAAGATCACTGTGGAACCTGCTATGGTGATGCTAACGTCCGGCTCGCAGCAAGCGATTGATTTAATGGCCAAAGCGTTCATTGATCCAGGTGATGTCGTGTTAGTAGAGAACCCGACATACTTGGCATGCTTGCAAGTGATGAAGCTGTACGGTGCTCAAGTAGTTGGGGTGCAAAGCGATGCAGAGGGCATGATTCCAGAAGATCTTGCTTACAAGTTGGACAAATATCGTCCGAAGATGGTGTATGTAGTTCCGACGTTTAGCAATCCAACGGGACGCGTATGGAGTTTGGCTCGCCGTCAAGCTTTGTTGGAGCAATGCCAACGAACAGGCACCGTTATTTTCGAGGATGACCCTTATGGGGAGTTAGGCTTTACCACTCAACAGCTGCCAACGATCGCTGCCTTGGAAGGTGATGTGCCAGATCGACTCGTTGTATATACGAGCACGTTTAGCAAGCTCGTTGCCCCTGGTTTGCGTACAGGCTGGGTTGCTGCGGATCGACGCATTATTCAAATGCTTGCACGGGGCAAGCAATCAGTAGATTTGCATTCTAGTGTATTGGATCAGCTCATATTAAGCGAATTACTTCGTTCAGATTCTTTTTCATTAGATGATCATGTTCATAAAGTGTCTCTCATTTATAAGGAACGAATGGAGACGATGATAACAAGCTTGCAGCAGAACGCTGCGTGGAAAGGTTCGCAATGGAACAGGCCGCAAGGCGGGATGTTTTTATGGCTGGAACTGCCCGAAGGCTTGGATGCTGAACATTTGCTCCGCGTAGCTGTACAGAAAGGCGTTGCTTTTGTGCCAGGCTACCCATTCTATGTTGAAGACTGTAAGCGCAATACGATGAGGCTCAACTTCTCCTTTGCTTCCCCTGAAGTCATCCGTACAGGCATGGAGCGGCTTGGGGAAGCAATTGGTGAATTTACGGGCCGTTATGCAGACGTGTAACAGATAACAATCTATTTATAAATCGACAATTTCAGCATATTGCAACAATGCTGCCTCTCCGGCCTTGGTCAGGGCGTATTGGCCACGCTCGATACGGGAGTACCAACCGTAATAGTTATGGCGCAAAATAGCAGCGGCATCTCCAATGCCGCTTGCTTCCTTGACCCGAACAGGCTTGCTTTGCCCTTGCTGCAAGGCTAGGGCAACACGAAGCGCTTTCTCACGGTATGCGGTGACGAGCGGGCGTTTCGTCGATCCCCCAACATTATAATCACCGCTGCGTCCGCTGAATTCCCGTATTAGCTTGGCTTGACGGGCCGCTATTGGCTTTTTTGGAGGAATAACAGGAACGTTCTGATCACCATTGTCCTCGCTCTGTTCATAAACAACAACACTAGCGCCTGTGTACAAAAGATGCGAGCTTCGTTGCTCCCATCCATAGGGTGCAGTAAGCAGTTCTACAAATGCTGGCTTGCGAGCATATAGCGTTACGGTTAAGAAGCCAATCCCGATGCGGCGACATAGTTCAGCTACGGCGCGAAGTCGCTTCTGGCTGGCTTGTTTGCCGCGTTTGGCTTCTATTGCAATGAAAACATGGGCAGCAGATTTTTGCCGGTCCAGCGCTTGCAGCAGCAAGGTAAGATTCGCGCTTGCTTTCATCTCGACAATGACTGGCTGCTCTGGGAAATGTGGATGAATGGCAACGATATCGCAATGGCGTACTTCAGCCCGGACCTCATACCCCAACTGCTCCCAGTATTGTTTTAAAGGTGCATACAATTCTGTTTCTTGTCTTTTCGTCATCCTTCATCCCTCCACTTCATGCGCAGCCTCCATGTCTTGCGCGACACGCTCGTAATAGCTACAAACTCCATTATATCATGATTCGTGTTAGCTAGCGTTTAAACCGTCTCGTTCTGCATTGCAGAAGAGAATCCAACAATGTTGTCACAGGCAAAATTGTTAGAAACTAATCCCACCTATGCGCATAGGTATGTAATACACTTTTCATTTTAGGTTGCTGGTTCATAAGCGCGAGTCAATCCTCAAGATGGCATGCGCCTATTAATAACAACGACAGACGAAAGATGGCGATGGAGGGCAGTGTTGTGAATCGGGAGCAATGGAGGTAAGAGGGATGGACATTTTCAAGCGAATAGCTGAACACCGTACCGAGAGTGAACAGCTTGGCTGGACCGGTACGTTCAAAGAATACGTAGAACTGTTGCGACGCGACCCCGCTCCGGCGATGACCGCCCATGCAAGGGTGTATGAAATGATTTCTTCACATGGTGTGGAAGAAGTGAATGGGCTTAAGCGTTACAAGTTTTTTGAGCAAGAAATTTTTGGGCTGGATCGAGCGATTGAGAAGCTGGTGGAAGAATACTTTCACTCGGCAGCGAAGCGGCTGGATGTGCGTAAACGGATTCTATTGCTCATGGGGCCAGTAAGTGGAGGGAAATCGACACTTGTCACGATGTTAAAACGCGGCTTGGAGCAATATTCACGGCAAGAGCGAGGGGCTGTATACGCGATCAAAGGCTGCCCTATGCACGAAGAAGCCTTGCATCTTGTACCGAATGAGCTGCGGCCGGAAGTCGAGAAAGCTCTTGGTGTTCGGATCGAGGGCAATTTATGTCCTTCATGCCAAATGCGCCTCCGTACGGAATATAATGGAGAGATTGAAAATGTATTAGTTGAGCGGGTCCTGATCTCGGAAGAAAATCGTATTGGTATCGGGACATTTAGTCCGTCTGATCCGAAGTCGCAGGATATTGCTGATTTAACGGGAAGTATTGACTTCTCGACGATTACGGAATACGGTTCTGAGTCTGATCCGCGTGCCTATCGGTTCGACGGTGAACTGAATAAAGCGAACCGGGGTGTCATGGAGTTCCAGGAGATGTTGAAGTGTGATGAAAAATTTCTTTGGAACTTGCTTTCCTTAACGCAAGAGGGCAATTTTAAGGCAGGAAGATTCGCTCTGATCTCTGCGGATGAGTTAATTATCGCGCATACGAATGAATCGGAATACCGAGCCTTTATTTCGAATAAGAAAAATGAAGCTCTTCAATCACGCATGATCGTAATGCCGATTCCTTATAATTTGAAGGTATCTGAAGAAGAGAAAATATATGAGAAACTGGTCGGTCAAAGTGATATGCACCATATCCATATTGCCCCGCATGCGCTACGTGCAGCCGCGATATTTTCCATTTTGACACGATTGAAAGAAACGAAGAAGCAAGGTATGGATTTGCTGAAGAAGATGAGAATGTACGATGGCGAGGAAGTAGAAGGATACAAGGAAAATGATTTAAAGGAAATGCAGAGCGAGTATATTGAAGAGGGAATGTCAGGGGTAGATCCTCGCTATGTCATCAATCGGATTTCCAGTGCTTTGATTAAGCAAAATCTTTCGTGCATTAACGCGTTGGATGTACTTCGTGCGTTGAAGGATGGCTTGGATCAGCATGCATCCATTACTAAGGAAGAACGGGAGCGGAATTTAAACTTTATTTCCGTTGCCCGCAAAGAGTATGATGCATTAGCGAAGAAAGAAGTGCAGAAGGCATTCGTATATTCTTTTGAAGAGTCAGCGAAGACGTTATTCGAGAACTATCTCGATAATATTGAAGCATTTTGCAATTGGAAAAAAATTCGCGATCCACTTACAGATGAGGAAATGGATCCGGATGAAAGGCTGATGCGTTCGATCGAAGAGCAAATAGGGGTATCGGAAAATGCAAAAAAAGCATTCCGTGAAGAAATACTTATTCGTCTATCCTCCTATTCACGCAAAAGCAAGAAGTTCGATTACAACAGCCATGATCGATTGCGTGAGGCGATTGAAAAGAAGTTGTTCTCGGACCTGAAGGATATCGTCAAGATTACGACTTCGACCAAGACACCAGATGAGAACCAGTTGAAGCGGATTAATGAAGTAACCGCTCGACTTATTGATGAGCATGGCTATTGCTCTGTATGCGCGAATGAGCTTCTTCGTTATGTAGGCAGTTTGTTGAACCGATAATGGTGAGTGAAAACAGTCTGTATGCAATTGCATGCAGGCTGTTTGTGTTGGGTTGACGAGTAAATTTTGGGCACATACCGAGGCTAAGAACATGTATATGGGTTCATTTAGGAAATGGATGAATAAGGTTTCCATCTTTAGATGCATAATAACCACATGTGCTGATTCGGAACGTTCAGTGTATCAGCGTCATAAGAACATATTTCTAAAGGAGGCCATTTCATGCCTAACAACTATTTGCGCCAACATGTTCATCACTTATTGCAGCATGCTCGTGAAATAGAGCAACACGTATCTAATCCTTCTTATAGTGGATACGGCCAATCTTTTTCTCAAAATACGTATCCTGCTTACACAGGCTATAGCGGCTTTGCTGGTTCCTATGGCGGAAGCTATCCGCAAGGTAGTTCCTTACATAACCAAACTGGTTATTCAGCAGGAAGCTACAACAATTATGGCGCAGCTCAACACTATCAGCCAACAGGCCAAGTGCAAAGCGTTACGGCATATACACATGGAGCACAACAAGATGTAGTGCCACAATCGTACCAACCGACAGGCCAGGTACAAAGCATTACAGCGCAAACACATGGAGTGCATCAAAATGTAGTGCCGCAATCGTACCAACCGACAGGCCAGGTACAAAGCATTACAGCGCAAACACATGGAGCGCATCAAAATGTAGTGCCGCAATCGTACCAACCGACAGGCCAAGTGCAAAGCATTACAGCACAAACTCATGGGGCACATCAAGATGTAGTGCCGCAATCGTAC
>NZ_JANIOF010000001.1:1202855-1918677 GCF_024733555.1 Paenibacillus sp. SC116 | reverse complement strand
TCAACCAACAGGTCAAGTACAAAGCATTACAGCACAAACACATGGAGCACAACAAGATGTAGTGCCACAATCGTACCAACCAACAGGCCAAGTGCAAAGCATTACAGCGCAAACACATGGGGCACATCAAGATGTAGTGCCGCAATCGTACCAACCAACAGGTCAAGTACAAAGCATTACAGCACAAACACATGGAGCACAACAAGATGTAGTGCCACAATCGTACCAGCCAACAGGCCAAGTGCAGAGCTATGCTCATACAGAAACGCAGTACCAACCAACGGGCCAAGTATACAGCGTAACAGCTGAAACGCATGGAGCACATCAGGATGTAGTGCCGAATTATTATCAATCGACAGGTCAAGTGCAAAGCGTGACAGGTCAAACGCATACTTCGTAATAAAGTTAGAAGACAGAGAAGCGGTTGTAACATAGGCCGCTTCTCTTATTGTGAAAAAAATTATAAATAGATGTTGACATTAGTTAGAATTCAAGATATCATTGCTTACATTAAGTTAGTTCATTATTAATATAAATTGATTATTTAAGATATCCTAATTCGAGATATATAATGAGGAGAGAATAGATTTGACTAAAGTATTAGTAGTAAACAGTAATCCCAAACCGCTTGAGCTATCTTTCAGCCGCCAGCTTGGTCAACACTTCGTAGATCAGCTTCGCACAGCTGGTCAAGTAGAAGTAGCACAAGTGAACTTGTATGAAGAAACAATCCCAATGATCGATGGTCTTGTACTTGATGCATGGGGCAAACTTGGTGCAGGTGAAGCTCTTTCTGCTGAGCAGCAAGCAACAGTAGGCCGCATGAATGAGATTCTTGAGCAATTCCTTGCAGCAGATGTAGTTGTATTTGAAGTGCCGATGTGGAACTTGAGCTACCCACCAATGTTGAAAGCATACATTGACAATATTACAATTGCTGGCCGTACGTTCAAGTACACTCCGGAAGGCCCACAAGGTCTAGCAGGCGGTAAGAAAGTTGTTCTTGTTGAGTCTCGTGGCGGTGATTATTCCCAAATGCCAGCTCTTCAATTCACACACAACTACATGCAAGCAGCAATGGGCTTTGTTGGTATTACGGACTACAGCAACTTGGTTGTTCAAGGTGTTAATGCAGCTCCGGATCAAGCTCCAGCATTGTTGGAAGCAGCGAAAAAACGTGCTGAAGAACTTGCGAAACAAGTACTGTAAGACACCCAAATATGTACGGTTTTCAAGTGCTCTATAGAGCACAATTATAAATTCGAGTGAACGAATAAGGAGAGAATATCAAATCATGACAAAAGTATTAGTAGTTAACAGCAACCCAAAACCACTTGAGATTTCTTACAGCCGTCAACTAGGCGCACACTTCGTAGATCAACTTAAAGCAAATGGTCAAGTAGAAGTAGCACAAGTAAACTTGTATGAAGAAACAATTCCAATGATCGACGGTCTTGTACTTGATGCATGGGGCAAACTTGGAGCAGGTGAAGCTCTTTCTGCTGAGCAACAAACAACTGTAGGTCGCATGAATGAAATTCTTGAGCAATTCCTTGCAGCAGATGTAGTTGTATTTGAAGTGCCAATGTGGAACTTGAGCTACCCGCCAATGTTCAAAGCATACATCGACAACATTACAATTGCTGGCCGTACGTTCAAGTACACACCAGAAGGCCCACAAGGTCTAGTAGGCGGCAAGAAAATCGTTCTTGTTGAAGCACGTGGTGGTGCATACGCTGAAATGCCAGCTCTTCAATTCACACACAACTATATGCAAGCAGCTATGGGCTTCATCGGTATTACAGACTACCACAACCTAGTAGTTGAAGGTATAGCAGCAGCTCCAGATCAAGCGCCAGCATTGTTGGAAGATGCGAAGAAGCGCGCAGAAGAGCTTGCAAAGCAAGTATTGTAATCCAAGAATTATATTCTAAGTTCTAAATGTCTTCCCTCTAAATGCGTTATATATAAGCAGAATCTTCTCCTTGTGAGAGGGTTCTGTTTTTTTGTGTCACCATTTGGGCTACTGCACATATGATGATATCGGATGAAGGGAGGGAGCGAACGGAATGGCCGTTATTAAGGCGAACTCAGAAGATGTAAGGCTGTTGGCGCGTCTTATGCGTGCGGAAGCAGAGGGTGAAGGCGAACAGGGAATGATGATGGTCGGGAATGTTGGTGTTAATCGAATATTGGGCGATTGTTTGGATTTTTTGAACATACGATCGGTGAGCGATATGGTGTTTCAAAATCCAGGTGGTTTTGAGGCGACACAGAAAGGCTATTTTTATCAAAAAGCCCGTGACCGTGATGTTCGACTAGCACAGCGAGCCATTAATGGAGAGCGAGTGTGGCCAGCTTCATACGCATTGTGGTTTTTCCGGCCTGCAGGGGATTGTCCGCCTACTTGGTACAATCAGCAAAATTCAGGACGCTATAAGGCTCATTGCTTTTTTACCCCAACTGGTGAAGATTGTCCAAATGTATATAACACTTATTAGTATCGATAATGAGTCAAATACATGTTCGTTTGAAATGAAGTAGCTATATATAGAGACAGTAAAGATCTGAAAAGGAGAGAGTGCAATGACAAACATGAATTACAGCTACCCTGTACAGCAAGGCGGTTTTTCAGGTCAAATCGGTAATAATAAACCACCAGGACAATGGGGGGGGAATGGAATGACGGCTGTACCCTATTTGACCCCGCAGCAGCAAGCGATGGTGATTCCACCGCAGCAACAGCCACAGCAGCATGTTATTCCTCCGCAAGTAAGCAGTGGCGCAGTTATGACACCGAGCGGTACAGTTATACAAACACAAAGTACTGAGCAGTCTTTTGTGGAAAATATTTTACGCTTAAACCTTGGCAAAGTAGGAACATTTTATATGACCTATGAAAATAACTCCGAGTGGAACGCTAAAATATTCCGCGGCGTACTAGAGGCAGCTGGACGTGATCACATCATTATTAGTGATCCAGCTACGGGACAGCGCACATTGCTGCTTATGGTGAACTTGGATTACGCTACTTTCAATGAGCCGCTTGTATACACAGGCATTCCAGGTGCCCCAACAAGGTAAGCAAAACATAATGCAGTTTCCGCACATAACGGCCCTTTGGCATGTAAGCAGATGCTTACGTTCCAGAGGGTTTTATTTAGGTTAATAGAGTGAGAAGAACAATTTCGTTTATAGATAAATCATGCCTTTCTTATGAGTTTTTCTTGTTTGTAGTGCAGAAGAGAAACAATTCAGCTATGATGATCATAGTTGAATTGGTAACTATGACATCATGGTGAAGAGCTTTTATTTTGATTGACACTTGGTTGGGGGAATCTATGAAACGTCCGAAAATATTTATATTAACGGCCTCCTATGGCGATGGCCATGTTCAAGTAGCAAATGCATTACAGGAGCAGTTCAAGCGATATGAAGTAGATATACGCATCATTAATTTAATGGCGGAAGCGCATCCACACTGGGATTCTTTCGTCAAATATATATATTTGCAAAGTTCGAAGTGGGCAGCTGTTGGTATCGACTACTATGGCTGGAGCTATTACAGCACCCGCAAAATTACACGTAAGCACCCGTTAGTAACGGCTGGTTTCTCAATCGGTTCTGGCAAGTTGAAGCATCTGCTGAAAGAGGAGCAGCCTGATGCTGTTATTAGTACCTTTCCTTATTTTGATGTTTCTCAAGTGTGCAAAAATCTAGGTATGGATGTGCAAACCTTTACGATTGTTACGGATTTTGACTTGCATCAACGCTGGATACTATCACCTA
This sequence comes from Paenibacillus sp. SC116, assembly GCF_024733555.1. GTDB lineage: Bacteria > Bacillota > Bacilli > Paenibacillales > Paenibacillaceae > Paenibacillus_B. Next base: position 1,914,888 of record NZ_JANIOF010000001.1, on the reverse strand, counting down.
ATGATCGCTATTATGTGGCGACTGAAACATTGAAGGAAGGGATTCGTTCACGCGGTATAGCGGAGGAACAAATTGTCGTTAGTGGGATTCCTATACGGAAAATATTTTCTGATATGATCCGCGTGGATGGAACTTTTGCTAAATATGGCCTTCGTTCCGAACTAAAGATGACACTTGTTTTGTCTGGGGGGTATGGTATTCGCCAATCCGATGATGGCTGGCTGCAGCAATTGGCATCTATTGAGGGGCAGCAGGTCGTGATCGTATGTGGACGCAATGAGCGACGCAAACAGGAGTTGGAACAAGTATTTGCACAGGCACCTAATGTTCATGTTCTCGGCTATGTGGACAATGTCGCTGCGTTGATGTCTTGTGCTGATGTTCTTGTGACGAAAGCAGGGGGAATTACGTTGTCCGAGGCGCTGGTCATGAATGTTCCCGTATTTATTGCACGTCCACAGCCAGGTCAAGAGCTTGAAAATGCGCGTTTTCTTATGCGTGAAGGTGGAGCAGTAGTAGTGAGGCGCGAAAGTGAACTAGTGAGGGAAATTGAGGCGGTATATCAATACCCGTTGAAGTTGCAAGAAATGAAGCAGGCGATGCGAAGATTGGCTAAACCGGAGGCAGCTGCTCTTATGGTGGATGATGTCGTGGATCAACTTATAGTTACACAGGCTACAAAAACTACAGAAGCATGCCGCACGTATCAATATTCCTGACTTACATAATGTAGAAATATGCTTAGTTTTGGTTGGAGTACAGCCGTATAGGTTAGAGGTAAAGGGGGATCGAATGACCAGTGTGACTGTGTTATTCGATCCCTTTTGAACGATGTGGCTATGAATGCTGCTGTTCGCGTCGCTTGCGATCAAACCAATGTTGAAGCACTAACGTGAGGCAGGCGACAAATACAAGTATGGAAGCGACTGCAAAGGCAGCAGAGAATTGATACTCGTTATAGAGTATTTCAATATGAAGCGGTATCGTATTCGTTTCCCCACGGATATGGCCTGAGACGACTGAAACGGCACCAAATTCACCCAATGCTCTCGCATTACAAATGATAATGCCATACAGCAGTCCCCATTTCATATTGGGCAGCGCAATCCGCCAGAACAGCTTCCAGCCGTTGGCGCCTAATGTAATGGCAGCCTCTTCTTCTTGAATTCCTTGCGTTTGCATGAGCGGTATTAGCTCCCTCGCTACAAATGGGAACGTAATAAACAGTGTTCCTAGCATAATCCCAGGCCAAGAAAAGATGATGGCTATGCCATTTTCCTGAAGCCAAGGCCCGAACCATCCCTGTGCGCCGAATAGCAGAATAAACATAAATCCAGCAATGACTGGGGAGACCGAAAAGGGAACATCTATCAAGGATACGAGCAATTGCTTGCCGCGAAAGCTAAACTTTGTTATGCACCAAGCGGCGGCGATGCCGAATACAGCATTAAGCGGCACGACAACGGCTACTGTCAGTAAAGATAGTTTGATGGCAGCCCATGCATCCGGATCTTCCAGTGCAGCTACATATACCTCAAAGCCACGTTTAAAAGCTTGTGAAAATATGGTGATGAGCGGCAAAATCAGCATAACGATTACAAATAAGAGCACAATTCCAATCAATGTCCTCCTCACCCATGCAGGCTCACTTGTGACAGAACGATACGATGTTGTACGCCGTGACGCAGTGAGCGATGATGCTGCTTGAGAAGATGGAAGTGGTTGTTGAGAGATAGTCATAAGCATGTACCTCATTATTATTGTACTTTTGAACTGCCGTTTAACAGGCTATAACGAACCCCAGCGTCTTGTGAAGCTCCATTGAATGACATTCATCAGTAGGAGGAGTACAAATGCGATCACGAGCATAACAAGAGCAATGGAAGTCGCACCTGCATAATCATACTGCTCCAGCTTCGTCATCATTAACAATGGGGCGATTTCGGTTTTGAACGGCATATTGCCTGCGATAAAGATGACAGAGCCATACTCACCTAGCCCTCTAGCAAAGGCTAGCGCGAATCCAGTTAGCATCGCAGGGAACAGCTGCGGCAAAATAATACGGATGAACGTTCGCCAGCGATAAGCGCCTAATATGGCAGCAGCCTCCTCTACATCATGATCCCATTGCTCCAATACCGGCTGTACGGTACGGACGACGAATGGCAGCCCAATAAACGTCAATGCGATCGTGATGCCTACTACGGAGTACGCGCTCGGTATGTTTATCGCATACAGCCATTGGCCAATCCAGCCATCTTTCGCATAGATAGCTGTTAATGCGATACCGGCAACTGCTGTTGGCAGAGCAAATGGTAGGTCGATGATGCCGTTAACAAGCTTCTTGCCTGTGAAGTCGTAGCGCACGAGCACCCAGGCGATGATGAAGCCGAATACGACATTAATCAAAGCAGCTGTTAGCGAAGTTAAAAAGCTAATTTTATAGGCGGCAATCACGCGTTTATCCAATATTAGTTCCCAGAAGGTACCCCAGCTCATCTGCAAGGAGTGGAGCACAATCGCAGCGAGCGGTATCAGTACTAAGAAGGATAAATAGATAAGGGTGAAGCCCATGGACAGTCGAAAGCCAGGCAGGACGCTTTTGGCGTTCCTGCTCGGTTTACGTTGGGATTTTAATATAGACATAGACGTAACCTGCTTTCTATCAAGCGTAATGATTCCGCAATGCCTTATTTGGCATAAATTTGGTCGAAAATGCCGCCATCAGCAAAGTGCTTCGCCTGGGCAGCTTCCCATCCGCCGAAGTCCTTATCAATCGTTAACAATTCAATGTTCGGAAACTTACTTTCATGCTTCTTCGCCACTTCTTCAAGGCGAGGGCGATAGTGATGTTTCGCTACGAGTTCTTGAGCTTCTTTTGTATACAAATATTTCAGATACGCTTCCGCTACTTTTCTCGTACCACGTTTGTCAACAGTATTATCAACGACAGCAACGGGAGGTTCGGCTAATATACTCAACGAAGGTACGACAATATCGAACTGATCTTTGCCAAGCTCATTCACGGCTAGGAAAGCTTCATTTTCCCAGGAGATCAGAACGTCGCCAATGTTGCGTTCTACGAAGGTAGTCGTGGAACCGCGTGCGCCAGAATCCAATACTTCAACTCGCTTAAATAAGGATTGTACAAATTGCTGTGCAGCAGCTTCATCATTGTTGTTGTGCTTAAGGGCGTAACCCCATGCAGCAAGGTAATTCCAGCGTGCACCGCCGGATGTTTTTGGGTTAGGAGTAATAACGGAAACGTCGTCGCGTATGAGATCGTTCCAATCTTTAATTTGTTTAGGATTGCCTTTGCGAACTAGGAAGACGATCGTGGAGTAGTAAGGAGCGCTGTTGTCTTCGAAGGATTTCTGCCAGTCCTGCTTCAGAAGCCCTTTCTTTTGTATAGCGTTAATATCATAGGCAAGTGCGAGTGTCACGACATCTGCTTGCTGTCCGTCGATAACGGAGCGAGCTTGTTTGCCGCTTCCACCATGTGACTGCTTAACGGTCACGTTTTGACCAGCTTCTTTTAGCCAATGAGCAGCAAATGCTTTGTTGTACTCTTCATAAAATTCACGGGTTGGGTCGTAAGAAACGTTTTGGATTTCAATCTCTGTCTTGTTTTGTTCTCCGTTGCTTCCGGATTGATTGCTGGTGCTTTTTCCACCGCAGCCTGCGAGTATCGTTGCCGTTAAGCCAATTAGCAAAAGGGAAATAACAGATGTTTTAATTTTTCTTTTTTGTCCTGCGATCATGAGAGAGAACCCCTTTCTCTTTAACAGATGATAGCGAATCGCTCAAGTCGTATCTGTGGCGTTCTAGGCGGTCAATTTGGACGATGCGTCCATCATGTACGACGATATTAAGTGAACCATAACGAAGGTCATTTAAATGTTCTGCTATGCGAGTGAGCCAAACATCTGCTTGGGGAATTGATTCGGTTGACCATCCAGTAGTGCTATCATTTTCTCGTTGTGGTGATATGCTCATCGTAAACCCTCCTCTTTTATTCATGAAAATTAGCCAAGACACCCTTTTACCATTCATTCTTTCTGAGCTTGAGTAGTGTTAGTATCTCCGGTGATCCGGTCGATGTGGAATTAAATAAAACAATTCCGATTGAGTTACTATGTTATTGGGGAGTATCTTATCAAGTGTAAAATGGAGTGTCAACGCTTCTGTATCGAAACTTAAACTTATTCTCATAATGCAAGAAAGGGACTTACATTAGTGGGAGGTAAACCCGATTTTGAAGGCCTCTTATTCCTAATAAGCCAGTTCTTTTGTTCAATTTGTTAGAATGTTCTAAGACAAAAGGAGTACAGATGGAAACCTGTCATGTTGCTAGTGTAGGTGCATATACAGATACAGAGTGGTGCCTTCTTGTACGCGGTTACAAATTGAAGTAATATACACAGTAGGATGTTTAGTTATCCGGTTCGTTGGCATGTCTAATTGCCAACAGTAACGATGTCCAACCTACAAGTGAGAGGAGATACAACATGATTATTACATTGAACAACGGAGTACGCATGCCGCAGCTTGGGCTTGGTGTATGGCGGGTTGAAGATGGAGCGCAAGTTGAAGATGCAATCAAAACAGCCCTTGAGGTTGGTTATCGTCATATCGATACAGCTGCTGTCTACAAAAATGAAACAGGTGTCGGTAAAGCGATGAAGGAGTCAGGCGTAGCCCGTGAAGATATCTTCTTAACGACAAAGGTTTGGAACGCCGACCAAGGCTATGAAGCTACTTTGAAAGCATTTGATGATAGCTTAAACAAGCTTGGTACAGATTATGTTGATCTATATCTCGTGCATTGGCCTACGCCAGAGCGTGACTTGTATATTGAAACATACAAAGCATTGGAGAAACTGGCTGAAGAAGGACGTGTACGTGCAATTGGTGTGTCTAACTTCCATATCCATCACTTGGAGCGTTTGATGGAGCATTGTTCGATCAAGCCTACGGTAAACCAAGTGGAATGTCATCCGCGTTTAGCTCAAAATGATTTGAGACAATTCTGCAACCAGCATAACATCGTGCTTGAAGCATGGAGCCCGCTTATGCAAGGTGGAGAAATTCTAGAGGACCGCGCTGTGATGGCGATCGCTGCTAACCACGGTAAGACAGGTGCTCAAGTTGTTATTCGCTGGCATTTACAAAAAGGGAATATCGTTATTCCTAAGTCTGTAACAGCATCCCGTATCCGTGAGAACTTCAATGTGTTCGATTTTGAATTGACGGCTGATGAGATGTTGATTATTGACCAGCTAAATCAAGATAAACGTGTTGGTCCAGATCCTGAGGACTTCAATATCGTATAGTAAGTGCATACTAAATACCCGCCTGATTAGAAGGGCGGGTATTTAGTATATTGCTTTATTCATATTTACTCCGTATCGTTCTTCAATCGTTGTAGTGCCGCAAACGGATTGTTTGCAAGTGAATCTTCATCATCATTAGATGGATCTTTGTAGTATATTTCACTCTCATACGCCGCATGGTCTGTCGTTCTATTTTGATGGAGTGATATTTTATCCGCAAAGTTGATATATAGTAATGCCGTATTGTATGCATCGTCAAGCGCACGATGATGAGAGCCGACGAAAGGAAGATTCAACTCTTCAAGTGCGGTTTTCAAGCCTATTTGCTGTTTGTTTGGTCGTCCCATTAAGGATGATATTTGCTGCTGCACATCTGTGTAGTTTTTAAGCCAACGCAAAGGTATTTTCTTAAGTCTACATTCCTTAGTAAATTGTATTTTGTCATCACGGCCCCATGAACACAAGGCATATTCTTCGATACCGATCCAGGCAACGAAGCGCTCAAGCGCTGCTGGCAATTCATCAGCAAGAATAATATCTTGCTGGCTGATCCCTGTAAATGAGGTTGTATCCTCGGTAATTCGGGAAGTCAGAGTAGGCTTGACAAAGGTTTGGAATGTATCGAGGATAACCGCTTTACCTTCGGAATGCGTTAGTTTAACGGCGCCGATTTCGATAATTTCGGATATTTGACCTTTGCGGCGTGTAACTGTCATTTCCAAGTCATAAATGATGGCAATCATGCTGCTCCCCTTCTTCCATATAAGCTTGCATCCCTGATTGTAACATATGATTGTGAGTGAAGGGATAGGTTTCATAAGGCTGAGATGTAATATATTGCATTCCATCTAACATAATCATACTATGATATTAGGTCTATTTTCATTCAGTGTTGTACATAATCATATACGTACTCTAAGCAGGAGGCCATCATGATTACTATCGTTTACAATCGTATGACCGTTATGAGGAAGATGATGATTTCACTTTTATTTATTATTGGGAGTATTGCGCTGGCTTACGCAGCAGTTGTTAAAATTCCTGATGCAATGTGGAAATTAGGTTCTGCAGCATTGTCTGTCATGGGACTTGTTTATTTCGGCCGATTGTTTTCGGTCACATTGCGTGCGACGGTGCGGAAGCAATCCCAGCTATTTGTTTATGATGAATCGGGAATATATAAGGAGAATGGTGATTTGGTGCCATGGTCCAATATTGAACATTTTACGGTCGTTTATACCCGAATTGGTATTTTGTTTCAACCGATCTTCACTCATTATGTATTTAAGCTTAAAAATGGGGATCAAGTTGTATGGCACACCTATGATTTGCTAACAGATGAAGAGGCGAAGCAATGGGCTCGTGTCTTGCAAGAAGAAGTGGCTGCGCGTGGATCAATGAACAAGCGTATAGGCAACAAAATTTCTGTTTAGTTGGCAAGTTAATGCGAGGAATGATTTATTCTATGCTGGATATATACAACGAGCATCTCGTCCCTTATGTATAGTCGGGGAGGGATGCTCGTTATTCGTTGTCATATTCGGATGTGCTTAGCCAATGAACTTACGTGAAACTTTTTTCCCGTCATAAGTGAAGAGAACACCTTTTTCTTCGACCTTCGTTTCCAAGTGAACTGATTTCCCCCATAACGTGAATAGGTAAGGGAGTGTTCGCTCGACATATTTGAGATCAAGTTCAACCCCTTCGTATTGATGTGTTACGTATAACTCTCCACTTCGCTGGTAATCCCCATCTTTCACAACGAGGTAAGGGAAACCTCCATTAACACGGCTATATACAAGCTGATCCCGCACATTTTCCCAAGCTTTATCTGTAATTTTCCACTCGATCCCCTTTTTCTCAAAAACGTATAGATCAAGATCATCTGTGAGCTTTTTCGTTAAATAATTGCGGATAAAGGATGTATCGGAATCCAGTTCCCGTACTTCGAATATTTTAGCGCGTCCTTGCCCATCCTTTCTTCCGAGCCGTTCTTTTTCTTCCTTTGTCGGCTTATCCCAGCGTTTCTCAATATCTTCAAATATTTTCAGCCCCAGATAGTAGGGGTTTAAGCTGTTCTTCGATGGTTGTACGACAGATGCGTTCAGCTTTGCATATTCGAATGATTCTTCTGTCGTAAGATCGAGCTCCCGAACAATCCGCTGATGCCAGTAGGATGCCCAGCCCTCATTCATTATTTTTGTCTCCATTTGCGGCCAGAAATACAGCATTTCATCACGCAGCATTGACATAATGTCACGCTGCCAGTCTTCTAGCTCTGTGGAGAACTCTTGAATGAACCATACAACATCTTTCTCCGGTTCGGGTGGGAACGTTCGATTCTGATGCTCTTTGCGCGGTGAATCCTTGCTGTCTTTCAATGGAGAATCAAGATCCCACAGATCATCGTAAGAGCCTTTGAGCTTCGAAGGCTTCGCTTCTTTCATCTCCTGTATTTTGAGCTCCATATATCGCTGCTTATCGAGTTTCTGTGGGCGAATGATTTGAGGGTCAACATGTTCTTGAATCGCCAGTACTGCATCGATGAAGCTTTCAACAGCTTGTGCGCCGTATTCCAGTTCATACTGAGATACTCGCTCTGCGGTTGCTGACATACTTTCCACCATATTGCGATTAGAAGTGGAGAAGCGGATGTTGTTTTTGAAAAAGTCACAGTGTGCTAATACGTGCGCGACGATTAGTTTGTTCTGGATCAGTGAATTTCCTTCCAGCAAGAAGGCGTAACAGGGATTGGAGTTGATAACCAATTCATAAATTTTGCTTAATCCAAAGTCATATTGCATCTTCATTTTGTGAAATGTCTTTCCGAAGCTCCAATGATGGAAGCGAGTAGGCATGCCGTAAGCCCCGAACGTGTAAATAATATCAGCAGGGCATATCTCATACCGCATTGGATAGAAATCAAGGCCGAACCCTGCGGCAATTTCCGTAATTTCGGCAATTGCATAATCTAGCTGCTTCAAATCGTCTGAAGTCATAAGAACACCCCATTTGCTGGCTGTTTTTTGAAGAAATGCTTTAGGGCTTTATATACTTCGGTTTTTTCCTTAATGACATAATACATGAAGTTAGGCAGGTCAATGTTGCGATAGGCAGACATCAGGGTACTGCTGCGATTGTATTGATTAACTTCTCCGTAACCGAACATATTGGACACGCTCAGCAGTTGGCGAATTAATTTTACACAACGCTCATTATCACTTGTTAAGTTATCTCCATCTGAGAAATGGAACGGATAAATATTGTAGAGGGATGGAGGGAAGCGGCTTTCAATGATTTCTAATGCCTTAATGTAAACAGAAGAACAGATCGTACCTCCACTTTCACCTCGTGTAAAGAAGTCTTCCTCGGATACTTCCTTTGCTTCTGTATGGTGGGCGATAAATACAATATCTACTTTTTCATACTGCTTGCGTAGAAATCTTGTCATCCAAAAGAAGAAGCTGCGGGCACAATATTTTTCAAAGCTGCCCATCGATCCCGAAGTATCCATCATGGCAATAATAACAGCATTGGATTGAGGTTTCACAATCTCTTCCCACGTTTTGAATCGAAGATCATCAGGATTGATGCCATGAATGCCAGGGTTACCATTTAAAGCGTTACGGCGAATGTTTTCTAGAATGGTACGCTTCTTATCGATATTGGACATAATGCCTTTTTTGCGAATGTCGTTAAAGCGGATATCGGTAATTTCCAGTTGGTCCTTGTCTTTTTGTTTTAGATTAGGAAGCTCGAGTTCTTCGAAGAGCAGTTGCTCCAGTTCTGCAATGCTAATTTCAGCTTCTACCACGTCGGAGCCGGGCTGATCGCCTGCTTTGCGGCCTTTTCCTGGGCCTTGTTGCTGACTGTCGGTACCAAGAACATCTCCGACACGACTCTTGCCATTCCCTTGGCCAACATGCTTCTTCTTATTGAAGTTGTATACAAATCGGAACTCATCAAGACTTCGGATAGGCACTTTAATAATTTGCTTGCCATCTGACATGATGATGTTCTCTTCAGTGACGAGATCGGGAATATTTTGCTTTATTGCTTCACGTACTTTCTTCTGATGACGGTCTTGATCCTGATACCCTTTCCGATGCAGCGACCAGTCTTCTCGTGACACAATATATGATAAATCTTTCATGAAAACACCTCCTCGAACAATCACAACCGCTATTGTATTCAATATATTCAAGTTCGAAGGGGATATGTGATAGAACAAATGAGAATAAAAAAGAACCTTCTGTTCCACAAAGTTGTGGTAATGAAGGTTCTTCGGTGTTTATGCAAATGTAACGCTGTTGCCAAGCAAGCTGCTAGTCATCATGACTTATTTGTCCGGACTGGACAAAGGCCGTGCTCTGAATAATCGGCAGCCTAGGATCCGCCAGTACGACGGCGTTGGTTATTCGGCTTCTTGTTGTTTTGACTTCTCAATGCCTTCGTCGACTGGTCACCATGGAATCCTTGATTTCCTTGGGCTTGCTGTTCTTTCTTCTTCGCTAACAAAGCTTTGGCAGCGTTTGCCATGCTTGTCTTCTTCGGTTGTTCGGATTCAGTCATCGCTACGATCTTCCTTTCAACTGTACGATCTAACACGCACAGATGGTGCTGTGATGAACATAGACTAACACGGAAAGAGGGGCAATTGCAATATGTTCTATACTGAATAGAGGTAAGAAGCTAAAGTATGTTGCTGTAGTTATATGATGTTCTAAAACGATAATCACCCCCCTGTTTCCTGGGGGGAGCAGGGGGGTGATTTGGGCTTGACCAAAGTATGCTTTAAAATGAATACATACAACAGCTTGGATGTCGAAGAGCTGAATCGTGTTGAGCAATCGCATTCGTCGCCAGCTTCATTTATTTGTAACCGCAGAGTTCAAAAAAGAAACAATTGATGACAACAGCGATCGGAAACATGATCATCTCTTTGAACGAAACGACAAGCTGATTGATGCCTTCTTCATTCAATCATCACTACTCACGATACTCACGAGGAACACGGCGTGCTACCTTTGTCTCCAACGCAGCTTCGATAACGCGTTTACGTACGTTCTCGACGACAGTCGGGTTAAATACGCTTGGGATGATATAGGAAGAGTTACGCTCTTTATCCGTAATTGTCGCGGCAATTGCCTCAGCGGCCGCGAGCTTCATCTCTTCATTAATCGTTGATGCGCGACAATCCAGTGCTCCGCGGAAAATACCTGGGAAGCAGAGCAAATTGTTAATTTGGTTTGGATAATCAGAACGCCCAGTTGCCAGAACAGCTACAATATCAACCGCTTCTTCAGGAGCAATTTCAGGATTAGGGTTCGCCATCGCAAATACGATAGGGCGTTCTGCCATCGTAAGAACGTGCTCACGTTTGAGAAGTCCACCTCGGGAAAGGCCGATAAATACGTCGGCTCCCTTGATGACATCAGCTAGGCTGCCTGACTCCAAGTTCGGATTGGTGCGTTGAGCGAATTGGTTCCAGGAATCCTGTTCATAAGTGTTTGTGCGCACAATGGCTCCGTCAATATCGACACCGATCAAATTTTTACAGCCGGCTTTTAGCAAAATGTTGCTGCAAGCGACACCGGCAGCTCCAATCCCGTTTACGACGATCTTGACATCTTCGATCCGTTTCTTTACTAATTTCAATGCGTTTATTAAACCCGCATAGAGGACGACAGCAGTGCCATGCTGGTCATCATGGAATACGGGAATATCTAATTCTTCTTTCAAACGAGCCTCAATCTCAAAGCAGCGAGGAGATGAAATATCCTCTAAGTTAATGCCGCCAAATCCAGGTGCGATAGATTTTACGATTTGAATAATTTGTTCTGTGTCTTGAGTATCGAGACAGATTGGAACTGCATCCACATCTCCGAATTGCTTGAACAGCATGGCTTTACCTTCCATAACAGGCATTGCACCATACGGGCCGATGTCACCAAGGCCAAGTACAGCTGTTCCGTCAGAAACAACAGCTACCGTGTTCCGTTTCATCGTAAGCGTAAAAGCTTTGCGTGGATCATCATGAATTGCCATACAAACTCTAGCTACGTCTGGCGTATAGACTCGGGATAAATCATCACGGTTCTGAACAGGATGCTTCGCTTTCATTTCAATCTTGCCACCAAGATGCATAAGGAACGTACGATCTGAAATGTGAAGCAGTTGAACGCCAGCCAAAGCTTTAATCGAAGTGGAAATGCGATCGATTTGGACGGTGTCTTGGACTGTAACCGTAATATCACGGATCGTTTTTTCAACATTCGTCTGAATCATATCGATAGCGACAACGTCTCCGCCATGCTCACAGATTGCTGAAGCAATGACCACAAAGTTTGTCTCTTCGTTTAGCATTTCTACACGCAAGGTAAAGCTTTTACCTGAACCAGCATTGAATGGTTTGTTTGCCATGAGTTTCACCACTTTTTATCAAGTTGTTATCCTTCTTCGTTTACTAGAACTTTTTTGCCTCTCATTTTCAAGATCAATGGAATAGCGATCCATAAGAGGGCGCAGACTAAAAATACGACTGACAATGGTTTTGTAACAAAGATAGAAAAATCACCGTTTGATGCAGTTAATGCACGACGCATGTTGTTCTCAATCATTGGACCTAATACTAGAGCTAGTACGAGAGGAGCGATAGGGTAGTCATGCTTAGTAAATATATACCCTAGAAGACCACATCCTAATAATACCATGAGATCAAATATGCTGACTTGTACAGCGTATACTCCAAATATCGAAATTGCAACAATTATTGGTAATAAATATCGAGTTGGTGTATCAATAATTTTTGCGAACACTTTAACAAGTGGCATGTTCAAAACTAAGAGCATCACATTACCGATAAACATACTGGCAATTAAGCCCCAAGCAACTTCAGGGTGCTTATCGAATAACAAAGGGCCTGGCTGAATGTTATACATCATGAATGCGCCCATTAGAATGGCAGTTGTACCTGATCCCGGTATACCAAGAGTTAGAAGTGGGATCATCGCACCACCTGATGATGCATTGTTAGCAGATTCAGGAGCGGCAACGCCTTCAATTGCGCCCTTACCGAATTTTTCAGGATTTTTGCTAATTTTTTTCTCCGTAATATAACTGAAGAATGATGCAAGCGTCGCACCTGCGCCAGGCAGGACACCGATAAAGAAGCCAAGTAAAGAACCGCGTGTAATAGGAGCGGCACTATCTTTAAGGTCTTGTTTCGTTGGCATAACGCGCCCGATCTTCGCAATTTTCCCATTTGATTTGTCATTGTCGATAATCGTTTTGAATACTTCGCCCAAGGCGAACATACCTACAGCGATTGTCAGGAACTCTAGTCCTGCATATAAAATAGGGTTATCAAACGTAAATCGAGCAACACCTGAAACATTGTCCATACCGATTGTTGCAAGCAATAGTCCGAATACCGTCATAATAAGTGCTTTCGTCATAGACTTTCCTGCCAAGCCGCTTACTGCACATAAACCAAGCAGCATAAGAGAGAAATATTCAGCAGGGCCAAATGATAATGCTACATTGGACAAAGGCTCTGCAAGGAATACTAATCCGATCAAGGAAACGAGGCCTGCCACAAAAGAACCGATTGCAGCGATAGAAAGTGCAGCTCCTGCGCGTCCTTTCTTTGCCATCTGATAACCGTCTAATGCGGTAACGACGGATGATGATTCCCCAGGGGTATTTAAGAGAATAGACGTTGTTGAGCCGCCATACATGGCTCCGTAGTAAACACCAGCAAGCAAAATGATAGAACTTGTAGCTGCTTCAGCAGGGCCTAAGCCGATACCGCTTGTAACGGAACTCGTAACTGGAATTAGCAGGGCCACGCCACTCATCGGTCCGATACCAGGAAGAACGCCGACAGCAGTTCCAATAATAACACCTACGAAGGCAAATAAGAGGTTATACCATAAGAAGCTGGTTGCAAAGCCATTCATTAAATGTTCAAATACGCTCATCGTTGACGGCACCTCCTACAACGGAATAAATGACGGGAAGCCCGGCAAAGTTCCTTGCAAAATTTTCACGAATAAATAATAAATACCTAAGGAAAAACCTGCGGCGATAATTGTGGATACGAGCCACTTGCCACGTTCCATGACTTGAAAGGCGAATAGTAGGAATAAAAACGTTCCAATCGGATAACCGATATCTTCTAAGAAGAAAGCATATAAAAAGGCTGCGCCGAAAATAAGGAAAAATCCTTTGTAGTTCGGTTTGGAAGGTATAGTAGCCTCATCTTCTTCAACGGTAGCTGCAGATTCAACGTGCGCCTGTTGCTTTGGAGCAACAGGCGCTTTGAATGTCTCGAACATTAATCTTGCGCTGAGTAGTATCATAATGCTGCCAAGTGCCATCGGGAAAATATCAGGACCGACGTTGCTGCCAAAGGCAGAAGTGCTTAGCTTCGTACTTCCTACTACAAACGCAATACCAATTAGAAGAAAGACGAGGCCTGCCCATGTGTCAAAACGCTTCATCATGATGTCAAACCCCTATTCATAATAAGATAGATTAAGCATTTGCCATGCCAAGAGCTGTCAGTAGCTGCTTAATAGTAACCTCTTGCTCTTCAAGGAACTTTGTGAAGTCTGCAGAGTTTTTGTACTCTGGAAGCCAACCATTAGCTTCAAGTTCTTTCTTCCATTCTTCTTTATCATTTAGAGCTTTGAATGTATCATCCCAATACTTCAATTGATCTGCACTCAATTTCTTAGGTCCGAATACACCGCGCCAGATTGTGAAGTCTGCATCAATGCCTTTTTCTTTGAGCGTAGGTACATCTTTCAGAATGCCACCAAGACGTTCATTGGCAGTAATCGCAAGTACTTTAATTTTGCCTGCTTCAAGGAATTCACCTACAGAAGATGCATCTGTAGCGATTACGTCAGCATTGTTACCTAGCAATGCTGTCATTGCTTCGCCGCCACCGTCATAAGAAACATATTTGACTGTTTTTGGATCAACGCCTGCTTTGTAAGCAGGAAGTACAGCGATCAAGTGGTCCATCGATCCAGGAGCAGAGCCGCCAGCAACAGTTACTTTAGTAGGATCAGCTTTGATATCTGCGATTACTTCGTTGATGTCGTTATATTTTGAGTCTGCTGAAACGACAATTGCACCAAAGTCAGTTGTCAGCTGTGCAAGTGGTTGAACATCACGGAAGCCGTATGGGCTTTTTCCTTCGCTCTTCCAGTTATTTATAAGAATAGGAGGTGAGTTGACGAATAATTTGTGCATGTCGTTAGCATCTTTGGAGACATATTCGCCAAGGAATACAACGCCGCCACCGCCTGGCTTATTTTCTACAATCAGTGAGCTAGATACGAGTTTCGTTTCCGTTAAGATCTTTGTGATGGAGCGTGCTGTTTTATCCCAACCGCCGCCTGCGCCTGAAGGTGCAACGACAGCAACAGCTTTGTCAGGATATTTCGCACTTTGTCCACCAGTGCTACATGCGCTCAAAGTCAATGCAGTTATTAAGGCTAGTAGAGCGAATTGCCACTTAAATTGTTTTTTCATAAGTTCATCCCCCTAAAGCATAATGATAACGCTTACAATGATAATATTACCAAACGATCTAATATTGAGATAGTATCCGTTCATAATAAGCATTCTGCATTTTAAATTCATTTTGTTCATAAAGTTCACAAAGTTGTTGGTATTCACAAAACTTTCACAGATGATATAGTAGAAAAAACTAGAAAATTGTCAGGTTGTTCATATACAAAAGACTTTTATTCGATGGATGGGAATCTAGTGTCATGCAGGTGTTGGAATAGCTCGAATCGTGCATAACTGGAGCAGCGCAGATGGCGAATAAATTGTTCCGTCTTCAGAAAGCGCTTACTATAGATGCTGTGATCTTTTGATTTTACTGTTCTACCGCGATAGTTCATATATAGAGAAAATCAACGTCTATGTTCGATTAGGAGGGGAATCCATGAGGCTGCAAACGAAGTTAATGCTTCTTATTTGTACCTTATTATCTATTGTTATTATTGGGCTGTCATGGACATTTCAAGCGATGTGGATGTCAACAATGAAGTCGCAGGCAGGAGAAGAGGCGCTTCGATTGGCAAAAGTGATTGCGAATATGGATCAGGTAAAACAGGCATTTCAGAAAGACAACCCAACTGCTATTATTTTGCCTCTAGTAGAGCAAATTCGGCTGCAGACAGAAGCAGAGTTCATTGTTGTTGGTGATGAAAATGGGATACGAGTAGCCCATCCGGTAGCAGATCGCATCGGTAAGCCAATGGTAGGTGGAGACAATGACGCTGTTTTTCGTGGGGAAGCTATCGTATCTGAGGCTATAGGCAGTCTTGGAGCTTCATTGAGAGGTAAGGCGCCGATATTTGATCATAATAACCGCATTATTGGCGTCGTTTCCGTCGGTTTTTTGAAAAAGGATATTAAAGAAGAAGTTCTTCCTTATCAGCTAGCGATCTCTGGATTGGCGGCACTTGCTATACTGCTTGGTGTGGGCGGCGCAGTGATCATTACGAAAAATGTGAAAAAATCGATTCATGGTTTGGAGCCTGTAGAGATAGGACGACTTTATCAAGAGAAAAAAACACTGCTAGAATCGATTCGTGAAGGTATTATTGCTATTAATGAAAAAGGGGATATTTCGACGATGAACCCTGCGGCTTTTGAACTAATGGGATTGCAGCCACAGGATATGACAGGAGTTCCGATCACAACTTTATTTCCTCAGACAACATTAATGGAAGTGATTGAGTCGAAAAACTCTCAGTATGATGTGGAGTTCACGATTGGAGATCGGAATCTGGTAGCGAGTCGAGTGCCTATTTTTAATAGCCGCAATCAAGTTATTGGTGCAGTTTCGAGCTTCCGCAACAAGTCAGATATGTTTATACTAACCGAGCAGTTGTTTCAGCTTCGCAATTACGCAGATGGATTGCGTTCACAGACACATGAGTTTTCGAATAAGCTTCATTTAATAGCTGGCCTCATTCAATTAGAATCCTATTCAGAAGCACTGGATTTAATTGCAAAAGAGTCGAATATGCACCAGAATTTTATGCATTTTATGATGGAGGAAATTCCTGATCCTATCGTGGCGGGCCTTCTTATTGGTAAGTTCAATCGAGCGCATGAGGTGAATGTCGAGCTGCAAGTGGATGCTGCGAGCAGTTTTCAGAACGTGCCGGAGCATGTTGATCGGAATAAGCTTGTAACGATAATCGGCAATTTGATAGATAATGCGTTGGAAGCTGTTCATCAAATGGAGCAAGAGCGGTTAATCCGAATCTTTTTGTCAGACACGGGCAATGAATTGATGATTGAAGTTGAGGACTCTGGTAATGGCATACCAACTGCGTATGGAGATAATATTTTCAATCTCGGGTTTACGACAAAAGTCGGTGAGCATCGTGGTTTCGGTCTAAGTCTTGTCAAACAGGCTGTAGAACAATTGGGTGGTATGATTCACTATCATGCTCGTGAAGAAGGTTCAGGAGCGGTATTTGTTGTTATCATTCCAAAGGAAAGCTCAATGGGGGAAAGCGAGGGGGATCACGATGATTCGAGTACTAATCGTTGAAGATGATGTGCGCATTGCAGAAATCAATCGTCGACTAGTAGAGAAGGTGCCTGACTACAGTGTTGTCGGAATTGCTACTGACGAGGTACAAGCAAAAGAACAGCTTCATATTTTAGATCCAGACCTTGTGCTGCTTGATATTTTCTTTCCCGATATGAACGGCTTAGAACTGCTTCGGTTTATGAAACAAAACTATCCGTACGTGGATGTCATTATGATAACAGCGGCTAAAGATTTGAAGTCGATTAGAGAAGCGATTCAAAGTGGTGTATTTGACTTTATTATCAAACCCGTTATTTACGATCGGATGTTGGAAACATTAGAGAAGTACAAACATTTTCACCATGAGATGGAACAGCTTAGTTCCCAAATGACAGCGGTGAGCCAACAGCAAGTGGATGCATTACTAAGAGGACGCTCTGAGAAAATGAAGGAACCATACTATCCGAAAGGAATTGACAAACTAACGCTGGACAAGATTATGGAACATTTGCAATATGCAGGACAAGGCATATCGGCGGAAAAACTGGGAAGAGTGGTAGGCATTAGCCGTTCGACTGCGCGTCGTTATTTGGAATATTTAGTTACCCAGGGCTCACTTCGAGCCGATGTGGTGTATGGAACAGTAGGACGGCCCGAGCGCGTGTATCATGTTATGTAGACGTTATTCCTGTAATTCGAAGAGAGGTAGCGCAGTAGTGCCTCTCTAATTGTGTTTCTAATATGTGAAACAATGCTCATACTTAGAATAAGTTATGGAAAAAGCACTTCAGTTCATATAAAATAAATAAGGGATTGTTCTAGTAAATATTGCCGACAGAACTAAAGGAGCTGGCAACATGTTAAACCGCTACATAAAGATAGGCAGCATCGCCGCTGCCCTCGCAGTTGGTCTTGGTGCGTTTGGTGCTCATGTGATGAAAGACATGTTAACACCTGATCGATTAGCCACCTACGAAACAGCTGTGCAATATCATATTTTTCATGCGCTTGCTCTTCTTATTATTGCTTTGCTTAGCGAGCGGCTGCCTGAAAGCAACAGAACCAAGGTGCTCTGGTCAGCGAGATTCATAACACTGGGCATCGTAATCTTCTCGGGAAGCCTTTATGTATTGTGCTTCACAGGTATAAAAGTGCTAGGAGCTATTACTCCGATTGGCGGGATCGCATTTATTGCTGGGTGGCTTATGCTTGCTCTAGCTGCGAGACGTTCTTCATAGATACGTTACATGGAGCCGGAGAGGACGAGATGAGAGTGATATCCAGGGATGGACAACATCGACAGCAATCGCAACGGAGTGCGACTCTTGCTAACATGATTCAATGGGTAGTTGGAATAAACGCTGCTATTTTTATTTTGTGTGCAGCGATTTGGTTCATTTCTAATGAGGCAATGCGTTATGTACTAAGTGTGCTGATGCTAGCTCAGTTGATCAATGTTTTTGTAGTTAGTCGTTACTACCGTGCCCATCATGTAGAGCAGCAAGCGCTTGCGTCAACTGATGTTGGCAATGAGTTCGCGTTCGGCGACCAGACTGCTTCTCAAGCGAACAATCGCTGGAAGCTTGTAAACGAGAATTTGCCCTTACCTGCGTTATATATGTCTCCGAAAGGACATATTGTGGCTACCAATCGAGCCTTCCGAGATTTGATAGGTATTAAAGAGCATCAACCTTTGACCGATGAAGGAATTATTGATCCGACTTATTTGCCTTGTTTTAGGGAGAAGGTTGGGCAAGTGCTTACGGATAAGCACAATGTGACGATTGAGGTCAAAGGACTGCATTACGAAGGTTACCCTCAAGATTGGCTTGTTCATATTCACCAGCCGCTTGACTTTTCTCAAGAGCAAGAAGCGGGTTGTGTCATTTATATTCAAGATCATTATGCAAAGAGGCATATGGCAGAGGAAATTCACTATATGTCCTATTATGATGATATGACGGGCCTTCCGAATCGCCGAAAGCTTATGCAGCATATTAATGATTTGTTGCGAATAGCGAAAGAAAAGGACGAACCCATTTATATCTCGGTGCTTTATATGGATATCGATCGATTCAAGCGAATAAACGATACATTCGGCCCAGACTTCGGTGATATGTTGCTTTTGCAGATTGCTGAACGATTGCTGCGCAAAATGAATCCGCATGATGTACTGGCAAGAATGGAAGGCGACGAGTTCGCCTGTGTTCTGACTTCGGTCAAATCGGATCAACATGTGGCGGAGCAAGCACGACAGTTGCTTCGTATGATGGACGAACCATTTTTGTTAAGAGATATACCTGTTCACGTTGCGATGAGTATAGGTGTTACCATTTATAGTGAAGACGGCGGCAACATCCATCAAGAAGATGCGGCTTCTCTGGTTAAGAAGGCCGTTTCCGCAATGTCAGAGGTTAAAGAGCAGGGGAAAAATAGCTATTTGTTCTATACACCTGAAATGAATGTAGTTTCGCTTGAAAGGCTGACGCTGGAGCATGAAATGCGCAACGCGCTGCTGAACAATGAGTATGAGCTTTATTATCAGCCGCAAGTTGAGATGAACACAGAACGAATTATCGGTATGGAAGCACTTATTCGTTGGAATCATCCGCAAAAGGGCAGAATACCTCCTAGTGAGTTTATCCCATTAGCTGAAGAGAGCGGCTTCATCGTTACATTAGGTGAATGGGTATTGGAACAGGCGTGTTTCCAAAATAAGAGATGGCAAGACGCAGGTCTTCCACCGATACCGGTATCGGTGAATTTATCAGTTCGTCAGTTCGAGCAGAAGAACTTAATGGAAGTTGTTCAGGAAGTATTGCGACGAACAGGACTTCCCCCACAGTATTTAGAGCTGGAGATTACGGAAACGATGACATTGGACGTGAATCGTGCCTCCAAAGTATTGTCACAGTTAAAGCAAATGGGAGTTTCCATTAGCATTGATGATTTCGGAACCGGGTACAGCTCGCTTCATTATCTTAAAAATTTCCCAATACATCGTCTTAAGATTGATCGTTCCTTTGTACGTGATTTGGAGCATGATCCAAATGATGCTGCAATTGTATCTGCTATTATAGCGCTGGGCCACACTATGAATATTCATGTCATTGCTGAGGGAGTGGAGAATACAGGACAGCTTCGGTTTTTGCAGGAGCATGCCTGTGACGAAATTCAAGGCTATTACTTTAGTCCTCCTATACCCGTTCCAGAAATTGAAGTGATGCTGCAAGATCAATTGGCTTCATAAGGCGAAGTGAAACAAAAAGCCGTCTTCCTTGAATAAAGGAGGCGGCTTTTTAGCTATCATTCAGCTATATTATCATTTCTTCGATTTCATTTATGTAGTAAGCATACACTTGTTTTTCGTCTACATGGTAAACGTTCATTAATTGTGAATCAGGATCGAAATTCAAAATTCTACAGGGAATACTGAGCTTTACGCCGTGGCCTTTGTTAATATGCAAGCGAATGAGTCGCTGCTTCTTGATATGATCATTTATTTGTTCCATTAAGCTAGGTGGTGATGGTTGTTCTTGTTGTTGCGATGGAGCCTGTTCCGTTGTTGGTGATGTTTTTTTCTTATTACCTTCAATACCTTGCTTCTCGAAAGCATTAGAATGTGGGGTTGGTTTGAACAACTTCTGCCCAGTGCTGCTGCTTCCAAACGGGGGAGCTGCAAGGTTGTGCTGTTGCATCAACTCCATCAAGTCTAGTAGTGAGCCGATATCTGCCCCTGACTGGATCTTCATATCCAATACGTCAGCATCACGGTTCAGCAAGTGGAGAAGCTTCTCCATAGCGGCAGCGTTAGAAGGTCCCTGTATTAAGATGTCGATTGAAAATTTGTAAACCGAATGTTGTGCCTTCTTCAACTGAGTCATTGTTCCTAGTTCTCCTTACAGTGGTGAATAGCTTGATCGATCTTATTATATTATGGTTTTTGTCTAAAAAATAGTGGTTTTTACAAATCAATCGAGTTGCAAAGCTTCCTTTTCAACATATATTGGGTTCCTGCATATGTTGTGATGACCGCATAAATGCTGCTGGATAGCGGTTTGAAAGGGAGGTTGCTGCTCGTGGTTCATATTGTACCTATAACAGAACAGGGCAAGACATTTATCGGAATAGAGGTGCTGCTGCCTAAAACAACGTTGTTAGTTATAACGTCTGATCGAGGATATATTATGTGTGGAGCACTTGATGTAGGCTTGCTTAATGAGAAATTAAAGGAGCGCCGTATACTAGCAGGGCGTGCAGTAGGAGTAAAGACGCTTGAACAGCTTTGGGAAGCTCCGTTGGAATCGATAACCGATGAAGCTGCCAGTGTGGGAGTAAAGGTTGGAATGGCGGGAAAAGAAGCAATGCTCCTTATGTCTTAGGACTTACTTATGTTGCATGAAAAGGTATGGGTGACAAAATAAAAAGAGCGGGCCAAGGAGTTAGTCCGCTCTTCTTCATAGATAATGCTCTTGTAACCGCTTCTATCCGATAACTTCTTTTAAGGAAATATGATAAGGAGGCTTTAGAATTCCGCGCTCTGTAATAATCGCCGTAACCAGCTCATTCGGCGTAACGTCAAAAGCAGGATTAAACACCTTAATGTCTTCAGGTGCAGTTCGCTTCCCAAACGCTTCCGTTATTTCTTTCTCATGACGTTCTTCTATAGGAATAAGGTCCCCTGAAGGTGTATTCAAATCAATGGTAGAGATAGGACAAGCGACATAGAAAGGTATGTTATGAGCTTTGGCCAATACAGCTAGGCCATATGTCCCTATTTTGTTGGCTACATCACCATTGGCAGCAACGCGATCCGTTCCAACGATAACGGCTTGTACCCAGCCTTTTTGCATAACCATAGCAGCCATATTGTCACAAATTAATGTGACATCAACGCCTGCCTGCTGCAGTTCAAATGCCGTTAGTCTTGCGCCTTGCAGGACGGGCCTTGTTTCATCTGCAAATACTTTAAGTGAAATGCCGCGTTCCTTTGCTAAATAAATAGGTGCAAGTGCAGTACCGTATTTGGCAGTAGCTAATCCGCCTGCATTGCAGTGCGTGAGAATACCCATGCCATCGTTAAACAAAGTAAGTGCATGCTCGCCGATCTGCCGGCATATTTCTTCATCTTCTTGGTGAATCGCGAGTGCTTCTTGCAACAGTTGTTCATTCAGCTGTTCAAGCGGAATTTCTATTTCTGTACTGGCTAATTCATGAGCACGAGCAGTCATGCGATCAAGGGCCCAGAACAAGTTAACAGCAGTAGGGCGGGATGTTGCCAAATATGCAGCATGCTGCTCCACTTGGCGCAGCCACTCCTCAACTTGATCGATTTGGTCATTGCGAATTCCAAGTATGACGCCATATGCGGCAGTAATTCCAATAGCCGGTGCTCCGCGGACAACCATATCATAGATCGCTTGCCATACTTCTTGAACATCATTAAGACGAAGGAATGTAATTTGGTTTGGCAATGCTCTTTGGTCGAGAAGTTCAAGCACATAGTCCTCGGACCAGCGCACAGACTGCAGCTGTTCTCCAGGATTACGTTCTAATTTCTCACTTGATCCTACATGTAATGATTGTTCCTGTGATGCAGTCATGCTAGTAGGGTTTGTCATGATGTATAGACTCCTTTATAAGCATGTTCACATATTGTAAACATCTCTTCAATTGAACGAATACGGCGATTGGACTTAACGAGTGCAGTACCAAGTTGCAGAGCGATTCGCTGAGCACGCAGCTTGGCTGCTGAATCAGGAATGGATCCAACATCAGCTACATGAGCAAGCCCGACGATGCGACGGATCATTTTGCTTCCGGTGTATCCAATGGTATCTTGCAAAATTTGTTCCATGTATAAATCTTGATAGCCCTTAGTGCGAGATATACGATCAACGCCATGTTCATTCCACAAGCTGCGGAATTTCTCGTCGAATCGATTCCATATTTCACAGATGGTTGATAACAAATGATTACGATGTTCTTCACGTGTCTTATCATCTTGGCTCCAATGCTCATGACCTGCTGCATTAAGCAGCAAATTAGCAAAGATAGCACCGATATCGAAGCCGATAGGTCCATAGTAGGCGAACTCTGGGTCGATAACCTTCGTCGAATCCGGTGTGATGAAAATGCTTCCTGTATGAAGATCGCCATGCAGCAAAGCCTGTGCACTCGTAAGGAACTTTTGACGAAGTAATGCAACTTCAAGGTGAAGTTTATGATCAGAACAAAGTTTGGCATGATCAGCGAGCAGTTGTTCATCGATATTATTGTTAGGTGAATCTGTATACGGATCATCAAAAATAAGATCTTCTGTTATTTTACATAGCTCAGGATTAATAAAGCGCTGCACCTGCCATTTCTTCTCTTGTTGGTTCATGCCTAGATCAGATGAGAAGAAAAGAGTATGGGCTAAAAACTCCGATATATGATCGGCAAATAAAGGATAACGATTTCCTTCGATTAACCCTTTGCGCATAATGACATGATCACTTAAATCTTCCATAACCGTCATGGACATTTTTTCATCATATAAATGAACATGGGGTACAAGCTGTGGCACGAGCTTGCCTTGGAACAGAAGGGCATCGCTTTCGATACGTGCGCGTTCTAATGTCAGTGGCCAAGATTCGCCTACAACTTTGGCATAAGGCAGTGCCTGTTTCACAATAAGACTTGGTGTATGGGAAGCAGACTCTGAATGAGCGAGTCGTACACGAAACACAAGATTCAAGTTTCCGTCACCAATTTCATCACATATCAAATCATCAGTTGGATAAAATACATTTGTAACAGACCTAGCCACGTTAATCGCTTCGTCGACGGTAAGCGGATGATAAGCAGATGTGTTTTCCGTCATAGGCTATGCGGCACCTCCTGAGCTATAATCATACACGGTGAATAAAGGTATTTCTTGTAAACACGCTTTCGGAATAGTATATAGGATTTTATTTCCGATGGGAATACTATATTTTAAAAAATGTTTCATTGTAATTGTAGGTGGGTAAATGTGTGGAGAAGGCGTAGGAATGTAACAATATACATGGTAGCAATAGACAGGAACATTTTACAAGTTAAATTAAGAAAAAAGTTATTGAATTAGTTTTATTTCTATATTAGAATAATTATAACTTAAAAATAAGTTCAATTAGCGGAGGTAACAATCATGACAAACGTAGCTGTACAACAAGACATCAAAACTCTTTTAAATCAACAAGTAGCGAATCTTAATGTTCTTTATGTAAAGCTTCACAGCTATCACTGGTTCGTTAAAGGGCCAATGTTCTTCCAACTACATGAGAAATTTGAAGAGCTTTATAATGAAATCACATTGAAAATGGATGATGTAGCAGAACGCTTGCTTACGATTGGTGGCAAACCACACTCTACATTGAAACAATACTTGGAGCACACGACGCTGAAAGAGTCTACAGGCAATGAGAATGCAGAGCAAATGGTGAAGCAACTTGTGGCGGACTTGAAGCAGCTCGTTTCCGAGTTTGAGCAAGCTATGGAAGCAGCAGAAGAAGCAAACGATGAGGCTACTGGGGACGTATTCCTTGGCATGAAAGCTGATTTCGAGAAGCATGTATGGATGTTTGAAGCATATTTGGGATAGTTTTGACGACTGATCCAATGATTGCTCACCATTCAACGCTGATTTGATATATGTGAGTATATAGCGAGCGCATCCTTGCGAAGGGTGCGCTTTTCGTTGTTGCTTTTTGGGAATTACATAACATATCAATTATAAAATGTTCATACCTATAGGATGGCAACAAAACAATATTGGAAAATAAGCTTGATCATCTTACTTAGGAAAGGGATGATGTCATGAAAGGAAGCAGGATTAAGGCATATTTGGTAGCCATCGGATTATCGATAACTATTTTATTGCCTACAATGGGAGCATCCGCTGAGGGAACGACTGCTGCAACCCCTTGTTCCACACCTCCTACTAATCAAGTCCAGTCGCCAATTATAATTGAGCCAGCTTTTACTACGCTCCCTGCAACGAAACAAGTTTCATTTTATTACCCTGCTTATTCTCCAGTAGTTGAAAATACTGGGGGTGAAATTGAAATTTCAGAGAATCAGAATGACCCTCTTTCTGGTGGAAAGGTTACTGTGAATCATGTAGATTATTTTTTGGAGCAGTTCCACTTTCACTCTAATGCGGAGCATCATCTAAAAGTTCAAAACTTGACGGCAATAGAATATCCACTTGAAATTCACTTTGTTCACAAAGAAGCTAAAGACCCTACTAACCCGAATAAAGTTAGAGGCGTCGTTGTTGTTGCAGTATTTATTAAAGCAGGGCAATCTAGCGGTGAACTAGCAGAAATATTCAATAATCTCCCGACAGTTCCTCATACTTCCTATCTTCTTGATGATGTTATAAATTTGAACCTTTTAATCCCATCTGGCGCGTACTATCACTATAATGGATCTTTAACCACACCAGATTATTGTGAAGGGGTAAACTGGTATGTGTTTAAAAACCCAATTACGTTAACTGCTGCACATATTCAAAATTTGAAAGCCATATATCCAAATAATGACCGTGCCCCCAAAAGTCGCAACAATCGAGTTATTTACAGAGGTGTAAAATAGCAATGACTTGAAGCTCCCCATTCGTTATGTGATGAGGGAGTTTTTTGTTTTTACATTGCTGACTAGACGGCTCTTTAGTTGTAGTAGTGAGTGCGGTGGCAGGATGTGGTATTTTTTCAAGAGTGCATTAGGATGAGAAGAGGAGCGAAAGTAAGAAATAGGTCGAAAAGAAAGGGTTGTTAGCAAGCAACTGCTGGCGGTATATGTTATAGTTACATGACGGTTTAGCTTGTATAGTGCTGTTTGTGGTAAAAGTGTGGCGGAAATGGAGAACTCGTGCTACTTATTTGTTCAATTCGCGAAAGCTTGCTGGAAAAGTTGAAATACATGACTTAAACCTATAAAATCATATTGAGAATCACTGAGAATCACTTTATAATAAGTACTATGTGATAAATGTTATAGAAATTTTGCTTTTCTATAATTGTGAACAACTCATTTTTAATAAAATTAACACTTACTCTCAATTAGTGGAGGTACTACACACATGGCGACTCAATTTGTCATTGATGGTCTGAAGGCGACCATTGAAGGTAAAGAAATTTTGAAAGGTATCAACCTTGAAATGAAGGGCGGCGAAGTGCACGCAATCATGGGACCAAACGGTACTGGTAAAAGTACATTGGCTTCTGCATTGATGGGCCACCCGAAATATGAAGTAACAGATGGTAAAGTAACACTTGATGGCGAAGATGTACTTGAAATGGAAGTAGACGAGCGTGCTCGTGCAGGTCTATTCCTTGCTATGCAGTATCCAAGTGAGATTGCTGGTGTAACGAACTCTGACTTCTTGCGCAGTGCTATCAATGCTCGTCGCGGTGAAGGCAATGAAATTTCCCTTATCAAGTTCATCCGTCAAATGGAAGGCAAAATGAAAGAACTTGAGATGAACCAAGAGTTCGCTCACCGTTACTTGAACGAAGGCTTCTCCGGTGGTGAGAAGAAGCGTAACGAAATTCTTCAAATGATGCTATTGGATCCGAAAATTGTCGTACTTGATGAGATCGACTCCGGTCTTGATATCGATGCTTTGCGTATCGTTGCTAACGGTGTTAACGCTATGCGCAGCGAAGAACGCGGCTTCCTTATCATTACGCACTATCAGCGTCTATTGAACTACATTACACCTGACTACGTTCACGTTATGATGCAAGGTCGCATCGTGAAGTCTGGTGGACCAGAACTCGCTCAACGTCTAGAAGCAGAAGGTTACGACTGGATCAAAGAAGAGTTGGGTATCGAAGACGAGACAGTAGGACAAGACGAATAGTCGTAATCAATGACGGACAGGAGGAGCGATAGACCGATGAGTACAGAAATGATCGTACCAGTTGACCGCGAGACGGTCGCAGCTCTCTCCCGCAGCAAGAACGAACCAGCCTGGTTGGCTGAGCTTCGTGTGCAGGCGTTGGAGAAAGCGGCAGAACTAAACCTGCCTATCGTGGAAAAAACAAAAATTGACCGTTGGAATCTTCAAGCATACGGTGCGCCAGCAAGCGTAAATGCGGTGACAGCGTGGAATGGCGTTCCAGCTTTCATTCGTGAAGTATTTGAAGACGAAGTAGCGGATTTAAATAATGTTGTTGTACAACATAACTCAGGAGCTGTATACAGCCAGCTGCAAGAAGATTTGAAGCAGCAAGGCGTTATCTTTACAGACCTTGAGACAGCTGTACGCGAGCACGAAGCGCTCGTTAAAGAGTATTTGTTCCAAGCGGTTGCTTATGATGAGCACCGTATTGCGGCTATCCATGCTGCATTGTGGAACGGCGGCGTATTCTTGTACGTGCCTAAAAATGTAGAAGTAAGTGTGCCATTGCAAGCATTGTTCGGTCACGACAATGTATCTGCAACGTTTGCACCGCATGTATTGATCGTAGCTGACTCTAACAGCCGCGTGAACTATGTCGACAACTTCATCTCTGCTGAAATGAGCGAACCATCTGTTATTAACGGCGTTGTTGAGGTATTCGTTAAGAGCGGAGCTCAAGTGAACTATGCGTCTATTCACCATATGGGAGCGCAAGCGGCTGATATTTCTTACCGTCGTGCGCACGTAGAGAATGATGGTCGCATTGAGTGGGTCGTAGGTGAAATGCATAATGGTAATGCTGTTTCCGAGACGACTTCCATCTTGAAAGGCAACGGCTCCACGTCTGATGCAAAGATAATCTGTGTCGGTAACGGCGAACAGAAGCTGAACATCACGACGAAAGCTGTACATTTCGGTAAGAGCTCGGATTCCCAAATGATTACGCGTGCGGTTATGCGTGAGCAAGCAAGCTCAATCATTAACGGAATTACGAAGATCGAAAAAGGCGCTACAAAAGCGAACGGTGAGCAAACTGAGCGTGTGCTTATGCTTAGCCCTAAAGCTCGTGGAGACGCGAACCCGATCCTTCTTATCGACGAAGATGATGTAACAGCGGGTCACGCTGCTTCTGCAGGACAAGTGAACCAAGAGCAAGTGTTCTACATGATGTCTCGCGGTATTAAGCGTGAAGATGCTGAGAAGCTGATTATTCGCGGATTCTTGGATCCAGTCGTAACAGAACTTCCTAACGAAGAATTGCAAAAATTGCTTCGTCGTTATATCGAAAGGAAGTTAGGACAATGATCGGACGCGAACTTCGTGAGCAGTTTCCCATTTTGCATCAGAACGTTAATGGGCATCCGTTAGTGTATTTGGACAGTGCGGCATCTTCCCAGAAGCCGCGCAGTGTTATCGATGCAGTACGTAAATACTATGAGTGGGATAATTCCAACGTACATCGTGGAGTGCATACTCTTGGTTCACGTGCGACGGACGCTTACGAAGGTGCGCGTGAAAAAGTAGCACGATTCATCAATGCGAAGAGCACCGATGAAATCGTATTTACACGTGGTGCGACAACGGCATTGAATCTAGTTGCTTCTTCCTATGCACGTTCTGTGTGTGGGGAGGGTGACGAGATTGTCATAACACCAATGGAGCATCACGCCAATCTAATTCCTTGGCAGCAGGCTGCAAAAGCAACGGGAGCTACGTTGAAGTATATTCCGCTGCAGCCGGATGGAACGATTGCGCTTGCAGATGTTGAAGCAACCGTTACGGAACGTACAAAAGTCGTTGCGATGACGCATGCTTCCAACGTGCTTGGCGTCATTAATCCGGTTAAAGAGATTGCTGCTATTGCTCATCGACACGGCGCCGTTATGGTTGTGGATGGAGCACAAAGTACGCCGCATATGAAGATTGATGTTCAAGATCTGGACTGTGACTTCTTTGCGATTGCGGGACATAAAATGTGCGGCCCGACTGGAATTGGTGTATTATACGGCAAGAAGGCAATATTAAACAAGATGGAACCGATTGAATTCGGTGGTGAGATGATCGACATTGTTGATCTCTACGATTCAACTTGGAAAGATGCGCCTACGCGTTTCGAAGGCGGAACGCCAATTATCGCAGGTGCTATTGGTTTAGGTGCAGCGATTGATTTCTTGCAGGAAGTTGGAATGGATGCGATTCATGAGCATGAGCAGAAGCTTGCTTCACTTGCATATGATAAACTCTCGGAGGTTGGAGGAATTACGATCTACGGTCCATCTACAAACCGTGTAGGTCTTATTACTTTTAATCTTGATGAAGTTCATCCGCATGATTTGGCAACGGTTCTTGATGCAAAAGGAATTGCGATTCGTGCAGGTCATCACTGCTGTCAGCCGTTAATGCGCTGGCTCAAGGTGAGCTCAACCGCACGTGCCAGCTTCTACTTGTACAACACAGAGGAAGACATTGACCAGCTCGTTAAAGGATTGCTGGAGACGAAGGAGTATTTTAGCGATGCAATTGGATGATCTATACCGCCGCGTCATCATGGATCACTACAAACAACCGCGCAATCGTGGTTTGTTTGAAGGCGATGCGGTGACGATCGATTTGAACAACCCGACTTGTGGAGACCGTATTTCTTTGCAGCTTAAGGTAGAAGACGGTATCGTACAAGACGCTCGTTTTACGGGAGAAGGATGTTCGATCAGTATGTCAAGTGCATCGATGATGACTCAGGCTGTCAAAGGTAAGACATTTGAAGAGGCACTGGAGATGGCTGATAAATTCTCTGCCATGGTAAAAGGTGAAGAGGTTACCTTTGAGGACGACGCAGAGGATATTGAAGCTCTATCGGGAGTATCGAAATTCCCAGCTCGAATCAAATGCGCAACACTTGCGTGGAACGCATTGCGAAAAGGTATTGAATCATAGATCGAAGTCAGTTGAACCGATAAGGTTCAGGTGACATTACTGAAGGAGGTATACGGTGATGGCTAAATCAATGCCGGAAATGGAAGAGTACAAATATGGCTTCCGAGATAATCACCAAGCGATTTTTCAATCGGGTAAAGGCTTAACACCTGAAATCGTAGCAGAAATTTCGCGCATCAAGAACGAGCCGCAATGGATGCTGGACTTCCGTATGAAGTCTTTGAAGCAGTTTGAGAAAATGGAAACTCCTCGTTGGGGCGGAGAATTGGATGGGTTGGACTTCAACGATATCCAATACTATGTTCGTCCTTCTGAGAAACAAGGTAAGACGTGGGAAGAAGTTCCTGCGGAGATCAAAGAGACGTTTGACAAGCTTGGTATTCCTGAAGCGGAACAGAAGTTCCTTGCAGGTGTATCTGCACAGTACGAATCTGAGGTTGTTTACCACAGCATGCAAAAGGAGCTTGAAGATCAGGGTGTTATCTTTACAGATACGGACACTGCGCTTCGTGAGCATCCTGAAATTTTCAAAGAGTACTTTGCTACCGTTGTTCCAATCGCAGACAACAAATTCTCTGCATTGAACAGTGCGGTATGGTCCGGAGGAAGTTTCATCTACGTGCCTAAAGGCGTGAAGTGTGAAATTCCTTTGCAAGCTTACTTCCGTATCAACTCCGAGAATATGGGTCAGTTCGAGCGTACGCTTATCATTGCGGACGAAGATAGCTTCGTGCATTACGTAGAAGGCTGTACAGCTCCTGTTTACAGCACAAACTCTCTTCACTCTGCAGTTGTTGAAATCATCGTGAAGAAGAACGCTCGCGTTCGCTACACGACGATTCAGAACTGGGCACCAAACATTTACAACTTGGTTACAAAGCGTGCTGTATGTGAAGAAAACGCAAATATGGAGTGGGTTGATGGTAACATCGGCTCCAAGCTGACAATGAAATACCCTGCAGTTATTTTGAAAGGTCGCGGCGCAAAAGGCTCCGTACTTTCCATTGCTGTAGCAGGTAAAGGTCAGCACCAAGATGCGGGTGCTAAGATGATTCACTTGGCTCCAGATACAACATCTACAATTGTATCCAAGTCGATCTCGAAACATGGCGGTAAAGTAACGTACCGTGGTCTTGCTCAATTCGGACGTAACTCGGACGGAGCTAAGTCGAACGTAAAGTGCGACACGCTTATCCTTGATAACGAGTCCACTTCTGATACTATTCCGTACAACGAGATTTTGAATGACAACATCACGCTTGAGCACGAAGCGACTGTATCTAAGGTATCTGAAGAGCAACTCTTCTACCTGATGAGCCGCGGCTTGACGGAAGATGAAGCAACTCAGATGATCGTTATGGGCTTCATCGAGCCATTCACGAAAGAATTGCCGATGGAGTATGCGGTTGAGATGAATCGTCTCATCAAGTTCGAGATGGAAGGTTCTATCGGATAATATAAAACAACTGTATCTCTGACGGGAGTACATTAACTATGGTAATTGTACGGACCCAATCAGTTGAGTGCGCTAATTGTTTTATTATCACTATAGACGAAAAAGAATCCGCAAATGATTGCGGATTCTTTTTTTTTGTATCATGCTGTGGATAAAAGCATAAGCAACAATTTTTCTTCATCAAATTTCATAAGAAAAAGAAAATGTAGACTGCTATAAATTCCTCCATAAACAGAAGGCGAACTTAATAAGTTCGCCTTCTGTTATTTTTGAGGTTTGTACTTTATAGTTATCTCTACACAAAAGGGTAGTTAGTGGTAGGGACATCTAATAGTAGATTATTGATTAATGAATTTAGCTAGGCTGACTTATATGCTTATAGTGAAATGTTATGTGATTTGACCAACTACAAGAAGGGTGTAAGGATGATATAAGATCGAAGATCCTGCTACTACGACATAGTAGCGTTTTCCCGCTTGAACTGGGAACGATAGCTCTGTAGAAGAACCATTGGTATTGTATACGACTTTATGTGTGATTGCAGAAGAACTTCCTGGATTGAGTACACTTTCCTCATAGACTGCTAAGTTATATACCTGGTTATTAGGATAATCAGGTGGGAAAAATAACACTCTCTGTTGTCCAGTACTGTGAGCTGATAGATAAAACCAATCTTGATCGTTATTTCCTAGATGGGCAGATACTGTACTGGCATGAGGGATGTAAACAGCTTGGTGTGGCACTTCATTAATTGGGTTCTCGTATGGATCAGGTGCAGCGGATACGGATGAAATCGAAGTAAAAGTGAGCATAGTTGCTAAAAGTAAAGTTTTAATCCCTTTTTTCATAACAAATTCATCTCCCTACATTATTTAGATTTATTATTACTATAAAATATGGAGTTATTATCTAACGTGATTATATTTTTAGATTCCGCAATTTAATTGCGGTGTCCAATTTGATTACTTGTGGCTGGATTTTTACCTTGTTAGGTGTTTTGAGCTACAGGGTCGGTCACTTTCTTCAATTGTAATAAGGTTATATTTAATAACATTATTCTGTAGAAACTAATGTTATCATTGTCCTATTACTGCAAAGACATATTGTCTTGAAAGGTTAGCAGATCCTGACACTAAGGCATAATAGGATTTGCCACCTTGAACATTAAATGAAAACTCATTCGTTGAGGTCGATCCATTAACAATCGTTTTAGAAGCAATTGCAGTTCCTCCACCAGATTCCATCGTCGACGCTTCAAAGATGAGAACGTTATAGACTTGATCATCAGGAGGGTGGAATAAAATGCGCTGCTGTCCAGAAAAATAAGGAGTGAATTTGTACCAATCAGTATCGCCAGAGCTTAAGTATCCCCATGCACCAGTTCCTGGGCTAACAGTCTGGGCTTGGAAATAAAAATCATTAACTGGATTCTCGTAAGGATCAGCTGCGAAAACCGACGAAGCTACTGTTAAGCTAAGAATAGTTGTTACAAGCAATGCTTTGAATCCTTTTTTCACGAAATTTTCCTCCCTATATTTGTATTTCGTAGGCTATCATATCAAATTTGGAAAATTAACGGAACGTAAATATATTGATAGAAACCGCAATTTAATTGCGGTGTTCTTTGCA
The DNA here is from genome assembly GCF_024733555.1 of Paenibacillus sp. SC116. Lineage (GTDB taxonomy): Bacteria > Bacillota > Bacilli > Paenibacillales > Paenibacillaceae > Paenibacillus_B. Next base: position 1,882,030 of record NZ_JANIOF010000001.1, on the reverse strand, counting down.
TGATAGAATATTTGAGCACTCAGATAACAAAAAAAGATGACTACTTATACTAATAAGTGAAGTCATCTTTCTTCTTAAATCTTGTCCTTATACATATACATAATCGATATCCAAATTGCGATTGACCGTAAGATCGATAAATTCTTGTTCTACTCGAATAAGCGGTCTGAAAAAGTCGGTTGCGTGATTCATGACGATAATGCCGTCACGACCATCTGTTAGTTTGACACGTTTATGAAGGAAGTTAGGCAGCATGTAGCGGATAAACGTATGCGTAATAATCGGATCGAGCTTCGAGAAGCTCAACTGGTACATTTGCTTCAGCACCGTTAGTAGATCCTTCTTATCTTGATAAGTACGAGAAGATATCATTGCGCTGTAAACATCTGCAACAGATACGATTTTGGCTACCAAATGTATATTTTCACCTGTTAGCCCTTCTGGATATCCAGTACCATCTGTACGCTCATGATGCTGTAATGCAGCAATTGCAATCCATTTGTCCTCATAGGTAGAACGAATAATTTGATAGCCTGCAAGTGGGTGGAGCTTCATTTGTTCATATTCTTCTTGTGTTAATGGGGCGGGTTTATTTAAGATGTCACGATCTACTTGGCACTTTCCTATATCATGCAAATATCCGGCTTTCCCGATACGCAGGGCTTCTTCCTTTGTATGGCCAAGCCATGTAGCTAAATAGTAGGACAACATCCCGACTTGGACTGAATGCTGGCAGGTGTAATCATCTTGTGAGTTAAGACGAAGCAGCAAGGAAACGACATCCCGTTCTTGTTGAAATTGTTCTAACAGCGGGGTAATCGTATAGTCCACAGCCTCTTGTGCAAGGCGCCCGTTCGTAAGCGCATAATGAAACAAAAGATTTGTTGATTTGACTGCATCTTGATAGTAAGGGAATAGTTTCTCGTAGCTGTTCACATCATTCGAAAAGCTTGAATGTGAATCGGGAGTATTGAAATCTGTGGCTCTTGTTGTAGAAGTATGAGTCTGATGGTCTTGTGGTGAGTTGAATGGTGTAGGAGCTATGATGTCAATATCGTCAATCAAGTGACCGATAAGGATGCCGATGTCTCTTTCTCTCAGTACCGTACCAGCAGAGAGTACATGAACACCATGTTGGTTGAAGACAGCGTTCTGCAAAATGTCTCCAGGTTGCAGATCATTCACATGTACACGCATCGTGCGATTCACCGTTCCTATTCGTAAATTTGTGATTTCATCATATCAATAAATTAGGGGTCTATCAACAACATTTACCAATTAAAGATAGAAAGTTGTCGTATTTATTGAAAATTTGTCAAATGATGAAGGTTCGAATGATAGAAAGAAAATGTTCTTATGGCTAGAGCTTACTTGCTTATTCATAGAGTTTTAGTGGGTTTTCTGATATGCTTGTTATGTGCACTATAGGTGCACATAACAAGCGATATATCCGCATCAAGACTGCAATACATCCCAATAACCATTGATGCCATTACATTTTTGGAGAAAGAGGGAGTACGCATGTTGACTGTGTTTATCGCTGTTATTTTAGGGGTTGTAGAAGGATTAACAGAATTTATTCCTGTATCATCGACAGGGCATATGATTTTGACAGCTTCATTTATCGGATTAGATGAACATAATCCGCTGCTAAAAACGTTTATGATTATGATTCAGTTGGGTGCTATTTTGGCGATTACGATTGTATATCGAGGCCGATTATTAACCATGCTCAGACTTCGTCCTGTTACTGTAGCTAGAGGCGCGGAGAGAAGCGTTAGTTTGAATCTTTTTCATGTGGCACTAGGTATATTGCCTGCGCTGGTAGTTGCTTTTTTTGCGAAAGATTTCATTAAGTCTTTGTTCAGCGCAAGTACAGTGATGTGGGCGTTGGTAGTGGGTGGTATTTTTATGTGGTTGGCTGAGTCATTCAGTTCCAAGCGTGAACCAACGGCACATACGATCGATCAAATTACATATAAGCAAGCGTTATTAATTGGTGTATATCAGATAATCTCTGTGCTATGGCCGGGATTTTCACGTTCCGGATCTACCATTTCAGGTGGATTACTAAGTGGAGTAAGTTATCGCGCGTCCGCGGACTTTTCATTTTTAATTGCGATACCTATTATGATCGCTGCAACTGGCTATGAATTGCTTAGCAATTATCAATATATAAGTGGCGACGGTCTTGCGGTCTTCTTATTGGGTTTTATCGTTTCATTTATAGTAGCTTATATTGTCGTTATTTCTTTCCTCAAATATATACAAGCTATCAAATTGAAATACTTCGCTATTTACCGATTCGTACTCGCTGGCCTGTTCTGGTTCATCATTATGTATTGACAAAAGGCCAACACCAACATCATATCGCCATGATGGTAGCAACAATATGGTATGATGATAAGATAACTCCTTGCGTGTAGAACGAATATCATCTTGAAAGAATCAGGGGTTGACTGACAGTGCGGTGGATACCGATTATGAATTGCCGTCCCGGCATGAGACTTGCTAAAAAGATCTATAATGAAGAAGGTATGGTTCTGCTTCAAGAACAAGTTGAGATGACGGATACTTTTATTCGTCGTTTGATTGAAAGGGACGTATCTTATATTTATGTAGAAGATGAGCGAACGGAAGGTATTGTAGCTCCCGATCTATTAAGTGATGAAACTAGAATTATGGCTAATAAAACGATTCGCCAGCAATTCATGCGGCATATGTCTGACGGACGCTCTCGCAAGCGTAAACATGATCATGACTTTGATGCTACCGTTTCGGGAATGCTCGACAATCTTGTCCATGATATTTCGAAACATAATAAAGCAATGGTGATGTTGAATGATATACAGACGACGGATCACTACGTATTTCGTCATTCCTTAAACGTATGTGTGTATACGACACTGTTCGGTGTATACCACGGCTATGCACGAGACGATCTTAAACTGCTTTCGATGGGGGCACTGCTACACGATGTTGGCAAGATGCATCTGGATCCACTTATTCTTAATAAGACGAGTCCACTTACGAAGCTTGAATTCGATATGATTAAGATGCATGCGGAATACGGATATCGCATTTTAAGGGAAGATCCTAATATTCCGCGTGTTGTTGCTCATTGTGCTTATCAACATCATGAACGTTTGAACGGATCCGGCTACCCAAGGGGCTTAACATCTGATAACATTCATGAATTTTCGAAATGGATTGCAATTGCGGATTCTTATGATGCGATGACGACGAATCGTGTATATCGTCCAGCCATGCTGCCGCATGAGGCGTTGGAAATTTTATATACAGGATCTGGTACTCTTTATGAACAGTGGATGCTATCTCTCTTTAGGGATCGAATTGCTGTGTATCCTCTTGGCATGTCCGTTAAGTTGAGCACAGGTGAGATCGGTATCGTAGCAGAAATCAATGCGAACTACCCGCAACGCCCGATTATAAGAGTTTTGTATGATGCGGAAGGTGCGTCAGTTCCTCAAGGAACGGAGCTTGATTTGTCGCAACTTCTTCATATAATGATTGTTGAAATGGTCGATGTAGAATAAAAGAAATAAACGCCTGAACGAGTATGGATCAGCATCAATTGCTTGGGAGGAATCGAGTTGCGCGAAACGGATGAACAAGGGCTTTTTTGGAGAATGGGACATTTCATTTATCGTTATCGTCGGGCCGTATTCGGAGTGTGGTGTGCCATTTTTATAGGTATGGGGGTATTTGCTGTACAGGCTCCTTCCATGCTCAAAGATAATGGGTTTACTCCAGTTGGTAGTGATTCAGATCGAGGATTGAAACTGATGCAAGAGCAGTTGCAGATCGCGCCAGTGATGCTTGATATCGTATATGAGAGCAGTGACGGTGAATCATTATTATCAGAGTCTAAACGGGAACAAATTATGAATACATTGACCGAATTACGACAAACGTCTTATGTATCTAGTGTTTCCTTCCGAGATGTGGGAAGAAGCGAAGTGCGGAATGATGTTACGGTTGTTACCGTTACGATGAATCTCGAGGCAGACGAAGCAATCGAGAAGTTTGCTTCGATTCGTAAGCTTATTCCTGATCCGCCTGGTATAAAAGCTTATGTTACAGGCAGTACAGCGGTCTTCTATGATGTTCAAGAAGCGAGCAAGCGCGATATTATAAAGTCTGAAATTATAGGACTTCCTATTGCTTTGATCGTGCTGTTGCTTGTATTTGGCACATGGCTTGCAGGTATTCTTCCGCTTGTCGTTGGGATGTTGAGTGTAACGACAACGTTGGGCATTATTTATTTTATTGCCTTAGGGACAGACTCCTTGAGTAACTTCCTTCCTAACATGGTTAGTATGTTAGGGTTGGCGGTTGGTATTGACTACGCTTTGTTCATGGTCAGTCGATTTAGAGAAGAGCTTAACGTACAAGTCGATGTTGGACAAGCGGTTGCGATGACTGCGCAGAAAGCAGGAAAATCCATATTCTTTTCTGGAGTAGCTGTTCTAATTGGGCTTATCGCAATGGCGTTTATTGATCTAGCACTATTCCAATCCCTTGCCTTAGGTGGGGTTCTCGTCGTATCGATGTCTGTCATTGTAGGGAACACATTGTTGCTTGCTTTGCTTGGCATGCTCGGGGAACGAATTAATCGTTATGCCGTTATTCCAAAGCGATGGAGAAGTCGGAAGAAGGATCATAACCGTGATGAAAGCGGCAACTCATTTTGGGGGCGAGTCGCTTATGCTGTCATGAAGCGCCCGATACCGATTGTACTTCTGCTATGTACGGTGCTTATTGCTTGTATATGGCCTGTATTGAACATGAACATAGGTATTCCTGATGCAAAAATGCTGCCGCCCAAATATGAATCCCGATATGGCTCGGATCTGATGACAGAAGTCTACGACGAACGGGAGCTGAATCCGATTCAGCTGATTGTGAAGGCAAAAGAGCCATTCCATGAAGAGCGTACCATTGAGGCAGTGACTAAGCTTACTGAAACTCTAAAGGGAGTTCAAGGTGTTCAACGTGTAGATAGTTATTTAACTGCATTGCCAAATGTACCGAACACGCAAGCGAAGTCGCAAGCCTTGCAGAATGAGCAATTACAGCAGCAATTGAAGGCCAGCCATCTTGTGAATGACTCCCATATGCTAGTAAGTATTGTATCTAATGTAGGCGCAGATGGAGAAGAGGCTTACGATCTAGTACGTAATCTTCGTGCGATTGACTCAGCTGAATTGGACATATTGGTTACTGGAACGGCTGCTTATCGATTAGACATTGTAGATCGAATCACATCTGCACTGCCGTATGTGGTACTATTTATATTGGCAGTAACCTATGTCGTATTGTTTATTGCATTCCGTTCTGTCATATTGCCATTGAAGGCAGTATTTATGAACGTGCTTAGTTTAGGTGCGAGCTTAGGTATTGTCGTTCTAGTCTTCCAGCATGGATACATGGCAGATTTGTTACAGGTAACATCTACAGGAATTGTAGTAGCGATGCTGCCTGTTATCATTTTTTGTGTTGTATTCGGCATATCTATGGATTACGAAGTATTCTTATTGTCTCGTATAGCAGAAGAATATGAACGTACAGGGGATAATGAGCGAAGTACAGCCGAAGGCTTGAAGAAGACAGGAAGTATTATTACGAGTGCAGCATTTATTTTAATCGTTGTCGTAGGGGCGTTTATTTTTACGGACAATGAATTGATGAAGGCGATTGGCCTTGGATTGTCGGTATCCGTGCTGCTGGACGCGACGCTTATTCGATTGTTCCTCGTACCCGCTCTTATGAAGTTGATGGGTCGAGCCAATTGGTGGGCACCGCGCTGGGCAAGGTTTGCATCTTCGAAGGATACCGTCGAATAGAGGAAGAATAGGTGAGTGAAATGAGTAAACAACAGCATGCGAATGTGTCGGTGATTACACCTCCGGCCTTACAACCGATAACACCTCAATATGACCCTTGGGATCCGATTCGATCACTAAGACTATATGGAGAGCACAGACTTACAAGTGTGGAAATGACTGTGGCTCAAGTATGCAACATGCGCTGCGAGCATTGCGCGGTGGGACATACACTTGTGATGCGAGAGCCAGATCTGCTTCCGCTTGATGTGATGTTAAAGCGTCTTGACGAGGTAGAGCATTTGGAGACGATAAGTATCACGGGTGGAGAACCTACTTTCCATCTCTCTACGGTGAAAGACTATGTGATTCCATTGCTTAAATATGCAAGAGAGCGAGGCGTACGCTCTCAGTTGAATTCTAATGTTACCTTGGATTACGGACGCTATGAAATGATAGCGCCGTACTTGGATGTTATGCATATTTCATTCAACTATACGAATGTGGAAGATTTCCGCCAAGTTGGATTTGTGCATCGTGATCGTGATTTATCCAATAACTTAACTGTGAAATTTTATGAGCAGATGATTGATAATACACGTCGTTTAGTTGAGGGTGGGCTTTTCGTATCAGCGGAGTCTATGATCAACTATCGTACGCATGACAAGATGAATGACATTCACCAGCTCATTTATGAGATGGGCTGTCAACGACATGAAGTACATCCGATGTATCCAAGCTCGTTTGCAGAACATTTGCCAGTATTGTCGATCGATGAACTGCGTCAATCCATTCATCGCTTGTTAGACATCCGTCATCAAGATATGTGGATGTTGTTTGGGACACTTCCGTTCTACGGATGTAGTGTAAATGAAGAAGATACGAAACTGCTCCAACGACTGTACAGCGAGAAAAAAGTAACGGTACGCAACGATCCAGACGGGCGTAATCGTTTGAATGTAAATATGTTCAATGGAGATGTATTTGTTACAGACTTTGCCGATATTCCTTCCTTCGGCAGCATTTATGAGGATAAGCTCGATGCTATATTCGATAAATGGCTTCATCATCATCCATTGTCCAAAACGGTAGATTGCTATTGTCCGCAAGCTAGCTGCTGTGGACCTAATTTGCTCGTGGCAGACATGTATTATCCTAATGTAAACTTCAAGGAGCGCAAGGCAGTCATATCTGTGTAGTGCGCGATAAGCAGAAGTGAGCAGCAATCGGGTATAAGCAACGATAAATGAACGCAAGATGAATGGATAAAGGAAGTGAACTATGTCGTTCAAACATTTGTTTTTAGCTGCAGTGGGGCTTCTATTGCTGTACGGTTTGTTTACCGTCGGCGCTCCTTTCTTGCTGGCTTGTGTAATCGCAATGGGATTAGAGCCATTGACAAAAGCATGGATGCGTTGGTTCAAGTGGGGCCGCATTCCGGCTGCTGTACTAAGCTGTACATTATTTACTCTGTTTTTGCTATCAGGGATGTATTATATCGTCGTTCAGATTATTAAACAGCTAGTGGAGTTGGTCAAAAATTCTCCTACCTATATTGAAGGAGTGCGCGCATGGCTGGAGCAGACGATGTCTGAAGCGCAAGTCAATATGCCTGAGCATTGGGAAGGTATGTTTGAGCAGCTATTTGTTACGGTGTCGGGTCATTTGCAAGATGCTGCAGCGACCGTTTCTGCTAAAGCGGTGTCTTTAGCAGGAGTGCTTCCGAATATGTTTATTTTCTTTATCGTATTTATGGTTGCTTTGTTCCTAATCAGCTTTAGCTTGGATCGCACACGTCCAGCTATATTGCATTTCTTTGATAGCAAGTCTCATAATCAAGTGAATCAAGTCATTACTACGTTAAAAAGCTCGGTATTCGGTTTTGTGAGAGCGCAAATTATTCTGTGTTTGTTCACATACGTGATTACACTAAGTGGACTTCTGATTCTGGATACAGGTTATCCGCTAGCTATTGCACTGCTCGTTATGATCGTAGATCTACTTCCGATACTAGGTGTTGGATCAGCACTAATGCCATGGGCTGTTTATTGTATGGCTACTGGTGATCTATTTACGGGAATTGGCCTTGTGGTCATGTTCATCGTCATTACGGCATTGCGTCGTATCATTGAGCCGAAGGTAGTCGGAGATTCCGTGGGCATCGGAGCTTTGCCTGCACTTGTCAGTTTGTATGTTGGTTTCAAATTGGTCGGAGTCATTGGTTTCTTTATTGGACCCTTGGTCGTTATTATTTATAACGCAATACGTAAAGCTGGCTTAATGGAGATTAAAATTAAATTCTAACAAAACAAAAGAGCTGTCCCTAATGTGCATATGGCACGAAAGGGTAGCTCTTTTTTTCTTAGTTAATGATTGCTTAATCAACGAAACGTTCTCTTTGTACGTTTCGTTATTGCTGCAATACATGCTGTGTGATCCACTTACCATGATTTCGACCTGATTCAATAAATATTTCGTTAGCATTTTTACCTGATGCAATTACACCTGCCACATACAGGCCAGCAATATTTGTTTCCATCGTATCAGGATTAAATACGGGCTTATCACCATCTTCTTGGAGCTGCACACCAAGTTGGCTTAACATTTTACGATCGGGTCTAAATCCAGTTAGTGCCAATACGAAGCTGCACGGAAGATCATAACGTACTTCGCCTGCATCTGTTTGTTCCCGAATGATAACTTTATCCGCCATAATTTCTTGTACTTGTGAGCTTGTGCAAAGAGAGATAGCGCCCTTCGCAACCATGCTTTCAAAAATGGGTTTTACCCATGGCTTCACACTTGCCGACAATTCTGACCCACGAGAGACTACGGTAACCTTTGCTCCTACCCGCATTAATTCCAATGCAGCATCGACTGCAGAATTGTTTGCACCAATAATGACAACCTGTTTACCTGCGTAAGGGTGAGCTTCTTGGAAGTAATGTGAAACATGAGCAAGTTGTTCGCCAGGTATGTTCAGCATATGGGGATAGTCAAAATATCCAGTTGCGATGACGACATTTTGAGCCTCGTAGTGAAGCTCATGTCCGCTAATCGCTTTTGTTATTAGTTGAAATTTGCCGTCTGCTTTATGGACAGAAGTAACTTCCTCATAAGTGCGAATATTTAATTGATAGCGTTCAGCAACTTTACGATAGTATACGAGTGCTTCATGACGATAAGGTTTGTCATTTGGCGTTGTAAATGGCAGATCGCCAATTTCCAGCAACTCAGGTGTACTGAAAAATTGAAGATGCGTCGGATAACGATAAATAGAGTGAACCATGCAGTTTTTCTCAATGACGAGTGCTTCAATGCCTGCACGCTTCAGCTCGATTGCTGCGGATAGACCACAGGGGCCGGCACCGATAATAATAACGCGATGTTCCATAGTGGTTATGCCTCCAAACTATGCAATTATAATTTACTAACGAATATATAGGTCATTTTATTATAAGTCGAGTTTAATTTCTATTGCCAAGGAAAAGCGAGCAGAATCCTGTTGAAGAAACGAAGTGTTCGCCTTTGTAGTCGAGTTCTAACTGTAGAGCCCAAATCAAAAAGAACTCGACTACAACAGCGATCGGAAACAGGATCTGCTCGTTACACAGAGGGCAAAAGGTTATTTTTGATATTGTAAGTATCGTAGCAGAATTAACCCGACAAGCCAATTTGAATACAAACGATGACTATGTAAGATTTATGATATAGTAAGGGGGTCTAGAAGAACTTGATAGAAGAGGACGGGATGCGAATATGAAGAAACCAGAAGCAATTATATTTGACATGGACGGCACATTATTCAAGACAGAGACATTATTGATTCCGGCCTACCACCGTTTATTCGACCGATTGCGTGCAGAAGGTCTGTATACAGAAGAGACGCCGCCGGTAGAGCGTATTCTTGGAAGCTTAGGTATGTTGTTAGAGGAAATATGGAAGCGGGTTATGCCAGATGCTTCAGAGGAAGCGCGAAGTAGAGCAGATGTGCTTCTACTAGAAGAGGAAGAGCGTGGACTTGAGAGCGGCGGGTCCGAATTGTATCCAGGTGTAGTAGAGACACTGCAAACATTGCGTGCGCACGGGGTGAAGTTGTTCGTTGCGAGCAACGGCCCAGCACCATATGTGGAGGGTGTAGCACGTGCACACGGAATAGCGGATTATTTTGAAGAATTATATAGTGCAGGCGGAAGGAAGACCGCATCGAAGGTCGATCTTGTTCGCATTTTGTTAGATGAACATCACATTAAGAGCGCATGGATGGTCGGTGATCGCTCTTCGGATATAGAAGCAGGCGCAAAGAATGGATTGGGGATCGTCGGATGTGCATATGCAGGATTCGGTGCTGATGAGGAACTGGAAGGTTCTCATGTTCTTATTCAGCATTTTGAGGAGCTTGTACAGCTTTACCAGACAAGTGAAGAGAAGCAAGCTGGATAACCGCATGACAAATCGTGCAAGGCGCAGACACAATTGAGTGTCTGCGCCTTTTATATTTCAATGTACACGTAATATGAAATTGCATGAATAGATTGCTATCGCTGTCTCTGTGAGTCATTGTGGATCTTGAACGGCTTCGACTGGGATAAGATCTTCAGGATTGCTGCGTATTAAAGTACGCTGTTGATGCAGCCAGAGCGCGTATTGTAAAGGTTTTATTAATGATTTCTGGTACGTATTTTGATCGCCTATAAGTTGAAATACTTCCCGAGAAGGTTTTGGATTTACTTCCAACATCCATATCTTTCCGTTTTTATCAATGGCAAGATCGAGTGCAAGCTCACACAGAGCTCCATATTTACGTTCAAGATAAGAAGCAGCTTCGATGCCCATTTTCTCTGCTTCCTGTTTCACATCTGTTATGAGCTGATCATCGCCAATCCAATTGCGCAGCATCTCATCCATAGAAATAGCTTCGCCTCCTCCGTGTAGGTTGGAGGTGATACTTTTGGCAGCTCCTATTCTGCCTGCACAGCCTGTTAATGTCCAGTTCCCTGTTTCGTCTTTTTGCACAAGCATACGATAATCATGAACACGACCGTTCGGCAAGTTCAACGAAATTCCTTGCTGCACGATATATCGTCCGGTAGCATTCCAAGAATTGAGCCTAGCGGCAAGTTGTGACCATGTCATACGTTGCGGGCTAATAATTTTGCGCTTCTGATCTCTTCCTTGCACGTACAGCATAAAAGTAGGAGCCATTCGCTCTACTCGCAAGATGCCCCTGCCGCCGGTACCGTTGATTGGCTTCATGTAAATGAGGGGATGATGCTTAAGCACCTGTTGTGCGTCAGCTAAGGAGCTATACAACTTCGTTTGGGGAAGGAACTGACGTAGATAAGAATCTTCAGAAAGTACTTGGTGAACAGTCCATTTATTACGCAGTGGTTTGTTTAAATACAGCAAATCAGGGTACCTTTTTCGGAAGCGGCGAAGCTGTTCAAAACGAGAGCTATTTTGAAGTCGACAACGGTCAAATATGACGTCGGGAAAAGGGGTCCATTGCCGAAGCCAGCGGTTTTTATCGTGTTGGTATACCATGGAGTAGATTCGATGTTTCCTGTGGTCGACATCTTGCGGCGTAAACACAAATACATGAAGACCGATGGATTGGCCTGCCGTTATCATTTTTTGATAAATGTGACGCTCTTCAAGATGTTTATGCTCGTTTAAGTATAAAGTCAAAATGCCCAAAACCGGTTGTGCCAATTACCTTCACCTTCTTCACGTTGTTATCCGCCTGATTTCATTAAAAAAGTACTGTACTGATATACTCGCTCCAAGGAGCGTTTACGAATATCAGGTTCATCAAACTTCATCGGCTTTGCATTTGCTTCGAAGAACCAGATGCCTCCTGCTGCGTCAACACCTAGATCCATCGACATCTCGCCCAAAGGTTTGCCAGCCTCCTGTTCAATCTGCCTAGCAAGGACTAGTGCGGTATTGCGAATGCGCGCCAAAATACGAGCGGAACCCTGCTCACCAAATAAACTAGTTAAAAGCTTTGAGGGGTCTTCAATACTTCCTCCGCGAGGGACATGTGTCGTAATGCTTGCACTGCCTGCTAGGCGTGCTCCGACTCCTGTAATGTCCCAATTGCCTTGTTCCGTTTTTTGAATGAGTGCGCGCAGATCGAACGGTCGCTTATTTATCGAAGCTAACGCTATGCCTTGTTGGACGATATATTTTGCAGTGCCTGCCTGTTTTATAATTCTCGACCATAGTTTAGATATGGAGGTGCAGTTATAGGAAATATTTTTAGATTTATCTTGAATGCGCAGGCGGTATTTAAACCCGTTGTTCAGATTAAGGCGAAGGGTCATAATGCCCATACCTGCTTTTCCAGAAACGGGTTTGAGAAATAAATAAGAGTGAAGATGCAGCATTTTACTTAACTGCTCGGCATTCGTAAGCTTTAAGGTGTGAGGGATGTAGGGGCGAGTTGCATTTGACTTGTTAAGCCATTTGTATAGCTTCCATTTATTGAAGAAGGTTGGATTGAACATGCGAATGGTCGGATGCTTCATAATATCTTGCAGTTTCTTTTTGACCGCAGGCTGCATTTCATCTTCCCTTTGCGGGATGCGGTTATATAAGATATGGGGCAGCGGGAACCATTCCTGCCGCCACTCATCCTTATCCGCTACATAACGGTAACCAATGACTCTTTTCGCTTGCAGCTTCAAATCTTTAATCGTGATGATGTAGGAAGTATAGCCCATTTTTTTGGCAGTTAAGAGCAAGTCGGCAAAGTTGCTTCGGTTGCCCCGGAAATGATCTTTGTCATCATCGATCGTTAATATAGCGACAATGGGGAGGTTGGGCTGGGATGCGCCGCTCACATGTCATCCCCCCTGCGGAAATGGCTCAAATATAGGCAGTGATCTAAAATGTGCTCGACAGACGATTGCCCTTCATCGCGAAGTAGAGGGTGGTTAAATATGGAGCGTCCAGGCTTTGAATTCGCCTCAAACATCCATACTTGCTCGTTTCGATCAATGCCGATATCGAATCCAAGCTCACCTAATAAATGAGGGTGGTTACGTTCAATGGCTTCGGCGAGATCGATAGCTGTCACTTTTGCCTGTTCCAATACTTCTTTCGCTCGAGTTCCGAACGCGCGCTCTAGTGCCTGTTGGGGTGTCATAAGCTGGCCACCATTTTTAACGTGGGTTGTCACACTGCCTTTTCCAGCTTTCTTGGCCCCGATACCTACTACCACCCAGTTGTTATCTCCATCCTTATGCATATGGAAGCGGAAGTCGATTGGGCAGCCATCTATTTCAACCAATCTGACACCTTGTTGAACGACATATTCACGAAGATTACGACCATGACGCGCTTCTAGTGTACGGATGAGGCTGGAGAACTGTTTAAACCGCAGCAAAATGTTTTTGCCGCTAGAAGTATAACGTGCGAAGTAGCCTTTTTTCGGCAAATAAGTTAATCGATAAATGCCAATGCCTAGGCTTCCAGCCGTCGGTTTGTAATAAACAAATTGATGTCGGTCCAGCATCTCCTTAATCATTTCCGGAGACGGATTGGTTATCGATTCGGGTACGTGCTGATTAGCCTCCATTTCATCTTCTAGCAGCTCATATACATCCGACTTGTTGAAGAAACTCCAATTAAAGTATGGGATCTGCTTGCGGTTGAAGCGTTCGCGAAGCTGACTCATATTCGAAGATATTTCTGCTTTGCGGCTAGGAAGGCGGTTGTATACGACGTCGGGCAAAGGAACGGTGCGTCTAACCCAATTGCCTGCATCGTTGAGAAAATAGGCGTAGACGTTTTCTTTTTGCCAATCAATATCACGTGGAGTAAAGGCAAATACAAATGCTTTTTTATTTCCGGTGCGCAATATTTGTTTAATAAAACCCGTTCTTCCTCCGAAAGGACTTGTGCTCGTGCGATTGGAAGAGTCGCTCATAATGCCGATCAAGGGGCCGATGTGAATACCTCCTTCGATCTCATTAAGGACATATACACTTCCTCCCTTCGGAATACGGAATTGGCTGCGTAGTCCGGCTGTTATATAAAGATGCTTACCGGATTTTTTGATCGGTTTAATGGCAGTAGGTACACTTGTTTTGCCGAGACGCAGTCGAATTTGTTTCTTGCCGGATAAGTTCAGCTGCTTAAGCAATGGAGTGGATACGTATAATGTTTTTTCTGGATTTGGCGTTAAATGCACGTTGCACAGCGTCAAACTCATGGACAAACCCTCCTAAGATGTCGGACCATTACATTGCGTGCGTAAAGGATGGGATTTTCTACCGCCAGCCGGATGGCTTTCTCATTTCCGGTTAAGGAGAAGACGGAACGGCCTGGTCTCGAATTTACTTCGAGAAGCCATATACGACCTTTCTGATCGATGCCAAAATCAAGCCCTAACTCAACTAGCCTGCCATAGCAAGATTCAATGGCTGCTGGAATTTGTTTGCTGACGTGTGCAATGGAAGACAACATGTTTTCTGCTTGCTTACGGCTAAATTGCTGCTCCAAGTAGGATTCAACTGGTTCGGCACGCCCACCTCCACGTAGATTGGAAGTTAGATGTCCGGCGGAGCCCACGCGAGCAGCTGATCCAGTAATTTGCCAATGTCCGCTGCCGTCTTTTTGCATGAGCACGCGTACATCATATGGCTCCTCCTGCTGACTGAGAAGTGTCAGATAAGGTTGGGTCACATACTGGCGTCCGTCGATAAATTGATGAATCCACTTAAGAGCATCCATCATCGTTGTAAACGGAGTATGAATGTGATCATTGTGTTTCGTTCTCCCCGATATCGTAATTGATGCATGGGACCAAGGAGAGGAAGCGGCGTAAGCAGGAGCTTCGAGATGAAGGACAGATCGTCCATGCTGTCCTCCGCTTGGCTTGAGGAAGACCGATCCATTGTGTTGTTTTATGATGCGTAATAAGCTTCTTGGTCCGTGATATGGATAAGTGTTGGGAAGGTAGGTCTTTAAAAAATCGAAGCGAGATAAAGTTCGGTACAAATTCCATTTTCCAGGCAGCGGTCTGCTGAGCCACTCCACATCGTCACGATACAATCTTTGCAGGCTATTTCGTAAATGTTGCTGATCGGCTCGCTCATGATGACTTCGTGATAGACGGTTGTAGATGAGTTTGGGTAAAGGGAAATGCTGATACTTCCAAGCTTTCTTACTGTACGTATAAGCTTTGACGGTGCGAGATTCCCAATCGATCCATCCAGCGTGAAACACGATAACAGGAATGCCGTGCTTTTCTCCAGCTATACAGAGTTGACGGCAGAAATGGGGCTCGGTAAAAGGCAGCTCCGCTGTTGATTCTTCTTGCAGTACGCCAAGTGTGTTGTGATTCAGTCTGTTCATCCTATTCATCCTATCGTCCTCTCGTCAAAATCCTGACAAGTAGCGTGCGTACTCTACTACTTTTCGGACAGACGGCCGTATCTTGTTTTCTTGCAGCGGGGTGTTGTCATTTTTGGAAGGCTTGGAATTGACCTCAATGAGCCACACCTTGCCGGAAGTGTCTACAGCAAGGTCAATGCCTAATTCACCAAAGTGAGCGGGAATATGCATATCGATACCTTGTGCGATTTCCAAAGAGGCATTTTTGAGCCGGAGGTATACATCCGTTCGAGAGTTGGGAGCAAGATTGGATTTCGTAACAGCATCTTTTACGGTGGATAGAGTGCCGCCGCGCGCAAGGTTGGAGACAAAATGCTGAGTGCCGGCAGTTCGAGCAACGATTGAGGTGATGGACCACTCATTGGTCGCATTTTTTTGAACAAGTGCTCTAAAATCAACAGGTCGACCTTCGTTTTCCATAAGCTGCAAACCTTGTTGGATTTGATAGCGATTCGTTTTCATTTTGCCTGTTAAACTAGAGAACAATTTGAGAAGGCTAGGGAAATGCTGCTTCCTCGTCCCGTTTACAGTGGAGTACATGGCATAAAAGCTATTATCCTCCGAACGAGAAATCCTTACAATTCCTTTGCCCAAGCTGCCTCGGGCGGGTTTAAGGAACACTTGGGAATGACGACTGCACATTGTTTTCAAGGTGTTAAAAGATTTGAGCAGGTACGATTCAGGTAAATATTTAGCCACATTTTGATCATGTTTTAAGGCATCAAACACTTCGGTTTTATCAAGGAATTTTTCGTTGAAAATGCTGGATTGGTAACGTAGTTTTACTTCTTTCATGAAATGCTGTACGCTAGGTTTGTTCTCTGTCTTGCGCGATGTGAGTCGATTGTTGACGATGTTCGGAATGGGCATTTCAGTCTTCATCCAATTCCCGCTGCGGTGAACCCATGCCGTTATGCTGTTTACATGATCCTGGATATGGTCCGGTGTAAAAAAACACACGAAGGCTCCTTGATCTTGACTAGCTTCTACGAGCTCTGTGCAGAACGTTGTAATTTGTCCGAATGGTTTGTCTGGTGCATCTGGTCGATCACGGCTTATCAAGATGCCAATAAGGGGGCCTAGGTTAAGTGTTCGCTCCTGTGGCTTATACATAGTGCGCAGCTTAATGCCCGAATGCATCCCCATTTTCATAGCTAGCTGCTGGCTAATTCGAATTCCGTCGAAGTGAGGAATGGGAGTGACCGATATGGGTAGTTTAAGTGAGCCGAAGCAAAGGGTGATTGGCTGTTTGACGGGGATTTTACATTTCTTCACGTAAGCGTCACCGAGCATAATAGTCTGTTCACGCATAAGTCCTGGACTCATAACTTGGAGCGTTAATTTCAACTTAGACATAAAGGATCTCCTTCCAACAACAGATGCCGTATGAGTGTGGTAAGCGCTCCATGCGCATACAGGTGAACCGCAAATGTTAATGTATCATATGAGGACATATTATCCTTGGTGATTGACCTATTTTGTAAAAAGGAGTGACTTTTCTTGCAAGCATGGTTATTAATTATTTTTAGTATTGCGGTAGCGGCTATCGTTGGCGGTGTTACCAATCACTTTGCCATCAAAATGTTATTTCATCCGCGGCGCCCAATCTACATAGGTTCTTGGAAACTGCCCTTCACGCCAGGGTTAATTCCAAAGCGCAAACAGGATATAGCAGAATCGCTAGGGGAAGTAGTGGCACAGTACTTAGTAACATCAGACGGGCTGCGTTCTGTATTAGAGAAACCTGGTATGCAGCAACAACTGACACAGACATTGACTGCAAACATAGACAGATTGGCGACTAATCCGAAGACCTTGATGGAATGGATCCATCCTGATGCAGGCGAAGAAGATCGCGCCGTACTCTTACAGGAGTGGGAACAGAAGTTGCGAATGATCGCCCAACAAGGGATTGCGCATTTGTGGCAATCAGAGCGTTGGAGTGAACGCTCGCTTCATGAGCTGCTGCCTGGTTTGCCGTCTGAAGTACGCTCGCGTGCTGCTGATAAGGCGGCACAAGCATTATTGAATGCGGTAAGCAGCCAAATTCAATCGTTTGAAGGTCAGCGTATGCTGGCGAACATGTTAAGCAAGGTGCTAGATCGTTCGCAAGGATTTTTTGGGACGATGGCTGCGATATTTGTAGATGAAGACAAGTTGGTTAGCCGTATGATTCCTTTATTGGCTGAACAGCTAAAGTCGTCTGATGTTCGTCGTACCGTTGCTCGCATCGTAGAACGTAAGCTTGATGAGTGGATGGATAAAACACCAGCTGAATTGGTGCAAGAGCTTAGCGGTGAAACGGAAAATGATAAGCCGGAATTGTGGGTAGCCGAGCGTTTGAACGATGTGATACCATTTGCTCACCTTGCTCAGCGACTAGCAGATTTGCGCCCGGCGGACTGGATTCAGGGATATCGGCAAGTTTGGGAGCCGTTTATACCGCGCATTGTTCAATTTGGGGTGAATAAGCTTGATCAACATTTAGATCAGCTTATAAAAAGCATCGGTCTGGAAGACGTGGTTCGTGCTCAAGTCGAGAAATTCCCGATTGAACGATTGGAGCACATTCTACTTAGCGTATCGGGCAAAGAATTCAGAGCTATTACATGGCTAGGTGTACTGCTTGGGGGCATTATTGGCGGTGTGCAAGCTCTCGTTTTGCTCGCAGCAGGTTAAAACATGATCTGAAGTTCGACAGACGTCTTGTAATCCAGTAATATAAAAAAGGTGTAATTGAAAAGCGATGCAGCTCATTTATACTGCACTAATTTTATAGATGCGGAATGGCGATACATCGATGTCGTACATGAGCGTACAGAGAGGAATGTTTGAACGACTATGACAAATGTATATGACAAAGCCCACGATTTGGCGCGGGCTCTTCAGCAATCTGAGGAGGCTGCTGCTGTTGATACAGCGATGAAGGTGATTGCTGCTGAACCAGAAACGAAACAAATGTTTGATAATTTCCGCAAGCGTCAGGCTGAAATGCAACAGCAAATGATGACTGGTGCAATGCCTAACCCTGAGGAAATGGAAGAAATGGAAAAGTTGTTCCAAGTCATCAGCATGAACGCTGACATCACAGCATTGTTCGAAGCAGAGCGTCGTCTTGCACTTGTTATTCAAGATGTGAATAAAATTGTAACCGATTCTTTGAGCTTCCTTTATCAAACCGAAGAAGGTTAAGTAAATAGACCGTGATAACAGTTCCCCACTGTGTAAGTTGAGAGAGAAGCTAGGGCTTCTTACTTCTCTTACAACTGAGTGTTGGAGCTGTTTTCTTTTAGGCTGATCATATCGGTCATAGCCTGCAACTTGTCCGCATAAGATGATAGGGAAGCGGCAGCTTCACTATGAACGATGAGGGATGTGAGTCTATGAACGAGACGCCGATAAACCGTAGAAGCAGAAGAAGCAGAGGCTCTTGGGTATCTGTATTATCGATTGCGGCGGTCATGATCATGTTGTTTATTGCATTACCTACGATTCCTTTTCGGGAAGGCTGGTCGATGGCTGTCGTCTTCGGCAGTATTTGGTCTTTGTTCGCTTTGCTGATTGTCGGAGCTCATTTATATCGTTTGCTTCGTGTCGATGAAGAAAAAGAAAATCGAATGCGACAAGTTCGGGCGGAGCGTTATCGCCAAGTAGAACGACGTATCGTTCGTATGTCAGAACGAATGAAATAAACAGGTTTGTAAGCCATTCCGTTAAGAGAGCCGAAGCGGGCGTCAGCCAGTGATCGGTTCTTTGTGTTGATTGTTGGCTGCATAGAAAATGGTAGTACATTTCTGGTTGTGAACATCTATGAGCATTCGGAGCATATATGAACATCTGAATAGGTCAACATCAAGTTTGTATAGGTTATCTTTACTGTGTTACACTAACATAACAGATTAATACAGTTCGGGAAGGTTGGGTGTAACAGAATGGACGTTCATGATGCGACCGTAACGAAGCACGAACAACTGCTTCACCATATTGAAGGGCTTAAACCGGGTACTAAAATTTCTGTTCGTAAATTGGCAAAAGGGCTGGGCGTGAGTGAAGGGACTGCATATCGCGCAGTAAAAGAGGCTGAAAATGTCGGTCTTGTCGTGACAAAAGAGCGTATCGGAACGGTGCGAGTAGAGAAGAAGCCGCGTAACCTTTCGGAACAGCTTACATTTGCAGAGGTCGTTGAGATTGTTGAAGGCCATGTGCTAGGCGGAGCACAGGGATTGAATAAAACACTCAATAAATATGCGATTGGTGCGATGAAACTTGACGCGATGCTTCGTTACATAGATGCTGGCAGCTTGCTTATTGTTGGTAACCGGGAAAATGCGCATAAAAGTGCTTTGCAGCATGGTGCGGGAGTGCTGATCACAGGTGGGTTTACGACAAGTCGTGAAGTAAAGCTGCTCGCCGATTCTTTGGATTTGCCTGTTATTAATTCCAAGTATGATACCTTTACAGTAGCATCTATGATTAATAGGGCGTTGTTCGATCGCTTAATTAAGAAGAAAATTTTACTTGTCGAGGATATTGTGGGGTCTAAGTTATCAGTGTCTGTCCTGCGGCCATCAAGTACGGTCCGTCAGTTTGAAGAGTTAAGAGAGTCTACAGGATATAATCGTTTTCCGATCATAGATGAGTGGAATCGAGTAGCTGGTATGATTACGATTAAGGATGTAGAATACGCGGACAAAGATCAGGCTATCGAGAAACTGTACACAAGAAATCCGATTACAGTTACCATGAATACAACGCTTGCTTCAGCGGCGCATACAATGGTGTGGGAAGGAATAGAGCTGCTGCCTGTTGTCGACCGCAGCCGCAAGCTGCTGGCAGTCATTACGAGACAGGATGTCCTTAATGCAATGCGGGATGTTCCGAATGAACCTCAGTTAGGAGAGACGTTTGACGATTTGATCTGGAACGGGTTCAGCGAGATGAGGGACGAAGAAGGGCGTATTTACTTCCAGGGGGTTATTACACCGCAGATGGTAAATAGCTTTGGTGTTGTATCTGAAGGAATTATGACATCACTGCTTACGAACGGGGCTCTTCGTGCAGCGAAGGATGTAAGGCAGCATGATCATATTATGGAAAATATGACGACGTATTTCGTACGTCCGGTTCAAATTGAAGATATCGTAAGGCTTGTTCCTAGGTTTATTGAGATGGGACGCAAAGTGTGCAAATTGGAAATTGAAATGAAAAAAGGCGAGCAGCTTGTTGCCAAAGTAATGATGACAGTCCAATCGATTGACCATAATTAATAAAAGCCCTCTATTCAGTCGTCGTTGAATAGGGGGCTTCGTATGTTATACGTTGACGTGTTTACGTCTAGAGCGAGTTATACGATACAAATTCGCCTGTAGGCTTGCGGTAACCGCGCGGACGACGGCTTTTCTTGTCCTCTTTGCCAATTGCAATTAGCATAACAGGCACTAGATTCTCAGGAATGTTGAAGTCACGGATGATAGCTTCTGGATTAAAACCGCTCATTGGGCATGTATCCCAGCCTTTGTCTTTTGCAATCAACATAAATTGCATAGCAGATAAGCTGGCATTCCGAATCGCTTCATCGCGCTTGAACGTATCTCCGCGCTGCTCGTAGAAATTGATTGTGTCGGAAACCATCATATCAAATTCCTGCTGATTCAGCATGCCTAGGTGAAGCATGCCTTCGTAGATTCTAGCTGCATCATTGTGAGCTTCCTTATTCCCTAGGACGACGACAGCGGCAGAAGCCGATTTGATTTTGTATTGTCTAAATGCTGCTTCATAGACTAGCTCTTTTTTGTCATCTTCATGAACAACAAGATATTGTGTGTGCTGCAAATTGAAGCAGGAAGGTGCGTATTTAACTAGCGCAAACAATTCATCTAGTTCGGCCTCGGTAATTTTGACATCCGTTAGAAATTTATTTGCTGATCGGCGTGATGTTACGACTTCCTCGAAAGTGTTCATGAGCCATGCTCCTTTTTATGTATGTTCAATAATTAATATAATTATATCACACACTCACAAAAAGTAAGTAGAAATTATGTAAAGATTTTATGAAACATGAAAAAGACCGTTAAGGGCAGCTTAACAGTCTGAAAATAAACATTAAATCATTAAATTGGCATATTGGATTCTATTGGGGATTCTAGTGCTGCAGTCTGGCGAAGTAACTGTGATTGCGTAGTCCTGCGACCAGATTGAATACCCCTATTGCGAGTAAAATAGCACCGAATACAATTCGTAGTGTTCCTGTTGTCGGGAACATCGTCATCTGGATGATGGAAATAAATATAAGCATGAACCCCATGCAAATATTTGTACGAGCTGCGAAAAGTCCACGTTTAACTTGGTCTTGAGATCGGCGGGAGCGAATGCTGAAAATAAGAGAAAGCAAGGATGTTGCACAAATAAGCACGAGTAAGGTAATTTGAATGGCGTACATGCTAGTGATACGCTCCTTCCTGCTAATAGGTAACGTGCTTATTTTACCATATGTTAGGTGTGTGCGATACAGTTAGACATCATTAGCCTGGGGAGGGAAGTTCGGTTTTCACATCTACCCAGACATGCAGTACTCCTTCTGTGACCAGCATCGTCCGCAAAGTAACGACATAGTTTTGATGATGGACATCTGTGTACAGCTTCCTTGTTAGCAATCCCTCAATGAGCTTAACGTATTCGTCTATTTGATAGACGTTGCGTCCTTTCAATCCATCCAAGTCTTTGAGCAGACGTTTACGCAATTCGGTTTCATCGGAAGGCGACATTTTCTGATCGGCAGATTCATAGATGTGCATCGTTATGCTCTTAATTACGGTAGAGCGATTTTTATATTTCAATAAGGCTTCTGCTTCTGCTTTATAGTGAGCAAGACGGTCTTGAAGGTCAAGATTACGCATGACGAGTTCATCGATTTGATGCAAAAATATACCGTGATATACCGCAGCACCTGTGATTGCACCCACGATAAATAAAGCTGCTCCTTGAAATATCCGCTGCAGCCGCACTAGCCTCACCCCCTGGCCCTGCATATCCATTGGATGAGTTCAGTCCCCATATGTGCGCCTAGGAAGGACACTAAAATAAACATAAGCTGTTTGAATACAGGATATAAATTGCCTACCCAAAAATTTGTTTCTATGACGCGGAGCGGATCAATGGTACCGCCAACAGCTGCGACGATCGCCCATATTTTCAGATGCTCGCTGACTTGCCTCATAGTTTCGATTGGGGATTGCAGTGCGATTACACTAGCGATGCCTGCTAATAGGGAGCCGCCGATAACAACACCTAGTGCAATGGCAAAATCGATGATAGCTTTGGACATAAATGGGCTCATTTTGTAATCGTCCTTTCGAACGGATTGGAGGTCGAAGGAATGCGCGCTATCCCAATAGTCAGGCGGACAACCTCTTACTACATATATAGAACTTTGGCGGGAAAATATGATACAATAAAGATCGAAAGTATGTTCGGTGGCAAGTTGATGGAATGAGCATATAGATTGCATTTTTTGAAATGAAATGGAGTGAAAAGGCATGGAACAGTTCGTGCATTTACATGTACACAGCGAATATAGTCTGCTGGATGGGGCAGCCCGTATTGACGCATTGGCGAAGCGAGCGGCCGACTATGGTATGAAGGCGCTGGCGCTCACTGATCATGGTGTCATGTACGGCACGATCGCCTTCTATAAGGCATGCCGCAAGCATGGAATTAAGCCGATTATCGGCATGGAGGCATATGCCACTGCAGGCACGATGTCGGATCGTGGAACGCGCAAGGAACAGCCGATTTATCATTTGATTTTGTTGGCGAAAAATAACGAAGGTTATCGTAATTTGATGCGCATGTGCAGTATCGGTCACTTAGAAGGCTTCCATTATAAGCCGCGGATCGATAAGGAAACGATGCGCCGCTATTCCGAAGGTGTCATCGCTTTGAGCGCTTGCTTAGGTGGGGAAGTGGCACAGCATGTGCTGCATGATCGAATAGATGAAGCTCGTCAAGTTGCTATAACTTATCGAGATATATTTAAGGATGGCTTCTACTTGGAGCTGCAGGACCATGGGCTTCCTGAGCAGAAGAAGGTCAATATAGGTCTCATTGCATTAAGTGAAGAGTTAGGTATTCCGTTAGTTGCCACGAATGATGTTCATTACATGGAACAATCGGATGCCGCTGTTCAAGATGTGCTTATTTGCATCGGTACAGGAAAGACAGTAGAAGAGAAGGCTCGATTACGCTTTTCAAGCGATCAAATGTATATGAAATCTGGGGCAGATATGATGAAGCTGTTCCCTCATGTCCCGCAAGCACTCACGAATACGGCTGTTATTGCTGAACAGTGTAATGTTGAGATTGAGCTTGGTGTGCATGTACTCCCTGAGTTTAGTCCGATCCCGAATGAAATGACGGCTGCTTCTTATTTGGCTGAACTGTGCCAGGCAGGATTGAACGCTCGATATGAGCATTTGCCAGAATGGAACGATGAGCAGTTCCGACTTCAAGCTCAGGAACGTCTTTCCTATGAGTTGAAGACAATTGAAGCGATGGGATTTTCTGATTATTTTCTTATCGTTTGGGATTTCATTCGTTTTGCGCATGAGCAAGGCATTATGACGGGGCCCGGACGTGGCTCTTCAGCTGGAAGTTTAGTTGCATATACGCTGCGAATTACGAATGTAGATCCGTTGAAATACAAGCTGTTGTTTGAGCGCTTTTTGAATCCTGAGCGCATTACGATGCCTGATATCGATATTGACTTCAACGATGAGCGTCGTGATGAAGTTATTGCTTATGTGGCAGAGAAATACGGGCGAGATCATGTGGCTCAAATTATTACGTTCGGTACGATGGCTGCTAGAGCTGCCGTACGCGATGTCGGTCGTGTGTTGGATGTCCCGTATCACGAGACAGATAAGACCGCTAAGCTGATTCCATCAGCAGTTGGCATGACGCTGGACAAGGCGTTGTCGCTTAGCAATGAACTGCGGGAGTGGCGGGAGAAGGAAACACGTATTGATGACCTTATCAATATGGCGCTTAAAGTAGAGGGAATGCCTCGACATGCTTCTACCCATGCTGCTGGTGTCATTATCGGTCCTGAACCGTTAACGAATTACGTGCCTTTGCAGGAAGGAACGGAGCGCGTACCACTGACACAGTTCTCTATGGAACATCTAGAAGCTATCGGATTGTTGAAGATGGATTTCCTAGGCTTACGAACGTTGTCAATTATTGAACGTACATTGAATTGGATCAAGGCGAAGACCGGAGAAAGCCTTGATTTGAATCGAGTCGATGATGAAGATGCGAAGACGTATGAATTGCTTGGCAGAGGTGAGACGACAGGACTGTTTCAGTTAGAATCAGCTGGGGTGCGGCGTGTGCTGCGAGATTTGAAGCCATCTGTTTTTGAAGATATCGTATCTGTATTAGCATTGTATCGACCTGGTCCGATGGAGTTTATTCCGAATTTTATTTTAAGCAAGCATGGCAAACAGCCTGTACAGTATCCTCATCCAGATCTGGAGCCAATTTTGCAGGATACGTATGGGATTATTGTATATCAAGAGCAGATTATGCATATCGCCTCGAAGATGGCAGGTTTCTCCTTGGGCGAAGCGGACTTGCTCCGCAGAGCGGTTTCGAAGAAGAAGAGAGAAGTGCTTGATCAGGAGCGGGAGCACTTCGTTAAAGGAAGTTTAGCGTTAGGCTATACGTTGGAAGATGCGAATCATGTGTATGATATGATTGTACGATTTGCGGATTATGGTTTCCCGCGCGCCCATGCGGCTGCATACGGCGTGTTGGCGTTCCAAACTGCTTATTTGAAAGCACATTATCCAACGGAATTTATGGCATCTATGCTCACGGCTCAGATGGGCAATCACCGAAAGGTAGCTGAATATATCGAAGATTGTCGTCGCACGCAGCTAGAGGTGCTTCCCCCTGATATTAATGAGAGTGAAGTGACATTTACGCCTGTAGACAGCGCCATTCGTTTTGGATTAGCCGCGATTAAAAATGTGGGCACGCAGGCGATCGAAAGTATTATACGGGAGCGCCGCAACCAGCCTTATGAGGATTTGCAAGACTTTTGCCGACGCGTCGATTTGCGCGTGTGCAATCGTCGTGTCGTTGAATCATTGATTCAAGCAGGGGCGATGGATTCATTGCCTGGGCATCGGGCTCAATTGTTGGCTGTGCTCGATGAAATGCTGGAAGCCGCAGTGAAATGGCGCAAGCAACGTGAAGACTTGCAAATTCAAATGTTTGACTTTGTAGAAGTTAATAACAGGCAGGTTGATTATCCAGATATTCAGCCGTTTACGATGAGTCAGCAGTTGGAACTTGAGCGAGAATTGCTTGGACTTTATTTGTCCGGACATCCGCTTGATGAATATGTAGAACTGTTGCAGGAAGCGGACGCGGATCGCATCGTGGATTTGCATGATGCGCCAGATGAGAGCGAATCTGTCGTTGTTGGTATGATCGTATCGGAACGAAGCATTATGACGAAGAAGGGCAAGCCAATGGCATTTATCGAGCTTGAGGATCGCATCGAGCGCGTAGAGGTTGTGTTGTTCCCAGAAGTATGGAGGCGTGCTCAGCCACTTGTTTCAAAAGGAGCCTTAATCGCAGTGCGTGCCAAAGTCCAGCAGCAGGACGAAGGCTTCAAGCTGCTGGCGCATGATGTCGCGCCGCTGGATTTGAACGCTGTGGCGCAGTTGACACGGCGTGTGCGGCAGCAGCGCACAACGGCTGCGTCTGCGGCCGACGGCAACGCCTCAGCCGCGGCTGGCCATGCGCCGCGCGCTAGTGCGCCTATGGCAGGCAAAGCCGTGCCCGCCGCCGCACATGTCGCGGGCGGGGCATCGCGCCCTGACGCGCAAGCCGCAGGCGCATCACGCGCCAAGCAGAGCCAGCGCGTGTACATTAAGATCACGGCCGAATGCGAACGGCCTGAACTCTTGAATGAGCTGAAGTCGCTCATTCAAGAGCATCATGGCACGCTGCCGACCGTGCTCTTCTACGAGCGCGAGCAGCAGCTTCGCGCTCTTAGCGGAAGCTATACGCTAAAGCCTTCGCCGCAGCTGTTTAAGCGCATTGAGAGCTTATTTGGAGAAGGCAGCGTACGCGTCAAATAATAACGAGTTGAACCGTTACAATGTATTTATGGCAATGTCACTGCTTGACTAGCATAATCGATTGAATTTCGTATAAGGCACTCACCATTTTCTACTATCCAGCATATATTGTCTTTACACCTTGTGTAGAGACAAGGCTGCGGGATCGTGTGACAGGGGGAGTGCCTTTTGAGTTATACAATGGCGGTATCATGGTTGGAACAGCGTGGAGTGAAGCTCGAAGCGATAGCAGAAATCGTATACAAGCTGCAAAAGCCTTACAATGCATTACTAGAATTGGAACAGTGCCTTGATAGTGTGAAGTCGGTATTGCACAAACGTGAAGTGCAATATACGCTGATGACAGGCATCGCAATGGATATGATGGCAGAGCGCAAACAATGGCCGGAACCGCTGCAATCCATGTTGGAAGCGGATGAATCTCTCTATGGAGTAGATGAGACACTGGCACTGGGAATCACGAGCATGTTTGGTATGATAGGTCTGACAAGCTTTGGATACTTGGACAAGAATAAGCTAGGGATACTAGGGCAATTGAATAATGACGATAGCGGTATACATGTGTTTCTTGACGATTTGGTAGCTGGTCTCGCGGCGGCAGCCTCTGCTCGGATTGCACATCAAGATCCGAATGCGATCAAGTATGATAAAGTAGATTCGTAACTTATGTTGATGGTGTGATAGCTATCATTGACTTTTGCTTACGCAGCAGCGTTTTATGAAAAAATGCTAGCCCAATAACTGGAATAATGTGTAGATTCTATACTAACGAAGGCTCGATTTTGTTGCTATGAAAATGGCACTATGTTATCATAGGTGCATTAATGACCATGCAACAAACGTGAGGAGGTACTCACGCGAATGTGGACAGTTATCTACATCGCTCCGACAGCTAAA
This sequence comes from Paenibacillus sp. SC116, assembly GCF_024733555.1. Lineage (GTDB taxonomy): Bacteria > Bacillota > Bacilli > Paenibacillales > Paenibacillaceae > Paenibacillus_B. The sequence continues at coordinate 1,854,735 of NZ_JANIOF010000001.1, read as the reverse complement.
ATTGCTGAAAGAATTAACAACAGATTGACCGAGGAAGGATTTCTAGTACAAGTCCGCCCTGTCCATATGTCTAAACAACAATTCGAAGTGCTCGTACCTTCCGGTGAAGTGGAAGAAGTGCAGGAAGTGCTCAACTCTATTTTGCACGCATAATACGGCTGCTTGACGAACGTCATTGTTGTTGAGACAGCCGCTTTTTGTTGCCTACAATCGGGCGCATTCGTTCAGTGGACAAGCCCTAGTGGATGTTGTTTACATGCAGCGTAAATCAGCCTAAAGAGGTGTCATGAGTGTTCAAAGACTTATTCCACAAAAAGAAGAAATACGCGACGATTCCATCCATACGTGATGACAGTGATCGTCCTAAGCGCGAAATACCTGAGGGATTGATGACAAAGTGTGCCAAGTGCGGCACGATTCAATATCATAAGGAATTGGAAAAGAACTTGAAAGTTTGCTCGGAATGCGGACATCATGCCCGTCTCAGTGCATGGGAACGCATACAGATGACTTTAGATGATGGTCGTTTGTTTGAATATGAAGCTAATATGGTGTCTGAAGATCCGCTCGAATTCCCTGGATACGCGAAGAAGCTGGAGCAGCAGCATGCAAAGTCTGGCTTAAATGAGGCTGTTATTTCCGGTGAAGGGACGATTGGCGGATATCCCGTTGTCGTTGCTGTCATGAGTTTTGACTTCTTCAGCGGAAGTATGGGATCTGTTGTTGGAGAGAAAATAACTCGTGCGATCGAGATGGCGATGCAAAAAAAGTATCCGCTTATTATTTTCTCTACGTCAGGTGGAGCTCGTATGCAAGAAAGTATACTGAGCTTGATGCAAATGGCGAAGACAAGTGCCGCATTAGCAAAGTTCCATGAAAGCGGAGGCCTCTACATATCCGTATTTACGGATCCGACAATGGGGGGCGTATCCGCGAGTTTTGCTATGTTGGGCGATATAAATTTGGCCGAGCCAGGGGCTCTTGTTGGTTTTGCAGGCCGAATTGTTATTGAGCAAACCATTCGTCAGAAGCTGCCAGACAACTTCCAAACCGCTGAATTCAACTTGAAGCACGGTCAGGTTGATATGGTCGTGCCACGCAAAGATATGCGTCAAACGTTAACGAAGTTGATTGACCTTCATACCGTGAAAGGAGAAATGGCGAATGGCGAGTGAGCTTCCATTTGAACAACCGCTAGCAGAATTGAAGCAGAAGATTGCAGAATTGAAGCGCTTTGGTGATGAGAAGAACATAGACTTCAGCGAAGAGATTTCGCGACTGGAAGAGCGTCATGCTAAGCTGGCTGAGGAGATTTACTCGAGCATTTCACCGTCTCAGAAGATGCATCTAGCTAGACATCACCAGCGTCCAACGACGCTGGATTTTGTTAATCATATTTTTACTGACTTTATTGAGCTGCATGGTGATCGACTATTCGGAGATGATTTAGCTATCGTCGGCGGCATTGCGAAGCTGAATGGCATGCCAGTTACCGTTGTAGGCCACCAACGAGGCAAAGATACAAAAGAAAACATAGCACGTTTTTTTGGAAGCCCTCATCCTGAAGGATTCCGAAAGGCGCTGCGCTTTATGCAGCAGGCCGACAAATTTAAGCGTCCCATTATTACTTTTATCGATACAAAAGGCGCATATCCTGGTAATACAGCGGAGGAGCGAGGGCAATCAGAGGCAATTGCTCGCAACTTACGCGATATGATGCTGATGGGTGTGCCGATTATTTGCGTTGTTATTGGTGAAGGTGGTAGTGGTGGAGCGCTTGCTCTTGGTGTAGGCAATCGAGTGTTGATGCTTGAGAATGCCATCTATTCGGTAATTTCTCCGAATGGGGCAGCGTCCATTTTGTGGAAAGATGCGTCAAAGGCGGATCAGGCTGCAGAAGCAATGAAGATTACAGCTGCTGATCTGCTTGAGATGGGGATTATTGAAGAAGTAATCCCAGAGCCGCAAGGCGGCGCACATAAAGACATTCCTACAGCTGCAGATTCTGTAAAGCATGCATTAGTAAGACAGCTAACAGAACTGCTAGCAATGACACCAGATGAACTTCGTGAAAATCGATATGAAAAGTTCCGTTCTATCGGTCGATTCACCTATTTAGATCAAGCTTAACTAACAATTTACAGTCATAACGGCTTATTCATTTGGTAAAACTTAAAAATATGACAATCTTCATGTACAAAATGAAGAAGGTATAGTAAATTAAATAGTTGTGAACTTGTTATAATAAATATATCAAGTGGATAGTAGAGAGCCGAACAATTGGAGGAAACTCATAATGCGCAAAACTAAAATTGTATGTACGATTGGCCCATCCAGCGAACCGTTGGATAAACTGAAACAACTTATTATGGCTGGTATGAATGTAGCACGATTGAACTTCTCTCATGGTGACTTTGAGGAGCATGGCAATCGTATCATTAATATTCGTAAAGCAGCTCAAGAGTTAAACAAAACAGTTGCCATTTTGCTTGACACAAAAGGTCCTGAAATTCGTACGGGTAAATTGGCTGTAGAACCAATTGAACTTGTAGAAGATCAGTTCATCACTTTGACAACAGAAGAGATCGAAGGAGATGCGAACCGTCTATCGGTTACATACGCTGATCTTCCGCGTGATGTTGAAGTAGGTTCTACAATTTTGATCGACGACGGTTTGATTGGATTGACTGTTGTTGAAGTTCAAGGCACAGAAATCAAATGTAAGATCGTTAACGGTGGTACAATTAAGAGCAAAAAAGGCGTTAACGTTCCAGGCGTAAGCATTTCTCTTCCAGGAATTACAGAGAAAGACGCTAGCGATATCCGTTTCGGTATCGAGCAAAACGTTGACTTTATCGCTGCTTCCTTCGTGCGTAAAGCTAGCGACGTAATGGAAATTCGCAACTTGCTTAAAGAGCATAACGCGAATCATATCCAAATCATTTCCAAGATCGAGAACCAAGAAGGCGTCGACAACTTGGATGAAATTCTTGAATTGTCCGACGGTTTGATGGTTGCTCGTGGTGACCTCGGCGTTGAGATCCCTGCTGAAGAAGTTCCTCTTGTGCAAAAGCGCATGATCGAGAAATGTAACTTGGCAGGTAAACCAGTAATTACAGCAACACAAATGTTGGATTCCATGCAGCGCAACCCACGTCCTACACGTGCGGAAGCTTCTGACGTAGCTAACGCTATCTTCGATGGCACAGACGCAATCATGTTGTCTGGTGAAACAGCTGCTGGTAAATACCCAGTTGAATCTGTACTCACGATGTCTCGTATCGCTGAGAAAGCAGAATCTGCGCTTGAATACCGTGAAATCTTCGTTCGTCAAAGTTCGAAGCAGCAATCTACAATTACAGATGCAATCGGTCAAGCAGTAGCTAACTCTGCTTTGGATCTTGATGCAAAAGCGATCATTACATCTACGCAAACAGGTTACACAGCTCGTATGGTATCCAAATACCGTCCGAAAGCTCCAATCGTTGCTGTAGCTGCATCTGAGCAAGTAATGCGCGGCATGTCCTTGGTATGGGGCGTTGTACCTGTTAAAGGTGAGCCAGCTAAAACTACAGATGAGATGTTCGATACAGCTGTTAAAGGCGGTCTTGAGACTGGTCTAGTAGTAAACGGTGACCTTGTTGTAATTACAGCTGGTGTGCCAGTTGGCTGTGCAGGTTCTACGAACTTGATGAAAGTTACACAAATTGGTCAAGCTTGCAACTAATTTATAAATAGAAGTATCTACAGAAGCAATGGTGTCGCAGCCATTGCTTTTGTTGTATCGTTAACTTTTCTTTTCCGTTAGGGGGAGTAAAAATGAAGAATGAAGAGCAGCAATCGACTCATCTCAAAACCGATCATGTTGCTAAAAATCCTTGGTACGGAGTTGCTATGCGGGTTCGTTATCAGGAGACGGACGCTATGGCTGTTGTTTTCCATGGAAATGTTGCAACGTGGTTCGAAGTTGGACGTACTGAATGGATAAGAGCACTTGGTGTTGACTACAAACAGCTCGAAGCGGAAGGGCTTTTGTTTCCTGTGACTGATCTACGAATCAGCTATAAGCGCCCTGCCCATTATGATGATTGGGTGGCTGTGTTTACGAGGCTTGATCAGTTGGGAACGATTCGTATGTCCTTCCAATCTGTTGTTTGTCGATTGACGGAGGAGCAAGTTGTTCAGATTCAGACAGCAGGATGGTTGCCAGAGCCTATTGGGGAGCTTCTTTACGAAGGCGGTACAGATCATGCTTGGATCGGGCGTGATTGGCGTCCGAAGCGAGTGAGTCGTGAGCAGCCTGAACTGTGGTCGATGCTGCAACCATTTGCACAAAAGGAATAGAAGGTTGAATTGGTAAATAGGGAGTGAATGCATATGTGGTTCCTGTTATTACTCGTACTTATTCCAGCGATGGAAATATGGGGATTTATTTTTGTAAGCGGCCAAATTGGCGGATGGAATACATTCCTGCTTGTCATTGTGACGGCGATTATAGGCGTCCTTATTACCCGTCATGAAGCAGCGCAAGTATGGGGGGACGTACAGCAGCAGATGCAGTCTGGACAAATTCCTGGCCGCAAGCTAGTGGAAGGCCTTTGCGTCATGTTGGGTGGTATTTTACTGCTAACACCTGGCTTTGTAACCGATATTATCGGATTCACGATGGTCTTTCCGTTAACTCGACCTATTTATAGACACTATATGTTGAAATGGATTGAGAAGAAGATGCAGAATGGTAATTTTCATATTTTGCGATAACATCTAGTGATGAACTAGTGATGACTCTAGTTTTGACTCGAGCTAACGGTTGCCATTGAGGCTATTTGGCTCATAGTTACTCATTTTAAAATGTAAAGGTTGTCAGTGAGCTTATTTATCATATCGAGCCATAAAATGGACTGAAATTGCTTAAATAAGCTCCATTACAACCGTTACATGTCGGGATATGGATGATTTCATAAAATAACGTTGATGGCGCCCGTTAGAGCAAATTCAAACTCTAGAGTGTGTTGAAGAAGCCATATCAAGTGGTATTTTATTTGGAGAGTAATACCAAAAGAGCAAGGAAATGACGAACTGCTGGATGCTTCGTTGTTTTCTTGCTCTTTTTTATTAGGGTACAATATTCAGCATTCATCTAATCGCTCTATTTTCTCCCTATCATGATGTAGTTGCGAAGATCTCGGAATACATGTGCTCGATGTACGGCAGTTAGCAGAATGAGTGTGACTGGTCCAATAATAAGTCCGAGTACCCCGAATAAATTTAGCCCAACAAACATGGCGACCAAGGTCATGAGCGGATCGAGCCCGATGCTGGATGCGAGTACTTTCGGTTCTATAATTTGTCTAGCTACGAGCACGATTGCATAGAGAATGGTTAAACCAATGGCTAGTGAAGAAGGGTCTGTTATAAAACTGTACATTATCCATGGTACCATTACGGCTCCGACTCCGAGATACGGTAGTAGATCAACTAGACCAATTAATAGCCCGATTGTGACGGCATAAGGTACACCTAACAGCAGCAAGCCGATCGTAATCACGACGGCTGTTATGGAGATAAGGATGAATTGAGCGCGCAAATAGCCAAATAGAGCTTTCTTTAGATCTGCCCATACGGTATAGGCGGGTTTGCGCAATTGATCTGGGAACCAATCGGTTACGATGTTAAGCCAGTGCCGCCAATCTTTGCTGATAAAAAAGGCTGCAAGAAATACGACAACCGAGATTGTAGCAATGTTAGGCAGACGTGATAGTAGAGTTACAATGCCATTCAACATGTATGTAACGAGATCAGTTACGGTATTCGTGACCGTTTCAGCAGTACGGGAGATGTTCGTATTGATCGTGTTCTGAATGTTAGGGTTATCTTTATATAGCATACTAAGTGTCTCGATTAGCGAAACAATATGTTCATTATTCATAAGGGAAAGCAACAATTCGCGCCATGCTTGCAAATACAATTGAATCGTCTCTGTCAAGGTCATAATTTCTTTGACGATGCGTGTGATAACGGCAGCAAGCACGGTGAACATCGAGGTTACAAAGATAGATAAAGAAAGAGTAACAGCCAACCACCGTGGGAATCGTAGGCGATATTCCAAAAGGTTGACAATCGGATTCATAAGTGCTGCAATGATCCATGCCAGCAAAAATGGATAGAGTAAGGGGAGCAGCAATACACATATAGTTATGCTAGCCATAATCAAGATCATAACCACCACGGCTCGTACGACTCGTTTTGTTATGTTGATATCCACGATACGCCCCCTCTGCAAGCTAGTCCAATCCATTCTGTTCTATGTAATAACAACAGACGCTGTATTCCATCTATATGGTCGATATACGTTCTTGAGCACGCGTAGATAAAGATTATCTTATATATATGTTGGTTTTTTAAACAATTTCATCTTATTTCTGATTCGTCCCTTAAAAATCCGTTTATGTAGGTGATAAAGCATTTCTATCCCTAAAATTGCCTTTTTGCGTTCACAGAACCGACAATATCCTATATCATTTAACTAGAAGTTTTAATTACTTCATAGAAATACTTACGCACCATTAAAAATGCAGTCGAACGTTGTACACAAAAGAGCAGTATGATGCAAAGGAGAGAGGGCTATGACAGCAACCAAAGGGCTAGAAGGTATTGTTGCAGCGGCTTCGTCTATCAGTTCCATTATTGATGGGATATTAACCTACCGTGGTTACAATATTGATGATTTGGCTGAACATGCTACGTTTGAAGAAGTTGCTTATCTGTTATGGTATGGAAAGCTTCCTAATGAGGCAGAGCTCCAAGAGCTTCAAGCGAAGCTAAGTGATCATGCATCGATTCCAGAAGGTGTTATCGAGCAATTGAAGTTGTTCCCATCTGAAGCGAATACAATGGCTGTCCTTCGTTCGGCTGTATCTGCATTGGCGCTGTATGATGATAGCGCGAATGATATGAGTGCAGAAGCCAACTTGAATAAAGCAATTAAGATTCAAGCTCAGTTACCTACCATCGTAGCTGCGTATGCTCGTATTCGTGAAGGTAAGGATCCAGTTGCACCGTTAACAGGTAAGTCTATTGCCTACAACTTCCTGTACATGCTGCTAGGCGAAGCGCCTGAGCCGCGTGCTGTTGAAGCAATGGATAAAGCGCTCGTTCTGCATGCTGATCACGAATTGAATGCTTCTACTTTCGCAAGTCGTGTAACCGTTGCCACTTTGTCCGATATGTACTCCGGTATCACTTCGGCAATTGGTGCTTTGAAGGGACCATTGCATGGTGGAGCGAACGAAGCAGTTATGATTATGCTGGAAGAGATTGGCGAATCAAGAAATGTAGACGATTACATTCAAGACAAGTTGGACAACAAAGCTAAGATTATGGGCTTCGGACACCGTGTGTACAAGAACGGAGATCCGCGTGCTAAGCATCTACAGAAGATGTCAGAGGAGCTTGGCAAAGAGAAAGGTAAGCTCGATTTGTATGAGATGAGCGTGCGTATTGAAGAATTGGTAACGGGTCAAAAGGGACTTAAACCAAATGTGGACTTCTACTCCGCTTCGGTTTACACGATGCTTGGCATCCCTCGTGATTTGTTTACGCCAATCTTTGCAATCAGCCGTACATCTGGTTGGACAGCGCACATTCTCGAGCAATACGAGAACAATCGTATTATTCGTCCGCGCGCTGAGTATGTTGGACCGTCAACTCAAGCTTATATTCCGATTTCTGAACGTTAATTTATCTAAGGTATCAAAAATTTTCATATTTTAGCTTGTCATAGAAAATGGCGGGTTGCTACAATAAGGATGTAGTGCCCGTCATCGCAGCGTATCTTTATACGCGGATTCATACCATTCAGCATTATTCTGAAGGAGGAACTATATATTATGTTGCAATTGGAGAAGTTTGCTGCACCTACAGAGGGCGAGAAAATTACGATTAAAGACGGTAAGTTGCAAGTACCTACACAACCGATCATTCCATTTATTGAGGGTGACGGTACAGGCCGTGACATTTGGCGTGCATCCAAGCGTGTATTGGACGCTGCAGTTGAGAAAGCTTACGGCGGTGAGCGCAAGCTTGCTTGGTACGAAGTATTTGCAGGTGAAAAGGCTTACAATGAATATGGCGAGTGGCTGCCTAACGATACGTTGGAAGCAATTCGTGAATATATCGTTGCAATTAAAGGACCTTTGACAACACCAATCGGTGGCGGTATTCGTTCTTTGAACGTTGCGCTTCGTCAAGAGTTGGATTTGTACACTTGCTTACGTCCAGTACGTTATTTCGATGGTGTACCTTCTCCAGTTAAGCGTCCTGAGCTGGTTGATATGGTTATTTTCCGTGAAAACACAGAAGATATCTATGCTGGTATCGAGTACGCTTCTGGTTCCGAAGATGTGAACAAATTGATCAAGTTCTTGCAAGACGAGCTTGGCGTGAACAAGATTCGTTTCCCTGAAACATCTGGTATCGGTGTGAAACCAGTATCTTCCGAAGGTTCCAAGCGTCTTGCTCGCGCTGCGATTGAGTTTGCAATCAAGCACGATCGTAAGAGCGTTACATTCGTTCATAAAGGCAACATTATGAAGTTCACAGAAGGTGCCTTCAAGAACTGGGGCTATGAAGTGGCAGAGGAAGAGTTCGGTGACAAGACGTTCACTTGGGGTCAATATGACCGCATTAAGGACGAGCATGGCACAGAAGCTGCGAACAAAGCTCAAGAAGAAGCACTTGCTGCAGGCAAGATCTTGGTTAAAGATGCGATCGCTGATATTGCGCTTCAACAAGTATTGACTCGTCCGAAGGACTTCGATGTTATCGCGACATTGAACTTGAACGGTGACTACTTGTCCGATGCTTTGGCTGCACAAGTTGGTGGTATTGGTATTGCACCAGGAGCAAATATCAACTACGTAACAGGTCATGCGATCTTCGAAGCTACACATGGTACAGCTCCGAAATACGCTGATCTTGATGTGGTTAACCCTGGTTCCGTTATTTTGTCCGGCGTTATGCTCTTGGAGCACTTGGGCTGGCAAGAAGCTGCTGACCTTATCTATGCAGGTATAACTACAGCAATTAATAACAAAACGGTTACCTATGACTTCGCACGCTTGATGGAAGGCGCTACAGAAATCAAATGCTCAGAATTCGCTGACCAAATTATCAGCAACTTGAAGTAAAGGGGATAAACAGATGGCAATTCGTCGCGCGAAAATTACAGTAGTAGGTGCAGGATTCACAGGAGCAACTACAGCATTGATGCTTGCACAGAAGGAACTTGGAGATGTTGTGCTAGTAGATATTCCTCAGTTGGAGAACCCAACGAAAGGTAAAGCATTGGATATGCTTGAAGCAAGCCCAGTGCAAGGATTCGACAGCAACATTATCGGTACTTCTAACTATGAAGATACGAAAGATTCTGATGTAGTTATTATTACAGCAGGTATCGCTCGTAAACCAGGTATGAGTCGCGATGACTTGGTTAACACCAATGCTGGAATTGTCCGTTCTGTTTGTGAGAATGTAAAGAAATACAGCCCGAACTCCTATGTTATTCTTTTGAGTAACCCAGTAGATGCAATGACATATGTAGCGAACGAAACGCTTGGTTTCCCTAAAAACCGTGTCATTGGTCAATCCGGTGTATTGGATACAGCGCGCTATTGTACGTTTATCGCACAAGAGCTTAATGTATCTGTGGAAGATGTGCGTGGTGTTGTTCTTGGAGGACATGGTGATGATATGGTTCCACTCGTTCGTTATACGAGCGTAGGTGGGGTACCAATTGAAAAGCTTATTCCGCAAGATCGCATTGATGCAATCGTAGCACGTACACGTGTTGGCGGTGGTGAGATCGTAAACTTGCTCGGTAACGGCAGTGCTTACTATGCTCCTGCAGCATCTATTGTACAAATGACAGAAGCTATCCTTAAAGACAAGAAGCGCGTTCTTCCTGTCATTGCATTGCTTGAAGGTGAATACGGCTATGACAACTTGTTCATGGGCGTTATGGCAGTGCTTGGCGGTGACGGAATTGAGAAAATTATTGAGATCGAGCTGACTGCTGAAGAGAAAGCTGCTCTTGATAAATCTGCTCAATCTGTTCGTAACGTCATTCAAGTTGTGAATGGATAGTGAATTTTTGGGATAACCTATTAGAGTTGCTCGCGTGCGGGCAACTCTTTTCTATGTTTCAATGGCAAATTTATAGTATAATAAATCATAGACAAAGGATGATTCTTTACTATGGCGCTACTTGTTAAAGGGAAGATTCATTCATAGAAATACATAAAATAGAGGTAATGGAGGATTTGGAACAATGGCTTCAGTATTTTGGACAATTCACTTTATGGCAGTAGCTTTAATTGGTTTCTACGGGCTAGCTCCATTTTTTGCAAACAAGCTTAAGAAGGCTGCTCCCGGCGCTCAAGAGGGCGTACTGTCCACAATGATCGTGGGTAACCGCATTGCACAGTATATTCTCGTCGTTCAGTTTATTACTGGCGGATACATGATGACTAAAGCGGGCGTTACTCATGTGTGGATGGCTGTCGTTACGGTTCTATTGCTAGCTATGTTCGCATTCAGCGGTATTATGGGCAAGAAGATGAAGGTTGCTTTGCAAGCGGCTAAAAACAATCAAACGGATTCAGCTTCTATTTCGAAGGTTGTTACATTTAGCTCTGTTATTTTCGTACTCTTCATCGGTATGCTTGTTTTGATGCAAAATTCGTCAATCATCTAATGGTTAATTGCTACCGTTAATTATTGAAGGCTATCTCGATCGCTTGGTTTAGTAACCAGGTCAGAGATAGCCTTTTTATTTTGCAGAAATTTTTATTCAGATCTAGACATTTCATCGAGTGTCATTTCGAAGCTTGGCAAGAACACGTTAAGGAAATAGTCCACTTCCTCCATCTGGAGCTGTTTCATCTTTTGCTCGGTTTGGCGCTTTGCTTCTGCAAATTCACGATTGCCTGTAGCAAGCTCTAATGTACATTTTAAATAAGCATCGATTAAATCAGCAGCCTTTACGTATTTCTTAAGCTCTGGGTCTTGGTGCCCTGCTCCTACTAATGGTCCATATACGGCTCTTAGCTGTACAGGCACCATGTCGAGTAGTCTGTCGGCGGCAAGCTGCTCAATTTCTCTGAAATTCTTCAGAATCCTAGGGTTATGGTGCTTGACTGGAGTAGGGATATCTCCTGTGAACACTTCGGTAGCATCATGGAATAGCGCCATGGTGACGACTTTGTCGGTGTTGATTCCGCGATGAAATTGCTCATTAGCAATCGTACACAGCAAATGAGCGGTTAGTGCTACATGAAAGGAATGCTCGGCTACGGACTCCCGATTCGTATTGCGCATTAAGCTCCAGCGCTCAATATATTTAAGACGATACATATAGGCTAAAAAATGGGAAGCAGGCGTATCGGGCATATTCAATAGATTCCATCCTCTCAAAAAGGGTTTGTTATGCTATTATATGATTATTGGCACTTTTTTGAATAGATAATAGATAGGTTGCCAATCAATCCTGCTGATACCATTAAATAAACAGCTTAGACCAGTCTTCAGACGGGAACGAGGGAATATAGAGAGGAGCAGTTGGAGGATGTTGCAGCAGTTTGGACAGAGTGTTTATCAACTAATCGTGGAAGCGTCTTCAAACCTACCGGGAGACGTCCGCAGAGCGATCCGACAAGCGAGAGAGCGGGAAGATGCCGCTACGCGTTCAGGCTTGTCATTGAGCACCATTGCACAAAATATTGAGATGGCAGAAACCAATGTTTCTCCTATTTGCCAAGACACAGGGATGCCTACCTTTATCGTACATACCCCTGTTGGAGTTAATCAAATCGTTCTGAAGCAGGAAATTCGTGAAGCTGTTCGTCTAGCAACGCAAGATGGCAAACTTCGCACGAATTCCGTTGATTCTTTGACAGGAGCGAACAGCGGCGATAACTTAGGCCCTGGAACACCTGTTATTCATTTTGAGCAGTGGGAACAAGATGATATAGAAGTGAAGCTGATCCTTAAGGGAGGTGGCTGTGAGAATAAAAACATTCAATACAGCTTGCCGACAGAATTAGAAGGATTGGGTAAGGCAGGACGTGATCTTGATGGAATCCGCAAGTGTATTCTCCACGCTGTTTATCAGGCGCAAGGACAAGGATGCAGCGCAGGCTTTATCGGCGTTGGAATTGGTGGAGACCGTACGACTGGATATGAGCTTGCGAAGCATCAACTGTTCCGTGAAGTAGGAGATCGCAACCCAATTCCTGAACTGGATCAGCTTGAGCAGTATATTATGGACAAAGCGAATCAGCTAGGCATCGGTACGATGGGCTTTGGCGGTGAAGTGTCGCTGCTTGGTTGCAAAGTCGGTGTGATGAATCGTTTGCCGGCAAGCTTCTTTGTGTCTGTGGCGTACAACTGTTGGGCATATCGTCGTCAGGGCGTATTGTTGGATTCGGAAACAGGCGCTCTGAAACAGTGGGTGTATGAACGCGGCACAGATGTACCTATGAAGGACGCAGCTGAGGAAGTGGCTGTATCTGCTGCATCCGAGAATAACACATCTGTAGATACAGATTCTGATGAAGAAAGTGGACGTACAGTTGTGCTTACGACGCCAATTAGCGAGGAAGACATTCGTGCGCTGCGTGTTGGTGATGTCGTAGTCATTAATGGTGAGATTCATACCGGGCGCGATGCGCTGCATAAGCATTTGATGGATCATGATTGTCCTGTTGATATGAACGGCGGAGTTATTTATCATTGCGGGCCTGTTATGATGAAGGATAGAGATGGTGAGTGGCATGTAAAAGCCGCAGGTCCAACGACAAGTATTCGTGAAGAGCCGTATCAAGGTGATATTATTAAAAAGTTTGGCATCCGTGCAGTTATCGGAAAAGGCGGCATGGGAGCGAAGACACTTGCTGCACTGAAAGAGCATGGTGGCGTATATATGAACGCTATTGGCGGTGCTGCTCAGTACTATGCGCGCTGCATTAAACAAGTAAACGGTGTTGATTTCATTGAGTTTGGTATTCCAGAAGCAATGTGGCATCTGCAAGCAACAGGCTTTACAGCGATTGTAACCATGGATTCCCATGGCAACAGCTTGCATGCGGATGTGGACAAAAATTCCTTCGATAAATTATCTCAGTTCAAGGAGACCGTATTTTAATGGCTCGACAATCGTTAGGCATACAGATGAATGCATGGTTTGAAAAATATATGTTTATTTTGATACCCCTCAGTCTTGTACTGGGGGTTCTTTGTAGTCCACTGCTTATTGAGCATGTTTCATTGGTACCATGGCTGTTTGGCTTGGTTACATTCGTTATGGGACTAGGATGCGGTTGGAAAGATATTATGGCGGCTTTTCGTCGGCCACTTTTGTTCCTCATTGTTTTTGTAATAACGCATCTCGTTGCGCCGCTGTTAGCTTACGGGTTTGGAGCTGCATTGTTTGGTTCAGACTCTTCTTATACGATAGGGCTGGTACTGTTTGCCGTTATTCCATTGGGCATTTCCTCTGTTCTATGGGTAGAGATGGCACGTGGAGCTGTACCGATCATGCTCGCCTTAGTTGTTGTAGATAGTTTACTAAGTCCCATTGTCGTTCCGTTATCGCTTTCGTTGTTATATGAGCAATCGATCCCGTTTGATGGCTGGACGATGTTGATTGACCTGCTTCTTATTATCGTATTACCAACGTTGGCTGGCATTGTCGTACATGAGTGGACACAAGGACAAGCGAAGCCTCGAATGGCACCAGTCTTGCTGCCGTTATCTAAGCTGGCGTTCGTTGGTGTGGTATTGCTAAATGCAGCAGCAATCGGACCATTCGTTAGGACTTGGGATACAGAGGCCTTTATTGTGTTTGCTGCTGTATGCAGCTTAGTTGCCGCCTTTTATGCGCTTGGACATCTTACAGAACGTCTATGGCCACCTGATTCAAGCCCGCCTCAATCGACACTTGGCTTTGCTTCGGGCATGCGCAATATATCGTTAGGTTTAGTGCTAGCTTTACAGCACTTTGGGGCAGAAACAGCGGTTGCTGTTGTACTAGCCATTTTGATTCAGCAGCCGGGTGCGACGATCTATTATTCGATCATTCGGAGGAGACAGCGTGTTATTGCTGGTAATTTGAACTGATACAAGCTAGGATATAGAGGAAACGTTGTTCGATTGATGAATAGATATTTGAACAACAATGAATGGAAGATGGAGCGTATACGTATGTCAAGATTTCGCAATCGATTAACGTTAACTTATGTACTTATGGTCGGTTTATCTGTGCTGGTTGCCGGAATTTATATGGCTTATTCCTTTAAAAACAGCCATATTGAGCAATTGGAACAGACGATGGTACAGGAAATTAAAATGCTTGATACGATGCTCGAATGGCGCTCATTTGATTCTGCTGAGGACAGAAGCGCGTACTATACAACATGGGCGAAAGCATTACAAGAAGCGACAGATACAAGGGTAACTTTTGTGCTGTCAGATGGAACCGTAACGGGAGACTCTAATTATGATGTAAGTTCGATGGACAATCATTTGCAGAGGGAAGAGATTCAACAAGCTGCCAATGGATACTTCGGCTCTATCACTCGATTTAGCAACACGTTAAACGAAAATATGCTTTATGTCGCAGGTCCAATTCAACATCCTGGTAAGTTTGAAGGATATGTTCGTTTAGCCAAAGGTCTCGCTGAAGTAGAAGCGGGTGTTCGTCAGTTTCTTGAGTATTTAGTAATTGGCTTAGCTGGCCTGTTCTTAGCGGCGGCTATAGTCAGTTACCGAATTGCGTATAAACTTACCCGTCCGATGGAGAATATGACGCGAGTTGCTTTGCGCATTGCGAAGCGGGATTATTCAGCACGGGTAGAAGCAACTGGGAAGGACGAGCTTGGACAGCTGGGCTCCGCTATTAATGCAATGGCGGATAGCTTGGAGGAGCAGGTGGATGAAATCCGTGAAAATGAAAGCCGCTTGCGAAGCGTACTTGACCATATGATGAATGGCATAGTTATGATAGATGCGAACGGTAAGGTTGGCTTAATGAATGGTAAAGCAGAGCAGCTATTCGGATTGTCATGTAAAGAATGTCTAGGGAAGAACTACACGGACATTCGAATTCCAAGTGAGCTACAGGTCATTATTTCGGAAGTCATGATGTATCGCAACTACGTTCAGCACGAAACGACAGTGTATTATCCAGAAGAGAGACTATTGGATATTCACGCTGTGCCTGTTTATTATACGGATGAGGAATGGGCAGGCTTGCTATTGATGATGCAAGATTTATCCGAACTGCGTCGACTTGAACGAATGAGAAGTGAATTCGTCGCTAACGTTTCCCATGAATTAAAGACACCGATTGCTGCTGTCAAGGGCTTTGCTGAGACACTGCTGAATGGGGCAATTCAGGATGCTGAGACGGCTCATTCCTTTGTGCAAATTATTCATGATGAAAGTGAACGCTTGAATCGATTAATTGGAGATTTACTGGAGCTGTCCAAGATTCAGTCACGACAAGTGCCGATGCAGTACTCACCGGTACACCTACCGAGTTTATTGGAACAGACTGTTCACATATTGGAAAAAAATGCAGATCGCAAAGAAATTGAAATTACGCTGCAAGTAACCGATGACTTGTTTATCGAGGCTGATGAAGACAGGCTGCGTCAAATTGTGTTGAACCTATTGTCCAATGCCATTAACTATACGCCTGAGGGAGGTAAAGTGAAGCTTAGTGCCAAGCCGATACTTGTTGATGCCTTTAACGATAGTGAGCCCGATGAGCAAATTGAGATTTCGATTACCGATACGGGTATTGGCATTCCGAAGAAAGATCTGCCTCGTATTTTCGAACGATTCTATCGGGTAGACAAGGCTCGTTCCCGCAGCTCAGGAGGCACGGGACTAGGTTTGTCTATCGTGAAGCATCTTGTAGAGTCACATCGAGGGACGCTAAAAGTTGAGAGTGAGGTTGGTGTAGGCACTACCTTTACAATTACACTGCCGATCATTCAAGACGTTCCTATTGATTTCGAATAATTTGGATGGGATAAGAGGTTATGCATCCACAATAGAATGTGATAGGATAGCAATATAGATGGAATGGTGATTCCTATTGGTAACATGGAGGAGAACATGTCGGAACCAAAAGTATTAGTCGTGGAAGATGAGCCTACTTTGGCGCGGCTCCTATCTTATAATTTGACCCAAGAAGGGTACAAGACAACACTTGTTGATAATGGCCGTGATGGACTTCAGATGGCCTTGAATGAACCATTCGAGCTCATTGTACTTGATATTATGCTTCCAGGTATGAACGGATTCGAAGTGTTGCAGAAGCTTCGTCAAGCGAAGGTGGCTACACCGATTATTATTTTGACAGCTCGCAATGCGGAAGAAGAAGTCGTACAAGGACTCAAATATGGTGCGGATGATTATATTACGAAGCCATTCGGAGTAGCTGAATTGCTGGCTCGTGTAGGTGCAGTACTGCGCCGCACTTCCGCAGACGGTATGACACTTGAAGCAATCGATGAGCCTATCAATACAGGCATTAAGCTTGGAGAACTTCATATATTCCCTGACAAATATGAGGTTACGTTAATGGGAGAAGGAATATCACTGCGTCCTAAGGAGTTTGAAGTACTGCTGCATATGGCTAAACGACCTGGGACTGTCATAACCCGTGATGAGCTGATGAACCAAGTATGGGGATTTGATTATATCGGTGGTCAACGTACAGTGGATGTTCATGTTAGCTCATTGCGAAAGAAGTTAGAGCTTAATCAGCAATCGGTGCATATTGACGCCATAAGAGGCGTAGGGTACAAGTTGGTTGTAAGTAAGACATCTTCGTCATAATTTATAGTGTTTTATATCGGTGTCATATGTCTGCATGAATCTATTCTAATTTAGAAATGATGTAAACGGCAGCGTAGGACAAGCGTATCATAAAATGATTCATAAAAGAGAGCATCCCTTTATCCAATGTGATAGAAGGATGCTCTTTTCTTTGTATTAGTGGTATACATCTGAGTCATTTTACTATCTAACATTTATGTCCAATGAACATTATGCATCTTCTTTTGTACTTGCCATCGCTCCCCAAGTAAAAACAGCCACAATGGAAAGTACGACAATAATCAAAGGAAGGAAGAAAATAAGAAACACAGTCACGAGCAGGTTGCTCCCTTCTAATATTTTGGCTTGCTATGCTTGCCTTTAACGTAGTTGGTGTCGAATAGGAACAATCGCAGCAGCAAGTATAGAGACGGGATAAGAAAGAGCAAGCCCAACATAAACACGGTCACTAACGTAGCGCCCATTGTCGCATTTGTAAAATGTTCTTCGATCGTTAAGTATGGATAGAGCAAGTAGGGTAAATGGGCTTTGCCATAGCCGAACCATGCGAATCCAAATTGCAAAATAACAGCAATGAACGACACACCGTAAAGACGCCGACGCCATACGCAGTAAACGGCAACCACGAAGAAGAGAAACGATAGAGCGAACATCCATCCATTTGCAACCATATTATTATAGTGCTCAATATTATGTCCCTGAATGGCATAGAAGACGAACAGGCTTGCAATTATCGTTGGCAGTGACCAAGACAGGGCATACTTGCGTACGATTTCCAGAGCGGGCTTATCTTGTGCTCGATCGGCGTAGTAAGTCAAGAACATCGCCGAAATATACAACACACTGACGAGCGCGAGGATAATAACTGCATAAGGATATACATCTGTAAACAGGTTGGTGAAATGGAAGTTAACGATGCCATTCTCAACAAAAATATAACCACCTTCGGAAATGGTCAGTACCGTTGATAATGCAGCAGGTATAAGCAGCCCACTTAATCCATACAACAGCATAAATACCCGATTGTTGCGGGACCCATACATGCTAAACGCATAGTATGATCCTCGGATGGCAATCAAAATAATTCCGAGGCTGCCGGGAATGAGCAATGCTGTTCCGTAATAATAAGCCGAGTCTGGGAAGAAACCGACCAGACCAACAACAAAGAAAATAAGAAACACGTTTGTTAATTCCCACATGGGGGCGAGGTAACGTTCGATAATGTTATTAATGATGTGGCGTTGACCTGTTAATAAGCTGTAGTAGCTAAAAAATCCTGCACCAAAATCAATCGATCCTAGAAGGAGGTAAAAGAAGAGGAAGAGCCATAGAACCGTAATCCCAATTAATTCGTAACTCATCGTTTCACATCTCCTTCTTTCATTCCCCGGGCAATAAACTCTGCTTCGATCGGATTGTTTTTGAACATCTTAATTAATACATAGATGCAGGTCACTGACAGCAGGACATACAGCCCAGCAAACACCCACAACATTCTGTCTACATAAAGAGCTGTTGTGGCCCCTTGAGATACTTTCATATATCCCCATAATATCCACGGTTGTCGTGCAATTTCCGAAAAAATCCAACCGAACTCAATCGCTAACATCGCAGCGGGAGCTCCGAGCAGAATGGCAACGAGCAATCCTCGATTCAAAGGTTTTTTCGTTGTACCTTTTTTGCGTCTTCGCCAATGCGCAAGCACATGCCACAAGGCTACGATTGTAATGTATACACCAAAGAACACCATCCCATCAAATAAATAGTGGGACGCACGCAAAGGCGGCCATTCCTCTCTAGGAACTTCATTCAGCCCTTTAACGACTGTGTATGGAGAACTGCCAGCTAGTATGCTGAGCGCATATGGAATTTTGAAAGCATATTTGACTTCGTGATTGTCTGTCAGTACGCCACCTACGATCAGCTCTGCTTTGTCTGACGTTTCAAAATGCCACTCGGCTGCTGCTAGCTTTGCTGGTTGATACTCATGCAGAAACTTCCCCGATAAATCACCTATCGCCGTTGATGCGAGCGAGAAAATAAGCGCAGCCATCATCGTTAAGCGCAAAGCTTTCTTGTGATAGACATGATTGCGGCCTCTAAGCAAGGCAAAGGCAGCGATTGCTGCGAGAATGAACGCAGCTGTTACATAGGCGGTGGTCAGAACATGTGCCACCTTAGTAGGCATAGCTGGGTTGAACATCGCAACAAGCGGATCGATATTTATCATTTTTCCATTGACCATATCAAAGCCTTGCGGCGTATTCATAAAGGCATTCATCGAAGTGATGAAAAAGGCAGACATCGATGCGCCGAGAACGATGGGCAGCAGCAGCAGAAAATGCAGCATACGATTTTTGAATCTGTCCCATGTGTACAAATAAATACCTAGAAAGATCGCTTCGATGAAGAAGGCGAATGTTTCGAGAAATAAGGGAAGTGCAATGGCTTGTCCAGCAACTCGCATAAAGTTGGGCCATAGCAAACTTAATTGAAGTCCTATTGCAGTACCGGTAACTACACCTACGGCTACCGTTATTGTATAGCCGCGAGCCCAGCGCCGCGCCATGAGCAAATAATAGGTGTCATTTCGCTTAATGCCGATCCATTCTGCTAATGCAATCATTAACGGCACACCTACACCGATAGTGGCGTAGACAATATGGACACCTAGTGTAAGTCCCGTCAATAATCGGCTGTATATGACAGGGTCATAATTATGCATTAATGTTCACTCCTTCTTGATGAAACTAACTATGTAATTAAGTCGTAATCACTACTTACTATTTGTAAGTTATGTGAAAAAGCGGCGGATAAATGACAGCAGCATAATAACGCCTACACAAAAGCTCAATATGATAAGCCAACGTTCCTGCTTGCTGATGCGATTCGTATGTTCGTTAGAGGTCATCCATGTTCACTACTTTCGTATTTATTCCAATTCATAAGGCAGTTCATTCAAAAAGGTGGTAGCTGGGTATGCTAAGGCAATCCAGATGGATTTGCAATACAACCAATATCTGCATATCTGTTGGAAATTATGCACTATTTTATGTGAATAGCATGTCCAAACGTAATGGAACGATAGTTGTAATGTGGATTTTGCGTAAATGTTTTCAGATTTTACATTGCGTTAACAAATAAAATAATTGAAATTAACAATTGGGCGGTACACTACAAATGAGCAAGAGAGAAATAACTAATAAACTTCATGTCCGTTGAAGGAGAGGGATTGTTTTGAACACACGCAACAAACGCTTTGTAATGTTAACTCTGATTATGGTGCTTGCACTGGTTGTCACAGCATGCGGGGGAGGCACAAGCTCCACAGGTGGAGAAGGCGGAAATGCAGCATCAAGCATGACAGGGAAACTTGATATTGATGGTTCAAGTACGGTGTATCCGTTGACAGAGGCAATAGCGGAAGAGTTCAACCGTGAAAATCCTGATGTTCGTATCGCAGTTGGTGTTTCTGGTACAGGCGGCGGTTTCAAGCGCTTTGCCAACGGGGAGATCCCAATCGCTAACGCTTCTCGTCACATGAAAGATAAAGAAAAAGAATTGGCTACTACAAATGGTATAGAACCAATCGAACTAAGTGTTGCGTACGACGGTTTGTCCGTTATCGTGAGCAAGGACAATGATTGGGTTGATAAATTGACAGTTGCTGAGTTGAAAGCTATCTTCGAACCAGGCAGCAAAGTGAAGACATGGGCTGATGTTCGTGCAGGCTGGCCGAATGAAAAGATTAAGATTTATTCTCCAGGCGCAGACTCTGGTACATTTGATTACTTTACAGAAACGATTAACGGTGAAGCGCAAGCAAGCCGTAACGATGAGCAAGTTACATTCTCTGAAGATGACAACAACCTTGTACAAGGTGTTGCTGGTGATAAGAACGCAATCGGCTACTTCGGATTCGCTTATTTTGAAGAGAACAAAGATAAGTTGAAAGCTGTTCCGATTGATAATGGTAAAGGCGCAATTGCACCAACGTATGAAACGGTTCAAGACGGCTCCTATGAACCTCTGTCTCGCCCATTGTTCGTCTATGTGGACAAAGGCATGCTGCAAGAAAAGCCTGAGGTTAAAGCATTTATGGAATTCTACTTGAATACGATTGGTGAATTGGCACAAGAGGTTGGCTATATTGCATTGCCACAAGCAGAAATGGATAAAGAGATAGCGAAGCTTAAATAAGCAGAAGCAGCCCTCTATATTCCACTCTTCATGTGATGGATGTTCTAGCTATTCGCTGGGGCATCCTTACATGCATATCAAGGAATCATTCGAGAAAGGCTGGGTCTAATGAACCAACAACCACCTAAATCGTCTGCTCGTCTAGATCTTACAAAGGGAAAGACGAGTATCGCAGACAAAATCATGCCTGTATTATTATTCCTTTGTGCGTCGGTATCTGTATTGACGACGATTGGAATCGTGTATACGTTACTTAGTGAAACGATCAGCTTCTTTAGAATTGTCCCTATACAAGACTTCTTCGGATCTCTTAAGTGGTCACCATTGATCAATCCGAAGTCATTCGGAATTTGGCCATTGCTTAGCGGTACGATGCTGATTACTATTATCGCTATCTTAGTTGCAGTACCGATTGGTTTGGCTAGTGCCATTTATCTCAGTGAATATGCAAGCAGACGTGTTCGTAAAATTGTAAAGCCAATTCTAGAAGTGTTGGCTGGTGTTCCGACTATCGTTTACGGATATTTCGCGTTAACCTTTATTACGCCAATTGTTCGTTCGATCTTCCCTGACACAGGAGTGTTTAATGCATTAAGTGCAGGTATCGTCGTCGGTATTATGATTATCCCGATGATCTCCTCTTTGAGTGAAGATGCGATGTCAGCAGTTCCAGACAGCTTGCGAAACGGTGCTTATGCATTAGGAGCAACTCGCTTTGAAGTAGCAACTAAAATTGTTGTACCTGCGGCATTATCCGGTATCGTTGCATCCTTCGTACTTGCTTTCTCACGTGCGATTGGTGAGACGATGATCGTTACGGTTGCAGCGGGGTCGACTCCGAATCTGACTGCCAACCCATTGGAAAGCATTCAGACGATGACCGCGTATATCGTTCAAGTAAGTATGGGAGATATTCCGCACGGATCGGTGGAATACGGCACAATCTTTGCTGTAGGTATGACGTTGTTCGTCATTACACTGTTGCTCAACATGCTTGCTCAGTACGTATCGAGACGGTTTAGAGAGGAGTACTAAGCATGAACAATCTATTTCAAGATGCGAACCGTCAGCAAATAAGCGGACGACGCCGTGCGGACCTTATATGGCGAATCTTGTTCTTAGCCGCTACGATGTTCGGTATCGTAGCCTTGTCTGCCCTTATTATCACGATTATTACAGACGGGATAGCTCGACTAAATCCAGATCTGTTTACGAATTATCCATCTCGTAGAGCATCTGCTTCAGGGATGAAATCCGCGATTGTTGGATCGTTATATATGCTTTGCTTAATGGCTCCTATATCGTTCGTACTTGGCGTAGGAGCAGCGATTTATCTTGAAGAATATGCACCGAAAAATCGCTTCACGCGATTGATTCAATTGAACATTAGTACGTTGGCAGGTGTTCCTTCCATCGTTTACGGTATTCTAGGTCTAGCTATTTTCGTTCGTACATTCGGATTAGAACGAAGCTTACTATCCGGTGCATTGACGATGACATTGCTCGTACTGCCGATTATTATCGTAGCTTCTCAAGAAGCGATACGTGCAGTACCGAGAGCTCGTCGCGATGCTTCGTTCGCACTTGGGGCAACGAAATGGCAAACGGTATCGCGCTCTGTACTTCCTTCATCGATCTCTGCGATTATGACGGGTGTTATTCTAGCCTTGTCACGTGCGATTGGTGAAACGGCACCGCTTATTATTATCGGTGCGGCAACGTATGTTGCTTTCTTGCCAGAGAGCTTGTTCGATACGTTTACCGTTATGCCGATTCAAATTTACAACTGGATTGCTCGTCCACAAGAAGCGTTCCAAGACTTGGCGGCATCAGGAATTATCGTGTTGATGATTATGCTCGTTATTATGAATGTGGCAGCGATTATGCTTCGTAATAAGTATCAGAAAAATATTTAGCACCAACACCTGAACGGACTTTTGAGGGAGGTATGCACGTATGTCTACAACGACAGCGGCTCCACAAGCTAAAGAAACAACACAAGCAGTTGATTTTAAGACGATTATAGATATTAAAGATATGGATCTGTATTATGGTACGTATCACGCTTTGAAAAAAGTGAACCTAACGATTCCAGAGAAGGCAGTAACCGCATTTATCGGTCCTTCTGGTTGTGGTAAGTCGACTTTGCTTCGTACGTTAAACCGTATGAATGATATGATTCCAAATACAAGAATTGAAGGACTAGTTGATATTGCAGGAACGGACATTTACAGCAATGAAGTAGATGTAGAAACGCTTCGTAAAAAAGTCGGCATGGTATTCCAGCAGGCTAACCCGTTCCCGAAATCGATCTATGACAACGTAGCTTATGGTCCGCGTCTACATGGAACAACAAATAAAGCACAGCTTGATGAGATTGTAGAACAAAGCTTGAAGCAGGCTGCACTGTGGAATGAAGTGAAAGACTTCTTGAAGCGTTCCGCGTTCAGCTTGTCTGGTGGACAGCAGCAGCGTCTTTGTATCGCACGTGCGTTGGCAGTGAATCCAGAAATTCTATTAATGGATGAAGCAACATCTGCGCTTGACCCAATCTCTACATTGAAGATTGAAGAGCTGACACAAGAGTTGAAGAGCAAATATACGATCGTTATGGTTACACACAACATGCATCAAGCTGCACGTATTTCGGATCAGACGGTATTCTTCTTGAATGGTGAAGTAGTGGAGTACGACCAAACAGATAAGCTATTCTCGAACCCAAACGATAAGCGTACGGAAGATTACATCACAGGCCGCTTCGGTTAAGTGGTGAGACACATCAACGGCAAGCGAGAAGGGAGACTGTACGATGATACAACGTCGAGATTTTGATCTTGCTCTAGGAGAGCTAAGTCAGCTTATAGAAGAGATGGGACGTCGCGTAGAGCGTGCTTTGGCGGAGTCGGTCGAGTCTTTGAAAACACAAGATGTAGCACGCGCAAAAGAAATTATTGAAAAGGATGTTGAGCTGAACCAACTTGAGAATGATATTATGGATATCGGTTCCAAGCTGATCCTTACTCAGCAGCCTGTGGCAAAAGATTTGCGTCGTATTCTTGTTTCATTCCGTATCGCGAGTGATCTGGAGCGTATGGGTGACTTATCGATCGATATCGCTAAAGTAGTCGTTCGTTTGGAAGGCCAACCGCTTATTAAGGAATTGGTTGATATTCCTCGTATGGCTGAGATCGTTCAAAAAATGATTGAAGATTCCATTAAAGCCTATGAACGCGAAGATGTAGATCTTGCGTATAAGATGGCTAAGGAAGATGATTTGGTCGATCAACTGTACGGACAAATTTTACGTGACCTATATCAATATATTGTCGAAAATCCGCAAAATGCGAACCAAGTCATGTTGTTGAATTTTGTAGGTCGCTACATTGAGCGTATTGCTGACCATGCGACGAATATCGGTGAAAGTGTCGTATACTTGGTTACGAACAGCCGTCCTGACCTCAACAGCTAGTTGAACATGTGTATAGTGAAGAAGCCGTTCCTGAGTCGTTGGGGACGGCTTTTCTGTCTAATTCCAAAATGGAATCTGGTGGTTAATATGGAAGTAATCCTTTCATACAAAATGGATGCTTTGCACGTGCATGACTTATTTCCATTATAGGCGTGCGCTATGCTATCATAATAAGAAGAGATTGTAATGAGGGGCGTACAGGTTATGGAAAAATGGATTATTATAGATGGAAATAGTATTGCGAATCGAGCATTCTATGCGATGCCGCCGTTGACGAACTCACAAGGCATACATACGAATGCAGTTTATGGCTTTACCACGATGCTTCTCAAGCTCATTGAAGAGGAAAAGCCGACTCATATGCTCGTAGCATTCGATGCAGGCAAAGTAACATTCCGCCATGGTGATTATAAGGATTACAAAGGTGGACGTGCCAAAACTCCGCAAGAGTTATCTGAACAGTTCCCATTGATGAAAGAGCTGTTGGAAGCGATGGGAATCGCTCAGTTTGAGCTTAGCGGGTATGAAGCCGATGATATTATCGGTACGATGACTGTGGATTCGGAACAAGATAAGCAGGTGCTTGTGGTAACAGGGGACAAGGATATGCTGCAATTGGCATCAGACCAAGTTACGATCATATATACGCGTAAAGGTGTTACGGAGATTGAAAAATATACGCCTGCAGCAATCGAAGAAAAGTATCAATTGAAGCCGCTGCAAATTATTGACATGAAAGGGCTAATGGGCGATACATCCGATAATATTCCTGGTGTGCCTGGCATAGGAGAGAAGACAGCATTGAAGCTGCTTCATCAATACGGCTCCGTTGAAAATGTACTTGATCATGTTGATGAGCTAAAAGGCAAAATGAAAGAAAATATTACGAACCATGCTGAGGATGCTCGTATGAGTAAACAGCTGGCAACGATCTATCGTGAAGTGCCAATCGAGCTTGATCAGGAGAAGCTTAAGTTCGAGGGCATTCCTGCGGGTACAGCGCTTCCGATGCTTCGCAAGCTTGAGTTCAAGTCTGTATTGGAACGGGTTGAAAAGCTCGCAACTCAAAATGGTGATGTTGTGGCTGAGAGCGAGAAAGAGCCTGAAGTTGAACTGGATGTAGTCGTTGTTACTTCAGAACATTTGGATCGTTTGCGTGATGGTATGAATGAAGTAGATACCATTGTACTTGAAGCGAAGGGAGACAACCCACATCAGGCTGAAGCAATCGGGTTGATGCTCTCTTCTGTAAATACGTCTTGGTATGTGCCGGTAGACATGCTTCTGCATGAAGATGCTGCATTTGTACGGGAATGGCTTGGCAATGAATCAGCTGTGAAATACGGATACGATCTGCATTATATGGAGCTAGTTCTTCATTGGGCGGGTATTACACTGCGTGGTAATGAGTTTGATATTCAGCTCGCAGCTTACATCCTTGATCCGAGCGATGCGAATGCAACGGTTCAGTCGGTGGCTAACAAATACGAGCTGATGTCAGTAACAGAGGACGAAGCGGTCTTTGGAAAAGGTGCAAAGTTTAAAGTGCCCGAAGCATCTGTAGTGGCTGATCATACAGCGCGCAAAGCGTATGTTATTCGCCAAGTGGTACCTATGATGAAGGCTGATCTTGAGCGTTATGAGATGAGTAAGCTCTATGATGAGCTTGAATTGCCGTTATCTTCGATCTTGGCTGAAATGGAGAAGACGGGTATTCGTGTGAATAAGGAAAGTCTAGAGCAGCTTGGCAAGCAGTTTACAGAACAAATTGAAACAACGATGGTTCGTATTTATGAGCTTGCAGGCACAGAGTTCAACGTTGGATCTCCGAAGCAGCTTGGCGAGATTTTATTTGATAAGTTAGGGCTGCCAGTTGTTAAGAAAACGAAAACAGGATATTCAACGGATGCGGAAGTGCTGGACAAGCTGGCACCGTATCATGACATCATCCCGCTCATCTTGCACTATCGTCAAATGACGAAATTGCAGTCTACTTATATTGAAGGATTGCTGAAAGAGGTTAGACCAGAAACAGGACGGGTACACACGTACTATCGTCAAACGATAGCGGCAACGGGTCGCTTAAGTTCGCAGTATCCGAACTTGCAGAACATCCCGATTCGTCTTGAAGAGGGACGCCGTATTCGTCAAGCATTTGTGCCATCTGAGGAAGGATGGACGATTGTAGCGGCGGATTACTCTCAGATCGAGCTGCGTGTATTGGCTCATATCTCTGGTGATGAAAAATTAAAAGAAGCTTTCATCGAAGATATGGACATTCATACGAAGACGGCTATGGACGTATTTGGCGTAGCAGAAACGGATGTAGATTCGAATATGCGCCGTCAAGCAAAAGCGGTCAATTTCGGTATAGTGTATGGTATCAGTGATTACGGATTGTCACAAAACTTGAACATTACACGTAAGGAAGCAGCTCAGTTTATCGAGCAGTATTTCGCAGTATTCCAAGGAGTACGCACGTTTATGGACGATATCGTGAAGCAAGCGCGTCAAGATGGTTATGTGAAAACGATGTTGGAGCGCCGTCGATATTTACCTGAGATCAATGCTTCTAACTTCAACTTGCGTTCCTTTGCAGAGCGTACCGCGATGAACACGCCGATTCAAGGTACAGCCGCAGATATCATCAAGCTTGCGATGGTGCAAATGGATAAGCGCATGCGTGATATGGAATTGAAGAGCCGTATGCTGCTGCAAGTACACGATGAACTTGTGTTTGAAGTGCCGCAAGATGAAGTGGAGACGATGAAGAAGCTTGTACCAGAGGTTATGGAGCAAGCGATTGAGCTGAGTGTACCTCTTCGCGCGGATGTAAGCACAGGTTCCGACTGGTACGAGGCAAAATAAAGAAAAGTTCTGAATGAAGTATAGTAGATCGGTTAATAAGAATTACAAACATCGAGGTGATAGGCATGCCGGAATTGCCGGAGGTTGAAACGGTAAAACGTACATTAAATGAATTAGTAACAGGAAAGCGTATCGAACGGGTTACCGTCTCGCTGCCTCGAATTATTCAGCGTCCCCAGGAGCATGAACAGTTCGGTGACGCTGTAGTTGGTCATACGATTCAGCATATCGATAGAAGAGGGAAGTTCCTCATTTTTCGTCTAGATGGACTTGTACTCGTTTCTCATTTACGCATGGAGGGGCGTTATGGCGTATACCGCTCGGAAGATCCTGTAGAGAAGCATACGCATGTTATTTTCCATTTTGACGATGGAACGGAACTGCGTTATAAAGATGTACGCCAATTTGGCACGATGCATTTATTTAATGCAGGTGATGAAGAGGTAATGGCTCCGCTTCACAAATTGGGGATTGAGCCAATGGACCCTTCCTTCACCGTCGATGCATTGTATGAATCGCTTCGTAAGCGTCGTAGTGCGATTAAACCTGTGCTGTTAAATCAGCATATTGTTGTGGGACTAGGTAATATTTATGTGGATGAAGCTTTGTTTTTAGCTCGTATCCATCCGCTGCAATCCGCGGACAGTCTTACACGTGAGCAAGTGGAACGTCTTTATTATGCTATCGTATCGACTTTGAAAGAAGCGATTGATGCAGGCGGATCTTCTATTAAGTCTTATGTGAATGGACAAGGGGAAATGGGCATGTTCCAACAGCAGTTGAAAGTATACGGCCAGCAGGGACAAGCTTGTACAAACTGTGGTACGATGATTGAGAAAAGTGTTGTTGGTGGAAGAGGAACGCATACTTGCCGAGTATGTCAGCCTCAGTTCTAACACACGGTACATTTTATAGAAATCAGATTCCAGTGACATGGAAGTAGCGATGATACGTTGAGTGCTAGGCTTGATGATAAGTGATGAACGATTAGTAACTATGCACCCCTCGTGATGTGCGCCCATATGATGGGATACGCAACAAGATACAGTGAAGGGAAGATGTCCTTTACTGTGCGAGGAGGGTGCACGGTGGTCGTTTTTATGTCATCTGTATTTATTTTGGCGTTTGCTCTAAGCCTGGACAGTTTCGGAGTAGGCATAACTTATGGACTTCGTAGATTACGGATAGGCTGGCTGCCAGTTGCTATCATTGCAGGCTGTTCGGGTTTGATGCTATATGTGTCGATGCAAATTGGCACGATTATTATGCAGGTTTTCTCGGCAGATGTCTCTCGTTGGCTTGGAGCACTGTTGTTGATTGGGATTGGTTGCTGGGTGTTAGTTCAATTTTTCCGCACCTCTTCAGAAGATGATGAGGCTGTGTACCAGACGAACGACATTGCACATACTTCAGAAAAAGTTGTCACTTCGGCTATTGCCAATACAGATTCCGTACATGCTGAAACGACACGTACAATAGCAACTCCAGCAACCTTGTTTCGTCTGCAGTTGAAGCGATTCGGAATTATTATTCACATTTTGCGGAGCCCAGCGGCAGCTGATATGGACCGCTCAGGAACGATTAGCCCTTCAGAAGCAGCTTGGCTCGGAGCGGCACTGTCACTAGATGCTTTTGGAGCGGGAATTGGTGCAGCGATGCTCGGTTATCCATCTTTATGGACCTCGTTGTTCATTGCTTTGTTTGGCGGCATATTTCTAAAGCTGGGTATTCATGTCGGTGCAGCATTTGCTCGTACCGAATGGATTCGCAAGCTTACCTTTGTACCCGGATTATTGTTAATAATGATGGGAATTATGAAATTAATATAACGTTATAGGTTTGAAACAGTAGCAGCATGTGTAATCGTCAAGTGAATGGAGGTGATTCGATTGAACATAGGTCTTACAGGTGGCATCGCATCTGGCAAAAGCACCGTGTCTCAATTGTTTGTTCAATATGGAGCGCGGTTGGTAGATGCAGATCGAATTGCCAGGGAGGTTGTTCTTCCTGGCAGTACCGTACTGGAGCAGATCGCGGATCGGTTCGGTTCCGAAATGCTGTTGCCAGATGGCACGCTAGATCGTAAGCGATTGGGACAAGTTATTTTTCAAGATCCCGTCGAACGCCGCGCACTCGATCAGATTACACATCCGGCAATCCGTAAACTAATGCTGGAGCAAATGCAGCAGTATGAACAAGAAGACCCGAAGCGTCTCGTTGTTGTAGATGTTCCGCTATTGTTTGAGTCAGGATTGGACGAGCTCTTCGAAGAAGTTGTTGTCGTTTATGTACCTCCTGCTGTACAGTTGGAACGTCTTAAGGAGCGCGACGAGCTTACTGAGGAAGAGGCACATAGACGCATACATGCACAGATGAGTTTAGAAGAGAAGCGGGAACGGGCGGACTGGATCATTCATAATGATAAGGATCGTACGGAGACTGAGCGTCAAGTTCGTTTGTTTTTGCAGGAGAAAGGGCTATTATGAAAAAAATAATGGGACTCTTTCGGAAAAAGAGAGTCATGCTTCTTTTGTTTATCGGATTTATATTTATTCTCTTTTTCCAATCGAATTGGTTGGGGGAGTGGATGTATCCCATTCCTTATAAGGATGAGATTACCGTGCATGCGAATAAGCAACAGGTTGATCCGTTGCTAGTTGCAGCCATTATAAGGGCAGAAACGAATTACCAAGTCGGAAAGAAGTCGCATAAAGGTGCATTAGGTATTATGCAGCTCATGCCGGATACGGCGAATTGGCTCATGGAGAAGTCTGGACGAAATCAGGCGTGGTCATTGGAGCAGCTTCACTTGGAAGCGGAGCCGAGTATAGAGCTAGGTACTTTTTATTTACGTTCTTTAATCAAGCAGTATCATAATAATATCCCTGCTGCTGTTGCAGCTTATAATGCAGGTCCAGGCAATGTGAACAAGTGGTTGAAGCAAGGAACATGGGATGGTCGACTGGAAACCGCTAAGGAACAGATTCCATTCCAGGAGACACGCAACTATGTAACGAAAGTGTTTCATTATTATACGAAGTACAAAAAAGTGTATGAATCCTAGTATTTTGAAATGGGACTGGCTGTTGTTGTTACTTGTTAAGTAAGAAGAAGCATCGAAAGTGCGCGTGCGCACTTTCGACGCTTCATTACCATTATTGGTATTGACCTGCAAGTGACTGCTCGGCAATCGTTACAAGACGTTTCGTGATGTAACCACCGATGGAGCCTGTGTCACGAGTTGCTACGTGTCCGTAGTATCCATCTTGCGGGATCGAGATACCAAGTTCTTGAGCGATTTCAAATTTCAATTGCTCAAGTGCGCCTGCTGATTGTGGAACTACTAAGCTGTTGCTGGAACGGTTGTTGCTTTGGCTCATATCTATTCACCTCCTTGCGGTTGGTAATTGTATTGTGCGCAAAGTTACGAATATCATTACAGGTAACCATTGGGAGTTTATTACTTTTTTAACAGTAGGACAGGAGGGAAGAAAATGAGATGTCCATATTGTGATCATAATGGCACGAAGGTGCTTGATTCACGCCCTGCGAATGATAACAAGTCGATTCGCCGTAGACGGGAATGTGAGCTGTGCAGCCGCCGGTTTACAACATTTGAGATGGTCGAAGAAACCCCGCTTATCGTTATTAAAAAAGAAGGTAGTCGTGAAGAATTCAGCAGGGAAAAACTTTTGCGCGGATTAATTCGTGCCTGTGAAAAGCGTCCAGTTCCATTGGAGCGCCTTGAAGCTATCGTATCCGAAGTTGAAAAGCAGCTTCGCACGACAGCTCACGCTGAAGTCGAGAGTCGTGAAATCGGCGAGTTTGTTATGGAACAGCTGTATCCTGTGGATGAAGTTGCGTATGTGCGCTTCGCTTCTGTATATCGCCAGTTCAAAGATATTGATATGTTTATGAAGGAGCTGACAACGTTATTGTCTAAGCATCCGCTCGGCGATATGAATGGGAATTCCTAATCATACATGGATAGGGATGAAGAAACAGTCTTGTAGCAGAGGCGTTATTGCCCGCTATGGGGCTGTTTTTATTTGGGTGAAGTGAACAGCATGGTTAGTATAAAATCTAAAGACATAAAGCAAAGACCGCTTCCTATTCAGCCATTTGGCTGGGGAAACGGTCTTTCGCTTTCATTGATAGGCTAAGCTAATGCAACGTTCTACGTATGAGCTGTTCATCATTACACAATCACATTTCGAATGAAATGCGGTAGCGAACCGCACACTATGCTTGTTAATGTTAGAATGTTACGTCGTTACAGTTTTACTTTGTGTACGGCCCTCAATAATATCGGAGCTAGCATGCCCATAAAGGCGGCATTTCCGACTGCGTGGAACGTATCGAACAAGAGTCCAGCTTGGTAATACAACCAGAAAGCTTGTGGACCAGCAAACCAAACGGGGCTGGAAACGATGAAGCCATACAAATAGCCAGTTAATGCTGCGCAGCCTACGAGTACATAGATTGGCATTTTTTTATAAACTGGCTTTAGGAAGCTGGCTGCTATTGCAACCGAACCCCAAGCGCATATTTGCCACATCGTCCATGGGCCATGTCCCAGCGCAATGTTAGAGCCTAAGGCAGTAGCAACCGCAACGGCTATGCCGTAGCGCATGCCAAGTGTTATTGAGGCGATCATAATAATCGCAGTTGAAGGTTGAATGTTCGGCATATGAAATTGATTGGTCAAAATTCTGCCAAAGATACTGAGTGCAGACAAACTAATCGCAATACAAATATCTCGCATGAGCGGAGAAGCAGCTATTCGCTGAAATCCTGTGCTTACTGCTTGCATCGTCCTGCCTCCTTATTTCTTTGATGAATATTCATCATATAGTTTAACGGCAATTACAGCGGCCATTTCTCTCGTTACCGCTTGCTTAGGTTGGAACTGGCCATTTGTGCCTTTCATCAATTGTTGCTCTTCTACGGCAGCAATGTAGCTTGCAGAAGGATGAGTGCTAGGCACATCTTTGAACGTGGATGCTTGTTGTGCTTTAAGCTTGAATGCTTTAGTTACAATAATAGCGACTTGTTCTCTTGTAAGCGGCTCATTTGGCTTGAAGCTGCCGTCTGGGAAGCCGCCGATGATGCCAGCTTCTTTTGCTTTTACTATATATTTATAATGCCAGTCGCCTGGTTTTACGTCTTTAAATTCCGCTTTACTTGTTACTGTAACTTCTTTATACAAGAGCTTCGTCACGATCGTAAGGAACTCTGCTCTCGTAATGGTTTTCTTCGGATGGAATGTTACGGTTCCAGCTTTGTCTTTTGCTCCTTCAAGGATGCCGAGTTGTTTTGCACGAGCGACAGCTTCCTTTGCCCATACAGATATTTGATCCCGATCGCTATATTTAGAAAGATGCTCAGCAATAGCATCGGCAGTAAGGTTAGTACCTGTGTTTGTTCCGTTTCCTTTATTGCCAGTTGTGGAGCTGCCCCCGTTGCTGCCATTTCCGCTGTTGTTCCCTTTGTTTCCGTCTTTGTTGGTTGATTCATTACCTGTTGTTCCAGTACCAGGAGCTGTGGGATTGCCGGTATTTGGTTGACCGACAGAACCACCCCCATTCGAACTGTCACTGCCATTGTTAGCAGGAGGGGTTCCGATGTATTTCCAAACTACGGCATCGCCTTGTTTTAGTATATAAATACCTGCAGAGTAGTCAGGTGTGACACCGTTAACGGTGTATGTCCAGCCGCTCATTGGGCCATTTTTTCTTTCGCATAGTCCAGCTGCACAGGATACATACAAAGTTGCACCAGAACCTTTGATCGTAACATTTCCTGCGCTAACGACTCCGACGAGTGCATCATATGCTGTCATATCTGAACGATAATTTTGCTCGTTGCTCATCGGCAAGGTAGGACTAGAAACTTCTGTTATAACGCTTGCTTTAATTTTTTGAGTGACAGGAACAGTAACTCCACTTCCATTACCTGGAGGAGTCGTTACAGGTGTCTGATCTACAATGTAGTGCCATTTAACAACATCACCAGCCTTGAGTGTTGCCTGATCAGCCCCTACAGGTGGCGATTCATTATTTACTGTGTAAGTCCAACCGCTTTTTTTACCGTTGGCACCCGCTAGCAAACCTTTAATCCCTGCTACATATTTCATCCCTTTATAGAACTCGTATGTAATTTGATCTGTTCCGACCAGCTTATTCAAAGCTGTATCTACCGTATCGCCCTCTTTAAGGGTTACCGATCCGTTTTGCGGGAAGCCATTCCATGCCTTATCGGATGTAACACTAATAGGTACATCAAAAGTAGCTTTCTGTGGAGGATTTGGCTGTTCAGGTGTTGGATTGTATCTTGCCTTTAAGTCGTAGAAAAAGCTATTGTTCTTTCCATCAACGTATCTTTGATACGACAGATAGGCAAACATGACGTCCTTGGTGGACATTGGGTTGCCATCCGCTTGCGTTTTCTTCCATTTGTATTGGCCATTAGGACCAAGGTAGCTGTACAGATTGTCGACTGCATTTTTACCATCTTGATTATAAAGGGCATTCGTTGCATCTCTTCCTGTCGCAGAAAGACCAACTACAAGCATTGCAGCACTGTTGCTGTTGTCAATCGCTTTATTACGGAAAAACTTATCCCCACTATAAACGGCATCCGCTACACTTTGTTGATTCGTGTATGGTGCTAGACCTGCCATAATAATGCCCGTCATATCTGGATCAGGTTCTGAACCCCAGAATGACCAACCGCCTTTAGCGAGCTTGAGTTGAAGCAGCCTGTCTACGAGAAATTGACGAGTTATCGGTGCGCCGTCAGGCAGTTTGTATTTCCCAGAATCGAGAGCGAGCAGCATATATACGACGTCATTAGATAGTTCTAAGTCCGTTTTATTAAAGTTAGCTGCTTTCTCGATA
The DNA here is from genome assembly GCF_024733555.1 of Paenibacillus sp. SC116. GTDB lineage: Bacteria > Bacillota > Bacilli > Paenibacillales > Paenibacillaceae > Paenibacillus_B. The sequence continues at coordinate 1,820,394 of NZ_JANIOF010000001.1, read as the reverse complement.
AGGTTAATACCATCAATATTGGTAACATCAACACCTGCAGCAGTTAGACCGATAATCGCCTTGGCAATATCTGTACCTTTATCATAATTACCTTGCACTGCAATAACGTTTTGTTTTGTTTTCTGGATGTAGCTGTCAGGAATTTGGCGGCCTATAATGTTATCTGCGACTGCGGACCAATCATCATATTTTGATGCGGTTGCATAAGCTGGTACCACCCGTTGTATCTCGCTCTTTAGGTCAAAGCTTGCAGCAGCAGTCGCGACCTGCTGTACTGGAATTGCTCCTAGTGCTGTACTAATGAATAACGCAACAGCTAAGAGCAGGGAAAACATGTTCTTCTTCATGCTGATAATCTTCCTCTCCATGAAAATAAAATAGCCCCTGCAAAAAGGCAGGGGCGGTCCATCATCATACAAAAAAATATGATGATGTAACCCGACTTTTGCCTCGAAAGTCCAGGTTAAATGATAGAGGTAAGCGACCGACCTGACTTAAGGCATATGCCTATCACAGTGGCGGGACCGCGCTGGATTCACACCAGCTTCCGTCTCTTACGTCAATTATTTAACTAAATGTTTCATGCACGATTGGCTCTAGAAGTTTCCTTATTGAACCAGTGCTTTTAGCATTATATAACAAGGAATAAAAAGGTGTAAATGATTTTGATTGAGAGAGGTAGAAAGAGAGAACGGGAGCTATATGTGAAAAATGGAGGATTTTGGAGTGTGGACTGTTTATTGGGATTAATTGTAGGTTCATACTTGAGGTGGCTTAGTTTGTTTAAATAATTCAAATGCTAGGCAAATAAAAAGGCTTGCTATCATATGAAAATAATTCATAAAAAAGACTGGGATGCATTGCGCACACCGGTCCCTCATATTAAACTATTTTATTTGTTCTTATATTTCTTAATCTTAAAACGCAATTGAATTACTGATGCTCTCTGTAATCGTATTTATCTGTTTTAATATTTAGCTTTATTCCATTAATTTCAACATTAGTGTTATCAAGCCACTGAATAACCGCTGTATCTATTTTATATTGCCAGTAAATTGTCTCTTTTCGACCATTCTGACGATCTTCAATTTCACCTCTAATGGCAAAACCACCAGTTGCTCCTCCTGCATTGACTAAATAGGTATGAAAAGTGTAGGATCGATCTGGAGATTCAACAGACTGAAATAAGTCTCCTTCTGGTAATAATAATAAGGTGAATGACTTCAAATAAACGTAAAGCGCGAGAATGATAATGATGCCCAGTGCAATAATCCATTTTAAGCTTATTTTGTTCATGATATATCACTCAATTCATTTAGGAATGGCTTTAATAGGCATGTTCAACCCCACGGTCTATTTCTATTTTATAAAAATGAATTGCAGATAGAAAGAGATGTGTTCTTGTAGATCAACGCTTTCTCTTTTAGGAATACTCTCGCTTTTTAAATCTTGTTTTTATTAATTAGGATGAAATAATTACTACCAAATAATAGATGACGGTCTTGCAGATAGATGCTCCAGCATGCTATAATCAGGAAGCGATTAGGACTTAGGTATTCGCATAAAATCACCGCAAACCCTTAATACACATAGACTTTTTGTAGATTTAACAAGGGGCCATAGCTCAGCTGGGAGAGCGCGTCGCTGGCAGCGACGAGGTCAGGGGTTCGATCCCCCTTGGCTCCACCATAATTAACAAATCAACCACGTCCTTCAGACGTGGTTTTCTGTTTATTAGACGGCTGGTCTAGTGTGGGAATTGGAGATTGCTTTAGCAGATGTTATTGGAGCGCACGGAGAAATAATTTATCTCAACCAATCTTAATCGGTTATAGACAAGTTTCTCTTTTCTATGTTCGCTTTATCATGTCCTTGCTTGGAAAGTTTATTGCCAAAAATCATGACAACTCCTGTTATGATTACTTTCTTTTTAACATTTATCTAGCTCCTTCTAAAGATAATCAAGCGTATCGCGGATTGTTAGACGAGATGCTTTCCATGCTGGATATGCGCTGGCCGCCACAGCTCCTACAACAATCACGAATAGCCATATAAGAATTGCCATAGGAGACAATACGAGTGGAAGAGGGGAACGGAAAGCTAGATTCCCGATCAGCTTGCCTACGGCCGAAGTGACCGGGATGCAAATTATTACCGCGAGAATATAGCTCATAAGACCAATCAAAACTCCCTCACTTATGATATTCCGCATCACGGCGCCAGATCGACCACCAATTGTGCGCATAATTCCGAACTCGCGGGTACGCTCAACCACATTGGTACCCATCGTTGACAACAAACCGAGCGCACCAACGATAGCCATGAGCACGGAGATGAAGATTAAGGCGAAAATGAGAATGTAGACGTGACCGCCAACGGCTTCATTTATCATGGACTCTGAAATAATAGCTTCGATTGAAATGTTCTCTTTTTCGAATGTACGTTCGATCTCATTAATGACCACATTTGTTTTCTCGGGATCATCCACTGAAATACGCACAGCATTCACTTGTCCTGATTGTTTGACAACGTTTGCATACCCTTCGAGAGATAGATAAGCTGCCGCTGGAAGCAAGTTTTCTCTTACGATACCTACAACTTGTAACTGAACGGGTTTACCATCAATGGTCAATGGGAGGAAATCGCCCACCTGCACATTTGGGAATAGAGCAAGAGCCATATGATTCAGCACAGCAGCATGGAGATCATTTGGTTGAAGGGCTCTTCCGTCCATTAAGGAAAAATGATTCATCGTTGAATCCGCAGGAACAGAACGGATATTGAAGCTGCCGTGTCCACCATCTGGATAAGTTCTGACAATATTTAATTGATCTTCTTTACGGTCAGCGGCTGCTGGTGTTAGATTCCAGATTTCAACCTGCTTAACTCCGGAGACATTTTGTAAAATATCGATCAGTTTTTTCTGGGGTTCATGTTGATGAAATCGGATTTCAATATCGTGGAGTCGACTGGAAGCGGCATCGGATAGTAGTTTTTCCCAACCCATTTTTACATTAAGACTAGATAAGAACATGGCGCCTGCAGCAGCTAGCAAAATTAACGTTAATATCAATCGACTTCTTCGCCGGAAAGTATTTCGAAGAGACAATAGCAGCGTACGGTCTACTCCTCTTATTTTCCCGAGCAAAGTGCTCATCCGACTGGAGCCAAAGGATTTTCGAGTTGTACCGAAATCATTAATCGCTTCACGAACTGTAATTCTTGTAGCCCGGAGGATAGGAAAAAGAGATATAAGTATGGGTACAAGAATGCCAACGACCAGGAGGACGACATAACTCCATATCGGAATGCTAATACTATAGAGCGTAATATTCAGCATGTCGGCAACGACTTTAGCAAATCCCTGGCCAGCTATGTTCCCTAGGGGTAAACCGATAATGATTGCTATGATGCCCATGAATGCCACTAATGAAAGATAGAGTCCGGCAATTTGTCTCGTTCTCGCTCCGATAGCTTTCATGACGCCAATTTGCCGAACCTGCTGTGCTAGTAATCCTCCAATCATGGTAGCCGTTAAAATAGCGCTGAGTATTAAAGCCATTGCGCTGAAGATGAACATCATAACCAGAATCGATGTCATCTGAGTCTGGTGCGGATGTTGGCCAGGAGGAGGAATACGGATCTCTTCAATTGAATACCCCATTTGTTGTATCCAACCTGCGAGTTCACCTACTGTGCTTTCAATTTGTTTCTTGTTTGGCGAGTCATCTAGAACAAGTACTTTCAAGATTGGAGAAGGCTCGGTCTCCCCAAGCAGTGCCAACGTAGAAGGAGTAATATACCCATAAGCGGTTTGTTCTTGCCCTGCAGGGGCCAAGCCCGGATCATGCACCAAACCGGAAATGGGGACTATCACTTTGGAACCATTTGTTGTTTGAACCCTTAGCGAATCTCCAACCTTTGCATCAACAAGCGTTAAAGCAGTCCGTTCAAGTAAAATAGAACCTTCAGTTGGGGGCCATGCACCAACCTCTGGCCAGAATTGATTAAGCTGCATGTTATTGAAATCCTCTACAACGAATAGCAGAAGAGGCATCCATTCGTTCGGACTGACTTCAATCCTAGATTCTACCCATGAGGTTAATTCGGCAGCTTCAATGCCTGGTTGATCACGAACTTCATTAACTAGTGAGTCTTTCACTTGATCGAGCCTGATGTAGGCTGAGGCTGGATTTGTAGTCTGATAATTAACAGTTATTTCACGTGTGAGTATTGTATATGCACTCAAGATTGTCCCAACACCCAATACGCCAACTGCGATCGCCAGTACCATCATGACCATCCGGCCCTTCGTTGCCTTTAAATCACCCAGCAACTTTCTCCAACGCGGACTAAGCATGATGAACGGCTCCCTGATTCGCATGAGATTCCGACACAATGACTCCATCCGATAACAAAATAGTTCGAGTAAAATATTTGCTTAGGTCTCTTTCGTGAGTAACCATAATAACCGATTTCCCCTCTTTCACGAGTGTTTCAAATAGCGAGAGCACAACGTCAGTTGTCTGGGAATCCAGATTACCCGTAGGTTCATCGGCCACCAGAATTGGCGGGTCATTGGCTAACGCTCGGGCAATAGCTGCACGCTGTTGTTGTCCACCGGATAAGTCAGAGGGAAGCTTATCTGCTTGTTCAGCAATCCCGACCTTTGTAAGTAGGGAAATGGCTCGTGTGTGTCGCTCTTGTGGAGAATACATTTTGCAGAAATCCATAGGGAGCATCACATTTTCTGCTATGGTTAGTGTCGGGAGAAGCTGGAAAAATTGAAAGATGACGCCGACGTTCTTTCCTCTCCATATGGCTAGCTGTTCTTGATTGAGATCGTGAATCGCGGTTGAGGCAACATATACTTCTCCATTCGAAGGACTATCGATTCCAGTAATCAAATTGATAAGGGTAGATTTTCCACTCCCTGATTTACCGACAATCGCTAGAAACTCTCCCTTTTGTACTTCTAGACCAACTTTGTTCAGAGCAATGAATGTTCCTGAAGGGGATGTGAACTCTTTACTAACTTCGCGAAGTGAAATCAAAGGCACTGGCTTGTTCATGAATATTGTTCCTCCTTAAAATAAATGTTGAACATTATGTTCAAATTAGATCATAATGTTCAAAAAGGTAAGGAACCAGAATCAATGTGAGCATCAATGTTCAAAACCAAACAAATGAAGCCTTTTTGTTCAGGAAATGGGGTTGTCGTAAGGTGGATCGACAAGGGGACAGGCGTGTTCAGCGAACGAGGGCGTTACTAAACGAGGCATTATTGGATTTGTTAATCGAAAAGGGGTACGAAGCGGTTACGATCCAAGACTTGATTGATCGGGCGAATATTGGTCGATCTACTTTCTATTTTCATTTTGCTGATAAAGAGGAATTACTGAAAGATAACGTCGATCAGTTACAAGTGTACCTTAGAGAACAATTTGCTATGCGCGAATCAGACACATCGATCGAAGATTTCCGTTTCGGTTTCAGCTTGGCGTTGCTTCAGCATGTACAGAGTCATAAGATGATCTACAGAGCAACTATTGGGAAGCAAAGTGGAGCACAAGTACTTTACCACATGAGGCGTATGGTTACAGACCTGGCACGGGAAGAAATAGTTGGGTTGGTGTCGAGTAATAACCATGCTATGATCCCGCAAGAGGTGGCAACCGAATTCACTGTGAATACTCTAATAACACTCATCTCTTGGTGGATGGAGCAGAAGAAGCCGTGTTCCGCGAAAGAAGTGGACAAGATGTTTCATCAACTTGTACTCAGGGGCATTAACAACGGTAATTAATTTGAAAAAGGAGATCACTTTGTGCCTTTTCCCTTCCAATGGAGCGGTTAACCCCCCTTATTGTGGACACTGCACCTCTTATTTGATGTAGATCAAAGTATTGCTTTAAAATAGCCCATTTGCTCGGATATGTGTGTCTTGAATGGTGCTAGACGTTAGCTTCCTGATTAAAGAGCTGACGCTTCATCAGCGCTTCCTGCATAATTTGAACGTGATGCATAGCTTCGCAGGACAGCCTGATATGATAGGTGACAATGGCACGATCAAACACGATTGGGTAGTGAAACCAACCATGGTGGGAGAGCGCTTCGCTGGCAGCGAAGAGGTCAGGGGTTCGATCCCCCTTGGTTCCACCAACAACTAGCATAAACGGCAGAGATGCCGTTTTTTTATTTGGCAAACATACGCTTCTAATTAACTTAATGAACCTCACGAGAATATTCAACAAGCTTAGCTATCTGATTTCTAGTACTCGTCATTTGAGGAATGGTCGTTCAATAAAAAGTCCTTTTACAATCATTTTCAGTACGTTATAATACAGTCACCAGATAAATTTTACCAACAAAAAATGGAATCTTGTAATTTTAATAAAATGAATTGACGTTCGCCGCTTATCAAAAAATAGATATCGGAGGTATGGTCATGGTCAATCGCAATAGAAAGAAGATTTTCACAGCACTCAGCGCAGCCTTAGTCGTCATTACGCTGGTTACAGGCGGGATAGTTGCTGACCAAGGTAATACAGTGGTAGAGGCAGGGAAGACAAAAGGGGATAAAAAGGTTGAAGTTATTAAATAAAGCATAGACGAGATCTTCCTACTGAAGTCAACATTGTAAAAAACACAAATAGTTGGTTTATTTTCCTCAGCTCAGTTTAACTTTGCTGAGGTTTTTTTCGTTGTACAGCTCGTCGGTATGGGTTATAACCTACAATATTTACAGGTGCTCACCATCCGTTTAACAAATAGGAGACATGGTTTCTTGAATCCTAAATGGAGTTTGACGTCAGTTCAGCTGTAGCTTTACTCTCCAAACTATCAAATGATATGATGCTCTAAGGGAGATGAAGAGAATGAGCAACGAAACAGGGAATAACGAAATCAATGATGACAACAAACAAAGAACACTTTCGGAAGAGCAATGGAATGAACTCATTCATGTAGTTTGTCGTGATGGTGTTACCGCATTGAAAACTCATTACGATGAAGTGGTAGGACGTGCAGTGATCCATGAGATTTTCGGGCCTGTGTTTATCTTTACCGTGACAGATGATGCGAATGACAAATATGAATGTGGCTTTTTACTGCAAGAACTAATTAAGAAGTTCCAAGCCGATACGGATCCTTCCGTCTGGATGGCTTCATTTTTTGTCGAGATGATGAGAACGAAAGGTGGAAAGCCACTACCTACACCTCCAGCAAGTGAAGAAGAAGCTAAAGCGATTATTGAACGCCTAATCGTTGGACCATGTATGGCTTCAGTTAAAGAAGAATTTGCCCCAGAAGAGGTTTATGCCGGCTTGGAGTGGCATCAGGAGCACGGTCCAGTGTTTGAAACAGGATTCCCGTCTATAGCAGATGGAAATAATGTGTGTGCTTTTAAAATCGATTTGTTGCTCATGCATGTTCTTCTAAACCGAGATCCTGCTGAATTGCTTCTTGATGGCTTGTACAAAATTCGTGAAGAGCATGGGATTGAATAAAGAATAGAAGAACAATAGAACCCGATGTCTTTTTCAAGGACATCGGGTTTCTCTTTGTTTAACGGCGCGGATTCTTCTTATTATTTTACCAAGCTGCTAGCGGATTGTTTTTCTTTCCACATCATCGTAAAGATAAGTCCAATAAACATAATGACAGCAGCAAAGAGATACGGATAGTTGATGTTTACATCAAATAGTATACCGGCTAGCGCGGGGCCGGCGATATTGCCCAAGCTTGTATAGGTCGAGTTCATCCCAGCGACGAATCCTTGTTCCTTTTCAGCCGTTTTTGATAAATAAGTTGTTAATGCTGGTCGCAGCAAGTCAAATGCGAGAAAGATGAAGCTAGTTACTAGCAAAATGGCTAAAAAGCCTGAGATCATGGTGGATGCTACCGCCAATACGATGCCTGCGAGTAGGCATATCTGGATGAGCTTCTTTTCACCGAGTTTTTCTACCATTTTACCAAACATAAAGACCTGAACGACAACCCCGAAGATAGCACTTATTGTAATAATGGTAGCAATATCTTTTGGGGTGTAACCAAATTTATTATCGGAAAACAGACTAAATACGGTTTCGTATGCGGATAACCCAAAAGCTAGTACAAACACAATAATAAAAGCAATTAAGTATTGTGGATGAAGGGATCGTTTCAGATCAGTGACAAAGCTGGTATCTTTTTTTAGCTGACTGATTTCCAAAAGCTCTTGTTTGGTTAGTGGCTCTTTTAAAATAAAAATGGATGAAATACATGCTATTAAGGCGAAGCCAGCAGCAAAATAAAATGGGGCACGCACACCTAGCTCAGCAACAAAACCACCGATACCTGGGCCAATAATAAAACCAAGACTAATAGCGGCAGAAATATAACCCATTGCTTTGGGTCTTTCCTCTATTGAAGTAATATCTGCAACATAGGCAGTTACACCTGGCATAATAAATGCACCACTAATACCACCTAGAATTCTAGAAAAATAGAGAACAGATACGTGTGTGCCTAATCCAAAGATCACCTCTGATATACTGAAGAGGAATAAGCCGATTACGATCATTTTCTTTCTACCAAAAGTGTCAATCCACCGTCCTGCAAGGGGGGACATGAGTAATTGTGCAAACGCAAAGGCTGCCATAAGATAACCCATCGTTTGGCCTGATAGATGCATAATGTTCATAAAGGATGGCATAACAGGGACGATAAGTCCAACGCCTAGAAAAACAATGAATATATTACTTAGTAGAATGAGTAAGACTGTTTTTTGTTCTTTTAATGGTTTAATCATAAAAAATACCTCTCTTTGTAACATCATTACTGTGAAATACCTCTCCAATATACGGTCCATGAGGCATTTAGTTTATCGTTTAATCGTTGTTCGTCATGTCCATAAGCAAGTTCTAGCATAATCGAATCTACTACACCTAAGAAGGCCAGGGTAGGTAGCAATGCCATGTCTTCCTTAATAGTTTTGGCATTGATCCAATCTTGAAATTTGCTTTCTAGTACGGTTTGTATCGTTTGTTCCGAATCGGTTACTTCCTCATTAATCGCTGCTGCAAGGTGGGAAGGTGGAAAAAAAGACATACGCAGCCAAAACTTTAACTGCTCACTCTGTTGAAACATATCAATGACCAATTGCAGATATCCTAATAAATCTGCTTTGGGATTTTGGGCATCCACTGTACTCAAATATTTTAGTTTCGATGAGAGTTCTGTCTCTTTGGCATCTTGTAAAACTTGCAGAAAAAGATCATCTTTCCCTTTGAAATGAGCGTAGAGGGATTGCTTTTTCATGCCGACCTTCTCGGCAATTTGAGAAAGAGATGCGCCCTCATACCCATGAATGGTGAAAAATTTTAAAGCGACATTTTTTATCTCTTTGGCTTTCAATAGAAAATCACCTCGACATTAACGAACGTTCGTCAGTTATTTTATCAAATTTAAATTTTTTATACAATGTAAATTGCTTCTGGTGTTTAAAGTAGTGGAGTGAACCAATTTAGGATATTGCGAACTCTATTATCAGAGAGTTGAATTCTAGAGGTAATGCATGTGATAGGCGAACTGAACACCCCCTTGTCAAATTTTGCGACAAGGGGGTGTTCTCGAGCTTATTGCTATTCTAGTTCAAAGTAAATGAAAGAATTTTGGATCATTGTACGTTACGGATTTTCTTGTGGGAATTACTGCACGTAGATATGAATTAATTTGGTGACCACCAGTTGCCGGAAACGACGATTACGCTAAGTAGTCGAACAGTGTTGCCGAAGTACGATGCTTGATTTGTAGGCTGAGCAACAATATTGCTCCATAGTTTATCAAGCCATTCTTTATTGGCAGTGTTAGTATCGGTCATAGCACTGACCGCAAATGGCGCTGTAAAGGTCAGATCATAATAAGTTCCACTGTTCAAATATTTCGTGCCGTTTAGATAAAAACCGCCGCCATGGATGTTAGCAGGGTTATTTTGAGCCTCTGTGCGAATCCAATTGTTAAGTGTGGTCAAGTGGAACTTGGAACGTGTATCCCCTGTCAAAATGACGTCGGTAGCAATTCTCCATGGAATGCGTGCAGCGTTATAGTAGTAGATTCCATCTGTATCTGTGTTTTCTAAGAAAGGTGGGATTGTGGGTTTAACAGGCTCATAATATTGCCCCTTACGAATGCCGAAATCAGGCAGGAGCCCAGTGTTGGCAGCATACCCGTAGTATAAATTTTCTCTGGCAGCATGGGTTGTCGTAATGACTTGATTCCAGCGCGAGTCTCCTGTAGCCGTTTGGAATACCTTTAAATGATGAAACATAAAGTCTGATGTGCGTGTCCCAGGGCCGTATTTAACATCAGAATCTTGCGCCCAGTCACCAAGGTTTAAATGATAGTAGGTGTGGTTCACATCTTTGAGCATAATGGCATTAATGATTTTCTTCGCTTGTGCCCCGTAATTAATGCCTGTGTTATTGCCCCACTGCTTCTCTGCGAGCAGCAATGCGTAAGCAATGTCCATATCTCCGTCAGTAGCGGAGCTGCCACCATTGTTCGGATTGGTAATGATGGCTCCGTTGCGATCAACCTGCTGCCAAGCCATCAAGTCGGGGTGATTCGTACTCGGGTGATCACGATAAAAACGGTACATTCCATCAAATAATTTCTTTGCCTCAGCGTCATGACCTGCCAGATAGGCGGTCGCTATCATGCCATAGCCGTGAGCTTCAGATACGGTTACAGCGTCAAGCGGATCGTCCGTTGATTCGCCGTTTTGATTGTAGTGGACGAAATAACGACCGCTCTTATACGGGTGAGCTTTTACGTATTTGGCTTTCCATTCATTATAAAGTCTGCGAACCTCTTGATCTAATTGTGATTGAGAAACTCTTGGTTTAATAACGCCATTGGAGTAAGTTACATGCTGCGGAAATCCTCGTTGGGCAGCAGCAAATGTCTCGATATTTTCTTCAGTTACATGTTGTCCATGTACAGAATCATTTACAGATTGAGGGGATGCTGGGTTTGCAGAAGTAATGGTAGAGAACACTAGCGTCTGCATAAGTAAGGCAGAACAGAGCGTGAGAATGAACGATTTTTTCGGCTTCATAGAGGTATACTCCTTTCCAATATGCACAAATTTTTGAAAGTCTGAAGCATTTGCTCTTACAAATGGTTCATTTTTCATCACCCCCTTCATAAGTAGGTAGAGTGGTCTGGAGTCTGATAGGAATTATAAATTAGAAGAAATGTCTTTAATTATTGTGGAGTTAGCATTGTTCCTGCAAAAACAGATAAGACTCGATAGAAGTGAGGTTTAAAGTTGGGGGCGATAAATAGTTTGAATTCGTTAGGGCGCTGATTTCACAGCGGCCTTTTCACGCCCTTAGTTCCAATAGCCAAGATCGCTGTGTTCTATGTATATCTTCGCTCTACGCTTCATTTTTCCTCGAACAAATATCTTTAAACATTGACAGATTTTTGAATATTAGCAGCTAGTAACACTCGGCTGCTTGTAATTGGTGCTGGCAAAAAGAAACCCCCGCTCAACATTCGTTTGGCGGGGGCGGAAGACTCCACTAACATCCTACACAATATAACTGACCTTTGGTTATCGTCGATCCACATCCCCCTAGAAACGGAACACATACACCTGTAGCGGGGCAAAAACCAGGATTAGGCTGGCAGATTGCTTTCGTGTATGCAGGGTTCTTTTTACTGAGGGTATTAAAATAACAGACAATGCTATGATTAAGCCCTGCTACACTGTTCAATTGAAAGGATATAGGATATTTTCTGTTCACATGTTTATAGTAGAGTCCTTCCTTTGTAAAAGGAGGAGGGTACACTTTATCCGGTATCAAGGGGATAATGTCGTGGACGTTGAACACGCGGACACTGTTCTTGACGACGCTGTCGTACTTCGCGGCAAAGGTAGGGTTGCCAACACGAGGGGAGCCATACGTGTACACAATCGGTTTATGAAACTTCGTATTCACGGCAATATCCAAACCTGCTAACACAGCTAATGATCCTCCTAGGCTGTGGCCAGTAATATACAGTCGTTTGGTCGGGGACAGCTTCTTTAGCACACGAATGATATGGTTTCTTGCGGAGCTATAAATGCACGTAAAACCTCGATGAGTCTTTCCACTATTTCGAACATATGGATAGGGGACTTGAAAAATATCTTGGTCCGATTCATTGTCTTGAAACGAACCCGTACCTCTAAAAGCCATAACGATATTATGTTTCGATTCCGCAATATACCCAAACACTTCTTTTATCGGCGTTTCAACACCGCCAAGAGCTTGGATGACATAGCGCAGTGTATAACCTTTTGGTAAAAAAATCTTTTTCGCTTGAACAAGCACATACGTCTGGTAGGTTATAGCCGCGAGAAAAATGGCCGTTTTATTCGTAGTATCGTGATTCACCCCTGAGTTCCCCATAGTTGACTCCTTTCTCTTACACTAGGCAGTGAAATTAACAAGTTTTTAGCAACGGAACACACATACTTGTGTCGGGACAAAAGCCAGGATTCGTTCGACAGAGTGCTTTCGCATAAGTAGGATTCCTTTTGCTAAGATATTTGAAATAGCAGCCAATTCCATCATTTCGAGATGTACTGTTGAGTTGGAAGTAGAGCGGATATTTGCATTGTACATGTTGGTACCTCAATCCGTTCTTGGTGAATGGCGGTGGGTAAAAGGTCGCTGGGAACGTAGAATTGACGTCATGTACATTTACGACACGCACGCTGTTTTTTACGACTTTATTAAATCGGGATGCAAATACAGGATCTCCAGTTCGCAGGCTCCCGTACGTATAGACATTTGGAGTTTTAAACTTCGTATTTACTGCGATATCCAACGCAGCCAATGTCGCAACGACTCCACCATAGTTATGACCCGCAATGTACAGTTTCTTGGATGCAGGGAGCTCGTTAAGTACTCCGATGATTTTGTCCCTCGTAGATTGATACATACAAGTCAATCCACGCATAGTATTTCCTGCATGTTTGACATATGGATAGGGCACTTGAAGTACGTCATATCCTGCAAGTAGGTCGGCTGGGTAAGCGGCATACCCTCTAAAGGAAATAATGATTTTTTGCTTAGATTCTGCTATAAAGCCGAATATTTCTTCTTTAGGATTTTCTACATTGGCAAATACGCGAATAATGGAGCGAAGTTTAAAGCCTTTTGGCAGGACAAGTTTGTTGGTAAGAAATAATAGATAGGCTTGATAGCTCATGGCCGCCAGAAAAATCGCATTTTTATTAATCGTAGTTTTGGTTCCCGAAGCATCCATTTACTTGTTCCCCCTATACATTAGGGCTAATATGCATACGGGATATGATATGAATGACTATTTATAAGTGCTCTAGGCTTTCATCTATATATCAAGCTAAGCAGCCATTTAATCCGGTAGTTAGGAGCTAGCGCTGTCTAGTCTCTAGTCAACATGAAATAATACGCACAAGTGGAAAAGCCCTCATTTTTATAAAATGGGGGCTTCGCTTAGCGTTACTTAAACCAAGCGCGATGAAGAGAATGAACTCCCTCTCTGATATCCTCGTTGCTCAAACCGCCAAAACCGATCTGTACCATAGATCTTTCAGCTTGAGCTGGTTGCGCCCAAAAAGGAGAGACAGGATAGACTTTGACGCCTTCTTCCTCCGCTGCTTGAATCAGCTCCAGCTCGTCCATGCCATTATGTACACGTAATAAAATATGAAGTCCTGCATCCTGACCGATTATTGTTGCTTGTGTACCCATCAACTTTTGGATCGTAGTAATCAGCGTAACTTGTTTTTGTCGATATATTTTACGCATTTTGCGAATATGGGCTTCCCAATGCCCATTGCTCATAAACAACTCTAGTGTTTTCTGTTGAATCTGAGACACGGTTTGGTCATATAACCGGTAGTCTTGCTTATAATGAAGCTCTAGCAAGGCCGGGGGTAGAACCATGTAGGCGGTACGTAAAGAAGGAAGAAGGCATTTAGAGAAGGTTCCCAAATAGACCGTTCGCTGATGAGTGTCCATGCCCTGCAGGGAAGGTATAGGTTTACCTACATATCTGAACTCACTGTCGTAATCGTCCTCGATAATGATGCCATTTTGATCCGCTGCCCATTTCAGCAACTGCATTCTCTTGGCGAAAGGCATGACCATCCCATAGGGAAACTGATGGGATGGTGTTATGTATACGACTCGTGATTTGCTTTCATATAGTTTATGGATATTAAGTCCATCTTCATCCAACGGAATAGGGTGGATGTGTAAACCGTGATGTTGAAAAATGGTTCGAACCCCGTCATAGCCAGGCTCTTCCATCGCTATGCCGTTGTCAGTAGCTCCAAGTAATCCGGTTAATATGCCGAGCAAGTACTGAACGCCAGAACCAATGATGATCTGATCGTGGGAAGCATTTACTCCTCTAGAGCTGTGCACATATTTAGCAATTTCAATTCGAAGCCCAGGTTCTCCGAGAGGATCGCCATAAGAAAACAACATTTGTTGATTCTGCTGCAAGCTTTGATTGGATAACTTGCGCCAAGTGGAAAATGGAAAATGCTCAGCATCCACATCACCATAACGAAAATCGTATTGGATCGCAGGTCTGTCTTGTATAGGGTTTTCCAACCATTTCGTACTACTTGAATAGGATGAGGGCAACGTTTCAAGTACCAGATCAATAACATATAAGCCGCTTCTCGGTCTGCTGAGAACATAACCTTCTGCTATTAACTGCTGATAGGCCAAATCCACTGTATTTCGGCTAATATAGAGATGGGAAGATAACGCACGAATGGAAGGCAGACGTGTCTGAGCAGCTAGCTTTCCGCTCATGATTTCTTTCTTTATATATTGATAAAGTTGAGTGTATAAAGGCGCTTCGGACTTTTCATTTAGCAAAATTGTCAAATCGATCATACGTATCCTCCTCAAGTGGACAAACTGACCCCATAATATAGTTGAGAGTTGTCACTACTTGTAGGGGCAGTTGGCTATTACAATTATAGCAGTTTCAGGCGAATGAAGGCACAATAACAGAGGACTGGAACACTTACATTTGGGGAGGCGATCCAATTGGAGCAACAAATAAAGTCTAGTGAACAAACAGATAGAAATACGTCAACGGCCAGCACTGGTGGGAGAAGCTTTCATGAGCATCCTGGTTTCCGGCGCATGTTTGCCCCTGATCAATTAACAATCGGTATATTTTTACCGCTCACGTTCTATAGAGGGCAAATGGATGTGCTACAGGGCCAAGCTGACTTAGTAGAAAAGATCGATCAGTCGAATTTTGCATCCGTTTGGGTTCGGGATGTGCCTCTATTCGATCCTAGTTTTGGAGATGCAGGACAGGTGTTTGATCCCTTTGTCTATTTAGCCTATCTTGCTGCTAGGACGAAAAATGTGTCCTTAGTAACCGGAAGTGCGATCTTTACACTTCGCCATCCGATCGATTTGGCGAAGGCTGCGTCATCTATTGATGTGCTGTCAGGTGGACGACTTGTGTTAGGGATAGCCTCTGGAGACCGACCTGTAGAGTTCCCAGCGTATGGACTAGATGCGGATCAGCGTGAAGTGCGTTTCCGAGAGACAGTGGAGTATTTCCGCGAACTTATTCATCAGCAAAGTCCCGCAATTCAATCTTCGCTTGGGCATTTGAAAGGAGTAGAGCTGCTCCCTAAGCCTGCGGCAGGTGGTATTCCACTTATTGTCACTGGTTCAAGTCGGCAATCTTTGGATTGGATTGCAGAGCATAGTGACGGCTGGCTTACTTATCCACAAGCGACGGCAAATGCTAGTGGTCCCCAGATGCTTGCACAGAAGATCCATGCTTGGCGCGAAAAAATTCCTGGCGGGACGTTTAAGCCACATATGACCAACGAATGGATTGATCTGGTGGAAGATGTTCATTATCCTCGAACACCGCTTCGCGGAGGATACGTCTTGCGCACTGGGCGATTAGGCTTGATTCAGCTTTTGGAAGAATGGCGAACAGCGGGCGTCAATCATGCTGCGCTTGGCATCCAATTTTCAAGTCGGCCACCTGCAGAGGTGATTCAGGAACTGGCTGAGGAAGTGCTGCCGCACTTTCCGACGCATGCTGGTCCGAGTCCGCTGTTTACTAGGTGGTAAAGTGTGGGTTCAGTCGTAACCGATACACATTGGGCAACGACTACATATATATTTCTGTTTAGAATTATTCTGGTGATTATAATGGTTACCGATCGATGGTACTGGTCAATATCCTATTTAGTTTCTCAAAATATACGATTCGAACACGATCCAATGGGTCGTGTTTTTTTGTTACAGATACAATTGTATTTGACGCATGAAAGAGAATAAAAATATCACGCTTGACTCTCCCCTTAACTGGATAGTTATACTTTGAAAAGACAAAGGGATTGAAATATTCATGTAAGGGAGGTTATCGATCGATGTTTAAAATCAGTGAGTTTTCGAAAATTAGTCAAGTATCCATTAAGACGCTTCGATACTATGACCAGTTGAACTTGCTTAAGCCAACTCACACTGACAAATATACAGGGTATCGGTATTATACGGCTGACCAAATGTTTCAACTTAATCGTATTTTGGCATATAAAGAGCTGGGCTTCTCGTTGGAACAAATTCGTCAGATGATGGGTGAGCAAGTTCCGATCGAACAAGTCAGAGGTATGTTTCGGTTAAAGCAAACCGAGATTCAATCTATTTTGGATAAGGAGCAAGCAAGGCTTGATCGAATTAAGGAACGCTTGTGCTGTCTCGAGCGTGAAGGGGAGAACCAGACATCCCATGATGTCATTTTAAAGGAGATGGAGCCTCAACTTGTAATTTCTTACCGGCTTAAAACTTCATACAGGCGAATCCCTGAACTTTTTAAACAGTTGGATGATTATTTGGGGAAATTAGGTCTGTCCTCTTCAAGTAAAATAGTCCTTTGGCACGGCTGTGAAAATAGTGAGGACGAGATCGATATCGAAGTAGCTCGTCCGCTAACGCACGAAATTCCAAGCAGTCCACTTTTCATGGTAAAACGATTGCCCGAAATTCCGACGATGGCCACGCTTACCCATATTTGTCGGACAGCGAGTTCTTGTACAGCGAGTACGGAATTGGCATTATGGATTGAACGAAACGGTTATCAAATTAAGGAGAACGAGCCGCGACGAGAAATTTGTCTCCCTCATGAAAAATTAGGTGATCCAGAAACGTATGTTGCTGAAGTCCAGATTGCCGTCGAAAGAGTCTAAGGAGATTGAATGGAAGGGGGATGCATTTTGAGTAAACAACAAAAGATTCTGACTTTAAATTTATTTTTATTGACCTTCGTCCTAGGGACAAGTGAATTTGTAATTGTCGGTCTTTTGGCTGAAGTATCAGCCGATTTACATATTTCTATTTCATCAGCAGGGGCTTTGGTATCAGCATTTGCCATATCTTTTGCAATAGGTACACCGATATTGACGGCTTTATTCAGTCGGTTTTCCAAGTACCCTCTAATGCTTTCTTTGATTGCGGTATTTATTGCAGGCAATATCATAACTGCTTTATCCGATTCGTATGCGCTGCTCCTTGTGTCCAGACTCATTACAGCTGTTGTAACCGGAGTTTTGATCGCACTTGCGATGGCCGTTGGCAGCGAAACCGTGTCTGCCGAAAAGAGGGGCACGGTCATTTCAATCATCTTTATGGGTTTTACAATCGCTAGTGTAATCGGAGTTCCTCTGGGTACTTATATTGGACAATGGGGCGGTTGGCAGTTAGCCTTTTGGTTTACCTCCCTATTAGGAATCATTTCTCTAATCGCAAGTTCGGCAACGATCCCCAAAGGGTTAAAGGGGACGCAAAGCTCATTAAAAAAACAAATCGGACTGTTAACCAATTCGCGTATTGTCATAGCATTCTTTATTCCGGCGTTAAGCATTGGAGCGACCTATACCGTATATACCTATTTAACCCCTCTGATGCAAGATGTGCTCCTTGTTCCAGAACATCATATTAGCCTTGTATTTCTTCTTTACGGAGTTGTATCTGTGTTCAGTACGTTAATTGGAGGGAAACTTGCTAATCGCGACGGGATTAGCAAGCTCAGGTATGTGTTTCTCATTCAAGCGGCCATCCTTGCGTCGTTATATGTCTTCTCTAATTCGATTGTCACAGGATTAATTAGTATATCATTCATAGCTCTTATTGTTTATGTAATGAACTCCACCATGCAGTTGTATTTCATAGATTTAGCCGATAAACATTATCCGGCTGCGAAAGATTTGGCTTCATCGTTGACTCCTGTCTCCGTAAATGTCGGAATAGCACTTGGCTCCACGCTTGGAGGGATTGTCACTACGCAGAGGGAATTAATCGATATTTCATGGTTCGGTGGGATCGTCGCGCTCGCTGCCTCATTGCTAACCTTTATCAGCTACAGTTTGGACCGAAAGCAGTCCATCCATGTTAAAAAGAGTCTGGTAGGGGACACCTGCCACGATAGTGGAGCGTAACAAGCAAACATGGAAAAGCGTAATCAATATCAGAGATGAGAAGATTGTTGAAGGGAATTCAAGGGTTTGTAGGAATAGGGTACCTTGGCTTCATGTGTGCTTTTTTATGCAAGAACAATAAGTTAGCACTTCTCAATGTAATCTTGTGCATCGGCTTTATTACTGTGGTCTTTAGCCCGATTATGTGTTGGTTCTAGCTTATATCTACTCCAATAGAGTGTAGTACTTAGGAATAATAAAAAAAGCCCAATCACACAAATGGAAACCTGCTAAATTTCCAATTAAGTATGATTATGGGCTTTTTCTTTTAGTGCTATTGTGTTGATAGTCCTTTGTAACGCATTAACGCCTGCTAATGGAGTGAGTTAAAGTTTTCGTCCATTCTCAGACATTCGCTTCAAGGAGCTTGTAATATAGAACCGTCGCATCAAGGCTTCCGTTCGCCGATCTTGCAAAGGATGGGATGGTGCCCGCCACTTGATACCCGATAGAACGGTACAACAGATTGGACGGGTCTCCTTCCCGCGTATCAAGTACGAGCAGCGTGCGGCCATCGATCGCTGCTGCTTCTTCTGCGGTGTGCATAAGTGCACGTCCAACTCCAGATCTCCTATGCTGCGGGCTTGTCATCAATTTTGCAATTTCTGCTCGATGGTTCCCGTTTGGCTTGCCGCAGAGATGGAGCTGCACAGTACCTGCTATACGTCCATTCAATACAGCAATCCATAATCGTACGTCTGGATGTAAGACAGCAGCCCAATAATCCTGAGCTTCACGATGTGAAAGTGGCGGCAAGAAGCCGATTGAAGCGCCGCCTTCTACCACTTGTACGAGAAGGTCAGCAAGTTCTTCCTCGATACAATCGTCAATCTTGTTTGTAAGTTCAATAAGCAGCATATCATTCTTCATTATTGATGGCCTCCCATACCCAAGTTGTCTTTGCTAACTATCTTGTAACAGAAGTATAGTTGAACTAGAATAATTTGTATAACGAATCTTAGGTATCGAAGTAATAAATAAATCGAATCGAGGGGTGCGAATGGACCAGTCTCATTTAGAGGCATTTATGGCGGTATGCCAGACGCTCAATTTTACCGCCGCCGCCAAACATCTACACATTTCCCAATCCGCTGTGACAGCGAGAATTCGGGCGTTGGAGCAAGCCGTTGGCAAGCGGCTGTTTGATCGTGATAATCGGACTGTCAGTTTGACGAGAGCAGGTATTGCTTTTTTACCTTACGCAGAACGTATGCTCCAGCTTATCCAAGAGAGCAAATTGTCACTGTCTGAACAATATCGGGAACATATCGTGTTGAGCGGTCCGGGTTCCGTATGGCATTATCGATACTTGAATCGTATTCTTGAGTTTAGAGGCAAAAACCCGCATGTCGCCGTCAAATTTTTGAGCTATATCGACCCAGGTTATATGATTCGTGATTTGCTGCTGGATGGGACTGTCAGCCTCGCGATCAAGCTGGATCCACCCGATCATCAAAGTATATCGAAACAGCTGCTGTTCGAAGACGAAATCATTCTTGTATCTGCTGATGGATCGACGGAGCTCCTCGAACCTGATTTTTCCGCGCAGACTTATTGCCACATCGATTGGGGTAATCCGTTTACGGAATGGTTCGCCTCCCTTGTTGAGCCGGGGTTTATTCCAGCCCTTCAAACTGATCATTCTTCTACAATGCTGACAATGCTATTGAGTAATTCAGTTTTCGGTTTTTTGCCAAAATCGATAGCTGATCCGTATCTTCAGACGAACAAGATTTATCAAATTCCGTTGTCCGTCGAGTCACCGGTTATCAAGGGCTACGCCTGTTATTTGACTGAGAAGCGCGAGCAATCCCAGGTTCGTCTTGCCTTGGAATTGCTCGGGGTTGATGCAAACTGAAATCCGATTTGTTCGGAGTCTTCGTGTTGTTTTAGAAACCATTGTTGACCTTAAATTGCTCTACGGTCGTATATCATTTAGACAAAATATGGTACATCTCAATATAATAGATTAACATAGCTTCGTTTGTAAGGTTTATAGAAGAACCAGGTTATAGTGGGAGGTACTAATGGCCAACATTCTAATTGTAGATGACGACCCGGATATTCTAGAGCTTATTCGCTTTTATTTGCATAGAGATGGCTTCAAGGTCAATCATGCAAATAATGGCGTTGAGGCAATCGAGAGATTGAGTGAAGAGAAAATGGATCTAGTTATCGTAGACATTATGATGCCGCAGATGGACGGGTGGGATTTGTGCCGAGCCTTAAGGAACGACTTTCATGAAATGCCAATTCTGATGGTAACAGCTAAGGGAGAAACCGAGCATAAAATTAAAAGCTTTAATTTGGGTGCGGATGACTATCTCGTCAAGCCATTTGACCCCATCGAGCTGGTAGCACGAGTGAAACTTCATTTGAAGAGATATCATATTCAATCCTCCATGAAGGTTCAAGTGGGCAATGTGCTGCTGGACAAAAATAGATATGAAGCGGTCATTGGCAGTATACAGTTATCGCTCCCGCTTCGAGAATTCGATCTTCTATATAAGCTGGCAAGCTATCCAGGTAAAATATTTACCCGGAATGATCTTATCGAGCAAGTGT
This sequence comes from Paenibacillus sp. SC116, assembly GCF_024733555.1. GTDB lineage: Bacteria > Bacillota > Bacilli > Paenibacillales > Paenibacillaceae > Paenibacillus_B. The sequence continues at coordinate 1,799,279 of NZ_JANIOF010000001.1, read as the reverse complement.
GGGGTGCCTATTTTGAAGGAGACGACCGCACGGTAGATGTACATATTAAACGGTTAAGAGATCGATTCGCTGCATTGGACTGCGCCTTTACGATTGAGACCAAACGTGGGCTAGGTTATAAACTAGAGGAACAGCGGACATGATCAAATCCCTATACGTTCGGGTTGTGCTCACTTATGTAACGGCAGTATCTATTGGCTTGATCAGTGCATTTTTGTTGTCTCAGTTTGTTATCCAAACTTATGGTGATCAGTTTATCGAAAATCTTCAAATTGAATTGGCACAGGATGCTGCCAGCCTTGAGCAGGCGATTCACAGTAACGGGATTGAGCAAGTCGGTGCTCTACTAAAGCAGAAAGGATATGCCGAAAAATACGATGTAAGGTTATACGACAGCAGCAGAGTGATGAGAGTGATAAATGGAAGAGATTCATCTGATCTATTTATTATTCCTGATCAAGTTGTTAGGTTTGTATTAAATGGTGAAACGTACAGGGGACGTGATGTATCCCCGTCAGAACTTGTCATCGGAATTCCTTACGAAGAAGCGGGCAGCCGTTATGCGCTATTTATACAAGCGTCTGAAGGCTCTATGTCCTCCGTTTCGACGAAGCTGCTTATTTTTGCACTGATTATTAATTTATTGGTCGGCTGTGTGATCATCATTATTGGTGCAAAGTACTTAGTGAGACCGATACGAGGCATGAAGGCGGCTACCGAGCAATTGGCCAGGGGAGAGTTCGACATTGAACTGGAGTGGGGCGACAGAAAGGATGAGCTCGGACAGCTGGCGAGAAGTTTTAATTATATGGCGAGTCAGATGCAGCAGCTTGAAGGGATGAGACAAACGTTTGTTTCTAATGTGTCTCATGAGATTCAATCGCCGCTCACTTCGATTTCAGGGTTCTCTAAGGCTCTTCAGCAAAATCATTTATCAGAAGAGGAGCGAATTCGTTATCTAACCATTATTCAACAGGAGAGCGAAAGGGTCTCGCGTCTAACCGAAAATTTATTAAAGCTAGCCTCTTTGGAGTCACAGCATCATCCTTTTTCTCCGCGTATGTATGATTTGGATGAGCAGCTGCGTCAAGTGGTTGTTGCGATCGAGCCGTTATGGTCGGATAAATCGATAGAATGGGAGTTGGATTTAGTCCGGACCAAGATTAAGGCAGATGAAGATCAGATGAATCAAGTATGGATGAATATCATTGGCAATAGTATTAAGTTTTCACCGATAGGTGGCCACATTCGGATAACGATTGTCAAACATATAGGATCGATTGAAGTTAGAATCACAGACTCGGGTATCGGTATTCCCGAGGAAGAGCAGGTTAAAGTATTTGAGAGATTCTACAAAGTGGATAAGTCCCACAACAAGATTAAGTCTGGTAACGGTCTAGGATTAGCGATTGTCAAAAAAATTGTTTCCTTACATGGGGGAACCGTTGTCCTTAAGAGCAATCCAGACGCAGGTATAACGGTAATTGTTACACTGCCTCATATCATTTCATAAGGTGACAACAAAGTCGACGGATTAAGGGGGATACGCCTTAGACGTTGGCTTTTTTTATTAGTATCGTAAAAAAATCTGTTCAACATATGATTACGTCACATTATGTTCATAATCGTGTAGTAGACTGACTTCAAGTTACTAGGAAGAAAAACCCAATACATAGGTAGAGCTTTAGAGATTATAGGGTAGGAGGGTTAACGCTTGAAGTCACTCATTCAATTTTCGATGAACAAAATAGCAGCCATGATTATACTAACTGCAATTGTAGTAGGAGCGGGGGCATTTTCGGGTACGTCGCTGAAGGTAGAGAATATGCCTAATATCTCCATACCGATTATTTTCATTACAACTCCTTATCAAGCTTCACCACAAGATGTGATGAGTCTTGTCACGAAGCCGGTTGAGGATAAAGTTGCGAATGTTGAAGGGCTGACGATGGTAAGTTCTACGTCCAACGATGGCAGTTCCATGATCACGCTTCAGTTTGACGAGAACGTTCAGATCGATAAGATGAAGCAAGATCTAGAAAGTCTCGTCCAAGATGTGCAATTGCCAAAAGGGGCAGGCAGACCCAAAGTATCTACGCTAGGATTCGCATCGGAACCTGCCTATTACTTAGCCATTCATACTAAAGATTCCATGTCCCAAAGCGATTTGGATCAATTGTATGAGCAAGAGCTCAAGTCCGGCTTCGAATCGATCAACGGGATCGATCACATCGATACGATAGGAGCTCGCCGTACGTCTCTAGATATTCAGTTGGATGCCGCTGCATTGACAGCCTATGGCTTGACACCGAATATGGTGACGGATTCCGTGCAATCGGCGATGACGAACAGTACGGCTGGAATCGTTGAGTTTAATGGGAATACGCAAATTGCTCGAGTGCAGGGCGAATTGGACAGTCTTTTTTCCCTAGAGAGCTTAGAGATAACCTCTCCAACGGGTACAACATTGTTATTGAAGGAAATCGCAAAAATTCAAGCCGTCAATGAGGCTAACTTTATCGCTCGTATGGATGGAAAGCCGGCAGTGGGCATTCATTTGTACAAGTCGGCTGCCACTAATGCTGTTGATTTCTCCAATGAAGCTAATGAGCTGATCCGCGGTTGGGAAAAAGTACACCCAGAAGTGTCCTTTAGCAAAATCTATGACAGCGCGGATGAGGTTCGGGCATCCATTAGCGGCCTGCTGAAAGAAGGCATGATAGGCATCGTGCTTGCTTCTCTCATGATCTTGCTCTTCTTACGCAATTTGAGAATGACCTTAATCGTGGTTGTGTCGATACCGCTCTCCATTCTATTAACCTTTATTATGATGCACGGTATGAATGTCACCTTAAATATTATGTCACTCGGAGGCATGTTTATTGCCGTGGGAAGGATCGTGGATGACAGTATCGTCGTGATTGAGAGCATCTATGCCAACTTGGAAAAAGCACAGCAACGAAATGAATCTGTTATTTTGTTAGCCGTTAAGCAGGTTGCGATGGCCATTAGCTCTTCTACTTTTGTTACAGTGGGTGTGTTTCTTCCCATTGCCTTTGTTACGGGTGTCATTGGCGGATTATTTCGTCCGTTTGCGATTACGGTATCTTGTGCACTGCTTGCTTCCTTGCTCGTTTCTTTAACGATTATACCGATGATGGCAAAACTGATGGTACTTCGTAGTACTAAGGCGCCGAGTGTGAAGGAGCATGAAGGGGGCAAAGTAGTTGAGTGGTATGAGCGAGTGCTAGTTTGGAGCTTAACACATCGAATTAAGACTCTGCTATTTTCCGGACTGCTGCTCATTTTGACCGTTATGTTTACAATTCCTAATCTTCCCCAAGGATTTCTACCTGAAGATGCGGTAGAGCGGCAAATGAACTTTACGATCAAATTGCCAACAGAAACCCCCTTTGACAGCACAAACCTGCAGGCAGAGCAAATTGAAACGCTGCTGCACGAAGCAACAGACGAGAACAAGCAGCCGTTATTCACATTTGTGGAAGCATTAGTTGGATACAGGGGAAGTGAGGAACGTGTTCCGTATTCCATTGAGGTCATTACAGAGGCGAGTGAGAATGTCGATCCTAAAATTGTGATGGAGCAATATACGCAGCTTATCGCAAGACAGCTTCCGAAAGGATCTGAGGTATTGCCTGGATCTTTAAAAGGAGGCAGCGGATATTCTTCCACCGATTTCACGTATGTGATTTATGCGGAGGATCAGCAGGTGTTGGAACAGGCTTCCGCAATTATGAAGGCGAGGATGAAGGAATTTCCTGTGTTAAAGGAAATAAAAGATAGCTTGGGAGATGCAAAGACGGAGGTACAGATTACGGTGAATCCGTCAAACGCGAAACGATTTGGCTTGGAAGTATCGACGGTTCATATGTATGTTGGGAAATGGCTTGCTAAATATGAACTTGGCAATGTTCGTCTGGATAACACGGTTTATCGGGCAGCAGTTGAACTTGCTGCTAAAGACAAAAATTCATTAGAGCAGCTCGGACAAATGCCGATGAAGGTGGCTGATGGAAGCACTGTGTATTTGAACGAAGTGGCGAAGTTACAGCAAGTCACAGCGCCAGTCGCGCTTCAGCGGGAAAGCCAGAAGCTGATGGTACGGTTGACGGCCAAGATTGACTCCGTAGATAAAGGGGCGATCAGTGCGCAAGTAACAGATGCACTCAATCAAATCGAGCTTCCAACAGGAGTAACGACAATGGTTCGCGGAGTGAGCATGGACATGATGAAAGGGTTCAATCAAATGTTTGTTGCTATGGGAGCTGCAGTAGCCATTGTTTATCTTATTATGGTGCTCTGCTTCGGTAATGCGGGTACTCCTTTTGCCATACTATTCTCTTTGCCTTTAGCTGTTATTGGCGGTTTGCTAGGGTTGTGGGTTGCAAATGAATCCATCAATATTACATCCCTAATTGGCTTCTTGATGTTAATCGGAATTGTAGTGACGAATGCAATCGTCCTGCTTGATCGTACTCAGCAATTGAGGGAAGAAGGTTATCTTGTTCGGCATGCCCTCATTGAATCCGGTAAAGTTCGGTTGCGTCCCATTATTATGACAGCAGGGGCAACGATTGCTGCGATGGTTCCGTTAGCTCTCGGAATTTCGAACGGCACATTAATATCGAAGGGGCTCGCGGTTGTCGTCATTGGCGGATTAATTACATCTACGATACTAACACTTGTTGTTGTACCAATTGTGTATGAGATGATTGAATCATTTAAGGTGCGGATGAGTCGATTGTTCAAACGGAACAAGTCTTCTGAGACTGCACACGAAATCAGTTAATCATTTGTAGAGGTTATTCAAAAAATCTGCTTGTGAACACGTATGTAAAGAAGGGAGAAAATATAGATGAAGATGATGAAAGGTTTACTAATCTTGCTTTGCACAGCGTATATCGCAGGTTGCTCAGCATCATCGGCACCTGCTCCGGCTTCTGCGCCAGTTAAAGAGAATGGGCCGCAGCAGGTTAAGGTTGAGGCTGTCGGCAAGCATAGCATGGGCGATCCGAGGGAGCAAATTGCGGAGGTTCACGCCTCTACTCAAGTTGAAGTTAGGGTCGAATCAGGTGGAGCTCTCGTAAAGCTGTTAAAGAAGAGTGGTGAGATGGTTCAGACTGGTGAAGTCATCGCCAAGCTAGAAAGTCGCAATGCTTTGATTATGAAGGAAAAGGCGAAGTTAGCTCTTAAGAGCGCCGAGCTGTCGCTATCTACAACGAAAGAAAGTGTAGACGATAGTCGACTCCAATTAACGAATGCCATAAGGAAGCTTGAAGAAGCACTGAAACAGCAGATTCGAGATGGAGCTTCTGAGACAGAAATCGAAGAAAATCAGCGGGAGCTTCAAGCATTCTTAACGAAACGGGAAGCACTTGATAGACAAAAAGCAGTATCTATCAAGGAGGCCGAAGTTGAAACGTCCAAGCTTGAACTTGAACAAGCTGAGCAGACTTGGAATGACGGGCAAATCGTATCTCCTGCCAACGGTATTTTGACGGACATCAAGCTAGCTGAAGGAACTAACATTCAAGCGGGGAGCATATTGGGAGTCGTGCAGATGACGGGAACAGTCAAAATAAAAGCACACCTGACCGAATCAGCAGTAAAGCTGGTTGGGAGCAAAAAGAGGTTAACATTTCGTGATTCCAGCGGCAATGGCGCGGCGCGTACAGCTAAGGTCGATCATCTGTCGGATGTACCCGACGCTGCGACGAGATTGTATGCGTTGGAGCTTGAAGCAGCCAACACAGACCATTCGTTGAAACCTTTATCAAGGGTGCATCTTCAGCTAACAACAGCCGCAGAGGAAACGGTGGTAGCAGTCCCGTCCCTAAGTATAGTAAGGGAAGGACGCGCAGCATTTGTGTTTGTGCTAAATGGCAGCAAGGCGGAGAAGCGTGAAGTGCAATTAGGTCGTGTGAAGGGACCTTATCAGGAAGTAATAAGCGGGATTAAAACAGAAGAACAACTTGTTGTTTCTGGTCAGCATAATATAAAAGCTGGAGAAGTGGTGAAAGTAGTACAACAATAACGAAACCACGCTGTCTGTATTCGTTCTTTTCTCTTAGTTCCGGTAAGTATTGATTTTACACGATCCGACGGGTCGTGTTTTTTTATGGGGTTACGTAAGTACTAGGGAAGGTGGCTCTTTAATGGTTATGTTGGAGCAGCAGCTCAATAATATATAGACTTGCACGTAATTGATTAGAAATATAAAGAGCCATAGGATGATCCTATGGCTGCAAGGAATTATTCACAAGCTACTCCATCTTTATCTCTGTCAAGTTTCACACGATAGCCTGGCTCACCTTCGTACAGTGGGGCAGCACCAGCATTGCGAGCAGCTGTACAGTTTTTATAAAATACGGTTTCTTGCTCTTGTTTTGGCTTCACTTTTTTTGATTTGGACTTAGGCTTTTGTTTTGATTTACTTGAGGATCCTGCTTTAGGTTTGGATTTTGATTTTTTCCCAGACTTGGACTTAGCTACAGCTTGTACATCAATTTGTTCGGAAGCGGAAATAGGTTTTGCTATGCTTGTTCCTGCTGTGGTGCCGAACATACCAACCGCCAAAACAAGTGCTAGCGAGATCGACCATCTTTTGAACATAGGTTTATTCATCGTTTATTCCCCCTTTATTTAGAATTGCGAACAAAAAACATAATATCAAACGTTTACAGATCGTACCATCTGGGCATTTATAAGAAATTATTTTTTCAGTAATTTGAACATGAAGATTGATCTTTACAGCATACTTTTTTATAATGAGTAAAAACTCACTCAAAAAAGAGGTTGTACAATGCCACGAACGAAGGAACAGTATGAACAAATGCGAAATGCCACAAAAGAGAAAATACAAGAGGCTGCCATGCAGCTGTTCGTACAAAAAGGATTTGGCTCTACGAATGTGCAGGATATCGCGGATACAGCTGGTATTAGCATCGGACTGTTATATCGGCACTACAAGTCGAAGGATAAATTGTTTAACGAGTTGGTAGATTTCGCGCTTGCGGGCATGAGACACAAAATTGAATATTTCCAGTCAGATGTAGCACCGCAACAAGCTTTAGAACAGTTTGTGCATGAAATATACAACGATATGATGACCGGTGAACAGTTTGCCAATTTACTGATCCTTATGCAGCAGTCGTTTTTGGCGGGCGGGGGAGCAACTGTAAACCATGACGAGGTTTCCCGGGTTAGTGACCACTTGTTTCGTGCAACAGCCATGCTTATTAAAAAAGGTCAGGAACTTGGTAAATTTCGTTCGGGGGACCCGCATGAAATGGTCTTATTATTCTACTCGTCGATTCATGGGCTAGCTGCTATGAAAATGATGTTAAAAAACAACTTCATGATGCCGTCTCCAGCAACGCTCACTTCATTTCTGTATAAGGAAGGAGAATAAATATGTTTACTGTGATTAGGGCGGAACAATTAGAATTTGACCCAAGGGAGCAGATGTCTCGTATTTTTGCGGAGGGATTCTCGCAGTGGCTTGGCTATTTTTCAAATGACAAACAAGCCATTGCGAGAGCTTTTGAACACATGTTCTTGTTGCATCATTTTTATGTAGCTGTAACTGAGGATCGCAAAGTTGTTGGCATGACTGCATGCACGGATGGAACTGTTTCTTCTGTAAAGCTTAATCCTAAAGAACTGCGAAAGCATTTAGGACTTATTAAGGGAACGATTGCTGGACTTGTGTTGAAAAAAGAATTTGAAGCGACGAAAGCTACAAAGGGTGCTCCTTCTTCCACTCATGGCTCCATTGAATTTGTCGGGACGGATGCTGAATTTCGAGGGCAGGGGGTAGCGATGGCGATTATCCGTCATATTGTTGAGCATGCCCCGTATGAACAATTTCTCATTGAAGAGGTGGCAGATACGAATATTCCTGCCATAAAGCTGTATCACAAGCTAGGCTTCCAAGAATACAAGCGGAAACCGATTCCGCAGAAGAGAGCTGAAAAGATCGGAATCAATCATATTGTATCTTTGAAATATGTGAAATGAGCAAAAGTCCTCGATTGCTTCGGAAGGCGACATTGCGAAGCAACCAATCTCTCATTTTTAATGGAAAAGGGATATCATTCCAATCATTAGGGTGGAGTTAAAATGGTATGCATGGAAACTAAGATGTAGTGTCTTTTTTTATACTGCCATAGATAAAAATGGCTAAGAGTGATGAAACTATAATAACCTTAATTACTATAGAAACTTCGACAACAAGACTAAGAAGTAAACTAGAAACTAATAAACCTATTTCTTCAGTTAAAAATGATGTAAAAGTTTGTTTTTTTATTCGATATATAAAAATAGATGCGATGAAGATGGTCACAGCAATATAACTTATTGTAATAAACATTATAATCCTCCGTTTAAAATGAATAAAGAGTCCAAAAACTAAGACTCTTTTAGTATATCAAATATTAATTACATTTGATTAATCAAACGATTTACGTTTTTGATATGAATGATTTGTATAATAAAAGTGACATCATACGTTACAGAATGCAGGGTGGAATAGGGATGAAATATTGTTATGCTTGCGGGACGAAGTTGAGTTCCAAGGAATGTGAAGGAGAAGGACTGATCCCCTATTGTGATTCTTGTCAGGTGTTTCGTTTTCCGATCTTCAATACGGCGATTAGCACAGCTATCCTGAATCAAGAACGAAGCAAGGTATTGTTGCTTCAGCAAAACAATAGGAAGGATTACAGCTTGCTAGCTGGTTATGTGAATCAAGGTGAAGCGGCGGAAGAGGCGCTCGTTCGAGAGGTTAAGGAGGAAGTAGGCTTACATGTGGATGAATACAAGTACATGCGAAGCCGTTATTTCGAACGCACGAATACACTAATGTTAAATTTCGTCTCTGTGGTGCACAATGTCGCCGATATGCAGATCAATGAAGAAGTTGATCATGCGGAGTGGTTTACTTTTGCTGAAGCTAGAAAGATTATTATGAAAAATAGCTTGGCGGAGTCTTTTTTACTTTCGATTTTGGAACAAGTTGAGGCAGGCGATTTAGGGCGACTTATACCGAACTGAGTGGGTAAATAGGTCAGGATAAGTGAACGCTATGACTGAAGCAAATCTTCATAGAGCCAACCTACGAACTTTGGAGGTCTATTGTTTGAATGGATGAACCAATGTTGGGGTGCGCTCTATTTTTGTTATGCTGAATTGGATTCAGCGAGTCGAACTTGGGGAGACGGCATATGAAAAAGTTATTAATTATAGATGATGAAGCAGATCTTCGGAAGCTGCTCACGGATTACTTTGAAATGAACGGGTATTTCGTGATGACGGCGAAAGACGGTAATGAGGCGCTGCGGAAAACGGAAGAGCAACCGGACCTTATTTTACTAGATATAAATATGCCTGAACGGGATGGTCTTGAACTATGCAGAAATATCCGACACTTTGTGTCCTGTCCAATCTTGTTTTTAACTGCTCGTGTGGAGGATTCGGATAAAATTGTAGGGTTTCAAGCTGGAGGAGATGATTATATTGTTAAGCCGTTCGGTATTCATGAATTGGGCGCAAGAGTAGAGGCTCATTTACGTAGGGAGATGCGTAGTCAGCATAAGGCATCGGTAAAATTCAATGGAAATTTGGTGATCGATTATTCAGCACGTGTGATGTACTGTGATGGTATCCGACTTTCATTTCCGAAAAAAGAGTTTGATATTATTGAGCTGTTGTCTACGCATCCTGGCATGACATTTGACAAGGAACGCATGTATGAGAAAGTATGGGGGTTTGACGATCGAGGCGACAGCACGGTAATAGCTGAACATATCCGGCGAATTCGAGCTACATGGAAAGAGCATGGCTGCGAAAATTGGATCGAAACCGTCTGGGGAGTAGGATACAAATGGCGAAAATGATCGATTGGCTGCGACTGAAGCTGAACCAGCTAACTTTACTGCAATCTTTTATCTTGTTATGTAGTCTTACGATTATGATCGTGTCGGCTATCATTGTAATGGAATTCGAATGGGCGGAAAATTGGCGAAGACAGTTTGCAAATTATCCTTCAGGAGATGATTGGGTGCTGTACGCACTTATTGCGATTGTGCTTGTGACGGTTGCTACTGGAATCGTTACGATGGCAATCTTTTTTTATAAATGGAAGATGAAACATCCTCTAGAGCTACTAATGAAAGCATCTCAAAAAATCTCCGCAAATGATTTGGATTTCCGTATCTCTTATGATCATAGGGATGAAATGGGAGAACTATGTCATGTATTTGAGAAGATGCGAGGCCAGTTGGAGGAGAATCATAAAGTACTTTGGCGCTCGGTCGAGGAACGGAAACAGCTAAATGCTATTTTTGCTCACGATCTGAGAACGCCGCTGTCTGTTTTAAAAGGATATTCGGAATTTTTGACCGCTTATTTACCTCAAAACAAAATATCGAAGGAAAAACTGCTCGATACGATTCAAACGATGAATGTCCATATTGTACGGCTTGAAAGCTACACCGAGGCTATGAATTCGATTCAGAAGCTGGAGGATATGCCGGTGCACAGCAAAGAAATAGAAGTCGATCAGTTGGCCTCTTTACTGGATAATAGTGCCCGACAAATCGCAGAACGCAGTGTTAAGACATTTAGTTCATTCCTTAATGTTGATTCTAGTAAAATAGCTGTCGATATCCATGTAGTGATGCAGGTGTTCGAGAATATGATCGCTAATGGAGTGCGTTATGCTGCTGGCCATGTAAGTGTGCATTATGAGTTCAGCAAGGCTTACTTTTCTATAACAGTCATGGATGACGGTGCTGGTTTTACTGGTGAAGGGCTGCAAAAGGCGCAGCTTCCTTTTTATCGGGGAGAGATGTGGGAAGCCAATGCGCATCATGGATTGGGACTTTATATTTGTCAGGTGTTATGCGAGAAGCATAAGGGGAGTCTGTATATCGACAACAATCCTCATAGCGGTGGAAAAGTAACTGCACGTTTTTTTGCAGAGTTGATAAATAGTTGAAAATGATAGCTTAGTATCTCCTTATTACCTATATAAGGAGTGCTACGATGACTATTTCGCAAAAGAAGCTATTGTTGTGTTTAAGTTGTTTGCTGTTGATGGTGTTTAGCTTTGCTAATTCTGTTCTCGCTGTAGAAGTTCGAAATAAGGACGAAGTCCTCCAACAAATTGATGAGCACGTTACTAAAACGATGAAAATCAATAATATCGAGGGTGCGGCCTTATCGATCACCAATAACGATGGTGTGTTCTATGCAAAAGGCTATGGTGCAGATTCCGAGGGGGATGCAATAACGGGAAGCACCCCTCTTCCCATCGCTTCCTTGAGCAAGTCCTTTACGGCACTAGCTGTGCTGCAATTGGTGGAGACGGGTCAAATTAAACTTGATGCGCCATTTACCACCTATTTCTCAGATGCAGAACTTTCACCTATGGACAAGCGTGTTAACGAGATTACGATCCGACAGCTGCTACATCAAACAAGTGGCCTTCGTGACAAAGTGAATCCCGACATGACACAATTCCCGCAATACGAAACGCTGCAGGAGACAATTACATCGTTGAACAAAGTTAAACTTGCACATGATCCTGGCGCAGCTTATAGCTACCATAATCCGAATTATCAATATTTAGCTTTGCTTGTTGAGAAAGTAAGTGGACAACGATTTTCTTCATATTTAGAAGAACATATTTTCAAACCATTGGGGATGAATCAGACTGTCAACGTGAGTACGACACAGCAAATCAATGACAATGATGCGATTCCGAAGGGACATTACCTTGTATTTGGCCATTCAGTCAGCAGAGCTGAGCCTAATTGGTTTGTAGATGGTCCTGCCGGTATGATTTCTACTGCCGAAGATATGGGGAAATGGATGCTTGCTCAATACAATGGAAGAATTCTTGCCTCGGAGCTTATGGCTCAATATCATGCAGCCGGACAAGGCGGTGGTCCCTATGGAATGGGATGGATAGCAGGTGAGGATGAACGTTGGGGGCAGACGATTTCTCACGGCGGGATTTTTTGGACCTACAAGGCGGAAGAAATCATTTTTTTGGATCAGCAGCTTGGCATTACGATGATGTTTAATACAGGATTGAATGCTTTTGTTGACTACGCTGCTATTGTTAACGGAGTAGCTCAAATTATGATGGGCGAAAAGGCTGAACCCTCTACTTTAAACAGTAGGAATATGGAGATCGCTATGATTGTGCTGTTGATTGCAGCAGTCATTTGGGGAGTGTATGGATTCATCCGTAGGAACCAAAGGAAGAAACGAATTACGATTGTGGGATTGTTTATTTCTTCGATTGTAAGTTTGCTGCCGATGTTGCTTCTCTTGTTCTTGTCACCAATCGCTACATTTATTGGGGGCGGGCGTGTTGTGCCTCTATTCGGACTATGGATGGCGATGCCATCAATGATTATATTTCTAGCTGTATTATCGTTGGTAAGTGTAACGAATATGGTTTGTCGAATTCATTTCTTTTTCAAAATAAGAGTCAAAACGCAGCCTATGTAGGTTGCGTTTTTTGTGTGGATTACCTAGATGGCGAGGATAAAACAAGAACCGACCCTGCCCGTAAGGTTGGAGTCGGTTCGAAGCATGAAGTACATCTAATAGCGTAGTTAACTACATTTTTCAGTGGAAATTTATTTCCAAGTAGCTACTGTTTCAACAGGCAAGCGATAGGAAGGGTATCCCTCTTTAGCTGATTTTCCGATGCTGATTAGCATAATCGGTTGATAACGCTCTTTGTCCATTTCAAAAGCTTCAGCGATTTTATCTTTTTCATAACCGCCAATTGCGTTCGTATCATATCCGTGTGCACGGGCAACTAGCATCAATTGCATCGATACAAGTCCACCATCGATAAAGTTAACATCGCGCAGATCCGCCGCAGAGATCGTATCATAGTATGGCTTGTACATATTCATTACCACGTCTTTCATTTCTTTCGGCAAATAACCAAGTTCTATGGATTTACTGAATATTTCATCCATGTACGACGCATTTTCCATATCCGCGAATACAGCTATAACGGCAGAAGATGTGAGCACCTGTGTCTGATTGAATTTCGCTAACGGGGCAAGTTTCTCTTTGCCTTCCTTGCTTTCGATAACGACAAAGCGCCAAGGCTGCATGTTAACAGAGGATGGAGCTTTCGTAGCTCCTTCGAGAATTGCGGTCATTTCCTCTTTGCTGATTTTAACCTCAGGATCATATTCTTTTACAGAACGACGTCCATATGTGATTTCGTTAAAGTCATTTGTTTTTTGAAATGTGCTCATGATATTTAACAGCTCCTTATTGAGTTAAATGTTGTTTTTTATTCGTTCGAGAAAATCGGCCAGAACCGGAATCTCTTCATCATTGAAGTCCTTCAAAATCTGACGTATGAAGTTTTCTTTTTCGAGTTTGTAGCCTTCAATTTTTTCAAGTCCTTCATCAGACAAGCGAACAAAGGTTTCGCGATTATCGTCAGGATTTTTGCGTCTCGTCACCATGCCCTCAGCTTCAAGCTGCTTTAGATGACGAGTAATAGCAGCATTGTCTATGTTAATGCGCTTTTGCAAGAGGGACTGTTTAACCTCGTCTACCCCGCACAGCTCGTGCAAAATCTCGAGACGAGACGAGCCTATGCCTGTACAATTTTCGAATTTGTGATGGAGCTTGTTGCACAATCCGTTAAGCAGAGTCAAGATTTGCTTCTCCTTGGAATCATTGTGCGTCATGACTTCGGGCCTCCTAAGAGAGAGTGTACATGTGAATAACTTCGTTATGAAAATTCATCTCGTCGTCATTCATAATCATTGATAGCTCAATTATTGATGTATCAATGATTGATGTATCAAGTAATATAACATTGGTAGGTGGATAATGCAAACATACACTTTTTCTTCTCATACGCTTCAATGGTGTAATTAAAATTAGAATTGGGAGAATGGTGGATAAGGCCGTTATGCCGGAGCGCAATCGATGGGGAGTGCGAGAATGGAAGTGGCTGTGCTGGAGCGCAATCGATGGGGAGTGCGATAATGGCAGTAGCTGAGTCAGCTTTCGTATTTCGATACGACGGGGCGGCTCATCTAACGGTTGCTATTGACGTTATTAACGCAAAATCGGTCGTATACCATTTTTAACGGTCGTGAGTGCGCTTATTTTGCCTGTTGTAGTGAATGATATCGCTCTCAATAACAAATAAGCTCGCTGGCAACCATTACATTTCTAAATGAGTAAATGGCCACTGAATAGCCTCTATAGCAACCGTTACGTTCTTGCAACTGATTCGGTTCTGTCGAAAGAGTTATGTATGTAGTAAGAATGGGGTTTACTTCGGGTTCATTGCGAAGAAAAAGAGGAGGAATGTAAAGTGAGAGCGTTCATAGAGCGTACTAAAAAGTGAAAGTAGTAAGAGGCATTTTGGCGTAGTGATAATAAAAGGAAATCCGAATAATTTCTTATTATTACTAGAAGAAGAAAATGTAGTGGGTGTGGTGTTCTGCTCACGTTCACTTTTGTTTGTAAGCTTAGCTTTGGTCGGGAATAGACCGATGCTGTAGTTGAAAGAGTTGTTATTACGAAGACGAAATAAGGGAAGGGGTTGTCACTCAGGTTGATTAATACCTTTGAGACAACCCCTTTCGTTTATAATGAGAACGGAGCGTTGTTATTTGATTATGCGAATGCTAATGCGAACATATGGCAGTCTATTTTAACCTAGTACGTGCGCCAAGAGACACTTGGTCCCATCCAGTTAGATGGAATTGTAATGACGTATTTGTAAGTACCAGCAGGTAGATTATCCGAATAAACAGTGCCGCTGCGAATGCCGTTATCGGTAGGCCGTCCTCCTTCAACGCTAGCTGCATTGATCGCTACATCACCCGAACTTGTAACCCGATAAATTTCGATATACATCCAACCGTGAATACGAGAATCGTAAGCGGAATAGTCCAGCGCGAGATTGCCGCCTGTATGCGTGGTAACACCTGTCTCCGTTCTTGTTGTACTAGCGGAAGCAGTTGCTGCAAATGCACTTGTTGCAAATACGAGAAGCATAATAATCGCAATCAGTCCAAAACTAGCTTTTTTCATTTGACTTTTCCTCCTTGGAATGGGTTTGATGATGCCTCAAGCACAACGATACATCATGGATTCGAGATTCGAAGATCACCCCCTTATCAGATTCCAAAAGTTCGCTTTCATTATCTTGTTTAAAGCACATCTGTCAGATTGATTTGAGAAAGTAGCGGGAATGTTGAATAGCTCTAAGGAGTATGGTAGAAAAAAGTGGATGTCTGATACTTGATTGTATTCTATACTAACCTTTCCAATATAGACAGGTAATATATTCTAATATTTATCGTGTCTCTTTATATAGAAGGAAAGCTAGAATAAGCCAAACGATCATTAGGATACCTTCCTAGTGCATCACTTGGCTTATTTGCTATTATTTCGATGATGGTAATAAAAAAGGTTGAAAGCCTTGTACCATAATACGGCTGACCGATGATGCTAAGTCATCAAGGGAACCGTTAAGTTTTCCTTCGAACCAGTCTTGATACATCGCAACGAGGCCGCTTGCAAAAAAGTTGACGTGAAGAATAAACGCTTCACGTTCTTGGTCCGTATCCATCTTTCGTTCATAGCCGAGGAGACTCTCGATCAGTACGGCTTTGACCTTCGTCATAAATGTGCTTGCAGCATCGACCGCAATGAGCATGCGGTAAAATTCAATATCTTGACCTAGGAAATTCGACACTTTTGCTAAGAAAGGCATCATATTTTGAATGAGATCGGTATGTTTGAATTCATCGAGAAATTCAATCATCTTCTCCATAATTTCATTTTCAATTTGTTCAATGACAGCATGCACGTCCGAATAATGGGCATAGAATGTTCCACGGCTAATATCGGCTCGCTCGACAATATCTTTGATCGTAATTTTTTGATACTCTTTTTCCAGCATTAACTCAACCAAAGCACGACGAATCATGTTCCTCGAACGAATAGCGCTTCTATACTCTGCTTTTTCCCTCATTTTGGTATACTCCTTATTTTGTTCAAAATTAAACATTTTAATTTTATTATATTCAAAATTGAATAAATGATTAAAAATTGACCATTGTATGCTTTTAACACACTGAGTATACTTTCTTTATGTATAAAAGTAAACACGTGTTTAGTTTTGTGAATGTTGAAAAGATAGGAGATAGAAAATGAGGAACATTAAAAATTTGAGGCTCGCCTCGATTATCGCTTGGATATTGATTACCGTAGTCATCGTAATGACGATGCCGAATCTCGGTGAATTAGTGAGGGAAAAGGGGCAAGTGTCGATTCCCGACAGTGCGCAAAGTAATGTAGCGCATGAGATGCTGCGTCAGATGGATGAGAAAAGTGGTGATAGCTACTCGATCATTGCTGTATTTAATAGTGGAAGTGATAAGCCTTTAACGAGTGAACAGCATCAACAAATTGAATCTGTCATTTCACAATTTAAATCGAAGCAAAAGCAGCTTGGGATTGAAAATATGCTCACCCATTTAGATGATGAGCATACGAAGAGCCAGCTCGTATCGAAAGATAAGACGACGGTTCTAACACAGCTGTCTGTTAGTCGTAGTCAAGGTACGATCTCTGAAGCAACAGAGCCGCTAGAAGCGTTGATGAAGGTGGACGCTTTAGAAACGTATTTGACAGGCAACAGTCTTGTTATCGAAGATTTTGTAAAGTCGACAGAAGAAGGTATTAAGAAAACCGAAATCATTGCGGTCATTTTTATTATCGTCGTACTTATTATCGTATTTCGCTCTCCTATCGTACCAGTTGTTTCGCTAGTAACGGTGGGGATATCCTATGTCGTGTCGCTAGGCGTCGTAGCTCATTTTGTAGAGTGGTTTAACTTTCCGTTTTCTAACTTTACACAAGTGTTTCTAGTCGTCATCTTATTTGGTATTGGAACCGATTATAATATTTTATTATTCTCTCGATTCAAAGAAGAGCTTACACGTCAGGAAAACACGCTTGCAGCTGTAAAAGCGACGTATCGCTCTGCTGGAAAAACGGTATTGTATAGTGCGTTAGCCGTATTTATCGGCTTTATGGCCCTTATTTTGGCGGAGTTCGGTATTTACCGAGCAAGTTCTGCGGTAGCAATTGGTGTAGCGGTACTTGTGCTTGTGCTGATGACATTGAATCCGGTCATTATGTTTACGTTAGGGAAGAAGATGTTTTGGCCAGTTAAAAAGTTCGATGGACATGGAGAGAGCCGCATTTGGGGTGTGCTAGCGAAGACATCCGTGGCAAGACCGTTCCTAGCGCTTTTATTTATTGCAATATTATGCATCCCGTTCGTGATGAAATATAGTGATTCCTTGAGCTACAACGACTTGCTGGAGGTTGATGACAGCTATGCTTCCAAGCAAGGTATTCAGGTCATTGAGAAGCATTTCTCACCAGGATTTTCTTCACCGACGACTTTGTTCATACAGTCTGATACGCCATTAGACAATGCCAAGTCATTGCAAGAGCTGGATGAGCTTGCGGAACAAATCTCGAAGATGTCTGGTGTAGCCGAAGTGTATACAACGACTCGTCCGGTAGGTAAGAAGATGGATGAGTTATATATGAAAGACCAATCGAAGGAACTCAATAAAGGTTTAGGAGATGCTTCAAAAGGGGTAGGGGAAATTAACGACGGATTGTCTTCTGCGGAAAAAGAAATCGGTCAAGCAGATACGAAGGGCGTACAAAATGTACAGCTGCTTATCGATGGAACCAATGAAGTGAAGACGGGTGTTACGAGTTTAGGGAAAGCGATTGATGAGCTATCGAAAGGTGTAGGTTCAGGGTCTAAAGGCGCTAAACAACTGGAAAGCGGTCTATCATCGCTCAAAGAACAAATGAACCTGTTATCTCAATCATTACCGAAGCTGCATAAAGGTTATTCGGAGCTTGAAGCAGGACTTTCTTCCTTTGGAACTCAATTTGCAAGTTTAGAGCAAGCGATTGGGGGAGCGGCGCAGGCATTTGAACAAATTGAAGGCACGTTGGGCATTTATGTTCAATCCAGTCCAGATGCAGCGAATGATGAGCATTTGCAAACGGCAATCGGCATTGCCGCAGCAGGCAAACAGCAGATGAAGGAATTAGCTAAGCAGCTAAGCGGATTGAAAACGGAATATGACAAAGCGATGTCATCCTTTAAACAAGCAAACACTTCGCTGTCCGCCGTAAATGGTGGTTTCGTACAATTGCAAAGCGGCGTGTCGCAGCTGCATGAAGGATCATCCCGTTTACAAGATGGATTGCAAAAAGCAGCCGACGGATCAAATAAAATGACTTCAGTCTCTCCTGCGCTTCAAACAGGTTTGACAGACATCAATGCAGGACAAAAGCAGCTGCTCTCCGGATTAACGGAGTTAACAGGCAATATGGAAAAGCTGCAATCAGGATTGTCTGCGAGTACGAAAGGTTTGGAAGAAGTGAATACGGGCTTGGCTGATGCTCAGAACTATTTGCAAGGGCTAAGTGATTCCAAGGCTTCGGAAAAGTTCTATATTCCTCAAGATGTATTGAAGAGTGATGAGTTTAAACAAGCGATGGACATGTACATGTCTGAGGATCGCAAAACGGTACAAATGAATATTATGCTGGACGTGAATCCGTATTCGAAAGAAGCGATGGGGATAGTAAAACAGATCAATGCAGAAGTACAGGCTGCGGTCAAAGGAAGCGATTTGAAACAGGCCAAGGCAGCATTGGGCGGAAAAACAGCTGAAAATGTCGATCTTGAAGCGATCGCAAGCGGTGATTTTGCTCGAACAGCAACGATTATGTTGATCGGCATTGGGATTGTCCTCATTTTCATTACACGTTCCTTGTGGATACCGATCTTTATTATTCTTTCCTTGGTGCTAGCGTACTTTACCGCGCTTGGGATTAGTGAATTTTTAGCTACACATTTGCTCTCTGTAAATGAATTAGGCTGGAATGTTCCGTTCTTCAGCTTCATTATGATTGTGGCACTAGGGGTAGACTACAGTATTTTCTTAATGATGCGCTATCGTGAAATGGAAGGTCATTCTGCTAAAGAAATGATCGTGGCTGCTCGTCAGATGGGCGGGGTAGTCATTTCGGCAGCGATCATTCTTGGTGGTACATTTGCGGCGCTCATTCCTTCAGGGGTGTTGACGCTAATTGAAGTTGCTATGACGGTTATTATCGGTCTATGCTTGCTTGGATTTGTAATGCTGCCGATTATGCTTCCTGCCTTGTTAGCAGTAGTGGAGCGGGTACAAAAGCTAGGCGTTAGAGAAAAGTAAAGGCAAAATTAACTTTGTGGTTTCTAGATGTAAGAGGACTCATATAACGTATGTAGAGTAAAAGATGGACTGAAAAATCCGACCTTACTGAAGTGACCCCATAAAGTTAGACAGGTTATTTCTTTAGGCGACTTGTTGGGCGTGAGTTCGGTACTGTACCGGGCTCATGCCTTTTAGTTTTGCCTTAATTCGTTTGTGATTGTAATAATAGATGTATGCAGATAGCTCTTGTTTAAAATGTGCAATACTATCGAATTCTTTTGCATACAGAAATTCAGATTTCATTATGCCAAAGAAGCTTTCCATAACGGCGTTATCGTAGCAGTTACCTTTACGGGACATACTTTGCTTGATGCCATGTTCTTCGAGGGCATGCCGATACTGTTTCATCTGATAGTGCCAGCCTTGGTCAGAGTGAATCAGGAGCTTATCTTCATCCGTAACTCGCTTGAATGCTTGATCCAACATGGTGGAAACCAGAGAATAGACTGGTCTTGAACCGATCGTGTACGTAATTATTTCACCATTATACAGATCTAGTACAGGAGATAAATATAGTTTTTCACCAAACATTTTGAACTCTGTTATATCCGTAACCCACTTCTCATTCGGCTTTTCAGCGTGAAAATTGCGTTCTAAAATGTTTGGTGCAATCTTACCAACATCGCCTTTATATGAACGGTATTTCTTCATGCGTACCAAGCTCTTTAATCCCAATATCTTCATCAAACGATGTACCTTCTTATGATTAACACGGTGTCCGCGATTTACTAACTCGTCTCGAATACGGCGATATCCGTAGCGACCCTGGTGTTCCTTGTAGATGGTCTGAATAACGTATTTTAGCTCAGCATCTTTGTCTGGCATATTGAACGTATTTACCACGTAATAGTATGTGCTACGAGGAATATCTGCTAGCTGCAAGAGTGCTTTCACTGAGAATTCGTTCCTTAGTTCATAAACTACTTGCGCTTTGTCTTGTTTGGTGATTTTTCCTTGTTTTGAACTAAGGCATTCAACTTTTTTAAATACGCATTCTCCATCCGTAAACGTTCTACCTCTGCTTGTAAAGCTTCTACTGACCCTTCTACGAATGTTGAATTTTTTTGTTCATTCAAACTTTTTTTCATGGAGGGACGCCCCTTTTTCTTTGTTTGTAGGGCGTCTATCCCATGTAATTCTAAGCTTTTTTGCCAGCTTAAAATGGTACTATGACTCGCAATATTAAATACCGCAGCCGTTTCCCTAACAGACGTCCCATGTTGATTCATATAGTTAAGTACGTCTAGTTTATCCTGTACGGAATACGGTGTATAGTTCTTTGTAAAAACCTCTTCACCATGGTATTCATATTGTTTAATCCAGTTTGTTAAGACGGAGTGATGGACTCCTATAGATTTCGCAATCGATTTCGTGCCTTCCGATCCATATTGATAACGTAGAACAGCTTGTAATTTTTCGTATGAACTAAACTTAGCCATAAAAAAACTGCACCTCCAATGTTAGATGGTGTCTAACATTTGGGGTGCAGTTCATACAAGGGTCGGATTTTTTCCTTATTGACATTACTACGAAATGGTATTAAATTGAGATCGAGGATATACTACGATATCGTATTAAATTCGAATGAACAGTTGGATTGGAGAACTAGTGCTGCTTAATAGGTCGCCAGGAACAATCTCAGTAAATCTTTTATTTATCTATGTTTCATAAGGAGGTATACAGATATGAATTGGCAAGATGCAGCTTTGCTGGCAGCTGGAATGATCGGAAGTATCGTGGCGGTGATTCATGGTATTTTGACTCAACGATTAATGGTCAGGCCTTTGCTCGAGTCTTCGCTCACGGAGCTGCAGAAACTGGTCAAAATGCTCGTGCCGCCGCTCTTACAGTTCAGTACGTTCAACTGGTTCCTCGGGGGTCTAGCCTTAATCGCCTCTATTTGGTTCGGGCCGGACGTTAGGCTCGCAATTGGTCTGCTCGTCGGCACCTCCTACCTGTTTGCGGCTATTGTTGCCCTCTGGGCATCTCGCGGACGTCATCCTGGTGGTTTGCTTTATGCGGTTGCGCTCATTTTAATTATCATTGGCATCAATCCGTAGTGAGTGACAAAACAAGCATGGTACTAACTTTTGCTTACATGTGAAAATAATTCTCAATTAGAGGTTATACTTGTACTAAAGAGACAGAAACGCTGCTGAAATGTTTGGTCGAGAACAACTAAAAAGAGCACCCCCCGCTAGGGATGCTCTGCGTGCAGTGTAGCTAATTTTTATATGGACCGATGTGCTGCATAAACTTGCGTAATGAAAATCTAAATTTTCGGTTCGAACGTTTTGCAGTCTGTCTCTCCGCTGTTGCTCGCTTGATTGCCGCGATTATTTACGACATAGATGGACGATGCGGCACATTTGTTGCCTGCTGCCCAGAACTTGCAGCTGTTTACTTCACACAATACGTCTTTAGCCATAGTGTTCACCTCCTTACTTATTAAGGATGGTCGAATACTATGGCTCTTTATACTTGAAAGCCATATTAACAAATTTTCGTTGCCTGCTCCTATTTTAACGGTCGCGATAAGCGTTATTTGAACAATTTCTTAAAATGTGCCAAAGTAACGGTTGTATCAGCGCTTAAGTGAGCGATGTACCTCGTTTTCTAGAGATTTTTAATTGAATAACGTTTCCCACAACCGTTATCCTTACAGAAAGCTATATTTTTGCATAGTAGTGTCCGTGGCAACCGTTAGAGTTTTCGACCAGCCATTATTCGATAGATCCAACGTGACGAACATAGCTTTCCATATACAGTGGCTTGGCCCATATTATTAACAAAGGACATTTGTCCCGAATAATTGTGGATTGCTCGCTAAAGTGCCGTTATTTTATATAGATGACGGACTGGCGTCCTATCCTAGATTCGTGCCAAAAATATATACTTGAGGTGAATCAACATGGGGATGCAGCAAATGATTAAATATATGGAACAAAACGAAAAGATTTACGCAATGATGAAGCAATGCCCCTACGAAATCTTGCGTGAATGGAAGCTGACCGAGTTCAAGGCCGGCACCATTTTGTTTTCTCAAGGCGATATTCAGGATAGCTTCTACATTATGGTGGAGGGCGTCGCTGATATTAGCGTTATTGGCGAGAACGGCAAGAAATATGTGCAGTCAACTTATCACAAAGGGGACATGATTGGAGAGCTTGAGATCGTGGACCGCCTTCCTTTTATCAGCAACGTGGAAGCGGTTACGGATGTGGTGCTTATGGGTCTGAAGCGCGAGCATTTTTTGAACTGGCTCCAGTTGGACCGCAATTTTAACGAGTATTTTATCCGCAGCATTTTGAAGCTTCAGTATGACATTCTGAAAAAGGAGGGAGACAACAATCTGTACACCCTGCATGATCGAGTGTGTAGTTATTTGCTCCGTTGTCTGCCGCATGGACAAAAGAGGGCAGAAGGAATTGTAATTAAGGTTGATAAGCAGCAGCTTAGTCATCAATTTGCTGTCACTCCTCGAAGCATCAATCGTATTTTGTCAGACTTGAAGAAGCAGGGCATCATCGATTTGCGCAAGCAGGAACTTATTGTGTTGGATGCGATGCAATTGCAGTTAGAGCTGGAAGAACGAAAGAGCCGAGATTAACAATTGAAATTGCACAGTGCACAGGATTTATATGCTGAAGTAGGTATTCGGTAAAATGAAAGCCTTATCATGAAGCGTGAAAATGGTTTTCACAAGTTGAAATGAAAGCGTAAGCATCAGGTTAGTCTACTATGGGAGGATGTAAAACATGATTAAACACCCTTTGTTTGTCATTATTGCTTGTGCCATAAGTATTGCGGCAGGTTTTAAGCTAGGATCTTCGTACATTGAAATCTTTGCTTCTGTCATGGGTGTCATCAACGTATGGCTATTGGCGAGACAAAAGGTTCTCAATTTCTTGTTTGGTGCAATAGCGGTAGCATGCTTTATGTACATTTACTTCAATACAGGCCTTTATGCAATGGTTGTTCTGGCAGCACTTCAGATTATCTTTAACATCTATGGCTGGTATTACTGGGTTAAGAACAAAGGCGAAGAAGATGTTGTACCGACTATTCGTTTGTCATCCAAGGGCTACATGATTTGGATAAGCATTATTTTGGTATCTTGGGGTATTTGGTCTTATATTCAAGTGAAGTTTACGGACGCAAGCAATCCTTATTTGGATGCGTTTATCGCGGTAATTGGTTTGGCTGCACAGTACTTATTGAGTAAAAAGATTTTGGAAAACTGGCATTTGTGGATTTTGATGAATGTCATTTCTATCGTGGTGTACTTCTCTACAGGATTGTATGTGATGATTTTGCTGGCTGTTATAAACTTGTTCCTATGCATCGATGGTTTAATCGAATGGAAGCAAGCTCATCAAGCGAACCGAAATCGTGAAGGTGCAACAGGTACGGGGTTCTAAGGGATAGGAGGAATACATCATGAGTTTTCATATTGAAGCAAAAGTAGGCGATATTGCTGAAACGATATTGCTGCCTGGTGATCCGATGCGCGCGAAGTTTATCGCTGAGAATTATCTACAGGATGCCGTATGCTACAATCGTATTCGTGGCATTCTAGGATACACAGGCACTTATAAAGGAAAGCGTATCTCGGTGCAGGGTACGGGAATGGGCATGCCTTCGATGTCGATTTATGCGACGGAGTTGGTCAATGATTATGGAGTAAAGAACTTGATTCGCATTGGCTCAAGTGGATCCTACCATACTGATGTTCAGCATATGGACTTGATAGTAGGTACGGCTGTATGTACAAGCTCTGCCATGTTCAGACATGAATTCGAGAACTTCTCCTACGCGCCGGCTGCTGACTTTAAGTTGGTAAGAACAGCGTATGATATGGGAGAGAAGCTAGGCTTGCCAGTGAGAGCTGGATTGATTATGACAGAAGACCATTTCTATGACGGTAATGAGCCTATGTATAAAAAGATGGCTCAATACCAAGTATTAGCGTGCGACAATGAGTCAGCGGCTATGTATATGGTTGCTGCCAAATATAATGCTCGGGCGTTATCCATTTTAACGGTTACCGACCATATGTTGACGAATCAAACGATTACTTCGGAAGTTCGTGAGACGGCACTCCATGACATGATCCGCATGGGATTGGAGACGGCTATCACGTTGTAATCGAAATAAAGTGAAGCTACGTGACATTGCATTGAATCATCAAGCCGACATATCTAATTAAGAAAGCAGCCCATCGTGGCTGCTTTTTTTGTTTGCCAGTATCGCAAATTAGCTCTTGACCCTCACATTAATGTGAAGGTTTATAATAAATGTAGAGCGCTGGATAGAAATGGAGGAGATCGGGATGAAGATCGGAAAAGTCATTAAAATGACCGGAGCAAGTGCCCGTTCGATTCGACATTATGAGGACAAAGGCTTAATCAAGCCTGCCCGCCAAAATAATAATTATCGTGAATTTGATGAAAAGGTAATTGAGTCTATTCAAACGATCCAGCTTTATTTAGGTCTAGGACTGAATACGGAGCAGATTAAAGACATTTTATTTTGTAAATTTCCCGAACAACAAGAGCACGCAGATAAAGGCGTTTATTGCGAAGAATTGCTGCATCTATATGAAGCGAAGTTAAGTGAAATTAATAGCCAACTAAACTCGCTAAACGATGCAAAATCATCTTTGGTTGAAAAGATCAATTACATGTTAGAGCAGAAGGAGGAATAGCAATGACGATTTTAGTAACGGGAGCGACAGGTACGGTTGGACAGCATGTTGTCGATCAACTGCTTCGCAGAGGGCAAAAAGTAAGGGCATTAACACGCAATCCACAAGCCAAACTTCCTGAAGGAGTCGAGATTGCATTTGGCGATTTAAGTGAGCCAAGTACGTTGGCCGAGGCATTCGAAGGAATAACAGCTATACATTTGATGACGACTGGCGCAGAATATGTCCCATTGCAAACAGGTCCAGAAATTGTCGAGCTAGCTAAAAAGGCTGGAGTTCGTAAAGTTACCGTATTGTGGACGGGTCAAAAAGGTGTTGTTGAGCAAGCCGTTGAGGCTAGTGATCTGGAGTGGACACATCTTCATCCTGTCGAGTTTATGTCTAACGTACGCAAATGGTCAGATTCCATCCGTAATGAAGGGATCATCAGGGATTTGTTCAGTGGCTCACTGAATGCATCCGTTCATGAAGCTGATATTGCCAGAGTAGCGGCGGTTGCATTGACTGAGAATGGCCATGCCGGCAAAGAGTATATCTTGACTGGACCTGAAGTGTTATCTGTTGATGATCAAGTTCGGATTATCGGAGAGGTAACAGGACAGAAGCTGACTTTGGTTGAGACGACGGAAGAAGAAGAACGTGAGCAGATGAGAAAAATGGGGGTTCGAGAGGATGTCATTAACTACGTGATAAGCTGGCATCTCAATCCACCGCCAATTGCATACACAATAGTACCTACAATAGAAGAAGTTCTCGGACAACCTGCGTACACCTTTAAGCAATGGGTGGAGGAAAATGCGAGTTATTTTATAAAATCGTAGCGAATGATTTGTAGGCTTTCAAATAGATGTAGAAGTCGGTTTCATTTACGTATAAGCGTATAAGTAAATAGGTGTTCAGTAAAACACGATCCGAAGGGTCGTGTTTTTTATGTTTGTGGAGTTGAAAACCGAGTATTGACGATTTGGCAAATCATAGGTTATTATTTTTTTATTCCGACTGTACAGTATAAATAAAAGTAAGGTGAAATCATGCCCAAATTAGGAATGGAACCGATACGTCGTGCAGATGTTATCAATGCGACATTAACTTGTATTAGTATGTATGGAATTGATGGCATGACGCTGGATAAAGTGGCTGAGCACGCAGACTGCTCTAAAGGAGTCGTCACTTATTATTTTAAGAACAAGGATAATTTGACAGTCGAAGCCTTCAAGGCATTCATGGCCTATTATGGTCAAAAGATACAAGCAAAAATTGATCCAACGATGACTCCCGCGGAAATGATGGGCGTTACACTTAAATATATCCTACCGCCATATCAAGATGACGCGGATCAGAGTATTAATGTATCGCAGTTGGAAGGAATCGAAAAGATGTACATTCCGTATGAGGATCAAGGAAAGCTCTTTGTACAGTTTTTCTCCAAAGCTGCATTAGATCCTAAATTGCAGGAAGTCGTCGCGAAGAGCTATACGGCTGATCTTCATGGCATTGCTAAAATTTTTGATTACGGTAACATGACAGGCCACATGTCAGTGAAAGATTCCCCAAGCGCAGCCTATGGGCTGTTAGCAATGGTAGTTGGTCTTAGTTTCTTTAGAGTCACCAATATTCCACCCGTAAATGGCGAAGATAATCGCTACATTTGCGAGGATTATGTGAGTAGGTTTAGAGGAGGATAATTATGAATATAACGAAGTTTGAAGTTGATGGAAAATATGTTGCTGTTGTGAGCGGTGACGAGAACGAAGTACTTATCGATGATGTTCAGTCTGCCTTGGATTTGATGGCAACAGTCAGATATGAAACAGATTGTGATCGTATCGTTCTTCACAAATCTATACTAAGCGAAAGCTTTTTTGACTTGAAAACACGTCTTGCAGGCGATATTCTTCAGAAGTTTATTAATTATTACGTGAAGGTAGCAATCGTTGGAGATTTCACTGTCTATACAAGCAAAAGCTTGAAGGATTTCATTTATGAGTGCAATAACGGAAAGGATATTTTCTTCTTGCCGACTGAACAGCAGGCGGTTGAAAGATTGGGCAAGTTGAAGTAATAGCTGTGGAAGTAACAGTAAGTAACAGTCGAGTGCGTTCAATGAAATAATGCCGCAGGAGGATGAGATGTGCCGAACATATCGCTTGAATCGCTTAGTGATGTAAAGTATCCGGTGGTTAACATTCCTGCTGGTGAAGTTGAATTAAGGGATGATCGCATCAAGCGGACATGGACCGTCAAGGTGAATGCATTTTTGCTTGCCCAAGTACCCGTGACAAGGGAGCTATATGGCGCGATTATGCGTATAGAAGCGGGAGCAGCTGAAGAACTTGAAACATCTCATGTTCCGATTGTAAATGTATCTTGGCATGATGCAATCCGCTTTTGTAATATGCTTTCCCAGCATGAGGGGCTGCAGCAATGCTATTCCATTAGCGATGATGGTGTTAGTGTCAGTTGTAACTGGGAGGCAGATGGCTATCGTCTCCCTACTGAAGCGGAGTGGCAGTACGCATGCAAAGCAGGAACGAGCGGTTACCGTTATGGTGAGCTGGATGAGATAGCTTGGTACCAGGACAATGCTAATGGCATGTCACATCTGGTAGGCCAAAAGCTGCCGAATGCGTGGGGGCTCTACGATATGTTGGGGAATGTATGGGAATGGTGTTGGGATATTTACGATGCTGATGTATACGGCACTTATCGAATTTTCCGTGGTGGTAGCTGGGCGGAAGAGGCTAGAGGTTGCGGTTCAACATGCCGCCGCCGAAGTCATCCAACGTTTCGCATTGAGGATCTAGGAATCCGCATTGCAAGGTCTTAGTACTTAAGCTGGATGAAGAGAACTTATGTTAAGCACCCAGCAACCAAGTTAGCGTTTCGATATGCTATAGACATCAAAAAAGGGGGCGATAAGCCCCCTCTGGACACAAATTATTGAAGGTTTTCCAAATGCTCTTCCAAACGATCCCATGTTTCGGTGATCCCTTGCTCCATACCCATGTCGATGACCGTCTTTAATGCTTCTGCTGTTGCATAGCTGCCGATGCTTGTGATCTTTGTTTTTCCATCAACTTCCTCGAAAGTCATCGTCACTTCAACAGCAGGCATATTTTCCGAGATATTGCCCTCCGCATCTGAGAAGTAATCGACGTATACGAGTTTTTCGTTTACAACGATTTCTTTGTATGCGGATTTCCCCCAAGACTCCATCCCGTAGAAGTCACCCTGATTTTTATCTTCACATTTCATACAATAGTGCCAAGCACCACCGGGACGGAAATCCAAATTGCTTACCGAGATAGTCCAGCCGCGAGGTCCAAACCATTGTTTAAGATGCTCTGAATCCGAGAACACTTTGAATGCAAGTTCAACTGGTGCGTTGAACGTTCTTTCCATTTTCAATACGTTGCCCTCAGCTTTAAATAACATTTTGTTCACCATATTCTTTATTCCTCCTAAGATTAAGTTGAGATTTATTTATCCGACTTGCTCTGTAGCTCTTGCAGGTATCGGTCTAAGTTGTCGAATCGTTCATTCCAGATGCGGCGGTAATTGTCCAGCCATGCATCCATTTCTTGCAATGGTTCCATTTGCAGCGCATAGTTGCGGCGATTCGCATCGGCATGTACGGTCACCAATCGTGCTTCCAGCAGGACGCGTAAATGCTTGGAAGCTTGAGGCTGCCGAAGATTGAGACGCTCGGCGATTTCTCCAACTGTCAATGGACCATGGGCAAGCAGCTCGACAATTCGCAAACGATTCGGTTCAGCCAGAGCGCTAAATATTCCAATGTCCATACGTTGGTGGAGTCACCTCACTTTCTTCCGTTTTTTGTTTGATTAACTTGTGTCTTGAATATATCCCAAAGGGAATATTCTTGTCAAGGAATATTGAGGTTGTTTTTGTGGGTATGAAACCCTACTACGTACCAGTAACTCATAACATCTCCAAATCGTAACAATGAGATAAGTTGTGGATAGAGATCTTCTATTTTTTGATTTCTTCACTTTTTTATACGTAAAAAGGCTTGTCTAATATGGACGTTGCATCCATGTAGACAAGCCTTCCTTTAAAATATCACTTCCTAGGGCGCTCATTATGATCGCTCTACAATTCAACTTATGATGGTCATTTATTTGTGATATAAAGTAGCCAATTCGCCAGCTATGATTTCGATTAGCATGGAAACAAGCAAAGGGATTGAAGTACCCGTACTTGGTCTCTTATCCCAAGAAGAGATCCCATACTTGCTTACCTATGAGTAGAATCGTTATTCCGATAAACAGTGGCTTTACATAAGCCGCTCCGCGTTTAATAGCAACCCTAGAACCTACAAGCGCTCCAACAATCATCGAAAGTCCCATCGGTATGCCGTATCCGTAGGAAATGGACCCGAGCATGGCAAAGGCAATAAACGATGCTAGGTTCGAGCCAAAATTAAGTACTTTCGCATTGCCAGAAGCACCTACAAAATCGAAGCCCATCAGCAAGAAGACGAATATAAGGAAGGAGCCTGTTCCAGGCCCGAAAAATCCATCGTAAAACCCAATCCCCGTTGCAGCAATGATTAAGAGAATGACTTTCTTCTTCGTTAAACCTTTGTATGTAGAAGCTGCACCCCAATTTTTCTTCATTAATGTATAAATAGTTACCGCAATCAACATGACGACGACGAGCGGCTTCAGAAACTCAGAGGGAATTGCATTGACACAGAGCGTGCCTAGTATAGCCCCGATAAAGGATAACGGAAATAATTTCGCAACAAGCTTAAATTCAATTTTCCCAGATAGTAAAAAGGATGTTGTACTCGTGAATGAGGACATCGTGCTTGCTAGTTTATTTGTTCCTAATACGAGCTGCGGTGGCAGACCCATCGCAAGTAATGCGGGTACGGTAATAAGCCCCCCGCCTCCAACAACGGAATCCACAAAGGCAGCAATGAAGCCTATTGCAATTAAAAGCAGGAGAATTTCTAATGAGGGTAGTTCCACGGCATGTCAGCCTCCAGTTCGTTTTATTGATCTATAGAACCTATCGCTCTTTTTTGGTTAATAATAGGCCAACCGCTGTAAGTGGGCAAGTATTTTATGCAGGGGTACCATTCCGAACATTTCTAACGGTCGTGAACGCCGTTATTTTGCTCATTTTTATCGATAATGAATGTAACGGATGCTGATGAGCTTATTGTTCAATATATGCAGACTAATTCACTGTTTTTGTTAAAATAAGCTCTGTTACATCCGTTAGATTTCAAACGGGGGGATATCACGAAAATAACGCCAGTTGCAACCGTTAGCCCTTGCAGTGCTGAAGAACTGAACTAGAGTGCTTTTGGCAAAACTTTCGCATTTATGATGCATCGTTTTTGCAAGGCAGTTGCAATGGAGCAGCACGGCTTCTACATATGTATTGCAGCGTCACTCCAATGCTTTCGCAGTATCTTTGCAGCGCCACTCCTGTGGCTGTTACAGATCTCTTGCAACACTTGTGAAAATCTTGATCAATTATGTTTTTGAGCAGATCATTCCTTTACTATCAAACGATAGGTACGATAGCGTTGACTTCCGCTTGCGACAGTAAGCATGTTCTTATGCAGCAGTGAACGAAGTACAACTCTAGTACGGTTTTCTGACAGTTGTAGGTGGATTGCTAGCTCTCTGGGGGTAAACGGAGTCAAGGTTCTGCGAGCAAATCGCAACGTTTCCGCCTCTGACCATGTCAAATCAGAAGGAACTGTTGTAGCTAAAAATTTTCCTGCAAAAGAGAGAATTAATTGTTTACACATTCCGGGGTCGTCTTTGATCGACAAATAAGCAATAGGAAGGAACAGCCAGCCATCAAGTGCGAGCAAAGCTTGCTTCATACACAAATCTTTAAATCTTCTTACTTCAATATCTCTAGCATGTGAGCGATAGCCTTGAATTTCAATACAACCCTTTGCACCATTTGGGAGGTATGCTAAATCCAAATAACGATATCCATTGTTATAATCGCGAACTTCATATTCAGGATATAGATAATCTAGGTTGCCAATCGCAGGGAACCAGATTAATCGTAAAAACTCCACCGTTCCATGACCCAAGCCATGTTGCAGCAGTTCTCGTCTTCTTGGGTTGTTTTCAGTCTCTATTTGTTCAGTGAGCCATCTTTCATATATTTCTTCAAACAAATGCAATCACCCTTTCATTGTTAATGGGGGTACTAATTCGTGTTGTTAATGCGATGTTAGTTCGTATTGCTAAAGCACAGAACGATACTAGAACGTATTGCTAATGCATGATACTAGTGAGTATCGTAAATGCACGATTAAAGCGTATCGTGAATGCACTACTCTTTCGTATCGCTAATGGGTTTATAAATCTATCAAAGGGTACAAAAAAACCGCTTTGACGCATGGGCTAGCTCCATAGAGCGGTAGCGATGCGATCAAAGCGGTATGTGCTTCATACCGACTAAGACAAATGAAATTGTATTTAGAATGTATCATATTAAGCTAAGGCGCTACAAGTATGCAGCTACGTTATTGCGTTAATGGTTGTCACAGGGGCTATTAAGCATACATTTATTGAGTTCGAAATGTAACGGATGCCAGAGAGCTTATTTGTCAGATTGAGTGATGTAATTCGCTATTAGCGCTTATATAAGCAATAATACAACCGCTAGAGTTATAATCTGGACGATTTCATGGAAATAACGTCAATGGCGACCGTTAGGCGAAGCACCATACTGGCTTGCAGATTAATAAAATGGTTATCCCGAATACGGTAGCATAACGTAACATCACCTAGGTAGCTTAATGCAGCTCCACCTAGGTAGCATCACCCAGGTATCTTAATACAGCTCCACCTAGGTAGCATCAACTATGTAGCTTCATGCAGGCAGCTCAGCTCGCGCAGGCAGTGTGTGAACTTCACGCCAAGTGTTATGTGGCTTGATGAAGCGAGAATCTTGGAATGGTGGGAATTTACAATGCGCAGTTAATGCAAATGCTGGATGAGCTCCATCAGATGATGACGGGCCTGTATTCATGCATGTAAAACAAGCTTTTTCGTGCATTCAGTAGATGATCGTAACAATTTGTCCTCGCTCGGTTGACATCCCTATTTTAATTCTCTATACTGTCTGTAATCTTATATGCGATATACGTTGAAAGAGCGCAGTAGCTGCTTAATCCCTGTCTCAGAAAGCCGGGGGGTGATGGAACCCGGTACACATTAAGTAGGCGAAGTACACTCTGGAGTATCTCGGGTAATGCTGAGCGGAATGGCGAACGATAACTCGCCGAGAGTGGTATCCATACATGCGGCAGCGCATCGGTCATGGGTGCAATCTGGGTGGTAACACGGTTGGTCAATCGTCCCTATGTCTTTTATAGACAAGGGGCGATTTTTTTGTGCCGCATCATGCAAATGGATAGAAAAGCTTATAATTTGAAGGAGTGGGATAGCTGTGAATATTATTGACGAACTGGCATGGCGCGACGCTATTAACCAACAAACAGACGCTGAAGGTCTTAAAGAACTTACGAATGAGAAGTCTGTATCGCTCTACTGCGGTGTAGACCCGACTGGCGACAGCATGCATATTGGTCACTTGATTCCTTTTATGGTACTGAAACGTTTCCAACTAGCTGGACACCGTCCCGTAATCTTGATTGGCGGAGCTACAGGTACAATCGGTGATCCAAGTGGTCGTCAATCTGAGCGTTCTTTGCAAACACTGGAAGAAATTCAAGCAAACGTAGATGCACTTACAGCACAATTGAAGAAGTTGTTCCTAACAGAGGGCGACAATCAAATGCGCATGGTAAATAACTACGACTGGACTCACAAAATCAATGTGATCGAGTTCTTGCGCGACTACGGTAAAAATTTCAGCATTAATACGATGCTAGCTAAAGATGTTGTATCCAGCCGTCTTGATAGCGGTATTTCCTTTACAGAATTCTCGTACCAAATCTTGCAGTCCTTGGATTACCTGCATTTGTACCAGCATGAAGATGTTCAATTGCAAATCGGTGGCTCTGACCAATGGGGCAACATTACGAGCGGACTTGATCTTATTCGTAAAAAAGAAGGTTCTGAGGCAAAAGCATTCGGCCTTACGATTCCATTGATGCTGAAAGCAGACGGTACGAAGTTCGGTAAAACAGCTGGCGGAGCAATTTGGCTTGATCCGAATAAAACGACTCCATTCGAGTTCTATCAGTTCTGGGCAAATACAGACGACCGTGATGTTGTGAAATACTTGAAATACTTTACGTTCCTTTCTAAAGAGCGCATTGATGAGTTGGCTCAAAAGGTTGAGACAGAGCCTCATAAGCGTGAAGCTCAAATTACGCTTGCAGAAGAAATGACTCGCTTTGTACACAGTGAAGAATTGTTGGCACAGGCGCAGCGTATTACGGCTG
Organism: Paenibacillus sp. SC116; assembly: GCF_024733555.1. Classification (GTDB taxonomy): domain Bacteria; phylum Bacillota; class Bacilli; order Paenibacillales; family Paenibacillaceae; genus Paenibacillus_B. Next base: position 1,765,762 of record NZ_JANIOF010000001.1, on the reverse strand, counting down.
CATTGTTCAGTGGCGACATTAAGTCGTTGACAGCTGACGAGATCGAGCAAGGTTTCAAGGAAATGCCTACGTTCGAAGCGACGAAGGAAGCGAAAAATATCGTGGACTGGCTTGTTGATCTTGGCATCGTGAAGTCTAAGCGTCAAGCGCGCGAGGACATTACAAATGGTGCAATCTCGATGAACGGTGAGCGTGTTAGCGATGTGGGCTTGGAGGTAACAGAAGAGCACGCTATCGGGGGACGCTTTATCATTATCCGTAAAGGAAAGAAAAACTACAGCTTGGTGAAAATGTCTTAATATTATCGAGCGAAGAATTAGGTAGGCCTCACTTATACAAATAAGTGGGGCTTTTTTATATGGTAGAATAATCGATTTCATCTATGTCGGTTGTAGCATAAACAATATGAACAATATGCCATTAAAAAAACAAAAAGGCACTATAGAAAAACTTTATGACCAAAAATCCTATATATATTGCACATCATTAAAAAATGATGTACATTATTTCCACAACAGTCTGCATATAAAATATATTATACGATGAGGATCTATTGTACATGTACGTTGATTCTTCATCATCATTACTTTGACAATTCGTAAAAGACGTGTGCAAGGTGAGCATTTGGATAGGTAAGCAGGCTCATGAAACGAACGAACCTAACGTATAGGGAGGATGAATGAAGCATGAACGATTCCATGAACAAAAAGAACGTAAATATGGGTGTCATCATTTGCAAGCATTGTAACTCTCAAGTAGAAACGCTGAATACGAACAGAATGGTTGTTTATTATGGTGTATGCGATCAACCGGAGTGCCGCCAATTGCACAGAAGTCTTGATGTACCTGTGAATATGTACGCTGAATAATAAGAAGCTGAGGCAAATATAGGAGGAATAACCGTGACCGCGAATAGCAGAATAAACATGCAATTTGCTGATTTAGATGTAGATACGATGCAAAGAAATTTGCCTGTCGTGAAGCTAGTAGAATCCGCGCTTCTTCATGGCGAAGGGAATCTTACGTCAGCAGGCGCGCTGCAAGTTGAGACAGGAAAATTTACAGGCCGCTCTCCAAAGGACAAATTCATCGTAAAAGAAGAGCAAACGATTAATCATATTGCATGGGGGGGCGTGAATCAGTCACTGACTCCTGAACAATTTGATCTGCTGTATGAGAAAGCGATCGATTATATGGCATATCGGAAGCTCTATATTTTCGATGGTTATGCAGGCGCAGACAAAGAATATCGCTTGCCGATCCGAGTAATCAACGAATATGCATGGCAAAATCTATTCGTACATCAATTATTTATTCGACCTACAGAAGAAGAATTACTGACACACACAGCAGAATTTACAGTTATTACACTGCCAGGTTTGAAAGCGGATCCAATTACGGATGGAACCAACTCGGAAACGTTTATCGCGATATCTTTTTCGAGAAAAGCTGTTCTCATCGGCGGTACCCATTATGCGGGTGAGATGAAGAAATCGATCTTCAGTGTTCTGAATTATTTACTTCCGTTTCAAGGTGTTATGCCGATGCATTGTTCGGCTAATGTCGGTGAAGCTGGGGATACAGCCTTGTTCTTCGGGTTATCGGGAACAGGAAAGACGACGCTATCGGCAGATCCAGAGCGCAGATTAATCGGTGATGATGAGCATGGCTGGTCGGATGTCGGGGTGTTTAATTTCGAGGGAGGCTGCTATGCGAAGTGCATTGGGCTGACCCAGAAGAAAGAGCCGCAAATTTGGAATGCGATTCGCTTTGGCTCTGTTCTTGAAAATGTGTCAATCGATGCTTCGTCTGGGATAGCTGATTACAATAGCAACGAACTGACTGAGAATACACGTGCAGCCTATCCGATCGATTACATCGACGACTCCGTTATTCCTGGAGTGGCTGGCCACCCGAACGTCATTATTTTCTTAACAGCTGACGCGTACGGGGTACTGCCTCCTGTATCCAAGTTGACGAAGGAGCAGGCGATGTATCACTTCCTATCTGGCTATACGTCCAAGTTGGCTGGTACGGAGCGTGGTGTTACGGAGCCAGAAGCGACGTTCTCCGCGTGCTTCGGCGGACCATTTCTACCATTGAGACCAAGCGTGTATGCAGAAATGCTTGGAGATAAAATAACGAAGCACAACGCACGTGTTTATCTCGTCAATACAGGCTGGAGCGGTGGTCCGTACGGCATTGGTAAACGTATGGAGCTAGCGTATACAAGGGCTATGATTACGGCGATTATCGATGGAACGATTGAGGATGCTCAATTTACGCCACATCCGATATTCGGTACACATATTCCTGATACGGTTTCGCACGTTCCAAGTGAATTGCTTGATCCAAGACAGATATGGGCGGATAAAGAGGACTATGATCGTCAAGCCAAGCAGCTTGCGCAGCGTTTTCATCAGAACTTCGAGAAGTTTACCGATGCATCTGAGGCGATTCGAGCAGCGGGTCCGCAATTATAGAAAGAAGCACGTCCTAGAGAGAGTTTGGATGTGCAAGAAAAAAGGAAAAGGCAGCCTGCGGGCTGCCTTTTATTTTGTATTTTTCGTTTCGTGATCGTGCTTCGACCCGTTCTGAACGTTTCGATACACTCCCTTTACACCGTAAGTTCATTTTCTGATTGTAGATGAATAGCACTTTGCAATAATCGTTCAAGTACAGCTCCGAATACGCCGACGACAAACGCTCCGAAAGGTATCGCCAAACTAATTACAACAAGGCCCGGCGCATCGTCTTGTTGTGCCATAACGAACAAAACGGGTTCCATTACCACGAAAATAATGCCTATACTGAAGCCACAGTATTTGATTTTCTTTAATGCGCGGACTGATAGCTCTGAGAAAGCGATATTTTTATCAATATAGCCGAGCAATTTGAATGTCTGATACAGTGCGATGTAATAAGGGACTATGGCTGAAAAAAAGCCGATATCTACTACATATAGTTTGCCTGGGAATTGATTCGTTGCTCCTAATAAGGAAAGTACTGAAAATACACATATTACAAGCACGGGTAAAGCCATTAGAAATACCACTATCTTTAAAAATAATGTGGTTGCATGTTTCATAATCAACACCTCATCTGCATGAAATCAATGTTATTATAATACGTTGTTTATCGTTTTACAATATATTTAGATTGTATAGAAATAAAAATATGTTGTTTTGTTAAAATGAGGTTCTTGTGTATAACTTGTTGTTCTAGCAGAACACTCTAGTATCCTAGAAACCAATGTATGTACGGTTATGATAAAATGAAATAGGAAGTCAGTTAGTCAGCTTCTGCTTGGCGCAAGAATAGCGGAGGCAGTGGCCTTCTAGCCTAACAAAAGTAAATAGAGATGATGGTGAATATGCAAGTTGAAATAGATAACCAAATGATAAATGTCCATGTGCAATATGGGCGTAGAACAAAAACTACGATTCATATGGATGCTTTCGGGCGTGTTTCGATCAAAGTGCCGAAGGATACGACGGAAGAAACCGTACGGATAGCGATTGAACAATATAGTAAATGGATCATCGAAAATTTGCGCAAAATTGATGCTGCTAAAGAGACGACCAAGTCGAGAGAGTATGACGATGCAGGCAAATTTCTTCATCTAGGTAAAGAATATTTGCTTCATGAATTAATCGAGACGGATGGGTTAACGGAAGAGGAGCTTAAGCTAAAGCTCAAGAAGTTCTATTTCGCCAGCTGCAAAAAGATTATCGGAGAACGGATAAAAATCTATCAAAATGATTTGAAAGTTAAGCCGAAATCTTTCGAGATCATAGAGTCTAGAACGAAGTGGGGAACCTGCAGCTCAGATAAGAAGTTAACCTTTAACTATCGGCTAGCTATGGCTCCTATTGAAGTGATCGACTATGTCGTTATTCACGAACTGTGTCATCTGCATCATATGAATCATGACCGCTCCTTTTGGCGGCGCATCGGTAGCATCATGCCTGACTACAAGGAGAAGGAACAGTATCTGGCAAGGCATGGTCAGGCGATGACGTTTTAAGTCACTGTGCAGCATGCAAGCCGCTCATTTGAGCGGCTTTTTTATACGGTTTGCAACACCTATCTTATTTAAGTTAACTTTTATCAATTAGATTTCTTGAGTATAATAATTTGTAACAATTAGCTCCTTTATTAACGAATGATAGAATGGATTAGAATAAAAATTTTCGCGCAGTTGTAGGTGATTGAAGATAGTTATCCGTTTGGAGGCGCAAAATGAAAGTACTAGTAGTTGAAGATGACAAAACGATTGCCGATGGATTGCATTATTCGCTTACTAGCGAAGGTTATGAAGTGTTTATTTGTGAAAATAAGCAAATGGCATTGGCAACAATCAGACAACAGCGTTTTGATATTTATTTACTTGATTTAACCTTGCCGGATGGCAGTGGCTATGAGGTGTGCGAATATATTAAAGATAATCAGCAAGCTCCTGTTATTTTTCTAACGGCATGTGATGATGAGATCAACGTAGTTCGCGGATTAGATATGGGAGCGGATGATTATATTACCAAACCATTTCGTATTCGTGAATTGATTAGCAGAATGAAATCAGCACTTAAGCATTATACAAAGTCATACGCTTCGAATGATGTGGTCAAGGTTGGAAATATTGTTGTAAATACAAAACAGGCTAAAGTATACAAAGGGATAGAGGAAGTAGTGTTAACCGCTTTAGAATATCGCTTGCTGTTGACATTTCTAAATAATAAAGGACAAGTTTTAACCAGAAATCAGCTTTTAGAAGGTATTTGGGATTTGGATGGCAGCTTTATAAATGACAATACGCTTTCTGTTTACATTAAGCGATTGCGAGATAAGCTAGAGGATAGTAACCAAAATTTCAAAGTCATCGAAACCGTGCGCGGACTAGGCTATCGTATGGGTGGAAATCATGATTAAAAATAAGAGCATATGGGCATTATTCACTTATTGCGCAGTTATATCTATCATTGGCACTTCGGTTATCTGGATGATGGACTGGAAAGCAGGAGTTGTAGCCTTTGCTACGCTATCCCTGCTCTTTTTATGTTTCTTTCTGTTCACCCTTAAACGTTATCGAGACATCAAAAAGTTATCTGACTATTTGGCTTCTGTTTATTCTGGTCAACCGACTATGGATATACGGGACAACACAGAAGGCGAATTAAGCATATTGAAAAATGATATTTACAAAGTCACGTTAACTTTATCTGAACTGTCTGTTCATTTGAAAAAGGATAAATTATATTTGGCCGAAACGCTGTCTAATATTTCGCATCAATTAAAAACACCTCTCACCTCCATGTTTGTCATGGCAGATTTGTTGAACGATCCTAGTCTGCCCCGAGAGAAACGGGAACAATTTGTAGGTAATATACTCAATCAATTGAAGCGTATTGAATGGCTTGTGACTTCATTGCTTAAGCTGTCCAAAATTGATGTGCAAAGTGTTACGTTCAAAAAGGAACTTGTATCTGTCAAGAAATTAGTAGACAGAGCATTGGAGCCGCTTCTTATCCCTATGGAATTAAAAGATCAACAGCTTACGATTTCCTGTGATCACAATCTCAAGGTGACTGTAGATGAAAACTGGACTGTCGAAGCGATCTTGAACGTCATTAAAAATGGGATCGAGCATACGCCAGCCGGAGGCAGTATTACGATTGCTTGTGAAGAGACACCTTTGTATACGCAAATGATTATTACCGACAGCGGTAAGGGTATTGCTCCAGAAGATGCCCCGTACATTTTTGAACGATTTTATAAAGGGAAAAACGCTGGTCCTGACAGTATTGGAATAGGCTTAGCGATGTCTAAATCGATTTTGCAAAGTCAAAGTGCCGATATATTTATGGAAAGCGAGCTTGGTGTGGGTACAACGTTTACGATCAAATTTTTCAAACCAATGGTTTAGTGACTAAATTGTAAGATAGAATGTCACCGACAAGACATCTTAGCCAAGTAAATTAAAGGTAATAACAAGCAATCTAGGAGGTTAAAGATGGAGATTTTACGAGTAGAAAACTTGTCGAAAACATACGGTGACGGCGAAACAGCTGTTACTGCACTAAACCATATTTCTTTTTCCGTACAAAAAGGGGAATTTGTAGCGATTATTGGTCCATCTGGTTCAGGAAAGTCTACACTTTTGCATATACTTGGCGGCGTAGATACGCCAACATCTGGGAAAGTAATTGTTGATAACACGGATATATACGCCATGGATGAAACGGCTTTAGCCATTTTTAGACGTAGGCAAATCGGTCTTATCTATCAATTTTTCAACCTGATTCCTGTTCTTAATGTGGAGGAAAATATTACTTTGCCTTTGCTATTGGACGGTAGAGAAGTAAATCAAGATAACCTAGCTAACATTGTTGATATCTTAGGTCTTCAACAGCGATTAAAGCATTTGCCCAACCAGTTGTCTGGTGGTCAGCAGCAGCGTGTTTCCATAGGACGTGCCTTAATTAACAGTCCAGCTATCGTATTGGCAGATGAGCCAACCGGTAATCTGGATAGCAAAAATAGTGCTGATGTTATAAGCCTTTTGAAAAAGTTACACAAAGAGCGAAATCAAACACTTATTATTATCACCCATGATGAAAACATAGCTTTGCAAGCAGATCGGATTATTTCCATCCAGGATGGCATGATTTCCAAAGACGAGGTGATCCGACGATGAATATCATCAATCAGCTCACCTTGCGTTATATGAAACATAATAAAAGCCGCACGATTGTTACTATCATTGGGGCAGTTATTTCGGTCGCCATGCTTACAGCCGTGTTTACGATTAAGGCTTCTTTCATGGATATGATGCAAAGAGAGGCTATTGCCTACAGTGGTAAATGGCATGCTGCATTTCTTGATGTTGCAGGGGAAGATGTAGACCGTATTACAAATAAGGCAGAAATTAAAGGGTATGATATAGAAAACGAGCTAGGTTTTGCCCGGCTTGCAAACTCTAAAAATAGCAAAAAACCCTACTTGTATGTTACGGAACATAGTAATTACGATTTACTAGCGGTTAGCACCATCGAAGGCCGCTTGCCTAAAACAGAAGATGAACTGGTCATTTCCAAGCCATTTATGCAAACCTCCGGTGTTCCATGGAAGGTCGGTGATGTCATTACTTTGGAATTTGGTGAGCGCAGCGAGATTGTAGAAGGCGTTAAAATGCCATTAGTCCGCCAAGATCCTTACTACTCAAAGGAAGTTTTTACGTCTAAAAACAGCAAAACCTATACGATTACCGGCATTGTTCAAGCACCTGCGCGAGAGTATGATGCAGCAGCAGCTTACCGTGCATTCAGCGGTCTTTCTGAGAACCATTTGAAGACAGATTCCCCTTACACCGTCAGTGTTGAATATAAGGATTATAAAAAATGGGGGACCGATGTCTATCAGGTTAGTGACAATATCGCCAGTAACGTACATCGAGTAAATGACCAAGTGAAATCAAACGGAGTAAAAATCGAGTATCATCGAAACCTTCTGCTTTATTCCGGAATTTCGAATGACGATAGGTTTGTTACTACTATGTATTTGGCTATTATTACGATTGGTACGATTATTATGATCGGATCGATATCACTTATTTATAACGCGTTCGCCATCTCGCTGTCAGAGCGCAGTCGTGCTCTAGGGATGCTGTCCAGTGTAGGGGCAACCAAACAGCAAAAGAGAGCTTCTGTATTTTTTGAAGCCACGGTAATTGGTTTATTCGCTATACCGGTAGGATTACTATTTGGGTCATTAGGTATTGGTGTAACCTTCGAACTACTCAGTCCGTTTATCCAAAGAATGTTTTCAGTTAGTGAACCCATTCGTATCGTAATAGAACCGTTTAGCGTCATTGCTGTTATCCTAGTTTCTATTTTAACGCTTTTCATTTCGGCATGGTTGCCAGCCGTAAGAGCATCTAGAATTACTACGATAAGCGCTATCAGACAGAACAAAGATATTGAAATGAAAAGTAATGATGTTCGCACATCAAAAGTAACTCGTAGGTGGTTTGGATTTGAAGCGGAGCTTGGATTAAAAAATATAAAGAGAAACAAACATCACTATCGTACAACTGTCTTTTCTCTTGCTATCAGCGTCATTTTATTTTTAGCAGCCTCTTCCTTTTCGTTGTATTTAGACAAATCTTATAACATGGCACAAGCACCGGTCCCATACGATGTAGCCGTCTACGTGAGCGGTGATGATTTGGCAGAAGTGAAGTCATTAACAAACGAACTGATGACTGTCAAACATGCTACAAGTAAAGTAAAGACTCAAAAATTTACTGCAGCATTAAACCTTAAAGAAAATCAAGTAGCGATGGACATTGCTAAGCGATTAGCACCATACGAGGGTGCTTACACTTTGAATGCAAACATTGTTTCGCTCGATGACACATCTTTTACACTCTATCTACAAACGATTGGTATAGATAATAATAAATTCGAGGGTGCTAACATTCCGGCAGTACTTGTAAATCAGTTCACCTTGAAAGAAAAACGGATTTTTACAGATATCACCCAATTGACCGTTAACGAAGGAACGGAACTGTCTTTCAGTATCAATGAAAATGGATCTGAGGCGAAATGGAACATCCAGATCACATCTATTACGGATAAACGTCCACCATTTATGCATCACTACCAGGAAGATCCTTCTCTTGTAACGCTTGTTGTTTCAGAGCATGGATTTGACAGCATGCTTCAACAAATGGGTAATGTACATCTACCTAACTATATGAACAGCGAGGTTCAATTTACAACAGAACAGTCTGCTGCTTTGGAAAATGAAATAGTGCCTATTACAAATGGCTATCCTAGTGTAAATGCCTTTACAAACAATCTGATCGAGCAACGGCAATCTGAGTTGGATCGGGCTACGGTCATATCCGTGTTCTTATATGGCTTTGTCATTCTCATAGGGCTTATATGTACGGCAACGATAATTAATACGATTTCAACAGGCATGGCTTTAAGAAAAAGAGAGTTTGCCATGTTAACTTCGGTTGGGATGACTCCAAAGAGCATGAAGCGGATGATACGCTGTGAAGGACTATTTTATGCCATGAAGTCGCTGCTTTACGGATTGCCTATTAGCTTAGGTGTAATCTATTTAATCTATAAGATTCTAAGCCGTAATTTCTCATTTGATTTTACGCTGCCTTGGCTGGATATTACCCTAGCAGTAGTGGGTGTGTTCTTTATTGTAGGATTGACCATCCTCTATGCGACTAGAAAACAAAGTGGACAAAATATTGTTGAAACATTGAAGAACGAAAATATCTAATGGAGATATAAAATACGCTAACTTAAAACCCTCGATTCCCTATATTGCAAATGCCACCCTGGAGCGGGTGGCATTTTTTTTAAGGTGAATGTCCAGATACTAAAAGCAGATCGGATTCAGCCCTATATTTTGGAGAGCGAATTTAATACTGGATAGGCACCCCTTGCTGCAATTGGGCTTGAGCAGCATCTGGTGGACCTATAATAACCGTCTGAGTGATAGGCTTGAGTACTTCTGCAAGCTGGGCGGCATTTACACCATAGATGATTTGGAATACTTCAGGTGGAGTTTTACGAAGAACGTCGGAGCCGAACACCGTTTGCGCAGCGCTATTATCGAAAATAGCTAACAAGTGGGTACGATCCGTAAGCGCGATTTCCCAGTGCCACCATCCCATTGGGATATAGACGGTTTGAGGAGGCTTGACACGGTAGGTAAGTACTTGCAGTGTAAACGGATTAAGTATGGAGACAACAGCTTCTCCTTGTATGACGTATACAAGCTCAGCTGCGTTAGGATGCCAATGAGCTTCAACACTGTTTCCTCTGCTCAGGTAAATGTCGAGCAACCCTAAATTTTGCATGACTGGTAATTGCTTTTGAAATTGCTGAAGAATAAAGTTTTGATCGTTCTTTTGATAAAAGGGTGCTGATCGTAAGTCAAAGGATAAGTTCAAAGAAGGGGAACTAAGTGCGGCCGTCATGTTGTCGGTGGACATGGGCAATATCCCGCCTTTCCATAGTGGGTGATTGCCTACTATATTCATTCGTCCACATCGTTGTGATTTGTCCGATATTTGAAATCGATGATATAGTAATTATATTGATATGTAAATCCCAAATATGTGAAAGTTGGTGGATTTATGAAAAAAATATTTTCGATTGTCTTCGCCCTAACTTTAATGTTCGTGTTTTCATCTTGTAATAAACCTGTTACTCCTGATACTAATGAAGTGTGGCTATCATCGTTAAATGAAGCGATTGAGCACGGGTTACAAACTGAAGAGGCGAGTTTACTACTAACGCAAGAGTATCAAGGTATACATTATGCATTAATCGCCAAAGTAGGAGGTGAAGTCGCCTTAGCCAGAATTAATAAAAAAGACAAAGGATACTTGTGGGAGAGGGTAACGTTATACTTAGGTATACCTTCTTATGTCGGGGCTGAATTTACAACGGAATCTGGAGAGAAGATTCCTATAATTATAGGGATAACAGAAAAAACTTCAAAAAAGGTAAAACTTGAAAGAGGTTCGAGGACCGTAGTTTTAGATGTGCATAATGGTCACTACATTGGGTTCGACCTTTCAATTAAAGGCCGCTCATTCACAGTAACTGTTATTGAGTGAGGCGTATTAACCCCCGGGCTGCTATCATTGTCTTAATCGACTAACACCGTTTTACTTCTTCTCAAATAACGGGCTGGTTTATTTTCCTTAGCTCGATTTAATAGAGCTGAGGTTTTTCATTATGCAGCTCGGCGATACTCGTTAGGTGACAAGCCACCCAAACATTCCGACTTGGCATTCCGCTTGAGCTTATTCAAGACTCTTCAAATACCTCTCATACTCAACCGTAAACTCAAGCGCTTGGGCAAATTCAGGAGATCGAGCTGATAATGCTTCAACTACAGCTTCTTTACCCACTTCTGTTAATGCTAAAATATCTGGCTGCTGCGGTACTCGGAACTGGGTGTGGTCATGATAGATGATCGTGACAATCGTACCAATTGGCTCTTGCTGCGGGCCATAAACCGTACTCCACATCCAGCGCTGCTGATGAGTTTCCTGTTCGTTGCCCCATTCTCGTGAAATCTCAAATTCTCCAGGGAATCGAGGCTCTGGCTGAATACCGACTTCTTTAAATTGACGGTGGATAGGCAGGAACACGAGATTTGAATACGTTCCATAGGCGGCATCGCCTGCTTCGCTGTACGCTTTATTCAATTTATCCTTATGAATCGTAAGAATGGAATCCCAGTTGTCTACAATATGCTTTTCCACATAGCGGGCAATGCTTTGAATACGCGCCTCGCCTTTCTCATCCAAAATGGTTCTTAACAAGTTCGTGTCTTCCATTAAACCTCATCCTTTCGTTTGAGAACGTAATTACCTTTAGATCTTATAACATTGATGCAAATGATAAGGTTCTCAATAACTGACGTAATTCTGTTGGGAAATATATAAATAAAACCTTACCATATATGTTTGAGTTTTCATGATAGGGTTGCTGCGCTCGTAGTGTCTATTTGCTACAATAAAGCTTGCTGCAGCGAGCTGTCTTTATTCAGAAGTGTGCTTTATGTTGATGTAGAGCAGTTGGAAGGCAAAGCGAAATGCGGCCACAAATGCGTGTATGCGATTAAGCCGAATTCATGAGCTTATAAATATAGAAAAAGAACACGGTCCAATGGAGCGTGTTCTTTTCGTTAGGCTGTCTTCGTAAAAATTTTTGAATAATGGAAGCTTGGGAGGAACCATTGTGGCTTTTTAAGGTGCGACTACTTCAACCTTTATTCTGTCTGGGTCTTCGAAAAATAGGGCATAGTAGTCTTTCCCTCCTGCATACGGATGTCTGTCTTCGTAAAGCATGCTCATTCCCTTGGCACGTATCGTTGTAGTTAATTCATCTACTTGTTCTCGTGAAGTCGCATGAAATGCCAAATGATTCAGTCCTACTCGACAGCGATTGTATGGAACGTCCAAGTGTTTTTCACTTGCTTGAACAAACACGAGGTACGTATCTCCTAACTTCCAACTACGTCCATGTTCCCATTCCTGATATGACGTATAACCAAGCTCTGACAAGAACCAGCCCCAGAAATCAACCGAACGTTTGAGGTGTGATACGTTTATCTCAATATGGTGGAGTAATCCCAAATGATTCATCCTTTCATTGTCCTCTATGATGAAAGATGCGAAGAGGACTGTCACATTATTGTAGAACGTATGTTCTTATTTGTTCAATGGTTAGAGGGAGATCATCACTTTTCAAGATGAGATGTAACGTTCAACAGTGAATCAGCAAGGGAACTTTTTTGAATAAGAAAAACACCTTATCCAGCAGCCCTGATAAGATTGGGCTTGAATAAGGTGTCTGATTATCGATGCTAGTTAAATTCTATGAACCGTAGAAAAACGAATACTTACTATTCATCATTTTTAAGTGATAAGAAGATCAGCACACCAAAAATATAGCTTACGATACGATCAGCAGGCGCTAAACCGTTCCATTCCGAGGACATCCACATTGCAAACCATTCCCCACCGACTGTCGTAAATCCGAAAAACCAAATGGAGACAGCAAGACCGAGCGAAATGTAAGCCCAGCTCTTGGATTGATGATAGTTTGCTCCACCAGCCTTTGCATGCCTAAGTAACTTTATTCCTCCAATCCAAGCGGTTACAGCAACTGCAACTTCAGCGATAATAATCAAGATGTATCCGATGTGATGGAAGAGCGGGCTCGTAATCGCACGGTACATCAGTGTGTTTCCTTCAAATGTAGTATCCATGCTCAATACATGTTTCACAAACTGGAAGTTTGTGTTGTAGTCGGTTATATTTCCGAGTGCGATGAGGGAAACAAAGACCGCAAAGAACAGGACAAAGGCGCCTTTCAAATAACGAATGATTACAGTATTCATGTTAGCAACCCCTTTGAGTGAATGGTGTAATTTGTAAATGGATAAAGACCACATTCAGCGTATATAGATTGCTACAGATTGTCAATATGTGTACAAGAACAAAAGAATGCGGGCGTAAATATTTTGTGTGAATAGATAAATAGAAACTAGGAATTTACCACAAAAAGGTTGTTTTCGTTCATTCCAATGATTAAACTAACCGATAACAGTAAGTTCGAGTAATCGATGAGATGAAGAGGGGGAAACCGAAATGAAGACGATCAAGTGCATGATGGACCACCTGTACTGGGCGGATGGGCGCATCTTGGACGCGCTCGAGGAGAGTGAAACGAAGAACAAGGATCTTCTGAAGCTGGTTCGGCACGTCGCGGTCGCGGAACGAGTCTGGCTGTCCCGATTGCAGGGCAAAGGCAGCGCGCAATATTCGTTGTGGGAGGAAGCGGAAGACCTGACGGCGATCCGGATGATGTTTGAAGAAAACGCAGAGCAATATCGCGTCTATATCGAAGAGATCGAGGAATCCGAGCTGGACGAGATGATCGACTATGCTAGCCAGAGCGGGGATCCGTTCCGAACGTCCGTCCGGGACATCCTATTGCAGGTCCTCTTACATGGGCAATATCACCGAGGACAGATTAACCGAGCACTTCGGATCGAATCGGCAGAACCTGTCCAAATCGATTACATCACGTTCGCGAGGCTCTAGTAGAGCCTAATGATCACCATTACTCATTTCTTCTTAACCCTCTTCCAATAATAGAACTGTATTCTTGTAAAGCTCTTGAGCATTTTCTTTGTCAAAAGTGTTCTTCATCAGACTTACTTCTTTTCGTTGGACATAGGCTATTAGGCTCTGGTGGCGTGTCCAACAACTCAAAAATTGGAATGATAGCTTGATCAACTGATTTGCCGATTATTTTGAACATGAACTTTGTGAAAGTGCACTACAATGGGCCACCGGGAAAGTTGCCGAAAGAACCGCCGTGTTAGTGGTCAGTGGATTTCATTCTTCTGTAAGTTCGTTGGGCTAACGGAGAAGGTTAGTTCAATGAAACAGCGATAGTCTAGGACTTTATTTTGGTCCGTGGCTATCGCTGTTTCAATTTTCAGGGTCAGTCTAAACCATTATTTCCTGATGACACTTATGGTCGTAATCCTATATGTTCAGTATTTATACAGGGTGTATAATCTATACTTGATATGTATTGACTGCTGGTAAAATTATGCTATACTGAATTTTTAGTGAAGGTTTCCTCAATACTCTAAAATATAAATCCGCCGAAACGATGTGCCATAGATCTATAATGTATTATCCCTTCTTAGACACTCATAATTCATACTATAGGATTTGGTTTATAATGATAAAGGATGTGAAAGTGAGATGATTGTTACTTTTGCAGACATGATCAGACACCGTAGGTCAAATTTAGAATTGACAATGGACAAGCTAGCAGAGAAGGCGAATATACGCAAAAGCACTATCTCCAAAATTGAAAACGGAGAAGTCAAAAAGCCTGAGTATAAGACAATAAAATCGCTTGCTGAGGCATTAGAAATCCCTTATGATGATTACATAGGGATTTACATCTCTTTGGAACGTAATTCAGATATCATGCTAGATATACTCCAAGAAGCCATTTCAACTTCTAATTCTATTTTCCTCATCACAGATATTGCTACAAAGTATTTAGAACTTCCTCACTTAGAAAGCTATGACTCTATTGAAAAGATATTTACCACAGCAAACGATGTTAATGATATTTCAATAAAACTTTCATTATTTAAGACAGTAGTCACTTACTCGCGTAGTCACGGTGTAATGCTATATATTGCAAAAGGCATGTATCAGGTTTATTTGCTCGAAAGAAATGATTTTAGCAAGTTAGAGGCTAGCTATCAATCGGGTAAAAGCGTATTAGCCTACGTTGATTTTTTGAGTTTGGAAGAACAAATAAAGCTGTATTATTCTTTAGAAAATCACGCTTATGCTCTTCTGAGGTTCAATGAGTCTATTGATTTTAGTATGATTGTAATTGAAATAGATATTTATAAGAGTGAGTTCAGCGCACATGCTACATTTAATATTTGTAACTGTCATTACTATTTGAATGACTTTGCGAAAAGTAAAATTTTTCTTGATAAATATAAAAAATACTCGTTTTCGTTTGTTAAAGACAACGTTCAATTTATGACGGGTTGTATAAATGGGAGATCTGGAAAAACTGATTTAGGTATAGAGCAATTAGAACAATATTTTAAAGTAACCTCTCCATTTAATTTTGTATATGTCGTTACAATGCTAATGGATTTATATTTAATAAAATCAGATCTTATCTCCGCAAGAAGTTTGCTTACATACGAAGCAGAAATGAAAAACTCCTTAAATCTCGAATATACTACTCCAGATAAAAAGGCTAGAATGGCTTACTTCTATCAGATGGCTGGAAATGCTTTAATAAGCCAAGATGTAGAAAAGGCATTTGATTATTATCTAAAAAGTGCCTTAGAGTACATGAAAATAGGATTATTCGACCGCGCTTTGGGTAGTCTAATGCTAATTAATGAAACCATTCTTGAGGATCATTCACATTTAAGTATTGAAATTATAAGAAGAATCAATGAAGTATACAAGCAAATCATTATTAAAAAAACATAGAAAGGATTGGTTGGCATGAAAAAGATAATGTCTAAACTACCGATTCTTTTAGTATTGACCTTGCTGTCTGTTGGAGTAATTAATTCTGACGATGTCATTACGTTATTTGGCGGTGGTACTCCTTGGATTAAGACCTAGTGATCAAGTTGTTTTTTTTTGGAGAGGATTGGTTTATATGAAAAAAATAATGACTAGATTGCCGATTCTTTTTGTAACTACTTTATCATTGGGGGTTGTTATAGACATTGTTATGCTTACTGCTCCATGGGTACTACCAAAATAAAGTATAAATATTTTGTTTGATGGTACGTAGACAGAAGTAGACACTGAATTCAGTGTCTGCTTTTTTGTTTTTTGTTTCCATACTTTCCATTGGGAGAAAACCGCTGGAAACAAAAGATATATTCTGTTCAGGGGAGACCTTGTCACACATGGTGGATGAATTAGGGGGTTCGTCCACCATGTAGTTTATTCTGCAAGGACTGATGAAGATGCTTGAAGATATCGAATTCTTACGATTCCGATTAAATGAAGCCTATAAAAAAGGCTTGGAATTGACCGATGGTAGGATGGTTGAAATGAGTCAGGACTTGGACAAGTTATTGCTAAAGTATCAAAGGGAGTGCCTTCACAATGGAGTTAAGATTGAAGTATTTACGTAATGACTCATTCACAGAAGAAAATAAACGTCTAGTGCTTAAGCTGGTAGGAGAAGAGATTAAGGACGTAGATTCAACTAATAAAGCTAATTATTACACTCGGTGTGGTTGTGTTTATAAAAAATCTTATTACAAGCGTTTTGACTTTGAAGAAACTTTTATCGATGTTTTTGCTTGCAGTTGCGGAGTGTGGGTAGCCAATCAAATGAAATCTTGGTAATTAAAAAAATGCATTTATATGAAAGTATATTTATATAGGCATATAAGAGGGTGAGATTAAACTAAATAGGAGCTTTGAATGTCTTCAAAATCCTACATCTTTACACATAATTTTTGACGCTACCAAAAGAATGGGCTGTTTAACTTGACTGTAGCTATTCGTTTCCTATATTTTAATAAGTAAAATATATATCTTTTAAAATACTGGAGGATGTCTAGTGACAGAGAATAAAGAAGAGTTTGTAGATATACAGGCTATCATGCTGGATATGCGTCTCGTACAGCAGAAATCTAAAGCTTTCATCGATATACTGACGAGCAATGATGTATTGTCGCAAAATCATATTACACTGCTAATGGATTTGAAGTTAAACGGAAGTATGCGCATTACCGAAATTGCGGAACGTTTTATTATTACAGCTGGAGCAGCAACTTCGATGTGTGACAAGCTAGAAGAGCAGCAGCTAGTATGCAGAATTCGCTCAAAGGAAGACCGTAGAGTGGTTATGGTTGCTCTAACACGAGAAGGAGAAGAGAAGGTGCATGAGATTTTCACCAGAATTCCGGCTCAAAAGCTGCGTACGATTTCTCATGTTTTTAAACAAGTGAATGAACTGATGTCCCAAATTATCGATTGAAGATAAGCTGTTACGCAAAGGCGTGGCGGCTTTTTTTGTTCATATTTCTTGGTTGTTATTGACAACATGTGACTTCGGAATTATATTAACTATTATATATTTTAACTATTAAAATATATATCTGATAAAATAAAAGCGGGGGCATTTATGGAGACGAGAACAGTGGAAACAGCAGAACATATACGGATTAACGGAGCTGGAACTTATCGTCATGATATTCAGGCCAAAAGCGTACATACAGCGGGTCATGGCCGGTTTGAGGGCAGCATCAGCACAGAAAGTTTCAAAAGCTCGGGTTCTTGTTATGTAAAAGGCCATTGCAGCACCAAGCAGATGTCTAGTAATGGCCACGGACATTTTCACTCTATAACTGCTGATCGCATTGATTGTTCAGGCTCATTTCGAGCTGATCAATCCGTGACTACCCAGTCGTTTCACGCAAAGGGCATCGTTATGATTGGAAATACGCTGACATCGAGAGATGTACATATCCGTTTCCAAGGGGGGACTTCCTCCATTAAACACCTTATTACAAAGGAAACGATTGATATTCGCATGGAGCGACGCCTATTTTTGAATTTACTTTCTTTTGGGAAAAAGAAGGTGGTTTGCTCTAGTCTTGAGGGTCGAAGGGTTGAAATTGATCATGTGGAAGCAGATCTGATCATTGGGGAGGATATTCAAATTGGCCCGAACTGCAAGATCGGTGAAGTTCGATACTCGAAACAGCTGGATATCGATCCAAGCTCGGTAATAGAACGTGCGGTGCAGATTTAGATACTAGGATCGGTTCTTCTTTTTACCGTACAGCATTGTTTAATAAGACGTTTTGGGATTAACACAAAGCTTCAACATTATAAAAGAAATAAAAAAGACGGTCGTTAAATAACGGCCGCCTTGACTTGTAAGTATCAGTTTTCAACAATTTGAAATGGAAAAAGATTTGTCATAGTGAAGCTGACATTTGCACCGCTAAATATTCTTATCGTTTACATTTATAAGTGAAATGTAGATGTCAGTCCGGCATAATCACCGGCTAAGCTTGCCAATGGCTTCCATTTACCCACTGCTGTTTTATAATTTCCCGCATAAGAAGCGGAGTCTATTTGCACGTGCTCTATGATTCCAAGAACCAGATGATCTCCGCCGACGGGTATAATTCGATCGAGTTTTAGCTCGAAAGCGATCGGAGCTTCAAGTACTGCTGGTACATTGATGCACTTACAGGGCTTGGGCGTGACTCCTGCAAGTTCAAACTCATTCTTAAACGGCCCGACATTAGCGGACGAACGCTGCATCGCTTCGCCTAGAGGCTCGGAAACCATATTAATAACATACTCTCCGAGTTCACGAATATTGGTCAGCGTATCCTTGACTGTGCCGTCTCGTTCGCCTACACCTGGGCCGATAGAAATCAGCAGTGTTGGTGGGTTACGGGAAGCAACAGTAAAAAAACTAAAGGGAGCCAAATTTAATATGCCTTCCTTGCTTTTGGACGAAACCCACGCAATGGGTCTCGGTACAACTGAACCGATCATCAATTTATACATTTCATGCTCACTTAAATCGCTCGTATGAAACTCGATTGCATCATAACTTGGCATAATGATTATCCTTTCATTACTTTCTCCGGGGGCAGTTTCGGTTTAAACTGTTAACCAGAGAGAAGTTAACTGCTCGCACTTGGAACTCATACTAGCACATATTCTCAAAAAAAATAGTATGCACTTTAAAGTGAGTACTTACTTTAAGGGAAGGGAACATGATAATGAAACAGACCGAAGCTACGGAAAAAAAGAATAGCCTGACTCCGTTTGACTATACGTTAACCATGATTGGCGGCAAATGGAAAATGAAAATCATGTATCAATTAATCAGCCAAGAGGTTATACGCTACGGTGAGCTCAAGCGGTGCATTCCAGACATTACTCACAAGGTCCTGAGCTCCCAGTTGAAGGAGCTAGAAGAAAGCAATATTATCAACCGGAAAGAATACCGACAAACACCTCCTAAGGTGGAATATTCTTTAACTCCAAGGGGCAGAACCTTGATGCCGATTCTGGAGGCTATGTGCAAATGGGGGATGCACAATCTACCTAGTAATGTAAGTAGTGAGCCTGCAGAAAATAGCAGCTACGGAACCAGACAGTAAATGAATCCATACTTGACTACTAGGAATAATGCGGATAATATATTCCCAATACATTTACATAGGCTACAGCCGATTGGATCACCAAAGGCTCATGTATCTCTGACAGCTTTCAAGCTGCTGGAGAGGCATGAGTCTTTTATTATTTCCTAGCGAGTGAGAGGAGTATGAACGATGGGACATCCTACGATTTATCCAACGGGAACAACGGTTTATAAACCTGAGCAGGCATGGAGCGGCTATACGCTGTATCAAGCTGCAGATACGGGGGCGCTGCTTATCGATATGAATGGTCGAGAGGTTCATCTGTGGAAAGGGCTACGCGGGTTTCCGAACAAGCTGCTGCCTGGCGGTTATGTACTTGGCAGTACGGCACAGCGAGATACTAAGTATGGATTTCAAGATGAGAAGAATTTAGTTCAAGTCGATTGGGATGGCAATATCGTGTGGAAGTTTGACCGATATGAGTGGATTGAAGATCCAGACAATCCGCCGCAATGGATGGCGCGCCAGCATCATGATTACCAGCGTGAAGGCAATCCTGTCGGTTATTATGTACCTGGTCAGGAGCCAAAGGTGGACGCGGGTCGCACGCTGCTGCTTGTCCATAAAAATGTAACTCGTCCGAACATTTCGGATAAGCTGCTGCTGGATGATGTCCTTATTGAGGTGGATTGGGAGGGAAATATCCTCTGGGAGTGGGCATGCAGTGATCATTTCGATGAATTGGGTTTTGATAAGCAGGCAAAGGAAGTACTACATCGTGATCCGAACACGCGCTTCTTTGGTGCCAATGCAGGGGATTGGATGCATATTAATTCTGCTTCTGTGTTAGGTCCAAATAAGTTCTATGATGCTGGAGACGAGCGTTTCCATCCAGACAATATTATTTGGGATGCCCGCGAGTCTAATATTATCGCCATTATAGATAAGCAATCTGGCAAAATCGTGTGGAAGCTAGGGCCGAATTACGATACCGAGGAAACGAAGCATATCGGCTGGATTATCGGACAACATCACGCACATCTCATTCCGCGAGGGTTGCCGGGTGAAGGGAATCTTCTTGTATTTGATAACGGCGGCTGGGCCGGTTACGGTGCGCCGAATCCGGAGTCAGCGGACGGGTTGAGAGTAGCTCGACGGGATCATTCTCGTATTTTAGAAATAAATCCAGTGACGTTACAGATCGAGTGGCAGTATACGCCGACCGAAGCGGGATTTCAGGCACCGCTTGATTCTTATCGATTCTATAGCCCTTACATTAGCTCGGCGCAGCGCCTCCCTAATGGCAATACGTTAATTACAGAAGGAGCAGACGGTAGAATTTTCGAGGTGACTAGTGAGCATGAACTCGTGTGGGAATATATTTCTCCTTATAAAAATCAACGGAATGCCAACATGGTCTATCGGGCATATCGTGTGCCATATGGATGGGTGCCGCAGCTTGAACGTCCAGAGGAGGTTACTATTTTGCCGATTGATGTGGCTGATTTCCGCGTGCCAGGAGCGGCTCCGCGCGGAGCGATTACATCCGTTGAAGTGGAAGGAACGGCAGCATATGCGGAAGGAGCGTTATGCGTGGCAAGAATCGATGAAACACAGCGTGAGGAAAAATAGTTTATTTTAGAAGTGGAAATGACGGCTACGTTGTCCTGGTTGCAGGTGCGGCGTAGTCGTTTTCTTTTGGACCAAAACGAGCCGTGTAGCTGCCAGATTTGGATTTGATCTTCTGTGAGCAGAACGTTGTTCCTAGAAACTCGAAAGAAACATGCGCATAGTTTCCTTTACGGGTATCGTCTTTGCAGTAAACGATTCTCGTTTTTTCCGGATGTGGGGTAAGTTTGTATAGAGTGAATCTTTGCTGTAACTGGGCTAGCAGTTTTTTCGCACTCGTTTCATTTTTACAATGACAGATGATATCATCCGTGTAGCGTTCGAATGGAATATCGGGATGCTTGTTCTGCATCCATTCATCAAAAATATGATGCAAATACACATTGCCTAGTAAAATATTGAGTTTGCTGCCTTGTGCGAGTCCCTTTCTTGATTTGACTAAAGAGCCATCTTTCATTTGCGCAGGTGCGATCATCATACGATGGTTGTATAGTAGTGACCATTTGCTCCGAATATGTTTTTTCAACATATCCATAAGTAATCTATGGTTAATGTTCTCGCCAAATTTTTTAATATCCATGACGATTGCCCAGTCATACTGTAAACATCGTTCGCCTGCTATTCGTATGGCAGCGTCCCGCGCGGGCCTTTTTTGTTTATAGCCAAATGAATCTGGATGAAATAAACGTTCAAATGTTGGTGCGAGTTCATTTTTTAACAATGTCTGTACGATAAAATCTTTCACCGTTGGGATGCCCATAGGTCTCCATCCGCCGCTTTTCTTGGGGATTACAATTCTTCGAACCGGTGAAGGCACATAATTGCCGGAGTTAAGCTCGACCAACAATTCATGCAGCAATTTGATTCGATTTTGTGTGAATTGTTCAATGGTTTGACCATCTATGCCGATAACTTTGGTTTTCTCTGATTGTCGGAAGGCTTCCCACAAAACGTTCTTCGGTATGCGAAAGCGATGCATCTTCTCCATCTTATCCCCCTTCTTCATCTACCGAACGATAGGAATGTACTAACATATGAAAAGGTTCTTATTTCTGTTTGTACAGTAGTCTATCTGGGCAAAGTGCTTCGTGTTGTAAAATGTTATTTGTCCAAAGTATTCCTATTTTTAAATAAATGTTAAAATTAATAGAGACTTATCTCCTAAATCATGGATATGTATAACAAATAATTGATGTATTATATTGTTTGGTTCTTATCCTCGTGTTAATCTACATCGCAGATAGCAATAACATATAGGGCTACAGACAGCAGTATGTGTAGCGGGCTAAATGAGCGAGAAGGAGAAGATAACGATGAATAAGAAAGTCGCTATTATTTTCACTTGCATTTTAGTAATCACAACAGTAGTTACGTACGCATGGAATGCGAGCAGTGCCAGCACTCGTGTTAGCCCTATCTCTCCAGCAGGTGAGGTATCGGAAACGGAGAAAAGGGTAACCGTAGAAGCTATTGTTGGCAGCAATATGCCAATCGAGGAAAAGGCCAAAAAGATTGTAACGCTCATGAATGATAAGGAAAAGATAGGCCAGCTTGTGATGTATACGCCGACGCATCGAGCAGATTCTTTTTCTGAAAGAATGATCAAGGAGTATAACGTAGGCAGCGCCTTGGTGACGGCAACTATGAGCAATACGGTAGACACAGCCCAGTTCACCAATCAATTACAACGTTTAGCATCTGAAACTCGATTAGGCATCCCGTTATTCATTTCTGGTGATATGGAATATGGGGCTGCGCAGAGAGTTCCTGCCAACGCTACCATTTTGCCCAGACAGATGGCGATTGGAGCGACACGTAGTATCGAGTATGCGGAACAAGCTGCGCGGATAACCGCCAAAGAAGCCAAAGTACTGGGCTTTCAATGGAGCTACTCACCAGTCGTAGATGTAAACTCCAACATGGAGAACCCGATTATTGGTGTACGTTCTTTTGGAGAGCATACGCAAATGGTTAGTGATATGGCTGTTGCGCAATTGAAAGGGTATCAAAGCGAAGGCGTCTTATCCAGTGCGAAACACTTCCCAGGACATGGGGACACCAGTTTTGACACACATTCGACGTTATCAAAAGTATCCTACAGCGAAGATGTATTGAGACAAGTACATCTCCCTCCGTTTCAAGCGGTCATCGATCAAGGTATCGAATCCATTATGACCTCCCACATTATTATTGAAGCCATTGATCCTACACTACCAGCAACGTTATCGAAAAAAGTGCTAACCGGTCTATTACGAGAGGATATGGGGTTTAAAGGAATCATTATTACCGATGCAATGGTAATGGAAGCCATATCAAATAACTGGGGAGCGGGCGAAGCCGCTGTCATGGCGATTCATGCAGGGGCAGATATTGTAATGGCCAATGGCTCTGCAGCGGATCAAATCGAGACACTGGATTCTCTATATCATGCACTTCAAGCTGGGAAAATAGCGAAGAGCCGTGTTGATGATGCAGTGGCACGGATTATCACTTATAAACTAAAAATGAAAACGTTTGACAACCGTTATGTTGACGTTGATCAAGCTGTAAAAATAGTTGGCAACGAAGATCATTGGAATCGTTCCTATCAGATGGCTTTGGACTCAGTAACTTTGCTTAAAAATGACAACGTGCTTCCGTTCGATCCTCAGTCAAATGAGAAAACACTTGTCGTAAGTATGGCTTACGCGGAACGAATCGCAAAGATGGTTAGGGCAGTTGCTAAGGGCGAAGTATTTGCTTATCAGGCAGCACCAGCAGCGGGAGAGCCATTGGATGCAACAACAGATGCCATTCAAGGGGCTCTTGCAAAAGCGGAGCAAGCGGACCGCATTATTGTATTCACACAATCAGAACACAAAATTCCAAAAGGACAAATCGATCTTGTGAACCAATTAGTCGCTACTGGCAAGCCTGTTGTGGCTGTCGCTCTCGGCAACCCTAGCGATATCGCAAGTTACCCAGATGTAAAGGCCTATATTACAGCCTATGCAGCAGATACTTGGTATTGGATGACACCTGTTCCGATTTCATGGAATGCGACAGTTGAAGTTATATTTGGTACAAATCCAAAGGGGAAACTACCTGTTACATTAAGTAAAGAGTACCCGAGAGATTTTGGACTGAGCTATCGCTAGAGACATAGACGCGGTCATAATCTCATTTTGTACATCTGATTTTCTATCTTCAGTGGCTGAGGATTTCTCTTTCCGTGTTTCCTTACCGTTAGATGCTTGGAAAGAAGAGCAGCTTATAACATTCATTTAAAGCAGCCTAATTTTGCAGGCTGCTTTTTTTATTATTTATGCTCTACATGGAGTGCTTTTGGTGAAACATAATCTCAATTTTCGAGGTATTTATTTTCTACCAAATAGCACAACAAAGTTGAAATACTTATACACGCAGTCCACTTCAGAGAAGCCGCTCTTATTCATCCAATCAAGTTGAGTTTGCAACGGTGACATTTTATCTAGTTTCATTCTCTCATACGCAGAGTCAAGTTCAGGTCGGGATAACCCGCTTATTTCTACTCTTTGCTTCCAATCGTTCTTGTAGAGGGAATCAATAAACGAAGTATCGCCAAGTACTTGATCAGCATTTATAAATACACCATTGGGCTTCAAATTCATATAGATATTTTTGTACAGCGTCTGTTTATCGGTATCGGTAAGATGGTGTATTGATAGTCCAGAAATGATAATGTCAAACTTCACGTCAGACATATAATTCGTATAATCATCTGCGATGTAATTGACGCTCGTATACCCTTTGAATCTTAACTTTGCGATTTCTAGCATCTTTTCAGATAAGTCGATGAGCGTCAGGTTGGCTTCAGGATACTTTTGCAGTAAAAACGACGAGAACAAGCCAGTTCCAGCACCTAGGTCTAATATGTTCGGGGAACTTGTAGCAGAATTGGCAAGCGATACGGACACCTTATAAAAGTCGTCAAAGCAGGGGATAAGCATTCTTCTTTGCTGATCATACTGATGCGCAGCTTCATCGAATTGGGACTTCACTTCATGTTGACCATGGTCATTCATACGTCCACCTCCAAGTTTCTGCTCTCATCATAGTTTAAGTTTTTTTATTCGTTAAATATATAGAATCTATTTATCTAATAGGTTTTGGCTATGAATAAGGTGGGGAATAACGTGATCCTTCTAACGATCATAGAAAAATACAAGAAAAACAATAGATATGTCCATTGTTTCGTGCTGAGATCCTCATTATCGTGGTACATGATAGATGTATACCGACTATTCGAGTAAGCATTAACTTCGATCTAACTGGACTTTATGGAAGTCATATATGATAATGATAATTATTATCAACTATAAATGAGTAATAATCTATAAATGAAATCTCTATATGATTGAGGGAGGCATCATGGCGTCAGTCGATCAAACAAGCGTTCAAAGTGAATTACGTGAACTGCCAATCAAGTCAATACATAGGAGTCGTCCTTGGATCGCTGCTGCTATTCTTGTAGGAGGACCAGTATTATTAGTAATAGCACTTGTAGTGGCAGTATCATTTGGTGCTAGAGATATCCATTTTTCTGTTATATGGGATGCAATCTTTCACTTTGATCCGAATGTGGCGAATCATCATATCATTCAGGAGCTTAGATTGCCGCGTGTGCTGGGCGGTGCGATGGTAGGTGCCTCTTTTGCTGTGGCTGGAGCTATTATGCAGGGAATGACACGCAATCCGTTAGCAGATTCCGGCTTGTTGGGCATTAATGCTGGAGCGGGGTTTGCCTTGGCGCTCTGTTTTGCCTTTTTTCCTCAGCTGCCGTTCATGTATTTCATTCTATATTCCTTTCTTGGTGCTGGATTAGGGGCGGGGCTCGTGTACGGAATTGGTGCCATGGCAAGAGGAGGACTTACTCCACTTCGATTGGTGCTTGCTGGAGCTGCGCTAACTGCCTTATTGGGTGCATGGAGTGAAGGGATTGCCTTGTATTTTGATATCGGACAAGAGTTGGCCTTTTGGTATGCCGGCGCACTTGCTGGAACAACATGGGCTCAGCTGGAAGTGATGTTTCCGTGGGTAGCAGTAGCGCTAGTTATGTCCATAGCGTTGTCTCGCTCGATTACTATGCTCAGTATGGGAGATGAAGTTGCACGGGGGCTAGGACTGAGGATTGGATTTGTAAAAGGGATGTGTGTGATCGTTGTGCTTATCCTTGCGGGTGCGGCTGTCTCCATTGTTGGCGCAGTTGGCTTTGTAGGGCTTATTATTCCACACTTGACCCGCAAGCTGGTCGGGGTTGACTACCGCTGGATTATTCCTTGTTCTGCTGTGCTGGGGAGTCTGCTTGTTGTAATTGCTGATCTCGCTGCGAGAATGGTCAATCCTCCGGCCGAGACGCCAGTAGGGTCGATTATCGCGTTCATCGGTGTGCCGTTCTTCCTCTATTTAGCTCGTAAAGAATGGAGGGAGCTGTAGATGGAACATGTGAAAGTGACGATGGAAAGTTTAGAACGACAGAGGGTGAAGCGCAGTAGGATGATTATGAGCATGTTAGCGATGCTCATTTTTATTGTGTTAATAGCTAGCATGAATACCGGTTACTCGCGTTTATCGCCGCTTGAGGTTCTATCCACTTTGTTTGGCTACGGATCGGACAAGCAGGAGCTTATTTTATTTGAATTTCGTTTGCCGCGAATTGTTATCTCGGTATGGATAGGTGCAGGCCTCGCTGTTTCCGGCTGTATCATGCAAGGAGTTTCTCGTAATGCGTTAGCCGATCCTGGTATTTTGGGTATCAACGCTGGTGCAGGGTTAGCCATTATGCTATTTCTTACGTTTTTTCCAACAACCGCTGCGGCTCCCGTCTTTATGCTGCCTTTGCTTGCCTTTATCGGTGCGGGATTAACGGCTGCTCTTATCTATGTGTTAGCCTATAAGCGTTATAATGGAATATCGCCTACTCGTCTGCTGCTGACAGGTATCGCTGTTGCAGCGGGAATAAGCGCAGCGATGATCGTGTTGACGGTACGGCTTGATCCAGATAAATTTCAATTTCTAGCGACGTGGATGGCAGGTAGTATTTGGGGGACCGATTGGAAACATGTATGGGCCTTGCTTCCTTGGCTTCTCATACTGCTTCCTTATGTTTTCTTGAAGGCACAAACGATGAATATTTTGAACTTGGGATATGAACCTTCATTGGGGTTAGGCATTGATATGTCACGAGAGCAGCTTAAGCTGCTTGCGGCAGCTGTTGCATTAGCTGCTTCCTGTGTAGCAGTTAGCGGTGGAATAGGCTTTGTAGGACTTATTGGGCCGCATCTTGCACGTCGTTTAGTTGGTCCTAGACATCAATTTCTGCTGCCTGTCTCGGCACTGACTGGCGGGCTGCTTATTGTCGTGGCAGATACGCTGGGGAGATCGCTGCTGCAGCCTGTGGAAATTCCAACGGGTATTATAACAGCTGTGATCGGAGCGCCTTATTTTCTCTATTTAATGACACGTTCTAAGGTATAGCACGAACCTATGCAGTAGTAAGTCTGCACGGTAGCTACAAGTGGCTGTCTTACCCGCGTGTTGAGCACGTGATGAAGACAGCCTAGTTTTTTCACTGTAGAGAACTTCCATTTTATAAATCAGGAGGCATGAGTGATGATGGTAAACGAGTATGCAGCACTATGGAGTCGTTGCACACCAAACGTAGTGGATGTACGTCATCTTAAATTGGCTCCTGGGGAGTGTATACGATCATATAAGCTGCCTTCTATGATGTTTTTCCTTAACATACGAGGTTCTGCACACTTGCATTTGAACGGGACACATTCGACATTGAACGGATTTCTTCTTATGCATGGGAATAAAGGCCATGTTCTTCAGATAGATAACGTCCAGCAAGAAATTGAATGCTATTTGATCTACTATAAGCCAAGTGTAAAAGCAAGTCTTGAAGGGAATGGGGCTGATTTGGCGTTTGCTTTTGAACCGCGTAATCCACTAGTACTTCTCGATAGGATGGAGCAGTTCTTGCGTGTATGGCAAACGAAAGGAGAGGAAGCGGCTCACCTTCTGAGCGTCCGAGCACAGTACTATGCGTGGACAGTCGAGGTACTGCGGCAGCTTCAGGATTGGCAGGAACGTCTTGCGAAACCCGACATCGTTGAAGGGGCAAAGGTATATATTCATCAACATTTTGCAAGATCGATTACATTGGAGGAAATAGCGGAGGCATTAAATTACAGTGTTCCACACTTGTCGAAGCAATTTAAGCAGCGTGTCGGGCGAAGTCCGATTGAATATTTAATTGGTGTAAGAATTGATAAGGCGCAGGAATGGTTGACCAAGTCAGACGCGACACTGCAAGAAGTTGCAGCAGCAGTAGGGTATACGGACATTTCTTATTTTACAAAGTCGTTTAAGAAACATACTGGACTAACGCCTGGTCAATTCAAAGCGTATGTTAAAAACATAGATAAAAGATTAGATCGTCACAAAAATCCGATAGCATCTCCCATTGTTGAGAGAGACAGGAGCAACTACAATCTAAATAACAATGAAAATGATTATCATTTAGATAGAATTGAAGGAGAGAATGAAGAAATGTTGAGGTTGGCTGCGAAAAGTAAATTGGCAATGGTGATGCTGGGGTTGACTTTCATACTTGGAGCCTGTTCAGGAGCGAGCAGTGGAACGAATGGGTCTCAGCCAGCAGGCACGTCGGAGGCTGTGAACAAGCCAACTAATGGGGAATCAGGTACGACTGAGCAATCCGCTAAGTGGCCAAGAACCTATAAAGATGGGACGGGGAAAGAGGTTGTTATTGAGAAGCAGCCTGAGCGTGTGGTTACAGGGCATTTTGCCATGATGGAATATTTCTTTGCGTTGGGTACGCCGCCGATAGCATCCCCTTTATCAGAGAGCATCCTTGCAAAGTTCGCAACATTAAAGCCATATGTCGGACAGGCCAAGGTAGCGGATATCGGTCAAGTAAGAACACCGAATTTGGAGTTGATGATTGAGCTTGATCCGGATCTCATTGTAGCTTTTGCTGGTACGCATAATGATGTATTTGAGGATATAAATAAAATTTCAACGGTAGTAATGATGGATAACACCGAATGGGATTGGAAGAAAACGCTGCGTGAATACGCATTTTTATTAGGAAAAGAAGAGGTAGCTGAAACTTACATTACGAAGCTGGATGGATTAATGAAAGAAGCAAGAGACAAGCTGCAAGTACATAAGGACAAAACGGCAACCTTCTTGAGGCCGACTGGAAATGGGAACACCTTCTATGTGCTGGATGATAACTCTGTTTCGTATATGTATGATGCACAAAATGGTCTTGGGTTAACGGCGCCAGGTGAATACAGGCTGGAAGAGGAGATTGTGTCCTTGGAAGGGATTGTGACGCTCAATCCAGATGTTATTTTTATCGTGGATTATTTGGATGATATCGATACGCAGCTGGCAGAGTTACAGAAGAGCAACGTATGGAAATCGTTGAAGGCTGTTCAAGGCGAGAATGTATTTCCGCTAGATGTCTCAATTGATACGGGCGGGCCGCTTGCGATTCAGCATGCGACCGAGCAAGTACTTCATTTTATGAGCAAGTAAACGAATAAAGAGAGTTGGTGGTAATACGATGACGATGACTATACAAGAGAACTTCGGTGAGCGTCACTTAACGATTTATTTACCAGAAGGTTATGAGGAAAGTACAGACAGGTATCCGGTTATTTATATGCAGGACAATGCGGATTTGATTGATCCTGAGGGTAGTGACTCTCTATCGATCATCCGTACCCTTACTGCTAAGGGAGAACTGCCTGCATTCCTGTTTGTCGGCATTAAGCCATTCGATCGGAATGATGAATATACTCCGTTTGTTTCTACGAATGTATTTGAGTCTGGTGAAAAAAAGTTTGGCGGTCAGGCAGCCCAATACGCTGCTTATTTGGCTAATGAGCTAAAGCCATACATCGACAGCTGTTATCGGACACTGCCAGATAGTGAGCATACGGGTATTATGGGCTTTTCGTTTGGTGGACTTATTTCCGTGTATACGGCATTGCTCTATCCTGATGTATTTGGAAAAATAGGCAGCTTCTCTGGTTCGTTCTGGTTTCCAGGCATTGTAGATTGGGTTGATCAGCAGCCTGCTCGCAATCATGAACAACGGATCTTTATGAATGTCGGACATGGCGAAGGCGCAGGGCGAACGAATGGGCAGCAGTGGATGGTGCCTAATAACTTGGCAATTCATGAAATATTGCTAAGCAAAGGTTTCACGGAACAAACGGCGAAGCAGATCGTTTACGAAAGCGATTCGCACAGCTTCGAGAAAGGTGTTCAATATTTACCTGAGGCGTTGAAGTGGTTGTATGTGAGCAAATAGTTATCTACGGAGTTAAGTGTTGCATGTTATTAATAGATATAAGTGATAAGAGCAGTTACTCATTTTAGATGAGCGAGCTGCTCTTTTTTACATTTAGTTGAGGATGATTGTAGCAGCAGGGGAGCAATTGCTCTCGGACTTTGGCAGTGTGAAGCATCTGAAGGTCTGCGCCGTTATGATTCAATTGAAGGACTGTGCACAAGTGACAGTATCATTCTTCGCTTGGGTTAATTGCCTGCTGTAGCGTAGGTAGATTGCCACTTTGAATATGGTCTAAAAAAGCTACACATAGATGGGTCGTTTGTGCATCGTTTTGTTGGATGACAGCCGTAAATCGATTAATGAGGTGTTGTTGTTCTTTTTCGCGCCGTAGCCGGAGCAGTTTCTCTTCATAAGCGTCCATATCGCTGCCTTCTTCGGCTTGTTGTAGAAGCTTGTTAAGAAACATAATTTGCAGTTCAATTTTCAAATCAGCAGTTAGGTCTTGAAGATAATGATGTTCATCAATGAGCAGAGTAGGCTCAATGTCAAAATACTTAGTGATGGATTGAAGCCGCTCCCGTGGAATAGGGCGTCTCTTTCTGACCCAGTCGGAAAACTGCTGTGGGGTTATTCCGATTTCTTTGCATACCTTTGTGTACGATATTTCGTGAATGAGGGCTACATACTGCAATGCGGTTATCGAATGTGCTGGCTCCAACTCTATTCCTCCTCCATGACATAAAATATGTCTCGTGCTTAATTGTTAATTATATCCTTGGCGTATTTTATGTCAATAGTCATCGGGAATAATTTGCAAAAAAGTTCCTAACCGCAGACGGTGAAAGAAAACGAATAAAAGGATCTAAATATACGTTGACGTGTATATACATCTTGGTATATATATTAATTATGAAAACTTTACCAATGCAGATGATGTTGTTTGCAATCGCAGAGCCCAACCGCTTTAACATCGTAGAGTTGTTAAAGAACAGGCCGCGTTCGGTTGGGGAAATTGTAGAGGAGCTACATATCGGTCAACCGCAAGTGTCGCGTCATTTGCGCATATTGAGCGAGGCTGGACTGGTAGTTGTCCAGAATAAGGGTCAGCAGCGGATATATAGTCTGGAAGCGAAACCGTTTCAGGAGCTGGATGCTTGGTTCGATTCCTTTAGCTTACTATGGGAAGAACGGCTTGATCAGTTCGAGGACTATATGCTCGACATTTACAGGAAGGAGGAGCAGTGACAGAACGGAAACCAGATCCATGTGGAGGTATGCGATGAACGGGTATGGTTTTATGCCAAGCTGTTTATCGTGAGGTCGATGAGCTTTCCAAGCTTGTCTATGTGGACGAGATGACGGATGAGAACTGGATTGATGTTGAAGACAGTACCATGTTGACGACGGTTACGTTTGGAGATACGGAACAGGGCACGAAAGTTTCGATTATAACCCATTTTGCAAGTGTGAAGCAGCTTGAAGAAGCTGAGGTAATGGGTATGGTTGAAGGCTATACAGATACGTTGGAACGATTAGAAGAGCATTTGCAGCTGCATCAATAAGATTCACAATCACATGACGGTTCAGACATAGATACGGGACGGGAACAGATACACCGAAATGATACTCGTACATGTAAATATAAGGAGGAATCATCTTATGACAGATAATCTTATGGAAACAGGCGCTTATACAGCACCAACACCAAATCCTGATATGCAAGCTTTGAATCGTCTAGTTGGAAGTTGGAAGGTAAGCGGAGGTGTGGAAGGGATCGTCACTTACAGATGGATGGAAGGCGGATTCTTTCTTCTCCAAGACATCCAGTTGAAGCAATATGGTCAAGATGTGAAAGGGATCGAGATTATCGGTCATGTGCAGCCCTTTGGCGAGGCGCCGAGCAAGGATATTAAGTCGCGTTACTATGACAGCATGGGCAATACGTTGGACTATGTGTACGAAATAAAATAGATGGCGATACGCTGATAATTTGGGGCGGTGAAAAGGGATCTCCTGCTTACTTCAAAGGTGAGTTCAGTGCCGATGGGAATGTCAATTCGGGCAGATGGGTATACCCGGATGGTGGTGGGTACGAGTCTACGATGATGCGAATCGAGATTGATGCGGAGTAACTAGCACTGCATTTATTATTGAAAGAACGTATGAAGGTAGGGTGAAGTTTAAGATGAGTTTCGAATTCTATATAGCAGCAGATCGTCCGATTCCCGAGATTAAACCTAGAGGACAAGAGATTTTAACTGTAGGTGATATGATTCGTATGAATGTTCCGGATGGCCCAGTGCCTTGGAAAGAAATGGATGAAGATTAAAAAGTTCTTTATGTTGATCCAGCAGCCTCTAATCCTTTTCTAATACAAGATGCTTCATATGCATTAACAATCATGAGCAATTATTCTGATTTCAATCATATTTATACAGTCAGTGTTTCTGATATGAATCGAGCAAATTATTTATATAATTATGTTATGACTCTTGATGAAGAAATAAACTTGGAAATCTGGCATCTCTGGAACGGCTATGATTATGAAGATGAAGTCATTAGTAGAAAACATTTTTCACGCTCCACTCTTGTTCTCTCAGATTTTGAAGCCCCTCTGAATGAGAGTTGGTGCATAACTATTAGAAGTTGATTTTTGAAGCGGAAAATAACAGAAGGGACTACTTTTAGCAGCCCCTTCTGTTATTTTCTCTCTAAAATCTCACATTGCGCACCACTGCCAGACCGGGGCAAGCGGCGATGGTTTTTGCTCCTTGAACCATCGCTACATCCGTTTAACCGCTTGTTTGCACCTAAAAAATCCACTTGCCACCAGATGCCAAGCGTGCGGAATGTGAGATGTTAAAGCCTAACATTGACGAAACCACCTTCGATGGATAAAAATCCAGGGCAGGTGGTTTTTCATTTTTTTACTTATTTAATCATTCAATCTAATCATCGCTGTAAGGTGTTTTTATTTCATTGGATTACGATATGTCACAAAAACGAACCCTTCCTCGTTCTATTGTGAAACACGAAAAAGGAGAGGATTGGAATGAAAGAATTGACTTGTGTTGTAGTTGGTGGAGGTTTCGCTGGGATTCACGCTATAAAGGCGATACGCAAAGCCTTTCAAGAAAAAGAAGTGAATCGGAAGCTTCGTCTCATTTTATTGGATAAACATCCTTACCATGTGCGGAAAGTGCTGTTATTCCGCCCGGCAGTATCCAATGAACCAATTACGATTCCTTGGGAGCGCATCCTACAGGAGGATGCGAAGTTCGTTCAAGGTGCGCTGCAGCATGTGGAGAGCGATAAGAAGTGGCTGCTGTACAAAGACACAGAAGGGCAGGACCATCGTATCGATTATGATCTACTTGTAGTAGCGATTGGCAGTGTCGCGCGTCAGCCGGAGCCGAGCCAAGGGGGCATTTCGTTAAGCGATATTCATACAGCAGCACGTATGCGCGAGCAGTGGTATAACAATATGAAGCTTGCCGCTGTGAAAGGAGAACAGGAAAGGGAGCAATTATTAACGGTAGCAGTTGCGGGAGCGGGTATAACTGGGATCGAGACGGCGGCTGAACTGGCATACGCGATGCGGGCGGAAGCTGTTCATATGGGGATCGATCCTGCCAAGGTGAAGGTACATCTATTGAATGCTCAGGAGCGATTATTTACGGAAGGGCCTGCTAAGGCTTCGCGCAAACTGGAAAGCACATTGGCTGAAGGAGGCGTCATTGTTCATCATGGTACGAAGGTGTTACGCGAAGAAGATGGCCATCTTATGTTGTCCAGTGGTGCTAAGCTGCCTGTTGGCTTAACGATTTGGGCGCTTGGTCTTATAGCAAATCCAGCTTTGCGTCAGATGACGCTGCCTCTTACCGACGATGGCAAAATTATCGTAGATGAATGCTATCGCGTAGCGTCAGCACAAGGCATTTATGCGGTTGGTGATTGTGCGCATGTGGTTGATATGGAGAGCGGCAAGGCGGATCAAATGACGTGCAAAGAGGCCATTCCGCAAGCCCAGCGGCTAGGGAAAATCATCTTTGCAGACTTGACGGGACGCCAAGCTCCGCAGCACAAAGGAGTTCTTGAATCTTTCTCGATTGGACTTGGACCAGACCGAGGCTTATTATGGACGCATAAATGGGGACTTGATATAATCCTCACAGGTAAATTGGCGTATAAAACGAAGAAAATATTATGGGATCATGTCAGTATGGTGTGAGAACAGCACATGACACATCGAGGTGTAGTTCTCATTAAGGAGGCAGTCTATGATTGAACTTTACGAAAAATATCGTGGCCTACTGTTCCGTCTTGCCTACCAATTAACCGGTTCTGCCGCTGATGCGGAAGATGCTGTTCAAGATGTGTTCGTAAAAGTACAAAGCGTCAATCCAGAACGATTAAAGGAACCGAAAGCCTATTTGTGCAAAATGATTACGAATCGTTGTCTAGACCTGCTCCGCTCAGCGAGAAAGCGCCGCGAGCAGTACGTCGGCCCATGGCTGCCAGAGCCGATCCCAACGATGAATGATGATAGCTTCGAGGCAGTCGTCCGCAATGACCTGCTATCCTATGCGATTCTTGCGCTTCTTGAACGATTGACTCCAGCCGAACGTGCTGTATTTGTCCTTAGGGAAGCGATGGGCTTTGATTATCCCACCATTGCTGAGTTAATTGACAAGAGTGAATTAAACTGCCGTAAGCTTATGAGCCGAGCAAGAGGGAAAATGGGTGTGTCCGAAGAGGAGCTAATCGGCAAAGGCTGCATCGGAGAAGAATGGGTTCAGCAGTTTCTTGCAGCGTTATCACTTGGCAAAGTCGACAAAGTACTTTCCATGCTTGCTGAGGATGCGGTGCTCTTGTCTGATGGAGGCGGTAAAGTAACCGCTGCGGTTAAACCAATTGTGACGAGTAAGCGCGTCGCTCGCTTCTTGTTGGGCATTCGTCGAAATTGGCCTCAGAACGAAGCAGGCGACTTTGCAGTGGAGTTGGTACCAATTAGCGGTCAAACGGGAATTGTCATTCGGAGCAATGGTGTTGTACAATCAGTGTTCTTCTTGGATATGAGGAAAGGAAAATTGCAGAACATTTATATTGTTCGAAATCCTGATAAGTTGACACGTATCTCGTAGCCGAAAGAAGCGTACTTATGGTACCATTTACGATGTTTTACGATGCTAGTACTATCTTACGTGGAGTGCTTTCTCTAACGGGCGTCATAGACGTTATTTTCGCGAAAGTGGCTCCTTTAAGATTTTAATGGTCGCCAGAGAGCTTATTTGGGCAAAAATAGTTCAGTTTAAGGTTCGATCTAGTAAATAAGCGCTGTGACACCCTTTACATTTCAAAATAAGCAAATATAAGCTGGATAGCCTCAATGGCAACCGTTAACGGGATATAGGTAGCGAAGCGAAAATTTCTCCACCTTTTTCGCAGCATAATAGATGGAAAATAGATAAAAAACGCTTGGAGATTTCCAAGCGTTTTTTGCGTATTCATTCGCATGAATGGTGATCGTATGTTGATAATTTTCCAACCCTTTAAATGCGTCCAACTGGCATATCCAAGGTGACCGTGTATGATTCCGTGAGGAGTTGTAGCGTGTAGCAGACAGAGTCAATAGAAGGACGCTAGAACCTGAATCTAGCGCGTGTATAGCTTGGTATGTTGGTTCCACTATTATTCATTGTTTCAATCCAAAATGATCTTGTAGTAATTTCGAGAATGTCTCATCATCGATCTTTTCCTTCGTAACAACTCCATCTTCCCATTTCGTAAAGGAGCTGCCTGTTAAGGTTACGTTACCTGTACTCGTTAACTTCGTAATGAGTGGACCTTTGTTAAAATGCGAATCTGGATGCTCGACGACAATTTGCTGCACTTCCGTACATTCTGCTAAGTCAGATAACAGCATATTGGAATCAAAAATATAATTGATGTGCCAATCGGTATCTTTATGTTTTAACTTGATCTCATATACATAGTTGCCGAGTTCATGATCGACTGTTGTCACCCGAAACTCACCATTACTAGACGTAACTGTTTCACCAGTTAGTGGGACAGGCTTCAATGGCAAATTTCCGCCAACACCTGCATCAACCAGATACGTTTGTTCCTCATGCTTGAGCAGAATCGTCACATGCGTTCGACCCCATGCAATATATTCTTTTGCTTCATTATCGTAAATAATGGCTCTTGTAAATGCGGCATCAAAGCCGTTATCGACCAAAAATAAATAAAAAAGCGCATTCAGCTCATAACATATGCCGCCTTCGTTATGAATGAGGATATCTTCGACCAAATGCTCTCTTGTAATATCTCTTGTACGATGAGTCAATACGCGCAAATTCTCGAAAGGGATTGTAGTCGATGCTAATTCGAGGATCTGGGGCAACTGGTCAAAT
Source organism: Paenibacillus sp. SC116 (assembly GCF_024733555.1). GTDB lineage: Bacteria > Bacillota > Bacilli > Paenibacillales > Paenibacillaceae > Paenibacillus_B. The sequence continues at coordinate 1,729,108 of NZ_JANIOF010000001.1, read as the reverse complement.
GTGATCTTTTCATGCGGATCTTGCTCACTGGTGGTGTAGCCAATTCGTTTTAGAAATAACGCACTAAGGGTACTCATCCATCGTTCCTCCCATAAATTAGGTCTGCTGACGAATTCGTGTTGTTATCGCTTCTACTTACCATCATAGATCTAACTGTTAAATCAAACAATACATGGAAAAACGATTTGTATCGATACAATGAGCCGAGCCGTGAATGTGTGTGTATAACCCATTTTGAAATTTTTATTGTCCATTTTTAAAAGTCATGATTTAATCCTGACATATAAGATGTCAGGGTTCGTATATTATGATGCCATTATCATATGTGAGGATGGCGGTGATGAGGAGAGAGGTACATGCGATTAGATAGACTGCTTGGCATTACGATGGAATTGATGTCCAAGAAAAGAGTGACAGCAACCGAGCTTTCTTCACGGTTTGAGGTATCGATTCGAACGATATATCGGGATATTGAGCTTATCAACCAATCAGGCATACCTGTTGTTTCATTTGCGGGTACAGATGGCGGCTTCGAATTGATGGAAGGTTTCTTTTTAACGAAGCAGCATTTTTCAATGCAGGACTTTACGGTCATTTACAACTTGTTAAAGGGCATGGAGGGCGCATTCGGAGAGCAAATCACTTCTTTAGTGAATAAGCTTGGCAGTTTGCAGCCTGCACTGCTCAGTCATGGTGACCATGAAAAGCTAATCTTTGCACTGAACGCCTCTGAAAGTGAGAAAGCGATTATCCAAACGTTACACCAAGCGGTCAATGACCGTAGAATCATTCATTTTTCATATACCAATGCAACAGGTGATAGTACCAATAGACAATTGGAACCGATTCATCTGTATTGGGAGCGCGGGTTCTGGTATTTGGATGGCTACTGCTTAGGCAAAAAGGCCAAGCGATTGTTCCGCGTGTCGCGGATGGGGCAAGTCGAAGTCACGGAAGTGACGTTCCAGCCTAGGGAATTGGTTGATTCACCTGACGTAGAAGAAGTTCGCGGGACAGTGGCTCATTTGCGATTTGATTTGTCTGCTCAGCCCCGAGTAACGGAACAGTTTCGAGATGAATGCATTCACCTCGGTACGCACATCGATGTCCATAAGGAATTCTATTTAAGAGAATATGCGATCTCCGTTATTTTAAGCTACGGCTCCAAAGTTGAAATCCTATCACCTGAAGATTTAAAAGATGAGCTGATGGAAGAAATCAAGCGAGTTCAAGAGCGCTATGTAAAGTAGATCACAATCGGTTCGCTTGGAAACATGAAATCGTTTTTTACTAGTAATACCCATCATATCTAATTAGGAGGAATTTATAATGACAATTTTAGTGACAGGCGCAACAGGTACAGTGGGAAGACATATCGTGAATCAGTTAGTGGAAAAAGGAGAGCGTGTGCGCGCCTTATCGCGCAACCCGGAAAAAGCAAATTTACCTGCCAGTGTAGAAGTGGTAGCGGGTGATCTGAACGCACCTGAGACGCTGCAAGCTGCATTGGAAGGCGTAACTGGACTACACGTGATTACTTCGAGCTTAAGTGCAGATGGCTATTTGCAAACGAATCCTACTCTTATCGAAATGGCGGAAAAAGCTGGTGTTCGCCGCGTGACGGTATTGGTAGGCTATGAAGGTGAGGTGGAAGCAGCAGTGCAACGCAGCGGCATGGAGTGGACATTCTTTAAGCCAGTGGAAGTGATGGCGAATACGTTAATCGATTGGACAGACTCTATTCGTACAGAAGGCGTTGTGCGTGAGCCTTTTGGCAGTGTGCCGAGCTCAAGAGTGCATGAAGCAGACATTGCAAGTGTGGCGGTAGCGGCATTAGTAGATGGCGGGCATCATAAGCAAAGCTATTTTATTACGGGCCCAGAAGTGCTTACTCGTATCGAAGCTGTGCAGGTCATTAGTGATGCAATTGGCAAGGAGATTCAATTTATTGAGCTAACAGAAGAGCAAGCTCGTGAACGTTGGAGCGAACAAGGCTATGAAGAGACTGATATCGATTTCTTTGTCGAGATGGGCAAAAATCCACCTGAAGTCGGATACACGGTATTGCCTACCGTAGAGCTTGTAGTAGGAAGACGCGCTAAGACGTTTGCAGAGTGGGCATCTGAACATAAAGATCGTTTTATATAAGAAAAATAAGGCTGGAATCTGAATTTTGATGACAACAGTGAGTGGTGAGTAGAAGAATCTCGATAGCGCAGCCGATACGAAATGATCGGGCTTTTAAAAGTCTGGTGATGGAGTTGGCGGGGCAGTCGAGATCGTGCTGGAAAAGCACCCGGACTTTTAAGGTAGTCGGTAGTTTTATAGATAGTGAAGACTTAATGGTTCTAATACAGAGGGGGAGACGGTGGGATATGCCATATGCGATAGAAGCGAGCGGATTAAGAAAGTCGTATAACGGTATCGAAGTCGTTAAAGGCGTAGATTTGCAAGTGAAAAAAGGCGAGTTATTGGCTTTGCTTGGTCCAAATGGAGCAGGGAAAACGACGATCGTAAATATGCTTAGCACGCTCATCAAGCCCGATGGAGGCGTAGCCGTCGTAGCAGGATACGATGCAGCGATGCAAGCGAATGACGTACGACAGAATATCAGCTTGACGGGGCAATTTGCGGCACTTGATGAAGGGCTGACAGGGCATCAGAACATTGTTATGATCGCGCGATTGTATGGCTATTCTGCGAAGGAAGCACGTATATTGGCAGATGAACTGATAGAATCATTCGGACTGTCGGATGCGAAAGATAGAATCGTACAAACTTACTCAGGTGGTATGCGGAGACGGTTGGATATTTTAGCGAGTGTTATCAATCAACCGGAAGTTATTTTTCTAGATGAACCTACAACGGGGCTTGATCTGCAAAGTCGTATGCAAGTGTGGGAGGTAGTGCGAACGCTGCTGAAGCGGGGAACGACCGTGTTGTTAACAACGCAGTATTTAGAAGAAGCGGATCAGTTGGCAGATCGGATCGTTATTATCGACAAAGGAACGGTAGTAGCCGAAGGTACACCGATTCAGTTGAAGGCCTCGACCGGGGGGAAGACGTTGTCTATTCAGCTGCTGTATCAGGTGAATGCTATCGATATCGAACGATTACTTGTTAGCCACCATCTTACTTTGCTGCAAGATACAGATCCTTTGTTGTTAAAAATACCAGTAACAGAAGCTAGACGTGCGAATCAAATTATTCAACTTCTATTAGACAATGATATGCCGATTGCTCATTTTACACTTAGTGATCCAAGCATGGATGAGGTGTTTCTAGCTCTGCTTCATCCTCCGAACAAGGAGGCAGTATCATGAATACGACCAATAAAGCGATGCCGCGAATCGCTCAAGACAGCTCCTTATTTTCGGGGAACTCGAAGCCAGTAAGTCCTAAGGCATTTACAGCCATTCGTATATTTGTGTGGAGAACGTGGAAGCACACGAGCAACAATTTGTTTGTCTATGGCATGGACGTTGCACTATCTCCTATTCTCACGCTGCTCATCTTTACTTATTTGTTTGGTGGAGCGATTGCAGGTTCTACGACAGCCTATTTGCAATACTTTTTACCTGGCTTCCTTCTGCTAACGATTCTTCCCATGACCGTGTATAGCGGAACGACACTATGTCAGGACATTGTAAAAGGGGTATATAATCGATTCCGAACGATGCCTTTCTGGCAGCCAGCGACGATGATAGGTTCTGTCCTCATGGACGGATTAAGATATACGAGTGCTGCACTTGTTTCCTTTTGTGTAGGCATGTTGTTGGGGTTCAGACCCGAGGGAGGCGCCTTAGGCGCGATAATGGCTTTGCTATTTATCGTTTGCTTTGCATTTAGTGTAAGCTGGATCTTTTCTATGATGGGTGTGCTGGTTAAGAAGCCTGAAACGGTATCTGGTACGAGCATGATGCTGATGTATCCGCTGCTGTTTGCTAGCAATATTTTAGTAGATCCCGATACGATGCCAGATTGGATGGGTGTTATAGTAGGGCTCAATCCGATTAGTATTGCTGCGACGACAGCAAGAGGATTGATGCATGGAACGGCATCGACAAGCGATATTGCAGCTGGTGTTGGTGTATGCTTGTTGCTGCTTGTCTTATTTGTACCGCTAACGATCTACTTCTATATGAAAAAAGTGAAGTGATAGTCGTGTTGCCTATTGTAGGAATATAAGAATATAAAATTAATAGATGAGTTGAAAGAAGGGCTAACTAAGATAGTACGTAAAGGCACGCTGAATATAGCGTGTCTTTTTTCTGCTATGAATACAGTTCAACATAGAACGGCTTATAAAAGGGCGTGCTTTATAGGTGAAAGCAGACAGATCTGCATGAATGGGAAGCCCTGATTTAGATTAAAGACAATTATGCAGTTATTTTATGTGAAAATGTGAATTTATGAGGCATTATCGACAAAAATACATTTATTTTAGTTGCTTTTCCCTTTTAAGCAGCCTAATCGAGAAAAACAACTGCATATTTGTCCTTATTTATTGAAAAATGGCGTTTTCTATTTAAAATAGCTGCACTTTTGTCCATATCATCATGGTTTATGCACGTAATTGGAATATTTCGCGAAAACGAAGCAGGTGCTCCTTTCTCACAACTTCAAGACACATATGGGTTTATTATCTATGAAATGAATTGAATTTAAATAAAAATATTATATTTTTGACATATGTAAATTCAATAGATAAGGTATAATTATATGCAACATTTACCACATCTTAGATTTGAGAGGAGATCGAATGATGCTAGAACAAAAACGCTTGTCCAAGCTTACGCGTTGGACTGCAGCGGGGATACTGAGCTTTTCAATCTTGTTAGGAAATGTATTCCCCGTTCATGCAGAAACTGCTGATCCTGCAGCTCCACAAATTAGCCAATGGTCAGTAAAGACGCTGCATGAAGGTGAGAAGTACGGTATTTATCCGATTAATTGGTATTACGATGGATCGTTCCAAAAAGCGATTACACCGGATAAATTCAAAACACTTATGGAAGGAACAACGGCGAAACTAGATAAGCTTGGTGTCAAGAAAAAAGTGACCTCCTTGTCTTTCCCAACGGATAAAGGGATTACGAGAGAAACGGTGATTACTTCCTTACATAAGCTGTTAGCAAACTATGAGCTGCCACAAGCATTCGATATGAAGGCAGATATGGCACCGACTGACTATATGCAGAAAAAAGGGATCGTTAAGGGCACGAAAGCTGGCTTAGAGTTGGATAAGCCTAGTACCGTTGAACATGCTGCTGTGATGGCAAGCCGCTTGGTGGAGTTTGCTTATGACGCTGCTGGAGCTGGTGCAGAAGGTCTAATGTGGAAAGTAACAAATGATAAAAATACGTTGTATTTACTAGGCTCCGTTCACCTAGGTACTACAGATATGTATCCGATGCAGAAGAGCATCCGTGAAGCATTCGATGCTTCGGACGATTTATGGGTCGAATTGGATTTGGTAAACGGAGACATGAGTTATTTTAATGAGAAGATGCAATACAGCGATGGAACTACTATAAAAGATCATGTGTCTAAAGAAACGTATGAAAAGCTGCAAAAAGTTCTGACGAAGCTAGACTTGCCGGGGAATGCTTTTGACGGATTCAAACCTTTTGCCATTTCCACGAGTCTGTCGACTTTAGGGTATGCCCAAAATCCAGAAGCGTACCAAATGGCGATGCTAACTGGTATTGACAATTACTTTATTACAAAGGCTATGCTGACAGGTAAACCGATTCATGAGCTAGAAGGTGTTAAAGTGCAAGCTCATGTATTTGCGGATGTTCCACCTGCACAGCAGGAAAAAGAATTGAATGCTATGCTAGAATCCATCCTGACTGGAAACGGCTTCAAGGAAAGCGAAGAGAACTTGAAAAAGATGCAGCTTGATTGGGTAGAGGGCGATGCAGAAGGCTTGGCAAAATTGCTGGAAGTTGGATTCGAGGACGAAGCGAGTAAACGTTTAATAGGGGAGCGGGACAAAAATATGGCCAGCAAGCTTGCTGGATTGCTGGAGAAAGAAGGAGAGAACACATCCTTCGTCGTTGTGGGCGCGGCTCATTACGTAACGAAAGGCATGGTTGTCGACCTGTTGAAAGAAAAAGGCTATACCGTTCAGTATTTGCAATAACTCGATATACCATATGAAAGCAGTCCGTACAATGAGGCAGAACGTCTCTTTGTACGGACTTTTTTTCATCATTTCGGTCGATTGATCAAACGCAATACGATAAGATAAAAGAAGGCGACAAAGGCTCAATGAAGCATCATGATAGAAATCGTTTTGTGCGACTGCAAGCATATGGAGAGGGGAAGTCGAGATGAGCTATAAACAAATCAAATGGCTGATTCTAATTATTCCGACTTTGACGATTGGCCTATGGGAGTATGTAAGGCACGAATTTCTTCTTCCCTATATTTCTATGGAATTGGGTAACTGGCTCTCACCTGTATTCGTATTAGCAGTAACGCTGTTGTTTTTAACGAAATTGTTCAAAATGATTGAGCATTATCAAGAAGAATTGAATCGTGTGAAGGCGGTGCAGGTCGTGTTAGAGGAACGGGAAAAGATTGCCCGGGAATTGCATGACGGCATTGCGCAATCCCTATTTTTCTTAAATGCTCAGGTAACACGTATGGAACAAATGAGGCAAGCGGAGGGACTTCCTTTTGGACAATTGATGGAAAGCGTGTATCGTACTAACGATTATGTAAGACAAGCCATTGCTAGCTTGCGGCATGCTGCGGACGCAGACGAAAATCCTTGGCTGAAGGGGATGGGGAGTTTAATTGACGAATTGAGCCGTGAAACGGATATGCAAATTGAAACGAAATGGGAGATAGAAGATTCACAGCTCTCATCTAAAGATAAAATCGAATTGTTAGCGATTGTTCGGGAGTCGTTAATCAATAGTTATAAACATGCGGAAGCTACAAATGTATGTGTAAAAGCGCTGACAACAAAGCGAGGATGGATGTGTCAGATTACGGATAATGGCAAGGGGTTTGATCCAGAAAAAGCAGTTGGCGGCAACCGCTATGGACTTAAAATGATGAAAGATCGGGCTAATAATATGTCTTGGAAGCTGCAAATCGATAGGAAAAATAGGGAGACAAGGATCGCCATTGTAAAGGAGAGTTAGTGCATGTCAATATTTCGGGTCCTAATTGTTGATGACAGTGAATTGGCTAGGGCTGGGATTCGTATAATTTTGGAGAGCGATCCTGCCTTTAAAATCGTTGCGGAAGGAAGTAACTGTGAAGAGGCGCTCGCACTCAGCGAGCAGTGGATGCCCGATTTAATTTTGATGGATATTCAAATGCCTGGCATAGATGGTTTGGAAACGACTCGTCGATTAAAGGAGAAATTTCCTTATGTCAAAGTCGTAATGGTAACCGTATCCGATGATATTGCACATTTATTCGATGCGCTCAAAAAAGGGGCTCAAGGTTATTTATTAAAAAATTTAAAGCCAGAGGCATGGCATGAATATTTGAAAGCGATCGCGGTTGATGAAGCGCCGATGACGCGTGAGTTAGCGTTTCGTATTTTAAAAGAGTTTTCTCCTATGGGAGCTGAAGAGGCACAATCCAATCGCTTAACAGGCAGAGAACGCGAAATATTAGGATTAGTCGCCAAGGGGCTAAGCAATAAGGAAATTTCAAGTAAGCTTGAAATTTCAGAACATACGGTAAAAAATCATTTAAAAAATATTCTTCAGAAACTCCAATTGGAAAATAGAGTCCAGCTTGCACGCTATGCCTATGAGCAAAGCTGGTTGGTAAAGAGATAGACTCTATTTACATGGGATTTGCATGTATCAATCCTATGACTGATTGGTCGAGGGATGTCCTTAATATTCAAAAATAAAAGACCGCTCCAATCTAGGCATTTGCCAATGTGGAACGGTCTTTTTCCGTATTTCAATCCTTATTCATATCTCTATCATGTCTTAAATTTTTATTTAATAGTTACTTCTGTTGTACGTTCCGCTTGATTGCCAAACACATCTTTTGCACGCAGGACAATCGTATGCTTTCCGGGAGCTAATTTGGCGGAACGCAAATCAGCGAAAAATTGTTTCTCGTCTACGTTGACATTCACATAGTTCCACTTTTGTTTGTCATTGACACGCCACTGCATCGTAATAAGTTTAGGATCGAAGATAAGGTTGCTTTCCAATTCTTTTGTCACTATAAGACCGTTAAAGCCAGTAAGCTGATCTTCGAGTTTACCAAAAAGCTGTCCTTTGGCAGCTTTTTGCTGGTTGATGGTCATAACAGGTGCCTTCGAATCAATAAAGATGGAAGTACCTTCTGCTACCGTTTGACGATGTTCTGCAAAACTTTTCACCTTAATCGTGTAATGGCCATCTGGGAGTACTGTTCCATTCATATCTATACCTGTAAATTTGAATGGAGTTAATCCTTTTGCATGATTCGCTTGATTCAACAGCACATATGTTTTTCCCGCCAAAGATTTAGGTTGTTCATCTTCACGTGTTGCCGTTACGAGCACACGTTGAGAAGGGACGGTCACATAATAATGAATGGTCGAAGATTTTCTGCTGCTGTCACCTTTAGGTGCATACATCGTATTATCGATGTACGTTCCTTGTACTAGTGGGTAGCTTTTTACTTGGTTGACTAGTACGAAGGGAACGCTTAACACATCCTTATCGCCTTTAATCGAAATAGCACCTGACCATATTCCCGCCTTTTGCTTCACATCTACGGTCCATTTTACTGGGATTTTGACCATTTGATTCGGTTGAACCGTGATTTGCTGTGGGATATCTATGTGACCTTTGCCTGTTTCCATTATTGCTTCTAGCTCATAAGTAACTGGCTTGGGCGACGTATTTTTAAGCTCAAGTGTTTGAGAAAGTACAGGATTGTTCCCTTTGTAACCAGGTGCAATTTGTCCAAATGACAAGCTGGCTGGTGCTGCGAACGTGTTCGTTTGCAATGCGGCTTCTACATTCAAGCTGCCCGCACCTTGTTCTGTGCGTTTATAAGGGATGCCTTTCTCATTTACGAGCTGATTAGCATGCTGCATCAACGCAGACTTAACCATATCAGGGGTCCAGTCTGGATGTGCCTCTAGCAGCAGCGCAGCGGCTGCCGTTACTTGAGGAGCTGCCATACTTGTGCCGCTATTCAAGCCGTATGCATCTTCTGAAGCCAATGAACTGTAGATATGCATCCCAGGTGCAACGAGATCGGGCTTAAGGAGCCAAGTACCTACTGCTGGCCCGCGTGAGCTTAAGCTGCCAAGTCGTTCTGCTACGTTTACGCTGCTCCATGACCAGGATTTAGACGCTAGCTTTTTCAGCTTATGAGCATCTTTCATTGGAATGATAGCGCCCGGAATCATGCGTGACGGATCTTTATCTACATTGACGTACGTCGTAGAACCATCTTCATCAAAGGAGGAGACAGCCAAAATAATCCCTTTTATGCCAGCTTGTTGAGCTGCTGGATACCAATCTTCTACGAAATAATCCGAATCTTCACTTGCTTCAATGATGACATACTTCCCGCGATATTTAGCATCTTTCAGCTTTTCTGGAGCCACATTCCCTGCGTATATGAAGGCTGCAGGTCCTGTTGTAGGGAGCATTTTCGCACCATATAAGGGATGCAATTGAATTTTAGTCGTGCGAGTAACAAGTGCAGCATCTGTGCGTGATTGTGAAGTTGCTCCTACAACAATCGGCTCTGCACCATAACCTGGGGACGTGATCGACCAATCCTCACCGTTGTTTCCTGCTGACTTTACAACAACGACACCTTGCTTCACAGCTTCTGCAACCGCGCGAGCAATCGGTTCACCAGGAGCGTCTATATCTGCATTTAAGGATAGATTGATAACTTGGACTTTGTCTTGGACAGCTCGTTGAATAGCATCTACAACGAAATGAGAATAGTTTGTCTGACCTTTAACTCCGCCGAATACACGATAAATATGCAGCTCAGCATCTGGTGCTTGCTGCATAATAATACCTGCAACATGTGAGCCATGTCCGGTTTCGTCTTGAGGAACAGAATCCTGATCCAAATAGTCGTAGCCTTTTTTAATATTGCCCTTAAATAATGGATGCTCCATATTGATGCCGCTATCGATAACGGCTACTTTTATTCCTTTGCCTGTATATTGCTGGGACAGTATATTAGAACCTGTAGAAATATGATTCTCACTAAACCCGCTAGGAGCAGCTTGTACCGTAGTCATGCCAAATAGACTTGTTACAGTCATGGAAACGGCTAGTGCTGAAGTTACTATTATTTTTTTGCTGTGTGTTATTCTTCGCATGTCTGTATAGCCTCCAACTTTCTTTTGCTAGCTATACTATAAATGCTCTAGCTAAGGGATAAACTACGAAATTTTAATGATTCCATTTTAATGCAGAAGCAGGTTTGTTGATTGATAATGAGGGTCGAGAAAGTAAAGACCTCTCTAATTTATTTTGTGGTAAAATTATCAATAAGTTTAGTGATTCTTTTATATAGTTTTTATCGATTTACTATAATATTTTGATTATTTTAATAGAGGAAATGATAAAACTATGAATGAACGAGCTGTATTAATTATAACCAACAAAGGTGATCAAACGAGAGAAATCGATTCTTATTCGATAAATGGAAACTCGGTAGAAATCAAATTCGAAAATAGTACTAAATCCTATTATTATTCCTCGTCAAAAGTAACAATAAAAAAGGAGCCTTTTGAATTAGACATCCATAATAAATATATTTTTTATGGTGAAATACCTATTCGTAATGTACACGAAATATTTGATTTCGAAGGTACGTTCAAAGTTTTTTTCATTGATGGAACTACACAAATATATGATTCTCAATTCATTCGAATTGAACAATTAGGTGATATCTCAAATCAAGCAGTAAGCCTACTGGACTATTGGTCAGATATAGCGCGATACACCAATATAGAGGATGAGGAGAAATCATTCCTTAAAAAAGAGTTTGATAAACTCAATTCTGTACATCCAGAAAGTGTTTTAGCGGTTTACATGAATAAGTCACCTATAGCAAAATCGGAGTTACTTCAGAAACAAGCCATATTTCCATTTCGATTTAACTTAAGTCAGAAAGAAGCGCTTGAGTTGGCTATGACTAGCCAGTTATCTATCATCGAGGGACCTCCTGGTACAGGAAAGACTCAAACGATTTTAAATATTCTTGCAAATGTGGCTATTATGCAAAATAAAACAGTAGCAGTTGTGTCGGGGAATAATGCAGCTGTGCAAAATGTGAAAGATAAATTAGACAAAAACGGTTATGACTTTATAGCCGCATCGTTAGGTAGAAGGGAAAAAAGAGTATCATTTTTCAGTAATCTCCCTCGAGGAGATGTTGAAAACTGGAAAAGTGAGCTTCAGGAAAATGAAATTTTAGATACTTTATCCCGATTAACGGGACAACTTAATCGTTTACTAGAACTTTCTAATCGAAAAGCTAGGATTGATCAACAGCTCGAGGCTTTTAGTTTAGAACAAAAGCACTTTCAATTACATAATGAAACAAAAGATATGGATAGTATGGGACGATTATTTTGGCGGCGACAGACATCAGAAACGGTAATATCTTTTTTAGTCGATGAGTATTTTGCTGGAAAATATGCTAATCGCTTGTTGCCAAAGGCTAAGCTACTACTAAAGTATGGATTTTTTGATTTTAAGAAACTAAAACATAACCGAATTGAATTAATTACGAGCATGCAGATGAAATACTATGAATCAAAAATTCTAGATTTGAATCGAGAGAAAGAGCAGATACAGTTGGAGCTGGAACAAGAATCTTTTCAAGATTTATTGGACCAACATGAGAAATATTCAACAATCCTATTCAAGCATAAATTATATTTAAAATATGCTTCTAAAGCACCTTACAAGGGAAACGTTAAAAATTATAAGGAGAATTTTAAAGAATTTATTACACATTATCCAATACTGCTAAGTACAACCCATTCTTTACGAAGTTGTATTCCAGAAGATTTTCTTTTTGATTATGTAATTATTGATGAATCTTCTCAAGTGGATTTATTAACAGCTGTACTAGCTATGTCATGTTGTAAACGAATGATTATTGTAGGTGATACGAAGCAGCTACCACAGATCGTTGATAAAAAGATTCGAAGAAAGCTTAATTTTGCTGATGTAGAAAGGGAGTATGATTATTTTAATCATAGTCTATTATCTTCAGTACTTGAAGCATATGGAGAAAATGCGCCGAAGGTTATGTTAAAGGAGCATTATCGTTGCCATCCGCAAATCATTGGATTTTGCAATAATCAGTATTACAACGATGAATTAATTCCATTTACTTCAGTAGAGGCTTCCGACATTCCAATTAAACTGCACTACACAAGTAAAGGAAATCACATGAGAACAGTGACCGTCAAAGGCCTTGAAGGGACGTTTAACCATAGAGAAATAGATGTCGTACAAGAAGAAATTTTAAAAGAACTACAATTGGATCATATTTCAAATGAAGACGTTGGATTCACTACGCCTTATCGTCTGCAAGTAAAGGAAGCCGACATAATACTAGATCAGGGTGTGGAGATTGATACAGTTCATAAATACCAAGGTCGTGAAAAACCTGTGATGATTCTATCTACCGTTTTGGATCAGACGAGTGGTGAGAGATCACAAAAGTTTGTTGAAGACTCACGACTAGTTAATGTAGCGGTATCACGAGCGCAGAAGCAACTTATTCTTGTGACCGATCATTCATTTTTTCGAAATTCGAGAAAAGACATTGGTAACTTGATTCGATATATTGAGTACACTACACTTCATGAGCATATTACGCAGAGTGAATTGATCTCAGTGTTTGATCTACTTTATACAGAATATTCAGAAAAGCTTACCGACCTGGAAAGTAGACTTATTATTATCTCGCCATATAAGTCGGAGAGTGTCATATGGACGGTTCTGACCGATTTAATGAAAGAGGATGCTTATAAATGTTTTTTTATTAATAGGCAGATCCATCTTAAACATTTACTGAAAGATATGAATCGTCTCAATGAAGTAGAAAGAAAGTTTGTGGCAAATGGATCCTCTGTGGATTTTGTTGTCTACGATGCGCTGAATAAGCAGCCACTATTAATAATTGAGGTAGACGGTTTTGAGTCACATCGAAATAATAAAGCTCAGATAGAAAGGGATAAGAAGAAGAATTCGATATTGCAAAAATACGATGTACCACTACTTCGTCTACCAACTACAGGATCAAATGAAATTGTAAAAATCCGACGTAAATTAGATGAGATGTTAAGTAATTCAAACTAGCGATGATATTTGCATATTTCTAATTGCTAGTTATGAACGTCGTTTTTTCAACCTGGAATTTATTAGAAAAACTTTCATCAGGAGGATCACATCATGACGACCGTTCAATTAACGACAGGCCAGGTCGCCTCCAAGCTTGGAATATCTGTCCGTACGCTTCGATATTACGACTCGATTAAACTGTTCAGTCCCAAAAGCAAGAAGACCGGGGGCAGACGCATCTACTCAGAAGAAGATTTGCTTAGGCTGGAGAAAATTACGCTGTTGAAGTCATTATCTTTGCCACTTAGCGAAATTCAGAACTTGCTGGACGAGCTGTCGATCAAACAGATTCTTGAAGCGCATCAGAAGCATTTGCGTGCTCAAGTGGCTCAACTGCAAGAAAGCTTGGAGCATACAACAGCGCTGCTGAATCTCTACGGGATAGAGGGCGAGTTGCGCTGGGATACATTGCTGCCGCTGGTTAGAGGGCCGCAGAAAGAAGTAAAGCCGTGGCAGTCTTATTTTAATGAGGATGAGTTGAGATTGCTTACTACCCGCCTTCCTAAGTTGGAAAGCAACGACGAGATTACACAGCAGTGGATCAATGTGATCGTTCGTATCGAACGTTGTTTGCATGAGGGGATTGGACCGCACTCGGAAGAAGGAGCGCAGATTGCAAGGGAGATTGAAGGGCTTTCTGCGTTGACCTTTGCAGGTGATAGAGAGCTGATGGAAAAGTTCTGGAATGTGCGGAAGGACCCAGCATCGTCTGATCCAGGCTCAGGACTAGTACCGATTCGTTCGGAGGTCATACAGTTTGTTGAGGATTGTATGACTCCGTCATAATACCACCATTTACATGAAATACTTGCCCTGTCACTAACGATGAATCATCGGATACTAAATATATAGGGAACGTAATCGGCACCAGTTTGCACTGCGTCTCCTGACTGTAATAAGGATAGGTTGGAATCAACAGTGGTCCCTCCATTTTTGGGTAAGTTCATGAAGGATGTTCAGCTATTTGTGAAGGGGTGTTGGAGAGCTGGATCAATTAATGAAGGGAGAGAGGTAGTTGACCAATTATCGTGCAGCAGATGAAATTTGTTGGTTAGATTTGAAGTCGGCGAATATTGCTGCTGCTCAAACATTTTATCAAGCAGTGCTTAGCTGGCACTTTAAAGAAGAAGCTTGGTCTAATCGAATGTACACAACGATTTATGTAAGTAACGGAAAGTTGGGAGGCTTCACGGATCTGAATGCTTCGATATTTCCACTGGGAACGAAGCCGCATATGAGTATTTATATGGCAGTCGATAACGTAGATCAAACCGTTGCCAAAGTAGAAGAAGCGGGAGGTACAATACTTATTCCATCGTTTGATATGGCTGAATTTGGCCGTATGGCTGTAATACAGGACAATGTGGGTGCGGTTATTTCGATATGGGAGCCTCGACGGTTTAAAGGGATGAATGTTGATGCAACTCGTGAAGGTGCCCAAAGTTGGTTTGAACTGGAGACGACGGATATAGAACGTTCTTATATGTTTTATAGGGAAGTATTTGATTGGACTTTGGAACGGATAGAAGACCATTCATTTATAAGTGTGTATGGGCTTGGAGGAAAGAGGATAGGAGGTATGAAGCAGATTGCTTCTAAAATAGGAATGACTCAATGGAATGTTGGTTACACCGTGAAAGATGTGGATGAAACAAGAAGCAAGGCGCTATCGCTAGGGGCTAGTCTGACGAAGGAACTTCACCATTTTCAAGCTGGTAGGAGAGTCGATTTGATAGATCCAGAGGGAGTACCGATTATACTAATTGAACATGAGAAATGAACAGATGAGTGAGTCGGACAGGGATTCGAGAAGGTGGATTGAATCACTAGAGCCGATCGCTTCAGTTTGTTGTCACCTTTCATGATTCGATTGTTAACGTGGAAGCGATATTATTTTGCAGGGGCAAAATGCCCCTGGTTCTCGTATGTATGGTAGATAGATAACAGTAGTAGTGCTGAATGTACAGGAATTTAATCGACGAGATCAACGAAAAATCTAAAGATGCCTCGAATCATGCGCCCGATGGCTCGGATTACTCTCCAGATACCTCGGAAGATTTTTCTGAAAAATTTAAAGACGGATTTTACCTTTGACCATGCTCTTTTTATTTCTCTTTTGCGATTACTCATATGTTATCACCTCGCTAGCAGATAAGGAAAATGATAGCATAGGGGACTTTAGATGTGTATGAAGTTTTTTCCTGTGCTTTGTTAACATGAAACTAGAGTAATTTCAGTAACTTTCAGTTAGTGTTAGGCTAATTATGTAGTTGTACATCATTGAGAAAATGTGGTAGTGTACTTATTGAGACCGAATGGTCTCTAATTTTCCGCGCGGGAGATTTAGCATGAGAAATGGTCAAGATACAAGAAACCGAATTATCGAACAATCCGCTGTTCTCTTTAATGAGAAAGGTTACTCTGGGTCATCCATGTCCGATATTATGGACGCTACAGGACTAAAGAAGGGCGGCATCTATCGTCATTTCAAAAATAAAGATGAACTAGCGTTAGAAGCATTTCATTATGCTGTTGACGTGTTGAGAAAGTCATATCGCCAAGCGGTTAGTGGCAAGAAGACAGCAGAGGAGAAGCTGATTGCTGTTCTCTCTGTCTATATGAATGTCGTTGAGGCACCACCTTTGCAGGGAGGTTGCCCGTTGTTGAATACG
Source organism: Paenibacillus sp. SC116 (assembly GCF_024733555.1). Classification (GTDB taxonomy): domain Bacteria; phylum Bacillota; class Bacilli; order Paenibacillales; family Paenibacillaceae; genus Paenibacillus_B. The sequence continues at coordinate 1,713,057 of NZ_JANIOF010000001.1, read as the reverse complement.
GCTATAGACACGGATGATACACATCCACTTTTAAATGAGAAAGCACGTGATGTAATGACCGAATGGCTTTCTTTACTTAGCTCGATTCTGCACGAGGGGATTCAGTCACAGGAGTTCCGGGCAGATTTGGATGTAGAAGAGGCTGCTATATTTTTAACATCTGCTTTTGAAGGCAGTATTATGATGGGAAAGCTGTATAAAGATAACGAGTACATGATGAAATATGCTGCTCAACTAAAAAGGTATATCAATTACTGCGTAAAGCAGTAATTTTTATATAATAAAGAGACCGATCGGTCTCGATAAAAAGGATGGGATGATTGTATGAAAAACCAGTGGAACGTGGGTATTTTGCTGTTTGAAGATGTGGATGTTATGGACTACTCAGGACCATATGAAGTGTTCAATTTGTCATTTAGAGATGCGAACCAAGTGCAGGAGTTTTTTGAGAGCGAAAAGGAGCTTGAGGGCAAACCGTTTAACGTAAAAACAATTGCTCAGCACAAGCAGCTAATTACTGCGGACCACGGATTGAAAGTAATGCCGGACTTTTGCTTTGATACGTATAATCAAACATTTGATATTGTTATTATTCCAGGTGGACCTCTTAAGGCGATAAAAAGTGGTATGAACAATAAAGAAGTATTGAACTGGATTGTTTCCCAGCACAAGGCGGGAGCGACGATTGCGTCAGTATGTACGGGGGCCTTTTTTCTGGCGGCAGCGGGTCTGTTAACGAATAAAAAAGCAACGACAAATATTTTAGCATTGGACTTTTTAGAAAACCAATTTTCAGATGTAGAAGTCGTTAGAAATGTCCGTTTTGTGGACAACGGAGATGTACTGACTTCCGCGGGCATTTCAGCAGGGATTGATATGTCGATGTATATCGTTGAAAGGCTTCTTGGAATAGAAGCTGCACGTACAGCCACAATGACGATGGAGTATCCTTATTATGAATCGGCATCTATAAAGCAGTAAACAGTGCTGTATTACCTTTCATGCAGCTGTTAGCGAATAAATGAGCTTGCATTCTTCGATTGCGATAAAAGAAGTAATCATAAAGCGAACAGGTCCATCATTGACCTGAGCTGCCAGATTCCTGATAATAGAAGGGACAACTTTTTAACTTATGAATGAACAGGTTTTATACCATACATTTTAGAAGTGACTCATATTTATCAGGAAGAAATGAGCTCACTATCTTCAACAGATTGGAGCAGTACAATGAGATATCGCAATCTAGAAGAATGCATCCTTGATTTGGAGAAGCATGGGCATTTGATCCGCATCCATGAAGAAGTTGACCCGAATCTGGAAATGGCAGCTATCCACTTGAAAGTGTATGCCGCTGGTGGTCCGGCACTGTTATTTGAAAATGTAAAAGGATCGAAATATCGTGCCGTCTCTAACTTGTTCGGTACGATGGAGCGTAGCAAGTTTATTTTCCGCGATACGTTGGAATCCGTGCAAGAGGTTATCGGACTGCGCAACGATCCGATGAAGGCGCTTAAAAGTCCGTTTAAATATGTGGGAACGGGCTTATCAGCGTCTAAGGCCTTGCCGATTAAGAAGTCTGGTGTTCCTGCTGGTTTCGAAGAAATCCAAATTTCCGACATGCCCTTGATTAAATCATGGCCGATGGATGGCGGAGCATTCGTTACCTTGCCGCAAGTATACTCGGAGGACCCTGAGAAGCCAGGCATTATGAATTCCAACTTAGGGATGTACCGCGTACAGATTAGCGGAAATGAGTACGAATTGAACAAAGAGGTCGGTGTTCATTATCAAATACATCGCGGTATCGGTGTTCATCAGCATAAGGCCAATAAATTGGGCAAGCCCTTGAAAGTAAGCTGCTTTATTGGTGGCCCACCTTCGCATACGCTGTCTGCGGTTATGCCACTGCCTGAAGGAATGAGCGAGCTGACATTTGCAGGTTTGCTCGGTGGGCGTAACTTCCGCTACAGCTATGAAGAAGGATACTGTGTAAGTCATGATGCTGATTTTGTCATAACAGGGGAAATCTACCCAGATGAGACAAAGCCAGAGGGGCCGTTTGGCGATCACTTGGGTTATTATAGTCTTACGCATCCATTCCCTATGATGCGAGTGCATAAAGTGTATGCGAGGAAAAATGCCATCTTCCCATTCACGGTCGTTGGTCGTCCTCCGCAGGAAGACACTTCTTTCGGAGCATTGATTCATGAGCTTACGGGAAGCGCAATCCGTCAGGAGATTCCTGGTGCGAAAGAAGTTCATGCGATTGATGCAGCGGGTGTGCATCCATTGTTGTTTGCCATCGGAAGCGAGCGCTATACGCCTTATCAGCAAGTGAAGCAGCCTGCTGAGATTCTTACGATAGCGAACCGGATTCTCGGTACAGGTCAGCTAAGCTTGGCGAAGTACTTGTTCATTACGGCAGAAGAGAAGCAGCCAGTAACGACACATCATATTGAGGAATTTTTGATGTATATACTGGAGCGCATCGATCTGCATCGGGATATTCATTTCCAAACGAACACGACGATCGATACCTTAGATTATTCGGGAACTGGGTTGAACACAGGAAGTAAGGTTATATTTGCGGCTGTTGGCGATAAGAAGCGAGAGTTGTGTGCGGAAGTACCGAAGCCATTGAAGTCCTTGCCTGGGTTTGAAAAAGCTAGCATGATTATGCCGGGTATTGCTGCAATTCAAGGGCCAGCCTTTACGAGCTATGCAGATGCACAACGTCAAATGGACGAGCTGAGTGCAGCGATTCGTGAACAAGGGGATCTGTCATCCTGCCCGATGATTATCTTGTGCAATGACAGTGAATTTATGAGCGAGACGCTTAATAACTTCCTATGGGCTGCATTTACGCGCAGCAATCCGTCTCATGATATTTACGGCGTCAATAGCTATTATGAGCATAAGCACTGGGGTTGCGATAATGTTATTATCGATGCACGCACGAAGCCACACCAAGCGCCGCCATTAATCCCTGATCCAGATGTAGAAGAGGATATTCAGCGCTTCTTCCAGCCTGGAGGAGTTTTGAGTGGTATTACTAACTAGGAACTCAAGATGTTTGAGTCTGTGTAACTATATAGGTTATCGTTGAAGATTCGAAGTGAGTTATAAGTGAAAATAGAAGTGACTGTTCCCTGTATAAGCAGTGGAGCAGTCACTTTTTTTGATTGGTACATGTGTATTAACGTTGACGTTCGTCATCAAGTTGATCGAAATAATCCAAAGATTGGGTGAGAAGCTCAATGAGCTGATCACTTTGTTCTTTTCCAAGATGGTCAATGAGTCCGGAAAAAATAGTCGTAATCATTTCCTGAGAGTCTTGTGCGACTTGTGCGCCTTTATCGGTCAGTGTAATTTCAACAATTCTTCGATCACTCGAATGAACCGTGCGGTTTACGTAGCCGTCTTTCATTAGACTATTAAGCATTTGTGTCACAGTGGGGGAAGTAACTTGTAAAAGTTTGCTCAAATCAGACACCGTTAAACCTTCTAGGCATGGTTTACTGTTTGCTTCTTTAAGCGCGATTAATAGACGGACTTCGCTTCCTTTTAGTGTCCACTTCATTTTTTTTCGCCAATCCATCCTTGCCAGTGTGGCAAATACACGGCGCAGCGCAATAACATTTTCATATTTAGATTCTGTCATGTATAGTCACTCGATTCCGATTGAAATGGTAGCTTTAAAAGTAAGGTTACGCAAGTAATGATAAGGATTTGAAACTATTCAGTCAATAAAGCTGAGTAAGCGGCATTTTTCAAGGGATTTCGTCGCTTGAAAGTATATAAAAATTTATATAATATTAGATAGGTTGCCTAACTAATTAAAATATAAGTGAACCACGACATAGGCAGTGGGCATTCAACGAGTATTTAACACAACTAGAAAAGAGGAATGGAATGGAGAGTTTATCTCACAAAAAGAAAGTCGTTGTCATGATCGCATTAATGACTTCGATGTTTTTCGCAGCTATTAATCAAACGCTCGTCGGAACCGCAATGCCTAGAATTATTGCAACACTAGGCGGGATGGAGTATTATTCGTGGGTTATCACGATTTATATGCTTACTTCAACAGTTGCTACCGTATTAGTTGGTAAGCTGTCGGATATATATGGCCGTAAGCCGTTCTTGTTATCAGGGATTGTTATCTTTATGATAGGTGCCTTTTTAACAGGATTGTCTACAACGATATTTGAAATGATTACGTATCGAGGAATTCAAGGTTTAGGCGCAGGGATATTGATGTCATGTACGTCAATGGCAGTTGGTGACTTATTTGCGCCTCGTGAACGCGCAAAATGGACGGGGCTTATGATGGCTGTATTTGGCTTCTCTAGTATTATTGGACCGACTTTAGGCGGAATCATGATCGATCATATGGATTGGCAATGGGTGTTTTGGGCGTTCTTGCCGTTAGGTGTTATTGCGTTCGTAATGATTTGGAGAATATTCCCTAAAACGGATAAAGCTCAATCGGAATCGATTGATTACTTGGGATCGTTATTGCTATCCCTGTCGCTCGTTGCTTTGTTAATAGGTTTCTCATGGGCAGGAACGAAATATGCATGGGGTTCGATTGAAATTGTTGGACTATTTGCAGCAGCTATTGTGTTTGTCATCCTATTTGTAATGGTTGAACGCAAAGCTAAAAGTCCAGTAATGCCTTTGTCTTTATTTAAAAATAAAATTGTTGTAAATACGAGCTTGAGCGGTTTCCTAATGAATGCGGGCATGATGGGTGCTATGATTTACTTGCCATTTTTTGTGCAAGGGGTAAAAGGGTTAAGCCCGACCGAATCTGGCTTCGTCAATATGCCGATGTCGATCATGATGATCGTATTAAGTTCATTAACGGGACGTTGGATTTCTAAGTCTGGAAAATACAAGCGTTATGCGATAAGCGGCATCGCGTTCATGGTCGTAGGTATGTTGATGATGGTGGTTATGGACAGCATTGCAATGGCTTTGGCCAGCATGTGTGTGTTCGGAATAGGTATTGGACTAGCCATGCCAGTCTTTACGTTAGCAGCGCAAAACTCAGTTCCTTTGGACCAACTGGGCGTCGTTACGGCTACATCTACGCTGTTTAGAAACTTAGGCGGCACGATTGGGATTGCTGTATTTGGTTCGGTGATGAATGGGGTGCTTACGCGCAATATGGAACAAGCGATGGCTGCCGGACAAGGTCCAGACTTGTCTAAAATAGACCCAGCAGAAGCCGAGCAATTGGGTACGTTGATGAATCCGCAAATTTTGCTTAATCAGCCGAAGTTGGCAGAGATTGAAGCTTCGCTGCCTGAACAATTGCAGCAAGGGTTCTTACAGCTTATGGATATGCTTCGCTCGGTATTAAGTGATACCGTGTCTATGGTATTTATGCTCGGTGCTGGTTTACTTGCGCTAGGTCTTATTTTGACACTATTCCTGAAAGAAATTCCGCTGAGAACTGCGCACAAAGGTGCAGAAAAACAAGTGGGAAGTAAGCAGGAAGCGGAAGCTTAAGTCTACAAAACAAATGAGTACGTATGGGCTGATATTCTTATAACTCCCTCTCAACTTAATACGATGCATAAATAACGCTCAAGCTGTAATCCGCGAGGATTAGCTTGAGCGTTTATTGGTGTTTGGCTTATTTATTTTCTAATTTTACATAGTTAAGGCTTCTTCAGCTTTCTTCTGAACAGCTTTAACGCTTACATGCAACCAGTAGCAGAAGATGATACAAAGTACTGTCGCCACTAAAAGCAAGTAGAACCCACTGTTCCAGCCCCAAAGGTCAACAAAGAGACCGAATAGTGTCGTACCGAGAGATGCACCCAACAAATAGCTTAGAATTCCGCGCAGACCAACGGCGGAACCAACGGCGAATGGAGGCACAACTTCGAGTGTTTGCAATGAGCACAAGAACTGCGGTACATAAATCAAAGCACCGATTACACCAGCAAAGACGGTAACCATAATTAAAGAGTCACTTAGCCAGTAGCCGATGATACCGAAGAAGATAATGAACATACAAATGATGGCTGGTGGCATACGATAGCCTTTGAAGAATCTGTCTGTCATGTAACCGACCAAAAGCGTTGAAGGAATAGCTGCCCATTCGAAAATAAGGAAGGCAATACCCATCTCACCTTTAGAGAATCCTTTTACATTAGACAAGTATATTGGCAACCAAGCGATAACACCGAAACGAATCATATATACGAATACGTCTGCAAGGGATACCAACCATGCATTTTTATTTTTTAGTACATAGTGATAAAGAATTTGCCATGCTGTCATGTCAGATGGGGGTTTTACATCTTGTTTAGCTAGTGCTGAATCAAGATTATCTTTAAACATTTCAGTAACAGTAGGCAAGCCTTCGTTCTCAGGTTTTTCTTTTGTAAAGTAAAGGATGACAAGAACGAACACTACCGCAATAGCAGCAGGAATCTGATAGCTGGCTACTTGCCAGTGCTCATCTCCGCCTAGCATAAGTAAACTAAAAGTTACGATCGGACCTACGATACCGCCGCCGATGTTGTGAGAAATATTCCACAATGCTGTAATGAATCCACGTTCTTTACGAGGGTACCAGTTAGCAAGCGTTATAAACGAAGGACCGACACCCATCCCTTGGAATAAACCGAGTAAAACAGTAAGTCCTGCAAAGACCCAGAAGCCTGTACTAAAGCCTAACATAATGTTGACCATCGCACAGAGCGCTAGACCTAGAGCCATATAACGCTTAGGACTTGCTTTATCCGCAAGGCTGCTCATAATCCCTTTACTTATACCGTAGGTAATAAGCAAGCAACTTAATAGTATACCGACTTCGGTATTAGAGAGTTCTAGCTCTTTCTGCAAGTGCGGTGTTGACAATTTAAAGTTATTACGAACGATGTAGTAGGCCATGTATCCGAAGAATACACCTAGCAAGGACTGTAAGCGGAGTTGTTTATATCTCTTCTCAACTTGATCCGCGGGTACTTTGGCTGAAGCTATTTTTGGCTTCAAAAATGCAAACACAGTGTTCAACCCCTTTTTTTGTAATGTAGCGCTTTCATTGTGCTGTTCATAAATGTGATGTGACTCATTACTTCTTTATTATCAGGGTCGTTATGCGCTATCACTATCAGCGGAACTCTGATTTTGTTGTCAGATTTTTTATTTGTTTTGTAGGAATTATTCCTACAAAACATCCGACTTTATATTCAAATTTGGATGCTGCTAATAGATATCAATTGCAGGAGGCAGGGATCATGCTATACTTGTTGATTGAAATTAATGAAGTATGAGAATTGAGGTGGGAAGTTGAACAAGTGTATTTCGGTGCTTCTTATTTGCGTCATGACGATTTTATTGGTAAGTTGTCAGCCTACTCATTCTGACTATCAAATCGACTTTACGAAGTCTGAGTCTGCCCCGATCCAATCTCATGAAGGCAAACATGATCCTATTCGAGTTACCTTCTCTAGCTTGCTGGCACCATCGGATACGATTGTACATTATAGGAAGATTGCAAATTATATCGGAGAACAAATGCAAAGACCTGTCATCTTAATACAGCGGAAAAGCTATAGAGAGATGAGCATGCTCGTTATAAATGGTGGCGCGGATATCGCACTTCTTTCCGCAGGGGCCTATCTTACGTTTCGAGATGTGGAAACGTTGGAACCGATCGCGGTTCAGGAGCGGATGGGGGTTCCTTACTATCAGGGGTATCTTGTCGTAAATAATGCAAGAGAAGATATTGATCATATAACGGATTTAATCGGGAAGAGCATTGCGTTTACGGATCCTCTCAGCTATTCAGGGTACCAATTTGTACAACATAAATTAGCTGAAATGAATGAAACGCCAGAACAATTTTTTGGACGTTCGCTGTTTACTCATAATCACGAACATTCGTTGAGAGCCGTAATTGATAATGTTGTAACCGCTGCCGCTGTGAACAATTTGGTCTTTGAACAAGCTTTGCAAAAGCAACCTGAATTATCGAAAAAACTTAAAGTTATCGATAAATCCAAGCGACTGGGAACGGGACCTGTGGTGGTTAACCGCAATTTATCTGACCTAGAAAAGGATCAAATAGAGCATATTTTTTTGACGATGCACGAAAATGAGAAGTTAAAAGCGGCACTTAAGGGTTTGTCCATAGATAGATTTGTACCTGTAGATCCTGCCTTGTTTGAAATCACGGATAGCTCCAGTGATAGTGGAGGAGGCCGACGATGAGATGGGTAGATAAGTTTCAAATCAATCAAAAAATATTCGGAGCCATTATGATTGCGCTGCTATTTCTCGCGTCCATATTAGGTTATATTATCTGGGAATCTCTCACCAATATGATGACGGATGAACTCAAAAAAAGAGGATTAACGATTGCCAACACGATTGCTGCATCATCTTCAGACTACATATTAACGGATGATTATTATGCAACGTATATGCTTATTACTCAGGCACAGCAAGCAGATGAAGATGTTCGCTATATTTTGATTATTAACAACAATCATGGGCTTGTTTCTCATACCTTTGCAGGAGATATTCCGAAAGGGATTATAAGGGCTCACGTCCCTGATGCTTTTAATCGTCCTAATGTGGAAACGCTTACCTCCAATGAAGGACGTATTCATGATGTGTTAGTTCCTATTGAAGAAGGAGACATCGGATTTGTTCGTGTAGGGATGACGGAAAAGCAGGCAAAGTCGTACATTTTGAATAAGATCGGGAAGTTAATTGTTGCTACCATTCTCGTGTGTATTGGGGCTGCGGGAATTGCCTATCTTGTTACCCGCATTATTACTAAACCGATTAATCGTTTAGTCCGCGTTGCATCAGGGATATCGGCAGGTAAACTGTCGCTTCGAGCCAAGGTGTCGAGCAATGATGATATTGGAAAGCTCACGCAGGCATTCAATGAGATGGCAGACAATTTGATTAGTTCGAACAAAGAAGTTGAGGCTTTGCTTGATGAGCTGCGAGATAAAGATCGTCAGCGTGATACTTTAATCTTAAAGCTCATATCTGCGCAAGAAGATGAGCGCAAGCGTATATCGCGAGAATTACATGACGAAACGAGTCAAGCCCTCACGTCGCTGATCGTAACGATGAGAGTGATGGCGGATGAAGCCAAAGATGCAGAACAGCATGAGTTATTGACGACGAGTAGAGATATCGCGGCGGGCATCCTTAGAGAAATGAGAGACTTGGCCGTTGAACTGAGACCTCCTATATTGGATGATATGGGATTAATTCCAGCGATGCGAAAGCATGCGAGCAAATTTGAAGAGAAATATGGAATCAAAGTTAGAATGACTGTACCTAATGAATGTGTCAGCATTGAGAGTCACATCGCTGTTGCTTTGTATCGCATCCTTCAAGAGGGCTTGACGAATATAGTGAAGCATACAGCTGCTACTCATGCTAATGTACATATGGAAGTTGGGGTGCAGGCTATATCCGTCATCATTCATGATAACGGACATGGGATTGAACAGGAAGATTTCGAGAAGGCGCGTCAACAAAATCGTATTGGTATACAGGGGATGAGGGAACGAGCCTTGCTGCTTGGCGGGACGTTTCAAATTGAAAAATCAGAAGATGGTGGCACGGAAGTAAAGGTGTCTATTCCACTAAAAACGCCAAACAGAGGGGGAGCAGATGGAAGCGATAACGAGAATTATGTTGGCTGATGACCATGCCTTGATTCGTTCAGGACTTAAATTATTGTTGGGCAAGAGGGCTAGCTATGAAGTTGTTGGTGAAGCAGCAGACGGCATGGAAGCTTTGCGATTATATAAGGAGCTTGAACCAGATATTTTGATTCTTGACATAAGCTTACCGCGGATGGATGGAATCCAAGTGCTTAAAGAAATCAAGTCCTCCTATCCAGAAGCTAAAATAATCGTCTTAACCATGCATGAAGATGAGGAGTATATAAATGCGGTCATTCATGCAGGGGCATCAGGCTATGTTCCTAAAGCGGCAGTGGACGAGGACTTGTATGCAGCTATTGAAACGGTGTTAAAAGGATATACGTATTTGAGGCCCCAAGAAACACATGTACTGTTGACATCCATCAAAAAGAAGTCGGATCAAGAGAGACATCTGGAGCTATATCGTCTGTTAAGCGCTCGGGAGAAAGAAATATTGGATTATTTAGCAAGAGGGTATTCCCTTGTGGAAATTGGACAGAAGCTAGTAATAAGTGTGAAGACGGTAGATACGCACAAGAGCAGGCTAATGATCAAATTAAATGTAACCAAAAGAAGTGAACTAATTGAGTATGTTATATCCAACAATTTGCAAAGAAAAGAAACTTTTAAATAGCTGCTGATATTCGTTGAAAGCCCTTCTAGCTTCTAGTGGAGAGAGAAGGCAGCTTTTACGCAAGTTTTTTGTGGAAAATAGTTGGATATAAATTTTCCCATTATAAGTTCATGAAAATGTCATTGCTTTTTTTCTTGTCAAGATGATCAAGTATGCTATAATGATTTCGAATGGGAGGCCATTCACGTCATGTACAAACAATAGAAAAAGTTATAGGCAATGGAAGTTTGGTGCAAATCCAACGCGGTCCCGCCACTGTGATAGACCGAAATACACGGTCTTAAGTCAGGTCAATTGTCTAATAACTTTGTCTAGCCAATCCTTTCGAGGCAAAAGGGTTGGATTTTCAAGTCTAGTGACGTTTTGCGCCTCGCTAGGCTTTTTTTAATGGAAAGAAAAGGCTGTCAACGATGAGGTTGCGAAGGCCAGGTGTGTGTCACCTACCTATACAACGACGTATAGTTAGCAAGCGGGAAGTTCTTCAATGCTGAAGAATGATATGCACAATGAAGTGCATCCCATTTTTTACATAGCTAATGGTGTGAGTTATCGCACAGAGGATACTGCGACTCCGCATATACAATAAAAAATGCGAACGATAGCGCAGAAACCCGCGAATCTTTCCTACACAACGCCAAGGTCGCGACTTTGCCACATATGATGTGGTTGACGAGCATCTGGATCGCAGTGTACAGTAGTAACAGACAATTTCATGAATGTTGCACAATGGCGTGCATCTAACATAACAAGCAAAGAGGCTTTTAAGGGAGTACATCGTATTCCTTTGAAGGCCTCTTTTTATTTTTCTAAGCATGAACGCTTTACGATTCTTTATCTTTAATTACGACTTTTGTTATGACTTTGACTTCTTTTGGAGGTGCTTACATGGAAAAAATTTCGATTAGAACAGAAATTTATCTTGGAGAAGGCTCGCTAGATCGCCTGTCTGAATACAGAAATCGTCGTATATTTGTGGTAACAGATCCATTTATGGTGAAGGCTGGTCTCCTTCATATGTTGTTTGAACGCGTACATGACAGCAATGAACAATACATTTTCAGCAACATCGTTCCGGATCCTCCGATTGAAACAGTGACAGAGGGCGTTGAAAAGCTTGCTGAATTCAAAGCCGACCTGATTATTGCGATTGGCGGCGGTTCTGCAATCGATGCGGCTAAAGCAATGAAGCTGTTTGCTCACAAACTGCTGGATCAAGTGGACATTCCGTTCGTAGCGATTCCGACAACGAGCGGCACGGGATCAGAAGTGACGAACTTCTCCGTTATTAGCGATAAAGAAAAAAATATTAAATATCCACTCGTATCGGATCTGATGCTGCCTCAGGAAGCAATTTTGGACCCAGCATTGGTAAAAACAGTTCCTGCTGGCATTACCGCTGATACAGGGATGGACGTATTGACGCATGCAATCGAGGCATATGTTTCCACGAAAGCGAATGATATTTCCGATGCTTTGGCTGAAAAAGCGATGAAACTTGTATTCACATATTTGCCACGTGCGTATAAAGACGGAAATGATCTCGCAGCACGTGAGAAAATGCACAGCGCATCTTGCTTGGCTGGTATAGCATTCAACATGACATCTCTTGGATTGAATCATGGTATTGCTCATAATGCAGGTGCCAAGTTCAAGATTGCGCATGGGCGTATAAATGCACTACTATTGCCGCATGTAATTGAGTACAATGCGAATTACAAGCCGGGATACAGCAGAGAAGAGGAGACAGCTACAGCAGTTCGTTATGCAGAAATTGCAAAAACACTTGGTCTGTCTGCTCCGAATGTGAAGAGCGGTGTTCGCAACTTGATGCAGGCGATTAAGCAATTGCAGAAAGAATTGAACATGCCCTTATCCTTGCGTGATTGCGGCGTGGACAAGGCTGCGTTGAAAGAACATAGCCAAGCTATTGCAGAAGGTGCTTTGCAGGATGGTTGTACAGCTACCAATCCACGTGTACCTAAACTGGAGGAAATTGTTCAAATTTTGAACAAAATGTATCAATCTTAAAATGAAATCGCATTTCGTGCGTTATGCGGTTGACAACGTTTACACATTTAAAATATAGTGAAAGTAACACAACGGCGTGTTGCATACAAATACAAGCGATGAGGCTTCTTAAATTTTCCATGTGGACTTTTAAGGGGTCTTTATGTTTTTTTACAGCTAAATCGTGTTTCTGAATAAGAGATAGGATGAGATGAGTATGGATCAACACAACGAAAAACAACGCGTCATACAGGAATACGTTCCTGGTAAACAGGTTACGCTGGCACATATTATCGCTAACCCAAATGCTGATATTTATAAGAAGCTGGGGTTAGGAACCGATACACATGATGCCATTGGGATTATGACCATTACACCAAGTGAAGCCTCCATTATCGCAGCGGATATCGCGACGAAGGCAGCTGGCGTGCAAATCGGCTTTGTCGATCGCTTCAGCGGCTCGCTTGTTATTACAGGCGATGTATCTTCGGTAGAAGCGGCTGTTAGTGAAGTGCTGCTTGGCTTGCAAAATATTTTAGGCTTCTCTGCTTCGAAAATTACGAGAACGTAAGGGGCGAAGCTGGATGAAGAAATTAATCGTTGCCGGCAGTACCGGCTCAGGCAAGACGACCTTATGCCAATGGCTGCATGGTCAGGAGATTACTTATAAAAAGACCCAAGCGATTGAAACGTTTGATCAAGCGATTGATACGCCTGGGGAATGCATAGAGAATCGATATTTGTACAAGATGCTGCTTGTTTCCAGTGTAGATGCGGACGTCATTGGTCTTGTACAAGATTGCACGAAGGAAGAAAGCTATTTCCCGCCAGCCTTTGCGACTGTATTTGCGAAACCTGTTATCGGTATCGTAACGAAGATCGAATTGGCTGAGACGCAGGAGCAAATTGCGGAAGCGAGAGCTCATTTGCAAGCAGCGGGAGTAGAACAGATTTTTGAAGTCTCGACGATAGAAAATGTGGGAGTAGACGCGCTTCGATCCTATTTGGAAGCGTAGACGACTTTTTCATCTAGGTCTTCACAATAACGAAAAGCAAATAACGGCAGACAATGAGGTGCATGACACATGAATGGAAAAATTGTAATAGTCGACGATGAACCTATTACAAGAATGGATATTCGTGAGATGCTTGAAGAAGCAGGCTACAGTGTAGTAGGCGAAGCTTCTGATGGCTTTGAAGCCATCGAACTATGCAAAAAGCATCTACCCGACTTAGTGATTATGGATGTTCAAATGCCTATTTTGGACGGGCTAAAGGCGGGTAAACGAATCATTTCAGAGCAGCTTGCGGGCGGGATTATTCTCCTAACTGCATTTAGCGACAAACAGACGATTGAGAAAGCATCTTCTGTCGGAGCGCTTGCTTATCTGGTGAAGCCGTTAGACGAAAAGTCGTTTATACCGATGGTGGAAGTCACCATCGCCAAAGGGAAAGAAATTCGCAAGCTCGAACAGAATCTATCCAAGCTGACGCTGAAGATGGAAGAGCGCAAAGCAGTCGAGAAGGCCAAAGGCATTTTGATGAAGGAAAATGGCTGCACCGAAGAGGAAGCGTATCAAACGCTGCGCAAACTCAGTATGGACAGACGGTGTCCGATGATCGAGATTGCCTCGACAATCGTCATTTCCTATGACTGAGTATAAGGCTCAAATTGAGCGATTGTGCAATACGCATACATCATTGACAGATACAGATATAGGTCGGATTAAAGAGATTGCCGAGTCATTCGAAATATCCGACGTGCAGCATGATGTGTTCATTGATGTACTTTCGTGCGTATCTAACGAGGCTATCGTTGTGTACCACCGTCGCCCAGAAGAAGGAATGTCCTTGTACGCTCGTTCGGTTACGAGTGAGAAGGCATTGCGCGAGAATGAGCCTGGTGTGCTGCGAACGCTGGAGACAGGTATTATGTCTCAGGGGCTAGTAGCGAATACGCAGGAGAATCATCTTGTTCGACAGACCGTATATCCGATTAAGAGTCAAGATGATGTCATAGCAGTTGTTATTTATGAAAAAGACGTTAGTGATAATATACAAGATCATTTCAATGTAACAGGTACAGAATTTGAAGAGAGTGAACTTTCTTCGATGCTGTCTACGATATTGGGCTTTAAGGCTTCGATTATTAATCAGCTAGAAGATGCCGTTCTCTTGTTTGACAAGAAAGGTTTTCTGAAGCTGAAAAATAAGAAGGCCGACGAATATTATAGACAGCTTGGCTATTTAGAAAATATTCAAGGATTGCATTATGACAATCTGTCATTGGATCAGACGATATTTTCTGAATTAATGAGACAGCATACCACATTACCGTCCTGTACGTTGACGAAGGATGTAAAGGCAGCTGGACGCTATTATCAGGTGAAGCGAGTGTTTATTGAGCAGCAAGATTTATGCGTAGGCGTTATCTTGCACGATGTGACGGAGATCAAAGACAAGGAAGCTGAGATTATTTCCAAATCCGTTGCGATCCGTGAAATTCATCATCGTGTAAAAAATAATTTGCAGACGGTTGCCTCCTTGCTCCGCATTCAGAGCAGGCAGAGTGAGAGTCCAGAAGCAAAAAAATGCTTAAACGACAGTGTCAGCCGGGTTCTCGCTATTGCAGCGACGCATGAACTGTTGTCGACCGAGATTGAAGCACAGGTGGATTTGTTGGATGTCATTCGGCTTATCGCTTCGAACGTTCAACGGACCTTTGTTAACAATAAAGATATTGATGTTCAAATATATGCGGAAGAAAGCATTTGCTTGGATAGTGATCGCACCGTTGCGATTGCGCTTATCGTAAGCGAACTGCTGCAAAATAGCTATGAACATGCATTTGATGATGGCATGGAAGGCGCCATTACGGTGACTGCCCAAGTGGAAGCTGGATTAGTTACAGTCGTCGTAGCTGATAACGGAATTGGATTCGATGTTGGCGAAGTTTCGCACAAGAGCTTGGGACTATCGATTGTTCGCAGCTATGTGAAGGACAAGCTGAAAGGCAAGCTCGCGTTTGTATCCAACGAAGAAGGTACGGCGGTTTCATTTACTTTCAAAAAATAAATAAACTAATCTGACTACAACGATGTAGTCTAGTAAGCAAAGAGGCTTAAAGTGAACCATTCCTGAACGATAGGATGGTTGTAACTTTAAGCCTTTTTGTATACATCTGGGTCAATTCAAGCGATGGGAGATGAGGGTTGTGAACGAGCAATTGCTGAGTGTAGGCATTGATATGGGGACTTCTACGACTCAACTCGTGCTGTCGAAGCTGCATATTGAGAACTTGGCATCCTCTTTTACGGTGCCTCGCTTGGTCATCACGAATAAAGAGGTTGTTTATCGCAGTGACATTTGTTTTACACCTGTACTGGCTGACAACCGAATCGATATGGTTCAGATTCAACAATTTGTGCAAGAGCAGTATGTGAAAGCAGGCATTTCCAAGGAAGACATCCAAACGGGTGCTGTCATTATTACCGGAGAAACGGCGCGTAAAGAAAATGCGAGTGAGGTTCTTCAGTCATTAAGCGGTTTCGCTGGTGACTTCGTAGTCGCGACAGCAGGTCCTGACTTGGAAAGCATTATCGCTGCTAAAGGAGCAGGTGCTCACACGTATTCGAAGGATCGTTCGACCTCGATTGTAAACATCGATATTGGCGGCGGTACGAGTAATTTAGCTTTGTTCGCAAGCGGCGATCTGCTGGATACGGGCTGTCTCGATATTGGCGGGCGCCTTATCAAGGTGGATCAGAACAGTCACGAGATTACGTATATCGCACCGAAGATTAAGCAGCTCGCAGAACGTAGAGGCATTAAGCTTGCACTTGGCCAGCGTGTAACACCAGTAGATCTGGAGCCGATTATCGGTGAAATGGTCAAGCTGCTTGAGGAAAGTGTTGGGCTTCGACCGCTAAGTGATTTCTACGACACGATTGTCACGAATAAAGGCTTGAAGCTCGATCGAAACATTGCGAGCATCTCGTTCTCTGGCGGAGTAGCTGACTATATCTACAACGAAGCAGCAGGTGACGTCTTCCAATATGGCGATATCGGTATATTGCTCGGGAGAGCGATTGCTGCCTCTCCATTGACGCAGCAGTTAACCGTGGCACGTGCAGCAGAGACGATTCGAGCTACGGTGGTCGGTGCGGGATCACATACGACGGAGATCAGCGGAAGCACGATTACCTACACGGATGAGAGCTTCCCGATTAAGAGTGTTCCGATCTTGAAGCTGTCTGTAGCGGATGAATCCGGTGATGATGACACGCTGGCACGAGCAATCATGGACAAGCTGAGTTGGTTCAAGCTTCATAACGATTTGCAGCAGGTTGCGGTAGCGATTGAAGGGAAGAGCAGTCCAAGCTTCCAAGAGGTGCAAAAGTATGCTCGCGGCCTACACAAAGGGATGGCAGAGCTGCTGGAGCAGGAATATCCGCTCATTGTCGTTGTCCATCATGATATGGCGAAAGTACTTGGACAGACGCTCTATGCGCTGCTTGATTACAAAAAAGATGTCATTTGCCTAGACAGTGTGGTTGTAGACAACGGTGATTACATCGATATCGGCAAGCCGATTGCAGATGGCAAAGTGTTACCGATCGTCATTAAGACGCTTGTGTTTCATTAAATAGAGTGATTATTAGGTGCATTTGGAAGGAGGAGCTTTTGTGATTTTGAAAACGAAACTGTTTGGCCGCGTCTATCAATTCAATTCCTTGATGGAAGTGATGGCTAAAGCAAATGAAGAGAAATCGGGAGATATGCTCGCTGGTTTGGGGGCGACTTCCTCGGAAGAGCGCGTCGCTGCAAAAGTGGTGCTTTCCCAGATTACATTGGCTGACTTGCGCAACAACCCTGCAGTTCCTTATGAGTTGGACGAGGTTACTCGTATTATTCAGGATGGCGTTAATGAGCGCATTTACAACGAAATTAAGAACTGGACGGTTGAAGAGCTTCGCGAGTGGATCTTGAACGAGAACACAACCGAGTCTGACATCAAGCGTATCTCTCGCGCCCTCACGGCTGAGATGGTTGCAGCAGTTGCTAAAATCATGTCCAACCTTGACTTGATGTACGGTGCGAAGAAGATTCGCATTACAGCTACTGCAAACACAACCATCGGTCGTTCTGGTACATTGTCTGCTCGCTTGCAGCCGAATCACCCGACTGACGATCCAGATGGTATCATGGCTTCCCTTATGGAAGGTTTGACGTTCGGTATCGGTGACGCGGTACTTGGTCTTAATCCGGTAGACGATTCTGTAGAAAGCGTTACTCGCGTTCTTAATCGCTTTGAGGAATTCCGTACGAAGTGGGATATCCCGACACAAACTTGCGTATTGGCTCACGTTACTACGCAAATGGAAGCTGTTAAGCGTGGTGCGCCAACAGGACTAATTTTCCAATCGATCGCAGGTTCGGAAAAAGGTAATGCAGCGTTCGGCTTTAACGCAGCTACAATCGCAGAAGCACAAGATCTTGTGTTGAAGCATGGACAAGTAGCTGGACCGAACGTGATGTACTTTGAAACAGGTCAAGGTTCTGAGCTTTCCTCAGAAGCGCATCATGGCATTGACCAAGTGACAATGGAAGCGCGCTGCTACGGCTTCGCGAAAAAATATAATCCGTTCCTAGTCAACACGGTAGTAGGCTTTATCGGACCTGAGTATTTGTACGATGCGAAGCAAGTTATCCGTGCTGGTCTTGAAGATCACTTCATGGGCAAGCTATCCGGCCTCTCTATGGGTTGCGACGCTTGTTATACGAATCATATGAAGGCTGATCAAAACGACCTAGAGAACTTGGCAGTCCTACTTGCAACAGCAGGTTGTAACTTCTTCATGGGTATTCCACATGGTGACGATGTCATGTTGAACTATCAGACAACTGGTTATCATGAGACAGCTACTTTGCGTGAATTGCTTGGCTTGCGTCCAATTAACGAGTTTGAACAATGGATGGAGAAAATGGGCTTCATGGAAAATGGCAAGTTGACTAAAAAAGCTGGAGACGCATCTGTGTTTCTGAAGTAGGAAAGGAGGAATTGAACATGAACGAAAAAGATCTTAAATCCATGATTGAATCGATCCTTAATGAAATGGTAGGAAATGCACCAGCTGAGGCAAGTGCGAAGCCAGCAGCTCCTACAACGAGTGCAGCACCTGCACCTAGTGTTGCTCCAACTGCTGCGGTTGCAGAACCTGCTCAACCGACTATGGCTCCACAAGAACAAATGCAGGAGCAAGTGGACACAGGCGAATGCCTGGATGATATTACGGAGATCAATTTGCGCAAGCTATTGCTCGTTGATGATCCAGAAGATCGCGAAGGCTACTTGAAAATGAAAGAGAAGACACCGGCTCGCCTTGGCGTAGGTCGTGCAGGCCCTCGTTATAAGACGATTACGTCTTTGCGATTCCGTGCTGACCATGCGGCAGCGCAGGATGCGGTATTCTCTTACGTTTCCGAAGATTTCGTAAAAGAGATGAATCTCGTAGCAGTTGAGACTTTGTGCAGCCACAAGGATGAGTACATTACG
This sequence comes from Paenibacillus sp. SC116, assembly GCF_024733555.1. Taxonomy (GTDB): domain Bacteria; phylum Bacillota; class Bacilli; order Paenibacillales; family Paenibacillaceae; genus Paenibacillus_B. The sequence goes on along the minus strand of NZ_JANIOF010000001.1, from coordinate 1,694,162 downwards.
CGTCCTGACTTGGGCCGCCAGTTCTCCGCTGAGACGATCGAATATATCAAGCAAAACACAACGAAGCAGGCAAAAGTTCAGATTATGGTCGGAGACGGCTTGAGCTCTGCGGCTATTGAAGCGAATTTGCGCGATATCGTGCCAGCGATTACACAAGGTCTTAAAATGTACGGCCTTGATGCAGGCAACATTTTGTTCGTTAAGCACTGCCGCGTTCCTTCCATGGACGTGATCGGTGATGCAACAGAAGCAGATGTCGTTTGCTTGCTAGTTGGTGAGCGTCCGGGACTTGTTACAGCAGAATCGATGAGTGCTTATATCGCTTATAAGCCAACTGTCGGTATGCCAGAAGCAAGACGTACCGTTATTTCCAACATTCACTCAGGAGGAACGCCTGCTGTAGAAGCTGGTGCTCATATTGCTGAGTTGATCAAGACGATGATCGATCGCAAAGCTTCAGGTATCGATTTGAAACTATAAGATGTCTAGGAGGCAGCTATGAGAAACGATCCGATTCATGCAAAGGTGTTGGGCATGAAGCTCATTTCTAACGTAAGCCCTGATATGGCGACCCAGTTGGAGCTGCAGCCCCACCATAAAAGCTTAGGTATTATTACAGCTGATATCGATGATGTCACGTATGCAGCGCTTGATGAAGCTACAAAAGCAGCAGTCGTAGACGTTGTTTACGCAAAGAGCATGTACGCTGGTTCCGCAAATGCTTCCACGAAGCTTGCGGGTGAAGTTATCGGCATTATCGCTGGGCCTAGTCCAGCGGAAGTGCACAGCGGACTTAACGCTGTAGCTGATTTTATCGAGAGCGGCGCACATTTTGTGAGCGCAAATGATGATAACAGCATTACGTACTTCGCACATTGCGTATCCCGTACGGGTACGTATTTGTCCCAGACAGCGAATGTGCAAGAGGGTGAAGCCTTGGCTTACTTGATTGCACCTCCATTGGAAGCGATGTATGCACTTGATGCAGCGTTGAAAGCAGCCGATGTTTCGATCGCGACCTTCTTCGGACCACCATCCGAAACGAATTTCGGTGGTGCGCTATTGACAGGCAGTCAATCTGCTTGTAAAGCGGCATGCGATGCATTTGCTGAAGCTGTGCAATTTGTAGCAGATAACCCGACGCGTTATTAAGGGGCTAGCCTATGAGACATAATGCGCTAGGTCTAATAGAAGTAAGAGGGTATTTAGGGGCAATAGCTGCAGTGGATGCTGCTTTGAAGGCGGCACACGTAACTTGCCTTGGCATTGAGCGAGTGAAAGATGGATTCCGCATGATCAAGCTGAGCGGTGATGTAGGCGCTGTGCAATCCGCAGTGGATGCTGGAGCAGAAGTAGCGGTGCAGTTGGATGTACTCGTTACCCGTCATGTGATTGCGAGAATGCATGAAGAGACGGCTGCGATGGTACTTGGATCGAACGATGCTGGCGATAAAAAGGCAGCATCTGCGGCTGCGAAAGAAGCATCTACTGCCGAAGCTGATCAAAATGTGGCAGCGCCATCTAATGCAGTCCCATCTGCTCAAGCAGAAGAGGCATCTGCACAGGTGAAAGCCGCAACAGAGGAAACGTCAGTGACGCTCGAACATGCAATTGTGGGTGAAGCAACCATAGATTCACCTAAAGCAAATCGTGCAGAAACAACTACGACGAAACATCAAGAAGCTGCACAATCTGCAAATGCAAGCTTGGCGGATACAACGAACCGTCAGGCGAACAAAGAAAACAACACGAAAGAGCTGACCTCTTTGACTAGTAAGCAAAGTGAAGCAGCAGGGAAGCCTGAAGTAAAACTTGAGGCGAAACCTACTGTTGCACCTGTAAAGCCAACTGCCCCATCGGCAGCGAAGCGTTCTAAGCATAAGAAGAAAGCCAGTTCTTAACTAACGTAATGGGAGAGAAGGAATATTGATGGAAATGCTGGATAAAGACCTAAGATCCATTCAAGAAGTCCGTGATCTTATTAAGAAAGCCAAGGAAGCTCAAGCAAAATTGGCTGTTATGACACAGGAACAAATCGACGCTATCGTCAAAGCAATCGCTGATGCGGGTTATGCACATCGCGAGAAGCTTGCGAAGATGGCTAATGAAGAAACGGGATTTGGCCGTTGGCAGGACAAAATCGTCAAAAATGCATTCGCTTCGAAACATGTCTATGAGTCTATCAAAGACATGAAGACGGTAGGCATTATCAATGACGACAAAGTCCACAAAGTGATGGATGTAGCTGTACCAGTTGGTGTCGTTGCGGGATTGATTCCATCTACGAACCCAACATCTACGGTTATCTATAAAGCGCTAATTGCGCTTAAAGCTGGTAACAGTATCGTGTTTTCTCCGCATCCGAATGCACTGAAAAGCATTTTGGAGACGATTAAAGTCATCAATGAAGCTGCTGTGCAGGCAGGCTGTCCAGAAGGGGCAATTGCTTGCATGACCGTTCCTACGATTCAAGGAACGGATCAATTGATGAAGCATAAAGATACTTCCGTGATTCTTGCAACAGGTGGAGAAGCAATGGTGAAAGCCGCTTACTCCTCTGGTACGCCAGCAATCGGCGTAGGTCCTGGTAATGGTCCTGCTTTCATCGAGAAGAGCGCAAACATTGAGCTTGCAGTTAAGCGCATCTTGGATTCCAAGACATTTGACAACGGCACGATTTGTGCTTCCGAGCAATCGGTTGTCGTAGAAGCTTGCAGCAAGGAAGCAGTAATGGCTGAGTTCAAGAAGCAGGGAGCATACTTCCTGACTGCTGAAGAAGCTGTTCAGCTTGGCAAGTTCATTATGCGTGCGAATGGCACGATGAACCCGCAAATCGTGGGTCGCAGCGTTGACCATATCGCGAAGTTGGCGAACTTGAACGTTCCAGCTGGCACTCGTGTCCTTATTGCTGAGGAAACAAGCGTTGGCCGCAACGTTCCATATTCCCGTGAGAAGTTGGCTCCAATTCTTGCCTTCTACACAGAAGACAATTGGGAAGCGGCTTGCGCGCGCTGTATCGAGATTTTGAATGGCGAAGGCGCTGGACATACGATGATGATTCATTCTGAAAATGAGGAAATCATTCGTCAGTTCGCACTTAAGCAGCCCGTATCTCGCTTGCTTGTTAATACGCCGGGTGCACTAGGCGGCATTGGTGCTACAACAGCAATCGCCCCTGCACTTACACTGGGATGCGGTGCTGTAGGCGGAAGCTCGACTTCCGACAACGTCGGCCCGATGAACCTTCTAAACATCCGTAAATTGACTTATGGATTGAGAGAGTTGGAAGACTTGGTGGAACAACCAGCCGTACAGGCTGCACCAACGGCTGCAACGATTTCTCAAGACGACAAAGAGCAATTGATCAGCATGATCGTAGCTCGCATTCTCGAAAAAATGTAATTGCTCTCGTTTTCTTATTTTGGACTTGCTGTAAGCAATCGCTTGTATCAGCGAAAGGGAGCAGAATCGTTTTACAGAAATGAACGGTTCGCCGTTGTAGGAGGGTTTTTCCCCAATAAAATTCGACTATAACAGTGAACCTAAAATGATCTGTTTCCCAGACGCTATTCGCAAGCAACTTGTTTATATATATCTATTTATTCATTTAATTCACATATAACTTAGGAGGAATTTACAATGGCAAACGCAAACGCACTAGGAATGGTAGAAACTAAAGGTTTGGTAGGCGCAATCGAAGCAGCAGACGCAATGGTAAAAGCAGCTAACGTTACACTTATCGGTAAAGAGCAAATCGGTGCTGGTCTAGTAACAGTTATGGTACGCGGTGACGTAGGTGCAGTTAAAGCAGCTACAGATGCAGGCGCAGCAGCAGCTGAGCGTGTAGGTGAATTGTTGTCTGTACACGTTATCCCAAGACCACACCATGAAGTTGATGCAATTCTTCCAAAAACAAAAATTACAGAGTAATTACGTACTGGAAGTATTGGGACTCTCACATTAGGCATTACGCATTATGCTAGTTTATTCAAGTTCACGGCTCATGAAATAGAGTAGATGATTTATACCTAAAGGTTAGATTGGAGGGTGCGGTGTATACTTGCACCCTCATCTTGCCTATAGCGATATTCTCTAAAGGCAGCGGCTCAAATGACCGCATGTAAAGGATGTGAGAACATGGCTGTCATAACGGAAAGCGAATTGCGCAAGCACTTTCGCAACCAGAACTTGAAAGAGGTTGCTGTATACGAAGTAGTGAAGGGAACGATTCTGACACCTTCGGCAAAAAGCTTCTTAACAGATCACCAGATTGAGCTTCGCTTCATACAACCTGGACTAGCTTCCGCTCCTGAAGCCGAGTCATTGAGGACGACGTCATCAATGTCAGAAGCATCAGAGTCAGCTAATACGTCTGCTGCGTCTTCGGCTCCCAATCGGGAAGTAAAGCTGCAAATTACGAGAAACTTGGATACTGAGCCACAGACGGCAATGAAAAAGCGTTTTCGCACGTTGTACGGCGGGTTTCTAGAAACGAAGCCGGAGCATATGACTCATTTGTATGGCAATATGCTTGTGTTTAAAGATCATCCTCGGATTGTATTCCGTGGCAAACTAGATTCGCTAGAAACGAAATTATTAGAAGCACAGATCAGCTGTCACAAGCTGAACATGGCCAAGTTGGTCGAGGACTTGGAAGAAGTATTGCAGTTTGTAAGACGCATCGTTCGATGTGAAGTATTAAGTGAACCGATTGAAGAATTTCATTTGCTTGGGATGACTCCTATTGAACTGCGTGAGCAGTCTCATTTTCCCAAGAAGCATTTTGGATTGGAACATTTTCAACCCAGCTTTGATATGGGCGAAGCGGTTGTTGTCATAAATGCGTTGCGCACAATGACGAGGGAGACGGAACTGCTGGCTTATCAAGCCTTTAAGAAGGAGCATGGCGAAGCCGATCGTGAAGATATTATTCTATCACTGAATCGACTCTCTTCGTTGTTCTGGATTATTATGTTCCGCATCCGCGTAGGACAGTACAACTAAGAACGTACAACTGATGAGGTGAGCAGGATGGATAATCAGCTAGTTGAAAGCATTGTAAATGAAGTTATCAAACGCGTGCAGGATGAAGCTTCCTTCGAGGTAGAGGCATCTGGCAAACACGTGCACTTGAATCGTGAAGCAATCGACGCATTGTTCGGTGAAGGCTATCAATTGACGAAAGCACGCGATCTTTCCCAGCCGGGACAATACGCATGCAAAGAGCGTGTTACGCTCATCGGACCGAAAGGCAGCTTGCACAATGTTATCGTGTTAGGGCCGGAGCGCAAGCATTCCCAAGTGGAAATTTCACTTACGGATTCTGTTGTACTAGGTATATCTATACCTGTTAGAGAGAGCGGCAAGATTGAAGGAACACCTGGTGTTATTATTGCAGCTGGCAGCAATGTATATAAGCTTGATCAAGGTCTTATTGCAGCACAGCGTCACATTCACGTGAAGGCAGAAGATGCAGCAAAATTCAACGTGACGAATGGCGAGATCGTACAAGTGAAAGTAATGGGCAAGCGTCCACTTATTTTCGATGATGTGCTTATCCGTGTTAGCCCTAACTTTGAAACGTATATGCATATCGATTATGACGAGGCGAATGCATGCGGCTTTGTGAAAGGTACAAAAGGGAACATCTTGAAAAAAGGAAAATAAGTGTTGAAGAAATAGCTGTGCTTGCCAAAGTGGGAGGAGCCGATCTTGTTTCTGATCGCTGTTGTCGTCGAGCTCTTTCAATGAAGGTATTCTTTCACGGTGAGAGCTCGACGACAAAGGCGACCACTTCGGTTTTACAAGATTAGATTCTACTTTTTGGTTGAGGCATAGCATTCTATATTTCTTTCAACCTATCGTTATAGGGGGTGAAAAAATGAACCTAGAAGCTCACCAACAGGCCGCGCTCATTCAGGCGGTAACGGATGAAGTTATGCGAAGACTTGAGCAGGTGAAACAGGGCCAATCAAATGGGAATAAAAAACGAGCGGTGCTCCTTTCTATGGAATCGCTTCCACAACTAGAAAGTATGCTGAATCCGCATGTAGAAGTTTCTTATTATGAGGCATCTATGCGAGATTGCGATTTGCTCATTATTCCTCAAATATGTCTTCAACTACTTGCGAACCTAGCGAATGGACTTAGTGCTGGGCCGCGTGAACGATTTGTGTTGACGATGCTTCTCAAAGGCAGACGAGTTATCGTGCTGGAAGAAGGATTGCTTTATCGCAAATATAAAGCAACAGCACCTGTCCATTTGTACAAGTTGTATGAAGGATTTGCACATCAGCTCAGCAATTACGGTATTCGAATGGCAAAGACGTCCGAGCTGCTGTCGGTATGCCTGCAAAATGAACATCCAGCATCAGAGCCACAGATGGGATGCTCACTCACGCGCGCGCATACGAAGGAAGCGGCTGCATCATGTGCAATGCCTAAAGTCGTCACTACAGCAACATCTGAAGCGATGACATCCGAAGTGTTAACTTCGAAAGTAATCACAGAGGCAGTAGTGAAGAAGTTCCGTAACGCGCATCAACGCGAAGCGATCGTCATTAGCAAGCACAGCATTATTACACCGCTGGCGCAAGACTATCTGCGCATGCAGCAGATGGAAGTACACAGAAGATAACGGCAAGGTGAGGTGAACCCGATGATCGTGGGAAAAGTGGTAGGCAGCCTGTGGGCTACTCGTAAAGACAACAAGCTCAATGGGTTAACTTTTTTGGTAGTGAAACCCATAACACATGAGGATGGTGCGGTTTCGCGTGACAGCATTGTTGCTGCGGATAACGCGGGTGCAGGTATCGGCGATACGGTGCTTGTGACAACAGGAAGTGCTGCCCGAGCGTCGATGTCGAATTCGGATGTTCCTGTGGACGCAGTGATCGTAGGAATCGTCGATTCAATCGAGGTATCCCATGACTAGTGCAGTAGGCGTCGTTGAGCTGCGTAGCATTAGCAAGGGCTATGAGACAGCAGATCAGATGCTGAAAACTTCACCTGTGACGGTTCATCATCTCAAGCCGATATGCCCAGGTAAGTTTCTAATCATTATGAGTGGTAATACGGCAGATGTAGAAATTGCAATGGAAACAGCCAAATTAGAAGCAGGCGAGTATCGCATAAGCGATTTTGTGCTTCATGGTATCCATTCTGACATCATCGAAGGATTGAAGGGACGAAAGTCCTCTATTTCTGTAGACGCGATTGGTATCGTAGAAACGTCCACCGTGTCTTCCGGTATTTTTGCTCTAAATGAAGCTTTGAAGCAGTGCGATATTTATGTGAAAAAAATGAACCTAGGCATGGCGATTGGCGGCAAATTCCTCGCCGCATTTACGGGAAGTGTCAGCGACGTAGAGGAAGGAATGAACGTCTTTATTTCCGCTATGGATCAGAAACGGATCATCCACACGTCAGTGCTGCGCTCTCCAAGCGAGGAAATTAAGCAGCAGTTCCGGTAAGAGGTCATTATAAACGATCGAACGCTCATCATAAGAATGGGGGATCACCTTCGTGGAAATCAACGAAATTATTATTTACGCCATGGTACTATTTATGGTTCTCGGTGCGCTTGATAAAGCCATCGGAAACAAGTTCGGATTGGGACATCAATTCGATGAAGGGATTATGGCGATGGGTTCCTTGACCCTTGCAATGGTAGGGATCATCTCTCTATCTCCGGTCTTGGCAAAAGTATTAAGCCCAATCGTCGTTCCGATTTACAGCGCACTTGGTGCTGACCCTGCTATGTTCGCGACTACATTGTTAGCGAATGATATGGGTGGATATTCACTTGCGATGGAATTGGCGAACACACCTGAAGCAGGATTGTTCGCAGGTACGATTTTAGGCGCGATGTTAGGACCGACAATCGTATTCATTATTCCGGTTGCACTAGGTATCATTAAGAAAGATGACCACAAGTTCCTTGCAACGGGTGTATTGGCTGGTATTATTACCATTCCACTTGGATGCTTGGTTGGTGGATTGGTTGCAGGCTTCTCGATTGGCATGATTTTATCCAACCTAGTACCAATTATTATTTTCGCAGTACTTATCGCACTTGGCTTGTGGAAGTTCCCGCAAGGGATGATTAAAGGCTTCACTATCTTTGGTCAATTTATCGTAATTGTAGCTACACTAGGTCTTGCAGTAGGTATTATTCATCAGCTTACAGATGTTACGATTATTCCTGGTATGGCTCCAATTAGTGAAGGAATCGAAATTGTTGGTCACATTGCTATCGTCTTGGCAGGTGCTTTCGCGATGGTGTTTGTTATTACGAAGCTGTTCAACAAGCCACTTATGAAAATGGGTAAATTGCTTGGCATGAACGAAGTTGCGGCAGCTGGTATGGTTGCGACACTTGCTAACGTTATTCCAATGTTCGGCATGATGAAAGACATGGATGCTCGTGGTAAAGTCATCAACGTTGCTTTCGCAGTATCCGCAGCATTCGTGTTCGGTGATCACCTTGGCTTCACAGCTGGGGTAGCCAAAGAAATGATCTTCCCGATGATCGTCGGTAAGCTGGTTGGTGGAATTACAGCTGTATTTGTAGCTATTTTCCTTGCGAAGAAGATGGCTCCAGAGCCTAAGGCAGTAGAAGGAAAGTAATAGCGCAAGTCAGCATGTAAATGAAGAAGTAACCTAAATGATTAGAGATAGATAATAGTCACCTAATGCAAGTTAACAAAGAAGAACCCGTAGTGTGGACACGATGTTACATGTGTACTATGCAGCGGGTTTTTTTTTATTTTGGTGGTAACGTTGGGTTGGCCTAGTTGGGCTCGTTTATTTATGCAGCAAGGAATATGCGGACGCAATGTGGAATAAGAAAGATTGACTGATTACCATCTTCCTAATTTATGGTGCATATAATGAGGGCTAATAATTATAAGTTAACTTTCTGTTCTGAGCAAAGTGGGTAGTAAGAACTGTCCGATGATGTGTGAGTTAGATTCGTGAAGAGGTGAGATCATGGGAGTTGAGACGAGCGCATTCAGTCAACCTAATATTGTTCAATTTGTTGGTTTTGCTTTAAGCTGGATAATCGTGTTAATCATCGCCATATATATGTATCGCAAAAAGCAAGATAGATCAGTGAGATTATGGATCATAGCTCCCGTCATCTATATTGGAATATTCTCTTTCTCAGTGAACTTTACGCTTAACCAAGAATCGATCAAGCTCGCCATACTTCCGCTTGGCGTATGGTTTCTACTCGTAGTTATGCCACAAAGATCGAAAGACAAATACCGCCCGTATGCATGGCTAGGATTCTGTGCCAACTATTTGTTCCTTTTTATTACTATCCTTACAAGCTTTATTCATGACGGAGTGTACCCAAAATCTAATCCTGCAACTTTCATTTCCTACCTCGATGATGCTGACCTCATTGCTATTCATCCATCTGCACAACCAGCTGAACTCAATAAAAAACGACTTCAAGAGCAATTAGAACAATTAACTGCTGCAGAGATGCAGGTCATCGAGTGGCATCGTCAATCGGTTATAAGTACAGAAGCTTATTACCAACGTGAGCGTTTTCCCTATTTACTCGTTGGTATAAAGGCTCGATGGGGAAGTGGTCTGTCTTCCACGGTTTATATCGAAGATGATGGTAAGGGCTTATTGCTTACGACGGCTGAACAGCAGTTTTACTATCGGGTCGGAGAGTCGCTTCTTAAGAGGGAGGTAAACGATGCACAATAGAAAGAAGCAGTGGATATTTCTAGGGGCAGGATTGTTGGTAGTCATTTTTAGCTGCATATGGTTTCTATGGCTGCCATCGCATCCGAGTTCTCTCCCTAGTCGCCAAGCTATGCTTGAAAAGCTGCGTGAACACTCCTTCGGCGTTGAAGCTCGAGAGATTGTAGATGTGATTTCATTAGATGATCGACACGCGTATGCTCCTTACATTTCTAATGGTGGCAGCTATGGGCAAAGCTTTTGGACATGGGATAGGACTCAGTGGAAAGTAGGTGCAATTCTAGAAAAGGGTGAGCCTTATATTTGGAAGTTGGATGGAGAATTTTCTAAGCAATATATCGTTTATCATGTGGATCCGAGGGATGAGATAGGAACAATGAAATATCATCTGATCCGTGAAAGGTATTACCAAATTTCCGGAGGCTTGCAACGATATACGCCGCGTGTTCAGATGTCACTTTCCATACCTATACAAGAAGAACGGCGATATGACGCCATTCCATTGCCAGACGATTGGATACGTATGATGGAAGAGGAGGTCCAAATTAGCGGAAGCGGGCAATCGTCGGATTTATTTGGTTGGATGTCTGCTTCTTCTCAATTGCGCATCGGTTGGAATACTTATGATCGCCAAGGCAAGAAGACTTTTACGGAACACTCTGTAAATGGTTCTAGTTACGGAAATGGTGAACTTGCACTGCGCTTTATTTCGATCTTAAATGAATCTGAGTTGGAGGATGGCCGAAATCCCTGAGCCTAATTGATCAAAACAAATGAGCGTTCTACAATGTAGGAAATGTGCGATTAGAAAATTTTAGAAGGAGGATGATTATGAACAACACAGCTCTACTCATCATTGATGTCCAACAAGGGATGTTTGCAGAAGAGAATCCTGTATACAATGGAACACAGTTACTAGCTAACATCCAACAGCTAATTGCCTATGCACGAAGTCAGCACATACCAATCTACTACATTCAACATACGGAGCCAACTGGTCGTGAATTTGAAAAAGGCTCCCCAGCTTGGATGATACACCCTCCAATTGCCCCTACTGAAGCAGACATCGTTATAGAGAAGACAACTCCAGATTCCTTTCATCAGACCGATTTACATCAACAACTCCAGAAACGAAATATCGAGCATCTTTTGCTCATTGGCATTCAGAGTGATGTATGCGTAGATACAACCTGTAGAAGAGCGTTCAGTTTAGGATATAAGTCTACGTTAGTAACAGATGCTCATAGTACATGGGGATCTTCAGAACTCACGGCACAACAAATTATTGATCATCACAATCAAGTGCTAAGATGGTTCGCGAACACGAAAGAAACGAAGGATATTGTATTTCTTACTGAAGGCAGTATTTAGAAAAGCCTCCAAGTGAATCATCAAATGGCTATGCCATCAATATTGAAAATAAGGAATAAACTAGGCTTCTTAGAAGATGATATCTATATAAAATGGTAGGGTTTCAGATGAAAATAATAAAACTTAGTTAATTCATCGGAATTATAAGAAAAATATATTGTACAGAATCGAAATGCATGATATTATCGGAACAATCATCGAAAGCAAGGAGTCAACGAGTAGCGAATTATGGCTTACAAATGGTGATATTACATTTTTTTAGGGGGCTGTACGATATGAAGAAAAAGACGCTAACCATCTTGCTTATTACACTTGTCACAATGGTACTGGCGGCATGCGGCAGTCAGGGTGATAGCGCCAAGTCGGAAGCTGGCCAAGGTACACCAGAAGCGAACCATTCGCTGGCGCAAATTAAGGCAAATGGCAAGATTCGTATCGGTACAGAAGGGACGTATCCTCCGTTTACGTTTCATGATGCTACTAGCAAGCTGACAGGCTTTGACGTAGAGCTTGCTGAAGAGATAGCAAAGCGCTTAGGTGTCACTCCAGAATTTCACGAGGCAAAATGGGATGGCATGTTCGCAGGCTTGGACAGCAAGCGGTTTGACATTGTCGTAAACCAAGTGTCCATTAACGATGATCGCAAGAAGAAGTATGATTTCTCTGACCCGTATAGTGTATCGAAAGCTGTGCTTATTGTACACGAAGAAACAGCTGATGTGAAATCATTTGAGGATTTAAAAGGCAAGAAGGCTGGTCAATCCTTGACGTCCAACTTAACCGAGATCGCTAAGGCAAACGGCGCGGAAATTGTACAAACAGATGGCTTCAACCAAGCGATCGAATTGTTAGTTTCCAAGCGTATTGATGTGACGATTAATGATGGTTTGTCTTTCTTAGACTTTAAAAAACATCGTCCCGATGCAAAAGTAAAAGTTGTGGACGAGCATCCGAATGCTTCCAGCAGCGGTGTATTGATTCCTAAAGGTGAGCAAGAGCTTGTTGATGCGATTAACAAAGCACTTGCAGATATGAAGGCCGACGGCACGTATTTAGCTATTTCTCAGAAATACTTTAATGCTGACATTTCAAAATAATTGGGTGATCGCTCGTGGATAAATATTTGGATATATTCCTTGATTCACTATGGCCGTTATTGAAAGCGGGATTGCTGTTCGCAGTTCCGCTTACTCTGATCTCTTTTGCAATTGGTCTCGTGTTAGCGTTATTAACTGCACTTGCTCGCTTGTCATCCATTAAGCCGTTAGTATGGCTGGCGAGGTTCTATGTATGGATTATACGTGGAACACCATTGCTCGTTCAGTTGTTTATTATTTTCTATGGACTTCCTAGCTTAGGCATTACAATTGGCGCGTTTTCAGCTGCCATTATTGGATTCTCACTTAGTGTTGGTGCATACAATGCAGAAGTGATGCGAGCTGCTATTCAGTCTATTCCAAAAGGACAGTGGGAAGCGGCAGAATCTCTTGGTATGACACGCAGCCAAATTTTACGCCGTATTATCTTGCCACAGGCAGCCCGGGTATCGGTGCCACCGTTATCGAACTCCTTTATTAGTTTAGTAAAAGATACTTCCTTAGCTGCGACGATTACGGTAACGGAAATGTTCCAGCGTGCCCAACAAATTGCGGCTGTAACCTACGAACACATGCTTATTTATTGTGAAGTGGCCTTAATTTACTTGTTCTTCAGTACGATCTTGTCTGCACTGCAAGCAAGAGTGGAAAAATACTTTGAACGCTATACCGTTCGTTAAGGGGGCATCGTTATGATTGAGTTAAAAAACGTAAACAAGAGTTTCGGAAATGTCCCCATATTAAAACATATTAATCTGCACGTAAATAAGGGAGAAACCGTCGTTATTATCGGACCTTCTGGATCGGGAAAGTCAACTTTGCTGCGCTGCTTGAATTTGCTTGAGCAGCCGACGAGCGGTTATTTGCGTATAGCAGATGATTCGCTTCAGCTTAAGGAAGGCGATTCGATCAAGCAGGCAGATCTAATGAAAATACGACTGCATACAGGGATGGTGTTTCAAGCACATCATTTATTTCCGCATATGACTGCGGTGCAAAATGTAATGGAAGGGCTCGTTACTGTCCGGCGCCAAGCGAAGGCTGAAGCTCGGACAGCGGCTCTCCGGCTGTTGAAGAAAGTAGGATTGGCCGATAAGGCAGATTCGTTTCCGTTCCAGTTATCAGGAGGTCAACAGCAGCGCGTCGGTATTGCGAGAGCATTGGCATTAGAGCCGGATGTATTGCTATTTGATGAACCTACTTCTGCGCTTGATCCTGAAATTGTGGGAGAAGTGCTCAATGTGATGGATGATCTCAAGCAGGAAGGGATGACCATGGTCATTGTTACCCATGAAATGCAATTTGCTCGTATTATTGCTGATCATGTTATCTTCCTTGATCAAGGGGTCGTTATCGAAGAAGGCTCGCCAGATCAGTTATTTGATGCTCCGACTCAGGAACGTACAAAGCAGTTCCTGCAGAGGCTTGATTGGATGAGGGAACGTATTCCGTCTTTCCCTGAATCAGAAGGATTACTTGCTATGGACGAAAAAATCGGTATCGTTCATTAGGTTCACAATAAAGAGAGACAGCAGCGGTAAATGGATCACCGTCGCTGTCTCTTTTTGTTGTCGTGCTTATTTACTTGATAACTAAGAAAGCCTACTTATTTGTTACTGTTTCTTCGTGGCTTGTTGAATAATGCTGATAAGTTCGCTGCTATAGGTCTCCAAATCTACATCTTTTGTTGAAGTATTTAGCATGTACTCACCAATCGAGCCTTGAATTACATTTGCCATCACGGTTACGTGAAAGTTTCCAAATACCCCTTGCTGTTGGCCTTCTCGCAAAATACTGTGCAATGTACTCATCAACGCATCTTCCTCGTCTTCCTCCGCGCCCAATTTATAATACGGAACTTGTTCAGGCGTTCGCGCATTGAAAATAATCTCGATTAGCGCAGTTTGATGAGCAGGATGCGTAACCTGATAAGCTAAGCTAGCAGCAATATAAGCTTCCAGCTTCTCTTCAGGCGTACGTCCCTGATTGACTCTCTCAAGAATGTAGGACGAAGAACGTTCTACAAGTTTGATGAGCAAATGATTCATCAGATCATTCTTATCCGAAAAGTGGTAGGAAATAAGCGCCGTACTAATGCCAGCTTGTTTCGCTATTTTAGCTAGGCTGGCATTTACGTACCCGATATCATCAAGGGTTTGAACAGCAGCCTCAATAATTTGCTCACGTCTCGCAGCTGCAATAAATGATTGCTTTCCTTCTGGTTTATGATCCTGGTTCATCTAACATCGCCTCGATTGTCGCAATTATTTGGATTTTGTCTGATTTAATTTCCCGAGCAATAATAAAGCCACGACGATAATGGGAATCACAAAATTACTTGGATCCGTGAATAGGCGCTCAAAGAATACTCCGCTGTTGTTGAACAAATAATGAATGCCGCGGAATCCGACAATGATGAGCCCCGACAAGAGCATAAATGGAATGATGGACAATCCGAGCTTCAGCACATTCCAACCAGACGGTTTGCCTAGTAGTAACAGCAATGATGCGGTTACACAGAATATCCCGAGCAGACCGATGCATGCAACTCGTATCCATCCGTACCAAGGAAAGTCTAGCGCATACCAATTATCGTTGTACATATACCAAGTATACCAGAGTGCAGCCCCTCCAAGAAATGCACTTAGAAAAGGAATTACCTTTTGCAACCATGCGGATACTCCAATTGCGTGTTCTTGTTTGTTGTTCGTCATTATGATGATTCCTCCATACAGAAAAAAATAATTAATCGTTTAAATAATTAACTGATCGATTAATCAAAATATTAACTCATGAATTTCTTCTCGTCAAGACAAGGGCTAAAAAGCTTCTATCGTCCAGCATTACGTGGATTGTGAAAAGCACTTGGATTTCAGATGAAGCTGCACGAAAGATAACTATAAATTGATTATTGATGTCAAAATTTCAATTCAAAATGGGAGGATGGCTAGCTGTGAGTATGCAAATACACCCTGCCAAAAGGGGAAGGCAGGGTGTTAAGATCATTTGATATTCGTTTGCCGATGAGATCTTCAACAGATTACACTTGCAATTGAATTCGGTTGCCTGACGGATCCGTCGTTATAAAACGACCGTTGACTTCTTGGACAGCTGCGCCAATCTCTTTCAATTGAGCAATAATGCGCTGTCTTTCAGCATCATTCGGGAACACGACTGCATAGGATTCCAAGCCTGGGCTGTTCACAGGCGGTGTAGGAGCGCCAACTCCAGCCCATGTGTTCAATCCAATATGGTGATGGTATTTACCTGTCGAGATAAATAGTGCCTGGGGGCCGAAGCGGTTTACAATTTCAAAACCGAGACCTTTCGTATAAAAATGCTCTGCCTTAGCTAGATCTGCAACATGAAGATGAATATGCCCCATAATCGTTCCAGCTGGAAGGCCACTCCATTTACCCGTTTCATTCGTCATAAGTTCTGGGAAATCCAGCGACTCCGTTGTCATTGCCACGATTCCATTATCCCAATCCCATACTCCAGGATTACGATCAGTATAGACTTCGATTCCATTACCATCTGGATCAGATAAGTATAGAGCTTCACTTACAAGATGATCGGCCGCTCCAATTTGGACATCAAGTTCGACAAAGTGACGTACGATATTAGCTAGATCAGAACGTTCTGGCAGCAATAGAGCAAAGTGATAGAGGCCAGTTGTTCTGGGTTGCTTTGGAATGACTTGTTCGGGTTGCTCTATTTTTACTAAAGTAGTCTTGCCGTCGGCAGTCAATTCCGCACTTGTGGCAGATTGCTTCAGCACTTGAAACCCAATGACTTCTTGATAGAAGGCAAGGGAACGCTCTAAATTCTGTACCTTTAGGTTGACTTGGCCTACAAAAGTGTTTGGTTCGCGGTGGAAATTCATTGTAATTGCCTCCTTGTGTATGTTTATTACGATTCGTGTTGAGTGGCATTTATAATTTGATAATTTAAAGGCTTAAAAAATGCAGCTCATCGTTGATTTGATTTTATACAAATTGGACTATTTGATAGGGAATCATACAGATGAAAAGTGAAAATAATTGACTTACTTTTAGTAATAAGATAACTATAACTCGTGAATTTTATGTTGTCAAATATAAATATAAGTTCGTTATAAATGAACAAAATGAAATCCATATCTCCCTATCTATGTGTAGAATGCGCTAAACCTATTCATAAACATACATAGTTTACATACATACAGAATGTATGTTAAATTGAGTTCATCCCAAATGTTGGAGGAGAATGATCATATGAAAATATCCAGCTTTTATCCTGTCGTTTTGTCAGAACAAGTTGCTGCAAGCTCTGCATTTTACAAGGAGTACTTTGGCTTCGAGGCTGTTTTCGAATCCGACTGGTATGTAAG
Source organism: Paenibacillus sp. SC116 (assembly GCF_024733555.1). Taxonomy (GTDB): domain Bacteria; phylum Bacillota; class Bacilli; order Paenibacillales; family Paenibacillaceae; genus Paenibacillus_B. The sequence continues at coordinate 1,677,599 of NZ_JANIOF010000001.1, read as the reverse complement.
TCTGCGATTGTCTAACGGCGATATTTCGTACGAGCTGGCTATTATGGATCCTACTCATGCTACGATACCCGCTGCCTTTCAACACAAAGTGCAAGGTTTAATTCTTAACTTTGAAGTAGACGATGTTGATGCAGAGTATGAACGATTAATTCAGACAGCGAAGCTGCCCCTTCATTCAGAAATAAAAGATGAAGCATTTGGTCAGCGACATTTCATCACGGCAGATCCTAATGGGGTATTGATCGATATCATTACCATCATTCCGCCTTCAGAACAGTTTTTAAGTCAGTACAATGAAACAGTATGGGATGAGGAAAAAGAAAATAAGTGAAGTTAGAAAAAATATAGAGGTAATGGATACGGATATAGAAATATCGTACGAACGGAGCTATACAGGAAATGAAGAGGAATAAGGCAGATACAGATGAAACGATCCGTCAGTTGATTGAAGTGGGCAGAGCCCATTTTACGGAGCATGGATACGCGGATACATCATTGGAATCGATCGTACAGGATGCACAGTTAACACGCGGGGCACTCTACCATCATTTTGGAAATAAAAAAGGATTGTTCCGCGTTGTACTAGAATCGGTTCAGCAGGAAGTTGCCGAGTTTTTAGAGCAAGCAGCTTCTAGGAGTGAAGATATGTGGGAACAACTTCATTTTGGATGTCGTGCATTTGTTATTGCTGCAGTAGAGCCTCGACGCAAACAAATTATGCTTATAGATGGCCCATCTGTGTTAGGGTGGGAAGAGTGGCGTATGCTCGATGAGAAGCATTCGATGCGTCTGCTGCGCGAGCAGCTTCAATTGATGAAGGAGCAAGGCTGTCTTCATCCTGTTTCGATTGATGCGATTACACATTTTCTTTCAGGAGCATTAAATGAAATTTCACTTTGGAATGCACAGCAATCGGATTCGAAACAATCTCTGGAAGAAACGATGAACGTAATCTCACTGTTTCTGGAAGGATTTAAACGCAGATCGTCTAATATGTAGACAATGTCATGCCGCAGCTGGTCTATACGATGATGAGGACCCATATCGTCTTGGAATAACAACACGGCATATCGAATAGGTGAGAGAGGTATCCAATATGATTATGGTGAGTTCTTGTCTTGCTGGTTTGGAAGTCAGATATAATGGTACTCATTGTCTGCATGATAAGTTAAAGCAGCTGGTCGATAATAAACAAGCGATAACAGTATGTCCCGAGCTTATGGGGGGACTACCAACGCCACGAGAGCCAGCTGAGATCATTGAGGGTGATGGCTACGATGTTTTGAACGGGGCGGCCATCATAAAGGATCGCTCGGGTGTAGATGTGACTGCTGCTTATATGGAAGGGGCTGTGCGAACGCTTGAGTTGGCTCAACAACTTCAAGCTACGCTTGTTGTATTAAAGGAAAACAGTCCGTCCTGTGGCAGTTCGCACATTTATAATGGTAAGTTTGTAGGTGAGAAAATAGCGGGGAATGGAATTACCGCTGCTTTGCTGAAGAAGCATGGTTTCAACGTTATATCTGAAGATGATTTTATGCAGATGCTGCATGAACTTTGAGTGTGATAGATAGTGCATTTTCATATGCAGAGCGACTAGCGGTCAAGTGATGTCGATCAAATAATTTGAAATATAGCGTTAGTATGAAGTAATTCATTAACAAGGGAGGGGCGGCTGAGAGGCTGTCTTTTTTTTGGAGTTTTCGACAGGAGATAGCTTATGCACAGTATACAGAAAAACTCTATTTTCATAATTACAATTTGCCTAGTTGGATGCACTTTTTAGTAAGAATTAATATAAACGACTCGAGATATGGATTGATTCCCATCTGGATTTGCGGTATAAATAGTTTCGTTATCATCTGTTACATGGTATTACTTTTGTTTATGGTGAAAGAAAGTTGGCTTATAAAAAAGGATAAGTCGTATTTATATCGAAATCGTGACATAGGATATGCTTGAAAGGAGCGGCTGTTGGATGGTAAGACCCCATATGATAGAACGAGATAAAATCCAATTCGATAACCCTTCATTCCCGCTAATGGCAACGACGACAGAAGGAGTAAGCCCTGGATTCCAGCGGCTTCATTGGCATGTCGCCATGGAGATGAATTATATTCGTCATGGTTTCGGCTATTACTTGATTAATGGTATCAAGGTGCCTTTTAAGCAAGGCGATTTGATTATAATAAATGGAAATGATGTTCATCGTGCATTCGAACAGGAACAGCTCGTGATGGACGTTATTTTATTTGAACCTTCTTTATTAGCAGTTGACCTTAAATATGACCCAGACATCTTGCGTCCGTTCCGTGAAATGGGAGTTTCGTTCTCTCCGCTTGTTGGGGGTGAGCAGCGGGTGTCCGCAGATTTAATTCATCTTTTTAGAGCGATAATGGATGAAATGAAGCATGAACGACCTTCCGCGTTGACCCTCGCCCGCGCGTATTTACTGCAGTTTCTCGCACTTGCCAATCGTCATTTAGCACTATCTGAAGTTCCGCTTGCGCCGGTGAAGCACAGAGGTATGAATGCAATAAAAGAAATTATTCATACGATGGAAATAAATATGGCTTACCCTTGGACGCTAGGTGAACTGGCGGATCTCGTTCATCTAAGCCCATCACGCTTTAGTGCTTTATTCCAACAAACTGTAGGTACGTCACCCATGGATTATTTGATTCAGCTTAGATTGACGCAAGCGGTTCACTTGCTAGAATCATCGGAGCTAAAAGTTATTGATATTGCTGAACGATGCGGGTTTCGTAACTTGTCCAACTTCAATCGATTGTTCAAGCAGCATATTGGAACCTCGCCGAGTGATGTGAGACAGCATTATGAAGGCGTTCCTACTTTTATAGAGACAGTAAGATAGTATCAATCATTAACGGTATAGTAGTAGTTTGGCAGTTTGTAAAGGTGTATCGTTAGGATAGATATGGAGCGAATCATTACTAACTCTAGGTGTGACAGGAGAGAGAACGATGGGCATTTACTTGGGTGTAGACGCAGGCGGAAGCAAGACACATGCCGTCATCACCGATCATAACGGCCAAGTGCTCGGCAAGGGGCATGCAGGCAACGGTAATCATCAGGTCAACCGCCAAGTGGCAGAAAGTAATATTCGTCAAGCATGTGAAGGTGCTTTGCAGGAAGCGGGAGTTACGCGTGAACAAGTAAATTACGCCTACTTTGGTCTGGCTGGAGCGGATCGTGAAGCGGATTATGAAATTTTGCGTCCGATGATAGCGGGTCTGGGCTTCCCACGACATTCTATTACATGCGATACGATGATTGGTATGCGTGCAGGTACGAATCAAGCGCATGGCGCAGTCATCATTTGTGGAACGGGATTCAACAGCGCTGCTCGTAATCGTGCAGGAGATGAACTGCAATATGGTGGATTTGGCTACAAGTTCGGGGATGGATATGGAGCGGGATCAAGCTTGGCTATGCTAGCATTCCGTTCAGTAATGCGTGCGTGGGATGGACGTGGTCCTAAGACAGCGCTTACAGATATTGTGCTCCGACATATGAATATGAGCAGTGCGGAGCAATTGTTTAATGAAGTTCTAGATAAGAAGCGCTCCATACCACTTGACTTGGCGAAGACTTTGTTTGAGGCAGCACAAGCGGGTGATCAAGTGGCCATTGATATTTTGACAACAGAAGGTGAGGAGCTGGGTAATGCTGTTGCCACGCTAATTCGCCGGTTGAATATGACAGAAGATAAATTCGATATCGTATATATTGGCAGTGTATTAAATAAAGGAAGCGGCGCGTATTTGACAGATGCGATTGAGCGAGTTGTAGCTCAACATGCACCGAATGCAAACTGTGTTAGATTGACGGCAGATCCAGTAGCAGGGGCTGTTATGAGTGCCATGGAATGCGATGGAATAACGTTAAACGAAGAATTAGAAACTCGTATGAAGTCGTTAACATTTGAATTGATATCCTAGTGTACATAATGAGGAGGAGAGCTGGATGACACAACGTTCTGGGTTGAAGATTGCAGTTATTGGTGGAGGTTCATCTTATACACCGGAGATCGTAGAAGGGTTTATTCGCAATTACGATCAAATGCCGATTCGTGAATTATGGCTTGTAGATATTGAGCAAGGCAAGCACAAGCTAGATATCGTAGGAAACTTGGCCAAACGCATGGTGGAGGAATCCGGACTTCCGATTGAGGTTCATCTTACGCTTGATCGTCGTCAAGCTATTGAAGGCGCTGACTTCGTATCTACGCAAATGCGCGTCGGATTGCTTGAAGCTCGCAAGAGAGACGAGCATATTCCGATCACACACGGCGTAATCGGTCAAGAGACGACAGGTCCAGGTGGGATGTTCAAAGCGCTTCGTACCGTTCCTATCATTTTGGATATTTGCCGCGATATTGAAGAGCTTGCGCCAAATGCGTGGATGCTGAACTTTACAAATCCTGCAGGTATCGTAACAGAGGCGGTGGCAAAGTACAGCCGTGTTCGCTCGATTGGTCTTTGCAACTCTCCAATCAATGTGCAAAAGTTCCTAGCTGCGCAATATGAAGTGTCCGAGAAAGACGTATTGCCAGAGTTCGTGGGCATCAATCACCTTCATTGGGTTACTTCTTGCCAAGTTAAAGGCGAAGAGAAGCTGCCTGAAATCTTGTCCGGCGGTATGGCATACACGGCGAAGAACGTGCCAACTGTAGGCTGGGATGCCGACTTCTTGAAGTCGCTTGGTGGCATTCCGACCTATTATCTGAAATATTTCTATATGACGGATTATATGTTCAACGAGATGAAGGAAGCGATGGAGAAGAACGGTACTCGTGCCGACGTCGTAAGCCGCGTAGAAGAAGAGTTGTTCGAGTTGTACAAAGATCCGAGCTTGCGTGAGAAGCCAAAGCAGTTGGAACAGCGCGGTGGCGCTTATTACTCCGAAGCAGCGGTAAATCTAATGACCTCGATCTACAACGATCGCAAAGATATTCAGACGTTGAACGTTGCGAACGGTAACATCTATGACTTCCTGCCAGCTGATGCTAGTATCGAGGTGAACTGTGTCGTTACGGCACAAGGGCCAATCGCTCTTCCTCCACGCAATGTGCCTGAGCATGTAAAAGGCTTGATGCATGCGGTGAAGGTGTATGAGCAGCTGACGATTGAAGCTGCGATTACGGGGGATCGCGGCATTGCATTACAAGCACTTGTTCATCATCCGCTCGTTCCTTCGATTGAAGTAGCGAAGAAGCTGTTGGATGAGATGTTGGAAGCGAACCGAGAGTACTTGCCGAACTTCTTTCGTAAATAGTGCGGGAAGATAATATAAGAATGCATAGCGCCAAGTAGCGATTATTTTCGAGTGAACGCTACTTGAAAATAAAGAAGGCATCTTGCAAATGACGTTGGTGAACAATCGACTCGGTCATTCTGTAAAGATGCCTTTATTTAGTTTTAACAGTTAGAGTGGTTTTCATGTTCATTTGAACTGCAATGAAATGATATGAACTAGTTTATAGTCTTTATCTACAGACAAGGAGCAGGATATTAGATGAAAAATCAATTCTTGACCTTTATCTTATTTGTATTAATCGTTGCAACCATGTCTGCGTGTGGTCAAAAACATAGCACAGCCCCAAAAGAAGTAGAGCAACCATTTTACGGTATGGTTTCGGTGGCTACTCATTATATGGCGCTTGAAGAGCTTGCCTATGATGCTGAATATATTGTAGAAGCTGAATGGACGAATAAAACGGAACGCGTTAACGTTTCAGGGGCGAATTTTGAGCTTAACGACATCAAGATTAATAAAGTGTTAGAGGGAGATCCAAAGTTAGCAGGTCAAACCATTAAAATTATTGACATAGGCAGTCTTAACTCGGCTCCGCACACAAAGAGTGTACTTTTCTTAAACAAATATGATGGTCCCATTACAGAAGAAGCGTATGCTGTCGTCGGATATTATCAAGGGATATTTGCAATAGATGACGATAATGAAGTCGTCTATGATGCGGATAAATACGGTGGCGTTAAGCATTTTCAAGGATCTTTAGAAGGAATGAGTATGGAGTCTTTTGAACAAAGGATACAACAGGCTGTTAAGAACGCTAGGCCATCCATGTGGAACAAGCCGCAATTAAGCGAGGAGGAACAGAAACGAGCCGAGGAAGAAAGTCATAAGCTGTATTTGGAGGATAAGAAGCGGCTTGAGGAACAGTTACAAGACCGAGAAACTAAGAATAAGTAGAGACTAATCAATAAAGAACAATATTTGATAAGCCTATAAGAATTGAAACAGCCTATTCCTTTATGTCGAACAGGGGATAGGTTTTTTGGCTATGTATTTTTACTAAGAAAATATCAGGTGTACAAGCTTTAACTCATAGTCGTCCTGCCGTGCCAGCACTGGACAAGTCGAATACAATATATCATCCCTTAAAGGATAAGGAGGAACAGGGATGAACCAATTGGCATTGAACATGTTCGCGGGTGTAACGGGCGGGATTCTTACCTTTTTGTTTGGTACGTGGGATCCGTTAATTACACTATTTATGCTAATGATTGTGATTGACTATTTGTCCGGTCTTGCAGCTTCTATTCGAGAGGGAAAAGGATTAAGCAGTAATGCTGGATTCTGGGGTCTGGCCAAAAAAGCGCTCATGCTGCTCATTATCGGGATGGCGTATCATATGGATTTGCTTTTTGGCACGAAAGGGTTTAGAGATGGAGCTATTTGCTTTTATATGGTGAATGAGCTGTTAAGTATTACAGAGAACTATGGACGCCTTGGACTTCCTCTCCCAGATCGTATTAAGCAAATCATGTCTGTTCTCAAAAAGGATGACAATAAAAAGGATTCCGACAAATGAGCCTATAAGTAGAAAGCGGGCAAGGTTGTTCGCGGAAAAATACGGGCTACAAGGCGGCTGTACAAACTGGTCTTATGTGCAGCGAATAGACTGTACTAAATTTATAGCTGCGATTGAAGGATGTGAAGACCGGTGAGGATAGACTTGGGCTGTGGACGGAATAAGCATTCTCATTGCATAGGCATTGATAAGCATCCATATGCAGATGTTGACCTCGTTCATGATCTGAACGATGGAGTTCCGTTTCCCTCGAATCATGTACAGTTTGTAATGGCATCACATTTGCTCCAATATGTGAATGATCTGACATATATCATGCGTGAAATCTATCGGGTAAGCCAAGATAGGGCACTCGTTTGCCTTGTCGTACCCTATGCACATGTAAGCTCGCATCTTACTCATCCTCATTATCTGCATTTATTTAATGAACATTCTGCTCGTCATTGGTCCCCGTATTCGAATTCGATGCTAGATGAAGAGGACTTTATCCATCCACTTAGTGAAAATTGGTCTTTGCTTCTATCGAATGGAGAGATTACATCAGAAGAAAGCATGGATTTGCGGCTGCTGCGAATGGAGTACTTCTATTTTCCAGAGTATCAATGTCTTTATGATGAAGTGGAGCTTCGTCGATTAAGGCAGTCGCAGATGAATGTAGCTTATCAGCTCATGCTGCATTTGCTCGTCATCAAAAGTCCCATTCAAGAAAGAGAACTAAGAGAGTGGTCACACCGTGAGCTAGAGGAACCACAATCGGTCACGGAACAGCGACAGGCAGTAAAGAAGCATGCGGTGGAAGCTGAGCGGCCATTTGAAGTGGATATAGATTTGCGAAAAGTACAGAATAAAAAAGATCAGATAACATGGCAAGAGGAGCTCCGCGTAGACGAACAATCGACGAAGCAAAAGGTGGGGCATCAAGCTGAACAGACAGGCAAGAGCGCGACAGCACCAGGGTCATCCTTGGAAAATGCTCACTCTACGAAGCGACAAGCTGCTTCAAATAGGCGTGTAACTGTGCGATCTGGTAGGAAACAATCACGAACGAAGAGGAATACTCGAACACGCGTTAATAAGTCTCGACGCAAATAACAACAATAATGAATTCGTCTAAAGGATAAGGATGACAGTAAATCCCCAAGTGTGGTTAAATAATAATTAGAGGCAGAAAGGGCTTTCATTTGCTGAAAGCCTCTTTTTGATCCACTATGACTCGTATGGGGGCTGTGCTATGTATTACGTAAATCGTCAACAGATTGATAATCGTTTGGATCAAGCCCAATTGCTAGAACAGGCAGTAGGCAGCTTAACATCAAATTGGAGCGGTTCGATTGTAGATCATTTGGCCCAAGAACGAGCTTTGCATATTGCCATTGAGATTGTTACGGATGTCGGCTCGCTATTAATTGACGGCTTTATTTTGCGTGATGCCAGCAGTTATGAAGATATTGTAGATATTATTGCTGAAGCGGGAGCAATGGATGAAGAATTGCATCAAGTCTTGATTCAATTAGTAGCTTTGCGTAGACCTCTTGTTCAGGATTATGAGAAGTGGAAGCGTGAAGGTGTGCATCCGTTATTTAAAAATTTGGATGTTACGATGCGTCAATTCAGCGAAAGTGTACATCGTTTCTTACAGAAGGAATTGCCTGCACTGCAAGTTTAATTCGTAAAGGCGTAGAATGTCATTGAATTTACAAGATGTATGATATGCGTTACAATGACGGTACTAAATGACCGTTAAAAAGGTGAATGCCAGTGAATCGAGCGCAACAGAAACCGTCAACTCGTAATTTGCTGCTCATGCTGCTTAAGAGAAACGGCCCAATGTCTGCGGCTCAGCTTGCAGAGCGTTTGGGATTAACTGAGATGGGTGTTAGACGCCATCTTCATCAAGGGATCGAAGAGAATGTGCTGGAAACCGAGCAGGTCAAGCAGCCTATGGGTCGACCATTGCAGTTATACCGCATCTCTGCACAAGGCGATGAGCAGTTTCCGAAGCAATACCATCAGCTGCTATTGGATTTGCTGCATGAAGTAGAAGGAAATGATAGCGGTACGGATAATAGTGTTCAACAGCTATTTGAAGGTCGACGTCGTTCTTTAAAGCGTAAATATGAATCTTCTATGATAGGGAAGACGTTCAGTGAGCGTGTTCAACAGCTGAGCAGCATTCAGGATGCAGGCGGATATATGGTAGAAACAGAGCAGTTGTCTGATGAGGAATGGCTGCTGCATGAATATAATTGTCCAATTGCCCAAGTTGCACAAGCGTATGAATATCCTTGTCATTGTGAATTGGAGCTGTTCCGAGAATTGCTTGGAGCTGATGTAGAACGGCTTGAATGTTTAGCGAAGCAGGGCAGTAGATGTACGTATCGGATACGTAACAGGCAGTCTTCGTCAGATAGCTAATAAGCTGGATGACTGATGGGATGTACAAGGGGGATTAGATACTTTTTGGATCCATGCAATCATCCTGTACCCCTTTCAACATGTGAATTAGAAATGAGACCGGCCTGATGGCTGGTCTTTTTATGTTGCAATCCGATGTATTTCAATGTGCTTGTGCGTCTATGTAAAGTAATGATACATCCTTCCGAGGATAGGGTGCTTCATTGGCTTATATTCGCATTTATTTAGGATTGGTATATACGTTTATTGATATGATCGTAATATGATATCCGTATGTTTCTAACGTTCCAAGATGTGCTAATCTCATAGATAGAGTCATTTTCACGATCTTGCATACAGAAAGGCTGATACAGCAATGAGCGCATATTGGATAACAAACGTTCGTTTAGACAGTGGCTTCCAAGAAGATGAAGATGGTGTATTTCACACCTTGTCGGAACCTGTTCATCTTTTCATCGAAAATGGAGTAATCCAGCAAATTGTACCCGCTGATCGTCAGTTGGAGACAGAATTTCAGAGGCATGATGCGAATGGAAAATTGGCCTTGCCATCTTTTCAAGAAAATCATAACCACCTGGACAAGACTTATCTCGGTTACGGATGGAAATCATGCAAGCCAGTCAAAAATTTGATTGAGCGTTTGGATATGGAAGCAAAGGAATCCATCTTGCTGTTGGACTCGATTCAAACACGAGCAGAAGCGATGCTGGAGCTTATTTCTTCATTCGGTGCGACACATATTCGTACTCACGTTAATATTGATCCGCATGTTGGGTTGAAAAATCTCGAAGGCGTTCGCCGGGCATTGGATACGTACAGTGATCGCATGACGGCAGAAATCGTCGCATTCCCGCAGCATGGCTTGCTGCGTTCCGATGCGGGAGCATTGATGAGGCAGGCGATGAGGGAAGGCGCCACTCATGTTGGGGGCCTAGATCCAGGCGGCGTAGACGGTGACATTGAGAAGTCGCTGGGGCTAATGATGGACATTGCAGTAGAGGCGAATGCAGATGTGGATATCCATTTGCATGATGCATCTACGCTAGGCTTGCATACGATGAAGCGCATTGCTGACTTGACGGAGGAAGCGGGATGGCATAACCGAATGGCGATTAGCCATGCATTTGCGTTAGGGGATGCGCCACAAATACAGGTGAACGATATGATTGATCGTTTTGCAGCGCTCGGTGTCTCGATTATGACGACTGTTGCCAGCAGCCGCCCTATCCCAGTACCGCAAATGCATGAAAAGGGAATTACCGTTGCTCTCGGATGTGACGGCTTCTATGATTCATGGGCTCCATTTGGAACAGGCGATGTGTTAGAGAAAGCAACTTTGCTTGCAGAGCGTTATCGTTGGATTGATGAGCGTTCTCTCACAGGAGCGTTGACCTTTATTACAGGTGGGCGCAAGACGCTGGATGAGCAGGGCAACCGCCTATGGCCGCTGGTAGGAGACAAAGCGGACATGATCTTCTTTGAGGCAAGCTGTTCGGCTGAAGTGGTGGCCAGAAGACCAGCGCGTAAGGCTGTCGTGTTCCAAGGCAATGTTGTAAGGGGAACACTATAGCATCATTGTAGGCTAATCATGATTGTGGCCATGATATCGCTACGCGCGTGAACTATTGTCATTTGAACATGCATGATATAACAATATTTAATCCGAAACCTGTCAGCTATCCATACATTATGGGTGTAGGCAGGTTTTTTCTGTGCATTAGAAGAAAGAATACGAATGTGAATGAGAAAGTTATCTTGGAGAGCTGAATGAGAAAAATAATAGAGTTTGGCATTGTTGCAGTAGCCTTTGGTATCGTTGGGGTCAGCCTAGGATCGGTAGCCCTACTTCTAATTTCAGGTTATTGGTTCGACTCCATCGTTGCAAAGATATTAGGAATAGTAGTTGTGTGGGCTATTGTAGCTTTGTATGCTAAGGCTGCTCCCTTTAATTTAAACAACGTTGCCAAAGCTCTAATTATCATATTGCTGAGTGTGATTAGTATTTACTTATTTCAGTATCCATTTGGCGATGGGTATTTGCAATAGATTAGATGGATATACAGATAGAAAGCGTACAACTCTATCAGTCTTTATGTATTCTTAAATAACCAAGTATTGTTGTCATTTGCTTTGGTGGTATATTATGGTGTTATGTGATTATAAGTACTAAAGTACTAATGGAGGTCCAAGTGAATAAACTCATAGAGATTTTCATCGCTGTCTTAATTTTCAGTTTTGTTGGTGTTTGCTTAGTATCTTTAGCGTATCTTGTGATTGGCGGCTTTTTATATGGCAACTATATAGCGAAAACGTTAAGCCTCGGAGTCATATGGGGGATCGCTGCTTTAGGGATTAAGTATATGCCATACAAAATGACTAGTTATGCCAAGGCACTCGTTGTTAGTTTTTTGCTTGCCATCAGCATTTTTTCATACATCTACCCGTTTGATAATCAAATGTAAGGTAATGTGATCCTGTTCTACTCCAATTACTGTATATGTTCTTCGCTGCGCCACATCCCTGTATATTCTTCAACATTCCTTATTGTTGCTAACCATCTCTCACCGCTGTATAGATAGTCTACATGGACAATCTGCCAATAGCACACCTTTTCTACACCGGAAAATATTTTTTCGTTCCCTTGTGTCAAGTCAAGCCCAACCTTCTTATACTGTCACTATGACATGGGCATTCGCCCGTCAAGACCGTTGTTAAGGAGGGATTCGATGGATTGGATCATTGCTATCGTGCTGCTGTTCTCCGTTATTACAGCCGCCGCCGCTTTGCTATTGCTGGACCGTCTGATGAAGTTCATGCATCGTACAGAGCACATGCTCGTTGAGCTGCATAAAGAGACGCTGCAGCTGATTCAGCAAGGGAGATCGATTACCGAGCGAGGGCAGCATCTACTTGATACAGTAGAGCGAGTAAGCCAAGAAAGTGCCGCATGGAGCGATACATCTTCACGCATACGCGGCTCGGTCAATCATGTCCATGAACAGGTGGACGGCTGGATTACACGTACGATGAATACGTTAGATAGCGCCTATGAAGTCCAACAACATCGAATCCATGATTTGCTGCGCTGGATAGATACCGCCACTGGGTTGTATGCCAGTGTGGCGGCTCGCCGTTCGCCGCCAACTAAGTCTGCGCGAACGCCAGATGAGACTGATGCAGCAGTCAAGCAATAACAACCGGATCGTTGAACATATGCTTGTCGGGATGAATGACGGAGACAACAGCGAGGAGGACGTTGAATATGGCAAAGGGCACAAAGCCATTTTGGATTGGAACGATTATTGGTACAGTTGTAGGAGCCGTATCCGCTTTATTGTTTGCGCCAAAGTCTGGGCGTGAGTTAAGAGAAGATATTGCGGAAGGCGCAAAACAGGTTGGAGAGCGCACACAAACGATTGCTAAGCAAGTTGGTGAATCGACGAGCGAATTTATTGAGGCTTCCAAAAATCGGATTGGCGAAGTGAAGCAGTCGATTTCGGAATGGAAGCAATCCAGACTCCAAGTATCTTCCGTAGCCGAAGAGATTTCTGTCGATAACGAAGCAGATGAGCCTCCATGCGGTGAAGAAGAGTGTGAGAGCGGCAGCACTTGCGAGTCCAATAAATAAATTTCATAACAAGTGTTGGATACAAATAGCTTTGATGTCGGCTAACGCTGATGTCAAGGCTATTTATTTGGGATGGCGCTCGACTTGAACCTTGTCTCGGTATCAGTTAAGATCAAGGTACGTTTTTCAAGGACTGTACATATGGTGTACCATACCATCCGCATAAACACACGCGGAAGTTCTAGCATAAGTCAGTCAAACAAGAAATGAAGGAAGCGGTGTATTCGTGCAGCAAGCTATCGCAATGTTTGATTCGGGGGTTGGCGGGTTAACCGTTGTTAAAGAAGTTATGAGACAGCTCCCGAGGGAAAAGATTATTTATTTTGGTGACACTGCCCGTACACCTTATGGGCCTCGCGCAGCAGACGAGGTACGGTTATTCACCCGACAAATTGTCGACTACTTAGCACAATTCGATCCAAAAATGATCGTTATAGCCTGTAATACCGCGACAGCTGTTGCCTTGGAAGAAGTAAGATCCTATACGACAGTTCCTGTTGTAGGTGTGATTCATCCCGGAGCAAGAGCAGCAATATCGGCTTCGCAATCCGGCCATATCGGTGTGATTGGAACAGATGGGACGATCCGCAGTGCGGCCTATGAATCGGCTCTTAAGCGGTTATCTCCTCATGTGAAAGTCTACAGCTTGGCTTGCCCATTACTGGTGCCGCTAGTAGAGAAAGGGATGTTCCGAGATTCCAGCACGTACAGAATTGTAGCTGATTCTATTGAGCCGTTGAAGTCAACGCCAATTGATACGCTCATATTAGGCTGTACGCATTATCCATTTCTATCAGATCCAGTCCAAGAAGTGATAGGTTCTCATATACAGCTTATTAATTCAGCAGAAGAGACAGCAAGAGAAATAAGTACCATTCTTCACGATAAGGGACAACTGGCTCATGAGGAAGACCAGCCGATTCACCAAATGTTCTGCAGCGGCGATCCGAGTATGTTCCAGTATATTGCGAAGCAATGGCTTGGCGACCAACTGGAATCCATTCCTGTCGTTTGGCAAGTGCCGAACTTTTATTAATGGAACCCGTTCATGTGTATGTAAAGAAGAGACTTCTAGGTGAGTGAGTACCTAGAAGTCTCTTCTTTTGTTGTGCAATGGCGAGTATTACAACTTAACGTTCCCCTTTCCAGCGCGGTGGTGCAGTTCGAATCATACGAACGATGGAGCCAAGATCTCTGCTGTTCGATGGTCGATATTTTCGATCATGAACGTAGCCGCAATTCGTATACGTACGAATCGCATTTGTATTTGTAATTTTGACGAATAATTCAACCCATCGCAGGGAGAGCATCTCGACCCCGAAATCCGTTATGCCTCTTACGATTTCTTCCCCGTAGCCCATGCCTTGAGCATCGGCCTCTCCGATGAAGACGCGGCCGAATTCGGCTGTTCGAGAAAGTTTATTTATGCGATACAAAGACCCAGCCCCAATAGGTTTATTTTCGTTCAACACGACGGCAACGAACATCATATCATCCTCGCGCTGACGGTAACGTTCATACCATGTAAGCTGCTGCTTGGGCTCGATGGTAAGGTCATCTTGGAACCATTTCCGTATATGGTCGTGACGGCGCCATCTGAGCACAATCTCGAGATCATGTTCCGTCAAGGGACGCAGCAGTAGACGGGAGGTCAAGACTCGATAAGAATGATCCACGCTCATACCTCCTCTTGTTGCTTCTAGAACGTTCAGATAGGGTCTTAGCACGATGCATGCCTCATTTATGCGTTTTGTATCATATTCACTAAGCTGTATCATTCGTGCTAGACGATAATGTGTGAGAAAGCGACTCTTATGGGCTGAAATCCAGTAGGCAGGGGGAGCGGTTGGAATTCATTTGTACGTCGGTTCCAAATGAGCACCGTACTTTCAAAACCCCAGCTGCTCACAATATATACTTCCCAGCCATCAGGAGTGACGCAAATATCTTCAGGTGGACCGCTTGGCACGATAATATCAGGGAATAAGCGGGGGGAAGCTGGGCTTTTGACATTCAAACTAACGACTCCGTTGTAATTGGACATAGCCACGTATAAGATGGCGCTATCATATGAAATGCTTAAACGTCTAGGCATATAGGTAGATGATTCGGACGAATTATCTAGCATGATGGGGCTAAGCAGCGTATTCGTCTCCGTTTCAACGACTTGTATTTCACCAGGTAAGCCTTTAGCTGCAATATATACATATCGGCCATCTGGACTGCAAACGAGATCGATAGGAGCACTGTTGTTAGGGGTGCCCGGTAATAGCGGGATGGTTGCAATCATGGAGTAGCTTGCTGCATCAATAACGGATATCGTGCCTTCATCTTGATTGGCCACATACAAACGGTTATGTGTTTCATTGAAGCTAATGGCAACTGCATTATCGCCTACAGGGATCGTGGCGGTATGTCCGCTAACGATGTTGAATACGGTAACGGTACTCGTGGGAGAGTTGTTGTTAATAGCAAACACACGAAGCCCGTATGGCTCGTCCGTCTCGATTGCTATCGGTTCAAGACCAAGTTCTAGCGTAAGGGGCCACAATTGATTGCCGCGTGTATATATAGTGGAGCCATTATCTGTCCCGCTATTTGACGTATATACGAATGCGCTGTATTTGGAGGCAACGATATCTAAGGGAACAGCATTTTGAGGGAGTTGAATGGGGCTTCCGACGATTTGATGCGTATACCGGTCAATAATAAGAACCGTATCATCGCCGCTGTTTGCAATATAAGCATATTTCGGAAATCGCCCGTGCAGAGGGATATGATGAGCTTTCTTTATGGTAGCTAGCTTGTTTTTCAAAATAACTGTGGCAAATATCGTGTTTGGCTGTTCACTATCGGTTGTAATTTTTACTCCTATACAATCCCCGGTTATTGGTGTATTCAGTAAGTTGAAGCAAGAGCCCTCTGTTGCGAAGGGCTGCAGCACAATGATGTGCTGGTAATAGACATTTGCTTTGGATGGACCAGCTGCAATGTCAAGGTTATACAATTGAATATGCGTTTCCACTGGCTCATTGGATTGATTCAGCAGCTGTAAATCTGCCCAATAGGCCCGGTCGTCACCAAGGGCGACATGTGTATTTAATTGATACACGTACATGGCAGGTCCTCCCATTAAAGTCGCGCTTCTTTCTTATATCTTATGTAGAACAAACGACAGTGAATTGGACGTTCCTGCTAGCTTGCGGGAAAAGAGGCTAAGCGCCTTGTTGTTGGTATGTACATGCACATTCCTTTCACAAGTGGATGATTAACGGCAATTACAGTGATGGTGCAAGCCTTTATAGGCATAAAGATTACTACTAAGAACATAGATGCAGAAGGGAGACGCGTCTTATGAGCACCCTCTATAAGGTACGCAAAGGAGACACGCCTTTGCGCATCTGTCTGCGCTGTGGAATTACGCTGGAAGCATTGTTAGCGGCTAATCCCACTGTGAATGTCAGCCCTTATTTAATGCCTGGGCAGCATTTGTTCATCCCTGAGCGCCCCGCCTCCATATACACCGTGCAGGCTTATGAGTCATGGGAATCGATCTCATGGAAGCTTGGCATATCGGAACAGTTGCTTAAGGACGCGAACGAATCCATTCAGCAATGCGAGCTTGTTCCTGGACAGTGCATATCATTAGATTACGCAGTTCAACCTTCAGATTGGAGGGCTAGCGCAGAATACGGACCGTATGAGTTGGAGCAAGATGTAAGGTATGTACAGCGTGCTTTTCCTAGTATTGTACACGTGGAGTCAATTGGAAAGAGTGTATTAGGCAAGGACATATACGCAATCCGGATAGGAGAAGGTCCGCGACGTATTCATGTAAATGGTGCTGTTCATGCAAATGAATGGCTTACTTCTTCACTGCTAATGCAGTTTGTGGAAGACTATGCTCGTTATTTGCAATCAGGCTTACGTTGGGGGAAATGGGATGCTAGACTTGCTAGTGAACACACATCAATCTGGTTCGTGCCTATGGTAAATCCGGATGGTGTAGAGCTTGTACAAGAAGGGGTAAGTGGACAGCACTCATGGGAGCATAGTTTAGTAGAATGGAATGAGGAAGATCGCAGATTCGATCGCTGGAAATCGAA
The DNA here is from genome assembly GCF_024733555.1 of Paenibacillus sp. SC116. Classification (GTDB taxonomy): domain Bacteria; phylum Bacillota; class Bacilli; order Paenibacillales; family Paenibacillaceae; genus Paenibacillus_B. Next base: position 1,660,594 of record NZ_JANIOF010000001.1, on the reverse strand, counting down.
TATACGAGGCGTAGATTTAAATGATCAGTTTCCTGCTCATTGGGAGGAAGAGCAAGTGCGTAGAGGCGTATATGAGCCATCTGCCATGAACTACAGTGGAGAAGCTCCATTGACAGAACCAGAGGCATTCGCCTTGTATCGAATGGCGGAAGAGAAGCAATTTGCGATGGCGTTAAGCTTTCATTCACAAGGAAGAGAAATCTATTGGAATTATCGAGATTATGAGCCGCCAGAGGCAGAAGTTTGGGCCAAAAGGCTGGCTCGAGTAAGTGGATATCGAGCAGTGAAGCTGACAGGAAGCGATGCGGGCTTCAAAGATTGGTTTATTCAGCAATATCGCAAGCCAGCGTTTACGATTGAGGTTGGATATGGTATAAATCCACTTCCATTATCCCAGTTCGGCAGTATTTATCACGAAGTGTGTGCCATTTTGAAGGAAGCGCTGTTGCCAGATTAGCATTCCATTTGCATGTGACGAATGCTTCGGTATACACTAGGATTACTAACCAGGAGGTGTATACGATGGCACGTAGTACGCGCACATATGGGCGTCTATGGAGTTTGTTTCGAGCTGCTCCACAGATGCTGACTTCACGCAAAGTTCCCTTTAAACTCAAATTATTTTTCGTCGGTGCTGTCGTTTTGTATTGGATTCTTCCGGATTTCATGCCATTCATTCCGATCGATGATATTGCATTTACTATGATTGTCATTCCGTGGTTCACCAAAAAAGCGCAGCAATATGACGATCCTAAGCATTTGCAATGATAAGTATGGTTGCGTCATTGAAGATGTTCTCGTACAATATAGGTTGTCTGTCTTATTGAACAATATAGGGAACAATCGGAGTGACTACTATGTCTAATAATGATATTCGTATCTGTGATAAATGCCGTCATATTAAAATGAAAACTTTTTTGCCAAAAGTAAAAACGCTCGATCCTGCGGCAGAAGTAAAAGTGGGATGCAAATCATATTGCGGCCCTTGCCAGAAGCGCGTCTTCATTTATATTAATGGTCGTTATATTACTGGAGCTACGGAAGAAGAGGCAGTCGAGAAGGCAAAGCAATACGTGAAATAAAGTGGCTTAGTATATGGAACATAATAGGAATCGGACAAACGAGTTAGTATAGGGTTCAACCCTTACTGGCTCGTTTTTTGTTTAGTTGGTTTTGCAATGAGAAAGAAATAAAGGTGATTCATAAAATGGTAAAGTGTTACAATGGGAGTCGAGTTAGAACATGGTCTACTTTGCAAATAACAATGGATTTATCCAATTCGTAAAACACTTGTTTAAGCTGGGGAAGAGGAGATGAGCGTTTTGAAAACAGTTGGAGGCTCCGTACGATTTAAAATGTTAGTCTTGTTCGCTATAATCATGCTGCTAAGTGGATGCAGTCTGTTTGAGGGGGATACTGAAGATAAGAATGAGATTGCTGTTATTCATGCTGATGACTCCTATGCTGCTACATTTAAGGAATTGGGGATTGGGAAAGTTGGGAATTACAAATTGAAACTTCATCGCGCTGACCGCAGTTGGGTGGATATTTGGGTGGAAGGATATAAGAAAGGGAAAAAGATCGACGAGCCCATCGCTGCACTTTCTTATGGTCGATCTCCCCATGAAACCTATGAGGGAAGAGTCGGACTTGCTTGGATATATGGAGCCAATAATAAAGACATGATCAAGCTTTATACAGAAAGCAGCAGCGCTGGAATGGTAGCAATCGATCAATTTATCGGTGACAAATCGGAATTAGGACGGACAGGATGGGAATATACAATGGGTGAAGAGGGAGTCTCCTTACAGTCGGGAGAAACGGCTCTTATTGGTTCCTTCCGTATGAACAAAGGCAGTATCAGATCAGGATATGAAGGGACCCATCCAGAAGCTGTTCAAGAAATGATTCAATCGAATGATACCGTTATGCTGCTCAAAATAAAGGTTAGCGAAAAAGAAAACAATCGTTAAGTCGGACGTGATACTTTTTTAAAATGCGTTCAGCATTCAGCAATAATACCAACAATGCCATATGGATATAAATATCCCGTTCTGCACAAGATGAAGATGGTAATACGAACGACGAAAGGTCGAGTCATATTTACTTCATTTATTCCGTGTATTCATGACTTGAACGGAGGAGGCTATACCATTGGTGAAAAGGTACGATTCCAGTTTGCAAGCGCAGAATCCGATCTCACAAGCTCAGAATTCAGTTGAGAAAGCTCACCATGCTGTATCTCAAGCATTAACGCATCCAACGGAACAGTCTGTCTTGCAGGCACAACAGTCGTTGGCACACGCAGACCAATCTGTGACGCAATCGCATGCGAGCTTGAACCCGCAAGCAGTGGAGTTGGCTGAAGAAATGCTTGGAGAAGAACACGTTCGTTTGGATAAGCTGCTGGGCAGTGAACAATGGGATAACCATCGTTCATAAGCTGCTTGTGCAACAAATAAAGGGTGCCCCCAATCGTCATTAGACTAGGGGACACCCTTACACCATTTCCTGCTATGGAGCAGGACGGAGTTGCGGAATTACGTTTCGTGTAATGACGAGATCAGACAGTTTGAGTCGCAACTTCGCTTCATCATGAAGCGGTCTGCACGGCTCAACATCGATTAGATCTCTTGTCTTGTAATCGTAGCACTTTCCGTTTTGGAACACGCCATCTGCCGCTGGAACGAAGAATAGATCGCCATTTGTGGCTGCACCTGTTCGAAGCACAACTAAACGCTCTCCTTCAGCTTGCAGATTGCTGCCCATATAAAACTTAGAAGTTGTGTCAATACCGAGCCAATGCAGCAGGGTTGGTGCAATATCCATTTGCCCAGTTACTTGATTGTACACGCCTGCTTCAGCTCCATCTGGCAAGTGTACAATGAGAGGAACTTGATTTTTCATCTCCAGCATATCGAGATCACTTATCTCATGGCCTAGAAGCTGTGCTAACGGCTCGCGTTCAAGGATGGAGTTATCATGGTCGCCGTAGAACATGAGAATCGTGTTGTCCCATAGCCCTCTCTTTTTCAAATCCTCGATCAAAGATCCAACCGCTGCGTCTACGTAATGAATAGAACGCAAGTATTCTCCGAAAATCGTCTTATCGAATGGTGCTACATTCAACGCAGTATATGTATCTGGCATTGTATATGGATGGTGGCTCGTTAGTCCGATCATAAATGCATAGAATGGTTGCTTTTGCTCCGCAGCTAAACGCTCGACAGATTGACGGAAGAAGGAAGTATCTCCAAGTGACCATCCAAGTGGCTCGTCCATTTGGTAGTCTTTCTTGCTCATAAAATAGTCGTAACCGAAATTTTCGTACATGACATAACGGTTCCAGAAGCTTCCTTCGTAAGCATGGAAGGCTCCTGTCGCATATCCGTTCTCCTTGAGAACTCCTGGTAATGCATCATAGGTATGATCCGGATAGCGGATAAATGCTGAGCCAGTTGGAAGCGGATGCAAGCTAGTTTGAACCGCAAGATCTGCATCTGACGTTCGACCTTGTCCTGTTTGATGGAAGAAGCGATTCATATACATACTATCTTTTAGAAGTGCATTAAGATTGGGTGTAATCTCCTGCCCATTAATCGTCTGATTAATGACGAAATTCTCGAAGGCCTCTGCTTGAATCACGATGACATTGCTGCCTTTGTATTTACCAAACGTTGAGCTAGGCCCTTTCAACATAGGAGCATGGTTAACAAACCATTCTTTAGCCTGCTGCTTCTCTTCCTCTGTGATTGACTTATCTGCGAACCAGTTCTCTTTCGCATAACGATAAATATCGTAACCATGGAATCCATACAGTCCTGTAATATTGTAAACAGCAGGATTCCACCAGTTAGAGGCGAGCAAGCCTTTTGCCCAAGTACTTGTTGCTTTTTGGATAGGCATATACAGCATGATTGAACCGATTACTAACGTAAGCGTACCGATGCTGAGTCGCATCCAAATAATATTCTTTTTGTTTCGAATCGAATATTGCAGCTTTTCCTTTCGTTCTTGCTTCATCAAGTGGAATTGTATGATGTGGAACGGAATAAGAATAAACCAATCGATGAAATAGACGATATCTCCCCAATAGATCAGGGATGCGATGCTTCCGCCCAGTGCGCTCACTTGTCCAGCCTGCATCAGAACAGGTACGGAGATAAAGTCTTGGAAGTAACGGTAATACACTAAATCTGAAAAGAGCAGTAAAGTAAGAAGTACGTTCAGCACGATGAAGGTGATGGGCCGCCAATGCCTTGGCAGCCACCATGTCCAGCCTCCCAACAGGAATAAAGCGCCTAACGTCACAAAAATATCACTGCGATCCGTCTTCATATTCGGGATCGCCAACGTCTCATTTAATATGATGCATTTCCACAGCATAACGCCAAGAAAAAGGATGAAGGCAATACCGCTTACCGTCATCCAACGTGACATTTTTAGTGTGGAGAATCGAAAGTTACTACTCGACATATGAGCAACTCACATCCGTTTCTTGTCATGTCTCTATCTCTATTGTGTGCTCAGCTCTGTAGATGTATCTTTGTTCGGGCGAGGAGGCAGTGGTCCGAAATATTGATAAAATTGACATTCAATATTACCGTTGAACAATTTCCTGCGCTTGTCTGCTGGTCGTCCAATATAATGTTCGAACTGCTTGCTTGGGCTTATGCAGAACATCGACCATGTGGGCAGCGATTTCATCATAAAACCTAGCTGACGAATCAATTTTTCTACTTCCGCTTGTTCGCTGAGACGTTCACCGTATGGTGGATTTGTCAAGACGATTCCGTACTCGCCTTCAGGTTTGACTCTATTTAGTGAGCCGACTTTAAATTCGATTTCTTTACCGAATCCAGCACTTTTTGCTGCTGCTCGTGCCAACTCGATTGCTTCTGGATCAATATCAGAACCATACAATTGAAGCTCAATATTATCATTAACCGCATCGAATGCTTCGTCACGTGCATCTTCCCAGTCATCCTTGGAAATAAGCGGCCAATGCTCGGAAGGGAATGAACGGCGAAGACCTGGTGCAACATTCCATCCAATCATAGCTGCTTCAATGAGAAGTGTGCCTGTGCCACAGCAAGGATCAACGAGCGGGCGGGATGGGTTCCAACGGCTAAGCAAAATGAGTGCTGCTGCCATCGTTTCTTTTAATGGGGCTTTACCAGCTAACTTACGGTAGCCGCGTTTGTGTAAGCTGGGTCCAGTCGTATCGAGCGTAATGGTCGCAATATCATTAAGCAGGGATACTTCAATACGGAAATATGCGCCTGTTTCTTTGAACCAATCGATATGGTAATTTTCCTTCATTTGTTCAACGACAGCTTTTTTGACAATGCCTTGGCAGGCAGGGACACTAGATAGCTGTGATTTGTGTGAACGGCCTTCTACAGGGAATTCACCGTCAGCGGGAATCCAGTTGTGCCAAGGGATGGATTTAGTTCCTTGGAATAGCTCTTCAAACGTACGAGCAGGGAACTGTCCCATATTAATGAGGACACGATCAGCTGTACGAAGCCATAGATTGGTACGGCATACGTCTAGTGGCCCTCCTGTGAAATGGACTTTACCATTTTCTACGTTTACATCGTCATAACCTAAATCTTTCAATTCTCTCGCAACAATCGCTTCAAGTCCCATTGGACAGGTTGCGATTAACGACCAAGGTCGCTCCATCTGTTATTTCACTCCGATCTGCTTGTCTAACTTGTGTTCATACGGGTTCCATCATATCATAATTACAGGAGGTTGTGAAAAAGGATGACGAATGAAAATTTGCAAACAGTAGAGACTTATCTTGATAGCCACTATGGGGAAGATAAGCAATTAAGAAGTATTATGCAGTCTATAGAAGAAGCGGGCATGCCTTCTATTTCGGTTGCTGCAGGTTATGGACGGCTATTGACCGTATTGGCACTCTCCTCTAGAGCCGAACATGCCTTAGAAATAGGGGCACTTGGAGGTTACAGCGGACTATGTATTTTACGCGGACTGACATCTGGGGGAAAGCTCACTTCATTAGAGCTTCGTTCTGAATACGCTGAGCTTGCACATCGTAACTTAACATTAGCTGGATATGGTGATCAAGTAGAATACCGGATTGGTGAGGCACTTGACTCACTGAAGCAGCTTGAGGAAGAGGAAAAGAAATTTGATTTCTTCTTTATAGATGCGGATAAGGAGAATTACGCAAATTACTTAGAATATGCGATTCGTCTTGCACGTCCAGGAGCGATTATTGCTGTCGACAATTTGCTTCTTCAGGGTCGTACAATGAATCCGGAGAAGCAGGGCCCTTCTGTTCAAGCGATGCGCAAATTTATTGATGCTATGGCACATGATGAGCGGCTTGCAAGCGCGATGATGCCAGCTTATGACGGTCTGGCAGTTACAGTCGTGAAATAATCCATACGTAACACTTGATGCAAAAGTTGTTTCTGGTATTTCATTATACCCGGAAACAACTTTTGTATTATTTTCACTCTAATATCCAGCCCAGCTTGTGCTATAATGATGCAATATGAAAATGGAGGCTTAGCACGATGAAGTCAAACGAACAATGGACTTCCAAGCTCGGGTTTATTCTGGCGACAGCCGGTTCTGCGATTGGCCTAGGGGCAATATGGAAATTCCCCAACGTAGTGGCCACTAGCGGTGGCGGCGCTTTTTTCCTCGTTTTTTTGCTATTTACTTTTGGAATCGGATTGCCGTTATTATTAGCGGAATTCATCATCGGAAGAAGTACAGGGAAAGAGGCAGTATCTGCTTATAAGGAATTAGCACCGAATTCGAAGTGGCATTATGTCGGATATCTCGGCATGATTTTGTGTAGTGTACTCTTGTCGTTTTACAGTGTTGTAGGCGGCTGGATTGTACTCTACAGCATAAAAAGCATAACGGGGCAGTTATTAATGCCTGGGGCTGATTATGGTCAGCTTTTTAACGAGACGGTATCGAATCCATGGGTGGCAGTCTTTTCACAAGGCTTGTTCATGTTGATTACGATCTTGGTTGTCGTTAAAGGGATAAAGGGCGGTATAGAAAAGACAAGCCGCATTATGATGCCAGGCCTGTTTATTCTATTCGTCATATTAATTATTCGCTCATTAACACTACCGGGAATGGCTGGAGGTATTGAATACTTTTTGAAGCCAGACTTTAGTCTTCTTACCTCGGAGTCGGTACTTTATGCGTTAGGACAGTCCTTCTTCTGTCTTAGCGTAGGCGGATCAAGCATGGTTACGTACAGTTCTTACTTAGGTAAGCAAGAGCAGTTGGGCAAGCCAGCCTTGTCGGTTGTAAGCTTGAATGTCATGACATCGTTAATGGCAGGTCTAGCTATCTTCCCAGCACTATTTGCACTAGGGATGGAACCGGTAGAAGGCCCAGGATTACTATTCGCGACATTGCCAGCTATGTTTGAACAGCTTCTCTATGGAGAATTTTTTATTGCCATATTCCTCGTACTGTTCTTATTCGCAACGCTAACGTCAGCATTCTCTTTATTAGAGATTGTCGTCGCTGCTTATGCGAAGGGAGATTCGAAGAAGCGAGTGAAGGGCAGTTGGTGGATTGGAATTGGAATCTTTGTATTGGGCGTTCCTTCTGCTCTGTCATTTAGCGGACACCCGCTCTTAATTTGGGGGGACAAGCTTGTATTTGATTGGGCAGATTTTGCCGTCTCAAATGTAATGCTTCCGATTGGAGTATTTTTAATTTCACTATTCGTAGGCTATCGTTTCCCGAAAGAGCGCCTTGAACATGAATGGGCTTATATTGCTCCGGGTTGGCGCACGGGATTACGAGTATATTTATTCATGCTTCGCTATGTGCTGCCAATTATCGTTCTTGTCGTATTTGTAAATGGCATTTTGTAAGCATGTAAGGTGACGGATGAGACCAGTCCACATCTAAGAATTGGGAACTAGGGGGCTGTCTGGTGATGGTAGAAAAAGAACAATGGACATCTAAGCTCGGATTTATTTTAGCAACAGCAGGATCGGCAATCGGATTAGGCGCCATTTGGAAGTTTCCGAATACGGTAGCTACAAGCGGCGGCGGGGCCTTTTTCCTGATGTTTATCGCATTTACACTGCTAATTGGATTCCCCTTGCTCATGGGGGAATTCTTTATCGGCCGTAGTACAGGGAGAGAGGCTTTAACTGCTTATAAGAAGCTTGCTCCACGTACGAAATGGCATTGGATCGGTTACTTGGGTATGGGAACTTGCTTCCTGCTTCTCTCTTACTATAGTGTTATCGGCGGTTGGATCGTCATTTACTTTGTTAAAAGTATAACCGGCGGTTTGCTGTATAACGCAGTGCCTTATGAGCAAATGTTCCAGTCGACCGTGGCAGATTGGAAAATGGTATTGCTCGCCCAGCTCAGCTTTATGCTCATAACGATTGTTGTCGTAGGGCAAGGTGTAAAAAAAGGAATTGAACGCTCTAGTCGTATCCTGATGCCGGGTTTGTTTATCCTATTTATCGTATTGATCATTCGTTCGTTGACGCTTCCAGGCATGGAAGAAGGGATTCGTTATTTCTTAACACCGAATTTTGCGCAAATCGATGCGAAAACGATATTAAATGCACTCGGACAATCATTTTTCTGCCTAAGTGTGGGTGTGTCGGTTATGGTGACCTATAGCTCCTACTTGAGCAAGAAAGAGTCATTGACACGTTCTGCCGTATCGGTCGTAGGATTGAACGTATTAACTTCATTTATGGCAGGGTTGGCAATATTCCCAGCTTTGTTCGCTTTGGGGATGACGCCAAGCGAAGGTCCGGGATTATTGTTTATTACACTTCCAGCTGTATTTGAGCAAATGTACGGCGGCGGCATTTTTATTGCGCTGTTTTTGGCGTTATTTTTGTTCGCGACGTTTACTTCCGCATTCTCCATGTTGGAAATTCTTGTTGCGGCTTATTCGAAGCCAGAGCATCCCGCTCGCTCACGTAAACGTCTGAGCTGGTTGTTCGGTGGCATTATATTTGTCGTTGGTATCCCGTCTGCTTTGTCATTTGGACCTTGGGCAGATGTGCAGTGGTTCGGCAAGTCTATCTTCGATCTGGCGGATTTTACTGTATCGAACGTATTAATGCCGATCGGTGTTCTGTTGATTGCTGTATTCGTCGGTTATCGCTTCCCAAAGGACAAGCTGTTAGCGGAGTTGGAGAGCGAGCCAGCATGGTGGCGTAAAGGATTGGCGGTCTACATGCTGCTCATCCGCTACATCATTCCATTCGTCGTTCTACTCGTATTTCTTAATGCATTAGGGCTGCTGCCTGTATAAAATGAAAAAAGGATTGACCCTGTACCATGGTGCGGCGGTCAATCCTTTTTATATGCGACTTTATTTCATACAAATAACTAACGTCCAACTTGTGGCCTTCACGTTCTTATTTTGGTATTACGGACGGAGTGAAGAACGTGCCTTGCCATACAGAGAGAAACGAACCCATCCCATATTTACGAACAGCAGTATACCTGACATGATGAAAATACCTTCAATACCAAACGTACCGGCCAACAGACCGCCGACTACTGGTCCTACCGCATTGCCCAAGGCCAATGTACTCGTATTAAAGCTGAACGCTCGACTTTCCATTCCCTCTGGGGTGAAGCGATTTATCAGCGCATTTACAGATGGCAATAGCCCACCCATAAAGCAACCGAACAAAAATCTTACCGCTACCAGCTGCCATACATTCGTTACAAATGCTTGTGGAATAAGGGTACAGGCTGCGCCAATTAGTGAAAAGGTCAGCACTTTGTTTGCTCCAATTCGATCACTCAATTTGCCTAGCAGCGGTGAGCAGATCATATTGGATAAACCGGTAACGGCGCCAACGAATCCGGCCATAAAGGCTAAGTTCTCTGTTGTCCCATGAAGCTGTTGCACATATAGTGGCAGTAGGGACATGGGGCTGAGCATCGCGAATTGCAGTAAAAAAGTTACCGCAAACAATGACATTAGCTGTGGGATTTTACTAAGCTTCCTAAACCCCTCCATTACAGAGATTTGCGGCTTCTCCATCGCTTTTTGCTTGTCAAACGACTCTTTAATAAAGAACATCGCCATCATCGATGCGAAGAACAGCAGGGCACCTGTAATATAAAAGATAGGACGATAACCGATGGTGTCTGCCAACAACCCTCCGATAAGCGGACCGAGGATCGTCCCAGCAACACCGCCAGACTGGAGTGTGCCCATCGCAAATCCCATTCTTTCCTTCGGCGTCGTCGTTGAGATAAGCGCAACCGCGGCTGGATTAAAGCCAGAGATGGTACCGTTCAGCATGCGCAGCAGCAGCAAGTGCAATGGTGTCGCTGCGAAACCCATGAGAACGGTAACAAGAGCCATTCCAAATCCAGAGCGAAGCAGCATGACTTTGCGACCGTACTTATCAGCAAATTTCCCCCAAATTGGCTGTGCGATAAAGGATGTCACAAAGTTGCCCGCAAAGATAATGCCTGCCCATAGCGCTATGCTGTTTGGGTCAGTCAAGCCAATGTCGGTCTGTAAATACAAGGGTAAAAAGGGAACGACCATCGTCATTCCGGCCATAACTAGAAAGTTTCCGAACCATAAAATGATTAGATTCAGTTTCCATTGCTGCATGTGCGTTCACCACTTTCTAAGGCCACCATCCGTCCGATACCAGCAACTGGAACTAGTATACCACATTCTCAACAAAATGCAGGAACACTCTTTTCGTAAGTAAGTTTGGAAAAATCCACTGTTATATCTTATTTTCTAAATTAAACTTCACTTTGCATTGAATTTCAGCCTGTTTAAACATGTCAGGCCATTTTTCGTCATCCCACTCCTCATAAGGCATTTTATTGCGAACAAACATACCAAACCCAACAGGGTCAGATTTTAACTCTTGCAGCTTGCGAATCGTTTTCGTTAACTGCTGTTCTATGGCTTGCTCCACTTGGGGCTCTTTTACCGTCTGATCTGATGTAAGTTCACTGAGCGTTGTATCTAGCGTTCCTTTGATATTCATTGTAATCAAAATTTTAGGGAACGGCTTCGTTTCAAGCACTTTAATGGTACGCTCAGATTGCGCATTTTGCATCGTAATGGGTATGGGTGCATTTCCTTGCTGCTTGTCGAGATGAAGAAACGTGTGGAATTTAGGACTTCGCATCATCAGCATATCGGTCGTCTCCTGCTCATTTAGCGTCCCAACCCATTTGCCTTGTTTACTAAATACAGCTGACCCATGTAGAGAGGCGCTTTTACTTTTGATTCTCACGATAAAGGTATACGGATCACTGCCGTTCTCAATGTAATCTCGTACAAAATTAAATACCGTTGATATTGATATTTTGTAAAAGCTTTGCATTTTAATTAATAGTCTATATAGGTTGAAATCGGTTATATCTTCGCCCAATTTTAAAAAGTCTCTTGCTTCGCCATCATAGACCATGAGTCTGGATGTAATAGGGAACTTAGGCTGCAGCAGCAAATTGGTGATTGCAGGTACAAGCAGTCCTTCCTCAGCCAATGATTTGCCTACAACAATGTTGCGTGTTTGACCGACGAGCAGCGTAAAACGTGTTTGCAAGATGAAATGATCGTAAGCTTCTTCGAAGTTGCTAGCTTTATAAGCCATGTAGACAGATTTTGTTGTTCCATCTGGCTTCAGTTCAGGGAAAGTGATGCCAAAAAAATATTCATTTGGTACATCAGACTTATCGATAGTGACGGTTTGAATAAAGCCAGACATATTAATAATTCGCTTCGTTTGACAGCCCGTGAGCAGCAGAGAAGCACACATCATAATGGTGAGAAACTTGAGAAATAAACGTATGTATCGTCGAATTTGACTCATAGTTGTGTTACTCCTTCTGATGATGATGAAGAAGAAGGCGCAGTAGGAGCTGCCTGCTCAGTGGTATTTTCACAATTCGCTGTATTATTATTGGCCTTTTTGTTCTTATAAGGCAAAATGAAATAGAGCAACGTGAATAGGATAATGATGCATATAAGTATGGTATTGCTTATGCTAAACAGCTTTTTGGACTCATCAAAATTTAATGGAACATAGCATAGAGCGAGCATAATGACCCCTGCAATAAATAAATTTTCTTTATGCCTGTCCTTTTTTTGCAGCGTTTTGAAGCCTTCCAATGCACTCCATGTATAAACGGAAGAGGTAAGGATGGCTGAAAAAATAAACGTGATGAACAACAAATCTGTAATGTATTCAAGAGCGTTGATGCGCGTTGCTCCATACAAGCGCAGTACGACAAATCGTACATCTTCAATTTGCTCGATAGGGAGCAATCCTTGGGAAAGGAAGCAATACATGGTGTAGTATGTCCCTATAACAAAGGAAGAGATAGCTGCATACGATATCCATTTCATATTCTTTTCTAAGTATGGAGTCATAAACATAATCGTCTCATAGGCGAGAAAGGCACCAAATACGTCGATTGTGCCGGATAATGACCAATGTCCATCCTTAAGGAAAAAGGGAGTATACCTCTGCAATTCGATATCATCGAATTGCAGAAGCTCAAAAAATACAATCCAAAAAGTAAATAGGTAGTATAATACGGAAGTTTTCGTGATGGTATATAGACCATGTGCTGCCGTAAATAAGACAACACCTAAAATAATGATCGAGACAATTCGAATATTGACACTCGGATCACTTGTGAATTGAAGCACGCGAGCATAAGAATTTGCAAGGTTGAACGAGATGACGATAAACAATAGACTGGGCGCAATGATTAGGACCGCTGCTACTGGTTTTGGGAAATGAGTATGTATAATTGTCCAAATCGAAGCATTTTGATGTTTTTTACTCCCTTTATAGATCAAGTACAGATGAGCAATTACAAGAGCTGTGAACACATAAAGCATGATCCAACTGTTCGTACCAAACTCTTTGGTGACTAGGGAAGGAAGCTGGAAGAAGATGATGCCTCTTACGATCATGAACAGTAGAATAGCTAGCGCATATCCTTTAATTGGTGTGTTCATTAAGATCGACCTCCTCGACGAAAATAGCTTTTTTGTACGACAGACTTCGGTCGTTTATCTTTGCTCCAGAAGAAAAAGTCAGCAAAGTAAGACAACTGAATATACTCCTTATTCAAGGAGCGAAAATGGCATAATCGCGTTATAATCAAAGCAATGAATATAACGATCCCAAAATAACCCATCAATCCAGCGAGCACGATATTGATGAAGCGTAATGCGCGCATGGATGTTTCCAAGGTATAGTTCGGTATAATAAAAGATGCTAAGGCACTGCTGGCAACGGCCACAATCAGCACATTACCTGTTAACCCTGCTTGGACTATGGCTTGTCCAATGACCAAACCACCTACGATACCGATCGTTTGTGCGATTTTTGTAGGTAGTCGGGCGCCTGCCTCGCGCAAAATTTCGATGACACCTTCCATCAGCAAAGCTTCCATCATCGGTTCGAAAGGAACACGCAAACGAGAGGTGATCATGGTTTCCAACAAAGTTGGTGGAATGAATTGATAATGATAGGTGGTCACTGCGACATAGAAGGCGCTCAGCATCAAGGTTAGGAAGAAAGAAAACAGACGTAAAGCCCGTATGAATCTGCCGAAATGCCAACGTTCATAACTGTCCCCAGTCACGGCGAAGAACTCTAAGAAATTCACAGGAGCAAGGATAACGGTAGGGCTATTATCTGTAAGGACAGCTACCTTTCCATTAAGCAAGTGCTGTGCAACCGTATCAGGCCGTTCGGTTCCAAGCCACTGCGGGAACAATGAGAATGGAGTGTCGTCCAATTGTTTAGCGACTTGGTTTCCATCGAGCACTTCTTTCATATGCAAATTTTCCAAACGAGCTTTGGCTTCTGTAACAACCGCCTCTTCGACAACTCCCTCAATATAGTAGAGATATACGTTGAAGGGGATAATTTCACCTATGTTATATTTAAGGCCTTTCAATTTGGGGGTGCGAATTCGGCGTCGAATGAGAGAACCGTTGATCTCTGCGCTCTCTACAAATGCATCATGCGGACCTGTAATTACATTTTCTTTTGCAGATGACTGGATGGCTCGAAAGCTTGCTGCCCCTGCATTGATCATCCACACTTGATTGTTATACACACCGATAATGTCGCCATTTACGATATGCTCCGAAATTTTGTCCATCATATCCTGTTCGTTATGTCCTTGAACCGGATTCCATACAGACAGCAGCCTTTTCAGGGCAACGTCAGGATCGCTATCCTGTGCGAAAGCTGTAATGACTTGATGGTATTCCTTTTTATCTAGCAAGTAGTGAATGTACATAATTGTGAATTGGTCGCCGATTATTTCTTCGACAGTCAAGTCATTGAGATTATTGAACACTTGTTGAGTAAGTTTGACCCAATCGGTTTGAATCATCGACATCGTGCGACCTCCTCTTTGTTTCCATTTGCAGGAGTTAGGATGTGCCAAAGGATTGGGAACTATGTGCGCGAAGTCCATATTTTTGAAGTTTATTTGAGAAAGAATAGCAGCAATTGTCATGGCTTGGCGCACTTTGTCAATAGATTGTCATAGCTTTCAAGCACAGTATAGTTGTGAGTGAGCGCAAAAAGGGGCATAATGGAAACGTTGCAATATCTCTTTTGAGATATTACTATTGCGTTAGATCTATATGTAACAATTGGAAAAATGTAAATCGTATACAGAAAAATCTACTCGTGTTAGACGGGGGTTGAGCGAATATGACTAATACCAATTATAATGACCGATTTTTACGTGCATGCCGCAAACAGGAAGTAGACCGACTGCCTGTATGGTACATGAGGCAAGCGGGTCGCTATGACCCTGAATATCGCAAAGTGAAAGAGAAATATAGCTTGCTTGAAATATGTCGACAGCCTGAACTTGCTGCTGAAGTTACATTGATGCCAGTTCGTAAGCTGGGTGTTGATGCGGCTATTTTGTATTCGGATATTATGAATCCCGTAGCTTCGATTGGTATTGACTTCGATATCGTAGCGAATGTGGGACCTGTTATTGCTGATCCGATCCGTACAATGCAGCAAATAGAACGATTAAAGCCCGTCGATCCTGAAGCGGATTTAGGACATATATTGGAGACGATTCGTATTTTGGATCGCGAATTGAATGTGCCTTTGATTACATTTGCAGGTGCGCCGTTCACGATTGCTAGCTATTTGATCGAAGGCAGACCATCCAAGTCCTACATACATACGAAGACGATGATGTATGAGCGTCCTGATATGTGGTTTGCTCTAATGGACAAGCTTGGTGACATGGTTGCGACTTATTTGCGTTCGCAAGTCAACAACGGAAGCAAGGCATTCCAATTGTTCGACAGTTGGGTAGGTTCTTTGTCTCCACGTGACTTCCAGACGTACGTGCTGCCAACGATTGAGCGCATTTTTGCATCTTTGTCTGATTTGGATGTACCAAAAATTTATTTCCCTGGCGTTAGCTCTGGCGAACTGCTTCCATTGCTTCATAACTTGCAAGCAGATGTAGTTGGTCTGGATTGGCGCGTTTCAATAGAAGAAGGCAGAAGAAGGCTTGGAGATCGCTTTGCCGTGCAGGGCAATTTGGACCCGTATCTATTAACGGGACCAATGTCCAAAATTCAAGAAGAAGCGAAGCATATCATGGATCTAGGCATGAAGCAGCCAGGATATATCTTTAACTTGGGGCATGGATTATTCCCTGAGGCTTCATTAGACAAGCTGAGACAATTGACGGAGTATATTCATGAATATTCTAGTCAGGCGCTGTCAGCGAAATCTGAGGAGGTATAGACATGAGTGAACGTCGTATCGGTGTCCTGGTCATGTCTTATGGTACACCAGAAAGCCTTGACCAAGTTGAAGCGTATTACACACATATTCGAAGAGGGAGCCCTCCATCAGCGGAACAATTGGAAGAGCTTCGTTCCCGCTATGAAGCGATTGTCGGTGGTGTATTCCCACTTCGTCAAAATACAAATGAACAAGTAAATGCCTTGCAAGAAGAGCTGAATGTCCGTACTGCGAATACTGGCATCAAGTATGTATGCTACCAAGGATTAAAGCATGCTGCGCCATTTATTGAAGACGGTATAGAAGCAATGGCACGCGATGGGATTCATGAGGCGGTTGGCATTGTTCTGGCTCCTCATTACTCCACTATGAGTGTAGGTGGATATTTGAAGAGAGCGCAGGAAGAAGCGGACAAGCATGGCATCGCTTTTGCAGGTGTAAAGAGCTATCATCTTCATCCTCAACTTCTAGAGGCGCTTGTTGAGCGTGTGAGTGAGCAACTTAACGCTTATGAGCAGGAAGGTCAGAAGCGTGAGCAAGTGCAGGTGCTCTTCAGTGCGCACAGTTTGCCAGAGAAAATTGTGGAGATGAATGACCCTTATCCTGAGCAGCTACTGGAGACGTCTAGAGCTATTGCAAAGGCTAGCAAGCTGGTTGATGAGCAGTGGCAGTTTACGTGGCAGAGCGCAGGACAAACGGGCGTACCATGGCTCGGACCTGACATTTTGGATACGCTTGAACAAGTAGCAGGTGAAGGTCGTCCAGCAGTGCTGTCTGTACCAATTGGTTTCGTATCTGATCATTTGGAAGTGCTGTACGACTTGGATATCGAAGCGAAGCAGCAATCAAATGAGCTGGGTATTGGTTTCAAACGTACACGTTCTCTTAACCAAGATGTTCGTTACATTCAGACATTAGCTGATAAGGTAGTAGAAGCTACGAAATAATAGTCTTTTCATTTGCTAACGAAATCAATGGACTTGATGAAAGAAGGGACGCACGATGAGCGAATGTCAAGATATCGTCATCATAGGCGGCGGATTAACGGGACTGTCAGCTGCTTACTATGCGATGCAAGCAGCTGAGGCAAAGGGTCAACCATTATCGATAACAATTGTAGAGAAACAACCAGAGTTGGGCGGGAAGATTCATACACTTCGTACCCAAGGTTGTGTTATCGAAAAGGGACCGGATTCTTTTTTAGCACGCAAGCTGCCAATGTATGATCTAGCCAAGTCGCTTGGTTTGGAATCCGAATTGGTCTCGACCAATCCTAACGCACGAAAAACGTACATTCTAGCAAATGGCAAGCTTCATCAGATGCCAGCGGGACTCGTTCTGGGTATACCTACCGAGATTAAGCCATTTGTGAAGAGCGGTCTTATTTCGATGGTGGGAAAAGTCCGTGCTTTGACGGATCTCGTACGCAAGCCGCGTCAATCTACAGCTGACGAATCATTGGGTCATTTTCTTGATCGGCGATTAGGTCCTGAAGTAACGGAGAACATTGCTGAGCCATTGCTAGCAGGCATCTATGCTGGTGATTTGCGCAAGCTGAGCATTCAGGCTACATTCCCGCAGTTTGCTCAGCTAGAGCGCAAACATGGCAGTTTGATCAAAGGAATGATGGCAAACCGCAAGGCGGGCAATTCCGTGCCAGGTCTCCCTGATGTCGTGAAGAAGACTACATTTTTAACGTTCAAGAACGGGCTTAGCACGATCATTGAGCGATTGCAGGAAGTGCTGCTGCCGCATGTTCAACTGCGCTGTAGTGCTGGGGTGAGTGAGCTTTATAAGCATGAAGATGGGACGTATACGCTGAAACTGTCTGACGGATCGGACATTCGAACGAAGCAAATCGTCGTTACAACACCGTCTTATGATGCTGCGCCATTGCTTAAGGCGCATATGGATGTCACAACATTGGAGCAAATCCGCAATGTATCGGTAGCGAATGTAGTCAGCGCGTTTGACCGCAGCAAGCTGCCGAACAACTTAGACGGGACAGGCTTTGTTATTGCTCGCAACGAAGGGCGTGCGATAACGGCTTGTACTTGGACTTCGATGAAATGGACGCATACAAGCCCTGAAGATACGATGTTGATTCGCTGCTATATCGGACGAGCGAATGACGAAGAGCGTGTCGGTTGGTCGGATGACGCGTTGAAGCGGACCGTTCGCAATGAGCTGAAAGAGCTTATGAACATTGATGTCGAGCCTAAGTTCATGGAAGTGACGCGATTGCATCGCTCCATGCCGCAATATGATGTCGGCCATGTGCAGCACATAGCGGCATTTAGACAACAGTTAAGCCAGTCGCTGCCGGGTGTTGCTGTTGCAGGCGGCGCCTATGATGGCGTCGGTATGCCGGACTGCATTACGAGCGGCAGGAAGGCAGGCGAGCAGGCTGTTGCTGCATTGCTGAATGGGACTGCGGGTTCAGCTGGCGGCATTTCATAATCGAAATGTCAGGATAATTACGTGACTGGATAGAAGTATGTTGCATCCATTTAATACTCGCCAGCTGTCGTATAAAAATGTAATATAAATAAACAACAGACAGGAGAACACAGCTTTTAAAGCGCTGGTTGTTATCCTGTCTTTTTTGTAATCGTCTTCGAAGGGGAGTGGAGTACCATGACGGCAATACCATCTACGCTTACTGACAAATACAATCGCATACATAACTATATGCGTATTTCCATTACTGATCGCTGCAACCTTCGATGTACCTATTGCATGCCTGAAGAAGGGATGAAGTTTCTGCCGAACGAGCAGTTAATGACGGATGACGAGATTGTTCAAATTGTTCGCGTCGCTGCCCAGCTCGGTATTCGGAAAATTAGGCTGACTGGCGGGGAGCCATTGCTGCGTCCGAATGTGGTCAATCTTGTACAGAAACTGTCGCAAATTGAGGGGATCGAAGACTTGGCGCTGACAACCAATGGATTGCTGCTCGCTAATATGGCGGCTGATTTGAAATCGGCTGGGTTGAAGCGTGTAAATATAAGTATGGACTCCTTGAAGCCTGAACGATTTAAACAAATGACAAGAGGCGGAAATCTACAGCGTGTGTTAGATGCGGTTGAGCGATGTGCGGCTGTAGGACTAACCCCTTTGAAATTAAATGTTGTGCTTATGCGCGGCTTCAATGATGATGAGTGGGATGACTTTATTCAATACACGATTGATCACCCTATTATAGTTCGGTTTATCGAATACATGCCAATCGGTGGAAGGCAGCAGGGCTGGAAGCGGGACTACATTTCGCTTGAGGAACGCTTGAAAGGAAGCAGATGGCATGAGCAAGCCATTCCTGTTGATAAACCTCGTCATGGAGGTCCAGCAGCGTATTATCGTTTACCTGATGCAAAAGGACAATTTGGCTTAATTCATCCTGTGAGCGACCATTTTTGTGATACATGCAACCGACTGCGCATTACGGCAGATGGCTATGTGAAGCCGTGCTTGTATTGGTCAGACGAGTTCCATTTGCGCCATCATATTGGAGATGATGCGAAGCTCGCTGAAGTGCTCATCCGATCGTTGGAGGCAAAGCCGCTGAATCATGAAATGGCGTATGAGCTGTCGGGACAATCCTTGTCACATCAGCCAACGACGCGCACGATGTCTCAAATAGGTGGATAGAGAGTTTCACTATAAATAGAATACTCCGTTCGCGGTCGGAAGTATGAGCAATATATATCTTTACTGTGTGTACGATAGACTAGCTACGTGGGAGGGGGAGCTGGCATGGGCGCATCATTTAGGATGAACGAATATACACAGATATACCTTCATTTCGTTATTCCGTCTTTCAGCCCGATGCTGCAAATGCCATCGAATCATATATGACACAGAATAATGATCCATCTAAAAAGGTACCAAGCGAAGTGGTAAATTCGGGTTCGTTGACTGCGACTGCTGCCAGTGCTGCACTCAATACGATGAAGCATGATGTGAAGTTCAATCGAGACATTATGCCAGTTCAAACTGCTCAAGCACTTGTGTTAGAACGGGTTGCATGTGGTCTAATTGAGCGAGTGCCGCTAGAACAGTCGTATGGGCGCCATTTGGCTGAAGAAGCGGTTGCCAATCGTCCTGTGCCGCATTTCCGTCGTTCCATTATGGATGGATATGCGGTAATCGCAAAGGATACGTCTGGAGCAGATGCGTCGAACCGAGTCTCGCTGCAAGTCATTGGAGAGGTTCCATGTGGAGCGGTTTGGAGTGGGGAGCTGCGCCAAGGTCAGGCCATTCGAATTATGACAGGTGCACAAGTACCGGAAGGGGCGGATTCTGTCGTTCGCTTGGAATGGACAACAACCGTTGAGCGTGCTGGCTCAACAGACGTGGTGGGTGAATTGCATAGCTCAGCGAAATTGAATATAGCATCTGTTAATGAACAACATCAACCACAGCGGACAATAGCCGTGCATCAAGTTGTGAAACCGGGCGAAGCGATTAACGGCATAGGCACAGAGATGCAAGTTGGTGAAGTGCTTGTCCAAAAAGGGCAGTGCATAGGTGCAGGCGAGATGGGGCTGTTGGCGATGTTTGGCTATGCTTATGTACACGTATATCGTCGTCCACAGGTTGCCATTTTATCAACGGGACAAGAACTCCTAGCTTTAGAGGAAGATTTGGTGCCGGGTAAAATATACAACTCGAACAGCTACATCCTGCTCGCACAACTGCAATCAGCAGGAGTGACGCCGCATTTGCTGCCGCATATCCCTGACGATTTAACTACTTTGCGGGAGCGCCTTGATGATGCATTAGAGCGCTACGATCTAGTCATTACGACAGGTGGTGTCTCCGTTGGTGATCATGATCTGCTCTACGATTACACGAATAACTGGGATGGCGAATTGTTATTCAACAAGGTTAAAATGCGCCCAGGCAGCCCTACGACAGTTGGATTCTGTCGTGGCAAGCCATTATTTGCGCTATCAGGCAATCCGGCTGCTTGTTATGTAGGTTTCGAGCTATTTGTCCGTCCTACCTTGCTGCGTATGCAAGGAGTAGCAGAGCCGCTGCCTGAGCCGATAACGGCCCAATTGACAGAGCCATATCGCGTGCGAGATAATTTTGATCGATACGTGCGTGCTGTCCTTACGATAACAGCGGAAGGGAAAGCTGAGGTACGTCCGACGAGAGCCGATATTTCGAGTGCCACCGTCTCGATTCGTGATGCTAACTGTTTGTTCCTATCGCCTGCTAGCGAAGAAGGAATGGAAGCAGGGGCTTTGGTACAAGTATTTCCGCTGGAAGGGCTGTAGCAGCGCAATGGATAACAACAAGAAGCAGGCATCAAATGATTGGAATTGATTTCATAAAGAGCAGCATTTGCTTCGCTCAAAGGAGTGAAATTAGTGACAAAACATGATAACGCAAATGATTTATCCGTACCTTGTAAGCCTGAATCTGCTCTTATGCAATTAAATGTTTTCGTAGGGAAATGGAATACAGAAGGAATCGTTAAGGATGCAGCATCGGGGTCAACTGTTACATTAAAAGCAATGGATACTTATGAATGGTTACCTGGTGGCTATTTTCTTATTCACCACGTAGATGGACAAATGGGAGACTCTGAAGTTAAAGCGATAGAAATGATCGGCTATGATGCAGCAAGTCAGATGTATATCACGCACTCTTATGACAATCAAGGTAACATGAACAAATACCAAGCTATGCTGCTCGATAATAATTGGACAATTGCAGGACAATCGGAACGCTTTTCAGGTAGGTTCAGTGATGACCGCATGATATTAACTGGCGAATGGAAGCTTTTAAATGAAAGCTCAAATTGGGAACACTGGATGGATATCAAATTGACAAAGATCGAGTAGCAATAAAAAAAGAGACCAAAAAAATGGCGCTATCCGCAGTTCTAGTAGAACGAAAAGGGTAGCGCCTTTTTGCTGTGTTATTCATTTTTTTATTCCTAAATATAATTCAGTCCGCTTGTAGAAGGGAGTGGTATAGGCAGAATTGGCTGTAGTGCAGCTGCCCAACCAGATGGCAGATCAAGCTGGGTATGCGGTGTAAATAACAACGCTGTAAGCTGCTGCCCGCTTAAACGCAGAGGGGACAGTTGCGGTATTGAAAGCTCATATTCATCCTCATTTTTGTCTTGGTCTGCAAGTCTGATGTTCAGCTGCGCACCGACCGTTGCATCATGCTGCAGCCAGTAAGGGCGGATTTCTTCTACAAATTGCTCGATATCTGCCATATATACAGTGCCTAAGTTCTGCTCAGATATAGACGGGATGCTGTTAAATATCTCTGACAACTCGTTTTCATGCCAGTTCACAGGCACCTCTAGTACAGGGAGGTTGTTGTTAACCGTGGCATAGGCAAGCAAGCAGGCAACAGCCGAAGCGTCTCCCGCCCATTCAACAGCGAACGGAGGACGGCGTGATTTCAGTGTACCTTTTGGAATGGCTACCACTGCACAGGCAGCTATTTTACCATCACGTTCTGCAACGAGGACTTGATGTGTCAGTTTCACGCATGAGGCATAGGCTTCCGCTTTTACTAATCCAACCCAATCCCATACGCTTTGCTCATAGCGCACATGCCGGCCTCTTGCAACTGCATGTAGCTTTAGCCATTCATAGGGCTCCATAGTACGCAAATGGAATGGTTGACTGTCCTGACTCGCTAATATAGACTGGGCATGAGACTGATCTAACATCACTCGTGTAACGGCGCCAAATAGATGGCATGCTGCGCGAGTATATAAGGAGCGCGTGCCTGTTACGAGCAGCAACGAAGCTCCTGCTTGCTTTACATGCTCCTTTACATGATCCAGCATACTGCTGGCGTAGCCCCGACCACGTGCCTCGGGATCGATACAGACCGAGCCTAGTGAAAACACGTTAACAGCCGCAGGACCGATCCGCAGCACAGCGGGAAGCAGTCCATTGAAACCAACTAAGCGATCACCTTCGTATGTGCCGAAAGACTGACTATAAGTTGTTGCATACAAATAGGGAAAGCCTGTTGCCATCGAAACTTGTTCAGCATCGCGAAAAATACGATCCGCAAGCAGGATGGCTTCGTGCATTTCCTTATCATTTAGGATGCGAATGTTTGTCATTGTCATCTTCAGCCCTCCACAATTTGACCGCATCACGCACATAGCCTTTAGCTTGTTCCAACAACCGAGAAGCTTCGGCAGCACTTACGTTAGCGACGATCATGACAATTGCGAGTTTAACATGTCCATTTGCTTGTTCATAAGCGTACTCAACTGTTTCATCATCAGCCCCAGTAGCCATTTGAATTAATCGTTTTGCTCGACTGATCAATTTGTAATTTGATGGATTTAGATCGACCATTAAATTGTCATATACTTTGCCTATGCGAATCATTGCGGTTGTAGTAAGCATGTTAAGGATGAGCTTTTGCGCCGTACCTGATTTCATGCGAGTTGAGCCGAGCACAGTCTCTGGGCCGACAACGGCCTCAATCATATATTTGGCCAAGGGCTTCATAGGGGTGTCTGCATTGTTGGAAATGCCAATGACTGCAGCGCCGAGTTCCTTGGCTCGCTCCATCGCACCAAGTACATAAGGCGTGCGGCCACTTGCTGCAATGCCAATGACGACATCGTTCGCATGAATATGATGCGAATCCACATCACGTATGCCGAGCTCTTTGCTATCCTCAGCACCTTCAATCGCACGATAAACTGCTTCATTGCCGCCTGCGATAATGCCCTGTACCATTTCAGGGTCTGTACCGTATGTAGGCGGACATTCAGATGCATCTAGAATGCCAAGTCGTCCACTCGTGCCAGCTCCAAAATAAAATAGTCTGCCGCCAGCTTGGAAGCTTGCAACAATTGCATCGGCAGACTTAGCAATGATAGGGATGATAGCAGCAATCACGTTGGGAACTTTGTGGTCTTCCTGATTAATGAGCGTCAAAATTTCTATCGTCGATTTCAAATCTATATCTCTCGTATTTTCATTCTGCTGTTCGGTCGTAAGCTCTTTAATAAATGAGTCCATACGGGTTACCCCCTTTGCGTATCTTCTTTTGTCAAGAGATGCTTCTGTACGAGCATGGCAGCCCCCCAAGCAGGAGCTTTCTCTGCGAGGACAATCATTGCAGCTTGATTAGAGCCTTTCAAGCATTGTGTAAACGTATCTAAATACAAATCACTATGTTTAAATATAGAGCCTGTTACTGCAAGGGGTGCTTGTGAAAGCCATATATCTTTGCTTCTCATAGCTAGAGCGAGTTGTGCGAGATCCGCTGCTGCCCCTTTAATAATTCGTTGTGCAGCTTCGTCTCCTTGGTTAGCAGCACGGATGCATAGCTCTGCATACTGGGCAATATGCTGTTTGCGAATGGAAGGACCGTATATATAAGAGCGTAATTGTTCGGGTGAGTCAAATTGATGTTTGTCTAGTACATGTTCGGTTAGTAGAGTAGGAGGGAGAACACCATCATGGCTGAGCATAACGGCTTGGAGGGTTTGCAATCCAATCTCATAGCCGCTTCCTTTATCTCCGAGAATATGGCCCCATCCACCGGTGCGAAAGCGTTCGCCGTTTGGCGTAATGCCTAAGACAATCGCTCCTGTACCTGAAATGACAATCGTACCCGTTTCTTGTGTTATAGCAGCCATTAAGGCAATTTCGGCATCGTTCCTAATGAGAATTGGCAACGAACTTCGCTTAAAATCCCATAATCGAAGCCGCTCATCTTGCAGCAGTGCATCAAGAAACAGTTGTTGTTCTTCATTTGTGCTTACACCGGCAATGCCCATACCGATTCCCGTACATCTACTAGGTATTAAACCGCTTTCAAAATATAGTTCTTGAAGGAGTTGTGCGAGGTTATCAATTGCTGCTGCAAATGTTACAGCGTGGGGATTCGTTGCAGCACCTTCCCGTTCTGAAATGGGACGACCAGCTGAATCAAGAACGATAGCTGTTGTTTTCGTACCGCCGCCATCAATACCGATTACATACTCCATGACGTCACCTGCTCTATAGGATATAGCATCAGTATAACCGAAGAAGATTGTGGTTGTAAAATAAAATATTATCGTTATATTATTAATTTGAAATAATAAAT
This sequence comes from Paenibacillus sp. SC116, assembly GCF_024733555.1. Taxonomy (GTDB): domain Bacteria; phylum Bacillota; class Bacilli; order Paenibacillales; family Paenibacillaceae; genus Paenibacillus_B. The sequence continues at coordinate 1,635,695 of NZ_JANIOF010000001.1, read as the reverse complement.
TAAAGCCGAGTCGTACCATATATTTTGAATCGTCATTTACATCTTGGTTTTGAATACGTGGTTGCAGCAAGTACATTGAACGAACACTTTCATTTTACTTTTATGGATGAAAGAGTAACGTAGGTTGCCTTTTAATCATGATCAGGAAAGAGGGAGGCACGACGACGATGTCACAATCACACCTGCAAGTGCAGCAAATAGCGGGGAAGTCAGAGAGACTTATTATCGGACTTATGTCCGGCACATCCTTGGATGGAGTGGATGCGGCACTCGTTCGTATATATGGATCAGGCACGGAGACGAAGGTAGAAATGCTTGCTTTTGAGTGCCAGCCGTATTCAGATGCAGAGCGAGAGATGCTGAAAAAGTTATGCTCGCCAGATACATCGAACGTGCAACACATATGCATGATGAACTTCCATCTTGCCCATCGATTTGCAGCCATTGCGCGTTCTGTTGCGACACGCGCAGGTATTCCATGGCACGAAATTGATCTATTATCCTCACACGGGCAGACCATATGGCACGCTCCTGAGGTTGATCCAACGCTGCCTTTTTCTGTTCCGTCCACACTTCAAATTGGAGACCTATCTGTACTTGCCAAAGAGACAGGCAAAGTAGTGATCGGTGATTATCGAACCGCAGATATGGCCTTGCAAGGTCAAGGTGCTCCATTAACTCCTTATGCCGATTATATGTTGTGCCGACATCCATCAAAAGGGCGTATTACACAAAATATTGGAGGTATCGGTAACTGCACCGTATTGTCCGCGGGAGGGATGCCTACTGATGTTATTGCTTTTGATACAGGACCTGGTAATATGTTGATCGATCAGGCAGTTATAGATATGTCAGCAGGAACGGCTTACTATGACCATAATGGAGAGTTGGCTGCTTCTGGGCAGGTAAATGAACCGATCCTTTCTCGTATGCTCGCTCATCCATATTTTAGCAAAGTTCCAATGAAGACGACAGGTAGGGAGCTGTTCGGCAAGCGATACGCAGAGGAATGGATTGAACAAATGAAGCTTATCTCGTGCTCTCCTCATGATATTGTCGCGACATTCACCGCATTTACGGCACGCTCCATTGCTCAATCCTATCGGGACTTTATATTCCCGAAATATTCGATTGCTGAGATTATTGTTTCAGGCGGAGGGACGCGTAATCATACATTAATGGCCATGCTGCAACAGCTGCTTCCAGAGTTGAAAGTAATGACACATGAGGAAATAGGGATAAATAGCGATGCGAAGGAGGCAGTTGCCTTTGCGCTGCTTGCAAATGAATGGATAGATGGGAATCCCAACCCCATGCATCATGTGACAGGCGCTTCACATGCAACAGTTATGGGAAAGCTCGCGCTTCCGTAACGATCTATATTATAGTTGTGAACGTTTAGTTTGGTTACAAAATTTCATAATTAAATAAAGTAGTTGAAATATTATATCATAGTCATTATAATGATGGTACAGATTGGAAACGGTATCAAAGTTCCTTGTTAAGGTGCAATGATGAGGGGGGAAGTTTCCATTAACAAAGTGCGAACAGGAGCAGATCAGCTTGCTGAAATCGGCAGCGCTCTGCTGCGTGGTAAGAGGTATGGTTTGCTAACCAATCCGACTGGAATCGATGCTAAGTATCGCTCGACCATCGATATGTGTGCTGCGTTTAGTGAGGGAAAGTTTACTGCATGCTTTGCCTGCGAGCATGGCTTGCGAAGCGAGAAGCAAGCTGGCGTGCAGTTCGAAGATGAGCTTGATCCGGTATATGGAGTTCCTGTGTACAGTCTTTACGGCAGCAATCGCAAGCCCACGGCTCACATGTTATCGGATCTAGATGTGATGATCGTTGATATTCAAGACTTGGGCGTGCGTTTCTACACCTACTTAACGACACTTATCCATGTCATTGAGGCATGTGCTGAACATGGTGTTACCCTAATCGTATTGGATCGACCGAATCCGCTTGGAGGCAACAAGATAGAAGGCGGCTTTCTAAACGAGCAGTATCGCTCTATGGTTGGCGCTTGGAAAATGCCGATGCTTACCGGAATGACGATTGGTGAATTTGCAAGGCTCGTTAACGGACAACGAGCTGCACCATGCGATTTGCAAGTGATTCCACTCATTGGTTGGAGCCGTGAGATGGAATATCCGGATACGGGATTACCGTGGCTCATGCCATCACCTAATATGCCGACGATAGATACAGTCCGTGTTTATGCAGGACATTGTTTATTTGAGGGAACGAACTTGTCGGAAGGGCGAGGCACGACTAAGCCATTTGAGCTAATTGGCGCTCCATGGCTAAAGGGTGAGCAGCTATGCAAGGTGATGAATGCGTTGCAGCTGCCGGGTGTACATTTTCATCCATACACCTTCACACCGATGTTCTCCAAGCATCAAGGCGATCTGTGCCACGGTATTTTTACTTATGTCATAGATCGTAAAACCTATCAATCCGTTGAAACAGGGCTTCATCTTTTGCATTATGTTATGGCGCTTCATGATCAGCATTTTGAATGGCTGGGGAAAGATTTAGGCTATCCATTCATAGATCTGTTGACAGGAGACAATCGCGTACGATTGCAGCTTCACGAATCTCAAGGGTTAACAGATATTGCGGAAGCTTGGAGTCGGGATAGCGAGCAGTGGAGAAGGATTCGCGAGCCATTTTTATTGTATGAGGAATAGAGAAAGAAGTCATGCCATGAAGTCATTCATATTCGAATGGGGGAGTATTACATGAAGTGGAATAAGGTCACAGCTATCCTATTAGCGGCAATGCTAGTTGTACTTTCTGCATGCAGCAGCAGCGGTTCAAAAGATGGGGCATCAGACAACGTAGATGTCATTAAAGTATGGACGTATCCTGTACACGGCAATTACAAGGATGATATCGCAAAATCGGTAGCTGAATTTCACGCCAAACATCCCAACATACGAATTGAGTATGAGTTGTTGACTTGGGCGGAAGGTCCGAAGAAATTTGACGTTGCCTTGAATGCAGGCTCACCGCCGGACATTTATTATCATGGCGTTAGCGGACAATATGTAGATACAGGGCTTGCGCTGAATCTAGACCCTTTTATGACAGATGAAATTGTAAGCGATTACTTGCCGGGCGTGCTGGATAAAGCAAAAATCCAAGGCAAACAGTACGGCTTACCGATGTATCAGTACCAATGGGCCTGGAGTGCGAATCAGCGTATTTTAGAGGAAGCGGGCATTGACTGGAGAAAGATTCAGAAAGAGGGCTGGACTTGGTCTGAATTTAAAACAGAAGCGAAAAAAATGGTTAAAGATCTCCCAGACGGCAGTAAGCAGTACGGAATTGTAACGGATGCAACGACAACCGATTTCATTGAAATGTTGGCACGCAGCAGCGGCTTGGTCGATGTTGTGAATCGTGATGGCAAGTTTATTTGGAACGATGATCGTATGCTTGAAACGTTGAAATTTATCCGCTCACTCGTAGATGAAGGAATTATGCCGAAAGAAACGGCAGCGATTGATCCGGCGAAGCGGGTGGAATATTTCTATAACGGCAAAACAGGTATCGCGAGCAAAGGACTTCCTTATTACGATGTAATGTTGGAAACACGTGCTAAAGATATAGATGCGGGCAAAGTAAAGGGCGAAAAGATTGAGCATGTTTACTTACCTATTCCTTATAGAGACGGCGGCAAATGGCAGGCAACGGTAGGTGGTGAAGGTTACGTAGGATTCCGTCAAAAGGATGATAAAGGCGAGCAGCATGCGAAAAATACGTTTCTCGTTATGGATTGGTTGACGAAAGGTGTCCATGGTGGTAATTCGGCCTATGAGCTGTGCGTGCCATTTGCTAGACAATCTCAAGTTGATGCATTTAAAGACAAAGGTGATCGAGGCAAGCCTTATAACAAGGAAGCTGCTGAAATCAATCAAAGTCATGGTGTTCCAAGCTCGGATTTATATGTAGATGCGAAGGTTTCGGCAAGCAAGAAGAAATTTATCGAACAAGCGCAAAAGCCAATGCAGCAAGCTTTGTTCAGCGGCAGCAGAACGCCGGAGCAAATTTTTGAGGAATTTAAAAATAAAGGTGAGCAATTATTCCGATAGTACTGGACAGTGCGCGTAAAGCGGTCTCATATGAGTTCGTTCATATGGGACCTTTTTCTACAAGGAGGAGAACACATGGTGCAAAAGCTGCGGGATCATATGTGGGCTTATTTATTCATACTCGTGCCCGTTCTGCTTTTCCTCGTCTTTACGCTATATCCGATCATTTCAGCATTCATGATGAGCTTCCAGCGTTATCATGTCCTGAATCCAGAGTGGATTGGCTTTGACAATTACAAGACGATGTTTGCGGATTCGGTGTTTTACAAATCACTATGGAACACATTCTTATTTACGGTATGTACGGTGCCGGTAAATATCGCGATTACCTTTATACTCGCGTACTTTATTTTTCAGCTGCGCTCGAAATGGCAGACGTTTTTCAAGGCAGTTATGTATTTGCCAGCGGTTGCTTCAGGCGTAACGATCTCGCTTGTATGGTTCGCCATGTTCGATCCAACGAAAGACGGGATGATTAACTCTTTTCTCGGCTTTTTCGGAATGGAGCCTATTATGTGGTTGAGTCAGACGTCAACGGCTCTATTCTCGCTCATGCTGATGACCTATTTAGGGTCACACGGGGCTGGCATCATTTTATATTTAGCAGCAATGGGCGGCATCCCGAAATCGTTGTATGAAGCAGCAGATATCGATCATGCCAGCGGCTGGGCGAAATTCAGCAAAATTACGTGGCCCTTGCTTAAGCCGACAACTTTATATTTGTTAGTAACAGGAGTTATTATTTCGTTCCAAGTATTTATTAGCGTCTACATGATGACACAGGGTGGCCCTGACTTTGCAACGACAACGATCGCTTACCTCATTTATCAAACTGCGTTTATGTTCTATGAATTCGGATTAGCCTCGGCACAGTCATTTGTGCTAACCGCGATCATTGTGGTCGTGTCTATTATTCAGTTCAAAATGTTCGCTACGGATATCGAATATTAAGCCCTAAGGAGGCATTCACCTATGCAGTCAAAAGGGAAAATCGCCGTTCTGGGCGTTTCTATTACGATGCTTGTCATATGGGGAATTATTACGATCATTCCGCTATATTGGATGATGATCGGTTCCTTCCAAGATTCCTATGCTGATGCTTCTATGAAAATATCAATGTGGCCGGAAGTATGGTCATTCGAGCCGTTTAGCCGTTTCTTCGATAAAACGATGGCATGGCGCTGGCTGCTCAATTCCTTAATCGTTTCGTCTATCCTGACGGTTACGAATGTGTTTTTTGCTTCCCTTGCTGGCTATGCGTTTGCAAAGCTGCATTTCCCTGGTCGCAACGCGATCTTTTGGATCCTACTCATGACGATGATGATTCCGACCCAAGTTACCTTAATTCCGCTCTATATTCTCGTGATTGATGTATTCAATTTAAAAGATTCGTATATGGGACTTATCCTTCCTTCCATCGTAAGCGTGGGCAATATTTTCTTGATGAAGCAGTATATGTCCACACTGCCTACGTCCCTAATCCATGCGGCTCGCATCGATGCATGCAGTGAGTTCGGCATTTTCTACAAAATTATTTTGCCTATGGCGAAGCCTGGATTGTCTGTACTTGCGATCTTCTCCTTCGTCTTCCATTGGAACGATTTCTTCTGGCCGTTGCTCGTCACAGAGTCAGAAGCGATGCGTACGATTCAGGTAGGATTGGCTGGATTTAAGTTCGCGGATACGACGGATTTTGGAGCGATTATGGCGGGGGCAACGGTTGCCTCGCTGCCGATGATTATTTTGTTCTTCGCACTGCAGCGATATTTCTTGCAAGGCATTACGATTGGAGCCGTCAAAGGTTAGGGGGAACTTACTATGGCACGCGTTGTATTTAAAAACGTAGAAAAAGAGTTTGTAGATGGCAGCAAAGAAACCTTTATTGCGGTTAAAGAGTCTAATTTTACTATTGAAGATAAAGAGTTTGTCGTGTTTGTAGGACCTTCTGGCTGTGGCAAAACGACTTCATTACGCATGATTGCTGGTCTTGAGAAGCAAACACGCGGCGATATTATGATTGGTGATCGTGTCGTTAATAAGCTGCATCCGAAGGATCGCGATATTGCAATGGTGTTTCAAGATTACGCGTTGTATCCACATATGACGATTCGTGAGAACTTGTCCTTTGGACTTAAGAACTTAAAGCAGCCGAAAGATGTCATTGCAAAAAAAGTGAAAGACGCGTCCGAGGTGCTAGGTTTGGATCAGTTGCTAGATCGCAAGCCGAAGGAGCTAAGTGGTGGTCAGCGCCAGCGTGTAGCGGTAGGTCGGGCGATTGTACGTGATCCGCAAGTGTTTCTATTCGACGAGCCGCTGTCCAATTTGGACGCCAAGCTGCGCGTACAAATGCGCGTAGAACTTGCAGAGCTGCACAAGCGATTAGAAGCAACCATTGTGTACGTAACGCATGACCAGATTGAGGCGATGACCTTGGGGCAGCGAATCGTGGTTATGAATAAAGGCCAAATTCAACAGATAGCTTCTCCAACGGATTTGTACCAGAAGCCTGAAAATATGTTTGTAGCAGGCTTTATCGGCTCTCCGCCTATGAATTTTATGGATGTGACTTATGAAAATGGCAAGGTGACGATGGAAGGGGCACAGTTCGTCTTGCCAGAGTATCGTGTGCAAGCATTGCGAGCATATGAAGGCAAGAAGCTCGTACTAGGCATCCGCCCAGAGCATCTATTTGGAGAAGATATGACGATGGGTGTTCCTGATACGTATGCTTTGACGTCCACGGTGCAGGTGGTAGAGCAGCTTGGTTCGGAGAATCTCGTTTATTTCCGAGTAGGTGAGCGGATGATCACAGCGAAGCTGCACCCAGATTCAGATGCAAGAGTAGGACAGTTGAAAAAGTTTCTATTGGATATGAGTAAGGTGCATTTCTTTGATGTAGAGACAGAGAAGCGCATATCGATGTGATCAACTTGAATGTGATGGATAATATAAAGAGACTCAAGTGATAGGCTTTATGTGACACATCATGAGTAAGAGGTGGGCGGTTATGAAGAAGTTAAGTGTAGTTATTGCTCAAACGGGAAGACAAGTTTATGAACAAATTTTAAAGGTGCTCGGATACAGTCTTATATGCTCTCTCGTTCTGGCGCCCATGCTGCTGTTTATGAATATCGGCTTAGCCGTCATATGTTTCCTGCTCTTGCTGTTTCCATTACTATCTGGTGTGTTTTATGCATGTCATCTTCAACTGAGTGGGGAAATGGTGACAGTTAGACACATTGTCGAGGGTTTACGAAAATTTTATGTTCGTTCCGTCGCATTTGGTCTATTTTTAACACTTTTCATACTTATCCTACTTTCATCGTGGTGGTATTATGGAGATCAGGGAAATACGCTGCATTTTACAATCGCTGTATTCCAGACATACTTTGTGATTATGGCGCTTATTTCTCAATTGTATACGATGCTGTTAATATATCGGGAGCAGTTATCCATTTTTCAAGCGATGGGTAAAAGTGTGAAGTTGTTTTTACGGTATCCGCTTTATACGGTTGGTGCATTTTTACAAGCATTATGTCTAATTTTTATATTAGCAGTTACAGTAGTGGGGTTTTTAGGGTTGTTCTTTGGTATGTTTGGCTATTACTTGAACTTATTGACGGCAAATGTTCTAAAGGAATCGGAACCTCAACATGATGTGAAGCCTATCCCTGCTGAAGGTTGAGCACAACGAGTGTTGAATAAGGGTTGAAGGAGTAACGGTATGAACGGTGGATTAGTTCGATTGCGTGAAGTGTTGGCTGATATTACGCCTTCAGAGCGTAAAGTAGCGGAGTATATTTTGAGCCAACCGAAGCAAATGATTGGGATGTCGGTGGCACAATTGGCCGAGCATAGTGGTGGCAGCCAAGCGGCAGTTATTCGTCTTTGCAAATCGATGGGATTGAAAGGTTATCAAGAGCTTATGCTCAAAGTAGCTGGTGATTTGCAGCAGGATGCAGGTACAGCAGGGTATCAAGAATTTCGGCGTGACGATACGATAGAAATGATTATGGAGAACGTGTCCAACAACAACATTCAGTCGATCCGGGATACATTGAAAATACTAGAACCTGAATTGGTGACAAAAGCGGTAGAGGCGTTGCGACACGCGAAGCGCATTTATTTTTACGGTATTGGTGCTTCTTATTTGATCGCTTTGGATGCGCAGCACAAATTTCTGCGGATTAATAAGACTTGTTTTTCCTTCGCAGATGCTGACATGCAGCTTATTTCATCGCTGATGCTAACGGAAGAAGACGTGGCTGTCTGTATCTCCTATTCAGGAGAAACAACGGCAGTCGTCGAGTGTACAAAACAGGCTAAAGCACAAGGAGCCACAACGATTTCGATTACGAAATACGGAACAAATGCTGTGAGTTCACACGCGGACATTCCGTTATTTATTACATCAACCGAGAATGAGATTCGCAGTGGGGCTACGTCTTCTCGGATTACACAGCTGAATGTGATCGACATTTTATATTTGGGCGTAACAAGTCGTGACTATGATCAATCTCTATTGTCGTTGGATAAGAGTAGAGAACTGATTAAGAAGATGAAGAAGTAATTTGATCATAATGTCGGTGCGAAATCAAGATGTAATAAATGTAATTTTATCAAGAAGAGGCTCTAGTTAGTTTCTTTTATAGGAATGAATAAATGTCCAAGCAGTTAGAAGTTGCTTGGACATTTTACATGTAATACAACATGGTATTGTGTAGGATACGGGTCCATCGAGCTCCCGCCTCGGGCAGCTAGCTTCAGTAGAAGTAACAAGACTGTTGCTAAAGGAACTGGACGTAGACAATTATTGTTATTATCTGTATTGCTATTAATAGAAAAACGAATGATGAATCTATTATTTAACGATGGTCAATAAGTGCATACACATGTGAATGAATTCAAGGTAATCAGAGGGAGTCTGATTCGTTGTGGAAAGAATAACTAATTTTCATTGGAATTAATGAAAATTTTAATATTTATACTTTTAGATACAGAAGGATATTGACAGTGTCGTATGGATAAATCCATACATGTAAGCTGTAAATAGTAAATGAAGCTTGAATGTGTAAAAGCTCCATGAAAGTTATTATGAAAGCTGTACGTATTGTCATAAATAACTTCAAACGTATGGAGAAACGGGGTGAAAGCAATTGGAGCAAGGGGAGAGCTTTTGGTTAATTTGGACGAAACAAACGAATGACTAGTTTAACTTGATCTAAGTTGATTGTGATCGTAAAGTAAGTTATGGGATGATAACGGCCATCGTTGGCTAACCTGACAAAAAGAATAAAGTTTACTTCTTTTTAATTAGGTTATCCTAATTTTTTTTGTATTGACAATATCAGGATTCTTATAATATCATGATTCCAAAGTCTGCAGCAATGTTACAACATATCTTATTTTTTTCCTTTTCTTACTCCATCATGACCTCTCTCATTCGACATTTTTTATCAGTTCTACCACCCTTTCAGCACGAGTTTTTCATCCACTCTTATAGGTCTACATCACTAGATTCTATACTACTCACTTTTTATTCACTCAATTAACAACATGTCATTCCTACATTTTCAGTCAAATAAGATAAGAAAAGGTGAGCTTGCAAATGGTACAAGTAGCATTTGTATTTCCAGGACAGGGCTCCCAGTATGTGGGGATGGGGAAGCATCTGCTCGACTCTTTTTCTGAAGCTAAGTATCTATTTGAAGAGGCGGGTGACACCCTTGGCTTTGATTTGAAGAAGCTTTGTCTTCAAGGGAGCTTGAATGATTTGACGCGGACCATGAATGCGCAGCCTGCTATATTAACCGTAAGCATGATTGCGTATCGATATTACATGAGTCGGATTGGAATTTCTCCGACTGTTGCTGCTGGTCACAGCTTAGGGGAATATACAGCACTTGTCACTACTGGGGCGCTGAGCTTTCAGGATGGATTACGCATCGTTAGACAGCGAGGGCTGTTTATGGAAGAGGCAGCCCATTCTGGTATCGGAAAGATGATAGCGATAAAGGGATTAAGCAAGGAAAGAGTCGAGCAGATATGCGAAGGATTAACTTCGGATCATATGCCGATATCGGTAGCTTGCTATAATACTCCGAATCAGATCGTAGTCGCAGGACATCATCAGGTTGTCACGATGCTAACCAATGCTCTTGATCGATATGGCGCGTCCTATACGCATTTAAATGTGAGCGGTCCCTTTCATAGTGCTCTGATGCAACCAGCTGCGGAGAAGCTAGGGGCCGTTTTAAGTCACTATTCATTTCATGAATTGAAGTGGCCTGTAATATCTAACGTTACAGCTTGTCCGTATCCTGGCGTTGGGAATATTGCAGATGGGTTGCTGCTCCAGATGATTTGTCCAGTAAGATGGGAGCCTACTATTCGATATATCGCCCAGCGGAATATAAAAGCCGTTGTAGAACTTGGTCCCAGAACCGTGCTAAGCAAAATGGTCAAGGAGATAGCTGCGAAGTTAGAGACCTACTCTGTTGAACAGGAACAGCATATTACAAATCTAAAAATCCGACTTTCTTCCACCAATGGGATGGATCTGCTCAAACAATATCTGTCAGCTGCTGTTTCGACGAGAAATCGAAATGATAACGAACAACAATATGAGATGGGGGTGCTTACCCCAATACGTCAATTGAGGCAGTGGCAGGCGGGACTTGAATTAAGAGGTGAACAGCCAACGCTGGAGCAGTTGAAAGAAGCGGGTAAGCTCCTTGAACACGTATTGAGATCGAAGGGCGCATCTGCAGAGGAGATACAGAGTGAATTGCAAGCAATTGCACAAGCGCTTGAGCATGCACGTATAACACAAGCTATCTAGAAAATAGGATTTTGTCTAGGGGAGAGTGGCACAGTGGAACGTGATATCACATTGTCAAGGTTGCTTATTAATCGAGCAGAGCAAGGCAAGCAAGGGATTACCTATATTACGGGCGATCAGAATGAACAGGTTGAATCTTATGCACAGCTGTTACAAAGAGCGCTGGCTAGCTTGCATTTTTTTCAGTCAAAGGGGATAAAGCAAGGTGACGAACTGATTATTCAAATCGAGGACAATCCCATATTTTTGTCCGTGTTTTGGGGAGCACTGCTCGGTGGCATTATCCCTGTCCCTGTAAGTGTTGGGGGTAACCAAGAGCATCGGATGAAGTTGTTCAAGATATTTAGCACCTTGCTCAATCCATATATGATAGCAAATGCCAAAGTGTTTGCTGGTCTAGAAAAGACCGAACTTGATCCCGAGCTTGCGGTCGACTTGGATGCAATCCGACAGCGTTCTTTCCTTACTGAGGAAATGGAACAGCTCTCAGATGGTCAACTCGGTATCGTTTATCCGTCGAAGCCTGAAGACTTAGCTTTTATACAATTCTCTTCGGGATCAACAGGTGATCCTAAAGGTGTAATGCTGACACATGCCAACTTGATCGCAAATGTTAGAGCCATCGCTGCGGCTTCACAGTTAACAGAAGAAGATTCAATTCTGGGCTGGATGCCACTAACCCATGATATGGGGATGATTCTCTTTCATCTCACATCTGTGTGGGCCAACGTACAGCAATATTTAATGCCGACGGATCTGTTTATTCGCAGACCTACCCTGTGGATGAGGAAAGCCTCGGAGCACAAGGTAACCCAATTATGCTCGCCTAACTTCGGCTACAAGTTCTTTCTCGTTAAGTACAAGCCAGAAGAGGCTAAAGAGTGGGACTTGCAGCATTTACGTGTTATTTACAATGGTGCAGAACCGATATCTCCCGATCTGTGCGACTTATTTTTGGATCAGATGGAGAAACACGGTTTAAAACGCAATGCGATGATGCCTTCCTATGGACTGGCAGAGGCATCAGTAGCGGTATCTATCTCTAGACCGGGGACAACTTACACCAGGCTTCATCTTCTACGGAGTCATTTAAATGTAGGAGATCAGGTGATAGAAAAGGAAGTGCCGATTCAAGAGACAGTTACATTTGTTACGACAGGAGAACCTATCAACGATTGTTATCTGCGAATTTGTGATGATAACAATCAATTGCTTCCTGATAACTCCATTGGTCATATCCAAATAAGCGGTTTGAATGTAACTGCTGGCTATTATAATAACCCTTCAGCTACGTCTAGAATGTTAACGCCTGACGGTTGGGTAAATACCGGTGATTTGGGCTTTATGAGAAATGGTCAGTTGGTGATTACCGGGCGCCAGAAGGACATCATTTTTCTAAACGGTCAAAATGTATATCCACATGATATTGAACGGATCGCCGAGCAAGTTGAAGGCATAGAGTTAGGTAAGGTGGCCGTATGCGGTGTTGCTGATAAGGAGAACAACGGCGAGCAGATCGTTGTATTTGTCATGCATACGAAACCATTGGAGTCCTTTCTTCCAATCGCCAAGCGGCTAAGATATCATCTCAACTTTGCAGGGGGCTGGTCGGTTAAAGAGATTGTCCCGATTCGCCGAATTCCCAAAACGACGAGTGGCAAAGTACAGCGATATAAGCTTGCTCAAGATTATGAGGCTGGTATATATGCAGAAATTATTCTGTCCATGCATCCATCGCTCCAGAAACAGAACGAAAAGCGAAATACTCCCACGCTAAAAGTGGTGGAGCATAAGCTGCTGAACATCGTCAAAGAAGTGCTTCAAATTGACTCTATAGGTGCAGATGATAGCTATTTTGATATCGGTGCCAACTCTATTCAGATGGTACAGATGACGGAACATTTAGAACGTGAATTCGGTGTTCCGATTACAGTTGCTGAACTGTTTTCATACCCGAATCTTTCCAAGCTAGCTGAATTTATTGCACATGGAGAGAAGACAGAAGAACTAGGGAATTCCGATAGCAGCGACTTAGATTCGGCTCGTGATCATGATATTGCTATTATCGGTATGTCAGGTAAGTTTCCTACTGCAGATAATTTGGATGAATTCTGGAACCGTCTTGTTGATGGAGTGGATTGCATTCGGCCTTTAAATGAAGCGCGGAAGCAAGATGCAGATTTTTATATATCAAACATCAATACAGAAGGACGAGAACTGAACTGGGCAGAAGGCGGATACCTAGACGAAATTGATAAATTTGATCACGCTTTCTTCAAGATTACGCCGAAGGAAGCCAGCTTAATGGATCCCAATCAGCGACTGTTCCTACAAGCAGCATGGAGTACGCTAGAGGATGCAGGTTATGGCGGTGAACAGCTGAAGGGAAGCAGAGTTGGCGTGTATACTGGTTTCGCCAAAACGAGCTATGAGTACGAACGTCTCCTTTCAGAAATAAGCCCAGGCCAACTTCCGAACTTTGCAATCGGAAATCTCGCCTCTATTATTCCAAGTCGAATTTCCTACTTGTTGGATCTTAAAGGACCAGCAGTAACAGTCGATACGGCATGCTCATCTTCCCTAGTTGCCATCCATATGGCATGTAAAGCTATTGCTAATGGGGAATGTGATATGGCGATTTCTGGTGGTGTCAAGACGATATTGTTACCCATAAAAGCAGGCATTGGCATGGAGTCATCAGATGACAGAGCTCGCGCATTCGACGATAGCTCTACCGGAACGGGATGGGGGGAAGGCGTCGGTGCGGTCTTATTAAAATCACGACACAAAGCGGAGCAGGATGGGGACTATATTTATGCAGTCATAAAAGGCAGTGCTATTAATCAAGATGGAAATACAGTAGGTATATCAGCTCCAAATGCATCAGCGCAGACGGATGTTATATTGCAGGCGTGGAAAGATGCAAACATTGATCCTTCTACGATAAGTTACATTGAAGCGCATGGGACGGGTACGCAGCTCGGTGACCCGATCGAGATTGAGGGGATTCAGAAGGCGTTTCAACGTAAAGGTATTACTAAGAAGCAGTTCGTCGCCATTGGATCGGTTAAGACGAACATCGGACATTTATATGAGTCATCTGGTATTGCAAGTCTTCTTAAGTCAGTGCTGGCGCTGCAACGTAACCTACTACCTCCTACTATACATTTTGAAAATCCTAACCGAAACATTGCGTTCGAACAGTCACCGGTCTATGTGAACAGTAAATTGTCGCCATGGCAAGTTCCAGAGGGACAGCCACGTCGGTGCGGCATAAGTTCATTTGGTTTTAGTGGGACGAATTGCCATGTCGTTGTGGAAGAATATATTCGAAATGAAGTTGTTTCGGACAATAAATCAAAGGCTCCTAATCTGTTCGTACTTTCAGCTAAGACAGAGCACGCGTTGACTGAATTGATCGGCAGCTATCAAAGATATGTGAATGGTCATCTGGAAGAGAATGTTAGCGATATGTGCTATACGGCTGCAATCGGCCGTATGCATTGGCCATATCGGGTAGCGATTATAGCTGAGGATCTGGACGAGCTGCGTGAGAAGTTAGTAAGACTGACCGTCAATGGAGAAACAGGTGAAGAAGTATTCACAGGGATGCATCGCATCGTGTCCAAGTCTGGGAATATGAATCTAGCTGACAAGACGGAGCAGCAAATTTACGAGCTTAGCGAACAGGCAAGTCGAATTGTAAAAGAATATAGGGAATTGAGTTACAGGGATGAATATGCATCGCATCGACAAGAACATTTACGTAAGCTTGGAGCACTTTATGTGCAGGGAGCTAAAGTAGATTGGGCATCATTGTATCAGCATGCGGGCTGTCGTCGCGTTCCTCTGCCCACTTATCCATTCGAACGAAACCGCTGTTGGATTGATACCGCTTCAACTAATACAAGAGCAACGGGAGAAGTCACGGAGAATAGAACGAGGGAGCCCGAGAATGTAATGAAGGCTAATCAATCGACTACACACGTCTCTGCGGAACAGCAAGCTCAAGTATTGCACACCCTGAAGAATATGATTCATAACATTTCGCAACTTGATCCTAGTGAAATTGACTTATATACCCATTTTTTAGAAATGGGACTTGATTCTATCGTTCTGTCTCAGGTCAGCAATAGCATCAAAGATACTTTTAAATTGGATATACCAGTGCGTGTCTTCTTTGAATCTTTGACGAATCTTGAAAGTTTAAGTGATTACATCATAGCTCATATCCCTCGAAAAGAAGCAAGTCAACCGATTGATGAATGGAAAGGCTCACCATCTATTCCGATTAACAAGATTCGCGAACAAAGCCCGAGTGAAGCTCGCCATACGGAACAACATAAATTAGCTCGCACCAGCCACCCAACGCATATTCAGTCAATCTCGTCTACAAAGGGCGATGCTGTAGAACGTATTCTAGAGCAGCAGTTGCAGCTCATGTCGCAGCAACTAGAGCTGTTGAGATATAACCCACAAGTAGAAGCTCCGACAGTTACTTTTGAACAAGAGACGGTAATCGAACAGGAATTGCTAGGATTAAGACAAGCTGCAGTTGCAATGGAGACTCCTGCTCATCGACAAGAAGAGGAAATAAAGCCTTTTCAACCGTATCGTCGAATGAACGTTCAGGAGAAAGAGCAGTTGAACGATAAGCAAGAGCAGCATGTGAAGCAATTGATCGAGCGTCTTAGTAAAAAGACACAAAGGACGAAGGATTACACACAACGATACCGAGATGTATATGCAAATAACCGCAATGTTGCGGGGTTTCGATTGATTCTGAAAGAATTGGTATACCAAATTATTTCGCAAAAGGCAGAAGGCTCTAAAATATGGGACATTGACGGAAATGAATATATCGACCTTACGATGGGTTTCGGAGTTAACTTGTTTGGTCATATGCCTTCATTTATCCATGATGCGCTGCAGCACGAGCTTGAAAATGGCATGTGTGTCGGCCCGATGTCGAATTTGGCAGGTAACGTGGCCCAAGCAATTTCCGACATGACAGGTGTAGAGCGAGTAGCGTTCTACAATTCGGGTACGGAAGCGATCATGGTAGCGCTGCGATTGGCACGTGCCGCGACGTCCCGCTCTAAGGTTGTCATTTTCGCAGGGTCTTATCACGGTACTTATGATGGAATATTGGCGCTTGCAGGTGCAGGGGCTAATCTGGAAAGTACGATGCCGTTAGCGCCCGGTACGCTTAAAAATATGGTGCAAGATATTGTGGTGTTAAACTATGGCACAACGGAAGCACTTGATTATATTCGGTCACATGCTCATGAATTGGCAGCTGTCTTAGTTGAACCTGTACAGAGTAGAAGGCCTGATCTGCAGCCAACTGCATTTCTGAAGGAAATCCGCTCCATCACCGATTCTTCGGGTACCGCTTTCATTTTCGATGAAGTGATTACAGGTTTCCGTATTCATCCTGGAGGCGCGCAAAACTGGTTCGGTATTCAAGCTGATCTTGTAACGTATGGAAAAGTAATTGGTGGCGGGCTTCCAATAGGAATCGTTGCAGGAAAATCCAAATACATGGATGGAATTGATGGAGGAATTTGGAGTTTCGGTGATGATTCCTATCCTCAAAACGAGAGTAAGCGTGTTTTTGTTGCAGGTACGTTTTGTCATCATCCGTTAGCGATGTCAGCAACAATGGCAGTGCTTCATGAAATGAACCGACACGGTGAGAAATTGCAAACAGAATTGAATGAGCGTACCGCTATGTTTGCCCGTACACTTAATGATTACTTTGAAGAGGAACAGGTGCCAATTAAGATTGTTCACTTCGGTTCGCTATTCCGTTTCGTACTGAAAGGCGATCTAGAATTGTTCTTCTATCATCTGCTTGAAAAGGGGATTTACATCTGGGAAGGTCGCAATTGTTTCCTCTCGACAGCTCATTCAGATTCAGATATTGCTCGCATTATAGCAGCAATAACGAAGACGGTAAGTGAGTTAAGAGAGGGTGGAATATTACCTCCTACACCACATCCGTCTGGTCCGAAACGGATGAAGGATTCAAGCTTGCATCAGGAAGGTGATCTATCTGCTTCCACTTCAGCGAGCGCGCCTGTAACTGTAGAAGTGCCACAATCTGCGGTGCACAACGAGAAGCGGATTCGTGTTGGCAGCGAACAGAAGCAAATGTGGCTAGCTTCGCAATCTTCTGAGCAGTCTAATGCGGCCTTCAATCAAATTGCGGTGCTGCAGCTGAAGGGGCATCTGCGGTTAGACAAGCTGCAAACAGCAGTAGAGCAGCTGACCAACCGACATGAAGCACTAAGAACGGTGTTTGACGAAACAGGAGAAACTCAAATTATTCTTCCATTTGTTCAGGTGAACATCCCTGTCGAGAATTGTTCAACATGGACCGGGAGTGATAGAGAAGCACTTGTTCAGCAGTGGTTGCATGATGAGGCAGGACGCGCTTTCGATCTTACAACTAGAGATCCGCTCTTCCGCATTCATTTGCTGCAATTTGCAGCGGACGACACGATCGCGGCCATTACGATGCATCATGTCACATTGGATGGCTGGTCAGTCGGGGTGTTTGTCACTGAGTTGGAACAAGCGTATTCGATGCTGTGCAGAGGCGAGATATGGTCTCCTCCTGAAACGGCACAATTCAGCAACTTCCTGGAGTGGCAAGCAGTTCAGAACGAAACGGCTCTTATGGAAGAAGCTGTTCAATATTGGAGCAGCAGGTTGAATGAGCCGATAATGGCATTGCAATTCCCCAAAGTCGGCATGTTAATGAAACCATCCAATCGGGGAGAGCGCATCACGCATAAGATTGATGCTGCGCTGACTACGAAGCTGAAGAAGTTGAGTATTCGATTCAAGAATAGTTTGTTCGTAACGATGCTAGGATCATTTCAATTGTTTCTTCATCGCTTGACTGCTCGGAATAAGTTTGTCATCGGTATTCCTACAGCAGGACAAGCACATATGAACAGCTATTCTGTGATGGGGAACTGTGTCAACTTGCTGCCTGTTATAGCGGAATTAGAGGGAAGCGAGACCGTTGAATCTTTTTTCAATGGTGTAAAAGTAGCAATGGATACAATGGACCGTTATCAGACTTATCCATTCTCGTTCGTCAGCGAACGGCTGACTCATTTTCCCGCGTTCAATATTTTGTTCAACATGGACAGACCGTTGAAGGGATTGCAATTTTTTCAATTAGAGACAGAATTGCTTTCCAGCCCAGTAAGTTATGTGAACTACGATCTATTTATGAATGTGATGGAAGTAAAAGATGGGTTGCAGCTTGACGTAGACTTCCGTTCAGAAATGATAGATCCAAGTTTATTGGACTGGTGGATGGAAAGTTATATTTATATGCTCGACACGCTTACGAATGTGTTTCCTGAACAGGTCACAATCGGAAATTTGCCAGTGCTGCACAAGGAGCATAGTGAGACATTGTCAAGCATTTGGCAGATGCATGCTCCAGTGGAAACGGAATTAAATATTCTGGATGTGTATGCCCAGCCAGCACCTTTAGGTACACTTGGTCGAGTTTATGTTCGCGAACAGGCATTTGGACATTGGCGTGAAACGGGTGAACTGGCCGTATGTATGCCGGATGGCAGTATGCACATATGGGGACGGGAAGATAGAGTCGTCTCCAATCAACAGGGTGAAGTGAGTCTTGTTCAACTAGAACGGACGTTGACATCATTATCTCAACTATCCGATTGTGCGGTTATTGCTTGCAGGGACGATAAGGAAGTTAATCTAGCAGCTTATGTGGAATCTACAACTGAGTTGACAGATTTAGCGGCATTAAAGAGGCACTGGGCGGAACATTTGCCAAGCTATTCCCTTCCTAAGCATATTATCGCGATGAAGCAGCTGCCACGGACGGTTACTGGGGATATTGACTATTCTGCACTGCCAGATGTGCGTGAATGGACTGTAACGGAAACCGTGAATGGCATTCCTGCCGACGATCTAGAAGTACAATTGTCACGCGTATGGAAAGAGGTATTAAAAACCGAGCATGTTGGGGTGTTGGACGATTTCTTTACCCTTGGAGGGCAGTCGCTTCAAGGAATGGTTATGTTGTCCCGCCTAACTAAGGAACTTGGCGTAGTCGTTCCACTTAAACTTCTATTTGATTCGCCGAGTGTTCGGGGAATTGCAGATTATATTCGTGCTCAATCTGTGTCAGACACAGTCTCTTATTCGGAAATTGTTCCAGTAGAAAAACGGGAACTGTATCCTGTTACCTCTTCACAGAAACGAATGTACATTTTGCAGCAGTTTGAGGGCAATAAAGTCACCTATAACTTATCCGGGATGCTTAAGCTGGAGGGACCTTTAAATAAGCAAAAACTCAATGAAGTATTCTGCACATTAATAGAGCGGCATGAAGCGCTGCGTACATCATTCGTAGAAACAGAAGAAGGATTAATGCAGCGTATTGAAAAAGACGTCAAGTTCTCGATAGAGGATTTGATGGCTGACGAAGCCCAATTAGAAGATACAGTTAAACCATTTATTCAACCGTTTGACTTACGGCAGGCACCACTTATCCGCGTTGGATTGATTCCGTTGAGTGAGCAAAGGCATGAACTGCTGCTTGATATCCATCATATTATTGCGGACGGTGTGTCTGTTCAGACCCTGCTCGATGAGTTTGCAGCACTGTATGACGGCCGCGAGCTTCCTGAGCACCATGTTCAATATAAAGACTATGCGCTCTGGCATCAGGGCTGGATGCTGACAGAAGATTATGCTTCGCAGGAAACATACTGGCTGGAGCAGTTTAAAGATGGGGCGCCTGTCATTGAACTGCCATATGACAAACCTCGACCTGCGGTTCAAAGTTTTGAAGGGGACTGGATGTTCTTCTCTATTGAACCCGTGCTTAAAGAGCGGTTGACGCAGTTGGCAAAGGAAAGCGGCACAACGATGTATCTAGTGCTTCTAGCTGCCTATTGTACATTGCTGCATAAGTATAACGGTCAAGAGGAACTTGTAGTTGGAACACCGGTCGCTGGACGCAACCATCCTGATGTGGAAAATATGATTGGCGTGTTTATTAATACATTGGCACTCCGCTGCCCTATGTATTCTTCTATGAGTTTTTCCGAATTGCTGGAACAGATGAAGCAAACGGCTCTGTCGGCATTTGAGCATCAGCATTATCCGTTTGAAATGCTAGTTGAAAAATTGAATCTACAGCGTGACTTGAGTCGAAATCCACTCTTTGACACGATGTTCAGCTATGTGAACGATCCCGATACACTTCAAGCAGGAGAGTTGGTATGCACCATTGAGGAAACTCAAAAATCTATCGCGATGTTTGATCTTTCGTTGGAAGCGATGGAATTAGGCGCTAAACTCGTTTTTCGATTGGAATATGCCGTGAAATTATGGGAGCGTTCAACGATAGAACGGATTTCCCGACATTTTCAGGAACTGCTTGCTGATATTGCTTCGAGTCCGGAGAAGTCATTGGCAGAGCTGAATCTACTAACCAAGGATGAGAAGGTCCAATTGCTTGAAGGGTTTGACATTTACCAAGAAACGGAGTCGATTAACATTCCGTTTCATCCGTTCATTGAAGCACAGGCAGCGAACAATCCTGAACATATTGCTGTCATATATAAGGAAACCAAGCTCACTTATCATGAACTCGATAGTGCTGCGAATCGATTGGCAAGAACGCTAATGGATGCTGGAATAGGGCGTGAATCGCTCGTTGGAATATTGGCTGAACGTTCAGCAGAGATGATAGTCGCTATCCTTGCAGTTTGGAAAGCTGGCGGAGCCTACGTGCCGATTGATCCGGACTATCCTGAAGATCGTATTGAATTTATGCTCCAAGACAGTGGTGCAAAGGCATTGCTTTCCCAATCATGGCTTGCTGATCGCTTTGCTTTTATGACGCAGACAAGTGAGACTTCTACTTCAATTATTTTCATCGACGACGAAAGTGTCTATGATGGCGACGATTCTGCCTTACCAATGCGAAATGAAGGACATGATTTGGCATATGTCATTTATACGTCTGGTACAACAGGACGCCCGAAAGGAGTCATGATTGAGCATCGAAGCCTAGTTAATACGGCATACGGCTACCGGAGAGAGTATAGATTGAATGAATTTCCGGTACGGTTGCTACAGCTAGCCAGTTTCTCCTTCGATGTATCTATCGGTGATATTGCGCGAGCGTTATTTAATGGCGGTACGATGATTATTTGTCCTAAGGATGATCGAATCGACCCTGTTCGTCTATCTGGCTGGATTCAGGATTACGAAATAACTCTATTTGAATCTACTCCAGCGCTCATTATACCTTTTATGAATCATATTGCTGCACAGCGGCTTGAGTTACCTTCCTTGAAGTTGCTCATAACAAGTTCTGATGCATGCAGTGTGCGTGATTATCGCATTTTACAACAGCAATTCGGTTCGTCTATACGCATTATTAACAGTTACGGCGTCACGGAAGCTGCTATCGACACAAGTGTATATGATGAATCGCTAGAAAAGCTTCCGCAGTCTGGCAACGTGCCTATCGGTAAGGCGACTCTGAATGGTAGATTTTATATCGTCGATTCGATGTTAAACCCAGTGCCTGTCGGTATTGCCGGAGAATTGTGCATTGGCGGACCTGGTGTCTCAAGAGGGTATTTAAATCGTCCTGAATTGAATGTAGAGAAATTTATTATGAGCCCATTCATTCCGGGTGAGCGCTTGTACCGTACTGGTGATCTCGCACGTTGGGATATGGACGGAAATGTAGATTTTATTGGCCGCATGGACCATCAGGTGAAAATACGTGGATATCGGATTGAACTTGGTGAAATCGAGTCACAAATTCTTCAGCTGGATGAAGTGAATGAAGTAGTTGTAATTGCTCGCACAGACGAATTCAGCGGTACCTATCTTTGTGCTTATGTTGTGCTTGTAGACGGAAACAGTAACGATGATTCGATACTGATTCAGCTGCGTAAAGCGTTAGAAAATCAACTTCCTTCTTATATGGTGCCAGCGCATTTTATAGGCTTGGAGCGGATGCTGTTAACGCCGAATGGTAAAATCGATCGCAACGCGCTGCCTGCACCAACCGGGCCACTTATGTCAAAAGTGGAGTACATGGCACCACGTAATAAAAAAGAACAATCAGTGGCTGACGTGTGGTTGTCTGTTCTGGGTGGAAATTCGATAGGCATCAACGATAATTTCTTTGAGCTTGGTGGCGATTCGATAAAGTCGTTGCAAGTCATTTCTAGACTGCTGCAAGCTGGTTACAAGCTAGAGATGAGAGACTTATTTCAATATCCAACCATATCTGCATTATGCCCGCATCTGCGTGAAACTGTGAAACTGGCGGATCAAAGTGAAGTAACAGGTGTAGTGCAGCTGACACCGATCATCGCACGATTTGCAACGGATGAACCAATAGACAAGCATCATTATAACCAGGCTGTACTGCTTCACCGAACAGAACGATTCGATGTCGATGCTCTAAAAGCAGCGATGTCACATATCGTAGTGCATCATGACGCTCTAAGAATGGTGCTTCGAGAGACAGAAGATGGATATGTGATGTGGAATCGCAGTGTGGACGAGGGTGAGCTGTATACCTTTGAACAATTTGATTATGAGGCACTTGGTAGTGGCGTAGAACTGGCACATGCTATTGAAACTACAGCAACGAGCATACAAGGATCAATTGATTTGGGCAACGGACCACTCATGAAGCTTGCCCTGTTCCATTGCGAGGATGGGGACCATCTGCTAATCGCTATTCACCATATTGTCGTTGATGGCGTATCTTGGCGCATTATTTTCGAGGATGTAGCAACAGCCTATGATCAAGCATTGAGTCTCAATCCGATCCGTTTACCGCACAAATCTGATTCGTTCCAGTTGTGGGCGGAGCAGCTTGCTGCCTATGCTGACTGTGGTATGACAAGTGAGGAAGTTGCATACTGGCAAGCCATTGAATCAAAGGAAATTCATCCACTGCCTAAGGATATGGAATGCGAGCATTTGCTAGAACGTGATACCGAGCTTATGACTGTTACTTGGTCGAAAAAGGAGACAGATCAGTTACTAACACATGCACATCGTGCCTACAAAACGGAAGTCAACGATTTGCTATTGGCTGCTCTGGGCCGTGCGGTAACTTCATGGTCCTCTGTAGATCGTATCCGAATCAATCTTGAAGGACACGGTCGGGAAGACATCATTCCAGATTTGGATATCACACGTACCATTGGCTGGTTTACAAGTATGTATCCCGTAGTGCTTGAAGCGGGAAGCGACATGGAACTTGGTCGATACATCATAGAGGTGAAAGAAAACTTGCGTGCCATTCCTAATAAAGGAATCGGTTATGGTATTTGGCGATATGCAGCAAGTCGAGCCGAACAGTTAGACTTTGCACCTGAACCGGAGATCAGCTTTAACTACTTAGGTCAATTTGATCAGGATTATGAAGGAAGTGGTTTAGCTGAGTCTCGCTTCGCTGCGGGACGAACGGTCAGTGATAACGCGTTAGTTGAGTTTTCTTTGGATATGAATGGCATGATTACAGGCGGATGCTTGACGTTCACGATCGCGTACAACTCACGGCAGTATCATCGCGAATCCATTGAACGACTTTCCGCTAAATTAAACAATAGCTTGCAGGATGTTCTCTTGCATTGCTCAAGCAAAGAACAACCAAAGCTTACGCCAAGTGACATTTCATTGCATGGATTGTCCCTAGAAGATCTGGAGCAATTGGAAGCACAAACAGCACATCTTGGTGAACTGGAGAACGCCTATGCATTAGCTCCTATGCAGAAAGGGATGTTCTTCCACTACCTAATGAATCCCCAATCCGGATTCTACATCGAACAGTTGAAGCTGGATGTGACGGGAGGATTCTATCCAGATACATTTGTTCGCAGCTTTGACTATCTGGTGGCGAGACACGAAGTTTTGCGGACGAGTTTCGTGACAGAATTCAACAATGACACGATTCAAGTCGTCTTCAAACAACGTAACATTCCTTATTATTACGAGGATATAAGTAGTCTGGACACCACGGAGCGCACCGCATATATCGAACGCTATGAAGCGGAAGATCATGAGAAGGGTTTTGACCTGTTAAGCGATAATTTGATGAGGTTGGCAGTACTGCGTACAGGGAAAGACACGTATCACATCGTATGGAGCTATCACCATATTTTAATGGATGGTTGGTGTGTTGGCATTGTTATGGACGAGTGGTTAAGTCATTACCGTGCTCTAAATAACGGTCAACCTATTGAGATCCGAGAGGCAATACCGTACAGCAAATACTTACAATGGCTGGAGAAGCAGCCAATCGATGAGGGAATGAGTTATTGGCGTTCCTATCTTGACGGATATGCTCAGCAGTCGAGTGTACCTTTTGGACGAAGTTTGCCAGAGGCAGGCTACCGTTATGAAGAACGGAGCTTTGCATTGGGTGAGCGAGAGACTGCTCAATTGAAGGCAGCGGCGGATCGTTATATGGTCACCTTGAGTAATTTGTTCTTGACTGCATGGGGACTGATATTGAGTCGATACAATCAAGTTGACGATGTCGTATTTGGAAATGTTGTGTCTGGCCGTCCGACAGAAATTTCTAGTGTAGAAAATATGGTTGGCTTGTTTATTAATACGGTACCTTTGCGTGTAAAGCTGTCCAGATCGAGTACTTTCGCGGAACTGATGAAAAATGTGCAGCAAGAATCGCTACAGTCTCAGCAATATGATTATTGTCCGTTAGCGGATATTCAAGCCGAATCTTCATTAAAACAGCGGTTGTTTGATCATATTGTTGTCTTTGAGAACTACCCGCTTCAGGAAATAGGTGACTCGGTGAGTTCTGATTTAGGCTTTACGATTACGGATGCTAGTGTATCAGAACAGACCAATTATGATTTCAATGTAAACGTCGAGATAGGAACATGTCTCCGAATCACACTCTCATACAATCGGAACGTCTATTCTGAACAGAGCATTGAGCGAATAGAAGGTCATCTGCAAACGGTCCTTATGCAGGTAGCTGCGAATCCAGACAAGTTATTGGCAGAGTTGAATTTGCTAACGAAGGAAGAACAAGTCCAATTGCTTGAAGAGTTCGACATGTACCAAGAAACGGAGACCATCAACGTTCCGTTTCATCCGTTCATTGAAGCACAGGCAGCGAAAACGCCTGAACATATAGCTGTTGTATATAAAGAAACCAAGCTCACTTATCGTGAACTTGATAGTGCTGCGAATCGATTGGCGAGAACACTAATGGCTGCTGGTATTGGACGAGAATCGCTTGTTGGTATATTGGCTGAACGTTCAGCAGAGATGGTAGTCGCTATCCTTGCCGTTTGGAAAACTGGTGGAGCTTACGTGCCGATTGATCCGGATTATCCTGAGGATCGAATTGAATTTATGCTCCAAGACAGTGGTGCAAAGGTATTGCTTTCTCAGTCATGGCTTGCTGATCACTTTGCTTTTATGACGCAGACGAGTGAGACTTCTACTTCAATTATTTTCATCGACGATGAAAATGTCTATGATTGCGACGATTCTGCTCTACCAATGCGAAATGAAGGTCATGATTTGGCATATGTCATTTATACATCTGGTACAACAGGACGCCCGAAAGGAGTTATGATTGAGCATCGAAGTCTAGTTAATACGGCATATGGCTACCGGAGGGAATATCGCTTGAATGAATTTCCGGTACGATTGCTCCAGTTAGCCAGTTTTTCCTTCGATGTATCTATCGGCGATATAGCACGAGCATTATTTAATGGCGGCACGATGGTGATTTGTCCTAAAGATGACCGCGTTGACCCTGCTCGCCTGTATGACTGGATTTTGGAGTACGAGATAACTCTATTTGAATCCACCCCGGCGCTCATTATACCGTTTATGAACCATATTGCTGCAAGTGGGCTTGAGCTGCCTTCAATGAAGCTGCTTATAACAAGCTCCGATGCTTGCAGTGTGCGTGATTATCGCATTTTACAACAGCAGTTCGGTTCAACTATGCGCATTATCAATAGTTATGGCGTCACTGAAGCTGCTATCGACACAAGTGTATACGATGAATCGCTAGACAAGCTTCCGCAATCTGGAAACGTGCCTATCGGTAAGGCGACTCTGAATGGTAGATTCTATATCGTCGATTCGATGTTAAACCCAGTGCCTGTTGGCATTGCAGGGGAATTGTGCATTGGCGGACCTGGTGTCTCAAGAGGGTATTTAAATCGCCCTGAATTAAATGAAGAGAAATTTATTATGAACCCATTCATTCCGGGTGAGCACTTGTATCGAACCGGAGATCTTGCACGTTGGGATGTGGACGGAAATGTAGATTTTATTGGCCGGATGGACCACCAGGTGAAAATACGTGGGTATCGGATCGAACTTGGTGAAATTGAGTCACAAATCCTTCAGTTAATTGAAGTTGATGAAGTAGTGGTGACTGCTCTAACGGATGGCCGTGGCCAAAAATATTTGTGTGCATATATCGTTGCTGCCGGAGAAGAGCCGTTGCAAACAGCTATCATCCGCAAAGAGCTTGCTAAGCAGCTGCCTGACTTTATGGTGCCTGCACAGTATGTGCAACTGGATGAAATCCCACTTACACCAAATGGAAAAATTGATCGAAAAGCGCTGCCTGAGCCTGGTGAAGAGTTAGGGGCGTCGTCTCTCTATGTCGCGCCAAGTAATGTGACGGAAGCGGTTCTTGCGAAATTGTGGCAGGAGGTCCTGGGTGTATCTCAAGTTGGCATCGACGATCATTTCTTTGAACTGGGTGGTCATTCCTTAAAAGCGATGCTGCTGCTGAATCATATCGCGAAGCAATTTCAGACATCGTTGACGCTGCGCGAAGTATTTGCCCAGCCAACGATTCGTCAGCTGGCGGAGCTTATCCAGCAGGCTGAGAAGGGCGTATATGCAACGATTGAGCCCGTTCCGGAAAAGCAAGTATATCCTGTGTCTTCAGCTCAAAAGCGGTTGTACGTCATTCATCAGTTGGATACAACAAGCACGGCCTATAACATGTGTGCTGCTTTAGTTATGGAGGGTCCGATTAATAAGCGTAAGCTTGAGCGGGCACTTCAAAAGATGGTTGCCCGACACGAATCATTCCGTACCTCTTTCGAAATGCACGAAGGAGAGCCAGTGCAGCGTGTGCATCGCAAAGTAGAGTTCAACCTTATTTCACGTCAGCTGGAGGAAGCGGAAGTTGCTGCTGCAGTTATGGATGCGCATCTGTTAGCGAGCACGGAGAATGAAGAGTTGTTGTATGAGCAGGTCATTCATCCATTTGTTAGGTCGTTTGATTTGAACTCGGCTCCGCTTCTGAGGTCAGAGATAGTAAAACTTTCACCACAAAAACACATCCTACTTATCGACATGCACCATATCATCACGGATGGAATGTCAGTTGAAGTGTTCGTGGATGAACTAAGCCGATTGTATGCAGGCGAGATATTGCCTGAATTGCGTATTCAATACAAGGATTATGCGGTGTGGCATAACCAGTTCCTGCGACAAGAGCAAATGCAGCGACAGGAAAAGTTCTGGTTGGACCAATTCCGTGATGAAGTTCCGATCCTTAACATGCCTACTGACTTCTCACGGCCGAATGTGCAGAGCTTCGAGGGGGGACAAATTAGCTTCGAAGTGCAACCGGATCTCTTGCGGAAACTGTACAAGCTGTGTAAAGAAACTGAGACGACGCTATTCATGGTGCTGCTTGCGTCCTACAATGTACTATTGCAAAAATACTCAGGACAAGAAGATATTATCGTCGGAACACCTGTTGCGGGAAGACCACATGCGGACCTTCAGCAGTTGATTGGAATGTTCGTTAATACGCTTGCTCTGCGCAATTACCCAGAGGGTGACAAGACGTTCGCTGATTTCCTTGCCGAGGTCAAAGATCGTTCATTACTGGCCTTTGAAAATCAGGATTATCCGTTTGAGGAACTGCTTGAACTTCTTCATCTTCGTCGTGATGCAAGCCGCAATCCGTTGTTTGATACGATGTTTGTGCTGCAAAATACCGGTATGAACCAGATTGAGATGGAGGGAGTTACCTTCACTCCGTTCGAATTTGCCGAGGGTATCTCCAAATTTGATCTTTCGCTAAATGTTGAAGAGATTGGCGATAAGCTTCTCGTTAGCTTTGAATATTGTTCGAAGCTGTACGAGCAGGCCACGGTACAAAGGCTGGCTCGCCATTGGATCCGTATATTAGAGGCAGTCGTGGAACAGCAGCAAATCAAATTGGCTGATATCGCGATAATTACTGATCAGGAGAGTAAGCAAATCTCTGAGGTATTCAATAACACAGCCGCTGTATATCCAGAGGCAACAATTGTGGAGCAGTTCGAGTCGCAAGTGGAACAGACGCCTGAGCGGATTGCTGTAATCTACGGTGACACACAGTTGACCTTCAGAGAGCTGAACTTCCAAGCGAACCAAGCAGCACGTCGATTACAGCAGCTCGGCGTGGGACCGGATCAGATTGTGCCAATTGTGCTTGATCGTTCGGAGAAGATGGCTGTCACATTATTTGCAATTCTGAAAGCGGGCGGAGCGTATCTTCCGATTGATCCCGCTACACCAGAGGAACGAATTCAGTTCTTGTTGAAAGATTGTAGTGCGAAAGTTGTTCTGACACAGCAACGATTCAAGTCGAAGCTGGAAAGTGCTATCACGAGTGATACAGAGACAAAGTCTAACCTAACGATTATGAATGTTGACGATGAACAGTTGTATCAGGGAGAAGGCTGCAATCTACCGCTTGCAGCACGACCAGAAAATTTAGTCTATGTTCTCTACACATCAGGCACAACTGGCAATCCGAAAGGCGTTATGATCGAGCATCGTTCGTTAGCCAACTTTTTGCACTGGATGCAGTTGAATTTCCCGATCGGAGAGTCTGACGTTATTTTGCAGAAGTCTCCGTATACGTTCGATGTGTCTGTTAGGGAGCAGTTCTGGTGGGCAATACAGGGAGCGAAGGTCGTTTACCTAGAGCCTGGTGGAGAGAAAGAACCCGATCAGATGGTGGAGGCTGTCGTGCGGCACGGTGTAACATCGATGCACTTTGTACCATCTATGTTGAGCGCATTCCTTGATTATGTGGAAGCGAGGCAGAGTACGGTATTAGATAAGCTTGCAAGCTTGAAGCAATTATTTGTCAGCGGAGAGGCGATGAACATCAAGCTAGCGGAGCGGTTTAATACATTGTTATCTCGCGGTGGTCTTACGAGGATGACCAATCTGTATGGACCGACTGAAGCAACGATTGATGTCACTTATTATAATATCCCAGCTTGCGAGCAGCTCGAGAGAATGCCAATCGGTAACCCTGTTGGCAATACAGAACTGTATGTGATCGGTGCGGGTGGTATGCAGCAGCCAATTGGTGTTCCCGGTGAATTATGTGTTGTTGGTGTGCAGTTATCCCGCGGTTATTTGAACCGTCCTGAATTGACGCAAGAGAAGTTTGTGCCTATTCCGTTCCGTCCCGATGAGCGGATGTACCGTACTGGTGACCTCGTACGATGGATGTCAGATGGGAAAATAGAATATCTTGGACGAATGGATCACCAAGTGAAAATTCGAGGTTATCGCATAGAACTTGGGGAAGTTGAGGCGGCACTAAGAAGCCATCCTGATATAAAGGAAACTGTCGTTATTGATCAGAAGGATTCACATGGACAGAGGTATTTATGCGCATACGTAACAGTGAATGCTGATTCGGCTCCGTCCATAGCTGACATGCGGACTCATCTAATTGTGAAACTTCCAGACTATATGGTTCCTGCTCGCTTCATGATAATAGAGCGAATGCCACTCAGTTCAAATGGAAAAGTCAACCGCCGCGAGCTTCCGGTACCAGTTGGAGACGTAGGTACGAATGAGACTATTACTGCGCCTGAGACGGAAATGGAGGAGCTGCTTGCAGATTTATGGCAAGATGTACTTGGCATCAGACAGGTAGGTACAGAGCAGAATTTCTTCGAGCTGGGCGGAGATTCCATCAAAGCACTCCAAATTGGAGCACGTTTAAATGGACGTGGATATAAGATGGAATTGAAAGATTTATTCCAATTCCCACAGATCAAGCTGTTAAGTAAATATATTAAGACCGTTGGTCGTGTGATCGATCAGGGCCCTGTACGTGGTGATATGGAACTGACCCCGATCCAACGCAGGTTTTTCGAACGGACAAGCATGGATAGGCATCATTACAATCAATCGGTCATGATGTTCAGCAATGCTCGATTGGACGAAGCAGCACTCAGGAAGTCGTTGGACAAGCTGATTATGCATCATGATGCGCTGCGTATGACCTATATAGAGCAGTCGGATGGCCAGATGCTAGCTCGCAATCATGGGGTGGAATCTACTACAGCAATGAATCGTGCAGATATCGTACATTTCCACTTTGCTACGTACAATTGGGTTGATCGACCGCAGGAGAAGCTTGAGGAAGATATAAAGCTTGAAGCGAACCATATACAGGGAGCGATGAATCTTGCGTCTGGTCCGCTCATGAGAGTGGCATTATTTAAAACGATGGCTGGCGATCATTTGCTCATCGCTATTCATCATCTCGTTGTGGACGGCGTATCTTGGCGTATCTTGCTCGAGGATCTCGCAGATCTGTATGTACAAGCGGTTCAAGGTATTCCGTTGGAAACGATGGAGCTGCCTGCGAAGACGGATTCATATCGAGAGTGGGCACTGCGGCTAAAAGAATACGCGAAGAGCACTAAGTTGCGAGGTGAGATCAATTATTGGAACAGCCCTGCAGAAACAGTTGTGAACCCTCTGCCGCAAGATAGTGACGTAACGTTAACGTATGAGAAGGATAGCCGTGAGGCAACGATCACACTCACTGCTGAACAGACGGAGATGCTTCTAAAGCAATCGTATCGCGCCTATTCGACAGATGTGAATGATCTACTCCTTGCTTCGCTAGGTCTGGCTGTTCATGAATGGACGGGTCATCAGGAGGTATGGGTCAGCCTTGAGGGACATGGTCGTGAGGATATTCTTAAAGAAATCGACGTATCTAGAACGGTTGGCTGGTTCACATCCATTTATCCTGTGAAACTGGATATAACCAATGCAAAAGATCTTCCTTACGTGCTCAAATCAACGAAGGATGAATTGCGCCGGGTTCCTAATAAAGGGGTCGGTTACAGCATTCTGAAATATATTACAGACCATTTGCCAGAGCATGAAAGGCCGTCGGAGCTGACAAGAAATTGGCGCCTTCAACCGGAAATCATCTTTAATTATTTGGGCCAAATGGACGGTGAAACAGCTGAGAACAGCCAATTCAGTAACTCAGTCATGCCAACAGGTCAAGAGATTAGTCCTAACTTGGATCGTTCGCACCTATGGGACATTAACGGATGGGTTGTAGACGGTACACTACACATGACTTTCAGCTATAGCGTTCTACAATATGAGTCGGAGACAGCTGAGCGCTTTGTAGCTTTGTTCCATAAGCATCTGCTTTCCATTATTGAACATTGCTGCGCAAAGCAAGAGACAGAGCAGAGCCCAACCGACTTTACTTACAATCAACTGTCACTTGAGCATTTCCAATCGCTGTCTGATCAATTGCAAAACAAGATAAAGAAGTCAAGATCAAAAGGCCAAAATTGAAAGGTTGATGATCTCAATTGAGTCAAGTACAGATACAGAATTTATATCCGTTGGCGCCAATGCAAGAGGGAATGCTCTATCATCACATGTTGGAACCAGACTCTGATGCTTATTTTCAACAAAATGTAGTAGTGGTAGATGAGAGATTAGAAGTGGATTTGCTGCGGCGTAGTTTGGAGATGCTGGTTAAACGATATGATGTGTTTCGTACAGTGTTTGTTTATAAGGATGAAGAACGACCTTTACAGGTCGTTCTCTCCGATCAGGAGACACAGTTTTATTACGAAGATTTTCGAGGTCTATCTGAAGAAGAGAAGCTAGAGCGTTTTGAAGCTTTTAAAAGAAATGATCGGAGAAATCATTTTGATTTGGAAGCAGATGGACTTATCCGTTTAACCGTAATTGAATGGGAAGATGAACGGTTTAAGTTGGTGTGGAGCTTTCCCCATATTATTATGGATGGTTGGTGTCTTGGCATTATAGCCACGGAGTTCTTTGAAGTCTATCAAGCGCTTAAGCAATCACTTCCTATCCAGCTTGGTCCTGTATATCCCTACAGTAAATATATACAGTGGCTTGGCGAGCAAAGCCAAGAAGAGGCGCTGGACTACTGGAGAAACTATGTTGGCTGCATCGAAGAAGAAACGACCCTTCCAGGTCGCAAGATCGGGAACTTAACTGAAGAAAAGTTCGACTTAAAAGAGGTATCTTTCACAGTTGACGAGATATTGACCGACAGCATGGTCCAGTTGGCGCGGATGCATAAGGTGACGCTAAGTACGGTGTTCCAAGCGGTATGGGGGCTATTGCTCCAAAAGTATAACGGATCGCGGGATATTGTATTTGGCACTGTCGTATCAGGCCGTCCAGATGAGGTTGTTGGTGTCGAAGATATGGTCGGCTTATTTATAAATACCATTCCTGTTAAGGTAGACGCAGTGGAAGGTGATACATTCGCAGCAATACTGAGCCGAGTTCAATCTGCGTTCATTGATTCGAATAGGTATTCGTATATGTCATTAGCTGATATTCAAGCTGGGTCTATGCTAAAGCAGAAGCTTATTCAGCACATCATTGTATTCGAGAACTATCCGATTTCCGACGAGATTATGGGCAAAGAAGGCGAGGAAGAATCCAGGCTCGTCAACATTACTGGCTTTGAAGGATTTGAACAAACAAATTATGATTTCGACGTCTTGATTGCACCGGGACGAACACTTGAAATTAGCTTCCGGTATAATGCTGCACGTTATGAAGCCGATATGGTTCGGCGAATGAGCACCCACCTGATTGAACTGATCCAGCAAGTTGTGCTTCATCCAGAGTTAGCTGTGGATCGGTATGAAATTGTAGCAGAGGAAGAACGCAAGTTAATTACGAATATGTTCAACAATACAGCAGCTGAGTATCCTGACCAGACGACGATCGTTGGCCAATTTGAGCAGGTGGTAGCAGCGATGCCGGAGCAAGTCGCTGTTGTGTTTGACGATGCCCAGCTTACGTATCAAGAGTTGAACCTACGAACGAACCAAGCAGCGCGTCGATTGCAGCAGCTAGGCGTTGAGCCAGATCAGATTGTTGCTGTAATGATGGAACGCTCGGTAGAAATGCCCATAGCATTACTAGCCATTCTAAAGGCAGGCGGAGCTTACTTACCAATTGACCCTACGCTTCCTGAGGAACGTATCCGATACATGTTGCAGGACAGCGGCGCTAACGTAATTGTTACGCAGCAGCGATTCGAATATAGTCTCCGTCAACTGCTGGCAAGAGGCGATCAAGAAGGTGCGCTTGCAAATGAGGAACTTACGAGTCTTAACTCGGATATTTCACTCGTAATTGCGGATCAGGGAGAGTTGTACCAAGGGGATAGTTCCAATCTACCATTGGCTGCAGAATCTGAGCATCTGGCGTATGTGATTTATACATCAGGCACTACAGGGAACCCAAAAGGCGTTATGATAGAACACCGCTCGCTCGTCAATCGCCTTCATTGGATGCAGAAGCAATATCCAATTGGAGCGGCAGATGTTATTTTGCAAAAAACACCGTACAACTTCGATGTATCTGTATGGGAGCAGTTCTGGTGGGCTATTCAAGGCGCAACAGTTGTATTTCTTCAACCAGACGGTGAGAAGGATCCTGGGCAGATTGTAGAAGCGATTGCGCGGCATCATGTGACAACGATGCATTTTGTGCCTTCGATGCTGTCTGTATTTCTTGAGTATATGAAGACGCAGCAGGAGGCTGGGCTAGGCAAGCTCGAAAGCCTGCGTCACGTATTTGCTAGCGGTGAAGCACTGAATGTGGAGGTAGCGGAGCGATTCAACTCATTGCTATACCGCGGTGGCATGACGAAGTTAATTAACTTGTACGGGCCAACAGAAGCGACTATCGATGTCTCGTATTTTGATTGTTCGACGGGTGATTCGCTACAACTTGTACCAATCGGGCGACCGATTGACAATACCGAATTATTTGTAGTGAGCAATAGTGGAACGCTGCAGCCAATAGGTGTTCCTGGAGAATTGTGCATAGCCGGGGTGCAGCTTGCCCGTGGATATTTGAACCGATCTGAGCTGACTGCGGAGAAATTCGTACCTATTCCGTTCCGAGCGGACGAGCGTATGTATCGCACAGGCGATCTGGCACGCTGGCTGCCGGATGGAAATATTGAATATCTCGGACGAATCGATCATCAAGTCAAAATTCGTGGATACCGGATTGAGCTAGGGGAGATAGAGGCAGTATTAAGGGCTCATTCTTCTGTGAAGGAAGCTGTCGTACTAGACAGACAGGACGCACATGGAGAGAAGTATTTATGTGCATACGTGGTGGCCCATCCTGCTAATCTGCCTGATGTATCTGAACTACGTGAACATTTGATACGTAAGCTGCCGTCGTATATGGTACCGATGCATTATGTGTTCTTAGATACAATCCCGCTTACAGCCAATGGAAAAATGGACCGTAGAGCACTGCCTACGCCGGAAGGTGGCGTACAAGCTGCGGCCGAATATGTTGCACCGCGGAATGTATTTGAAGTACAACTCGTGCGAATATGGCAGGAGGTGCTCGGTATTCATAGAGTAGGCGTGACGGACAACTTTTTTGATATCGGTGGACATTCGCTGCGTGCAACAACGCTAATAGTCAAAATTCATAAAGATATGAACTGGAGCTTGTCTTTGCGCGATATCTTTCAATTCCCGACGATTGCACAATTGGCGGATTTGATCACAGGTAGAGAAAAGCAAGCGCATGTGTCTATTCCCGTAATCGAGGAGAGCGACTATTATGCTGTATCATCGGCTCAAAAACGACTGTTCATTCTGAATCAGATCGAAGGGGCGGAGCTTAACTACAATATGCCTGGAGCGATGAGCGTTGCGGGTACGTTAGATGTGGAACGGCTGAAAGAGGCATTCAGGACATTGATAGATCGACATGATACCCTCCGTACTAGCTTCGAAATTGTTAACGGTGAACCAGTACAGCGGGTGCATGCGAAAGTGGACTTTGCCATGGAGTTCACGAAGGCAGAAGGAGCAATCGAGGACAATATACGTGAGTTCGTGCGTCCATTTGAATTTCACCAGCCACCGCTTATGCGAGCAGCAGTCATTGAAATGGAGCAAGATCAGCACATCCTTTTATTCGATATGCATCATATCATTTCGGATGGAGTGTCGTTAGATGTACTCACTCATGAGCTATTCAGCTTGTATCGTGATGATGTACTGCCGCCGCTGCGAATTCAATATAAGGATTATGCAGCTTGGCAGCTAGATGATCTGCAGACAGAGCAGAGAAAACAGCAGGAATCATTCTGGCTTGATGTGTTCCAAGGAGAGATTCCTGTACTTAATATGCCTACCGATTTTGTAAGGCCGGCAATACAGCGTTTTGAGGGAGATTCGATCGAATTTGTAATAGGTAAACAGAGAAGTGAGAGGCTGAGACAGCTTGCAGCACATACGGGATCCACGCTTTATATGGTACTGCTTGCGGCATACACAGCACTGCTGCACAAATATACCGGACAAGAGGACGTTATTGTAGGAACACCTATTGCTGGAAGGCCTCATGCAGATTTGGAGCGCTTAATTGGTATGTTCGTGAATACGCTTGCGCTTCGAACGCGGCCGTCGGGCGATAAAACGTTCTATGACTATGTGATGGAAATTAAGGAACATGCTCTAGAAGCTTATGAGAATCAGGATTATCCATTCGAGGAGCTAGTAGAGAAACTAAATGTCCGTAGGGATCTAGGTCGCCAGCCATTGTTCGATACGATGTTTGTGCTGCAAAATACCGAAGAGACAAGTCTAAGTATGGAGGGCGTACATTGGAAGCCATACCCGACAGGACACACAGTTGCTAAATTCGATCTCATCTTCCAGGCAAATGAGCAAGGAGAAGATCTGGTGTGCAGCTTCGACTTCGCTACTTCTCTGTACACTCCGGAAAGCATGCAGCGTATGTCTCAACATTTGTTGCAATTGATCGACGTAATATTGGATAACCCGCAAGCGAAGCTTTCCTCCGTTGACATGATTACGCCGGAAGAGAGAATACAAATCATTGAGGTTTTCAATGATACAGCGGCTGAGTACCCTGACCAAACGACGATCGTTGGCCAATTTGAGCATGTAGTGGCAACGATGCCTGAGCAAGTTGCTGTTGTGTTTGACGATGCCCAGCTTACGTATCAAGAGTTGAACCTACGAACGAACCAAGCAGCACGTCGATTGCAGCAACTAGGTGTTCAGCCTGATCAAATCGTCGCGGTAATGATGGAACGTTCGGCAGAAATGTCCATAGCCTTACTATCCATTCTAAAGGCAGGCGGAGCTTACTTACCGATCGATCCCGCGCTTCCTGAGGAACGTATCCGATACATGTTGCAGGACAGCGGTGCAAACGTAATTGTCACACAGCAGCGCTTCGAACATAGTCTTCATCAACTGCTGGCAAGAGGTGATCAAGAAGGTGCGCTTGCAAATGAGGAACTTACGAGTCTTAACTCGGATATTTCACTCGTAATTGCGGATCAGGGAGAGTTGTACCAAGGGGATAGTTCCAATCTACCATTGGCTGCAGAATCTGAGCATCTGGCGTATGTGATTTATACATCAGGCACTACAGGGAACCCAAAAGGCGTTATGATAGAACACTGCTCGCTCGTCAATCGCCTTCATTGGATGCAGAAGCAATATCCAATTGGAGCGGCAGATGTTATTTTGCAAAAAACACCGTACAACTTCGATGTATCTGTATGGGAGCAGTTCTGGTGGGCAATTCAAGGCGCAACAGTTGTATTTCTTCAACCGGGCGGTGAGAAGGATCCTGGGCAGATCGTAGAAGCGATTGCGCGGCATCATGTGACAACGATGCATTTTGTGCCTTCGATGCTGTCTGTATTTCTTGAGTATATAAAGACGCAGCAAGAGGCTGGGCTAGGCAAGCTCGAAAGCCTGCGTCACGTATTTGCTAGCGGTGAAGCACTGAATGTGGAAGTAGCGGAACGATTCAACTCATTGCTATACCGCGGTGGCATGACGAAGTTGATTAACTTGTACGGGCCAACAGAAGCGACTATCGATGTCTCGTATTTTGATTGTTCGACGGGTGAGCAGCTTCAAATTCTACCAATTGGGCGACCGATTGACAATACCGAATTATTTGTAGTGAGCAATAGTGGAACGCTGCAGCCAATTGGTGTTCCTGGAGAATTGTGCATAGCCGGGGTGCAGCTTGCCCGTGGATATTTGAACCGACCTGAGCTGTCTGTGGAGAAATTCGTACCTATTCCGTTCCGATCGCACGAGCGTATGTATCGTACAGGCGACTTGGCACGCTGGCTGCCGAATGGAAATATTGAATACCTCGGACGAATCGACCATCAAGTCAAAATTCGTGGATACCGAATTGAGCTCGGCGAAGTAGAGACGCAATTGCTAAACGTGGAAGCGGTCAGAGAAGCTGTCGTCATTCCAAGAGCAGACGAAGCAGGGCAGTTGTTGCTTTGCGCTTATTTCGCAGCAGATACACAGCTTACGGCAGCGGATCTTAGAAGCTCACTAGTGCAGCAACTGCCGACCTATATGATTCCATCCTTCTTTGTGCAACTGGATCATATTCCTCTTACGTCTAATGGGAAAGTTGACCGCAAAGCATTGTCTTTGGTAGAGGGGAACTTTGCTTCAGGTACAGAGTATGTGGCGCCACGTACATTACTGGAACAACTGCTCACTTCCGTGTGGCAGGCTGTACTGGGAGTTGAGGCGATTGGGATCCAAGATAATTTCTTTGAGCTCGGGGGCGACTCCATTAAGTCGATCCAGGTATCCTCAAGGCTCCATCAAGCTGGTTATAAGCTGGAAATGAAGCATATGTTCAAAAATGCTACTATCGCAGAGCTAAGCCAGTATGTGCAGCCGTTAGGCATCATTGCGGATCAAGGCGAGGTAAAGGGACAAGCCGAGTTAACACCGATTCAGCATTGGTTCTTCGAGCAGCATTTCACAGACCAACATCACTTTAATCAAGCAGTAATGTTGTATCGTGAACAACGTTTCGAGGAAGCGGCGCTTCGTAAGGCGCTGCGCAAAATAGCAGAACATCATGATGGTCTACGTATGGTGTTCCGTCGCACGGAACAGGGGTATATGGCTTGGAATCGTGGAATTGATGAAGGTGAGCTGTATCATTTTGAAATGGTTGATTTTAAAGGAGCGGAAGATTGTTCTCAGGCAATCGCTGATAAGGCAAGCGAAATCCAAGGCAGTATCGAACTGACGA
This sequence comes from Paenibacillus sp. SC116, assembly GCF_024733555.1. Classification (GTDB taxonomy): domain Bacteria; phylum Bacillota; class Bacilli; order Paenibacillales; family Paenibacillaceae; genus Paenibacillus_B. Next base: position 1,597,250 of record NZ_JANIOF010000001.1, on the reverse strand, counting down.
ACGGCCCGCTCATGAAAATCATTCTATTCCGCTGTGTAGACGGGGATCATTTACTTATTGCTATTCATCATTTGGCCGTTGACGGGGTATCGTGGCGTATATTGTTTGAAGACTTGGCGACAGGTTATGAGCAGGCTGTTAAAGGACAGGATATTCAATTACCAAATAAGACAAATTCCTTCCAGTTATGGGCAGAACAGTTGTCAGCATATGCAAACAGTTCTGCGATGAAGAACGAGCGTAAATATTGGAGCTCTATCTGCAATATTGATGTTCCGTCCTTACCGAGGGATTTCAACTCTGAACCTGCTCTGCTGCGAGACATTCACAACGTGTCGGTGAAGTGGACACAGGAAGAGACAGAGAAGTTGTTGAAGCACGCGCACCGTGCATACAATACGGACATGAATGACCTGCTATTGACAGCACTCGGAATAGCTATTCATGATTGGTCCGGAGTGAAAAGTGTCCTTTTGAATCTAGAAGGGCATGGCAGGGAAGAAATCCTTGCGGATATTGACATTAATCGAACGGTCGGATGGTTTACAAGCCAGTATCCAGTAGTGTTGGATATGGATGCTGTAGGGGATTTGAGCTTCTTGATCAAGAGCGTGAAGGAGAACTTGCATCAGATTCCGAGTAAAGGCATTGGGTACGGGATTGTGAAATATTTGTCCGACCAAGCTGAAGATATTGGATGTACCGTCGAACCGGAAATCAGCTTCAACTATTTGGGACAGTTCGATCAAGATTTGAATCAGAATGAATTGACGTTTTCTTCCTATTCGTCTGGAGCAGCAATGAGTCAGAATATGACCAGCCCTTATGTACTAGAGATCAATGGTATGGTCGTAGATGGCGCATTAGAATTTACTTTTAGCTATTCTCATAAGCAATATCATATGGAAACGATAGAGAAGTTGGCAGGATTGTTCCGTTCGAAGCTTCAAGCAATTATTGCACATTGTGCAGCTCAAGAGCGGACTGAACGGACACCGAGCGATTTCCTCATTACCGATATGTCTTTACAAGAACTAGAACAGTTGACCAAGGATACTGCACATTTAGGTCCAATCGAGAATGTGTACCCGTTGACACCGATGCAAAAGGGAATGCAGTTCCACACGATGATGGAACCGAATTCTGGAGCCTATTTCGAGCAAATGACATTTACAATAGAAGGAAATCTGAATGTAGACCTGTTTGAGAAGAGTCTGGAACAATTGACTCAACGCCATGATGTGCTGCGGACAAATTTCTATGCCGGTTGGAACGGTCAAGCCATACAAGTAGTGTTTCAGAATAGTAGAATACGATTCTGTTACGAAGACCTTCGAACAGTAGATGAACATGGTCGTCAGCATCACTTTGACAAATTAGTTGTTGCTGATAGGGTCAAAGGTTTTGACCTTAGTCAGGATGAACTGATGCGGATGTCAGTCGTTCGAACGGGAGAAACAACGTATCAGTTCATATGGAGCTTCCATCATATATTAATGGATGGTTGGTGCTTATTCATTGTTGCGAATGAAGTATTCTCCATATATGAAGCAATTCTGCAAAATAAAGAACCTGCACTGGGCAAAGCATGGCCGTATCGCCAGTATTTCGAATGGCTAGCACAGCAAGATTCAGAAGCTGCTGGCCAATATTGGGCTAATTATCTCGCGGGCTACGAGCATCAGACGTTAATTCCGCAAGCGAAAACTGGGGTGAAAGCTGAAGAGTATGCTGCGCAGAAGGTAGTTGGTTCTCTAGGTAAGGAACTGACCCAACGTATCCAACGGGCTGCTAAAAATCAGCAGGTAACAGTGAATACGTTGATTCAAACTGCTTGGGGAATTTTGCTGCAAGCCTATAATGATACGGATGATGTTGTCTTCGGAAATGTGGTATCAGGAAGGCCAGCTGAAATTCCAGGTATTGAAACGATGCTCGGCTTATTTATCAACACCATTCCTGTACGTATTCGTTGTGAGGAAAGTTCGACGGTTGCAGAAGTAATGCGAAAGGTGCAGGATCAAGCGATTGCCTCTCAGGCCTATGAATCATACCCGCTGTATGAGATCCAGGCGATGAGTAATCAGAAGCAGGGCTTAATTGACCATATTATCGTATTTGAAAACTATCCAGTCGACCAAAATGCTGTAGATGTGGAAAGTGACAGTAGGGATAAACTTGATATTTCAAATATAGAGGTCGTTGAACAGACGAATTATGATCTGAATCTCATCGTCGTACCGGACGAAGAAATTGTCTTGCGGATGGAGTATAACGCATCCATATATGACCAAGCGAGTATAGAACAGATTAAGAATCATTTGATTCATATTATGGATCAAATTGCAACCAATCCTCATGCCAGTGTGAAGGAGCTAGAGCTGATAACGAAGGAAGAAGAGTATCAGTTATTGGAAGTTTTCAATAATTCGACCGTTAGCTATGCAGCGTCTATAGGCGAGAAAACGATCCAGCAGTTATTTGAAGAACAGGTGGATCGCATACCTAATCGGGTAGCCATTGTTCACCATGGCAACGAGATCACGTACCGTCAACTTAATGAACAGGCGAATCGACTGGCTCGCACGCTTAGAGCTGAGGGCGTGGAAGATAATCAGTTAGTTTGTATTATGGCAGAGCGTTCGCCAGAGTTGATTATCGGTATTCTTGCCACTCTAAAGGCAGGAGGGGCATATGTTCCTATTGATCCGGAATATCCGCTAGAGCGCGTTCATTACATGCTTCAGGACTCTGGGGCGAACGTATTATTACTCCACGAACATTGGAGTGAGCGGGTCGTGTTCGACGGTAAGAAGTTAGAGTTGGAAAATGTTAACCATTACCATGAAGACGATTCAAACCTGATCCCTGTCAACCTGTCAGATGATTTAGCGTATGTGATCTATACGTCAGGTACAACGGGAAGACCAAAAGGGGTTATGGTTGAACATCGTTCACTTGTGAATTTATGCAATTGGCATCAAAAGGAGTATAGCGTTAGTCATAGCGACCGCAGCACCTTGTATGCTGGAGTGGGATTTGATGCAAGCGCATGGGAAATATTCCCCTATCTGTTAGTCGGTGCATCTATCTACGTAGTTGATTCCGAGATTAGGTTGGATCCTTTCCAGTTGAACGAATTTATGAACCGAAATCAAATCAGCATTAGCTTTTTACCAACGCAGTTGTGCGAACACTTTATGGAGCTAGATAACCGTTCGCTGCGGGTTCTGCTAACGGGAGGCGATAGACTCCAACGCTATAAGCCGAAACAATACGAACTGTACAACAATTACGGGCCTACTGAAAATACGGTCGTGGCGACGTTTTGCAAGGTTGATGGGGCGGGTGGCACGATTCCTATTGGTAAACCTATCGACAATTGTCAGGTCTATATTCTGAATTCACAGCATCAGTTACAGCCGATTGGTGTTACAGGTGAGCTTTATATTGCAGGAATAGGACTGGCTCGAGGTTATTGGAATCAACCTGAATTAACCGAGGAAAGATTTCTCGCTAACCCATTTGTAGCGGATGAACGAATGTACCGAACAGGTGACCTAGCTAGATGGCTGCCGGATGGATCCATTGTGTATGCTGGGCGAAGTGACCATCAGGTGAAGATCCGTGGATTCCGTATCGAATTGGGAGAAATTGAAGCTCAATTACTGCAGCATCATGGTGTGAAGGATTCAGTAGTCATTGTACATGAGCTTCGTGGAGAGAAAATACTTTGCGCTTATTATTCGGTCAGCGAAGGTGAAGAGATTCGAGTCACTGCATTGAAGGAACAATTAGCTGCTGTATTGCCAGCTTATATGATGCCATTAGCCTTTATGGAGCTGCCGCAGTTGCCACTCACAACCAACGGGAAAATCGACCGCAAGGCGCTGCCGCTACCTGAATTGGGAGAGAATGAGGAAGATTATGCAGCCCTAGATGGCGTAGTGGAGGAGCGGTTGGCGTATCTTTGGAAGGAGTTACTCGGTGTAGAACGGGTAGGAGCAGAACATAACTTCTTTGAGATTGGTGGTCACTCGCTTCATGCATCTGTACTACTGTCCCGAATAAACAAAGAATTCAACGTTGCATTGCCACTCCGTGTGCTGTTCGAAGCGCCGACACTTAGAGATCAGGCAGAACGCATTCAGAAGGCTGCTCCTGCTAGATTCAAGCCTTTGGAACCTGTAGAGAAGCGAGCACTTTATCCAATTACGTCTTCACAGAAGAGATTGTTGATAATCAATGATTTGCAACCGGGCAATACGACTTATAATGTTCCGTCTGTGCTGGAGATAAATGATACGATTACGCCTGATACAATCGAGTATACGTTAAATAAGCTTATTGAACGGCATGAGGTATTCCGTACGTCCTTCGAACTGAGCGCTGAACAGTATTACCAGAGGGTTCATGATCATGTACCTTTTGAACTGACGCGATCCGATCTTGGAGCGGGCAAGACAATCGGCGAGGAAAGGGTAGTACTGGAAGATAAGATGAAGGCGTTTGTCCGTCCATTTGACTTGACGGTGGCACCGCTGCTGCGAGCAGAGTTGGTATCCATTGGCGATAAGAAATATTTGCTGCTCGATATGCACCATACGATAGCCGATGGTGTGTCGAGTGAGATTATGACGGCGGAGTTCCAAGCAATTTGTAAAGGAGTCAACCCTGCTGAGCCGCGTATTCAATACAAAGACTACGCAGTATGGTTGGATGAACTCACAACAAGCGGAGCTATGGAGCGGGATGAACGATTCTGGCTGCAAACGTATGCGAACGACATTCCTGTACTCGCATTACCTACTGATTACCGCCGTCCATCTGTTCAAAGTCATGAAGGCGCAGGGGTGTCGGTTACCATTGAAGAGGCAGATGTGTTAGAGCGGATTCACCAAGTTGCCACTGAGACAGGTACAACCGTATTTATGGTGCTGCTGTCGGTTTACCAGGTGCTTCTGCATCGCTATACCGGACAAGACGATATCATTATAGGAACACCTGTAGCAGGGCGATCTCATGCGGATGTCCAGCGGACGCTTGGTATGTTCGTTAACACCTTGGCACTTCGCGGCAAACCAGAAAGTAGTAAAAGTTTCAATCAAGTTCTTATGGAGTTGAAAGATCATATGCTGCAGGCATTCGATCATCAGATGTATCCATTCGAGGAATTGTTGGATAAACTCAAGCTGCAGCGAGATGTGAGTCGACATCCCTTGTTTGATACGCTATTTACGCTTAGAAGCTCGGTGGTGAGCCAGTCTGAATCAGACGATCGGATGCCATTTAAAGCTTATGATCTAGACACGAATATATCCAAATTCGATTTGTCTCTTTTCGCAGAAGAGCATGATCAGAGCTTGCGGCTTGAAATGGAATATGCAACGAAGCTGTTCCGTAACGAGACGGTGGAGCGAATGCTGGAACACTATGTATGCATCCTGAAATCGGCTCTCGCGAACATCAATCAACCGATTGATAGTCTCACACTGCTTGCCGATAAGGAATTCGCGCAGATTATTGCTGAATTCAATCAAACGAGGACGGATTATCCGCAACAAGCGACAATTCATGGATTGTTCGAAGAGCAAGCTATACGTACTCCAGATCATATAGCTATCTGCGAAGCTGATACAGTGTTGACCTATCAGCAACTGAATGAACAAGCGGCTTGTTGGGCGCATCAGCTAATCGCGCTTGGTGTGGACAGGGAGGAACCAATTGGGCTTATGACTGGTCGTTCGGCTGCTGCAGTCATTGGAATGCTAGGTATTTTGAAGGCAGGCTGCTCTTATCTTCCTATCGACCCTACTTATCCTGATGAGCGAATTCAGTTCATGCTGGAAGACGGAGGAGTTAAGCTGCTGCTGGCCGAAGCGCAAGAACGGATGCAGAGCATTGCTTACAGCGGCACTATACTGAAACTAACCGATGTTCCTTCAGCATCCGCAGTATCTACGCTTCCAACCGCTACTGCGAAGCAGTTGGCCTATGTCATGTATACATCAGGTTCAACAGGGAAGCCAAAGGGTGTTATGGTTGAGCATCGAAATGTCGTGCGACTTGTACAGAATACGAATTATGTGTCGTTCGAGGAGCATGATCGCATTCTGCTGACCGGAAATATTGTGTTTGATGCGTGCACATTTGAAATCTGGGGAGCTTTGCTGAATGGCTTGCAGCTTCATATCGTCCCTGAGCAGGTTATCCTTGACTCGGAGCAGTTGGAGGCTGTTATTCGTACACACGAAATTACAACGATGTGGTTAACGTCCCCATTGTTCAACCAGCATGCGCAGCACAGACCGCATATGTTTGCGCCGCTAAGGCAGTTGTTGGTTGGGGGAGATGTATTATCACCAGGCCATATTCGGAATGTGAAGCAGCAATGTCCAGAGCTGAATATCATTAACGGCTACGGGCCGACTGAAAATACGACATTTTCTTGCTGTTTCCTCATTGAAGAGGAGTATTCTAATATTCCAATTGGAAGCCCAATTGCCAATTCTACGGTGTACATTATGAATAGTCAGCATCAGCTGCAGCCTGTCGGTGTTCCAGGAGAAATAGGCGTCGGTGGTGACGGTGTAGCTCGTGGATATTTGAATCAGGAGCAATTGACTGAGGACAAGTTCATTCCAAATCCATTCGTTCTAGATGAACGACTATACCTCACAGGAGATTTGGGGCGTTGGCTGCCAGACGGTACGATTGAATACTTAGGGCGGATAGACCATCAGGTCAAAATCCGAGGTTATCGTATTGAATTGGGCGAAATCGAGAAGCAATTGCTTGATCATGAAGAAGTTAATGAAGCGTTAGTCATTGCTGTTGGAAACGAGGATCGCCAAAGCTATTTATGTGCGTATGTCGCCTCAGATACGAATCTATCGGCCGTAGAGTTGAAAACTTATTTAGGTTCGCAATTGCCAGATTATATGGTTCCTGTCCGTTATGTCATGCTGGAGCGGATGCCACTTACAGCCAATGGCAAGATCGATCGACGAGCTCTTCCGACACCTGAAGCAGCGCAGATCGTGCAGCAGCAATACGAAGCACCACGCAATGAGATCGAAAGAGAACTGGTTGCTCTGTGGCAAGAGGTACTGGAAGTAGAGCGAATTGGTATTCATGACAACTTCTTCGAGCTAGGAGGACACTCACTGAAGGCGATACAGATTGTTTCAGGGATGAGGATGTTAGGAGTATCCCTCAATTTGAACCAATTGTTCCAAGAACAATCGATCAGTAAGTTGTCCCGTATACTGCCAGAGATCAAGCAAGTGGAAGCTTCCAAGCAAGTAGTGGCAGTCACGAGTGCGGAGGCGGAACAATTATTGTTAGAACATACTGGCCGTGTATGTAGGTTCGTGGTTGAGGAGCACCGAACGTCTGCCCCGTCGTCAGGACGTGAATTGGTAAGGCTAGACATTCAGGCTGCTGCTATATCAGATCAGGAACGTGATCAGTTAATTGAGTTTATTACTGCGCGTGTGCACCAATCTCTTCACCCGCATAGGATTCAGGCGTTAGACGAGTCAGCCGCTGCCATTGAGCATCAGGAAGTGATGTGCGAAGGTTCTGGCACAGATGATTCGATTATGATTGCTGAACGGCTTGGCAAGCTCGCGTCCGAACAATTAGCTTCGATGTACCAGTCGATTGTGAGGGAGCCGATTGCCGGTACACAACCGTTGGCGGGCATACAGCGTTATCATCTGCTGCATCCAGACTTTTCGGGAACCGTTCTTGATTTGGACAGGTATATCCGGACAGATATGTTGAGCGAAGCGATTCGTCTACTTATGGATAAGCACGATTTATTACGCTGTACGCTGTCCACTGCAGCAGATGTGCCTCAATGGGTGGTAAGAGAAACGCCGCAAAAAATAGTCATTCCCGTGGTAGATCTGTCGCCATATCCGTCTGCATTGTCCGAGGAAGTTCTGATGAAGCTGTCATCCATGTGGTTGTATGAACCATACGATACGGAAGCAGGGCTACCTCTATATCGAGTATTTCTAGTCAAGCTGAACTTACGGGAGAATGTTCTCGTATTGCCATTCTCGCACATGATCTTCGATTACATGAGTAGTGATCTGATCGGCCGCGAGCTGCTCCAACTTTATGAACATCTAGAACGTGGAACTTCACTACCTACGGTCGAATATCGCAGTTACCATGAATATTCGGCACAATTAAGTCGTGGTCCACAAGGCATGAACGAGCAGCAGCTTCTTGAAAAGATGAACCTGCATCAGTATGCGGACAACGCGGACACCGTTGCACAAATGCTGGCTCGAAAGGAAATTGGCAAGCCTACCAAATTCTCTTGGACGCTTGAGTGGGAGAATGATCAAAAGCCAACGGCGGAGTTGATGTGGCAGGTCGCATATTGTGAGCTCATCCAGATATGCTCTACCTATTTTGGCGTCGATCAGGTGCCAGTGTGGGTGACACATTTCGGAAGACACTATGAGCAAGCAACATTCTACAATATGATTGGCGAATTTATAGACCAGATTCCTATACTGGCATGTTCATCGGATGATCCTGAATCATTGGTAGCTGCTGTTAAGGAACGAATGGATATGGCTGTCCAGCACAATATCAACGTGATGAGCTTGATGTATGATGATCAACTTGCCCAGCAATACGCTGAGGCGAGTGAACTGCTTCGGAAGAGCCTAGAAGGAATGCCTGTTATCTTCAATTATGTAGGGGAAAGTGTCTTAGGAGAACTCGGGCAAGTCATTGAACATGCACAGCACCATGATACAGAATTCAATGATCGAGTGATCATGTTTACTGCACGCACCTCAGGAGAGCAATTGAACTTGTCGCTTGTACTGCCGTTTGTTGAACAATTTGAATGGATGGAACAGTTGATAAAGTTCCATGCTCGACCTTTAGGCCCAATTCTGAAGCATGAGGTACAAAACGGATGAAAAATAAACTATTAAGCAACCGTCCCTTCATCTTTTTTTACTTATCACGTACATCAGCTAATATTGCTGACAGTATCTACACGGTCGTATTGCTCTATTTCATTCAGAGTGTGACGGAGTCTGTTTCTTACACAAGCTTTACGTACTCCGCCATGTCTGCAACAGCTATGCTTAGCTTTCTTGTAGGTCCGTTAGTCGATCGCCACTCACCGCTGAAGATTGCGAGTATATCGCTGCTTGTACAGGCAATTATTATTTTTTCCGTCCCCTTCTTAATCGGGGTGCCCTCATTTGGGATGATGTTGGTGCTGGCGTTGGTGTTCGTAGCATCTTGCTTCTCACTGCTGTTTTACCCAGCCAACAACAAGCTTATTCCCATACTAATGGGTTCGCAGGACGAGATAGTTAAGGCGAACTCGCTAATTAATTCGACGGATCAAGTCATTAACATTATTGGCTATTTGGTAGGTGCATCGATTATTGTTTGGATAGGGATGAATAATACTTTCTTCTTAGCGAGTGGGCTGCTTCTGCTAGCAGGGTTAATCTACTTACGAATGAGCCAAAGACTGACCATTCCTACGCTTGTAAAGGAGGATTCAGCTAAGGAGTCTAGTTCCTATTTTACTGAACTGAAGGAAGGATTCTCTTTTGTAAAAGGCAACGTAATAATGAGATCCATGCTTCCTTTTTATGCGCTGATTAACTTTTTGCTGGCTATCGTTATTATTACACTTCCTTCTTTGGGAGTAGCCGCTGGTTCGCCTATCTATTATAGTCTCATTTATATTGCATTTTTCATTGGGGTAATTAGTGGTTCGATATTAACGAATCATGTACCTAAAAAAGGCTTCGTTATCGCGTTGGCTTGGATTTTCATGGGGATATCGCTTTGTGTATTTGCTATTGTGCAGGGGATTTGGCTCAAGATGGGGGGCATACTGCTGATGGGTATTAGTACGGGGCTCATCAATGTGCTGCAAACATCGTTAATCCAAATTTCAACGCCGACTAATTTGCTTGGAAGGGTCATGTCGTTCCTTCAATCGATTTCCTTTGCTTCGATGCCCTTAGGTGCTCTAATTGGTGGAATGTTGACACTTCGTTATCCTTTAGAAACCGTGCTAACCTATAGTGGGGTACTCATTATAGCTAGCGGATTGATTCTCGCGTGTATTAAAACGATACGTACGCTTATCATTCAAGAAGAACCGAATGAGACGCAGCAGCAGACGGTTGTGGCGGAATCTAGCGACAAGTCGATGGAAGGCTAAAGGCTAGCAGGCAATGTTTCTACTTTGTTATAAAGGCATATGCTAATGGTGGCAGCATGCGATGAAGTAGATGTGAGAAATTGATGTGCACTCCTTATAGTGGATTGGGAAAAACACGAAGTGTTTGGACCGATTACGGCTATAGGGAGTGCTTTTTATTATGTAGTAAGGGGGTAGGATTTATGAATGATAGGATGGTTTTACTTTCGTACTATTATTTCACACAAAAAAGTACTCCTTACCATCGACATAGAATGAACCAGAGGTTTCTCTAATGTAAATGTTAAGGAGTACAACTTTAGAGGTTATCTACAATTTGGGTTTTGGTAGCGTTCAGGGTGAGGCTACATGCTCCTTTTGCTGGATGAGTAGGTGAAGAGTGACACAATGAATCCAAGTACGATCAATACGATGGGAGATCCGATTAACAGAAACAATGAAGCTGTAATTCCTTCATAAGAGGTTGTGCCGACAACAATTGGAAAACTGAAACCTAGCTGAGTCACGATAAAGAGGAGAATTCCAACAACAAGTCCCAATATAGCAAACCATTTAATCGTTCTTGCCAAAAAAGCACCGTATGAATTTGAGCTCATTTTACTATCTCCTATCTATTTGTGAATGTGTAAAGCCAACAGCAAAGTACTGCTTGAATAGGTACGTATGATGAGGCTCTTAAATTGGGCATGCACTAAGAAGTTTGAGTGAGACGACCTCTAGTTGTATATGCGAGTATGAGTAATCCAATGCTGATTAAAATATAAATAGACATGATGAGCCAGGAGTTCAATCCAATCTCACTGATCCAAGAAGTACCGCTAGATGACTGCGTTCCTAAGAAATCGAGAAACGGCATTTTGTTAAATGGGCCCAAATACCAAATAATCATATAAAGCACCTCGAACGTACGATTGGTCCCTGTAAGTACGCCGCAAGCGAGTGCGAAGCTTGGAATAAAAATGGAAGCGGATAGCCAAAGTGCCACTAGTTCCATATTTCCTTCCATAATAAGTCGTATGAGCATGCCGATTCCTGTGAGACAAGTTAGTATAAATCCGGCAACCCAAACAGCTGATAATTGTCGGGTAACATAACGTGGTGTCGATGCAATTAGATAATGTGTGTTATAGCGTGACTCTCGATTGCCCAGTCCGGACCAAAGCAGCATCGGCCAGATCCAAGTGATAGGCCATATCATCCATTGCGATGATGTTGCAACAGGCATCGAAATGCAGAGGATCGCTAAAACACCTGCAATAACATACCAACCTAGCGAAGTATTCTTCATCATTAAGCGCCATTCAGCGACTACCAGAGACAGGAATGATTCCCGAATGACTGCTGGCGGCAAGTTAGCGGCACTTAATTGAGAGAAGGAGACGTTAGCGCTCTCTAAATCGAAACTCTTATTGGGATGCGTCTCTGGGTGTTCCCCTGCAGTATTTAGATTGTCAGTGGAATTAATCTTGTTGTTTCTCTTGTAAGGAGCTTCTTGGAAGCCTCGGAATAACAGTACAGCCACTAAGATGAGCAGGAATGCAACCAAAAAGAAAGATAGCTGCTGGATGATAATTGTTCCCGTCCAAGTTACACCCTGCCATTCAAATAGCTTTATCGGTTGCTCAGGAACTAGAAAGCCAATGCCATATGAACCGCTGAATCCTGGCTGTATGGCTGCAAGCGATTGAACCATTTCGGTTGTGATGACGGATGTATTCGAGCTCATACTATAAAAAATGAACATAATAAAGTAAATGATATTGCCGATCCCACCTTGTAAGGCTGGTCGTGTCTCGAATAGTACGGCAAGTACAGCAACCACAGACAAAGTAGGAAGTGTAAGGAAGAGAAAGGGAGATATTAAAGGCCATAACTCAATCTGTACTACCTCTCCACGAACAAGTTGCATCATAAATGCAATTACGATTACGGCAAGTACGATGATGGACAGGACGAGAAAGTTGCTGATAGATTTGCCGGTTAAATAGTGCAGCTTTTTGACTGAGGTTGAGGCGATGATTTGTCCTACTCCTGTTCTTACGTCACGTTGGATGCTGTTTTTTACTAAGTAGAAGCCGAATAAAGCGAGAAGTAAGGTGGTGGAGAGCGCAACCGATGCGCCTATCCATGCTGAGTTATAGATACCGCGATAATGATCTAAATACAGTGTAATATAACCTGCATCTGCCGGAGGAACGAAGAAGTAAGCAGCCATCATGGTGATGCCTAGAACAACGAGAAAAGAATATTGTCTCACTCTTTCGAGCAGATCAGCTCGTGCTATATGATAGATAGTACGGATAGCATTCACGTTAAGCTCCCTCCTGAGCAGTCTTGACGTACAAGTAGGCATCTTCTAGGCTAGGGCTTACTTCTGATGCATGAGGAAGTGGTGGCTTGTCAGAGACGATTCGAAGCTGCAGCCCTTCTTGACGTCGGATGGTTCCGCTGATTGTCCATTTGCTGCGCGCTTCTTGCAGTTCTTGATCCTGAATGATGACGGACCATACTTTTCCTTGCACATCTTTCAATAGTAATGCTGGGTCTGACCGCATTAGTAAATGACCTCTTGATAGAATGGCAATCTGATCAGCAGTAGCTTCAATATCAGATACGATGTGGGTAGAGAAAATAATAATGCGTTCACCGGATAAATCCGTTAATAAGTTGCGAAATCGCACTCGCTCTTCCGGGTCCAATCCTACAGTTGGTTCATCGATAATTAGCAGCTGTGGATCGTTCAATAGCGCTTGGGCAATTCCAATTCGTTGGCGCATTCCACCTGAGAAGCTGCCGATTGGACGTGTTGCCGATTCATGTAAATTTAGAAGCTCCAGAATCTCTAAAATTCTTGTTTTAAGGTTTCTGCCATGCAGGCCTTTCAATGCGCCTGCGTATTCTAGAAACTCAATCGCATTCAGGTTGGGATATACTCCGAAATCTTGAGGCAAATAACCTAGCGTACGGCGTAATTCATCTGGATTTTTTCGAATATCGATTCCGTTCCAAGTAACTTTTCCTGTTGTTGGCTGTGATAATGTAGCGAGAATTCGCATCAACGTAGATTTACCAGCGCCGTTAGGACCAAGCAATCCTACGATCCCGGGCTGTAATTGCAGGTTAATATTTTGCAGTGCCCAGGAGCCTGCTTTGTATTGTTTACTTACTTCGTGAATCTCTAATTGCATTTGTTTACCTCCCAAGTTTGTTGGCTTGCTGTGACGTAGTACATGAACTGAAAGTGGACCTATTACTTTAAATGATTGCCACTGAGCGTGTATAAACTGAGATGGAGTAAATAGACTAGTGATGGAATTGGAAAAAACATGTACGTTGCGAGTGTATATTCATAGGGTGAAATTAAGGGAATAGCAAATGCAAATGATTAGGTGCTAAGACCAAATGATGTAGGCTAGAAGCATTGATATGTAAGGGTTTTGGGAAAAGCGAAGATGTGTTTCAAGCATAAGCGGTTGAAGTTAAGTATGTCAATATCTTCTTTTTCATCCAATTAGAATGTGCGAAATATCTCAAAATTTGTAGGATTTTAATTTCCAAATCGAGGTAGTGGGATAGGCTGTTCACTTCCCTCATTTGATATCCTTGTACGATTCAGTATGGCTCATTTATGTAGGATACATTCAGCTTAGACGTTACTAAAATACATATCCCTTCAATTTATTGAAAAGTTTTTTTGAACACATCGCGTTCAGGACGATATAAAATAGGGGCTGTTATCCGAATGTCAACAGTGACCTAGGAACAGCCCATTTATGTTTTGATGAAACTCAAATTTCAGCATTTTTTGCTACTATTGTTACTTGCCAATAGAATCTAAATTTTTCATGGGGACGAACATCATTGCTCCTGCACCAACACCAGCTTGAAAGTTTAGTAGATTCATCATGGCTTTAGTATTACCGCTGAACGGATGATTTTCTCCATTAATCGTAGGTGCATGTAAAGATGTAGGGCTATCCGGACCTGTTTCTAATGGTTGTTCCGCCATTTGTTTTACTTCACTAAGCAATACTTTGCTGCCATCTGCCTGTACGAGGTATTGTCTGAGATATGCGCCTTCTCTGGCTGTAACTAGCTTTCCTTTTTTATCATCTTGTTTTTTCTCTTTTTCTTCAGCAGATTGAAGAGCGGATTCGAACATGTCGCTGCCATGCTTTTTACTTGTTTGTTGACTCGTTGGCAGCTGATTATAACGGGAATCTATTCGCATTTTATAATTTCCTCCTTGTAGGATATTTCTGTAATGTAACTTATTAGAACTATCGGATATTAGGGAGGTGATGTTTAGAGCGTAGTCATGTTCAATTTGTGACCGTGTATCCCATGAACTTTAGTATGCTTTTCCATTTCGTTCATGTAAAATGATAGGCATTAGAAATAGATGACTAGCTAGAAAAAGAGGAGGCACAATGTTGCACAATTTGGTGGAGACTCAACTAAATGAAGAACAAAGTACTCATCCTGATAGATATTCTCGACAAGAACGTTTTGCTCCTATTGGAATAGACGGGCAGCAGCGATTAAAGCAATCACGGGTGCTTATTATTGGAGCGGGTGCGTTAGGCTCAGCTGCGGCTGAAATGCTCGTGCGAGCTGGTGTTGGACGTGTAACGATCGTGGACCGCGATTATGTCGAGTGGAGCAATTTGCAGCGGCAGCAGCTATATACGGAATCGGATGCACGCGATAGACTGCCGAAGGCGATTGCAGCTGAGCAGCGTTTGAAGGCTATTAATTCGGAAGTAGAAGTTATCGGCATCGTAGGCGATGTTGCGTTATACGAGTTGAATGAATACGGCGCGAATCATGATTTGATCATGGATGCAACGGATAATTTTGAAACGCGTATGCTGTTAAATGATTATGCGTTGAAGCATGAAGTACCGTGGATCTATGGCGCTTGTGTTGGCAGCTATGGCATGACGATGATGATAGAGCCCGGGGTTACACCGTGCTTGCGGTGTCTAATGGAAAGTGTACCTGTCGGGGGGGCTACTTGTGATACGGCTGGCATCATACCACCTGCAGTGCAGATGGTAGTTGCTTATCAGACGGCTGAAGCATTGAAGTGGCTGACAGACAATCATGATGCATTGCGGAGAAAGCTAGTGTCCTTTGACCTGTGGACAAATCAATATACTGCGATTGATGTGCGCTCAGCGAAACGAGAGGATTGTCCATCTTGTGGGACAAATGCAACTTATCCGCAGTTAGAAGGGATGAACCAGCGTCGTACTGAGGTGCTATGTGGCCGAGATACGGTTCAAATTCGACCTGCACAGCCTGTTCCTATTGACTTGGCTGTGTTAGCAGAGCGCATGCAAGCTGTGCACGGGATGACCGTACACAGCAACGCATATCTAGTATCCATCCAAGTGGATGAACAACATCGCTTGGTTGTGTTTAAGGAAGGTCGCGTACTTGTACACGGGACGAAAGAGCCCGTAATTGCACGTACGCTCGTTGATCGTTATATAGGTTAATTCTACTTTGCCTATTTAGTTCTGGTCGTGAAGGTTGGTATGGTCAGCATCATTGCGGGCAATTGGATCCCAATTGTCTTGTTCGACCCAGTAGCTGCCATCGGCCATCACTTCCTTTTTCCAAATCGGTACAATCTGCTTGAGGCGGTCGATGGCATAGCGGCTCGCTTCATAACAACTAGCCCGATGTGGAGCTGATACAGAAATAACGACACTGGCCTCGCCGATACCGACAATGCCTAGACGATGGGTGATAGCGGTAAGTGTTCCAGACCAGCGTGTGTCTACTTCGTCTCCGATTTGTTCCATGACTTGCAGTGCCATTGGTACATAGGCATCGTATTCTAACGTTTGTGTCCGTTGATCGCCTGTTACTTCACGGGTCGTCCCTGAGAAGGTGAGCGTTGCGCCGTGGTTCGGATGGGATACTTTCTGCTCCACAGCCTGAGTATGAATGGGTTGGCGTGTTAGGCAATAACGGCCGTCTGGGCTAGAAGCCTCGTTATGGTTTGCTTGCGAATCTCCCTCTGGCTGCGCTTTTCCTTGTCCTCCAGAGACAGGAGGGATGATCGCAAGTTCATCTTTAGGTGTAACGATACTATTATCTGGTGCGTACTGTTGATTGGCCGCCACGAATGAGCGCATAATTAGCTCGGCTGCTTCTGGATATTGCGCTGCTAGTATTTGTTTAAGTTCAAGGACACGTATAGCGTCGTTATCCGCGGGCAGCAGCAGTTCAGCTTGTCCAGTACGTTCAGTGATGCTAGCAAAGCATTGGATGCGATAGTTCATGTTAGTTCCTCTTTTCTGAGCGTGTTGTGGCGTTCCTTTTCCTTTCTATATTTTATAGGATAGTGACATGATAGAGAAGGTGGAGAGTAAACTAGATGGATTCTTTGAGTGTTTTTTTGTTCATCTATATATATGTGATAGAGTTATGGAAATATTGATGTTCAATGGAGTACTGAATGGGGTATAGCACCGTTTTAAATGGTGGTGCTAATGTGAAGTGCACATGAAATTCCCGGGACATTCGCACCACATTTTTTCCATATAAGTTCCAAATGATTGAATGTTAGTTTCTCGTATTGTGAAATTATTGGTTTTTACATACAATTTAAGTGATTACATCGAGATGAATTGGGAATGTTTGTTCTATTTCATCCCAAAATCGCTGTCACATCCTATACGGATGTGTGGATTGAAACGTGGTATACCTTTGTGTATCTCTCCGTCAATAAGTCGTCACATCCTATACGGATGTGTGGATTGAAACCTCCTTATACCCCGACGCCACGGGGATCGTTGTCAAACGTCACATCCTATACGGATGTGTGGATTGAAACAGAATGCGAGAACTTAAATACATAGCCATGAAAGGTCACATCCTATACGGATGTGTGGATTGAAACACCAATCGCGCCGTAAACACTCTCAGCGGTTTGGTCACATCCTATACGGATGTGTGGATTGAAACAATAACGGCTATGATTTGCCTACGCTTCGCTTTATGGGTCACATCCTATACGGATGTGTGGATTGAAACTTCTTCTCGGCCGCCGATGGATGCAGAAACAGAGTGGGTCACATCCTACACGGATGTGTGGATTGAAACGATTGCTTTAAGGATTGTCGCTGTTCCTGTACTGACTTGACAATCGTCTTGTTTGTTTGGTATTTTTGCGAAAGAACTGCACAACCATAATGGTTCTCAAGGTTTTATGAGTGTGAAAAGTTTAGTGACCACACTAAAATCACTTTTCTATTGGCTAAACCACTATATCATTAGGATGTTAATCGACTAATGTGAGGTGGTTTTTTTGTTGCTCAATTTTGCAGTAACCAACTGACAAAACGCTTACCATTTGTCATAAAGATAATTATAAAATCATTGAGAAGTAGCTATTGAAAGCGAATTTTACTAAAATTGGTGTTGGTGATGACTATGATGGTGAGCGCATAGCTATTAACTGGTTTGGAAATTTGATAGATAAGAACGAGTATTCTCAGTTTACATAGTGCTGGTTGGAACTCCAAACATTTCGTATGAGCAATATCTAGTCCATTACATGATGTACAAGGGAGCAGACTTAGGGAAAAGGCCAACTGATATCGTGCAAGGTAGATTCAAAAACGGTGATTTTAGGTCTGTACAAGTAGGCTAAATTGCATCTGAAATATATCAAAGCTTCAAGCGAATACAACGTAATGTAAAACTACAAGGTAACTTCTATATCGTTAACAGTGACCCGAACTTGGGTTGATTCGTATATACTACCAGCATATAGAAAAATTGAAGACTCTGAATAATAGGCAGATAAGAATATTGTATTTTAGAGTAGCCAAACAACACAACTTCAAGTAATCATCTTTATTTATTAGATAGAGTATGATGAGATGGACGAATATCCTAACAATAATAAGGATTTAGAGGACTTTTTTTAGGAAAAGTTAAGGTGTGGCTTTGATAAAAACATGGCTAACTAGTTTAGTATGAGATGCGACTGTAATTAGTGGGGTGCTGAGACCATCTCATTATTTTTCGCTTCGCTCCAAAATAATGACCTATTCCTTGATAGAGGTGTTACGTATATGTTTGAGACATTCCTTGTTCTCTTCTGCGTAAAGCGGTGGTTATATTTCTACTTTACACAGAGAATGGAGGGTGTCTCTTTTTCATTTAATTATAGTAGTTCTTGGCAAGTGTAATGGATAGTTAAATAGTAGCATTATCACTTTATTTATGCTGATTGACTATATATTGTGATATATTGGCTGTTGGTAAAATTATGCTATAATGAACTCTCAGTCAAAGGTTTCCCCGAACCCCTGAAAGAAAACTACCTCGAAACGATTTTTTTGAGTATAATATTCTACTATCCCTTCTTAGATATTTATAATTCCTTTTGTTTTAAAATAATAAAGGATGTGAATGTAAGATGAAAGCTTCACTTTTTTCACTTGCAGACATGATCAGACATTACAGATTAAATAATAATTTAACACAACACGATGTGGCAATTAAAACAAACATGACCACAGGGGCAATTTCCAAGATAGAAAATGGAAAGACTAAGCCTGAGTTTCAAAATATGAGAGCTATTGCTTCCGTATTAAACATACCTTACAATAAGTATATAAAAATATATATTGATCTTGAGAAAAATTTAGACACTATATGTGATATTTTTAATGAATGTATAACCCTCCATGATGACACCTCCAATCTCATTCCTAAAATAGTCACCAAATACCTTGAGCTATCTTCAGATACTTATGATGCAGTGGAACAAATTTATAATGCTGCCACTAGTATGAATATTCAAATTTCGTCAGCTACTAAACTTTCAATTTATAAAACAATTATCGATTATTCCCGAAGTCATGGTATTATGCTCTTTTTGGCAAGAGCGCTTTATCAAGAATACCTTATCGAGAGAAATGACAGTTCAAAACTTAAAGAAACCTATCAAGCAGGAAGATATATTTTGAATTACATGGAAAAACTTTCTTCAGAAGAATGCATTTCTCTTATTTATGCTCTTGCAGTACACGCTTATGCGTTACAAAAATATGAAGATGTTATACACTTATGTAAACTTATTATTAATAATGAATATGCTACAGACAATTCAGATTAGAGAATATTTGCTCTAGGAATGTTGCGAGATTCATGCTACTGTAGCGGTAATATTAAGTTAGCAGAAGAATATTTTCATCAGTTAAAAAAACACTCATCTACAGATGACTCAGACAGTGATAAGTTGTTTATAGCAGTTATTAACTACAAAAAAGGGAATATAGACCTTGCAAAAAAGCAATTTAAAGAATGTCTGAATGAGTGTGCGAAGGACTTTGTGCCTTATGTAACAAATGAATACATTTCCTTTTTACTCCAAATTGAAGAGATCTCTAAAGTTGGAGAGATTCTTCCTGAGCTAGAGGATAAAATTAATGATTTAACGTTTTCAAATCCACTTGAAAAAAGAGAGTTAGCTTGGTTTTACAAGCTTAAAGGAGATTATTACTCCCGCACAAATGACGTCAACAAAGCATTAAATAACTACATAGACAGTGCATTTAAATATTCTCAGATAGATGACATCAATAACGAGCGTAATTGCTTAAAGTTGATGTATGATCTATATAGAAATAACAAGATTATGGTAGACGCTAAGACAACAGAGAAGGTAAGAAAGGTAAAAGGGAGGAAGTAAAAATGAAGCATAAAGGAATCAAATTTATTATTGCTCTCTCTTTGATTTTGCCAATAGTTTCAGGTTTTGTTGGCGAAATTACACCAGCAGGATGGCCGTATCTATGGATAGTAGGCAAGTGAACAATTTACAGGTTCTTCTCCCTACAGACACTTTTAAAAGTGTCTGTTTTTTATTCCTAAAAAATATATGAATAATCACTTTAGGAAATAGTAGTTATAATTCAATTGGGGGAAGAACCTGATTGATGGTGAGCGGATAAGGGGAAGTTCGCTCACCGATGTACGATTGTGTTAATTGAAGGTGATATATAATGCTTGAAGAGATCGAATTCTTACGGTTCCGAATAAATGAAGCATATAAAAAAGGCTTGGAATTGACCGATGGTAGGATGGTTGAAATGAGTCAGGACTTAGATAAGTTATTGTTAAAGTATCAAAAGGAGTGTCTTCACAGTGAAGTTAAGATTGATGCATTTACGTAATGACTCATTCGCAGAAGAAAATATACGCCTAATACGTAGTAAATTAGTAGGAGAAGAGATTAATGACGTAGACTTGACTAATAAAGCCTACTATTACACTAGGTGTGGTTGTGTTTATAAGACAACTTATTACAAACGTTTTGACTTTGATGAGAAATCTATTGATGTTTTTGCTTGCTCGTGTGGGGCTTGGACAGTAAATCAAATGAAATGTTGGTAGATAGTATTTAATATTTATGAAAAAAATATCTATATTCATGTGTGCGTATGAAAGGGGTGATAATTCACGAAATAAATAATAACGTTGAAAGCCTGCAAAATCCTACATCAGATTAAACTAATTATGATAAGGAGAATTTGCATGAAACTCAAAAAACTGTTATTATCTTTCTTAACAATTGCCTTACTAATTACATTAGTTATCACATCCTCGTTAGCAACCGCACAAGAAACTTCTCAAACACAAGTTTATTCTACAGAAAATGGTACGCCCCAAAACATAACAGATGCTCAAAAACAAGAAATCATTCAAAAATATCAAATGTCTATAGAGTTTGTAAATGACCTTTCTGATGCGGAGTTACAACCGTATTTAGATAAAATGGACTCTTTGGTAGGGGTATCAAAACGGGATGAATACTACCGTTATGATGTTGATATTTCTGATTCAAATAACGTAAAGTCATTAGGGTCTAAAAAAGTAACATTCGAGGAAGCACTAAATTCCGTCGAAATATCAGAAAAGGGATATCAACTTTGAATATTGACTGTGGAACAAGCAATGGAGCAGGATGTATAAAAACAAGTTGGCTAAAGCTTGAGACTTGGGTATATAAGTATTCAAATGATACTGGTTCAGTTCAAGCTCGATTCGAATGGTTGAATAAACCTTACTACACAGACGAAGATGTACTTGCGATAGGCTTGAATTCAAATTTTTCACCTACGCCTGGTTCAGAAACAGCGAACTATAAATTTGACAGATGGAACCCAATTGATAGAGTATTTAATACTATGACTGTAACATATAGTACTGCTACAAGAGATGTTGGTGGTTACGGATTTGCTATAAACTTAGGTGACATGCATGATATCAATCACCGAGGATACATGTCCTATCAATTTTCTCGAAGACAAAAAGATGTTCTTTTGGCGGATGCCTTTGCACATTATGCGCACCAAGAATCCACATTTAGTTTCTCACCTAGCTTTTCAATTCCATGGGGTGGATCATTGGCTATTGAACAACAGAGTAAATTCGATATAGTTAAGGCTCACGCACAATTAAAGCCTTGGTATTAAAATAAAGGAAAGAGGACGAGAAAACTATCTTGTCCTTTTTCCTAATATTGGAGTCGACGTATGAACAAAAAAAATTACTTCCTGATTGGCTTGACTCTATTAGCACTTTTAGTTTCAGTATATTTCAACGTGGTTCAGGCGGAAAAATTAAAAATTGTAGCCGGTAAGAATGATCTACTCCATGCAGATTTCGTGCAGGCTATTAGCATGATTAGTTTAGGTATAAATGAAGCACAACCTCCTGATGTGGTTTCAATTGAACATGCATATAAAATGTACGCCCTTTCTGAATATACGTCCTATGACAAACAGGTGATCAATCAGTATACGAGAATACTTCCGGGTATATTACGAGACATGAACTACTTCAAGAAACCGATTCGACACGCTACAGAAATAAAAGAGCAATTACGGCTGTTAGCAAATAATCCAGTTAAACAAGAAGCGATAAATGAACTTATACGACTTGTGAAACTAGATGAAGGTGCAAGTTGAATTTACACAATTATTAATTATGTATCAAAATCCTGATTATGGTGGAGAGGCGTATTTTCAAAAAGAGCTAAAAGGTATAGACGTAGCTTCCTTTGAGAAGAAAATTAAAGAGACTGCAAAAAATCCAAAATCGCCCCCATCTCGTATAGGTAAAAATCAAAGTTTGAGCGTTAAGGAGCAACACGATCTAGATCGTAATGTGGCGGAACAGGCAAGAAAACGTATAGAGAAAGACAATAAACAGTAAAAGTCTGAGCAATACAGAAGAAATAGTCATTGGTTTGCTTCATTTTAAATAATAAAAAGATGTCTATCCTTACACGTGGGGTAGGCATTTTTTATGCCACCATTTATATTAAAATTGTTAGATATGCATTAGTCTGCAATAGGTGAAGATACAATGACCTACATCGGTAATGACGTATTGGAGTTTTTAGATATGTTTATCAGCACTTACGGATACCCGTTCTGGAAGTGGAAAATCGATAATCAGCGTTACATTTTAAAAGACAATTTATAATGCTGGTAGCTATCTTCATTATTAGCCTGTTCTTAATTGGACAGGCTTTATTTTATAATTTTAAAGGAGTCTGCGAAGTTACTTTATCAGGCTTCTAATCTCATTAAGCTGGTTAACCTCATAATACGAAGATATTTTACGCTCTCGCAATCTAAAGTCAAAAGAGATTTCTTTATAGTTAAGGGAGATATAAAGTTGGATATTTCAGACAAGTACAATTTTGATAATGGTGAATCAAAATTATTGTTAAAAATGTATTGTTGAACTAGTATATTCAGCTTCACGTCTAGAAAATGTGAATACAACATTCTCACAAACAAAAATAATTGTACATGGCGTGAGTGTGAATGGGATTAGCGTGCATGACATGCAGGTTATTCTTAATCTCAAAAATGCAAATCAATTTATATTGAATTTACCTCATAGCACCAATTTTCATCTTGCTACTGCCTGCAAAATGAAATGTACGTCTTTGTTTTGGCAGAGTAGATCCGCTCCTTGTCATATTGCTTTTATTCTACTAGCCCTTATTTTTTCTGTCCAACTAAGTGTAGCCGATCCAGTATTAAAGAATATAAGGGGGAGAATACGACGATGATTGTAGAAAAAACGATAAATTCATTACGTGAGCTATATGTACAGGGTACACGTAAGATTCAATGTAGTGAGGGCTATGTATTACAATAGTGAACTACTGTTTTATGAGCCTTCTTCCTTTAGTGATATTTCTCGACTACTTGAGTCGTACTCTCCATTGCCAGATGATTATCTGAAATTCCTGTCAATTACCAATGGTTTCAGACCATTTTCAGAAGTACCTATTACTGGTGAAACTGAGATCTTTTCAATTGATGAGGTACTTGAAATCAATAAACATTATGATCACCCATCCATGATTATGATAGCCTGTACTAATGATGATTATTTAATTCTAGACACGAAAGATGTTGCCCAAGGAATGAGTGAATACATGTACGTGATTGAGGGTGGTGGTTGTCCGTTTGAATTCGCTCGTTCATTGTACTGTGACTTCCAGACTTGGCTGGATCGATTTTGTATGGCACAAGGTAATAAATATTGGACATGGCGTGTAGAGGATCGTAAGATTTAATGCGTTAGAAACAAAGCCTGTTCTTGATTGGACAGGCTTTTTATATTTTTTTGATAGCCTTAAAGAGCCAGTGGCTTACTTTTATCCTTGTTTGAAACTTCATTCTAAAAGCGCAGCTAGTAACAAAAAGACCAGGAGAGTAAGGATATATCAAAATTCTATGGACATAAGTGGATTAGTTTTGAAAAAGACCACTTGCATAGCGCGAAGTGGTCTTCTCTGATTATTGGCTTGGATCTGTGCTTAATTCGTTCAATGTCTTAATGTTATTTATATTTCGATGGAATAGGCATTGTTATCATATCATCTATACTATCGTTCAGAGTATTTCGAGTCAGTGCGACAGTCATTGTAAGTTTAGCTTTAAATCCAGAATCCAATTCACCAAGGGCTTCATCCAAGCCAGCATCATCGTAAAGTTCGCTGTCAACCTGAATTTTATACAATGTATACGCCCCAGTATTTTTTACGTCCTTGAGGGCGATATCGGTATCTTTCGAGTCATCTATTGCTTCAAAATTTATGGTTGCCTTCCTCAGATCCTTAATGATATATTCCATATCAGTTGGCATTACTTCTATTCCTGATCTTATTCGTTCTTTTTGGATATTGTACAATTCGTCATAAAAGGCTTTCACTTGCTTTACCGACTCAATTTCGTCAGTAATATCTTCTAACTTACTTTTCACTGTCGCATCTTGTTTTACATCTAAAGCTTTCTGATAAAAATCTATCGAATCGTTAATATTTCCATCGTTAGTATATTTGTCGAATTTAATCTCATTTTGTTCATCAATATATTTGGATCATTATCAATAGCTAGTATCTCGTCATACTTTGAAATTGCTTCATCAAGCTTGTTATTTGAAATTAGGGAAGATGCTTCCTCTTTTAGCTTATCAATCTTCTTCCCCTTGCTGTCTAAGCAACCTACTACAAAGAGACTCGTAATCAATAAAATCAATACTAACATACTTTTTTTCTTAAACTTAAACATTATGCTCCCCCATTTTAAAATCTATGACGTACATTCTTATGATGAATATTTAAGTAGCTTTTTCCTAGATGTCCCCCTAAAAAAAGTTATTTTGGCACATATTAACTTATAATATGTTAATATGTTCATATCTACATAAAAGTGTGCAATTTCGCTTTTTTTATGATGTAACAAATCTCCATCCAATTTAACGAACTGATTGTTGTAATAACTTCAAATTACTAAATGCATCGTTATATAAGGAGGAGTCCAAATGAATATACAGATGAAAAGAAGTTCTATTCCAATTCTCTGGCTTGATACAAATGTAGTTATTGATATGACCAAATACAGAGAGAATGCCGAGTTAAAGGATTTACAAAGGGATAGAGTGTCCAAGTTGATTAATGTCATCTACCAGAAAACAAGGTCAGGAAAGTTATTGTACGTCGAAGGTGATCAAGATGAAGAAATAAATAGTTTAAATAAAGAAGCGCATAAAACACAATCATTTCTCTCGATGGGAATTAAGTTGCAGTATAGAAAGGCGATTCATGATGATCAGTTATTCGCCTTTATGGATGCTTATGTAAATAAACGAGATGCTGTCATATTAGACTATAGGGATGCATTCTATAGTGATCCAGTTGAAAAATTAAAAGATAGAAATAATGGCTATATTGATGGATTAATTATATCTGCATATAGTGAAGTTACAAAAACAGAAATACAAGAGAGAACCAAGCGTAAAGAAGTGGTACTAGGACAGTTAAATGAACTAAGACAGACTCTGTTAGATACAGGGGTTACATATGAACAGCAGCTTCAGACAGAATATGCTGGTGTCATTCAGGCGATAAGAGTAGTTATAGAGAAAATGCGAGATAAGTTAATGAGAGGATTGTCGATTTCTACAGAGGACTATGATCAAATATCAATAATAACTGAATTGGAGAGAACATGGGGACAAGTTACAGATAGCCGTGAAGGGCTAATAGAATTTCTTCAGTCTGATTGTTACAAACAGATACCTTTTGTAGACATAGCCTCAAAGCTGTTTGCTAAGATAGTTACTAGTATCACTCCAGTAGTGTCTGGAGATTCAATGGATGTTGAGCATATAAGCACTGTGTTGCCTTACTCAGATATTATTGTAACTGATAGAAAGATGAAAAATCGAATTGTTCAACTAGGTTTAGATAAGAAATACGAAGCTAGAGTTTTTTGCCTAAATGATATAGAGAATATCTTGAGTGAAATAGAAAAGTTATGATTATTGATCAGGTAAAACAATCGGGACATACATTACGGGGTTTATAAGAGCAATACTATGTATAGTATGTCAATCTCAGAAGACCAAGCAGCATGAAATAGAAGCATTATATAGGGATTAGTCACTCTTATGGGTGACTTTTGTTGTATCTGGGGATGGTTTTTACCTAAACAAAGTTTCAGTATGGGTGAAAGCACCATAGCACATCCAGCCAGTGACTTGTGAGTAAAATTTTGCGAAACGGTAACGATGTAAATTCAACATCTGAGTAAGGTATATCTTTTACCTATTTAACTAAGTGCAGGATAGCTTAACAATTTCACGAATACTCTATATTATGAAAATATTTACGAAGTTCGTTAATAAGGTGTTATCCGAAATTAACTTAAAGGAATGAAAACATGAGAGATTTCAATCAGTTTAATAGAAAATATGTTAAGAGAAGTATTATTCAACAATATCAACTCAATCTAGTTGGGAAACTAAGTAAAATCTTTTTAACAAATGATGTCTGTGATGAATGGCCCTCAATGGGAAATGAATATAATTTATCAATTTATTCACCTCGAATTGATGTCGCAGTTGGACCGTTTGCAACTCATGAAAGGCTAGGAAATTGTTATGATCAAATGATTCATTATCCGAGATCTGAATTATTTTTTAGGAAGTTAGTAGACTATAACAGAATCAATTTGGAGATGTACGATGGGTTTGTTGAAGGTTCTAGTTTTGAGGAAATTAGATATCTAAATCATAATGCAAGGTGTTTAATGGCAATAGAAATTGAAAACCATGTAAGCAGAAAACATCTTATGGGAGGGGCAATAAATGCATCAGCTCTAGGAAGGTTTGGAGTTGTTCTTCCATGGACCAATGAAAAACTCAGAGCAATTGTGAAATTAGTTAGATATCTACGCTATCTTCGGTACGCTGAGAAGAATACTTTCGACACTACAAATTTACTTATTATTACGAAAGAACAGATGGATAGAGCAATTGAAGAGGCTTTATTTCAAGAGAATTTGCAAGCTAATCAATGAAGAAGTCAACTTCGGATAACAGCATATTCATGCGGGGAACCTTACGGATCTTGGTCCGAGAGAAGTTAGAAGTGTGTTCGGAGAGGCATTTCAATTCATCGGACACATCCACACCACCTAACCGCATCGCGGCCAGTCGCTTTGCTCCTTTAAGGTGGTGGGACGTCATGAACACAACAACGTTATATGACAGTGCGAATAAGATATATAAAGGAGTGAAAATAATGTCAGATGATAAAATCCTTACAAACAAAGAACATAAGGAACGAATTGAAAAAGTGTATGGAAATACAATAAAAGAAGTAATGTATAAGATGGTAGTGGAAAGAAATCTTGATCAATGGGATGGTTCGAAAGAACTTGGAATTTCCAAGGAGTTATTTGTTAAATGGAGAACACAACACCGACTTGGTCCTATGCAAAGGGCTGCAAATTTGGCAGAACAACATCGAAATAAGACTATAAAAAGATATCAAGATGAACTTGAAGAAGTAAATTTAAATAGAAAAATTGTATACAAAAACGAAACTTCACTTAGAGGCTTTAAAGAAATGATAGAAAGATTATTAGAAGTACAAAAGCAAAAGGGGTTATTAATCAAATAAAGACGCATCTTCAAATTTATCTATGATTGTAGGTGTTGGTATATTAGAAGGAATACTAGATTATATAAACAACTACGAAGAAGATAAATTGGAAGGGATGTTTAAATCTGAAATCCATTTATTGAAGTGGATGACAGAGAATGAATAATGTAGGTAACTCACTGCACCGTTATATAAACATGATATTCACGTATCGGGCTTCGTCCCCGTGCCCAGAATTGGATTCAATGAAGTGTTTTTTTTGTGGACATATTCGACTTTAACGTCGTGAATATGAGAACGTTATCCGAAATACCTTCCAAACAAAAAAGACTCAAAGTTGGAGGAGTATCACTTGAAGATATCAGACATTATTTTTCGTTACCCTACATTATCTGTTATTCGTAATGATGGTATTTGCAGAGTTCGAGTTTTTATTAATGAAAATAGACAAGTCGTTGCTCTATTAACTGACATAGGAAATAAAAACACCGCCGCTTCTGTGACAAATTCAATCGAGATAATACACACATCTTTAATTACTAGAGGAATTATCTCAGAAGAGGCAATAATAATCGAACACTATGAGAATAGAGGTTGTTTCGGTGAATCTTTTGATGTAGTTTCATTTAACTCAAATGGGACACCTCAATGGACAAGAATGAATCAACATGATCTTTTGTCGCTACTTGAATGTGAGCAATCAGAATTGTCACAACTTACAGTACGCAATCCACGGTTGTTAGCAGAGATTGATAGAGTTCGATACGAAATAAATCCTAATGCAGATTTTCCTTATAGAGAGGACCCAGAGGTAGTCAAGCGCAGAATGGAAATTGAATTGAATAGTATTAGTAAAGTCAATATTCAAAAACTCATTCAAAAAGGTGTAAAGGAACAAGAATTATTAAAACTCTTAAAAAGAGATTTATCAGTATTTGGAGAGGTTTATGCTAATCCTAAAGATGAATACATTTGTTTTTCAGAGTTTCCAATTTCAGATGGATTTGTAGATTTTGCCGTATTTACTGGAAGGTCTAGAATGGATATTTACTTAATTGAGATTAAAGGGGCTAATTTCAATTTAGTCAATCAAAGTAGCTACGAATCTTTTTCCAGTAAGGTTGAGGAGGCCGCCGGACAACTTAGAAGGCGTTTGGGTGATATTAACTGGGACTACAAGAGTTTCAGAGAGGAAGCGCATAGAATCCGTGGAATTGCAGAATCAGGGGAAAGCATTTTTAATTCACTTGTTGGGCCAGAAGGGGCTTTGCAGGTAGACCCCAATAAGCATGTTAACATCTTTACTGTTCTAATTGGCGGACGAACAGTAGATGATATTAAAGAAAGTAGAAAACGGTATGATTACGAAAATTCATTCAAACCATCAATTAAAGTTGAGTCATGGGATACCTGGCTGAGGAAATTGCGAAGAGACTAAGTATCTTATGTAGGTCAATACAGGCAGGTGCAGCCGATAACAGTGCATTCACGTATTGGGTATATATCCTCGGTACAGTAGAGGAATTTCGGGGGAGCAGAGACAGTCGGACGTTGTGAATACAAGAAAGATAGCTGAAATTGGGCAAGGTCAGATCTATATAAAACTTTCATGAGGTGAATTAATGATGGAAAGACTAGGGGGAAAGGAAGTAAATAGCGTTTTGGGCTATATCGGTGGTGAAGGTGGATATCTAGGTAACTTTACATATGCTTCTCATGCACAATTTTATCCTATGTACTGTGGAGTTGACATTGACCCTAATGAATTCCAAGGAACGATAAGACAAAGATTCACAACAATATTGTCTGAGTCAGAACCATTAATTCAGTCAAAGATATTACAAGGTGTAACAGATAAATACACTTTAGAGTTTTTTGAAGATCGATTCAATGATGGATTTTTGACCAAACAAGAATTTGAACATAAAAAACGTATTCACAATAATATAATGACTTGGATTCCTGTATTAAAGGGAAAAGGACTACTTGAAGTAAAAGATCTGGTCTATAACTACAGCTTTGTACAAGAAACTCTTGATCAGTGCCAAACACTAATTTCTCAACATAATTGTCAGAGTGCGGTTGATAGAGCGCATACTGCACTACATGGTTACTTAAAAGAGACATGCAAAAATGCAGGACTCATAATTAAAGAAAACAACCCTAAAATACAAGATTACTGGGGCAAATTGAAACAAGAACATCCAAGTATACTTATAGATCATTCACAAAGTCATCTTCCAATTAATCAAATTGTAAATGCAATTGGAAAACTCCTGGAGAACTTAAATGAGATTAGGAATAACAAATCATTTTCTCACCCTAATGAAGAATTAATTGGTGAATCTGAAGCTAAACTCGTAATTAATCTATTTAGAAGTATTCTGCATTATATTGATTCAAAGGTATAAGAGGAGTTTGGAGGTAAGATCAAAGAAGTGCCGAACTTCAGCTATCACCGTCTCTACGCTGCGAGCTTTGCCCTTGGTTTGCAAAATGATGTGGCAACGATGCAGAATCAGCTCATAACCCTGCGAAACTAACCATGTCGCGGTCAGCACTTTGGGTTTTGAATTAGATGATGTCGGCTAAATCAGATAAGAACAGAGTAGAGTAGGAAGCAGTTGATCTTCCTTATATAAAATAGATGAATGGAGAGTGAATTGATTGAGTACGCTCCAAAACAAATACTTGTTCCTGTGAAGTATATAAGATTTTTTATGAGGAGGATGAATAAGTAGAGATTTAGTAAGTGCAAATAAGACAGTAGAAAGAATCATTGACCACTAAACTCTAAATATTTCGAGACAACTATACAATCAAAGTAAGCCACAATATAATTAAAGGTAACATCCTAAACATTTAGTGGCTAAAACTCTGTGAAACCACGGATTGTATCCATTGCAGCAAACAACATTGCTGTGATGAAATAGCAGTGCTTAAAGTACTGAACTGACTCAACAGTCGTCTCGATGCTGTCACGTCACATTCTACACGGATGCGTGTATTGAACTACACCTGAGTGCTATCCTGCTCATTAGCAGTCAATTAAAATTCGAGTTAGTGAATAGAACATCCCAAGGTCGGGAGTCAACAAAAAATACACTGAAGCCATATACCGGCCTCAGTGTATTTTTAAATATCCATCACGGCTGCAAGGCCAACTTAAATTGCTCAGTCAAAAGTGGAACCACTTCAAACAAATCGCCCACGATCCCATAGTCGGCAATTTTAAAAATAGGTGCCTCTGGGTCCTTGTTAATCGCAATAATAACCCGTGATGAGCTCATACCGGCTACGTGCTGAATCGCGCCGCTAATACCGCAGGCGATATACAACTCGGGCGTTACCACTTTGCCTGTCTGCCCAATTTGCAGGGCGTAATCGCAATATCCTGCGTCACATGCCCCACGCGAAGCGCCGACCGCACCACCCAATACGGCTGCCAATTCCTCCAGCGGTTTGAAACCGTCTGCACTGCGAACGCCACGCCCGCCTGAGATAATGACTTTAGCTTCGCTCAAGTCGATTTTCCCTGATGTGTTGCGTACCACATCACGAATAATCGTTTGCAGCTCAGGCTTTGGATAAGCAATCGCTTCCACTGCTGCCGTGCGCGTCGTATCGAGAGCCTGAGGCGTGATATTGTTCGGGCGTACCGTTACAATCCACGGGAAAGCGGTGAACGATTTTTTCTCCAGCACTTTGCCTGCATAGATAGGGCGTGTAAACAAGGCATGTCCGTTGTCATCTATTTCAATCGCTGTAATGTCTGAAATTTGACCTGCACCAAGTACAGCCGCTAACTGCGGTGCCAAATCTTTACCAATAGCTGTATGGCCGAAGAAAATAGCATCAGGCTGTACCTTTTGAACAACAGTTTGCACAGCAGAAAAATAAGCTTGCGGGTTGTAATGTTCTAAGTCTGAATGCTCAACAGCATAAACATGACCTGCACCGTACTGGGCTAGCTCTTTCACAAGTGCGTCAGTAGTCCCACCAATAAGTACCGCTGCTACTGTCGTGTCGGCCCCTCCAGCTGTATGTGCCGCACTAATCGTTTCAAAGGATACTTGGCGCAGGGATCCGCCTCTCGTTTCAGCTACAACAAGAAATGTTTTCGACATCGTAAATTCGCCTCCCAATCGATTAAATAACCTTTGCTTCTGTACGCAGCAGGCGGAACAACTCCTGAACCTGCTCTGCTGGCTCACCAGGAATGATCTTGCCAGCTTGGCGAGCAGGAGGGAGCTGTAAATCTTTGCGCTCTGTACGAGGGGCAACAGCTCCAACATTGAGATTCAAGTCGTCGAGTGACAGTTCGCGGAACGGCTTTTTCTTTGCTTTCATAATGCCTTGCAAGGAAGGATAACGCGGCTCGTTCAAGCCTTGTTGTGCTGTAAATAAAGCAGGTAAGGGCAGCTCAACTGTTTCGAGGTCGCCCTCTGCATCGCGGTGAGCGACTGCGCTGCCTGTGGTAATGTCCAGCTTTGTAATGGATGAAGTGTGCGGGATGGAAAGTAATTTGGCCAGTCGAACGGCGACTTGACCTGCTCCGTTGTCTACGGAGAAATTGCCTCCGAGAATTAAATCGTACGGCTCTTGCGAGACAAACGCGTGCAAGGCCATAGCGACAGAGTGCTCATCATGACCAATGCGGCTGTCATTTATAAGTACAGCTTCATCAGCCCCCATGGCGAGTGCGGTGCGCAGCGCTTCTGCTGCTCGTTCAGGTCCTACCGAGACAACGGTTACTTTACCGCCTGCCTCGTCTCGAATTTGGATCGCCTGCTCAACGGCATATTCATCATATGGATTAATGACGAATTTAACCCCATCTTCTATAACGGAGCCTTGTTCGACGACGATTTTTTCCTCCGTATCAAACGTTTGCTTTACTAAGACGATAATGTTCATCTTGCACTGCCCCTTTCGTTCAAAATAAATGAAGTAAGAGAAAGCCGAGTAACCTCGCAGCAAATGCATCTAAGGGGAGCAACATCCAGTTACAAAGGCTGGAATAAAAATTGGCTACGCTTGTTCGATACCTTTAAAAAAGAAGTTTACTGTCCCATCTACTTGGCCGGATAGCGAATATTTTCTACCGGAAATCAACCACGAGGTTACAACCTCATCCATCGCACCAAATAGAAGCAGACGTGTCAGCTTAACATCGAGATCAGGACGGAAGAGGCCCTCTTCAATACCTTGCTGAAGAAGCTGTTCAATTAAAGTGATGTATGGCTTAATCGCACTGCCAATTTCTTTGCGCAGCTCAAGAGAGCTTTGGCGCAGTTCAATTTGAGTCACAAAGGCTAGATCCACATTGTTCTCCAGCTCTGTATAATGAATCTCGCACACTTTACGCAGCGCATCTTTCGCACTGGTTGTTTGCTCGATAGTCGCATGAAATTTACTCACCAGCTCGCCCAGTTTCTCTCGAAACAGAGAGATGAGAATATCCTCCTTCCGTTTGAAATACAAATAAATAGTACCGTCAGCAACTCCAGCTTCCTTAGCTATCCGAGCAACTTGAGAGCGGTGATACCCGTGCTCGGCAAACACTTTTAAGGCCGCTTCGAGAATTTGGGTATATTTTTCTTTTTTGCTACTTGTCAATGGAATCACCTCGATGTTAGAATATGGATAAATCATGAATGAATACTCATTCAGTTGCTGCTATCATAAAATACAAACTTTTCCTTGTCAATGACATTTGCTCATCCCAAAGTGTTTCATAAAGAGGCAAGTTAGCTTTGTAGCTCCGTGATCAAGTAGCAATTGGAAGCGCTTAACCATAAAATGAATGAGCGTTCATTCGTTTTTTTACTAATTTACTATTCATTAGGTATGGACATCTCAGAAAGGAGTTGGTTTTAATGCCAGGAGCGTTCGTGCATCTGCTGCTATTTTTGGGCGTTACTGGGCTTGGCGTCTATTGGTTTTTCAAAGCGGTGTACCATCGTTATTTGTACGTCCAATTGGGGCAGCCCGTTAATTGGAAGGGGCGGGTTAAGCACAATTTGCGCGAGTTTATGGGGCAAGTGTTTGGACAGACGAAGCTGATGAAGGACCGCAAAAGCGGATTGATGCATCTTGTTGTCTTCTATGGATTCCTTATTTTACAGCTCGGAGCCATTGATATTATTTACAAAGGCTTGGCAGGACGTTCGCTGCCTATTCCCGGATTTGCTTACTTCGAGCTGCTGCAAGAGCTGACCGTAGCATCGATTCTCATTGCGATGGGCTACGCTGCATATCGTCGATATGGAGAGAAGCTGCAAAGACTTAAGCGAGGCTGGAAGCCAAGTCTAGTCCTTTTCTTCATCTACAGCTTGATGCTCTCTGTACTGTTCACACAAACTGTCGCCCGAATACGAGAAGGATTGGAGCCATCCTGGCACGCGCCTTTCTCATCACTGATCGCTATACCGTTCGACTCACTTGGTATGAGTACAGAAGCTGCAACTGTTTTGTACGTAATTAGCTGGTGGGCTCATTTACTTATTTTGCTGGCGTTCCTCGTGTATGTGCCACAATCCAAACATTTTCACCTAATTACGGCACCACTCAATATCATTCTGCGGCGTACGGAGCCTGTTGGTCGATTGCGCAAGCTCGATTTGGAAGATGAAGAAGCGGAATCATTTGGCGTCGGCAAAATTGAAGATTTGACGCAAAAGCAGTTACTTGATTTGTATGCATGTGTGGAATGCGGTCGCTGTACGAATGTGTGCCCAGCAGCGAGCACTGGTAAATGGCTGTCACCGATGCACATGATTACAAAAATGCGCGACCATTTAACCGAAAAGGGTGCTGCAATTACATCGAAATCCCCTTGGGTTCCTGCATTTGCTTTTTCAGGCGAGACGACACATATGATGCGAATGGAGGGGCAGCAGCTAGGAGCATGGAATGGGCAGGGCATTACGGACATCGGTGCGACCATGCAAGCGCAGGCACGATCTTGGCTGCCTGTAGCAGATGGACGTACACCAGGGCAGCTAGAACTTGTCGGTGATATTATGAGTGAGTCGGAAATATGGGCATGCACAACGTGCCGCAACTGTGAAGATCAATGCCCGGTCGGCAATGAGCATGTTGATAAAATTATTGACTTGCGCCGTTACCTTGTACTTACCCAAGGCAGCATGCCGCATGATGGGCAGCGTGCTTTGCAAAATATCGAGCGTCAAAGTAACCCGTGGGGCATTAGCCGCAACGATCGTGTGAAATGGGTGCAGGATGTTGATCCAGAGGGCGTTCTAAAAGTGCCTACAGTTAAAGAAAATCCAGCTTTCGACGTGCTATTCTTCGTTGGCTCGATGGGCTCTTACGATAACCGCAGTCGCAAAGTAACACGGGCCTTTGTCCGTTTGCTTAATGAAGCAGGTGTAAACTTCGCGATCCTTGGCAACGAGGAAAAGAACTCCGGCGACACGCCAAGGCGCATGGGCAATGAATTTTTGTTCCAGCAGCTGTGTGAAGAAAATATAGGCACGTTCCAAAAATACAATGTTCGCAAAATTGTGACGGCATGTCCGCACACGTACAATACGCTCAAAAATGAGTATCCTGAATTCGGCTTAGAAGCAGAAGTGCTGCACCATACCGAGCTGCTTGACGAACTCGTTCGTGACAAGCGCATAGTTCCTAAGCATGAGGTGAAAGAGCGTGTAACGTACCATGATTCCTGCTACTTAGGGCGCTATAACAACGTCTATGACCAACCGCGCAACGTGCTGCGCGCGATTGAGGGCGTAGAGCTGTTGGAGATGGAGCGTACACGCGAAAACGGCATGTGCTGCGGCGCTGGCGGCGGCATGATGTGGATGGAAGAAACGGCGGGCAAAAGAGTGAACTTGGCTCGAACCGAGCAGGCACTCGAAGTGAAGCCAACGGTTATCTCATCCGCGTGTCCATTTTGCTTGACGATGATGGAGGATGGCACCAAGCTGTTGAATGCCGAGGAAAGCGTGCAAACGAAGGATATTGCCGAGCTGCTGGAGCTTGCCGTGTTTGGCCCTGTCTCGTCTGGTGATAAGGAAGCTGTAACGGCATAGGGTATAGGATGCAGATTTAAATGTGAGCATCAGGTCCTAATCAAGAAAAACAACAACAACTTCACAGAGATTGCTTTGCTTCTACTAAGTAAAACCACTTTAACGATATGACTACTATTCGCTACTTATACGACTCCAATTATTCTACTTGAATTGAGATTCCACATTTAACATTTACAGCGCAAACGACACATCAACTCTTAATTAGCAACAATTTCATTACCAATATAAGCTCACCATTTTCAAACAGGAGGGTTTCCGAACATGGTCAAACCGATTCAGCAAGCCGCCGTGATTGGCTCAGGTGTGATGGGAGCAGCGATAGCCGCACATTTAGCAGGTGCAGGTATCTCTTGTTTGCTGCTTGATATCGTTCCAACACAGCTTACCGAAGATGAGAAAAAAGCAGGTCTTACTTTAGAGAACCCTAAAGTACGCAGTAAGCTTGCCGTAACAGCAATTGAAAAGCTTAAAAAAACAAAGCCAGCTCCGCTGTATAGCGAAGCATTTGCTACTCGCATCACACCAGGCAACCTGGAAGACGACCTGCACAAATTGTCCAAAGTGGACTGGATTATCGAAGTTGTCGTGGAGCGTCTTGACGTGAAGCGTCAATTACTGCAGCGCATTGAGCAGGTGTGGACACCAGGTACCATCGTTTCTTCTAACACTTCAGGCATTTCGATTAACGAAATGGTAGAGCCTTGTGGAGATGCATTCAAACGTCATTTTTTAGGCACTCATTTCTTTAATCCACCGCGTTATATGAAGCTGCTTGAAGTTATTCCAGGCCAGACAACGGACCCTGAAATTGTGAAATATATGACTCTGTTTGGTGAAAAGAGCCTCGGCAAAGGCGTGGTATCGGCCAAAGATACGCCGAATTTTATTGCCAATCGGATCGGTACGTATGGGCTGCTCGTGACGCTGCGTGAAATGTTGGAAAAAGGTTATACCGTCGAAGAAATCGACGCAGTTACAGGGCCAGCTATGGGCCGACCGAAAAGCGCGACTTTCCGTACGCTTGATCTCGTAGGTCTGGATACTTTTGTTCATGTGGCTGGGAACGTGTATGACAATACGACGGATGAGTCGGAGAAAGCTATTTTCGATGCGCCGACCGTGCTGCGCCGGATGGTGGAACTAGGCTGGATCGGTGAGAAGCAGGGGCAGGGCTTCTATAAAAAAGTAAAGACGGCGACTGGAAAAGAGATTCAGGCGCTGAAACTGGAAACGATGGAGTATGCGGTTTCGCAAAAGGTGAAGGGAGCTTCGTTAGAAGCCGCTAAATCTGCCAAAGGTGCAGCAGCCAAAATAAAGGCGCTTCTCGGAACGGGTGACCGTTATTCGGAGCTTGCGTGGAACGTGCTCAAGCCTGTACTGCTGTACGCTGCAAATAAATTGGGTGAGATCGCAGACTCCATTGTTGAGATTGACAATGCAATGAAGTGGGGCTTCAACTGGGATCTCGGGCCGTTTGAGCTATGGGATGCCATCGGTCTTGTAAAAAGCGCACAGCTTATGGAGGCGGAAGGGGACGTCCTGCCAGATTGGGTTACATCATGGATAGCTGCTGGTCATACGAGCTTTTACGTGAGAGAAGCTGGAAGCAGCGCCTTCTATTATGAATGCGCCCTAACTGCTGTTGAAACTCGACCTGAGCACATTTCCTTGCGTGCGCTGAAAGAACAAAATCGCATTATTTTGTCTAACTCAGGCGCGAATTTGATTGATATTGGTGACGATGTTGCCTGTCTGGAGTTCAGTTCGCCTAATAACGCCATTGGCGGGGACATTTTAACGATGATTCAGAAGAGTGCAGAAGAAGTGCGTAACAACTATCGAGGTCTCGTCATTGCGAATGAAGGTAAACATTTTTGCGTCGGTGCCAACTTGATGCTGCTATTAATGGAAGCGCAAGATGGC
Organism: Paenibacillus sp. SC116; assembly: GCF_024733555.1. Lineage (GTDB taxonomy): Bacteria > Bacillota > Bacilli > Paenibacillales > Paenibacillaceae > Paenibacillus_B. The sequence continues at coordinate 1,559,527 of NZ_JANIOF010000001.1, read as the reverse complement.
GAGTGGGATGAAGTGGATAGCATAATTCGATTGTTCCAAAACAGCATGATGGCATTGAAACGGTTGCCGAAGCCGGTCGTGGCTGCTCCACATCAGATGACGCTTGGTGGTGGAGTGGAGGCTTGTATGCCAGCTGATAAGGTGATTTTCTCGGCTGAAACTTACTATGGACTTGTTGAGGTCGGTGTTGGTCTTATTCCAGCAGGCGGCGGTTGTAAAGAAGTTGCACTGCGCACAAGCCGCTTAGTGAGCAATCCTGAGGTTGATTTGCAGCCATTTATGAATGGCTACTTTGAAACGATTGGGATGGCGAAAGTGTCAACGAGCGGTCATGATACGAAGCGACTTGGTTACATGGCACCGCAAGATTCGGTCGTTATTAACTCGGATCACCGTATTTATGAAGCAAAAATGGCGGTGCTGGATATGGATCGTGCTGGCTATAATGCGCCAGTCGAAGAGCGTATCCGCGTTGTCGGCGAACAAGGCAAAGCGGTTATGCAGCTAGGTGCGTATACGATGCGCCAAAGTGGCTTTATCAGCGAACACGACCAACTAATCGCCAACAAGCTTGCGCATGTATTGGCTGGTGGAAATGTGCCGGCGAACAGCTATGTTTCGGAGCAGTATATGCTCGATCTGGAGCGTGAAGCATTTTTAAGCTTAACGGGTGAGCCGAAGACGCAGCAGCGAATGCAGCATATTTTGACGACGGGCAAGCCATTGCGCAACTAGTAGAGTTGGATGTGTTTTCGAATTAATAAAATATCAAACTATCTAACTATCTAACTATCTAACTATTTAGCTATCCAAATTCATGAGATCAGAACCAGTGAGGGGAGATAACGATGAAAGAAGCAGTCATAGTATCCATCGTGCGTACACCGATTGGCAGAGCGAAGCGCGGCAGTTTAGCGCATACACGTTCCGAGGATTTAGGCCGCATCGTGCTGGATGAAGCAATCCGTAGGGCGCCTGGTCTGCGCAAAGAGGACGTTGATGACGTCATTATCGGCTGTGCAATGCCTGAGGGTGAGCAAGGCCTTAACTTTGCTCGTGTAATGTCGCTGTATGCAGACTTTCCGACGACTGTGCCAGCTGTTACAGTCAACCGCTTTTGCGCATCGGGACTACAGTCGATTGCTTATGCGGCTGAACGGATTATGCTTGGGCACGCTGATGTCATCGTGGCGGGGGGCGTCGAAAGTATGAGCCACGTCCCGATGACAGGATTCAAGCTTGCACCGCATCCTCAGCTTGTAGCAGAAATGCCGCAAGTATATATGGGCATGGGCCATACTGCGGAAAATGTGGCGAACCGCTATGACATTAGCCGCGAAGCGCAAGACGAATTCGCGTATAACAGCCATAGGAAAGCGGCAGCGGCAATTTCAGAAGGCAAATTCAAAGATGAGATCGTCTCAATCTCGACGAAGGTAAAGGGCATCGGTGAGAATGGGCGTCCGTGGGAGAAGGATATCGTATTCGATATGGACGAAGGTGTTCGCACTGACACGTCGATAGAAGGTTTGGCTAAGCTGAAGCCATCTTTTGCAGCGAAAGGCTCGGTCACAGCTGGCAATGCCTCGCAGATGAGTGATGGCGCTGCTGCTGCTGTACTGATGTCCAGAGAGCGTGCAGAAGCACTAGGTCTGAAGCCGCTGGCAGCATTTCGCTCCTTTGCATTGGCGGGTGTTGACCCTGAAGTGATGGGAATTGGCCCAATCGAAGCGATTCCAAAAGCGCTTAAGCTGGCTGGTATTACGAAAGAGCAAGTGAATCTGTATGAGCTGAACGAAGCATTTGCTTCCCAATGCGTAGCGATTATTCGTCAGCTGGAATTGGATGAAAGCAAAGTCAACGTGAACGGTGGAGCTATTGCGCTTGGCCATCCACTTGGCTGCACAGGAACGAAGCTAACCGCATCGCTCGTCCATGAGCTGCGTCGCCGCGGCGGAGGATATGGGGTCGTATCGATGTGTATCGGCGGCGGTATGGGAGCAGCCGGAGTTATTGAGGTGTATGGAGCTTAAGCACTGAGTAAGTGGAAAGTTCATAACGTTCCTAATCGATATAAGTGACAATTGTGCAGTTATTTCATTTGTAAGTCTGGCTATTTCGCAGATTAACGCCAAAAATACATTTATTTTGGTCTCCTTACCCATTTTAAGTGCCTAATCGAGAAAATGAACTGCACATTTGTCCGTATTTATTCCAAAATGGCGTTTTCTACTAAAAATAGCTGCACATTTGTCCATATCATCATTATTTATGCACTGTAGTGGTAGATTACGTGAATACGATGCTGCTCCCTGGTTCATCGCACCTAAGAAATCAACTAATGATATCCATTAATTTTTAATAGAAATTTATCTTGATGTAAACGTATTCATTATATGATAAAGGAGAGATTGGATATGTTGGACACGAAAGGTACGAAAGTGAAAGGCGGAAGCTTCATTATTGATGATGTTGAGGCGAGCTCAGTCGTTATACCCGAGGACTTTGTAGAAGAACAGCGCATGATGATGGAGACAACGCGTGACTTCGTAGAGGGAGAAGTTGTACCTCATGACGAGGAAATCGAGAAGCTCAATTATGAGCTTACGGTTAAGTTGATTCGTAAAGCGGGAGAGCTTGGCTTGCTTGGCTCCGACGTTCCAGAGGAATATGGCGGGCTTGGTCTGGACAAGGTTAGCTCCACACTTATTAACGAAACGCTCGCCCAAGCTTCTTCGTTCGCACTATCTGTCGGTGCACATGTTGGAATTGGTACGCTGCCGATTGTTTTTTTCGGAACACCTGAGCAGAAGCGCAAGTATTTGCCAGCATTGGCTGCAGGTGAACTGATTGCAGCTTATTGCTTAACAGAGCCGACATCTGGTTCGGATGCATTGGGCGCGAAGACGACAGCGAAACTTTCTGAAGACGGTCAGCACTACATTTTGAACGGTTCCAAAATATTTATTACGAATGCTGGATTTGCAGATATTTTCATTGTGTATGCGAAGGTAGATGGCAAAGATTTTACGACCTTCATTGTCGAGCGCGAGATGGAAGGCTTTACGGTAGGGCCTGAAGAGAAAAAGATGGGGATTAAAGGATCATCTACATGCCCAATCTTCTTTGAAGATGTAAAGGTCCCTGTTGAAAATGTGCTCGGTGAAATTGGCCGTGGCCACGTTATTGCGTTCAATATTTTGAACATTGGTCGATTTAAATTAGGTGCTGGCTGCCTTGGCGCAGCGAAAGAAGCGATTGAGCTCAGCTCTAAATATGCGAATATACGTACACAGTTTGGCAAGCCAATATCCGCATTCCCGCTAATCGGCAAGAAGCTTGCAGAGATGAACATCCGTACGTACGTGACGGAAAGTATGGTATATCGCACTTCCGGCTTAATCGATGCAAGTATGAAAGATATTGACCAAAATCGACCTGATTCCGGTCAGTTACTAGCGAAGAGCATTGCAGAGTATGCCTTAGAATGCTCGATTAACAAAGTATTTGCATCCGAAGTGCTGGACTTCGTGGCAGACGAAGGCGTACAAATTCATGGCGGCTATGGCTTTACGCAGGAATATAAAATCGAGCGTATTTATCGTGATTCGCGGATTAACCGTATTTTTGAAGGCACAAACGAAATTAACCGCCTGCTTATCCCAGGCACACTGGTCAAAAAAGCGATGAAAGGCGAACTGCCTCTCATGCAAAAAGCACAAGGCTTGCAAGCTGAACTTATGCAGCTTGTACCTGGGCAAACGTTCGAGGGCACGTTGGAGCATGAAACTCATTTATTATCCATGGCGAAAAAAGTATTCCTCATGATCGGCGGATTGGCAGTACAAAAGTACGCTATGGAACTTGAAAAGCAGCAGGAGGTGCTGAGCAACTTGGCGGATGTCATGATTCTCATTTATGCAATGGAAAGTGCCCTACTGCGTACACGTAAAATAATTTCCAAAGCAGGAGAAGGCAAGGCTGCAAATGCAATCGAAATGACGAAAGTTTATGTGCATGAAGCATTTGATGACGTTGGTCGTTTTGCTAAAGAGGCCCTAGCGACGATGGAAAGTGGTGATGTACTGCGGACTCAGTTGTCGATCTTGAAAAAGCTGACACGCAACACGCCTATTGATGCTGTAGCTGTGAAACGCGGCATTGCGGCTCGTGTTATTGGTGCAGAAAAGTACATCGTCTAACGGTTGTTATTGTCGAAAGTATGGCTGACACACGCTAACCAACAACGCCGTAAATAGACGGCGTGGACCTGGGGAAAGGGATGAGCTTGTATGCCAGTGGATAAGCCATGGCTCTGTCATTATCCTAGTGAGATCGCCTCGACCTACGAATATCCTAAACACAATTTGGCACGGTTTCTCATTCATGCGGCACGAGATTTTCCGGATCGCACGGCCCTGTATTTTATGGGGAAAAAGATAAACTATGAACAACTGCTAGACGCTGCGTACCGCTTTGCAAATGTGTTGACCGGCCTTGGCGTGAAGCGCGGCGACCGCGTAGCCATTATGCTGCCGAACTGTCCACAGACGGTCATTGCCTACTACGGAACATTGATGATTGGCGCCGTTGCTGTGCTTACCAATCCGCTTTACAAGGAGCGGGAAATTGAACATCAGCTCAATGATGCTGAAGCCAATATTATGGTTACGTTAGACCTGCTGTTCCCTCGTGTACATGCTGTAAAGCAGCAAACGGGGCTGGAGCATATAATTGTAACTTCCATTAAAGAATTTTTGCCGTTTCCTAAAAATTTTCTGTATCCATTTAAGGCAAGGCGCAGTGGAGCGAATCTGGACGTCCCTTACGGCAAGGGCGTCCACTCCTTCCATTCTTTGATGCAGCTTGCTTCGCAGGAGGCAGTGTGTGTTGATGTTGATGCAGAGAATGAGCTTGCATTACTGCAATATACAGGCGGCACGACGGGTGTCGCCAAGGGTGTCATGCTGACGCATAACAATCTTATTGCCAACACGTTACAAGTTTCCCGCTGGTTCTATAAGGCAAAGCGGGGCGAGCCTATCTATTTGGGAGCGCTTCCATTCTTCCATGTGTTTGGTATGACCGTTCTTATGAACTTGTCGATCGTAACAGCAGGGATGAACATTCTTATCCCCAAATTCGATGCCAAAGACATATTGGAATCGATCCAGCGTCTCAAACCTACGATGTTTCCAGGGGCACCGACGATGTATATCGCACTCATCAATCACCCTAATATTGCTGATTATGATCTCTCCTCTATTGAAATGTGCATTAGTGGAGCCTCATCGCTGCCGCTTGAAGTACAGACGAAGTTTGAGCAAATAAGTGGCTGCAAGCTTATTGAAGGGTACGGGTTATCGGAAAGCTCCCCAGTAACGCACGCTAATCTGCTGTGGGGGAAGCGGAAAAATGGAACGATAGGTATTCCATTTCCGGATACGTATGCCAAGGTTGTAGACCCTGATACAGGAGAGGCTATGCCCGTTGGCGAAATTGGTGAGTTAATCGTCAAGGGACCTCAGGTGATGAAAGGATATTGGAAGCGTCCTGAAGAAACGAGCAGAGTATTGCGCGATGGCTGGTTGTATACAGGCGATATGGCACGTATGGATGAGGAAGGATTTTTTTCGATTGTAGATCGAAAAAAAGACCTTGTAATTGCAGGCGGATTCAACATTTATCCGCGTGAAATTGAAGAGGTGCTGTTCGAGCACCCTCACATCCAAGACGCCAGTGTTGTCGGTATTCCAGATGAGTATCGAGGTGAGACCGTCAAGGCATTCATTGTCCTTCGTGCTGGCAAGCATGTAACGGAAGAAGAGTTGAATGTATGGTGCCGAGCTCGTCTGGCCAGCTATAAGGTGCCGCGCTACTATGAATTTAGGGCTGAACTGCCGAAGACGATTGCTGGTAAAGTACTGAAACGTGCTCTCTTGGAAGAAGAGACGAGTGCGTTGATGAAATAGGCAAGAGTAATAAAAGTAAAAAAAGCATGACAACCGCAATACAGTCTGTGTGTAGTAAAAATCAGGAGGAATTGTCCGATGAGCTTAAAGCCGGTTACGGAAGGACAAGAGAAATGGCTGAATACGTTAACGGAGCGTGCGCGCGGTACATTCTGGGATTTTATTGGCTGTGAAGTGATCGAAGCTTCTACGGCTAAGGTTGTGCTCAAACTTAAAGTGCAGCCACACCATTTGAATGTGATCGGCATCGTCCATGGGGGTGTACTTGCTTCGCTACTCGATAACGCGATGGGGCTGGCTACTATGCTGCTTCGTCCGCATGAAAATACAGTTACATCCAATTTAAATGTTAATTTTGTTGCTCCCATGAAGGCAGAAGAGCTCGTTGTGACGGCAGAAGTCATTCATCAGTCAGGTCGTTCACTGACTTGTACAGGCAAGGTGGAAAGCAGTAGTGGTGTCTTAGGTACGATTGGTACAGGAACATTCCGTGTTGTAAGTCCCGTTGCAGTTATGCCTTAACAGAATTGATACTATATATGCCATGTTCTAAACGGCCAGTCGTCGATACTACAATCGGCGACTGGTTCTTTCGTTTCATTTGAATTCATGTGAGTTACCATATTACAGCACGCACTAGCATTTGTTCATATGATATAGATGAAAGAATGGCCGAATTCGAATACAATAAATATAGTTCATGTTCTTGTACATATCTCTTTGAATCTTGATAGCCCCTATAATTTTAGTACTCAGCGTACTCAGCATTCATCAACAAATAAGGAGAGGTTTCTAATGACACATCAACTAACTAGCAATCATGAGCATCCTTTTGCCGCAAATATTCGCAACGTTTACTGCATCGGCCGCAATTACAAGCTGCACGCGCTTGAACTCGGCAATGATGTTCCTACGAAGCCAATGGTGTTTATGAAGCCGTCCCATTCGGTCGTTCCAATTGCTGATCGTACGCCGCTCGAATTACCGCTGCATCAAGGGGCGGTTCATCATGAGATTGAGATTGTGCTCTACATTGGCAGAGAGGTTACACCAGATACGACGGTTGACGAGGCGATTGAAGCCGTTGCATTAGGGCTGGACTTCACACTGCGTGATGTACAGGAGACGCTGAAGGCGAAAGGCCATCCATGGCTGCCTGCTAAAGGTGTTCATAATTCTGGACCGATTACGAATACGATTCCTTTCGAAGGAGTTCAGCAAGTTATCTGTACGCCATTCGCACTGCTTTGTAATGGTGAGGTCGTGCAGCAGGGAACAGCAGCTGATATGATTTTCGATTTGCAACAGCTCATTCAATATGTGGCGTCTAACTATGGCTTAAGTAAAGGTGATGTTATTTTCACGGGAACGCCGGCAGGCGTTGGAGCGGTGCAAGCTGGAGATGTGCTTGAACTGCAATGGAATGGCGAGGCGATTGGTTCCTGCGTTATAGAGGCTAAGCAATAGTAATAATAGTAATAGTATCGGTAGTAACTAAAATAGCAATTAAGCTAGCAATTAAGCTAGCAAGTAAGATAGTAAGTAAGATAGTAAGGATACCAGAAAGGAAACAAAATGGACTGGATAATCGGATTTGTTGGAAGTCTTTTTATGGCGGGCGCAGCTTATAAAAAGCGATCACTTACTCGTTCAGGCGCATTAGCAGCCTTCGTGATGGGAACGGTGTACTTTGGAAGTGGTAGTTTGCTATGGTTCGGGCTGCTGCTTACCTTTTTTATAACGTCAACGGGTTGGTCAAAATGGAAAAAGCGTGCGAAAAGCCGCTTTGATACGATTTATGAAAAAACGGGTCAGCGAGATGCGCACCAAGTGTGGGCTAACGGCGGAATCGGCATGCTGTTATGCGTGGCGAACGCATTGTTCCCTCACCCCGCTTGGGTATTTTTATTTGTTGGGGTTATGGCTACTGTTAATGCGGATACATGGGCAACGGAAATTGGCAGCTTAAGTCGCTCGCAGCCGCGCTCGGTCATCACGTGGCGTCCTGTGCCAGCAGGTACATCAGGAGCTGTATCGGTGCTCGGTACTTGGGCCGCAGTAGGTGGAGCGATCATCATTGGTGGTGCGGCTGTTGTCTGCTTGTACATCGCCCAAGATCTCGCGTTTCCATACCCATATAGTTGGTATCTGCTGCTTGCAGTCGGTATCAGTGGAGCCATTGGCGGTGTAGCAGGGGCGTTTACGGACTCTTTGCTCGGTGCCACCTGGCAGGCTTCCTACCGATGCGAGAAGTGTGGTGCTGCTACAGAAAGATTGCAGCATTGCGATCAAGCAACTACACTCGTGAGGGGTTTCCGTTGGATGACAAATGATTTGGTCAATAGCCTGAGTTCCATCGTTGGTGGTCTTTTGGCATGGTTAATCGGTAGTTTACTCTTGCTCTGAATCGACATCTTTCATGTCCCATGTTATATTCGATATATGATGATGAGACATATCAACAAGATGCATAGTTACGTTTAGCAGAAGGAGGTGGGCCGATGAGTCAAGTACAGGGAGACAAGTGGAATTTGATTTTGGATGCAGCTTACGAACTCTTCGGTGCCAACGGCTTCTACGAAACGAAAATGTCTGAGATTGCTGAGCGGGCAGGAATTGCGAAAGGAACATTGTACTTGTATTTTAGCAGCAAGGAGCAATTGTTTACGGCTATGACGAAGCGCGACTTTGAGCAATTTCTAGAGCAGCTTACGAACGGTTTGCAGCAGAGTGAGTCTTTGAAAGAGCGATTATCCGAAGTAGCTAGTCATCATTTGCGTTATTTCTATAATCGCCGGGACTATACGAAGCTATTTTTCATGATGCCTAACAATGATCCTGAAATGCTCCAGGAAATTCAGTCTTTTATGGTTCAATATATACGAATTCTGGCGGATATGCTTGAAATAGATGGCTTTAAAGAGCCTAAGCTGCTTGCCAAGTCATTTATAGGCATATTGGATATGATGAAGATGGATATTTTGTTCGATCCGTCCTTTCAAGAGGAAGATGTTTGTCAACGAGTAGTTTTTGCTACCGATTTGTTTATGAATGGTTGTATGCATCAGAAGTAGTTGACCTAGAGGCAGAATGAGCGAGAAACAGCTTGCATAGCTCTATGTGGCCTGCATAAGGATCATAGCAGTATAGATATAGATGCTAGGGAGAACCATAGGTTCTCCTTGTTTATTGATATTCACAAAGTTCGGAGGAAGAAGTATGCATGTAATTACCGTAGAACAGCTTGGTAAAAGCTACGGAGAGAAGACACTATTTAAAGATGTATCTTTCGGTATAGCGACAGGAGATAGATTTGGAATAATCGGTGTGAACGGAACCGGTAAATCAACATTTATGCGTACGTTGGCAGGGATTGACCCGATTGAAACTGGACGTATCATGAAAGGGAATGCGATTCGTGTGCAGTATGTGGCACAGGAACCTGAATTTGAACCGCATGCCACGGTATTAGAAACGATAATGAGTGGGGATGCGCCTGAAATGAAGGCGGTCCGTCGATATACAGATATTTTAGAGCGTCTTCGTGTTCAACCAGAAGATGAGAAGCTCCAAATGCAGCTCGTTCAAGCTAGTGATGATATGGATCGACTACAGGCCTGGCAGATTGAAAGTGAAGCGAAGACCATTTTGTCTAAGCTGGGCATTACTCGTTATGATGCTCGTGTCAGTGAGTTGTCTGGTGGTCAGCGCAAGCGGGTTGCACTCGCTGCAGGATTGATCCATCCATCAGATTTATTGCTGCTCGACGAGCCTACCAACCATATTGATAATGATACGGTGGCGTGGCTTGAGTCCTATTTACAGAAGCGCACGGGTGCGCTAATTATGATTACCCATGATCGCTATTTCCTTGACCGTGTTGCGAATCGAATGATCGAGCTTGATTCTGGGCGTGCTCATTTTTACGAGGCGAACTATACGCATTTCCTTGAATTGAAGGCTGACCGTGAAGCGCGTGAAGCTTCTGCAGAATCAACGCGTCAAAATATTTTACGCCAAGAGTTAGCATGGATCCGCCGTGGGGCAAAGGCGCGTACAACGAAACAGAAGGCTCGGATTGACCGTTTTGAGGATTTGCAATCTCAAGGACCGACACAGAAGCAGGGCTCTGTTGAAGTATCTGCGGCAAGTGCTCGTCTTGGGAAAAAGATTATGGAGCTGGAGTCTATCGGGGCCGATGCTGGAACACGTAAATTGTTCCGTGGCTTGGATTATATCGCGGTTCCGCATGATCGCATTGGTATCGTTGGTGTGAACGGCAGCGGTAAATCGACATTGTTGCAAATTATTGCGGGAACGAGGCAGCCGGAAAAAGGGAACATTGTACTTGGACCAACGGTACGCATCGGATACTTCACGCAAGAGCATGATGAAATGGATGAATCGATGCGCGTTATCGAATATATTCGAGAAGCTGCTGAGACTGTAAAGACGGCCGAAGGCCACACGATTAGTGCTGCACAGATGCTGGAACGGTTCTTATTTAATCCATCGATGCAGTGGACGATCGTTGGCAAGCTTTCTGGTGGTGAGAAACGTCGCTTGCAATTGCTGAAATTGTTAATGACAGCGCCCAATGTGCTCTTGCTAGATGAGCCTACGAATGACTTGGATGTAGAAACGTTAGCGGTGTTGGAGAATTATTTGGATGAATTCCCTGGTGTTGTGATTACCGTATCCCATGATCGCTACTTCCTTGATCGAGTCGTGGATCGGATATGGTCGTTTGAAAATGGGGAAATTCGCAATCATGTTGGTAACTATACGGAATACGTGGAGTGGAGAGCAGCTCAAGGTTTGTCCTCGCTTAACGAGCAGAAGTCTGCATCCAGCGATAAGCAAGGGAATCAAGCTCATACATCGACAGAAGCAGCGGCGGCGAAGTCAGAACGTAAGCCAAAGCTGAAAATGTCGTATAAGGAAGAGCAGGAATTCAATCAAATTGAAGGCTGGATCGCCGATGTAGAGGCACAAATGGAGCGTAATAACGCAGACATGGAAGCAGCATTTAGTGATTCCGTACGTTTGCAAGAACTGACGAAGCAGCAGCAGGAGGCTGAGCAGAAACTAAGTGACCTGCTGGAACGCTGGACAGAGCTTAGTGAGCTGGCTGAGCAGATTGAAGCGGCAAAACGTTCGTAAATGGCGCATAGGTGAAATGCTAACATTGTGTTTACGCTGATACCAACCATATGTATTTGAAAATAGCACAGCACAACAAACAACCCGCATCACTTATAGGAGTGATGCGGGTTGTTTGTGTATGTTCGTTATAGCTTCTATATCGCTCGAATGAAATCAGGTATGACTGCATTTATTCCTCATCTGTCCACACTTCATTTAGATGATCCGCATAGAAGAGCAGGGCACGATTATATTGCGAAATATCAGCATCTTGTGTAGTCTCCACTAGCTGCCGGAGTAGTAAGGAAGTACTCTCTTCATGATGACCAAGATTGTACAAGGTTAAGGCGTAAAATACTTTGAATTCTCGTGCATCTGGGAAGCGGGCGATTGCTTCTTCTAGTAGTGCCTTCGATTTCCCATACTCACCAATAGCTCGATAGGTGCTGCCCAGTCCTAAATAAGCACCGCGGCGATCCTCGTTCGTGAGCTCAGATGATAGTGCTCGTACATAGTATGGGACGGCAGATATTTCTTTGCCAAGTGCATCATGTGCCCATGCGCATTGATACTGTACGATACCCTCATCAGGAAAGTTGCTTGCTAATTTTAACAACAATTGCAGGGAAGCTTCTAACTGGGACTCCTGACGCATTTGAACCGCCCGTTTCAGCTCGGAGTCCCATGCAGGCTGCTTGATTGAGCTATCCATGTGTCGTTCCATCCTCCGCCTCTGGTTAACATCTGAAATGGTAGCACTGGATTTCTTGAACCTTATCAAACCTTATTTTCCTAATCGGATGATGCGTCTTCCTTCACTAGCCCCTTGCAGCATACTAGTCGTCAAGGCTGGAACATCTTGCAGCTTATGTTCATGAACGAAGCCGTTTATATGAACAATGGATGACCAATCCGTAAGCAATCTATTCCACAGCATTTTTCTTTGCGCATTCGGTGCATACACAGAATCGATGCCGTATAAGGTAACGCCACGTAAAATAAACGGCAGCACAGTTGTTGGCAAGTTGGTTCCAGCTGTTAATCCGCTCGCTGAGACGGCGCCGCCGTAGTTTACAGAAGCAATCGCAGATGCCAAAATATCTCCGCCACAGACGTCGATGACTCCTGCCCAGAGCTGCTTATTCAGAGGGCGCTGCTTCTCAGGAAGCAATTGCTCACGCGAAATAATCTGCGCAGCGCCTAGCTGCTTCAAAATCGGTTCGAAGGTCGCCTTGCTTGTAGCAGCTACTACTTCATATCCTAGCTTGGATAGAATGCCGACGGCTAACGAACCAACTCCGCCGCTCGCTCCCGTAACGAGAATGGGTCCATTTTCAGGCTTCAATCCGTGATTTACTAGCCTTTCAACGGAAAGAGCAGCCGTAAGACCAGCAGTGCCGAATGCCATAGCATCACGAAGGCTAGATCCAGCAGGTAAAGGGACAAGCCAATCACCTGACACTCTGACATATTCGCTTAGTCCACCAGAGTGGCTGACGCCGAATTCATATCCGGTCAGCAGCACGGATTGTCCAACCTTATATCGTTCATCATCGGATGCTACGACTGTACCAGCTGCATCGATCCCTGGGATGAAAGGATAGGATTTGACGATACCGCCATTTGTCACACAGGCTAAAGCATCTTTGTAATTCAAGCTGGAATAAGCGACCTTGATCGTAACATTTCCTTCCGGGAGGTCAGACATCGAGATCGAGCGAACGACAGGAAGTATATCGCCTGCTTCATTTTTTTCAACAACAAGGGCGTTAAAGTTACTAGGAAAAACTTGTGGAAGTGGATGTTCTGTCATGTTCGTATTCCTCCAACCCTTTTTATTCAATAAAACAACAGATTGCTGGAATCTGCAAAGGTGCTGTACTGTCTATATCGTTACACCTATGTAAAAAAGCAACCTTAACTAATGAAAATACAAATACGAAAACAAATACAAATGCATTTGTATTTGTATTGCTGTTATCGGATCGGCTTTTTCTAACGAGCGCCATTGACGTTATTCTTATGAAATCGTCTATAATAGAATTTTAACGATTGTAAACGAGCTTATTTCAGCTATTATGGCAACTTTACACGCTTAATCTAGCAAATAAGCTCTCCTACATCCCTTACACCTCAATATAAGTGGAAATCAGCAGAATAGCCTCTATGCTAACCGTTAGAGCAGTAAGGACAAGCAAATGCGGCTATTTTATAGGATTGACTACACACTTTACACGATCCAGAACTCATGATTGACGTAAACGGCTGACCTGAATTCGGAATCCCTCCAAACTCTAACGGCTACTCCGTAATATAAGCGGCAAGCAGCTTCGCCGTATTGATTACGGCTTGCAAATGGGTGCGTTCCATCGCATGAGAAGCGTGCACGCCAGGACCGATCAAGGCAGCGCGGATATCGTTTCCTCCACGCAGTGCAGCTGATGCATCAGAACCGTAGCGCGGATAAATGTCTACGACATGAGCAATGCCTTCTCTTTCCGCAAGTTGAACGAGTCGAGAAGTCATAAAGTAATCATACGGACCGGATGAGTCCTTGGCACAGATCGATACATCTGTTTCTTTACAGTTTAGATCATCTCCCATTGCTCCCATGTCCACGGCAATTAGCTCTGTGATCCCACTAGGCAATGATGACGCACCGTGTCCGATCTCTTCATAATTGGTAATGTAGATGACGATATCGTGCTGTGGCTTCCATTGATGAACCTTCATACTGTGTAGCAAGCCGAATAGAGCAGCTACACTTGCTTTGTCATCCAAATGTCTTGACTTGATGAATCCGCTCGGCATATGCACAGGACGAGCATCAAAGGAAACGTAGTTGCCTGTACGAATGCCCAGCTTCCCTGTGTCTTCTTTGGTATGTACGATTTCATCGATACGGACGATTATATTTTCTTCGTTACGAGCCAATTCGCTTGCTTTATCGAAGACATGAACAGATGGCTGTTTCGTCATTATTGTACCTGTGTACGTTTGTCCTGCATGCGTATGTATCTGACAATATTCATTTTCGATGGAACTCATCATGTAGCCGCCTAGTGGCGTAAGACGCAGGGTTCCGTCTGTATGAATCGAACGAACCATAGCACCAAGCGTATCTACATGAGCAGAAAGGCCGATAACTTGAGTGCTGTCGTCTTGGGCGCCTTTCACTCGAATGTAGCCGCCACCTTTCTGATTGCGTTCCATTGTATATCCGAGTTTATGTGCTTCTTCGTGAATACGGTTCATAATATGGTGCGTGTAGCCTGTTGGACTAGGGGTGTGAAGCAGTTCCATCAATAGGCTAAGCACGTAAGATTCATCGATTGAAATGGCAAGTGCTTCGTCCTTTATTGCAGCATATGGGGAATCGAAAAGTGTGCTCATAAAATGATTGCTCCTCTTGATTTGAAATGTAAGGCAGTTTAGTGAGAACCCAAGTTACTCTTGCAAAGGTATTTTCACTTGAAAGGCTACTCGTTTTTTGAATCTTTTACATCACGTTTGTCCGCAAGAACATCCTCAATTTCTTGCAGTTGCGCATTCGTAGGTTCAGGAAACACATATCCATTCTCAGACTCTGCTTCAAGTTGAGCCACTTTGGCTTCCAGCTCTTTAACTTTGCGTCGAATACGATACTGCGCATATACTCCGTAAGATCCAACGATCAGTGCTCCTAGCAGTGTACATCCTAAAATAAGCAGGATGAGAGGCACATCGAAAGTTCCGAATAACAGATTGACTTGAACGGGCTCTACATTCACAATGGCAAAAATCGCTGTCAGCAGTGCAAATACGAGTGCAGCTAATAAGGTCCATTGGATGCGCAAGTCATTATTTTTGTTGTTGGAATTGGATTCTTTTGTTGTTTTGTTAGCCATGTTCGATCAACTCCTTCTTCTTTGTAGTATAATCCTTACTGATTCGGCATCACAATCTCATTATGAGATGTATCGAGTGATCATTCTGTACGTTTATTGTGCAAATAACAACTCCTTCCGATGCATAGCAAGGGAAGGAGTCAAGTGAACTTATTTATATGATCATGCGATTAGGTAGCAAAATTGAGATAGTAGGTTACAGCTCTTTTGCCATCTGTTCCATCTGCTCGATAAGAGATTCGAGAACACTCATGCCTTCCTCGATAGGAGCAGGAGTGGACATATCAACGCCAGCTTTCTTCAAAATATTGATGGAGAAGTCGCTGCCGCCGCTCTTCAAGAAGCCAAGGTAACGATCAACTGCTGGTTGACCTTCATCAAGAATTTGCTTCGCGAAGCTTTGTGCAGCAGAGAATCCTGTTGCGTATTTGTACACATAGAAACTCGTGTAGAAATGCGGGATTCTAGCCCATTCAATCTCAATATCTTGATCAACGACCATTTCGTCACCGTAATATTTCTTATTCAAGTCATAGTACACTTCGTTCAATAGCTGTGGAGTCAGCGCTTCACCTTTCTCAGCACGCTCATGAATAATCAACTCGAACTCAGCAAACATCGTTTGACGGAACACCGTTGTACGGAATTGATCGATATAGTAGGTAAGCAGGTACATCTTTTCTTTTGGATCAACGCTCTTCTTCAGCATGAAGTCCATTAATAATGCCTCGTTCAAAGTGGAGGCAACTTCAGCTAGGAAGATCGTATATTGCGCGTCCCTATACGGTAAATTGTTGTCCGAATAGTAGGAGTGCAGTGCATGACCCATTTCATGCGTCAACGTGAACATGCTGTTCAAGTTATCTTTATGGTTCAAAAGCACGTATGGGTGTGTGCCATAAGCTCCCCAACTGTAAGCTCCGCTGCGTTTACCTTCATTCTCATATACGTCAATCCAGCCGTTGTCGAATCCTTCTTGAAGGGCATTCAAATAGTCTTCGCCTAGCGGATGCAAGCTTTCCTTCACAATTGAAGTAGCTTCTGTGTAAGGAATGTTCATATCGAACTGCTCCACGATAGGGGCAAACAAGTCATACATATGCAGCTTGTCGACCTTGAGCAGCTTCGCACGAAGCTTCATGTAGCGATGCATAAGCGGAAGATGCTTATGCATGGTACCGATTAGATTCGTGTACACTTCTTTTGGAATGTTGTCACCGTAAAGGTACATTTCCAGTGTTGAAGGGTATTTACGAGCTTTCGCATAGAATAAGTTCTTCGTAACGTTTGCGCTTAATGCAGCAGCAATGGTGTTACTTTGCTTCCTATAGGTGCTGTAGACGGCTTCGAAAGCTGCTCGTCGTACGTCGCGATTGCGACTTTCCAGCATCTGAATGTAGCTGCCATGCGTGAGTTCTACTTCTTCACCTTTATCGTTTTTAATCTTAGGGAATTTCATATCAGCATTGTTTAGCATGCTGTAGATCGTTTCTGGAGCTCTGGACAAGCTGCCTACTTGTGCGAGTAGTGCTTCCTCTTGTTTGGAAAGAACATGAGCCTTCTGACGCTTCATTTCTTGTAATGTGAAGCGGTATAGCTTCAGTTGTTCGTCTGCTATAAATGCATCAAGCTTATCATCAGACAGAGAAAGAATCTCTGGTGTGATGTAGGATAATTTCTCGCTAACCTCAACACTTAGTTTCTTAGCCTTATCGGATAGTGCCTGGTATTGTGCTTCAGCCGTATCTTCATGATGACGCATATTAGCGTATACATATAATCGTTCAGCGTGGAGTGAAATGTCATCTTCCAACTCAAAACATGCTTTGAGTGCAGCTGGTTCGTTTAGTTTACCGTGAAACTGCTCTGCTTTAGCTAGCAGTTGTTGCAATAACGTGTACTCACGATCCCACTCAGCTTGCGAGCCGAATAAATCTTCAAGCTTCCAACGGTGTTCCTGCGGTACTTCCGAACGTTTCGTCAATTGTGACATATGTACCCTCCTAAAATCACTATATGTATTGAAGTTGCTTACGCTGGCTTGCACAGGATGACTGTTGCGAAATGGCCGTGCAGTTGACGGGCAAATGCCAAGAGTCAGCGGTATAATGGCAATAAGGAGACAGCTTACAACGGTAGTGCGATAATTGCCATTCATCCTATTCCTCCTGTCGTCTACAGTCCCGTATCCGACGACTCGGGCTCAGGATTAGTATGACCGAGAGGGAGGAAGATTAATGCTTCAGCTTGTTGTTTGATCCAATACAAATCATAAGCAGGCCAGATAAATAACGATATGTATGCGAACAGCCTCTTATGAGGCTGAACCAAGCGTAATGAAACTGTATACGATTAGGAAAAAGGCAAATAAAATAAACACCAGCGTAGTAAGTGCCATAAATTTGCGCAGCTGCGGCGGTATAGTATCCTTCTTCCAAACGATAACAGCACCTAATGAGAATGCTGTAATGATAAATACGAGCGTAATTGAAGAATCCATAATCACCGTACCTTCTTACAAGGATGGGGGAGTGTTATACTTCCTTAAAAGCAGCCATTAGCTGATCCCATTCCTCTTCATTTCCAGCGAATTGTTCTTTAGGGAAACGTTGAGAAACCCATTGCATCATCTCTGGACGACCGAGGAACGTGTGGCATTCTTCTCCCCATTGATCAGATATTTCACGAAGCACGAGCTGGCGCCCGTGAACTTCTACCGTAAGCATATTCCATTTGTCCTTCTTGTAAATCAGATGTTTCTTAGCCATGTTGTACCTCGCTCTTTCTAGTTTCAAAATCTATGTTATTCCTTGATGTATCAAGCAATAACACCCTTTACGTTCATATTAACGCAGGGGTCGAAACAAAGCAAATAAAGCTTGTCTCCATACATGAAACTTGCCATAATATCAAGACTTTTTTGAAGTGAAGTTGAAAAAAAGTTGATTTTTAAGTTACAGCCGACTATAATGTAAATATTCGCCTTTGAGGCGAAGATGTGAGGAGGTTTTTACTTTGAAAGGTACCGTTAAATGGTTCAACGCAGAAAAAGGCTATGGATTCCTTACTGTTGATGGTGGAGACGACGTGTTCGTACACTACTCCGCAATCGAAACAGATGGATTCAAGACTCTTGAAGAAGGCCAAGCAGTGGAATTTGAGATTTCCGATGGAAATCGTGGACCACAAGCTGCTAATGTCATTAAATTATAATCGAATTCCTTAGGGAATCCTTATAAAAATGTGCTTTAGCATTGTGAAAGGAGCCCGCTCATTCTGAGCGGGCTCCTTTTTCGTTGTTACTAAGGTAACAAGTATTCAATAGACGATGCGCAAAATATCGCTAACTTCTTTGCGTGAAAGTTTTGCTGGCTTCTCTTTTGCATAGCCGAGTGCAAGTACCATATTAATCGTCCGATCGGTCTCGATATGAAGCAGCTCCTTAATCGCTTCTTCAGCCAGCAATACAGGTCCAGTCATCGGGCAAGTAGCTAACCCTTTAGCATGGGCAGCGAGCATTACATTTTGTACCGCTAAACAGCTGCTCTTAATTCCTTCTTCATGCCATACAGATTCAGGAACAAGCTGTATAGGATCGAAGATTTTTTCGCGGAACTTAGACTGATACGGTGTTGCCAAACAGATTAATAGCGCAGGAGCTCCTGAGAAAGCAGTGGCATAGGGACCAAATGACTTTAACAGCATGCGTGCTTCTCTTGTAAGTCCTTGTGCTTCAGCTTGAGTAGCCCTTTCGTGAAGCTTCTCCCATGTTAACTCCTCAATTGTACGTATCATGTCTGCATTCAATATCGCAATAAATTCCCAAGTCTGTGAGTTCGTATCACTAGGTGCATATCGTGCACAGTCGATTAGCTCTTGAATATCCTCTGCCGATACAGGCCGCTCATCATAATTGCGAACGCTGCGTCTTCCATGAATCGTGTCTTTTACAATCTGATATGTGTTCAACTTCATTCACCCTCTGCTAAGGTAGTGGCCCTATCCAATATGCTTTACGTAACTTGGAAGGGAAGGTAATGCAAGTGTTCTATAAAATAAGGACCAAATTAGTACCTAATACTAATACCTACTACTATTATTATAAAGTGAACCGTTAAAAATGCAATGCAGCTGTTGATTTTTCATTGCGCTTTACATATAGATGAAGTAGTGCAAAGCCGATGGCAGCAATAATAGCAAAGCCCGCTGCCGAGAAGAAGACGATGTCTTTACCGTACACTTCTAAAAGTTTTCCGCCGATGGTACCACTAAGCAGACCAGAAATACTTGACCAGACAATCGTGTACACTGCCATACCTGTTGAACGGAATTGTTCAGGAATAACTCTATTTAAGTAACGAATTGCGACAAAATAAAAAATACCGAACGTTACACTATGCATCACCTGTGTGCTAATCAGCCAGATCGGATCTTGAACATAGCCAGCTATAAGAAAACGAATCATATACATGACACAGGAGATCGCTAACAAGGGCAGTTCTTTAACTCGTTCCCCATAAGCATTTAATAGGAAGAAAACTGGAATTTCACTAACAGCAGAAATCATCCAAGCCCATCCAACAATCGATTCGTCGGCACCTAGCGAAATGAGAGAAAGACCAAGAAATGCATCATTGAGCCGATGTCCAATCGCAAGAAGCAGCACACAGATAAGGAATAGATACACATTGGGTCGCTTAATGACTTCCCACAAACCTCCGAACTCCATCTTTTTCATTGATGCTTGTTTATCTGCAACCACTAACAAGAGCATGAAGGACAGAACACTTAATGCACCGATAACAACTAACGTATACGAAGCGCCAATCGATTTTAACAAGTATCCGAAGGCGAGTGCTGAGAAAGCAAAACCAATGGATCCAAACACCCTAACACCAATAAAGCTGCGGTTATGGGATTGTGTAGTTACAATCGTTAGCGTATCGGTCAACGGAAAGACCGGATAGTAGAAAAAGTAGAAAACGACAAGCAGCATCATAACCGTCGTATATGACGATGCAAAGCTTAGAACGACGATCATAATGGTCTGAACAGCAAGTAGAATGAGTATGATTTTTTTTATCGTTTGATACTTATCGCTTGCTACACCCCAAATAAAATTTGAACAAATGGATATAAGCGGACCTATCGAATAAAGGAGTCCGATCTGTACACCGTTATAGCCGAGTGATTTTAAATATAAAGGTAAATATGAAATAATAACGGCAGAAATCATAAACACAGCAAACGTATACGTACGCAGCTTGTTGATTTCCCGTGTTGGTGAAGCAGGATTCATGATGCAGGCTCCCTCCATATTTTTAAATGATCCAATATGGTAATCGTTTTCTGTCTAATTTTAGTTAGTAGTATATCATGCTTGCAAAGAAGCCGACAGGCAGTGGCAGCAATACGAATGATGGTACATTTACAGGCACTTACGATAAGTGGTACATTACCATAGAGAAGATAGAAGAAGAATGATGTAGACTAGTGTCGAATCTAGTCAAAGATAGGTGGAGAAGGGAGTGCGTATGAAACGATTTCGATTCGATTGGGATGAACGTTTACAAATTCATACGCCTGTGCTGCTTTGCGAATGGGAACATTTAAGCGCTCAAGAGCAGTATAAACTGCTTATGCAATGGGAAATCATTCGTGGCCGTATACCTGATCGTATTTTTGCACTAGAACGTGTCATCATGGTAAAGCAGCAAGCACTTTATGAAGAGGATTGTTTTGAAGCTTCATGTAGACTAAATAGTGAGATAGCTGAGCTTGCTAGTGCGATTAATGACCTTCATATTTGGTACCGGACGCAGCAAGATGCAGATGCCAAATTGCACCAGTAGCTGATATTGTTTGTGCATTCAATCACTTCGTAATATAATAGTATCGGTTAAAATGAGAATACAACTCTAACAAGGTGAGATCGGAGGCTTGTTTTGGATAGTAATAGGCTTAGATCAGCAGCCCCAAAAGGGTCTGTGCAATTAATGTACCGTGTATATAAATACATATTGCCAGAGGTGCGTTCTGAGCTATCTTATTGGACAAGCCAAGCTGAGCAAATACCGAGTCAAGAATTACGCAAACAAGCGTTAGATAGCTTGCGGACGAAGCAGTTTCATTGTCAAGGTGGGGCTGTGTACGCAGCAGTGTGTCCTGACACGCGAGACGTACTTATTCCTTTAATTGTTGCTTTTCAAACGATCAGTGACTACCTGGATAATCTGTGTGATCGCAGCACTTCGCTTGATCCGGAAGATTTCCGGTTATTGCATGAGTCTATGTTGGATGCTGTGCAGCCGGAACGAGCTTTGACGGATTATTATGCGGAGCGAGAGGATAACGATGACGGTGGTTATTTAGTATCACTTGTTAATCGTTGCAGAGCATGCGTGGATAAGCTTCCTGGATACAGTAATGTCAGGCCAGAGTTGGTTAGACTCGTGAAGCTGTACACAGAACTGCAAATATATAAGCATATTGAATGGTCCAAGCGTGAGTCAGCGTTGTTGGAATGGTGGAATATACATCAACATCAATATACTGATCTTTCTTGGAACGAATTTGCAGCAGCTACGGGATCCACACTAGGTATGTTCCAATTGTTTGTATTAGCATCGTGCGAAGATTGCACAACTCAAGACGCCCAAGAAGTTAGTGCTGCTTATTTTCCGTATGTATGCGGTCTTCATATATTGTTGGATTATTTCATTGATCAAGAAGAAGATCGAATTGGCGGGGATTTGAATTTCTGTCATTACTACGAAAGTGACGAAATGATGTTCCAGCGTATTGGATATTTCGCGGAGCGTTCTTGTGAGCGAGTGAGCCAACTGCCGGACAATCGTTTTCATCGAATGATTGTAGAGGGATTGCTGGCATTGTATTTGTCAGATCCCAAAGTAGCAGAACAGAGAGAAGTTTTAGATGTTTCCAAAAGGTTAATGAAAGGTAGTCCAATTATGAGATTATTTTTCTGGATAAATAGCCGCTGGATTCGTAAACATATGTAATGAGGATAAGAGGAGGAAGAAATGATGTCTGCTGTAAAAAGAATCGCTGTTTTAACAAGTGGTGGAGATTCTCAAGGGATGAACGCGGCTGTACGCGCTGTTGTTCGCACTGCCATTTATCATGGAATAGAGGTATATGGAATTCAACGTGGTTATCAAGGATTGCTTAACAAAGACTTGCGTAAAATGGATATCCGCAGTGTAGGTGACATTATTCAACGCGGTGGTACGATTCTTCAATCTGCTCGCTGCCAAGAGTTTAGAACAGCTGAAGGCCAGCAAAAGGGTGCAGATATTTTGCGCGAATTCGGCATCGACGGCCTAATCGTTATCGGTGGAGACGGTTCTTACCAAGGAGCAAACAAATTAAGCAAGCTTGGCATTAAGACAATGGGTCTTCCAGGTACAATTGATAACGACATTTCCTTTACAGATTACACAATTGGCTTTGATACAGCTGTAAGCATCGTTGTAGATGCAGTTAACAAGCTGCGCGATACAATGAGCTCTCACGAGCGTTCTTCTGTAGTTGAAGTAATGGGTCGTCACTGTGGAGACATCGCATTGTATGCTGGTGTTGCGAGCGGTGCGGAATCCATCCTGCTTCCTGAAGTGCCATTCAACTTGGATGAAGTAGCAGACCGCATGAAACAAAACTTTGAGAATGGTAAGCGCCATAGTATTATCCTTGTAGCAGAAGGCGTGGGCAAAGGCGATGATATTGCAAACGGCATCGTTGAGCGTTGTCCTACGATTGAGCCGCGAGTAACGGTTCTTGGCCACATTCAACGTGGAGGTACACCGACTGCAAACGATCGTATTCTTGCGAGCCGTCTAGGTGATTTCGCTGTGCGCAGTCTAATGGAAGGTGATTCCGGTAAAGGCTGCGGTATTATTAATGGTGTGTGTGTAGCGACTGATATCGATCTCGTTGTTAACACGAAGAAAGAATTCAATCAAGAACTTTATGATTTGTCTTGTCGTCTTTCGCAATAATTGTAATTATTATATTATTCGATATAAAAACAACCCGTCAGTGTAGCTGACGGGTTTACTTTTGTTTGCTTATAAATTAGTTTACATCTTCATCTTTTCTCTTCAAAAGATGAAGATACCATTTCAACTCTGCTTTATGGTTGAACAAGCTGACTTTATCAAGTACTTCGAAATCAGGGGAATTCTCCATTTCAGCGATTTTATTCTCGATAATGGTATATGCAGGGTCATTGGTGTTTTTGTGTGAATATAAGGAGGAGATGATTACTCCATTTGAAGTTAAGTGATTGGAATAGGCAAGAAGAACTTTTGCTGTGTTCGTTACGTAGTGAAGTGATTCATTGAAAACGATGATGTCATATTGTTTCTGAGGAGTATAGTCTAAAATATTTCCGACTTGAAACGTATTCGTTGGAGATTTTTGTGATGCTATCTTAATGGCTTCTGTGGACAAATCGACTCCTGTAAAGCCCTCTTTCTCGCTGTCGAGTAACATGTCGTACAAAATACCCGTGCCACAGCCCATATCTAATATTCCTTTTGAATTTGTACTTAAATACTTTCTTATATACCCATAAACAATGGAATATCTTGCGAATTCCGTGATATCCGCTAAATAATCCCACTCCTTATTTTTATACTCTTGATCCCAAACCTCTTGATCACTATCAAGATAATCTTTTGTCGTTGTGTTATCCATTGTTATCTTCCTCCTTGTGCAAATGAAGTTGAAATTGAATCATTTTAGGGAATGAAAATACAGATAGCAGAGTAGAGCAGAGTGATATAAAAGAGAGATATTAAGGGGGGGAATAAAGTAAGCTGATGTAGATATTACCATATTGAGCAATGATAATCAAACATTCAAAAAGTAGATATAAAAAAGGAACTTCTTAGTCAGTTACCATATGACTAGTCAGTTCCTTTTTGTTGTTTATAATGTTTTTGGACGACGGAAGTTCCCCATAATGCCAACCGTTTCTACGATGTTTACAAAGGCCTTAGGGTCAGTTTCCTTTATTGCTCGTTTTAGCTCATTCAACTCATAACGAGTAGTAACTGTCATAAGCATGTCGCGCTCGATGTTAGAGAAGGCGCCACGTGTTTTAATGACTGTAATCCCGTGTGGTAAGTTCAGCAGTTTCTCTAACAGCTGCTCCTGTTTGCTTGTGATGATATATACGGTAACTTTGTAATGGTTAATGTATAGGGTGTCGATAACCTTACCGGTCGAATAAATCGATACCATAGAGTAAAGAACAAGCTCCCAATCGTTAGTCAATAAGCCGTGAGTCAATATGACAATTGCATTCATTACTGCAGATATCATGCCAATAGGAACATCTCGATAACGATTAATAATAGATCCGATAATGTCAAAGCCCCCTGAAGAGCCTCCAACCCGTAACGAAATTCCTGCCCCTATACCGATAAATGTGCCTCCAAATACTGCACAGAGCAAAGGCTCAGGTGATATTGAAATTTCGGGTATGATACTAATGAACCAAGTTGTAGCAACGACACTTAATAAACTGTAGCCAATAAATCGGCGACCGATTATGAACCAGCCCCACACGATGAGTGGTAAGTTAAGCGCAAAGTAAAGTACGCTTACATTCCATTGTGTAAAGTAGCTTGTGATCATCGATACACCGGATACACCACCGCTTAACAGCTGGTGGGGAATGAGGAATAGATTAAATCCAACTGCTATGCAAGCGGCACCTAGTACGATGACGATGCAATCCATGATGCGTTTCAAGACGAGCTCACCTCATAAAATAATAAATCGTGACTACATTACTGGTATTCATCGTTAGCTTTATGCTATAATGTATAGGATATTCTTGAGTACGCATAAAGATTGATTTAACCTCAGACCCATACGCGGCTGGAGGGCGTAAGCCTCACCGCATTGTATATGATGAGACGGTCGGCCTGAAGTGCCATTCGTCACCTAGTCACGCTACTTAAGAATACAGATAAGGCTGTGGATTGTCCACAACGAAGGAGCATGAATATTTTGAAGACATTTGCAGAATTTGGTCTAGATCCTAAGGTTCTTCAAGCAATTACAGAGTTAGGATTTGAAGAATCAACACCAATTCAAGAAAAAGCGATTCCTGTAGCGATGACGGGGAGCGACATGATTGGACAAGCTCAAACAGGTACAGGTAAGACGGCCGCATTCGGTATCCCGCTAATTTCTAAAATTGACGTTGAAGATGAGCGTGTAGTTGCGCTTGTTATGACACCAACACGTGAGCTAGCTATTCAAGTAGCAGAAGAGATCGGCAAGCTTTCCCGTTTCAAAGGAGTTCGTTCTTTGCCGATTTACGGTGGCCAAGATATCGGTCGTCAGATCCGTGCAATGAAAAAACGCCCACATATTATTATCGGTACACCAGGTCGTTTGCTTGACCATATTAATCGTAAAACAATTCGTCTGTCTGATGTGAACACAGTTGTGTTGGATGAAGCAGATGAAATGTTGGATATGGGCTTTATGGAAGACATCACTAGCATTCTTAGCCAAGTTCCAGATGAGCGTCAAACGATGTTGTTCTCCGCAACAATGCCACCTAACATTCAGAAGTTGGCTAGCACGTTCTTGAAGAACCCAGAGCATGTATCCGTAATGCCTAAACAAGTAAGCGCTCCGCTTATTGACCAGTGCTATATGGAAATTCCTGAGCGTTCTAAGTTCGATGCACTTAGCCGTTTGTTGGATATGGAATCTCCGGATCTTGCAATCGTATTCGGACGTACAAAGCGTCGCGTAGACGAGTTGGCTGAAGCGTTGCAGAAGCGTGGTTACACGGCTGATGGATTACATGGTGACTTGTCCCAGAATCAGCGTGACAATGTAATGCGTAAATTCCGTGATGGCAGCATTGATGTGCTTGTAGCAACTGACGTTGCTGCTCGTGGACTTGATGTATCTGGTGTTACACATGTTATTAACTTTGACCTTCCGCAAGACCCAGAGTCTTATGTACACCGTATCGGTCGTACAGGACGTGCAGGTAAAGAAGGTAGCGCTTGGTCATTCGTGACTCCACGTGAGATTGATCACTTGCACTTTATTGAACGCGTAACGCGTCATCGTATTGCACGCAAGCCAGTGCCTAGCTTGGCTGAAGCGATCGAAGGGAAGCAACGCGTTGTAGCAGAGCGTGTGCTTGATGTATTGCAAGCTGGTGATTTGCAAGAGTACAAAGCGATTGCAATTCAATTGTTGGAGCAAACGGATTCTGTTCACCTTCTGTCTGCAGCGTTCAAGCTTCTGACAGGTGAGAAGAAAGATGTTAATATCCAACTTACACCAGAAGATCCAATCCGTGCGAAGCGCCGCAAACCAGATGTGCGCACAAGCGGTCGTAAATTGTCCGCGCCATATGGCGGTCGTGGCCGTTCTTATGGTAACCGTGAAGGTGGCACTGGTGGTGGAGATCGTCGTCGTGAAGGTGGCACTGGTGGTGGAGATCGTCGTCGTGAAGGTGGCGGCGGTGGCGGTGGATACCGTGGTGGCCGTGATTCTCGTGGCGGCGGTGAGTACCGTGGTAACAGTGGTAATAGTGCTAATGGCGGTCAACGTCGTGAGTACAATGATCGTGGCGGTGAGCGTCAAGATCGTCGTCCGCGCCGTCCGTTCGAAGGTAACCGCAATCGCTCGACAGATAGCGAATAAGAATAGGAATTATAAAAAGGGACTTTCACTCGAGCGGTTAATAGCTGCTTGAGGGAAGTCCCTTTTTTTATAAAATTATGCAATTGATGGTATATACCTCAACTTAAGTCGAGGATTTATATACGTCTCTGGTTCGTAGTGGAAATTCATCTGTGTATCTAAAATGAAAGTAGCGAAATAATTGAATGATAGGTGGATCTAGCCATATGAACATTAAGCATAGAAAAGTATATGTACTGCTGTCCGATACAGGTTCCTGGTTGTCACAATGTATTAAATGGTATACAGATAAGCCTCTGAATCATTGCTCCATTGTACTGGATGAGGAGCTGCAAGAAATATATAGCTTTGGTCGCACGAGAGAAATGCATCCTCTAGCAGGAGGATTTGTGAAGGAAAATCTGGAAGGTGATTTAATAAGATCGCCTTTTCGCCCTACGCTGGGGGCCTTGTACAGCTGTGAGGTAAGTGAAAAGCAGTACGAAATCATACGCCAGCGAATACAATATATCGATAATCGAAAAGCTAGCTACAAGTATAATCTTTTGGGGTTGTTTGGGATTGCGCTTAAAGTGCGGATTGAACGGAATCAAGCTTATTTTTGCTCACAGTTCGTTGCGGAGTTATTTACATATGCAGGAATTGAATTGTTTGAACAAGCTGCAGAATGGATTGCCCCTGATGACTTTCGGAAATGTTCGAGATTGAAGCTAGAGTACAAGGGCGATCTGAGAATGCTCGCAGCAGATCGCCATTTGCCCTATACTCAAACTCTGTGGAATACACGTGTGTCGTAGGTTAATGGTTTGTATTGCGCCAATAGATTATGCTCGAACTGGATTAAGCGCAAGCAGCTGCCGGTGAAAGCATAGGAGAGGGAGTTCCTCTCCTTGCTTGTTGGAAGGGCGCCGTTTCCTTAGAAGCAGATGGCACGGGAGATGATGACGAGTAGGATAAAGAGTACCAAAATGCAACCTATTCCAGTACCGAATCCGTAACCGCCACCGCATCCACCATAACCGCCGCCGTATCCGAGTTGACCCATTGTATTACCTCCTTCAAGACTCTTGTTTTGAATCACTGTATATACTATGCAGGCTATCGCACTTGGCATGGATATTCACCCATTCGAGAGAAATTAGGCACTAGTCTAAGGTTGGGCTTTGTATTATAGTTAACATTATAGAGGCAGCATGGAGGAGGAATTGTGGTTGGAAACTAGAGGGATTATGGGTGGATTGTATCGCATTAGTGAATGGATTATGCGAATCTCGGTGACGAACATTTTATGGTTGCTGTGTTCGGCTCCTTTTTTCTTTTGT
Organism: Paenibacillus sp. SC116; assembly: GCF_024733555.1. Taxonomy (GTDB): domain Bacteria; phylum Bacillota; class Bacilli; order Paenibacillales; family Paenibacillaceae; genus Paenibacillus_B. Next base: position 1,531,492 of record NZ_JANIOF010000001.1, on the reverse strand, counting down.
TTTGTAATGATGCTCATCATGGCCAACAGTAATTTTACGAATGAAGTGTTACAGATGAAATGGTTAATGGGGATATTAGCTCCATTTACGCTATTTCCAGCAACGGCAGCAATGTTCTCTGTTACTCGCAAGTGGGTGATGGGGGATGTAGATGCGAAGCTGCTTAAGACATTTTTTAGTTCATACAAGGCCAACTACAAACAGGCGATGCTTGGCGGTATTTTTTATACGATATTAACGGTTATCATGTATGCAGGCTATTCGATATACATGACAGAGATGCAATCGATGCAGGTACTTGGTATTATGGTGTTGGCAATGTTAGTTGTGCTGCTTGTATCACTGTTTAACTTCTTCTCGATTATCGCTCATTACCATGCGAATACTGTGCAGGTAATTAAGAATAGCATATTTATGACGATTTTCCGTCCGATTCGTGTGGTTGTATCTGGAATTGTGAGCGTTGCCATCTTGTTTATGGGATTAAAGTATCCAGTAATCATCATCTTTGGAGCAGGCTCGTTGATTGCTTATCTATCGTTCTTTAACTTTTATCTTACGTATCAGAAGCTCCAGCAAGCAGTGGAGGCACGAGAAACTGCAGAGAGTTAGGTTTCGAGTAGGAGAGCGTTGGGTTGTTTTTATAAAGATTGTGTTAAATGTTTACTTATGCCGATTATGAATTGCTTTTGTCTAATGGATTCACTATAATGAGTTTATATCCTGCAATGTACGTCACGGTTTTCGTTGTTTTGAACCAATGTTTGTTTCACGGGAGTTCGATATCTAGGCGTTGCTGACAGGCTTTCCTTTTGCGTAAGTAGTCAAATTCGTCTGTGAGGACACCCACCTGCTAGAGCAGGTTCAGAAACATTAAAGCCGAACGGCAATTGCGGGTATAACCGATATAAAGACGCCTTCAAGGTGGATGAGAATCCGCTTGGAGGCTTTTTTTGTTCTTTCCATCACTCGTTTGTGTAGGATTCGATGAATACTGCAAGACTTTTCGACATTTAGCCTTTCCAGTTAGCGAACAACAATGCTAAACTAGAGGAGAGTATATAAAGCAAAGGGTAGTAGAGTAAAGGAGGAACACGCTGTTGTCATTCAAGCGCACACTTGCTGGTCTGTTTCGAAGCTTTGAATCGAGCAGTGACCGAGCAAAAGATCCCAAGTTAAAGACGCACTATTATCAACTTTCCAAAGAAAAAACATGGGCAGAGGTTACTTCTACCTTAAAGAAAATGCAAGGCTATAAAGTGCTGCATGAGGTGCCTTCAGTAGGGGAAATTACATTAGAGAAACGAACGATGACTGGACGAGCTATGGATATTACCGTCTCCCTGATATCTGTAGGTCCATCGAAGACTGCTGTTGATGTGTACTCTGCTTCTCGGGGTGGCATGGGGGACTTAGGGTCGAACTATCGGGTTGTGATGGAATTATTCGATGTGTTTGATAAGAAATTGTCTTCTTATGTAATAAGAGGCTGAATAGAACAAAGCGAGAGAAGAATGTAGGTATATTCTTCCCTCGCTTTTTGCACATAGCAGCATAGAAATATGGTTTACAGTAAACCGCGAACCGCTTCTAATGCATTCTCGTAGTTTGGATGCTCGCTCATTTCAGCCAAGTATTCAACATATTGAATGGTGTTGGATGCGTCGAGAACGAAGATAGAACGCATATCTAGGTGGAATTCTTTGATAAGAACGCCATATGCTTTACCGAAGCTAAGTTCTTTATAGTCGGATAGCATAACTACTTTATCCACACCAGCAGCTCCGCACCAACGAGCTTGCGCAAATGGAAGATCAGCACTTACTGTTAGAACAACTACGTTGTCGCCCAGTTCAGCTGCTGCTTCATTGAAGCGGCGAGTTTGTGTATCGCACACGCCTGTGTCAATGGATGGAACAACGCTGATAAGCTTTACTTTACCTTCGAAGTCCTTAAGGCTTGCGAATTCAACTAATGAACGGTTAAGGTTGAAGTCAGGAGCTTGATCTCCCACTTTGAGCTCTGGTCCGATAAGTGTGATTGGATTTCCTTTTAGTGTTGCAACGCCTGTGCGTTCTGTAGTCATATGTAGATCCTCCTTCAAATTGGTGAAACGGGATAGTAAATCCATTTCATTATAAGCGTAAAGGATGGGGTGTGTCCAATCTTCGTATGGAATGAAAATGAGCTTCAGTTGAGAAAGGTAAGGGTGGGTAAAGGAAGGAAGGGTAATAATGATTTTTGAACGAAATGAGGATTGGCGAAGTTATTTGAAGCTTTACAAAGTGACGAGTTTGTTGCTTGCAGCGAATATTATTATGTATATTTTAGTGGTCGTGAACGGCGGCACAGAAAATTTGGAAACGATGCTCCGTTTCGGGGCGATGCTTAAGGTGGATTTGTTTGTACATGATACATGGCGCATGTTTGCTTCGATGTTTCTACATGCAAACTTTGAGCATCTTCTGTTTAACATGTTTACGTTGTTTGTATTTGCTCCTCCCTTGGAGCGTGCGATGGGACATATTCCATATGCGGTGCTGTATATTGCTAGTGGATTTGTCGGAAATGTCGTAAGTAACTGGGGTAATGAATGGGGCACATTGTCAGTGGGGGCTTCAGGTGCGATTTACGGTTTGTTTGGAGCTTATTTATTTGTTGGATTGTTCAACAAACAAGCCATGGATTTCGCTACGCGCAAGACGCTAGGTGCTATTTTGGTCATTAGCGTACTTCAAACCTTCCTCATTGACAGCATTAATCAATATGCTCATTTTGGAGGATTGGCTGCGGGATTCGTTCTGTTTTGGTTGCTGCGGCGTATACGATAGTATAAATGTGATGAACGGAGCGTTGATGGATTGTGGAACTTAGGCAGTTGCACTACTTTGTCAAAGTAGCGCAAAAAGAACATGTCACACAAGCAGCGGAGGAGCTGCATGTGGCTCAATCTGCGGTGAGCAGACAGATTCACCAGCTAGAGGAAGAGCTTGGGGTTAAGCTTTTTTTGCAGAAGGGAAGAAATCTTCATTTAACTCCTGTTGGGCAGTTATTTATGAAGCGTGCAGAAGCCATTTTGAAAGAGTTGGATCGATCTGTACAGGAAGTTCAGGAATTTATTAATCCTGAGTTGGGGGAGGTTCGTATTGGATTTCCGCATAGCTTGGGTATTCATTTAATCCCTTCGGTTGTAGCTGCTTTCCGCAAAACGCATCCGAATGTGAAGTTTCGTTTTAAACAAGGGATGTACCCTTCTCTCATTCGTGATTTGGTACGGGCAGAGGTCGATTTGGCATTTATTTCGCCATTCCCTGAGGCGTCGGAGCATGTAACAGGAGAAGTCGTTCTTACGGAGAGGCTTTCAGCAATTTTGCCTCCCAATCATGCGCTAGCAAATGAGGAAGAGATTGATTTGGCTCAATTGAAGGATGATACATTCGTTCTCTTTAGTCCTGGTTATTCGCTTCGTCCAATAGTGTGGGATGCATGTATTGAAGCGGGGTTCACGCCAAGAATCGGCTTTGAAGGCGAAGAGACAGATACGATTCGTGGACTTGTAGCGGCGGGTATGGGAGTGAGTTTGTTACCTGATATGGCTTTGCGTCATACGTCTGAGTTGCAGCCGGTGTGTGTGAAGGTTAATAAGCCGCAAGTGACAAGAACGATCGGGCTTATTCGTCGCAAGGACGAGAAGTTGCCGTTGGTGGCGCAGACGTTCCATCGCTTTTTGCTTGATTACTTCAATGTGCAATCTTAAATCATTATAGAGATGTAGCCCAAAAAGCCCCGTGCGCTTATGCGTACGGGGCTTTTGTCATTGTAACTCGTTCATCGGATGGTTGTGTTAATTATCTTGGCTGCGGAAGATCATAACGTACTTGATTAGTTCCAGCAAGGATATTAGGGCTGCTGCTACATACGTTAACGCTGCTGCGTTCAATACTTTGCTAACTCCCTGCTCTTCATCATTTCTAATGAATCCTTCTGAAATCATCAGATCTCTTGCGCGGCTGCTAGCATTGAACTCTACTGGTAATGTTACGAGTTGGAATGCGACTGCAGCTGAGAAGAAGATAATCCCCAGCAGAATAAGTCCAGACGCTTGAAATAGAAAACCGCCAATCAGCAAAAATGGTGCAACGCCTGAGGAAATATTCACGAGCGGGAACATGCGATGACGCAATCTTAGCATAGCGTAAGATTCTTGATCTTGAATAGCATGACCAACTTCGTGACAGGCAACAGACAAAGCTGAGATAGAGCGCTCGTAGTAAACGGGCTCTGATAGACGTACAACTTTTTGGATCGGATCGTAATGATCTGATAAATGTCCTCTGACTGGTTCGACGGGAACATCGTACAAGCCTTGTGCATCAAGTAAGCGTCTTGCTGCTTCATAGCCAGTCAATCCACTGGAAGCTTGTACATTAGCAAATTGATTGAACGTACCTTTAACTCGGAATTGTGCCCATATGCTAATACCGAAGGCGATTAGGATTAGAAAATCCATTGGGTGAAAGAACATGATGATTACCTCCTGGGCTGATTATGCTGTTTTAAAGCATGTGCTGCTTGTCTGCAAGAGCAATCAACACATCGATACAGGCGGCGCTTTGCGGAGCAATGCGCTGGAATAATGACTTCGCCTGGGTTGGCTTCAACTTCTCTAATATAGGTTGAAGTTCTTTAGCTTCACGCTCGACTTGCTGCAAGTGGACTTGCAAATCAGTCAAACGCTTCACGAGTTGCTCATCAAGCGAAACATGCTGAAGTTGTGTGAAATAATCCTTGATTTCATCAAGGGTATATTTCTCTTGTTTCATTTGAATGATTCGTTGAATCCGTTCTATCGTGTCCATATCATAGAGACGATAATTCGTATCGGTTCGCTTCGTAGGCTCGATGAGGCCAAGTGAAGTATAATAATCAATCGTTCGTTGATTGACCGAAGCTAAACGAGCTAATTCTCCGATACGCAACAGTTGATTATCCCCATCGGTTCTCACCTCAATTCTTCTTCTTATTTTACTGCATCTTGAATCGTTCAGTCAAACATTTGGTTTGATTTTAATGTTAGATAATATAACATTAAAATAGTTAAAAAGATCAATGTTTATCTGGTTTCAAATAAAATGATTGTCAAAACTTACCTTACAGGCTTATAATGTCATCATTAATCATTTATTGTGTTAGGAAATATAACATAAAAAGGAGTGTTTCGTTGTGATTAGCTATTTCAGGTCTTTTAATGGCAAGTTGTTAGTAAGTGTGGCATTAATGTGTAGTTTATTTATGGGGATGTCATCGTTAGCATATGCTGCTGAAGAGGTGACTACAGCTCAAGTACACCAAGCTCTAGATGCTGTCTGGATCTTAATTGCAGCGGTGCTTGTTATTATGATGCAAGCTGGCTTCGCCCTTTTGGAGGCAGGATCGTCTCGTATGAAAAATGCAGGGCATGTTGCAGGTAAGACGATTTTAACATTTGGCATATGTGCAATTGCATTTTGGATGTTCGGTTTCGGATTTGGCTTCGGTGAATCGAATGGCTTCTTCGGTACAACAGGTTTCTTCTTCGATGGCAATGAATCGACAGCGGCAGCGCTGTTCAGCTCTTTAGACTTCTCACAAGTTCCTATCACGATTAAATTTTTATTCCAACTTGCATTTGCAGCCATTTCTCTTGCTATTGCCTGTGGTGGTTTTGCAGAACGCGCAAAGCTAAGTGTTTATGTATGGTTCGGTTTGCTCTTCACGATTTTCATTTACCCTGTAGCCGCTCACTGGGTCTGGGGCGGCGGTTGGTTGCATGCATTAGGCATGCAGGATTTTGCGGGTTCGGCAGTCGTTCATATGCAAGGTGCGACAGCGGCTTTAATTGCAACGATTATGCTTAAACCTCGTCTTGGAAAATTTAACGCGGAGGGCAAGCCGACTATCATTCCTGGCCACAATCAAGTGCTGTCTGTACTCGGTGTATTGCTGCTGTGGGTAGGGTGGTTTGGATTTAATCCAGGCAGTACACTTGGCGCAGTTAATAATGGATTTTTCGGATATATCGCAATGACGACCCAACTGGCTGCAGCTGCCGGTGCAGTTGCTGCGCTGATTATTTCGTGGCTTGTATGGGGTAAGGCTGATATACCAAGCATGTTGAATGGAGTGCTGGCAGCGCTTGTTGCGATTACGGGAGCATGTGCATTCGTAGAGCCATGGGCAGCTTTAGTGATAGGTGCAGTAGCAGGTATTATTACCTTTTTCACGGCTCAATGGATTGAACGACTTGGTATTGATGATCCGGTATATGCGTTTTCTGTACATGGAGTGGCTGGTATTTGGGGTGCATTATCGACTGGTTTCTTCGCAGCTCCAGCGCTAGTAGAGAAAGTTGGAGTTGGTAAAGCAGGTTTGCTGTATGGCGGTGGCTGGGATCAGCTGGTTGTGCAAACCGTAGGTATTTTGGGTGTGTTTGCATTCGCTGCTATTTTGTCGTTTGTCATTTTCTTTGTGCTAAAAATAACGATTGGGCTAAGAGTATCTGAGGAAGAAGAGCTTGTAGGATTGGACATGAGCGAACATGGCGTTTACGGTTATCCGGAACAAATGAAAGTATTGAACCAGCATGAACAGCTTTCTCCAGGATCAGATCGCCGTGAAGGGGTGAGTTGATTGCGTGAATCATTCTATAGGAAATAACAGTTGTTCTGCCTATCTAGAGCAGTGGATGCGTGACTTACAAGCGATAGATAGGTATGAGGACTTATCTGACGCAAAGTTAAAAGGATGGAAACACCTTAGAATGCAATGGCTATCTGGCATTGAATTACATTTTAATAAGGAAAGTACAGAAGAAAGTACAGAAATAAAAGACAGCTTGCAGCAAGTGTCGCATTCTTCTTTACATTTACCGAATTCTCCTTTATCTATTGGTGTAAGGTACCAAATCGTAACTGCTTGTTATGATGCGCTTTTTGGGAAGGTTGCTTTATATGTAGAAAAGCAGCTCATGCATATGGGCTATGGTCCGCCTCCAGTTCCATATGCTTTTGTCTTATTTGGGAGTGGGGGGCGCAAGGAGATGCTTCCTTGGAGCGATCAAGATCATGGTCTCATCTGGCAGACTGTTGAGCATGAGTCACAGCACAACGTGGTGGATCAGTATTTCCATATTTGGGGAAATTGTATGGTGAATGCGCTAAAGGAGATCGGGTTTACACCGTGCAGCGGCAAAGTGCTGGCATGTGAAGCAATGTGGCGAGGCTCTCTTGATGATTGGAAAAGGAAAGTAGAACAATGGCTTCACATTGCTGATTGGGAACATACTCGATATTTTTCGATTGCACTTGATATGAGAACCGTGTATGGAGAGGTGCATTTAGAGGGAGAGTGGAGGCAACATGTAAGGCAACTGGGAGTTTCCTCTGACTTCGCCGCAGCTTCCCTATCAGCATTGGTGCGCAATCAGCAGCACCGTAAGCTTGCACACAATGCATTTGGACAATTAATAAAGGAACGAATACATCCTTATGTGGGTCAAGTTGACATGAAATATCGGATATATGTACCTATTGTGCAGCTCGTTCGAACAACTTCATGGATGGTGGATGACGTTGCTCATCCATTATCTACGAAGGAGCGTATGGAAGGTATTTTGTCTACATGGCCAGATGGTGAGGAACGACAGAACATTAGGAAATTATATGCGTACTGGGATGATATTTTGGCAATCAGATGGATGTGTGGGACAGAAGTTCTAGACGGCATGTGGAATGGTACGGGTATGATTGATCCGGATCAATTGCATGAATTGCAGAAGCTGGCCTTGCGCCGAAGTTCTCAGTGTATAGAAAAATGGTCAAAAATATTGAATAGGAGGTGCGAGCGTGGCTGAAGGAGATGAACGTCGGAGTTGGTGGAAGCGGCTAGAACGGTTACAACCTAAAAACACAGGTGCTGAACTAGAGCGCGCACCTTCTGTGCATGCAGTTGTTGAGTCGTGGAAGACAGGTTTATCCGCTTCAAACCTGAAGACAGAAGGAGCTAAAAAAGCTTACGAGCGGGCTCGTCAAAGAGAACGATTGAAGCTGGAATCTAGCGGAGGTGCTCAACGTCTTCATGTGCTTGATATTCCATTGAAGGAGCTTCCTGTTGTTGTGATCGATCTGGAGATGACAGGGTTTGAGCCTCATGCAGATGAGATTGTATCTTTTGGGGCGTGGCGACTGCAAGGAAAGAAATGGGAAGAAGGGGAAGATGCAAATTTTTATCAAATCGTTAATCCGGGCATGCGAATACCACCCGCAACGGAGCGATTACTGCGGATCACCTCAGAAGAGGCTTCACAAGCGATGCCCGTAGCAGAAGGTCTGACAAAGTTTATGGATTTCGTAGGAGAACGAATCGTCATTGCGCACGCAAGTGCGCATGACAAAGCGTTCTTACGTACAGCTTTGTGGCGTTATTATAAAAGTCCGTGGCGCCATCGCATGTTGGATACGATGATGATTGCACGCTGGCTTTATCCGCAGCTTAGGTCTAGTGATTTAGATATGCTGCTGCAACACGTTGGCATCGAAGTAGAGCAGCGTCATCATGCTCTATGGGATGCGCGAGCAACTGCGGAACTGTGGCTGAACTTTATGGAGCAAGCAGAGAAAAGAAGGGTAACGACATTAAGAGAGATGTACATGTATTTAAGTCAGTACTAGTATCCAGCATTCATTAGAAATGTGTGTAATAGCTAAACGATGGTTTAACTATTCCAGATTGAAACGAAACAATTAGCCATCCTGTCCATAATGCTTTCGTGTCCATCCATCCCAACTTGTCTTCAAGGCTAATTGTGGCTGAGGTGTGAGGATGGGAATGTACGAGTATGCGTTCCCACTGTGCCTCTGAATAACGGAATAACAGTGGGATGTATACGGATGGCTCAAGATGAAAGCTGTGTTGTGGATGCTGGTCCGTATTTGGAATAGGTTCGAAAATATGAAAAGCATGCGAACTTGAGTATTTATCGCGGAGCAATATTCCGCATCCTTCATGAGGATAGTTTATACGCAAATGCTCCAGCATGGATTGCACAGCAGATGGCATAATAGATATCGTTTGTATGTTAATCGGTTTCGATTGCACATTCTGGGTACTTGTCATAAAAGTTACGGAGTTCTCCTACTCTACAAGGATATCTATTCATTATAGTCGATCTATTGTAAGTTTTCATAGAATGGTGGGGTGCATCTTAAGTTAAGACATGGGAACTATCTAATATTTTAATAGTAAAAAACAAAAGTAAATCCAAAAAAGAAAGCGTTGTCATTTGGAGGGGGAGTGTGTTAGTATGTACTCATATCCAACATAACCCAGCGAAATACCACTTCCACTTAATCGACCTACGAGGTTCTCCTATCATCATGTGTCTATCATTTAGAACCATCCACATAGATATTCCGCATATTTTTTGAAACAGCGTGCTTTAAATCATACCATTATCAGTTTGTTAATTAATTCTCTTCTCCAAATGTTATATAAAACCCCTGCTATTAAAAGTCCATATTGCGATACGTGAGCGGTATACAAACTACGATATAGACGCTTATTTGCGTTTATATAAATTTCTCTACAAGGAGGGGTGATCGTTAACCTGCTTTCAGTCATGGCTAAGACGAGTCCAAAAATTAAAGGAGGCTGTTGATGATGATGGATCAAAGGTTCAACCAGCACATGTTGTTTTCCAAGTGGCTACTGGTAGGAACGACCGCTATTCTCACAGTAATTTTGGTACTGCTTATGTCTGACAAAGCTTTCGCTCACGGCTATATCGAAGGACCTGCTAGTAGGGGCTATTTGTGCAAAACGGGTCAAAATACGAACTGCGGCCCAATTGTGTACGAACCTCAAAGTTTGGAAGGGCCAAAAGGGTTCCCAGCTGCTGGGCCAGCGGATGGCAAACTTGCAAGTGCTGGTCTTGGTGGATTTGATCAGTTGAACGCTCAATCTTCGACGCGTTGGACAAAGGTAAATATGTCGAGTGGTACGGTAACGTTTAACTGGAAATTGACAGCAGCGCATGCAACAACGAAATGGGAGTACTTTATTACCAAGCCGAATTGGGACCAGAATGCGCCACTGTCTCGTTCTCAATTCGATTTGACGCCTTTCTGCTCTGTTAACTCTGGTGGGGCGCGACCGCCTTTTAATTATTCGGATACTTGCAACGTACCGCAGCGGACAGGTTATCATGTTATTTTGGCAGTATGGACTGTCCATGATACTCCGAATGCATTCTACAATGTCATTGACGCTAATTTCGGCGGGGGATCTAGCGATACAACGCCACCGACATCTCCTTCCTCGTTAGCTGTGACAGGAAAGACATCCAATTCGGTTTCCTTGTCATGGAATGCCGCTACAGACAATGTCGGAGTCAGCCAATACAAGATTCTCAACGGAAGCTCGCTGGTAACAAGCATTTCTAGTTCCAATACGAGCTATACAGTTACAGGTTTAACGCCGAATACAAGTTACACATTCTCAGTCGTTGCTGTGGATGGAGCAGGCAACTCTTCTACGCCTAGCGCTTCTGTTCCAGCCACAACCAATCCAGCTGTCGCAGATACAACACCGCCTTCAGCGCCGAGCAATCTGCATGTGATGGGCTCTCCGACATCTAATTCGGTACCACTGATGTGGTCGGCTTCTACAGATAATGTTGCGGTTACGGCATATAAGGTATACAACGGTACAAATCTTGTAGCCACAGTATCAGGCAATACAACCAGCTATACGGTTACGGGATTAGCAGCATCTACTTCGTATACTTTTACCGTGTATGCTGTGGACGGAGCAGGCAACCAATCGCCAGCCAGCAATTCTGTCTCCGCTACAACGGCTCAGCCTCCTGCAGCTACGCCTTGGGCAGCCAACACATCTTATACAGTAGGTCAGTTGGTGTCCTATAATGGGGCAACCTACGAGTGTCGTCAACCGCACACTTCCTTAGTAGGTTGGGAGCCGACTTCTGTACCAGCGTTATGGAAACTAGTTCCATAACTATAACCACTCGAATACTCGAATGAGAGCAGCTGCTGCAATGAAGTCGATGTTGCGAATATTGTAGATGCTAGGGAAATGTAAGCAATGTCGAACATAGGTGAAAAGTGAGACCTTGCCATGATGTGGCGAGGTCTTTCTAATGTAAAGAATGCTTTCAACATCAATTAATAAAAAAGATGAGCTAGGTCGTATTTTTGTATTATTGGTGAAATAAGGGTACAATATTAATAATACGGTATCTAGAGAGGTTATAGCGGATGATGAGAAAAAGTACATTCATACTGGCTTTGGTGCTCCTCTTAGGCGCGACAGGTATTTGGATAAATATGAAATCAGCAGGCCTTGATCGAGAGGCTTCTGTCGGTCTGCGTCACTCAAAAGAGGCTCCGCTTATTAATTATCAAGCGCCAGCATTTGAATTAAAGTCCATAGATGGTACGCAAACGTATCGAGTAGGCGGGAAAAGAGATAAGCCTGTATTCATTAATTTTTGGGCATCATGGTGCGGTCCTTGCAAGCTGGAAGCTCCTGACCTCGTAAAAATATATGCGAAATATCAAAATCAACTTGATATGTATGCAGTGAATGTAACATCCACAGATAATAGGAAGGACGCCCAATCATTTGTCGATGAATATGGGCTGATTAACCCTATATTAATGGATTTGGACGGTAGCGTGTTTGCTGCCTATAACGGCATGGCATTTCCAACGAATTTGCTTATAGACAAAAGCGGCACCATACGCAAACTTTATATTGGACTTCGACCTGCTAGCCAGATAGAAGCAGATATTGAAGAGCTGTTGAAAGAAAAATAGCGAATATACAAAATGCCCCGAACATTACTGAAACAATTGTCCGGGGCATTTATAATTTCTGTGTATGTTGTAGATTAACGGAAGTTGTTACAGTTACAGTTTCGTATACGGATTAAGACTTACGTTGTAATGGCTTAGTGATTTACGATGCCGAGACTTTCCTTACGTTCATTCGTTTGATGCTGCTTTTCCTTACCATAAAGAGCGTAACGGATACTGTCCACAAGGGCTTCCCAGCTTGCTTCAATTACGTTCTGCGACACACCAACGGTACTCCACGTATGCTTGAAGTCTGTGGATTCGATTAGTACACGGACCTTGGCGGCGGTTGTGTCGCTTTCATCCAGTACGCGAACCTTGTAATCAGTTAGATGCATATCTTCAATGCCAGGATAATGGCGTGATAGGGCTTTGCGTAGGGCATTGTCCAATGCATTGACTGGGCCGTTGCCTTCAGCAGCCATATAAATCGACTCATTATCAATATTTATTTTCACGATCGCCTCGGATACAACGGGTCGATTGTTGGATTTCTCTACTAATATTTTGAATGATTCAAACTGAAACGGTTCTTGTTCATTGCCAATCGCTTGTCGCAGCATAAGCTCTAATGATGCATCTGCTCCCTCGAATTGATAGCCTTCATGCTCTAACTGTTTAATTCGGTCGATGATGGCTTTCGTTGCTGGCTTGCCAGCGTCTAATTCGTAACCAAGCTGCTGTGCCTTAGACAATACGTTGCTCTGACCTGCAAGTTCAGATACGAGTACACGCTGTTTATTGCCGACTAGCTCTGGCTGGATATGCTCATATGTACGCGAATCTTTTAAAATAGCAGAGACATGTATGCCGCCTTTATGTGCGAAGGAGGCATTTCCGACGTACGGCTGATTAACAGGCATATGAACGTTAGCGATTTCACTTATATAACGCGCAACAGACGTCAATTGTTGAAGCTTATCATTTGCGATACAGTCGTAGTCGAGTTTTAGTTGAAGATTTGGTATAATCGAACATAAGTTTGCATTTCCGCAGCGCTCTCCATAACCATTCATTGTACCTTGTACCTGGAGCGCGCCTGCTTGCACGGCTGCCAAGCTGTTCGCGACTGCTAATTCACAATCGTTATGCGTATGTATGCCGATCTTCACTTGAGTACCTTCTACAGCAGCACTAACGATTTGATGAATCTCATGGGGGAGCGTCCCGCCATTCGTATCACAAAGAACAACCCAATCGGCTCCAGCATTTGCAGCTGTACGTAGCACTTGCAAGGCGTATTCGCTGTTGTGCTTAAAGCCATCGAAGAAATGCTCAGCATCAAGCATCACTTCTAATTGATGCTGCTTCAAGTATGCAATAGAGTCGGCAATCATCGCCAAATTTTCCTCTAATGAGGTTTGCAATGCGGTATGCACATGGAAATCCCATGCCTTACCGACAAGTGTTGCTGCAGGAACTTGGGCTTCGATAATACGATTCAAATTCGCATCTTGATCGGCAATGGAATCTTTGCGTCGCGTGCTTCCAAATGCGACAAAGCGTGCGTTCCAAGAGTAGGATTTGATTCTTCTGAAAAATTCGATATCTTTGCTGTTGGAGCCCGGAATGCCGCCTTCAATATAATGAACGCCAAGGGAATCGAGCCGCCTGGCGATCTTAAATTTGTCTTCAGCTGATAGACTAATGCCTTCTCCTTGTGTACCGTCACGTAAGGTCGTATCGAATATTGCAATCGACTTTTTCATGATAGTTCCTCCTCCAGATCGTTTCAGGATGAATCTGGTATTATTTTTTTTCTAATTATAGCATTGCGTTTGTATTTGTATAGCAGTATTTTCCTGCGTTACCCGATTAATGTTCAAAAGAACAATTGGGAGTACAAAAGGACCTAGTCTTTTGTAAAAGAGAGGAAGGTATAAGATGAACGAGAGCACTTCCAATGAAGATATACATCGTTACTACCCGACAAAGGGGAAAGTCATTCTTCATTTGGACATGAACGCTTTCTACTGTTCTGTACATGCAGCTGAGGATCCGGATACGTATCAAAATAAGGCAACCGCTGTAGCGGGCAGCATTGAGCAGCGTAAAGGGATTATTGTAACTTGTTCCTATGCAGCTAGACGTTACGGGATTCGCACAGGTATGCGTGTTCGTGAAGCTCAGAAAATATGCCCGTCTCTTATGATTATTAAGCCAGACTTTCATTTATATCGTAAATATTCACGTGCTTTTCTAAATATAGCGGGTTCCTATACGCCATTAGTTGAAGCCGTATCTATTGATGAATGCTACCTTGATATAACGGGATCAAAGTCGTTCGGAACTCCGTTGCAAATTGCTGAAGAGCTGCAGATGCGCATTCGTGAGGAATTAGGCATTCCTTGCTCAATCGGTGTTGCACCGAATAAATTGTTGGCTAAAATGGCATCCGATATGAAAAAGCCGAATGGCATTACGGTTCTGAGAATACGTGATGTGCCAGATAAGCTGTGGCATCGTCCATGCCAAGAGCTGTTTGGCATCGGTCGCAAAACAGCAGAGAAGCTGCGCCGCCTTGGCATTCATACGATTGGAGAGCTTGCCCGGACAGATGCGCAGCGTTTGGAGAACCATTTCGGCGTACTTGGAATAGGAATGAAGCAAGCGGCGAATGGGGTTGATCATGGCGAAGTCCGAGCTGAGAGAGAAGCAAGCAAATCTATTGGTCATACGACTACTTTGCCGCAAGATATTGAGTCAGATGGTGATATACGTCGAGTGCTGTTAAACTTGGCCGATCAAGTGGCTCGTCGAATGCGCAAGCAGCAAATGATGGCGCAGACGGTGCAGTTAACATTGCGAACTCCAGATATGAAGACGTTTACGCGTTCGTTAACGATGGATACGCCGACAGATGATGCTCAACATTTGTTGGAAGCTTCGTGGAAACTATATGAGCGTCATTGGCAAGGTCGCGGGCCATTGCGGTTGTTGGGAATTACAGGGCAGAATCTAGTTCCTAAGGAAGAGGCGGTTGTGCAGCTTGATTTATTCGCCTACGAACAACAGCCGAAACGCGACAAACTGAATGAGACGGTAGACGGCTTGCGTAATAAATATGGTGAAAATGCAGTCGTCATGCTGGGAATGTTAGGAGATGATCCTTCCGCCCTGATCCGTAATCATCGTGTAAGGGGGACTTCTTTGCAGACGGATTTTTTGCGGGAGTATGAGAAACGGGATGGTGAGGATTGGAAATAGAAGTGTGATATCAGTTTTGGACATAATAGTTTATACAAAATTAGCTGTAAATGCTATCTAGAATTATTATAAAAAACATGGAAATCGTTTGAACTTGAGACTTGTTTGTATTATATTGAATACGGAGGAATCAAGACGATCTGACTTGAATACCAGGAGGGAACTACCAATGGGAAAATATACTTGGGTTGATAAAGACACGTGCATCGCTTGTGGTGCTTGCGGAGCGACAGCTCCTGACGTATACGACTACGATGATGAAGGTCTAGCAGAAACAATTTATGATGGAGACGGCAACATGGGTGTGAAGGCAATTCCTGAAGACCTATTTGATGATATGCAAGATGCTTGCGATGGCTGCCCAACAGACTCCATCAAGATTGCTGATGCGCCATTCAACTAAGTTATATAGAGATTATAAAGAGAATACAACCAACCAACCAAATCCTCGCCTCGGCGGGGATTTTTAACTATATACCTATTTTCATATGAAGAATACTGGCGAATTGGTCATCAATTGCCGATATAGGAAATATAGAGGTAGGGGGAGTTGAAGACATAATGAATGATCGGCTTGATGAATGGACGGAGCAAGACGAAGCCTACATGAAGAAGTATGTACAATCTCATCCTGATAACCGAATGGCATGGTATTTACTTGGAAAGCAATATGAAAAAGACGGTCAGCTGCGTAAAGCTAGCTATTGTTATAATCAAGCAGGAGACATATATAAAGCTTTTGAAAATGAGCCCTTGCCAATAGAGCGTTTTCAGGAAGAACAAATGTTGATGATGCAAGCCGTACAGAAGCGAATGAGAAAGCGTAATCGAATCAAGCAAGGAATGAGAGTGTTAGCATCTCTTCTTCTTATTTTATTATTTGGAGCTATGTTAGCAGGTGAAGATGCGATGGCACCAACTTCTAAGCCCTCGGATAAACAATCCGAAGGTAAAGATGCAGAATCAGAAAAGGAAACGAAGTTGCCTGCACCTGGACTTGGAACGGTTGTTTATGTGGAAAAGACGAGTTCAGCTCAGAGTGATCGCCAATTGAGACAAGCTGTCGTTAAGGCAACGAAACAGAATACGTCTTCCACGCTTGTTACCTTGCAAAAGCATGGACGATGGAGTATTTGGACAACTCAACCTCAGGTATGGGCTATCGTTAAAAGTAAAGCACAAAGTGAAAGTAGAAGCAGCCAAACGTATTTCCCAGGGGTGGCAGAATGCGATTGTGAGCCAGAACGTTTGCAAGCAGCGAAGGAAGCTGCTGTATGGGCGAGTGCTGCTGAACAGCGTTTAATGGCGATGTCTACACATGCTGCTGTGCTGGAACAAGGGAAGCTGCCACCAGCATCGGTCGGCGAGTTAGCGAAAGGCTATCCTCGCAATGTGGTTTCAGGAATACATCCAGAATGGTCGGGGATATACAAAGATGTACATAAGAAACTTACACCCGTGAAAAATGTACCAAAGACAAAGCGTATACTGGACAAGCAGTGGGTGACAGGAGAAGCAGAACCTTTCAAAGAGCCGCTGCGCATTATTATTGATAAAAAGACACATCGATTGGCTGTCGTAAGTGGTTCCATTATATTGCGCAATTACAAAGTAGGATTAGGCGGTGAGCGTACACCGGAAGGTTCATTCGTTATATCTGAGAAAGTAGTTAATCCGAATGGCACTTCTACAGGGGCATATGGCAGCCGTGGAATGGCTTTGTCGAATACACAGTACGCCATCCATGGGACAAATGATCTCGATTCAATTGGTCAGGATGAGTCGCTTGGTTGTATCCGTTTGTCAAATGCAGACGTGGAGGAGTTGTTCGATATGGTCGCGATGGGAACGAAAGTAACCATTACATCAGGTCATTTGCCTGATGTTACGGTTGTTCCAGCAGATGACGAGCGTTACCGTGTACCACTAACGCCAGGGCAAGAAAATCCGAATAAAATTTACAAGTGGTTGGATTAATTTTTCCAAGATAAAAAAGTAAGGTCTGCTCTGTGGAAGGAGCAGACCTTTTTGTTATGAAATGTTGTTTATTACTTCAGTAAAATAAACACGCTTAGTAGAACGGTAAGAAAAAGCAATGAACTCCCAACAATGTAGATTGCTTTGCGGTTTACCTGTGCCTCTTGTTTTGTTTTTCGCATTGGCGGCATTCGCTTCGCGCTCATAAAGTCATCACCTTTCGTATGTATTCTTAATTTAATTGTAATCGCTTACTATCTAGTTGGCTAGAGTGATAATAAAATTTTGGGGCTCTTTTCATTTTGGTTGAAAATCAGTAAAATATGATAGGATATATACGCGAATTTATAGAAGATTAAGCGTATTTTCGAGACCGAAACCCGTTTTTATGTTAGAATAGATAACATAAAAAATATAAGAGCTGTTTTTTAATGAAGAGCGAAGAACGGAGTGGAACGATTGATATACCGCAGCATTGGCAAACCGATATTTTTTCGAATGGATCCAGAACGTGCACACCACCTCGTCATCGGAGGGCTTGCAGGAGCTAGTAAAGTTCCTGGTATGAAGCCGCTGATGCGTTCGATATATGGGGTAAAAGAAGATCCAGCACTTGCGACCGATTTGTTTGGCTTTCATTTTCATTCGCCAATCGGACTCGCTGCAGGGTTAGACAAAAATGCCGCCGCTGTGGAAGGCTTCTCCTCCATTGGATTAGGATTTATGGAAGTAGGAACCGTTACTCCTGTCGGTCAGCCAGGCAATGAGCAGCCTCGCATGTTCCGACTCCCTCCAGATGAAGCACTTATCAATCGCATGGGATTCAATAATGAAGGCGCAGATCAAATGCTGCACCGTCTTACAAGTGTTAAGGAACGACGTATTCCTGTATGGGTGAACATTGGCAAAAATAAAGAAACGCCGAATGAACAGGCCGAGCAGGACTATTTGGCATGTATACGTAAGCTTTATGATGTAGCAGACTTATTCGTGGTGAACATCAGTTCTCCGAATACGCCTAATTTGCGTAATTTACAGCATGGTGATGAGCTGCGATCTTTGTTGAATGCAGTTGTAGCAGAAATGCAGACACTAAATGCTAAGAATCAGAA
Organism: Paenibacillus sp. SC116; assembly: GCF_024733555.1. Classification (GTDB taxonomy): domain Bacteria; phylum Bacillota; class Bacilli; order Paenibacillales; family Paenibacillaceae; genus Paenibacillus_B. Next base: position 1,513,284 of record NZ_JANIOF010000001.1, on the reverse strand, counting down.
AAATAAAGCAATCTTAGTTAAAATAGCACCAGATGTAACTGATGAAGATTTGATCCATATGACAGAGACAATAGTGCAAAGCGGAGTCTCGGGCATTATTGCAACGAACACGACGTTGTCACGGGCAGGGACGAATCATCCGAATCGTATGGAAGCAGGCGGCTTGAGCGGCAAGCCATTGACTGAGCATTCTACAGAAATTATTCGTAAAGTATACCGCCATACGGGCGGACGCATTCCGATAATTGGTTCAGGCGGTGTATTTACAGCTGAGGATGCATATGCAAAAATATGTGCGGGTGCAAGCTTAGTGGAAGTGTATACAGGGCTTATTTATCGCGGTCCGGGCATTAGCCGTGAGATAACGACGGGATTAAAAGCCTTACTGAAGCGAGATGGCTACCGACACATATCTGAGGCAGTTGGCCGAGATCATAAATAATAACTTATAACAAAGTCAGACAACGTTAACATACCTAACCGCATACAATGAAAGATGGGAACGGACAGGAGGCGTTCGTTATGGACGGAAGAGATTGGAAGAAGTTTTTACTGCCTTATGAACAAGCTGTTGAAGAATTGAAAGTTAAATTCAAAACGATGCGCAGCGAGTTGAAGAAGCGTGAGGAATATGCTCCGATAGAATTTGTTACGGGACGCATTAAGCGAATTTCCAGTATTTTGGAGAAAGCGAAGCGATTATCGATAGATATGGATGACATCGAACGTGGTATTGAGGATATTGCAGGGATTCGTATCATGTGTCAGTTCGTAGAAGATATTCATTCGCTGGCAGAGCTGATCCGTCATCGTAAGGATATGACTGTTCTATACGAAAAGGATTACGTAACGAACTTTAAGGAAAGTGGCTACCGCAGCTTTCATATGATCGTAGAATATCCGGTACAGACAGCGTTGGGTTATAAGCATGTACTGGCTGAAATTCAGATACGTACGTTGGCGATGAACTTCTGGGCCACGATTGAGCATTCATTGAATTACAAATATCGGGACAGTTTGCCTGATGAAGTGCGAGAGCGTTTGAAAAAGTCTGCGGAAGCTGCTTTTATTCTCGATAATGAGATGTCCAGCATACGTCAAGAAATATTGGATGCTCAAAAGAACTTCGAAGATGATGCGAAACTCATCCAAAAGTGTTTGACACTAATTCAAGATTTGTACTTCTATCATCGCATTAGTGAAGCTATAGCATTCCAAAGCCGATTTAACAATCTATGGCTGGATCGTGATCTAACGGGTTTCAAACAATTAGAAGAAGAGCTTGGTCTTTTAATTAAAGAATGTAAGAAAAAGAGCGGCGAATCAGAAGGATGAGAACGTCCTATGATCGATTGTTCGTCCAATTTCTAAAGCTGTTCAATGAACAACGTGATTACTATGCTTGCCATGATGTGATGGAGGAGCTGTGGCTGGAAGAGGGCCGGAAACCATTTTATCAAGGTTTGCTGCAAGTGGCAGTAGGGCTGCATCATTGGCATCATCATAATGTTGCAGGAGCGATTAAACTATGGGAAGCTGCTTTACATAAATTAGCTTTATATCCTGACCTTTGCATGGGCATTGAGCTTGGCGTTGTAAGAGCCGAGACAGCTTTGTTGCTAGCACTCGTGTCTAGTGAAGAAGGAGCTCAAGCTGAGCCAAGGGATATAACCATCCCTATAACGGATGTTGAATTGATGAAGCTTGTTAGTTTGGATGAACAATAACAAAAGCAGTCCAACCCATTTACTAGGGGAGGACTGCTTTTGTTTGTTTCATATTGTATGAAGGTAAATGAACATGAATTATTGCAGCGTAACTTGATCTCCAGGCTTCAGTCCTTCTAGCACTTCGGTCTTGTCTGCCGTTTCCAAACCTACTGTTATGTTTTGACGCTTCACTGTACCGTTAGCAGCTTTGAGCATCACATATGAGCCTTCGTTGTCTTTCATAATTGCAAGCGTAGGTACAACAATCGTGCTGTCCTTGCGTTCTATCTCCACTTTACCGTTTAAGCTAAGGCCTGCAATCAAGTTTGGATTTTTCGCTAGGCTTACAATGACTTCGAATTGGGCGGGGGATACAACCGTACCATCTGCCCCTGTTTTAGCGAATTTAGATACTTTTACGACATCACCATTCAATTTAATATCTTTATGCGCCGTTAGCTCCACTTCTACGGACATGCCTGGCTTAAGCGAGAAGATATCTTGCTCTCCGACATAGGTAACAAGCTGAAGTTGATTCACATCTACAATTTTGCCTACACGCATATTTTCCTGTACTTGCTGCGGTAGCTTTGCCGCATCATCATACAGGAAAATGCCTGATACGGGGGATATATAATGAGATTGAGCTATTTTGGATTTCTTCTCTGCAATCTCTTTTTGTTGAACCGTACGTGTAAGGGAATTGATCTCTTTCTGTACACGCTCCGTTTCTTTTTGAACATAGTGCTGCTTAGAGCTTTCTTCCGTCAATGGAGAGCCCTGTTCGTTTGTTGCAAACTCACCTTTGAACTTAGATAGCTGTTCCTCAAGATTTTGTTTTTTTATTTCGGTTTCTGCTCTTGCAATCTCTTGTTGGATAGCGATTGGATCTAGCTGGAACAAGGTGTCACCGCGTTTCACTTGCTGTCCGTCCGTGACGTTCCATTTGTTTACTTTTCCATTGAAAGGTGCGTAGACGATCGTTTCACTGACATAGGATGACTTACCTGTTATCGCGATTGTTTTCACTAATGTTTCCTGCGTAACGGGGAAGGTAAGCTCTTGAGATGCTGAATCTAATGGCATCGTTTTAGGCTGAGAAAATGAATACAGACCATAGCTAATACCGCCTAACAAGCCGAGAATAATCGTCCACTTGATTATTTTTTTTATTTTCATATTGGGAGTGCTCCTCTTCTAAATTTACATATACTAATCACGGCGAATTGCTGTCAAAGCATCAGTACGGGACGCGTTGATTGCGGGGTATAGTCCGGCCAGTATTCCCGTAATAATCGCGAAGAACATACCCATAGGTATAATCCAAGGCGCGATAAATAAGATCTCGGCAGCTTCAGCGCCGCTTGCTAGTACAAGGCCGTTAATTCCCCATATAATCCAATGAGAGAGGATTACCCCCATAATTCCGCCTAGTAGACCAATTAACGTAGCTTCTACGATGAACATATTACGAATTTGGCTCAAGTTAGCACCGAGTACCTTCATAATTCCGATTTGGCGTCTTCGCTGGTGGGTGGACATCGTCATGGCTACAACAATCGAAATGGATGCAATGAATAGAACGAATAAGCCGATACCAAGTGCGATCGTGCGCACCATAGCAAATTGTTTTTCAAGACGTTCTTTTTGCTCTAAATTGTTCATCGCATTCAGACGCAGCTGCTTAATTTTGTTTTCAACTTGCAGTATGTTTTCTTGGCTATCTACTTTTACCGTTACTAATGGATAATGCTCTACGGTTGCAGATACCATATTCGTAGATGAATCCGGTTCAATGGGTCTAAATCCTGGTTGTTTGCGCAACCATTCTGCTGTTTCTAAAGATACATACATCACTTTCTGGTTCATTGCCATATTATCGGTTTGGCTATCTGGTTTCTTCAGTACGCCTGTCACACGAAGTGCGGGTGAAAGAATTTCCCGGCCCGATTGTTGGTCATGTTGAACAAATTGAATAGACTGTTGATACAAGTTCGCTGGCAGGCGATCTAAATTTTCAAGCTGTTTGTATACTTCATCATCATATGGATTTTGACGAAGCTTATCGTAGAGTGCATTTCTTGCTTTTTCATCCACGTAGCCGAATGTTGCACCAAAGTTGGCAATTACAGTTTGAGGCAAATCCGAGATAGTTCCCAAACGCATGTGATGACCAAATGCTTGCAAACTATTCAGATCAGTAGCGATCACTTGCGTATAAGAACTTGTTCCGTTCGATAGCTTTGTTTGGAACCCGCCAATCTCCTCCATTGGAGCTGCAGCTAGAACATGCGGGAATGTGCGAATGAGTTCAAGTTTCTGTGAAGTAAGAAGGGAACCTTCATCCATTTCAGGTTTTGCGGATGGATCACCAGATTGTCCCGCACTTTTTGCGGAGACGGTAATCTCATCAAGTTTGAACCAGCGGCTCATCTGCATTTCTGAATATTTGGCAGCGGATTCTCCGATACTCATCGCTACGACGATAGCGGCACAGCCGATTGAAATGCCAAGTGCACATAGAATAGTTACAACCTTGCGCCTGCGAAGCTGGTCAAAAGAAATGCGAATATAATCACCAAACCTCATGTATGTACGCCTCCCATACTTGAGCCAGTTACTTGAGCATTGGTTGTTACTGCGTCTTCGATAAGTCGGCCGTCTTTAAGGGTCAGTACGCGTTCTGTATGCTCCGCAACTTCTCGTTCGTGGGTAACGATAACGAAGGTTGTGTTCATCTTCTTATTGAGTTGTTTCAGGATAGAAATAACTTCATCCTCTGTCTTTGTATCCAGATTCCCTGTAGGCTCGTCCGCAAAAATAACAGACGGTTCTGTAATAAGCGAGCGTGCGATACTTACGCGCTGCTGTTGACCACCTGAAAGTTGGGAGACGAACATGTTTCCTTTGTCAGGCAAACCGACTTGTTCGAGCAAATGTTGGGCTTTCTCGCGTCTTTTACGAGGGGAAATACCTTGGAAAACGAATGGGAGTTCAACATTTTCGATAACGGTTAAGTTAGGAATGAGTTCATAGGCTTGAAAAATAAATCCGATATGTTCTCTGCGAAATTCTGCTAGTTGATTTTCATTCATCTTTACGATGTCGTGCCCGTTTATGTATATATTTCCTTCCGTAGGCTTCATAAGGCCTGCCATTAAATTTAGCAGTGTGGATTTGCCTGATCCCGAACTGCCTAGCAGTGCGACCATACTGCCTTTCTTAACTTGAAAGTCGATCTGCTGCAAAACTGGGGTTATCTCATTTCCATTGTGAAAGGAGTGTGACAATTGTTCGATATGTAGCATTGGGGCATTACCTCCTTTATTTGAGTCTTAATGTATTGTTCATCTTGTTGTTGTGTCATGAGTATGACCAATGCCTTTCTATTAACTAAATCATCATATCAACTTATGAACGGGCTTGCGAGCGTAAATATCGTGAAATTAGCTAATGTGACAAAAATGAAAGATTAAAAATAGAAAGATCTACGAATAAGACAACTTTCGACAACGTTCACCCTTCATTCCTTTCAAAAAAATAGCCAGACGTGATATGCTATTTAGAGGTGTTGTGTGTTGTTGGGGATGTTGCATATTGCTATATGCAATGGCTAGCTGAAAAGATGACAAAATGAAGGCGATACCTCAATTGTTTATTGAACAGATGCAAAATCGACTTGGTGAGGAGTGGGAGTCTTTTTTGCAGAGCTATCATATATCGCCTTATGCAGGTTTCTATTATATTCAGGAGCCGAGTGCGATGGCACCAGTTGAGCTAGTGGAGCCGAACGATACGCCTGTGGCCCCACCGAGTAAACGGCGAGGGTCATTATGTTGCGGTACTGGAACGAGAAGGGGAGCGACCAGCCCGTTCTATCGTGAGCTTGCACCAACTGGCAGTAGATGAAGATGCAGTTCGTAAACCATCTCATGTCTTCAGTCGTCCCAAGCAAAAGGGCAAAGGGAAACAGACTCATCAATCAGATTCCCGCAAAGATCAGATGGTAAGACTACCGAAAGGCCTACGCCGTCCAGAGCAAGAATATATCGATACGTATGGAGTATGGAGCAAGCAGCAGCTAGCGAATAACAGGTATGAGCTAAATGTGTGTATTGGTAGTTACGCCTATGATTGTCCGCTTGGCTTCGGCAAATGGGTGGATGGTATGTTGAAGAAAAATGAATATCCAGCTGTGTGGAGGTGGACAACCTAATGGCAAAAATGAGATTGGACAAGCTGCTCGGACATATGGGCTTCGGCTCTCGAACAGAGATTAAAAGATGGGCTAAGGCGGGTCTTATTATGGTCAATGGGGCTGCTGTTAAAGACAGCGGCAAGCAAGTGGATCCTGATACAGACGATGTGCAATTTGATGGGGAAAAAGTGCAGTATCGAGAGTACGTCTATATTATGCTGCATAAGCCGCCAGGGGTTATTTCCGCGACAGAAGATCGTCGTGAGCGAACGGTGATCGATTTGTTGCCTGACGGGTTACTTTGCTTCGAGCCATTCCCTGTGGGAAGACTTGATAAAGATACAGAAGGATTACTTTTGCTTACGAATGATGGCAAGTTGGCACACGAACTTCTAGCTCCGCGCAAGCATGTGCCTAAGACATACTTTGCTCATGTCAAAGGGGATGTAACCGAAGAGGATGTAGAAGCAATGGCTATCGGTGTAACATTGGATGACGGTTATGTAACGAAGCCAGCGCAGCTAGTCATTAAGAGCAAGGATTCGCTTCCAACGGAAGAAGAAGTCATTAGCCACATTGAACTGACGATTACCGAAGGTAAATTCCATCAGGTAAAGCGCATGTTTGAGTCAGTAGGCAAGCAAGTTGTATACTTAAAACGATTAACGATGGGCCCTTTACAGCTCGATTCTGAGCTGCCAATCGGTCAATGGCGGGAACTGCGTGAGGACGAGCTTGCCTCGTTGCAGCAAGCTACTTCTTAGTTTTAATACAGCGAGATGGAGGTTCACAGCATGAAAAACATTAAAATGATTGCCCTTGATATGGATGGAACGTTGCTCCATGATGATCATTCTTTATCTGAAGTAAATGCAAATACGATTCGCGAAGTCGCTGCTCAAGGCGTGGAGATCGTATTATGTACGGGGAGAAGCCCTGTAAGTACGCTGCCTTATTTGGACAAGTTGGGCCTAGAAGGTGTTGTCATCACTCATAATGGAGCAGCTACAGTAGCTTCTAAAGATAAAAGTATGCTTCATCAATTTGAGCTGAGCCAAATGGATCTGGAGCCTTACTTGACATACTGCAATGAAGAAAAGGTACATTATGATATCAATACAGCCTTTGATCTCTATGTGAACCAAGTGGATCTGCTGTCTGCAGATTGGTTGGATACGTATAAGCAATTTCTAATTGAACCGAAAAATTTCCCGGGTTGGGACAATCTATTAAGCCCTGTCTTGAAGCTAACGATGAGCGGCTATAAAGAAGATATGGATCGTGTTGAGCAGGCGTTGAGCTTATGGGATCATCAGGTTCAATTCATTCGGTCTGGTGAGTTCTTTATCGATATTATGCATAAGGAAGCAACGAAGGGTAACGCATTGAAGCAATTGACACAGCTGCGAGGCATCTCAAACGAGAATGTAATGGCTGTCGGCAATTATTATAATGACATGACCATGATTCAATTTGCTGGCATTGGCGTTGCTATGGACAACTCTCCAATCGATGTCAAGGCAGCGGCAGATGAAGTAACGTTATCGAATAACGATGATGGAGTACATGCAGTACTGACAAAATACTTCTTATCCTAGCAGTCTCATATTTGGACGTCAAAAAAGGAGGGGAGCAGTCCCCTCTTTTTTGTGTTGCCATCGTTCGCGGCATCAGCAAGTTAAAGCACGAGAGATGATGACCAACAAGATGAACAATACCAAAACAATACCTATCGAATTGTGTCCTCCTACTGCGCCCATCTTCTCATTCCTCCTCTACCCTTGTAGTTAGCTCTACCGAAGGGGGTACAGGGTTCCGTGCAGATATATTGATGCGGCGGAACTTCCGTCATTCGGCATATCGTATCATATGCTTATATCACGTCTCGGTATGGGCGATTGTCTAAGGTGTTATGTAATTGGGCGCATGTCTAACGGTTTAGCAAGGCATGCTAATGTTGATAAATCATTGTCAGAATAAGCAGGAGGTTATGTATGTATCGCTTAGAAATGAGACCGGACTTTGTAACCGCAGGGGCAGAAGCCATCGATATCCTCATAGATGGCATATATACGGCATCGTTGCTCGTGATGTATAGAGAAGGGAGCAGGTTGTGCAGTACGCTCATTATAGATGAAGATGTGCTAAGCTCAAGTGAGATAGAGCAGCAATTGGAACAGGAAGTTGAGCGCTATATCGATCGATTGTCTGATGCGCTAGACGCTGAGCAGCGAGAGTTGCAAGTCATTAATGGGAAGTATTCGCGAATTGTAAGTTCTTCTGTTGAGACATCGTGGGAGGAAGAATGGGACCATGAACAAGAAGGGTATGAAATTGATGATGAATATGTCATCGATGATGAATATCAAGAGAGCCACACAGACGATCGGATAGTTGTGCAAGATTCTTCAACGCTTAAATTAGCGGCAACCAATCAAAGGTTTCAACAAGATAGAAGGAATCACGGCAATTACCACGAATTAGCTATCTGTCCCCCACATCCAAGCGAGGCTCTTGGCATCCAGATCATTCTCGCAAGAGATGATGGAGATGCACTACTGTATGATATTTATACGGAGCAAGGAGGTTCGCTTCCTGTAGGTTTAGCAACGATTAACACGGAAGGTGAACAGTTATCGGGATTTATTGATTTTAGAGTTCCAGGTACAGGACGTGAGCGACATTATATCGGAGAGTCGATCGTGCATGAGTTGGCAAAGGAACAATCATTTACAGCACTTCATCTGAATATGATGTTCCGTGATGAGATTATCGATGACGCATTATTTTATGTAGGAGAAAATTAAGAAGAGGCACTATACACGAAATGTCCATTACATAAGTGTATACGTTGAAGGATGATACAACGAACCGTAGCTGTATATGTGGCTCCGGTTCGTTGTATATACATGAAGCTAAAGTAAATAGCTTGCACGTAATCCTTTTGGATAATGGTTCTTAATCATACCATTAGCTGATTTACCCCAGCTGATTGGCAATCCGTCGATGGAGACAAGTGTCCAGCCTTTCACCACTTCGTTGCTGTCAGCTTGTACATCTTGATCGAGCAGCAACGCTTCACCATTCAAGTATTTTAGTATCGCTGCTGCGTCTGATACCGTTGACAGCTGAATAGACGATGATGCAGCTGTTGGTTCTAGCAAGGATAGTGCTAACGCGTGAGCTGGCTCAATACGCTGTTTAAGCACATGGGCAAGATGCAGGCCTGGACGTGGTACACGCAGTCCATTTAACTTCCCTTCCAGCCAGTTGCTTTGGTCAGAACTGAAATCGGCTGGCGCAGGGAGCCAATACAGTTCTTCGCCAAACAGAATCGGCTTGCCGGACATAGGAGTTTGCCAATTCGGCATATACTCACGAGTCCATTGCACAAACTGTTCATACACAGCTTCAGCATTCGAAGAAGACGGGTGGTTTTTTCGACCAGTTGATTTCTTGTGTTTCCCTTTATTCACCTTTTCTAGGCGAGTTGAAGTAGCACCGAATGAGTACGACGTCATAGCAACGGAACCTGAAGTAGTCGAGCTTTCTGTTGTATCCTCAAGATGGCCAGAACGACGCAATACCGCTACATAATGGCCTTCTCCGCGCTGTTTATGCGGCCATATCCGCTCTTGCTGCACAAGCGTAAAGTCTGGATAACGATCAAGCCAGCGTTCAATCGTTTGCTCATTTTCCGCATAATTAAACGTACAAGTAGAGTAGGCTATCGTGCCCCCGGGTTTTAGCATGTTAACTGCTGCTTGAATGATGTCCCATTGTCGATTGGCGCACAATGTCACGTGTTCAGGGGACCACTCTTGGATTGCGTCTGTATCTTTGCGGAACATGCCTTCACCAGAACAAGGTGCGTCCAGCATAATGCGATCAAAGAACATTGGAAAACGTTCTGCCAATGAATCTGGATCGGAGTTGGTGACGATTGCATTCGAACATCCCATCCGTTCCACGTTGCTCGCTAATATTTTGGCACGCTCTCGGTGTATTTCATTTGCGATAAGCAATCCTTCACCTTGTAGGCGGCCTGCAATATGCGTCGTTTTCCCACCTGGTGCAGCAGCTAGATCGAGAACGATTTCGCCAGGCTGCGGATCGAGCAGCTGTACTGCGGACATAGCAGACGGTTCTTGAATGTAATATAATCCTGCCGCATGGTACGGGTGTTTGCCCGGACGTGTGTTGGGGTCGTAATAATAACCTTCGTCACACCATGGTACCGATTGTAGGGAAAAGGCGTTTATTATAGGCTCTAGTGTCGTTTTATGCTGTTCCCACTTAAGTGGATGGATGCGCAGCCCATAGGTGCGTTCTTCATAAAAGCTTTTCAGAAATGCTTCTGTTTCTTCTCCCAGCATACTTTCCATTTGCTGTTTATAGGATTCCGGGAGGGTGGGTTGGGTATTGATGTTGGTCATACTCGGGTTATTGCTCCTTTTAGTTAAAATCAGATGACGGCTGTGTAGGATGATTATGCAAGCTTTAATGGTTATTAGATAAGCTCACCTGAGTACCGAGTACTCGCTTGAACCATCATTTGTTGTGCAATACTACTATGTATTAGTGTACCGAACGTTGGCGGTTGCATGCAATGTTCTAACAGAATCCAGTTTCTTAAGATATTGTAACGAAACTAAGCAGCTATTGAAACGTAAGGACATAGTGTTCATTACGCGGATGTTAATCATGTGTGTTAACAGCCGTATCGCGAATATTGGATACAGATATAGATGAAAGGGGTCAACAAAAGATGAATGATATCGTAGTGGAACTGCGAAATATCACCAAAAAAATTCGTGGAAAAACACTAATCGATCAGCTCTCCTTCCAGGTGAAGCGTGGAGAAATTTATGGTTTCTTGGGCCCTAACGGTGCCGGAAAGACAACTACCATTCGAATGATGGTCGGCTTAATGAGTATAACTTCAGGTACCATTCTCATAGAGGGACATGATGTAGTCAAAGATCGGGCTAAGGCGATGGCTCATGTTGGGGCGATTGTTGAAAATCCAGAGTTGTACAAATTTATGACAGGCAGACAGAATCTTCTGCACTTTGCGCGCATGAGCGGAAAAGAAGTTTCTCAATCGCGTATTGATGAAATCGTAAAGTTTGTAGAGCTGGATCAGGTTTTGGATAAAAAGGTGCAAAATTATTCTCTAGGCATGAGGCAGCGTCTCGGAATTGCACAAGCGCTGCTGCACCAGCCATCTATTCTTATTTTGGATGAACCGACAAACGGTCTTGATCCTGCTGGAATTCGAGAGCTGCGGGATTATTTGAAGCGTCTAGCTAGGGAAGAGAATATTTCTATTTTGGTATCTAGTCACTTGTTGTCTGAGATTGAACTTATGTGTGATCGAGTAGTAGTTATCCAACATGGTAAATATGTAGGCGAACAAATTCTTGATACGAAGCATGTAGAAGAACAGCAGACGACGCGCTCTATTCAATTCCATGTAGAGCAGGCAGAGGCCGCTACACAGGCGTTGGAGGGGACTTCCTACGAGCCTGTACAAGTGGACAATAACGTAGTGACGCTTACACTCACGCGCGATCAAATACCTGAAGTTGTAGAACTCTTCGTTCGTCATCAAGTCAAGATTTATGAAGTTCGCTCTATTGCGGAAACATTAGAGGACAAGTTCTTGTCGATGACGAAAGGAGGACACATTCAATGAGTTACTTTACAGCATTAGTGCGGAATGAATGGATGAAGATAACGAGCAAGAGACAGCTGCCATACTACCTTATTTTCTTGCTTATTGTTCTAGCCGCTGCGATTGGCCTTCAGTTATGGTTTCAATCAGAGGGTAGTAGTGAAGTGGGCAGTGTTGGATTTACTTCGGTTATTTTTGAAATCACGAGTGTGTTTACAGGTATTTTCTCCATCGTCATTGCATCGCAGATCATTACAGATGAGTTCAAAGATGGAACGATTAAGCAATTGCTGATTAGACCTGCTAGCCGAACAACGATTTTAATGTCTAAGTTAGTTACGATTATTTTAGTCGTCTTGTTCGTTAATTTCGCTATGTTGATTGTAACGGCGCTTGCCGCGTTTATCTTATTTGACTCTTCTGTTGGCGGAATTAATTTGTTGTGGGAGGGAACCATTCTTCCATTCTTTTTGACTTTGCCAAATGAATTGTTTTATATTTTTGTAGCGTTCACAGCAGCTGTATTGACAAGAAGCTTAGGACTTTCAATTAGTATTGCCGTTATATTGAATTCGTTGGCAGGAATGCTTAGTATGTTTATTGATGAAAAGCCATGGTACAAGTATACGGTGTTTCCGCATCTGGATTGGAGTCCGTATTATAAAGGAGAACCACCAATCGAGGGTGTCACATTTGGCTTTTCATTCGGTATCTATGCACTGTACATGTTAGCGCTGCTTCTTGTCTCCATCTTGGTGTTCAAAAAGCGTGATATTCAATAATTCAATAATAGTTAGCTCGAATGTAAGACTCGTAACTGAGAAATGAAGAGATGAAAAACCTCCAGATCCACTGCATTGGTGGAAATGGAGGTTTTTCGTTGTTATATGTATGGTGTCGGAGTTATTGTATGAAAAATGACTTTAATATGTACTTAGAGGTGTAATTCTGCCTTCAATGTCTTGATAGCAAGTAACACGATTTTTTCCAGTTTGCTTGGAATGATACATCGCTTGATCTGCTTCTCGTACGAGTTCCTCGATCGTTTGCCCTTTAATCAGGGAGCTGTAGCCGATGCTTATCGTAGAACCCGTTTCTTCTTCGATTCGTGATCGAATTTGTTCTGCGATATGTGCGGGATGAAGCTGTTTCTGCTTATGCTGCACAAATGCAATGATTTCTTCTCCGCCAAATCGTCCAGCCAAACCGAAATCATCTACTTCATCTCTGATGATTTGGGCAACTTTTATTAAAACTTCATCTGCTACGAGATGGCCTTTCGTATCATTGAGGCGTTTGAAATTATCAATATCACAAAAGATAACGGATACTTTTTGGCCCTTGGCTGTATAATGATTCATTCGCTGATACATAAAACGGCGATTGTACAAACCAGTTAATCCATCGGTAATGGAAGAGCGGTACGTGGTTTGTAAATTTTCGATAATTCGTTCAAAGAATATAAACAGTACGATTGTAAAATAAATTAATATCATAAACAGCTTCGTAATAAGCAGTGACTCACTCTTCCCTTCGTACCACAATACATTAATAAATATAGTAAGCAGTACGCCAAGGTAGGCAATGATAGCACAGGTGTAACGAGTGCGTTGGTTGATTTTTGGTGCGATCCACCTGTAACATAATAATGCGATGAGTACTTGATAAATAATAAGCGGCCATGCTGTAATCTCGATATAGCTGCCATCAGGAGAGAGCAGTAAAGATAAGTAAGAGGTGATCGGTACACCTAGAAATAAAATCGTGAAACGCATGCGCATCTTGCGATTAAAGCGTTTGTATAGTCGTAAGATGGCGACATTTATCATTAAGAAAGATGTCATGAATAAGACGGATCTTCCTGCGCCGAGCACTTGCTGTGTCGGGTTGTCCAGAGCCGAATCATTAATAATCATTAAGCGATCCAGCGCCATAATGACAACGGATAGGAAAAGTAATATATAAGCATTTGAACGTTGTTTCATATACAGGCGAAAAGCCATCAGCATCATTATGAGCATGATATATAGGTGACACATACTCGTTAGCGCGATGACATCGCTATCTGTGAACAACAATTTCACATTCTCGTACATGGGGGCACTCCTAATATTGTACTTTACTGTTATTTAACTTCTAATATATTATAAACGATGGTGTGTGAAATGCGAAGAAAAAGGAGGGGCACCTATGAAGATTTTGCAAGCTTTGTTCTTCCCGCCTGAACAGCCTGGCGGCGTATCCTCCATGATTCCTCACTTATTGGAGCGATTTCAGTCCTCTAACTGGTCAATGGAGCTATTCTCATTGCCTAAACGCATACGTGGTAAAGGTCAAGATAGTGTTGAATTTGAAACGTTTAATTGGGAGAAGTATGAAAGTTCTCCTGTCGTTCAGAAATATATACAAACCTATCGGGATTATATATGGTGGACCAAGCTGCGTATCCAGCAGCCCTATGATCTTATACATGCGCATCATCCGATCGCTGCTCTAGCAATGAAGCGGCTGTTCCCGGATATCCCGCTCATTGTGACGATTCATTCTAGTTATGAACAAGAGCTTATTTTAAATGAGCATATTAAGCCAGGAAGCAGTGAACATCAATTTTTAACATCGATCTATAAAGAACTGGAAGCGAAAGCGGATAAGATTATGACCGTGTCAGAGTCTTTTAAGGCTTATTTGACACCTTATGTCCAACAGCCTGAACAGATTGGAGTACTGTCTAATGGCTTTGATGAGAAAAGATTCAAGCCTATTGCCCATGATAACGAGGTTCCACAGTTAATTACGGTATGTCGTCTAGTTCCCGCGAAAGGGATAGATGTTCTGCTGCATGCTTGTGCAGAGTTGAAACGTAGAGGTTATCCGTTTGTTCTTCATATTATCGGAGACGGTCCGATACGAAAGCAATTGGAAGAGATGGCTGTTGAACTAGAAATTTACGATGAAACGATATTTTACGGCTACATGCTTCATCCCGAAGAGTTCATGCCGTTTTCCGATATATTTGTTCTGCCGTCTCGTGCAGAAGCGTTTGGTTCTGTATTTGCAGAAGCTGCCCTTTGCTGGTTAGCGTTGGTGGGGACCAATGTGGGCGGCATTGGAGAACAAATCGAGGATGGCGTAAATGGCTTGCTCGTTCCTCCTAATGATGTTGGAGCTTTGACCAATGCTATGGAGCGAATTATAACGGATTCGTTTTTCCGCTATGAATTGGCTAGAACAGCATGGTCTAAGGCGAAGCAGGTGTATTCCTTATCGCGTGTTGTGCACGAACTGAAGCAAATCTATCTTGCATATAGAAAGTAAATAGCGGTTAGTTTATCGAAAAGAGATTGGTAAGAGATAGAACGACAAGGTAAATATGCTTGTGTTTAAAATAAGCCGATGCATGGCGATGCATCGGCTTATTCGTTATACTAGAGAGAAAGTATGTTCGTAAGGAGGCCTGCCAATGAGCAGAATGCTGCGATTTATCCATGCGGCAGATCTTCACCTTGATAGTCCCTTGCGTGGGCTGCAAACCCTGCCGGATGTGCTGCAAGAGCGATTGGAGCAAGGTGTGTTCCGAGCGTGGGATCGGCTTGTAGACTTGGCGATCCAAGTGGAAGCGGATGCGGTTTTGCTAAGTGGAGATTTGCATGATAGCACTCATCGTTCGTTAAGGGCGGTATGGCGGCTAGAGCGTGGCATGAAACGGCTATCCGATAAAGGAATAGCTGTGTTTATTATACATGGTAATCACGATCCATTGACGGAAGAAGATACTTGGTCATGGCCATCTGGGGTAACTGTTTTTGGTACAGATAAGCCCTCCTGTCATTTGATATACAATCGATCTGGAAAGCCTGTTGCTGTCGTAACAGGTATGTCCTATGGGCAAAAAGCAGTCTATGACAATATCGTTATGCACTATCCTGAACAGCCAGAGCATCATGCGAAGGAACATCAATTGCAAGTGGTTGGCAGTATGGACGATGGAAATGTGATGCCATCGTCAGAGCGATTGTATCGTATCGGCATGCTTCATGGAACGGTTGATGGACGTGCTGAACATGACCCGTATGCTCCATGTTCACGAGGGGACTTGATTCGAAAAGGTTATGACTACTGGGCACTGGGGCATATCCACAAGCGAGAAGTGATACAGGAACAGCCTTATATCGTATATGCCGGTAATATTCAAGGTAGGCACATAAAGGAAAAAGGTGCGAAAGGCGTTTACGTGGTAGACGTACTAGAGGATGGGGCAACCGAGCTTGTTTTTCACCCGTTGGACGATGTTCGATGGTTTGATGAAAGCTTATCCCTACAAATGATCGAGACGAAACAGGACCTGTTGGAAGCTATGTTTGCCTTGGTAGAGGAAGTGCGTGGAACAGACCGATTGAGCTGTGTTCGGCTGACATTGACTGGTTCATCGGAGCTGCATACAGAACTGAAGCGTGGGAGATTGGCAATCGAGCTGGAAGAGGCGTGGAGAGAGGCAGAGCGTCTTCGGTTAGAAGAAGGGCTTGATGCGGTGTGGCCCATTCAGCTTCGTGTACATAGCCAAGCTGTAGTTGACATGGCAGCTTGGAGGGAATCAGAATCCTTTGCAGGTGAGCTCATCCGAATGACGGATATAGTATGCGAGTCTGATGATGCGGTTGAAGAACTTATACAGGAAGCATTGCTGACCTTAGGCGGGAATCTTAAGCTGCAACAATGGTTGGGAAGTCAGCCTGTCGAAGTTCGGCGTAAATGGCTGGAAGAAGCATTGATAGTGGCGGTCGATATGCTGCAGGGAGAGGAGCAGCTGACATGAGGATTGAACGTGTGGATATAGAGCGACTTGGGCATTTATACAATAGGTCCTACTCTTTTTCGTCTTATGGCTTGACGGTTATTTTGGGCCCAAATGAGTCGGGAAAAAGCACAATAACAGATGCGATAAAAATGATGCTTTACGGTAGGCCAAAACGAGCCTCAGATCGATATGGCTTAGCTGGTGAGCAAGTGTTTGCAGGACGAATGGAAGCAACTGATGCTCATGAGCATAGATGGCTGCTCACTCGGTCCAGCAATAAGGCAGACGGGGGCACCGCCATTCAAAGGTTGGGCGATGATGGAGCGATACATGAGCTGCGCCAATCGGATATGGAACGGGAACTGTTAGGCGGCGTACATCCTGAATTGTTCGGTCGTCTTTTCGCGATTTCACTTGATGAGCTGCACGCTGTACATACGCTGCAAGGAGATGAGCTGCGTGCATTTATGTATGACAGCGGCTTTCAGGCAGGTCGTTCTGTCGTATTAAGCGAACAGTCTTTGCAGCAGGAGCTGGACAATCTGTACAAGCAGCGAGGACGCACGCAGCCGATAGCAGTCACTTTGAATAACTTAGATCGTGTGTATAAACTGAAGCGGGATGCGGATCGATTGCAAGGGAAGCTGCAATTGCTTTATGAGGAGCAAGAACAATTGAAACAGCTGCGATCTGCTTTGCATGATGAAAATACACAGTGCAAGCAGGAAAACGGCTGGACAGAACGAGCTCTTCATATTTCGGATGACTGGGTTCATTTCCTTTCGATAAAGGCTCAACTCGCTGACTTGCAATCTTCCGCATCATGGCATACAGCTTGGGATGAGCGATGGGATGCATTCGTTCGTGAGCGTGAGCGATTAGAGCTTCGTGAAGAGCAGCTAGAACGGGATAAGCAGAGTAACATGCTGGAGTTAAGGAAGTTGTCTCCACGCAAAGAAGTGCTGCAGTCTGCCGTTGAAGTGAAGCGATTGGTCAGCATGGTCGAAACGGTAAGGCATTGGGCGGATTCTGCACGTGAACTAGCACAGGAGGCAGATAGCTGTGAAGCGGAACTGCAGTTGCTGGCACGACAATCCGGTGCTAACTGGACAGCAGAACAGCTCTATGAGAGTGATTGGCCCTATTCACTGGGACATGAAGTTGAAAGTATGCAGTTGGAATCTGAACGTGTTCTTAGAGATAAGCATACTGCTTCCCAAGAGCATGCTCGCAAGATGCGGGAATACAGTGAGCTGACAAGCGGCTTTGAACAAGCGGAGTTGGCATGTGAAGGACATAGGTCGGCAGGAGCTGCAAATAGCGGATGGTCACCTGCAGTTAGCGAAATCGATCGTATACAGCGCTCATGGGCCCAGTTACAGGATGCAGAAGAGCGGTTGCTCCATTATTCGAATTCGATGGCGTCCGAAAGTTTTGGACAACATGAAGCTGCACAGGATGATGGAAGCCTTTCTTATCGAGGCAGTCGAGCTGCCCGTAAAAGTAGTAAGACGGACCAGTCGTCGAATCGTATGACAGCATTTATTTTAATGTTGATGGGTACTTGTACAGCTGTTGTACTGGGATTTAACGGGTTGTGGTTAGCAGCGGGCGTGCTATTTATTATAGGTATCGTTGGAGCTTCTATTTCTTTGTTCGTATTGGGGGAAAAGAAGCAGGAACTTTCTGAGCGTTCGTCTGTGCAAACAGATGCCTCACATGCAGACACGGCGCAGCAGATTGCTGTCATCAGAGAAGAGATTGTGAAAGGTTTGAAACCTGTTCTAGCTATTGTTTCTGCTCAGCATCATGGTGAGCGAAAAGAAATAATTGTTCAATCAGCGTGGCAAATGGTGTTGGCGTGGCAGGAAGAATGGCTGCGGTTGGAACGTAGACGACAGTTGTCTGCCGATGAGGTTGAACAAGCAGAACGCCGCATCCGCCTATCTGCTCAAGAAGTAGAGGCTGCTATTCACAACGTGGAGCTTCATAATCAAGTATGGCAGACGTGGCTTCAAGAGCACGCGCTGCCAGAATCGTGGAGTTCTGCAAATGTGCAGGAGCATTTGCGGCGCGTTGAACAAGCGATTCAGCTTCACCAGCAGACACTTAGGTTGCGTGAACGTGAGCGTCGATTGTGGGAGCAAGTTCAATCCTACTGGGATGAGTGTAATCGCATTATGGAACAATCCCATCAAGCATTACAGGCGGCAGGCGAAGAGTATGCAACGAGTGTGGACGGTGTGGATATCACCAACGGCTTTAAGCTCTTTCTTTCTGTACCATTTGACAGTAAGCGATGGATTGAATTAAGGGAGATTCTATTTTCTTCAATTGCCCGTTTGCAAGAGCAGATGGAACAAGAAGAACAGACATTTGTTGCGTTCCGTCAGCTTGAACTACAGCGCCGTGAGCTCGAATTCAAATATGAAGGACTGCAAGTTGAACGAATTCAAGCATCCCATATGCACCAGCAATTATGGGATGAGGCCGGGACGTCAGGGGAAGATGAGTTTCTTGCTCTTCAACGTCAAGCGGCAGCGTATAGGCAATTGCGTATCGAATTGCGCCAAGTAGAGGCAATTTGCTATCGTGGTGGTACCGAGGCAGAATTCATCCCGATAGAAGCGCTGCTTGTAAAGCATGATAAGCAAGCACTTGCGCAGAGGGCGGATATGCTTCTGGAGCAAGTCCAGCGTCATGAAGAGCAGCAGCGTGAAGTAGAGCGGCAATTTGGCCGGGTTCAGCAGGAGATCGATAGTTTAAGACAGCGTATTATGAAGGAGCATATTGTTCAAGAGCAAGCCTCACTAGAAGCGAAGCTTGATGCACAGGCTGAACGATATGCGGTTCATGCCCTTGCGAAGACGTTGATAAGGCGCACACGCAAACGGTATGAAGAGGAGAAGCAGCCACTTGTGTTTCAACGGGCGAGCCATTATTTACAGCGGATGACGGAAGGGCGATATGTGCGAGTGCTGACGCCATTTGGCAGTGCATCCATCTCTGTTGAGCGTGAAGATGGGAAATTGTTCGACAGCTTGCAATTAAGTAGGGGAACTGCGGAGCAGGCATACTTGGCCATGCGTTTTGCTTTGGCAGATGGTATGTCTGAACGTACGGCGCTTCCCTTTGTGTGGGATGATATATTTGTGAATTTTGATGAAGCACGACTTCGTGCGACATTAGCTTGTTTGCCGGAACTGCTTGTTCGTCATCAAGTAATCTGGACAACTTGTCATCCTCATATGGTGGACGTGCTGTTAGATATTGTACCTGATGCTCATGTGTTGAACGTATAAGGATAAAACGGCATATAGAATCAGTCTCAGGACAAGTCTATTGAAAGAATAGACTTGTCCTTTTAGTTTTGTTTTTAAATTAGAATTATTATTGATAAGTTAATGAGGATGTGTTATCTTATAGTAAGAATAAAATGATAATAATTATCATCTAATAATAAATATGTTTGTGTGGCTTATAAGTATAGTCCATAAAAGCAGTAGTTGGAACTTTTTCGGCTGAGGCTACGGCTGAACGAGATGATAAGGTGATTCATAATCAAGGTTAACAATGATTGGAGGAATTCCATTGACGAAAAGGCAAAGTATTGTACTTTCAATGCTGAAGCGTACATGGTCGCCAACAACGGCAGTAGATATTTATACAACGCTTCATAAGGAGAACCGGCATGTTTCACTATCTACGATATATTTGAGCCTGAAACTATTCGTAAAAGAAGGCTGGGTAGAAGAGATAGATGGCGAAGGGTCATCGAAGTATTATGTGGTTAACGGAGAATCGTTGATTGGAGCATAGAGTTTAAAACTAATCACTCGAACATGTTTGTATAAGGGACGAAAGACGAGTTGCGGAGGAGCAGGCTTGGGAGATTTATTATATATGGTAAGCCTGTCGGGTTTGTGTCCTGACAGGCTTTTTATATATAAAAGGTTTAGTATCGATTGAACGGGTTGAATTTAGAACGTAGTAGTTTGATTGAAGTACCTGACCCCCGCATTAAGTCAGCAGGTGGCGCTTGAGGGATCGTTTCCGGCTTAATTCGGATGAGCAGATACATCCATAAAATACTAAACATGCCGAATACGGGGTATAAAAATGCTACTAGCGGTTTAAATCCGAACTGGCTCATAATGAAGCAGAATAACATTAATCCAGCGATAACGAGCTTAGGAGGCAGCTTGAAGCGCTGGCGAATTTGCAAGGAAACGCCGTAGACATCGGCGAGAAAAGTAGTGAATATTTCTGAGAATATAAGCACGATGTATACGATCTGGATAAACATGCTGAGTCCATCTGCAATATGGCCCATTGGAATATCATATTGCGTGATGCCTGGCATGTGGGCAGATAATGCGAAGTGTCCAGCAAACAGCATGCCCCCTATCATTATGCCGCCTATCCATCCTCCCCAGCGAATGACTTTTTCATCTCGCATGGAAGCACCTAGAGGTACGAGAACGGCTTGAGCCATGGCTAAATTAAAGGCGCTATAGAGAATAGGGGCAGACCATGCAGCATAGAGAGGTTTGTCACTGATTAACATAAACGCATTTGAAGTGCTTGGCATCTCAATCGTATCCCATAATATAAAAGCAGTAAAAATAAGCATTGTGGGTACAACGATAGAGTTTAAATGCACGATCGCATTCATTCCTCGATTCAGTACGAAGTAGGCGGCAATCATAGTGAGGAGCAGTCCCGTCTGGTAGTGCATATTTAGATGCTCCACGAAAATAGACCCGGCACCAGCCAACATAACTCCATTGACGCTTATAAGTACGATTAATGTAAACATGCTAATATGCTTTCCTGTTCGTTGGCCAAACAAAGCGATATTGACATCTTCATAGGATTGAGCCTGAAGACGATTGGCGATGAGCATAAGCTTTGTGCCAAGCCAAACAAATAGGATGCTTGCTATAAATATCGTGATCATGGCTAATCTGCCATAGGACGTAAAGAACTGGACGATTTCCTGCCCTGTTGCAAACCCAGCACCGACTACGGTCCCGATGTATGTGAATGAGATTTGCATAATCCGAAGTAATGACTTCATAGTGGGGTGACCTCCTTGAGCTATGTTGTACTTGTCCGAAGCAAGCTCATGATTAGATGTATGCCAGAAAGTAGTTGGACATGACTTGAAAAGGGACAAGAATAGCTATCTTGACTAGTGAACGGTTATGCAAGGAGGAACAGAGGCGTTAGTAAGCAGCGGTTAAAAAGATCGCAAAAAAACCTCCCGAGCGCTGATGAGGTTCGAGAGGGTTGCTAATAGAATGAATGTATTAACATCTTATAAAGTACAGAATAAGATGAGTTACTTGAATGATTAAGCGGGATGAGAAAATAATTTAACGGATTGGATAATCTGTGTCTTTGGATCGAGATCTAATCGCAACAAAGCATCGTCTCCTGCATAACTCCATACGTAGCCTGTATTTCGATCAGGCTTACCAAGGACTTTCTCAGCAGTGCCTTGATGGTCGCCTACTTTAAGCCCTTCGATACCTGTTGACTGCCCTGCGCCAGATACTTCAACGAAAGCGATATGCCCGTTTTCCATGCATCCAACTGTATATCCTTCATATTCCCATATTTCGATCTTAGGTGTGTCATCCATAATAAACTGTGCTTGTGGCTGTCCCAATTGTTTGGCGATTTCTTTCTCCGTGGAGGTTAAAGATAATCCTAAAAGCTTAGGTGAATTGCGATCGAATGGGTCACCTTCTTGTTGCTTGTCCTTGGGCGTTGTTGTGGATGTAACGTTATTAGATTGAGATTGAGACGAAGGATTATTTGAATGGTTGTCCACTTCTTGACTATGTTTGCTTTCTTGTTCAACTCGACATCCTGCTAGTATGCTAATGATGAGCGAGAAAGTCATGAGAACAAGAAGGGTACGACGCCACTTTCGCATCATCATGTTTGCCTCCCTTAACCGCCACGCGACGGATCTATCCTATATTACCCTATATCGAAGAATAGAATCAAATATAGGGTAAATGGTCTGTTGTATATTGCATGTGATAAACCCTATATCGTTTTAGACGCATAATTCTCCATTTTGTTGCAGAAGAATAGCAATTGTTTACTTTTCTCATTGCGCATTGTTGGCATATAATAATAAGTAAGCAGGAGAGGGGGCTGAGCAAATGGTTCAGGAAACAACCGTTCCATTTATGCAGGGTAAAGTGTCAGAGGCTAAGGTGCATTTCGAACGAGCATTAGATTGCAAACACACAGAATTCGATGATCTGTATCCTTATATGATAGAGCATCCCCAGTTTTTTTGGTACAAACGATACGTGGCTTGGTCAGAGCTGCTGACAATTGTGAAGTTGTGCCAGGAGTTAGATGTACCTTGGAGACATCTGTTCAGTGTACAGCAAGCGGAATACGTTGATAAACGTGTGATGTCGGCAAAAGTGCTGGATTACTGGTTTGAGAAGAATGATACACGGGAACATGTTGGACATTAATAGCTAAAGCATGTTTGAGAGGCCTGTGGAGCAGAGCGTTATGTGCTCGACAGGCCTTTAAGCATATATATTCAATTGCATTCGCCTGGAAATTATCTTGATGGTTAATGAGAAGAAGGAGCTTTTATAATGGATGAATTGACGCTGAATCAGTATCGCAACGATGGGACTTTTGTTCGTGTCGTAAGAGATTTTTTAGAGATAAACGATGTAAAAGGGTATGTGGTAGCTTGGGATGACGAAACGGTTATGATACGTAGGCGGAATAGGCGCGTTGTGAAATTAAAGCGGAGCTATTTCATCCAACGTATGGATGAGCCAAGACAACTGCCGCCTGGCTTATTAGAGGAGCTTGATTAATTCATATCGCTGCATTCGATGATGAACTCTATTCGTAGAGCATCAGGCATAATAAGCGCGAGCCTTGTGGGGGTATTTTAGGTTGTGGTAAATTAAGGGTGTAAGATTACGCTGATTGTATTTACCTTTAAGGAGGCACATCCATGAAATGTCCTGTATGTTCTGATGTTCGTATGCGTGAAGTTGAGAAAGAAGGCATTCTGATTGATGTATGTCCAGATTGTAAAGGGGTATGGTTGGATCGGGGCGAGCTGGAGAAGCTAATGAACGGCGTGCGAGAATTTCGCGATGAGTATAACACCTATGTTCAAAATTACCCTCCCAACTATCAGCAGCCTAACGGCGGCTATGTACAACCGAATACGTCCTACAATGCTGGAAATGCTCCAGTTCCACCAAATCAATATAATAATCAACAGCAAAGCAAATATGATTCGCATAAATACGGCCAGCAAAACTATGGACAACATTCGTATGGGCATTCCAAGCATTATGGGCATAAGCACAAGAAGCCGAAGACTGTATTCGATGTGCTGGGAGATTTATTCGACTAATCAAGCATAGCGACAAATGTTTACGGACAAGCTAAGGCGTACCCTTCTTCGGGTTCACCTTAGCTTATTTTTTAGGAGTAGATGCAAATGTCTAATGGGACTAGTAAAGTGACACTATACAAAAACGAAATTTCTCACCTAGAGAGCGTATTGCCTGATATCGTGAATGCCTATCATTCTTTTACAGCAGCGTGCTTTCAAGAGGGAGCATTAGATAGGAAAACGAAGGAGCTTATTGCGTTAGGTATAAGCCTATTTGCCAACAATGAAGTATGCACGCAATATCATGTTCGTGAAGCTAGACACAAAGGCGCTTCAGATGCAGAGGTATTGGAAGCAGTGGCGGTTGCAGCTGCTCTTGGCGGTGGACATGCGTTATCCCAGGGAGTAACAAGAGTGCAGGAAGCTTTACGAGCTGTGGAAAATGAATAGCTGTAAGCACGGAACTTGTCCATTATTTAGGGCAAGTTTTTGTTGTTTTCTGGTTGGATGAGATGAGCTGCTGAGAGGGAGAGTTTGATTGACTTCATATATTGCGCATGGTATATTATTACTTGTGATTGATGTTATTAACAAAGTATATGAATCTACTTCATGTACACGATAGCATATATTCTAGAATATGCAGTTATGGCGGAATTGGCAGACGCGCTAGATTCAGGTTCTAGTGCCCGCAAGGGCGTGGAGGTTCGAGTCCTCTTAACTGCACCATACATACACATGTTAAACCCTTGCGCAGCAAGGGTTTTTTGTTATTATTTATATAATCAATCTACGAAAAAGGAAATGAAGCAGATAAGCCTGAAACGAAGCCGGCTTAAAATGAAGGTGAGTATTCCCTCTGAGAAACAACTACACTAGCAAGAAATGATATAGCGCACCTTAACATGCATGAAGATTAAAAAAGGTCCTTGAGGTAGCTTAACAAGCTGCCTTGGGGGCTTATTTATATTCATAATTGAATATAAATAAATAGGAACACATCCTCATGACAATTTTGTAATAACCACGTATAGTAGAATGAAACAACTGAGGGAGGTTGTATGACAACATGCATGCAAACAGGAGAGATACATCTATGGAGCAACCACGCCAATCAAAGCCTAAGCCATTCAAAAATAAAGTAGCAGCGGTACTTGCGTTCACGTTATTATCCGGAACTGTTATGCTGTGCGGTACTCCTGCAATAAATACTGTAGAAGCAGTAGCTATGCCAGTTAGCAATCTTGCTGTGAAGCAGAGTATGAATAAATCTGTAGGCAAAACAATTGCTCGTGAAATGACATTACAGGGCATATCGATTGGAATGACAGAAGCACAGCTTGTGAAGAAGTTGGGGCAGCCTGCACGCAAGGATACAAGTGAATACGGGTTCAAATGGTACATATATAACAAAGATTATAAAAAATATTTGCAGGTTGGAGTAAGTAACGGGAAGGTAGTCGGGCTTTATAGCAATTCTACTGGTTGGACGTCCAAGAAGGGGATAAAGGTTGGCACGTCACGTACTCAAGTTGAAAAGCTATACGGGAAGCCGATTAAGGAGATAAAGAAAGGAAATACGATTTATCGATATAACCAGGTGCCAAACTCGGCAATCTATGCGGTGGATAATACGTACACGACTGTCTTTTATGATAAACACCGTAAAAATATCGTAACGGCTGTTCAAGTTATAGACAAGCAGACAGAGCTGGCATTCAAAAGTTTCCACGGTAAACCAAGCAAAGAATTACAGCAAAGCTTTGAACGCCAGTTGGTAGACTTAGCTAATGCATTTCGTGCTCAAATGGGTAAGAAACCATTTAAATCGGACGCAAGTATTGCCAACACAGCACGTAAGCATAGTCAAGATATGATTAAGCGTGACTTTTTCGATCATAAAAATCCAGATGGAAAGTCACCTTTTGATCGTATGGATGATGATAACATCAACTATACTGCGGCAGCAGAGAATATTGCGGCAGGACAGACGAGCGCTATCATTGCTCATGAAGGCTGGATTAATTCAAAAGGACATCGGGAAAATATACTTGGAGACTTCGCGCGCTTAGGTGTTGGAGTAGCATTTGGCGGCGATATGGAAGTATTCTATACTCAAAATTTCTATACACCTTAATTAAGCTTGAAGCCGCTCCTTACGGGGCGGTTTTTTGTTTGGACAATTATACCGTATAAGAAAGTAGATCTGAATAAAAGAGGATCAAGTATACTAGACTTTGAGAATAAGATCCATTTTCACAAATTACCAAATAAATAACAAAAAGATAAGAATTTACTTCAACCTTATCTCTCCCAACGGTTTGCCTTTTTTAGTAAGTGAATGATTGTTGAGATTCCAATATTTATGACTTGTTCCTAAACTCTATCAGATGCATGATCGCAAGGTAAGATTTTAGGAGGTTATCATATTTATGCAAGTAAAACCCTACATAAAGCGAAGTATTGCAGGTCTACTGTTACTCACTTTAACACTCACCATGTTTCCCCTCTCGGCTTTGGCCGCGAAGTATTCGATGTCTTATATTTACTTCGGTACTCCAAGCAAATACGTACAAGCGGTTGATCAGACACAAGACAGTCTGGACATGATTTCTCCAAGTTATTTTGATTTGAACAAAGATGGATCTTTAATGCTAAGCCCTGCTCTTGACCCTTCATTTATTACTGAAATGCATCGGCGTGGGATGAAAGTTGTTCCATTCTTAAGCAATCATTGGGATCGTGAAGTTGGGAAACAAGCGATGAGGAATAAGGAGAAGCTTGTTAAGCAAATTGCCGATGCGGTGAAGAAATACAACCTGGACGGTGTGAATGTCGATATTGAAAATTTAACACCAGCCGAGCGCGACGTTCATACGGAATTTGTGCGTTTGCTCAAAAAGGCACTGCCAGCTAATAAAGAAGTGTCCGTTGCTGTTGCTGCTAATCCACATGGATGGAAGACGGGATGGCATGGCTCTTACGACTATAAGGCACTTGCTGAAGCGTGTGATTACCTGATTATGATGACATATGACCAAAGTTATCGCGGTGGGCCTGCTGGCCCTGTAGCTAGTTTTTCCTTTGTGGAGAAATCCATTCAAGAAGGTTTGAAAGAGATTCCGAAACATAAATTAATGATGGCTATTCCTACATTCGGTCGTTACTGGAATGAAGACGGCAGCATCAAAGGTGATGCGATTCAGCATAGCCGTGTTGACTCGCTTGTTAAACAATATGGTGGTCAATTTAGTTATGATAAAAAATCGGAGTCAGCTAAGGCTACCTTTACGATAAAAAAAGGAGATCCATTGCCAACCATACATGATAGAAAGCTGACACCTGGTACGTATACAGTCTGGTATGATAACAATCAATCGATTAAAGCGAAGCTAGGTCTGGTTAGCAAGTACGACCTCAAAGGTGCTGGTGTATGGAGCTTGAATGAAGATTCCGGCGATCTATGGAATAATTACAGAGCATGGCTAAATGGTTCTGCATACATGGATACGGTAGGTCATTGGGCGGAGCAATCGATTTCGATGTTGCAAGATAAAGGCTGGATGACAGGACTCAGACCCAATTATTTCGCTCCTAATGCAGCACTAACACGTGCACAGGCGGCTTCTATTCTTGTTAGAGCTAGTGGCTTAACCGCTAATCCTGCTAATAGTGGAGGGAAGCAGCAATACTGGGATGTACCTGCTAAGCATTGGGCAGCAGATGCGATTCGTATTGCTTCTGCAGCTGGTCTTGTATCAGGCATGCCAGATGGAAGCTTTGCACCGAATCGGGCGGTCACGAGGGAAGAAATAGCGGTTATGATGAACAGATTAGTCAAGCAATCTTCGCCGAAAAATTCTAATTCAGCGGTCAAATCGTTCAACGATGTAACACCATCAAGGTGGTCTTATGGAGCCATTATGGAGTTATCGAAAAAAGGTATTATTAATGGATATCAAGATGGAACATTCCGTCCTATCAAACAGGTTACTCGGGCAGAGATGGCATCGATGCTGCACGCTGCGTTCAAGTAACGAATAGGTTGTTAAAGAAAGAACCCCTTATACGCTCATCTTATTGAAAATGAGGTGAGCGTATAAGGGGTCATATTATTTCCAGTCTTTCTCTTCGACTTGACCGTCGATTTCTTCTACGAAACGATCGAAGCATTTGCAGTAGAAGTCTTTGCGACAGATTGGGCACGGATTTGTAAGTAAGCGAGTAATGCTCTTGATGCCGTCACCACGAATAAGGCGCAATTGTGTTGCATCTTGCAAAGTTACGATAAGCTGAACTAGCTCGGAGTCATTGTTTTTTGTTTGTGTCGATAGTACAACTGATTTCACAAGCGGTTGATACGTCATGATAGTTTCACCTGCATTTCAATTTTTGCGTACTATTTATCTTAGGTTATGAAGACAAGCCTTGTCAATGGAATCAAAGTGGAAGTTATAGCATGATATGCGATTTTTAAGCGCATATTATAACAAAATGGGTGTTGTTGATTTTGTTATGCGATCCTTTGCAGCAGTTCCATTTGTAGTCAGGAGGCTGAATGAATAGATGTTTGACGATTGTTGTAAGCAAAAAAAAATTTCCAAGCGATCAACATTTTCAATCTTTTTGTGCCTAATTGTAATGATGCTTGTATTTGTGAATGGTAAAGCAACTGCGATAGCTGCTTCATCCAATCCTCCTTCTCAAGCCGGGCAGACTAAGACGACAATCGCTATCGTCATTGATGACTTCGGCAACAACATGAAGGGTACTGATGATATGTTGGACCTTCCTGTGCCGATAACAGTAGCCGTAATGCCTTTTTTACAGACTTCGGTCAAAGATGCAGAGAAGGCGCATAAGCTTGGTCATGATGTTATTGTACATATGCCAATGGAGCCGAAGTCTGGCAAAGCAAGCTGGCTTGGTCCAGGCGCAATCTTAGCTAACATGACAGACGCAGAAGTTGAAAAGCGTGTCCGTGAAGCCATTGCCGCGGTACCGCATGCAGTAGGCATGAACAATCATATGGGCTCTAAGGTGACTGCTGATAAGCGAATTATGCGCGTTGTCCTCAAAGTGTGTAAAGAAAAGGGTCTTTACTTCCTAGATAGCCGAACCAATTTCCGCTCCATTGTTGGCGAGGTTGGACAAGAGGTGGGGGTTAAGGTAATGAACAACCATCTCTTCTTTGACCAACAATATACGTTGGCTCATATTACCAAACAATGGAGAAAGTTAGTTGAAATGTCCCATACACAGCCCGTTACGATTGCGATTGGTCATGTCGGTGTGTTTGGCCCCAAAACAGCTTCTGTACTACGTAACTCCATTCCGAACGTTACGCAGCAAGCTCGCTTCGTCCGTATTTCGGATTTGGTTAAGGAGCAGCAAGGCGCCCTTACTCAAGAGAAAGTAGTGAAATAATGCATAATTGCATCACAAATTTGTTCGGCTACAACAGACTGTCTTGAGGAATGGGTGAGCATTGTACGATCGGCATCATTGCTGATAAACCCCATTTCTACAATTACAGCAGGCTGTTGCATTTTCCGCAGCAAGTAAAAGGTCGGGCCAATTTGACAGTCATTACGTGTGTTGAATGATGGATTCATATTTTGTTGAATAAGGTACGCGAGCAGAGCACTGCGGCCTTCTTCGGAATGAAGCACGATAGGGCCGCGAGTGCGGCTGTTCTTGCTCCAGTTCACGTGTAAGCTAACAAACATGGATACGGGCAGCTCTTTAGCAAGTTGGCGCCGCTGTGCTAAGTCTTTGCGATGTCGCGAACGAGTTGCCGACCAACGATTATCATCACTTAGTGCATAATCGCCGGTTCTGTTGAGCACAGCTGGAATTCCTTTGCTGCGGAGCAGCAAGTACAATTTGCGAGCGATAGCTAGGTTAATATCCTTTTCCAGTACATTTCCATGTACAGTGCCGCCATCAATTCCACCGTGGCCTGCATCAATGAGAATAGCGCCAGGGTGGAAAATATGCTTGGTGTTAGGGCGGCTTGGGTTGTTCTCGGGATGAGCATGATGTTCGACATTCTCCATCTGCTCTGAGCCATCGCTTCGAATAAGATGAACAGCTTGAGCTTGCAAACTGCTGGAGCTGATGGTGAATACGAGCAGCAACATCGCTCCAATGAATAAAGTTCGTTTCATGGACATCACAAGTAACCTCATTTCCTCCATCATTCCTATTTTGTAGGCTGTCACGAATGAGGGGAATGCATCCTATGTGATCGTTGCCAGTGCTGCAATCGGATTCCTTCGTTTAGATTCATGGCGTCATGAGCACACTAAAGACAAAGAAAGCATCGCATACAATTCGAGGTGAGATCTGATGGCGAAAAAAGAAGATCTGATTAAATACATCACGAAGCAAGTCGTTACGTACGTAGATACTCCACAAATGGAGCGTCAAGAGCGCCGTAAAGAACAGCGTCAGCGTCCACGAGAGCATTGGATGGTACGTTGGTTTGGTCTTGTACCATTCAGCATCAGTATGTGGAAGGGTCATGTTAAGGAAAGTAAAGCAGAACAGCCAGCAAAATTACCCAACCGCTCTATTAGTACATTGTTTACGAAATGGATGAAACGAACATCGTAGAAAATTATTTGTCGATTGGCAAAATGAAAAGGCAAAGGCGTTCCACCAAACAGTGGTACGCCTTTTGTATTTTTCATAATTCTCATTATTCTTATTCAATAATTCCGTTGTTAGAAGTAATGTATCCATGCTCCAGTAAATTGTCCTCTGCAAGCCAACGTTTAGAAGTCGAATCTCCAACTCCCCCTGCTCCTGCCATAATCCAATATCGCTGAGTAGGGAGATCTAATAAGGAAGCTGGTGAAGGATCGGAAGTTGAACGCGTCCCTCCACTATCTGGCTCCGCTGCTGTCCATTGCTGTTTGCCAATAACCGCGTAAGGGATGTTCCATGCTTTTTTATGTTGTTCTTTGCGGACGACATAAATCCAGTTCTGGGATGAAGTTTCAGGATTCCAGCTTTGTATCCAAGTAAGGGCATGCTCACCGCGAAGCTGTGTACTAGTGCTGTTGGCCATCCATAAAATATTATCATAAGGGTCAAAAGGTTGACCTTGAATGCTTGCTTGAGCCTGTAAAGCGTTCAATGAAGATGGGAATGAGTTTGTCCACTTCGGCATCTCCGAATGCTGACTGTTTATTGAGATTGTGCGCTTGGTGCTGACCGTACGAATCGGAACACGCTTCTTCGTTTTGCTAACCGCAGAAACCGTAGTTATTTTCGTTTGCTTGCCCAACTTTAGATCCAACTGTTGCATCCATCCCTCAGGAAGCAGTTCTCCTGTAATCGCATCGATCCACTGTGTTGATGAGGACGATTGTATTTTCCATGCGGCAATTAACGGTTTGTAGTATACCGGTTCGATAGCTGTGATAGCTTGCTGCTGGATGCCATGTTCTTTTAAGGCTTGTTTCAGTGCAAGATGATCATAAGGCAGCTCAGCGCCTTCACCATATTCAGTCAGTTGATAACCGCCTTGTTCTTTGGCATGAAAGATAAGATAACCTATCGGCTGGTTGCTATGATTCAGTACGCGGACAAGCCATCCATGCGTCCCAGCGCCTAACGGCTGGATGTCGGTTGAAGCTTGGGTCCATAAAGTAAAAGGAGCATGCTGCGCCAATTGTTTGATCGTTGTTTGAATGGTTTGCTTCAGCAAAAGTTCGTCATTATCATTTGTCGTAATAGTAGAAGAGGGGACGGCGGCGTAAGTAACGGTTTGTGAAATCATACAAGACAACACGGTCATCATAATAACCGTCGTCAACATTCGTTGTAAACGTGTCGTGCTTGTCCACTTGAAAGTAAAAAACATGGGTTGCACCTCACTTTTCCATGATCGCTGATAATATAGCTATACCCGAACTGACATTTTTTAAGCCGATTGTCGAGTAAAGATACGTTTTGATGCACATCATTTCATGATTACTATTGTAAAAATAAATAGACAAAAAGGCTGTCGGTTTAGCACATGCTCTGCTTCCGACAGCCGTTCTAATTTTGGCGCAGTGTGGCGTATAGACGGATGAGGCGTAAATAAACGTCAATTCGGACTTCAAATGATGTCGTACGATCATGTCATTATTTTGTTGGAACGTAAATAAATAATCGCGGCGTTAATGATCGACATTTCAATCCGAGGCTGGAACTGCCATTCAATTTCGTTACGGCGCATGTCATATTGCTCCTGAAGCGTTAGTTGGTTCGGTTCTTTATCCGCTACTGCTTGCTCCGGTTCATCTGCTGCTTCATCGACTTCGATTGTTAAAATAACGGTCTGAGAATCTTGTTCCGTTTCGCTTTCTTCACTTGCTATGGCCTTCTTAGCTTTCATCTCAGCTTCTTCCTTTAACAGTGGCTCATAATAAGCAGCTAAACGATCCCATTCATCCTCTAGGCGCTCACTAGCTTCCACAGCCCATGTTTCGTCACTGCTCCGTACATGCTCTGTCAGGGTCTGTTCGATATGTTGGACCGCCTGTTCCAGTGTGTAACGCCAAGTCATCGTATGGACTTGTGCAGGTAGCTTCGGCGTAAGGGAGCATTGCATTACTTTATCCATAAAATTCATATGCAAAGTCCCGCTAATAAGAGAAAAGCCAATAGAATGGACTTCTTCACGTTTCAAATCACAAGCGAACTCCAATTTTACATTGAGCATGATCCATGGTTCATAAGCCACAGAATGACGACCACGTGCGAACAGAATTTCCGATCCGCTGTCTAAGCTCTCGTATAAGGAAACGAAACGTCCGCTTTCTTTAGCAACGTCCATAATTTGAGCCAAGCGTCTAGAGCCAAAATCCACATTTTCTCTTGGGATGCGGTCAGGGCCGCGTGAACCACCATTGAACCCAGGAGCCACACCGAATGTATGCTGAATGGCCGCGTCACCAGCCGCAGCTGGGTTAGATGGGATACTTGGAGCAGTTACATAACTGACGGGTGCTCGGAACGGATCGGCTGGCATATTGGCTGGATCGAAGACGAAAGTGTAGCGCATCGTCTCTGCTTCTGTTCCTGTTCGATCAATGAAGCCCCAATAATAAGGTCGATTCGTCAATAATCGATCTGCTTGCTCAGACAGTTTCACAGTCACGTAAGCAGGCGTTTTCTCCATAATGTTGCAAGACATCGCATCAAGGTAGCGCATGATATAAGATGAGATTTGTTCCGTATCCATACGCTTTTACGCCTCCGCTTCCGTACTGTAATCGTTCAGAAAGGATTGTACAGCTGCTCTTCGCTCATCTTGTGCTTGGATCGTCTTATCCTTATGAACTTGGTCTCGAATCGAGTTCAATGACTCTCCTAACGAATGAACTTCTCGTTCAATATCTTCTTTTGAGCTTGCTTCCATTAAAATACGAGATAGATTGCGCTCAAAGCTTCCTTGTTCCTCCAAGCGTTCTAATATCATATCGAGTCTACCGATAACCATTTCGAACATATTAATTTTCTCGTGCAGCAAGTTGAGGATATGTTCCTCAATGGTTCCTTGTGTAGAAAGATTATAAATCTTCACATCATTCGTTTGCCCCAAACGATGGACGCGCCCGATCCGTTGTTCCACACGCATTGGATTCCATGGCAAATCGAAGTTGATCATATGGTGGCAAAATTGAAGGTTGATCCCTTCGCCACCAGCCTCCGTAGCAATCATCACTTGTGCGCGGCCGCGGAACAGATCCATCATCCAGTCTTTCTTGCCTCGGTTCATGCCACCGCGATAAGGTACAGCTAGCAAGCCGTGATTGCTGAAATATTGCATTAGATATTCTTGCGTAGCTCGATACTCAGTAAAGATAATAACCTTATCATTCATTTCTCGAATTAGATTCATTGCTGTTTCGGCTTTTGTATTTTCTTTGATGCCTTTGATTAAGTCGACGAGCTCCCATATTTTATTCCGGATGGGAGAGTCTTCAGCGAGTTTCTTGGACAGGTTGACTAAAGTTAAGAAGACCGCATCACGGCTGGAGCATACTTCTCGCTGTAAGGTGATCATGGAGAACATGCTGCCGAAGTCTCCGCGGTTGGCTTGATATTGTTCCTTGACGAAAGCTGTAACCCCGTCATACAACGCTTGTTCCTCTGCTGACAGCGTAAGCGGGATGTTTTTAACGATACGCTTTGTAAAATGAACGCCGCCTTCGCCGCGACGATTGCGAATCATTACTTTGGATAGTTCTTGCTGCAGACCGCCTTCATTTTTTGGAATGCGTTTGTCCGCCACATAATTGGCACTATATTCACCATGACGGCCCAACTGACCGGGCTTCAACAGTGTAATCAAGTTATACAGCTCATTCATGTCATTTTGCACAGGGGTTGCGGTTAACAGCAGACAGAACTTTTTGCGCAATTGCATGATGAATTGGTAATTGGTTGTTTTTCGGTTTTTTAATTTATGGGCTTCATCAATAATAATCATGTCATACTCATGGTCCATCAAAATGGAACGATGCGGTTCGCGCTTCGCGGTGTCCATGGATGCGACGACGACTTCGGATTGCCAATGATACGGCTTCTTCTGCGCAACAGCCGATATGCCGAACTTATGATTCAGTTCACGTACCCATTGCAGAACGAGTGAAGCGGGTACGAGGATCAGCGTTCGTTTCACCAGATTGCGAACCATATATTCTTTCAGTATGAGACCAGCTTCTATCGTTTTGCCTAGACCTACTTCATCCGCAAGTATGGCACGGCCTCGCATTTCATGCAGTACCTTACGCGCGGTGTCCAGCTGATGAGGAAGAGGCTCTACACTCGTAAGGTGGGTGAGACACTGCAGCTCATCGAAGCTCTTTACTAATCGTGCTTGCTCGGCTTCATAGGCTAGCTGGAACAGCGTCCAATCGTCCCAAGGACCGTTGTGATCGATACGTGCGCGGAACGATTCCAACCAACTGCGGTCGATACGAAGCGGAACACGCTCTTCCGCGTGCTGCGGTTGCAAATCTTCATTCACGTGAGGGACCTCCTTGTAGGAATGTGTTGGAACAGGTAGATGTAGTATGAACGATTTAAGAAGGTTTCATAACTAAAATGAGGTTTATCTGCTTATTTGTTCTGGATTCCGTTGCTTACTCTTGTGGACAGGTATGGGGTATAATAGATCAATCTGTATATTTTGGTAATGAAAAGAGGAAGTTTGCATGAGTATGTGGTTGATCTTTGCTCTCTTGTCCGCGATAACGGCTGCTTTAGTGGCTATCTTCGGCAAGATTGGCTTGCAAGGGGTAGACCCGAATGTAGCTACGACGATACGAGCTGTCATTATGGCGTTATTCATGATCGCGGTAATTGTTGTTCAAGGCAAATGGCAGTTGGTCGGCGAGGCGCTTGAGAATCGAAAAGCTCTGCTCTATATCGGGTTAAGCGGAATTGCAGGAGCAGCTTCTTGGCTGTTCTATTTTATCGCGTTGAAATACGGAAAAGTAACACAAGTGGCGCCTATCGATAAGTTGAGCGTTGTGTTTTCGATCATTTTGGCGATGATTATCCTTGGTGAGACGTTGAATTGGATGTCTGGAATCGGGGTTGTACTCATTACGGCGGGTGTATTGTTTATCGCATTCAGCTAAAGGGGGAATAGCTGTGCTGACCATTGATCACGTACATAAGCATTATGATGGCTCACATGTATTGAAAGGTATAACGCTAACCGTACCACGTGGGCAATCGATATTATTTCGCGGGGATAACGGTTCTGGTAAAAGTACATTGCTGCGCATGATATGCGGCCTGTTGAGACCGACTTCGGGACGAATACAGTGGATGGATGATTTGGAAAAGGAATACCAGCGTACAATCGGCTATGTGCCAGAGCGATTCCCGCAGTTGAATATGAGTCCGTATGAATATTTGCTGGCTATGGGACGTATTCAAGGCATGTCTGATCGTGACATTCAAGGTAGGATGGAAGAGCTTCTCGGGTTGTTCCGAATGGAGTCGTATCGCAATCAGCGAATGAATGGCTTTTCAAAAGGGATGCTTCAGAAGCTCAATCTCGTTCAAGCGATGCTGCGCAAGCCTGATCTGCTTGTGTTGGATGAACCTTTATCGGGGCTGGATGTGGATGCACAGCGGAAGCTGCAGCAGCTGCTTATGGAGATGCACAGGGAAGGCACAGCATTGATGATGGTCTGTCATGAATCCGATCTGCTGGATGGCGTGGCTGAGCGCATTATTACACTGGATAAGGGCTTGGTTTTAGGAGATGAGCTGTTAGATGTGGATGAGCGGGATTCCGTGTTGGTCGAGCGGAAGATGAAATTACGGAGTGCGGAGTCAGCATGTACCCGTATTGTGTGTTGTCGGGTGAGTGAGGAGCTGCAGCGTGTGCTGGATGCTCATGAAGCAGTTACTGTGTTGGAGTTAGAGTCGTATAAGGAAGAAGCGGATATGAAAGCGGGTTGCGTAACTCATTGTATTTCCGTAAACGTACCATCGTCATCTAGCGACGATGTGCTGCGGTTAATACTAGCAGCAGGTGGTTCTGTTGTGTCTGTGCAGCAGCTTAGTGTCGTATGTACGGAAAATGAGGAGGGAACTATATGCGCCTCTCATTAATTCGTTATTTTCTATTGTCTTTCAGTCGAACGAATCGATATGTAGCTCCATTGATGGTATATGTGCTTGCATTTACGTTGTTCTATTCGCAAAGGCCCAATCCGATTATCGGCAGCTATGCCGCGACAGCCGTCATCTTTTTATTTATAGCAGGTTGGTTTA
Source organism: Paenibacillus sp. SC116 (assembly GCF_024733555.1). Classification (GTDB taxonomy): domain Bacteria; phylum Bacillota; class Bacilli; order Paenibacillales; family Paenibacillaceae; genus Paenibacillus_B. Next base: position 1,476,705 of record NZ_JANIOF010000001.1, on the reverse strand, counting down.
GCTATGCATTTCATGAATCGCAAGACCGTGTACAAGAGCAGTTGGCGTTATTACATACGAAGAAGATGTCTACTTATTTTTTGAGCAAATGGGGAGCTTTAGCGCTAATGCTGGCAGGCCTCGCCTTAATCACCGTCTTGTATCCAATTGCGATTGGCGCGTTCGCTGACTCGATAAGTTTTCAAATGGGACTCTTAGCATTTTTCATTCATCTAGAAGTTGGATTGATAGCCAGTGGTGTGGCGCAGCTGTTCCAATCTCGATTTGTTGCTAGCAAAGGTATGTCGGTGAGCGGGATCATTATCGTCTTTGCGTTATCCTTGTCTCATAGCAAGCTTGACGAAGTGTTGCCCGATATGTTGCACTTTCTGTTGTGGCTGCTTCCGCCGGTGAAGCAGACGATTGAGGGGATAACACAGAGTGTGGAGCTTTCGATGCAGGAAATGTTATGGATCCATGCTGTTACCTTGGGGTATGTCGCGCTTCTACTTGTAATTTATGTGGTGTGGGTAAAGAGAACGGATATGCATTGTAAATAGTGTGCGGTTTATAGCGACACAATAGTTTCGACGATTTTGAAGGGCTGCTGTCAATTGTGGCGTCTTATCGATATATAATGACAAGATGGGGTGTCGAAAGATGAATGGAATTTTAAAAATATTCGGCCGATCGCTGTGGAGCATGTGCTTGGTGCTTCTCGTTCTGCTCGGAGTGGAAGGTATTCGCCTTGCTGTGAACACGACGCTAGTCGCAAATGGCGCGATGAATCAAATAGAAGTATCACACGGGAATATTATTATGGCATTACTCGTAGTCATGCCAATACTGGTTCCGTTGGTTGTGTACCGTAAAGCGAAACGTGAAAATATTTCGGCAAGTGCTTATTATGTTGGTGCGATACTCTCTTACGTCGTGGCAGCAGCTGCCATGTCGATGTTGAATGTCGCGTGGTATCAAGTGGAACAAACGATGTTATCGCAACAGATTCAATATTTGAACTTTATTGAAGTGTTCGGATGGGGCCAGTTTGATAACTTCGGCATGTTTATGTATCATGGGGCGGCATTTTTGCTGCTAATGGCTTGCTTGCATTTGCTTTTCTCTGTTCATGGGAAACTGGGCTTCGCCATTTGGTTCGCGACTATTGCCAGCTTGTCTGTTGGCTTATCCGTACCTATGCTGCGTGAGAAGATTGCGAATGGTTTGACGTATTTGCTGTTCAACGATTCGTGGATGGAAGTTAGCGTCATGATGGCTGTTGCTGCGGGTGTGTTGGCAGCTGTAAGTTATCTCTTTATCGTTACGAAGAATAGGAAGAAATCAGCTGTGGAAGGAAGCGCTAACCCTGTGGAATCCGATAATGGCCCAGAAGGGGTGCAAGCTAACGGCTATGGTACCCCAGCGCAACGTTTCGGCTTCGGTGATATGCAAGCTCGTGATGGAGCATTCGTCGTGCCAAGCGGAGCGAGTGCAGGATTTGCAGCAGGTGTTGGCGCAGGCGCAGGAGCGGTTGGAACTGCGGCAGCGCCTCGTAAAACGGATTATTCTTGGGATGTAGCTGACTATAAGGAAGAGTTGGAATCTATTAAATCCTTTGAGCCTGCGGGAATGGAATACGGTTCTGAATCAAGCAGTTCGTCGAGCAGTGATTCATCGAAAGGTTCCTATAGTTCCTCTTATGGATCGTCCAGTAGTTCAAACAGTGTGAAATATCCTGATCCGCCTGTGTACCCGCCAGAACCGAGCATTCCAGATGAGCGGGGATAATAGATAATAATCAATAGAATTCCAACATCAGAGACAACAGAGAATTTCTGTTGTCTCTTTTTTGCGTTCTTATAACGGAAATTGAGGGGGATATTGGGAGTGTATGTCGAATACATATGTGAAAGATTACCTAAATGTTGTAGGGCATAGGGAAGGATACCTATGGATTAGGGTGCGCCCTTTGGCACGTTGGCTAAGTAGAGTTCGTACTATCGAAGGGCGAAAGAAGCTGCCTACTATGTTATCTCAAGCCGCTCAGATACCGGTTTGGAGCCTACATTAATATTTGGGGAAATCATGAGTTTGAGGCGATATTAATTACGAGAAACGGCAAAGAAATACAGATCAACGAAACTAATAGTAGATACATATCACCTGCAATTATAGAAGACCAATTTAGAGATGATATTAAAAAAATCATGGACGAAATAGGCGTTGGTCCAAGTCGTAAACTCCTAGAGGAGTCTTTGGAAGAAAAGTTGGACAATAAAATTATGAGATTGTTCTTGTTAGAAGAATGAAACATCCGATAACAATATATTCATGCTTCGGGCTACGCCCTCGGTCCGGCAGCAGTTTTGAGGACAGAAAACGGATTCAGCCGGACACACCACCTAACCGCATCGCGTCCGCCCTTGGGCTTAAGGTGGTGGGACGTCGTGAATACAAGAACGTTAGATGAAATCTTTGAGAGCGTATAAATTTTAAGACGAATTAAGTTGTAGCAACCAAGTACCTTTATAATTACCTTTCTTAGTTTCTGCTTACCAAAGTAATGAAAATACAAAACATAATATCAAGGAATTTCTACTTATATTCATTCTTATTTGAACAAAAACAAAAGGATTGATCTGTGTGATAAGAAAAGGTTTTTTCATTGACAAAGAAAAAAAACGGATTTATAACGATGAATTAATAGTTTCAAGTAAAATTTACGCTGATTATCCTTCGTTACAGGAACTTGAACAAATGATTTTTAATGGTGAGGTAGAAGAAATATTTATCTGTAACTATCAAACAGGGCAAAAATGCGAATTAGAGTGTTTATCGATAAATGATTTTAAGGCTGATTGGAATACAAAGTACAAAAATAATATAAACCTTGACGATGAAGCGTATTTAGATGATTTTCCTAATGGATATTGCTTTTTTGTTGAGCTTTGGGAAAGCGAAAAAGGAATTCCTGTTTTGGTGTTATTCTATTGTCATTAAATATTCGATTAGCTTGGTAGCAGTTCAAGAGGACAAAGACTTCGTATAACAATTCATTCAGGCATCGGCATATGCCCTTGGTCCGGGAGAGGCATTGGGCAGGGAAGTGGAGGCACCGGACACATCCGACTCCGTCGGACGTAGTAAATACTGGAACGTTAGATGAAGTTCTACTAAGGATGTTGAGTTCAAATGAAGAAAAATAATATAACAACTATCGCTAGCTATTACTATCTCGGGCTAGCCATCGGATTTATTAATAGAGATCAAGTCATTACGTGGGCAGACAATTGTATTGAGAATTTCAAAGTACCCTATGAATTCGTCGAACTATCCTTATCAAGGGATAAAAGCCTTGAGGAAATGCTTTCAATTCTTAAAAAAATATATAACCAATTTGAACTTATAACACCGTTATCAATAATACTTTATGACATCAGAACCAAATATATAAACAATGATATTAATGAAGATGAACTTTTTACTTTTTTATCTAGTTTGTACACACAAGGAAATGCCATAGGAGAAGATGAAGAATTATTATACTTACTTGATATAATAAACGATCGATTTTATTTAGCCTCTCAAGGAATTTACGGAAGTAAGGAAGATGTAATTGATTCAACACTAGAAGAATTAAAGAAATTCGAAAGATCATATAAAGAATTTATCAGAATAATCGAAGAAGAGTAGAACTTCATCTAACACCGTATCTACGCGCGGGGGTCAAGCCCCTTGGTCTGTATGAAGAATATTCGGGGATGCGGATTCAGCAGACAACCCCGCAAGGATAAGTGGAGAAGCCACCCAATCACTCCGCTCCTTTAAGCCTTTCGGGCCTCAGATACAAGAACGTTAGGCGAAATTCATCTAAAGGACGTAAAAAGTAAAATGACAATTACTATAAAAAAGTATGAAATAACTCTTGGCAAGAAAATTTATAAAGTAATTACAACGGCGGAACCAGTACAGGATATGTATGTTCTTAAAACCAATACACAAGGTGGAATAATATTAGGCAATGAGACTAGTTTACATACACTTGAAAATATGTTTTTACTGTCATCAATAACGAAAGACAGTCTCGTTTATTTTAATACTAGAAGTACTGAAGTAACTGATTATTATTTGTTGGACAGATGGTCAATTGAAGATAAAGGAAATGATCTTGTTTTACTACATCATTCTATCCAGTTTAAAACAAATGATTGGAAAGAAATTAGAAATCTAATTAGAAAGACAAAGGACTTTAAAATAGAACAATATGACTTTAACAAAAACATCGATAGAAAAAGTAATCTAGCGAAGTACTGGTACCGTGAACATAAAGACTATTTAGATATTAGGGAGAATTATGAAACCTTATTCTTAATAGGTAGTCAAGAAGTGTTTGAAAATATTTCAAATGATGCAAATTCAATAAAAAATGAAGGAAGAATTTTATATCTACAGCATCCGGGATATCATGCACATGAACATATTGATTACTACGAAAGAAGACAATACACAAAGAATTTCCAACTAACAGGGTGGTCCCTCTGTTTAGATTTTTATGATAGACAACTCTGGGGGAGATGAACTTCGCCTAACATCATATTCATGCATCGGGCCATTCGGCCCTCGGTCCAGCAGAAGGTAATGTCGAGGAAGTGTAATCAGCCGGACACATCTGATATTCGTCGGACGTCGTGAATACGAGAACGTTAGGTGAAAGTATGCGTTATGGATTAAAGAAGGAGATAAGATTATGTCAGAGGAGATTCAAAATCTGTTAGACTCGATGCTGAATCGAACGGCTTGATTTGTTCGTTTAGCTGGAAATTTCCTGATAATATATTGTGATTGTAAACCAGGGAATCTTAAAAAAGGATATAGCATCTGGTTAGAACCGACATGGCATTTTAGAAATAGTGTAGAAGTAATTACTGGATCAAGAGCAGCTCAAACAGAAGATGAAACAGAACACGAAAAAATAGCCGGACATTTTAAACAACTATATGGGAAAGCAATAAATAAATTGACAATAGAACCTATAACAAATGACTTACATATAGAGATGGACGAAGGTATTATTAGAACATTTGTATCAGATCCTTGTGACGAAGAATCGTGGCATATTAGAGATATTAATACAGGAATAAGAGTTATCGGAAACCCTATAACTATACAAACAATTAAAGACGAAGCCTAAGTATCTCAAAGAAGGCATGACCTTTTCCTAAGAAAGTATCTACGCTGCGGGTCTTTTGGCTGTCCGTGGTTCGCTAGATGTGGTAGGCGGAGAAGTTAATTCAGCTCACAACCCTGCGAAGCTAATTCCATTGGGTCCAATCATGTTCGCTCCCTTAAGCCTCTCGGGTTGTAGATACAAATATGTCAAAAGAAATTGAAGCAAGATCAAAAAGAGCGGGAGTGGCCTTTTGATTCATTATAAATTGAGAGATATTAATGAAATTAGACCTTGGAGTAATGAAAACAACTTAACGTTACATTGGTTTGCTCTAACTGATTCATATTATTGGTTTAATTTTGCTGGAGTTGAGTTTCCTAAATACAATAAACAGATTATTAATGAATGGAATCTTGATGAAAATTACTTGCACGTGGATTATTATTTTGCTCGCATATTCCGAGATATTTGTGATGTTCTCGGATATGTAAAGTATTCAGTGCAGAATGAAGTTTTTGAAAGAATCAATTCAATTGATAAACTAGGGATGTTTAAAAATGCATTAAAGAGCTGGTTAGAATGTTCTTGGGATGAAACTGATGAACAATATGATGAAGTGTACGCAGTAGCTGTGATTGGCTTAACTCTAGAAGATTGGACTTTGGTTACCTTGCAGGTGGTCCTGACTTGTTTCTAATAAGAAACAATGATCAATTGTATGTGTATTGGTTTGCCGAGTATAAACATGAGAATGGTATGCCAATTTGGGAAAGCCAAAGTGGAGAATTTAGTTGTAATTATAATGACTTTGTTAATGAATTAATACAGAACTTTAAATCATTTGGCCTTGAGATGCGAACTCAAATATCTCAACTTTTAGAGAATCAACCTGTAAATGTAGAAATCGATAGTGAGCAGATAATATTAAATCAAAAGGAATATGAAGATCTCATAACAAAAATTGAAAATGAAGAATTTATTTTATCAGAAGAACATAACTGGAATGATGTATTGAATAAAGCAAACGAAGTAATAAACAAAAGTAAGGATTAAATTTGAGAGTTTATTTAAAGAAGGCTGTAACTTCATATAATACCCTATCTACGTTGCGGGCTTCTCTTTGGTTCGCAATAAGAGGAAAGCTAAGAAGCTAAATCAGCTCATAACCCTGCGAGGCTAAGTCCGTTAAACCCGGTCGTTGATACTCCCTTAAACCTTTCGGGTTCATAGATACAAGAACGTTATAGAAATACTTGAACTAATTCATACTACGCACAATAAAATAAAGTCATTAATTTTAATCTAAGTAAAAAATTGAACTCGTCTTATGAGGTGAGATAAATGAAAAAGATAATATTTTGGGGTAGTGACGAGAACGATGATGGACTTTTAAAAGAGGTGATTTCAGGGCTGAAAACAGTTACTTGCACACCGAGGATCTGGTACTATGATAATCCAGAAGAAGAGCCAACTGTTATTGGCGATTTAGTTGCAGTATTCGATGGAAGAGGAAATCATAGATGTACAATAGAGATTACAGAAAACTATGAGATTCCTTATGGTCTAGTTGATGATAGAATTGCTCAGGGCGAGAATTGTTCTTCTATACAAGAGTTTTATAAAAACCACAATTTTTGCTGGGAGCAGCCTATGCTAAATGAAGGTTTAAGTTTAACAGAAGAAACAATAATCGTAGTAGAACATTTTAAATTAATATCGATAGTGGAGTAACAAAAAGTAATTAACAATACAGACTTGATTAGTGAATTCAACATGTCAAGTACTTCTGATAACAGCCCATTCACGCATCGGGCATTCACGCATCGGGCATTCGCCCTCGTTCCGCATAAGCAACCAGTAGAGAAGCTAGAGCTGTGGACATATCCGACTACATCGGACGTCGCAAATAGAAGAATGTTATCGGAAATTCATGTAATCCTCTAAAAGGAGATAGTATGGGGACAATAATGCTATGCTACGTCGAGAAGAAGATTTTTCGAAGTGACAATATGTTAAAACAAAATGGAGTCTGGACCTCAATAGATAATTGGAAGAAGAACGAATATGCAGTGTTGTATCCTGAAAGAAAAGAGTCGTTGTGGTATATAGATTGGGGTGATTTGGTTTATAAGGGTGGAGGATATGATCTCCATGCAATACTGGCTAATCAAAGAAACACTTACATCAGTATTCCATATATTAGTGATCCCAAAGGGTTGCCAAATGATGTTTCTGAACAGATAAGACAAGAGTTTGAATGTGGAGAATCTCATACATGTACTTGGTTTACGTTTGATGAAATCTTCAAGTTTAATTGGGATCAAAAGATAGAATATGAGGATTACACAATGGATAACGAATTAGTCATTGATGTTGTTGATTATCGTGAAAGTGGGGAAGAATTTTTGCAGGCGCTGGAGAGATTAGTACATAGAGAAGACCCGTCCAATTTCAGAGTTATAATTATGTTCCATAATTAATGATTACATGTAGAAATTTCTAGTAAGGAATGAACGTTCTATAACATAGCGTTTGCGCTTCAGGGCGATCACTCCTCAGTTGTCCAGATGTATAGTCATGGAGGGGGACCTGACAACAAATGCCCCAGCCTTAGATATCTCTTATTCTTAGGCTGGGGCGTTTGTTGAATATCATAACGTTATAGGAAATCATTGCAATACATTGAATGATAAGGAGCTATAAATAGATGAACTATATCTGGCTCAATGATAGTTCGCCAATACTTGAACAGCTACAGGGAAAGTTCAATTCAGCAATAATAATTTTAAATCCATTCATACAAATGCCCATGGGATGGAAAGCAAGTAAAAAGATAAATAAATTTGAACATATATACCCAGAAGATGCTGAGATAATAGAACATGGTTCACCGATAAATTGGAGCGATATTGTCAGTCAAAGTGAGCTGAATGATAATTGCGAATTAGCTTTAGCATTGAAGACGTGTATCGCTGCACTAAACTCTTCATATTCTCGAAGAAATTTGGCAGATAAATTGCTCATGAAACTTGATTATGATAATGACTTGTTTTTCCCTAATGAAGATAAGATCTCTCATTTCATCATCAAGGATATTATAGAGTTATATCTTTCGTTTGGAATTTCTAAGGTCCAATATTCAGATCCAATCTTCGATACTGATGGAGATGTAGATTTAACCACAATTGAACCAATAAGTTTTTGTGAGTTAGCAACTAAAGAAGTTATCATTACTGATGACTCAAATCGAATTGCATTCATGAGTGTATATGATTCCTTCATTACATTGTTGTTATTAAACGATATTGATCCTAAAGAAATTGTAGACAGATTTAAATGGGACAATATTCAATGTACTGAATCAACTTATATTAATTGGTATTTGAAAGAAGAATAGTTCTGATTGAAGCTTGGAGAAGGTAGCGACATCCTATTTCACGCATCGGGTATTCGCCCTTGGTCCTAGAAGAAAGCGCTACTGACACATCCGACATACGTCGTAAATACAAGAAAATATGTAGAAATACATAAAAAGTGGTGATACATTGAAGAATCAATTTACGGATATTGAACAACAAATCGCTGCGACATTAAAAATAATAGTTATAAATATACGTGGGAATCAGGCGGGGGATGGCAAGGCAATTGTTGATTTAGATTCAATAGGAAAACTACATAAGCAGCTTGATATTTATAAAAAACAAATTGAAAAAGAACAAGTAGTCAACAAGGATATTGTAGGGATGTTGTTATATACATGTTCTAGATTTCACCTTCAAAGTAAATATTCGAGAAATAAAGAAGAATTGCTTGATCAATTTGAGAAACTGAATATAAAGTTATTAGAACTTTATATAAAAGATTTTTAGAAAGCAATTTGTTAGTTTCATGAAGGACATACTTCACCTAACCTAATATTCAAGCACGGAGTCTGATGACCCCTGGTCCGAGAAAAGTGATTAGCAGGGGAGAAGTATCAATGGCCATATCCGACTCAGTCAGATGTCGTGAATACAAGAGCGCTAGGTGAAATCGACGAGAATATGTAATGAGGGAATTAAACCATGATGATTATAAAAGATATAAAAGAACTTGAAGGAAGCTGTTACATAGAAGTTCTACCTGGGGAGGTGAATGCTGGAATGACAGGTCTATTTTTTCACTGAAGAAGATTTTTCATTACTTGAATTATCTATTGAGAAGGAATTTGAAGGATATGATCATTATGCATTTAATGAGATCTCAAAAGAGATCTGGATAAAGATTTTGACAAGATTAGATGAGGTTAATCTTCTATTAGAAAAACAACCTAGCATTGAATTATTAAAATCCCATATAGGATTTTTTTTTGAATGTAGTGAAGAAGACTTTATAAAGGAATACGAAGATAATCTCGAAAGTTTAAAAGAATTAATATTGGAATTCAAAACATGGATTAATGAAAAGCTAAAAGAAAATGATTATATATCAATATTGGGGATTTAAGATATTCGAGAAGGTCGTCGACATTACATAGCACTATTCCCGCATTGGGAAATTGCCCTTGGTCCTAGGCGCAGCTTTGGAACTGTGGACACACTCTACATACGCAGGACACGTGATTACAAGAACGTTATAGGAAATGCGCTGAAAGTGAGATTAATAATGAAGAAACAAAAGATGATTAAAGAATATTTTTATGAAGATGGAAGTCTTCGAGATATTTATATAATGCATGCAAGCCAATTAGATTGGGAATCAATATTTGAATATCTTGATAAGAATAATATCCAGTACAAAATCACGAAAGACGGAGAACTCGTGAACGAAAGGGCAATTAATCAATTAATGAAACTTAGACAAGACTATTCACTTAACATTTCAATAGATTATAAAGGCATTTCTGTATCTGGATATTTCTACGATGCAGATCAAATTGAATTTGATATTGTGCCAGAGCAGATTCAAACTGAAGATGCAGTTGATTCACTGATAGAGTTCATGAAAGATATATCGAAACAAATTAATAAAGAAGTAATATTAACTGAAGAATTGGATATAGAAAACGAGTGTTTTAGAGTAACTCCTAGTGGAACAATAAACTTTTTGTAAGTATTACATGCACACATACCTGACATAGTATTCTCGCGTCGGGCATTCGCCCTAGGTTCGAGAAGTGACTTCGAAGAAGTGGTTGCTGTGGACACATCTGACTATGTTGGGCGTCATGAATATACGAAACGTTATATGAGATTCTTGCAAATGTGGAGTAATAACAAGTGCAGTTAAATCTCCGACGCTCTAATTGCATCGACTGTAGCTAAACGGTGAAGTTTTGTATAGGTACTGAGTCATTAAAAGCGGGAAGCAGTAACAGATGAGATTTTAGTAAAGCAATTAAAATCGCAGTGAGATAGGGAGAAAAACGTTGAAGAATCTATTAATTTCATTATTAGGGAGTGTAGTAGTTTTTGTCGCAATAGTTTGGGCATCGGAAACAAAATCTGCAGTAGAAGTCGTTAGAATAAAAGAAATCAATCATGAATCAATTTTAGTTGAAAACTCAAGTGGAATAGAAAAAGACATAGAGATACCAAAAATAATAACAAAACTAATTAACAGAAATGAAAAGTATTATATCTCATATAGCAAGAAAAGGTGGAGTGGATGGAAACTGAAAGAGATAGAGCCAATAAAGATATAAGAGAGCTGTTAACAAGGATCATAAAGTCATCGAGATGTCTATAGTAATTCGGAGAAGAACGTCATATAACAATATATTCACGCATCGATCAATTTCCCCAAGGCCCGCAAGAGTATTTAGCCGAGAAGTTGGAGCAGCGACCACATCCGACTTCGTCGGACGTCTTAAATACAGGAATGTCAGACGACATGCTTTAAAGGAGTATCAAAAGAAATATGAAAAACACTATATCAAGACTCAAAGGACACGGAATAAAGTTTGAGGCAGGACTAACCTCAGAAGAAATAATACGAATCGAAGATATTTACAAAATCATTTTTCCAGTTGATTTGCGTGAAATGTTACATAATGCACTTCCAGTCGGTGAACGGTTTCCAAATTGGAGAGATTTCTCAGAGCATAACACAAATAGAATTTTAGAAATGTTGAACTGGCCACTAGAAGGAATGCTATTTGATGTTGAACATAATGAATTTTGGTTTGATTTATGGGGGAGCAAGCCAATAGAAATAGAAAAGGCGAAGGAATTATGTATCGAAGAGTATAAAAAAGTGCCCAAATTAATTCCTATCTATTCGCACAGATATATTTCTTCACATCCAAATGAAGAGGGAAATCCGATATTTTCCGTATATCAAACAGATATAATTTATTATGGTGAGAATCTTGATGAATATTTTAAAGTTGAGTTTAATGACAAAGAACATAAGGACATTAATTATAGCAAGATAAAAAAAATAGAATTTTGGAGTGATATTGTGGGGTAATCGAAAAGGAAAGCGAGTCGCATAACACGACATTCACGTAGCGGGTATTCGTCCGTGATCCGCGAGTAGTCTTAGCAGAGGATAATATCAGCGGAGACATCCAACTTTGTTGGGCATCGTGAATCAAGAACGTTATGATATTTGCGGAAATAAACAAACCTCCAATTCCACATTGTGGTTGGAGGTTTGTTTGCTATGTTTAATAAACTCTATTAAACATACTACTTAAATAAATTCAATGTCGTAATAATGATAGGCATGGCGAACACGTCGATAAGAAATGCGCCTACGATAGGCACGATCAGGTACGCTTTGCGGGAAGGTCCGAAGCGTTCCGTTACCGCTGCCATATTTGCCATTGCATTTGGCGTGGCACCAAGGCCATGCCCTGTAAATCCGGCAACCATTACGGCGGCGTCATAGTCTTTGCCCAGCATTCTGAACAAGATGGAAATGCCGAATAGTACGATAAAGATAACTTGTACCAGCACGATGGCGAAAATCGGAAGGGCAAGATCGGCCACTTCCCATAGCTTGATGCTCATGAGCGCCATGGATAGGAATAGGCCAAGAGTAACGTCACTTATCAGGTTGATGCTCTTCATGTCGATGGTACTTGGGTTTAACTTGTCTATAATGTTACGGACGATAACGGCGACGAACATGGCTCCCACATATCCGGGAAGGACAAAGCCTGTCGCTGACGTGAACAATCCTCCCAAATATGTCCCTAACGCCATACAAAATGTAATGATCAGTACTTGGATGAAGAAGTTATTTGTTGTTATCGGCAGTACTTTTTCTTCTACGTTTGTTTCTTCTTCCTTTGTCTCCGTCGGCTTCAGATTGTATTTGGTTATTAAGTATTTTACGGTTGGTCCGCCGACTAGCCCACCTGCGATAAGGCCAAAGGTAGCTGCCGCAATCCCGATGGACAATGCAGAGGGGATTCCCATAGCTTCAATCGTTTGTCCAAATGCGGTTGCCGCTCCATGTCCACCTTCCATAGATACGGCTCCTGCCATCATTCCAATTAGCGGATGCAGGCCGAATAAAGAGGCGAGAGAAACACCAATCGCGTTTTGTGCCAAAGCTAGGAATCCGCAAGCAAGCCAGTAAATGACGAGCAGCTTGCCGCCTAATTTAATAAGTTGAAAGCTTGCTCCCAATCCTACTGTGGTGAAGAACGTGAGCATGAATAGACTTTGGAGCGATGTATCCAATGTAATTTCCAATAGACCTGTCGCTTTCAGTATCGTAGCCAAGGTGGCAAACAGCAGTCCACCGACAACGGGTGCCGGAATACAAAATTTTTGCAGTACTCCCGATTTTCTGACCAAGAAGGTTCCTAGTACGAGCAGGGCTACGGCCAAAAATATCGTATTCACTTGATTAAGTGCCAGCGTCATCATTGTTCCTCCCCATAAATGCGATAATGGCTTCATTTGTTAAGTATGCACCTAGCTTTATCGTTCTGCCGTTCTCGTCGAGAGTCGGATTCACCTCGCAAATGTCAAAAGAAAGCGTTTTCTTATGAGTGGCAACAGTACGGATCAGGTCTCTAACAACCATCGGTGTTAATCCGAATGGAGACGAAGCGCTGACTCCCGGTGCAAATGCCGCATTGATAACATCGGTACAAAGGGTGAGCATGACATAATCCTGTTGTGCAATGAAATCATGTAAGGATGAAATAATGTCTTGCATTTGTCCATGATGCATCTCTTCTTCTAGTATATAGCAGGCACCGAGCTCGTCCGCTGTGTCGAACAGTTCCTGTGTATTTCCGAAACGTTGAATGCCAAGCACAAAATAGCGGCTGTTGTGATCTTGCTCTAATATTTGTCGGAACATCGTTCCTGATGAAGGTTGATTGTCGTAGGGACGTAAGTCGAAATGGGCGTCAATGTTAATAATTCCGAGTGAAGCATCTTGTCCAATATGCTTGCGAACGCCTAAATAATGTCCGTACAGCGTCTCATGTCCTCCTCCTAAAATAATGGGAGTAGTCGATTTGGAGTAGAGGTAAGAGATGGCATTGCCCAATGCTTCTTGGGCTTTTTCGAGCTTGTTATTGGAACAAGTCACATTCCCCGCATCGACAAGGCGATGACCCTTCGCTGCTCTCCAAGGTATGCTTGCGAGCGCTTGTCTGAGTGCATTCGGAGCATTCGCCGCGCCTAATCTCCCTTGATTGCGCCGAACGCCTTCCTCGCATTCAAAACCGATAATGGCGCAAGTGTTGGTAGAGAAGGTCTCCCATGGTGTGTTTAACTCCATTGGTTCCACGATTTGATGATAACGGAAGCTGCTTCTTCTTTCCGTATGATCCGTTCTGCCAGTCCATACTTCGGCTTCAACATGGTTTCGCAATGTCCCCACCCTTTCTGCGTATTTTGTCCATTATATGATGACATTCTTATAATTTTAAATATATAATACAAATAAATTAATAGCTTTTAGTTATAAATAGTGAAGGGAGGAGCATTTTGGATATTAAACAATTACATTATTTTGTAACGGTTGCCGATCAACTAAGCTACTCCAAAGCTGCACAAAAGCTGCATATATCACAGCCTTCTCTAAGTAATGCGATTAAAAATTTAGAACATGAGGTAGGATCGCCGTTATTTGAGCGAAGTACAAGAAAAATCGAACTGACGGACGCTGGCAATGTTTTATATCAAAAATCGATTCCACTGCTTTCTCAAATGAATATTTTGAAAAAAGAGATGAAAGAAGTAAAGCTGACTGGAAGTGGGGAACTCGTGATTGGCATGATCGAGTCGGTAAGACAGTGGGTTCCTCAAGTGATCCGTGAATATCAAGACCGCTTTCCTTCGATTCATATTAAACTATTTGAAGTGCTGAGCAGAAAGGCCGTAGTCGAGTCATTACGGAAATACCAGACCCATCTCATCATTACGAATCAGTGCATCCATGAAGATGATATTGAATCAATCCCTTTATATCATGAAAAATTAGTCCTTGTGCTGCATAGGGATCATCCTCTATCCCGAAAGAAATCCATAACATTAAAAGAGTTGGAAAAGGAATCTTTCATTATTAGCATGGAAGGATTCCAGACGAGGGAAGATATTTTAGGAGCCTTTGCCCTTGAGCAAGTATCTCCAAACATCAAATTTGAAATCGAACGCTTCGAAACTGCTTTGACATTGGTTAGAGAAAATCTTGGGATTGTCATTATGCCTGAAAATTATTTAGTTGAACCGAGAGATCCATCCATTGTCAGAAAAACGATAGACTCACCTGCGTTAGAACGTACCGTTTATTTAATGTTTATGAAAAATCGCTACTTGGCACCAGCGGTCCAACACTTCTTAGAAGAAATCCAACGTAAGTTTGTACTGGAAAAAAAGAAGAAATAACAACATATGACTGGCATTTGAACATAGCCCTAGAAATGTTGGAAATTACATGTTCGTGTACTGGTTACAAACAGTACTATAGTTCGCTAATATCGCTTGATTTTTTTGAAGAGCAAACGGTTACTGTGAATGTTCTGCCACATACGAAAGTAATTGTAGATGTACCGTAACTACAAGATGTGGAACAATGGGGGCAATTTATAGTAAAGTAGATGTAATTTAGGAATAGTGAGGACTGGAATATGACGAAGAAGTTATATTATGAATCTGCTTATATCCGTGAGTGGCGGACACGAATTGCACGCAAATTGGAGCGAGCTGACGGAACTTATTTGGTATTGGAAGAGACGGCTTTTTATCCTCATGGTGGAGGACAAACCTGTGACCTAGGGTGGATCGATAATATTTCGGTTCTTGATGTCGTAAATGAGGAAGAAGAGATCTTGCATAAAGTCGAACGTCTGCCTGAGGGTGAAGAGGTAGACTGTCGATTGAAATGGGATAGAAGGTTCGATTATATGCAGCAGCATAGTGGGCAGCATTTGCTGTCAGCTATGTGTCTGGAAGTATGCCAGGCGGAGACGCTCAGTGTTCATTTAGGTGAGGATTACGCTGCGATTGATATTGCTCGACCTGATTTGCCTCAGGATCAGCTAATGATGCTTGAACTGGAAGTAAATGATCAGATTTACCTGAATCGCAAGATAACAAATTATTTTGTGAATCAGGAGCAGGCCGCTACCTTGCCACTAGTTAAGCAGCCGAAGGTAACACAAGATATCCGCATCGTTGAAATCGATGGCATTGAATACAATGCCTGTGGTGGTACCCATGTCTCCGCAACGGGTGAAATCGGCATCATTAAGCTGCTAAAAGTAGAGAAGCAGAAGGGGAATATACGGCTACATTTTAAATGCGGTTATCGCGCGTTGAACGAATTTAATGCTGGAATGGAGATTGTCAGCAGTTTGTCATCCCGATTCAAAGTTGCAAAGGATGAGATTCTGGATCGGATTGCAAAATTGGACCAAGAGCAGAAGCAGCTCCAAGCGGAATTGAACGCTGTGAAGGCCGAAAATGATGCTTACTTGGCTGAGAAGTTGTTGGCAGATCGCCAGGGTAATCTTATTCAGCATGTATTTGCAGATAAATCAGTTAAAGACATGCAGAACCTAGCGGATAAGTTCACCAAGCAAGCTGAAGTTATTGTACTCTTCTTTTCCACCGCGGATCGTAAGGTGCTCCTTGCCCAAGGTGGAGCGAGCGGATTCGCTTGCGGTGCGTTCTTTAAGCAGCATCTGGCTGATTATCGCGGTAAAGGTGGAGGCAATGACAAGATGGCGCAGGCTGGTTTTGATACCAGTGAGGATGCTGAAGCGTTTTACCATTTTACAGCGCAGTCCATAAAAGAAAAGTAGATTTTTTTCTTGATGCATGAGAGGGCTCTTTTGTAGTTTACAAGACATAACAAAAAAGCCAAATACGATAGGGATGCTTGTACTGTAAATTTCATGATGGTAAAATATAACTCAATCGAATATTAACTATCTAAGAAGGGATTATCTAGCCCACTCATCTATACGGACCAAGTGTTAGCGCACTTGGTCTTTTATTATTCATTTCTAAATGAAGTAGTGTTGTAGAAGACAATCACTAGGAGACAGTTTGGAAGTGTATTTGTACCTTTGAGGAGGTTGGATAGATGCTATTGCGACCATTCCATAGATTTATTCAAGGTATACGTAATAAATGCATGAACCGTATTCGAAAGATAGCATGCAGTAGAAAGCGTGGAAGATTAATTAACAAAACGCCTACCATTATTTCTAACAACTGTGTAGGAGGCATTATCTATCATGATTTAGGATTGCCCTTTAACTCACCGACGATCAATTTGTATTTTGAACATGACGAATTTATTAAATATGTAACTTATTTAGAAGAATATTTGAAGACCGAATTGCTTGAAGATACGAATACGGAGGAAAACTTTCCTGTTGGCGTATTGCGAAATGAGTTTGGAGAGGTAAAACTATACTTTATGCATTTTGCATCCTTTGAGGAGGCAAAAGGAAAGTGGGAGGAGCGCACGAAACGTATAGATTTGCATAATATTTTTATCATTATGGATGGAGTTCTCCATTATACTCAGGATGACTTAGAACAATTTGATAACATTAAGTACGCGAATAAAGTCATTCTTACAAACGGTGTTGAGCCTAGCTGCAAATCCTCATTTCCGCTCACTTTTTATGATGAGACGTACTTCGACGGTAAGTTACTTACCTACAGGAGCAAGTTCAGTACGAAAAGGTATTTAGATGAGTTTGATTATGTTTCGTTTTTCAATGCTGGTGGCCACAGTTACAATGCGAGGAAGGGGAACCTATCTAATGATGAATGTTAGAATTGCATCTCCTCAGGATGCAGAAGGATTAGCAGTGTTGCACGTGAATAGTTGGAAGGCATCCTATCAAGGAATTATTTCAGACGAAGTTCTATCCAACTTATCGATTGAAGGACGGAAGAAGAAGTGGGAATGGATTTTTGAGAATCTGCATCAGGATGAAACCATTTATGTAATCGAAATGGAAGGAATGGTCATGGGATTTATAGATGGTGGAAAGAGTAGAGAGGCTGAATTGGACTATGATGCGGAAATTTATTCTTTTTATTTGTTAAAGGAAATCCAGAGACGCGGACATGGTAAATTACTTTTTCATAAACTCGTAGAGAAATTAAGATCAGACCATTATCATTCAATGATGGTCTGGGTGCTTGAAGCTAATCCATCACTTGAATTTTATAAGAGAATGGGAGGGCAATATATAGCCCAAAAAGAAATCACAATCGGGGGAGAAACATTAATCGAAGTGGCATTAGGATGGGATGATCTAAGTACAATAAGTGTTGAATGAGGATTAGTAGATGCGCGAATGACAAAAGGTTATGCAAAAGCCTGAAGAGATACATATGAAGCAGGTGTACGTAGTGAAAAATTTCATCAAAATGGGAGCATTTCTCTGTACGGAGGAATGTTTTTTTATTTTCATCTAGAATAAACATCCATCAACGATAATAATGTATTCATTAGGAATAAAAATTTATTGCAAAACGATAAATATTGGTTTATATTCAATATGGATAATTATGAAGTGAGGTGTTTTTATGAAACGAGGTTCAACGCTCTTTTTGAAGATTGCTGTTTTTCTTATGGGAGCGCCGATAGCTGCTTTATGTGTTTTCTTCCCTATGGTAACGATGAAAGCAGCAGCATATTATCAAGAGTTGGCTTATTTGCAATATCCTGCTTTAATAGTTGTATATGCAACCTCGGCAGCTTTTTTCTTCGCGCTATTTCAGGCATTAAGACTGCTAAGCTATATTGACCAGAATATAGCCTTTTCAGAACGGTCTGTGTTAGCTTTAAAGAAAATAAAATGCAGTGCAATTACAATTAGCATCTTGTTTGTGGCTGCCTTGCCAATCTTGTATCTCTTTGCGGAAGTGGACGATGCTCCAGGTCTCATTGTAATAGGACTGGTAATTGTATTTGCTTCAACGGTGATTGCAGTCTTTGCTGCCGTTCTTCAAAAGCTCTTACAAGATGCCATCGATATAAAATTAGAAAATGATTTGACAGTCTGAGGTGAATGAACATGGCCATTATAATCAATATTGATGTCATGCTGGCTAAAAGGAAGATGAGCGTAACCGAACTTTCGGAGAAGGTTGGCATAACGATGGCTAACCTGTCTATCTTGAAAAATGGCAAGGCTAAAGCGATTCGATTTTCAACGCTTGAGGCAATATGCAAGGCATTAGACTGTCAGCCTGCGGATATTTTAGAGTATAGGGCTGAGGAAGAATCGTAAGAAGATACTGACATCCTAACACCGTATTTTCGCTGCGTGGCTATCGGCTCTTGGTTTATAAGTGTATAATAATGGAATAATCTCTGTCGGCAAGTGCCCCAGTCCAAAGATAAGAACTATCTAAGGCTGGGTTTTTTTACATACAAAAGTTCATGGTGATAATAAAATTTAATATTGTTATTAGTCTACATGATTCCTAAGGGGGATTGAGTTGAAGCCTATTTGGTTTGCAAATCATGTATCGTTGCAAGTCATCGACGAAATAAGTTCTAAAGAAGTATTAGATTTTGTAATCAGGAATAAAGACTTTCTGAAACCCTGGGAAGTCGAACGAAATGCTGATTATTACAGCATAGCCTATCACGAATCACTGCTTCACGATGAATATAGAAAAATGCAAGAAGGCAGCCTTTTTAAAGTTTGGTTGTTTAAGGATGAAGCGATTATTGGATCGATAGCGCTCAGTAACATTGTGAGAGGGGCTTTTCAATCTTGTCATTTAGGCTACAGATTGGATGAGCGAGAGCTAGGGAAAGGAATCATGACGGAAGCTTTGCGAGTCGTTATTAAATATGCTTTTCAAGAGTTACAGCTACATCGAATTGAGGCCAACATTATGCCTAGAAATAAGGCGTCTATTGGAGTAGTTGAAAAACTCGGATTTGAACATGAGGGCATAGCTCGCAAGTATTTGAAAATCAACGGTGCTTGGGAAGACCATATTCACATGGTACTGCTGAATGAAGAGATGCACCGATTGTAATATGTAGCATTCATTATCAGAAGATAGGAAGGTGATAACTTGGAAAAGGATATACATTATTCAACTGAGCCACCGAGAAATACTCAAGACATGAAAACACAACTAATAAATGCTGAAATGGCATACACCAAATTATTTTCGAAAAATCATGAGGATGAACACCTTATTAGATTTTGGGATGATGAAATTCCTGATATGTATTCCCATAATTATACGTTTATAAAAGAGAACCGTGCTGATTTACCGGAAATCATTATAAATGAAATCAAATTACGCCAAGAACAAAACAAGGATTTTTTAAGAATCGAAGTGAACTTTGATGCTGATATAAAAATGCTTGAAAAATTACCTATCAAACCTGAGGTTTCTATTTATGATTACATGTACATTAAAACGGATGGTTTTAGAAATATAGATGGAAACAAGAACTCTGTTGTGAAAAAAGCCATTACGGATGAGATTATTGCAGATGGTAAAAAGGTAGATATATTAGCATGTCAAGAATCTATGGGGTTGGAGTTCGCGACAAGAAGAATTGAGCGTAAATCCAAAGTTTATCAGGTGACGAATAGTCCGCTGGATTTATATGTTTGTTATGCTGCAGGTATAGCAGTTGGGAATTGTGAACTTATGACTTTGGAGAACTTAGCGAAGATAGAAGATTTCGATATTTTAGAAGAGCATCAAAGAAAAGGTTATGGAAGTGCGGTTATTCAATATTTACTGCAAAGCGCGTATGAGCAAAGTGTGCCGCATGCTTATTTAATTACGGACCATTCAGACACGGCCAAAGACATGTATGTGAAATGTGGATTTGAAAGAGTTGGTTATAAAACAGAGCTGCATTTTCAACTGAAATAATGAAGCGCTTCGGATGTGTCAGAACGAGGAGGAGGTAGTATGCTTAAAGATTTAAAAGGCGAAGCCAATATGTCGCTTATCGTGGGAATGTTATATTCCGCTGTTAAAGAAAATTGCCAAAGGCTCAAACTAATCTCGGATGGCATGTCGCAAGAAGAAGTAGATTACAAGGGACTCAACAACATTTTTAATAGTACCGCTCAGTTAATCAGACATCTTATGTACGTGGATCTCAACTGGGTCTACAGAATAAAAGGGGAGCCACTTCCGCAATCTTTACAAGAGAAATATGGCCCCATGATTGATGAAAATAATAGAATTCCAATAATCGATGGAGTTTCTTGGAGCACGCTCATTTCACAATATAATGGTGTAATGGAAATGTTGAAAGATGCATGTGCGCATTTAACAGATGCTGATCTAGATAGAGTGGTCACTTTTGGACATGACAATGAGAAGCAAGCGACGATTCGCTGGGGCCTATGGCATATAGCAGACCACAGCCGCTATCATCAAGCTCAGATTAATCAGTTAAGAAGATGGTTCAATGAAGAAAAGGCATAGAAAGAAATATCATAAAAAGTATAAACAGAATCATATTGGAAGCTGAGCAAGGAAAACTGTAACTGTGCATTGCAGTGTATTTTCTAATCTGTGCTTACATCTTCTGATATTTTAATTGTACAATAGTGATAGCGGCTATACGGATAACCGACGACAGACGACCCTGCCGAAGATAAGAGGTATCTAAGGTGGGGTCATTTCGTTTATAACTGCAGCACTTAAATACTATAAAATCTAATACTAGATTCTTTTTACACGGAGATATAAAAATGATACAAAGTCTAATTATTATATTTATTTTAACGATGATCATACACATGTTTGAAACTCTATCCTATTCGCTGCGATTAGCTGGGATAAGGGTCAATAAATTGGCAGTCGCACTATCATTAACGGGTATTATCCTGTTAGTTTCAAGAACAGCCAATCTCGTTCAAGCACCGATGACGGCCAAATTCATTGATTATGCCAAGATCGAACCTTCTTTTGATGTATTAGAATATCTTAGAATTATCCTTATTGCCGCATCTATTGGCACACTGTTCGCGATATTGCTTTCTCCAACGTTCGCTCGTATTTGGGAAAGAGTAATCTTGAAACTGCAACTTGCAGGTTCTCTTCCAAAGATGATTTCGAGTGTGACTATTGGGCAGTTGAAAAATGCGAAGCATTATGTACGAAAACCGTCTTTTCGCATTTCAAACTTTCGTTACTTAGGGATACCCAAACGATTTATTGTATTGAACATACTCGTTACAGGTATATATTCCGTAGGCGTATTAGCATCCTTATATGCGGCTCACTTAGTGCCTGAGTTGAGTACTTCGGCATCGCAGGCATCCGGCTTAATTAACGGGATGGCAACCATTTTGCTTACTATTTTTATTGATCCGCAAATTGGCCTGCTTACAGATAAGGCATGTCAGGATGAGAAGTATAAAGAACAGATCGGCAGAATCTATGTCATGCTAATGGCTTCTAGATTTGTGGGAACGATCTTAGCTCAGCTGCTGCTCGTTCCTGCTGCGTATTTCATAAGTGAAATGGTAAAAATCTTTTGAGGTGATATCATGGACGATCGAAACATTCATGAGACACAGCGTACTGAAGATAACTCGGAACTCATTGCTTCGAGTACAACGTCAATTTTTGAAGATGCTCAGCGTATTGAAGGCATAGGTAAACCGCAAAAAATGATACTCTCAGCGCTTCCCAGACCACTACGGGTATTCGGATATTTCTTTATTACGATCATGGTATTATTTGCTGTCTTTGCTTTATTATCTTCATGGTTTTAACACTACATGCAATTGTGCGCAATGAAAGGATAGAGATACATGCCATACGAGATTGAAAGCAAGTTTGTCATTTCTGTAGCTTCCAGTGCTTTATTTGATCTTTCGGAGTCTGATCGGGTGTTCAGAGAAAATGGGGAAGATGCTTACAGGGAATATCAGAGAAAACATGATAATGAAGTGTTTGCAACGGGTGTTGCTTATCCACTTATTAAAAGGCTATTAAGCATCAATACTCCACAAGAGCAGCTTGTAGAGGTTGTGTTGTTATCTAGAAATGATCCTGATACTGGGTTAAGAGTGTTTAAATCTATTGAACATTATGGATTATCGATTAGTAGGGCTGTATTTGTTGCTGGAAATAATCCGTTTGAATATATGGGAGCATTCAATGCTAGTTTGTTCTTGTCTGGTAATCCGGAGGATGTTAAAGAGGCGGTAGAACGCGGTTATCCTGCTGGTTGTATTTATCCTTCCAATTATGTTGATGATGAAGAGGATACGGAGCTGCGATTGGCGTTTGATTTTGATGGCATTATTGCAGATGATTCTGCTGAATCCATTTTCCAAGGCGGTGCATTAGAGAACTTTCATTCCCACGAAAGAGATCTAGCGGGTGAACCTTTGCCTGCTGGTCCCTTGTTGCGATTTTTCACCGAGATAGCGAACCTGCAAAAGAAAGAGATTGCAAAAAACCAAAGTGATCCAACCTATAAACCAAAGATCAGAATTGCAATTGCGACCGCAAGGAATGCGCCAGCACACGAGAGAGTCATTACTACGCTAAGAAAGCTGGATATTAGAGTAGATGAGGCGTTTTTCCTTGGGGGAATCGAAAAGAAGCGAGTACTGAGCATATTTAAACCACATATCTTCTTTGACGATCAGGTTAGCCATATTGAGGGAGTGGCGAGAATATTCCCTTCTGTTCATGTACCGTTTGGAGTAACCAATAAGTAACGGGTACAGATAAATTAATAAAAGTGGGTGTACGTATGGATGCAAAACGAAGAGCTGCTGAACGAGCAGTGGATTACATACAAGATGATATGATCGTTGGCTTGGGCACTGGCTCAACCGCCTATTGGGCCATTCAAAAATTAGGATTGAAAGTGCAGGAAGGACTACGCATTAAAGCAATTGCTACATCTGTTCAGTCTGATGAACTTGCACGGGAACTTGGAATTCCGTTGGTTTCCTTTTCTGAAATAAATGAGATTGATATCACGATTGATGGAGCGGATGAAGTTGATCATGCGTTTAATCTGATTAAAGGTGGCGGAGGGGCGCTGTTACGAGAGAAGATAGTGGCTGCAGCTAGTAAGCAGTTCATCGTTATCGTGGATGAAAGTAAAGTGGTAAAGCGTCTTGGTACGTTCCCTTTGCCTGTTGAGATCGTTCAATTTGGGCATGAAGTGACGATAAACAAGCTTCGCGATCTAGGCTGTGAAGCGAGGTTAAGGAAAGTCGACAACAAGACATTTGTAACGGACAATGGCAATTACATCGTTGACTGTCATTTTAGCCATATTGATGCTCCACAAGAATTGCATAACAAGCTTAATTTGATACCAGGTGTTGTTGATAACGGATTGTTCGTCAACATGACGAGACAGGTTATAGTTGGATACCGTAATGGGGAAGTTAGTGAGCTTGAAAAATAGTGTTTTTAATTCAACAGCCGTATCATTATCGTTATTGCTGTTGAATTATATTTTACGATGTAAAAGGGGGGAAAGTTAATGTCAAAGGTCATAACTGATGAAACCTTACATGCTGCTTGCTATAACCAAAATATAGATTTGGTCAAACAACTATTAACTAAGATAAAGCCAAATATGCTTAATAAGAAACTTAGTGACTATTCGAATCCCATTCAGGGAACCCCTTTGCAAATCACATGTAGAAACGGAAATTTGGATATTGTAAAACTTCTGATTGAAGCGGGGGCAGATAAAGAGATTAAAGATGTCGGACGACAATCACCTCTATCCATTTCTGTTGCTAACAATCACTATGATGTATCTAACTATTTAATTGAAGCAGGAGCAGACGTACAGTCCAAAGGTCCAAACAATTTGAAGCCCATTCACTATGCATGTGCTTACGGAAATAAAAAGATAATTGAACTATTATTATCTAAGGGCATTGATATCAATCAAGTAGACGGTCAAAAAAGTTCTCTTCTAGACTTTACAACGAATTTAGAAGGTGGAAATTTCGAAGCGACGAAAACACTAGTGGAGAATGGCATTGATAAGCAATTCTTCTCGACAGCGTTTAAATGGGCTTGTTGGAGGAACAACCTTAGCATTGCTCAGTATCTAGTAGAGAACGGTGCGAATTATAAAACAGAAACAACACCCAAGTCGGAGCTGTTGTTTTGGATTTGTGGGTTAGGACACAAGGATATCGTTAAGCTGCTACTAGATCTTGGAGTTGATTTTAAAACGCATGTCAAGTTTAAAGGTAAAATGTTATCATACAACGGAAGCCCTTTAGATAGGGCTATGGAAACCAATCAAATGGAAATCGTAGAGCTCATACATTCATACTAGAAATAGCAGTAATCATATCAGATGAAGTATAATATCTATCCATTAAGAAAGGAAAATTCTAAGGAATATGAAGGGAAGTTGTCCATGGAACTCCAGTACATGATGCAACAGTTGGATGAAACAAGAGGCGAATTACTAGAAATATTCAATGGATTGAAGGAAGAGCAGTTACATAAACGGAAAGACTCAACCGGTTGGAGTATTAGTCAGATAGGTCAGCACCTCATTACGGTAGAAGAGTTGTATGTCGTAGCAATAAAAAGAGGGTTAAAGAGCAATGAGGATTCATATGTTGAAAGTAAACCAATCGAAGTTCTGCTGGATAGAAGTAAAAAAATTGAAGCGCCTGATATGGTGAAACCAACGGATGAGTGTTTAGGAAACCATGAAATCATGGAAAGACTAAACAGCTCAAGACAGAAGTTACATGAATTATTAAACTCCTTAGAAGATCCATCGGTTCTGAGTAGAAGACATTTTATACACCCAGCTTTTAAAGAGTTATCACTATTGGAATGGGTTAAGTCATTGTACATACATGAACAAAGGCATATTAAGCAGATTCGTGAAATTATAGATGGGTGTTAACCCTTTGACGCCTTACAAGGCGTTTTTTTTGTACTTAATAATGGACTGAATACATATGGATGAATAAGTATGTAAGTTGCTTATGAAGGTATAAATTAGGTGACGATTACACCTATCGACTTGTTATGAATGCAAAAGCGTATCAAAAATGACGAAAATCATAGAAATCTTTACGATAATGTGAAAATCAATACTAACAATTGGATATATATATGATATGATAATAGTAATCCTCAATGAATGACAAATTCTCTGATTTCTCAACAAATTGAGGAGGGTCCATCTTTCTTTGTATCAATAGTTTAAAAAGGGGGTCTAGACATTCCATATCCCCCTGAGCAGATGAGCTCAGGTTGATTTTTGATGTTAAGATTGCTTTTTTTAAGTCGTTGATGAGTAGCATATTGGGGATGCTCGCGAATCAAGACTGGTGGTACCATATTTTTCGAGAATCATTTTTCATGTCCAAAATAAGAATTACAGCGCAACTAAGGAACTTGAAGGGCGGCTTTTCACTTGAAACAGCCAACCAAAGCCACTACCCATGTGCAAAATTGGGTTCAGGCCTTGGTTTTTGTGTATGCCTAGAGTTTGTTGACAATTTCTCATTACCTAACTGTAACAGTATGTCATCACTGCAATTTACCGGATTTTTCATAGCCTATAATCGTAATTATTTTACTCTATAAATAATAGTGAGAGCCCATGCAGCTAGAGAACCTACAACTTAACTACAAATATTAGCGTGTAAGGACGGTAAACAATGAGTAACAGACAAACGAAAACAGACGTTATTTTAATTGGTGCTGGAATCATGAGTGCAACATTGGGGACATTGCTTAAAGAATTAGCACCGGACTGGAACATTACAGTTTTTGAGAAACTTGCAAACGCAGGTGAGGAAAGCTCTAACGAATGGAACAATGCAGGAACAGGGCATGCAGCACTATGCGAGCTTAACTACACTTCCGAGAAAGCGGATGGAACCGTAGACATTAGCAAAGCTGTAAAAATTAATGAGCAGTTCCAGGTTTCTATGCAGTTCTGGTCTTATCTTGTAAGTAGCAATCTAATCCGTAACCCGCAAGAGTTTATTATGCCATTGCCTCATATGAGTTTAGTAATGGGGGAAAAAAATGTGGCGTTTTTAAAAAATCGATTTGAAGCGCTGTCAAACAATCCCCTGTTCCAGGGAATGGAATATTCCGATGAATCGGCAACACTGGAAAAATGGATTCCGCTTATTATGAAAGGTCGTACATCTAATGAACCGATAGCAGCAACAAAGATTGATTCGGGAACGGATGTTAACTTTGGTGCTTTAACGCGACTCTTACTTGATTATTTAAAAACAAAGAACGTTAATATTGAATATAAGCAAAGTGTTGATGATATAAAACGCACGAGCGACGGCTTGTGGGACTTGAAAGTACGAAATGTCGATAGCGGTACGGTGGAACGTCATACGGCTAAGTTCGTCTTTATCGGAGGCGGGGGCGGAAGCTTGCACTTGCTGCAAAAATCTGGTGTTCCCGAAGGTAAAGGTATCGGCGGCTTCCCGGTAAGTGGACTATTTATGGCGTGTAACAACCCGGAGATTATTGAGCAGCACCATGCAAAAGTATATGGCAAAGCGCCAGTTGGTGCGCCTCCGATGTCTGTACCGCATCTGGACACGAGATACATCGACAATAAGAAAGCATTGCTCTTTGGACCGTTTGCTGGCTTTTCGCCTAAGTTCTTGAAAACAGGATCTATCTTTGATCTCGTAACTTCCGTAAAACCACACAATCTCGTAACGATGCTAGCGGCAGGAGCTAAAAATGTTCCATTGACGAAGTACCTGATCCAGCAAGTCATGTTATCGAAGGAACAGCGTATGGCTGATTTACGAGGATTTGTCCCTGACGCGAAAAGTGAAGATTGGGATTTAGTAATAGCAGGCCAGCGTGTTCAGGTAATTAAAGATACTACTGATGGCGGCAAAGGTACGCTTCAGTTTGGTACAGAAGTGATCAGTGCTGCAGACGGTTCGATCGCTGCGCTGCTTGGCGCTTCTCCGGGTGCATCTACGGCTGTTCAAGTCATGTTGGAAGTCATGCAAAAGTGCTTCCCGCAGCACATAAAAGAGTGGGAGCCTAAAATAAAAGAAATGATTCCTTCTTATGGCGTGTCACTTGTGCAAAACCCTGAACTTATTAAGGAAATTCATACTTCAACAGCGCGGACACTAGGTCTAAATAGTGAACCGCAACCCGTTGTGTAATACGGGAGTTTATTTAAATACATTATGTTAAGCGGCCTTCGTCCTGATTTTTATGGTACGAGGCCGTTTTATTTTGACTGGAATAATTACAAGCGAGCGATTGAGAACTCTTACGGTAAAGCAGGGATACAGTAAATTTTTTAGTATCTTGAAGAAACTTTGAAATCATCAACCCTATATTTTGCTGAGTGATTAATTGAAGGAATGCTTTATGGAAAGAACGAAAAAATGATAGATGTAGAAGTAAAATTAAATAAGATTATTCGGGAGAGGTTCATTTGAGTGTTCATATATATATGAGCCTTATTAGAGCTGCCATGGATGTGAATACATTTACTGTACATTTCCATAACTGGCTGCTTAAATCATGACTTTTTATATGATCTTTTCCCGGGTAATAATTTTCATTTTTTAAGATGTGTGGATATTGATGGGGGTGTAGTTGGTTTATTCCATATTATTGATGGTATGATAATTGAAGAGAATTTCTAAGTATGGATGTGGTCTAGTACATCACTATTCGTAGCATGTACCCAAACGATGGCTTGAGAATGATACAAGTTATTAAAATGAAAATAAAAGAAAGTGAATGATAGCTATAAAGTTGGTACAAGATATAAAACGGAGGGAATTTCGTGAGAGGAAAATCAATAAAACTCTACATAATGGGTGAAAATTATAAAAATCTTAAAACAGCAGAATTAAGCAATTGGACGGGGAAAGCTTATATCGGGCAAAGAAAACATGTTCAGACACTGCAGAGTTTTGAAGAACTATCGGCACCAGGTATCTATGTATTGATTTCGGAAATAGAAGATTCTTTTCAAAAGAAAATATATATAGGTGAAGCAGATCAAGTAAATAAAAGAATTTCCGACCACTTTAAAAATAAAGATTGGTGGAGTGACTTTGTAATTTTTATAAGCAAGGATGCTAATTTAACAAAGTCTCATGTAAGATATCTCGAAAGGGAATTGTATGAGATTGCCAAGGAAAATCAGACTACCATTGAAACTGTCAATGCAAATACTCCCCCAGGTTCAAGATTGCCACTCTCAGATTGCGATGATATGAAGGAATTTAATGAAAACATTATTTTTATTTTAAGTAATCTAGGCATAATTGATTTTACTAAAAAGAAAGCTACTGAAATAAAAGAAGACATTGAGCAGGAACGCAATCAGGAAACCGTTTTTTATTTGAATGTTCCTGGAATTAAAGGTGAAGAGGCAAGAGAAGCAATGCTAGTGATGGTAGATGGGGCATATAGACTTCTGAAAGGCTCTTACATACGAAAGGATCTTGTTAATAGTTTTTCTAGTCATAACTATGCGAGATTAAGAAAACAACTTGAACAAGAAGATTTTTTCATAGTATCTAGCAGTGATAGTTTCTTTCAACTAACTAAAGATGTGGAGTTTACATCTCCATCAGCTGCAGCAGCTATTGTGAGAAATTGCTCACTGAATGGAAGGAAGGAATGGAAATTAAAGAGCGGATTGAGTTTAGATGAATATGAGAATAGAGGTTCTAACGAAAATCCCCTTTAATAAAAACAATATATAAAAGGACGGACAATCATGACTAGACGCATAATTGTAACAGGCGGAGCCATTATTCGAGATAACCAAGGAAGAATACTGCTGCAGAAGCGTTCCGATTACGGTGACTGGGGATTGCCGGGTGGCGGGATGGAGCCTGGCGAAACCATTGAAGAAACGATGATTCGAGAAGTGAGAGAAGAAACGGGACTTGAAGTGCTGCATTCTAGTTTAGACTCTATATACACCGGCGAGCGAATGGAATATACATATCCAGATGGAACAGAAGTCGTGTTCGTTATGTTTCTATTTCAGGTAGAAGCTGATTTACAAGGAATGATTGCTGAAGATGGGGAGAGTCTTATTTTCACAGACCCACACAATGAGTCTTTGCAGTTTGTATGTAAGCAAATCGAAGATATCGATATCAGGATCATTAATAAAGTACAAAAGCCTGTGTTTATGGACTTAAAGCAAGGAAAAGTAGGAGTATTAAGAAGCTAGCAAAGGTGGTAACTACTTATGCATGTTGAATGTATTCGAGCTTCTATTGAACACAAGGATGTCTTTAAAAATTTAATGCAGCTCTATATTTATGATTTCTCTGAGTTTATAAAATGTGATGTTGAAGAGGATGGATTATTTGGCGCCTACCCTTATTTGGACAGCTACTGGGAGGACGAGAGTCATCGCTTTCCATACATTATTAAGCAAGAGGGCAAATATGCTGGTTTTATCCTAGTAAGATTCGTCGAATCAGAGGAGAGGAACTTCTTTACGATTGCGGAGTTTTTTGTTATGAAGAAATATCGTAAAGCAGGGATTGGAAGAGCGGTAGCTAAACAAGTATTTAATTCGCATAAAGGGAGTTGGGAAGTGTTTCAAATGGAAAGTAATAGACCAGCCCAACTATTTTGGAACAAAGTTATAGATGAATATACGAATGGCCAGTTTAGCAATAGATTAGGCGACGGCAAAAGGATACAAACATTCATTAGTTAGTTTAATGATGACGGACTGTCCAACTTCTTAGAATCTTCACACAATCACTCTAGCATTCTCAATACACACTCACAATCTTCATATTATACAATGAGGTATCGACATGACTACCTTACTAATCAGGAAACATCATCGGAATTTCAAGCTTCTGGCACGAATCTACTTTGTTAAATAGCCTAATACAGCGCAATTAAATATCATCGTACGATTGAGGATTACTTCAGTACGCTGCAGAAGGCTGAGAATTTCGTTATTTTTATTTTTTCAAGCAAGAAAACGGTAGCTACCCATGAGACTAGAAAAGAGGTTTAATCGAAATGTCTATGTCATCCTATTATCAAAATTTGAGAGACAAAGTAGGAGCTGAACTCCTGTTTATGCCTTCCGTAGCGGCTGTTGTTAGGAATGAAGAGGATCACATTCTATTTATCCGAAAAGGTAATGAACAAACTTGGGGTCTCCCAGCAGGCGCCATTGAAATCGGTGAGACACCAGCTCAAGCAATTACGCGGGAAGTTTATGAAGAGACGGGTCTGACTATACAACCAACTCAAATTATAGGCGTATTTGGCGGAGAAAAGTATCAATACCAATATAGCAATGGTCATCAAGTGGAATATCTAGTTATCGTATTTCAATGTTCCATAATAAGCGGCAAGCTAGAAGCTAAGGATGCCGAGGCAGAGCAGTTATCCTTCTTTAATGAAAGCGAAATACCAAACATCGCAATCCCTTATCCGAAAGAAATATTTTTAAAGAATGCTACAGAAGGTAAGACGATATTTGAATAACGATAGAAAGTCCTATGATATATTCTCACTATGCTTAATCTATCGGAAGGAAAAACAATATATTGTCCATCGCAATGGTTCAATAAAATATGAGGTGAGACTAGTGAAACCAGTAAGAGAAAGTGTTTCTATTGACGTATCGCCAGCATCGATTGAGGAAAGTCATGAAATCTTGAAGTTATTAAAGGGAGCGGCGAGCTGGATCCAATCGAAGGGAATAAACCAATGGCATCCTGATGAAATTCATCTCGAACATGTGCATGAATTTTTCCACAACGGATGTGAGTTTTTCTTGGCAAGAATGAATGCAGAAATTGTTGGGACGCTATTTATTTGTTGGTCAGATCCAAGGGTGTGGGAAGAACTTGATGATGAGAGATCTGGGTATATACATAAATTTGCGGTAGGCAGAGATTATGTAGGCTTAGGGATTGGCCGTCAATTATTAGGCTGGGCTGAGCAATATATCAGAGATAAGGGAAAGAAAATCAGGCTGGATTGTATGGCTGAGAATCATAGATTAAACCAGTATTACGTAGAGAGCGGATACAAATATGTAAAGCGATTAGAATGGGAAAATGGCTGGAAGATTAGCCTGTATGAAAAAGTATAAGTTTACGTAAATAAATAGAGTCATAGATGACAAATTCATATGGTCGACATAATCTTCATAATAAAAACTGAATCGCGCTTACTCATATCCCTTGCTATTGCAAACCTATAAAATAAACCCAATCTCCTAAATATTTCTGGACTTACTTTATTAACGGGAGTATATTGTTCATATTGGGAATGCTTCCAATTTGCACCTAATGATTTCGCTCACTCAGGGAAGTTTTGCATCCTCAAAATGAGAGGAGATTACTATGATGAATACGTTTGAAATGCTGGAATCCAATGTAAGATCCTATTGCAGGTCGTTTCCGGATGTTTTCGTGCGTGCAAAAGGATCTGTATTGTATTCGAAGTCAGGTAGGGAGTTTATCGATTTTTTTGCTGGGGCTGGAGCCCTGAATTATGGTCATAACAACGAATTTATTAAGGAGCAGCTAATTGGCTACCTCCAGTCCGATGGTGTAAGTCATGGGTTGGATATGTACACGTCAGCAAAGGAAATTTTTCTACAGACGTTTTCAGACAAAATACTCAAACCACGAAATTTGGATTATAAGATCCAATTTTGTGGTCCTACAGGGACGAATGCAGTGGAGGCTGCACTTAAATTAGCTAGATTGGTAAAGCATCGTTCTGGTATTTTCTCCTTTATTGGAGGGTTTCATGGCATGTCGCTAGGGGGGTTGTCAGCGACGAGTAACCTTTACCACCGGGAGGCTGGAGGGGTAGCGCTGCATGACGTAACTTTTATGCCGTACCCAACTGGCTTTATTGATGGATTGGATACTATAGCCTACATGGAGACCATCTTGACAGATGACCATTCTGGTATATCCAAACCAGCTGCAATTATTCTCGAAACGATGCAAGCAGAAGGTGGATTAAATGTAGCGCCAAGCGAATGGCTCCGCCAGCTTAGGGAGCTTTGCGACCGCCATGACATTTTGCTTATCTGCGATGAGATCCAAGTAGGTTGTGGAAGAACGGGTTCATTTTTCTCCTTTGAGCGCGCAGGTATTGTCCCTGATATTGTAGTTTTATCGAAATCTATCAGCGGCTATGGATTGCCGATGTCTTTGGTACTAATTAAGCCGGAACTAGACATATGGAAGCCAGCACAGCATAATGGCACATTCCGTGGTAATCAGCTGGCATTTGTCGGTGCGACGGCTGCGTTGGAATTCCGTGAATTGATTCGATTGGAGCAGGAGACGGAACAGAAGTCTCGCTACATAGAACAATATTTGAAGGAAGAAATCCTACCAATTAGTCCTTTTATTTCAGTGAGGGGTCTAGGAATGTTGTGGGGTATTGATGTATCAGGCATTCCAGATGAGAATCTATCCAAAGCGATTGTTACACGTTGTTACGAGCATGGTCTGATTATCGAAAGGGCAGGACGCCGTGATACTGTAATCAAACTGATGCCAGCGCTGACTATTCCTATGGAAGAGCTTGCTGCGGGATGTGAGATTTTGAAGCAGGCTGTAATAGAGTGCTGCAAATTGTCGTTTTCCTTCCAAGAACAGTACGTATAACTGAGTCTAGTTGCTAGAAGGGTTACTGAGATAAATAAAGGTTTAGCGATGACTCTCTTGATATGAAACAGATGCAGGTCACGCTCATAAATGAGTGAAGAGGGATGTAGAATGGTGCAGCCAGTTAAATTATTTTGTTTACCTTACGCAGGAGGATCCTCTGCTATATATGCCCGATGGAAAAAGTATATTGATGCTGCAAAAATCGAGCTTGTACCTGTCGAACTTGCAGGTAGGGGATTTAGAACGGGAGAACCGCTTTGTGACGATATGGACGAAGTGGTTGAAGATGTCTATCATGCTGTCGCGGGAAAAGTCGGCTCTGGTCCGTTTGCGTTTTTTGGGTACAGTATGGGCTGTCTAGTTGCCCTCGAATTGGCGCACCGAATTTTGGAGCGTACAGGGCATATGCCGCTTCATATGTGCATGGCGGCAAAAAAAGCGCCACATCTGCC
This sequence comes from Paenibacillus sp. SC116, assembly GCF_024733555.1. Classification (GTDB taxonomy): domain Bacteria; phylum Bacillota; class Bacilli; order Paenibacillales; family Paenibacillaceae; genus Paenibacillus_B. Next base: position 1,443,005 of record NZ_JANIOF010000001.1, on the reverse strand, counting down.
AGGACGGAGCAATCCTCTGCACAAGCTTTTGCCTGAGCAATTCGAGAAGGAAATCATTAAATTAGGGGGCACACCGCCAGAACTGTTCCAGGATACGGAGCTAGTGAGCCTATTTGTCCCTATGCTTAGGGCGGATTTGAAAGCAGTGGAGACGTATCAATTCCAACCCAAGTCAAATCTGTTGACATGTGATTTTTCAGTCCTTGGGGGAAGCGATGATAACATTACTCTTGAAGAGTTGAATGGGTGGAAGCAGTATACAGAAGGAACGTGTGCAGCTCACCTTTATGAGGGTGGACATTTCTTCTTGAATGACCACTCAGAAGCGCTTGTCCAACATCTGCAACAAACTATTGAAAATGCACTCCGTGGTCAGATGCTACTATATCAAGCAGTATCTGAATAAGAGGGCAGCTTGAGTCGATTATACTGTACTGTGAATGCGCAATCTGTAATTTTTACAATTAGTTTCATCAGTTATGGATACTACATGATTCATGCAGCTCCGTGTAAACGGACCCTTCCAGAGCCTTCTCATACAAGCGGTGGATAAACTTGAAGCCGTCCTGAACCCATTATTCCTAAAGTGACCGATAATATCGAATGTTACGACCCGAGTTGGGGATCGGCTCAGCATTAAGCAGAATGGAAAAAGAAATAAGCCTCGAAATGATAAAGACTCGTATATTATGCCAGCTATTCATCGTGTTCTTATCCATCAATGTCTTTCAACAGCAAATTCCACACGCAACCACAATCACAACAATTGAAGACTGGCGTAGTAGCCTCGTTTATATTAAGAGTTTACTAATTGTAACTTGAGATAAACTCGACATTATTTCAAAAAAGTGATGATGTTTTATGAAGAGGCTGCTTGCCAAAAATAGGGATGGTCTGTTTCAATAGACTTTAGTTTCTATAATAATCAAGGAGTAGATTCATGACCATTATTTGTATCGAAGGCGCGAGTTCGGTGGGAAAAAGTACAACATGCAAAGCATTTGCCGATCGATACAATGCCTATGTTGTGCCAGAAACGGCATTTCTATTTGATAAACCGCAGCTAGAAGGAAAAGACCTCATGATGTGGCTGATGGAACGCCAAGTGGACAGATGGAAGCTGGCGAAAGAGAAGAGCAAGGAAGTTGAGTATGTTATTCTAGACGGGGATATATTTAAAATATGGTACGACTGGGTTTATGGATTCGAGTCCATGACGCTTGAGGCGACGGCGAGCTACTTCCGAGAGAAAATTGCGAATCAAGAAATATCGTTTCCTGATGCTTATGTTGTACTCTGGATTGAGGAAGAGAAGCTAAGGCAGCGTAAACATTCTGATCGTACAAGATCGCGACGGAATTTTGAGAAGCATTTGCGCTTAATCACACCACAGCTTACCTATTTTAAGTACATGAGCAGCATGATGCCACGATCTGTAGGTATTTATAAGGCAAACTCTGTTGAGGACAATGTGCGGCACATATTGAAGCAAAGTGAAGCGGTGCATGGAGTACGTAGGGACGAGCTTTCTATTTTTGAGCAGATGATAGATTTTTATAGAAAAACGATTCCATAGTACCATGATTAAATTAAGGATCTGCTTGTGCATGAAGGCAAACAAAGGTAAAATATAACTGTAACTTTAATCGTACGTGAATTTACTTTCGTCCTTAATCAATTAGGTAGCTCGATGGAAAAATAGTAGATAATCATATTGTAAAGACCAAGTGTTCGCAGCATTTGGTCTTTATTTATAAGTAAATACCTACGAATGAGGAGGCAGAACAATGAAGATTGGATTTGTACTCTTTAATGGAATTACGTTTTTGGATTTTATCGGATTTTATGATGTGATTTATCGTTTAAACATGTTTGTCAAAACACAAGGAACGACTTGGGATATTTGCGGGCTAACGGAAGAAATTACAGATGAGCTGGGATTTACGGTAAAAGTAACGAAAGTAAAGCCAGACCTGTCACAATACGACTTGTTGTATGTTCCTGGTGGAATTGGAACTCGTAAACTTAGATATGATAAAGAATTTATTGATTGGCTGAAGCAGGCGGAGAAGGTTGAAACGATTGTATCCGTGTGCACAGGCGCGCTACTGCTTGGGGCAGCTGGATTTTTGGAAAATAAAAAAGCAACCACTCACCCGAATGCTTATGATTTGTTGGAGCCTTATTGCGAGGAAGTTGTTCACGCAAGAATTGTGAAAGATGGAAATGTCATTACCGCAGGAGGGGTAGCAACTGCGATAGATCTTGCCTTATACATGGTTGAGCAGTATGTCTCTAAAGAAGCGGCTGAAGTTATTAAAAAGCATATCGATTATCCTTATGATATTCAAGGTATTGTTGAAGTGTAGACACTAGTGTCGATCTGTAATGTTAGCACTGGAATGTCGCTTAATTCATGCTGGATACAGACACAGAATGAGGAGCTTGATTTATTGAATCGATCATCCTGTTGCTAGTCATAAAATAGTACATAATGATAAGACGTTGAGCGGCATATGCAAATGTATTCATCATGAATTTCTTCTCGATGTGGAGGCAGACGAAATGAAAATCATCAAAGTAGAAGCACAAAGCAAATTCCTGAATGAGATGCAGCATTTTTATCATCAAGTCCTTGGGTTAGAGTTAATAGAAACAACAGCGAGTTCGTTTTGCGTACAAATCGGAAGTACTGCGCTTCAGTTCAACCATACGGAGGAGACTCTGCCTTCATCCTATCACTTCGCAATAAATATTCCTGAAAATCAAATTGATGAATCGCTGGAGTTTCTACAAAAAGCGGTTACTCCGATACAAGCGGATGGACAAACAATTGTTCATTTCGAGCATTGGAATGCGCATTCTTTCTATTTTTTCGATCCAGATGGCAATATACTTGAATGCATTGCGCGTCATAATCTTCCTAACGCGTCAAATGAGAAGTTCTCCACTTCCAGCTATTTTAATATAAGTGAAGTAGGATTTCCTGTTCGTGATGTAGGAGCCGTTGTGGAAAAGATGAAAACGGAATTGGGCGAACATCCTTGGCAGGGTCAAAGTGATACATTTACAGCGGTCGGAGCTGAAGAGGGTCTAATCATTTTGGTTAAGGAAGGACGACAATGGTTTATGTCGGATATCATTGCGGCTCCTCTTCCTGTCGCGATTCATATTGAAGATGCGAGAGGGGGAAGCATGATTACTTGCTCTTCATTGGGGGAGATCAAGATATTCAATAGCGAAGTGCACACCAAATAGCGAGTGAGGAAACCGATGAATCCTATAGTTCCATCTTTACGATTGATTCATGATATCGAAAACTCTGAGATAGATTATATGTCAGATCGTATGATTGCGATTCAGAACAGACCTAATAATCCTGAAGGAATTGAGATTCAACACTTTGGAAATGCGGTATGCTTCTATAGTCGAACGATGCCGTGGCCAACGTTTAATACAGTAAAGGGCCTGACAAGCGCAGATATTGAATATATTGAGCCGATTGTTGATTTTTATAGAAGCAGAGACAGAAAAGTTCAGTTTGAAATCATACCTTCTCTGGTTGATCAGAACTTTTTGAGGCAGTTAGCAGATGTAGGACTGTATCAATCGGGATTCCATTGCTCTTTGTATACAAAACCTAGGTTGCCTATTGTAGAGGTTCCAGATGGGGTCGTCATTAGAGAAGTTCAAGAAGAGCAGTTTGATATGTATGCAACCATTCATTGTAGAGGAACGGGGTTGTCGGATGACGGCATTCCGTATGTGGCTCAAAATAATAAGGTATTGTATCATCGTCTAGGTTGGAAGTTCTTTATTGCGTATGTGAATGAGGTTCCGGCGGCAGCGAGTGTGATGTATATGAAAAATCATTTGGCTTCGCTGACCTTTGCAGCAACATTGCCGGAATATCGAAACCTCGGACTGCACAGTAGGATGCTGCGAACAAGATTAGTAGAAGCGAATCGTAATGATTGCAGACTTGCAATCGGTCAATGTGCTTTCCTATCACAGAGTCATCGTAATATGGAGCGTATAGGTATGAATCTGGGTTATGTAAGAACCTCATGGACCGAAGCTTAATGCATTTGAATGAAAGATTGCAGGATAATGAAATACATAGTTCATCTTTTAAAAGACCCGGCCGAGGAGACAGATAATCTAGGTCGGGTCTTGTATGTATTTGCTAGGGAATAATGAATTTTAACCTAGGAGGCGTAAATATGACTACGTTTAGGGATACCGTCCGATCTGAAGAAGAGTTACGAGAAATCATAGGGCACCCGAGTAAATTGGTTCGGCATAAAGTGATCGATCATTTGGATGAGCAATGCCGTAAATTTATAGCTTGTTCACCGCTCTTATTTGTATCTTCTTCAGATGAGCATGGGAATTGCGATGTTTCCCCTAGAGGGGATGCACCAGGTTTCGTTCATATTCTAGACGAGAAATGTATGGTCATACCTGAACGTCCAGGCAATCGGAGAATAGATACGATGAGAAACATACTAAGCAATCCGAAGATAGGGCTTATATTCGTAATTCAAGGATTAGAAGAGACATTGCGAATAAACGGCAGAGCCTCCATTACGAAAGAAGAGCCATTATTATCGCTCATGCAGGTTAACGGAAAGTCACCTTTGCTTGGTATTGGAGTCGTTGTAGAAGAATGCTTCGTGCATTGTGCGAAAGCGTTTAAAAGGTCACAACTGTGGGATCAAAAAGCATGGTTGGATCGTGGGCAACTGCCTAACCCAGCAAAAATGTTATCCGCACATGCAAAAACATTAGGAATCACAGAGCAGGACATATCAACGGCGCTGCATGAGAGTTATACGAAAAGGCTTTATTAGATCTGGGTAGACTTTAATTTTGGACTGATTATATTGTTATGAGTTGAAGTGTATGCTACTATAACAACAAATATATTGGAATTTTGACTACTAAGTACTAGAATATAATCCTAACCTCACATCACAACTCCATGATTCGATTCATTCTGTTGCTTTTCACAAATTTTATCTGCATCTATGATAGCGTTGTATTATCCTCATGCCAACTGTATTTCTAACTTGCCACGATTTGATTTTCAAGGAGGGTTTTCTTTGAATGTAAATCATATGCATTATTATAAGTATCGGTATATCAATTGTTTTAAAGCACAATACCTTGCCGAATTGCTTGATAAAGGAATACCGGTGGATTATCTTTTCTTTGATGCGTACGTTGATACGGATGACATTTTAGAGGATATTATTGTTAATGGGTTGGACCGCTGGACGATGCGCGTAAAGACCCTTGGTGATTTAGGATATGTCGGGCTATATATATTGCATCGATATTTTCCTACAATGTCGTCAGCATATCCGTATGTGAAAGAAAAGCTTGCAGCCAATAAAACACTGTATATGTGGGCTTCGCAAAATCATTTGCCGCATTTAGCTCATTTGCCAAATGGAGTTCATGTGATTGGACTTCAGTCTTATAGTGACGAGGACCGAACGTTTACTATTTTTGATGTTCCTGGTATATGGGGACATTCGTATGAAGAAATACATATCCAAAATGCCTTTAATCATTTGGAAGAGACCTTCAAGTATATCTATTATCTTTATGATGAAGATTATATTTTTACGGAAGAGATTGTTGAGATTTTAATTAGAAAATTCGAAGACAGTTTCTTGCTAGTTAACGAGAATTTAAAATTGTACGATCGTATGAATGAGCTGTTTCAGCTACACAAGGATAACCAAGATGACCAGTTAACCTATTACCATCGAATGGAGAACGCACTGGCAGTTATTGCAGGTTCTCGTTACTTCTTCGCGAAGTTCTTAAAAATAATTCACTATCCAGCTGTAGCTCAACTAGAAGAAATCATTAAGCATGCTGATAGTCTTCAAAAAGTATTTATGAAGGCGAAGGTTGGGGCGAACATCAACAACTATAAAGTTGAAGATAAACTGCTGCTGCTAAAGTCATTAGAAATAGAAACGATATCGAAGATTAAACAATTGATTGTGCAAAACAGAGAGAAACGCGAACATCGTGAAGGTGTAAGTGTGAAAACCCGTGCAACAATTACTGATATTGGACTAACTTGCAAAATGCTAGATTTGAATAAGGTTAAGTTAGACTGGATTGAGGTCATTCAGGAAGATTATTTATATAGTTATGAGATATATGTTAATGACACACTGTACGGGACTACGCTGCTGAATACTTATGAAATAACGAATCTTGCTTATGACAGTTGTTTGGAAATACGCATACAAGTTAATAATTTCTCTGGTTACATTGAGCAATGTAATGATCGTGTAACGATTCAGACGGGATACAAAGATACGAATTGTGCGCTTGGCAAGCCTGTTACCTGCTCGTCCGAAGAAACTTCTATTTTCACAAAAGAAAATGTGAATGATGGTGTAGAGGGGACGAGATGGGGAAGTGTTGTTGGAAGCGACAACGAGTGGATTTGCATCGATTTATTAGAGCAAACGGAAATTCAGCGAGTTGTATTGAACTGGGAATCTCATGCTCAATCTTATACGATTGATGTATCTGATGACAATGTCACTTGGCAAACCATTATTACGAACGATAATGGTGCAGGTGGGGTTGAAGAATTTAATAACCTTAAGGATATCAAGTGCAGATATATAAAAATGAATGGCCGGAAGAGAGGCACGACTTGGGGTTATTCATTATGGGATTTTGAAGTGTATGCAGTCTGATACGCATAATGTGAGTTTGCAATCCAGTGAACCGTCTGGATTGCTTTTTTTGCGTGTATAAATAAAAATTTCTTCCAAGTACTGCACCTATGATATAATAATTGGCGTAAATTTGATCCAAGAGGTGGAATCAAAGTGCAGCAAAGTCGATTGCGCTTCAGTTTGCAAGGTACGATTCTTTGGCTGGTTTGCAGTGTGGTAGCGATATCCCTTCTTGTGACAGGTATTCTTATTGAGCGGCAAACTGCGTACAACACAGCGAACTTAGTTGAAGAAAAGGCGACATCCGTTGCACGAACAATTGCAACCGTTCCCATGATGGCAGAAGCGCTAAGTGGAAAAAGGCCAGAGGAACAAATTCAACACTATGCGGATTTAGTACGCCAGAAAACTGGCATGGAATATATCGTGATTATGGACATGAACGGAATACGCAAGTCGCATCCGGATGTTTCGATGATTGGCAAACCCTTTGTTGGCGGAGATGAAAAACCAGCTTTACAGGGTCAGGAGCATGTGTCATATGCTGAAGGAACGTTAGGTAAGTCTTTACGAGCTTTCAAGCCCATTGTGACAGAAGAGGGAGTCCAAGTAGGGGCTGTAGCCGTTGGCATTTCATTGGAGCATGTTGAGGATGCGGTAACAAAAAGCAGGTGGATCATTTATCTTGGACTGTTATTCGGCGCTGTAGCTGGTGGACTCGGTGCAATTTTGCTAGCTCGCAAAATTAAACGCATTTTGTTCGGATTAGAACCTTCGGCGATTGCGCATATGTTGGAACAGCGCAGTGCGATGCTTCAGTCTATACGAGAAGGTATAGTTGCCGTGGAGCGAGACGGTAGGGTTACACTTATGAATGATGAAGCAAGACGATTGTTTGATAAAGCAGGGGTAAATACCGCGATGGTAGGCAAATATGCGGATGAGATAATTCCTGGTCTTCTCAGGCAGACGATCCGAACCAAACAAGCTGTCCCAGATAGTGAAATTGAGTTAAGAGGCATTAGTTTAGTGGTAAATAGCGTTCCTATTTTTGTAAACGGAAAAGTAGCAGGTGCCATTGCAACGTTCAGAGATAAGACCGAACTCAGCCAGTTGGCTGAAAGGCTTACAGGTGTCAGGATGTATGCAGATGCTTTACGGGCACAGGCTCATGAATTTATGAATAAACTGCATGTCATTCTTGGGCTCGTCCATATGAAGGAATATGACCGACTTCAGCAGTATGTGAGTGAAGTGGCAAATCGCCATCAAGAAGATATAGGGCTTATTATGAGGCAAGTGCGTGAGCCAGTAATAGCGGGCTTTTTGTTAGGCAAGATGAGCCGTGCACGTGAACTTGGCATCACCCTTCAACTGAGTGAGACAAGTTTCCTTCCAGAATCCGAACATTCGACTACAGCCCATCAATTAATTACGATCATGGGTAATTTGGTAGACAATGCTATGGAAGCGCTATCGAATGGAAAAGGTGGAATCGTCCGTATTAGCTTTTATGAAGATGAGGGGATGTTATCCCTGAAAGTTATCGATAATGGTCTAGGCATTCCTGAGCATATAAGACCGCACATATTTGAGCTTTGCTTCTCCACAAAAGGCGAGGATCGAGGTTATGGTCTTCATCTTGTTCAGCAATGTGTAGCGCAAGCATGCGGAACTTTGGAAGTAGAGTCTACTTCCAATATAGGTACTTCGATAGCGATTACGATTCCTTATCCCAGCAAGAGAGAGAGTTGACAAAAGTTGATCAAAGTAATGATCGTGGAAGATGATCCGATGGTTAGGGAATTCAATAAACATTATTTGCAGCAGATGAGTGGTTTTCAACATATCACTTCCGTATCAAATGGGGATGAAGCGCTTGATGTTCTACAAAACGAACCGATTGATTTGATATTGCTCGATATTTATATGCCAGGAATGAACGGTTTACAGCTGCTGGAGACGATCCGACTGCGTGATCAATCGGTAGATGTCATTGTCATTACGGCAGCAAGTGATATCGTTAGTGTGAAGAAGGCTTTGCGATTAGGCGCAGTTGATTACTTAATTAAGCCATTTGAATTTAGTAGATTTCAGGCAGCACTTCATACGTATCGTGAAGAAGTTAATTTGATGCAAAGTCAGAACCAGATGAGCCAAGAAGAATTGGACAAACTCTTGTTTCATGCAGCTGATGTAAAAGGTCACACCGAGAGCATTGATCTACCGAAAGGTTTAACGAAGAATACGCTGCAATTGGTGTACAACTGTGTCGATGGAATGAAAGGAAAGTCATTTACGACAGAGGAGTTAGCTGCTGAAGTGGGCATTTCACGAGTTTCGATGCGAAAATATTTGCAATTCCTTAATGAGATAGGTGTTCTTGATGTTGAAATTTGCTATGGGTTTGTTGGCAGGCCTTCGTACACGTATCGTTATCTCCCCGACAAAGCAAGCCGTATTCATCGATACCTTTAACGGAGTAATATAATAAGCGATTACGATTTGTTTATTTAGAATCTTATAAGTAATAGCGCATCTGGCAGCCGAAAAGGCTGCTTTTTTGCTATTTATATAAGTCTCAAGTGAAATCCACTTACTTTAATTACAAAACAAATCCTTAACTTTCATATTCTATGAATGCGTTTACATTTCGAATATGATAAATGCGTAATCAACAACTAGGAGGTGCTGCAAGGATGGAGAATGTCGGTCAACTTAAAGTCAATCCACAGACAGAATCTAAAAAAGCGAACTTTTTAACGCAGCTTAATGAAATAAAAGTCGGAGTCATTCCACTTCCGCTTTATGCTGCTTTAGCAACAATCGTGTTCCTAGCTGCTTACTTTAGCAAGCTGCCGACAGATATGATCGGTGGTTTCGCGGTTATCATCGTGTTGGGTGTTTTGTTAGGTGATATTGGATTAAGAGTGCCTATTCTAAAAGATATCGGGGGACCAGCGATTCTTGCTATTTTCGTTCCTTCGACCATGGTGTTCATGAATTGGTTTAACCCAAATTCGATGGAAGCCGTTCATGTGTTGATGAAGGAATCGAATTTCTTGTACTTCTACATTTCGGTTTTAGTTGCTGGTAGTATTCTAGGGATGAATCGCACGGTATTAATTAAAGGATTTTCTCGAATGTTCGTACCGCTCGTGCTTGGTACATTAGTTTCAGTTGGTGCAGGTTTGCTTGTTGGCATGGCTTTCGGTTACAGCGCTTATCACACATTTTTCTTTATTATCGTACCGATTATTGGCGGTGGAATTGGAGAAGGTATCTTACCGCTGTCGATTGCCTATTCTGCCATTCTCGGAGAATCGTCTGCTACGTATGTATCGATGATGATTCCAGCGGCGATTATCGGTAACGTGGTCGCGATTATTTGCGCAGGTTTGTTGAAGCGTCTTGGTGAGAAACGCCCGCATTTGAGCGGTAACGGAGTACTCGTTAAGTCTGGTGCAGACAATGATCTTTTGAATACGAAAGAAGAAGAGAAAAAGATTGATTTTGCTCAAATGGGTACTGGATTGCTCGTCGCTTGCAGCTTCTTCATCTTTGGCGCATTGATGTCCAAGTTCGTCGGTATTCCAGGTGCGATTATTATGATTATCGCGGCTGCAGTTGCAAAATATGCGAAATTGCTACCGCAAAAAGTAGAGCATGGCGCATTCCACTTGTACAAGTTTGTGTCTACGTCATTGACGTGGCCGCTAATGGTAGGTCTCGGTATGCTGTATGTACCGTTGAATGATGTTGTTAAAGTAATTAGCCCAGGCTACATCTTAGTTTGTGCTTCAGTTGTAATTGCTATGGTTGGAACTGGCTTCTTCATTGCTCGCTTCATGAATATGTATCCAGTTGAATCTGCTATCGTAACAGGCTGCCACAGCGGTTTGGGCGGTACGGGCGATGTAGCAATCTTATCTGCATCCAACCGCATGGGCATGATGCCGTTTGCTCAAATTTCTACTCGTCTTGGTGGAGCGGCTACCGTAATTTTGGCGACACTGCTATTGAATTTCTTTGCAAAATAAACGATATATAAACAGATAGTGATAATGCTTTGCAAAATACACAGCTTGGATAGGGAATGGTTCACTTCATAGAATAAATGGAGATGAACCAACGAGGAGGAACCCATTGTGAAAGAACGAAGCAACATGAATAAACAGCTTACCGTAACGATCCGAGTAAAATACGGCAAGGAGAAAGTAGCATTCGGAACGTTGGCGACACAAATTGGTTATGATGGCGGCGATATCGTTGGTATCGATGTTATTTCTTCCACGAAGACTCATCATATTCGAGACATCACGGTTAACGTCACAGATCCTGAACATGGACAGATGTTAGGAGAGCAATTGGCGAAGCTGGAAGGTGTTGAAGTGATTCATATTTCAGACCAGACATTCCTGCTTCATGTTGGCGGTAAAATTGAAATGAAGCCGAAACATCCAATTAAAAGCCGGCATATGCTTTCGAAAGTATATACTCCTGGGGTAGCGAGAATTTGTACGGCTATCGCAGATGATCCTGATAAAGCTCATACTTTAACAATTAAGCGCAATACGGTTGCTGTTGTTTCGGATGGAACTGCGGTGCTTGGACTAGGCGATATTGGACCAGCGGCGGCAATGCCTGTTATGGAAGGCAAGGCTATGTTGTTCAAACAGCTGGCTGGTGTCGATGCCTTTCCAATTTGTCTGGATACAAAAGATCCAGATGAAATTGTACGTATCGTTAAAGCTATGGCTCCAACTTTCGGTGGGATTAACCTCGAGGATATTTCATCACCACGCTGCTTTGAAATTGAAGCACGTCTAAAGGAAGAGCTGGACATCCCTGTGTTCCATGATGATCAGCATGGTACCGCGGTTGTTATTTTAGCAGGACTTATCAACGCTCTTAAAGTATGCGGCAAGCGACTAGAAGATATTAAAGTCGTTGTAAATGGCATTGGATCTGCTGGGATTGCATGTACGAAAATGCTTCTTACAGCAGGTGTTCGTCATGTTATTGGTGTAGAGCGTGCTGGTGCAATTTGCAGAGACATCCAATATGATAACCCGCAGTGGACAATGTATGCACAAATGACGAACCCGGACAATCTAAGTGGCGCACTGTCAGATGTTATTGCTGGAGCGGATGTATTTATCGGTGTATCTGCACCTGGTGTGTTGAAGATTGAAGATATTCAGAAAATGGCGGTCGATCCAATCGTATTTGCAATGGCGAACCCAATCCCAGAGATTGATCCTGATGTTGCAGCACCGTTTGTTAGAGTGATGGCGACAGGGCGTTCGGATTACCCTAACCAGATTAACAATGTTCACTGCTTCCCAGGTATATTCCGGGGTGCACTTGATTGCCGTGCTACCGATATCAACGAAGAAATGAAGCTTGCTGCTGCGCATGCAATCGCTTCTGTGGTGACAGATGATCAGTTAAGCGAAACTTACATCATTCCGAACGTGTTTAATGAACAAGTTGCTAAGAGCGTTCGAACAGCAGTTATTAAAGCGGCACATCAATCAGGCGTAGCTCGCAAGATGCCATTCGACATGCAATCATCTGAAGCAGAGAGTTCGGAACCAGCGATCTACGAAGAACAATTAGAGCTATCTTGGAACTAAAAGCTTTGTTATAAAAAGAACAGCCCTTGTCCTATATTAGGATAAGGGCTGTTCTATCATATGAAACCTTTTATAGTTCAGATACTTGCGCCATTGAGCTGAGCTTCTTCGACAATAGTACGAGGACCAAGCCAAGGACGATAGCAGCTGCGCCAATGATGGCAAATACATTGAAATAGCCAAGTGTTTTAATGTTGGATGCGAATTGACTACCGAGAATATTCGCAACCCCTGTACTAGCCAACCAAACACCCATCAAAAGGGAAGTCAGCTTAACAGGTGAAATTTTGTTTACGATGGACAAGCCTACTGGAGACAGGAACAATTCTCCAAGTGTGTGGAAGAAGTAAGTGCCGATGATAAACATAATGTGTGCTTGCGACACAACACTATTTGGATCACTGCCTGTTTGCATAACTGCTACTAGCAATACCATGTAACCTACACCCAGTAGTACCATCCCGAGCCCCATCTTCATTCCAAAGCTAAGGTCACCGCGTTTGGAACGAGCAAGCTTCAACCATAGCGCAGAAACGATTGGTGCAAGGATAATAATGAACAATGGGTTAATGGATTGGAACCAAGATGTTGGAATTTCAAATCCGAATATAGTTTTGTCGACAAATTGATTCGTATACAACGTTAACAAGCCACCTGCTTGTTCAAACCCAGCCCAGAAGAAAATAACAAAGCACGTAATAATGAGAATAACTTTTGTACGTTGTTTCTCTAGTGGAGTTAATGGTGTCTTCACTGCAGCAGCAGATTGCTTATTGTTGCTGCGAACGGGTGCTTTACCGATATCACCGAGATATTTAGGTGCTAATGTATTGAAAATAATTTGTCCGATTACCATACCAATACCGGACGCTAAGAATGCATATTTATAACCGTACAAGATTGTATCAGCCATAGGGATTTTAAACAGCTGCTCTGCTAAGTAGCCGCACACGAGCGGTGCGAACAAACTCCCCACATTAATTCCCATGTAGAATATTGTATAAGCGGAATCGACACGACGGTCACCCTTTGGATACAAGTCTCCAACCAGTGTAGATACGTTCGGTTTGAAGAATCCATTACCGATAATGATAAAGGCAAGACCGAGATACAACATAGTCGTGGTTTGATCCATGAACAGAGCGAAGTTACCGATTGCAATACATAAACCGCCAATTGTTACGGCTAATCTTCTTCCAAGATACTTGTCGGATAAATACCCGCCCAACAGTGGTGTGAAATAACATGCTCCAGTAAAAATACCGTAAATCGTTAGAGCGGTACTTTCTGTGAAACCCAATCCTCCGCTAATTAACGCGGTAGTTAAATAAAGCACGAGCATAGCTCTCATTCCATAGTAACTAAATCTTTCCCACATTTCCGTGAAAAAAAGCACATACAACCCAGGTGGGTGCTTGTCTTTGCGATTCGTTGCACTGGAAGCGGCTGCTTGAGTTGACATGATGTATTCCTCCTGTCTGCAACGTTAATAAACGTTTATAATTATAACAAACGGTAGTTTATTATTCATGATCATACGCCGATCTATTACGGGGTGTCAACTGGAAATAGGGATTTGTCATACTAAAATCCCAGTAATTTCAATAATGTATAATATACAATTAAAGATGAACAAGTTCTATAGTTTACATTCGTGGTACATATTACCTACCCGTTAAATGCTGATAATAACAGGTGTAAAAATTAGAATGTGTGCAAGCAACATCTAATAAGAAATAGGGTAAATTAAATACTGTGCGTGGAGCTATGAATCGGATTGTGGTGGCGAAACCGTACAAAAAGGGTCGCTATCACTGACTATATAGTCATGTTGGTGATGAGAAAGTCAAATGCGGCTGGATTCAGGCTTTGTAACTTTTGAAACAAGAAATTATAATAAGAGTATCTTTATTTCAAGAATTATGAAATCTATTGTCAAAAAGGAGAAGGTACATATCTAATGGAAATTCCCACGGTTGAGTTTATCCTCATAGCTTTACTAATTGCATTGACTGCATTTTTCGTAGCAACAGAGTTTGCTATCGTCAAAATTCGTACGAGCCGTATCGATCAATTGGTATTGGAAGGACAAAAAAACGCCCTGGCAGCCAAAAAAGTAATCAGCAACTTAGATGGATACTTGTCTGCTTGTCAGTTGGGTATTACCATTACGGCACTCGGTTTGGGATGGTTAGGTGAGCCAACCGTTGAGAAGCTGCTCCATCCGCTTTTTGAAGAGTTTGGTGTTCAGGCTGAACTATCTGGAGTACTTTCATTTGTAATTGCATTTGTGTTAATGACTTATATTCATGTGGTTGTAGGTGAACTAGCTCCTAAGTCATTGGCGATACAAAAGGCAGAAAAGATTACTTTGCTGTTGGCTAAGCCAATCATTTTCTTTTATAAAATTATGTACCCGTTCATTTGGCTTTTGAATGGTTCTGCGAATGCACTTATTCGATTGTTCGGATTGAAGCCTGCAAGTGAACATGAGGAGGCTCACTCTGAGGAAGAATTGCAAATCATTTTAAGTGAGAGTTACGAAAGCGGTAAAATCAATAACACGGAATATGGATATGTAAGCCGTATTTTTGCTTTTGATGAATTGTTAGCTAAAGAAATCATGGTGCCTCGTACAGATATGATCTCCTTGGATGGTGATCTTACCGTAATGGAAAACATTCCGATTATGCGCGAGGAGCAGTATACCCGTTATCCTGTCATTCATAATGACAAGGACAATGTAATCGGGATGGTCAACATGAAGCAGTTGTTCCTTACGATGGATGGTACCCTTCGTGAACAACCGTTGAAGAACTTAATTCGTCCTGTACTGACCGTATCAGAAGCAATGCCGGTCAAGCAGTTGCTTCGTAAAATGCAGCAGGATCATATTCATATGGCGATACTAGTCGATGAATACGGCGGTACATCAGGTATGATTACGATTGAGGATATACTTGAAGAGATCGTCGGTGAGATTCGGGATGAGTTCGATGCCGAAGAACGCGCTGAGGTGGAGCGAGTAGGTGAGGGGCATTATCGTGTAGATGGTAAAGTATTGCTCAGCGATGTCAATGACCTACTTGGTACGCATTTAGAAAGTGATGATTTTGACACGATTGCAGGTTGGTTGTATGACCGGCACCCTGAAGGCAAGCGAGGCAGCAAAATCGTGGTGGAAGGGGTCGAGTTCACCATTCTGGAGAAGGAACGTCACCGTATCCGCAAAATTGAATTGAAGCGAATAGACTCAGAAGAGGGGCAGTAATTCAACGTTTACAGTTCATGGTCATTATGATATGTTAAGATTAACCAATAAAATAATAGCACAGTAGCCGAAAGCATCGGACAATTCTCATTACTCGAGGATTGTCCTTTTTTGCGTTTCCAGGGGTTGCCAAACGTGCTCAAAAGGAGATATATTCATATGAAACATACCGTCGATCTGAAGTCATTTTATGTAGCAGGTACATTTCATGAATGCTATGAGGACATGTACCATCATGTAGTGGAACAAAGTTCAGTGCAAGGTACCTCTTTTAACAAACAAAAGGTTATGCCAATGGTGTATGGATTGCGGTTGGAACAGCGTTATTTCTCTGGAGTACGATGTCATAGCAATCAGGATATTTCGGATGGTGACTATGTCATTGAGGTGCGTGGAGGAAGTTATGAAATGAGGACATACAATCAACTTTGTTTGGAAGCGGTAAGCAATCTGTCAGACGCTGCTTATATAGAACTTCCGAAGCCGATTACGATCATTGAATTTGTTGCGACTCCTGACGGTTATACCCCATGGTGGTGTTATATTCCGGTATCTTTTAAGCCTTGGGAGGACATGCGAAATGATCGTAGATTGCCTCGTCATTTGAAGGCAGATATGGTGCTTAGAGAATCACGCAGATGTTATACGCTTGCTTACTAGCTGGATAATTAAACAGGATGAGGGGCAGATATGATGAATATTCGGCCAATTTTAAAAGAAGATGCTAAACATATTCAACTAGTCGCTAAGCAATCTTGGAATGCTGCTTATGGTGACATCTATCCGCAATCTTTTATTGAGGAGTTCGTCCGTAATGCTTACAGTATACATAATCTGGAGCAAAGTGCAGATAGAGATGCGCAAAGGGATGAACGGCATTTTTATGTTTGCGAATTAGAGGGAGCTATAATTGCATTTGCTCAGGTTATGAAGCAAGAAGCAGCGGGAGAATATGAGCTGCTGCGCATTTATGTGCATCCAGATCGGCAGAATGCAGGTGCTGGACGCTTGCTGTTGTCTAATTATCTGACTACACTTCCTCACATGAACAAGCTTGTAGCATGGGTAGAGGATAAAAATGAGCAAGGCCGGCGTTTTTATGAGCGCAATGGTTTTGTACAGACTTCTCATATGGTAGAGAAGCATGAACATTTTGAGACTCAACTTACAGAGTATACTTGGCAGCGGACATGTTAATTTCAGCTATAATATAATAGATGAAAGAATAATAGGAATATTGCCAGAGCACCGAGTGATTCGGTGCTTTTTTTGTAGATCGGATTGATCATTTGGTTGTTTATGGATGAAATTAATTTCATAGAGTATAGTATTTTTATTTGGAAAACCTTAACACAGATGCTATAGTTGACGTTGTAAGCGTTTTTCAGTTACTATGTAATCAAATGACAAACACTTCTTTGACATAATTTCATAGCGAAATGATAACGTATCGAAACTGATTGGCTAATTTTGATAGGGTGCAGTAAGGAGACAACATTTTTATGATTGAAAATGAAAAGCCTTACATCGTTGTAGAAGTTGCAAAACTTTATTATCAAATGGACCTCAGCCAGAAGGAGATTGCAGAGAAGTTAGGTATTTCTCGCCCTTCTGTATCACGTTACTTAAAGCTGGCGAAGCAAAGTGGAGTCGTTAAGATCGAAGTATTCGATCCTATCGATTATTGCTCAAGCTTGAAGGAACAGTTTCAGCAGCATTTCAATTTGAAAGAGTGCATCATTACGATGGCACCTGTGAATGATTCAGAAGTTATTAAAGAGGTAATATCTGAGAGTGTAGCCCAATATGTTCATGACATTGTCAAGGACGGTGATACAATTGGCGTCACATGGGGAACGACACTGTATAGGATCGCCAGCAAAATGACTTCGAAGCATGTGCAGAATGTAAGAGTCGTTCAATTGAACGGTGGAATAAGCTTCTCAGCGGATACGTACGCGTTCGAAATTGCGAGTCTTGTAAGCGCTGCATTTCATACAACTCCATACTATGTGCCGGTCCCAGCAATTGTAGATCATACACTTGTGAAGCAAGCGATTATATCGGACAAGCACATCAAGAAAGTGTTGGAGATTGGCCGTGAAGCAAACATTGCTATCGTTACAACAGGTACGCACCATAGTAATTCTGTTCTAATGAAAGCCGGCTATTTATCGCCTGATGAAATGAAAGCGTTGGATCAGACGAAGGCAGTCGGTGATATTTGCGCTCGCTATATTAATAGAGATGGTCAAATCTGCTCTACAGACTTAGACGAACGTACAATTGGAATTGAACTGGATGTTCTAGCAAAGAAGGAAACTAGCATATTAGCAGCAGGTGGACGGGAAAAAGTAGATGTGATGTTAGGTGCATTACGAGGACGATATGTAAATGTGCTTGTAACGGATCAATTCACAGCTCAAGCAATGCTAGATCAATTGAACACATGACGCAAATTAACTGGGAATAAGGAAAGGAAGATTTAAGATGAACCAACAACTTGCAAACATGATTGACCATACGTTATTGAAACCAAATGTACAAGACGAGCAAATCGTTGAATTATGCAAAGAGGCACGTGAGTATCAGTTCGCTTCTGTTTGTGTAGAACCGTGCTACGTAGCTCTTGCAGCAGAGCAGTTGAAAGATAGCGGAGTAGATATTTGCACAGTTATCGGGTTCCCGCTTGGAGCGAACACATTGGCAACAAAAGTGTTTGAAGCGAAAGATGCAATCGCAAATGGTGCAACTGAAATCGACTACGTATTGAGCATTAGCGATGTATTGAACGGGCGTTGGGAGCAAATTGAGCGTGAAATGCGTGCGTTCACTGAACTTCGTGACGAAGCAAATGCAGGCGTAATCGTTAAGGTCATCTTGGAAACTTGCTACTTAACGGATGCACAAATTGTAGAAGCTTGCCGCTTGGCTCGTGAAACAGGATTGGATTTCGTGAAAACGTCTACAGGGTTTGGTACAGGCGGAGCAACAGTTGAACACATTCGTATGATGCGTGAAACAGTTGGTGATGCATGTGGAGTGAAAGCTTCTGGCGGTATTCGCACACGTGAAGACGCATTGGCGATGGTAGAAGCAGGAGCAAGCCGTATTGGCGCAAGTGCAAGTGTTGCGATCGTTACGGATGGCGGCAGCAATGAAGGTAGCGGTTATTAAGATTCGATTTTGAGTTTCAAGTTGTGTGGCTTTCCGTTAAATAGCGGGCTAAAAGCTTGTCACACATTCATCTTAGGGAGGACATCTCATGAACGTGTTAAGCGGTTTGATAGGGATTGCAGTTATTTTTGGAATCGGTTTTCTAATGTCTTCGAATCGTAAAGCGATTAAACCGCGTACGATATTGCTTGGTTTGCTGCTGCAAATTACCTTCGCTTACTTGGCTATTAAAAATGAATATGGCGTAAAAGTAATGGGTGCGCTGTCTGACTTTGTTAATGGCTTGATCGGCTATGCAAATGACGGAATTATGTTCTTGTTCGGCGGATTATATGATAAGGCAGCGGGTGGATCCGCAGATAGCGGAATTTTCTTCGTGTTTGCGTTCCAAGTATTGCCGCTAGTTATCTTCTTCGGTGCACTTATTGCAGCTCTTTATCATTTAGGTGTTATGCAAATTATTATTCGCGTACTTGGCGGCGGTATTTCTAAGCTTCTTGGCACAAGTAAGCCGGAATCCTTGTCTGCTGCAGCTAATATCTTTGTTGGTCAGTCTGAAGCACCACTAGTTGTTAAGCCGTTCCTTCCCAAAATGACAAAGTCTGAGTTGTTCGCGGTAGTAACGGGTGGTCTAGCATCCGTATCCGGTTCTGTATTGGCTGGTATCGCAGGAATGGGTGTTGACCTTAAGTTCTTGTTGGCAGCATGTTTCATGTCCATGCCATCTGGTCTCATTATGGCGAAGTTGTTCATGCCTGAAACGGACAATTCCGAACGTACATTTACAATTGATGTGAAGAAAAATCAAGGTGAATCGGTTAACTTGATTGAAGCGATTTCCGTTGGTGCAATCGACGGTATGAAGCTAGCAGCTACAATTGGTGCGATGTTGCTTGCGATGACTTCCCTCATAGCAATGTTGAATGGTGGTCTTGGCGCAGTTGGCGGCTGGTTCGGATTTAGCATTACACTTGAGCAAATCTTCGGCTATATCTTTGCTCCACTGGCACTAGCAATCGGTGTTCCTTGGTCTGAAGCGATACAAGCAGGTACATTTATCGGTCAGAAGATTGTATTGAACGAGTTTGTTGCTTACTCTAACTTTGCTCCAGTGATGGGTACACTAACTGAGAAGACACAAGTTATTATTACATTTGCATTGTGCGGATTTGCTAACTTCTCTTCCATCGCAATCTGTGTTGGTGGTATCGGAAGTCTTGTTCCTGAGCGTCGTGCAGAAATAGCGAACATCGGTTTGAGAGCGATGTTTGCAGGGGTACTTGCTTCCTTGCTAAGTGCAACAATTGCAGGTATGTTCGTTTAATACGAATCAAGGTATAATAGGATAGCGATAACTTTTAAATAGTAGTTACATTATGTTTAGACACGGAGGGTTTACTATGCATCAAACAGCGCATATTAATGAAGCAAAAGACTTTATTTTGACAAAAACGAATCTTCGCCCAACAATCGGTATGATTCTTGGTTCCGGTCTTGGCGGACTAGCAGACGACCTCGTTAACGCGGTTGTCATTCCTTACAGTGAAATTCCTCACTTTGCAAAGTCTGAGGCAGTAGGACATGCGAACGAGCTTGTTATCGGTGAATTGGAAGGCAAGATCGTTGTAGCTATGAAGGGTCGCTTCCACTACTATGAAGGCTATTCGTTGGATGATGTAACGTTCCCAGTACGTGTAATGAAAGCGTTGGGCGTTGAAAATGTAATCATTACAAACGCTTGTGGTGCAGTAAATACGAGCTATAAAGCTGGCGAGCTTATGCTTATTACAGACCACTTGAACCTTGTTATGAATAACCCACTTATGGGACCTAACAACGACGAGCTAGGCGTTCGTTTCCAAGACTTGTCCAAAGCATACAGCCCAGAGCTTCGTGACTTGGCTCTGCGTGTTGCAGATGCTCAAGGCATCAAAATGCAGCAAGGTGTATACGCTTGGTGGACAGGCCCAGCTTACGAAACACCAGCTGAAATCCGTATGATTCGCACGCTTGGTGCTGATGCAGTAGGGATGTCTACAGTACCAGAAGTTATCGTAGCGAACCATGCAGGCTTGAAAGTACTAGGGATTTCTTGCTTGACGAATATGGCTTGCGGAATTCTTGACCAACCGCTTAACCACGAAGAGGTTATCGAGGTAGCTGCACAAGTAAGAACATCGTTCGTTGCACTTATCAAAGGAATTTTGAAAGAAGTTCAATAACATATAACATTTGTAGATAAGGGTCTTATTCGTTAAGGCCCTTTTCTTATTTTTAATCTTGAGGTGAATGGTTGTTGTGAAAGGAATTATTTATGTTTTGTTGGGAGCATGCTTCTACGGTGTATTATCTACGTTCGTAAAACTTGCTTATGGTGAGGGTTTCATAGTCAATGATGTTGTTGGCATTCAGCTGTTGATTGGTGCTTTAATCTTATGGGCGCTAGTAGGCGGCAAGAAGCTGATAGGCTCTAATCGTGGTAAAAAGGGAAGTCGTCAGCCCTCTATGAATGAGGCGCTGTTTTTGGTTGTCGTTGGCTCCTCTACGGGACTTACAGGCGTCTTCTACTATCAGAGCTTACAATACGTATCTGCATCTTTTGCGATATTGCTCTTGTTCCAGTTCACTTGGATGGGTGTTGTGTTAGAAGCAATAGCAACGCGCAAGTTTCCTGCCAAAGAGAAGCTAGTTGCCCTTATTCCTTTGTTAGCAGGAACGGTCATTGCGGGCGGAATGCTTTCTAAGGGAGTTACTTTCCACACAGAAGGTATTATATATGGTCTCTTATCAGCACTTACGTATACGATCTTTATCTTTGTAAGCGGCCGTGTAGCGACTGATGCTGATTCGCTAACACGTACAGCATACATGGTGACAGGCGGATTTATCGTAGCTGCTATCGTCGTGACACCTACATTCTTCTTTGAGCCTTCGATTATTTTCGATGGTCTTGGCAAATACGGCTTAATACTTGGTATTATGGGTCCTGTCCTATCCACACTCTTCTTTGCAAAAGGAGTGCCGCTGACGGGTGGGGGTATGGCTTCAATTCTAGGAGCGATGGAGCTACCTATGGCCATCATTATGTCGATGCTTGTGCTTCATGAGCAAGTCAGCTTACTTCAATGGGGTGGGGTTGTCCTCATTATGTTTGGTGTAGCTTGGCCGGAGCTGGTTAAGCGTAGTCGAGCTCGCAAGAAATCAACAAATATATAAAGACAGAAAGGAGCGATGAGCTCCTTTTTTTTATTTCAACACATATTTAGAAAGCTTAGAATTTTTTTTATCAAATCCTGAAGACATATCTCTTACATACAAAACATCATTCCCACTGTAATAGTAAAGGATAGTGCGATCCTTGTCCTCTTCAGGGACTTTTATTTTATGAATAGCATGCAAGTTAGCTCCATCTAGAATTGAAATGAGATTGCCCTGATCTACAAAAATATGATTATCTGATGATGTTTGGATATGAATCATAGTTTTCGACTTTTTGTTATCCGGGAACGCCTTTTTGGTTAGTAATCCCTTGGAGTTATAGAGCATCAAACTATAATCTGTACTAATTAATACATGGCTAGCTGTTGGTTGGATGAATGCGGTTGTGTCAACCGATTCGGACCATCGCACTTTTCCGGAACGATTCAGGCACAATAGCTTATTGTTTTTATTTTTTTGATTTGTTAGTAATACAAAGAAATTATCATTAATTGCTACTATGCTTCGCACATAATGATGGGGGGGCACATTGTAGGTGAAGACCAGTTGAAGTGAAGCATCATATGCCTTGATAGGGAATGATAATGCATCGTTGGATGTTGCATTCACTGTGAAAATATACCCTTCTTGAACATGGTCAACATATCCTGATAGTTGCTTTTTGTTGATTTGTTTTCCGTTCGCTGTATAGGTATATACCATTGTTTTGAAATTACCTAGGCTGCCGAATGGAGATGCCAAAAGGATAGTGCCATCCTTCTGAAGGAAAAGTCTATCATTCTTTTGTGCATTTTTAACCCATAGCTGCTTTCCTGTCGAATTATAAGCATATAGGTACCAAACTAGTTTTGATTTGTGCTGGGTTGGTTTTAACATGTACGTGTTTCCGTTATTGCCGACTATAATATGATGTCCATGTCCGAATACAACCATTGGTGTAGTATTTAATGTGTATTTGATTTTACCAGTTGTATCATCGATTCCATACCAAAATCTTTTCATCTCAGGCGTACTGCTATGTAGGAATAGATGATCTCCGGTTCGATAGATATCGCTATCTTCGATATTACGGCTCCATTTAGATGGCGGTAATTCTTCGAAAGATTTTGCATACAAAGTTGTGACGGGCAAGAAGAGACTGATTAGTAGGAAAAGTGTAGGAATACAAACTTTTTTCATTAGGTGCTCCTTTGCTTCGCAGAGTCAGATAGTTATTACTTTCGCATGTAACGTAAAACACCAAGTAAGTCATTCACCGAATATTATCCTACTACATGCCCATGTCTTTTTCTATGAATATAATTCCATGTTTGTGATGGTTCTGAAAAAAATTGCTACAAACTATATGCAATGTGCTTGATGTGTATTGTATGTTGGAACTTATATAGTTAGGTGAAAGTAGTGCTCACTTCCATAAGACTCAGTGACGAACTGTCTCTGAGTCTTTCTAATTATTTTACAAAAGCGAATAGAAAATAGAGTGTTAAATTCAGAAGAGAGACGTACAATCTTGGCGAAAGCACAATCTATCACCAAGGAAGTTTGTGCTGTTCATTGATAGACTATTTTAATGAAAAGGGGAATAAATATGATCAAGAAGCTTACAGTTGCAAGTGTGTTGGCATTAGCACTGCTTGGTTCAGCAGTGGGGGCGCAAGGGGCATCTATTACTCCGAATCAAGTATCGCCAGGGTATCAAACAAATAGCTATGGTGATCAAATAGGAGTGAAATCACTTGCTAATATCCCTTATGGCTGGGTTCATGTAGGAACTTCTGGTCCAAGTTGGGATCAAACCTACTTGATCAGAAAACTTTAGTCTGGTTTTTGATTGTAAGGTGAACATACTCGCATATTCCTCTTTATATCCTCAATTATTTTTTTCTTCCGAATGATTACAACATTAATCTCTATAGCGGAAAAGCCTGCAATACTCTTGCGCCAGCTCAAGCTGACGAAAAGAGATTGCAGGCTTTTATGTTACTTTATAACGTGACTATAAAATGCTTACACTGCTGCCGCAGCGGTTTTATCAGCGCACTCTGTTGAACAGTGTCCGCTATGCTCTGCTTCACACTCATCACATACGATATGCTGCAAGTGGCAGGAATCAAGTTCGCAGTTAATATAACGATCTGCCGGCTGTTCACAGTGATGGCAGCGACCTACGATGACAGCTTCATCAGTATGATTAATCGGTACTGAAATACGTTCGTCGAATACATAGCATGAACCATCAAATAGTCTACCTTGCACCTCTGTATCCTTACCGTAGGTAACGATACCACCGTCGAGCTGGTATACTTCATCGAAGCCTTCTTGAATCATCCAGCTGCTCAAAATCTCGCAGCGAATACCGCCCGTGCAATACGTAAGGATTTTCTTATCCTTAAGATCACTCATGTTTTCGCGAATCCATTCTGGGAATTCTCTGAAGCTGTCTACTTCAGGACGAATCGCATTGCGGAAATGGCCAAGGTCGAATTCATAGCCTGTACGTCCATCAAGTACGACTACATCATCACGTTGTAGATACTCATGCCATTCTGTCGGGTTAAGATGGCCACCTGTAAGCACGTTAGGGTCAAGATTCCTATCATCTACACGGAAAGTAACGAGTTCCTTTTTATAACGAACATGCATCTTCTTGAATGCGTGTTCTTCAGCTTCATCGATTTTAAAGATAGTATCCGCAAAAAGAGGGTTTTGTTTCAAATCATGCATATATTGTTCAGTTTGTTCAACTGTTCCTGATACTGTGCCGTTTATACCGCCATCTGCAATCAAAATGCGGCCTTTAACGCCTAACTGTTTGCAATATTCTAAATGTTCTTGTGCGAGCTGCTCTGCGTTAGGGACGTCAATAAATTTATAGAAAAGCAAAATCGCAAATTTAGCTTCCTGAGTCAAATGTATCACCTGTTCGTTTAGATTTGGGTACTGGTTCTAGCAGTATTAGCATAGAGCTGATCAGTACGTTGTATTAGTAAACCATTTTCTATAGAAAGTATTGTATCACAAAAAGTGATGAAATTCACAGTGGGAGTTCAATCCTAATCTGACAGTAGGTATATAACATCAGAGGGTGAAAATCTGGATCATTCAACCATTTCATGATTAAATGAAATGACGGTAACTACATAACATCTGGGAGGCTTCTATGATTCATAAACTAATGGTAGACAATGAAGCAATCGCCAAACAAATGCTTGATGTACAAATTCCTTCTTATCAAATAGAGGCTGAATTAATTGACTTTTATGATATCCCACAGTTGAAGGATACTGTAGAAACAGTAATGGCTAGCAATGAAACTTTTGTAGGTTACTTTGTTGAGGACGAACTGGCTGCCTTTATTTCGTATACAGATGAGGGACAAGTAATAGATATTTGTCGCTTGGTCGTTCACCCCAATTATTTTAGGAAAGGAATTGCTAGAAAACTAGTAGCCCATGTTCTAGATGAAATCGCAAAATATAAAAAAGTGATTGTGAGTACAGGAGCGAAGAATGCACCTGCCAAGCAATTATATGAACAATGTGGTTTTCAAGAAATGAAAGACATAGAAGTGGCTCCTAATGTGTTTATTACTTTATTTGAGAGAAACTAAGCTATGAAGAAGAATACATAAATATAGCGAAGAGCTAAAAGAGCTATCGGTCATTGTACGGGTTTCAGCCCTGTTCAATGTTCCAATAGCTCTTTATTAGGATAAGTTCAATTTAAACTCAAAAACTCACTGCATTATGCACTAAAATCTTTATTTGGTGTTACAGGGTTATCCTTAATTAACTTTTGTTCGAGCTTCGCCCCGAATCCTTCAAAGTAATTCGTAAAGCGATCGAATGCTTTTCGGTTCACGATCCAATCCGCAAGCTTCACGCAACCGTAAGCAAAGAGCATACCAGCAAACATGTCGATAATCCAATGGATGTTTAAATATAGCGTTGAAATCATAATCGAGATCCCAAATAATCCAACGACCCACCGATACCATTTACTGCGTTCACGCATAGCTAGAAGAACGGCTGCAAAAGCAATGGACGTATGCATGCTCGGGAAGCAGTTAATCGTAACGTTGAACGCCTCTGCTGGTGTTAACCCGCGTTCCAGTAAATCAGGTGTTCCTTGTACATACCATACTTCCTGTAAGAAAATAAGGTTGTAGAAAGGCAGGATAAGCGGTACTTGCAGTAAATAGCCAGCGAGGGCGTATCGTCCAAATTTCTTCACGTCCTTCGTGAAAAAGGCGCGAATAATACACAACCAATAGGTCAACGTAAAGCCATATACATATACAGACTGCATATATGTCGTTAGCCATTCGGGCTGCCACAGTTGGAACATCCATGGCGCGTTGCCAGGAATCGAGTTAAACCACTCATTCCAATTGAAGGTGTGATGCATCGATTCGGTTTGCCACGCAACGACTTGGAACCAGAATGGATTCGCATATTTGTAGATGACATAGAAGATCAACAGCGTTAGAAGTCCTGCAGGCATAAAGCGCAGCCAAGAAATTTGCTTTGCATCCTTGCTTGTTCCCCATAAGGAAGCAATCATGACGATGAGACACCATAGCTGCCAGTTCTCAACTCGGAAGATAAGGAACACTAACAAAGCCATGATTGTTGTTAAAATAATGAGATATGTTTTTCTTGTTAGCAAATGGTTCACCTTTTCAGTTTTCTTTTGAATTTCAGAGACAATTTTTGTATTATAGCATAGGGTTAAATGTTATTACGATAGAAAATATATGCCCAAACATTTCATTTGCCTGCATAAGGCTTGAAAGAGGTAAGGGCTTCGTGCATATTATTATTGATGTACATATGGAAAAAGTGTGTGCAGGTAGAGGGGTTTTGTTTAGATGAATGTTAACCTTGATCCATTTGATCGTGACTTTGAATCCATTGAAGCGATAGCGGATACGATTAGTCAGATCCTGCAGTGCCCCGTTACGATCGAGGATAGTAACCATAGGCTACTTGCTTATAGCACGCATGCACCTGATACCGATCCGGTTCGTATTGCAACAATCATTGGCAGGCGTGTACCTGAACATGTCATTAGTATGCTGTGGCGAGAAGGTATCATTCAACAGGTTATGGAAAGCCAAGTTCCTGTTCTCATTGAACCTATTGATTCCATTGGCTTGAATCGACGTATCGCAGTTGCCATCCGTCATCATCATGATATTCTCGGCTATATATGGGCCATGGATGAGCACCAAGGTATCGATGATCAAGGTTTGGATGATTTGAACAAGGCATCACATGCGGCTAGAAGCAAGCTGCTGCAAGTTCAAACTCAACGTCGTAGACGTGAAGAACAGAGCTTTGAATTTTTTTGGGAAATGTTAACCGGAAGTATGGATTCAGAGCATCGAATTGTAGATCGAGCGCATCAATTAGGAATTACATTGCCGAAATCATATCGGATTATGATTATTGAATTTGATACATTGCTGAAGGAGAAACTGTATGAGCAAGTGCTGTATACGATACATACCGCACAGCGACACCGGAAAGTACTTCATGTAAGGCAAGAGCAGCGTTTGCTTGTGCTTATTGATGCGACGGATGATGATATAGATGGGCATATCGCTGCGTGGATGCTGCTTATGGAGCGTATGCAGCAGCGGTTTGGTGTGAAACCCGTTCATTTGGCGAGCGGGCTATCTTATTCATTGTATATGGATGTTGTGAAGAGTTACCAAGAAGCAATAACAGTTATGAATATGAAGAAGCATCTGCCTGAGGAAATGAAACATTTACATCGATACGAAGAATTGGGTTGGTATCGTTTCCTTCCTGCTATGATGCAGGAGCGTCGAGCGCGTCCAATGAAGGATTTGAGCTTGTCTAAGCTCAAAGAGTACGATAAAGAGCATCAGAGTGGGTTGGTTAGCACGCTTTCCATTTTTCTGCAAGCAGATTGCAATGTGAAGCGGGCAGCTGAAATGCTGCATATTCATTCCAATACGCTGATGTATCGCTTGAAGCGAATTACGGACATTGGTAGCATCGATTTAAACGATATGGAGCAAAAAATTTCATTGTATTTAGAATTGAAAATGGACCAATGGCAATCATAAATAGGTTGAGCATCCGCTTTGTGAGATTTCACAAGGCGGATTATTTTTTTTCATAAAGTTGGACGAAGCTGTGATCGCAATAAAGGGTTATATTAAATCTAAGAAGTGATGCTTTTAAGTAATTGCAATGAACTTGAGGGGGATTCAATGATGATTATCGGAGTTCCAGCAGAAATAAAAAACAACGAAAACCGTGTTGCAGCAACGCCAGCAGGCGTTATGGCGCTTAGCCAAGCAGGCCACAACGTGCTTATCCAAAGTGGAGCGGGTGTTGGCAGCGGTTTCGAAGACCGTGATTATGAACAAGCAGGTGCTGTCATTGTTCAGCAAGCTGCTGATGTGTGGGCGCAAGCGGAGATGATTATGAAGGTAAAAGAGCCGCTTCCTGCTGAATATGGATATTTCCGTAAAGGCCTTATTTTATTTACTTATTTGCATTTAGCTGCTGAGCCTGAACTGGCTAAGGCGTTATTGGATTCAGGTGTAATTGGTATTGCATACGAAACGGTGGAAGTGAATCGTACGCTTCCATTGCTGACACCAATGAGTGAAGTAGCTGGTCGTATGGCCGCACAAATTGGCGCTCAGTTCCTAGAAAAAGTTCATGGCGGCAAAGGAATCTTGCTTGGCGGTGTCCCAGGTGTGAAACGCGGTAAGGTGACGATTATAGGTGGTGGTGTCGTTGGCACGAATGCAGCGAAGATCGCAGTTGGTCTTGGTGCAGACGTAACGATTATCGACCTAAGCGCTGATCGCCTTCGTCAAATCGAAGATATATTTGGTACAAGTGTACAAACCTTAATGTCCAACCCGATGCATATTGCAGAAGCTGTTCGTGATTCTGACCTCGTTATCGGTGCGGTGCTTATTCCAGGTGCTAAAGCACCTAAACTTGTTACAGAGGCGATGATTCAATCGATGCAGCCAGGCTCTGTAGTGATTGACGTAGCTGTCGATCAGGGCGGTATCGTAGAAACCGTTGATCGTGTGACTACACATGATCAGCCTACTTATGTGAAACATGGTGTCGTTCACTATGCGGTAGCCAATATGCCGGGTGCAGTATCGCGCACTTCGACAATGGCATTGACGAACGTAACGTTGCCATACGCGCTGCAAATTGCTAACAAAGGACTAGAGCGTGCGCTGCAAGAAAACAAGGCATTGCTAGCGGGTGTTAATACGGCTGGCGGAGAGATGACTTATCATGCAGTAGCGCGTGACCTTGGTTATTCGTATGTGCCTGTAGAAGAGGCTCTGAAGAAGGCGCTCCTTGTACATTAATTCGATGAACGAACAAGCTGGTATCCATGATGAATGGATATCAGCTTGTTTTTTAATTGTTTGGGACTGCGGCATTAATCGAATTTGTTTGTTTCATAAAAATGATGCTTGTGGAATGTAAGAATATAGGATTTCATAGTGATATAATGAATGAAATAAATTAATAATGTATGTTCAAGAAGGTGATAAAGTGTTGTATTTTATACGTAAACTTACCTCAGCACTTATTGCGACCATTATTTTCTCGCTGGCCATATCAATGATATTTTATAATTTAACCATACCCGAGTTAATGAATGAAAACTCACTTGGTCGGATATTTCTAGTCTTGGTTATGTTTGTATTGGGAGGTACTTACTATGCTTTAGGTATTCCTTTTTCCATACTAATCGACCTCATTATGAGGATTGGTTATAATAAAGAAGGGACTTCTACGAAAGCAGTTGGTACTCTTCGTTTATTGGGTTATTTACTGCTTTATGCACTTGCGGGAGTAGCATCCGCAAATATTACTCTTCATCTATTTGTTTATTGTAAGCACAGTTTACTAGGGGATTGGCATTCCATGGACTGGTCTGAAAACATTACATTTATTTTAGCGGCGTGGTTATTTGCCTGGCTTGATTATTTACTTAGCAAGCTCAAACTTTTTAGTCCCAATAAACATCTAACAGATAGTAATAATGATGTATAAGTTAGGTGTCCGACATCAATGATAAGAGTATACAGACATTATGATTTGCACATGGAGGGTTAATTGATGTATACTCTTGCTCTAGTCTTGTTGCTCTGCCTCATAGCTGTTGGGTATTTGTGGTATGAGCGGTTCGTTATTAAATCCACGAAGAAGTAGAATCATCTCTACATTGATTCGATGATAAAGAGAGGCAAGCTTCCTTCGTTGTGTGAGAGTTGGTGACTCGTGTATGGCTTCGTTTACACTTAAACAAGTCAAAGCATGGAAGACTTATCTAACGATAGTTGGATGGCTTGTCTTGATTTTATATTTGTTATACGCTACATACTTGCTGTTTTTTGGCTTCTACCGAGCTTTGGACATAGCTGGTAAATATGCAATTAATCTCGTCCCTTTTCAAACCATTAAAGAGTATGTTTTCCACCTTGATTATTATCCATTTGATGTATGGTTTAATAATTTATTCGGTAATGTTTTGTTGTTTTTGCCTTTAGGGTTTCTTATTCCGCTTTTGTTGCCTGTTTTTAAACGCTGGTGGATTATTGTGCTCTTGTCCCTTGTACTCACGGTTACAATTGAGATGCTCCAATATGGTCTGCAACTGGGTACGCTGGATGTTGATGATATGATGCTGAATGTTGGCGGGGGATGGCTTGGGTACGGTCTGCACATTGTAGCTAGACAATTGTGGACGGAGCAGGCGAAAAGGATACAAGGTTCACATATTTCTGCAGTAGAATGAGAGCAGTGGACTTACACTATTAAGGATACATATATATTTGATTAGATGAAATGGCACCGTACCCGAGCGTATGGTGTTTTTTGCTTTTGCTTCCAAATATGAATTATTTCTTAAATGTCAGTATCGTTATACGATGAAGCTTTACAATAAGTGCAGGAGGGTTGAATGGAATGTTAGATGGAACTGCAATTTTATTGGCTGAGGATGATCCCGAGATTGCCCGCATTGTACGCGATCATTTTCGTAGACAGCGATGTGATGTTACATGGGCGTCCACTGGACTTGAATGTTGGGAAGATTTTCGGAATGGAAATTATGATCTTGTTATTGTAGATCTTATGATGCCTGAGATGGATGGATATGATTTATGTAAAAATATACGTTTAATTAGCGATGTACCACTAATTATTATAAGTGCTCGTGCTGAGGATGAGGACAAGGTGCGAGGTCTTCAACTTGGAGCAGATGATTATTTAACGAAGCCATTTAGTTTGACAGAACTTACAGCACGGATACAATCTATCCTTCGACGTTATCGTCAAGGAAATGCTCAACCATCTCAAGCGATGAAAATGGTATTTAAGTATGGGTTGTTAATTGATTTTGAGCGTCAGCGTGCTTATTTGAATGAGGAAGATATTCATCTTACGAGCAAGGAATGGGCTTTGCTTGTGCTCATGGCAACGCATCCGGATCGAACGTTCTCTAAGACAGAACTGTATGAGCACGTATGGCAGCAGCGCCATGAGGATTGCACGAATACGATTAATGTTCACATTAAGAGTCTTCGGACGAAGCTAGGGGAACAAATTCGCAATCCGAAATTCATTGAGACTGTTTGGGGCAGTGGATATCGATTTATTGGAGAACGTGACCAATGAAGCTCCGTAATTGGCTGATGAGCGCTTTTTTAATTGTTATGCTGCTTCCCGTTATCGCTTTTGGCTTATTTGCCTACGTAACGTATGAGCATGATAAAAGTGAAGCGCTGGAAGAGTACGTTCAAGTTACAGAGAAAATGCAGCAGTATGAAGGACAAATCATGAACCCGAAATGGTATCGTGTACAATCTAGTGAGAAATACAAGCCTCTTGAGATGTTGCTGGATGACTCTATTGAGCTGACGTTATATCGAGCTGATGGATACCGTTTATTTTCCACGAATAAGGATAATTATCAGCAATATTTCCTGCGTGTCCCTGCTGAAGAGCTCTACAGCAAACTGTATCAGCTTGAGAAGACGCCTCGTGCTTTTAAAATGAAGCAACCTGTTTTCCACGGTGATCAACTCATTGGATTTTATGATTTGCATGTGGAGCGAGAGCAATATGTAGAGCAAGTTAGTAACACAGTGTGGCAGCTTATCGTCGGGATT
This sequence comes from Paenibacillus sp. SC116, assembly GCF_024733555.1. Classification (GTDB taxonomy): domain Bacteria; phylum Bacillota; class Bacilli; order Paenibacillales; family Paenibacillaceae; genus Paenibacillus_B. The sequence continues at coordinate 1,410,788 of NZ_JANIOF010000001.1, read as the reverse complement.
ATTATGTTCTTTGTCATTTTGTATGTGATTGTATGGTTACTTGTAAAGCGTAAACTCATACAGCCAATGCGGCATCTGATGAGCCAAATGAGTGCGCTTGCGAATAATGAGCCTGTTACGGAGTGGAAGCAAGCTTCTAATGATGAAATGGGAATTCTGATACAGCATTTTGGAGATATGCGCGAAGATATTGAGACGGCTCGTGAAGAAGTGGCAAAGGAACAGCAGGACAAGCAATTTATGGTTGCTTCTCTGTCTCACGATCTGAAAACGCCGCTAACCTCGATTCAAGCCTATATGGAAGCACTTGAAAATGGATCACAACTGACATTAGAAGAACAAGAGGATTATCGAGAAATTATTAAATCTAAGGTAGAGCAGATGCGTGGGATGCTTGATGATCTAACGCTTTTTGCGGCACTGCGCTCTTCTAAATATCCAACTAACTTGATTGAAGTTGAAGGTGAAGAAATTTTTGACATGCTATTCTCCGGTTATGATGCCTTGTGCAGTAAACATGGCGTGCAATTAAAGACGAGTATCGGAGTGCAGGGAACCTATTTAATGGACCCGAAACAGATGATGCGTTTGACTGATAATCTTGTTAGTAATGCGCTTCGCCATACTTCAGCTGGAAGATGTATTGGTATGGCCGCTGTATCAGGGCTTGAGCAACTACCAGATTGGTTGGAGCCGTTTGAGCAGCAGCTGCATGATGCTCGAAGAGCTGATTCAGCAAGTCTTATTATTTTCAATGAAGGTACGGTCATTCCAGATAAAATTTTATCTGGATTGCTTGAGCCATTCGTTCAAGGTGAGCAGTCGCGACCCAAGTCCATGCAAGGTTTCGGATTAGGTTTAAGCATTACACAAGAAATTATACGCAGGCACTGTGGGCAGCTTCATATATGGTCAAAAGCACCATATGGTACGGTCGTGATGTGTCAATTTCCGATTCATCCGAGTAAGAATGCTATGAAGGAGGACAAAGAAACATGAGAGCAAAAGATTTGAAAGTGATCAAATGGATCTTTGTTGTCATCATAGCTATCTCGGTGGCAGGTTGTGGATGGAATAAGTCTGAACCTCCTAGTAACTTCTTGGATATGGTAACACCTCCTAACTACGAATTGGTTTCTTATTATGCGGAAGCGAACATAACCTATATGTATAAGGATGATAGAACAAAGGATGAGAAATATTCCATAAAAGAGTGGGTGGATGCTAAGCAGGGGCGTCATTATCGTGAGATGATAGAGGGAAACAAAATTCACTATAATTTACAGTCGCCAGGTAAATTACTCTATTATACAACGGGGGATAAATCAGCTTACACCTCTTCATTTTCTCCAGATGATCCAAATATGTCTTTGGGCACTCGTGAGAGCTTCATGAGTGAGATGGAATCGATACGTAAAGGTTACACGATTAAGTCTGTTGATGATGAAACTTTTTTGGGGCGCCCTGTACAACGTCTACGTGCTGTTTCAAAAGATCCGAACTATCGCTCAGAAATGGATCTGTGGATTGATAAGGAAACATGGATGGTATTGAAAACCTCAGACAAGACCGACGACGGCGTACATGTAACGGAATATACTCACTTTGAAACGAGGAACAAGTTCAAAGATGAGGAGTTCGAGGTAAAGCTGCCGCAGGACGTAAAAATAGAGAATGTGGATGATAGCATCAAACCAAATCGAATTACATTCCAAGAGGCTGCAAAGCTTCTTGAGGGAGGCTTGATGTATTTAGAAGGTCATGATATGAAACTCTCACATGTGGAAAAAGAAGTGTATGCCTTTGGTGGGGAAGTCGATTGGACATTAATTTCGCTTATATACGATAAGACTGACGGTACGCCAATGTTCCAACTGTATATTTCACCATCTGCAAATGGTGAAAATTATACTTCAACAGACGATGACACAGTGAAGGTTAGAAATAAGCAAGGGATGTATTGGGAAGAGCTTCAGATACTATCTTGGGATGAAAATGGCTATCTTTACGAATTAATGAGTCGTCATCCTGACCTAAAGCAAGATGAACTTGTAAAGTGGGCGGAGAAACTTATTCCCTATTCATCCCCAGCAGTGATAAAACAATAGATACAGGGCTAGTGGAGGGGTATTCATGGTAGAGAGAGAAAATCAAGCTATGCGCATGCTGCATGAAAATATGCTGGATGTATTTAGATGGCGCAGTATTCTTAGTACTTCCTTACTATTGTTAGGAGCCATAGCTTACCAAGTATGCGCGTATATATGGAGCTGGCCGCTATGGCCGGCAATCGCAGCATGCATAGGAGCTATCGTATTGTTTGTCTTGTTTGTATTTATATGGCCAAGACTAGAGTATCAATACTTTGCCTTCGCCGTTCATGAAGAAGAAATGGAGATTAAGCAAGGGGTTTGGTTCCGAAGTCATGTCCTAATTCCAATGTCCAAAGTACAGCATGTAGAAACGGAAACAGGACCACTGTTACGCACATACGGACTTGCGTCAACGATGATTGTTACTGCTGCTGGCACGCATAAAATCAGCGGATTGCTGCAAAAGGAGGCAGATGAACTTAAGTCTTATATCGGAAAGCTAGCACGGGTGGTGGATACCGATGAATGATCACGATAGCGTACAGCATTCACTAACTCGATATAAGCTTCATCCTGCCCAAATTTTTCTGTCTTGGTTGGAAGTCATTAAAGCTCTCATTCCTTTAATAATCATTGTTGCCTTTGATATCAGAGATGCGACTCAATTAGAATGGTATCATACGATTTTGCCTGGTATATTGCTATTCGGGCTTTTTACAAGCTATTTGTCTTGGCAGCGATTCTATTATGTGCTTGAGCATGATCGCCTTCGTATCCATAAAGGTATTTTATTCAGGGAAGAACGTAATCTTTATTATTCTCGTATTCATTCCGTTAATGTGGAGCAGCCGTTAATTCATCGGTTGTTAGGGGTGGCTCGAATTAAGATCGAAATGCCCGGGGGAAAGACTGAGGGGGATGGCGTACTAAAGGCGATAACACTGAATACGGCAAATGAATTGGAACAGTGGATTCGCAGTCAATCCTCTTCGCTGAAGCAGAAAAAAGAAGTTGAAGTAGAGACACAGGTGAAACAAGAGCTAGGCCGAGAGCAGAGCGATGATATTGCTACCCGTACTGCTATTTCAACTGATGTTATGGATAACAAAGAAGATCATGGGAATAACACCAATCAAACTGCTACTTATACATTAAAATTGCCTTTCATGAAAGTGTTGTTTGCTTCGATGACAACCGTCAATATTGGGTTGGTTATTACTTTTATCCTCGGTGTGATTTCATTTGCTGATGATATTTTGCCAGCTGCTGTGTATAATCGAATCCTTTCAACTGCACAAACGATATTCCCGACTTGGTGGGGAATTGTCATTGTTGGTGTCGTTGCGGCATGGATTCTTTCCACAGTTCTTTATATATTGAAATATGGCGGATTTCAATTAGAGTCTGATGGAAGTCAAATTAGCATATCCTACGGATTGCTAGAGAAGAAGAAGCATGTGTTTCGCATTAAGCGGGTTCAGGCAATCGTTGTAAAGGAAGGTATTCTTCGTCAAGCTCTTGGATATGCCGAGGTTGGACTTCATGTCGTATCTTCGAACAAAAACGAAACCGTAATTTTACATCCATTTATTCGTAAGCAGCTCCTACAAAGTTGGTTGGCTGAGATGGTTCCACAGTTTAACTGGGTCGAGCGTGAGAAACGTTCTCCTATGAGGGCGCTTTGGACCTTCTTAAAATGGGATATCTTTTTAAATGGATTAATTATAGCTGCTGCTGTCTGGTATTTTGGTATGGTTGGCTGGTGGGCTCTGCTGCTATTCGTTGTAACAGTGCCGCTTTCTTATACGGCACATTCGGATGAAGGATTTACGTGCCGTGATGAACAACTTACGATTTGGAAAAGGGATTTGGCACGATATACGATCTTTGCACGTCGTAGGCAATTGGTAACATTCGAAAAGCGATCAACACCTATTCAGAAAAAGCTTCGTCTCCAACGAATGAAAGTGAAACTGATGGGAGATGTTGGGGGAACCAGTTTCAGTACACAATGTTTGGATGAGCATGAGGTAGAAGAGGTATGGAATTGGTTTAAAAGGGACACGCGTCAATATCAACAGAATTAACGACTGCAGCGACAGCCTTAGTTACGTGTGAGAACGAACTAAGGTTGTTTTTTGTGCATTACGAATCGTCAGCTGAGCTACCATCCAAGAAGATAGCGGTCTTGGATGGCTGGTCCCAGCTGACTGGAAGTCTGAATACTTTTTTAAGAAGTGAAATAGGTACATAGGTGCGTTTATTTTTAATAATTGGCTTTTCGGTTAAGGTAACATCTTTTCCATTTACTTTTAGCTTGTCGCTAATGGAATACCAATTAACCTGATTTTGCCCTCCTTTTATGGTAACGGAATGGGAGGTGGATTCCCAGCTAAGCTCAACGTCCATCACTTCATGGAGCTGAGATGCAAGAATGTAGCTAGCGCCTTCGTGCATAATTGCTCCTGATAAAATGGATTCACCATGAGCGTTGACCACATTAACGGTATGGTTGTCAACTGTAGTCGCAGCCTGTACAGGTGGAACTAGATTTAGTGAAAGGGCAATGACTAATGTAAAGGTTACTAGGGTGGTTTTCTTCAATTTCATAACCTCCTTCAATAGAATGACGTTTTATGATTAGAAAAAGTTTCATGAAATTAAATGAGGCGCTAATATTTTTTTGATTTTCTATATAGTACTTAAACCAAACGAAGTAAAATCGATCACAGCTTAGAAAAAATATTTTGCAACGTAGAAGATAGGTTGCTGCTATAGGAAGGTGCTGCTTTGCATATTCAAAAATGAATAAACCCAGACGCCCCCTTTTTATAACGAAAAAGGGGGCGTCTGGGCTTTATTAACCAATAATTATTCGGTGGCGTTATCAATTAACGGGGTACATGTTCCCGTATACAGTACAGTTAAGCGATGCAATGCTCTTGTACAGCCTACATAGAGCAGGCGAGTCTCAAGTGGCTGCAGACCATAGCGGCTGCTGTCAGCACCAACAATCGTTACGGCATCAAACTCCAAACCTTTCGATAGATATACAGGCAGTACAGAGATGCCCCCTGCATACTTATCTTGTTTGCCATCCATCAAATTAATTTCCCAACCGTTCTCTCTAAGTTGAGCAGCTAATTGACGCGCTTCCTCAGTCGTGCGAGTGAGCAGAGCTGTTGTCTCATAGTTGTGTTCTTTCATGGCTCTAAGCTCATTTTCGATATAAGTGAGCTGGTTATCCTCGCCATGTGAAAGGACTCGAACAGGTTCCCCACTGCGGAAGACAGGCTCTGCCAGAATTGGGTTCGTAATTCCGCGTTTCAAGATGACATTGGCAAACTCTATAATCTCCATTGTGGAGCGGTAGCTTCGTTTTAGCTCGAAGTAACCTGTATCTTCTTCTGGGAAAAGATTGCGAAGTTCATCCCAGCTTTCGATGCCAGCATAAGCATGAATGCCCTGAGAAAGATCGCCAAGCACAGTAAATGATTGACTGCGGACGCATTGATTCAATAAAGCCAGATGAAGGGGAGAGAAGTCTTGTGCCTCATCAATGACAATGTGATCAAAAGTATGCGTACGCTCAACGCCATGCATAAGCACATGGATATAGGTCAAAGTGGTTAAGTCTTCTTGGCGAATTTTATTTTGTTTCAGATCGCTGACCGTTTGTTTCCATAATGCTGGTGTTAAAAAATGACGTACTGTTTCAGCTTTTATCAGTGTTTTGTAGATATGCAGCACTTCTGGCTTTGGCCATTTTTTCATATATGCTTTCAGACGGGAAGATGATTTGCGTTTCTTCTCCTGAAGAGCTGTACGTGAACGCTCACGCTTCAGTTCCATTTCAATCCAACGTTGAATACGTGCAGATACACGTTCTAGCCGCTTAGCAGGAGCATATGAACGGTACTCCTCATGATACCATGTCATCAACTGCTCACGTTGAATAAGCGCCCCGTCCCATGGACTAAAGTCTTCTTCTGGTACGGCCTGCTCGACAATGTCTTGCACAGCATCCTGAATAAGTTGTTTCCATGCAAGAGAACCTTTCATTCTACCGCCAGCAGCCTGAATATCTTGATGGGCTCCTTGCAACTCACCATACCAGAGCTCGGCTTCTTCTGCTGAGCTGATGAAATGTACCCGATCATCTAGCTCGATCCATTCAAGCGCCCAATCAGCAAAGGTGCGCTGTTGGATATTGCCTACACCTAGTTCAGGAAGCACATCAGATATATAATCCAAGAACATTCGGTTAGGGGCAAATATAATCATTCGTTCCGCTCGTACTTGCTCTTGATACTGATAAAGTAAAAACGCCAAGCGATGCAGGGCTACCGTTGTTTTACCACTACCAGCAACTCCTTGTATAAACAAGGCTTTGTTTTTGGGTGCACGAATAATGAGATCCTGCTCTGCTTGAATCGTGGATACGATATCACGAAGTTTATTGTCTTTATTTTCACCTAGTCGGTAGACGAGAAACTCATCGTTTACATGTTCATCTCCAGATGAGCGATTATACGTATCTGCTACCCGTTGCAAACGTTCCTGACGGATGACCAGATTTCGCTTCAAATCGACATGCGCTGTTTCGGTTCCTTCAGGAGTTTCATACGAAACGGCATCTTCTCCTCCGTTGAAAGCATAAAATAAACTAGCAACCGGAGCTCTCCAATCCAATACAAGAGGGTAGGCTTCTGTATCACCAAGCTTCCAGGTCTCTTCATCGTCGACGCCTTGTTTACCTATATAGAGAATATGGCTATTGTCACGACCGACTTGTCGTACGTCCATTCTCGCGAAGTACGGGTCTTTAATAGCTCTACGAAGCTGTTGCCTTCTTGTTTCACGATGATCCTCAAGTACTTGCTCTGTAAAATCTGAGCCACGATAGACTGGGATTTGTTTCAGTTCATCATACTGCCTATGAATGAGAGACAATGTCTGTTCGAGACGTTGTTCTTCATCTTGATAGGCACTTTGAAAAGATTCGCTCACTTTCAGTTACCTCCTAAGAGTAATTTGAAATAGCACCACATTGTTCTTACGTACGTAAAAACAGGAAGGTAACTATAACATATCGAGATAGTGAACACAACATACAGCATTGTATTCCCCGTTCTGGTACGTCCTTATACCGCAGGTGGAAACGAAAACAAACCGGGCTTTCCTTATTGGAATGCCCGGCTGTGTTTCATGTATTTCGCATTTCAAACAAATACGAATCTTATTTACCTTCTACGATCGCATCAAGCGCAAGCTCGATCATTTGGTTAAATGTTGTTTGGCGCTCTTGGGAGCTAGTTTGCTCGCCTGTTAGAATGTGATCGCTTACTGTTAGCAAGGACAACGCTTTTACGCCATGCTTTGCAGCCAATGTGTATAATGCAGCTGTTTCCATCTCTACAGCCATTACGCCGAAGTTACCAAGTCTGTTAACAGCCTCTGGGTTCTCGGAGTAGAAGTAGTCGGAAGTGTGAACATTACCAACACGCACTTGCATTTGACGTTCTTGAGAAATCATGTATGCACGATGCAATAGATCGAAATCTGCAATTGGCGAGAATGAAAGGCCAGGGAAGTAGTGTGAAATGATGGATGAATCTGTTGTAACGCCCTGTGCCATCAATACTTCACGAAGTTGAACTTCATGTTGAATTGCTCCGCAAGTACCTACACGAACCAATGTTTTAACGCCGTAATCTTTAATAAGCTCTGTAGCATAAATGGAGAAGGACGGAATACCCATACCTGTTCCCTGTACAGAGATACGCTCACCTTTGTAAGTACCAGTATAGCCAAACATGTTACGAACTTGGTTATAGCATTGCACATCTTCTAAAAATGTCTCTGCAATATGCTTCGCACGAAGCGGGTCACCTGGAAGAAGTACTTTCTCTGCAATTGCACCTTGTGGAGCTTCTAAATGTATACTCATGCTAAACCTCCAAATTGTCATTCGTGTAATGTAACAACATGTATCATCTTAATTTGAATGATCAACTTTGACCATCGGTTAATTGAAGATCAAGGTTGATACCGTTAATATAGGATGACACGAAAATGCTGTTTGAATACTAGCCTAACACCACATATTCATCATTTCAGTGTTTTGTAACGTTTTCATTTTGTGTTCTTGCTCACAAAAAAATAGTTCTCGGCTTCACTGCGACTAGGCCAAAGGTTGGACTACAATGGTGCTAGAATCATTTAGCAAAGAAGTTCTGGTACAGGCATTCATTCAATAATTCAGTTGGATGTTGCTATTTTAAAAAAGTAGCCAGCTAAGAGTTGAATGTATGGGCAGTGTCTTTACGGCGCCAGAAGCGCTGTTTCTGTTCAATGAATGCAGAATCACTGACTTCTGACATTTTCTTCAAATTCATAATTGTAATCGTTTTCTGATTAACAGCTATTAATCCTTCATCTTGAAATTCTTTGAGTGTCTTGGATAAAGACTCTCGCGTCACGCCTACCATATTGGCAAGTACATGATGAGGGAACTTATATTGAATTTGAATGTAACCGCTGTCTTCAACACCTAAGTTGGTTGATAGGTCCAGCAGCAGGTTAGCGCATTTACGTCTAACGTCCATAAAGGATAAGTAGCATATTTTACGATTCAACACCCGAATGTTATCTACGAGCTGGCAGTAGGCACGACGCAATATCGAAGGATATCGTTCGGTTAGTTCCATAAAGTCTTCACCGCTAAGCATCCATGCCTGTACGTTATCCATTGCTTCAATAGAAGCAATTCTAGCGGAGGCAGGATCGATAGCTTCCACTTCGCCAATGGTTTCGCCAGGGAAGAAGAAGTTGAAAATAAACTCTTTATCTTCCTCAATGCGATAAACTTTGACGAAGCCGGAGCGAATAATAAAAATGTCTCTGTTCGTATCTTCTTCGTAAATAATGGTGTGATTCTTTTTGAAATGACGGTGCTTTAGCTTAGGAATCAGTTCTTTTATAGCATGCTCAGGCAAATCCTGAAAGAAGTTAACCTGACGCAGATCATCAATCATCGTATTAATCCACCTTGTTTATAGTATCACTAGTGTCATCATACACTAGAAAACGCTTTCAAACCAAGTTTAACTTCTGATTACTTTAGTGTGGAGGTGATGGTTTTAGTTACCAGCTATATTTCTAGTAACAAAGTTATGGTGCATTTTAGTAACTTAGGTTACGATAGGTAATGGCAATTCCAATACATCATTCATAGGGGGAACATACGCATGAAGAAAAAAGGTTGGTTATTAATGCTTGCAAGTGTTATGGTGCTCACGCTCGTATTGTCTGGCTGTGGCGCTAAAAACAAAGAGACAGATTCAGCAGCTGGTGGCTCAGCACCTAAAAGTGATCTTAAAGTAGGCCTCGTAACAGACTTGGGTAGTGTAAACGACAAGTCATTCAACCAGAGTGCGTGGGAAGGCTTGCAAAAGCTTCGTGATGAAAAAGGTGTTAATGTCAAGTACATGGAGCCTAAAAAAGACTCCGAAATCATTCCTAACTTGAACCAATTCGTAAAGAGTGGCTATGATTTGACATGGGCAACAGGCTTTACAATGATGGATCCTGTTAAGCAAATTGCAGGAGAAAATCCAAATGCTAAACTTGCTATTATTGACGCGGAAGTAAAAGCACCTAACGTCGCTTCCGTCCTGTTCCAAGAGCATGAAGGCTCTTTCTTGGTTGGTGTTATTGCTGGTCTAACAACTAAAACGAACAAACTTGGTTTCGTAGGCGGCTTGGAATTGCCAGTTATCAAGCGCTTTGAAGTTGGCTTCCGCGCTGGTGTAGAAGCAGTTAACCCAGAAGCAGCGAAGAACTTGAAAGTTATTTACACAGCAGACTTCAGCCGTGTAGACAAAGGTAAATCTGCAGCTTCTACGATTTATGAAGGCGGCGCGGACATTATTTTCCACGCATCTGGTATGACAGGTAACGGTGTATTTAATGAAGCAAAAGAACGTAAGCAACGCGGTGAAAATGTTTGGGTTATCGGTGTAGATATGGACCAATCCTTGACATTCGGTGATGAGATTACATTGACTTCTATGATCAAGCGTGTTGACAATGCAGTAATCGAAATTACGAACCAATTGGAAGGCGACAAGTTCCCAGCAGGTAAAACAACTTACATGGGATTGAAAGAAAAAGGTGTAGATATCGCGCCTACTTCTACGAAGAACGTTGCTCCAGAAGTATTGGAAAAAGTAGAAGAGTTCCGTACGAAAATTATCAACGGTGAAATTAAAGTTCCTAGCGAGTAATTGTTACTTTTACGATATGCATTGCCAATTCCCCTGCCGCATAAGTGGTGGGGGAACTTCTTAAGGAGGAATCCGTATGACCGCTCAACACGACATCGTTCTTGAGCTTAAGGGGCTCACCAAGCGATTTCCGGGAATCGTTGCAAATGACAGCATAGACTTACAGTTGCGCAAGGGTGAAATATTAGCGCTGCTAGGTGAGAACGGGGCCGGGAAATCGACTCTGATGAATATGGTGTTTGGTCTTTACCAGCCAAGTGAAGGTGAGATTTGGGTAAATGGCCAGCCAGTTTCCATGGACACCCCTAGTAAAGCAATTGAACTCGGCATCGGAATGGTTCATCAGCATTTTAAGCTCGTACCACCGTTCACGGTAACAGAAAATATTGTACTAGGCATGGAGACGAAGAAAGGTCTAGCTATTGATCTTAAGTCATCTGCGCAGCGAATTCAGGAATTGTCTGATAGATACAATTTAAATATTAAGCCACATGCAGTTGTAGATTCGATCTCAGTAGGTATGCAGCAGCGTGTAGAAATCATGAAAATTTTGTACCGCGGTGCAGATATTCTGATTTTTGACGAACCGACGGCTGTGCTGACGCCACAAGAGATTACTGAATTGCTTGCTATATTGAAAGGACTGGCGGCAGAAGGCAAATCCATCATCATCATTACGCACAAGCTAAAAGAGATAATGGAAATTGCAGATCGTTGTACGGTTATTCGCAGGGGTAAAGTTATCGATACGCTGGACGTAGCTACAGCTTCTCCGGAAGCGCTTGCAGAGCGTATGGTTGGTCGTAACGTAAGCCTTCATGTAGATAAAGAGCCTGCGCAGCCTGGTGAACGAATGCTGGAAGTAAAGGATCTGCATGTGAAGGATGCAAGCGGTCAAGCTATGCTTCGAGGTGTAAGCTTCGACATTCGTGCAGGTGAAATCGTTGGTATTGCTGGTGTAGACGGAAACGGTCAAAGTGAACTAATAGAGGCATTGACTGGCATGATGAAGGTGGATTCTGGCTCCATTCGCTTGAATGGCGCAGATATGGGCAATTTATCTCCGCGTGCAGTCAGTGAATCAGGTGTTGGGCACATTCCACAGGATAGACATAAACATGGACTTGTCCTTGATTTTACAGTGAGTGAAAACTCGGTCTTGAAGTCTTATTACAATGAACCAATGAGCAAGTTTGGAATATTGCAAGAAACCAATATAAGAAAAGAAGCAGAGCGTTTCATTGAAAACTATGATATTCGTACGCCAGGTACAGAGGTTCAAGCACGTTCGCTATCTGGTGGTAACCAGCAAAAAATCATTATCGCACGCGAGATCGAGGCGAATCCGAAATTCCTAATTGCTGCACAGCCAACTCGTGGCTTGGATGTAGGAGCTATCTCATTTGTGCATAAACAGTTAATTGCTGAACGCGATGCTGGCAAAGCCGTTCTGCTCGTTTCATTCGAATTGGATGAAATTTTAGATGTAGCAGATCGCATTCTCGTTATTTTCAACGGACAAATTGTTGGAGAGACGACTCCTGCGGCTACCAATGAGCAGAAGTTAGGATTAATGATGGCAGGAAAGTTGGGGGGAGAATAGTCCAATGGCTAAGCTTAAGTCATTCATCAATGTATTTAGACAAGAATCCATTTGGATTTCGATCATTTCCATTTTCCTCGGCTTACTGATCGGTGCGGTCGTTATGTTAATCGGGGGCTACGAGCCTATCTTGGCTTATCAGTCGATGATCGAGAAAATTGTAGGAAATTCCTATGATATCGGTGAGACACTTCGCTCCATAATGCCACTTATACTGACTGGTTTGGCTGTTGCGGTTGCTTTCCGTGGTGGAATGTTCAACATCGGGGTAGAGGGACAAATCGTTATGGGCTCCATCGGTGCATTATTAGTTGGACATTTCTTGGAGCTTCCGCCTATCCTGCATACATTGTTTGCAATCGTTGTAGGAGCTATATTCGGTGGTCTCTGGGGAATGCTTGTTGCTTGGTTGAAAACAAGCAGAGGCATTAACGAGGTTGTTACATGTATCATGTTGAACTGGAGTGCGCTATATATTAGCCATATCGTTGTTCGTATGTTCATGATGGAAGAAGGTACGGCACGTTCGAAGCTGATTCAAGATTCAGCAAGCATTGAGATTCCATTCCTAATCGAATGGTTTGATGGAGCTCGTATCCACTGGGGCTTCGTGATCACGATGCTTCTTCTAATCGGCTATTCCTTCTACATGAATAAGACGAAGTGGGGCTATGAACTGCGTGCAGTTGGTTCCAGCAAACACGCTGCTCATTACGCTGGTATTTCTGTAAATAAGACGATTCATCGCACATTCTTTATTTCCGGTATGATGGGTGGATTAGTCGGTACATTTGAAATCTTGGGTGTATTCAAATATTTGGCTATCGCACCAACAACATCGGGGCTTGGCTTCGACGGTATCGCGGTTGCATTGCTAGGTATGAATACAGCAATCGGCATATTGTTGGCTGCTACATTGTTCGGAGCATTGATGTATGGCTCTCAAGGAATGAGCTTTGGTGCTGATGTTCCAGGAGAAGTAATTCGCATGGTTGTTAGTATTATTATTTTCTTTGCAGCGGCTCCTGGCATGCTTCGCGTGTTATTCAAACTTCGACGTTCTACTCGTAGGAAGGAGGTGAGCGCTCGTGGAAATGATAGCGTTTCTCATTAATGGTACGTTCGTATTTGCGACTGCGCTTATCTTTGCAGCATTGGGTGGTCTCATTACTGAGCGTGCAGGTGTAATTAACCTTGGATTAGAAGGCTTCATGGTATCTGGTGCATTTACTGCTGGTGTCGTTACTTATTATGCGGAACAAGCAAACATGGGCGGCGCGTCACCTTGGATTGGATTCTTGGCTGCACCAATATTCACCTTGCTATTCGCCCTATTACATGCTATCGCTTCCGTTCGATTTAAAGCGAATCAAGTAATTAGTGGTATCGTTGTAAACATGTTGGCAGCGAGCTCGACGTTCTTCTTTGTAAAGTTGTTGTTCGATGGTGCAGCGGAAACGCCATTGTTGCAAAACGTGTTTAGCAAAGTTAGCATTCCTGTCTTGTCTGAACTTCCGTTTGTAGGCGTCGCTTTCTTTAGCCTATATCCAGTAACGTATATTGCTATCGCACTAGCAATCATCATTTACTTCGTTATGTATCGTACGCCGCTTGGCTTGCGCTTACGAGCTGTAGGTGAGCACCCTGGTTCGGCAGATACGGCAGGTGTTCGAGTAAATCGCTTGCGCTTCTTGGCAGTATTAGCAGGCGGTATGATCGCATCCCTTGGGGGAGCAACTATCACATTGACGATGAACAGCAGCTTTACATTCCATACGATTTCTGGTCAAGGTTTCATCGCCTTGGCAGCTGTAATCTTTGGTCGTTGGCATCCAATCGGAGCCTTTGGCGCTGCGTTGTTCTTCGGTGTAGCACAAGCGGTTAAAGACCAAATTCAAGTCGTGGAAGCAGCAAAGCATATTCCGAATGAAGTATTCTACTTGCTTCCTTATGTACTTACGCTTATCGTACTAATCTTTACATCGAAAAAATCCAGCTCTCCGGCTGCACTCGGTGTTCCGTATGAACCTGGTAAACGTTAATCAACATAACAATTAATAAAAGACCTACTGTGAAATTCATTTTCGCAGTAGGTCTTTTTGCATGAAATGATATAACTTCATGGGAAAGTATCACAATTCGTTGTTTACTCATCTATTCGTTTTAGCTGTTGCTTCATACAATAGTAGTACAGAAGTCTATAAAGAGAGATGGAAAGGAGAGAATGATTATGTCGCCTACTGACTTGAGCACTTCTAAAGGCTCAGCGCCAGATCCAGGGCCCCAAATCAAAGCATCACAGCATAGTGGATGGCAGCGCTTTATTAAACAAATCGATATTCAATTGATGGTACTGCCAGCTCTCTGCTTCGTATTTGTTTTTAGTTATATCCCGATGTACGGGGTACTAACTGCTTTCCAGGATTATAGTTTGTTCAAAGGATTCTTTGCTAGTGAATGGGTTGGTTTAAAGCATTTCGCAGCTTTCTTCAATTCTCCTGATTTTGAGCGAGTATTACGTAATACGCTCGTAATTAGCTTTTTGAAGTTATTAATCAGCTTCCCGGCACCTATTCTTCTTGCCTTAATGCTTAACGAGGTTGGTAACAAATACTTTAAGAGTCTTGTTCAAACCTTAAGCTACTTACCGCACTTCTTGTCTTGGGTTATCGTATCGGGCTTTGTTATCTCGATGCTATCTGTCGACAACGGCAGCATAAACATCATTTTAGAGAAGCTTAATTTAATTGAAGAACCATTGAATTTCCTTTCAATGCCTGAGTATTTCTGGTCTATCCTAATTACGACCAACGTCTGGAAGGAAATCGGATTCGCTTCGATTGTATACTTGGCTGCGATTGCAGGTATCGATCCTCACTTGTATGAGGCAGCAGCGATGGATGGTGCAAGCCGGTTTAAACAAATATTCCTGATAACGCTTCCATGTATCATGCCTGTAATAATCATCTTCATGATTCTTGCCATCGGTAACATTATGAATGCAGGATTTGAAGATATATTGCTCCTGAGTAAGGATAAAATCGTTTGGAGCGTATCGGATGTTATAGACACCTATGTGCTGAGGGTAGGTATTGAGAATCATCGATACTCTTATGCAGCTGCAGTAGGATTGTTCAAATCAGTAGTCAGTATCATACTACTCACAATAGCTAACGCCATCGCTCGTCGCAGCGGCAACAGTTTGTGGTAAGGAGGTAGCACGATGAAACTAACATTTGGCGATAAAATGCTTCAAATTTGGATTTACTCGTTTCTAACCTTGCTGGCCTTCGTAACGGTTTACCCTTTCTGGAATGCCGGGGTTATATCATTGAATGATGGTAAAGATACGATGCTTGGAGGAATTACTTTCTGGCCTCGAGAGTTTACCTTAGAGAACTATAAGATTGTGTTGCAAGATGAACGAATTCTGAATGGTTTTGTCATATCTATCTCACGTACAGTTCTTGGTACTTTGCTAAGTATTTTCGCCACATCTTTATTGGCTTACGGCATGACAAAGAGAGAACTGATGGGCCGTAAATATTACATGATTATGTGCGTATTCACGATGTACTTCAGTGGAGGCTTGATTCCAAGCTACTTGCTTATTCGTGAGTTGGGATTGATGGATACATTCTGGGTTATGATCTTGCCAGGTCTGGTATCGGTTTGGAACATGATTATATTCCGTACGTTCTTTGCGGGATTGCCGGCAGGACTTGAAGAGTCGGCTAAAATGGATGGTTGTGGACCTTGGAAAACTTACTTCTATATCGTTCTTCCATTGTCGGGTCCTGTTATCGCAACATTGTCCTTGTTTACAGCAGTAGCACATTGGAATGAATGGTTTATACCGAGTATTTATATCAATAATGAAAATCTACTGCCTGTTCAAACCATTCTACGTAATACGTTGAATGCAAATATCATGACGGAGCAGATGAGTAAGCTGGATCCACAGGCTGCTGCTCGAATGGCAGGCGCAGCCAATGTAACTACGAAATCGCTGTCAATGGCAACGATGATGGTAGCAACATTGCCAATCATCATGGTATATCCGTTCTTGCAGCGTTTCTTCGTTAAAGGTGTATTGGTAGGTTCCTTGAAAGAGTAGTCTCTAACTGTTGTTGTTTGGAGCTTTTGCTTTGAACATAGATGATCTTACTGATCAGCACACGCATAATAAGAGAGGGGTTATGTCTATGAAGAACCGTTGGGGTAAGTCATTGTTGCTTCCGCTAATCGCGGTATTTGCAGCAATGTCATTGTTGGCTGGCTGTGGCGGCGGTGGAACACCTGCTGCAACAACACCAGAGAAAGGTTCTGAAACACCAGCAACAGAAGCAAGTGCAAGTGCGAAGTATGAGTTTGGTAAAGAACCGCTTGAAATCGAACTTTATGGTCACTATGACTGGTTCTCTATGCCAGCATGGGGTGGTGACCCTGCAACAAAATGGATTCTAGACAATATGAAAGTTACAATCAAGCCAATTCTCTCAGGTGGTAAAGCAAACCAAAAGCTTAACACACTGATCGCAGGCGGGACGCTTCCTGATGTAATCTGGATGCAGCGTGATGGCGAAGTTGAGCGTTTGCGTCAAAATGGGTTGCTCGTTCCATTTGATGAGTATTTGGATAAATATCCGAACTTAAAAGAGTGGGCTGGCGAAGATACGCTTAACATGCTTCGTTCTCCAGACGGCAAATTGTATCAGTTCCCGAACTGGTATACAAAAGAGCCTAACGGTAACGGTGGCTACATGTTGAATATTAAAATGTATAAAGAGCTTGGCGAACCTAAAATCGAAACGTTGGATGACTTCTATAACTACCTAAAGGCAGTTAAAGCGAAGTATCCTAACGTTATTCCGTTCGAGCCAGGCTTAGAGGCACAAGGATTTGATACGCTCTATTCTGCGTTCAAAGAATCAACGCCTCCAACACACATTTCGATTCGTGCTGTACCTAATGGCGACAAGTTGACATCACTTTTCATGGATCCAACTTATCGTGAATCGATGCAGTTTATTAACAAACTGTATCGCGAAGGTTTGGTAGCAAAAGATGCGTTGACGCAAACAGAAGACCAAGTTAAAGAAAAAGTTATGAATGGTCGTGTTGCTGTTTATTCTTCTGCTGATACAACAAAATTCGGAAGTATGGGACATGCGGCATTGACAAAGAATGATCCTAATGATGGCTATTTCATGATTTGGCCATTTGCTAAAGATGGAATTCCTAAAGATAAAATTCATCCTGGTCATTACAACTCTTTGGGTTGGAACGTAAGCGTAATTACAACATCAGCTGAGAATCCAGAAGCAGTATTCGCATTCTGGGATTACATGACTGGTCCTGAAGGATTCCGCGTATTGTTCTGGGGACCAGAAGGTCTGTACTGGGAAGGTGTAGACGCTGACGGAGTACCGAAGTTGAAAGATGAATACTTTACTAAAGAAAAAGAACGTCAAGATCTGATGGATAAGTTGGTTAACTTCCAATGGGTTGGTAACACGGGATACATTGATCCTGCTAAGTCCAAGTTCGAACTTCAGCTTCCGCCAGAAAAACGTACATGGGAAACAAGATGGCAGTCTGAGATCACTTGGAAAACGCAGTATAACGCTACTGAGTTCCAAAATCTAGATCCATCAAAAGAATCTGATGAAGGTATTGCAAGACAGGCAGTAGAAGACATCTACTTGGAAGCTCGTTCTCAAGCATTGTACGCGAAGAGCGAAGAAGATGTATTGAAAGTACTTGACAAAGCTAATGCTGATGCAGATGCTGTTGGTTACAGCACAGTGCTTGACTACAAAACGAAAATTTGGAATGATAACAAACAAAAACTGGGTAAATAAGAACGCATAGTAGAGAAGTTAAGTCTATACATTCGTATAGACTTAACTTTTTTTGCTTTTTATGAAAACAATGGTCGTGTGAAAGAATAGCTCATGATACAATAGATCCATAAGTTGGAATAGTTCGTGATACTTTTTTTATTTGCTCCAGTTTCTATTTATAAAGAAGTAACCGCTTTAACTTTGTATTTATATATTTTGAGGGGGTCCTGACATGTACAAAGTGTTATTAGCAGATGATGAAGTGCTGGATCTAGAAGGAATGAGACAGTTTATTCCTTGGAGTGAACTGGGATTAGAAATAGTAGGTGCCGTGAATAATGGATTCTCGGCCTATGAACTCATACAACAGCAACCTGTCGATATCCTTGTAACAGATGTACATATGCCTAACATGTCTGGCCTTGAGCTGGCAAGACGCGCATTGGAACATAAACAAGATATGCGTATTATTTTTGTAAGCGGTTACCAAGACTTTCAGTATGTAAAGCAAGCATTATCCATGAATGCTTGTAGTTACGTGCTAAAGCCGATGGATGATGAAGAGCTTATCCAGTCTCTAAACAAAGTAACGAAAGAACTAAATGAAGATAGAAGGCGCAAAGAAGCGGAAGAGAGTTATGAAGTCATGCGCCCTATGGCTAAAAATGAATTGATGACTCGATTATTAGAGGGTGACTATAAACGTCTGACTCTTGTGGAATTAGATAAGTTGTCCAAATCAGTTGGGTTGCACAAGCTACAATGGCCTTTGCAGGTTGCTGTTGTTGAAGTAGATGATGCAAGAACAAGTGGCATGTTTGGTACATATTCGTCAGAAGAGAAATTGCAATGGCAGCAGACATTTAGTAAGGACATGCAAGAAGTTTGTCAAAGCTGCGGAACGATTCATAGTTGTCAATTATCAAAGCAACGTCTGGCTATTCTGATGACTAGTGAGCATGTGGCAGATTGTATGCATGCAATGATGAAACATGTTCAGGCGAAATATCCGTTTACGTTTACAGTAGGGATAGGTGAAGCTGTACATGAAGTAGATCAGTTGAGCGTTTCTTATCAGCAAGCTATTGAGGCTGTTGAGGGTAAAATGTTCCTTGGAAAAGGAAAAGTCATTCCATATATGGATGTAAAACGTACTCCTGAAATGGAAGATGCCCGAACGCTTGATATTCGAGTAGACGCTATGTGTCAAGCCATTTCAGAATATGATCTGGTGCGAATTCATGATGAGATTGATAATTTATTCCGCTCAGTTGCTAGTATTCGTTCTAAATTTACCGTACATAATTTAGCGTTGTATCTCGTTATGAAGCTGGATCAACATCTACAATCCATGGATGAGGATGTATTTCGTATGCTAGGAATGCAGCTTCATAATCTAGACATCTTACAGAAGTTCGAAACGACAAGTGATATACGTTCATGGCTTGTTAGGCAAGTATTTTATATCTCGGAATCTTTGCAACAGAAATCACTTTCTAAAAATAGTCGATTGATTCGAGAAATTATTAAAGTTATGGAAGATAATTTGCATGAAAATATTGCGCTTAAAGATATCGCTCTTCAATTCTCTTTCTCCCCCAACTATTTAGGATTCCTCTTTAAGGAGGAAGTAGGCAAGTCGTTCAGTGAGATGCTATTTCAGTTGCGTATGGAAAGGGCGAAAGAGCTGCTCAAAGATCCTTCCATGAAAATTTATGAGGTGGCTAATCAAGTGGGATATCGATATTTGCCGTATTTTAGTAGACAGTTCAAAGAAACTTACGGTACGACTCCAATGGAGTTCCGTAAGAAGCTATGAGGATGTGGAGAGGATGAAGGCTTTACAGCGCCATCGTACAGGATATTTTCCGTTTGGTTATAAATTGTTAGTGACGTATGCCATTTTCATTATTGTACCTCTAATTGTCATTGGAATCGTATCCTACAGTATGTATGTTGAATCTGTGAGGAAGCAGACGCAGACTACTATTCACGGTACTTTACAGCAAATTAAGGATAATATTCATTATCGAATTAACGATGTAATTAGGGTGTCATCCACTATTTATTATGATTATAACTTAGCTGATGCGATTCGTTACTATGAAGAAGGATGGGAATCGTATGAGAAAACGATTAAGATTGTCGTACCTACTTTGCATAATGCCATTACCTCAACGAATTTGAAAATATGGGCGTCTTTATTTTTTCATAATGACACACTACCAGAAATATATTATCAAACCTTCATAAATGAAGTGCCAGATGAAAGTGGGCGTACCTATAACATTTTTCATCTAAACCGAATAAAAGAACAATCATGGTATCAAGAACATCCTGTTGAACAGTACAGTAGAACATGGGCATGGAGACAAGTGCAATCTGATGCTGACTTTGGAAGAATCTCATTGCTTCGTAGAATTGTTGATATTCAGCAGCCCTTAGATATGAAGGAAATCGGATTTGTGAGAATCAGTATTAAGTTGTCTGATTTATTTGAAAGTGTCGATTACGCTAAAATTGGCGATGGGAGTATATTAACCGTTAGGGATAGATACGGGAATACCGTCTATCGTTCAGCTGCTAGTTCAGCCCCAGATCACGCTCGTGTGAATGATGAGACGTTTATGACGATTGAAGAAGCATTGGATGACGGTGGATGGGTATTAACAGCATCCATACCAACGACAATTGTAGAACAAGATGCGAAGCGTATTCGAATGTTTACGATATGGGTGGGCCTTTCCTGCCTCATCGTCTGTACGTTCGCTGCTATTTTCATCTCTAGACATTTTTCATTACGAGTGAATAAATTAATTACCATATTAAATGCATTCCGTGAAGGGGATCTCCATAAACGAGTCCATTTACGCAACAAAGATGAATTCTCTGAGATTGGTAATGCTATTAATGAGATGGGAGAAAATATTGGGGATCTCATCAAAGAAGTGTATGTAACTCAACTTCAGAAGAAAGAAGCTGAATTAGAGTCTTTACAGGCGCAGATTAATCCCCATTTTTTGTATAATACGTTATCTTCTATTAGTAGATTGGCCAAGTTCGGGGATACAGAAAGATTGCATCAAATGGTAATGGAATTGGCTAAGTTTTATCGTTTAACTTTGAATGATGGAAGAACCAATATTCCCCTAGCCACGGAACTTGAACAGGCACAAGCTTATATCGAGATTCAGAAGATTAAATTTGGCGAACGGATGGATGTGCTATTTTTAATAGATAGCGACATATGGCCTTATCAAACGATAAAGCTTATTGTACAGCCGTTCCTAGAAAATGTATTTGAGCATGCATGGTGTGGGGATCGGATACATGTCCGTATTGAGGTTCGTTGTATGGAGGACCATATCAAAATTCGTATCATAGATGATGGTGTCGGAATGACGGCAGAGCGCATTGGTCATATATTTGATTCGCAAGATCATGTGAACGGGGGATATGGCATTCGTAATGTTCATCAGCGTATACGGTTGCATTATGGAGAACAATATGGAGTTAACATTTATAGCCGGATTGGAATGGGAACCGTTGTTGAAATATCCATTCCAGCAGTTAGACGATAATGCAGGTACACAGGGTTAAAAGTGTATGTCTTATCCTATTTAATGACTGTACGCATTATTTATCATTTTATCATTTGTATGGAGGGCTGCTTCGTATGATGCGTTTATTTTGCTTACATGTACGATTGTACAGGATTCATCTCAACCACAAAGCAATATGCGTATGTAAACGAAAGAGCATGGTGATAGGCGATGCTGCATAATAAACGGATTCGTATACGTTCACTCGTTCTAGGCGGCTTTTTTATATTATGTGTTGCCGTTATTCTTATCAGACTTTTCTGGATTCAAGTCGTCAATTATGAATTTTATGAACAGCATAATAATAAGACATGGGCCTATGAGGTCAAGATGCCGGCGCATCGTGGTGATATTGTTGACCGAAATGGAAAAGTGCTAGCTGCAAGTGCAGCATCCTATCATGTAGTTCTACATCCTGCAATGGTAAGAGAAAATAAACGTGAGGCTGATGTGGCACGTGAATTATCACGACTGCTAGGTACAACGGAATCTAGGGTGCTGGAGCTCGTTAATAAAAAGAAGACGCAAGTTGAATTACATCCTCATGGACGAAACTTGCCTTATGACAGGATAGACGAGTTCAATCAAACATTTGGACAGTCTCGCATAGAAGGACAAGACATTGTGTTCTATGAGTACGGTGTACGATTGCAGAGGGATACGAAGCGTTATTATCCCTATAATGAGACGGCCGCACATATTCTTGGATTTTTAGATCGAGAAGGTAAACCGATTATGGGCGTTGAAGCTGGATTGAATAGCGTACTATCTGGAAAAGACGGTTCAATAAAAGGACAGCGTGATCTCCGGGGGTATCCATTGCCGCAATCGAAGCGAGAAGTTGTTCCATCGAAAGATGGGCAGGAAGTTCGGCTAACGATAGATGTTGATATTCAGAAAATATTAGAAGACTCTATGCGAGACATGATGCAGACATGGAATCCTAATTTTGCAATTGGATACGTTATGGATCCAAAGACAATGGAAATATTGGCAATGGCTAGCGCGCCGACGTTCAATCCGAATTCGTACTGGGATTCAGATCCGATACGCGATATGAAAAATAACGCGCTTTATTCTCGCTTTGAACCGGGTTCTACGTTTAAACTCGTTACATTGGCCGCAGCTGTAGAAGAGAAGAAATTTAATCCTACCGACAAGTTTCTATCTGGTGAAATTATAGTCGGAGGTGAAACACTTCGTGATGTCAAACGAGGTGGCTGGGGCAAGATAGACTATTTAACAGGAGTTAAGAAATCTAGTAACGTTGGTTTCATTAAAATGGGCCAGTCTCTTGGAGAAGATGTGTTTATGAGCTATGCCGATGCTTTTGGCATGAATGGAAATACGGGAGTTGAATTAGGCGATGTAGCGGGTTTTGTAAGGTATAACCGACCTGTAGAATTTGCAACAACGACCTTTGGTCAAGGTGGCGTAGTTGTTAATGGACTTCAAATGACGTCTGCCTATGCAGCCGTTGCCAATGGTGGTGAATGGATGACACCTCAATTGATTAAAGGTGATACTCCACCTAGTGATAGCAATAAGCATAAGGATGAGCGCAGGCGAGTCATTTCTGTTTCATCTGCGAAACAAGTTTCTGAGATATTAGAAGAGGTAGTACTTGATGGAACTGGGCAGACTGCTCAAATACCTGGTATTCGAGTAGCTGGGAAGACAGGTACGGCCCAAAGATCCAAAAGTGGCGGCGGATACTCAGAAACTACATGGCTGGTTTCATTTATAGGATACGCACCTGTTGAAGATCCTAAGTATGTCATTGGTATTTTTGCGGATAATCCGCAATTGGGTGGGGACTATACGCTCGCGAGTCAAGTTGCCATGCCTGTATTCAAGTCTACTATGGAGCGAAGCTTACGATTAAGCGGTGTAGTGCCTTCCTCTGAAGAGAAAGCTAAAGCTGAACTTAGATTGCAGCGCAAAATGCCTGATGTTACTTCAAAGCCAATAGCAGAGGCTGTAAAAGCCATTCAAGCAGAAGACATGAAGATTCGTAGATTCGGACAAGGGGACAAAGTTTTGAAACAATATCCGTCGGCACAAACAGCCCTTTCTAAAGGATCGACGGTATATATGTTGACAGACAAGCCTGAAAACATTCCGACTCCTGTGTTTGAGGGATTGGCGCTTCGTGATGCACTTGCAATTAGTTCTTTCCTCGGTATTAAAGTGCGTGTTGAAGGGGAAGGGTACGTCACGGAGCAGACAAAAATTTCATCAGAAGGCGAGCCAACTGAAGTAATGTTAAAACTGGCACCACGAACAGAAGTCGTAAACCCATCAGATTCTGATTGACACTGATGGAGAGTTGTTACAATACCTCTTACTATCTTTATATCATTTTCTTACATATCGAGACGGAGGGGGTTGCTATGCCGCATATTTTAGGACAGAGAATCCGATTAAGAGAATATCGTAAGGAAGATATTGAAGAAATTCGAAAATGGGTGAATGATGGAACTGTCACCTCTGGACTTGATGATCTTTTTCAAGCACCCCAGTCACTGAATATGACAGAATCTTTTGTAGAGATGAGAATGAAAGCTTCCCACAAGGAGTACGCTTTCGTTATTGCTGAGCTGGATTCAGAGGCGTATATGGGACAAGTTGATCTACAAGTAGATTGGAAAAATCGAACGGGTACTTTTGGCATCGTTATTGGTAATAAAGCCTATCATGGCGCTGGTTATGGAGAGGAAGCGCTGCGTTTGTTGATGGTATTTGCCTTTGATCAATTAGGCTTGCATCGTTTGCAGCTTGATGTGATCAGCAACAATGAACGCGCATACCGATGTTATAAACGATGTGGATTTACAGAAGAAGGTCGTTTGAGAGAACGAATATATCGAGATGGAATGTATCTAGACTTCATCGCTATGGGGATATTGCGTCAAGAGTTTATTCACGATGAACGGAATCAAGCATTTAGGGAATTGGCAGCTTGGAACCCGCAAGTAACATAGGCGCTTATTTGCTGCCATCTAAGGAAGAAAGGGAAGATGAACGACGATAGCTGCCGTTTATCTTCCCTTTTTGTGAATTCGTATGTGTAGTAAATGTTCTAGCTATTTGTTGCGAATACGATACCGATGGTATTTGGTCCGCAATGGCTTGAAATTACACAACCTGTATACGAAGTATACACATGTTTAGCTCCCGTGAGCAGCTTAAGCTGCTCTACAACATAGGCTGCATCATCATCTGAATAGGAATGAGTAACGAATATCGTGTCATTATCCATTTGATTTTTCAAATTTAATGGATTGCTTTGAAGCTGCTCCAGTGCTTTTTCGCGTTTACCGCGAACTTTGCTCGCTGCAATCATTTTTCCATCTACAACTTTAATAACTGGTCGAATACGCAGTAGTGTACCGATGATGTTCTGCAAGCTGCTGCATCTGCCGCCCTTGTGCAAATAGTCGAGCGTATCGATAATGAATTCTGTTTCGATATGCTTTCTCATTTCTTGTATGTGTGTGACGATATCTTCTATGCTGTTTCCAGCTTCAGCCATGCGTGCGGCACGCAGTACTTGAATACCAATCCCTGTTGATAAATTCATGGAATCAATAACATGAATATGGCCAGGATGCTCTTCAAGTATTTGTGATGCGATGATCGCATTTTGAATGGTCGAAGAAAGCTCTGTAGAAAGGCCAATATAGATGATATGTTGTCCAGCTTTAACGAACGGTTCGAACTTTGCGACAAAGTCACCTGGAGATGGTGCAGCCGTTTTAGGCAGCTGGCCACCCTTATCTACCATTTCATAAAGCTTGGCAGGATCCATGTCCACACCATCTTGGAACGCTTGATCACCGAATGTCACATAAAGGGGGACAATCCCGATATCATGTTGTTCAATTAGCGATGGTGGTAGGTCGCATGTACTATCAGAAAATATTTTGATCGATGCCATTGTTTAACCTCCTGCAGCAATCTGACAATCTATCTATTATATAATGAATTCTCTCATAAAGACATCGTTTCTATTATACTTCAATTCATTATTTCATTCACGCTTAATTATCAACCCTAATTATGGAAGAAAGAGACTTATTGTATATGGACGTTTGCTAGATGGATGATAAAACTCTATTGTTCGTTGCTTGACTGCTTAATCAGCGGTATACTGATTCACGTATGCAGTATTATAGGATGTAACGGTATTCTATTGTAATTAGAAATGAAAGTGACAACAGGAGATTATTTCAACAAGGGAGTCGGTTGGCGTATGAACCATGAACAACGAGCATTTAAAAGGATATTATGGGGGCTAGTCTTCTTAATCGATATTCGGATGTGGGGGGTATTGGATATCCTTCCAGATGTTTTTGGAATGCTGTTAGTACTTAAATCTTTGACAGAACTGCAACAAACAGCCCCGTCTTTTTATCGTGCAAAGCGGTTTATGCCTGTCGTAATCGTACTTACTGGTTACGAGTTAATTGGACCATTTTTTGGGGGATTAATGGGTGAGCAGTTATGGCTATGGTCTGCGATTGTTCAAAGTATCGCTATTTTGGCAACAAATATTTATTTAATTTGGCTACTTACATCGGGTGTGCGTGAGTGGGCGAATAGCAAGTCTTTATCAAAATTAGCTGATACAGCTAAGCGGCGTGGATTGTTCTATGGGGCAGTTAACTTATTTGGTACGGTGATTATGTTAGCTTTTTCCATTGTCTCGCCTTCGATATTTACGGCGCTCGGTCAGCCGATGTCATTCATGTATGTCATAATTACAGTTATGGTTATTGCATTATTTAAACAAGCAGCTGCCATTGCAGCTGAAAAATAATCAATAAAGATAAAAGATATAGAATCCCCTCTTTAGGCAGTCACTTGAGAACAATCATGCTCTCATAAGGTGATGAATAAAGTGGGGATTTTTATTTGCGCAATAACTGAAAATTCGACAACAAGATCTGATAAACAATTTCATTATTATAAATATAATGAAATTATATGACTCATGTTGTTCAATGTTGCTTATTGATAATTCATCATACGGAATGATAAAGATCGAGAAGAGGGTGATGGTATGAATCATTATTTGTTCTATCGTAGAAGTCATCTCAATTGTTACAGGATTTCAGTTGCTCATTTATTGCTTAATTGTGGTCATCAAGCAGAACATCTTTTTTATAATTCCTATGAATGCTCGGATAACATATATAAAGAATTGTTAGAAGAGAAGAAGGGGTTTTGGCTTTTTAATATGAAGTGTCTAAATGATGATGACCTTTTGCAAATAGGCGTGAAGTTCACTGATTTTGAGGGCTCATCCACTAGAGAAGCTGTGCAATTTATCGAAATGAATCTGAGAGAGGGACATGTCGTGTTCGCTGGACTAAAGCCGAAGTACTTTCCTGAACTTCATTTTATGGATGGAGAATCTACGCATTATATGATGATAGAGCAGTTTGAGAATCAGGGACATGCTGTATTAAATGATATTCGACATGTTGCTGGTGAAACTTACGATTCAGAATTTGTGCTGAATGTAGTTAGTCAATTGGAGTATCCACTCTTCTCTATGCATGTACAAGACATCGATTTCTCGCCTGAATCGAAACAATTATTCCTTGATCGAGCGATACAGCAAATTATGCGGGAAAATGGAAGTTCTAAATCGTTTGATAAAGCCGTAGAGATGATCAATCAACTGCCTTATGCAACGATGGAAGTGAGGAAAGAAATTTTTCAAACTCTATTGCAACTATTTGTTGTACTCTGCGGCTCAAGATACATGTTCTCCTGTTATGTGAAACTTCTTCAAGTCCCCCCTTATGTGTCAGATATGTTACATTACTGCTCCGATCTGGCGGAATCCCTTAAAAATGTAGTTATAAAAAAAGAAGCACAAATCCATATTATAAAACAGTCCATCCAAATCGATGATTTGATTGAAAGATTGGATTGGTTACGCGAATATGAGCGATTAACATTACTTGCTTTGAAAAAAGAAGTAGTTAAGGATGCTGAGGCTTCATTATGGAACAAACCCGAACAATTAGTAAATGGTCCATCTCAATTAAGAGCGACGGCAGTCACAAGTGATAGCGTTGCTATTGAATGGGAAGCATCGATGCTGGATGATCACGTCATCGCATTTGAGATTGCAATAAATGACATGATTCATAAAACAAAGGTAACGAGATTTAAGTTCCAAAACTTAAAGCCAGATACAGATTATCATATTGTAGTTCGAGCAAAAGATATTTTCGGAAACGTATCGCAATTGCAAGCGGAGATAGTAGTGAGAACAGAGCCTAACTTATTAGGGATAGATTGGGCCCTGAATAAATCAGTGTCAGCCTCATCTGTTGAACCAGGTTTTGACGGTATGACCTTTCCAGCCAGTCATGTGGTAAATGGAAATAGTTCGACACGATGGAGCAGCGAATTTTCGGCACCACAGTGGTTGTGTATTGATTTAGAAGCGAAAGTAACCGTTTCACATGTTGTTATTCAGTGGGAATATTCTTTTGCAACGAAGTATGAAATACAAGTATCGGATGATAATGAAACATGGTTAACGATAAGTACACGAGCGAAAGAGAGAAGAGAAGGAGAAGAGGAGGTGGAAGTAAGCGAAGAAGTTATTGTTTGTAATGGAGAGGGGAGATATGTTCGTATACTCATGTTAGTAAGGGAAACCATCTATGGTTTTTCAATATGGAATGTTAATGTGTATGGTCAAAAAGTAGCAAGCAGGTCGTTATGCGAAGTTTAATTCGCTTAAGAAAAAGAAAGAAAACTAACTTCCGTCATTCAGCTATGTAACGATGGTCTGAATGACGGAGCATCTCTTTCCCTATTGTTGTTGTTCCCAATGAGAGAGTACAAATAAAGCGGGAGAATTCCAATAGACAGCTACTTCATTGGTGGCATAGCTGTCTTCATGGTCTATAAAGCATTGAGCCGGAGGCAGACCTTGAAGGAGGTCCTTTGAAATGTCATCATGTAAACCAGCATTAGGTCCGCCACAAACAAGCCCAGGCACAGGGTCCTTGATGTCGTCTGCAATACTTGGACGATAATGCGGATGTTGGACAGAATGATCCCCAAAACCTGTTACAAAGCTAATATCCAAAGAATTCCGCCCTAATAAATAGTGAACATGATTCAATGCGGCTGCTTCATATCGGCTGTCTTTAAAGAAGCGATAGGCTATTAATAACAACATGGCGTTATTCATCACAACTTTGTTGCTGCCCCAAATATACTCATCTTTAAGCAGCGAAATGCCATACCCGTCTGTTGTGCTTTTCCAAAGCATATAGTCGGCTTCATTTCGAAGGCCGTTTAACAACTGATCGTATAGTTCGGGAGCCTTTTGCATGGAATCGCTAAGAAGATAGGTTAAACTGCCGTATCCACCTATATTTGACCAGCATAGTCCAAATTTATGAAACGGTTCTTTACTAATCGTCAAAAGTGCATGGTGATAAATAGGGTCATGCGTTGTAGCGTACAATTCACAAGCAGCCCAATAACGATCGTCTATATCTTGTAGATCACTGTAATCGCCTGTGCCTATATCAGGCGGATTGTGGAATGCAACGACATCAGGATGATTAACTAACCAGTGCCATGCATGAATGGCCGCTTGTTCGCATTTTTGTGCAAAATCAGTGTCAAAAGGTTGATAGATTCGCGCAGCTTTCGCCATTACCGCAGCAAAACAACCAGTTGCTGTTGATGAAATGGGGGAAAAGAGGAGTGGATCTAAATCATCTTCAGGCAGCGTGGTAAGAGGAGGGAACTGATGTGTAGTAAGTTTGTGAAACACTCCTCCGGATGGGTCTTGCATATTAAGCATCCAGTCTAGCTCCCAACGGCATTCATGCAGTACATCAGGGACGATTCCATCTGTTTCAGGAATAGGGGTTGGACGATTAAAAGCGCTTGGATACAACTCATAAGCAAGCAGGAGATCTGCGACAGCTTTCGCCCCAGGAACTACATATTTTCCGTAGTCTCCAGCATCATGCCAACCTCCAGAACAATCCAATAATTGTTCTGGGTTGTCATAAACGAATCCCTTTGTTAGGTGACAAGCATTATGATGCCAAGGACCAGCGAATTCTGGCGCAAGATCTTGTCCGCAGCGGAAATAATAGAACGCTTTTAGCAGTCCGTGATGAAGTTCGGTATAGGGACGTTCGTGGATAGTAAAAGTGGCAGAAATCACATTTTCCATTTCATGGTGGATATGGTACCTCCCAGCATCATTCACATTACTAAAATCACCAAAAGCCACAATGTGACCGCTAGGCTCATCATTTTTCAACGGACTTGTTTGCCCTGTAAAAACAATTTCTCCACTGCTTTCTTCCACAACATGAAATGTCCCCTCCATGGTAAAAATAGCTTGTTTATTGCTGTCGAGAGGATAACCGATCTGGTTAACAGTAATAGCACGAATGGTACTTCGATTCATGGAATGAGGCTCCTTTCTACTTCACTTTCCAAGTAATTGAAGAAAACTAATTTTAGTATAGCTTAAAATACCTTTTCTCTGCTTCTTGTATGTTACAATATTTACGTATATCTTCCATTTGTTTGTTGCTAGTATCGTATGTGCTAGCTAGTATACATAGCAACAATAGAGATGAACAGTCGTTATAGCGTCTGTCTGACGATGATGCTAACGACTGCTTAAGGAGTGGACATAATGAACAAGTACTGGCAGCCAATAGTACGGCCGAGCGATGAGCAATTAAAAAGCGCTCAATTTGATATACAACACAGTGTACGTTATGTGGGGAGAATGGATTGGTCAGATGATGGTGGGCCTATTCTATCTTGGCCAGGAAGTTCGATAGCAGCTCGATTTAAAGGTTCTTCCCTTACGATGTATATGACGGTGAAGCATCGGGATCACTCATGGGTTAATGTGAGCATTGATGGCGGTAAGCCGTACAAACTGTACATTGATGCAGGGGTATCGGTATACACGCTGGCTACAGATCTTAGTGAAGATGTACATACTATTGAAGTGTATAAACGGACGGAGGGTATGTTTGGAAGTATTCAGTTTATGGGCTTCACACTTTCTGACGGTGGAACTTTTTTGGATCCGCCGGCACGATTAACACGAAGAATAGAAATTATCGGCGATTCAATAAGTTGTGGTTCAGGTAATGAAGGTCGGGAAGAGGATCTTACGAAACCAGAGAATGAAAATAACCAACTAGCTTTTGGTACGATCGCCGCACTTGAACTTGAAGCTGAACATTACACGATAGCTGTTTCTGGTATCGGTTTGGTTGTTAATTATGACAATGATCGAGATAACACGATGCCAGTGCAATATGAAAGGCTAAATCCAATCCTACCTGAATCTAGATGGGAATTTTCGAACTGGACTCCGGATCTCGTTGTTATTAATCTAGGTACAAACGATAATAACTTTGCCATTGATCAACAAGAATTCGTCACAAGCTACTGTGAATTTGTAACACGAATACGCGGCAATTATCCTCAGGCGAAAATTCTAATGACACTTGGTCCTTTTCAGCAACGGCCGCTTAAAGATTATGTTGTACAGGCTTGTGAGCAACTGCGTGCCGCCGGCGACTTGGATACGTACTCACTTATTTTTGATTTAATAGATACGCAGCGGGATGGTCTTGGTGAAGAGGGGCATCCAACTACGATTACACATGCTAAAATGGCAGACCAGCTTATTCATGAGATTAAGCAAATAATGGACTGGTAAAATGGTGCCAAACAACAATAAGGAGGATGCCAAGTGCATCCCCCTTTAACTGTCTATTAAACCATTCATAAATCTATTTAGCTAACATGTTGTTTCGTTCAGCTAGTAATACTCGATTGAGTTTATCAATATCGTTTATTTCCATCCAACGTTTCAGCTCTGGAGAAGAGTATTTGCTGATCAAATATTCTTTCTTTTGATTCAGTTCGAACATGCCTTTATCTTCATCGATTTCCCAGTCGTGCTCTTTCTCATGTGGGAAATGAATACTCATCGAACTTCTCGCTAGTTTAATACTAACTCCGTGCTGCAAAAGAGCTAGGCCCAAGTCGATATCCTCTCCACCCCAAGTGATGTAGCTTTCGTCAAACATCCCAATCTCGAGCAGTGTTTTCTGAGGCACAGAAACATTGCATGTCCAGAATACAACAAATGGGGCAGGCCAAGTTTCGAGATCATCACCGAACTCAACATAGATCTTTTCTCGAATATCAAGAATCTTCATGTTGCGCAATGTATCTATTGCACCATCTATAGAATTCTGTTCGACAACACCTCGTATTTCCTCATGATTGCTAGTTGCCATATCATAACCGTAAACGTATCCCAGCACAGCACTTGCCTTGCTGCTTTCTTGGTGGGCTTTGATATGTTCTTGAATAGCATCTTTGTGTAGGATAATGCCATTATCAATGAAAATGCATATGTTGCCTTCAGCATTGCTAATACCTAGGTTGCGTGCTGCGGCAGCTCTGAAACCTTTATCTTCTTGAAAAAAGTACTTTATGTTCAATACGTTATTGTACTGCTTTACTAATCCTAGCGTATCTTCACTCGATCCATCGTCACAAATAAGAACTTCAAATTCTTCTTTAGGAAGCTGTTGCTCTACTAAAGAATCCAATGAGCGTTTCAAATTGTTAATACGATTGTAGGTAGGAATGATAACTGAAGCTGAATAGATGTGTTCCATTAAAAGCCCTCCACTCATTTATATATGTATAAAATGTGAATAAACAATTAATCGAAAAGCCATTTCAGTTACTATCATTTCTGTGTAAACTAAAGAAGTAATAGGATAGTAGTTATGAAACAATATGTAAAGCAGATGGAAAATAAACTCCAAAGTTCAAGCGCTATAACAATTGACAGAAGATATAGTTAGCAGTATTCTTCTAGATATAGCAACTTATTAGAAATATTTTCTTGCTTTTGATGATTTATTTAGAAGTATAAACAATCTAATTAAGAGAATCAATAATATTTACAATTAATTGGTGTATCTTTAGGTTGAATTTAGGAAATCTGAATACTTTCGGAAAGTAATTCTCAGACTACATCTCACTTGAGTCACGTGCTTAATAGGGAATTAAAAGGAAACTGACTTGGCTGTTTATGTGTACTTTGGTGTTTATCTATCAAATGAACATTTATGTATATATACGTATTTTTATAACATGCTTTTTTTCTAGAAATGCATTTATTATCAGACGCGTTATTCTTTTACACTACATCGTAGATATTTCCTCATGCAATGTCACACTATTTGCTTCGAATCATTTTATTTACTCAACTAAGATACTGCCCACATCCTGCAAGCCATGATTACAAGTTTATCTATCTTTTATAGACTTGATGACTGACAACACTTCGCCAATCATTCGATTATAGGGAAAGAGGTGCTCGTTTATGCAGTATTCCATTCCGTTAACACCGTACAATGATTTTTGGATGAATTGCATTTTGAACTCCCACTACACGATTGCCAATCAATTGGAACCAAGCTACAAATATGCCTCGTATATGAATGACTATTCCTATAAAACATGGGGGGCAGCAATTGATTGTACGTTTATGACGCCTACCATCGAGGTGTTGGATTACAGTACGAACTGGGATAATTACATATTAAGCAAAGTCATTGTAAAAGAAGAGCCAATATTTTTTAAAGATATGGATCATTTTGTTGAAGAACTTAAAGAAATTATTTTGGAAAAGAAACAGCTCGTTAAAATCCATGTTGACTTATTTTATTGGCTGCCTAAAAATATCGCGTGGGAAAAGTTTCATATGAGTCATTATTCCATCATTAATGGATATAACCCTGAAACGAATATGTATGCTGTCTTAGACGATGATATTGAAGGCTATCGTACGCATGAAGTACCGGAGGAAAGGCTCATTCGCTCGTTTATGAATTCTACAGCGGTGACAACTCCAGCCAGTGGAGAGCCACATGCTTTTACTTATCAATTCAGTGATGAGATTGAGCCATATAAGCTGTCGATTCAAGATGTAAGGCGCAATGCAGAACGATTAGTGGAAGAGCTGTCTCTATTTTCGTTAGATGGATTGTGGAATATCCCAGAAACCGATCAGTTTGATGATTATATTAGTATTTCTCTTATTGGCATAAATATTATTGAAAATCGCCATCTCGGTAACAGATATTTGATTCAATCATTAGTAGAACTAGGTCAGATTGATGAAGCATTAGGCAAAGAAATGAGTCGGGACAACAAGCGTATTCAGCAAGGCTGGAAAGCTATCAAACAAATTTTCATCAACAAAACGCTTTCAGACGATAAGCAGTTGAATTTGAACCTGATCCATGCTAAAGCGAAAGAACTACTTGAAATGGAAAAAGGAATGTGGTCGCTTACTCTAGCAGCTGCAAAATAAATAGAAATCCTATCAAATATTATTGGGGTGATAATATGGAAACAACAGTAGAATCGAGAATTCGTGAAATATTTAAATCATACAGCGTCGTGATGTCTGAGGAAGAGTTGGATACTCCTCTGGATGAGCTGTGGGGCATTGATTCCATCACTCATGTGCAAATACTGACTGCAATCGCGCAAGAATATCATTTTAAAATTTCGGATGAAGATTTTTTATTTTCTGATCTAACGACATTCAATAATATCGTGGTATTTGTTAAGAAAAAATCAGCCTAATACATGTTGGATTCACCTACAACCGAGAGAATGGCTTTATTAAGCCTAATGAAGAGCACCTTTTCAACCATACAGGATATGGATTGAAAGGTGCTCATTTTATTTTGTGAGAATGAGTTATACAAGTAAAATGATACTTACTTCTTAAGCAAACATAGCCTCGAATTGCTCATAGCCTTCTTCCTTCAGACTTGAAGCGGGAATAAAGCGTAATGATGCAGAGTTTATGCAATAACGAAGACCTGCTGGTGTCGGGCCATCATCAAACACATGCCCAAGATGGGAATCTCCGAAACGACTGCGGACCTCTGTTCTGATCATACCATGAGTCAAATCGAGTTCTTCTGTAACGTTAAAAGGTTGAAGCGGCTTTGTAAAGCTTGGCCAGCCACATCCTGAATCGTATTTGTCCTTGGAACTAAATAATGGTTCACCAGAAACGATATCTACGTAAATTCCTTCTTCTTCATGATCCCAGAATTCATTTTGGTAGGGGGGTTCAGTGCCATTATTTTGCGTTACGTGATATTGCATGGGATTTAATGTTTCTCTCAATTGAAGTCGCTCTTCATCACGGACTCCCCAATGCTCTGCAATAAACGAATCGCGTCCTGAGCCTTTGCGATATCGCTTATAATGAGCTGGGTTCTTCTTATGGTAGTTTTGATGATACTCTTCAGCCTCATAAAAGGATGTAGCAGGTACAATCTCAGTTGCGATAGGTTTGCTGAATCTTCCGCTGGCCTCAAGCTGCTGCTTGGAATGCTCGGCTAACTCATGTTGTTGTTCAGTGTGATAAAAAATAGCTGTCCGATAAGAGCGTCCGCGATCATAAAATTGCCCGCCATCATCAGTCGGGTCGATTTGCTGCCAGAATAGCTCGAGCAGCTTTTGATATGGGAAAACATGCGGATCGTATGTAATTTGTACAGCTTCAGCATGCCCCGTCGTTTCCGAGCATACCTCTTGATAAGTAGGATTATCAGTATGACCGCCAATATATCCAGAGACGATCCCGTGTATGCCAGGTAGCTGTTCGAATGGTGTCACCATGCACCAGAAACAGCCGCCAGCGAACGTTGCTTTTTCATAATTAGGTGCGGCAGAATTGTTACTCACAGCAATCACCTCTCCAAGTTATTTTGTTATCATCATAACCAAATCATACCCGATATTGCAATTGCCCAACCAAACTCAATAAAGTTGAAAAGTCGGTAAAAATACTCTTGAACTTATGGTGTACCCATGATATTATTATTACACGTTAAAGCACGTATCGGTTGGTATTTTATACAACTTCATAACTCCATAAGGGGAGTAGCTGTTACAGTATAGTCGTCATTCCAGGTTGCGCGGGCGTGCACCTCGGCTATGCTGGCAACGAATTCGTTGTTTGCGAGACCTTTGCCGAAAAAAAAGGTAAAGGTCTCTTTTACGTGCGCCGTTACTTTTTTGGGTAACGGCGCTTTTATATGCAAACGATATAAGGTACAACGACCAAATGAGGGGGATTACAATGGAACTATTTTCAGTGGAATGGTTCGGGGCATTACTTAGTATTATTTTGCTGGACCTTGTCCTAGCAGGTGATAACGCACTCGTTATCGGTATGGCTGCTCGTAACTTGAGGAAAGAAGAGCAGAAGAAGGTTATTTTCTGGGGGACTTTTGGAGCGGTAGCAATTCGTGCGGTAGCAACGATCTTCGTTGTTCAATTGCTCAATATTCCAGGGTTAATGATCGTAGGTGGTTTGCTTCTTCTCTGGATCGCTCTTAAGTTAATGCTTGAGGACAAAGGACATGAAGAAGTCAAAGCGGCTACTACATTAATGGGCGCTATTCGTACAATTATTATCGCAGATGCTGCAATGGGTATCGACAATGTTATCGCGGTTGCAGGTGCTGCAAACCATGACAATATGCTAGTTATTATCGGCCTTTTGATTTCTGTTCCAATCGTTGTTTGGGGAAGTACGCTTGTTATTAAGTTAATTGATCGTTTCCCAGTTGTTATTACAATCGGTGCTGCAATTCTTGCCTTTACAGCATCCAAAATGTTCGTTGGCGAAGGCTTCTTGAAGCCATACTTCGTAAATCCTGCTGTTAAATGGGGATTCGAAGCACTTGTAGTTGTCATTGTAGTAGCTACTGGTCTTCTTATTAAACGCAGTCGTGCTGCTAAGAAAGCTGCTCAATCGGCTGAAACAGCTGCACATAAGCGTGCTAACTAAAATATACACAAGGCTGAGCGGGTAAATACCTGCCTCAGCCTTTTTTTATGCGATTCATTATGATATGCAGTGCGTAGAAATGAAGTTCGTGGACAATAAATAAACCCTCTACTCAAACGAGTAAAGGGTTTACAGTCATTTTTACTATTCTGTTTCATGAAGGGTACGACGGTTCAAGCCTGGAATAAGTGCAAACGCAAATGTACATAATGGAGATATCCAAAGGAATAATGCGAATGGTGCGTAAGTGAGTACATCCATACCGATTGCGCTAGTCATCATTGCACCGCTAACGCCCCATGGAACTAACGGATTTACTAGCGTACCGCAATCCTCTAATGTACGTGATAGCGTTAGACGAGGGATGCGTCGCTGTTCATATTGTTCTTGGAACATTTGTCCCGGTATAAGAATGGACATGTATTGTTCACCAGTCATAAAGTTAACACCAATGGAACTCAATCCCGTTGTTACCACCATCGTTTGTTTACGTTTAATGCGAGTCATTAACGGCTCAATCCAAGAGCGAATGACCCCACCGTGCTGAAGTAGTCCACCGAACACAAAGGCAATACCGATCAAAGAGATGGACCACATCATGGAATCGATTCCTCCGCGATTAATGACGGGAGCAAGCGTTTCAAGGTTAAAGTTAACTTTCAATCCACTTTGCATCGTCTGCATCCACATGGATACGTCCCAATTTCCTTGAATAAAGCCTGTTACAAGTAAAGCTGTTCCAATTCCGATAAGCATCGTTAACAATATAGGTATTCGCTTCAAAGATGCAATAAGAACGACAACTAATGGAAGTAAATTTAACGGATGAATATGGAATACTTGTTGCAGTTCATTTTTCATTGCAGTAATGGAACTCATATCATTCGCCGTGTTATGTCCGAGTATGGCAAAAGCGATAATTGTAATAATGAAAGCAGGTATTGTAGTTTTGGTCATATTGCGAATATGACTCGTAATGCTAACTCGTGAAACGGCTGCTGCAAAGTTCGTCGTATCTGATAATGGGGACATTTTGTCACCGAAGCAAGCACCTGAGACAACAGCACCTGCTACTAGAGCGGAATTTGCACCCATAGCTTCAGCAATTGCAATAATCGCGACTCCGAACGTAGCTACCGTTGTAATCGAACTGCCGATGCTCATGGACACAACTACAGTCAATAGCATAGCACTTAAAGCAAACCATTCTGGTAAAAATAAGCTTGTGCCATATACAAGCATCGCTGGGACAGTTCCGCTCATCATCCATGCCCCAATAAGAATCCCAATCAGGGATAACAACATGACAGGTTGAATAGAGTCTTTCAAGCCGCGTACAGCGGATTGTTCAATCAGCGTCCAGTTCTGGCCGCATAATTTCAAAGCAACCGCTGTACCGATCGCTGCAATCAACAAAGGCATATGTGGTTGAGCTTGCAAGCCGAGTATGGCATACAGCAGCCACCCAAGGACAAGGACAAAGATGGCAGCTCCTTGTTGCCAAGACAATGAAGACGGGTGAGGTTGTTCTGTGTGATTTTGATTCATGATGTATTCTCCTAATCTAGATGATGTTCTATATTCATGATAAGACATTGCTTTTTCACTTGCACGCTTACACGCTTTTATGTGTTAAAGTAATTGAATATATAATTTAATTTACTTCTCTTTCTATAATTCGTCAATAGAAAAAATAGGTAAAAATGCGAATCGTAATAAAAAACCTTCCAAATCCATATACGGACAAGGAAGGTTTTATGAATTACTTCTAAATGATATGTTTAATAAACATAATAATAATTACATATTTATTATTTCTAATTCATAGACGACATCTAATTAAATAGTTTAGTTGTCTTCAACTTCAACGATAATCTCGATCTCTACAGGAGTATGGAACGGAAGATCGCTAGTTCCGATAGCCGAACGTGCATGGCGTCCTGCTTCCCCGAAGATATCAATGAGTAGGTTGGATGCACCGTTGATTACATATGGTTGATCACCAAAGCCAGGAGCACTATTAACGAATGCAAGCATCTTCACAACTTGTTTCACACGATCAAGATTTCCTACTTGCTGCTTGATAACAGCCAATGCATTAATAATACATTGACGTGCGCATTCTTGACCTTGCTCGATCGTCAAGTCACTGCCTACTTTACCTTCATAGATAAGTACACCATCAACACGGCAGTCCATACCAGAAGTATAAACAAGATTGCCTGTTTGACGGCTTGGTATATAAGAGAATTTTGGCTCTCCTACCTCTGGCAAAGTAATTCCTAGCTCTTGTAAACGTTGTTCAATACGTGACATTACATTCATCTCCTTTAGTATAGTTGATTGAAGCAGGGGATCAAATAATCGATTGTTTTTCAAATCACGTGCCTGCTTGATTAGTGTCCACCACAGCAATGACGGACTTGGCGAGCAGCTCGCAGCATCTCGCCAGCATACACATTACGGAACTGGCCATGTTCCATCGTCCATTGTCCATTGACGAAGACGTGTGATATACCGTGAGGGTATTGTCTCGGATCTTCAAAGGTTGCTGTATCCTCAATCGTTTCAGGATTGAAAATAACCATGTCTGCTGCATAGCCAGGTACTAATAGGCCTCGTTTACCTAGACGGAAACGAGCAGCTGGATACGACGTCAACTTGCGTACAGCATCCTCAAGCGTAATAATTTTACGTTCTCGTACATACTTGGAGAAAATACGAGGGAACGTACCATACAAACGCGGATGCGGTTTGCCTGTCTCACAGTGGAGGCTATCGGAAGCAACTAGAGAGTAAGGGTAGCGAACAACCGCATCTACATCGTCCGTTGCCATATGATAATAGACAATCGTTACTTTTCCTTGTTCTTCTAATAGAAGATCCATCATCGCGTCAACAGGATGAATATTGCGTTTCTCAGCTATTTCGGCAATTGATAAACCTTCCAGAGATTTGTTGTTATCGCTGTGTACCGCAGAAACGACAACACTATGCCATCCTGTTGAGGCAACGAGATTGTCCCAGTCATCCTGCTCTTCCGCCAACTCTTCATGAAGACGTTGGCGAATGCTAGGCTGCTGCAGAGCTTCCAGAACGCCAGCAAGTCCTCCTTGAAGCAGCCACGGCGGCAGCACCGTAGTCAAGGTTGTCGACCCGGCATGATAAGGATATACATCACAAGTTACATCCATGCCGCGTGCTCGCGCTTGATCGATACGTTCCATCGCTTCTTGTACTTGTCCCCAACTGCGTTTGCCAGCAGCTTTGAGATGACTAATATGAAGCGATACACCGGATTGCTCTGCGATCCAAATAACTTCGTCGATGGACGGCAAGAGGTGACGTCCTTCACCACGTATATGGGTGGATAGTAATCCGCCATATTGAGCAACGACACGGCATAATTCAGCAATTTCATGACGGTTGGCATAGCTGCCAGGCGCATAAAGAAGTCCAATCGATAGTCCGATCGCGCCAGCTTCCATTCCTTCTTTGACGATGGCTTTCATCGCTTCAAGCTCTTCCGTAGAAGGCGGGCGATTGTCAAAGCCCATGACACCGATGCGCATTGCGCCGTGAGCAACGTAAGTAGCCATATGCTCTGCAGGCTTTAATTTATGAATAGCATCCATATATTCGCCTACGGTTTGCCAACTCCATTGATGCTTCGTCGTACCGATTACAGGTGTTATATACTCTTGCAGCATATCAGCTCGCTCCGGAACGAACGGCGCTGGAGCAAGACCGCAGTTGCCTACAACTTCGGTAGTAACACCTTGCTGCATTTTAATTCCGCTTTCAGGGTAGTCCATAATCATTAAGTCAGAATGGCAGTGCCCATCAATGAAGCCTGGTGTCAACAATTGTCCTTTGGCATCTACGATTTGAGCAGCGCTGACATCAACAGAACCAGGGCCTCCTACATGCGTAATAATTCCGTCTTTAACGCCCACTTCACCCCAGTACCATGGGTTTCCTGATCCATCAGCAATTCGAGCTTGTTTCACAATCAAATCGAGCATGGCGCCCTCGCTCCTTCATCCCAAGTTGTAAGTGTAATAAGATGTAGAACTTATTTCATGACTATTCAACAACAACTACCAGTTATGGCCTCTAGCTGCAATCTTCATTTGATAAGGACTCTCTGTACCATGTATCCAGACGTTGTTGTACAAATTTAAAGAACTGCAAATATGGTTTGGAATAATATGCAGTCGATCTCCAACCTGTAAGGAATGGCCAGGCTGAATGCGAATGACGCCATGCTCTTCTGAGAGTCGCTCTAACACGGCATCGGGATATTCTACAATATGTCCAAATCCTTTCATAAAGAGGGGAGCGCCGTTAGGTTGGACATCAGTAGCAAAAGCTTTGCTGCCGCCATCGATAACAATCTGATCTTGATAGGGACAACTGACAACCGTTACAACGATAACTGCGGCACAGTCACGCCAATGAACAAGATCAAAACTCACTTGCATACGATCATTGAAAATATATGTACCAGGTCTTATCTCAGATACGCCAGCGACTGTACCAGCAGTTAATCCCGTAGGGGAGGAGCCTACACTAATCTCCAAAATATCATGACCGGCTTGTCTCAATGTTTCAGCCGTTGCCAGCATCAATTGACTTTCTTCCACGCCCGCAGCATGCAGATCAGTTGTAGCTTGACCAGCAAGCATCGCACCTCTAAATGTAAAGATTCCTGTTAAGTCCAAATAAGAGCAGGCAGCGATACGATTTGCAGTACGAACAATTGCATCGCCGCTAACTCCTGTCCGACGAAGTCCGGTGTCAATTTCTAATCTAACTTCAAAACGAACTTGAAGCTCTTCGGCGATTTGATTAAGTATGTTTGCGCCAGCTTCACTATCTACACCAACAATAATGCGTGCGCGTTCTTGTAGAGCTGCTGCTCGACGTATTTTAGAAGGTGTAATGACAGGGTAAGCGATAAAAATATCTGTAATTCCTTGCTCAACCATAACTTCTGCTTCAGAAACTTTGGCTACCGTAATTCCTACTGCGCCCATATCCAGCTGTTTCTGAGCAAAATAAGGCATTTTATGCGTCTTAATATGAGGCCTAAGCTTAACACCCAGCTTGTTCGCCTGCTCAGCCATTCGCTTCAAATTAAGATCTACAATGTGATCATTAATGAGAACAAACGGTGTTTCGGCTTCCGTTAAAACAGGAAATGAATTGATTGCATCAGTACTATCACAGGTTTGAATTACACTTGATTGAGTCAAGTCACTGTGTTCCATCGCTATTCCTCCGTATTCCATTGTTTAACTTCATCTAGATAGCTATAGAGCGAATATTTGGATATCCCTAGGTACAGACAAATTTTCTCGCTGGATTTCTTAATAAGAAAGGCACCCTTCTGGTCCAAGTGAGCAATCATTTTCATCTTATCTTCCTTGCTCATGGCAGCTACCGGTTTGCCGATTATATCTTGTGTTTCTTGAATAAGCACGTCCAGCAAGTCGTTTACATTGGTAACGAACGATTCTTTGATATCGGTTTGTAAATTGGTCATCGTGATAGATTGCAGCGTCTTTTCCGCGATCATAAGACTTGTAATATCAAAATTGATGCAAAGTGATCCGATAATAGTTCCATCTTGATTGTTCATGTATAGAGAGGTTGAGCGAAGTAAACGCCCGTCTTTCGTTTGCGTCACATAATTTAGCTTATGACCATTCTCTGTAGAGCCGCGAAGCAGCTCTAAACCAAGATTAGTACCGGGATCTCCAACTTTTCTGCCTGTGACGTGGCCATTTTCGATTGCAACAATCGTTCTATCATAAGGCAGGGCCAGGTCATGAAGCACAACCTCACAATTTTCGCCGAACTGAGCGGCGATGCCTTTCACTAACGCTTGAAGAAACGGGAGCTCGTCTTGTATCGATTCCACTTTCGCTTGACCTCCCTCTGAGCGTACAATAATGATATACATATCAGAAATATTTGGTAATGAGCGTCTATAGCTTATCACACTTTTTTAGCTGATCAAACAAAAAGTTTTTCTCCCTAACAAAAAGGCATCATGGTACAATCATTCATCAAAAGGAAGGCGAGGGGATAGCAGCGTGCAATGGATCGTTCGTTCGCTTCATCGCAAAATGTCATTTGTTCTTATATTTGCAACTATGGTCCCCATAGTGCTACTAGGTTTCGTCTCTTATCACACAGCATCAAAAATAACAGAAGAAAAAGTTACGATGTCCAATCTGAACACTTTGCGACAAATCAACGCGTATATGGAAACCATTGTGCAGGATGTGGAGAATATGTCCGTCTTTCTTATTGGACAAGAACAAGTTCAATCTTATTTAAGCAAAACAAAAGCAAATGCAACCGAATATTTAGATATGACAGGTTTTTTGACGAATCTGGCATTTTCTAAACGCTATATTTCTGAAATTCGTATCATATCTCTACAAGGAATGCCTGAAGTTAGCAATAATACGATTCTTGAATC
Source organism: Paenibacillus sp. SC116 (assembly GCF_024733555.1). Taxonomy (GTDB): domain Bacteria; phylum Bacillota; class Bacilli; order Paenibacillales; family Paenibacillaceae; genus Paenibacillus_B. The sequence goes on along the minus strand of NZ_JANIOF010000001.1, from coordinate 1,367,922 downwards.
CTCTTTATTTCAAGTTGCCGATATGTCTGTATCATACTGGGAGGAGCACTCAAAATGGTGGTCACCGCCCTTAGAATCCACTACGAGTGCTGGGAAGAAGCGTTCCGTATTCCTGGTAAGACCGATTCGTGATCACAATACATTTAAAACACTAGGCATGCTGTCAATTGGTATAGATACTGCGGTGTTGAGCGAACAACTGCGTGTGGCTGTGCAGGAGCATGGTGTCATGTTTTTGCAAAATGAAAAAGGTCAAATTATTGCATCCAGTACAACTGATCTTGATCATGATTTGCTTGCCATGATAAGGGAGCAGCCTAAGTTGCAGAGCTATTCTGAACAAATGTGGGAGCTGGATAGCAGCTCAGGGCGTCATATCGTTATCGCAGCGGACGTCCCGCTTATTTCATCCTGGCAGGCATTTACGGTCATTCCGTACGATACTGTGAGTTCTCAAAATCGCTATGTATTATTGCTGACAGCCGTCGCGGTTGGATTAGCTTTCCTCATCACAGCATTTGCTGTCATGTTCTTTGTGAAGCAGGTGACCAAGCCCTTGATTAGGCTTACACGGTATTTAGCAACGATAAATCCGGACAGTGTGTATCGCAGATTGCCTATTGAGACACCAGATGAGATTGGACAACTCATTAAAACGTATAATCGATTAAGTGAAAATATTGGCCAGCTCACCGAGCAGGTGAAGATCAATGAAGCCATGAAGAAAGAGGCCGATTTGAAAGCGCTCCAAGCTCAAATTCAACCTCACTTTTTGTACAATACGCTTTCTTCGATACAGTGGATGGCATGGATGAATAAGCAAGATCAAATTGCAGAAATGGTAGGGTCGCTTAGTGATTTCCTGCGTTTCAGCTTAAACCGTGGTTTAGAAGTGTGCAGTGTGAAGCAGGAAATCGAGCATGTTCGAAATTATATGAATATTCAAGCTATTCGCTATCCTGAGCGATTTGACATGGAGGTAAGTGTACAGCCGACTTTATTGGATAAGCCGATATTAAAGCTGTTGCTGCAGCCGCTTGTCGAGAATGCGCTGATTCATGGGATACTAAAGGACTCTATGAAGCAGCGTGGACAAGTAACGATAGATATCCGTGAATGTGAGGAGGAAGGATGGATGGAATGTCAAGTTTGCGATAACGGTGTCGGTATTTCGGAGGAACGTCTCCAATCCTTGCAAATGCATATGCTAAGCATCGCTGATGGCAAACGCGGAAGTTTCATTCCTAGTGATCCCTTATTGGAATCGGATCGGGCAGCACATGGAAGTGGATATGGGTTGATGAATGTGCAGCAGCGTCTTTTGCTTCATTATGGAGCTACTTCGCAAGTAAGCATTAGCAGTCAAATGGAACACGGAACATGCATTATACTGCGTTTTAAAGGGGAATGGTAGTTTTTTTTCATCATGAGTCGCGGGGGGATTTGGAATGAAGGCATTAATCGTAGATGATGAGGTCATTATTCGAAATGGATTATCTCAAGTAATTCCTTGGCAAGAGCTTGGATTTGAGCTGCTTACTCCATGTCAATCAGCTGAAGAAGCTATGAAAATAATAGCGGAGGAGAAGCCAGAGCTCGTATTGACTGACATTCGAATGAATGGTGTCGATGGGTTAACGCTTGCAGGTTATATTCGTGAATGCAGCCCATTAACAGAAACGATTGTGTATACCGGCTATGATGACTTTAATTATGCGCAGCAAGCGATCCGTCATGGGGTATCTGATTACTTATTAAAGACAACGCGACCAGATGATATCGTACGTGCAGCGCTCAAGGCGAGAGAAAGAATAGAGTCTCGTCGAATGGAGCAGGCCGAACACGTGAAGAGAGAAGGATCATACCGTGATCAACTACTGCGTCGTTGGCTATCTGGTCAATTATCTGTTGAGGAGTCTAAGCATGCTGCTAAATTGCTAATCCATGAAACCAATTTATCTAGTAATTCTAGTATGGATCATGCTAAGGGATACTATGAAGTCGCAGTAGTGAAAGTAGAAGGCTGGGGTTGCAAAGAAGCATCACTACTTCTATTTGCAGTAAGCAATATGCTGCGTGATTCGATCCGATGTGCGGTGTTGCGAAATGATGACCAATTAATTGTTATTCGCTATGAAGCTTCCCAATCATGGGTGAATGAGTGGGAACGGTTGATCTTTATGATGGAGCAGCAGCTAAAGTGCAGACTGTTTGCAGGGATAGGGCGTGCGACATCTTTAGTAGAAGGAGTATATCATTCGGCAGCGGGTGCAGCTAAAGCCATTTCCTATCACGTTATAGCAGCGAAACAGAGAACGATGAGGATCGAAGAGGCAGAAACACGCACAGGACTTCCTTTGTTGAGGCATGCGGAAGATGAGAATGGTTTGATCCAACTATTGAAGTCTGGCAATGCTAGCGAATTGAGGTGCTGGATATCGAATTTTGTGGATCGGCTTACGAGTCACCCGCAAGCGACGCCTCAATCACTGCAAAGCTATGTGAGCTCTTTATTTATAGGGCTTCAGCGTTGGATGGAACGAATGGCTGAAGATGCCTCGGATAGCACGCATGAATCAACATGGCAGATGGCCATGATAGGTAATGCAGAGTGGATGAATAGAGAACAATGGGAACGAGAGCTTTATACTACTTTGCAGCATGTCATGCAAAGATATATTCATCTAGTAAGTAGTACTTCACAGTCTGTCATTTTAAAAGCAAAACAATATATCCGAGAACATGCTGATGGTACGTTGACATTGAAGCGTGTTGCTGACTTTGTACATGTCCATCCTCATCATTTGAGTGAACGCTTTAAGGCCGAAACAGGAATGAACTATATCGAATTTGTGACGATGGTACGAATAGAGCGTGCTTGTGAGCTGTTGCAAAATACGGAGCTAATGGTGAGTGAGATCGCTAGAATCGTCGGATATGAGGATGTTAAATATTTCGCTCAACTGTTCAAGCGTTATATGAAATGCACGCCTTCTGATTATCGTGTAAAAGCCTGAAAAAGTTCCCGTACTCATCAGAAAAATATCCCTCACGCTTAAAGTAAGCGCTTCCTTATAATTGACTCATTACCTGCTTCTGCACGACAGGAGAGGAAGAACTATCAAACAGGGGGGATTGTTAATGCGTAGAAATTGGATGATCGTACTCACATTGCTTATCGTAGTTACGATGTTTGCGGGATGCTCTGGAGATAAGGAAGCGACTGGTGTTAAAGGTGCTGAAGGGGATAGTGTCAAGTTGTCACTGTGGCACAATTTCACGGGGGACGATCTGCGTGCTCGAACGATGAGAGAGATAATTAGTGAGTTCGAAACGGCTAATCCGAATATTAAGTTGAATGTGCAGGCTATCCCGCCAGATGGTTATAGGGCTCGTCTAAAAACCGTGGCAGCTGCGAATGAAATGCCAGATGTATTTATTATGTGGCCAGGGGCGATGACAAAGGAATTCCAAGGAGGAAATCTCATTCAACCTGTAGATGACCTGCTGCAAGCGAATGCAGCTTGGAAAGATGATTTTTTGCCAGCTTCATTTGATAATTTCACGATCAGTAACAAAGTGTACAGTGCTCCAATGAGTTTAACTCCAACATCTATTCTTTATTACAACCAGTCTATTCTTGATAAGCACGGTGTGAAAGTACCGCAAACGTGGGATGAGCTGCTGCATGCTGTTCGTACGCTCAAGGCTGCTAATGTAACACCAATCGCGCTTGGCAATAAAGCGGCGTGGCTGGCTCAATCCAGTATTCTCAGCTCTTTGGCTGATCGTGTTACAGGTACGGAATGGTTCCTCAAAGCGGCTGCACAAGACGGTGCGAAGTTCACAGATCCGGAGTTTGTACGTGCACTTGAACTGTTGCAGCAGCTGCAGCAGGAAGGAGCATTCCAAGAAGGTTTTAATAGTATGGATAATACACAGATGGAAATGATGTTCGCTCATGGTCAAGCGGCTATGATGATCGATGGCGGATGGGCATTGACGAATTTAACGGCAAATGCTACACCAGATGCGATTGAGCAAATGGGCGTAACGGTACTGCCTGCTATCGCTGGTGGTAAGGGTGATCCAAATACGACTTCGGGTGTGGTTGGAGTTGGACTTGGCTTGAGTGCAAAAACAGAGGGCAAGGTCAAAGAAGCGGCACATAAGCTAATCTACGCAATGTCTGGGCCTGAGGCTCAAAAGCGTACTTTGGAAGCCAATCAGTTGGTCAGCTACAAGGTCGAGCTGGATAAGAGCAAAGTATCACCGATTTTCTCCAAAGTGTATGAACTCGTTAATGATATTCAATTTACACCTGTATACGATGGTTTTCTTACGAGCGCAGGTGCAGACGTAGTGAACAATGGTATTCAAGAGCTCCTTATGGGAGGAGATCCTAAAGAAATCGCTGCAAAGATTCAAGAAGCACAGGCTAAATCACTCGGCAAATAACGTACATGAAGTCTAAAGGATGATATGGCAATGCCTTGCTGTAAGGTAACATCTTTGTGAGGCATTGCCAATCATAGAAGAGGAGGTGCACGATGCGAATTGGAACAGCTAGAAAACTATTTGTCGGATTCGGCCTTCTTCCATCTGTGCTGCTATATGCCGTGTTTGTTATCGTGCCAGTATTCTGGTCAGCATATTATGGTTTCATGGATTGGAAAGGGATGGGTGAAGCACGCTTTATCGGTCTGGACAACTACGTGGAAGCTCTATCGCATGATATTTTTTGGCAATCACTTGGCAATAACTTAATTGTCGTAGCGGCTTCCGTATTTGGACAAGTACCACTTGCCTTATTATTAGCCCTGCTGCTTAGTCAAGGCACATGGTTTCAGCGATTCGTGAGGGCTTCCGTGTTCATGCCAATGGTGCTTTCTTCTGTAGTCATCGGTATTATTTGGTCCTATATTTATCAGCCGCAAATAGGATTGTTAAATGGCCTTCTTTCTTTTGTAGGGTTGGAAGACTGGAAACGTGCGTGGCTCTCTGACCCAAGCATTGCGATGTGGATGATTGCTATCCCAATCATTTGGAATTTCATTGGACCGTATTTAATTATGTTTCTTGCCGCCTTGAGCAGCATTCCAAATGAGATAAATGACGCAGCTGCCATTGATGGAGCGACAAGAACCCGCAGATTGTTCTCGATAACACTGCCCATGATATGGGATACGATAAAGGTAGCGGTCGTGTTGTGTATTTCCGGAAGTCTCAAGGCATTCGACCTCATCTATGTAATGACAAAAGGAGGCCCAGCACACGCCACCGAATTATTGGCTTCTTACATGTATAACAGCACATTCAATGTTTATCGCTATGGGTACGGAAGTGCGGTCTCGACGCTTATTGTGATTATTAGTTTAATCTTAATTGCAGGTTCGCAGTTACTTATGCGGCGCAACAATCAATAGCCTAGATGAGACGCAATGATTCGGTTCTGTGATAGAGAGGAGTGCAGCCTATGAATACGTCGATGCCAACACTGGGTACAGGGTTGCATAAGACGCAACGGCAGAATAAGTGGTGGAGAAGAGCAATTCGGAATATATTGCTTGGCTTCTATGCGTTAGTAACGCTGTATCCATTATTCTGGATGTTTATGAGCGCGTTCAAGACGAACGCAGACTTTTTTGCCAATCCGTTTTCGCTGCCGGCTAGTTGGAATTGGAGCAACTTTGCTCGTGCATGGGAAGTATCTGGGATGGGCAAAGCAACGATGAACTCACTATTCGTGACCTTTGTATCGTTGGTGTTAACCTTGTTCTTCGGTGCGTTGACTGCCTATATCATCTCTAGGTTTGAGTTTAAGGGCAGAGGGATATTGTATAGCTTGTTGTTGCTTGGATTGTTAATCCCGATTCATAGCACGTTGGTTCCACTGTTTAGCATGATGAGTATGATGGGCATTTTTGATACTCATGCTGCACTTATTTTGCCTTATACCGCATTCGAGCTGCCGATTGCAGTGTTTATTATTACGGCTTACTTAGCAAATATACCACGGGAAATGGAAGAAGCAGCACTTGTTGATGGAGCAGGTTATACAGGAATATTTCTCCGTCTCATTCTCCCAATTACACTTCCCGCGTTGTCTACGGTAGCTATTTTAGGATTTCTTCGTTTTTGGAATGATTTTGCGTTCGCATTAGTTTTTATCAATGATCCTGATCTTAAGACATTGCCATTGAGCTTGTCCGTATTCGCTGATGGTTTTACGACAGACTATAGTTTAACGATGGCTGCATTATCGATGGCATCCTTGCCGACAATTATTGTGTACTTAATGTTCCAAGAACAAGTAATGAAGGGAATGGCAGCAGGAGCAGTTAAAGGATAACGGGAGCAACTAAATTAATTTACATGGAGTTAAACTGGATCTGTATAAAGAGCTGGACGTGCCTGAACGATGGCGACGTCCAGCTTTTGTATTTCATCAACAGGTATGGGGCATTTAATGGAACGCCTGAAGTTAGAACATCATTTGAGGCATGTATAGGAGGTCGAATAAACGAATGATAGACTAGGGGAAAGTCACTCTAGCGGGCTATCAAGTAGCTCCTTTATACATTAGTATGTTGCAATAAGTGTTGAAGCAGAAAGATCCTGTACGGAACGGTTAATATGAATCTCACATGGTAGTTTAACGGATTTAGGCGCCTGGTTGCGATTGCGAATACGTTCTAACAGCATTTGGATGCCTTGCTGCCCGAATTCGTAGGCGGGTTGGGATACGACGCTAAGGAATGGGTTGACCTGCTCAAGCATACCTAGATCATCATAACTGGCAACCGAAATTTGCTCTGGTACTTTTACGCCCTCTTCCTCCAATTTGTTCAGGACGCTCATTGCCAACATATTGTTCGCTGCAAAAATTGCAGTTGGACGCTTGTCCGGTTCAACTTGAAGCCAGTGTGATAAAGTGAATTGCTGCTTGTCGTGTACATAACTTGAACTCATCATATAATTTTCTTCAATCGGTAAACCAGCTTCTACAAGTGCATCCTCATAACCGAGTCGACGTTCTCTCGCTGTCGAGACATTTTCTAAACCGTTTACAAGAGCGATTCTACGATGCCCTCGCTTAATAAGTTCACGTACTAGCCGCTGGGCGCCTTTACGACTGTCACCAAGCACCGTGTCGCATGCGATACCAGGAACTTCACGATCCAGCAAGACGAATGGAACGTTTTGACGCTCAAGCCAGCGCAAATGCTCAATTGACATGTCATTACTTGGGGCGAATAATACGCCATCGACACGCATAGATAAGATCATTTCAACATATTGACGCTCTTTGTCTAGATTCTCATCACTATTACCAAACATAAGGCGATAGCCATATTTATGCGCCATATCTTCCGCACCACGTGCCATCATCGTAAAAAATGGATTCGAAATGTCTGTAATTAGCAGAGATAACACTTTGCTTTCTTGCGTGACGAGGCATCTTGCGACGGAGTTAGGGATGTAGTGCATTTCTTCCATGACTTGCTTGACCTTTGTACGAGTCTTCTCGCTCACGCGTCCTGTGTTATTGATGACACGAGATACTGTCATTGCTGATACGTTCGCTTGCTTTGCAATATCGTAGATAGTTGCCATGACGATTCTCCTACCCTTGTGGAATGATGCCTGAATTGTAAAGTTATACCGATTTTATTTTATTCCAACATTTCCATAAGGGCAAGAGGATTAAAGAAGGATGTTTATGATTAGATTAACATTTTTTTGTAGAACATTGTAGAATCCAGTTGTTTAGCTGCTCGCGAGACGGCATTCCAGCTTGTGCACCAAACTTCGTAACCGACATCGCTCCAGCTGCAGTTGCCCATTGCACCGCGTCTTGCAGGCTGCGTTGTTCCGCTAATGCGACAGCTAATGCACTGTTAAATGTGTCACCTGCACCGGTTGTATCAACAACGGTAACTTTGAATCCCGCGCTATGATGGATATGCCCAGACTCGTCTGCCCAATAGGCCCCATCCGCTCCTTTTGTCATAATGATGCGTGTCGGTGATTTGCTGAGTTTTGCTTGCCAATGCATATCGTCTGGATTTGAATTAGGCTGTGAACCAGTTACGATGTCCAATTCATGTTCATTTGGTGTAATCCAGCTCAATTGAGCAAGGAATGACTCGTCAAGATGAATCGCTGGTGCAGGATTTAGCATAATGGGCACCTGATGTTGATTAGCAATTGCGACAGCCTTCTCAACCGCTTCTTGAGGGATTTCCAGTTGAATAAGAACGAGATCAGATTGGGCAATGATCGACTCATATTCCAAAATGTATGCAGGAGTGACTTCTTCATTAGCCCCAGCTACGATAATGATTCGATTGTCTCCATCGGCAATGGTAATAGCTGCTATGCCGGATGTTTGATTGGGAATGATTCGAATGCCTTCCGTATTTATGCCTTCATTGCGAAGGTTATTTACCATCATAGTACCAAAAGCATCGTCACCGACGCAGCCAATCATGGTTACTTGAGCGCCGAGTCGAGCACAAGCGACAGCTTGATTGGCACCTTTGCCACCGCAAGTTGTTGCGAATCGTTCACCGTGAACAGTTTCACCTGCATTCGGCACATTAGAGGTTACCGTCACCAAGTCCATATTCAAGCTGCCAATCACCGTGATGCGAGGCTGTGACGTCATTTGTAGTTGTGTCATCTGAAAATTGTTGCTCCTTCCTGATTGCCATGCAGTAGTACTGTATCTAGAATACCAGAAACAGTCAAAGTTAGGTTACGAGATATTTATTTTTCCTTTGAATTATGATAACATGAAATATACTTACATTTTGTTAGCGATAAGGAGGGATGGTTTAGATGGAACACCAACCATTACTATGTCCAAGGTTCGAGGCTGCTTTTTGCATTCTAGGAAAACGTTGGAATGGATTGCTTATTCATGCACTTGTCTCAGGACCAAAACGCTTTAAAGATATTTCTACGCTTATTCCGACGATGAGCGACAAAATGTTGAGCGAACGTATGAAGGATCTAGAGACAGCAGGTATCATTGTACGTAATGTCTACCCAGAAACTCCGGTTCGTATTGAATATGAACTAACGGAGAAGGGGCGGGCATTGACGCCGGTTATGGAAGCTGTTTCGCAGTGGGCAATACAGTGGCTTGATGACCAGGAACTAACTCAGTCCGGATGCACTCCAAAGGATCACTCATAGTCATCAACATCGAATCGAGTACGCCTATATCTTACAGGTATAGCCAACAAGACCGTGGGAAACCCTTCGGTCTTATTTCTGTTTAGAGGCGCATCGTATAATGGACGGTAATGTATAAATTTAGGAACCGATATTCATTTGACGCGTATGTAAAGTTGGAAAGAGAGGTGAGTAATATTCAATCAAGTACAATTCAGCTGCATTATGTAGAATGGGATTCCGTCTTGTTGCAGGAGAAGGGGCTTGTCTCGAACTGGAAGGTAACACGTGACTATATGTTCGTATGCAAGCTTACGGATGCGGTCGTTATCCGTAATCGACTATGGGAGCATGTATCTCATGAGACGAATCTGTTGCAGCAGGCAGCTATTTATGTTATACCATTTGTCGGAATAAATATGAATGATTATCGGGCAGGAATCCAAGCCGTTATTTTTGATGGGCAGTGCAAGGTAGCGGAACAATTTAATGTCGAGTGGCATTTATGGCAGGATCAACGTTTTCACCTCCTATCTTCTTATCAACCTGAAGGAGCGTTGGATGCAGCTTCATTGCTGCTAGACCATTACGCCTTTGTGGATCAAAGAGAAGTGGAAATGTTGTTAACGGTGCTGGATACGGATCGGAATACCTTATTACTATTTGCGAAGCCAGCTTAGTCTAACAAGTGGATTCTGTTCGTATGTAGAAAAGCAAATGAGGAAAAGAGGAATTGAAATGAAAGAAGAAGGAGCAACGACAGCAAAGGCGAGGAAGAAGCGAGTTTGGGCTTATGCTTTGCTCGGCTGTATGCCGCTTGCCTTGACAGCTTGTGGCGATTCCGATGTGGAACCGACTGCCTATGAGGAATGTGAGTTTGAAAGGGAAAAAAACGGGCGCTGGGAAATTGACTGCGATGATGACGGCAGCAGCGGCGGCGGTAGTGGAAGCAGCGGTAGCAGTAGTAGCAACTGGTATGTCATGAATGGGTATAGTTCAAAGTCCTCTTATGCGAAAAAGGGCACGTCTTTTTATAACTCATATTCGGGTATCGGTAAAAGCGGCTATTCAAGCGGGGGATAGAGATGGATCGTAAAGAAGCTACCCGTATGCGACCGACAATGAGCTTACCGTTAACAGCGAGCGAGGCGTTTCACGCAGAGCGCTTGCAGCATGTTCCTTATGTTCGGATGCATCAGCAGGAATATTGTACAACGCATGCTATGCTTTACACGGAGGATGAAATGGCTGAGCTGAGCACGGCCTCAGAGCAGCTTCACGCTATTTTTATGAAATCACTCCGCCTTGCACAGGAAGAATTGCCGGATGAAATACTAGTACAGCAGTTAGGTATACCCGTTAAGCTTTTGGCAAGCGCACGCATACCCTTTACCTATAGCGGAATTGCACGACAAGACTGGATTAAAGGACCTGAGGGCTGGAAGTGTATCGAGAATAATGCGGATACACCGACAGGCATACCTGAGACAGCATACTTAGCCGAACAGTTGCTTGCAGATAGTCGCGCAGCTGTTCATTCGTATCAGACTCATTTACATAACCCATCAGTTGACTTAGAGCATCGCTTGCAGCAGGCCTTAGGAGAGATGCTGGAGCATTACCATGAACTAGGATTTGGAACGCGCGTCGTATGCAGCTCATTTGCGAATCACGAAGAAGACAGAGCCAATACGGTCTATTTGATGCGCCTTATGCAGGAGCTAGGATGGGACGTAGAGTATTGTCCACTTGAAGAGCTACGTGTGGAACCGATGCGTGGACTAATAGCCTATGATCGTCCTGTTGATATTTGGTACCGTTTATATCCATTGGAGTATTTGATGGATGATCTTGCCCCTGACGGCTATCCCGTTGGTGAAGCTGTATTAGAACTTGCGCAAGAAGGCCGGCTCGCTATAATAAACCCGCCTCAATCGATTATCCTGCAAAGCAAAGCGCTTCTGGCATTTGTATGGGCATGCTTCGAACATCATGATACTTTAAGCGAAGCAAGAGGAGAACGGCTTTATAGCGAGGAAGAACTTTCTGTGATTGATCGTTATTTGCTGCCAACGTATTTGAATGATACACCTTTCCGTGAACAACAGTTGCCGTATGTGCAAAAAAGCATCTGGGGACGTGAAGGGAAAGGAACGAGCATTTACGGGGAGGACGGGAAGCAATTCCAGACAGAAGATACGATCCGCAAGGTTGATTTATCGGAATGTACAGAAGAAGAGCAAGAAGAAGTAATACGTTATTATAACGATCAGCTCAAAATTTATCAGCAATATGTACCCATGGAAGCTGCTCAATTGGAGACGGACGAGGGCGTGATTGATGGCTTCGTACTAACGGGGGTCTACACACCGAATGGACGTTATGGAGGTGTATTGCCTAGATTGGGTGGGAGAATTACTGGAGATTTGGCACGCTATTGCCCAGCAGCTGTATGGAAGCGAGCTATTAAATAAATTGAACTGATGATATGAGGAGGAAAAGAAGTGAATTCATTTAATTCATTTTTAGTAGATTTGGGTAATGTAGGAATAGGGTTGTTGCTTCTTATCGTTATACTTTTGGTAGGTGCTTGGGTATTTAGTCGATTGACTCGTTTTGATGATAAAAAGGAAATCGAGAAGGGAAATGAAGCGGCTGGCATTTATATGGGCAGTAAACTGCTAGGGTTGTGTATTATTGTGGCCATGGTATCTTATTCGACAAGTGATTGGCTTATGATGTTGGCATGGTCAGCCGTTGGTATTCTTGTTCTTTGCCTTGTTTATTTACTTGTAGATAAGCTTCTTCCAGCATTCCGAGTATGTGAAGAGATCGAAAAAGGCAATGTCGCAGTTGCCCAATTGCTGCGCTGTATCATTATTGGTATCTCAGTTGTTGTAGGTACCATGTTAATGTAAGTGGGTAAGTTTGGTGTTTTATGCCTTCTTTTTACCGTTGTCAAGATGAAGCTAGCACCTTTATAATAATAGAATGGTACAGACAAAGAAGATGCTGTAAACACTACGATAGACAGGAGATTATCATGACTATTCATATCATCACGGATGGTAGCTCTGATTTGACACCGGAATTGGCTAGTAAGTTCGGAATACACATCGTTCCGTTGAATGTCCAATTCGGAGATGACATGTACACCTCAGACATGGAATCCAAGCTTTTTTACCAACGTATGAAGGAAGAGAGTGAGCTGCCGAAGACATCTAGTCCAGCACCAGCTGCCTTCTATAATATGTTCAAGTCTCTTGATGCCGATAAAGACATTTTTGTTCTATGCTTGTCTGCTACATTGAGCAGCACGTATAATCACGCTCTAATGGCAAAAGAAATGTATGAAGAAGAGGGCCATCCTAACAAGGTTGAAGTGATAGACACAAAGACAACTTCGATCGGTCTAGGATTGCTTGCTGTTCGCGCTACCATTATGGCCAAGGCAGGCGAAAGTCTTCAAGAAATGAAGGACACAATGAAGCAACTGGCCAAACAAACGAATACGTTCTTCTCCTTAGATACGTTGGAGAATGTCATTCGCGGTGGCCGCTTAAGCCGCTTGAAAGGCTCGGTAGCTTCGATGTTGAATATTAAGCTAGTTATGCGTGCTGCTGATGACGGATCTGTCGAAATGATGGAGAAAGTTCGCGGCACTCAGCGAGCGGTAAAGCGTCTTATTGATAAAGTAGAAGAAGCATGGCATCAGCATGCAGATCGTGAATGGATTGCGTTTGCTCATTCAAACTGCGAAGAGCGCGCTCGTGAATTCATGAATATGATTCAAGAAAACTATCCGTTCAACAATGTTCTGCTTGTGAACATGGGTGCTGTAATTGGAACGTATGCAGGTGAAGGTGGCTTGCTCGTTACCTTTTCACAATCGGATGCAGCAACGAACGAATAACTGGACGTAATCATTTATCCATAGAACCTCTTGCTCTTGTTCAGTCTAGGGGAGTAATGGCTGTTTCGAGCCTTTACTTGTCTTATTCTGTGGTAGGAGGCAAGAGGTTTTTTCGTTTACTCTGAATATCGTATACAAGTATAGAGAACACAAAACAGCTCCCGCAGTAGCGGAAGCTGTGAAAGAACTTCTCCGTAACCGAATTATGTAAATGGGTTACATATGAATCCCCGTATTTGCTTTGACGAGCACCTCATCAAACTTAGCGTCTCTATTTTTATCTTTATCCGCAGATCTAGTAGTCAGTATCGTACCAAGCCATGCTCCGATAAAGCCGAGTGGTATAGAGATAATGCCGGGATTGGTTAACGTAATCAGGGGTTCTCCGACGAAGATCGCTTTGCCTTCCGGTCCCCATACACTTGGACTAATCGCAACTAGGATGATAGCAGAGATCAATCCAGTCAACATACCTGTAATTGCTCCAGCTGTGTTGAACCTTCTCCAAAACACAGTAAACAGGATAACAGGAAGATTAGCGCTGGCCGCAACGGCAAATGCCAAGCCAACGAGGAAGGCTACATTCAGCTTCGAAGCAAGCAAAGCTAAAATGATCGATAATATAGACACCCCGATAGATGCCCAACGTGCTGCTGACATTTGCTCCTTTTCACTGGCTTTGCCTTTTCGAACGATATGATTGTAAAAGTCATGTGCGAAAGCAGATGCAGCGGATAGGACAAGACCTGTGACAACCGCTAATATCGTAGCGAAGGCGACTGCTGAAATAAGGGCAAAGAAGAAATCTCCACCAAGCTCACGAGCTAATAGAGGGGCAGCCATATTACCGCCTTTATCCGCTGCCGTAATCAGATCTGCTCCAACAAATGCAGCAGCACCAAATCCTAAAAAGATGGTCATGACATAAAAAAGACCGATTATCCATGTGGCGTATACGACCGATGAGCGGGCTGTGGGTGCATCTTTAACCGTAAAGAAACGAATAAGAATGTGAGGCAGGCCTGCAGTACCAAGCACGAGTCCTAAATTCAATGATAAGGTGTCTAAAGAATTCGTATACTTGTTGCCAGGATTTAAAAATTGCTCGCCGAGAGGAGTGGCTGTCTTCATCTCTTCGAACATTTTAATTAGATTAAAGTCGAACTTGGAGAATACGATCAAGGAGAGCAGGAATGTACCGCCCATCAAGAGAACGGCTTTAATAATTTGAACCCAAGAAGTAGCATGCATGCCGCCAAATACAACGTACAACGTCATAAGACAGCCTACAATGATAACCGACCACACATAGTCGATGCCAAGCAGGAGTTTGATAAGTGCGCCTGCACCAACGAGTTGGGCAATCATATAAAAGGTGGAAATCGTAATCGTATTGAGGGCAGCAACACCGCGTACTTTGTTGGCTTGGAAGCGTGCAGCTATCATATCAGCTAATGTGTATTTTCCTAGATTACGAAGTGGCTCTGCAACGAGGTATAAGACAACGAGATAAGCGACGAGGAATCCGATGGAGTAAAAGAAGCCGTCAAAGCCGACTAATGCAATCGAACCAGCGATCCCTAAGAAAGAAGCTGCTGACATATAGTCGCCTGCAATGGCGAGTCCATTTTGCCAGCCTGTTAGTCCACCACCCGCGGTGTAAAAGTCTGAAGCGGAGTTCGTTTTCTTAGAAGCAAAGTAGGTAATTACCATTGTAAGCAGTACAATGGCGCAAAATAGCAGGAAAGCGGTCATATTCATCCTCGTTCACCGCCCCATTCGTTTTTCAATTGCTGTACATCCTGATCAAAACGGGCAGCACGATGGGCATAGATCATACAGAGCGCCCACGTCATAATGAATTGAGCAAAGGCAAACACCCATGCCCATGTGATGGGTCCCAACGCAGATTGATTCAATACAGTTGTGTAGGAAGTGAGGATAGGAAGTGTGAAGTAAAAGGCGAAAAAAAATAAGGTCATTGGCAAAATAAATTTCTTCTTGCTTCGCATGAGAGACTTAAACTGCGTGGATTGAGCGATCTCAGCATAATTAATATCGGGTTTCATAAATGTAGTTAACCTCCTGTCTATACCTATGTTTATTATCGTTAGGTGTAGTTCTTGGTGGTTATATCTATTTGTTTTCAGTAAGCGCTTTCACCTCCTTTTCCGAGTATAAGGAAAGTTCATAATTATGTCAAATTTATTACAATAAGTGGAATATTGCAGATTTGTAGTAAGTTTTATCCGATACTGCATTATGCTATGATGAATAGGGAGTATTTCATGTATGAAACTTGATTTATTACTTACAGACTAGGGCTGTTAACCAGAAAGATTTATGAACGGAGGAACAAGGATGTATCGCATCATGATTGTGGAGGACGATGATAAGATTGCTTCCATACTTCAATCATCGTTAGAGAAATATAATTATTTGGTAACGAGAGCTACTAATTTTAAAGCGTTAAAGGAAGATCTGATTGCTATACAACCAGATCTTATTTTGCTTGATATTCATCTGCCGGCTTATGACGGTTTCTATTGGTGCAGACAATTTCGTACCGTTACAAATGCTCCTATTATTTTCGTATCCGCTCGTGCGGGCGAGATGGATCAAGTCATGGCGATCGAAAATGGTGGGGATGATTATATTACGAAGCCATTCCATTTAGATATCCTGTTGGCTAAAGTGAAAAGCGTGCTTCGTCGTACCTATGGCGAGTATGCTGCTGTAAGTGCTAGCAATGGTGAGGAATTAAATCTGAATGGCTTGCTGCTTCATCGTACGAAAAATACGTTGGAATGGCAGAGCAAGCGTGTGGATTTGACTAAAAATGAGTCCCTCTTACTTGGCTGTCTCATGGAAAAGGTGGATACGATTGTGTCGCGAGACACGTTGCTTGAAGCATTGTGGGACGATGTAGATTTCGTGGATGACAATACGTTGACAGTCAATGTTACTCGTGTTCGCAAGAAGATGGAGGAACTTGGTTTGCACAAAGTGATTGAAACGATTCGTGGGCAAGGTTATCGCTTATTGACGGGTTGGGATGAAGACGGTGTAGTCGAATGAGCTTTTGGAAGTATGTAAAGGATCGGTTCCTGCTTATTTTTGCATGGCTGCTATCCCTTGTTATGTCGCTAATCGTTGTTCATTTTGATATTCAAATTGGTGCGCGTACGATTCGTCACAGCAGTCTTGTATACGTATTCGTACTCGGGGTATTTATTGTCGGTGTGGGGATTATTTATGACTATTTGCGGCAGCGGGAATGGTACAAAGAAATCAACTATGCTCGTATGCATGAAAATGACAATGAGTTCTCTTTATGTTTACAGCATCCCGTAACCGAAGAACAGCAGGTCATGTACCAGCTGATGCAGCGTCAATACAGCGCATTTATGGATCAAATTATGCTAATGAGGCAGCAGCGCGAGCAGCATGTGCATTTTACGAATCAATGGGTGCACCATATGAAGACGCCTGTATCGGTGCTTCATTTGATTACACAGCAGCCTGCGCAGCGGATGGATGAAGAAGAAGCTCGTTTGTTATTGGCAAATGTAAGCGAAGAGACAGACCGCCTTACAGGGGGCTTGGAACTCATGTTACATACGGCTCGATTGGATAAGTTTGAACTTGATCTTCATGTTTCACAAGTACCGCTGCACGAAAATATAAGACAAGTCATTAATCAACATAAGAAGATGTTTATTCGCTACCGCATTTTCCCGAAAGTTATAGGTGAAGATAGACGCGTAGAGAGTGACAGCAAGTGGCTGAATTTTATTGTGACTCAGCTTGTGACGAATGCAATCAAGTATTCGAAGGATAAAGAAGGATCTAAGTCGTTGAATTTCGAAATCGAAGAGAACGATGAGACCGTGTGGTTGCATGTGCTTGACGAAGGAATTGGCATTGCACCACATGATATCCCGCGTGTATTTGAACCTTTCTTTACAGGTGAGAACGGGCGTAAAGAAGGAGATGCAACCGGAATGGGGCTTTATTTGGTGAAGCAGGTTTGCAATCGACTGGGTCATAGAATACAAATTACATCCGAAATCGGGAGCGGAACGAAAGTCAGTATCGGATTTGAATCACACACGATTCACAAAGGATACTTTTAAGTCGATGAACATGTACGTGAAAGAAGGAGCAAATCAATGACGACAGTTTTGAAGGTCGAACAGATAACAAAAATATATGCTTCTAGAGGAAAGATGACCTATACAGCGTTGAACGATATAAATATGCAGGCTGAGCAGGGAGAATTTGTTGGTATTATGGGGCCGTCTGGCAGTGGCAAGACAACGCTACTTAACATTTTAGCAACAATCGATAAGCCGACTGCGGGACGTATTTCTATTAATGGTCATAATCCGTTAAAAATGTCCAACAAGGATCTGTCGAAGTTTCGTCGTCGAGAACTGGGATATGTATTCCAAGATTTTAATCTGATCGATTCATTATCGATTAAAGAAAATATCATTCTCCCACTGGCGCTGGACAAGGTATCAAGTAGTGAAATTGAGCGTCGAGTGCAATTTGTGGCGAATCGCCTTGGCATTGAAGATATATTGGATAAACGAACGTATGAAATATCTGGTGGACAGAAACAGCGCACCGCGATTGCCCGTGCGGTTATTCATGAACCGTCCTTATTACTTGCAGACGAGTTAACAGGAAATTTGGACTCAAGGGCTGCCAAGTCGGTCATGGATGCTTTAGAGCAGTTGAATACTGAACTTGGGACAACCGTGCTTGTCGTTACCCATGATCCGTTTACAGCAAGCTATTGCAAGCGCATTTTGTTTATTAAAGATGGAAAGCTATTTACAGAAATAAGACGTGGTTCAAGCAGGTCAGCCTTTTTCCAACAAATTCTTGATACATTGAGCTTGTTGGGAGGTAATTTCGATGACGTTCCGAGCACTCGCCTTTCGTAATATGGTTTCCAATTGGCACCGATACAGTGCTTATTTTTTGAGTTGTGTTTTCTCGGTTGCTATCTTTTTTCTATACGCAGCATATATGAATCATCCAGAGCTAATTAAAGTACAAGGACAGCTTAGTGAATTCGGTCAACAGATCGTTTTGATTTGTACCTTTCTTATTTTTGGATTCTCCTTTTTCTTCGTGCTGTACTCTTCGTCAGCATTTGTTCGCTCGCGCCAAAAAGAAGTAGGATTATTTTCCTTGTTCGGGATGTCGAAGTGGCAGCTGAGACTGATGTTTGTGTATGAAAATGTATTTATAGCGGTTACGTCTATAGCAGTGGGAATTGGTATAGGGACAATACTGCTAAAGTTGTTCTTTTTGAGCATGTCTTACTATATGATTTTGGAATCACCCCTGCCCTTTTATTTTCCAGTTCATGCAGCACTATTTACAGCAGTTGCCTACTTGGCCTTGTTTGGACTCATTACCTTGTGGACACTGCGAAAGGTAGGCAGACGGCAGTTAATTGATCTGATTCGTTCTGATAAAGGAAAAGATCAGAAGCTTCGCTTTTCTTGGCTGTTAGGCTTATTGGCGATTTGCAGCTTACTATATAGTTATTTTTTAGCTTGGCATACGGATCTGTACAATATTACATCCAATACGTTGCCAATATTTGCACTTGCTATAGCGGGTACATACTTTTTGTACACACAGTTCAGCATTGTAATCGTCCGGCTATTAAAGATGAATCGACGTTGGTACTATAATGGAACGAACTTGCTGAATATATCCCGTGCAGCGTATCGCGTGAGAGAAAATGCGCGTGTACTATTCAATATATCCATATTGGTTGCTGTTGTATTAACTTCTTCTGCATCTGTATATGCATTGGACCGAACTATGTATCAATTCATACGTACCTCGCATCCGTTTGCGTTTACGATGCTGGAGGTTCATGATCGCCCGTTTCTATTAACGCTTGATCAAGTTGAGACAGTGGCAGAACAATACAATCATAAAATTACGTCTGTGAAATCGGTACAAATGATAGAAGGGACAACAAAGAGCATCAGTGGGCATTTGGAAAGTGTAACTCTTGTTCGTCAATCTGACATGAATAGTGTGTTAGAAACGATAAATGGAAGGAAGCTGCCCCCTACAGAAACAGGCGCGTATTGGATTGACCAAAGTACACAAGAGTTGTTTCAGGGAGGTCGAACACATTATCCTGACAAGCTTGAGGTAAAGCTGGAGGGTCTTGATAAACCAATCGAATATAATATCCAGAGAAAAATCGATATCACTCTTGTCCCTACAAGGTATGCGAGTGGAGATGTTCTTGCTGTTCCTGAGCAACATTGGGAACAATTAAATAAGCAGGTAGCACCTAAGCTAGTGAGCAAAGTAATGATGATCGACTGGACCAATTGGGAACAATCGTATCAGCTAGTGAAGGAGTTAGGGCGATTGGCGGATGCTCCAAATACGTACTATTTGACGAGCCGAATTGGGGATAACTATGAGATTCAGCAAACATCCTCGCTCGGATTTTTTATCGGGATCTTCATTAGCTTGTTATTCTTTGTAGCCAGCGGCAGCATCATTTACTTTAAAATGTTTAATGATTTGCAAGAAGATAAATTGTATTATCAATCGCTTGTGCGAATTGGTCTGTCCATTCAGGAAATAAAGCGTGTTGTTAATGTGCAGGTTGGCATTATCTTCTTCCTGCCGTGCATGATAGGAAGTCTGCATACGATTTTTGCGATGAAGACGCTGAGTAATATAACAAATGTAAATGCGCTGAGCTATGGATTGACCATCGTGCTTATATTTATCGTCATGCAAGCACTCTATTTTTTAGCTTCAAGAAAAACATACTTGCGAATCATTTTGCAGGGAATTGAAAGATAAACTCTTCCTTGCATGGTTGCTTGGAATTACACAAGAAGGTGTATTAATCAGGAGAAAATTGAACCTGAGACGGATTGTAACGGGTTTGAAACTTTTTTGTCCAACATTTCGTGCATAATATAGTCAATAAGAGGCAGGCTTGGTGACTCGTAAGCCGGAAAGTGAGAGGATACTATGAGAACACCACAACAACATAAGAGAAAGACTGGATGGATATGCTGCTTATTGGCTCTGTTTGTAATGGGCTGTTCGACAGAAGCAAACGTTGCCGAATATACATCTCGATCTTCTCAACAGGTACAGAGCAGTGAAACAAGCAAACCACAAGTTGAACTTGTTATAGATGGCGGCACCTACGTACCTAATGTGAAGGACCGCGTTCAAATAGACTGGTATGAGAAATTAACGCTTAGAGAAGCATTGTTGAGTACAGGCAAGATCAAGATGAATGAAGATGGAGCGGGAATCGCTTCTGTTGTAGATGTTGGATTGGATTCCAAGACGAAATGGAGCGTTATGCTTAACGATAAAGAGATTACAGCTCGCCAATCGTACGACTCTGTTATATCCCTGAACGATAAAATAACGGTATATGCGAAGAAGTTGGATGTGGGTACCAGTGGTTCTACTGAGCCAAGTGTAACATTGACGATAGACGGTGGTGCCGAACTGAATGAAGTATCCAATTCATATCTTATTCCATGGAAGCAATCGGATACATTAGCAGGTGTATTTGCAGAATTTGATTTGGTAAAGCTGTCTGAAGACAAGCAGCGTATTGTCCAGTTTGGCAAGCATGAACTTGATGAGAAGTACAAGGTGAATCTGAAAGTAAATGGCGAACAAGTGCAAAATAAAGACGTTTTAAATATGACTATTAATGCGAACGATCACATTATCCTAGAATTGAAGCCGAAAACAAGCTCATAGTGATGTTATATGTAAGAACCTCCAAGTTCCACGGATTTCGTGGAGCATGGAGGTTCTTTAGGTTATGTTAGGATCGTATGATTAGATACGGCAAATCGCTTTTGGGCACATTTCACAATGACATACTTCTTGCAGGTGCTCCAACTCACGAATGATAATCATGCCGTTATCATATTCAAGCACGTTCTTTTTGCGCAAATCACTTAACATGCGATTGACACTTTCCCTAGTAGCACCAATCATATTTGAAAGATCTGTATGTGTAACTTTTTTATTAATGAGGATGCCGCCGTCTTTTAAATCTTCCCCGTACGTATTGGATAGTCGAATTAAGGTGGAACAAAGTGCTCCAGGCTTACCATACAGCATCAAGTCCCTTACCTTTGTTTGCGTGAGACGATGGTGAAGACTCATCCATTTCATAAAATCAAGCGAAAAGTCGCAATGTTGGCAGATAACGAGTTCTAAATCACGCTGCTCGATAACAGCAACTTCACATTCCTCCAGCACTTCTGCTGTAAAGCTGTGTTTACTTGCATGGAAGGGATCGACTTGACCTACAATATCCCCAGCATGATACATATAAAGGATGAGTTCTTTTCCTTCATCTGTTGTTTTCGTAACCTTGACGCGACCACTTTTCAGAAAATACAATTTATCGGCCGTATCACCTTCCCAGAACAAATGAGATCCTTCTGGATAGTTACGTTCTTTAGCTATTTCCATTAATCGCTCTCTGTTCTGTTCTGAGAAACACATAATGTTGCTATGCTCGTCGTAAGGGGTTGTCATGGTCATATCGTCCACTCCGTTCTATAAAATGTCTATGTGTAAGAGGGTATAGGTATATAAATAAATTACAGCAATATAACTTTGTGACATCTTTCACTATATCTTATGATACTTCTATATTGGACGTTCCCGTTAGTATTGTCAATTTAAACAACAATTAAAATTTCAAATATTTTATTAAATGAAGTGATATTCATTACTTTGACATAGTTTAGATATATGTATTTTCTGTGATATTGCTGGCGTTGTAAAGTGCTGACAGGATGTAATAGTACTTGTGTAAAATTATACTATTTTTTATGGTTTTGTAGGTGTGATATAGATCACATCCAAGCAAAGAAAGATGAGGTACACTTTAATTGTGAAATGATTCACAAACAAAATAAGGTAACCGTCCTGGATCGATAAAGTATCTCCCTTACTTGTCTCGACTTCAGGCATGAATTCAAATATGGAGGCGGAGAACGATGTCAACAAAAGCTGATGTGAAACAAATTGCAGATAAAAAAGGAACTCCAACTGTAGAAGCGCATATTCAACAACTGATTGATCGTGCTAAAAAAGCACATACAACATTTATGAATATGAACCAAGAGCAAGTGGACCTCGTTGTACGTCAAATGGCATTGGCAGGCTTGGATCGTCATATGGAATTGGCGAAATTAGCTGTAGAAGAAACGGGCCGTGGCGTATACGAAGACAAGATCACGAAAAATATTTTTGCTACCGAATATATCTACAATCACATCAAGTATACAAAGACAGTCGGCGTCATCGAAGACAATGCGTATGAAAGCTGTATAAAAATAGCTGAGCCAGTTGGCATTGTGATGGGGGTAACTCCTGTAACCAACCCAACTTCGACGACAATGTTCAAAGCGTTAATCTCCATCAAAACTCGTAATCCAATTATATTTGCCTTCCATCCGTCAGCTCAACGTTGCAGTGCAGAGGCGGCGAAAACACTGGCAGAAGCTGCAGTGAAATATGGCGCGCCAGAGCACTGTATACAATGGATCGAGCTTCCTTCGATGGAAGCGACAAATGCATTGATGAACCATCCAGATGTGGCGCTCATACTTGCAACAGGCGGTTCAGGCATGGTTCGCGCAGCGTACAGCGCGGGTAAGCCGGCACTTGGTGTTGGTCCTGGTAACGTGCCATGCTTTATTGAGAAGACAGCTAACCTGGAACAGGCTGTAACTGATTTAATATTATCGAAGACGTTCGACAACGGCATGATTTGTGCTTCCGAGCAGGCTGTCATTATCGAAGAACCTATATATAAAGAAGTGAAGCAATTACTTCAAAAATACGGATGTTATTTCACGAATAAAGAAGAGACGGCTAAACTTCAGGCGATGGCAATTAAAAGCGAAACTTGTGCGGTCAATCCAACCATCGTGGGTCAGTCTGCTGCGAAGATTGCTGAGCTTGCTGGATTGAATGTACCTGCAAACACGAAAATACTCATCGCCGAAATCGATGGCGTAGGACCTAAATTCCCGCTGTCTGCTGAGAAGCTTAGTCCCATTTTAGCTTGCTATAAAGTGAAGACGGCTGAAGAAGGTATCAATCGTGCAGCTGAAATAGTAGCATTCGGCGGGATGGGTCACTCTTCCGTCATTCATTCCAACGATGATGAAGTCATTGCCAAGTTCGGCGATCGCTTGCAAACAGGTCGCATATTAGTCAATGCACCATCTACACATGGAGCAATTGGTGACTTGTACAACACAAACATTCCATCATTGACACTTGGCTGCGGTTCTTATGGCCGCAACTCGACTTCGAATAACGTTACGGCAGTCAACTTAATCAATATTAAACGGGTGGCGAAGCGTACAGTGAATATGCAGTGGTTCAAAGTGCCGAATAAGATTTATTTCGAAAAAGGAGCTACTCAATACCTTGCGAAAATGCAGGATATTAGCCGTGTATTGATTGTAACGGATGAAATGATGGTGAAGCTCGGTTATGTGGAAAAGGTAGAGCATTATCTTCGTCAACGTCGTAATCCGGTTGCCATCGAAGTATTCTCTGACGTGGAGCCAGACCCATCTACAGTAACGGTTCGTAAAGGTACGGAATTAATGACACAATTCAAGCCAGACTGCATCATTGCACTTGGTGGGGGTTCTCCAATGGATGCTGCCAAGGCGATGTGGCTGTTCTATGAATATCCAGATACAGATTTCAACAACTTGAAACAGAAGTTCCTAGATATTCGCAAGCGCACATATAAATACCCACGGCTAGGTCAAAAGGCGAAGTTCGTAGCCATTCCGACAACATCGGGTACGGGATCGGAAGTAACCTCGTTTGCCGTTATTACGGATAAGGAGCACGGCAATACGAAGTATCCGTTGGCTGATTATGAATTGACACCTGACGTAGCGATTGTCGACCCTGAGTTTGTATACTCTCTTCCTCGCGTAGCCGTTGGGGATACAGGAATGGACGTGCTGACACATGCAATTGAAGCTTATGTGTCTGTCATGGCGAATGATTATACAGACGGATTAGCGATAAAAGCAATTCAGCTTGTGTTTGAGTATTTGGTCAAATCGGCTAATGAGGCTTGTCCGCTTGCACGTGAGAAAATGCATAATGCATCTACTATCGCAGGTATGGCATTTGCCAACGCATTCCTAGGCGTTAACCATAGCTTGGCTCATAAATGGGGGGCAGAGTATCATACAGCGCATGGACGCACAAATGCGATATTAATGCCGCACGTCATCCGTTACAATGCGAAAATGCCGACGAAGTTCGCGTCGTTCCCGAAATACGACCACTTTGTGGCAGATAAGCGCTATGCTGAGATTGCTCGAATTCTCGGATTGCCAGCAAGCACAACGGAAGAGGGAGTGAACAGCTTAATTGAAGCCATTCGTGATTTGAATCGCCAGCTTGGTATCCCAGAGAGCTTCCAAGCAATTGGATTTGATGCGAAAGAGTTCGAAGCAAAAGTGGACTATTTGGCTGACCGTGCATTCGAAGACCAATGTACGACGGCAAATCCGAAGCTTCCGCTCGTAACGGAACTCGCAGATGTGTATCGAAATGCTTTCTATGGTCGCTTCTAAGTAAGGAACAGGGAGACAGCAGGGTGTAAAGTTCTGCTGTCTTTTATTTTTCAATGAGACGACGATCATAGCTAGTTGGTTCTGTGCATAACAAACAGCAAATACGTTTTGTAATAGAAAGTAAGAAGGAAGAAAAACAATAACATTGTGATATAAATCACATAATAACTTTGTGAAAAGTATTACAATAAAGCCATAGCAAATCGCTTACAGCATAAGCAGGATGTAAATAGAAAACCTACTAATTTGGAGGGATTCAGATGTCGGTAGCTGAAAAAGATTTGAAAGCAGCAGAAACAGTTCAACCATGGCGTGGATTTACAACAGGTAAATGGGGCAGAGAAGTTAACGTAAATGACTTCATCGAGTATAATATTGCGCCTTATCACGGAGATGAATCCTTTTTACAAGGTGCCACGCAAAATACGAAAGAACTATGGGATATTGTCAGCAAACTATCTAAAGAAGAGCGTGAACACGGTGGCGTTTGGGATGTCGATGTAAATACACCTTCTTCTATCGTATCGCATCAACCTGGATATTTGGATAAAGTGAAGGAAAAAGTAGTTGGAGTACAAACAGATGCTCCATTCCGTCGTGCGATTCAACCATTTGGCGGAATCAAGATGATGATCGATGCTTGTAAAGCTTACGGCTTTGAAATGCCGCAAGAAGTCATTGATATCTTTACGAACATCCGCAAGACACATAACCAAGGCGTATTCGATGCTTATACTTCTGAAATGCGCTTAGCTCGCAAATCGGGTGTCATTACGGGCTTGCCTGATGCATACGGACGCGGCCGGATTATCGGTGACTATCGTCGTCCAGCCTTGTATGGCGTAGATTTTCTAATCAAACAGAAGAAGCAGGATCTGCTGAATCTCGAATTGGATGCATTGGATCAAGATACGATTCGTGACCGTGAGGAAATATCGGAACAGATTCGCGCATTGGGCGAATTGAAGCAGCTTGCTGAAATGCATGGCTTTGATATGTCGAAGCCAGCAACGAATGCTACAGAGGCATTCCAATGGTTGTACTTTGCTTACTTAGCAGCGATTAAAGAACAGAACGGTGCAGCGATGTCGCTTGGACGCGTGTCCTCGTTCCTTGATATCTATATTGAGCGTGATTTAAAAGAAGGTACACTAACGGAAGAAGAGGCGCAAGAGCTCGTTGACCATTTCGTTATGAAACTGCGTATCGTGAAGTTCCTTCGTACCCCTGATTATAATGAATTATTCTCAGGTGACCCAACTTGGGTAACGGAATCAATCGGCGGTATGGCGATGAACGGTACGACCCGCGTAACGAAGAACAGTTTCCGTTTCTTGCACACACTATATAACTTAGGACCTGCACCAGAACCAAACTTAACGGTACTTTGGTCGGAGCAGCTTCCTGAAGCATTCAAAAAATATTGTGCAAAAGCTTCGATTGAAACAAGCTCTATCCAGTATGAGAATGATGACTTAATGCGTCCATTCTTCGGTGATGATTATGGTATTGCATGCTGTGTATCCGCGATGAAGATTGGTAAGCAGATGCAATTTTTCGGAGCTCGTGCCAACTTAGCGAAAGCAATGTTGTACGCGATTAACGGTGGTAGAGATGAGAAGCTTGGCATTCAGGTTGGTCCTGAGCTTCCTCCGATTACGAGTGAGTATTTGAACTATGATGAAGTGATGAAACGCCTTAAGCAAATGATGGAGTGGCTTGCGAAACTGTATATGAATACGTTGAACGTCATCCATTACATGCATGATAAATACGCATATGAGCGTATCGAAATGGCCCTGCATGACCGTGAAATTTTGCGCACGATGGCATGTGGTATAGCGGGATTATCGGTTGCGGCAGATTCCTTAAGTGCGATTAAACATGCGAAAGTAAAACCAATTCGCAATGAACAAGGCATCGCGATCGACTTCGAAGTAGAAGGCGAATATCCTTGCTACGGTAATAATGATGACCGTGTCGATAGCATTGCTATCGAATTGGTTGAATCGTTCATGAACATGATTCGCAAGCACAAAGCTTACCGCAATGCACTGCCAACTCAGTCGGTGCTAACTATTACATCGAATGTCGTTTATGGTAAGAAAACAGGCACGACACCAGACGGCCGTAAGGCAGGCGAACCGTTCGCACCAGGTGCGAACCCAATGCATGGTCGTGATAAGAAAGGTGCGTTAGCATCCCTTAACTCGGTTGCGAAACTGCCATATGAACACAGCTTGGATGGCATCTCGAATACGTTCTCGATAGTACCGAAGGCACTGGGCAAAGATATGGATGGTCGCAAGTCTAACTTAGTAGCGATGTTGGATGGATACTTTGGACGCGGTGCGCATCACTTAAATGTGAACGTGTTCGACCGTGAGCAGCTTATGGATGCGATGGAGCACCCAGAGAACTATCCGCAGCTAACCATTCGTGTATCTGGATATGCGGTTAACTTCATTAAATTAACTCGTGAGCAGCAAATGGATGTTATTAATCGAACGTTCCATGGCTCCATGTAATAGAGTGATTGAGTAAAGTCAGAAGGAACAGGGCAGGGCGCAAGCAGTCGGAATAAACGAACCGTCTCGGTCGTGAACCTGACGGTTGCGCCCTTTTTGTCAATAAAAAGAGACTTGAATGCGAGTTGCTTGCTCAAGAGGGAAAGGGATGAATCGCAGATGAACGCACGAGTACACTCAATTGAAACGTTTGGGACTGTAGATGGACCTGGGATTCGCTTCGTTTTATTTTTGCAAGGCTGTGCTCTTCAATGCCAATACTGCCATAACCGTGATACTTGGGACCTATCTGGCGGCAAGGCTATGACTATAGATGAGGTGTTGAGTGAAATTGAGCCTTACTTAAGCTATTACAGGTCCTCTAATGGTGGATTGACTGTAACAGGAGGGGAGCCGACGTTGCAAGCTCCGTTTGTCACCGAACTGTTTCGTGAAGTAAAAAAACGGTGGAATCTCCACACGACGCTAGATACAAACGGCGTCAATGATGTAAAAAAGCTCAAGGATCTTTATGAGGTGACCGATCTCGTCCTGCTCGATATAAAGCATATCGACAATAAAAAACATATGGACTTAACGGCTGTATCGAATGCAAGGACACTAGAAACGGCTCGCTGGCTGTCGGAAAACGATAAGAAAATGTGGATCCGCCATGTTTTCGTTCCAACGAAATGTGATGATGAAAAGGATTTACTGGATTTGGGACGATTTATTGGGTCGTTGAATGGTGTAGAGAAGTTTGAGCTGCTTCCTTATCATCAAATGGGGACGTTCAAGTGGGAAGAATTAGGGTTGAATTATCCGCTAGCAGGAGTGGCTTCTCCAACAGATCAAGAAGTGGAACGAGCTGTTCAGCTTATTGAGAAGGGGAGACAAGGTAATGAACCTGATTCAGAAACAGATAGAATGTATCCATCTGTTTCGTAGACATAGAAATCATAAAGAAACTAGGCGCAGCTCTTGTCGAGAAAGGGTTGCGCTGTTTACAATTTCCGCCACAAGGTGTATGATTATATGAAGATTTTATCCTGTTTTTGTAGAAATATATCCCTTTCGTAACGTGACCAAACCGTCATATAATCACATTTAACTATAGACCTCATGAATGTTTACTCTCACAATTTCTTACTCTCAAATAACATTTACTTCTGAATTTTTCTATCTCGGTTGCCCTTCTTAAATTGCTATCTTCACACGACACATAATTTTAAAGCGCTTACTTTATCGAATGATCTATATATTCTTTTCTCTTCAATCACGGGCAGGGATGTGTTATACGCTCGTGATATCCAGCTAGTCTTTCCAATGCTATGGATGATGATGTTGACGGTTATCGAGTCATGATCATTTTTATCATGTGCTGAGCCTAATTCTAATACGACCATATGGAGGAGCTTACATGATCCGAGTAAATCGTGTGGAAGTGACGAGAGAAGACTTCGAACAAATCTTGATCAACGTTAGTCAACAACAAGCAATGGAGCATGTTAGTGGGAAAGTGTTAGCGCTTTGCATTTCTGATCCAACTCACCTGCTTGCCTGTATCCATTATGTTCGCAGTCAACATGGCTCAATACTGCTTATACATGGAGAAACACCGCAACAGCAAGCCATTCAGCTTGCTCAACAAGCGGGATGTCATGGTTTACTATGGGGCAATTATGATACCTATATCCCAGTAGATCCTTCTGCTTCACTTCAAGAAGATGCATTTCTTTATCAGTATAGTTCGGGAACAACAGGCGATGCGAAGCTGATTAAACGCAGATGGACACATATTGATACAGAAATAGCTGCGTATAACCAAGCACTAGGTGGGGATGAAGAGGAAGTTCCTATTGTACTTGTACCCATGTCTCATTCTTATGGTCTGATATGTGGTGTGCTTGCCTCTTTGGCAAGAGGAGCCACACCTATCCTAATTACAAACCGGAATCCCAAACTAACATGGAGTATCATTCGTGAGAATCCAAAGCACATCGTTTACGGAATTCCCTCACTA
The DNA here is from genome assembly GCF_024733555.1 of Paenibacillus sp. SC116. Lineage (GTDB taxonomy): Bacteria > Bacillota > Bacilli > Paenibacillales > Paenibacillaceae > Paenibacillus_B. The sequence goes on along the minus strand of NZ_JANIOF010000001.1, from coordinate 1,338,621 downwards.
TACCATGTACTACTTGGTTTCAGTTCGGAAACGACGAGCATGGATCGTGTTATGAGTTCTGGTGCACCGATGTCGGATTCGCTATTGGGTCAGCTTCAAGCTCGTGCAAATTATGTGATGCAGCAATACGGTTGTTCTGAGACAGGCTGTATCAGTCTATCACAGCAAGTAAGCTCCAGCAGCGATGTGGGAACACCATTGCATCATCTACAGGTGCAAACAGGTGACAGTGCTAACAATCGGACTGAGATCGAGATTGTTGCTGGTGAATCGACACATAGCACTAAAGATATAGGGTTCTGGAGTCCTGATAGGCAGCTGCAAGTAATAGGGCGTATTGACGATGTAATCAATGTGTCAGGTCTTAAAGTTTTTCCTCAGGAAGTAGAGTCGATGATAAGTATGTTGCCTGAGGTCAATGAAGCTGTTGTTTACCGAGGCATCCATCCGATTATAGGTGAATGTGTACAGGCACAGGTTGTGTTGCGAGCGCCATTAGAAGTAAAGGCGATTCGAGATTGGTGCATACAAAACTTGCCGCCGTACAAAGTTCCTGCCGAAATCGAGATTGTTGATGAAATACGCAAGATGCCATCGGGTAAAATATCACGAAGATTACTAGAACAAGGGGGTAGCTAGCATGCAAATTTCAATATTAGAACAGCTCCAGCAACTGATGGTAGACAAGCTTAAGCTGCAAGATGTCCCAGAGTTGAACCCAGCAATGCATCTACATGATGATCTAGGTATTGATTCTGTAATGTTACTGCAATTGATTGTCCATATTGAAGAAGACTTATCTTTGATTGTTCCAGAAGATGAGCTTGATCCTTCTATATTTGTGACAGTCGAATCACTTGTTGCGTTTATAAACACGCTAGAGCCGCGAACTGTTCACGTTAGCCATTCATGATTTATTAACAAGGCTTCATTATTTATTTCAATATATAATGCTTTATACATGAGGAGGAGTTAATATGCAAAAGCAGGAAATCGTTCAGTTTTTAATGGAGAGAGTAAAGGCGATGTCAACTAAGCCGCAAGCTGTGGAGACGATGACAGAAGCAACGGAAATTAGCAGACTAGGCATAGATTCAGTAACGCTTATTAACCTAGTCGTAGAGATTGAGCAAAAATTCGATATTTTCCTAGAAGATGATGAAATGACGGTAGAGCGTTTTAATTCTGTCCGAGACATTGCGGCGTTGATTTCTGAAAAAATCTCGGTTAGTAGTTAATCTATAGCATGGAACAGGTCCATTGTTTGCTTAGTTGTTTTTCTCACATATTAGAAAAAATGAATAAGGTAGATACGAGACCGTTGTTTTTTGGTGCGTGGGATGCTCCGTTTGAAATTACGGAACAAGGAATCATTACGTATTATTCCGACAAGATCCATCACGACCACGAGGTGAGTTGGTTTACACAACTGTTCAAAGTTGCAGTAACTCAATGGTATGACCAACGTATTGAACATCAGCAAAATTATCGAAGGTTGCACCAATATTTGCGCCGTCGACCAGACAATCGTTCTATCATTGTTCAGCTGGACATGTATTATATGCCTCATATGACGCTTTTCTATCATAAGCAGCAGTTGCCTCACTATGTAATCTTACAGCGACTCCCGTCAGGCGCATTGTATATGAATGATCCTGATTTTGAATGGGAGGGGGAAGTTGCAGAACAGCATGTGGCTGAAGCCTTTTTGAAGAATCAGTATGGCGGCGGTTTCTATATTGATCATGCACAGGTACAAGAGCCGGACCATTTGGATATTATCCATTACTTTAATACTCGATTCAAAAAAGATTACAACGAGCTGCCGAAGAGTGTGAAGCAGTTGTTTCATGACATCATAGAAGAACGAGAAGGAAAGTCAATACAATTACTGATGCCCGCAGTTAAGCAATTAGGGCTCATCGTTTTACGGAAGCACAGCTACGAATACGCATTTTCGTACTTTAACACTGCACTGCAACTAGATGAGGCGGTATATGAAGAAATGCTGGGTAGAGTAAAGAAGCTAGTAAAGGGATGGACTTCTTTACAATACTCAGCGATAAAAGTATCGGTTACAGGGAGTGCACAGATGATGGAGCTTCTTACTCAGAAGTTGGACATATTAGATGAATTGGAAATGAGCATCAAGAAGGAACTGCATGAGCTCTACGAGCAGTGGAGGATAACATGCGGCCAGGGGCAGTTACATGTCTAGTACTCAAAGTGATTTGTTAACTTCATCAAAGGATTGCTCAAAGCCCCCATTATCATCACGTTCACTTCGAATTGGCTATATAGATGGTCAACCGAAACGGGTTAATGAACGAGCTGTAGATGACCAGTGGGTAGCTTTTATGAAGGAACATGCTGAACTTGTAGCAATCAAGCCTTTTCAGATGATGAAGCTATTTGGAGGTTCTATTCCTCATTGGCATGAACAATATCCACATTCAACAGATACGTTAATAGAACGTCTGCGGTCGTGGGTCCAGCAAACAGGCGTGAACACGATTTATGTCAATGTGCCTGCCATCATCCCTTATTTGATGCACGCGCGCAATCAAGGTCATATACCGCTTCGATTTTTTATCATTGCTCACTCGGTAGGTTCAGAATATTGGCTTAAGCAGTGGGTTGCCATAGCTCCCTTGCTCCAGCCGGAAGATACGTTGTTATGTACGACGAACAGTGCATATCGTGCCCTTTTGAACATATCTCCAGTCTATGAGATGGCTTTGCAGGAGCCGTTATGTATTTCTATTTCTGCTTGCGATGAGCCGAGAATGAAGAGAAGAGATGAAGGGAGAGCAAGGCAACTGCTCTGTATCGGTCGGGTAGAAGACGTCAAAAACATTCATCATGTTATAGAGCTTGCGCATCTTGTAAGAACAAGTGGACATGAAGTGCACTTGATGATTGCAGGTGAATACACGGGTGCCAATCAGGCACAACTTGAGCATTATCGAAGCCGCCTCCAAGAAATAGAGAACCAATTTGAGAGCTCATCTTATGTTACATGGACTGGAGCCGTATACGGATCGCAAAAGGAGAAGTTGTTGGCCGAGGCGGATATTCTTCTTAACTTATCGACTGATCCTGGTGAAACGTTTGGCTATAATTTGCTTGAAGCGAAAGCAGCAGGCATTCCTGTCGTTTGTACAAAATGGGATGGTTTCAAGGATATTGTAACCGAGCATGTGGATGGTATGTTTATTCCTGTGCATTGGGAAACCGACATCCCGCAACTGGATGTTTATACAGGAGCCTCCATCGTTTGTAATCTACTTTCAGATGAGCGATTGCTGGCGAATATGCGTAATGAGGCTAGAGAACAGGCAAAAAGATTTGACTACAAGCGTGTTATGCCTCGCATCATAGAACATCTTGCAGCGCAAGCGAGTATTCCTATGGTCACATTTGATCAGCCAAGAGAAAACTTGCTGCATCAACCAATTTCAGAGATTCACGATTATTCAACGCCATTCTTGCATCATTTGGACTGGGAACATCGCCATATCCTTTCATTACTGGCGGAATCTTCTGCATTCAACTATGAGCAGTGGATGCCGCTGTGCAAGCCGATTATTGGGCATTTTGCCGATGGAGGAATAACATGAATCGATACCAGTTGCTACAAGAGATTCGTATGTACTTAACCCCCAGAACTGGTAAAACAGTATTGGCATATGCAGTCTTAATCCTCTCATTAATTGCATCCATGCTGCAGCCGCTTCTGTTCGGTTTTATTATTGATCATATTTTAGTTCGGTTTGATGCGCCTTTGTTGTTTCAATACTTAGCATTAACTATTTTATGCGCAGTTGTTAGCGCTGGCGCTTCAATCGTTTGTTACACCATTTTCCGCAACTTAACGATTTCGCATACGCTGGATATTCGAGAGAAGCTCGTAGCTCATACCCGTTCCATTCCAATCCATGAAATAGACAAGCATGGTGCAGGCAAATATGCAGCATTAATTGGTTTTGATTCATATACGATGGCTAATTATGTGAACCATGTCATTGTCGAATATGTAACGCAGTGGTTTACGATTTGCTTTGCAATTGTCATGATTTTTGCATTAGATTGGAAACTTGGTTTGTTAGCGCTGGTTACCATTCCAATGGTACTAATTATTCCCAAACTGTTTGAGAAGTCATTATCTAGATATGCTCACTTTATACGAACCCATAACGAAGACATTGGGACACATTTGTATGAATGCGTTGAAGGCTCCAAAGAAATACGCGCATTTGGACTTGAGAAATGGGAGCATAGAAGAAATGCAGCCATGTACAAAGGATTAGTGCATGCGAGCACCAAAGAAACGTTGTTCCAAATGTTCTCTACTCAGACGACTTTAATTGTTATTAGTTTAATTGTAGTTGTTTTGTATGGCATAGGAGGCTTTTTGGTTAATGATGGTGTGTTGAGGGTTGGTATGCTCGTCGCGGCTGCCGCTTATTTGAATAATGTTTTGCATCCTTTGCGAGCGATTAACCAAACCATTACACAGGTCAAACAAGCAGAAATAGCACTGGAACGTGTACAAGAATTTTTCAATGTGCCTGTTGAGCATGCACAGTCGGTTACCGAATCAAATGGTATCATCCGTCAGGAGGATGGAAGTGGACCAGCCATTGAATTGGAAAATCTCTCAATCGTACTCGATGATAAATTGATTATCGATCATATGAATTTGACCATTCAGAGAGGCCAGACGGTCGCAGTCATTGGAAGAAGTGGATCAGGGAAATCTACTTTATTTTACTCGCTAGTCGGTTTCCATGAGCCTACCGGGGGTTCCATTACATTGTTGGATCAGCCTCATGAATTGCTCACGCGTCGACAAATTCAAGAACAGGTAGCTATTGTATTTCAAGAGCCATTTCTATTTCCAGGTACGATCTATGAAAATATAGCACTGGGCAACGAGAAAGTAACTGAGGAGGAAGTGATGGAGGCCGTACGAGCAGTCCGCTTGGATGATAAAATTGCTTCACTTGCAGACGGACTTCACACTCATATTTACCATAAAGGCTTTCAATTGTCTGGGGGGCAAAGGCAGCGTATCGGAATTGCTAGGGCGCTAGTCAAAAATGCAGATATTTTAATTTTGGATGAGCCTACTTCAGCACTTGATGTGGAAACCGAGCGTCATGTCATGGAGAAGCTGCGTGCAAGTGCGTCCAATAAAACCGTATTATTCTCTACCCATCGTTTGCAAACGGTAGCTGAAGCTGATGTTATCGTTGTCATGGATGCGGGGCGTGTTGTAGAGCAGGGGAGTCATGAAGAGCTCATGCAGCGTGGTGAACTTTACTATGAATTACTTACGACGTATCGTCAGGAAGACTTGTCCGAGCCTCGAGTATTGGAGCGTGTGTGATGAATACGACAACGTTGAAGTCATGGTTACAATCACATCGCTGGAATGAGGACGCTGGAATTTACGAAACAGGCAGCGGTGATGTAACTAACTATGTCAGTTATCAACACATGATTGGTATAGCGGGGCAGTGGGCTGCTGACTGGAAGGAAGAGTTGGATGCAGAAGACTCTCCTTTCATTGCGTTAGTGTGGATGGATCAATCGATTCGTTCCATTACATCTTTATTCGCCGTTATATTATCTGGTGGCATTCCCGTTCCGCTTCATGAGTATACCGTTCCTGATGAACTTATCCGTATTGTAGATTGGATTGAGCCAGATCTTATCATCTTGCCTGATTCGAAGCTGCAGCTTATGAGCGGTGTGCTTCAACTCGTGGGTGAATGCAAGAGCTATCGCGTTATCGAGATAGCTGGGAAGGGTCACTGGTGTTTTCATGGTGAGAAAACGGTACCTCTTGAGCGAGTAGACGGTTCTTCACGGTTGAATCAAGCAGCTATTATTTTCTTGTCGTCAGGATCAACAGGTTTGCCTAAAGGAATTATGTTAAGTGATGCTAATATTATGGCAAACTTGCTGCAAATTCAAAAAGTTGTACAGTTGGAAGCTACAGATCGTGTTCTACTATTCAAATCATTAGGTTATAGCTCAACATTCACAGGGGAATTATTACTCGCGATGCTTGCTGGAGCATCTATCTATTTATGCTCGATTCGGCATCCACTTGAGCTGATCCGGTTTGTGGACAAGCTGCAAATTTCATATGTTTGTACGGTACCTGCTTTAGTTACTGCTTTGGATAAAAATCGCTCGTGGTCATTCTCATCGATGAGCAGTTTGATGAAACTGTTAATTATCGGGGGGAAGGCGGCACAAAACACGGTAAAGTCTCTTCTCGAAAGATTACCAAGTACACAGGTTATGCTTGGTTACGGTTTAACAGAAGCAGCGCCAAGAGTAAGTAGTTTTATTTTAAATGATGTTCCTGACAAAGCGGGAGCAGCAGGTTTGCCGCTAGATGGAATTTCGGTGCGAATTCGAGATGAGATAGGTGAAGTACAGCCTGGAACAACGGGTGAAATTTATGTTCAGGGTCCAAATGTCATGCTTGGCTATTATAAGGATGAGGCGCGAAGTAAAGCAGTGCTGACCGAATACGGATTGAGGACAAATGACATTGGTCACGTGGACGTTGATGGGTATTTGTACGTGACAGGGCGTGCAGACAATGCGATGAATGTAGGCGGTCATACCCTTTATCCGGAGTCGATCGAGCTAGTGATGTCCATACATCCGATGATTACCGAAGCAGCTGTACTGTCTATTGAAGATGTGCGCACGGGAGAAAGAATTATAGCTTTGGTCGTGTGCCATCAGGAGGACATCAGTGAGCAGGAATTGTTTTCGTATTGTCAACACAAGCTTCAGCCGGCTCAACGGCCTAAAGAAATTATAATCGTCTCAAATATTCCAAAGACGAGAAGCGGAAAGATTAATCGTACAGCGCTTAAACCATTGTATTTGGAGGTACGTACATCATGACAAATACGTCCATTGATACTATTTATAATAAAGTCGTTCACGTAATTGGGAAGATTGTAAAAAAGAGCCCTGAAAACATTGTTGATGATCATCAGTTAATTGAAGATTTGGGACTAGACTCCTTGCTATTTCTTGATTTGTTGGCTGAATTGGAAGCAGAGTTTGGCTTTGAACTTTCGATTGATGATTTTGATCCTGAGTATTTTCATTCCGTTCGCTCAACGGTAGCTTTTATGAAGGATAAAGTATCGGCATGAGCAATCCAAATCCCGTTACTATCGTAGAGCAATTAAAGCATGAGCTCACACATCAAGTTCCCTACTACTTCCCGTGGAAAGGTGAACAGTTTACGTTTCGTGATCTTCCATTCTCAAATAAGCACTTCATAAATGAGCATAGGAATCAGCTTGAGCGAGTGCCTCAAGGCAAAATATATGAATCCTATACATCTGGGACGACGGGCATTCCTTATCGCTGCATTCGCTCTGCTGAAGAACAATGCAAGCTATCAGCTGCGATATTTCGCAATAGACGGCGTTGGGGAATGCCGCTCCGTCACCGCATGCTGCTGTTGAGTAATCGCATGAGCGATGAAGCGAAAATGATGCAGCATTATGTACAACAGATGAGCATGCAGCAGCCTCATTTTGTTCAAGGGCGCTTTTCTTCTCTGTTTCAGTTGGCTCAGTACATGACAGAGCAGCAAATCCAACCTCCGTCCAGCCTGTTATTTATCCAGAACTGGGGAGAGTCGGTTATTCCGTCACAACGAGCTTTTGTAGAAGCAGCCTTCGGTGTCCGTTTGGCTGACTATTACGGATTAGAAGAAATGTGGCTAATTGCATTTGAAGCACCTGATGGACGATTTTTAGTAGATGAACAGGTTGCTTTCGTAGAAGTTATTGATCCTGATACGTTTGAGCCAGTTAATGATGGGGAGTATGGAGAAATTGTTGTAACTTCACTTGTGATGCGTACCATTCCATATGTTCGATATCGAACAGGTGATATCGGGAAAATATGGAGAGATGAACTTTCGGGGGCGCTATGCATTCAACTAATGCCGATGAGAATGTCACAAATCGTTCTTCCTGATAAACGAGTAAATGCAGCATTTTTTCGATACTTTGATAAGTTTTTTTATGATTTGTTTAAACAGCAGAGCATTCGTCAATTTCAAATTGTACAAACGGCTTATACTTCTTTTACCCTCCGAGTTGCAGCAGATGAACATGTACAGCTTGATCATCTGGAAAAAAGTCTACACACACTGCTGAGCAACTATTTGCATCTCGAAGTGAATGTATCGCTCGAGCGTGTATCTCGTATTCCTTCGAATCCCGAAAGTGGCAAGGTTCCTTTTTTCGTTACGCAAGTACAAACCGAGCATGCGAAGAGAGGAGTGATAGTATGAGTAAAATAATGCCGTACGGTGAAGCAAATCCGGCGCATCTTGTAAAGCTTGGAGCTTTAGAGTGTGCAATGTCGTCTATTTCGACCGCATTGAAAATGATAGGCAGAGATCCGGGTCGGCTATTAATGCATTATTGGAATCTGACATACTATCGTGACGTCCTTTACGCGGGACGAAATGTGATGAGGAGTCGAATTGAAACATTTGGCGATTGCAGTTTGCAGTTTCAAATATGTAGAACAAGCATGCTAGAGATGAAGCAGCAATTAATTAATGGCTGTTTATTTCTGTACCAATGCAGAGCTTCGCATCTGCCGTTTTTTCCACGCAATATGCTGAATTTTGAGGCGAGCGGATTTGATCATTATGTATTAGTTTTTGGATATGATGAGAATTTAGATTCTTTTCATGTAGCAGATCCTATTTGTGAATATATTGGGTTAGTGACTCGAAAACAGTTGGAAGCAGCAGCAATGGTTGAGCAGCAATATTATTGCTACTCGATACAGCCATTTGGAGAAGTGACAAATCAAACATCTTATCCCCAAGATGCTGATTCTGTACTCGTAGATAAGTACTTTACGATGCATTATGATGTGCAAGCGTTCGATCAATTTATAAAGCATTTGCATGTCGGGAGAGAATGGAACGGTACTCAACGGAGACTATGGACGGAACGAAACATTTTGTCCATCGCTTCACTGATTAAAATGAGAACGATCGTATGGGAGTATATGACTCAGCTTCGCAGTATAGCAAAAGGATCAGGGGAAGCGTTACAGCTTCAGCATAAGCAGATTATTAAACTATGGAACGGTATTAGCTTCCTCCTATTAAAGTATAAGATGAATGATGATTCAGCGATAATAAATAGAATTGAAGAACTTGTTCACGCGGTGACAAGAGAAGAAGCGGCATTTATGCAAAACATTATATCTCAAGAGGTGTCTTCATGAATGTATCTGTCTGTACGATATCGTTTAGGCACATGCTCCTGTCATTTGCAGATATTGCTCAATTTGTTCATGAGCAACGGTTTCAGGCGATTGAATTGTGGGGGGTTCATGCAAAGTCACTTTCTCAGGGTGGAGCGGCTGTAATTGAACATTGTCGTTCTCTACTAAAGCTTTATCATATTGAGATTTCTATGATTAGTGACTACATAGATGTCTCACCTCATGCCGATATGAAATTGTCGATATTGAAGTGTGATGAACTTATAGCATTAGCACATCAATTCGGTACGAATAAAATCCGAACTTTTGCTGGTAAAACACCCAGCCAATCCGTGAATAAACAGGAACGTGAGATGATTGTGAGCCATCTTCGAGTTATCGGGGAGCGCTGTGAAGCTGCAGGAATTATGCTTCTAATAGAGACACATCCGAATACAATTGCCGATAATACAGCGTCAACATTGCTGTTAATGAAGGAAGTCAGTCACGATGCGGTAAAAGTTAATTTGGATTTTCTCCATTTGTGGGAAGCGGGAGACGATCCGTTGGCAGGCTACGAACAATTGCATAAGTGGGTCGAGAATTTCCACTTGAAAAACATCGCATCCCTTGAAAATTGTACGGTTTTTGATTCGAATAATGTGTATGCACCGAGCGGCAGTCGTTCTGGAATTGTTACACTTTCTGATGGTCAAGTTGATTACATTTCTATTATACGAGCAATTGATAAGTCCGGTAAAAATGCCTCGCTGGAATGGTTCGGTGATGATCCACTTCGTTACTTGGCACAAGACAGACAATGGATGCAGCATATAGTCTAAAAGCTATTTAAAGGTAAGGTTCCCTAAAATCTCGAACTATTAATTTGGTTCAATTATGACGCATTGGAGATGAAAATGATGAATGATAGAATTATTCAAGCGCTCAATACAGCAAGTGCTCAATATGGGACGCCCTTCTATTTATTCGATGAAGCTCAACTGAAGTTGGATTATGAACAGCTGCGCAATCATCTACCATCATCTGTGTCTTTGTACTATTCTATGAAAGCGAATCCGAATCCAATTCTTATTCAGCACTTGCTAAAATGGGGTGCACAGTTGGAGATTGCTTCGATTGGTGAGTTTCAACGTGCCATTGAACTAGGAGCGGATGTGGCGAGTATCGTATTTACAGGTCCGGGTAAGACGGCAAAGGATATTGAAATTTGCTTGTGTAAAGGTATCGGAATTATTAACGTAGAGCATTTGCAAGAGCTGGCAGTCGTGGAGCAAGTTGCTGCTCAACTCGGCCTTGTCGCATCGATAACACTGCGACTGAATTTAAGTCTTGATTCAACAGGTTCTCGCATGGCAGCAGGCGGTGGGGCAAGCCCATTTGGCATTGATGAAGAATGTATCGAACAAGCCGTGTCTTTTATTAATGAGTGCAACCATCTTAAGCTTGTTGGTATTCATACACATCAAGGTACCCAAAATTTTAGTATCGAGTATTATGAACAAGCTACAGAGCGGATGCTCTATTGGTATCGACAGCTGCAGCAAGTTTATCAGTTTCAGCTTACTACGCTTGGTCTTGGCGGTGGTTATGGAGTTCCAGCATTTATTGAAGATGAACCATTTTCAATCGAAATGTATGAACAGATGCTGCAGCAGAAGTTGAATGAGCATGCAGATCTTGAAATTTCTAACGTATTTATTGAATCCGGACGTTATATCGTATCTCGCATGGGGTATTTCGTGACAAGCGCATTATATACGAAGCAATCCAAGGACAAAAATTATTTAATCATTGACGGTGGGACGAATCAACGTGCTGGTCTAGGAAGGACATTTAAGAAACCACTTCCACTAATCAAAATATCGGTTGATGGAGACGTTGAGATATCTGGCGAACATCTAAAGTCCACCTCGTATACCGTAGTAGGTCCACTTTGCACACCTATGGATGTCATGCAAAGCGGTGTTGATTTTGAAAAGGTCAATCTAGGAGATTTGATTGTATTCTCCCATTCTGGTGCGTATGGTCTTACGTATGCGAATGTCCACTTTTTATCCCATCGTTTGCCCCCGGAATTGCTGCTCACACATGATGGCACACTTCGTGACATTAGTTTGATCAGTCCGCTTAGGGAGGAGTCGATATTACGATGAACCAATATATCCATGAACTGCTGGATGATGCGGCATCTCGTTATCCGGACAAAGTGGCAGTCATTACAGATTCCTCTTCATGGAGTTATGCTGACTTGATGAAAAGGAGCAGCCAATTGTACAGATGGTTGAAAACGAAAGACGTGCAAGCTGGAGACCGCATTCTGTGTGCAATGCCAAACAGCAGCTTTGTACTTGCGGCATTATTTGCTGCTTCTCGACTTGGTGCCATATTTGTACCTATACATGAAGAATTGAAGAGCAAAAACTTATCTTATATTGTCAGTGATTGTGAACCGATAATCGTTTTTGCGTCATCATCTATAGTTGGTTTGTTGGACGCTGGGCTTTCGACGGTTGTGGTACTGGACGCGGCTGATGAGGCATCGTTATGGGAGCTGTTTAGTTTAGAGAACGAGCAGCCTAAGCTCGCTGATGCAGATCAGGGGATGTTCTCACGACAAGAAGTGGAGTTAACTTCGGATTATCCTGTGTTATTCATTTATACATCTGGAAGTACAGGCAATCCAAAAGCGGTTATATCTACTCATAAACAGGTTTTGTTTGCCGCCTCCTCCATTCAGCAATGTTTGCAAGTACAGCATGATGATATCATCGGAAACTTTTTGCCACTCTCTTTTGATTACGGTTTGTATCAGATGTTTCTAGTCTGTTATGAAGGAGCTACGCTGGCCTTAGGTCATAAGAAGGATATTGGCCCAATGTGGCTGAAAAAGCTCTACGCTTGGGGAGTTACAGGTCTTCCGTTGATGCCAGCAATGGCGGACGGACTGCTGAAGTTGTCGCAAAGGCCACGTTCTCAACTGCCAGCTTTGCGCTTTGTAACCAATACGGGTGCTGCTTTCCCATCTTCCTATGTGGATTCATTAAGCCATTTATACCCGCAGTGCCGTATATTCTTGATGTATGGGTTGACGGAGTGTAAGCGGGTTGCTATTTTACCAGCTGAAGAGGCGCGTGTGAAGGTTGGTTCGGTTGGCAAGCCTATTCCTGGTACTACTTGTAAAGTGATAAATAAGGAGGGCTGCGAGGCTGAACCATTTGAAACAGGTGAGCTTGTCGTTAGCGGCCCTCATGTGATGTCAGGATATTGGAAACTTCCTGAGCTTACAGCTAAAAGATTCGGTATCGCAAAAGATACGGGTGAACGGTACTTGTACACAGGCGACTTTTTCTATACAGATGAAGAGGGTTATCTTTATTATCAGGGCAGATCTGATGATGTATTCAAACAGCAAGGGTATCGTGTGAGTGCAATTGAAATTGAAGAGACAGCGTTGAGTCATCCAAGCGTTCGGCTGGCTGTTCTATTGAAGCCAGATGAGCACCATGAATGTGTGCTTGCTGTTACAGGACAGGTAGGAGAGCGAGAACTGCTGCTGTTTATGGCAGAACACCTGGAGTACTATAAGCTGCCTGAACGGATAGTCGTACTTGATGCTCTACCTACTACTTTGAATGGGAAGATTGATAAGCAGGTACTTAAAATATCAATAGAATCATTTCATAATCAGACTACTTAATATATGTATAGGTATGAAGGTCTAGGATGAAATTGTAAAAAGGTGCGTTTTATAGTAGATATGGACTCTCAGATGGCTTATAGACTAGTTCTATAGTCGTTCGATGGGGGTCTTTTTTTGTTAAGGTGCACCATTTTATTTGGATAGTAGATAATTTTATCCCTCTGCTGTCGAATTATCATCCTTACAAGTATTAACATCGCGGTTTATAATGAAAGCGTATTAAAAAACCTTAACAAACTTTAAGGGAGGTCATGAGATGAAAAAAGGTCTAGTACTATTAACGACACTTTTATTCATCGCTACAACTGCTTTAACGGGTTGCGGCGGAGGAGCTAAAGAAGGTTCTTCAAATGGAACAACAACGCCTGAGACAGAAAAGAAGGCAGAAACAAGCAGTGAACCATTTGAATTGAAGCTTCGCCATACGCAAGTAGGTGAGTCGAAGAAAAACCGCTTTAACATTTTGCAAGACGTAGTTAAGACAACAGAAGGTGAAATTGCTGGTTTGTCCGTTAAGTTGGACGGTGTTGAATCAGAAGTTAACCGTAAAGAAAAACTACGCGCAGAAATGACAAACGGAGATCCACCTGATATTTTCGACGCTTTCGGTAGCCCAGACGTTAAGCTTTATGCTGAAAACGGACTAGTTGCTGATATCGCTCCAATTCTTGATGAGTTGGGTATCAAGGATCAATTCCTATCTCATACACAATGGGAGAAGGACGGTAAAATCTACGGCTTGCCAGTAGGTGCTTCTATCGAAGGTTACTTCTATAACAAAGAATACTTCGAGAAGAACAAAATCGAAATTCCTAAAACAATGGCTGAATTGGATGCTATTGCTGAGAAAGTGAAAAAGGATGGCAAAATTCCATTCGCTATTGCTTCCAAAGATGCTTGGGTTCCTTTGATGACAACAAACAACCTGTGGACATACTACGCAGGTGCTGAAGTTACTAAAGGCTTCGCTAAAGGCGAAACAAAATGGAACGATCCGAAAATGATCGAAGCGTTCGCTAAGCATGATGAGTGGTTGAAAAAAGGCTACTTCAAACAAGGTGAACTTGGTCTTGAGTACGCTACACAACGTAACCAGATCATCAACGAAGAAGCAATTATGATGTATGACGGATCATGGGCTACTTCTGTATTTGCTGACAAAGCTCAGTCTGGTAAAATGTTTGAAAAAGTTGGTTTCTTCATGATGCCTCCTCTTAATGCAGGCGATGGATACAGCATCATGTTCGATTCTAACAACGGTTATGCCTTCTCTCAAAAAGCGATCGATGATCCAAAGAAACGTGAAGCTATCAAAGCATTCATCAAAAACTTGTACAATGAAGAAATGCAGCTTCGTGGCTTGAAAGAAGATGGAGTTATTCCTTCTATGAAAGTCGAACAAGCGAAGTTGAACGAAACAGCTAAAGGCAATGAATTGCTTGAAGCGATTCTAGCTCAAATGGGCGAAGTTAAATACACATGGCCTGCGTTTGACGCTCTTGTACAAGCAGACGTGAACACAGCACTTAGCCAACAGATTCAAAAAATGATCAGCGGTCAAGCAACACCTCAACAAGTGGGCGACGAAGTACAAAAAGTTCAAGATGAGGCAAACGCTGCTCAATAATTATTCATACAAAAAGTAGAATAAATCTACTACAAGAGCACCGCCCTACTTAGCAGGGGGTGGTGCTCTCTACATTATAGTCTGTTATTTCGGGGTACATCTCTCGATATTTGGAACGGACGGAGGGAAATCATGAATCAAGCACTTAGAAATCCAATCACGTATTTCTTATTTTTGCTTCCAGCACTCGTACTGTTTATTGCCTTCTTTATTTATCCTGTAATCGTAGCTATTTATTATAGTTTTACGAACTGGAACGGATTTGCGAACTACAAGTTTATCGGATTCGATAACTATATTAGAGTGATGAGCAAGGCTGACTTCTGGGCGTCGGTCAAAAATAACGGATTCTTTATTTTGTTCTCTTGTTTCATCCAAGTTCCGTTAATTATTTTCTTCTCACTGCTCATCTCCAATGTCAAGCGTTTGAGAGGTCTATATAAGACGGCAGTATTTATGCCATCTGTTATGTCTACAGCGGTAATCGGTATCTTGTGGGGATTCATCTATGACCCGGATGTCGGTTTGTTGAACAAGATTTTGGGAGTGTTCGGCATTGATCCGATCATGTGGTTGTCCGATGAAAAATGGGCAATGATCGCGATTCTTATTACAAACGCTTGGCAATGGACAGGCTTCTATATCGTTATGGTGTTGGCGGCAATCCTCTCTATTCCTAAAGAATTAGATGAAGCTGCTATGATCGATGGAGCAACAGGTATTCAACGAGCTCTCAAAATTACAGTTCCATTGATTATGCCGATCGTGTCGGTAGTTATCATGCTTTCCATTGCTGGTGCAATGAAAGCAGCGGATATTATTATCGTAATGACGAAAGGTGGACCTGCTGGTTCCACTGATGTTATGACAACGTATATGATGAAACACTCGATTGCAAGCTTTAAATACGGTTATGGTTACAGTATTTCAGTCCTTATTTTCATCTTCACGCTCCTCATTACGCTTGCATATCAGTTCTTGATTGCACGTAGAGCAGAAAGGATTGAATACTAATGGTCAAACAACTAAAGAAAAGTGTAAACCATATTTTCCTACTAGGGTACTTGCTCATTATTTTATTCCCATTCTTATTCGTCCTATTCTCATCTGTTAAAACAGACAACGGTGCGATTTCTAGCAATCCGTTTGGGATTCCAACGGAATTCGCTTGGGACAATTATGTGAAAGCATGGGTAAATGCGAATATTGGCGGATACTTCTGGAACAGTTTATGGATTTCAACTGTAGCTACAATAGTTACATTGATTATTGGCTCGCTTGCATCATTTGCAATTACTCGTATGCGTTATAACAAGCTGAGTTTCTTTACTTTCCAATTTATCTTACTAGGATTGCTAATTCCAGGTAACGCTTTGCTGTTGCCGATATATGGTATTCTCAAACAACTTGATTGGTTGAATACACCAATGGCGTTGCTTCTCCCTTACACAGCGTCTGCAATTCCATTTACGGTTATTATATTGGCTGCGTTTATGCGATCTATACCTTCAGAGATTGAAGAAGCAGCTGTTATCGACGGATTGAAAGCACCTGGTATTTTTACTAGAGTTGTGATGCCGTTGAGTGTTCCAGCATTAGTAACCGTATTTATCGTAAACTTTATGAGTAACTGGAATGAATTCTTGCTTGCGAACTACTTCCTGAGTGATGATACATGGCGTACATTGCCGGTAGGTATGGTAGGCTTCCGTGATGCTTACAATACGAACTATGCTCAAATGAGTGCTGGTATCGTATACAGTGTCGTTCCTGTAATGGTCATCTATGCATTCTTGCAAGAGAAGATTATTGAAGGTCTAACAGCTGGCGGAGTAAAAGGATAAAAAAAGTTGAAAATAATCGAATAATACAAGTGAATTGTTCTCTATGGCGTGGTAAACTGGAAAAGGTTCGCCACATAATAGAGACTAAAGGGGTAGTGAGAAGAATGAACTTACGTTATAAATTGTTTAGCGGCTTTGTTCTTCTGATCATTATCCCTTTATTTTTATTGGGGACGATAACGTTTACAATTACGTTTCAAATGATAGAGAAGAAGTATAGTGAGCAGACTGAATTTTCTATGCAGGCGATGGGGCATAGCATCCAGTCCGTATTTAAGGAAGTTGAAAAAATTATTGATAACGGTATAGCCAATAACATATTTCAACTGGCGCTAATATCTCCGAATGCGAAAGATCAAGACTTGGTTCGCGCAGAAGAGGATATAAAGGAAAACGGAGAGGCCAACGATCATCAGCCTATAAAGGTGACAGGCTTAAAAGGAATTGACTATTTAGAGATGAATGACCGACAGCAGGTATTTCGGCGGCTGTTGTTCAATCATCCTTCTATTAGTTATGCCTTTTTGTATAATCTAAAAGGCTATACATATTATCCAGGATCAGGTTATACTGACATTATCCCAATATTCGCCAAAGAAAACTTTAAAACGATGCCTTTCGAAGAGTTTGTCAAACACCCTATTTATGATGAGGTTATGAATAGTAAGGGGGCGCCTGTTTGGCTTGGACCAAATGAAATACCTGAGCTTACGGGATCTGAGCAAGTGTTTACACAAATTAAAGTAGTTAAGGATTTGTACACGCTCAAAAACTTAGGTGTCCTCATCGTTCAAGTAAATGATTGGGATATAGAGACCTTCTTCAATAACTTTTATCATGTGGAACAAATGCGGAATTCTAGATTTTTCATCGTTAACGAGAATGGGTTGATATTGTTCGATAATGAAAAGAAATTGAACGGTAATAAACTTCCTAATTATTTAGATAAGCCGATGGAGATGAAGGAAGGCTATCATAGTTACAAAGACAAGTTTAATGATCAGGATAGTGTACTTTCATTTTATGAGATTCCAGAATACGGTTGGCATCTAGTATCTGTCCGCTCTTGGAATTCCTTATCCAATGAGATGACGGAATATATTAAATGGGTATCGATCATTATGCTTATTTGTGTGTTGGGAGCCCTTCTATTTCTATTTTTGTTCATGAATCGGGTTACGAAGCATATCGTTCGTACGGTGAGATTCATGCGAAGAGTAGAGGATGGAGATTTGCAAGCGCGTGTAGATGAGGAAGGACAAGATGAACTTCGCTTGTTATCACGTGGCTTCAATCGCCTAATTGACAGGGTAACTGATTTGCTAGACCAGGTGAAGCAAGAGCAGCAGCAGAAAAATAAAGCTGAAATGCGCGTACTTCAAGCTCAAATCAAGCCGCATTTTCTATTCAATACATTGGAATCGATCAATGTGCTGGCAATCCAGAATGAAGGCCGAAAAGTTAGCCATATGGTACATAGGTTGGGAAATATATTGCGCATTAGCATTCAGGACAAAGAAGAAATTACAATTCGTCAGGAACTAGAGTATTTGATGAGCTATTTGGAAATACAAAAGTTTCGCTTTGAGGATGTATTTAATTTTGAGTTCGATGTGCCTGAGGAGTTAATGCACTGTATGATTCAAAAATTAACGCTGCAGCCACTTGTTGAGAACTGCATTCAACATGGATTTGATGGCATTTCTTATACAGGTTTGATTCGCATATCGGCATGTTCGATGGATGGAAGAATAATATTGAAAGTAGAAGACAATGGGGTAGGAATTCCCGCAAAACAATTAATGCGATTCCAGTATATGCAGAACGATGATTCGAAATCGCTAATTCCACAAGAAGAAAAAGCGTTAAATATGGAGCGTCGTGGATTAGGCGTACGAAGTGTGGCTGATCGCATTCGCATCCAATATGGTAGTCAATATGGGTTGTTTATTTGTTCGGCTCCTAATGAAGGAACGATCATACAATGTACTATACCGAGATATGAGCAGGGTGAGAACAAATGATTGTGAAGGCTATTTTAATTGACGATGAAGTTCCAATCCTAAACAACTTGAAAATTGTGCTCCCGTGGGAAGATATGCAAATTCAAATTGTAGGTACTGCTCGTAATGGAGTAGAAGGGCTGAACCTTGTCCGAGAGCATGAGCCTGATTTGATTCTATGTGACATACGTATGCCAGTAATGGACGGGATGGAATTCCTGAAGGAAGTGAGGCAGTTGGGCGGAGAAATAGAAGTGCTCATGCTGACCGGATATCAGGAGTTTGAATATGCTCGTATAGCACTTCAGCACAGTGTAAGAGATTATATTTTAAAACCTATTAACTACGAAGAATTGGAAAATACAGTACGTAAAGTCGCAGATATTATACGTAATCGCAAGATAGAGAAGAAAATGGCTGAGCGTCGTTGGGGCAAAGTCATTAGTCTTGCTTATGAGAAGATGATGTTTGATGTGATTATGGGCTTCTCTGCTGGTCATCCTAGTTATTTTACTGTAGATGATAAAGATCAGGCTGATCAGCTTGTATATACACTGTTGCTTGTAGACTTGGATCAATACGCACAGCAGACGGTTTCTTGGAGTGATAATGAGCGCAGGCTTTGGAATTTTGCTGTACGCAATGTCCTGCAAGACGCGCTACAAGGTGATGAATGGCTTAAGTATGCTGTACTTCAAACACGTGAAGGCGAATGGTGTATTCTGGTCCAATTCTATAAAGATCGCTTCGAAATTGAAGAACATGATGTGGCGAATTGGGCATCAATGATTCAAGATGCAGTACGCAATCACATCAAGTTTACAGTCAGTCTTGCGTGGGATTCTGGGCCTGTACCGATGACGGGCTTGTCGAGTACGTTCAAGCGTCTCCAGCGTGTCCTGCTTTTACATCCTGATATTGAAGTACTTGTATCCGTTGATGAGAGCTCCATCGCTCGACAAGTAGCTTCTGTATCACAGTGGCAGCCAGTAGAGGAAATGGTATCAGGAATGAAGCAGAACGATAAAAAGAAGATTGAACAAGGCCTTGCGGCACTTCAATCTAGTCTTCTGCAAATGTCAGAGCATTCTATTGTGCGTGCTGAGAAGTTCCTACACTACGTTATCATTCATCTGTTGAGGGAAATGCGTGAACTAGAGCTGCTTAGTAAGCAAGAAGAAGAGCAGGCATGGGAAAGACTTCAGCACTGTGTAAGTGTTAAAGATTTAATGGTCGTCATTTCTCAGCTTGTTGTACAAACGAAGGAACATGCGATGAATAAAAAGTCTAGCGAGCTGATGATGATAGCTGCTAAAGACTATATTCAACGCAATTTAAGTTCAGATATTGGTATTGATGAGATTGCTGATTATTTGGGCATAAGCTGCAGTTATTTTAGTTTATTGTTCAAAAATTATTATAGCGAGACCTTTGTTGAGTATGTAACCAAACAGCGTATGGAATTAGCAAAATCCATGTTGCTCATGACCGATAAGAACATCACCCAGATTGGCAGCTTGGTCGGATATTCAGAACGTCGATATTTCTCCAGAGTGTTTCAGAAATATACAGGGTTGACGCCTTCAGAATATCGTGAGAAAGAAGCTAAGAGTTCAAGTGTATAAACTATAAAAATATTATTTCATAAGGATGGGATTCATTATGAATATTAATGAACTAACGCTGGAGCAGAAAATCGGTCAGATGGTTATGTGTGGTTTTAATGGTTATGTCGTTGATGAGAACATCACGACGCTAATTGAAAAGTATCATGTCGGTGGCATTATTTATTTCCGTCGGAATCTTGAGAACAAAGAGCAAACTTGCAAGCTATCGCTTGATCTTCAGTTGACATCTAAGAAGCAAACAGATATTCCGTTATTTGTTTGTATCGATCAAGAAGGTGGAATGGTTGCCCGTATAGACTGGGACGATGTTACATTGATCCCAGGAAATATGGCTGTAGGTGCAACACGCGATGCGCAGCTGGCATACGATGCAGCACGTATTTGCGGAGAAGAGCTATTGAAGATGGGGATTAATATGAATTTTGCCCCAAGTGTGGATATCAACAACAACGCAAACAATCCAGTTATTGGGGTTCGTTCGTATGGTGAACGCCCTGATTTGGTTACACAGCTTGGAAATGCTCAGATTCGCGGTCTTCAGGATGCGAATGTATCTGCTACAGCGAAGCATTTCCCAGGACATGGAGATACAGCAGTAGACACCCACTATGGCTTGGCATCTGTGGCGCATGATGAACAACGATTGACTAATTTAGAACTTGTTCCATTCGTTCAAGCTATCTCAGCAGGTGTTGATCTTATTATGACAGCACATGTGATGTTCCCTGCTTTTGAACCTGAACAACGTCCTGCTACTGTGTCACGCCGAGTACTAACGGACTTGTTGCGCAATAGACTGCAGTTCCAAGGTATCATTGTAACGGATTGTTTGGAAATGAAAGCAATCTCTGACGTGTATGGTGTTGCTGAGGGTGCAGTTATGTCTGTTGAGGCGGGTGCAGACATTGTACTCATTAGCCATAGATTTGCAGAACAGACAGCTGCCATTGAAGCGCTTGTTGCTGCTGCTCGTGCTGGCCGCATTTCGGAAGCCCAAATCGACGCGTCTGTAGAACGTATCCTTAAATTGAAGCAGAATCGTCAAATGGACGTATTATCTGAAATAACAGCTGATTTTGCTGCGCAATTTGCTACAGTAAATGCGAAGGCGGTTGTAGAGCAAATTTGTGAAAAAAGTATTACACTTGTTAAAGATGATGGTCTGTTGCCGCTTCAATCTGAATTGAAAACGTTGGTTATTTGGCCGGAAGTACGTGAGCGTACAGAAGTTGATGAGCCAATTGTACAGAAGTATACGACTGCCACAGCATTGGAGCCGTATATTGGAGATGTTACTGAATATCGAATTGGAACGTACCCAGATGCCGATGAAGTTGCTGCTACAGTCAAATTTGCTGCCGATTATGAGCAAATTGTTATCATGACTTATAATGCGGTATCCCAGCTTCATGAAGGGCAAGTCGAGATTGTAAAGCAACTAGTTGATAACCACGAGCGGGTTATTGTGGCATCGACTCGTAATCCATATGATTTGAATCAGTTTGACGCTGTGAAAACGTACTTGTGTTGCTACGAGAATCGTCCTGCTTCGATGACGGCATTAGCAGAAGTACTTGTTGGTCGTAAACAAGCCGAAGGTAAACTTCCTGTTACCATTAATGCTGATTATCCTTATGGATTTGGTTTAAACGATAGCAAACAACCGATAGCTTAGTCGAATTTTTCAGCCATAATGCTGAGGCCCGCATTAAGTATAAGATGCGGGCCTTTTATTGTGTGATTATTTTGCATAGGTGTTAAATAGTGCTAGGTTAATAGGGACGATTCAGGTATAATAAAAGGCATTGTTCTGTCAAGAAAGGTAGAATGTGTCTTTGGACAAATGAGCATATTTATAGAAACTTTTCTATTCATCGTAACGTCTATTACTATGTCTCCTTGAACAAGAGGATCGGTCCAACGACGTTACGAGTGCAGACGAGGAATACTTTAGGAGTTAGGAGCGAAGGAATGAGTCATTTTAGATGGAAACGCACGGTTGCTATGGCATTAGTAGCGCTGCAATGTGCTGCTGTGTTGCCGGTAGCTAGTGCATTAGAGCAGAGAGAAATGAATGATGTTACACAAGTTCAAACTTTTGGTCCGCAATCTGTAGATGGTTCCCAGCCACCAATTGATGGACAAGATTTGAATGGTACGGAGCAATTGAATAACGATGGAACGACTGAAGGCGGGGCAACGAATGGAGAAACTGTAGATCCTAATGTCGATGGTTCTACATCTATAGAAACAGGTCAACCTTCTGAAGGAGCAAACGGTGATCCTAATGCAACGGATGGTTCATCGATTGAAAATCCGAACACAACGGAACCAAAGTCTGTCGAACATAATATAGATACGACGATTTATGGATCAGATGTGCTCGTTATTTTGGCGAACAGCAATGTCATTGTGCATAATAATGTGACCTATTATTCCAAAGAGCCTATTACCGTTAAAAAAGGTGTATCTTACATTTCAGTTCGTGGTTTGGTAGAGCGTTTTGGCTTTCAGCTAGACTTCGATAATACAACAAAAGAAACGATTATAAGGCAGGGAGATCGCGAGCTGCGCTATAAAGCTAACTCTAATGTTTATCGAATCAATGGCGAATCAACTAAAATGAGCGGTGCTTCCTACTTGCAGAACAATACGTTTATGGTCCCATTAACGTCTGCTCTTCAAGCTATGCAGATCAAGTATGAGTGGGAGCAACAAACTAAGCGTATTATTGTGCAAATGTCTTCAGCACCTGTAGCTAAGTTCAAAGTAACTCCTGAACATGTTTTTGCAGGCCAAACAGAAGTAGTGGTAGAGAATCAATCCTTCCACCCGCGTGGATTGCAAATTATTGATTATGAGTGGACGGGTCTAGAGAGTTTCTATTCTGAGGCAGGTCAATACGTGATTTCACTTCGTGTGCTGGATGAAAAAGGAGTATGGAGTGAGCCGTACAGTGTTACAATTAACGTACAGCCGCCTAATATGCCGCCAGTTGTAGACTTTTCGACGAATAAGAGTCAGTATAAGATGGGTGAACTGATCGAATATTCGAATGAAAGTTATGACGATGAAGATGCCATTGAAAAGGTAGAATGGACGAACAATAAGCAAGCGTTCTTTACTCCTGGAGAGCATCAAGTAACGTTGAGAGTGACAGACAAGCATGGTTTGTCGGCAGAAATTACGAAGTCTATTACAGTTACGAATGAAACATTATATACATTTGAAGAGTTCAATAAAGTATACACGCAAGTCGGTCATGTTTATCCAATAGATGGATCGACTGTTCTTGGAATGAAGGAACTATTGCCGCAATTGCGTCATGGCCAGCGTACACTGTACCGTTCCAATAGCCCGGAATCCATCGTTCAAGACGGTATCCTTTATCAAGACCATATTGCAGGTGGAACTCGTATTCTACTACATCATAAAAATGCGAAGTCTACAGACATCAAACTGTATGTTGTAGTTAAGAATGTTTCCGATGAAGATGCAGTCGTTCGAGTAGAGCGTGCTGGTACAGCGGGACCAAGTCTACATCCACAGCAGACAGGTAAAGCAGCAGCGCAGCGCTACTTCCAGTCGTTCCGTGAGCATGGTATTATCTCGGAGCAAACGTTGAAGCCTAAACAGTCTGCACTATTAATGACTGAGATGAGCAACAAAGCGATTAAGCCGCAGCAAGTATTCACGATGTATGCTGATTTCTTAGGAGATAGCAACTTGCAATATCAGATCATTGCGCTAGATGCAAGCAAGGATATTTGGAAAGAATTGCCTAAATTGCAGGTACTTCCGTCAGATGGTACGCACATTCGTGGATCGTTCAACAATGCAGACCGTACACTGACAGTTTCCGATCTAGTGGGAGAGCAATCTTCGCGTATTGTAATTGGAGACAACAAATCGGATAAAAAGATTGGTGGTTGGGATACAACTTCCAATAAAGATGTGGACAATGCAGGTAATTATGGTGTGTTGTATCGTATCGTGTTGGAGCGAGTTGCGCCAAATACACTAATTGGTGTTAACGCCCGCGGTGGCCAGTACTCGGGTTCCATCCTAGTTAACGGTCAGGAAATTGGGTTACCAATTAACGGGATTTTGAAAAGCAAAGATGAAGCAACACCGATTTACCGTACCGGGGATCGTGAAGAGAAGGTTGAGATTTGGTTTACACCGGCTGCTGCAAGTTATATGCCACTGAATATATTTATGACTCAGCTTCCGCCGAAGCGTACGTAAGCATGTGTTCTAACAACTGACGATGCAAAGTACAATCAATTATAAATAGCAAATTTAATTTTTGGCATTATAAATGTTTTATTGCTATCAATTCTATTTAGGAAGTCGCTGCAAATTGCAGCGGCTTTCTTCTTGTTTGACAAGGTGTCAACCTTAACGCATTATAAAGATAGGGGGGACGAAGATGCTTAAGACTGAGCAAATGCTGCAAGAGATGTCGAGCCAAGGTTTGCGAATTACAGAGCAGCGTCGCACATTAGCTAGGCTCTTTGCTGAGACGGAAGGTTATTTGACACCGAAAGATGTATATGACTATATGGGCCAGCAATATTCGGGCCTTAGTTTTGATACGGTATACCGTAATTTGCGTGTGATGCATGAATTAGGCGTACTTGAACAGGTTATATTTGAGGATGGAATGAAATTCAGAGCACACTGCTCGGCAAGCCACCATCATCATCATGTGATTTGCTTGCAATGTGAGAAGACGTATCCTATTCATTATTGTCCGATGCCAGCATTAACGGATGTACCTGAACGCTTTCAAGTTGTAAAGCACAAGTTTGAGGTGTTTGGATATTGTGAGACTTGTCAATACAAGGAAGAGCAGGTGTAATAGGAGATGAAACGAGCAGCGACATGGACTGTGGTTACGCTAAAGGCACCGATCCATTTCTATCGTCGATTTCTTTCACCATTGAAGCCGCCTAGCTGCCGATTCTATCCGACTTGTTCGCAATATGCGTTGGAAGCAATCGATGTTCATGGTGCTGCGAAGGGCTCATGGTTGGCAATGAAACGAATAGCCTGTTGTCACCCTTTTCATCGTGGTGGTTATGATCCTGTGCCGCCTAAGCATGAAGATAAGAAAGCCCGACAATCAGAAGGAAATGTTGAATCTGGGCCTTTCAATGATTCAGGTCGTTCTAACCAGTCGGGAGCCAATTCGAGCTGATGAAGTTTAGAAATGGATGTATGAGAATTGACAGATGGACGCTGTTCAAGCTATATTGAGTAATAATGTGTTCATTTGCAAATGTATATGAATATCTGATGCCGATGATGAGATGAGTACATAGTTGTGCTATTGCAGAGAGCCGGGAATTGGTGTGAGCCGGTATAGCTACACGATGGAAGATGGTCTCGGAGGTTCTGGAGGCGAGCGGATTTTCAACTCTTTTATTTTCATTAAGAGCTTGAACATAGTGAGCTTTCAGTGAGTCATTCCCGTTATCGAATGCTGTGCTGCCTGAATGCAGCGACAATGAAGCTGGCTAATCT
Source organism: Paenibacillus sp. SC116 (assembly GCF_024733555.1). Lineage (GTDB taxonomy): Bacteria > Bacillota > Bacilli > Paenibacillales > Paenibacillaceae > Paenibacillus_B. The sequence goes on along the minus strand of NZ_JANIOF010000001.1, from coordinate 1,312,984 downwards.
TGCAAACGGAAGTTTGTATCAGATGGTGTCAGAAATTTGGGTGGTACCACGTGAGGTTAACTCTCGTCCCAAGCGGATGAGGGTTTTTTTGCGTCCGCGTTCGGTACATGGTTTACTGTGTGTTCCAACTTATATAGATATAGATGTGATTTACAAGGAGGAAGTAAAATGTCTAAACCTAGCAATACGTTCTACATCACTACACCTATTTATTATCCAAGTGATAAGCTGCACATTGGTCATGCTTATACAACGGTAGCAGGGGATGCAATGGCGCGCTACAAGCGTCTTCGCGGCTTTGATGTGCGCTACTTGACAGGCACTGATGAGCATGGTCAGAAAATTGAGCGCAAAGCAGCTGAAGCTGGAAAAACACCTCAACAATTTGTAGATGACATCGTATCAGGCATTAAGGATCTGTGGAAAAAGCTCGATATTTCCTATGATGACTTTATTCGTACTACAGAAGATCGCCATAAAGCAGTTGTTCAGCAAATTTTTGATCAATTGGTTGCACAAGATGATATTTATAAGGGTACATACGAAGGTTGGTATTGTACTCCGTGTGAATCGTTCTTTACTGAGCGTCAGCTGACAGATGGCAATTGCCCAGATTGCGGCCGTTCCGTGGAACTGGTGAAAGAGGAAAGCTATTTCTTCCGTATGAGCAAATATGCGGATCAGTTGTTGGAGTACTATGAAAAGCACGCTGATTTTATCCAGCCGGAATCCCGCAAAAATGAAATGATAAACAACTTCATCAAGCCAGGTCTTGAGGATCTTGCTGTATCTCGCACCTCGTTTGAGTGGGGTGTTAAAGTAAAAGGTGATCCGAAGCACGTTGTTTACGTATGGATCGACGCGTTATCCAACTATATTTCAGCTTTGGGATATGGTTCGGAAAATACAGAGTTGTATGACCGCTATTGGCCAGCAGATGTGCACTTAGTTGGTAAAGAGATTATTCGTTTCCATACGATTTATTGGCCAATCATGTTAATGGCGTTGAAGCTTCCATTGCCTAAGAAAGTATTCGGTCATGGCTGGTTGCTTATGAAGGACGGCAAAATGTCCAAGTCTAAAGGTAATGTCGTTGATCCAGTCGTATTGATCGATCGCTATGGTCTGGATGCACTTCGTTATTACTTGCTGCGTGAAGTTCCATTTGGTTCAGATGGCAGCTTTACACCAGAAAGTTTCGTAGAGCGCGTAAACTTTGACTTGGCTAACGATCTTGGTAACTTGCTAAATCGTACAGTTGCTATGATTAATAAATATTTCGATGGCGTTATTCCATCCTACGAAGGCAAAGTGACTGCTTACGATGAGAGCTTGGAATTGTTCGCTGTTCAAACCGTTGATCGCTTTGAAGAATCAATGGAGAAGATGGAATTCTCCGTTGCGTTAACAGCATTGTGGCAGTTTGTAAGTCGTTCAAACAAGTATATTGATGAAACACAGCCTTGGACGCTTGCTAAGGATGAGGCAAATCGTGCTGAGTTGGCTTCTGTAATGAATCACTTGGCAGAGAGCCTGCGAATCATTTCAACAATGCTTCAGCCGTTCCTAACGCAAACTCCAGCAAGCATCTGGTCTCAATTAGGCATTAATCAAGAACATGCGACATGGGAGCAATTGCGCACATTCGGAGTCATTCCTGCTGGCACGAAAGTAGTGAAAGGTGACCCGATCTTCCCTCGTTTGGAAGTAGAAGTAGAAGTGGCAGCAATTGCTGAAAGTATGAGCGGCGGTGCTCAACAGGCGTCTGCTGCGAAGTCGGAAACTGCGGCACAAGCAGCAGATGCTCAAAACGCAAGCAAAGCTGTTGAAGCGGTGGAATTGAAAGAAGAAATCAGCATTGATGACTTCGCGAAGGTAGAACTTCGTGTGGCACAAGTGAAGCATGCGGAATCAGTGCCTAAGGCGGATAAGCTTCTTCGCTTGGAGCTCGATCTTGGATTTGAGGAGCGCCAAGTTGTATCTGGTATTGCTCAATACTACCGTCCTGAAGAGTTAATCGGACGTAAAGTTATTGTTGTGACTAACTTGAAGCCAGTGAAGCTGCGTGGTGTGCTATCTCAAGGAATGGTGCTGGCTGCATCTCATGAAGGCCAGCTAACGCTTGCAACAGTTCCAGATTCAATGCCAAATGGTGCAGTTGTAAAATAAGTTACATTGAAACAAGCTATGTATACAGAACCTCTGTCTTCTCTTCCGAATCGAAGAAAGACAGAGGTTCTTCCATTTTACTTTAACGGGAATACTACGATATGCATAAGCAACAATCCTGCTTAATTGGATATCATTTTGGTTGACACATGGTAGGTAGGTGTCTATAATCTTAATAGTAATCATTACGAAAAAGAGTGAGCTAGTTTCATTGCTCCTTTATTAAGATTAAATTTCAACAGGTGATTTGGAGAGAGGAAGTTGCTCAGATGAAAAAAAGCAAGACGTGGTTGTCGATACTGCTGGGAGCTGTCATTATAGTGACAACTGCCTGCGGGAATTCTTCAACCGTACAAATAGAGGAAGGTAAAGTGAATGTAGTTACGAGTTTCTACCCTCTATATTATATGGCTAAAGAGATCGGCGGAGAGCATGTTAACGTTATGAACTTAATACCATCTGGTGTTGAGCCTCATGATTGGACACCGAAGAGTGTAGACCTTCAGAACGTTTCTCAAGCACAAATTATGCTGTATCAGGGTGCTGGATTCGAAGGCTGGATTGGCGATTTTAAAAATGGATTGGATAACAATTCTAAGGTGAAGCTAATTGAAGCAAGCAAAGGGATTTCGTTAATCGAGGGGACTAATGCTGAGGAAGAGTCTGGACATGGTCATGAGCATGACAATGGACAAGGACACAATGAAGCATCAGAGCATCATCAAGAAAATGAGGAAGGACATAGTCATGAAGGTGGAATTGATCCTCATACATGGGTGAGTCCTAAGTCGGCAATCGTAATGGCGGAAAATGTGAAACAAGCACTAATTGATGCTGACAGCAGCAATAAAGTCTACTATGAAGAACGTCATAAACAACTTCATGATAAGCTTGTTGCACTGGATAAGCAATATTCGGAATCCATCAAACAAACAACTAAAAAAGATATTATTGTTTCACACCATGCATTTGGATACTTAGCTCGTGATTATGATATCCATCAGCATGCGATTATGGGAATCGCGCCTAACGCTGAACCGCGTGCGCAAGATATTTTACGATTGACAAAGCTCGTTGAAGAGAAACAGATCAAATACATTTTCTTTGAGGAGCTTGTATCGGATACATTGGCGAAGACGCTGGCTAGTGAGGCAAATGTAGAGACACTTGTGCTGAACCCGCTAGAAGGATTAACAAAAGAGCAGGAAGCAGCAGGAGATAATTATTTGACACTAATGGAACGCAATCTCCAGCATTTGCTGAAGGCATTGCAATAATAAATGGTAATGAATCGATTACGGTGAATGGTACGTAAGATATCATTCACCGTACGTCGTTCGGATTAAGGAAGTGACAATAGATGAGTGACAATCGTGCCTGTCATAATCAGGTCGTTACATTGGATCAGCTCGGTTTTAAGTATGAAGATCAGCATGTATTTCAAGATATAAGCTTTGAAATTTATGAAAGAGACTTTGTTGGGGTTATTGGTTCGAATGGTGCAGGTAAGACGACGTTAATGCGCCTAATGGTGGGCTTATTAAAGCCAACTGCAGGGGGAGTTCGCTTATTTAATACCCCAATCCAGCAGTTCAAATCATGGGAGCGCATTGGATATGTGCCGCAGAAAAACAACTTTAATCCTCTGTTCCCAGCAACGGTTATGGAAGTGGTCGAGTCTGGGGTGTTCAGCCGTAGTAAGATGTTCCGTCGCTTGTCGCAAGCTGATCGTACAAAGATTGAAGATGCCATGAAAGTAATGCGCATCGAGAACTTGGCGAACAAGCGGATAGGTCAGCTGTCAGGCGGTCAACAACAGCGCGTCTTTCTTGCGCGCGCTATGGTAAATAAACCGGAACTGCTAATTCTGGATGAGCCTACGGTAGGTATTGACGCTGAGACTCAGCGTGATTTCTTTAATTTGCTGCAGCATTTACATGAGCATCACAACATGACCATTATTATGGTGTCTCATGATATGGAAATGGTGAATGCATGGCTAGGAAGTGAGCCTGTACATCGTGCAGGCAAGTTTAGTTTTTATCGAAAGCATTCTCACGAGCAAGTGTGTCAAGAAGAAGACTTCGTACACGGCGTGTTCGTCTAAGTAAGAAGTTCTCGTTAGGAGTAGGAGACTAACTATGTTAATGGATTTATTATCATCTCAATTTTTTCAACGAGCTCTAATGGGGGGGCTCTTAATAGGAATTACAGCTCCCTTAATGGGGATGTTCCTCGTGCTGCGTCGATTATCTATGATCGGGGATACGCTTGCTCATGTAACGATCGCTGGTGTTGCATTAGGATTTTTAATTAATGTGTATCCACTTGCAGTGGGGCTCATTTTTGCGTTGATTGGATCGATCGCGGTGGAAAAGCTGCGTAAATCGTATAAGACGTATGCAGAGTTGTCGATAGCGGTCATTATGTCTGGAGGCGTAGCGCTAGCTTCGTTATTTTTCACGCTTGGAATGAGCTTTAATGCTAATGTATCAAGCTATTTCTTTGGCAGCATTTATACGCTCGCTACTGCGGATTTATTCGTTATTGGTGGTGTCACCGTAATTGTAGTCGGATTTATGCTCGTCTTTTACAAAGAGATGTTCTTGCTTACCTTTGATGAAGATGCGGCTGCTGTTAATGGGCTTCCTGTAAAGTGGCTAAACATAGCCATGATAGTCCTGACAGCGCTTGTTATTAGCGCAGCAATCAAAATTGTTGGCGCCTTGCTCGTATCGGCTTTACTTACGATTCCGGTGGCAATTAGCTTGTTAATGGCACGCAGCTTCAGAAAAGCGATTATTATATCGGTGTTTATCTCCGAATTGGCTGTTTTTGCAGGACTGCTTGTTGCAGGTGTTTGGAATTTGGCTCCTGGAGCGACTATTGTTCTGCTGCTCATCATGGTCCTAATTGTGACAATGCTTGTACGTCGAGGGGTAAAGGTATAAACTGGATAGAGTAGTTCACATCATGTTTCAATTGTGGAGGCATATGCATGACGATTTCAATTGGCATTGCATTTTTAGCGGGAATAGCTTCTTTCTTTTCTCCATGCTGCTTGCCGCTCTATCCATCGTACTTATCTATTATTACAGGTATGTCTGTGCAGCAATTAAAAGAGGAGCAGTCGAAGCGGGATGTTCGTAAGAAGATTATGCTTCATACACTGTTCTTTATCCTCGGCTTTAGCGTCGTATTTTACACGCTAGGGTTAGTAGCTGGCGTATTCGGTTCGATGCTTGTCCAGTATCGTGAACTGGTACGGCAAGTCGCAGCGATTTTCATTATCGCGATGGGATTAATGCTGTTGGGTGTCTTTCAGCCGCAGCTATTAATGAAGGAACGCAAATGGAACGTTGCAGGCAAGCGCGGGAGTTATGGTGGCTCATTCTTGTTCGGTATCGGCTTCTCAGCAGGCTGGTCGCCATGCGTAGGACCTATACTTGGAGCTATACTTGGTTTAGCCGCACAAGATCCAGGTTCATGGTTCTGGCTGTCTACCGTTTATGCAATTGGGTTTGCGTTGCCTTTCTTTGTACTTGGCTTCTTCATTAGTTCAACACGCTGGCTTGTGAAATATTCAAAAGGACTTATGAAGGCAGGCGGAGTGTTGATGATTGTGATGGGGGTCTTGTTGTTCACGGATCAGATGGCGAGAATGAACGCTTGGTTGCAAGGGGTAACACCCGAATGGCTGTACAATTTAATGTAATATGAATATCGGTAGCTGCAAGCTCATCTATAGCATGCAGCTATTGTTATTTTCCTTTTGCAGTCATACATTTTTACATAACATGTAAGACAAGATGGACAGAAGGTAAATGCTAGTAGTAGCAGATGGTTCAACTAAGGTTGAACTTGCAGGGCAAACCATGTAAACTAGAAGAGCCTTTGTGGCAGAAGATGATGTTGAAGTGGAAAAGAGGGAAAATGATGCCAACACCCAGTATGGAAGATTATTTGGAGCGCATCTACAAATTAATCGATGAAAAAGGATATGCCCGAGTTTCGGATATTGCAGAAGGGCTAGAAGTACATCCTTCATCAGTAACGAAGATGATTCAAAAGCTGGATAAGGATCAGTACTTAATATATGAAAAGTACCGTGGATTGGTACTTACTAGTAAAGGGAAGAAAATTGGCAAGCGCTTGGTGGATAGACATCAGCTGTTGGAGGATTTTCTTACTACGATAGGTGTACAAGAAGACCTTATTTATCAAGATGTAGAAGGCATCGAACATCATCTAAGTTGGAATTCCATTACTTGTATCGAAGCATTGGTTGCTTATTTCAATCAGGACCCTACTCGTATAGCGGATTTGCGCCGAATCCAGAGTGAATTAGATAATGATTCCTAAAGCATCTGTTTCTACCGAAACAGATGCTTTATTTTTGACGTCTAAGTATATATAGGTTTGTATTTTATGAAATGGGAGAGTACAAATATGAGTATAAAAAAACGTATACTGGCCATTGCTTGTACTGCAGCTTTGCTGAGTACGACGATTATGCCCGTACAAGCTTTTGCCGAGAAATCCAATGAAATTAAGATTTTACTAAATGATCAACGTTTGAAAAGTGATGTTCCTCCTTATATTATTCCTTCTAAGAACGTGACGATGCTACCATTTCGCACGATAGGGGAAGGTATAGGAGCTACAGTGGATTGGAATCCTTCAAGCAAAGAAGTAATGTTTGAGAAAAATGGTCGTACCATTGTATTAAAGGAAGGCAGTGACTCTGCAATGGTAGATGGCCAACGGAAGCCGTTGGATGTAAGTGCCCAAATGAAGGCAGGACGAGTAATGGTTCCACTACGTTTTGTGAGTGAAAATTTAGGTGTTGCCGTACACTGGGATCCTAGTTCACGCACCGTATTTATGACGATGGAAGATGGCGAAGTAATTGAGATTCCTGCATTGCGTGGTACATGGATATCGACCGTGTACAATATTGACTGGCCAAGTGACCCGCGAAAATCTTTCGATGCAGAGAAGCAGAAGCAGGAATATACAGCATTGTTGGATAAGCTGCAGCAATCCGGTTTGAATACCGTATTTGTTCAAGTTCGACCAACAGCGGATGCATTTTATCCTTCAAATATGCTTCCGTGGTCGGAGTGGTTGACAGGCAAGCAAGGAAAAGATCCTGGCTATGATCCGCTTGCCTTTATGGTGGAAGAAACACATAAGCGAGGCATGCAATTCCACGCATGGTTCAATCCTTACCGAATCAGTGTGCAAGGCGATGTAAATAAATTAGTCGAAAATCATCCTGCACGCAAAAACCCAGATTGGGTAGTAAAGCATTCAGGCAAGCTGCTATTTAATCCGGGAGTTCCAGCGGCTAGGGAATTTATCCTTGATTCGATAATGGAAGTCGTGGAAAATTATAATATTGACGGCGTTCATTTAGATGATTATTTCTATCCTTATGGACAGGAACGTGAGCCTTTCCAAGATGATGCGTCATATCGTACATACAACAAAGTATTCAACAACAAGAACGATTGGAGACGCAACAATGTCAACCTGTTCGTGCAAGAGTTATCTGAGCGTATTGAAAAAACCAAACCGAATGTTTCATTTGGCATTAGTCCATTTGGGGTGTGGCGAAATAAAAGTGTAGACCCAACAGGATCGGCCACGAGTGCAGGGGTGACCAGCTATGATTCCTTGCATGCAGATGTACGCAAATGGATTCAGAGCAGCTGGATCGATTATGTAGCACCACAAATTTATTGGCATATTGGACATAAAGCAGCTTCCTACGATACTTTGGTCGATTGGTGGATGAAAGAGACGGAAGGAACAGATGTTGACTTGTACATTGGTCATGCTGCCTATAAATTAGCAGATCCGAAAGAAAAAGATTGGTCAAGTGCTGAGATATTAATAGAACAGCTTCGTTACAATGAAAGATACAATGGGGATATTGAAGGTAGTATTTTCTTCAGTGCAAAAGATATTATGAGAAATACAAAGCAAGTGGCAGACCAATTAAGTTCATATTACGCTGAGCAAGATGCAGAGACAAAGCAATAATTTCTCATTCTATTCCTTTTAACTTACAGGTGGTACACATAGATGGTCTCTAGTTTCTGAGTAAAATTAACAACATGTCAGTCGAAACATACTATATATTTTTTACGGGGAACTGATTTATAGGTGGGTGGATGGGGAGATTCACTCACCACGTATAAACGATAGTGCCAACGCAAGGCATTCATTATACTAATACTCAAGGAAAGAACCATATGGTTCTTTCCTTTTTCTATTGATCATAAATACTCACTTCCACTCATACACATCGACTAAACAACTACGATGCCTGCATAGATGGCGTATGCAGCGTGAGGAGGATTTTGCGCCAATGTATATCAATGGTGTGTTTGAAGGTGGGGGTGTAAGGGGAATCTCATTGGTTGGAGCTGTTAAAGCGGCTGAACGAAAAGGAATAAAGTTTCGAAAAGTTGCAGGGACCTCTTCAGGGTCAATCGTTGCTTCTTTAATCGCGGCTGGTTACAGTGCGGATGAGATGAAGCGTCTAATTATCGACATGCCATTTTCTTCTTTTCTAAAGAGGTCACCTATATTTAATGTCAAATGGATTGGACCTGCAATGCGCTTGTTAGTGAAAAAAGGGCTTTATTCAGGAGAAGCACTTGAACGCTGGATGTGTTCTTTACTAGAAGCCAAAGGCGTGCGGACATTTGGGGATTTGGAAGACAATCAGTTGCGTATTATTGCTTCTGATATTACAAACGGAAGATTGATGGTGCTGCCTGATGATATGGTGCAATATGGAGTAAACCCCAAGCGCTTTTCAGTAAGTAAGGCAGTGCGGATGAGCACGAGTATTCCCTATTTCTTTGATCCCGTTATATTGCGACAGAGTTTGTCGGCTGACAGAAAGAAGGCATTCAAGCAGCAATTTACTTATGTAGTCGATGGGGGGATGCTCAGCAATTTCCCGCTATGGCTATTCGATGATGACTGCCATCCTGAAACAAGAAGGCTTATACCTACGGTTGGTTTTCAAATGGTTGGCAAGACACCGAATCAACCTCATCAAATCAACGGGGTAATATCGATGCTTCAGGCAATCGTCGATACGATGATATCTGCTCATGATGAGCGATACATTGAATATCATAACCGTTTCCGGACGGTCAAGATTCCTACCCTTGGTGTAGGAATAACGGAATTCAATATTACGCTTGAAAAGAGTCTGGCTTTGTTTGAGTCTGGCTTGCTAAGTGGTAATGAGTTCTTCCACGAGTGGGATGAAAAGCAATATGAACAAAAACTGCTTCATACGAAGCAACTACGAAAATAACGGTGTTGCTACGCAAACTGTACATGTCAGGATCATGAATTTGACGTAGACGCTTGCACAGAGTAACCTAATTCATAGACTCCTTTTCTGAGAAAGCTTACGATGCTTATTTGTATTTCACAGAAGAGGGGATTCTTTTGGATCCGGGGTGGAACTATTTCCAGCAACAGCTTAGTATTGTTACAACGAAGAGATATACCGCAAGCAGCTGATGTATTTGCCGAGCAGTTTATGGAGGACCCGCTATATATTTTTATATTGCCTGATCGACATACAAGACTGAACGTGCTGCGTATCTTTTTCCGTAATTATTTGGACATGCTTTATCCTTATTCAGATTTATATGCAAGTTCCTCACAGCTAGAAGCCGTTATGCTCGTATTTTACTCTGAAAAATTCGGCAGCTCGCGGTTAGCTCAGTTGAATTATGTGAGAAGAATTATAGTTGCGATCATTAAGTCCTTGCCTGCCTGTAAATATATCGGGGTAAAAGGGTTTCTTAGAGGAGTATCCATTCTGAGAAATATGAGCTCAGCATGGCTCAGTATGTTGGAAGATCGACCATATGCGCATATGGATATGCTGGTCGTTCAGCAACAGTACCGTGGTACAGGTGTCGTTACGAAGATGATCATGCCGCTTATTGATGAATGTGCTTCTAATGATTTGGCATGTACGTTAGAGACACAAAATCCAAACAATGTGCCGTTATACGGCAGGTATGGGTTCGAACTTGTAGATACGATAAAAATGCCTGACAGCGAATTGGAACAGTATTGCATGGTATTTAATCGATAACATGAACATGTACGTTGAACTTGACGAGTTCAATGGAAGGGATAATGCCTTCTTCTTTTTCTAAGAGAAAGGATGAGAAGAGTCGGTAAGAGATCTAGCTTGCATATTTGCAGCTGGCTACTTGCCGGCTCTTTTGTGCTATAAAAGGTGAGGCAATAGTAATAGTTAACTTTATAGTTAAGTGCCAATATTGCTCCGTTCATTTTTCGTCATGCTAAGTACTACTAAATCGTACGAATGATCAATCATGGCTTCAAGTTCTTCATCTGTCAAATTCCCATCTAGGGAGACGGTGTTCCAATGTTTCTTATTAAGGTGATATCCTGGTTTTATTTCTGGGTACTGCTCACGTAATGAATCCGCCCGGAAAGGTTCGCATTTTAAGCTCACTGTTGGTGCTCCATCCGTTGAAAAGAGTGCATACATTTTGGTGCTTACTTTCATGACATCGACTTCCGGTCCAAAAGGATTTGTTAGGCTGGTCCCTCTTTTTGTCATACAATATTCCACCCACTTGTTCATGATTGCTGCCTCCTTGCCATCTTATGTACGTTGCTATTATATAAATAACAAAACCCTTCCAACTACCTTCTAGGAAGTGAAAGGGCCGTTAGCGCTCGAGGCGACAACATGATTCTGAACATGTTTATGTTATTGAGATTCGCCTGTTGAGGATTTTTCAATGGAACGACTTGAAGAATTCTTTCCCTTATTTCCATCAATAACGGTTAGGGTAGCAGAAGACCTTCGAGTTTTTATTGGCTTATGGTTTTTGACGTTTTTGGTGTGTTTCGTATTTCGCATTGCTTTCATCTTCGCTTCCGTCGCGGCTGATTTTTTCACACGTGGGTGTGAAGTTGTACGCTTTGGACCGAAACGATAGAAGATGAAAATGATCGCCGCTAAAACGAGTGGGATCGAATAAGCGATAGGATTAGATGAAAATCCGATTACAAATCCTAGAGCAGCACACCCAAGTACGACATATACGAGCCAATTTGGCACTCGATTCATCTCGCTAACCCCTTTCCATTACATAAGTTAAGCGCTTGTACGAGCACTTCTTTCTGCACCAATTGTACGATCTAATTCAAGCATGCGTTCAAATGAAGCGATTGATACCTCAACTTGATCATCAGTTGGTTCTTTTGTTGTAAGAAGTTGCAGCCACAACCCCGGATATCCTAAGAAGCGGAGTACAGGAACGTCGCGCAATGCATTTGTAAAGCGCAAAATTTCATAAGAAACACCGATTACAACGGGAAGCAACAGCAAGCGACCAACAATACGATCAATCATGCTATCATAAGGCACAAAGCTATAAATAAAGATACCGACGATAATAGTCAAAATCATAAAGCTGCTGCCACAACGATAATGCAAGCGTGTGAACTGTTGTACGTTGCTTACCGTAAGCTCTTTACCTGCTTCATAGGCACTTATCACTTTATGCTCTGCACCGTGATATTGGAACAGACGTTTAATGAGTGACGTTTGGGATATAAACCATAAGTAGATAAGAAGCATGAATAATTTAATGATACCTTCAATAATCGTATGAAGCACTCGATTATCGAATGCTTTGCCGAATAGGAACTCTTCAATAATAACAGGAACCGCTGTGAAAATAACTTTGCTGAAGACAAAAGACAAAATGCCTACAACAGCAACGCTAAGAATCATTCCAATATCCCAAAGCTTGCTTGATTTTTGAGCTGGGTCTGGGGGTCCTTCTTCATCCTCAGCATACTTCTCAGTTGCAAAGTTCAAATGCTGAGCTCCACGGGCGCTAGCTTCAATAATACCGACTAAGCCGCGAATAAAGGGGATTTTCTTCAAAGCTGTTACCCATTTCTTATCCTCGCGCGGAACTTCATAAAAAGATAGTTCCATATTCTTTCGGCGAACGGCCGTTACATTTACATGCTGGCCTGCAAACATAACGCCTTCAATGACCGCTTGTCCGCCGTATATGGATTTCGGTTGTTCTGACAATCCTTTCACACCTTCCCGCCATATTAGTAATAAAATGTAAATTATAATACCTGATAGAATCCTTTTTATATATTGTATAGGATTTGCCGTTCTTTTTCCAGAAGAGAACCTATATCCGTGAGCCAAACCGTTATAAGCTTCGTTAATCTGTCTCGCTTCCGCGCATACTACTAACAAGTTTCAAGTTGGGAGCAATTACACATGATGGATAAGGAGCAGGTAAAGTGAATCAACATGAATCAAGAAACAAACAAAATCAGAAGAACCAACAGAATCAACAAAATAATCAACCTAAGACCAACCCTTGGTGGTTTGCGCTGCAGCTGGGGTTTTATGCAGGTTTGATATGGGGAGGGATGCGAATTCTTTCATACGAACTGCATTTCACAGTGAATGTGCCAGGTTTTTTGTTGGAACCCTTTTTGCTAAATAGTTTTTTGAAAAGTCAACAGGGGCGATTTGTAGGTTGGGGAGCCTTTATTCTGTTTTCCATTCTATGCAGTCTGCTCTATACATTTACAATGAGGAAACGAAAAGGTCCTTGGCCAGGTATATTGTATGGCATTCTCTGGTGGGTACTGTTATTTGTAGCCGTTGGTCCAGCCATCGGGTTAGTTCTTCCCGTAACCCAAACCTCTTATAATTCCATAACGACAGATCTATGCATATTTTTGTTATGGGGATTGTTCATTGGCTATACCGCAGCAACTGAATACAATGATGAGCGTTTGCGAGAGCCGGAAAACGAAGAGAAAACCGACTCAGATGATACTGTTCAAACTGCGGCAAATGCCACCTCTTGAACGGATAATCCTAGTTGCGCTACGATGATGCTTCTCAAGTGCTTGTTCCTATGATAAAATACGTGAGTATTGGTCTGATGAGTATCTTCTAATAGCGCTCGGTTATCCGAATGCTCTTTAAGACAGGTGGGATACAATGGCACGTTACTTGGTATTGAACGGACCGAACTTAAATATGCTGGGGATACGTGAACCAGGTGTTTATGGTGCGACTACGCTTCAGGATATTGAGGAGCGCCTACAACAAATGGCGGCACAACTGCAAGTAGAGTTGGAGTTCATGCAGACAAACTACGAAGGGGCCTTAATCGATCGCATTCACGCTGCTTATGGTCAGTGTGACGGTATATTGATTAATCCTGGAGCTTGGACGCATTACAGCTATGCCATCCGTGATGCGCTAAGTGCGGTAGCACTTCCTGTTATCGAGGTCCATTTATCGAACATACATAAGCGCGAGGCGTTTCGTCATGTTTCGGTTATTGCTCCCATTGCGGCAGGTCAAATATGCGGCTTGGGCGCTTATAGTTATGAGTTGGGCTTGCAAGCCTTGCACCATATCGTGTGCAATCAATCGCAGGAATAATCAGCACGAACATTAGCGGACAGGAGAGGATTCAGATGATCAATGCTCGCGTGGAACGTCTTCGTAAGGAGCTGGAACAACGAGGGCTCGAAGGCATATGGATCGCAAGTGAGTATAATAGACGGTACATGACAGGATTTACAGGATCAGCAGGGTATGTATTTATTTCTGCAGATCGTGCTATTTTACTGACGGATTTCCGCTATATGACACAAGCTCCTGAACAAGCGATTGGGTTCGAGGTTTTGGAGCATGCTCCAAAAGTTACGGATACATTGGCATCATTGCTAAAAGAATCCGGCATCAGTCGCATTGCATTTGAGCAGGATCATATGAGCTACGGCGTATACGCTAAATATGGGGAAGCATTGGATGGTATAGAGCTTGTACCTGTTAGCGGATTGGTTGAGCAGCTGCGTATGGTGAAAGATGAGAATGAGTTGGCTATTATGCGGGAAGCTGCTGATTTGGCAGATCGCACATTTAGTCATATTCTATCGTACATCAAACCAGGTATCTCGGAGATGGATGTTGCATTGGAGATGGAGTATTTCATGCGTAAGCATGGGGCGACATCAAGCTCCTTTGAAACAATTGTTGCTTCAGGCGAACGTTCAGCACTGCCACACGGTGTAGCAAGTGATCGTATTATTGGTACAAACGAATTCGTTAAGCTGGACTTTGGTGCTTACTACAAAGGTTATTGTTCCGATATAACTCGGACCATTGTAGTAGGGGAACCGACAGATCGCCATCGTGAAATTTACAACATTGTGCTTGAGGCACAGCTTCATGCGTTGGAGCATATTCGTCCTGGTATGACAGGGCGAGAAGCAGATGCACTTGCACGTGACATCATTGTCAAACATGGTTATGGCCCTCAATTTGGCCATAGTCTTGGTCATGGCTTAGGGATGGAAGTACATGAGTACCCGCGCTTGGCTATGAGTGATAATACGGTGTTAACTCCCGGAATGACCGTAACTGTTGAGCCTGGTATTTATATACCTGGATTCGGCGGTGTTCGAATTGAAGATGACATTGTCATGACGGAGAACGGGATTGAAATAATAACACATTCAACGAAACAATTGCTCGTCATCTAGAACAAATTCGGACGAGCTCGAACGACCTTAGGAGGGAATATCGTGATTTCAGTTAACGATTTTAAGACAGGACTTACTGTACTAGTAGAAGGGGACATCTTCACAGTACTTGATTTCCAACACGTTAAGCCAGGTAAAGGTGCTGCATTCGTACGCTCCAAGCTTCGTAACTTGCGTAACGGAAACACAGTAGAAAGAACATTCCGTGCTGGTGAAACAATTGGCCGTGCACAAATCGATAACCAACAAGTTCAATACCTATACAACAGTGGTGACGAGTATACGTTCATGGACAACGAAACGTATGACCAGTTCAATTTGTCTCACGAACAATTGGAGTGGGAATTGAACTTCCTTAAAGACAACATGGTTGTTAATATTTCCAGCTACCAAGGCGAGATTCTTGGAATCACTATGCCGAACAGCGTTGAATTGAAAGTTGTAGAAACAGAGCCAGGCATTAAAGGTAACACGGCAACTGGTGCAACGAAGAACGCTAAGCTTGAAACTGGCTTGAACGTTCAAGTTCCACTCTTCATTAATGAAGAAGATGTATTGCTTATTGATACACGCGAAGGCAAGTACATTTCCCGCGCGTAATAGCCAATCGTCATTATATTCATAAGAGAGAAAGCTCTGCATCCTATTTAGGTATGCAGAGCTTTTTTAGTGCAAATTTTCGTATAATTAATTCATATATTTTTCCACCACTACATATGGAAACGTGCTATAATACACAATTAAATGAAAAGATACATTCCGAGGATTGGGAGTGAGCAGTGTGGCTTTGTTCGTCATGAAGTTTGGTGGAAGTTCAGTTGGTGATGTCGAGCGTATGCAGAGAGTCGCCAAACGAATTGTTGAGAAGAAACTAGATGGCCACCAATGTGTGGTCGTTGTATCTGCTATGGGCGATACGACGGATGACTTGATTGATAAGGCTAAACTGCTGAACAGTACGCCGCCTGCGCGAGAAATGGACATGTTAATGACTACAGGTGAACAAATTAGTGTATCCCTATTGTCTATAGCGGTTCATCAACTTGGGCACGAGGCTGTTTCGTATACAGGCTGGCAGGCTGGATTCCTAACGGATCAAACCCATGGTAAAGCACGTATCGTGGATATCGACCCGGCACGCGTGAAACAGTCGCTCGATAAAGGACAAATCGTAATCGTAGCGGGTTTCCAAGGTGCTTCAGATGCTGGAGAAATCACAACATTAGGCCGTGGAGGATCCGATACAACTGCTGTTGCATTGGCTGCAGCCATTCAGGCTGATGTTTGTGAAATTTACACCGATGTTGATGGTATCTATTCTACTGATCCACGGATTGTGCGCTGTGCTCGCAAGCTTAATGAGATTTCGTACGACGAGATGCTGGAACTTGCTCATTTAGGTGCTGCTGTACTGCATCCACGTGCTGTTGAATATGCGAAGCATAACAAGGTATGTCTAGTTGTTCGATCTAGCTTTACTCATAATGAAGGTACAACTGTGAAGGAGGAAGCAGTCATGGAGCAGGGAGTTGTCGTTAGCGGTATTGCTTATGATAAAAATGTGGCAAGAATCAGTATTATGGGAGTACCTGATGAACCGGGTGTATTGGCCACCGTATTTGGTAAATTGGCTGATGCTAGTATCGATGTCGATATCATCGTACAGAGCGGTGTTCAGGACGGAACAGCTGATTTCAGTTTCACAACTGTTCTAGATGATAGAGAGAGAGCACTTCAAGTAATCGAAAGCTTCCGTCAACAAGTACCTTATCATGATGTATCCTCCGAGACTGATCTTATTAAAATTTCTATCGTTGGCGCAGGTATGGTTAGTCATCCTGGCGTAGCAGCGAAAATGTTTGAAGTTATTTCAAAACTCGGGATTAGTATTAAAATGGTCAGCACTTCAGAAATTAAAGTTTCTTGTGTCATCTCCAATTATCAGCTTCCCGAAGTTGTTCGCGCACTTCATACCGCATATGGCTTGGATACGGTAGAAGATGCGTTTGTTGGTGGTCCGCAAGATCGACGTTAATATACGTAAGTGTATTCCCGTCTACTGATAACAACCAGATAGAGCTCTTATTCTTTAATTAAAATAAATAATTGAATGTAAATAAAGAACCTCCGATGTCCATTGTATGAAATGGTCTCGGAGGTTTTTGGTTTATAGCCATGGTACTCAGTATTCGGATTAAGATGATTCACGATGAGGAATCAAGAGATGTTGGTGTAGTGTTGGAACGAGATGAACTTGATTCGTTAGAGAGCAGAATTCAACATCGTCACTGAATCCTAGCTTGAGCAGGCGCTTGCCACTGGAGCTTTGTCTTACTGCGTCATGAATATGGTCCTTATGCTGCTTATATGCACTAAGGGTCAACATGCCAAGATCGTTCGTTACGATCATCCCAGCATGGTCAGACATCATCTCATGTAATATCATCCCTGCGCAGAGTGCGTCTTCAAACGCAAAAGCGTCCTGTGTGCCTGTACAGAGTAAGGCAACGTTTCTTCGTAAGCTTAGTGCGAGTCGGGCGCATGCGGATGCATTTAAAAATGCGCCAGCAAGAACATGTTCGGCACGTACTGCCTTTTGAATCGCCCGTGTCCCGTTAGAGGTAGTAAGGACGATGCGTTTATTTAGACACCAGCTAGATGTATATTCATGGGGAGAATTTCCAAGATCGAAACCGGCAATTTTTTTGCAAAATCGTTCTCCTCCTAGAACATCCCCTTCTACATATTGCTGCCTCGCTTGACCGACTGTTTCTACAGGCAATACTGATGCGGCGCCATTTGCCAGTGCTGTAATGATCGTGCTAGACGCCCTTAAAACATCAATAACAATGACTGTGTGTTGATTCAAATCAACGGCTCTCGCTTCACCGATACTAGCAATGACATCAACTTGTAACTGCATAAGCTTCCTCCTCTTCTTGCTGTATGGGTGAAGGTGCTTGTACGTATTCAGCTGAAGGAACATATATCAACGATGTTGGCGATTCGAGTACGCCTGTTTTTCATTAATTTTATAGATATCACTTGCATATAACATGCTCTCCCCACTCTATTTTTCTAAATGAGATCTGAATCAGTACTTCCAGTACCTAGATAATATCGAAGCCTGTTTCTGAAATCATATGAAATAAAACAAGATCCATGCCTCCTGCTGATAGGAGTGAGTTGAAGCTTCTCCTATTTTTGATTCATGCGCTTGCGAATACATTGCCTCCGAATACAAGTTCAATATATGCGTCGTTCCAATGACAGGTGCCTATGTGCATGGATGGATAACAGAAGTGTGTAGCAAACAAGTGACTGTATTGTGTTTGAAAAATAATAACACCCAATGTACAAGTAGATGAGACAAGTCATATTTAGCAACAATGATCATACATATGGGAGTAAGCGGCCAAGCCTGCAGAACAGATCGAAATGCATGATCGACCTTTTGCAAATTCGCCTGTCTCAAGAAGGGAGGACCATATGGCAGTAGCAACTGCTTCAGGATGGATTCATGTGATGCCGCCTGCTCTTCGTTCCATTCTCGCCAACATTCCTGATCAAGTACTGAATGAGCTGGAAGAAGTACGGATTCGAGAGGGTCGTCCGTTGGAAATTGGCTTCATGGGTGAGTATTATTTCGTTACGGCAGAAGGCATACTGACAAGTCAAATTCATGAGGCATATATACCTGTTCGCGAAGACGGTCACCAGTTGTTAGATGTGTTGACAAATCACTCGCTATACACGATGGAGGAACAACTTAGACGCGGCTATGTGACGATTGCAGGGGGACATCGTATAGGACTAGCTGGGAGAACGGTATTGACCAATGGAAAGGTTAGTCACCTGCGTGATATTGCAGGGTTTAATATTCGAATCGCCCGCGAGAAGCAAGGAATATCGGCTAGTTTAATGCCACTGTTACTAGACTTTAGACAGCAGTCTATTCACCACACGCTCATCGTATCTCCACCTCAGCATGGCAAGACCACAATGCTTC
The DNA here is from genome assembly GCF_024733555.1 of Paenibacillus sp. SC116. Lineage (GTDB taxonomy): Bacteria > Bacillota > Bacilli > Paenibacillales > Paenibacillaceae > Paenibacillus_B. The sequence continues at coordinate 1,294,176 of NZ_JANIOF010000001.1, read as the reverse complement.
GTGATATGGCTAGGTCCATATCCGATGGACGCTGGAACCATCCAGATGTGAATTGGAGGGGACTAAAGGTCGGCATTGTGGATGAGCGCTCGGAAATTGCGGGTTGTGTACGTGGTGTCCCTTGTTTTGATGTAGGAGCTAGAACTGATGTGCTTGATGGTTGTCCAAAAGCGGAAGGAATGATGATGCTCATCCGCTCCATGTCGCCAGATGTACTTGTCGTCGATGAGTTTGGACGTGAAGAAGATGTGCTGGCGATGAATGAAGCGATACATGCAGGTGTGCGTGTAGTCGCATCGGCACACGGAGCAGATGTGAAGGAAATCGCGCGCAGACCTGGCATTGGACCGCTTGTTGAAGCCGGCATTTTTACTCGCATTGTCGTTCTTAAAAGAGTCAGAAAGCAATGGACGCTTCGTGTCTATGACGAGAAGCAGCGAGCTCTTCAAACGTCTGCATCCCAACGTATCGGAAGGGAGGGGGAAGCTCATCATTAAGTTGCTCGGAGCTGCTATTGTCATTGCCGCAGCGGGTGCAATCGGCTGGATACAAGCCTCTCACTATGCGGCCCGTCCCCGCCAGCTCAGACAATTGCTTATCGCTCTTCAACGCTTGGAGACATCTGTCATGTATGGACATACCCCACTTGATGAAGCTTGTGAACAACTAAGTGCGCAAGTGCCACCCCCCTTGAACAAGTTATTTGCAAAAGCGGCAGCGGGGATGCGTGCAAGAGATGGCCACATTCAGACAGCCAAGTCTGCTTGGCATTCAGCCCTTCAATCAGAAGCACCGCACAGCGCCTTAAAGTCGCAAGATGTCCGTATTTTGTATGATCTCGGAATGAGCTTAGGCATTAGTGACCGAGAAGATCAGCGCAATCATCTTCGCCATGCAATGAAGCGAATAGAGCAAGAAGAAGCCAATGCAAGCGATGAAGCGGGGCGGTATGTAAGAATGTACCGGAGTATAGGTGTATTAAGTGGTATTTTAGCTGTCATTTTAATGTATTGAGGTGCCTGATTATGAATGTGGATGTGAGCGCGATATTTCAGATCGCTGGAATCGGCATCATCATTGCTATGATCCATACGGTCCTGAAGCAGATGGGCAAGGAGGATATGGCACATTGGGTCACAGTTATCGGATTTGTCGTCGTTCTATTTATGGTCGTTCGATTACTGGATCATTTATTCCAAGAAATCAAAACCATTTTCTTATTTCAGTAGGTGATGTTGATGGAGATTGTGCAGATTGTCGGCCTTGGCCTTATTGCGGCCATACTCGTACTAGTCGTTAAAGAACAAAAGCCGATGTTTGCCTTTCTCATATCGGCTTTCGCTGGCATTGTCATCTTTTTGTTCTTAATAGGAAAAATTGAGGCAGTAATTGAAGTGCTAGATTCTTTGGCAGAACGTTCAGGCATCGAGCCTATTTACGTGAAAACGATTTTGAAAATTATCGGGATTGCGTATATTGCCGAATTTGGCGCACAGGTGGTAAGAGATGCCGGTCAGGACGGAATCGCAACAAAGATTGAGTTGGCAGGCAAAGTATTGATTATCGTCATGGCCATTCCGATTATTAGTGTCATCATTGAAACCGTTATGAAGCTGCTGCCAGCTTGATGGAGGGAGAGGCTGTGAACGAGCTGTACGACCGCACGACGAGTTCTAACAAATTCATTTCCTTATTCATATTCGTGTTCATCCTATCACTGCTCGCTTGTGTGTCTGGCGCTTATGCCTCTTCGGAATTTACATCAACGGAGGAAGCACTTTCCACAACTGTACAAGCTGCTGCTGAAGGGACAAGCTCAGATTTGTCAACTTCTACGCCAGCTGCAGCCCCGACAGACTCCTGGATTAAGGAGCAGACAAAGCAGCTGCCGACAAGTGAGGTTGAGGGATATTGGCAGGAACTGTTGAACAAATACGGTGGTTTCTTCCCACGAGATTCACTGCCGAACTTTACAGATTTACTGCTTCCGGGCGGGGAAAAATTGACGATAAGCAACACGTTTAAAGCGTTAGGCAAATTTCTAATGCAAGAAGTGATTACGAATGGAAAATTAATCGTCACCATTGTCATTCTTGCCGTATTTAGCATGGTGCTTGAAACATTGCAAACTGCCTTTGAGCGCAATACGGTCAGCAAAATTGCTTATTCCGTTTCGTACATGGTCATCATTATTTTGGCCATCAACAGTTTTAATGTAGCGATTGGCTATGCGAAAGATGCCATATCAGGAATGATTCATTTTATGATGGCTATGGTGCCGGTATTGTTTACATTGCTTGCCTCTCTAGGCAATGTAGTAACCGTGTCTGTGCTGCATCCTCTCATCGTATTTATGATTCATTTGGTAGGCACAATTATTTACACAGTTGTCTTCCCAATGTTGTTTTTCTCAGCAGTTCTGCATATTGTCAGCTCTCTGACGGACAAGTATAAAGTGACTCAACTTGCCAATCTGCTTAGAAACATCAGTGTTGGATTGCTCGGTATTTTACTCACTGTATTTCTTGGTGTTATTTCCGTGCAAGGAGTAACCAGTTCGGTAACGGACGGTGTGGCAATTCGTACTGCCAAGTATATTACGGGCAATTTTGTGCCTGTCGTGGGTAGAGTGTTTTCAGATGCAACAGATACAGTAATTACGGCTTCCTTGCTCGTGAAAAATGCGGTGGGCCTTACCGGGGTCATTATATTGTTGTTCCTATGTGCATTTCCTGCATTGAAAATTTTAACGTTGGCGCTTATTTATAACGTGTCAGCTGCAATTATGCAGCCACTTGGCAATAGTCCAGTCGTCGGCTGTCTGCAAACAGTTGGAAAGAGCATGATTTATGTCTTTGCTGCGCTTGCAGCAGTAGGACTCATGTTTTTTTTAGCCATTACGATTTTGCTGACAGCAGGTAATGTAACGGTGATGATGCGATGACAGCAAGTCCAAGGAGGAGGGGTGAGTATGAGCTGGCTCAGTGAATGGTTAAAAGAGATCATTATGCTTATTTTGCTGGCGGCTTTTGTCGATTTGTTGCTGCCAAGCGCAAAAATGCAGCGATATGTAAAGCTCATGCTCAGCCTGATCATTTTATTGGCTTTGCTCTCACCGATTATGAAGTTATTCGACAAAGATCTAGCGGAGCAAGTGGCTGTTGAATGGGAGCAATCTAATCCGACAACGAGTGCATTTGCTTCATTGACTAGCATTCAACGGGATGCCGCACGCTTGCAGCACCAGCGTCAAATGAAGGTGAGCGAACTTGCCGAATCACAACTGGAGTCTCAAATGATTAATCAGCTGAATGAATTGGCAGTAGGAACGAATACGAGTCAGTTGGATGAAACCTTGCAAGTTGAAAGTGTTGCGAAATTGATTCCTGCTGACGATTATAGTGTCCAAGCAGAGAAAGTAACAGTGAGCTTAGGAGTATCAGCCAATCAGCCGGAGCCTTCAATACAATCGATTACGGTTTCTATGACCTACAGCAATCAAACAGCTTCCCCCCTTTCGAAACAGAATGAAAAAACGGAGGGAATCATGCCTGTGGAACAGGTGCACGCGGTTGATGTACAAGCTGAATCTATCGGTGATCCTACATCTGCCCAGAGTGGGAAATCCAATTCCCTTGAACAGAATGTAGCGAAGAAGTGGAATAAGCGAATTACCGACATGCTCACTTCGAAATGGCTTGTTAAACCAGAAGCGATACAAATTGATTGGAAAAAAACATAAAATAATGCGCGTTAACATGCTAAGAAGTCGTAATTGCTAGTCATATTTTTAGATAAGCTGCGTATAGGTGAAATAAGGACAAGATGGAGCACAACAATTATCAGTTCAAGGAGGGTGGGTAGCGCTCATGGCGAAATGGCTGCAAAAAATAGAATCTATCCTTGGAAGCGGATCTAACGGACCGAAACGAGTGAAAGCATTTCGTTGGCTGCTCCTATTCGGTCTCGTCGGTGCGGCGCTCATCTTATTTAGCTCGTTCTCGAGTGGACCCGGGACTAATAACTGGTTGATGGGTAGCTCAGGCAGAGAACCTCCTGCTGTGACAGGTGTGATGAGTGAACAGGAGCTAAATGATGGTCGAGCTTCTGTCGCTACGCCTGATCCCAATAATCCATTTGCAACGATTGAGCAATCTTTTGAAGCTCGTATGAAAGCGGTCCTTGAAGAGATTGTTGGAGTCGATCAGGTGCAAGTGATGGTTACCGTCGATTCAACCGAAGAGTTAGTGATTCAACGCAATATGAAAGACAGTCAGCAAGTTACGGAAGAGACGGATGCAAATGGGGGCAAACGTCACATCACGCAAACATCACGTGATGGTGAAATTGTGATGACGGAAACCTCAGAGCGTCAGTCGCCTATCGTAACGAAACGAGTGAAACCTAAAGTTAGAGGTGTTATCGTCGTTGCCAAAGGCGCTGAGAATGCTGTTGTGAATCAAATGATCGTAGATGCGGTGGAGAAAGGATTGAATGTGCCTTCCTACCGGATATCGGTAGTGCCACGCAAAATAGCAGAGTAAAGCGAGAACAGCGAGATGTTAATTAAAAGGAGGGTTTACCTTAATGAACACCAAACGACAAACAATCTGGTTAGTGTCAATGCTTAGCCTCATGGTCGTACTGTCTGCGTATTATTTATTTACTGAAGAGCCTGCAAAACCTGACCCGGCAGCAGGCATAGCTGCTGTGAATAAGGCAGCCGGCGAAGCTGGGACTGCTGTTGAACAATTACCAAAGGTTGAAGTAACCCAAGTGAGTGGTACAGAAGTGCAGCCAACTACAGAAGGTAAAACAGAAACGGGTGGAAAAACGGATGGCGCAGCCACAACTACTGAAACTAAGGAACCAGTTGATGCTTCAACGACGAAGCCAGAAGGCCAAGCACCATCCAACGAATCAGCAGCTAAAGATAGCAAACAGACGCTTACAGATGGTGAAAAGGCCATTTTGGATCAGGTTGCTGCTGAAGGAGTTATGTCCCGCAGTACGATTGAACAAAAGGCAATGGAACGTTCAGAGCAGTATCAGCAGCAGCTCGAAAATATTTTAACCAAATTAAATGGATCGAAAGTAAGCTCAGAAGAGATGACAAAATTGTATGATGACATGACACGCTTGGATGAAAAAGAAGTGAAAATTACTGCATTAGAGGCGGAATTGCAAAAAGATTATCCTAATGTTGTCATTAGTGAAGAGAATAATAACGTCAAAGTCATAGTGCAGGCTGAGAAGCTTGAAGCTAGACAAGCGGTTGATATCATTGACAAAATTATTAACGAGCTTCAAGTCACACAGGATAAAGTAAGCGTACAATACGTTACTGAATAACGTCAGTAATCATGAAATAGAAAACAATGGTCAGCCCAGTTCCCGAAACTGGGCTCTTTCCATTTGGTTCGATTGTGTTATAATACATACGTCCATATTGATTGTCCATCAATTAGCGGTAATCCCTTAATGATACAACAGTCACGAGGAGTGAATGAATTGTTCAAAATAAGCGAGATAAAAGAACTCATTAAACTTGTGGATCAGACTTCTGTTCACGAGCTGGAAATTGAAAATGAAGGCTGTCGCATCGCGATTCGTAAGCCGGGCAAATCTGAGGTTGTTACGATTCAATCAGCTCCTGCAGCCCATACATATACGCCTGCATCTGTGCAAGCGCCGGTAGCTGCGGTAGAACAAATTGTCCCTGCCAAAGAAGAGGCTGCACCAGCGGCTGTTGATCACACAGCAGGCCTTCACAAAATTGTGTCGCCGATGGTAGGTACGTTCTATTCTGCACCGTCACCAGATGCTGATGTATTCGTTTCTGTAGGTTCCAAAGTGAGCGAAAAGACTGTCGTTTGCATCCTAGAAGCGATGAAGCTGATGAATGAGCTGGAAGCAGAAGTGAAAGGACAAATTGTAGAAGTTCTAGTGGAGAACGGTCAATTAGTCGAATTCGGACAACCGCTATTCTTGGTTAAAGCGGAATAACGTTAGCTTATAATGCCCTAATGGCAGCCAAGTCAAGGAGGTTGAACGATGACATTTCACAAAGTGCTCGTCGCGAATCGCGGAGAAATAGCAGTACGGATTATTCGTGCGTGTCGAGAGCTCGGAATTGCCAGCGTAGCGGTATATTCTGAAGCCGATCGAGATTCATTGCACGTTCGTTTGGCGGACGAGGCATATTGTATTGGCCCTACTGCATCAAAGGATAGTTATTTGAACTTTACCAATTTGATGAGTGTTGCAACGCTAACTGAATGCGATGCTGTTCATCCGGGATATGGATTTTTAGCCGAGAACGCAGACTTTGCTGAGATTTGTGATTCTTGCGGGATTACGTTTATTGGCCCTTCTCCTAATGCAATTGAACGCATGGGTGACAAGGCCGTTGCTAAGCAAACAATGATAGATGCTAATGTTCCGGTTATTCCAGGATCAGATGGCTTAGTTGAAAATATGGACGATGCAGTTATGATTGCCCGAGATATCGGCTATCCAGTTATTATTAAGGCTACAGCTGGTGGCGGAGGCAAAGGTATTCGTATTGCTGAAGATGAGGAATCACTCTTTAAACAAATAACAACTGCCCAGCAGGAAGCAGAGAAAGCTTTCGGTAATGCAGGCGTCTATTTAGAAAAGTTCTTAACAGGCATGAAGCATGTTGAGATTCAAATTATTGCTGATAAGCATGGCAACGTTGTTCATCTTGGTGAGCGTGATTGCTCCGTGCAGCGACGTCGTCAGAAGCTTGTTGAAGAGGCTCCTTGTCCAATCTTGACGCCAGATATCCGCGAGCGAATGGGTGCGGCTGCTGTTCGTGCAGCGCAAGCGGTTAACTATTCAGGAGCAGGAACACTCGAGTTCTTGCTTGCACCTGATGGACAATTTTATTTCATGGAAATGAATACACGTATTCAAGTGGAACACCCTGTAACGGAAATGATTACTGGCCTTGATATCATCAAGGAAATGATCATGGTCGCACAAGGTGAACAGCTTTCCGTGAAACAAGAAGATATTCGTATTAACGGCTGGGCAATTGAGTGCCGTATTAACGCGGAAGATCCATCGCGCAACTTTATGCCTTCTGCCGGCAAGATTAACTTCTACTTGCCACCTGGTGGCTTCGGTGTCCGTGTAGACAGCGCTGCTTATCCGGGATATGTAATATCACCGCATTATGATTCGATGATTGCGAAGCTTATCGTATGGGGAACAACAAGAGAAGAAGCAATCGAGCGAATGAAGCGTGCGTTATCGGAATTTGCCATTGAAGGTATTCACACTACGATTCCGTTTCATAGTCGTCTCTTGCAGCACCCAACGTTTTTACGTGGTGATTTTGACATTAAGTTCTTGGAAGAGAATGAGGTGTAATCGTTATTTCGCCGATTGTTTGTCATAAAAATGGACAAATGATATAGTTATGAGTAATAAGCGGACAGGGTAACGATGAACCTTGTGGGATGAATATGTGAGGAGTGGTGATAGATGAGTCAAGCAGTTTCTGAGTTTGAACGCACAGATTTGGGGAATATTCAAATTGCACCAGAAGTTATTGAAGTTATAGCAGGTCTTGCAACCATTGAAATAGAAGGTGTAGCAGGGATGAGCGGCGGATTTGCAGGTGGAATTGCTGAACTTCTAGGCCGTAAAAACCTTTCTAAAGGGGTTAAGGTTGAAGTTGGACAGCGCGAAGCAGCTGTGGATGTATCTATTATTGTAGAATACGGACATCGTATCCCTGAAGTTTCTTCCAGTATTCAAGCGAATGTGAAAAGATCCATCGAAATGATGACAGGTCTTCACGTTGTTGAAGTAAACGTGCATGTACATGATGTACACTTCAAATCTCAAGAAAAGCAAGAAGAGATTGAAGCTAGTTCACGCGTTAAATAATGCTGCATGAGAGAACCCCCTCCTGATGGCAGGGGGTTTACCTGCAATTCAACAAGGAGGCAGGACGACACATGGGACGTATAGTAGACAGATTGCTATTGTTTGTGTACAGTTTGACGATCGGTACGTTGTCGGCAGCTGCCATCGTTGGCGCTAGCGGACTTTTGACGGATACATCCGAGTTTTATTTGGATTTATCGCAACCAGCTTGGCTACAGATGGCAATTATAAGCGTTGCGGCAGTTGTGTTTCTTATTAGCTTGCGCATGTTTATTTTGTCTATCAAGCGTGATAGCTCGGCGATGACTTCCATCGATCAGCGAACTGAATTTGGTGATATTAAAATTTCACTAGAAACGATTGAGAACGTATCCTTGAAGGCGGCAGCTCGCGTGCGTGGCACAAAGGATCTGAAAGCTCGTATTCGTGCGATCGACTCAGGATTGGATATTACGATACGTGCTGTTGTAGATGGAGAAACTTCGATTCCTGAAATGACAGCTGAGGTTCAGCGTAATGTGAAAGAGTATGTTCAGGACATTACAGGTATACCTGTATCACTCGTATCTGTTTACGTGGCAAATATCGTTCAAACCCAGACTTTCAAAGCACGCGTGGAATAGGTGGTGAGCTTTCCAATGTGGGAACAGTTATGGGAGAGTCACAGTGGACGCATCATTGGTATTGTGGCAGGAATTGGGCTCGGAATAGTCTACTTGCTATCAGGATTTTGGGATATGCTGTTTGTTGCACTGCTCGTATTTACTTGTTACACCATAGGTGAAAATAAAGATTTGAATGCAGGTCCGATAATACCTTGGCAGCGTATTGCCGTATGGCTGTCTGACCGTTGGAGATGGTTGAAGTAGTCCTATGGACGCTCCGAACGACTGCGGAACTGTCGGTCAACCCGATGGGACGATCGGAGCGCGCATAGGATTTTTTTGTGGCATGTGCCATATACTTTAATCTCGATCTCAAGCCCAATACAATTGCAAGCAACATATGCAGGAGGAACTATCATGAAAAGACGTATTGCCAGAGAATTGGCTATTCAAAGTTTATATCAATTGGAAATGACCGGTGTTACACCACAGCAAGCTGTAGAGATGGTTATTGATGAAGCTCAAACCGAGGATAACGAAATGGGTATTGAGACGAAGCATGTCGGTAAGCTGAAAAATGATGTATTGGGTTGGGTAACAAGCACGTGGGAACATCGTGAAGAGCTGGATAAAGAGCTAGTACGCTATTTGAAGGGTTGGCAAGTAGACCGTCTATCTCGTGTAGACCGTCAAGTGCTTCGCTTTGCATGCTATGAGTTACTGCATAGAGAAGATGTACCACCTAAAGTTGCTGTCAATGAAGCAGTTTTATTGGCAAAATACTTTGGTACAGACGAATCAGGTAAATTCGTTAATGGTGTGCTTGGTCAAATGCTACGCCAACGCGAAGGTGTACAAGCGCAAGATTCAGAACAGAAATAATCGAGAGCAGTGTTGCCTACCGTAATTTTAGACAAATTGCGATAGGCATATTCGCTTTTTTTATGTATTGCTATATTTACATATAGCTCTATATATAGATATTACTTATACGATAATAAGGTTGGGGGAGAGAGTAATGACAGCATCTTTGATGAACGGTAAGGCGGTAGCGCAAGCTATGCGGGAAGAAATGAAGCAAGAAGTTCAGAAATTGCAATCTGCAGGTGTACAGCCTGGACTAGCGGTTGTAATTGTAGGTGAAGATCCAGCATCACAAGTTTACGTGAACAGCAAACATAAGACCTGTCTAGAGCTGGGTTATTACTCTGAAGTGCATCGTTTGCCTGAAGATACAACACAAGAGCATTTGCTTGAGCTTGTAGGTACGTTGAATGCCCAGTCAAATATCCATGGTATACTCGTTCAATTGCCACTTCCGAAGCATATAGAGGAGAAGGCTATCATTGATGCCATTGCCGTAGAGAAAGATGTTGATGGATTCCATCCCGTTAGCGTGGGTAACATGGTGATTGGCGATGAATCTCTCCTACCTTGTACGCCAGCTGGCGTTATAGAGCTATTGAAGCGTCATGATGTAGAAATTGCAGGTAAACACGCTGTCGTTATCGGAAGAAGCAACATTGTGGGTAAACCTGTTTCTTTATTGTTGCAGCGTGAACATGCAACTGTAACGATGTGTCACTCTCGTACTACGAACATGAAAGAACTTACGAAGCAGGCGGATATTCTTATTGTTGCTATTGGTAAAGCAAACTTTGTAGATCGTTCTTTCGTTAAGCCGGGAGCAGTTGTTATTGATGTTGGTGTAAATCGACTGGATAACGGCAAGCTAGCTGGTGATGTTCATTTCGATGATGTATCAGAGGTTAGTTCCTTAATCACACCTGTACCTGGTGGGGTAGGACCGTTGACGATTACCATGCTGATGCAAAATACATTGAAGGCAGCTAAACGCATCCATAACCTTGGATAGTACAAACGAATCAGATTATTAACGTTATTTATATATTTTATAGTCATGCCTAATCATGCGTTGTAATGGATGAGAGGAGGTGCGATCGGCGCTGTGAGTGAAGAACGCATTTTAAGTATTAAAGATTTGAACAAGTATATTCGGATGAAGCTGGACGGAGATGCAACTTTACAGGACGTATGGATTCGTGGAGAAATATCCAATTTTACTCATCATTCCAGCGGGCATATGTACTTCACTCTGAAGGATAAGGATAGTCGAATCCGCGCCATTATGTTCGCCTCTTACAACCAGAGGCTCGCATTCCGACCGAAGGAAGGTACGCGAGTCATCGCGAGAGGGCAAGTTACGGTATATGAACGAGATGGTCAGTATCAGTTTTACGCTCAGCAAATGCAGCCAGATGGCATCGGGAGCTTGTATTTGGCGTATGAGCAGCTGAAGCAGAAGCTTAACGAGGAAGGGCTGTTTGATCATGAGCGTAAACAGCCATTGCCAAGATTTCCTCGGGCAGTTGGGGTTGTAACGTCGGCAACAGGAGCTGCTGTTCGGGATATAATCACGACGATTCAACGCAGACAGCCTGGCGTTCCCATCTTGCTGTACCCTGTACTTGTGCAAGGTCAGCAAGCGGCACCTTCCATTGCTCAGGCGATAGAGTCTTTCAACCGTTACGGTGAGGTCGATCTCCTTATTGTTGGTCGTGGAGGCGGCTCGCTTGAAGAGCTGTGGGCCTTTAACGAGGAAATGGTAGCCCGAGCCATTGCCGCGTCATCTATTCCAGTCATATCTGCAGTTGGACATGAGACTGATTTTACAATCGCTGATTTTGTGGCAGACATGCGTGCACCTACACCTACCGCTGCTGCGGAGTTAGCTGTTATGCATCAGGATGATCTGCGACAGCATTTGAACCATATGGGACGTAGGTTGGAACAGGCTGCTATTCGTGCGGTTCAAGTTCAGCAGGAGCGATTGCTGAGGGTTCAGCAATCCCCTATTATGCGCAAGCCGAAGCAATCTATAGAACAGCATCGGGAACGATTATTGATTCAGCAAGAGCGGCTTCAGCATCGTGGTCAGCTCGTGCTGGATAAAGCGAGCCAGAGGCTTCAGCGTTGGACAGGCCGTTTACGTGAACAAAGTCCAAAGCACCAAGCTAAATTTGCTCGTTCCCAACTTGGCGTACAATCCAAAAACTTACGTAATGCGATGGCCATCTTGTCACAACGACATACGCAGCAACTGCACGGCACAATCAGGCAATTGGATGCGTTAAGCCCACTCAAAGTAATGTCTCGAGGGTATAGTCTCGTTTATGATGAGCAGGAGAAGATGCTCATTCGTAAGATGGAAGACGTACAGCTCGGTGATATTGTAAAAGTGAATGTAACGGACGGACAGTTGGACTGCCAAGTGTGGTCGATGAAAGGGAGGGACGCTCATGAGTAATATAGAAGAGCAGCATCAAGCGTTAAGTTTTGAAGCAGCTATGGAGCGACTTGAGCAAATCGTCAATCAATTGGAAAGCGGGGACGTGCCGTTGGAACAAGCGATTGAACTATTTCAAGAAGGCATGCATTTGTCTAAAACCTGCTCTTCCAAGCTGGAGCAAGTGGAACGCCGTATTGAGGTGTTAACAGAACAGCATGGCGAATGGGACAAACAGCCGTTCCAAGCGGAAGCAGGTGAAGGAAGTGAGTAATCCTAACGGTGAACTCTCTTTTGAACAGTATTTGAAGAGTAGCGTTCAGGAAGTGGAACAAGCGCTTCCTGGATACGTTCCTGCAAATTGGGATATTCCTGCGTCGCTTCATGAATCATTTTTGTATTCACTAATGGCTGGAGGAAAGCGTCTGAGGCCGGTATTGGTACTTGCAGCCGCTGAAAGTGTGGGAGGCCGAGCAGCAACTGCGCTTCCAGCAGCATGCGCAATTGAGATGATACATACCTACTCGCTTGTACATGACGATTTGCCAGCCATGGATAACGATGATTTCAGACGTGGCAAACCAACGAACCATAAGTTGTATGGGGAAGCGATGGCTATCCTTGCGGGAGATGCACTATTGACTCATGCATTCTATACCGTGGTTCAAGCTTCTAGGAAGCACGGGGTGTCTGCTGAAGCAGTGCTTACTGTAGTTGAAGAGCTGGCGCAATATGCTGGTCTCCCAGGTATGGTAGGCGGACAAGCAGCAGATATGCTTGGTGAGCAAGGTGAAACTACGCTGGAGCAGCTTCAGTATATCCATGAGCATAAGACTGGGGATCTCATTGTGGCCTCATTACGTGCTGGTGGTCATATTGCTGGGGCAAGTGCGGAACAGATAGAGGCTTTAACAACGTTTGGTAGAAAACTTGGTTTAGCTTTCCAAATTCAAGATGATGTTCTTGATGTTGAAGGAGAGCAAGCTGTTACAGGTAAGCCGAAAGGCAGCGATGAGAAGAGCGGCAAAGTGACATTCCCGTATTTCATGGGAATGGATGCATCTAAGCGTGAGATTGAGCAATTGACCTGCGAAGCGAAGGAAGCGCTCACAGAGGGGCCGATTCCTTACCCTGAACGGTTATTAGAGCTTGCTGACTACCTCATGAAACGAAACCATTAAGTGCATGATTCGTAATACTCTATGTTATAATCATGTATAAATGTTTGCTTGCTGTTTCTTAAAAGTTAAGGGATGGTAATGATAATTTTAGTCTTACAGTAAACATTCCGTACAATTGAGCGTTGGTGTTTCGCCGGATTATATGCTGAGTTCCTACATTCATGATTGCATGATTGAGTTAGGAAATTAGCAACTGAGCAATCAGCTTGGCGTAAGCTGCTCGTATGATGCGGAATGTTTTTTGATAGTTGAGCCGCGTACAGGTTATTATTAGTTATAAATAGATACATGCTAATAATGAGTAAAGTTTTTTCATGTACTATGGTTCTAATCAACGAAAGCGAGGGAAATCCCGTGCTGCTCGAACAAATCAACCAACCGAGTGATCTGAAACAATTAAAGGTCGAACAGTTGCCACAGCTGGCAGCAGATATTCGTCAATTTCTGATCGAGAAGCTATCAGTAACTGGCGGTCATTTAGCTCCCAACTTAGGCGTCGTTGAGCTTACGATCGTGATGCATTACTTATATAACAGTCCGAAAGACAAATTTATTTTTGACGTCGGACATCAAGCTTATGTCCATAAAATATTGACAAATCGTAAAGAACGCTTTGATACCTTGAGAAAACATAAAGGTTTGTGCGGTTTTGTTAAACGTGCTGAGAGTGAGCATGACGTATGGGAAGCAGGACATAGCAGTACGTCGTTGTCTGCGGCTGCAGGAATGGCGAAAGCTCGCGACTATAAGAAGGAAGACAATCAAGTTCTGGCTGTTATTGGTGATGGAGCCTTAACAGGAGGAATGGCGTTTGAAGCTTTGAATCATATAGGACATGAGAAGACAAAAATGATTGTCGTTCTAAATGACAATGAAATGTCTATCGCACCTAATGTAGGCGCTATGCATAAATATTTGGGCAAAATTCGCTCAGATCGTACCTATGCGAAGCTAAAAGATGAAGTTGAATATCTACTAAAGAAAATCCCTGCGATTGGCGGTAAGTTAGCAAAGACAGCCGAGCGCGTTAAAGATGGTTTGAAATATTTAGTGGTGTCAGGTGTCTTGTTTGAAGAGCTCGGCTTTACTTATTTGGGGCCTGTAGATGGTCACGATATCCCTAAGCTGATTGAATTATTTGAACAAGCGAATAAGATCGAAGGACCAGTGCTTGTCCATGTTATTACACGTAAAGGTAAAGGGTACTCGCCGGCTGAAGCGGATTCGCATAAATGGCATGGTATTACACCTTATAAGATGGAATCTGGTCAAGTTATGAAATCTGTAGGCAACCCAATGTATACAGAAGTATTCAGCAACGCGCTTATTGAACTTGCTGAGCAGGATGAGCGCATCGTTGCAGTTACGCCTGCCATGCCTGGTGGTTCTGGGCTTCTCAAATTTGCTGATCGTTTTCCAGGAAGAATGGTCGATGTAGGGATTGCCGAGCAGCATGCGGCGACATTCTGTGCTGCGCTGGCATTGGAAGGCATGAAGCCTGTTTATGCGGTATATTCTACTTTCTTGCAGCGTGCTTATGATCAAGTGCTGCATGATATTTGCCGCCAGGATGCGAACGTTATATTTGCTATCGATCGTGCTGGATTCGTAGGACCTGATGGTGAAACTCATCATGGTGTTTATGATATTGCGTATTTGCGTCATCTGCCGAACATCGTTCTTATGATGCCTAAAGATGAGAATGAACTTCGCAATATGATGAAGACAGCCGTTGACTATAATGATGGTCCGATTGCTATCCGTTATCCGCGTATTAACGTCCCAGGCGTTGCAGTGGATGATGTTATGAAGCCAATTCCGCTTGGTACATGGGAGACTGTGCGTGAAGGAGATTCTGCGGTCGTGCTGGCGATAGGCCCGATGATCCAAGTAGCTGAAGAGGCTGCTGAATTATTGAAGCGTGAAGGCGTTAACCTTCGCGTCATTAATGCTCGTTTCATTAAGCCAATGGATGAAGAAATGCTGTTAAGTTTGGCTAAAGAACAGCTACCGATGTTCGTGATGGAAGAAGGTACTGTGCGCGGTGGATTTGGCAGCGCTGTGCTGGAATTCTATGCTGAACGCCATATTTTTGATCAAACGATTGTGCCAATTGGCGTACCTGATGCCTTTATCGAGCATGGCAGCATTCAACAGCAGCGTGAAGAGGTAGGATTGACGGCAGAGCATTTGGCTAACGAAGTGAAGCGGCTGTTGATCGCGCGTTGCGATAATCGTCTTACACGCGCATAAAAGAATTAGGAGATGAAGCATGTCTACACCGAAAGAGCGCATTGACATCTTGCTCGTTGAGCAAGCCTTCTATGAAAGTCGTGAAAAAGCAAAAGCGGCAATTATGGCAGGTCTCGTCATTGCGGACGGAGAACGGATAGAAAAAGCGGGAATGAAAATTCCGCGTACTTCCTCTATTACCGTTAAAGGAGCACCTCACCCTTACGTAAGTCGCGGGGGGCTCAAGCTGGCGAAAGCAATTAAACAATTCGACTTGCAGCTTGAAGGTGTAACCATGATGGATATTGGTGCATCAACGGGTGGATTTACGGATTGTGCCTTGCAAAATGGTGCAGAACGTGTGTATGCCATCGATGTAGGCTACAATCAATTGGATTGGTCACTCCGTAATGATGAACGTGTCATCGTCATGGAGCGAACGAATTTCCGTTATGTCGAGGCGGAGCATTTGAATGGACCTAGACCTGATATAGCAACGATTGATGTATCTTTCATCTCGTTAAAGCTGATCTTGCCGCCATTGAAGGCGTTGCTGCAAAGACCGGGCCAGGTTATTGCACTCATTAAACCACAGTTTGAAGCGGGTAGAGAGAAGGTCGGCAAGTCTGGTGTTGTGCGGGATCCTCGTACTCATGAAGAGGTGCTGAGGGAAGTGTTGGATTTTGCACGTGAACTCGGTTTCGTTCTTGAAGGTGTGACTTATTCTCCGATTACAGGAGGAGAAGGGAACATTGAATTCCTTGCTTACTGGACGGTCCCAGACCAAGCAGCCGAACAAGAGCAGCCGAACGTTTCACGTGAGCTAATTCATGATTTAGTTAAGGAAGCCAACACGCAATTCCGATCTGTATAATGGACCCTATAACGACTTGAATGAAACTCATCCGGCTAGGAACGGTCCTACGGGTGAGTTTCTTTTGCGAGTAAGTCTTTTTACTAAGGAGGCTTATTGGATGCTCGGTGATTCCTTTGTTCTTGTTATCATTATTGTGAGCCTTGTAATATGGGGGCTAATGGCTGCTTATCGGTATTGGAGTCGAGAAGAGCCGATGGAGCAGCTGTATATTAGTGAGCATATGGTGCACGATGAAGAAGTGGAGACTTTGTTGGAAAGGGAAGGATATGACGTCGTAGGCGGCAAATTCTACGTTCCACTCTATATCCAAATGGACAATCAGGATGAGCAGATGAGTCGGATATGGGTTGACTTAATCGTTACGAAACACAACAATTGGTATGTAGTCCGGTTAGTGCGTGAGCGGATGCAGCTGGATTGGACGACAAATGGCATTCGCAAGTTATGGCTAAGTTACAAAATGGCTTTCCCCGATTGTGATGGGCTGTTAATTGTCAATCAAGCTGATCGTTCTGTTAGGCTTATTCGTATGCACGTAGGAGAACCGACTACATCTGGCGAATAAACATACATCAAGATGTTTGAATACAAGGTGGAGGGTCTTTTTTATGAAAGGTCAACGACATATTAAAATTAGAGAAATTGTAATGAATAATGATATTGAAACACAGGACGAGCTTGTAGATTCTTTGCGCAAAGCAGGTTTTCAAGTAACGCAGGCTACTGTGTCTCGTGATATGAAGGAACTGCATCTCATTAAGGTCCCAATGGATAATGGCCGCTACAAGTATTCGCTGCCGATTGACCAACGTTTTAATCCAGCTCAAAAGTTGAAGCGAGCTTTGTTGGATAATTTCGTTAGCATCGATTACGCTGAAAACCTTGTTGTCATGAAATGTCTGCCAGGCACTTCTAATGCGATTGCGGTTTTGATGGATTCCATTGAATGGCCAGATATTTTAGGAACAGTATGTGGCGACGATACGATTCTCATTGTTAGTCGTTCTAAAGACAGCAGCAATAAAGTAATTGAGCAAGTAATGAGTTACATTTCATAATTTTATAATCATTTCACAGGAGCTTGCATTTTAGGATCCAGGCTTACGGAAGACGGCTAATCTTAAAATGAGCTTGTGGCTTGTTTGGTTCAGGAGGAGATGTTGGATGTTAGTTGCTATGTCTATTCGCAATTTGGCAGTTATTGAGCATGTACAGCTGCAATTCCATCAAGGATTTCATGTGCTGACGGGTGAGACAGGTGCAGGTAAATCGATCATTATTGATGCACTTGGACTCATTGCTGGAGGCAGAGGTTCTGCTGATTTCGTACGATATGGCTGTGAGCGTGCCGAGGTTGAAGCTTCCTTCGATCTTCCTTCTGATCACCCAACTTGGGGGATAATTGAGAAACTTGGTATTCATGCATCACGAGAGGAAATGTTAATCATTCGTCGTGAGCTGACAGCTCATGGGAAGAGTAACGGTCGAATCAATGGCCAAATGGTTAATTTAAGTATGCTGCGTGAAGTCGGCGATCAGTTGATTAATATACATGGACAACATGAGCATCAATCATTGCTCAAAGTCGAGAAGCATATCGAGTGGCTGGATGCTTATGGTGGTGAGCCATTATCTCAAATCAAATCACGTTATCGCGAACAATATCGTGCTTACAAGGCCTTGCACCGTGAAGCTGAGCAACTGCGTCAAACAAGCCAAGAAACGTATCGTATGCTCGATTTATATCGATTCCAGATCGAAGAGCTGTCTGCTGCAAAGTTGATAATAGGTGAAGATGAAACTTTAGCGGATGAAAAGGGCAAACTAGCCAATGCGGAGAAACTCATGGATAGTGTGAATCGTGCCTACGAGCATTTATATGGTCAAGGTGCAATGGATGCGGTCACACTAGCAGTGGACAAGCTGGAACAGATTGTTCATGTAGATCCAGAGAAATTCCAGCCAATTGTTGAACATTTGCAAAATGCGTTTTACCAACTAGAGGATGCTTCTTTCCAACTGCGTGATTACCGTGAACAGATTGAGTTCAATCCTGCACGATTGGAGCAAATTGAAGAGAGGCTTGATCTGTTAACTTCATTGAAGCGCAAATATGGCACTACGGTTGAAGATATGATGCAGTACTTAGAGAAAATTACGAACGATGCAGATAAGCTCGAGAACAAAGATGAACGTTTAGAAAAGTTGGATGCAGAGCTTGCAAAGCAGCTTGTACTTGTTGTAAAGGAAGCGAAGCTGCTGAGTGAGCAGCGTCGACTGCTTGCGGATCAACTTACAAGGCGGATTGAAGCAGAGCTTAAACATTTACATATGGAACGTACTCGTATGGGAGTGCGTATGGAACGACTGCAGGATAATAACGGGCCAGAAGTAGATGGTATTGGCACAAGATTGACCCAGCATGGCTGGGATGATGTTGAGTTCCTTATTACACCGAATCCAGGTGAGCCGCTTAGACCACTGCATAAGATTGCGTCTGGCGGTGAGTTATCTCGTATTATGCTTGCTTTAAAGGCAATCTTCTCGGAATTGGATCGTATACCGGTTCTTATTTTTGATGAGGTGGATACAGGTGTTAGCGGACGCGCAGCACAAGCAATCGCAGAGAAATTGGTCGAGGTAGCTACCAACGGGCAGGTATTTGCGATTACTCATTTGCCACAAGTCGCTTGCATGGCCGATCATCAATATTATATTGAGAAACAAGTTGAAAACGAACGGACTGCTACACGAGTTACAGCTCTAAATGAAGAAGGTCGGATACAGGAATTGGCTCGTATGCTTGGTGGTGTAGAAGTTACTGAGAAAACGATACATCATGCGCAAGAAATGCTTAAATTGGCTGAACGACAAAAAGGTGCGTAAATCAAGCTAAGGAATCATTTTCACTCATAAAAGGTAAGGGTCAGGGTTAACTTAATGTTACTGATTAGGGGCTGCCATCGACGGTATGCTTCGAATTGCTACAAAGGAGTGTGACCCCTTGACCCCTTACGTTAAACGGCTAATAGGTCTTATGCTTGTAATCATTATTTGTGCTGGCAGTACTACACCTTCGTTTCGCGCTTATGTCACATGGCCGCAGCAGTTGAGGTTGTTCGAAGGTCAGCAGAAACATTTGAACTTGTCTATGCCTGTTATGGCTAAGGCTACCATTGATCATCCAGAAATATTGCAAGTGAATGGTAATAAGGAATCAGTAATGAATGTTTCGCTGAATCAACCCTTGGCGCTGCAGCCAAAGCAAGTAGGACAGGCTGAGCTGAAGCTGAAGTTGTTTAATCGCATTCCACTTCGAAGCTTAAAGGTAAACGTTGTACCTGATCTGCGTGTCATTCCTGGTGGTCAAACGATTGGAGTTAAGGTTAAATCCAACGGCATATTAGTAGTAGGTCACCATCTTGTTCAAGTTGAAGACAATCGTAAGGTTTCTCCAGGTGAAGAAGCAGGCGTAAAATTAGGTGATCTTATTGTACGCATCAACGAAGAACGTATCCAAGATTTATCTCAAGTCGGAGCGCTTGTAAAGGCTGCAGGAGAAGCGAAGAAACCGTTAAAGCTGGAAGTTCGACGTAATGGACAACTACTGAATACGGAGCTGCGCCCTGCCTATGATGCAGAAGATAAAACATGGCGGTTGGGATTGTATATTCGTGATTCAGCTGCAGGAGTAGGCACATTAACGTTCTATGCTCCTGATCAAGGTGTCTATGGTGCATTGGGACATGTTATTACGGATCTCGATACACAAACACCTATTGAAGTAGGTCGTGGTGAGATATTACAATCAAATGTTACTTCGATATCAAAAAGCCAAAATGGAGAACCAGGTGAGAAACGCGCTCATTTCTTAAAAGAAGGACGTGTGCTTGGAAATGTAGAACGGAATACGCCGTTTGGCATATTTGGAAAGATGAAGAGCAATCCAGATCATAGCTTGTTCAAAAAAGGCATTCCGATTGCATTCAATGAGGAAGTTCGCGAAGGCCCAGCAGAAATGTTGACAGTTGTGAATGGTCAGGAAGTGGAACGATTCAAAATTGAAATTGTCCATGTTACAAGACAGACTGCTCCAGCAACGAAAGGAATGGTTATTAAAATAACGGATCCACGCCTTCTGCAAAAGACAGGTGGCATCGTTCAAGGTATGTCAGGCAGCCCAATTATTCAAAATAACAAGCTGATTGGTGCGGTAACGCATGTATTCGTCAACAATCCAAGCTCTGGTTATGGATGCTTTATTGAATGGATGCTTCAGGATGCAGGTGTTGTATTATCACAATCTCAATGGAAGACTACGAAAAAGGTTCACGTCCCGGCGTGAATCTTTTTTACCACTTGTCGAATGTTAGGAACTGGACGTGAATGAGCATGAACGGTGTAGAAATATAAACAAATTTATTATTATAAATGATTTTGTTAAAAAAAGAAAGAAAAAAACTTATTCGACAGAAGGAATTCTTGTGGCCTTGTCGAATAAGTATAACTTGTAAGCGAAATGTTCACGTCACAATTGGAGATATGCTGACGAGACGCTGCAAAACGGGTTAAGGGAGGATCATTAAGTTGCAAAAAATTGAAGTTTTATTGGCCGATGACAATCGGGAGTTCACGAATTTATTGGCGGATTTCTTATCCGAACAGGATGACATGACCGTAAGTGGAGTAGCCTATAACGGTGAAGAGGTGCTGCAATTTTTGGAGCAAACGAGAACGGTACCGGATGTACTTATTCTCGATATCATTATGCCTCATCTAGACGGCCTTGGTGTGTTGGAACGCCTTAGAGAACTACAATTGTCGCCACAGCCTAAAATCATCATGCTGACTGCTTTCGGGCAAGAGAGCATTACACAGCGTGCTGTACAACTTGGTGCTTCTTACTATATTTTGAAACCGTTTGATATGGATGTGCTAGCGAATCGTATTCGTCAACTAGCTGGCTCCGCAGCAACACCTTCAATGACTGGTTCATCTTCTTATATGAACAGCATGATTAAGTCCAATGTTGTACCTATGGCTAAGACAAAGAATCTTGACGCCAACATTACGACAATTATCCATGAGATCGGCGTACCAGCGCATATTAAAGGATACCAGTATTTGCGCGAAGCGATCACAATGGTGTATAACAATATCGAAATTCTTGGTTCGATTACGAAAACGCTTTATCCAGCAATCGCGGAAAAATACAAAACAACGCCATCTCGCGTCGAGCGTGCGATTCGTCATGCGATCGAAGTCGCTTGGACACGCGGCAACATCGACAGCATTAGCCGTCTGTTCGGCTACACGATTAATATTAGTAAGTCGAAACCGACGAACTCCGAGTTTATAGCGATGGTCGCTGATAAGCTTAGAATCGAGCATAAGGTTAGCTGAACGTAAGTGGGACGAGGGTTTTGGGCGTTCAACCAAACGAGTGTTCTCGGAAACTTATCGGCGTCCGGCGAAAACGTTCCGATAAACTTTTCGAGAACATTCCGATAAACCTACATATTACACCTCCGTTCCATGCGTTTTCCTATCGCGCGTTAATCTAACGTTAGAATAGCGCAAACCTTGATGTAACGCAAGTAACGCGAGGTCCGACACAATTGTATTTATGCATCTTTTATAATTGAATATGTATAAATATGCGTCTATTCAGACCGATAAACATCGGGGGATGGGCGTTTTTATTTTGTTAAATACCGAATGAAGTAATTAATTAACGAGTTAATGTTCGGTTTTTTCCAAAATAAAAACCTACAGGAAATATCCTATAGGTTCTCTATTAACTCACTCCAAACAGGGGATACAGCAGCGGCTAACCTACCTTGTTCATGTTTAAAAATACTTCCTGGGACAAATGCAGTTGCGACAACTATCATACCTTTTGACGCTATTAGATCGCTGTAAAATTCCCTATCTTTTTCACGATCGAAGTATAGGTACCAACTTCCCTTGCCGTCTAGTTGTTCCACATCAACACAGTAGAATTTATCTTCGAATTGTGTAAAACCATACCCGTAATAATCGCACAGCTTGGCCCTACCACCAATTACAAAATCCCTATCTAACATGCTTCCCAAATCGTATTGGACGTCTCCCGCCCTCAAGTTGACTCCGTGCTTCTCTTGGTAATTTATAATCACAGTGTCCATTTTTTCTACGGGAGAATCTTGTACTTCCTTTTCATTACACCCTACAAGTAGAATAATAGTAAGAAATAAAAATACTCCAAAATTAAACTTTTTCATAAGGGTATCTCCTTTTAAAAATGCATAATAGAAGCCCG
The DNA here is from genome assembly GCF_024733555.1 of Paenibacillus sp. SC116. GTDB lineage: Bacteria > Bacillota > Bacilli > Paenibacillales > Paenibacillaceae > Paenibacillus_B. Next base: position 1,271,753 of record NZ_JANIOF010000001.1, on the reverse strand, counting down.
CAGGTGTTTCCAACGGGCACTTACTGCTGTCTTTTACTTCTCGACAGTTACTTGGTCTAGTTTCTCAACCATATCGCGGGAAACTCTCCAACTTCGATCACTTGCGCTATTAGTTGAATGCACTACTTCGCGAATAACATCTACGATAACAATTGCGGTGGCCATCATTGCCGCAATAAACCCAGCGATGATCCAACCGACGCCCCTAATACCTATGATTATGTAATTGTATGCGTCTCCTCCAACAATGTGCCCAAACTTACTTCCACGATCATACAGCTTTTCTGCGTCATAGTCCCCGTAAACATACATTGTTATGAAACCGAAAATGACCATTCCTACTGATAAAAGGTATAGAAAAATTGCAGACTTCTTCATTTCTTCATCGACCCCTAATTCTAAATTTTAAGTTACAAATTGTGGCAGTAAAAATAGTATATCAGACTTCTCGTATGTAGGCATGTCTTAAGATAAATTTTACTTTTTTATTTTTGGTAAATGCCCAACTGACTAATGTCGTGCGAATAGTAAAGTAAGCGGCTCGAAAGTTTTTTCGCAATCGGTGTCCCAATTTACCGATTAATTGTGCATACGTAAGTAAGGAGGCGATAACTCATCGATAAGCTCGTCAGCATCGAATCGCAAACGGAATACTCCGTCACATCTGGCGTCACCGAAACGCGAATCTTCGTTAAGATGTACGTTGACGCCGCGAAAGCCGGACTCATCGCGGATATGGGAGCGCAGAACTGGACGACGCTTTGCGTAATCGCTTCGTTTATGAATGAGCGAGGGGAGTGTTACCCAACGCAAGAGCAGATCGCACAATTTCTCGGAGTCAACCGACAGACCGCGAATAAGTACGTTCGGAGCCTTTCGGATTACCGATGGCAGGGCCATCCTGTCATACGGACGATTCGAAAACGCGATGAACATAACGGACGATGGGAAAGTACTAGATACACGGTACTGCCTATTAGTCAACTCGCAATTTTTGATGCAGTACCCCAACCTTTAAAGGAGGAGTGATTCCGTGATAACGATTGAATTACCTAAAATGGATTTTGACATCCAGGTGGAGGGTGAGAGTGCGCCTTCAGGAAATGATAAAGCAATCTATGATCGGTTGTATAAAATGATGGCCGCAGTCATCCCTTGGAAGAGAGGTGGCGTTTACTTTCTTTGTACAGAAGAAGGTCCCGTCTATATCGGACGTTCAATTAATATGAATCAAAGGATTTCAACGCACCTCTCAGGTAACGAGGCATCGACGAGTAGTCATTCTGGAAAAATTAATCGAGTTTACGGTTTCTTTGAGAACAACATCGGTAACCAAGAGATTTACGAAAGTTACGCCATTCAACTTCATCAACCTAAACTGAACAAAGCAAAAACGCAAAGAATTAGAGGTAATTATAAAAAAGCACAGTATCTCCATGTACAAGTACGCGTACATGGTAATCACCGACTTGGTAATCATGGCACTAACTAGAACCAGTCTTTAACTATAGCCATTTAAGAACTAGATAAAACATTACGCATCGGAATAGAAGACCGCTATTCCTCGCGGCTGATTAGTTACAAAGACAAATATTTCATCTAAATTCTTCGCGAAGGTGTAGGTATGTAATATCTATTATTCGCGAGTAATAAGTACCGAGTGTTCGGAAGAACACGAAGGTTGAGGACGATAGTCCGATAGTCTTTCCAACGTAAGAAAACGCAAGTATCGTCACCTACGTTCATTTACGCTATCTATCACGCAGAATCACCGTCATATTAGCCGTCCATCATCGCGGCAATATAATCCGTCCACTTAACGATGAAACACGCTAATTTACCGTAAATCTTACGTTAAAATCACGAGGAGGAATCGCAATGCCCACGAAACCAACGTTAACACACGAACAGTCTGCTGCTTTAACGCAAGCGATTGAATGCCACGGTAAGGAACGTACGTTAAGCCTTCACAGTTGGGGTTGTGACGAATGGGGTAATGAGTTCGCTCCGCTAAACTCCATCGACGTCTTAACGATGGCCGCCGCACTCACTAACGGATGGGACGTCGAGAAGTCTCCCGTTGATATTCTTCGCGAAACTTATACGTTCCGTCGAGTACATGACCTCGGTGTATATAACAGCGGATGGCGTGCGGGAGTTAGCGAAACACTCGCAGCAACCGGACAGATTATTGAAGGCATCAACGACTGATTCTCGCTTAATCTCACCGCGGAATTAGCTCGTTTCATCCCGAGTTGGACTATTTAGTCCTACGAAGATGAAGACGCCTAATTCACCGTCAAAATTACGTAAAGGAGCAATGCCGAATGTCTAACGATAAGCAAACGAAATTAAACGTATCATTAACGCAAGACTACCGATTGACCTCCGATGGCTCCCAATTCATCCTTCAGGAGCGGAGAACGGTCGATCCGACGAAATCACCGAATTGGACGAAGCTTGCCGCAAATGGAGCCGATCCATCTATTCGCGAAGAGTGGCGCGATATCGGATTCTACGGATTCACGGCGAAGGGGCTTAGCGCTGCGGTGGTCAACGTAACCATGCGAATAGCAGCGCAGTCGGACGCGGAGGATTTACGGGAATTTATCGACGTTATCAATCGGACGTCCAAAACGATTACCGACGGAGTGGAATCGCAAATCCACCGTCCAGATTCGGTAAAACCGCAGTCGATTGCACAAACGAAGGAGGAATCGGAATGAAGGTCGCGATAAACAGATGTTACGGCGGATTTAGTCCGTCAGATGCGTTGTTTAAGCTTCTTATTTCGAAAGGGTGGACGCTAACAACGTACGACGAAGACGGCTATTGCGAAGACCCTAATGCAAGTATCGTAGATAGCGGTGACTGTTCGTACGGTTTCTCGCGATACTCATTCGTTGGCGATAGGGAGGCTATTAAATTACGAACTCATCCCGACATAATCGAAGCGATCGAAATACTCGGTGAGGCGGCAAGCGGAAGGTGCGGAAACCTACAGATTTTCGAAGTACCAGACGGCGTCGATATCGAAATTAAGGATTATGATGGATTCGAACACATTGCGGAGGTGCATCGAACATGGGGATGAATCGCGATAAAACTACGACGAAGGAGGGAACGTTTTGATGGAGGATTATCGCGGCTATCTCGTAAAGGTAATCGGTAGGAAATCGTTTCGTTGCATCGGGCAGGATTTCTACTCCGGAGTATTGTATCTGAAACTGCCAGACAAATTGGCGCATTTGGATTGCGGAAAATGTACGGAGCCGACTTTCCAAGTCGAGGCGCGGCTTTGCGAACGCATAGAAAAAGATGACGAAGCATCAACCGTACTCGAAACGGTACTTGCATACGAAGGGGAGGAATCCGAATGAATCGCAAACAAATCATCGAAAAGTGGGACGGAATGTCTCCGCGTGAACGTGACGCATGGGTAGCGGAAGTAGTTTTTGAGCAACGTGTCGATAACGGCGTCGGTTGCCCATTTGCGGAAAGTTTTCCAGGTGATCATTTTTTCGTCATTAGCGGCGGCGATGTCCGCAAATTGCCAAACTACACAACGGACATTTCCGCAGCGTGGAAGGTGTTTGAGTGTCATCCATATGTAGAAGCCGCGCGTATTCCTGGAACGGTTACCACATACGGAGTGCGTATAAACAATAGTAATGACGGGACGGTGCTTGCAATGACACAAAAACCAACGTTCCCAGAGGCGATATGTCTCGCAGCTCTCATCGCGAAATTACCAGATTCTACGAAATAGCAAGCATTAATGAGCTTTCAAGAGTTCACTACGTTTGGTTAGCTGGGAATTCATCTAACGGTTTTAGTTAACTGTAATGAACGATAATAAACGTAGTTATACACAGATGCGTTATATTTCGAAATTTTCCCAGTAAATTCATATGATCCGGATTTTAAAATAGCCGAATTCGACGTTCGTCAACCGAAGCTATCAATCCTATAATCAAAACGAATAGAGGAAACGTATGAACGGGCAACTCCAAACAGTCAACGACATAATCGAGTATTACGGAAAGCAATTCGAAAATAACGAGGAGGAATCCGTATGAACAAGCCGACAATTCCGAATGAGGTCGCGGACGCTATCGAACTACTAAAGGACCCGAAGATTTTCCGACCGCCGTACACAAACGGGGAGATAGTCGAAAAAGTTCTATCGAATAACGAACATTCTGCGATTATAGCAATACGTACAATCACGTTCGATACGCTGATTGCCGCGTTAGTCAACGGATATGAACGAGAACTGACGTATGAGCGACGGAAGGGAAGGATTCGTGAAGAATACGAAAGTAACGCGTTTAATACTGGAGGTTCGCCTACTGATATGCTAGACAGAATTTACGCGAAAGGAATCCGTTTCACACTCGACACACTCGGAATCCAAATCGAAGGGGTGAACGCGTAGTAACTGCCGCCAAATGTGACGAAAGTTAGAACGTTAGGAAATTATTTTCGCACATAAACGCCAGTTAACTAAGTTAACCAGTAAACTCCGCACCACAACGCGAAAAAAGTTAACCGATAAAATTGACGAAAATGGAGGCGAGGAAATACGATGAGCACGACGACGGAAAAGAAACGTGACCTACACGCTGACCTTGCGATATGTGACGCGGCGACTTCTGGTCCTTGGAATATCGCAGATACAACGGATGGATTTTACGTATTGGATGCGGACGACTATGTTCTCGCGGCAACGTTAGAACACGCGGTCGATGCGACGTTCATCGTCGAAGCCCGACAAGGCTGGCCGGAAGCAATTCGGAGGGCAATCGTTGCAGAGGCGGAGGTTGAACGACTCCAATGCGAATTAACGATGGCGCTTGATGGTCCCGTATGTAACGATTGTCAAAACGGTGAGGTTCCGCCGTTTAACGAATTTGGCGAAGGCGACGATTGTCCGAAATGCTGCGGAAAAGGATTTGTCTCGCATGAAAGAGCTGCGGAGTTAATTGCGGAGCAATGCGAGGAAATTGAAATACTACACGAAGCGCTAACGGAAATTATCGAAGTAAGTAAGGCGGACGGAATTGCGTATGAACTCGATCAATGCTACGTTATTGCGAGAGGGGCGCTGTCTGTAGGAGGTGATTCCCGCAAATAAAGCGATTGATTTAACTGGAAAAGTCTTTGGGAGATGGACAATTTTAAGCAGAGCAACTAACAGCAACGGCAGGCTAAAGTGGGTCTGTAGGTGTGAATGTGGAAATATAAAAGCAGTTCGGGGAGATACATTAAGAAGTGGTGCATCAAACTCTTGTGGGTGTCTACGAGACGAGTTGTTAATTAAACACGGTATGTATGGTACTCGCTTCTACGAAATCTGGGCAGGTGTTTTAAAAAGATGTAGGAATGAAAACTGCTTCCATTACGGTAACTATGGAGGGCGTGGGATTAGTGTAAGTGAACGATGGGAAACGTTTCAATATTTCAAGGATGATATGTATGAGTCGTACGAAAAACACGTAGCAATTCACGGAGAGTCAAGGACCACGATTGATAGAATTGACAACAGTGCCGGGTATTATCTTTCGAATTGCAGGTGGGCAACCCCAACTGTACAAGCTAATAATCGGAGGAAAAGGAGGAGCATCACGAATGTCTCGAATAAAAATAACAGCCGAACAACGAAAAGATTGGCGCAATCTGCCGTATGACCAATGGAATGTGCTAACGGTGCAAGCGTACTTCGCGGACATGAATCGCGAATTATTCGGAATCGAATCATATCTTCCGATGAGGAATTACGGATTTGAACAAGGCGTAATCAAACGTGCGCTATCCGAACACGGTGCGGAATTACTCAAGCGTGCGTTCGACGATTGCTTTCGCGAATATAGGCCGACGAGGGAATACCCGTTGTTGACCGCTGGATTCGTGATTAGCTACCGGATTAATACGATTATTCCGCGATTAAAAGCGGAGATTAAGCGCGATGAGCAGACGAAGGACATTACGGTGGACTTTGCGGAGTTGGCGAAGTTGTTGTAACGGGAGAGGTGATTGACATAGAAAGTCCGACTCGAAAAGGTGCATGGGCAGAAAAGTTGGTTGAACAACGATTAATTAAGGCGGGAGTAAATCCGTTTATACCGTCAATTGAGAATGGAATAATCGATTTAATAGCGGAATACGAAGGTAGGTTATACAAGATACAAGTCAAAGGATCTCATTCCGTAAATGGGAGTCTTCCCGTAGAAACAAGAAGACCTAGCGCAAAGAATAGAAAGTACACAAACAATGATTATGACATCCTAGCTGCGGTCGATTTGGATACAGAAGAAGTTGCATTTGTATCTAATAAGGATGTGGGAGTCAGGCAAACCACTCTCTATAAAATAGATAAACCTAGCTCGCAAGGAAAGCCCCGTAATTACAAATACATTATGTTTTACGAACACACCGACTTTTGCGAGGTAGTTACGCGGGGATCAATGCGATGTGCATAGTTCCGAATAGGCAACGGAATTACCTCGAACAAATCAACTGCCTCGTTCGCGGCAACGGACGGGGCGGAAAACGGGAGGCTCGTAATGACCTTACTCGAAGCAATTAACGCAGCGGCAAACGGAAGCACAATCGTATCCCGCGTCGGTGAACGATATACTCCGTCCATACTCGCGCCAATCTGGATTAGCAACGGATGCGCTGCGTACTCATCTGCTGACATCACGAAAGAAGAACGGGAAGGAGCGTGGGAGATTGCGACAGTCAATAACGCAAGCTGAACGGGATTATTGCGCGGAGAAAATCGCAGAGTATTTCGCAATTGTCACTTCGAAATGGGTACTGTGTGAAATGAGCGACGATCAATACGATAAAATTCAGCGCACGATTGACGAATGGGAAGCGCAGCTCGAATCGTACGAAGTTAGCGAAGAGGTTCGCGATAGAGACGAGGTGGATCGCCATAAGTAACGCATCAAACTGTATATTATCGCGCGTATGTAAACTCGCGGATACCGAACAATGTACGCGACTGTGCGGCAGTTTTATCGCAATGCATGGATACTCAGGCGATGGTGGGCGCGTAGGCGCAGCGAACATTCCGAGTGAGTACCGCAGCATTACATTAGCAACCTCGCCAGCACGCGAAGAGCAAGCCGGAGCATATCGATTATTAGAAGATACGTATGTTTCGACGTTCTCGCGCCAATTCGATCCGAAAGCTGAACGCATAAAGTCGATGTATCTATACTCGTTATCTCCTGGAACGGGGAAGACAGCGACGGCTATCGCGCTGTTACACGAGTGGATTATCGTTCATTACGTAGGTTCCGTCCAACGCGGACAGCGACCGTTAGAACGTCCCGGCTACTTTTTCGATGTTAACGAATGGCAAGAGTTGTACAACGAGTTCAACCGTCCGAAAATACCGGATGATGTCGCGGAGCCAGCATCACGCGAATACTATCGACGTATGAAACTCGCGAAGACGACGCCATTTGTCGTTATGGATGACATCGGCGTACGTGACTGTAAAGACGGATTCCGCGGCGATTTACATTCGATTATTAACTATCGCGATGCTAACGGACTATTATCGATTTACACTTCGAACGTAACTATCGAAGAATTGCGAACGACTTACGATTCGCGATTGATGGACCGCGTCCGTAATAAGACGATGACGATACCGTTTGGCGGCGAGAGTAAACGCGGGCTAGGATGAATTGAAATAGTTAGAAATCGGTAGAAAATCGAAGAATGAGAGAGATATCAAGTTAAGGAACTGAAAACGGGCGGTTGTAAAAAGCGAAAAAATCCTACTTTTAAGCGAAATAAGTGTACTTTATGTGAAATAAACTACACAAAATGTTGAAGTTTCTGCACAACGTTTATTTTTATGAAAATAATTCATTTTCAAGTTTTCAAGTTTGCTGAATTTTTAAGCTGAGCGCATACTTTTAATTACAACACGCACTTAATGTTTCAGTGGAAAATCAACATATAGTAGATGTATCACTTTTTACTCAACACTTTTTGTCTATATATTGAGTTTTTGTATTGACCTCAAATATCTTGTGGTGATACTGTTAAACGCAGAGGAGGAAAACAGTGGCAAACTACGGAGAGCAGTTCCTATCGCGAATAATCGACGACAACGACGTCCAGGCGTTCATCCGATTTAACATTGTGGATTCCGATTTCCCAACGCAGGTAGAACGTAAAGCATCACGATTTATCCGCGCATATGCTGAGCAAAATAGCGGACAAGCCCCGTCATATGCGACGTTCGTTGCGGAGAATCCGGAGATTGTGTACATTCCGGATGTGACGGATTCGTTCGAGTATATGACGAAGAACATCAAGTCGATGTCAGCGAAGGTACAGGCGAAAACATACATCGAAGAGAATTACGCAAAAATTTTCGAAGGAAATGACGGAATTACCGCGGTCGAAACGTTGAAGAAACATCTGGAAGGTATTATAATGAGAACTAGTGTTCGTGATGTGGTGGGAACGGACATAAAAAAGGACGCCGAAGCATTCCTACATGAGTATCAAAAACGCAAGGACGGCGAGTCATTCCGAACGTGGTCATCGAAGTTCATATCGGTACTTCGCGCAATTGGTCCGTATGTCGGCGGGAATATGTATACGTGGTATGGGCGTTCAGGTCGCGGTAAATCTGTGTGTGTAATGGAAGATGGAGCGCTCGAACCTGCGACTCAAGGCGCGAATGTACTCGTTTGGTCGATGGAAATGCCGGAATTTCAATGGATGGCGCGTGCATACTCCTCGTTATCCGCTCGCGATAACTTAGTCCAGGCGGAGATTAACGGACAGATATTCGCGGCAGGTTTCGAAAATAAAGCGTTGCTCCTCGGTAAATTGCCGGAAGAATTCGAAGAGGGATTATATTCATTTCTAGGCAATCTCAACGACACACTCGCGGGTAACATATATCTCCGTGCGGTCGATCACGAAGATTTCACCGATCGTTCGTTGAGAGCGCTGGAAGCGGATATTATCGCGACTAAAGCGGACGTTGTCGTTATAGACCCGTTCTACTATCTCGACTACGAAAAGAATACGTCGAAGACTACGGGCGGAGATGCCGCAGCTACTTCGATGAAACTCCGTCGACTCGCGGGTAAATACGGCGTGGTGATGCACGTTATTACACAAGCCGACGAGGTTAAAGATGATCGCGATGATGAGGGTAAACGTGAATTAACGCCGCCAAAACGCGCTGAAATAATGAAGACGAAGCAGGTGCTTCAGGATGCTGCGGTTGTTCTCGGAGTCGACTCGTTAAGTGACGAAGGTCGCGGAATCATTTCGCTAGGCAAGGGGCGCGATGGCGGCGAAGATACCGAAGTGGAAATCGTGTACTTACCGAATTACGGGATTGTGCGAGAGGCTGAGAGCGATCAAGAAGCACAGTTTAATGTTTGTTTTTGATGTATAATAATAATGACTCAAAAATTGTATTTACAATGATTACATTTTGTTGTATTATAACCGTGAACCGAAGTACGTAATATTTGGAGGACACGAAATGTATAGCGAATTAGGTATGCTAATTAGGAAACACAGGAATAACTTTAAACTCTCATTGCGCAGTTTTGCTGCGATCACTGGACTCAGTCATTCTTATCTAAGTAAGATTGAAAGGGGCGAAACCCTTCCACCTAAAGATACCTTGGATAAAATTATAAGATCGTTTCATCTTTCAAAAGAGGAAACTTCCGAGGTTCTTAGCACGTTTTTTGATTTGCTGATAGATGATCTAGACCTCGTACCCCCTAATTCTCATGTAAAAGAGAAGCATGTGACATATGAGATACCGAGGTTAGGGAATGTGGCACTAAAGGAAGGTATTTTCGGACTTATCTTAAATGGAAAAGATAAACTGTCGTACAGTCAAGCGAAACTCCTGGCGGAAGAACTAAATGATTTCTACGAAGTAAGGCTTCGATCAATTAGAGGTGAAGAAGATGATTCAAACTGATTCTATTTTATTGGAGCTCTCACGATATCACTGGATCAAGCCTAACTGGTCCGCGGACAAGCTCACATCAAGCTCACCCATGCGTTCCGGCGACTCTAGCGCAAGCTTTTACGTATGGCTCGAAGATAATCCGCGATTCAACGCAAGAGCTGGCGATTGGGGCGATAGTGGAGCGGTAGACGACGAATGGCGTCGCGGAAGCTTTACGAAGCTACTTGCATTCCTCCGAAACGAAACGGAAGAGGAAACGCGCGAGTATCTACGTTATACCTACGCGACCGAATGGTCCAGCGAAGAGGAACTAACGTTTAATCCACCGAAGCTGACGATCGAATCCGTACTTAAGCCGTTGGACAAGCGTATACTCGAAGAGTTTGCGTATCGCCATCCGTATTTAGAACGACGTGGGATTTCCGATGTTGTTCAACGTTACTACCAGGTCGGATTCGATCGCGTGAGACAGGCGGTTGCTATTCCGTGGTTCGACGCGAACGGACGTTTATGCAACGTATTGTACCGTTCCGTCAATTCGAAGGTCTTCTGGTATCATGACGGAGGCTGGCCGATACGATCGATGTTATTCGGAATCGACGTCATTTATAAACGGAAGGTTAAACGTGCAGCACTCGTTGAGGCTCCTATCGATGCGTTATATCTGGCAACTTGCGGGATACCTACGGCGGCTGTCGGCGGGGCGATATTCAATACGGAGAAGCGCGATTTGATAATACGGAGTGGGATCGAAGAGTTGACGATATTTCACGATAATGACGGTGGGGCAGGCGTTGAGCTTCGCGATAAAGTTACCGCGGAATTGACTGCGTACGTTGACGTGCGACACGTGGAGTATCCGGAAGGACGGAAAGATCCGAGCGATGTCGGATGTAAACTTACAATTAATGAAATGTATGGCAACAGGAAACAGGTGAGGGAATCTTTTCGGGTAGCTATGAAATAATTTACATGGTAATGTCTGTGTATACAAAAGTTTAGAGAAGACCGAACTATAAGACAGATGAGGACGGCAATCCTCACCCGTCAACTCTACGAGTCAGTGATAACGCGGTACGTGTAAAAGTCGTTTACGCTACATTTCAACACGTGTGAATACATAAGAGCATTTTTCATCCCGAGTTTAACGTTTCCACTGTTGTACTCGCTTAATTGCGACTTACTCGTTCCGACTTTCTCTGCAAACTGCTGCGGAGTAAGCCCGCGCGAATAGATGATATCGTAGAGGTGACATCGCTCAATTACGATGTCCATAGTTCTAACCTCCAACCTATATAACATACCAGAAATGGAGGGCGAAAAAAAGAATTAAATTAATTTATGAACAAATGCCCAATCATTGAAATTCATACGAATAACATTATGTAGGGATTAATCATCACAGTATGAATAGGAGAGGTTTTATGACAAAAGAAGAGTTGGACAACTTAGTGGTCAACTATCAAGAAGTAAATCAACAATCTGTATTTGAAATTATTTATGAATACGTAAGTGTTCGCTGGAGAAAATCAATCGAGTATGATGTTAGGTTTACTTCTACAAACCACCATGATGTACAAGCTATGTATGAAGATAAAATGCTAAAGCTACTAAGTACGTATAAAAAAGAGATTGGCCACTTTGAGAATTTACTATTTAGCTCAATTACCAAAGGGAAGTATGATTTACTGAGAAAACGATCTAGACGAAGGAAGTTAGAGTATTACTCAAAAACGGAAGAGGAAGCGGCAACTTTCTTGGAAGTAGTGGATGAGAATACTACAACGGGGTTCATTTTGTCAGAAAAGACAAAAGAGCAGCGCGAACTGCTCTCCCATCTAGTCGCCGATGTCGACGACTTAACTTGTGAAATTGTAAAGCTCTATCTTGTCAACGATTCTTATCTAGCGGTCGGCAAACTGCTAGGAATCGAACACAAGCGCGTTAAGCGGAAAATTGAGTCACTAGCTCGCCGATTCGACGGCAATCGTTTCGGAGACTATCGCGACTACCTCTACGCTTAACATATAGGAACGGGAGAGGCGCCTAGGCACCGAGTCTCTTCCGTATCCTAAAACGTTATGATAACAAACTACGCACGGTATTTCAATATAGATAGCACTCGAAAATTTGCGAAAAACGCACATTGCGAAGGCTTATTTAAATGCGCTTAAATTTCGTAATCATTTCGATTACTTCTATAAAATAACATACGATGATAACCGTTGTCAACGAAAGTACGGAGTTTTATACGTTAAAATACGGAAATTCACGAAAAATTACGGAGGTCGAACGATATGCCACGTGTAAATAAGCGAAAGTCAAACGTAAACTCAACGAAAATTAACGATAAACTCGCGAAAAAGTATCGCACATTCTACGAATACCACGGCGGCTACCTCGCATACGAAGATCCTGCCGACATGATCGTCCGCAAGCCAATCGGCTGCGTGCGGTTAGGTTGACGGAGGTGGATGCGATATGAATACGACATTTAGCGGAAAAATTACCGTAAGCCATCACGCTTGCGACGAAGCAGTCAAGGACTTTCGCGTCAATCGGAAACTGGCTGACGAATGGATTCGGAGTAACTTACGTAAGGCGAAATTCATCGCGAATATCGTATCAGACGAGCTGAAGCCGCGAAGATTGTTCGGATTCCAACGAATTGCGTTTATTCTCGAACCGGACAATGATCACGTAATTACGGTACATCCGCGGAACCACTCCGTGAATGATTTGAAGCGAAAGATCGAGACGATAGCCTTTCGTGAACTACGCAAAGCTGAACGTTTAGAATCCGTTACTGAACGGAAACATCGCCTGGCAAAAGCGGAATTAAACGTTGAAATCGCGCAGCTCCATTTAAAGATGGAGCGCGCACGGAAGGAAAGTACGAAGCTTGCGTGCCTCGCGAGGATTAACGCTATCAACGAGTACTTCGCGCAATTGGACACGGAGTTTACGCGAATCATTAAAGATAAAGCGGCGCTTGCGAAAAGTATCGTTGCTTACGTATAAGGCGGCTAACGCGGACTTATGTCTGCGTCGTCTATACGGTATTAGATCGCTCGGTGACAATCGAGTATAAGCAACTAGTACCGTATAGCGGACGCGGGAATCCCGAGTTCGAATAAACTTTCGGAGGTATGTGGATGAGTATTCGCGATCAACTGAAACAACGTGAGGAACGTCGTGACCAAGCGGCAAATGGCGGAAGTAACGGGAATTTACCGGAAGGCGTTACGCGATATGTCCGACTCGGCCAAGAGCTGAAGGACGGGAAGACGTTCGTTTTACTCGCAAATCCGGACAACTGGTACTTCTACTTTACGCATGAGGATTCGAAGTACGCCAACGGTCGAACGATGACATTCCTGCGAAAACACACGTGCTTGAATTCACCGCGCGAAGTAGGCGCAGACTTCGGGAAATACGAAAAGCCGAATAAATCCACATGTCTATCGTGCGCGGCGAGTGCTAAACGAAAGCTTTACTTCATGGTTCCGGTGTTCGATCCGGAATACAACGAATGGCGCGTACTTGATCTCAAAGAGTTCCACGCGAGTAACTTAATCGACGATTACGACAAACTCGAAAAGGCTGCGCAAAAGTTCCAGAAAGGATATACGTTAGCAGGCGATGCAGTATCAGTCGGAAAAACGTCTGACGGCAAGTCTTACTCGATGTCATCCGGTGAGCTGGACGAAGCAATTATTGCAGCCGCGAAAGCTTTCGACGTATCAACGATTAATTACGCTGAACTCGCGTTCTTCCGCGAAGTGGACGATATCGCGAAGATTCTCGCAGAAGCTACGGACGAGGCGAAGTTGGACAAATCCGTACTCGGTGCGAACGTGAGCGCATCGATTCCGAAAGACGCCGTAACGCCTGTCGACAGCGGACTCGAAATCGATCCCGACTCGTTACCGTTTTAACGGGAAGGGAGCTACGTAAATGTATCGTTTACTCGAAACAGCGTCAATCCTTGCGGTTGCAGCGGCCGGCGGATTCTTAATCGCACAAGGTCACGTAATCACCGCAACAATCGCATTCGGGGCGGCAGTCGTCATCGCCGTTCCGAAAATGGACGCGAAGGAGGTATCGGATGGCTAATGAGTCGACAAATATTGGGACTCATTCGGAGCTGCGAGTTGCCTTGGCTTTACTCGCGAATGGGTACGAAGTGTCAAAGCCGATCGCATCGGAAGTGTACGACTTATCGGTACGTGATCCACGAAACGGTGAATACTTTACTGTACAAGTAAAGACGGCGCGTGTGCGAGAAGACCGCGACGGGGCAATCGTAGTAAGCGCTCGTAAGAATAACGGACAAATTTACTCGCGGACAGATTGCGATTTCCTGGCGGGTGTGACGGAAGATGGCGTCTATTTGATACCCAACGCGGAACAGACCGAGTATTGGGCGATGCCCGACTTGATCGACGCGAAATGGACGCGATTAGATGCGAAGTATCAACGCAACACCAACTAATAACCAATTAAAATCCGAAAAGATACAGGAGGAATTTATTAATGGCGAAATTAAACGGTGTAGTTTTGACGAGCGAAGCAATCGAGTATAACGGTGCGAAATACGAGCGCTATACGGGCACTCCGCATGTTGACGATATTGTTCGGGTAGATGACTTGGAAGGGACCTCCGAAGATTACGCAACAGAAGGCGCATATTATAGCGTCGTTCGCGTAGATTCCTACAACGATCCGCAAATTACCGATAATGAAGGCGATGAGCTTAACGTTGATGCGGTCGACGGCGACGGTAGTGGTGACGTAAGAGTAAGACTTGACGGTGGTCTAAAGTTAATCTACCTTCGCGAATACGTCGTACTCGAACCAATTGCGGACCGGTCCGAAGAAATCATCGAACAGGATGGCGTGAAGTACCGTAAAGTCGACCGCAAACCGCAAGTCGGAGATTTCGTTTACGCGACAGAATCGATTAACAACATGACGAGAGGTAAGTTGTACGAAATTCATCACATTGATCTCGCTGGGGATGGCGCATTCAAGAGTGACGTCAATGGAACGAATTATTATCCGACGATTAAAGAAGGACGTATTCTCGTCGAACGCATCCCGAATGCAACCGCTGACCTCGAACGTGAGGTATCCGAATTGCAAACGAAACTTGCGGAGACTCAGGCGCAATTGGTTATAGCGCAAGATCCACGTAGCGCTTTCGGGAAAGGCGATAAGGTGCGATTGATTAGTGGGGGTGGAATCCGTCCATTACAAGGGTATTGCGATAGCGAAATTTATGAAGTAAATAATCCGTACACCATGGGATGGAGCAATAAACGAGTCGAAATTATAGGTGGTACGTTACCTAACGGTTATGCACTACCTACGCAAATCGTAAAGCTGACGGCGGAGGAAGTCGCAAGAGTCGAAGAAGCTGCGAAATGGACGGCGATCGGGCGTGAGGTTGGAGAGTGGAAAGAGGGAGACATCGTTAAAACGTTAAAGGCGGTTGGCGGGCATCCGGTCGGTACTATTGGCAAATTGGTCTACGATACTGATTACCGTAAATTACGCGTTGAGTCAAAAGGAAGGGTTTTCTCACACGATTTGCGTGAACTAATCGCACCAGTCGAATCCGTCGTCAATCTAACGGTAGGAGGCGTAAACTAATGGAGAAATTCGCAAATAGATTCATTCCGTTCGCATCGGGATGGTGCGGTGCTTCGGCGTTCTATTTCTTCTTAAATGGCGAAGTATTATGGGGGCTTTTGATGGCGGTTCTCACAATTACCAACGGAATTTTTACGGCATTAATAGTAGATTAATCGGAGGGGACTCGATGGAGGTAAAACTTACGTTAAATCTCCGTACGCCAACCGAGGATAAATCGCGTGAAGCCGTGAGACAGGCGGTGGAAAAGCGAAGTAAGGCGAAGGAGACGATAGAGGAAGCGTTCGACCGCGTTGGAGCTATGAAGCTCGGCGATAAGGAACGCGAGTTATTTAAGATTGCGAAGGCGGCGTATTTTACCGGAACTATAGGCAGGTTATCGGGCGGTACGTTAACAAAAGGCGAGGTATTATCGATGGGCACGAAAGTCCAACGTGAATCCGAGAGTGCGGCGCGGCAACGTCGCATCTCGGAAACCTTGCGAAATAAGCCGAGCAATTTTCACATCGTTACAGATGACGGAAAACTTCCGCAGATGATCGCTCGTTTGCGGGAGGAAGTACGTTTGCAACAATCGGACGTATGGTTCCGTAAGGTATTCGGACTTTTCGACAATACGTTGATCAGGCGCAAATTATCGGAAAGAGGAATCGAAATCCCAGCAGTAATGTCACTAACGGTATGGGATACGGAAACCTCCGGACTTGATAAAATGCTTGATTTAAGCGGAGGATATTCGTTCTGGCTTCCATTATTAAACGAAGGATACTACGTTGCATATGGGCACTTAACGGGCGAAAAACAATGTACGCGTTCGAAAGCGTTAGGCGCAATTGAACGGTTCATGAAGTTACCCTCGCACATTAAATCGTTTCATAACGCTGAGTACGATTTATCGATCTTGATTAATGACGGATTAAAGTCGCAAGGCATTCGCTACGATTCGGTAGCAGCGCAGCGGATACTCAATGATAACGAAGAAACATACTCACTCAAACCGCTGATTACGAAATACAAATCGGTCATAGGTGTAGATTGTCCTGATACTACTTTTGAGGATTTATTCGCGAATGAGAGTCCTATGGTGCATTCAATTGAAGTCGTCGGAATTTATGCGATATGGGACGTACTTAAGGGATGGTGGCTGACACGCTGGCAAATTGACCATCTCGTTAAGACTGACCAACTTGCGACCACCTTTTTCGAGATATCGCAGTATCTAACGGAAGTTAACGTTAATATCGAACGGACAGGTTTCGTAATCGATATCGACGGTCTACGTATACTCGGTGATGAGTTACGGCCGCGCCTCGCACAAGCTCAAATTGACGTTACGGAAGCATATAACGTTAATGACCTTGAGTTTATTCGCAAAATGGATCGTACTATCAATGCGAAGAAGGTGCTGGACTGGTGCGAATCTCAACGTAAAAAGATTGAGCGAAATAATGAAGCGCAACAGAAACAACGGGGCGTTATCGCAGAATGCGAATTATCCGGCAAGACGACGCTAAAGAAATATACAAATGCTGTCGCAAGACTCGCGGAACTATGCGCGGAGAAACTATCGCCGGCAATCGAGGAGTACGCTCCACTATCTGTAACCGAGTTTTCGTTTACGAACGATAATCATCTGCGATATCTCATCTACGACCATCTCGGAATTGAAGACCGTACGAAACAAATTGTAAAGGATAAATCGAGGGAACGCGCAGTATCTAAAGACGTATTAGATCGCTATTTTACCGAGGAAGAGGCGTTAAAACCGCTCGCAAATGTGTCGATGTTTGAAAAACTACTCGGAACATATATCGAAAAGATTCCGAATGCTCTAGATGTTGATGGACGGCTTCATACGCAGCTCGACACTGTTTCGACTGGGCGATACTCTTCGAAAGGTTATACGGGTAAGCCGAATGATTTGCGTTCAGGTGACGTAAATGACGTAAATTATCTAGATATCATGCGCAGACTGGTAGATTGTCCGGAAAAGTCAGTCGCAAAGGGTACGAATGTTCAGAATATACCGTCTCGTACTAAAGAGGGCGAACGTGTACGTAATATGTTCATACCTCCGCCGGATCACTTGTTCGTAGGTAGCGACTTAAGCTCTATTGAGCCACGTATCCAGGCGCATAAAATGGCGACCGAACATGGTGACGAAACATTCGCGGAGATGTACCGAAAGGGGCTCGATCCATACGTAGAATTTGCCGCAATCATGTTCGAAGTTAATCGCGAATTATGCTTTGAAAAAGCGTATAAGGACGGACTGACCACGATTGCATATCGAAAGTTGACGAAAGATATGTTCCTTGCGAAAGGGTACGGACAAGCAGAAGATCAGTTCGTGAAGACTGCGATTAAGCGCGGCATAACGGAAGTGTCCGCTAAGAGAGCGTACGCCAAATTTGACGAGATACTTCCCGGGTTCAGTACGATGGTAAACGCCTCGTTCGAACATTTACGTAAACATGGGTGGACGGCGACGTTATGGGGCCAGAAGCGTAGATTTCCTGAATATCGGCGGAATTGGCAGCGCCTATGCGTTCTAATGAAGCGCGCAGGAATCCGAGATAAGAACGATTCCGATCTCGGAAAGAAGTCGCGCAAGCTACCGCAAGAGTTACGTACAGAGTTCTGGCAACTCATTCGCTTAACTGGACGTGACGAGAGGGCGGCGTTTAACCACGAGATTCAAGGAACAGGAGCGAATGTTCTTAAACTGTGCATGATCCGCAGTTACTATGAGCTAACTTTGGCTCGCGGATGGGAATTTACCCTCACGCTACATGACGAACAAAAACACGCGGCTCCGATAGACCAAGTTACGGAAGAAACCATAACGCTGTACACCGATATTATGACGAATACAGCTACGTTCGTCTGTCCGTTAGAGTGCGACACAGTAATCGAACCTCGTTGGATGCAGGAGGTAAGACCCGACGAATGGTTCGCGAATAGGGAGGTCGTATAGGTTGACGATGCAAATCGAAATGATTCTCGACGAATCGCGCAACGAACTTTACGTACCGGATCGCCTCACCGAAGATATCCGTAAGTACGTCGTTCGCTGCGTTGAATGTAACCAAACGCCAGATACGTTCTCGTTTGCGTTGATGCATGCGGATATTCACGGTGATGTTGCCGGAAAGGTAATTAACGAAATCATTGCGAAGGAGTTGGCGGAATATGAGCGGAAATAACGTGATCGAAAAGCTGCGAGAGTTGGAAGCGAAGGTTGACGCAAAAGCTTGGCCGAAAGTTGGCGACGATAATTGGAAAACAATCGATGAAATCATTGACGCCTATCAGCCGGAAGGTTACGAAGTCGAGGATGTGCACGAAGAACACGGTGCAGGCACTCGATGGACTACGACAAAGATGGTCGTAACTAAAGTAACGCAAGCTGACGGAAAAGTCGCTTACTTCCGTGTTTGGAACGAAAAACCTGCGACGGAAATGCAAGAAGGCGGAGACTTTTCGTATTCCTTTGCGGAAGTTGTACCAAAAGAAGTAGTCGCGATTATATACGTCTTAGGGAGGTCTGCGTAAATATGACCGAAATCTTCACGGTAATTGATATCGAAACGACCGGACTCGACCACGAAAACGACTATATCACTGAAATCGCCGCAATCAGAACGGATGGGATTCGCGAATACGGACGGTTTCACACTTTCGTTAGACTGCCGGAGGGAGCCGAGATTCCAACGGAGATTACGGAACTCACCGGAATCAAGTCGGAAGACTTAACGGGAGCGCCGAGAGAGTGGGATGCGTTAGCATCGTTGGAAGCATTCGCGTGGGATACGACATTAGTTGCGCACAACGCACCGTTTGACCTTTCGTTTATCTCGCGAGTATTCGAGCCGGAACAATTCGTCTGTACTCGCGCATTATCTCGGTTAGTTGAGCCGAATGAGTCCGCGAAGCTGGTCGACGTATGCACTCGTCACGGCATCGAATTGTACGGACATCATCGCGCGATGAATGACGTGGGGGCAACGGTTAAGGTATTCGTTAAGCTGCGTGAGATGGCGGAGGTTAATGGGACATCGTATCGAAACGTCGTGATCGATTCGGAGGAACGTCGTGATCGATTCGGAGGAACGTCCGTTAAAGTTTACGCCGCATAATGCGATTGTGAAGACGATTACGAAGGAGGCGGTCGTATCACGTTAACCACACGAACAGGCGCGCAAATGCTACGAGATAAAACGCAAGAAACGCAATCAGCCGAATTAGGCGAGCGTATCATATCCGATTTTCTCGCGATGCTAGACGATTGGCACGCGTCATCCGAAGTATACGATGACGCGCTAGATGCACAGATTCACCGCTGGTACGCAGATATCCAATCGGATCGTAACCGAAAGGTGTGGCCGCCGCGTAACATGCCGTACTTCTCACCGTCGTCTGCGGGAAGTTGTAAACGCGAGTTATACGAAAAGGTACGAAAGTCAACGAAAGATAAACGCGTACAACCTCCGCACCAAGGACGATGGACCCGTTTCGGAACGGCTATCGGTGACTCTATTCAGCGCGATTTACTGTTTATCGAAAAGCATATCGCCAGTAAGACGCAAGGTACGGAGCCAATTTTCCGATTCGAACGGAACGAACTCGGCGAACCGATGCTTGAGGACTTCGCGAAGAGATCGCACATCATCGAGCATAACGGTAAGCAATTCGCGCTATATGGCACGTGTGACGGAATCATGCTTTACCGATCGGAAGACGGCGAAATCCTCCGCGTCGGACTCGAAGTGAAAAGTAAACAAACTACCGCAGCGCAGACGTCATCGTACTCGATGAAAGGTCCGAAGGATGACCACGTTAAACAATGTATCGCCTATTCGCTAATGTACAACGTCGACCATTACGTCATCCTGTACGTCAACGCGTCGAAGGTTGGATGGAATATGACTGCGGACCAGTACGCAAAGAATCCCGATATTCGCGCGTTTTATATCAACGTCACGGAGCGCGATAGGCAGGCGCTTCTGGACGGATTTGTCGACGTGATCCAATCGGTTGAGGACGGCAATCCTCCGCCAGTTGATCCGGAGAAATGGCTTTTCAACGGTTTCAAGACAGCAATCGCAAAGTCGTTAACAGAGAGTGAGATTTCTGTGATTCAAAAGAAAGTAACTCAGATTCAACGTTCAAATATACCGGAATTTAAGAAACGTGCCTATACCGAGTGCTACGACGATATCGTTCGAATTCGGGGGGAATCACTTGCGTAAAACAGTACTGGATAGATTTTGGGAAAAAGTCGACAAGAGGACAGGTTGCTGGGTTTGGACCGCATCAAAAACGGATGTGGGGTATGGGAAAATTAACATTTATGGAAAGTTCATAACTGCACACAGATTGTCTTATGAGATACATCGTGGAAAGATTCCTGACGGACTTGTTATCGACCATTTATGTAGAAATAGGGCTTGCGTTAATCCGGACCACTTAGAAGCAGTGACCCAACGAGAAAACTTGCTAAGAGCTGACACAATGCCTGCAAAGCACATTAAGAAAACACATTGCCCGCAAGGTCATGAGTACACGTCCTACAACACGGTTGTTTCTAATGGCTCAAGGCATTGCCGTGAGTGTAGGCGATTAAGGAGTGCCCGTAATTATAGGAAACGAAAAGAAATCAAGAAAGAGGCGATTTAGATGACCGACATAGAACATCCCGACATTACTCACGCAAATCTAACGGGATATCCGCGAAGACAACCGGAAGCCTATACGCACGATAACCGATGCGTAACGTGTAACACCGTAAATGGATTTATCGGATTCTTCTACCGTTTATACGACGAATACGACTTTTGTAGTCAAGCGCATCTTATCGACTGGCTCGTTAAAAATGGCGATGTCTCTTGCGTGGAGGTGGGCGGTTGACAACATACCATCTCGGATTGGATACGTCATTAACAAAGACCGGATGGGCGGTCGTGTCAGTAAGAAACGAAGTAGTAACGCTCATTGATTACGGACTAATACGAAGTAATAAAGACTTATCGGACGGTGAGCGTTTGCGTCAAATCCATGCAGGAATTACCGATGTTATCAATAAATTTCCGCAAATAGAACGTACCATTCCTCGCGAAGAAGGAATCGTCCGATACAATCTATCAACTCGTCAAATTTTCAAGGCACATGGAGTGACCGAGTTCAGCCTATCGGAGTTCAACGTTGTTGACGTAAATATTCAAACGGTGAAAGCGTGGGCGCGACGAGTGACTGGATCGCCTGGTTCGCGGAAGGATAAACCGATGATTATCGAAGCTGTTCGAAAGTATTTCGGGAATCCTGACTTGCGATTGAACCGAGAAGGGGACGAGGCGGACGCAATCGCGGTAACTATCGTCCATCTTATTCGCGAAGGGTTGATAGCCGCATGAGATTCGTTTATTACTCCCTTGTCGGAAACGTCCGCAGGTTTATCGCAAAGACCGGATTACCTGCGGAAATGATCGGAGATTATGACGTGGACGAGCCGTTCGTTCTCGTAACCAATACGATTGGATTCGGAGAGGTTCCCGAACCTGTTACGAGATTTCTCGAACGAAACGGACGGCATCTCGTCGGAGTCGCGTCGTCAGGCAATAGAAACTGGGCGAATAACTACGCCAAAGCTGCGGATTTAATCAGCGAAAAATACGGCGTTCCCGTTCTGCTCAAGTTCGAGCTATCGGGAACCGCCGATGATATACGAATATTCACGGAGAGGATGCGAGAAATTGGCGAATAAAACGAAACATATCGAATTGAACAACGAGGTTAAACAACGTGGAGCTGACGGATTCTATCAACTCGAAAAGGATCGCGAAGCAACGAAAGTATTTATGCGCGAGGTTATCGGGAAGACGATTGAATTCGAGAATGCGCTCGCACGACTCCGGTTCTTGGTCGACGAGACTTACTATTACGATGTGTTCGCGGAATACACGGACGAGCAACTAACGCAGCTCCACGAGATATGCGATTCGTACAATTTCCGATTCCAGTCGTATATGGCCGCGAGTAAGTTTTATAAAGATTACGCGCTGCAAACGAACGATAAACGGAAGTATCTCGAAAACTATGCGCAGCATGTCGCAATCGCTGCATTAAATATCGGAGGAGGCGACTATGAATTTGCGGAAGAACTCGCACGCGCCATGATGGAGCAACGTTACCAACCGGCAACGCCGACGTTTATGAACGCAGGTCGTGCGAGACGCGGCGAAATGGTATCGTGCTTCCTACTCGAAACGGATGATTCGTTAAACTCGATTAACTATATCGACAGTACCGCGAAACAACTTTCGAAGATTGGTGGAGGCGTTGCGATTAACCTTTCGAAAATACGTGCGAGGGGTGAGGCGATTAAAGGCGTGGAAGGTTGCGCAAAGGGCGTATTCCCTGTCGCGAAAGCACTCGAAAATGGTTTCGCATACTGCGACCAACTCGGCGCGCGACCTGGCGCAGGGGCCGTATATCTCAACATATTCCACTGGGATGTTCTCGAATTTCTCGATAGTAAAAAGATTAATGCTGACGAGGTTGCACGACTACAAACGATATCTACCGGATTAATCGTCCCGTCGAAGTTTTTTGAACTAGCCGAAGCAGGCGAAGACTTCTATATGTTCGCGCCCCACACGGTTCATCGTGAATATGGAACGCACCTTGACGATATGGATATTAGCGAAATGTATTACGAATTAGTCGCGAATCCTAACGTAAAGAAACGTAAGATGAACGCGCGCTCCATGTTGACGCTAATTGCACAGACGCAGCTTCAATCGGGATATCCGTATTTATTCTTTAAAGATAACGCGAATGACGCACATCCGTTGAAAGCGTTAGGTGACGTTAAGATGTCGAACCTATGTACGGAAATCATGCAGCTGCAAGAAACGTCAGTTATCCGCGATTACGGCGTTGGCGACGAAATTAACCGTGACATTTCGTGTAATCTTGGCTCGCTTAACATCGTCAACGTTATGGAATCCGGTAAGCTACGCGAATCGATACACACCGGCATTGAGGCGTTGACGATTGTCAGCGATGTCACACGAATAGCTAATGCTCCAGGCATACGGAAAGCAAACGAGGAGTTACATTCCATCGGACTCGGTGCGATGAATCTTCACGGGTACCTCGCGAAGAATGGTATCGCGTATGAGTTGGAAGAAGCGCGAGATTTCGTACGAACATTCTTCGCCGCGATGAACTATTACTCGCTTGAAAAGTCGATGCTCATCGCGAAAGAGCGTGGAGAAACGTTCAAAGGGTTTGAACAATCCGAATACGCGAACGGAAACTATTTCGCGCAATACAAAACGGAAGACTTCTCTCCACGAACGGATAAAGTTCGTAAGTTGTTTGAAGAGTCTGGTATCGCCCTACCGAGTCAAGCTGATTGGTCGGAGCTATCCGCAATGGTTGCGAAATTTGGAATCTACCATGCGTACCGACTCGCGATAGCACCAACGCAGTCCATCTCGTATATTCAAAACTCGACGGCAAGTGTAATGCCGATCGTTGATATTATCGAACATCGCTCGTATGACAAGCTCGATACTTACTACCCAATGCCGTTCCTGTCGCCGCAGACGCAATGGTTTTATAAATCCGCATTCTCGATCAATCAATATCGACTAATCGATTTGGTTGCGGAAGCTCAACGACACATTGACCAAGGAATATCAACGATACTGTTCGTGAATAGCGATGTAAGCACGCGTGAGCTTTCAAGACTCTACACGTACGCGCGTAAAAAGGGACTTAAATCGTTGTATTACACGCGTACAAATCTGATTAAGCCGGAGGAGTGTACTTCATGCGCGATATAAATTTCCAATGTGTGAACTGGAACCAATCGGAAGATTACGTTAACCACTTTTGGCGTCAGAATGTCGCGCAGATGTGGACGGAGACGGAATTCCCCGTATCAAAAGATATCGCGTCATGGAACGAAATGACGCCCGATGAGCAGACGACATTTAAACGTGTTCTTGCCGGATTGACAGGCTTGGATACGCATCAAGCTAACGATGGAATGCCGGTAATCCTAGTGCATACGGACGATACGCGCAAAAAAGCGGTACTTGGTTTCATGGCGATGATGGAACAGATTCACGCGAAGTCATATTCGCATATATTTACGACGCTTCTTCCGTCAGATGAGACGCGATATCTACTCGAAGAGTGGGCGCCAAACAATCAATTCCTTCGCGTAAAAGGCGATATCATCGTCAGTCGCTATCGTAAGTTGTTAACCGAGAATCCATCGAAATACGACGTATACATGGCGCAAGTCATGTCGGTGTTTCTCGAAAGTTTCCTGTTTTACTCCGGATTCTACTATCCGCTATATCTCGCAGGTCAAGGTCGCATGACAACGAGTGGCGAGATCATCCGTAAGATCTTACTCGACGAATCGATTCACGGAGTATATGTCGGATATCTCGCGCAGGAGCTTCGTGAAGAATTATCGATAATCGAGCAGGCGCAAGCCGATGCGGAAATGTTCGTATTGCTCGAACAACTCTACGCGAACGAAACGGAGTATACGCAGGAGTTGTACGGAGCACTTGGACTAGCGGAAGACGTCGACAATTACGTGCGATACAACGCGAATAAGGCGTTGATGACGTTAGGATTCGAGCCGTATTTCGAACATCGACCGTTTAATCCAATCGTATTGAATGCGTTGGATACGACAACGAAAACACACGATTTCTTCAGTCAGAAGGGCGACGGATACGTGCTTGCGTTAAACGTCGAGGACATGCGCGACGAGGATTTCGATTTTAGCGGAGTTTAATCGAAAAGGAGAGTGTTCGGATGGAGATTATGAATACGATTGTTGATTCAGGAGTTGCAACGCAAGTGTTGAGGATAGTCTTTCTGGTCGTTGCGTTGGGCTGGTTGGTCTTCGCTTTTATGGCGGTGTTGGAGAAAGAAGCGTTTTTTACTTCACTCTTTATAGGACTTGCGATTGTCTTTCTTTTACTCGGAATTAGTGAAGTACCGCAGCGTAATCAATACGAAGTGAAGGTCACGTAATCGACGCGACTAAGTACGAAATCATCGAACAGCGCGGAAAAATCTTCGTAATACAGGAACGGGAGGCTTCCGAATAATGTTCGATATCTTAACGCGAACGGTCGAATTATTACTACGCGGAAAGGGTGACGAAGAATGAAAATACTATCCATATTATTAAGTATCTTTTGGTTAATAGAAGCTATCGCTTTGGTTGCTTTCGATTATAACCCGAGCAGGCTTACGGTAGCAGTAGCGTTTATAAGCGTTGCCTTGCTTATGATTTCTATCGCGATAAATACGAGAGAGGAGCGTGGGTAAATGAGCGTCGAGCAAACGAATGGTATTCGCAATATTCCCGTTAAGATCAAACGTCTGCATCCCGACGCAGTCATTCCGAAATATGCGACGGAACTTGCGGCAGGATTCGATTTGGTCGCGGTGGAAGACGTGATTATTGCACCGGGAGAGACGAAGCTTATTCCGTTGGGATTCGCGGTGGAGATTCCGGAAGGATGCGAGATGCAGATACGTCCGCGTTCGGGTGTTTCGTGTAATACGAAGCTTCGTGTCGCTAATAGTCCGGGTACGGTCGACGGGGATTTCCGCGGAGAGGTTAAGGTGATTATCGATAATATCGCGCAGCCGCAAATAGACGACCGAGAGATTGAATATTGGGAAACGAACTTTGTTACGCAGATTGACGGAAATGACGTTAAGTACGACTGGCACACCCGATTGCGCGGAACGTATCTTGTCCGTAAAGGCGATAGAATTGCGCAAGGTCTTGTCACACCGGTACTCCGCGCTGATTTTATCGAAGTGGGCGAGCTGAGCGATACGCAGCGTGGAGACGGTGGATTTGGTCATACGGGTACTAGTTCTTTCGGAACAGCACGATAGAAGAATCTTTTATTTTCTCTAATAAATTGCCTGGAATCCCGTCAAGCTCTACTTTCGGATCAATTCTAGTATCTATAAGTCTCTTAATTTGGAACACATTTAACGATAGTTCTTTCCAGACAACATCGTCTACGACGTTTATATGTATGTCAATGTCACTCATTAAATGGTTAGTGCCTTTGACGTGTGACCCGAAAAGCAATATTTGTTCCACATCGTACTCTTTAATAATAATTTCCGAGAAAGTTTGTGCGGTTTTTAAAATCCTATCATCTACCTTCAATACAAAGCACCTCCAAGTAGTAATTGATACAAATTATACCACACAATTAAGGAGGAATTATGCGACAATATCACGATTTATTACGACATATTCTCGATAAGGGCGTCGAGAAGTCCGATCGCACCGGAACGGGAACGTTATCAACTTTCGGATATCAGATGCGATTTAACTTAGCAGAAGGATTTCCGCTTGTTACGACCAAGCGCGTCCACTGGAAATCCGTAGTACACGAATTGTTGTGGTTCCTTCGCGGGGATACGAACGTCAAATATCTTCGCGAAAACGGAGTAACGATTTGGGACGAATGGGCGGACGGTCTTGGTAACCTCGGATTAATATATGGTGCACAATGGCGATCGTGGTTCATCAATAAAACAGGAGAATATGAGACGGTAGATCAAATCTCGAATGTGATCGAACAAATCCGTAAGAATCCCGACAGTCGTCGCTTATTGGTCAACGCGTGGAACGTAGGTGAGCTCGATGATATGGCGCTTCCACCGTGTCACTTCGCGTTCCAGTTTTACGTCGCTAACGGAAAGCTCTCGTGCCAATTATACCAACGTTCAGGCGACGCATTCCTCGGCATTCCGTTCAACATCGCGAGTTATTCGTTGCTAACGCATATGATTGCGCAAGTCACCGGACTACAGGTCGGCGAGTTCATCCATACAATCGGTGACGTGCATATTTATTCGAATCATATCGAACAAGTACGGATGCAGCTCGAACGTGAGCCGCGAACACTTCCGACGATTCAACTGAATCCGCGAATCACCGATATCGATTCGTTCACTTTCGAAGACATCACGTTGAACAACTACGATCCACATCCGGCAATTCACGGAAAAGTTGCGGTATAAACGCCCAACTCGCGCAGTCTCATCGGTATTATTAATATCCATCGAATAAGGAGGTGGTCATATCTTCGTTTATGTAGCGTTGTTGCTCCATGCGATGTCTAGCGTAGATACAACGCAAATGGACGTAAAGCAGCCGAAAGAAATCGCGATTCAATCCGCGCAATCTGAACCGGAGTGGGAAACGTGGGAGCTAACGGCGTATACGGACGCCCCCGAAGAAAACGGCGGTTGGACCATTACGGCAAGCGGCGAAGAGTTTCGAGATGATTACACGCTAGCTTGTCCGAAGGAGCTACCGTTTGGAACTCGCGTGGAGATCGAAGATATCGGGGTTCGAACGTGTACTGACCGCGGAGGAGCCATAAAAGGAACTCGGCTCGACGTATTCATTCGCGACTATGATGAAATGATCGAGTTCGGTCGGCAGGAACGAAGAGTGCGAATATTAGACGAAGAGGAGACGATTAAATGACGAAGATTGACGGACGTAAGGCGGAGGTCATATATAACGGATGTAGATATCCTGCATACACGACCTTTGCGAAACAATTCGGATATCCGGATGCTGCGGAGGTTATTCCAACTCATGATACGCGAATGCCTTTACGAGACGGAGATTTCGTAACCTTACTAGTCTCGGGCGAGCACTTATCCTACTCGCAAGACGGAGCGTTATGGATCGTAGAAGCCGAGAACGGAGAGCGACATATTATCAACGAAAAGGGGCTGCGTATATTGAACGAAAACGTAACGGATATAACAGTGCTGACGGATGAACTCGGATTGCAACGTGAGTATCGCGAGGTTAAGCGGAAGGCGGTAGAGGACGAGCGGATTAAAGTCACAGATAGAAGTCATCGTCTGGGGGGTGAGGTACTGACCGTTATTGACGCAGACATCAATTGGAGTGCAGATAGCGGAAGCGAATGCCGTGATGGTACAGGCGTAGAGGTGGAGAGTGGGGACGCGCTATTCCACCGAAGATATGTAGTCCTCGAACCAACCGACATCATTCGCATCAACGGCGAACGCTTCCGGTTGGTCGAACGTAAGGCAACCGTCGGTGAGCGGATTGTGATTACGAAGAAGCACTGGGATGATCGTTTCGAAGTCGGTAAGTCATACGAGGTAATCGAGTCCGGTCCGGATGTATTCGTTAAACATCCGGAAGGTACGAATCACAAACACGGAGGAGCTTGCGTGGGTTACGCAAGTTATAGCGTACTCGAACCGTTATCTTCCGCAACTCCCGAACAACCAACGGAGGAATTGACGCAGGACTCAACGCAATCTACTATCGACGGACTCGTCGGAACAGTAGCGAATCTTGCGCGAAGACTGACGGAGGTTGAGACGCAGCTTCGGATGGCTCGCGAGGACGTCGAATTACTCGATGAAGCTACGTCGGAGGAAGTCGGCGAACTACGATCGAAGATTGCGAAGTTGGAGCGCAAAGACTGCGTTCGACAACTAACGCCGACACCCGCAGATGGTTGCGTATATAAACCCATGACTCGCGATGAGATTATCGAGAAGGCAAAGGCGGACGTTGCGGAGTTAGTGGCGGAAAATCATACGAAAAATGACGTGTGGTTTGTTGATGACGGGTATTACGTTCGTTCGCACGAAGTTGAGTTCGTTGTCAATCGTAATAAACGAACTGTCGTCGCATTAGTTCGTGAAATTGGCGGTGAAGTCGACAAGAAAGGAATCGCAAAAGCCGCACCTGACGATTGCTTCAACGTCTATATCGGAAAGGCTATCGCTCTCCGGCGCGCTCTCGGATTGAAAGTACCGGAAGAATACGTAAATGCGCCGCAGCCGACAGAGCCTTGCGTAGGTGATTACGTAGAAATCGTTGGTAACTTCGTATATACGCAATGTCACTTCTACGACATTGGTGATATCGGAATTGTTGATGACGTTTGTGGCGAAAGCGTGGTTGTTAGCGGCGTAAATACTAATGAGAAGAGGCGCAGCGAGCATGGCTTCTATCAGAACGTAGATATACCGAATGTGCGCATCATCGACGATAGTCACGACGGTCGTTACGGGGAGGTGTATATTGCATGAGTCAACCGCATGAGGTCTACGTCATCTATCGCGACGGTAAGCCGTTTAGCGGAAATCGAGCCGCGTACTACACAAAGCGAGACGCAAACTCCGCGGTAACTCGATTCGTAAAAGACTCTTTTCGTTGGGGCGAATATACCGAGGAAAAGGCAGTGCACAAACGCCAACATTACGCTGTAATTACATATGTCGCGAAGGAGGTATCCGAATGAGTTTAGCTATTACGGGCGGATTACGCAGTGGAAAGGACGTGGTCGGAAAATACCTTTCCGAAAATTACGGATGCACACGATTCGCGTTCGGAGACGAGTTAAAAGCGGACTTCCACCGAAGATATCCCGAGATTCCACGCGATCCGAAGCCGAGAGTTGGATATCAAGCTCACGGACAGCTAGTGCGGAAGCTTCTCGGCGAGGACGTTTGGGTTGACATATGTTTTAAGAATATTAAGCACGAGCGAAGTCACCGATTCCTTTCGTTCCGTCCCGTAATCACCGATCTCCGTCAACCTAACGAATACGCACGATGCCGCGCGGAAGGCTACGTAATTATTCGCGTAACTGCGCCGGAAGGTGTTCGCATCAACCGCGCGGTCGAGTCGGCGGATAAATTCGACTATAAAGACCTGGCGCACGAAACGGAATTATACGTAAATACATTCGAAGTTGACTACGAAATAATTAACGACGGAACTATCGAAGAGTTGCACGCGAAGATTGACGCAATCATGGAGGCGATCGGAATTGAGTGAAGATAAACAAACGATTATATCCGCGATGGAATCCGGTTTTAAGCTCGGATTCCGCGCTGGATACCTACATGGACGTGATGACGCTTTACTACAACTTCCGTTTGACTCTACGCCTCCGACTTCTTACCTTTCGAGCGAGACGCAGGTTTCCGATTATGATCGTCAGGAGCGTCGTAGCCCGCAAGTTGAAACATAATCGCGCCGGTAGACTCGTCCTTGCCTGCGAAATCGTAGCGATACGCTTTATCATGCGGCAACTCATACATCGAAACGAACGAAGTAGCGGCGGCATAATAGCGCTTGCCATCGAATCTCATTGTACGCGTATCGGTCAATCGTACAACGTCGGGTCTTGCGACAGCGATTCGTTTGTTCGCGTGATCAAATCCGACATACATCGATACAGCTTCGCCTTCGGTTATGCCGAGTATCGCGCGTGTTCCGCTTGATAGGTGCAGACGGCGTTGTCTATCCGTTGATACAAACGCAGCCCTACGTTGTGGGCGATTATCAAACCATTCGATTGCCATACGAATCACCTCGATTAACTAGTTTTACCGTTATTATACACGAAAGCGGACGGAAAAGAACGTAAAGAAAGCGAAATGGAGGCGGTTGCTTGAGCGTGATCGATCATGATTTCTTCGAAACACTCGAATACAAGGGGGATTACGGTGCGCGGTATCTATGTCGAGGATGTGATCATTTTAAGGGAGACATCGGCGCGGACAATACTACGGGGACGTGTGTTTTATTATCTGAGCCGGGTTTAAAAGTAAGCAGACATAACAATGTGTGTCGTCGATACAAAGCTAGGATTACGAATCCGTCCAATCCAACGTTTGACTTCGACAATTATCTCGAATTTCTCGGCTCCGAGTACTACCGACCGTGGAATGTAGATACTTCGATGCAGGTCGGCGAGGGGTTTGGGATGATCGGGCTTGAGGCAACAGCGAGCGGCGGATGGCAAGGGAAATATGGCAAATACCCAATTTACAAGTCTTACGCCAAACCCTACTGTAGTATCAACTTCCCAAGATGTTATGTGTACTTTGGGAGTATTAGTTTCTCGGTAGATTACCGACTGTATCGTAATCATTCTTTCGTTAAAGACGGGGATATCATCTTTATAACACGTCAGTGGAAGGACAAACCTACACAACGGAAATACCAACTTGAATATAACGGAAGGTGGTCATTGAATGGGCGCAGTCAAGGTTGATACAACGAAAGATTCACGTAAATACACGGAATCATATGCACTCAACACGGCAAAAGGCGTTGAGAAGTTACTACGTGATCGCCATCGGATATCATCGCGAAGGTATTCCGGAGATTACGCCGCGAGCGATATTCTCATCGACTTAAACACCGCGATAGACAACGCGAAGCTATCACGACGTCAAGCGGAAGCCGTTACGTATCTGTACGGATGCGATTTGACGCAAGCGGAGACGGCTAACGAGATGGACGTTACACAACAAGCGGTGCAGCAGTTCAATTCGGAAGCCTGTCGGAAGATTGCGAAGATATTCCGCGGATGGGATTACGGAGAGGTGTCCGTTGAGATGACGGAAGAAGACGAGGAATCAGCGTAATAGGCAAACGTTGATTCGGAAGTAAGCGGAGTCTGCGTACGGCAATGCGCAGGCTTCGGAAAATAAACGAGTGGAGGCGGTTGTTTGAAAACATTCCGAGGAGATTCCGACTACAAAGCAGCATTCGAGCAAGTGGTGATGTTTCTGATTAACGAGGAGAACGAAGATAGAACGGAACGAATGGCGGATATTCAAGCGTTGATTGACGAATATGTTGACGATATAGGCGAAACACCTAACGCAAGTATTCTCGAAAAATTAACGGATTATATTCTGCGCGAAGAATTGCTCGATCCGAATCCGTACAAAGTAGCGCATAACGAGTATCCGATACTAAGCGAGCGACAAATGAGCGATCGGTATGAACGCGAGTATGCGTTGGATTTAGCGGAGAACCACGATACGGACGGAGTAAATCGCGCAGCTCCCGTTAAACGCAGACGTACCGCAAAGGAAGCGCGATTCGTTGATAAGCTTGCGCGAATAAAGAATCGTAGCCGTAAGGCGCAGTACAAACGTGATACGTCTCCTGGCGATGAGGTTTCGTATAATCTTCGAGATACAGGCGGAGCGTTTGCGGACGAATTCGTTAATAGTCGAGGATTAGGCGTTGCGTGGGCGAGCGGTGCGTTCCAGACGTAGAAAAAAGAGAGGCATTAAGCCTCTCTTTAACTATGTTTACGTTGCTTAAGTACGTATAAGTCGCGATCATGCTCGCCTAGCTTTCCGGCAATGTAGTCGAGCTGCGCTTGCGACCCTTCGAAATTTCCACGAACCTCGCCTTGGAACTTCGCGAGTTCGAGTTCCATAGCGTCGAGCTTTGCGTTAGTTATTTGCTGATTTTCGAGTATTGCGCGTAATAATGCGGTAACTTCATCCATTGTATGACGTCCCTTCGCGTAAATTACCTTACGTCTATATTATACTACGATACGTTAAACGTATCAATCGTTTTCTTTCGTTTCAATAGGCACTAATTCGAGTACGTCCGATATGCTAACGTCCAGCACTTCGCAGATTGATGCGAGATTATCGAGGGGCATCCGGATGGTTTTATTCTGACACATATCGTTAATTGACGCGGATCGTACGTTAATCATACGAGCGAGTTCGCGTTGGCTTACCTTACGTTCATCAAGCAATGCTTCTAAATTGATGCGAATTTCCATAGTTGGCTTAAATGTAGACATTCCGCACCTCCTGAATTGTATTTTATCACAGCAAACGGAACGAAAATAGTATTAAACTACTATTGATACGTTTAACGGAACGTGATACATTCGTTTATATCCGATACGGGAAACGTATCAAAGGAGGATGAAGTGATGCAGGTAAACGTAGAGCGGCGAATCTGTACGGACTGTCACGAAACATACTACGACTTCGACCACGATCGTAGGAACACGTGTGATTTCTGCGGAGCTTCCGCGAATCATAGTACCAACGGTGGAGTGGTCGCCATTTATGCGGCATTCCTCAACCGCAGGACTGGCGAGGTTGCGTTCGTAAAAGCGTAATTATTTTACGTTAAATGGTTACATTTTTCGTGTTCTCAAGGCTACGGATTATAGTAAGGTACTTGTAATTTCATCACTCTCAAGGCTACGAGTTATGTAAAGCATATCGACCTAATCGGAATCACTCCGGTTGGGTCTTTTTGTCGTTGTAATTCACTAGTGAAGAGGAGGAAATAAATAATGCGAGATAGTAAAAGTATCGAGATATGTAATAATTGTGGAGATTTCTACTACCAAAGATCGGGCACTCACGCATTGTTTCACAATCTTGAAAATGAAATAATCGCGAAAGAAGACAATTGGTTTTATTGCCGAGACTGCGGTGAGGTTATCCACAGATACGGTGGCTTTATAGATGCTTTTGTCAAGAAAACGAACGAGAGTTATCTGAGACATATTAAAGAAAAGTACTCAGATAGATTAGATGAAAATTCGTTGAACTTTCTTTGTTGGTTAATTTATAACACTAACATTCCATCTTTTTCTGTTATTTTTCCTGAATTAAAATCAACAACACCTAAGATGAGTAAATTACAGGAACAAGGTCTTATAGGGATTTCGTCCTCAAAGGAATTAGGCACTTGTATTTTTATGAACGCATTTGAACTAGAACTTATAGAGTCTGTCGAAATAGTGAAAGCCAACGGCATGCATCGCGAGTTATTCTACGGCTCACGGCCGATTCCTAAGTCGAGAGTTAATGCGAAAAGAAGAAATGCTAGGAAAGCAGCACTTGTTAATGACTTCTCAGAAGATCAACATAAGGAGTTGTTAGCTAGATTCGGAAACAAGTGCGCTCTAACTGGTAAAGAGGTTAATTTACAAATAGATCATGTTATTCCATTAGCGATCGGGCATGGTGGAACTACTTTGGGTAATATGCTTCCTATTTGGCAGAGAATTAACTCATCGAAAGGTCCCCGTAACATTTTCGAATGGTATGAGTCGAATGGGAGACGTTTTGATGTAAATCCCGTGTTATTCGAAAAAGCAATCGAATACTTAGCGGAGATAAACGGAATGAGCGTAGGAGAGTATCGCGAATATGTTTACGAATGCCACGAAAATCCAAACGACCTATTAGCTGAGGAGGGTGCTTAATGGATAAATTCTACTGCTACTCCACGACACTTATGTACTTCCTAAAGGCTAGTGGAGTACGTTACATATACACTGCGATTCACCACCGTACAGGAAACCGAATGTGGGTATTCGATCGAAACGACAAGTTAAGAACGTTGTTAGACGAATACGACGAGAGAAAAGCGAAAGCTCTTAGTTAGCGGGATTTATACTAGTGAACGGGGGAATTAGTTAATGAGCGAAGTGCGTAAAATTTACGATAAAAAGTCGCCCAGTTCGAACGGAAGGACGTTTATTCCATTATCGACGAACGTTAAACATTACGTACACCATCCGAAAATGAATCCTGCGTTAGTTTTCTTATATGCGATCATAGTCGACAAATATAACGTAGAGGAAGGACGCGCGTTCCCTACCATCGATACATTATCGGTTGAGTACGGTATGAGTCGAAACACTACCGATAGCCATATCGAAATACTCAAGGAAGTTGGACTTATCGACTATCCCGAAAAAGGGAGCTACTTACCGTTGGAACCGTTAGAAGCATCGGAGTTTTACGATAGGTTTCCGGAAGCGTGGGAAACGTACACGAAACGATTAGCTACGAGTAACCGACGTAAGGAACGCGACAGACTTCGTATGCAGGATTACCGGAGAAAGCAAGGATACATCGACTGAAGTTTTTGTTACACCGTAGATTGGGTGTACGCGTCACAATAACTGGGTGAACACTTCACGTTAATTGGGTGGAAACTAGATTTATCTATCTAGATTTAATTAACAAGATTTAAAAACATTACGCATCGGATATGAAGAGCACATATCCTCGCGGCTGATTAGTAGTAAGAGTATCTAATATATCTGAATTCTTCGCGAAGGTATTTATATGTATTATCTATTAATCGCGAAAGGGTAGTACCGAGTGTTCAAAGAACACGAAGGTTGAGGACGTAAGTCCGAATAGTAACGTTAGTATATGCGTTTGATTACCGAAAGGAGATACGTTATGAAGGCGGTTGTAAAAGGATTCGATGTAACGGGAACACCGGATGAGATAGCAGCGTTGATCACTCGTTTGAGTAGCGAAGAGAAGAAACCGGAAGTGAACGTTATTAAAAGGCCGTTCAGTATTACGCGGGATGGCGTTATTGGCTCGAGCATTACTTACGGACACACGTATTAATACCGCATGATTCCCGTCCGATTAGCCGCTTGATTGCCGAATAGGTACGTTACTATTCCGTGTGATTAAGCGGCTTATTTGCGCGGTTAGATTTAACGAGAGGAGGACGTTAATATGGCGCTAAAGCAATTAGGAACGGAACATATTACGGCTATTCAATGGTTAGCACAACCGAAGAAGGGCGGTAAGACTTACGAAGAGATAGCGGAGTTATGCGGAGTACATTTTAATACGATCGCTAACTGGCGTAAAGATCCGTTATTCGAGTCGGAGTTGAAACGTCAGATGGTACGTAATAGTCAGGATAAACTACCGGAGTTAATCGAGTCCCTATCCGAGATAGCTATACGTGATGGTAACGCAGCAATGGCGAAGTTAGCACTACAAATTAACGGAATGCTTACGGATAATGTCGTGGTGGAAACGAAGACCTCGGATGCAACGGATACGGCTGCGTTGAAGGCGAAGTTAAAGGAGTTAAAGGAAGCGAAGTCACAGTCGTAGGATTATTCGCGCATATAGTGAAGCGATTCGTATATGTACGTTGTGATTCGATATGAAGACGTTGAAATAACGGGCACGCGGCTCTTGGCGCACGTCCTCCGAAAACTTTTCGAAACGTCCGAATTCAACGATCACCGTCGCTGTATAACCGTTGCATAACCGAATACACATTCGCACAATTAACGCTGTATAAATTACCAGTTACTTCGCGGGGATACTAGCGTTTAGTCGCGTGGTTATGCGGATATACAACGTTTATAATTGGGAATGAATATTCGTTGCATAACGAGATTTTATGCATGCGAAATAGATGGCGTAGTGGTGCGGGGTTTGGGGCGGCACTATAGTCGAAAATCCGGATTTTGTGCAACAGTCCTGCATATTCGATGCATAACGTAATGATTACGGAGAGGTCGGAAGTCGGCGATCATTATACCCCCCAAGGCGGGTACTTCGGGTCCGGCGAACAGGTGTAGTCACAATCCGCGTATCAAAATTAACGTTTGACTTTTACCGTAAAATCAACGGTGATTTAGCCGTTTTACACACGAACTGGACCGATAAGTCATCCGGACGGGAAAACGCCTAATTTCCCGTCAATTTTAAGCGAAAAGGAGGCGGTACATTATCGCATGGATCAACGGTAAGTGGCACGATAGGGAATCGCGAGAACGAATCATCAACGAAATATCTAGCGTCATATCCGAAGTTGATCCGGATGATGTATCGCTTCTTCCCGAAGATATTCAACGTGAATTGTACGAAAAAGCCGAAGAGCTCGAACGCCTACGATTAATCAACGATTCTGAGACGGATTTAATCGCGTTCGCATTCGAATATTTTTCCGAAGCAAGAAATCCGGGTAATGCGGGGAATTGGGACGGATTCGATATAGAAAGCGTCGACGATGCGCCGGAGTTTCACCGTGAAATTAGCGACATAATGGACGATGTATCCAACGTTAACACAAACGATAAGGT
The DNA here is from genome assembly GCF_024733555.1 of Paenibacillus sp. SC116. Classification (GTDB taxonomy): domain Bacteria; phylum Bacillota; class Bacilli; order Paenibacillales; family Paenibacillaceae; genus Paenibacillus_B. The sequence continues at coordinate 1,234,325 of NZ_JANIOF010000001.1, read as the reverse complement.
TGCCGTTGCAGCGCCCCGTTCTCACGCGAAATCTACATACTTATCCAAGGCATTTCCTTTGCGCGAGATTCTTTACCGTAAGCGTAGATACGAAATTATCATTTCGGAGACGCCGGCGGTATCCTCCGGTAACCTCGATTGGATCGCGTTGCAACTCAAGCATAACGCGAAGTTGCGAAGAGATTTCGGTCCCTTACTCTCTCCGAAGCAACAGGAGAATCCGAAAGATAACTCGTCAGAGTTTATCGCGTGGGAGCCGCAAGAAAACGGCACTCAAAAGCTATTAACGAAAGTAGAAGCCGCGTCAACCGGACAAGCTCTTCGTGGACGTAACTGGAACGGTACGCGACCGGATTTACTCGTATGTGACGATTTGGAAGACGTAAAGTCCAACGCAGCCACGCCGGAGTTGCGGAAGAAGCTGCGAGATTGGTTTGCGCAAACGGTCATACCGCTAGGTGATCCGAAGGGTAAGCGGACGGCCATTGTTTACATGGGAACAACGGTGCATCACGAGGCATTACTTATACAGGTACTATACAAACGCTCCGACTTTAAGTCGAAAGTATATCGCGCAATCATCGAATGGCCGGTACGAATGGACTTATGGGAAGCGTGTCGTCTTGTATACGTGAATAGCGATGTTCCCCCGGCACAGAGAGCGAAAGAGGCGCGAGAACTTTACGAATTGAACAAAACCGAGATGGATCGCGGAACTGTCGTATTATGGCCGGAAGCTCAGTCGTTGTGGAAGTTGATGACGTGGAAATGGGACAACGGTTCGAAGGCTTTTAATACGGAGTATATGAACAATCCGGTGGATGAAGAGTCGATGATATTCAATCCGGAAAAATTCGCATATTGGGACGGCAAGGATATCGAATTCTCTTCGCGGGAGTTCGATTTTTTTATGGGCGTTGACTTTGCGATGGGTAAAACACGCGGTGACTATTCGGCAGTACTAACCGTTGCGAAGAATCGTCAGACAGGAACGTTGTACGTCGTAGATGCTTACGGAGAACGCGTTCATCCTGACGAGTTTTTAAAAGTTATCGTCAAAAAAGTTATGCAATACCAACCGGCGAACATCGCGGCAGAGGCGCAAGCGGCGCAAGAATTCTTCGTACACAAACTGAAAGAGGCGTTACGCAAGGCGGGATATCCTGCGCATAGTCGCGTAAAAGAAATCCATCAACGTACACGAAAAGACTTGCGTATTGAGGCGTTATTGCCCGATATCGAAAACGATAGTATTCAATTTTCACGCAAACACGCGCTATTGATCGAACAATTCGAGCTTTACGGCTCGGGCGCGCATGATGACCTACCAGATGCGCTCACGATGGCCGTTGATGCATCGAAAAAGGGACGCAAGAGAATCCGCAACAAGCCATCGTGGGCTTAAACTTACAATTTTTCAATAATTAATTTCTCTACTAATTCAGATGTTGATATGTTCGGATTTTGAGATTTAGCTGAGATAACTTCTTTTGTATCAAATACAACCCCATACCCATCTGTAATGATTGTCCAAGTAGTAATACCGCCTTTCTTAAAGTAACTATATTCAACTGATATATCTTGGAGATTAATTTTGATGCGGGTTACTAATTTCTCAAGTGCTGTAGTTACTTCACCTTCCAGGCTCTCGTTTTCACGCGAGATTCTGGTTTTGTTAATCAGAATACTTGTTAACTGCTCTTCAAATGTCATACAGACCCTCCTAAATATTTAATGGGTTTATTCTATCATTATTTTAGGAAAATATCACCAGAAAGGAGGCGAATAGTATCACGGAATTTATTACGCGAACATCACGATTGATAGAAACGGGAAAGCAATTTCCACCGCAATCACATATCGAACGACTTGCGCGATACAAACGTGGGAAGCTGATATTTGACGGAAAGCCGTACGAATTGTTCGAGCGTGCAGCGGCACTATTGAAAGATACACCAGCAGCTCCGCAACTTAAGACGTTGTATATCGCGTGTAACATCGTCGATGTGCTTCTCACTAAGCCGTCCGACTTACTCGTCGGCGAACCGCCGTCATACGAAAGTGGACTACCGGATGAATCGCGCGAACAACAACGATTAAACTCCATTGCTGAAGAAAACGATTTGAATGCGAGAATCCACGAATCGGTCATTGGCGCAGGCTATCGTGGTGATTCATTCGTAAAGGTTCGATATGGAGTTGCACAGGATATTTCGGAGGTTCCCGAAGGATTTACAGCGCCGGAAACGGACAGTGAAGCAATCATCGAACCAATCGATGCATCGATTGTGTTTCCGGAGTTAGCGCGCGGAAGTAAGAAGCGATTCAAAGCGATGAACATCGCATGGGTCGAGTGGGTCGAGAAACCGAACGGTGCGATTATATCGAGATTTTCGCGCGAGAAAACGGACATGATTCCGTTTCTGAACGTTGAACGTCACGTACCGGGATTTATCATATACGAACGATATCAGCTATTTACGAACGGCGTCGATACTCAATACGGAGTACCAGTCGAAGTTTTCCGAATTGGCGAAAAGGTTTCGACAGGACGAAAAGATAGCGACGTCAACGAAACAGGAGTAGCACGACCGCTCGTATTTCACATCCCGTACAAGTCGCTAGACGATCGATGGGAAGGCGTAAGCGGAATCGAGAAAATCGAATCGCTATTGGCCGCGATTAATGACCGGCTCGTGCAGATCGATTACATTCTATGGAAACACTCCGATCCTACTATGTACGGACCTGCATTTGACGAAGAAGATGGGTCAGTTGCTAGATTTGGTGGAAGGTATGTCGAGGTTGAAAAAGACGATGTGACTCCTGGATATATGACGTGGAATAGTCAATTAGAAGGCGCGTTTAAAGAACTCAGTATTTTACTCGGCTTAGTATTTCAAATGTCGGAGACTCCGCAATGGTTATTCGGAACAACGTTAGCAGGCGATACGTCCGGCGGAACAGGTACGTCACATACGGATTCCGGCGCAATTAAAGCGAGATTCATGCCGATACTCGCGAAAGTTAACCGTATTCGCGTACACGTCGATAAAGCGATTCGCGACGCGCTTTGGACCGCGATGGAACTCGAAAACTTCGCGAATAAAGGTGTTGACGGATTTGAACCGTACGAAGCGGTTTATCCGAAGATTGCGTGGAAAGACGGGCTTCCCGTTGACGATAAGGAGCAAGCCGAAATTATGAGTCTTCGCACCGGCGGTAAACCGACGCTCGACGTTCACTCCGCGATCAAACATCTTGACGGAGTTGACGATTCGCATGCTACGGCGACTATGACGCGAATATCCAAGGACGAAGAAGACGCAATGGGAACGGTTGACTCAACGGTATTTAACGAACCTGCCGACGGTGACGAAGAATGACGGACGCTCCGAATCCGAAATACGACTACAACACGGAAAAACTCGTCAAGGCGTATAAACGAGCGATCCGCGAGATTTATCGCACGCTCGACCGAGTAGATATCTCGATTATGACTCGCGCTAATACCGCCGCGATGTTGACGGAAGTCACGAAGATACTCGCGGAGCTTAACGAAGAGTCTGCCGCATGGGTTGCGGCTAATATTCCGTTAGCTGCGCAAGAAGGCGTTTTGACTGCGTTGGTTGCGCTCGAAGTTAAAGACGCCGAAAAGGTCGCGGCGTTTAACAAGTTGAATCGTGATATGGTCGCAGCAGTTGTCGCGGACACTCAAACGGATTTACTCGCGGTGACGCAAAATATTGACCGTCGTGTGCGGATGGCCATACGCCAAGTGACCGCGGAGTCGATGCGAGCGAATATGACTCGCGGAATTAACGGCAGAAAGACGATTAGCCGCGATATACTCGACGGATTAAAGAAGAAACTCGGAGATTCCGTAAATACCGGAATAGTTGACGCATCAGGTCGTCGTTGGAAGCCGGAAGTATACGTCGATATGATTACGCGAACGAAAACGATGGAAGCGCACAAAGAAGCGACGATCAACGAAGCTGTCGGACGAGGCGCTTACTATGGGCGTATATCGAGACACGGCGCGATTGACGCGTGCCGAGCGTGGGAAGGTCGGATAGTCAAGTTGACTCGCGATGCGGACGGAAATTATCCGTACGTTGGCGAATTGCCGCGAAGACAAATTTTCCATCCGAATTGTAGACATGTTGTTTTGCCGATAAGAGATCCAGCACTCTTAAATACTTAATCAGGGGTGTAGTAGGTTGTGGTTTCAATATTAACTCATGCCGAAAAAGAACGGATAAATTATTCGATGCCCGTTGCGAAAGAACTTGGGCTTGGTGACATCATCCAAGAACTCCAGAAGGGAGGCGCAACAAAGTCGAACACACCTACGAATCCACTTGTTAACGATAAGATTGTATGTTTTGGGGACTCGATAACGATGGGCAATATCGTCGACGTGCGTCAGTACCCGACTTGGTTGGGATATTACACGGAAAGTACGGTTAAAAACGCAGGTGTCAATGGAAATACTCTTGCGCAAATGTTGACGAGAATAGATGCCGATGTCATCGCGCTCCGTCCTGGAATTTGCGTTATTCTCGGCGGAACGAACGATATTAACCAATCGCGTACGTTAGAGGAAATCACGTCTTCAATGTCGCAGATTACCGCAAAATTACGAGCTGCCGGAATCATTCCGATTTGGTGTACCATTCCGCCGCGTTCGGATAATCTCATACACCTACCAACGATTCGGAAGTTGAATACGTGGCTATACGCTCATTGTGCGAATCAAGGCGTTATGTTAATCGACATTTACACGGAGTTTACTAACGCTGATGGCACGCCAAAGGACTGGTATCTTCTCGCGGATAAATTACATCCAACCGCTCACGGAATGATGCGGATTGCGCGATTAATTGCCGAGGTACTGCCGAGATCACAACGCCAGATGCCGACAGCCTATTTCGGCGAGCAGGAGAGTATTGCGCCGAATCCTCGATTACTTGGTATCGAAGTCGCAACGTCGTGGGCAAAGTACGGGTCCGCCGGTAACTTACTTAAGTATTCACTAGAACCGCACATTGCAGATAAAACATCGAATTGGCAAGTAATCCGAAAAGAAACCGGACCAGTTGCACAAACTGCCGGCATTCGCGTGTTATTTGCGAATCAGATAGTCGCGGGGAAAACGTATCGAGTCGAAGTTGATCTCGACTTAAAAGCGGACGGAGACATACAGTTGCCGTCTTATTTTGCGTTTAAAGATTCAACGGGAGCGACGATCGGAAGTGTCGTTTATGTGCTTCGCCAGCCGACGCTATCTAGACTCGATAATATCCGAGTAGCCACGGAAATTACCGCCCCTGCGGGGACAACTTCGTGCGAGTGGGTCACTTTCGGGAACGGAGTCCCAGCGTTTACGCTCAAGTTTGGTCGTCCGCGAATTATCGAATATTACTCAGCGCCGTAGTGCGCTTGACTTACGTTATGTCGTTAAACTGACGGAATAGCCGACGGGCTCAAACGGGAGGAATCACGAATGACTAACGAAATGAAACGATATAGTCGCACACTTAATCTACAAATGTTTGCGGAACCTGATCCGGAACCGCCACTTGATCCGCAGGACGAGCCGAAGCCAGAACCGGAGAAGACATTCACGCAGACGGAACTCGACGAGATTGTTTCGAAACGTATCGAACGCGAGCGTAAGAAATACGTTGATTACGATGAACTTAAGACGAAACTTGATGAGTTCCAATCGGCAGAAGACGAACGAAAACGCGGTGAGATGACGGAAATAGAACGTCTCATGTCGGATTTGGCGAATGAGCAATCCGCGAAACAAACGTTGGAGTCCGAATACGCAGCATTGCGTGAGTCCGTCAAAAACACTCATATCCGAAACACTTTCGAAAAAGCTGCTGCATCGGCGAATATCGAGTACGTTGACGATGCATGGAAACTCGCAAGTGAATCCGGAATTGACGTTTCGGTTGGCAAGGACGGAAAAACAGTCGACGGCATCGACGCTTTAGTAACGTGGCTTGTTACGAATAAATCGTATCTGGTCGCCAAAGCTCCGAATAAGCCGAAACAGATCGGTGGCCCACCCCCTGATACGCAAGATACTGTCCGCACACTTGAAGCGCAACTTGAAGACGCAAAGAAGAAAAAGGACTTTAGTAAGGTCATTGAGATATCTAACAAAATTAAAGGGATTTTTAATTAGAGCTGCTCACGCTTATGCGTTGGCGGCTTTTTTAATTTAACCAAACAAAAGGGAGATGCTTAGATGTTAAAAACATATTCTTTTCAAGATCAAGTCCGTCAACTATCCGAAGGTATTAATCTCATTATCAACGACGCCCCGACTCTTCTTGGCCTAGTGGGTATTGACAAGCAACCGCTACATCAAACGAAATTTGAGTGGATGTCCGATAGCCTCAACTCCAACCGCGCAACAGCAATCGAAGCGGCAACCGCAGCAGCTACGTCAATTAAGGTCGCATTAGGTGACGGTTTGAAATTCCGTGTCAACGCGGTAATTGTAGTAGGCGAAGAGTATATGCAAGTTAGCGCGGTAGCTGGCGATACAATTACGGTTGTTCGCGGATTCGACGGTACGACTGCGGCAGCAATTACGGCTGGCGGCGAAATTCGTATCGTAGCTCGTCCGCAGTTGGAAGGCGCGTTGCCAGGCGTTGATGAAGGTCACGATCGTTACGTGGACTTCAACGTAACACAGATCATCGAACGTTACGCTGCTGTATCTAATACGCAACAAAATGTCCGTACTTACAACGTTGATGACGAATTGAATTACCAAGTACAACTCCGTTTAAAAGAAGCAACTCGCGAAATGAACGACTGGTTGATCTATGGTCGTCGTATCGATGGTGCACCTGGTACTCCTCGCATGACAGGTGGTCTACTGTACTTCGCTGATAAAAAAGGCGCAGCAAAGAACAACGCTAACGGCGGCGAAGTTACGCCTAAAATGCTTAACGATCTTGCGGAAAAGGTTTACCAACGCGGCGGTTCCGTCAATACAATCTTGACGAATACGGCGGGCGCTCGTCAGATCACGAAATTCGCGAAAGATACGATCCGTACTGAGCGTACAGACACAGCGACTGGTCATCAAATTCATACATTCGTTTCAGACCTTGTCGGAGGTTCCGTTGCGACAGTCGTCGTTGATCCGAACTTCCCGAAAAATAAAATCGCATTGTTCGATCGCGATATTCTTAAGATTAATCCGCTAAATGGTCGCGCTATGTACGATGTGGATGCAACTGTTGCTGGTGCGGACTTTGTTGCGCGTCAACTTCGCGGTGAGTACGGTGTGACGGTTAAGAACGCAGCAGAAAAAATCGCAGTGCTTGAGAACATCAGCACGTCGGTAGCTTAATCGTTGGGTGAGAAATCACCCTTCTAAATTCTTGAAAGGAGCGAATTGATTGGCTACGTATAAAGCAATGCCGTTTTACGCGGTAACTATGCCGGACGAAGTTAACGTAACGTTCGATTATTTCGGAGTTTACGAAACCACCGATGAAACTGAAATTACACTGCTTGATTCGTTAGTTCCGACGTATATCCAACGGGTTGATGAACCGGAACAAGCGGAAGCTCCGGAAGACGAGCAACCGAAAGAAGACGAAGTAAAACCGGAGGACAAGCCGAAGCCGCGTAAAGCCTCCGCTAAATAAACGGAGGTGCACGCATGGCAGTGAATATTACGGACGCAACGGTGTATATTAGCGCGAATTGTATCGATATCGAAGACTGGACGGAAAGTGACGACGCGAAAAAACAAAGGATTGTTAACGTCGCCTCTCGAACACTGACGACCCAGTATTCGAAGTATACGATACCCGATAGCGCTGTATACGAATTCGCGAATGTCCTCGCGATTATTTTTAACGATCAGAATCGATTAAGTAAACACGGAGTCACGTCGTTCTCAGTTAGCGGCGTGGCTTCGTTTAGTTTTGACGCTTCGTCCATTACGGGACCTGACGTTGATCTGTCGAAGTTCATTCCGCAATCCGCGTTAACAATTATCGGCGCGGAGAATGGTGTCAAACTCGGAAAGCGTCAAGCGAAATGGACGGTGCTGTAAATGTCGATCATTCCGTTGAAACAACGAGTTAACGTCGAGCCATTTCTTCGAACCGATCTGAACTGGAACGAGCCAATCTACGGGCCCGTCGCAGAGATGAAATGCCGATTCCAAGAAGGCGTAAAACTCGTCCGTAATTCGCAAGGAACCGAAGTCGTCAGCGTCGGAACGTTCTATTTCGATAAACTGCCGTCCATCTCAATCAACGATAGATTCACGTTTACCAACGAAATCGGAACGGTTATGTCGTACACGCCAATCGCGATAAGTGTGAAAAGGGCGCTCAACGGAAAGCCGTTACTAATGGAGGTAAACGTATGAAATTTGAATTCGATATGGACGCGTATTTCCAATCGCTGGACTGGTCGAAGGAATCCGTTAGGAATTCGGCGGCGCTAGGCATGCACGATGTGACGGACGATTTATTAATAAAATCAACGGACGAAGCTCCGTTAAGTAAGGGCGGAGGAACTTTACGTCGATCCGCAGGTAAACGCGTAACCGTCGAATCAGACTCCGTAACTGGCGAGGTATGGTTCAGCGCGACGGAATCGGATGCGAACGGAAACGTTTATAACTACGCGTTGATTACACACGAACTCGGAAGCACCGACACTTCGACTGCGCTGAATTATAAAGACCCGTCAACACCTGGAACGCGACCGAAGTATTTGGAGCGACCGCTTAAACAAAACGCGGAAGTTTATAAACGTATGATTGCGGACGCTATCCGAAAGGAGGCGACGTGATGCTCATGGTTACTGATGTCACGGCATATCTGCGCCAAGCATTCCCGTACACTTACGTAGCGAACGAATTTGGCGCAAGTAACGGTGATGACTGCGCATTCGTACGAATGACTGGCGGGCTTGCTCCGAGCGAGTGGACGTCGAAGAGTCGTCCGTCATTCCAAGTCGTTATCCGTGCGAAATCATCAGCGATAGTTGACGCGAAGGCTAACGAGATTCACGCGGGTTTGCACGGCAAAGCGGAGTTTACGATAGGTACGGCGCGAATAGTTAAATGTATCGCGGATCAATCGACGCCGTTATACCTCGGCAAGGATGCGAATGGACGAACGATATACAGCGCTAACTTTACGCTTACAACGATATAGCAACGAATTGAGGCGGCTCTTAACGGAGTCGTCTTTTTATTTCGAAAACATAGGGGGAAACGATAAATGGCGAGTGATGTGAAAAAGATTCAACTCGGGCCTGCAATCGTCGAATACGGCGATGCTGCGGATAAAGTGCTATTTGAAACGACCATTGGCGGCATTGTACTAACGATGGAAACATCTTACCGCGAGCAGAGAATTGACCAGGAAGGCGAAACAATTGTCTCTAAAGTAGTTACAGGACGAAATGTATCGGTTGAAGTACCGTTCGCGGAAACCGATCTTGAGAAGATTCCGAAGTTTATGGTCGGTGCGAAGCTAATCAAGGCGTCAACTGGCACGAAACAGAAAGTTGAAATCTCTACAGCGGTTGGTGTTAATCTTATCGATAATGCGAAGAAAGTCGTTATTAAGCCGGTCGCATATCTGACCGACGCGTCCAAATGGGCAACGATTCCACTCGCGTATCCGGAAACGGACCTGCAATATAACTACGATAACGAGAACGAACGTATCACGAATGTAACACTTCGCGCAACACCGAACGTAGATCGTGTAGTCCTTATACTTGGAGACGAGACAACGACAGCAACTCCGTAATATTCACGAAACGGCGGCGTGTAAAAGCGCCGCTTATTCTCTTTTGGAGGCGAAAATAAATGCTATTTCAGCGTTCAGATATATACAAAATCGGCGGAAAGTCCGTTCGCGCGAAAAAGATTCCGATTGCCCAGTGGCGCGAGTTATTTAGTTCTCTTCAAACATTACCGCAGCTCTTAGTATTCGTAGTAACTGCGCCAGCAGCGGACCGTGTCGCGTATTTAATGACTGCGCTCAACGAATCGTTTGACGACGTCGTTCGAATCACAGCGTTATTGACGGGGTTAGACGAAGAGTTCATCGAAAAAAATGCGGCAATTGACGAATTGGTCGCGTATTATGCCGCAGTAGTAAAGGTCAACAACTTCCCCGAACTAGTAAAAAACGGGCAGAGCGTTCTCGCCAACGTATTTCCGAAAGCTCAAGCGATGGCGGCGCAGGACGCGATTTAACGTTAGATCAATTCTTTATAGAGTGTGCGGTTCGGCTCGGGAAAACCCAAGTTGAGTTCGAAGGCGGATATAACGTAATGGATATTTACGAAGTTCTTGAAGCACACCGCAGGATATCCGCAGAAGATTGGATTACGTCCGCTAACGTCGCGATTTCTCCAAATATGGATGCGGATAATTATCGTAAATTTATTGATTCTTTACGAAAACAAGCCGGCCATACGACAGTTACCAAAAAGCCTGAGTTTGATGCGCTTGGATTCGAAGCATTGAAGGCACAATTAGCAAGCGGACGATAACGGCGCCTTAACGGGCGCTTTTTTCATGCCCGAAAGAGGTGATAACGATAAGTAACGCATTAGATGTCGGAGCAATCCGCGCGAAGATGATAGTGGACATGAAAGGTTACGACCAATCGATGGATCGTGCGAAAGCTAAAGCGCGTGAGCTCGGGCAGAGCGGAAAGGAAGCGTCGACCTCGTTTTCTACGCTAAACGAACGTCTTAACCAAGTCGGAGCATCGTCCGCGCAAATCGATAAGATTAACGCGCGGTTACGTAAAGCCAATCCGCAGTTATTACAACGTCAAATCGCGGAAGTGACGAAGGAACTCCATAAACTCGGCGCATCGAGTTCGGAGATTGCGAAAGTTACGAAGGAACTGGAGCGCGGTGGAGTGGCCGCGACGGGTACCATGAATGAAATCGAACAACTCGGAATGGCATACGGGGGACTTGCGATTGCTATGGCGGCAGTTATAGCGCAGGCCGTCCAAACATCCGCGATATTCGAGCAATCGATGGCTCGCGTTAAGGCGATTACGCAAGCAACGAGCGAAGAGTTTTCGCGACTACGTGATCAAGCGATTGAACTCGGAGCAACAACGGTCTTTACGTCATCCCAAGCGGCTGATGCGATGGGATATTTAGCAATGGCTTAAATTCGGGCCAGTTCAACGGAAACGTTGTTCTTAAAATACTCGGTGAATTCGGTGAAAGCTAACCCTTCCAACGCGTATCTTCCAATCATAGGCGGTGTTGTTTTGATCAAAAACTGCGACGGTTGTAATAAAGAGATTCGCGTGCATAACTATAAAATTCGAACACAAAAGTACCATTTCTGCTCAAAGAGTTGCTACAAAGCAAATATAGGTAGATATTTCACTGGGGCGAATAATTCAAACTACAACAGAGTAGAACTTAAGTGCGAGACTTGTGGTACTTCATTCATGAAGAAACCATCAACCGTTGGGGAACGTTCCTATTGTAGCCATGATTGTTACCTTAAGCGTAAGAATCCCTTAGAAACGCCTAAAGGAATGAAGGATTATGGTTGTGATTGCTGCGGTAACCTCCACAAGAGGTACCCGTCACAAGCAAAAGGAAAGCGATGGTTGTACTGTTCTCGTGCATGCAAAGACAAACATCAAAGTGTTGTGTTTGGTGGAGAAAATCACCCAAGGTGGAATAAACACCTCACGGAGGAAGAGCGGATAATTAATCGGAAATATCCTGAGTACCTTTCGTGGAGAAGTGGCGTTTATGAGCGAGATGGTTACCAGTGTAGGTGTTGCAATGATAGTAGGGGTGGAAACTTAGTAGCACATCACATTTATAATTATTCCGAAAATAATGGACTTCAAGTCGTTAAAAATAACGGAATCACTTTATGTGAGGATTGCCACAAAGAATTCCACGACAACTACGGGTACACTGGAAATGATTTGCGACAACTTATAGACTATTTCGAGAGTAAGGGCGGAGATACTTCCGTCCTTTTTGCGTTGGAAGGAACGCTAATACCGAGCCAAGCTTGCTAGGAAACTGCAAGAAGGTGTAGAGACTAGGGGGAGTAGTCTAAGTCCTATTGGATACGACGAAACCCCCACGAGCGCCGAGCACCCTACCGTTTATACGAGGGTGATGATATAGTCCGATACTCCGAGGAAACTCGGAGAGTTAAGGATAAAGAGCCTTAACGTAACAAATGGGATTTGAAACAAACGAAATCATCGCGGCAATGCCGGGCGTCCTTTCGCTTGCAGCCGCAGGTCAGATGGACCTCGCGAGAACATCCGATATCGCATCTAATATCCTTACGGGATTCCAACTTAACGCGACGGAAACAATGCGAGTCGTTGACGTAATGGCTAAGACAATGACGACGAGTAACACGAATATCGAGCAACTTGGGTACGCCATGAAGTACGTCGCACCAGTAGCCGCATCACTTAACGTATCTATCGAAGAAACGTCCGCAGCAGTTGCGAAGCTTTCCGACGCTGGTATCCAAGGCGAAATGGCCGGCACGCAATTACGTGCAATGATGTTACGTCTCGTTAATCCATCTCGCGAAATGACAAACGTAATGGATAAACTCGGCATCAAAATATCGGATGCTGCGGGAAATGTACTTCCATTTACGACGATTATCGGCCAATTCGAAGAATCGTTTAAACGTCTCACTGAAGCTCAACGAGTAGAAGTCGCGGGGACAATTGCCGGACAAGAAGCAGCGTCGGGCTTTTTGACGTTGATTAGTAACGGTAAATCAGCGCTAGACTCCTACGCGGGTAGTTTACAAAACGCAGGCGGTACCGCGCAAAAAATCGCTGATACGCAAATGGACACGTTAAACGGTTCGATCCAGGAGTTAACGTCAGCTCTCGAAGCCGTCGGAATCACGATTGGCGATAAATTCGCGCCTGCTGTACGAGCGATTGCGGTCGGCATGACCGATTTGTTACTCGGGTTTAATAACATGAATCCCGTGTTACAAAGCGCAATTATCGCATTTGCGGCGGCATCGACCGCAGCTCTCGGATTAGCCGCGGCTATCGGTGCGGTTACGATTGCATTACGTGGACTAGGCGTTGGATTCCCGTTAATTGGCGCTATCTCGCTGGCGGTCGGGGCTTTAGTTGCGGGGATTACCGCATTAGTAACCGCGAATAACGAAGCGGAAGAATCCACGCGTAAGTTTGCGGAAGCTAAACGCGCATTGAACGAAGAGCTTAATCGCTCACCGTTGAATCGGACAGTCGACGATTTGAAAAAGCTTCAGGAGCAAGAGAAGGAGCTTACGAAATTACTCGATGAGCGCGCGTCCGTTCAACAACGCATGAATGAGATACAAGCCGCGGCAAGTCGTGGAGAAGCGACTCTTGAGATGGATAAAGAGATTTATAAGTTAAACGAAAGCTTGGAAGAGTTTGATGAAAAGCTCAAAGGTTTAGGGTTTGAAAACTTTGAAGTTGCTACCGCAAAGGCTAAAGAGATGGGAGAAGCGATTGAAAGCTCAGTACCAGCACTGATGGAACTTCAACGTGCTGAACTACAAGAAGCCGCAGCTCTTCAAGAGCGTGTCACGTCGATGGAGCGCTTGTCCAAACGTTACCACGAATTATCCGGCTTACAATCCGTTGATCAGGCGCAAAAGCAAGAACTCGTTCAAATCGCGGAGGTTATGAAGAAGCAGTATCCGCAACTTAACGCCCACCTTGACGAACAAGGACGTTTGCAAATCGTCAATATCGATAATATCGATAAGCTTATCGCGAGTGAACGTAGTTTAGCGGATACAACGATAAATGCGTCCCTTGCGTCCGTTAAAGCATGGGAAACGCAGGCGGAAGCACAGCGCGAATCCATCGAAGCACAGATAAAGAATCTCGAAAAACTTGCGCAAGCTCTTGCGGCAGTTTCGAACGTTCCGGCACCGATGATTGACGTTAGTGGGACGGAGCTTGGAAACGCGCTTGATCTCGATAAAAGCCGATTAAAGGCTAACGTAGACAAAGAACTTAACGAATTGTACGGAGAGCAGAACAAAGCACAAGTTACGCTCGGTAAACTCGCCGGACTTCGCGCAGGACTTGAAGACGGAAACCTCAACGAGTTTAAGAGCCGTGTTTCCGGCCCAGGTGTAGACCTCAGTAGTCCGAAAAAGACAGGCGGAAAGAAAGAGAAAAAGGGCGGGAAGTCACCGGAAGAGTTGGCGGCAGAAGCGCGCAAGAAAGCATACGACGCCGAAATCGCAAGCATTCGTTATCTCGCGGAAATGTACGACTGGTCCGCAGATCGTCAAATAACGGCGTACAAAAAGGTACAAACGAATCATAAACAGCATCTCGCGGCAAGTGTCGAAGATAACCGATCAACGTTGCTTCAAATTAAACGCCTACAAGAAGACTCCGTAAAAGCTCGGTTTGACGCCTCAACCGATTTCATAGCGAAAGAGGAACAACGATTAACTGATGCAGGTAAGCGTGAATCTGACGTAGCTAACGCAAAAATTGCGATGTGGGAACGACTGCGTGGTCGTTACGCGAAGAATACGGAGTTTTACAAACAAGCGGATGAGCAAGTTCGTGCGGAACGTAAGCGCCTAGCGCAAGCGAAATACGAAGACTCTTCCGTATGGATCGATAAAGAAGAACAACGTATGCGCGACGCTGGTAAGACGGAAGAAGCGATAACCGAGATGAAACTTGCGTCATGGGAACGTATCCGCGACCGCCATCAAAAGGATAGCGAGTATTATAAACGTGCTGACGAACAAGCTGCGCAGGAGCGTCGCCAACTACTCGAAGATCAATACGACTCGTCTGACGAGTGGATTACGCGAGAGGAACGTCGTATGCGTGATAGCGGACGTACCGAAGAGGAAATCGCGCAAATGAAAATCGCTGCGTGGACACGGACGCGTGATCGATACGTGAAAGGCACGGAATTGTATAAGCGTGCTGACGAGGAGCTTTATCAGTCTCGTAAAGAACTCGTCGAAGAAACCGAAGAACTCGCGGAGAAGGCGTTGGACGACCAGAAACGGCGTATCGACGAAGCTCGTAACGCTGAACTAAAATCTATCGAAGATCGCAAGAAAGCGTTTATGGACGAACATGACGCGAAGATTCGAGCAATCGACGATCAACTCGTTTTGTTTCGCGAGTTGATCGTCGATGAGGATTACGAGACTCAACTCGCGAAGAAGCGCGCGAGACTTGCCGAGCTGCAATCCGCAGTAGGTCCCGATGGCATCAAAGAGCGCGAAGCTCTTGCGGAAGAAATCGAGCGGATGGAACTTGAACGTCAGCGTGAACTACAGAAACGCGGACTTGAGAATCAGAAGCAGTCGCTGCAAGACGAAAAGTCTCAGCGGGAAAGCGCGTTTGAGCGTGAAAAGTCCGATGCAGAAGCGAAATATGATGCGTTGAAATCTGCGTTTGATAACTTTAGCGGCAATGTCCAATCGATCGAGTCCGCGATATCTGCGTTCCGTATCCAATCTAATACGCAGACTAACGCGACTATACTGTCCGATCTCGACACTTTCGTCGCGAGTTACAACGCAAAGATGGCGCAGTTGACAACGGTGAAGAGCGGCGCAGCGTCGACTAGTCCAGCAGGACGAGTGGCGGAGAATTCAGCGTTATCGAGTTTCGGCTTAGGCGGAAATTTGACGTTTAATCAAAACCATATCGCGAGTCTCTTTCGTCTACTTGACGCGCCAACGATCTCTCCGAAACTCGAACGTAATTCATCCGTTTCGACTCACGTTACTAATCACATCGACATGTCCGTAAGCGGCGTCACATTAACGGATAAAGCCGATGTCGCGACGCTGTACGACGAGCGTGACCGCGTGTCGCATCGTCTTCAAGCGAAAGGGGTGAAGTGATGAAGCCTGACGTAAAAATCAACGGAACATGGTTATCTACTATCGGCGCTGCTCTCTTTGAGCGGCGTCTTCCTATTTTGCCAGAAAGCGAAGAGTCGACGATTAAACTTGCTGGTCAGGACGGAGAGTTATCGTTCGGGTCCACGTACAATTCGCGTCGTTTCGATCTGACGTTGCTGATTACGTCATCCCCGACGGAGTATCATCGAACGTTGGCACAGCTTGCTCGCATGTTTAACGGCAGTAGGCGGGAGATCACCGTTGAGTTTTCGGATTTACCTAATCGAATCTATCGCGCGGTATACAACGGGACTCTCACTCCGGACGGACAGGCCGGTAGTCGTATGGTCAACGTAAGCCTCAAGGCTAACAACCCATGGCCCGAGAGCGACGAAAAAGTACGGGAATTTACGATTACACAGTCGCCGGATGTTACGAGTATTGAGTCGTCTGGTGATGTTCGCGCGAATCCGATTATCACGATGACTAATACGGGCGGTAATACGATTCGCGGATTTAGATTGACAAACGAATACACTATTTAGGAGGAATACGATGCAAATATCGAATTGGCTCTCCGCTTCTATACTTAACGCCGTGTTGCGCAACGTACCGTTTACGTTGCCAACAACGGTTTATTTGGCGTTATACACGTCAAATCCAACGGCAGCAGATACGGGATCGGAAGTAATAGGCGGTGGATACGGGAGACAAGTAATTACCTTCGCGGCTCCGTCGATCGAAAACGGAATGCAAACGGTAAAAAATGCGACAGATATCGAATTTCCTATCGCGACCGCCGATTGGGGGCTAGTTACTCACGTTGGTTTACGTAACGCGATAACTGGCGGAAACCTCTTGTGGTCCACTGCAATTCCGAATCCGCGGACGATACAAACAGGCGACAAGCCGAAGTTTTTAAAAGACGGAACTGTCGTACGATTCACGAATTAGGGGGCGATTAGATGGCGATCAAACCGATGTATCCCGCGATAGTCAATTCGCCTGGGACGGAAATATCCACGAATATTACTGCGACTGATACGTCAGTTACCGTTGTTAATGTCGCTACCATTCCGGCAGCTCCGAACCTGTTGACGATTGGTAGCGATGAGACCGCAGAGACGGTGCGTTACACCGCGATAAGTGGTAGTACCCTAACAGTTGAACGTGGGTTTCAAGGTATAGCAAAAGCGTGGAGCGCAGGGACGAAGGTTGCGCGTTATTTTACCGCGTATGATCACGATACATTTCGCGAGAATATAACATCACATAATGATGATGCGTCAGTTCACGTGACAACTGCGAAAAAGGCGGAGTGGGATGCGAAAGAAACCCCGAATGGTGCGCAAGCCAAGGCGGATACTGCGTTAGCTGCTGCCAAAAATGACGCCACAGCAAAAGCAAATCAGGCGGAAGCAAACGCTAAAGCTGCGAGCTTACAAATAAGCGGCGGAGCGATGTTGGGACCGTTGGGTCTAGCAGGAGCTAACGGAGTAAATGCATTTAATCGCGGTACTGGTGATGGCGCATCTTATCAAAATCACAACATCACCCTCAAGGGCTGGTACGGTATGGGCATGTCTACATATGATGATGGCGTACATGGTGTTTATGATTTTCGCGCGGGTCGGTGGGTCACCAAAAGTGGTTATTCCGTCACCGACGCAGCCGGTACGCAACATATGAGTATAGACAGCAGCGGAAATATTACTACAAATGGAACAGTCATAGTCGGTGGCGTTGATTTAAAGCAATCTGGCGTTGATGCAAAAAATGGAGTGGTCGCATCACTCAACGCCATGGGGGTCACAGCGACTACCGCAGACGATTGGGCTACATTAGCCGCTAAAATACGTCAAATAACAACGGGTAAAAAGTATGCTGTAGTAGATGTTGCGGTTTCTAACGCCTACTGGCCTGTTTCGATCACTATGCCCGCGCTTGGTTTTATCCCTACGGAAATCCATACCCGAGCAGGTATCTATTCTTACAATCGCTCTTCGCACGCCGTTTTATCAACGATTGGTGACAGTGGATATTTTAGGTCCCACAACGGAGCGGATATCTGGATGAATCTTACGCACAACTCAGCCACCAATCAATTGACGTTTAATACAAACGGAACTGTAAACTTAGAAGGAACGACAGTGAGGTTGATTTGCTATGAATAATAAAATAGGTCGCAAGATTTATTATGACAAAGTATTTGGCAATGTGATACAGGTCGTAGCTCAGATTAACGGCCTAGCACCAACCACGACAGTAGACGAAGATATTACGAGATATAAAACACTAAGCGAACGTAACCGCGATACATTCGACATGATCCAACTGACATACGGACAGTACGATCAGGACTTTAGCACGTGCGTAGATTATACGGTAGATATCGCAACGAAAAAACTCGTCTTTAAGTACGCCGATCCGAATAATCCGAATCCACCATATCGCGCGCCATTAACTGAAAGTGTTGACGCAATGGGAGCGGAACTTGCCACGATGAAGTTAAAGGATATCGAACAGCAAACGATAATCGACGGACTTGGTACGCAACTAACGCAAGCTAAACTCGAAATTATCGCGCTTAAGGGAGGAACAACGATATGATCTTCTGGAAATTAGCGTTTGATATGCGTTGGATCGACGCAACAAATCTACGTAAAGCCGTTAAAACGACGGCCAACGTTCACGGCGAAATTACTCCGATTGAGTATAAAACGATAACTGGCGCGGCTTATTGATTCGGAGGTGGCGTAGTGTTTAATAAAACTCCGTTTAACTTCGCGAAGTTTAATCGATTAACAACGATAGAGACGTATTTTACGGTCTGTATCGAATCATCTACGAGTTTTTACGCACAACTTAACGGAGTCTTTCCGGTTAAGGTCGTGTTTGATACCACGACGGACGTGAGTTCGCAATTAATCCGCGAGTATCCGTTAATCACTAACGCTTGCGACACAGCAACCGAACTCTTGTCGAAGATGATTCGCGAAAGATTACTAGCGACGCAATCTATCGATACATCTGCGGAGTTCGATGTTAAAGTTTCGTATTCACACGTTGATGAGCTTCGATTCATCGGCGATTTTAAGCCCGGCGATAAGCTCGTAATAGATACGAAGAAGATGACCGTCACGCTCAACGGGCAGAATGCAATACATCTAGTCGACGGCGAGTTTTTCGATTTAATTCTCGGAACGAATAAGCTTACGTATTCTGATTCGGAGAGCGGACGAAGCATCTTAACGCGAGTCACACACCGTGACAAATTCTTGTACTAACGGAGGGGTGCGATGTACCTCGAATCATACGATAAAAACACGCGGCGCGTTGGCGTACTAGTTGACGCGTACGATATTTCACGACGAAGACGGCTCAATTCCGATTATGAGCTGTCTTTTTTATTGCCGATGACGTCCGATGACTTTCGCGAAAAGTTAATCCTAAAGGGTCACGTAAAGGATGAGCGCGGACAGTATTACGTTATCAACTCGCGTCAACGGGTACGCGACGGGAAGAAACTAACCGCGGCGATAACGTGTTCACACGTCATGTTTAAGCTTGCGGATTATAAGATTCCGTACGCTTCGTATATCGGCGAGGCGTACGGCGTCCATATCTCGCGATTACTCGATACGATATCCGCGACTACTAACGGTAAATTCACGTTCAGCATCGACGATACTTTCGACCTATTTGACGTTAAGGATTGGGGGCGTGGAAATGCGCTCCAGGCGCTAAACGATGTCATTACGATGTACAATTGCGAATTGGACCCGAATAACTTCCGTATTCATGTACGCAAGAAGATCGGCACAGATGACGGGTATCAATGTCGCATCGGAAAGAACGTTATCTCGACGAATTTCAAAGACGAAGTTGGTTCGTTAGTTACTCGTATGTTCGTGCAGATGAAAGACGGGCGTACATGGATCGGACAACCTGCGTCGATACTGACCGCGGAGGAACATGCGTTATTGTCGCAAGTACCTGGCGCAATCATCGACGGAAAGCTCGCGGTAAACTACTTGATATCGCCGTATCAAGCGCATTGGGCTTCGGATTCTATTGCGTATTTTGACGGAGAGATAACGGAGCAGGATATCGAGGACCCGATAAAACTGCTCGAAGCCGCGCGTAAAGCTCTAGTTGAGAAAGAAGTTCCTGCGTTGGAGCTTTCCGTATCGGCTGCGGATTTGTATAAGCTCGATAAAACGGAGCCGAAGCCGAATCTCGGGGATACCGTTCGTTGTATTGATCCGGAGCTAGGCATCGATAGTATCATCGCGAGAATAACGGAGCTGACGGAGTATCCATATGACAACGCGAAGCATTCGCAAGTGACGGTCGCTAACGTAATGTTACGGGATTATACGGATATCATCGCGGATTTGGAACGGTCAAAGAATATCGTCGATAACATTTTCAGTGGTGGGCGGATACGGACGGATGTGTTCGAAGCTTTCGCGAAGCAAGCGGTGCATGACGTCAACAATTCGAAGACGGAGATACAATATCCGGCGACCGGCGGTATCCGACTCGTAGAGAAAACGAATCCTCTCGAACAGGTCCGTTTGGAGTCGCGTGGTATTATGTTAACGACGGATGGCGGACATAACGCCAGAACAGCGATTACTGCACGTGGTATTGTCGCAGAATTAGTCGTCGGACAACTCGGTAACTTTGCGTCAATGCTAATCGGTAATGGCAACGAAGTCACGCAAATTAATACGCGAGGTATAGCGGCAGGACATGCCGATTTCAACTCAGCTCCCGCGCGAATAGATATGCAAGGAAACGCGGTGTTTAATCGTTTGACCGCGAATTCAGCGCAGATTAAAAGTTCAAACTTTACGGATGGGGATATTATTGGGTCGTCTATTAACGTTGGTAACGGAGTATTTACGGTTGATCGAGCTGGGAATATGGTTGCGACTAGCGGTAATTTTCGCGGTAGTATATCGGCGTCTTCGTTCATGGGTGGTACGATCACCGGTTCGCTAATTCGTACGGCTGCGAGTGGTCCACGTGTGGAGATGGATGCCGGCGGATGGCGTACGTTTGATTCGAACAATCGCGAGAGAATTGCGATTCATACGAGCGCTTCGCAGAATATGAGTGCGATTAATTTTCGAGGATCGGCCGGAGGATCTATCGGCTATATCAATGGCGGTGACGGTGCATTCGAGTTAACGTCATATGTCGATATGCTGATTGCTGCGATTGGGCGTAGATTAAATATCCAAGGACTCGTTGACTTTAGCGGAGCTTCGGGCGTACTCGGATTAAATTCTTCGCATATCAGTGACCTTCAAAGTTTGTTAAACATTAAAGTAACTAAAGGGGAACCTACCAGTAGTGTGACAGGCGGGGCGCATAATCATGGATTTCCTGATGGGACGTCCTTCAAAGACATTAACGGTCAAGTCCATGTGTACCGCACTTATGGTGGATTCACACACAGTCATGTTGTATAAATATGAAACTTTTAGTCCCTTTGGCCGATATTAATAGTAAGTAATATTTTCCACAGGGAGGTAGTCATATGAAGAAGTTTATTTTGGGTGTATTTGTAGGGGCGTTTTTGTTCAGTGGGATTTCTGTCTTTGCGGAATCAGTCAAAACTCTTGTAGGCGAGAAAGTGACTGGGGTGTATGAGATAGAACAGGGTGGAAAGAAGATAGCGGAAGGGGCGGTTATAAACGGCTCTACGTATGTTCCTATCCGAACTATTGCAAATGCTACTGGCACTCCACTTACAGTAGAAGGGAAGAAAATCACTTTGCCAGTTTTAACAAGCGTGAATGAGGGAAATGCATTGAGTGACGCAGAGTTAAAGCTCGTTGATGCTATTTCGAAACAAAAAGGCGTCATTCTTGGGTTAGAGGGCTTTATAGGAGCAGATAACGGAAACGCGAAGCATTACGAAGATGCTATCGCAGAAGAGAAGGCGAAAGCAGAAAAGCTTCCGGGACGCTTGGAAGCGCTCGAAGCTAATCTCGCGAAAACTAAAGCGAGGATTGCGGAGTATCAAACGCAAATCACCGCAGCGGAAGCCGAAATCGCTCGCCTCCAAGCGCTACTCGACGCTAGTAAGAAATAATCGCATATTCACGCAATCAAGCTCGCGAATCACTCGCGGGCTTTTTCTTTTGCCTACGAAAGGGGTCACTTATGAAACAACGACAATTACTCGAATTTACCGTTGATATTTCCGATCCAATCGCGGAGTTATCCGCAGTCATATCGGCGGTTCTCGCATGCCATCCGAATAGACAGGCGGAGATTCTTCACGCGATTGACGAACAAATCGGAATGGCTCTCGCGGGAATTGAATCCGCCAACACAGACGAAGTAGAAACGGAGGAATAGACGATGGAATTCGATATCCTAAAGCACTTTTTAACGCAAGGACCTTTCGCTTTGCTGTTCGTATGGTTACTGATTTACGTAATGAAAACGAATAAGGAACGTGAAGGACGTTTGCACGATTTACTCGATAAGTTCTCGGAAAAATACGACTTGATCGTCGGTGAGATTCGCGGATTAAAAGACCGACTACCTCGGGATAAGGAGTGATTATATGAAGATCGTTATTGACGCAGGGCACGGACCCAATACGCCAGGCAAACGCGCGCCAGATGACTCTATGCGCGAGTATCATTTTAATAGCGCAGTCGCTCGATACGCTATCGAAATGTTGAAAGAGTACGAGTGTCAGACGCTAGTTACGCACGAAGATGGACGAGACGTTCCATTATCGGAACGGACCCGTAAAGCAAACGATTGGAAGGCGAACGTATACGTATCCATTCACGCGAATGCTGCCGGCAGTACGTGGAGTAATGCGGAGGGAGTCGAGACTTTCGTTTATACGACCGCAACGGGAACTGCGGTAACTCTCGCGAACGTTGTGCAAAAGAAACTAGTAGTTGCGTCGGGGTTACGTGATCGCGGAGTTAAGCGCGGAGATTTCCACGTTCTACGCGAAACGAAGATGCCGGCGATCCTCATCGAGTTCGGCTTTATGGATAATAAGCGTGAATTAGCGTTGCTTAAGACAGACGGATACCGCCGTAAATGTGCGGAAGTCGTCGTTAAATCTCTCGTGGAGGTGTATGGATTGGTAGCGAAGAAACCGGCGTATCAAACGGCAAAACTCGAAGTTAACGGTAAGAAGATCGATGACGGCGTAATTATCGATGGTGTGACGTACTTCCCGTCACGACCGTTTGCGGCGGCATTTGGCGCGGAAATAGCATGGGATAACGCGACTAAAACAACGAAAGTAACGACGAAGGAGGCGAAGTAATATGTACGAAATAGGCGTGGTAGCAGCGGTAATCATCGCACTAGGAGAGTTCGCGAAGATTTACGTGGATGCGAAGTATATTCCGTTACTGTCGATGGTGCTCGGGATTGTTGCGGGTATCGTATACATTCCGCATGAGACGATAGCGGACGGAGTGTTCGTCGGGATTCTAACGGGGCTTGCCGCGTGTAAACTTTACGACGTTGGCGTGAAACCGTTGGTTGTGCGAAAAGAGTAGAATAACGAATGACTGCGCTCACTGACGGTTGACTCCCGTTGGTGGGCGCTTTTCTTCGTTTACAGACGTTGATCTCTCGTTAGCTTCAACGTATAATAAGAACAAGCGTTCTATGTGCGAAAGGAGTCGCGAGTATGAGTAAACTCGATAATAACGGATTATGGGAGTCTTCGCGTATGATGATTCCGCAACACAAGTCCGCAATCCATGCGTATCATCACGAAGTGAAACGCAAGTCCCGTCCACATCTCGACGAGCAAGAATTCGAGTTAATCGGCGGCAGATTAGCGCAAGCTATGCGCGATAGGGACGTAGTAACCGTCGAAGTATTCGACCCGTTCGAAGTCGTAGTCATCCACGGGCAAGTAATCGATATTGACGTTGTCAATCGACGTATACGGCTACTTGACGGAGATGACAAGCGGTGGGTTAACGTAATAGACGTAATGAACATATCGTAAAAAGCCCCGGATAATTTCCGAGGCTTTCTTCGTTTATTCGCGAGTCAATCCGAAATATTCGCGTATCCGTTCCTTAACGTCCTTTCCGACTAACTCCCATAGTAGCGTCATCGAGTGCTCGTATCCGCGACATAGATAACGTACATTCACCGATTTAACCTCGCGAACCTCTTCGAATACCTTGATCCCGCGTGAACGGAACTGCCGTCTGACATCCCGAAGGTCTTCCGACACTCGATTCATTGCGTTAGTTATCGCGTCGACATACGGCTCGGGTGAGCGGAGCAGACCGGCATTTGCGATAAGCTTCGCGTCACGGTCGAGTACCGTTAAGACCATCGGTAATAATACGTATGACTTGACGAGCGCAAGTTCCTCTTCCGTAATGATAAGCGCTGACACTGCGTAATCCCCTCCGAACATAATTAGAGAACATTTGTTCTCATTATATGCGATGGGGATGCGTGAGGGCAAGCGTGCTTCTTCTATTTATGCGGATGCCATTACTTAAACCTTGTCTTTCCGCGTTTCTTTTCGTTCCCTTTATCCATCAGACTCATAACAGGGCTTGCATTAAGATGCTGCTCGCTTATGTCTGTTTTCGTATATCGTACGTATTTCTCGGTCATCGTTATGCTTGTATGACCAAGTATACGCATCAAAGCAATCGGGTCTCCGCCATTTCTCAAAAACTTTACCGCGAAATAATGTCGGAATGTGTGAGGTGAAACCCGAGGTCCTTTGATCTTTATACGATTGGCGTATAGTTTCATCATTTTCGCGACGCTGTCACCAAAATACCTCTCCCCAAATTGAGTGAGCCATAGGTAATCATTGTCTTCTACGTTCATGTACGAAATAAGCCTTTCAAGAACTTTGGCTGTTAGCTTTGATACAGGAACTACTCGTGTTGTATTCGTTTTGGTAGTTTCTGCGCGAATAACGATTTGGAAGAGGTTAAAATTAATATCGGAAATACGAAGATTTGTTAACTCCTTAATCCTCAATCCTGTATCACATAGAGTAAGCATCATCGCGTAATCACGTAACCCTGTGTACACTCGCTGATTAGGTGCGGACAATAACGCTACTACGTCTTCGTCTGTAAAAACGTCGAAAGTGTCTTTTGCTTCTGTTTGATAACTCATTACATCCATGGGTGAGTGTAGAATTAACTTTTCTGATTTTAAATAGTTGAAAAATATTTTTAGAATTCGGATGACGTTGTTTACGGTTCTGGGTGTTAGTCCTTTATCTCCGGTAGGGTTTGTAGGATGATCGTCCCACTTAGCTTTCTCAAACGATAGGTAGTGAATATATTCGCGCATCCCCTCCGAGGTGATAGCGGATTGTTCGGTTTCTTCGTACCATTTGGTGAATTGGTCGAGGGCTTGCTTGTAGGTTTTAATAGTTTTACCAGAGCGTTTCTCAATGCGCTTTGTGTATAAAAATTTTTCTATAGCATCGCCAATATCTATTTTAACGGCAACCTTTTGTTTGCTGACAAACGTGAACTTCGGGTCTTTTCGAATGAATTTAGTAGACAAATCACGGCCTCCTCTATGGCGACAAATATAACGATTAACGTAGCGATAGAGTCGTGAAAAATTTATCGGCATTCCAACAAATAAACGTTCCAACCAACCGCTAACTTATCGTCGTCCGTTCGCATCACATACGAACACCTTCCGCCCTTTCTACGCTTGGACACGCGGCAACATCGACAGCATTAGCCGTCTGTTCGGCTACACGATCAACATCAGCAAGTCGAAACCGACGAACTCCGAGTTTATCGCGATGGTCGCTGATAAGCTTAGAATCGAGCATAAGGTATCATAAAATGACGTACTGGAGCGGATTGAAGGTTGCTACGAGTGCTTTACATACCAACGATGAAAGCCAACCAATTCGTCATAGAGCAATAAAATATATCTCCACCTGACCCGATAAATCCTTGAGATTTATCGGGTTTTGGTTTTATGGTAATATGAAACAATATGTTGCAATATGAACTATCCTGATTTATATAGTGGAACTTTAGAGTTGTTTTTATATAACTAATGCTAAACCATTACATATTGGGAGGGAGTCGATTAGTGTGCAGCAACTCCTCGAAAAGTTTCTAGAAAAGCAGTTTCCTATAGAATACAAACTCCACGTAGTTGATGATTTCTTACGGAGTAGGTATAACGCAACTGAGATCCCTAAGTCCTCGATGGCAGACTTGCAAGCAGACACTCAAGTGAACTTCGCTCACATTTACAAATGCTATGTAATTAATGATTTAGACATCCTTGATCGCTCATTTACTGAATTTGAAAAATCCATGCATGCGGAATATAAACAATCCCACCAATCTTCCTCCCTCGATAGTGAGTGGGAGAGAATACAATCCGGTCAACTCATTCGAGTGATTCTAGAAAGTAATTATACGGATACCCTTAGTAGTTTCACTGTTCAAGGTATGTGTATGAATATCGTTCAAGATCTCACTATTTTAAAAGGAGTATCATCTGCTGACGTTCATGCTGACAACCCTTATTTCAATCAATACTTACAGATATTACAGGCACGAGGTTATTTATAGCTAGCTGTGTGATGAAAGAATGGGCATTTTATTGTGGACTTTGCAATAACAAATGACCGTATAGTATGGAAATTATTTACAATAAAATCACCATTGGGAGACATATGTTTAATAAAGTTTCCTCCCCATTCAGCGACCGCCTTCAACATATCTTTTAACGACTCTCCGTGTTCGGCAAGCGAATATTCAACTCTTGGTGGGACTTCATTATATACTTTTCTGGCAACTAAACCATCTTGTTCGAGTTCTTTTAATTGTTCCGTGAGCATTTTTTGAGAAATTCCGGTGACTAATCGCTTTAATTCGCTTGTCCGTAAGGGCCCTCTTATTAAATGGTACAAAATATGTGCTTTCCACTTCCCGCTGATCAAATCTAAAACGATTTCGCATCTATTGTTATATTGTTCTTTCATACGATAACTCCTTTGTCTGTCCCAAAGACACTGTTTCGTACCTATATCAGGAAACAGTGTGTACTTCTCATTTTATCTGTACTATACCATTATAGCCTTTGTCAGCAACTGATAAATGCAGCAATTCAATCATAAAAAGATGTGACCCTAATTATTAAAAGTGGAGGAGAAACAATGGAAAATTGTACTGCAAATTTTTATTATGAAGTGATTCGTGAACGTCGTTCGGTTCGTTCTTATAACTGAAAGAGGCTTTGCTTGCACACCAAGCAGCACCAACCTAAACTCCCGGAGGTTTATGGTAGTTGCTGAACCTGTTTTAAAAGAGAGGCTTCTTCTTATTTCTTATGGGCAGCAGCAAGTTGTTGTTGCATCCAACGTCATTGTCGTACTGGGGGATTTGAATGTTTATATGGCAGACAATGCAGAAAAAATCAATCAACGAGCTATAGAGGCTGGTAATGCCATTTACAACACTGCCTTTGAATTTAAATGAAACTTTAATAAGACCCAACCGGAGCGCTGGTAAACGCTCAACAAACTCATTCCCGAAATTCAATCACTAATCTCATCTGGCAGACAAGGAACGGAGGCTGCCGAATAACTTGTAGAATTGTTTGTAAGTTAATCAAGATGGGCTTCATAAGAATACATATAAAATAGCACTGGTGGAATAAAAGACATTGTGTTAAGGATTATATAATATAGAAATAAAGGAGGGGACAAAATGAAAGAGAGAAACCTGATTCAAGTTCCCGTGTTTGTGAACTCGTTTTTTATAGTAGGAGGATTAGGGATGGGTATTATGTTGCTCGGAGTATTCAGAATTTTCGGCATCATTCTCCCGTCAACGTTATTGTTAGGAATCGCAATCTCATCGTTTATTATTGTTTTTACTGATTACATAGTATTTCTTAATAGAAAGATACCGTTTAACTATATGAATGCATTTGTGATGGTCTCAAATTTCCTAGCGATAGGAATGGTAGTTTGTTTTCCTTACTTATCCCTATTTAATAGTGAAATGATATTAGTATATTCAGATGCCGTTTCATTAATGTCGTTTGGATTTACTATAGCGACAATTGGTGTTAGAGGCTCCAGAGAGCTTAACTCCATCATAAAACAAAGAAAAGAAAGAATCGAGGCTCTTGAAAAGCTGCTTGTTGTTAGGGATGAGGAGATAGAATTTTATAAGGGACTGCTTGAACTCGATGCAGAAAAAGATAAATAGAAATTTAATCTTCAGTCAGGAAGTGTATTCACTTCCCACGCGACTAGCAACTGTTTTGACATAATGCCTTCGTATTTCCGTTGATCGCTGGGTTCGTGTACATTTCGCACGAGGCGATTGCCAACGGAGTATTTACGGGACTCCTAACAGATTTGGCTGCGTGCAAACTTTACGATGTTGGCGTGAAACCTTTGGTTAGACGGAAAGGAAAAAGTAGAATCACGATGGTCTCGCGCTTACTGACGGATAGCTCCTTTAGTGGGAAGAGTCAATTTATCTTTATTGATGAATTGATTTTCAATCCATCTGAGAAACATTCCGATTATTAAATTTAATTGAACCACAGAAAATATCACAGTTAAATCTATAAGTATGATAATATTAATAGATCTAAGAATATAGAATAAAAGGATGTATTAACACATTGCAGACACAATTGAAATCACAACTTGGATGGATCGATTTTTTGAAAGGATTATCTATTTTAGCTGTCGTAGTGGATCACATGTATGGGATATTATACGTTAGTCGAGAATTTCATTTATTTACCGTCTTTTCAGTGACCCTTTTTATTTTTCTAGCTGGAGTAACTTCGGTTATTTCATTAGATAGGAATAAACTTGCCTTTAAGGATTACTTGATTAAACGAACAAAAGGCATATTAATACCTTTTATAGTGGCGTCAATAATTTATAGTATTATTAATCACAATTACTATTTTAATCTTAGTGTTTTTTGGAATGAACTGATTATGTTTAAAGCTTCGCCTCCATTTTATTTTGTTTTATTTTATTGTCAACTTATCCTTATATCTCCTGTATTATATAAAATATTGAATAAGTCAGGTATATTATTGAAATTATCAAGTTTGATTCCACTATATTTTATCTCAAAGTATCTTACTCATTATACAGAAATAAGTGGTATATACGGTGGGGGAGGTCGTGTTTTAGGAGGTTCTTATTTATTTGTATTTTATCTAGGAATGATGCTTTTCATGATTTATAAAAAATATGGAGATTCAATAAATAGATTGTGGATTCATTTGCTTGGTATTGCTTCGTCAATATCCGCTATATATCTATTATATGTCTCTGGTTGGCTTAATTTAGGTTGGAGCAATCCTCCTAATAAACAGACGATTATTTATACTTGCTCTGTATTACTGTTTGGCTATTCGTTATATATGATATTACATAAAAGTAAGATACTTAGTTTGTTTTCGATAATGGGGAAATATTCGCTTTATATTTTCCTTTATCATATGTTAGCGATGTTTTATGCATCTAAAGTATTGTTGGTAAGTGGATTAATTAATAATGCATTACTTAAGAGTGTCATTTTCATATCTTTTGCTATCGTGATTCCTTTAGCAATTGGTTATTTAACAAAAAACAGACTAAAGATAGTCAAGAAAATTTCAATAGTATGGGCTCGTAAGTCTCCACCTGTAGACGATGCTAATACAAACAAAGTGATAGCTGGTTGAAAACATAAGTACTTAATAATTACCGATAACTGGATTTTTTAAGTGTGCCGGAACTATACATGATTATAGTTTATTTGTTGTAAAGTTAGGTGCATAAGTTACAGATTGAGCAAATGGTATCTTCTTAAATGGTGGGTGGCGGCTTTTATAGCATATTTTGATGTGGATCCGGTAAATGAAAGCAAACCCGATAGATCTTTTAGATTTATCGGGTTTTGTTTTTTTAAAGTGGTATAAATACATTTATTCAAGTGCCGTCATCATTATCATTTACGACCACATCACCATTAGGAGACATATGTTTAATAAAGTTTCCTCCCCATTCAGCGACCGCTTTCAACATATCTGTTAACGACTCTCCATATTCGGTAAGCGAATATTCAACTTTTGGTGGGACTTCATTATATACTTTTCTAGTAACTAGACCATCTTGTTCGAGTTCTTTTTGTCAGCAGAAAATAAAGTTCTAGACTGTCGCTGTCTTAGTGAACTAACGTTCACTGTTACCTTAAGAACTTACCAAGACAAACACACTCTTCACGATTTAAATATTTACCGTAATTGGTTATTCTCTGATAACCCTTATTTTCATAGAACGATATTGCTTTTTGATTTACTAACCTTGTTTCTAAATTTGTTTATATCTAAGACAAAGCGATTTTCTAGGTAGTTCAAAATTGCAGATCCCACCCCATGAGATTTTAATTTAGCAAACATTCTTTTTAGTTCAGCTGTGTTATTGTCGATTGGACGGATTGCTCCACATCCTATTGGCTCTCCGTCCTGGTTTCGGGCAATAACAAATATCGAACGCGGAACACATACATCTGCAAGATCAAACGAATTTTTCCCGCTATCTCCAGTAATAGACTGTAATGTGTCAGATAGTAAATCCATTAGATCTTTTGCACTTGAGATGTGGGGATTTCTGCTTGAACACTAATATAACTCTGCATTCAATCACCCTTCCTTTTTTTTATTATTATGTAATATACTATAATCTTCTAAAAATCAGCCATCACCACATGCATAACGTCGTTATCACCAGTCTAAAACTTTATTTTCTTTCGACACTTTTAATTGTTCCGTGAGCGTGTGCCCTTCTCATTTTATCTGTACTATGCCATTATAGCCTGATATGCATGAAGCATCTCAATCTAAAGCAACAGCAGCATTCCCAACTGACAGATTTAGTATGGATGTGAAGCGAAACGCAGTCAATGCAACATCAGAGTGCTTAATGATGCTGAGCATCGCAATGCCTTAAGGGATAAGTAGCAAGAAGAAATGAAAGAATTTCTCGAAGTAAATTCGTCAAATAAGCATGAGGAACGTGGAAGGCTTGAAGAACGAATTTCATGCCGTCGTTGAAAAGTAAGACAGGAAAGATCGTTTCGGTTATGGTAGTGCCTAAGACAGATAATCAGAAACAGGTGAAAGTAATAAAGAAGTAAGGGATTGCACTTGCGAAGCCCGTTGCGAAGAAGTTGTTTGGCAAAGCCTCGTCTTCTCATCTCGAGTCGATAATAAGTAGTTTTTTTCTAATCTTCAATAAAATGTGAATCGTTGTAAAGTATCACACATCGTTGTTCCCACCTATATGAAATAGACAAGCTTACGCGCATAATGGAATTCATCTCTATTACAGGTAGGTGGGGATAAGCATATGGCCATTATTCAAATCAATCAATTAGTGAAGGAATATCGCACGAACAAGCGGTTTATAGGCCCGTTTGGCTTGATTAAGTCTCTATTCAGCAGTGAATATGTGTATACGAAAG
>NZ_JANIOF010000001.1:909224-1202757 GCF_024733555.1 Paenibacillus sp. SC116 | reverse complement strand
TATCGCACGAACAAGCGGTTTATAGGCCCGTTTGGCTTGATTAAGTCTCTATTCAGCAGTGAATATGTGTATACGAAAGCTGTCGATGGGATATCGTTCAGCATTGAATCCGGCGAATCAGTTGGCTACTTAGGACCGAATGGGGCTGGCAAGTCTACGATGATTAAGATGCTAACAGGCATCCTTGTCCCAACATCAGGTGACATTCACGTAGATGGGAAGATACCTTATCGTCATCGCCAAGAAATAGCGAAGAAGCTTGGGGTCGTATTCGGGCAGCGAAGTCAATTGTGGTGGGACTTGCCTGTATTAGACTCTTTTGAGCTGCATAAGCATATTTACAACATTAGCGATGGTGATTATAGCAGCAGGGTGAAGCAATATGTTGAACTGCTGGATATGGGGAGCTTTGTGAATAAGCCTGTTAGGCAGTTGAGCTTGGGACAACGAATGCGAGCTGAGATAGCGTTAGCACTTCTGCACAATCCCGAGATTCTTTTTCTAGACGAACCGACGATTGGGTTGGACGTAATCGCTAAACATAATATCCGCACATTCTTACGCCAAGTGAATCAAGAGACGAATGTAGCTATCATGCTGACAACTCATGATCTGAAAGACATTGAAGAAATTTGTGATCGCATTATTATCGTGAATCACGGCAAGGCAGTGTTTGATGGCGATGTTCATCATTTGAAGCAGGAAATTGGCGGAGTCAATAAACAGGTTACGATCGAATTTCATGCTGATCCTGGACCAATTGTATTTCCGAATGCTCAACTGATTCGTGATGAAGGTGTACGTAAAAAATTTGAATTTATACATCACGACGGAGAAGAACATTCGCTTATGCGTTCTATTATGAGCATCCCTAATGTAGAGCAAATTAAAGATATTTCGATTGAGGATATGAGCATTGAAGAGATTATACATAAAGCTTTCGTGAACTTGAATCAAAATTCGAAAATTAGAGTGTGATGACAATGAGAGCATACTTGGCGTACTGCGGCAAATCCTTTTCCAAACATATGAGCTATCGTTCTGAGGTATGGCTGCGAATTTTCGGGAACATCGTCATCATGTTCATCCAAATCTCGATATGGAAGTCACTTGCAGCTAGCTCTCCTTCGCATACGATAAATATAAGTGAAATGATTACGTACTCTGTAATTACAACATCCGTCATGAACTTGCTTATGACTAACGTATATCAATCCATAGATTCCAAATTACAGTCAGGTGATATTTGTTCGGATTTGCAGAAGCCGATCAGCTATCCTTGGTACTTATTTTTTGAACAATTAGGAACGGTTGGTTTTCAATTACTATTTAATGTTGTTCCTTCTATACTAATCGCTCTATTGCTATTCGGTGTTCAACTTCCAGATGCTTCGAACCTACTTCCTTTTCTAATTAGTTTATTGTTGGCTATGATCATATCGTTCCTTATTGGTTATTTGGTTGCGCTTATTGCTTTTTGGTTTCTTACTACATTTGCATTGAATTGGACACTAGGTGCCTTAATGACCATTTTCTCAGGCGTTTTTGTTCCAATCTGGTTCTTTAATCCATTTTGGGCGAAACTTGCCTATATGCTTCCGTTTCAGTATTTAGGATATGTTCCATCTGCTATTTATTTAGGGAAAATAGATCAGCCGTACCTAACATTGCTCCAAGGATGTGGGTGGGTCGCTATTTTACTGCTTGCAGTCAATTTATTGTGGTGGAAGGCCATTAAACGGTTAATCGTACAAGGCGGTTAATAATGGGGTGGTAACGTGTCAGTTAAACTGTTTTTTCATTTTCTAAAAATAATCATGCGGACGCGGATGGAATATCGGGCTGACTTCTTGCTTGGAATGGTTGGCCAAATACTCGGATATGCTGCCAATTATTTAATTGTATGGCTGCTTCTGAATCGATTTACTACAATTGAGGGCTGGGCTTGGCCAGAAATGGCGTTCCTCATTAGCATCAATGTGCTAACGTATGCGATTGGGGCTTCATTTACATACACACCAATGTTGAGTTTGGAACAACTTATTATAAAAGGGGATCTGGATAAATATTTAATTAAGCCTATCAATCCCTTTAGCTATTTGCTCGCGAGCTTCTTTAACTTTGGCTATATCGCGCATATTCTGATTTCTGCTGCTCTCTTAATATGGTCGTTAGGCAACTTAAGCGTGCAATGGGGAATCTTTGAATCTATCTATTTTTTGTTTACCTTGCTAAGCGGCTCTATGCTGCAGGCGGGGGGATTGATATTAATTGGCAGTTGGAGCTTGTATTTTATGAAGTCACAGTTCATGGGCGATTTATATTTCAAAATAAAAGATGTCATCAATTATCCGCTTTCCGCCTATACCGCTGTAATCCAGGTTGTTTTAACATGGATGATGCCGCTTGCCTTTATTAATTATTTTCCTGCGCTATATTTATTACAGAAAGAAGAGAATTCCGCATTACTGCTTGTGCCTATTGTGGGACCGCTATTCTTAATGCTTACCATTTTCATCTGGCATCGCGGTATTCATAAATATCAGGGGGCTGGGAGTTGAGGTAACAGATTGTCACTTCCAAAAGTGTTGTGTTGTGATTACACATCCTAGCGTCGTAAGAGCTAATACCGGTTCACTCTATGGCCTTCGTCCAGGCACATCTATTATCCGCATGTACAATGTGAATACATTGTGCATGCGTTTTTTTGTGACTAAAGTCATAAACATTTACTTGTATTAATAATTTTTAGTTACTTTTGTTGCGAAATATAGGTTAAATCCGCTAATATATAATCTTATAAATTCTTTGTATAATCGCTAGACTTTACTCGTATTTCTAGTTCTTTTACGCATGTGTTGATGAAGTATATTTTTAATGGGTAACAAAGTACCTGAGAGAGAAAGAAGGTAATTGCTCGTATGCAAGCTTATGTAAAACCCCTAATGGATGCAGCGTTGTTTTTTCCGTTCATTGCGCTAGCGTTAACCCTACCATTTCTTATTGTGCAGTATCGCAAGTATGGATACGTAAACAAACTTCGCGCTGCGGTGCTCTATTCCATGCTGCTGTACATGATATCGGCTTACTTTTTAGTCATTTTACCGTTTCCAAGCAGTACTGATAACTGTATTCGTGAAGGCTCATTTTGGACGTATTCCCAATTAATTCCCTTTACATTTCTTTCGGAAATTGTGAATCAAACACAGACTAATTTTGCACAACCAAGCACCTACTTGATGCTCTTGAAAGAGAGAGCTTTTTTACAAGCCATCTTTAACGTATTTCTTACGATTCCAATCGGGGTATACGCAAGGTATTACTTCAAACGGACGGCATTTCAAACGGGCTGCATAGCTTTTGGTGCGGCAATTTTGTTCGAGGTTACGCAAATTACAGGATTGTTTGGTATATTTGATTGTCCTTATCGTTTATTCGATGTCGATGATTTTGTATTAAATACTTCCGGTGGCCTAATCGGCTATTTCATTACGCCGCTCCTTACCTTCTTTTTGCCTCGGACTGAGAAGTTGGATGAGGATGTTAAGCTTTCTCAAATGACAGTTGGTTATGTACGCAGGTTCATTGCCTTTCTTATCGATTCCTTTTTTTATACGGTTCTTACAGGGATCGTTACGTTCGGAATAGGCATTACGGTCTACCGCAACATAATATTTACAAGGACGGATACGGTTATCGATTGGTTTTTATATGCCATCATCAGCATCGTCGGTGTACTTATTTACTTTGTTATTATTCCTGCAATAAGTAATGGTCGGACAGTAGGGAAATGGATAACACGAATACATGTGGTGGATGATCGATTGCAAGCCAATCCACATGGCCGGACGATTACAGCGAGATCGCTTTTCATTCGATATGGGCTGTTGTATTCTGTTTTGTTTGGATATAGTTACGTATTTGGATGGATACTCAGCTTTGTAACGATACCTCCGCTTATGCACTTGGTGTTGTTTTTCGCGTACTTTGGTATTGGCGGACTACTCGTGCTTCACCTCATTGTGAACT
This sequence comes from Paenibacillus sp. SC116, assembly GCF_024733555.1. Lineage (GTDB taxonomy): Bacteria > Bacillota > Bacilli > Paenibacillales > Paenibacillaceae > Paenibacillus_B. The sequence continues at coordinate 1,198,728 of NZ_JANIOF010000001.1, read as the reverse complement.
TCTTTACGCGAGACAAGCGTCTGTTTTACGAGAAGTGGAGTCGCACACGAAACGTAATCACAGAACAGAAACGACATTCAAGCTAACAAACTGTCTTTCACCAATTAGGCAACTGGATACTATACTGTATGAAGTGCTGTCGTTAGCACTGGGCCTAGACGAATGAGAAAGGCGGCTTCCTATGAATAGGCGTCGTAAACAGCACCCATATCGGAGAAGTCGTCGGGATCAACACAATGGTCGTAGGCAGAAGGAAGCTTACTTACACAACAATGAAGGGGGAGGAAAGGGTCCTTATCCCCCAGGTCCAGATGGTAAGGGGTGTCCGAACAAACCTCCGCCGATTCCTCCGATCACGTTGCAGAAGGCGGTCCTTCTGGCAGCGATACTAAAAGATTGGCTTATTGTCGAGACGGTTATCATAAATCGAAATAAAACCGTTCAAGTTATTTTAGCAGGTGATTTCGGGAAATTTGGCATTCGACCCGAATTTTTGAACGAAGAGAATATTGGTTTGTTCGAAGCGTTAGAAGATACGGGGTTATTCCCGGGTATTGGTGAAGGACCTGAAGGAGCTGTTCCTCCAGAAGCAGGGGGATAGCCTGTGGTATATTTTGTTAATTTAAACGAAATAAAGAAGGAAGTCCGCGGCGTATGCTGCGAACTTCCTTCTTTATTTATAGAGGTTAACGGTTTGTATAACCGCAAAAAATCAATGAATGATTACTTCGTGTTTGATCCGTTTGCTTCAGCAGAGTGGTTATCTCCAGAACTGTACTCGGAACGTGTTGCTTGCTGACGAAAGTCTGGACGGGGTCCGCGAGGTTTCTTTTCACGGAAACGGGGTGCAACATAGTTATGTTTCCGATCGCGGAAAAAGATCCAACCCCCAATAAACCCCACCCCTATTGCAAAGAGGAATAGACCCCCTAAGAAGGGCAACCATCCGAATGATATATCGGTTAATGTGGGATTTCCTTTGTCTACGATATATTGATAAATGGCATCTTTCATGTACAAAAATCCAGCAGTTGCGAGCACTCCAGGTATTACTAGCATCATAATCGCAATAAAACGAGAGATTGTTAATTTAACATTCGCATTTGCCATCGCTGATTCTCATTCCTTTATAAGGGATATATGTGTCATTTACATATTTTTCTGCTCTCGCTTCATCTTACCTTGAGTATGGAAATATGTCTAATCTTGCTTTTTTATCATATTTTTTTAGTAGAGGATACTTGTTCGGTTGGTTATAGAATTGGCTGGAGCGTAAAAAGGAGTTACAATATCACCAAGATACAAAAGAGGAGTGAAAAGTTTCATGACAAAGCAAGTAGACGTTGCCATTATTGGTGGAGGAACAGGTGGCTATGTAGCTGCAATTGCAGCGGCGCAGGCAGGTCATCATGTTGTAGTGATAGAGAAGCAGCAGTTGGGAGGTACTTGCCTCCATCGTGGTTGCATTCCGAGTAAGGCGCTGCTTCGCAGTGCAGAAGTATATGCGCTAGCTAAGGAAAGTGCTCAGTTTGGCGTGCATACAGAAGGGGTGAAGTTGCAATTTGATGAAGTGCAAGCTCGTAAACAAGGAATTGTGGAGCAGTTGCACCGAGGTGTTCAATATTTGATGAACAAGCATAAAATTGAGGTGATACATGGTAATGGGCGTGTCATGGGTCCCTCCATATTTTCACCGCAAAGCGGCTCGGTTGCTGTTGAACTGGAAAATGGTGAGTCGGAGACGGTTGTACCGAAATATCTTATTATTGCAACAGGGTCTCGACCACGAGTGCTGCACGGCTTAGAAGCTGATGGGCAGTACGTATTCACGAGCGATGAGGCTCTTGAATGGGACACGCTGCCTCAGCGTATCGCAATCGTTGGTGGTGGTGTGATTGGTATAGAGTGGGCATCGATGATGGTGGATTTTGGCGTTGAAGTGACCGTGATAGAAGCGGGTGATCGGATTCTTCCTTTCGAAGACGAAGATGTTGCTAGAGAAATGTATAAGCAGCTTACAGATCGAGGCGTCACGATCTTTACGAAATGTGCCATTGATGCGGAAGGTATTCGCAAGGATGAAGCTGGGATGGATATTTTGGCGACCTGTGCGGAAGAGACGATTCATCTGCAAGTAGATCGTATGCTTGTGTCGGTTGGTCGTGTAGCTAATGTGGAGAAGCTTGGTCTGGAGCAGACGAATGTCCAAGTTGAAAACGGCGTTATTCGAGTGAATGAACATTTGCAAACCAATGAACCACATATCTATGCAATTGGTGACTGTATTGGCGGACTGCAGCTTGCGCATGCAGCATCAGCAGAAGGAATAGCTGCGGTGGAGCATTTGAGTGGGCACAACAACATGGCACCGCAACCACGAATGATACCGCGCTGTGTATATGCAAGACCGGAAACGGCTTCAATTGGTCTCACGGAAGCAGAGGCTCGTGCTGCTGGTCATGATGTTAAAGTTGGAAAAATTCCTTTCCAAGCGATTGGTAAAGCGCTTGTATATGGTGAGACAGGTGGATTTGTCAAAGTGATTGCCGATCAAACAACGAATGATGTGCTGGGTGTTCATATGATTGGCCCTCACGCGACTGAGCTTATCAGTGAAGCTGCAGTAGCTCAGCTCTTGGATGGTACCCCATGGGAGATTGGACAAGTAATCCATCCGCATCCTTCTTTGTCAGAAGCCGTACAGGAAGCAATGTTAGCTGTACAAGGTCGATCTCATATCCTGTAAAACCCCACACATTCTAACCTTCTATTGATGATGTGATGGGTTGATCTAGGGAAGAGTAGAGGCGTTTCTTTTTGTAAGTCATCGCAATTGTCATCGTAACGATATGACGTTTAACATTTTCTTTTTGCTCAGCAAGAGGGTATAATACAGCTAACCAGAAAATTAGTACCTGGTATTAGATGTTGATGACAACTTTTGTAGTTACATGTAAGTTAACGCGATTAGGACATGTGGAAAAGGGGGATCACTCCATGACACCAGATGTAACGGTTCGTGAGCGTTCACGCCATGAGCAGCTAGGAATCTCGGATGATCAAGCTTTGGAGATGTATCGTATGATGGTACTTGCACGCAAATACGACGAAAGGGGCTTACTCCTGCAGCGCGCTGGCAAAGTAGGATTCCATGTATCGGGAATCGGCCAAGAAATGACGCAAGTTGCAGCAGCATTTGCCTTGGATCGGGAGAGGGATTACTTCCTGCCGTATTACCGTGATTATGGGTTTGTACTATCGGTAGGTCTGACGGTAAAGGATTTGATGCTCTCTATATTTGCAAAGGCGGAAGATATTAGCAGCGGAGGACGTCAGATGCCGGGTCACTTCGGATCGAAGCGTCATCGCATTGTGACGGGTTCAAGCCCAGTTACCACGCAAGTGCCGCATGCCGTAGGCATTGCGTTGGCTGCTAAAATGCGCAAGCAGGATATCGTATCGTATGTAACCTTCGGCGAAGGATCGAGTAATCAGGGAGATTTCCATGAAGGCTGCAACTTTGCTGGCGTTCATCGTCTGCCCGTTATTATTATGTGTCAGAACAATCAATACGCGATTTCTGTGCCTCTATCGAAGCAAACGGCTGGAAAAATAAGCGATCGGGCAGCAGGCTATGGTTTCCCGGGCGTGCGTGTTGATGGAACAGATCCACTAGAAGTATATAGAGTCGTGAAGGAAGCGCGCGAGCGTGCTATTCGCGGCGAGGGACCGACACTTATTGAATCTGTCATGTATCGATTGCAGCCGCATTCCACTTCGGATAACGATCTTGCGTATCGGACGAAGGAAGAAGTAGAGCAGCATCGCGCGAATGACGGACTTCCTCGTTTTAAGCAGTATTTGATCGATTGCGGTATATGGTCAGAAGCTCAAGATGAGGCTTTAGTGAAAGAATTGTTAGCGATTATCAACGAAGCTACGGCTTATGCGGAGGAAGCTCCTTATCCTCATCCTGATGAAACTTATACGCATGTGTATGCTGAATCGGAAGGAGGAGCGTCCAATGGCCGTTATTGAATATATTGATGCCATTCGCTTGGCAATGAAAGAGGAAATGGAGCGCGATCCTGAAGTGTTCGTGCTGGGCGAAGATGTTGGGGTAAAAGGCGGTGTCTTTACAACAACGAAAGGGCTGTACGAGCAATTTGGAGAGGCTCGCGCATTGGATACTCCATTAGCTGAGTCTGCGATTGCTGGAGTGGCGATTGGGGCTGCAATGGTTGGTATGAAGCCAATCGCTGAAATGCAGTATTCAGACTTTATGTTCCCGGCAGCGAATCAAATTATTAGCGAAGCAGCGAAGATTCGTTATCGCTCAAATAATGACTGGAACTGTCCTGTTGTGTTTCGAGCACCGATTGGCGGAGGTATATTTGGCGGACTATATCACTCCCAGTGTCCAGAATCAGTGTTCTTTGGAACACCGGGCTTGAAAATTGTTGCGCCATATTCGGCATATGATGCGAAAGGGTTGCTTAAGGCGGCAATTCGTGATCCTGATCCCGTTATTTTCTTTGAAAATAAAAAGTGCTATCGCATGATCAAAGGCGAAGTGCCAGAAACCGATTATATCGTTCCGATTGGCAAATCCAATGTCATTCGTGAAGGAGAGGACATTACTGTTATTGGCTACAGCTTGCCGCTTCACTTTGCTATGCAGGCTGCTGAAGAATTGGTATCGGAAGGCATTAGCGCTCATATTCTCGATCTTCGCACACTGCAGCCGCTTGATAAGGAAGGCATTTTAGAAGCGGTGGCGAAGACAGGAAAAGTACTGATCGTTCATGAGGACAATAAGACCGGGGGTATTGGTGCCGAAGTAGCTGCGATTATTGCTGAGGAATTGCTGCATGAACTGGATGCTCCGATTATGCGTCTATGTGGCCCTGACGTTCCGGCGATGCCAATCAGTCCTCCGTTAGAGCGGGAGTTTATGTTGAATAAAGACAAGCTCAAAGAAGCGATGCGAAAGCTCGCTCAATACTAAATGTGAGAAAGTCGAAAGAAAGACGGGAGTGAAGTGATCGATGTCAGACAATGGATTAACGAAAGAGATTACGATGCCGCAGCTTGCGGAATCCCTCGTATCTGCGACACTCAATAAGTGGTTGAAGCAGCCTGGCGAAGCGTTTGAAGCTTATGAACCGATATGTGAAGTGTTTACGGAGAAAGTCGTCGCCGAGATTCCCGCTACGGAAAATGGGGTTATGGGTATGCATCTCGTGCATGAGGGCGATGTGGTTGAAGTAGGTAAAGTCATTTGTACGTATCTTTCAGGTGCGAAAGTCGATACTTCATCTGTAGAAGTTGGAGCAGGCGAAAAGGTTGCGAATGGAACAGGGGCAGCAAGTGTGGCTGCAGTGCAGCATACTGCGTCGATTTCTAATTCTACAGCAGTTACAGCAGACAAGCTTAAGTCTATTGCCGAACAGGTTGGTATGCAATATAACCACGAGAATGCCCCTATGCGTGCTCGTTTATCACCTGCTGTACAGCGGCTGGCAAGTGAATATGATGTTGATTTGACCAATGTTCAAGGATCAGGTCTTGGTGGCCGCATTACGCGTAAGGACGTCTTGCAATTTATTGAGCTTCGTGGCAATGTGACGCAAGAAGCATTGAGGCAGGGCGTAAACGTTACACAGGCCGGTTTGTCTGCAGTTGTGCCAATAGAACCGAAAAATAGTCAATTGCAGCACCAGCGGAACGAAGAACAATTGACTAATTTTGATCAAGGCGTGGTTGCCGATGCAAGTTCAGTTAGTTTACCAGTTCGCAGTTCGGGTCTGCACTTATCGGAATCTCCGCGAGTGCCGCATATTGATGTGGAGAGACCGCAGACTGTAGGCGATGGTGAGCGCTTTATCGATGTAACGCCAATTCGTAATACCATTGCAACTCGCATGCGCCAGAGTGTCTCTGAAATCCCACATGCGTGGACAATGATTGAAGTTGATGTGACAAACTTGGTGGAGCTACGCAATAAGTGGAAAGATGAATTCCGACGTAAAGAAGGCGTCAATCTGACTTATTTGGCATTTGTACTTAAAGCAGTTGTAAATGCGATTAAAGATTATCCAATTATGAATTCGGTATGGGCCGTTGATAAGATTATTGTGAAGCGTGACGTGAATATTTCGTTGTCGGTTGGTACAGAAGATTCTGTTATGGTTCCGGTTATTAAAAAAGCGGATCAGAAAAACATTGCAGGTCTTGCTAGAGAAATAGACGACTTAGCACGCCGTACACGTGAAGGCAAATTGACCTTGGATGACATGCAAGGCGGAACATTTACGTTCAACAATACGGGTTCATTTGGTTCCATTCAATCCTATCCGATTATTAACTATCCGCAAGCTGCAATTCTTACATTTGAATCAATTGTGAAGCGTCCGGTTGTTATTAATGATATGATTGCGGTTCGATCGATGGCGAATATGTGTTTGTCTCTTGATCATCGTATTTTGGATGGAGTCATTTGTGGACGATTCCTACAACGTGTAAAAGAAAATTTGGAAAGCTATAATTCAGATACGAAATTATATTGATTGATTCATTCCGTGGTATACTAGAGTAGGATGTCAGAGAAGAAAGAGTGATAGCATGATAAACAGACAGCAGGATCAGATCAGTTTGGATACGACTAACACTCAGGCGCTGCACCTACATACCTATGGAAAAATGGATTATAAGCAAGCATGGGATATGCAGAAAGACATTGTAAAGCAGATCGATAAAGGGTTAGCGAATGATACATTGTTCTTGCTGGAGCATCCGCCAACCTATACGATTGGTTCACAGCGTAACCCTGAGCATTTGCTCTTATCCGCCGAACAGTTGGAGAAACAGGGGATTTCTGTTTACGAAATTGATCGTGGTGGTGATATTACGTATCATGGGCCAGGTCAACTCGTTGGGTATCCCATGCTGCTGCTTGAAGGTCCACGCTTGGACCTGCATGGATACTTAAGAAATTTGGAAGAAATGATGATACAGTATCTTGCTTCTTATGGTATCGTTGGGGATCGCAAACCAGATTTTACTGGTGTATGGGTCGGCAATGAAAAGATTGCAGCGATAGGAGTTAAGTTCAACAAATGTAGAAGTCGCAGAGGATTCATTACGAGTCATGGGTTTGCTTTTAATATTAAGCAAGGAATTCAGCATACTGGATTTACCGGAATCGTTCCGTGTGGCATTCAACAATTCGGAGTAACGTCATTAGAAGATGTAACAGGTCTAACCTTTACGGTAGAGCAGGTAGGGCAGGAATTGCTTCCTCATTTTATGAATGTGTTCGGATATCCTGAGATCATTCATCATTCTGTCTCATAACATAACACGTTGAAAGCCATGCTGATAGCATGGCTTCATCCGTAGGTACAAGCAAACATGTGTGGACAATTAGCAACTAGGCTCGTCCTGCCTAAACGATTCTATATGATCGAACCGAATGGTGTTTGGGAACTTCTCAAAGCGATATCTTATAGACCATATAATATTGGCTCAATAAGGAAGATTAAAGTAGAAGCGATCATAGCGATGAGCATGACGTAGACAATGATCTTAAACCAACGTTTGGATTGCATAGGACGGCACTCCTTTCTCTCTAAATCAATGATATACTTTTTATTTTAACGAAAAATGAGTATGGAGGAAAGATACGATGGTACAACAAGAGCGATTAGTACAACATTTCTTGCAATTGGTTCAAGTAGATAGTGAAACACGCTATGAGCGTGAAATCTGTGATTTGTTAAAAAAACAGTTCAGCGAACTAGGACTTGACGTATATGAAGATGATACTCAAGAGAAGTCTGGACATGGCGCTGGTAACCTTATTGTAACGTGGCCAGCATCAGAAGGGCAAGAGCAGGCGAAGCGTATTTTCTTCACTTCGCATATGGATACCGTTACGCCTGGTAAAGGTATTAAGCCTGTTATCGATGCGGATGGCATGATTCGCAGCGATGGCACAACTATTCTTGGTGCGGATGACAAAGCAGGTCTTGCTGCTATGTTCGAAGCGATTCGTGTGGTTCAAGAATCTGGGCAAGCACATGGTCAAATTCAATTCGTCATTACGGTTGGAGAAGAATCTGGCTTGAACGGTGCTCGTGTTATGGATGCATCTCTCTTGAAGGCTGACTTGGGTTATGCGTTGGATTCAAACGGTGAGATCGGTTCCATCGCAGTTGCTGCACCAACACAGGCGAAAGTTACAATGGAGATTTTCGGGAAGTCTGCACATGCTGGCGTTAACCCTGAAGATGGAATCAGCGCAATTCAGGTGGCAGGTAAGGCTGTAGCCCGTATGCCGCTCGGTCGCATCGATCACGAGACGACAGCGAACATCGGTCGCTTCGAAGGTGGCGGCGCAACGAACATCGTTTGCGATTATGTGAAGCTTACAGCTGAAGCAAGAAGTATCGTTCAAGATAAGATGGACAAGCAAACTGCTGCAATGAAGGAAGCTCTTGAATCAGCAGCTACGGAGTACGGTGCTCGTGCTCAATTCACAAGTGAAGTGATGTACCCAGCATTCAACTTTACAGAAGAAGATGAAGTTGTGAAACTGGTTGCTCGTGCGAATGAGAAAATTGGCGTGAAGACAAGTGTGTTCCATTCCGGTGGCGGAAGCGATGCAAATATTTTCAATGGTCATGGTGTACCTACAGTTAACCTCGCGGTTGGCTACAAAGATATCCATACGACAAATGAACATATTCATACGTCTGATTTGGTGAAGACAACTGAGCTTGTCGTTGCAATTATTGAGGAAGCAATTAAAGCTTAGGCTGGAAATCACCTTTAAATAAACGATTTGCGATACTGCTGCTCGTTGCATCAAGTATGTTGGAGCAAGCGTCGTCAGACGAAAGAAGCATCCCGATTCACTATTTGTTAGTGAAGGAGGATGCTTCTTTTATTTGTGCCTTGTTGCTTTGTACAAAATCAGACTCGTGGGTATGTGATACAATCACTTCGCTGTGCTTAAAGATTTACCAACTTCCACGTTTTCCGCTTCTTTGGCAGGTTGCTTGGCTAAAGATAAGTTAATATAAAGGCTCAGCCAAGCACTTAAGGCGACCACGATACCTGAAAGTGTGAAGACAGCGACAAGTGAAAATTGTTCTTTAAGAAATCCAGCCATCGCGGAAGCGATCATTATACCTGCAGTATACAGCGGCATCGTAATTCCGTTTACACGTCCGATATAATTCTCGTCTACAAACTGGATGAACCATGTACTCAAAATAACTTGCAGCGCAGCAAGCAGCAAACCACTTAGAAATCGTATGCTCAGAGTTAACCATAAGATCGTAGACCATCCCTCAATGACTAACGATATGGCTAATCCTAATATAGCAACTGCAAAAATAATTTTGCGATGCTTCTGAATAAATGTTCCACATGCTGAGGCGATGCTAATGCCGACGAACAATCCAACACCTGCAGCCGTTGTTATCCAAGGCAGCGATTCTTTAGGCAGTCCGAGTCGTTCTGTTACGATGAATATTTCAAGAGGCTGAATTAAGCCGACTCCAAGACTGATTACAATTTGCGTAAGTGTTAACAGACGTAGGCTGGAGTGTGACCATACATAGGCAATGCCTGCTTTAATATCTTCCAATACGGGTGTTGGCTCTTTCTTCTCTCGTTTAAAGGAGGGAAGTGCAAGTTGAATAAGTGCTGCCAGTGTGAAAATGCAGCATAGTACGATCAAGGAACCTTGCAGCCCTAGCATTGTGTACAAGCTGGTACCGATAATGGGACCGACGATGACGAATATGGAACTGAGTCCTTGCGTAATCCCGATTGCGGTTGGAACTTGAGATTCTGGAACGTGACGTTTGAATATTACGGAAGAAGAAGGTACTGAAAATTGACTTACAATTGCTGACACAACGGTGGCCAAAAATACAGCTTGCCAAATGCCCGATGCGAGACAGAGCATGATGACGACGATCGATAAGGCACTAAGCAAATCGCCGATAACAACGGTCCATTTCGGATTCCAGCGATCGGCGAATACGCCACCAATTAACGAAAAGATAAATATCGGCGCCATTTCAAATACAGTGAGCAAGGAAATGGCTACTGCATTGCCATTCGTCATTTCAGTCACTGCAAATAGAAGTGCCATATTGCGGACCCATATGCCAATTTGCTGGAGTAAATCAGCAGAGGCTACGATTAGGAAAACTCGATTGGTCCACAAAGACGGTGGAGTTGCTACAGGCGTAGCGGTGCTAGACATGATTCATAATCCCCCTACATTAAAATATACTGACTGTCCGGTTTAATAATGGGTGAAAATAAAGATGGATCTGTTCATCCATCTATTTCATCCTATATGTTATGCGCGAATACCATTAAGGAACACATCGATCGCCTTGCGATGTATCGATTCAATTTCTTCAAGCGAATAATTATCAAATTGAATGATGCCCAATCCGCCTAAAATGCTGTACAGCAATAGAGCCAGCTTTTCTGGATCATCCTCAGCGAATTCATTCAGTCTTATCCCTTCTTGAATAACATCAAGAATGAGCGGAAGCGGGAACTTGGACATTTCCACAATTTTCTCGATTACTTCAGGATCTGCACCTTTTGTCCCGGAAAATTCCATCGATGCTTGCATCAACGGATTTTCAAAATCATGGGCGAAATGATGTGCGATTGTATACAGCTTCTCAGTCGCGGTTGAAGCAACTTTGAATCGTTCGGTGCATTTATAGATCCAATCCACCATATTTAACTCAAGCAAGTACATAAACAGCTGCTCTTTACTTTTGAAATGATAGTAAATGCTGCCTTTACTCATGCCAGATGTTGCGCGAATCTGCTCCATTGAAGTGGCTTGGTATCCTTGTTGAATAAATAGCTGTTTTGCAGCAGCAGCTATTGCTTGCTTGGTCTGTTCGGCTTCTTCCGCAGTTCGACGTGCCATGAATAAGTATCCTCCATTAATTAGAACGATCGGTCAGTATAATTCAATCTTAGCTTGATGAAGAGGAAGTGTCAAGCAGCATACATGCGGAGAAAGTTCATTTTGTTGTAAAACTTTGTATACGGTGTTTCACTTCGTGTATGCAAATGTGTGAAGAGATGTAAACGAAGCTGGTTAAACCGTTATTTTCTTTGCGGTTTATTTAGTATATCTGATATTTTTGCGTCTTTGCCTTCTTTCATCATCATGCGTCGTAACGTTGCATTTATATCGTATCCCTTACCGGAAAGCCACAATTGTTTATTCGTACGAAATTGTTTCATTGCTTCATCTCAGCTCCTTGTCTTCCATCGTGTTAATGAAGGTCATCTGATATAATTTGTATGTAATAGTATGCGTGTATATGTGAAAAATAATAGATTATTAGACGAAGATGGATAAGGAGATGAAGAGAATGAATCATTCGAATCAATATGAAGTGGGTAAACTCTTTGAAGAAGTGACGATAGAGACGAAGAAAATATTCGATGGAAAAGTGATTTCTTTGCAAGTAGATACGGTGTCTTTGCCTGATGGATCGACAGCTACTCGTGAAATTGTAAAGCATCCAGGTGCTGTTGCTGTACTTGCGATTCGTGACGACAAAATGATTGTTGTCGAACAGTACCGCAAGCCGCTAGGGAAGTCTCAAGTCGAAATACCTGCGGGTAAACTTGATGCAGGCGAGCTGCCTGAGGCAGCAGCAAAAAGGGAATTGGAGGAAGAGACCGGTAATCAAGCAGAGTCTCTAATTCCGCTAACTTCTTTTTATACTTCACCTGGTTTTGCAGATGAAATCATTCATCTATTTGTTGCTGAGCAGCTTGTGCAAGGTTCGATGCAGACGGATGAGGATGAGTTTCTTGAAGTCACTGCACTAACGTTGGATGAAGCTTTCGAAGCAATTCGAGCGGGGCGCATTAGTGATGCAAAGACGATAAGTGCAGTTTATGCATGGCAAATTAAGAAGCTAACGGGACAGTGGCCATTGTGAGTGAAAAGATAAGTCTTAATCTTAGTACATACTACGCTGATCTGCATGTTCATATTGGAGCAACTTCGGAGGGACGACCTGTTAAGATAAGTGCCAGCAGAAATTTAACTTTCGAGGCGATTTCGCGTGAAGCGGCGGATCGTAAAGGCATAGACTTAATTGGGATTATTGATGCGCAATCACCAGGTGTGCTAGCTGATATCGATCGCTTAATCGCTCAAGGTGAAATGGAGGAACTCCCGCAAGGTGGGATTCGATATAAAAATACGACCATCTTATTGGGGAGTGAAATTGAGATTAAGCCTAGCGGAAAAGGTACGGCGCATGTACTCTGCTACATGCCTAGCCTTGAAGCGATGAAGCGCTTTTCTCAGTGGATGTCTGCACATATGCGTAATATCCATTTGTCCACTCAGCGAATTTATGTCGAGGCAGAGCAGCTGCAGCAGGAAGTTGCTGCCTACGGGGGAGTTTTCGTCCCCGCACATATTTTCACACCGCACAAAAGCATATACGGCAGCTGTACGGACCGCATGGAAGAAGTGCTGGATATGCAGCTTGTCGATGCTGTAGAAGTTGGTCTAAGCGCAGATCGTGACATGGCAGCTCGTATTTCGGAACTCGATCCGTTTCCGCTATTAACGAACTCAGATGCACACTCGCTATCGAAAATTGGCAGGGAGTACAATGCGTTTAGAATGGCAGAACCAAATTTTGCAGAATGGTGCAAAGTGCTTCGCAAACAGGAAGGTCGCAGTGTTGCATCGAATTATGGTCTTAATCCGCGTCTTGGAAAGTATCATCGCACAACCTGTGGCAATGGCCACTTTTTATTAGAAGAAGATCATTTATCTCGTCTCTGTCCAACGTGCGGCAGTAAAATAGTCATCGGTGGGGTGTTCGATCGGATTTCATCTATTGCAGACCGAAGTGTAGAAGAGGCTGTAAGGCCTGATCATACTCCGTATATTCATTAGGTTCCGTTAGAATACTTACCTGGAGTTGGACCAAGCACGATGAGGAAGATGCTGGAGCGTTTCGGTACGGAAATGAATATTTTGCATCGAGCAAGCTTAGATGACCTTCGTGCTGTCGTAGGTGACAAAATAGCATATTTGATTCATGCCGCACGCACAGGGACGCTAGAGCTTAGAAGTGGTGGTGGAGGAACGTATGGGGGAGTCATGAACACGCAAGAATAAATATTTCGCATCATCATATTCTGGCAAGAACTTGCATATACATGGAGCAAACGTCAAAGCGGACAAGCTTTCCGCATGGAGAAAGGGGACGTTGGCCTTGTTAGCAATCATGCCAGATATAAAGAAACATTTATATTTATACGTGTTCGTCTCACTTATATTTGTCGTAGGCGTTGTGTTCGGTGCTTTATTGGTCAACTCGTTAACGTATGACCAACAAGAGGAGCTATCGCGTCAATTGGAGCAAATATTTTTAACAGCAGGCGATTCTGCTGACAGCGCTGAATTCTGGTCTTCACTCTGGATGTATTGGCGGTGGATATTGCTCATTGCCGTGCTAGGCATCTCAATTGTGGGGTTTCCTCTTATTTTGATTCTTGACTTTGCAAAAGGCATGTTTATTGGATTTACGGTGGGAACATTAGTCAGCCAATTTTCATGGAAAGGGATGTTCGCTGCCCTGCTTGGTGTGGCTCCCCACAATATGATAGCCATCCCGCTTATGCTTATAGCAAGCGTATCTGCCCTTTCTTTTGCTATACATGTGATGAAGGACAGGCTGTTCGTGCCGAAGATGCGTTCTTTAAAAAAGCCGTTTCTTGATTACTTAACGACACAAGCCGGGGTATGTATAGGAATGATGGTAGTTGCCGTTATTATGACGTGGGTGAGTCCTTATCTTATGAATTGGATGTCTTCGACGATAATGGATGTCGAAAGTGCTTTAAAGATCTCGTAAATAATTTGACACTGATTAGATAGTCCCCCTATAATAATAGAAGTGAGTTGAATTGCGGATAGGCGGCAAGGGGGGAGACCATGGAGTCGCGGATTGATACTATTAAACAACAACTGCAATCCCAAGGATATAAGCTGACACCGCAGCGTGAAGCGACTGTACGCGTGCTGCTCGAGAATGAAGAGGACCATTTAAGTGCAGAGGATGTCTTCATGCTTGTCAAGGAGAAAGCTCCCGAAATCGGTCTTGCCACCGTTTACCGTACGTTAGAGCTTCTTAGTGAATTGCATGTGGTACAGAAGTTGAACTTTGGAGATGGAGTTGCTCGCTACGATTTGCGCGGCGATAGCAACAAGCATCATCACCATCACTTGATCTGCGTGCAGTGCGGTACGATGCAAGAAATTTTGGATGACTGGCTGGGACCGTTGGAAGAGCGGTTAGCACAAGAATACAATTTCCATGTACTCGATCATCGTTTGGATTTCCAGGGCATTTGTAATAAATGTCAGGAGAAGGAATCTAAACCACAACAGTAGTTCATGTATTTAGAATATGCAACTGCTGTTACACAACAATTATATCCGCTTATTAGCAAGGGGCTGTCCGATAAGTCATGTACAATGACTAGGGCAGCCCTTTTTCGTTGGTAGCTCATGTTCATTTACGATAACGCAGTTTACGAGTCGATTGAGACTTCGTTTGTTTTCTCACCGGACAGGAGAAACCATGTTGCTTCCGAATGAGAGGAGATTTTCTTTTCGTGCTTAGTTTAGTTGACTGTCCCTGCTTTTTTATTACTTTTTCTCGTTTAGCTTGACCGTTTGCTTTGTTTACTTTGTCTGTTTTGTCTTTCGAATTTACATTCGCACTTGCTTTAGCCCTGGCTTTCATATTCTTGGACAAAGCGATTCCGAAAATGGGACGTGAGTAATTTGGCTTTCCTTTTGTTGAACGTGCAGCTTCTAGCTTGTAGGCAGTTGTCACTCTTCTTGAGAAAGAACGTCCGCTGGCTGTTGCATATTGAGGTGTTGATTGGATCGCTTTCATCGTTTGAATAAGGCCGCTGCCTTGAGAGCGTTCATTTGTATTTTTCAACGGTTCAGCCGTGTTCATCAACAATCTTCGCACATCATCAGGATTTAATGCCCCATGCAATGACAGTAACAATGCAACTGCACCAGCAACATGCGGAGCTGCCATTGATGTCCCGGATTCGATAGCGAAGCCATTTTTGTTGTTCGTTGAAATGATAAGCTCTCCTGGAGCTATAACATCTACTTCTTTGCCTCTGCTGCTGAAGGATGCAACTTCATATTTAGCGTTCATTGCAGCGACAGCGATCGTTTCCGGATACTTTGCTGGCTCATCTACAGATAGGGTATCTGGCCCATCGTTTCCAGCAGAAGCAACCACAATAATTCCTCTTTGATTGGCTTTGATGATAGCGCGACGAAGGACGTCACTAGGATCGTCCAACCCAAGGCTCATATTAATGATATGGATTCGTTGCTGAATACACCATTCGATCGCGTCTATAATGTCGGATACATAGCCCGTACCGGTATTATCAAGGGCTTTTATGCCATACAATTGAATATCCGGAGCTACACCAAATGGCATTTTTTGATGCCCGATTGCGGCAGCTATACCAGCAACATGAGTTCCGTGACCGTTGTCGTCCTCATAGGATTCAAGCCGATTAATCATATTTATGCCGCCAGCAATTTTTAAGTTAGAATGTTCTGATATTCCCGTGTCAATGATTGCAATCTTAATGCCTTCTCCCTTTGTCTGCTTCCAAACTTTCGGGGCTTCTATGGCGTGAATGTTCCACGGGATTTGTGGAAGTTTGACTTTAACCTCTTTCATCGACTTAGAAGTGAATGTAGGCGAATAGGCTCCGGGTGAAGAGGTGGATGACCGTACCCATCCTTTCGACCAACGATGAATACGAACCAGCCTATCTGTTTCTACCTTACGGATGCTCGGATGGTAACTTGATGTATGGAGCTCTTTATCGGGATTCATATGACAACATATGGTGAGAGCAGAAGGGATCTGCTTCAGGGGAGTAATGCCCTGCTTATGAAGCTCATGCAGCCAATTCTCATAAGCTTCACGATTGCGGCACACAATCATTTTACGAACACTGTATTTATGAGGCTGGGATTGAATATGGGCCTTCATATAAGCGGATAACGATCGCATGACGTAGCTCCTCTCACGATGCTGTCTGGTCTCCTATTTTATGAACAGTGACCGATTCAGGTGAGCCTGTTTACATGCACATTTATACACAATGGGTTATAACCAATCTAGAGTGGACATACGTTGATTATGATAGATGAAAATGGTTCGGAATTTTCGTTGTGGTGTTTGTCAATCCATTCTAGAAAGGTGTGTAGACGTTGATTGTATCGATTCGCTCTTTTATGCAGCGCTTAAGATTTATTGTCATTTTCTTCTTGGCTACGTACGTAGTGGTGCAATTGCTTGGTGTTGTTTCGGCGTGGATCGCTCCGGTGAATAAATACCGTGAGCCGCAAGGTCGCGCAGTAAAAGTATTCCATCCTAATGTGGAATTGGATATGGAACCCGAACAATTTCGCGAACGTTTAAAGTTGTATTACTGGCTTGGAGAATAACGGCAGTTAATATTGCCTTCTTTGTGGTGGAAGTCGTCCATAAATGGTGTTAAAGTGTAAGAGAAGGAGATTGACGAACATGAAGACGACGTTGGAACGACAAATGGCGCAATATATGCAGTATCTAACCGACGAACGTCAAATATCCCCTCATACGAAAGATGCATACGAGCGGGATATTCAATCTTTTGTTCGTCACTTGTCAGCTGAAGGTATCGAGCAGGCAAACGAAGTGCTTCCTGTACATTTATTTCATTATGTAAGTTGGCTAAGAAGGCAAGGACGGGCTGCGTCGACGATTACGAGACATAAGGCCGCTCTTCGTGCTTTCTATCGTTATTTGATTCGGGAAGGGGAAGCCAGCAAAGATCCCACAATGGATCTTGAAGTTCCCAAAAGCGACCCTAAGCAGTTAACGGTGCTGTCGGTTGAGCAAGTTAGCAGGCTGTTGGAAGCGCCTTCGCTGCACACACCGCAAGGAATTCGAGATCGTGCGATGCTGGAAACGCTTTATGGGACAGGTGCCCGTGTATCTGAGCTGCTGGATTTGAACATAACGGATGTGAATTTGCAATTGGGATTTGTTCGTTGTGTGATGAATCGCAAGGAGCGCGTTGTTCCACTAGGGGAAGTAGCCATTGAAGCGATTCGACTTTATTTAGAGAAGAGCAGAGAAGACTTGCAGTCCCAGTCATCTGGAGATAATACGCAAGAGGGACAAGCTCTATTTCTAAATCGCCATGGACAGCGGATGACTCGACAAGGGTTCTGGAAGCGTCTTCGCACGTATGCAACACAAATACCAGATATGCCAGAGCTGACTTTGCAAATGCTTCGTCAGACTTTTGCTGTTCATTTATTGAACAATGGGGCTGATATTCGTGTTGTACAAGAACTGCTTGGCCATGCGGATGCCGCAACGACACAGCGTTACGCGTCACTTCCTGAGAAGCCAAATATGAAGGAAGTATATTCATCTGCTCATCCGAGAGCTAAGAAAAATAAGTAAGCTGCTATATTGCGTATGAGCATGACGTGCCCTAAGCACAATAGCAAAGACACAAAGAGGAGTGGTACGATGTCACGCAAATTCAAAAAAGTAACCGTTATCGTGTTGGATAGTGTCGGTATTGGTGAGCTTCCTGATGCTGAATCTTTTGGCGATAAAGGCTCGCATACACTAGGTCATATTATCGAACGTGTTCCTGCTGTAAAGATTCCACACATGAATCAACTTGGCATGGGTTCCATTGCTGATCTGGGCACGTTGAAGCCTGTGGATGCTCCAACAGGCGTATATGGTAAAATGGCCGAAATCTCAGTTGGTAAAGATACAATGACAGGTCATTGGGAGTTGATGGGTCTTAACATTACAACTCCATTCCAAACATACCCAGATGGTTTCCCAGAAGCATTGCTTCGTCAATTTGAAGAAAAAACAGGCCGTAAGGTGCTTTGCAACAAGCCTGCTTCTGGTACTGAAGTATTGGATCAGTATGGCGAAGAGCAAATGAAGACTGGCAGCTGGATCGTTTACACATCAGCTGACAGTGTATTCCAGCTTGCAGCTCATGAAGAAATCATCCCGCTAGATGAATTGTACCGTGCTTGTGAAATTGCTCGCGAGCTTACGCTGCAGGAAGAATTTATGGTTGGTCGCGTAATTGCTAGACCATATGTCGGTACTCCAGGCAACTTTAAGCGTACACCTAACCGTCATGACTACGCGGTATCCCCGCCGTCACCAACTGTATTGGATGCGCTTAAGGATGTTGGCAAAGACGTTATATCCGTCGGCAAAATTAACGATATTTTCAGTGGCGAAGGTATTACTGCTTCTTACCCAACGAAGAGCAACGCACACGGTATTGAAACGACGATCGATTTGATGGGACAATCTTTCGAAGGGCTATTGTTCACGAATCTGGTTGACTTCGATTCCTTGTTCGGACATCGTCGTGATCCAGAAGGCTATGCAGGCGCGTTGGAAGAATTCGATGCTGCTGTTCCAAAATTATTGGAAATGACAGGTCCTGATGACTTGCTTATTATTACAGCTGACCACGGGAATGACCCGATTCATCCGGGAACGGATCATACTCGTGAATATGTACCTTTGTTGGTATACAGCCCATCGATTGAGCCAGGCCGCTCGCTTGGAATCCGTGCAACATTTGCGGACTTGGGCGCTACAGTAGCTGATAACTTTGGAGCGAAGCTTCCAGAGATCGGAACAAGCTTTTTGTCGGAGCTATAAGAATAAACATCATGAGATTGCATCCAGCTCCTTGATATCATATTAAGGAGGATGTAAGTTATGAATTCAGCAGTAACGTATAACCAAGTGCAGGAAGCGGCAGCGTATATACATAGCCGTACTTCCCATAAACCTGAGATTGGTTTGATTCTCGGGTCAGGATTGGGGGTTCTCAGCACTTTAGTTGAGAACCCGACTACAATTGCTTATGAAGATATTCCGCATTTTCCGAAGTCAACAGTAGAAGGGCATGCTGGCGAGCTCTTAATTGGAACGATTCGCGGACGCACCGTTATGATGATGAAAGGTCGCTTTCATATCTATGAAGGATACGGTCCTGAGCTTACTGCATTCCCAGTACGTGTCATGAAAGCGGTCGGTGTTAAGCAGCTGCTTGTAACAAATGCGGCGGGAGGCATTAATACGGAGTATCGTCCAGGGGATTTGATGCTTATTAGCGATCATTTGAACTTAACTGCACGTAATCCGTTAATAGGTCCGAATGATGAACAATTTGGCGTTCGTTTTCCTGATATGTCGGAAGCTTATAGTAAGCGCTTGCGCGCCGTCGCTAAAGAAGTTGCCGCGCGTCATTCCTTTACGTTCCAGGAAGGTGTCTATGTCGGCCTGTTAGGACCGAATTATGAGACGCCTGCCGAAATTCGAATGATGCGTACACTTGGAGCTGATGCGGTAGGCATGTCAACCGTGTCGGAGGTTATCGTAGCAAGACATGCTGGCCTTGAAGTGCTTGGAATATCTTGTATTAGCAATATGGCAGCTGGAATCCTTGATCAGCCACTTTCTCATGAAGAGGTTATGGAAACAGCAGAGCAAGTTAAAGAACAATTCCTGGGACTAGTGCTAGATATCATACCTGCAATGTAATTGCCGAGGTTATTATACAACTAGTGCAAATGAACAACAAGAATAACCTCAGGTAGGAGGAATTAAACATGAGAGCAGTAGACATTATTCAGAAAAAGCGTGAAGGTAAGGAACTTACACCAGAAGAAATTACATTTATGGTGCGTGGATATAGTGAAGGGAACGTTCCTGACTATCAAGTAGCAGCATGGGCTATGGCTATCTATTTCCAAGGCATGAGCGCTAAGGAAACTGCACAATTGACATTGGAAATGGCGAAGTCTGGTGATCAGATTGACTTGAGTCCAATTGCTGGTGTCAAAGTTGACAAGCACTCTACTGGCGGTGTAGGCGACAAAACAACTTTAATTCTTGCGCCAATGGTTGCGGCAGCAGGTGTTCCTGTAGCAAAAATGTCAGGACGCGGGCTTGGACATACAGGTGGAACGATAGACAAGTTGGAAGCGATTGCAGGTTACCAAGTTGAACTTCCGCGTGAAACGTTCATTAATCAAGTGAATGAAATTGGTGTATCCTTGATCGGTCAGAGTGGCAATATCACACCAGCTGATAAGAAGCTGTATGCATTGCGTGACGTAACAGCAACAGTAGAATCGATTCCGCTTATCGCAAGCTCTGTTATGAGTAAGAAGATTGCTGCTGGTGCAGATGCGATTGTACTTGATGTTAAGACAGGCAGCGGTGCGTTTATGAAGACGCTTGACGATTCCATTGCACTTGCACAAGCGATGGTTGATATCGGAACAGAAGTAGGTCGTGATACAGTTGCGATTATTTCTGATATGGATCAACCGTTAGGGCATCTAATTGGTAATGGTCTTGAAGTTGAGGAAGCGATTGCAACGTTGCATGGCAAGGGCCCTGAGGATTTGCATGAATTGTCTATGATTCTTGGTTCTCACATGGTCGTGCTAGGCAAACAAGCTTCCACTACGGAAGAGGCTCGTGAGATTCTCGAGAAAACAATTGCAGACGGTTCTGCATTCGAGCGCCTGAAGCAGCTTGTACAAGCGCAAGGCGGCGATGTGAGCATGGTTGAAGATACAGCTAAGCTTCCACATGCAGCTAAACGTATAGAAGTGCTTGCTGAAAATGATGGCTACGTGTCCAGCATTGAAGCAGAGAGCATTGGAATTGCAGCTATGCTGCTAGGTGCTGGTCGTGAGACGAAGGAAAGTGTCATCGATTTGGCTGTAGGGCTTGACCTTCGCAAAAAAGTAGCTGATGAAGTGAAGAAGGGCGATGTGCTGGCAATCCTGCATGTGAACGATGAATCACGTGTGGAAGAATCCAAACAGCGTATTATCCAGGCTTATCAGTTGTCTGCTGAGCCAGTTGAAGAGAAGCCGCTTGTTTATGCAATCGTAACGAAGGATGGCGTGCAACGTTTTGTATAGTCCACTCTTTGAAAATAGCTAAATGAAAAGCTGCTTGTTCCCTCAACGGGAATAAGCAGCTTTCTTATTTATTCCTATTTATTATACCCAGCCGCGAATGCGCATAGCTTCTGCGATGCGTTTAATAGAAATCATAAACGCAGCTGTACGCAGATCCGTTTGATGTTCTTTAGCTAAGAAACGAACTTCACGGTAAGCTTCTACCATCTTCACTTGAAGCTTCTCATTGACTTCTTCTTCGCTCCAATAGAAGCTCATCAAGTTTTGAACCCATTCGAAGTAGGATACGGTTACTCCGCCCGCGTTGGCAAGGATATCAGGAATGACCAAGACTCCTTTTTCACTCAAGATTTGGTCAGCTTCAGGGGTAGTAGGACCGTTTGCTGCTTCCGCAACAATTTTGGCTTTAACATTTGCAGCATTAACAGAAGTAATCACATTCTCTAATGCGGCAGGGATAAGAACGTCTACATCTAACTCAAGAATGCTGTCGGCGTTGATTTGATACTTTTTATCATAGTTAGCCAATGAGCCAACATCTTTACATGCATTGACTGCATCTAAGTCTAGGCCGTTCGCATTGTAAATAGCACCCTTCGAATCGCTAACTGCAACGATCGTAAATCCAAGCTCAGTCAAAAGTTCTGCAGCGATACGGCCTGCATTGCCGTATCCTTGAATAGCAACAGTTGCTTCACCTGGCTTCTTGCCCAGCTCTTCAAGAGCTTCAAGAATCGTAAATACGCAGCCTCGAGCCGTAGCTTCATTACGACCTTTGGAGCCGCCGAGAATAATCGGTTTACCTGTAATGACGCCAGGTTGGAAGGAGCCTTTCTTTTTGCTGTAAGTATCGACCATCCAAGCCATGACTTGAGCGTTCGTATAAACGTCAGGAGCTGGGATGTCTTTGTCAGGTCCCACGAAGTCAGCGATTGCTTCCATGAATCCACGGCTGAGACGTTCTAATTCACCTTTGCTCATCTCAGCAGGATTGCAGATGACCCCGCCTTTACCACCGCCGTATGGCAAGCTGACAACCCCACATTTGAAGCTCATCCACATCGACAAAGCTTTTACTTCATCGAGTGTTACATCCGGATGGAAACGAATTCCGCCTTTTGTTGGTCCGATTGCATCATTATGCTGCGAACGATACCCTTCAAATACTTTTACAGATCCATCATCCATCTTTACTGCAAAGTTAACAGTGAGCACACGCATAGGACGTTTAAGAAATTCAATCTCTTGCTGAGGAAGATTCAAGTGAGATGCAGCAATTTCGATTTGCCTTTGTACAATCTCGTAAGGATTCAATGTCTCTTGCTTAACTGCTGTTGATGTAATAGTCATGGTTCTCCTCCAAATTACTTATTTTTCAATGGTGTAAGTTTTTTGAAAGGATTCCTAGAAATAGGTCCTTTCATTTGCACTATCTAAATATTTTCTTGTATTTTATCATAAATATGCGTCGGGTCAACTTGTAAACTTACTAGTTGTGTGAATGAAATTTTTTATATGAGTACAAAAGAAATCTTTATAGATCCCTATAATTCAATGTTTTATAAGGCAGTAATAGACATAGAGACTCTGTATTTTCCATGAATAAAACGCTTTATTACAATACAGTGCATGTATAATTATGCATATACATAAAATGTTAGTTTGTAATCTGCTGATCCTGCTGGAATTGTTAAACCGTACTTGAACCTGTTCAATCTAGTAAGGTGAATGTACCTTTCGACGAATGTACCTTTCCAAAAACATTGCTGCTGCATCTTATAGATAGATAAAACATAAAGGAGTTGTTTATATGGGATTCAGCAGTAATAGTGAGACCGCAGGAGCAGCTACTACTACTACTTCTACTACTAGGACATTTTCGACAGGTCCACTAGAAAATGCGGCAAACAATCGTTCCGCCACTGTAATTGCAAAAGTTCTTAACAATGGTACTGGTCAGGTTAAAGCTGAGGTGTCTGTATTTAGGCTAAACGGTAAGAAAAAGCTTATTACAAGAGATTCCGTGACCCTTTCTCCAGGCTCATCTGACTTTCTTTCTGTTAACTTGAGCCGCAATGTTTTGCAATTTGAGGTAGAAATCAAAATCACTGGCCGCAGCGCGCTTCTAGGTGTATTCGGTAAAACAGCGGGAGGCAACTTGAATCCTACGCATCGTGTACTCAACTCGGAGTTTACTCGTGTTGTTCGTAAAAAATCGTCCAAAACTAGATAATAGGGGAAAAAAGCACAGTTGCGCCTCGAGCGTACTGTGCTTTTTTTTATGTGTGGAATATTTTAGGCGTAAGAGGTCGACAATGTGAAAAGGCATTCTTTCTCTCTCTTACATTCGTGATCGCTATGAATGGCAACCGTTCGTTTTGCGAGAGTGTGCATACATAATCTTATGCAGTTATAGAGAGTCGAGAGTGGATTCAATCAATGAGGAGGGAAACGACTTGAGTCGTAAAAGCCGAACGATGCAGATCTTTGTCTGTATCACATTGTGTGGAACATTATTTCTGACAGGATCATCAGCAGTGTATGGGCTTGATCTGCCGCCTATAAATACGAATGAGAATCAAGCAGCAGTTACAACCCCAATTACGGAAGTCTCAACAAGTACGGATGCTGTACAGCTTGCATCAAATGCTCGTTCTGCCGTGCTTATGGATGCAGATACTGGAACTATCATTTATGAGAAAAACAGCAATGATCGCCTGCCTCCTGCAAGCATTACAAAGATTATGACGATGCTGCTAGCTATGGAAGCTATACAGGATGGGAAAATAAAATGGGATGATAAAGTTTCGACAAGCGAATATGCCGCTTCAATGGGTGGGTCCCAAATCTTTTTAGAGCCTGGGGAAGAAATGAGCGTTCGCGATATTCTCAAAGGAATTGCAATGGCTTCTGGAAATGATGCCTCAGTAGCGATTGCAGAGAAGATAGCAGGTTCCGAGCAAGCATTTGTACAGCTCATGAATGAGAAGGCAAAGAAGCTCGGGATGAATAATACCCATTTCGTGAATTGCAATGGTTTGCCAGCTAACAACCACTATACTTCAGCACAAGATATTGCGATTATGTCTCGTGAGCTATTGAAATATCCTGAAGTAACGAAGTTTACAGGAGCATACGAGGACTATTTGCGACAACATACAGAAAAGAAATTTTGGCTGGTCAATACCAATAAACTAGTTCGGTTCTATAGCGGTGCTGACGGGCTGAAGACAGGTTACACATCAGAAGCTAAATATTGTTTGTCTGCAACTGCGAAGCGAGATAATTTGCGTGTTGTTGCGGTCGTGTTAGGTGAGCCAAATACGAAGACACGCAATGCAGAAGTGACACAAATGTTCGATTACGCATTTGCTCAATATATGAATGTTCCTCTTCTTAAAAAAGGGGATCGCATTGGAGAAATTCAGATCGAGAAGGGCATGCAGTCCAAGCTGGAGCTGAAAGCTGAGCAACCGTATCATCTGCTGCTTAAAAAAGGGGCTAGCAAAGACAAAGTTCGCTTCGAGTTGTCTGCACCTGAATCTTTATCTGCACCTATTGCCAAGGGACAATCGATAGGGAAAATTGTCGTCTATCAGGGAGAACAAGTCATTCGTGAAATTCCTGTCGAATCAGACCGCGATATTGCGAAAGCTGGCTGGTGGACACTGCTTAAACGGGCAACTTCTAAGTTGTTTTTTGTCAATGATTGATGGGGAAGTTCTAGTTTTGTCACCTAGCAGGAATTAGAGGTTTCGGCAACGAAAAGGTTCGGCAATGTGGGAGGAGAGTGAAAGCATGAATTTGCATGTAGAGCTTGAGCATCAGCGCAATGTTCTAATAACCCGCCTAAAGGGAGAATTGGATCATCATACTGCAGAGTTGGTGCGTGTTCAGTTGGACGAAGCGATTCAGCGTGGTCAGATCAATCATGTCATCCTAAGTTTGAAGGAGCTTTCTTTTATGGACAGTTCCGGACTTGGTGTCATATTGGGGCGCTACAAGTTGCTTAAAGGAAAAGGCGGAAAAATGGTCGTCTGCGATATGAATCCTGCAGTTCGGCGACTGTTTGAGCTGTCTGGCTTGTTTAAGATTATGAACGTTTATGATAGTGAGCACACAGCACTTACTGGTCTGGAGGTCGTATCATGAATGAGCTGTCTACCATGAATCACATGAAACTGCAATTTGCCAGCAGGTCCGAGAATGAAGCATTTGCCCGTGTTACAGTTGCGGCATTTGTATCTCAGTTGGATCCTACAATGGACGAGTTGACAGACTTGAAAACGGTAATCTCGGAAGCGGTTACGAACTCTATTATTCATGGATACGACAATAATCCAAGCGGAGTCGTAACGATTTCTGCTGAAATCGTAGGGGAAGAAGTAACGATTTATGTTTCGGATGAAGGCAATGGAATTGAAGATCTCGAAATGGCTCGTCAGCCGTTGTATACGTCCAAACCAGACATGGAACGCTCAGGTATGGGCTTTACCATTATGGAAAATTTCATGGATGAATTTGAAGTGAATAGCGAACCTGGTACAGGAACAACGATCCGTATGAAAAAGCGGATTGAATCCAAAAAAGCGCTCTATAACTAGTGGTTGGAGCAATGGAGGCCGATATGAGACAATCATCACCCGGCTACTTAGACGACGCAGAAGTAAAACGTCTCATTGCGCTCAGCCAATCTGGTGATAGTCTGGCTCGTGAGACGTTGGTAAATTGTAATATTCGGCTCGTATGGTCTGTCGTGCAGCGTTTTATGAACCGTGGATATGAGCCTGAGGATTTGTTCCAGATCGGATGCATTGGTTTGTTGAAATCAGTGGATAAGTTCGATCTATCTTACGATGTGAAGTTCTCGACTTATGCCGTACCGATGATCATTGGGGAAATTCAACGCTTTTTGCGTGATGACGGAACACTTAAGGTCAGTCGTTCCCTTAAGGAAATGGCTAACAAAGTCCGTAAGACGAAGGACGAGCTGTCCAAGAGGTTTAATAGACTGCCGACGATTAAGGAAGTGGCGGAAGAGCTCGGGGTTTCTCCGGAAGAGGTTGTATTTGCCCAGGAGGCGAACAAACCGCCGACCTCTATCCATGAGACGGTATTCGAGAATGATGGCGATCCGATAACGCTAATGGACCAGATCGCAGATGAGTCACAGGAGAAATGGTTTGATAAGCTCGCTCTTAATGAGGCGATTGAGGGCTTAAATGAGCGAGAACGTCTTATCGTGTATTTAAGATACTTCAAAGATCAGACGCAATCTGAGGTTGCGAGTCGTCTTGGCATTTCTCAAGTGCAGGTGTCAAGGTTGGAGAAAAAAATATTGCAGACCATTAAGTCCCAAATCGCTCAGTAAAGAACATACAAATTTTACAAGTGAATAAGTTGAGCGATATGCACAAATTAGCAGCCGTTTCTTTCCTTCAGTGGGAAGAACGGTTGTTTTTTTGTGATCGATAGTAATTATTGCAGCATACATTCATGAACTTCTTCCTTCTGTTCCATACTAAGGAATGTCCATCTAGATCTCGATCTAGGTAAATGTGAAGTTGAAGGTAAGAAGGAGGGAAAACGGTGGCTGATACACGTGATACAGAGCAGCAAGATATAGGTGCTGATGACCAGGATTCATCAAACGCTGAAGAACGAAATGAGTCAGAATCTCCTGAAGAACAGGGGGATCAGGAGCGGGAATCGGGTGAAAATGATGCATCAAATCAAATTCCAGATCGAACTGCAGGCAGTCCTGTTGGTAAGGAGAGTCCAGAGCATGCTAGGAAGCGCAAGCAAGAGTATTCCAACAGCTTGGTGGAATCGGTAAAGTATTGGCAAGGCGATGATAAGATTCCGACCGATATCGAAGAGGTAAAAGGGACGTTAAAGGATGTCTCGGGGCTAGGCGAATCATTCGATCTCGTTTTCCGCGAAATGACATTTGCAGGCCGTAAATTTGGTTATTTCTTTGTATCCGGCTTTGCAAAAGACAATATTATGCAAATTGTACTGGCACGGCTGAGTATGTTGGATGAGAAGCAAATAAGCGCAGATGCACTTAGAGCTTTTTTTGACCTCTACATTCCGCATATTCAAGTTGAGCTTATGACTTCAATGAGTCAGACTATAAACAAAGTATTCCAAGGTTACAGCGTATTCTACATAGAGCAGGAATCTACTTCTATTGTGCTAGATACCCGTAACTATCCCGCGCGTGGACCAGATGAGCCTTCATTGGAAAAAGTGGTACGAGGAGCAAGAGATGGATTTACCGAGACACTGCTGACGAACGTGGCACTTGTGCGGCGAAGAGTTCGTGATCCTGGATTGAAGGTAGAAATTATGCAAGTTGGGCGCCGAACACAAACTGATGTGTCCATTCTTTATATCGATGATATTGCAGACATCCGTCTTGTAGAGTCGATACGAAAGAAAATACAGTCAGTCGATATTTACGGGCTTCCGTTAGCGGATAAACAGCTGGAGGAAGCAATCATTCAGAAGGGATGGAATCCTTATCCGCTTGTTCGTTACTCCGAACGACCTGATGTCGTTGCCGATCATCTTTTGGACGGAAGTGTGGTTATTCTGGTGGATACTTCTCCTTCTGTCATGATAATGCCTACGACATTTTTTGATCTTTGTCAGCACGCAGAAGAGAATCGCCAGACGCCATTTATGGGTACCTACTTGCGCTGGATCAGATTTTTGGGTATATTTGCATCATTGTTTTTGCTTCCGATCTGGTTGCTGTTAGTGATGGACCCAGGCTTAAAGCCGGCTTATCTCCAAATACTTGGTCCACAAGAAACGGGTAAGCTGCCTCTCCTTCTGCAATTTATTCTTGCGGAATTTGGGGTTGACTTAATGAGGATGGCTTCCATTCATACGCCGACTCCGTTAGCGACAGCGATGACGTTGGTGGCTGCAATCCTGCTTGGAGAAATAGCTGTAAAGACAGGTGTTTTCGTGTATGAAGTCATACTCTATATGGCTTTTGCTGCTGTAGGAATGTTTGCAACACCGAGTTATGAACTGGCGCTAGCAAACCGTATGGTCAGGTTGATTTTGCTTGTTGCAGTTGCCCTTTTCAAGGTACATGGCTTGATTATAGGGATTACGGTATATATTATCGTATTAACGTTGCATCGTTCGTACAACTCATCCTATCTGTGGCCGTTTATACCATTTAATGCAAAGGCGATGTTCAATATTTTTGTTCGTCAACCTGTGCTTAATAACAAGGATAGACCGAGCTTAAACAAACCAAAAGATCGGACAAAAATGCGTAACAACCAAAAATAAAATCGCATAAAATGCAAATGAAACACAATTTAGTCCATTGGTAAACAACACCAAGAGTTGCTATAATCATGGTACCAAAACCAGTAAATCGCGTAGAAATGGGGAATAAAACGATGTATCTACATGGAACGAGTACGATCAATAATGAAGGGCATCTAACGATTGGTGGCTGTGATGTGACCGCATTGAAAGCTCAGTTCGGCACACCCCTATATATAGTTGATGAGGCGCTTGTTCGTGAGCGTTGTCGTCAATATATGGAAGCGTTTCGTGCTTCCGGCTTGACTTTCCAAGTGGCATATGCAAGTAAGGCTTTCTGTGTTATGGCAATGTGTAGACTTGCTGAAGAAGAAGGATTGTCACTTGATGTCGTTTCAGATGGAGAGCTGTATACGGCATTGCAGGCAGGATTTCCGGCACAACGCATCCATTTCCACGGTAACAACAAGACTCCTGAAGAGATTGAAATGGCTATTGACGCCCAAATTGGCTGCTTCGTCGTGGACAACTTCAATGAGCTTCAGTTATTGAATGCGATTGCTAAGGAACGTGGCGTTCGCGTTAATGTGCTGCTTCGTGTGACACCAGGTGTTGAAGCGCATACGCATGAATATATTTCGACAGGTCAGACAGATTCGAAGTTTGGCTTTGATATAGGTAACGGTACGGCTGCTGTAGCTGTTCAAGAGGCGGCAAATGCGGATCATATTGATTTGCTTGGTATTCACTCTCATATCGGCTCGCAAATCTTTGAAGTACAAGGTTTCCAAATGGCTGTTGAACGCGTTGCTCAATTCGCTCGTTCTATTAAAGAGCAGACAGGCACTACGTTCAAGGTGGTAAACTTGGGCGGAGGGTTTGGTATTCGCTATGTGGATGGAGATACGCCACTAGCTGTATCCGACTACGTTAAGGCGATTACAGATGGTGTGAAACAACATTTTGCAGGCATTGGCCCAACATTGCCTGAGATCTGGGTAGAGCCAGGTCGTAGTATCGTCGGTGAAGCAGGAACAACGCTGTATACGGTAGGTTCTGTAAAAGAAATTCCTGGCGTACGTAAATATGTGGCAGTAGATGGTGGTATGACGGATAACCCGCGTCCTGCTCTATATGAGTCCCGTTACGAAGCAGTGCTTGCCAACCGTGCCACTGATGCGGCTGAAGAAGTTGTATCTATTGCTGGAAAATGCTGCGAGAGCGGAGATATGCTCATTTGGGATCTTTCTTTGCCAAAAGTAAAACAAGATGATTTACTTGCTGTTTCATGTACAGGTGCATACAACTATGCAATGGCAAACAACTACAACCGTATCCGCCGTCCTGCCGTTTTGTTTGTGCACGAAGGTCAGGCTGATGTAGTAGTAGAGCGTGAAACACATCAGGATATTGTAGGGAAAGATGTTATCCCTGCTCGCCTTCAGAAGAAGAGTGCTGTTCAAGTCTAAGGTATAGCCAGAAGCTGGTCGCTATCCAAATCGTCGAGTACGGTTTGGATTCGACTGGCTTTTTATACTGTATGGCAATGTACACCGAGGCTAATTGCTGCTTATACCTATCACCGTAATTTTGATCCAGTTTATTTGGGTTGAGGCTTGGATGCTTAAATGCTATACTATTTTCATTGTGTTTTAGATTCGCAATAAAGAAAGGATGTTTACATATGAAAACAGCTACAATTGAACTAGAAAAAGGCGGAAACGTCGTTATCGAACTTTTCGATCAAGAAGCACCAGGAACAGTTGCAAACTTTGAGAAATTGGCTAACGAAGGTTTCTATAACGGTTTGACGTTCCACCGTGTTATTAAAGACTTCGTAGCTCAAGGTGGTTGTCCGCACGGTACAGGCACAGGCGGCCCTGGCTACACAATTAAATGTGAGACAGCTGGTAACTCGCACAAGCACGTGCGCGGCGCATTGTCTATGGCACATGCAGGTAAAGATACAGGCGGAAGCCAGTTCTTCATTTGCTATGCTCCATTCCCGCATTTGGATGGCGTTCACACTGTATTTGGTCAAGTATCAGAAGGTATGGATCTTGTTGACCAAATCAAACAAGGTGACAAAATGAAGTCCGTAACGGTAGCTTAATAAAAGTTATAAAAGTTAGTAAGAAATACTAACTGCTATTAACTACTTATGCATGTTAATACGTGAATCAGAGCCTTAGTTTTCCATTGATTTAAGCAATGGGTAGCTAGGGCTCTTTGTCGTTGATCCATCTATTTCTTTAGGAGTGCTGATATCAATATGTGGAGAGGCTATTGCATTTTTTGAAATGCGGGTGTAACATACATGGCAAGACTTGTATAGTCGATGTCTATTTCCAGTCTGCATGGTATTGCAGTACGGAAATAACACAATTTTATATGTTTTATCCTTCGGGGTCGGGTGAAAGTCCCAACCGGCGGTGATGAATAAAGAGTGCGTTATTTGCTCTTTATGCTTAGTCCGTGACCCGGATGCGGTTGTATACCGTAGACGGTGGATCTGGTGCAACTCCAGAGCCGACAGTATAGTCTGGATGGGAGAAGGATATCAGGACAGGTGGAGTGTGATTGCTGCTTGCTCTTATTTGGTCATGACGTTTGGTCGTCATATCAATTGGGATGGAGCAGACGTGGACGCATTTCATTTTCAACGCGCTGTATTTCACATGACGGTCATTTTGACCTAAAGATGCAGTTTATTTGCTCTATGCAGGTAAAAGTGGCATCGGTTTATTTGCTTATGCTTATAAGTGGTTTTATCGCTGCCGACAAGCATTTGCCGTTCATGTGAAGGATAGTACATACCTGATTATTCGACCTAATGACCCTTCGGAGTATTGTTCCGAGGGGTTTTTTACATTGTTCGTTTGTGGTTGCACGTAACTACAGCAGCAAGTTTAGTCCGTACATTTTTGTGAAGAGGAGGTGTTTGTATGATTCCGCGGCTTGATGATGAGTTCTATATGCAATTAGCGATTCAAATGGCAGAGCGTGTGATTGGCCAGACGAGCATCAATCCGCCTGTAGGCTGCGTCATCGTCCATGGAGGCCGTGTTGTGGGTATGGGCGCGCATTTGATGCGTGGCGAAGGGCATGCAGAAGTGCATGCTTTGCAAATGGCGGGTGAGCATGCAAGAGGGGCGACTGCGTATGTAACGCTGGAGCCTTGCAGCCATTACGGCCAGACGCCTCCATGCTGCTCGCGGTTGATAGAAGCGGGCGTTAAGCGTGTCGTCGTTGGCTGTGTTGACCCTAATCCGCAAGTTGCAGGCCGTGGATTAACGGCATTACGTGACCATGGAATCGAAGTGGCGGTTAGTGTATTGCAGAAAGAAGCCGCATCGCTCATTACGATGTTTGCAAAGTTTATACTGACGAAGATGCCGTATGTGACGATGAAAACGGCTTCCACACTGGACGGGAAAATTGCGACGCATACGGGCGATAGTCAATGGATTACGAATGCAGATGTTCGTGAACGTGTACATGCGATGCGACATCGCCATCAAGCGATTATGGTTGGAATCGAGACTGTGTTGCAGGATAATCCGTCACTAACAACTCGTCTGTCGGTTCCAGCGCTGAATCCGATTCGAATCATTGTGGACTCCAAGCTAAGATTGCCATTGAATGCTCGTCTTGTGAAGGATAACGCAGTACCAACATGGGTACTTACGACTGCTCAAGCAGATGAGCGTACAGCATACTCACTAAAAGAGCAAGGAGTACGAGTTATCAGAGTGAATGACGGACCAGTTGTTGATCTTACGCTAGCCATGAAGCTTTGCGCTGAGGAAGAGATCGGTTCCATTTTGCTCGAAGGCGGAGGGACGTTGAATGGCGCTATGCTTAAAGCTGGACTTATTGATCGTGTTCTGCTCATGATAGCTCCCAAAATTGTTGGTCATCCTGAGGCTCCATCTGTCTTCACTTTTGAAGGTGCAGCAAGCATGCAAGATGCAATGCAGCTGGAGGATTTGCAAGTGGAAACGATCGGAGACAACGTCATGATTAGCGGTAGTCCGTTGAACCGAAGATTACGCGAATTACGAGATACGCAGGAGGTGGATGCAGCTTGTTCACAGGTTTAGTTGAAGAAGTTGGCACACTTCATTCGGTAAGCAAGCAAGGAGAAGCAATGGTACTCTGCATCCGTGCTAACAAAATTCTCGAAGGGGTGAAGCTCGGTGACAGCATTGCGGTCAATGGCGTTTGCTTGACGGTGACAGCACATCATGGCACCTCGTTCCATGCAGATGTTATGCCGCAAACGTATCGTCATACGAATTTGAAACAACTGCAACCAGGCGCATCTGTCAATTTGGAACGAGCGATGGCTGCTAATGGGCGATTTGGCGGGCATATTGTTCAGGGGCACGTTGATGGAACAGCAGTTATTGTGAATCGGCAAGTTGAGGCGAATGCCGTAGTGTTCGAATTCCAACTAGAGCATTCGGGCATAGGGAGATATATGATTCCAAAAGGTTCGATAGCGATAGATGGTATTAGTCTAACGCTTATCCATGCGGATGATTGCAGTTTTGCTGTCTCGATTATTCCGCATACTTTGAGCAAAACCTCGTTAGCCCATAAAAAGATGGGTGATACGGTGAATGTAGAATGTGACGTACTTGGCAAATACGTTGAAAAACTACTTCGCTTCGCAAGTACAAACGATCATAGTTTTGGTGCTAATTCGGAACAGTCTAGTTCGAAATCATCGAAATTGACGGAGAGTTTTCTTTCCGAGCATGGTTTCTTTTAACTGTACTGTAAGTTGAGGAGGGGAATGATCATGAGCGAGCCATTTTATTTCGATACGATTGAAGCAGCAGTCGAAGATTTGAAAGCAGGGAAAGTCATTATTGTAGTAGATGATGAGGATCGTGAAAATGAAGGAGATTTCATCGCGCTAGCAGACAAGGCTGCGCCTGACGTCATTAATTTTATGATAACAGAGGGGCGTGGACTCGTTTGTGTTCCGATTACGCCAGAACGGGCCGTGGAGCTAAATCTACCTCCTATGGTAAGCCAGAATACCGATTTTCACGGTACAGCGTTCACAATTTCGGTCGATCACATGAACACGACGACAGGCATTTCCGCATATGAACGATCATTAACGATACAGGCACTTATTGATCCTGCGTCAAAGGCTGACGATTTTAGACGTCCTGGTCATATTTTCCCACTAGTAGCGAAAAAGGGTGGAGTGCTACGTCGTGCCGGACATACAGAAGCTGCAGTCGATCTGGCACGTATGTGTGGTTCTGCTCCAGCTGGCGTCATTTGTGAGATTATGAATGACGATGGAACGATGGCAAGGCTGCTGGATTTAATTCAGTTGAAAGAGAAGCATGGCCTGAAGCTAATTTGCATTCGGGATTTGATTCAATATCGTCATTCGCAGGAAAAACTAATCCAGCGTGAGGTCGAGACAAGCATGCCGACGGAATATGGACAATTTCGCATGATTGCTTATACGAATGCCGTTGACAATAAGGAGCATATTGCAATGGTAAAGGGAGAAATTGATCCCTCTCAGTCTGTGCTTGTGCGTGTACATTCAGAATGTTTAACGGGGGACATCTTCCATTCACATCGTTGTGACTGCGGACCGCAGTTGGCAGCAGCTTTGCATCATATCGAGCAAACGGGCAGTGGAGTGCTGCTGTATATGCGCCAAGAGGGCAGAGGGATTGGATTAATTAATAAGCTACGAGCTTATAATTTGCAAGAAGAAGGCTTTGACACGGTTGATGCGAATACGAAGCTGGGGTTTGCAGCAGATTTAAGAGATTACGGGATTGGCGCACAAATATTGAAGGATCTTGGTGTGCAAAGCATCCGACTTATGACCAATAATCCGAGAAAAATTACTGGACTAGAAGGATATGGTCTGCAAATTGCGGAAAGAGTCCCGCTGCAAATGCCGGAAAATAAATCGAATAGTCGTTATCTTCATACAAAGCAAGAGAAGCTTGGACATTTGTTTGACTACTCGTCCTAATGTTTTGAAAGAAACGCAGTTATGTAAGCAGCCAAGTCTTATGTCTTGTAACTATTTATATATTATAGTTGCTCATTTTTACGATGTATCCATTATAAACGGAGGTTGTTATTATGCCGCATATTTTTGAAGGTCATCTCGTTTCGGAAGGTCTTAAATACGGGGTTGTAGCTGGGAGATTCAATGAGTTTATCGTATCCAAGCTTGTTTCAGGCGCGCTGGATGCGTTGAAGCGCCACGGAGTGCAGGATGAAGAGATTGATATAGCTTGGGTGCCTGGAGCATTTGAAATACCATTAATTACACAAAAATTAGCGGAAAGTGGAAAATATGATGCGATCATCACACTTGGGGCTGTCATTCGGGGCTCTACGCCGCATTTCGACTATGTGTGCAGTGAAGTGGCAAAAGGAGTTGCGCAAATAGGCTTGAAAACTGGGGTTCCTACAATATTCGGTGTACTCACAACGGATTCCATCGAGCAGGCGATTGAGCGAGCAGGTACAAAAGCAGGCAATAAAGGATGGGAAGCGGCAGCGACTGCAATTGAGATGGCTAACTTGACGAAACAGCTAAAATAGTGCTTAGTTAATGTAGTACCCTATATTAAATAGGGTACTACATTTGTTTTTCAGGGGGAATTACGGGGTGTCCGTTACATATAAGCTTGATCATTTCGAAGGTCCGCTCGATCTGTTGCTTCACTTAGTGGACAAGTCTGAAATTGATATTCAAGACATCTCTATTAGCGAAATTACTGATCAATATATGGAATATTTGCAAAGTATGCAGGAGTTGGAGTTGGAAATTACAAGTGCGTTCCTTGTAATGGCGGCAACTTTGTTATCGATGAAGTCCAAGCAGCTGCTGCCCAAACCTCCTGTTATGGAGTGGGAAGACTATCCCGAGTACGAAGAGGAAGAAGAAGATCCTCGTGATGAGCTTATTCGCAAGCTGATCGAGTACCGTAAATATAAGGGCATTGCTCAACATTTGCGCGAGAAGGAAACTGTAAGAAGTCTCATTTTCACAAAAGAAGCCGAGGATTTAAGTACGTATTTGCCGACTGCTCCCGCTAATCCAGTTGAAGGATTGCATGTGGCGGATCTCGTTCGTGCGTTCCAGAAAGCACTCAGCAAGTCTCAGCGCAGAGAGCAAGTAGCAACCATTCATCGTGATGAAATATCCGTTAAAGATCGGATACGCGATATTGTCGGTATGCTTAAGCCTTCAGGTAAAGGAAGCAAAGTCATGTTCTCCAAGCTATTAAGTGCAGAAATGACACGTCATGAGATTATTGTCACTTTCTTAGCGCTATTGGAGTTAATGAAAACAAAACATATTCGCTGCCATCAAGATCAGCGATTTGAGGATATCGTCATTCAATGGCAAGGTGAGGTGGACACAGATGAACTTTCAAGAGTTGAAGTCGATTATTGAAGGCCTGCTGTTTATGGCAGGAGAAGAAGGGTTAAGTACCAAGCAAATGGCTGAAATAACGGAACAGCGTGTGGAAGTCGTTGAGGAAGCAGTGCAAGATTTAAAAGGAGATTTTGAGCGAAATAAACGCGGTATTCAAGTTCTCGTGATCGCAGGTATGTATCAGTTAGCGACGTTACCTGAGCATGTTCCTTATTTTGAAAAAATGGCATATTCTCCTGCTCGGGCTTCGTTGTCTCAAGCAGCGCTAGAGACTTTATCGATCGTAGCGTATCGACAGCCGATTACCCGGGTTGAGATAGAAGAAGTGCGTGGCGTAAAGTCTGATCGGGCGATTCAAACGCTTGTTAATAAAGATCTTATTGAAGAGGTTGGCCGTGCGGAGGCGATTGGGCGTCCGATTCTTTATGGTACAACAAAGGCGTTTCTTGATTATTTTGCTCTTTCCAGCTTGGAAGAACTGCCTGAGGCAGCTCAATTTGAGCAAACAGATGGCTTGGAGGAGGAAACCCAGCTTCTATTCGCGAAGTTAGATAGTAGGCAGCTAACTATTGAAGATGTTGGAGGGAACCAGGGAGATGCAGATTAAATTTCATGGACATGCATGCATTCAAATTACTGGGCAAGAACATTCCATACTCGTTGATCCTTTCTTGACAGGTAATCCTGTCGCTGTAGAATCTGCAGAAACCATTAAGGCGGATACGATTCTTTTGACACATGGTCATGATGATCATACTGGAGATGCGATCAATATAGCCAAGCGAAACGATGCGACAGTCATTACGATTGTTGAACTCGCAGCTTATTTATCTCTGCAAGGCCTAGAGTCCGTTGTGCCTATGAACATTGGTGGTGGGGCCTCATTCCCGTTTGGAGATCTAAAATGGGTACCAGCTCTGCACAGTTCATCGGCTATTGTGGATGGACAGATCATATATTTAGGCAATCCAGCTGGCTTCGTCCTTCAAATGGAGGGCGTAACGATATATCATGCAGGAGATACGGCTTTGTTCTCGGATATGAAACTTATCGGGGAACGCTATGCACCGGATATCGCCTTTTTGCCGATTGGTAGCCATTTTACGATGGATCCTACGGACGCACTGCTTGCAGCACAATGGTTGCAAGCTAAGGTTGTAGTCCCTATTCACTACAATACTTTCTCGCTTATTGAGCAAGATGGGCATGATTATGCTGAGAAGCTAAAGCAATTCGGGATTAACGGAATTGTGATGGAGCCTGGACAAGTGTTGGATACATCTAATTGGCAATTCGTATAGTAGGTACAACCTAATTATTGATTATGGACTTAACTGTTGAAGAAGAGAGCTGTTCCCTAGTAGCTGATGCTGCTAATGGAATAGCTCTTTTTCTATTTTTATATGTATTCATTGTTGTCCTGCATGGAGTTGGATACATGTGGCTATAATACGAGCATTGCAGGAAGAGGGGTGACTTGCAGATGCCCATATGGCTATGGAGCTTCTTGCTTGCTGCGGCAATCGTAATTGGATTCAATGTAACCGTGTTGATGTCTCACTTGGAGGTAAAACTAGTTATCTCGAAACAGGGCAAGCACGAGCGGGTATGGATTGGGATTAGAGCGGTCTATGGAATCTTTCGTTGGCGATATGAGATCCGCAGCATTCAATTTCAAAATTTTAAGCAAGGGTTCAGTATGAAGTCCAAACAGAAAGAACAGTCCTGGGTAGGTAAACACAAAGAACGAATGCGTAATTATGTAGGTTCTGAAACGATTAAGAAATGGAACAGAGAGCTTGTGCGTTTAGCCGCTCGTACATATGGGTTGCAAAAGTGGGGTTTACAAACACTAGGGCATATTGAAGTAGACAGCTACATCTGGGATACCGAGTATGGTACTTCTAATGCTGCCAATACGGGTATTCTATATGGCTTGGCTTGGGCTGTGGTTGGTGGAGTAACTGGCTTTATTACTCAGTTGCTGACTTTTCGACGCTTACCCGATGTAGAAGTTACTCCTCGATTTGATTGTCCTGTATTTTCCACGAGGTTTCTGTGCATAGGTCGAATTCGTGTCGTACATGCTATTTTTGCAGTGATTGTGCTCATTTTCCGCATCAAGCGGGCTGAAGGAGGAGTTAAGCAATGGCGGAGCATCCAATCGAAGGCTTGATGCAAGTCGCTCTGGAAAATATTAAAGGGATGATCGATGTTAATGCAATTGTCGGTGATCCTGTACAAACGCCAGATGGTTCTGTCATCATTCCAATTAGCAGGGTTGGTATCGGATTTGCGGCAGGGGGAAGTGACTATCGGATTATTAACGGTGAGAAGTCACAAAATCAAAACCAGCAAGTACATCGCTATCCACCGCAGCAACCATTTGGAGGAGGCAGCGGGGGCGGCGTATATATGAATCCGATTGGCTTCCTCGTAGTAGGAAAGCAAAATGTGCAGATTGTATCGATGGATAACAATACTCACTTGCTCGAAAAAATTATCGATTCGACGCCACAAATTATTGATCGACTTGAGTCATTATTTAAGCGTAAAGATAATCACGTTCAGAAACAAACAACACATAACCATGATACACATGCCGATTCATAATGACTGGATGAAATCAAAAGCGTCAATAAACTCGAGCTGTCATTCAGTCGTTTGACTGAAGCATAATGCGGCTGCGTGGGTATGGCGCTTTTTTTGAACCATTTTACATTGGAATAGCTTGGACAAAATGTTGGACATACGTAGCATCGTATTCGCATACATATGAATTACGGCGTGAGGAGCAGGTGCTTATCCAGACTGAACTCCATGTTCTGACATCATGAAGGAGGACTACGAATTAATGATTCATCGCAAGTTAGCAGCCGTCATTGCCTTTGTATTGCTATGGAATCCTATCTTTCAAGCGGGTAATGCAGAAGCGATAAAAATGAACGATCAATATAAAGTACTAGCTGTAAGTAAAGAAAAAAAGAAAAGCAATAGAAAGAAAACGAATTCTTCAGAAGCTCCTAGAACGGGAGCGAAAGCGTTTGCCTTAATCGATGTGACAACGGGCAGGATTCTTCACAGTGATAACGGAGAAACACGTCTACCTATGGCAAGTACAACAAAAATTATGACTGCGATCGTGGCGTTGGAGTCTGGAAAGTTAAATGACAAAGTGAAGACGAGTAAGCGAGCAGTTGGCAAAGAAGGCTCATCGATATATTTGCGTCTAGGTGAAGAGATGACGCTGCAGCATTTGATTTATGGTCTAATGCTTCGCTCGGGAAATGATGCGGCAGTAGCAATCGCAGAACATGTTGGTGGCTCAGAAGATGGCTTTGTTTATATGATGAATCAAAAGTCAGAAGAGCTCGGTCTTGAAAATACGAGTTTTCGCAATCCACATGGCTTGGACCAAAAAGAACATTACACTTCCGCGCATGATCTTGCACAACTGAGTGCGTATGCTTTGCATAACAAGCATTTCCAAACCATTGTACAGACCAAAGTAAAGGTTGTCCCAAATCCAATTGAAAAGTGGGATTACAAGTGGACAAATAAGAACAAGATGCTTCGCTTCTATGCTGGAGCGGATGGTGTTAAGACAGGTTATACGAGCAATGCACTACGTTGTTTGGTAAGCTCTGCAACTCGCAATGGACAACAGCTTGCTGTAGTTACATTGAATGACGGCGATGATTGGAATGATCATCAAGCCTTGCTTGACTATGGATTCGCACACTATCCGCTTACGAACGTCATTGAGAAAGGCTATAAACTGGAAGGACAGCCGTACGAAATAGATGCGTCGTGGAGCTATCCTTTGCGTACTGAGGAACAGTCGAAAATCCAGCGAAAAGTTGAATGGTTCCAACCAAATTCACTTGATTATCGACTTGGCCATCGCGGCAAGTTATCCATCTGGCTAGAGGATAAGTTAATTGGTTCCATTCCGATTAAGAATTCGATGCAAGTAGAAACCAATCAATTAGAAACGAATCAGAGAAAAACAACCCAAACCCAATAAACAGTACGAGATTTATTGCTTTGTTATATTCATGTTTAGCGCACAGGATCAGGGAGAGGTGAGTGCGCTGGACAAGTTTCATAATCAGTGATTTAAGGGGGAGCAGCATGGTTAATGCGATATGGATTTTTATGCTGGTCGTAGGATTTATTGCAGCTGCTGCACAAGGGAGGATTGAAGCAGTAACCGAAGCTGTATTTGATGGCGCCAAGACAGGCGTTACGGTCAGTTTTGGCCTTATCAGTGTCATGGTATTTTGGCTTGGGATGATGCGGATAGCGGAGGATGCAGGTTTGCTAAAATCACTAGCTAAACTGCTTGGACCTGTGGTGCGTTATTTATTCCCAGATGTTCCGCGCAACCATCCTGCCTTAGGCTTCATTATGTCAAATATGAGTGCCAATTTATTAGGGCTGGGTAATGCAGCAACTCCAATGGGCATTCGAGCGATGCAGGAACTTCAGAAACTAAATCCCGATAAATCAACAGCCACACCAGCAATGTGTACCTTGTTGGCGATTAATACCTCGAGTATCACGTTAATACCAACTACACTAATAGCCATTCGCATGAACTTTGATTCCGCTAATCCGGCCGAAATCGTAGGAACTACTTTATTAGCCACCATGGTTGCTACAATAGCAGCCATCGCTGCAGATCGTTGGTACCGATCTCGAACAAAAAGCCCGCCGCATACCCAACATCATGAATCGAATTCTGTACCAGCAGGACAATAGCTTGTTAACAGCTACCTAATGCGGTAATGCATGTGCAGAAAGGATGATGGAGCTTGTATGCGTTCTTGACAACCATTTCTACTTGGGCGATTCCAGCCATTATCGTCTTCATCCCCCTATACGCATATATGAAGCGAGTTCCGGTGTATGAATCGTTTGTCGAAGGTGCCAAGGATGGGTTCCAGACATCGATTAACATTATTCCGACTTTAGTCGGGATGATGGTCGCCATTAGTGTATTTCGAGCATCTGGAGCAATGGATTGGCTCGTGGGGCTGATGAGACCTTTGCTCGATTGGTTCGGAATACCAAGTGAAGTTATGCCGTTAGCGTTTTTAAGACCTATTACAGGAGCCGGTTCGCTCGCGTTCACAACGGATTTGATTAAAACCTACGGTCCTGATTCGCTCATTGGTCGAATTGCTTCTACGATTCAAGGGAGTACAGACACTACGTTATATGTGTTAACTGTCTATTTTGGAGCCATTGGTATTCGCAAAGGACGGTACGCATTAAAAGTAGGGCTGTTTTCAGATATCGTAGGATTTGTAGCCGCAATTATCATTTGTATGCTCATATTTGTATAATGGAAGCGCAAATGTGTTATAATGTGATAGGGACGCCCAGTTTCTAGGTGATATACACCTAAAACAGGGTGTTTTTTCTTGTTTCGACACGATTTTATCAGTTTCGCTTGTGGACTTGTTCACGAACGGATATCATAGGTTTGAGGTGAATGACACAAATGGAAGAACGTCTTCAAAAAATTATGGCGAATGCAGGTATTGCATCCCGCCGCAAATGTGAGCAATTGATATTAGATGGAAAAGTAGAACTAAACGGCGAACCGGTGTTGACACTTGGGGTAAAAGCGAATCCGAATACGGATGAGATTACAGTGAATGGTCGTCCGCTGAGAAAAGCGGCTGAGAAAGTCGTTATCGCCTTTTATAAACCGAAAGGTGTAATTACATCGATGTCAGATCCAGAAGGCCGTAAGACAGTCAAGGACTTCTTGGGCAAAATAAAGACACGTGTTTATCCAGTTGGTCGATTGGATTATGACACTGAAGGATTACTGCTTTTGACGAATGATGGAGACTTGGCGAATTGGCTGACACATCCGCGTCATCACGTTGGCAAGATTTATCGTGCTACGGTCAAAGGTATTCCTCATGGTGATGCACTTGAGAAGCTTAAAAAGGGCATCATGCTAGAAGATGGAATGACTCAGCCTGCTGAGGTTGAGTATTTCGATGTCGATTTGGAGCAAAAAGTCGCAACGATTAGTATGACAATTTATGAAGGCCGTAACCGCCAAGTTAGAAGGATGTTTGAAGCGATTGGACATCCTGTGACGCGTCTGAAGCGTGTTCAATTTGGTAATATTACGCTGCAAGGTCTTGTGCGTGGCAAGCACCGTCTATTGACGAAGGCTGAGATTAATGAATTGAAGCAATCTCCTGTCAAATCGGAGCGCTTAAAGTAACATTGTAGCGTTACAAGATGCGTGAAGGATTTGTGGCATCTAACAGCATATAACAACTGTGTCGCCCTTCTATGACACATAAATTTCATAAAAAGGAAGATGTGTCCTTGCCTATATGGATTATAATGGACGTGTTCGGTGTAATCAAATTGTTTGAAATGCGCCGCCTAATTGTGAAAATTGTCATAGAAAGGGCGAATTAAGATGGGGAAACGAAATAAATCTCTTCAAATGGTTATTCTTGGAGCCATTATACTTCTTGGCGGATTCGCCATAGGTTCAGCTTTATTCGCGAACGATTCAGTCCCTGTTATAGGAAGTAAGGTTCCGAATATAAAGCTTCAGCAATTGAATGGGGATGTGCAAGAGCTTAATAATCTCAAAGGACAGGCCGTTGTCCTGAATTTCTGGGGCACATGGTGTGAGCCTTGTACGCGTGAGATGCCGGCCTTTCAACGTGCTCATGAGGAATGGAAAGACAAAGGAGTTTCCATTATAGCTGTCAATAATGGTGAAGATCCGATTACCGTAAACAATTATGTTAACGCTATGAATATTACGTTCCCAATTTGGCTGGACAGCAAGAAATCAGCTGCCAAAGCGTACGGCATTCGACCTCTTCCTACCACGTTCTTTATTAAGCCGGATGGTACCGTACACAATATCATATTAGGTGAAGTAGAGGAATCTGTGTTGAAGACACAGATAAAGGAAATTACTAGCTAACCAAGTGCATAACGCAAGGGGGCTGCATCCTTGGAATTCCAAAATACGAAATGTGAATGCGGGCATCAAAATCCAACTCAGACGATACTGTGTGAAGCTTGTGGTAAGCCTTTACAT
Organism: Paenibacillus sp. SC116; assembly: GCF_024733555.1. GTDB lineage: Bacteria > Bacillota > Bacilli > Paenibacillales > Paenibacillaceae > Paenibacillus_B. The sequence goes on along the minus strand of NZ_JANIOF010000001.1, from coordinate 1,155,756 downwards.
GAAAGTGATAGGGAAACATCCGTTTTAGAGATGAGATATGATGGCGTTGCCCGAAAGTCTCAAAAAGCAAATCCGAGCGTGATTGACCGTGTGTGGAATTTTTTCTCTTCTGTAAAAATAGCAGTTGTCATTATAATCATTACACTCATTGGTGCGTCGCTGGGAACGATTTATCCTCAAGAGAGCCAGTTCATCAACTTTGATCCCTCGACTTACTACAAAGAAAACTACGGCACGATAGGACATATTTATTACTTGCTAGGCTTGTCACATACATACGAATCATGGTGGTTTGTAACCTTGCTTGTTATGATCGGGGCTTCATTGGTCATTTGTAGCTTGGATCGGGTATTACCACTTTATCGTGCCTTGCATAAGCAAAAAATTCGCAAGCATGATCAATTTCTGCGTCGTCAACGCATCGTTTATGAACAGCAATTGCCTGAATCTATGAATCAGGAAGATTGGATACAGAAAGCACAGAAGGCGCTTAAGCGCAAAGGCTATCGTGTATACGAGCAGGATGGTGCAATACTGGCAGAGAAGAACCGTTTCAGTCGTTGGGGGCCTTATATTAACCATATTGGGTTAATTGTTTTTTTGTTGGCTGTATTGGCTCGCAGCATTCCTGGCTGGAACTTAGAATATTATGCAGCGTTTCCGCATAATGAACCACGTCCGATTGAGAATACCCCCTATTATTTAGAAAATGATAAGTTTACTGTTGAATACTACACATTAGATGAAATGCCAGAAGAGTTTGCCAAAGAAGGTCGTGTTATTCCTAAATTGTTTGAGACTCAAGCTACCTTATACCGTTGTGTGGCGAATTGTGAAGATCCTCTAGCAGAACCGCAATTAGAGGAGGTTCATAAGCACAATATAAGAGTAAACGAGCCGCTGAGATATGAAGATTTGATGATATTTCAATATGATTTTGATCTGACACCCAAGCTCGTCGCTGTTAAGCCGGTGCTCAAAAATACGAAGACAAACGAAGTGTACGGTTCGTTCGAATTGAAAATTAATAAATCGGAGCCAAAGTACATTGTCGGCCCTTATACATTGGAGCTTCGTGAGAAGTACATGGATTTTGACTTGGGCGAGGATGGTAAGCCGATAACGAAAACGCCTAATCCTAACGCACCAGCATTTTTATTTATGATCACAGGGCCTGGATTAGAAGAAACAGGTGAGCCTTACTTCTACTTCCCATTGCAAAAAGACAAGCAGCGTTTCCGTGAAGATGTGCTGAATCAGGAAATTATGAAAAAAATCCAAATCGACGTTCAGTCTATGGCAGATGTCACCATCCAAGAATCTTTAAGCTACTTGAACGTTAGAATCGAGAAGGCCCTCCCTTATATCTGGGTGGGAGCAGGAATATCCATGATTGGTTTGGTTATGGGCTTCTACTGGCAGCATCGTCGTATTTGGCTGCGGTTCAATGGGAAGCAATTGTTGCTCGGAGCTCATACGAACAAAAATTGGTATGGAATGCGTAACGAAGTGGCTCGCATACTGCGAGAGACAGAGCTTGAAGTAGATGTGAATGCTATTGATCGTGGAGGGGACAAGTCATGAACATATTAGAGTTCAGCCAGAACTCCTATTTAACTTCCTTTTTCCTTTTTTGCTTCGCCCTTATTTTATATGTTTTTACTGTAGCAGGACGCAGAAAAAATCAAGAAGCACATCTCAAGAAATGGGGAACGATTTCTTTTGCCGTTACTGTATTAGGGTTTGTTGCTCAACTAGCTTATTTTATAACTCGTTGGATAGGTTCGGGACATATTCCACTCAGTAATATGTACGAATTCATGTCATTTTTGGCGATTATGATAATTGCAGCTTATATCGTCATGCATTTTATTTATCGTTCAGCTGCGCTTGGGTTGTTCGCTGTCCCGCTGGCTATTCTAATGATGGGATATGCATCCGTGTTTCCTAACGAAGTTCAGCCATTAATTCCACAGCTCAAATCCATTTGGCTTATTTTGCACGTATCGATGGTAGGTGCGAGTGAAGCGTTCTTTGCAGTCGGTTTCGTAGCTGGAATTATGTACTTGGTTCATGCGATGCGCTGGGATGATAGCTCGAAGCGTAAATCTCAAATCGCCTTGGAATTCAGTTTGTTCACGGTCATTATTATTTTAGGATATGTCGTTGCTGTATTCGGCTATCGTGCAGCTGGTTATGAAGTGGAATTGCAGCGTACGGTCGAAGTGGTTGAAACGGTAGACAACACCACGCAAATTAATAGTAAACCGGATTCAATTTCTTATACATTACCACCGATTTTTGCAGCTTCTAATAGTAAGGTCGTTGGAGATGAGAAGTTTTTAGGCATGCAGCTTCCACTTATGGAAGTTCCAGCAGCAATGGACAGTCATAAGACTGCGCGTAAAATGAATACGGTGACTTGGTCTCTCATGTCAGGGTTATTGTTATATGGACTCATTCGATTAATTATTCGCAAGCCTATTGCCAGAGCACTTCAACCTCTTCTTCGCGGTATGAATGCTGATGATCTAGATGAGATTAGCTATAGGGCAACCGCTATTGCTTTCCCAGTCTTTACGCTAGGTGGACTTATTTTTGCAATGATCTGGGCTCAAGAGGCTTGGGGACGCTTCTGGGCATGGGATCCGAAAGAAGTGTGGGCATTAATTACTTGGTTGTTCTACAGCGCCTATCTTCATTTGCGTTTATCGCGCGGCTATCATGGTGAGAAGTCGGCGTGGTTAGTCGTTATTGGCTTCATTATTGTTATGTTTACATTGGTCGGTGTGAATTTGCTAATTGTCGGACTTCATTCATATGCAGGGGTGTAAACCTAAGGTATTATGCAGTATGATATAGAGGAACGTATTGTTAGTGGTGTTGAAAGGGGAGTTAGTCATGTCAGAACAAATAAATCGCATTCTTGTCGTGGATGATGAGGAACGAATTCGGCGATTATTGAGAATGTACTTGGAAAAAGAAGGGTACGAAATTGATGAGGCAGAAGATGGGGAGGAAGCTCTTAACAAAGCGGTCAATGATGACTTCGACCTCATCCTGCTCGACTTAATGCTCCCAGGTATAGATGGTATTGAAGTGTGTACAAGACTTCGTCAAGTGAAAGCTACACCTGTCATCATTCTTACGGCTAAAGGAGAAGAGATGAATCGTGTGCAGGGCTTTGAAGTAGGAGCTGACGATTATGTGGTCAAGCCGTTCAGTCCTCGCGAAGTCATTTATCGTGTGAAGGCGGTACTTCGCCGTTCTTCAGCTACGGCCTTCTTGACGAATGATCCAAAGACTAGCAACAATATCGTGTTCCCTAATTTAATCATTGAACATGATGCTCATCGTGTGACGGCTGGCGGGCAGGAAGTCAGCTTGACTCCCAAAGAGTACGAACTGCTTCATTACTTGGCGGTTTCACCTGATAAAGTATTTTCGCGCGAAGAACTGTTGAAAGATGTTTGGAACTACGAGTTCTTTGGTGATTTGCGTACAGTGGATACACATGTCAAACGTTTGCGTGAGAAATTAAATAAAGTATCTCCTGAAGCAGCTACCATGATTACAACCGTGTGGGGAGTCGGCTATAAATTGGAGGTACCGAAGTAAGTGAAATTTTGGCGAAGTGTAGTTGGTAAACTTTGGATCACGATCATTGGATTGGTTGCTGCGATCCTACTATTTTTAGGTGTGTATCTTCTTCCGTATATAGATAGTAATTTTGCGGATCCGAATGATGTAAAACGTCTATTTGTATATACGGCAATAGTAGGGTTTTCGCTAACAACATTTTTTGCCTTTTTTCTGTTCACCAAGATTACACAACCGATGCGCTTGCTAAAGTCGGCTGCAGAAACGATTCGTCAAGGAGACTATTCTTCGCGAGTCGTACCTATTCGCTCTACGGACGAGATAGGTGAACTCGCGCAGACATTCAATCATATGGCAGAAGAACTTGATTTAGTCATTCAAGACTTGCAACACGAGAAAGAACATCTATCAAGCATACTGCGCAGTATGACGGATGCAGTTATTACGTTCGATGCAGTAGGTTGCGTGCTATCTACAAATCCTCAAGGTCAAGCGCAGCTTGAAAAATGGAGTACGCTTGAATGGAACGAGATGGAGGAGTATGAGCTCGATCAGTCCGTGCCAGGTCCATTGCGTCCATTGTTTCATGAAGTGATTAGTCAGGCAGTAGAGGTAACGACACGTATTCATGTGAAACAAGAAGTATGGTCTGTTGTAATAGGACCTTTGCACAATGTTAATGGTGTTCGAGGCGCTGTTGCTGTACTGCGAAATGTGACAGAAGAAGTTCGCTTGGAGAAAATGCGAAAAGACTTTATCGCTAATATTTCTCATGAGATTAGAACACCATTATCGATGCTTCAAGGCTATAGTGAGGCGTTACTGGATGATATCGTTACTTCCCCGGAGGAAAGACGAGAGCTTGTACAAGTCATTCATGACGAGTCCCTTCGTATGGGACGGCTTGTGAAAGACTTGTTGGATCTTGCTCGTATGGAAGCGGGACATTTGCAAATGCACTGGGCAGAAGTAGATGCCAACGAACTTATCCACCGTGTTTTGCGGAAGTATTCAGTATTAGCAAAAGAACAGGGTATTCCACTAGGAGCTGAGCTTAAAGCTGAGCGATATATATTGGCTAGTGCCGACGAGGATCGATTGGAGCAAGTATTAACGAACTTGTTGGATAACGCATTTCGGCATTCGCAGGCGGAGCAGTTGATACAAGTTGAGACTGAAGTAATCGTAGATTCGCGACAAGAATGGCTTGTTATACACATTCGTGATCATGGGCAGGGGATTCCGTCTCAAGATTTATCCTATATTTTTGAACGGTTCTATAAAGCAGATAAAGCTCGTACACGTGGAGTTACGGGTGGAACTGGATTGGGTCTAGCTATCGTCAAAAATATCGTTGAGGCGCATCAAGGCAAGATTGAAGTGAGCAGCAAGGTAGGAGCGGGAACGACATTCTCTATTTCATTACCGTTCGTTAGCGTTAATTAACACGTAAGTCAAAGATTGAAGTAGAAAGAACCTTTACAGCAATAGTCGATTGAACTGTTGCTGTAAAGGTTCTTTTTTGCTTTATGAAAGTAGTAAAAGTTGACGAACGGAACAGAATTGCGAAATAAGATTTGTCGACAAGTAAAGGTTAAGCAGCAAAAATGACGTCTGCCGTAGTCAGACGTCATTTTTGCGTTGTAAATCTTGTTGTTCGTGGAACAGCGGGTAATTATAAACTAGTTAAGATAATAAAACATAAATAGTGCTAAGTTTAATTATCAGAATCATCAGCACATTTTCGTATTATTGGAATACAATTTCTTTTGCTTTATTAATTTGAGGTGTTGTTTTTAATTGTTCGATAACTTCTTTTGGAACAGCGCGATCTACGGATAATACCATGATAGCTGATCCACCGACAATTTTACGTCCCACTTGCATCGTAGCGATGTTGATATCGTTGTTGCCTAGCAATGTACCTACAGAACCGATCATCCCTGGTTTGTCATTGTGTTTCACCAATAACAAATGGCCTTCTGGTGATACGTCGACTGGGTATTTATCGATTTGAACAATTCGCTCACCATATCCATTCAAAAGGGTACCAGCAACTAGGCGCTCGTCTTCATTCGTACGAAGGGTAACCGTAATTAAGTTAGTGAAGCCTTTTGCAACATTAGACTTTTGTACAAGAATATTAATATCACGAACTTTAGCTAAGTGCATCGAGTTAACAACATTAACATTAGAACCTAAATGCTGCTGCAGTACTCCTTTAACAATATAGCGAGTCAAAGGTTGAGTATCTACTTCTGCCAATTCACCAGAATAGTTAACGATAATCTCAACAACCGGACCTTTAGACAATTGAGAAACAAATATTCCGAGCTTTTCACCCAAATCAAAGTAAGGCTGAATTTTGTTCAATACATCTGCTGGAACTGGAGGCATATTGACCGCATTTTTAAATGGTTGATTTCTTAAGATGCAAATTACTTGTTCTGAGACATCTATCGCGACATTTTCTTGAGCTTCAACTGTGGATGCGCCTAGGTGAGGGGTTACAATGATGTTTGGATTACTCAAGAATGGATGATCAGGTGCAGGAGGCTCAACTTCGAACACGTCAAATGCTGCACCAGCTACGATACCGCGATCAATAGCTTCAACTAGTGCTAGCTCATCAATAATACCTCCGCGAGCACAGTTAATAATGCGCATGCCAGGCTTCATTACTTCAAACTGAGGTCCTGCAATCATATGTTTTGTCTCAGGGGTAAGTGGTGTATGAACAGTAATGAAATCAGCTTGTCGGATAATATCATCTACAGATCCTAGCTTAATGCCCAGCTTGTCTGCTCTTTCGTCTGTCATGAATGGATCAAATCCAATGATGTTCATGCCGAATGCTTTTGCCCGCTTGGCCACTTCGCTGCCGATACGTCCCATTCCTAGTACACCTAGCGTCTTGTTGCGCAGTTCAACGCCCAAGAAAGACTTGCGATCCCATATTCCTTTAATCGTCTTTTCATACGCTTGAGGAATGTGTCTTGCGATCGCCATCATCATCGCGAATGCATGTTCACAAGTTGTGATTGTATTTCCATCTGGAGCGTTAATAACAATAATTCCGCGTTGTGTAGCTGCTTGCAGATCAATATTATCCACGCCGACACCAGCGCGTCCGATTACCCGCAATTTTGTGCCAGCTTCCATGATGCGTGGAGTTACTTTTGTTTGGCTGCGAACGAGCAGTGCATCATATTGCCCAATAATTGCTACGAGTTCATCTTCAGATAAACCGGTATTTTTATCTACCTGTACATCTGGAGCATCCATTAATTGCTGGATTCCGAAGTCGCTAATCGGATCCGATACCAATACTTTAAACATTGTAGTTCCTCCCTTTTGTGTACCTATATAATCGTTGAAAATATAAAAAAACTCTCATCCACATACTACTTCCGTAGTAAGGGACGAGAGTTTAGATCGTGGTGCCACCCTAGTTCGTTGTCCGTTCGCACGGTCAACCTTGGCATCTCTAAGAGAGATGAGAATGGTAACGGATTCTAGCCGATTGGACCTACTAGTTCTCAATAGAAATAGAAAGTTTCAGCCCAACTACTCAGGAATGCTGGAGCAAGTTCATCCACCACCGATTCGCACCTTCCATCGGCTCTCTGTAAGCTTCATAACTGCTCTTTTCCTTCAACGTACTTTACGAACATGAAATTTTTTCTAACTTTAACACGGTTCATAAATCGTGTCAATCATAACAATTGCCAAATTCGCAGAAGTTGTCAGTTCACTTCCTAATTCCTGTAGTTGTACGAGTATTCTTGTATTTGATATGATACATTTATGGTTTATTATCGACAAGAATAGCCATAAGCTACATAGAACAGTAGGGATGGAATGAAGCAAAAGTGGAAAGCGTTCAAAGAACAGCAAGCACGAATTAGCGAATTGGATGATCGAACGTTACTGTTGAATTTATATTTGACTCAAGCGATTACGCTTATCATTGGGGTTGTGTGGATATGGTTTCAACAGCGCAATCCATTTGAACTGCTGCTGTTCCCGAGTAACGCACAGCCGTGGTTGTGGGGAATCGGCTTAGCGGCAATTGTTATTATCGTTGACTTGCTAATCTCCAGATTCGTTCCAGATGATGTTACCGATGATGGAGGTGTAAATGAGAGACTGTTCCGCGATCGACCAGTCTGGCATATATTTATTATAGCTCTAATCGTCAGTATTTGTGAGGAACTGCTGTTTCGCGGTGCGATTCAATTCGCGATAGGACCTTATTGGACGAGTATTTTATTTGCGGCTATACATGTTCGTTATTTGAAACATTGGGTTCCTACCGCTCTTGTGTTTAGTATTAGATATGCGATGGGACTTATGTATGAATGGACGGGATCGTTGTGGGCGCCGATTATGGCGCATTTTGTAATTGATTTTGTTATGGGATTAATATTGCGTTATCGGAGGGAAGCATGACCGAGCAAGAACAACGTTATAGAACAGATATGGAACCAACCCCTCAGAGACGTAGGACGTATGGGATGAAGTCAGAACACAGCAGCAGCCAAGCATTAAAAGCACTAAAGCTGCTTAAGAAAAGCAATACAGAACATGTTCATGTGGAGGAGACTACACATGAAGGTTTACCTTCGGAAGCTATGCATGAGTTAATCGCAGCGAGGGAAGAAGAAGATCGAACACTTCCTCCACGCAGTGCGCTGTATCCATCAAGCTCTGGACGATTGTCGAAGTGGTTTTATAATATTTTGTTTTTTTTATTTGTTGCTTTATTAGTTGCTTTATTAATATGGGGACGTCAAATTGTGGAGGGATCGTAACGGATGACAGGCCTGGCTGCTGAGATTTTACTGGTTGTATGCGCAGCAATCATGGGTGCGGGTCTAATATTGATATTGCTGATGATTAGTATGAAAAAGGAAGCAAGCAGTTTTACCGTTACGGAAGAAGATGTTTTTATTGATGATTTACCGCATGTGTGGGATGGTACAAGGTTGTTCTTCATTACTGATTTGCACAGGAGATCGTTCACCGCTGAGCACGTAAGTCTCCTTGCACGTCATCCAAGTGCAGAACTTGTATTGTTGGGCGGTGACATTATCGAACAAGGTGTAACTATTGAACAGGCTATGAAAAGTGTTGAACAATTAAGTAAAATTGCGCCTATTGTGATGGTTCATGGTAATCATGATCACAAATGCAATACTGCTCAATTGGATGCAGAACTTATAAAAGCCGGAGTCAAAATATTAGATAATACAGCAATGCGCTGTGAAAAGGATGGAGAAGCGATTTGGCTATGTGGGATCGGTGACAGCAGCAGTGGATATGCTAATGTGAGATTAGCATTTGCACGATCCGACTCAGAACCAAGCTGTACAATCGTATTAGCTCATGATCCGGTAGTTATTCGTGAAAAGTTGCCGTCTTATGTGCAGTTGGTACTGACAGGGCACACTCATGGTGGGCAAATTAGACTGCCGATATATGGACCATTAAGATTAAATCAATTTTACCGTCGATATTTGTCTGGTTGGTATGGAATTATTTCCAAACATGTTCCGAATCACGCTTTTCAGTTGTTTATTAGCAATGGATTTGGGACATCGCATGTCCCGATGCGTTGGAATGCTAAGCCTCAGGGTCATTTTATTACATTACGGCGATACCCATAGCTTCCTTTATTTGAAGCGCATGTGGAGACGGAATTCAACCCACACTAATAACTGATCCTATCTTAGTAAGGAGGGAACAGTAGTGAGGGTAACGACGTTTCTTACAGGGTTGAGCATTGGGGCGTTAGCTGGTATTTATTTGGCAGATCGTCGCTCGTTTGAGCAATTGCAGTCTAAGTTGCAAACGGCAGGGGATGTAGTAAATGATGTAGTAGGCAAGGCGAAAAATCAAGTTGTGGAAACTGCGCTTGAATCATTAGCACAAGGCTCAAGCACTGTCGGAAGCACTCTGGCGAAAACAAGCCAGGTCTTGACGAATGCTGTATCGAAAGAGCATCATACTCCGCGTCTTGATCAGATTAAGGAATTGATTGATCGGGACCCAGAAGTAAGGCGACAAGTAGACGCAATTTTACGCGAGAGTGGAGCTTCACACGCTATAAGTGCAAGTGAAACCCATGTGCCTGCTGTAGTAGCTGAAGCTGCAAAGTCGAGCCACAAAACTTCTGCACATCATCAATCGTCTCATTGAAAGCGTAAGAAGAAACGTGCAGATCGTACGAAACGGATGCGGCAGAAGCACAGTTCATGAGTGAACAACTTAACAATGGCACTATAGGCTAATAAGATGCCACTTCTGAGAAGATCAGAAGTGGCTCTTTAATTTTTATCTCGTATGATATTGATCATGGAAGATCATTTTAGTACGTGCAAAACGTTGGAAACCATGATAACATGAATTACATAGAACTATTTTCAGCACATATTATATGTTGCTTCATAATCTGTTATAACCGATGTTGTAAAGGAGGGTCCTGTCATGAAAATCGAACGTTTAAGTCAAGATAAGATTCGTATTTTCCTTACGTTTGATGATTTATCAGAGCGCGGGATCCAGCGGGATGATCTGTGGCGTGAGATGACAAAGCTACAGGATCTGTTTGCCGAGATGATGGATCAGGCCTATACCGAGCTCGGATTTGACGCAACGGGACCGCTAGCAGTTGAAGTATTTGCAATGCCAGCACAAGGAATGGTTGTTATTGTAACTCGAACTCGTCTAGATAATTTGAATATTTCAAGTCATGACGATGAAGATATGGAAGGCGTATATGAAATGGAAGTTACGTTAGAGGAGAGCGATACGGTGTTGTTTGCTTTCCGTGACTTTGAACATTTTATTGATGCTGCTCACGAAGTCAATGGTCGATTCGACGTGTCGGGGGCACTATACCTATATAATGGTCAGTATATGTATCATTTGGACGGCGCTTCCATAGAACAGAGCCGTTTGCAAGCGCTTGTTGCTCTGCTAGCGGAGTTCGGTGAGGCAACCTCAGTAACCACTGCAGTGTTGGAAGAGTATGGGGCATGCATTATGCCTGAGCATGCAATTACCTTGACGTGCGAATACTTCAAACCGCGCGGGACATAAGTGTATGTCTAGTTTAGCAAGAGTCCTCGGTCAATGATCGAGGCTCTTTTTTTGAGTAATTATATTCTCTTTAGCGTGTTAAAATAAATACAATATGTTGCTAGTATATGCATAGCAGTTGGATATGGACACTGTTGGGTTGCAGCATGTGATTCCGTAGGAGGTTAGAGATGGCTGTGTTAGATACGCTTCACCAGATGTCTTTATCAATGAACACGATACAGTCAAATGAAATATCCACCCCTTTATTTTCAATTATTACCGCAGCTGTAGCGCCTGGAATTGCACTTTTGGTTTATTTTTATTTGAAGGATCGATATCATGCTGAACCTATACATGTGGTTGTTCGCTTGTTCTTGATCGGATTTCTTATCGTTCTGCCGATTATGATTATTCAGCATGGGTTAGTATTGTCATGGGGGAAACAGCCATTTGTATTTTCATTCGTCATTTCTGCCTTCGTGGAGGAGGGAGTAAAGTGGTTTGTCCTGTACCATATGATCTACAACCATGTAGAATTTGACGAACATTATGATGGCATTTTATATGCGGTAGCCATTTCATTAGGATTTGCTACAATCGAGAACATCTTATATGCATGGCTGAATCAAGCTTCGTTTGCTTTTTTACTTATGCGTGCCTTGTTACCTGTATCTGGTCACGCGCTTTTTGGGGTACTGATGGGCTATTATATGGGAAAAAGCAAATTTACAATGCTGAAGGACAAGAAGAAGTTGCTTGCTTTTTCTTTTCTCGTTCCATGGTTCTGGCATGGCATATATGACATCATTTTGATGACGATGACAAAATATTGGTTGTGGTTTGTTGTTCCACTTATGGTATTCCTCTGGTACTTCGGTATGGGTAAGGTGAGAAAGGCGAATGCTCATTCACCACTCCGGATGGTAAAGCATGAAGAGGATCCAAGTCAGTTTAGACCTTGAAAAAAATGGTAACAATGAACTCGTACTGTTTATTCCGTGGAGGGAGTGTTACTGTGCGAGTTAAAGTAACGATAAGATGCAATTTATGTGGGGAAAAATTTATCCTACGAGGCAAACGTGAGAAGGGCAAAATTGAAACAGGTTTTAAGCAGTGCCTATGCGATAATCGCGAGCACTTTGCTGTAGAAGAACAAGCTGAATAGAGCGTGACGATGGATGCCATGGCATGTATAATCTGAATCCATTTCCAGCACAATACTAACACGATTAACTTGGAGCTGTGAAAGGAGACGTTTGTACGATGTATAAACGATTTAGTGCCGTGATGTTTCCGATCGTCACGCTTTTGCTTGTTGGTGCAGTGGTGTGGGGGTATCAAGAGAATCAAGAAAAAAATGCAATCTTGCTTAAAGCTGAAAATCAGTATCAGCGAGCATTCCATGATCTGACGTTCCATGTAGATAAACTTCATGACCAAATTGGTCAAACTTTGGCCGTTCATTCATCCTCGCAAGGGATGCAGCGCAAAGGACTAGTCAACGTGTGGCGCTTAACTAGTGAAGCGCAAAATGAGATTAATCAATTGCCCTTGACCCTGCTTCCTTTTAGCGAAACGGAAGATTTCTTATCTCGCATATCTAATTTTTCGTACCGTACGGCTGTTCGTGATATGACAAAGGAACCGCTAACGGATGATGAAGTTAAAACGTTAAAGACACTCTATGCGAACTCGGCAGCGATATCAAAAGATCTTGAACAGGTTCGAACAAAAGTACTCAGCAATAACCTTCGCTGGATGGATGTAGAAGTGGCGATGGCGACCGAAAATGAACAGGCGGATAATACGATTATTGATGGTTTTAAGACAGTTGATAAAAAAGTAACTGAATATCCTGAAATTAATTGGGGTCCGTCCGTTTCCAGTATATATACGAAGCGTTCTGTTCGATTGCTGCAAGGACCGCCAGCTACACAAGAAGAAATGAAGAAGAAAGCACTAGAATTAATGAAGCCGCATTCCGTTACAAATGTTCAAGTGAAGAAGAACGGCAATAGCCAAGAACATGAAACGTATACAGTAAGCGCTGATCATAAGCACGGAGACGGCGGCCTTATGATTGACTTCACGAAGCAAGGTCAAGCGATGTCATATATGGATACAAGAACTGTGAAAGGTTCTCGTGTGTCAATTGAGACTGCTGAATCAAAAGCTGAAAAGTATTTGGAGAAGCACGGATATGATGATTTTGAAGCAGTTCGATATCATGATCACCAAAACATCGCTAGCTTCACGTTCGTACCTGAAAGGCAAGATGTTTATTTATACCCTCAGAAAATTCAAGTAAGAGTGGCATTGGATAATGGTGACATTACAGGAATTCAGGCAACAGATTACCTATATGGAGCAGAGGAAGTGAAAGCTGTCTCCTTGAAGCCTAAGCTAACAGAAGCAGAAGCTCTAAAACGATTGAACAAGGACATAAACATCGAGGACAGCAATTTGGCTGTAATAAAAAATGAATTGTCAAAGCCTGTACTATGCTATGAGTTTGTTGGCAAACAAGGAAGTCAAAAATACCGAGTCTATATCAATGCAGACACAGGTGAGGAAGAATCTATTGAAACATTGAAGTAATATACGCGATGATGACGAATATGAGCCAGAGGAAAATCGCCTTATCTATAGGATAGGGCGATTTTTTGTGCATATCTGTGACTTTTATACTATATATTTATGGAGCTAAAGTTTCTTGAATGGTATAATTAGGACGGAGGGGAGTCCAATTATGTTTCCGACTATTAATGATACTTTAATCATTCAAACCGATTCTGCTAATCATCCAGGGGATTATAAGGCGCGTGTGCTGGATTTGGATGATTCGCACATATGGATCGAAATTCCGCTAAATCACGATACAGGCAAGTACGGGATATTTGTGAATACGGAAGTGCTACAAATTCGCTTTAGTAAACATGAAGGTGCCGTGTTTCAATTTATGTCTAATATCGTTGCACGAAAGGAAGCTGGTGTCAGAATGTTTGGCATCAGAAAGCCGGCTGCCGAAGATATTCGTTCGTCCCATCAGCGCTCCTTTTTAAGAGTAAATGCTGCATTGGAGATTGCCGTTCGTACGAGTAGTGGACAAAAGCTGCTGGCTATTACCGAAGATATAAGTGGTGGAGGAATATCGTTTACTGTACCAACACAAACTGAAACGTTACAAGTGGAAGAGCAAATACACTGCTGGATGGTTGCTCCTTTCCGAAATGGTGAATATGAACATATTCCTTTTGTAGCTGAAGTGATACGTATTGTGCAGGAGGATGAATCTGTTGGGAAGAGGTTAATTATGATTAAATTCCATCAGATAAGTGCTTCTGATCAGCAGAAAGTAATACGTTTTTGTTTTGAAAGACAGCTCGTTCAACGTCGTGTGTAAACATAAGTAATTTGCCGAAACTGTACATACATAAGATGAGTATACATAAGTTTGATAGTATTTCCGCACACTAATCCTACTTATTCCATGGTTAGGGTGTGTCAAGATGAAGAACAGTGAGCAAGAGCTATTGCCTTTCGAATCAGAGGAACATGAGGAACGTGAAGAACGTGAAGAAGACGAAATGGCTAATGCTCGTCGCCAATGGATTTGTCGAATAGATAATTTGAGCTCAAGATTAATAAAATTACTCTTAATCGTTAGTTTGTTCGGGGTTATTATTCAAGTTAGTATGCATATCCCTCTTGTTCGGAACTGGCTTAGCTTAGTAGAGAGACTTGAAGGGGTCCGGTATAAATAAATGTTACGTTGGTGGTAATGCGAGTCAAGTGCTGAATTCACCGTTCATATCGGTCTTTGGGCCTTTTGCATCCTTTTTATAAGGTGTGGTATAATTTTTACGTCTGCAGGCAATGCCTGCTTTTTTATTGAAATTCATGAACATAGTGAAGTGTCATCAGGTAGAAAGGGGTAGACTCGTTGAAGCAATCGTCACGATCCACTCAAGCAAGAATCAATATTGCCATCGACGGGCCAGCAGGCGCAGGCAAGAGCACAGTTGCACAACATGTTGCTCGTGAACTTGGTTATATTTATATTGATACAGGAGCAATGTATCGAGCTGTCGCGTTACATATGAATCGGAGAGGTATCTCTCCAGACGAACCTGAGCGAGCTACTGAGGAAATGAACCAGTTGCAGGTGGAATTATTACCTGGTGAAGATCGTCAATCTATATTGTTAAACGGCGAAGATGTTACGGAATTAATTCGTACACCTGAAGTAAGCCTTCAAGCCTCTAAATTTGCTCAAATTGCATTAATTCGAGAGACACTCGTTCATATGCAGCGTCAACTCGCGGAACGTAAAGGAACGGTTATGGATGGCAGAGACATTGGTACGCATGTACTGCCGCATGCAGAACAGAAGTGGTTCTTGACTGCTACGGTGGAAGAGAGAGCCCGCCGGCGCTATGTGGAATGGCAGGGGAAAGAGCAAATTACGATGGAACAGCTCATAAAGGACATTGCCGAACGTGATCATCAAGATGCTACACGCGCTATCTCTCCTTTAAAGCAGGCCGACGACGCTATGTTGTTGGACACAACTTATATGAGCATTGATGAGATTGTTCAACGCATGGTTAAGCAAGCTAACTCCATATTGGATGGTGAGTGATCGGCATATGTTCTATACATTCTGTAAAAATCTATTATATGTTCTTTATCGTTTTTTCTTCCGATTGGAAGTGAAGGGGAAGCATCATGTGCCACAGACAGGTGGCGTTGTACTATGTGCGAATCATATAAGCAATTTTGATCCTCCTACTATCGGCATTGCTTTAAAGCGCAAGGTTCGATTTATGGCTAAGGCGGAGCTGTTTAAAGTACCTGTTCTTGGCTCTATTATTTCAGCACTTGGCGCATTTCCAGTCAAACGTGGCGGTGTAGGCAAGGATGCGATAAAGACTGCATTCCAAGTGTTGCGCTCAGGCGAAGTTATGGGCATATTCCCTGAAGGAACTCGAAACATGTCAGGGGATGTTGCGGCTAAGAAGGGAGCAGCCATGATTGCGCTCAAAAGTGGTGCAGCGGTTGTTCCAGTTGCTATTGCAGGCTCTTATAAGCTTTTTGGTAAGGTAACCGTAACTTATGGTCCGCCGATTGATATGCAAGATTTGCTTGATGCTAAAGATAGCGATATGCTAGAGCAAGCGACGGATCGAATTATGCAGCACATTTATGCGTTGGTTGATTCCAAGTCGTAATAGCATTAAAATTATGCATGAATTGTAGATCAACGTTCAATACTATTGGTATTATTTTCGAGCTTATATGTAAGCCAATTCGTTATGGACGCTGCTATATCAAGCGGCTTTCTATAAATGGGGTTCTAATCGAGGAGGTATGGACATGTCTGAAGAAACGAAACAAGTTGAAACCGTAACTGAAAATGCTACTGAACAAACGGTGGACAGCATCGTGACTTTGAAAAAAGGAGATACCGTCAAAGGCACGATTGTCAAGATTGATGACAATCAAGCATATGTAAGTATTGGATATAAATACGACGGTATTATTCCGGTTCGTGAATTATCTTCAGTATCAGTAGAGAAAGCTTCTGATGCTGTAACAATTGGTCAAGAAGTTGAAGCTAAAGTTGTCAGCATTAATGATGGCAAAGAAAGCTTGATTTTGTCGAAACGTATTATCGATAGCGAATCTGCATGGGAAACGTTGCAAGCGCGCTTCGATAACAAAGAAGTATTCGAAGTAACGGTTGCTGATGTTGTTAAAGGTGGCATTGTAGCTGATGTTGGCGTGCGTGCCTTTATCCCAGCTTCCATGGTAGAACGCCATTTTGTAGAAGATTTCAGTGATTATAAAGGTCGTACTTTACGTGTTAGAGTTAAAGAAGTTGATCGCGAGAACAACAAGCTGATCCTTTCTCAGAAAGATGTGCTTGATGAAGAGTTCGAAGCAAATAAAAAGCAAGTGATCGAAGGTCTTAAAGAAGGCCAAGAGCTTGAAGGTACTGTACAGCGTTTAACTCAATTCGGAGCATTCGTTGATGTAGGTGGAGTTGACGGCCTTGTGCATGTGTCCGAATTGGCTTGGCAACATGTTGAGAAGCCTGCTGATGTTGTTCAAGAAGGTCAGCAAGTACGAGTTAAAGTACTTAAGGTTGATCCGGCTAATGGCAAAATTAGCTTGAGTATGAAAGCTACTCAAGCTGGTCCATGGGAACAAGCTGGAGGCTCCATCAAGATTGGTGATGTATTGACTGGTGTAGTGAGACGTTTGGTTGCATTTGGCGCTTTCGTTGAAGTAGCGGCGGGTGTAGAAGGATTGGTACACATTTCCCAAATTTCACATCGCCATATTGGCACTCCGCACGAAATATTGAAGGAAGGCCAAGAGGTTCAAGTTAAAGTACTAGACTTCAACCCTGCTGAGAAGCGTGTTAGCTTAAGCATCAAAGAAACAGAAGAAGCACCAGCTCCTACTGAGAAACCTGAAAAAAGGGTGAAAGAAGAGCTGAACAATCCAAACGTTTCCTTGAGTAATGAAACGATGAGCTTTACATTGGCTGAACGATTTGGCGACAAGTTGAATAACTTGAAATAAGATGTAAACGAGCGGCAATCCTCATGAGGGTTGCCGTTTATTTTGTCTTGCTTTATCCCATCCTAACATAGAATGGAGGGATGCAAGATGGGGCTACAGATTGCTTCAGTGCCAGGGACCGTTGCAGCATTATGTGCGGTCTGTTCCATCATCCTCGTATTTACTGGTTGGAGACAGGTGATTTTGCCTCATGCGTCAAGTTATGTGCTCATCCTCGGTATTGGGACTTGGTTATGGGTGACAGGACTACAACTTAGAGTAGGTGAAACAATTTGGGACTTAGGATGGCTGCTTATTTGCCTCGTTGCAATAGCCATGTTCGTGCAGCTATGGCGAGAAGGCATGAATTTTTCAGACTGCATCGTGCTTTGTGGACAGATAGCGATCATTGCCGCATTATGGATGATCGTTGAGCTATTACGTGAAGCTGGAGACACGTGGGTCAATTCTTTTACTCCGTTGTTGATAAGTGTAGTTGTTGGAGTAGTTGTAGGGATTATGTATTCGTCTGCGAGCAGTTCATTTATCGTTGTGACAGGTGTTCTACTATGTAAGGAATGGTTAGTGCAAGCACGTGATAAAGCAACACTCGGTATGTTATTTGGTACATTATCAACAGCTGATGAATGGTGGATGACCTTTGTTGTATGCCGCCTTAGCGCATTAATTTTACTCTATGCAGAGCGATTTGTCATGTACATGCGTCGGGAATAGTTAGCCAATCCGTGATTTTTCTGATATGATGTTTTACGTGTATATTGTTTAGGTAAATGAAGGAGTGAACTGCATGGCAAAACCCGTTGTTGCCATCGTCGGAAGGCCGAATGTCGGGAAATCGACCATTTTTAACCGTGTCATAGGCGATCGATTGGCAATTGTGGAAGACAAGCCCGGCGTTACTAGAGATCGTATTTATGGCTCGGGCGAATGGAACGGGAAGACGTTCAACATTATTGATACAGGTGGAATCGAGATTGACGGTGTCGATCATATTCTTCGTTCCATTCGTGTTCAAGCAGAACTGGCGATTGAAGAAGCGGACGTTATCATATTTATGTGCGAGGCTAAGAGCGGTGTAACACAGTCGGATGAAGAAGTGGCACAAATCCTCTTCCGTTCTGGTAAACCTGTTATTTTAGCAATTAACAAAGTCGATAACATGAGCCGTATGGATGATATTTATGAGTTTTATTCACTTGGATTCGGTGACCCTGTGCCAATATCGGGCTCTCACGGAATGGGAATCGGCGATTTGTTGGATGAAGTTGTAACAAAATTGCCTGATTTGACTGAAGATGAGTATGAAGATGATGTCATTAAAGTAGCATTAATCGGCCGTCCGAATGTTGGTAAGTCTTCGTTAGTTAACGCTATACTAGGTGAAGATCGAGTTATCGTAAGTGAAGTTGCTGGTACTACGCGTGATGCGATTGATACACCGTTCGAAAAAGACGGTCAGAAATATGTCATTATTGATACAGCAGGTATGCGTAAGCGTGGTAAAGTGTATGAAACAACGGAAAAGTACAGTGTAATGCGTTCCCTTAAAGCCATAGAGCGGGCAGATGTTGTATTGGTCGTTATTAATGGTGAAGAAGGAATCATTGAACAGGATAAGCATATTGCAGGCTATGCTCATGAAGCTGGTAAAGCAGCGTTATTCGTTGTGAACAAATGGGATGTAGTTGATAAAGATGACAAGACGATGAACCAGACTGAGCAGAACGTTCGAGATCAGTTCTTGTTTATGACTTACGCTCCAATCGTATTCTTGTCAGCGAAAACGAAGCAGCGCTTACATAAACTGCTGCCAGTTATTCAACATGTAGCGCAACAGCATGCTAGACGTATCCCGACTCACTTGCTTAATGACGTTATTTCAGATGCGGTTGCTTACAACCCGCCGCCGACTGACAAAGGTCGTCGTCTGCGGATCAACTATGCTACTCAAGTAGCGGTTAAACCACCTACGATGGTAATTTTTGTCAACGATCCAGAACTTATGCACTTCTCGTACGAGCGTTATCTGGAAAACCGCATTCGCGCTTCGTTTGACTTTGAAGGAACGCCGATGCGATTGTTTACGCGTCGCAAATCAGACGAGAGTTAGGAGCGATCTAAGTTGACGTTACCCATACTTTCTATAATCGGCAGCTATTTGATTGGCTCAGTTAGTTTCAGCGTGCTGTTTGCCAAATGGCTTCGTGGTATTGATATTCGGCACCATGGCAGCGGCAACGCTGGTGCGACCAATACGTTGCGTGTATTAGGGAAAGGTCCTGCTATCTGCGTATTACTGCTCGATGCATTAAAAGGTATTGCTGCTGTTTTGTTGGGCTACCTTGTATCGGATGACTCATGGGTAGCTGTAGTTTGTGGAATCGCAGCTATTGCCGGCCACAACTGGCCGATCTTTTTCCGTTTTCGTGGTGGGAAGGGAATCGCTACTACGATTGGGGTTCTCGCCGTGTTGGCATTTTGGGCAGCACTATCAGCGTCTGTGCTCGCGATATTGACCATCGTATGGAAAAAGTACGTATCCCTTGGTTCGCTAGTATTTGCATTTTTGACACCAGTGTTTATTTGGTTATATCAATACGACAGTAGTATCTTCTTAGGCAGCGTGTTACTTTGTCTCTTTGCTTTCTTCGCTCATCGCAATAATATTGTGAAGCTGATGAAGGGCACAGAGAATCGTCTCGGGGCCAATAAGGGAGGAGAAGCACGTGTCCGTTAAAAAGGTTGCTGTATTTGTAGCTGGGAGTTGGGGAACAGCGTTATGCCAAGTATTGGCTGACAATCAACATGAAGTAGTCGTCTGGACGCGCAGCGAACAGCAAGCTGTTGAAATGAATGAACGGCACACGAATCAAAAGTATTTGCCAAATGCAATCTTGAGTTCTGCTATCCGGGCAACAACTTCCATCGAGGATGCGATGAATGGCGCATATGCATGTGTAATTGTGGCCCCATCGGCAGCATTGCGCGGTGTAGCAGCACAAATGAAGCAGCATTGGCAGCAGGATATGTTCATCGTACATGCCGTTAAGGGATTTGAAACGGAAACACTTGCAAGAATGTCCGAGGTGCTTAATGACGAACTTCAATGTGGTGAAGAACGCATTGCTGTGTTATCTGGTCCAAGCCACGCGGAAGAAGTAATTAGTCAATGCCCAACAACAGTCGTTATCGCTTCAGCGTCACTGGAAACGGCTGCGATGGCACAAGATTTATTTATGAATGATTCTTATTTCCGTGTCTATACGAACTCAGATATAGTTGGTGTAGAACTGGCTGGTGCGCTAAAGAACATTATAGCATTGGGTGCGGGGCTCTCAGATGGTCTTAAATTCGGTGATAATGGCAAAGCAGCGCTCATTACGCGTGGACTAGCTGAAATTGTTCGCCTAGGAACAGCTATGGGGGCCAATCCATTAACGTTTGCTGGCTTAGCAGGTGTTGGTGACTTAGTTGTGACTTGTACAAGTCAACATAGTCGGAATTGGCGTGCTGGCTCCATGATTGGTCAAGGAATGCCTATTGATGAAGTCCTTGAGCAGATGGGCATGGTTGTGGAAGGTATTCGTACAACGAAGGCTGCTTATATATTGGCTGAGAAGCACGATGTACAAATGCCAATCACAGAGCAGTTATATCGAGTTCTGTTCGAACAACTTGACCCTAAGACAGCTGTAGAGAAGTTAATGGGCCGTGTCCGGAAAAATGAGATTGAAGATATCTCGTTCTAAATGGACATGATTTCAATTGGACATGGTAACGAGCCTCACCTTCGTGCTTGCTCTTTCATACACTATGAAGAGTTCAGTTGAGGAGGGACAAGTGACATGTCGAAGGGGAAAGTTCCTAAAGATGCACTCCAAGCAATTAATAAGAAGATTAGCAAACCTATCTCAGAAAATCAGATCAAAAACGTGGCGAGTACTGTAACTTCAGAAACGATGCAGAGTGAGGCTCAGCTTCGACAGCTCATTAAGCAGGTCGCTATGATGGCGAATGTGCCCGTTACGGAGTCAACGGTGAATGAGATTGTAACTACCGTGAAAAAGAGCGGGATAAATGGAGGCAGTCTAGAGTCACTGATGAAACTGATGATGAAGAAATAGGCTGCAGCTAATCGTAAAGACGACATGTTGGTTAATTCAACCAATATGTCGTCTTTTGTTTCTTTATGACGGATGTTATAATAGGTTCAGTTTGGAAGAATGGGAGACGTTGGCATGGATGGTTTAACGAAGATGTGGGTTTCTTTTATCGGAATTGGTCTCATGGCTTTATCAGCAATCCTCGTTGTGTTTGCCCGATCCAAGACTCGTGGATGGATTAAGGCAATATTAACGTTAGTCGCATTTGTCATACTCTTGCTTGGAATGTTATACAGCTTTATTTCAATTGTATAGGGGCTCAGTACATATGGGAGAACTTAAATTAAGGGGTCGAACAAAAGAAGGACAAGCCGATATCATTGTAGGCAAAACGTTGCTGCAGTCAGCAATTGAACTTCAATTGGACTGGCAATATAGATGTGAACGAGGAACGTGTGCACAGTGCCGCTGTCTGGTTGAGGAAGGGCATCTCCAATTGAACGAAATAACAGATGCTGAGTGGGATCGAATGGACGAAGATGAGCTGCGAGTAGGTTACCGATTAGCATGTCAGGCTAAAGTGTTAGAAGCTAATACGACAATAACAGCGAAGTTTGCACCATATTACTAATGAAATTGTGACGGGGTTTACTATGCATCAACAAATGACAGAAACGATGGCTCATGCGATTGAGTGGCTTGCAAGTCAATCGCATGAATCATCGAAATGGATAATAGGTGGCAGTTGCAGCCTATTGTTACAAGGAGTGGAGCTACTGGCTCCGCCAAATGATATTGATGTATTCGCCGATCAAGGCGATGCAGAGCTGCTGCATCAATTATGGCGGAGCAAATCTACGGATGACGCGGCTTGGAATGAGACAGAAATGTACCGCTCGTTGCTAAGTCATTATGAGATATATCGTTGTTCTGTAGAGCTTGTTGGACAATTCAATGTAAGGAATGAATGGTGCAGCTACCAGATGGAAGTTAGCACGGGTTTGTGGCAGTATGCGCCACCTGCGATAGTTGGAGCACAATCCATTAGATTGACACCACTCATACATGAACTGCTTTTTAATATGCTAAGGGGAAGAATAGAGCGTGTAGATGCAATTGCAGCGGCAATCCGATGCAATCCCCAGCAGCATGAAGAGGTTTTGTCATATGTATTATCTAGATGTCAGCCATCCTCTAGCGCATATATAAACATTCAACGTGTATTACCTGAATTATGCCTAGAAGCGTATGAAGTTAACGTACACAGCAATGATTAAGTGAGTAATTCTACAATGTGTTGTTGGAACAACTCTCCCAGCATCCACATAAAGGAGGTGCTGCATGAGCGTTAGCATTCAGTTTGAACCTGATGGCAAACATATTGAAATGAAGCAAGGAATGAGTGTGTTGGAGGCTGCGCGCAAAGCACGTGTTTCCATTCGGACTCGTTGTGAAGGCAAAGCAGGCTGTTTGCAATGCAAAGTAACAATAGAAGCTGATGAGGGGCTAATTCAATCCCCCACTGAGGCGGAACAGCGCAAGATGGGTTTTTTCTCAACTTGTGGAGAGCGATTAGCCTGTCAGGCTCGTATTATTGGATCTGGCTCTTCAAATGGTAAAGTGATCGTTCATGTACCAGAAGATCCTTTAAAGGCGGCAGTTCGTAAACGACTGTTGGAGCAACAAGAGGAAGACCGTCTATGGTAGGCGGGGGAGGAGAGGCGGATTGAGTCGTACTAAATTCGTAGTCAGCATCATTCTCGTTGTATGTTTGCTCTTGCAAGGATGTATGTACCCGAATGAGCTTCGGAAAGAGAATCAAGCTTCTGCTAAAGATGGAATTTTGCTCGTTCAGAATGCAGTTGACGAATATCAGAAACAAAATTCATTACTTCCCATTGTTACTGCTGACCAATCTGTGCCGAGATACGAGAAATTCAAGATCAATTTTGAAGTTTTGCTGGCCAATGAAGTGCTCGGTACAATTCCTGCGAATGCATTTGAGAGCGGTGGGACTGGGGTTTACCTAATCGTTAACGAAGAGAAAAAACCTACGGTTCGTCTAATGCATCTTCCTACAGCTCAAAGGGTAAATGATCTGCAGCGAGCCGTTACGATGTATCGAGAGAAGAATGCAGGGCAACTGCCAAGCAAAGAACAATTATATCCTGGATTTTTCGAAATATCACTAGAGAAGATAGGTGCTCGCCCTGTCGATGTTAGGAGTCCCTACAGTGGTGATACCCTCACTTTTATTATGGATGAGCAAGGAAATGTGTATGCTGATTATGCTCCAGACATCATGAAGGCTGTTGAGAAATCGGGCAAGAAACCTGCTGACCAAACAGATGATATTCAGGAGTTGCTCGTAACGGAAGGTTTGTTTGTGCCTGTAAAATCTCCTGTTTATGAATGGAGAGACAACGCACCTTGGCCCAAGAAAAGCGTTGGCTCATGAGTGAAGTCTAGTCAATCCTATAGCAAATAGAAGCAAGTGCAGCTAAGAGGCTGCACTTGCTTTTTTAATTTATACGTTTTCTCATACAGAAATACATAATGGTTGTCATATATTTGAACAAAAAGCATATACCTGTGTAGGAAGGCGTCGCTCTGCTGAAGAGCCCCTCATAGTTATTTACTAACATTGTGAGCAGCGATAGTAAAAAAAGTGTGGCTGATCGTCATATTTATGGCGTTCTATCATATGATGTTACTAGTCCAAAGCATGTACAGGTTGCATCGCTTGCTCATTGCTGCATATGAACCGGGCGGCGAACACTGGCGACAACGGCAATAGCTCAATTCCAGCAACGGTGCTAATTGTTTCTGAAGGGCGGAAGGCGGACGCTGCCTTCATGTCCGTCGGGAATTATTTGAGGAGGGGATATCAATTGGAGAAAGTAGACATTTTTAAGGACATTGCCGAGCGTACCGGCGGGGATATTTACCTCGGGGTCGTTGGTGCGGTCCGCACGGGTAAATCAACATTTATAAAACGTTTCATGGAAACGGTCGTGCTGCCGAATATTACGAACGAATCCGATCGCATTCGTGCAGTGGATGAACTTCCACAAAGTGCGGCTGGTAAGACGATTATGACAACAGAGCCTAAGTTCGTTCCGAACAATGCGGTTCAGATTAAAGTTACAGATGGTCTAGAAGTGAATATAAGGTTGGTAGACTGTGTAGGTTATGCAGTGGAAGGTGCAAAAGGATACGAGGATGAAAGTGGTCCGCGTATGATTAATACGCCGTGGTTTGAAGACCCGATTCCGTTCCAGGAAGCGGCGGAAATAGGAACTCGTAAGGTGATACAGGAACACTCAACGTTGGGTGTAGTAGTGACAACAGATGGAACGATCGCAGAAATACCACGTCACTCCTATGTGGAGTCAGAAGAACGCGTCATTAATGAGTTGAAGGAAGTCGGCAAGCCATTTGTGCTGATTATCAACTCGACGAAACCGCGTAGTGAAGAAACGCAGGCGCTTCGTAATGAATTGCATGCGAAGTACGATATACCTGTGTTGGCGCTTAGTGCTGCTACGATGGGTGAAGATGATGTTATTGGCGTATTGCGCGAAGTACTGTACGAGTTCCCTGTGCATGAAGTAAATGTGAACTTGCCTAGCTGGGTAATGGTACTGAATGAGCAGCACTGGCTTCGTTCCAGCTATGAGAGTTCAGTCCGTGATACGGTGAAAGATATTCGCCGCTTACGCGATGTAGATCGCATCGTTCAACAGTTCACCGAATACGACTTTATCGCACGTGCCGGATTGAGTGGCATGGATATGGGGCAAGGTGTTGCTGAGATCGATTTGTATGCTCCAGATGAGCTGTACGATCAAATTCTAATGGAAGTGGTCGGCGTCGAAATTCGCGGCAAAGATCATTTGCTTCAACTCATGCAGCAGTTTGCTCATGCGAAGAAAGAATTTGATCGCTTCGAAGAGGCGTTAGAAATGGTGAAGACAACAGGCTATGGTATTGCGGCGCCTACTCTCGCTGAAATGGCTCTTGATGAGCCTGAACTCATCCGTCAAGGCTCTCGCTTTGGTGTTCGATTGAAGGCAACTGCTCCGTCGATACATATGATACGTGTCGATGTGGAATCAGAGTTTGCTCCGATTATTGGTACGGAGAGACAGAGTGAGGAACTTATGCGTTATCTAATGCAGGACTTCGAGAATGATCCTACGAAGATTTGGGAGTCCGACATATTTGGCCGTTCGCTTCATTCGATTGTGCGTGAAGGCATTCAAGGCAAGATTGCTATGATGCCGGATAATGCGCGTTACAAGCTGCAGGAGACGCTCGGTCGCATAATTAACGAAGGATCTGGTGGTTTGATAGCTATCATATTATAACCTCGTTAACGATTCATGTTCTAAATAAGTAACCCCCTTCATATGGAAGATAGCTCATTCGAGAGCCTCCATAAAAGAAGGGGGTGTTTGTTTATGACAAAAACAATTTTTTCATGTGTTCGCTTGTCTCAACGGACTTCGATAGAAGTTTTCTCATCAAGATTGTGCCAGCTTGTTTTGCTCCATGGCCATCGAGAGTGGACGAGAGTCGGCTTGCAATTTAGCGATACGATAAGCCACTGCAATCGCAGGCAGGAATACGAGACATCCTGTTCCTATAAACAAGTAGTTGATTGACACTGCTGGATACAGTTGACCGATTATAAGTGACATAAGCAGCATAGGTCCCATCCAAGCCAATTGAATGAACGTACTCACTCGTCCTTGATAGTCTATTTCAACATGTGTTTGTATTAGTGATGCGGTTGTTATGTTGTATGATACGATGCCAGTAAAAAAGATAACAGTTGCTGCGACGGTGATAATAACACTTGGAATAATGGTCATTCCTGCTAATCCGATTGCTAGTAGGAAGGTTTATATCGTTATAAAATATAACTTTCGATTAATATCGAATATAAATTCGAAAGAATAACACAGCGCTGAAGCTGTGTTATTCGGTTAGCAGCTGCGTTAAATGCTGAAGCACTTCTGCGATACGTTCTTTATCTGCATGGTAATACACTTTATTTTCCTGGCGGATAGCTTTTACAATTCCTGTCGTCGTTAATGCGTTGAGATGATGAGAAATTGTAGAGTTAGTAAGGCTTAGTTCTTTAGCAAGTTCATGTCCATACCGCGGTGCGCGGTTCAATAGTTGAATAATATGAATCCGCTTCTCATCTGCCAGTACCTTTAGAGAGTCACCAATTTGCTGATGAATGATATCGTGTTTGCTTATCATGTCCAGTCGATTGATGCCTAGCAAGCATATAAATCCTTCATCGCTATCATACATGAATGCTGCTGTGTTCATAAAATAAGAGGGAAGTACATGAATCGGAAGATCGTTCATTGTGACATGGACGATTTCTGTTCTTAAAGCCTTGTTCAGCTGCTTAACACCGTTCTCTTGAATAAGTTTATTAAGCTGCAGCAAACTTTGATCTAATCGTGCAGTAAGCTCATCTTCCCAGAACTTGAAAACATGCTCATAGAAACCGTTTAGCAGTTCTAGATATTTGATCTTCATGCGTTCAGGATCTGCATAGAAATAGAGCATTTTCCAACGTTCTTTTTCTGGTAATGACGTTTGTTCTAACCGTTCTAGTATATTGCTCTTAGTGAGTTCGGAAACGGTAGAGATTTCCGGATCTAAGCTGTAGTTCAAGAAATGAAGGAAGAGCTCGTTGGACGGCAATTGCTCTATCCATTGTAAAAGACTTTCAATGGACATGTTGTTTTGAATAATAGTAGGCAGTACAGATACGCCACAGGCATTATCTTGATGGAAAAACAATTGAATTTGTTCCAAAGTCTCCTTTGGAAGCTTTTGCTGTGCTTCGTGAATATATTGGTTGAGTTGATTATCTTGGTGTAGTTGCATGGATGGATGCTGCGGAACCAATTGGTCATGATTTGCGAGTCGAAACATTGCTGCCAATAGTTCAACGGTAATGGAGCTGCTTGTATTTAATGGGAACGATGTGTGGTTATTCACCAAGTTCGAATCTCCTTTTAGATAATTATCGAATATTGATACACATTACAATATAATGGCATTCCATGGAGCGGTCAAGTGTTTATTCGTACTGACTTTTTACGTGAAGATGTATTCCATATTAGGTTCGTATCTGACTTTCGATAAATGCCGAATATCATTTCAGATTAGAGTATAATGTGATGGTAGTTCTTGCGACTGTCAAATGCTCAAATCGCACAGATTCTGTTTGTGTTGATTTCTTGTGGCTAAATAGTGTGCTAAGAGCAGTGATGGGAAGCACACGTTTTTTTGAGTTTAAAATACTGGATTTAAAGTGATTGATCATAGTGTCACCTCTATTCGTTATTGATCTAATATCTTTTTCGATAACCATGATAATTAACTTAATGGGAATTCCTGTATCTGTCAAGTGGCTTTCATGAAGTTTAAATAAGAAAATGGTATACTCATAGTAAGTCCCTAATTGTGGGGAGTAGGATAAGAAGAGTGAGGGATTTGTGATGAGTATGCAAAATGAAGTACATATTGTGTCAGCGAAGATGAAAACAGATGAGGAAGGTGCATACCTTGGAACGGTTGTTTTCAAGCTTGAAGGCTACCAGCACCCGTATGAGTTGACGTTGTATAGCAAAAGGGGAAAAGATTGGGATTATAGTCTTCATTATACTTCAGATAGTGGTGGAGAAGAAGAGATGTTGAAGTTGGATGAACGATTGGAAGCAGATGACGATTTGTTCGATACGCTATTGGAGGCGGCACAACAAGCAGGCGAAACAATATAATTATAACTCAAGGGTTGCTTACCGTTTAGAGGGTAAGCACCCTTTTTTTATGCGATTATGAATGAAAAATAACGAAATACCTTAAAACCGATTTACATACTAGGGAATAGCGTATATATTATTGTCTAATAGTTGTGCGGTAAATGTTGGTTATAAGCACGCTAATTATACAAAAGGGGATGTTGAGATGGGAAAAGCGTTGGAACGAGGACGTAAGTGGGGAATGCTCACTGTAATTCTATGTTTCTCTATCATTTTATCTGCATGTGGGATTAAGTCAGCAGGGCAGACGACAGGCGGCAGTGAAGCTGGAACGACACAAACAACTACATCAGCAAATAATCAAGAAGAAAAGAAAGCTGATAATGATAAAGACCTTAAAGGCAAGCGTATTGCGCTCGTTATGGAATTAAATACAGGGACATTCTCGCAGCAATATGCTGAAGGCGTTAAGGAAGAAGTTGAGCGATTCGGTGGGGAGCTTACAACTTTTGTTGCTGAACGAGACAAGTCTAAAATGGCTACCTACGTAAATATGGCTGTGAATCAAAAGTTTGATGGCATTTTAACGGATCACGGCACACCAGAAGCATTGACAAAAGGGATTAAAAAGGCACAGGAAAATAATATTCCTGTTGTTGCCTTCGATGCCCTATTAGATATTCCAGGTGTAACGGTCCTCGAACAAGGGGATGAGAAAATGGCTGAGTTGACATTGGAGCAGTTGGCAGAAGATGCGGGTGGAAAAGGAAACATCGTAAAGATCTGGGTAGCTGGCTTTGCTCCAATGGAACGCCGTCAGACGGCGTATGCAGCTTTCCAAAAAAAGTATCCGGACATTAAAGAAATTGCCGCATTTGGTGCCGCATCCAGTAGTACAGCACTGGATACGCAGGCTAAGATGGAGGCTATCTTGAAGCAGTATCCTAATAAGGGTGACATTACGGCAGTTTGGGCTGCCTGGGATGAATTTGCTAAAGGTGCTTCACGAGCGATCAAGCAAGCAGGACGTGATGAAATCAAAGTGTATGGCATTGATATGAGTGATGAGGATTTGCAAATGCTTCAAGATCCTACTAGCGCTTGGATTGCCACGGCAGCTGTTGATCCGAAAGACATTGGCCGCGTACAAGTTCGCTATTTATATCAAAAGTTGTACGGTGAACAAACCGAAGATCGTGTTGTCCTTGAACCGATATTTGTAAAGCGTGATGATTTGCCAAAAGACAAGCAGGTATCAACTAATGAACTTGGACAGTATGTACAAGGGTGGAGTGGCAGCAAGCAAGGTGAGAAAGAATGGATGAAATCGTACACATACAAATAAGTTCCAACATACAGCAAAGGTGGGGCTTATATGACGCTATCAACACAATGCGCAACAGAATCTTCTCCCACTGTTGCATATAAGGAGCTAAGCAGCGAGTGCGATAGGGACATCCCTCGCTCCTTATTACGCATGGTGGGCATAAAAAAGAGTTTTAATGGGATACCGACACTAAAGCAGGTTGATTTTGAAGCTTACAGTGGTGAGATCCATGCATTATTGGGGGCAAATGGGGCTGGCAAGAGTACGCTTATGAATGTGCTCTCTGGCGCCTATCCTTCTGATGCAGGCCAGATCGAGCTCCATGGCATGAAACTGCAAATTGAGGAGCCGAAAGACGCACGCAGTGTGGGAATTTACTGTGTCTATCAAGAAGTGGATACAGCCCTTATCCCACAATTAACAGTCGCAGAAAATATTACGCTGGATCAAATGGCGAAAGACACAGCTTCGTGGTGGGTCAGTCCTGCACAACAGCATCGGCAGGCGGCTGTTGCATGTGCTAAGCTCGGGGTCGAGCTGCCGCTAACGAAGCTTGTATCAGAGCTTTCATTGGCAGAGAAGCAGATGGTTCTCATTGCAAGGACACTTGTGGAGCAGGCCAAAGTGGTTATATTTGATGAACCTACAGCACCACTTAGTCAGGAAGAGGCTGCACGTCTATTTGCTGTTATGCAGCTAATGAAAGAACAAGGGCTGGTCGTCATTTTTATATCCCATCGTTTGCCTGAGGTATTTGCCATTTGCGATCGCATTACTGTTATGAGGGATGGGGTAAGGGTTCATACGGATCATGTTGCGAGGTTATCAATTCAGGATGTTGTCGGTCATATGCTTGGACGCTCGCTTGCAGAGCAGGTGGCGAAGGAAGTTGTACCGATAGGAGAAGTCGTGCTGGAAGCGAAAAATCTCGTGTCTGGTAATAGAGTTCGTGGTGTTGATCTTGCGGTCCGTAAAGGTGAGATAGTGGCTGTGGTTGGTATCGTTGGTGCGGGGAAGACAGAGACAACAAGATTGCTGACAGGGGTAGACCAGACTGAACAGGGTTCCATTTCTATCAAAGGACAATCCGTTCGATTTAAGGAGCCTGCAGATGCAATCGCCAGAGGAATTGTACTCGTACCCGAAGAGCGACGCAAACAAGGGCTTATTGTGCATGAATCGGTGGAAACCAATTTAAGTCTTCCTGTATTAAACCGACTATCTAGCTGGAGCGGGTGGATCAACGGTAAAAAAGAGCGTCTAATTGCTGCAGAAATAGTCGAAAAACTTCGAATTAAAACAGCATCTGTACAGACACTGGTTCAATATTTGAGTGGTGGTAATCAACAAAAGATAGCAATCGGAAAATGGTTGAAATCCCGCGCGGAAGTATACGTATTTGATGAGCCTACTAAAGGTGTTGATGTCGGTGCCAAAGAGGATATATTCCAAATTATTGGTGGATTAGCGAAGCAGGGACATGCCATTCTGTACTTTACTTGCGAATTTGCAGAGGCGATAGGGATTGCAGATCGTATTCTTGTGATGTGTGACGGTAAGATTGTTCAAGAATTTGATCGAGAAGCCGCTACCCAAGAACAGCTCTTGTTCTACGCTAGCGCCGGCAAAGAAGGGGAGCTATAAGTATGGAAGCAGGTATCAAACATAAACTGTTGCACTTTTTATTCCGCTATGGAGCGATTTTTGTAGTCATTGGCGTGTTTGTTTATTTTTCGCTGCGGCTGGATAATTTTTTGACGGCATCTAATATTGGGGATATTATGGCGTCCATTTCAATCGTCACCTTTATTGCGTTGGGGGTTACTTTTTCGCTTATTGTGGATGGATTTGATTTGTCAGTAGGATCCACGGTTTCGCTTACGACCGTCGTAACTGCATCGATGATGGTTTGGTATGAGATGCCGATGATCGTCGTAATCGGAGTGCCGCTCTTAATTGGTGCATTAGTAGGCTTGCTGAACGCATTATTTATTATTAAATTTCGTATTCCCGATCTATTAGCGACGTTAGCGGTAATGTACATTATTGCAGGTATTCACA
This sequence comes from Paenibacillus sp. SC116, assembly GCF_024733555.1. Lineage (GTDB taxonomy): Bacteria > Bacillota > Bacilli > Paenibacillales > Paenibacillaceae > Paenibacillus_B. The sequence continues at coordinate 1,124,191 of NZ_JANIOF010000001.1, read as the reverse complement.
AGACTTATACGAAAGGTTACTCTATTAATGACCATATGCTATTTCCTGACGGTTCCAAAGCGCCAGGAGTCATTTCAACTTCATTCCAGACGATTGGTCAAGGAGAGTTCTATATTGGCAGCTTTACAATCCCTATTCCCGTACTTTTCATGCTGTTGGCCATTGTGGCAGCACATTTACTATTACGCTATACTCGCTTCGGCAGACAGCTGTACATGACTGGTGGAAATCGTGAGGCAGCGCGTTTATCGGGCATTCGAGTCAATCGGATTCGGACACTAGCGTATGTCATATCAGGGGTTTGCGCTGCAATTGGTGGTATTTTATTCACATCAAGAGTAGGCACAGGGGAAATTGATGCTGGCGCACCACTTTTGATGGAGGCGGTTGCGGCGGTATTTGTTGGCTTCTCTGTTTTTGGAGCGGGGAAGCCGAATGTATTTGGAACCTTTGTTGGTGCATTGCTTATAGGTGTGTTAGTCAACGGATTGACGATGATGAACTTACAATACTACACACATGATATTATTAAAGGGACTGTTCTCGTGTTGGCTCTTTCGATTACGTTTTATGTTGTCAATCGAGGACGCTCTACTTCATCGTAAATTGTAAGATTGCTGTCACATCGCTACTTGCAATTGATCAGATGGTATATTACTATAAATTTGTTCCAAATGCACTATTACATGCTAAGGGACTTCGTATAGGATATACTCATGTATATTTTTATAGGAACTAGTGTAAACAATGGATAACCACATACTTGAATCGGGAGGTGAGCATACATGAACAAGTCCGAATTGATTACGGAAGTCGTTGAGTCAACTGAACTTTCGAAGAAAGATGTAACAAAAGTTGTAGACGCAGTATTCGAAGCGATTTCTACTGCTCTGCAAGAGGGCGATAAGGTTCAGTTGGTAGGCTTCGGTAACTTCGAGGTTCGTGAGCGTTCCGCTCGTAAGGGCCGTAATCCGCAAACGGGTGAAGAGATCGAGATTCCTGCTAGCAAGATTCCTGCGTTCAAACCAGGCAAAGCGTTGAAGGAAGGCATCAAATAAGCTTTTACATAGGAATGTCTTTGCTCAGCCGTGACGAATGTCACGGCTTACTTTTATGTGTTACACTTATTCAATAAGGAGGGATTAACGTGGACCAAACGGATTTTATTGTTATTAAGGCGAAAGAACAAGGGGTACAGGTTATCGGATTGACGAGAGGACAAGATACGAAATTTCATCACACTGAAAAATTAGATAAGAATGAGGTTCTCATTGCACAATTCACGGATCATACATCCGCAATTAAAATTCGCGGAAAGGCCATGATTATGAGCAAGCACGGTACGGTTCATACGGATAAAGACGAATAAGGCAGGCATAGCCTGCTTTTTTTCATTATAGAATGAGGTATGGACATAAGTTCGTCCGTCGACACTGGGAGTATATCTTGCGATGACTTGGTGAAAGGCGAAAGGGTGTATGAGGTTGCGTAGATGGCAAAAGGCACTCCGAATAACGATGTTGCACGTATTGTGCGTCATTACAGTAGTTTATGTTCTAGGGATTCTTTCCTCAGAGCGCAGCTTGCATGGCGATGAGCTGAGAGTAACACCAGTAATGAGTGCAGTTAGTCCCATCACGCATATAAAGGATGATAGGCTTGTAGATACGCTGCTAACTTTGCCTACTCAATTACCTATTAGTCGTGTGCAATGGAATAAATCGGGCGTACTTTCGCTGGACATCCGGGTTGCTTCCAGTATTCATCATCCAAGAATTATTTATGAAGAATTGTATCGTTGGCTTCACTTCAGTTTCTATGAGACGGACAATGTTAACCGCTTGGAACTAAGAGTAGTTATTGAAAATAAAGAGCGCGGCCAAAAACAAATCCTTCTCGCACTGGATACACTTCGCAATCAAGTAACCGAATCCATTTTGAATGAGTTCGTCCGGAATGGACATCCTCCTTCTGTCCAAGCGATCAGAGCCATGCGATTGAGTTATACTACACTGTGGACTGAACAATTTGGAGTGCGGGCAAAGCTATAAAAAATATCACCGTCTTACTGACAATATGTTATAATAATCAAGATCACGACATCCAAATGGATGAATGCATTCGGAGGCACGAGGATGAAAGGATATGCTATTCCGCAAGAAGTAAAGCGTTATGTCGCACATGACATGATTCAGGCGCACACGAAGCTGCCATCGTTCGCGAATGAGCGGATAGCTTTGCTGTACGCCTTTTTGAAGCGGAACGAAGACCATCAGCAGATTACGGAACGTATGGCAGCTGTGACGCTGCTTGTACAGCTTGGAATTGATACGCACAATACGGTTGAGTATGCGTCCAGTTCCACAAGTGATCGAAATATGCGCTCTCGACAGCTCAAAGTGCTGGCAGGAGACTATTTTAGCAGTCGCTTTTATCAAATGTTAGCCGAAGCAGGGCAAATTGAAGCGATTCAGCTGCTCAGCAGAGCAGTTTGTGAAGTTAATCGCTTGAAGATGACCGTAGCTGCTAGCGTGCGTGATGGTTCTATGAATCACAGCCGCTATTATGAGCACGCTGTGAAAATAAAACAGTGTTTGTTCCACGCTTTTAATGAATGGCTCAATCGTACTGATGTAGAATTATACGAGCAACTGCTTGATCTAATTAGTGAACGAGAAGTAATTCAAGATGAGTTAGAGATTGTGAAGCAGCATACTGTGGATTCTCATAGTTGGACGTACTGGTTAGTTATGGAACATGCCTCATCCTCCCAGCACAGTCGTTGGCAACATGAAGCAATCATGCAGCAAGAGTGGGACGAATTGCTGAGCCAATGCAAGCCAGAAGTGATCTTGCAAGAGAGAATGAAGTCTGTTGAAGAGCGGTTGTCAACCATATTAGGTACAAACGTGAGCGATACGCAGTCTTCTTTTGTAGAATCAATTGTTTCTGAACTTGCGATATAGGTTTGTGTTTGCGTACAAGCTGCAGCTCAACGCCGTTAAGTGACGAATCAGTTATAAAATAGGCGATGAAAGGACTAGGTGACGTGACGTGAAGACACATTCGCCAAGGGAAGGCAAAGCTAAAGAACAACATGTACACGCGGTATTTGAAAATATTGCACCGAAATATGATGTGATGAACGATATTATAAGCTTCCGTCGCCACAAAGCATGGAGAACGTTCACGATGAAGAAAATGAACGTTCAACGTGGTCAAACAGCTCTCGATTTATGCTGCGGCACTTGTGACTGGACGATCCAGCTTGCACAAGCAACGGAAACAGGTGCTGTTTACGGTTTGGATTTCAGTGCGAATATGTTAGCTCACGGAAAGACCAAAGTGGACAAGCTAGGATTGGACAAGCAAATAACACTTGTACAAGGTAATGCGATGGAGCTTCCGTTTGAGGATAACACGTTTGATTATGTGACGATTGGATTCGGCTTGAGGAATGTGCCTGACTACATGCAGGTTATTCGTGAGATGCGTCGAGTCGTCAAACCCGGTGGAAAAGTCGTTTGCTTAGAGACTTCGAAGCCTTTAAAACAGCCTTTTAAAGGCGTTTATAATTTTTACTTCCAGAAGTTAATGCCAATGGTAGGCAAATTGGTTGCAAAGCGACATGAACAATACCAGTGGCTGTCAGAATCGCAGGCTTCATTCCCTGACCATGTACAATTGGCCCGTATGTTTGAGGAAGCGGGATTAGAGCGAGTTGAAGTGAAGCCATTCTTTATGGGTGTAGCTGCGCTTCATATGGGGACGAAGGGGAACGAACATGTTTAATAAAATAAAAATAATTTTGGAAATGATCAAGTTCGAGCATACGCTTTTTGCGTTGCCATTCGCGTTTATGGGTTCTATTCTAGGCGCAATGACCTTACAAAGCAGAATGCCGAGCTGGACAGAGATTGGTTGGGTTTTAGTTGCTATGATTGGCGCGCGCAGTGCTGCTATGGCATTGAATCGTGTCATTGATGCAGCGTATGATGCAAAAAATCCTCGCACAGCTAAGCGAGCGATTCCAGCCGGATTGTTAAAGTTTGGTGAAGTAATCGTGTTTACCATCGTTTCGTTTGGATTATTAATATGGGCAGCTTATCAGTTACAGCCATTATCCTTTGTATTATTACCTATTGCTGTGTTTATGCTCGTATTTTATTCGTTTACGAAGCGCTTTACTTGGCTTTGTCATGTTATTCTCGGGTTCACAATTGCACTTGCACCGCTTGGTGGATGGGTTGCGGTAACGAATGTCGTCGATTGGACCGCAATGGTCTTTTTCTTGACAGTTGCTTTTTGGACGGCAGGGTTTGATATTGTGTATGCATGTCAAGACTATGAATTCGATAAGAAGGAAGGCTTGCATTCCATTCCTGTTCGATTTGGTATTGCAAAATCACTTATGATAGCCCGCGGTTTTCATATTGTAACAGCAGTTGGGTTTATATCGTTAACGTTTATGACTGAGCTGAGCTGGCTGTACCTTATCGGAACATTAATTGCTGCAGGCTTGATGATTTATGAGCACCTTATCGTAAAGCCGAATGATTTGACACGCTTGAATACTGCATTTTTCACCATGAATGGTGTGCTCAGTGTCGTCGTATTCGTGTTTAGTTTGCTTGACTTGGTGGTGCTGCGCTCATGAGTAGTCCTGAACGTTGGATCGTAGGCATTACAGGAGCAAGTGGAGCTATATATGGTGTGCGTCTAGTTCAATCTTTGCTAACTGCTGGTCACTTCGTTCATTTACTCATTTCTGATGCAGGCTGGCGTGTCCTTAAAGAAGAGCTGGACTGGCAAGTGACCAAAAGGCAGGAAGCAATCAAGGAAGCGTTCGGTGATGCTGCTGAACGTATTCAATATCATCCTATCCAAGATATAGGAGCAAGCATTGCGAGTGGATCGTTCCGCGTTAAAGGCATGATCATTATGCCTTGCTCGATGGGAACGTTGTCTGCCATTGCTCATGGCACATCTGATAACTTGATGGCACGTGCAGCTGATGTCATGATTAAGGAAGGAAGACCTCTTGTCTTAGTTCCTCGTGAAACGCCAATGCATGCCATACACCTTGAAAATATGCTCAAGCTGTCCCGCTTAGGTGTGAAGATAGTTCCTGCGATGCCGGCCTTTTATTATCGTCCACAGACATTGGATGACATCGTAAACTTCCTTGTTGGAAAGGTATTGGACAGCTTGGATATTGAACATCAACTGTTTACAAGGTGGGGAGAGCCGAATGAGCATTCCGTTGAATCCGCAGATGAGCACGATACGAATCGGCCAAATTGATTATACGAACGTTTGGCCCATTTTCTATCACTTTAAGCCGGAACAAACGTTGTCACCTGTTGAGCTAGTCCCTGCTATTCCTTCGACCTTGAATAAGGCGATGATGGAAGGCAGTATCGATATGGGGCCTATTTCAGCGTTTGCGTATGGCATATCCAGTGAAGACTATGTGTTATTTCCTGATTTGTCGGTTAGTGCCTATGGGGCGGTCAATTCCATTTTGCTATTTTTGAATAAGCCATTGATAGAAGCGCTGCAAGGTACGATTGCCTTGACTACGTCTTCTGCTACCTCCATTAATCTGTTCAAAATAATAGCTGAGAAGCGCTATGGCGCTCAACCGAGCTATATTTCGATGGATCCCCAACTTGATCGGATGATGGAAAATGCCGATGCGGCATTACTGATAGGTGATCATGCGATTCGAGCTTATTGGGCCAATGAACAGCATGGTCGCTACCAGGTGTTGGATTTGGGGCAGATGTGGCATGAATGGACAGGGCATTGGATGACATTCGCTGTTTGGGCTGTTCGCAAGCAGGCACTCGTTAGTCACCCTTCTGACATTGGCCGCATCGTTGAAGCTTTTGAGCGAAGCAAGCAGAAGAGCATTCACAACACTGATCCCCTTATTCAAACGGCCGTGCAGCGAGTCGGAGGTACGGAGAAGTTTTGGCGTCACTATTTTGCAAACTTGAACTATGATTTTGGTCCAAGGCAGCAACAAGGGTTGCAGTTGTATTTTAAATATGCATATGAGCTAGGTCTTATTGATCATCATGTTCAACTCGATATATGGTCTGAAAATAAGGTTGGTTAGGTGACGGTATGAAATTGTGGGATATTTATGCAACAATGAAAAATGACGTGTCCTATATTGAGCGTGAATTGGAGCGTACTGTCGTATCTGATCATGAATTGCTTAATGAAACGACACTTCATTTATTAAAGGCAGGAGGCAAGCGAATACGACCTGTATTTGTTCTGCTCTCTGGCAAGTTTGGCACGTACGATTTGGAGCAGCTCAAAAAAGTTGCTGTGCCGCTGGAGCTAATTCATATGGCCTCCCTCGTGCATGATGACGTCATAGATGACGCAAACACACGTCGAGGCAGCATGACGGTAAAGTCAAAATGGGATAATCGCATTGCCATGTATACGGGCGACTTTATTTATGGGAAAGCATTGACTCTCGTAACGGAACTGAAAAACCCGGATATTCATCTTATTCTCTCGAAAGCAATGGTTGAGATGTGTCTTGGTGAAATGGAACAAATCCGTGACTTCTTTAATACGAGTCAATCTGTTCGCCAGTATTTGCTGCGTATCCGTAGAAAGACGGCACTGCTAATCGCCATCAGTTGTCAACTAGGAGCTTTGGCAGCAGGTGCAGATCGAAATGTGAGCCGACTATTGTATCGCTATGGATACAACGTTGGGATGGCATTCCAAATTCGTGATGATGTGCTTGACTTGATTGGCACCGAATCACAGTTGGGCAAACCGCCGGGTAATGATATTTTACAAGGGAACATTACGCTTCCTGTTCTGTACGCACTGCAAGAACCTCGTTTGCAGCAACCATTGCTAAAACACATAGACGAAATACGTTTGAACAATGGTCATTCAGATGCGACAGAAGCACTTGATTTAATTCGTTACAGCAATGGGATTAAGATAGCGGAGCAGTTAGCAGATCGCTACATACAAAAGGCAATGGATGCGCTCGCACAGCTGCCTAATCAACGGGCAAAGCGTAATTTAAAAGATATTGCACATTTTATCGCCAATAGAAATCACTAAAAATAGAGCTTATGCAATAGCTAGACAATCGTTATGCTATAAATGCATAGGCTATATTTTTAGAAAAGGATGCGCTTACAAACAATATCTGGTATAATTTCTGTGTTGGACAACTTCACATATGTATCAAGGAGTGAACGTATGGAACGCACATTCATCATGGTTAAACCAGACGGCGTGCAGCGTGGCCTGATTGGTGAGATCGTAAGCCGATTTGAACGCAAGGGATTTAAGCTAGCAGCAGGTAAGTTGATGATTATTGAGCGTGATCAAGCAGAGCGTCATTACGCCGAGCATGCAGAAAAGCCATTTTTCGGAGAATTGGTAGACTTCATCACTTCTGGTCCAGTGTTCGCTATGGTATGGGAAGGTGACGATGTCATTTCGCTGTCCCGTCTTATGATTGGTAAGACAAAGGTTGCTGATGCATTGCCAGGAACGATTCGTGGTGATTATGCTGCTCATACGAACTTCAATCTTGTGCATGGTTCTGATGCACCTGAAAGTGCAGAGCGCGAGATTGCTAATATGTTCAATGATAGTGAGTTGCTTGGATATACTCGGACAATTGAACCGTGGATTTAAGTTGAATAATGTTGTTATACGAACAGGCATGACGAAATTTTTTCGTCGTGTCTTTTTTAATTGGTGCATAGTCCTTGCTAGTATGATATAAGTGAAGAAACAGTACATATGAAAAATGATGGGAGAAGCAGCAGATGGAGAGACCTACATACCAAGATCAGGCAAAAGCAGAGAAGTTAGCTGCGCTAGCCGATATTCCAACACGCACAATCGTATACTCTCAAGAAGAAGATGCTGATTATGTAAGATTCATACAATTAATTAAACAGAAGACAGGAATTGATCTATCCCAATACAAAGAAGCTCAGATGCGCCGTCGACTGACGACATTGCGCGTAAAGAATGGTCATTCTACATTTGAACAATTTGCGCATGCTATGAATGCAGACAAGAAGCTGTTTTATGAGTTTTTGGACCGCATGACGATCAATGTATCCGAATTTTGGCGGAATCCAAATCGTTGGGAAGTATTAAAAGATCGCGTTCTTCCGGCATTAATGGCAGAAAGTAAACAGCTTCGTTGTTGGAGTGCTGCATGTTCAACGGGCGAAGAGCCATATACGCTTGCGATGATTCTTGATGACAAAAATTGTTTCAAGCACACAACTCTCTTTGCATCTGATATTGATGAAAACGCATTGCAGCGTGCAAAGGATGGTATTTATATTGAACGGGCATTGAAGGATGTTCCGCCTGCTTTTCAACAAAAGTATTTTAAGCAAGATGGAGATATGTATCGTGTACATGAAATGTTGAAGCAGCATGTTCAATTCCGAAAGCAAAACTTATTGTTGGACAAGTTCGAATCGAACTTAGATCTGATTATTTGCCGTAATGTTATGATCTATTTCACGGAAGAAGCAAAACATGAACTTTATAAAAAGTTCTCTCAGGCGCTTCGACCAGGTGGAATTCTGTTTGTAGGCAGCACAGAACAAATCTTTAATCCAGTGCAATATGGCTTGGAAACACAAGAGACCTTCTTCTATCGTAAATTGTAGTCAGAGTCTCGCAGAATTGTGAGCTATACCGTTCGAGTAGTAGGAATGAAACGAATGTAATCCTTGATTTTCTAATATGGTGACATATTGCTTGCGGTTGATGCTTTCTTGTCAAACGATGTCACCTATACTATAATGAGCAAAGAGTCTGAGATTTTAGCCATTCACAGCATCACAGCTTAAAGGAGGAACAGTAAATGAGTCTACGATTTTTGACAGCTGGTGAAACACACGGTCCGCAATTAACCGCTATTATAGAAGGTATGCCTAGTAATATGACTGTAAATTTTGAACAGCTAAACGAACATTTGCTACGTCGTCAAAAAGGTTACGGCCGCGGTCGTCGTATGCAAATTGAAACAGATACTGCACAAATCGTAGGCGGTGTTCGCCATGGTCGTACGACAGGTGCACCAATTGCACTAGTTGTTGAGAACAAGGATTGGAAGCATTGGACTTCCATCATGAACGTTGAGCCGATTGAGGGAACAGACGAAGAGAAGCGTCGTGTACACCGCCCACGTCCTGGACATGCGGATTTGAATGGCGGATTAAAATATAACTTAAAAGATTTAAGAAATGTATTGGAGCGCTCCAGTGCACGTGAGACTGCTGCAAGAGTAGCTTGTGGTGCTTTGGCTCGACAACTCCTTGAACAATTTGGAATCAAAATTGCAGGTCATGTTATTCGTATTGGAGAGATTGAGGCACCTCCAGTTGGGGATATTTCAATAGATGAATTAATCGAGCGTACAGAGCAGTCATCTGTGCGTGTCGTTGATGAAGAAACAGAAAAGAAAATGGAAGCTTACATCGATCAGATTAAAAAAGAGGGCGATTCTATCGGCGGCATTGTTGAATGTATCGTTGAAGGGCTGCCTGTAGGATTAGGAAGTCATGTCCAATATGATCGTAAGCTGGATGGTCGAATTGCACAAGGAGTCATGTCCATTAATGCTTTCAAAGGCGTTGAGATTGGAATTGGCTTTGAAGCAGGTATTCTTCGCGGCTCTCAGGTTCATGATGAAATTGAGCATGGGGAAAATGGATATACACGTTCGTCGAATCGCTTAGGCGGTTTTGAAGGCGGCATGACAAATGGCATGCCTGTTGTTGTCCGTGGTGTAATGAAGCCGATACCAACCTTGTACAAGCCGTTGCGTAGTGTGGATATTGATACAAAAGAAGCGTTCACAGCTCAAGTCGAGCGTTCAGATGCTTGCGCAGTACCTGCTGCAAGTGTAGTGATGGAACATGTAGTTGCTTGGGAAGTAGCTAAGGCATTTCTTGAGAAGTTTGGTGGAGATTCCATGGAAGAAATTCGTTCCAACTACGAAAATTACTTGAATCAACTAGCACAGTACTAAGGTGATAGATATGGATAACAATCAATCTTTGGGATGTCGTGAACTTATCGTCTCTTTGGAGGATCGCTCCTATCCAATATGGATAGGGAGTGGTCTACTCCCTCGCTTAAGTGCGTTACTGCTTAAACGTGGCATATCAAATGGGAGTCCGCTCTTGCTCGTATCCGATGAGCAGGTTGCTAAGCATCATCTTGCGGTTGTAGAGCAAGCTTTGCAAGAAGGCGGTTATAACACAGCTGTACATATTGTTCCTTCTGGCGAATCCTCTAAATCTTTATCGCATTATGAAGCATGCATGACGACTGCCATAGAGGCGGGATTGGATCGGAAATCGACAGTACTTGCACTTGGTGGCGGTGTGGTAGGAGATTTGGCAGGCTTTGTAGCCGCTACATACATGAGAGGCGTTCGATTTATTCAAATTCCTACTACCATTTTAGCTCATGACAGCAGCGTAGGGGGTAAAGTAGCGGTTAATCATCCGTTGGCCAAAAATATGATCGGTGCTTTCCACCAGCCTGAGGCGGTCATTTTTGATTTGGAGACGCTTCACACGCTTCCAATTAGAGAAGTTCGTGCTGGTCTCGCTGAGATGATTAAGCATGGTTTGATATGGGATAAGGCATTTTCGGATTGGTGCTTGGAACATGCGGATGATTTAGTTGCTCTAGACCGGGCGAAGCTTGCATATGGCATTTATATGGGATGTAATGTTAAAGCGCAGGTCGTTTCTAAAGACGAGCGTGAACAAAATTTACGCGCAATTTTGAATTTAGGGCATACGATTGGCCATGCACTTGAAGCAGTAGGCCAGTATGGTGAACTACTTCACGGTGAGGCAATTTCTATTGGTATGGTAGGATCAGCGGAGTTGGCTGTGCTGCTCGGTGAAGATTCACAGCTTGTCACATACACTCGTCGCATATTGGAGGCATTCGGATTACCGACGTCAATCCCGTTACATTATGATACGGACGCTATTTTGTCAGCGATGATGCATGATAAGAAATTCAGTGGTGGAAGAACGACGTTTGTTATTCCAACTGCAGTGGGCGAAGTAGATATTAGACATGATATATCTATTGAGCTTGTGCGCAGTGTAGTGGATAAATTGAAAGGAGAGTCGGCTTAACAATGTGGGTGAGAGGAATACGTGGAGCAACAACCGTGCAGGCAAATGATGCAGATGAAATTTTACAAGCAACATCAGAGCTGCTTGATGAGATCGTTCAGCGTAATGGTGTTGAGCCAGAATCTATTGCTAGTGTCTGGATTACAATGACTGAAGATTTAAATGCAACATTCCCAGCTCGTGCCATTCGTACATTGCCGAATTGGGAACTGGTTCCTATCATGTGTGCATTAGAAATACCCGTTGAGGGCAGTTTGCCTAAATGTATACGATTGATGGTTCATATTAACACGGAAAAATCACAAGAGGCTATTCAGCATGTATACTTAAAGGATTCGGCACAGCTGCGTCCTGATTTGGCAGAACCTGCTTCGTAGTAATGTGGTTATAGGCATGTGATTAGGTCATTGACGACTTCCACATGCTAGTGTATAGTTGGCATTAGCAGAGTTGAGTATAGTGTAGTTGAGATGAGATTAGATGAGTAGAGTTGAGTATAAGCGTGTTATAGGCTATCAGATATAGATGGAGTTAAGAAGAATTTGCAATGCTATGTATCCTTAGTCTTGTTGTATAACAAGGGTGGTGCATTCATTGACGTACCTTCTATACGTCCATATTTATGCATAGGTGATGTAATGGCATGATTGCCTTTATTCGATATACCTTGCATCCTGATAACAACACCTTTTATTTCTTCAATATTATCATCGCGTTCAACACACCTCTGCGGAAGCAGAGGTTTTTTTGTTGTTGAACAGCTATCTCTCCCTATAAATGCAAGTAAGGGAAAGGAGTGTGCGCGATGATTCCTCCAATGAATGAACTAAGGAATGATCCCACGAGTTCAATGTCTTCTCTTTTTCGTTTCTCACACATACCGAATTTACCCATAGAAGATTGGCGAACGTTATGCAATTTAACTCGCTAACAAGAAGCAATTCATAAGGTATCCAATTAGGGAACTAGTAATGAACATCTCTTCATAAACAAGTTGAGATAGTAAGACAGATACAGTTACTAATAAAAAAAGAAACGAAAAGGAGAGGATCATATGACAAACGACTATCGTGTGAAGGAAGCTTTAAGTAAGTTGCTGAGCGGAGATAGCTTAACAAGGGAAGAAGCTAGGCATGTAATGGAAGATATTATGCGTGGTGATGTAACGCCTGCTCAGATTGGTGCATTACTTGCAGGCCTTCGCCTTAAAGGTGAAACGGTCGATGAGATAACAGGGTTGGCAGAAGGGATGCGAAATGCTGCGAAGCAAGTGAACACGTCCCGTGAACAATTACTTGATACGTGTGGTACTGGTGGGTCAGGCATTCATAAACTCAACGTATCAACAGTTTCCGCTATTATTGCAGCGTCTTCATCTGTTCGTGTAGCTAAACATGGAAATCGATCAGCCTCCAGTCGTTCAGGCAGTGCAGATGTGTTGGAAGCACTGGGTGTGAATATCCATTTATCGAGTGAGAGTGCTGCAGAATGTCTGGATCGGATTGGGATCTGCTTTATGTTTGCGCAAATGTTCCATCCTGCAATGAAATATGCGGCCGCGCCTCGTAGAGAGCTAGGCATACGTACCGTATTTAACATGCTTGGCCCGTTGACGAATCCAGCTGGGGCAGATCGCCAACTACTTGGCATTTATGACAAGACGAAAACGGATACCGTTGCAGCCGTGCTGCGCGAACTTGGCTTGAAACGGGCTATGGTCGTATCCAGTCTCGATGGATTAGACGAGATTAGCTTGTCTGCACCAACTCGTATTAGTGAACTGCGAGATGGAGATCTGCGCACGTATGAACTTACTCCCGAAGAAATGGGTTTACGGACACAGTCGTTAAGTGACGTACTTGGCGGTGAAGCGGCTGACAATGCAAAAATTATACTGGATATTTTAAAAGGCGAACGCGGGGCGCATCGAGATATTGTACTTGCAAACGCAGGTGCTTGCATCTATGTATCTGGTCAAGCAGATTCCATACGCGAAGGGGTACACATTGCTGCTGATATGATAGATACTGGAAAGGCATATAGTAAGCTGCAACAATTGATCGAGACAACTGGAGGGATGAGTCATGTTTCTTAATCGTATTGTAGAAACGAAGAAGTCAGAAGTTGAGCAACTGCAGAAGCATTTGAACGTTGCTCAAGCGGAAGCAGATATATCTACGTTCATGCCAGTACGTTCACTTAGAAAAGCGATTACGACGAATCGTAATCGTGGAGTGGGATTAATAGCAGAAGTAAAAAAAGCATCCCCTTCTAAAGGGATCATTCGCGAGCAATTTAATCCTGTAGAGATCGCACAAAGCTACGTTCAGGCGGGTGCTGATGCCTTATCTGTGTTGACTGATGTTTCCTACTTCCAGGGTGGAATCGATATATTTAAGCAAGTTCGCTCGCAGGTAGATGTTCCTATGCTGCGCAAAGACTTTATTATAAGTCGTGAGCAGTTGCTTGAAGCAAGATTAATAGGGGCGGACGCTGTTTTGCTCATCGCTGCTATTTTAGATGATGAACAGTTGAAGGAACTATTTGAGCAAAGCAGAGAATTGGGAATGGAAGCATTAATCGAAGTGCACGAAGAAAATGAATTGCATCGTGTGTTGAAGTTGGAGCAAGTTGAGCTAATTGGCATAAACAACCGCAACTTGCACACCTTTGTTACAGACTTGGCCCAAACCGATCAATTGCGAAAATTGGTTCCTAACCAATGCACATTAGTGAGTGAGAGTGGTATCCACTTGCCAGAACATATTGCTCATTTGTATGAGTCTAGTGTTGATGCAGTTCTTATAGGTGAGCATTTTATGCGGAACGACAATATTGGAGAGGCTGTTCACAAGCTGATGGAACCCGTAGAGCAAACTCCTTTTGCTTCAGAAAGTGTGAGTTCATGAACGTTAAAATATGTGGAATGACGTCTTTAGAAATGACAAGAGGCGTCATCGCATGCAATCCTGATCATATCGGATTTGTATTCGCACAAAGCCGCAGGCAAGTGTCTCCTGATACCGTTCAATCCATTCTAAATCAATTACAGGATGAGCAAGTTCACATTCCTCATACGGTTGGTGTATTTGCACATGTTGATACGGATAGTTTAAAGCCTGTCCTGAATTCCTGCGCGGTTCAGGCGTTGCAATTTCATGCCCACGAACAACTGGACATTTGTCGATGGGTGAAAGAAAATAGTAATATGAGTGTTTGGTTAACATTTCCAATATCGAACGTTGGCAAGATAGATTTTGAAGATGAATTGAATCGACAGTTTGAGCGCTTATCGGCAGCAGCTCCATACATTGATCTATTGTTGCTTGACACTCATGATCCGGTTCAGGGTGGAGGCTCAGGGAAAGTATTTCAGTGGGATGTTATCCCAAGTTATCAATCTCGTGCCAAACAATTAGGTATGCCGCTGTATGTTGCTGGCGGTCTGTCTCCTGACAACATTGGCAGTTTACTTACACGCTATGAGCTTGATGGTGTAGACGTTTCCAGTGGAGTCGAGTCAGATGGAAACAAAGACTTGAGCAAAGTAGATACATTTATAGGAAGGGTGAGACAGCATGTCCATACAAGAACAAGTTTACCGTTATCCTGATGCGAACGGTCGTTATGGCCAATTTGGTGGAAAATATGTCCCTGAAACATTGATGAATGCCTTAATAGAGCTTGAGCAAGCTTATGAAACTTACCGACAGGATGAGCAGTTTCAGACGGAATACAAGCAGTTGCTACAAAGCTATTCAGGTCGTCCGACTTCTCTTTATTATGCAGAACGCATGACGAAGGAGCTCGGTGGAGCAAAGATTTATTTGAAACGTGAAGACCTGAACCATACTGGGGCACACAAAATAAACAACACAATCGGTCAGGCATTGCTTGCCAAGCGAATGGGCAAGAAGAAGGTGATCGCAGAGACTGGAGCCGGACAACATGGTGTAGCTACAGCTACCGTATGTGCTTTACTTGGGTTAGAATGCAAAGTATTTATGGGCGAAGAAGATATGCGGCGTCAACGACTTAATGTTTTCCGTATGGAACTGCTCGGTGCAGAGGTCGTACCCGTCATTTCTGGTACACGAACATTGAAGGATGCAGGAAATGAGGCTTTGCGCTATTGGGTTTCTAACGTAACAGATACATTCTATATTTTAGGTTCTGTAGTAGGTCCTCATCCTTACCCGATGATTGTTCGTGACTTTCAACGTATTATCGGGGATGAGACGAAACGGCAAATACAAGAACTAGAAGGAAAATTGCCGGATGTATGCGTTGCTGCTGTTGGCGGTGGAAGTAATGCGATGGGGATGTTCTATCCATTTCTTAATGATCTGAATGTAAAGCTTGTTGGTGTGGAAGCTGCTGGGCGAGGTGTTGATACGAAAGAACATGCGGCTACCATGACTTTGGGGACACCAGGTGTGTTTCAGGGTTCATTAAGCTATTTGTTACAAGATGAGTTTGGTCAAGTGCAGCCAGCTCACTCCATTTCCGCGGGGCTTGATTATCCTGGTGTAGGTCCAGAGCATGCTCACTTGAATGCATCCGGTAGAGCAACATATGCACCGATTACAGATAAAGAAGCACTAGATGCCCTTCAATTTATGTGTCGCACAGAAGGAATTATCCCTGCATTAGAGTCTTCTCATGCCATAGCCCAAGCGATAAAGCTCGCTCCTACGATGAAGCAAGATGAGTTATTAGTAATCTGTTTATCAGGTCGTGGGGATAAGGATGTTGGTACGATCATGGAAGTACTAGGGGGGGATAAACATGAATAACGCCGTCATGAATCGTATGGATGCAGCATTCGAAAAGTTGAAGTCAGAAGGGAAATCTGCACTTATTCCATTTATTACGGTTGGAGATCCCCATATCGATATTACGTTAGAGCTATTGCTTGGTATGGAACAATCAGGCGCGGATATTATTGAATTAGGTGTCCCTTATTCAGATCCGCTTGCTGATGGACCCGTTATCGAACGTGCTTCAGCCCGCGCGCTGCAAAATCATATTACAATTCGCGATAGTTTACAGGTCGCGAAGAAAGCTAGGGAGCACGGTGCGTCCATCCCTTACGTACTGTTCACTTATTACAACCCAGTGCTCCAATATGGAGCAGAGAAATTATTTAAAGAAATGGTAGACTCGGAGATTAGTGGCATTATTATACCTGATTTGCCCCTTGAAGAGAGCGCGCCTATTCGAGAAATAGCGGATCGTTACTCGATTCATCTTGTGCCGCTAGTCGCACCAACTTCGAAGGAGCGGGTCAAACAAATCGCACATCACGGCCGAGGGTTTATTTATTGCGTGTCCTCATTAGGTGTTACAGGCGTTCGGAGTTCATTTGCTGCCAATATAGAAGACTTTTTGCATGAGGTTCGTACAGCTTCAGATCTGCCAATCGCAATCGGATTTGGTATTTCCAATGCAGAGCATGTGCGTCGATTCTCTTCACATTGTGATGGAGTTGTGGTTGGAAGTGCGATTGTTCGTCAAATCGAAGAGGCGCTACCATTACTGCAATCACCACAGACCGTGCAAGATGGCGTATTGCAAATTTGTAAATTTGTGAGAGAATTGAAATCATAGTTTCAGTAAGTTAATACCTTGAAGCGGAGAGGTGTGTTTGGATGCGTATCAAAACGAAAGACATCGTCGCGAGCCTTCCTATCTATCAGCCTGGTTTATCTGCTGAGGATGTGAAGCGAGAATACGGAATTGATAAAGTCGTTAAGCTAGCATCCAACGAAAATCCGTACGGTTGCTCAGTTAGAGTTAAACAGGCGCTCGAAGAAGAATTGAGCAAACTGAGTCAATATCCTGATGGAGCTGCACTTAAATTGAAGCAAGCAGTTGCAGATCAGTTGCAAGTTAGCAGCGAACAGCTAATTTTTGGAGCAGGATCAGATGACGTTATACTAATGATTTGTCGTGCATTTCTAACTGCGAATGATGAGTCTATTGCCGCGGATCAAACCTTCCCTCAATATAAGCATAATGCTGATATTGAGGGAGCCCGTACCATTGAAGTTCCATTGAAGGAAGGCAAGCATGATTTAGAAGGAATGCTCGCTGCCATTACAGAACGAACGAAAGTAGTGTGGATATGCAGCCCTAACAATCCCACTGGAACGATAGTTACGAAAGATGAGCTTATTGCGTTCATGGATCGGGTTCCTTCGCATGTGCTAGTTGCTTTGGATGAAGCGTATTGTGAATATGTTACGGATGCAAGCTATCCTAATTCAATTGAACTAATCGCGAATTATCCGAACCTTGTTGCCCTCCGTACATTTTCCAAAATTCATGGCTTAGCATCACTACGGCTTGGTTATGGAGTCGGCCACCCCGAGGTGATCCGCTCTATTAATCAAGTTAGAGAGCCATTTAATACGTCACGCTTTGCACAGGCAGCAGGGGTAGCTGCGATTCATGACAAGGAGTATGTATCGCAATGCAAGCAATGGAACACGGAGGGTCTAGGGTATTTACAAGAGCAGTGTGAACGGTTAGAATTACGTACAATGCCAGCGCACGGTAATTTCATAATGATTGAGGTTCCGATGCTTGGTAAGGACATGTTCGAACAACTGGTTTCCAAAGGGATTATCGTTCGAGCAGGATTCCGACATTATCCGAACGCTATTCGTGTCACGATAGGCAGTCGTGAGCAGAATGAAGCATTTATTCAAGCTATTGAACAAATTTTATTAGAATGTAAGGTGGACCTATGACTACAAAGATTGCAATTCTTGGAGTGGGCCTCATCGGAGGCTCGCTTGCATTATGTTTTAAAGGAAAGCCAGGGCTCCATGTCATTGGATATTCCCCTCGTGCAGCATCAGCTGAGAAGTATGTGGAGCGCGGTGTCGTTGATGAAGCAACAACGGATCTTGAAGAAGCAGTAAAAGAGGCGAACTATATATTTATTTGTTCTCCCGTAGGCATGCTGGAGGATACTCTTTTTCGCCTAAATACTTTAACGCTTAAACGCGGTTGTGTCATTACGGATGTTGGCAGCACAAAAGCTTCGGTTACTGCATGTGCGAGTAAGCTGAATTGGAATGAAGTTTATTTCATTGGTGGTCATCCAATGGCAGGATCTGAGCGTTCTGGTGTGGAAGCAGCTTCCGTATTGTTGTTTGAGAATGCTTACTATGTCTTGACTCCTACAAATGACTGTCCGGAAAATGTGACTCAAGAACTTCGTCAACTGCTGCAACATACGCGAGCTCATATTATCCAAATGAATGCAGAAGAGCATGATCGTGTTGTTGGAGCGATTAGTCACCTGCCGCATATTGTGGCAACTGCATTAGTCAACCAAGTACGCCAGTACAATGATTCTAATGAGTTGCATCTTATACTTGCCGCTGGTGGTTTCCGAGACATTACTCGGATTGCATCCAGTGATCCCACTGTCTGGCGAGATATTTTGATTAATAATCGCCAAGTAATGCTGGATTTGCTTCAAGACTGGCAGGATAAAGTCGAGGAATGGAAAGATGTATTACTGCGTGAAGATGGTGAATGGATAGAAGAGTCATTCCGCCTCTCTGGACATTTTCGCAATCAAATGCCTGAACGACGTAAAGGGGCTATCCATGCGCTTTATGATGTATATATGGACATACCTGATACACCTGGTATTATTGGGCGTATTGCAACCAAACTGGGACAAGAAGAGATTAATCTTAGCAACCTTCAGATTATTGAAAGTAGAGAAGATGTCCCAGGCGTACTGCGGCTTTCATTCCGAGAAGAGCAGAACTGGGAGCGCGCTCAGGTGTGTTTGCGATCTTTGGGATATGAAGTATATGTATAGTAAAAGAGCCCTTGTGAAAGGGCTTTTTTACGTGGAAACGGAAAATATTGATAAGAGATGAAATTTTTTCGGTAGAAGTTATTGACAGAATGAAAACGTATACATTATACTATAACTACAGTATGGTTTCTCTCCACTCCTATCCAAATATGCACTTTGTGCAACCACTCCATTATGGAGTGGTTCTTTTTTTTTGTCTTAATCTAGAATGAACGATACGGACTTAAGGGACACTGGAGAGCCATGAGAAACATTAAAGAATCAAAGGGTTACACAGTATCATTAGAAAACGATACGTGATTCAACATCAGTAACTCAGTAACACCTTCAAGCTGTGATGAGGGGTTGTCGAGGAGGAACTCGGAAGTAATTTTTCTTGAATTATTGTGCAAGACTACAAATTCATCATGGAGTAGAAATCTTAAAGAAACATTAATTACCATGCTTGTAATTCTCCAATTTCGTACTACTTCTTTATAATATATGTTAATATGTAAGACGCGGAACCGCTTCACTAAGAAGAGGTTCTTTTTTGTGCAAATGTTCAACCTTAAAAGAATCTTAAGAAAAATTAACATTACGCATGTATGTCTTATGCTAAAATAACAATGTAGTAAACAAAGATGTAAAATCATAGGATTTATTGTCGTATCGTTGGAAATTATCTATTCGTTTCTTAAATATAAGTAGTATCCGATTCGCAACTTTTTATTTTTTGTGATGTATAATATCCTTAAAGGTAGCGCATCGGGGACGAAATGGAAAGCAAGGAGGATCGCAATCCATGACTGACTCCCTAATTATCCGTGAAATCAAGGAAGGAAACACCGACTTGTATGCGGATTTGATGAATCGTTATCACCGTAAAGTTTTAGCTTTTATTTATCACATGCTTCGTAATTCTCAGTTGGAGTTACTTGCAGAGGACTTGTGTGCAGAGACATTCTATAAGGCATACCGCAGCTTACATACGTTTAGAGAAGCAGAAGCATCATTCTCTACATGGCTCTATACGATAGCTCGTAATACGGTGTTAAGTGAACTTCGTAAGCAACGAAGTCTTCAAGTGTCACTTGATGAAGATAATAGCATCGTACCTGAAGCTCCTAAAGAACTAACACCTGAATATACAGCTCTTCGTAATGAGAAAGTACAGCTCGTTAGGGAAGCGATTAACAATTTGCCTGAAAAGCAGCGTTCTGCCATCATCCTGCGTGAATATGACCAACTGGATTACCAAGAGATAGCCAATCAGCTAGGACAGACGGTAAGCTCAGTAAAATCATTGTTGTTCCGGGCTCGCACAAGTATTAAATGTCAAATGGAAGGATACATAACTGACCCGGGATTGAAGGGATGAACGGAAAATGAAATGTGCGGAAGCGCTCGAATGGATATCGGTCTACAGCGATATGCCAGAAGACGATCCGCAACGTCTTAGCATTCAAAGTCATTTGTCAGTGTGTGAAGGCTGTGCGGAAGAGTATCAGATTTGGGCAGCGAGCGAGGCATGGACTGATGACCTAGTAGAGTCAAGCTTAGCAGAGGCAGAAATGAATGGGCCTATTACGTTTGACTCCTCTCTCGTGATGGACCGCATATACAGTGAACAAGAATGGCTTATGCCGGTCCATAGACGTTCTCATGTGATGTCGCTTAAGATGCGTAACATTTTGGTTGGGGTAATGTCATTTTGTATCGTTGTATTTATGAGCAGTTTGATTGTGATGGCTGTTTACCCAAACAAAGTGGAAACGGAGCCTTCTGATCAGGGTGGCATTATACCAACCGCAATAGCAGGCAGTAATTCAACAGAATTGGATATCACAATCGGAGATGTTCCTTATTCTGAAACAAGTGAACCGCTAATTCTACAAGTTGTCCCAACTATTCCAGAGTATTGGATTGTTTACTCCCTTGTAGGGATCATCATTGCCTCCTTGCTGTATCATTATTTAGCGCGGATTAGGCGTTAATATGGTAAGATGATGCTATCATTTGGAACAGGCAGGAGAATCTAATGAATAGACAACAAATAGGATTAGTAAGACATGGGCAGACTGATTGGAATGCGCTTGGTCGTATTCAAGGTCAGACTGATATTCCACTGAATGATATCGGTAGAGATCAAGCGATGAAGCTTGCTGCACGATTAGTGCAGGAGCCTTATCGCTTTGATGCCGTTATTTCAAGTGGTCTGCAACGTGCTGAAGAAACAGCCGCTATCATTGCATCACATTTACAGATTCCGTTATTAGAGCCGCATGCAGGTTTGCTGGAGAGGGCATTCGGGCTCGCGGAAGGAACCACACTAGAAGAACGTACTTCTAGATGGGGAGTGGACTGGAAAGCTCAAGATGTTGGTCAAGAAACAGATCATGCTATTAGGTCGAGAGCGGTAGAAGCGGTGAACTTTATTGCCAATGAATGGCCGGAACGCAATATACTCATAATTAGCCATGGAAGCTGGTTAGCTCAGCTGTTCCATACTTGGTTCGGCGAAGAATGTACAAGTCATATCGGAAACTTGTCATTTACAGTCGTTGAGAAACATGAGCAGATTTGGGAGCCTTTGCTGCTGAATTGTTCTCGTCACATAGCAGAAACGACTTTTGAGGTACGGTAAATTGAATAACATTTGTGAGTCTTTATGAAAAGGTTGTTCCACAGGCTGTTTATCAGCTTTGGAACAACCTTTTTTTTGTTTTGTGAAAAGTGTAACTTGATGGAGAATTTTTAGTCGTTATTTTTGTTTATCATATTTTTTTCTAATCATTCGTATAAACGAGCAGAATTGTCCAATAATGGATTCTAGACAACGAGAATCGGCGATGGACGACGGGACAATTGGAGGTGGATCATGAACTTAGCCGATATGCTTAGCTATGCAGATATTCAGCAGCTCGTCAGCATTGCGAAAAGATACGATTGCGAGTGTGATGCCCATTCGAAGCGTGAATTGATTCAATCGATTTTGACGAAAATAGGGCACAAAGATTGGTTTGAGCAATTCATTAATGAGATGAGTGTAGAGGAACTTCGATTTATTAACTCATTGCTGTTTGAGCAGCGATCGTTGTTCAGTCTAGAAGAGTTAATTGCGAGAGTTCAACAGACACGATTTGAAAGAGATGAACAAACTCAATCTTCTAGTCCGCGCGATATGATTGTGAAAATGCGGCAGAGTGGATGGCTGTTCAACGGAGCTAGCCAGCAAACCAAATATCTCTTTCAAGTTCCTGAAGATCTCAAAGAACGCTTCAAGCTTGTTATGAAAAGACGTATGGAGCAAGAGCTCGTATCTGTTCAAGAGCCTGAGGCATATCGGGATGAAGATGGTCGTATTGGCGAGGATATCATTACCATGCTTCGATATTTTCATGAATCAGACAACGTACCGCTTAATCCTGAGGGAGTCATGTACAAGAAGACGCAGCAGCTGCTGATCGAAAAAATGTCTGTCATGGAAGAACCCGTATCCAAAGGAGAATGGCGCTTCGGTTATGGAAGACGATTTCACAATTACCCAAATCGTTTGTCTCTATTGTACGACTACGTGTTCTATCAAGGTTGGATCGAAGAACATGCAGGGAAGTTGGTTGTTTCAGCGTCGGGGCTCGAACGGCTAGAAAAAGGTGCAGCTTATGAACCGATACAGCCCATTTATCGGTTTTGGTTGAAGTTGTATAAAAATGCAATACCTAATGTGTCAGCTATCGTTCATTGGATTCACTTATGTACGGCAAGATGGACGACTGTTGAATCGATGGAACAAGCATTGACCCCTTATGTGAAGCCTTTTTTCTACGATGAACCACAGTCTATTATTAGGCAGCGGATCATTCAGATGTTAGTTCATCTTGGTTTGTTGAAAATAGGTGAAGATGCAAACACGGGGACATCTGTTCAAATGTCAAAACGAGGTAATCTCCTAGTTAAAGGTGTAATTATCACACATGAGGACAAAATTAAGCTAGGTTGACAATAAAATGCAGCATTGTTACGATGAACCCAAAATGAACGGCTATACTGATAGTGAACTAACTATTCATGCCGACGTGGAGGGGAAAGCGATGCTCATTCCTTACAATCATATCATACCGAACATTCATCAATCGGTATATGTTGCAGATGGAGCTAAAATAATTGGAGACGTAACGGTTGGAGCGCAGTCAACAATATGGTTTAATGCGGTACTGCGCGGGGATTTGGCACCTATTATCATCGGCGAATCCGCTAATATTCAAGATGGAGTCATCGGTCACGTTAATACCAATCAGCCGTTAATTGTAGGCTCAGAAGTGTCTGTGGGACACGGGGCTATCATCCATGGTTGTACACTAGGCAAAGGTACATTAATTGGGATGGGGGCGATTGTACTGAACGGGGCTGACATCGGTGAATATGCTTTAATAGGGGCAGGATCGGTTGTAACCGAAAACAAATCAATCCCGGCCTATACTCTTTCCATCGGTTCACCCGCCCGAGTTATTCGAGAACTGACGGAAGAAGATTTACAGCGTATGAAACGAACAACCGAAAGCTATGTGGTGAAAGGAAAGGAATATAGGGGCTCTTAATCGTTATGGTTGGAGGTGCATCCTATGGACAAAATGAAAGTAACGTATGAAGCAATGTTAAGTCTGACTGCTGAAATGGTGTGGGACGAAGCGATAAAAAAGCATCGCACTTTACGTATCTACGAAGAAATTGATAGAGCTCTCGCTGCGGGGGATGAAAACACTTTTCATCAACTTACAAATGAATTAAAGACGCTTCAATGAAGAACGCATTTTGCGGTTCTTCATTTTTTTGTTTGTACAGGTATAATGGAATAGGAACAACTTGGCAATCAATCCATGGAGGGGTAATCATGAAATTTAGTGACTTGACGAGAGAACAATGGACAGAGTGGAGACCATACCTAGATACTTGCCTTTTGCCGATTACAGGGTTAACTGGGCTTGAGTCTCCTGTGGAGGCTGCAGATCGATTAGAAGAATTGAGGGATTGGTTGGAATTAGTCGAAACTCCTTTTCACGGTAGAGTTGTGACTTATCCTGCTTATCATTATAGCAGTTTCGGAATGAATGATAGGGGAGATGCATGGTTTGCTTTACAAGAAGTTGTACGTATGGTGAAACGAATCGGGTTCAAATATGTCATTATTATGTCCTGTCAGCCTCATATTTCTAAAGAGAATCTTTCTGAGGCTGATTTAATACTAACTCCATATTCTGTAGGAGTGGAAAATGAGAAAAGTATAGCTAAAATGATAGAAATTAAAGTGAGTGAAATGTGGAATCCGTCACAAACTGATCACTAAATGTGACAAATTATCAACAATTAATGAAGTATTAATGGTTGATAGTTCCAATTAATCTGGTAAATTATTGACGCTTACATAGTGCTGGGATATTATAGGGATGTCTTAGTTAGATGGTAATAAATCTCATAATTAGCTGTAACAACGGTTGGTAAAGGGGGTTAGAGAGGATGAGTCAACCGCTTGAGAACAAGCAACCTCACAAACCGGCAACTCGTAAAGAAATGTCCCGTCGACAATTTCTTTCCTACACGCTAGGTGGGGCTGGCGCGTTTATGATGGGTGGAGCGGCATTACCGATGGTTCGTTTTGCAGTCGATCCTTTGCTTCAGGAAAAGGCTGTAACCGACTACATTAAGGTAGTAGAAGAGAGTAAATTGACCGCTGAACCGCAAGAATTTTCTTTTAAAAGATTGCAAGTTGATGGTTGGTATGAAGATGAAGCAAAATTAAAAGCTTGGATTACGAAGGATGAGAGTGGAATTTTAGCATTATCCCCAGTATGCAAGCACTTAGGCTGTACCGTTGGCTGGAATAATAGTGCCGCTCATAAAGACCAATATTTTTGTCCGTGTCATGGAGCGTTTTACACTAAAGACGGCAAACAGATGGCAATTGCACGTGCTCCATTGGACGAATACGAAGTGAAAGTTGATAATGGTATTGTCTACTTGGGAGCAATAAAACCAAATACACGCGTGAAATAAGGAGGCGTAATGACAGATGTTTAAAGGCGTTTACAACTGGATAGACGAACGTCTGGACATCACGCCGATATGGCGCGATGTGGCTGATCATGAAGTGCCGGAACACGTTAACCCTGCACATCATTTTTCGGCGTTCGTGTATTGCTTTGGTGGACTAACATTTTTCATAACTGTTATTCAAATTTTGTCGGGTATGTTTCTTACGATGAGTTATGTGCCAGATATTCAAAATGCATATTACAGCGTAGAATATTTACAACAACGAGTTGCATTCGGGGGTATCGTTCGAGGAATGCATCACTGGGGAGCATCACTAGTCATTGTTATGATGTTCTTACATACACTCCGTGTTTTCTTCACAGGTTCATACAAAGCTCCACGTGAGATGAACTGGGTAGTTGGTATGCTTATCTTCTTTGTCATGCTAGGACTCGGTTTCACAGGCTACTTACTTCCTTGGGATAACAAAGCTTATTTTGCAACAAAAGTTGGTATGGAGATTGCAGATACGGTTCCATATATCGGGCCATACCTAAAAGAATTAATGCAAGGCGGCGAAATTGTTGGTGCGCAGACACTAACTAGATTTTTTGCTATACACGTTTTCTTCTTACCTGCAGCTCTACTAGGATTGCTAGGAGCACATTTCTTCATGATACGCCGTCAAGGCATATCAGGGCCGCTATAAGAGAGGGGGAGAAGAGATGGCACATGGTTCTAAAGATGAAAAAGTCGTGTACGTTGGGGATTCCCGAGTCAAGAAGAAAAGTCATCAACCGCTTCAGCCGGACTATTCTTCCTATCCTGGCAAATCGGAAGCCTTCATCCCTAACTTTCTATTAAAAGAATGGATGGTAGGCGCGGTTGTACTTGTTGGATTTCTCGTTTTAACGATTTCGGAGGCTCCTCCGTTAGGTTATCCGGCTGATCCGAACAATACAGCGTTTATTCCGATACCGGACTGGTACTTCTTGTTCTTGTATCAATTACTTAAATATCCGTATGCTGCCGGTAATTATGTACTCATTGGTACCGTACTTATACCAGGTATTGCATTTGGTGGATTAATGCTTGCTCCGTTCTTGGACACTGGCAAGGAGCGCCGCTTCTATAGACGTCCAATTGCATCTTCACTTATGCTTGTGTCATTGGCTGCTTGTGTCTATTTAACAGTAGTTTCTTGGGACCAATACCAACATGAGCTTGAAGTGCAGAAAATTGAGCCAGAACATCATAAGCGTGTTCGTGAGGCAGAAAAGAATGCGCTTGCAGGCAAGCCGTATAATCATCCGAAGCCTAACGATTCAGTTGCTTTAGTAGCTGCTGATGATCCAGCCATGGAAACGTATAAGAAAGCGACTTGTATTGCGTGTCATGGTGGGGAACTTGAAGGCGGAGGAGCTCCTGCCTTGCTTGGCGTAGGTGATCGCTTGTCGAAAGAAGAAATTTTGACGGTCATTAAAGATGGACGTGGCGCGATGCCAGCGATGCTGGATACAGCTACGTCAGCAGGAGTAACAGAAGAAGAGCTAGATAAGCTGGCTGACTGGCTTGCGAAGCAGAAGAAAGAATAGTAGAATGATCCACAATGCTGGCCTGATCGCAATCATGCGGTCAGGCTTTCTGCGATCATTTCGACTGTTTGGAGGAGTAATATGATACATCCTATAAGTAATCAAGCTTTTTTCACAAAGCGCTGGGTATTATGGGCGTTGTTCTGGTCAAATGCATTAGGTACGATTTACGGATATTATTGGTACAAAGAACAACTTGTTTACACTTGGATGAATCTTCCGTTATGGCAGATTGTTTTCGTTCCAGACAGCCCTACTGCAAGCTTGTTTTTTACAATATCTCTTCTGTTCTTACTATTTCCTCCTAAAGGCACAAGTATTGCTTTACTTGCATTCAGGGGAATTATCGAAGCTTTAGCCGTGGTTACTTCAATTAAGTACGGGATATGGGCTTGTGTCATGATTTTTAGCGCGACATATCAAGGACAGGACATGATCTGGCAGGACTGGATGTTAATTTCCTCACACTTGGCTATGGCAGTTGAAGCATTATTGTATGCGAAATGGTTCCGCTATGGGGCGATTAGCATTATGGTTGCAGCAGGATGGACTTGGCTTAATGATACGGTTGATTATATGTTTGGTGTATTTCCAAGTTTGTCTCGATTGTTAATGGATGATTTGACCGCTATTTGTATTTTCACTTTTATACTTACAGGTGTTAGTGTTGCAGCAGCAAGATTGGTAATTAGGGGACAACACAACAGACTTTTATAATAAACTTTTATAAAAGAAATGGATGATTGGTTATCTATGCATACAACATGTGGAGGAACGAAATGGATCATAATCTACAAGAATACGCAGATGTAATACGTTATGATGAAGAGAATAAAGGTACATACGAACTAGCTACCATTTTAAAAATGTGTCAGCTGTCAGAAGGGCCAGTGTTGGATGCAGCAACAGGAACAGGCAGAATTGCGATACCTTTAGCACAGGAAGGGTATGAAGTAGTAGGGGTCGATCTTCATCAAGGTATGCTTGATCATGCTGCTCTAAAGTCTGCTGAGCTGAATTTGGATATTGTTTGGCAACAAGCTGACTGTGAAGAATTACCCTGGGAGAATAACTTTCAGCTCGTTTCAATGGTGGGGAATGCATTTCAGCATTTTCTAACAAATGATTCACAGAGTCGCTTGCTGCAATCCTTCCATAAAGCGCTGAAGCCAGGGGGCATATGCTTGTTTGACACAAGATTCCCATTGGCAGATGAAATCTTTCAGCCAGATGAGCTGCTCGTTGATCACAAATACACATGTGCAGATGGTCGAGTATGTGAAGTTGCTTACCAGAGCAGCTATGATGCGGTTAGCCAAATTCAACGGTATAAAACGGTTAGAACCTATTATGTAAATGATCAGATTGATAATGATGATACAACCTATATTGATTTGCGTTATACATTCCCGCAGGAATTAATCCGATTGATGGACGCTAGTGGATTTGAACTGCTTCATATGTGGGGCGGGTGGAAAGAGCAACCTTTGACAGGAAAATCCATTAGTATCGTTGTTGCTGCAAGAAAAAGATAGTTGTCTACTTGAATTGTTCTAGATTCTCATTCTTCCCCATAGGTTAAGGAAGGGGAGGGGTGTACATGCATGCACTGCGTATCGTTATCTGTTTCGTACTTGTATGGGCCGTAATGTCCATGCCTCCGTACGTACAAGCTGCCGTTGATAAACAATCCGATCTCAACATCTTGAATTGGAAAGAGGCTGACCGGCTAGCTGCAGCGATGTATAAAGATAGCGTGAATGGAAACATGACAAATATTCATGCCAATATGAAAAATTTCACCACGGTACTATCAGCACCAGGCATGTTCGATCATATGACCTACGAGCAAATGAAGGCGATTACCGATAGCGTGATACGCTTTAAGCAGACGCTGGTTGCTGCCAAACAAGATGAACAGCAACTTGAACGAGCGGCTGCTCGATTACGATTAGTCATTGACGCAGTTACGCATGAACAGGATGCAATGTGGCGGCAGTATGCAACGGTCATCATGGATGAGATGAAACAGATGGCTGAGGCAAAAACTGCTGCTGTATGGAAGCAGGTATCCTTACAGTGGCTGGAACATATGGATAGGCTGCTGCCTGCTGCTTCCATTGATCGTCCTATAGAAGCAATTGAAATGGCAACTTCTATGATTACACTTGTTAATAAGGGCATACGTGATGAAGTGAAGCATGAAGATGTACAGCGTGCTTTAAAAGATTATGAATCCATTATATTAGATAATTTGTTTGGATCTACGAAGGAATTAGAGACGATTGCACCTATTGTGGAAGAGCCTATTCCGATGCAAGTATTAATATGGTTAGGGTGTATTGTTACGGTTACGTTAGCGTATGTGGCGTATCAAAAGTATCGCTATGACCGAGATGGTATTCACAATAGTCCTTGGGGTTCATTATAAATGATGGATAAGATGACTTCTGAAAGCGGAAGTCGTCTTTTTTATTATTTATCGATGACGGCCCTTACTATCATGCTTCAATCCTGCACAGCAACAATAAATGGGCTTAAAAAGCATTTGTTTTCCATCATGCTTTGCGATAACATATTAGCTATATTAGGCATCGTGCAGGCATACAACATGTGCATGTACAGAAAGGATTGACCATGTCGGATCATCAACGTTCCTTTTCATTAGAAAATCTTCGCGATAAGCCATTGGCTGAAATGCAGCGCGAAGTCGATCAATACATATCCCAGTTTAAAGAAGGATACTTCAGTCCATTAGCAATGCTTGCTAGATTGACGGAGGAGGCAGGGGAATTAGCTCGTGAGGTGAATCATTTCTATGGTGAGAAACCGAAGAAATCCTCTGAAGCGGATAATTCCATCGAAATGGAGCTTGGGGATGTTCTCTTTATTCTATTATGCTTTGCTAATTCCTTAGGAATTGATTTGACAGAAGCTCACGATAAAGTAATGGATAAATTCAACACACGTGATGCAAATCGATGGACTCGAATCGAACAATCATCGAACGTTGGACATGATGATAACGGAAAGGTTGATGAATCATGAATAAGATAAGAGTTGCTGTAACTGGAGCGGGTGGCCGTATGGGCCGCGAAGTTGTAAAAATGGTTCTAGAAGATGATACACTGGAACTAGCAGCAGCAATCGATAGATCTTCTGGTTCCATTGATGCTGCACAACTAGTTGGCTTGCCAGCAAGCGGTGTTATCGTGACAAATGATTTGGAACGAGCATTGGAACAGACAAGCCCAGATGTGCTTGTTGATTTTACTACTCCGCATGTAGTTATGAATAATACATTGCTAGCTATTCGATATGGTGTAAGGCCTGTAGTCGGAGCAACCGGATTCACAGCAGAACAAATTGAAGAGCTGCAGCAAATGTGCAGAGAGAAGAAGCTTGGAGGCTTAATTGCACCCAACTTCTCCATTGGAGCCATCTTAATGATGAAATTTGCCCAACAGGCATCTAAATATTTCCCTGATCTTGAAATTATAGAGTATCATGGTGATCAGAAGTTGGATGCACCATCGGGTACAGCAGTTAAAACGGCAGAATTGATCTCTCAAGTTCGAAAAGAGCATCGTCAAGGCAATCCGAACGAGGAGGAGACGATTGAAGGATCACGTGGCGGATACTACAATGGATTCCGAATTCACAGTGTTCGTTTACCTGGTGTGTTTGCACAACAAGAAGTTATTTTCGGTGGATACGGCCAATCGTTAAAAATACGTCATGATTCTTATGAGCGTGCAGGCTACATGCCTGGAGTTAATGTTGCCGTAAAGAAAGTCATGGAAATAGAAGAATTAATTTATGGTTTTGAGCACATGATGGACTAATAGCTTTTCGATACATGCATTTCATAATATTCAAACTTCTAACTTGTATACATCGCAGATAGACGGAGGGTAATTAACTATGCTAAATATCGCATTCATTTCACATGATCGCAAAAAAGATGAAATGGTCAACTTTGTAATTGCTTACGAATATGTATTTCATGGTCATAAGCTTTATTCAACGGGGACGACAGGAAGCCGTATTATGGATGCTACGAAATTAGATATTCATCGTTTCCAGTCTGGACCGCTCGGTGGAGATCAACAAATTGGCGCCTTAGTTGCCGATAATGAAATGGATCTGATTATCTTCTTGCGTGATCCGCTTATGGCACAACCTCACGAGCCAGATATTATCGCGTTGCTTCGTCTATGTGATGTGCAAGGTATTCCGGTAGCGACCAATATTGCTACCGCTGAGCTGCTCGTACGTGCATTAGAGCGTGGAGATTTTGCTTGGCGAGAATTAACGGATAAATATAAACCGGGAGTCGATGAAGCTTAATGAATCAGGTAGATTTATTAGCATTCGGAGCTCATCCTGATGACGTAGAAATTGGGATGGGTGGTACGTTGGCCAAACATCAGCAAGCAGGCTTTAGCATTGGTATCGTTGATATGACTTATGCTGAGATGTCTTCTAATGGAACGGTAGAAATACGTCAGCAGGAAGCAAAGGCGGCTGATGAAGCGTTGAGAATATCCTTTCGCTTGAATTTGGGGTTGCCCGATCGCGGATTGAAGTTGGATAAGTCGCATGTTGATGAAGTTGTCAAAGCAATCCGTACCTATCGGCCGCGTGTTGTTTTTGTACCGTATTGGGAAGATAGGCATCCTGACCATGTCATGTGCAGTCGTATCGTACAAGAAGCGCTGTTTAATGCGAAGTTACGCCGATACATGCCAGAGTTGGCTGCTCATCAGCCTGAACATGTGTATTTTTACTTCATTAACGACTTGGCACCAGCTGACCTTATCGTCGATGTAACAGATGTTTATGATCAGAAGCAGGCAGCTCTTTATGCTTATCAGTCCCAGTTCACATGCGCAAAAAGTGGGGAAGATATCGTTGCAACTCCATTAAATCAAGGTTACGTAGAACGGGTTGCCGCTCGCGATGCGCTTATAGGACAAGCAAGAGGGATTGAGTATGCAGAAGGTTTTATTTATAAGGGTCCTTATCATGTTGCATATTTGTTAGAACGGGAATCATAAATCATAAATACGTAAATATAAAGAAGGCATATAATCCTTCATTGATGCAGCAGCAGTAAACCGTTGTTGTAGAGAGCAGCAGTGTAAGGGAGGTCAGGGTATGACACAGGAGCCTTTGAAAATAGGGATAACATGCTACCCTTCACTTGGAGGGTCAGGTGTGGTTGCAACAGAGCTTGGCAAACTGTTGGCTGAGCGTGGACATCAAGTTCATTTTATTACGCACAATATTCCGTTTCGTTTAGGAACTTCTTTTCAGAAAAATATTTATTACCATGAGGTGGATGTGAATGATTATTATGTGTTCCGCTATCCTCCTTATGATTTGTCATTAGCCAGCAAAATGGCACAAGTGGCAAAAATGCAGCAGTTGGATTTGCTTCATGTTCATTACGCAGTACCACATGCCGTATGTGCTTATTTGGCGAAACAAATGAGCTCTTCGGATTTAAAAGTGGTCACTACTCTTCATGGTACGGATATTACCGTGTTAGCGCAGGATGAAACTTTAAAGGACATGATTCGGTTTGCGATTAATCAAAGTGACGCCGTTACGGCAGTATCCCAAGACTTGATTTCCGAGACGAGAGAATTGCTTGATATTGATCGTCATATTGACTTGACTTATAACTTTATCGATAAGCGAGTGTATTATCCGCGTGATATTTCTCACTTGCGTTCAGAGTTTGCATATCCAGATGAGAAAATCGTAATGCACATTTCTAATTTCCGTCCGGTGAAGCGGGTATGTGATGTAGTTGATACATTTGCAAAAATGGCGGAAAAAGTGCCTTCACGACTTGTTTTTGTTGGTGAAGGACCTGATATGCCGAAAGTACAGCACAAAATTATGGCCATGGGTTTGGAAAATCGCGTACATTTCTTAGGAAAACAGGACGAGATCGCTCAAGTTATTTCTTTGGCTGACGTTTTGTTATTACCTTCGGAGAAAGAAAGCTTTGGCTTGGTTGCCTTGGAAGCAATGGCTTGCGGTGTTCCGACTATCGGTTCGATTGCAGGTGGCATACCTGAACTCGTAACTCATGAAGAAACGGGATTTTTGGCACCAGTCGGAGATACCGATGCGATGGCAGCTTATGCGGTCCGCTTGTTGACAGACGATGCTTTGGCAGAGCGTATGCGTGAAGCATGCTTGCATAGAGCTCGTCACGTGTTCTGTAATGATCTCATCACGCATGAGTATGAGAAAATATATTATCGTGTATTGAATCGGGAAGTAAATTTGGAAGAGCCCGTGTGCACGTCATGATCGATATGCATTGGTTATTATCGGCATCCTGTCGTGAAACCGATGTCAAGAAAGGCTTGAATGGATATGCTTCAACTACAGTTGAATAGTGACCTAGCTGAAGGAGCGAGAGAAATTATTCGAACGCTAGAGCAGTTTGGTTATCAAGCTTATATGGTAGGCGGATGTGTGCGTGATACGATACTAGGACGTCCCATTCACGATATCGATATTGCTACTTCTGCAGAGCCTGATCAAGTATGTGATGTGTTTGATCGTGTCATACCAACAGGCTTGCAGCATGGAACGGTTACGGTTGTCACGAAATATGGTACTTATGAAGTGACAACATTTCGACGTGAGGGCGGTTATGTGGATAATCGCCGTCCAGCGTCCGTGGAATTTATTACGGATGTGACGGAAGATTTGCGTCGAAGAGACTTTACGATGAATGCAATGGCCGTTGATGCTAACGGCTTTGTGCTGGATCCATTTGCTGGACAAGTCGATTTGCTTGCGTGCCGCATCCGTACAGTTGGTGATGCAGAGGAGCGGTTCAGCGAGGATGCTTTGCGCATGCTGCGAGCGCTTCGCTTCGCTTCTGTGTTACAGATGCGGATCGCGAAGGGGACGTGGCGCGCATTGATGAAGCTGCGCGCTGAATTGGCTCCTGTCGCGATGGAACGTGTGCGCGAAGAGTTGTGGAAGCTTACCGCTGGGCCAGATCCTGCTAGGGGCTGGGCGTTTGTCGTGCGAAGCGGGATACTCGCTTATGCGAAAGAGCCGCTTCTATACATAGCGCACCCATGGAGCGCCCGTTGGCAAAGCGCACTCGCAGCGATCGGGCAAATGGAGACGCCCGAGCTGCGCTTCGCGCTGTTTGCGCTTGTGCATGGCGCAAGCGCGGAAGAGGCGCAGGCTGTATGCCTTGCCCTGCGCCTCTCAGGCGCGCAGCAGGACGGCATATTGCCCGTCCTGCGCGCCCATGCGCAGCTCGCTGCGGCGGCGCAGGCGTTATCCGCCGCCGCAGCAGCGCAAAGCGCCGTTAGCGCTGGCGAAGCTGCGCTGCGCCGCGCGTTCGCGCAAGCCGTGCTCGCCTATGGCGAAACGGCTGTGCGCGGAGCCCTGGCTTGCCGCCAAGCGATGCTAGGCGTAAGTTTAGGCGAGCAGCCTGCGGCAGCACAGCAAGCACACGAGCAGCCGCAGGCCGCAGACGAACTACAGCAGGCACAGGCTGCATACGCACAGCCACAGGCCGCAGACGAACTACAGCGGGCATACGCGCAACCAGAGGCTGGTTGCACGCTGCTGCGCATGGCGCCGCAGTGGCTCAAGGACATGCCGGTCCGGCAGCTGTCGGACCTTGCCATTAAGGGCCGCGACATCCTCGCGACAAGCGAGCATCCTGCCGGCCCTTGGGTACGAGTCAGCCTAGAACGTGTCTGGCTAGAGGTGGCAATCGGTGCGCTCCCGAACGAGCGCGATGCCTTAATGAATGAAGTAATGAAAGGTGAGGATACAGTGTGAGCGATCCGCTCTTAGGATGGTTCCAATCCCATCAAGATCAATATATTTCTGGCGAAGAGATAAGTCGGGAGCTGTCCATATCGCGTACAGCGGTATGGAAGCAAATTAATCGTTTGCGCAAAAAAGGCTATCGATTTGAAGCCGTTCCGAAGCTTGGATACCGCCTTATCGGCGAGCCTACTAAGCTCGATGAATCATCGATTAGAGAGCATCTCAAGTCAAGCAGCTTCGGCCAACAGTTGAAGCTGCTTGAACGCACAGATTCAACTCAGAACGTAGCACTCGCTTGGTCTCTAGAAGGGGCAGAAGAGGGTGCAGTCGTCATTGCTGAAGAGCAAGGAGAAGGACGAGGTCGTCGGGGGAGAGCATGGCATTCACCTGCGGGTAAAGGGATTTGGATGAGTCTCGTGCTTAAGCCGCGTATACCGCTTCATTTCACTCCTCATTTAACACTGCTCACTGCAGTAGCTATATGTCGAGCTATCAAACGTATTGTCTCCTTACCAGTAGGTATAAAATGGCCGAATGATTTACTCGTAAGTGAACGAAAAGTATGCGGCATTTTGCTGGAGTCTCAAGCAGAGGATGAGCGATTGCTCAGTGTTATCGCAGGTGTGGGCATTAGCGTTAATTTAGAAGAAGAGGACTTTCCAGAGGAGCTTCGACAAGTTGTGACTTCGCTGCGTCGGGAAAGTGGACAAGAAGTAGACCGCGCTGCACTGCTTGCCGAAGTATTGTTCGAGTGGGAGCAATTGTACCGTCTCTACGAAGAGCAAGGTTTCGGCCCAATTCGCTCGTTATGGGAAGCGCAAAGTATTACGATCGGGCGCTCGCTTAACGTCGATACTCCTTTTGGACGCGTTAGCGGTGTAGCTCAAGGACTAGATGAATCCGGTGCGCTTCTATTGCTGGATGCAGATGGCTGTTATAAGAAAGTTTTTTCTGGAGACGTGCAATTTAGTACATGATTTGAAGGCACATTTCTGGTATACTAGCTTTGTAGGCGGTATCCGACTGGAACCGCACTCGCAAAGCAACGGAATTGTGCCTTTAATTGCATAGTAGCTGTGCTGCACATTTCTGCTCTGAGCCGAAGGGACCGAGACAGAAAGACGTCCGCATGTGACTTCTTTTTTGCTTTGGGACCTTTTTAGTGGAAACGCTAAAAGGTTTTTTTGTTTTGCGTAAACTAAAAAGGAAAAACCAAAGGAGTTGACTTACATGTCAGTAGTCAAAAAACAGCCTGTAAGCATTGTTAAATTGAAGAATATGAAAGAAAATAAAAACCCCATTACAATGGTGACTGCGTATGATTATCCAACTGCAGCACTTGTCGAACAAGCTGGGGTAGATACGATTCTAGTTGGAGACTCGCTTGGAAATGTCGTTCTTGGATACGATTCCACATTGCCAGTCACCATTGATGATATGGTTTACCATACGCGCGCTGTACGCCGTGGAGCGGCTAATACATTTATTGTAGCCGATATGCCGTTCATGACCTATCACAGCACGGTTGCAGAGACGTTAAATGACGTTCGTCGACTCATGCAAGAAGGTCATGCAAACGCTGTTAAAATGGAAGGCGGCGCGGAGATTACTTTAATGGTTGACGCGTGCGTTAAGGCAGGAGTGCCTGTTCTAGGTCATATCGGACTAACGCCTCAATCTGTACATCAACTTGGAGGCTACCGCATTCAAGGCAAAACAAAAGAAGATGCAGAACGCTTGCTACAAGATGCGCTTGCATTGGAGCGCGCAGGTGCATTCGCAATTGTGCTTGAGCTAGTAACGGATCAAGTGGCTGCTTATATTAGTGAGCGCCTGAGCATTCCTACC
This sequence comes from Paenibacillus sp. SC116, assembly GCF_024733555.1. Taxonomy (GTDB): domain Bacteria; phylum Bacillota; class Bacilli; order Paenibacillales; family Paenibacillaceae; genus Paenibacillus_B. The sequence continues at coordinate 1,087,871 of NZ_JANIOF010000001.1, read as the reverse complement.
ATTGGTATTGGTGCAGGTGCAGGCTGTGATGGCCAAGTGCTTGTATTCCATGATATTGTCCGCTACTCACCAGATTACCGCGAGAAGCGCTTTGTTAAGACTTATGCCGATATCGGAACAACAATAAGAGAAAGCATCCAATCTTATGTACAAGATGTCAAGACACGTGCATTCCCTGCAGAAGTAAACAGCTTCCGAGCAGAAGATGATGTAGTTGAGCATTTGTATGGCCCAGGAAAGGTGGAAGTTCGTTGATCGTAGCACGTACGGTTGAAGAAATAAGAGCGGCGGTGCAGCAATTGCGCCGCAATCGCCCTAATAGTACAGTTGGTTTTGTACCGACAATGGGCTATTTGCATGAAGGACATGCAAGTCTGATGCGGAAGTCGGTTGAACAAAATGAGATCTCTGTACTTAGCATCTTTGTGAATCCGATTCAATTTGGCCCAAATGAAGATTTAGAACGCTATCCGCGAAATGAGTCAGGTGATTTACAGCTCGCTGGGCAATGTGGTATTGATATCGTATTTTTACCATCTGTTGATGTCATGTACCCGCAAGCGACAAAGACTAAGATCAGAGTTGCTGAAGTAACAGAAGGATTATGTGGGGCATCTAGACCTGGTCATTTTGATGGAGTAACGACTGTCGTAGCTAAATTATTTAATATGGTAAAACCGGATCGTGCTTATTTTGGTTTGAAAGATGCGCAGCAAGTGGCTGTTATTCAACAGATGGTAAATGACCTGAATATCGATGTGCAAATCGTACCTTGTCCGATTGTCAGAGAAGCAGATGGTCTAGCACTTAGTTCACGTAATGTGTACCTATCCGATGAAGAACGTAGACAGGCGCTTGTTTTGTCTGAGTCCTTACAAATGGCACATTCGCTAATTCGTGAACAGTCAACCATTACTGCTGCCGAACTGAATGACGTAATCGTTAAATATATTCAGGCAATGCCAATTGCAAATATTGACTATGTAGAGATTGTTCAGTATCCAAGTATGGAGCGCTTTGCTGCATCTGTTCAGTTGGCGAAACACAACTCTGACATATTAATCGCGCTTGCTGTCAGATTTGGCAATACGAGATTGATTGATAACTTATATTTGCCATACCAATCATAAGAACGGGTGTGCGACCGATAACGATTTATGTTCTATATACTCACTCAATGTCAGGCGAAATTTAGTTTCTAACTTATTTATGTTTTTCAAATATATGAATCATAAAGAAATGGGGATTATGCCGTGATTCGTGAAATGATGAAATCGAAAATTCATCGTGCGACGGTAACAGAAGCAAATTTGAACTACGTCGGAAGTATTACCATTGATGAGCATCTTATGGAATTAGCAGACTTGCTGCCGAATGAGAAAGTTCAAATCGTAAATAATAATAATGGTGCTCGTCTCGAAACGTATGTGATCCGTGGCGCGCGTCATTCTGGTGTTATTTGTTTGAATGGTGCAGCGGCCCGACTTGTTCAACCCGGAGATAACGTCATAATTATTTCCTATGCTGGCATGACCAATGAAGAGGCGCGTCAATATGAGCCTCGGATCGTCTTTGTTGATGAGCGCAATCGTCCCACTGAAACAGCGGGTGTCGAGATTCATGCAACAATTCGATAACAGCTTGAGGCAGTATTGTTGAATCAATGCCATCCCGCATGAAAAGCATCGTTGATACACACAATGAACGTGAGCCAAACAACAACGCACAGCATCACATGTAGAGGTGGGATGAATCGTGTTGCAGCACATGTTCGCGACGATGAATGATCAGTTGGATGACATTATGAAGCACTATCCGAAAGCGAAGGGGCAAATGCGTGAAGAGCTGAAACAGCAAATTCAACTGCTCACTTCCATGAGTGATCATTTTCTGGAAGAATGGCTTCGATTTGAAGAGAAGCTGGCATTACTTCGTAAGCAAGAGGAAGGCGAGCATAACAGCCCAAGCAACAGTCTAAAAAGTATCGTTTCCAAAAAAGAGCCCTCTGTACAGAAGTCTATTTTGGATTTGGATTACAGTGATCCTTTTCAACGGGGGCAAGGTTACTTTACGCTTTTGATGTATCATCAAGCAGCACCTCAGTTTGAGCAGGCTGCCCTACAGCAACCTGAACGATTATTAGTAAGAGCATATTTGGGATTGTCTTATTTGCATCTCGGTCGCAAGCAGGAAGCATGCCGTCATTTTCATTTTATTATTCCGTTGACGGAAGATGCAATGCTGAAAGCATTGGCGTATAATGCATTAGGTTGTATTCAAGCGATGGATCGAAATACGGAGAAAGCACAGCACTATTTTCACCAAGCGCATGTTGCTGATCCAACGATTCCCGAGCCAATTGCTAATTTACAAGTATGTATAGATAATCATGGCTGTCTCCAGTTAGGAGAAAAGCGAATGGTTCATATGGGATGAAATTACAAGAGGGGAACATCTTTTCGTAAGATGTACCCCTCTACTCATTTCCAAACAACCGAACATCTGTTATGCTATATAAACAGAATTGGGCGAGAGGAATATGTAAATGATGAGATTTGCCGTATTGGACTTTGAAACGACAGGCAATCAGCCTGGCGATGAAATTATACAGATTGGCTTCGTTGTGCTAAATGAACAGCTAACGATTGAACAGCAATATCATACTCTTGTCCGTCCTTCTATCCCGATTCCTGCTTTTATTACACAATTAACAGGAATTACTGATGAAATGGTTGCCGATGCTCCTGACTTGGATGAGGCGATGACAGGACTCGTGCCACTATTAAGCGATGTGGCGTTGGTGGGTCATCATGTAGCTTTTGATTATCAATTTTTAAGGAATGCACTTGAACAGACGGGCTATTTGCCTTTTACAGGCCGCATATTGGATACGATTGAAATGCTGCGAATCTTATTTCCGTCATTAACATCTTATCAATTAGGCTCGGTTGCGCAAACATTTGGAATCGAACACGAGCGGCCGCATCAGGCAGATAGTGACGCACTGGCAACCGCACACATATTTGTTCGTTGCATAGAAGCGATTCGAGATCTTCCCCTTTTGACGCTGCAGCGTATTGTTGAATTGTTTGCAAATGAAGATAATGATCTAGCTTGGCTGCTGCAGTCTGAGCTTGCACGTATCGAACAAGATGCAACCCGATTCAATGATCGTCATGATCAGCAATCGTACCGTCAGCTTAGTTTTAAGACGGATGAATGGACAGATGAGCTACCACCGCGCGAGGGCATGAAAGATCAGGCGTTAGAAGGTGTTTCTTTCCGCTCCTTTATGGATCAAGTGAAAGATAATCTCAAACAGCGGTTCACCAACTATGAACCTCGCTCTGCGCAAGAGCAGATGTTTGACGAAGTTATGGAGTGTTTGGATGAAGACAAGCACTTACTTATTGAAGCTGGTACGGGGACTGGGAAGTCTCTTGGGTATTTGCTCCCAGCTTTATATCACAGTGTGAAGAATGACAAGAAAGTCATTATCAGTACACATACAATCAACTTGCAAGAGCAGTTGCGCCAACGGGATTTGCCGCTGCTTGACATGATAATGCCTGTGCCATTCAAAGCTTCGGTATTAAAAGGCCGCAGTCATTATTTGTGTTTGAGAAAGTTTGAACATAAAATAAATCATAGAGAGTTTGTGCATGCTCGTGATGATCTCATCACAGCTGCGCAGATGGTTGTTTGGTTAAGTCAGACCGAACATGGTGATGATGAAGAGCTTCACTTGGTTCATAAAGGGCCTGATTTTTGGGATACAGTCTCCAGCGACAGCGATTCTTGCTTGAATCGTGCCTGTCCTTGGTTCCGACGCTGTTATTATCATCGTGCCAAGAACAATGCAAATTTATCGGACGTCATTATTACGAATCACTCTCTATTGTTTACTGATGTGATCGCGGAGCATCGATTGCTACCTGCATATGAGCATTTGGTCATTGATGAGGCACATCATTTTGAAGAGACTGCTGGAAAGCATCTTGGCGTACATGTGCAATATTTCTCCTTAATACATCCGCTCGTACGTTTGTACAAAGATAGTAAGAACGGTTCACTTGTTCTGCTGCAAACCCGCTTGCGATTATCTGGCAGTGAGAAATCATTGGTGTGGGCAGAAGGCATTGATAAGCTAATGAATCAAATTGTTGAGATGAAAGACAGTTGGGATCGGCTGCATGAAGCTATGTATCAGTTGCTTCCAGCGCCAGAAGCAGGCCAAGCTGAAGTGGGACAGGCTGTATTAAGGTTGCAATCGTCAAATAAGCCCGAAGCATGGTCAGCCATTTCTGAGATGGAACAAGAAATTCATACAAGATTAAATGAAATCGTGCGTTCCGGCGAGAAACTGACTCAAGAGTGGAAAGAAGCTGATGACGAGGAGTTACAGGGTGTTATTACAGATGTAACAGGATTGTTAAAAGATTTGGCGAATGTTAAAGATGAATTCCGAATGTTTGTCCAAGTTAGTGATCCTGAGACTGTTTATTGGATGGAAGGCAATCCGCAATACAAGCATAAATCCATGAATATGTATGCTGTACCCGTAGACGTTAGTGAAGCGCTTAACCGGTACTTCTTTGAACCGAAGAAAAGTGTCATTCTTACATCTGCAACCTTGTCTGTAGATAAATCTTTCAGCTTTGTGGAAGAACAGATCGGTTTGAAAGATGCTGCTAGGGATGGACGTTTGAATACGGTTATTTTGCCTTCTCCGTTTAATTACCGTGAACAGGCTCTGGTCATTATACCGCGTGATTTCCCGACAGTGAGAGGTTCAAGCGATCCTCATTTTAACTCAAACCTGACCACCTCTTTAGCGGATATTGCTAAAGTGACGAAAGGTAGAATGCTTGTGCTGTTTACCTCCTATCGTATGCTCAAGGACGTATATGAGCCTTTGAAGGAACACTTGAAGCTTCATGGGATTCAAGTGCTTGGTCAAGGAATGGATAGTGGGAACCGTAGTAAGCTTACACGTCGTTTTCAGGAACAATCAGCATCGGTGCTTCTTGGTACAAGCAGCTTCTGGGAAGGTGTAGATATTCCAGGTGACGCTTTGACTTGTTTGGCAATTGTTCGATTGCCATTCCAACCGCCGAATCATCCGTTGGTTGAAGCAAAATGTGATTTATTGAAGCGACGCAAACAAAATCCGTTTCGTAAATACTCCGTGCCTCAAGCTGTTATTCGATTCAAGCAGGGCTTTGGTCGTCTTATTCGAACAACACAGGACAAAGGAATTGTACTAATTTATGATACGCGAGTTATCGAAACAAGCTATGGGAAGCATTTTCTGTATTCATTACCTGGTCCCAAAATGGAACATATGGCTACAGAGCACGTTGTTCCGAGAGTTGAAACGTGGCTGAAAGAGGAACAGCAGTAACCAGTAGTGGAAATGTAAAAGGTTTATTATAATAAGAGTTGGCATGTTGATAGGTAGAACGAAAGGGGGACTGGTATATGAAAACACTAAAAATTTCTGAAGCTGTCGTACGCAGATTGCCTGTATATTTGCGACATCTGAAAGAACTAAAACAGAGTGAAGTACTAACCATATCGTCTCAGGATTTGGGACAGAAACTAGATCTGAATCCAGCCCAAATTCGAAAGGATTTAGCCTATTTCGGAGATTTTGGTCGGAAAGGTATCGGATATGACGTCTCTTATCTAATTGAGCAGATTCGACATATACTTAAGCTGGATCAACAAATTAATGTTGCTCTAGTTGGAGCAGGTAAACTTGGACAAGCATTGTGCAACTATTCTGGTTTTTTAAATGACAATATGAAAATCGTTGCCGTATTTGATGCATTTCCAGCGAAGATAGAGACTGCTATTCGTGAACTAGAGGTTCAGCCAATGGAGGAACTGAAAGAGCGAGTTGAGGCAAATAACATTCGTATTGGCATCATTACCGTACCTGCATTAGAAGCGCAGCAGGTAGCTGATCGCTTTGTTGAGGCTGGTGTAGAGGCGATTTTGAACTTTGCTCCAGTTATTTTAAAGGTGCCTGCACATGTTCGTGTGCATACAGCTGACTTCTCAACAGATTTGTTCAGCTTAGCTTACTATTTACCTAATGAAGGAAAGGACGTTGTACCGAATGACACAACGATTGATCATACGTAACGGACTATTTGCACAATTGCAAGAGGACGCAGCTCAAACTACAATTAAAGGCTACATGGTGGTAGAACAAGATCGGATCGTCTATATCGGTGAAACACTGCCTGAAGCTTATGAACAAGGTGAAGCAGAATATATAGATGGCAAAGGCCTGTTTTTCATGCCGGGCTTAATTAATACGCATGGTCATGCTGCTATGTCGCTGCTTCGTGGCTACGGTGATGATATGGTTCTCCAGAGCTGGTTGCAGGAAAAGATGTGGCCTATGGAAGCTAAATTTACGGGCAACGATGTTTATTGGGGTACAGCTTTATCTGTTATCGAAATGCTTAAAGGCGGTACTACGCTATTCGTCGATATGTATGATCATATGGACCAAGTTGCAAAAGTCAGTGAAGAATCCGGCATTCGCGCTGCCTTGATGCGTGGTGCGATTGGATTGTGCAGTGAAGACGTACAGCGCATGAAGTTGAATGAGGCTGTTCAATTTGCGAAAGACTGGAATGGACAAGCAAATGGTAGAATTACGACTTTGCTTGCACCGCATGCTCCATATACATGCCCGCCGGCATTCATTGAAAAGTTCGTAGAGGCTGCTCACGAGTTAGATTTGATGCTGCATACACATATGTCTGAAACAGCAGCAGAAGTTGAGCAAAATGTAAAAGAATATGGACTTCGTCCAGTAGCTCATTTGGAGAAGCTTGGATTGTTTAGCCGTCCTTCCTTTATAGCACATGGCGTACATTTGAATGACGAAGAAATCGCAACCTTGGCGAAGTACAATGTTGGTGTATCTCATAATCCAGGAAGTAATCTCAAATTGGCAAGCGGTGTTGCACGTGTCGTTGATTTGCAGCGAGCTGGAGTTGTCGTATCTCTAGGTACCGATGGTGCTGCGAGCAATAACAACCTAGACATGTTCGAAGAAATGCGACTAGCTGCCCTTATACATAAAGGGGTATCTGGTGATCCAACCGCTGTTCCTGCTGCAGATGCAATGAGAATGGCTACGGTAAACGGAGCTCAGACACTTCATATGAACGATGTAGGTTTGTTGCAAGTTGGGATGAAAGCGGACTTTATCGCGGTTAACATTGATCAGCCGCATTTATATCCTCATACGGATCTCGTATCTCATATGGTATACTCCGCGAGCGCTAAAGATGTTCAGCACGTATGGGTTGACGGGAACCAAGTTGTTAAGAATGGTGAGTGCTTGACAATGGATGAAGAGCGTATTAAGCATGAAGCGGAACAATGCTTCCGAAACTTGCTTGAACGCTAGGAGGCAGTAGATGGATCTTCATATGACTAGAAGTCGGCCACGACGCGATCGTAATCCGCGTTGGCGTTGGGTTGTGTCTGGTGTATTGCTAGCATTGGTGATGGTTATTAGTCTCCTTGTATACTTCTTAAATTCGGTGAATCGTGAGGAAGATGCCAAAGAAGCTGCCGCGATTCAAAGGGCGAATGAAGCGATTCAACTTGTGAGTGTTGATGAAGTAGATAAGTTTGTTTGGTATGATACAACCTATGTGATTCATGGGAAAGATGCATCGAATACTGACCAAATTGTTTGGGTAGGCAAGGAAAAGGTAGATGTGAAGCGAGCAGCTGATGGGGTAGATAAAGCTTATATCGCGAATCAAATCTTGACTAGTTATCCAGATGCGGAAATTAAGCAAATAAAGCCTGGTATCAAAGATAGAGTGTTTGTATACCAAGCGTTCGTCTATCGGAAAGATGAAGAAGGGACGAACCGCCATTTTTATCACTTCTTCCGATTCGATAACGGTCAACGCATTGGTGAAGGATCTCCAATGCCAAATCAATAACCAAGAGCGTAAGCGTTCATGTATGTGAATGTTTACGCTTTTTTGCTGTGAAAAAGGAGAGCTGATTATTCAGCCCTCCTTCGATACTCGAAACTACTTGTAGATAATTATTTTACTTGCCACAATGCTGGAGTGTTTGTTGGCTCCCAGCCATTAAGGGAAGTATGAGCAAGGCGGCAAACATAAGTAACATTGTTGAAAGTTACTTCCGCTCCTACAGCATAAGCAGTGTTAGCAGCCCATGCAGGAGCAGTGCCTGGATTTTCAGTTCCTGTGTCAGCAGTAGTTACAGTCAAAATGTTGCTGTCAGCGGAAACGTTGCCAGCAGCATCGATCGCACGAACTTTGAAAGAGTATGCTGTATTAGCAGTTAGACCTGTTACGTTGTACTCGATTGCAGTTCCAGGAACCGTTGCAACTAGTGTATTGCCATTGTAGATTTGGTAGCCAGTTACACCAACGTTGTCAGTGGACTCTGTCCACATCAAGGATACGTTGTTAGCAGTAACAGTCATTTTGTGCAAATAAGTTGGTGCAGTAGGAGCAGTAGTATCATTAGCAACAGGTGCAGTTGTAGCACTTACAGCATTGCTAGCTACAGATACATTGCCAGCAGCATCGACAGCTTTAACCGTAAACGTGTAAGCCGTATTGGATGTCAATCCAGCAGCTGTGTAGTTCAATGTAGAACCAGATACAGTAGCGATCAAAGTAGAGCCGTTAAAAATTTGGTAGCCAGTCACACCAACATTGTCAGAAGCAGCATTCCAAGCAAGGGAAACGCTAGTTGTCGTTGTGCCAGCAGCGCTTAAGCTTGTAGGTGCAGTTGGAGCAACAGTGTCTGTTGGTGCTTGTCCACCGAAGTTTACATCGATAACGTTATAGAATGCGTTTGGTGTATCAGCGATTTCCCAAACAGCAAGGATTACATGGTACCCAGTGCGATCTGTAGGGACGTTACAGCTGTGAGAGAAATCTTTTGGTGGTTGTTTGCCGCCGCCTTCAGCTGTACAGAAAGGAGTCAAGTTGAAGGAATCACGAGTCAATGCAGCATTCTGATTCCAGTTAGGTTTTGTAAGGTAGTACTTCCAGTTTGTTGTTGCATGGTTAGCTGTCTTTTTCCAAGCAAATGTTGTTGGACCGCCAGTCAAATTGACTTTGGACCAACGTGTAGCGGATTGAGCGTCCATATTAGAGAATCTAGGATCTGCAGCACTTGCAATCTTGCCATCTGCAGGGCCAGCTGCTGGGAATCCTTTAGGTCCTTCAAGGCTTTGTGGTTCATATTGAACAGCACCACAGTTTGTGTTGACGCCTGTAGCACACAGGCTAGTACGGCTCTTTGGATCTAGAACATAACCGTGAGCGCTAACTTTATCAGCGAACATAAGCGTGCACGCAGTCACTAACACTGTAACACCCGTAGCGACCAAAAGTTTGCTAAGTATAGGGCTGGATAAACGTAATTGCATCATGAATTACCTCCTAAAATGTGAGTTTCTAATTGGAAATTACAAATACTTCTTCGTCCGAAACAGTACGTCAGGACCTCCTCTACAAACTTGGCGATAAAATATGGTTTTCTCTCGGTTTACCGCTATCAACTCCCCTATGTATAGGTGTAATAAATATATATAAACTCAATGTGAGCTTATACCGTGTGCAACAATACTAGTAGTGAAAATGGGCATTGAAAATAACGAATGTAAAAGTGAATGGAACATATAAATGAGAGTTTTGTAATCATAGGTGTGGGAATTCGTGTTGAAATTTGAGGAAATATGTAATGTGATCGATTTCATTGTCAATCTATTACATTGGTAAGATGAAGTATAAACCAAAGTTCGACTATTGTAAACGATTTCAGATATATTTTGACAAAAGGTTTTGGGACCGAAGATCCAATCATTACATTCAAGTAATGATATATCGATATGATATACTTCAATATATACTCTATAAAGTAATACCGTCGAAGATTTAGCTTAATCCCTATTAAGGAGTGAAGATCATGCAAAATAAACGTTGGGTAGCCTTGGTTGCAACAATGGCGGTCAGTTCGATTGTTTTGTTCGGCGGTTGGTCTTTTTATCGTCATCAAATGATTGAAACACCATTGCATTCAACCATTCAGCAAATAGATAAAGTTCAGCAAGCAAAAGTAGTATGGGATCCTAAACAAGTCTCAATAGAAATCGAACTAGAGCCGGGTGCGGATGTTCGTACAGTCGTACAAGAAGTGAAGCGGCAAGCTGACAAAGAATCGAAGAAGCGTAATATTTCTATAAAAATAAATAATGAGCATTCAACTCCAGAGCTTGAGCGTTGGTGGTCTCAAGCGCTGTTTCCAGTGACGGAAGCAATGGCACATCGCAACTACGGCGATATCCCTGTTCAATTGAACAAACTAGCCGAGGGAAGCGGAGTTGCTGTGAAGACAGAAATGGATAAAGAATATGTATATGTGACGCTGACAGCAGAGAAGGGAAAAGGAAGCAAAGTTATGTTGCTGCCGCTCAATGGAGAGTCTATGGGGGTGTGGCCAAATGAACAATCGAACAAAACGATGGCTTGAGATCGGAGTTGGCGTATTAATTCCGTTAATAGCGCTTTTGGCTTACATTGGCGTTAATGTGTGGCCTGTTGTATTTGCTATGACTGTAATCAGCTTATTGGCCATCGTTGCTAAACGCAGAGGTCAAGTAATGGGCAGATATGAAGGAAATGCTTCTCGAACGAAGTCGGGGACACTGACTGATAAATCTTTAAGTTTTAATGACATTGGCGGGCAGGATCGTGCCAAACAAGAGCTCATTGAAGCGTTAGACTTCCTTGTAAAAAGAGAGGATATTCGCAAGTTCGGCATTCGTCCACTTAAAGGCCTACTGTTAACAGGTCCTCCCGGAACAGGGAAAACCTTAATGGCAAAGGCTGCTGCCAACTATGCCGATGCCGTATTTCTAGGTGCATCAGGAAGTGAGTTTGTCGAGATGTACGTTGGCGTTGGTGCAGGTCGTATTCGCGAACTTTTCAAAGAAGCGCGCCAACAGGCTAAAAAGTTGAAGAAAGAAAGTGCCGTCATTTTTATCGATGAAATCGATGTTATTGGTGGCAAGCGAGATGGCGGTCAGCAGCGAGAATACGACCAGACGTTGAATCAGCTCTTGACTGAAATGGATGGTTTATACGGAAATGAAAATCCACAAATTTTAATTATAGCAGCAACAAACCGTAAAGAAATGCTGGATTCAGCTTTATTGCGTCCTGGTCGCTTTGACCGCCATATTCAAGTCGATCTGCCTGACAAAAATGGCCGTATACACATTTTACAGCTGCATGCGAAGAATAAACCGATGGCTGATAATGTCATGCTAGAGCGTATTGCAGAAGAAACATTCGGTTTCTCTGGCGCACAGTTGGAAAGCGTCCTTAACGAAGGGGCGATTTATGCCATGCGTGAAGCTGACGAGCAGATTCAAATGAAGCATCTTACGCAAGCGATTGATAAAGTAATGATGGGTGAGAAAACGGATCGTGAAACAGCGCAAGATGAACGATTCCGTGTAGCTGTACACGAACTTGGGCATGCAATTGCTGCCGAGGCAGTTCGCCCCGGAAGTGTATCCCAAATTTCACTAAGTCCGCGTGGTCAAGCGCTTGGCTATGTGCGACATCAACCGCAGCAGGACCGTTATATTTATACAAAGCCTTTTTTGGAAGAGCAAATTATGATTGCTTTAGGCGGTGCCGTCGCTGAAGAAATGTTCTACGGAGACCGCTCTACCGGTTCTCAGGGAGATTTTGATCAAGCATTGAACATTGTAGAAACGATGGTTAATGCGGGGCTCACGGAGCTAGGGATTGTACGTTTGAAGCATGTGTCTAATGAAAAATTAACTGTGGAAATGAATCGCATTTTAGAACAATTGCATAGTAAAGTTCGTGAACAATTGGAACAGTATAAAGATGTGTTTGATCAAGCCATTTTGCCGCTTTTACAGGACGAAAGACTTGATGGCAATGCATTTAGGTGTCTATTTTGTGACAGTAAGAAAATACCAGTGTGAAAATCACTGGTTTTTTCACTTCATATACATGAAAAATGATAAGATATGGTTAGTTACCTATGCTATTTATGCTGATAACGATGCCTGTCCTTCGGGTACAATATCGGGAGAGCATAGCAACATGAAAGGTGGAAGAGACCATGTTTTTCAAAAAGATAGGCGTCATTGGCGGCGGTACAATGGGCCAAGGCATAGCAGAAATGCTTGCTGTTAAAGGTCTAGACGTATTGCTTGTTGAGCAAACGCCAGAAAAATTAGACCATGCTTATTCCATGATCGAACTGAGCTTGGACAAGCAGTTAGAGAAATGGGCAATCACCCAAGCAGAAAAAAAACTGATCTTGTCCCGCATCGATAAGGTTACTCACTTGGCAGAACTAAGTTCTTGCGATATGGTTATCGAGACCATTTCTGAAGATCTTGATGCAAAGAAAGCTGTATTTGCTGAGCTTGATCGCGTCTGTCCAAGTAACATTATATTAGCGAGCAATACTTCTACATTATCCCTTACTGAGCTGGCTAGCACGACGAAATATCCTGGACGTGTTATCGGCATGCACTTTATTTATCCGGTATCCAAAATTGATTTGGTCGAAATTATCCGTGGTTTGAAAACGTCTGAAGAAACTTTCTCCGAAACGAAACGTTTTGTGGAAGAAGTTGTTCAGAAAAAGGGCGTAATGGTTTATGAATCGCCTGGTTTCGTAACTACACGGCTTATTTGTGTGCTTATTAACGAAGCACTTCACGTACTTCAAGAAGGTGTTGCAACGCCTGAAGACATCGACAATGCGATGAAGATCGGTTATAATTTCCAATATGGTCCACTTGAAATGGCTGATCACTTTGGACTTGATTCGGTATTGGCAGCGATGGAGCGTATGTTCCGTGAGTTCGGGGATATCAAGTATCGTCCGTCCGTGTTGTTGAAGAAAATGGTGCGTGCAAATCAACTAGGCGTTAAGACTGGCGCTGGATTTTTCAAGTATGACAAGGATGGGGATAGAGTATGAAAATTCTCGTAATTAACGCAGGAAGCTCGTCGTTGAAATACCAAGTATATGATATGTCAAGTGAAACAGCTCTAGCGACTGGTCGCGTTGAGCGTATTGGCATGGACTCATCTATTCTCGTTCATGAGCCTCATCATGCGGACGAGATGTCCGAAGTAAGTGAAATCCTTGACCACACGACAGCGATCCGCAAAGTGTTGGACAAGTTGACTGATGCAGAAGTAGGAGTAGTGAAGTCCATCGATGAGATCGAAGCTGTCGGACATCGTGTCGTTCACGGCGGTGAAACTTTCAAAGGATCCGTACTTGTTACTTCTGAAGTTAAAGCAGAAATTCGTCGCCTATTTGACTTGGCACCGCTTCATAACCCAGCGTGTATGATGGGTATTAAGGCAGCAGAGTCGAATATGCCAAATGTTCCGCAAGTATGTGTATTTGATACGGCATTCCACCAAACGATGCCAGCAAGATCTTATATGTACGCGATTCCACAAGTACTTTACAAGAAGCATAAGATTCGCCGTTATGGTTTCCACGGTACATCTCATGATTATGTAAGTAAGCAAGCTGCGGCTGTAGTAGGTCGTCCGCTTGAAGACTTGAAGATTATTACTTGCCATATCGGTAATGGCGGCAGCTTGACGGCTGTTCAAGGTGGTAAATCTGTCGATACTACGATGGGAATGACACCGCTTGAAGGTTTGATGATGGGTACGCGTTCTGGTGACTTGGACCCTGCAATCGTGCCATTCACGATGAGCAAAGAAGATCTTACAGTTAACGAAGTAAACTCCATGCTTAACAAGCATAGTGGTCTTCAAGCAATCTCTGGTACATCCAGTGATATGCGTGAAATTACGGAAGGCATGGAAGCTGGTGAACCGAATGCTACTTTGGCATTCGACATGTATGAATACCGCATCCGCAAATATATCGGTGCTTATGCAGCGGCTATGGACGGAGCAGACGTAATCGTATTTACAGCTGGTGTAGGTGAGAACTCTGCTGTACTTCGCCAACGCATCTGTGAGAAATTGACATTCTTGGGCGTTGAAATTGACCAAGAGTTAAATAAAATCCGCTCTAAAGAGCCTCGCTACATTTCTACAGCGAACTCTAAAGTTGCGGTACTCGTCGTTCCTACGAACGAAGAGCTCATGATTGCTCGTGATACGTATCGTCTTGCTAACAACGCGAAATAAAACGCATAATGCATAAGCATAACAAGGGAGAGAACGAAGACAATGGCAACTACATGTGTCATTCGTGAAGTTAGCCGTCATGTGGGCGAAGAAGTCCGCATCGGGTGCTGGCTTCATAACAAGCGCTCCAGCGGCAAGATTCAATTTTTGCAGCTGCGTGACGGAACTGGCTATATTCAAGGTGTAGCAGTACGCAGTGACCTGCCAGAGGAAGTATGGGAAGCGGCAAAGAGCCTAACACAAGAAAGTTCCATGTACGTAACAGGAACGATTCGTGCTGAAGAGCGCTCCAAATCTGGATTCGAGATGACAGTAACGGGCATCGAAATTATTCAGATTACGGAAGAATATCCGATTACGCCCAAGGAGCATGGTGTTGACTTCTTGATGGATCATCGCCACCTTTGGATTCGTGCACCGAAGCAGCGTGCAATTCTAACGGTTCGTGCGGAAATTATTCGTGCGATTCAGCGATTTTTCGATGAGCGCGGTTTTTCTCTTGTAGATCCGCCAATCTTAACACCTTCTTCTTGTGAAGGTACAACAAATCTGTTCCATACGAAATATTTCGAAGAGGATGCTTTCTTGACACAAAGTGGTCAGCTTTATATGGAAGCAGCGGCTATGGCTTTAGGAAAAGTGTATTCCTTCGGTCCAACGTTCCGTGCAGAGAAGTCGAAGACTCGTCGTCACTTGATCGAGTTCTGGATGATCGAGCCAGAGATGGCATTCGTTGATCATGAAGAGAACCTTCGTGTTCAGGAGCAATTTGTCTCCTTTGTTGTTCAGTCTGTATTGAAAAACTGTCGTGCGGAATTAGAGACGTTGGGACGTGACGTTTCCAAACTTGAAAAAGTTGTTGCTCCATTCCCACGCATCACATATGATGAGGCCATTCAATTCTTACAAGACAATGGCTTTGATATTCCATGGGGTGAAGATTTCGGTGCTCCTCACGAAACAGCTATCGCTGAGAAATATGAGACACCAGTGTTTATCACGCATTATCCAACGACAATTAAGGCATTCTATATGAAGCCAGATCCTAATCGTCCTGATGTTGTGCTCTGTGCAGACATGATCGCACCAGAAGGATACGGAGAAATTATCGGTGGATCCCAGCGTATCGACGATCCTGCACTTATGGAAGAACGTTTCAGTGAACATGAATTGTCCACAGAAGCTTACCAATGGTACATGGATCTTCGTAAATATGGAACAGTTCCTCACTCTGGTTTCGGTCTTGGATTGGAGCGCACGGTCGCTTGGATCTGTGGCCTGGATCATGTTCGTGAGACGATTGCATTCCCACGTACGCTATATCGTTTGTATCCATAACAGAACATCCTAATAAGATGAATACATACATCCCGTACTACTTTTGTGGTACGGGATGTATTGTCTTTTCCATTACAAAAAAGAGAAAATTATGAGACAATAGGACAATCGTGGAGATTCATAAGGTCTACTGCTTTTGAAGTTAATAATTTAATTAAGTACTTTTGATTAAGATACAGGAGGGGATCGTGTGAGTGCGGATGATGTATGGCGAGCTTATGCAAAGGGAATCGCCCGCCAAATGCAAAATGGTCAACTATCGATTCCTAATATTTTGTTCACTCATTATAAACGTCTTCAATTATTAGACATTGAAGTGATGCTGCTTATTCACTTGATGGATTTTAAACAAAATGAGTTCAAGGAGTTCCCAACGATTGATGAAATAAAAGAGCGAATGAGTTCTAACGAATCTGTAGTGATTGGATCATTGCAGCGTCTTATGAAAGAAGGTTTTTTGTCGATCGATGAACATTTTGATCTCATTACCCAAGTACAGGGAGAGCGCTACAATCTAGAAGGTTTATGGGAGAAGCTTGCCGTCATGCTTACTGAAGATATCCGAGAGGAACGCCAACGTCAAAGACAGCAGACTGGAGAGCGGGCAGAGGATAATAAGCCTAACTTGTTTGACATCTTTGAAAAGGAATTCGGAAGACCTTTATCGCCAATGGAATGTGAGACGATTGCTGGCTGGATTGACGATGATCATTATTCGGAACCGATTATCCTTATGGCATTGAAGGAAGCTGTATTTGCCGGAAAAGTACATTTCCGTTACATTGATCGCATTCTATTGGAATGGAGTCGTAACAAAATACGTACCGTTGAGGATGCCCGTAACTTTACACAGAAGTTTCGTGGAAACGGTCGTTCATAATGAAGCCCGCTGCCAGTTTATCGCAGCGGGCTTTAAGTTTTATTTGTTCGTTTTATTAGGGGACAAGTTTGCATCCTTTTGGTCTGCAACATTTTGCAAAGTGACGGATGCAAATCCAGATAAGTTCAGCCCCACCACATGGCGAATGAGGTGTTGATGCAGGTCGTCCAGCAGCTTCTTCTCTTCTGGGCTGCTTATTTGCGCATAAATTTGCAGAGAAACTACATCTTGAGACATGTTAACCCTCCTTAATACGTTACTAATATTGTATGAAAAAGGTTTAAAGGTGTAATGGACAATCTAACCGTATATTTAAACCAATTATGATAATTTGATGGCTGCAAGAGGAAATTGTCATATTCGTTTCTTGTCTTTTCATAGAATGGGAACGAATAACGACAGGGCGGTGAAGGGATGGCTTTTGTTGTCAGGTATAGTGATAATCAGAGAGGCGCCATCACATTTACAGGGAACACGCTCGGCCTTAGTCGATCAGATACGGTGGGCGTACCGGGGACGCTAGATAGCATAGGCGCCTTCACAACCGTCGACACGTCTTTAAAATTTGGCTCGTATCCTTCGGGTACGACATCAAACTACACATTAAATAGCGCTGCCGCTGTGTTAGTCATTCCGTCGGGAAGTACTGTGTTGTACGCGGAGTTAATCTGGGGTGGCACTTATGTTAACGGTAATGTCAACTTGACAGCGAATATTAACAATCCCGTTACTTTACGAACACCAGCAGGCACATCTTTCAACATACAACCAGACAGCGCGACTGCGCAAAGTGTGACGATGGCTACCGGCATTCTCGGTTATGTCAGATCAGCGAATATAACATCTATCATTAGCAGTACAGGTGCAGGCACTTACACAGTAGGAAATGTAGTCGGTACGATCGTAGTTCCAGATGATACGTCCAATCATGCGGGCTGGACACTTGCAGTTGTTTATTTGAACCCAACACTTCCATTTCGCAATATGTCTCTTCGTGTAGGCTCCTTGTACATTAGCTCTGGAGGTTCTGCTGTATCTACCTCGATAACGGGATTTGCTACACCAACGTCGGGTGCGGTTTCAGGAAGAGCGCTGTTTAGTGCCCAAGAGGGAGATGCGAATAGAACTGGGGATCAGGCCAAGTTTGGACCCAATACTAGCAATTTAACGATATTGAGCGGACCAAACAATTTTGCGAACAACTTTTTTGCTTCCCAAATTAATAAAGACGATGGCACCTTGGATACGAGCGGAACTTTTGGTACAAGAAATGCGGTAAATGGCGCACCCGGAACCAATATTTCAGGTGGCAGACAAGGCTGGGATATTACAAATGTCGATGTTTCCTCTACGCTAAGCAACAATCAAACAAGTGCAGTATTGCAACTAACTTCCTCAGGTGATGCATATCTAGTAAATGCCAATGCCCTTCAAATTAACATTAATTCACCGCAAGTAAATCTAACCAAATCGACCTCATCTACCTTTGCTGTAGTCGGAGACAACATCACGTACACGGTTGTTATTACGAATACAGGCTCATTAAATGCGACCAGCGCGGTATTTACGGATCTAATTCCTTCAGGTACAACACTTGTTGCCAATAGCGTTAGATTGAATGGGACAATATTGATCAACCCGAACTTGAGCTCAGGCATTACACTCGGAACCTTGACTCCAGGAAGTACGAACACCATTCAATTCACCATTAAAGTTGGATCAGTCCCAACTGGCTTCCAAGAAAATAATCAGGCGGTAGTTAGTTACTCCTTTCAAAGTATAACTGGAGGAACTACCGTCTCAGGTTCTTCTGTATCCAATGTAAGCAGTGTGCCTGTATTAGCGCCGGTTATCAATCTAGTGAAAACAGGGAGTTCTACCGCTGCAACAGTAGGCGATACGATTACCTATAACATTGCAGTTCAAAATACAGGAAGCATTAGTGCCAATGTAACGGTGACCGATCCTATCCCTAACGGTTCTGTATTTGTGCCGAACAGTGTAAGGGTTGGAGGTGTGCCGGTTCCAGGAGGGAATCCAGTGTCAGGTATCAATTCGGGGAACGTACCCCCTAACGGTACGGTTAACGTGAGCTTCGATGTAAACGTAACTCAAGTACCGACACCCCAGCAGCTGACCAACCAAGCTTCTGCTGCTTATACGTTCCAACCGCCAGACGGTAGAACGATAAGCGGCGCGTCCCAATCAAATACATTGTCGATCCCGGTATCCGCACCCAACGTAAATGTTGTCAAAAGTACAAATGTAACGGATGCAGTCGTAGGAGACGTTGTTACGTTTATGGTAAATGTAACGAATATCGGCATTTCCAGTGTGACCAATGCTGTGCTTATTGATCCAGTTCCTTCTTCAGGTTCATTTGTAGCAGGCAGTGTAACGATTGCCGGAGTTCCTCAGCCTTTAGCAAATCCGAATACAGGTATTGCAATAGGCACTATAGCAGCAGCCCAAACGATACCAGTCGCCTTTCAGTTCCGGGTCGATTCACTGCCTTCGGCGCCTAGCAATTGGAACAACCAGGCGACCCTAAGCTTTACGTCAGGGACGTTCTCAGGTACGTCAACATCTAATTTGTTAGTATTACCGATATACAATTCAACAGTAACAGGGGTCAAATCCGTTAATCAGACTGTTGCACAAGTTGGAAACACGCTTACTTACACCGTGCAGCTATCCAATACGGGCAATATTGCCTCGACGGTTGTGCTCACCGATAATATTCCTAGTGGCTCGGTGTTCGTTCCCAACAGCGTGACCGTTAATGGAGTCACGCAAACCGGTGCTAGTCCTACTGTTGGAATTCCAGTAGGGTCGATTGCCGCAGGAGCTTCATCCACGGTCACCTTTCAAGTCAATGTCGTTTCAGTACCTCTATCACAACAGTTAAATAATCAAGCATCTGTTAGCTACACGTTCCAACCTCCGAGTGGTCGGACCATAACGCGTACCGCCACTTCCAATACAGTTTCAATTCCCGTCTCTGCACCAAACGTATCTGTCGTCAAACAAACAAGTCGTACCGTTGCTGCAATCGGCGATATTATTCTGTACACGGTAAATGTAAGAAATCAAGGCGTGGACAATGTAACAAATGCCGTTTTGACGGACACTTTTGCAAGTGGTTCGACATTTGTACCGAACAGTGTCACTGTGAATGGTGTGTCACGTCTAGGAACAGATCCATCATCTGGGCTATCAGTTGGAACGATTGCTCCTGGTCAGACGATACCTGTTACGTTTCAAGTTAGTATAGACTCGATACCACAGCCAAGTGGCACATTGTTAAATCAAAGCACGGTACTATTTACTGCCGGCACATTTACAGGCACATCAACCTCTAATACCGTCAGCATTGCTGTATTCCAGCCTATTATAAGCGTCGCGAAGCAAGGAAGTGAGTCACGAGCTACGGTAGGAGACACCATTACGTATACAGTTACCATTCAAAATACGGGGAATTATGCAGCGACGGCTACCGTGACAGATACCATTCCTGCGGGTACAGCATTTATTCCGAATAGTGTCGCCGTAAATGGAATTCCTCAGCCAGGAAGTGCTCCGGGGACGGGGATATCAGCAGGCATTATCAATCCGGGTGGCAGTGCTATCGTTACGTTCCAAGTGAATGTAGCTTCATTACCGACTCCGCAAATTTTATCCAATCAGGCAAGCGTTTCATACAGCTACCTGCTTCCAGATGGACGGACTTTGACTGGATCTGTCCAGTCGAATACGTCAACAATTCCAGTATCGTCTCCTAACGTTGGAGTGGCGCTCATTGCTAATTTGCCGGATGTGACCATAGGCGACATTATTACGTATACGATAAACACAACCAATTCAGGCATTGGTAATATTGACGCAGTTATAGCGTCCGATCAGTTGGCAGTAGGAACGTCCTTTATTGCAGGCAGTGTTGTCGTCAACGGTGTCCCAGCCCCCGCTGAGGACCCACGGACTGGTATCCCGATAGGTGTTATCACGCCAGGGCAGTCTATTTCCGTTACGTTTCAAGTAAGAGTAGATACGCTGCCATCACCTGCGGTGTTGACTACGCAAGCGATCGTATCCTATACATCGGGGACATTCTCTGGAACATCGGCCTCGAATGCACTATCGATTCCGGTATATGAGCCGATTGTTACCGCTGCTAAGAGCGCCAATCTAACAAGAGCAACGGTAGGGGATACCATTACTTATTCCTTTGCAGTAGCGAATGCAGGCAATTATGCAGCCAGCGCCATTTTAACAGATACGATTCCTTCAGGAACAACTTTCGTGCCTAATACGGTTATTATTTCGGGTATAGCCCAACCAGATGCCAATCCGGCTGCTGGAATCCCGCTTGGTACAATCAATGCCGGGGAAACGATTACCGTAACGTTCCAAGTTAATGTTACGTCACTGCCATCCCCACAAACGTTGAATAACCAAGCGACAATTGCTTATAACTATCAACTTCCTTCAGGCAGAGCGATAAATAAGAGCATTGTGTCCAATCCACTATCCATTCCGGTGTCCGCTCCAAATGTATCTATTGCGAAAAACGTTAATGCAGTAGAAGCGACTGTGAATGATATTTTAATGTATACGTTAGCCATTACAAATGACGGTTTTGAAAATGTTACGAATGCGATTGTAAGTGATACGATTGCTACAGGGTCAACCTTTGTACAGGGAAGTGTAATTGTAGGTGCTGCCAGTCGTCCAACTGCTAATCCTGAGAACGGTATTAATGTAGGCACGATTGTGCCTGGACAGACGTTAAATGTGTCATTTCAGGTTCTAGTTACTTCGCTGCCGGAGCCTCCGTTCCTAACGAATACGGCTTCTGTCAGCTTTACATCGGGGACTTTTACAGGAAGCTCTACCTCGAATACGAGTTCCGTACCTATTTACGATGCGATCATACAGGGGACCAAATCTGCTAATATTTCAAATGCTACAGTTGGGGACACGATCACGTATACGCTTACTGTTAGCAACAGCGGTGATGTGCCTGCTAACACAATCGTGACCGATCCAATACCTGAAGGCACGATTTTTGTGCCGAATACGGTAACCATTAATAGTGTTCCGATAGCGGGTGCAAATATCGCTACTGGTGTCAATATTGGTTCGGTGGCACCGAGCACCGTGGTTGTGTTAACTTTCCAATTGAATGTGATTTCCTTGCCAGCGACTCAGACAATTAGCAATAGTGCTGCTATAGACTATTCGTTTATGTTGCCTTCAGGCCGTATCGTTTCTCGTTCGCAAATTACAAATACCGTTACGATTCCTGTATCCTCTCCAGATGTCAGGGTGACGAAGGCGTCGAATGTTACAGCGGTTGTCGTTGGTGACGAAGTGGTCTATAGCTTTACGGTTCGAAATAGTGGCATACAAAATGTGACGAACGCTATCCTTGTTGATCCGATTGCACCGGGATCTACCTTTGTTACGGATAGTGTCCTTGTAGATGGGTTTCCAAGACTAGGTGAGAATCCAGTCACGGGAATAACGTTAGGGATCATTGTGCCGAATCAGACGGTTACGATTAGCTTTAGTGCTAACGTGACTGCACTCCCTACATCTCAAGTGTTGACGGATCAGGCGACGGTGAGCTACACATCTGGAACATTTACAGGTTCATCATGGTCTAATTCCCTAACTATTGCAGTATTTCAGCCGATACTTGGAGCTGTTAAACAGGCCAATCAGACAGTCGCAACAGTTGGAGATATCGTTACGTATACGATCGTTGTTGCGAATTCGGGTAATATAAATGTCATCGGAACATTAATTGATAATGTACCTCCTGGTGCTGTACTGTTGGCCAACAGTGTTATTGTGAATGGCGAACCACGTCCAGGGTTGAATCCAGCAACGGGGATTCCGCTTGGCACTATTGAGGCAGGCGGTTCGGCGAGTGTGTCTTTCAAAATAAATGTAACGTCACTTCCTTCACCACAAGAGCTGGTCAATCAGGCGACAGTAGGCTATTCTTATTTCGCTCCAGATGGCCGTACCCTAACAGGTTCTCTGACATCCAATACCCTTACGATCCCCGTCTCATCACCGAATTTGACTTTGGCCAAAGAAGCCAACTATACCTCCGTAGGTGTAGGGGATACGATTACCTATTCTATTAACCTTACGAATACGGGTGTGGCACCTGTAACCGATGTAAGTTTGACCGATCAAATACCTGATGGGGCATCCTTTGTGCCGAACAGTGTAACGATAAATGGAATACCTATTGCAGGCGCAGATCCACAAACAGGCATCAGTCTGGGGACAATTGGATCAAGCACAACCGTGTTGGTTGCGTTCCAAGCAAATGTGAATGCTGTCCCTGTTCCGCCGACTTTCGTGAATCAAGCTACAGCATCCTTCACTTCGGGAACATTCACAGGAACTTCCACCTCTAACACAGTAGTGATTGCTGCATATCAGCCTGTTCTAGCTTTAGTAAAGAGCTCTGAATTATCGAATGCAACGATTGGAGATACATTTACGTATACGATTCAAGTTAGCAATACTGGCAACATTGCAGCGAATATTGCAATTACGGATCCCATTCCAAATGGGGCAGTATTTGTACCGAATACAGTCCTTGTAGGTGGAACACCGATACCTGGTGCTGATCCACAAGCTGGATTCAGTATTGGCAGTCTCGCAGCCAATGCAAGTGTACCTGTAACGTTCCAAGTGAACATCGTCTCGCAGCCAACACCTCCTATACTATCCAACCAAGCAACATCAGCATTTACGTATACATTACCTGACGGAAGAACATTGAATGGTAGTGCTGCATCGAATATCGTAAATGTCCCTGTCTCCGTTCCAGATGTTTCGCTTACTCAGTCGGCTAATCAAACGAGTGTGTCAATCGGGGACATCATTAGGTACTCAATCACGGCTACGAATAATGGATTTGAAGGACTTACGGCTGTTGTCATTACAGAGCCAATTCCTGCTGGAACTTCATTCGTACCAGATAGTGTGACCGTAAATGGAGCACCAGTACCTGGAGCCAATCCTTCAGCTGGTATCCCTATAGGAACGCTTAATTCAGGTCAGTCTGTAATCGTTAGTTATCAGCTACAAGTTAATTCAGTGCCAATTCCGCCAAACGTGACCACACAGCCAACGGTAACCTTTACACGCGGAACATTTACAGGTTCTACGGTGGCCGATCCGCTCAGCATACCTGTATTCGAAGCGACGTTAGAGGCAGTGAAAAGCGCAAATCATGCTGCGGCAAGTGTAGGAGACACGGTAACTTATACAGTTGTAGTAACGAATACAGGCAATATTACAGCGAGCGCTGTCGTGACCGATCCCGTTCCGACAAATGCCATATTTATTCAAAATAGTGTAACGGTGAATGGTGTCCCAGTGGCGGGAGCTAATCCGACTCTAGGTATTCAAGTAGCAAGTGATCCGAATGTAAGTGTAACCGTTACGTTCCAAGTTAATGTTGTAGCCATACCAGTTGGTGGAAGCATGAGCAATCAAGCGTCGGTCGCTTATTCCTTCCAACTCCCAGATGGAAGACCTAAGAGCGGGAATATAGTATCCAACACGGTAACGATACCTGTATTCCTGCCGAACCTTGATGTAGTGAAAAGTACAACCACAACGGAAGCAACGATAGGAGATACAATTACGTACAGGGTTCTGCTTACGAATACAAGCATTGAACCTGTTACGAATGTTATCGTCAATGATCCATTACCGATAGGAGCAAGCTTTGTAGCAGAAAGCGTTACGGTGAATGGGAATGCTGTGCCATCCGCAAATCCAGCGACAGGCGTATTTGTTGGGGTGATAGAGGTAAGCGCAACGGCTACAGTGACCTATCAATTAAGCGTTATTGCATTACCGCCAACACAATCCGTTGATAATACAGCTAGTGCATCATTTTCGCTTGGCTCCTACAGCGCGACCGTCCCATCCAATCCAGTCTCCGTTCCAGTATTCGAAGCAAAAATTGCTGCCTTAAAGAGTGCATCACGCACAGTAGCAACGGTAGGGGATACTTTGCAGTATACAATTGTTGTTTCAAATACTGGAAATACACCTGCAACTGCTGTATTCACGGATTCAACGCCGGTAGGCAGCGTGTTTGTCCCAGGCACGGTTACGATAAATGGAGCTGCTCAGCCTAGTGCCAATCCAAACACGGGATTTGCCATCGGTACGATTGGGGCAAGTGGATCTGTGAACGTTACTTTCCAAATCAATATCGTATCGCTACCGCCGTCTCAACAGCTGATTAATCAGGCGGATGTTGATTATACGTATTCGTTGCCTTCGGGACGTACCATAAGTGGGGCCATCCAATCGAATTCAGTAACCGTTCCCGTTTCATCGCCCGATGTTACCATCGGAAAATCAGCTGATGTAGCCGTTGCCGTATTTAATGATGTTGTGACCTATACGATCACAGTAACGAATAATGGCATTGAAACCGTAAATAATGCGGTTGTCTTTGATCCAGTTCCAATAGGCAGTGTGTTTATCTCAGGAAGTGTCACGGTAAATGGTGTAAGTGTGCCTGACAGTCAGCCTACTTCGGGAATGGATCTTAATACCATTGCACCAGGACAGACAGAAACGGTTAGGTTCCAAGTGCGTGTCGTTTCCTTGCCGAATCCGCCTACTTTATCGAATCAAGCTACGGTAAGCTTTACATCTGGCACATTCACAGGGACATCCGTTTCTAATACCGTAACGGTTGCTATAGTTCAAGCGATTATTACGGTGACCAAAACCATAAGCCAGAGTGAGGCGACGGTAGGGGATACTGTAACTTATACACTTGTGGCACGTAATGATGGCAATATAGGTGCCTCCACGGTATTAACTGACCCAATCGCAGAAGGAGGCACATTTGTTCCAGGCAGTGTTGTGATTGATGGAGTACCATCACCAGCTTCTAATCCTCAGACAGGGATTACACTGAACAACGTTGCTCCGGGAACATCGACGACAGTCACATTCCAAGTTGAAGTAACATCGCTCCCCCCCTCGACAGGCTGACGAATGAGGCGGCAGCTACGATACAATTTGAGCCTTATAGCGGGAGAACGGTCATATTCCAAACCATGTCTAATCAGGTGGCCGTCCCCGTCTATGACTCTGTCGTCAGCCTAGTGAAGCTAGCGGATGTTTCGGATGCAATTGCTGGTGAAGGTATTCAGTTTACTATTATTTTGACGAATAACTCGACCAGAACGATAAGACAAGCGGTTTTGACAAATATATTGGCTGAGTATTGCCGATTTATTCCGGGTACTGTAATTATTCAGGGAGTTGAACAACCACTTGCGACACCTTACGCCATTGTGCTTGCTGCAATCAATCCAGGTGAGAAAATTGTGATTCAATATTCTGTTTTGATTACTTATGTGCCACAACGAGAGACCACAAGCACACAAGCAGACCTGTCGTATCAAGCGAGTGGCGAACAAGAGCTGATCAGCTCCAATATGATATACCTGGAATTATTCCCATCTGCTGTACAATTGTCGAAGCAGGCAGAAGTGTCTGCCGTAATGGTGGGCAGTTGGTTTACTTATCAAATCAACGCGGCTCATAATGGACCTTTATCTGGAGACCTGCTGATCTTCGATAAACTGCCAACTGAAGTTGAATATATTCCGGGCAGTTTGATTGTTAATGGAGAACGTCGGTTAGGTGAATCACCAGAAACGGGCATATCCTGGAATCCATTTACGATGGGGCAAATCGTGAAGGTACGATTTGATGTGCGTGTAATTGCAAAGCCGAGTTCAGGAAGGTTGTTAAATGAAGTAGGAGCATTGTTCACTATAGATTTGCCAAGCGGTCGTAAAGCAGTCAGCACATATACGGCACAAGCAGAGCTAATTATTGTGTCAGAGCCGCTTATCGTTAGGAAATCTGCCTCGGCGTCTATTATTCAAGTAGGCTCAGAAGTAGGGTACACGATTACCGTTACAAATATATTGGCACATGCGCTTTATAACTTGTTTGTCATTGATTTGCTGCCGAGTGGCTTGCAGTGGATTCCAGGCAGCGTCACTATCAATGGATTGCCAGATCCGAATCGGTACGACTTATCTGCTGGTATTCGAATAGGAAGCCTCGAAGCAGGAAGCACGATCACTGTCGTATTTAAAGCAAAGCTTATTTCCTATCAGGTTAATAGGACCCTAGCGAATCAAGCATCGGTTAGGTATGTGGCTGAGCAGATCCAAGGCACTGTCTCTTCCAACATTGTTACGATTACCGCAGAACCAGGTCCGCCGATTCCGCCGCCACCACCGATTGATCCAGATCGCAAAAAGAAGTTAAGTATATATTTAGATCCTCATAGCATACCTCAACATGTGTTTGTAGGAGATGTCCTAAGCCTGCAATATGTCATTGAAAATATTTCAGATGATGATCTCTTCAATGTTCTTGTGAAATTAAACATGAACTCAAGCGGCGCATTCATTGTTGGCAGTTTGACTGTAAATGGCATAGTGTTAGATGGAAATCCATTTACTGGATTTGTCATTCAACAATTAAAGAAAGGCGAGAGAATCATTGTTCGTTTCCAAATACGAATCATTCCGTTGAGTGATGGAAGCAATTTGGTGATAGGTGGCGATATTTCATACGACTATCGTTGGGTGGATGAAGCGATCATTTCAGGTCAAGTAGCTATAATCCCAGCTAGTATTCAGTTGTATGATCCTTCACTAGTGGTTGCAAAGTCAGCCTCGACTAAATCTGCAACGGTGGGAGACTCTATTTCTTACACCTTAACGATTCAAAATACAGGTAATAGGACTTTGTCGCTGAATGTGACGGATCAGCTGCCTTCCAATTTAATGCTTGTGCCGGATACACTAACCGTAGATGGAGCAGCTTGGGAAGGAAGCTTTTTAACGAAAGGGATCACGATACTGAATGTGGAGCCGAATAAGACCATCCGTGTAAAGTATAAGTCGAAAGTGACCCATTATATAGATCGCGCTATTTCAAATACGGCATTAGTCATTGCCAAAGTCGTGGTTGCTACTGAGAGTAGGGAGTTTTCGTATTATTCTAATACTGTTGAAATCAAATTGTTGGAAGATGAAGAATAAAGACACCAATAAAGATTAATGGGAGTTTATGTTTAAAGAGTTTGCGAATTAAAAAATCCCGCTTCACTTTGAACAGTGGAGCGGGATTTTTTATGTAATTTTCAAATTCGAGTTTTCGAGTTATGAACTAGCGGCGAAGCAGGTCCATTCGATACACATACTCAAACAGGAATTCAAATGCTTCAAGGTGGCGCTTTGCTTCAAAGCTGTTTGCGCCCCACGCATAAATACCATGATTGCGCAGTACAATTCCAGGAATACTAGGATTTAAACTTTTAGTAACCTCTGGAACGATACTCGGAATATGTGCGTAATTAGGTACGATCGGTATTTCGATACGGGCATTCTCTTCCCAAATGTTAAATGCCTTAATTAATTCTACTGCTTTTACGGGAACAAAACCTTGATCACCATACACTTCAGATACGATATTGTTAAATACCGTGTGCACATGAAAAATGGCACCACAGCCAGTTAAACGATAGATTTCGCAATGAATGAGCGTCTCTGCGCTTGGCTTCAATGAAGTAGCATCTGTAGGCACACCATTCTCGTCGACGAGCAAATAGTCCTCAGGTGTATGAACCGATTTATCCTTGCCGCTTGCTGTAATTGCAAATTGAAACTGCCCATCTGTTATATCTCCAACTCTAACGGATAGATTGCCGCTTGTACCAGGAAACCAATGACGTGCAGCGAATTGTTCCTTAATGGAGCGGAGCTGTTGGAAAGCGTGCTGTTTCTGTTCGGCTGATAGAGTGATCAATGCACAGGGCTCCCTTCGTGTCTCAAGTAGAATGATGAAGTTATTTATGAAGTTCGGGAAACAATAGATCCAGACAAATGCTCGATAATATCATAGAACGTATCGAATGTCGCATGAGCAAGTCCAAGCTCTTCACATTTATCAACAAGCTGTGCACGAGCATACACGAATTCCACTAGCTTTGCTGCGGCAAAGTCAGTAACGCTGTCACCAATTACGATTCGTTCATACTGCTCAGCAGGGAATTGACGAACGATGGTAGTTTTGCACATTCCGCAATCATTCGTACATGGTTCTTGGCATGCGTGCGGCCATGTGATTCGAATACATTCACCGCTGAAGTCGCTGCCATTGCAATAAATATGATCGTGCGGAATATCGAATGGTTCTAGCAACGGATAGACAAAGAAGTCAATTCCGCCGCTTGTCACATAAAACTCAATCTCATTTTGTTTGCAGAATGTTAGAAACTCCTTAAAGCCAGGGCGAATAACAGCTTGGTCAATCGCTTGGTGAACAACCTGTTCTTTCATAGAAGCAGGCAGCAGGGCGAACATTTGACCGACACCATCGCGGATTGTGATGCGTTCTGCTAGTACATCCTCAACGATGTCCCGCCATCCTTCCGGATTAAAGTGCTTGATAAGCGCTACGATGTTGTCATTAGCCGTAATCGTTCCATCGAAATCACAAAAGATGACTTTCTTTTTCATGGTGTTCACTCTTTTGTCCCCCATATTTGAATCGCATGATGAAGTGCTTCATGATTCAGAGCGTACTCTTTCAGGCTTGTCCCTTGCAGGACTGCATCGATAGCTTGCACGAATGCTTGGCCGCCTCCAATAGCACCGAGCGGGTGTCCATGAACACCGCCTCCTGCATTGACGACAACATCGAGGCCGTAGTCGCGAATGATGAGTGGAACGAGGCCTGGGTGAATGCCTGCCGAAGGGACAGGGAAGCTTTGCTTCATTGGGCGAGACGTGTCTGTACAAGCTTCGCGAATGCCTTGCGTATCTTCCTTGGGCATCGTCACTGATCCATAAGGTGAAGGGAACAGTACAAAGTCAGCTCCAGCTAGACGAAGCAGCTTTCCTAGCAATAAGCGTGCTGATATTCCATAGTGTGGCGATGGGTACAAAGCACCTGCAAGAGCGGGATGTGCCATAATCGGAACGGATATTTCAGGATCAGAAGCCAACCCGTGCAGGGCATCATATCCATAGCTAAGTACATTAAACAGCAATGCATTCGCACCTGCATCAATCGCACGTCGTGCTTGATCACGCAGTTCAAAAGTCGGACCTGTCAAGTTAGCAGCGTAGAGCAGCTTCTTGCCTGTTGCTTCTTCTGCTTGTTTAGCGGCCTCTAGACAGATTTTAACTCGGTCTTGAATGGGCGTTAGCGGATTCTCAAATAGAATTTCGTCATCCTTGATCAGATCGACGCCGCCTAATGCTTGTTGATAGAATTGCTCGCGCAATGCATCAAGATCATGACCGATAACGGACTTGAAAATGCTCATGAGCAGGGGGCGATTGTATACGCCAAGCTGTTCTCGAATGCCTTCAATTCCGAATTTTGGTCCAGCAAAGGCTTGTTGGAACGAAGTTGACCAATCCAGATCAAGCAGCTTAACACGACCATCCATCGATAACTTGCCAAATACAGTTACGAGCATTGCTGGAATATCACGACTAAAGTTCACATCTGGGTAAGCGATGCGAACATCAGCATAGCGTTCACCAGGTATATCGCTATCGTGAATATGTACATCAACGACACGGCCAAGATGCTTCTGCATCGAGGCCTTCTTCGTTTCTGGAATGTCAGTCCAACTGCCCAACGTTAATCCAACTGCAATACTTTCTGCTTTCTTATGAAAATCGGCACGATCATCATATAAGCGGTACGTTGCTACGCAAGTTTCACTCAATGTATCTCCCTCCCAATCTCTGCGCCCATTTCAGCGGCACGAGTTCGAGCGCGATGTACTGCCGATTTCACCGCCTCTCCGACACCGTTTTGATCCATAATAGTGAGAGCTGCTAGTGTTGCTCCGCCAGGTGAACACACTTTACGTCGCAATTCGGCAGGCGATTCGCCCGTAAGTCGTACCATTTCAGCAGCACCGCGAACAGTCTGTACGACTAAATCATGGGCTTGCTCAGGCTCTAGTCCTTCTTGGATGCCTGCTTCAATCATGGCTTCCATTAAATAGTATACATAAGCAGGGCCACTTCCGGAAACCCCTGTTATTGCATCAATTGAAACTTCTTCTACTTCAGCGACAATGCCAATCGCTTGTAATAGATTTATTGCAATCTCACGCTGCTCAGCAGTTACCTCGGAAGAGTAGCTTACACCTGTCGCACCAAGCCCAATTGTGCTGGACGTATTCGGCATGGTGCGTACAACCGCGATCGAACCGAGCATCCGCTGGAGAGAATCAATGGAAAGTCCAGCGATGACCGAGATGACGAGGCAGTCTTTACGCAAAAGAGAGCGCAATTCATGGCATGCTTCTCGTACATCTTTTGGTTTCATCGCCAAAATAATAATGTCCGCTTCGCTGAGCCAGCGGCGTTTCGTATCGATATCGTTGTCGGCTTGGATATGATAGCGTTGACGAAGCTCAGTTAAACGTTCTTGGTTGCTACGATTAATCATTTGGATCTGGCTAGGAGCCGTTATGGATTGCTTCAGCATGCCGCGGACAATCGCTTCTGCTTGGGATCCTGCACCAAAGAAGCAGTAGGTTAGTGCTTTCTTGCTTGTCATTGCATTTACAGTGGATTGGTTCATGGTATGGAAACCTCCTATATCAAATATGTGTGCGCAGTCACTTATTGATTCGTTATCTATTTGTAGGTTGATCGGCATCACGTGAATAAACATGTATCTGTCTGTTAATTGTTGCTAGTATTATTGCAGTGCATCGTGTAGTGTGCTTGTGTAACGTGCAGCTTACACGTATACAAGTAACCCGTCATTCAATCCTCATGTTGTCCAAGGTTGAGGAAGGGATGACGGGTGGCGGCACATATGACCAATTACGCTTGAGATTAACCTCTAATCTGTCCAGTTCCGCTTATTCTGTACTTACTGGATGTCAATGCAGGAAGACCCATTGGTCCACGAGCATGCAGCTTCTGGGTACTGATTCCGATTTCAGCACCGAAGCCGAATTCGAAACCATCTGTAAAGCGAGTAGATGCATTATGGTATACAGCAGCTGCATCAACTTCTTGTAAGAAGCGTGATGCATGCTCATCATTTTCCGTTACAATGCATTCGGAATGCTTCGTACCAAATTGAGTGATATGCAGTAGTGCTTCTTCTAGAGAATCGACGATGCGAACGTTAAGAATATAATCGTTATATTCGGTTCGGTAATCTTGATCGGTTGCAAGCGTGATATGTTCAACTAGTTGTTGGGTACGCGGGCAACCTCGCAGTTCTACATCACGCTCTTGAAAGGCTTGCAGCAGCTTCTGCGTCTGTTCCACAGCATAGTCACGATGGATGAGCAGCGTCTCCATAGAGTTACAAACGGATGGACGCTGAACTTTGGCATTGTAGGCGATTTGGTGAGCCATTTCAGCTTCTGCACTAGCATCAATGAACGTGTGACAGATGCCAGCACCTGTTTCAATAACAGGTACAGTAGCATTACGCACAACATTTTGAATTAATGAGGCACCTCCGCGAGGGATGACCACATCTAAGATGCCATTTAAGGTCAACATTTCATCTACAGAAGCTCGATCTGCGTCTTCAATATATTGCAATGCATTTTCAGGAATTGCTGTTTCGCGTAATGCTTGATGAAGTACAGCCACGATGCGTTTGTTCGTTTCAAGGGCAGCTGATCCACCACGGAGTACTACAGTATTTCCTGTTTTAAGGCAAAGTCCTGCAGCGTCGACTGTCACATTGGGACGAGCTTCGTAAATCATGCCGATGACACCTAGTGGTACGCGTATTTGCTCGATCTTCAAGCCATTAGGGCGTTCGAATGCATGCAGCACATCACCAACAGGATCTTGCAGATCTACAATCAGGCGAAGACCTTGTGCAATGTCAGCAATGCGCTCCTCGTTGAGTGCAAGTCGGTCGAGCAGCGATGTGCTGATTCCATTTGTTCTGCCACGTTCCAAATCGAGTTTGTTTGCTTCGATAATCGATTGTTGTTCCGTAATGAGTTGGTCGGCCATGTGCAGTAAGGCATTATTTTTATCCTCTGTCGATAACCGATTCGTAACAACGGCCGCTTGCTTGGCAAGCAGTGCCTTATTTCTCACTTCACTCATCTCTGGTTCCTCCTCTTACAGTTGTTTCTTTATGATTTAGTAGCCTGATTAACAATGATAATTAGGACACCCGGTAATCCTGATAAAGAAGCATACTTATCGCAATGTAACCCATTCATCTCTATGGATGACTTCAATCCGGGGTACGTTTAGTTTTTTTAATACATCAGCAGTTGTGCAGCCAGCAACTTGCATGAGTTGGTCATGTTCATAATTGACGATTCCACGACCAATGACTTTACCGTCGATTCCGGTTACTTCAACAACATCCCCTGCGTGAAAGTCTCCTTGAACGAGATGGACGCCTACAGGGAGCAAGCTGGAGCCTTTTCCTAGCAGTGCTTGCTCTGCACCTCCATCGACGACAATCGTTCCGAGCGGAGTAGAGTGGAAGCCGAGCCATTGTTTCTTAACAGGGAGGCCATTTTGCTTTGTTGCAAAGTATGTGCCTGTACCGACTCCCTCTACCGCGCGCCTCAAATCACCATCTTGTTGAACGCTTCCAACGAATGCTTTAACACCGCCTCGCATTGCGATTTTAGCAGCATCCAATTTAGAGCGCATTCCGCCTGTACCGACTGTGCTTCCAGCGCCACCAGCATAGCTATAGATTTCTTCAGTGATCATTTCAATATGTTCAAACTTTTTAGCATTCGAATCCTTGCGTGGGTCTGCTGTATATAGTCCATCTGTATCTGTAATAATAACGAGCTGGTTTGCATGTACGAGATTAGCCACAAGTGCTGACAATGTATCATTATCACCGAACTTCAGCTCATCCACAGAAACGGTATCATTTTCGTTGACGATAGGAATGACGCCTTGTTTGATTAGCTCTTCAATGGTCATCCATGCATTATGCCCGCGTTTACGATTCGCAAAGTCCTGTCTCGTAAGTAAAATTTGTGCGGCAGTAACGCCTTGTGAATTAAATTGTTCTTGATACGCTTGCATGAGAAGCGCTTGACCGACAGCAGCAGCTGCCTGCTTCTCGTGAAGTTGTTTTGGACGAGTACTGTAGCCGATTCGTGTAAACCCTGCTGCAACTGCACCGGATGTGACAAGAACGATTTGGTGTCCATTCGCTATGATGGAAAGGAGCTCATTGGCAAAGAAGGCAATTTTGCTGCGATCCAATCCGCCTTGTTCGGACGTTAATGAGCTGCTGCCTATTTTGACGACAATACGTTGATTCATCGGATTCACCTTCAATAATTCTTTAGGTTGGCAAGGAATAGGTACAAGCTATCTACATCTGATCTGACGCGTTACCTGAGCAGAGGTAGTAGTATCCGGATGTCATTCAAGAATCTGCGACATCTGCCACTAGAAAACAAAAAAGACTCTCGTCCAATAAAGGACGAAAGTCTTGGCTTCCGCGGTACCACCTTAGTTGAAGAAACCGAATGTTATGTAGTCTAAATAACAAACCGGAAATCTTCCTGCTTTATCCAATAACGGAGGAGTTCCGTTCAGGTCAGGACTTATCGCATACATGTCACTCCACATGAGATGGCGTATTGCCATTGCGATAGGAATCCATGCTGACCGCTCAAGGGTAGGTTTCGACGAGGGGCTACGGCGGGGCTTTCAGCCGGTGGCTCCCGCTCTCTAATCGTGCCTATGCTCGTGTACTGGTCCTGTCATCGCGTTTCAAGATTAGATTACTTGCACTTTCCACTGCTTTAATTTCTCAGTAGTTTACCATGAGATTACATCGCTGTAAAGGAGTGAAATGTCTGCATCGTGATTATAATCAGTTTGCGCGATTAGAGCTAACAATATTAAGATTGGTCAGCATCAAAAAATATATGATTCATGCAGAAATTATCGTTTCATTAACCAAATAAATTTAGTTTGCCTATACGGTCGATAGCTTCCTGTAAGCGTGAATGATCAGCGAGTAGGCCGAGGCGTACATATCCTTCGCCATGTGTACCAAAGCCAATACCAGGAGCTACAACGACATTTGCTTGTTCCAGCAATAAATCGGCAAAGGCAGCAGAACTATAGCCAGAAGGTACAGGCAGCCATGCAAAAAAGGAACCCGGTGATGGTGTAACTTCCCAACCTATTGATTTCATCGCATCGAAAAGCGTATTGCGGCGCGTTTCATACGTGTGTACAAGATCATCTACGCATTGTTGTGATCCGCTAAGAGCAGCAGCAGCAGCATCTTGAACAGCTCCGAACAAGCTGACATACATATGATCTTGCATTAGGTTGATTAGTCTAATGAGTTCTGCATTACCGACAGCAAATGCTACACGCCATCCAGCCATGTTATACGTTTTGGACATGGTGTAGAATTCAATACCGACTTCTTTTGCACCAGGTGTTTGAAGGAAGCTAATTGGTGTATGACCATCAAAGCCGATTGCACCATAAGCAAAGTCACTCGCCACAACAATTTGGTTGCGTTGAGCAAACTCCACGGTTTGTTCATAAAAGGCTGCATTTGCAATCGCTGATGTCGGATTGTTTGGGTAGTTCAAAAACATCAACTTAGCCCGCTTTAATGCATCGCTTGAGATTGCATCATAATCTGGCAAGAAGTCATTGGCTTCTGTTAATGGCATCATAGCCATTTCAGCTCCAGCTAAGGCTACGCCAGACCAATAATCTGGGTACCCTGGATCGGGCACTAAACATACATCGCCTGGATTGAGTAGAATTTGACTAATTTCTACAAGCCCTGTCTTTCCACCAAATAAAACGGCTACTTCAGTCTCAGGATCAAGTTTAACTTGATAATCTTCGAGGTATCGTTTAGCAACAGCTTCTTTCAAAAAAGAAAAGCCACTGAACGGTGGGTAGCGATGATAAATAGGCTTCTCTACCGCTGTCTTCATTGCTTGAACAATATGATCAGGCGTGGGAAGGTCAGGATTGCCTTGCCCTAGATTAATGACATCATGGCCTTCAGACATGCGTGCATTCGCTTTTTTAACCAACTGTGCAAAAAACTGCGTCGGCAAATGCTGCATGCGCGACGCAGGAACGATAGGAAAGGAACTTTTAGAGCTCATGGTCATTCTTTCTCTCACACTCCGGAATATGATTTGACATGCCATGCTTATGCACGTAAATGTGCAATGTTAGCTTCAGCGATAAGGCTTATAATACTTGCCTTAAGTCGATAATTTAGCATGTTTTTCCTAGTGTGTACAGCCTTTTTGATCAAATTAGCAAACCCCAATTTTGAAGCTGTTCATTATAACCATTATTGTTGTTCTGCTCCCGGAAGCATCGGCTTCATCAGCTCTTCCATAAATGGTTGGACATTATGTTTAAATTCGAGTAGAAACGGTTTCCGCTCAGGTGTAAATACGAGTAACAAAGGCTTCTTGTCAGGACAATAAATAAGAAACACATCATTTGTTTGAAAATCAATCCTAGGTAGTTTCACCTGGAATGGATTAGCTAGTGCGATGCGGACGATGTAGCCGCACTTGCTTCCTATATTTAATTGTGGCGATAGGCCTGTAACTGATTGAAGCCATTTTGCTGCTTCTGCTTGAACGGCAGGCGTGTTAGGCAATGTCTTTACGATCCGTTCTTGCTGCATATCAAATAGTTGAACTTGCGGAAGAGGTTGAGATGCCCCTTCAGGTGAGACAGCAGGAGCAGCAACTGATGTCTGCATCGTGTGCTGATTTTTTGGAATCGCACCAGCGACATTCGGCATGATGACAAGCAGGACAGCGCATAGTAAGGCGCATATGTTGCGTAAAAGTTTGACTTGCGTAGCTGAAAAATTCATACGTCAACTCCTAACAATAGATCTATAGTGGCTAGTGGCGAAAACATCCAAAAAACATCAAATTGTACTTGGAAACTGCTTTCCTTACTGTACCCACCTTGACGTGTTTCCATGAAAGGGTATGATGGTAGAAACTACACATTTTGGAGGGTCGTCGATGAACAAGACGTGGAACGTATGCGCCATTCAAATGAATATTCGAATTGGGGAGCCAGAACGCAATGTTGACGAAGTAATAAAGCAGATTGAAGCGTCAGTTGCAGCTCATCAGCCTGATGTTATTGTTCTTCCTGAAATGTGGAATACAGGCTATGCGCTTGACCGTGTGCATGAGTTGGCAGACGAGGGTGGAAAGCAAACATTGAAGCTGTTATCAGAATTGGCATCCTTGCATCGTGTTCATATTGTTGGGGGATCTGTAGCAATAAAAGAAGACGGACAAATTCGTAATCGGTCTTACATTGTTAACAAAGAGGGCAAATTGGTTCATTCCTATGATAAAGCACATTTATTCAAATTAATGGATGAACATGTTTACTTACATAGCGGGGATGAGCTAGGTATATTCGAATTAGATGGAGTAAAGTGCGGTATTATCATTTGCTATGATTTACGTTTCCCAGAATATATCCGCAGCTTGGCTTTACAGCATATTGAAGTACTATTTGTCCCTGCTCAGTGGCCTAATCCGCGTCTTCATCATTGGAAAACCTTGCTGACAGCACGTGCGATTGAGAACCAAATGTATGTAGTTGCCTGCAATCGGATGGGGACGAGTATCGGGTCGGATGGCAAGCCAACTTCTTTCTTCGGTCATTCCACGATTATTGATCCGTGGGGTGAGCTGATTGCAGAAGGAGATGACCAGGAGCGTTTCGTTCATGGCGAACTCACGATTTCATTGGTACAAGAGGTCCGCAGCCGTATTCCAGTGTTCGAGGATAGACGTGAAAGTCTATATCGATTGCAAAAGTAGACATAATCACTTACAGCTAAAATATAGGTGGGCAAGCTAATTCGTAGCAAGGTTAACGAACACAGCCACCGTTTCAACTTTAAACTACCTGAGGGAGGGAGAGCCTTTCCTCAGGTAGTTGCGTATATAGTCGTTTATATAGAAAAGTGATGTTGAATAAGAATACGCGACTATATCACTGATTTGTAGAGAAAAAACATGCTGGAATCGTCTAAAGTTGCTTTATGGCTTATAGGTATTCGTTGTAGCTGCGCGAACACGACTGCTAAATTGAGCGCTCAACGTATCTTGCAGCGTTTCCTTAAATGCTTCTGCTGCCTTAGACATATATCTGCCGCTCCGATAGGCAAGTACGAGCGTACGAGAAGGCTGTCCTTCAAGTGCGACGTATTGCGGAACGAACTCACTACGTGGTGCTGTCGCAATGAAAGCCGGAACAAGCGCGACGCCCATTCCGGTAGCCACTAGAGATTGCACGGTTTCAATATTGCTGCTCTCGAACACGATCTGCGGCTCGAAGCCAGCTTGACTGCATAAATCCATCGTAATCTGTCGAAAACCTTGTCCTCGCTTTAAAAAGATAAAAGGCTCATCTTTAACATCTGCAAGTGGTATTCCCGTTGATGATTCAGAAATAGTCGCCGTAGCTAATCGGTGATTTCTCGGTACGGCAAGTACGATTTCTTCTTCCAATATAGGTTCATATTCGAGTGATGGATCCGACAAGGGAAGCGATAGCAAGCAAAGGTCATTTTTTCCTTGTGCTGTCAATTTCACTAGATTGGAAGTCGAAGGTTCCTCTGTAAGTACTAGTTCAATATCAGGATATCTTCGATGGAAAGATGGAAGCACATGCGGTAGCAGATGAGAGCCTGTAATAGGCATCGTGCCTATCGTGACCTTTCCGGCTTTCGTTTGTGAAATATCAAACATTTCTTTTTTGAGCTGCTCCAAGGAGTCAATAATCGCTTGCGCACGTTCAACGAATACCGTTCCAGCATGTGTGAGCTCTACGGAATTGGTCGTCCGTTGGAACAGTAGGACGCCTATTTCCTTCTCGAGCTTAGATAGTTGTTGACTCAATGAAGGCTGCGCAATATGAAGTTTTTCCGCTGCGCGTGAGAAATTACGCTCCTCCGCAATTTGGATGGCGTATTGTAATTGTCTTATTTCCACCGTGAGTCCTCCTCTTTATAGCCTAAACCTATCAATATTATAGATATTATATCTTGGAACAATTAAGAAGGAAATGGTATATTGAGTCCCAAGATAAATAGATTGGTGTAGTCAATGCGGGACGAACGCATCTGATTCACAGATAAACGTAAAGAGAAAAAAGCTGCATATCACTTGATGAGGTGAGGAAACATGTCAAAGAAGACGCTATACGAGAAAATTTGGGATCAGCATGTCATTGTACAAGAAACAGGAAAGCCTAGCATTCTATATATCGACTTGCATCTCGTTCATGAGGTTACTTCCCCGCAAGCATTTGAAGGATTGCGTTTGAGTGGTCGCCCAGTTCGTCGTCCAGACTTGACTTATGCGACGATGGATCATAACGTTCCAACGAAAGATCGTTTCAACATTACAGACCCAATTTCCAAGCAGCAAATTGATACTCTTTCACAGAACTGTGCTGATTTCGGCGTCCGTTTGTTTGACTTGAATGACATTGATCAAGGTGTTGTTCACGTAATGGGACCTGAGATTGGTTTGACGCATCCTGGCAAGACCATCGTTTGTGGCGACAGTCATACTTCTACGCACGGTGCTTTTGGTGCGTTGGCGTTTGGTATCGGAACGAGCGAAGTGGAGCACGTATTGGCAACGCAATGCTTACAGCAAGCTACGTCAAAGACGATGGAAATTCGCTTTGTAGGCAAGCGCAATGCAGGTGTAACGGCTAAGGATATGATTCTCGGAGTTATTGCTAAATACGGAACAGACTTTGCGACTGGATACGTCATTGAATATACAGGTGATGCCATTCGTGAGCTTACGATGGAAGAGCGTATGACGGTTTGCAACATGTCCATTGAGGGCGGCGCGCGCGCTGGTCTTATTGCGCCAGATGAGACAACTTTCAATTATTTGCGTGGTCGTCAATATGTGCCGCAAGACGAGGCTTACGATGCAGCAGTTGAGCGCTGGAGACATTTTGTAACCGACGAGGGAGCTTATTATGATGTTGTCATCGAGTTCGATGTTGAATCGTTGATTCCGCAAGTAACTTGGGGAACGAGTCCAGGTATGGGTACAGACATTACTGCTGCTGTTCCAAACCCTGCTGACTTTGAGACAGAGAACGAGCGTAAAGCATCTGAGAAGGCTTTGGAATATATGGCGCTTACGCCAGGTACACCAATGACAGATATTGAAATTGATTATGTATTCATCGGATCATGTACAAATGGACGTATAGAAGACTTACGTGCGGCTGCTGCTGTGGCTAAAGGTCATACGGTTAGTGATCGCGTAACTGCAATCGTTGTACCAGGCTCAGGACGCGTTAAAATGCAGGCGGAACGTGAAGGTCTTGACCGTATCTTTACGGAAGCAGGATTTGAATGGCGTGAAGCGGGTTGCAGTATGTGCTTGGCGATGAACCCTGACGTGCTTCAGCCAGGTCAGCGTTGCGCATCCACGTCGAACCGTAACTTTGAAGGTCGTCAAGGTCGTGGTGGACGTACGCATCTTGTATCCCCAGCGATGGCAGCAGCTGCTGCGATTAAGGGTCGCTTCTTTGATGTACGTAGTTGGGAATTCAAAGCAGAAGTGTTGAACTAGTAGAGGAGGACGAACAGATGCAACCATTTATGAAACTAACAGGGCTCGTTGCTCCTGTAGACCGAGTCAATGTTGATACAGATGCTATTATCCCTAAGCAATTTCTGAAGCGAATTGAACGCAGCGGCTTCGGCCAATTCTTGTTCTTTGAGTGGAGATTTGATGAGCAAGGAAATACGATTGAATCGTTTAATCTGAATAAACCACGCTATCAAGGCGCATCGGTGTTGCTGTCGAGAGCAAACTTTGGATGTGGTTCTTCACGTGAGCATGCTCCATGGGCGATTTTGGATTTCGGATTCCGTTGTGTAATTGCACCATCGTTTGCAGATATTTTTTATAACAACTGCTTCAAAAATGGTATTCTTCCTATTAAGCTTTCAGAGGAACAGGTAGAGGAGTTATTCCAACGTGCGGATAAGCATGAAGGCTATCAACTACAAGTCGATTTGG
Organism: Paenibacillus sp. SC116; assembly: GCF_024733555.1. GTDB lineage: Bacteria > Bacillota > Bacilli > Paenibacillales > Paenibacillaceae > Paenibacillus_B. The sequence continues at coordinate 1,047,196 of NZ_JANIOF010000001.1, read as the reverse complement.
AAAACAAGTCGATTGCAGATGAGTATGGTCTTTCTTATTCCTTTGATCTAGATGAGCATCGTCGTCAATTTTTGCTGCAAGGCTTGGATGATATCGGTTTGACGCTGAAGCACGATGACAAGATTGGGGCATATGAAGAATCGCATCAAGCTCGTTTGGCTTATCCTGTTCAAGCTTAATTTTGGGTGACAAGAACATAGGGACATTAAAAACCGCATAAAATGCGGTTTTTTTGTTTATATCATCATCTCCATTAATTGAGGAGCGAGTTATAGAAGGTGCTTTCGAGTTGTTGATGAAAGGCCGACAAAGAGAGTGCTCATGTGTACTGTTCAACTATATGGAGAGTTTAATCTATTCAGAATTAGATAACAACAAGGTGACTTCAGTGGCTCAATTATCTATGGTTGAAGCTGCGAGACTTATAAGTGAAGTGACCCTGTTAGGATTGGAGATTCTGTAGAACCATTGTTATTTTACGTTGAAGATTTATTGAAGTAAGAGAATTAGCCTTTACAAGATGTGGATAATCGTGTATTTTGATATTAACAAATTGATAATAACTAAAAGATACTAACAGGTGGTGGCGATATGGAACAAAGGGATATGAACGGATTTACCGAGCAAGAGTTTTTGAAGCAATACCGAGCGGGTGATTATGAACGCCCCTCTGTTGCGACGGATATGGCGATTTTCACCGTTACGGACTCAGAAGAGAGTAACTACCGCAAGCTGCCGAAGAAAGAGCTGCGAATCTTGCTTATTCAGCGTGGCGGGCATCCTTATCTGGGCAAATGGGCACTGCCAGGTGGCTTTGTTCGTCCTACGGAGACGACGGAACAGGCAGCGCTGCGTGAATTGAAGGAAGAGACGAATGTGGACAATGTCTACTTGGAGCAATTGTACACATTCAGCGAGCCGGGGCGTGATCCGCGTACATGGGTTATGAGCTGTTCCTATATGGCGCTTATAGATAGCTCAAAGGTACAGGTTAAGGCTGGGGACGATGCAGATAAAGCTTCATGGTTCAGCGTAAAATTCCGTTTATTGAAGGAGCAGAAGGAGCTTTTGGATGATGGATTTATTAAGACGAAGCAGTATGAGTTAAAGCTTACTGGTCATGATGTGACGCTAACATCCGTGGTGGAGTGCACGATGACATCGACGGAAGCTGCATCTGCTATGGAATATACAATTGTCTCGAATGAAGGCTTGGCTTTCGATCATGCCAAAATCATTAGTTATGCCATTGAGCGTCTGCGGGGGAAGGTAGAGTATACGGATATTGCGCTGCATCTAATGCCGAAGCTGTTCACCTTAACGAACTTGCAGCAAGTGTATGAGGTAATTCTAGACAAAGAATTGCTGAAGGCGGCATTTCGCCGTAAAGTCGCTCATCTCGTGGAAGAAACGGATCACTATACCGAAAATGCCGGGCACCGTCCATCACGGTTGTTCCGGAGAAATCGTGAGGGGATAAAATGATTTACTCTTTAGAAGAGCTGCAGAAGTCCTATCAGGCGGGCAATAAATATAAGTATTTATTTTTCTGGGGACATAGGGCTCCTGCTAACGGCAGTATCAATCAAAGCTGCTTCAGTCAGTGGCGGAAGTGTTCGTTCACTGTCGATGGCCTGTCATACAGCTGTACCGAGCAGTTCATGATGGCCGAGAAGGCAAGGTTGTTTCACGATGATGAAATGCTGGAGAAGATTATGAATGCTAAGCACCCAAAGGAAATGAAAGCCTACGGCCGTGCGGTAAGAAACTTCGATAAGGATATATGGGATCGTAACTGTTATGACATTGTAAAGCGGGGCAACTATGCAAAGTTCTCACAAAATTTAGAGCTGTGGCGTTATTTGAAAACGACGAAAAATAGAATATTGGTAGAAGCTAGTCCGACGGATCGGATTTGGGGTATTGGAATGGTTCAAGGAGATCCCGCCGTAAACAACCCAATGAAATGGAGAGGAACGAACTTACTAGGGTTTGCTTTGACTAAGGTGAGGGATCAGTTATTAGAGAAGGAAGGGGAGTAAAATGAGTCGCAAGCAAATTGCACAGGATACGCTTCGTTATATGAAGCAGGGATATTATGAAATAAAGGGACAGAAGGTAGAGTTCTCTAGTCTGCAGAAATATTCAGAGGATAACAGTATTCTTATCACACCCGAGCAGGGAATGACAATGGTGCGTGGTTGTGAACCTCTGGCAGAAGGGAAACGAGCGGAACAGCGTGTTGCTAGAGAGGCTACGGTAAAATCCATACTAGACTTTGCTAACAGAGGGATTAGTGGAGTGGGGGTACTTAACTTCGCAAGTGCGAAGAATCCTGGGGGTGGATTCCTGAACGGTGCTATGGCGCAGGAGGAGAGTCTGGCTGCTTCCAGTGGCCTATATCGAACTCAACTACGTAATGAGGAGTATTATTTGGCTAACCGTGCTTGCAATACAATGATGTATACCGACTATGCTATCTATTCTCCCGATGCTGTATTTTTTCGAGATGAGCGGTTTAAATTGCTGGAGCAGCCGGTAACAGCTTCTGTATTGACACTGCCTGCCGTTAACTACGGACAAGTGTTATTAAAAGGCGAAGATAGCAACGAAGCTAAGCGGGTGATGAAGAATCGGATGCGTCTTGCTTTGGCTATTTTCGCGAACAGAGGAGATAAATACTTGATTCTTGGAGCGTACGGCTGTGGTGTATTCAGCAACAATCCAGTTGAGGTGGCTGGATGGTGGAAAGAACTGCTCGAAGATGAAGGCTACAGCAAGTTATTTGATGAAATCGTATTTGCAGTTCTGGATAACACAAAGGGTGGGTCCTGTATCCGAGCATTTGAAGATGCTATTGGCAGAGGGTGAGCAGGTGACATTAAGTAAAAAAGGATCTAGAACAATCACTGTAGAAAATGAACTATACAGCTGGGCGATTTCCGCTAAAGGAAAAGGAAGCCTTGTATTAATAATTGGACATAGGATGGAAAAAGGTCAGAAAATTGAAGTGCATCTACAATCGGATATTAATGATTATTGGACTGAATTCCCTCATTAGAGGATGATCGCGATGACGGATTGGGTTGCAAGAATGATGGGAAGCACAAGAAATTGAAGAATAAGATTATTCCGTTTAGTTGATATAAGAAGGCGTAGAATGAATAGCTTATCCGTAGTCATGCAGCGGCGGGTTATTTTGGTGCAGGCTTTTTTAGGTGCGCCTTCTATTATTGTTATGGATGAACTATTGAAAAATGTTAATCCATTCGATGTGGAGAGACTGAGGACGATGTTTGCATTATATGCAGGTTAAAATACGATATTCATTACAGAACGTGATCCTAACGCTTGGATCACAAACCAGCATTTAACAATGAAATCTAGTGAGTTGTATGATAATACCACTTATTAAATTCTCGCAACTTTTTGCATTATTTCACGTCTAAGCTTACGTCTGTATCTTTGAAATTGTTCTCATAAGTTCAAAGAGACAGAACAACCTGAAAGGATGTAGAGGTGAAGATGCAGCGAGAAAGAAAGTTATGTGTTAGTTTGTTCTTGGTTATGGTAATGTGTCTAGTATTTCCTAGCTGGACACAGGCGCAAGCAGCGCCAAGTTTGTACTTGAATGGGAGTTCCTTACATACGACAGAATCGATTCAAATCATTAATGGCGTGGTAATGGTTCCTATTCGTATTGTATCAGAAGAGTTGGGTTACCGTGTCAATTGGGAAGGTGGAAAGGAGCAGAAGGTCCGTATCTCTGACAACTACAAAGATATTACTTTGGAAATTGGTCATAAAAAGGGATATGTGAATGGTCAAGTGATTGACCTTGCTGTAGCTCCTAAGGCTGTAAATGGGACAACCCTAGTTCCGCTTCGGTTTATTGGTGAAACGTTTGGATTAGTAGTTGATTGGGAACACGAAACGAAGTCCGTGTATTTGTTCACCTCTGATGGAAGTGGCAGTGAAGTTCCTGAACCTCCAACGAGTCCAGGTGAAGGCGAAGATGGCACTTCGACTGGTAAACCGGGCTCAAATGATACTGAAGTCATTGATATGAATTTCTATGAGAACACGTTACATGTTGCTCTGGATCGAGAAGTTACACCTAAGATTATGACGATGAGTAATCCAGAGCGCATCGTTATAGACTTTCCTAAAGCAAACTTTTCAGAACAGTTTAGGGAGAAGTTTGGGTTCGAGGATCATATGGGACAAGGCACATTCTCAATCTCCGATTATCCAGATGTGAAGCAAGTTCGATTCTCGCTCTTCAGCAATTCTCCGAACACGGTTCGCTTTGTCATTGATGCGACACAAGCTCTTAGTTATCGCGTGAGCACATCTGCTCAAGGTTTGGTATCGATAACTCTTGAGCATGATACAGGTCAAGGTAATAATAACGGTGGAGGAACAAATGGTGGCGATGGCGGCTCTGTGAAACCGCCAGTTGATCCTTCGAAACCAACACGTCCAGATGGCAAGTATGTGGTCGTACTTGATGCAGGGCACGGGGCGCATGATTCGGGTGCTGTAAGTGTCAAGAAACGTTACGAGAAGGATTTCAACTTGCAAATGGCGAAGAAGACAGCAGAGATCCTTCGCAAGGACAGTCGTTTCCATGTGGTAATGACTCGTGAAGAGGATAGATTCCTTGAGCTTAAGGATCGCGTTAAGATTGCAAATGATCTAAAAGCTGACTTATTCATTTCATTCCATGGCAACAGTATCGCCGTTCCTAGTGTAAATGGTGTCGAGACGTACTATTATCGTCCAGAAAGCAAAGCTTTTGCTGAGGTGATGCATAAACACATCATGAATGGTGCGGATATGCGTGATCGCGGCGTAAAGAAAGGTAACTTCCATGTTATTCGCAACACGACAATGCCTGGTATATTGCTAGAGCTTGGCTTCCTGACGAATGTAAGCGATGAGCAGAAGATGTTCAGCGCCGAATTCCAAAACCGAGTGGCAGGGCAAATTGTTAAGGGTATTAAAGATTATCTCAATGTAAAATAGTTCTTCTTAATAAATTTGCAACCTGAGCATATGTTGAAACGTTTATTATGGTATAGAAGGAGGTCATGTTATATGAAACGTGGGAAATGGATCATTCTAGCTACACTAGTGCTCGCAATGAGTATTGTATCTGCTTGTGGCAATCAGTCGACTGCACCTGCTCCGGCAGAACCGCCAGCGACGACAGGTCAGAATCCTACACCAACACCTGGTGAGAAGACTCCTGTACAGCCTGAGCAGAAGCCAGAGGAAACACCGAAACCAGAGAAAAAAGAACAGACGATTAAAGTATATATTTCTGATGATCAGTTGATGGAATTGAAATCATACGATAAATCGTTCTCTTATACGAATGACAAGGAAAGATTTGACGCTGTATTAGCGGCATTGCAAAAAACGGACGTGCCTAATACGTATGCATTGTGGGAGCAAATTCAATTCAAGTCTCACAAGTTCGATAACGGTACATTAACAATTGACATTCATATCCCTGAAGGAGCAAACCTTGGTTCAGGCGGAGAGCAATTTGCTCTTGATGCTTTGACACAAACCTTGTTCCAGTTTGAAGATGTTAAAGCCATTGATATTTTAGTAGATGGTCAAGCAACAGAGAGTTTGATGGGGCATGTGACATTGGAACACCCAATCAAGCGACCGTAGAGTGATGTTTAATAGATAGTTAAATAAGTATGACAATCAACAACAGGGGCAGGAGATGCCCCTGTTGTTGTCGAATAAGTACACATTTGGACGATTTTAGATAATTAGGTGATTAAGGAGATGCGTCATGGTAAATCAAACTCGTAAGCCAATCCGCATTGCTACAAGTGCGATACTGGCTTTATCGTTAACGATGTCAACCGTTCCTGCAGCATTTGCAGCTGAGGCTACTTCAACTGCGACTAAAGCAAATACGACTGGTTTCAGTCCCATGTTTTCAGACTTGAAGTCTGGGCATTGGGGTGAAGCTCATATACATAAACTAGCAGCACTTGGTATTTTGAAAGGATATAATGGCAAGTTCCGTCCGGATGATCCTGTTACCCAACAAGAAGCAATTACGATAGCACTTCAATATATGAATGTGAAGAGTGAGCTGCCGAATGCTGATGAGGTTGTGCTCCCAGAAGGTATTAAAGTAGGTAATCATTTTAAGCCGTATGCAGCATTGGCAATTCAAAAGGGATTGATTAATAAGACCGAGGAAGTAGCAGCGCTTGACCCGAAAGCAAAAGGAACTTGGGGGGAGCAAAAAGCTACACGTGAATGGGTTACTAAAATCCTTGTTCGAGCAATGGGTAAAGATACTGATGCTCAAGAAGCGATGAAACAAGCAACAACATTTGCAGATAACGGTGATATTTCTGCTAATGCGCTGGGCTATGTGAATGTGGCCACACATTTAAAGCTTGCGAATGGTATGGACAAAAATCGCTTCCTTCCGAAAGATATAGTAACTCGTGCGCAAATCGCCTCTTTCTTCAGTCGTGGTGAGAGCGTTCTTGATATTCAATATGCAAATGAATACCATGGTATTTCTGGTGGTATCACAGATAACTCCATTCGTTTGTTTAATCAAGACAATCAATGGGTTAACTATCGTGTCGATGCGAAAACGGTATATTATAGCAATGCTAAGCCTATTGCGCCTAAAGATATTCCAGCTTATACAAAAGTTCGTGTTATCGGAGAAGCTAACAATGCAGCTTATGTAGAATTGCTAGATGCAGCGCCTCAAGTGGAAAATGTACAAGCTACGTTGAAATATGTGGTGCCATCTGAGAATAAGCTCTATTTGAAAGTAGCAGGAAGCGAAGACTTGCAACAGGTAAAATATGAGCAAAACACGATCTTGAAAGATGCGAGCGGAAATACAATCACAGTGGACAAACTGACAGCGGATTTAGAATTGACTCTTATGCGTGAAACGTTCTCTGAAGATCGTCGTGTGCTTGAAATTCAAGTCAAATCAGGTCCTGTCAATAAGTCTGCTAAAGGTACAATTACTGAAATTAATAAAACAACTCGCAATGTGACGGTTAAGCTTGAAAATGGTGCAAGCGAAACGTTCCGAGTAGATGAGCAGGCTGTCGTTAGTTATGCGAATCAGCTGTTTAAGTTTGAAGATTTGAAAGTGAACGATCCGATTACGTATACAGTTAAAAATAGTGTCATTACTGGAATCACGTTAAATAGTTCGCCTTCCTATACGATTGACGGTAAGATTCAAGCGATGGGGCCAGCTAAGACGAGCATTACCATTTTGAAGGACGACAATAGGCTGGAAGCGAAGATGATCGCTCGCAATGTTGAAGTTGTCATTAATGGTATGAAGCAAACAAGTGTGGATAACTTGCTTGCTGGAGAGTATGGAGACCGTGTTAAATTAACAATTGACGGTGAAGATAAGGTTACTCGTATTGAGGTACTTAGTCGTAAAGTAGAGACGCTTATCGGTGCTCAGGTAGAATACTATAATGCTGAGAAAAAATTACTGACGGTTATTGCCGACAATATCGGTGTTAAGAGCTTCTATTTAACGGATGATACGAAATATGAGTTGGATGGTAATAGCATTATTGGAGCAGCTGTTATTCCAATGTTGAATGGCAAGCGCAAAGTAAACATTCAGTTTACTGGCGACAAAGTGCTTCTTGTGTCATTTGCTCATAAATACGAAGGCACGATTGTCAATGTCAGCACATCTTCTCGTACTATTACATTGAAGCTTGCTAACGAGCAGATCATTACGCTTCCATACTCGACTAACTTATTCGTTGTTGATGTATACGGAAAAAGTGGAGCGACGTTAGCTGACGTTAAACCTGGAAATGAAGTGACTGTCGTATTGTCGCAAGATCAGTCGAGTGCGATGTCTATGTCGGTGCGTTCCTACAAGCAGTTCGAAGTAGCAGCGGCAAATACATCCACAGGTCGCGTAACATTACGTGATACAAGTCGACAGGTTGAGGAGCATTCTGTATTGTCGGTTCCAGTATACGGATTAAACAATGAAAAGCTTTCCGTATCTGACTTGCGTACAGATGACGTTGTCAATGCCGTCTTTAATGGACGCAGCTTGGTAGAATTGCGCAAAGTAGCAGTAAATACAGGTCGTGTTGAATCAGTTGATGTGAATGCAGGCATCGTTACGGTCAAAGATTACAAAGGTCAAACGTCCACTCATCCAATAAATAATGGTGTGACCATAATTGCAGCCAATGGTACGACAACTAATAATCCATCGGCGTTACAAGTGGGAGAACGTATCGAGATTCGTAAAGACGCCAATAATGCTACCGTCTTGAAAGTGATGCAAGGTGAGAAGCATAACTTCTGGAAATATGATGCGAATACGAAGGAATTGTTTGTACAACGTTCCAGCGTGAGCGGTACGCAGCCTCGCCTCGTTGTTTTGCCAGAAGCGCTTGTTCATAGTAAAGGTCAGACACTAAATTGGTCTTCATTTAAAAATGGTGATAGTATTACAATTTATCTTATGAATGGCAAAGTCGTTGAAGTAGAGAAAAACTAGTTTAACGGACGAAAGAGCTTGGTCATCATAGGCCAAGTTCTTTTGACTTTTTATTGACGTTATGCGACATTTACTAGCCATAAGAGCTTGTAGCATGATATAATATATTCTTGGGTAAGAAAAGAAGAGAGGGATTTAAATGGCTACCAGCGCACGTGTGCGCCGCATATTGGATACGTTTGGGGAAATGTTCCCGGATGCGCATTGTGAATTAACTCATTCCAATCCATTTGAGTTGACGATTGCGGTTTTGCTCTCTGCGCAATGTACCGATGAGATGGTCAACAAGGTCACGATTGATTTGTTCCGCAAATACAAGCGACCAGAAGACTATATTGCAGTGCCTCTAGATGAATTGGAACAGGATATTAGACGAATTGGATTATTTCGAAATAAAGCGAAGAACATTCAGAAACTGTGCCATATGCTACTAGAGAGTTATGATGGTGAAGTTCCGCGTCAGCACGACCAATTAACAACATTGCCAGGAGTAGGGCGTAAGACTGCGAATGTCGTAGTCTCGAATGCTTTCGGTGTGCCTGCGATTGCAGTTGACACACATGTTGAGCGTGTATCTAAGCGCTTAGGCCTTGCTAATGATGAAGATAGTGTGTTGGAAGTTGAAAAGAAACTTATGCGAAAAATCCCGAAGCAGGAATGGACGGATACGCATCATAGACTTATTTTTTTTGGAAGATATCACTGCAAAGCTCAGTCCCCGCGCTGTGAAGTATGTCCGTTGCTAGAGATATGTAAATTTGGCAAAAGGCGTATGAAAGCAGCTAAATGAAGAAAGAATGAGTAATATACTATTTACACGGATAGGTGGCGATCGAAATGAAGTGCATCTCAGTATATACGGATAGCTTCGAACAATTCTCGGATATATACTTGAAGTTGCTGGAACAACCTGTCCAAGACGATGAGGAAATCGAAGTGGACGGCGTAACGGTGTATGGAGCAGGCAGTGTGCCTGAACAATATGTGGATCGGATGAAGCAGAAAAATAATGTAGTTGTCATGCGCGACAAGCATCAAGGCATTATTATTCTACAGCATGCTAAACAGTTTGAAATTCTTCTCCCTGAAGAACAAAATATGGTACACTAATAACCGAGTTTGTAGGCAACATGAAAAGCCGAGCATACTCGGTTTTTTCATGCAAAAAATCGATTTACCATGTCTTGCTAAAAGTCATGGAGCTTATAGATGGGGGAATGGGTATTGTGCATAACAGGGATCGCATCTCAGAAACGCTTCAATCCGTAGTACATTCAGGTACAGATTCAATAAGCTTCGATAAACAATTGGAAGAGCTAGCTGTTCAGTTAGAGGCAGCTGGAAATTCTGCTGGATCATCTAAAATGAAAGAAGTAGCTGCTAAATGGCGGGAGCAATCTTTATACATTGCGATGTGTGGTCATTTCTCAGCAGGCAAGTCAACCGTAATTAACCGGCTAAGTGGTCGAGCATTGCTTCCGTCCAGTCCGATACCGACAAGTGCCAATATTGTTGAGGTGCGGTATGGAACAAGTCGTGCCGAGATATATCGCCATAATGCAGAGGGCGGAACCTCCGCGGAGCAGATTCCTCTAGCGCAGCTGCAGGCTGCTTGCCGAGATGGAGACCAGATCGAACGGATTGTTCTGTTTGAAGAGGTAGAGTGGCTCCGTCAGGGAGCTGTATTGCTTGATACGCCTGGTGTTGATTCTACGGATGACACTCACCGGGCAGCAACAGAATCAGCTCTACACTTGGCTGATGTTGTCGTTTATGTGACGGACTATAATCATGTGCAATCTGAGTTGAATTTTACTTTTGCCAAAAAAGTTGCTGACGCGGGCAAACCGCTTATATGGATTGTGAATCAAATTGATAAACATCGTGAACAAGAGCTGTCATTTAAAAGCTACCGTGATAGTGTAGAGTCTGCTTTGCAAGCGTGGAATATTGCTCCAGCAGCTATTTATTATGTTTCGATGCGCCAGCCTGAGCATCCGTGCAATGAGTGGATGGCAGCGCAAACGGCGCTCAGCTTGCTGGTCGAACATCGAGCACCATTTGTGCAAGTTGGAGCTGTAAGGGCCTCTCAAGAGATTGTGAAAGAATATGAGGCGTGGGCTAGTCAGCCGATAGCAGAGGCACGAGAGCAATGGGAAGAGCAAGTTGGCGGCAAGGAAGCTGTACAGGCGTTGCAAGGGGAGTATGATGCCGCAGCATCCCAATTGGAGCAATTGCGAGGTCAGAACACAAAACAGCAAAGTGAATGGATGCAAGCGCTAATACGACTTCTACGTGACGCGAACTTAACTCCTGCTGTGCTTCGTGATGCAGCACAACAATATTTGGACAGTCGCAAGCCTGGTTTCAAGGTAGGACTCCTCTTTACTGCAGGAAAGACAGAAGCGGAGCGGGAGCGCCGTCTGGAGCAGCTTGCTGCAAAATGGAATGAGGAACTGCGTGCACATGTATATGCGCATTTGTTGCCTATGTATCGCACGCTTGCTCGTGAAGCAGGAGTGGATGAGCGCCTATCGGTTCAAACGCTGGAGGATAAGCTTCCTCAATTTACAACTGATATGCTCAAACAGCATGTACAGGAATCTTCTGTAGGCAGCGGCGAGTACACGATGAATTACTGCCAATCTCGTGCTGAAGAGATGAAGGCAGCAGTACGGCGCACGGTGCTCGCAGGCTCTGATCAATTATTTGAGCAAATAAGCGACAGAGATTCTGGATTGATTCATCAGCAAGAGAGTCAGTTTGAACATATGAAACAGCAACTCGCTGCACTGCATCAATTGGAAGCTCGTTTAAACGAAGTAAAGCTAAACGTGAATCAACTGCAAGCTCAGCTGAATCATGACAGTAAAGATAATAAAGAAAAAGATGATTTGAAATCGCTTCAGCACGTAATTCATTCTGTTAGGGAGCAAGCTTGTAAGATAGTCGAAGCGAGACGGAATGAATTTGATGAGCAACAGGCTCAGGGTAGTGTGGATCAAGCGTTAGAGCAGATGGCAAATACAGATGAAATGTATATTACATCTGTCAGCACGGAGATGAACCCACAGGCTGATGGTGCAGAGGGGGAAGCACTTTCCGCTGACTCGGTATTGGAACCAGCTAACGTGCGGAGCGGTATTGCTGCTGCAGTAGAAGCGTTGCGCTCAACTTCAAAGCAATTGGAACGTATCGAATCGATGACCGCGCTCGCAGCTGACTATCGCAACAAAGCAGAGCGGCTCGCCAATAACCGCTTTACAGTTGCGTTGTTTGGAGCATTTAGTGCAGGTAAATCATCGTTTGCTAACGCGCTTATTGGTGCTAATGCCCTGCCTGTTTCGCCTAATCCAACGACAGCAGCGATTAATACAATCACGGCACCAACCGCAGAGCGGCCTCATGGTACTGCCTTGATTCGATTGAAGAGTGAACAGCGACTTTTGGAAGATATGCGCTATGCTTTGGTACAAATGGGTGATGCTAACGCAGTTCATTATTCATTAGAAGAAGCTATCGCTTCATTATCGCGTTGGAATCCTGACATGCTGCATCCTTCTGGACGCCCGCATTACAGCTTTATTCAAGCTATTTCGACAGGGTATGTTCATGTTAAAGAGCATATAGGCAAAGAAATACTTGTTGAGGAAGCAGAATATCGGTCTTATGTAGCAGATGAATCTCGTTCTGCTTTTGTTGAACATATTGAATATATGTATGACTGTGAATGGACACGACAAGGTTTCGTATTCGTGGATACCCCTGGTGCAGATTCTATTAATGCGCGGCATACAGGAGTAGCCTTTGAGTATATCAAAAATGCGGACATGATCTTGTTTGTGACTTATTATAACCATGCATTCTCTCAGGCGGATCGACAATTTCTAACGCAGCTTGGTCGAGTTAAAGATGCATTCGAAATGGATAAAATGTTCTTTATCGTCAATGCAGCAGATCTCGCCGCAAGTAAGGACGAGTTGGAAAGTGTTATGACCTATGTAGAAGGCAGGTTGCTGGAATTTGGAATTCGTTCGCCAAGATTGAATGCAGTATCCAGTTTGCGTGCGCTTGAAGGTAAATTGGCAGACAATAGAGCCCAAATTCGAGCAGCTGGCTTTGAAGCGTTTGAGGAGCGGTTTATGTCATTCGCAGTGAATGAACTAGCTGCAATGAGTATGGAGCGAGCTTATGCTGACATTCAGCGTGCACATGCGCAGCTTCAAGCTTTGGAGCGGGCAGTGTTATCTAATGCGGCAGATCGGGAACAGCAGCAACAACAAATTGCTCAATCTTGGTCTGAGGTTGAACACCAATTGAGTTTATTGGCCGACACCGATGAAAGCCGATCCATGACGCAAGAATGTGAAGAGCTGCTGTATCACGTACGTCAGCGCATTCAATATCGTTTCAATGACGGATTTGCGTATGCCTTCAATCCTGCATCATTGCGAGCTGATCAGTCCGACCTTGATTTGGCATTGCGGCTCGCATTCCAAGATTGGAGACGTCATCTGGAAGTAGAGCTAACGAATGAAGTATTGGCTACCAGCTTGCGCTTAGAACAGCATGCGAAGCGGCTTATCGTTCAGCATATTGGAGATGCTTCCTCCTTTATGATGGCTAGGTTCGAAGGATATGTTTACGAGTGGCCTCGATTGGCTTCTTGGACTACACCTCATGTGGAAGCCAAGCTGCCTCAACTCCAAATGGAAGTCAAAGAGCTGCGTAAATGGTATAAAAACGCGAAGCATTTCTTTGAAGCGGGTGGGCGTGATAGCTTGAAGCAGCATTTAGAAGTGATGTGCATGGAGGCCATGAAGATTGAGGTGCACAACATGCAACAGCTGCTCATTTCGCATATAACATCTTGCTTCCACGAAGAAATCAGTCAACTAGAAAATGAAGCGAGAGAAGTATGGCACGCACACTATAATCGATTGCGCTCGGTTACGTCCGATACGATCTCGATAGAAGTGCTTCAAGATGCGATTCAGCAAGTTCAGCAAGTGAATCACCAGCGAGAAATGAGCGTATAAAAATATGTTTTCTGTCATTCTTATATTTATTTGATATGAATGGCTCTAGCTACTGCCCCGATATATCGGGGCAGTTTGTGCATAACGAAGGAATATGGATATTATCTGAGAAAATACAATGAATTAAAAGAAATATATGGGTATATATATGCAAAATCTCTCAATATCGCACATTCCGCTTAAATTTGCGATAATGCGCGTTTTGCTGTTGCTACAAGCTGGTGTTAAACTCCGATAATACATAACACAGGAGTAGGAGGAGGGAGGTTGCCATGAATATTTTTGGTCAATTACGTCCGTACTATTGGTCACAAAGGAAAATGATACTGGGATCACTGTTATGCTTAGTTGTAGCAACGGCGCTTGGTCTTGTTTATCCTAACTTACTGCGCATCCTTATCGATGACGTCATTGGAAAGGAACAGTTTCATTGGGTCCCTTGGTTGGCTGGAGCAGTCGTTCTCGTCGTGTTGCTAAAAGGTTCGATGCAGTTTCTGCACGGATTTTTAGGAGGGAGAGTAGCTAACCATGTTGCCTATGAGATGCGAAATGCTTCTTATGAGAAGTTGCAAACGCTATCTTATCGGTACTATGACAAAGCGCGTACTGGAGATTTAATGTCAAGGCTAACTGCTGATTTGGAAGGAATACGATTGTTTATTGGATTCGGCTTTGCGCAATTATTGAATTTGTTCTTAATGGTAGTATTCGGAGCTGCGATGATGATGTCACTCAATTGGAAGCTCACTTTGATTACAATGGTTACGATGCCGATACTGGTATTTACGGTATCCAAGTTCCAAGCCAAAATTCATCCTGCCTTTCAAGAAATGCGTCAGACGTTTAGTGAGCTGAACACAGCAGTTCAAGAAAACATAACAGGTATGCGTACGGTAAAATCATTCGCGCGAGAAAAGCACGAAGTGGATAAATTCTCAAGCCGCAATGAGGCGTACAAAAACAATCAGCTTCGCGCAGCAAACCTGTGGGGCGGATATTTTCCGGTAATGGAGCTTCTATCCTTATTATGTGTGGTTCTGCTTCTTACTGTAGGTGGAACGATGGTAATAAAGAAACAGTTGTCGCTCGGGGAACTAGTCGCATTTTTCAGTATGATATGGTATATCATCGGCCCGATGTGGGGAATTGGGTTTCATATTAACAACTATACGCAAGCGAAGTCTTCTGGCGAGCGCATATTGGAACTGTTAAACTCCCATATCGACATCCAAAACAGTGATACTCCTTATGTGTTGGATAACAATAAGGTGGAAGGTCATGTCGTATTCAACAATGTCTCCTTCAAATATGAGGAAGAAGCAGAGGCTGTGAGCCAAATTGATTTCGATGCTACCCCTGGTAAAGTAATCGGCTTGATGGGAGGCACGGGGGCTGGCAAATCTACCATTATTCAGCTTCTTATGCGAGCTTATGATGTGAATGAGGGAGCTATAACGCTAGACGGTAGAAACATCAAAGACATTGAAATTACGAGTTTGCGCAGCCAAGTTGCAATCGTATTTCAAGAGACGTTCTTATTCTCTTCAACGATACGAAATAACATCGCTTATAGCCGCAATGATGTGAGTATGGACGAGATTATTCGCGTTGCGAAGCTGGCTCAAGCGCATGATTTTATTATGGAGCTTCCATTAGGCTATGATACGCTAGTTGGGGAACGTGGACTTGGGTTATCAGGCGGTCAAAAGCAGCGTATTGCGATAGCACGTGCATTGTTATGTGACCCTAAAATTTTAGTGCTGGATGATGCAACGAGTGCTGTCGATATGGAGACAGAGCATTCGATACAGGCAGGCTTCCAAGAAGTGATGAAAGGTCGTACCGTATTTATTATTGCCCATCGTATTTCTTCACTGCGACATGCTGATGAAATTCTCATTTTGGATAAAGGCAAGGTTGTTCAGCGTGGAACACATGAGGAGCTTATTCAGCAACATGGTATGTATCAAGACACGTATCATATTCAATATGCAGATTATTTAAACCTTGCGAAACAAGGGGTTTATAGTGAGGTGAGCTCATGAGGACCACAGCAAATGCATCATCTACAGAGCATGAATCAGCAGCACATGCCAATGAGGTGAAACAACAACCTTCGCGATTTTTTTATCCGGATGATGAGCTTATTGAGAAACCGTTTAACTGGACTCAAATGCGCAGGCTGTTCGCGTATATGCGGCCGTACCGGCGTCAGCTGCTGCCTGCACTAATCGTACTCATCATAATAGACACGCTGACGAAGCTGTCCATACCGTTTCTCATTAGTTATGCGATTGACTCGGCCATTGCGCCCCAAAATATAGATCCATCCTTAAGAATGCTTTATATTGTGGCTGGTACTGTACTTGGCTTGTACATTGTACAATGGGCTGCAAATACATATCGCATTAAGTTCATGAGTATGATTGGACAACGCATTATTTATGATTTGCGTGCTGATTTGTTCAAGCATATACAGACGTTGTCTTTCCGTTTTTATGATAAGCGTCCCGCAGGTTCTGTACTTGTACGTATTACGAATGATGTGAACTCCTTGCAAGATTTGTTTACCAATGGGGCCATAAACGTTTTAGTTGATTTGTTCCAATTGGTAGGAATCGTCATTATACTAATGTTCTTGAATGTGAAATTGGCAATTGCGGTTATGATTACAGTACCCATAATGTTCGTTGTGTCTACTCGCTTGCGCCGTCATATCCGCATGGCTTGGCAGGATGTTCGAATTAAACAATCTCGCATTAATTCTCATTTAAATGAAGCCATTCAAGGGATGCGAGTGACGCAAGCTTATGCGCAAGAACAAGAGAATATGAAATTTTTTGATAAAATGAATCGCGTCAATAAAGCTTCTTTCGACCGTGCTTCCATGATGAATCAAACATTCAGTCCGATTATCGAGGTTACGAGCGCAATTGGTGGATTTATTTTGTTCTGGTATGGTTCTCATTTAATCCAAGTTGGAGTTATTACAGTTGGGGTATTGTTTGCATTTGCTCAATATGTAGGTAACTTCTGGGAGCCAATTAACCGTCTTGGCATGATGTATTCCCAAATGTTAATTGCTATGGCTTCTTCTGAGCGTATATTTGAGTTTATGGACGAAAAGCCAAATATTGATGAAAACAAAGAATCGAAGCAGCTTCCTGTTGTTAAGGGAGACATCCAGCTCGATAACGTTGTGTTCGAATATGAAGCTGGTAGACCTGCGATTCGTAAGATTTCATTTGATGTAGAAGCGGGGCAATCCATTGCACTTGTTGGCCATACAGGTTCAGGGAAAACGACCATTATCAGCTTAATCAGTCGTTTCTATGACCCAACTGAGGGACGCGTGCTGGTTGACGGCCATGATATTCGAGATGTGCAACTGAACAGCTTGCGAACGCAGATTGGTATTGTTATGCAGGATACGTTTATATTCTCAGGTACGATTCGCGACAACATTCGCTTTGGGCGACTAGATGCAACAGATGAGGAAGTAGAAGCAGCTGCAAGGTCTGTTCATGCTCATGAGTTTATTGAGCAACTGCCAATGGGCTATGATACAGAAGTGCAAGAGCGTGGTACTGCTCTTTCTATGGGACAGCGGCAGTTGTTGTCGTTTGCTAGAGCGTTGCTCGCAGATCCGAGAATTCTTATTTTGGATGAGGCAACAGCAAGCATTGATACCGATACGGAAATTAAAATTCAAAATGCATTGAAGACGTTGCTCAAAGGGCGAACATCCTTTATCATCGCTCATCGTTTGTCTACGATTCGAGATTGCGACCGTATAATTGTACTGAATCAAGGTGTTATCCAAGAACAAGGCACGCATGATCAACTGATGGACAAACAAGGTACGTATTATGGTTTAGTAGCAGCGCAATTTAAATACATGTAATCATGTGCTGAACGTCGTTAATTACCATGGCATAGTTGAGTCTTATAAGATAAGAAGCTGTCCTACCCCATATACTGGGTGAGGGGCAGCTTCTTTTACGTGTTGGAAGTTTTACATTGAATTAGGAGTGAGATCTTTGTTGTAATGCGATAATGCCCCAATCTATCGTAAATGAGACCGTTGTTGTATTGATCGGTATTCGATGAGCTCCTACAGTAGGAATGATTGTATACTCACCGTCTGGTAAATGGACCTTGTTACCGTCTTTTATTACCTTTCCGTCCCAATTACGTACTTCGTAGTGCCCGCGTTTCGTAATGCCCACTCGTTTTTGGATAGAGCCCATGTCACCATATACTGCATGTTGAACACTCAAATTCAAATGTTGTATGGATTCGCGAACGCTGTACTCAATATTTGCTGTCTGCTGGGTCGTGTTTAATGTATTTGGTGTCATTTTAAGCGAAAAAATTGGTGGTACTGAATACTTGTCTCCAATATGCACACTGAAGGGGATTCGCAAGATGTGTCCGCTTGTCGTTTCTGTGAGGATAATGTGTCCAAAGTGACTTCCTTCGTTTGCAGATGGAGGTACATGCAGTTGAATAGAAATGGCTGCCTGTTCTCCAGCGCGTAATGGGATGAATGTGTCATTTGCTGAGACAGTGCCAACTGACGTGTCCTTCACTTGATCAGCAGCAATCTTGTGATGGACGGCTATAGGTTGATTAGGCTCATCATACTGGACAGTCATGTTATACATTTGATCTTTATCTACAATATCGTTAAGTATTAGTTCACGCTGTACGTTAGCACCAGGGATAACTTGTCCAAAAGAAAGGCTGCCTGTGTAATAGTCATCGGGTCGATTGTTTTTCGTAACATCGGTCGCTGCTTGTATTAGGGCAACGGCTTCAGCTTTCAGTATGTTTGGAATAGATAACCGGCCTGCTCCTTGGTCATAGACCTTGTAGCGTTTTCCAGCTGAATCTGAGAGCGGTACTGCATTATTCATAAGTAGGGATTTGATTTCTCCTGGTTCAAAGTCGTTGCCTTCCATTTCTGCTTTATTCAAGAGCAGCGCTGCGGTACCAGCGACATGCGGAGCAGCCATACTCGTTCCATTCGTTTCTTTGTAGGCATTGGAATAGTCCCCATCCCATGAAGGGACCGTTGAACGAATCTTCGTGCCAGGAGCTACAAGATCAGGTTTGATCTCGTAATCTGGCAAAGATGGTCCACGAGAGCTAAATGCTGCAACCTGCTGCTGAGCGATGCTTGTACTCGTGGAAGCCCCAACAGCAATTGCTTGATGCGCACCAGTAGGGTGAGTGACACTATACTCATTAGGGCCGCGATTGCCATTTGAGGTTACCGCTATAACACCTGCCATGGCAGCATTGTTTAAAGCGACTGTATCTGCCGTATACTGTGAATTGCTTTCGCCGCTTAATGATAGATTGATGATGTCCATGTCGTCTTTTACTGCTTGTTCAATTGCTGCAACGATCTGTTCGGTCGTGCCTTTTTTGTATGGGCCAAGCACGCGATAAGCATAGAGTTCTGCTTCAGGTGCAACTCCACGAACAGAACCGTACGGACCATTTGGTGTGCTTGGGCTCCCACGGCCAACCAATACGCCAGCTACAAATGTTCCATGAACCGTCGCATATTTAGCATTTTCTTCAGCTGTTAGGTCAGGGTGAGGTAGCGTTTCCATCGGATCGTTATCGTTATCAACGAAATCATATCCTCCTCGATAGGAGCTTGCTAAGCTTGGATGGCGATAATCAACGCCGGAATCAATGATGCCGACACGTATTCCTTTCCCTTTGTAACCTAATTCCCAAAGCGCGGAGAGTCCAATAATGTCTTGACTTAACGTTGTATCAGGTACCGAGTTTTGCAAGTTAGCTGTTGGCACAGTGAACGTTAATGGGACTTCGTGAAACGTTTGATTGGGGTAAATAGCTTTCACATGAGGGAGCTGCAGTAATTGTTCCACTTCATGCTGTGGGAGTTGAATGGAGACACCATTAAAAACTTGTGCATATTGATGTTTAATTTGTGCTTGCGAACTTTTGAACAGTGATTGTTTGAAAACAGCTTGTTCGCTTATTATTTGTTGGGTATAAGATTGCGAACGTGCGGCAAGTCCATTGCTCGCTTTGATTTCATACACTTTCAATGGATCACTATGTAATTCAACAAGAACGGTAATTGGCGTACTGCTTGTTTTATCGTAGTTCGTTACATAACTTTTGGGTTCTAATGATAGGTCGGTTAGCGGGACTCGCGGATGTTCATAGGCAGATAGGTTGGATGGGGGCAGTAGGATTCCAATACATAAGCTTATGCTTAATAGTTTCAGATACCATTTGTCTTTCATTTGATTCATAAATAAGGCCTCCTATTGTCTTGTTCAAGATAATTGATTAATGGATGAGGCTTTTGCAGTGGGAGTTAAATGGCGTAAGTACAAGCTATCAGAGTTCGGCAATACAAATTACCCCAATCTATAAGTGATGAACCATAATTTTTAATAAAATAAAAATAGCTGTAGGTGATTCATATGTGTATAGTGTTAATTCGAATATAATGATAAATTGAATTGCTGCGGGTAGGATGAATGTATCTTTTTAGTGATAAGTGGATATGGACAGTAATATGGTGTTATTAGAGTTGTTAATTGGGGAAGAAAAGAGGCTGCTCCTCGTAGAAATTCTACGGTAGGAACAGCCTCTTCCGTAATGCTGCGTTTAAATTACTTATGCTGGTGCTGCAAATGCTCCAATACACGATGGAGAATAGCAGCAGCTTCAGCACGTGTTACAAGTGCTTTAGGATTGAATAGATTTTTGTCTGTGCCGCGGATGAAACCTTGTTCTACCGCATAGGCGACTGCAGCTTGAGCATCAACGCTGATTTTGTTGCTGTCTTTGAAAGTAAGCTTTTTCGTAGTTGATTTGAGATCAGCTTTCAACGCTTGAACAAGCAATACAGTAACTTGTTCGCGAGTCAGATTCGTAAATGCGCCTTTTTCTTTCGCACGATCGTTCCACTTCAATGATGTGCCAAGCAAACGATCCAGCAAGGACAGCCACTCAGCTTGATTTACGTTGTCGTTCGGCTTGAATGTGTTAGGCGTTGTTTTACCAGCGATCAAATGGTGAGCCGCAAGCACTTCGATGCGGTCTTTTGCCCAATGCTTTGCAAGATCGGAGAAAGATTTTTCATAAGAACCTAATGTGAAGATAGCGCCAGACTTATCTACATTAACATGTAGATAACCTGTTGCTGGCTTAAGACCAGCATTCAAGTAAGATAGTTTGTCGCTGTAAGTTGCGTCGTAAACGCCTACTTTACGCGGATCTTTTGCCACTGCAGCATCAATTTTGAGACCGACAAGCAAAGATGTTTTCCATGTTTTCTTGTTTGTTGAAATCTTCAAAGTTGGTGCAGATTGATTCACACCAGCGATAGCAGATGTGGAAGCATTGTTCTTTTGAGACACAATGAACTTAATGCCGTCTTTATCTGCAAGTTCGCTAAGTGTTTCATTGGAAGCCTGAATGTCTAACGTAGTTCCATTTACGCGCAATGTTTTCTTGGAATCAACCAACGCTTTAGCAATCGAGCTAGAGAGTTGAAGCTCAACTTGCTCATATTTCGTGAAGTCTAAGTCAGATACATCTAGTTGAACTTGCTTCACATCTTTGTTGTCCAATTGAGCTTTAATTACGTTATCTTCTACCGCTAAGACACCGTTTTTCTTGCTGTCTTTGGTTGATTCTGTTAAAGTACCTGCTTTAAGTTTAATGCCTGATGGTCCAGCAGGGACTCCCCAATAGCCGCCAGGGTTGGTAACAGGAGGGGCAGGTTTGACTACTTTTATTAAGATAGGTGCATAAGGCACAACAGTCTCTACTTTATTAGCTGAACTTAACAACTTAATGTTTTGGACATCAAATAAATAAGTGCCAGCTTCT
The DNA here is from genome assembly GCF_024733555.1 of Paenibacillus sp. SC116. Classification (GTDB taxonomy): domain Bacteria; phylum Bacillota; class Bacilli; order Paenibacillales; family Paenibacillaceae; genus Paenibacillus_B. The sequence continues at coordinate 1,025,701 of NZ_JANIOF010000001.1, read as the reverse complement.
TTTGCTTTGAAAGTTAGGCTGACTAGATTATCGACGCCTTTAGCAGCCCCATTAGAAAGGCTTACTGCATAATCGAGTCTCTTCTTATTAGGACCAAAATCAACTATGTTTGAATTAATCGCTAACGGAACACCAGGATTATGTTGCTGTTGGTAGGTAGCCAACGTTACACTTTGCTGAATATTACTAAGTTCCAACTCAAACTTTTTATCGTACAAGACGCTAAAGTTAGCAGCATAAACAGCTTCTGTAGCTGTAACCTTTACATCTACACGGAAAGTATCTCCAAGCTTAACTTCAGAAGCAGATGAAACGGCTCCTACAGCTGGTGAGTTAGGCTCATAATCAAATTCAATAATTTGTGGTTCAGTCTGTCCGTTTCCAGCTATATCATGTACAAATAACCCAAGCACATTCTCGCCATACTTTAATGGAACATCTACAGTGAAATCACCATTGTTTAAAACCTTGCCAGTAATAAAGCTCGCACTACCATCTGGATTTATTGCTGCTACTTGTACACCTATGATCTTATCGAGTGGTTGTGTTGCAGACAGCAGATCGATTAGTAAATCGTTGTCGATTGTACCACTAATCGTACCATGAGTTGGTTTTCCTTGAATTATTCCGATTTCCTTTTTTAATGTATAGTCTGGTGCTGTATTATCGACAATAATTCCATTTCTAGCATTGAGTAAAAGCTTGGAATCGACTTTAGGTACCAAATAATAGAAACCATCTTGAAGTGAAATGGATGCATTGTCTTTCTTCACTGTTCCATTCCATTTGCTGAATTCATAATATCCTTTATTGACGCTGCCATTTGACTCTAGTACCGTACCTAGCTCTTTGTAAACACCATCAACTACACTGATGGCTAATTGATTTACTTTTTCTTTAACTCCATATTCAACATCAATAAAATCTTGCAATCCATCTCCATTTGGAGAGAAGAACAGGTTAGAAGGAGTGACACTTGGTACTGACGGCAGAACATAATCGTCACCAACATAAGCGCTGTATGGAAGACGTAGGGTATGATTACTTGTTGTCTCTTTTAGTAATATGGCCCCTTCATATACACCTTTAGCAGCCTTAGCAGGCACATTCAGCGTAAGTTTAAATGAAGCTTGATCGCCAGCTGAAAGGTTCACCTGTGTTTGGTCGGGAGTTACTGTAACATCTGGAGAACCGCTAATTTTTTCCACAGAAACATCATAGACTTGATTTTTTTTGGCAATATCTTTAAGGGTAACTTGCTTTTCAGATGTTGCACTGATATTTATTTGGCCAAATGAAACACTACCAGTGGAATAATCATCAGGTATATAATCTTTTGTTGCATCTGTTGTGTAGCCTACTAAAGCAACAGCTTCTGCTTTTAATATTCTAGGAAGGTCCACACGACCTGCACCTTGAGAGGCAATATCATAGGTTTGGCCTTCGCGCGTTTTGACAGAAACTGCATTATTCGTAATGAGTGACTTGATCAGATCTGGATTTAATTCTTTTTGTTCCTTCTTGGCTTTTTCCTGTAATAGAGCTACGACACCAGCGATGTGAGGAGCAGCCATACTTGTGCCGTTGTTATCTTCATAAGCTTTTTCGTATTTGCCGTCAAAGGCTGGGACAGAGGAACGAATCGCTACGCCAGGTGCGAGAATATCAGGTTTAATAGCATATCCCGGCAAAGCAGGGCCGCGTGAACTAAAGCCAGCGACTAGGTCCTGTTCCGTGATCGTTTGGTATTTTAGCTTTGTTGTTCCAGCAGAGAGCTTGGCTTTAATCGCTTCTCCATCTTTCTTAGTAATACCGAATGTAGGAGCCGCTTTTGGATCAGGTACAGATGGGCTCAGCTCTCCATCAGTATTGTTATGAATAAGAACGGCAGCAGCACCCGCAGCTGTAGCATTAAGCGCTTTTTCAGCAAATGTAATCTCTCCACGGGAGATGAGAACCAATTTGCCTTTTACATCCTTATCTTTAAAATCAGAAACTTTACCAAGGCCAGCGAATACGACTTCAAGTTCTTGATTCTCTTGTAAGAACTTCTCATATGTAGCAATATTACCGTGAATAGCGGTTGTACCAACTCCATGGAAATTAGCAGCTGGTAATGGAGGAGTGGAAGCACCTACAGATATTGCTTGATGTGCACCACCTGGGCTACCAACGGTATAACCGTTAGGACCTGAGTTTCCGTTCGAAATAACGACAGGGACTCCTACAATAGCAGCATTGTTAGCCGCTACGGAATCTGCTGTATATTCGAAGTTAGTAGGTGAGCCTAAGGATAGATTCAGAACGTCCATACCATCTTGTACTGCTCGCTCAATCCCCGCAATAACAGAAGCAGTTGTACCGCTACCATATTCACCAAGTACGCGATAAGCATAAAGATCGGCTTCTGGAGCAACACCTCGTACCCAACCTTTATTAAAGTTAGGGACATCTGGATTTCCTCGGCCTACAATCGTTCCAGCGACATGTGTACCATGAGAGGTTTCCACGTTTCTACCGTTTCTTGGTGGTTTCGCCGGATTAGGTTTTGTTTCGTAAGGATCGTTATCATTGTCGATAGTATCATATCCGCCTTTATAGGCATCTTTTAAACTTGGGTGATTGTAATCAACCCCGGTATCAAGTACGCCGACCTTAATGTTTTTACCTGTCACACCAGCATTCCAATACACTGGGGCACCAATATGCTTAGACGAATCATCCATAAATGGGTTCACGTTCGCGTCATCTTGGATTGGCAAAGAATAGAAGGTCTGGTTTGGATAGATAGCTTTTACACCTGGTAGTTTAAGCAAGTCATTCACTTGCTGGCCATTGATCTCGACTGCAAAGCCATTGAAAACTTGTGTGAATTGTCGATTAATTTTACCGTTTAACTCGGATTGGAGCGCATATTTAAATTGTGTTTGTTCAAGTTGCAATTGTTGAATTGTTTCTTCGCCACTCGATAAAATCCCAGGATTTTGTTGAGTTTGTTGAACTTTTAATGGTTCTGTATGAAGTTCTACGATAACAGTGATTGGTTGATTGCTTTCGGAATATGCATGAGGCAAATAGTTTTGGGGTTCTAATTTTGAGAACTTAGTATCCTTTGGTAGCTTGGACGTTACTTTTAAGTTTTTAATAATATCAATTTCTGACTGCTTGGAAGGTTGCCCTGCTTGCTCAGCTGCTGCAAAAGTTGGAAACAAAAGACTTGCAGTTAGCGTTAAGCTCATAAATGTGGCTAATGTTTTGCGGTAGGAAGTTGTACTCAAATAAAATCCTCCTTCAATTATGGGGTTATAGTTCGATGATAGAGTTAAAACAGTGAGGCATGAAGGAAAGCGCAGAACCTCCTTTCCAGGATGAAGTGAACTGCATCTAACTGAGTACGATTCTAAGATGTGCATGTCTATGAGGTAATACTTCCTATTTTAATGTGAGAATTGACCAGTGTACATGGATTATATTCCTATTTATATAGAAAAAAGTCCTGAATTTCGCTCGACATATTAGACGAAAAATGCAGAAAAAGCATGCTTTTTGTCAAATGGAACGAACTGGTTATGTTTGCATTGTTTCAAGGAAATAGGTAATGTAAAGATATTGATTGGAAAAATATCGATATGAAGCGTTGTAATCGTATTCGGAGTTGTTATTCAGTGCTTATATGCTTGCATATCGGGTTTGATTTGAACGAAGAAACGAGGGGTATTTTTGAAACGAAAACAATCTCGGCTTTGGTCGGTTATTATGGCAGGGGGGATAGCGACGACGTTGTTATTTCTCCTAGGCTTTGGTTTGGGGGTCGCAGATATCGTTGCTCCTGCATCCATACCATTTACGGAGAAACCTGAGTCTCAGGTACCAGTTGTTGAAACAGAGCGTGTGGAAAAAGAAATAAACATTGTCTCCTTAGGTGACTCTTTAACGCGTGGAACAGGAGATGAGACGGGTCAAGGTTATGTTCGTCGTGCTATCGCTCAGCTGTCTAAGGAACAAAGCAAGCCTGTTACACTCGTCAATAATTTAGCTATTAATGGACAGCGTGCGGATCAGCTTGTTGAACGTTTGAAACAGCAGTCTGTCGGTAATACATTGAAGCAAGCGAACGTTATTTTTCTAACGATAGGCGGCAATGATTTATTTCAGAGTGCACGTGATGATCAGGCAAGCAACAATCCGTTGACCGCAGAATCTCTTAAGGCAAAAGTAGAGAAGGGAACCAATGATGCGATTCAAGTGCTTCAACAGATTCGAAAATGGAATGAATCGGCGCTTATCGTATATGTGGGATTGTACAATCCATTTTCTGATTTGAAAGAAATGCATCAAGATGGCAATGAAGTCGTGCAGCAATGGAATGAAACGATGTTTAATGCCATAAATAAAGATGCAAATATGATTATGATTCCGACACAAGATTTATTTGAGCGGAATATAGGAAAATATTTGGCTTCTGATCATTTTCATCCGAATGGAGCAGGATACGAGGCGATTGCTACACGAGTGGTGCAAAGTATCAAATAAGGTAACGATTTGAGCGTAGTGACTCATTAGTCATGTAAACAGGAGGTGGTCATATGACGGAGCAGTCCATTCCTGTCTTGTCCGTACAGCAATTGAAGAAGCGTGTGGGCAAGAAGTGGATTATACATAATGTGTCGTTTGACGTACACGAAGGCGAAATATTTGGCTTTCTTGGTCCGAACGGTGCGGGGAAGACAACAACGATACGTATGTTGGTGGATCTCATTAAACCGACAGAAGGAAGAATTCAAGTATGCGGCTACGATGTAAATAAAGAGCCTGAGAAAGCACTTCGCTTCGTTGGAGCCATTGTTGAAAACCCTGAAATGTATAACTTTTTAACGGGTTGGGAAAATTTAGAGCAGTTTGCACGGATGGTACCTGATGTAGATGAAAAGCGGATTGAAGAAGTAGTAGCTATCGTGGGAATGTCCAAACGAATCCATGACAAAGTAAAGACCTACTCCCTAGGTATGCGTCAGCGTCTCGGGATAGCTCAAGCATTGCTAGTTAGACCGAAGTTGCTTATTCTCGATGAGCCGACAAATGGATTGGATCCTCTAGGTATTAAGGAGTTGCGCCAATTTATCCGAGTGTTAGCCGAAAGTGGAATGGCTGTATTTGTATCAAGTCATTTGCTTAGTGAAATTCAGTTAATGTGTGATCGTGTTGCCATTATTAGCAATGGAAAAGTACTCGCGGTAGATGATGTTGATAATCTTCTACATGGTAGAAATCAATATGTGATATGGTTTGTATCAGATATAGGACAGGCTACAACGATTTTGGAGCAGAGTGGATTCACTCGTATCGTAAATGAAAAAGATGCAATCATCGATGAGTCTATTTTGATAGGTTTACCAGAGAGTCGTGTTTTGACAGATACGCACCCTGATCATATTGCTGACTTGAATCGACTGTTGCTGGAGCATGGTGTTCATGTGAGTGGCATTCAGCGTGTAATGCCTACGTTGGAGCAGCTCTTCTTAGAAATGACAGAAGGGGGGCACATCGAATAATATGTTGGCGCTTATTCAAAATGAAACGATAAAAGTATTGAAAAAACGACGCTTCTATGTCGTTCTTCTCATCCTACTTATACTTATACCTGTTTTTACATATGCGCAAATGAAAGTGGCTCAAAATAGCCTTGAGAAATTCGATCAGGACTGGCGTAGAGAACTTACGCAGCAAATTACAGATTTGCAGAACTCACTGGGCAGTGACCGAATACCTGAAGAATGGAAAAAGTTCAGAAAAATAATATTGCAGCAGCTTCAATATTATCTAGATCATGATGTTAATCCGAAAGAGCCCAATGGTGTAACGTTTACACGTACATTTATGGACAATTCGGTGAACCTATTTATACCGCTGCTTGTCATGGCAATTGCCAGTGATATCGTATCTTCCGAGCGTTCTACAGGCACGATTAAGATGCTGCTTACTAGGCCTGTGAGAAGATGGAAAATACTAATGAGTAAATGGCTAGTGCTCATGATGTTCACGGGCATCATTGTATTTGTGACAGCACTGCTCTCTTATGTCATTTCAGGCGCTGTCTTTGGATATGGAGGCTGGACGACACCATTATTTACAGGTTTTGATGTATCGGGGACGAGCGTGGATTACAATGATGTTCATATCGTGCCAGCATGGCTATATGTTCTAATGCAATGCGGCCTGATCTGGTTTGCTAGCATTGTTGTTGCTGCACTTGGATTTATGATATCTGTACTGGTCCGCAGCACGGCTGCCAGTATTGTGACGTTAATGGCGACACTTATTGCAGGTACAATCTTGTATAACATGGCCTCGTCGTGGCCAACTGCAAAATATTTGTTTATGATTAATTTGAAATTAACGGATTATTTGGCAGGAACTCCAACGCCAGTAGACGGCATGACACTTCCGTTTTCATTGGCTGTACTAAGCATATGGGCGATTTGTGCACTGTTTATTGCTTTCCGTGTCTTTACGAAACAGGACATGATGAATTAAAATAGTTAAGAAAGCGAAACATCTGTTTGCATCCTGACGGCTGCCGAGAGGCTGGAGACGTTGTCGTAGACGTCTGGGTGCGACAGATTTTCTTTTGATTTCGGAAATTCGATAATCATCATTAGTTTAAACAAAGGGGGAGCATGAATGGTCGACCAAGTCGATATGTTCGGCGGAAAGCCTGAGCAGCAAGGTGCAGGCACGATAATGGAATATGGCGCTGACGACATTCAAGTGCTCGAAGGGCTTGTAGCGGTACGTAAGAGACCGGGGATGTACATTGGAAGTACAAGCTCCTCGGGTCTTCATCATCTTATTTGGGAAATCGTGGACAATGCCGTCGATGAGCATCTTGCCAAATACTGCTCTGTTATAGATGTCACCATACACGCGGATAATTCCGTGACTGTACGAGACAATGGACGTGGTATTCCAACGGGAATACATAAGACAGGTGTACCGACTCCACAGGTCGTATTTACAATCTTGCATGCAGGTGGAAAGTTCGGTGGAGCAGGATATAAGAAATCCGGGGGCTTGCACGGGGTTGGTGCCTCGGTTACGAATGCTTTATCAGAATGGTTGCAAGTAGAAATTTATCGAGACGGCAAGATTCATCGCCAACGCTTCGAGTCATGGACGGATGCCGCTGGAATTGAGCATGTGGGTGAACCTGTTACAGGATTGGAAGTCGGTGGTAACACGAATCGCACAGGTACGAAGGTAACTTTTAAGCCTGATACGAAAGTGTTTCATGGTAATATCCATCTGAATTTTGATACATTGAGCGAGCGTTTGCAGGAAATAGCCTTCCTGAATTCTGGTTTGGAAGTCAATGTGAAGGATGAGCGTTCTGGTAAGCAGGAGCAGTTCCGTTATGCTGGCGGTGCAAGTGAATTCGTACAGTACTTAAATGAGAACAAAAGTGTACTTCACGAAGTGATTCACTTCACAGGTGAAAGAGACGAGATCGAAGTCGAAATCGCGATGCAATACAATGATGGATATACAGAAACGATTGCGTCGTTCGTTAACTCCATTTCAACAAGAGGTGGCGGTACACACGAGACTGGCTTCAAAACGGCATATACGCGGGTAATGAATGAATATGCTCGTAAAATCAGCATGTTGAAGGAAAAAGATAAAAATCTCGAGGGTAATGATTTGCGTGAAGGCATGATGGCAGTCGTTAGCGTGAAAATGTCCGATGTGGAATTTGTCGGGCAGACAAAAGACCAACTAGGCAGTGCTTCTGCACGTGGCGTCGTAGATGCGGTCGTAACGGAGCAGATGCAAATCTTCTTGGAAGAGAATCCTCAAATTGCTCAATCGTTAGTTAAGAAGGCTGTTCAAGCTTCTAAGGCTAGAGAAGCTGCGCGCAAAGCGAGAGAAGAAGTACGATCTGGCAGGAAGCGCAGCGAGAGCACGAATTTAAATGGCAAGCTAACACCAGCACAATCCAAAGACTCTACTCGTAATGAGTTGTTTATCGTCGAGGGTGATTCAGCAGGTGGATCTGCGAAGCAAGGGCGTGATTCCAAGACGCAAGCAATCCTGCCGCTTAAAGGTAAGCCGATGAACCCAGAGAAGTCCAAGCTCGCGGATATTCTTAAAAATGACGAGTACCGGACTATCATTCACGCAATCGGCGCAGGCGTTGGTTCAGAGTTTGAGCTGGACGAATGCAACTATTCCAAAATCATCATTATGACCGATGCTGATACGGATGGGGCGCATATCCAAGTATTGCTGCTGACATTCTTCTATCGTTATATGAAACCATTAATTGACGCGGGACGAGTTTACATTGCTCAACCGCCACTGTTCAAGATAACTCACAAAAAAGGGAAGCACACTTCTGTTAGATACGCATGGACAGATGTACAACTGAACAATTACTTGAAACAGTTAGGTTCACAAGCTGAAATTCAGCGCTATAAAGGACTCGGTGAGATGAATCCCGATCAACTGTGGGAAACGACGATGGATCCGGAAACACGCACGTTGTTACAGGTACAGATTGAGGATGCTGCTAAGGCGGAGCGTCGTGTGTCGACGCTAATGGGAGATAAGGTCGAGCCGCGAAAGCGTTGGATTGTAGAGAACGTGGACTTTACAGAGTTCGAAGAATAGAAGGGTGATTATAGATGAGCGTATCGGAACAGTTTAAGCCTGCGTTTCTTGAAGACGTAGTCGGTGACCGATTCGGTAGATACTCCAAATACATTATTCAAGACAGAGCCATTCCAGATGTTCGGGATGGCTTGAAGCCAGTTCAACGGCGTATTTTATTTTCTATGTATGAGTCTGGAAACACGTCTGATAAGCCTTATCGCAAATCTGCGAAAACCGTCGGTGATGTAATGGGTAATTATCACCCACACGGAGATTCCTCCATTTATGACGGCATGGTTCGCATGGCACAGCCTTGGAAGATGTCGCATGTGCTTGTAGACGGACATGGTAACTGGGGTTCACTAGATGATGATCCTGCAGCAGCAATGCGTTATACAGAGGCTAGGCTGTCACCAATTGCGAATGAATTGCTTCGTGATCTTGATAAAGATACGGTTCCTTTCCGACCGAATTTTGACAATACGACGGAAGAACCGTCCGTTCTGCCGGCACGCTTTCCGAACTTGCTCGTAAATGGTGTCAGCGGTATTTCATCAGGATTTGCTACCGAGATACCTACGCATAGTTTGCGTGAAATTATCGATGCTTGTGTTGCCCTTATAGATAAGCCCTTCATGGAACTAGATGAAGTCATGCAGATCGTTCAAGGTCCTGATTTCCCTACCGGTGGCATTATTATGGGCGAAGAAGGAATACGTGAAGCATATCGGACTGGTAAAGGGCGGATTTACATTCGCTCGAAGACCGAAATCGAAGATTTGCGTGGCGGAAAGCAACAAATCGTTATCACGGAAATTCCATATCAAGTTGTAAAGTCTCGTCTTGTTACAGCGATGGAAAACATTCGCTTGGAAAAGAAAGTAGATGGGATCGCTGAAGTTCGGGACGAGAGTGGCCGCGATGGATTGAAGATTGTGGTTGAGCTGAAGAAAGAAGCGGATGCGCAAGGTATTCTGAACTATTTGTTCAAGAAGACGGATCTACAAGTGACTTATAACTTCAATATGGTTGCGATCGTGAATAAAGCACCACAGCAGCTTGGCATTATTCAAATATTGAAAGCTTATATTCAACATCAGCGTGAAGTGGTAACCGCACGAACACAATATGATTTGAATAAAGCGTTAGATCGTTCGCACGTATTAGAAGGTTTAGTTAAGGCGCTAAACATTTTAGACGAAGTCATCGCAACGATTAAAGCATCGAAAAATCGTCAGGATGCGCAACTTAATCTCGTTAACCAATTCGGATTCACAGAACGTCAAGCAGATGCAATCCTAACCCTTCAGTTGTATCGTTTAACGAATTTAGAATTAACGTCATTAACGAAAGAACTTGATGAAATTAAGAAAAAGGCAGCAGAGCTCCAACTTATTTTAAGTAACGAGCGCAAGCTGCTGCAAGTCATTAAGAAAGAAATGACGGATATCCGCAATCGCTTCGGCATCGATCGTCGTTCAGTTGTACAAGGCGAAATTGAGGAGATAAAAGTCAATCTTGAAGTTATGGTTAATTCCGAAGATGTAATCGTAACGGTTTCTAATGATGGATATGTAAAGCGTACAAATATGCTTTCATTTAATCGTTCTGGCGGAGAATGGAACGCTTCTGGTGTGAAGGAAGGGGACCAAATCAGGCATGTGTTTGAAGTGAACACACTTGACCGATTATTGTTGTTTACACAACGTGGCCAGTACTTCTCACTTCCCGTACACCTTGTGCCTGAGTTTAAGTGGAAAGATAATGGAACAGCCATTGTCAACGTGATTCCAATTGCCAAAGAGGATCGAGTAGTCGGTGTGATTCCTGTCAAGTCGTTCGAAGATGAATCGCAATCTCTCGTATTCGTTACGAAGCGAGGTCAAGTAAAGCGTACGCTAATAAAAGAGTATGAAACAAATCGAAGTGCTGCTGTCGTTGCATGTAAAGTGGCCGACCATGATGAGATTATTCATGTTTATGGCTCAGATATGTCCAATGATTTGCTTCTTGTTACGAAGCAAGGCATGTCCATTCGTTTTGCAGAAAATGAAATCAATCCAATGGGTCGAGCTGCTGCTGGTGTGCGTGGCATCCAACTGAAGGATGATGATTGTGTTGCAACTGCGCTTAGTGTGCATGGAGATGAAGGGGAAATTACGGTCTTAACCGATTTGGGTTGGGGCAAGCGCTCTTTGCTGCTGGATTATGTCCAACAAGGTCGAGGCGGCAAAGGGATGGCTAGCTTTGAGTTCAAGGAAGGCAAACGTGTAAAACCAAATGGTTCAGTTGTTATGGGCGCTTTCTTCAGCAAAGATGCTTATCCGATCATAGCATTAACCAATAGTGGTCGTACGCTATCGGTGTTAACTGAGCGGGCTCCGCTAATGGATCGAAAGTCTATAGGTAAAGTACTGCTACCATTGGAGAAGGATGAGCAGGTGATCGATGTATTTGCACTCCATCCTCCCCAGCATGAATAGAACGGCTCTGGATCAGTCATATGGTTTATGAGGCGGGTCTAACAGTTCATTCAATTTCATAGTTAACTCCAACACGACCCACAGTGGTACCGGTTCATCCAATCGGTCTTGCCATTGTGGGTCTTTTATAATTCCGGCACGTACTGCGCGGTTAAATAAGTCCAGTTTCCACGTATCCATCCTCATGCTCCTTTCATTTTGAGAAATGAGATTGCCTACTTTATTGTATGAAGGTATTAGGCACAGTGTGAACGATATGACAAGTTTGACATTGTAAAGTATGGTTGTGATTTATTGCATTTGTAAACATATGTGAAAGGGAACGTGACCATGAATGACAACTGTGGTATAATTTAGTTGTTTTTGGAGGAACGGGACAGTGTTGGAGAGGGTGGTCGAATGCATGCTCACGATTTTGCGAAAGTATGGTCTAAATTAACAAAAGATTATCGCAACGTTATGGACGAGGCGTTAGCCCCTAGTTTGACGGACAGTCAACTTATTGTATTGGAAAAGGTAGCGGAGCATAAGCGGCTAAAGCCCTCTGCTTTAATTCCTTATCTAGAAACGACAGCAGCAGCAGTAACGACATTGTTAGACCGTATGGAGAAGAATGCATTAATCAGCCGCGAACGCGATCAAGAAGATCGACGTATCGTATGGGTCAGTTTAACTTCGTTCGGGGAACAAGAGATGGACAGAGGTTTGGCTGCCCGTGAATCTTACTGGAATGAACTATTAAGTCGAATTTCATCACACAATCAACAACTATTATTGCTACTACTCCATAAGCTCACTCAATCACCGATCGATCAGCTCACGAATTCAACGAAGAAACAACCAGCGGAGTTGACTAGCGTACTAGCTTCTACTTTGCCGGAATCCGCCCATAAGTAATTTTGACATCCTGAGAATAGCAGCTTGAAGCTCTGTCCCTTATACATTTACTATCATGCCTTATATTCAAATCTAGTATATACAATGCTTTTTGTAAGCAAGCAGGTACACTTCATTAACATTATGATATTTCTTCAACTTCAAAGAAACAAATAATAGGTTGCAGTAGCTGTGATATAAGCACAGCCGCCGCAACCTATTATTTGTACAAAGTATGACGCGTAATTGTGTACTAGCGCTGCAAACATCCCCACATATCCCACGGATAAACTTGTGGAGGACTGCAAGTGAAGCTCATCTGTTCTTTCAATGTTGGATGAGTAAACGCTAATTTGTAGGACCACAAGGCAATTTGTTGGCCAGGCTTGTTCACACTAGCGCCATATCGTTGATCTCCGTATAGCGGACAGCCAATTGTTTGCATTTGAACTCGAATTTGATGCGATCTGCCTGTATGAAGCTGAATGCGTATCAGGGACAAGCCTTTTTGGTGTTCTAGCACTTCGTAGTCTAAACGAGCTTCTTTGGCACCTGGTGTATGAGCGGATACAGCACGTACGTTGTTGGTGCGAGTGTCCTTCAACAAATAGTGTGTTAGGCTCCCAAATGGAGAGGCAGGACGGCCATGTACGACCGTCACATACTGCTTGTCTAATTCATGCTTGCGCACGGTATCGGACAGGCGAGAAGCTGCTTTGGACGTTTTGGCAAATACCATTGCTCCGCCCACAGGACGATCTAGTCGATGAACGAGCCCCATATACACATTGCCAGGCTTGTTATAGCGAGTTTTCACATCATGTTTAAGTATGGTGAGCATATCTACATCTTGAGTAGAGTCAGCCTGTGACAGTATGTTCACAGGCTTTTCTACAACAAGAATATGATTATCCTCAAATAGAACTGGGACAGATGGGTAGGAGTCACTCATTATGATGACTCCCAACGTCCTAATATACCGCAAGGCAGCACCATGCCGGAGTTCGTAATCGGCAAACCAATCTCACCACATGTAATTTTTCCTTCATAACGCTTTTTCATCGTCATTGTTAACAAATTATCCAATACAGTAGGGGAAAGACCTGTCGTATAGGAGTTAATCAACATGAACAAAGGATTGTCAGACATAATTGTCGTACAGAATTCCAAGAATGGATAGAGGCTTTCTTCTAGTTTCCAAGTTTCCCCATTAGGTCCGCGCCCATAAGAAGGCGGGTCCATAATAATCGCATCGTATTTATTACCACGACGCTGCTCGCGTTGTACGAATTTAAATACATCATCAGTAATAAAGCGAATAGGACGGTCGGCAAGGCCAGAAAGCTGAGCATTTTCTTTTGCCCACTGAACCATACCTTTAGCGGCGTCGACATGACATACTTCTGCTCCGGCAGAAGCGCACGCTAAAGTAGCTCCGCCTGTATAGGCGAACAAATTAAGTACTTTAATGGGACGGTTCGCATTTGCTATTTTATCCATCATCCATGCCCAGTTTACCGCTTGTTCAGGGAATAGTCCTGTGTGTTTAAAGCTAGTCGGCTTAATATGGAATTTCAAATCACGGTATTGAATCGACCAGCGCTCAGGGACTGGTTTTTTCATATCCCACTGTCCACCACCGGCTGAGCTGCGATAATAGTGTCCGTGTACATTTTTCCACTGATGATTCTCATTTGAGATTGGCCAAATAATTTGAGGGTCAGGACGACGCAGGACGACATCGCCCCAACGCTCCAATTTCTCACCGTTTCCAGTATCTATTAACTCGTAGTCTTTCCAATTTTGCTCCATGTATAGCATATCCAGTCTTCCTTCCTTGTCATCAAAAAAATCACTAAATCTTATTGTACTACAAAAGAAGGGGTTCATTCTACTGTGAGATAAGGAAAGGTGAAACATAGATAAAAAAGCTACTCATTCGCAAGGAATTTGTAGCCTACACCTCTAACCGTTACAATATATCGCGGGTTGGTGGGATCGGGTTCTATTTTTTTACGAAGATTGCTGATATGAACCATTAACGTTCTTGTATCGCCAAAGCTTTCTGAATTCCAAATTAGCTGGTACAATTGTTCCAAACGAAAAACCTTATTTGGGGTTTGAGCTAAGTGAGAAAGCAGATCAAACTCTTTGGATGACAGAGAGATGAGACGTCCATTTGTTTTGACAGTATGACTATTGAGATCGATTTCTAAGCCGGGGTAGGCAAGCAGGGTGCTGTTGCTTTCTGCTGATTTATGCAAAGTCGTACGTCGAAGATGGGCCTTTACTCGCGCAACTAATTGGCTTGGACTAAATGGTTTCGTTATGTAGTCATCTCCGCCAATGGTCAGACCTAAAATAATATCAACATCATCGCTTTTACAACTGATGAAGAGGATCGGGACGTTTGAAGTCTTTCTAATTTCTTTACAAACTTCAATCCCATCTAACGATTTTAGCAAAATATCAAGTATAATAAGATCGGGCTTCATTTCAGCGGCGAGCTGTAGTGCGTCATAGCCATTATCAGCAATTACGACTTGGAATCCTTCCCGCCTTAAATACAAGGATATTAGCTCTGTAATCTCAGCTTCATCATCTACTACAAGTATTTTAGCATCACTCATCTTGGCTATTCACCTCCACATCTCATATTATAGCGAACAATGGTAGAAGATGACAACACAGTAAGTGAGTGCAGTTGTCGAATAAGCCAAGCATTGATATATATTGCAGCGAGTAAGTGTACTGGGGGTGTTTCCGCATTAAAAAGCTATCCTTTCATGCATTTGTAGCTTTAGCGGTATTGGTTGTCATTGTGCTTCAACTTATAGGAGATATCTCGCATTCCAAAATTGCACCACAAGTACAATATGGTGTATTGAATTTGAAAGCTTGGAATTTTGAAAGAGACGGGTCCGTAACTCTTAATGGGAAATGGGAGTTTAATTGGAATGAGCTGCGTACACCAGAAATGTTTGCTGCAGGGAGTGACCAGCACTATGTCTCTGTCCCCAAGTTGTGGAATCAAGTTGAACTGAACGGAGTGCCGCTAAGTGGTGCAGGCTACGCATCATATCGAATACAAATATTTAAGAACCCATCTGAAGTGCTTCTTGGCTTATGGATGCCAGGCACATTCAGCTCCTATAATATTTGGATCAACGGTAAGCTGTACATAAAAGAAGGTGTAGTGGCAAATAACGCTGAAGAAGCAGTTCCTTCTTTTAGAAATCGATTAATTATGATTCCTGCGCCAAAAGAAAAATTGGACATCGTCATACAGGTAGCAAATTTTGCTCATCATAAGGGTGGGATCTCTGTTGCGCCAGAGATTGGAACTGTGAATCAAATGACCCGTAAAAGCAAGCTAGAGACAGCGAAGGATTCGCTTATTTTCGGATGTTTACTTATTATTGGTTTGTATCAGTTTGGAATGTTTATGGGACGGCGTAGAGAAAAGTTTACATTCTTTTTTGGTCTGCTTTGCATCGCTATTGCTGTAAGAATGCTCACTTTAGGTGATGTAATGCTTATGTATTGGACCTCATGGTATCGATGGACGGGTGTCATTAGACTGGATTATTGTCTAATGACGATTGCTGTAATGGCAGGTGTCAGCTTTGTCCATTATTTATTTAAGGAAGAAACACTTCAAAAATACTACTACACATTGATTGGGTTTGGTTTTGTATTTTTACTCATCACCTTGACTCTATCTCCATTATTCTTCACATCGATTCTTATTATGTACCAAATCTATATTGTTTTCGCGGTTGTTTTTTCAATTATCGTTACGGTTCGCGCAATTCAGAGTCAGCGTACGGGGGCCACGATTACATTATTAGGATTTATCATTTTTGCGGTTCTTATTTTTAATGATATTTTATACTACCAAGGGATTGCTCCTATTCGTGATCTGGCTCCATTTGGACTTGTTGTTTGCGTATTTATGCAATCTATAATGCTGTCTAGACGCATATCCAAGGCAATGGGGGATGTGGAATCTCTCTACTATGAATTACGAGAGCTTAATGCTGGACTTGAAACGAGGATTGAACATCGTACTTCAGAATTAGTGCGGATGAATGAAAGTTTAGAATCCAAAAATGAAGAGCTAGAACGTATGGAACGTTCACGTAGACATTTGTTATCGAATATATCTCATGACTTGCGAACCCCTATGACATTAATTAGAGGATATTTGGAGGCACTCTACGACGATGTTATTGTTGAGCCTGACGAACAAAAAAAATATATGAAACTGATGCTTAACAAAGTGAATAGCTTAAATCATTTGATTGAGGATTTATTCGAATTATCTAAGTTGGAGGCTCGTCAGGTCAACGTAGAAATGGTAGATGTGCGTTTGGAGCGTTTTATTTCCCATATTGAAGAACAGTATGAATTAGAATTGCGTGCAAGGGGACTGCTGTTTGCTTGTTACAATCTGACGTATCGAGATGCCCCTCCGGTAAGTTTAAATCTTAGAATGGACTTAGACAGAATGACACAAGTATTTGATAATATAATATACAATGCTGTCAAATTTACCCCAACCGGAGGAAAGATAAGCATACGCTTTCAATATGTGGTATCTAAATCTTGTATCCATATTTCAATTAACGATACAGGGGTTGGGATTGATGCGGAAGACTTGCCCTATATTTTTGATCGCTTTTACAAAAGAGATAAGTCTCGAAATTCAGCAGTAGGCGGTAGTGGATTAGGTCTGTCAATTGCCAAAGAAATTGTAGAGCTTCATCATGGTCGGATATGGGCGCAAAGTGCATATGGTCAAGGAAGTACGTTTCATATTGAACTTCCTGTGTACGACTTATAATTTTGAATTTGATTGTTTCATAGCATGCATCATATGAAGAGTTTGCTCGCGTGACTGCTCATCCATGGCTTGCCATAGTTGAAGCAGTCTTTTTGTTTCTTGAGGCTCGTGGTCTTGCAGGTCAGAATTTATAAGATAATCAATCGATACGTCAAATAAAGTCGATAGTTTACGAACTGTATCATAGACGGGCTGTCGGCTATTAATTTCGTAATGGCTGTAGGCCGAGCGAGTCACGCCAATATATCTTGCTACTTCCTCTTGCGATAGCTTGCGAGAAATACGCAGGCGTCGCAATCTTTCTCCGATCGTCATATGGGATACTCCTTCGTTTATTAGATTAGTCAGATATGGGGAATTATGTAGCTGATAGTTGTACTTTATGATACAAAATGTATCGTGTCAAGAATATTTTGCCGTCTAATTTTGAAGAATCTATCATTGGTCCAAGCGAGAGTTGAAGATTTACATATAGTAATAGTGGAGGTGAAGCCAATGTCTACCTTTGTAGATGGTCAAATTTCGCAAAATGCGAGTTATGCAGGTTCGATTGCAGTTCCGCTAACTGCTGCTCCTGCCTTGTTTGGAACATTGGGGATCAACTTAGCAACTGCTACTACTGGTACTCGAGTAGAGTTAAGCGCAACTGTTGCAGTAACAACTTTGCTTGCTGTATTAGGTACTGTCACAATTCTAATTTTCCGGGATACAACTCAAATCTATTCGGCAACTACTGCTTTGCCAGTCAACGCTCTAGATACACTTACATTTACAGTTTCAGCTACTGACTTCAACGTACCAACCACTCCTAGCTTCCCAATCTATACTGCTTACGTACTTGGAAGTGGCATAAATCTCGCCACTCGCACAGGTCCAGAAAGTTTTAGTGCTGTAGCTGTTTCTAACTAATCGATAGATTTATTTTAGTAAGCTTGGAGAGGGGAGGGGCATTAGGCTCATCCCCTTTTCTAATATGGCCACGTTGTACACATTCGCTTGTCGTTCGAATTGCGTATACAGTACAGAGGAAGAGGGACGGATATTGAGAGACTTATCTAGTTATAATCGCGTTGTAATCGGTTTAGGAGGAAGTTGTTCGGTAGCTTATCAAATAAGACGTTTAGGTTTGCGGCAAGCTTCTTATCCACTAGATTGGTTCGGAATGCCTGATGCAAGTTTGACAGCTTCACTTATTCAGTCCAATTTCTCTTCGTTTATGGAAAGAGACAACTTGGATATTCTCGGCATCACTGATAATGGACTTTATTACCATGTAGTAGATCGAAAATGGGATTGCCATTCCTTTCATGACTTTCCTGTTGTTGAGGGAGAGCCTCCTTTGTATAACTATGAGCTCTATTATCAAACATTGCAGAAACGCATTCATAGATTTTCAGATGATTTAAGGAAGGATAAGCCAGTTATCCTTATAAGGATGGGGTATATACAGAGAGACATACCATTATTGGAAGAGGCAATATCGGTTATACGCCAATATCCGTTCGACTTGTTGTTGATAAATGAGTCACATGCATGTAAACAACCAGAGTTGATTGCAAAGCATAAAAGCACGTTGCAATATCTTATGCCGAATGGTCCATCATGGTATGGAAATGACGACGCTTGGGTAAAACTAGCTTGCGAAGTGCTGAAGATAGAGGAGTCAGGAAGTAAATTAGGGTTGGAATGATCGTGCACAGCTACTTTGATGATACAGGTGATTCGTATGGCTCAATTCGCTGTATTATGCGAGCCTAATGTTGTTGTTCTCTTAGACGAGAACTTAAAACAAGTTTGGCGCTGGGAATGGAAGCAAGGCAGACTAATTGGTTTAGTAAGAGAGGACCGAGGAAATACGTTAACGCTAATGGAGCAGGGTGGGAGGCAGTGGATACAATTATTACTTTCAACTAAACAGGTTGAACGATATGTGTCAGCAGACGAGAGCTATCCCTTTGATAGCATTATACCATTTACAACACAATCTGAGGAAAGTTGCTTTGCAGGAATGGTAGCATCCTCACAACAATTACGTTTAATTGCTTTAAGAGAAAAAAAGGTACATGTCAGCGGACCATTTGGTATCGGCTTTATACCTCATCAAATGTGCTCGCTACGAGATGGAAGAAGGATACTATTTACGAGCCATACATCGTCGACGATGAAAATATTAGATATTGCAACTGGAGAGATCACACATACGATTCCAGCTGGAGCATTAGTGGCAGACACAGGTATAAGTGTTGATAATAGATTACTGTATGCATGCAGTGCGATGGAAAATTCATTGCGTATGTGGAACTTAAATTCACTGCACGTTCCTTCTCGACTCATTCATACTGGGGAAGGGCCTGATCAAATCGTAACTTCACGAGATTATCCTGAGCAATTGCTCATCCACTGTGCAGATGATAGTGCGCTTGAGATACGAGGGATGGTAGACGGTCAAATAAGAAAGCGCATCACTCTTGAAGGAGCAATGCGCCATTCTTCTATTCGTATTCATAGTTGGGTTAACAATTACATTCTTCTGTCAGGCGTAAATAAAGACCCGTACATCGCTTGGTGGAACATAGATAGCGAAACAATCTCGGTTATTACGCTGTTGCCGGGCAAACCACTCCGTGTCGTTGCACTCAATGGAAAGTGAGCTTCAGAGTGTGACAGACTCATTAGTCGGGGCCGTTAGTTAAATACTGATTAGTTCTACTTAGTACAAAGATAAAGCAAGTGTGTCATTTTCCCACTTGGAGTGTAAGATAGCTTCTGAGCCAACAATCTCAATACTGATAAGTGAATCAAGACATTTCTTAATGGCACGTTTGCCTGTGAATAGCTTACGATTCAATGCATCTTTAAGTAGAGAGAATGTGTTCTTATGTGAAATAGTTGTGCAAAACACTGGGATTTGGCGATCTTGAAATTCAATATATACGGTTTTCTTCAACATAGAATGTACCTCCATTACAACGTATATGTTACCTATGACTTTATAATAAACAGTCAACATTAAACCAACCTTAAAAAGAGAAGACAATGTTGTAACAAAATTACCGTTTTTGATTAAAAATATTTAATAGAAGCGGATTTTACGTCATTCTTGCCATAAAACAGCAATGAAAAAAGCGGCTTTCTATCGATGGTAACATCGTAGAAAGCCGCTTTGTGATTCATAAAATGCAGTTGTTGTAGTGATAATTAAGCGGAGACGTTAACGTCAGCCCACATCTCTTCATCATTGACATTTAGCTGAATGTCAGAACGAAATACGCGATGACCGTAATGCTGATGCGCATACTGCTCAATTGCTTCTAGTAGATTCATTTCTACTAAATATTGCTGCCGTCCTTGAATCCATACTTGAGCGGTAAAGCCGTATTCTTCATCCCAGCATAATTCTACCTCGACATCTGAAGGTTGAACTTGTCGGCGCATTGCCATATTGAGACACACTGCATTAACAAGTTCGTCCATAGACAATCGTAGTGTCATTAGTTGTATCCTCCGTGTGAAGAACGAGCTTTACGCTGGTCGCGCCACTTGCGGAATATGATGGATGCAACCATGAATAGAAGCACGATTGCAAATACGTTGACCATAAGACCTAGAATGTTACCCAACATTCCCAAGTCACCGAACAATCCACCGAACAACATCCCTGCGAGTCCACCGATCATCATCCCTTTAAGGAAGCTGCCGCCAAAGCTAGGCTTAGATGTCTTAGGTGGAGTTGTCGTTGTTGCTTTGTTGGTTGGCTGATTTGCTTTGTTCGTAGAAGATACGCCAGAATCGTTCTTCGTAGGCGCTGGGTTATATTTCTTAACCCCAGAGCTGAAACCGCCACCACGTTTCTTAGCGTCAACGATGCCAGGTGCCGTTACGGCGAATAGAAGTGTAATAGCCATGAAAGCTACCATTAATTTACGCATAATTGCCTCCTCGAAAGATGAATAATATAATTTTATTTTCCCTATTGATTGTTTACGGATGAAGTCACGAAAGGTTTCAAAAAACATAAGTAATTGTTACAATAATCATGGAAGTTGAATATAGGTAGAAATAATGCTCTGTAGGAAGCTGGTGCCGCATGTATAATCACAATTATGTTCGTTATTTAATAGAGTTTCACGTTACACGTGATTGGTTCGAGTGCCATGAAATTATGGAAGAAATGTGGAAGGCCGAGACAGCTGCTGATAAACGAACATTATGGCTAGCACTCGTAAGAATAGCCGTTGGCCTATACCATGAGCGAAGAGGAAATAGCAGAGGGGCTCTTAAAATGCTGACTCTCGTTCAAAGTGATGCCAAAGATTTAAATTGGAGTTCCATCGGCTTGGATAAGGAAAGGCTATTGTTGCAAATTGATCAACGCGTCGAGAAAGTTAAGAAAGCTGCTGAGCAAAGTAAACTATCGGATCATACCGAAGTTTTTGAAGTGATGAATCTACCTATCTCAGATGAACGTCTTTTGAAGCAGTGTAAAGTACAGTGCCTCAGCGAATCGCTCGAATGGAAGTTGGAACCTCCTATCTGGAGTGAAGAACTCATTCATCGACACAGTCTTAGAGATCGTTCTGAAGTTATTGCAGCTCGACACGCTGCGATGCAACAAAGACAGCAATAATAACAACCGCAGCGTCCGGTGGGATAATCTGCGGTTGTATCTTACTTCAGCTATTCGCTTGTTTACACTTCTTGTCCGTCCTCAAGCATTTGAATAACCCATTTACACCACTCGATTTGACCTTCTGCGAGAGAAATCGCACGATTCAACAAAATATAATCTCCAAAATGTTTGGAACGAATATGACGCTCTTCTTCAGGGATGCGAGTCAATAACTTTTCGTAATAGGCAATCTTGGTCTCTAGCTGCTTCATGCGAGCGAGGAATAGAGGGGCTGCTGTATTGCGGTCAGTCATCCAGATGCAATTGGCTTTTAGGCTTAGTTCGTCACGGAAAGCGGTTTCGGCTGGCGGTTCGCCAAGCCACTCCATAACAGCTTCACGTCCCAAATCGGTTATCGTGTACACTTTCTTATCAGGCTTGTCTCTTTGCTCAATGCGTTCATATTGTACGTAGTTCTCACGTTCCAGCTTGGCGAGCAATGGATAGATTTGACTATGTTTCGCTTGCCAGAATGGTTGAATACGTAGCATTAAATCATACCCAGAACACGGCTCTTTGGCTAACAAGCCCAACAAACCATAGGATAACGTATTTAACATATCAGGAACTCCTTCCTAATTCGAAGTTGATATCGTTCATCCATACATGTACCTCACTGAACGTGCCGTGCGAGATGGGAACAACTACATTATAAGAAAAAAAATCTAATAGGCAAGTATTTTAATCATAAAAGTAGAGATTAAGTTGAAAAGGGGCGGATTTTTATACATAACAGAAAAATATTAGAAATTTCTCTTTTGTTATGTTCTCTACTGGGCGTGTTCATGTCGATGTATGGGATAAGCGGATATACGATCATGATTCCGATCTGGAAGGCCCATTGGGGCTTAACCGTCGATCATGCTCAGTGGTCCTTAATTGGATTTATGGCAGCTGCCGGAGTATCGATGACGTTGTCTGGCTACGCAATAGAACGGTGGGGAATACGCGGAGTACTGGTGATTGCAACCACTCTATCTGCGATTGCTTCAGCAATTGGCAGTATGTTAACGGATTGGGGATCCATTGTGGTCATCCGTATTGTGTCGGGACTATGTGCGGGCGTGATTACGCCGTTAACGGTTTCAATGATCTATCAATATATCTCAGAGGAAAAAAGAGCATTAGCTATGGGCTGGTGGTCAATGGCGGCAATGCTGGGCCCTGCTGTTGGGCCTGTTATAAGTGGATGGTTGTACGTACAGTTTGGTTGGTCAAGTTTATTTATGTTCTCGGGATTGCTCAGTGTTTTTATGCTATGTTGCCTTAGCCAGATCTCACGACCGTCTGTAACCATCTCTCATGCTCCTTTCCCATTGCGACAATTCGTTCTGGCTGGCACGGGAAGCGCATGTGTAATCATTGGTTTAAGCCAAATACATCATTGGTTTGGGGGAGGATGGATTTATGGTATGGTTGCTGTGGCAGGAGGAGGAATGTTAGTACGGCTTGTACATATTAGTGCAGTGGATAAGCGACCTTTACTTCATTGGCCATTATTCAAGTATCGGCTATGGATGCTTACGATGTTATGGAATGGAGTCGTAACGCTAGCGCTATATGCAGGCACATACTTGATGCCGTTCTATTTGATGGATGTACAAGGACGGAATGCGGCAGAGAGCGGATGGATTATGTTGTTCCCCTCATTCGTGATGGTCTTGCTTGCACCAATAGTAGGGAGATTGTATGATGTGGTAGGGCCATTGAGGCTCCTGTTCACAGGATTTTTGCTGATGCTCTGTGGATCAATATTATTAGCTTACATGGATGGTTCTGCCTCGGTAGTTTCGATTATCGGTGCGATGTTCATTCGCAGCGTTGGTATAAGCTTCGTAACGACGCCGGGCAATCATATGAATATGGTGTGTCTGGCAAATGAAAATGTTGCTCAAGGATCTGCCCTGTCCAGTTGGCTGAAACAACTGTTAAGTGCTTGTTCCATAGCTATTTATTCCGCAATTGTCATGTTGGGGTATACTTCCGTTGAAGGAACTGTAGTGACGGTAAACCGCATTCAAGCAGCTTTTTGGGTTTCTATTGTATTTATACTGATGTTAGTTCCGATATGGTGGCTATTACGTAACAATTGGAGACAAATTCCTTCATCACCGCCCATGATGAACGGTGGACAGCGGCACAACTATAAGTTGAAGACTGCAATAGAGAAAGAGAGAGTTATATGACACATAATCATTCAATAATGGACTTAATGACTTCCTCTAGTGAGCGTCATGATATACCGGTTGTTATTTTGGCTGGATTTTTAGGAAGCGGCAAGACGACGCTTCTGCAGCAGTGGACACAGCAATGTTTGCAGCAAGGGATGAAACCTGCGGTCATTATGAATGAAGCCGGGGATGTGAATTTGGATGGACAACTGCTTCCCGAGGAAGTAAACATGGAAGAGTTGCTTGGTGGCTGCATATGCTGCTCAATTCGCGGCGACTTTGGCATGAAGTTGCTGGAGCTTGTTCAGGAGCATCAGCCTGATGTGGTTTACGTGGAATGTACAGGCATTGCGGAGCCTATGGAGCTAGTAGATGCGTTAACGGATGTTTCTCTCTACGCTCCAGTTCAACTGACACATATTGTGACATTGGTAGATGTACTGCAACTGTCACATTGGATAGACGATGCTGCTTCGGTTAGCAAACCAAGCCGCAAGATGATGCATTTGCTGCAAGAGCAGATTCGGGCTGCGAATTTGCTAATTGTGAACAAATGCGATCTCGTACAAGAACATGATATTCAGCGAGTAGAGCAGCAATTAAAGCAATGGAACAAGGAAGCGACGATTGTTTATGCAGAACAAGCACAAGTGAAGCCCGAGTTGTGGCAGCGCAGCATGGCGTTGAGTGATGAGTTGCGTAACATTTCTGACCAATCAGAACAGACTGTTGCGACTCCTCAACCTTGTTCCTGCCAAGAAGATAATGGTCACGATGTTGGTTGTGAAGCACATACGCATCATCAATCTTCACATGCGCATGTAACCGTTTGGACACGTGCACTGCCATCTGCTGTTGACAGTCATACATTTGAACAATGGCTGAAGGGACTGCCGCAGCATGTCTATCGGGCTAAAGGAATTGTAACGTTTAGTGATACCACGAAGCGGTACATGTTTCAATTTGCGTATAGGCAGACAGAGTTTATCCCTATCAGACCGCAAGGAGATATCGACGATGTCATCGTCTTAATCGGTGAGCAGATGGATGCTGAACAATTGTATGTTGAGCTGCAGGAGATGCTTCGATTATAGACGGCAATAGAAAAGGGTGCGATCTCGTCTAGGTTGACGGGAGCACCCTTTTTCAATTAATTTACGAACCAAAATTGAAATCTGGATAAACGTAAGGATCTTCTTTGGCTGGTATCGAACGAAGTGAATCAACATTTAGCAGCATAACTTGATTATTTTCATGCTTCGCTATCGTGAGCACGCCTTCTCCCTCCACCCAATTATCCGCTTTGATCGTTTGTTTCGTGTTGTTGACAGATAATATGCCGAATGGTGACGCATCAGCGGTACAGCATTGCATGGAGAAGCGGGCGATAGCAAATCTTCCTTTTTCCATTTCTTTGTCTTGATATACGAATCCAGGTATTCGGATACGCTTGCCTGCGAATTGCTCTTTATATAAATCTAACGTCAAAATAATTTCCATATATTTTTCTTCAGTGACAACAATTACATCTTTGTTGTATAACTGTTTAGCTAAATCTGCATACATTTGCGTGAATTCATCCGCTTCAAATATAGGAACTTTAGAGCTTGATGGCGGTGACTCGGATGTTTGATCCGAAGGTGTTGTGTTCTCCTCCGACGCTGGAAGCGATGAGGTAGGGCCAGAAGTCCATTGCTTAAGTGAGGTAGATGGTGTGAATTGAACACCTTTAAGAGCAGCAGTCTGGCTAGACAGTGGCATTGGCGGCCAAACAACGGTCAAGATGAAAGGCAGCAACAGCGTAATTGCAGCTGAACAAGAGGACAAGGAGCTTGCAAATCCGCGATTATGCTTTGTTTCTATAGATGCGCAATTACAGGCAGTTGGATCGTTATGTTTGGTTGGAACGACAGCCATATATACTTGAAAAATGCCAAGGATGTAGCAGACGAGTGCTGAGCCTTTTACGAGCCATTCCATCCTCGGTGCTACATACAGCGGCATGAGTTGTTGTCTTGTCATGTATACGATCATAAGACTCCATCCAAGTAACAAACATGCACAAAACAGCCTCATCATGCGCTCATCTGTCCGTGAAGTGCGATCCTCATTCAATCGTTGTCACTCCTTTATGTTCCTAATTAAAATTCCAAAAAGGTTTATACATTGGTTAATAACATTTCAGTGCGCTACAAAACGATGGAGATAAACAAAGTTGCAAACAACGGTACAAAGATGAGCAATACGAACGCGAGCAATAAAATAAAGCGTTTCCGAAACACGGTCATCATCATGAGTGTTGTTTTTAGATCCATCATGGGACCAAACACAAGAAAAGTTAGTAAGGAAGCTGGTGCAAGCACGCTTGTAAACGAAGCAGCGATAAAGGCGTCTGACGTAGAACAGAGTGATAGCAAATAAGCAAGGGTTATTAGCCCAACGTGTTCTAGAGCGGGATTCATCCATGGTGCATCAACAAGTAAGCTGCGTGGAAATGAGGTCTGAAACAAGGCTGTTATACATGCGCCGAACGTTAAATAGACAGTAGTCTCCATCCACTCTTTGCCCATATGCTCAGTTGCGTGTCTTAATTTGATAGAGAGTGGGAGGAAAGGTTGATTCCCAGTATGATGAGTGCTTGTCTCTCTATATGAATCTATTTGTAAGAGCAAAAAAGAATGACTGCGGCGTACGATCAGGGATACGATCCATCCTATTGTTAGGACGACGAAAAAAGCTACAGCCATACGTCCGACGGCCATCCAGGGGGCACTTGGAAATGCAGTGGCTGTTGAAGCGTATACAATCGGATTCAGGATTGGTGCTGCGCACATATAAGTTACGGCAGCTGCGGGAGGAAGGCCTTTTTGCATAAATTTTCGTACGACAGGAATCATTCCGCATTCACAGATTGGGAGCAGGATACCGCCTAGTGCGGCGAATATAATAAGTAGTGGCCGTGGCCACTTGACAGCAATGTTACGAAAGAAGTCTGGAGCGATAAATACATGGACGAGTGAGGATATAATGATACCCAATAGAAGAAATGGCATTGCTTCAAGTAAAATGCTGACGAACACGGTTGTAAATGTGCGCCAAAGTTCGGTATTTGCTGCGAGCGGCTGTGCAGCCAGTACACCTGCTAGAGTGAGCAATAGTAGAAATGGGAGTAGTAGCGGTAGTTGTGGCAAGGTATGAGAAGGATGGGCGGCAGGGCTATCATTTTGCTTTGTGGATGATATCAACCGATATGGCCTCCTTTTCGAGAAGATATTAAGAGTAATAATTACGATTAAGAGTACCAGAAAAAGGGGCTGCGAACAACCCCTTACCAGTTCATGCTTTGAAAGTATATTAGCGTGTAGTGCAAGTAGTGTCGTCCAAGTCGTGATTGGAATGGAATCCTTTGGATTTCTGCTCTAAATATTCATATCCATCTGCAACGAGATCTAGCTTTCCTGTTGTCGGATCAATGATCATTCCATGTACAGGAATATCGCCAGGCAGCAGTGGATGGTTACGCAAAATGCGAACACTGTTCAATACGCCTTCTTGCACATTATCAAAGCCACGCAGCCAGTGATGCAGCTTAATTCCGGAATTGGTGAGTGTATCTAGAACCAGATCATCTACACCGCGTTGCTTCGCTTTTTCCACGATACGCTCTGAATTCAAGCCTGTCATACCACACTCATAATGTCCAACTACAACGACTTCGTTTGCTTCTAGCTCATAAATCGCAACGAGTACACTGCGCACGACAGAGCCGAACGGCTGAGAAATAATAGCCCCTGCATTTTTAATGATTTTGACATCGCCGTTGCGTAGATTCATTGCCTTTGGCAGCAATTCAACCAGGCGAGTATCCATACATGTGAAAATGACCATTTTCTTGTCAGGATACTTGTCCGTCAAATACTGCTCATACTCATGTCGGTTAACGAACTCTTCATTATAAGCCAAGATATTGGTTAAGTTCGTAGCAGATGATTCCTGAGATGTGTTAGTAAGTGGTTGTTGGTTTGTCAAATCAATTCCCCCTTTTATTCAGCGAAGACGTTTGTCTTCGCAGCGTACATGGTTCGAATAGGTTTGTCCTCTGCCAAACAGGCGGAATGACTTGTCAGCTGTTAAATCCAGAGTTAAGTAATCTTCATAAAATACAGCATGCTGACGATGGATGATAATCCGGTACGGTGCATTGGAGCTAATAAGCTCATCAGAGGAGCTTACGTCTTCCTCTTTCATAATCCATAGGGCCGGCACACCATTGACTGCACAACCACAGCCCTCGGTATCATAGGCTAGCTTGATGACTGCGTGTTCGTCGACTCCGCGATTCTTGATGGCTTGGAGCGCTGGTTCAGTAAATTGCAAGTCCATAGCGACAAACGCTCCTTTCTAAATCATATAGCTATGTAAATGTAACATCCTACATAGACGAATGAATGATGTTGTTCTTGTCCTTTTGCTTGTTGATTATATATGGTGTAGGGCGTATCATCAAGAGGTAGCCAATTACAACAGGGAGTGGATGGAAATGACAACGCTATCAGTAGTAGAACAGCAATTTTTGGATATCATTTCGAAGATGAAAGCATATAGTGAGGCTGTTTCACTCATGCAATGGGATTTGCGCACAGGAGCGCCTCGCAAAGGTGCAGAGCTTCGTTCAGAAGCAATAGGTAAGATTTCATCTGAAGTGTTCAAACTCTCTGTTTCCGAGGAGATGGGTGCGTGCTTGGATCAATTGGAAGCGCAGTTCGATTCCCTTGATGCACCGATGAAGAAGATGGTCAAAGACGCTCGTAAAGAATATAACCGCAGCAAGCTGATACCGCCAGCGTTGTATGAAGAATATGTTGTCCTGACATCCAAAGCAGAAACGATCTGGGAAGAAGCAAAGGACAAAGGTGACTTTGAGCTGTTTAAGCCGTACTTGAAAAATATTATTTCCATGACGCAGCAGTTCATCGATTATTGGGGAGTCAAAGATACTCGCTATGACACGCTTCTTGATATGTACGAGCCGAATTTGACGACAGCTCAGCTGGATAGCATTTTTGGTCAACTCAAGGATAAGCTTGTACCGCTAGTACATGAAGTACAGCAATCGAATAACAAACCAGATGCGAGCTTCCTGCAAGTGGCTTATGACATCGAAACACAGAAGGATTTCAGTTCGTATTTACTTGGAGAAATTGGATACGATTTCGAGGCAGGCAGACTAGATGAGAGTGCACATCCATTTATGATCGGACTGAACACTCAGGATATTCGTATCACGACTAAATATTTGGAAAATGATGTGACAAGTGCGGTATTTAGTTCCTTGCATGAAGGCGGACACGCATTGTATGAGCAGAATATCAGCCCTGAACTGGCTCGTACTTCATTGGCTACAGGTACCTCCATGGGTATCCACGAGTCTCAATCCCGTCTATGGGAAAATATCGTGGGCCGCAGCCGTGAGTTCTGGAAACGCTACTATGGCGAGTTGCAGCGCAGATACCCTGAGCAGCTAGGCAATGTTGATGTTGAGCAGTTCTATTGCGCGATCAATCGTGTTGAACCATCTTTAATTCGTATTGAAGCGGATGAGGTTACGTACAATGTACATATTATCATTCGCTATGAGCTTGAGAAAATGCTAATCAACGACAACTTGTCGGTAGATGATCTTCCAGAAGCTTGGAACAGCAAGTATGAGAGCTACTTGGGCATTCGTCCTTCTCATGATGGAGAAGGGGTGCTGCAAGATGTGCACTGGTCGTTCGGTGGATTGGGTTATTTCCCATCCTATTCCCTTGGCAACATGTACGGCGCGCAAATGATGAACACGCTGCGTCAAGAAATGCCAGATGTAGATGCGAAGATTGAAGCAGGTGATCTGCTGCCGATTAAAGATTGGTTCACAGAGCATGTGTATCAATATGGTTCCTTACTGACGCCTGCAGAAATAATTGAGAAAATGACAGGTGAGCCATTAAATCCGCAATATCTTGTTGATTATTTAACAGCTAAGACAAAAGATATCTATAAGCTGTAATTGTAATCCAATCGTTTGATAGGTTGCGAATGGACAATTGCATCGCATTTCATATAAATCAATACGCCATGACCAACACGGTCATGGCGTTTTTTAATTATACTGGTACCAAGCAATATATCAATCAGATGTAAGTTGTACAAAGTCGTTCTGGTTGCTGCGAATATATTGAGCTGCATGTTGGATTGCCAAAACAGCGTAGTGTTGGAAATCAATGTAGTAGGCATCAAAGGCTGTCATTAATGAAGAGTCTAGCTCAAGATCTTTCATTGTATAGATGAAGTCATCTAGGTGTCGAGGATATGCTTTAGTGGCAAGCAGGCTCTCGATGTTTGTGAAAATACGTAATATTTCCTTTGCATCGAAATATTCGATTCCTTGCTTCAGTGCAGACCATTTGCGAGGCTGAGCATAGAAATAAGCGCTCCACCAGTATAAATCTTCCCGTGATACAATTGCGTGATCATAATAAACTCGAAACATAAACAAAGTTTGCTGACCTAATGTCAGCTCTTCATAAAATGCTGCTTCATCCCCATTGGTAATCCGTACTTGTTTGAAAGCCTGAATAAGGGGTTGGAAGCACGCTTCTACCAACTGATTATCGTCCGGATTCAGTAAAGCAGAGCCATGATGATGCCGTGGAATCAACAATATATAATCACTCCTTCATTCTATATTTTAGAAAATGATGGAAGATTTATCAAGATCATTTTTACATAAAGAGGATTCCAACTTCCAATGCCTTTCAGCATAAAGTTGGAATCCTCACTTGTCACAGGCCTAATTTATTTCATCCATGTAGAAGAAGTTCGGACGGATGTTTGTGTTGTCATAGGATTTATGGAAAATATGCGTCGTTGCGGGCGATACGGGAGGGATGAGCCATGTCCAGTCTCCCGTAACGTTCCGACCTTGTTCCTGCTCACGTTTCTCAAACTGAGCGAACTGCAATGCTGCTGTATGATGATCTACAATACTAACACCATCTTCCTTGAAGGAGTGGAGTACGGCGGCATTAAGCTCCACAAGCGCTCGATCTTTCCAAAGTGTAGCAAGTGAGGACATATCCAGACCCATGCAATCAGCAATAACGGGCAGCATATTGTACCTATCCGTATCAGCTAGATTACGAGCGCCAATTTCGGTTCCCATATACCACCCATTGAATGGAGCTGCTTCGTAAGAAATACCTCCGATTTCTAGCCGCATATTGGATACAAGAGGAACGCCATACCATTGCAGTTCAAGATCAGCGAACCAATCATAGGACGGATGGCGCAGTTTCACTTGTTTAATCTCCTGCTCGGGTAGCTCGAACCACTTTGGTGATTCACCTGCTTGTTGCAGTACGATCGGCAAGAGATCGAAGTTGGTCTGCTTGCCGACCCATCCGAGATCTTCACACTGTTTCGTTAAGGCGACAGAGTGAGGATCACCGATAACACCTGTATTTGTCTCATATCCAGCATAGCGGATAAGCTGATAATTTAAGATGCGCATCGGAGCTGGCTTGTTAGGCTTTGAAGGTCGGAAAATAGTCACGGTTGGGCGAATACGGCCTTCATTTGTAGCATAGCGGATATGTGTAAGCATAGCCTCGGCATACTGTTCTGGTGTATTAAGATGTCGGGCATCAAATACAGTCAAGGACTGCCAGAACAGCCTTCCGATACAGCGATTGCTGTTACGCCAAGCTATCTTTGCACCATATTCAAGCTCTTCGGTTGTATGTGTGTACGTGCCTGTTTCATGAAGTTCTGTGATGATGCTCCCTAGTCGTTGTTGTATCCTATCAGCGGAATGTCCTAATTCAGGGTAACTGCTATCTACAAAAGATTGGGCTTCTTCCCATACGTATTGCAGTTCAGGACGCAGCTGATTGGTTTGAATGATGCTCATGGAATCACTTCCTCGTGTACATGTACATGATTAGTCTAACTATCTTGTTCAAAGCGTATCACAAAATCGAGGAAATGCGGTGTAACGTGTGTGAACAGGATGTAACAAATCGCAGCATTTGACATGGCCTGTGAATGATGCTAGGATACCCCTATAGGTATCTAGATATTTTTTTACACACAAACATACCCCTAGGGGTATGAAGCTTATTAAATCGAGTAGTAGTGAGAGGAGATTTAATTATGAATCAGCCACAAAGGAATCAAGCACGTACGATCGTTATCGTTGGTGGAGTAGCGGGAGGAGCTTCAGCAGCTGCACGATTGCGACGCTTGAATGAGAATGACAATATCATTTTGTTGGAACGCGGTGAGCATATTTCTTTTGCCAACTGCGGGCTTCCTTATTATATAGGCGGTGCGATTCAGCAGCGCAGCAAGTTGCTCGTTCAGACTGTAAAAGGCATGTCCGAGCGCTTCCAGATGGACATTCGAAATTGGAGCGAAGCTGTGCGCACTGATCGTGATCGCAAAGTGCTGCAAATACGCCGTGTACAAGATGGTACTGTTTATGAACAGCCTTATGACATTCTTATTTTGTCACCAGGGGCGAAGCCGATTCGACCGGATATTCCAGGTATTGAGGACACCAAGGCGTTGTTTACACTGCGAAATATTCCAGATACGGATCGAATTAAAGCTTATGTGGATGAACAACAACCGAAAAGAGCAGTCGTTATTGGCGGTGGTTTTATCGGTGTAGAGATGGCAGAAAACCTGCGTGAGCGTGGATTGGAAGTCACGATGATTGAACGTGGCAATCAAGTGATGAATCCAATCGATGAGGAAATGGCTGCGATTGTACATCAGCATATGCGCACACATGGAGTAGAACTGTTGCTAGGCGAAGGTGTTTCCGCGTTTGAAAACGAAGGCAAGACCGTTGTTTGCGAAAGTGGTCTACGAGTTGACACAGACATGATTGTACTGGCAATTGGTGTTCAACCAGAAAATGCCCTTGCTAAGGAAGCGGGCTTAGAGCTTGGACAACGCGGTGCTATTCGTGTAAATGAGCAGTTGCAAACAAGCGATCCGTCTATTTATGCACTCGGGGATGCGATTGAAGTAAAAGACCGTGTGAACGGACAGCCGACTTATGTACCGCTTGCTTGGGGGGCGAATCGCCAAGGACGACTTGTGGCGGATATTATTCAAGGTCGTCCAGCTCGATACGAGGGCGCTTATGGTTCTTCCATTGCAAAAGTATTCCAGCTTACAGTTGCTTCAACAGGCAACAATGAGAAGACGCTGAAACGCCTTTCCATTCCATATCGCGTCGTTCATACTCACCCTGTATCACATGCTGGCTACTATCCAGGCGCAGCGGCTATTTCATTGAAGCTCATATTCTCGCCTGAAGATGGTCGTATACTAGGCGCTCAAGGTGTCGGAGCAGATGGTGTAGATAAACGTATTGATGTTTTGGCAACAGCGATTCGCGGTGGACTAACTGTGTATGATCTTTCTGATCTGGAGTTGTGCTATGCGCCACCATATTCTTCTGCAAAAGACCCTGTTAATATGTTGGGTTATATCGCATCGAATATGATGGACGAGCTCGTGGATACCGTTCAATGGCATGAAGTGGATGATTTGATAGCATCGGGAGCAATGCTTATTGACGTGCGTGAGCCATTGGAAGTACAAGCAGGGAATATCCCGGGTTCCACGAACATTCCGCTGAATGATCTGCGTCAAGCTCATAACACGTTGCCAAAAGATCAGCCGATTTACGTATCGTGCCAAGTGGGTTTGCGAGGATATATCGCGTCAAGAATGCTTGAGCAGTACGGTTTCAAGGTGTTTAACGTCGATGGGGGCTATAAGACCTATAGTTATATGCGAAAAGAAAAAGAAGCAAACCAATCGAACCAATCAGGATCGAATTCGGAAGTTTCCTCTCCAAAAGAAGAGAATGCTGTTGTATCTAGACAATTTGCTGAACCTAAGCAAATGATTGACGCAAGAGGCTTACAATGTCCAGGGCCAATTGTGCAGCTTTATCAGGCGGTAGAGCGGGCGAACGAGGGTGATGTGATTGAAATTAAAGCAACTGACCCAGGGTTCGCTTCGGATGTGAAACAATGGACGGAGAAGACCGGAAATACGATGCTGCATGCTGAAAATTCAAATCATGAACTTGTTGTATATGTACAAAAAGGGCAAAGTCCCAGGCCAGACTCAGCGGCAATAAATCCAAACCACCTTGCAACAAGCTCTGGACAACTTGCTGAGAAAAATAATGCCACATTAGTCGTATTCAGTGGTGATCTGGATAAAGCAATCGCTAGCTTCATTATCGCTACTGGAGCAGCGGCGATGGGCAAGCAAGTGACGATGTTCTTTACGTTCTGGGGTTTAAATATGCTGAAACGGAAGCACGCTGCTCAAACGGACAAAGATATGTTTGGTAAAATGTTTGGCATGATGATGCCGAAAAGTGCGGACAGCCTTCCATTATCGAAAATGAATTTTGCTGGCATTGGACCAAAAATGATTCAAAATGTGATGAAGCGCAACAATGTGGATGATTTGGAGACGATGATTCACAATGCACAACAGCTAGGCGTCAAGTTCGTAGCCTGTACGATGAGCATGGAATTGATGGGCATTGACCGTCAAGAGCTTATTGATGGTGTTGAACTTGGCGGAGTTGCTACCTATCTAGGGGATGCGGAAGATGCTGGACTGAATTTGTTTATTTGATGTATATAGATGAATGGTAGCAGGAGGTGTTGGAACATGGAACATCAAGATGCGATACGCAATCGACTGAAGCGGGTGGAAGGTCAGATCCGAGGGGTCCTTAGTATGTTAGAGCGTGGTGAGGATTGCCGCGATGTTGTTACTCAACTGTCAGCGGTACGTACAGCTGTGGACAGAACGATTGGACTCGTTATCGGTGCAAACTTGGCAAAGTGTGTACAAGAGCAGCTTGAAGCTGGTGAGAACCCAGATGAAGTGATTCAAGAGGCTATTTCGATGTTAGTAAAGAGTCGTTAACATAACGATAAAACGATAATTCTTGACGTATTTGATAATGGAAAGTAGAAAGTAGATGTTTATAGTGAAGCCGTTCTGCTTGGGTTATGCGAGCAGAACGGCTTTTTGCTATGTGATATGACGAGGCGACCTAGAGACTGATAAATGTTATAGGCATTAACCATCACTTCGGCAGTTGCATAAGCTGTATGACTATATAAAGCAACTGATGAAGGAGGTTATGACAATGCGGCTGCGCTTTCGATTCTATACATGTGCTTTGATTGTCATTTTTATGCTGTCCATCTTTGCTGCCGCTTGCGGCAATGACAGCGGTAAGCCAAAAGTCCGAGTAGGCGAAGTAGCTCGCACGATCTTTTACGCTCCGCAGTATGTCGCACTAGCTAAAGGTTTTTTTGCTGAACAGGGCATTGATGTGGATCTGCAGACGACTGCCGGCGGAGACAAGACGATGACGGCATTGCTGTCCGGGGGTATTGATATTGCTTTGGTAGGTTCGGAAACTTCTATATACGTATATCAGCAGGGAGCAGACAATCCAGTTATCAACTTTGCTCAGCTGACGCAGACAGATGGCACCTTTTTAATGGCGAGAGAGCATGATGGGACGTTCGACTGGAATGAGTTAAAAGGAAGTGAGTTCCTTGGCCAGCGTAAAGGCGGCATGCCGCAAATGGCTGGAGAGTTTACATTACGCAAGCATGGTATCGATCCTCAGAAGGACTTAGACTTGATACAAAATGTTGATTTTGCGAATATTGCCTCCGCGTATGCATCGGGTACAGGGCAATATGTACAGTTGTTTGAGCCTCAAGCTTCGATATTCGAACGAGAAGGGCGCGGTACGGTTGTCGCCTCCTTCGGTGTAGAAAGCGGTCGTTTACCATATACGGCATATATGGCTAAAGGCAGTTATTTGGATGAGAAGTCTGACGTAGTGCAGAAGTTCGCAAATGCATTGCAACAGGCTCAACGGTGGGTAGCTGATAACTCTGCTGAGAATATTGCCGATACGATTCTTCCTTATTTTAAAGATGCAGATCGTACAATCGTTATCGATGCAGTTAAGCGATATAAAGAGCAAGGCTCTTATGCTATAGATGGCGTGATTGAACAAGAGGAATGGAACAACTTGCATGATGTGCTGCGGACTGCTGGCGAATTGAAGCAGGATGTTCCACTTGAGAGCCTAGTAAATAACCGTTTCGCAAAGCAGGCGAAGCAAACAGTGAAATGAGACCGTGTACTTTTAGTATGAGTCGAAAGGAGGCAGCTGCATGCACGCAATGGTAGAAATAAAAGACGTTTCGCATGTTTATGTAACAGGGAGAGAGGCTCAGCTTGCATTAGAAGATGTATCATTAAAAATATATCCTGGTGAGTTTGTAAGCATTGTAGGTCCGAGTGGATGCGGGAAAACCAGCTTGTTATCGTTGATTGCGGGGCTCGTATTTCCTACTAGAGGTAAAGTATTTGTAGATGGAGAAGTTGTCGTGGGCAGTTCCTCGCGAGTAGGCTACATGCTGCAGCAAGATTACTTGTTCCCATGGCGAACCATTTTGGACAATGCATGTATGGGTCTAGAGCTAACAAATCAGCTGAATGAGGCTAGTCGATCACGCGTTGTGCGAATGCTTGAAGGCATGGGATTGGAAGGGACCGAACGACTTTATCCGCATCAATTATCAGGCGGAATGCGTCAACGTGTCGCGCTTATTCGGACGATGGCGACCGAGCCAGAGTTGTTTCTGCTCGATGAACCATTCTCGGCGCTTGATTATCAGACGAAGCTGCAGCTTGAAGATCTTGTTGTAGACACGTTAAAGGCGCATGAAAAGACCGCAATTCTCGTGACGCATGATTTATCCGAGGCGTTGGCTGTCAGTGATCGTGTATTTGTGATGAATCGCAATCCAGGCAGCATTCGGTGCGTATTTGATGTGCCGGAACCGATTCGCTCTGCAACACCATTTTTTGCCCGTGAGCAAGCAGGTTTCAATGATTGGTTCCACGAGCTGTGGAAGGAACTTGAAGCCTCTGATAATCAGACGGGAGGGATGTGAAAATGAGAAGGGAGCGAGCGGAAACATCAGCTATCAACTATTCTCCGGAAGCAAAGGCATTGATGGAGGATACGTATGCCAAATATCAAAAATCAGAACGCTCACATCGAACACGTGTCACGGTCACGCAGTTTAGTTTGCTGGCGGCGATGCTCGTATGTTGGGAACTGGCTGGTCGTTTCAAGTGGATTGATGTGCTTCTATTCAGTTATCCATCCAAAGTAGGCGCACAGCTGTGGAAAGACTTTGCGGACGGCAGTATATGGCCCCATTTATTGATGACAGTTGGAGAGACTTTGGTAGGTTTTGTACTTGGTACTGTATTCGGTACTTTGTTGGCGGTTGCCATTTGGTGGTCACGGTACTTAGCGAATGTACTTGATCCTTATATGGTCGTGTTCAATAGTATGCCTAAAGTTGCCTTAGGCCCTTTATTCATCGTCGGTTTCGGACCTGGTTTCACGGCAATTGTCGCCACGACACTGTCTATCACCGTACTGATTACGACGCTGGTTGTATATAATGCATTCCGCGAGGTTGATTCGAACTATGTGAAAGTTGTAAAAGTATTTGGCGGCAGTAAAAGTGTTGTGTTTCGTAAAGTTATTTTCCCCGCAACGATTCCTTCCATTGTATCTACATTAAAGGTAAACGTAGGTCTTGCTTGGGTTGGCGTCATCGTCGGCGAATTTCTCGTCTCCAAAGTAGGGCTTGGCTATTTAATCATTTACGGATTCCAAGTGTTTAACTTTACGCTTGTCCTCTCTTCTCTTGTGCTGATTGCAATCGTCGCTACGATTATGTATGAAGCTGTTTCCTATTTGGAGCGAAGGCTTATTGGCAATGCGAATTATAAGTAAGAGTACGGCGTAGCAAATGGAATGAAACATGTTTAAATAGAACCGTGCTCATCGTAAATGAAATATTTTCTTCTTGTTCGGTTATAAGCGCAATAGAACTGGGTAAATATTTGTATACCAATTTTCACTCACGATAGTAGATCTCGATAAGATGGTCGAACGTGAGGAACTGCCGACGAGGAGGTTGTTAATGATGAGCACGACAAGCACGTCTTTCCAACTAAAAGCGGAATGCAGAAAAGTTGAGGGTGGTTCATCCTCTAACAGGTTGCGGAAACAAGGGCGATTGCCTGCAGTTGTATATGGGCAAGGAATAGACAACGCGTCCCTTAGTGTTGATGCTAGAGAATTTATCAATTATGTTCGCTGCAAGGGCTTAACCGATGTCATTCATTTAGCTGTAGATGGCAATAAATCGATTCCTGTTATGATAAAAGAGGTACAGCGGCAAGATACGAAATGGCTGCATGTGGATTTGATTAAGATAGATAAGAATAAGCCGATTAAAGTACGCGTGCCGCTCGAATATATAGGTACTGCTCCAGGGACCAAAAATGGCGGAATACTGGACATCCAAGAAACAAGTGTGGAAGTGGAAGGGTTGCCTGACCACATACCAGCTTCTATCGAAATAGACGTGTCTACGCTTGATATCAGCGGGAAGTTAATTGTGAAGGATGTGTCGTGGCCTGAACATGTATCATTGCTCGCACAAGAAGATATTATTCTTGCTTCAGTTGTCATGCCAAGTACGTTGGAAGCGAATGATGGCGCTGGCAGCCAAGCGGTGTCTCAAGAAACAGAAGTTATTTCTTAAATGAGGCAAATTAACAATTAACATACAGCATGGGCGTTCCTGAAAAGGGACGCTTTTGTTTTGCCTATTTTGTAAGTAATCTTTGCAAGAACTGTGCAGATATAGGATTGGGAAATTTCGTGAGTTATATGATTTTGTGCTTATATTTATCTAATATAAGTATGATGGCAAGCGAATGTAAGGGCTATTAGATGCGGACAGCCTGTTAACTATCATGGTATGATGATGAAGTGTAGTCACATACTAACCATAAACGATCCAAGCGATAGAGGGTGAACATCATGTTATTTGGATTCGTAGGATTTCGCGTCATTAAGACTGCTATTGCAGCAATTCTCTCTATTATCGTAGCTGATCTGCTTGGATTGGATAATCATCTTGGTGCAGGGACGTTAGCCATACTTGCTGTTGAAGTTACTCGTAAAAAAAGTATCAGCTCAACCTCTGCCAGGTTTTTCGCTTCAATTGTTAGCCTTGCCGTTGCATCGTGCTTATTTTGGATATTTGGCTTCCACTTGTGGGTGCTGGCGGCGTACATATTGTTAACGTTTCCACTGGTGGCGCGTTTGAATTTCAAGCAAGGCATTGTTACGAGCGCTGTCGTTGTATTTCATCTTTTTGCAGAAGGACAAGTGACACTTGATATTCTTTGGAATGAAGTGCTGCTGCTTAGCTGCGGTCTAGGTGCGGCCACACTAGTGAATTTGGCTTACATGCCAAAAGAGCACGAAAAACTGTGGGAAATTCGCAAAGAAGTCGATGCCTGCTTCTCCGCTATCTTTTTGCAGATAAGCCGCAATTTAAGGGATGCTTCTTATGTATGGGATGGCAAAGAAATGATCGATACAGCTGCCAATATTGAGAGCGGTATCGCAACGGCCTCTAAGGCGCTGGAGAATCGACTGCTGCCTTCAGAAGAAGAGATGATTGAAGAAAAATGGCTGCTGTATTTCTATATGAGGAAGACACAGCTGGACAGTATTCAAAACTTGATGCAGCTGCTGTCGCAAATTTATCAGACGATGCCATACAATCAACTCATAGCAAACTTATTTGAGCAATTAAGCGAAGATGTGAAGCATCCCTTATATACGGGAACGACGGAACGCTTGCTTAATGACCTTGAACCGCAATTTCGGGAACTTCCATTGCCTACGACACGTGAGGAGTTGGAAGTTAGTGCAGCAATTCTTCAAGTATTCCGGGAACTGAGGGTGTATTTAAAGGTGGCAAAGAAAGATAAGAAAGAGCTGACAGTTGAAGGGTAACAGGCTGTTGGTGCTCATTTTGCAAACAAAGAAATGCCGATCCTGAGGGATCGGTTTTTTTACTGTTTATGCTGTTATATGCTTCTCTGTGAGGGTATTTCGATTGCATGTGACGAGCGGGAAAATCATATTATGTGTAAGGAAGTGTATAGAAAAATAGGGAGTTCACCAATGGTTCAACCATGCGTAACGACCTGAACAACAAGGCTGATGACCGCGATGGACAAGGAAAATAATTTTAGTGTGCGTCATTTTATCAACATTCGCCTATGTCCTGCATACACTTTAAAAGAATGATTGTATGGAGGAGGTCCATAGGATGGCAATTCGAGATAAGAACCACAGCCGTGAAATCATTACGAAAGCGATTTGCGGTAAAGGTCGCAAGTTCTCCGTCGTCACACATACGGTCACTCCGCCTCACAATCCGACCAGCATATTGGGGGCTTGGATTATAAACCATCAATATGAGGCGGTGCGGGCGGGGGATGGCATTGAGGTAATTGGTACTTACGATATCAACATCTGGTATTCCTACAATAATAACTCACAAACCGATGTTGCTAAAGAGACGGTATCTTATGCTGATCTTGTATCGTTAGCTTATGTTGATCCACATCACCGTGCAGCTACGGTAGAAGTGGCGGCAGAAGCAACACAAGAACCTAGTTGTGTGGAAGCGACAGTTTCTTCAAGTGGAACAAGTGTTGTTATTCGTGTCGAGCGGGAATTTCTTGTAGAAATGGTCGCTGAAACGAAAGTGTGGGTCGTTGTCAATCCAAACGGTGCATCCGAACTGGAAGACAAATATTTAGATTTTAGTAGTTCGAGTTCAAGTGATGACTATGAAGATTTAGAGCCATATTTGCCGGATGAAGAAACATAAGCTCGCCGCAGCCGTATGCGGCGGCT
The DNA here is from genome assembly GCF_024733555.1 of Paenibacillus sp. SC116. Classification (GTDB taxonomy): domain Bacteria; phylum Bacillota; class Bacilli; order Paenibacillales; family Paenibacillaceae; genus Paenibacillus_B. The sequence goes on along the minus strand of NZ_JANIOF010000001.1, from coordinate 985,074 downwards.
TCTTGTTTCCTGTACAACATCACTATATGCATAGGCAGCATGTTCGACGAGGGCGGGAGCCCTCTTTTTTTCTAAATATGTGATGCATTAGCTGCTTTTTTTCAGGTATGGAGGAAAAGGAGGTTCATTCGGTGGCGAAGACGACCACTTTTCGAACAAATTGGCTGCCGTGGGAGCTTAATCGATCTTCTAGCATTAACATCAAAAGGCTCAGCTGCTTGGAAGATCGTGCGCATCAGATGGAAATCCATTGGCTTATAGGAACTGTAGGGAACTATACGGATATTTCGAAACAATTGGATGCAGCTCATCCGCAGGGCAGAACGCTCGTGCTGAATCGCTATGCACGTCCATGGCAAAGTGGAACGATGGTCAGAAGGCTGCGGCAATTTGCTTTGCCAACTTCTTATGATGCGGTGTGGAATGACTCGTGCCGCACTAAAGATTCTCAATACATCCGCACCGTTACATTTTGGGTGTATCAGTGCGAGGTTATAGCAGCAGCCCACTGCCACAGCATGCCGCAGATGATTGGCATGCATCGGCCTATCGCAAAATGGTCTGATCCTCCTTATCGCAGGCTGGCACGGATGGCAGAGCGGGCTGCCTATGCACTTGGTTGGGATACGTGCTCTGTTACCATTCAAAGTACAAGCGATGCAAGTGTGGTATCTATGCAGAATGACCCGAGCTCGATTCAGCGATGCTATGCATTGGATGAGCCGCAGGAGGGTGACTCTATTGTACGAGCAGCCCCAGTTACTCGGAGGGATCCTGAGTGGGTGTGGAGGACGTATGAGGAGCGAATTCAATTAGATGCACGGATATTAGGTGAAGAGCGCGGCAATGAAAATCAGCAAAGACTAGATTTATCATTTGGATTAGATGCAGAGTTTATTTTGTACCATGCTGAACGCCGAAAAATTATACCAGCTTCTCGATTTTTTGATCTGGCTGGTGAAATTGGATGTGATGCAGTACGGATAGATGGAAAGGTTATGTATCCAATTTTGGAGCTTCGTCCGCAGCCGGTCGATTATGCTGCAGCGTTAGTGCCTGCGATCCGCAAATTGATGAGGACAGCTTCGAGTTCATTAAATAATATGGATCGTGAGAATGGCTCAAAGATTGCATGTTTGGCAGGATCGAAGCCCTTAAATCGATTTGCCATTGGGGCTCACTTGCATGTAGCAGGAAAAATGTGCACCTCAGAGCTTATTCGTGCGTTGGACACCTATTTAGCATTGCCTTGCTCTCTTCTAGAGCAGAGGCGGGAGAAGAGCGAACATAGGCGAAGAACGGGTTATGGCACACTAGGCGATGTTCGTCAGCACCCTCATAATGGCGCAGGTGGCTTTGAATATCGAACATTATGGAACTTTCTTGTTGATCCATCCTTAGGTGCGGAGCTGCTGAATGTATTTGAGGTCATCGTACGTCATTATTGGAAACTGCCAGGCCGAGAAGCTGCGCGTGATCCTATTGTCGCTGCTTATACCGAGGATTCGCGGCATGTTTATAAAGATCTTGCCATTAATCGAATAACTGAGTTGAAAATGTTCGCAGATGATAAGCAGCAATTATTGTTGTCTCAATTGATCCAACGATTGCGGGAAGAATGGACCTGGAAAGAACATACGGATGTAAGGATTGGTTGGATACATGCTTAAGTCATAGACGAAACGATGAAAAGTACGGGGTGAGGTCCTGTGCTTTTTTTGTTATACTAGATAAGTTAAAGAGATTATTCAATAACTGTTATATGAGAAAAAGTACTTTAAGAATGGCAATGGGGGTTGACGATGGCCACATACACGCCAATGATTCAACAATATTTAAAAGTTAAGGAACAGGCGAAAGACGCCTTTTTATTTTTCCGTCTAGGAGATTTTTATGAACTCTTCTTTGATGATGCATTACTGGCATCAAGAGAGTTGGAGATAACATTGACTGGCCGTGAAGGAGGATCTGCTGAGAAGATTCCGATGTGCGGCGTGCCTCATCATGCTGCAGAGAACTATATTCAGCGTTTGATTGAGAAAGGCTACAAAGTTGCAATATGCGAGCAGGTAGAGGATCCATCCGAAGCGAAAGGAGTTGTACGTCGCGAGATTGTTCGTATTGTGACCCCGGGTACGGTGATGGATGGCAAGACGATTGAAGAGAAGGCCAATCGCTATTTGCTGGCCGTTACGGAATTGGAAGGCAAGCATGCTTGGGCTGCATGCGACTTGTCTACAGGTGAGCTTACGGTATCTTCTGCGCCTATGGAAGGCAATTGGTTGCTTGATGAGGTCAACGTATATGTGCCTAGTGAAATGATAGGCGATGAGCATTTGCTGGAAACGGTAAAGCCGCTGACGATGACTTGGAATCGTCAAGTGTTGTTCACGGCATGGAAAGATACGAATGAAACATTGACACGGCAGCAGTTTGGAGAAGCTGCGTGGACGCGTTTGGACAAAGAGCGACAGAAGGTTGTAAGTTTGCTGATGTCGTATTTGCATGAGACACAAAAGCGTTCTTTGAGCCAATTTACAACGATTCAAGAACTGGAGCCTGATCAATATCTCGTTCTGGATCCATTTACTCGACGTAATTTGGAATTAACCGAGACGGTGCGAGAAAGAGCGAAGAAAGGGTCACTGCTATGGCTCCTCGACCACACAGAAACGTCCATGGGCGGTCGTATGCTTCGTCGCTGGATTGATAAGCCGTTATTGAATCGAAAATCGATTGATCAACGTCTTGAAGCTGTAGAGACGTTATACAATGATTTTATTGCACGTGAAGAGCTAAGGGAGCAGTTATCGTCCGTTTACGACTTGGAGCGCCTCGTAGGTCGTATTGCATTCGGTACGGCAAATGGCAGAGATTTAACGGCATTAAAGGTTTCGTTGGAACGGGTGCCCTCTTTGATGGAGCGTTGTATGACGACGTCTTCGGACACATTGCAGCAGCTAGCTCAATCGATGGATCCTTGTTCGGATATTAAGGAATGGATTGAGACTGCGATTAAAGACGAGCCTCCGATCTCCGTTCGTGAAGGTAACCTTATTAAAGATGGTTATCACGATTACTTGGACAAGCTTCGTGAAGCTAGTGTTAACGGCAAGCGCTGGATTGCCGAACTGGAACGCAAAGAGCGTGAAGTGACAGGGATTAAGTCACTCAAAGTAGGCTTCAATAAAGTGTTTGGTTACTTTATTGAGGTGACCAAGTCCAATCTATCCTCTTTGCCAGAAGGGCGATATGAGCGTAAGCAGACGTTAGCTAATGCCGAGAGATATGTTACTCCTGAGCTCAAGGAGCGGGAAGCGCTCATCCTTGAGGCGGAAGATAAAATGGTTGGCTTGGAATATGAGCTATTCAGCGAGCTTCGCCAACGAATCAATAGTCATGTTCGCAGACTGCAGCATCTAGCTGAAGCGATTGCGCGACTTGATGTGTATCAATCGTTAGCGGCGGTTAGTGCGAAGCAGCGTTTTGTGAAGCCACAAGTTCATGAGGGCTATAATCTTGATGTGAAGAACGGCCGCCATCCTGTCGTTGAGGCAGTCATGCAGCAAGGCGGCTTTATGGCGAATGATGCTCAATTAAGTGATGAAACAGCTTCTATGCTGCTTATTACTGGACCTAACATGGCAGGTAAGAGTACGTATATGCGTCAAGTGGCTTTGTTGCATGTGATGGCTCAGATCGGATGCTTCGTGCCAGCGGAATATGCGGTGATACCGTTGGTTGACCGTATCTTTACCCGTATTGGTGCAGCAGATGATTTGATCGGCGGTCAAAGTACGTTCATGGTTGAAATGATGGACATTCAGGTCATGACTGCAAAGGCGACGAAGCGCAGCCTTGTCATTATTGATGAGCTTGGGCGTGGAACTTCAACAAGTGAAGGGATGTCTATCGCGCAAGCGGTTATTGAATATGTTCATCATCATATTGGATGCAAAGCGCTTGTATCGACTCATTTCCATGAGCTCGCACATCTTGCAGACCATTTGGACAAGCTGCGCAATGTATCGATGGCTGTACAAGAGAGTGGCAGTGATGTTACATTTTTGCGCAAATTAGTAGATGGAGCTGCGAGCACAAGTTACGGTATTTATTGTGCCAAATTGGCAGGATTGCCTGAATCTATTATTGATCGGGCGTATGATTTGCTAACAGATTATGAATCAGATGTGCCGAATCAGGCTCATTTGGTTAAGGAAAATCATGCTGTTTTTGAATATCATGATCAAACCGCTGAGCAGGAGCAAAAGGAACAGCAGGTGCCTATTCATCATGAAGCAGCAGCTATTGAGCAGCTTGATTTGTTTGGCGAAAGAAGTGAGGCGGTTCGTTCTACTTCATCTAAGGGAGTTTCGGTTTCGACAGCGACAACGGCGAAGAATGAAGCTTACAGAATACATGAATCTACTGTTTCGTTCGAAAGAGAATCTGCGGTTTCCAAGGAAGTTGCCCTATCGTCAGATAACCACGAATATCGTCAGCTTATTGAGAAATTGAGTGAGGTCGATGTGCTGGAGTTGACACCGCTTGAAGCGATGAATCAACTGCATGCCCTTATGCGTGAGGCACGTCAGGCGATTAAACGATAGTAAATAGCGCGAATGCATGATGTGTACATTTATGCTGATGATGTGCTTTGTAGTTATATGTAGCTAGTTATATGAGTAATGAAAGTATAAGACTGCGGGGAGGGAACAAATATGGGTATTATCCAAGTGATGGACGAGCAATTGGCCAACCAAATTGCAGCTGGGGAAGTTGTTGAGCGTCCGGCATCCGTTGTCAAAGAGCTCGTTGAAAATGCAATTGATGCTGGCGCAAAACATATCGATGTAAATGTCGAGGAAGGCGGACTTCAACTTATTCAAGTAAAGGATAACGGCTCAGGTATTCAAGCGGAAGATGTGGAGACGGCGTTTGAGCGCCATGCAACCAGTAAAATCCGTACGAATCGGGACCTGTTTGCAATCCGCAGTCTTGGCTTCCGTGGAGAAGCATTGCCAAGTATCGCGGCAGTGTCCAAAGTGGAAGTTGTCACGTCGTCTGAAACGACGGGCTTGGGTCGACGCTTCGTGATTGAGGGCGGCCAGCGCATTGTAAATGAGGATATGCAATCGATGCAAGGAACCGTGTTTACGATTCGAGAGCTGTTCTACAATACCCCTGCACGATTGAAATATATGAAATCGATCCAGACTGAGCTTGGTCATATTTCTGATTATTTGTATCGAATGGCGCTTGCATATCCAAATATCGGATTTACATTAAAACATAATGGAAATTCGCTATTACAGACGGTTGGGAACGGTGACTTGCTGCAAGTGATTGCCGCGATCTATGGGGTGCATACCGCTAAGCAAATGGTTCGCATTGAAGCCGAACATTTGGATTATCGACTTGAGGGTTATGTAGGTAAACCTGAGCTTACTAGATCTAATCGGAATGCAATGTCTTGGTTTGTTAATGGTCGCTATGTACGCAGTTTTCCATTAAATCAGGCTGTTCTTCGTGCTTATCACACCTTGCTACCCATTAATCGCTACCCGTTGCTCGTGATGCAGGTGGCGATGCATCCTACATTGGTTGATGTCAATGTTCACCCTTCGAAAATGGAAGTTCGTTTCAGTAAGGAAGCAGAGCTCGTCCAATTCGTTGAACAAGAGATTCGTGATCAGTTGCTTGGACAGCCCTTGATACCTTTAGCAGCACCTCCAAAGGCAAAAGTTCGCACGATGGTTGAGCAAGTTAGCTTGGATTGGACTGCTTCGAATGTGAACGGCAATGAGTCTCAGATAGGCATGGGAGCTTTGTCTACTCCGCCAGAGCCGACGGTGAAGATGCAAGTGCAAGGGACCCAGCAAGCATCACTGGTGGCTGATGCTCAAATGGGTAGTGAACCTGTTGCGGCCAATGAGCAGGGTAGCATGCAGGAAATACGGCGGAGTTTCCATGAAGCTGCACATCCTGAAGCTTTAAAAAACGCATCATATACAGGAACACTGCCCGATACTGCAAGTGCAAGAGCTGCCGAAGAACATTTGCAGCAGGCGGCTAAAAGAGATAGGGAAAATGGCACGAAGAGTCATACAGGTAGTGCGAATGAGGGAGCATCTGCGCATCTGGGTGTGAATAAGTCCTATTATGATGAGCAGCGCTCGCGATCAGCAGCGAACGGCTCGCATATACCGTCTTCGTCCGAAACGTGGCGAGAGTCACGGGACAGTTCGGAGTATAAGCGAAACGCCGCTCATCCTTCAAATAAGCTGTCTAATCGGGATGGAACATCGCTAGGTTCGAAAGAGGCTTATCGTAAGCCTAGTACGCAGACTGCTAGCTGGAATCAGGCCATCTCACAACTACCGGCTGATGAGGTGTCTTTGCCAGCAGTCCCGGCGCTTCAATATATTGGACAAGTACACGGTACGTATTTATTATGCAGTAATGAAGAGGGTTTATATATTATTGATCAGCATGCTGCTCATGAACGTGTGAACTATGAGCGTTTCCGTGAGAAATTCGCGAAGCCGGAGGATGCATCACAAGAATTGTTAATTCCCTTAACGATTGAGTTTACGCCGAATGAGGCCAAACGGATTCTCGAAAGAATGCCCATGTTAGAACAAGTCGGAATAGGCCTTGAGCCCTTCGGCCAACAAACCTTCTTAGTGCGTTCGCACCCTTACTGGTTCCCGCAAGGGGAAGAGGAAGCTATTATTCAAGAAATGATCGATTGGGTACTTGAAGAGAAGGCTATTGACATTGGGAAAATTCGTGAAGCTGCAGCTATCATGTGTTCTTGTAAAGCTTCGATTAAGGCTAATCAGCGTATTACAGAGCTTGAAGTAAATGCCCTGTTAGCCCAACTTGGCGCATGTATACAACCATATACATGTCCACACGGACGACCAATAATTGTTAAATTTACAACTACGGATTTGGAAAAAATGTTCAAGCGAATTATGTAATAACGTTGAAGTTAGGTTCTTCAAACAGCATGATCATTTGTGTTTATGTTTCAAAACCGTTTATAATGAGGAGGAACCTATGATTATTACGACAGGGGATATGACTTCGGATGCCTTGATAGAACGGGCACGGCAGTTGGCGAAGCATATTGAAGTCCCATTTGTCGAACGCAGAAAACAGTCTTTGCCTCGCATGATGAAGAGGCTTGGCGATGATCAATTCATTGTCCTTACCGATGATGAAGTGCGTTTCACACAGGTTGGCAAAACAGATTTATTCTATCATCCGAGCATGGCGTATTTACGAATTAAGCGACATCTTAGTGGGATAGAGGATGTCATGATTCGAGCGGCGAAGGTACAAGCAGGTGATACCATTCTTGATTGTACGGCTGGGCTAGGCTCAGACGCGCTTGTATTTGCAGTCGCAGCAGGTGCTTCGGGCCGAGTAATCGCTTGTGAGAGTGAGTTGGCCATGTATGCACTTGTGAGAGAGGGTTTGCAAACTTATACGACGGAGTTGGAAGTAGTCAACGAAGCGATGCGTCGTATTGAAATGATTCATAGCAATCACTTGGACTTACTTAAGTCCCTACCTGATCGTTCAGTGGACGTCGTATACTTTGATCCGATGTTCCGGAAACCTGTTCGTACTTCGGCAGCTATTGATCCGCTACGAAATGTAGCGAATCACGAGGCTCTTCAGGAGGACGTTATCGAAGAGGCGAAACGAGTAGCTCGCCGCTCTATTGTCTTGAAAGAGTTAAAGTATAGCGGAGAATTCAAGCGACTCGGGTTCGAAGAAACGGTACAAACGGGCTCTAAACTAGCGTATGGAGTGATTGCAATTGACAACGACAAGTAATACTCGAACACCTCTCCTTGTATTGGTCGGGCCAACAGCTGTTGGTAAAACACGATTGAGCTTGGATATCGCAAAGAAGTTTGATGCAGAGATTATATCTGGAGACAGCATGCAGGTATATCGAGGGATGGACATCGGAACGGCGAAACTGGCAGTGAAAGATCGTGAAGGAATTCCACATCATATGATGGATATTCACAATCCTGATGACTCCTTCTCTGTTGCTGAATTCCAAACACGATGCACTTCTTTGATCGAAGATATTTCATCACGAAATAAGCTTCCGTTTATCGTTGGTGGAACTGGATTGTATGTCGAATCTGTCGCGTATGGCTTTGAATTTTCGGAAAGTGGCGGAGATGAGTCGTTTCGGACAGAAATGGCGGCGTATGCCGAACAGGTTGGCGCACAAGCACTGCATGACCGTTTAGCAGCAATTGATCCTTCTTCTGCTGCGCGTCTGCACCCAAACGATACGCGAAGAGTGATAAGATCTTTGGAAGTATTTCACATGACTGGGCGCACAATGTCCGAGCAATTGGAGGGGCAGCAACGTGTTTCTCCTTATGAATTATGTATAATAGGTTTGACAATGGATAGGGCACTGCTATATAAACGTATAGAGGCCCGTGTTGATGAAATGCTGGAACAAGGACTGGTCCAAGAAGTAGAAAGTTTGCTGGATGCGGGCTATGAGCGTTCACTTGTTGCTATGCAAGGCTTAGGCTACAAAGAAATAGCCTCGTATTTAGCTGGTGAACGATCCTACGAATTGGCAGTTGAATTGTTAAAGAGAGACACGCGCCACTTCGCTAAACGCCAATTGTCATGGTTCCGCCGTATGAAAGATATTCATTGGGTAGATGTGACAGATGGAAATAAAGCAGAAGAACATTTCTTACAAATTTGCAGTTTGTTAGCAGGAAAGTTTCGATAACAGGTTGAATATATTTCAACACAATCAATCTCATGATATGGGGGTACGGACGATGAACAAATCCATCAATATCCAAGATACATTCCTAAATCAACTTCGTAAAGAAAGCATACCTGTAACGGTTTATTTAACGAACGGGTTCCAAATTCGCGGTGTAATCCGTGCATTTGACAACTTTACAATCGTTATTGACAGTGACGGTCGCCAGCAGATGGTATACAAGCATGCGATCTCAACATTTACGCCGCTGCGTAACGTATCCCTAATGCAAGATCAACAAAATGACAACTAATGTTGTTTACAGTAAATGGATCTAGCATTTGGAATGAAACTTTTTAAAGGCACAGTACGTCAAATGTATAGTGGTGCTTAAGAACAACCCCAACGGGTTGTTCTTTTCATTACTGGGGCGAATGTGGGCGCATGGACTGTGGGTGAACGATAAAGCAGCACTTTTCATTTGTACGTGATTATACAGTATATTTATTTTCGTGTATCATGTTTCATTGAAGGGAACTTTTATTCGTCTGTCGTCCAATCGTTGTCCGTTGTGCAAGATGTTTCTAGACAATCATTGCTAGGGTAAAGACATAAAGTTGCGCTTCAGAGCTGCTATATGCTGGAGACGCAAGAATGATGTAAGGGGAGTCGGAAGAAATGGCAAATCAAGATAAAGATAAGCTATCTCGAACGCAATCACCGAGAAAGCCAAAACCGACAGCTAGCAAAAAGAAATCGTGGACGTGGAAGAAAACGTGGTGGTTGTTCTTCTTCACGACTGCTTTCGCGATCTTTTGTGCGGTTGGTGGATATTTGTTTATCATGTTAAATGGTGAACGGCTAATGAAAGAATATAAAGAAGCTGACTTGTTTAAAATGGCAGAAGCTTCTGTTGTATTAGACCGTAACGGGAAACAGATTGCTAAGTTAGGCCATCAGGTAAGTAACCGTGAAGTAGTGGAGAGCAAGGATATTCCTGACCTGCTGGCCCAAGCTTTTATTGCAACGGAAGATAAGCGATTTATGAATCACCAAGGTGTGGATTTGTGGTCGATCGGTCGTGCGATGGTTCGAGATGTTATGGCAGGCAGTCTCGTTGAGGGTGGTAGTACGATAACTCAGCAGCTCGCTAAAAATATGTTCTTAACAAGTGACAAAACGTTCTTCCGTAAAGCAACGGAAGTATCGATAGCAGTATCTTTGGAGAATCATTACACGAAGGAAGAAATTTTGACGATGTATTTGAACCGAATTTACTTCGGTAAAGGTGCATATGGTGTCAAGTCAGCGGCCAAGACGTACTTTGGTAAAGATAATCTAGATGATCTCAAGCTATGGGAAATTGCTACCTTAGCGGCAATACCTAAGGCGCCATCCCATTACAATCCAATTTCGAAGCCGGAGCAATCGAAACAGCGCAGACAAGTCGTCTTGAAATTGATGCGAGATGAGAACTACATCACGGACGAACAGATGAAGGAAGCTGCGGCAGTTGATTATGATCCGAGTGTGGGTAAGCAAAATCAAGAGAAATCCAAGACGAATCCGGCGTACCAATCTTATCTTGATTACATGGTTCAAGAAGCGGAAACGGTGACTGGTCTTACAGAGGATCAATTGTATCGCGGTGGCTATACGATTTACACAACGATGGACGCTCATGCACAGCAAGTCATGTATGATGAATTCAATGATGATAGCAACTTTGAAAAGAGTAAGGATGAAATTCAATCGCAAGCTTCTATGATTATTACGGATCATTCCAATGGTGCTATTATGGCGATGATGGGTGGTCGTGATTACGAGAAGAAAGGTCGCAACCGTGTTACGGATAAACGTCAACCAGGTTCGACGATGAAGCCAATTGCGACATATGGCCCTGCTGTTGATACAGGGGACTGGTATCCTTGGTCAATATTGCGTGATGACAAACAATGCTTCGGCAACTATTGCCCAACTGACCTCGGTCGCAACAAATATGTTGGTGCAATTGATATGACGACAGCGGTGAAGCGTTCAACGAACTTGCCTTCTGTCTGGTTGTTGAATGAAATCGGCCTAAAGCAAGGCTTTGAGTTCGCTCAAAAACTAGGTATTGATTTGCATAAAGATGATTATTCTTTGGCCTTGACGTTAGGTGGAATGACGCATGGTACATCCCCGCTTGAAATGGCGCGGGCATACAACGCGTTTGCAAATGGCGGTAAATACTATGATGCCTATACAATTAAGCTCGTTAAGGATAGCAAAGGTAAAGATGTTTATAAGCTTAAGGTTCAATCCGAACAGGTAATGAGTGAACAAACATCTTACTATATGACACAAATGATGCAGGAAGTTGTGAACAGTGGTACAGGTACAGCAGCGCAAATGGATCGACCTGTAGCTGGTAAGACAGGGTCTGCTCAGCATGGTATTCCAGGCTATGATGGACCAGGTGCTCGTGACTACTGGTTCGTTGGCTATACCCCTCAGTGGACAGCATCAGTATGGATGGGTTATGACCGTACAGACCGTGATCATGTGCTGAGAGGAAGTTCTTCTCAACCTGCTAAACTATATTCAGAAGTAATGAGCAAGGCGCTTAAAGGAACAGAATCAGGTTCTTTCCATAGACCTGACAATGTGAAGCGTCCAGAACCACCTAAGCAGCCAACGACTGTATCTGGCCTAACTGCTTCTTACTCGGAAAATACAAAGACGGTATCGTTAAATTGGAGCGCAATCCCAGGAAACGATGTTGTTTATCAATTGTATCGCAAGTCCAGTAAAGAGCAGCAATTTGTGAAGTTGCTTGGTGATCTTAAGTTAACCAGTGTAGAGGATATCGGTGTGTTCCCTGGTGAATCGTACACGTACTACGTAGTGGCCACTTCAGGCAGCATTGAAGGTGAGGCTAAGTCCGGCGAAGTATCTGTCACGATTGAGGCAGAAGAGCAGCCTGTAGTACCACCTGTTGATCCAGAACAGCCGCCTGTTGATCCAACAGTGCCAATCGTTCCAGAGCAGCCAGGTACTGGTGGAGAAGGTGAAGAACCCGGAACAGGCGAAGGCAATGGCAATAACAATGGCAACAATAGTGGAAATAACAACGGACAGAACAATGGAAATGGGAACGGCAATGGTCATAACGACGGCAACAATGGAAATGGCCAAGGCAATAATGGAAACGGAAATGGAAATGGTAGTTCAAACGGTGGCTCCAGTGAGGTTACTGACCCTATAGAAGGCGAAGGAACACCAAGTACTAATGCTACCGATGGGCAAATCATTCCGGAACAACCGCCTGCTGAAGGAAATCAATCTATTCCCGGTACAACAGGGATGAATAGAATGAATCAACGATTCGTTGCTTAACAGCAACTACTTCCTTGCATGTTATTGAAAGTACAATAATTGAAATGAGTAAGCTTACAGAGGCACGCATAAGTGAAAGACTGCGTGTCTCTTTTTTGTCTACACCTTTAACTGATGATCTAACAGGAGGACGTAAGATGAAATCAAGACACTCGAGTAATCGGCCAAATCTGTGGAGAAAAACGTTTAAACGAATGATGATTCTACTCGCAACTTTTTTACTAGTAGGTTGTGTATGGTTTGGGTATACGCAATATAAAATTGCGCAAGCAGGTGGAGAGTCGACAGGCGAGAAAACGGATGTAGGTATCGTCCTTGGTGCGTCTATGTGGGGAGCCAACCCTAGCCCTGGGCTAAGAGAAAGACTGGATTTAGCTGTAAAATTGTATCAAGAGGGGCGATTCGAATATATTCTCGTTACAGGCGGGAAAGGCGGATCGCAAGATATGTATTCTGAGGCAGAAGGTAGTAAGCGATATTTGGTCGAACAAGGGATACCTGAAGAACGTGTGTTAGAAGAGGACCAGTCCACCAGCACTTTAGAAAATTTATTATATTCCAAGACAATCCTTTCGAATAACCAGTGGGATAGTATCACGATTATTACTCATGATTTTCATGGAACGAGAGCGCGTGAAATAGCAGAGTCGCTGCAGTATGCTGCAATAGAAGTGGAAACGGTTCAAAGTAAGGTGTTATCACCGATATGGCACCCTTTGCGAGAAAGTCTAGCTTATACGAAATGGAAATGGGACAGGTTGTGGCTGTAGTGATAAACATATGGACATGTCTAGCCGAATAAGCTGAGTACGTGACCGCTTGTATACATACAAATGGTGGTCGATCCCGAATTGAACATATAACAATGAGGTGAATAGGGTGCAGATGCGTAACGTATCTTCAGCGTCTCAGATGGCGATGGCTAAGTCGCGTCCTTCACGCCAAATTAATATTGTACTGCGACCGAACGAGCAGACTTCAGCACCTCGAACAGAGTCGACGCCTGCAACAACAGAACTTGCTGAAGCGGCAATGCTTACTCAGTCTCAACACAGTGCTTTTGGCGAGGTGCGTCAGGAGTTCGATCGTCTGATCGGATTGCAGCATATTAAAGATATTGCATTCGAGTTGTACGCTGTAATTCAAATGAATCAAAGACGGCAGGAAGCAGGGCTGCTAAGCCCGTCCCATGTCTACCACATGCTTTTTAAAGGAAATCCAGGAACAGGTAAGACTTCGGTTGCGCGTATAATGGCAAAGATGTTCCAAAAGCTTGGTATATTGAGCAAGGGTCATCTGCTTGAGGTCGAGCGAGCTGACTTGGTAGGGGAATATATAGGCCATTCCGCACAAAAGACAAGGGATTTAATTAAAAAGGCGATGGGTGGCGTATTGTTTATTGATGAAGCATATAGTTTAGCTCGCGGTGGGGAAAAAGATTTTGGCAAAGAGTGTATTGATTGTCTTGTAAAAGCGATGGAAGATCATAAAAATCAGTTCGTGCTTATATTAGCTGGTTACCGCGATGAAATGGATTGGTTTATGCAAACAAACTCAGGTTTGCCTTCTCGCTTTCCCATTCAAATCGATTTCCCAGATTATCAGGTTGATCAATTAATTCAAATTGCGGAGTCCATTTCGAAAGAACAGGACTATGTACTCATGCCGCAAGCATTGGAACAGTTGAAGGAAATGATAATTACAGAGAAAATACAATCGTCTCATATTTTTAGCAATGCTCGTTATGTACGAAACGTGATGGAAAAGGCGATGCGCAATCAAGCGGTAAGATTGCTGCACCAGTACCCGGTTCAGTCGCCTAGCAAGCAAGAACTAATGACGTTAAGGATCGATGATTTAATGGTTGAGCGAAAATAAGGTATACTGATAACGAATCGATATTGACTTCAAAAGGAGATTCCTTATACGAATGCGAACAACGACTCATGATACGCAAACGACGACTATACATCGCGCTGTACTTGTAAGTCTTATAACAGACGAAGTGAAGCGAAGTGGCATTGATCCATATTATTCACTAGAAGAGCTTGTGCAATTGGCAGAGACAGCTGATGTAGACGTACTTACGACGATGACGCAATCGAGAGACACGAGAGATCCGAAGTGGTTCATCGGCAAAGGGAAAGTACAAGAGCTAAGGGCAGTTATGGATGAACTTGGCGCCAACACCGCTATTTTCGATCAAGATTTATCGGGTGCCCAAGTACGGAACTTGGAAGAAACGCTAGATGCAAAAATTATTGATCGTACCCAGCTCATATTAGATATTTTTGCCCAGCGCGCGAAAACAAGGGAAGGTATCATTCAAGTTGAATTGGCACAGCTATCTTACTTATTGCCTCGTCTATCTGGACATGGAAAAAATCTCTCGCGCCTCGGTGGTGGAATCGGTACGAGAGGGCCCGGTGAATCGAAGTTGGAAACCGATCGCAGACATATCCGTAATCGCATTACCGATTTGAAGCGCCAGCTCAAAGAAGTTGTACGGCATCGAACTCTTCATCGTGAGCGTAGGAAGAAGAATGGTGTGATTCAAGTGGCTTTGGTCGGGTATACGAATGCTGGTAAGTCAACTCTTCTGCGTGAATTGACAGCGGCTGATGTGTATGTAGAGAATCAGTTGTTCGCTACGTTAGATCCGACTTCGAGGAATTGGCGGCTGTCCAATGGGAAGGAAATTGTACTGACAGATACCGTTGGTTTCATTCAAAATCTTCCGCATGATCTGGTCGCAGCGTTCCGAGCGACTTTGGAGGAAGTGAACGAGGCGGATTTGATTTTGCATGTTGTAGATGCCTCTAGTCAAATGAGAGAAGATCAAATGAGCGTTGTAAATGATATTTTACAGCAGCTAGGCGCTGGCTCTAAACAAGAAATTATTTTATATAATAAGCGGGATCTCTGTTCGGAGGAAGGACTGCAATTATTACACCAAGACCGCACGCATATGCTGATTAGTGCGCTTGATAAGCAGGATTTGGAACGTGTAACATTAGCTGTTCAAGAGCAGCTCGTAGGGAAGACAGTTACCTATTGCATCCCTGAGGAACGCGGTGATTTGATAGCTCTTGTTTACCGTATAGGTGAAGTGCTGGAGCAGGACCACGATGAAGATGGAGTTTATCTCCGTGTTCGATTAGACAAAGTAGAATCAGAAGTTCAGGGACATAAGCTTGCATCTTATGTTATTCATAGGTAAACTTGCGATAGCTCATGTATAACATATATCTGAAATATGATGAGAAATTGTAACGCCTGGTGTACGGTGCACAGCGCAATGTGCTCCGTATTATGTTTATATATGAATAAGTTTAAATGATAACAAGGGGAAATTAATGTTATGCAATTGTCATCACAGTTACAACATTATGAACAGTTAGTAGAAGATCAAATAGCAGTAGAAGTTCGCGGGATAGAGAAGATTGCTGAGCGCAATCAATGGAAAGTCATTCAGGCGTTTCAAAAGCATCGAGTGAGTGATTATCATTTCGCGGGCTCAACAGGCTATGGATACAATGATCGAGGCAGAGAAGTGTTGGATGAAGTATATGCTGATGTCTTTGGCGCTGAGGCAGGATTGGTGCGGCCGCACTTTGTGTCGGGAACGCATACCATTGCTACGGCGCTATTTGCCGTGCTTAGACCAGGTGAGCAGTTATTATATATTAGCGGCACGCCGTACGATACACTGCACAAAGTAATTGGCAAAGAAGGAGATGGCACTGGTTCACTGCGTGACTGGGGCATTCTCTATGATGAAGTAGCACTTAATGAACAAGATGATATTGATTGGGAAGCGGTAGAGAAAGCAATTTGCCCTGAAACGAAAGTGATCGGGATTCAACGTTCTCGTGGGTACGGATGGAGAGCCTCATTTACAGTAGAGCAAATTGCTGAAATGGTGAGGCGAGTCAAGCAAATCAAATCAGATGTCATTGTATTTGTTGATAACTGCTATGGTGAATTTACCGAGCAATCAGAGCCAACTGAGCATGGTGTCGATATCATGGCAGGTTCATTAATTAAAAACCCTGGCGGCGGTATCGTTGCAACAGGGGGCTACATTGTAGGCAAGAAGTGTTATGTTGATAAAGCAGCACAGCGCTTAACTGCACCGGGTATCGGCAGTGAGGTCGGCGCAATGCTTGGAACAACTCGTTCTCTTTATCAAGGCTTGTTCCTTGCACCAAGTATTGTTGGACAAGCAGTGCGCGGGAGTGTATTTGCGGCGGCATTATTTGAGAAGCTTGGATTCCTTACATCGCCAAAGTGGACTGCTCCTCGCACGGATCTCATTCAAGCGATTCGCTTCCATTCTGCAGAGCACTTGATTGCATTTGTACAAGGTATCCAAAAAGCTTCCGCAGTAGATGCTCATGTCGTGCCGGAGCCATGGGACATGCCAGGTTATGAGCATCCAGTTATCATGGCAGCGGGGACATTTATGCAAGGTGGAAGTCTTGAATTGTCAGCGGACGCACCGATTCGTGAACCTTATACAGCGTACATGCAAGGTGGCTTGACTTATGCACATGCCAAGCTCGGTGCTTTGATCGCGGTACAAACGATGATTGACCGTAACTTGCTCACAATCGAGTAGTTGTTAATAGCATTTTTGAACGGCTAAAATAGAGGCGGGAACATATGTAAGAAATTTCTTTGTTAGTTTTGCTAACATCTGTTGACACATTTGTTTCCCAGCGGTAAAATAAAGGTAATTCGTGATGAATGAATGAGGAAGGTTGATGAGCGATGGGCGATGAAATTCGCAGAAATATGGCGTTGTTCCCAATCGGTATCGTCATGAAATTGACGGATTTGACGGCTCGTCAGGTTCGTTACTATGAACAACATGAGTTGATCTTGCCAGCAAGAACTTCAGGCAACCAACGTCTTTTTTCGTTTAATGATGTAGAGCGTTTGCTTGAAATTAAGGCATTGATAGAGAAAGGCGTCAATATAGCAGGAATTAAACAAGTTTTGAATCCGATGTCGAAGGGCTCAGTTGAAGCAACTGTACTAAGTGAAGATTCCGAGTCGAAACGCAAAGAATTGTCAGATCTTCAATTGCATCGGATGCTAAAACAGCAATTATTAGCCGGCAAGAGACCGGGGCAGGTATCACTTATTCAAGGCGAGTTGTCCCGTTTCTTTAGGAAATAAAATGTATAGGTGAAGGAGAGGTTCCACGTGGGTTATTCAAGAGAAGATATTTTGCAGATTGCTAAAGAACAAAATGTTCGTTTCATTCGTCTTCAATTCACAGACTTGCTTGGGACTATCAAGAACGTTGAGATCCCAGTAAGCCAGCTTCCAAAAGCATTGGATAATAAGATGATGTTCGATGGTTCTTCTATCGAAGGTTATGTACGTATCGAAGAATCCGATATGTATCTCGTACCAGATTTGGATACTTGGGTTATCTTCCCTTGGGTACAAGAAGATCGTGTAGCGCGTCTAATTTGTGACGTTTATATGCCAGATGGAACGCCATTTGCTGGTTGTCCGCGTGGTATTTTGAAGCGTGCGCTTAAAGAAGCAGAACAATTAGGATACACAGCTATGAACGTTGGCCCTGAGCCAGAATTCTTCTTGTTCAAGACAGATGAAAAAGGCAATCCAACGATGGAACTGAATGACCAAGGTGGTTACTTCGACCTTGCACCTACTGATCTTGGTGAGAACTGTCGCCGTGAGATCGTATTGAAGCTTGAAGAGATGGGCTTCGAGATCGAAGCATCCCACCATGAAGTTGCTCCTGGACAGCATGAGATTGACTTCAAATATGCAAATGCAATTAAAGCAGCAGACCAAATTCAAACGTTCAAGCTAGTTGTTAAGACGATTGCTCGTCAGCATGGCTTGCATGCAACGTTTATGGCTAAGCCGCTATTCGGTGTAAATGGTTCTGGTATGCACTGCAACATTTCCTTGTTCAATGGACAAGAAAATGCGTTCGTAGATGAGTCCGATGAGCTTGGATTGAGCAAAGATGCTCGTTCCTTCATGGCAGGCGTTATTGACCACGCACGCGGCTTTGCAGCGATCACGAATCCTACAGTTAACTCATACAAGCGTCTCGTGCCTGGTTACGAAGCTCCTTGTTATGTTGCATGGTCTGCGAGCAACCGTAGTCCGATGATTCGTATTCCTGCTTCCCGTGGCTTGAGTACACGTGTAGAAGTTCGTAACCCTGACCCATCTGCTAACCCTTACTTGGCATTGGCAGTTATTTTGAAAGCGGGTCTTGACGGTATTACGAAAAATACGAAACTTCCGGCTCCAACAGACCGTAACATTTACGTTATGACAGAAGAAGAGCGTATAGCAGAAGGCATTCCTAGCTTGCCTGCAAACTTGAAGGAAGCTTTGAATGAAATGTTGAAAGACGAAGTCATTACTAGTGCGCTTGGCGAACATGCGACACAGCATTTCTTCGAACTGAAAGAAATCGAGTGGGATATGTACAGAACTCAAGTTCACCAATGGGAACGCGATCAATACATGACCTTATATTAATCATTCCAACCCCTAGAGCCGCAAGGCTTTGGGGGTTTTTATGTTGTTGGTCGTTTTCGGGGATAAAGCAGTTTTTTTCTAAATGCCCAACAAATGCCCAACTACTTTTTATGAGAGCCAAGAAATAGTGTATTGAGTTTGTCTTCATATTTATCCATGTTCCTGCTTACATTAAAAATTTTCCCTTACGACTGCCACCTATAGATAGAGCCAGTTGTATATGGCTACTAAAATAACATCTAACCTAACTATACTTTCCGCCTTCTCCGGACGGATCGTGACCTAACGGGTATAGTTGGTTCGACTCCAACTTAGCCGCTCCTTATGGGGCGGTATTTTGTTTCACGATAACGCAAAAAGAAATAATTAATAGTGAGAAATGATCTTGTAAATTGATAGAATACGATCAATAATAGGCTTTGCAGGGAAAGTTTTCTATTTATGGAGGGGTTACTATGAAATTGAAAAAGTTTTTTGTTGTACTTATCGCAGTATCAAGCCTAAGTGTTGTTTCTCCGACCGCATTTGCTCAGACACCTGCACAAACAACTGTTGATATTCAGAAATCAGTCACACAGTCCTCGCAATTAGAGCCTTTATATTTCAGATGGCTTTATTCGGTCAAAGGGCTTTACAAAACGGACAATTTACAAGAGATTGGAACACCATTCTCTTTAAATCTGGGACAGATCGTTAAAGCGAAAGTTACTCAGAGACCATCTAATCCAGCCGATTATAATAAACCCTTTAATACAACCATTGTTGTACGTCATGTTCAATATGGGGAGGTCAGTCGGAGAACGATATCAAGCGCCACTGACTTATACGATGTTTACTGTTGGGGTGGTCCTCATTCCGTACTCATTGAGAATAAAGCTGATTTCCCAATTGAAGTAGACATAGAGATTATTCCTTAAATAACTTACAGAGTCGCTGAACATTCAGCGGCTTTCTTCATGGAAACAACCAAGGGGTAACGTATCTAGATTGCAAACTATACGGGGAGGTTCGATTCCTTCTGTTCCCATAACTTCAATCGAGGTATAGTATCAGGAAATCAATTTTTCGCTGATGTATCGGTCGTTGTGGATTGTCCCGATTGTGGAATCACTAATAAATTCAATAATGTTAAGTTTAAGATAAAGTAAGCATCCTTTCGGGTGTTTTTTTTATTTCACAAAACAACACTACCCAAAATATGGAGGTGGGCGGGGTGATGTGAGATGACAGAGAAGCATGTATTAGCCGAGCAAGATTACATCCAAGGTTTGAAGTATAAGGAGATAGCAGATAAACATGACGTCAGCCTCAACACGGTCAAGTCATGGAAGCAGCGCCACGGTTGGCAGCGCAACAAGGGTGCACCCGAAGGAAATCGCAATGCAGTGCAGTGGGTAACGAAGGCGGGGCGCCACAAGGGAGTTCTAATGCGGTATCTCATTGTTTGTTCAGAAAGTCCTTTCCCGATGATCCAGAGACACGCGAATTACTTGATTTGGCTGAAAAGTTGAACTCGTTGGATATGTATGGCACATTCATCCCAGCCAATTAGGGATGCGTGTAATAGCCGAGACGATTGACCGACATATTTCTACCGGCAAGGCATTTGCTGCAGCCCCACGGGGGACCAGTCTACAATTGTACCTAATCCTAGTTTTTCTGCTGGAACGGACATCGCCACAGGTTGGTAGAGGTACTGCAGCGGCGGAAACTTGTTAGCGTATAAGCGCATTGGAGACTGGCAAGCGGTATCGAAAGCCAAGGGAGCTGTGAATCAAAATTGCAAATGACGAAATGTCAAAAGCAAAAGATTTGTATTTGATACTCGTCCCTCAATATGTAAGTAGAGAAAAAGCACATGAATTCATAAAACTGGGTGAAATAAAAGATGGAGAATTAATACCTGCAGCGCTCGACAAGTTGATGAACGAATAAACATTTCACCTAAAAACAAAAGCTTCTTAATTGGGGCTTTTGTTTTACCTATTCGCACGCTACGCCGTCGCCGTCACGATCCAACTTGGTACTGTATCCTGGATCTCCTGAGTACAACGGTGCAGCTCCTGCTGTTTTAGTGAATATACAGTTTTTGTAATTTGGTTCTTCTTTCGGTTCTGGCTTGGGAGCAGGCTTCTTTGGCTTGGTGTCTTCGTCATTATCATCTTCATCTGATTTGGATTCAGGTTCAGAGTTATTCTGACCCCTTTTATTTTATATTGGCACTCAACTAGATTACCAAAATGTTTGAATATAATGTGTTAATATTGGGTCTATTTTCACTTGAATAGGGACAATTGATTGTTGAAGATTTTAGAAGCTTAAACTTGTTTCTTCAATTATATATGTATATTCTTTCGTTCATTAAAATAGGGGGACAAGTGTTATGCGGGGATTATTTGAATCCCCCAAACATCCCCTGTAATAATAGGAACAATTATAGGTTAATCAATATCAGGAGTTAAAAATCCATACCCCTAGAGTCGCAAGGCTTTGGGTTTTTTTGTGTTGCTGGGTATTTTCAGATTTGATGCCGTTTATTGCCCGGTGCCCAACAAATGCCTAACTAATAAAATCCGAATTTATCCACATTTCCATTCTCTATAAATTTTCCAACTCGTGAATAGTAAGGTCCGTTTCCAGCTAAATCACATTTCTTATATACCATGAACACATACAACTGGTAATCAGGTAGAGCAAAGGTCAACACTCATAAGTTTTATTCTCTCAGCCGCTCCTTATGGGGCTTTTTATTTTGCATAAATGAGAATGAAATTAGCTATCGATGTGTTGCCGCTGTAGATAGGCCCTAGCTGATGAACAACATTTACGCAGTAAACGAAGCGTATTACTTGTTTTGCCGGGCAGCTGGTCACATTTGTGTGGTTCTTCATTTCTTGTTTATCGATAGTGCAGGTTAGACATTAAGCGGCTTGTTTATAGATTGGCTGCACCCAAGTCCTGAGGGCATGCGTTAATAGCTGAAAAGATTGCTAGCAGGCTATCAATTACCCAAAAGCGCCATACAAGTTGGATACACGGAAACCCTACATTTGTAGGAAGCGGTGAAGTAGCTGACAAATGGAGTAAGTATGGTAGTGGGTGGCTCTTGCTGACGTACAAAATGTAGCTTAATCAGAAAGAATACGGCACTCGATGGCAAACGGTCTATAAAGCAGCAGAAATAGCCAATCAAACGGGAGGATTACCTTGTTCTAACAATGATTCGTTGAACATTTTCCGTCGATCATTTCCTTAACGTAATCAGATAAATACCTCGACTTCATACGGTTGGACAGGCTTGTTAGGATCCTTAGTTTCGGGTTTATCAACTAGCAGCAAGCATACCTTTTCTGTCTTTCCGTCAAACGTTACCTCAATAGTATCTCCATCTACAACTTCTGTTACCTTAGCTTTAATTCGTTTTGAACTATCATTAGCTTTTGCAGCGGTTAGCTGCTGATTTGCGTTGCTGCAGGAACTGCTTTCGATTGGTCCGTACTTGTTTTAGCTTCATCACTCACTTGGAATACTAAGCGCCACACAGACAACGACGATAATTACTAATACCCACCAAGGCGGCAATACGGATTTCTTTTTCATATGTACTCCTATTTTCAGGACTTGTACCGATTAAGAGAGGCCAGACTTTTCTTTGCAGATGGGGACGGGTCGTTATTCATTGTGTTCAAAGATCTCTTAATGCTTTCCAAGTGATCCAGCATCATAGCAAGCGCATAGAAAAGTATTCCTGATACAACTCCGCCAATCCACCAGCTCAGCGCAACGCTCCATACATAACTTTTATCTCTTGCGCGCATCGACCGCGCCAACTCATCGACTGCATTTGCAGCGTTGACACCTAAAAAGATACCACCGACTAGAGCCAAGATAGCTAAAGCTTTTAGTACTTTTGACATATTCATGTATAATCACCCCAATTTTTGTTTGACTATATCATACCAAAATGTTACAAGTAGTACCATGATAGTGTGTAGAAATTTAAGATTAGTGGAGAATTTAAAGATTCGCATGGTTTCTTGGTGCTTTCAATATAATAGTCTAAAAGTAGTAGAGAATAGGGCGGTGCGCAAGTTGGATGTACTATCGTATTTATTAATGGGAGCAGTCGATGTGCTGGCTGTTCTGGTTCTGTCTTTTAAAATGTATAGATTGCCTCTGTTTAAGCACAAATATAAAGTTGCTGCATTTGTTTTAATTGCAGCTCTCTTTTCGTACTTGATGCGTATTGTGCTTGAGTTCCCGCAATACGATTTACCTGGTCAATATTTATTAATAGTCCTATTTCTTATTGGGTTCATGGATATACGTCTTCATCATGCTGCATTTGTCGCAGCTGGTGGAACAACAGCTTTTATTCTTATTCAAATGATTATGTATTACATCTTTTTATACTCAGGAATATTAGATTCCAGTGTATTAACTAGTACTGAAGGATTGTTTGTATTTTTATTACAAGCGAGTACTCAAGTTATTACGCTTTCTATTGCATGTTTTCTTTACTTATTCAAATATGGATATACATTTATTCCAGTTACAAATACGTTTGAAGAACCGGGTCCGTTGGATATGCCTATGGTACTTGCGACGCTACTCTCATGTGTCACAATAAGTTTAAGCATACTATTGCTATATGCATCTACGCCAATGGCATTAGTTGCACTTGCAGCCGCAAGCTTTGGGTGCTCATACTTTTTATCAAAGAGAAGGAGCTACGATGAAATTAGAGTATCTGTCGAGGCGCATCGCAACAGAAATAAAGCGAAGTGATCCAGATGGGGATGTTAGCATCGAAGTAATGGAATACGCATTAGGTGTACGGCTTAATTTGATTGCTACGATATTAATGACTATCCTATTCGGAGTTGTAACAGGGTATGTTCTCCAATCACTTCTAGCATTGTTGGCATTCGGTACTGCAAGGAGATATTCGGGTGGATACCATATGGCTTCATTAACTGGATGTGCGATTGTATCAGCATTGTTATTTTCGGCGATCCCACTAATTGATTTAGAGAGTAAGCAACTAATTTTTATTTCAGTTATTACTATTATAATATTTGCAATATTTTCACCCAATGATTTCGAAGATCTCAATGAATCGAAAATCGATCCGTATCTCAAGCCGTTATCGGTGGTTATAGTGTCAACAAATTTATTGATTCAATCACCAGTAGTAGGTCTAGCATTTTTTGCACAAGCTGTGTTACTCATCCCGTGGAAGGGGGGGAAGAAATGAACGAGAAATTGGCAAAATTGCTATCCAAGTTTTTAGGTAAAAGTGCTGAAAGAGATTCGAGAGAAAGAAAACTCAACGTTGGCGCAGCTCCTATTCCGTTAGAGCTGAAGGACAAGAAGAAGTGAAACAGTGGATTATGATAAAGAGATTTTAGTAACCGAGATAGCTCCGATTGGTAGCTATAGTAAGTCGCTTTTTATTAGAATTGGCGATATATTATTTATAGATTGTTATGAATCGAAATGAACCCAAAAGAGATTGAATATATAGTGGATCACA
Source organism: Paenibacillus sp. SC116 (assembly GCF_024733555.1). GTDB lineage: Bacteria > Bacillota > Bacilli > Paenibacillales > Paenibacillaceae > Paenibacillus_B. The sequence continues at coordinate 960,853 of NZ_JANIOF010000001.1, read as the reverse complement.
AGTATGCCGCGTATGTTCATTTTACTAATACAAACGTTAATGTCGAAATAGCTCGTAAGAATTTAAGACATTTTTCAGACCTGGTACGACTCATCAAGTAGATGGGTCTATTTTATTACTACAAATTTATTTCAATTTCAAGTGAAACATAGACTAGGGTATGTTCCTTTCTGAGTAAACTTCATATCTATACACACTTTAAGTACATTTATTGTATGTTCTTGAGAGTAGAGAAGAAAAGATGGTTATCAAAAAAGAGCCTGAGGATTAGCTCCTAGGCTCTCTTTGAAATTATTTCAATTTAAATTGACCTTGCTCTGTTCCGAAAAAGCCAGTTTGAACGTTCAAGACGAAATCCTTAGTGTCTTTTGGTACTTCAAAAGCGACGTTACCTGTCTTAGCTAGTCCTGGGTTTATACCTTCAAACAAGAAGAATTCCTTGGACGTTGTAAATAAGGTTGTTGGGGCATATGTAACTTCACCCTTTTTAAGTTGGAAAAATGATGAGTCTGTATTGATCATTTCATTCCCTGCATTTTTAACTGTTACATTAACTATGTAAAATACGCTGCCATCTGAGTCAGGTTTATAACTCAAGAATTGGCCGTCTTTAATCTCATTCGTAGTGGACACTTTATTTACCTTAAATATAACATCCCCCACTTGAAGCTCTTCGCCTATAGCTTTAAGCTGAGGCTCTTTTTCTTTTTGGCTCTCTGCTGCTTTAACATCTGCGATACCTTTTCCGCTTGTTCCTGTTGTTGTGCTTCCCCCCTGTTTGTCCTGCAATACCAGCTGCAATCATGAAAACAATCAGCCAAACCCACCATTTTTTGTAGAATGGTTTTTTCATGGTATACTTCCATTTGGATATATTCACATAAAATATGTATAATATCAGAATGTTACAGATAGTACCATGAAAAATTCGGGTCTTTTGTCTCATAGGACTAATTGATTAGTTTGTCGTGGATTATTTTCTTATATATGCAAACGCGGGAACTGCAGAAGTCAACAGAGCGAACTGATAATGGTATTCTTCATAAGGTTATCCTCCTTATAATTGGTTTACACATCAGCTAAATCTTGACCATCAAGAAAAATCTATATTTACTACTTTTCATTATTTTAGTTTTAATTTCAATATGTAGAATTTTGATATCGATATAGAAATTTATAACCGATAGATTCAGAAGAATTTTTGACATTTCCCGGATACAATAAAAGCCCTAGAGCAAGCTAGAGCTTTTGCTGTATCTGTTCCCATGTGACGCGATAGCGATTTCTGTTCAGTAATGCTATCTCCTGGATCACCTTCATTTCATGGCGCAGCTCCAATAGCCTTCCCGACTGAAGAAACTGTGGAAAGCCTAGAAAATAAGGTATCCCCGCACAATAATCTTTGCTAATAGTTTATGGATAAATCATATCCCATGGCTATCCATAAACTTATTAGATAAAGAACGGTAACAAAAATAAAGATGAAACAAAGGGAAAAGGAAAGCGGCGGAAGAAGAAGCGACGTCTTGGGAAAAAGCCGGGATGGAAGCCGAACTGTCTCGACATTGAATTTTCTGAGGTTTTTCCAGTTAAAACTTCATTCGATGGGATTGCAAGAGTGACATAATTTTCATCGATATGAGCAATAAAACCATCATGTGATTGGCCGTCATTGGTCTGAATCCCAACATATTTGTTCATACTGTTCCAACATGCTTGTTTTAAAAAGTTCTGATCCATTCTAGTCCTCCTAAACGTAAAATCTACATTAGTCTATGGGACTGTTACCTATTATGTTCACGGCATTTGCCTATTAATTCCTAAATCCTTACATAGTACAAACAAGTTTTGTCCTAAGGACAAATAGTATGAGGGAATAGTAAGTTGTAGGTGGGTGGATAAAGATATAATAAAATAGGAGATGTTAAAGAAAATGGGCTATATCCTGAATAGTAGTGAGGTGTGATTAAAATTTAAATGGTAGGAAAAGGAGTAAGTAAAAAGGAGCTATCCCAATGGTGAAAACCCATTGTGGAAAGCTCCTTTCTTATTGATGTTTCTCGAGCAGAGTACTCGAAGCAGATGCGTGAGTAAACGAATATTAATGGAAATCACGGAATAGGCCAACTACCTTGCCTAGAATCGTAACATGCTTGAGTCGGATAGCCTCCATGCTGGAGTTCTCTGGTTGAAGACGAATATGATCCTTCTCTTTGTAGAAAGTTTTCACAGTCGCTTCGTTATCTTCTGTCATAGCAACAACGATGTCTCCGTTAGAAGCAGTTTGCTGTTGGCGAACGATGACATAGTCTCCGTTATGTATGCCTGCTTCGATCATTGAGCTACCTGAAACAGTCAACATAAACGTATTTGAATCATCTCCTACCATATGAAGAGGCAGTGGGAAATAATCTTCAATATTCTCTGTTGCTGTAATAGGCTCCCCAGCAGTTACCTTACCAACAACTGGAACGCGTGCGATAGTGTTCGAGAAATCATGCATGCGCTCCGATTGATCATGGCTGAGCAATTCAATAGCACGAGGCTTAGTTGGATCTCTACGAATGAAGCCTTTCTTCTCAAGGCGATCAAGATGACCATGTACGGTTGAGCTAGAAGCTAACCCAACAGCTTCTCCAATCTCACGTACAGATGGTGGGTATCCTTTAAGACGTACTTCATTTCTTATAAATTCGAGTATCGCTTGCTGACGGCTCGATATTTTTGACAAAGTTATCAACTCCAATGAGTTCTCTTTTGTCAGAAATTATACCATAGAACTACCGTTCGTACAAACGTAAGTTCTAAAAAATCGTTTATTTCAATATACAAATTGAAGATATGGTAATAATTTTGTCTTCACAGTCAAAAATAAAGGGAACGTAGGTTCTTAAAAAGCGTTGACTCAAACAAATGTTCGTGTTACATTATTGGCTGAAATTAAGAACAAGCGTTTGGGGGATGTTATTATGCGAACAACTTATCAATCCATTTATAGTCAACGTGAGACTTATTTACATACACCAAAGAGACGTCATTTTCTTAACGGAAAGAGGCTTGGATTATTTGCTTTACTAGTACTTGTGTTGTCTGTGGCATTTGGTTCTATTGTACAGGCTTTGTCGGACGGAACAGGGAAGCAAGAAAATATGTTGCGAGTAATCGTTCAGTCGGGGGATACGGTATGGGGTCTAGCTAAGGAACACATGAATGATGGGGAAGATATAAGACAAAATGTATATGATATCATGCATCATAACAATTTGGTTGGAAGGCACTTGCAAGTGGGTGAAGTAATCGAAATTCCATTCGTTTCTTCATTAGATCGTTGATAAATCGTCTAATGCTGCAATGTATGATTACACACCTTCCGCATTAGCGTCAGTTTGCTTGACATTAATCAGCTACCGTGTCAAAGTAAAGGATATGCTAGTAAAGACGGAGGTAATACAATGAACATCGATGATATGATTGCGCGCATTAATGAGTTGGCTCGCAAACATAAGACAATTGGTTTGACTGAAGAAGAAACTGCTGAGCGTGCGAAATTACGCGAAGAATACTTGGTACTATTCCGTCAACAGGTTCGTAACAATTTGGATACTGTAAAATGGGTAGAAGATGAAGAGGAAAATGGTAACGGCTCCTCATCAGATATCGTACATTAATTATTTACGTCCTTAATTGAAGAATCAGCTTAAGTTGATATGCTATAGTGATTATAGTAGGAGGTCGGACCGCAATGTCTCGCAGTTGGGAACGAAAAGTACGTAAAAATAGCTCTGCACTCAACAAGCAGCGTCAAAAATCAGGCCAGAAAGAGATTATAGTAGGCAGCGAACAATACGATGAGTTTAAGGGTCGTAACTTTATTTTACCGTCTACTCTGATCTTTGTATCTTTATTATATGCATTCCTTGGTAACGCAGTGGCAATGGCTCAGTCTCCTACATTATATTGGGTGACCGTTATAGCCTATGTCGCACTCGGGATTATTTTGTTTGTGCGTCGACCGTATTTAAAAGTAGCGAAAGACTATCTTTCTACTCCAAAGTGGAACCGTCTTCGCGTCCTTTCGGCTAAAGACATTAAGAAAATTACGATCCAGCCTGGTTATATACTGATTTGGCCCGAGAAAAAAGGTGCAAATTGGGTGTTTTCGCGCGTTATGAATCGGTATGATACTGACGCAATGGGTGAGCGTTTAATTAAATTTGCTGAGCAGCATGGTATCGCATACGAAAAATTGTCGAAGTAATGGAGTTGGGAACGATGACGATTAAGGCGGTATTGTTTGATTTAGATGATACGTTATTGTGGGATGAACGTAGTGTGGAAGAAGCGTTTGATGCAACGTGCCAGTATGCAAATGAACAGTCAGGTGTAGATCCGAAGCAGTTGGAAGAAGCCGTTCGTGCTGCTGCACGTCAATTATATGCTACTTATGAGACATATGCGTTTACACAGAATATTGGAATTAATCCATTTGAAGCTCTGTGGGCTCATTTCACTGGCGGAGAGCATGAAGAATTCCGTATACTACAGAAGCTGGCACCACAGTATCGTGTAGCGGCTTGGACAGAGGGGCTTAGAAACCTAGGTGTTGATAATGAGCAATTAGGACAAGCTTGCGCGGAGAGATTTATGGAAGAGCGTCGAAAAAGACCATATGTTTATGAGGATACTTTCGAGGTTCTGAAGAAGCTCAAAGCCGATTATCCACTCTTGTTATTAACAAACGGTGCTCCATGTCTACAACAAGAAAAGCTGGATGGCGTCCCTGCTATATCGAGTTACTTTGATCATGTAGTCATCTCTGGGCGTTTCTCTGAAGGGAAGCCGTCGAGAATTGTGTTTGAACATGCTATGAAGTTATTGAATATACGTCCTCATGAAGGTTTGATGGTAGGAGATAAGTTGACGACGGATATTCAAGGATCTGTTAGTATAGGAATGCATAATGCATGGTTGAATCGAAATGATAAGCCATTGACGGGTGAAATTAAACCCGAGTATTCCATACAATCTTTGCATGACTTGTTCGATGTAATTGAATCCATTAACAAGCAGCAGGAAATCGTTAATTAATAGGAAGTCCGCCTTATGGCGGGCTTTTTTTGTTGCTAGCAATATTAATATGAATATGCCTGTTGTAAAATACAAGACTGCTTCATAATTTTTGGATTAGTTCCATTTTTAAGTAAAATGATTTATGTCATAAACTGTTCACATATGTACTCAGAAGTAGCTATATAAGGTTATCCATATTTTGTTATAGTAGGGTATGTTAACGTAGTTACATATGAATGGATTTTGTAGAACGAGGAAGGTGTGTCTTTTGCGCAAAGTTATGGCTTTATTTATCGTTGCAATGACATTGCTAGCTGGGTGTGCAAATGATGATGGGGCTAGCAAGGAGAAGGACCACAGTGCTCATGCTAAGCAGCAAGCAGACTCATCAGCGCCAGCAGCTAAGCTTATTCCTATACAAGTAGACCTCACAGTACCTGAAACCGTGACGGCAAATGAAGAAGTAACCATTATTGCTCGTGTTACGCAAAAGGAAGCCGCAGTAGATGATGCAAAGGTAGTGTTTGAGTGGTGGTTAGATGGAGAAGAACATCTGCGCAATGAAGGGAAATGGAGCGAAGATGGAAAGTATGAGTTTACACACACTTTTGATAAGCCAGGAACGTATACTGTCATTTCTCACGTCGATGCAAGAGATCTCCATTCTATGCCTAAAAAAGAATTTAAGGTCAAGTAATAGGTGAGATAAAAATAATATGCCTATATGTTACATAGAAACGCCCCTATACCACGAGGGTATTAGGGGCGGTTACCTATTTTACAAATGCAGGATCCTCAAAAGGATGAGCAATCCATCCTTCTGTTTCAATAAATAGGCGGACAGCTACAATTTGACGTTTATCCGTTAGTGTGAAGAAGTGAGGAATATTTTCAGGTACAGAGATGACATCACCTAATTCTACTAGCACATCAATATAACCGATCTCTTCAGATGCTTTAATAATGAAATAGCCTTCACCTGCTGTAATGGCACGAACCTCATCCTCTGTGTGAGTATGAACTTGTTCGAACTTCTTCAATAGCTCTTCAATATTGGGAGTAGCATCTGACAATGCGACTATATCCCATGTTAAATAGCCACGACGGGATGCTAGATCGCGAATTTCTTCATCGTATACCGATAGGATTTGTTGTTTCTCTTCATCAGAGAGAATAAACTTATCCTTAAGCACAGCAGGAAGTTTATCTCCTTCCCAATGCTCATACAAAACTCCAACACTATTCAAATACTCACGTATTTTCTCTACTCCGGTTATCGTTTCATTCGTATTGCGGATTCGAATTTGTGCCATAGCCGATCCCTCATTTCTCCAATTGTATTATTCCATTAGGTTTACTTGGTATTATAGTACAGAGGAAATGATTGGGCAAGAAACATTTTTATTCATACCCGAAAACCTATTCTTTCCTATTGGATGGACTTCTGCTACACTTAGTTCTAACGTTTTGAGACAGAGGTGGGCAGGCGGATGACGAAACCATTATTAACCGCGCGTATGCAAGAGCGAATTCTAATATTAGATGGTGCTATGGGCACGATGATTCAACAAGCTAATTTGACGGCTGATGATTTTGGCGGAGAGGATTTGGACGGTTGTAATGAAATATTAGTTGTGACTCGGCCTGATGTAATTCGAGATATTCATGAACAATACTTGGCTGCTGGTGCAGATCTAATATCTACAAATACGTTTGGTTCTACAAGTCTAGTACTAGCTGAATATGATATTCAACATCGTGCAAGAGAACTGAACTTAGAAGCTGCTCGATTAGCTGTTGAGGCGGCGGAAAAATATTCGACACCTGAACATCCACGTTATGTAATTGGTGCGATGGGGCCAACGACAAAGACGTTATCTGTTACAGGTGGAGTTACGTTCGATGAGCTTATCGAAACGTACTATGATCAAGCGCTGGCGCTTATTGAATCTGGTGTTGATGTGATGCTGTTAGAGACATCCCAAGATACATTGAATGTTAAGGCAGGTTCTATTGGTATCCAGCGTGCTATGGAGGCTACAGGAACGAAACTGCCGTTAATGATATCCGGTACGATCGAACCAATGGGTACGACGTTGGCTGGGCAGAATATAGAATCCTTCTACATATCTCTTGAACATTTGCAGCCAATTTCGGTAGGTCTAAACTGTGCAACAGGTCCAGAGTTTATGCGTGATCATTTAAGAACGTTAGCTGGTATTGGGAAGACAGCGATTAGCTGTTATCCAAATGCGGGCTTACCTGACGAAAATGGCTTATATCACGAATCTCCTGAATCACTTGCTCGAAAAATTGCTGCCTTTGCTGAGCAAGGCTGGCTGAACATAGCTGGAGGATGCTGTGGTACGACTCCGCAGCATATTCGTGTGCTTGCAGAAACGTTATCAAATTATGAACCAAGAAGAGTATATGGTGATCATCCCCCGGCTGTTTCCGGTATTGAGACGGTGTACATTGAAGATAGCGGTCGCCCTTATATGGTTGGAGAGCGAACGAATGTACTAGGTTCGCGCAAGTTTAAGCGATTGATTTCCGAAGGTAAAATTGAAGAAGCAGCTGAAGTTGCCCGTGCGCAGGTTAAAAATGGGGCGCATGTCATCGATGTTTGTTTGCAGGATCCTGATCGGGACGAAGAAACAGATATGGCTCTCTTTTTACAAGAAGTCGTTAAGAAAGTAAAAGTCCCTCTAGTTATAGACACGACCGATGCGAAAGTAATCGAGATGTCTCTGAAGCATACGCAAGGAAAGGCAATCATTAACTCTATTAATCTTGAAGATGGTTTGGAAAAATTTGAGGAAGTGGTGCCTATCGTCCACCGTTACGGAGGAGCGTTAGTTGTTGGAACGATCGATGAACGTGGACAGGCTATTACACGAGAAGATAAGTTAGAAGTTGCAATACGCTCTCACGATATTCTCGTAAATGATTTTGGAATACAATCCGAAGATATTATTTTCGATCCACTCGTGTTTCCCGTAGGTACTGGCGATGAACAGTATATTGGCTCTGCCAAAGAAACCATTGAAGGTATCCGATTAATTAAACAATCGTTGCCAAAATGTCAAATTATATTAGGAGTAAGTAACATTTCATTCGGTCTCCCAGAGGCTGGCCGTGAAGTGCTCAACTCCGTATTTTTATATGAATGTACAAAGGCAGGCTTGGACTACGCAATCGTAAATACAGAAAAGCTTGAGCGCTATGCTTCGATTCCTGAACATGAACGGAAGCTTTCTGAAGAGCTACTGTATAACACAAATGATGTGACTTTAGCGGAGTTCGTAGCGGCATTTCGCAATCGTAAGGTGGAGAAGAAAGAGAAGATTAGTAACCTTACGTTGGAGGAACGCCTTGCATCCTACGTAGTAGAAGGTACAAAAGAGGGTCTCATACCAGATCTTACATTGGCATTGGAAAAGTACACGCCTCTTGAGATCATAAATGGTCCATTGATGGCCGGCATGGAAGAGGTAGGCCGATTGTTCAATAACAACGAGCTTATCGTTGCGGAAGTATTGCAAAGTGCTGAAGTCATGAAAGCCTCTGTTGCTCACCTGGAAAACTTTATGGAGAAGAATGAGAGTGCTGTAAAGGGTAAGATTTTGCTGGCGACTGTAAAAGGTGATGTGCATGATATTGGTAAAAATCTAGTGGAAATCATACTATCCAATAATGGATATCAGATCGTGAACCTAGGTATCAAAGTCCCGCCTGATCAACTGATCGAAGCTTATCGCAAGGAGAAACCAGATGCAATCGGGCTGTCTGGTTTGCTTGTAAAATCGGCACAACAGATGGTTATTACAGCTCAAGATATGCGAAGTGCTGGAATCGATGTTCCTATTTTAGTTGGCGGAGCCGCATTGACACGGAAGTTCACGAAAAATCGCATCAGTCCAGAATACGATGGTCTTGTTCTCTATGCAAAAGATGCAATGGATGGATTGGACTTGGCTAATAAACTAATGAACACGAATGAACGGTCTATATTGGTGGAAGAACTAAGAGCACACAAGGAAAGATTAGCTCGTGAGACGGAAGAAGAACAGACGCTGCCTGAATTAACGAGAGTGGAACGATCTGCTATTGGAGAGGCGCAGGTATATTTGCCGCCTGATTTGAACCGTCACGTCATTCGAGATATTCCAACAAAGCAACTTGTACCTTATGTGAATATGCAAATGCTATTAGGGCACCATCTGGGTCTAAAGGGAACCATAGACAAGCTTCTAGCTGCTAAAGATCCAAAGGCAGTGGAATTAAAGGAGACGATCGACGAACTTCTTATACATGGTGAACAAACGGGGCAATTACGTGCTAATGCCATGTATCGTTTCTTCCCGGCGCAATCTGAAGGGAATTCGATCCATATCTATAATCCAGATCGTCAAGATGAAGTGCTTCATACCTTTACTTTCCCTCGTCAGAAGGTAGCGCCGTATTTGTGTCTATCGGACTTCCTTCGTTCGAAAGATAGCGGTGTAATGGATTATGTTGGTTTCCTTGTTGTTACTGCAGGTGAAGGAATCCGAGATCAAGCTGAGCTGTGGAAGCAAGAGGGGCAATATCTTCGTTCACATGCATTGCAATCCTTAGCATTAGAATTGGCGGAAGCATTGGCAGAGCGGATTCATCATATGATGCGGGAAGTATGGGGCTATCCAGATCCTGATACCATGACAATGAAGGAGCGTTTTGGCGCTCGCTATCAAGGAATTCGTGTTTCCTTTGGCTATCCAGCGTGTCCAAATCTAGAGGACCAAGAGCCATTGTTTAAGCTTTTGATGCCGGAAGATATAGGCGTACAACTAACTGATGGATTTATGATGGAGCCAGAAGCATCTGTAAGTGCTATGGTGTTTGCACATCCACAAGCTCAATATTTTAATGTAGATAAAGCGTGATATAGGAATCATAATAGTATTAGGATAAGAAGCCTCTGTCCGTCATTACGGTGCAGGGGCTTTATTACAAACTGAATATATTTATAGTTAAGACGTGGGTCAAACGGATACGCAATGAGGCTCATAAGATTGAGAGGGGTGTTAGTGTGGACATTTATTTTCTGGGGACAGGTGCAGGTATGCCATCGACAACGCGAAATGTTAGCAGCCTCGCACTTCGCTTGACAGAGGAGAGGGGAACATTTTGGTTGTTTGACTGTGGCGAAGGTACCCAGCATCAAGTTCTACGTTCGCCATTAAAAATGAGCAAATGTGAGTTTATATTTATTACGCATTTACATGGTGACCATCTATTTGGACTCCCGGGTTTCCTTTCAAGCCGCTCTTATCAAGGAGGGCAGACTCCATTAACAGTATTTGGGCCTAAAGGAATTGGCGATTACATGAAAGTTTGTTTTGGAGTAAGCCGAACCGAGGTTTCCTATCCGCTGCTTATTAAGGAGATTGAACCTGGAGTAGTATGGGAAGATGATCAATTCGTTGTAACTGCGATGCAGCTTGCGCATCGAATTCCTACACTTGGTTATCGTATTGTGGAGAAGGACCGTCCTGGTAAACTTAAGTTCGAATTGCTGCGCGATAAAGGGATTCCACCAGGGCCGGTATACGGACAGCTTAAACAAGGCAAAGATGTGCAGCTGCCGAATGGGGAATTATTATTTGCTACCTCTGTGTTGGGTGAACCAATACCAGGACGAACGGTTGCTATTTTAGGAGACACGAAACCTTGTGAACATGCAGTGCGATTAGCTCGGAATGCTGATTTACTTGTTCATGAGGCTACTTATATGCACGACAAGGCTGATAATGCGAATGAATACGGTCACAGTACGGCACAGCAAGCAGCAGAGATTGCAAGGGAGGCTGGTGCCAAGAAGCTTGCGTTGAATCATTTCAGTTCCAGATATAAAGAAGGGGAGCAGATGGATGAGCTTCTAGCGGAAGCACAGAATGTATTTCCCAACACTGTACTTGCATTAGAACATCATGTCGTTACAATTGCAGAAGACGCGGAAGGAACGGCGTAAGCCGTTTTTTTCATATCTCAAATACGGATTATTTTCCGGGAAAGCGCAGGAAGCGACAGATAGATGAAAAAGCGACTTGATAAATAAACACGTGCATCATTTCGACAGGTTGCTATATCTCATGATGTCGAAGTGTTGGGTGTAGAACTTGCTTGCAACGCTGCTTTACGTTATTTACAATGAATGAAGCAACTTACAACATGAGGCCATTAATGAATTAAGTTACATATGGTACAGAAGAGAAAGGTGGATACACCATGCATCATATTGGATTTACGATTGTTGGGTTTGGTACGATTGCGAAGACACATCTTGTGGCGCTGCGTACGCTGCCTATTATTAAACGATTACCTGTCACTCCCGTATTGGATTCGTTAGTAACAAGAAGGCCAGAGACTTTGGCGGAACAAGCGAAGCAAATTGGCTTTCAGTTTGTGACAGATAAATTGGAAACTGCATTAGAACGCGGTCAATCGCAGGCTGTGAGTATTTGTACACCCAATGCACTTCACGCTGAGCAGGTAAAGACTGCAATGAATTTCAATCAAGCACTGTATTGCGAAAAGCCTGTAACGGAATCAGCTGAACAAACGGCTAAGTTGTTAGCTACTGTTCCAGCACACTATCCGCAACAATTAGCTTTTACATTCCGATATCATCCAGCTGTAATGCGGATACGTGAGTGCCTCAAAGAAGGAATGATCGGTGATGTGTTACAATGTAATATTGCGTACATGCGTTCAGGATATTTGAATGCGGATCGTCCATTCAGTTGGCGATTAAGTGATGAACTATCTGGCGGTGGGGCGATCACGGATATAGGTGTCCACGCGCTTGATCTAGTTCGTCATTGGTTTGGGAATTATAAACATGTGGAAGGTCGTACGCATACGTTTGTTAAAAATAGACCTATATCTATGCATTCTTCGGAACAAGTTGAAGTGAATGTAGATGATTGGGCCTCTATGCATATAGAAACAGAAACGGGCGTGCGTGGATCGATAGAAGTATCTCGCATTGCATACGGATCAGATGCTTTCCGTATTCATATTGTCGGTACCAAGGGAAGTATGACATGTGATTTGGAAAAAGATCGAATGCCCGATGTGCATTTAATAAGTGGTGCTGTGCCGAGTCTGCCGATACCAGATAGCTTAGAGTTGCTGCCGGATGAGAAGGCTACACTTGGTGTGTTTCAAGACAGCCATTTTGCTGCTCTTCATCATTTTATTTTGAGAATGACGGGAGATAATCGTTGGGCTGATATCGCACCTACCTTGTCAGATGGATATACGGTAGAGCGGTGGGTAGACAAAGTGATTGCTTCTTCCAAACAAACGGACTAATTAGGTTCGGCATACGACTTAGAGAGAAGGATACGTATGAAAGGATTCATCTACACACTTCTTATCTTTACAAGCATGCTGTGGGGAGGCAATTTTGTAGCGAGTAAATTACTTGTCGATCATGCGGAGCCGCTGACGCTCGTCTTATTTCGCTGGGGAATAGCGGTTATCGTATGGCTGCCTATCGTATTGAAAAAAGAAAAGAATATATTGCCTCCTCGAGCAGCATGGCTGCCGCTTCTGTTAATGGGGCTTACAGGAGTATTGCTGTTCAATGTATGCATGTTCTATGCACTGGAGCACACAACAGCTACAAATACAGGTTTAATTTCAGCCTTAAATCCCATTATGATTGCTCTCTTGAGCTTTATCTTTTATCGTGATCGTTTACATACGCTGCAAATCGTTGCCATGTGTGTTTCTTTTAGCGGGGTTATTTACTTCATCCTGCAAGGTGATTTATCACGTTTATGGTTAATGTCGTTTAATATTGGAGATCTATGGATGCTAGGCTCTGTACTCATCTGGGGCATATATTCAATTGCATCAAAATGGGCTATGATGTACATATCACCGTTTTTGTCCACGTTCTGGGGAGGCATTATTGGTGTATTCTTAATGCTGCCGTTGGAGTGGCGGAACATGATCTCAACGACTGGGGATATCTGGTTCTGGATAGGTATTGCCTATACAAGTGTTGGTGCTACAGTTGCAGCTATGATGTTTTGGAACATTGGAGTACAGCGTGTAGGAGGAACACAAGCCGGCATGTTTTTAAATTTAAACCCTATATTTACAGGGGTGTTTGCATACTTGATATTGAATGAGCAGATGACCATGCAGCAATGGATCGGTGCAATGATTGTGCTATGTGGGGTATTTGCTTTCACCGTTATCGGAATAAAAACAACTAGAGAGGAACAAAGGCGACATGAGCAAAACCATGCCGAACAAAGTTCATGCGTTCATTGACTTGGACGGGACGATGTTTCACGGATCTCAAGCTATAGACGGGGCTGATCGCTTAATTGAATGCTTGCAAAAGTGGAAAGTGCCTTATTTGTTTGTGACCAATAACTCAACTCGTACCCCGCAGCAAATAGCAGCGCTTATGGGAGAAATGGGCATACAAGCACGAACAGAGGATGTGCTAACTTCTGCGCAGGCGGCAGCCATGTTTATTCGAGATCATTATACAGATCCATTTGTCTTTATGATAGGTGAAGAAGGATTGCAGCAGGCATTATCGGATTGTAATATCCGATGGACAAATGATCCTTTAGTGGCTGAACAGAAGCAAATTGATGTTGTCGTTCAAGGACTTGATCGGCAGTTTACTTATAAAAAGCTGGAAGCTGCTTCGATAGCAATACGCAAAGGCGCAGTTTCTATTGTGACGAATCCAGATGTACAGCTGCCTTCAGACAAAGGAATTTCTCCTGGTGCGGGCACAATTGCTGCGGCTATACAGGCTGCTTCAGGGGTAGAACCTGTTTGTATCGGGAAGCCAGAAGCAATCATCATGCAGGTAGCGCTTAAACAACTTGAGTGTACAGCCTCTGAGGCGATTGTGGTTGGAGATAATTTGCTAACAGACATTCAGGCGGGCATCCGAGCAAAATGTCTTACGGCATTAGTGCTTACAGGAGTGACCTCAAAGTCATCTTATGCATCGTATAGAGAGAGCAGTAATGACCTTCCGGATTACGTATTTGATAATCTTGAGCAAGTTAGGTTGCTGTTCGAACAAATTCATGAAAATAATGATACAGAGAGGGCGTTGGAATAGATGGCAGAACTACCAGAATTAGAGCGAGAACGTAAAAAGTTAAATCAGTTGTTTGTAGGGCAGCGATTTAGATCAATCTCACTCCTTAAGGAATCATGGGCGAATGTATCTATAGAGCAATTGCAGCAAGGTTTAGTAGGAAGACAGCTGTTATACGTGGAGCGTCGTGCTAAAGGTATTGTGTTTCATCTAGACGATGGCAGAAGATTATTAGTAACGGCAGGGAATGGCGCGCTGTTTCATACAACGTCTTCAGCAGAGGAAGAAGCTGGAGTGAAAGAGGATGCTGACTCTATAGCTGTAAATGGAAATGCGCTTGTCCAACCACAATTGCGTATTTCATTTGATCAAGGAAACTGGAATGTGACTGGCGCACGTACTCTTTCTCTACAGTGGTTGAGTGCCAAAGAAATGGACGATATCGCGAAGGAATGGGGGCTTGAGCCTCTTAGTCGCAATTTAAACGCAACTTTGTTCCAAAATCGGTTCGCCAAACGACGTACAGCACTTCGCACAGCTCTAACGAATCCAGCTTTGATTGCTGGCATTTCTCCTGCAATCGCTGATGAGATTTGTTTTAGAGCAGGTATAATGCCAACTGTAAAAACAGAGACGTTGTCGTCCTGTGATTGGGAAGCGGTATACAATAGCATGGTTCAATGGCTTCAAGAAGCTATTGAACAACCAGGAGCTCCTTCTTATGTGGTTAGCGGTCGACAAGGTGAAGCATGCGGTACATGTCGGACGAAGTTGTCTGATACACTAATCAGCGGAAAAGTATCTGTATATTGTTCTTCCTGTCAGCATGAACATGCGCCTGAAATTGCCTGTACACATGGCTAATGAGCTTAGCTATGGTTGCCATATTAAGTTAAGTGGCGGATATGTTCGTATGGCAGAAAGAGCGATTGCTCTATATGAACAGGAAGGGTGTTCAAGCTTTCAGTTTTTTGCAAAGAACCCACGAAGTCTGCAGGTGAAACATTTTATAGCAACAGAAGCCGAGCGTTGTCGTCAATTGATGGAACTTTACCGATTGCGCTCGGTTATTCATTCTGCTTACCCTTTGAACTTGGCGACATCGATTCATGATCAGCTGGAAGCGGCTATACAACATATTCACAGCCTGTGTAATGACTTAGAAATTGCCGAGGCAACAGGCGCAATTGGAGTCGTTGTGCATTTTGGAGTTGTAAAGAAATCTAATCGCCTAGAAGGATATCGCGATATATTAACCACATTAAATACCGTGCTGACTATGTATAAGGGGCCAGCGCTTATTTTATTAGAAAACCAGGCGGGTCTGTATGGCGGTATTGGTTCGACATTAGAAGAACATGTTCAAATCAAACAATTATGCATCGCTCCGGATCGTGTTGGCTTTTGCTTTGATACATGTCATGCTTATGTGAGTGGACTATGGCATGCAGATGATTGTTTAGGTACAGAACAACTCATACGACATGGAGAGCAATTAGGCTACTGGGATGATGTTGAAGTTGTTCATGTGAATGATGCAGCAGAGCCGTTCGGCTCTATGAGAGATCGTCATGCTCAGCTTGGTAAAGGGCATATATCACTGGCAGCGATGAAGGAGTTACTATCTGCGTCACAGTTGAACGGTGTAATGAATGTATTGGAGACACCTGCGAGCGATGTGTCGCTTCATCATGCGGAATGGGAAATCTTGAGGCAACTGCATTATTCAAATTAAGTTGTATGTACGAACTACGTAATTAATTTGCTTCGTATAGTTAATGATGTTAATTAATCGCGCGAAATATTGAAAATCGTTGTAAAATGGAGAGGGTGCGAAGATGATCCATGTGTATCTTGATGATTGGCGAAAATGCCCGGATGGATTTGTATTAGCACGGAATATGGAGGAGTGCATATTGCTCCTTGAAGGTGCAGAAGTTGATATTTTATCGCTGGATCACGATTTAGGCCCTGATGAACCGACAGGTACAGAGTTAGTTGCAGAGATGGTCAATCGCGGTTTATATGCAAAACGGATTTATTTGCACACGTCTTGTGATAGAGGGCGACGTCGTATGTATGAGATGCTGTATATGAACAAGCCGCAAGATGTTGAGCTGCATAGTGGGCCTATGCCTCTTCATTTACTCGAACAAGTTCGTAGCCACAGTTAAATGAGCATAGTTATTATTCAACAACTCCGTGAAGCCATAATGAATGGAAAAGTTCCGTCTGAAATCGATCTTTTATATATGTACAGTCCATTGTGTGGGACATGTCATGTAGCTAGTCGAATGTTGGATGTTGTTGAGCATTTACTGCCCGAACTGCGATTCGAACGTTTGAATGTTAATGAAGCGCCTGATTTGGCACAGGAGTATCAGGTTGAAAGTGTGCCTTGTCTTATAATTTGGCGTACAATTGAAGTGAAACAAAATCAACAAGATTTGATTTTACACAATGCCTTCGTGTATCCGCAGAAAATATATGCTTTTCATTCTATCCCTTATCTGTATGAGCGGCTAAGAGGAGGCGGCATGGATGATTCATCTCGATGACGTAACATTTGAACGTCAAGATCGCATGATCATATATCCGTTACAGTGGGAAATGAAAGCCGGAGAACACTGGACGATACTTGGCCGAAATGGCTCCGGAAAATCAACGCTGCTTGAAATGATTCTAGGATACCATTTTCCTACCACAGGCAAAGTCCGTGTTCTTGGTCATACATATGGTCGTTGTGACGTTCGGGAAATTCGAAAACAGATTGGTTATATAAGTCAATCGCTCGTGGAAAAATTAACAATGCGTGATCCTGTGTGGGAGATCGTGGCTACAGGCTTGCAAGCACATTTGCGTTTGTTTGATAAGGAAACAGATATCTTGAAGGAAAGATCAGTGGAACAACTTCGGATGGTGAGACTTGCTCATTTGGCGGAACAGCCTTTTGGGTTGTGTTCCCAAGGGGAACGCAAGAAGATTTTGCTTGCTCGTGTCATGATGAATAATCCTAAGTTACTTGTTATGGATGAGGCTTGTGCAGGCCTCGATCTCTATGAAAGAGAGATGTGGCTTGCAGACCTGTCAAATTTACTCGCAAAAGATGTGCATCTCGTTCATGTTACTCATCATCTTGAAGAAATCGTACCATTATTTACACATGTAGCTTTGCTGCACAAAGGAAAACTTGTAGCGGCTGGCCCTAAAGAAGAAGTGCTGTCTCCAGAAAAGCTCTCCAAAACCTTTGATCTGCCTATTGCAGTGAATTGGATGGATGGCCGACCCTGGGCGCGCATAAAGACGTAGTAATGCTTGGAGGAAAAATAAGTTGTCAGTTATTAGTAAAGAAATTCACCCAACTCGTAATTATGAACTAGGATCCCATTGGATCGTTACAGCTAATCATGGCTATATCCCATATGCGCAGGAAGAACTGCGTCGGAAGTATAGTTTTTTGAAGAGTACGATATTTGTTTCTGGCGAAGTTGCTTTCATGGAACTTCCTGAATCAGAAGGAGCGGTATGGGATCTTCTCCGTCGTGAGCCAGCGATCTTTATTCGTGATGCCTATCCAGTCCATATTATTCTTCCCGTTGATGCTGTCTCCAATGAAGAAGATGCAGAGCAATTATGGGAGACGCTTATAGAGCGAAGCGGTTTGTCTTTGCAAGGTGTATCGACTGGGGCTGTTCATGTACGGACGTCGCCTAAGAAAGTGAAAACAGAAGATGCTAGTGATAAAGAAGATGTATACCAATGGCGCTCTGCTATTCAATCAGTGTGGTCAAAACAAAATATTACTGCTGCCGTTCAACAACCGGATTTCATCTTAACTTTGTTTGAACATGAGCAACAAGTATACGCAGGATTAGCAACTTTTGCAGATCAACAGTCAGATTGGCCAGGTGGAGCTATTCGCTTCCGCCGTGAAGATGGACAAATTTCTCGTGCAAAATTTAAGCTGTTAGAAGCAGAACGTGTATTTGGATTGGACTTCTCTGCTTATCGGAACGGTTTGGATGTAGGTGCAGCACCAGGAGGCTGGAGCAGCTTGTTGCTAGAGCGTGGAATTCAGGTAACAGCTGTGGATCCGGCTAAAATGCATCCATCTCTAATGGATCACCCGAACTTCACTTATTATGGACGCAATGCTGCTGAGGTTGTTTTTGAGCCAAATGAGTTTGATTTAATTGTATGTGACATGAGTTGGAGTCCGAAGCATACTGCACAGCTGGTTATTCAATTGCTTGATTCTCTTGTATATGGTGGTACATTAATTGTTACTGTGAAGCTGATGCATAAGAAGCCGCTGCAAACGATACGTGATTGCATGGAGATGTTCGAGAAGCATGCAACGATCGTCCGTGCGAAGCAATTGTTCCATAACCGTGATGAAATCACGTTGTATATGCTTAAAAATTAAACGGTACTATTTTTTACAAACAAGCTATAGACAAATGATGGAATTAAATCTATAATGACATCAATAACAATATAAACGTAACCTTTTCAGGGAAAGCATCCCGAATACGCCTACATGGCCGTATTCGGGTTTTTTGCGTTTTTCAACTAATTTATTGAGTTCAATCATCTTACAACGGCTACTTCAAGGAGGTTTGTGGAGTGCGTGCTCCTACGAAGTTAATGGCAGGTGCATTGTTGCACGAGCGTTATCGAATTAAGCGCCTTATTGGTGTTGGCGGTATGAGTTATGTGTACTTGGCGTCAGATGAGCGTTTGATGGGAAAGTATTGGGCGGTTAAAGAATCAATCCCTCTTGCGCATGATCGTGAACATCTCATTAGGGAGGCACAATGGCTCATTGAACTTAGACATCCGAATTTGCCGCTTATCGTTGACTTTTTTTCACCTGATGAAGATGGGCATGCCTATTTGGTCATGGAGTACATTGAAGGGGAAACAATTGCTGAGAGACTGAAGCGAACTCCTATCTCATTTGATGAGATGATTGCGTACAGTCTCCAGCTGTGTGACGCATTAAGTTACTTGCATGGATGTACACCACCGATTATATATCGGGATATGAAGCCTTCTAATGTTATGTTGGCTGGTCAGCATCGAATAAAGCTGATTGACTTTGGAATTGCTAGACAAGTAAAGCCTTCTGAGCTAGCAGATACGATGAAGTTAGGAACAGTTGGCTTCGCAGCACCTGAACAGCACGAGGGCAAGCAAAGTGACGCGCGTACTGATTTATATGGCATCGGTGCATTGTTGGCATACGTGTTGACTGAAGGGCGCTGGCGTGGAATGGAGCCGTTTCGTACACTAATGCTTAATGAGGATGTACCTAAAGAATTTTATGGAATCCTTACCAAGTTGATGGAAGTAAATCCTAATGCAAGATATCAGTCAGCGGATGAATTAAAAAGAGCGCTAGCGGTGCACGCCAATAGTAAAGTACTTCCAGCAGCTTATGAATTCATGGATAAGGGACAACGGAATCAACACGGTAACGCCAATAATGGTTTACAGCGTGCTGTCACGATTGCAATTGCTGGGATAGCCTCAGGATTGGGTTGTACTCATATGAGTTTAATGATTGCACATCGACTGGCAAGAAGTAACCGTGGGAAAGTTGCTTATGTTTCTAATGTAGAGTCGAACCGCTCTGTGGTCCATTCTATCCTGTCATCAGTTGAAGGAAATTGTGCGGAAGATTGGAATAACAGAGTTTGGCAGTGGCAAGGAGTTTCTTACATTGAACTAGGTGAACATTCTGGAGGGTTAACAACATCTTCGGTAACACAGCTGCAGATGGAATATGATTTTATTGTCATGGATCTAGGTGTAATTGGAGCGAAGCGCAGATTAGATGAGGAATTTGTTCGTGCTTCATACAGTTTACTAATAGGTTCAACTGCTCCATGGAGGGATGATGATACTCAAGCAGCTTTGAGCAATCTACTTGAATTAAATTATCAACAATGGATTTTTGCACTTCCGCATGCCAAAGAGGAAGAATTGCGCTCTCCTCGCTTGCAGTTGAAATGCCATAGCATTATCTCAGTTCCAACATGTTCTAACCCATTTAAGGGTACAGCGGATTTAGAAGAATGGCTGCAATCTTGGATGAAGGTGCATGAACAGAAGAGAAAATGGTTCTCTTGGCGCAAAAGGAAATAAAAGATTAATTGGGGATTCATTGAAAGGGGGTTCTTGCTTGATTGGCAGATGGTCAAGGCGAACGAAACAGGTCGCAATTAGTGTAGTAGTCACAGCTTCCATCATGGCCACAGCTAGTGGAGGTTATATTCTGTGGATTGAACGTAAATGGCACATAGAAAGACAGGATTGGATTCAGAAAGCTCAGTTAAGTGAACAAATCATTCAGGGACACGGGAAAGAAGAAAAACAGCAAGTCTGGGTACTTGCAAAATCCAAAGTTGCAGGTTCAAGATTGCATGCATCGGATTTAAGACAAATAGAGTTGCCAAAAAGGTTAATTCCGAAGCATGTGCTCGAACCTAAAGATTTGAAAGGAAGCATTGCAAAAATAGACTTAGAGGCTAATATTCCTTTAATAGATTCTATGGTTGGCAGTGAAGAAACGATTGGTCAAGATATCCGCTGGATTGAAACCGCAGTAATTCAGTTGCCGCTCGCACTTGAATCCAATCAGGTGATTGATGTACGGATTCGCTACCCTGATGGACAAGACTATGTCGTCCTGTCTCATAAGAAAGTACAACGTATTCAAGGTACGACTATTTGGGTTCATATGTCAGAGCATGAATTGTTGACAATGTCCAGCGCTTGTGTGGATGCTTACTTGAACGGAGGTCAAATATACGCTGTTCGCTATGTCGATGCCTATGTACAGGAGCGAGCAATCGTTAATTATCCAGTAAATCAACATGTAACACAATTAATAAACAATAATCCGAATTTGATCAAGGATGCGAACATCGTAATGTCAGCACAAGCAAGAAAGCGTTTGGAGGGAGACTTAGTTAAGCATAGCCAATCCCAATCAGGTACTAGTATGATCACAGATTCAAGAGCAATTGCTTCAACTTTCGGAACAAATAGCACAGCAGTATCAAGTGGCGGTAACGGAGTCGGCACCTCAACCTTATCTCCTTTTACTGGACAAAGTAAGTCTCCGAACCGTGAAGCTCCATTTGTTGGACAACCTACTCCTGCAGAACAGGGGGAGCAGACGGAGCTGCATCAACAAGGACAGCAGGCAGAGAAGCAGGGTTTACATAATCAACATCCTTCAAATAACCAAGTAGGAGTTGAGCAAAATGAACTTCCTGTAAAGTCAATGAATGGTGTTGATTCAACCAGCAACTACACGACTCCAGTTGTCAATCAAAGCAATACCTCGACATATAAAGAATTGGTTGAAGATGAAGGATATCAGAATGAGAGATTCAACTCCAACTTGCCGGTTACACCGTGAATCAAGGGGTGATTATAGATGTCTAATATTAGCTTTTTCATAGGTTCGTGTAGTAAGCAAGATTTTGTAGTTGGATTAGCCACTCTACTTACACGAGCTGGAAGACGTGTGCTCCTGGTTGATGCGATGAACATGCCATGGCTAACTTATCGAAATCAAACTTGGATTAATAAGGAGAAATGGTGTCATTGGAACGGAATGGACACTATATCGGGCATACTTCATTGGGAAGAATTGATTCAGATTAGCAGACAGCAGGAAATTGATCTTGATTCATATGATGACATATTAATAGATACGGATAGACTTACATTCTGCGATGCCACTACCTTTATGAGTGCTCGTGAACGTGTCATGGTACAAACGGTAGAGTCCTATGCCATCCAACGCAATATGGAATGGATAAAGTCATTCCGCCTACTTCATGAAGTAGATTTAAATCGTGAACTGCGACTACTTATTTTAAATACAGTGGATAACGCTAAAGAAGTCGCTTATATCATGGAACACTTGCAATCTATATATGTCACTCCTAAAGAAGAAGCCACGTTTATACCTTTTGACGAAGAAAACTGGGCAGCATACCTCTATAACGAAGTGCATGAGAGGACAGATTTGTCCAAGTACACGAAAACAGCACGTTCTGTATGGCGCATATGGTTAGAACGCAGTTGCGGGCCAATATCTGATCGTAACTGGCGAAAACTGCTGCGAAGCGATAAGAAAGGGCGATGGTGGCATGAAGCCATGTAAACATTGGTTAATAAAAAACGGTTCGCGACGGGCGCTAGGATCATCGTTAACGACGGTGCTGCTGGGAATAGAGTTAGTTACACGTTTTGGACTTAAGGTGTTGCTTATTCACCAAGATGACGAGGATGATGGACTTGAATATTTCATTCGCTCTTCTATGCATACAGGAAGTAGTGATGGGAGGCTAACTCAATTATCAGTGCCGGATGGTTGGGGTGAATATAAAAGACTCGTTCAAAATGAATTGATGGATATACCTATGTTTGTGGCTTGTACCTCTCCAATAATTCCTGGGCTAGACGTACTTCGCATAGTAGATAGTTGTGAGAATATGGCTCAACGAGGAATAACGAATGAACGATTCGGCTCAGTACGTGACGTGCGTACTCTTATGCAGTATTCCGCTAATGCCTATGATATCGTTCTTTGGGATTGGAACCGGCCACTTCCAAGGCAGGCCGCCGAATTAGAAGCGCAAAGTGATAGAGAGATGGGAATGCACGACCCTGAGCAAGTCTATAGTGCTGGAACCATTACGTTATTTACTCAGGATCTTAGAGATGTGAATTTATGGCGTGATCCCAAGTACCGTCATGGAAATAGTGGGCTCGAGCAAAAGAAGATTTGGGTTGTATCTTCTTATGATCCTGAGGCGCATTTAAATCTAGCCAACCTTAAAAAGCATATGCGAGGGATGTTGATTTATGCGGTTCCATACGATGCACAGCTAAGACATTACGCGAATGAGGGCCATCTTGTCCATTACGTCCTGCAGCAGCAGTATCGTAATAACAAGCATGGAGCTTCAAGGTTGCTAAATTATGTTGATCAGCTGGCAGAACAATTATTATTGGAGGCAGTTCTCCCTAATCGCAAAGCAAATGAAGGGGGAAGAAGATGGAATGGATAAGTGATTACTCTATACAGTTATTGATGTCGTCTGGTGTTGTGTTGCTTCTTGTGATATGGATGCTGTATAGGCTTCGTGTAAAAAAAGAATCTAGCAAGGAAGCAACTGCGCCATCTGCACTGAATTGGGAGGAGATCGATCAAATCGTTCGTGATCAACTTCAAAAATGGACATCTGATCCTTATTTGGATCACTTCTCAAATGACGAGACATATCGTAGGGAGCTAATGAGGAGATCTATGATCAGACAATCATTGCGCTCTTGTCATAGCGGGGATCGCTTACAAAAGGAATATGTGAAGGACATTATTGTAGAGATTATACGACCATTTTTGAAACCTTCCAATGACTGTTGGAAGATGCTTGTCCCATTTGATGATCCCATTCAGCTTTCGGCGAAAGATAAGTTCGATATTTTACTATATATTTATTTCCAACGATATGGCCTAGAAGCTATGCATGAGCTTGTACAGCGTTACGGTTGGGAGCAAATTAAGGATTTGCCTGGTACAGAAGGAGAAAAGGAGCAAAGCTATGCCATAGACGAGGATGATATAAGTCAGGCTTATCGCCAAGAACGTCCGGTTGTGAAGCATGAAGAGCGGATTAGGATTATTGCTCAACGTATCTATGAGCGATATAAAGGGCTGTCTGTTATCGATGAATTGCGTGATATGAGAATTGAAGGGGTATCAGGAGGAGTGAATGGCTTGATCCAAGCTGCTCCGCTCATGTCTACTGGCTCATCTGCGGGCTCTCATTATGGAGCTCCTAGAGGTGTTGCTCAAGCTTTAAAAATTCCACGCTCTTATGACAGTGTATGGATGTTTTATCAAGGTAAGTCTATACGTCTCGGATTTCTTAGCTTCGAGAGTGAAAGAGAGTTGAAGCGTGTATGTCAAACCATTTACAAACATGGCGCACCAGGGCCGTTGACAGAAGTGGATGGTTATCGTGTTAATGACATGAAAGATGGTTCCCGCGTAGTTGTTATGCGACCGCCATTTTCAGAGTCTTGGGCATTCTTTGTGCGTAAGTTTGAGAGAGAACAACCTTCGTTATCGCGTCTTATTACAGCTAATGGTGCTGCAGATGTAATTCGTCTGCTCCAATTTTTGATGAAAGGAGCCCGTATTACTGCTGTTACTGGCGCTCAAGGGTCTGGCAAAACAACACTTTTAATGGCATTAGTTCAATCCATCTACGCTTTTTATCCTTTGAGAGTTCAGGAGCAGGCATTTGAGCTTCATTTAAGGCAGCTATATCCACATCGAAATATTTTAACACTGAGGGAAACAGAAAGTATTTCGGGACAATCAGGTTTGGATGTACAAAAGAAGACAGATGGAGTTGTTCACATTCTCGGAGAAGTGGCGACTGATCCAGTAGCAGCATGGATGATTCAAATGGCGCAAGTGGCGAGTCTATTTACAATATTTACACACCATGCTAAGACATTTCCCGATTTAATTGGTGCCTTGCGCAATTCCTTGTTGAAGACCGGAATGTTTCATAATGAACGTATTGCAGAGCAACAGGTTGTGCAAGTCATACATTTTAATATCCATTTAAGTAGAAATGCGAATGGGATGCGTTATGTTGAACGGATTACAGAATGTGTTCCCTCAGAAATGACAAAAGGCATTCAATCATACAAGGCACAGTCAGTCAGGGAGGATAATAATCAACAGGACGTGTCAATTCCGTCGCCAAATTCTTGGATGGATTACAGAAATGCAGCTATTCAGTATTATGATGATCAAATTAACAGCAGCTCTTATACATACAAAAACATTATTGAGTTTCAAAATGGCAGATATGTTTGGGTAAATGAAATATCTGACGTACATGTACAGGCGATGCTATCGCAGATGACAGACTGTGATCAAGAGTCATTTAGAGAATGGATAGCATCGAGGAGGGAGTATGTTGTCGCTTAATTCGTTACTGTTAGTAGCAATTGTTTTCGCGCTTATTGGCCTACTACTATGGAAGTTATCCCAGCGTATGATGCGTCAGCCATGGATGAATCAACTCGTTTTTAAGAGCAGAAACCAAAAGACAAATTTAATTAAAATATTTTTACAGCGCAGCTACTATTGGTTCGGCCGATTAATTGGATTAAAGCATAAGCGAGCAAAAATTTATCAGCAGTTATTAGTGATATACGGGTATGATGAACGATTGTTACGAGAGAAGGTTGCTGTAGTAATATGGGCCATCATCATTGTTCTGAGTGGAATTTTACTCGTATTTATTAGTTTTAAACAAGATTGGATTTCCCTACTCATGCTTATACTCGTTCTTCGCGTAGCTGATGATCTATGTATACAGATGTTTGCTCAGCAAGCCGAGTTAAAGGTACTTAGCCAATCTGCGCAAGCTTTTTCTACAATTAGACATGCTTACCAGCGTCATCAAATGGTCGAACTCGCTGTTGAAGAAGCGCTGGAACGTTCTTCACCCTTAATAAGGCCTCATCTGATAAGATTACTAGCTTGTATATATGAGTATGACACGGATGAAGCCCTTGTGAAGTATGATGATGCAGCTCCAAATCGTCATTATCGCTTATTTGCACGACTAGCTCGATTAGTAACGGAGTATGGAGACCCTAAAGAGGATAATCGCTCCTCATTTTTACAGGGGTTGTCGATGATGATTCGTGATATGCAGTCAGAACATCTAATGCGAATGAGGCTGGATACTTTCTTAAAGGGATTGAAAATTATTGCTGTCATTCCAATCTTGTTTGCGAATCCTATCGAACAATGGGGGAGAGCCTATTTTCCTGATATGGCGCAGTTCTACGATAGTAGGATTGGATGGTATGTACAAGTGGTTGTCCTTTTGACTGTTATTGTAAGTCACTGGTTATTAGAGCAGCTTCAATGGAGAAAAAGCATCGCTGAAAAATCTAAAATCGAAGAGGCTAGAAAGCATATCGATATTTTACGTTTAAAGTTCGTACGCTCCATTGTATACCGCTGGATGAGAGGTATATCTTCATCACGATTAAGTGCAAACGCATATCTACTTAAGGATGCCAATGAGTCGTTATCTCTAGAGCGATGGTATGCGAAAAGATTAGTTTATGCGACTGCAACAATGCTGTTATCGATTAGTTTGGCAATTATTATCCATATCGTTATACAGCAACAGCAGTCACTTTCTCCCCTCTGGGGAGTACTTCCAAGAGGGGATGCAAAAAGCACTGTACAATGGGACGGCTCTTCTTATAGCCAGTCCATAAACTCTGAATGGAACACTGAACAGGCCGAGCTACATAAGAAATGGGTGAGTGATGTTCTATCAATAAGTTCGAATCGTGTAGAACAAGAACTATTCATTCAAGAGCAAGCTTCAGTAATATATCCGGACTGGTCGCAGGAGCGAGTGGCGCAATTAAGCAAACATTTGCTTAATCTGGCTTACGAGCAGGAGATAGGCTTGCTATGGTGGTGGGAGCTGTTGGTGGCTTTTGCGCTAAGTGCTTTAGCGTACTATACCCCCTTGGGTATGATGCTTTTTAAAAAGAGACTACGGAATATGGAAATACGTTTAGAATTAAGCCATTTCTATTCTTTAGCACTTCTGCTACGTGCGTTTGAGCGTATGACCTCTGAGCAGATGCTCGATTGGATGATGCGAAGCTCTGTTTGCTGCAAAGAAGCTATTCATCGATGTTTGCTTCATTGGGATAGTGGGCCTGAGCAATCATTACAGCAATTGAGAGAGGATATACCATACCCTGATTTTGTACGTTTCATTGATCAGCTGGAACTAGGATTCGATCAAATTCCGATCAAGCAAGCATTTGACGATGCTGAGCAATCATGGTGGTATGAGCAAGATATGCGTAAGCAAGAAGAAGAAAAAATAATTGAATCAAAAGCGGTTTGGGGGCGGTGGTTTGGATTTGCTCCTATGTATGCCATTGTATTTTTGTATCTTGTCATTCCTTTAGTTTGGCTTAGTGCTCAACAAATGCATCACTCATTTAGTCAAATTCAGAGGATGTAATTCAATATGTTTTTAACTTAAATTTATTTATAAAAGGGGATATGTTCAATGAATAATGCTCAATCCGCGTTAAAGGTAGCCGCAGGAATATTTCTAACTATTGCTCTAATTACTATTGTTGTCCTGTTATTTGTATCTGCTCAAGAAGCGACCAAAACAGCACAGAATGAGTTTTCAGCTATTCAAACAGAGCTTAGCAAAGCATCCTTCACCGTGTATGACAACACCACTGTAAGTGGCTCTCAAGTTATAAATGCGATTCGCAAGTTTCACCAGAAAGACCAGTTTGGTATTTGGGTAAAAACAGGTAAGGACAAGGCTTCGAATACAGCTGGTATGTTCTATGGAGCTAACGTTGATGCGGACGGGAAGATTTCAAATACTACTCGTAACGATAAAATTGAACTGGCTATGCAGGAATCTTTAGACACTTATGTCAACCCGAGCGGGAAGTTTCTTGCAAAATTAATCGTAGACTCTTCTAATGTGACAAGAGCGATTGTGTTCGAACAACAGTAAGAGAAGGATAATGGTTTATGAATGTATATAAATGCGCAGGAGTTGACTAAACAATATGAACGAAAATGTTCGAGAACTTATCGCCTTTTCCTGCGCTATCCTTATATTTGTAGGTGCTTTAAGTATGGCCGTCAATTACTATCAGAGCTCTGGTGGGTTGTTGAATGCATTGCTGCTAGATGCGAGGAGGCAAGATCGGACGATCCAGGAGAACTTTGAAATCACTGCTCCACCTATGATAAAAGGAGCTGATATTGTTTCTATGTTGACACACTTGAAAGATTCTAATGTGGTCATCGAAGTAGATGGTTACTCTTTTATCCCAGAGACGGATCTCGAGGATATGCCGGTTCATTATATAAATGTTAATCGAATGTATGTGCCTGAGCATAACCGTGATGCATCTGGCCGCTTGCTTCGGATTCAATACAGATAAGAGGTGAGTATATGGTTGATGCTATGCGTGTCTGGCTTGCTCTTATGTTAGTCATGTTGTTGTTATTTATTTTTCCATTACGAGATACGTTTCAACGTCATGATGAAATGAGTGAACTAGCTGCTATGAAGGTTGCAACTGCTTATGTGGATGCTATTCGTGATAGAGGGATAATAACCCCTCAAATGTGGAACTCGTTGATGGAAGATCTTCATCGGACAGGATACGCTTATGATATTGAGATGGAGCATTACGAGAAACATTATGTTCCAGTATATAATGATCCGTTGCAGCACAATTCCTTTCAAAATGAATTTATGATGCACTATCAATTGGTACATCATAACAATATGATGAATAAGCTATTTCCTAACACATCGGTTGGAATTTCTGACTCATCTCGTTTGTATCGCTTAAAGGCAGGGGATTACTTTCAAGTTTCATTAAACAGACTTGATGAAACTCGTTCAAGTAGATTGACTCGTTGGCTTACGTTTGATGCAGATCCAGCGGCTGCTTTCAGTATACCGATAGGGGGAATGGTGCGGAATGAGACTCATTAAGTGGGCCATTTTTTTCGTATGCATCATACTTCCATTTAGTTGGACGCATCGACAGCAAGTTAAGGAGTATCGCCATAAACTTATTGTAGAAGAACAGTATAATCGATGGATGAACACAGCAGTGGATGATGCAGCTCATGTATTAAAAGAGACTGCTACTTGGAAAGCGACAGATGACTCCTATGAATCGAACAAGCAGCTAATTCTTAATAAACAGCAATCGGTAACTACTTTACTTCAGTCTATTTACGTTAATTTGAATATCGAAGACGATGTGGTTGCTCAACAGGCCCTATATTTATACATACCTGCAATTACTATAGTTGGTTACGATGGTGCCTACTTCTATGTAAATGAACGTTATGCGACAATGCAGGGGGATGAGAGAATTGAGCATGTGTGGAAGCCTGTAGAGCCTTATTCTTATGTGGATCAACAGGGTAACGTATATACGTTTACATTAGATAGCTATGTGACCGTGTATGATGCATCAGCACGTCAATGGATACGTGGTTATCAGCATGAGCTGAAGCAACGCTCAAGTCTGTCTCTTCTTCAAGATGATGTGAGATTTGATGATGTCCGGCGGATGACGATTATTCAAACGATTCAACAAAAACTTGCACACTATATAAATCGGCACAATGAGTGGGCGCGACGTAATGGGGTATCGTACCTTTTTACGATGCCAACGATACCTACTGAACAGTGGAATAACACTATTAACGATATAAGTATTATGTCGTTCATACAAGGGATGTCGATGGGTGCATTTACGTATAATCACTATGCACTGGGAGGTTCACGGATTTTGCAGCGTGATTCATGGTATGCTTCGATTCAAAACAATGTTAAGGTCGCTTATCCAGAACGTTGTGCACCTTCCACCTATATTGAAATTTTTGCGAGTGAGCGTGAAGCTGCCAGTAAAGGATATTATGTAAAGAGATGTTATTGATGAGGAGTCAGCAAATGATTCGTAGCAGTAAATAATGATGTGATTCCTCTCTTTCCAAAACATTTTATTCATGGTACACTTACGATGCAAAAACATACCAGAACTATCCAACACTAGGGGGGCCGGTTATCGGCTGAGATGAAGCATAGGCTTCGGACTCTTAACGACCTGATCTGGATTATACCAGCGTAGGGAAGTGTGGATTGGGATGATGAAGACCGGCATGTCTAACGAATGGGCATGTGTATCCTTTGCTCAGCATACAGCGTACCAGCTTGATTTTAACAATATGCTGATCTAAGCGTACATATATGTAAGTATGCCCTTACGATAAGTTGCACGACATACGTAGCCAGTAGATACGATATCGTGAGCGGATGACATGTGCCTATTACGTGTATTTAATACGTTATAGCTATCGGATTGCTCAGACCAAGGACCACTCTTTCTATAGAGTGGTCCTTTTTGTCTTGTATTTCATCAGCACTTCCTCAAATTCCTTTACTCAGAAAGTGAAGCAAACGTTGGTTGAGGAGGCATAACGAATGATGATTGTACCTTGGCTTCATGTAATAACCCCACCCACGCATAAGGTAGATGAGGTCATACGTATTGCTATTGAGATAGCAGACCATGTAGATTTCATACACCTAAGACAGAAAGAATGGTCAGCGAGAAAGTTGTGGGAGGTAATTGAAAGTTGCAGGCATTCCGGCATACCTACACAAAAATGGATCATTAATGACAGATGTGATGTTGCAGCAGCTATTCAAGCGAAAGGGGTTCAACTCGCCTATCATTCCTTACCATGTAGAGTCGTAAGACGTATGTACCCACAATTAACTGTAGGAGTATCTGTACATAACGAAGATGAGGCTGTGATTGCAGAACAAGATGGTGCCGATTATTTATTGTTTGGCCATGTGTTTGAAACTTCTTGCAAACCGGGGGTTCGAGAGCGTGGATTAGACGGTTTGCAGGCGTGCCGAGAAGTAGTTGATATTCCTATTATTGCGATAGGAGGCATTAAGCCGGATCATATGATGAGAGTTGTAAGAGCTGGAGGTTCAGGCGTTGCTGTTATGTCGGGTATTTGGAACGCAGAATCACCTGAAATAGCTGCTCGTACCTATCGGGAAGCATTACTGAGCAGTGTGCAATATGCGGTTCATGAAAGAAGTTATTCAAGGGAATAGCATGGAAAGGATGGGGGAGACATGGACCATTCAAGACATTCGGATGTATTGATAGTGGGCGGTAGTGTTATTGGATGCTCGGTAGCTTATGAATGTGCAAAGCTTGGGCTGAGCGTAACCGTACTAGAACGAGGAATATTGAGTCATGGCACTTCTAGAGCTGCGGCTGGTATGCTGGCACCAACTGCTGAGCGATTTGAAAATAAAGTTCTTGCTAATTTTGCTTATACGAGTCTCGAATTGTTTTCTAGTTGGGCGGAGCAGCTATGGCTCGATAGTGAGGTAGATTTGGAACTTAGACGAAATGGATTGCTGATCCCTGTGCATTCACAACAGGAACAAAGCCTAGTCGGTACAGCTCTTCAAAATACAGCGGAGAAGTTAGATTCAGGTGAGTGCAGACATATACACTGGCGAAACCTACTAGCTGAAGGAGACACGTATTCATATATTTCTCCGACGGTATATGGGGTATATGAAGTGCCCCATGAAGGACATGTGTCACCTGTAAAATTGATGGAAGCATTGATAGCAGGAGCACGAAAAAGAGGCGTTCAGTTTAAGGAGTATCAGGAAGTAAAAAAAATCATTTATGAAAATAGTGTCATTCGTGGTGTCCAAACGGCTGAGGGTACATGGACCGCAGAGCATGTCGTTATATGTGCTGGTGTAGACAGCAATAGCTTTAATGAGCAGACGGATGTTCGTACCCATTTTTATCCCGTTAAAGGAGAACTGGCGGTTGTGCGCATGGACCATGCATTTGATTCGATCTTGTATGGTAATGGAACGTATATAGTCCCGAAAAGTGGTGGTCATGTATACATAGGTGCCACTTCTCACCCTCATCGCTATGACCGGAAAGTAAACGCTGGATCAATCACCAATTTGATTCAAAGCGCGATATCGTATATTCCAAGCTTATATGAAGCAGAACTTGTCACTGCATGGGCAGGGCTCAGGCCGGCCACTTCTGATGGTCTTCCATATATCGGCCCGGTCTCGCATATTAAAGGATTGTGGTTGGCGGCAGGCCATTACCGCAATGGCATACTATTAAGTGCAGCCACAGGAATAGGTGTCGCTTCCTGGATTCATTCAGGTAAGATGCCATGGTCTTGGATGAGTACCTTTGATCCACTTCGCCATACGCCTATGCCACAGGTTGTTCATTGAATCTTTGGTGATATAGATGAGTTATTATGTCATCGTTTGTCATGTAGAAAGGTAGGATGAAATTGAAGCTTATCATAAACGGAGACCCGATTGTTTTCGCAGAAAAACAAGGCCACATTTCTCAGTTGCTATCTCATTTGCAGATGCAACAGCGAATCGTGATTGTGGAGCTCAATGGAAATATCATTTCCAAGTCGGCATATGAAACAACACTATTGTCGGATGGGGATCGGATCGAGATTGTTCATTTTGTTGGAGGGGGATAAAAATAATGAAATCACCTTTATGTATCGGACCACATACATTTGAATCGAGATTGCTGTTAGGGACAGGGAAATTCCCTGACTTTGATATTCAACGTCAGGCAGTCGAAGTGTCTAAGACGGAAATATTAACATTTGCTATCAGAAGAATGAATGTATTTGAGCCAACCCAACCTAACTTTTTAGAGAGCCTAGATCTAAATAAATACACACTTTTGCCAAATACAGCTGGCGCATCAACAGCTGAAGAAGCCGTACGTATTGCTCGTCTGGCAAAGGCGTCTGAACTATGCGATATGATTAAAGTAGAAGTCATCGGTGATGCTAAAACCCTTTTGCCTGATCCATTAGAAACATATCGCGCTTGTGAGATTTTATTGGATGAAGGTTTTATCGTACTGCCTTACATATCAGATGATGTTATTTTGGCGAGAAGATTGCAGGAGCTTGGCGTACATGCCGTAATGCCTGGTGCATCTCCGATTGGAACAGGACTTGGGCTGTTAAATCCACACCATCTTTCTTTCATTATTGAGCAAGCAAATGTACCAGTCATTGTTGATGCTGGCATAGGAACGCCGAGCGATGCTGCGAAGGCAATGGAGCTTGGCGCGGATGCGGTATTATTAAATACAGCTGTATCAGGAGCAAAAGATCCTGTCAGGATGGCTGAAGCTATGATGTGGGCGGTAGAGGCAGGTAGACTAGGTTATGAAGCGGGCCGTATTCCGATGAAGCGCTATGCTTCAGCGAGCAGTCCATTAGAAGGTATACCAACATGAGTGCTGAGCATTCTATTCAAATCTATACACTAAGCGGTGAGACATTTAATTCACTAACGGAAAGTTCTGATAAAATGTCATGGGATTGGGCTAAGAACCTCTCTTTTGAATCTGATGATATCCATCTTGCCACCGAATCGTTAAGGATACCGGCTCGCGCCGCTACAATTGCAGGATCAGATAGCAGCGGTGGAGCAGGCATCCAAGCAGATATTAAGACATTTCAAGAGTGCGGAGCCTATGGTATGAGTGTAATAACAGCAATTACGGCTCAGAATACGCTTGGTGTGCATGATGTTCATTGTATTCCGGCTGCGCATATTGCGGCTCAATTTGATGCGCTTGAAGAAGATGTTCGTCCAGATGCGGTAAAGACGGGGATGCTTGCAGATAGCAATATCATAAATCTTGTGTCAGAACGTTTGGAGAATTATCGTTGGCCTAATATTGTCGTGGACCCTGTCATGATTGCTAAAGGTGGGACAGTCCTATTAGAAGAAAACGCGGTTGAACAATTGCGAACACGTTTACTGCCTATTGCTACAGTGGTAACGCCTAATATTCCTGAGGCAGCCGCCCTTACGTCGATCGCGATTCAGAGTCGTGCGGATCAATTGGAAGCAGCTAAACGATTGCATGATTTAGGATCAGGACATGTACTTGTAAAAGGTGGGCACGGACCAGATAAGGACTTTTCTGCTGACTTACTTTATGATGGTGCAGAAGGATGGTGGATTGAAGGACCACGACATGATACGATCCGAACCCACGGAACAGGGTGCACCTTATCTTCAGCGATTACGGCTTACTTGGCAAAGGGCTATTCTGTACTTGACTCAGTTATAAAAGCAAAGCAGTATATTCATATGGCAATTAAGTATCCTATTGCTATTGGAAATGGGCATGGCCCAGTTAATCACTGGGCTTTACGTATGCTGGATAGAAGGGAGGAGTAGTTGTGTCATTACATAAACAATTGAGGTTCATGTTCGTAGCGGGTTCAGTGAATTGTCTTAAAGGCATTGAAGAGACTTTAATGAGTGCAATTAGAGGTGGAATTACCTCTTTTCAATGGAGAGAGAAATCTGGAGAATCTATTCTCACGGAAAATGAACGGATTGAACTGGGTACACGACTCCGAGATTTATGCCGTCAGCAAGATATATTATTTATAGTGAACGACGATGTACAGCTTGCTGCACAGTTGGAAGCAGATGGTGTCCATTTGGGGCAAGAGGACATGTCGTTGACAAAGGCGCGCAAACTTCTTCCTCATGGGACGATTATTGGTCAATCCACTCATAACGTGGAAGAAGCTCTCGATGCAGAGTATGAAGGAGCAGACTATATCGGAGTAGGACCGATGTTCTTCACCCAGACAAAACAGGATCTGCATCCTGTCATTGGTCCTTCTTTAATTATGGATATGCGTCGTGCTGGTATTAAACTTCCAATTGTAGGTATCGGGGGAATACATGCAGAACGGGTTACACCGGTTGTTAAGGCTGGAGCCGATGGCGTAGCAGTCATCCATGCTATTGCATCTAGCGAGCTAGGTGCTGAGCGAGGAGCGGTTCATATATACAAGCAACTAGCTCCTTGGTACGAGAAATCATAAGTGATATAACGGATTCATATCAAATCGTTGTGTCACTGTGCTCCTACAACCCGTAGGAGTTTTTTCTTAGCCCTATATTGAGGATTATTGGGAGTACATAATATCGCAATCTCAAAATCCCAGAGAAGAGATGGGCAGTACTATTGTTGTGGTGCAGGTTTTATGATTATTAAAAATGCCTAAATATACAAACAAAAAAGAGACTTCCAAACCCTGGGTATGATAGTATGGATATACATCAGAGATTGACTCCACAGAACGAACTACCCTCATTCATAAAAAAATATCTTCTGCATAGAGCCTTTTAGAGCATATGAATTTCTTTAAACTCTATTTCATAAATCTCAGTAGAAAGCCCAATATCTTTTATTCCATCAAGTGTGAATCATTAGTTATATATTCGTCTTATATAAATGTAACGAAATAACGTGAACAGGTCTGCACAGCTAATAAGTAGGCCGTTAACGGAGTGAATGTTGTATCGTAGGTAATCCTAATCTACATGAGAAGGTGAGCGTATATGGCAGAGAATATTATTGACTTTCGTGAGTTTTGTGAAAATCCAGAATTAGTAGACAATCTTGATCATCGAATTATAAGAGATGTGAGACTTCCTGATCAGAGCGAATTATACGTTTGCTTCACATTTGATGATGGTCCAACGGAATATACTTCCTTACTACTAGACTTATTTAAGCAATATGATGCGAAAGCAACCTTTTTTGTAGTTGGAGAATTTGTAGACGAATTTCCCGACATTACAAGGCGTATTGTGGAAGAAGGTCACCAAATCGGCAACCATACCTATTTTCACCCTGATTTATCAAAGCTAACTATTGAAGAATCGGAGAAAGAGATAAAGATAACGGAAGCAGCCATAACGACTCATGCAAAAACACGGAGTCAAATTCTCAGACCTCCCTATGGTGTATTTCGTATGGAGACAGTAGAGCGTGCTGAACAAATGGGTTATCGATTTGCACTCTGGTCAAGAGATATGTATGTAAGAGATTGGGAGTATCCCGGGGCAGATGTTATCGTACAAAGAGTGTTGGACAACATGAAGAACGGTTCTATTGTCTTGCTTCATGATGGGGGCGGAGATAGGGAGCAAACTGTAGAGGCTGTAAAGCAAATGTTTCCTATTCTATTAAAAAAAGGGTATAAATTTGTTACTATAAGTGAGTTGATAGAATTATCGGAACGCAATTAATTAGGTAAGTCTTGATTGCTTATCATTAATAAGTAAGAAAATGTGGTACTACGAGGTTCGTAAATGATATGAAGTAACACTTGGGTTATCAATTCCTAGTATAGCTCTTTGCTGTGGTGAGTTACGGCAAAGAGCTATTTTTGTTATCTAGGTAATTGATTATATAATTGAACAAAAGATAAAGACCGCATGTCTGTATATAGTAGGTGATTGGTGAGTATACAGGTTCGTTTCATATATATTATTATTTTGCCATTAATCTCGACTGCAAATAATGAGAATTAATCCGCTCTTTACCTTTATCGTGCCGCACTCTGCTTCCCATCTATTACTTACACCCAAAGATTGTCCTATTGTTAAGGTTGCGTCTGTTAGAGGATAAACAAATCCTTCCAGAAAAATACCAGTAACACTCATACTTAAAGGGATGAGTGACATGTACGTATATCTTTCTTTAGATATTTCCAAATAATCCCCAGTCAGTTGGATTGAATTGTGTTCATCGACAATTTTCGTACGTATGCCTGCTTCATAGGTTTGGCGGAGCAGATGAATACTGGCGAGTGTATGGTCGAGTCGTGTTCCTGTTGCTCCATATATCGTAATGGTTTTTGCCCCGTATTGCATGGCATATTGGAGAGCTAACTCCGTATCTGTGTAATCTTTGTCTATTTCATCAAAACCCAACATTCGGTTGCTGTTTTCTTTTATGAATTGCTTTTCATGCTCATTCACGGAATCGAAATCACCGAGCGAGAGAGTTGGCTTAATACCATTCCCTACGAGAAATAAAGCACCACGATCTGCCCCTATAATGATATCTGCTGTTTGAAGTTCATTTATAATCCATGCCGGCTGTTCGCCGCCAGCAACGATTACAGCGTGCAGCTCCTGTACTATTTCTTTATTTTCCTGAGAAAGCTGCGGCTTTTGTTGTACCATTTTCTTATCTCCTTCTTGAATGCTCAAATATCGATATGTATTTTCTATAACTAGTATATCGAAAAGTTGTATTTGGACCAAGCTGTTAGCTTCAAAGTCGACAATTGTTGAAATGAAGAAATGATGCGGCTACAATTGTAGCAAGAGAAGGAGGATATAGGATTATGGTATCTGTTTTGTTTGTATGTTTGGGCAACATTTGTCGATCACCGATGGCGGAAGCTGTTATGCGACAGAAAGTATCTGAAGCAGGATTATCTAATGTGATATCCATTGATAGTGCTGGTACTGGTGACTGGCATATTGGCCACCAACCTCATGAGGGTACTCGCCAGTTATTAGATAAGCGAAATATTTCTTATCAAGGTCAAAAAGCGCGACAAATCGCAGCCGAAGATTTTAAGCAATTTACGTATATAGTTTGTATGGATACAAGCAATGAACGGAATGTACTCGCTTGGGAGGGCGCGTCGAACGCTTCAGGACAGGTGTTGCGATTTATGACAATGCTGCCTGAGGAAGAGATTGCTGACGTACCTGATCCGTATTACACGGGTAACTTCGAGGAGGTCTATCGTTTAGTTGAAGTAGGTTGTGAGCGATTGCTTCAGCGAATTCGCGCAGATCACTCATTGTAATATATTTCAAATGAGGTAGAAGTGCGATTTATCTGCATATTTGCGAGAGCTACCTTCATTGTTTTTCATGGTATATAAATGCGGAGGCAAGGGCCGGAAGTGCTTGGTTGATTTAATTGCAAATCATGCTGCTAAGGTAAGAAACTTATAGAGCAGTAAATAGTACAAAAGAAGTGACATGCTATCTGGATGTCACTTCTTTCTTTATGTTCTGAGCAATTAGGTAAAAGCAGTTATTGAATAACGAATAACTGTATTGAAACAGCTAGTCCTGTGCCGTTCAGTCTGGTACAGTTTGATAGCTGTTTTAGACTTCAAAATAATACTTAAGCGCGTCTGGAATATGTTTTTGCCAGAAGCCCCATAGATGTTGTCCATCATGTTCTTCATAATGAACATGAGCATCACGCTCGGAAAGCAGCTGATGGGTGTCGCGATTAATTTGTAAGAAATCAAACACGCCACGATCTGTTTCATAAGCAGTCTCCTGCAAGCCAACAATCATAAAGATGCGCAGCCAACTGAAATCTGGTTGAGCAGCTAAGATTCCGTAGGATGCGGAATAGAACGCACCTGATAAAGAAATGACCTGCTTGAACTTCTCAGGTTGCTTAAGAGCAATGTGCAAAGACACCGTGCCGCCTAATGAATCTCCTGCTAATACAATGTCGTTCCAATCTGTGCGTACAGGGTATGTCGCTTCTATAAAAGGAACGATTTCTTCCATAAATGATTGTGTATACGTTTCAAACAATGCTCCATCTGGTGAATATTCTTCGGTACGGACTTTTTTGTCCACATCCACACCTGCAATAATAATAGGTTCAATTTCGCCATCAAGTATCAGCTTGTTAGCTATTGTAGCGATGCGGCCAAAGTTGAAGAAGTCTTCGCCATCTTGACAGTAAACGACAGGGTAGCTGACAATCTCGTTGAAACCTGGAGGCAAATAGACTCGCAACGAGCGACTACCAGTAGGCAATATAGATGAAGAGATATCGTGTTTAACAATAGTGCGTTTAAAATATGCGGAATCTGACATTCACAACACCACCATGCAAAATTTTATCGAAATTGGTTAACACTAAGAACGAATCAACTGTCTTTATTCATTATTCTTGAAAGTATCGAGCGTAATGGATCTAGAAGTTGAACACAATACATATCGAAATGTATGTGCTGAATATCGCTGGAACTAGACTGATTTGTTTTATCCTGTTATAGTAGTTAAAAGAAACTGTTATAGCTACAAGAGAACAAAATATTCACTTTTTCCGCTATTTCTTTTGACCAATCGAGTAGAACAGGTGTATAATAATTCTATAACAGAGAAACAAAATCTTCAAACTTTTATTGAGGTGAATATGATGAGCAAGTTCCCATTTGAAGTTCAGACGGAAGATGTCCAAACTCTATCTGTCTTGTCACCAGAAGGTCAAGTCGTGAACCCGGACATGATGCCGGAATTGAGCGATGACCAACTGAAAGAAATTATGTACCGTATGGTATTTACTCGTGCGTGGGATGATCGTGCGATCAACCTTGGTCGTCAAGGTCGTCTTGGTTTCTATGCGCCGGTATCTGGTCAAGAAGCTTCCATGGTAGGTAGTGTATACCCACTTAACAAAGAAGACTTCGTAGTACCTGCATACCGTGATATGCCACAGATCGTATGGCACGGTTTGCCACTTTATCAAGCATTCTTGTACTCTCGCGGACACCAACACGGTGGACAAATTCCTGAGGGTGTTAACGTATTGATGCCACAGATCATCATCGGTGCACAAATTTTGCACGCAATGGGTATCGCTAAAGGCTTCAAACTTAGAAAGCAACAAAATGTTGCAATTACTTACACAGGTGACGGCGGTTCTTCCGAAGGTGACTTCTACGAAGGTTTGAACTTCGCAGGTGCTTACAAACTACCTGTTATTTTCTTTGTACAAAACAACGGTTATGCAATTACAACGCCATTCTCGAAGCAAACGGCTGCTAAGTCTATTGCTCACAAATCGGTTGCAGCTGGTATCCACGGCATGCAAATCGACGGTATGGACGTATTGGCAGTTATTAAAGCAGTTCAAATCGCAGCTGAGCGTGGCCGCAACGGTGAAGGCGCTACATTGATCGAAGCGTTGACATACCGTTACCGTCCACACTCCATGGCGGATGACACTTCTAAATACCGTACTAAAGATGAAGAAGCTGAATGGTCTGTTAAAGATCCACTCGTTCGCTTTGGTAAATTCCTTGAGAGCAAAGGTCTTTGGACTGAAGAAGATACAGCTCGCGTAAAAGAAGAAGCAAAAGCGAAAGTAAACGAAGAAATCAAGCGTGCAGAGCAAACAGAGAAAATGACTGTTGTTGGCCTAATCGACACAATGTTCGAAGTAACGCCACAGCACCTTGAAGAGCAAAAAGCAGACTTTCAATAAGATTTCATTACTATAGATGAATTCGAAATAATTCGATGAGCGGACAGGCAAAGATTTCTTTGCGACGATGTAAGGAGGATACGAATCAATGGCACAAATGAATATGAAAGAAGCGATTCGCGACGCAATGCGCGTTGAGTTGAAACGAGATCCTAACGTCCTTGTTTTCGGTGAAGACGTAGGTCATGTTGGCGGCGTATTCCGTGCGACAGAAGGATTGCAAAAAGAATTTGGTGAAGAGCGCGTATTCGATACACCGCTTGCAGAATCTGCAATCGGTGGTATGGCAGTAGGTCTTGGTGTAACTGGCTTCCGTCCAGTTGCTGAGATCCAATTCGTAGGCTTCATCTATGAAGCACTTGACCAAATGGTTGTTCAAGCAGCTCGTATGCGTTACCGTTCTGGTGGACGTTACAACTCGCCAATCGTATTCCGTACACCTTTCGGTGGCGGCGTTAAAGCAGCTGAGCTTCACACTGATTCCTTGGAAGGTTTGCTTGTTCAATCTCCAGGTATCAAAGTTATCGTACCTTCCAACCCGTACGATGCAAAAGGTTTGCTAATCTCTGCAATCCGTGAAAACGATCCTGTATTCTTCATGGAGCATTTGAACTTGTATCATGCATTCCGTGATGAAGTACCTGAAGGTGAGTACACAGTTGAGATCGGTAAAGCTAAAGTTGTTCGCGAAGGTAAAGATGTAACAATCTTGGCTTACGGACTTATGGTTCACACAGCAATGAAAGCAGCTGCTGAGCTTGAAAAAGAAGGCGTACAAGCTGAGGTTATCGACCTTCGTACTTTGTTGCCACTTGATATCGATACAATCGTTGAGTCTGTTAAGAAGACAAACCGTGCTATCGTTGTTCAAGAAGCTCAAAAAACATCCGGTGTTGCAGCAGAAGTTATTGCTCAAATCAACGAGAAAGCAATTCTTCACCTTGAAGCACCAGTGCTTCGCGTTGCAGGTCCTGATACGATCTATCCATTTGCACAGATCGAAGACCAATGGTTGCCATCTCCTGCGCGCATCATTGCTAATGTTAAAAAAGTATTGAATTTCTAATAGATAGAACCGTTATATGAGTGAAGGAGGTACCTACCTGTGGCAAAGTTTGAATATCGTTTCCCAGAGCTTGGTGAAGGTTTGCATGAAGGCGAAATTATCAAAATACTTATCAAGCCAGGCGACAAAGTAACAGATGATGACATTATCATGGAAGTACAAAATGACAAGGCGATCGTAGAAGTTCCTTGTCCAGTGAACGGAACAGTACTTGAAGTTCTTGCAAAAGACGGTCAAGTAATGCACATGGGCGAAGTTGTAGCTATTATCGATGCTGAAGGCGACGTTCCTGAGCAAGCTGCTCCAGCTGAAGAAGCTAAGGAAGAAGCAGCGGCACCAGCAGCTGAAGCTCCTAAAGCAGAAGCAGCAGCGGCTCCAGCTCCAGCAGCTCCTAGCCGTGAAGTGTTGGCAACACCTAGCGTTCGTAAGTTCGCTCGTGAACTTGGCGTAAACATCGCTGATGTTCCAGGTACAGGCAACAACGGAAAAATCACTCGTGAAGATGTTGAAGCATTCTCCAAAGGCGGCGCACCAGCGGCAGCTCCTAAGGCAGAAGCAGCTGAAACTACTGCAGCACCAGCAGCGAAAGCTGAGAAAGCAGCAGCACCAGCAGCTGATCGCTTACAAGAAGAAGAGCGCACACCGTTCAAAGGTATCCGTAAAGCGATTTCCAACGCTATGGTTAAATCCGCTTACACGGCACCACACGTTACAATCATGGACGAAGTGGACGTTACAGAACTTGTTGCATTCCGCAACCGCTTGAAGCCAGTTATGGAGCAAAAAGGTAAGAAAGTTACTTACTTGCCATTCATCGTGAAAGCGTTGGTAGCAGCGGTACGTCAATTCCCTGTTATGAACGCAATGATCGACGAAGCAGCACAAGAAATCGTGTACAAAAAGTATTACAACATCGGTATCGCAGCAGATACAGACAACGGTTTGATCGTTCCTGTTATTAAGGATGCAGATCGCCGCAGCATCTGGATGATCTCTGACGATATTCGTGACTTGGCAGCTCGCGGCCGTGATGGCAAGCTTGCTCCTAACGAATTGAGAGGCTCTACAATCACAATCACTAACATCGGTTCCGCAGGCGGTATGTTCTTCACTCCGATCATCAACTTCCCTGAAGTTGCGATCTTGGGTACAGGACGTATTTCTGAGAAGCCAGTTGTGAAGAACGGCGAGATTGTTGCAGCACCTGTTATGGCATTGTCTTTGAGCTTCGACCACCGTCTAATCGATGGCGCTACAGCTCAAAACTTTATGAACTATATCAAGCAGTTGTTGGCTAACCCAGAACTGCTAGTCATGGAGGTATAACAATGGTAGTAGGAGACGCGTCTTTAAACATTGATACACTAGTAATCGGGGCAGGTCCTGGTGGTTATGTAGCAGCAATTCGTGCTGCTCAGCTAGGACAAAGCGTATTGATCGTCGACAAGTCTGAGCTTGGCGGCGTGTGCTTGAACCGTGGTTGTATTCCTTCCAAGGCTCTTATTAGCGCAGCTCATCAATATGAAGTAACACAACACGCTTCTGAAATTGGTATTACTGCAGAGAACGTTAAAGTTGACTTCTCCAAAGTTCAGCAATTCAAAGGCGGCGTTGTTAAAAAGCTTACAGGC
Organism: Paenibacillus sp. SC116; assembly: GCF_024733555.1. Classification (GTDB taxonomy): domain Bacteria; phylum Bacillota; class Bacilli; order Paenibacillales; family Paenibacillaceae; genus Paenibacillus_B. The sequence continues at coordinate 918,099 of NZ_JANIOF010000001.1, read as the reverse complement.
GGCGTTGGTGCGCTTCTTAAAAAGAACAAAGTACAAGTATTCAAAGGTGAAGCAATGTTCATCAATGAAAACGAAGCACGTGTGTTCAACGATCAAGAAGCACCTCGTTACATGTTCAAAAACTGTATCATCGCTACAGGTTCTCGCCCAATCGAATTGAAAGCATTCCCGTTCGGCGGACGCATTTTGTCTTCCACAGAAGCGTTGGAATTGCCTGAAATTCCGAAAAGCATGATCGTTATCGGTGGTGGATACATCGGTGCAGAGCTTGGCCAAATGTACTCCAAGTTCGGTACAAAAGTAACAATCATCGAAGGCGCAGACATGGTTCTTCCTGGATTTGATAAAGACATGACTACAATTGTGTCCAAAAACATGAAGAAAACAGGCGTTGAAATCTTTGCTGGTGCACAAGCTGAAAGTGCTGCGCAAACAGACAATGATGTAACTGTTAAGTTCAAAGTTGGCGGAGAGACGAAAGAAGTAACGGCAGAGTACTTGCTTGTTACAGTTGGTCGTCGCCCGAACACTGACGGTGAGCTTGGCCTTGACATGATCAACGTTAAAATGACTGACCGCGGTTTGATCGAAGTTGACCACCAAGGTCGCACTAGCATCCCGCATATCTTCGCTATCGGTGATATCGTTCCTGGTCTTGCATTGGCTCACAAAGCTTCTTACGAAGGTAAAGTGGCTGCTGAAGCAATCGCAGGTATGCCTAGCGTTGTTGACTACAAAGCTATGCCAGCTGTTTGCTTCACAGATCCAGAGTGCGCAAGCGTAGGCTTGTCTGAATCCGAAGCAAAAGGTAAAGGCTTGAACGTTAAATCTGGTAAGTTCCCATATGCAGCTAACGGTCGTGCGTTGTCCCTTGGCGGAAGCGTTGATGGCTTCGTTAAAATCGTTGCTGATGCTGAGACAGGTATCGTTCTAGGTTCCCAAATCGTGGGTCCTGAAGCGTCTAACTTGATTGCAGAATTGGGCTTGGCTGTTGAAATGGCAGCTACATTGGAAGACTTGGCATTGACTATTCACGCTCATCCAACTTTGGGTGAGATCGTAATGGAAGCTGCTGAGGTTGTATTGGGTCATCCGATCCACAGTTAAGTAACTTTATTCTCTAATTAATTTCTGTTTTATTTGTTACGGTTCTATATGGTTTGTTTTTCCCTGTTGTCTTATGGATAACAGGGACTTTTTTTTATTATTGCGACTCAATAGTTCAGTTCGATGATGATAGGAATCTTTATTAGGATTGAGAAATTTTTCGTATGGCAAGTAAAGTGTTGCAATGGTGATTTTTTTGCCTTGCAGTGGTACACTGTTAAGATAGTTAGGTGAAGAACGGAGGAATTAATCAGCATGAGAAATTATTTAGACCTACTACAAGAAGTATTAGATAACGGTGTTAAAAAGGAAGATCGTACAGGTACAGGTACAGTATCTGTCTTTGGGCGACAGTTACGTTTTAACTTACAGGCAGGATTCCCACTTGTTACGACGAAACGTTTGCATTTGAAGTCCATTGTTCATGAGCTGTTGTGGTTCCTTAGCGGCGATACGAACATAAAGTATTTGCAAGAGAACGGAGTTAGAATTTGGAACGAGTGGGCTGATGAGAACGGTGATCTCGGACCTGTATACGGTTCTCAATGGAGAAAATGGGAAGCAACAGACGGACGTGTTATTGATCAGATTACAAAGGTGATCGAACAGATTAAGACGAATCCGGATTCCCGTCGCTTGCTTGTATCGGCTTGGAATGTGGGCGAAGTTGACAACATGAAGTTGCCGCCATGTCACTATGCATTTCAGTTCTATGTAGCAGACGGTAAACTCAGCTGTATGTTGAATATGCGCTCCGTAGATACGTTCTTAGGGCTTCCATTTAATATTGCGTGTTATTCTTTGCTAACACATATGATTGCGCATCAATGTGACTTGGAAGTGGGAGAGTTTATTTGGTCTGGCGGCGATGTGCATATTTATTCTAACCATATGGAGCAAGTACAGACTCAATTGTCTCGAGAGCCGCTTGCATTGCCAAAGCTTGTGATTAAGCGTAAGCCAGAATCCATCTTTGACTATCGCTATGAGGATTTCGAATTCGAAGGGTATGAGTATCATCCGGGAATTAAGGCAACCGTAGCTATTTAATACTTTAATGATTCTTTAGTAGTAAGGAGGCATGCCGGAATGAGTATCAATATGATCTGGGCAATGGATCGAAACAACCTTATTGGCCGAGATAATGCTTTGCCGTGGCACCTGCCTAATGATATGAAGTATTTCCGTCGTGTAACGAGCGGAAAGACTGTCGTTATGGGGCGCAAAACGTATGATTCTATCGGACGTCCGCTTCCCAATAGGCGTAATCTTGTGCTGACGCGCAATGCAAAATGGAGCGCTGAAGGTGCAGAAACGATTACTGATTTGGAAGTTGTCCTGAAACTTGCAGAGCAGGAAGAAGTAATGATTATGGGCGGTGCAGAGATCTACCACCTCTTTATGCCGCATGCAGATCGATTGCTTATTACTTTTATTGATGCTGAATATGAAGGAACCGATTATTTTCCTAACTTTGAGCAGACTGATTGGCTGCTTGTTGAGGAAACAGAAGGAACAGTGGATGAGAAAAATCCTGTTCCTCATCGTTTCAGCGTATATGAGCGTAACAAATAGTAGGGGCTTATTTCATATGCCCCTTTATTAGTGTAAAGCAGTGCAAACTAAACGATATTTTCTCTATATGGTTTTTTGTTTATTTACGCTAAACTTTACATAATTATTTGTCGGACAATGTATTTCCTTCTTGCATGTGTTAGGGATTACGTATTATATTGATGTATAAAATTTCAATAAATAGATACGCATACGAACGGATGGAGGAGCTAGCATGTCAACACCTACAGGATTTATGGAGTATACACGACAGATTCCCGCTGATCGTGATCCACTAGAGAGAATTAAAGACTGGGAAGAATTCCATAAGCATATGTCCGAAGAAGAGCTCCGTACACAGGGCGCTCGTTGTATGGATTGTGGTACACCTTATTGCCATACTGGAATAGAGCTTACAGGCGGAACTTCAGGATGTCCGGTTAATAATTTGATTCCTGAATGGAACAACTTAATCTATCGTGGATTATGGCGAGAAGCACTTGACCGTTTGCATAAGACAAATAACTTTCCAGAGTTTACGGGAAGTGTGTGCCCGGCGCCATGTGAAGGTTCCTGTACCGTAGGACTGATTGGCAAGCCAGTAACGATTAAGACGATCGAGCAAGCGATTATCGACAAAGGTTTTAGCGAAGGTTGGGTTACTCCACAACCACCAGAGAAGCGCTCAGGCAAAAAGGTAGCGGTTGTTGGCTCAGGGCCTGCTGGTCTAGCAGCTGCGGCACAGTTGAATAAAGCTGGTCATCTCGTAACGGTATATGAGCGGGCGGATCGGATCGGCGGATTGCTCACTTATGGCATTCCAACCATGAAACTGAGTAAAGGTGTTGTTCAGCGTCGAGTTGACTTGTTAGCTGCAGAAGGCATACAGTTCATTACTAATACGGAAATAGGCAAGGATATTTCTTCTGATCAACTTGTAAATGACTATGATGCGGTTGTACTTTGTGGTGGAGCTACAAGACCGCGTCAGTTTAAGATCGAAGGCAGTGAGTTTGAAGGTATTCATTATGCAATGGATTACCTGAACTCAACGATCAAGAGCTATCTGGATAGTAATTTAGAAGATGGCCAATATATTGATGCTAAAGATAAAAATGTAATCGTAATCGGTGGTGGTGATACCGGTACAGATTGTGTAGCAACAGCACTCCGCCATGGTTGCGCAAGTGTTACTCAGTTTGGTACACATGCCAAAGCACCACTTGAGCGCGATGAAGTAAATAACCCTTGGCCGCAATTCCCGAACGTATATACGCTTGATTATGCACAAGAAGAAGCAAAGGCTCTTTACGGACGTGACCCGCGTGAATTCTCTATCATGACAACCAAGTTTATCGGTGGTGAGAACGGTCGTGTTACTGCACTTGAAACGGTTCAAATTGAACGTATTGTCGATGAGACAGGACGTAAAATTTATCAGCCAATCCCGGGAACGGAACGTGAATTCAAGGCAGATCTCGTACTGATCGCTATCGGCTTCGATGGAGCAGAGCAGACGATCCCAGAGCAATTAAGCTTGGAAACAGATCGTTGGTCGAATGTAAAAGCGAAATATGGAATTTACAAGACAAATGTAGATAAAGTATTTACAGCTGGTGATATGCGCCGTGGTCAAAGCTTGGTAGTATGGGCAATCAATGAAGGTCGTGAAGCTGCGCGTGAAGTAGATAAGTATTTGATGGGTTCATCCATGTTGCCATAATCAAGTTTGCACTTTTTTCATTATAATAATAAGCTTGGTGGATCAATTCATAAATATAAAATATAAAAAGCTGCGTACTAGTTTGGCTAGTCGCAGCTTTTTTAAATTAGGTCAGGTTAAGTTAGATGACATCGATTAGTTTTTTGTTACTTTTTGTTACTCTACCAATACTTGCAAGTAAATAACCTGGAAACCAGCTTTGTTCCACGCTATCCAGTTGCTCGTACCATATTCGTAATTGCGTCTTAAGAATACCTGCATTAGGTACAAAATCAAGGAAGTCCAGACTATTTATAAAGCCAATAGAATGCTCATTCAGCAACGTAATATTACTGTCCTGAAATTCGTCTTGCAAAGACAAGACAGGTTCTTCCACACCATACATCCATGTTCCAGATTGTTCTGCGTAATGTTTCCCTACGCGATATGGAAGACATTGTGCATTTGGTGTGAAAATAATTACCATGCCATCAGGCTTCGTAATCCTTCGCATTTCCTTCAGTATTTGTACTTTTTCCTCGTAAGTGAAGTGCTCAAGTACACCTGCATTCCAAACAACGTCATAGCTATTATTTTCAGATGGAATACTCCTAATGTCTGTTAATAGGAAGTTAGCTTTGCATAGATGCTGATCAAAGGCAGCTCGACTGTTGTCTAATGCAATTTGGGAATAATCTGCTAAAGTCACATCTGCTCCAAGTTGGCAAAGTCGGAGAGATATTTTTCCTGTTCCTGATCCCGCCTCAAACATAGAGCGTCCAGATACGGTTCCCATTGAATTCGTTAGGGATTCTAAAATGGTTTGGCTTAATGGATCCCATTGATAGGACACTTCGTGTGACCATAATCGATCCCATATTTCTTTCTGATCTTGTTTCATCTTCACAACTCCTATTTCTGTCCGTAATGATCATCTTGTAGTGGGTGTATTATCTCTCGCTTCAAGCCATGTATTTAGTAGCTGCTGAAATATGGTTGAATCAGGGTATATACGTTGGAGATGCTGCAAACCATTTGCTCCGTATTGTTCGATCAAACCTTGCTCGTTCTGTGAAAAATGCAAATGTTTATCAGGTAAACTCATACGCTGAGCCAAGGTAGCATGATACACCCATGAAGCCAGGCAGCATTTTGGACGCCAATTGCTCCGGAGACCCATGTAATACAAATACCCTAGTAGTAGACTATCGTCCTCATACCCTTGCTTGCCACGGAGAAAACGAATATCATACCCACCAATTGTGCGTAGAACGGTTGCACGATGTATAACAGGATGAACAAAAGCATTGATTACGCCAGTTTGTGAGCAGTTATGCAGCAGCGAACACATTTGATCATAGGAAGTGGGAACTTCTGAGTGAGTACCAAGTGGTTGAAGGACTCCTTCTGCAGTAAGTATTCCTGGAGATATAAGGGGTTCTTCGGACTCTTTTAAATAATTGATTAGAGGTTGATACCAGTTAGGAGGAAAAATCATGTCAACGTGAATTTCAGAAATGAAATCAGTTTCAGGGTAATTTTCCCATATAAATTCAAAGCACTTCTGACGAGCTTGTGCAATACCAATATTATTTTCCGAGCCGAGAAGATGAAAGGGCAGTCCAATCGATTGACAAAGTTGGTCCACTTCACTATTGCTCATACTACCTTGGTTGTATATGACGACAACTGGCTGTTCACTGAAGCTTAAGCTTTGCAAGCACTGCTTTAACATGCTGCGGTCAAGTTCATCATATGGTGAACTACGAATAAGTAGTGGAAGTGTATGAATGATTGTTGACATATTAGTAAGTCTCCATTTCTCTAAAATTGAGATTGGTCCCAAGGAATGAGCAGGGGTTTCTGATCTAAGATAGAGTCATACTGTTCTTTCCAGCCATATCGTGCACCCGGGTCCAATTCCAAGTAGCGGTTGTATTTCTCTATTCGATGTTCATGTTTTGCCCAGCCAAAATGTTTCAGCCGAAGAGGGGAAAGTTGATGTCTAAGCTCTAGTACATTCATCGGAAATCTGCCGCAATGCTGCGGTGTTTCTCTCCATGCGGGTTGAAAGTCTTCACGATAGCGAATCAAAAATGGACGGTAATAGAGATGTGCATGCCAATATTGATCTTCACGGTAATGTGTCTCATTCCATAGATCGAATAAACGGAAACAATAGCAATCGATAGAATTGGCTTTGAGCATATCGTTAATATCGTCGCCGAAACTTGATTCAAACTGCTCATCGGCATCCAAATTCAAAATCCAATCAGGCTTTGTCTGGATCGTTTCTGCCCATTGCTGCTGCCGTAGCTGAATTTCGTTGCTGAATTTGGAATGTTCGTTTCGAATGAGGCGAAGTGGGATGTTTGTTAACAGTTCCTTGCAAATTTCTAAAGAGTTATCGGTACTGCCATCGTCAATAATGACAGCCTCATCAATGTATTTTTGATGTTCACTTAACGTTTGGTGGAGATAACGATTGGCTTCATTTCGGATAACCATAGTCAACGTAAGTTTTGGACGCTCACGAACGCTCATAGTAGAAGATGGGATATGACTGATGTTTTCCATGGGAGGAGGGTTTTCGTATTTTGTATGGGATACGTTTGTTTGATGTTTACTTTGAAGGTACTGCTCAAGATCGGACTCCCGATATAGGTGAAGGGCAGGATAATGCGTATCTACATATAGAGGAATACCTAATGCTGCAGCACGGATACAAAAATGGCGATCTTCACCCCAATATGAAATGTTCGGGATGCGAGTAAATGATACTCCAGCTTGCAATGCATCGTGACGAATTAATGTGCAGGCTCCGAGCCCGCCGACTTCGTATAATCCGGGTATTTTCATTTTATTCGTAAATTGCGAGAATCGATTGACCTGCTCTTCTTCAGATACATGCAGCTCATCGGGGTGGTGTTCCCATTGGGTGTATTCGTCATATAGCCATACTTGCGGCTGCTCAACGGCTTCGGGTACCCATTTCGTCCAAAAAATTTCCGAGACAATTGGTTTATCGGCTTTGACTAACTGTTCTACCGTATTTGGATGTAGGATCAGGTCGGAATCAATAAGAAACACGTAATCAAATTTATAATCAATTGCGTATTGCATGATACTGTTTTTGAACGCAGCTACTTTCCAGACTAAATCAGAATGCCAATAGTGGGTCGTATCATTGCATTCATAATGTTTTTGCTCATCAGAACGCGTGATACGAGAATGTTCTTTTTTTTGCTGGAATTCGATAAGAAGTTCTTGGGATTTTGGATCAATATTATCATCGATAAAATAGTAATGAAATTCAATTTTCTGATCGTTTAATTGAAGTAACGATTGGAGGAACTCTGTTAATATTTGAGGTTTCTGATGTATGGGGCTGCCGATTAATATGCGGTAGTTATGTTTGTTCATCACATTCACCTTGTTCTTTTTTATTTAGCGGGGTGAAAAATTAATGTGTTAAATCATTTGGAAATAGCGAGGTGACAGAGGAGCTTTTGTGTAATCACATGCCTATACAGCATCTTATGAAGATCATGTTGCAAAAGATACTGAATTATGAATCAAGCATCGTTTGTTGGCTTGAAAAAGCTCTCAGAGCTCATTTTTACACTGGACGAGTGCTATCTCTCCATTTTTACAATCCATATTAGGAATAACTACATATGGTGTAGGTAGAGGAGGTGATTCACATAGCTAAAAATAAAGGGAGTAGAACGAAGGAGCAATTGTCAGAAGGCTCTACGCAATTTGAATATGCAAAAAGAAAATTGTTAAAGCGCTTAGGCAAGACAACAGTAAGGAAAAGGAAAGAGACAACTAAGAAAAAAAGAAAGCATGTTTTGCGAAATAAAAAATGTTGTAATGGTGTGCTGACACCTCAACAATCTTCTGTTCTCATAAGTCAACTTCAAAGTTTGGTATCTTACATCCAACAATGCATATTGAATCCCGAAAATAAATACGTAGAGCAATTGAATCACCTACTGAATAGATTAAACAGTTTTGTCATCGACTTGTGTATACATGACGCCTTAAAGGCTAATTTACGAAAGACGATTAGAATCATTCAAACATTAATTAATCAGGATTGTTTTTCCGTGAAGGCGTTAATTGAAAAATTGTTGATTCTGCTCGAACAATTACTTGCAGTAGTTGCATGTTTAAAAGGATGTCATAAAGAACTTATTAGTGTTATAAAATCAGCCATTATTGTTTTAGAAAAGATACTTGAAAAAATTGAGAATAAATGTAAAATTCGTGGCGTTACCGGAGCATCAGGGGCCACGGGTCCGACGGGTCCAACGGGAGCTACGGGGTTAATCGGCCTGACCGGAGTCACGGGAGCCGGGGCGACAGGAGCCACTGGAGTGATGGGTCCAACGGGAGCTACGGGGTTAACCGGCCCGACCGGAGTTACGGGAGCCGGGGCGACAGGAGCCACTGGAGTGATGGGTCCAACGGGAGCTACGGGGTTAACCGGCCCGACCGGAGTTACGG
>NZ_JANIOF010000001.1:0-909133 GCF_024733555.1 Paenibacillus sp. SC116 | reverse complement strand
AACCGGAGCCACCGGGGCCACGGGAGCAACAGGAGGAACCGGAGCGACGGGAGCCACGGGAGCGACAGGAGCAACAGGAGCCACGGGAGGAACGGGAGCAACAGGAGGAACCGGAGCGACGGGAGCCACGGGAGCGACAGGAGCAACAGGAGCAACAGGAGCCACGGGAGGAACGGGAGCAACAGGAGGAACCGGAGCGACGGGAGCGACAGGAGCAACAGGAGCAACAGGAGCAACAGGAGGAACCGGAGCCACCGGGGCCACGGGAGCAACAGGAGCAACGGGAGCAACAGGAGCAACAGGGGCAACAGGTGCTACTGGTGCTACGGGCATCGGAGTTACGAATAACTTTGCTTTTGCTGCCAATACATCTGGAACATTAATTGCAGTAATTTTAGGCGGTACCAACGTATCACTTCCTGATGCTCAAGATATTGGTACAGGAATAACGATTAATGGCACGAATACCGTGTTTACAATAACACCCGCGGGTAATTATTACATCGCGTATACCATAAATCTAGCTGTTTCTGTTCTTGTAAGTGCAAGGATTGTCGTAAATGGAGTGCCGTTAGCAGCAACAATTAATGCACCAACTATAGCTTTAGGAGCGTTTGAGGCGAACGTTATTGCTTCAATACCTGCCGGTGCTACTTTATCTTTGCAGTTGTTTGGCTTACTAGGTACAGCTACTTTGGCAACAACGGCTCCAGGAGCATCAGTAACAATTATTCGAGTTAGTTAATGATGGATTGAAATTATTTTTTACATGTCATCAAATGATTTTTATATGATAAGTTAGGGTCGAGGGAGAATCTCGACCTTTTTTGCTTTTTGCGAAGGAGTTGCACCGTTAGTAGCTAATTATTGATCTCAAGTGTATACGTAGCGGAGTTTCAGGAGCTACAGGGAGTACAGGGCATTTGTAACAGCGAATAATACTACAGTAGTGAATCCAGAAACTGTTGTATTGGCAGGGAATGCAGCGGCACATATTGTACTTACTCTTACGAATGTATTTGCAAGGGCAGCAAATATAGGTGCACCTGCTGTTAGTGTTATCGAGCTTATATAACTTACGAAATTATTCAAAAGGTGATCATGTATCCCCGTCAAAGTATTCTTCGTTCTAGCTAGTGAAATATTGACAGCAGCATCTAGAGCTTCAGTTTGGATCATCAGACATAATCAACCTTAGATAGGATTCAAGATGGATTGAGTACATTTTTGACATGTGATAAAATAATGGCTATTGATAAAGTAAGGTCGAGGTGAGCATCTCGACCTTTTTTACTTCTTGAGAAGGGGTTGCACCGTTTGCAGCTAATTATTGCGGAAAAGCCAGATCAAGGGGCGAAGTTAGCAGCTCCGTTCAAGCATAAGAAACAGCAAGGATATATTGAGATCGCACCATGTACACAGTTTCCAGAGGGTGCTTATGTAGGTTGGGCAGTGGGGCATATTTGTGAATTGGTTCCACCGGAGTCGTATGATCCCGTTTATAAACGATGGAATTTGAACACTTTACCTATTTTACCGCCGAAATTTCAACATAAAGTCACTCCATCTAAAGCCAAACAATTTCAATTACTCAAAGGCTTGCTTCAGCGCCCGAATGTAAAGGAAATTATTATTGCAAGCGATGCTGGGCGAGAAGGCGAATATATCGTCCGAATTATTATTCAGTTGAGCGGTGTAAAGAAACCAATGAAGCGACTATGGATTTCTTCCCTTACACCAAAGTCTGTTGTTCAAGGTTTCTCTAATCTATTGGAAGAGGGACAGACAAGGAATTTGTATTACGAGGCGGTGAGCCGCTCTTGTGCAGATTGGCTTGTAGGAATGAATGGCTCTAGAGTGTACTCCTTGTTGTTCCAACGCCGGGGAGTTCGGGAAGTATTCTCTACAGGTCGCGTACAAAGCCCGACGTTGGCATTAATCGTAGCAAGAGAGAAGGAGATTCAGAACTTCAAGTCAGAACCTTTCTGGGAGCTTAAAGCTCAATTTGACATGGATGGATTGAACTATGAAGGCACATGGTTTAAAGGGGAGCAAACGCGCTTTGCTTCTGCTGAAGAGGCAGAACAAGCACGCGTGCGCTGTGAAAGTAAACCTGCAACGATTACAAGCATTCATACTGAGCGCAAAGAATTTCAGCCTCCGCAGTTGTTCAACTTATCTGCTTTACAGGCTGCTGCCAACCAAATTTACAAATATTCACCGCAGCAAACGTTGAACACTTTGCAACAACTTTATCTAGAAGGTTACATATCTTATCCTAGGTCTGACTCGGCATATGTCACAGAAGAAGAGGCCAAGCAATTCCCAGATATACTGCAAAAGCTATCGCGGTTTGAATCTTTGGCACAATATTACCCGCTTCCAAATGAATCCATTATAAGCAACAAGCGCTTTGTTAATGCAGCTAAAGTTAGTGATCACTATGCAATTGTGCCAACTGAGCAAGTTCCGAATCTGATGCGCTTAAAAGAAGAACAACGACATCTTTATGAACTGATTGCCAAGCGATTAATAGCAGCACATTATGAAAAAGCGATTATTAATTATACGAAATTAACGACAACAGTAGAGCAAGAAGAGACATTCGTAACTAAAGGCAAGCAGATTATGCAAGAGGGTTGGCGTAAAGTGCTGTACCGACAGGAAGATGATGACGAGGAGACGATGATCCCTCCACAGCTAGCGGAAGGTGCAATAGGTCATGTGGCAAGCCTTCAAGTAAAAGAAGGAAAGACACAGCCACCTAAGCGATATACAGAAGGACAATTAATCACATTAATGAAAACAGCAGGCAAACACTTAGATAATTCTGAGCTGGAAAAAGTATTAGAACGGACAGAAGGACTGGGTACGGAAGCTACCAGAGCTGGCATTATATCGGTGCTGAAAGATCGGAAATATATCGAAGTAAAGAAAAACATGGTATATGCCAAGCCAAAAGGAATAATGCTCATTGATGCGTTAGGTGAAAGTGTCTTAGCTTCAGCGGAGATGACAGCGAAATGGGAGCAGAGATTACATGAAATTGGCCAAGGACAAGCTTCACCACAATCGTTTATGGAGCAGGCCAAAAAGCTAACCCACAAACTGATCCAAGATGCCATTGATAATGAGAAGAGTTGGTCATTCACCATACAGCCCCTTGAACAGGAGGACCATGATTCTCCGAGTCAGTCCAAGGCTAATACTCAATCAGATGAATTAGGGCCATGTCCGATGTGCAAAAAGGCTGTAGTCGATAAGAAAGTGATATATGGTTGTACAGGATATCCGAACTGTCGCTTCACTGTTTCTAAAAAAATTCTTGGTAAGTCTATATCTGCAGCAATGGTTAAGCGATTGCTTACTAAGGGCGAAACTTCGATGTTGAAAGGATTTAAGAAAGGCGATAAAGTATTTGAAGCAGCCCTAGTATGGAATGCTACAGATTCAAAAATCGCTTTTCAATTTAAATCACCTGATAAGGACAAGCCTAAGTGATAGCAGCAAAATTTATAAAATTTGAGCACAACAAAACGATGATGAAAGCACTCTGAATGTTTTTAGGTTTGGAGTGCTTTTTATTATTCGTACATCTAAAAAAACACCCCTCCGATGCAAAGGAGGATATCAAAAATCCTTTACAAGTATCGAAGGGGTGCTAGTGATATTGTTGCTCCATGTATAGGCAAAAGAGCAGTTATTTCAGTTGGTGGGTAACATTAAAGAACGCGAGCTTCTCGCTGTGCACACCATTGCTGGATCACATCAGGAACCGCGGTTAGTCGATCAATGGTATAAAATGCACCCTTTGGCTCGATAGTCACTTCTACAAGATTGTAGGCCCATTCATTGTTCTGCTTCAAGTAGACAGAATTGATACCGTTTGTCAGGGCAGGGATCACATCTGTGCGCAATGAATTGCCGATCATCCAAGTTTGCAACGGGTCAGTCTCCAGTTGATTAAGAATTGAGGATAAGGCTTCCGTTGTCTTGTGCTGACGTATAAAAATACGGTCGTCAAAGTAGGTAGACAATTTCATCTGTTCTATTTTACGTTGCTGGATCACGGTTTCGCCACCTGTGTATAGGTGTAGTTCATGGCCTTCATCACGTAATCGATTCAGCGTGTCCAGCATGCCTGGGTATGGTTCAACTTCTATTTCATATACGCTCAGCCCAAGCTTCCACAATATTTCATACTCATCTTGTGAGTAAGTTCGTCCTGTTTGCTCGCACAAAAATGTATAGCATTTTACTAATGACTGGGGAAAATGTGTGCTGACGAAACCGTTAGCACTAACTCCTTCCAAGTCGAAACGCGACTGAATTGTTAAAATCTCTTGTTGCTCAACGCGATAGGCATCGAACCAGCGACTCATTAATTTTAAATATTCAGCAATGACGATATCAAAATATTTATTACAGTGGATAAGCGTATCATCCAGATCGAACAACAACGTTTGTTTGACGGACTGTGTAGATTGGCTCATCGCGATTCACCTCCATGGAGCTTGACGGTCATCTGGAAATTAATCGCTCAATGTTGACTTGCTATTACATTCGAACATTATTTCTTATATGACGATCGATCAAGACTGTACATAATTTTCTAAAAATGCCGATAGATCGGAAATTCCTTCTTGGCGCAGTGAAATTCGTTCCACTTTGCCATTCCAAAACGTACGAATATAGCCCGCAGCACGCAAAATGACGAGATGCTGCTGAACGGAGCTTTCTTCGAGTTGAACAAAGGATACAAGCTCTGAAAAAGTGACTGACTCATGCGAAAGATACCGCAGCATTTTCAACCGAACATCGCTAGATAATGCGTGAATCATCCGCTTAAGCGACTTAGGTGGAACATCATCATCTTCTTCCGATTCTGTTGCGTATAACACTAACGTTGTATTTGTAAACGTACAAGTGTTGATTATAGGTCGGTAATGCCACATAGGAGCTAGTATGACTTCACGCATGTGATCGTTATTATCAAAGACGGCTCCATTGGTTGCAAGTTCAATGAGATCTACAGGAGACATCTTATTCAACAGGCGCGTTTTCTCAGCGGCATCTTCAATAAGAATAGGCTCCCAATTAGGTACAGACCAGCGGAAATAGTGCTCGTACCACTCATGAAGTAGTGGGATATAGCCTTGTTTTAATCTGTCCACATGCTCATTATCGTATGGCAGTCCACTGTGAGCAAATAGGCTTAACCATGCATCGTAGTTCATCGCTTCCAGTTGTTCTAGAAACAACGACACTTGGTGTGAATGGTTTAATTCGAGTGATGCGGCGAATAACATATCGAACTCATTAATGGAATAGTTCTGAAGTTGAGTAGAACGGATAAGGAATGAATCAGGTACCTGCTGCTCAACATATCGAACCCATTCTAAGCCATCATCTACATTATGTATCCACTTGCGTTGCACGAAGAGCATAAAACTTCCGATAAACTCGTAAACGGCTGAACATTCGACTCGAATGTGAAGGGCCATTACACGGTCCTCCTTAATGATGATGTTCAACATCGATACGGTTGAACATTCTCTTATAGAATTGCATTGGGCATTATTCCTTATTCATTATGAATTGTGTTTACAGCAGTTGTCCACTATAATATTGAAATGTTGACACTAACCACGTGAGTTCGTTAAACGAATTCATGTTTTTTTGTGTGTAAAACGTATATAAATAACTACATAATGTGGAGGGAGAATATGATTACAGCACGACGTACAACAACGTCTCCTACATGGCAATTTGTCATTTTGATTGCGGTTGTTATGATAACGGGTCTTAGCCAGGGCTTGTTATTACCGTTGCTTACCATTTTCTTGGAGCGCATGGGTGTGCCGTCTGATATAAACGGACTTAATGCTACAGCGTTATATGTTGGCGTATTTGGTATGATGTTCTTCGTTGAACGAATTTTAATTAAAGTGGGCTTCAAGCGTATGCTGCTTGGTGGCATGATTGCCGTAACGATAGCGATGCTGCTGTTTCCGCTTATTCCAAGCATCGGCTTTTGGATCGTTCTTCGTTTAATTGTAGGAATGGGTGACAGTGCTTTGCACTATGCTACTCAATTATGGGCAGTGTCGATTAGCCCAGCAGATCGTCGTGGACGAAACATTTCTTTATACGGAATGGCGTATGGGGTGGGGTTCAGTTTAGGACCTTTAGGAATCAATTTATTGAAAATAAACGATGCTGCACCTTTTATTGTAACAGCGGTGTTATTTCTCATTATTATGGTCATAGCTTGGTGGATCCTGCCTGATCGCAAAGCAGATGCATCTACAGGTATGGAACAGCCGCCGCAGCGCTATCGTCGTTCTTATCAATGGGCTTGGTTTGCACTAATGCCAGCGATGTTGTTTGGCTATATGGAAGCATCTATGAACAGCGGGTTCCCTGTGTATGCAATGCGTTTAGGCATGGGTGAAGCGTCGATATCTTATTTGCTGCCATTCTTCGGTTTAGGCGGTCTCATCTTGCAATTGCCGCTTGGCATGCTCAGTGATCGTTGGAATCGTAAAGCTGTCCTTATGATTTGTGGAATTATAGGCGGTCTCGTATTTGTGTTTGTTCCAATGGTAGGCGACAATACATGGATGCTGCTCATCCTATTTATGCTTGCTGGTGGATTCGTGGGCTCATTCTTTTCTTTGGGGCTCGCATACGCGGCAGATATACTTCCCAAAGCATATTTGCCTTCAGCCAATATGCTCGCGTCCTTGCATTTTAGTATCGGGAGCTTACTCGGTCCGTATTTAGCAGGAATGGGCATCAAGTATATTTCAATAGGAAGCATTTTCTATATACTAGCTTGTTTCTTTATTGTTTTCTCGGTAATGGGCTTCAGGTTCAGAGGAACGATACGTTCAGCAACAGATTCGTAATTTTCATGCATATGTAATATCATATAAATGTGTAACACTTTTTAAGGTTGTCTTTATTCAATGCAGGTGAAAGATTTGCTTGCGCGAATGGGACAACCTTTTTTAGACTATACATAAGTTCGGTTAGTGGAGAGGAGAGCATATCATATGCTAAAAATAGAGAATTTAAGCAAAGTATATCCGCCTTCTGAGACGGCTCTGCAACAAATCGATTTAGAACTAGAAAAGGGAGAATTTGTTGGCATCGTAGGATCGAGTGGTAGCGGTAAATCTACTCTATTAAAATGTCTTGCGATGCAGCAAACTTGGACGAGCGGTACATACCGCATGGATGACCATAATATTACTGCACAAGGATGGTCGGGAAAACGAAGAGTGCGACGTGAATGTGCGTACCTGGAACAAACACCAGTGTTGAATGTACATCGAAAAGCACTGAAAAATGTATTGATCGGCCGATCCCAACAAACACCTTTGTGGCGTATGGTTACTGGAATGATACGCAACGATGACTATATGGGAGCCATGGACATGTTGGAACGTCTAGGGCTGCTGGACAAGGCTCATATGCTGACATCCGAATTAAGTGGTGGAGAGCGTCAACGGGTTGCTATTGCACGCGCATTAGTCCACGGTGCTCAGGTGTTGCTAGTAGATGAGCCAGTGCTCGGGCTAGATCCGAAATCAGCAGAAACCGTTATGAACACACTTGGGGAATTGGCGATGAAAGAACAAGTGACGGTGGTCGCTGTCCTGCATCAGGTAGAACTTGCCGAAAAATATGCGACGCGCGTTATAGGGCTTGCAAATGGTCGGATAGAAGTTGATGTGAAGGGACGCAGATTACTTCAGACGGAAAAGCAGCGACTATCCATATAATGTACTTGATTCAGGCACTTTATTTCATCAATCGTTTTATTCATGTAGTTTTTAAATAGGCTAAAGTCACGTTTGACCTCCCCTTGTCATAGGATGAGCGTAATGATCACAATCATCAGTATGTTAAGGGGAATCGCGATGACCTTATATCCTTTACCAGTTGAAATACGTTCGTACCAAATTCATAAACCTCGTTTGAATGTTATTTTTCCGCAAGTCGACGATAAGAAGCATGGACATGCTGCAGCACAAATAAATCGAGTAATCTACCGCAAAGTATTAGAGTTGATTCGTCTGACTGGGTATGAGGAAAATGAAACTACCGAGGTACAAGGTTCGTATGAAATAAAATTAAATGAGCGTGAATTGCTTAGTCTTACACTTACAGTTTATGGCTACAAAAAAGGTGCAGCGCATGGCATGACGTATCAGCGTGGCTTGACCTTTGAAGTGAAAAGCGGCCATCTTTATACGTTGGCGGAATTATTTCGTCCGGATGCGCCTTATGTGGCGTTTTTAAGTAAAGATGTCGCTAGGCAGATTCAGGAGAGAGAGATCCCGACATTAGAACCTTTTACAGCAATTGCGCCAGATCAGCCTTTCTATTTAACGGATAAATCGCTTGTACTCTTTTATGATTTATATCAATTAGCTGCTTATGTATATGGATTTGTGTATTTTCCAATATCCATTTATTCGTTGCAGCCGATAACGGGTGAACAGAGCCCACTTAATCGGTTGTACTATTAGTCCAAGAGGCTGAAGAGTGTATTAGCAGAGTTGGTTGTTATATGTATCCACAAAATGTAAGATTACGGCATCTTTAGACAAATTGTAATGGGTTTGTCACCTAAGGGTGACTCTTTTTTTTTATAATGGAGAATGATAGATTCAGGCCATTGTGGAGCAATTGTCTGTACTGATTCCCTATTTGCCTAAAAAAGGGTATGATTTATATATCATTACAGAGGGCATGCAGCTGTATCAATGTTGCAAGGAACATAGTCCTCCTCCAGAAGGAAAGCTGGATAAGCATGATAAGGCATGAAGATTGGAATAATGAGCACAACTTATGTAAGGGTTGAAAGAATCGAGGGATGAAAGTGAATAAGAGGCGTACACGCCGTCGCAGCACGACTTTGCTCGTTGCGTTCACGCTGCTGTTATCTGGATGTCAAGTAGTTGCTGACCCTATATCACTGCTAAGGGTACCTAAACTTCCTGAAGTACAAGAAAATTTAAGTTCTGTTGTTGATCAGGAAATCAAGAAAGAGAATGGTGTTCTCGTACGTCCGATAAATTCAAAAGTGAATAGTGCCATTCAAACCGGAGATATTGATGGGGACGGAGTCGGTGAGGCAATTACGTTCTATAAACCGGAAGGTGTGGAAGGCATACATGGTATGATTCTCAAATATGATGGCTCTGTGTGGAGAAAATTAACTAGTTTCCCTGGTGCGGGGCCTAATTTGGATCGGGTAGAGTTAGTCGACTTTAATGAAGATAATCGCACTGACATTGTCGTCGGATACGGTCCAGGTGATGTTGAACTAACGAAAGGGTTAGTTGTATATTCTTATATAGATTCAGAGCTAACGAAGATGTTCGAGCAGCCATACTCCCAATTTGTTATCGATGATCTCAATAGAGATAAGAAAGATGAACTCTTTATCGTTAACAAAAGAAAAGACTCACCCTATGAGCTAAGTATGTTTGGCTATAAAGAGAACACTTTCGTCAAGCGAGGAGAACTGCAGCTAGACAGCCAAGCACATAATTTCAATTATGTGACTTCAGGCTTTATTTCGAAGTATAAGCGAGGTCTTGTATTGGACGCTTCAACGGAGTCGAATACAGGTCTAACACAGGTTATCACACTCACTGAAAATGGTAAGTTGAAAAATATTCTTAGTGAAGACTTAACTTACAAAGCTAATGTGATTCGCAGTGTAGATATTAATGCTGATAATATCATTGAGATTGCTTCACTTGAAGAACCTAGTGGCTGGGAATTATACGAGAAATATGAAATTCCTTATTTCACAAATTATTCTCAGTGGGACGGTAATGATGGATTCCAACTTGTTGAGAAGCAATATCGTGATCACCAGGAGCGCTTCCAATTCACCATTCCGAGATCGTGGTATGGACGAGTAACGATCGATACTAAGTCGCAAGTAGACGAGCACATTATATTTATTGATCAGTTTACGAACGAAACATTGGCAGAAATAAGATTCTTTAGCGTAAGATCTTGGGAACGTTATAAGGATAAGTGGTTGTATCTTGCTGCATATGGCGACCAAGTCATCGGTATCAACAGTAAAGAAGTATTGGACTTGAAGCCAAAGCTTCCATTGGAAGAGAACAAAGACGCAAAAACAAATAAATAGGATGTACAGTTAAGACATGGGAAGAGGAGCTGGATCGATTGACAAAAATACTTATTCTTGAAGATGAAGAATCTATCCGCAGTTTTATTGTAATTAATCTAAAACGAAATGGATTTGAAGTAGTTGAAGCTTCGAATGGACCAGAAGCACTTGAAAAATTGATGGCGGACCCGAGAATTGACGTTGCTCTGTTGGACGTAATGGTACCTGGTATGGATGGTTTTGAAGTATGTCGTCGTGTGCGTGAACATAATGAGCGGATCGGCATTATTTTCTTAACAGCTAAAGTACAGGAGCAAGATAAAGTATACGCGTTATCTGTTGGTGCGGATGATCATGTAAGCAAGCCATTCAGTCCTACTGAACTCGTAGCTCGTATTCAGTCTTTGCTACGTCGTGTTCATTCCTACCAGCAGTCGTTGCAAAAAGTGGTTTATCAATCAGGGCCTTTCACATTGGATCTCATTGCGAAGCGCTTTACGAAGGATCAAGTGGCTATTGATTTGACGCCTACGGAGTTCTCCTTAATTCAGTATTTTATGGAGAAAGAAGATGTGACGCTTAGCCGGGACATTTTGTTGGATCATGTGTGGGGCAAAGATTATATGGGCGACCCAAAAATCGTTGACGTCAACATTCGTCGTTTGCGTCAAAAGATTGAGGATGAGCCATCTTCACCAAAATATATAGAAACCGTCTGGGGACATGGATATAAATGGAAGGCAATCGTTTTATCATAAAGCCAGGTATACGCCGATCGGTCGTACTGCACTATTTTATCGTTGTATTCTTAACGATGTTAATATTGCAAATCATTTTCTCCGTGTTTGTGCGTAGTTATTATTACGATACCATCTCTAACTATTTAGAGAGTCATGCGACGAATAGCATGAAGTACTATAAGAACTATACGAGTATTTTAGCAGATGACAACAGTGAACGTTGGCTGCCAGAGTTGCACAGCTATTTCAATATAGATAATGCAGAAGTGCAAATTCTGGACAAGGAAGGGAAAGTGCTTATCACTTCGTCAAACTTTCCTGTTCTAGAGAAAGTGCAAACATCAGATTTTCTGGCAGCAGCCAATAATGCTAATGCTAAGATTGAGCGCTGGATTGGCAAAGTACCCGAAACGGGAGAGACGGTCATGTCAGTCTCTGCACCATTGATAGCGAATGGGAACGTTTCTTATGTACTGCGAATGGCAACTTCATTAGAAGCGGCCAACAGTAAAATTATGAGTATCATCATGCTGTCGATTCTCATTTCTATAGCAGTGCTACTTATTATTTTCCTTATTAGTGTTGGTTTGGCAGATTCCATTGTGAAGCCGATTAATGAGATCACTATTGTCTCTGCACAGATGGCTAAAGGAAAATTCCAAGTCAGGGCTAAGGAAGGTTACAAGTATGAGTTGGGTGATCTTGCTCGGACACTCAATTATATGGCGAAAGAGATCGTTAAAAGTAATCAGCTTAAAAATGATTTCATATCTTCCATTTCTCATGAACTCAGAACGCCGCTTACAGGTATAAAGGGTTGGAGTGAGACCTTGTTATTAGGTAATATGCATCAAGTTGATGAAGAGACGAAGCTAGGACTCAACATCATCTCCAAAGAAACGGATCGATTAATAGGTCTTGTAGAGGAATTGCTTGATTTCTCGAAGCTGCAGCAGAACCGTCTGCAACTGAACTGGCAGCCGTTGTCTCTTTACAATATTTTGCAAGAAACGCTATTTCAGGTTCGGATGAAAGCAGAGCAGAAACAAATTAGTTTGACCTTAAACGATGATGCGACTAATAGTGAATCTGATGAGCAATTAAATGGAGATGCCAACCGCCTTAAGCAGGTGTTCCTGAATCTAGTGGATAATGCGATTAAGTTTTCGCCTGATAAATCTAGGATTGAAGTCCGATTAAGACGAACGCATACGCATTATGAAGTAAGGATAATTGACTCTGGTATCGGGATAAGTAAGGAACATCTTACCAAAGTTATGGATAAATTTTACCAAGTTAATCCAGAGCATGGTGGGACAGGGCTAGGTCTTGCGATTACAGATGAGATTGTAAAGGTACATGGTGGTGAAATGAGTATCATCAGTGAACAGGGTAAAGGGACGACAGTTATCGTAGAATTACCTGTGGATTACGTACCACCTGCACGAGTTGCGGATGAAGAAGATTAGATGAAAATATGAGCTCCATCACTAATAAATGACCTGAAATAAAGCCGCTGGCGATTGCCGGCGGCTTTATTCGATCCTAAATAATAATAGGCGAAATTGAACTTTCATACTATAATAAAGAGGTGTCGGTTTATGTTGGAAGCCCATAAGGAGTCGTCGATCATTGTCGAAGATGAAGGCGAAAGATAAGTATGTTGACCCACATAATCGGGAAGGAGAAACAAGCAATGCAGACTTTATGGTTCGCTACAACTATGGCGACTATTCCTTTCCTTGTATATGCAATATGTAAAGGGTATCGTAAGCGACTTCAGTGCCAGGAGCTCGAATTGTTGCGAGAACAAGCAGTGCCGTCCATGCTTATGGAATCGGAGGAAGAGCCTATGCCGGATAAGCCAGCCTCCATATTGATTATTGACGATCAGCCTGCAATTAGATTGCTATTAAGGGAAGCGCTTCAATCGGAAAGTGTTGAAGTGTATGAAGCGAGTACTGGATGTCGCGCAATGGATATCATTAAGCTTTACCGCTGTTCTATTGTTGTTATGGATGTCCGTATACCTGATATGAATGTAATAGACTGGTTGCATCAACTGCGTGCTCTGCGACCTAAGACGGAGGTTATCATCATTTCGGCCTACCGGGAAAAAGAACTCGTACGCAAAGCGAAGGAAGCTGGAGCTATCGCTTACTTCACGAAGCCATTTGATTTAGAGGAAGTTAGCAAGTTTGTCGCATCTAGAATTTCATCTGTGAGAGAGTGAATAATAGTATGTCGGGGGATAGTTATGAGACGACGGACGATACATGATCAAATGGTCGTGCGGCTCGTTCTGACGGTTACAATAGCGATTACTTTCATCTTCATATTGTCCTCAGAGGCGATACGTACGACAATCCAAAGTTATGTTCATCAAGACTATAAGGAAAAAGCGATGATCGCAACTTCTGAAGTCGATGCGATCATTCGCCAGCAGAAAGTGCTTCTAGAAACGTATGCCCGAATGATTCAACATACTTATGCAAGGCAAGACTCGAAGGAAGAGCGCAATAAGACAATTGAAAAGTTTGCTAATCAAACGAACCCATATGTAGCAGGTTACTGGTATTCCTATCAATCCAATTACGATAAGCAAGGAAAGTATACGTCTTGGTATGGTTACAACTCAGACGGTAAACTGCAAGGTATAACTATCCCAGAATTCATAGATGAGTCATCAGCTAAGCTACGCGACGACCCTCGATATGACTATTATCATGGTCCTGTCAAACAAGGCAGTACATACATCACGTCACCCTACCTTGATCATTTTACCCATATTCCCGTTATTTCGATTAGCACACCTGTTTACGATCACGATAATCAACTCATTGGCGTTGCGGGTGTTGATCTGCGATTCCAAGACCTCAGCCATCTTTCCAGTCATCTCAGTATCCATCCAAAAAGTAAGGTAGTCCTGTTGAACCAAACAGGACAATTGTTGCTTGATACGGACGCCTCGGAATTTATTTGGGATGACACACAAGCACAGTCTCAATATGAATTTCTCCTTACAATCAATGAAAAGCAAACAACCTCTCTAATTAACACGATAGACGATATGGGCGAACAGAAATATATGATTTCGACTCCTATTAAAGAGGCTGGATGGCAAGCGATTATTCTTCTTCCAACCAAAGTAGTAGACCAGACACTGATGAGGGTCTTTTTTATTATTTTTTGTATTTGGATCGCTGTGCTAGTTAGTATTTATGTATTTGTTCATTGGTGGATAAAGCGCTTCGTCACACATCCACTTCGATCTTTAGTGGAAGCGTCGCAGCGAATAGCTGCTGGGGATTTAAGCGGGAAGATCAGTGTTCGTGGGGATAATGAATGGGGAGAATTGACACAGAACATGAATGACATGCTGGTTACGATGCGCCAGCAGGCTGCGCTCGAACAAGAGATTAAGCGCATGAGCGCACTTAAGATTGTAGGAGAGATGGCAGCTGCAATTAGTCACGAAATACGAAATCCATTAACGACAGTGAGAGGATTTCTACAATTGTTACGAAACAAACCGGAACATGAGCATGAGCATGTATATTTTGATACGATGATGGATGAAATCATTAGAGCGAATACAATCATTACGGAATATTTGACCTTAGCGCAACATAAAATTGTGGAGTTTCAGCCAAAGTCTATCAATGATATTATTGAGCATATTTATCCTCTTGTTCAGGCTACCGCGACCGTTAATTGTCAGCATATCGAGCTTGATTTGAAGTCAGTTCCTTATATTATGTTGGACGAAAAGGAGATAAGGCAGCTTCTGCACAATGTTATCCGAAATGGTCTTGAAGCGATGGAGGCGAATAAAATCCTCCGTATTCGTACAAGGCATGATGGCAGTCGTGTTATTTTGGAAGTGGAAGACGAAGGTGCTGGTTTTGACCCGTCTATATTGCAGCAAGCTGGTACACCATTCATTACGACAAAGGAAACGGGAACCGGACTGGGGCTTGCCATTTGCTATAGCATTGTACAGAGACATGGGGGCACCATGAATTTTCACTCGAGGCCTGGATGCACGATTGTGTCTATCAGCTTGCCGATTGAGATGACGCTTCAATCGGAACAGGACGATGCGATTAGAAGTAGTGATGAATAGGTTAAGAAAACAAACGATGTAACGATTAGATAGTAAAAGGAGCTTATCCACACGATTCCCTAACGGCTGTGGCGTAAGCTCCTTTTATTCATTTAACTATTGCATTGTAAAGCTTGCTTTAATCCGTGCTAGTTGTTCAGCATCCGATACAGCATCATATGCGGTATAAGCCATCATTTTGGAAGCGAAAATCATTTGTTCGTAAGCATAAGGCTGTTGTGCTGCATCACGGAACGGGATCGTATGCAAATCATAGGCCTCGTGTGTAATAGGTATATAAGGGTGAATAGTAGGTACTCGTGTGGATACATTGCCGAGATCCAGCGAGCCATGGTCTTTACCGATTTTAATTTCGTCCGGTTGAATGCCTGATTGAATTAGGTTGTTGTTGAACAATTGTGACAGCACTTCGTTGGTGCGAAGTTCGTCATATGCGCAAGGGTCTTCATGGACCTTGACTGTACATCCTGTCTGCAGCGCAGCTCCTTCAGCAATTGCCTGGAAGCGGCCTTTTAGTTCATCTGTATATGGACGATCAGCAGAACGGACATAGAATTCAGCTGCTGCATAATCTGGGATGATGTTAGGCGCTTGCCCACCATTTGTAATAATGCCATGTATTCGCGCATCACTGCGGACTTGCTGACGCATCGCATTTACACCGTTGAACAATTGAATAACTGCATCCAATGCATTAATACCCTTATAAGGAGAGGCTGCTGCGTGTGCCGCTTCGCCGAAGTACTCTACTTTAATCGCATCCATAGCAAGTGAAGTACCAGATTGCTCATACTGGTAGAATGGATGCACCATCATAGCAATGTCACAATCATCAAATAATCCCGCTCTTGTCATAGGCACTTTCGCCCCGGCAGTCTCTTCAGCAGGTGTGCCGTATACGCGAATGATACCGCCAATCTCATCCATAACAGCTTTGAGGCCGACAGCTGCACCGATACTCATCATGCATATTAAGTGGTGTCCGCATGCATGACCTAATTGTGGTAATGCATCATATTCACATAAAAATGCAACAGTAGGTCCAGGCTTACCTGTATCATATGTTCCAAGGAAAGCGGTAGGTAGCTCCAATACAGGTGACTGAATTGTAAAACCATGGTTTTGCAAACATTGAATAAGTCGTTCGGATGCTAAAAATTCTTCATGACCTAGCTCAGGATTAGCCGCGATAAAGCTTGATATTTCAATAAATTCTGCTTGGTTCTGTTCAATTGCTTCTGCAATACGTGCTTTTGTGTTCATAAGCAGCTCCTTTGTCCATACAAATCTTAATATATTAACCATTGTATTATAAATAACGAAAATTGAGAATCTAATTCATATGTAGTATAAAAATAGATTTTAAAAAAGTTGTTGTATAAGTATGCATAAGTATGTATAATAACAGACATAGACAATACAACTACAGACAAAAGTGGGGATTACAGATGAAACAGAGAAAACTATTGCTTCTAATAATGGTGTGTACGCTCGTAATGACGGTGCTAGCAGGCTGTGGCTCCAAAAAAGATAAATATGACACGGTTCTAGAAAATAAGAAGATTGTAATGGCAACGAGTGCGGATTACCCGCCATTCGAGTTCCATAAAGATATCGATGGTAAAGACCAAATTGTTGGTTACGATATTATGGTTGCGCAAGAGATTGCGAAGGATTTGGGCGTAGAGTTGGAAATTCAAGATATGAAATTTGACGTCGTGCTAGAGTCTATTAATAAGGGTAATGTCGATATGGCTCTTGCAGGTATTGATCGTTCTCCTGATCGTGAGAAGGCGATGTTATTCTCAGATATAATCTATCAAGCTGAAGTTGGTGTGCTCGTACGTGCTGAGGATGCTGGCAAATATAAAGCAATTGAAGACTTGAAAGGTAAGAAAGTCGGCGTACAAAGCGGAAGTACGTTTGAAGAGGTGCTGAAGCAGATTCCTGATGCACAGCCTGACCGTTTGCCAAAAGTAAATGACTTAGTTCTCTCATTGGAAACGAATCGTGTAGATGCTGTGCTTGTCGAAAAGCCTGTTGCAGCAGCATACGCAAGCAATAATAACAAGGTTACAGTTAGTTCTATTGCCCTTAAACCAATCGGTGACGGCTACTCGGTAGCGATTCCGAAAGGCAGTGATAAGCTGAAAGATGCCATCAACAAGACGATCAAGCGCTTAAAAGACGAAGGCAAGCTAGATCAGTTTATTACGGAAGCGAACGCATTATCCGAATCCCAATAAACGAGTTGAATGATGGTATAGAGAGGGCGGCTGATAGGCCGTCCTTTGTTATGTTGAAAAGGAAAGGGGCGTCTGAGGGTCATGACTGTATTTGAAACGTTGTGGGAATATAAAGATATGTATTTACAAGGTGCTGGAGTCACCTTATTACTTACGCTTTGCTCGATTCTATTTGGTGTTATTCTAGGTTTTGGTCTTGTATTTATGCGTTTATCAGAGACGAAGCCACTAAGATGGCTTGCGACTATTTATATTGAAGTGTTTCGGGGAACGCCACTGCTCGTTCAATTGCTTATTATTTATTTCGCTCTACCTATACAATTTGATAAATTTACGGCGGGTGTAATCGCTGTAGGCTTGAATAGTGCGGCTTACTTGGCTGAAATCTTCCGTGCTGGAATTCAAGGGGTAGATAAAGGGCAGGTTGAGGCGGCTCGTTCACTTGGAATGACTAAGCAACAAACGATGCGTTATATCGTGATTCCACAAGCATTACGTTCGGTATTGCCAGCTATCGGCAATGAATTTATCGTTATCATTAAAGAAACATCCATCGTCATGGTTATCGGTCTTGCAGACTTAATGTATAATGCGGATCTTATTCGGACAAAAACGTATCAACCGTTCCCTTCCTTAGTAGGGGCAGCAATCGTATACTTCATCATGACATTCTCTATGTCCAAGTTGATTGGCAGGTTGGAAAGGAAGTTGAACACAAATGATAAAAATTGAACAGCTGCATAAGCGCTTCGGAAAACTGCATATTTTGCAAGGGGTAAATGCTGAAGTCAAGCAAGGTGAAGTTGTGGTCGTGATCGGACCGAGCGGTTCGGGTAAAAGTACGCTGCTTCGCTGTATGAATTTGATCGAAGAACCAAGCGAAGGTAAGATTTATTTCGAAGGTCAATGTATTAATGAGAAAGCTCATGACGTGAATAAAACACGCGAAAAGATGGGGATGGTGTTTCAATCGTTTAACCTTTTCCCTCATATGACCGTGCTAGATAATATCACGCTTGCACCGATCAAGGTAAAAGGGCAATCAAAAAATGAAGCGGAGCAAATTGCAATGGATTTGCTTCAAAAAGTAGGATTGTCAGACAAAGCCCATGTGCATCCTAACAAACTATCAGGTGGACAGAAGCAGCGGATTGCAATCGCACGTGCCTTAGCAATGAAGCCGCATGTGATGCTGTTTGATGAACCAACTTCAGCGCTTGATCCTGAGATGGTTGGTGAAGTGCTGGAAGTCATGAAGTCATTGGCTAAGGAAGGGATGACCATGATCATCGTTACCCATGAAATGGGCTTCGCTAAAGAAGTGGGAGATCGCATCTTATTTATGGATGGAGGTAACATTGTAGAAGAAGGGACACCAGAAGAAGTGTTCAATGCTCCTAAACATCCACGTACGCAAGAATTTTTGAGGAAAGTAATCAATTAAGTTGAAGTGTGTATGATAAATGTGAACGATCATTTGCACAAAAATAGGCCGTCCGTCTAGCGTGTGAACTTTCCCTTAATAGGGAAGGTCATGATGCTAGGGACGGCTTTTTCGTAATTCGAGTAAATATTGTTTCATCCGAAAATTAAATAAGTATGAGCGATATAATTAAGTTATTTTATTGTAAAATTACTGCTGTATCGGTGCTTCCCATTCAAATAAAGGGATGTATTGTGCGCTTACATACGCGAAAAACAATAGTCCGACCATAATAAGCAACCACACAGCATCTAAACGAGAATAGGATGTTACGTAATAATAGGTGCGTGACGAACCGATGTGAAACTGCTTTGCTTCCATGGCAACAGCAATACGCTGAGCACGGCGAATGCTTTGAGCAAGCAGTGGTACGGCATATAAACGTATACGTTCATACATGCCTTTAATGCCTGTTTTGTAACGAACACCGCGTATTTTTAAGGCATTGGTACGAGTATGGAATTCTTCCCATACCGTTGGTAGCAAACGAATAGCAGCTATAAAGCTATAGCCATACTTAGGTGGCAAATGAAACTGCTGCATGAGGGCGTAGAAAAACAGCAATGGCTTTGTAGTTAAAACAAACAATAAGCCCATAATGCCAAAGCTGACCGTTTTCATCGATAGCAGAAGTCCACGGAAGAAGCTCTCCTCTGAAATTTTGATAATGCCCCATGACCACCATATCACTTCGCCCTTGCCAAACAATATCATCGTTGATGCGGTTGAAATAAAAATAAGAATAAAAGGAGCTAACAACAGCAATAATTTTTGCCAAGAGTAACCGCTACATAGCACTAGCAACAAGATATAGATGACCAACAAGTGAAGGGCAAACGCAAAATCTCGATTGAACAATGTGATCAGGAGAGCCGCAAATATAATCAAAAATTTGAATGCTGGATTGACGTGATAGAACCACGTTTCTTTTTGAGGAGTGAACAGTTGCATCTATTTACTCCTCTCTGCTGCAGCTTCGCTGTGAATAACGTGACTTTCGGTCATATCTGCATCAAAATTATCATCATGCATAGATGTGGATGCTGTATTCGCTTTATTTACTTTTGATATACTCGATAGTTCTCCTTCGTGAATGCCCCATACTTGGTCGCAAAAATAATGAATGATATGCGGATCATGAGTAATCATCAATATAGATACTCCGTTAACCCGAAGTTGTTCAAGTCTTTCCAGCATAACAAATGTGCTTTTTGCATCTAATCCGAATGTAGGTTCATCCAGCAGTACAATTGGCTGGTTCTGAACGATAGCAGACGCTACGCTAAGTCGACGCTTCTGGCCCATTGATAGTTGATATGGATGTCGGTCTTCGCTAACATGCAAATGAAAGGATGACAGCAGTTCTGTAACAATCTGATCGATATCCGCTTGAGGGCGATTCTCTAATTGAAGAGAAAATGCTATTTCGTCATACACGGAATCGGTTACGAACTGCATTTCAGGATTTTGGAATACAAACGCTAATTGATTTGGTGGCGTAAGTTTATTAAGTCGTTTTTTTGATTGTACAATAGGTTGTCCTTCAATCAGATATGTCCCGTCAGTCGTCAGAAGCTGCATAAGAGAAAGAAGAAATGTACTTTTACCAGCCCCATTTTCTCCGGTAATCGCGATCCATTCACCTGCATGTAAAGTAGCTTCACCAATATAGATCCTGCGCTGATTTTCACGATAGCCTGCAAATTGCTGCAGTAATAACAGTGGTGACTGTTCTCGTGATGGTGCGGAGATAGGGAGTGATTGGTTATGTACGTGTTTCTCTTGCATAATCGACTGATAGGTATCGGATTGCGAATAGTCTTGCCACACGCCAGGATACCAAATGCCGTATTGCACTAACTTTTCTTTATAATTTGAGAACACGATATCCCGTGTATCATCCACAATGATTTCACCTTGGTCGTTAAATAGGACAACTCGATCCACATAGGAAATGACATGCTCTATTTTATGTTCAACGATAATTACGGTTTTCTCGTTGGCGATGTTTTTGATTGCCTTCCATATTTGAATGGTGCCATCGGGATCGAGCAGGGCAGAAGGTTCATCGAGAAATAATACCTCAGGATTGAGTAAGAGTACCGTTGCAAGTGCCAAGCGCTGTTTCATCCCTTGCGAAAAGCTTTGAATAGGAATGTGGAGCTCGTCAAGGTGCAGACCAACCATTTCTAGTACGCTGTGCATACGCGACTTCATTTGCTCGCGAGGTACAGATAAATTTTCTAGTACGAACGCTAATTCTTCGTCTACCATGGGCATGCAAAATTGAGTGTCTGGATCTTGGAAGACGAATCCCCAGCTATAAGGATTTTGAATCGCGTCAGCTTTCATTGGGACTTCGAAAGAAGCGGGTATAATCCCGCTCAATACTTGCAGCAGCGTAGATTTACCGCAGCCGCTCGGCCCTAATAATAGTATTTTCTGCCCTTGAGGAACAGCGAAGGAGAGGTCCTTAAATATAAAGGACGACTCTCCTGCAAATTTCAATCTTAAATTGGTGATGGATAGGTCTGGACTAAGTTGTGATATGTTCATGGATTACACCTCAATCAATACGGAACTATACTTTGTTGAAATCATGTTTATTTATTAAGTGCCGCATAATCAGATTGCGATAATGGACGAATGGACTTCGTTACGCCTGTTGCTTCAAGTGCGCGAACGAGGAAGTAAGCAAATACTCCGCAGAATACAAAGGCACTGAAGAATCGCAAACCGTATTTCAAAACGAGTACCCAAGTTTCGTAGTCAGCATAACCAAACGACAGGTCAACACAGAATGAACCGACCGCAGACATCATACCTGCAAGACCTGCTACAGCAATACTGTGTTTGCGATAACGAACAAGTAAAAATACGAGTTCTGCTGCTAAACCTTGTACGACACCATAAACAACGGTTTCAAATGCCCATGTGGAACCGAGCAGCATCGAGATGACAGCGGCGGCTGAACTTGCGATGAATGCTACACCAGGCTTGCGAAGCAGCAAGTAGGCGAATGGGCCTGCCATAAACCATAATCCATACGTCAATTGACCGGATTGAGGAAAGAGCAGCTTGGAGGCGCTGTAGACATGATCCCATACTTTGAAGAGGATTCCGAATACGAGTGCAATAACGACCGTAATGAGTACGTCAGAGAACTTTAACCCTTTAGATGTTTGCTGCATGATGTTTACCCCTCTTTTTCTATAAATTTGCACAAAAAAACCGCCTGAATACGCAGATGTATTGACGGTTGAATAGACAAAGTTCTCGATATCAATTCTCTACGCTGGCATTATCCAGTTCAGATATACGGTCAGTAGCAATTACGGCTACAATCTCAGCCTGACTCACTCAAGCCCCCGGATCGGTTCCTATGCAATTGACTATAACTTAACCTATATTGGGCTATGTTGGCAATAGTTTTTCAATATTTTTCATGTGCGTATAGTTTGCCTATCCATTCAGCATGCTGGGCTGATACTAACTTGACCCCAAATAGAAACATATGCTAAAATTCGCCTTAATGAATAAGGAAGGTGCATGAAATGCTGTATATTAAACATGTTAAACTCGTGATGAAGATTCGCTCCGCACAAACGTATACGATGAAGCGTTGTACGGAGCTTAATCAGGGAGCGTAATGTTTCCTATATTCATCGGTCGAATCGTCTTGCTGAAAAAGTGTAGTTTTCTATGCTTATTTAGTTATGACTATTTACCGATGTCTACTTAGATTAAGGAGCCATGGACAATGCTTTGTCTATGGCTCTTTGTGTTTGTGGCGATATCAATGGGGTTTACATCTTCATTGGATCGAAAGGTTGTATCGGATGTGGTGCAGCATGATCACGAAGCAGAGAGTTAGCGTCTAATGGCGCAGCTCTCTGCTTTTTTTATTTATATAGGAAAAGAGGAGTCAACATGAGTTTGCTGAAAGTGGAAAATGTATCGCATCATTTCGGAGATAAACAGTTATATGGGAATGCTTCTTTTGATTTATACAAAGGTGAGCATGTAGGTATTGTTGGGCAGAATGGAGCTGGAAAAAGCACGCTCATCAAAATAATGCTAGGAGAGGTGATCCCGGATGAAGGGAGCATAAAGTGGCAATCCAATATTCGAATTGGACATCTGGATCAGTATGCTGAAGTGGATGGAAAGAACACGATTTCCTCTTATCTCAAAACGGCATTTTCACATTTGTTTGAAATAGAAAAAAAGATGAACGATTTGTATCAAGAGAGTGCTATGACTGGTAATGCAGAGCAATTGCTGCAAGCCGCAGGCTATCAAGAACAGCTAGAAGTAGGTGACTTTTACGCAATAGATAATCATATTAGCAAAATCGTTTCAGGGCTAGGCATTGATGCAATTGGAGTAGATAGAGTGTTGTCCCAATTAAGCGGAGGCCAGCGGGCGAAGGTAATTTTAGCGAAGCTGCTGCTGGAACGGCCTGACGTACTTTTGTTAGATGAGCCAACGAATTTCTTAGACAAAGAACATGTGGAATGGCTTGCAAGCTATTTAACCTCATTTAAGGGTGCGTATTGTGTGGTTTCCCATGACTATGACTTTTTGGAGAAAATCTCTACCTGTATTTGCGATATCGAGTTCGGTACCATCAAAAAATACTATGGGAAATATTCTGACTTTCTACGACAAAAGGAGCATTTGCGTCAGGATTATGTTCGTCGCTACCATACTCAGCAGCAGCAAATTGCAAAGACAGAGGAGTATATCCGTAGAAACATTGCTGGTGTCAACTCTAGAATTGCACAAGGACGCAGGAAGCAGCTTGAAAGGATGGAGCGAATGGCTGCCCCTGTGTTTTCGCATAAACCTATCATTCAATTTCGTGAACTGCCTGTCCCATCACAGAAGGTTCTCACGGCTAGCAATCTTGAAGTAGGTTATGATTCGTCCTTACTGCCAAAGATCAATTTCTCTGTATTGGGCGGGCAAAAGCTAGTTATCACAGGGTTCAACGGTATTGGAAAATCAACTTTGCTAAAAACAGTGGTAGCAGAAATTCCTGCTATCACTGGCCACTTTCGGATTTCCGAACCGATTAAGCTTGGATATTATGAACAAGATTTGAAGTGGGAAGATGGGGCAATAACACCTATTCAAATTATTTCAGAGCAGTTTCCTAAATTAAATAGGAAAGAAATTCGTAAATATTTAGCACAGGTTGGGATGAAAGATGCACATGTTTCGCAAGAGATTCGTACGTTGAGTGGTGGTGAGCAGTCCAAAGTGAAATTGTGCCGGCTTATGCTGTCACCATGTAATTTTTTGATTTTGGATGAGCCGACGAATCATTTGGATGCAGAAGCGAAAAAAGCGTTGCAATCGGCTTTAATTCGCTTTAAGGGAAGTATCATACTTGTTTCGCACGAAGAAAGCTTCTACTTAGAATGGGCAGATCGTATTTTCAATATAGAACAAGGCAAGTAGTAAACTCGTAAGTCGTAATTATTCAAACTATATATAGAAGAAAACAAAACGAATAAGAGGTGTAAACAATACGATGCATAGCTCGAATGACAACTGGAGATCTCAAATCGCATTATTTTTAACGGCACAAACGATTTCATTGTTTGGTTCTTCATTAGTACAGTACGCGATTATTTGGTATATCACGCTTACGACCTCATCCGGGGTCATGATGACCATTGCTACAGTTTGCGGATTTCTTCCGCAAATCATCATATCCTTATTCGCAGGCGTCTGGGTGGATCGCTATAACCGTAAAAAAATGATTATGCTATCTGATGGAATTATCGCTGCTGCAACATTGATATTGGCTATTTTATTTTTTACAGGTTATAAAAGTGTGTGGCTGCTGTTTATCGTATTGTTGATTCGTTCAGCAGGGACGGGTATACAAACACCGGCTATCAATGCGTTAATTCCTCAGATTGTTCCAAAAGAACATCTAATGAAAGTAAACGGAATTCACAGCACGATTTCGTCGTTAATGATGGTTCTGTCTCCAGCAGCAAGTGGAGCCATTTTATCTGTGGCAACGATTGAGACAACATTGTTAATCGATGTGATAACGGCTGTCATCGGGATTAGCATTTTATTAACGATATCAATACCAGCGTATTTGCAAACGGAGAACCAGTATAAATCGAATCTGCAAGGAATAATAGAAGGGTTCGCATACTTGAAACATCATGCGTTTATTAAACGACTGCTTATTTTATTGATCGTCATCATGATACTGGCCAGTCCTGCGGCATTTTTAACACCTCTAATGGTAAGTCGCTCATTTGGGGCTGAGATGTGGAGACTGACGGCGAGCGAAATGACATTTGGTGCAGGTGCAGTCATAGGCGGTGCTTTGATTGCAACATGGGGAGGTTTTCGGAATCGCATGCATACAACGGCAGTTGCATGTGCGCTTTATGGATTGATGATGATCGGGCTAGGAGTCGCACCATTGTTTTCCGTATACTTGTTGTTTAATGTATTAATCGGTATAACAATGCCTTGCTTTAACACACCGATTACAGTCTTATTGCAGGAACAAGTTGATCCTTCTATGCACGGTCGCGTATTCAGCTTCGTACAGATCGCTAGTTCATGTGCGCTGCCATTAGGAATGATGCTATTTGGGCCGTTGGCTGATATCGTTCAAGTAGAAAGCTTGTTGATAGGTACAGGTATATGCGTACTATTATGCGGGATTTATACGTTATTCAGTAAAAGATTTGTAGAATAAGATAATATAGGTAAAAAAACATCCGAAATGATAGGTTAGTGGAGCGTAATTATGACGTTTCATTAACCTATTTTTAATAGTTATTTGGTGGTTTATGTGAGCGACATATAGTTATAAATCGATTCAAAGTGCTTGATTTTGTTTCACTTTTTCGAAGATGGGTAATAGAAAAAGGGTGCTTCCAGAAAGGATATATATGTAAAATAAAAGTCAAAAATGTCATTTTCCAAACAATAGATCAAGTGATTGAAGTCGTTGGCACACGTGAACTTGCGCATTTTTACAAAAACTACCTGATCATATGCTAGAAATCTATGTTATGATCACCGCGTTGATGTTAGTCCATGGAAATTGTGATGGGCGCATGCTTCAAGGAGGATATTTATGAATAAAAAAATGACGTTACAAATTGCAGGTGTACTATTGGTAGCTATCTTGATTATTCAAATACTACCTGTGTATGCGGAGTCTAATACCGCAACCGAATTAGAAGAGCAGGCTCAGAGCGTTCCAGCGAGCATGATTGCTGAAGAAGCCGCGAACCCTATGATAAATGAGTACGAGCTATGGGGAAATATGGATCAAGGTATTCCAGATATGATGGCAGTAAGTTTGAAAGATGCAGACAAGCCTGTACAAGCATCTGCACCTAAGTTAGACGAGAAGAAAGATGCGAATAAGTCTGATGACAAAGAGACTAACCGTAAACCAGTAGAGCCTGTAAAAGTTGCTACTGCAGAACGTAAAAGCACAGACGAAAAAGTCAGCAAATCACCGAAAAACGTTGTGAGTGTTAACGGTAAAGCTATGACTTTCAAACGCACTTATAACATGAAAGCTACATCCTATACCGACCATCCTAGTGAAAATGGTTGGGGCCCAATTGATGCATTAGGCAATCCACTTAAGCTGGGCACTGTAGCAGTAGACCCTGATGTTATTCCACTTGGTACGAAGCTATTTATTACAGGTTACCAGTTTAAACATTTGCCAGAAGGTGGTCTAGTAGCAACAGCTACAGATACAGGTGGTAAAATCAAAGGGAATAAAGTAGATATCTTTTTACCGCTAAGCCAAAAGGAAGCTCGTAAATTTGGTGTACAAGACGTACAAGTATACGTGTTGAAGTAATTGTAAGCAGCAAGTCATGACGACATTTTCGTTTGGAAAAAAGAAGCCGTGCATATCACGGCTTCTTTTTATTTACATAGTATAAGCAGGAAGAAGGCGGATTATCCAATCCGCCAATGCACTATAATGTAATTTGCTATTAATCAGAAACTGCAATTGCGCTGAAGCTCTCAGGACCAACACGGCTAGCTAAAAGCAAGCCACCTACACTGATGTAGGCCTGGTATATGACGAATCCAGGTGCAGCAGGAACAGGGCGGGAAAGTCGATTCCGGATATCGTGAAATTAAATGTGGTTAGAGCGATCGCTGGAATAGACTGATTTGCCGTATAAACGACTACCGGAATACCGCCACTAATTCGAACAACTGTAATGGTTGCCGTTGTGAGAACACCAAGAAGGCTGAACAAAGATACAGTACCTTCAAAAATGACTCGAGGATTTGGACCTGCACCTGTTAGATTCAATCCCAGTGTTCCAAACAAAGCAGGTGCTGTTGTTGCAGGAATAGATATGGAACCTGCGTAGCTAGCATTTTGTGATATTTGGCCATCAAGAAATTTTGCCATTCTAATCACCCCCACTATTAATATATGAGGTTTCTTTAGAATGGTATGGACGACTGAAAGAGATATAAGAAATGGATGATAGTATAGTAAAGTAATAGGGGATTTTGATACATAATTTATATTATGTTAACATATAAAAATTGTTTTTTATTTTGCGTAAAAAAGGACCAATACCTAATATGGCGATTGATCCTTTATAAGTTAGTCTTTATCTTTTGAACCATTTAATAATTCAGGAATAGTTACAAACTCATATTGACGCGTCTTAAGACGTTTAATGATGGAAGGCAAAGCCTTAACCGTATTGTCTAAATAACCTTTCTTGCCTG
Organism: Paenibacillus sp. SC116; assembly: GCF_024733555.1. Classification (GTDB taxonomy): domain Bacteria; phylum Bacillota; class Bacilli; order Paenibacillales; family Paenibacillaceae; genus Paenibacillus_B. The sequence goes on along the minus strand of NZ_JANIOF010000001.1, from coordinate 881,604 downwards.
CGCCGCCCGCATGTTGAAGAACAATAGATCCCGGTACAACATCGTTAATAATATTGTTCTCCATAACCACAGCTGGTATTCCTCGCCAATCATTAGAATCTACATCCCAATTTACGACCATATAACCGTGTTTGCCGGCCCATTGGAGCTGTTCTTCTGTGATTTCTCCAAAAGGAGGACGAAAATACCGTGGCTTGTAACCGGTTATTTCATCAATGATGTTTTCTGTTTGTCTAAGTTGGCGAATAAATTTGGGCAAATCTTGACGAGTCAGCAACGGGTGATTGTACGTATGGTTGCCGATAATATGACCTTCATCGACCATGCGCTTAACGATGCTAGGATTGCGTTCTGCTCGGTATCCCACTAGGAAAAATGTCGCCTTAATATTTTCTTGTTTTAAAATATCGAGTATAACGGGTGTAATGGTCTGGTCAGGTACATCATCAAAGGTGAGTGCAACCTTATTGCCGGTTTTGGAACTCCCTCTTAGCTTAAATAGTTGTGGATATTTATTGTGCAGCTGAGCGATTGTCAATCTTTTGCTGGCCCGTTGTTTCATTTGAATCTGGTGTCTTGCTCGTTGCTTCGTAGAACGAGTTTTTTGTTGTGCCGTTTGATTTAAAGCAACTTGTTTTTCAGATTGTTTAGCTACTTTTGCTTCTGTAGTGGCTTTTGGTAACGGCTTATTTCTTTCCTTACTAATTGAAGTTTTTGATTCTGCATTCGGAAGGGTTGGAACATAATGATTTTGTTGTTCGATGTAAGCCTCGGGCTTATACTGCTGTAAAGCTGTGTCTGGCGCTTTTAGATCTTGAGCAGTTGATACAGCATCATGGCGGGCTTGGTGTGAGTTAGAACAGCCTGATAAGGTTAATCCCAGCAAAATGATGAATAGCAAACGGCGCATATTATGTATCCTCCTTTCCTTAACAGTGCTGTTCTCTTGTTATGTCCTGTAAGAAATGGGGATATGCATTTGTTGTGTATCGTTCACTACTCCAGTTGTTGTCAATTGATTCGAGATAGTCTATGAAAGGCGGCAGTTAAGCGGCAAACGCCAACACTCACACTCTTTCATTTTCATATTCTATATAAATTGATAGGGGAGAGTGTTGTCATGAATCTCGCACAAGTACGCGGCGGATATGATGCTATTTATAGTTTAGGATCATCTTGTTTACCTGCTCTCAAACTTCAGGCACGTAATCTTCGCCCAAATAGTGGCCCATTAGATTGGATGACCTCTAGATCCTTACCCGATGTAAATCGTCTGCTGGAGGCAAAATTTAATGATTTCATGTCGCTTGCACATCTTAAGGTTACTGGCGATCTGAGCTATCAAAAAGCACATTATATCGTACAGGATACGTATTATCAGGTTTCTTCTGTCCATGATTTCGATGTTTATCAAAATACGCCTGCCGATCTAAAGCAATATCCTGAAGTCATGACCAAGTTGAATCGACGTATTCAGCGAATGCTGCAAGACATGTCTTCCGGTAAACGAATATTATTTGTCCGGACCGAGGAAAGCGGGAATTATCCAATTGAAGATACACTTCATATATTGGATAAACAAGTGGCAGGATCTTATGTATTTCTATATTTAAGACAAGCTGATATTTTTGAAATAACGGATTGCCATCATAAGCACCCATCCTTATGTGTTGTACTAGTTCCCCGCGACCCCGTTTGGTATATGGAAGCTACTTGGGACAGACTCCTGAACTCGGTTTACGTAAACGAATAGGCTGGGTGATGTAGCAGTTGTTGCTAATATTCTGAACACTTTGTCAACATTCGATGTTCCGTGATTCAAACTGTGATTCATTTCACAGTTGATCCTCTCTAGTCATGACATAGTTAAGATGTCGAATGCTTACAAAGGAGTATAGCCGTGTATACAATCCTATCTAACGAAAGTATTGCTGAAGGAATATATGTAATGAAAGTGAAAGGGCATTTTCAAGTGAAAATGGGGCAATTCTTTATGCTTCGAGCTTGGGAGAACTATCCGATACTGTCGCGGCCGATCAGCGTGTGCAATGTCGAACATGATCACATTGAATTTTTGTACAAGGTGGTTGGTGAAGGTACAAGATTGTTCGCAAAGTTAAGGAAAGGGGATTCCATACAACTTGAAGGCCCTTTCGGCAATGGTTTTGCGCATGAATCGGGGCGAGTTGCATTAATTGGCGGAGGGATCGGGATCGCCCCACTGTTGTATACAGCCAAGCAGTTCCACAATAAACCGGATATCTTCCTAGGCTTTCGAGATCAGCCGTACTTAACGGAAGCGTATAAGCCATATGCGAATGAACTGCATATTTGTGTGAACGGTAACGTTCTAGATCATATTGAATGGTCCCGCTACGATTATGTTTATACATGCGGTCCTTATGCAATGATGAAGGCAGTTGCTAATTTGACCGAAGGGCTCGATGTAAAGGTATATGTCTCATTCGAAAAAAGGATGGCCTGTGGCATCGGAGCCTGCTATGGATGCTCCACATCAAGTAAACACGGGAATAAAAAAGTATGTACAGATGGTCCTGTATTTTTAGCAGAGGAGGTCAACTGGCATGAAGAATTTAGCTTGTGAAGTTGCTGGGATACGCTTCCGCAATCCGATTGTTATGGCGTCAGGTACATTTGGCTTCGGTAAAGAGTATGACAAAATGTATGACATTAATAAATTAGGCGGTATCTCTTGCAAAGGGTTGACGCTGCATCCGCGCAATGGCAATGGCGGCGCCCGGCTTATGGAGACATCAGGAGGCATGTTGAATAGCATTGGCTTGGAGAATCCAGGTATTGATGCCTTTTTGCGAGAAGAAATGTCGTTTTGGGAGACAATAGAACCTGTGAAGATTGCTAATCTCGGCGGGAGCAATATAGAAGAATATGTACTTGGTGCCATGAAAATTACACAAGATGCTGAAGAGAGACGCAAGCAAAACCGTCGTGCGGTAGATATGATTGAATTGAATATTTCATGCCCAAATGTGAAAGAGGGGGGTGTAGCATTCGGCATTAAAACTGAGGTAGCGAGAGAAGTGGTACGTGAAGTGCGTCAGATGACATCTCTGCCGTTGGCTGTAAAGTTATCTCCGAATGCGGAAAATATCGTTCACATGGCGGTTATGTGCGAAGAAGAAGGAGCTGAGGCGATTTCTTTAGTGAATACATTCACAGGCATGAAGATTGATATTTATCAACGTACAAGTGTATTTAAAAATATGTACGCTGGCCTATCCGGCCCGGCTATTAAGCCGATTGCGCTTCGGATGGTGCATGAGGTGGCGAAACAAGTGGAAGTGCCCGTCATGGGAATGGGGGGGATTGCATCGGCATCCGATGTAATCGAGTTTATTATGGCAGGCGCGTCCGTCGTGCAAATTGGAACGTATAATTTTATGAACCTCCGTGCCGGAGAAGAATTGCTAGCAGGCATTAACAGCTACATGGAGCTTGAAAATATTCAATCACTTGATGAAATTAGAGGGATTATTTAAGTGCATGAATGATAAAGATAGGGTAAACCAGAGTTGGGAAAATACGATTTCTTGTGAAATAATGCAACATGGTCGAGATTATATCATTCGGTTGTCAGGTGGAACTCATATGCATCACCATCATATTGGAGCTGTGTCTACAGCTTATTATGCTGAGCCGATCGTTGAGAGCGTTTCAAAAGATCACAATCGCGACGCGACTGATACTTGTCGAGCGGAGAAAGAGATATCGATATCTATTAATCACAAAGACTTTATTACTAGTAAAAATCCTGATCCAAGTGATAGCCAAGATGTTGCTCTTACACATTCATCCTCACAAATGTATGCGATGACGCATGTTGTGCCTGGTCATAAAGAAGCGGTCTTGTCCGAGCCAATGGCGATGGAAGCGGCAAAGATGTTGCGGACTACGGTTACCGTAATCGCAGGCATTCATTATGAGCAGCTGCAAAAACATGAGATCGATCAGGTCGTCGAGGCTGCATGGCATGTCTTCCGTAAAGCTTTGTCTCATGCTTTGTAAACTAGCGTACATAGTATGGTTAGCTAGGTGAAGTCTCACTTATACGTTGTGTATTCTAGTCAGCTGTACCGGTTGGCAAAATGAAAACTCCCCAGATATTCACGAGAAAAGTGAAAGCTGGGGAGTTTGCTGTATTCACATCGTTATTTATTAATGGCCTCCGACATGGTTTTGTCTGTTAGATGCGCATAGATTTCGGTCGTTTCGGTAGAGGCGTGGCCAAGCTGTTCCTTCGTCTTGTAAATATCATTTTGCAAATAATAATCGGTAGCAAAGGAATGACGCAGCTTGTGAATCGTTAAGGCTGGTTTGCCAAAAAGCTTTGCATATTTCAGTATCATTTGCTGCATCGCTCGTTTGGTCATCCGCTTGCCAACTTTCTCTCCATTTTTGATTGCTAAGAAATAGCCCTTCTCTTGCTTAGGGGCGTGATATCGAGTAGAACGCAGCATGAAGTATTGCTCAAGATCCATCTTTGCTCGCTCGCGAAAGTAGACGGGTGTCTTGAACGTTTCATCATTGTTACCTTTGCGGAATACATACAAAAGCCTATTGTTCAAATCGATATCCTCGACATTGAGATTTACTATTTCGCTTACACGAAGGCCAGAATTCAAGATGAGACTGACGATAGCGGCATCACGTACGGCATTGAGTTCATGTGAATATAAGGCTTGCTTGTTGTCTGCTACATCAGCTGCATAGCCTTCACGTACATAGTCGATAAATTCGCCGAGCTCTTCTTCTTCAAGTAATTTCCCTTTTAGTTTGGCGGCAGTGTCCTTCGGTTTGTTTACACGTTTAATCTCAATCTTCGCCATAATGTTGCGCTTCAGCAGCGGGTAGAAGTTCTCATCCTCTGCAATTTGGCTCAAATAATGGAACAAGGAACGGAGTGAAGATAGCTTTCTAGATACCGTGATTCTACTGTTCGTCTGCTCTTTATATGTAGTGAGATAAATACGGAACGATGTGACATGTTCCATGCGAAGCGATTCAAGCTCCAATAGTGTAACTTCGTGCAAAGCAGCTGCTTGGCTAATTCTTTCAACAATCAGCCAATTGAAAAAGATTTCATAGTCCCGTACATACTCCAGTAGAGTAGAGGGCGATAGGTCTGGCAGCTTAAATTCGATATATTGTTGCACGAACCACGGCATTGTCGGGAGTTTTTCATCCAATCGAGCGCGGTCTTTTATTTTTTGAATAGACATGTTGTTGCTCCTTCAGTTGAATAAGGTTGTACCATTAACAAGTATCCCTATCCATATGATTATGTCTATTATTATATGTGCATTTCGTCAAAAGCTAAAGCGTTGTTAAGTAGACTTGCTCGATGTTTCTATATGTATTCGTAATTGATTTCTTCAAAATCATTAAAATTGTGCCTGTAAAGATCGAGACTGCTCCTTTAACCGTATGAGTTCCTTATTTACTTCATGAGTAACCGCTAATTGCGAATGAGATAATTGCTGTAATTGCTCCATAGAATGTACACTTTTCGTTGTTACTGCATCTATGCTCGTCATTTCCGTCGAGATATCTCTGGAACGAAGTTCAATATGAGTTAAAGATTGATTTAAATCATGCAAGTGCGAAATTAATTGATTAACAGATTGCGTCATCTGTGTATAGCTTGAAATCGATTGTTCCGCTTGCTGTACAGATTGAGTGGCTGCTAATTGGCCAGCTTCCATCTGGGATGTAGATTGTAAACTTTGTGTACGAATGTTCATCAAAATTTGCTGGATTTGTGCTGTAGCTTCACCGCTTTGTTCTGCCAATTGACGAATTTCAGAAGCGACCACCGAGAAACCTTTTCCATATTCTTTTGCATGGGCAGCCTCGATCGAAGCATTGAGTGCCAACAAGTTGGTCCGATTGGCGATATCTTGAATTGTCGAAATAATAGACTGGACTTGTTGCGTCGATTTGTTGAGTGTCATCATTGCCATTGCTGCTTCTTGTATCGTCTCTGAGGAGGAAACCACTTGCTCGTATAGAGATTGAATATGCTCCATATTGCTTCCTATTAATTGATCAGTTGCTCCTGCATGTATAGTCATCGTTTGAGAAAGGGAAGCTGTGTGTTGAATCATATGATTGATCTGCATTAAATTATCATGAACAGCAGATACGGAATCGCTCTGAGCTTGCAGCCCTGTACTCACCTCGTCACAGGAAGTCAACATATCCGCGTTCGATTGAATGTGATACTCAGACTTGTTTGTGACGGTAGTGGAAGTTGTATCGAGTTCATGCGCCATATGTTTAACGATGTCCAGCATCTTCGTCAACTCTGCTTGCTGTCTTGCGTTTATTTGTGCTAATTCAGAAGTCATTTTATTCTTGGACACGATCTGGATGGACGTTGCTGCTGAGGTGGCAATTAGAAAGAACGCATGAATAACTAGCATCATAAAGGAGTAGGAAGATGTTCCGAATACGAGTTCAGGTATGAGAAAGAAACCAAGTAAATGCTGAGCAGCAAATAGGAGGGTCATCGTGAGCATGAGCTTGATTTCTTCATAATAAGATACAATGGCTAACACCATAAATATAGAAAAATGGTACTCTACTGCGCCTCCGCCGCCAGCGACCATCGATATGCTGGAAAAACAGAGAACGAGCGTATTCAGCATGGGTATGTACGGATGCGAGGATTGTTTACGATACAGCATATAAGCAATCGCAAAAATAACAATCGGAATGATTAGTAAGAAGTTCATAGGCACTGCATACCGTTCAGCAATCGTAAGATCGTAATTCATATGACCAGTAACACCATGATGTTGGAAAATGTCAAAAACACGATGAAGCAGATGGATTGTTATACTTAACAATATAACAATTAGACTCAACGGAAACATGAGTCTATTTTTTTGAGAAAGCATGTAAAGTACCGCCCTTCAGTAATTGTATTAGTGAATTTCTGGAATTGAACCGTAGGTCATAGTATTACATATTCAAACGGAATGCAATGTTTTTGTAATGAAGTTCTGTAAATAAATAGGTCTAACTGTCTAAAATCATAGATTTTTTATGATTTTCTTTCTTTTTCATGTGTAAACATATACACTATGTAGAGCATTTATATAGACTTTTTAAAATAAGAAAGGTGCAGCATATGATTCAGACATACTCGCGAAAGCAAAAGATTAAACAATTGCTTTCCATATTATTACCAATATTAGTTACGCAAGTTACGATGCAGTTAATGGGCTTCTTTGACACGATCATGTCCGGCCAGTTTAGTACGGAGCATTTGGCGGGAGTTGCTATGGCCGTTAGCATATGGGTACCCGTGTATACGGGACTGAGTGGTATTTTCCTAGCTGTAACTCCGATTGTTGCACAGCATGTAGGGGCAGACAGAAGAGATAAAATTGCATCAAGTCTTATTCAAGCCGCTTACTTGTCTGTCATCGTTGGTATAGCTGTTATCGTAATCGGGGCATTTGTGCTCGATCCGATCTTTAATTTAATGACTCTTGAAGCGGAGGTTGCACGAGTAGCTAGAGAATATTTATCCGCGTTAGGAATTGGTGTCATTCCATTGTTTTTATATACGGTGCTTCGTGCAAGTATCGATGGCTTGGGACAAACACGTGTTACCATGTTTATTACGTTATTGTCTTTTCCTATCAACGTATTTCTTAACTACTGCTTCATTTTCGGTAAATTTGGAATGCCTAGATTAGGCGGAGTCGGTGCTGGGTTAGCAACGGCTATCACCTATATCGTTATTTTCATTGTTGCCGTTATTTTAGTAAAACGAAATGAATTGATGCGTTCCCTAGGGATGCTTGGTCGATTTGAGGCTGTATCGTTTGCCCATTGGAAAGAGGTGCTGATGATAGGAGTACCGATTGGCTTGTCGATCTTTTTTGAAGTCAGTGTCTTCTCTGCAGTCACACTACTAATGAGTAAATACGATACCGTTACGATTGCTTCTCATCAATCTGCGCTGAGCTTTGCTTCCTTGTTGTATATGCTGCCGCTAAGCATTGCGATGTCTATGACGATTGTGATTGGATTCGAGGTAGGGGCGAAACGTATTCAGGACGCTAAGCAGTATGCTCGCATTGGCATTTTATCTGCGTTATCGCTATCTGTATTTTGTGCGGTATTTTTATTTATGTTCAATGAGAACATTGCTCGTTTATATTCGAATGATCCGCAAGTTATCGCTCTCACACAAGTATTTATGGTATATGCGATCTTCTTCCAGTTATCAGATGCTGTGGCAGCTCCTGTACAGGGCATACTGCGCGGCTACAAGGATGTTAAGTCGGTATTTATTATCGCGTTCTGCTCTTATTGGATTGTAGGACTTCCTGTAGGATATGTGCTCGCTCAGACTAGCTCACTTGAGGCTTATGGATATTGGGTTGGTCTTATTGCGGGCTTGGCTATAGGTGCCGTGGCATTGTTCTTGCGAATGGCTCATATTGAGCGAAAAGCGCAACAAGGCGATTTGGTAGTATAGGTTTCAATATCTCTGATTAAAAAGCACTCTACAGAGGCTCTTTCGTGTTAATCCTTTAACATGAAAGAGTCTTTTTTTGTTGTAAGGCTTCATCGTAGTACTGAATTGAACTAATTGCAGTAAGGCAAATGTCCATAACCTAGTGATAGTCGTTGGCATATACTCATAGCAAAGTTATTATGACGTTCTTGTTAGGCAAGAAGGGGGAATTGCATGCGGATATTATTTGTGGAAGACCATCCGATGTGGAAATATGGGCTGCCTAACGGATTTCGTGATCTGGGGCACCAAGTAGCAACTTGCACGTCAGATGAAAATCTGCCTCGTATGATCGCTTCATTCCGCCCGCAATTAATCATAACGATAGGTTGGACGCCAACTAACGATACGGTGGAAAAACAGCTATTTTTGTCCAAACATTTGAATGAATCCAATGTTCCTCATATTTATTGGGCCACAGAAGATCCTGGATTTATGAAGCGATTTTCTCTGCCTTATATTCGAAGAGTAAAGCCGCACTTTGTGTTTACGATTCATCGGTCGTCCATTTCTAAATACAAAAAAAGAAAGATTCCAGTCGCCCATTTAGATTTCGGTCATCATCGAAGTGTTCATCATCCAACTGCTGTTCAAACCAAATATAAAACAAAAATAGCGCTTGTTGCGAATGGATATGCGCCTTATTATGCGAGAAAACCGGACGACTTCAGATTCAAGACCCTTAAACATATGATCAATCCTTCTTTGGCAGCAGGCTATTCATTGAACATATACGGAAACGACTGGGAGCAATTAAGAAATATGTTCAAGCGGTCAATTCCACGCAAGTGGCTCCATCCCTATCTTTCTTATACGGAAGCAAATAAAGTATATAGTTCAGCTGACATTGTACTATGTCCACAGAACTCCTCAGATCGTCTTACACAACGTACCTATGAGATTATGGCATCGGGTGCTTGCTTGATTACAGCTGATACACCGGAAGTAAGACGCCGATTCAAGCCGGGCAGGGACTGTATTGTGACATCATCGGAACAAGAAACGCTCAAATGGCTGAACTATTATTTGAATAATCCAAAGAAGCGAAAAGAAATGCAGCAATATGCCTTACGGGCAGTAGCAAGACATTCCTATAAGCACCGAGCTGCCTATATCCTTCAAATACTAAAGAAGTATCGAATTATGCGTTCAATCACTTAGTTTATTAAATGGTGCTGGAGAGGTGAATCGTTTGAGCCGTTCTACACGTGTCCATATCCAGTGGACGAATAAATCCGCTGACGAACTTGCGTTACCTAGTGCTTTCTTTACGCGTTGGGGCCTAAAAGACGGACAGACGTATGTTGTGCAAGTTGGGGGAAGAAGTGTAAAAGCTGTGATTCGTTTAGCCAAGGAAGGAAATTCGAGCACGATTCAATTATCAAGAATGCTGCAGAAGAAACTATTGCTGCCGTCTATACAGAGCTTGCATATGAAGTATCAAAATGGCAGTTTACGGCTTGGGCCTGTTATTGGGATTGTTTATGCACGAATTACGGATCACTCTGGCCTTATGCTGAGGCATTTGAGTTCACATGCAAACGTTGTAGTATCGTTTCTTCCAAATGAAGTGAACTGGTCGACAGGATTAATTCATGGCCGCAGTTTGTCACGAAATACTACAGGCGAAAATCGAGTGAATAGACAGGCATTGCCTATACCGGATGTAATTTATAATCGTATCGTTCCATACAAGGTATATGAGCGTCCTCACGTTCGACAGTTTCTTCAGAAAGCACGCACGAGGCGTATTCCGCTATTTAATCCACCGTTTATTTTTCGAAAAGATACGATCCACCAGTATTTGATGAAGCACGCTTCCATTCGCTCTCATCTACCAGCGAGTGTGATTGCACCTACACTTACGCAGGTGACACAGCTGCTTGCTAGCCATCAGGCGGTATTTTTCAAGCCAGTTACAGGCTCGCAAGGAAAAGGAATTTATAAAATTAAAAAAGGTGTTGATGGGATCTTTAGCAAGGAAGCACGATTTAATAAGAGATATATGGTATCTTCGTCCAAAGATCTTTCCAAACTGTATCATGAAGTTGTAGGGAAACATACGCGAGCAGCCTATCTTGTGCAGGCAGATGTTCAATTAGCCAAGTTTAATAACGATTTCTTTGATTTCCGTGTACACCTCTTTAAAGATGGCAAACATAAGTGGCAGATTAGCGCAATCGGAGCCAATGTTTTTGGCAGTGAGAATGTCACGACGCACGGGGGATGGATCAAGCCTGTTCAAGAAGTATTGAAGCCTGTGTTTGGAGCTAAAGCGACAATGGTTGAAAAAGGGATACTTGCTCTTAGCCTGCAGGTAGCGAATCAGGTAACGAAATGCATCAAGCAGCCGGTAGGGGAAGTTGCGTTGGATATCGGAGTGGACCAAAAGGGGAAGGCGTGGCTCTTTGAAGTCAATTCTAAGCCAGGGCTTCATATTTATAAACATTGGAAAATAAAAGATCGCTTGAATCATTCTACTACACTGCTTGCGGAACATTGTCGGGCACAGGCGGGCTTCTGATAATGGAATGGTTAGCAATCAAATAACCTTGCCCTAGTCAAAGGAGCAAGGTTATTTATGTTACGTTAGAACTTATGTTATTCCCGCCGCTCATCTGAGCTGCACGAAATATTTACCCTAGGGCCGTTTAACAGTTTGTCTTAGGATAATTTAAACTATCTTGTTGTTTGTGATAGATTTGAAATGTATTTTTTATGCTGGAGAAGCTGTTTAAAGTTGTGATTGTTATCAGGAAGTGAAGGTTATACTGTACTGTTGCGGAATACTTCGTAGTAGCTTGTTGTATTCGAATTAGTGGAGTTCCATGCAACGTTATTTAGGGATTGGACGATAGAAGCAATGTTGCCAGGTGTGGATAATGATTCAAGGGCAGATAAACTATTAACCAAGTTCACATCAATAGCTTGGTAGAAGGCATTATTCGTATCAAAAACATCCCATGTGCCAAGGATGACATGATAACCAGTGCGGTCAGTAGGAACGTTACATGTATGGCTTACTTTCATTGGTGGTTTCGCGCCGCCATCATTGTACGTACAGAACAGTTCAAGATCAGAACGCTTAATAGGTTGGTTTGGATCCCAATTTTTCTTTGTGATATAGTATTTCCAATCTGTCGTAGCATGTGCAGTGGTTAGATGCCATGAGAACGTGTTTTGTCCACCACTCATAGTTGTTTTATCCCAACGTGTAGCCGTTTGTGTGTTAAGTACACTGTAAGTACCTCTACCTGCACTAGTAATTTGACCATCAGCAGGTCCAGCAGCAGGGAAGCCTTTTAGTCCTTCAAGATCGTGTGGGTTGTACTGTACTTGTCCGCAGTTTACGTTTATAAGTTGATTACACTTATAAGAGCGACTTTTAGGGGATTCAATGTACCCGTGTGCGGATGCTCTTTCAGCAAAAACGACAGAAATAAGAGCCAATAGAAGCGTCATTGCGAATGCTGCAAGGAATGGGACATTTTTGAAAGGGTTTAATAATGTACGAGTTTGTATCATATTATAATTCCTCCTAAAATGGTTTTGGGTAATGAATTGCGGGGTAAGCAGCTAATATCATCCTGTGAGTAATGTAGCTGCGTTAAAGAGATTGATTGTAATCGCTTTCAGTTTACTGCGGCACCTCCTTCACATAGAAGTTAATCATGCACCTCCCTTCCTAAGTAGTTCTATTATAGATCATAGAATTGGAGTTGGAAACTTCCATTTATATAAATTTTTAGATTCATAGATTTGAACGTCTCATTAGTCTGTCAGTCGATTGGATAACGTAAACTAATAATAACAACCTTGCCCATAGAAAAGGGCAAGGTTGTTTGGCTATCCTATTAACTTAGATTATAGCTTTTTCCACACTGCAGCTGTACCAGGTGTTTCACCTTGTGTCCACCATTGTGCTTCATAAACAGAGCCGTTGTAAGATACTTTGCTGCCACCAAGATAGACTTGAGCTGCACTCCATGCTGGAGCAGTTGTACCGCCACCGTTAGTTAATGTTGTGAAAGAAGCGCCTGCCGAAGCAGCTGATTTGTTGCCGGAATTGTCTACTGCTTTAATTGTGTATGTGTAGGACGTATTAGCTTGCAAGCCTGTGTCTACGAATGAAGGTGAAGTAGGAGAGCCTACAAGTGTACCATTACGGAATACTTCATAATAGCTAATGCCAGCAGATGCATTGGAAGCAGACCAATTCAATGTGATGCTGTTAAGCGTTTGCACGATAGATGTGATGTTGCCAGGAACGGATGGAAGTTGTGGGCCAGAACCATTGTTAACTAGGTTAACGTCAATGACTTGGTAGAATGCATTTGTAGTATCATGAACATCCCATGTTCCAAGGATGAGGTGGTAGCCAGAGCGGTCAGTAGGGACGTTACATGTATGAGATACAGTTTTAGGTGGTTTTGCACCGCCATCTGTATAAGTACAGAATAGTTCAAGATCAGAACGTTTCAAAGGCTGGTTCGGATCCCAGTTAGGTTTCGTGATGTAATATTTCCAGTCAGTAGTAGCATGATTAGCAGTTAGGAACCATGTGAATGTGTTTGGACCGCCACTTAGTGTTGTTTTATCCCAACGCGTTGCTGTTTGCTCATTTAGCGCGCTATATGTACCTCTACCTGCGCTAGTAATTTGACCATCAGCAGGACCAGCTGCAGGGAAGCCTTTAGGACCTTCAAGATCATTTGGATTGTATTGTGCAGCTCCACAGTTAAGGTTAATAAGTTTATTACACTTTACGACACGGCTTTGTGGCGACTCAATGTAACCGTGTGCAGAAGCTTTCTCAGCAAACACAACAGAAATAAGAGCCAATAGCAGTGTCATTGCAAATGCTGCAAGGAAAGGGACGTTTTTAAAAGGATTTAACAATGTACGTGTTTGTAACATATTATGATTCCTCCTGACATGAATTTGGGATAAGTGCATTCAAAGCTTAATGTGCTTATTGAATTAACATCCTTTATAAGAGATGAAGCATAAGCATTGCATGAATGTTATCGGTTACAATTCTGTCTAGACACCTCCCTCACACAAGTAACTAACTGGTAAAGTTCACCTCCTCTCACAATGACTTTATTATAAATCATGGAAATAGAGTTGTGAACTCTTTGTTGTAAAAAATTTTATCTAAGAATAAATCTAATCTTTGTTTGATAGATGAGACGTAGTATTATTATAAGTATTCAAAAAAAGAGAAACCTATATGGCAAGTAGTTGTCCAATTTCCAATAGAATAGACTCATTTCAACATAAAATACCCTTGCCCGGAGAAAAAGGAGCAAGGGTATTTGTCATGTATTTTGCCTATCAGCTGATTTTTTTCCAAACTACAGCTGTACCAGGGGTTTCACCTCGTGTCCACCATTGAGCCTCGTAGTTAGCACCATTGTAAGAAACTTTGTTGCCTCCAAGGTATACTTGAGCCGCACTCCATGCTGGAGCAATCGTGCCTCCACCGTTATTTGTGGTGAACGTTACAGGAGAGGAAGAAGTTGATTTGTTAGCGGAATTGTCTACTGCTTTAATGGTGTATGTGTAAGATGTCCCAGCTTGCAAGCCTGTGTCTACAAAAGTTGATTGAGCAGGAGAGCCTACAAGTGCGCCATTGCGGAATACTTCATAGTAGCTGATGCCAGCAGATGCATGGGAAGCAGACCAGTTCAATGTAATGCTGTTAAGGGTTTGAACGATAGTAGTGATGTTGCCAGGAATGGACGGTAGCTGAGGACCAGAACCATCGTTAATCAAATTAACGTCGATGACCTGGTAGTAAGCGCTATTTGTATCATGTACATCCCATGTACCAAGGATGACATGATAACCGGAGCGATCAGTAGGAACGTCACATGTATGGGAAACTTTTTGAGATGGTCTAGCGCCGCCAGCCGTGTACGTACAGAACAATTCAAGATCAGAACGTTTCAACGGTTGATTCGAATCCCAATTCTTTTTTGTAATATAGTATTTCCAGTCCGTTGCTGCATGGGAAATAATTATATTCCATTTGAATGTGTTCTGTCCGCCATTCAGGGTTACTTTATCCCAACGAGTAGCCGATTGCTCGTTAAGTGCGTTGTAAAGATTCCTACCCGCACCAGCAATTTGTCCATCAGCTGGACCAGCTGCTGGAAATCCCTTTATCCCTTCAAGGTCGTGTGGAGCGAATTGTATGGCGCCGCAGTTAACGTTTGTCGTTAAGTTACATTTGTAGGAGCGGCTCTGCGGAAATTCAATGTAACCATGCGCTGAAGCTTGTTCAGCAAAAACGAGTGAAATGAGAGCCAACAGCAGTGTCATCGCGAATGCTGCAAAGAAAGGGATGTTTTTAAAAGGATGTAACAAAGCACGAGTGTTTATCATATTAATATTCCTCCTAACCTGGGTATCGTAAGCAAATTTCAAACTTGCTTATGTTGCTACCGCTCATCTTTGTTGCAGATGATGCTGAAGCGTGCAATAACTAGGTCAGTTGCTCCAAGACACCTCCTTCATCGCTAGAAGCCCCTGATAACGTTCACCTCCTTTCATGATGGTTTTGCGAAAGTTTTGCTCCATTCCATCAAACTATCTTTCCAATCACTTATATATTACACTTGTAATTGTAAACTTGATTTTTCTAGAAAACAATAAAGTTTATGTAAAAATAATATAAAGGTTTGCTAAAGGCATGAACGTGAGAGTGCTGCGTTACTTGGTAAATCGCGCACACCTTCAATCACATAAGGACTTTCTGAAGAAATGGATCTACACTATTTTAAGTGGGATTAAGTAGGAGTTTGAGGGGGAAGATGTATATGTCGTGAATTCTGATCTGCTTTCTAGTTGAATAAAAAAAGACTTTAACAAAGTTAAAGTCTT
Organism: Paenibacillus sp. SC116; assembly: GCF_024733555.1. Taxonomy (GTDB): domain Bacteria; phylum Bacillota; class Bacilli; order Paenibacillales; family Paenibacillaceae; genus Paenibacillus_B. The sequence goes on along the minus strand of NZ_JANIOF010000001.1, from coordinate 866,144 downwards.
TTTCAAAACGATTAGTCCCATATTTTAGGGCGGTCAATTCCCATCGTTCTCATGTAATCTAACAACTGACCTGTGTGAACCGATTCGTGGTAAGCAATGCGTAATAGCATATCCCCAAGTGGTCTAATAAAACCACCTAAATCATAGAGGTCGATTTGTATTTTTTCTAAGTCATCTGTATGAATTGTTTTTACATATGCGAGGAATTTCTCCCGATAAGGCTGTGAAAATTCGAGTTCATCATCTACAGATATGAATGTTTTCGATGCAAAGGGGTTGTACAAATCGGAGAGTGACTTACCGCCTCTCCCTATAAGGACATGCTGATACAGAAACTCAGCTTGTAATAAATGTCTAATCATTTCAGCACAAGTAAGCGCTTCTTCATCAGGTTTCCAATGCAGCATTTCACGGGGGATAGCTTTCCATACTCTTATACTTCTACGTCTAACTTCTTCAAGGTTTAAAATGATTAAATCCAATGCATCCATGTAAACAACACTCCTTTACTCTTATTCGTAGACAATTACGCTACTATAGTTTAATAAACAAAAGTAACAGATATGCTTGTACATCTATAAAAGTTGAGTAGTCATAAAACAGCCTTGCTCCGTAAAAAAGGAGCAAGGCTGTGTCTGGTTAGAAATAGTTTATTAGAGTTGTTTCCAAACTGCTGCTACGCCCGGAGTTTCGCCTTGAGTCCACCAGCGAGCTTCATAAATAGCTCCGTTATAGCTTACTTTAGCGCCACCAAGATAAACTTGAGTCGTGCTCCATGCTGGAGCAGTTGTGCCACCACCATTATTCGTTGTGAATGAAGCAGGTGCGGAAGCAGCAGATTTATTACCAGAATTGTCTACAGCTTTAATTGTGTATGTGTAAGAAGTGTTAGCTTGCAAGCCAGTGTCTACAAATGAAGGTGAAGTAGGGGAACCTACAAGTGCACCATTGCGGAAAACTTCATAGTAGCTGATACCAGCAGATGCATTGGAAGCAGACCAGTTCAATGTGATGCTGTTAAGAGATTGAACAATAGAAGTGATGTTGCCAGGAACGGATGGTAATTGTGGGCCAGAACCGTTGTTAACTAGGTTAACGTCGATAACTTGGTAGAAGGCATTAGCTGTATCATGAACATCCCATGTTCCAAGGATGAGGTGGTAGCCAGAGCGGTCAGTAGGAACGTTGCAGGAATGGGAAACTTTTTGTGGTGGTTTAGCACCGCCATCGTAGTAAGAACAGAACAATTCAAGATCAGAACGTTTCAATGGTTGGCTAGGATCCCAGCCTGGTTTCGTGATGTAGTATTTCCAGTCTGTTGTAACATGGTTAGCAGTTAAGTGCCATGTGAATGTGTTAGGTCCGCCATTCAACGTAACTTTATCCCAACGAGTAGGGGATTGCTCATTTAGCGCAGCGTAAGAAGCTTTGCCAGCAGCAGCAATTTGACCGTCAGCAGGTCCAGCCGCTGGGAAACCTTTAAGGCCTTCTTGGTCGTGTGGATTGTATTGTGCTGCGCCGCAGTTAATGTTGGTCGTTAATTTACATTTGTAGGAACGGCTTTGTGGAGCTTCGATATAACCGTGAGCAGAAGCTTGTTGTGCGAAAACGAGAGAAACGATAGCGAGCAGCAATGTCATTGCGAATGCTGCAAGGAAAGGGACATTTTTGAAAGGATTTAACAAAGTACGTGTTTGTATCATATTATTATTCCTCCTAATAGGGTTTTGTGATAATTGGATTAGATTCAGAGCAGTTATTGCTATCAACTCTCTTGCAAGAGGAAGCAATCATGCTATGAACGTTATCGTTATTTGCTAGTGTGCACACCTCCATATATGTTAGTAGCGGACTATGTTCATACTCACCCCCCTTCATAAGTGATCTTATTATAGATCAAAGAAATAGAGTTGTGAACTCTTATTTATAAAAAATTTTATCTGATAATAAATTTAATCTGAAAAAGATGTAGTTTACTAGTTCATATTTAGTAAAGTGTGACTAAGCCCTCAATAAACAACCTTGCCCTTGGAAAAAGAGCAAGGTTGTTTGTGTGTTGTCTTACGTATTAAATAATTTTCTTCCAAACTCAAGCTACGCATAGTGTTTCACAAATCGGTTAACATGTATGGAAATCTTAGCGTAGTCTCAGTAGTGAGGTGATGGAAACAGTTTGTCTGACAGTAAGATAGAATGGGTGATTATGATGAATGATACGGATGCGATTCAGTTGTGTTGATCAATGAAAGTAAAGACGTCTGTTATCGTCATATCGTGGAGTATATCGTAGATTGTGAAGGTGTGAAATCAATTAATCAGCTACTATTAGTATCAGTGTACACAACTATATCCCAAATTCAAATAGACCACGAGTCCTTATATTTTTAAAGAAAGATCACAAATAGAGCAGATAAAAGGAGCTTATACTACTATCTTTTCAGTAATATAAGCCCTATTTTTGTTTCAATTATTAAACCCCATTAATTCTTTAATACGTTTAGTATTTTCTACTGAAGTTAATGATTCAAGTAGTAGAAACGCAACATCGAAGCCAGTAGCTGGATTCGATGAAGTGATAATATGACCGTCTTGAACGATAGGTGAGTTCTGTACATTTGCACCGAATGATTTTAATTGATCTATTCTATGGCTTGATGGATGACTGTAGGTTGTAGCCCGTCTATTTTGCAAGATTCCGCTTTTACCTAAGGTTAGAGATGCTACGCAAATACAGGCGATTGGTTTTTGGTTAGCATCAAAATGTCGAATCACATCAAGAAACCTTTCATCATAGGCGTCATCATAAAAACCAGCCTCCTCAAACCCGCCAGGAATTGCTAGTGCATCAAAATGCTCAAGATCGATTTCACTAACTACTTGTTCAGCTATAATCGTAAAGTTCCAAGTACTCTTTATTTGCTTGCGTAAGCCGACTGTGATCAATTCTGTAGATTCATCGCCTTCCCACTTATTCCAACCAAACACATCAGTAAACACACTTGCCTCTACAGCTTCAAAGCCATCCGCCAACAATAATAATACTTTTTTCATCTCATCGCCTCCTATGCCTTTAGTTTAGATAATAACAACCGCTTAACACATGGGTTGAATACGGTTAATGTTTCGTGTAACTTTACTTACAGTGGTTATTACCTTAAAATGCTTTATAAAGAAAGGCAGGGATAGATTTGGACAAAATAGATGAGAAAATACTAGAAGAGCTGCAGAAAAACGCTAAAATTTCGATGAAAGAGTTGGCGGAGATTGTTCATTTATCATCACCTGCTGTTATTGAGCGAGTAAGGAAGCTTGAAGATAATCATACCATTGAAGGGTACCACGCAAGTGTGTCCTTGAAAAAATTAGATCGCAACATCATGGCGCTCATTTTGTTTGAATCAAAAGATTGTAAAGCGCTGTCTCATTTTTGCAACAATCATCCTGATGTAATGGAATGCTATCGCGTAGCGGGAGAAATAAGTTATATTGCAAAAGTGGCTACGCATTCTGTGGAAAGTTTAGAGCGATTTATTGATGAAGCTATGAAATACGGAACACCATCAACGAATATTGTACTGTCATCCCATGAAAAAAAAGTAAGAAGCCAATATAAAGTTGAAAATCTTAAAGTAGTCGAAGAGATTTAAACGTCATATCTATGGTAAGATAAAAGTTATGAGGATTTCTTTCAGGAAATTTTAATAATTAATTCAGATTTTCTTCGGCGTTTGTTCATTTTCGTTGATTATGATAAAGCGGGAAGTAATAGTGATGACCGAGTAGATGGAATTACGGAAACAATTAATCAACGAATATATTGAATAGACACAACAAATGAGGAGCGGAACAACTGAATGGTAGATTCTATATTGAACTTTCTAAAAGATTTTGGGATATGGGGTATGATGTTTCATTCTTTTATTGATGCTATTATTTTCCCGATACCAGCTTTCTTTACTCAAATATCTTTAAGTATGGTTGACCCTTCCAATGCGTTATGGTTGGCTACTGTTGGATTTATCGGATGTTTATTGGGCTCGCCAATTGGATACTGGATTGGGAAAGTGGCAGGGCGATCATTTTTGAACAAAATACTCAAAAAAGAGTGGGTCGATTCCGCATCTGAAATGTTTAATAAACATGGAGAAGCTGCTATTTTTCTAGGATCCTTTACACCCATTCCCTTTAAAATCTTTACCATTCTTTCAGGTAGTACGAACTTTCCCTTGTGGAAATTGATGGGCTATGCAGCAATCGGACGAGCAGCTAAGTTTTATATTGTAGGGATACTGTTTTATATTTATGGTTCATTAGCTGAAAATGTAATTAATGAATATTTTACACTTATCAGTTTCGTACTCTTCCTTGTTATTGCATTGGTCTGGTTCCTATTTCGTAAGTTTCGCGCTAAAAAGAAAGCTCAAATTAACGTTAGCAGTGAGACGAAGTAAGGCGTTAAGATATAATCAGAATTAAAAAGGGATTTGCATATTAGTCATGACTAGTATGCAAATCCCTTTTTCTTATTCCATAAAACGGAGGTGTTTACGGAAAAATTGCAACACTCATTACCATAGAACTTAACTGCATGTAAAACATAGCCAGCAATCATTTTCCAATTGATAGGAGGTGATATGATGAGTGTATGTCTTACTCAGAAGGAGAAAGAAGTAGCGATTCTGATAGCGAAAGGATTAAAAGATGTAGAGATTTCTAAGAAACTGTTTGTCAGTCGTAGAAGAGTGGGAGAGATTATTGCTTCCATAAAGGGAAAATGTCAAATATCTTCCAGAGTTCAAATAGGAATTCTCGCTTATCACTTTGGTTGGTTAGACAAACTGGATTTTAATCAAAGTAATCATTCCGAAGGGGAACATGATTCATATGAGAAAGAAAATCCCGTTTATTGAACAAATGGAACACAGCGAGTGCGGCTTAGCTTGCCTTGCCATGGTCTTGGGTTACCACGATTACCATGTTACGCTGACTGAATTGCGCAATCAGTTTGGATCTTCTAAAAAAGGCTCGTCACTTTATCATTTAATTGAAATCGGAAAACAATTTCACATGATAGGAAAGGCGTACAAAGCAGAAGTTCATCAATTGCCCGAATTGTCGATGCCTTACATCGTGTTCTGGGAATTCAAACATTATGTGGTCGTGGAACGAATGGATAAGAAAACGGTTACCATTCTAGATCCTTCCAGTAGTAGAAGAAGCATCTCTAAAGAGGAATTCCAAACCTCTTACTCCGGTTACGTATTAACCTTCAAACCAGATGATACATTTACCTCCCAACCGAAGAAGCGAAGGATAAATCTTTTGCTAATCCACATTTTAAAGCAGCGAAAACTTCTGACTTATCTTCTCCTTGCTTCTCTCTTGCTTCAAGGAGTCGGATTAGTTACTCCTAAATTGACACAGTGGCTGACAGATCAGGTTATTTTAAAGGAAGATAGCTCACAATGGAGCGTCATAGGCTATTCGATTCTTGGACTCTACTTATTTCATCAGCTATTTTCACTGCTTAGGGGCTACCTCATTGCGAAGCTGCAAACCTCCATGGATATATCACTGATGTCCACCTTTATCTCGAAGCTATTTCATTTGAATTTTTCGTTTTTTGAGAGCAGGACGAGCGGTGATCTTATTTTTCGAGCAAATTCAAATATAATAATCAGACAAATCCTGTCTTCCCGCGTGCTCTCGATCATCATCGATCTAATACTTGTTGTCGGCTATGCTGTTATAATGTTCTCTCTCCATTGGAAACTTGCATTGATGGTCTTGCTCTTGTGTATGGTCGTGGCTGGTACGCTGCTCTTAAGCAGCCATCTGTTGCGAAAGTTGTCTGATCGACACGTTTCGGCTCAAACGAAAACACAAAGTTATTTGACGGAAAGCATTTATGGCATTTGTGATATCAAGGTGTTAGGGGCAGAGAAAAAGGTATTTGAACATTGGCGTAATTTATTTACCTCCCAGTTGGAAGTGTCGCAGAAGCAAAGCGTGTATACATCCATACTGGATACGTTCAGCTCTGGAATCCAACTCAGCACCCCACTAATTTTATTATGGGTAGGTTCGGCCTATGTATTGCAAGGGACTTTTACATTAGGAGAACTCCTTGGATTTAGTGCTTTAGCTGTCTCTTTTATGATTCCTATTTTTTCTATTGTGATGACATACTCGCAATTTCTCGTATTAGGTTCCTATACGCAGCGATTGCAGGATGTGATGGAGAGTAAGTCGGAGGAGCAGGGTGGAAGAACACTGGATGATTTTAAGGGATCGATAGAATTGGAAGACGTATCTTTTACGTATGATACTTTTGGTCCTAACAATGTAGCTGCTGTTTCCTTGCATATCAAGTCTGGAGAGAAGGTGGCGATCGTCGGCGAGTCCGGTTCCGGAAAAAGTACGCTGGCCAAGCTGATTCTTGGACTGTATGTTCCGACAGAGGGAAGGATCAAGTTTGATGGGATTTCGATAGAAGAGCTAGACTTGAACGCTGTACGCAGACAAATTGGTACAATCCTGCAGGAGACGCGGTTGTCCCATGGTACTGTGTTGGACAATATCAAACTATTTAACGACAATATTTTTGTAGAAAATACCATTCGGGCCGCTCAATTAGCTGATATTCATGAAGATATTCTCAAGCAGCCCCTTGGGTACAATACGATGATTTCTGAGGGAGGCATCAACTTTTCGGGTGGTCAAAGGCAAAGGCTCCTTCTGGCTCGTGCCTTGGTGAACCAACCGAAATTGATAGTCCTCGATGAAGCTACCTCTGCTTTGGATACGCTTTCAGAATCGCGTGTTCAAGAGAATTTGCAGCAATTAAAATGCACACAAGTGATTATTGCCCATCGTCTGAGTACTGTTGTTCATGCGGATCGGATTGTTGTCATGAAAGAGGGGCAGATTGCAGAAATGGGTCATCATCAGGAACTACTGGAGAGGGAGGGGTTGTACTATCAGTTATACAAGAACCAAATGCAGAGTCAACAGGCGGAAATGGCGAAATTACATCTATAAAAATGCAAGATTGCGAAGTATGAAATAAATTTATCACTTGGTACTATGAAAGTGTAATTAAAAAATCCCAAAACGAGGTGTTGGACAAATACCAATAATAGTCACACCATAGTGCTATGTCTTATAGCACTATGTTTTTTTAGTAACAGGGACTTCTTCATACTTGAATGTTCTTTGCAAAGATTCTAACGTATTCATTCCATTGTCCAAGCGAGGTGTAGATCATTGACTATTGCGAGTGAGATGAATTCAAAAAAACTATCAGATGATCTCTATAGATCGTTGACTATAAAAGAAAGATTAGCGTTTATACAGGACATAGAACAACTTGCTATAGCTCAAGATGACCTAGAACAACATATACAACAATGGAAAGAAGCTTCTCTCTTAAACGACCGCACATGGCAAGAGCGTCTGCAAGTGGAGGACATGGAGGCAAATGACTTTGCCAAATTAATCGAGTTGGCTAAAAATGACGAGTGGATTCATACCTATCATTTGAAAGATAAAGATAAGCCAGATTGGATGGAATGGCTGGATGAGGCCTTATTGCTGAATCGGGCGGAGCCTTGGTTAGAAGGGGACAAACTACTCATTAGTCTTGCCTACCGACCATTTACGTTATGGGCAAAAAAGAAATGCGCGGAATTTATTCAGCAACATCCACTATTACTGGAGAGAGTAGATACTGAGCAATTATTACCGTCTCTCCTCCATCACCTTGTAGCGGGATTAAACCAAATGGGTGCAAGAAGCATTGTGCTTGAAATGTATATCAGTAAACAGATGAATGAATTAGAAGGGGAGACCCCTGAGGCACGCTATGAATATTTTGTGAAAAGCAAACTGCTTGATCCAGACTCATTAGAATTTATCTACAAGGAATATCCTGTTTTAACTCGTCTGCTCATGATTCGCACCTCCTATTTTATTCAGTCCATTTTTGAAGCGCTAGAACGGTTTTCTGCTGACTGGGAAAATATACAAAGCATGTTCCATCTAGAAGGCGAGAAGTTGATCTCGATTTCGACCGGATCGGGAGATTCTCATCAAAAAGGGCGCACCGTCATGCGTTTTATCTTCGCTTCGAATAAGGTCGTCTTCTATAAACCAAAAGACCTTTCTATCGCTCGTCATTTTTTTGGATTTTTGGATTGGATGAATGAAAAAGGGTTTACTCCTACTCTTTCCAGCCATCTAATTCTGTACGGGAAAGAACACGCATGGGAAGAATGCGTTGAACATAGCCATTGCCAGACAGAACAAGAAGCGGAGCACTACTATAAGCGGCTGGGTAGTCTGCTCGCTGTTTTGTACGCGCTCAATGGAGCTGATTTCCACTACGAAAATATGATTGCAGATGGGGAACACCCTAGATTAATAGATTTGGAAACGATTTTCCACCATAGTCCGGAATTGAAGATAGAAGAAACGGCTGATACTAAAGCAAAGTATAGGATTATTAACTCCGTGATCGGTACATCACTGCTACCGCGTTTATATTTCCAGGGTGCGGATGGTCGCGGCATCGACCTTAGTGGGATCAACACCAATGCAACCAATAAGCAGGTACTGCCGAATCCTGTTCTGCGAATTGAAAATGACGGCACGGATGAGATGCGTTTTGTCCGCAAAAAGGCTATGTTAGAGGTGAGTTCTCAGAACACTCCTCATTTAAACGGAAAACGGATATTGGCTCACGATTACGTGGATGCCATCATCCAAGGCTTTAGGGAAGCGATTCAGATTATCTATGATAACAAAGAAGAGCTGACAGCTGGAAATAGCCCATTGACCAGATTTAAGAATGATCCGATTCGAGTTGTGATTCGCGCGACTAATTATTACGGAAATTTTGTCATAGAGACGAATCATCCTGACTATATGAGAGATATGATTGAGCGCGAAAAGCTGTTGGACCGCTTATGGTTTACAATTCTGGATTCACGCCATATACGTTACGAAAAACAAGACTTGTGGGGAGGAGATATCCCGTTTTTTACAACTACACCGGGGAGCACGGATCTCATCGCCAGTTCAGGTGAAAGGATACCCGAGTATTTTTCCCAATCCAGTTACGAGAAAGTCATGTTTCGAATCAAAAGCCTGACTGCGGAAGTGATCGAACAACAAATCTCATGGATCGAAGGATCGATAGCGAGTAATGCAGAGATACATAGTCCTCTATGCCAAGTTTATGAGAATGTGGCTGAGGTATTAGATGTATCTCCCGAAGATCGAGCTGATCTGTTCCTCAAAGAATCGAAAAACATTGGATATCGTTTGATGGAACAAGCCATCCGGGGTAGTAAAGATGATGCCACGTGGATAGGACTGGAAACCAATTATCATGGCCAGTGGCAGGTGTCTGCTCTGAATCATGGCTTGTACAACGGGCTTAGCGGCATCGCCTTGTTTTTTGCTTATTTGGATCACGTGACGAAGGATACAGAGTTCGTGGGCATTGTAAATGAAACAATGGAATCTATTCTTAAAGCCCCTCCTCATGCCGATGCATTATCTAGTTCGTATTTCGGGAAATCCTCTATTTTGCACACATTAATCCATCTTGTGGCCATATACGGAGAAAATGACAGATGGATGTCTTATATGAGGCAATCCCTAGAACATATGGGTAATCAAGTCGAGAACGATCAGTATTACAACTTGTTCGGAGGAAGTGCCGGTGTTATTCAGGTACTGCTTAACCTTTACGAACAATTTGAATGGGAAGAAGCGCTTCAACTCGCCTCTAAGTTTGGCGATCATTTAGTAAACAACAAGATACTTACCGCTTCCGGAACAAGTTGGATGGCTGCAAATAACGTGAAACAAGCTCCGTTAGTTGGGTTGTCTCACGGCGTAAGTGGGATCGCCTGGTCACTATTCCGCCTGCATCGTGTCACCTCCAACCAAGCATACCTAGACACTGGACTTGATGCACTTTGCTACGATCGTTCTCTTTTTGATGATTTAAAGGAAAACGGAATAGATTTAAGAAGTAGATCCAGTGAAGAAGGGCAAAGCTCTGCTTCTTGGGGACATGGAGCGTTTGGGTTCGGATTAAGTCGCATCCTTTATCGATCCTATGTGGATGATCCTGTGTTTCAACAAGAAATTGAGATGGCTGTAATGGCAACGGCTCGTTCAGGAATGGGATACAATCATTCTCTTTCTCAAGGTGATCTGGGAAATGCAGAGTTGTTCTACTTAGCGGGTATGTCCTTACAGCGTCCGGAATGGGTGGAAAGAGCTAATCAGATTGGAATGAACGTTCTCCAAGAGAAAAAGCAGCTTGGGAAATATCGTTCAGGCGCCGCAAGGCATATTGAGGTACCAGGTTTATTTACCGGACTTTCAGGGATAGGGTATCAATACTTGAGATTGGCTTCACCTAATCTGGTCCCGTCAGTATTAACGTTGGAAAAACCGTTTGCATCTGTATGATGTAAAAAAATGCAAGTTTGCGAAGTGTGAAATAGATTCGTCGCTTGGTAATATAAACATGTAATTAAAAAACTAAAAATGAGGTGTTGTACATGAACCGTGATCAAATCCTTGCTTCCCTTCATGAAAACAATCCTGCAGGTTCCAAACTGGTTGAATTATCTAAAGAAGAATTGGAGCGTGTCTACGGTGGAGCAGATATGAATATTATGTCGACTCCAGCTTGCACTATTGTAATTACAATCACCATAACCTCACTGTAGGGTAGTCTGCTTCAAACCTATGAATATCAATAATGAGTCAAGCCATAGTGCTATGTCTGATTAGCACTATGGCTTTTTCAATAGTAGGAACTTATACGTTTATAGAAAGACTCTAACGTGTTCATTCATTCTATTTTCTAAATGAGATGGGCTTCTCCTAATCTGATTCCGTCCGTTTAAAAATATGGATATTCCGAGTCCTCTTATTTAAGTAAAAAATGGATATAATTTGGTCTTTTAAACGTGTATAACGCCTCATAAAACAAATGATTTGCGTCTATAAACCAAAACTGCGTATAATAATGATTATATGCAGTTATTTTCATGCGTGTTTACGTTGATATAGTAGGGAAAACAGCTTAACTCGGATAGGGATGAAGAGAGTTATAGCAGGAAGGAGAAAAGTATGGAGAGTTGGACAAGAGCAGAGTTAGCGGAACATTATGCCGAAGAAATTGAAGCTTTTCGTTTGTGGATGTCGAATGCAGGTTATACCATTTACACCGAGCGTAATTATATCGGGGACTTGTATAGTTTCTTGCGCAGCCTTCAAGGTAAGCGTGTGCAGGATGCGAAGAAGCTGCAAATCGTATCTTATTTATCACAAGTAAAAGCCGCAGGGGTTAGTGATTCGACGCGCAATCGCAAGCACTGCGCACTTGTCAGCTTCTACCGGGCGTTAAATGAATTTGACTTGGCAGAAACAAATCCAGCGCTTCAGGTGAAGAAGTCGAAGACAGAAATGAATCGAGCGCCTGTTTATTTGGAACCGCAAGAGCTGCGAAGTGTCGTGCAGCTAACTGATGGGAAGTACCGTGAGAGAAATATGGCTGTGTTGATGTTGATGGCATATGCAGGTTTGCGGGTTAGTGAAGTTCATCGGTTGAACTTGTCTGATTATCGAGCCGATCGAGGCTACATCGAAGTATTCGGGAAGGGGAGAAAGTGGCGAACGGTACCTCTGCCAGCGCCAGTTATTCAACAACTGAACAAAGCTTTGCAAGAGCGTAAGCAACCACGACGTGCTGGAGAAGATGCGATATTTGTATCTCAACAGGGAAGACGACTATCGATCCGTAACATTCAGCTGATTGCGGAGCAAACCTTTGCACGTTTCCAACAAGACAATGGGCAAGCAACTACGATGCGCAAACGCTCTTATTCCTGCCACAAGCTGCGGCATTCTTTTGCTACGATGCTCGTGCGCAGCGGGACAGATATTCGAACCGTTCAGGAAATGCTCGGGCATTCATCGATTCAGACGACGACGGTGTATACGCATGTTAGTGATAAGCAGAAAGAGGAAGCGGCACAGAAGTTGTCGATGTGGATGTAGGTGTAGCGACTGTACATAAAAAGTCCCCTTATTGAAGTGACTGTGCTAATGCGGGTGTTGGCTGTTCACCACTACATTGCCTTCATCATTCAGGTAAGGGGACATATTTTTATTTAGCGGTATTACAATTCATTAGCTTGCTTAGATATTGATTAGACAACCGTTAAGATGATTGGTTCGTCCTTCGTGATGATAATCGTATGTTCAAATTGGGCAACAAAACTTTGGTCAGGCACTTTGAGTGTCCAACCATCAGCTTGCTGTAGTACAATGTCCGCTTCCGTTGATAGGAAGGGTTCAATTGTGAGTACCAATCCTTCCTTTAATGTGCGTTTATCTCCCTTTTCATAGTAAGGCAATATTTGCTGAGGATACTCATGAAGCGCTTTGCCAATACCATGGCTGCACAAATTGTTGATAACGGCATAGCCGCGATCCTTCGCTTCTTGCTGAATGGTTTTGCCGATTTCGTTCAGACGCACGCCATGCTTGAGTTGGGAGATGACTTTCATCATCGTCTCGTAAGTATCATCGCATAGCTGTGTAAGCTTGGAATCGTGAGGTTCAACTTGAAAAGATTGACCTGCATCTGCGAAATAGCCATCCAACTGTGCGGAAACATCAATATTGACAAGGTCTCCTGGTTTGATAACATAGTCGCCTGGTATGCCATGTGCAACCTCTTGGTTGACGCTAATACAAGTATAGCCTGGGAAGTCATAGGTTACTTTAGGTGCTGACAATGCCCCATGTTCTTCAAGTACACGGGCACCGATCTCATCCAATTCACGCGTTGTCACACCAGCACGAGTATGCTTTCTCATTTCTTGAATCGTCAGCGCGACGATGTGGCCTATCTTTTTCAAACTTGTGATTTCTTGCTCTGTCTTAACAATCATTGTGATTCTCCTCTTTCATCTATATAGTCATTCATAAATAGCGTGATAATCGTGAAATAAGTTACATGGTAATCTCCTTATCGTAGTATAATAACAATGTTGTAAATTGCACAAGTTCAACACAAGTTCAATACATAACATGAAAGGTGATGGAGTATGTACGGCCTGCTCGGATTTATCATCTTAGCTGCATTTCATCTTGTAGGGGTATGGCTTCAGCATGTTGGATATATTCCTTTGCCCGGCAATGTAATAGGCTTACTATTATTCATATTTGCCCTATATATGCGTTGGGTCCGCTTAGAATGGGTAGAGCAAGCTGCCCATTTTCTATTGAAGCATATGCTGCTGTTTTTTATTCCGTATGTAGTAGGCATCATCGCATTTACACCACTGCTAGGTGAACACTGGTTTAGCATTTTAGCTGGCATCGGCGGCAGTACGACAGCAGTCTTACTTGTTACTGCGTGGTCTGCACGTCGCTGGAAATCACAACCGTCAATCGATGTTGAACAGGTTCAAGGGCCTGCTTCCTCTCCAATGGAGAAGAGAGAGGAGGGAATGCTATGACATTTAGTGAACTACTTCTTATTATAACAGGTATTGCTGCTACAATCGGTGCTTATTTATTGGCACGTTACGTACAAGCGCGTTTTCCTTGGATTCATCCCATTTTAATTAGTGCAGGACTGTTGATTGCCATCATTGTTGCAGCGGACATTCCATTAGAAGCTTACTCAGCTGGAGGAGAATGGCTATCTATGCTGCTTGGACCAGCGACTGTGGCACTAGGCGTCCCTATATACAAGCATCGGGAACAGATTGCGAAACAATTCAAACCAATAATGATTTCGATTATATGCGGTTCTGTTATCGGTATAGTCAGTGTAGCGCTTATTTTGTGGCTGCTCACGGATGTACAAGAGATTATCCTCAGTATGCTGCCAAAGTCCGTCAGTTCTCCAATATCTATTGAGATTTCTAAGGTGCTGAACGGTATACCAGAACTTGCGGCTGTGTTTAGTGTATGCACTGGGTTATTCGGCAGTGTATTTGGCATTACAATACTACAAAAGTTCGGCTTCCAGGATGATATGTCGATCGGACTCGCAATGGGAACGGCAGCTCACGGCATCGGGACGGCAAGATGTCTTGCTAATTCTGAAGAACAGGGTTCTTTTAGTGGTCTGGCCATGGGATTAGCAGGTGTCATTACGTCTATTTTATTCGTTCCCATCTATATGTGGTTGATACCTTAACAACGAATGTGCTTTCCTTTAAAAGGGGGAGCACATTTCTTGATTCAATATTGTGATTTAATTCACATATAAAATTCAACATTCATGGTATAGTGAAATCAATCCAGAAGAGGAGTGATAATGATGAGAACATTCACAACTTTTGACTATAAAGAGCAGAACGTAACACGTAACTTCCTTCAATTATGCTACATGTGTGATGACAAACATCTTTGCGCTACCGAAGAAACTTGCCGCGCTTGCTGGACAGAGCAAGGAGTTCTTAAAGAAGAAGGGCAGCAAGAAACACAGAAACTGATGAATGCTTATTATGCTTAATGCGAGAAATAAAAGGCATGGATTTTCAAGTGAAAACATTCACTTTATACATTTGACTAGAAAAGTTTTAGTACTAACTAGGGAAGTTAGTTATGGGCTGAAGGTTGCGTCGGTAGAGATGCTAATCGTCAGCTCTTTTTGCTGGGTGTAGTTAAACATACATCAAACATTTAGTTTACATAATAATTATTACGTTATCTAATAATGAATTTCATCCGGTTACAAGTTAAGAAAAAACCTATTTAAGTGCTGGCAATACAGAGTCTAATAATAAAATGGAAAAAAGTTGAGACTTGTCAATTCCTTATGCTGTAAATAGAATGGATCATTATAAAAGAATGAGAACCTGTTCAAATTAACAGAGGATCAATAACAATATTGAGTATACCGATGTATATCCTGAAGAGGATGATTTTGAATGAAATTTAGTTGTCCTATATGTGGATATGATGGATTAAGAGAAGCAGCATATGATGAAGATAACAGCCCATCTTACCAAATTTGTGGATGTTGTGGAGTTGAATATGGTGTAGATGATGAAGAAGAAGGGTTTAATGCAGAAGAATATCGAAATGCATGGATAAAGAAGGGGATGCCATGGTACTTTTCTGGTTACAAACCTTTAAATTGGGATTGTAATGCTCAATTGAGGAAAGTTAACTTTAAGACTTTAATAGGCGATAAACTGTAACCCGTAAGATAGACACTTTAAGAAAGTGACTCTTACGGGTTTTTGTTAGTCATAGTATTGATAAATAGATGAGGATTAAGAACGTTGTTTTATTTGATTGATTAAGCACGTGAATATGGAGAATAATAGAGTTTAATTGCATAAAAATAGCAAGTTGATTAAAGGAATCATGTGTTTCAATTGTAATTAAACGGAAAATATATTGGGAGCGGTGAGAAAATGGGCACTCCAACAACTGAACATATAATTTATAAATTAAAAATGATTTTAGATGGAAAGTTAGAAAGAGAAGAAGTTTCGGATTGGGCATCGGAGTATGTAATGCAGGACCAACCTAATATTACGGATGAAAAATTGTGGGAATTACTTTGTATCTGGTATTGATATAAAAATTAGTCATGAAGAGTATCTTCATGTTAATCAAGATCTTGAAAACTGGATTGAGAAGTTTGAATAAAATCGGCTCTATAAAAGAACAACTCCTTGCTTATGTACCCGTCAAATAGAGATTAAAAAAATATTTATTGATTACTAGTGAATATATGCTGCACTCCTAATAAATACTTTGAAGATGTCCTTCAACAATATCAACTATTCATTTCATTATGTTAACATAATAATAATTATGTATATAATATATGTTTTAACACTGAATCTAACATTTTAATCCTCTCTGTTTCCCAACATGTGGTATGATAAAGGGTGGTTCTATTTTCCTAGATTATAAGATATTACGGAGGGGTTAACTTGAGAAGAAAGTCTTGGCTGGCAAGCTTGGTGACCATCATCATGTTATGTACGTTCGCGTTAGACAGTCGTGTGGCAGCTGCCAATCCGTCGCAATCAGCGTCGATTATCGTACATGAGAACAATGTATTGGAGTGGAACAAGCGCTTTACCTTTTTAATAGGCAATGATTCTTACATATCGAAGGATAAAATGCTGTATGTAACCCACCATATCGCAAATGAAGCTATACCGATGAGATTAACGTATGATGTTAGTTCGAAAACATTAATGCAAGACCTGGAGAACCAACAGCTAGAGATGATAGTAGGCAGCAAGACTATTTCGCTTAACGGTAAGTCGATATCTGTAAAACATCCTGTCATAAGTCACAAAGGAAATGTATACGTATCGATGGAGATACTTGAGAAGATCGTAAATGCGAAGACCAAATATGTGAGCCATACTTCGTCATTTGTTACTGACAAAATTGCTATCGATAACAGCATGAAGCAAACAATGAAGCAAAGAGAGAGCAACCTTAATAAAGCAACCCGTGAATATGAGGCTTCGCTGGAAAAATTGCAGGCAGCGATTGATGAAAACCGCTACGACATCGCAGGAGAGTTAAGACATGGCTTCAAGCAGACGACAGTATGGGGAACCGCAACCTCACGCAGCAGCCGTCGCGAAGGTCATTTAAGCGACAGTAACAACATCGTCATCACAAATCCTGATAAAAGCAATATGACAGGGGATCGCTATTATGGTGAGCATTATTTTATTAAGAAGGGCACGGGATATGGTCTTTATAATCAAAAAGTAGGGATATTCTACTTCGGACCTCCTTCTAAAGCGATTCAGAACAACATTGCGGCGCGTAAGAAAGTAGTTGCGAAGGCTGAGGCAAATGTACGCGCGCGTCAGAAAGAACTCAAAAATTCTGCTGACCACTGGGTAAGCTCTATCCTAAAGCACTACAATGCTAAGGGTGGGACCAAAAAGCCAGAAGTGCTTGCACAAATGGTGATGCATTTTGACCAGTTACATCATTCGACAGGCATGAACATATTTAAAGCAAATAAAGATAAGTGGAACAAACAGTTGCTGCAAACGAGCCAATACAACTATTGGTTACTTGATTATGTTCTCGAACAAGAGGATAAAGGCAAGTTCAACAAACGATTCAACTATTTGTTATCTAAAAATAAAGCAGCAGCACTTACTACCATTTATACGCCAGAAGATTTTGCAGCAGCCGCTCAAAAATTATATGAGGTTAAAATGTATCCTGAAGCATTGTCTGCGGCAAGCATTGCGAAAGCCAACGGGGTGGATACGGAAAAGCTGATCTATAAAATTCATGGTGTGTGGATCGATCCATATGAGAAAGTATGGCATGACCTCAAAGAGGGAGGCTATGAAGAATTCCTAGAAGGTGAAAAACAGAGAGAATTAGAAGCGAAGCAACAACAAGAAGCAGAGAAACGACTGCAAGACGAGAAAGAGAAAGAACATACTGCTCTAG
This sequence comes from Paenibacillus sp. SC116, assembly GCF_024733555.1. Classification (GTDB taxonomy): domain Bacteria; phylum Bacillota; class Bacilli; order Paenibacillales; family Paenibacillaceae; genus Paenibacillus_B. The sequence goes on along the minus strand of NZ_JANIOF010000001.1, from coordinate 848,636 downwards.
AAAAGTGGAAGTCGGACTATCATGTGCTGCTTACGAAATTCAATAATGAATTCCACTCGAAATATGGGAATCTGGAATATGTGAATGGGCTGAGCAGTGATCAGCGTAGAGCGTTATCCCAGGATATTGTTGCATACTATAAGCTACCCTTGTTTGATCTAGAGGCAGGTTTAAAAGTGTTTAAACATGTGGAATTAGATGCTGTAAAAGAAAATATCGGAAATATGAAGTCGGCGATAGAACAATTGAGCACGTTGGGTGACGAAGAACGCACTCGAATTGCCGCTGCACATCTTGATCTCGCTATGTTTACAGCAGGTTTGATTGAGTAAAAGAAACTTTTATATGTAAGACGCTAACGATATATTCTAATTTTCTATTTGATGCATGCAGTGCTAGAGACCTGTCTATCTACAGATAGGTCTCTTTTTGTTTATGCGCAAGAATATAAGCAAGCCGTTGTTAAGAATGAAGTGATAAAAAGTAGATGACTGTCAATTTTTTATACTGTAAATAGCTAGTCGATATCGAGCGATGAAAGTTAACATTTCCTGATGCGGGTAGTGCATAAGATATGGTAAGTGATAAAGTAAGTATAGCAACATGTTTACATAATAAATTATATGTAACTATGTATCTGGTTAACCTCATATCGTTATTATATTGTGCTCAGGCTGATCTTTAATAAGAAAGGGGTAGTCCTTATGAATACCAATCGCACGGAGAAGCTGGAAGTATGGTATGACAGTTGGTGTCCTTTGTGCCAACAAATTCATAAGCGACTGTTAAAGCTGGATTGGTTCAAATCCCTTCAGTTTGTATCGATACGTGAGCCGGAGCTTATAGTCGCGTTAGAGCAGTATGGTGTAAGCATGGAGCAGATAGAGAAGGAGCTGCATGTTAAATGGGTTGCATCGAACTCCGTTCAATCGGGAATTTATGCGGTTGCATCCATTGCTAAGTTGGTGCCTCCATTATGGCCGTTGTACCCAGTGCTTGCGTTGCTGGCTAGGACAGCAGTTGGGAAAAAGCTTTATGGTTGGATTGCCGGAGGCAGAATGATTATCCCAGTAGGGCACTGCACAGATGGCCTGTGTCCGTTGAACAAGAAATAGCTATTGTCGTATAATGAAACGTATTGATTCACTCTCTATGTTCGTCCTGTTGAAGCTATTGGATCGACTTGTGTATGCATATATGCAGAATTTTGTAGAAATATGTCATGATTACCTTCCCAATAATGGGAGATATATGTTACATTTGACTACACGAGCGATTTTAGAACAGGAAGGGGCAAACGATGGAGGTTATTGAACGATACTTGGAGCGGTTATCTCAGCGGCTGGGTTCCTCAGAAGAGTCTTCTTCGCTCATACTGAGAACAAAGAAACAGCTATATACGTTATCCCGTGACTATACCATTCGCGGTTACAGTGTAGAAGAGAGTGCTGCTAAAGCCGTTGAAATGATACAATGTGACCCTATTCTTCGAGAGCGAACGAGCAAACGGACTCCGTTATGGGCATTGATTATGACGTTTATTGGATTTAACATCGTACTGTTTCTTGTGTTTCACGGTCATTTTGGATTGACTTCTTATCTACTGCCGCTCATCAGTGCTGTGTCAATACCATGGGTTGTGTTGCTATTGATGTTAACTGGCTGGTCTTGCTTATTAACAGTCGTCGCGCATAGTTTGCGTAAGCATCATGCCTATGCTGCGCTCTTTAGCAGTGCGATTATTGCATATATCAGCTTTTTGTTTTCTTTATATCTCATTGTTGTTATTAATATTATCATGAGCGTGTATTTGTTACGAAAATATCGTACATGGCAGCCTGCAGCTATCGCTATTATTATGCAAGCAACACATGATCTGACGGTTCGCTTATTTCTATGGGTGAATCTTGAAACCAATCAATTCATTCCTATTCCTGACCTCTCCCTACAATATATCCTCCAATATTCTTTCCTTGTATGGATCGTCCCAATTTTTCTTCTACTTATACTTCATGCCGTGTATAAGAGATACATCCCGGCTCATGCTGAATGATTTCTTTTCTTCTCTGTTTGAGGTAGTACGAGCAATGCTTGAAACAGAGCTGAGCACGTGCATAGAAAAAGAGGGAATTATATACGAACAGGATTTTCTCCACATGGTAAAAGTGAGCGACCTAAAGTAGACCGGTTCCATGGAACCGGTCTATTCGTGTATCTCATACTATTTATTAATAACTAATGGATGATCCGCATCCAGCAAGGTAGCAGCTTGAGCGTTGCTGCGAACTTGGGCTTCATCTTTGCAGCCTGGGATAACAGAAGCGACAGCAGGGTGACGAAGACACCAAGCCAACGCCCATTGTGCCATTGGAACATCCGCCGGAACTTCATTTTGTTGGATGAACTCAACCTGTTTTAGTGTTTCGTCTAGTTCAATTCCTTCATTGCGTTTTCTTACATCGTTGTCAGCAAACGTTACTCCCGGTTTGTACTTTCCGCTTAAGAAACCACTCGCAAGTGGGACACGTGCAAGCACACCAAGATCATCTGCCTCAGACGCAGGGAATACCTCTTGTTCTGGTTGACGCTCTAGGCGGTTGTAAACAATTTGAATCGTGCTGGCACCAACGGAACGGGCACGTGTCGTTTGATGCATGCTGTTGCTCTTGTTTAAAGAGATGCCAAGGTGTCTAATTTTCCCTGCGTCAACTTGCTTGCTCAGCATTGTCCAAAGATCATCTTGATCAAAGGCTTCATCGCTTCCAGAATGGAATTGATATAGATCAATGTAGTCTGTCTTTAACGCGAGAAGTGATTTGTCCAACTGTGTTAGCACATGTTCCGCATCGAATCGATCTGTCCGATTCAAATGAGAGTGGAATTGATGACCGAACTTCGTTGCAACGACCCAGTCTTCACGTTTATCATGAGCTAAAAAGTTTCCGATTAGGGACTCGGACAAATGATCTCCATAACATTCAGCCGTATCAATAAAATTAATGCCTTCTTCTTTTGCTGTATGTAATACTCGATCTGCCTCGTCTTGGGTATACGCATGGCCCCATTCACCACCAAATTGCCAAGTACCGATTCCAATAGCAGATACATTAAGTTCTGTTCTACCTAGTCTGCGATATTGCATTGCTACACATCCTTTCTATTTCTAAAGCGTAACTCTTGATGTCATTCTTGCTAATATTCATGTTACCACATGTTTGGCAGGAGTTATACTTTCGTTAACTGTCGATTGTAAGGCCAATCATTGGAAAGTAAATCAAGGGCAGTTATGGAATGTAATCAACAGAAATAAGTTAGGGATAAATTGACAATTTTATTGAAGTACAGCAAAATGATAGAGATGGTTGTTATCGGTAGAACAAGAAGATATCAAGCGGGACTAGGCGATAGCTGCGAAACGTGGAGTGAAATTCAAGACCGTATATCTCAGGAAACTTCGACCTTCTCTTATGATAGAGCAGGATTGGGCAGAAGTCAGCCTGCTGCAGGCCCAAGGACATGTCTTGAACTAACGGAGGAGCTATCTCGGCTATTAGTTGAGCTTCGTGTCGAACCACCATACATACTGGTAGGACATTCATTTGGAGGTTTAGTTGCTAGATTGTACGCAAGCCTCCATCCACAACTTATTGCTGGCATCGTTCTCGTAGATGCTGCACCAGCGTATAAAGAGCTTGCTTATGAGAAAGTACTGCCTGAAAAGATGATTCAAGGAAATCGAGAATATTACGAAAATCCATTGTTGAACAGCGAGAAGATCGATAAGGTACAGAGTTATAAGCAAATCGTAGAGCATTGCTGCTTACATGATATCCCTCTTTCTATTATTACAAGAGGCTTGCCGGATATCGGTGAGGGTGATTGGCCTAATCAAGCAATACTAGAGATCGAACAGAAGCTGCAACAAGATGTGCGGCATCTATCAACATCAGAAGCAAATACATTTCGCATTGCAGCTCACAGCGGGCACTATATTCATCATAATGAACCACATATTGTTATAGACGAAATCTTAATCTTGTTAAAGGGGATGGAAAAGTGAACGACATTAGAGCGAAATTTATGCTAGATCTACAACGAATCGAGAAGGAGCAATATCAGCTGCGCGAAGGGGAGCAGCTTCAAGATTTCATTCCACTCATGCTGAAATACATTGGGGATCCAGATCCTGAATTGCGCGACAATCTGATCTATCCGACATTTTATACTTGGATTCATGAGAAGAATAAGCTTTCCGAAGCAGAACTGCGCAGTCTTTTAGCGGTGCTGCTAAATGAAGAGCACTTATTCTACGCAATTGGAAGCCAGAATGATCAATCCGTATTTACAAGGACGTTCACTGCGCTTGCTATCGTATTAATTGTGCGTCGACATAGACAACAGCCATTTCTAGATCTCACAGAATTCCAGCATCTAAAGGATGAAATCCTTCGTTATTACAAGGAGGAGAAAGATCTTCGCGGATACTTAGAAGATGGCGGTTGGGCTCACAGTGCTGCCCATGGTGCAGATATGTTAGTTGAACTTGTCCAATGTTCGGAAAGCGATGCAGCTGTACAAGTTGAGGTGCTTGCTGCGATACAATCCATGTTGTATAACGGGATACATATCTTTAATGAAGAAGAAGACGAGCGAATTGCAACCATTGTTGATGTCATAATTGAGAAAGAATTTATTCCACTACAGGACGTGGTGCATTGGATAAATGGTTTAGCGCAATGCGTCGACTTGCCAAGAAGCCGTCAACAAGTAATTGCCCGCGTAAATAGCAAAAATGTTTTGCGCTGTCTCTATTTTAGAAGAGATCAAGTTAGTCGGAGTGAGGTACTACTTACTGCTATGATAAGCACGGAACAAAAGTTGAACAAATTCGCGGAAAGTAAGAAGTAAACAATTAAAGTAGATAAAGTGTTAGGCACAACGTCCCTCAGATAAGGGGCGTTTTTTTACGTCCATAACATTAACATATTTTTTATTATGTAAACTTAAATGCGTTAATTATATGAAGACACATAATATACACAGGGGCGTTGTACGATGATGACTGTTGTTACACGCTCTAAACGAATTCATTATCCATTGATACAAGAAGGATTAGAACGTAAATCGGGCCAGAAGAACATAGCTTACGGACACAAATGTAAAGAACTTGAAAAAATCCTGTTGCATTTTTCCAATAAATTCATATACTCAGTATATAGATACTCAGTATATAGTTCTAATCGTTCAGATGGGTGGGGTGTGAGAGTGAGTAACAAAAAAAGTTTATCTACAAACCTTGCATGGCTTTACGTACTGATAGCGGGAGCATTAGAGATCGTGTGGGCCTCAGGCTTCAAGTACGAATCAGTCCCCATGTTCGCAGTTATAATCTCCTTAATCATCAGCTTTGATCTCATTATTAAAGCGACCTCCGTACTTCCTGTTGGTACGGTATACGCTGTTTTTGCTGGTATTGGTACAGTTGGCACAGTGGTGGTAGAGGCAGTTGCTTCTAACGGGATTAGCTTTGCTAGAGTTGGCATTATTTTATTCCTTCTGTTATGTATTGTCGGGCTCAAAGTAACGAGTAAAGGAAGTGAAGGATAATGCCGTGGATGTATTTAATTATAGCGGGATGCTTCGAAGTAATTGGAATTATCGGAATAAAGAAGACTGCTGAGAAAGACAACTTTATGAATAATGTCATTCTTATTGGCGGATTTTTAATAAGTTTTGCTTTTTTGTTAGAGGCAATGAAGACGATTCCGCTATCGACTGCCTATGCGGTATGGACTGGAATTGGAACGGTAGGCGGAGCGATTGTAGGCATGCTTCTGTTTAAAGAACCGCGAAATTTGTTACGAATGTTATTTATATTTGGAATTATCGGGGCTGTTGTCGCGCTTAAGCTGCTGGGTTAGAGTTTATGCGTCGCGCCTGTTAATAACCTTTAGAATACTACCCAATATTAAGCCGGAGAATAGTCAGGAGTTGAATACAATGATTGTTGCTCGACAGGTAACGAAAACATTTTTGAATGGCAAAGAGCCATTTCACGCTCTACATCAACTTAATATTGAAATTCAAAAAGGCGAATTCGTCGCGATAATGGGTCCAAGCGGGGCTGGAAAAAGTACCTTACTTCAACTCATTGGCGGGCTCGATCTCCCAACGGAAGGTGAGGTTCTCATTGATGATATCGCCATGCATCAGTTGTCGGAGAAGGATCGAACGTTGTTCCGAAGACGCAATGTAGGCTTCGTTTTCCAAGACTATCAGCTTATTTCAACGCTGACTGTTGAAGAAAATGTGGGACTGCCATTGGAAGCAGATAATGTCTCTCGACTTGAAATCAAAACACGAGTACTCAAGCTGCTCGCATTAATGGGATTAGAAAATAAAGCACGGGAATTTCCTAATGTACTAAGTGGCGGGCAGCAGCAGCGTGTTGCGATTGCCCGCGCCTTGGCCGCAAATCCTCGTTTTCTGTTGGCTGATGAGCCTACGGGTAACTTGGATCGCAAGCGTGGGACTGAAATTTTACAGCTTCTTACTAAACTTCATAAAGAAGAGCGGCACACGATTATTATGGTTACGCACGACATATTAGCCGCTGGTTATGCTGATCGAGTCATTATGATTAAGGATGGTAGCGTCCACTCTGATACTACGCGCGAGGAGGGCGATACAGATGCAATCCTGGCGAGTTTCCTGGCGGAATATAAAAGATAAAAGAGTTCGTTCTATATTAACGATTTTAGCTATTGTAATTGGCGTAGCTTCTACGCTCGCGACCATTAGCATGGTAAAAACAACGAATAACTGGATTCACTCTTTCACTGTGGATGCTTATGGGCGTTTTGATTGGTTTGTATCGAGTAATGAGGGGACATTCGACGAACGCTGGATTAAAGAGCTGCAAGCTACTCATGGAGTTGAATCCGCAGTTGCAGAAATCGCGTTTGTCCGTCCGCTTGAACGAATAGAAGGAAATAAGAAAGAAGCTCTCTTTGAAAATATTCGGTTCATTGGCGTTAGTGATCTAGCGAGTCCTATTCTTGATCTGAAAGTACTTGAGGGACAATTCACATCTAGCGGGCTTGTTGTGGATCAAGTTACTTCGCAACTATGGGGAGTTGGTGTTGGGGATCGCATTTATCTTAAGTCGCCATCGCCGAATTCCTCTCCTTACTTGGAAATAGCAGCAATTATTGAAAACACATCGCAGCTAAATAACTCAAGGCAAGCGAGTGACCGTTTGTATCCGGTAGACGTCTTCGTACCACTTGCTGTTACTCAACAGCTAGGCAATGCGGATGAACAAGTTCACACGGTTATGCTGAGAAGCGATAAGTCGGTCTCTCCTGATCAAATCAATAAAAATCTTCAACAATCGATAGCTAGTGATTCTACGCTGTACGTGCAGCGATCTGTTGCAGATACGCAGTTAGCTGTTCGTGGATTGGGAGAGTTATACCAAGCGTTGTATGTAATCGGTGGACTTGGTCTACTCATTGGATCATTTATCATGTACAGCACCATTTATATTAATGTCACTGAACGAAGAAGAGAATTTTCAATTATGAAAGCAGTTGGCTACACCTCATTCCAAATTAAAGCACATATTTTGAGGGAAGTTGTGCTGCTTACCTTTATCGGAAGCATCATTGGGGTCGGGGTAGGAGCTGTACTTGCTTATCAGTTGCAAGAAATGCTGCTAAATGTATTCGGCAATGCTTTACCCTATGAAATGGTTTGGAATGAGGCAATCATTTTATCTTTGATGGCAGGTATTTTACTGCCTGTTATTGCAGTGTGGAGTCCTGTGGCAAAAGCAAGTGAAACATCGGTATCCTACGTACTGCGACGGATGGATAACAAAATAGATAGAACGAATGGAAAAATTACGTTAATAGCTGGTCTCCTTTGTATTATCGGTAGTTTCTTTATTACGCACATGATAACATTTCTACCTTTGTTCATAGGATTAGCACTTATTTTCCCTTATTTGTTTCGAGGCGTTCACTGGCTAATAACTCCGCTGAATCGATTCATATTTGGCAGAGAAGGCAGCGTGGCTTCGAAACAAATGATGCGCACAAGTCACTATTTTACGATGTCGTCCACAATTTTGAGTTTCGGAATTACGATGCTTATTTATATTAGTGCACTAGGAAGTTCTTTCTATAGTAACCTGGAACAGTCGTCAGTTATGCCTGTCGTTACGGTGAAATATGCAAATGCGATTTCAAGTCAGCATAAGCAAGAATTGCGGCAAATGCAGGGTGTCCGTCAAGTGACTACGTATGCAAGCTATTTTCTGCCCTGGAAGCATGAACATACATCTCGCATGCTGGAATTAAATAGCGCTGAACAATCATTTATTGTGAATCAAGATTTAACGAGTGAATTGGCTCAATATACACAATTATTAGAGAGCCCGAATACCATCGTGCTCGATGCAGAAGTATATCGGGAGTGGGGTGGCAAAAAGGGTGATACCTTTGAATTAGAAACCCCAAATGGGATAAAAGAACTCATTGTCGTAGGAACTGTCGGTTGGGGAATGGCGAACAATAATGGATTCGTCTCGCAGCGTACGTTGGAAGAGTCTATTGGACTTCCTTATCACAATATGGCGATTCTTGAAACGCATACTCCAACGGAATTAAAAGATACCCTGCTAGCAAAACACGATATGCCAATTAAAAGTATAGAGACGATGAGTGACATCATGTTCTTGTCCCAGCAACAATTGCAGAAGACATTTGGCATTATTAATCTCGTCGTTTATTTGAGCATCTTCATTGCGGCAATTGGGATTACAAACACAATGTTCATGAACACAGTCGAATATGCCCGAGAGCTAGGGATGATGAGAGCTGTAGGGTATACTCGTTGGCAAATTGTGAAGCTGCTGCTGAGTAAAGCATTCATAATCGGTGCGATAGCGGCTGTAATCGGTATTTTCGCTGGATTGGGCTCCATGTATTTAACGGTGATTCAAGGATATTATCTTCATCTTCCCCTTCAGTTCATCGTTCCCTGGAAAGATGTATTCATTGCTGGTGTCACAGGAATTGGGATATCCTTGTTAGCGTGCTTGCTCCCAGCATATCGAGCAGTCAAATGGAGTATTACTTACGCCATGAAGTACGAATAGCATACGAGCAAGTGATTGATATTATATCGCAAAAGTGGTGGTCAAATGTCTGTGAAGCATGCCATTCTAGGACTTGTTTATAGTAAACCGAGACATGGATACGAGATTAAAACACAGTTCGATGAGCTCGTCTATCAAAAGTGGCAGCTGAACACGGGACAAGTGTATACAACACTCGATCGGCTCGTTAGAGATGAGTTCGTAGAGACGTTGGGAGAAGATGCAAAGGATCGCAAGCAGTACCAGATTACAGAAGCTGGCCGCGTAGAGCTAAGTAATTGGCTGCTGCAGCCCGTGGAGCGATCTTTGCTTCGAGATGAGTTCTTTTTCAAAATTTTATGTGCCAGAAGAATAGGCTTTGAGGCCGTTCAAGAGATGATTAAGCAGCAGCGCAGCCTCGTCATTAAAGAAATATTGAGCCTTACCCAATTCAAGAACAGCTTAGATGAGCAGAATGATAAAGATATGATCTGGCTTGTCGAGGGCGGCCTTCTGCACCTGGAAGCCGATCTAAGATGGCTTGACATAATAGATTGAGATAAATAGGAGGAGTGGAGTAATGCAGCGAATTCGATTACTTGACATCTTGAGAGGATTCGCCATCATTGGAACGTTAGGAACGAATATTTGGGTGTTTGCTTCAGTAGGCGATATCGACTTCCTCGTAGGTCAAGCAGAAAATCCTTTCTGGTCTAGTGCAGAGGCAATGGTGCAGGCGCTATTAATGCTGCTTGTGAATGGCAAGTTTTTAGGGATGCTGACGATTCTGTTCGGTGTCGGGTTAGAAATTAAGCGGCGCCAAGCGGAGAGGCAGCTTCGTCCGTGGCCGGGCATTTATGTTTGGAGTTCGTTCTTGCTGTTTTTAGATGGACTCATTCATTTTATTCTCGTAATGGAATATGACGTATTGATGAGTTATGCAGTGACTGCTATCATAGTTGCTTATATCGTGAAGCGGAGCACGAAAGTGATCAAATGGGCGATGAGTATTGCTGGAAGCATTCATGTCGCATTCATGGTCATGTTGACAATGGCTATTTCGAGCGGAGAAGCTGCTATGGGCGATACGAACACAATTGTATACACGACTGGAACTTGGTGGGAGCAGGTTCTGTACCGACTTGATAATTTCCTAATCTTCCGTGCTGAAGCGATATTTATTATTCCAATGAACATTCTCCTCTTCTTAACTGGTGTTATGTTAATGCGTTCTGGCGCATTCGCTGTTGATGAAAAGGGCAAAGTAATTCGCCGTAAAATGTTAATCTGGGGTGTTGGAGTAGGTGGACCACTGCATTTGCTTGTGCTCGTGAGTCCGGAACTGTTTGCAATGTCTCAGCGCTACTTGTTCGCACCACTGCTCGCACTTGGCTATATGGCGCTTATTGCGAAGCTTATGGAGAAGCGGGAAGATAACTGGCTTGCTGCTCGGATTGAAAAGGTCGGTAAAATGGCATTGAGTTGTTATATCATGCAAAATATTCTCGCGTCGATTATATTCTATGGTTGGGGATTAAATTTACATGGATTCAGTAAAGAGCATTATGCATGGTTCCCTATCGCAATGTGGTTGCTTATCGTGGTCATTCTGATCATTTTCTCCCATGTATGGCTGCGTTACTTCAAGCTAGGGCCGTTTGAGTGGGTATGGAAACAGACGATATCGATGACTGTCAAGCAGAAACCAGCAGTAACAACGAACAATAAAAATATATAGTACGTGGAGGCTGCATCATAGGGGGATATTTCCTTGAGCGATAGCAGTCTTTTTTTGTATCTAATTTCTGTTCTTATTCAAAAGTGGTAAAATGAACAGCTGCTAATGAAGAGGTTCCTCCTTTTGCATTTGGCTCTGATTTTAGGTAGATTAAATAGGAGGAGTCTTATGATCATTCGTATCAGAGGACCGAACATCAGGAACGAGGAGCATGTCATGTTTAAAGATCGTAAGACATTGTATTATATTGGGCTGTTTATCATTTTTCTTTTGTTGTACAAGGTAATTGATAACGCTGAGCATGTGTGGAAATGGTTTCAGACCATACTTTCATTGCTTACCCCTTTCTTTATTGCGTTTTTAATTGCCTACTTGCTAAGGCCCCTCATTAATTGGTTGGAACGTACCGTATTAGCAAAGCTACGGTTTAAACGTGCATTCAGCATGTTGATTGTGTATGCCGTAGTGCTAGGTACCATCGTTCTTGGTTTGACCATTGTTATACCTACTGTAATTGGCAGCATATCGAGCTTAGTACAAGCGTTACCTAAGTTTCTTGTTGACATTGAGAAATGGATGCGGACTAATGTGTTCGAGACCGATTGGTTTATCCAATCTGGCATTGGTACAGAAGTAGAGGCGTATTTAAAAACGAAAACGACTAAAATTGGACAAATCATTCAGAGTAATCTGAACATGCTCGTGAGTGGAATTGTTTCGTTCTCTTCCATCTTGTTAAATTTAGTCATTGGGTTGATTGTATCTGCCTATTTGTTGGTGGACAAAGAGAAGTTTACAGCTGGTTCGCAGAAACTTCTGCACGGCTTCATGAGTGATAAGCGTGCGAAAGGTGTTATTGAATACATTAAAAGCGTGGATCGCGTGTTCTCGCAGTATTTTGTAGGATTAATACTGGACGCATTAGTCATTGGTACTATTGTATTTATCGGTTTGTTTTTAATGGGCACGCCGTTTGCACTGCTAATCGCTTTGATCGTCATGATAACCAATGTAATTCCGTATGTTGGTCCTTTTGTTGGTATGCTGGCTTGTGGGTTTATATTGTTAATGGTAGATCCTTCAAAGGCATTGTGGGCGACACTATTCATATTTGCTGTACAGCAAATGGACGCGTATTATATCAATCCGAAGATTATGGGCGGCAAAGTAGGGGTGGGCCCATTGTGGATCATCCTGGCAGTATTTGTTGGTGGAGGGTTATTCGGCATAATGGGCATGTTTGTTGCTGTGCCAGCCATTGCCGTAATCATTACATCCATCAATTCTTATGTTGATCGTCAAATCGCCTCGCGGTTAGAACCGTAATTTGTTATGATGATTGATTATTTTTACGGTTACCGCGTAATTCGTAAATGTGCATAGTTGAATGACAATCGTTAATGTTCATACAAATAGGAGCGTTCATTAAGCATGAAACATGCTGGATGAGCGTTTTTTATTTTTATTCTCGTAAAAACAATGTATATATAACCTAAATTATGGTTTGTAATTGAGGGGGATGGTATAATAGTTGCGTCCTATTAAATAGGATATAACATCATAAACACACATAAGGAGTGACAAAATGTATCTTACACAATGTCCAGCATGTGGTCACAGAATATCGAGCCAGGCAGAATCTTGTCCAAGCTGTGGTCAACCTTTACAAGCAAAAAAAGGAGGAGGAATTACTTTTTGGGGTGTAGTAGGGGCTGTTATTCTCGCTATTTTAATCATGTCATTCGAATAAATTTCGTTATTGGGACAATAGCCATTTTATTATATATACTGAATAATAAAGTTATGAAGCCAAGCTTGGATTCTTATTTCTTGAATAGCCATTTTAATGATGTGATCGGGGGTCTCCTTATTGTTGCATTCGCAAATTTGGTTAGTGCAGTAGGTGGGCAGGCTCGTTTGAGTTTATACAGTGTCTGGCGAATTATTAGTTTTACATTTGTTGTGGGTTTGTTTTGGGAGTATGTAACGCCACTATATCATCGGGGTGTTTCAGATCCTTGGGATGTTATCGCCTACATGGGTGGAGGATTATTATATTGGGTTCTCGCTCGTATTAGTTTCAACAGCATAACCAAACGAAACAGCGCGACCAACACGCATGCAGATGTCCGGTAAAAAGGGCTCGCGCATGCGTGTTTTATTATAATCGTGATGATGTACAGATTTATAGACAGATGAACTATCAATATTTCTACTTGATATGATACGCTGAAAGATATAGCTGGAGATTGACTGTGAAAGGAGAACAAATTGTGAATATACTTACTACCATTCTTTTGAAAGAAGATCAAATAGAGGGGTTATTATCTCGTAATCCACATATAAACATTCATACTTGCCGCTCGTTGATGGATATTTCTGATGAACAGCTGCAAATTACAGAAGTGCTTATTAGCTATTCGACGGGTATAACAGAGGACCTTTTGCGTAAAATGCCTAACTTAAAGTGGATCCAAGTGTTCAGTTCTGGCGTAGATGCGTTGCCGTTATCTTCTATAGCAAATCGAAATATTAGGGTAACAAATGCTCGTGGTGCTCACAAAGTGCCTATGGCCGAGTTCGCATTTGGACTCATGCTGCAAGAAGCCAAACAGCTTCTAACGCTTTATGAACAGCAGCAACGCAACGAGTGGAACAGCAAGATTCGTTTCGAGGAATTGGAAGGGAAGACGGTCTGCTTGCTAGGAACAGGGGCTATTGGGCAAGAAATAGCAGCTCGATGCAAGGTGTTTGGGATGAGGACAGTGGGTATTAATCGCTCAGGAAAACAAGCGGAACACTTTGATTGCATCTACCAATTTGATGCCGAAGAGCTCCCATTGAATGAAGCTGATTATTTGATTCTTATTGCTCCATTGACTCGTGAAACCGAAAATTGGTTGGGTGCTGCTAGGCTGCAACAGCTTAAACAAGAAGCGGTGCTCTTGAATTTAGGCAGAGGAGACCTTGTCGTAGAACGGGATCTTATTCATGCCTTGGAAGAAAAGCAGTTCAAACGTGCGTATTTAGATGTGTTTCAAGTGGAGCCGTTGCCGCAGGATTCGCCTTTGTGGAAGTTGGACAACTGTGTCATTACCCCGCATGTGTCTGCGATATCCAAACGGTATAATGATCGCTGCACAGCTATTTTTATAGACAATGTAAGCCGTTATATGTCCAGAGAGTCGTTAATAAACGAAGTAAACTTAGAAGCAGGCTACTAAGAGGCCACATGTAATAAGGGTGTTTCTACGTCATAATTATGACAAAGGACACCCTTATTTTTTATATTTATGTAACCAATAAAAAGGAATTCCTTGGTAAAGTAGGTAAGCGAGAATACAAAAGACAAAGAGGCAACATTCACACAATTCAATGAAACAATATGCGTATCCTAGGAAGATTGAGGAGGAGTGAAAGAGATGAAACAAGGATGGGGACATAAAATGTTAATGTTCACATTAACATTTACCCTGATTGTACCGCTGCTAGCAGCATGTACGAAGCAAGAAGAGGTAGTGCCACCAGGTCAAGAACGGATTTTGCGTATCGGTTTTCAATCAGGCTTTGCAAATGATGCTACGATCAGGCAGCAATATGTTGATACGTTTGAAATGGCTAACCCGAATGTCCGCATTGAGCTCGTTCCTACTATAAACTATGACGATCAGAGATATGAGGAATATGATCCAAAGAAGAAAATGCCATCGGCTAAAGAAGCCTGGAGCAAACTGCTAGAAGGAGCTAATGCTGTTGATGTAGTCATTACGGATACTAACAGTTTCGGGCAAATGGCCAAAGATGGGAAGTTAGCGAAGCTGGATGAACGCATGGTGCAGGACAAATTTGAAACTTCTGACCTCGTACCTGTGGTATATGATGCTATCAAAGATATGGGAAATGGAAGTATATACGGCTTGTCACCTACGTTCAGTTCCGGTGTGTTGCTTTATAATAAGAAACTATTCCAAGATGCGGGTGTAGAGTTTCCTAAGGACGGGATGACTTGGGATGAGGTATTTACATTAGCAGAGCGTGTAAGTAAAGGTGAGGGAAAGGATCGTAAATACGGATTGGCCTTTAATCCTTACAATGGCGACATTTTCACTGACATAAATAATGCGTACATTAATCCGCTTCAGTTGCAAGTATTTGATAGTAAAGCAGAGAAAATGTTGGTTAACTCGGATAAATGGTCACAGGTGTGGGAAAGAACCGCCAAATTATATAAAGATAAAATAGTCCCAGGACAAGAAGCATGGAATATGGAGAACCCGCAGCAAAATGAGGGGCCATTCGCTTATGATTTATTTTTGTCTGGAAGATTGGCAATGACGACTACAGAATTGCATTATATGCATAATGATCTGATTAGCGCTATGAAAAATGCAGGTAAAATTAAGAACTTTAAGCCATTTGAATGGGATGTCGTGTCAATGCCATTTCACGCTGAGGCTCCTAATGTAACTGGCTTGGTCAAGATTAATGACATCTTTGCCATTAATGCCAAAGCACCGAATGCTGAAGATGCTTGGGACTTTATCCGCTACGTGAATGGAGATACTTGGGCGAAAGTTCGTAGTCGCGGCACCAGTTATGACATGGTAACACGCAAATCCCATATTAAGCCGGCTGCAGGCTCCAATTACAATGTCTCTGCATTCTTTAGTGGTAAATTTATTATCCCTCCCAATCAAAAGTTAATTGAATTGTATACTAGCAAACAAGACTTGTACCGTGTTGATTATTTAGGTTCCCAAATGTTCAATGAAGTGATTACTGGCAAAAAATCAACGCAGAACGCGTTGGCCGAATGGGAAACCAAAGGGAATGAAATGCTGCAAAAAATTAAAAATGGCGTTTCATTTGAAGAGGAAGAAAAGTATGGTGAGGGACCTGGACATTAATCCAAACTAGAGGATTCGATCTAACGGTTACAATAAAAGTGAGCTAGTGATCGAAGGGGCTGTTTCTGGAGTAGAAGATTCTACTTCTGGAGTAGTCTCTTTTCTTTGAGGTTACACAGTGAGTAGCAGATGCTAATGGGAGTAAGATTTAGGAGCAAGCAAGATAAATGGAATGGGTACTGTGAAGTCGGCTCTAGATTGGAGCGGGTCGGGCTAGGAGAGTAATCGAAAGTAAAAGGTCGAATTAGGAACGAATGTAACCTAACTCGACCTTCTATTTTACTGCAAGTGAAACTTAATGCTGATTAGATCCTGACGTTATTTTATTCTAATAAGAACGCGATCTAGACATTGCATAAGGCAATGCGGACTCATCGTAGCTTACATTTGGAGCTGAATCTGTCATCTGGAAGCGCAATTCTCCGCCATTTTTCACAAGTTCGTGACTTACGTAAAGGTTGGATACCACTTCACCATTCATTTCAACGCCAGCAACATATTTCGCAGCATCCGAATTGTTGTCTGCATGAATGACGAGTTGCTTGCCATTCTCTAAATTAACCGTCAACTTCTTGAATAATGGAGTACCAATGACATACTCAGGAACGCCAGGGCTGAGCGGGTACAAGCCCATTGCTCCAAATACATACCAACCCGTCAAGCTGCCGTTATCTTCATCGCCAGGAAGGCCGTCAGGACGAGAGCTGAACAACTCATTCATCGTCTTGCGAACCCAATATTGCGTAAGGGCAGGGTAGCCTAAAGCCGTATAAATATATGGGATATGGAAGCTTGGCTGATTGCTAATAGCAAATTGACCGAAATCTACAGCAGCCATTTCCGACATTTCATGAATTTCGAAGCCGTATGAGCCGACTTTGAATTCAGGAGCTGCTGCAAATAGTTCATCTAGGCGCTGTTTGAAATGCTCACGTCCACCGATAATATCTGATAGGCCGAGCAAATCGTGCTGGACCGCCCAAGAACTCTGCCATGCTCCACCTTCACAATACGCGCCGCCCCATTCTGTTGCATCGAAATGTGGCAGCCAACTGCCGTCTTGCAAGCGTCCGCGCATAAATCCAACCGATGGATCGTACAGCTTTTTATAGTTCTCTGAACGCTCCATAAGCTGTGCGTATTCTTCCTCGCGGCCAAGATATTTCGCAATTTGCGCAATACAGAAGTCGCCGTACGCATAGTCCAGCGTACTGCAAACACTTTCATGCGTATGAACGTCTGCTGGAAGATAGCCGTATTTCACATATTCCGCTGTGCCTTTGCGGCCAAAGCGATTATCTGCAGCGGCAGTCATTGCATGTTTCAGCAAGCCTTCAAATGCTTTTTCAACATCAAAGCCAGTAACACCCTTCGCTACGGAATCTGCGAAGCTTACGTCGATCAACGTGCCTGGCATCATGCTGCGTTCGCCTGGGGAAGACCATTTTGGCATCCATCCGCTTTCTTTATAAGCGTTTACCCAGCCTTGCATCATTTCGTTCATGAAGGAAGGGTAGAGCAAGTTGTACAATGGGAATGATGTGCGATACGTATCCCAAAAGCCAATGTCAGCAAACATAGGGCCTGTTTCGATCATGCCATTGTAAGGACTATAATGAATTTGATTGTCGTGTGCATCATATTCGTGAGTTGTATGCGGATACAAGGATGTGCGATACAGACAAGTATAGAATGTATCCAGCTTATCTTGGTCATCGCTTTCAACTTCAATGACACCTAACTGTTTTTCCCAAGCTTCCTTTGCCGATGCGCGAACTTCATCGAAGCTGCGGCTGCCAATTTCACGCTCAAGGTTAATGAGAGCTTGTTCTTCGCTAATGAAAGATGTGCTGACACGAACTTCGACGATGCGATTGTCTGGCAATCGCAGCCCAACATAAGCACCAACGCGTTCACCTGTCATCGTTAGAGCAGCTACTGGCTTGTTATCTTGATCAGACAATCCGCTCTCATCCGCAATAATAGGGCAATCAAACATTGCCACAAAGTACATGCGATAGTTCTCAGGCGTCCCGCCAGCTTTTGCTGTAGTGTAACCTGTCAAAGTGCGTGTCTCCACATTGATCGACATGAAGGATTCGCCTGGGAATGGAGACACGATAAGACGTGCCTGATCCGCTTCACCGAAGCTAATACGCATACTGGAACAGCGAGTTGTCGGCGTCAATTCCAATGTCGTTTGATAGCGAAGGAGGTGAACGTTGAAGTAGTCCGGCTTCACGATCATATCTTGTTTACGGAAAGAAGAAGAACGTTCAGGTGCCCATACTTTTACAGGTCCTGTCTGCGGCATAAATGCCATATGACCATAATCGCCAATCCATGGGCTAGGTTGATGGGTAAGGCGAATGCCTTCCAAACGATTATGATGCGGGCTAAACCACCAGCCACCGCCAGCTTCTGTCGTTTGCGGTGCCCATGCATTCATACCGAAAGGCATGGAAGTTAGCGGCAGCGTGTTACCGTTAGAATATGGGTAAATGGAATCAGTACCTTGCAAAGGATTAACATGTTTAAGTAAATTCATTTTATAGGTCGCTCCCTTTTTCGTTGAACGTTATAATCAAGTGAGCAATGATATTTATCATTGGATCGAAAATATGCTATTGCATCGAAAGTGATACTCTAATTGTAGAGAGAATTAGTTGATTTCACCTATCAAATTTTTATTATTTCTATCATTTTTGATGATAAAATGAAATGGAAAACAATCATTGACAACTTAGATCCGGAAAAGAGTGATATCGATTGATCCCGCACAATTTACATGGCGACGAAGAAATTCACGGAGATTTCCCATTTACTCTGAAGATTCATCATTTAACGAATCCAGTACCTGCTCATGTCCATCATTTTATTGAGTTTACCTATACGTTCAAGGGTAAAGCTAAAGAAATGATTAATGGGATTGAGAAAGAATTAACACCGGGTACATTTACATTGTTGTTTCCTCATCAAGTACATGAAATTGATATCGAGCCAGGAGAGGAATTATTCCTTTATGTAGGTGCTATTGGGTTAAAAGCATTTTTCGGGGAAGGGGATTCATTCTTGACCTTGCATAGCTTGCTTAAGCAAGCTGAAGATGATGAGAACACAACATATAAATTAAATGAATCAACAGGCAATCAAGTGCTGGCATTGCTTCAAGAAATGCATGAGGAGGTGCTGGATGATAAACCTTGGAACCGAATGATGTTTTTGGCTAAGTTAATGCAGCTGTTTATTATATTTGATCGCTTCCGTCAGACCCAAGCAGGCTTAAGACAGAAGCTGGCACATGAATTAACTCATCGCAAAGGAATGTGGGAAGTAATACACTATGTGTATCAGAACTTCAAAGAAGATATCACGCTAGAGATGCTCGCCAAAAAGTTTAACTACAGCGTCTCTTATATTAGTATTTCCTTTAAGCAGATGGTGGGGGAAAACTATTATTCATTTTTAGAGCGGATTCGTGTGGCCCACGCCTGTAATCTATTGATTGGTACAGATATGAAAATAACCGAAGTTGCATACGAAGCGGGCTTCAAGTCGTATCCAACGTTTATTCGTGTGTTTCAAACGAGAATGGACATGACACCAACAGCCTACCGCAAGAGTAAAAATATTCACTTGAATTAAGAGAATTAAAAGTCTCGCCTAAGCAGCGTGTACTTGCGAGTTAACGGTATATAAGCCGATTATCTGTCCGATAATCGGCTTATATTATGAACAAATGATCATTAGTTAAATTATTTACTGAGACACTAAATTTATACGGTATGGGAACGGAACTTCTTCTTATACTCCTCAAAGTCCCATCGTCTAAGAAACTGCTGTGCAGCAATCTTGCCTTCCTCGTATAAATAAACGCGGTCTTCATCACTTAAATCGAAGTCCGTAGGTGCGACATGACCCGTGCGAATAAACATCGTTCGACTCTCCCCGTGCTTATCCACATGCCTCTGATCATGAGCTTGCAGCATTGTTTTGAACATGGCGCTAAATAATGAAAATGGGCCTTCTATGGGATGGTGTGGAGTGAAGATTCTTTTCTCTGAGAGTCGAAAGCCAAAGGTTGGACAAACAGGTGAATCTTCCACATCAAAGATCCAGATAGGAAAATTACTGAGCAGCGCCCCGTCAACGACATAATAGGGTTTTACATTCATGGGAGTTTGCCAGCGATACGGCCGAAAGAAAAAGGGGATGGTTGTGCTCATGCGAACAGCGGTTGCAATAGGGAATTCGGAAGGTGTGAAGCCGTACTTGGCGAGATCATCGGGAAATACGATAATGTTGCCGCTGCTAACATCAGAAGCGATAATCTTCAACTTGCCTTGGGGTAGATCAGCAAAGGTATGGACATTTTTCTGACGCAACCAAGTAGTCATATACTGTTCTAACACCGTATTGCTGTAAATACCAGAATAGAGGAGCATTGGGATACCCTGTCCTGCAATCGGGATGTGGTGCAGCCAATTGCGACCAAGCAAGCTCATATAATCTAATCCA
Organism: Paenibacillus sp. SC116; assembly: GCF_024733555.1. GTDB lineage: Bacteria > Bacillota > Bacilli > Paenibacillales > Paenibacillaceae > Paenibacillus_B. The sequence continues at coordinate 828,331 of NZ_JANIOF010000001.1, read as the reverse complement.
TACATCAGATCTTTTAACTCGTTAGATGTGTAGCCGCTTGCTAATAACGCAGCGAAGATTGACCCGGCAGATGTTCCTGCGATATGCCGCCACATGTAGCCGGCCGCTTCTATTTGCTCAATGGCACCGATAAAGGCTATTCCTCGCACTCCACCGCCTTCAAAGACAGCATCTACTTGCATCATCTCCCACCTCCGATAGGTTAGACAACATGATTAACGCTATAGACTAATTGGATAGAAGTAGATTATTTTCCTTCTTAAGAAAATAAAAGAGTTGAGGCCTAGAAAACTATTTTTCTACACGAAATATTAGTGTAGTTAAGAAATTTGTCATACTTTGATCCTATATTTGTAAGTCAATGTGATCGGATTGAGCAAAAATTAACAAACTTCCGTGTAGAAATAAGTAGAACGGGATAGAAATTTGGTGAGTTAGAACTACGTTAAATTGACATGGAATGTAATACAATGACAAATGTGAGCGATAAATGACACAGATGAGGAGGTCAGATAGCACGAGTTCATATGTTAAGTGATAGGGGATTACATAGCATAGCAGCCTATCAGAAAAAAACCATACTTATTTAGGAGGTAAGATTACGTTATGAAGCAACAAAGTACGTTGAAAAGCATGTTTTCTGGAGTATCGCCATTTTTGGCTGTGCTCGGAACGTTCATTTTATTAGGTGTGGGTTCTTTAGCTGTAGCTGAAAAAGCATCGGCCCATGGTTACATTGAGTCACCTTCCAGCCGTGCTTATATGTGTAAGCAAGGAACAAATACGAAGTGTGGTGCGATTCAATACGAACCGCAAAGTGTGGAGGCGATCGGTAACTTCCCAGTTACTGGTCCAAAAGACGGTGAAATTACGGGCGGAGGCATCTTCCCAGAATTATATGAGCAAACGACTGAACGCTGGCAGAAACATACGTTGAACAGCGGCAAGCAAACGTTCACGTGGAATTTGACAGCTGCACATGTTACGAAAGAGTGGAAATACTACATTACGAAAAAAGATTGGAACCCAAACAAGCCGTTGACTCGCGCTGATTTGGAACAGTTCTGTTATTACTACGATGGTGGTAAGAAGCCGAATAAAACAACATCCCATGAATGTGAAGTTCCTAGTGATCGCAGTGGCTACCATTTGATTCTTGGCGTTTGGGAAATTGCAGATACACCTAATGCTTTCTATCAAGTTATCGATGTTAACCTTGTAAACGACGGAACTGCTCCGGTAGAGCCGATTGTGGCTCCGAAAAATGTTGCTGGAAAAGCGCTTTCTGCAACAAGCGTTGAAATCAACTGGACTGCTTCTGCAAAAGCAGCAGCATACGAAGTATACCGCAATGGAACATTGGTTAACACGATTAATCAAACGACATTTACTGACAACGGTCTGACTGCTAGCACGGCTTACAGCTATACGGTTCGCGCGGTAGATGCAGCAGGTAAGAAGTCTCCATTGTCCAGTGCTGTTTCCGTTACAACGCTTCCAAGCGATAACGGAAACCCTGGAAACCCAGATCCGGGCAACCCAGGTACTGGTGGTCCAAGCACACTTCCTGCTTGGGATGCAGCGAAAGTATACCTAGGCGGAGATAAAGTTCAATACAAAGGCTTGGAATATCAAGCTGCATATTGGACACAAGGCAATACGCCTGATAACTCCGATGCATGGAAATTGATTAGCAATGTAACGCTTGAGTGGAACGCTAAAAAAGCTTATGTAGGTGGCGCAACCGTAACATTTAACGGTGTTACTTACCAAGCAGCTTGGTGGACACAAGGGGAAGAGCCTGGTAAAGCTGGCGTATGGAAAGTCGTTAAGTAATTACCACGCTCTTTAGGGGAGAATGATAGAAGTACCGAAGAACCTTCAATGCCATAATGGGCTTTGAAGGTTCTTTTTTTGTTGAGCGAATCTTTAAAAATGAGCTGTTGGCTAACGCTAACAGCATTTTTTTGTTGACATCTGGAATTGAAATGGATATTATAACCTTGTTTAATCGTAATAATTACGAATAAAAAACATGGATTGTAAAGGAGGTGGCAGTTGTAGAGGTCAGGCAAGTATTTTAAAAAAAGAAACAGGCTTAAGGAGGATTCAATGAATAGTAGCAAACATAAGGCAAAAATATGGTTATTCCTATGCTGGGTGCTTTTGATTACGGGTTGCAGCACGGGAGGGTCTGATGGGAGTACGAAAAAGAGTAAGAAGCAGTTAACGATGATGTATCATCTTTCGGTGAACACGTTAGATCCACATAACAGTTGGGCACCATTGCGAGCAGGAGCAGTAGAGACATTGGTTAAGCTCGACAGCGAAATGAAGCCGAGCCCATGGTTGGCTCAGGAATGGAAATCGAAAGACCCACATACTTGGATATTTGTACTTCGAGACAAGGTGACATTTCATGATGGGTTAAAGATGGACGCAGCAGCAGTTAAGGCATCGCTTGAACGTTCGTTGAAGTCTAATCCATCGCTTTCTAGAGCGTTAAAAATAGCTTCGATGGAGGCAGAGGGACAGAAACTCACGATCGTCACATCAGAACCTAATCCGGCGCTACCGTCTGAACTCATCAATCCGTACACCTCCATTATTAGCACTGCTGCTGAGGCAAAAGTCGGTACTATGTCATTCAACGATATGCCTATAGGAACGGGGCCATTCCAAATAGCTTCATTTGCACCTAACCGTGAAGTTAAACTCGTTCGTTACGAGGGCTATTGGGATACTCCTGCCTTGTTAGACGAAGTCTCATTTCAATCTAATGAAGATGCGAATGTGAGAATGATGGCACTCCAGTCTAAGGAGGCGGATATCGCCTACCAGTTGCCTGCCGAATCGGTAGCAGTTTTGGCGCATGATGACAATCTGAGTGTGATGTCGGTTACAGGTCTTCGTGTTCACTATCTGATCTACAATGCTAGGCGTCCGCATATGCAGGATGTACGAGTAAGAAAGGCGCTTGATATGCTTGTTGATCGTGAAACGGTAGTGGAAGGAATTATGTTCAGCCATGCTCAACCAGCCAACGGACCATTCCCGAAGACACTGCCATTTGGAAATGATGGAAAGGTTACAGCATTTAACTCGGCCAAAGCATTGGAACTTCTTCAAGAAGCAGGGTATCAACCGAATGTGGATGGCAAGCTTGAGAAGAATGGCATCCCATTGAGCATCCAGCTCATTACATACAAGACTCGTCCAGAGCTCACACTGATTGCTCAATTATTTCAGTCAGAGGCAGCAAAGATTGGTGTTCAAGTCGAGATTAAGATCGTAGAGAACATTGATGCGCACTTGCGGGAAAACGATCAATGGGACATGGTCACCTATAGCAATTTATCAGCTCCGCGAGGAGATGGGGGTTACTTCCTTAATGCTGCTTATCAGCAGGGAGGCGCCTTGAATCCAGGCAATATTGAAGTGAACAAATTGGCTCCTTTCCTCAAGCAACTGAATGCAACAGAAGATTCGAATACCCGCATTAAGCTGTCAAAAGAAGCAGTCACGACGATCCAAAATGAAGTCCCACATTCCTATGTGATTTACCCAAATATTTTAGTTGGTGTAAATAAACGTATTCATAATTGGGCGCCAGGAGCGGAGGAGTATTATATTATCACGAACAAAATGGATGTGAAGTAGCATGCTGATGATTATTAAAGAAAGGCTGCTGCAGCTAGTGATCGTATTGTTTTTTCTATCCTTGTTTACATTCACTTTAATGAAATTAGCTCCTGGTGATCCTGTGTTTTCTATATTGCGTGCGGACGAAGTGGCTGCTACTTCAGCAGATGAAGATGCGCTTAGAAAGGAACTTGGGCTTGATCAGCCTATATACGTTCAATATGCACAATGGATGTATAGCATCATAAAATTTGACTTTGGGAACTCCCTTATTAATGGCAAGCCTGTATGGCAAGACATCATCGAACGATTGCCAGCTACTTTGGAGCTTGCTGCAGGCAGTTTACTTATCATGCTCGTTATTTCGATCCCTCTTGGACTATTAGCAGCGAAATATAAAGGCAGATGTATCGACCATATTAGCAGCATACTTGCCTTATTAGGTGCTTCCATACCTGCCTTCTGGTTGGGACTTATGCTTATTTACGGATTCTCTTATAAGCTTGGCTGGTTGCCAACAATGGGTATGGGTTCTACTGCACATCTTGTTTTGCCTAGTATCACGTTAGGTTTTGGCTTGGCTGCCATTTATGCGCGCATGCTGCGGGCTGGATTGCTGGAGGTGTTGGCACAGGAGTATATACGTACCGCACGTGCACGAGGTGTAGGGGAATGGAGGATTATGTACAAACATGCGCTGCGTGCGGCGCTTATCCCCGTAATGACGGTATTTGGCTCGAGTGCAGGAAGCATATTGGCCGGATCAGTCATTATTGAAACGCTATTTTCATGGCCGGGCCTGGGTGCGATGGCGATAGAAGCTATATTTAAGCGCGATTACCCTGTCATTCAGGCATACGTCATGATTTCAGGAAGCATGATCGTAATGGTTAATTTGCTCATTGATCTAAGTTATACGTGGATAGATCCCCGTGTTCGCTATGTGAAGGGGAGGATGACATGAGTACAAATGATAATGCGATGTCTGCCGCTGCCCTTATACAGCAAGGTAGAAGTACTAAAAGTGCTTCCCGTTGGAGGATTCTTCTGCGCTATCCGCTCATGTCGGTTGGCTTCGCGGTATTTCTTACGCTGATCTTGACTATTATCGCAGGACCTTATCTTGTATCGAATGATCCTTTGCAAATCGAAATGTCAGATCGTCTCCAACCTCCAAGCTGGGACAATCCACTTGGTACGGATCATCTTGGACGATGCATGTTCTCGCGCTTGGTAGCGGGAGCGCAAATAACGTTGAGCTTGGCAGGAATTGTGATTGCAGCGACCATCTTGATTGGTGTGCCGATAGGTCTTCTAACTGGTTACGTAGGAGGACGTCTGGATACTTTCATTATGAGGATTGTCGATGGTATTGGCGCATTGCCCGAAATCATTATAGCAATTGCGGTGTCGGGCTTTCTAGGACCGAGCATATCGAATCTGTTACTAGCTGTCATTGCAGTTAAATGGATCGAGTATGTACGGCTCGTACGAAGCATCGTATTGCTGGAGCGAGAAAAGGAATATATGGAGGCAGCGCGTGCGGCTGGATTCGGTACATGGCATATGATTCGAAGACAGCTGCTGCCGCATATTGTATCTCCCGTTGTGGTCCTTGCTTCGCTAGATATCGGGAAAATCATTCTTATCGTCGCATCGCTTTCTTATTTAGGATTAGGAGCACAACCTCCAACTCCCGAGTGGGGGGCCATGCTGAATGATGGAAGACCTTATTTTCAGACGATCCCGGAACTTATGATTTATCCCGGCTTATGTATCATGTTAGTCGTTATGTCATGCAATTTGATTGGAGATGGACTTCGTCAACTGCTTGACGTTAGGAATAAGTAGAACCTAGTGGAATGGAGGAGCTGTCTATGAAAGAGAAATATAATTATTTGCTCTCCTTGAAGTTGCTTGAATTTGAAATTAGAGAATTGACTACTTTCTCGAAGCAATATTGTGATTGTTTTGAGTTATTAAAAGAGCGATTGGATTATTTGTGTCAGTTTATGATTAATCATGATAATTTGCAACGTTGGAGCCAATGGGGGGAGCATGCGGAGATAGCGGAATATGCGGAAAGAGTGAGGGAAGCCTCCATTCAGGCGTTATGTGATATGGAAAAATATCAAGCCAAGCATACTTGTGAGCATCATACGGATATAAGCGAATATTTAGATATACTAGCCCGTGCTGTAAATGATGAAATGAAGAAGCATCAGATTGATAGCAGCTCCAAAGTGTTATTTATCGGATCCGGTGCTTTTCCGACTTCTGCCTTAACGATTGCGAGAGAGACGAGAGCACAGGTCATTTGTTTAGATATTGATCCTGAAGCTATTGAGTGGGCCGAACAAGTAGCTGCTGCATCAGGCTTGGGGAACCGCATAAGCTTTACGAATAAGAAAGCTCAAGAGCTGTCCTTCACTGGAGAAGCCACGCATATTATTATCGCCTCGTTAGTAAAAAACAAGCTGGAAGTACTAGAAGAGCTTCGTCAGCATGTGAATCCACAGGCTAAAATAATAGTCCGCTATGGGAATGGGCTCAAATCTATTTTTAATTATCCATTAGAAGCAGATGTGGCTGATAAATGGGTGCAGCGGAAACTCGATGATGAACATCACTTGTACGACACCTTAGTACTGGAGAGGCGCTAATATGACGAGATATACATCTGATCAAAATAGAAGCGTATCTCAAGCAATCCGTACAACGCCATTCGGTGATACTCTGCTTATTGGTGCTGGGCCCGCAGCGATACACGTAGCTGTCCAATTATCTCGTGGATGGTCCAGTAAGCTTGGTTTATTAAATAGAGAAGGGCCGCATGCTGCACGGCTCTTACACGATTTAGAAAAATCACAACAATGTGTTTCCTCGCGAGTGCATGGTGAGGAGTATCAACATTTAGAGGGGACTGTTCGACTCCATCGATTTTATGCAGGTTATACGAGTTTGGAGGTCGATGGAAGTTGGAAAACAATTATTATTTGTACACCTTGCGATAGCTACAGGGATGTAATTCGTCAGCTTCAGTTAGAGCGGCTGCCCTTTGTTCACACGATTGTATTGCTTTCTCCAAGCTTTGGTTCGAATTTGCTAGTTACTAGTGAGCTTCCACTCGTTAGAAGCATTGATGTCATTAGTCTGTCGACTTATTTTGCTGCAACGAAGTTCGATTCGGCTTCTATGACAACTTCTTACACGAAAGCAATGAAGAAGAAGATATATGCAGCTTCCAATCAATCCAGCAGTTGGTCTATTGAACCTCTTCAGCGCTTTATATCAGGCTTGGGCATTCAGTGCGACATCGTAAGCAATCCGCTTGAAGCAGAGAGCAGGAGCATCACGATGTATGTTCATCCTCCATTGTTTATAAATGAATTCTCACTGGATCAAATTCTAAGCCACGAGCCTTCGAAGAAGAGCATGTATAAGCTTTATCCTGAAGGCCCGATTACGTCTCAAGTCATTCATGTCATGGTAGAGCTGTGGCGGGAAATATCGCGATTTCTGATTAGCTGTGGATCGAAGCCAATTAATTTGCTGCAATTTATGAATGATGATAATTATCCTGTTCGGGAAGAGAACCTATCACGATATGAAATTGAACATTTTGTAGAACTGGAGCCGATCCATCAGGAATATTTGCTTTATATTCGATATTCATCGCTGCTTATCGATCCATTCTCGTCAACCGATGAACAGGGGAAATACTTTGATTTTTCTGCTGTACCCTATAAACAAGTGTACCAAGATGAATGCGGGCGTTGGTTGATTCCGCGGATACCGTTTGAGGATTATAAGCGGTTAAAAGTTCTCAGCCGCATGGCGGAATTGATGGACGTGAACATGCCGCAAACCTTGCAGCTTATTCAGTTGTTTGAGCAGCGATTGCAGCAGTTTATGGCTGAAAAGGGAGCATCTGCTATACATCCTGATATGTTCAACGATAGAGCGATGGAAGAAGCAGATGTGATCTACAGAGCGTGGGAGTGTGCAACATGAAGAACGGCATATACTTAGCCATTTTGGCGTCTCTTGTCTTCAGTATGATGAATGCCTTGGTGAAGGCAGTCAGCTTTACGATTCCTCCAACGGAAGTTGCCTTCTTTCGTAGTTTGATCGGAACGATACTTATTTTGGCGTTAATGAAACAGAAAAATGTTTCTTTCTCGACAACGGGGGTTCCTATGTTAGTGACGCGAGGCGTGTTAGGGGCGCTATACTTAATTGCTTACTTCTATACGATCTCGAAAATATCTCTAACAGACGCTACCATACTTGCGCATATGTCTCCCATTTTCGTATTTATTCTAGCTTTCTTTTTTCTTAAGGAGAAGCTATCGCGTCAAATGATATACATGATGCCCATTGCGTTTATTGGAGCCTTGCTGCTAGTCAAGCCATTCCAATTCTCATCGTATTCGATTTATGCACTTGTAGGGCTATTGAGTGCAGTTCTTGGCGCGGGTGCCGCTACCTCTATTCGTTACTTGAGCCAACGTCATCACGCCTATGAAATTGTGTTCTATTTTTTAGCTACAGCGACGCTTGTCTCCATCCCACTGATGTGGAATAGCTTCGTTATGCCCAATACGACGGAATGGATCTATCTTATTGCAATTGGGGTCGTATCCTTAATCGGGCAAGTGTTCTTGACTAAAGCATTTACACATGAAAATGCGATTGTGGTAGAGGTCACTCGCTATATTGGCATCGTATTTAACGCATTATGGGGCTTTTTGTTCTGGTTCGAAGTACCGGATATCTATACGATTATAGGGGGCTGCCTAATTGTGGCGACCTGCATTATGATGTCTCAAAGCAAGCATAGATTGGTGAATCAATATTAAACCCAAACATTGAGAATCTCTGTTGAATATACTGGTGAAAAGCGGGCGGTTAGTAGAATGATGACTAATCCTCATTCAGTGAAGGGGCGATAGTACGATGGGGAAGTCTCGTGTTGGGCGCAAGGAAAATCAAGTCTATTCCAATCGGGTAGTTCGATCGGAATTCGACGGTAATTGGAAAACGATTGTGCTGCGAAGCGGATATGTCAAATATATCGCTCTTGCAAAGCGGTCTGAAGTTGTAGTGTTACTCTCAAATGGTTCAAGCAAGCGGATCATTTTCAATAAAGGTGGGTATGTATTAGTAGGTGGCGGTGGAACGAGTCATTATAGCAAGCCTCATGTTGCCGTTGATTTATAAGTGATAACTTCAGATGTGGTAAAGATGAAAGACCCTTTGTATAGGGTCTTTTTCTGTATGTTTACCTAGTAGGAAACAGAATAATCGTTGGAGCGAAGATTACGTTTATACAACATTCATTCTTAGGGCATAATTGGAATAAGGGGTGAAAGTTTTACATCTAGTCGTTATGCTAGGTATTGCACTAACATTGTTGGCATTAGTAGCAACTCCGTTGGTCATGACCGCTTATTTTAAGAGCGGGCTTGGAATCACGGGTACAAATTTGGATACCATTATTTCAGCAGCTATTTTTATTTGTGCGATTCCCTATGTTTTAGCGTTATTTGATTTGAAGAAAGTATGTAAGCTAATTGCAGCTGATCATGCCTATTCGAGGAAAATACCACAGAGCTTGAAGCGCATTTCTATATATGCAGCAAGTGAAGTTGTTATTTTTAATATTGTTACTTTCGTTTTATGCTACACATATGATATGTATTTATATGCATTAACGGTTTTACCGCTTATCGTCATTTCAATTATTGGGGCAAGTATTGCTTTGCTAAGCTTTGTTTTCTCCAACTTGTACAAGCAAGTCATTGAAATGAAAGAAGAACATGAGCAAACCATTTAGGCGGTGTAACGGATGTCCATTGTAGTTAACTTAGATTTGATTATGGTTAAGAAGAAGATGAGCTCAACAGAGCTTGCGAATCGATTAGGAATTACAATGTCTAATTTATCTATATTGAAAAATAACAAGGCCAAAGCAGTCCGATTTTCCACTTTGAATGAGATATGCAGAGCATTGGATTGTCAGCCGGGAGATATATTAGAATACGTCGAAGACGGGGAAGATTCAGAGCAGCTAGACTAGCTTGTGTGTCTATACAGCGCTGATTATTGGCATTGGTGTGTGATTGAAAATGAGAAAGAGCATGCTTGGATTCTGATGTCCTTGCATGCTCTTTTTTTGTATTAGGATACATGTAATAGGTTGCGATTTTGAACCATTTGACTTTATGTAGAAAGCATTGTGCCATCTTATTTATATTCCCTTTATGACAATATGACAATATGTGCTCGCACGTCTGGTTGATGTTCGTTCACATATTTATCTTCTGCAATCATCCAATTCTCTTCCCATAATGAGCGAGCCGCTTCACCGTCACGCTCCAAGCCTCTTGCAAGTCTTGTTTCTCTCGGACAATCGACCCATATCGTTAGATCGTAATCGTTTGCTAGCTCTAGTCGAATGGAGCATACGCCTTCTATAATAACAATGCCTTCGGCTTTTACACGATGCCACTCTGCTAAGCTGTCTGTTTCCCAGTCATAGCGTTGATAACAGCCCTCTTCGCCATGGCTAAGTGGCTCAAGAACTTGCTGCTTTACTCGCTGCCAGTCAAAGTCAGCACCAACAGGCTTGTCGGCAGGTGACAAAGTTGAGCGTTGATCGGAAGGGAGATAAAAATCATCCATATGTATGAGCGTGGCATTTGAAAGTGACGCTTGCAGCTTGCGTGCAAGCGTGCTTTTACCTGAACCGCCACAGCCATCAATAGCGATTAGTAAGGCAGGCCGATTCCTGTCTATTTGATTTATATAAGATACGATTTGTTCGTTAGTCATCAATTTGTGTTTATGTATACTCATCTGAACACCTCAATTTTTTGAATAATTATGTATTCGTGGAAAATGAGTGTTATCCTGTCTAGCTTGTAGAAACCGCATTAAGCATCATCGAGAGAGCAGGGAGCCCGCATACGTTAATAAGCATGAAAAAGAGTGTGAACGAACTGCGTCCACACTCAAAATCTAATATATGCGCAATTGAAGCAGCAGAACTATTGTTGCTCTGTCATCGCATACATGTATATTTTCCAGCTGTTATCTGGCATTTTCTTAAGCAAATAATGCCCATCCATGGATTGCTTTGCGTCAACTTCAGATCCGTGTAGTTTCGTTGTGATTTGCATAATTCCGCCTGTTGACTCTACAACAGCAAATCGATCTGTTTTGTGCTGAACCGTAAGCTTCTGCTCACTATTGATCTTAGCAGTGAAAGTAGCTCCTTCTTTCACAATTTCCATAAGTTCATTATTTGCAGTTGCGCTATATGCCAGATGATAACCTGTTGCGTATTGCTTATCCATAATCGATAGCTGATCAAATGCATTATCATTAATTGCTTTCGTATTGTTAGCTGACCAATCGGCTATCACTTTTGTAAGTGTACTGTCTTCAGGAAGATCACTGCTTTGCAAGTCGAGCGCGCGCTGCAGCATGACAACCGCTTCCGCACGTGTTGCATTGGCGAAAGGCTTGAACGTCGTTGCGGTAGCTCCGTGTACGATGCCAACTTGGCTTGCTTTCATAATTGATGGAGCTGCGTAGTAATCAGGAACGTCTGTGAACGATTTCATTTCACCGGTAAATTGCACAGTAGAAGAGAACGCTCTTACAATTAGGGCAGCAATTTCACCGCGTTTAACAGGTTGGTTAGGTCCGAATGTAGATTCACTCGTACCATTCACGATCCCAAGTGAACTAGCGATACGGATTGGCTCATAGTGCCATTTCCCTTGCTGCACATCGGTAAAGGATGTTCCAGCTTGATCACTAGTTAACCCTAATGCACGCACTAAAATAGAGACGAATTCTGCACGGCTAATAGACTGATTTGGTTTGACATATACATCACCGTATTCGTCTACATAACCACGCAGCAAATCCGCGTTAACAAAGTTGTCCAACTCATCGAAAGCCCAGTGATTCATGATGTCGAAAGGCAAGTACATGTACTCGGGAATGGGCTCGGCTGCATGCGCTTGACTAGATTGGAGCGGGAATGCCAATAGCATGGCCATGAGCATGATGATGGAGTTGCGGAAAAAGATTTTTTTCATATGTATTCCTTTCTTTATACAAAATTTCCTTTATGAGAATAGCAGAGTGCATGTGTAGATACTAGTGGTAAATGTATGATCAAGGGACTATTTCGTCGGTTCATGCAACTAATTGGATAGTTCTGCATATCTGAGTAGCAGTGATATCTAGGTTGGATGATGTCCAGTTGTGAAATGAGCAAATACACACTTGACACTAAATATGTCTATATGTATGATAGGTCATAATTTAATATTTGGCCCTGATCAAAGACATGACTTCCTTCACGAGCTGTCCAGAGAGAGAAGCGAATGGTGCGAGCTTCTTCAGAAAACGGATGTGAAATTACCCCTTTGTAGCCGCGATGTTGAACCCGTTGACTCGTTCATTTATGGAGTCGTAAACGGCAGTATGCGTCGCCGTCTTATCCACGATACCGGATAACTAACGAGGATAGTGCATCTACATACATGGCTCATGTCAAGGTATGTTTATGTTGCCTATCGAATTAGGGTGGAACCACGAGCTGAACGCACTCGTCCCTTCTGGGAGAGTGTGTTTTTTTGCGTTCAACGATAAGGAACAATGGAGAAAAGGAGGCAATCATCATGGAGTTGCAAATTCAAGTAACATTACCAGATGGAACAGTTAGGAGGTATGTACAAGGCACGACCTCACTGGATGTGGCAGCATCAATTAGCTCGGGATTGAAGAAGCATGCAGTCGCTGGAAAATGGAATGGCATGCTCGTTGATCTCAACGAACCGCTCAATGAAGATTGTCATCTCGAAATTGTGACGCTGGACAGCAAAGAAGGCGAGGATATCTACCGGCATAGTGCGGCACATGTAATGGCCCAAGCGATGAAACGATTATATGGCAATCATGCAGTCAAGTTAGGTATCGGTCCAGTCATTGAAAATGGGTTCTACTACGATGTCGATATTGCCCAGCCTTTGTCTGTGAATGATTTAGCGGCTATCGAGCAAGAGATGGAGCGCATCATTAGAGCTAATTTGCCGATTGAACGCAAGGTGGTTAGTCGCCTTGAAGCGTTGCAGCTGTTTGAACATCAGCAAGAACCGTTTAAGCTAGAACTTATTCAAGGGCTTCCAGCCGATGCGGTCATCTCGATTTATGAACAAGGGGAATTTTCTGATTTATGCCGCGGCCCACATCTTCCGACAACAGGGAGAATTAAATCATTCAAGCTGCTAAATGTAGCAGGGGCGTACTGGCGCGGAGATGCTAACAACAAAATGCTGCAACGGGTATACGGCACTGCATTTCCAATGAGGGCACAGTTGGACGAACATTTATATCGGCTGGAGGAAGCGAAGAAGCGCGATCATCGCAAGTTAGGTAAGCAGTTGGAGTTGTTTATGTTTTCAGAAGAAGCTCCTGGCATGCCGTTCTACTTGCCGAAAGGGATGACAATCCGTACAGAGCTGGAGAACTTTGCGCGTGATGTTCAGAGCAAGCTGGGGTATGATGAAGTGCGAACTCCGCTTATGATGAATAACCGGATATGGGAGCAATCGGGGCATTGGGATCATTATAAAGACAATATGTATTTTACACAGGTTGATGAAACTAAGTTCGCTCTCAAACCGATGAATTGTCCTGGTCATATGTTGATTTATAAGAACAGTCAGCATTCTTATCGTGAGCTGCCGATTCGATTATCTGAATTTGGTCAAGTACACCGACATGAATTTTCAGGGGCATTGAACGGGATGATGCGGGTTCGCACGTTTTGTCAGGACGACGCTCATTTGTTCGTATTGCCAGAGCAGATCGAAGATGAAATTAACCGTGTTATTGAGCTTATCGACTATATCTATCAAGTATTCGGATTCGAATATAAGATTGAATTGTCTACAAGACCAGAAGATTCGATGGGATCAGAAAAATTGTGGAATCAGGCGGAACAAGCACTGAAAAATGTGTTGGATCGTCGAGGTGCTGCTTATCGAGTCAATGAAGGAGACGGTGCTTTTTACGGTCCGAAAATTGATTTTCATATTTTAGATGCGTTAGGTCGGAGTTGGCAGTGCGGCACGATCCAGCTTGATTTCCAAATGCCAGAGAAATTCGATCTGTCCTATATTGCTGAAGATAGTCAAAAGTATCGTCCAGTCGTGATTCACCGTGCTGTTTATGGGTCTATCGACCGCTTTATAGGGATCATAACAGAGCACTATTCAGGTGCATTTCCACTATGGCTTGCTCCCGTTCAAGTGAAGCTGCTACCTGTTGCAGCACAGTATACAGACTATGCATTTCAAGTGAAGCAAGCGTTAACCGACGCGGGAGTGAGAGTGGATATCGATATACGGAATGAACGCCTTGGCTATCGTATTCGCGAGGCACAGCTGGATAAAATCCCGTATGTACTTGTGCTAGGAGATCAAGAGCAGCAATTGAACAGCGTTACAATCCGTGAGCGGGGAGAGGGCGCTATTGTTGCCATGGGTATTCAAGAGTTCCTAGAACGCTTACGTGTAGAGGTACAAATGAAACGGTGAATTACTGTAAAAAAATGTACATTGACTTCACGATCACATCATGTAAAATAAGTACAAACTTCTTAGTGTTAACTTCATTGACGAGAACAAGTAGGTCATGTTATCCGATCTTCAGAGAGTTGGTGTAATTGCTGCAAGCCAACGTTCGATACATGGACGAAGTCATCTTTGAGAAGCATAGCTGAACAGAATCGCTGTAAGCTATGCCGGTTATCTACCGTTATCAGGAGCACGTAGCATATACGTGGCAAAGTGCATTTGGTACCAATGTGATCGATTGTTGTATCAGATGAAAATGGGTGGTAACGCGGAATATAATCCGTCCCTTTCGAGGGGCGGATTTTTTGTTTTTCATTAAGTTGGCAATGAATGGATAATATAGAAAGAGACAACTAGGGGGGACCATCATGCAATCATTATCCAAATCACACACTTTCTTTATTGGCCTTATGTTATTTTCATTATTTTTCGGAGCAGGAAACTTAATTTTTCCTCCGGTATTGGGTCAACAGTCCGGTGAACAGTTCGTCATGGCGATGTTCGGATTTATTTTGACCGGTGTTGGATTGCCATTGCTAACGATCATTACAATCGGGATTACGGGCAAAAATATGCAGCAGTTGGCACAACAAGTGCATCCAAAGTTCGGCGTTATATTCGCTATTGCCGTATATATTATGCTTGGACCATTGATGGCTATTCCGCGTGTTACGAACGTATCGTTCGAGATGGGGGCACAGCCCTTTGTTCCGGAATCGCTCCAGTCGAGCAGTTGGATTCTGTTTTTGTATTCGCTCATCTTCTTTGCTGTCGTCTATGTATTAAGTTTGAATCCATCGAAACTAGTTGTATGGGTCGGTAACATTTTGACACCTTTGCTGTTACTATCTATCACTGCCTTGTTCATCGCTGCAGTTATGAATCCATTAGGCGATGTACAGCCTGCAGTTGGAGAGTATGTCACTTCTCCTGGATTTAAAGGTTTTATGGAAGGTTACTTGACATTAGATGCGATTGCAGCTCTCGCATTTGGCTTAATCGTGATTAATGCGATTCGAGATAAAGGTGTACAGGATAAACGGGCAATCACGAAAGCTACGATCCAAGCCGGCATTATCGCTGGTATCGGTTTGACGTTGGTCTATGTAGCGCTTGGTTACATCGGCATGACTAGTGTTGAAGCATTTGGACAGGTAGCGAATGGCGGTCAGCTTCTCACACTTGCGGTACAAGAGCTGTTCGGTCCATTTGGCTTAATTCTACTAGCTGTTATCGTAACACTTGCTTGTCTTACAACTTGTATCGGACTCGTTTCCGCATGTAGTCAGTACTTTTCATCTTTGACGAAACGAATCAGCTTCAATGGGATTACGTTCCTCATCTGTCTAATTGGATTACTTGTTGCAAACTTGGGCTTGAACCGTATTATTTCAATCTCGATTCCAGCATTGATGGTTATGTATCCAATTGCAATCGTGTTGATCGTGTTGTCTCTGTTCAACAAGCTATTCGGTGGACGCTCCTCCGTATATGTTGGAGCATTAATAGGGACGGTAGTGATCAGTCTATTCGATGGTCTAAAGGCTGCTGAAATTCCTGTAGGTGCGGTGACAGACGTGTTAAGCTATCTTCCGTTGTATAAAGAGGGAATTGGCTGGGTTGTGCCAGCGCTTGTCGGCGGTTTGCTAGGTTACATGTTCGGAAAGTTGAAACAAAGATAAGGTACTTGTGGAAATGCAGCAGTTGGAGTGTTTTCACTGTCGAAATTGCATAAACAGCGCACGAAAAAATGGCGGTACAGAGCGTAATCTGTATCGCCATTTTTTATATTGCAGCGATAGTTGCTGGGTCCGCTCAAATGAAAAAAATGCTTCTTATACCTCTTAGCATATTTGTTTTCATTCTTACTGCTTGCAGTAATGGAATAAATAGTGGAGATTCCACATCGGATCTAGCTGAAATGTCGATTACAACAGTGACTCCTTTAATCAATCCCACTACAAAATCTAGGCTTATTCAGTCTACCGAACAACCTAATCATGCTGAACTCTTTCAATCCTTAATGAAAGATACATCAAAAACGATTCCATATGTACAGCTCGGTGACAAAATCGAAATTGAACTCAAGGAACAGGCTATGATACACTTGAATAATGTACATGGTAGTATATGAAGAAAAATGTACTAAAATCGGGAGATTGGTCGATTAAAGTCGAGCGGTCTTTTTGTTTCGCGATTTGTTACGAATTTCGAGCTAGTTTTATTTGACACTTGGTAAAATCAAGCTATAATCTAATATATGTAAATAATTGCCGCGCACGGACACATCTTATGTTCCCCGAATCGTCTATGAAAAGTCAATGTGCATCTTTATAGTCATATTTCTAATCATTATTGTAGTTGTAGGTGAGCAGCTCATATAATAGTAGAGGATGTGAATGAAAGATGAGTGGTTGTATCACTCTACTAACGTTTGGAGATTTGATTCAACAGTATCGGCTTATAGCGAGACTAACGTTGACCGAACTAGCAAATCTCTCAGGCGTGAGTAAAGGAACCATCTCCAAAATTGAAAATGGAGAGGTAAAAAAGCCAGAGTTTCAGACGATAAAAATGCTTGCATCAGCACTTGGTATTCCATACAATGAATACATTGGACTATATATTGGGGTCGAACGTAGACCCGATACTCTTTTAATGATGTTAGAAGAGGCAATCTCTCTCTCCAGTCCAATATCCCTCATCATAGATATTGCAAGCAAATTCCTTGAGTCTGATCGCGAAGACAGTTATGATGTTGTAGAAAGACTTTATCACGCTACAGCTTCAATGCGAGACACCTTCATTAAACTAACGTTATATCAGCTTATCATCGATTACTGCCGTGAACACGGAATTATGCCCTTCATTGCTAAAGGTTTATACCAGAAATACTCTATCGAACGGAATGACTTTAGTAAGTTAAATGCAACATTTCAATCAGGTAAATACATACTTAATTATATCAATCTACTTTCGATGGAAGAGCGCCTCGACACCTATTATAAGCTAGGGGTACATGCATATAGCTTATGTTTATTTGAAGAGAGCATTAAGCTATGCAGTCTGGTGGTCAATCATGATCATACTGATAGTAAGCTTAAGATTAAAGCTATTGGTATCTTGCAAGATGCTTATTATTATATAGGTGATTATGAAACATCACAAAAGTATTTATCCCAATATAAGAAATATCCTCAATCCATTGTCCCGGATAACGTTAGATTACTAACAGCTATGTTAAATGTAAAAAAGGGAAAACAGGAGCTTGCAACTGCTCAGTTTCAAGAATGTCTTGATAAATGTAGCGAAGATTTTATCATTCATGTTATCAATGAGTTTATCTCGTTTTATTTAGAGACAGACAATTTTCTAGAAGTTAAACAACTATTGAATTATGAAGATAGAATTAATGCTGTCTCTTATCATACGCCTCTGGAATCTACAGAATTAGCTAGATTGTACAAGCTCATAGGAAATTATTACTCCGCAGTTAATGAGGTTAATCTAGCTGCAAATAATTATATGGAAAGCGCTTATAGATATGCTCAAATAGACGATATGAAAAACGAGCGTAACTGCATGAGATTACTGTTTAGATTGTACCGAGAGAGTAAGCAGATGATGAATTCAGCTACCATAGAGAAAATAGAGAACTTTTATGCACTTTGTAATGAAAATAAATAGGTAATTATGGCCGGACTAAAGGCATTAATTAATATGGAATTGAAAGTAAGAGCAGATGCTGTAATTAACTCTATCAGTTGGAGGAGATCTTAAATGAAAACACGGTACTTTAAACTGATTTTTGCAGCTTTTTTAGTTCTCTCAGTAACTTCCGGTTCCGGTATAGGTGGAGAAATTACAATTCTAGGTGGAAAGCATGATTGGGATACACGATAAAATTAATAGATTCAGCCTAAATATATGATCAGTAAATGTTTTCAAAGTTGTGCATATATGAATTGTATAAACCTATTACAGCCTTTGTGTTTATACTCACAGAGGAGTTTGTTTTAAATGTAGGTTCAATTAGAAATAACACTCCTTCCTTACTAATAGGAAGGAGTGTTTGTGTTATAAACAAACCTTAGCCGAACTTAAATCTCATACAACACTTGACCCGTAAGAGACAGATCATATCCGCCGATCGCACGGAGTTCATTTTGGAACTCCTCTGATTGTAGAATAGTAATGACCGATTCAATCCAATGCCGATTTTCTGCCTTTTTCATAAGGACAAGATCATAGCGCTCTTGAATCAAAGGAATAAAATCTACATTGCTTACGATTGCAGCTGCTTTCTCAATTCCAACCCCGACATGTGCTTCGCCTGATGCGACTTTGCTAGCAACGCCGATGTGATTAGACGCTTCTGAGTCATATCCTGCAATTTGACTTGCTTGAATACCATGCAGTCGCAATTGCTCATCCAGCAGTACGCGTGCTCCTGAACCTTTCTCGCGATTAACCATTTTCAACCCTGGCTGATTCAAATCCGCCCAGCTGTTGAGATTGAGAGGATTTCCTTTTTGAACAAACATTCCAGCCCATCTTGTAAGCAAATTGACCACCACATAGGAAGAACTAACAAGCACTCTGCGTATATAGGGAAGGTTGTACTCACCTGAGTCCCCATCCAATAAATGCGTACTGACGATATCCGATTCACCACGATACATGGCAATGAGGCTATCCATACTGCCACTGTAAGCACGCAGGGGGCGTACTCCTGAAACGTTTCGCTCGATATGCCGGGCAAGAATATCAAGACTTATATCTTGTCCTGTAATAATGATAGGTCGAGCCCCAGAAGTGAGAACTTGCGATGTTGCAGGTAACGATGACTGAGCTTGGATCGGTTGTGACGATCTAACAACTCCTTTGGCACGCTGCTTATAGGACTCCAAATCTTCAGCATCAACTCGCATCTGCTTCCCAACCCGGTAAGAGGGCAGTTCGCCTTTCTTGATCAAGTCATAGACGGTGAGCTTGGACACCTTTAATAGATTAGCAATTTCTTCAGTCGTATAGGATATATGGCTGGACACGGCAATCCTCCTTGTGCAATGTACTTCCGTTCGTGAATGTAGATTTATTGTAACATAATGCGTTGTTCATTTTTCCATATATACCTTTACAGTTTCATAAGAGGCTGTGTATATTTATATCTAATTATAACTAAATATAACTAAACATAATTAAAGGAGTGGCAGAATGAATAGAATGATGAAGTCTAGCATGATCTTATTACTGCTCTTGTTAAGTATGGTATGGATTGTAGGATGTACGGAGAAACAAACACCCACAGCAAATGATAACACCCAATCACAGGTGAGCCAGGATAGCTCGAACAAGTTAGAGAAAGTAGAGTTAACGATATCGGCGGCTGCAAGTTTGACCGATGCATTAACCGAGATACAAAAATCCTATGAAGCTGCACATCCAAACATCAAATTGAATTTTAACTTTGGAGCTTCGGGGGCCTTGCAGCAGCAGATTGAGCAGGGGGCACCTGCTGATTTGTTTCTATCAGCTGCACCTAAAAATATGAAAGCACTCGTAGACAAGGCACTCATCGATACGAATCAACAGCGCACATTATTAAGCAATGAATTGGTTGTCATTGTTCCAAAAGAAGCGAATACAACACTTGAAAGTCTTGAAGATTTCAAGAAAGAAGATGTGAAGAAGTTAGCGATCGGCATTCCGGAAAGTGTACCCGCTGGCAATTATGCGAAAGAAGCACTTACATATGCGCAACTATGGGAGCCGCTGCAAGCTAAAACAGTACAAGCAAAAGATGTAAGGCAAGTGCTTCAATATGTTGAAACGGAAAATGTGGATGCTGGGTTTGTTTATAAAACAGATGCGTTAACTTCTTCTAAAGTGAAAATTGCTTTTCCAGTCGATCCTAATAGCTATTCACCAGTTCAATATCCTGTTGGAATCGTAAAGTCTACGAAGCATAGTAAGGAAACGGAAGCGTTCTATACGTACTTGCAATCAAAAGAAGCACTTGATGTGTTCGTGAAGTACGGATTTTCGATTCCTAAATGATGATGACAGACATCAATTGGCCCGCATTCTGGGCGCCAATCCGACTTTCTTTGCAAGTAGCTCTTATTTCTAGTATTGTAGCAGTCATGCTAGGGGTAAGCGTGGCATGGTGGATGTCACGTAAGACATTTCGCGGCAAGCTGCTGCTGGAGACTGCGTTTATGCTTCCGCTTGTGCTGCCTCCGACTGTAGTTGGTTTTCTCCTCTTAGTCGTATTGGGGAGAAAGAGTTGGTTAGGACGATACATAGAGTCAGTATTTACAGAACCGATCCTGTTCACTTGGTGGGCAGCTGTTGTAGCATCTATTGTGGTTGCATTTCCGCTAGTGTATCAAACAATGAAAGTAGCTCTTACTTCTATTGATCGAGATTTAGAGGATGCTGGACGGTCAATTGGGGCGAACGAGTGGCAAGTATTTCGTTATATTAGCTTTCCGTTAGTTTTTTCATCCTTTATAACCTCGTGCATACTTGGATTTGCTAGGAGCCTTGGCGAGTTTGGTGCAACATTGATGATTGCTGGTAATATACCAGGCAAAACTCAAACGATACCGACTGCCATTTATGTCGCGGTAGACTCAGGAAATATGGCTCTGGCTTGGGCATGGACCTGCTCCATGATTGTTATATCCTTTCTAATGCTGTTGATAGCTAGACGTAAACCGCAATAAGATTATTTAAATGATAGATCGAGCACCCCAATCATTGATTGTGGGTGTTTTTTCTTTGTTTGGTGTAAAATAGCATCATATGTAACTTACTCATAGGTGAAGGAAGGATACTACGATGAGAACATATTTTCTTCAAACAGAACGACTCGGTTTTTCTCGCTGGACAGAAGAGGATGGTAAATTGGCTGCATCTTTATGGGGAGATCCGGAAGTAACAATCCATATCTCAGCCACCGGAGTGTTTACAGAATTGCAAGTGCAGGAGCGATTAAGGAAAGAAATTAGGCAGGAGCAGCTGTATGACGTTCAATATTGGCCATTATTCGAGCTGGAAACAGGTGAATTTGTTGGGTGTTGTGGGTTACAGCCTTATCAGCTAGATAAAGGTATATATGAACTAGGGTTCCATCTGAAGCGTACACAGTGGGGAAAAGGCTATGCCGGTGAGGCAGCAGAAGCAACGATTGCATATGCATTTAATGAAATAAAAGCCGTCGATTTATTTGCGGGACATAATCCTGAGAATAAAGACTCCAAAAAATTATTACAAAAGCTCGGGTTTACATATACACATGATGAGTATTATCCGCCAACGGGTTTACAGCATCCCTCCTATCTTTATCATAATCATACTTCTCAGGGCTAAAACATTTTGGTATCGTTCGAGTGTGGGAGGAAAGATAGGATGATTACTGAAAAGCAATTGGAGTATCTGTTGCAGTTCTATTATGAAGACATGATTGAATCATTTCGGATTATCGATAACAGTTGGGAAGATGAGTATCGATATGTTGCGATCGTTAACACGGTGCAAAATGGCCCGATTGTATTGAAATGCTACAGCAATCCATATACGAGCAATGAGAAAATTGACGGGTGGGCGTACTTAGCTCGTACATATCGTAATAATGGCATACATACGCCAACGTTTTATCGCACACATGATTTTATGTAAAAAAGTTTTGGTGCAGGGAGCTGATCTTCGTTGATTGGCTTCCTTTTTTGCTTTGCTGAGCAAGATGGCGACGATTCACTTATCTGTGTTCATTATGGAGAGAAATAAATAGGAGCGTTGTTTGGAGAACATAATAGTGCTGATGATTATCAATCATGTATGCGTACATGCAAATCCCTATTGGCGTTGCTTTCCCTAAAATGATTAATCATGTAAACTATTATCATAGATAAGTGAATAAAGTTGATTATTGTCGGATGGTGCGACGATAAAATAGAAGAAGGTCTCTTGCCTTCAACGCATTGTCGATGCGATGTGAGGGGCTTTCTGTATGCGAGGGGAGCAAAATCATGCAACTGATACAGCAAGAACGTGTGCAGCAATTGCTGCAATCCTTTCAGAACAAAAAGGTATATCTTCATTTGGAAATGACAACAGGGGCCTATGCTTCTCATCGAGACAAGTCTAAATTGACGGCTTCCGTCTTTACGAAAAATACATCGATTCAATATTCTCATGGAACGATAGCAGGCAATGGTCCGTATCGGATAGGTCTGAAAACGGAAGATGGCTGGGTATATGCGGAAGGATTGACGCACTGGGACGAGCAGGAAGTCAATCAGCTGATCATAGCAGGGCATGATCAACAGGGGAAGCTTATGGTTTGTTTGATGCTCAGTGAATCACCATTTTAAATGGATATGACAGAAGAGGAGACTTCAAATGGAGAGACATCGTCATATTGTCGTTGTGCTGCCGCATCCTGATGACGAAAGCATGATTGCAGGCACATTAGCTGCACATATTCAACAAGGTGCTAAGATGACTTATGTATGTTTAACACTCGGAGAAATGGGACGGAATATGGGGAATCCGGCCTTTGCGAATCGAGTAACATTGCCACAGATCCGCAAGCAGGAGCTCGAAGAGGCTTGCCGACGAATCGGTATTCAAGATGTTCGAATGTGGGGATATCATGATAAAATGGTTGAGTTTGAAGAACAAGGAGAGCTGTCAATAAAAATCGAGCAGCTGCTTTCTGACTTGCAACCATCCCTTGTTTACACGTTCTACCCTGGTCATGGGGTTCATCCGGATCATGATGCGACGGGTGCAGCTGTAATCGAAGCGGTTAAGCGTATGCCGAGTCACAGTCGACCAAAGGTTTATTGTGTGGCAATTACACCAAATCGTAGAAAAGCATTAGGAGCACCTACGATTGTTAATGACATTAGTCATTATGTCGATCAAAAAATACATGCGATTAAGGCACATCAATCCCAATCTCAAATGCTGCTCGAAAGTTTGAAAAAAGAAGATGCGGCGGATACAGGGAAGCATAGCACCGAAGTGTTTTGGGAGTATTCTTTTTAATCAGGTATAGTAAGTCGTAAATATTGAATGAGAAGAAAGAACAGAAATGTTCTTTCTTTTTTTTATCTAAGTAAACCATTTTGCAGGAGTAATAAAGCTTGTAATTGAAGTAGAGCAAGAAGGTTGGCAGCAGTACATGCCCAAATATACAGATCGATTAGAGCAGAATGATATAACCGATTTTGTATATTTTATATTGACTCCTGTGCCATCTGATGAAATGCTTGCGCAGCTTCAATTAGCTTCAGGCATCGTAATTTGCGGAGGAGATACGGAGCTATATCGAGACTATATTGTAGATTCGGAAATTGGTGCATTGATTAGGGCTCGCTATGAAGAAGGCGTTCCGGTTGCGGGTTTTTCAGCAGGTGCTTTGATTAGCCCTCAAGTGTGTGTCATTCCACCGATAGATAATCGTAAAAATGAGCATCTTTTCTTGAAAGGACTAGGTTTAATTGATAACTGTGTCATAAGTGCACACTTTACATTTTGGAATGAAGAACAGAATTTACTCACTGCCATGGAGAAAACCCAACTCTCCCTTGGCTATGGAATCGATGATGCATCTGGTATTTATTTTAAAGATGAGGTCGTTGCAAAGACAGCTGGGCAGATTCATTTTTATTATGCTAATAAATAATCAGAAGCTTGTTATCATTATGTATAGAAATAGAATACAAGAACGCCAGTAGATATACTGGCGTCTTTAGCATAATTGCATTAAAAACTGGATGTATTATGAACTGTAAAGGATATCTCTGTTGGGGGAGAACAATTTCTTTGTATGGATGGTTTTCTGCAGCTGTGCACGATCCAGTAAAGTTATCTCTTTCGAACTAAGCCATTCGTCATCATACAGCTGATCCAAATAATTTGTCCCAGTGTCTGGAATAATAGCCACTGCGGTACTGGCGCTGCTATGATAAAGATAAGAAAGTGCGGAAATAACAGCTAATCCTCCCGATCCACCAATCATCAAACCATGATCGCTGGCTAATAGGCGGCAAGTAGAGATCGCCTCTTGATCACTAGCCATACAGACTTGATCAATGACTGACAAATCTGTATTCTCGGTTCTCCAACTGAGTCCGACCCCATTAATTAAGTACGTATGAAAAGGGTGATTGAAAATAGCAGATCCCTCTACATCGCATGCCACGACTTGTATGTCGGGTTTTGATTCTTTCATAAACCTGCCGATCCCGCACAAATGACCACCTGTACTTACAGCTCCTACAACCGCATCAATCGGCAAGTCGATTATTTCTTGAGCTGTAGTTGCAAAATGAAAGGCAGGGTTGGCGGGGTTGTCATATTGATTCGGCCAGTAAGCATCAGGATATTCGCGCAGCAGCTCCTGAATCCTTCTGTATCGCGTCTTTTGATAGCCACCGTCTTCATCCACTTCTGTTACCATTTCAATCTCTGCACCATAAGCTTTATACCACTTCAACAAACTTGGACTTATTTTCGGATCGACGACAATTAACACCTGAAAATGATATACAGCACCAAGCATCGCTAGCGATTTGCCGAGATTGCCCGAAGTAGATTCGATGACAAGCCCTCCAGGCTTTATTTCTCCTAATTCTAACGCTTGCTTCACGATGCCAAAGGCAGTCCGGTCTTTTACACTGAACGTAGGATTAAAATAATCGAGCTTAAGCAGCAGTTGCTTGCCAACAGGAACCAATTCATCCTCTAGTGCCACAATAGGTGTATTTCCGATACACTCGGTAATATTGCGATAGATCATCAACAATTTCCTCCTAGTCACATCGATCGTTAAAGTCGAGTAAAGACCAAACCTACAAAGAGTACGATTAGTGATATGGCTTGCAACTTGGAAAGGCGTTCCTTATAGATCCAAATGGATAGCAGTGCTACCACAAGGCTGTTCGTTGAAAATATAGGTGCGACAATACTCGCAGGGCCATTGGCTACAGCTATTGCATAAATTTGCATGCCAAGAAAGGAGAATATGCCAGAACCTAATCCCCAGCGGATACCGATCTTCCTTCTTTCACAAGCTACATCCTTGTTCTTGCGCCGTATAATTTCGATGGAGAACCAGATTAGCGCAAAGAAGTAACTAATGAATAAAATCATCGCATTCGGCAGATGCAGCTCTTCCGTTACTTTTAATCCTCCATTGCGCAGAAAGAATAGAAACATGGCAGCAATAACGAGCAAATACCATGTGAGACTGCGTATGCGCAATTTTTCATTGGGATCAATAGGCAGTAACAGTACAGCAAAGACGAGCATTGAGACGCCTAACCATTCGAAAAAGGCCAGCTCTTCTCCATACCACACCATAGATAGCCCAATAGTAAAGATGACATTGCTGTTGACAACAGGAGAGGTAAGACTCGCCGGTCCATGTTCCAGCGCAAACATAAATAGCAGATTACCAATGGCCGTTCCAAATCCGATGATGAGACCCGCTAGTATGACCTCCATATTAAGCAACCAGCTGTCGGTTAGAAGCACCCAAGTAAAAAAGCAGATCGTACCTGATAAATAGAGTCCCCACAACAAATGAGCAGTGGAACCTCGTTTCGAGGAGCTGACTTTCATCATAAAGCCGCCCAGTCCAAACGTAAGTGAACTTAGCAGGGCAAGTGTATACCACATGATTTGTACCTCATTTAACAGCTAGATGATGCTCAATTGAATTCGAGCTCTCTTTCTTTATAGGCAAATGTATCGATTTCTATATCTATATCTATTTTGATCCATGCAACGGTTAGATTTGGAGTCGAATGACTATGAAGGAGAGACGAAAAAGTAGGGAAGTGAACTAAACTAAAAATAATTAGATGATTAAGATTTGTTAGCTAAATGAGCTATAAAGTAGTTCACAGCAATGCGGAAGAATCGTTACAATTGTTATTCCACCTCCTATGTAAACAATCATCAAATCGGTGATGTTAATAAGCTTTTGTTAGAACTAGTACTAACCTTAATGGACAATTGTGTAGAAATTACGTAGAGATAAACAAACTTCTCCATTGAATAAAAAAAGGGAACCCTAAACCACGGGCATGGTTCGGATCCCCTTCATATCGTTATAAGTTGTTACTAGCCAATTAGTCTCTACCAGCTTCCACAAGCTTTTGAGCAAGCACATTCGCATGTGTGTACGCTGTACTAATATGGTCGCCATCGGAAACGATGAGACGATATACGCCCAAGTTGCTCGATTGGCCTGGATGGAAAGCAAAAGGAGCAGGAGGATAAGCGACATCCTCAGTCAGGAACAAATAACTTTTCGGAATTTGCAGGCTGTAGAACTTTTTCAAATCAAGCTTGTGCAGCAATGGTCCAGCTGGTTCTGCTGGAGATGCTTCGTAAATTTGCTTAGCCAGTTCCAGGTTTGCTCTGTTCACGAATGTATCACGGAACAATGGGAACGGCAGTGTAATCGTGTTATTGCCAGATGCTTGGATTAGCCCATGGAATGCCTGTTGTACAGGCGCTGGCATTTGGTCAAGCAAGCTTTCGCCATCTTTCGGAATGAAGGCATCGAAGAAGACTAGTCGCTTCACGCGATCAGACACAAATTCAGCTACTTTTGCAATGACAGTGCCACCGAAGCTGTGACCTACAAGTACGAAATCTTGAATGTTTTCTTGTGTAATATAATCTACAACGGATGAAACGATTTGTTCATGGGTTACATGGGGATCGATATTGTCGCCATGTCCAGCATATTCAGGAGCATAGACCGTATGTCCCGCTTCACGAAGCACAGCAGCTGTATTGTCCCAGAAGCTTGCCTTCGCCCAAGCACCATGGATAAGTACGAATGTCAATTTTTCCTCAGTTGTGTTAACAGTTAATCCAGTTTGAGTTGTTGAATTTGTCATATGAATTACCTCCGCTTTGTATAAGTAGCAATCTCTTGAGACCTATATTAACAAAGTCGCAACCGCTGTTCTGTAACTTGATCACACAGCAGGATATTTTCTTCAGATCATATAAGCTGCGGCTATTTTCACCAAAAGAAAGCGATTTATGCAAATGCGAAAGGGTAAGCTTATTCGACTAACTCAATCAGCTGATCATGTTGAATGTTTGTAATTTGTCCACGCGATAAGCTAATGAGTCCTTCCTTTTCCATTCCTTTGAGAGTCCGGCTAATGACTTCACGGGCAGTACCCAGCTCAATCGCCAAATGGTCGTGGGTAATCGTTAACGTATTATGTTCAGCCGTCGTCTTCTCGAGCAAATATTCGAAAATTCGAATGCGAATGGACTTAAAGACCATGTTATCAATGAGATTAGACATAATGATGAGTCGCTCGGCGAATGATTTGAAAATAAACTGGCGAAAGCTCATATAGGTTCCCATCCATCTTTGAAAAATACGGGCTGGTACGAACAGAACTTTTGTCGGCTTCTCTATGCAAATATTTGCTTCATAAGCGGTTTCACCTAAAATGCTGGATGCCATTAATGGACAACAGCCACCATCGTGTATCCGATAGAGCGTAACTTCTCTCCCGTTTTCGCCTAGCTTGTACATACGAACTGTGCCATGCATAATCAATGCCGCACTTTCTAGAAATTCACCCTCATGAATAATATGATTCGCTGGGAGTGTCACAACGGATATCCCATCTTCATTCCAATCTTCATCGCTAATATCTGCAAGACAGGGGAAGCAAGTAATCGCATCCTTAATCTGTTCCGATTGCATCACGTCGATTCACCTTCTTTACTGTACGTTATGTATCTATTGTACAACCTAAACAACTAACGACAATGATAACAGCCTAATAATATATGTTAGCCTTGACACATCTAGTTTATCACGTTTATACTTTATTTCACAATATACCCCCAAGGGGTATGGGCGAATTATTTTCTTTTCTATCATCATTGCAAGCTGCATCCACCTGTATACAGTAGGTGTTGTGGGCTACACTTATTAAGATGGAAGAGATCAGAAGAGGAGTATACAGCAATGAATTCAGCTATTTCCAAAAAAGAAACGTATATTTCTTATCTCATTGCCATTGCGCTTATTTTGGGCATGGTTGTGGCTTCATTACTATTTAATGATAAAGAAATCATACTACCTGAGATTGCTGCTATGGCAATTGGTGTGTGGGTGTATCGAGAAGCGGGATGGATAAGGCAGCCGTCTAAAATATTTATTGCACCTTCGCTAACAGCCATTATTGGATTCGCCGTTAATCAATTAGACATCACGTACTTAGCTAAAGTTAGTTTGACGCTTGTCCTAATGATGCTCTCATTACGCATTATTCGGTCCAATCTGGCACCGTCAATCGCAACGGGTTTACTGCCGTTAGTAACAAATGCAACGGAATGGTCGTTTGTTATATCCGTATTGGTGTTCACGTTTATACTCATGCTGGGCGTCATTTTATTTGGATTAAATAAAGGCATTGAGAAAAAAGTGAACATCAATTATAAGTACATGTTTGTATTCTTAGTTATTAGCTTCGTGTGGATGGGGCTGTGTACGCTCGCTGGCTATCCGCAGCTTTCTGTTATTCCGCCGATTTTCGTGGTCGTATATGAGTCGCTTCAGAAACCGATGTACAACGAAAAAATGGCCTTTAAACAAGCGCTCGTACTAACCATTTCAGCAACGGTAGGGACCATGCTGTACTATGCAATCGACTCATGGATTATCGTTACGATTCTGGATATCATCTGCATGCTAATTTTGCTGCGTATTGTCGGTATTCGTGTTCCTGCGGTATTTGCCTTCCCGCTGCTTCCTTTTGTTTTCCCAGAAGAGGTTGTAGCTATATTGCCGTTAGTCGCGCTTATTGCATCTGTCATCTTATTTGGAATGGTGTTGGCGTACAAGAAGTGGGAGTTGAAACGAATACATTAACTTTGTTAGGTAGATGCTTTGAGAAAAGTGTCTACCTAACTTTTTTTATACATAGCGTACAAACCGTTAAACATATATCCTTCAATAGGGCGTTCTGTGACGCAGTTAGTCTAATTTTGGACAGCAAAAATAGGAGGGTATATCATGTATATTGAAGTTGAAAAAGGTATACATGTTTTTGTTGAAGATATTAACCCAGGAGGAACAAATAACAAAACGATATTTTTCGTGCATGGCTGGCCGCTTAATCATAACATGTTTCAATATCAGTACAACGTACTGCCGCAGCATGGCATTCGCTGTGTCAGTATGGATATTCGAGGGAATGGTCAATCCGACAAGCCATGGGGAGGCTACACGTTTGATCGATTAGCAGACGACATCGCTGTTGTGCTTGAGACCTTGAAGCTGGAAAATATTACGCTGCTTGGTTTTTCCGTAGGCGGAGCAATAACCATTCGCTATATGTCCCGATATAAAGGGCGGCGTGTATCAAAATTGGCGTTGGTCGATGCGGTATCTCCGTCATTTGTGAAGGATGCTGATTCTCCTTATGGAGTTCCAAAGGAACAAGCAGATGCACTTATCAGTCAAATGTACGTGAACCTACCTGTTTTTCTTGATGGTCTTGCTCCCACATTCTTTAATCGGAATTTAGGGAATGCTACGAATGATTGGTTTGTGAGTATGGCTTTAGACTCTGCTTCGTACGCTCTTATTAAATTATTACAAGCAGCCGCTAATGAAAATGTCGAAAAAGACCTAAGTCAAATTCAAGTGCCTACCGCAATTTTTCATGGTGTTCATGATCAACTGATCCCGTACAAGAGTGCTGAATTGACGAATCAACGGATTAAGGGCTCTAAGCTTTTTCCATTGACGAATAGTGGACACGGCGCACCAATCTGTCAAGCAGATGAACTGAATAAGCTGCTCGTTAGCTTTGTTAATTCATAAAGCGGAGTGTTGGTTTGTGGTATGATGGAACTTAATAAAGTGAAGCAAATAGGGGCCAGAGTATATCTCAGGCTCTATTTGTTTTGTAGGAACATCCATGCAGCAGCATCCTGATTCGCCCACGAACATTCAATTATTAAAAATCTGTACTTTCAATTTGGGCACATAGGTCTGCTATAATGGTGACGATGTTAACTTCGTATAGGAGATGAATCAATTGAAGCGTATAACTATTCTAATAGCGGATGACGAAGCAGAGATTGCAGAGTTAATTGCGCTGCACATAAAGAAAGAGGGCTATCACCCCATAATCGTGTCCGACGGAAAGGAAGCTATCCAAGCGGTTCAGACAAATTCGATTGATCTGGCCATTTTGGATATTATGATGCCTGAAATGGACGGTTATGAGGCTACGCGTTGTATTCGCGAACTGAACTCTATGCCTATTATTTTTCTGAGTGCGAAAGCAACGGATCTGGATAAGATTACAGGCTTGGTAAGAGGAGCAGATGACTATGTTACGAAGCCGTTCAATCCGATGGAACTGATTGCTCGTGTAAATGCTCAGCTGAGACGTTCCATGCAGTTAAATCAACAAGCACCTGTGAGTAAGCCTGTGTTAGAGTTCGGGGGATTAACAATTTCGTATGATCAGCGTACGGTCTCCCTTTATGGCAATAACATTGAACTTACTCCGAAAGAATTTGATATTTTATATTTGCTAGCCAGCTCTCCCAAGAAAGTGTATCCTACCGAGCTTATTTTTCAACAGGTGTGGGGTGAAGCCTATTTTGAAGGTGGGAACACCGTGATGGTGCATATCCGTACCCTGCGCAAAAAGTTGGGAGAAGATAAGAATACATTTATTAAAACGATTTGGGGAGTAGGTTATACATTCAATGGCTAAGATGAAGATGGTCCAAAGCTTTCGTGCTAAAATGATTATGATTTTTGGCTTGAGTTTACTGTGCTCCAGTATCGTTACTTATGCTATCTATAAAGTATTTCAGTTATATTATCGTACGGCAGTAAAATTTGAAAGTCCACTTAAGGACGTTCGTTTTTGGATTAGGGAAATTGGAGATATTAACTTTTTCTTGATTTTCTTTATTCCTCTATCGATTTTCTTTTTCTTTCTTCTGACGAAGCGCTATGCTGATTACTTCAATCAAATATCGGATGGCATTCATCATCTTGCGAACGGTGACTTCAATTATCGTGTCCAGCTCGCAAGCAATGATGAGTTCGGCGCTATTGCTGCGGATATTAACGTAGCTAGTGAAAAATTGCAGGAAGCCGTTAAGCGAGGCGACTTGGAAGAAAGAAGTAAAGAACAATTGGTACTGAATTTAGCACATGATTTACGTACACCGCTTACTTCGGTATTAGGCTATTTGGACTTTATACTGAAGGATGAGCAGCTTACTGCCGAACAGACGAGACATTATACAACGATTGCTTACACGAAGTCGAAGCGGTTGGAGAAGCTGATTGACGAGCTATTTGGCATTACGAAAATGAATTACGGTATGGTTTCGATGGAGCATCAAACTTTTGATTTGAGTGAGCTGCTGAATCAGTTAAATGAAGAATTATATCCGATGTTTGAAAGCAACCATCTTGTTTCAAGACTTCGGGTGACCCCAGATTTAACAATTCGAGGGGATGGAGAGCTGCTAGCTCGTGTGTTTGAAAATTTGTTGACCAATGCCATTCGCTATGGGAATGAGGGTCAATTTGTAGATATAAACGGCTATGTGGACGAAAATGAAATTGTAGTAACGGTTGTGAACTATGGTTCTCAGATTGAACCGGAAGATTTGCCGCATCTGTTCGATATGTTCTATATAGGAGACAAAGCACGCTCGCATCAAGAAGGTAGTACAGGCCTAGGCTTATTTATTGCGAAAAATATTGTAGAGCAGCATAAAGGTACCATATCTGCTGAGAGTAATGTCGTTCGTACAAAGTTTGAAGTGAGGCTGCCACGACTTCAGTAATTTACCATACTTTAAGAAAAACTTTATTTTTACCCTACTTCTTTTTAAAAAGTTTTCTTTATCCTTTCTGTATGAAAGGCATGAAGATACTGAGATGAAGAAGTAGGGTTTTTTGTTGTTACTTATGAACTGAAGGAGTGTACATGAAAATGAAAAAGAAGCCATTCGCACTTATTGCGAGCTGCGTACTGCTTGCAACAATGACTGCATGCGGTGCTGGAGACAGTGGAGGACCGAAGCCTAAGTCGGCTGAGGGGAAGACAATTGTTACTTTCTCTATAAAAGAATCAAATCCGTTTTATCAAGTGGTAGAGAAGAAATTTGAAGCGAAATATCCGGACATTGACTTGCAAATTCAAGCTTATAAGCAGATGGGAGAAAAGTGGAAGTCAGACGAGCATAGGCAGTACACAAAAACGAAAAACACGGAATTTTTAGCTGGAAAAGGTGCTGATGTTATTGAAATAGGCAGCTTGCCTGTTGATGAGTACATAAACAAAAATCTGTTAGTAAATATGAGTGATTTGTTGGAAAAGGACAATTCAATAAACAAAAGTGACCTTCAAATGAATGTGTTGAATGCTAAAAAGATCAATGATGGCCTCTATACAATGCCCTATTCATTTTCGCTTAGGACATTCGTAGGTGACGGTAACGCTTTGAAAAATGTAAGTATCGATGATAAGAGCTGGACTTGGCAGCAATTCATTGACCTTTCGAAGAACTTGATTGGGCAGGCTGGCAAGGATGAAAAGCTTTATGCTAGGGCTGCTGTTCCAAAAGATTTTATCCTATATGAACTCGTAATCGATAGCTACAATGATCTTGTAGATCGTACGAATAAAAAAGCTAATTTTGATTCTCCCTTATTTGTAGATATGATGCATCAAGTTAAAAAGATGTACGACGATGGCATCATGACAGAGGAAGCGGCGAAGCCTGGCAAGGAGTTGTTTAGTTACATGGATATAAGGTCGCCGATTGATTTTGTTCATGTGATATATCCGTCTTTCAACAATCCTAAGTTGCTCCATAAACCTCATGCTGAAGGTCAATCGGGTGGGCCCAGATTTTTTACGGCGGAGGAGCTTGGGATTAAGTCCAGCAGTAAGGTCAAAGATGAGGCGTGGACGTTTATTTCCTTCTTATTGTCAGAAGAAGTACAATCGCTACCAGAACGACAAGGTTTTTCATTACTTATGCCGCTCAATGATAAGAAGTTAGACGAGATTCAGGAGCAGGTGAAAAGCGGTACGTTCCCGCCTCTGGACGGCAAGGCAGTTGAAGTACCAGACGAAGCTTTGGCTCAGTTCAAGCAGTTCGCTCGAGAAACGAGTGCCGCTTCAACATGGGATGTAGAGATAACGAACATTGTGTATGAAGAATCAGTCGCCTTTTTCGCCAAGCAAAAATCTGCTGAGGAAGTAGCTAAGCTCGTTCAAAATCGAGTGACGACGTTTTTGAACGAGTAGCGTAATCATGGTTTTAGATTAGATGGGATTCATTTCGAGAAGTCATTCGTTTCTTAGAAGGAAGAACAATCATGAATATAAGGTTGAGAAAATGGTCTCGTAGGGACACCGCTGCAGCGTTATTGTTCCTAGCTCCAAGTGTAATTGGATTTACACTATTTTATTTGGTTCCATTTCTGATGGGTATTTACTATTCGTTTATAGACAATTCAGTCAGTGGACAATTCGTTGGACTGCATAATTACAAGGAGCTGCTTGACAGCGGCTCCTTCCGTAAAGCAGCATCCAATACATTTTATTTCACTGCTATTAGTGTTCCGCTAATGCTCGTGCTGTCGTTAACACTTGCTTTGCTGCTCAATCAACAGCTATACCTTCGCAACTGGTTAAGAACCGTCTACGTACTGCCGCTTGTTGTTCCTGTAGCGTCCATTATTCTTATTTGGCAAATGCTGTTTGACTGGAATGGTTCTCTTAACGCTTGGTTGGATTACTTTGGTGTGGATCGAGTAGATTGGATGAAGACAGACGCAGCTCGTAATGTTGTCATTATCGTGTATTTATGGAAGAACATTGGTTATAACATCATTTTGTTCTTAGCTGGCCTGCAGCAAATACCAAAGGATTATTATGAGACTGCGCAAGTAGAAGGGGCAGGGCGGCTGCGCCAATTTCGCAGTATTACGCTTGTATATTTGACTCCGATGACCTCATTTATTGTATTGATGTCGATCATTAATTCATTCAAAGTGTATCGGGAAACGTATTTGATTGCAGGTGACTATCCACATGACAGTATTTATATGCTGCAGCATTTCATGAACAACATGTTTATGTCGCTCGATATTCAGAAGCTAATGGCGGCGGCTGTGATGATGGTTGGCTGTATTCTGGTTATTGTATTGGTGTTATTTGCGTTAGAACGCCGTTTCCAGAAGTCAATGGAATAAGGGCGGGAGGGAAGTAGAGTTGAAGCAAAGTAGAAATGTGCTGCAGCGTTTATCACTAACGGTTGTAATGACCGTCATAGCAGTCATCTTGTTGTTTCCTATTGTGATTACATTCACGAATTCGATTATGTCACAGCTCGAGATTGGGATTAATTATGGATTAATCGGAGTAATGAAGGAAGTACAATCAGGGGAAGAGAACCCATTCGTAAATCTCAAGCTGTTACCTGATAAAGTATCGTGGGAGCAGTACGAGAAAGTGTTGATCGATAGTCCATTTTTTCTGAAATTGTTCTGGAACTCTGTATTTCTGATCGTGCCCATTATTGTGGGACAAACGGTTGTAGCGGCTTTCGCTGCCTATGCGTTCTCCAAGTTAAAATTCCGTGGGCGAGAGATATTGTTTATCGTCTATGTATTGACGATGCTTATGCCGTTCCAAGTTACACTCGTGCCGAATTATATTATGGCGGATCGGCTTGGGATGTTAAATAGTTCGAGTGCGATCATTTTACCAGGTATATTCGCAGCTTTTGGCGTGTTTATGCTGAGACAGTTCATGCAGCAAATCCCTTATACTTACATCGAGGCAGCTAAAATGGATGGTGCGGGGCATATTCGAATTTTTTGGACTATTATTTTTCCTATGGTGAAGCCTGGTTTAGCCGCACTTGTTGTACTCCTATTCGTTGACTATTGGAACATGGTAGAGCAGCCGCTTATTTTTCTAGACGATCCGTTTAAACAGCCGCTATCGGTATATTTATCAGACATTAATAAAGGAGAACGAGGCGTTGCTTTTGCTGCTTCGATCCTATATATGACTCCAATGGTACTGCTGTTTCTATATGCGGAATCGAATTTTATCGAAGGGATTCAACTATCTGGCATTAAAGGGTAGTTGTCGTGATTAGGAGGAAGTGCTTTGAACATAGGGGTGCAGATACAGAAAGTTGGCAACGACACAAAACGTAAACGATACATTCAAATTGCATTCCTTTTATTTACGGGTGTATTGATATTTTTTACACTATTTAGCAATACGATAGAGTCGATAAGATTGCCAAAAGTCACAACGGAAATTCCAACAATGGGAGCTATTGAACATAAGTTTGAAGGAAGCGGTGTTCTTCGTCCTATAACGGAAGTTAAGTTAGTAAGCTCAGGTGAGTGGAAAGTGAAAACCATCCATGTTAAAGAAGGGGATCGGGTAAAAAAGGGTCAAACGCTGGTC
Source organism: Paenibacillus sp. SC116 (assembly GCF_024733555.1). Classification (GTDB taxonomy): domain Bacteria; phylum Bacillota; class Bacilli; order Paenibacillales; family Paenibacillaceae; genus Paenibacillus_B. The sequence goes on along the minus strand of NZ_JANIOF010000001.1, from coordinate 792,477 downwards.
ACTTATGATGGTGCCGATGCGAAACGGGAGCTGCGAAATGATGAAGCAGAATTGGAAAAGCAGCAGATCGAGCTGCAAAATATTCAGGATCATTTCATACAAATCGTAAGAGAAGACGATGAGATGGTTGTCCGTAAGGCCAAGCGTGATGTGGCAACGCATAAGCTTAATATGGAAATATTGGAACGCAATATACAAGAAAAAAGAGAACTGTTGGAAGTAAAGAAGGAAATCGTAGCCCCTTTCGATGGGCTTGTTTCGAAAATAAACGTTGTGGAAGGTATAACCTCAACCGGGGAGCCTGATGTAATCATGATTGACAGCCGTCTTGGATATGAGTTTGAAATGGTGGTTGATGCAGCGTTAGTATCGAGTTTGGCCCTTACCGTTAATAGTCAAATTGAAGTTGAAGCACCTGGGCTGGGAGATCAACCGAAAAGAATACTTAAGGGAGCTATCACCCGAATTGCGCATTCGGAACCTCGAAAAGAGGATGTTAATCCCGAGTCAGATAGATCGACTGGACGATCAACGATAGCTCAAAAAACGATTTTCGTTAAACTAGTAGAGCCATCGCTCAAAGGTGGAGAACAAGTATCCGTTATGCTTACGAAACAATCCGAAAAAACAGGGATGCTCGTGCTGGATAAGGCGGTTCATCAGGATCGCAAAGGGAAGTATGTGTATAAAGTGGAAGAGCAGCGAGGCGCATTAGGCAATGTGTTCATAGCGAGAAAAGTGGACATCGAATATATGGAAACGAGTCATGTTGATACGATGATTCAATCCAATGAACTAAGCGAGGACGATCGGATTATATTGGAGAGCAGCGAGCCTATTCAAGACAATAGCCGTGTCCGATTGGAATAGTCGGGTTGGTAGTCTCCCTGAACGAAATTGCAGCACACCCCTGTAGAGATTTTGGGCGTAAACCGCTGAATCTCTATAGGGGTGTGCTTCTTTACTCGGATTCTGGATAAGCAATAATAGAATAGAATCGAACATCCTCTTCTGTATCATTGATATAAATATGTGGCGTATTCGCATCAAATTTCAATGATTCATTCCGATTGATATGGATTTGCTCTCCATCTATATCTATCGTAAGTTGACCTTCTTGAATCATAAGATATTCTTCTCCCATATGTGCTTCTGAACGATGCTCCATGCCAGGTTTTAATTCAGCCATAAAAACTTCAAAACGCTTTTCAGGATGAAAAGGATACAGCGTATAAACATTGTATTGATCATCATCATCCACAATTGATTTAACATCTTGAATGTTTACTTTTTCTATTTTTGGTTTATCCGGTTCCTTGATGAAGGCAGAAAAAGATACTTGTAATCCATTTGCAATTTTCCATAACGTCGTAACTGTTGGATTGGACTTCCCATTTTCGATTTGAGCTAGCATCGCTTTACTAACGCCCGTCATCTCAGCTATTTTATCTAAACTTAATCCACGATTTTTTCTTATCCTCGAAAAATTTTGTGCGATTGCAGCTTGAATCAATTCCATACAATCTCCTTGACCCATTTTTGTTTTTATTATAGCATACAATTAAGTATGTTATATAAAACAAATGTTCACTATATTGAACGAATGGGTGGGGTAATGAACGTACAATTGAATTCGATCTATAAAGATGAAGTTAGACCTAGTTTTTTGGAAGGTGTCAAAGACTGTGTTCCTACTTTAATTGGCTATATAAGCATCGCAATCGCGATGGGGATTGTCGGGGTGTCGTCTAATCTAACTGTTTTAGAAGTAGGTTTGCTAGCTGTTTTTGTTTATGCGGGATCAGCTCAATTCATTATTTGTGCCTTATTAGCGGCGGGGAGCCCGATTTCCGTTATTATTTTTACAACGTTTATAGTGAACATCCGACACTTCCTGTTGAGTATGACATTGGCTCCGCAATTTAATTCCTATTCGCTGCTTAAAAACATCGGGATAGGGGCGCTGCTAACAGATGAATCATTCGGAGTTGCTGTAAATAAATTGGCACGGAAAGAAGCGATCACGGATAAGTGGATGAATGGTTTAAATGTAACCGCATACTCCGTCTGGGTAGTATCTTGTGTGGCCGGAGCTTTGTTAGGAAAATGGATTCCGAATCCAGAAGCGTATGGTCTCGATTTTTCCTTATCGGCTATGTTTGTTGCTTTACTTGTATCGCTATTCCAAACCATTGAGCATAAAAAGGTAAGACTATATCTATTTCTTATTATCATCGTAACAGCTCTCATGATCGGTTTATCCATGTTTATGCCCACGTACATAGCGATTATTATAGCCACAGTGATTGGGGCGACAATTGGGGTGTTGAAAGACAAATGAGCGTAAATACAACGATTTTTTGGATCATTATAGGGTGTGCATTCGTAACCTTGATTCCTCGGATTTTACCATTTATCATTGTGCGAAATATACAGCTTCCACCAATCGCTATAAAGTGGCTTTCCTTTATTCCGGTTTGTATTTTTACAGCACTTGTGGCAGATAGCCTTATAAATAAGGAAGTGGATTCACTAATAAGTATGGATTGGAACGTTATACTGGCGCTGATTCCAACGATACTGACTGCTCTTTATACAAAAAGTATGGCGATCACAGTAGTAGTGGGGGTCGTTTGTATGGCAGGAATTCGATTTTTCATGTAAAGTATCGAAGTGTTTCTACTTAATTATATAAAATGCTCCCCACATTTAATCGAAAAATGTGGGGAGTTTTTTTATAAGAAAAAGAATCCCTAATTAGTACTTAGCGGCCCAAACTTCGATCTCGATCTTTAACGATTCAACTGCCAAGGCAGGAATATAACAAAACGTCATAGCTGGTGTGGCTCCCCCGTGGAATTTCTCCCAAGCTTCACCAAAGAACTCCCAATTTATTTCTTCAGTAGCCCAAATATTCACTTTAAAAATGTTTTCTACAGGTACAGATTGGCTTTGTAGAACACGCAATATGTTCTGGAACGTATTATACAGCTGCTGATTCAGATCTGAAGGGATATTTCCTTCTAAATCAGTTCCCACCTGACCAGAGAGTACGAGCAAATCAGCTCCTTTTGGAACAACAGTAAGATGAGTGTACGGCCCGATAGGCGGTACAAGTGTCGCTGGATTAATCCGTTGGACTTGTTTGTTCTTCACCATGTCATTATCGGATGGTTCATCTCTTACGATAGCTAAGGTCTGATGATCTTCCCAACGACCGTTTATTTTTACATTTTTCCTAGCGATGCCTTCTTTGTGGAATCCAGACTTCAGCAATACTTTCATTGATCCCTGATTGTGCAGCATGACACCTGCCTCTATACGATGGAGATCCAGCTGATTAAAGGCATAGTCTACAACGAGTTTAACTGCCTCGGTCATATATCCTTTCCCATTATGTTCTTGATCAAGGAAATAGCCGATCCAGCAGCTCTGTAGGTTATAACGCACGACTTCTGTTAAAAAGACTTGGCCAATTGCTTGTTCCGAGTGTGGTAAGCAGATAACAAATAAATAACCGCGGTCTGCCTCTTTCATTTCTATTTCTTCTTTAATTCGATCTACTTGCCCTTGAAGGGTATAGAATGATTCCTCTCTTGCACCTGTAAACTGTTGAAAGAACTCGCGGTTGTTCGCTTCAAGTGAGAGTAGGGACTCAGAATCCGATTCCTCAACCAGTTTCACATAAATGTTTTCTCCGTTTAATCTTGTCATTGTCCATTTCTCCTCTTTTTAAATAATAAAAAAACACCACAGGAACCCTGCGGTGTACATGTCAAAATAATGAACCACAGGGTAGCGACCTGTGGTGTTTCGTTCCACTGTATCCTAAGACGTTAACACTTAAGATAGAAGTCGCTTATATCCAATTTGGACATACGTATCCCGTGATTAGCGTATTCAAAGAAAACAGCGGTAGAGTATCCTGTGCCTTTAGACAAAGATTGCAATGATCGTTTCTTCATTTGGATACTCTCCTTTCGCGCATTTCGCTTTTTCTTCTACTATCTTACGAATATTATTATATAAGTCCGTACGTGTAATAATGAATATATCTTCAACGTTCCATTTATTAATGTACTAAAGTATAAGTCAAAATGAGAAACCGCGCAAGTTCGCATACAGACATATCAATAGTCTTACTATTAACAAGGGAACGTGTATGTGAGGGCGCCTCACGATTTCCTTGCAGGAAGCGCTTTTTCATGATATTTGACACCAATTAGTTGATGGGGTAAACTAATAATTGTTTAGGGGGTAAACTTTAGTGGATAAAAAATTATGTGAAGCGATACAGCTCTTTGAAGAAGTTATGATCTATGGAACAACACACATTATGAATGAGCTGAAATTAGATATTTTTAAAGAATTATCTGTAGAACAGGTGAGGCTGTTAGACTTGCTAAGTACGAAGGGGCCTTTAACATCCACTGAAATTACTGAGCTTCAAGGTGGACATAAAAGCGCTACTTCCAATCGATTGAAAAAGTTAATTCAAAAAGACTTTGTTCGATTTGAACAAATAAACGATGACCATCGCATTAAGCATGTTGTTATTACGGATAAAGGATTAGCCGCAACGAAGGATGCAAATGAGCTGACCTTCACCTATTTTAAAACGTTATTATCAGATGTATCTGAAGAAGAAATCGAACAATTTATTCATACGTTTAAAAAAGTTAAGACGATCCTGCTAGCTAAATAACAGCGATTCGCTGTAGATCGTATTCAGGAGGTAATCAGCTATATGGTGACAATAAGAAAGTCTCTCCCACAAGATGCGAAGAAGTCTGCAAAATTAATGTTTGATGCGATGGATTGGCTGGGGGATTTATTGCAGTTAAACACAGAGAGAAGCACAGAGCTTGTTCAAACGCTGTATTTGAAGACAGGCACGAGATTTAGCAGCGAATATACGTATGTCGTAGATATTGATGGAGAAGTAGCAGGTATTCTTACAACAGCTGCGGGGAGCAATCTTGATCGGCTTAATCTGCGTGCAGCAGTAAGTAGCTTTTCCTTTATTACAGGAAAGACGCTGAAAAACGTGGCCAAACATGCAGGCAGCTTATTAAAAACAAAAGAAGCGTTGAATGATGAATACTATATCACGACACTGAGTGTAGATTCTAAATTCCGTGGTAAAGGAATCGGTTCGAAATTGATGGACTTGGCAGAAAAATTAGCGAGAGAGAATGGTTTTCGTAAATGCTCATTAACAGTGGATGCTAGCAATGAGAAAGCGAGAAGGCTATACAATCAACTTGGGTATGTAGAACAGAGTCAGTTCAAACTTATGCATTATACCTTTGTACGTATGGTTAAGTCGTTGTAACATGTTCGTTTATAAATGATGGTCTATCGTACAGAGAAGAGAGAGCCCTAACTATTAGGGCTCCTCATGTATAGGCAATTCAATCGCTTCAAGCGGTATTATTGTTGAAATCATATTTTTGAATAGTAACGACGTCTTTCTGTCAGACTGAACAAGGATCGTGAATCTATCAAAGCATAGCAAGGTACCTGCTATCGGAACCCCATTTTTCAAAAGAATCGTCAATGGTATTTTATTTTTCCGGCATTGATTAAGGATGTATTCCTGTATATTTACATTCTTTTCGTTCATAATATCCTCCTACGAATAGTCGAAATTATACAGAATTGTCTCGAACTAAGCGCTCAATATACTGCAGCACACTATCTTGTTCCGCATGGGTTAATGGATCGATATGAAACATTTTTGAGAAAATGAGGCCATCGCATATAAGTCTTATTGCAAGACCATTTTCCGTCGAGACCAACTCTTCAATCATTTTTTGCCTCAACGTTTGATATTCTGACTCCCATAAATGTAATAAGTCCTTTTTATTCGCCAAAGCTGCCAGCATACTAAGTTCTGCGTTTATCGGGTCTGGATCATCCCATTGCTTAAAAGTAGCGGTAGCATAAGATTGCGTATAGCTATTTGTTCGTTCATATTCCTCAAGCAATTGTTCTTTAAAGCGCATCAAGCTCTGTTCATTTAGTGCTCTGATTAATTCTTCTTTGTTCTTAAAGTGGTGAATGAGCCCACCTTTACTAACGCCAGCCTCAAGAGCGACGGCATCAAGCGTAAATTTGTTGATACCTTCTTTATAAATAATTCTAAGTGCAGCAGCTAATAAATCAGATTTATTGATCATAACACCCTCCATTCCAAACCAACCAGTCGGTTTTTATAAGTATACCATAAAATTTGTGGGTTACAAACGAAGTCAAAGAAGGGTGATGGTGTAGTATGAGGTAATACTGGAATAGAACTCGGCTCAGAGGGTTACCTTATCGGAGTATGAAGTATTTATCCTTAGGTACTAAGAAAGAGGATGCATCAATGGATGACAAGAAGAAACATGACTTAGTTGCACTTGCCTCGATACCGCTAATTATGACGTTGGCCAATTCGATGCTCATTCCCGTGCTGCCCTTGATGCAGAAAAAATTAGGCATTACCTCAGTCATGGCTAGCTTAATTATAACCGTTTATGCTGCTGTATCTATTGTCTGTATACCAATTGCCGGCTACTTGTCGGACCGCTATGGTCGTAAATTGATTATTGTGATTGGCTTATCAATTGCAGCAATAGGTGGGGTTGTATCAGGTTGGTCCGCATGGCAATTCGAACAACATGCAGCCTATATTGGCATTCTTATTGGACGTTTCATTCAAGGCATAGGAGCAGCAGGAGCTTTTCCTATTGTCATACCGTTAGTTGGGGATATGTTTAAGAGTGAAGAACAAGTAAGCAGTTCACTTGGTATGATTGAGACTTCCAACACATTCGGGAAAGTTCTGAGCCCCATATTAGGTTCCGCACTTACGCTTGTTGTATGGTTTCTACCTCTTGCGATTATCCCTTTATTCTGCCTAATCTCAATTGCAGCCATCGCTATCTTTGTGAAGGTGCCAAAAAAGAATGAACAGCAGAAGATCACGTTTAAAGCATTCCTTCATGATGTTGGTGATATTTTATATAAAGATGGACGATGGCTCTATGCGATTTTCGCCATTGGTGGAATCGCGATGTATATTATGTTTGGCTTTTTGTATCACATGTCCACCATGTTGGAGTTGAAGCACGGGATTGACGGGATTAAGAAAGGCGCTTTGCTGGCTATTCCGTTAAGTGCTGTCTGTATTGCATCGTATATAACTGGAAAATTAATTGGAACTGACAAGTGCAAAATGAAGTGGTTTAACTTTTCGGGTGCAGTGGTCTTGACCGGAAGTATGGGTATGTTTTTGTTTCTGGACACGACCAGTTTGCTCACGAACCTGATTTTGTTGTCCATTGGAGGACTAGGTATTGGACTCATTCTTCCTAGCCTTGATGCCTTAATTACAGAAGGGATAGATAAGAAGCAACGTGGGACGATAACTTCTTTATATAGCAGTATGCGTTTTATAGGCGTAGCAGCAGGTCCGTTAATCACTTCATTTTTTTTGGATAACGATAGATTAGTGTTCTATATATTCACAGGTGCAGGACTTCTTTGCTGCGTCATTGCTTTGTTTGCCATTCATCCAAGCAAAGAGCAGCAGGAGGAAGGTTTGGTGCCGACCGCTGAAATAGAGGAACGTATGTCCTCAAATGGACCTTAAAAAAGGGTGTCTCCATCGTCATGTACCATGACATTTGGATCACCCATTTTGTTGCATTTTTTCATAAACCTATTTATCGTCTATTCGTATGCTTCTTTACAACCTCATAATCGGCTGCTGTATAGTTACCCATATGCCATAAGGATACGCCTTGTAAGCCATAAAACTTAGCCAGCCATATTTTATGCTCAATGCTTTTCGCATCTTCATACCAAATCTCATGACTACCGCGTTCATCTTTGAACGTAATCTTGCTCAAGAAGTACGGTGCTACGAATTCTACCTTGCTGCCTGGTTTGGTAGCTCGCTGCTCCACTAATTTGATCGCTGGTTGTTCCGAAACTACCGTTCCATCTGGACGAGTAATCCACTGATTTGCTTGCTTGGAAATACCTAATACGAGCTTTTCTTTCGAAATGACTTTAAGCGCTGTTTGTATCGATTCATTGACTAATGGCAGGGGAGCAGAAGGTAGCTTACTTTCTGCATGCGTATAATCGTAAGCCATTAGAATGACTTGATCGGCAAGCTTACCGATAGATTTGAGATCGTAGCCTTTATACCAATTGGTTGGCGGGACAGCTACAGACAGCGTAAACCCTTTCAAATTCTGTTTCAGTTGCTGCAAAAAGGATACAAACGCAGCTTGTTCTGAATCCTCCTTAATCCCCTCAAAATCAACCGATATGCCTGTAAATCCATACGGATTATTCGTCAGTTCTGTTTGCACGGATTGAATAAATGCTTGCTGTGCAGGCACATCCTTAAGGAACTTGCTTAATTGACCTTTGCCGTTATGAGCGAAAATACTAAGCTCTTTCTGTACCTGGTTCTGATCTGCAATTTGGATTGCTGCTTCCCATCCGCTTGGTACCGCATACTCACCATTTTTCATTTCTAATGAAGCAGTTCCGTCGGCTGGATAAGATAACTCAGACCAACCAAATTTCACGTCATTCAGCATACTCATTTGATTGGCTTGCTTAAAAGATTCAATCGCATAATAGCCAATGCCTGATAGAGGTTGATCTTTGATACGTTCATTAATGACACGCTCTATAATGGATGCTGCTTCTTTTCTTGTTAAAGAGGCAGCAGGTCTGAAGGCACCTGTCTTATCGCCAACCATAACGCCTAGTGAGGAGCTGTAGTAGAGCTCTGGCAAATACTTCGGATTCATGTTCTTGGCATCAACAAACTGGCGATTGCTGGCCTCGGTTTTCCATCCAGAATTCGTCCATGTTTTACGTTCTTCTTCCGTCATTGCTTGAAGCAGCAAGTTGCCTGTAAGCACAGCGACTTCTTCTCTGGTAATTTCATTTTTAGGTTTAAATGTATGATTCGTAATCATAAATTGGATAAGTCCTTGAGCATAAGCGCGATGCACATAGTCATAGGACCAGTGAGTAGGATCTTGTAGATCTTTTAATTTCATGGGCTTAGTAGTTTCCGTGACCTTTGGAGTAGCGGCCATTAGCATTTTTACAAACGCCTCTCTCGTTAGAACACCATTTCCTTGAAAATTTCCATTGCCCATACCGGAGACAACTCCTGTTACGGAAAGTTTATAAATACTATCTGTCGCCCAATCCTTCTTCACATCGGAGTACGGTTTCAATTGAGCACTATACGCAAATACACTCCCTGTACCAGCAAACAGCATCATAGCAGCAGAGAGTGTTGCTATTTTTTTGAGCATGGTAACACCTCCTTCTACATTCTTCCAAACTATTATACTAAATATGAGTATGTTCATATAGTTGAAAACAGGGGAAATGGAGGTTCATTTATAGATTCGAATTTTTCATAATTTGCTGCTAAAAATAACATGAATATATTATGGGCGTAGGGAATATCCTACGCTCTTTTTTGTATTCGTTTTCAAAAATACTGTATACGGTAACCCTTATTTTCCCAAAATTATCAGGTTATCTTTTTCGAATCGAGCTAATATGCTTTACAGTCCATCTCACAGAAACGAGTTTAGATGGACACAATTTAAGTAAATCTCATTTACTCGGGAAAGAAAGGACGAAGAGAATGCCAATACTGCGCCGTTATACGACGACTACTAATGGAGCGATGACGTTCACTGGGAACACCTTAGGATTCGGGGTGATCAATCCTAGTTACAACGACATTGGTGCGTTCATTACGCTGGATCCCACTTTGCAAGAGGCAGGTTATCCACCCGGTAGTACAAGGGATTGGAAACTAAATGCTTCACAGGCTCAATTAAGAGTTCCAGCAGCTAGCGAAGTGCTGTATGCCGAATTGATTTGGGGAGGAACTGCCAAGTTTAATACATCAGATGTGACTGCGGATTTGGATACACCCGTCACATTTATTGACCCCAACGGATCAGCTCAAACCATTTCGCCTGACTCCGCAACCGCCCAAACCGTTGTGCATGAAAAACATACCTTTTATATTCGTTCGGCAAATGTAACCGCACTTGTAAAAGCAAGCGGAGCAGGGTTGTATACAGTGAATGGAGTGCCAGCAACGATTTTACGTCCAAGTAAAAGCAACGCAGCAGGCTGGACCCTTGCTGTTGTATATAAAAATGATGCATTGCCACCGCGCAATATGAACCTATATGTAGGTACCGCCAATGTGGAGCGAGGAAATGTAGTAGACCAGATGATTGACGGTTTTGGCACGCCTGAGTCCAAACCATTTCAAGCGAGAGCTTTATTGTCTGCGATTGAAGGCGACAGCTTTATTACGAAAGATCAGTTTTTGTTCGGTCCATCTCCAAGCAGTTTACAAGCGATCTCGGGCCCAAATAACCCGGTAGATAACTTTTTCGCTTCGCAAATTAATGATGACAGCGGCAATTTAGATACAAGTGGAACACAGGGGACGAACAATGTGACCCCAGGACAAAAGCAAACTTCACAACGTTATGGCTGGGATATTACAAACGTTGATATTTCAGATGCGATGAATATCTCTCAAACTTCAGCAACGGCACGCTTCAAAACGGATATGGATGGATTCGTCCTCTCCGCGCTAGGCATTCAAATCGATGTAAACAGTCCAGACATTAAAATAGATAAACAGGTAGATCAAGATATCGCGCTTGTCGGAGATGAGTTAACGTACACGATTCTTGTCGAAAATAGCGGACTGGCAGAAGCGCAAAATGCTATTTTCAAAGATATTCTGCCGGATGAGCTGCAATTTGTACCGAATAGCGTGACGGTAGACGGACAAGCAAGACCAGGGGAAGATCCGACTACAGGCATCGATATCGGTTCTGTCAGTATCGAAGGACCAGTTGAAATTGTATTTAAAGTGAAAGTGACTAGCGTTCCGCCGAGTGGAAAGGTGAGCAATGTAGGTACGCTTGATTATGAGTATCAAAGCGCTGCGGGACTTCCACTTACATCAGGGTCTGACAGTTCCAATGTGGCGGATACGATCATTAAGCATGTCCAAATAGATGTGGTGAAGAGCGAAGATCGCTCAGTCTATGACAAAGTGGGAGATGTCATTACGTATACGCTTGATATTACGAATAACGGAGATACAGCGGTTGATGCCGTTTCGATTAAAGATACGGTACCAGCAGGAACAGCGATTGTGCCGGGTAGTCTTGCGGTTAACGGCATACCTGTGTCAAGCGATATAACAACTGGAGTTCCAATTGGCACTTTGCTTCCTGAACAATCGGCTGTGATTACTTTCCAAGTAGCGGTACAAAGTCCATTGCCAGAAAAAGTCGACAACAAGGCAGAAGTGGACTATCAAATACAGTTGAAACCAGGAAGTGACGTGCGTCAAGATACCGCGTCTAGTAACACAATAACAGCATGGCTGGAGACGAACTGTAACAAGGCGCAAAATCAAATTTTCGAATCCATAGCGCAGCAAGAGCTGGCCCTAGCGAAAATCTTACAAGCAGAGCGTGTGAAAATACAAAAAGCGATCGAGGCATTTAGGGATGACCAAATTACGGCCCAAGAGCTTGCATCTATTAATTTGAGTGTTGAGAAAGTCGTGCAAAAAGCGGCGCTGCTTGAGAAGGTATTGAAAGAAAAGCTAGAAATTGCGAAGAAAGTATGCTGCTAAAGCTTATTTAGATCGGTCTGTTTCGTGAAGAAATGCACAATGTTTCTTAGCGTGGAAAAATAAGTGACGTGCGAGATTCAAAGGAAAAGGGAGGAGCAAGATGCCATTTATTCATCGCTTTACCCAAACGACCAATGGTGCCATTACGTTCACCGGCAATACGTTAGGCTTCGCAGATGGAAGTACTGATATTGGTGCATTTGTATCTATTGATACCTCGAAGCAAGTATCCGGCTTTCCAGCAGGAAGTACATTTAGTTGGCAAGAGAACTCGTCTGCAGCTGAACTTCGTTTTCCTGCGGGGAGTGAAATCTTATATGCCGAGCTAATCTGGGGCGGTTCAACACGAGATGACTCTACCGATATTAGCGGGTCTATCAATACGTCGATTTGGTTTCGAACGCCAAGTACAACGATTACGATTGCGCCAGATTCCTATACAGCTCGGGAAGAGACTTCAAACGGACAAGTATTCTATGTCCGCTCTGCCAATGTGACCGATTATGTGAGAAGTGCTGGGGCTGGGACATATATTGTTGGCGGTGTGCCCGCATCGATTCGAGATTGTACATTTCATGGCTCGACCAATACATGCGGATGGACGCTAGCAGTCGTATATAAGCATCCTGCGCTCAAAATTCGCAATATGAACATCTATGTGGGCTCTCAGCTTATTACGATGTTCAATCCCCCTGTAGATGAGCTGATTTACAACTTTAAGACGCCAGAAGGTGGAGAAATTAAAGGGCGTGTCATGCTTACCGCGATGGAAGGGAATGCGAATCTTCCGGGTGATCATTTTGAGTTTGGTCCGAACCGTTCCTCATTGTCGGTCATTTCAGGGCCTAACAATCCAGCGGAGAACTTCTTTGCTTCGCAAATTAACGACGATCTAGGCTATTTAGATACAAGTGGAACGGCTGGAGGGCTTAATAAACCTGTCGGCTCAGATGGATTCGGCGTTCGGTCTGGCTGGGATATTACAAATGTAGATGTAACGCACACGCTGTATCATGGGCAGACCGAAGCAATCGCAAGGATTGCCACGAGGCAGGACACGTATTTGGTAAGCGGATATGGCGTACAAATTGATGCCAATAGTCCGATTGTGAAAATGACGAAATCTTCAGATAAAAAACAAGCTGTCGTAGGTGAAATCATCACTTATACATTAGAGGTGAAAAATGACGGCTATGTAGATGCGACAAATGTCATCTTTAAGGATCATCTGGATTCTGAGCTTGAGTATGTGCCAGATAGCTTGCGAGTACGTGGCGAAGAATTTGAAAGTCAAGATATTGAGAATGGTGTGAATATTGGCGACTTGTCAGTTGGTGAAACGGTCAGAATTACGTATCAAGCGAAGATTACGAAGGAACCCGAAGGTAAAGTCGTACACAATCAAGCTTCGATGACATTTGATTTTCAGAGCAGACCAGACCTGCCAATCTCGACAGCGACGAGTGTTAGCAACAAGCCTGGTGTAGAAGTGATCGAGCCGCCTAATTGTGAGGATGGGAAAAATCAAATTATGAATACGATTGCCGAAGCTGAGCACAGCATCGCTCGAATCCTGCGGGCAGAAGCGGAAAAGATTGAAGCAGCAGCGCGAGCATTTGGGAATTTAGATGTTTGGGTTCAAGAGCTTGTCGCTGTTAATGACAGTGTGGCAGATATGCTTGACAGCGTCATTGCGCTGGAGACCGAGCTTAAGGAGAAGCTTGCGGCTGCGAAAGTGGTGTGTAACTTCTGTTCCTAAAACTTAACGTTGAGCGGTGAAAGGTGAGAAATCTGATTCAAGGATCGGAAGGGTGAGAATCTATGTCTAAAAAGGAAACTGCAGCGAGTGATCTTACAAATACGAAGGCGCTTGTCAGTACGCTCGATCATCCACATATTGAACTTAATAAATCCGTGAACAAAGATGAAGCGAAGGTCAAGGATGTACTGACTTTTACCGTGCTCGTGACGAACACAGGGGCGATAGATGCACAAAAAGCGATATTGAAAGATGTGCTTCCGAAAGAGTTAAAGTTTGTGCTGGGTAGTGTTTTTGTAGATGGGGTGTCGCAACCGAATGCACATATTAGTAGTGGAGTCCCGCTAGGAACGGTATTGACTGAACAGTTGGTGGCAGTAACTTTTCAAGCCCAAATTGTTAATATTCCTCCAGATGAGATCGTGAAAAATACAGCGAAGGTAACCTTTGAATTCGAAAGTATGCCAGGAGCGCCTGTTACCAATGGGGAAGCAATAAGCAATGAGACGAGAACGAAGTTGATCGTTCGACCGCTTACGAACTGCGAGAAAAGTCAGGCGACAGTGGAATTTTCAATTGCAGAGCAGGAGAAAGCTGTTCAAGCGCTATTGGATGTAGAAGCAGAGAAAGGTCGTGCTGCGCATCAGGCTGTGAAAGATGGAAAAATTGCGAGCGGGGAACAGCAGTTGATAGATGATAGCAAGAATAGAACAACCACAGCTTTAGCAGCACTGTCGCAAGAACTAGCCAACAAACGAACGGCAAATCAGGATTTGTGCAAGGGCTGCAAGTAACACGTAAGTGGATGCAGCATAGGAACAGGTAAGAAATCGATAAGTTGAGCATGCTGGAACGAATGCCATTTGCCCCATGTCTATTTACGTTTTCGCTTCCAGAAAGAAAGGGTGAAAGCAAATGTCGGATACGCCGAATGTAAGTATTTTAAAAGAAGTAGATCAGACGGACGCGGTAGTTGGCGATATTTTAACCTATACCTTTACGCTTGCCAATGATAGTACGGTCGAGGTGACAAACTGTAAGTTCAAAGACGTTTTATCTGACGAAGTGAAATTCGTTCCCAATAGCGTGACAATCGATGGCGAATCTCAGCCAGGCGCAGATCCGACCCAGTTTATTACGCTTGAGCAACTGTCTATCGAAGGGCCGATTACGATTTCGTTTCAAGTGGAAGTTGTTAAGCCGCATCCAAGCGGTGTAATTAAAAATAAAGCTTCTATGGGTTCTCAATATTCCGGCGGCTACGTAGATGCGGTAAGCAATGAAGTGCAGGTGAATGTGCCTGCTGGACGCTCTGCCTGTGAATGGTCCCGTGACCTGATTATCCATTCGATTGCACAAGAGGAGAAAGAACTCGCGACCGTTCTTTATATAGAAGGAGAAAAGATTCAAGCCGCAGTAAATTCCTTTCGGGCTGGCCGCATTCCCCTCATCGAATTGCTAGCGGTTAATCATAGTGCCAAGACGGCTGTAGAGCATATTGCGAATCTGGAAAAAGAATTGAAAAACAAACTCGATAAGGTTAAAGACCTTTGCTGCGGTTGTTAATAGAGATGGAACGAGGTATGGAGAAAGGGTGAAAGATAGATGGCGTTAAATTCGCGATTTTCAACGACGACGAACGGTGCGGTTACCTTTACGGGCAACACGCTTGGCTTAAGCAGTACGAATACGAGCTATACTGATATTGGCGCGTTCATTACGACGGATACTACGAAGCAAGTAACAGGATATCCAGTCGGTACGACCTTGGATTGGAAGGAGAATGCTTCCACCGCACAACTTCGCTTTCCTGATGGCAGTGAAGTGTTGTATGCGGAGCTGATTTGGGGCGGTTCAACGAAAACGAGCAGAGAAGATGTAACGAGTGAAATCGATCGGGAGATTACCCTTGATACACCGATCGGAACCCATACGATATCGCCTGATCCAACGACCGCGCAGCAGGTGACACAGGCAAGCCAAGTTTTCTATGTTCGATCGGCTAATGTTACGAGCTTGATTCAGGCGGATGGGGCTGGCAGCTATACGGTCAGTGGCGTACCTGCTACGGTCCAACGCTTTAAGAGCAATAACACAGCAGGTTGGACGCTATCTGTTGTGTACAAAGACACAACACTCTCTCTCCGTAATATGAGTGTGTATGTAGGAACAGCGTCGATTGAGCGAGCAGGATCGGTTAATCAAACGATTTCCGGCTTTTCCACGCCAGAGCTTGGTGATGTCAAAGCAAGATTGCTCGTTACCGCGATGGAAGGCGACTCTAAAATACCGGGAGATCAGCTGCTCTTTGGCAAAGACACAGGTTCCTTACAGCCTATTTCAGGACCGAACAATCCGGTAGATAACTTCTTTGCTTCGCAAATTAACGATGATGCTGGCAACTTGGACACAAGTGGTACGTTTGGCAATGCTAATGTGGCACCAGGAGGTGCCGGAGCAGCTATACGATATAACTGGGATATTACGAATGTGGATGCGTCTGCAGCGATGCAAAACGCTCAAACGGAAGCTGTCGTACAGTTGGCATCCAAGTCGGACGGTTATATCGTTACTGGATTAGCGGTTCAAATCGATGTAAACAGCCCTGAAATCAAAGTAAGCAAAGAGGTAGATAAAGACGCGGCTGTCGTTGGTGAAAAGCTTACCTATACGTTGTTAATTGAGAACAACGGGATGACCGAAGCGCAGAGAACAACACTGACAGATACGCTTCCACCTGAGCTGAAGTTCGTAGATGGCAGCTTAAAGGTCGATGGTGTGCCCAACCCAGATGGAGATCCGACTAAAGGGGTGGACATTGGCTCTATCTCGGTCGAAGGTCCAACGGAAGTCACCTTTGAAGTTCTCGTCATAAAAGTGCCGCCAGACAATAATGTTGTTAACAAGGCGTCAGTCGTGTATGATTTCCAAAGTGCTCCCGGCCTGCCTGTTTCCTCAGGCAAGGCGGACAGCAATGAGGCAACTACGATTATTAGCAAAGTGGAAGTGAGTGTGGCGAAGCGACAAGACCTTCCTGTATATGTAAAGGCGGGGAACGTCATTACGTATACGATTGAAGTGGCTAATACAGGTGATACGCCGCTGACCGATGTCGTCGTAGAAGATCAAATTCCGAATGGAACGAAATTTGTTCCAGGCAGCTTGCAGATCGATGGACGCCCAATCGTTGGGGACATAGAAAGCGGCGTCAATATTGGATCTGTAGCGCCTGGTACGATAGCCAAGGTTACGTTCCAAGTGAAGATTGATGATCCAGTACCTAAGAAAGTAACGAATAAGGCGAAGGTAGACTATAAATACAGACTAACGCCAGACGGGCAAGTGTTCCGTAAAGAAGAAACGACGAATGAAGTCACAGCGGTGCATGAAGCGAATTGCAGCGAAGCGCAGAAGAAAATTGTAACGGCTGTTGGCGAAGCAGAACTTGCTGCAGCAGGCGTAATCGCAGGAGAGAAGATTCGGATACAAGATGCGATTCGGACCTTTAATGATGGCAGATTGAGCGCAAAACAATTGCTTCAGGCGAATGAACAATTGAATAAGACATTAAACAAAATTACTTCGGACGAGAAGCATCAGCAAGATACACTGCAAAAAGCGAAAAAGCTGTGCTGTCCAGGCGTGGTCGAAGACGACTTCAGCGGTGTGTATATTATCCGAAATAGAGGAAGCCAAAAAATACTCGATGTATTTAGCGCCTCGAAGGAAAATGGTGCGAATGTACAACAGTATGAAAATAATGGCGGCGATCATCAGAAGTGGAAGCTGGAGAAGCAGGCAGATGGTTCATATACTTTTGCAGCAGTTCATAGCGGGAAATTGCTTGATGTATCGGGGGCTTCAACGGCTGGCGGCGCCAATGTGCAGCAGTGGGAAGATACAGCTGGTGATCATCAAAGATGGAATATCGTTAAAAACCCAGATGGCTCACTGAAATTTATAGCGAAACATAGCGGACTTTTACTTGATCTTGCGAGCAATCAGCAGCATAGCGGCGCTAATATTCAACAATGGCCGGACAATGGTACTCCGGCTCAGCATTGGGAATTGATTAAGGTGTAGGTGCAGTTTAGAGACAGAGTGTTGATATACTGCGTTGATATAAATAAAATGACAGGCATTGAACTGAATGAACGGGGAAGAGAGTTAAGATGGCTCTCTTCTTTTTTGTTACCAGTAATTAGAGTTATAATGGAATGATCGTAGGAAATGAAATGGGAATGAATAAGTATACATAAAGGAGAACAGATGAATTTTAAAATTTATAAAACAGTTCGAACAAAGGCTGGAACAAAAACTATTTGACATAAAAATAGAGCCATATTGGAAAGATGATTCATTATTAAGTGCAACTTGTATAACCATTTATTCCGAAAAGTTAACGGTTAGTGAAGCTGTCTTTGATATTTTGCAGCAAATTAATGCAATCGGACTTAGATGGGATATTACAAGTCCTGGGAATGTCGGGGATGAAGATGTCGTTTGGTCCTTTGAAGGAATATGCATGAACCCAAAAATCACGGGAATAGTATGGGCCAAATTCCATTTGGAAACGGATACTATTCGAGAGTACGGGTGGGAACATTGAAATGATTATTGGTTATTGAATCAGATGATGTGTGCGTTCATAATGACTTAGTGATTGATATGGATACTAAGTGTGCAAATGAGAGATTAACATCTCAGCGAGGCATAATCACATCGGAGGACTGCATGAGATTATTTCATTTTAGCGAAGAAGATAACATCAAAATATTTAAGCCAAGAGTAAAAGCAAATCGAACAAATATGCCGCCTGTCGTATGGGCGATTGATGATGAGCATCAATTTACTTTTTTCTTTCCTAGAAATTGTCCTCGAATCGTTTATACGAAGAACGAACAAGTTCTACCGCGAGATGAGGCTAGATTTTTTGGAAACACAACTGCCAACACGATTATTACCGTAGAAACGCATTGGTACTCAAAAATCATAAATACCACCTTGTATAGATATGAATTTCCTATTGAGTCATTTACTTTGTTCGATGCGACTGCAGGGTATTATATTTCTCATGAGACCGTGAAGCCATTACATAAGATAGCGATAAACAACGGGCTGGAGCAGTTAATGGACATGAACGTAGAATTACGATTTACACCAAATTTATATCTGCTGCGGGAACAATTGCTGAAGTCATCAATCGACGATTTTGGTATACATCGGTTTGAGCATGCTGTACAACTATAGTCAGTATATTAGACTATAAGAACTGATGGATCTAAAGATTCGTAGGAGGTATAAGATGAATAGTCGAGTTCTTAGTACAGAAAGATTAGTTTTGAGAAAGATGACCCTAGCTGATGTTGGAGCATTAATGGAAATTTCCTCAGATCCTGAGGCTATGAAATATTACCCTTCAACGAAAAATGAGCAGCAGGCAAGCGAGTGGGTGGAGTGGACGCTGCGTAAATACGATACATATGGTACAGGGTTGTGGATCGTTGAAGACAAAGAGACCGGAGAATTTCTTGGACAATGTGGTATTGTTCCTCAAGAAGTAAATGGCGTAATCGAAATGGAGATTGGCTACTTATTTGCTAGGCGCGTATGGCGCAATGGATATGCAACGGAAGCGGCATTGGCTTGCAAGAAATATGGATTTGAGCAGTTAGGATTAAAAAAGCTAATTTCTTTCGTTGATGTCAATAACACGCCATCTGCCAAGGTTGCTGAAAGAGTAGGTATGACAGTCGAAAAGAAGATTCATAAATGGGGAAAAGATGTATTCGTGTATGCGGTGACCTTATAAAAAATGAAGAAGGTCTTTTAATAGAGGTGGCTCCTAGGGGCCGTTTTATTATTTTTTTCGTAAAAATGAACTTTTATAACCTAGGCGGCCTCTTATCTATGAAAAGGGGAGTGAACATGAGAATAGGCCATCTTGTCAGACAGGCTCAAAAAGGCAACAAGGAAGCTTTAGTGCAGCTCATCATGGCCGATAAGGACGCATATTATCGTCTTGCATACTCGTACATGGGAAACGAGCATGATGCGTTGGATGCGATGGAAGACATGATCGTTACACTTTATGAAAAGATTGATCAATTGCAAAAAGGAGAAGCTTTTTACAGTTGGAGCAAAACGATTCTCGTCAATCGCTGCAAAACATTACTCCGCAAGAAGCAGCGCTTGCTTCCAGTGGGAGATGAAAGTGAAGCTTCATTTGCTGCATTAACGGAGGATAATCCGTATCGCTCTACAGAGTCAGAGATGAATATGGAGGTACTGCTATCTCATTTAAATGCACAGCAGCGGGAGGCGATCGAACTTCGGTACATTCATGATCTACCGTATCAGACGATTGCGGACATGACCGGTACACCGATTGGAACGATTAAATCAAGAATCTCACAAGGCATACATAAACTGAAAGTTATGATCGGAGGTGAACATTATGAAGACAATCGAGGAGAAGTTAAGAGAGCATAAACTGAACTTGGATAGGATGCAGGTTCCGTCAGAACTTGAGGGCAGGCTTCGCGATGCACTTCGACATGTTCCCGCTAAAAAAAGCAAGAAAAATAAAGCTTCGGCATGGATTGCATCAGCGGCTGCGGCGCTCATTTTAATTGTTGGAATCTATCAATATCCTGCTTTAGCTTATTACAGTGAGAAGTTTTTTAAAACAAATTGGAGCGCTCTCAGCTTTTCTGAAGTGACAGAACAAGGTTACGGGCAAAAGGTAGATGAAAGTATAACACTTAGAGATGGCACCGTACTTACCATCAATGGTGTAATGGCTGACGATAATGTATTTCTGATGTATTACACGATTGACCGACCTGCGGGCATCGAATTTACGGATGATGATTTTCGTCGGTACGGCTTTGAAAATGTAAAAGGGTTCCTTACTAACTCGAAATCGAAAGGAGGGAGCGGTGGTGATGGCAAGAACAAGTCTCAGTTCGAGGGGACGGCCAGATTTGAACCTGTTAGCCCATTTTCTAGAACATTAACGGTTACCTTCTATGAGTGGATAAATGAGGAGCGGGTGTTTTATCCGATTTCTTTCAAGTTTGAAGCCAATAAAGCGATGAAGAGTATTATTAAACAGGATATTGCACAATCTATCAAAGTCGATCAGGGTACGATTTATTATGAGTCTATTACTGCTTCGCCAACTTCCACCATTATAAAAGGGCATTATGAAATGGAATATGCAGGACTCCCTAGATTTTCAGGTAAAACGAAACTTTATATAAATGGAATAGAAGTAGAAGAAAGAGGCGGGGAAGCGCACAGCCCGGAATTCGAACGTAAATTTGATATGCTGCCAACAGACAAGATTGAATCCATAGAGCTTGTGCTCGATACATTCACAGGATTTCATAAATTAGAACAACCTATTTCTCTTGCCAAACCATCAGAGCGTTCGATAAAAATAGGCGATGAAAAGTTATGGATTCGAAGTGTAACCAAAACCGATACAGGCTATAATGTGGTTATTGCCAGAAGAGAATTTACATTATTGAAAACGGACAATTTAGCTGTTAAAGCTGGTGGTAATGTGGTTCCTGTATCATCCATTTCCGAAAGTCGACCTTGGGATCTGAAAAACAATAATATTATGCGGGAAAATACGTATTCTTTTCATACGATGGATAAACCTGAATCCCTGCTGCTTGAGGGCTTCACCTATCTTAAAACTTACAATAAGAAAATATCAATTCCTGTAGAGAAATAAGATGATGGGCCTAACCTTGATGAAAAGATAGGTACGGTATAATTATGAAGGAGAAAAAGGCTAATCGCGCAAAGAAGTAGCCATCTAGAGAAGCAAAAGTAATGGAGAAAGGCCGCCAATTTCTTAGGAATGGCGGTTTTTATTTTTATATTTTAGGGAAAAAATTCTTGATACTATTTACTTTCTAATAGAGTTACCGATAAAATAGTCTAGGGAATATTTTACTAGATAAATATTGGGTTATTTACTATTTTCATTTCTATTAAAAATATAAGAGGCGAGGAACACCATGAAGAACGCAATCATAGTTATGATGACATTAATTATATGTCTTTTGGTAGTAGTAATAGCTGTTTTGCTGTTGTGGAATTTCAATGATAAAGAGAAGCCAACACACATACCTGAAGCTACAACGAAAGTTGAATCTGCTGTTACGCCGCAAAATGTTGAGATTTTTGCCGCTGATGAAGAGATGGAGCCGCAAGTTACAATCGTAGATAAAGTTGATAAGGTATGGGGAGAGGACCCTTACATTGATGGTCAGACTTTGCTCGTTATAAAAAACGAAAACTCATACCCTGTAAGAGTGAATGGACTTGACGTCACTTACATTTCTGTACAAGGGGAGCGACAAGAAGTAAAGATGTACTCTGCCATTCCTTCAGTGCTACAGCCTGGTGAAACAGGGTATGCGAGTTCAGATGCGACTCTAAGCTTTATCGATTTTGCAGAAGATTTTACAGGAAGTGAAATTGATCAAGATATTTCAAGAGTAGAGAACGGTCATACATACACAAAACTTGAGGCATTTGATATAGGTTTTGGAGTTGCCCCTAGTGATCCAGGTAAAATTATTGTTCATGGTATGCTTGCTAATAACACCGATGTAAATGTAGATGGAGATAAAATCGATGTTGTCGCCATGTTGTATGACAATAACAATAAATTAATTGGTGGGATCGACAGTACGTTAAACAAGTCTGGAGAGCGACTGCGCAAAGGTGAACAATTTGACTTTGAAATTGAAAACATATTGAGTTTCCCTGCAGATTTAGTAACGAGAGCTTACCGTGTAGATGTTTATGCTGGATGTGAATTTTGTAATTAAAAAAACCCGAAAGGGTTTTTTTTGTCTCTATATTACTCGCACCGAAGTCAGTTGGAGAGCAGTATTCATGTACGATAGTCGTGATTACTTTCTATTCCATTCATTCGCTAATACGCCATAAACAATGTGATCTACATAATGGTCATACAGCCATTCGGCTTGTCGAATGCAGCCTTCCTGTACAAAGTTTAATCGCTCAGGAACGCTTCTGCTTTTTGTATTGCCTGCGGCAGCTCTTATTTCAACTTTATTATGGTTTAATTCCTTAAACGCATAGTCGGTCAATGCTTTAGCTACTCGGGTCATGATTCCATTCCCTTGATACTCTTGACCAAGCCAATAGCCGATATAGGCGGTTTTGTTGGACCCGTTTATACTGTTGAATCCTGCTACCCCAACGATCTGGCCTTTGAATACGATAGCTGTGGTCAAGCTCTTATTTTCTGCGAAACCCGTAAGACACATTTTAATAAATGCTGTTGTATCTTCAATTTTGGTCGTTATATCGAGCCATGGAAGCCATTCTCTTAGATAACTTCGCGAACGATCGGTTAGTTCAAAGATTCGTTCTGCGTCCTTCAACTCCAATAATTTTAGAGATAGGTCATCATCAATTTTATGTACAAACATCGTTTCGCCCTCCTTATGTTTGTTGTATTTTAACACTTTAGGACAGGGATAGCGATTACAATTAAGACATGTACGATTATCTATACATTTCACAAAAAACGGGTATGAGTTAGAGAATTAAACCGTAATGGAGTATAGTAACAGCTATATTAGAGAGGGTAAAGGAATTACAAGGTTAAATGTTACTGTTTCGGACGGAACATGCCGTAAATGGGTAAATGATCAATGCATGCTTCTTCTATCAAGGTAAATCCGAACTTTTCATAGATAGCTATATTTTGAAAGTTTTCTGTATCTAGAGCAACGCCATGCGAGATTGGGCAAGAATCTACATCATGCAATAGATGCTGCAGCAGAGCTTTGCCGATTCCTTTACCCTGAGCCTCTGGTGCGACTCCAATGATAATCAGATAGTGAGGGGCAGTATTAGGGGCCATGGAGCGGGTAACTTGCATGTACTCATTTAGCTGTCGAATCTTTCTAATGGGTAAGCGGTAAGTCAAAGTGATAAGTTTTCCAACCAATCGTAAGATGCTCATACGCCGAATTTTAGTGGTAGTAGGCTTCTCAATGACATAGGCCCCAAGCAACTTTCCATTTTCAAAATAACCCCATATTTCCTCATGAAGCCATGCGCTTTTATCAAACAGAAAAGAAATGAAGTGAGCTGTATGGCGTCGAGCTTTCTCATTGAATTCAGAATGGCCGAATATATGCAGAAAAATGGGATCTTGAGCAAATGCGCTGCACATAAGCGATACGAATGAGGCTTTATCTGGCTTACCCAGCTTGGCTATACGATACGAAGTACTCATATTTCTTCACCAACTTTGTGAAATGGTTTGCCATAATGATCGACGGCGAAGCTGAATAGCACTTTGATCATAAATAATATACAAGTCGTCAACATATAGGGATGAAGGTCAGGGAGCAATGGCAATAAGCCGAGTCCAATAGATGAGAGGAGGCCTGCAATAAATAATTGGGATCGTCTTCCGATAAGTGCATTTACAATAAACGCGCCTATAATCGTATACGCCCATACAGCGATGGATTGTTCAACATTTACACCTAGTAATAACGCGACTAGCACAATATGAACGTGTATGCTAATGAAAACGATACGGTTTGTACTTCGCAAAGCATAAAAATTACTGGTTGAGGCAGTGAAATTAGCGATGCAGCCTGCAAATATATCGAAGATCAAAAGACAGGCGAGTATGCTGCGCCATAAAGGTAACGAACCTATCATTTCGGGAAACCTCCACAGTAAAGCCCCTGTTAGCAGTGCCCCAAAGAACAGTACCGCGATCAGCGAGCCTATATGCTGCTTTTCACCAAATACATCATGCAAAAACGAAGGTATACGCAGTTGCTTCTTCATCGTTTACACTCCTTTTCGTTAGATTATAGAGTAATTATATATGTATACTCTAAAATGATTATAACTGTAGAACGTCTAAATGCAATAGGTTTTATACTCATATTATTGATATACTCTAAAACTTGAGCTACACTTCTTGTGAGGTGAAGGTGATGAACGGCTATGAACGACGTAAGCAGAAAAAAATCGACCAGATTTATTCCGCTGCATTATCGTTATTTCTAAAACACGGTTTTCATAAAGTGAGTGTGCAAGAAATTGCAAAAAAAGCAAAAGTGTGTCCTGCTACGATTTACAACTATTTTGGGACGAAAGAAAAGCTCTATGCGGATATGTTAATCGACTGGATGGACAAACGACTGGAGCAATGTGAGCAGATCCTTGCTTCAGAGATTGATTTTCCTGAGAAAACGAAGCAAATTATGCTGCTTGAAGCTAAAAGCGTCAAAGTTTTATTTGATGATACAGCAGTCAAGCCTTTAGGGGCTGAGATGGATGAATGGGGCAACCAATTGCAGCAGTATAGTGAAGAGAAAGTGATGCCGTTCTATATGAAGTATATTGCGCTCGGCAAGCAAGAGGGGTTTATTAAAAAAGATATGACGGAAGAAACAAGTATGCTGTATTTCACCATGTACAAGAACGAACTGGAAAGGTATTTGAGTTCAGCAGTGACCCGTGAGCAAGTTGATCCACATATTGATCAGCTAATAGAGTTATTTTTCTTTGGCTTAGTGGGTAGAATCAAACCTATTAAATAGCAGTATGGGAGAGGGCGAGCAGCCATGTATGTCTATTTCCTAATAGCTAGGACCCATACTTTTCGGATGGAGAGAACATAGAATGGAATATTACTTCTTGAGGATGTGAACCTTTTGAGTATCCAATTCTATAACAGGACAGTAAGCAGTGATTCGTCGACTTATGTCGCACTGGATAGAGCTTCTGCAATCGCTCAAGCAAGAGCTCAATCTGGTGTGCTCGCAACCAATGTTGGACGTGAATTCGCTGGTTGGCCAATACTGTTGCCGTACGTTAATGATAATAGTCCAGCAGCTCCTGTTTTTAATCAAGCTCCACAATTTGTATGGGATTCATTTACGACAACACCTCAGACTAGATTTTTCGCTGCACCACAGTTTGGTGTTCTTGGATTGGCTACCGATGAATCGATGTTATTTGATTTGCGAGTGTTTTGCGATAATGCACATGATGTGAGGATCGATCTATTTGATGAAACAGCAGGAGATTTATTTGCTACGATAACACCCGCAGCTAATCTCATTGATGGGAGTCTCGATCCGAATGCAGGAATAGCAAATGATGTCCCTTACAACTGGCTAAATATTCGTTACTACTCCAATATAAGTCCTCCTACTCCTCCTGAGCGGAGTGGAAATGAATTTTCATACGTAATCTCCTTTCAAGTCGTCAATTATAATATCATTCCACCAGTACCTAACCCTGCTGGACTAATGTTTGCTTTGGATCTTTGGTACAGTTCATCTGGTGGCCAGAATGGGACAGTTGCGCGAAAATCGTAAATGATCAATTCACGTGCAGATGGATCAAGGTTTCTTTTCTATATTTAATGTACCCAAGCGCTTGTATATGGTTTGGGTCTTATTTGCTTTGCATTCTCAGTCGAAGCAGCATGCTGAATATATGATACATTGTACATAGTTGCATATATAGGTGAAATATAACTAGGTTGATGCTGGGGCTAATAGGTACTGATAATCATACGTGCAGCGATTTCTAAGCTGGGTGAGCATCTTGAACAAAGTGTCCGCGCGCCTGGCTTTGAAACAAAGCTCTGTATAACGACATCATGATAATGAATGTGAGGGGTCTTGTATGTTATATTTTCCGAAATTAGAGACAAAGCGATTAATTCTGAGAGAACTTACTTTAGCGGATGGTGATGGGGTATTTAAGCATTTCTCAGATGCAGAAATAACACGGTTTATGGATATAGAGCCCTGCAAAGATATAAAAGAAGCTGAGGAAATTATTCAATTTCATATCGATGATACGGGCTGTCGATACGGTTTGTTCAGCAAGGCGAACGGTGAATTTATAGGCACATGCGGCTTTCATTGTTGGGTGCAAGGAACAGAATCTAAAGCTGAGATTGGATTTGATTTGTCGACGCGGTTCTGGGGGCAGGGCTATATGCAAGAAGCCTTAGTGAAGTTAATTAAGGTTGGCTTTGATGTTATGAGGCTCGATTTTATTGAAGCTACTGTGGAAGTAGGAAATGTACGTTCGCAGAAATTACTTGGCAAAATGAACTTCGTTAAGCACGAGGAATTGAAAGATGGTTTGGGATATTATACTCTCAAGCAAGGTAGAGAGCGAAATATGTAGGGGATTGAACAATTATGTTGAAAGCAACGAATGAAGAAATGAACGAAGTCATACGCATATTTAATCAAATCGATATAGAGAATCTAGAAAAGCCTCATAACTACTTTGATAATGTAGGAGGCAGAAGCGATGATGGCGAGTTATACAAAGTAACAACCATTGATGAAATTCGACCGTTCATCATTTCTATTGGCCGTGAGCAATGTTTTTATAATTTTTTCTGGAAGGACAGCCGTACGGTCATCATTGGTAGTTTCGATTTGTCTCTTCCCATATACAGCGATGTACGACATATACATACTTTTAAAGATTGTGCAGTTGATTCGGAATTATTTATAAGAACATGATATTCGCTTACTTACTATTAGACGTGGAGATGAAACTATGAGGGTGAATACGTTCGAACTAATTCCTCATAAAGAAGGAACTTTTCAACTTAGACTGAATGAAGCTGTGATCGCGGAATATTTTTATGATTTAGAATCAAACTTTGATAGCCTCATACAGGTTGATGTTTGCAGCCATTGTTATTATCCTGGTTGTTCGGATTATGGATTCGTGGAAGTAATAGATTTTGATGGTTATGTCGTGTGGAAAGAGCCGATGAATTCAAAATATGTAGAGTGTAATCGCGAATTTTTTCCCCCTGCACCGTTACATAGTGGCTCCATAGTTTGGTCGAAAAGTAGGTACGAAGAATTAATTTCAAAATTGAATCTAATAGAGAGAAATACAACGAATTGCCGTGGCTCCAAGGCGACTTTTACAGATGTTTTAGATCTGTGGAGAGCGGAAGGCTCTAAACTTTATAGCCCATTTCATCCAAGGTGTGACTATGAGTTGGGCGAAATCTATCAGGAACGAATGGGATTGTATCATGAACATTTGATAGAGGAGAAGTGTGAGCATTTATTTAGTAAGGCGATGCAAGGAGCAGATCTTAATATCTTTGAAATTGTTGAAGTCACCGCATCGATGAAACCTATCGTCATGATGTTTAATGTGCCGAGTTATAAGGAATGGAAATGCTTGTATATAGAAAATGACGAGGTTTTATATTCGATAGGCAATGGCCTTGCTATAAGGACATCATACATATATTAAGTTTGAGAAATGAGTGGTTTCGAAAAAATGTATATCATTGAAGCAAACGATAGCAGAAGAAAGTGGATTTCAGGAGTTTTTAGGAACCTAAATAAATTTGAAAAGTACTTATCTTTAATACCAGACGAGCTTAAGAGCTATCAACATACGAAACAAATTACTATTGCGGAATATCCATTCTACATCATTGAAAACAAAGAGGGTTTTACTTACCTTAATAAATATGAATTTATTCAAATGCTTAACAATGCCTCTCGGAACAGTGGGAACGACAACGTTGTGTACTTTAACTTTTATTTTATCGAAGCGGACTATCAAACGAGCAAGCCTGGTTCAGATTATATGGGGATTATAAAGCATGAGCATGTTACGAATGACTTTCTTACTTTTTATAAGAAACAGGGAATAGAATTTTTGATAAGGAATGGATTTTGTAAGTGATTTTTTTATGATAGCGTGATGAGAATGACGTAATTGTCAAATAAGGAGGATACGTCCTTGCAGAGATATAAATCGTCGATTGGCAAGCAGCTTATTTATGAGTCGTATGATAGGTTGTTACGATCTTGGAATGTGGACTATGTTGAACGAATCATTCAGACTTCGTTTGGTAACACGCATATGATCACTGCTGGTGACGTGTCAAATCCTCCGCTTCTTCTCTTTCATGGAACGGCAGATAACTCATCGATGATGTGGGTGTACAATGCTCAAAAGCTTGCGGAGAACTATTACCTTATAGCTGTGGATGCTATTGGAGGTTCAGGAAAAAGTGAACCAAACCGTGAGTATCATCGCAATTTTTGTCAAACGGTGTGGATTGACGAGTTATTATTAGCATTAAATATACGTGAGACGTATGTAGCGGGCGTGTCATATGGAGCTTACTTGGCTTGTTCATACGCTATAGAAAGACCCGATAAAGTAAAGAAAGCGGTGTGCATGGCTGGCAGAGTTCCCTCCAGCCAATTCGAAGTAATGACGAAGATGATGGCCGCATTTTTACCTGAGGCACTATTTCCAACTAGAAAAAGCTGTGTACGGTTACTGCGAAAACTTGGCGGTTCCGAACGTTCCGTATTTGAACAAAATGAAGAGTTGATGAATCATTGGTACTATCTATTAAAGTACTTTAATAACCAATCCATGTTTAAGCACAAAATCAAGATTTATAAGGATACGGAACTTATTTCATTGCAGGATAAAGTATTATTTCTAATAGGTGAACACGATAGATTGGCCAATTATCCAAAAGCAATAAATAAGCTCAAGCAAAACAATTTGCTCTATAAGATCGTACCCGGTGCCGGGCATTCCATTAACCATGATCAGGCTGAAATCATTAATAAAGAAATCATGCAATTTTTATGTTAAAGAGCGGAGGCCAATAATCATTGGGACGGGATAGTGTAAGCGATATTAGTTTCTGCCGTTTACCAGTTAAACTTGTCTTTTATCAACTTAGCAACCTCTCGTCATTTTACCAACTGCTTGCAGACCAAAGATTAGAACCAATTTCATAACAAGTACCCTCCTTTAAATAATTGTTCAATATTATAGCTTGCTAAAAATGTTCCAGCAATAGTCTTTATGAGATAGAACCAAGCCATAGATGGAATAAAGACTTGGAGCGGGTGAAGATTAGAATCATAAAAGAATTTATAGAGGTGCCTATTGGAAAAAACAAAAGTAAAAGCGTATTTTAGTTTGTTCGGAGATGACTTCCCATTAGATGTTGTAACGGAGCAACTAGGAATTAAACCTACTATGGCGTATAGGAAAGGTGACGTAATCAAAAGAAAGAGCTCAATCAAGCATGATGGTCGAGTACATTATCGAAAAGAAACGGCTTGGGATCTTGGAATGGACTATGAAGAGTCACTCGATGTAGATGATCAATTAAGTAAGATCATTAATGTATTGAGCGATAAAAGAGAAGTAATAGTAGAAATACAGAATAGATTTTGTGTTGAATGTAAGTTATTCATAGTCATTATTGTTGAAGAGGGTCTTACGCCAGTACTTTTTCTGAATAAAAGAGCAATAGATTTCGCTCATGCGATTCATGCGGAGATCGATATTGATCTATATGCTGGTTCGTATAAATAATAGAGATTTTATGGGTGTACTTTGGTGTTATTTTACTTAAACACATCTTGAATTGAATATTTCAACTTAGAGGAGAAAAACGATGCAGCATACATATACTTATCGAGCACTGGCATTAGATGAATGTGAACGAATTAACGAAATTAATCCCGCTCAATACATAAAAAGAGCTTGGCGTGAAGTAGACGGCCAACGCCAACTAGTAGAAATCGATTATCATGAAAATAGTTGGCCAGACGGATACGAGCATTATCTCAGTAAACTAAAGCAAACTATACAAGATAACGGCTATGCTGTCGGAGCGTTTGATGAAAACGGTAAGCTAATCGGGTTTGGTACGGTTAATCGTGACATGTTTGGGATCAAGTACAAGCACGTATTGCTAGATTCGCTCTTCACCTCACTGGAGCATCGTAACAAGGGGATTGGTAAGAAGCTCTTTCTTAATTGTGCGAATATGGCTCAAAAATGGGGAGTCGATAAAATATATATTTGCGCTGGTTCTGCTGAAGATACAATTGCTTTTTATTATGCATTAGGCTGCAAAGAAGCAGAGGAGATAAAGACAGAGCTCTATGAAAGTGATCCGAGAGATATGCAGCTTGAATATCTTATTAAGTAATTTTTCGGAAGACCACAGAATCAATCCGCGGTCCTTTGTATGTTTCAAGATCGGTTACCGCTTGCATTCCATTAGACTTCTTGAGTGGAATCAGCGTAATACTGAATGATATAATCCCGTAGTTTGCGCGCTGCAATCGAGAGATAACGCTTCTTGTGCCAAACCACTTGAAAGTTGCGTTGACAGATAGGTTCTTCGATACGCAGCAGCGGGAGCTGAACTCCGACGTCTCTACCGCAGCCTCCGACTAGCGCAACACCGAGTCCTGCACGAACAAGGTTAGCAATTGCGGAAGGTTCGTCCACCCTGCATACAAAATGGGGTGAGATTCCTGCCTTCTTAAGAAATGCATCGTTCATTGGTTGGAACAGTAAACCCTCTTTATAGCCGATAAAGGGGTCATTCGCCACTTCATGCAGCGGAACGCTTTGCAGTTCAGCCAATCGATGCCCAGGAGGAACGGCAAGATATACATCTTCATTCAAGACGGTCGCGGCATCAAACTCCGCTCCTTCAATAGGCAGAGCTGTGAAGCCAATATCGACATCACCTGACTCTAAAAGATGTGTCATCTCTTCTGTCGAAGCTTGTGTGATACGGAAGTTGACTTTGGGATGCAGATTAAGGAAAGCCGCCAGCGGATCGGACAGACGGTCTAATGTAGATGTTGCCAAATGAATGCTCCCATGTTCCAAGCCTGCAAGCTCTACCGCTTCCTTTCGGCCTTCCTCTAACAAGGTAAGCGCAGCATCCACTTTCACCAAAAAAGCTTTACCAAATGCATTTAGTCGGATCGACCTGCCATTTCGATCAAAAAGTGGAACGCCGATGTTTTCTTCTAATCTAGCGATCGTCTTGCTAAGAGCAGGCTGCGCAATATGAAGTTGTTGTGCTGCTTTTGTCATATGTTCTAACTTAGCTACCGTGCGAAAATACTGCAATTGTAAGAGTTCCATTTCTGTTTTCACCATCCTTCTTATATACCTGAGTATATGTATAGCATGCTTTAAGATATATTTTTGTTTATGTAGGATTCATTATAAAGTATTTGGTAGATGGAAAGGAGATGGGTTATGGGTCATTTTAAAAGTAAAATGAAAGTCGCGGCATTTACTTCGTTTGGAGGTCCTGACGTTATACAGTTAACTGAAGTCGATATCCCGCTAGCAGGAACAGGTGAAGTCCGTGTCCGCGTCAAGGCAGCAGGAGTGCAACCCGTAGATTGTTCGATACGTGCTGGTTGGAGTCCTCCAGGATTCTCGGTAAGCTTCCCTCAAATCGTTGGAAATGAATTCGCTGGTGTGATTGATCAGATGGGTCCAGATGTGACGAACTTTTCAATAGGTGATGAGGTACTTGGTTTCCGAATGCTGGGCTGCTATGCTGAGTACGTAGTCGTATCAACAGAACAAATCGTAGCCAAGCCGCAGAAAATGTCATGGGAAGCAGCTGGTGGATTGACTGGTGCCGGTCAGACGGCGCATACCGCACTAGAGGAGCTTCGAGTAGGCAAAGGCGATACTGTTCTCATCAACGGCGCAGCCGGCGGGGTTGGAACGGTTGCGTTGCAAATAGCTCTAGATAAGGGAGCTACGGTAATCGCTACGGCTAGAGAAGTGAATCACGACTATCTTCGCTCCCTCGGTGCGATTCCACTCACCTATGAAGAAGGTCTGATCGAACGGATACGTGAGATATCCCCAACCGGCTTGGATGCTGCACTTGACACGGCGGGCGGTCTCGGACTGCAGGCGGCAGTGGAGCTCGTTAAAGACAAGGATCGTGTTGGAACCATATTTGCCTTCGAGCTGTATAAGCAGCTTGGTATTCGTTGGATTACCAGTAAACGTTCAGCAGCTCGGTTAAACGAACTTGTCGATCTGTACAGCCAAGAAAAGCTACGCATTCACATTAGAAACACGTTCTCGCTTGATCAAGCTGCCAATGCCCACAAGGAAATGGAAATCGGACACGGTCGTGGCAAAATCGTGCTTACGATGGACTGAGTTACTTTGATAGTATATTCGTAACAGAATAATCATTGGAACCCTAAAGCCACATCATCGTGGCTTTTTTTTATGAGAAATTGCCCACTCGATTGCATACATTGGAGAAAAGAATAAACAGGGATGTGATAAATCAATGCCGGTTACGCTTATTTATAACACCATTGACCGGGTTCAGTTATCGTTTACAGGCAACACCATCGGCTTAAACGGGAATCTGACGGTTGGGCAGCAGGGCACACAAGGTACGTTAGGTGCACTCATTACCTTAAATACAGCTTCTGTATTTGGCAATTTCCCAAACGGGACGACAGGTGATTACACACAAGATTCATCAGCTGCTATTTTGCAAATACCTTCCGGGGCAGAGATTTTGCGTGCGCAATTAACATGGTCAGGTTATTTTGATGTAACTACCCGAGCGCTAGTTAAAAATGCAGTCACTTTAACTACCCCCAGTTCGAGTACATTTTCCATCTTGCCTCAAATTAGCAACTTTAAAGCATTTAATGCGACCAGTCTTGCTTACTCGAACACCAGTGACGTGACTTCGTTAGTAAGCGAGCCTGGCACCTATTCAGTCGGAGCCATTCCAGTAACGTTGGTAAACAATGATTTCAATATTTATGGAGGTTGGACACTGCAGGTAGCGTATTCCTTGCCAACACTTCCGTTCCGGGCGGTTGCACTCTATTATAATCAGGACATTATTGGTGGAGCCGTTTCTGGAACACAGGTGCTGACAGGGTTCTCTACACCAGTCCAAGGGACTGTAAGAGGACGACTATTGGCAAGCGCGGGAGAAGGAGATGTCACGATTGTAGGAGATCAGCTTCTGTTTGGACCAACAAGTACACAATTAACACCAGTTTCAGGGCCTAACAATTTTCCAAACAACTTCTTCGCCTCCCAAATCAACGGGAATGATGGGTTGCTTGATAGTTCTGGTACATTTGGCACGAGAAACAATATAAATGGAAGTCCAGGCACAAATGTGTCGGGAGCAAGACAGGGCTGGGATATTACCAATGTTGATATTAGCGGACTTTTGACAAATGGACTCACACAGGTGGTTACAAGAGAGACGTCGACTGGTGATTTCTATGTAATCCCGGTTCTAGGGCTACAAATTGATGCGAACTCTGCTGATTTGAACTTAACGAAAACTTCCTCACCGTTGGACACGTTCGTCGGGCAGTCGCTCACCTATAATGTTACAATTGCCAACACTTCGGAAGTCACCGCAAGCAGGGTCGTCTTTCTGGATGCTCTTTCTTCTTTTGTTATTTTTCAAAGTGATACATTACGTGTAAATGGAACGATTGTTAGCGGAGCGAATCCATCTAACGGTGTATCTCTTCCAGACATTGTCCCTGGAGGTGCACTTACAGTCAGCTATGATGTAGTCGTTGTTGGCTTGCCTCCGCAAGGCATATTGACGAATGTGGCTGCAGCAAATTTCGAATTTACTTCATTACCAGGAGGACCTATCGTTTCAGGTACTAGCTCGACTAGCTACAGCACGAATGTATTAGTTCCATCCTTTATGATTACGAAAAATGCGTCGACTACACAGGCACGTGTCGGCGATATCATCACGTATCAAGTTCTGATTACAAATTCAGGGACAATATCATCGAGTAAAGGAACGTTTACCGATCCTTTATCTCCCTCTGTCTCATTTGTACCGGGCAGCGTTGTCGTGAACGGAGTATCAATTTCAGAAGCTAATCCGGCAGTAGGCATTAGTCTGACTTCCATTCCACCAGGCAGCACACTTGAGATTACGTACCAAGTACAGGTGAACGTCGTTCCCGACCCTGCTCAAATTGTTAATCAAGCGACAGCCATCCTCGATTTTGTTACACCAGGAGGGGTGTTCGAATCTTTGCTTCAAGTCTCAAACACAGCAGTGATTCCGGTGTTTACAACAGGAGTGAATGTTACTAAGTCCGCGGATCATGCTTCCGCCTTCGTCGGAGAGACCATTGCCTATACGATAATTGTAGCAAATGCGGGAACTACGCAGGCAACCGATGTGACGGTCACAGATCCATTACCTGATGGAACTGAACTTGTCGAAGGAACCGTCACAGTAAATGGCATTTCCATATCAGCTGCAGACCCGAATGACGGCATATTTATTCAAAACATTGCACCTCAATCCAGTGTTGAAATCAGCTTTCTTGTTCTTGTTAACGCCATTCCGCCATCCCGTACACTTGTTAACACAGCTCAAGTCGTATTTACTCCTGTGAGTGATGTAGGGCCATTCCCGCCCAATACGGCCAGCTCAAATACACTGTCCATTCCGGTCGTAACCAATAGCGCAGCAGCATCCAAGTCCACCAATCGAACAACGGTTTTGACGGGAGAACAGATCACTTATACGCTGATACTTTCCAATACAGGCACATCGGTGTTGAACAACATTCAGGTTGTCGATCCTCTCCCTTTAGGCGTGGACTTTGTGCTGAACACATTTACCATCAACGGTACGACATACCCTGATCTTCGACCTGATTTTCCTGTGTCTTTGCCTTCTTTATTGCCAGGTGAAGGGGTGACCGTGAATTATACCGTGTTCGTAACAGGCGTTCCGATTACGGGAGAGTTGAGCAACCAAGCGACGTTTACCTTTGACTTCGAAACACCTGACGGAAGAAGATTGCCAGGGGAAATTGACACCGATACGGTTGTCATAACAGTCGCTCAAGATGCTGTACTCGTCCGTAAATCAGCCAATGCAGCCGACGTGATTGTCGGTGAAGAAGTCACGTATGAGATCGTGGTTGAGAATCAAAGCAACGTTACTGCGCTGCAGCCGATTGTTACTGATTTTATTCCGCCAGGACTTGTATTTGTAGACGGTACACTACTGGTTAATGGGTCGGCACTTCCAGATGTGGACATCGGTGCTGGTATTTCAATTCCAGATATTCCAGCGGGTGGTCAAAGTACGATTTCATTCGTTCTATTTGCAAATGCGTTTCCGAATACGGGACGTTATGAAAATACGGCGACGGTGTCTTTCCAAGTTGAGGCACAAGGAGCTGCTGCGACCGTATTGTCTAATTTGGTGTCATTGCCCGTACTACAAAATCAGACTTCGTTTACAAAAGCAGCGAGCTTATCATCCGTATTTATTGGCGACATTTACTCCTATCATATTGAATTTGCGAATCAAGGCACGAACGCGCTTAGTCAGGTAACAATCACAGATCTTATCGATTTAGGTCTAGAGCTTACACCTGGATCCGTTACCGTATCTGTGCCAGCTACAGTTACAACCACACCGAATTTCAGTATTCTAATCGATTCGTTGCCAGTAGGAACAACCGTTGCGATTGATTTCACAGTAACGGCGGCTGCGCTGCCACCTGATTTTACAGCATATACGAATACAGCAAGTGCTTCTTTTACGTTTACACGAGCGGATGGTACGACGGTACCGTTAACGGCATTATCCAATACGGTTGTCGTTCCAGTGCAAAGCTTAACACCAATTCCAGCTCCTACACTTACGGTAACGAAGAGCGCGAATGTGGCAACCGCGATTATCGGGCAGACCGTAACGTTTTCCATTTCCATCACCAATACGAGCACCGCTCCGATAGCAAATATATCGTTGATAAACATTTTAAATGAGGGACTGGTGTTCCTTCGCGGCAGCATTACGGTGAATGGTAATGATCAGCCTGATTTAGGCACAGCCTCGGTTCCAATCGGTACATTGCTGCCGGATGAATCCGCCATTGTCACCGTTCAAGCTATTATTTTGGCCATACCGCCTTCCGGGGAGGTCGTAAATCGAGCGGCCGTGCAGACAGACACGTTTACACAGCCAACGAATGCTGTTGTTATTCCTGTAACAAGTGCAAGTCTAATTGTTGATAAGACCGTTACACCAAGTATGGCATTCGTTGGTCAACCATTGAATTTTACGGTGAATGTGCGCAATGCAGGAACGGCTGTGGCAGAGAATGTGTTGTTCAGAGATCCTATTAGCTTGGGCATTAGGATCGATCCAAATAGTGTCCGTGTAAATGGTCAGCTGGTTCCAATCGGCTCTAGCAGCATAGAAGGACTGCCTCTTGGAAATATCGGAGTTGGGCAAACGGTAACAATTACGTTCACCGCAATCGTTGACAGTCTGACATCGAATGGAATTGTCATTAACCAGTCTTTTATAAGTACAGAACAAGCAGCGGAAGGGAGCGCACCAGTTCCGATCGAGATTCCTTCTAATATCGTTGCCATCCCCAATATGGATCCTGATCTTCGAATTATCAAATCATCAGACGTCTCACTTGGATTTATTGGTTCCTTTATCGATTACGTGATTGATATTCAGAATATAAGCGGTTCAGAGTTAACCAACTTTATTCTTAGAGATCCTTTGCCAGCAGGTACGCGCTTTGTACGAGGCAGTCTTACGGTTAATGGAGTGCCCATTACGAATCTGCTTGTACGTCCAAACCGTTCTGTGCAAGTGGGTACAATCGAGCCTGGTCAATCGATTCGGATCGCTTTCCAACTCGTCGTTGTTGCCATTCCTGTACAAGGAGAGTTCGCTAATCAAGTGATAGCTACGTATAATAAGGCGCTGCCTGACGGAACTATCGTTGCACTAAGCCAAACGTCCAATACGCTTATCATTCCATTTGCGGAGCTAAATGTACAAATGAGTAAGCGTGCCAGTCAATCGGTTGTAGTAACGTGTCATACGCTTACGTATCAAGTTGAAATTATAAACAATAGTAATTTGACGTTAACGAATGCTGTACTCCGAGACCAACTTCCAGTAGGTGTGTTATTTCAAACAGGTTCGTTAACGATTAACGGTATAACGCAGCCCAATGGGAATCTATCGGGCGGACTCCCGCTGCAGGCCATTGCTCCGCGGCAAACGGTGCGAATTGCTTATCAAGTGAAAGTGAATACAGATAAAGAATCGATCGTAAACGCCGCATTGCTGACGTTCTTAGCTCAATCTCCAGACGGTAATCAGGGAAGAGGGGAACTTACGGCCAGCACAACCGTAAAAGTCAAGCAGGAGGAGCACGAGGAGTAAAGGTGAGCTTATTACGTTGAATAGGAATCGGAATGAGAAGGGTGCATACAGCTTTGTATGCATCTTTTTTACTGCAAGTTTGGTATGTTGGTATACCTGTAGGATGTGTAAGGTTAATAGGTACAGGCACAGAGCGCCACTTATTGACACTAGTTTTATATATGTGTTTCAATCACTGTAAAGTAATATTCTGGAATAGCAGAGAGCGGGAGTGATATTTCATGCCAAAAGATCGTCAAATCTTATATAAGGAAGTACAGCGATTCCCGAAATGGACGTGGATTTTTGTTATCACGCCAGCGCTTATCTTCTGGGGAATTCGCGTGAATAAGCACAAATGGGGTTTCATTATAGAAGGGAAAGAAGGGATCGAGCTCGTCATACATCAAGCTAAACCGATTGTCATTGCGACGAAACATAAAACCGAGTTGTTTAACGCTATTAATCAAAATCTGCGCTCAAGCAAATAGAGTGTCGAACAATTTAAGTTAAGGAGGAGAATGGTCATGACTACTCGTTATTTTATAATTACAGGAACTTCAAGGGGGATCGGTGAAACATTAGCACAATCTTTACTGGAAGATGGTCATTATGTCTACGGAGTATCAAGGGGAGAGTCTAAACTTCTATCCGAGTACAATAACTACAAACATATCTATTTCAACTTAAGTGAAGTAGATAAAATCAACGACTTGGTATCTTCTATTTTTGCACAAATCAAACATGCACAAGCAGACATGAT
Organism: Paenibacillus sp. SC116; assembly: GCF_024733555.1. Taxonomy (GTDB): domain Bacteria; phylum Bacillota; class Bacilli; order Paenibacillales; family Paenibacillaceae; genus Paenibacillus_B. The sequence continues at coordinate 754,106 of NZ_JANIOF010000001.1, read as the reverse complement.
CTGCTTAATTAACAACGCTGCTATGCTAGAACCTCTAAAGCCAATCGAGCTCTGTACATCCGATGAGATCGTATCCAACCTACAAATTAGTTTAACAGCCCCAATGCTTCTATCGTCTAGCTTTATCAAACATACCGAAGAGCTCAAGATAAGAAAGAAAATTATCAACATCTCTTCAGGATCTGCAATTTATCCTGTACCCGATATGAGTGTGTATTGTACGGCTAAAGCGGGCTTAAATATGTTTACGCAATGTGTTGGTGTAGAACAGTCCAATCGAACAAATCCTGTTGAGATCATTGCCATTGATCCAGGCATGGTAGATACGGCTTTGCAGCAAAGCGCAAGAGAACAAGACGCTGCACAGTTTTCATGCGCTGGACTTTTTCAAGAAGCATACGCGAACGGACAACTGCAATCCACTGAGACTGTAGTAAAGCATATCAAGCAAATCATTGAAGGGAAGGTCGAAGCGGGAAGATCACTTACTTCTATTACAACTTAACTTAACTTAAGTAATCGAGAACTAATGAATAGAATTTCAAAATAACATTTATGTATTTGATAATGTTTTGTTATATAACCCTGTATAATATTCAAAAACCTTATCATTACTCGCATTGATTTTTCATAGGAAATACCCATAAATAGAAAGACCCCGCAGTAAGCGGGGAGCCTAGGTTGTCTATGCTTATTTAACAATAGAATATACTTACGATTTCGTTATTAAATAGGGAGTTATCGATCTAGGAATACCAGTGCCATTATACACCGTGATTACCCATTCAGTATTTGTTCTTGGATAACTTTCAACGGCATAGGCTTGATGGAAATCATAGATGGACCAGCCGGCACTTACAGGCTTCCTACTGGTATTACGAATGGACAATCTTATTTCAGCATAATCAGTCGCTGGAATCTCCACGTCATTAAAGATATGACGTCGGAATCCATTTCCTAAACTCTCCGAACTCCTTTCAGTAGGAGACATAAAGATTACTTTAATTTTCGGAACCTTTTTATTTTTTTGAATGGGAAGTTGGATGTTTCTTGGTTTCGGAAGCAATGGTCTTTTAATCTGTTTTCTTATCATCTCATATCCTCCTTAAGCGTTCTAAGTTAGATAATGAATCTAGTAATTATGATGCTTGGATGAAAATCCATCCTTATTTGAAATGTGCGTAAATAACCTTTATGTTAATCCATCAATATTTTGAAGATATAGCGAGTGTGCTAGCCTAACGGATAAGGACCATTCCTCATTTTAAGGATGGGAGCGGGTGAATCAGCCGACACCATGCTAGCAAAAATTCATAGAAATGTAAGAGAGTGTGCTAGTAATGATAATGGGAGGCTGCTGCTATGAAGAAAGGTCGTGCCATTTCCTCATGTAGAAGAACAAAACCATATCCGTTACAGAAAAGAAAAGTGCTTTATGCGAAAGGATTGCTTATTAAAAAAAGAGTTCGTGCAAAACAAGAATTTGCTGATGAAGTATTTCGATTGGTGAATCTGGAGCGCACAAGTAGAGGGCTTAATCCGCTAGTCATGTTAGAATATAGAGTCGCCGACATGGTATACACGGATTATTTAGGGCATATTGCAACGATTAAAGCAGCAGATATGAGAGACAACAACTACTTTTCACATGACTCTCCAACCTATGGGACACCAGGGGAGATGTTAACACGCTTTGGAGTGAATTGGACTGCTAATGGCGAAAATATTGCAGCTGGTTACCCAACTCCTCAGGCAGTAATGACTGCGTGGATGAACAGTCCTGTTCACCGCGCAAATATTTTAAATCCGAATTTCACTTATTTAGGTGTTGGCTACGTCCCCGGAAATGCTACTAGCACATATGCACACTATTGGGTGCAATTATTTGTAAGGCTGTAGATTAGATCTATTAGAAGTATGTTACGAGAAGTATGCGTTAAGCAGGGAAACCGTCAAGGTAGCCTTGCTTTTTTTGTGATCTCCATTGTTTCCACACAATTGTTGTGTACATTAGGAACAAAACGTAACAATGGAGGTACTGAGATGAAAAATAAGCTAAAGATTCTTCTTGCTATCGGTGCAATTAGCATCGTGCTAACAGGTTGTTTCGATACAAACAAACATGAAGGTATGGATCACTCTAAAATGAACATGCAGGACTCGGAAAAGACTTCCGAGACTGCTGCTACGCCTAAGGAAGTAACTAATGAGAACAAGCTAACTAAAGCTGCACCTATCGTGGATGGTAAAGAGTACACGATTACGGCTCAAGCGAGCAATTTGCAAGTTTCTAAAGACAAAACATTGCCAGTCTGGACATTTAACAACTCTGTACCAGGTCCTGAAATTCGAGTCAAAGTAGGCGAAACAGTAAAAATTCATTTGAAAAATGAATTAGAAGAGCCAGTATCTATTCATTGGCATGGATATCCTGTTCCTAATAACATGGATGGTATTCCAGGTGTCACGCAGGATGCGGTCGTTGCGGGTAAATCATTTACGTATGAATTTAAAGCTACTGTTCCCGGAACCTATTGGTACCACTCTCATCAAGACAGTGTAAATCAAGTCGATAAAGGGCTGTATGGCACGCTTATTGTTGAGGACCCGAAGGAAAGTTACGACCGTGACTACACACTAGTACTGGATGAATGGATGAGTTCAGGTAGCATGGATATGGGAAAAGAAACAGAAAGTGATTCAAATGGAGATGGCCATAACATGGGTGACATGGAGGGAATGGATCATAGCCAAATGGGACACGGTCAAACGGAGTCAAATGATAGCGAAAGTATGGATCACAGTAAAATGAATATGGGCGATATGGGCAGTATGGGTGGCCATGATATGAGCATGTATGATGTATATACGATCAATGGCAAATCAGGTGATGCCATTGATAAGCTGGTCGTCAAGGAAGGCGACAAAGTGCGAATTCGCCTTGTCAATGCAGGCTATATTACGCATACGATGCATCTACATGGCCATGAATTTAAAGTCATTGCTTCAGACGGGCAACCTGTAAATAGTCCAGCTGTGATTACAGACCAAGGGATATCCATTGCACCAGGTGAACGCTACGATATCGAATTTACTGCCAACAATCCTGGCAATTGGCTGCTTGAAGAACACAGCTCGGATGACAGAGTGAAAAATATGAGGACGGTTATTGCTTACGAAGGTGTTACGACTCAGACAGACGCGTCAAATGCGAAAGAAAAGTTGCCAGCATTCGACCTCACGAACTATGGTAAGCAAGCGCAGACCAAATTCACACTGGATCAGAAATTCGATCAGGATGTTCTGATGGATTTAAATACAGAAATGAAAGACGGCAAGATGGTCTATACAATTAACGGAAAGGTATTCCCTGACACCGATAAAATTAAAGTCGACAAAGGAGAGAAGGTCAAGGTTACGTTTGTAAATAACTCGATGATGGATGACCACCCGATGCATTTGCACGGCCACTTCTTCCAAGTGTTAAGTCGGAATGGCAAGCCGCTTGAAGGAGCACCTGTCATTAAAGATACGCTTAATGTGAAGCCAGGTGAGGAGTATGTGGTTGCTTTCGAGGCGGATAATCCAGGGGATTGGATGTTCCATTGTCATGATCTGCACCACGCTGCGGATGGAATGGTTACGGATGTTATGTATAAAGGTTATAAGAGCAATTACACACCTGATCCGACTGTTGGCAACAAGCCAGAGTAACCGAAGAGTGACGTAATCAAAATCCTGCAGACATGATACAACTGCAGGATTTTGATCACCCCGTAAGAAGTCCTGACGGCAACATGGGTACAATGTTCCTTGAAATACACAATTCCCAGATGTTACATTTTGATAGGGAAGTATAGTCACTACTAAAAACAGAAAGAAGGATAACGACGTGGCGATGCGGGGATATTACTTTGCTATGGATGACAACCTGGTGCGGCAAATCGCAGCAGGCGACATTGCATTAAAGAGTTTGAAAATAGACGATTATCCTGGACTGGGTATTGATAGATCCTGGGAGGCGATTCACTACTTACTTTGTGGAGATATTGCCGATGGAGAGCCTCCTCTTGGCTATGTTGTTCCGCTGACGTCAGACAAAGGCATCGACTTTGGCTCATTCGGTGCGTTTTCCTTACGTGCCGAGCAAGTTGCAGAAGCGCTTCAGGCGATGTTTGAGTTGGATGAAGCGCAGCTCCGCTTGAGGTATGATTTCTCGGTTATGGTCAAGGACGAGGTATACCCGCTTGAGCCTGGAACTGTTTCAGACGAGGATGCGGACGAGTTCTTTGCCTACATGCTTCAGAATTTTAACGATATCCGGCGTTTCTATAGCCACACTGCAGCCGAGGGCAAAGGTCTCATTTTCTACATTTTCTGATTTAGATTGGGTAATTTTTCATGATATAATAGGTTTTATATTTGATAAGGGAGTGTCTACATGAATCGAATCGCAAAATTCGCGGGTGTATTTGCCCTTGGACTCAGCATCTTACTTGCAGGCTGCAGCAGCTCTACGAATTCAAACAATTCGAATGCTAGCCATACAGAAGGTCATCAGCAGCATGCGCCAAATGGAGATTTACAGGAAACGACCGCTTCTTTAGCGAAACTGCCAGCATTTTTGGACGAGCAGCCTGAACTTGTTCGTACGGCTTACATGACTGCTGCTAAGGTTACAGAGCAATTGGACTACATACCTTGTTATTGTGGCTGTGGTGAAAGTGCGGGGCATAATAACAACTTGAATTGTTTCATCAAAGAAATTAATGAAGATTCCGTCGTATGGGATGATCACGGAACTCGCTGTGGAGTGTGCATAGAAACAGCATTAATAACAGCCAAAATGCATGAAGATGGTGCTTCTCTAACGGAAATTCGCGCTGAGATCGATAAGAAATACAAAGAAGGCTACGCGAAACCAACTCCAACACCGATGCCTAGTGTATAGTGCATGCGATAGTGAGATCGTATAAGTGGAGAAGCATATCCCTTCTTATAACTGGACACAAAACTCCTGAAGGTTGTGACACCATCAGGAGTTTTTTTATGATTTGGATATAAAATAGATATACAAATGAACATTTAAGTTTATACTAAAGTTTTTGATTAAAAACCCGCGATTTATGATAAAACTTTATCATCATAGAAAGATATTTCATCTGAAAAAGTGGGTACTGGACATAGATTGTGCGTCATACCTTCTCTTACTTCTTTTGTGTGAACTCTTTTATGACAGGATACGTCTTTATCATACTCTTGATCTTAGTTTGATCTAGCAAATGTCCATTCATTACAACAGCATGAATGCGAGTTGTGTTATGAATATCCGTCAATGGGTTAGCATCTAAAATAACGAGATCCGCTAGTTTTCCTTCTTCAACCGTACCTTGATTCTCCTCATTGTCTAAGTAACGAGCTGGATTGATCGTAGCAGATTGCAGAGCTTGCAGGGGGCTTAATCCCGCTTTCACTAGCAGCTGCAATTCTTCGTGCAGACTAAAGCCATAGTATAAGTTTGGCATCATGTATGTGGCATCCGAGCCAGCCATAATAGGAACTCCTGCCTGATTCATTTTACGGATCAAATCCGAATTGATTTGCACCATTTGGTTCAATAACTTCACTTCTCTTTTATTACTTTGAGTTCTTTTAATCCCTGTAAGCCATTGCTTCTGGATAGATGGTGCAACATACTTTATCCGTTGATCAGGAGTTGGCTTATTTACACTTGTCATCGTGACCATTGTCGGTACTTGGTAAGTCTCGTTTTGTTTGAAAGTTTCATACAGTTTTTGTGAATCACCAGCACTGTAATACGCAGCTGCTTTGATTTCATAATCATAATAGCGCAAATGATCTCTATCTAGAGCTCCCGTTGCTACTTCCTTAACAAATTGATTGAAGAGGCCTGACTTTTGTGATGCTGTCGCGATGTGCATGCCATGCAGATGCTCAAAGCTCCTCATGCCATCATTAGAAGCTTTATCTGCTCGTATCGTAAGTGGCAGATGACCAGCAACAGGCAGCTTCTGTTTTTTTGCTTCATCCAATACTACAGCGTATAACTTATCAGATATATTAGTGTACATTTTTACATGATCCACTTTGTGCTGCTTCAGCAGTTGGACAGCTTTACGAGCTTCTGCCTCTGTTTTTAAATTAAAATGATGACCAGGTGCTTCCTCATTCGGAAATGTATTGGCTACCTTCCCGGAATAGACAATGCGTGGCATTAATGTACCTTTATTGTGCATGTTTTGCGTCAATTTCACATGATTCAGACTAGTGCCCATTTCTCTGACACCTGTTACACCATTTGCTAATAATAGAGGAACCGCACTATCCATAAAATGTTCCATATGAACATGCATATCCCATAGTCCAGGAATGACGTATTTTCCAGTAGCTTTAATGATACGAGCATCGTCAGGAACATCGATATCTACTGAGTCATCAATACGCGTGATCTTGTTGCCTGTAATTACAATCGATTGCTTTGGTGTAAGCTTGCCTGTCTTCACATCCACAATGGTTACGTCTTGAATGATAAGATTGTTTTTTCCTTTCGGGCTAGGGGGATTGAGTAAGGCATTGGTTGTTTGCGCGAGTAGCCCGGATATCATGATAACGACTAACATCACGATACTGTTTTTAATTCCTTGATTTTTGTACAAAATGATACACCCTTTCTGATTGCTGATACGGCTGCATGCCAATCAGTCGCTTCGTGGTTACAGGGTGAATATACAATCATATCCGTCATATGACATAGTGACGAGCTGTCATTAGATTCGTATTACACGTCATTTATGACACAGTAGATGGGCTCAGTAGGTAAGTGGAGTTATCGATGTATCAAGGAAAATAAAGCAGCATCCATACTCCTACATTAGCGCTTGTCTGCGATCTCGTAATTTGATTATACTTAAATAGCATTGTTATGCTTGATATGGCCCAAGGTTTATCGCTTACGTCGTATGACTTGTGGGCATAATAGCTGTTATTCGATTTCTAGGGAGTGTACAAGATGATTAATCAAATTGGACAAATTATGCTGTATGTAAATGATCAGGACCAAGCTGTGAAGTTTTGGACAGAAAAGGCAGGTTTTATCGTCGTTACGGAGGAGAGCCAAGGCCCTATGCGTTGGATTGAAGTTGCACCGTCACAAGGAGCACAAACAAGCTTCGTACTTCACAACAAGCAAATGGTCGCTGAAATGCAGCCTGATATGAATGTAGGCACTCCATCCATCATGCTATTTACCGATAATTTCGATGGATTGTACAATAGCTTCAAAGAAAAAGGTGTTACGGTTGGTGATGTTGTAAGCCTGCCTGGGGGCCGTGTATTCAACTTTGCTGACGATGAGAAAAACTATTTTGCGGTTATGGAAAAGAAGTAATTTGAAGGTTCGTTAGATTGAAGCGTCACCACTTTGTGTGGTGGCGTTTTTTGATATTAGTAGGTGTGGTAAGCTATATTTAAAGGATGAATATATGAGTAAACAATAATAAATTGGTACATCTTATTTTACTTAAGTTAGAGGAGCAGATTTCAGAGATGTGGACGTTTTTATGGGAGTTAGTTATTGAAGATTTAATTATGGTTACGTACCTTAGAGCTCGAATGAAACGCATCATGAAACGAATGCGAAAACAGGAGATTTGGTTTAATGAACTTTGCGAGATGAGACCTGACTTTGTAGAATTTTTACTTGATGATGAGCTGTTTTCTGCCCCATTTAAAGGTAGTAAGTACCGAAAATTGATTTCGGAAGATCAAAAAGAGAGAGAGAAATTTATACAACGAATGAAATCTAGGATGTCTAAACATCCAGATAAATTCCGCTATAAGTTTTTGTTTTAAGTGTTTGATATATATACATATTTCTTATTTGGCTAGCAAAGTAAAATATTTAGAATACTGGTCAGTTTAATACAGGATAGAGAATAGGGAGAGTGGGGACGAATGCCTACGATACTGGTTGCTGATGACGATGCGAACATTCGCGAGTTGGTTTGTTTATTTCTACGCAATGATGGATTCGAAATCGCCGAAGCCGTGGATGGAAAGGAAGCACTAGCTATTTATGCCTCAAGGCAAATTGATCTTGTCATACTCGATATTATGATGCCGATTATGGATGGCTGGGCTTTATGCAAGGAGCTGCGAAGAGCAAATCCGGATCTTCCACTACTTATGCTGACTGCAAGAGGCGAAACATGGGAGAAGGTGAAAGGATTCGAGCTTGGGGCGGATGATTATTTGACGAAACCGTTCGATCCGCTGGAAATGATGGCCCGCGTTAAGGCACTGCTGAAACGCTATAAGATTGGCACCACGCAGATAATCCAGTTGGGTAACATTACGCTTGATCGACAGAGCTATAAGGTAGTAAGGGGGCAGGAATTGCTCATGCTGCCGCTCAAGGAGTTCGAATTGCTATATAAACTCGCTGCATCACCTGGACAAGTCTACACGCGTGAGCAGTTAATCGAACAAATTTGGGGGATCGATTATATCGGAGATGAACGAACGATAGATGTACATATTAAACGTCTGCGTGAACGGTTCGCGACTACACCCAATTTTCGTATCGAAACGGTGCGTGGGCTTGGCTACAGGCTTGAGGTGTACGAATGATTAGGTCCTTATATACACGTGTTGTCCTGACATTTCTAGTTTCCGTAATCGGGGGCACGATCATTGCCTTTTTTGTGGCAGTTTGGGTATTTGAAGATAAATTGAGCGAAAACTTGCAAATCCCTTTACTTAACTTTGGTCAGGACATCGTTCGGATTTACGAGACATTACCGTTACATGAAGCCGACACATTCGTAAGTGGAATGAATCAGCTCAAATCCTATCATATTCGAATTTACGAAGAGACGGGCGAGTTCCAGTCTTACGGAGAGCTTAACGGACATAATCTTGTCGCGGTATCGATGGAGCAAATAAAAAGAGTCCTGGATGGAGCAGTTGTTCAAGCCAATCCGAGTGGTGTATCTACTGTTCTCTTAGGGATGCCGCTGAAAACTGATACAGAAACGAAAGCGATATTTATAGAACCAATTGCGCTCCCTTCCAGCTCGTTTGCCATCAAGTGGCTTTTGAACTTTTCAACCTATTCGTTGATCGTAGGAAGTCTATTAATTCTCGTTTCAGCTATGTTCCTCGTCAGACCGATTAAGAAGTTGACACAAGCGACCAAGCACATAGCAGGTGGAGATTTCAACGTCAAGTTGAATATAAAGCAAACAGGCGAGTTAGGTACGTTGGCTCGCAGCTTCGAAGAAATGATGCACGATTTGCAGCAGCTTGAGCAGATGCGCAGGGAATTTGTAACGAATGTGTCGCACGAAGTTCAGTCGCCGCTTACTTCGATATCCGGTTATGCGATAGCGCTCAAGCAAGTAGACGTCGCAGATCATGAGCGAAGCCGTTATCTTGATATTATTATCTCGGAAGCAGCTCGGATGTCTAAAATGAGCGATAGCCTGCTCAAGCTGAGTTTGCTTGAATCGCAGTCACAGTCACTACAGCTGGCCACATTCAGCCTTGATGAACAGATTAGGCGAGCCATCATCGCCATTCAGCCCCAATGGTCAGCTCGCAGTGTCCATTTCGATCTTCATTTAAAGGCTGTTCGTCTAGTGGCTGATCATGATCTATTAAACCAAGTATGGACAAACATCATCGGTAATAGTATTAAGTTTTCCAAGGATGGTGGTGTTATTAACATCAGCATCGAAAAAGATATTAAAAACGTAATCGTCCGCATATCCGACACTGGGCTTGGTATTTCTTTAGAGGACCAAAAACGCATCTTCGAGCGGTTTTTTAAGGCGGATCGCTCCCATAATCGCAAGTATGAAGGCAGTGGGTTGGGACTTGCCATCGTTAAACAGATCGTATCACTCCATCAAGGGGACATTCGAGTGGAAAGTGAGTCCGGCCAAGGAACGACCGTCATTGTCTCCTTGCCACTTACAACGCCCATAGGCCAGATTGATTCATAGGATGTCATTTGGATTGTATGAACGAAATACACGTATTCTCCATGCTACGGCATTATGTGCAAGTTTTCTTGCATGTGACGCCGTAGCATTTTTTGTTTGTTCATATTCCGTTCATATTGACGTCAGAGTGAGTTCATCTTCGTCGTATATGCTTGCCTTCACGGCCCGTTAAGGCAGCCCAATATAGAGATAACGATAGGAGCAGATGTGTGTGAAAATACGAGAGGTGGAGAAAATGAACTTGGACACAACTACAGGCAACAAACCAGCTAATAAGATGAGAAAATGGCTTATCATTTTACTTAAAATAGTAGCAGCATTAGTGATAGCAATCGTCGTTTTTCTAGCCATTGTTTTTGTCGTTGATAAGATCAGCAGTAAATCAGAGGAAGGAAAAATAAAACCTTATGGTCAGTTCGTAACAGTAGATGGGAAAAATATGAATGTTTTGATTCAAGGACAAGGCGAAGAAACAGTCGTGCTACTACCGGGTTTGGGAACAGGAACACCTGCGCTTGATTTTAAGCCACTAGTAGAAGAGTTATCACCATTTTACAAAGTCGTAGTGGTTGAGCCTTTTGGTTACGGATTAAGTGATGGAACGGATAAGGAACGAAGCACAGACAATATTGTTAGTGAAATTCATGAAGCCTTACAGAGTCTTAACATTGACCGCTATATTCTAATGGGTCACTCCATTTCAGGCATTTACGGACTAGATTATGTAAACAAATATGAACACGAAGTGAGTGCATTTGTCGGGATTGATAGCAGTGCTCCAAAGCAATACGGTGATAAGGTTGTTGAATCCCCAATACCAAATTCAGTAATTACACTACTCAAAGAATCAGGTTTAGCGAGATTGATAATGAAACTAAGTACTGACCCATTCGCTGCACTACCAGTTGATGATGAAACAAAAGAACAAATGAGAATTCTTTCTTACAAAAACTTTAGAAATCCCACCATTGTGAATGAAATAGAAAATAGGATTCCTAATTTTAGAGCAGCTGAAAATGTAACATTCCCAAAAAACCTTCCTGTTATTTTCTTTTTACAACCGGATCGTACAGCAATTGAAGGATGGTCAACATTACATGAAGAGCAAGTAAAAAATTCTGTACATGGTAAAGTGATGACATTTGAAGGAACACATTATTTACACCATACCAAAGCAAAAGAAATCGCTGAAAACTTCAGGGCATTTATGGAAGAAGTAAAGCAAGACAGTAGATCATTTTTTAAATGAAAGTTTATTTGTACCTATTTGATGTAACAACATGCTCTCATTCGCATTATCTAAACACGGTCCTCGTATTATCCCATGCTACGGCTCATGTGCAAGCTTCCTTGCATGTGACACCGTAGCATTTTTTGCTTGTTCATACTCCGTTCATATTGCGGTCATGAGGAGTACATCTTCGTCAGATAAGCTTTACTTAGTAATCCGATAAGTATCCCAATACAGATAAGAACAGGAGAAGATGAGAGTGGAACTAAAAGGAGAAGCGATAAACAAGAGGCCGGACACGAGATTGAGAAAAATGCTTAGAATTATACTTAAATCAATAGGTGTTATAGCTGCCATAATCGGAATTTTTCTTGCCATTGTGTTTACCGTTAATATCATAAGCAGTAAATCAGAGCAAGGAAAAATAGAATCCTATGGACAGTTGATACCTGTAGACGGAAAACAGATGAATGTTCTGATTGAAGGGCAAGGTGAAGAAACGATTGTGCTCCTGCCTGGTTATGGTACAGGATCACCAGTACTTGATTTTAAGCCGTTAATCGAAGAACTATCTCCATTTTACAAAGTTGTCGTGATCGAGCCTTTTGGTTATGGATTAAGCGATGGGACCGAAAAAGAGCGCATTACAGACCATATTGTAAGTGAAATTCATGAAGCAGTGCAGCAGCTTAATATTGACCAGTACATACTAATGGGTCATTCCATTGCAGGCATTTACGGGCTTGATTATGTGCACAAATATCCAAACGAAGTGAAGGCATTTGTCGGTATTGATACTAGTGTTCCAACACAACCGGGTATGGATGTTACGTTCCCAATAAAAACGTTTAAACTCCTCAAGCAATCAGGTCTCCTAAGATTGATGATGAATGTAAGTGGTGATGCCTATGATGGACTACCATTTGATGATCGAACAAAAGAGCAAATGAGGATGATTTCGCTTAAAAATGCGTACGAAACTACTATTTTAAACGAAATGGAGCATATTTCTACTAATTTTAAAGGGGCACATTCGTTAACGTTTCCCAAGGATCTTCCTCTCCTTTTATTTATACAAGGGAATAATCCGCCTGTTGAAGGTTGGATACCTTTGCACGAAGCGCAAGTCAAGGATTCCGAACATGGTAAATTGATTAAATTAGACGGCGGACACTATTTGCATCATACCCAATCAAAAGAAATCGGCGAGCAATTCAGGGCTTTTATGAACGAAATACAATCATGAAGCCTGTTCTACTAAATAGATGAGGATAGGAGACGATGTAAATGAATCGAATAGAAGTCGTGAAAATGAAGTTGGGTGCAAGTGTAAACAGAGTCCTAGTTTCAATCGTCGCATTAACCCTTGTGATAACGATGATCACTCCAATGTCTGCGATGGCCACAGAAGTTACTACGAACAGCAAATCTTTATCCTTTGATACAACTAAGAAAATAGCAGCCGAGAAAGCTAAGCTGCTAACAGAAAAGTACGGTATCACAAGTGTGCAATATGCGCTCATCGATCATGGCGAAATCGTTATTTCTGGGCATACAGGGAAAAACGACATAAAGGGTGAGCAACCACTTACTACAGAAACGATGTATGGCATAGGCTCAACGAGCAAAATGGTACTAGCTGCAGCTGTTATGAAGCTAGTTGATCAGGGGAAGGTAGATTTAGATACGCCCGTTGTAAAATATGTGCCCGACTTTAAAATGAAAGACCATCGTTACAAGCAGATTACCCCACGCATGCTGCTGAATCACTCTTCAGGCCTTCATGGATATATCGGCCCCAATGCTACATTATTTAATGATAATGATACGCATGCACATGATACATTGTTAGAGGAATTGGAAGTACAGGATTTAAAAGCTGATCCAGGTGCGTTCTCTGTATACAATAACGTTGGTTTTTCGTTAGCTGAAATATTGGTTGAGAGAGTTAGCGGCATGAGCTTTACAGCCTTTATACACAAGTATTTTACAGCGCCGCTAGATATGAAACATACGAAAACACCGCAGGATCATCTGGATCCAGCAGCACTTGCAGGGACCTATCACGCGAATTATAAGGGGCAACTCCCAACCGAAAATTATAATGTTATTGCATCTGGCGGTATTTACTCTACAGCTGAAGATATCGCTACATTCTCTCGTATTTTCACGGGTGATGCGGATGATATTCTCTCTAGTAAGTCGGTAACGGCTATGGAACGAGCCGAGTATAAGAAGGGAATGTGGTCACCAGACGCCGATTCTTCTCTATCATACGGGTTAGGTTGGGATAGCGTGAGCTTGTTCCCATTCAACCAATATGGTATCAAGGCGCTTACGAAAGGTGGAGATACGGCAGCTTATCATTCCTCATTAGTCGTGCTTCCGGAATACAATATGGCGGCGGCGGTACTTTCTTCAGGTGGCGTCAGCGCAATCGATCAGCTGTTGGCAAAGGAACTACTGCTTAGCGCACTACAAGAGAAAGGTGTTATCAAGGAACAGAAGCCGGAGAAGTCGCATGGCGTGCCCATAAAGGCGGATATGCCGCAGGAATTATCCCAGCATGCGGGCATTTATGGAGGTACCTCAGGCTCGTTACTGAAGGTGGAAATGAATCCTGGAGGCGGCGAATTGACAGTATCTACGATTACCGCTCCGAACATTCCTGTCCGAAAGTATACGTACACGGCAGATGGTTCTTTTGTAAACGAGAAGGGTACGGAAAAGTACAAGTTCGTTGTTGAGAAAAATGGACGTACTTACTTGTGGTCTCGCTCTTATTTATCTATATCGGGGCTTGGTCAGTTAGCGTTCTCAGAATATATCGCAGAGAAGCTAGAACCGAATGAATTAGTCCAAGATGTATTGGCTATATGGAAACATCGCGAGAATAAAAATTATTATTTGTTAAGTGAGAAATACTCATCGATGTTTTATTTCAACGGTGGGGCGGTTCAACAATTTCAGATGAGTAAAGATGCACCTGGCTATGTGTTAAATAATAAGATTTTGGATGCCAACAAAGCAGCTAACAAATTGCAACTCCCTACGATGGCTGGTCGAGATTCGATGGAAATCAACTTCTTTAAGAAGAATGGAGTTGAGTATTTTACACTAGCTGGTCATTTATACGGTAGTGAAGAGCTTGTAAAACCGATTTATTCGGGTGCACAATCTACGACAACGATTCAGGCGAACGGCCATGCTAAATGGTTTGCAGTGCCTGCAGCTGCTAAAGGAAAGGTCATGTCCGTTAAGATGCCTGCCAATGCTTCCTTTGCGGTATATGATCAAGCAGGCATTTGTATAAATTACACGGTAGTGAGCGGTAAGAATGAGGTCTTACTACCGGAGAATGGCCGTATCGTATTTGCAGGCGAGGCTGGTTCTAAGTTTGTTATTACATTGAAAAAGTAAAAGAAAAAGTATAACCGTATTATAGGTGTATCAAAATATGCACTTAATACAGCTTTCATTGGATGGCTCAATAAGGAAACTGGTATCACAAGCTATGGTTCAACTGGCGGAGAACGTGCAGCTGATCATTTGCGTGGAATTAGAAAGGTATATTTATAAATGAACAAAAATCCGAGTACAGGACATTATATAATGCCCTGTACTCGGATTTTTTCTTGCGAAAGAATATCCTTGAAATGCTTCGAAAAATACATGAAATATCCAATGGCAAATAAGCATATATTTCCAATGAATGAGCAGAAGAATACATCAAGATGGTATCATCTTGTTCTGTCGAATGGAGGTTCGATACTGCAATATATTGCAAATGAAACGTCAAGTAAAATGGAAAAGAGGTAACGAGCATGAAGGTTAAAAAGAAGTTGAAAATGAGATTACATACGGCCCTTTCCGTTCTACTCGTTCTAATTTTGTTTCCATTCCATGTAATAGGAGCAGCTAGTACAAATGAACAGCCAGTCGAGACAGCGGTCATACCGAGTAGTGAGGTTATTGCCCAATGGAATTTTACCAGCGCGGGAACACAAGGAATTATTCCGGCCTCATCTGGTGTGAATCAGCAAAGTTCTACCATTCGTGCAGTTGGTGGTCCATATTTCGAGGCGCTTGTGTCAACTGACCATAGTATTAAATATCAAGGCTGGAATAATGGAGCTAACACGAAATATTGGCTAGCTACGTTATCAACGAAAAATTATGAGAATATCACTTTATCTTCTCAGCAAACTTCAACAGGAACAGGCCCTCGGGATTTCAAGGTTCAAATTAGTACAGATAATCAATCATGGACGGATGTACCAAATGGTGTGCTTACGTTAATAACGAGCAATTTTAACTGCACGAACTGTAAACTGCAGGATACTCCGCTTAACTCAAGTAATCAAGATTTATTGTATATTCGCTGGCTCGTTACTTCTACTAAAGCAACGAATCCAAGTAATGCTGCTGTTGGACCTTATGGTTCAAGCTTATTTAAAGATGTTATTGTAAAAGGAAGCCGAATCTCAGGCACAAATCCGGGTACTCCAACGATAGATGAGGTTCTTCATCCTGTGAACGGTGCAGTAAATGTAGCAGTGGGTAGTCCAGTTACTGTGAAATTCAATAAGCCGATTCGTATCGCTCAAGGATACTCTGCCACCATCAAGGACAGTAACAACATTACTTTAAGCAATGTATCGTCTGAAATTATAAATAACAACACGTTAAAAATCAATCACCCCAATTTTGTAAATGGACAGACTTATACGGTATTTGTACCGAAGGAACTTATTAAAGGGCAAGATGATTTACCTCTTATTCGGGATGTATCTTGGAGTTTTGCCGTTCAAAGTTCGACTTCTCCACCAGTTATCCCCAAATTAATTAATATGACATTTAACGGAGACCCGAAAACAAGCTTAGCCTTCGCCTGGTATACCGATGTAATGACAGATACGGTCGTTCAAGTCGTTCAGGCTTCTGCAGTACAGGGTGGTGTGTTTCCGGAGATTGGAGTGACTACCTATCAAGGTAGCTCTGAAAAAATTGGTACTTACGTGGTCAAAGGAGACAGAGCTACTCAAAAGAAAACGTATTATTACACGCATAAAGCTATCGCAAACAATTTGACCCCTGGAACAGCTTATAAATACAGGGTAGGTAACGGATCGTCAAACAGCTGGAGCCAGATCGGTTCCTTCACTACAGATTCGGCAATAAATCAGCCATACCATTTCATTGCCGGTTCTGATTCTCAAGCCTCAAGTCGGTCAGGTTTTGAACCGTGGGCGGACACTTTCAAGAAGGCAAAAATAAAAATTGGCGATCCTAAATTTCTTATTAATGTAGGTGACTTGGTAGACAATGGGGATCTAGAGGAGCAATGGCAGTGGATGCTGGGTCTAGCGCAGAATGAACTTACAACAGTCCCTATCGTTCCAGTGCTCGGAGGTCATGAGGTTCAAGATTATCCTGGAGATGCGACAACACCTAACAATAACTTCTATAATCATTTTAACTTGCCCAAACAAGTTGTAGCCGGTACTGATGAAGGTTCTGTTTATTCGTTTGAATATGGTGATGCACTGTACCTCATATTTAATTCTCAATACGATGGAGGACTTGCCAGTGACGGAACCGTGCGGTGGGTAGATCAACAATATTTGGACCAAGTGAAATGGATGAAAAATGTCGTTGCAAAGAGTAATAAGAAGTGGAAATTCGTTGCGTTCCACAAAGCTCCTTATGGAGCAGGAGATAACTCAGGAAAATATGAAGATGAACGTGTTCAATTTTACAAAAAGCATCTTATCCCTGCCTTTGATGAAATGGGAATTGATATGGTGTTTGAAGCTCACGATCATATGTATATGAGATCGTTCCAAATGTACAATGATCAAGTTGTTCCAGCCTCACAAATTACGTTTGACAGTGAAGGTAATGCAATTAATCCTAAGGGTACCATCTATCTGATGTCTAATGCATTCGGAAATAAATTTTATACAAAGTATCCTGGCTATAACGATTATTTTGCGGCTAAAAATCTACAGCCTCACAAAAAAATGTTTACCGACGTTTATGTATCTGATCAAGTGCTTACATTTACAGCTTATACAGCAGCAATTGCTGACGAAGGATCAGGTAACAATGGAGTAAAAGCTTATGATCAATATGGGATCAGGAGAACCGACGTTAAGCCAGAGACCGTGACGAATGCTAGTGTTGTACGAAATGGGAACAAAGCAGTTATTTCATGGAGCCCTCCTGCAGCAAGTACAGAACCTGTAAGAGGTTTTAGACTATACGAGAAAAATGACAAGGTGTCCACACACTGGAGTGAATATATTCCGGTCGTGGCAGGTAAAACACAATACAGCTTTACTGTAAACAATATTAATTCGACGATGAATTATGAATTCATCATCAAAGCTGTTGGTACGAGATTCAATTCCGACCCTGTCGAAGTTAGCACGATTAATTAACTAGCTTTCTACGATACTGCCCTGTGATGTCATTATTGACTAAATAGGGCAGTATTTTTTGTGCGGATATTTTCATGGAAACGTATGGCATAGCTTCAACGAGCAAAATGGTACTCACGGCGGCGATTATGAAGCTTGTTGAACAGTGAATTATTTAACTGTTATATTTCCCGATGATGTTTTCATTTGTACGGAATAGGTCCCATCTCCCGTTTGACCCTCTGTTTTTTTATTTGTAAATGTATGATTATCTAATGGAAAAGCAATGGATCGCTTCCCGCTGCTAGTTTGAAGGTGCCAGTTAGCATTGGAATCTTTTCTTTCTAATTTCAGCAGGACATTTCCACTAGTTGCAGATATATCAATATGATTCTTTATTTCTGAGAAATCCATCGTAATATTGCCACTTTTCCCTCTGACCTCAAGCGTTTCTGCGTTCGTATCCTGAATATTAACTTGTCCTGAAGAACCCTTGATGATGACTCTTCCTTCGTATTGTGAAGGTATTTGAACGAAGAGTTCTGGCTTATCTTTGAGGTTTAACATTCGGCTAATATCACTTTTCAAGGATATGTTGAGTTCACTTTTACTTTTGTCGAGTTTGATTCCTGGACCGTCATCATAAGCGATAAAGGAGGTCTTAAGATCCTCACCATCATAGGAACTAACATGAAGTGCTGTACTTCCATGATTGATATAAATGGTTTGTATATCCTTTAGTGAAACCATTTGTGTCTCCTCATTTTCAACAGAAGAACACGCACTAATCAAAAATAACATGATGACCAATAGGGGGAATCTGTACCGTTTTTTCAAAGTATCACCTCAGCTATATATGATTTGACATTATAGCTGATGACGCTGCGTCAACTTCAAGCCCTAAATCATTTTTTTTATGTAAATCTAAATTAAACCTTGAAACTGACGTTACGTCATTTATTATAATAAACTTTGTTACTATACTTTGGATGCAAATGTGATTAAAAAAGGGGTGTGAGCATGAAGAAAGATGACATGATTATATACGGATGTGTAATCATTGGTGCAGGAATCGGCCTTTTGATCGACAACCCACTACCAGCAGTATGCATTGGCCTTGGAGTAGGCTATTTAATTAAATTTACGATGTTTGAAAAGTGATTTGTGAAACGGAGGCATTTATACAATGATTCATATTAATGAAGTATCGAATCTAACGAATACTACCGCCAGAACGCTCCGTTACTATGATCAAATCGGATTACTGGCATCTTCCGCTAAAACGCAAGGTGGTCACAGGCTGTATACCGAAGAAGATCTTCAAAAGCTGCAGCAGATCCAATTTTATAAAAGCATGGGATATCGAATCTCAGATATTAAAGAGATGCTGACACAACCGGATTGGAACTGGAACGCCGGGTTAGTCAAACAATTAACTTATATATTGGACGAACAAGCACGATTAAGAGAAATGGAGCAAACGATACGAACCTTACTAAGTGGTATTACGGTTGAGGAGGGAAATCAGGAAGGGGCAATACAGAAGCTGATCAAGTTAACGATGCAGGACAAGAAGAGACGTGAGCATTACAAAAAAGCCATATTTAGTGATGTAGAGCTTGAATCATGGAGAAACCTTCCCAATATGAATGGTGGAAATCCTGAATCCATGGAGTGGATAGGGCTCATTGGTTTGCTTACCAAATACCATACATGTAAGGAACCTTCATCACCATGTGTTCAAAATGTGATAAGAAGAATGCTAGAAAAACAAAAAGAGGAATTTGAAAATGAAGACGAATTTATTAATAAACTATGGGAAGTGAGAAAATGTCCAGATTCTTCTGAACAACTTGGTTTGTATCCCATTCAGCCGGAGGTTCTGGAATATATGGAGCGTGCATACGAGATTTTTATATCCAGCGATGGAGAAAGAGACACTCAATTAGGTGAGGGAACATGAATACCGAGCTGTTGGTGATGATTGGTGGATTGTCCCTTTTGGATACTCTGAGTCCTGCCATATTAGGCGTAACCGTTTACTTACTTCTCACTGAAAAAGAGAAATTAGGATCGAGACTAATCATTTATTTAATGACCGTGATTGGATTCTATTTTAGTGTTGGTGTGGCTCTCAAGATTGGATTTGGTATCTTTTTTGAAGTGTTTTCATCGTTTTTACAGAATCGTGTAGTTAGCTGGTTCCTGTTTATTGTAGGTGGGATCTTGTTTGTTTGGAGTTTTTATGTTCCCAAGAGCAAAAAGTCACGAATAACAAATCCAAAGTCAAAGAGCAAATCTGCAATGGTAGCATTAGGAGTTACAACATCGCTTGTAGAGGTTGGAACGGCATTTCCTTATTTCACGGCAATTGCGCTTATGACGAATGCAGGAGTAGTCTGGTATCAGTGGTTCCCGGTTTTAATAGCTTATAATGTAGTCATGGTGCTCCCGGCATTGATTTTGTACTTGTTATATGTACTTTTAGGTCGAGCCATACAGAGGCCATTAACATACATGCAGAAACAATTTACTAAAAATTCTAGTTCTGTAGCTTCGTGGATCATGTGCATTGTTGGCGTGCTATTAATGCTTTATAGCGTGGATTATTTGTAATGCATCGTGAATCGGAGGGATTATTAGAGCGCGTGTAGTACGTGTAAATTCAAGAGTAAGTATATGTGAAAGAACTATTGATGTATGTTGATGCTTATTATTGGGTTATTCTAAATACTAGAGTGGCCCAATATATAGTCGATTAAAGTAAGCGCTTTCGAAAAAGAAGATTTTGAAACTGTTGAAGCAAGCTTAATGATAATTAAGTCTGAAAAATGGCTTTATATGAAGCGAGTTCAGATTAAAGCTCAAATCAAAAATGAAATGATGAACAATAAGATTTTAGCATCAGCCAGTGTGCAGCACGAATAAATGATCAGAGTTAATCTATAAATTTACGTGAAACGTTACATACAAAACTACATGAATGTTGAAACAAAACGTAGAAAAAATCTAAAGCAGCCAGCATTAATTAAAGATAAAGATGGTATGGTAAACAACATAGATATACGCATAACGCATAAATTAAAAAAGTGGCTTAAAATAGAGCCAATCAACGAGGGTCTATTTTAAGCCACTTAACACTGTTTCACAAAACCCGTATTTTGTACACATGTCATATTCAAATGAAAAGCCCTTATACTACAACTCTCGTTCATATGTGTCGGATGACAAGAAGTTGACGACATTCCTGTGTGCAATCTCCTTTTAAGAATCATATTAAGAATTATAGCTAACCTTAAACTTCATTGTCTGGCTTCTTTACGTTTTTATGCTGGTCAGTTAAGCACATTATACTTAAATCAAATCTCCACCCAAATACAATCATAAGTGATCGTCTCAATGAACACTTATGATTGTATTTCTTAAATGTACATGGTGACTGCATAACAAATAACCTACCTTCGGAATTTATCCAACGAAATAAGTAGGTTTAAGAGGATTAATATATATTAGGTTCACTTCTACTCTATTTATTGCAAAAGCAGGATCGCTTTTTATCACTGTCCTACTTTTAGTTTACGATATCATGCTATTTTGTTCCTTCTTTCGTTTCCCCTTTGGTTTTATTGACTTTGAGCTGCTTTTATTATCTAAAGCATCTAGACTAGCCTGAAGTGCAGATATTAAATCAAGAACATTACTTTTTGGATGAGCAACCTCATTTTTTAGTATTTCTTCCCCTTGAATCTTTTTCGCAATCACTTGTTGTAGCCGGTTCCTATAGTCATCCTGGTACTTGGTATGCTCAAAAGAAACTGAAAGATGCTGAACAATAGATTGCGCCATTTTTAACTCGCTAGGATCAACTACCGGATTTGTCTGTATATTAGGAACTTCTTCAATTGGTCTAACTTCATCAAAGTAATAAAGTAATACAGTGTTTCTAAGACAAGGCAGTTATTTAGAACTCTGACTGCACCTAGACTCGTTTTCGTACGAATTGATACTTGACATATTCCAATTTTCCCAGTATTTTTTAATGCCTCCATTAGAAGCGTATAACCTCTATCAGCTCGGCCATCAGGAGATAGATAATATGTTTTTTGAAAGTATATGGGGTCAATTTCTTCGATACTCACAAAATCCACAATTCTTATTTCTTTATTTACTTCTGGCATAAGTTCATCTAATTCTTCTTTTTCAAAAAAAACATATTGGTTTTTTGAAATTCATATCCCTTTATAAGATCTGTAGATGCAAGTTCTTTATTACACTGATTGCACGTTTTAAGCAATGAAATTGGTACACCACAAGCTCTATGAATTTGTTTCATTGAAATATCTTTATCCTCAGTTGCTGCGTGCATCTTTACGGGGAGATGAACAAGACCGAAACTTAGTGCACCTTTCCACAATGTGTGCATAACCTATCTACCCTTCCCTGTTTATATCATTATTATTCCCGTATTGGTTATGAATTATACAGATCTCCCCTACATAACCACTTTAAATTACACCACTTTTATCTATGACTTATGTATATTGCTGATTTTTAACGTTAAGAATTTTAATATAGTTAATATAAGGAGTGAGTAACATTACTATTCGTTTTTCACCAATGCTACTTGAAATGCATGATCACCCATTTGATGATGATAAATACATATTTGAGCCTAAAATAGATGGTCATCGAGCAATATTAACGCATTTTGATCAGAAAACTAGCATATATACACGCTATGGCAATAATGTTACCCGTCAGTATCCTGAACTACATAGAATTACTTGGCAACATGATGTTGTATTGGATGGAGAAATAGCTTGCAATAATACAGGTAAAATCGATTACGAATCGGTCATGAAACGTCTTAAAACTGAAAGCAGTACGAGGATTAATATATTATCTGCTAATCTACCCGCTACCTTCATTGCTTTTGATATATTGTGGTATAAGAATCAAGACCTTCGGTGCTTACCCTTGATCCAGCGGAAAGATATACTTTCACAAGTATGTATGGAAGGCTTTGATCAAATCACTACTATTCCTATGTTTGAAAATAAAAGAGTTGTTCTATTTGACTATATTGAGAAACACAGCATGGAGGGAATGGTTGCGAAGTTAAAAGATAGCATTTATACAGGAAAAAGATCTAGCTCCTGGTTAAAAATAATTAATTGGACATATACCACCGTTTATTTAGTTGGATATCATAAGAATGATTTAGGATGGTTAACTTCTATACGTTTAGATAATGGTCAATACAAACAAACAGGTATTGTTCAATACGGTATGACTAATGCTCAGAGAAAATTCTATGAGGACTATTGTAAATCCAACCTCTTCAAGGAAGATAACGAATACGTATATATTGAACCTAGAATCCAAGCTAAAGTGAAGATAAGGAACTGGACTTCAAATGGAATGTTGAGAGTTCCGATTTTTATTGATTTCGTAGTAGACTAGTTTCATTCGTATACCTTTCATATAACTAAGAGAACTCAAAAGTCTTTGTAATAAAAAAACTGAGCTTCCGCTACTCAGTTTTTTTATTTCTTTATAAGTGGTCTAAAGGATTAATCCATTGGCTCGAAATTCCTTCTATTGAGTCATACTTAATCGTCTAATATAATCATTAACGTATTTAAGTTGTTCGGTATTATTTGAGCGATTTAACATTATTAACGCTAACGGAGTATGTTCACATGCGGAAGGACTGACCTTCCTTTTACTCTTAGTATTGAATGGACATACTAAATCTTTGTCTAGTTTATGTTCAGAAATTCTTATCTTTCGGAAATGAATTTTTTTGTTTTTTGTAGAAAATCCAAATGCAACAATGAGATTTTCGGGGATGTTTGGTAAATAGACTCCCTTTGCTCCTTGTTTGGCCGAATCATACCAACTATAAAACGAATCTAGATACATCATCCCAATAGATTTGGCAAGCATCCATCTAAACGCATTAAAACTATAGTTTCTAAAGTAATCACTGTGTATGATAGTCTGATCGTATAGCTCTCTAATAACATCTTCATACAATGGTGTAGATATCGTGAAATCATATACAGCATTCATTTTACGAGCACCACAGAATTTTTCGTAAAATGGTGGATATTTTAATAGGGATTGCTTCCAAAAGACATAAGCATATGCGTAGGGACAAATCTCTGGAAAAGGCTCACCAGGTTCTTTCAATAAACAATGTAATCTTTTAATGCATGACTTATGTTTATGTGTATAGGTACGACGTAAATATTTATCGATTGATTTAAATACGTCTCTAGTAATGTCATAGATTTGATTGTATATCCAGGTGTTATTAAAGTCGAAAGATTAAGTCGATTCTTCTCCCATATAATATTCATATCGAATCTGCTTTTCTACTTCACTTGGTAGTAACAGTTGTTCAAAGTCGAAATTTACTCTTCTTTTACTAAGATCGTTAATAATTCTCCAATGCAATCCACGTGTCTGATCAGCATTTTTTGTATTGTTGATTATCCACTTAGTAAGTGATTTGTTTTGAATCTTAAATCTTTGGCTCCATCGGCTCCATTTCGTACTAAGATCTAACAATGGATGACCACATTTACAAGTAAATGCATCTGATAAACCCTCACCTAACAAGTACGGAATCTGCTGCTTACAGTTGTGACATAAATTAATTAACTGCTAGTTGTGATACGGACAGTAGTCAATAAGCAAAAACTGATGACAGAGGCTATGGTGGCCAACCTCCATGCATTCTACACACCAATGCAGGTTATTTTTTAGCCAATATTGTTCGTAATTGCAGTTCGTCCTTACACATCTAATAAGTGAATCAAAATATTCGTTATTATGAGCATGGAGGTTGTAGTTCAAAAATTTAGAAAGAGCATCACTACCTACACCCTGTAATGTAATTAAATTACGCATAGACCTAGTAAATGAAGGAGTCATATTTGGCCCTACTCTTCTACCGATTACACTTACGAGTTCTTTATGACTTAGGACATTGGCAAAAGCGAATTTTTCTAAAATGGACCATGGGGATTCAAATGGATGAATCCACTCTTTTCTCCAAATAACGTTCATCGACATCAATCATCCTTTATTTAAACTAAGCTAGAGCCATATATATTTCAGATTCAATATACCCAGAGTCTTTAATAGCATTCTTCCAAAGGTCTTGTGTCGGCCAGTATATATCATCTGCACAACCTTGTTTCATTGCATTCTCAACCGTAAATGCAAAGTACTCCATAGGAATTTCTAAACTTTTTGATAAACCATATTCTCGCCGAATGTCTTTAAAAAGACTGTATAAATCAGCTGCACATTTTTCTAATCTATGTCCTTCTTCGAAAGCTTTTGGGAAATAATATCGTGTAAAACTCCACCCGCTTCCTTCAGGATATTCGGAAACCTGATCATAGCATTTTAAGCAAAACTTAATATCTTCAATTGTACGAATACCATAGAATTGATGCTCCTTTGTCATAAATCGACCAATGATTTGAGATTTCTTTTGTTCTAAAAAGAATGTCCTTCGCGACAACAATTCTTCTTGACCAACTGAAATGACAGTTAGACTAATCTTCGCACGATCGAGCTCGTTATAAATATCAATCAGCCAATTGTAATGTAACTCAGTTAAACGATGTGCCTCATCAATTATGAGGACGACTCTACGTAATTTTGATTTCTCTCCTTGTTCAATAAGCAAGTTTACAATCTGACTTCTCATGTTGGAAGGTTTTCTTTGGGAGGGAAAGGGAAACTTAAATTTATAACTGAAATAATGGACAACAAATAGGCACGCTCATGTAATAGGCCTATTTGTTGTCCATTGTCTGCTACATCGTTCACTCAACTTATCTTCCCTTAAACCTATTTCTCCTCCCATCCAGATTCAGCTATGATCCCTCGTAAGTCCTCTTGGGTCTTTAACCAATGTGTAATTCGTACCATCCGTACACAAATTCGCTTCCTTGAGTTGGCTGCCAAGGTCCAATTCCGGCCGTAAGCCGCTTCATCCATTGCAGGGTACAGTAAAACGGCTCTTCTGGCATCTGGGTATCCCGTCACGTAGGCGTACATCTGATAGATATCACCTTGCTGATACTTGGTAATCTCCTTCCATTTCGTATCCATTATTAAAGTCCAGACATATTCCCCATTTACCTGCCGCTCTCCCAAGACCATATCGGGGATCAGCTGAATATTATCCAGACCAGAGTCCTCATTTCTGAGCAGCTTAACCTCTTTATGCTGAAGCCGAATTACGGCTTCTCTTCCTAATGTCATCTGCTGCAGGACACGGCCGACATACATCTCATAGAGCGAATGCACTTCGAACAAGAAGGAGAAACATTCCTCTTTCGCTCCCCTGTGTAGTACCGACATGTGGGATAGCATCAATTTCGCTAACCGGAAGGCTGGTTCAAATCTGGAGGTCTGTCGGTCAAAGTGCACCTGATTAAGCAACTCTTTCACATTTCCCGGGACGTCTAACTCCTCAAAACACCCGCATAGGTGCAGCAACTTTTTCCGGATTGAAGGATCCAACACCTTCCGTTTCAGGATTACCAAGGTTTTATAAAAAAAATTTAAAGGGATGGCGTGAGTCCTTTCATTGAAACTGCAATAAGCCCGTGACTTATCGGCTGCATTATATTGGAGGCGCTTCGTTACCATAAGCCTTCCCTTCAGTCGTTGGGAGTTTTCCTCCAGCTCGGCATAACCGGTCGCTAATCCCCGCTTTAACTGCTTCTCCAGCTCCATACAGAAGGCGGCAGCGGTCCAGCTTAACCAATACGCCGCTACCACTTGTACAGCCGCCGCGGCCGATCCCATTTTGTATGGGATATAGCCGCATACGCCAAGCATATTAAGCAGGGCCGACTTGCCTTCATCTTCCCCAATCTGTAGTTTAGGTACAATGTCGATGTGTCTTAAACTTTTTGTCGCTATTATAAAGGTTTAATTCTAATTTCAAAATAAAAACTAATCCCTGACCTCTCGATATCAAGGATTAGTTTTTATATACACGCTAATCATTTTATATCTTGGTGTAAAAGTTGACTCTCGAAGAGTTAAAAACTACATTTTGTATTTCATTTAGTCAATTTTGATCAGATAATACATTACCAACTAGCAGAAAGTCATAAGGTGTTTGAACCCCGGCATTTGTATCGAACTGAATGACATTCTGCCCTGGAGTAATTAAATTTGTTGTGTTGAAAAAATTAAGACCAATACTTGCAATCGTAATAGATGGTACGGAAAGCTGGAGTTTTTGATAAAACTCCGGGATACTCTCGGAACAACCGGTTTGCCAAATTCCACACTTTTCTGCAGATAATTGTGTATCAAATTGTGAACTGGTGACCGTAATAGTCCCTTCAATCTCATAGTTATCACTGAGTACTATTGGCTGACTTTCGTCAACACTAATACTTATATCAATAGTTCCATATTGTGCTTGAGTGCCCAGTGTATAATTGGACCAGTTTGATGAAGTTTTACCACTCCAAGTTATTGACATTTCAGAATTATTAATAGCAAATGAGATTGGGTTATCTGTTAAACTTATGTTAAGTCCCTCATACGAAGTATGATTAATTATCGTACTCCCTCCACCGTCATTGGCAATAACAGAATAATCCGCTGTCAGCTTTGCCAAAATGCTTCCACTCGTATCATTAGTATAGGACGCATTAAAGGCTTGATTTGAAAATTGTGTATTTATGAATGAAGATACAAGGGAGTTAGATATGATAAGACTTGCTGTATAACCTTGTGGTATCGGACTGTATGTTGTGTTGTTCAATATAAAAGATGGTTCTAGTGATCCTGGTTGGTTTTGACTCTCCTTGGTTTGAATATATATACTGAGAACCCCACTTGCATCATCATCTGATGCCATAGATGAAAAAATAAAGGAACTTGGAGTGAGATTAAGATTACCGTTTGTCGATGGAGTGTTGTTAACATTCGCAAGTGCATAATCGATCTCAGATATAGACGTTTTAAAATAAGTAGCCAAAAGTGGAAGGTAAACAGTTCCAAGTACTAGTATAAGATCAGGACTTGGTTCTGGAGTGATATTAAAACTGACTAGATTTGAATCTGATGTTCTAAAGTGTATGATGATGCTATTCTCGTTTATTATTCCGTCCTCAAATACGATTATATTACCTTGATCATCAATTTCACCTGTAGTTCCATTTATTACGGATAACGGCACGTTAGTAGCTTCGACACTATAAGTGTTCGCAGGTATTTCGTAGGATTCAGGTGTTCCTCCCTGAGCAGTAACTGTAATGGTGCCTGTATTCATAAGCATTTTTAATGTTGCATTCCCATCATACCCATCAAAACTTATAGTTGGAGAAGCAAATTGAATGTCATAATTAATTGTAATTGTCTCACCGGATAGTGGGTCTTCAATTTGTGTGCTAAGTTGAACATCTTTAGCTAACATACCGGCATCATATTTTTGCTGCAGGTATGAATTGAGATGAGAACAACTGTAAGAACAAACAACATCCCATTTACACGTTGTAGAATTACCACCCTGCATTTTGGTTACAAGTTCGGGTAATGATAGTGATTGTGAAGCAGCCATACTATCCCTCCTTATTAGTTCCATCGTATTGATTTATTTAAGTATTGAAAGAATAACAAGTACCGTAGAATTCTAAAGTTACATCTTCCAAGTTACTTAAATCAAGTTGATCCCTAAATGATGGATCGATTTCTATCTTCCACGTAGTAAAAGGGCCGAATAACGCATATGGTGTCGCTTCTTCAGGGTAATGAACTCCAAAATCTCCATCGATGCTGATGATTGACGAGTTAAGATCATACTTGAAAGGTACTTCTCTTTTATCATGTTGAAACAAAAAAGTATGATTATTCGGGGATACGATCTTTTCGGTTCCGGTGTGCGAAATGTTTATCAGTACTTCACTGTTTTTTAAGTGGTCTTTTGGTTGAGCGCCATGTAGATAGCAACGTACCTTTGTGATTCTAACATTGGACAAACCAGAGAATGGACTATCTGTATTCGACGTTGTTTTATCAGATACTGGTATAGTCACCATTGTTTCAAAGTTATTTTTCATTAATTCAACTTGAAGAGGCTTGCAATTGTACTCGATGCCTGTATTAGCGCTATTAGCAGGAAATATTGAGGGATTCGTCTTAAAGTTAGTAACTGCATCACTATAAAGTTGGAGGATTTGAGATTTAGCACTGGTAAGATCAGCATAAGTGATTTGCCCTGGATTCCCGCCAAGCAAAGTATTAGGCTGCACTACACTTAGCGCCCAGAACTGATAGGAACGGGCAGCTAAATAGATCATTTCAATTAGCTGGCTGACGGCCTCGAAGTACATTCTGGATACAAAAGCCACGTAGACGGGAGATACTTCCGTAAGAGCATCAATAACCGAATCATTGTACTTGACTATCTCCCCATTTAAGTCGCTTTGTTCATTCTGCGTTTTGAGAAACAAGGAGATAAGTGTATTGTATGTTACAATTTGATTGTTTCGCTCACTAATTGTACTAACATAATCTTGTAGGGCCTCCCTTGCCTCCGTTATGTCTATACGGGATGATATTTGATTCAGAATACTCTCGATACTGTCTTCATCTCCGATTAGTTTAGCGGCACCGGGATCATCAGGCTGGATTGTACCGTCAGGGAGCGTTGAGAAGTTTTCTTTTAAGCTAGAGATATCGTCTTTTACCGAGCTAATTTGATCCACTAAATAATCTTTGTTTATTTGGGCACCAGTATTATCCGTAATTTTAGTCATGCCATCAAATGCGATTTTAGAGGCCTGCTCGATCCACATTACGGACTCAGTAGGTGCGAACGCAAGTGATCCAAGTGAAGCAAATAGATCATCCCAATTCCAATCGAAGTGATTTGCTAAGTCATCCTTGATCTCTTGCAATTTTTCGTTTGCTATCTGCTTTTTTTGCTCTACCGAAGGAGTATAACTGTTAATAAGTTTAGCAGTGTTCTCATACATTTCGCTGATTTTGGTTAACTTGGAGTTATTGCTGTTCATTTTGGATTCTGCTTGATTTCTTGCTGCAAGTAAAGCGTCTTTTGCTTTAGTAACATCCTTGAGCAAATTAATCTGATTGTTATAATGGTCTTCGATGACATCGAAATTGGATACAAGCATTTGGAATTGTTCTCTACAAAAGTCAAATGAAAGGACAGGTACATAATTGTAGGGATAACCGAAGTAGTCGTTACCACGGCTCAAACTATTCAAATAAATTACGGAGTTATCGTATATTTTTTTAAATGTGGCGATGCTATCTTGCGCCCCGATTATGTGCTCGCTGGCCGACCACAGCTTATCAAGTGCGTCTCCAGGTTGCGTAAATTGAAAAGGTGCCGTCTTTTTTTGAAGTCTTTGAAAATAAATCGATATTTCCTCAACGGCATCCTGACTTTGTGGATCGAGACAAAAATACGCCATCTTAGCTTTCTCTTGCAGCATCTGGCATTGTACCGAATGGATCCAAGGGAAAAACGACTGCTGGTTGAGTGTTGCAAACTGAGAAGGATCGCCAATTTCAATTAAGGTTGTTTTTCCCATACCGCCGCTCTTTCCATCGTTACCGTTTGGTTTTCCCTCGCCATAAACGCCATATGCTCCGCCTGATACGTCAATTTTCATCTGGGCATCAATTTGCGATTTCCCCAAAGCGGTTTGCAAGCTAAATGCGACATTGTGTAATGTTTGGTTAAAAGAGTTCTGATCAGGATTCGATTCTGCATTTTGAAATAAAGGAGAAATAATCTGATATTGCCCATATCTTTTCTTTAAATCTGATATTGCCGTTAGTTTTTCCTTCAGCGATACCATTTTGTAGATCTCAACTAACCGATGAAGTATCATTGCGTAAGGGTGGTATTGGATAGACGTCACATTTCCACCAGCTCCACCATTCCCGCCGTTTCCTGCCAGTGATGCCGGTACATCCTGCCCATCCCCCCCTTTCCCGCCTTTAGCATGAATGCTAAACTTCGGATCATCAATTGGAACTTCTCCTATAAAAAGCTGCAATACCCCACCAGCTTTACCGTCAGTCCCGTTGATGTTATCAGTAGGTGTGGTGCCGGGATCTCCATATAATTCAATAGTAGATTGCTCATTCGCTACAAGAAAACTAGTTGATAGCAAAGCATTTTTTAAAGATAGTGAGTTGTTCAATGTCAATTGCTCTGCATAAACATAAAGATCCTGATCAAATGTGCCACCCAAATCCGTTCCTTTTCCAATCGGGAGATCATCTTGTACGCTAAGATATACAATCGAATTCCCGATCGTTAAGGCTTGGATTTCCTTTTGTATTTGAGATAATAGCAGATAGTCTGTTTCGCTATCTTGAATATTATTGCTCAATTGATTCATCAAATTCTTACCTCCTTTCAATTTCGTTCTTATATCGCTTTAAAAATGTCCTTACTGTTCTCTTTTTCTTTTTTATCTATATCATTTTTCTCCTGATTTTTGTTCTGCATTTCATTCTGACTGGATTGTTTTTCTTTTTCGGCCTCTTGTTGTTCTTTTTCAATTTGCTTCGCTTTTTCAATCAACTCTTCTATTTCAACATCAATTCTTTTTTCTTTCTCCTGTAATTCAGGATCGTCCTTTTTAGTGGCCAGTTCTTCTCGTATCTGTTCTAGATCCTTGTACCTTTGTCTAAGTTCTTGTTTGGTGACTTCGCTGTTTGACGCGTTTTCCGCTAAACGCTGCTGAATTTGTTCAATTTGTTGGGACAATTGATGTGACTGTTCCCAAAATACATTGCTTTTTATTAATTGATCTACATAAGAAGGGCCAGAAACAGTATCCAGCATTCTGTTGAGTAATTTCTGCCCTAGTGAACTGCGAACCAGTCCATTTATGCTATCTCCGTAATGCTCAGCAACCTCGTCAACTATTTCATTACCCATGCTGACTAATAGTTCTAAAGTTTTGAGACTAATCGTTGCCAATAAATCACTTTTTAACTTGGAATCGTTTATAATTATGACCCATTCATCTGGAGACTTTTGAAGTGGATCCTCTGGTGACAGCTTTTTTGATACGTAATCTCTAATGAATTGATTTAGTTCGTCTTGAATAACATCCCACTGTAGAGTCTTCGTGGCTTCTATCAACTTTTCTAGTAGGGTGTCTGGATCTAACTTGTTATAAAAGACGTTGTAGTTTGGGTACAAAATCCTTGCATCAAGTTGTTCTTTTGTTAAATCTTTTAGTTTTCTTTTCTCAGAGATGGCTAAATTATCTTCAGGATAATAGGACGCCAATGTATCGATCTTTGAGTATACTTCTGTGATCTTTTTGGCTCCGTTAAGACTGGGAATTATGCTACTGACACAGTAAGAAAAAAAGTTACCTACAAAGTCTGATATACCCGAAAACCAGTACTTTTCCTTGCTTGTTTTATCCCACATGCCTGAATTGTAAACAAGCTCTGATATATCCTCAAATCCCCCTTCACGCTCTTCTCCTTTTTTGATGACTGTATCCAAATCACGATTGCCGTTGTCTGCAACAATGAATATTGCTCCCGGATAGACTACCTCTACACCCAACGGTAGTGGAGAACCGTAGGCTGGCGAAATGATGAAGTCAGGGGATACATCCGGATTTAACTTTGACAGGAAGGTAACGTCAAGACAAGTACTCATTAAAAGAACAACATCTCTTCCTTGTCCACCTAACCGTTTGACAAGAACTACAACATCCTCAACACCTTTAGATACCTCGTAATCACTTGGCCAGTTATCATTCGTACTGACGGACTTTTTGGCCCATTCCATTATTTCACCTGACCCTGTTGCGATGAAATATCCTAAATTTACTCCTGTTTTTTTACCGCCTGCCGATTTCTCACCAGTATCTACTGCAGTAGTTCCTGGACAAAACAAACCTCCTTCAGGCAAAGCTTTAGCTTGCTCTATAAATATATTCCTGGCCTGAAGATAATCTTTCTTCGAGATTGGGATAACTTCATTGTTTGTTATTTGATTCATAGAAAATTCCGGACCTACTGCAATCTTCAATGTATTCCTGTCATTGTTGAAAAAATTATACTTTTGCAAGTTATTAATGACGTTTTTAGGGCTTCCAGCTGGCTGTACTAATGCATACTGAACCGAATGAAAATTTCGAAATACCTGAGTAATATTACCCCTTGATTGGAAGAGCTGCGTGTAAGCTGTTTTAATTAGTCCCATAAATTCACATCCTTCCACAGTGTTAATGACTATCTAAATCCACTTGCTATGAACTACCCTACAACACCTATCGTAAGAGCATTTTCCTTCTGTTATCCGAATTGTTTGACTTTCTTCAATGTTAAAAGAAGCATTTAAACTTACGTCTAAGGTCAGCTAAAGATTTGATTCAAGTAGGATAAAGAAGCTAAAGAAGTAATAATGCCTCAATGATTGCCGTCAAATAGGATATCAAATGCCTTTTCTCTCGAAAGTTCGCCTCCGTAAAGAAAGGGCTCAAAAGCCGACACAGATCTAAAGTATAGAAGGCCCTGCGCCCAAAAAAAACTACCCCCCTGTATAGAACAGAGGAGTAGAAGAAACGTTCAGAGTCCGATCTGCTCACCTTTTAGGATTGCTTCCGATCGGTCGTTCACGTAAAGCTTGCTATAAATATGGTTCAAATGGACTCTCACCGTACCGTAGCCAATGCCCAGCTTCTCCGCAATCTCCCGATTGGTGAGCCGCCGAACCAGCAACCCGTATATTTCGAGCTCCTTCTTCGTTAGGATCAGCTCCAAATCCGCAGAAGCGTTGCCGGCAGTTTCCTTCCTTCCGAAGGCGGATAGCAGGCTGCGGAGATAGCCAAGCGATGGAGCCTTTCCCTCCTTCGGGCGGTAACGCGATTGCAGCAGCAGCGCCACCAACTCAGCCATCGGTTCGTGGGCATCCAGATAGACGCGCTTTAAACCGCGCGGCTCCGTCACCAATAAGATCGGCAAAAGCCGTAGAAGTGCCTCATCCGTCCGCCCCGATCGGTGCAGCAACAGCACTTGCATCAAACCGATTTCCACTTGTAGGTAGTATCGATCCCCCTGCTCCGCAACAGCCAACAACCGGTCCGTCAAAAGCCACGCCTGCCTATCGTCGCCCCGTTTCATCATAAGCTTCGCCCAATAGACGTATTCGAACAACTGCCGGACCGTGAACCCGTCGCACTCTTCCAGGCGGTACAACCGTACCCACGCATCCGAAGGGGCTGTGTCGCCATTCTCCAATGCAATCAATGCCAGCTCGGCATCACAATAGATTAGCGAGTCGGCCATGCCCAGCTCGACGATATCCCGTCTCGTTTCTCGCATCGTCTCTTTCGCTGCATCGAGCGAGCCTCGGATGCGCTGGATGCGGGATAAAACAAGCCGGGCAGGGAGCAGCGCATCGCTCGTGCCGCTAGGTCCGTACAAGTCCATCAACCGGATCGCTTTTCTCGCGACTTTCTCCGCCTCTTCCAACTCGTTGAACTCATAGTAACACTCCGCCAGACAAGCGATCGTCGGGGCAGCCAGATCAGCCCTCTCCAATAAATCCGACAGCTCAGACAAAACAGAAATCAGAACCTCCTTGCCGTGGTCTTCGTTCTCGTTTTGCGCATGCACTTTCAAAATCGAAGGCAGGCCTACTCGATTAGGCCGCGGGAGGATAAGCCCCACGCTCCCTGGCTTATGCTGCTTCGATCGCATCATATACTCGATTACTTTTTGTTGATCCCCGCGGGTAACAAGCTCTTTCATCGCTTTGACGAAAAAATAGCAGGCCCAAAATTCATCTCTGGCTTCTGCCGTCCATTCCGATATCTTCTCCTCATAGGCCTGCTCGGCGAATTGCAGCATTCGTTCTCCTCTCAGACAATCGTCGTTACCCAACAGCAGCAAGAGTGCATAGGAAAAGTATAATATCGGGTGCGCCAACAGAAGCGACTCGGGAATGCGTGCAAACTGCGCTCCTAGCCAAAGCTCGTTCACGCGCGTCATCTTTGCCGTCATTTCTTTCAGCAAGCCGACCGCACGATCATATTCCCTACATGTCAAATAATAATCGAGCGCCTCCTCTCTTAACCCTTCCCGTTCGCACCATTGCCCCGCAGCTTCCTGTAGCACTGGAATTCTCGAAGGATTCGTCCGCTCCAATCGCCGATACAAAAATTCCGCGAACAAATGGTGGAATCGGTACCAGTCTCTCCGATCGCCCAACGGAATCACAAACAGTTGCTCGCGCTCCAGCAACTCAAGCATTTCCTGGCCACAGTCATGACCGGTGACGCTCTGGCACAGAGAGGCGTTCATTCGCTTCAGAACAGAGCAATCCAGGAGAAATCGCCGTACAGTCTCGCTCTGCTTCACGAACACTTCTTCCATCAAATACTGTTCCAACATGGAGGAGGCGCCAGTATAATTCCGCAGCAAAATGGAAGGATGATCCGTACTGCGCATCGACAGGGCAGCCAGCTTCATCGCCGTAATCCAACCCTCAGTCCGCTGGACCCACTTGCCCGTCTCTTCTTCCGGCAGGTCGAGGGACATGCATGTCCGATAAAATTCATCACCTTCCTGCGGAGTAAAGCGGAATTCCTCGATGTCAAGCCGGTTCATCTGCTGGCGGCTATGCAGTTTGGCGGTTGGAAGGGGAAGCTCCGTGCGGCTGGCAAGAATGAGATGAGTTTGCTCCGGCACATGCTCAAGAAAATAAGCGAAGGAAGCGAGCAAACGCTCATCGGTGATCGCATGAAAATCGTCGAGAACGAGTTTGAGCGGATTCTCCATCTGCTGGAGTTCGTTAAGGAGCATCGTCAAAGCGAGCACGTAGTCGGAAGGATGAATCAGTTTGACGACGTCGGCCACCTTCTCCCCGAATCCCGGTCGAATGGAGTCGATGGCCGAAATAACGTATCGCCAGAACCGAATCAGATCGTTGTCCGCCATATCGAGAGAGATCCACGCCGGACGTTCGGGGACCTGCTGCGCCCAATGCTGCAGCAAGGTTGATTTTCCGAAACCAGCCGGCGCGCTCAGCAGTGTTAGCCGGCACTGCGTGCACTGATTTAGTTGGTCGATCAGCCTCGTACGCACCAATGTTTCAACCGAGGTTGTGGGAATATGTAATTTAGTAGCCAGTAGTGGCGTGTCATATAAGAAATTCGTATACTGTGTCCCTATTTCTTTCATCGATAAGCCTTCTCCTAATTCGAGATTTATTTTCACAACACTTACCACAGCATCTTTGGAAGCACACGCACAATTTGGAATCTTCAGGTCATACGTTACTTAAGGCGCTTTCTAAGAAATAATCTAGCGCTTCATTTTCGAAAGCTTGTAAATCCACTGAATCTCGACTTTGGTCGTTTCAACTGTATCCCGACAGGACACTTCCTCCAGGTTGCAAAGCTCACATACTTCCCCACACCATGCATCCAAGCCGAATGGCCCATTCCGTCTTCCGTATGTAGCGCATCATGTTAGTCGATGTCGACGTAAATCGTTAAAGTACTTTCGCTACTTGTACCATCCGTTCTTCAATGCTTCAATTTGTTCAGTTTTTGTTTAGGGGTCTGAACCCCTAAAAGCCGTACCTCCTCCCGGCTACCGCCATAATATAACGACCAACAAAATAGGATGACCAGAAATCTCTGGTTGTCCTGATGATTCATGATCAACATATTTATAGTATAAATTCTACATTAATACGGAAAAATGCAGGTTCCACAGTATGGCAATAGCCAAGTACCGAGGTCTATTTTCTCACAGCACTTGAAAAATAAAGTCTTAGACTGCCGCTGTCCTTATTGAACTAACGTTTTCCGTTAGCTCAATAACAAATGAATTAAAACTCGTTATTTCTCCCAAAGCTCGACCAGTCGAACTTCAGGATCTTCAATCTAAATAAACTTTCCAAATTCACTAATCTCTTTATTCTTTGCTAGAGGTACACCAATAAGAAATAAATTCAGTAAAATTGTGCCTAGACAGCGATGTTTCAAGAACCGCTATGAACCTCCGATTTCTCGTAATAAACGATAGCGAAAATGAGTGAAACAATAAAGGTCGTCAAAAGAATTGTCATTCCAGACGCCACATATGGGTTTGGGCCGGTCTGTGCTAACCCTTGAGCCAACTCCCGAACCGGCCAATAAGGCATTAGCCAGGGAACTAGAACAACTTCCATACTATGACCCATTTCTCCGATAAGGGTAACAATTGTGGCAAATCCCCCTAAAACCGCCGAAGGTATCAAGCTCTTGCCGACCATGCTCAGTGCGGCCGCCACAGGAACCGTGCCTAATGATAGGACACAAGCCAGTATATTCATGCGGATTCCTGACCAAACCATTTCAAAATCGATTTGCTGCGTGAATAACATGAGAATGCTAGTCACGGTTATCGAGAAACATGAGAGAGCCCAAGTTATTGCGATTAGTAAAAGCACAGTTGCCAATTTTGAAAAGAGAAACATAATGCGAGAGATCGGGTATGAAAACAGCTGATTAATTGTACGTTCCTGATATTCTCGTGAAATTATATAGCCTGTGATCAAGGCGAATATAAACGGCGCCAGAATGGTAATCGCCATCCCCTGCCGATAAAACATATCCTGCACGTCAATACCAGCGGAAACACCCTCGGGCGTTACTCTCGGCAAGAAAACGTATAAGGTTACGAGATTTGCCGGAAGTGCGCCAATAAGCACCAGCCAATAAATCTTAGTGTTCTTCAGCTTCATGATTTCAGTATAGATCACGCTAATCAAGTCTCTCACCTCCAGTTACTTTAAGAAAATAGTCCTCAAGGCTGTCTCCCGACAGCATCATCTCTTTGATTCCGATCCCATTGTTCGCAAGAAGCAAACTAATCTGATCTGGAAGCTCAAACTGCTCGTAAAGTCGGAGGACACCAGAACCGTCTACGATGTAATCTGTTATGCCCAATTTCTGTTCCATAATGAAGGATGCTTTCTGTTCGTCCGTCACTTTAATCTGGAGATGGTTCCTAGTCTTTTTTCGCAAATTTTCGCGGTCAACTTCTTCAAGTAATTGTCCTTTGTGAATGATGCCGATTTTAGTGGCCAATTGTTCGACTTCACTCAGTAGATGACTGGAAATTAAGAACGTAATACCGCGTTTACTAGCAAGCTCTTGGAAGAGTTGTCGTATTTCTTTAATTCCTCCGGGGTCTAAACCATTTGTCGGCTCGTCTAATATAAGAAGTTCGGGTTGATGAAGCAAGGCACGAGCAATGCCAAGCCGTTGCTTCATGCCGAGCGAATAATTTTTAACTTTAACCCTTTTAGCATCAAGCAACCCCACAGTCTTTAGGGCATCTTCTATGCATTCTTTGTTGCCCATACCCATAAGGCGGCGATGAATATCCAGATTGTCCACCGCGTTAAGATTAAGATAGAAACCTGGATACTCGATAATGCCGCCGATGCGCTCCTTCGCTTTTGCTTTGTTTCCATGCAACGGTGTACCGAATAATTCGATTTCTCCGGCGGACGGTCGAATGAGCCCCTTTAACATCCGTAAAGTTGTCGTTTTTCCCGCACCGTTCTGCCCTAGAAAGCCGTAGATATCGCCGGTTCTTATCGTCATGTTCACATCGCTTACAACCGTTTTTGTATTGTAACGCTTGGTCAGATTTCGGGTTCGTATAATCTCGCTCACATGCAAACCTCCCTTACATCCACTTGGCTTTTTGCAGCTTCGGATATTGGCGTAGTACGGATTCCAGTGAATCCCCGGTTTCATCCTTCAAATATTGGTTGAAAAAGTTCAATGTGACAGCTCTGGTTATATCCAAACATTGTTCAGATGAGGTTTCCCCATTGATTCCGATAAAGCGGCGGAAACCGGGACCCATAAAAAGTCCGATATCGGCGAATTTCATATGAGAACTGCCTTCGATAAACAATAAGCTGTCGGACGACTTCAAAGTTTCGGCAAGTTCACTGGCGGCTTGTTCCTGTTTTCTGTAAATGTCCATGTAGGCTTCTTTACCGCCATAGGCTGATGCGACTGCTTCCTGATCTTGGGCCGGGATCTCCTCCAGTTTAAGCATGAAGGGCTCACCTCTCATAACCGACTGAATCATGTACTCGTCATTCGCCAGCATGAGAAAAGGAGCGATCGCTTTGGTGCCATCAGAAACTGCATACACGGCGCCGTCCAAATTAATTGCGGCCTTTATTCTACTATCGTTGATGGCCAGATTGTACGCCGCCGCACCGCCCAACGAATGACCAGCGATACCGATTTTCTCTAGATTGAGTTTTCCTGCAAAGATAGAATCTACTTTTCCGGCATTCATTTCCTCCAACTTATCAACCACAAAACTCGCATCATCAGCCATTATATGAGTAATGGAATCCAATGGGTCGCCTTCAAAGTTCACCGTAGCATCTCGATCCGTTACAATTCTTCCAGGAAGTTCGGTTGCTGACGATACGTAGGTATGGTTGATGGCAACAACGATATATCCACGGCTGGCCAAATCCTCGCATTGGGACATATACACTTCCATGGTTGTGCCGCCGCCGTGGGAGAACAAAATCACTGGATAGTTTTCTTCGTTATCGGACAATAGCAAGCCCTCTTGTGAATGCGTCTGAACTAGTCGTAAATGGCTGAACAGGAACTTAGGCAAACGATTGCCTTTGGTGAATACCTCTATGAGTTTAGGAGAATCGTGAAAATAAGTAATATTGGGTTTGGATTTATCCTGTATCGCAGGATAGTATATTTTCACCGAGAGTTCCCTCTTATCGGTCGATCCTTTCAAGAAAGGCTCTAGGCGCTGATCATCCGTAAAGTAAGTATATTGAACGCCTACATCGTAATTGCCCGTGGGCGAAGGGAGTTTAAAGACGGGAAGAGCATAAGCCATGAGAGACGTCATGGTGAGGAGTAGGATAGATATGCTGATTGCAATTCCCTTTAGAATTTTTGTGAATTTGTTTTCCGAGATCGCGACAGTTGCCTTTACTACAGCATAAACCGCAAACAAAAAAACAAAAATGTATGAAAAAACCATTTGATACCGTAATCCTTCAACTATTCCATGGAGAACAAACACAACCCCATTCATGCTTGCAAGTCCCAACAAAAAAGCCTTAGACCGTTTTTTACTTGGTCCTAAAAACACAGTTAGCAAATTCATAGCAATTAACGCGATTTCAAATCCTCTCATTTGACTTCCTCCTTTTGAAGTCAACTATACAAGCTCTTTCTAACATACCTTTTTCGTATATCTAACAAAAATCTTAATTGTTCAAGCTGTTCGGTGCTGCAGCCTCTCAACCTTTAATCAAGCTAAATGAAAAAACGGTTATCCCGCCCACAATGCTGGATACGGTGATCTGACCGCCTTGTTTCTCAACTAAGCTCTTCGTAATAGTAAGACCCAATCCTGTTCCGCGAAGGGATTGATTTCTAGAAGCTGCTCCCGTATAAAATCTCTCAAACACACGAGACAGGTCTTGTGGAGATATCCCTTTACCGCGATCCCATATATCGACCCATACGTAATCCGATTGTTCCCGAACAGCAACACCAACCTCTTTGCCATCCAGACCATAACGCAAAGCATTCGACATCAGATTCTCTATAACGCGTCTTAGCTGGATTTGATTGCTCATGACATACAGGGGAGAATCAGGGATATTAACAATAGGCGTAATCGCCGCTTTCTGAAAATTGGGATAAAATTCAACCAACACTTCTTGTAAGATGCCTGTCAAATTGACTTCAACAAGTTCGGATTGTGAGTCGTCTGCTTCCAACTTTGCCAGCTCAAAAAAATCTTGGAGTCGTTCCATTAAAAGGTTTCCTTTGTCGGAGACTATGCGGATAAAGTTGTTTTTTTCTTCAACTGTTAGTGTCGAGTCAGAACTTAAGGCTTCCAAGTATCCGAGTAAGGAGGTAAGCGGCGTACGTAAATCATGCGAAATGTTTGCAATCATCTGCTTACGTTCATCCTCCAGAAATTGAGTCCGG
Source organism: Paenibacillus sp. SC116 (assembly GCF_024733555.1). Taxonomy (GTDB): domain Bacteria; phylum Bacillota; class Bacilli; order Paenibacillales; family Paenibacillaceae; genus Paenibacillus_B. The sequence continues at coordinate 713,362 of NZ_JANIOF010000001.1, read as the reverse complement.
TCAAAAGTTTTTTGAAAATAATCAATTAGACGATTTAATTCTCCGCCTAAATCTTCGACAGGTTTATGGGGTGTAAGTAGCCGATAACGCAAGTTAAGATGGCCTGCTCGTATTTGTTTCGTGGTCTGCGCGATCTTTTTGATCTCCTTTTGTAGACGAAAGTTCCTAAGAAGGAGAGTGAAACACAACAGGATAAGAACGATGACGAGAATTATAATGGACATATTCATCCCAACTCACCGAGCTTATAACCAAAACCCCACACAGTTTGAATATGTACGGGGTTTGACTGGTCTTTTTCTATTTTTGCTCGCAGCCTGTTGATGTGTACCATCACCGTATTATCGTCGGATATACTTTCCTCCCGCCAAACCCTTTCGAAAATTTGTGATTTTGTAAAAACACGGGTGGGATGGGTCAGAAACAGTTTCAAGATAGCAAATTCTTTTGCTGTTAAAGACTTTCTCTGACCGGAGACCGTGACTTCGAATGTTTCCATATTCAGGTTTAAGTCTCCATGTTGAATGAACTCTGCTTCGCCGACGGCGGCATTCGAATTAAATTTCGTGTAACGGCGAAGCTGGGCTTTGACCCTTGCAATCAGCTCCCCGATCGTAAACGGCTTGGACATATAATCGTCAGCTCCAAGCTCTAAACCTAGTATTTTATCCATCTCTCTATCTTTAGCTGACAAGATAATCACAGGAATCGTTTTGTTTTTCCGAATGTTGCGCAATACTTCCTGACCCTCTAGTTTTGGAAGCATCATATCTAAAATAACAAGCTGGTATTCATTTTTAAAAATAAAGGAGAGTGCTTCCTGACCGTCATATGCCGAATCGATCTCTAAGCCCTCTTTTCCCAAATATTTAGTTACAAGTTGGTTAATCTCCAAATCGTCTTCAACGACGAGAATTTTCATCATTTGAGTAAGCTCCTTTCCCTCTAAATTTTAACATTACTAGACAAGGTTTTCAGCACCACAATTACACTATTGGGATTTTTTATCTGTATACTATTTTTCTTAAGTTTTATATGTATGATTTCAATTAACCTTTTCCCCTAGATTCACCTGTATCAGCTATCTCCGCTGCGCCGTAAAAACAAATATTGGTTTATATTGATGGCGCGTTGCAGGAGAATCTACTAACAGTAAACAAAAGGACAATGGTACAGATAAAATCTTTTAAAGATCCTGTAAAACTAATGTATTCCTATGAACAGGCTACGAAAACGATAATAATAATTAATAAAGAAAAGAAATTAACTGTACGCCTTAATGGTGGAGCCAAAACAGCCCAGGTTAACGCTAAAAGCGTCCCTGTAACGATTAAAGATGGTAGAACTTATCTTCCTCTACGTTTTCTCTCAGAACCACTGGGGGGAACAGTGGAATTTTCAGTAGTCTAATGGTTTGCACCTTCAATAATCCCACTCCGTCAAATCCTGCATTACATTAACGCTAACACCAACTAGGATGGGCGGCTGGCGCAGCTTTAGGTCATGATCTTTTGCCATTTTTATTTGAAGATGCTCAGGTAACCTGTTTATTGAAGCAATCATCCACCTCACACGTTCTGAAGAATCTTCTGAAAGAACTTCCATAATCTCATTAGGAATAAATTTGTTTTGGGCTATCCAAACCCTTATGTCAGTATAACTTTCAATAACCTCTATCCATACTTCCAAGGGCGCCTAATCCTAAGCAGCTCTAAGATAAAGTACTGACTCGACTCCACCTTGGGTTGTCAGGGAAGCAATCGTAAACAGTTGCCGCTGTTTTGGGTTCAGTCCTTCTCTGGAATAAATATCGCCAAATGCAAACTCGATAATGTAGTTAGCAACGTCAGGAGCAATATCTTTAAGTGATTCGACTTGTTATGAATGTGAATCGAATGGTAAAGCTAGTCGAGAAAAAGCAGTCCACCCTCGTATGAGGAGCAGCTGCTTTTTAGTATTCTTGATTACATTTCCCAATTGAATCTCTCTTTTACTCAAAAGCAAGGCTTTTTCAGGGCTCTCAGAGAGGGCACTTTTTTTAAAAGTGTCCATCTCTTAGGTCGTAGTTCAGTTTTCTGGCTACAGGCTTTATTAGTTTGGTGTTTGAAAATTAATAATGTCCGGTTGCAGTATAACGTGCTTTCGAGCATCTTGATGCATCTTCTCTCGATTATTCTAGAGTTAGAGCTGCGCAAGCAGTCTTCGGCATATGTAAATAAATCAACAAAGCTTATGACTGAGACAAGATTCCTTTAACAAACAATGAGACACTGTGCTTGTAGAACTCTTCCTCGGTGACGAGTTGGGATTGATATTGCCGGTGAATCAGCTCGCTCATCTGAAATCCGTAGCACATCGAGAGAAAAGACATGGCGGCAAGACGCGCATCCTGTCTGGCTATAACTTTTTTCTTCTGCAAGCGTTCAAAATATTCAACCAGCAAGGAGTGCAGCTTCAGCGGCGGATCAGCTAGCACTCTGTCTAATACGGGAAGCATTCCTTTGTCGCGGATACCAATTAAAATGATGTCCGCATTTTTATGAAAAAACAAACGGTACTGCTGACTTACATTCAGCAGATCGACTTCTGGATTATCGGTCGCGTCCTCTTTTAACAGCTTCTCAAATTGCGGGATATCCGAATGTCTTTCAATGATGGCTTCCAATATGCCTTGCTTGCTTCCAAATTGCCGAAAAATCGTAGATTCATTGACTTTAGCTTCCGTTGCAATGGCTTTGGTGCTTACTCCCCGATAGCCATTCTTTTTGATGAGCCGTGTCGCAGCTTCAATGATTCTGTCTGAAGTTTGCATTGTATTTCTCCTTTTATATATGTTAAGCCTATTCTACTACAAGTTTTGTATATGCAGCAGCGCTTCCATCCATGTAGTGTGATGTTGCTTTGTTACTATCATATCGCACAGAACAGATGCATGCAAGTGCACGCTTGCATGCCTGTTTTCCATTCTTTATAATAAAAACATAGTCAGTATGCCTTGCCCCAAAAACATATACGCAAAGGAGAATTTTCATGAAGTATGGACGTATTATCCAAAAACCTCGCGTTAAATTTTTTGAAGTCGCAGATGACGTCTTTGCTGGCATTTCACCGTATCGCGGCATCAGTTGGGCCAATGCCGGGTTCATCAACAAGGGTGATGGGCTGGTATATGACACGTTCTTCGATTTGTTCCATGCGCGGGAAATGCGGGAGGCTTTTGTGGAAGTAAGCAACGGCGGCTCTCCCGCATATGTGGTGAACTCGCACTATAACAGCGACCATGCCTGGGGAAACAAAGTGTTTGAAGATGCTTGCATTATTATGCACAAGGAAGCCTCCAGAGAGCGTCTCACCGAAAATATCGCCTGGATGGACAGCGTCATCAGAAGAGGAAAGGATTCTCCGGAATTGACTCCGGGGGAGCGGTTTTTTGCAGCGGAATTTGAAGGATTCGACCTGAAAGGCGTAGAATGGGTGCTCCCGAATATTGAGATAAAGGACGATATCAACATCCGTCTTGGCGATACGGAAGTTATGATTTACAACGTAGCTCCAGCCCACTCTGACAGTGACTTACTGTTGTGGATGCCAAAAGAAAAGGTGCTGTTCGCTGGCGATGTCGTGTTTAACGGTTGTACAGCATACAGCGAAGAGGGAACCCTCAATTGGGTTAAAGTGCTTGATCGCATTATTGATGAAATTAAACCCGAAATCGTTGTTCCAGGACATGGCGCCATCTGCGACCTGGACTTCGTGAAGGAGCAGAGAGAGTACCTCCTGAACCTGATCAGCGAGTTCAACAAGCATTACAATGACGATATTGATTCCTTGTCCCTGACCAAGCAAATTGATATTTCCCGCTTCCTTCATTGGATTCAGCCAGAACGCTTGTATGTTACAGTGGATATCCTATTGAAGAGCAAACGAGGGTTACCACCCCTTCCAATTTGGAACGAGGTGCCTGCTAAGCTGGAAGACATGAAAGCTTTTTTGGCTGGGAAATATGGCGATCAGATCAAACCATGGGACCCTATGAGTGTTTGGCAAGAATAGCAATTTGAATTATCAATATTATTGATTACTATAGATTGTTTGAAGTTGAAACAGGCACGATTAGGCGCTTCTATGCAGCGCTCTGTCGATTGCCTGTTCTTTTCTTTTTCACCAAATTGATTGAATATCGCTTGAATCAACACTAATTTACCGCCTCGTTATATGAATTTTATTTGTGAATAACAAATTTATCAGGCGCTGTTCAGAACGTGGACCTAATTGCTCGGCTATAGTCCGCCAAGTTAAAAGCTCGCGGCGTCTGCATTCTGTGAATGACGCTCTCAATCATCAAAGTTACCGCCTTAATCGGTAATGTCCTTATGTTCTTGTCATCCGACAATATGGATGTTGTGTCACAATCAATGACATCTCTTCTTTTATTCATTCCTGATTGCTCTTACAAATGATGTTCTTTTTAGAATCTACATATTGCTTGGAAACAGCTTCTCAACAATCACAACATTAAGCCATATACCATCTAATTGGCCATGTTTTTCATACACACCAACTTCTCTAAAACCTAAACTCCGACACAATTGTCGGCTGCCTGTATTAAAGTCAAAAATACGGGAAAGTAACTTCCAGTAATGAAGTTTCTCACATTCCTCAATTACATTCTCACTAACACCTACTAAGATAGGATAATGATCCCCTGACTCCTCAATCCATTTCACTCTGCTTTCAAGCGTCTTAGAATTGCTCTCAAATGTCGAGTTTCGCTCATGAACAACATTATAGTTATAAATATCGTTTAGAGCAGCTGCATCATCTATCCTGGCTCTACGTATCTCGATCTTCATAGTAGCTTCCCTTCCCTTAGGATTATCCGCAGCAGGATGAACTCTTACTTGGGCTTGGATTAACTGTACAGCAAGTACTTTCAGCCATTTTTTCTTTGGTAGCTTCCTCTGTCTCACAGCAGCTTTCTTCACGAGTTAGACTTATGTTACATACTCCTGTTTCTGGTAGATCTAGTTCAACCTTCTCTGCAGCTTCCCAATCACCTGTTAAAGCTGCCACAATGGATCTAACCTGCTCATATCCGGTTGCCATAAGAAACGTTGGTGCACGACCATAGCTTTTCGCTCCAACGATGTAAAAGTCTTGTTCAGGCTGACGTAATTCCTTCTCTCCATGTGGCCTTACGGTACCACAACTATGAAGATTAGGATCAATAAGTGGAGCTAACACACCGACACTCTCAACTACTGAATCGATATCCGTTCTGACTTCACGAAGGAAGCCCATATCTGGGCGAGATCCGGTATTACTAATGACTTCATCAATCGATTCAACTTGGATTGTCTGACCGTTACTGTATCCTATTACATTAATCTGATTTCCTGATTGCTCGAAGTTCTCAATCATGAATGATGGGTACACTTGCACTTTTCCAGAAAGGACAAGATTCTCTAACCTTATACCTAGCTGTCCACGTTCACGAAGACTGTCCTTCTCTTGTCCTCCGTACACTTCTTTTACTTGGGATTTGCGAATGATCCAAGAGATGTTTGTATCTGGCTCCTGTTCCTTAAGCTTTTCAAGATCTAACAGTGCATGAATAGCAGAGTGACCACTTCCAACAACAAGTACGTGTTTACCAGCATAACGTTCTCTCTGTTTACCTAGCAAATCAGGAACTTCGTAAGTAATCTGTTCTTTCAATTCAAGCTCTTTATCCGTCCATATCCCATTCGATACAGCAGGATTAGGAGTTGCCCATGTACCAGAAGCATCAATAACAGCCTTTGCTTCGTAGACCTTTGTTTCACCATTCTCCGTGACATGCAGCACAAAAGGCAGCTTTTCACGTCCAGCTGTTTTTACTTTACTCAAACCTTTACGACTTACTGCAGTAACCTTTGCATTAAAGTGGATATGTGGTTGAATTGTCGGCAGTTTTGATAGTGGAGCAAGGTACTGCGTTACTAACTCAGCACCAGTTGGAATATCAGTATGAATCGGTGCCTTCCAACCATTTTCTTCGAGTAGCTGTTTGGCTACTTTATCTATATTAAATTGCCAAGGAGAGAATAGACGTACATGACTCCATCGATTAATATTCCCTGCTATATCGTTAGCTGTCTCAAATAGAACGAAGGATTCGCCTTTTGAAACCAAATGAGCTGCTGCTGCTAAGCCTACAGGCCCCCCACCAATTATCGCTATAGGCAAAACACCACAACATTTATTCATCATTCATTACCTCCATAATTTATTGATTTTCGTATCGTTAGTATTAATTCCACATTCTCTTAATCAAATTATTTTGATTAATTACATAAAACAAAAGCGATTAGCAACAATCGCCTGTTTTAACATCATTCAAACGGAAAACGCAGCATAGCTCTGGTGAGAGAAGATTGTTAACTTCCTCTTGGTTAAGTTCGTAATAACTCCATGTACCTTTCGTTTCTCTCTGAATTAAACCAGCATCCAGTAAAATTTTTAAATGGTATGACAGTTTAGACTGCTGCATATCGAAAATATCGGTTAGATCACACACGCATGTGTTTCCTCTCTGTGTGAGCTCATACATAATCTGTAGTCGTTTTTGATCTGCTAATGCTTTAAACTTTGCCTCATATTTTGCAAAATCGACTTCTGGTGCTCCTTGCTGCACGATGGGAAGTTCTTTAAACATCATCTTCCCTCCTACTCTTTTATAATCTCATTTAATCAAATTAATTTGATTTATGGTGGTATCATATCATCCATTTTTTATGAAAGTCAATGTTAAATCAAAAATTCTTGATTTAAAGATTGACACTTCTATAACTATGTTCTTTTCAGATACCTCATAAGTTGTTTAACAACATATTCTGCATCGGAACCTACCCCGCGAATCGTAGCTGATGCAAACGAGCGTTGACCATACAAACCTACATAGTAAAGCCCTGGAACAGCTGTACTGACTCCTCCTTTTTGTATAGGATCGCCATTATCATGCACAGCACCTAGTCCCTCTAAATGGAACAGGCTTGATTTATATCCCGTGGCAAAGATGACCGAGTCAACTTTCTCTTTTTCTCCACTAGGCCAAATAACCCCTTCGGGATAAAAAGCTGTAAACATCGTTTTCTGATCCGGATTGAATGCATCTATTCTGTTCTTATAATTATCCAAATCAATTACGGAGGCTGGATTCGGTGACTTTATCCCGAAGCGCCAAAAAGGAAATGTATCTAATCCAGTTAGACGAAACCAAAAGTGAATATCTTTCCCTAGTATACGCTGCTTGGCAAAGTGAACTGGTTTAAGTACTGCTAAACTGGTTTGGCTTACATCAGCCAATTCAATGGCGATTTGAACAGCTGAATTACCACGTCCAACGACTATAACTCGCTGCTTCTTATAAGGCTCTGCATTTCGATAAACCGATGAGTGAATCACTTTTCCTTTGAACTTGTCTATTCCATTAATTCGAGGGGTGTATGGACTATGAAAGGAACCTGTAGCATTAATAATTGTCTTTGATACATACGTGTTTCCAGAAGCAGTGTAGATATTGAATCGTCCGCCTTCCCGCTTCACCTGTACAATATGTTCATTGGTCTTTACTGAAAGTGAAAAATGCTTAACGTATTGTTTGAAGTAAGTAATAACATCATCTCTTCTTGGGTAACGGCCCATCTCACCAGGAAACTCCATTCCAGGAAGAGATGAATAATGTGCAGGTGAAAATAACTTTAAGCTATCATAATATCTAGGCCAGGAACCAACTGCTTCAGGTTGAGATTCCAAAATAAGATAAGACAGCCCTTGTTTCTGTAGATGATAACCCGAAGCCAGCCCTGCCTGCCCACCACCGATCACTATGGTGTCATACGATTTAATGCTCATCTTGATTATCCCCTTAATAATATTTGCATTTTACAAGTATTATGCGTGAATGCAGAATTAGCTCTAGCATTCATCGGCCGAGTACAACGATTTAGCTTTAATTATGCTTTCATTCAATAGTTGTAAAGCTTGCAGAACGGTGTCTTGCTCCGACTCACTCATGCACAAGAATACTTTTTCTAAATAATCCTGGATCATTTTATCAATCGCAGCTGCAATAAACTTACCTTCCGTTGTTAACAGTAGGACATACACCCTTCTGTCTTCAGGTAATTGAATCTTTTTAACGAAGTTCTTTTTCACTAACGATTGTATTTGTCGACTAAAAGTTGTTATATCTATCCCCAACGTATCAGCTATTTGTTGTACGGAAGGTTGATGCTGACGATCAATTTCGTAAAGTATTTGGCTTTGGACTAGTGATATATCATGATGACCTACATTACAACAGCTCTTATTCAACAAACCAAAATTACGTGCTATGACTTGTAGTAAATCTCTAGGATTGGGCTTCATTCCTGCTCACCTCCATTTAGTTATACCCGTTATATTTGCAATTTGCAACTAATACAAAAGAATCTTTTATATAATTAATCACTAATATAACTGTTTACTTATATAATGTTCTGTGTATAATAAGCTCTGGATATACATCACCTCAAGGTGATAATATCTCATCATCTTTAAAAGGAGTGTTCTTTTTGACATCAACTACAGATTCTCTTGTTGAAACGATGAAACTGTTAGCTGATAAAACACGATTGACTATTCTGGCCCTTCTGAAAGAGAAGGAAATGTGTGTCTGTGATATCGTCGATGTTTTACAAACTACACAACCTAACATTAGCCAGCATTTGAAAAAGCTTAAAAATGGCGGGTTAGTCGTAGAAACAAGGCGCAGTCAGTGGATTTACTATTCCTTGAATGTGGACGATAAACCGTACTTACAAGGTATTCTTGAAGAACTGCCGTCTATGAAAGATGAACTAAGCAAGATAAATCCAAACTGTTGTAAATAACATAAGGAGGAGTACATGTTAGCCATTGCATCTCTTATTTTCATCGTTACCCTTATTTTTGTCATCTGGCAGCCTAGAGGGTTAAACATCGGATATTCTGCTGTTGGCGGTGCTATCTTGGCCCTTCTCTTCGGAGTCGTTAACTTTCAGGATGTATGGGATGTTACAGGTATCGTATGGAATGCGACACTTACCTTCGTAGCCATTATTCTTATTTCGCTTATCCTCGACGAGATAGGCTTCTTTGAATGGGCAGCCCTTCATATGGGGCGTTTTGCTAAAGGCAACGGAACGCTCATGTTCATTTATGTTGTTTTGCTAGGAGCAGCTGTAGCTGCGTTGTTTGCAAACGACGGAGCAGCACTGATTTTGACTCCGATCGTACTTGCTATGGTTCGGGCACTCAAATTTGATGACCGAATGATTTTGCCATTCATTATGGCGAGTGGATTTATTTCAGATACAGCATCGCTGCCACTTATCGTTAGTAATTTAGTTAACATTGTTTCGGCCGATTTCTTTGGCATTGGTTTTGCTGAATATGCGAGTCGAATGATCGTTCCAACTATCTTTTCTATTGCTGGAAGTTTGCTCATGCTGTATCTTGTATTCCGAAAAAGTATTCCAAAAACCTATAATCTCAGTCAACTAAAACAACCTAAGGAAGCAATTAAAGATATGCGGATGTTTAAGCTTTCTTGGATTGTACTTTCTGTATTGTTGATTGCGTACATGGTAAGTGGACTCATACAGATTCCAGTATCCATCATTGCTGGCATAGCTGCTATCGTGTTTCTGGTATTTGCTCGAAGCAGTAAGGTCGTCCAAACGGGTGCTGTTATCAAAGGCGCTCCTTGGTCAGTTGTCGTATTCTCCATCGGCATGTATGTCGTAGTATACGGCCTGCGCAATGTAGGACTCACAGAAGAACTTGGTAAGGTCTTTCAGTGGATGGCCGATCAAGGGCTGTTTATCGCGACAGTGGGCTCCGGATTTGTTGCAGCTATCCTCTCTTCTATTATGAATAACATGCCAACCGTTATGATTGACGCACTGGCCATACAGGAGACGAATACACAAGGAGTACTTCGTGAGGCACTTATTTATGCCAATGTTATAGGTTCTGATCTTGGTCCAAAAATCACGCCTATTGGATCGCTTGCTACACTGTTGTGGCTTCATGTTCTCAGTAAGAAAAATGTAAAAATCACATGGGGCTACTATTTCAAAGTAGGTATCGTACTGACTATCCCCGTACTATTCATTACTTTAACAGGGCTGTATTTATGGCTAAGCATCATTCACTAGTAAATCTAAAGGAGAAATACAAAAATGGAGAAGAAACTCATTTACTTCCTATGTACAGGTAATTCATGCCGCAGTCAAATGGCGGATGGCTTTATGAAGGAATTTGGCGGAGATCGCTATGAAATTTATAGTGCAGGCCTAGAAGCTCATGGATTAAATCCTAGAGCCATTCAAACAATGAATGAAGCTGGCATTGATATCAGTAATAATACCTCGGATGTCATTGATCCGGAGATTTTAAACCGTGCGGATTATGTTGTTACACTCTGCGGGCATGCGGATGAGCATTGTCCTGTCATTTCGAACTCTTCTGTTGTGAAGTGGCATTGGGGGTTTGAAGATCCTGCAAAAACTACAGGTACTGAAGAAGAAATTATGATGCACTTTAGAATCGTTCGAGACGCTATAAAAGCGCGTATTGTTAAGTTTGTTGAAGAAGGTCAATAAGCTACTTGTATACTTATATATAAAACTGGTATTAGAAAAGGCGACCGTAAAATAACGGCCGCCTTTTCTAATACAAAGCTAATTAGTTGTATTAACATGCATTCTGTACATAAAGCTGGCAGGTAGACAAGTACTAAAGGGATATCCTTTAAAAGAAAAATTATCGATCCCATTTCTAATCTTAACTGCATTCTACATCGATGATCCGACCTGTTGTGGGGCTAATAAGGCGTTAATATCACTTACGCTTATTTGGGCAAGCATTAAAAATTCCCCGTACCTTGGTTATAAATGTTCAATATTGTAGCAAGATCAATTGTTGTGCTCTTTATACTTTCAACTATTTATTCTTCTTCTTTGCAGCTTGCATACCACCGATGATAAGCATGATAACCCCAATTACTGCTAGAATAATCCTAACTAAGATTGGACTCAATGAAAACACAGTTTCACCTTGCAAGTGCAATCCGAACAACTTTTCATTCAGCCCCACAATCGCCAATAATGGCTTAAGAAACAGACTCAGCGCTAATAATACTATTCCCCAAATGATATTGCTATTCATTGATTCAAAACCTCTTTTTCAATTAATATAAATAAAGATTAGTTCAAAATAAAACGATCTATCATTGCGTTGTAATGCCTCAGACGTTCAATCGTTTGCTCGTTGCAGCAATTCACGAGCTTTGGTCACGAACGGGACGAACATTTCGGTTACATGTTTGGTTGCAGCTTCACCTGCTTCACATGGCGTTCCAGCCCGGTATGGGGGTTCGGGCGAATACTCGGCGATCAACTGAATGAGCTTGGCGTATTCGTCACCGCGAATACGGCCGGCTAACGCAAGGCCGAAATCAATCCCTGCCGTAACCCCACCGCCAGTCACCCGATTCCGGTCGAATACCACCCTTCCTTCCACCGGCTCTACGCCTGCCTCTTCCAGAAGGTGTTTCGTCGCCCAATGGGACGTCGCTTTGTAGTCTTCAAGTAGTCCGGCGGCGGCCAAAATCAAAGAGCCCGTACAAACGCTTGTCACATAATCCGCCTGCCCTCCTCTCGATTTTACAAAGGACAGCGTGGCTTCATCCTCCATCGCGGTTAGCGTTCCTTCGGAACCTCCCGGAACAAACAGAATCGTCACTTTCTCTGGACAGTCCTCGAAGGTGATCGTCGGGACAATCGCCAATCCCGTATCTGATAACACCGGCTCATTTGACTTGGCAACGAGATGTACGGATTGCATCAGCGCAGCGAACACGTATTGCGGACCAACCAGGTCCAGAGCCGTCATCCCCGGATACAGCAGCATCGCCGCCGTTCCTACTCTCTCGGTCTTCGCCGTCAGTCCCTCCCGCAATGTTTTCGAAATGTCTTGTTTGGTCATAATTATCCTCCTTTTTATAAAATATAACTACTATTCCACTTTATTGATATTATTGTAATGATACTGAAGGGAAGATTACCCGCTCCACCATTAATATAATGAAAGTTTACGCTTTTAGATAATATAGCAGTTTTTCAGTATGAATATGGAAAATAATCATATTGTATAAATGAAATGATCGTTGTAATTGCCATACTTCAAATTCTGATCAATAGATTTTCATTTCCCAATACGATAAGACCTATGCTTTCCCAGGTTTGATTGCATCTTGTAATGAAACACTCTTTGGTAATCGTTCTGGCAACTTTGGATTTTCTATGTATTGAGAAACATCAAATTTCGCATTGCGTTTTTTGCTGTTGAGTGTTTGTACGTCAGGGATGTCATCAAAAGCAAGATCGAAGTTATATCTTGTTTGCTACGTGTACGTGCCATTCGATGCTCGCATCTTCACTAGTCAGCTCCTTAAATAACCTCTCCCTGCTCATTTATTCTAGTTTGTCCCACAGCGTTCACATAAACAGTTGGCCTTCTTTATAAGTACAAGTTTGTGTCACGAAAATCGTTAAGGGATGTTCGTGATACTAATCTCCAACACAAACATCTCTTTAAACTTAATAGGACCTTTGATATTATGGTGATATCCAAGTGTTTTTTAAACACATCATTGCATCCTCATCGCTTCTCCACTTTCTTCGTAGCCGCATCCAAGGTAAAGCCGTTTTCCTAAAGCTCGTCTACTAAATTTTTTTATACTGTGATATTCGTATTTCCTAATCGTCCCTTCGCCTTCTTTAAATGGAACTGTATAGAAAACTTCATTTACAAATATAAGGAGGAACTCAAATGTCCATTCAACAACAACCTTCCCACGTATCGATCCGTGAAAAAGAAGCTCTGGTATTAATTGAATACCAGAATGAATGGCTCTCAAAAGACGGAAAAATTCATCATTTGATCGAAGATCATCAACAATTTGCTGATTCGATTGAAAGCTCCAAAAAATTACTAGAGGTAGCAAGGAAAACCGATATCCAAATTATTCACTGCGGACTGTTCTTTGAGGAAAACCATATTGAACTAGGCAATACAACGTATGGTTTGCGCGCTGCCATTTCCACATTTAAAACATTCATTAAAGGCTCACCAGGAAGCCGATTCGGAGAAGCATTTACTCCTGAATCCGGAGAGTTTGTTGTGTCGGGCAGAACTGGGGCCAGTGGGTTTGCGGGATCAAATTTGGATAGCTTCCTCCGAAATCAAGGGATCAAAAAAATATACATCGCAGGTTATGCGCTTCACGTTTGCGTAGAATCTACGCTTAGACACGGACACGACCTTGGTTATGAGGTGACGGTTGTCGAAGACGCAACATCCGCTTTTACACAAGAACAAAGAAAGCATGTCCTCGAACACGTAGTTCATCATTTCGGAAAATCGATTACCGTCGATCAATTCATTGAGAAGTATATTCCTCGCAGTTAGACTGAACGTTAAATTAATCAATCTCCACCTCATCATGATCACAAAAGGCTGCCCAGCCGGCAGCCTTTGCTTATCGTTTATTGAGCTATCGAACTCAGATTAGGCTACTCTACCCTAATCTAATCTAGTATAATGTCTATACTTGCGCTCTACTTTGAAAATGTGCTAAGTAAAGATGGCCATACGGAAATTTTCTCGCGGCAGGATGGACATAATGTTTCCCCCGCTAAATAATACAGATGCCTAACCAATGTTTGCTCCCCAATCGCTTCCGCCCGCTCCGCTAATGTTCGTATTTCTTCATCTGCAAATGACGTGACCGGGATGATCTCATAGGATTCCTGATCAGTGTGAAAGACGGGATCTTGTTCATAGGCTTTAAGTATTTCGATTTCTACAGAATTATCTTCATGAGGCCAGATGAATACATCATTTTCGCAGGTCGGACACATGGCCACATACTCATCACCGTTAATAAAAGTCATCAACATATCGGCAAGTATATACGAACCTCGATAAGCGGCATCCGCAACAAGAATATAACGTTTTTCCGACTCATCGATGGAGTGATGAGTTGTATAGGTGAATACTTCCTTTGTAAGCGCCTTGAGTTTCCCAATGGCCTCTAGATATTCACGATACAATTCAGTACAGACAGAGCTGCCTACATCTTCAGCCAGTTCAGCCCAAGATTCTGGAAATGGTTCCTCATCGTGCCCATCACGGCTTGCCTCGATTATACCGCAATTTACAAACAGCTCTTTGCGCACTTCAGCATCAGATGTAGAACATGCTATTTGTGCCAAAAACGGCATCGCTGCATATGTAGCCGTATATATCGTATTTTGATGGAACAAGTACTCTTGAAAGATTTCATCAAAAATCTCCTGACTATATTGCCGCATTAGCTGCTGCAATAAAACAGATACGTTTTCTGCAGAACTGTACGGTCCTGTCAGCTTTCCCCATACATCGCTATTCCACTTAAGCAAGCTTTCACTCCGTTCTAATTTCCAACTTCTACCCTTTCATTCATTGTATCACATAAAAAAAACACTAGAATCAGTGCCCAACATCCAGTGTCTCTATTGCATCAGTAAATTACAAATTCCCTTCGACAGCAATTTCATCCACATGCTCTAGCGTTGCTACCACCCATTGACTTACATAATCAATAAATTCAGCGCTGGATGGGTTAGTGATTGCTAGTAAGACCAATGGTTCAGGATCACTTTCCATTCCGATTTACGAATGAAATTATACCTCCTTGATTCCTTCGTATAAAAAATGCCCATTTTTTCTGACATTATAGCTGAAGCAACTGTAATGCCTATAAGATCACGCTTTGCAATCCACTGTTCAGCCCAGGGAATAGACGGGCAAAGACATTAAAATATATCATGATTAAAGATAACATAATAGCTATTAGTAGGATGGTCAGTAGTTTCTTTTTGCTTTTTGAGATTGTAAGTAACATCACAACTATCATTATGAAATATATTCCCATAAGCCATGATATTAAATAGTAATGAGTGTGAAAGGGTAAGTAAGCGTTACGTAATTCAAACCCTTCTGACAGCAACACTGCGATTGGAAGAGCCGAAACAATATTAGAAAACAATCCGCTTCCACGCGCATACCACATAATATAAGCACAAACAGGGGATACCGCCGCGCATATACTCCAAAGAACAATCTCTCTTTCCGGGGAAAAATGTAGCACTAGCGTTGTGTAAACATAATAAACGGTAAGCATCGACCCAAAAAAGGCGAATACTTTTACAGCCGCTAAATTGGGCGAATAGCTGAACACCGATAAAAGGGTTGCAACAAATACCCATATACCAAGACGATCACCTATATTCGTGAATATTGGGTTGAAATCAGGACTATCCACAACTTTTGCTAGTAAACCCAAAATAACTCCGACAATAATTGCAATTACTATTGAAAAAACTTTTTGTTTTGTAGTTGATTTACTCGCAATTCTAACCTGATTCAACTTATTACATATTTCCATTATGCCCTCCAATTTCTCAAACTTATTATCATATCCAGAGACAAGTAGCTTAAGAATATCGAAAAGAGTCTTTTTCTCGAGGTCCTGTTAGTACACATAGCCGATGATCTACCGAAGTACCAAAAATGCCATTAAGCCAACCTGTCATATCTCCAACTACCCAAATTTCGTAATAGTGTAGAATTTATTTGGAAAATAGATGTAATAAACATTTTACCATAAACCCGAGATACTTGTTAAAACCAATTTATTTGAACCAATCTTCTCCCGTTAGTTCAATTAAAAAGGGCTGAGCATATTGTCTGTAGCTGGTCAAATGAGGATTATGTCGGGAATGATACAAAGTTCTTGTCATTTCATTTTGATAAGAACTTGGGGACATTGTGTCAAAAGAAATAAAGTAGTAGATTTGAAGATCGCGCGCAGCTGGCCATCGCCACAGCAACAGCTCAAGGCTCCGCGCTGTTCCGTATCCAGAAGAATATCCATTTTGTGAGTTTCACCAAAAGAGGAGACAAGACAGGCACTTTAAAAAGGTGTCCATCTTGTCTCCTCCTATGAACGCCATCAACATAGGCTACAACATCAACCCTTCGCTACCGTGTCCCGAACTCGGCATAATCGTCGTACTCTCGTTTTTGCTTCACGTTTCCGGGAGTTACGCCCCAATGTTTTCGGAATACTTTCGTGAAGTAACTAACGTCGCGATAACCGACGCGGTAGGCGGCATCGTACACTTTGGCGCCTTCTAACAAGATGTGTTTCGCCCGCTCCATTTTGCGCTCAATGACATAGGTCGAGAACGATGTGCCCATTTCCTGCTTAAACAATCTGCTCAAATAAGAAGCGTTAACAAATAAACGCTCAGCAACCCCGTGCAGTGTCACTTCCTGCTCCATCTCTTCATTTACAATTTGGACGATGCATTGCACCGTCTTATTTCGAACACCTTGCCCCGCGCAATATGTCGCTTGGTATGGTATGGCGATGCCACTGCCATAAATATGGCGCTGCTTCAAAGCGGATCGCGCTTCACTATACTGCGCACAAATCGTTTCAACCGTGCCTACGCTTCCGCAAATACCGGCACTTGCCGACAACTGCAAACATATTCGTATGTGACCTAATATTTTTTCCAATAAAGCATGAATTTGAATGATCCCGTCTACAGCATCATTTTGTAACGCGAAAATAATGTCAAACGTGCCATTCTGCTCTGAATTAATCCAACATTGATGCCCCGCAAGCCAAGTTTGCATCATCGAGGAAAGCACAAACGTTTGCTGTGAACGTAACCCACCGTCACTACGTCCCGCAAGTTGATCATCTAATTTAATCGTAGCAACCGCGTAATAACCATCCATCATGAACCCAAGATGCAGGTCATTATTTAACATTCCTAATTGTTCACGGTCATACTTTCCATTTAAAATGTCACAAATCGCACGACCTCGCACACCAGGCAAGTAATATTCCCATTTTTCCCGAAGCAACAGCTGCTCACGCTGCTGCGCCCACGTTTCTCTTAATTGATTAGCGACATGTAACACGTAGTCTACTATTTGCTCTGCACCTGCCGGCTTAAGCAAATACAAACTAACTCCAAACTCCATCGCTTTCTGGACAGATTGAAAATCGTCATGCCCGCTCAGTATGATCATTTTTATATGTTCATAATGCTTAGATACATGTTTTGCAACGACCAATCCACTTAAATCCGGCATTTCAATATCGAGCAGCACGATATCTGGCTGTCTTCGTTCGATTAATTGCAGCGCTTGTTCGCCCGTTTCTGCTGCGCCTACAATTTGAATGCCATGTTCTTCCCACGGAATATAATGAACTAAACTGTTGCGAAGTCGCTCTTCATCTTCTACGATAAGCAAGTTCATACATGCGCCCCCAATTTCTATGTTTAACGCAAATTATATCAATAGAACCCGTTACTTGTGATGAACAGCTGCCCAGCATTGCTTGAGCGGAAGTTCAATCGTAATGGATGTACCTTGATTCTCTTCACTATGGACGATCATCGTTGCATCATTACCGTAAACCATGTTAACCCGTGACATCACGTTTCTTAATCCATAAAATTGCCCATCGTCTACTTGCTTCATGCTTGCAACACAAGTTGGTGTTTGTATCGTATGCAGCACATTTTGAATCATCGCAAGTTTGTTTGGCGCTATCCCTTTGCCGTTATCCTCTACTTGCAGCATAAGACGATCGTCTATCGTGTGACTGGAAATCGTTAATTTACCATCTGATATGTTGGAGTTTAAGCCGTGGATGATTGCATTTTCAACTAGAGGTTGCAGCAGCAGCTTTAATAGAGGAATGGATTTACTGTCATCCGAAATATCGTACATAACTTCAAATTTGTCCGAAAATCGGATTTGTTGTACACGAACGTAATAATTCAACTGTGTAATCGTCTCTTCGATCGTGCACGTACTCGCACCTTTATGTAAACTAGCACGATAAAAAGCCGCCAAGTTTAGTACCATGTCCCCAATTTCGTCTGCATCGTAATGTTTAGCCATCCAATAAATCGAATCAAGCGTGTTGTACATAAAGTGAGGGTTAATTTGTGATTGCAAAAATTTGAGCTCTGCCTGCGTAAGCTGCAATTGCTGCTCATAATGACCTTCAATAAGCTCCTTCTGATGCGCCGCCATCTGGTTATAAGCTACCATGAGAAAACCAAACTCGTCTTCGCGATCACTCTCTAGGCGAACGTCGTAATTGCCACGCATCATGTTACGCATCGCGCGCGTTAATTTGTCTAACGGTGCAGCAATACGTGTATACACTCCCCAAGCAATCAAGATTGCCAATATAACGCTAACGATAATAATGAGTACTGTAAAATAGTTAATATGTTCGGTTTGAGCTAACGATTGCTTCGTTGGATCATGATATACGAGGCGCCAATGATAATCATCGGTATATTTCACTTTAACGCATCCTTCATTACAATCACCTGAAGGCGCTTCGCGTCCAACACTTGTAATTGGGGTACCCTGCTTTGAATACAAATCGATTCGCACAGATTCATGGCGTTGAAGTGGCCTTAATTTCTCATTTAACACGCTCTTTTTTATAGTCGCAAACAAATAACGTTCCGCATTTTCACCATCGTAATCGCTCATTTTCCGAATAATTGAAACGCCCTCTACATCAGATACACGTGCTGGAGAGCCATATAGCAAACTTTCTGTGTTATCTATAAATATGGGACCACGGTCTATGATTTTAGAAATTGTGGATGCTGTCTGCTGTATCTTCGACCTACTTTCTCTCCGCGCGCCAAATTTGGTTGAAAAAATCGTTTCCAATTGAACATCAATGATGGATATGTGCGAAAAAATAGCATGTGGAGACAATTCTTTTTCTAGATGATCGAGCAGATAGATCTCATCAACAGGGGATGGTGATGGTTGAAGTTTCATCATTTTAAGCTTCTCAATCGTGTCTTCATCATTTGCAAAATCGAATGATAAACTTTCTATCGATTCCACCACATCGTCAATAGACATAGCTAGCATATCAAGTTGGATGCTCGTTGTTGCATCTCCTTCATCGTTTACAATTTGCTGTGTGCGAAAATTAGCATATAAACTTACAACTATTAACGGTACGATTACGATTAGAAAATAAACGCTTAGGCGCAGTTGCGTTCGTTTTACATATTGTTGTCTCGCCTTGCACCACAATCGCGTTACTTTTTGTTTGCACGATTTGATGCATACCATTCGTTCACTTCCTTCGTAATTTGATCGCCACCAAGCGCTTTCCACTCGTTAACGTAACGATCAAACTCATCCATTGAAGATTGTCCATTAATCATTTCATCAAATAAATCTAATAAATCTTTCAGCTGCTGCTCAAGCTGTTTATGTTGGGGATGCATCGTCGGTGTCTGATATAATTTGAATTCACTTTCAACAGCGAAACGTTCCGCCTTATGTAAATTTTCAACCACCGCCTTTTTGTGCTTAATTCTCGCTTCGTATAATTCTCGATTTTGTACATTAGCAAGGATCGAATAGATGCCACGGTATTCTGCTTTTTTATCTTCATTTGAGTCATAAACGATTTTTTCGCCCTGTCGATGCCACACTTGATGCTCAAAGCCCATATCTAACGTTTCTCTGCCTTCTTCAACGATAAAATTTAACAATTTTATAACTTCGGCCTTATTGGTACTATTTTTAGGTACAAAATGATATCCTTTGACTAAAGGAAGCGCTTTCGTGCTCCGTTCACCATTCTTTCCTATCGGAGCATCAATTGCTATCCACTCCGCTTCCACTCCGTTTTCACGTTGGAGGTCATGAATTAAAGTTTGGTGATAATACGAGCCAGAAAACATACCAACGTTGTTATCAACGATCGTATGGTGCAGCCAGTCTTTTTTTGTTGATGAAAATGATAAAAACGGCTTTACCAATTTCTCTTTGTTTAATGCTGCAAGAAAGGATACGGCTTCTTTCATTCCCGGCAAAATATTCGCATATGCTAATTGACCATCAATTTTTACCCAGTGGTCAAATTGAACACCAAAAGCACCTAATAACGGACTCGTCTGATTTAAATGTTGCATCCACGTTACACCGTATGTATCCGCATACCCGTTACGGTCAGGGTCTTCCTTCGTAAAAGCACGAATGACATGTTCAATCTCATCTATCGTTGTCGGAATGTCTAAATTAAGATTATCAAGCCAATCTTTTCTAACATATATCACTTCTTCACCACTTGCTTCATTTGAAGTTGGGATCGCATAAATATGACCATTAACACGAACGGTATCCCATGCCTCTTCTGGAATATACTTTTGCAGATCAGCCCCATATGACGCAATAAGCTCATCTAGTGGCGCTAGCTCTCCACGTTCTACTAGATCATAAAATGTTTTAGGTTCATATGTAGTAAGCATATCAGGGGGAGTTGCATTGGATAATTCCACTTTAAGGCTATCTTCATACGTTGTTACAGACGGCATTTTAACCCGAATGTCGATGTTAGTTTTGTCTTCAATATAATGTAAGTATGGATTGTTGTTTTCGTCCATTCCTTCAGGAAAAGTAAAGTTTAAACTATTTATAACGATTGATGCAGATTGGTGTTTAGGGTTCACTTCTTGTGGGGTTAACGGGTTGGTGTTTCGTAGATCAAACAATATCCTTGCAAACCAAGTTGCACTTGCTACCAAAATAATAATCGATGACAAAACGATAAGCTTGTTTCTATGCTCCTTTTTAATATGAGAAGCACCTCCTAGTAATAGTAAGTTAATCCATATGATTGAATCAATTATTACTATATCACTATAATAAATAGACTTCAAAGGAAACATAAAATATATTGGGAAATATGGTGTTACATAAATGAAGGCATTCACAGAACGTTAAGCTATATGAGCCCAGTTGGCGGGATAAAAGTCATTAAACTACCAAAAGTAGTCATACCATTCCCCTATTTGAAAATCAGGATTCTAGCTATCATTTGGATATGAGGCAGTTGCCTTAAATTCAATTAACTAAGGGGAATTCAATATGAAAAAAGCAAAACTTGGACTTTTAAGTTTAGCTGTTGCTTTAGGCGTGACGGGAACAGTATTTACATCTAACTTCACGAAAGCTGAAGCTGCTGCAACATTATCAAGCTGCCCTTCAGGAGAATTTGTGGATCTGTACAAGGGTGCCCCCTTTCAAATGAAGCCTACAGGTTCTAAATATTCTTATATCTTGTATTCAAGTGATGCAATATACGTATCCAAATCTGGAAAAGTCACTGCACGAACAACAACTGGTAATGCAGACGGCCAAGTGTACAATGACAAAACGGGTGAATGTGTTGCTCGCTATTACTTCACAGTCAAAGGTTAAGATAGATAAAAAGATGACTCCTGTATTTGCAGGGGTCATCTTTTTATCTAAAACCCCTGTCATTTTATGAACAGGGCTCAGGACCCATCCATTCTAACGTGTGCAAAGGGTAAAAATTAAATTAATAGCTAGTTTCTTTTTTGTCATCCGACAGCTTTATCTCATATTCATCGTGTTCTTGTGTTCTAACCGCTTTTCCTCTAGAATATTAGGCTTGTTCTGCCCAGTTAGCTGGATAGGTTACATAAATAAATCGTGCATATTCTGGAACAGAAAATTGAATCTTACTTCCTTTAGGAATCAGGATTATTTCTCCTGGACCAGCTGACACCTTTGTACCATCAATGATAACATCCAGATGTCCCTCAATCACATAATCAATTTCATCATAGTTAAGTGTCCAGTCAAAGGTTGTTTCTTTCATCTCCATGATACCGCAGCCAAGTCTTGGACTTTCTTGTAGAGAAAAAAGATCTTTACAATAGACGATATCATTAGGGTTACCTGTATCGAGACGATCCTCTTCTGTTACTTTCATATTTGGCACTTTAACAGAGGTAATCCCTCCAGGGCCTTTATGAACGTTCTGTTCAATAGCATCAGCTGCTACTTTTTCCATGACCATTTTACGAACCATATCTTCAATCATCTTTTTATCGATATTCATGAGTACTCTCCTCTACTTCTAAGGTGCAGTTTTGTAGAAACCGTCTTACTTTCAATGAGCAAAGCAACCATTACCAGAAAATAAACACAAAGAGGCCTAAAGTTATACCGCTTCCTATGAAGTAGGAATGCTATAACCTTAAGCCTCTTTGCTTTAGTAAGACTACGCCTTTGTAGTCTTCTACTATATTTTCAATGTGAGTGAAACGGGTGTTCCACGCGCTGTAGAATTAAAATTGCATGCTCCCTTTTAGTTTATCCTTAACATAGCTAATTACAATAGATAAACTCAAATCTTTTGTGAACATTCTTCAACGTTGATGCGAATAGATGCTTATGGCTTTCTCTTCCCAATAACAACAAAAAAAGCAGATATGGCTACATTTGATGGATTCCAGGCAGTGAAGAACCATGTGCTTTCTCCTGATGAATAGTTATTGTGCACATAACCTCGTTGTGTACCTTGTTGTGTGCCAGTTAAAAACCAAGAACCACTAATCATGTTGTACCCGTTCATACTAGCCGTAATGTTTCTAGAGCTAAATGCAGGTATAGTCACCGGTGCCAAGGCAAACCTTGCAAAACCATCGCCAAGTTGCGTAATTCGAACGACATTTTTAATACTTACAACGATTCTTTTATGGCTTATGATCTTCTTCCCCGACTGTACTGCTCCCTTTTTGCTTTTCAAAGGTGCTTTTCTCATAATCTATCAATCTCCTTATTCAACATATTTTAGATTATGAGATGCGAGATGATATGGAGTGGACGAAGCATGATGTCAACTTGCTGAAATTTCAATCTTCAACTTTAGTACGTGCTATTCAAGCAGCGCATATCCATTTGGACGGCAATCTTTGAACTTAACCGCTTGAGCCCCGATTCTTTTTGTAATACCCGCTTTGACGCAGATTAAATGTAGTACATTTAAAGAATGGCGGGGAAATGATACATATTTTAATAAGAACAAGTGTTCTGTATTGTGGTTTTTAAGAAATTGCGTGCTAACTTATTTTTGTTGTTTTTGTAACCAGTCGAGCATTACTTTTATAGTTTCATCTTGTTGAGCTTTTGGCGTAATTAAACTAGCATTGTCCCCCTTTTGCTCACCATACATACCAAAATTAGCATGATTACCTCCTTTTATCATGTGCATAGTTGTATTCTTTGACATTACATTTTCTCTATTTTTTATTTCTTCTACAGTTGCTAAACCATCTACTTCACCATAAATAGATAACATTGGAATTGATTTCGTAGAGAAGTCATCCGCTGGATAAGAAGCTAAAAAAATAATACCGTCTACCTTATTTTCATGGTGAAATGCATACCTTGAAATCATGGATCCACCCAGTGAATGCCCAACAACATACCATTTCTGAATTTCAGGATATTTTTCAATGATACTGTCTGCTGCATTTGTTCCCAATACTGCTAAGTTTAATGGTAATTTGGGCATCACAACAAAATATCCACTGTTCATAAGCTCTTTGCCTAAATAACTATAAGACTCTACTTCTACCTTTGCTCCTTGATAAAAAATAACCCCTGTTTTAGCTTCTTTCTGTCCAAACACTAAGTTACCTTCATCTATTTTATTTTCTGCTAATAAGAGCGCTTCCTCGGTTGGTTTATAAGTAAACTGGGACCAAACGAAAAAAATAATAATGCCCCCAATGAATATACTTAATACAGAGTATGCAGCAACTTTTATCCATTTTTTCACCTATATTACCTCCCAAAGATGTTTACATTTTAAACTTGAATTTTTATTATGTACGTATTCATGTATCTGCACAACTGAATTATGTTTAAATAATGCAAAATCACCCCCATTTTATAATGGGAGTGATTTGCAACTAGCCACTTCCTACTTGGCCTCTCACTTACTGCACCTGCTGGCTAACTATTTAATAAGACGAGCATTTACCCAATCGGCATGGTCACTATTAATACCATCTCCACCATCTGTTACGATAAGTTTTAGCTCATTCTTTCCAGTAAGATTAACGTTTACCTCTTTTGCCTCTGTAGTATTATGCATTTTACCACTAGAGAATACAACTTGATTGTCTACAACAACTTGGAACTCCACAGAACCTACAGTACCTACCTCATTATCTACCCTAACAAGCGCGGCAAAGGATGTGTACTGCCCATTCAGTTTGTAGACAATTTCACTATTAGCATGTGTACCCAAACCTTTTGTATAGGTCTTGTTATTTAACTTAAGTGTATTTCCTTCAACACTACGATCTTTTTGAATGGTTCCCCAACCTATTGTGGCAGAGAACCAATTGATATCGCTGAGATATGTTGTAACAGCTTGTGGTGCTTCAAAGATTTTAATCTCACTTGCAGATGCAAAGCCATTTGTGCCACCACCTTGAGGTACTTCAAGTCGAACATATTTAGCAAGCGTAGGTGTGAAAGTGACTGTCTTTTCTGTGCTGTCATTTGCCCAAGTGCCTGTTGCAATCTGATTGAATGTTACCCCATCAAGACTAGTTAGGATTTTATAATTTGTAATAATACCATTTTGTCCACCAGTTTGTCGTGGTAGATAGGTTAGTTTGGAGAATGTAGATGGATTTGCGAACTTGGCTGTAATATGGAAAGGAAACTGATTTTGTTTATTCCATTCACTATGCCAGATACTATTTGTATTTCCGTCAAATGCATGTACTGCTGCATCATAAGCACTGGAAGTCTCTTGGCTATTTGTTGTTACCCCAATGATACCCTTTACCTTATCCATTCCATCAGTCGGTTTAATGATGTTGGACTCTGACCCAAACCATATTGGTGCAGTTAGAAGAGGTAAATTCAATGAATTAATCTTTGTTTGTGTTTCATTTGTTGCAGGTAAACCCCATTTATCAAAGAAAGCCGTCAAGTCATAGCGGGCCACTTTTGATGTATTTAGAATAAATGCCTGTTTTTTCTGATCATCTGTTGTTGGCAGATCCGCTTTTGCTATCTCACGATATAATCGATGTAACTCTGGGTAGAAGTTATCTCCAAAAGCAAGATTAAGCTGCCACAACATTTCTAATTTTGAATGAGAGTTTGAAAAATTTTTGGTTGGCTGATCTACAAACGTGAAAGCAGCTAAGTACTCGCCTTGTGACCTTCCAGGCTCAGTAGGTTTAAGAACCTTCTTAGCGGCTATAGAATATAGATTTACATTCACCTCAGTCATCCCATCCCAATTCCAAGGTGCTTGTTGTCTTAAATGACCTGCCTCATGATACTGCCCCCAACCCATTCTTGTAAGGTCTAAAGTATCGGCACTTGCTCCAGTATCTTTAGGCATAATTGCCCCATCCCAATTTGCATATGCATACGCCCCTGGTATGGTTGTTTGTGATTCAACAAACCCAATCAAATGCTTATCTAAGCGATGTCTAGGATCAGGATCAGAATTAGATAGTCCAGATATTTTATCCTGTGCTGCAATAAACGTATCATAAGTCTGTAACACAGGAACTGGGTCTTGATTCAAGATATGAGCTTTAGCAGTAGCATAATAGAAAACGAAGAGAGCTTTTTCTGATTGAAGAACAACAGAAGGTGAAGTAGGATAAGCATTCAACATTGCCTGCCAATCCGCTTTTGTATGCTTGCCTAATACAAAGAATGGAACAGGACTACCCCCACTTACTACATTTACTTGAATACTACCTTCATTGTTGCTGTTATCAAAAGACAACAAACCGCCATTTGGTGAGGAAATGGTGTTTATACCTGCTTGTAATAGATAACTAATCGCCCACTCTTGATCATGACGATGTGTCCCAATAACCGCTGTAATTGGTTTGTTACCTGTGACTTCAATTTTAATTTGTTCATTGGCTTGTGCATATAGACCTGTTGGCTGAAATACTTTTCGAGCATTTATAAATCTACGCTCTCGATCGCCCTCCGCCCATATATCTCCAAGGGCTTTTACTTCAAAGTTTCGCTGAACAACAAGATTGCTCTGCTGTGTAATGGCTGCCTCTGAAGCTTGGGCTAGCAGCCCAGATGGGTTACACTTTACCCTGCTTAATTAACAGAGCGTGTGCAATCATTATAAATATCAGTGACCGCAACACCTTTTACTCAACCTTCTATCATGTAAGAAGCCGAGCTTAACACAGCTCGGCCCTCCTTGTTTCTAACGACGATGCTCTACAAGGTCTATTACGCCTAATACTACGTGTGCTAAACCGAAACCAAAAACGGTATTAGCAATCATTTTGTTTGATCCGCGATTTTGTTTCATCGCATAACCTGCACCTGTAACAGCCAAACCTAATGCAGTTGGTATTAGACCTTCACGAATATTCACTGTAAAGTCCCCCTACATCGTAGTTAGTTGGTGTTTATACACCATCTTTATTTTTACCTTAACTAGTTTAAATATGCTTCAAGATGATAAGGTTTTGAAGCAACTAAAATTATTTTATTCCTCCCGTAAAATCCATTATTTTTTCAGAGATTTCTTTTGGATGGGAACGATATAAATAATGTCCCGCATCCAATAAAACCATTTCTCCATGTACAGACTCCTCTATTTGCTTCTCATGCTCGGGTATCCATCGGTCCGTCACAGGGTGATTCGCTTGGACAAAGAATAGGACAGGTAAATGAGGAGGAAAAGTTAGCTGTTCTGCTGCTTTAAAGTTGGAATACATGCTCACTGCCTCATTTAATTGGGTTGTATTATACATGTTTTTGTGTCTTACAATGTTCAACTGTTCTTTCGTTTGTTCATCATAGGGTAGTCCATCATAAGGGTCAGCACTCAGCTTCAATTGTAAACGGGGAAAGCCCAAGTTGCGGAACCATTTAATCGGTTCTATTTCTGATGGATCAATCTTCCGCTCACTCAGCGATGGAACACTGCTATCCAGCCCGATAAACGCTCTCACTTCGTTTGGATATTGGTTCACATAATCCAGACTATAAATCCCCGAAATAGAATGACCCATGAGAATATAACGATCTATATGGAGACTTTGTAACGCTTCATGAATTTCACTTACGATATTTGCTGTACTGCGCCCCTTTTGGGTTTGATCGCTCAAACCGTAACCAAAAGGTTCAATCACTACGACTTTATAATAAGGGATTAACTCTGATATAAGTGGCTTAAAATCAAGTGCAGGTGCCGCTGTTCCATAACCAGGAAGAATCACAATGGTTTCTTCACCTTGACCTTGAATGAACACATTCATCTGTTTCCCATCTACAGATACATACTGACCGTATGGTTCCAATCTTTTTTGTTCGGTATAACTGCTGATTTTATTTGTGGTATACACAATCGCGATAAAAAGTAGGATGGCTATAACGACCGCGACGATTACTTTAAGCAAAATATGTAGGACTGTCTTTGTTTTTGTACGATTCCTTACTTCCTTTCCTGCTGGTTGTGTCAAACTGTTCAGCTCCTCTTGTTATCTGTACAATCGCTTTACGATCCTCTGATGCAAGTCTAGCAAACCAAGATGTCCTCTCCATGAATGCAATATGAACGGAGCATGAACAAAAAAAGCCGCTTTAATAGCGACTTACAGCGGTTTTTTACAATAAGCTTTTCTACTAAATGATTATTGTGGAGGATTTTTTCTTGCGATTGTTATCTTGTTGTTTTTTACAATCCAAGGTTCTTGAACAAGTGTGCCATCTGCTCTCTTTAACGTATATTTTGTTACCAGTTGATATCCTGTATACCCTGTTGTTACCCCAGATGGATTTGTTACACTACTTGAAACAGTTTCTTCTGTTGCTTTGCTAGTTGTTGAACTAACTGTTGTTTGTAATGATTTCGTGATTTCGGTTCTTATTGATGCTGTTATTGCTTTAAATGCGAATCCAAAATCCGCTCCGACAGTTATTGAAAGTGTATCCGTCAACGTTCGCTGATCTTCAGAACTCACACCCGATGTAAATGAATAATTGTAAGTAAGTCCAGCTGGAACAACCGCTGAGAACGTTTTCTCCCAGTACTCCTCTTTCACCAGAACATAATAAGGTGAAGTGTTTATTTTTGTATAATCACTCGCTTGGTTATCTTGTACTACGATAAAAGGTAATAAAGTCGCCCCAACTACAGCAGAGCTTGAAGTATCAGGTAATTGTTCATCGACATTTCCAGTTGTATAAACTGGAGCAATCGGTCTAGTTCCTATTGCCGGCAAAGTTGGTAACGTAATGCTGCTATTGGCTGCTGAAAGTCGAAATAGCCGATTTGGATCAGAAGGATTTGCATGATCCAAATCTACAAACTCCTCACTGCCACGTGATCCAAAAGATGCGACTTTCCCATTTTCTTGATTTACAATTTCAAAATCATTATTTCCTTGACTTCGTAAATACCATTGTTGTCTAGTGGCGCCAGTCCAAGTTTGTTGTACCAACTGCTCTGTGTCCCAATTTGCAAATGAAGTAGCTTTACCACTACTTTTATTTACAATGGCAAACAATCCTCCATCAAGGGGGAAAAATACGTATTTTTGATTATCACCATTGTGTGCATAGTGTAAATTAACTCCACTGTTATTAGATTGGCTTGAATTAGGATTATCCCACTGTTTGTTAAGATCAGCCTTCAACTTAACATTATAATATTGATTCTTCTCTGGAACTGCAGCTTCACTTACAGGAGCCCAGAAAGAAAGACTCATTGCACCTACCATTAACAGTGACAATGCCTTTTTAGATAAAAAGTTCATAGTATCCCTCCTAATTTGGGCAATCATATTCTTACAAAGCTTCAACAAATGTAAGGAGTAAACGTTTGTTAGCCGAATTTTGTACCGATCATGGTGTATGTAAAGTGAGATTTATACATAGATGCCGCAGTGAAGAATGCGCAAAGAATCAACTCGTCTGCAAAGAGAGATACTGTACTCAATATGTCAAGTTTGAACGGTGGATAGTGCGTATTATTTCAGTCGAACGAGAGTTGGTATGGAAAAAAGGCATAGCAGAAAAAGACTTCATGGGAGTGAAAATTTGAAGAAGGAATCCCTTTGCATAGATTCAGCTTTATCGAAAGATCTTCAAATTGTCCTGTGCTGAAGTGAATAATTCTTTGTTGCTACATAGCTGTTTTAAGGTGATTGAAGGAATTTAGTGCTTAGTAGATATGACTGTAGTGAGGGAAATAGCTGTAGTGTGAAATGATATTTTTGAGGGTAAAGTAGGAGTGAGGGAAGCAAATGATTGTAAACTCTGGTGTGTTATTTTACTGCTTTAACTCATGAAATCGTTTCTTTTGTTACTGCTCTTGATCGCCCTCCTTTTGATTTGCGACTACTTAAAGGATTTGTATTCAATTTACCATGCGTTTCCATTAATGTAAACCATCAATTTTATGTTTTATCCGAGGAATAGTCGCAATGCCAACAGCCTCTTTCGAACATTGAAAATAAAGCATTATTTCAGCTAGCTATGTTCACGATGTGACACATTGCTTTTAAATATGTTGATAGCATTTCAATGCATCTCTAATTGAACGTAGGATATGGACATGGAAATTACATGATTGGTTAGAATACAACTTATAGTTATTGATATCTGAAAATACATAATGTAGAGACAGAAAAATAATAATAACTGTGATTGAACAATTTATGAAAAGGGAGATTTTTCAATATGCATTCAGATTTCGAAAATTCATTTGCACGAATTCACCTGTTGTTTCATGCGGATCAACATGCAATTACGCCTGACGGAATCCAATCCAAAATTAACAGTCACGGTTATCTATTTAGTCCTCAGCAAGTTAAACAAGAACTGGATTATCTTTTGAGTGAAGGTTATCTATATAGCCAGGACTCCCTATACGACATTACTCCAAGAGGAAAAGATGAACTTCGAAGTGTTCAGCAGTATTTGGAGACCTTATATCAAGAAGTCGTAAAGAATAAATAATAAGCAGAGCTTTTTGAGTGACGAAATATTCGATATCTTTTATGGAATTTATCAGTCTTATAATCCTCTGATCTGCCACTACTGAGATTTGGAACATCACTATAATAACTGAGGACGTAAATGAGAATGCACAAGAAATCCCCTCTTGTATCCAGGAAGAGTTCGCGATTACGCGATCTCTTGTTACCCTGTCCACCATGAGGGGATCTTTGGCTAATGCGCAGGCTTTGCTTGATGCATTGCATGTTTCATTCATTCGATTATTTATTGAAAGTAACCTTCTCCGAACCGCCCTCAAGAATGATCGACGTATCACGTGGCTTTGTTTCCGCGATTTTGCGGCCACCTCTGAACGAATAAAGCACTCCGGCTTGTTTACGAATAGCCTCATATTCGTTCTCTGCCTCAAGAACGATGAAGTTGGCATCTTTACCTTCTTCAATGCCGTACACATCCTCGATATGCAGCGTTCTTGCGCTATTTTTCGTAATCAAGTCGATTGAATTCACGATTTGATCGTAACCGAGCAGCTGCGAAGCATGTATGCCCATGTGCAGAACCTGAAGCATGTTGCCCGTACCTAACGGATACCATGGATCAAAGATGTCATCATGACCGAAGCATACATTAAGAGCAGCTTCCTGTAGCTCTTTGACACGAGTCAGCCCTCTTCTTTTCGGATACGTGTCGAAGCGTCCTTGCAGGTGGATGTTGACCAAAGGATTAGAGACGAAATTAAGGTCAGCCATCTTCAGCAATCTAAACAATTTGTACGTATATGCATCATTGTATGACCCCATCGCCGTCGTGTGGCTTGCCGTCGTGCGGGAGCCTAGCCCGCGTTCGTAGGCTTCTTTAGCAACAACCTCCAAGAAACGGGATTGCTCATCATCGATTTCGTCGCAATGGATGTCGACAAGACGGTCGTATTTTTCAGCGAGGTCAAATGCGACCTTCATCGAATCAACGCCATATTCCCTAGTGAATTCGAAGTGCGGAATGCCGCCGACCACGTCAACGCCCATTTTCAACGCCTCTTCCAGCAATTCCGCACCGTTCGGGTAAGAATGAATGCCTTCTTGCGGAAAAGCAACAAGCTGTATATCAATGTATGATGACATTTCTTCTTTCACTTCAAGCAGCGCTTTAACGGCGGTCAAGCTTGGATCGGTGACGTCTACATGTGTCCGGACATGCTGGATGCCCTGTGCGATCTGCCACTTAAGTGCCGTTTTGGAGCGCGTTTTTACGTCTTCGTGCGTTAGGAATGCCTTGCGTTCTGACCAACGCTGGATGCCCTCGAACAGCGTTCCGCTCAAATTCCATTCTGGCTCGCCCGCCGTTAACGTTGTATCCAGATGAATATGAGGTTCAATGAATGGTGGCAGCACAAGCGAACCGTTGACGTCAATTATCTCCTCATTTATAGCTGCTTCAAGTGATTGCGTGATTCGTTCAAACTTCCCGTCTTTTACGACGATATTCCATAAACCTTCTCTACCCCGCAATTTTGCATTCTGTATAATCATTTGTTTTCCCCTTTTCATTATATTTTTTCGCAGGAACGATTAACGTCAACACGATGTAGGCCACAGCCGTACCGAGCAGTGCATTCAATGGCGTAATTCCTGGAGCCAGTTGGGCGAAGGCAACGCCGATGGCCCAAGCCACCATCGCTATCCAGTTCACCTTCATGAAAGTTGTCTCGGCAAACGGTTTATAGTTTCTGCGCTTCACAAAGAAGTAGTCCGCGATGATGATAGCCCCTATGGACGGTACCGCCGCACTAAGCACACTCAGGAATCCAACGAAATTGTTATACATCCACATTGCCAGTATGGTACCCACGATGCCGTTTACTACCACTAAAAACTTTTTCGAAATTTTAGTGATGTTGGCAAAGCCCAGCCCGGAAGCGTAAAGGGCATTATCGTTGGTCGTCCAGATATTCAGCCCCAGAACGATGATCGCGGGAATGGTCAAACCTTGCAGGAACATGACCTCCGAGATATCTGCCAGGTTATAAGCCATTGCGCCGACTGCGCCGAACAGGAACATGAGTGAGTTCCCCAGGAAGAACGCAATGACTGTTGCGGTAACCGCTTGCCGAGACGTCTGGGAATACCGGGCAAAATCAGGCGTCAGCGTCCCGCCGCTAATGAATGATCCGATACAAATGGTCAATGCTGCTGCTGCGGTAAGCGTCTCTGTTGGCGTGTAATCGAGCAGCCCTTGCAATCCACCAAGTGAGCCTACTCCTTCGAACATGGAGTAACTACCTAGAATGGCAATGGCCGGAACCGCAATATAGCCCAGAATGACGAGCGACTTCATACCGAAAATGGCTGTTGCCGTCATTGCGAAACCAAACAAAAAGATCAACAGGTACACGTTCCAATCCATTGCTTTGGCGACTGGAACTGCGAACATGGCGACGCCGACACCGAACCATCCGACCTGCGTGAAGCCCAGTAGGAACGAAGGCAGGTACGAACCCTTCTCACCGAACGAATATTTTGCCAGCAAATGCGTGGAAAGTCCCGTTTTGGCTGCGATATGTGCCAGTGCTCCTGTATAGATGCCGAGTACCAAATTGCCAGCCAGCACAATTCCTATGAACTCCATGAACGTCAAGCTGACTCCCAACGTTCCCCCTGCTAGCATGCTTGCCGAAAAGAAAGTGAACCCTAACATTACCGATAACGTCTTCCAAAAATGGTTTCTTTGCGTTTTCGGTACCTCTTGCCACGAAAACTCTTGATCTTGTTTGCTCATCAGAATACCTCCAGCTTAAAGTGTCCTGATACCAAAAAAGCAGAAAAAGAGGCTACTCGTCATGTTCCAAACTGACAAGTAGCCTCTTTTTTCATCATAAACCGCGCGTAGAAGCAGAGCATTCCTGACGGAATATGCCCTGATATACGCGTGATTAAATAAATCCGCTTCCCTTGCCAGCCTCTCTGGACTGATTTAAAGGTACCAGTATTCAATTACATTCTATTATTTTGAAAAAACATATAATTGTCAATGTCAATATTAACCATTGGTTATCTATCCTTTTTAGCAAGTGAAGTCTCCGTCGCCTCTCGCTCATGTTAACAGCTACTCTGATAGGATCAGCGGCGCGGTTCTTTATGATCTTCAGTTTAATTTTTATTTCGTGGTGGTTAGCAAATTTGATGGAGGAAAACCCCTTCATGTCAAGGCTCGTAGTCTACAACCTTATTATCTCTTAACAAATAAACAATGTAAGCCCCTTGAAGTACAAAAAGAGGGACTCAGTCCCTCTTTTTCAATACGTATATTAGATTTTAACTGTACCCGTTTGTCTGTCTGATGCAATAAATAATGGATTTCCAGTTTCAGTATGCTTCACTCCAGCATCTGTAGTAAAGATGATACTAATAGAAATCATCAAAAATAATAGTAAAACACTTAACAATAAGCTTGTGGAAAAAGATTGGGAGCTTGAACTTTTCAAAAGTACCACACCCTTTACATTGATATACTTACAGATTTTATGATATAGCCCACCGTTTATTTGTGTCAAGGCCGAAACCATGTCCTGCTGGCTCAAAACCAATATTTGTTTTCTGCCATAGTTTTATCTCCTTATGCGTACAAATTTATTACCTCATCATCTTCATAATTATTCTATCCAATAATTTCTAATCCCTTCCAAGCGATTAGCACCTTGTCACAGTTCATAATAACAAAGATAAGTTACAGTACAGTAAAATGTGAAATTTGGCTTCTAAACTCTTAGAAAATACTATATTTTCTTTCACAAATATGTAAAAGATCAGTCGGCCTCCAAATATGAAAAAGCGCTTGAAATGCGAATGACCATTTCAAGCGCTAATAAAATTGTAAATGCGAGTATTCAGAACATTTTAAAAGACATCATGGCTATACACCGTACCGCTCCAGCACTCGGTAAATCGTATCCGTGCCGAACCTGATCGCTGCTACAGGAATTCGTTCATCCGCGGCATGAATCAGTTTGGTAAACTGCATGTCCTTTGGCAGCGGCATTGGCAGGAAACCGTAGGTTTGGATGCCGAGCCTTGCAAACCATCTACCGTCCGTCCCTCCGGGCAGCAGCATCGGCACCGGTACGGCCTCCTTATCTGCTTCTTTCAGTACATCGGACAGCAAACCGAATAACCCCATGTCGGGAACTGCGGTGCATGGGTCATGGCGCAGTACTTCCAGCTCGATCGAATCATGAATCGCGAATCGGCGCAGCTCGTCCATAAATTGCTGCGGCGTGACGCCCGGCAGCGTTCGGCCGTCCAGCTCAACCGTAATCTCGCTTGGATGAACGTTGATTTTCTCGCCGCCGCGAACGACGGTCGCGCTGACTGTATTACGCAGAAGCGGGGTGAACGTCCCTCCCTTTTCTCCCAGCAGCTTCAGGATGAGGCCGCTTAAGCAGGGACGCAGCAGCCCTCTCAGCAGCATCGCCGGCAGCAGCGGCAGTGTGGTGGCCATTCCCTCAATCATTAACCGGGCCGCTGGTGCAACACGTATCGGCAGCTTATTACTGCTAAGCGATTGAAGCATATTCCCCAATTGCGCCATACAGTCGGCTCCCGAATTACCCATGGATCCGTGGCCTCCATCTCCTCGAATCGTCGCTTTGAGCCAACATAGCTGTTTCTCCGCCACCATAATCGGATAAAAGGTTTTCCCTAGGGCATGAAACGTAAAGCCGCCGAATTCGCCGAGCGCATACTTGACGCCCGCAAAATAATCCGCATGCCGCTCGACCAGGAAGGAAGCCCCGTATTCGCCCCCTGCTTCCTCGTCGCTGACAATCGCCAGAATGAGATCTCCTCGGAGCGGCAGCTTGCGGACATGCGCGCGGAGGAAAGCCGATACGAGCATCGCCACGCCGCCTTTCATGTCAAGAGCGCCCCGACCCCAGACGAAGCCGTCGTGGATGTCGCCCCCAAACGGGTCGCGACTCCAAGCTTGCATGTCGACACCAACAACGTCGACATGCCCGTACAACAGCAGCGGCGGTGCTTCTCCACTGCCCTTCAACCTGGCCAGCAAATTGGGACGGGCTGGATCAAGCGCTTCAATGCGCGTCTCAATGCCCGCATCCTCAAGTAGTTGCTGAATATACATGATGCATGCGGCTTCCTCGCCCGGCGGATTTGTTGTATTGAAGCGGATCAATGCTTGCAAAATCTCCACGGGAGACGGCAGCTTCGCAGGGCGCTCGACTCCCTCCTGTTCAAACTCGTCATTGGCCAGCCGGATACCCATGCCTCCGCTCCTTCCTATAATAGACTGCCCGCGTATGATCGCTCGGCAGGAGAAACGCCTGGCAAGCTGGGAAGGTCGAACTCGTCGCGCAGCCTTGCGAGCCGCCGCTCCTGCTCTTCGGCGGAAGAGCCTTTGGTGCGAAACACCGATTCCAGCATCGCCAGCGCTTGCCGAACATGCGCCTCTTCCACTTGCTCTCCCGTCTCCCGCAGCCGATCGACTAACTGCTGCACACCGCGGTAAGGCGAAGCGACGCCTTGTTCATATTCGGCTGTGTTCCAGTTGCGGTTGCGGACGCAAGTGGCGATAGCCAGACAACGATTAAGCAGTTCAATGGAATAAGCGTCCGTCTGCCGGCTTGCGGCAAACAGATGCGCCTCATCCTCCTTGTCGTCAAAAGCAAATACGCGCAGTGCCGTTGGAGCCAGCCGTTTCAATACATAGCCCGGACCCATTTCGACGGCAGCGGCAATGCCCATGCTCTTCAGAAATGTAAGGACGGCGGGCCAATTGACGAGGTCCGTCAATCCCCTTGCCAGCATACCCGCGATCTCTGCCGTATTCCCGTAAGGCAAACCCGTCAAAGAGGAAACGACGGGAAAATTCATTTCGCCAAACGAGACACAACTCAGCACTTCGGCAAATTCCACCGCCGCCGGCACCATCAACGGGCTATGGAACGGCGCGCTAACCTGCAGTGGAATAACTGCCGCCCCATGGGCGGAAAGTCTTTCGGACGCTTCATGGACGGCCTCATTGTGTCCCGAAATGACCGTTTGCCGCTCTGAATTTATATTCGATACCACAACAATACGGCTGCCTTCCGCACAGGCTGCGCTTGTTTCCAAGCATACTTTGGCTACAACATCGGGACTCGGTCCGTTCACGGCGGCCATCGTGCCGATCCCCGCCGCGACGGCCCTTTGCATTAGCTCGCCGCGGCGGCGTACGAGCCGGAGCGCATCCGGTAACGTTATGGCCCCCGCGCAAGTTAAAGCCGTAATCTCGCCCAGACTATGGCCGGCAGCCACCGCAGGCAGGTATCCCCATTCCCGGCTGTAGACGCGGTACATTGCCACGCCAAGCGCAAGAATGGCGGGCTGGGCATTGTCTGTCCGTGTCAGCTCCGGCATTGGTCCCTCAAACATCAGGTTGTCAAGGCGCATGCCCAGCGCCTCGTTCGCTTCCTCTATCGTCGCCTTGACAACCGCATACCGCTCGCTCAACGCTTTTCCCATTCCAACGCGCTGTGAGCCTTGACCGGGAAACCATATCGCATGTTTGTTCAGCATCTTCCATCACGCTCCTCAGAGTCAGATCGGGGCAGGCGCCTCGGTAAGCATTTTGTTTATCATGGCTACAACTTCATGTTCCCGTTCATGCAGGAAAAAATGTCCGCCCTCAAACAGCATCAGTTCGCATCCTCCCGTCGCATAACGCTCCCATTCAACGAGCGGGCCTTTGACGGAGCTATCATCTTTGCCGCTCAAGATGGTGAGCCGGAGCGGCAGCGGCGGCCGCATCCCATGCTCGTATTCGCCGACAAGCTTGAAGTCGGCTCTAAGGATCGGCATAAACATATTCAGCAGCTCCCGATGATGGAACAGCTCGCTCGGCATGCCGCCGAGCCGTTTCAGTTCTTCGAGAAATTCATCATCCGGAAGCATATGGGTCTGGCGAGCCTCCTCCTGCTCGCAATGCGGCGCCCCTCTGCCTGAGAGGAAGGCTGCCCTAGGCTGCGGGAATCCTTCCTCACGCAGCGTATGCAGCAGTTCATAACCAAGCAGGCTGCCCATGCTGTGGCCGAATAAAGCATAGGAATCGGAGCCACGCGCCGTCTCCAGCACCAGCGGCAGCAAATCCCGCACGGCCTCCGCCACGTCCGCATAGAATGGCTCGCCCATGCGGCTTCCTCTGCCCGCCAGTTCGGCCGGCACCAGACGCACGCCAGGATGCAACTGGTTCGTCCAGCGCCTGTACACTTGTGCAGAGCCGCCTGCATAGGGCAAGCAAATTAAAGATATCGTCAAAACGCCCGCCTCCCGAGTAACATGTTGACTTAAACGGCCTTTACGCGCCGGCGACCAGCGTGGTCCAGAACACCTTTTCTTTTGCGAACAAATCATCTGCCAGTACCAGCTCTCTACCGCGTTCGAAGTCTCCTGTCACAAAGCGGTCCTTCACCAGATCCCAACCATCCTTCACTGCGCCAAGCTGACCGGACAGCGACTCGAACAAGGCTTCGTCGATCAGACTCTTCTCCCGCATGGAGCGGAGCAGCGACATGTTGGCGATATGTCGGTTGCAAATGATGTTGACGCCGACAAGGCCATAGGTCAAATGCGCTTGCCTCTTCTCCGGGTCGGAATCTACATTCCACATGCCCTCGATTGAGAACTCGCCAAGCTCCCTCACCAGCCGCTCCGCATTTTCCACCACTTCAGCCAGCTTCAACTCGTAGGGCTGGACCTTTTCCTGCAGGTTGTATACGTAGAAGGCAGGGCCCAAATAGTCCGGGTTCACGTTGTATTCCGAGTTGCCGTACGCCTTGAGCAGCCTTTCCTCCGGCACCTCGTGCTCCTCATAGCCCGCAAGCGTATCGTCAATGACGTAGAAAGTGCCTCGCTCCTTGTCGTATCCGTTAAACAGCGAATAATGATACCAATGGAACTTTTTCCAGGCCATGCTGCCTGGCAACCAGTCATACAGATCGACGTTTACGCTCAAATTGCGTCCCCCGGCAAGCATCGCCCTGATTTCCTCCGGTACCGTCTCCTTGCTGCGGAAATGACCGGGCTCGATATAACAGAATACATGCGACAGCGGGAATCTAGCCGGATCGTCTAAATAATACAGCGTGTCAATTGTCGGATAGCGAAAGTCCTTGTCCGTTGCGGCCTCCCAAGGATAGTAACGGTAAATGTTCAAATATGCCGCATCCCTGTAGCTGGGCTCCACCGACACCGCAATAGAAAATGCCTGGTTCAGCATGCAGTTCATCCAAAACTCGTTAAACGGTTTCCTTTCCATCGACAGCTTCATCGTTCGCCGCCTCCTTAGGCTAAAAATGTTGGTTCAATCAAGTTTGCTAGCAGCAAGCACAGCACTGATTTTTTTCATTGCCCCGTCTTCAACCAGCGCGCGTAGGATTGCCATATAATCATCCGCCAGCATCCGGGCAGTCTCTTCGCGGAAAAGACTTTTTGCATATTCCAGCGCAAAGCGGAGCCTGCCGTCCTGCTCCGACGCTTCAAGTGTTAAATCGAATTTGCTGACGCCCGGATCGAACTCCTTGGGGTTGAATTCAATGCCGCCCGAACGGTAAGCGACGCGATCGATATTTTGCAAAATAAACATCGTATCGAATAGTGGATTGCGGCTGCGGTCCTGTTCGATTCCGAGCTTTTGTACCAAATCCTCGAACGGATAATTCTGGTGCTCCAACGCCCGCAGCACATCCTCATGCAGCTCGGACAAATAATCGCCAACGGTCCGGTACGATTCCGGGAAGTTGCGAATTGCGACCGTATTGACGAACATCCCGATCAACCCTTCCAGCCCCGCATGATTGCGTCCCGCTACCGGCGTTCCGATAATGATATCCTCCTCACCGCTCCATTTGCTCAGCAGCATCGAATAAGCCCCGAGCAGCACCGTATACAACGTCGTACTGCGCTCGCGCGCAAACGTCTTGATCTTGATCGACAGCTCCTCATCCAGTATGAAGTTGATTAGACCGCCCTCGAAGTTTTGCAGTTCTGACCTTGGCGATGCCGTCTTGAGATCAAGCGTCGGAAGCTCCCCTTCGAACGCCTCCAGCCAGTAGCGCTCATGCCCTATATAGGCCTCGTTGCCGATTTGTTCTCCTTGCCATACCGTGTAATCCCGATACTGGATATCCAACTCCGGAAGCTCGCCTCCGCCGTATAATGTAGTCAGTTCCTGTAGCAGGACGCTGACGGAGACGCCGTCGGTAATAATATGATGAAGGTCCAGCAGCAGTAGATGGCGCTCCTCGCCAAGTGGAATTAAACCGGCTCGGAATAGCGGGAGACGGCCGAGATCAAACGGGCGGATAAAGCGCTCCATCAGCGCGCTGATGCCGCCGAACAATCCTTCGTCTCCGCCTTCCGCGAGCAGTTTGCCTGCCGCCATTCTCAGCCTGGCGCCCTGTTCAAGCGTAAATATCGGTTCCGCATGCACGCGCTGGCGGAACTCGTCCTCCTCGTGATGGAACGTCGTTCTCAGCGATTCATGGCGGCGCATTATCGTAAGGAAAGCTTCCTCCAGACGCTCCACATCGAGCTTGCCTTGCATATGCACGGCGAACGGCACATGGTACATCGTTGCCTCGCCCGAGATCAGCTCCATCATAAATTGGCGGCGCTGCGGCCTTGACATCGGGTAGTGCGCGCGCTCCGGCTGTTTCGGGATGCGTGCGGCCGCCTCGGTTCCGCTAGTGTCCAAATGAGCCGCTAAACCTTCCAGCGTAGGATTCATAAAAATATCGCGGAGTGGCATTTGGATGCCAAAGCGTTCCGCAATGCGGCTAACCATGCCTGCCGCCTTTAGGGAATGGCCACCGAGCTCGAAAAAGCTGTCCTTGGCGCTGATCGTATCCGTACCGAGCAGTTCCTTCCAAATCTCCGCCAGTTTGTGCTCGGTATCTGTCGAAAGTGGAACAAGTTCACGTATGCCAGCGTCGGCCGGTCCCGGCATCGGCAGCGCCCTTCTGTCGATTTTGCCCGTTGGCGTAAGCGGAATCTCATTCAAAACGACCATGAAAGCCGGAACCATATAAGAAGGTAACTTGTCCCCGAGATATTCGCGCAGCTGCCTGGTCAACCTACCGGATGGCGAGGCGCCGCCTTGGTCCGCAGCCGCTGCAGCGGCGTTCTGCATAACGACATATGCACAAAGCGCATATTCCCCATCCTCTTCCTGAAACGCGGTGACCACCGTTTCCTTCACCTGCTCATGGCGAAGCAGCAACTGCTCAATTTCACCGATTTCAATCCGGTGTCCCCTGATTTTCACTTGGAAATCACGGCGTCCCGCATAGGCAAACTCTCCATTTTCAAGCCTGCGCCCAAGGTCCCCGGTGCGGTACATGCGTTCGCCCGACGCATACGGATTTGGCACAAAAGCGACATCCCATTCAGGATGGCTGAGATACCCACGCCCAACGCCTGGCCCGCCGATGCAAATTTCGCCCGTCACGCCTGTCGGTTGCAGCTTCAGTCCTTCATCAAGCACCATCATGACGGAGCCTTCAATCGGCGTGCCTATCGAAATATCCTCGCCTTCGGTCACTTCCCGAATCGAGGTCCACACCGTCGTCTCCGTCGGGCCGTACAAATTAAACAATTTGGCTCCGGTGGCGGCGCGAAGCCTGCCGAGCACATCGGCCGTCAGTGGCTCCGCCCCGATCATCAATATACGCAGCTTTTGCAAACCGTCCGTTTCGTCACGCTGATTCATCCACCATTTGAAGCGCGACGGCGTAATTTGCAGCACATCAACGCTGTGAGTGTCGATTAGGCCTTGCAGTAAGGCGGCGTCCCCTCGTTCTTCTTCATTGGCCAATACAACCCGCATACCCATTGTGAGCGGAAGTAGATTTTCAACGACAAAAATATCAAAGGAGGCCGATGCCATCGACAAAATACTCTGGCCCTTCTCAAATGGAATCCGGTTTCTGAAGCCGCTGATGAAATGTGCTAGCCCGCGATGCTCGATCATCACTCCTTTGGGACGACCGGTCGAGCCCGACGTATACAGCACATACGCCAAATGGTGAGGCTTATGGACACATTCCGGATTGCCTCTGTCCGCCGAATACAGCTCAGGATCGTCCAGATACCACTCGGCAACGGCTCTCGTTACGACTCCCGCATATGCTTTTTCCGTCAGCAGAAGCGCTTCGCCGCAATCCTCAAGCATCCAGTCGATCCTCTCTTTCGGGTAAGCGGGATCAATGGCGACATATGCGCCTCCGGCTTTCAGAACACCCAATATGCCGACAAGCAGCTGCGGGCTGCGGGACGCCATCAGCGCAACAATACGCTCAGGCCCCACGCCCTTCGCCCGCAAAGAATGGGCAAGCCGATTCGCGCGTTCGTTCAGCTCGGCGTACGTCACCGTCTCCAAGCCGAAATGAATGGCTGCCGCATCTGGCGTGCGTGCCGCCTGGCGCTCCACTTCCTGCACAAACCCCGTCCATTCCGCCGTTGCTTGCACGGAAGCCGCCACCGCGAATCCTTGCGGGTCCGTCATGTCTTTCTCAGCTCGGATTTCCATCCTACCATCGCTCCTTTCTCTACTCGCGACCTGTACCGTCATGCCTCCACCGACCAACTGAGCTAGCATTTGCCCCCGCTCGCTTTCACTCATTAGCTCAAGCTCGCCAACCGTGCGATCGCGTGATTTGCACATCTCCCGCACAAGTACGGTATAGCTCTCCGCCATGCGGCGCGCGGTTTCCTCATGAAATAAATCCGTTGCGTATTCCAGTTGAAGCTCGATTTCCGCTTCCCGCTCTACCGCTTCCACTGTCAGATCGAACTTACTTGTCCCCGCCTCGAACGGTACTTCGCGAAAGACTAGGCTGCCTGCTTCCATCACCGCACGGTCCATATTTTGCAGGACAAACATGGCGTCAAACAAAGGATTTCGGCTTCTGTCCCCATCGGCCTTCAACCCTTCGACAAGCTCCTCAAAAGGATACGTCTGGTGCGAAAGCGCCTCTACGACATGGTTATGCAGCTCCGCCAAATAGGCCCGTACCGTCTTGTTTCTTTCCGGCCTGGTCCGCAGCGCCAGCGTATTGACGAACATGCCGATCATGCCATGTGTATCAGCATGATCCCTGCCTGCGGCGGGGGTGCCCACAATGACTTCGGCCTGCCCGCTGTATCTGGCCAGCATAGCGGCAAAAGCGCTCAGGAGCACCGTATACAGCGTCGTTTTCGCTTCCCGCGCCAGCTTTCTCGCCTCCGTCGTTGTCTGCGCGTCCAGACGGAACGAATGGCGACGGCCCTTATAGCTCGGCAGAGACGGCCGTGGCCGATCGGTCGGCAGCTCCAGCACAGAAAGCTTGCCTTCGAAGACCTCCATCCAGTACCGCTCATCGTCTGCATAAGCGGCATTTGCAAATCCGGCTTCCTGCCACGCTGCATAATCGCTGTATTGCACGCGCAACTCCGGCAGCGCTTGTCCGGCATACAGCTGCGACAGCTCATTCACCAGTAAACCGGAGGATACGCCGTCCGTAATAATGTGATGAATATCCAGCAGCAGCAGATGATCCTCCTCATTCAGTCGCAGCAGCCCCGCCCGCAGCAGCGGCAGCTTGCCCAGATGAAACGGACGCTGGAAGACTTCCATCAGCCTCGTCACCTTGGCGCCGTCAAGCGGCAGCGCTTCGTTCCCGGTGAAAGCAGCAGGGTCCAGCTTCTCCAGCTTGAACGCATACGGCGGATGAACCATTTGCCTGAACTCGTCCTTTGTCATTTGGAAGGTCGTCCGCAAGCTTTCGTGGCGGCCGATCAGCGCCGTAAACGCGTCTTCCAGCCGTGCCACATCCAGCCTGCCCTGCAAGCGGAGCGCGAAAGGCACATGATACATGGTGGCGTCTCCGGCCAGCATTTGCATCATGTATTGGCGGCGCTGGGCGCGCGACATCGGATACCACTCGCGGCGCTTCGCCTTCGGGATCGGCTCGGCCGCCGCAGCGGTGCCGTCCTGATCCTTCAGCCAGGCGGCCATTTCCGCAATGGAGGTAAGCTCGAATATCAGACTGAGCGGAACCAAGGCCCCCGTCGCCTGCTGCAGCTTGCTCGCCAAAATGGCAGCCTTCAAAGAGTGGCCCCCAAGCTCGAAAAAGTCGTCGTGAATACCGATGGGCCCAGCCGTATCGTCCAGCACTTCCTCCCAAATGGCGGCAACGCGCTCTTCCATCTCGTCTCGCGGTAGCTCTAGCTCTCCCCGTTCCCGAAGCCCGAATTCAGGCTCCGGCAAGGCGCGCCGGTCCACTTTCCCGTTCGGCGTCAGCGGTATCGCGTCAATCGCCGTGATATAGGCCGGAATCATCGCCTCCGGCAGCTTGTCTTTCAGTCTTCTTCGCCATTCCCGCGAAGAGAGCTTGTCCGAGGCGACCACATACGCGCACAGCTCCTTATCGCCGCTTGCCTGCTCGCGGACGACCACAACTGCATCCTCCACCTCGGGAAGGGAAATCAATTGCGAGCGAACCTCGTTCATTTCAATCCGCACGCCTCTGATTTTTACCTGTTGGTCGGCCCGGTCCACATACATCGCATTACCGTCCGGTAGCCACTTGGCGATATCGCCGGTTCGATACATAAAGTGGCCCTCACGGTACGGATGCGGCAAAAAGCGCTCATCTGTCAAATCCGGCTTATTCACATAACCGTCGGCAAGACCGCTGCCGGCAATATACAGCTCCCCGGCTGCATTGATAGGGGCAAGCTGGCCGCCATAGCCGAATATATAAATTTCGACATTGTGCATCGGCTCGCCAATCGGCACATAGCCACCGCGATAAGCACCCGGCTTGTATGTGTACATATTGGAGCAAATCGTCGCCTCCGTCGGGCCATAGCCGTTAATAATCCGAATCTCGGGATTAAGCTTCGTATACTGCTCCAACGTTCCATCTTGAATTGGCTCTACCCCAACAAGCATTTTGTTTAGCGTAATCGCGGAAGCCGATTGCTCTAGGAGCCGCGCAACCTCTTTCAGCAAAGACGGCGGCAAATAAGCGAAGGTAATCCGCTCTTCCGCAATCACCTCGGCAATTCGCCGCGGATCAAGCAATTTCGGCTCTGGGTACAGCACCGTGCAAGCGCCGAACATCAGCGGCATAAACAGCTCCGCTACGCTGACGTCAAACGAAATATTGGTCAGGCTAAGACATCTGTCTCTTTCGCCGTATTGCCCCTCAAAAAACGAACGGAGCGAATGTCCGAAATTGTAAAAACTGCGATGCGGCACAATGACGCCCTTCGGCTGACCCGTAGAACCGGAGGTATAAATGACATACATCGGATCGGCT
Organism: Paenibacillus sp. SC116; assembly: GCF_024733555.1. Taxonomy (GTDB): domain Bacteria; phylum Bacillota; class Bacilli; order Paenibacillales; family Paenibacillaceae; genus Paenibacillus_B. The sequence goes on along the minus strand of NZ_JANIOF010000001.1, from coordinate 668,964 downwards.
GCGTCCTGCGGCCTTAGGGCGGCGTCATCGTCTCCGCCAGAGAATAGCGTCTCATCCGCAATGTCCAGCACCTGCAAGATGGCCGGTACGCCGTCCGCGGCTCCGGAACGCACGCCGTCCGCGAATACCAGCTCCGCGCCGCTGTCCTCCAGCATATAGCGGATGCGCTCCTCGGGGTAATGCGGATCTATAGGCATATAAGCGCCTCCGGCTTTCATAACGGCGAGCATAGCGGTCAGCATAGGAATGGAGCGCTTCGCCATGATACCGACTACGCTGCCGTGTCCCACACCTTTGGCACGCAAGGTTCGCGCCAGCGCATCGGTGCGGTGATCCAGCTCCCGATAGGTCATGGATTTACCGCCGCAGGATACGGCCTGCAGATCGGGAACGGCCGCCGCCTGTTCCTTGAAGCAATCATGAAGGCAGCGCGTCGTCGGAAAGTCTGCTTTGCGTCTCCCCAGCGCCAGTATGTGCAGGCGCTCCTCCTCCGTCAGCATCTCCGCTTCACCAAGCGCGGCATCGGGACGAAGCGTCACGCTGCGCAGCAGCTGCACATAATGCCGCATGAACCGCTCGGCTGTTGCGCGATAAAACAAATCCGCATTATACTCCACGACAAGCCGCAATTCCTCACCATTCTCCACAGCCTGAATCATCAAATCGTATTTGGCCGTGCCATGCTCAAAGCGCTGGTGGCGATACGACAATCCCGTAGATGAAGCATTTGGAATACCCAGGTTTTGCATGATGAACATCGTGTCAAACAATGGACTTCGGCTGGCGTCTCTTTTGTCGACCCATTGTGCAATTTCCTCGAATGGATAGTCGGCGTGAGCATAAGCCCCGGTCGCCATCTCTTTCACTTCGGACAAAAAGACTTTGAACGGCTTGTCCGCGCGCGGATAAGCGCGCAGCGCCAGCGTGCCGGTGAACATGCCCGCGATCGCTTCCAGCTCGCGCCTTGTCCGTCCCGCAATCGGCGTGCCGACGGCAATGTCCTCGGCCCCTGTATAATGGGCAAGAAAAGTGTAATATGCCGATAGCAGCACCATAAACGGAGTTGTGCTCGATTCGGCCGCCAGGCTGCGCACAGCCGTCATCAAACCGGCCTCGACGTACACGTCGAACGTTTCGCCGCGATTGCTTTTGACTGGGGGACGCGGGGCATCGGTCGGAAGTTCCAGCGTTGGCCATTCTCTCTGGCATTGCTCGCGCCAATACCGTTCGGCGTTCCCGGAGAGCGGCTTGCTCTCCTGCCATACCGCATAATCCTTGTATTGCAGCGGCAGTGGCGGCAACGAACCGTCCTGATATAAAGTCATCAGGTCGGACAAAAGAATACCCGCCGACATGCCGTCGGATGCAATATGATGCATATCCAGAAATAGCACATGGCGCTCCGGCCCCAGCGTCAGCAAGGCTGCGCGGAGCAGCGGTGCCGTATCGAGCCTGAACGGCCGGAACAGGCTTTGCAGTACGCCGTCTGCTTCTGCTTCATCGGCCTCCATGCGAATCAGGCGGAAAGGAATGGCGGCGTGAATGCGCTGCCTGATCTCCCCTTCGATGACGTGGAAGGTGGTGCGAAGCGTCTCGTGACGCTCCACAATGGCTTGCAGGACGGCCTCCAGCCGGTCTGCATTGATAGCCCCGTCCAAGTGCAAACATTCGGGCAAATTGTAGCTGCGATCATCCGGCATCGCCTGCTGCTGCAAATACATGCGTTTCTGCGGCGATGAAACCGGATAATACTCTTGCGAGGCGGCCTTTGGAATCGGCTCAAGCCTATCGTCGGCCAATGCGCCGGACGCTTGGCTGGTCAACGGCCTGACATGCTCGCTGAAGCCAACACCACCAGCCACCGCTTGCCTGCCATAACCCCTGTTGGACACTTGCCCATCATAACCGCCATTCACCTCGTGTCCGCCGTTCCCAACGTCCGCCCCTTGCCCATCATGTTGGGCGTTCGTTCTTTGCGCTGTCGCCGCGCCGCTCTCCCTGATTCGCCGCTCGATAAGGGCTGTGAATGAAGGCAAATCCGCGTGCCCCAGTAAATCCGCCGCCTGAATGCGGACACCCGCAAGCTCGCTGAGCCGGTTTACAATTTTGAGTGCAATTATGGAATCTCCGCCCAACTCATAAAACCTAGCCATCGCAGGCAATTCATCATAACCAAGCAGCTCTCCCCAGACATCTGCGACATGCTGTTCCCATTCCAGACCGGAACGCTCCCCAGTTAACGCAATGCCCTGGCGGCGCTGACTCGTCATCCCGCCGCTCCGCTGCAGTGCGGCTTGCCATCTGGCAAACGTCTCGTTCATTTCTTGTTGAAGCTCCTCGGGAATATCTCCACCGAGCGAATTTCCGTTCCAGGCCGCAAATGGCGTAGGAAGTACTGCTCCAGCACGCGCCTCCTCCACCCAACAACGATGAGCATCGAATGGATACGTAGGAAGCGACATCCGAAGGCGGCGTTGTCCCCGATAGATCGCCTTCCAGTCGATCTCGTATCCGCTCACGTACCGTTGGCCTAGCTCCAGCGCTTCCATTTCCCGTTCGTTTGGAACGGGTTTCTGCTGCATATTTCCTTTCGTAGCCGAATCGGCTATCCCGAAGCGGACGTTCGGCAGCGCAAGGTCGGTAAGGCCGCTTTCTACTGCAGCATGCAGGGTCTGGGCAAGATCTTCCCAGCTGCTTACTGCAATCGCCAAGCGATAACGATGGGCTCCCCGGCCGACGGCCAAGGTGTAGCAAAGGTTGGCCAGACTGCTGCTCTCATCACCGTGATGCTGTTGAGTCCAGTCTCGCATCTGCAGCACGAGTTGCTCCAGTGCCGTCATGCTGTGCGCGGACAAGCAGAACAGCTCCACTCTGTCGGAATGACCCGAAGGTAGCCTGGCGGGAGCCTCCTCCAGCACAACATGGCAATTGGTCCCGCTCATGCCGAACGCGCTTACTCCGCATCTTCTTGCTCCACCGTCCGTGTCCCATGGAGTCAACTCATCATTGACATAAACAGGCGAATCCACAAACGAAATGTTGCGATTTGGCGAGCGGTAATGAAGCGTTGGCGGAAGCTGCTTGTGTGCAAGCGACAGGATCGCCTTGAGCAGCCCTGTAATGCCGGCGGCATGGTCGAGATGGCCGATATTTGTTTTCAGCGAGCCGATGGCGCAAAATTGTCGTTTATCGGTATATCTTCGGAAGGCCCTCGTCAGGCCGTCGATTTCGATCGGATCCCCGAGCGAGGTTCCCGTGCCGTGCGCCTCCATATACGTTATCGTTTCGGGATCAATGTCCGCGTCCTGCCATGCGCGCGCAATGACATCTTCCTGCGCGAGGGCGTTCGGCGCGGTAATGCCAACCGAGCTGCCGTCCTGATTGATCGCACTGCCTTTGATGACGGCATAAATGGGGTCGCCATCTTCCTGCGCACGGGACAGCGGCTTCAGCAGCAGAGCAATCACGCCGTCGCCGATGCCCGTTCCGTCCGCCGAGTCGTCGAACGTTTTGGCCCGGTTGTCGCTTGACTCGATGCCAAGCCGTATGCCGGTATCCAATGGCAGCACGTTAATTTTGACGCTGCCGGCAATCGCCGCCTCGCATTCGCCGCTGCGAATTGATTGGCATGCCAGATGGACCGCTACTAGCGAGGAGGAGCAGGCGGTATCCACGCTGATTGCCGGTCCACGCAAATTAAGCAAATACGAAATCCGGCTCGGGATCATGGAGCTCAGATTGCCGGGCGCCGCCATGGACAAGGCTTCAGGGTCCAGGGCTTCGATGATTCGTTTGTAATCATGCAGCGCGTCACCGTTATAGCCGATAAAGACACCGGTGCGCGAACTATGCATCGCATCTCCGCCGTACCCCGCATTCTCAAGCGCGCCCCAAGCCGTCTGTAGGAACAGGCGCTGTGCCGGACTCATCAGCGAAGCTTCCTTAGGCGAAAGCCGGAAAAAAGAATAGTCAAAACCTGAAATATCTTCGATATACGCCCCGTCAAAAAAGGAAACGGATCCGTATTGTGCTTCCATGCGGCGCAAATACGGTTTCAATTCCTCCTTCCGGGAATCCGGAAACTCGCCTACCAGGTCCTTACCACTCCGTAGAAGCTCCCAGAAGGCATCATGGGATTCAGCGCGCGGTAGCTTGGCGGATATCCCGACAATCGCAATATCCTTGAGGGAAACATTGGAGACGGAGCCCCCGCTCCGCCCCTTCTTCCCTGATGTGTCTTTTTTGGTATCCAGCAAATCCAGTTGAAACATGGCGCCTCCCCCTCCTAGTTAGTAATGGAATCTCTGACGGCCTGTTTTTTTACCGCATTCCCGCCGCTCCCACGCAGCAGCAGCAACACATGTACCGCGATGCCGAGTCCGCTGATCAGAGCTAATAATCCAAGCGTACCGGATTTCCAATCACCTGCCCATTGCAGTACGATATATAAGGTACCTGTACTGCACACATGGGCCGCAAGCGAACCCCAAAGCGAATGCGATCCGGCGCGAACGGCACCGTATACGATCGCGCCCAGCGCCGCAAATGCGCCAACCGTCACATTCATAAATACCGCGCCGAACAATACGGCCTGGAGCAGAACCGTCCACAGAACCGAAAGGCGTTGAGTGAGCGTATGGAACAGCATTCCTCTGAACAGCCATTCCTCAAGCAAAGACCCCAGCAGCAAGCTGCCTAGCACAAAAATGATCAGGCTGCCCCCGGCGACAAAATCGACCAGATTTGAAATAGCCGGAAATGTAACTTTTATCCACGGAAGATGGGTAAACGCGGCGATAAACAAGCCGAGCCAGATGCCCGTCCCTGCGGATAGCAGCAATGATCCACTTCGCGCAGGAACAAACCCCAAATCCCTCAGCGAAATTTTTTGCCAGCGCAGCAGCGGAAGATAGACAGCAAGCACGATGATATTGGATACAATCAGCACAATGCCGGAATTGCCTTTTATCCAGTCTTTCAGCCCGGGATCGCCGACCCAGTTGAAGAGCACTTGATTGACAAGCATCACAATCGCCGCATAAATGACCAAATATAAGACGGTATTTCCCACTATTCGTAATCCCTTCATGTCGACGTCACCGCCTTGGAAGGTAGTGGCGCGGAGATCGGAGAGCGATGCTTGAGCGCAAGGAATATGCCAACCGCAATCATGGCGGCCGCCATAGCCATCACGACGGACATGACGGTGACGTCCGTCGTCTCAGGCCCGTAATGCCAAAGCAGATACTGGCTGCCCTGACAGGCGACTTGCGCGGCAATCGGCGCCCAGATGGATTTAAACCAGACATACAAGAGCGCAAATATAACCGCACCGAGAAAACCGTACAGCGACAGCGGAATGTCTCCGAAAAAGAACAACGCTCCGTACAACACGCCCTGAATCACAATTGCGATCCAGACCGGGAGCACGCGTCTGAACTCATTCATCAGAATACCTCTGAACAACGTCTCCTTGTAAATATTTCCGAGAATCAGGAAAACCAGAAATACATACCATTCCGCGCGGTTCAAGTAATCAAACAATTCACGGAACTGGTACTTGTCGGATGCAATCATGGGAAGACGGGAAAATGCGACCGTAAACAGGCCGGCTCCAAACCCGATCCATAGAGCGATCGCCACCGATTTGCCACCCATCAGGCGGAATTGGGCCGCCTTAAACAGATTTTCTTTGAATATAAACCTCCAGGCCAGCACCATGAGCGGCAAACCTACTATATCGTTCAAAATAATGACGGTTACCGTGTTCTGTTCAAACCACGTGCTTGTGGGATACACATAATCGAAAAATAATGTCGTCACGGTAAAAAACCATGCAAAATACAAGCCGATAACAACGGCAACGCGAGCCAACATCATTCCCCACACCTTCATGCGGTCAGACCCCCTTTTGTGCTATCGGCGGCGTGTCATTCGTCATTGCTTGATCCGCGCGTGCGCCGATGCCGCCGTTGCTGGAGGTCCGCCAGACATAGACGGAACCTCCAATCAACGCAGCCAGACAGAGCGCTGTAATGATATACAGTGAAACATCGCCTAGCTTGTCAAACCATTCATAGAACCCGATGTATTTAAATAGAAAGATTGTGCCCATGGCCGTATTTTGTACCAGAATCGGCGCCCACAGCGACCCGGTGCGCAAATAAAGCACCCCGTAAATCAGACCCGAACCGATGCTGATGACCGAAAGCGCCGCGCTCGGCTGGAAGTAGGCGTAAGCCGCGGCTTGCAGCACCAAGGCCGCATATACCGGCACAACTCTGCGAAACTCCCTAAAAATGAGGCCCCTGAACAATATTTCTTCAAATGCCGGGCCAATCAAACCAGCGCCCAGAATGACGTACCAGATCGAATCCCCCCTGATCAGATCGTCGACCAGTGCGGGAATGGATGGAAATTGCTGCGCAATATCGTCAATGACGATAAGGCCGATGCTGAACAAGCTTCCGGCAAGACCTAGGCCAATCATCAGCAAGGCGCGTGAGGCGCTCAGCCGTTTGAAACCCGCAGCGCGGAATAGATTTTTTTCCGCATCGGGCCAGATCCAGCCTTTGATACGAAAGATGAGCATGTACACAAGCGTAATCAACGTGAATAGAACAACCATAAACATGGCCGGGTTGCGATCCAGAAACTTGGCGAAGGATAGCGTCGCTTCGTAATTGTAAGTAGAGCGAAGCAGGTAGAGCAGCGCATAAAAGACGCCGAGATAAAGCGCGATATTCCCTATCACGGACAATACTTTTTTCACAGGAAAGCTCCTTTCTTCTTCTGGCATTGCGTGTTTAAAAAGTTGGACATTCAGCACCGAAGCTTATGCTTTCGATGTGGTTTTTACAAAGCACTTCGGTTGGATAGATGTATGCTCAAGTCGGACGCAACCCGGTTTGGTCCATGCTACGCTCCTGATTCGGCCCTGTCGGCTACAGCACGATACTGCTCAACCACGCTCGAGAGCAGCTCCAGATAAGCGGAAGCCCAATCCAGCACCGCCTTCTTACCGAGGCGCCGGGCGTCGTACGTCCATACCCCGCTAAGCTCTGACCCTTCCGACCCACTTGGTGCGGCAGTGCCAGCCATATACAGCACAACATCGAATCGTTCCAATAGTGCCTCCCGCTCCTTGAATCCGTGCTGCGCTGCTCCTGCAAATAACGGGAACAATGCAAATCCGGCTTCGGCTTGTGGCTGCTTTCTGATTTGCCGCACGGTATAACACTCTCCCGCGCTCACCCGTTTGGCAGCATGCAGAAGCAGCGTATCGAAATCGCGTACCTCCGTAAAGTCAATTTCCTTCGTGGCAATCAGCCCGTTGTCCGTCATTGCCGGAAGCACAAGCAGATTGCTGCCAGACTCGCCGCGCCAGAAGTACAGATATACGGCATACGCCACTGCTTCAACGGTCACCGAGCGGGATGCTGCAAGTTCCGCAAGCCCTTCCGCAACGGCCCTGTCCAGTTGGAATTGAACGCTGTCGATACGCTCTGCAACATAGCCGCTACTAAGGCAGTTTTCTGCCATCGGCAGACCGCTCCAGCTCCAGTTCGCGAGCTCGCGATTTTTCGACTCCAGATACGCTGCAAGCGATGCGATCGTTGGATAGTTAAACAAATCCGTTACGCCGAGAGCGCCGGGATACAACTCCTCCAGCCGTTGATGCACCCGCACCAACAGCAGCGATTCTCCCCCAACATCAAAGAAACGATGATGGATGCCGAAGTCTTCCCTTTGCAGGATTTCGCGCCATACGGTGGCAATCGCCAGTTCGATATCGCTTGCCGCTTCGACAAACGGAGTGACGCTATCCGCCGCCAGCTCCGACTCCGGCAGCGCCTTTCGGTCGATTTTTCCGTTTGGAGACAGGGGCATGGCTGGCAGTTCCACCACGGTTCGCGGAACCATATAATCTGGCAGGCGCAGCGCAGCAAAATCCCTTAGTTCCTGATGGCCCACAGGTTCGGAGCAAATGATGTACGCGCATAAATATTCGCTCCCGCTTACAGCGTCCCGCTTCATGACCACCGCTTCCACAACCGCCGGATGGCTGAGCAGCACATGCTCGATTTCCCCGCATTCGATGCGCTGGCCTCTTATTTTTACTTGATGGTCGATTCTGCCCAAATATTCAATCGTTCCGTCAGGCAGCCATCTGGCAAGGTCTCCTGTCCGATACATTAGACTTCCCGCCGCAAACGGATTATCAACGAATTTTTCTTTCGTCAAATCGGGTCGGCTGATATAACCTCGCGCCAGTCCGGCGCCGGATATGCACAGTTCCCCGGCAATGCCGACAGGCTGGAGCTTCATCGCTTCGCTCACGATATAAAGCGAGATGTTGTCGATCGGCTTGCCAATCGGCACATTGAGCCAAGTATCGTTGATCGGAATATCGCCATCAGAGCAATCGTAATAGGAAACATCAACCGTCGCCTCAGTCGGGCCGTACAAGTTCACAAGCCTAGCATCAAACGGAACTCCGATCCGCTCACGGAAGCGTCGCACCTGATCTGCAGTTAGCGCTTCGCCGCTGGCGAACACATGACTCAGGCTTTTGAGCCTTACCTCACCGCTTAGCAAGCTGGGATGCTCCAGGAACAGATGCAGCATGGATGGCACAAAATGCATCGTTGTTACGCCATGCCGCGCGATCGTGTCCAGCATAAGCGCGGGGTCCTTTTCACCGCCCGGAAGCAGCAGGACTAGCTTTGCCCCGGCAAAGCTCCACCAGAACAGCTCCCAGACCGATACGTCGAAGGTAATCGGCGTTTTCTGCATAATGACTCCGCTTGCGTCCAGACCGTAATGCTTCTGCATCCAGCCAATCCGGTTGATGACGGAATGATGCTCGATCATGACGCCTTTTGGCTGCCCGGTCGATCCCGAAGTGTAGAGCACATAAGCAAGTGAACGTGAATCATGCAGCTTTTCGACAGGAGAGTCGTCCCACTCCTGCGCCATCGTTTCATGAACGTCCATAGCATGAACGTCTATAGATGGTAGGAACATCTCTAGCCCTTCCTGGGCTTTGCCTTTCGTCAAGACAAGCTTGGCTCCGGAGTTGTCCAGCATGTAGCGGATTCGCTCCGGCGGCAAGCCCGGTGTAATAGGCACATAAGCTCCGCCCGCCTTTAGCACGCCAAAAATTGCAATCATCATCTCCAGGCTACGATCCATCACGACGGCCACGCGCTCCTCGCGCATGACGCCTTGCTTTCTGAGTGCCTGCGCCAGTTGGTTCGACCTCCGGTTTAATTCCGAATAGGTCAACGCTCCGTCCTCTGCCACAACTGCAACGGACTGAGGTGTTACCGCCGCTTGTCTTTCGAGGTAAACCTCTACCGTATCGTCGCTTGCATACGGCGCGGACGTAAGATTGAATGCTTCGCTCTGCTTCTCCGCCGCCGCGGCGTCAAGCAGTCCGATCTCTCCGAGCGGTCGTTCCGGCTCGGCTAGTGTAAGGCCGACAATACGGAAATACCATTCCGCCATTCTGCGTATGCTGTCTTCTTTAAACAGCGCAGTCGCATATTCGATCGTCAAGGCTGCGCCTTTTGCGCCCTGATCCGCAATCTCAAACGTCAAGTCCAGCTTCGATACGCGATTGTCTGGCACTTGCACCTCGAATTGCATGGCGCCCGCCACGGCTTGTCCGGCCTCCATATGCTGCATGACAAACATCGTGTCAAACAGCGGATTGTGGCTCAGGTCGCGCGGAACATCCAGCATAGTCACCATATGCTCAAACGGGAGCAAGCCGTTGTCCAGCGCCGCAAGCGCGGTTTCTTTGAGCTGCTCAGCGAACGCTCTAAATGACAGTTCTCCGGATGGCCTGCTGCGAATCGGCAGCGTATTGACAAACATGCCGACGAGAGACTCGGTTGCAGGATGGAAACGGCCGGCGGTCGGCGTGCCGACTATAAGATCGTCTTGCCCTGTCACCAGATGCAATAACGTATGGTAGGCGGTAAGCCAGATATGAAATGGCGTAACGCCCCATTGCTCTGCCGCCGCTCCAATCCCTTCAGCAAGCACTGTCGGGATCGGCAGCGCAAGCTTGGCGCCCTCGAAGCTTTGTTCAGGAGGACGCGCATAGTCGGTCGGCAGTTGTAGTGTAGGAAGCGTACCTGCTAGCTGGAACGTCCAATATTGCTCTTGCTGCTTTCTCGCCTCTGAAGCCATCCACTCCTGCTGCCAAACGGCGGCATCCTTATAGTCAATGGGCAGCGGCTGCAAGGAGCAGCCACGATACAGCTGCTCAAAATCGCGCGCCATCACATTCATGGACACGCCATCGGCGACGATGTGGTGAATGTCCAGCAGCAGCGTATGCCGACTTTCGCCGTCCGTCGCGAGAAACGCCCGAATTAACGGAGCCTTTTGCAAATCGAACGGGCGGACGACCGCACGCGCAAATGTATTCAAGTCTGTGGCATCCATCAAGGCATGCACGGCGAGTTTAAACGAAACCCGCTCATGAACATACTGAACCGGCTTGCCGTCTGCCCAGTCAAAGCTGGTACGCAGCGGTTCATGGCGGTCAATCAGCCCTTGAATCGCCTCCCGAAGCCTGTCCTGATCAAGCTTGCCCGTCAGGTTCAGAGCGAGCGGAAGATTGTAGGCCGTGCTGTCGGGATAAAGCTGCTGCAGCACAAACAGTCTGTTCTGCGCGAGCGACAACGGGTAGAACGACCGACTTTCCACCCGGGCAATAACCGCAGCCTGCTTTGGAGCTGCGCTGTCGATGCGGGCCGCCATTTCCCGCAGCAGAGGAGCGTCGAACACATCCTTCATCGCAAACGCCGCTCCATAACGCTGCTCGATCAAGCCTGCAAGCTGTGCGGCGCGCAAAGAATGGCCGCCCAATTGGAAGAAATGGGCTTCTCTCCCGATCGCCACCGGGTCGTCTGGCCCGCTTGCGGCCAGACCGAGCACCTCCCGCCAAAGCTCGGCCAGCCGCTGCTCCGTCGGCGTAGCCGGCATCTCGCCGCAAGCCTCCTGTTTAGCGAACTGGGGTTGCGGCAGGCGGCTGCGGTCGACTTTACCGCTCAAACTCAGAGGAAACGCTTCCATAGCAACAAAATACGAAGGAATCATATACTCCGGCAGCAGTTCCTTAAGTGCGGCCCGCAGGCTAGCTTCCTCCGGAGCCTCTCCATCCGCTGTCACGAAATATGCACAAAGCGCCGGCTCTCCTGCATGGTCCATCACCGCCGTCACCACAGCATCGCGAACTTCCACCTGCAAGAGCAGCGCGTGCTCGATCTCGCCGCATTCGATGCGGAGACCGCGCAGCTTGATCTGATGGTCAAAGCGTCCCAAATATTCAATATTGCCGTCCGGTAGCCACCTTGCTCTATCGCCTGTACGATACAGCTTCTCTCCTGCGGCAAATGGATTAGGAACAAAGCTTTGCTCCGTCAAATCCGGCCTGTTGCGATATCCTCGCGTAAGACCCGCACCCGCGATGCATAGCTCGCCGGACACGCCGATCGGCTGCGGTCTCATCCGTTCGTCCACAATGTAAAGCCTGATGTTATGGATTGGCTTGCCGATCGGAATCGTACCCACTCCGGTGTCCGGGCAATCGTAATAGCTGACATCGACTGTTGCCTCCGTCGGACCGTACAGATTAATGAGCCTACATTGGCCGCCGCCACGCTCCATCAGGCTGTAAAAACCTGCGACATGCGCGGGCTTGAGCGCTTCGCCGCTCGCAAATACGTATCGCAGGGAACAAAGCTCACCGTTTCTTCCGCTGTCCACCACATAGGGCAAGAAGACACCTAGCATGGACGGGACAAAATGCATAACCGTAACCGCCTGCTCTTCAATCGTGCGCAGCATGACCGACGGCTCCTTCTCCCCGCCGGGCTCCAGCAAATAAAGCGAAGCGCCGGCAAAGCTCCACCAGAACAGCTCCCATACGGAAACGTCGAACGTTATCGGCGTTTTTTGCAAAATAACGTCGTGCTCCTTCAGCGGATAAGCCGTCTGCATCCAGTTCAGCCGGTTGATCGCTGCACGGTGCTCCACCATAACGCCTTTAGGTTTGCCGGTGGAGCCTGACGTATAAATGACATACGCCAAATGCTCGGGGCCCGCTTGAGGCGACAGGTCCGTTTCTTCTTCGCCCTTCGGCAGCTCCGATACGGCGGCAGCCGCAAGCGCGTCCAGATCGAGCGTTTCTCCCTGAAAGTCCGGAAGAATATGAACCCACTTGGCCCCCGCCAGAAGCAGCCTGGCCCCGCTATCCTCCAGAATGTTTCGGATACGCTCAGACGGATGCTCCGGGTCGATCGGCAAATAGGACCCTCCCGCCTTGAGCACCGCCATGATCGCAATCATCATGGACAACGAGCGCTGGGCGGCAATCGGCACAATCGTTTCGACCGCAACCCCCTTGCCTCTTAGCACGGCAGACATGCATTCGGCACGCTCATTCAGTTCCCCATACGTCAGCGAGCCTTCGGCCGACCGCACTGCCGTCCGATCAGGCCATCGCCGGGCGGACTCGGCAAACCATCCGTGAATCGTCTTCTCTGCTGGGTACGGATGCCCCGTATCATTCCATGCCGTAAAGGCGGCTTCTTCGGCAGATGTCGTCATTGCGACGTCGCCACAGATCAGGTCGGGGCAGCTGGTCGTTTGCTCCAAAATGTAAATCAGCCTATCCGCCAACCGCTCCATCGTGCCTTTATGAAACAATCCCGTATTGTACTCCAACTCCGCCCGAAGACCACCTTCGCCATCGCTATACAGATCAAGCTTGAAGTCCAGCTTGGATGTTCCGTGGCTGACGGGCAAAGGCTCCATGCTCCAGCCGTCGCCGCGCGCCGCCAGCTTCTCGTCCTCAAACTGGTTGTGAACGATCAGCATCGTATCGAACAACGGGTTGCGCGACGGGTCATGTGGATACCGGGCCGCTTCCATCATGTGTTCGAAGCTGACATCTCCATGCTCGTATGCGGCAAGCAATCGCCCATGGGTCTCTCTGACAAACGCTTGGATTGGCAGCTCATCCGCCACCCGCATCCGAATCGGCAGAAACTGGTTGAACATGCCGATCATCCGGGTTGTGTCCGGATGCGTTCGTCCTGCCGCCAAAGAACCGATTGTAACTTCCGACTGATGCGTCGTTCCCTTGAGCAGCAGCGCGTAAGCCGCAAAAAGCAGGCTGTTCATGCTCGCTCCGGCGCTTGCGGCCGTCTCTTTCAACCGCGTGGCAAGAGCAGCCGGAATGTGGAAGGTATACGTATCTCCCGCAAATGTCTGACGATCGCCGCGCGGCCGATCCAGCGGCATATCGAGCGGCGTCGGCGGTTCTGCAAGCTGCTCCGTCCAAAACGCACGGCTTGCCTTTGCTCGTTCCGAGTCGGACTGTCGCTCCTGCCAAACGGCATAATCCTTGTAATGCAGAGCCGGCAACGCAAGTTCAGCACCGTTGATCAAAGCGGTTAACTCCTCCAGCAGCAGCTTGACGGATATGCCGTCCGCCGCGATATGGTGGATGTTGAGCAGCAGATAAGTTTCTACTCCCTCTGATTCGGGACGGCAATAACATGCGGCTAGCAGCGGCGCAGCGGAAAGTTCGAGCGGCCGGAAAAACTCGCTCATGAATTCCTGCAGCGTCCTCTGCGCGAGCTCCGCCGTTTGCAGAATAAAATCGGCCGAATTATGCACGGTCTGGGCCGGAACGCCGTCGATCCAATGATAGGAGGTCCGCAGTGGCTCATGCCGTTCGATCAATTCCCTAAGTGCTGACCCGATTCTGGTTTCATCCACCGCACCCGACAGTTTAAGCGCAAGCGGAATATGGTAGGTTAGTCCAATATCAGCCATGCTTTCCGCCAAAAACATGCGCCGCTGCGGCGGGCTGAGCGGATATGATGCGGCTTTTGGCGCGTCTGCAACAGGTTCGTACACTTCCTTGGCAGCCCTATCGATCCAGGCAGCCTGCTCTCTGACCGTCGGCAGCTTGAAAATTTCCTGAAGCGGCATGCGCACTCGGCAATGCTTGTAGATGGCCGAGGTCAATGCGGTGGCTTTCAGGGAATGGCCGCCATGCTCAAAGAAGTGATCAAGCGCGCCAACCTGCTTCGCATGAAGCACTTCTTGCCACAATCCTGCGACAAGGATTTCTGTATCTGTGGCGGGCGCTTCATATAGGGCCGTGCGCTCCGGCGCGGGCAGATGTTTTTTGTCCACCTTGCCGTTTGCGTTCAAAGGCAGCTTCTCCAACTGCACAAACGCGGCGGGAATCATAAATGCCGGTAGCTTACCTGTCAGCTGGCTCAGAACGCTTGCTTGCCTTTCGGTTTGATCCGCAACGATATAAGCGCATAAATATCGCGTGCCGTCATTCTCGATAAGCGTCACAAATGCTTCCTTGACGCCCGCGCAATCCAGCAGCCTGCTTTCGATTTCGCCCAATTCTATCCGGTAACCCCGCAGCTTGACCTGGCTGTCGACCCGGTCCAGAAACTCCAAATTCCCATCAGGCAATCGGCGTACAAGGTCACCGGTTCCATACACGGTTTCACCTTCCCGGAACGGATGCGGCCGGAACTTCGAAGCGGTCTGCTCCGGCAAGTTCACATAGCCGGATGCGACACCGTCGCCTGCAATCCACAGCTCGCCTGGCACCCAGTCCGGCTGTAATTGGCCTTGCTTATTCAGCACCAGCGTTTCTGAACGCGCGATCGGCGTACCGATCGGCACGGTGGCCGTTTCTTGTTCGTCCCATGACTCCGTGATCGGATAGCAGGTAGCAAACACCGTCGTTTCCGTAGGTCCGTAGACATGCAGCAGCACGCTCGGTCCAAGTGCGCGGAGTGCTTTGCGGATATGCGGCGCGGAAGCCCGCTCTCCGCCAAATAAAATATGACGCAGGCCCCGCAGCGAATCCAGCCCATGATCGACCAGCGTATTGAACAACGCCGTCGTCACAAAGAATACGGTAATGCCTCTGCCCTCAATCAGCTCGGTCAGCCGCAATACGTCGGCAACCTCTTCTTCGCTTACCAACACAAGCTTCGCGCCGTTCAACAGCGCTCCGTACAAATCGAACGTTGAACCGTCAAAGGCGTAGTTGGATAGCTGCAACAACGCATCATTTTCCGAAATGCTTACATAATCGGTATGAACGGCAATCCGAGACACATTGCGATGCGCTGTCATAATCCCTTTCGGCTTGCCAGTCGAGCCAGACGTGTACATGATATAAGCGAGATCGTCTGCCGAGCCATCGATGTCCAGATCATGGCCAGACTCGCCAGCCCATCTCGTATCGAGCTCATCCATATCGATGACATCTATGCTGTCTTCAGCAATCCGGGCAACCATCTCCATCGTCGCAGCCGTAGCCACGATCACCCGTGCTTCCGTATCCTGCAGCATAAACAAAATCCGCTCTTCGGGATATTGCGGGTCAATCGGCACATAGACGCCTCCGGCTTTCAGCACTCCCAATATTGCCGCAATCATATTGGGCGAGCGACCCAACAGCAATGCCACCTTATCCCCCGGCGCGATGCCGCAACGCATAAGCGCTCGCGCGAAGCGGTTGGCACGCTCGTTCAGCTCGCTGTAAGTATACGCCCGTTCGCCCATTTCAACGGCAATCTGCCGCGGTGTCTTCACCACTTGCCGTTCAAACAGCCTGTGCAGCGACAACTCCTGCGGCAGTGTGGCGAATGAACGGCCAAGGCGGAGCAGCCGTTCCTGCTCTTGCGCAGCGATAGGTTCTAGCTCGCCAAGCGTCGCATGAGGCTGCGCGGCAACTGCCCGCGCCAGCGCTACATAATGCCGAGCCAATTGCGAGGCGGCACACTCATCGTACAAATCCAGCGCATACTCTAGCGTAAATGCGATACTAACGCCGTTATCCGCGCACTCCCAAGTCAGGTCGAACTTTGCGGAGCCGCTGTCTATCGCTTGGGGTGTATAAACGACATCCTTGCTCCGCCATTCAGGTAGCTCCATATTTTGCAGCGTAAACACCGAATCGAACAGTGGATTTCGCCCATATTCCCGGTTTACTTTCGCCAGCTCGGCTATTTCTTCATAAGGCACATCCCCATTGCCGATGGATGCCAGTACCTCTCCATTGACCTGCTTCAACCACTGATCGAAACGCAAAACGCTTTCCCCACGCAGGCGGATCGGAACCATATTGACGAACATCCCGACTACGCCTTGCAGCTCCGGCCGCACCCGTCTCGCGGCTGCCGTGCCGACAACGATGTCCAATTCGTCCGTATATTTCGCGAGTAACACATAATAAATCGAGAGCAAGACGGTGTATAACGTTACGCCTTCGTGTCTAGCCAACGCCCGCAGCGATCCGGCAAGTTCTGGATCCAGCTCGAAGCGCTCAATTGCCCCGCGATAGCTTGGCGTATGCGGCCTTGGAAGGGGGGACGGAAGCGTCGGAGATGGCACGCCATTCCGAAAGATTTCGCGCCAATAAAGTTTCTGGCGCTCCAGCCAGCCTTCGCTTCGGCCCGCTTTCTCCCACAGCGCTATATCCCCGCCATGAATGGATAACGCCTCCGATGCGTTCACCTCGTAAAACTTCATAAGATCGGACATCAAAATGCCCATCGATGTTCCATCCGTAATGATATGATGCATATCCAGCAGCAGCATGTTGGACTCGTGCTCCAGGCGCACAAGCTCCATGCGCAGCAGCGGCGCTTGCTCTAAACGAAACGGCTGCAGGAAGCTGCGCTGCCGCAGCGCCAGCGTAGACGCCGACCAGCCTCTTCCGTCAACGACGGCAAGTGGTGGCTCTCCCCCCTGATCGATGCGCTGCATCACATTTCCTTCTTCCATATAAAAGGACGTCCGCAGCGCTGGATGACGCTCGATAAGCGCCCGCCATGCCATATGGAATCGTTCGATATTAAGAGGGCCCTTCACCTGGACCGCAAACGACAGATGGTAGTTGAGCAGCCCCGGATTTAGCTGTTCCAAAATGAACAGCCGCTTTTGTGCCGAGGTCGCCGGATAAACCATCCTCTCCTCCGCTTTGGCCACTGGCGGCGCAACAGTGGTGGCAGTTCCTTTACCCTCCTGCGCCTTTTGCTCCAGCAAAGCGGCGAGCGCACTCACCTTATCATGCAAAAACAGCTCTGTTAGCGTAAGTTCGACGTCAAACGCCTCTTGCAGCCTAGCCGCGGCATAGGTCGCCTTGAGCGAATTGCCTCCTTTCTCAAGAAAGCTGTCCTTCAGGCCTATGCAATCCTTATTCAATACCTCGCGCCAGATGGACACGATCCGCTGCTCCGTCTCTGTGGCCGGCTCCAAGCCGACATCTCCGCGCAAGGCATCGTCGCCTTCCGCATCACAGCGCGTAGACGCGGCCAACGATTCCAGTTCCGCCAGTTCGGCAAGCACATCGGCAAACTCGCCTTCGTGCAACGTCTCCGCCAATAGGTAGCGTTGAATTTTGCCGGAGGTCGTTTTCGGAATTCGTCGAACGGGGACAACAAAAACAACATCGAGACCAGCTGATCCGTTCAGCAGTTTTTTCACCTCGGTCATCAGCGGTACAAATCCGCTGATCTTACCTCGATGTTGAATAAAAACGGCGATCGCATCCTGTTTGGTCGTCTCATCTTGAACGGCGGTAATCGCCGTTTTCCCGATTTCGGCTCCTTTCAGGCCACTAATCAACGCCTCCAGATCATGCGGATACACATTTTGCCCATTGACGAAAATGACGTCCTTCATGCGACCGGTCACATATAAACGCCCTTCCAGTAAGAAACCCAAATCTCCCGTATTCAGCCATCCGTCGGGGGAAATTGTTTGCTTGTTTACATCGGGCCGCTTATAGTAGCCGCTTGTAACGTTACGGCCTCTAATATGAATCAAGCCTACGATGCCTGACGCCGAAGGGTTTCCGGCTTCGTCACAAATGCACACCTCGCACTCTTGTACGGGGAAACCCAGTTCGACGATCTCGATCACGGCATGATCATCTTGTGCAGCCATTCGTACAGGCTGTCCAACAGCGAGTGATTGCCGCTCAACCTTAACGGTATTTAGGAGTTCTTCCGTACCCGGGAACGTCACGGCCAGACTCGCTTCAGCAAGCCCGTATACCGGGAAAATGCAATTCCCTTTTAACCCGTACGGCTTCATCGCCTCCAAAAAATCGCGGCAATGAGTGATCGATATCGGTTCGGCTCCGTTAAAAATCAGCCTGACGCAAGACAAATCCCATGCGGACGCCCTTTCTGGCTTCCAGTGCTGCAGAAAATGCACATAACCGAAGTTCGGCGAAGAGAGGCATGTCACCCGATGCTTATGCGTAAGTTCCAGCCATTTCATCGGATGAAGCACAAACGTCGAGGTCGGCAAGTGCAACTGATTCATGCCACAAAACAGCGGCGAAAGATGAAAGCCGATGAGCCCCATATCATGCGTCAGCGGTAACCAGCTTAGCGAAGAATCCCGCTCTGTCGACTGCGCCCCTTGGATAATGGCTCGCATGTTCGACAGAAGATTGCCATGCGTCAGTACGACTCCCTTGGGGTCTCCGGTAGAGCCCGATGTAAACTGGATGAATGCGGTGTCTGTCTCGGCTGCGTCATACGGCTCCGCCATAGGCCGGTCTGCATCGGCAGCCGCCACAAGCACCTCCGCAATTGGCACTCTGCCAGACTCGAGCTGGGCCAGCACCTCCGCTTCTCCGTGCTTCAAAGCGTGGCCTTGAATTCCCGGCCAAAGCTCTTCATCGCAGAGAAATATAAGCGCTTTCAATTGCTTGCATACTTGGATCAGCTTTTTGCGTCCTTCGTCTGTACGCGCAGCCGTCACAGGTACGGGGACAATACCTCCAAGCACACAAGCCCAGAACAGAAGGATAAATCGCTCGTTATCTTCCGTCTGCAAGACGGCAAAGTCGCCTGGACCAAGGCCCTGCTCGCGCAGCAGATGGAGTGCTCTTCCCGCCATTGCATGTAATTGGCTGTACGACAAGTAGCGTTCCTGACCACTTTCGCAAAATAAAATTCCCGCATTATTTTCCTTGCGCTCCAGCAATACGCTGGACAAATTACGGATGGTTCTCATTGTCGGCAGCCCTCCGTTCTGTGTTTTATCACACCGTTGTGGAATGCAGTTCCTGATAATCCTCCGTCACGATGCGATTATGCTCGTCCATAATGACAACATGCGGACGATACGTGCGGGCCATCGATTCCTCCATCATTGCATAAGAAATAATAATGACGCGGTCCCCAGGCTGCACCAGTCTGGCAGCAGCGCCGTTCAAGCAAACCATTCCCGATCCTCTTGGGCCGGTTATAACATACGTCTCTAGCCTGGCTCCATTATTTATATTGACAATTTGCACTTTTTCGTTCTCCAAGATATTCGATGCATCTAAAATATCCTGATCGATGGTTATGCTTCCTACGTAATTCAAATTGGCCTCTGTCACAACAGCACGGTGAATTTTGGACTTATGCATTTCTCTAAACATGAATTCACTCTCCTTATGGAGTAGTCTTTGGATAAAATGAACGTTCTTTCTCTGACTTAACGAAAAGAACAAGCTGAAGCAATCCAGCCCTTTGAAAAAAGTAATTCTGTGACAAACGCTTGACAATGTAGCTGTTCGTACGGAATAAGTAAGTTCATGCTTATGTGTGGGATCAGAGTTGAATAGGTAATTTCATGCGATTGTGAGGGGGCAAGTTGACTGACAAGCTCATGCTTATATGTGGAATCTTGTTGCTAGTAAGCTCATCCTATTGGACGAGCTCATGTTAATTAGGCAGGTTATTGCTATTGTGCGGGTTCTAGTAGGTTGTAAATCCTTACAGTAAAACTAAAAAAGTGGCTTGACATCACAGCAGCTCATCATACAGGTAGTTCGGTGCTGCAAATCGCGTAACTAGGGTTTAGCGGTAACTAATTAAAGTGTTACAGCATAAATACATGAAAGTTATCGAAACCTACCCTTATAGTAGTGCTAAACTTTCACTTGCGATAGGGAGATTATTATACAATACAGGGGGAAAATTCTTTTTTGGTCATCCATACCAGAGATTAAGAGCCCTATACAAAAAAAAGCATTTCCGCTTTTGATTGAAACAGCAGCTTAACAAACATAAACATATATTTATTTAAAATTCATTCTACTCGCGATCCACTATCAAAAATAAAGAAGACTCTGAAAATAGCGTGTTCTTTATTTTGATGACATAGGTGGAATCGCCCCCTGCCCTCGTTGCTAATCTCACAGGCCGTTTCCTACATTATATGAGCAATCTCCTAATAACAGGAGTCTGCTCATATTCTTCTCGATCATAATTTCGCCCATTTGAATACCGGACTCAACATCTTGCGAATCCAAAAAGCAAATATGGGCACTGCGGTCCACGAGCTGCGCCTATTCTGGATGTATTGATCGTTGATAATATAAGACCGAGTGGAAGCAAGGCTCTTCAGCCCGAACTCTTCAAACTTTGCCGAATCATTCGAACCTCCGAGCGGCTCCTCGTATAGAATTCGCCTCTGATCCTCCACCATATCTGAATAACAGTTCAGTTCCTGACGAATATGGAAGTTTTGGCCCATAATAAAACGCTGAATATGCGCAATTTGGCTGCGGAGCACCGATTCTTCGAGAGCCTCATCCTGCCTAGGAGCGCGAATCGCTTTATTGATGCCGAACCGAAGCAACAACTCGTCCTCCAAACTTACGAAAAATACGGAAGCTCCCGGATCACCTTGGCGGCCGGAACGCCCGCGCAGTTGGTCGTCGATCCGCACGCTTTCGTTCACATGAGACCAATCACATACAACCCGCCCAGCTTGGCGACAACCTCTGCTTGCGTGGGGTTGCCGCCGCCGAGCCGAATATCTACGCCGCGTCCTGCCATATTCGTAGACACCATCACGGCGCCGATTTCTCCCCCTTTGTGAATCAGGCTCACTCCCCGGAAGGCGGTTTGACACCAAATCACCGGATGAATCAAACTCCCTGTCCAATAAAAAAAGCCGCCCAAATAGCGACTTTTGTAGAAAGTAAATAAAGTTGTAGGCTAGAGCTGTTGATGTAGCGCGATTTTCTAATTGGTTAATCGTCAGACTTTGAGAAATAAGAATTTGTTTTTGTTATTCATCTACCTATTTCTCATTTCATGGATTTTTTGCAAAGTAGTAAGGTGCAATAATTTATCTTCGGGCGACTCAGCGAATTTATACCACTCCACAAGCCTGTATCCGAACATAGCAAGGATTAGTTCATAGATACAATGATCGGAGATATGGGACACATCCGCATATTCCGAAAAACCCCTATAATACGCCGGAATGCATTTTTGGTAGTATTCAACCATATGACAGACGTCCGCTTCATCCGTTATTAAACTCGCGATATCCTCGCCCATGTACCCCCATCCGGAGGTATCCAAATCGATAAGTACGATTTTACTGTCCGAATAGAATAGGTTTGCCACCCAAAAATCTCTGTGGCAAAGCACGATTGGTAGCTTTTCAATGCGACTGAATATTTCGTCCGCATTGTTGTCTAAGTCTATGAGCATTTTACACAGGTGCTTCGGAATTTCGCAGTCATCGGAGCGTATATAATCATACAAAACATTCCATGACCGATACCGCAGATAGTAGTTTTTCGTAAACTCAACCTTGCTTAAATTGGGCAGATTCTGCAATACGATTGGTTGTTCCGTGTACAGCTTGCCTTGAAATCGCCCCAATTCCTCGGCTATATGTTCATACATTTCCGAGGTCAGATGTAAGCCTGACACACCATCAATATATTCCATCCACAGTTGAATCTCATCGCCATTTATTTCGGCGTGATAACACTCCGGACAACGGAACGAATCGGAGAAAAGCTGTTTGATATCCGATGAATAGAGGTCATATTCCCTTCGCCATGAATTCGGATCACCATAACGCTCAAATTTTTTCTGTGTTTTCCAAACCACCTTATACAGCAGATTTTCACCATCGGAAGTTTCAACCATGCCTGTTACAAGCTGAACATCTCCTACTGTCCCACCCTGCAACTCTTTGAGTTGATAATCTGCGCGGATTATCGTCTTGTCGAGCATTTTACTCAAAACAAGCGCCAGTATTTCGGGCTTTACAAATCTTTCATCATCGTTATTCATTTTTTGTATCCTCCTTTTTTACTCTTATGTTGCATGGTAATCGACTTTTTCCACGCCCGTTTATCTATGAGATACCTCGATTTATCATCCACAAACTTGTTTTCCCTCTTCTGCACAAGGTAACGCTCCCAATGCTCTGGCGCCAATGATCCATTAGTAAGGGCTGCAAGAACTGCGCAGCCCGGCTCCGTCTGATGACGGCAGTTATTGAAGCGACACTGTGTGAATATTTCCTCCACATCGTTAAATCCCGCGCTGATCCCGTCGTCCGCATCGAACAGCCCAAGTTCACGCATACCTGGCGTATCAATAACCATCGCGCCGGAAGGGAGCATGAAAAGCTGGCGATGCGTTGTTGTATGCCGGCCCCGGCTGTCGATCTCACGGATAGCCTTGACAGTCATCACTTCCTGATTCATCAAGGCATTTAGCAGCGAGGATTTTCCCACGCCGGACATGCCGAGGAATACCACGGTTTTACCTGGTTGCAGATATTCACTCAACCCGTCTAAACCAATCCCAGTGTGACTAGAAACTGCGTGTACCGGCACATCAGGAACGGTTTTCCGAACCTCAGCTAACGGTGCGCTGAAATCCGGGGCCAAGTCAGCTTTTGTTAAGATTACGACAGGCTGGCCGCCGCTCTGCCGTGTCTGTGTCAGGTAGCGCATGATACGGCTGACCTTGAAGTCCCAGTTTAGGGACGACACGATAAATACGTAATCAAAATTCGTTGCTACGACTTGCTCCAGTATGGTTTTGGCATACTCTGCTGCGTGTCCCGAATAGTCAGCACGGGAAAATTTCGAGCGGCGAGGCAGCAATTTGGCAATGCGCGAAGCTCCGTTTTCGTTGTATTGCAGCAATACAAAATCGCCAACGCACGGAAAATCTTCCCGAGTCCCCGCAGTGTGGTAGAACGCGCCTTTCAATACAGCTGTCACTTCTCCATGTTCGGTGATGACCGTATATTGATCACGCTGAAGTTCTGTAACCCTTCCAGGTATGAAACCTATCGGTGGTGTTTCGGCTTCGATATAGCCGTATTGTTTCAAATCAATCATTGAACCGATCCTTCCCTATAAACTAAAGTTGTTTTTGGGCATAAAAATACCGCGAACAAGCAGCCTCCTAAGAAGCTGCTGTTTCGCGGCGAAAAGCCAAAAAGTCGGCTTATAATCAAAAAGGGATACGACCATCATCGTATCCCGCTAACAGCAGTATTCACGAAAGGTTACTGTTTACGGCATAGCAAAAAACACGGGTGATATTCCCGGTTTTTCTCATTCCAAGCTATAATCAAAGATTGGAATTTACTACACCCGATATTCGGTTAAGTTAAAACCACCAATACCATATAAGCAGTCATTTAAAAACATCCCCTTTCGCAGGAAAAAAGTAGAAATACAATTTCACATCTATAGTTAAACATAACCCTTTGTGAGAAATCAATAGAATTATTCAAACAGTTTAACAATGATGTGAGCCGCGAGTGCTGTCATTACGGCTACCTTAGAAACTCATTCGATAAAATATATAAATTCGCTGTCATGCGACCTTAAGACTCTATAGAAAAGCAGAGCGCGGCGATAGCTACCGTGCTCTGCTTTTTAAATTACATGTGTTTTTTAATATTTACATTTCAGGGCTAACTAGAATTTTCGCTTGGCTCTTATCGGTAGTCAGTGCTTGGAAGCCGTCCTCAATAATGTTGTCCAGTGCGATCTTTTTGGTGATAATTGATTTGACATCCAACTGTCCAGAAGCGATCATAGCGATAACATCTTTATACACATTGAGATAACCTAGCGTCGCGGTAAGGGTGGCCTCTTTTTGAACATCCTCTTGTTCAGCAAAAGCAGATAGTACCTATTGAACTGAAAGATTTTCATCAAACCCCTGTTTCATTTGGGTGGCTCATTGGCGCCAAAAGAAAATCTCGTTTACTGGAAGAGTGCATGAACCTATTTGAAAAGTTACAGAAAAACAAATTGTAGCATATATCCCTTTCATGGCAGCTCACCTAAGGTATTTAATTCTGTCGACTGTAATCTAAAACGCAAGAGCCCCTGCAATCGCAAAACGGATGCAAGGGCTCTTTTTATACAACTGGACGGTATATAATTCAGTCTTTTTTTAGAAGTTTTCTTAACGAATATTACGTTGTATCTACTTTATAAAAGAATATAGGTTCGGTAACCTTAGAGGAATCTCGATTGTTTTTCTGATTTGAAGTCATCCGTATACTGTTGAAATACTGGTCCTTTTTTAGACATAAAAAATATCCCCTTCAAGGTACTCTTTTCCACATGATAACATGCGGTCTTTTTTGAGTGTCTACTTAAAGGGGATATTACTAGGAAACAGACTTTTATTTTCAACCTATAATGACGTTAGGCATCCATCCTTGTAGTGTTTTTCCGTTGATGTAAGCAGATAATTCAATGTACTAACGTCATGGTGTGCCAAGTTCTACAATATTTCTGGCTACTCTAGAACTTACGCTTTTACTTTTCCGTATTAAATTTCGCCTGCGCTCTATTGAATAATGAAGCATTCACCTTTTTTCCGCGATAATTCACGAAATAAATACTTACACCTACTAATAACAGCCCTACGACAAGGCGGTAAGTTACCGGTTCATCTAAAAACACCGTACTGTTGAATACTGCAATGATCGGTACAAGAAACGTGAATGTACCGACTTTGCTTGCCTCTCCCGCATTAATAAGCTTATAGTAAATGAGATATGCCAGTGGAATGCCAAAAGTGGCGCCGTATCCGAGTCCCAGAAGGTACTTACCATTCCATTCAATTGCTGACCAGCTTTCAACAATTGATCCAGTGCCTATTAAAATAACTCCACCAATAATAAACTGCAAAGACACCATCCAGAAAGCATCTACTTCGTTGCTCACCTTCTTCACATAAACCACACCAAGTGCCCAGCTCAATGCCATAAGCAACCCTAAGACAACGCCAATGATTGATAAATGAACGGTTAATCCGTCCATACTGACAATTACAATTCCAATAAATCCGATAATCATACCGATGATTTTAAACGGCGACATGTGCTCTCCAAGCCAAATCCAAGCAAACAATCCAAGTAGGACGGGCTGAAAATAGACAAGCACTGAAAACAGTCCTCCTGGCAAATAACTAAGTCCTACTGTCTGTAACCCAAAAAAGAGAATCGTATTCAAGAATGCGGAAATGCAATATTTCGACCAATTTTCACGCCATTTGATCCTGTCTCTCATTTTATATAGGAGAGCTGCAAGTATAAGCCCCCCAATCAATGTACGCATACCTGCAAATAATAACGGGGGCGTATAAGGCACAGCCATTTTATAGATCGGCCAACTTCCACCCCAAATAAAGACTAATAATAGTAATGCCCACGTCGATTTTGTAAAGACCTTTCCCAATTGTCTATCCTCCCTTCAATCGTTGA
The DNA here is from genome assembly GCF_024733555.1 of Paenibacillus sp. SC116. Classification (GTDB taxonomy): domain Bacteria; phylum Bacillota; class Bacilli; order Paenibacillales; family Paenibacillaceae; genus Paenibacillus_B. The sequence continues at coordinate 643,329 of NZ_JANIOF010000001.1, read as the reverse complement.
ATCATAAATTAAGTCTTTGTCCATTCTCCTACAAATTCGGCTTCATTATAAGAATAGAAGTTTTTAAGAATCTCCTCACGATTATCAGAGAACAGCTGGTCTGCCACAGCTGAAACGAGTCTAGGTATCCCATATCTCATTCCAGGAAGCGAAGAGGATGAGATACCACAGCTAACTAAAGCGGAATAGTTAAAAGCAAAGAGCCCATGAAGAAGCTTTGTATCCTTTTTGTCCCGGCATGTGAAAGTAAAGCCAGGGCCAAGGTAAGGATACGCATCAAGCCTATGGTTGGCGATCTCATCAGGTGCATGATAATAGTCGCCCCAACGTGCAATATGGTGTTCGAACAGCTTAAGCTCTGGACGTAAAGAATGATCAGTCGCAAGACCAGTGGAGATGATTAGAAAATCAAAAGTGAAATCACCTTGTGGAGTAGTGACAACAGCCTTCTCAACTTCATGCTGTACGGCAAGCCATGGTGCACCTAAGTGTAATGCAAAACCGGGATGTGAAGCTGCACGTTCAAATGTGTCATTTGTAGGAGGTTGATGCTTAAAGTAATGGTCCATAACGGAATATTTATCAGCATCAGATAGAACATGAAAACGATCAATTAGACCAGACAACCCCATTTTTCGAATTGGGTTAATGCGTGGCATCTCCGTACGGCGAACAAACACATGAGCCGAATCCACATCTTCAGATAATGCAAAATTGGCATTATCAAAAGCTGAGGCCCCACCGCCTAAAATGGCCACCTTCTTACCTTTTAGGGCCTTAAAGTCAATGTCTTCTGAGGTGTGTGCATAGAGGTGACGAGGTAATGTTTCGGAAATCATAGATGGTACATGCCACTCCCCTCCGCCTTGAATACCAGTAGCTAAGATAACCTTGCGGGCCAGTAATGTATTAGAAGATGCTCCTGCTCCTTCAATATGCAGTCGATAAACATCTTCCCCTGTAGGCTCAATAAGCTTCATCTTTACCTCATTAACAACAGGTAAATGAAGAACCTTTCGATACCAACGTAGATAGTTCATCCAATCGTTCCGTGGAATCTTATCGACGTCCTCCCAACTTTGTGGTCCAAATTGAGCTTCCCACCAGGAGCGAAAAGTCAGAGAAGGCACTCCAAGATCAATGGATGTCAAATGTTTAAGCGTACGCAATGTCATCATACGAGCGTAAGTTACCCATGGCCCTTCATATCCTTCAACGTTTTCGTCGATGATAAGGATATTAGATATTCTTTCACGCAAAAGCCCAAAGGCCACACCTAAGCCACACTGGCCGCCTCCTATAATAACTGTATCGTAGACATGTCCCTCAGGATGATGGGTTGGGGATATCCAGTCCTCTCCTCCAAATGCAAGATAAGAAAGATCCCTTTTTACTTGTTCATTTAAAGCTTCTAAACTCATCATGTTTCATTCCTTTCCCCTTCTTGAATTTTTTATGGTACACATGGCTTGGATTTGATTTAATCTTGTTGTTTGGGTATTCCTTGCTTTATCTGAATGGTGGCTTTATCTTGCACCGTCTTATGAGCTGCATGGATCGATTTCAACGATTTGATTAAGATTTTCTGAAATCATCGACATTGCCTCACCTCCTTAATTTTACATTAATATACCCTACCCCCCTATAGTATGTAAAGGGCTTATTATAAAAAAAATAAAATAGATATTTGACGAACCCCTACAGTAAAGCCATGTTCCAAATGATGTGTGTGATTGCGGAATTAGAAAGAAACCTCATTGCTGAAAGAGTAATGGAGGGACTCGAAGAATACATAAACGGTCCCAGTAACAAGAAATGACGGTGCAAGGATCAATATCCTAAACACCGCCATCTCTTTATTTGATACGTTTGTTAAACTACTTGAATTAAGCTTTTTCCACCTGCAGCTGATCCAGTGCCAACTTTGCGCGCTGACGTGCGGTTTCCACAGTGTCCGCTCCAGATAGGGCGACCGCCATCCTTCTACCTACTTTAGTTACCGGCTTGCCAAAGATGCGCAGCTGTGTGCTCGGAACGGCCAAAGCATGCTCAACGCCTGTAATCCTATAATCCTCCAGCGCTTGCGGCGCTTTCAACGGTCGGCTGGCTCCTGGTGTTATCAATTCAATCTCCGGAATCGGATATCCGAGGATAGCTCGGACATGCAGCGCAAACTCAGACAGATTCTGGGTGACGAGGGTGACTAATCCGGTATCATGCGGACGTGGCGAAACTTCACTGAAGTACACTTTGTCCGCCGTCAGGAACAGTTCAACACCAAACAACCCATAGCCCCCGAGCTCATCTGTGATAGCCTGAGCAATCGACTTCGCTTCCTCTAGCTGCTGTTCGGTCATATAATGTGGCTGCCACGACTCGATATAATCTCCGTCCTCCTGAATGTGCCCGATGGGCGGGCAGAAGCTTGTTTCGTTCACTGAACGAACCGTCAGCAGCGTAATCTCGGACTGGAAGGTAATGAACTCTTCAATGATGACCCGGCCGTTTTGCACACGTCCGCCTTCCATGGCAGTTTGCCAGCAACCTTCAATATCATGCTCGCCGCGGCAGACACTTTGCCCTTTGCCGGAGGAGCTCATCAATGGCTTAATCACACACGGATAGCCCATGTGTTGCACCGCATCCACAAATTCCTCGTATGTATCTGCGAATCGGTAGCCTGCCGTAGGCAAGCCCAGCTTCTCAGAGGCTAGTCTGCGAATCCCCTCGCGGTCCATGGTCAGCTTCGCAGCTCTGGCGGTCGGTATTACGCGATATCCCTCATCTTCGAGCTTCACCAGCTCTGACGTAGCCAAAGCCTCAATTTCAGGTACAATCAAATCCGGCTTCTCCAGCTCGATCACGCTCCGCAGCTTTTCCCCATCCAGCATATCGACCACGTAACGGCGGTGTGCAACCTGCATAGCCGGTGCATGCTCATAGCTGTCAATTGCCACCGTGTCGATTCCTAAGCGTTGAGCCTCGATGATTACTTCCTTGCCCAGTTCTCCCGAGCCCAACAATAACAGCTTTTTTGTGTTCAGCATCGTTGTTTTATTCCCCTTTTCATAGATTAATAGATCAGTAATGTCACAAAAAAACAAGAAAGAGGCAAGGGAAATACACTCCCTTACCTCTGCCCAGGCGTACGGCCGTTGTCATCTATGTGCTCCCTCATGGTCCCCCATGCTACGCCAGTCACACATAAACCTATTCATTATCAGTTAAATCATACTGAACTTCTTTCTGGAATGCAACTATTTCCAATTTTTCATTGCAATATATTACGTCTCTCCTAACCTTTCCTACAAACGCTAATGATAGATGAAGATAACGGAGAGAACGGCGTTTTATCCCAGTCAGCATATTGATGTTCGACACGAAAGCCGAGACGGGTTAATAAAGAATGCAGCGTATTCTGATCTGTGAACCGACAAGCTATTCGGGAAGTCGTTCGCTTATACCCCCAATCACGCATCGTGACCCAATGCATGATGTGCTGGCTCGTATCGTAACATTGTGTGCCTGATACCTTGACGTTATTCCCATCCTTATCAATAAATGATCCCCATTCTGCCTCCTCTTGATCGGATAAATCCGTTCCCTCCGGATTACGAGTCTCAAATGCAAAGATTCCATCGGGTTGTAAATGTTTATGAACAGTCGTAAGCAAATCGATTTGATCTTGATCACTTAAAAATGCCTGAAATGCATTACCAGTCAAATAAATCATCGAAAATCGCTTGTCTGATTCGAAGGTACGGGCATCGCCTTCCATAAAAGTAACAGTCAACCCTTCCGCCTTTAACCGTGCATATGCGAGCATCTCTGAAGAGATATCTACACCGGTCATTGTAATGCCGGCCTTCGACAGGGGTATCGTTGTTAAGCCTGTACCACAAGCGAGTTCTAATACTTCACCAGGATTCGATCTAGCAAGCTCAAGATAGAACTGATATTTGTCCATTTCACCGTCAAATTCAAGATCGTAATGGACCGGATCTTGATATTCTTCAAGATTGTTATGTTCAATCATCACCATTCCCCATCTCATAAAATACTTCGACTCAGCAGGAACACTGTTTATATTTCTGGTATGTCGAGACATAGCCGCAAGCCTGCTAACTGTCCAGGCATATTTTTTAGAGGTAATTGCAGTTCAGTCAATAGCATAGCCCATTGCGAAGGGTGTTGAAACGGGTAAAATCCCGCAGCACCTCCACGAACGATTATCTCGTTCTTCACTCCTCCAATGCGGGTGTATGCCGCGATGGCGAGACCTGCTATGCCGAATATATTGGAAGCGGCCTTATTAAGCCTGCTATCACCAAACTGTGTAAGGCAAATGTCATCGGATAAATCTCGTGATGGAATTTCATCTCCACAAATGAATACATTATTCTTTAATTCCTTGGAGACATATTCCCACTCGCAATCCCTTGGCATTCTATACCCGGTTTTTTCTAAAAAAGATGCGGCTTCTTGTAAGTTAACATAGGTAGGGAAAGGGCCATCTTCGCTATAGAAATCAGGCCTTTCTTCCTCATTTGATAGATTGATATTCTCCTCCAGCACCCACTCGTAAACAGGGAAACGGCTCATTAGGAACGGGGCTATTCGAGTATGTTCATCACCCTTAGATTGATGGATAAGTTGAGAAATCATTGACCAGTCGTTAGGGGTGCAAATATTTCTGATGCTCTCCATATGTTGAGCGGATGCACCATAAATAAAGTCTCCCCCAAACACTAAATTCAAAGGTGTTTCGTAAAGCTCATCATAAAAACATGGTATTTCTATTTCATTACCATTATGGGGGTTTTTAAAAACATATGGTTTAGCAAGTTTGAATCTTTCAGGTAATTTATTTAGTATCGAATTGCAAATATCTTCGCGTCGTTTAGAAGAAGCATTTTGCCAATTCTCTAGGCTATTGATTTCTGTAATGTTGTTGTTCACAGTGTGCACCATCCTCTTCAGCTTATTTTCCTCAGTGTACTGCTAATTAATAAGGACGAGTGGGATCTATTATTGAATAGTGAAGGTTTTCTATGTATGCATCAAAAGCATCTATGCCCTCTTGTAAAATAATACTTGCTTCATTATGAGTAATTGGTATTACCCATAGGACACTAATGATTTCTTCACCTATTTTTATTTCTTCTAAATCCTCACTTTCGCCCCTTAGTTCATCAATCAAAAGGGCTTTCGTAGTCCAATTCTCTGGTGCGAGTGCGCTCTCAGTCATTACTCGTGGTACTTCGGAAGATTTTATATGTTCAATATGATGGGCAATTAGGTCGCAGAAATAGGAGAATATGCGATCCATGCTTTCTTGTCCCAAATCGGGGGTTATAGCTAACATCCATTCAGTCTCAGTGGGTGTTCCACTTTTTCGAATGGAATTAGATAGGCCGACTGTTGCGAATCTTGCAGGAGTTTGATCATTAATGGATGGGAAATAATATATCTCAATATATATGCCATTCTCCGGTTTTGTCATTATGACCCTATACTCCGGCATAGCCCATTCTTTCATATATAAATGAAGAATAGTTGTTCTTCTGATGTCGAAGTTCAGAATCTTTTCTTGGCTTAACTCTCTATTAATTTGCACAGCCATCACCTTTTGCTTTATTTCTTTTCTTGGTTAAATTTTGGTTCTGGTGTTAGTTAGTTTCCATTCAATGATTGGTGCTTAGTGACAGTTTCTTTTGCTCTACGGACAATATCATCTACATCGGAGAACTGACACTCAATAGATGCTAGCACCTTCAGTAAAAAGAGGCCAAGATTTCTATCTCCTAGCCATAATTCTGTTTCGGCGAAATATTCGATATCTTCGAGCTTTTCTATATTCTTTTTATTATTGATGTTTTTAGGGAATTCGATAAATGTATGGAGGGTAAGTACTGCTACATTTTCCCCCTTAGTTTTAAAATCGTGAGCAGTCCCATTAAATAGGGTGTCTTTGAATCCTTCCTTGAGCCTGCCTTTTTCATTCAATACATCCGGATGAAATGTCGCCAAATATTTCTCGTTTCTAACAGCCTGAACATTAATGATGTAGGATACTTTTTCTTCGTCAAGAATCTTTATTATTTCATCCATTGATTTAAACTTTAGTCTTGCAAATCTTGCCGGAGAAAATTGCTTACGCAAAGAATCTTCATGATTTGAAAAATATGCCCGAAAAGAAAGTTCAGCATTCCCTTCTAGGAGTTCTTTGAAATAAATAAGATGCCTTTCATCTACCATATCTGCCTCCTACGCTAATTCATGAACTATCAGGTTGCTTTACTCTTTCCACCCGCTTCCGTCATCTTCGATCGAAACACACTTGTTATTTTGCAAAACTTCTAGTCAGCTTTGCACGTATTGTGCCGGTTCAAATCGATAATCTCGTTAATGCCGTATTCTTCGAATTTATCCAGCAGCGGGTCGCTACCGTACTTCAACTTGAGGTCCATTTCTTCTGAATAGAGAGGGATAATGGAATAGAAGTGTACGGTCCGCCCATCCTCCATTTCTAGTGATAGAAAATCTTCATCTACTTCAAGGGGGGGCAACAAAATGATTCCACTCATTTCTGTTTGTTGCGATAGCGGCTCGGCGGGATCTCCATTAGGCATCGTATGCTCCCAGCCTAGCCAAGTGTCGTAGTCATGGGGAAAGCGGGCCAACATTTTCAGCCATTTAATAGGCCAATAGTAGTCCGGATTTTGCAAATCTTCTTGCGAGAGCGGCCAATCCGGCGGCAAGCAGATCATCAATTCCGCGTATTCGAAGTCTTCCGCATCTTCTGGCGTATTCATGGGGAGAAAGCTCATGCCCGTTGTGAACAAAGTATAATAATTGCGTTCGGGAGTCGGTTTTATGACATGGACGTCAATATGAACGACATCCGATAGAATTTCGTGAAAAACGGACTCGACTTCCCCGATATGCAGGCGCACGTGGTCTTCGATTTGCTCGATCCATTCTTCTTCCCCGTGCACTGGACGCCGCCATTCATTTTGTCTATCGCTATAGCGATAGATCAAATTCCCAGACTCCGAATATTCCGTAGATTTCGACATGTTAGCCTCTCCTTTTATATTCCTCTAATTTCCATCTCATTCATCATACCATACTGTCTATATTCGAGGGGAAAAGTCCGATCTATTCAATATTTTTAAAGTCTTTGCACTTTTATAATGTGTTTAACATTTATATCGTTAAAATAAAAAAACCGCGCTGGGCGCGGATTGCTATCTATATGTGTTCATGTTCTCTAACCGATTGTTATACGATGTGTCACATTATACACCCCCTATAATGTTCATTGGCTAAGCCCAGAGTCTCTTCCAATAGGTATTATAAGAGGTGTATCTCATGCTTTTTCATCCTTTGAGGATTTTTATGACGTTTTAATTAATATGATTAATTATTATAATGTGTTTCCAGATCAATCATAAAACCATACGTATGCCGGCTTAGAGCCAATGATATAAAATTCAGCTTTCCTGTTGTCTCCGTCCACAAATCTACCGATTTTTCGCCAAACCGCACAACCGTCGCTACCCGTTTTTTCAGTCCATACTAAATCAGGAGGATTAGGCACAGAATCAGCTTCATATAAAGTATAGTAATCGTTCGCTGTCGAACAAACTCTGAAATCTCCCCCAGTAGAATTCACAGTAGGACTGCTTACATAAAAATTGGGGCCTAATCTAGTTAGCCGATCTTCACCTACCCAATTCCACTTTCCATCCCCGCTCTGAGGAGTCACTGGCGGATCCCCCAATGCGCTCGCCGTTGTTAATGGAACGATACATACTAGTGTAAGTAACAACAAAAAGATTCTTGTCCGTGCCTTTTTACGCAAGCTCATAATTTCAACTGTCCTCCTAAAAATAAGTTTTCACCAAGAGTATTATTAGATCACCCTTTATGGATATGCATTCCAATTCAATTTGTGAAAGTTTTACTGCAAACGCAAAAACACCTCCAAATTGTGCTCCCGCTCTCACGAGGTGGTCGTTCACTTGAAGGTGTTTTGATATATTTGTAAGTGATTTTTGGCGGAGACACTGTTTCTGATTATTTCATCAAGTACTCCAAAATGTGACGCACGTTAGACTCCACACTATCTTGGTCTGTATGTATCGTAATTTCTGGATGCACTGGCGGTTCATAGACATCAGAAATACCGGTAAATGCCGCTATCTCACCTTTTTTTGCTTTTGCATATAAGCCTTTCACATCTCTGCGCACACATTCCTCCAATGGACAGTGCACATACACTTCAACGTATGGCTCCAGCTCTGCTCGTGCATAATCCCGCATTTCCTTGTATGGCGCAATCATGGAGATGATCGTTGTAACCCCATTGCGATTCAGCAGCTTACTAATATAGACGGCACGACGAATATTCTCCATTCGATCTTCTTTACTGAATCCAAGCTCTCGTCCTACCTTGTGTCTAAGTTCATCGCCGTCCAAGCATTCGACCTTAACGCCTCTTTCCTGAAGAGCCGCTGACAAAGCTAACGCTGTTGTCGTTTTACCAGAGCTTGGAATCCCTGTTAACCATATTGCCTTCCCTGTCAATGCACGGTTCCCCTTTACGATAATATTGCGATCCGTTCGAGTACGCGTTCTCCGTAAATAGCATCGAACGGCTGCTCTTCCATATGGATATAGCCTATATAACAATCACATTGCTTCATACGACACGGGCGTTCTTTAGAGATTCCATCAAGCCCGTCTTTATACAAATTTCCAATCACTTGACGATCTTTGTAGCAACGCTTTACGCGCCCATCTCCTTGGACATAAAACACATTTTTTCCGGCACGACACGGCTTGTCCATGCTATCGTAATCTCTGGCATTAAGGATAAAATAAGGGTCCATATCGCTCAAAAATGCAGTTTCCTCGGTAGAATAGTAATCTGGTTTATCTTTGTAGGCGTTCACCCACATATAAACATCATCAGGTAGTGCCTTCCTTAATGAAGAAATGGAATTAAACGCGCTCTTCACACCGACACAGCCTACACTGAACGATATTTTTTGTTCATAAAGCTTGCCGCATTGCTGTAAAAATCGCTCTTCCTTCGTCTGCCCAGGATGGTAGGTTACCCAGAATGCAGCCGTAACCGGATTCAAATCAGCCGTCCAATCGAGCTTAACGGATAAGTTGGTTTGTATAGCGACCTTATTAACGTGCTGCATGTGGGACAGCTTAACCATAGCTTCTCTGTACCAACGATGCGTAAGTCCTTCACCATAGGGATTGAAAAACACGGACAGCTGATGCCCGGCTCCTGCTTGCTTCCTTACCCAGTCGACAAATGTCTGTACCTGCAGCCGATCCTTCGCCAATGTCTCTTGACTATCCGTGTTCTTACTAAAAGGACAGTAAGGGCAGTCATAATTGCATGAGCTCAAACTTCCGCGAAAATAAATCGTTGCGTTCATGACAGTACACAGCTTTCCATACGCGCCCGTATATCGGGAGAAATGAACCAATCTCCTATGGAATCGGAGTACATAAGCCCTTCATCCGTTAGACGAAGCACCTCATGCTCTATAACGGCAAGATCCGTATGCAAAAGCAGATTCAACTCGGGATAATCGACGAGAGATGACGTTGCGAACCGCTCCTCGTAGCTGCCCAATGCCAAGCCTTCCGTATGAAGCAGCGCTTTTAATATAAATCGTCGCTGCTGGTCATCCTTGCTTAACACAATGCCATAATCGGCATGGGTATAGTCGGCTGAATCCACGTAGTCGGCAATGATGCTTGCTGTAGCTGAACGACCTACACTATACCGCGAGGAGTAATGGACCGTTCTTGTGTAAGATCGTGCACCACAACCAAGTCCTATCATCCCCTCCTCCTGACATCCATAAGGAAGCAATGTTTTCTTTGAAATAGCATCTGCTTTAGCAAATCTGCGCATCGAGTACTGGGTATATCCATGTGCAAGCAAACGATCTCGTGCTACACGATAGAAGCTTACCCGCTGATCCTCACCGCTCTGCCTTATCTGCTCTGGCTTTACAATCGTATGCTCACGAGTATATAGCGGATAAATAAATAACTCCTCTGGATTATAAGACAATGCCTTATCCAGCGAATATATCCATGAATCAAGGGTTTGACCAGGAAGGCCATAAATCAAATCCAAATTAAGGATCGGAAACTGATACAGCTTGAGCTGTCTCAGAGCTCTTTCGACTTCCTGCGGCTTTTGGGGACGATAGATCGCATCTGCTTCAAATTCTACGAAGCTTTGAATGCCCATGCTGACCCGATCCACTTGCCTGCTTTTTAAAATGTCCAAGCGTTCGGTGCTTATCGTCTCGGGAGATGTCTCTACCGAGATGGAAGCTTGACTCGGATCCATACCCATCCCATGTTGAGCAATATGAAACAACCGATCCAACTGGTCAGGTTTTAGTAAAGTCGGTGTGCCGCCTCCTATAGCAAATCTTGCAATCGGCTTATTCGGAATAAGCGGAGCCCATTGTGCAGCTTGTCTTTCCAAAGCATCTACATAATTGGTATGTACATCGGCTCTCTTGTCAGGCAATGTGAATAAATTGCAAAAGCCGCAGCGTGCTCCACAAAACGGGATATGCATATATAAAAAGAGCGAATCTGCCTTTTCCTGACTCCACAGTTCGGACAAGGGCAGCTTCCTCTCCAATTCTCGATAGGAGGTTTTGTGTGGATAAGCGTATAGATAAGACCGGTAAGGCTCTGATGTTATATTTTCCTTCCAGCTGCGCAGAGCCTCCGGATTCTGAATGATGTCCATGTAATTAGGGTAAACCGTAAGGCCCATAATGATCCCTTCTCTCACTTTACAAAATAAATTCACGATAAGGCACGTTCCACACTACCTCATGCGCAAGCCTGTGGCCGTTGTAGCCGTCCTCGCCGAAGGCGGTGCCATGATCAGAGAATACCATGCAAAATACAGGCCGTTCTCGTTCTCTGAATGCCTGAAATAAACGACCAAGCTCACCGTCAACATATCGAAGTGCAGCGCGCTGTGTCTCTATGGAGTCTTTTTTTGCTCCGGGTACAAAATATTGATTGGGCCCATGAATCGCTGATACATTCATAAACATAAACAGACGTTCTGTCGGATTCGAATTGTGCAGCAGCTTGATGGCATGGTTCACCTGATGCTCTGTCGAGCGTTGATTCGTAACCCCAAAGGTCATCCGCCAATAGCTTTCTTGGAAGTAGCTTGGAAGAACTTTGGCAAGCGGAACTTTTTTGGAAAAAAAGATGACTCCTCCTATACAAATCGTACGGTAGCCTACTGCCTGCAATCCAGATACGATGTCCGTTGAATCGAATTGCCATGTATGCGGATGTGTCTTTAATCCCGTATTTTTCGAATGAAACAATCGAACATGCTCTTCCTTACTTGTCGTAGCCGGTGTAGGCAGAAATCCGCCAAAGAAAGCATGATGGGCTGCATAAGTGAAGCTTCCTGGCGTATGCCGCTTTTCCCAATGTCCATCCCCACACAAATTCGGACAGTTTGCTTCCTCCAATACAGCGGCGTCAAATCGCAGCGTATCCAGCGTAATCATCAAAATATCGTGACTGCCTACAATTTCATTCATGTTAAACATCGTGGTGTTCCTCTTCCATTTATATAGTCGTAGAGAGTGAAGCCATTCTCATTTCCCATTCATAGGGATCATGGCCTTCATAATGACTATGATATAGTAAATCTCCGAACGGATTCACATCTAATACATAAGGTCTATAAGAACCGCTGCTCAATAATACATCTATGCCTGCGACGGTAGAACGTGGAAATACCGATAACGTTTGCTCAGCGCATTGCTGTACGGCAGCTTGAACATCATCAGACAAGCCAATCTCCTCTAGGCTCATTCGATCACTATCGAGATGCAGATTCGTTATCGGTGTTCTGCTTACCCTTGCGATACTGTGACAAGCTTTACCTGCTACGACAAGCTGCCGGATATCAAAGGTGCGATCCCGATAAGACGCTTTTGGAATCCATTGCTCTACATGAGCGCCATGTCCCAACAACCAGTTGATGATTTGGCGAATGACTTGGTGTTCTTTATAGTTCATTAGCTTTTTTACGTTATAAAAGATAGGAGGTCTACGTAGATAGTTCTCCACACCAATTGTAGTCACGGCCGATTCTGCTCCTGTAACAGGGTTTACCTGATACGCGATCACACCACATGCGCCCGAGCCAGTTGCTAGCTTTATAAATAAACGATAGGTTCGCTCTTTTACCATTGTATCCCTAAGTGCATCGTAATCCGGGATAGCTTCCGGTGCAGCTAATCTTCTAGGCACCGGTAAACCAGCTGATGATAAGAGCCGGTGGGTATACCTTTTATCGAACATTGCAGCTATGTCCTCGGGAGCATTCATCCAGCGTGGCATATTCCACAGCTGTGCTGCCTCCCTGTCCAGTCGAGATAACAGCTTGCAATATCCACGAAACCACTGTGAAGGATGATATAGCTTACCCTTATTTTCCTTCATCCCTTTGGCCGTCCTTGCTGAAATTGGCTGAACAACGTTCTTGTTATATCTAAGCCAACGTTCGTCTATCTGGGTGTTTGCCGTATCAGGGGCGCCAAGTGCAATGAGCTGACGTTCAACTTCAAAATGTTCCCCAGGCGCATCGATCCGTAGTAAAGGAGGTTCATCCAATTGCCCCAAGATTTGTGCAACAGAACTCAATGATGCATTTCCCTGCAGCACATCCATATAATTCAAAACGAGAGCTGGGGGTAACCCCAGCCGAGCTCTTGCCGCTTGTAGTCCAGTTGTTCTTCTATTACCGGAATTGCCAATGATAATCATTGAACTCATCGTTATTCCGTCAATGAAGGATAGCGATAATCCTCGTCATCATCAGATTCTTGTTGATCGCTAATATCTACATTAAGGCCTGACTGCTTCCAACGATTCATCATCTCATCGGACATGTAATGATAGTTTAAATCAAGCGATTTCAGTTTCATTATCTTTTCACTATTGATAAGTGCTTCAGCTCCCTTATCTGTCAACGTCCCCATAGAAAGATCTAATGTATGTAGTTGATCAACAATCGGAGCATTGGCTACGGCAATTGCGATTTCATCTTGAATTTCACTGTCTTTGAGCCCCAGATAGGAAAGCAGAGGGAATTTCCCAGGTTCAATCAACGGGAGCAGATCTGCGAGACTTCCGTCAAATCCATAATTGTCTACCCCTAAATACAACTCCAGCTTCTTCAGATTTTTGAAACTGCCTTCACTTATGCTAGTAATGACGTCTTTTCCAAGCCCGCCGCAAATAATAGTAAGCTCCTCCAGTTTGTCGTGGTGAGCCGGATCTAGGCTGAGATCGGTGCTCCCTTTAATGGTGAGTGACTTAAGCTCAGGATAAGCAGATAGAATCGGCCCTAGATTAGATTGATTAATCCAAGAAACCTCGCATTCTTCATAGGACATATCGCCAATAAATAAGCTCCGCAGCTTCGGAAAGCGGTCTTTCAACCGAACAAGAGCTTCGACAATATCACTAGAATCATTCTCATAGGCGCCGCCCCAGTCACCGATGATGAGACTTTCAAGCTGCAAGCTCTCATCTTTGCCTGCAAGCGTCTCTATTAAATCTACGATTTTGACACCATTCTCGTACTGATCATAATCGACAGATAGTTTACATTCGGACATAACCATACCTCCTGAAAATGGATAATAACTTTCTTTTATTATAATAGGCACACTTGCAAGTTACAAATGTTTGCCAATTCAGTCTGCAAAGTATTCCAAATGATCTCTTATGATTAATGGTGCTCTAATGAGAAATTAGTCTCCCTTGATCTGTGCATTGTGAACCCCAGAATTTTTTACATTATAAATAATATTTGATCGATCTTTAGAGTCAATAGCAATAGGAGGTAGTAAAATACTTTCACCTAGGAGGGTTAACGAAGGAGTTTTAGCATTAGCTGAATTGATAGCGCTTACAAAAAGTGTGCTTCCTCGGATATAAGCTCCATCCACTATTTCATCTAGTAATTGGCTGTTTGTAAGGATAACTACATCAGAAGTAACATTTCCTGTTGATTCAATTGTTATAGCTCCACTTGTCATAGAAATAGATTCACTTACATCTAAAATCTCATCCATTAATTCACCATCTGTTATTAGAACCTCGCTTAGTTGAGACCCCCTTTTTTCAAAATTTCCCGTATCCTTTATAAAAACATTAATGCTACTTCCAATGCCATTAGCTGCATCTAGTATCTCATCAACTAATTCGCCAGCAATAATTTCAAGTTTATTTCCATAAGCTTTAGCTGATGAGGTCAAAGTAATATCCATAATTGTATTGGTGAAATCATCTTCGATATCCACAGTTTCATCAATGAGTTCACCTGCGGTAATTTTTAATTGTTCAGTATTTATATTACTGGTATTATTCAGATTTATTTTTATTGTAGAAGCATTAGAAATTTCACAATCTATTACCTCGTCAACTAATTCACCTTCTTCAATAAACAACTGTTTTCCATAAAAGTTTGAAGAATCTATAAAGTTTATTTGAATATTTGAATTATAATAACCCTCACCATCTAAGGTTTCATCAATTAACTCACCTTCATAAACAGATAATATGGGACTAGTAACATTTGAAGTCTTTGATAAACTAACATTTATAGTTGAAGTGAAAAGATTTTCCATATCAATCATTTCATCAATAAGTTCACCGTCTTTTATTTCTACCTTAGTCAGTGCATTAACGTTTCCCGTATCAACAAATTTCACTTGAATTGCACTAGATTTAATGTCTTCAGCGTCAATTAATTCATCGATTAATTCACCATCAATAATAGTAATTGATTTTGATGATACGTTAGAAGATTTTTCAACAGTAAGATTTATGTCACTGTTTGAAATGACTCTACCATCTATCATTTCATTGATAAACTGCCCTTTATATATTCTAACAGTCCCCATATTTTTGCCTGATTTTGAATTGATGTTAGTACTATTCGTAATACTAACATTAATCTCTTTTGCGTTAATCTTTATGGAACCTGAATCAGAAGGTACGTTTATCACACTTTCAATCAAACTTCCTCCACCAATATGTAAGGTAGAGTCATTATTAGCTAAAGTCACATTTGCTGAATTATTAATATTTACGTTTATACTACTTTTTGAAGCAATAGTCCCAATTATTAAATCTTTAATAAAAGCTGGCTCTATAGAAGATGTATCTTCAATAATAATATTATCATTTTCATCGTAGTTTTTTTGCCCTACAATAAGCGTATTTAAAAGCTCTACATTGGCGCTATTATCAATATTTATAGCAACGGAGGCGCCCTCCCCTATATTTCTAATTAAACTAGGGATAAGTGAACTTGAGTTTGTATCAAAATGAAAACTATCGAAGATTGAATTTTTATAGTTTGAAATAGAAATGACAATGTTTGAATGGGGCTCTATGTCGATCGGTGATGGTGAAGGAAATGGAGTTTTTTCACCTCCATTTTTTTGTATATAAATGCCTTCATATATATTACACATTGAACTATGTCTGAGGGAGTGGAAAGAGATAGGAAGTTTTTTATCGTAGGTTATGTTTCCGGATCCTGTTTCTTTAAGAATTAAGTCGCCAGCTCTTTCTACATGTATATCACCGGATGCATCATCAATAATGACTTTTTGTTTAACGTCTTTAACGTTTATATGACCAGCATCATCTGTAATATCAACATTACCATGGATTTTGCTAATATGAACGTCGCCGGATCTATCTACTATTTTTATGGAACTATTAATATTTATTAAGTTAATATTACCAGAGCCATCCTCTATATCTAACGTTTGATTTGAGCTTGGGGCATTTAAAAGGCTGCTATTATTGACTCTTATATCCCCTGATTTGTCTTTTATTGATAAATTACTTGTGTTTTCAATATAAATGTCTTTTTCATTATCGGTAATCGATATTTCTCCAGCAAGGTCATATAATTCAAGGATGCTTTCTTTATCAAAAATTTCGATATTTAAGTTAGGCGGCAGTGTAATTAATAAATCTATTATTTCTTTCTTTGCAACCTTTCGATTTATTGATAAATATGCTATATCCTTATCTTGAGTTAAGTGAAAGTCTAAGTTATCAGGATTATTTATTGTTGTTAAGCGAGGATGTATAGATGCAGTATCAGGAGTGCCTCGAATCGTAAGTTTGTTAATGGAAGAATGAATAACTAATTTGGTTATGTTGTTTTGAGATATAGGCAATTGAGGCAATTGTTTGGCAGAGGCAAGATCTGAGGTTATAAAGATAGAAATGTAAGTTAGTATGACAAGAGGGAAAAATGAGCCTTTTTTCATAAAACCCCTCCTAGCAATATTGAGTTTTAATGAGATTATACAATGAAATAGTGGACTGTCAAGATCAAATTAACTAGTCTATTTGTATTCATGCTGCTCTCCTTATAGCCTCTAAAATATACTCAGGAAATACCACAGTGTCTCCAGGCTCAAAATTTTCAAATCAAACTTGTCTTTATTGGACTTCATATTTACGAAAAAGGCACAGCACGTCAACGCGTGCTGTGCTACCACATAGTGATTGACCGAAACCTCACCATCGCCGCATTTTTTTATCCCCTGTGTCTGTCCTACTCTCTTTGAAATTTATGGTTTTAATGAAAACTTCTCAAGAGCTGCGTTGCAACACACTTTTAGCCAATTCGATAAAGGCCCTAAGCGAAGGTGAAATCCATTTTTCTTGATGCCATAACATTTGAGTAGTAAATCGTATTTCAGATAAATCCCAAGGTAAAACGATCAGTTCCCCCCGCTCCACTTCTCCCTTGATCACCATTTCAGGCAGCAAGGCAATGCCGAGTCCCGTCATTGCGCATTGTTTAATGGCTTCTGCACTGTTAAATTCCAGTTCGGTCAGGCTGTCAGCCCCTTTTCGCAACAATGTGCTATAGAAATATAACCGATAAGAGCAGCCCTTTTCGGTTAATAGAATATGCTCTCCGTGAAAATCTTCTATGCTTAGTTTTGACCGTGAAGCTAATGGGTGATCGGGGGAAACTACCATAAGAAAGGGTTCATCTAGCAAAAGTTCCGTATGAAGGTCCCCAGATACGGCAGGTTCATCAAGCATAAAGACCACATCCGCATTTCCTTCTCGCAAGCTCTGTTTCAAATTATGACTGGACAAGGGGCGGAACAAAAGACGAATACGCGGATAGCGCTCGCGAAAAAGCCGGAGCAATGCAGGCAACCGGTACGCACAGAGTACTTCATCTGCACCGATTGTAACGGTACCGGTTAGCTCCCCACTTTGACTTGAGAAGTGCCGAGCCTCTTCTATATCATTTAAAATTTTGTTGGCATAGGGTAAGAACTGGTAGCCTGCGTCTGTTAACACCACAGTTTTGCCCAGACGATCTAGGAGCTTGACCCCTAGTTCCTCCTCTAAAGCTTTGATTTGCATCGTTACAGTAGACGGTACATAATTCAGTGATTCAGCAGTGCGACTAAAACTTCGAGTGGAAGCAAGCGTCCAGAATGTTTTCAGCTGGCGGATTTCCATTGGGGAAGACACCTCTTTAATTCAAAATTAATGAATATTATGATCAAAAACGTTCAATTGATTTGATAGTAACCGCATCGTAAAGTAAAATCAAGCTTCATTTACCTGTGAGCAATGAGGATTCTCGAATAAGAATGTACGTTCATCTCACAAGATTATGGACTTGCCTGTATCTTCGGAAAAATAATATACAAGGAGAATTGAATCATGAAAGATTACGAAATATATCAACTTGGAGATGTCAAGTTGCAATCAGGCCAAACGCTACCCCAAGCCTTCCTTGCCTATAAAACCTATGGAATTTTAAACGCCGCCAAAAGCAACGCAATTGTCTATCCGACCTGGTTTGCAGGCTTACATACCGATAATGAGTGGTTGATCGGACCAGGCAAAGCGCTTGATCCCAACAACTATTTTATTATTGTGCCCAATATGTTGGGGAATGGTCTGTCTTCCTCACCAAGCAATACACCGGCCCCTCATGACAGAGCGAACTTCCCGCTTGTCACGATTTACGATAATGTCCGGATGCAGCACCAGCTTGTAACTGAGAAGTTCGGCATTACGAAGCTTGCTTTAGTCGTTGGTTGGTCGCTCGGGGCGCTGCAAACTTTTCAATGGGGAGCAAGCTATCCGGAGATGGTTGAGCGAATTGCGCCATTTGGCGGAACAGCAAAGACCAGACCGCATGCACAAGTAGTTTTTGAAGCGTTGATCGCCGCATTGCAAGCCGATTCCAATTGGAAGCAAGGATTTTATACTCGTCAGCCTACAGCTGGACTTGCTGCAATGGGACGCGCTTATGCTCCTTGGGGATTCTCTCAGGCGTATTATTTGGAACAACTTTATCAGGCAGAGGGATACCTAACGTTGAAGTCTTATCTAGAAAACTACTGGGATCAAGTCTTCTTTTCTTTCGATGCGAACGACTTGATTGCCATGCTCCGAACAGGAATAAACGGAGATATTAGCGCCACTCCTGCCGACAACGGAAATTTGGAACAGGCATTGAACCGAATCACCGCGCATGCCCTTGTCATGCCGGGTTCGACCGATCTATTCTTTACTCCCGAGGACAGCGCATATGAAGTAAAACATATACCGAATGCTGTTTTTCGACATGTCGAATCTAAGTGGGGCCACTGTTTCGGAATAGGAGCCAACGAACCAGATTCATTCATAATCGATAACCATCTGAAACAATTTTTACAGTAAATCATGATTTTCAAAATTTCAAAATATTTTAACGGAGCTCAGTTTGACTGAGCTCTTGACTTTATAGCCCACTAGAGAGTGTATACTCATACCGAAGTAAAAGAGAGAAGGTGAAGCATTGTTTAAGATCAGTGAATTTTCCAAACTAAGCCGAATTCCGCTGCAAACCCTGCGCTATTACGATCAGCTCGGAATTTTTAATCCGGCTAAAACCGATGAATCGACCGGGTATCGGTACTACTCCGCGGAACAGCTGCTGGAGATCAATCAGATCGTCATTTTTAAAGAATTGGGGTTTACATTGCAGCAGATCACTCATCTTCTTAAACAAGATATATCGGCTGAACAGATTCGTGGCATGCTTAAATTGAAAGAAAGTGAAATCGAGCGGCAGCTAGATATCGAACGTTCCAAGCTTGCCCGGGTTAAAGAACGAATGCAGCTTGTGGAGCGCGATGGAAAAATGGATAAAGAACAGGAGGTTGTATTGAAGCAAGTTGAAACCGTGCATATGATCACTTATGCCTCCACGGGCACAGTTGAGGAAATACCGCACCTCTTCGATATCTTCGATGGGCTCCTCGATAGGTGCTGCAGATCCTCCTTATCTGGTCCGCAAACATTGTTGTGGAATGCATCTGGTAGTACACCGGATGCCTTTGAGTTCGAGGTTGGCTATGCCGTAAAAGCGGACATCCCCAAGTTGCCCGAGTATCTAAATCTCCGGATTCTGCCTTCGGAGACAGTAGCTACACTGCTGTTCCGTTCGGATTCAGCGTTTTCCCAGACGGCATGCTTGGATCTGGCTGCATGGATCGAACACAACGGCTACCGCATTCGAAGTGACCGACCCGGCAGGGAAATCTATGTGCCCTTTTCAGGGGATCCAGGGACAAGTCTTATAGAAATCCAAATTCCGATTGAAGAAGGAGAGAATCGTCTATGAATCCTAAATGGGTCGTATCATTACTTGCTTTGGCTGTATTTCTCATTGGGACCGTGGAGTACATAATAAGTGGAATTCTCCCAATGGTCGCAGCGGATTTTGGAATAACGACATCTGCTGCGGGCATGCTCGTCATGGCATTCGCCCTTTCCGCGGCTATTGGCGCTCCTATCGTGATTGCGGTAACTATCCGGGTAGATCGTAAAAAAATGCTTCTTTCCATGCTCGGTGTCTTTATTTTGAGCAGCTTCCTCGTTTATTTCAGTCCCTCATTTGAGATGATGCTGGTAACACGAGTGATTCAAGGACTCAGTGGAGGCGCCGCTACGGTAATTGCAATGGCTGTGGCTACACGCTTAGTCGAAGTCCAACATCGCGGGCGGGCGATTGGCACGATTTTGATGGGCTTAAGCAGTGCGCTTGTTCTCGGCGTACCTGTCGGCACGTTTTTAAGCGAAGCCGTTGGTTGGAGAACGTTATTCATCTTTATTGGACTGCTCACGTTGATTCCATTTTTCGCGGTCTTTGCCAAAGTCCCTTCCATTACCGAGCAAAAGGCGATGACATTTGGAATGCAGCTGTCCATTTTGAAGGACAAAAAAATTGTGCTTGCACTTGCGATTACACTACTTTATATCGGGGGATACTCGACGCTGTTTACTTATATTGCGCCATTTCTGCAAGAGAATGTCGAACTGTCGGCTGCTGTGCTTTCCGGCATTTTGCTGCTTGCAGGCCTGTGCAGCTTTGTCGGCTCCAAATTTGGAGGATGGCTTGCGGATACGAAAGGAGCCAAATTAACAATCTATTTCGGTCTTTCACTCCAAGCCGGTATACTGTTGCTGCTGCCTTGGACAAACGGTTCGATCTACGCGACCATCCCGTTGATCATGATATGGATGGTGGGCACATGGATGACTTCCCCGGCACAGCAGTTGTATTTGGTGTCCTTAATTCCCCACTCGCCGGATATTGCTTTAAGCGTAAATACATCGTTTATCCAATTCGGTTTCGCTTTCGGATCGGCAATCGGTGGGATGGTAATCAGTAGATTTTCCACAAGCAACCTCGGCTGGCCCGCATTTATCCTGGTCTTGTTTGCGCTCCTGGCCGCTGTTCGGTTGTTCGCTTACGCTTATAAAGCGGGAAATGAAACGATATTTGAAGACCATAAAAAACGAAACGTATGTACCGATTGAATCTGTCATCTTCCCTGTTAGCTAATAAACGCCGATACTAATTAACATTAGACCATCCATATAATCGGCTATGGATACATGATATAGCTTTTCTTATAGATTTGAGGTGCAACGATGCTACGTTTACGGAGTATGACATGTGAAGACGAATGTAATTGACTATGTAATTAAACGAATGCGTTAATTATAAATGAGGAAAATGTAATTCTGGAGAACAAAATGAACTATTGTTGTACAATGGAGCATTAGCTGCACTGCATCGATTAAAACAACTTTAAGACAACAAGCTACCATGATGGGCAGTTTGTTGTCTTACTTATTACCGAGATGTAACGTTCTTTCGCCGTTACTGAATCGTGTATGTCACGGTAACTTTTAACACATCTTCATACATGAATGGAGCATGAAACTGTATATTTATGTTGCCATCTTCTGCAGCAGTATAGATGATCGAATGTGAGTAAGAACCGATGCTTTCACTATTTCTGTCACTGAGCGTGAACGAAACAGCACTGTCCCCTTTTAGTTGAATATGAATTCGCTGACCTTTTTCAAATACAATTGATCTTTAGGAGAAGAGCTTCCTGTTGGGATTTCATAACGCTTAGTAAAATTATAGGTAGTAGACAAAGATTGCTTCATCGAGGATACGTGTGACTGTTTCTCATTTGCATGTATAACAGTTGTTTGTACTGTAGCAGCACCAAACAAACATACTGTTAGGAGCATACCTACCAACATCCCTTGTTGTAACATTCTAGCGCCTCCTTTAACCACTGTTTAAATATGTATGCATCTATCACTATAAGTAAGCACGCAGTGAGAGCTATAGGATTATCGTCCTAATTCATAGTTATGCTCATTAATCGGTAATGTCTCTATGTTTTTATCATCTGACATGTTTTGATATAATGTAATATTCTTCGAATTTGTCTCCCCTCCTTTTTAATATAAATGGAACTTTCCTCTGCCTTTATAACATTCTGGATTTTCACGATACGGGGAAACAAATCGATCCGCACAATTACTTTATTATTAATCACTATCAAAATAGGATAATATGTTTCCAAGTCTTCAATTCATCTCACTCTGCTTTCAATCGCCTAAGGCTGCTCTCAGATCTGTTGCCTTGTTTGATAAATAAAAATAAGATGCCAAATTGCTTGGCATCTTTATTTGTATTCTATAGTTCGCTCTCATCTAAATTCATGTCAACATAGAAATTGTCCATGTTACGACTGTCAGGATCGTCAAAATATCAACAACAATGCTACCGATATAAGGCATTTTCAATTCATTTTTAGAGATTAGTCGCTTTAATTGCTTATCTTGCTTAGCACGATTAAAGTCCAAGAAATAAACATCCTCTGACAATTGCACAAATGAATGAAGCAATATGTTGTCACTACGAACGGCTAAAGTAGGCGGATTTTTAACTGTTATTATATTTTTGGGTGCTGCTAATACACCTTCATTAAAGGATGTTCCAATTGCATAATAAGCCTCACCATAACTTTTCTTCAAATGTTCTCCTACAGCCGTAAATTTTAGCATATCGCTATCGACACGAACTCCTCTATTTTTGCAGTTTGAACCATAATGTCCCTACTCACTTGATTTTTATTATTGATATGACCATTATGCCCTGCAACGAGTATAGGTCCGTTCGCTTGATTTAAAACCCAATCTACTTTTTCTTTCATTGCAGCATCACGACTATTCATACCTGACATAAAGTGCAAGTAACCATAACCTTTACTATAATCTCGCAGCAAAGAATCATTGATCCCCGAATAGTTGACATATATAGACCGCGCATTCTGCATGGCAATCTGTTTGTTAAAAAAATTGCCTGCATACAACAAAAGCCACCCGTAAGAGCGGCTATTCCTTGTAGAAGTATTCAACCGAATGCTGTTTATTTTCCTCACTTGGCATACTGTAACAAAGAATGATATCCGCTGAGCATTGTGTCCATGCTTCTCCACCAGGGGTAACTAATTGCTGATTACTTGGATGCCGTGCCAGCCACTCACATCGCATTGACCATATTCATTATCACCTACAGCCAGCACCGTTCCGTCCGACTTAAGGCCGAGAGTATGAGCGCAACCCGCCGCCACTGCCACCATATCGCGCCAACCGCTTACATCACATTGACCATTTTTATTATCACCCACAGCCGTCACCGTTCCGTCTGATTTAAGTCCAACGGTATGCCGACGACCTGCCGCTATGGTATATTTAGGCCATTGGTTCACCTTTAATGCCGCTTCAATTGGTAAATAGTAATCCACGTTTTACCTCCTTGAAAACAGATTGTGTTAGGGTTCCAAAGCATAAGTGATTCTTTAGTTACGTGGCCGGTTGTTATCGTGCTTGGCTAGGTTCTTTTGTGCTATCAGAAACAATAACACCTCTATTAATAAATGAAGTAATCAATGAAATGTAGGTAGAAGATATTCAACGTTATTTTGAACAAGCGGATCTCTTTGTAGAGATGGTGTTTGAAAAATATAACGATAAATATGATGACATTATCGAAAAAATCTTTCTTGGAAGACAGGCGTATCGGTTATCTGACAGCGTAATTACTGCGATTGTCCATTTAATTCTGCAACTATACAGGAGAACAAAAACATCGCCAATCCAAATTATTACATAGAAAAAAGCCTGGATATTGCTATTTTACATAGCTACTCCAGACTTTTCATTTTATTCAAAATGCGTTACTTCATACATGGATTGACGTGGTTTTACAACATCTAGATTAAGGACGCCGACGCTTACATTTAATGACAAACAGCCCACCGATAGTAATCAACGCTACCAACAGAATTCCGCCGATCCATTTGAAGGTTATCCGTTCGTCGTTCTTTGTAACGGACTCATTGAGGACGCCCTTTCCTTTGTCATATATGGGCTCTTGCTGCGTCTTATCCGAATCGCTTGATGCTAGACTTTCATTTGTTTGATCTGGATCTCCAAGCGTTCGTAGGAAGAAAGCCCAGAGCTTGTCAGTCAACTGCTTTCCTTGAGTTCTATCGATGATCTTGCCCTTGCTATACCACGTCTCCCCTTGTAGTGTGTCGGAGAGCATGTCTGTGCCATGCGCATATTCATCGATGGCGACAAATTCCTTTTGCTCGGAAGCGGAGGCTTTGTACAAGGCCTCGACCTCGGAATAGTAGTCTCCAGTCGGATCGTTGGTGGAGACTGCAAAAAATGAAGGTACACGGATATTCTTACTGGCTTCAACCGCGCTAAGATTGGGAGGCGACTCGCTTCCCAGCAACGTCCGCGGCGATGACAGGATCGCAAGACCCGCAAGTTGTGGAATGTGGGGTGCAGCTACGGCTGATGATGTGCCGCCGATGGACGCTCCGGCCGAGACGATCTTGGTAACACCCCGTTCGGTAAGCACCTGGGCCGCCGCCAGTACGTCGAGATCTTCACGAGATAAGGATTTTCCTGTAGCTTCCCCGTTCGGATTATTGTATCGATAGCTCCACAAAATGACCTGATAACCGTGGTCTGCCAGTTTTTCCGCCATCGGCAGCCAGCTACACACATCCCAACCGCTAGCATGACCCAACGTGACTCCTTTTGAGCCTTCTCCGAGCAGGAGTCCCGATAACAAGATTCCATCCGAGGTTTTGAACTGCACCGCTTTGTCCTTCAATTTAGTAGGTATACAGGCATCGACAGGTACCGAACTTCCTGTTGCGACGATTAACGACGATTGTTTGGTCGAATTAGCCTGTACAGCAGTACCGAACATGGTAACACTCATCGTTAAGATAAGAATCAATAGAATTTCGCGTTTACATATTTTCATAATTAACACTCCAAGTACTTTCATGTTATAGACGTTCATCCTTTTGGAAATTAAGAGAGAAATGATGATCTTCATCGTAAGCGACAAACTCATAGCCTCTTTCTTTGTAGAAGTTAATGATTGCAGGAAGTGCTTGTAATGTCTGTGTTTTTTCATGCATAAGAACGACTTCTACATCTCTTAACGTTCCCTCTTTTATATTCTCTACGATTTTATCGGGGTTGTCTCTTAATTTCCAATCCTCTGAATCTATGGTCCAATCCCAAATTTTCATTTCAGCATCTACGATTTCGTCACGAATTTGTTTGCTCTTTAACCCTGGTGCTGAACCATAGGGTGGACGAACCAATGTAGAGTTCACACCTGTAATATCACGGATAAGATTTATCGTCTCTTTCATTTCAGGTACAAATTGCTTGTTTGTATATATCTTGTGATGATCATGTGTCATACTATGTGCACCAAGATAATGGCCCTCTTGTACGGTTCGTTTCACATTCTCCTGAAAAGTTGTATTATTCAAATTATTCCCTTGCATAAAAAATGTTGCTTTCACATCGTGCTCTTTTAATACGTCTAGAAATTGTCCAGTTAATGTAGATGGGCCGTCATCAAATGTTAAATAAACCGTTTTTCCAGCTGTTTTTTTACTACTTGTTTGCTCCTGTTTCTTTTTTTCTTCATTTGCTCCATCTACTAATTCACTGTTTTGTTTAACTGACTGTATCGTATATGCTTGCGCATTTCCTGCTGTATCTTTCCCTGCAAATTCTACTAATTCAAGAGATGCGAGAAATATAGTTAGCAGTACGACTCCTAATGCAAAAGTAATAAATCTCTTCTTTTTATTGATGATTTTAACCTTACTCATTTTTCATATACCCTCTCTCTATTCACTTCATAGATGACTTCATCTACAATAAATAGATTAATAGGAAGAGATGCAGATAAAATGCAGATAAAGTAGAAATGATATAAAGAATAGAAAAAAGGTGTAGAAACAAAGTTTCTACACCTTTTTGTGTACATAGAAGAAGAATAGTACGCCGTCTTCTGTATTAGATACACCATATTCCACATGATGCAACTCTAAAATATTTTTAGAAATAGCAAGTCCAAGCCCTGTTCCACCTTTTGAACGCTGACGAGATGCATCACCACGATAAAAACGATCCCATATCTTATCTAACTGTTCTTCGGGAATATGAACTCCTTGATTCTCTATACATACTTTGACCATGTCACCATCGTTTGTTGTAGTAATAATAATCTTTTCTTCTTCCGGTGTATAATGAATCGCATTCGTAATAAAGTTCGTGATAACTTGTTCTATTCGATGTTGATTGGCATATACGTCAACATTAGCCAAGTGTTTTTGAACATGCAATTTCTTTCGTTCTATTTCCATGAATAATTGTGCACATGTATGCTCAATCACCTCGTCAATTGAAAAAACCTCTTTTTGCATTTGGTACGTACCAGACTCAAATTTCGCTAACTCCAGCATATCAACAATTAGCATGTCCATTTTATCTACTTCTTTTGCCATCGCTTCAAAGTAATAATCTTTTTTATGGATGGCAACACCATCTTTTAAAATAGATAAACAACTTTTCATGATACTCAACGGTGTTTTGAGTTCATGTGATACACCCGCAATAAATTCTTTTCGTGTATTTTCCAACTGCTTTTCTTTCTCTATATCTTGTTGTAATTGATGAATATGCGAATGTAATGCACTAGAAAGTTTATTAATATTTTGTGATAAGTCACCAATTTCATCTTGTGATGTAATTGGTATCTTCTCTGAAAAATCCAAATCCGCAATTTTTTTTGTTGTATCATTTAGTTGTAACAAAGGTTTGGCAATCTTCTTTGAATAATAAAAAGAAGCGAGGAAAATAAGAAGTAGTACAAATATAACCAAATAGATGTAATACTCTTTTATCATTTGCACAGCTTCATCAACAGGTTGAAGGGATGCCATCGCAAAAATATACGTTTCTAATCCATCTGCATTTTTTATTGGTTGTATTAATATTTTATATTTAATTTTATTTTCTTCATAATCAATCTCTTGTGGTAATTGATCATCTATATTTTCTTCATTCAATACTAATTGTAATTGGAACTCCTTTATTCTTTCGATTAATAAATGATTTGTATAAATCGAATTTGGTGAAATATTTTCTAGTGGTAATTGTGCCTTTATGATAGTCCCAGGCAAGTCGTATACTAAATCGTCTCTTAGTTCACGAGGTGACGGCTCTTTTTGTACATTTCCATACATCGTCTTCCTAAATTTGATATTTTCTAAATCGTAGCTCTCATTATTAGGCCCAGCAGATATCCATATGTCTGTAGGAACTAAAGATGTTCCTCTAGTAATTCCGGACATCTTAACCGAATTTCCAGAACGAAGAAAATTTTTTGCTTCATTTAAATCTTCTATATTAAGCATACTATACAAAGGAACTGTTATGACACGGTTAGAAAATTTTTCATATAGAGAAGGGCCTAATTGAATCTCTAAGTAGAAATCACTAATATGATTAACATTCCCTAAATTGTCTAACATTGTAATCCACGCTGAATGTTTTTTGTGAAATTCTTGCTCTAGCTGTTGAATTACTTGTAGATTATTATTGCTCTTTATATATTCATTTTGAAAAGTTTGCATGCTTTTTTGAATCTCGTCGACTTTTTTATGAGCATAAAATTGTTTGAAAAATACGGTTTGTCCAAAAAAAATCGTTGCCAAAATAAGCATACATAAACTCGTTGTTAGTACAAATAATTTCAATACAATTCCTTTTTTCATATGTTTCCCTCAAACTTATAACCGGATCGAACAACAGTTGTAATACATGAGGCTTTATCCCCTAATTTATGACGCAAATTACGAATATGACTATTTACTGTTCGGTCATCTCCTACAAATTCATAGCCCCAAATTTTCGTGATTAATTGCTCTCTTGTAATAATAATCTTTTGATTTTGCATTAAATAAGTTAATATTTCAAACTCTGTATGTGTTAAGTTAATCTCTTTCCCATTAACTGTGACTGTACGTGATCGGAAGTGAATACGAATCCCACTTAAAGTCAATGTCTCCTCTCTTGCGGGTTCATTTATGGAAGAATAACGACTTTCCATTAATCGTTTTGCTCTCGCTAATAAAATAGCTGGATTATATGGTTTTGTTACATAGTCATCCGCACCTAATTCAAAGCCAAGCAACGTATCATCTTCATCCGCCCGAGCGGTTAACATAATAATAGGCACATTAGACGTCTTACGAATTCTGCGACAAACAGACCAGCCATCTAATTCAGGCAACATAATATCAAGAATCACTAGATGAACTTCATTCGCTTCAAATTTAAATAGTGCTTCTTTTCCATTTACTGCTTCTATTACTTCATAACCTTCATTTAATAAATAATCTTTTACGATTTCACGTAAGATATCTTCATCTTCTACAATTAGAATTGTTTTTTGCATATACGCTGTCTCCTGTTAATTTATAAAATGATTAATTCTCCTTCTTAATGACTTCGTTATTTTTATATCCATAGGTAGAGACATTTAATCTCCTCCAATTAGAAGAGCTATAAGTTAACAAAGAAAAATGCCTACTCCCGAAGGAATAGACATTCTCGCATTATAATTTATAATCTTTCACACGTCACATCCAATATTTCCTTCCTTGAGTCATTATAAATCTATCAAGCTACACCGATGCTACGTTTACTTGGTCATATGCCTAAAAATACGGAAATATTAGGATTATCTCTATAGTCGTGAGTAATTAAGATCATTAGTAATCGGTAATGTCTATATGTTCTTATCAGGAACGGAAAGTCCCCAATTTCTTTCGCAGCTGTTTCATTGAACTATCTTCTCCATTTGCAATGAGGAGTGATTATATAATTGCTTTTTGATATCTGATTTGAAGTAGCCTTTCAGTTGAAACTTTTCAAAAATGAATGGTTAATGCTGGTGTTAGATGGGAAAGTTTGCTCGAGGAGATGATGTCACGCCCAATAAATCAATGATTACAACTGAAGGAAGGTTCACTGGGGAAATGAAACACAATGCCTCTCAGACTAGAAAGAGGAGGTTGCAGGTTGACGAAAATTGTTGGCAAAGTCAAGCTAACCTCCCCCCAAAAAAAGTATCCATTAATGACGGGCATACTCCTTTGGTTCACCCTAGTTGTAGTGTCAAGTTTATATATCACCATGCCGGTGGTGTCCTCAAACTGCAAATTAAATTTTAATGGTACGGGCAGCAGGAGTTTTAGGTATGATCTTATCACCATCTTGCCGGGCAGTTAATAGCGAGGTACGGATTGAAACCGCTACTGTAATGAAAACTCGATGAGACTCTTTTCATTTTGGCCTGCTTTTAATGCCAGTACATTATTAACCTTTCGACTGCCTGATCTATCGTAAATCATGGATTACATTCTGTTCATGCAACGCTGCAATGAATCTAATCAGTAACTGCACTTGCTCGTGTATGGCTTGCATATCCGGAGCATTCAATGTCTGGCTGATACGAAAGGTAGCCTTCTGATCCTTAATTCTTAAGTTGAATCGTGAAGAGAAGAACGGCATCAGCGCTTCCTCCAGCCCTTCATGCTTCAACAAAGAACGCAATAAATTCGGATGTGTGGCCATTCCCTTGAACAACTTCTTAAGCACCGCATTTGGCATCGTTGCCGGTCGCATATTCGGATAGAACATGGATAGCACTTTCCGCTTCGTAGAGAATAGAGAGAACTCCAACTTGCGCCGTGGTCGAAATAAGAACTTCATTTCAAGGATAGACAATTGGCCCTTGCCATTGGAATTACCACTATTCTTCAGTGCAATATAGATGGGCCCTTCTCCCTTTGGCGCATCGATCTTGACATGTTCACCGACATACTCCCAATTCTTAAAGGAGGCGGGCACATATGTCCCGCCATAGTCATGCGCATATTGCTTTAAAAGAGTTGTATGCTTAGATTCCCACAAGCTCTTCTTGCGCAACTTTTCCTTTGATGGTACACGTGATGTTGTTAAACGCATCTGAATCTTCCCTCCTCGATTGACATGGAGTGAGGTCATGACCCTTCGTCCGTTCACTCTTCATTGCTAGCACGCGACTTAGGAGAAGGAAGTCTTCCTTCTCGCTTCAAGGCTTCGCGCAAAAGGTACTCTATATGACCATTTACACTTCGGAACTCATCTGCTGCCCAGCGCTCCAAAGCCTCGTGTACGGTAGGATCAAGGCGCAGCGGAAAGCTCTTTTTCTTGCTAGCCATCTTGCTGGATATCCTTAATATAAGGTGCTCGTGTTAATGACCGGCTGGGCAGAGCGGTCAGAAACGATAGCTACAAGCAAATTGTTAATCATAGCAGCCTTGCGTTCATCATCCAATTCCACAACTCCATCAGCTTGCAGACGGTCAATCGCCATCTGAACCATCGTCACAGCACCATCCACGATTTTCTCACGCGCTGCAATAATGGCAGTAGCTTGCTGACGCTGCAGCATCGCACTGGCAATCTCCGTAGAGTACGCCAAGTGAGTCAAGCGAGACTCGATAATATTTACACCTGCGATCGACAGGCGGTTCTGCAATTCATCCGTCAATTCCTTCGCAATCTCCTCTGCATTGCCGCGAAGAGAGAAGCCTTCATTGGAATCATACGCATACTTGCTTGCTACGTGTCGAAGCGCTGCTTCACTCTGTATCTCGACGAATGTCTCGTACTCATCCACTTCGAACAACGCCTTAGCCGAATCTACGACTGAAAATACGACGACAGCTGCAATCTCAATCGGATTACCATCCACATCATTGACTTTCAACTTAGCACTATTGAAGTTACGAACACGAAGCGACACTTTCTTGCGATCCGTGAAGGGAAGCGTCATGAAAAATCCACTCTCACGAATAACCCCGATGTAACGACCAAAGAACGTAACGACATTAGCCTGATTTGGCTGAACAATCGTCAAGCCAGTCATCAGGATCAAGCCCAACAGAACCGCTACGCAACCACCTATAATGGCAGGCAATTGTAGCAGCGTAATCAGATATCCACCTGCAGCGATTAGTAGAACAGTCACAAGCAGACCAGCGAATCCATTAACACGCGCACTCTTCTTCTCTTGAAACATTCCGATCCATCCCTTCTCTTTGTATATTATTTTGATATTTATATGATATCACTTTTTCCTCATGTTGTAAATTATTTTTACATTTCACAATCCCGGCACGATTTTTATTGTGGATTTTAGGTGTAGAAAGCAAATGCATTTTCAGAAGCTGGTTACCCAACTCACAGTAGAGGTCGATCGGCTCAAAAAATCCGGTCGCTAATGAACTAATCGAAACACGAAAAACTATGGTTGAGCGTAACATCAATGAAATCTCGGTTAAACGCCAGTCAGTTATGCTAAGTGTGAACAGGACAAGTATTTATCGCCCTAGCTGAGAGAAAAGGTTGTGAATATTAAATAAGATATGGTGCGTACACCATATCTTAAACAACTGGTTAATATATGCGAATGTTTTATACAAGCAAAAAGAAAACCCGTTGCCCTAGTCATACCCCTCTCAAGCAAACATTAAAAAAGCTATGCTACCAACGCACAGCGGTATTCGCACGGTGCGCGTTGGTTCAGTTTGAGGAGCACATCACCTAGAAGGATTCTGCTAGTTTTGCTGCCTTTTCTTCACCGGCTGCAGCGAGCTCAGCTGCTTTGTCCGGTAATTGGTGGTGGCCTTCTACGATCACTTCAGATATTTTGCTGACACCCCACATGCCCAGCATGGCACGAACATATTTGTTTGCCATTTCTATCTCAGCTAAAGGACCTTCAGAATAAACGCCACCTCGTGCGCTGAGCAAAGCAACTTTTTTGTCACCCATCAGTCCTACAGAACCTGCCGGAGTGTACTTGAACATTTTACCTGGTTGGGAGAGGTAAGCGATGTATGTTTGCAGAACAGCAGGAATCGTGAGGTTCCACAATGGGAATGCCATAACGATTTTGTCTGCCTCTATAAACTGATTCAAGTATTTGTTAATGAAGTCAGCATCTTTTTGCTCTTCAGCAGTCATTTCGATACCTTTGCCATCTTTCAACATAGCTGTGATTAATTGATTTCCATAGTATGGAATATTCTCTGCGAACAAATCTAATTCAACGATTGTATCATTTGGGTACGTTTCTCTATAGGTTTTAATAAAAGCCTCGTACAGCTGCACACTTATAGCGTGCTCAACCGGACGATCATTTGCCTTGATAAAAAGTACTTTACTCATGATAATATATCCACCTTTCTTTCTAAAATTTAATAAAATTACTTAGAAGGATTCCGCTAGTTTTGCTGCCTTTTCTTCACCGGCTGCAGCGAGTTCAGCTGCTTTGTCCGGGAATTGATGGTGGCCTTCTACAATCACTTCCGTTATATTGCTAATACCCCAGTAGTTCAAAAGGGTCCGAACATATTTGTTTGCCATTTCCATGTCAGCCAAAGGGCCCTCGGAATAAACACCACCGCGAGCGCTCAGCAGAGCGACTTTTTTGTCCCCCATCAGTCCTACAGAACCTTCCGGAGTGTACTTGAACGCTCTGCCTGCTTGAGTGAGGTAAGCAAAGTAAGTTTGCATAACAGCAGGAATCGTGAGGTTCCACAATGGGAATGCCATAACCACTTTGTCTGCCTCTTCAAACTGGTTCAAGTATTTGTTTACGAGGTCAGCACCTTTTTGCTCTTTAGCGGTCATATCTATTTCTTTTCCATATTTACCCATGGAAGTAATCAAGTCATTCCCATAGTATGGAAGATTTTCTGCGAATAGATCCAGCTCGGCGATGATGTCATTTGGATGCGTTTCCCTGTAGGTTTTCGTGAAAGCCTCATACAGCTGTAAGCTTACAGCTTGCTCAACCGGGCGATCGTTCGCCTTTATAAAAAGTACTTTATTCAAAATATCCACAATCCTTTACTTTAATTAGATAATAACTTTTAGTTAATGACGTGTTTGAGATTAATACGTATAGTCAAAGCTCACTTTATCTCTTCATTCTGCCTGTAAACGATTCAGATATTTTTGTAGGTCCATGTCTATCACCTCTCGATTTATGAATTGCTAGATTGGAGTATCCGTACACAGACATTGTATGCTTAAATTAAGATAATAAAAAATATATAATTAATAATAATATTGATAACTAATCATATATGAATTAAAGGTGGTAACAGAGTATGGATTTGCTGAAACTCAAATATTTTCAAACCGTCGCCCGTACAGAACATATGACAAAGGCGGCACTTGAGCTGCACATAGCTCAACCAGCACTCAGTGTAATGATTGCACGTTTGGAAGAGGATTTAGGAGTACCGTTGTTTGATCGCATCGGGCGACAAATCCGGCTCAACTTATTTGGAAAAGCTTTTCTCAAACATGTAGACAAGGCTCTTGGAGCATTGGAAGAAGGTCGGCGTGAAATTGAGGACCTGGCTGGGTTAGAACGGGGAAGTATTATGCTAGCCACAACAACATTAATTCGAGTAGCTGATATCTTAGGACCTTTTATCTCTTTACGTCCAGATGTTAATTTTCGCATTACTCAAGCCATTGCCGAGGATGCTATGGTTAATCTGCTCGAAAAAGGTGAAATCGACTTTTGTTTTGCTACGTCAGCTATCGAACGACCTGGAATTTGTACATTTCCTTTAGAGACTGAAGAAATTGTATTGGCTGTGCCGTCTACACATCGCCTTTCAGGACGCCACAGTATTCATCTCAGCGAAGTGGCTAATGATCCGTTCATCAATTTGAAATCGGGGTATAGTTTTCGGAAGATAACGGATGAATTTTGTAGCAAAGCCGGGTTTATACCGAATATCGTATGCGAAGGCGACGAACCTGCGGCGATCAGTTGCATGGTTCGTGCTGGTCTCGGTGTAGCATTCTTGCCGGCAGCATCCAAGAGAGAGATGCCGCCGCTACATCTGATTCATATTGAAGAGCCAGTTTGTCAGTGGACTCCATATTTAGTATGGCTAGAAAGACACTATCTTTCCCTTGCGGCACAATCGTTTCGTGATTTCATAATGGAGCACTATGGTCAAACACCTATCCGGTAATCGCCATCATTTTTCATCATTGAGCAAGGGTACAAGTATGTAGTAGATATGGACTTGGAGAAATATTTCGATACGGTCAACCAAGTCGAACTTGTCGAGATCCTATCGAGAACCATCAAAGATGGTCGAGTCATCTCGCTTATAGAGGTAAGCATCATCATTAATGCGATCAGCGTATGGAATACCGTTTATCTTGCCGAAGCAGTTAAACGTGTAAGAACTAGCAAGGACTTCAAAGTAGAATTATTACATTATATTTCACCCCTGGGACGGAAACACAATTTTGATTTGTAAAAGGTCGCTAGTTTACATTCATTAATACCTCATATTGAATAGAGAGTTAAGCCGATATTTCCTTAGCGTAGGAAAAGTCAGCTTTACTCTTCCGAAATATGTTATATCGTATGTTTTGCTCTTATTGTTGGTATGATCCCTACAAGCAAAATAAGAGCGTAAGCAACTCTCTAATTAACCAGTGTTAATCGGTAATGTCTCTATGTTCTTGTCATCCGACACTTGTTTAACTAATATAATGTTACACACTATATATCTCTTTCATTGTGAATATTAAATAAGATATAGTGTTACACACCATAACTTAAAGCACTGGTTAGTATATGCGAATGTTTTATACAAGCAAAAAGAAAACCCGTAGTCCTTTATACAGGTTTTCTTTTTGCTTCTACATATTGCTTGGAAACAACTTCCCAACAATTACAACATTAAGCCATTTATCATAGTTGACTATACTGTACCTATTTAGAAGAGGAAAAAGTAATACCGGAGAAAAAGAAGAGCTATTGTTGTGCGACTGGAGCAATCGCCGTACTAAAACGATTTTTCACCGTTACTGAATCGTGTATGTCACTGTAACTTTTAAGACATCTTCATACATGAATGGAGCATGAAACTGTGTATATACGTTGCCATCTTCTGTAGCAGTATAAATGATCGAATGTGAATAAGAACCGATGCTTGCACCATTTCTGTCACTGAGCGTGAAAGAAACGGCACTGTCTCCCTTTAGTTGAATATGAACTCGCTGACCTTTTTTCAAATACAATTGTTCTTTAGGAGAAGAGCCTCCCGTTGGTATTTCATATCGCTTAGTAAAATTATGGGCAGCAGACAAAGATTGATTCATCGAGGATACGTGTGACTGTTTCTCACTTGCATGCATAACACTCGTTTGTACTGTAGTAGTACCTAATAAACTTACTGCTAAGATCGTACCTGCCAACATCCCTTTTTGTAACATTCTAGCGCCTCCTTTAATTGTTTAACCGATAATTTTAATTAACCACTGTTTAAATATGTATGCAACTATCACTATAAAGTAAGCACATAGAGAGATATATAGGATTATGGTACTAATTCATTAGCTATGGACATTAATCGGTCAGAAAAAATGTTCACTGCTTGTATCGTAACGAAGGCCACATCCGTGTAAAGAAAATGTCAAAGAACGTATTACGTTCCGTTTACTCGAGGAGGCATTGTTATTATTTAATCGGTAATGTCTCTATGTTCTTGTGATCCGACACAATTTGTGTCACAATCAATCATTTTGACATGCCTTATGAATTGAAACTAGTTATAAAAAACCCATATGCGTTTTTGAAGAAGTCACTTTTCACTCCCTATTCAACTGCACCTCCCCCTCCTTAAACATTCCATCTTACACTTAATAAACGATCACCTTCGTATGATTATTCAAAACGCCATTTTATTAGACACCGGTTAACAATTCACAGCATGTCTTCATATGCTAAGGTAGAATCAAATTCTGAACCATCCTCCCGTATACCGGGCATTTTGCATAGAAATACAACTTTTAGTATTTAAATTTTTAGCTGTTAAATTTACATTATTTTCTGCTATACTAAGTAGCGAATTGTACGGCGAAACGCTTATTTGTCTTTGCAATAGCTGATTATCTCCACCGTTCTTGTTTGTTTCATATTCACGAACACAGGGAAAGGGGCACTCACATGACAAACAAAGCTGTATCTTTATTAAGTGTGCCGTTCGGATTAGGCGGAGCTCGACAAGGAGCAGAGCTTGGCCCAAAGGCTTTGATCGAAGCTGGAATTGTACGCCACCTAACGAATCTGAACATTCAAGTTATTAATGAAGGGGAAGTCGTCCTTCCTCCCATCGCAGCAGCCTCTGAACTATCCGCAACGGATACGAGTACCGAACATTTTGTAAGCGCATCCACCAATCTTAAATACCTAGATGAAATCATCATGTTGAATACAGCTACCGCTGAAAGAGTAAGTAATATCGTTCAACAAGGGCAATTTCCCCTCATCCTTGGCGGTGATCATAGTATCTCCATAGGAACAATTGCAGGAATGAGGCGACACTATCGCAATTTAGGCGTGATTTGGTTTGATGCCCACGGTGATTTGAATACAGAAGCTACAAGTCCAACAGGAAATATTCACGGTATGTCGCTCGCTGTCAATCTCGGTCAAGGCCATCCTCTGCTCACCCAGATTAAACAAATTGCTTACCCGATTGATCCGAGCAAGGTTGTTATTATCGGCGCCAGATCGCTTGATCAAGGAGAGCGCGAATACATTCGCTCCTTCGGTGTCACCTGTTTCACGATGCATGATATCGACCGCAAGGGCATGATGCGTGTTATGGAAGAAGCACTTGCTATCGTCGGCAACGGCACAGACGGCGTACATCTCAGCTTTGACATTGATAGTCTCGATCCGTATGAAGCACCAGGTACAGGAACACCTGTGCAGGGCGGCGTGAACTACCGTGAAGCTCATCTTGCCTTGGAAATCATGCATGAATCAGGACTTATAACCTCCGCAGAATTTGTTGAAGTCAACCCAACGTTAGATCATGATAAGCGAACCGTGCGTCTTGCTAATGGGCTCATCTGCTCACTGCTCGGCCAAACCATTTTATAATTCCTAACAAGGAGCGGATTGATGATGAATAAATCTAAGCAAATTATCGATCAGACCGAACAGTACGGAGCCCGCAACTATAATCCTTTGCCTATCGTGATCTCACGAGCCGAAGGAGTCTGGGTCGTCGATCCTGAGGGCAAACGCTATATGGATATGCTGAGCGCTTATTCTGCCTTGAATCATGGGCATCGCCATCCGACCATCATTCAAGCACTTAAGGATCAAGCCGACAAAGTCACGCTAACTTCGAGAGCCTTCTATAACGATCAGCTTGGCCATTTATATGAACATTTGTCCAACCTTACAGGTAAAAAATTAATTCTTCCTATGAACACAGGAGCAGAAGCCGTGGAAACTGCAATTAAGGCGGCGCGAAGATGGGCGTACGATAAGAAAAATGTTCCTGAGAATGAAGCGACGATTATCGTATGCGAAGGGAATTTTCATGGACGTACGGTCACGATAACGTCTTTTTCATCCGAGGATGCCTATAAACGCGGCTTTGGACCTTTCACTCCAGGCTTCGTCACGATTCCATACGGTGATATTGAGGCATTAGAGAAAGTGATAACCGTAAACACCGCCGCATTTTTAGTGGAACCGATACAAGGTGAAGCCGGAATTATTATGCCAGAGCACGGATTCTTGCAAGCAGCTCGGGAGCTATGCAGCAAGCATAATGTCTTGTTCATCGCCGACGAAATTCAGACAGGACTTGGTCGTACAGGGAAAATGTTCGCTTGTGACTGGGAAGATGTCGTTCCGGATATGTATATTCTAGGTAAAGCATTGGGAGGAGGCGTAATCCCTGTCTCTGCCGTAGCGGCAGATGCGGATGTACTAGGCATTTTTAATCCAGGTTCACACGGTTCTACATTCGGTGGAAATCCACTCGGATGTGCGGTAGCTGTAGCGGCCCTTCAAGTACTGAAAGATGAACAACTCGTCAATCGCTCTCTTTCACTAGGTGATTATTTTATTACTGCACTACGAGGTATTCAATCCCCGCTTATAAAGGAAATCCGTGGTAGAGGGCTGTTCATCGGCGTTGAACTGACAGAAGCCGCTAGACCCTATTGCGAACAACTACAACGCTTAGGCGTGCTTGCAAAGGAAACGCATGATAACACTATCCGCTTCGCACCTCCGCTTGTTATTACACAAGACGAATTGGATTGGGCCTTGGAACGTATCAAACAAGTACTATAGTTTAGCATTTTAGACGATTGCTATAAAAAATAAAGCTGTCTCTCTCATAACAGGTTGACTCTCGTCATTCCTTATCATGGGCAAGACAGCTTTTATTGTTTTATCCTATCTCCATTTTGCGTTCTGTAGCAAAGAATCCATTTGGGGATTATTTTTTTATATAAATTATTTTTGTGATAGTATTGAACGGTATAAATTTCATTCTTATAAGGAGCTTTTTATGATTACAAGAGAACAACTTGAAGAAAATCAAGTGTCGATATATTTCATTGTACTTATATTCGCCGCTTTGTTTGGTTTTGTATGGCCCAATGTTGGAGAGAAGTTAGAGCTATCCATTTCGTTAGTGATTGCCCTTTTAATGTATAGTATGTTTTCACAGATTCCATTTATATCGTTAAAAGATGCATTTAAAAATTCTAGATTTATCGGTGCGTTATTAACTACTAATTTTATTATAGTTCCGATTGTAGTATGGGGCTTATCCAAGTTCTTACCTGATAACCCCTCTCTATTGATAGGTGTTTATTTAGTATTATTAACACCATGCATCGATTATGTAATTGTGTTTACTTCTTTAGGAAAGGGAAACGAAAAGCTTATTTTAGTTTCTACGCCCCTACTCTTTTTAACTCAAATGCTGCTATTACCCGTATATTTATGGATATTCATCGGAAGTGAAATGGCGATGATTGTTGAACCAAGACCTTTTATTGAAGCATTCCTTGGATTGATTGTAGTTCCTCTTGTTATAGCTATACTTTTACAGATCAATTCCCAGAGATCTTTAATAGGTAAAAAGACATTACATGTTTCAGCTTGGCTTCCAGTACCATTGATGGCTATTACTCTTTTTGTGGTTGTTTCCTCTCAAATAGGTAAGCTTCCTGATTTTAAAGATCAGATAGTAAAAGTTATTCCTATTTACATTGCTTTTATGGTCATTATGCCGATTATCGCTAAATATATAGGGAAATTATTTAGATTAGATGTTTCTTCAGGAAGGACCCTTATTTTCAGTAGTGCTACTCGAAATTCTTTAGTCGTACTTCCTCTCGGGCTAGCTTTACCTGAGATTAGTACGCTAGTTGCAGCCGTAATTGTTACTCAAACGATTGTTGAACTAATATGTGAGCTCATTTATATACGCGTTGTACCCAATGTCCTATTAAGGGATTAGACCATTCATCATAAAAACAAGTGTCCATTGGACGCTTGTTTTTTTGGCCGCGAGCGTCATCAGAAGCTTGAATTCCGTCGGAGTCAGCTGCACCTCTTGTCTTTCTTTCCATACACGGTATTCGGCTTAAGCTCTTGAACGATACGAACGGCATCTTTACCTTTCCGTACTGTCCATACTTCATATCCTTCATCTTCTAGAAATGGCTTCACGAAATCAAGCATCTTCTGCTCGTCAGCGATCAAATCGTACGCATTGGTGCAGTCGGTACGCTGCTCGTCGGTTTTGTGTACGGTATTTTTAGGAATTGGGGATTTTTCAAACATCGGTGGATCACGGTCAAATGGATTGTATTTTATTCAGACGTTCATTGGCATTTTCGTTGTTGACAAACTGATGGTGGCAAATATGAACATGCTGGATGTACAGCAGGCTGAGGCATTGACTAATCCGATGTTCTTGCAGAATCATATGTACAGGCAGTATGCAGTAATGGTTCAAATCATATTGACCTTCTTGATTTTTGCTATCTCAGTCTTCAAGCCGTGGAAGAAAAAGAAAACCTCCTGATAGAGATACTTATAAAACTCCCGCAACTTTTTGCGAATCTTGTTTGTTAAAAAAGAGCAGGCCTTGATAGCCTGCTCAATCATTTATATTCAAGTGGTGGACATCCGCTTGCCTAGTAAGATATTGCAAATCAAATTATTAATTAATATACTAATTTGTATATGAAAATCATCAACTTATCTCATAAAATCGTCCTCTGCACCGTCTCCATTAGTAAACCTAAGCAGAAAGCAATAAACCCACACCCAATAAATAACAATGTCTTCTTAATTAAACAACAACAACGGCTGCTAAGTTAATTTGTGACACAACGAATTGATGGCGCTTACATTTTCATATCTATAATACACAAGCCTCTGAGCAGCTTCTCATGCCACTAACTTTGTTTGCAAAAAATATGAACTACGAGAGGATGAGTTCAATTGTCTAATCAGTTACCCCAAGAAATAGCTCAGCAACTCAGCTTACCTGTTATCGTCGCGCCTATGTTCCTTATCTCTAGCCCGAAAATGGTTATCGAAAGTTGCAAAGCAGGTCTTATCGGGTCATTCCCACTTTTAAACGCACGCACAGCCGATGAACTTAACGACTGGATGCAGCAAATAACGGACGCCCTCTTCGCCGCAAAGAGCCAAGAGGCCGAACAAAGAATCGCTCCGTGGGCAGTCAATCTTATCGTTCACCACACGAACAAGCGCTTAGAAGCTGACCTAGCCCTAATTAAGAAGCATAAGCCACCGATCGTTATTACGTCGCTTGGTGACCCACAGCCCATTGTCGATGTCGTACATCAATACGGTGGGATCGTCTTTGCTGATGTCAGTACACTTAAACATGCGGCTAAAGCTGCGCAGCGCGGCGTAGACGGACTCGTCCTCGTATGCAGTGGCGCTGGTGGCCACGCGGGTACAATCAACCCGCTCGCTTTTATCGCTGAAGTCAAAAAAACATGGAAAGGCATCACTATTCTCGCTGGCAGCATCTCGAATGGGCAGGATATTTTGGCTGCTAAAGTGCTCGGCGCCGATCTGGCCTACATGGGCACACGCTTTATCGCGACAACGGAGAGCTTTGCACATGACGATTACCAGAGGATGCTTATCGAGTCCACGCTCGATGATCTAATTTACACCGATGCCATTAGTGGTGTAAAGGGAAACTATCTTATTCCGAGCATTCGTAATGCTGGACTTGATCCTGCTCAACTGAATAAGAAAGATAACGTCGACTTCTCCCAACTTAACGCGACAGACGCCAAAGCGTGGAAAAATATTTGGTCAGCTGGGCAAGGCTTAGGCACTATCCAACATGTCGCTCCTGTCGCACAAGTTGCTGTAGAATTAAAGCAGCAATATAAGCAAGCGTTAGATGTCTTGCAGGAGAAATAGTAAATTTGCTTGTAATTAAAAATGTTCTTAATTGGTGGGATAGTTATGGAAAAACAGGAGTATGAATGGGTAAAACAAACAAGACAGATTTTATTAGACCAGTGTAAACAATTAAATGAAAATGAACTTACGACAGAGTTTGAGCTAGGATTCCCAAGTATAAGAGATTCTTTGGTTCATGTGGCTGGTTGTTATCATGCTTGGCTCGGTTCTTTTGTGCTGTCAGAAACAACATCACCGCTATTAACAAAAGAAGTAATCCATGCAATGAAGATGGAAGATATTCAACGTTATTTTCAACAAGCAGACATCTTTGTAGATAAGGTATTTAATAAGTATACCAATCAATTTGATGAGATTATCGAAAAAGAGCCTTCTTGGAAAATAGGCATTGGAGCTATAAGAAAAACTCCGCATCAATTGCTAGTTCATTCTATTACGCATGAATTTCATCATAAAGGACAAATCTCAACGATGCTGCGTTTACTTGGTCATATGCCTAAAAATACAGACATATTAGGATTATCTGTATAGTCGCTGTATATTAAAATCGTTAATAATAATAAAAAATTGGACAAGAACCGTTCTTGTCCAATTTCTTATATGCCATGATAACATTGTGATTATTTTAGAGTCTACCTATTAGGTGGGCACTCTTCTCAACAATCACACAGGTAAGCCATTTATCATCTCATTTTTTTACACTCCATCTTCTCCGATCATTTGCTGTTCGATTTTCTTCATCTCGTAAAAGTAGCCTTTTTGCTCCATCAACTCCGAATAGGAACCTCTTTCGACTACCTTGCCTTGGTCCATGACCAAAATTTGATCCATCTCTTCTAATCCGGTAAGCCGATGACAAATCAGGAGAAGCGTATCATTAGCCGCCTGCGCGTAGAGATGCTTCAACACGTGCTGCTCTGTCACATAATCCAGCGAGGAAGTAGGTTCGTCCAACAGCCATAATCGTCCTTTGCGGAGCATCGCCCGTGCCAGAGCCAGCCGCTGCTTCTCGCCATCTGACAGGTTCTCCCCTTTTTCATACACCATATCAGTCAACGATTTACTCGACAGCTGCACTTTATCCAGTACTTCCAGCAATTGTTCGTCAGCATGTTCTTCTTCATTCAGCAGCAGGTTGTCCTGAATCGTTCCCCGGAAGAAATGACTTTGCTGCAGCACTACATTAGCCGATTTCCAAATGCTCGTTTCATCCAGTTCCTTCACTGAAACGTTGTTCAATCGTATATCGCCGACTGTTGGTGTACGCAGCTTGAGCAGCAATTCGATAATCGTTGATTTCCCTGACCCGCTTGGCCCGACAATCGCCGTTTTGGAGCCAGGTAAAATAGGCAGGGACATATCCCTGAGCGCCGGTCTCCACTCCCCTTCATATTGAAACGTAACACCGAATAGCTCTATCGAAACAGCATGATCAACAGACAACGCACCGCTTGGCTGCGAAGACTGCACATCGAAGGTTTGTACCGTTTCCGTTAGTCGTTTGGCTGCGTGTTCGCTATCTTGCTTATACGCAGGTAATATGGCCATTGCTGCTGCTTCTTCGAATACAGTTAGTGAGGCCATGACCAGCATGGCAAGAAATACGCCTGCAAGCGCTCCGTCCATAATTAAATAGGCGCCAAGTGCCAGCACACCCCAGGAAATGAAAAATGTAACGAAAGCGTGCAT
The DNA here is from genome assembly GCF_024733555.1 of Paenibacillus sp. SC116. Classification (GTDB taxonomy): domain Bacteria; phylum Bacillota; class Bacilli; order Paenibacillales; family Paenibacillaceae; genus Paenibacillus_B. Next base: position 600,371 of record NZ_JANIOF010000001.1, on the reverse strand, counting down.
CGATTGCCCGCGCAGCAAGTGTCCAGCAGCTCGCTTCTGCTCGGCTGCCAACAGAGCGGAAGCCTGCTGAAGCTGTTGCTCTCGTTGTGCCAATTGCCCATATACTTTTAAATCCCGGAAACCATACAATACTTCGGTTACTTCCGTGGAAAGCAATGCCCGTTGCTGTCGAACACGTCCATGTATTTTCCGCTGACCTAATAAAACAATTCCCGGCACAACCAATGCCGTTGCCAGCATTCCTACTACAAACAAGCATGCAATCCAGAACGAAAAGGCAGAAGTAAACAGAATCGTAGCGCAAAATACCATGACGACAATAATCGGTGGATAAGCGACTCGTAAAAAATAATGCTGCAAACTCTCTACATCCCCAACGATCCGCGCAAGCAAATCACCGCTTCGATGTTTATTAAAAATACCCGGCGTTATAGGAATAAGCTTGGCAAAAAAGGATGTACGCAAACGGCTAAGCATGGAGAACGTTGCTCGATGAGAATATAAGCGTTCTCCATATCGACTCGCCGCCCGTAGCAGACCAAGCAGTTTAACCAGCGATGTGAGTACAATTAATGTGTAAAGTGGTGGCGCAAATACCGTTTGCGAGATCGTGTACCCGCTTGCGGAAAAGAGTATCACACCAGCTATGCCGGCGATAAATCCGCCCAAAATCGAAAGGATAATATCCTTGCGCTCCTGTATCATAGCTTTTGACAGAACAGCTAGCTCATTCATGCTAACCCCCCTTTTCGTTGGACATCAACCATCTCAGCGTACTGAGGCAAGCGCTCTAGAAGTTCGTCATGTCGTCCTGAATCCACTAACACTCCATTGTCCATAAATAAAATGTTATCGGCCTGTTGAATCGTATATAATCGGTGAGCTACCGTAATCATCGTAGCCGTTTTTGCCAGTTTAGCAATGGAACGTTGCAGTACCCGCTCAGTGTGCAAATCCAGTCCCACTGTAGGTTCATCAAACAAGATGATGGCAGGTCGTTTCAAGAAAGCGCGCGCCAAGGCAAGCCTTTGCTTTTCCCCACCAGACAGTCCCCTGCCTCCTTCACCAACTAAGGTATCCAAGCCCTGCTCCAATTGAGCAACAAGTTCAGCAAGTCCGGCATCTTCGGCTGCCTGCTCAATTTGAGCCCGTGAGACATTACGACCAGCACCAATCGAAATATTTTCAGCAAATGTGCCTGAGAAAATATAGGGATGCTGTGTAATGTAGCTAACATGTTTGAACCATGCTGCCTCATCGTATTGCGAAAGTGGGATTCCATTCACTTGAACCGTTCCCGATTCAGGTTTCAGCAAACCGGCAATGAGATGCAGCAAAGTTGTTTTACCGGAACCGCTTTTTCCAACAATGGCAATGTGTTCTCTCGGTCCAAGGGAGATCGGTCCTGCCTCAAGCTCAAATGAATCTGGTGCATATTTAAACCGGACATTGTCCAGTTCAATGGATGGTGGCAGTGGCAGCAGATCCGTATGAATTGTCTGGAACTTATCTAGCTGCGCCATCCCATTAATGCCATCGGAGGATGTGTCTACTTCTTCCTGGTTATTCAGGCTGCTGCTCTCCCCTCCTGTTTCAGCAAGCATTTGCTCCACCTTGCGAATGGCCCCCATACTTGTTCGACCACTATGAAAAGCCGTTCCCATATTCTTTAACTGGCTGTAAAACTCAGGAACGAGCAGCAAAACGAGAAAAGCGGTGTGGAACGTCATTGATTTGAAGACGAGCAGTTGGATCGCCAGTTCTAGAGCAACAATACCGATGCTTAACATCACGATCGATTCCAGCATGAAGGTATTCGTAAAAGCAATCTTTAAAATACCCATCGTGGCATCACGGTAACTCAAGCTGCTGCGCTCAATCTCCTTCTGCTGACGGTGAGCCCGTCCAAATATTTTCAACGTTACCAGCCCTTGAAGGGAATCTAGAAACGTGCCTGAAAACTGGGCCAATTCCTCATATTTCTCTTCTGATTTGTTCTTTGTTTTTAGACCTACCAAAATCATGAATATCGGAATAAACGGAGCTGTAAACAGCATAATGAATCCTGTGTTGGCATGTTGGGTAAATGTAACGACCAAAATCAGAATCGGGATTATAGCAGCTTCCATCATACGCGGCATGTACAGACTGAAGTAACTGTCAGCTTCATCCACAGCATCCAGCGCAATACTGACCTTCCCTCCTGTCTGTCCACGAAGGGTTGAAGGCATGGATGCATGGGTTAAACTTTGTAAAACAGCTGCTCGCATATTCGTCTTGGCAGTGGCAGCCATCTGCAAGCCAACCTTACCGTTTCCATACGACAGCAATGTGCGTGCTGCCATAACGGCTAGTAGTATACTGAGCAGCACGATAATCGATGAAAAAGAAGCACTCTCCACAAAAATACGCTGAACTGCTTCAGCGAGCAGTGCGGCCTGACTAACAATGGCCGCACCAAGCGCGAGCGAAATGACCGTGAGGAGGGCCATACTTTTCCTTTGTGAAGACATTTGCTGAGCAATCAGGCTGGATTTCTTCTTCACAGATCTCTCCTCCTTTGTAATAAGCCTGTAGAGAAACCTCTAACAGGCCGTAATAGACGAATCAACTTTATTTTTTTCCTTTTACATAATCCGCATCAAACAAGAAAAGTTTGAAGACCAGAAGCAGGGATGGAATTAACATGCACAGGCCACCGATGAACACGACAACTAGCGCGATACCCATCGCAGGTGAAGTTGCACTGCTCTGAACCGTGATGTACGGATCAAGAATGTATGGATATTGCCCAATCCCGTATGCGAAAAAGGCAGAGAAAAATTGCAGCATGACACATATAAAGGCTAATCCGTAACGGCGTCCGTTATAAAGCAGCCACATCGCAATCATGAAGAACGCAACCGAAAGCGCGAGCAACCACCATAAGTCCATCATATTTTGAAAATGCCGCTCGTTGTGCTGACCCAAATAAATAAATGCAGTCAATGCGACAATAATCGTCGGTGTGCTCCAAAACAGAGCATAGCCCCGAATCAGTTTCAACGCAGCATGATCTTCTGCCCGAGAAGCGTAAAATGCCAGAAATGAGCTGCTAATGAACAAAACGGATACGATCGCCAGTCCAACGATGCTCCACGACAATGGATTGGTAAACAGCGCCCAGTAATCCAGAGAAACCGTCTCACCCTGCTTCACGATAAAGCCGCCTTCTGACAATGTTAACGCAACTGACAACGAAGCCGGAATAAGCAAACCTGTTGCTCCGTATAAAAAGAGAAACACAATGTTTTTCTTGGAACCATAATTTTCAAAAGCATAGAACGAACCGCGAATCGCAAGAAGGATAACGGCAATGCTTCCCGGAACAATCAGTGCGTTTCCATAGTAATAGGCCGTATCCGGAAAAAATCCAACGATGCCAATATAGAAAAAGACAAAAAATACATTCGTAATCTCCCAAACGGGTGATAAATATCGGGAAATGAGACGATTAATCAGGTGATCCTGTTTCGTCCAGCGTGCATAGAAGGCGAAGAAACCCGCCCCGAAATCAATGGAGGCTACAATAAGATAGCCATATAAGAACAGCCAGAGCACCGAGATGCCAATTAGCTCGTAACTCATTGTGTAGACTCACCCTTTTCAATAGATTGATTGCGCTTCTCCTTCATCCATTTCTCCATTTCAACTTCTGGCGGATTATTGTTGAACAAGCGTCTTAGTACAACAACACACATGGTGCCGAGTACGATGTAAAGAAGCAAGAAGACGAAAAATAAAATTCTAATGCTCGGTGATGTAGTCGCAGCTTCCTCTACACGCATATATCCTCGGATAATCCACGGTTGGCGCCCGATCTCTGCATAAAACCAGCCCAGTTCAATACCCAAGAAAGCGAGTGGTGCGCTCAGTGCGATGATACGAAGCATCCACTTGTTAAGTTCATTGCGCTTTTTCCAGAACACAAACAGGAAATACAGCAGCGCAATAACGAACAGTGCAAATCCGACTCCGGCCATCAAATCAAATAGGTAATGAACGAGCAATGGCGGCCATTCATCCTGAGGGAATTCCTCCAACCCGATTACCTCTGCATTAAAATCGCCAAAGGCCAAGAAGCTGAGCAGTTTGGGCAAATGCAGCGCCCCTATTATTTCATGCTGTGCATTAAGCCATCCCATCAAAATTAAATCTGCGCCTTTTTCAGTCTCAAAATGCCACTCTGCTGCGGCAAGCTTCTCAGGCTGATGCTCTGCCAAAAACTTAGCGGACACATCTCCTGCTAACGTGTTGAGCAAGCCGAACAGCAAAACAAGCACCATCATAAGATTCAAAGCTTTTTTGTGATAGGCGGATACACCTTTTCTCAGCATCGTAAAGGCTGCAATTCCAGCTAATAGAGCAGCTCCTGTCAAATAGGCTGAGCTTAGTACATGGAACACCTTAGAGAATGTCGCTGTATTCATCATCGCCTGCACTGGGTCAACCGCTGTGAATTGACCTGCTTCCATGACAAAGCCTCCAGGCTGGTTCATAAATCCGTTCACCGTCGTAATAAATACAGCAGACATACATGCCCCGAGCACAATCGGGATTGTCAGCAGCCAATGGATATATGGATTTTTGAACCGATCCCACGTATACATATAAATACCGAGGAAGATAGCTTCAAAGAAGAATGCGAATACTTCCAAGAATAACGGGAGTGCGATGACATTCCCGGCCATTTTCATAAAATTCGGCCACACTAGAGCCAATTGTAGTGAAATCGCTGTACCGGTCACGACACCAACCGCCACAGATATGATAAATCCTCGTGCCCATCTCTTCGCCATTAGTGTGTAATGGGGGTCCTTCTTGCGAATCCCTATGAACTCTGCAATAGCGATCATTAATGGTACACCGACGCCAAGTGTCGCAAAAATAACGTGAAACGCCAACGTCATTCCTGTCACCAACTTGCTCCACATCACCGTATCAATTGCCATTCTATACTGCCACCTTTCATATTTCTGTTCCATTCTCTTATAAATGGATAATTAGTTTTAGGTCTGTAAGCCGTAGGGCTTCATTCCATATCTGGTTTGGTCAGGCTCAACAACATCATTACATGTTCGGTTTTTATTTCATAAGACCTTCCTCGAACTTTGTATGTAATATGGGATTTTTTTCACAAAATAAGGCGTAATGATGTCTTGCCACATGTTTAATAAGTCTTACCCCCATCGTTACTGGTTGAAGCGAGATCTGACGAGCCTGTATGAACCTAGTACGGAATGCAGTCAAAGTACTAGACAAGACCTAATAGCTAAAATTAGTATATCGTTGTATCCAAGCAATTCAATCAGTGACACATCTTTGACCCTAAATGTTCAAGAAAGCGACACCTCTTTCCGACAACTCTGTGAAAAACATCACATCACGCAATGGATCTATTGATTCATTTGTTCATACGTGGTGCTGTGAGTCTCCTCTCAATTCGAATGTTGTTAGTTGCCTCTTTTAAATGGCCCGTTCAGTATTCTTTCGCTATTTGTCGAAAGAAAAACCGTTCCTCTAGTTGGGGAACGGTTCGTTATTTTGTAACTGCGACATAATCATTGTTTTTTATAAAAGTAAAAGTAAGTCCATTACTATATCCCGTTTATTCCGGTGCATTTGGACCCACATCAGATGCTTTAAGCGGTTTACGGCTGCTAGCCACACTCGAAAATTCATCAGCTCCTACATCGGTTTTCGAGCGTAGTTGACCATCCATATCATCTACCACTTCCACTGGGTTTGCAAGATGGATGTCACTAACTGCTTTATTTATAGCTGGGCTGCTGGCAGAAAGTTTATGCAAGCCGTCAGAAATCGTGAGAGCTGGATTTACGGCAACTATTTCAGAAGGGCCACGTGACGCATTGTTCAATGTGCTTCCAAAGCCGATGTTACCCTTAAAGACGGTGTCGGTGCTGCTGTCTTCATGATATAAGATGCCCGTCTGGTTAGCGACGATATTGTTGGCTATCCAGCTGCCAGTCGGAGCGTATATTTTTTTCGTGTTCGTTGAACCGACCGTAATGCCGACTGTACTGTTAACGATGGTGTTATTTACGACAGTGGCACGATACACTCTCCATTGTTTCTTTAAATCAGCTTCTGTATGATTCGGTGCCTTACCGTCTGTACCTCCGTCATAATCGCCACTATCCAAAAATATAGCCTGACTTGTTATACCTTGAAAATAATTGTTATAAATTTTATGGTCGTTTCCATACACCCGAATCCCCCGCAGCTCCTCATTTACCCCATTCCCAAAAAAGAAGTTGCCATAGAACTTGTTATTGTGACCATGTCTGGATGTCACGCCGCCACGATTATTTATGAACGTATTATACCTAACCTCATTATCGCCTGACTTTACCGACACGACTTCCAGATCTCCGTCACAGTTCTCGAATAGATTGGATTGGACTATATTATGACCCTTGGATAAGGAAATCTTCGATGTTCCTAGACGAATCGTTTCATTGCCGTTTGCTTTAGAAAGCGCAACGTTGCGGAAATGATTGTATTCAATCACGTCATGCTGAGAAATTTGTTTAATAGGTTTAGTTCCAGATTCATTGATATATCCACTAAAAGCAATTACTGGTGAAGGATCGCTTTTCCCATTAAAATCGTTGCGATCAATCTTGTTGTGCCCACTGTCCTTACCTTTGATCTCCAGCCAGATCAGTTTATTTCCCGTTGCAGGAACAGCAAACGTATTGCGTGTCAGTCGAATATGGTTCGAGCCGTCAAGCTGAACGGCTGCACTGCGGGCGGCAGTTCCAGTATTCGTAATTTTTAGACCCTCCACGACAATATGCGAGGAACGGTCAATGTGTAACACTTCAGCACCCGCAATAACCGCTCGCCCACGGTTGGCGGCTTTAATCGTAATCGGATTTGTATTCGTACCATGCTTACCGCTGATTTGCAGCGCTTTGCTTCCTGTGTATGTACCATCTGCCAACACAATGGTTGTCCCAGCAGTTGCTTGGGCAATTTCTCTCTCTAATTGTACAGATGTTGACACTTTTACTACCCTCGATACCGATACTATCCCCGATTCAGCCGCAGCGTCATAAACGACGTCTGTTACTCCGGGGGACCCACCCGCTAACTGATTTTCCGCTGCGGAATAACTTGTTACGGGAAGCAAGGTTATTGACAACAAGGTAATAAGTAATATTCGTCTAACTTTGCTAGGTTTTCTCAACACGATCACCTCTGTATATAATTGTAATCCTATCTTCTATTTATAACCTATTTTTGGTATAAAGTATATTGGAATTGGTAAAAAATTAAAAAGTCACCGAAGAAACGGTCCAACTTTTTTCTTCAAAAGCGCTATTTAATGATGGCGGATAGCAAAAAAACAGTTCGGGACTTGTTGTCCTAAACTGTCTTCTTAAAATTCCATAAACTTTCTAGTTCATTAATTCGACCATCGCTCTTTATCGTCATTAAGCCGCTTTCAAAGCGAAGTGTCAGCTTCATTACTTCCACCATTGATCGAATGGTGTTACGGGCAATTCCCGTTTGTGTTGTGTATTAGCGTAGCGGTTTTCGATATTTATCTTCGCTTCGGGAGCAACTTCGTTGCCGACTAGATACGCATCTAGTACAGTATATTCCACCCCAAGCTCGGTTTCATCAGCTTGCTGCGGCTTGTTATCGAGTAGATCTGCTGTTGGCGTTTTCAGATATAAACGTTCTTCTGCATGAAGCTCTTTTAAAAGATCACGCCCTTGACTTTTTGTAAGTCCAGCCAAGGGGAGAATATCAGCACCACCATCACCAAACTTTGTGTAGAAACCCGTGATTGCTTCTGCTGCATGATCGGTTCCAACTACAAGACACTGATGTTCACCTGCCACAGAATACTGTGCAATCATACGCATTCTTGCCTTCACATTCCCTTTGTGATAATCCGAAAGGACTTTTCCGTCAGCACTCTCATAAGATACTGCCAGAGCATCTACAGAACCCTCAATATTGAACACTAGCGTGTGGTCAGGCTTAATGAACTGTAGTGCAAGTTGAGCATCGTCCTCATCTTTTTGTGTCCCGTAAGGCAGTCGGATCGCAATAAACGTTGCGTCGTAGCCTTCTGCACGAAGCTCTTCAACTGCCAATTGTGATACTCGCCCTGCGAGTGTTGAATCCTGCCCTCCGCTAATTCCCAAGACAAATCCTTTCGCTCCCGTTTTCCGGCAATAATCCTTAAGGAAATTCACCCTATTACGAAGTTCTTCCGAAGGTACAATCGTGCGTTTTACATGTAGTGCATGGATGATTTCTGTTTGCTTATTCATAATTCGCTTCCCCTTTTATTATTTGTATAGGTGATTGACTCGAATGTAGTCGTAAACCTTATCAGGAATCAAGTAGCGTGGCTCTCCGCCCATTTTGAATTCCTCTCTAATATAACTAGAGCTAATCTCCATTGCGAGCCCTTTATCGATCAAATGAAACGTATGACCATCGTCAGCATTCCGAAGAGTTGGAGATTTGCTAATGGCAGACAGCATATTGATGCCGTCTCTTGCCATAACAATGAACTTATTTTCACGAATTAGTTCTTTTGCTCGTTTCCATTTCCCTTCACCGATATCTACTAGAAGATCAGCGCCCATGATAAAATACACTTCGTCATTCGTATATATCTCGCGAAAATGCTTCATTGTTTTGTATGTTGCGATTTCCCAAGCAAGTTGATTCATTTCAAAATCGTCGACTTCAAATTTATTGTTGTCCTCTATCGCAATCCGAACCATGTTTATACGATGTTCATCTGAAACATGCATTTGCTTATCTTGTCTCTGACTGGAACAAGGCAGGAAAATCACCTTGTCCAGCTTACATCGATGTGCTATTGTACTTGCTGTCCATAGATGGACATTCGTGATAGGGTCAAAGGATGAACCATAAATACCGATTCTCGCCATCGTATACAGCCTCCTTCTAAGGCAGCTTCCATCTAAGCTTCGAGAGCTTCTTGAACTTTATTTCGAACTTCTTCAATCAGTCGCATCTTATTATTCCAGCATGCTTGACTGAGGTTGACAGGGTATTCTGCTGGATTGAGTGTACGTTTATATTCATCCCACAATACATCGAGATTTTCTTTTACAAACTTCCTGATTTCTTCAAGCTTAGGCAAATCGTATTCCAAGTTACCCTTTTCAAAGATAGTATGATGAAGTTCTCTCGCTTCAAATCCCGTTACAAATTTTGCGATATACGTATGCACGGGATGAAACATGTGTAAGCGTTGATCATCCTTCGGTTCTTCGTGTTCCAGTGCAATGTAGTCGCCTTCCGATTTGCCATTAGCCTTGTTGACGATGCGGAATACACGTTTGCGTCCAGGAGTCGAAATCTTTTCAGGATTCGAACTGATTTTGATCGTATCGACCATATCTCCATTTTCGTCTTCAATCGAGATTAGCTTGTATACAGCACCCAAAGCGGGTTGATCGTACGCTGTAATTAGCTTTGTCCCGATACCCCAAACATCAATTCTAGCCCCCTGTGTTTTTAGGTTCATGATCGTTTGTTCGTCGAGATCGTTGGAGGCATAGATTTTGGCATTCGGGAAGCCTGCTTCATCAAGCATTTTACGAGCTTCTTTCGATAAATACGCTAAGTCTCCGCTATCAAGTCGGATTCCCTTAAAGTTGATCCGATCACCGAACTCTTTTGCCACTTTAATAGCCGTAGGGACACCAGATCTTAGTGTGTCATAGGTATCAACAAGGAATACGCAATCTGTATGCGTTTCGGCATATGCCTTAAATGCTTTATATTCATCACGATATGCTTGAATCATGGAATGAGCATGTGTGCCCGAAACTGGGATGCCAAATAATTTCCCTGCCCTTACATTCGACGTTGCTTCGAACCCTGCAAGATAGGCAGCTCTCGTACCCCAAATAGCGGCATCCATTTCTTGCGCTCTTCGCGTTCCGAACTCCATGCATTGTTCATCCATCACTACTTGCTTCATACGAGATGCCTTTGTTGCAATCAGGGTTTGGTAGTTAACGATATTCAGTATGGCCGTCTCACATAGTTGTGCTTCTGCAAGCGGTGCTTCAATTCGCATGATGGGTTCATTCGCAAATACCAATTCGCCTTCTTTCATCGAACGAACGGTTCCTGTGAAACGAATGGTCCGAAGGTAGTCCAAATATTCCTCACCGTATCCTTCTTCTCTGAGATAATCCAAATCACTCTCAGTAAAACGGAAGTCATACAAATAACGTATGACTCGTTCTAAGCCTGCAAAGATCGCATATCCGTTCTGGAAGGGAAGCTTACGGAAGTATACTTCAAACACAGCTTTACGGTTATGCATATCATTTTGCCAGTAGACTTGCGCCATATTAATTTGATATTTATCGGTATGCAGCGCGAGACTGTCATCACCATGATTGAATACCGGAAGTTCGATCTTATTCATGTTCATTTTTCCTCCTTTTTTACTACTGCTGCTCCGAGCGAACCTTTGAAATGTCTTAGCGACCATACATGACCTTCGGCATCAAAGCTTGCAACGGCATCTTCATGAATAACAAGCTCGAAACCTTTGTTATAAGCATCTACTGCCGTATGGAGTACGCATATGTCCGTACAAACTCCTACAAGATGAAGTTCACTTATTCCTCTTGCTCGAAGTTGGAGTTCTAAGTCCGTTCCAGCAAATGCACTATATCTTGTTTTGTCCATCCAGTAGACGTTAGATGCGTCTTTATTTGCTTGGTACAGATTCTCCAGTTGACCATAGAGTTTCCGACCATCGGTTCCCTCAATATTGTGCGGCGGGAATAGTTTCGTTTCAGGATGGAATGGATCATTCTCCTGATGAATGTCGATAGCGAAAACAACAAAATCACCGTTTTGAATGAACTCGTGCGTAATTTCAGTAATACGTTCTTCAATCGCTTGCCCTGGTGTTCCACAAGTCAATGCCCCATCAGTCGCAACAAAGTCCTTTGTATAATCAATATGAATCAGTGCTTTTTTCTTTTTCATTAAGTACTCCTCCTTTTAATTTAACTACTGCATAATTGTTAATTGTTTGTTGTAAAAAAGAGTAGTGACCATAAAGTTATACTCGCACTTCACACGTCGACTTTTGAAGTGCTACCTACTTTAAGCCACCATATTCTCTTAATCACTTATCATCAATCATATTTTTGTATAATAAATGGATTTGTTTAGATCCATATCTACGAATCGGTATAGCTGTGTCGGTCGTTTAGATGTCCGGCTTGTTTTCTCCCCTTCAACCGCTTGGATAAAGGGCAAAGATTTGATCTTTCTTGCGAATGCCGATTCCATCGCAATGGCTGAATCATCCGTGACCGTAAGGAGAACGGCTTGAAGCTCCGAGTAAGTGAATTGTTCGGGTAGAAACTCCTTTGCGACAGTCGTATTGAGCAGTTTCTGGCGAATCACATGAATCGCATCTGCGATGATTTGTGCGTGATCAAATGCAAGATCGAAATTCATGACTTCTTTGACCGAGAACAACTGAACATCTGCAGCATCGTCATTTGCCTGTCTTTGGGACAACTTATGTTCCGGAACAATGGCAAAGTGTGCATTTGTAATCATCCAGCCTCTCGGATCACGTCCTGGTTTATCATATACACCGTAATGTACCAGGTGAATGTTATCTACGCCTGTTTCTTCTTGTAACTCACGTTGTGCACTTTCATAGGCAGTTTCATCTGGATTTACAAAGCCACCGGGCAACGCCCACTTCCCTGCTTCGATATTTGGCTGCCCTTCACTGTTAAGCATACTCCGCTGAATGAGCATAATCTTGAGATCCAGTACGGGCGGTTTGAATACTTCGTTTTCAATAGGCACTATCGTAAATACAGCAATGTCAGATGTATAGCCATCAGGCGTTCGATATTTTTTAACATCATATTGTGCTAAAGCTTCTTTGTTTGACATGGAAAGCACAACCTCTTCTCTCTTTTAACAATTAACAATGTGTTAATTATATATTAATCGTATTGTATACATTTGTCAACCTGTATATTGCCTATTTTTAATAATTGTTGTTCCAGTTGTCTGATTTTGTGTTGACTGTCTATGTTGCTATAATATAGGATGCTCCATATCCTGAGTTTCAAAATGTTGATGATTACTAAACACGTTGGAGGTCGTACTAAGATGATATTTAATCAAGAAAGCATTTTGAATATTGCAACGAGTGAAGAAAATGCAGGAGATTTCCCAAAGGTTGTTCATGGGTTTTAAAAATTAGGAGTTACAAAATATGATTTTATAGTGGATCGTGGCGTTTATGTTTTTACAGATGGGAATATCCGCATCGAGACACAATTAAATGGCATCGCTAAAAAGGTCAATAACATTACCTCTAAAGAAGGAATTCAATCAGCGATTAAAAAAGCCCAAGGTGGGCAGATTGATTTTGAAACATTTATTGAATTAGCCGGAGAAGCAGGTATTGCTTATTGGACTGCTGATTTAATAAAAATGGACGTGTCTTATTTTGATGCATCCAACCATATCGTAGTTATCGAGCCTATCCCAGAATATGAATGCTAATATTCTCGTACATGTATACAGACAACATGTGTTGTGCACTTACTTATATACGTCCTGAAGACCAGTTCTTGAAACTGGTCTTCAGGTTTGATAACATGTGGCTCCTTCAAGTCCACGTTCATTTGAAAATCCAGACTATATTCTTACTTAATACCCAAAAAAGGAATCTTTTTTAATATTCCGTTTTGAAACATCATTTTTTTGCAAATAGCTAGAAATAGAATCTACCATCGACTTCGGTCCCGCAATAAAGTATTTCCCATTGTTTTTATATAAGGCATTAAACGTATCCATTTCTTGATGTAAGTCATCTCTTGAATCAAGATAAGTTACACTTATTGAAGTTTGGTTAGCTATTTCATCAAGTTCATCTTTGTAGATAAATGACTTATTGCTATCAAAATAGAGTAGTTCTACTTGCTTCCCGTCTCCAACCCGTTCTGCCTCTAATTGTTTCAAAATCGACCGAAATGGTGTAATTCCAATCCCACCCGCAATCAGAAGTGAAGGACTGTTATCTTGTATATAAAAAGTTCCTACAGGCCCACTTGCCTTAACGTTCATTCCTGGCTTTAATTCTAACAATGCTTTTTTATAATCACTTGGGCTATCACCGATACGCGTTGTTAATTTAACAATGTTCTCTGTAGGAGCAGATGCTATACTGAATGGTTTCGTTGGATTTTTTATTTTCTTATGCGTAATAGTAAACAAGCCATATTGTCCTGCTTTCCAGGTAAAATCTTTATCTTTTTCAAATAGAAAAGAATATACATCTTCTGATTCTTTCTGGCTTTCGAGAAATAATAGCTCTCTCTTTTTAAATATTGAAAATAAGTCTTTAAAAAAACTCATACATTCATCTCCCTTTATTCATTTTGCAAACCGTACTTGTTTGTAGCAATTACAGTTGCTATTGCGAACTCTTCTAACTAAAACGTGCTTTCTACTCTATAAAGTTAAAGGCATCGGTAATGTCTCTAGATAGCTAATTCTTGTCATCAAAGGACAACCGTTACATTTCTATCTGTACGTGATACTTATCCGGGTCCCTAATTGGACACCGTTTAGTGACGTTTTGATTTTAAGACACCATTTGGTGTCCTGTCAACCCCATTTTAAACTCCACCAATTTGATAATGTTCTATCATAAACAGATCTTTTTCTTAGAAACGAAATATAATTCGTCAGAGATCCGTGACTTTTCACACACGAGGAGTACCTTTCGAGACTAATACTATCATTCACATAGGTCATTGAGCGTATCGGTTGGCACTATATCAAGCTTTTTGATAATAGTTCTAAAATCTCAGTGCATTCATGATAGCGCTTCCATTATTATAGAGTTATCTACTATTCCTCAGCCCCTACCCAATCTGGCATTTCAAAAGAGTCCCAATCCATTCAACATTATGTATCCACAACGTGTATAAGCTCATTAGAGTTTATATAAATCGGTTTATAAGGAGATGATATGCTAAAGTTATGAACTATTCATTTGTACGTGATTGTGAAAGTGAATGAAAGGAGGCAACTAATAACGCTGCTTACTAGATGTGAGGACATGGGTGGATACAATACCATACCAAAAACCTAGGAGGTAATGTAATGACGAAGAATATGAGAATGAATTCGAGTCATATGATGCGCGTTTGGGTTGTTTGTGGTGGTGCGTTACTTATTTTAGCTTGTATGCTTATATCTGCTAAGTCGGCTTCTGCCCACGGCTATGTAGATTCGCCTGCTAGTCGGGCGATACAATGTAAAAATGGTTTAAATACCAATTGCGGCTCTATCGTTCATGAGCCTCAAAGTCTTGAAGGTTATAAAGGATTTCCTGCAGCTGGACCAGCAGATGGAAAAATCGCAAGTGCAGGCCTTGCTGGCTTTGGAAATCTAGATGCGCAAACAGCTACACGCTGGAATAAAGCAAGTATCAGCAGCGGCACAAATACATTTACTTGGAAGTTTACCGCACCTCATGCGACAACTAGCTACCGTTATTTTATTACAAAACCGAATTGGGATCCTAATGCCCCCCTATCACGTGCCCAACTTGATCTTACCCCATTCTGTACTGTTCAAGGAAACGGACAAGCTCCGCCAACAACGTTGTCCCACAGTTGTAATGTGCCTGCTAGAACAGGCTATCATATCATCCTAGCTGTTTGGGATATTTCAAATACTCCAATGGCATGGTACAACGTAATTGACGTGCAATTTGGAGCGGCCGATAATATTGCCCCAACAACACCTACGAATTTGACTTCGGGTGCTGTTAGCACAACAACTGCCGCATTATCTTGGAGCGCTTCAACGGATCAAAATGGGATTACAGGTTATGAAATTTTTGCAGGCTCGAACTCAACACCAGTGGCTACCGTACTGGGCAACCAGCTCAGCACAACGGTTACGAACTTAACTGCGGGAACGACCTACAATTTTACGGTCAAAGCCTATGATCCGTCTGGTAATCGTTCTTCCGCCAGCAATAGCGTCCAGGTAACTACCAGTCCACTACAGAACGATGTAACACCGCCGACCAATCCAACGGGATTACATGTCATGGGACCAGCTGGCACGAACTCGCTTACGTTAATGTGGAATGCATCAACGGATGCGGCGGGAATCGCAGGCTATCGCATTTATAGCGGTTCGACTGTGGTTGCAACCGTAACAGGTCCAGCTACCAGTAAGTACATTACGGGGCTGACTCCGAATACGTCGTATACGTATTCGGTTCGCGCAATCGATCCATCATTAAATGAATCCGGTAATAGTAATTCCATCACCGTCACGACCGCACAAGTTTCTACGGCAACACCATGGGCAGTGAATACAGCCTATGCGGTAAATGCTTTAGTTTCTTATAACGGTGTGACGTATAAGTGTATCCAAGCACATACTTCGCAAGCTGGTTGGACACCGAGTGCATCTGCTTCTTTGTGGCAAGCACAATAATAATTAGCTTTAGTAAGTAATTCTTCAGATTGGACGAGCTCCAATTCAATAGACATTGAAAAAAGCTCTAGTAAACAAGCTGGCAACGGTATTCAACCGGAGTCAGCTTGTTTCGTTTGTTCTGGAATCGTTCCTTATTATGAAAGTGGATTCTGGATATGTTGGATCACGCCTATTGATTAACCTAATATAGGTTTTAGATATGATTTCAGGTTGCTCTACAACGCGGATTATGTCCATACCACCCTCTAGCGGGCGCCATGGGCGTTATTTTCATTAAATTGCCCTTCATAGAAATGTAACGGTTGTAGGCGAGTTTATTTTAACGATAATGGTGAAAAATTCACTCCATATGACTAATAAGCGCTGTGACGCCCTTTACATTTTAAAATACATCCATTTACATGGAATAGGCTCTATGGCAAACGTTAGCACAAATGCCCCCTACCTAAACGTTTATTGATTATCTATTTATTATAAACTAGAATTACAAGTGGATTAAATTACCTTATTTTAATATGGAGGCGAAAATATTTGAGGAAAAAAAGTGTTACTATTCTACTGCTGACCATGATGTTCGGATTGATGTCAACGGCTGTGTCAGCTGCAACATTCACCTTAACCGTCAATTCAGATGGCCCCAACTACGGTAAAGATGCGTACCAAATATTCAAAGATCATTTTGGACCAAAACCAGTAGACGGTGCTGCTGGTGATCGTATTTTTGAAGTAAGTTCCCCTATTGTTGGTAACGCATTTGAATTCATTGTCAAAAGCAACGATCCACTCGAAAATAATACAAGTCAACGCAACGAAGTGAAAGTATATAACGCTTCCCGCGCTGAACTAAAAGCTCCTAAAGACTCAAATTACACGTATAAATGGAAATTCAAATTAGATGAAAACTTCGAGTTCCCTAAAAAGGCTCACTTTTTTGCTATGTTTCAATATAAAGCAATCGGTCAAAATGATGATATTCCATTACTCACCTTTTCCTTGGATCAGAACGTTTTAAAGTTTTATCACAATCCTAAAGGTACGGATAATACGCAGCGTAAAGTTCTAAGTCAAGCTGACTTTACGAATTATAGAAACGTCTGGGTTGAAGCGACGGTAACGGTTGTAAATTCAGATAATGGATCCGTTTCTATGACGTTGAAAACATTAGATGGTCAAGATGTATTGCCACCTTATAGCGGTAACCAAGACATGTGGATAGATGGAGCAAACATTATCCGCCCGAAATGGGGTATCTACCGCAAACATTATGCCGATATTAAAGAAGCCAAAATTCAGTTTGCCAACTTCGAAATTAGTAAACATTAATTTTTACTAGTCGCCATTCGTATGGATAGAGAAATGCACCCTATTATAATTAGCGGAAGTCTGCTCGATAGTCCGCTTCTTATAGTAGGGTGCATCTTTATTTGTTACGAGAATCTGGATTACGGATTTGATGAAAAAACTGGATCATGCTGAGATTCCGTTTAACAGTATCGCTTGTTAGCCAATCCCGACATGTTGAAGCTATACGCGAGGTTGGGTTACTCTACGAGTACATTTTTCTGAGAAATTTGATCTGGTCGGCTATAATGCCATCCCTCACTCCGGGCTCATAAAACTCAAAATGAGTAACAGGATAAGCTTTTACCTCTACTTTTGGAAGGCTTTCTATTAATTCCTTCGTCTGTGGCCCCTGCGTCTCTTTATCATATTCGCCATAGCATATCATAACGGATGCCTTAACGTTTCTCGCTGAACTGCTCGGTTTATATTTCGCCATCTCCATAATCACTCTTGGAGCAACTTCGTTGCGCCATGTTTTGGACTGCATGCCCGCAATCGTTCTGGAGGCATCGCTCCCTACCATAACGGCCAGTTCTCCGGTATGGCCGACTACGGGGATGTAGAGCGGCTGAATTCCTTTTTTGGCGCGTTTCTCATCTTCGCGAATAAGCCTCAGTAGCTTTAGCCTTTGCCACCAAGAATGCCCGCTTTTTTTCGGAAAACCGTTATATGGAATTTGGGCGATAACAACCTTAATTTCTGGTGCCTTCGATGCAACGGATATAACATGCCCCCCGCCGAGCGATGAGCCCCATAGGCCTAAGCGACGTTCATCGACTGATGGATGCTCACGGATAAATCGAATCGCCGATAAAAAATCCTCTTGTTGTCCCGAAATACTCACGATTTGCCTAGGTAGGCTACCACTCTCACCAAGATGGCGATAATCAAATGTAAAGGCGCAAAACCCCTCCTGAGCAAAGCCAGTCGCGACCGCGATAAGACTTGGCGTGTCCTGCGTTCCTCCGAATCCCGAACCTATAATCATACATGGCTTCGGACTGTCGTCCTCTAGACGGTATAAATACCCGACACAAGTTGCCCCACCACTCTGAAATTCTAATCTTTCAGTACGAACTGCTCCCTTGTCCATGATGTGGTCACCTTCCCTATTGAATTTTCGCGCCAACAATACGCTCTATCAGATTGTAAATGAGTCTACGCTGGTGGTTGGACGATTCCCCTATTCTTTTAGACAGCAGGTTATGCACCTCTCGCAGAGCACCTAGAAGTGCTGCGGCAGTAAATTCAGCATCGTCCGTCTGGAACCCGCAATCCTGTTTTCCAGATTCAATTAATGATGTTAAAGACTGCAACAATTCGTTCATGCTTTCTGCAGCCACTCGATTATGAACGACTTCAAAAACTGGAGAGTGAATCGTTTCAAATATATCGTTCAATTGCCCTGTCTCGGATAATTGAAAATTAAATTCGATATATTCAACGATTCTTTCTGCAGCTGGTTTATCGCTATTGTTCAAGATAATAAGGTATTTGTCGACAATCCCTCTCGCTGCGGAGTAAATGCAGGCTTCAAATACATCTTGTTTAGATTTGAAGTAGTAATAAAAACTTCCTTTTGCGACTTGTATGGTTTGGGTAATATCCTCTACCGTCGTTTTTTCGTACCCATTTTTCAGAAACAATGCCATTGCGGTATCCATAAACTCTTTCCGTCGCTCATCCGGCTTTTTTGTTGTCCTCATACCGAACCTCCTTTAACGTTGGTTAGATTATACATATTTGACTGACCCTCAGTCAAATGAATCTTTTTAAGATTAATGGAGAAGCTCTTGATCGTTTCAAAAGAAGTTGAACATCTTCTTTTAGACATCAGAAAAACTCCCATCATTGTAGCAGTAGAAGTTTTTTACACTGTCTACTATGATGGGAGCAATTCAATTACGACCGCCTTTTCTACACATTTCCGCTAATCGGTGTACACTTCTAGCTTCCACAATGAATATCCCCATAAAGTCGCCTTTTTTACACCAGTCAATTTTACATATCTACACATGGCACTTCCAAAATCGCTATATTCTTCAATTCCACCCTTACCTGAATCAGTATTAACGATTGTCTCCCATGTTTCATTGTCGTTCGATATATCAATTGTGTATGATATAGCATAAGCTTCTTCCCAATTTATAACAACACTCCGGATCTCTACCTCTTCTAACAGATCAATACATATCCACTCATGATCACTTCCTGCTGCGCTGCTCCATCTTGTTTTGGAGCTGCCATCATTAACATTTTCTTTTCGATTAACGTCTGATTCTTCCGATGAACAGAAAACAGGCTTTCCTAATGCATAATCTTTTCCTCTAGATGCTGTAATTAAGGTTACCTCATCATTGCTCAGACTGATGTCACCTCTAACCGTCTTAACTTTCACTTTTATGTTATATTCACCGGTATGATCCACATTTTGTATTTCGTAAAAATTCCGAACCGTTACTCCTAGTAGTGTATTGTTAGCATATATTTGATACTGATAAATATATTCATCGAGAATATCTTCCCACTTTAGCAAAAGCCCGTTACCTGGTAGTATTTCGTATTTCAGCTTCAGATCTACTATTGTTTCAGGTTGGAGACTCATTTTACTTACAGAGTGGCTTCTATTTTGAATAATTCTTTTCTTGATCATCTTAATGTTTTCTGTTTCTAATTCTTTTAGCGCTTTTATTTTCTCAATGGTTTTATTAAGATTGCTCTTTCCACCTAATAAGATCTTGAGAAATACATTCCTAATAGTAGTGGATAGGTCAACGATTTCTTCTAATTTATCTGTCCCTGGGTATCGAGTAATTCTGAAAAACTTTGATAAAAAATAACGAGAACCTGCCACCATAGCCAATACGTTCTCATAATTTTTTATATCTTTTTTATATTCCTCCATGTGCAAGGAATGTTCTTGTAGCTTTTCTATTATCGTATCGTACAAATTCAAATTATTACTAACAGCTAAAAAACCATCTTCAAACTTATTAATCAATAAGCTAACTGTTTCTTCAGTGAAGTTATACTGTTCATCACATATGTAAGCCATGTTTCTACATCTATCATCTAAGCAGTCAAAAGCCTCCTGTATTCTGCTTTCATCATAAGTGTGTCCCATTAAATTAGGTATATCAGAAATTATAAAAGTTCCCTTCTCTTGATCATATGATTCCAGACTAATAGCATGCATACTTCGTGGTTCATTTGCTAGATGGGGGAGATATTCTGTCCATATCCAAAGAAAAATTCGTTTTCCTTCAGAAAACTTTTCTTGAACGAAGGGGTATGAGGATGCTAAGTTTGGGAACTTTGTAATTTTCACATCCATCCCTATATCACTAAGATCGCTCAACGTGCGAGTGTGCATGTACCAACGATCTATACCTTTAACAACAATCTGATTATAAATATCCTCACATTCAATATAAGCATCATAAAAAAGGTAATCAACAGGAACACCTTTATTAAGAAGATCAAACAAAACTTGATGTATCCCGCAATTCAAATGCCTAAATTTAAAATAATCTAAGTAATTAATATTAATGCGAAACACTCCTTTACTCTTACATAATTGGTTTGAGTTAATCTGGATATGCCTTATGGCGTTCCTCAACATAGCCCTATTCCGATTGGGATACTTGTTCAATACGAAAAAAATAGCCAGAATAATCATAAGGAACGATCATGTTTGTAGCGCAAATAGCCTTTTTTTGAATGTTGGATGTAGGATAATACTCTCGTGACCTCGATGAAATGTGAATCTGTAATGAAGTGGTAGAAGTATGACTTTCATTATGAAGGATTGTAATATGAAGTTCGACACCTAAGAAAACAAAAGGCTCATGATCGAATTTGTGTAAAATGAGAGTTATCATATCACCATGATTACAGAAAAATCCAAATTGAGCTACTCCCATCTTAACATAATTGAGCGACAATAACTAGCGACGTTACGTGTGCCGTTTACTGAACACGGGACTATCAATGGAACGGCAATATCGCACGCTGTAGGATCTAAGGATATACTTCTAGACCCGTCCCAGACCTGCTTAGAGACTTGTTATGCGAAGAGCTGCCAATTCTCAATCAAAAGTGAAAAGACCTCAACTTCCAAAATAAAATGGAGGATGAGGTCTTTCGTTTTGTATGGTCGGCCACATCAGCTATAAGAACATCTGAATTTCTTATAGGTAGTAAAGAATGCATCTGTATATCTAATCTTAAGTATAAGAATTAGTATACTCAAGATCGCGGTCAACTTTATAGTGACGTTACCATTAGATAATCATTGTTCACTGCTGAAATGCTGCTAAGTCCTCTGAATGATCTTACCAGCCTCAATTTCAAATACGATATCAGCTACGCGCTCTACCAAACGAGCATCGTGCGAGATAAATAGGATTGTACCCGCGTAATCCCTCATCAAATTCTCTAGCGCCTCTACGGCAGGAAGATCAAGGAAGTTACTTGGTTCATCCATAAGCAAGATGTTATATCGCCCCAGCAGCATTTTAGCAAGCTGCAATTTAATAATTTCGCCTCCGCTTAAAACAGATAACTCTTTGCGCACATCAAGCTGAGAAAATCCCATAGATGCCAGTACAGCGCGAATCTCCGATATCTGATAATCACAGTTTTCCAACATGAACTCCATAACTCCCTGATTACGCTCCAACTTGTAACCGTGTTGAGCAAAGTAGCCGATTTCTGCTTTAGGAGATATGGAGATGCCATCTTCACGATCTAGTATCATCTTGAAAAGCGTTGTTTTGCCTGTTCCGTTTGCACCGACGATCGCAATCTTGGCGCCTAATGGAAATTGAAAAGTCGCATTTTCAAATACAGCCTTGTCCCCAAACTGTTTGTGTATCTTTTTGCCTGTGATAGGAAATGGATTGTGAAGCTCCAGTGCTTTACTTAGTCGAAATTGGACGGAACGAACAGCTTCAGGTGGTTTCACATGGCCAAGCTCCTCGATACGATGTTCCATATTTTTAGCGGCATTATGGAGTTTCTTCTGTTTGCTGCCCGTCGGTTTTTGATGACTAAGACGTCCGCCGCTCTCAGAGTTGTTTTTTCTTGAAGCTCCCTTCGCTTTTTGATCCAGCTTCCGAGCCTGATTCCGTTTTTCGAAGATTGCCTTCTCTAACCTATCTCGTTCAGCAGAAAATTGCTTATATTGTGCCGCTTGAGTTTGCCATTCTTCTTCCTTTTGCGCCAAGTATTCAGAATATCCGCCCCAATACTCAGTGATCTTTCCATCTTTTAGTTCCCAAATCTTATCGACTACTTGATCGAGGAAATAGCGGTCATGACTTATAATGAGTAATGCACCAGAATAATGTTTAAGCTGGTTAATCAAAAACTCTATGCCAGAACGATCTAAGTGGCATGTCGGTTCATCGGCAAAAATACCATGCACTCTATTAGACAGTGCTTGCGCAATTTTTAGCCGTGTTTCTTCCCCGCCGCTCATATTTTCCACATGAATTTGGTCAATCCCCAGCTTACCCATTAAAGCGTGATCCTTTACGTCGTGGACTACGACATCATCCAACTGGGGGATATAAGTAAAATCAGCATCCCGGACCATTTTACCGTGCGGCAGAGATATTTCACCCAGCAATATTTTTAACAACGTGGTCTTACCTACTCCGTTTGCACCTACCAGACCGATACGGTCGTAATCGTAGAGTTCCAGTTCGTCGATATCCAGTATATCGCGCCCCATATATTCCACATAAATATCTTTTGCTTTTATTAATACATTCACGATAATTTCCTCCTCCATAAATCGCAGTTTTCTGTTCGCAGGATAGCCCGCGATTTAAGAAGTGAGGATTAAATAAAGAAATACCAGTGCGTATATCGCATGCTAATAACTCCATTTCTCTTTATAATTGTTTTGTTTTTTTGCAATAAAAAAATACAGGTCCAAGTCCAGCATAGGAGCTTAGATCTGTATTTATCACGAGAGAGAGAAAACGCCGAAAAGGTATAGGTAAAAACCTATCCAAATCGAGATCTATGTCTTTCACGCATAAAATAAACAGCTCAAAAAAAGCCCACGAATGTGGATGGAAAATCCGCTTTTTTATTGCTAGTTCATCTTAAACGACTGGAAAGAACATAGATGACGAGCCTCCTACCTAAAATTTGTTTAATCGTAACATTGACTACTCCCACTGTCAATTTAGTATATTATGTATCTCTTGATTGAGTATTGTTTCTTTGAGTCGAAAAGCCCTTCCTCACTTCGTGAAGAAGGGCGCCTATTAAAAGTTACATCGCTGCACGAATTCGTTCGAACAACACGTTGTTTTCAAGATGTATATGCTCAAAGGTGTCCTTTTCAAGCATGGCAAGCCGTTTATAGACCAGTTGGTACGTACCACAGGCGTCATCCGGAAGTGTGAAATCAGATGTTACTTCTCTGAGCTCTTGAAGCAAGCTGCCAGCTTGAGCATGTTCATGTTCTAGTTCAGATACATGCGGCGCAAGTTCTGCTGCAACTTCGTAATCAGGTTGGTCAACAAATTTCAAGATGAGTGGAAATACATGTTCATCTTCATCTTTCGTATGGTCCAGCAGCTCCTTTTTCAAGTCAGTGAAGAGCTCCTGCACCCTAATAAGTTCAGGATGATTCTCTCCATGCACACGAGCCAATTTCGTCACATAAGGCATTAAAGCCGGCAATTCTTCTCGCAAGAAAACATGATGCTTTTGTTGGATATATTCAATCAGCTCTGATTCCTTTAACGATGCTGGTCGGCTTTCCTGGTAATTCGCAAATTTGATCTCTATGGAATGCACCTTCTCCAGCACGTCAGCAGGATCTAACTGAAGTTGTATAGCTGCCTCTTTCAAAGGCACCTTCCCTCCACAGCAAAAATCAATGCGGAGCGATCGGAATAAATCCGCAGTCTGCGGTATGGATGTAACAATATCAGATATATGACTTTGAAGCGTAAATGAACTCATAGTAGAACCTCCTTTAGATTTGCCTCTTTTTTGTGAAAATCTTCACTAACATAAATTAAGTATAGAAAAACTCTCGCTCCGCATGTGTGATTCCAGTCATATTTAAACGTAACATTGTGTGAATTGTGTAGGCTAAGGTTAGCCAGATTACTTTCTGGTTAGCCTTATTTTTTATGACTACCGTATTCATTCGATCTATTAGTACTAAAACATTTCACATACTCATATTCTGTCTCGTCATAAGCATCTTTGTGAATCCCACAACCATAACACATGATGGAGGGGTGGTTGACTGCTCATAGAAACACGAGATTAGCGCCGCACTAAATGAATCGGGTTTTCAATTCGTTGTAATGGTTTGAATAAGCTGATTGTAAAAAAGATGACGATGGAGGGATTATTAGTGTCTACTTTACATTCGACTGTTTCGAAGCAGCTAAAGCTATTCGTTGTATCCAGTATTATGTTTGCACTGTTGTTCGTATTATCAAATACCCTGTTCGTCCAGAACGCTTCTGCGCATGGTAATGTTACGAATAGCCGAGCGGCATTATGTGCAAGCGGTCAGAATCAGAACTGCGGACAAATTATTTACGAGCCTTATAGTTTAGAAGGACCAAAAGGATTTCCAACTGGAGGACCTCAAGACGGAAAGATCGCAAGCGCTAACACTTGGTTCACACAACTTGATCAACAATCGTCCACTCGCTGGTCTAAGGTAAGCATTAGCCCAGGATCACACACATTTAACTGGTATATTAAAGTTCCTCATAAAACTGCCAGCTGGAAATACTACATCACGAAACAGAATTGGGACCCTAATGCTCCTCTATCACGCGCCTCCTTTGATCTCACTCCATTTTGCAGCGTATCGTCCGGTGGATCGATGCCAGGTGGTTCTTATTCCGATACTTGCAATATTCCAAACCGTACAGGATACCAAGTTATATTAGCAGTGTGGGAAATCTACGACACAAATAATGCGTTCTATAATGTTATCGATGTTAATTTTGGCGGTGACACCGATGAAATTGCTCCTACCGCTCCATCCAACGGTACTGCATCCAATATCGGAACGACAACTGCAACGGTATCTTGGGGGGCTTCAATCGACAATCTTGGAGTTTTTGGATACCGAATATTCAACGGTTCTAACCAAATCGCAACAACAAATGGAGCACTTTCTGCAAATCTGACTGGTCTGACGGCGAATACGACATACAACCTTACCGTTAAAGCGTTCGACGCCGCAGGCAATGTTTCCAATGCGAGCAATACGATTACATTCACAACTCTCCCCGTGATAGGACCAGACACTATTGCGCCTACTGCACCGTCCAGCCTTCATGTTATGGGAGCGATCACCTCGACATCTGTACCTCTCATGTGGAATGCATCGACAGATAATGTCGGGGTCAAAGAATATCACATATTCCGTGGAAGCACTTATGTAGCAACTGTACCAGCAACGTCTCTACAATACTCCGTTACGAACTTAACTGCTAATACTTCGTATGCCTTTACAGTAAAAGCAGTCGATCAAGCAGGCAATATTTCGACAGCAAGCAATGTACTTAATGTGACGACGCTTTTATCACCTGCCATTTATCCAACATGGAGCCCGACGACTGTCTATGTCGCAGGTAATAAAGTAACACACAACAACGTCAACTATGAAGCGAAATGGTGGACGCTTAACGAAACGCCAAGCACTTCAACTGCTACGGTATGGAAGGTAATCCCTTAGCCTAGGTGAATACAAAAAGACGACTATAACCCCGTCGTATAGGATATGGTCGTCTTTTTCACTGAGCGGTGTGAGTTTTTAATAATTATAATATTTCGATATACCCTTCTGTTCCATGCACACGAATTCGTTGTCCATCTTTTATTAGATTCGTGGCATTTTCTACCCCTACAACCGCAGGCAAGCCATATTCACGTGCGATAACGGCTCCATGGGTCATTAGACCACCAACTTCGGTGACTAGACCTTTTATGGATACAAACAACGGTGTCCAGCTAGGGTCAGTAAAGGTGGTAACTAATATATCCCCCTCTTCTAGATCAGCATCTTCCATGTTTAAGATGACACGTGCCCGCCCCTCTATGATTCCAGCAGAAACAGGTAAACCTACAATAGCTTCAGATGGGAGATTTTCTCGATTGTACTCACCTATAATGATTTCCCCATCAGACGTAATCACACGTGGTGGTGTTAGTTTTTTATAACCTTTGTACTCATCTTTTCGTGTGCTGATAATCTGGTAATCTAGTTTATTTGTGCGTACGATTTCGTGAAGCTCTTCAAAAGAGAGATAGTATATATCTTCTTTTTCATCAATAACGCCCACTTGTACAAGCTGTTCGGCTTCTTTTAATAAAGCCTGTTTATAAACAAAATAGCGATTAACCATGCCGTATTTCGGATATTCCCGGTAGCCGATGAAGTTTCGAATTAGGTCAATCATTTGCTTTGCTTCTGCAGCTTTTTGTTCCCCGTCTGATAATTGCTTCAATTTATTTAATAACCCTTGTACTTTGTTCAAAGCTTCCTGTCGCCCTTGCTCAAATTTCCGTTTGCTAGCATTCGGCTCAAAGTTTTTGATGTTGCTTAGAATCATAGGGACTAGTATAGATGGTTTTTCGCTCCAACGGGTTCTGGTGATATCGATTTCTCCGGCACATCGCATTCCATATTTGTTGAGATAATTATAGATAGCATCTTGGGTTTCCTGTCCGCCATCCAAGTTAAGCAGTTCATCCAGAGAGCTATCCTCTTTTATATCTTGTAAGTATTCAATGATTTCAGGATAAGGACGAATCACATCTGCAACATCTAATAATTCGAGCCCCATTTCGGACGTAATATTATTTGGTACAGATTGAGAGAGCGTATCTGCTGCGCCTTTTTCACCTAACCACTCGTTCATTTTTTCATTGATCCACGATGAAGCATTCATAGCAGCCATAATCACACCCAAACTTTGCGGATCAAATAAAAACTTCTTCAATTGCTGGATATCCTCTAGAATAAAATCAAATAAATCTGAGCCTGATTTCGTTTGGATGCTTTGTTTTAATTGTTCTATCGATGATTGATTACTCTTAATCAAATCAGAAACGATTGCCGGATTGTTTTCAAATTCTGTTTGAAAACCTGCAGACGCTATCCCTGTATTGCTTTTACTTAGACTCGGTGTTGTTTCATTCTTCGCAACCGATGCTATAAAATCTCCGCGCTCTAATATGTTCATCAGTGCGTCTTTGATAAGAGGATCGGATTGCCCTAGGTTATTTAATAACATTTCTCTGCTGTCAGGTGAAGCCAGCATGGATGTAGTATCAACGAAGAGCCTTCCACCAGCTTTACGCATAGGAGCAGGAGTTAGTAACAAGAAAAAGGACAATCCCAATGGTTTCATGGAATCCGTCATCATTTGTTGATGTCCGACAGAAACGTATACACGATTTTCCTGATCGTTCGCTTCAGGGATCGGATATAAAGTCGTGATAGGACGACTCTGGACGATATAAAAGGTATCATCAACTAGACACCACTCAATATCTTGTGGGCAACCAAAATAAGCTTCGATCTGTCTTCCGATCCGTGCCAGTTGTAAAATTTGTTGTTCAGTAAGGGTTTGGGTCTTTTGCTGTTCAGGATTAAGTTGTTTGGTTTCTGTTCCACCTTCTTTCCGTCCATATACAGCCAGCTTTTTAGCTGCTATCCTCTTATCGACGATTTGTTCTTCCTTTACTTTATAGCAATCGGGAGATACCATGCCTGAGACTAGTGCTTCTCCAAGTCCATAACTGGCATCGATGGATAGCAGTTTACGGTTACAAGTGATCGGATCAGCGGTAAATAAAATCCCTGAAGCTTGTGGGAAAACCATCCTTTGCACGATAACGGATATATACACTTGACTGTGATCGAACCCATTTTGCATACGGTAGATGACCGCGCGATCCGTAAATAAGGAAGCCCAGCATTTGCTGATATGCTGCAAGATTGCTTTTTTGCCGATGATATTTAAATAGGTGTCTTGTTGACCAGCAAAAGAGGCATGTGGCAAATCTTCAGCAGTCGCACTAGAACGCACTGCATAAGCATGTTCCTCACCAAATTGTGAGAGGTAGTGAGTAACTGCATTTACTACATCAGAAGGAATTGCTACTCCCATAATGATCTCGCGAATTTTCATGCTGATCTCACCAATTTGATCCCGATCTTCTGCGGTTAGCATGGTTAGTCGATTCATCAAAGCATGATATGATTCGTTTTGTTCGATGGCTTTTTGATATCCCACTGTTGTAACACAAAACCCTTCAGGTACTTGTATTCCTTCCATTTTTGATAATTCCCCTAAATGTAACCCTTTTCCGCCAACGTGCAAAAGTTGCGTTTTTTCTATTTCCTGAAAACCGAGAATCAAAGAACTCATTCCATATCTCCCCTAACCATCGAATTGAGAAAAACATTTGACAAGAGATTACCGACATGATAATATAAAATTGTAAGATGCATTAATTATGTTTATTTTTAATAAAAAGAGTCGCGATCTGATTATATCACCGTGTCTGTTTATATGCAATATAAAAGAACCTGATAATTCTTCTCTGGTTCTTTTTTTGATTCCCCACTATCATTATTCACTTCACAAAACCATGGTTCGAGCCGAACTCCGTCCTGCAAATCACCTTGCCGTTCTATGCAACCTAAGGAAATCCTGAGGTAGAATTAATCAAGGAGGCCTATCGAAATGACCAATAAAGACATGCTTGTTCCCAATGATCCCACTCAGGGAACTCTTCAATTTCAGTACGACATCTCTTGTCAACTGTTAGATATTCATCTAACTGACCTGACTGACGATGAATATAGCTGGAGACCTGCGCCGAAAGGACTTCATATGACATACGATTCGGGAATTTGGCGTGCAGATTGGCCTGACTCGGAGAGTTATGAAATCGGACCTCCAAGCATCGCTTGGTTGACCTGGCACATAACTTATTGGTGGTCGATGGTTCTAGACCATTCGTTCGGAGATGGAACGCTGCAGCATGAATCTGTTCCTTGCTATGGTAGCGCGAGCGAAGCGATTGATCGCATATATCTAATAAAGAATAAGTGGGAAACTGCAGTGGCGCAACTTTCCCCGCATGAACTTCATGAACGCACTCGCACCAACTGGCCCTTCAGGGACAAGTCCTTCTATGAACTATTGGCGTGGCTCAATTTGGAACTTATGAAGAACGCGGCGGAAATTGGATATTGCCGATTTCTTTACGCTTCACGAAATCGAGAAAATGGATAATTATCCTTATCCAACCTCCTCGATTATTCCTGCTACAAGGAGATTGGCGTATAGAATTTTATCGTAGAAATCTCTACTGATAATAGAGTTGCTGAACAGCGGAAGGAGCGATTCCTCATAATGAAGAATCGCTCCTGTTAAGGGCTAGCGCATAGCTGGAGTCGGGTATCAGTTTTTCGATATACTCGGAACTACAGCATGTGCTTAAACCTACCCGATTTCATTGCCTGCTAATTTCCTTTGTTATAAAAACTCAATAAACTTAGCAATTCCTTTTTCGAAAGTGCGATATCCGTCATCACCAAGTTCTTCACGTAGTGCTTTGATAAACTCCTTGTGCATTTCCTCATGGGACACGAATGCGACCTTCCCTCTTTCTTCTAATTGAACGACAACAGCTCTTAAGTCTACAGGATGAGCATGCCGACTAACAAACCCTTCCCTTTCAAGACGGGATACAATTTGGGTAGCCGCACCTTTTGTAATACTTAATTTCAAAGCAAGCTCGCTCATTAGAATGCCTTCGCCACATCCAATCGCTTCAATGGTATGCATTTCAGAGGGGGTAAGCGCTCCCGCTTCACCAAAAATGCGGGGCTGTCGTTCCATTCTTCGCAGCTTGTGTATAAGTTGGCCTATAACATGATGATTGTCCAAATGTAATCTAACTCCTACCTTATAATCGTTATATTTTAAGGTAGAGTACCCTCTCTACATTGTCAAGAGATGGATGCGTTAAGCCGTCATTTACTCGGTTACTACAGTACCTACATTACAGTGAAAGAAACGGCTGCCAAATGCCTGTTTTAATCGTGCACTGACCTCAAATCCAGTACAATGAGAAACGCCAATTCGTTCAATGTCCATTTTTAATAGCGCTTGAATGGTCTTCTCCTTTTGATCCTCACTAACTGCCCACAAATGAGTGCCTCCGATAACCGTATGAACGCGTTGAACACCTGTCTTCTTAATCGCATAATTAATAATATTAACTATTCCGGCGTGAGAACAGCCAAGTATAATAAACAAGCCCTTCTTCGTTCGAATAATAATCGATTGATCATCCTCAACAGGGTCAATCTCATACCCGTTCTCTGTTTCAATTACGATATCTGTATCTCCAATTTCAAAGTCATTGGTTCTGGGCACTTCTCCTGTTAGATAGAGATTCGGAACAATTTCAACAAAATCGCGGTTATAAATAAATTGAGCACCTGCATCAATTAGTGCTACTTCTCTATGCGGAACTCCGATATATAGGTGATTGGACCGAATAAGGTAACTTGTCTTAAATAATTGGGGATGTGCGTATACAGGAACTTTGGTATGGGGCATCGCTTGCAGAGCAGACAGTAATCCACCTGTATGATCGCAATGATGATGGCTTATGATAATGCCGGATAAGTCGGACCACTTCTTGCCTAATAAGCTCATATTGTTAATCAGGGCTTTTCCTTGACCTGTATCGAATAAAAAATGTCCATGTTCTGTCTCCACATATACAGACCAACCATGCTCGGCAATGGCTCCAAGGTTACCAAACACTGTATTTTCGCAAATAATAGTTGCTTTAATCATAGCTATTTCATCCCTTCTATATATTGTAGTTAAAGTCGCTTTCTTAGCTCTCGCTACGTCAATATACTGCTAATGAAGATTTAAAATTCCAGAAGCTGAATGAATGGAATCGTTTCATTTTATTTCTCCGTTATCCCTCCTCCTTATTTAAGTACTTCACTTACTGGTGACTTACAGATTTAGTTTAGTTCATGAACTAAACTACTGTCAATTATTTTCATCAATCATCATCCTTTTAGCTGGAGCAAAGGGCTTCTCCCGTATTCTAGATAAACAAAAGGTCCGCATTATAGCGGACCGCTTCTGAACAAGATACTGAATTAAAATTTTATAAAGGTAACCGTGAACTTTGTATAGGCATTTCTTTCACTCTCTACTTTAATCAAGCCTTGATGAGCCTCGATAATGGCTTTGGCAAGCGCCAAGCCTATCCCTACTGAATCATGTTTTTTAGAACTTCTTGCTTTGTAGAATCGATCAAAGATTTGTGGCAGTTCCTCGGCTTCAATGCCTTCTCCAAAGTCTTGAATCACCAGTTCCGTATATATTGGTGTGTCTTTAGCTTGA
Source organism: Paenibacillus sp. SC116 (assembly GCF_024733555.1). Lineage (GTDB taxonomy): Bacteria > Bacillota > Bacilli > Paenibacillales > Paenibacillaceae > Paenibacillus_B. Next base: position 568,983 of record NZ_JANIOF010000001.1, on the reverse strand, counting down.
ATGATGATTGTTCCTCCTGGCTTGGAGTGTTCGATCGAATTCTTTAGTAGATTCAGTATCGCTTCTTGCATCCACATCTTATCGTGAACAACGACGACTTCCTCGGGCGCATCCCAGTCAATCGATAGTTGTCGCTCGCTGATCATACTTGCCAGGCGGTCCACAACTTCCTCTACGGTCTCCACTAAGTTAGCTTTTTCTTTATCGAATGAAATGGCTCTGGCGTCTATTTTAGCTACTTTCAACAAATTTTGAATCAAGACATTCATTCTGGAAATTTGAACATCATTGTTTTGTAGTAGCTGAACTTGCTGTTGGCGGGGCAAGTTTTCATTCAGCATCATTTCATTGTAGATAGATATCGTTGATAGTGGTGTTTTTAATTGATGGGATATATCTTGCAGCATTTCTCCTAGAAACTTCTTCTCTTCAAGCAGATCCTGCATACTCTTTCTAATGATGTCTTTCATGGATCGAAAGGCAGCCGCTAATTTGGCAAGCTCCCCTTCTTTATGCTCGTTAATGACGACCGAGTAATCTCCCTCAATGATTTTTTTCGCTGCTGAAGTAAGTTGTCTAATTTTATTAAGAATCATCTTGTAATGCCAATAGCTCGTCCCAAACAGCATACATACAAAAATCAATAGTCCCCATAAAATAGATTGATTATGATCAGCAATATGGTTATTTAAAATGGGAAATAGTTCTGACTCCAAATCTTCATCAATTCCATACTGTTTAAAGATCGCTCTTCCTTTTTCCTGGTACATACTTGAATCTGTAGAATGGCCAGCTAACACTTTCATAATTTCCGCTTCATTGTCTGGATTCTGCTCAACCAATCTAGCTGTAATCTCACTCCAAGTTGTAATAGAGTCGGTCTTCAATTGACTATAAAACTGTTGATGTGTAATGAACTGGTAGCCTATATATAGAAATAACAGCGCGGCCAGTATGAGCATATAGCTCTTCAATTCGGTATTTTTCATCATCCTACTTACTGCTCACATCCTTACTCCAGCGATAGCCTATTCCTCTTTCCGTTACGATAAACTGGGGCTTTTTGGGATCGACTTCCACTTTGTCTCGCAAGCGTCTAATATATACAGATAACGTATTTTCGTCAAAAAACACTTCATCGTCATTCGTTATTTTCATCAGGAGCTCATCTCTCGTTAATGCTTTGTGGGCGTTCGTCATAAAAGCTAATAGCAGCTTATATTCTAAATTCGTTAGTGGAATGCTCTCTTGATCTTTGTAACATTTGATTAAATTCAAGTCGAGTTGTATATTCTCAGATGTTAGGATCTTCGAGTAAGCTTCCAAACGCGCTTGTTTGCGCAATTGTACTTTTACTCTGGACATCAGTTCCTTGACTCGAAAAGGCTTCGTGATATAATCGTCCCCACCAATATCCAGTCCCATAACTACATTTGCTTCTTCGTCAAGGGCCGTTAAGAAAACAACCGATGTATCGTTTTGTTGTTTGAAATGAAGACATAAATCATAGCCGTTTCCATCTGGAAGTCCGATATCCAGAATAGCCAGATCAAAAGCTTGCTCATCAAACTGGCATTTCGCTTCTTTTACACTCGTTGCTCTGACAACCTCATAACCTTCATTTTTTAACGAAAATTCAATAGCTAAACCAAGTGCCTCGTCATCTTCAACTAGCAATATTTTATTCAAGGATGTTCTCCCCTTTTCCTCATACCATTTCAGTCATGGACCAACAAATGAGAACAGCCCGACTATAAAATAGCCGGGCCCTCCAAATTATTGTTCCCTGATCACATCAATAATATTATCTTTTTGAATTTTTCTTAGTGGAATTAGAACAGATACGTAACTAATAAACAAAGCAGCAACAAATGTTATCAAACACGCCCCGTAAGGGATCGACCACTCAATTTCGCTGATGCCTGAAACAGCTAAGTACATAATATAGGAAAGTATACAACCGAAGAAGATCCCTTGCAAACTTCCTGAGAAACCGTAAATCAACGCTTCGTAGATGATCATTTTTTTCAAATCTCGTTGTGACATTCCTATTGATTTTAACGCAGCCAGTTCTTTTCGTCTAATGACGATGCTGATCGTAATCGTATTGATAATATTGAGACTGCCAATCAAAGAAACGACAGCAATAAAACTATATACGAGTACTTTAATAACGAGTTCGGTTTCTTTCTTTGCGTTATTTTCATCTACGTTATTAACGATTGTTATCGCGTGCTTTGATCCAACCACCTGCTGAATGTCCTCAACCGTCGTGGTAGATTGAGTCACATCTTTTAATTGAATCTCTAAGTTAGAATTCTGTATATGAACTTCGGATACATTTTCAACCGATTTCAACAGCGTCCATACTTGCTTACCTTCTACTTCAACGGAAGAATCCTGTTTATCAACTTGCAAGTGAATCGTTATATCCGACTTCGTAGATAAATCATCCATATATTTGGATGAAAATGCCATATCCATAATAGACGTGAACGTAATAAACAATACACTACTAATAATAATTGATAAGATTGTAATGGTATAACGATTTTTATTTCTTTTTACATTTTTTAAGGCCATGCTCAACGGAAAAGATAACGGCTTTTTCAGCACGGTACTTTTTTGTTTCTTAATGGCTTCCTTTTTAATAGATAACCTGCTGCTAATGGCTAGCAAGGGAGAGATTCTGCCCGCATAAAAAGCCGGGTAATAACTTGATGCAAACACAGCCGTTAGCGTTATGATTGAACTGATCAATAGAATCTGCCAATCGATATGAAAGAACGCAACACCTGTACCATTTACTACTATCATGTCAAAGATGAATTGGAGCGCAGCAAGAGCCACTATGCTGCACACAATCCCGATCGGGATAGCAATGACAGCCAGCACAGCTGCTTCTCTCATCACGATTTGTCTAATTTGCTTGCGCGTAGCGCCAATGCTTCTTAACAAACCGAACTGCTTCATCCGCTCGACGACACTGATTTGAAAAGCGTTATAAATAACGACAGCCGTCGAAACTACAACAATACTGACAACGATGATAACCATGGCCAATATCGAATTATTCGATCCCGGTTTCAAGACGTTAATCAATTGTGTATTGATATCGATATCTTGGTCATTCGTTAATGATTTGATTTCAACTAATACCTCGGTAAAGTTCGCTTTCTCGTTTATTTCGACTAATATTCTGCCTTCACCAGCAATGAAGTCCTGTTTATAAGTTAATAATCGAGCCACTTTATTTTTCTGTGTAAATTCGCGATTATTCAGAATCCCGACTAGTTTATATGTTTTTCCAATCAGCTCAAAAGAGTCGCCAATCTGAAGGTCCTTGTTTAAATAAGAAAGCGCCCATGAATCGACAACAGCTTCATCGCCATTGGTTGGTAAATTTCCCTCCACGAGACTGTAAGTTAAAAACTCCATGGCAGAATGATCAGCGAAACTCATTTGCACAGAAATTTCTCCAACTGGAACGATGTCACCCTGAGACATCAAACCAACCGATGCAATTTGAGGATTATATCTAATTTTATTTAATATTGCTTGATCATAGTTTGAAATACCGACATGAAAAGAAGCTCCATCTATCTTTTTGATGTTCTCAATTTGGGACAGTTGAGATCCTTTCATATAGAGACCGATCGTTGAAATTAAAGCGACAGAGAGTACAATTCCAACAAAGGTTAGCACGGTTCGCTTTATATTCCCATTTAAATATCTAGCGCTTAATTGTTTATAACTGCTGATCACATTCATTCTCCTCCAGCCTTGTGCTTATTCGCAGCTAGCCGTTGATCTGAAATGATAGCTCCATCTTCTATCGTGATGATCCTGTCGGAAGCCGAGGCAATCGTTAGATCATGTGTAATCAAAACAATGGTTTGATTGTATTTTTTGGCCGTTAATCTTAATAAGTCCATCACTTCTTTCGTATTTCGCGTATCCAGATTACCTGTAGGCTCGTCAGCCAAAATCAAATGCGGCCGATTGATTAAGGCCCTACCAATGGAAACACGCTGCTGTTGACCGCCAGATAATTCAGAAGGTAAGTGACTTCTCCGCTCATCGAGCCCGAGAATTTCAATGATTTCATCCAGATAGGTCATATCTATCGATTCATCATCTAGCAACGTAGGTAAAGCGATATTTTCTTGTACATTCAATACAGGGATTAAATTAAAGAACTGAAAGATAAACCCGACTTTTCTTCTTCTAAATATCGATAGTTCATCATCTGAATAGTTATAAATATTATGATCACCAATAAGTACTTGTCCCGAAGTGGGCCGATCCAACCCACCTAAAATATGCAGTAAGGTACTTTTTCCAGAACCGGATACGCCCACGATGGAGACAAATTCCCCTTGCTGAATGGAAAGGTTAATCCCCTTAAGCGCCTCTACTTTGTTATTGCCTTCTCCATAGCTTTTCACTACGTTTTCCATACGTACAACTTCCATGCTGTTCTACCTCTCATCCCTTAAAATGCGATTACTTAAACTTAATCTTGTACATCTACAAAATTTATCATCTCTTCGCTGTCAGGATAGACTTTCCCAATCTCGTTTAGAACCTCGCCCACCTTCTCTTTATTTTTATAATCGAAGCTGCGCTTTTGAGAATGAATTAATGAGAGCGAAGACTCTGCTTCAACCAATTGGTTATACGTTTGATCATTAACAATAACAAGATCCCTTTTAGGTCCATATCCGATCCATGCCTGATGTTGAACATACTGTACAGGGACCATCTGACCGTTCAAATCAATCTGGTTATTTTTCAATTGTGCATCATTTAAAGAGAAGAAAAGATTTTGGCCTGTAGATAATTCATTTATGCTAGTAACAGGCTCTGAAATAATGGACAAGCTGTTAGGATCTTTTCTAGCTCTGATAATGCCTTTCTTGATGAATTGTTCAGCTGTAGAGCGATTAATAACCGAATAGTTAATATGCCGGATATCAAATTGTTGACCCGTTTCTTTCTGATCTTGTTCTGACAGTTCAGTCTTTTCTGTCGTTGTCACCAATTTCAATTTGTAGTCACTTGTTTGTTTCGTGTTTTCTGTGTAGATCTGCTTCACTTTATTCACATCTTGTGCTGTACCTATAACTAAAACACCATTGACGGGTTGTGACGGACCTTCCACAAAACGTTTTACTCCATATCCTATCCCTGCAAAAATAACGATAACCAGTAAAAAGCCTATGATTTTTTTCATCTGACTGCTCCTTATATCTCTTATAAATAGTTTATGACTGAATTATAGACGAGGCTTTTATATAAATGAATGACTCTAGTCTAACCATTTTAATTTTCTATCTTACTGTTTTGTAAGAATAGAGACAATACATAGCTAGAATTTATATGCTTCATCTGGGCCAATGATTATTGGCATTATAGATGGCCTCTCAGAGAGCTTAGCCAGTGTTTTAAAGTTTTACTCTGGTCGACGCTCAGACCGAAATAAAATAGAAAAGGACTTGCTATCATGGGGTATGGTTTGTCAGGTCTAGGTCGAATCGTATTGTTGATATCAAGTTCGTGGATAGCTGTTTTTGTATGGAAGCTGATCGATCGAACGGGTGAAGGAATTCGAACCGCTCCTAGAGATGCGCTTATTTCAGAGGCGGGTGGAAAGAAGAAACAAGGACGTGTTTTTGGATTCCATAAAATGATGGATATGCTTGGCGCCTCACTGGGGATTGGTATTGCGTATCTCATTTTGAGAATGAGTGAAGATCAAAATGTAAATGATGTTGCCTAAGCTGAGATGGAGTTCTCTAAATCCTACGGTCAAAAAGCTCATGCTCGTTGTCTTTCTTTTTACAATCGTGAATTCCTCGAACTCCTTTCTTTTACTGCGAGCGTCGGATCTAGGGGTATCTGTCGTCAATGTATTATTACTATATTTGCTCTTCACTCTTGTGGGCTCCTCTTTGTCGTATTTATCCGGCGTATTGTCAGACAGATTTGGGAGAAGAGGTATTTTAGTAATGGGCTATGCTTTATATGGGCTTGTCTATATTGGCTTCGCTGAGGTTAACTCAACAAGTGGATTAATTGTTCTGTTTACCGTTTATGGACTGTATATAACCTTCACAAAGGGTGTTGAGAAGGCACTGGTTGCTGATCTCTCCGGTTCGGCCAAAAAAAGGCACTGCCCTTGGATTTTACTCGATGATTACGGGCATTGGTCTCTTTCCCGCTTCTTTGCTAACAGGCTGGCTATGGCAGGCTTTCGGAGCTGAAGTTTCTTTCCTTATTAATGGAGTTATCGCCATTGTTGCCTCTATTTTGTTATTTCGCACACTGCCTAATCGAATAAGCTCATAAGGGCTCATCATACATAAAGAACCGCAAAGAATTCCATCGCGGTTCTTTCGATTACAGAAGAAGCAGGACTTCTTTTGGGGCTATCCCGTTTTTCATTTTTTTAATATTACTTCATCAAATAAGTTAAATTACTAGACTGCCGTTGTTTTACTGACTATCGTTTCCAACTAGTGGCTATTGTACTGTTGAAAAATAGCGTTCTGGGTATTCACAAATCTCCCGAAATTAAACTATTGTGTGTCTCCGGAAGATTGCAGCAGCAACACGGCAACAGCCGAAATAAGGTCACGGTTTTCATATAGCACATCGTCGCGAGTCATGCGATGAATTGCGTCAGGTTGTATCCCAAGGTCCTCAAGGGGCAGACCAGCCTTGTCTCCCACACGTGAGGTCTGACGGAAGGCAACTCGCATTTGGGTACCTCCAGGGAGCTCTTGAAAGGGAGAGTCCGGTCCCGCTAGTATATCTCTTAATAGATCATGGGTAAAAACATTGGCACCACCTGCACCTGTATTATCATCGACCCCTAGAATTTTTCCAATTCTATTGTCCTGAAACCCAGCTGCGAAGATATCTGTAGTACTGTAACAGCGGGCATCTGTAACCAAAACAACGCTACCGTTGTAACGCCGCCCTATACTATTGGTGAGTTCAGGAGATTCGATTGGAAAGCCTTGAGAGTAAATGGAACCGGTAATCGTGGACAAGTCAATGGAATTTGCCCATTGTTTGGCGAATCCATCCCAAATATCTGAGTTAGCAATAGCAAGGGTTACTTCATTGTTAATAAAATGCATTCGTTCGGCTTCAATTCGATTAGAACTGAAGAGTTGCAGTATTCGTTCACCGTTCATGATGATACCGCCGCCATTACCACGTACGTCAATAATTAAACCTTGTTGCGGTAGAAGCCCCAATATCCGGATCACTTCGTCGACAAAGGCGTCAGGCATAGGAGCACTAAATATTCGTATACGTAGATAGCCGATTTGGCCATGAGTGGTGTCAACTGTTCGAAACTGGAAGGTATCGGGGTAACGACTGTTGCTTCTAAAGAAATCTTCTTCCCCCTTATTGGATTCGACGGTACCAGCTCTGAAATCAGCAGCTTGTTTGCTCAAATCAACGGCATTCTGGGCAAATAGCACCTTTCTAGCATTATTCGTAAGTTCCATGTTGAGATCCAGTGCGTTAGCAGTTGCGAATTCCCCGGTTGCAGCATGGGATAAACTTTCGTTGAATGATTTAATCTGATTCACTTGCCAGGATAGCTGTATTTTGTAATCCTTTCCATTACTAGAGTAGCCGACAATAACCCATTGCTCTGCTGGTGGCAACGACATAGCCATTGGCCGTACGGTCATGGCGTCTAACCCTCGTACGTGTCTAGCTGCTTCGTTGCTGCCAGCTTCCCGGTCGGCATTTATGGCCACTGCCTGGTCTATCGGAACTCCATTCCAATCGGTGATTTCCACACCCGGTTTAAAAGTATCGTGATCAAAGCCACGAATCTGTCTTGAAACGATATAGTGGCGTTTATTGTCGGAATCATAGAACTCCTCCATCAAGAATGGCAGAAATGCAGTATGCCCATAGTATGGAGGAGGTAAAATATAATTTGTGTGTAGATCACGCAATTCCTTGAAAATTGTAAGCATCTCACTGTGAAACGCTCGTTCAGAAAGGGTGTTCAATTGACGCCGCAAAATCTTCAACTTTTGTACTGGATTGACAGCATACATGGCTTTCTTTAGCGGCAGGTGAACATAGACGGAGTCAATCATAATTAGTGCCTGGTCTACGATTGTCCGGCGTTCCGTTAATGTAAGTTCCTTCGTCGTTTCATGAAAATTAGCAAGTGTAACAGAGCCCTCTAAAAGTGAGTCCGCAGTTTCAATTGTAATTACCATTAATGTCTCCTCTTTCTTATAAGTTTGTGAATAGATTCTCACAATGCTAGGCTTTTCAATTTAGTGAGGAATTATTCTGTACGGTGTCCATTCACTATCCGTTATTCATTTATATAACTCACTAGGTTCAGTGAAAAATACATGTAGATAAAACTATTAAATGATCACCCAGTTATTTGGTTTGGACAAGACATATATCCTTAAAATAAAAAACCGCGTAGCTACGCGGTTCCGTTGATTTATGTTAATGCCTACTTACAGTTAATCTGAATCTTCTTTCTTGCACATTGGCGTAAAGTACAACCATAATAGACTGGCTTTAAGAGTCACCAACTTCTTTGTGATTATTAACCATATAATACCATTTCATTTCGTTGAAAAAAAAGTGCCATACTATGCTATTCGATTGCGAATGCGTATGGAATGATAATTGCTCATATAGTTGCTTAGCCCTCGGGTTTTTACCAGAGACGTACAAGCTTAGCATATCCAAGGTTGGTTCCGTTTGTACAAAATGTAATGCCCACTGCAATAACAGCTTTCCAACTCCCTTGCTCTGATGATCTGGATGGACAACAACGTCTGCGATGTAACATTCCCCCACTTCAGGTTTATGGTTAAATAAACGCAACCCAATCAACATCTTAAGTGAGTTCCATTTCCCAAACCTATTGAAATTTTTCCACGAAGACAGCTTCTGTTTGTGTCGGTTGTCGTATTCACCTCTCCATTTCACGGATATCGTTCCAATCACTTCTCCATCTTGCAGAGCGATCATTCTTTGATGTGCTGGATCAGTGGGAAGATGTTCAAAAAGCTTTTCGAAAAATAGTGCAAGATCGTCATCACTCATTGTTGTAAGATGTTGAAACTTTCCTCGAAATACGTGTACAAGTAATCTGCTAACCTGCGAATTATATTTAACCTGCATAGGTTCAATCGTGATCGGTAGGATCATCACGTTTGTATTCATTTCATAATCTCCTTATGTTCTTGATCACTTTTCTTAGCATTAGATTAAGCTTTGACATAGTGTCAAGGTCAATCCATTTTACAGATATGGTCAAATTTTGATCAATTCGGTGATTTTTCAAAATGAAAAGCCGAGATCAAAACAGATCATCGGCTTTCGAATTTACTTTTATTTCGTTTCATTTGTTTGTAGTCATAGATAAAGAGAGCGGATCAATCCCGTACTTATCAAGGTAACGATGCTGATCAATATAATCGTTACATATATACGACGAGCTCCAACTAGCCAATTATTCAATGTATGAAGGATAGCAAGTAGAAGCGATAGAATGATTGCTCCAGCAACGTTGACAACAGGAGGCAAACCAATAAACAGTAAGTGGAATACGGTAGTAAACAATACGATGGGTAAAAATGCAAGAGCGGCTATAACAAGCGGATGGTTCAGAAAAGCCAGTGTGTCTTGTCTAGTAAGTGCAAATCCGATAATGAGACAGTGTATAAGCAAAGGCAAGGCCAACAAATAACTTGCACCTGGTAAATACAGAGCGGAAGCAAGCATTAGAAGTAAAAATAACAGCATGCCCGTCAACATCATCTCTAGATCATTGAATTTTTTCTTGAAAATCGGTAAGAGGAATGAGTTAACAACTAAAGCGACGAGCAGGAAGGTAAAATTGTAAAGTATAGAATCATGTGTATAATCATTGGTTAAGGTCATGCGCTCTGCCCACAATTGATAAATACCAAAGCAAAGCCCAGCCGCTACAAGAGCAGACAACAGGATGCTCAATAATATATAAAGGAAGCTAACACTCATTCCTTTAAATCGTAGGAGCCTTTTTTTGAATCCCCAAATGACGATAGTTGTAAATAGAATGGCTAAAAATAAGGTTGCCATACCTATAAACGATTCTGGAAAATGAATTACTTTCCCGAAAAAGCTAAAATAGATCTCATTACTTGTTTTCAAGTTTTCCAAATCTAAGTTTCCGAAATGTTTGGCGATGTATAAGGCATTCTCTCCGTGATGTTGAAGTGAAAAAGGATCAACATGATCGATGTTGTCTTCGCTGGAATGATACTTTTCCCACCCATCTATATAAGCAAAATTCAATCCCGGTATGTCATGCTTTAGAGAAACTGTAAAATCAGTGTCATTCGGAAGTTTTTTGTACAAATCCCCCATAAAAGAGTTGGCCAACGGACTTGGGGCACTCTCGGCAAATTCACGAATCAGTTTCCCATTTTGATGGCTCGTTTGAAACATCATGGATGATCCTTTTGATCCCCTTGCTTCAAAATTTGCAATCATGCCTATTTGTTGACGATGTTGTTCATTTCTCCAAAACACTTCCGCACCAAGCAATCCCTTTTCTTCCCCATCAGTAAAGACGAACCACACATCATTTTTCAGCTGTGGCCCAGATTTCAGTGCTCGTGCAGTTTCCAATAAAGCTGCAACGGCAGCTCCATTATCATTAGCTCCCGGAGCTGTGTCCACGGAATCATAATGAGCCGAAAGCATAATGGCTTTTCCGTTTCCTGTACCTTTTACAATACCGATTATATTATGTAGTTCTATGTTGCCTTTAAAATAGGAGGTTTCAAGAAATCCGTTAAAAGTGTCTATCTTAGGATTGATATCAAGCTGTTTCAACTGATCCACGAGGTATTGTCTTACTTTTTCAATGGCTGCGGAACCAGTCGGATGTGGCTCTGCCGCAATTACTTTTATATATTCCATCGCTCGCGCAGATGAAAATTCCTGAATGGGGACATCACTTGCCTTTGGTTCTGGCGGCTTTTGAAGAAACAATGTCAATATAACAAGCGTACCTATACCAGCTAAAGCACAAAGCATTTTGATTGCTGGATGAATACGATTCAGGTGGGTTTGTACAACCGTTTCTGATCTCAAACGATCTGCTCCTTTATCTCTAAAGCGACCCCTCTTACACGAGCCTCTTGTTGGATGTTAGTAAAACGAAACGCTCGCTCGGAAAGGGGTGTTCGTTTCGTGGTAAAGACGGATTGAAGCATATGTATAGCCTCATTTACGTCGTGGATGGTAAGATTTCTCCCCTCTTCCTGCTCATGTACACTCTGCTTCAATTTCACTTCACGATATGGCTTTAATACACCAATTTCATATTCCTCTTGGCTAGGATTATTGTTTTTCGTGCAGATGGCTACTGCCAAGCATCGATCTATTAATGCCAGTAGATTGTAAGGATAGAGAGCGATCTCTTTAGCCTGAAGCGTTAGCAGCTCTTGAGCCATTAAATCTCGTTCTTCTTTACTATCATAAGAATAGGCTTGGATTGTTGGAGTACAACTCTTAATGAGATTTTTCAGCACTTTTTTAGGTCCAAACTCAAACGCCGTGGTTACTCCATTAGCTTCAATATAATGAACTGAATGTTGCCATTGCACAGCGCTTACGATCTGATTGCTGAGATTCTCTATGATGACATCACGACTTTCGTAGGGCAACCCTGTTACATTAGAAATGACAGGGTATTTCAAATCGTGAAACGTATATGTGGACAATTCCGCTCGGAACTTCGGCACGGCTTCGTTCATAAGAGGACTATGAAAAGGAGCACTGACTTTTAGGGGAACGACGAATCCCTCGTATTCATTTTTAAGGATTTCACTTATCGCAACAAATGCTTCGCTGTGGCCAGAAATAACCACTTGATTAGGAGAATTGTAGTTCGATATAACAGCTATTTTCCCATCCACACATGCTTGCTGACATAGTTGTTGAACGATAGCTTTGTCTACTTTTTGGATGGAAGCCATTGCTCCAACACCTTCTGCAACGGCATCCTGCATCAATCTCCCACGTTGGTACACAAGCTTCACTGCATCTTTAAAAGCAATGGCTCCTGCACAGGTCAATGCCGTAATTTCTCCGAGACTATGACCTAACAAATAGGACGGTTCTACTTTATGTTCTTGTGTAAACACTTGGAATGCAGCTACACTATGCGTGAGTATTGCAGCCTGTGCATTTTCCGTTTTTGTTAGTTCTTCGATACTACCTTCGAAACACAGATTCATCAGGTCAAACCCTAGCACTTCGTTGGCTTGGTGGAATAGCTCCTTAGCAATGACATGCTCCTCATATAATTCTCGTCCCATCCCAACATATTGAGCTCCCTGACCAGGAAACACAAACGCAATTTTGCTCATCGATAATCAACCCTTCTATTTATGTTCGAGTGATACTTCCGAACTTGATACCACCATAGTTTCTTTAACCTTGCGAATAGGTAATAACGTACCGAGTAAAGCGATACCTGCACACACGATGTAAATGCTCGAGATTCCACCCACCGCGAAAAATGTCAAAGTACCAAACACGATCAAATCTAATACCCCATCAATTATGGATAGAAGAGATATCGTTGTTGCTCGGACGTGTGAAGGGATCAAGTCATTACTTAGTTGAGAATAAATAGGTACCCGAACAGCGCTAACAAATTTCAATGCTAAAAATACGGTTAATGCTAGGATGAGAATATTTCCGAATAATCCCGCTAACAGCAGCGAGCTTGCCGCTAACAATCCGGTCATAAACAAGAGCGAGATCCTTGAAATACGTTGAGTTAACCAGCCGATCGTATGAGAGGAGAAAAAACCGAGCACTGCCCCAGCGCCATACATAAGGCCAATATATTCAACAGGCAGTCCTGCTCCATTTAAAAAGGGCTGATCAAATAGTTCGAAGGCCACCACCCCTGAGGTGAACACGAGCGTCGCATTTAACACCATGAATAGCAATTGAGGAGCTTGTCGAATGACTTTAATCCCTTCTAATACGGTTGCTAGTGAGCCATCTACGGCCACCTCTTGCTGGTTTTGAGGTACACGCAAGCGCAAGATGAAAAAGATCGAAGCCACAATGAGAACAAGTCCTAGCACGATTAATAAAATAAACTGCTCGTCACGTAGATCACGGGCAAGAATTGCTCCGGTAACTACAGCAAAAAACGTAGCAATAAAGGTACCTGATTGGATTTTGCCAATCGCTTTATCCATCCTATCTTCTTCGCCAGATTCCTTTAAGGAATCATAAATTAAAGCTTGATCAGAACCAGAGAAGAAAGCGACTGATAATCCACTTAAAATAGCGCTTAAATAAAATAACCAAGGTTCATTGGCAAATAAGAGAATACTCACCCCGACAATACGGATAAAAGTACCCGTCATAAATGAAATCTTAGCATTAAACCGATCCGCATATACGCCAGCAGGAACCTCACCTAGTAAGAGGGATAAGCTCCAAAACACGGGCATTAACAAGATCTGAGCTCCTGTCATATCTCTTGCATAATAAAACAACGTCAACACGGGAGCTATAAAACTAGTGCTTTGCAAAATCGTTAACCAAAACAACATTTTGATGTTATGCGCAGCGAGTGTATTTTTTTTCATATAGCCATCACCTCTTTACATTCATACTTCCATTTTTAAAAAAGTTGTAAAGCCATGAGGTACATCTATAGCCCCATGGCTTTACACATTTAAACCGTTGCGGCCGTAGAGATAATCTCTTTCAATTTTGCACTCGGATGCTGGGTCATCATGCTAAGAAGGAAGATGAAGTCATCCGCAAGTTGGTGGATCGTTTCTTGCTTGAATAAAGTGGAGCTATACATCAGATCTATTTTGATTTCATCCTGCGATTCGTGAGCATGCCAGATGAAATCATACTTCGTATAGCATGTTTCCTGTTCGTACGGAGTAAATGTCATGTCTCCCATTTTAGCTTCACTAATTTCCATGTTGTGCAGCACAAACATCGTTCTGTACAGCGGGTTACCACTTAAATCGTCACGTAATCCAAGCTTGTCGACTAAGTCCGCATATCTGTAATCCTGATGTTCGAATGCGGCTAACGTGTTTTCCTTCACGTTCTGTAAAAATTCCATCACCGATAACTCTGATTTTGGATAATTTCTCATTGCAAGGCTATTCGTGAAGGACCCAATAACCTTTTGAAGTTCGCTGTGAGGTCTACATGCAACAGAGGTTCCCACGACAACATCTTCTTTGTTCGTGTACTTGTACATCAGCATGTTGTAGCCCGCGAACAAGGTCATAAATAAGGTTACGCCGGCACTAGTAGAAAATTGCTTTACCTGATTAACCAATTTCTTATCCAAGTCAAATTTGAATCGATGTCCTTCCAATTGTTGAATTTCTTGTCTCGCAAAGTCCGTTGGGAAATCTAGTACCGGAACCTGATCGGCAAATACATCTAACCAATATTGTTCTTGTTTCTTCCTATTTTCAGAAACGGTTTGTTCAGCCAACCAGACCGAATAATCTTTATATTGGATACTCAATGGCTCTAACTCCAAATTCGCGTACAGTGCCATCATTTCCCGGATTAAAATATTCCCGGAAGTTCCATCCGTCATTGTCTGATGCATATCTAGCATCAGTACAAATGATTCCGGTGCCAGCTCAGCAAGTCCGACTCGGATTAGTGGTGCTTGATCGGTTTGGAATGGGCGAACGAATGTGTGGATCATGGCTTCGATATCGGCTGGGATAAGATCGATAATCGAAAACTGCACTTCCTCGTGAACCTTTTGAACATACACCCCATCGACGATTTCGAAGGAAGTTCGTAATATGCCATGTCTCTGAATTAAAGATGCAAGCGATTTTTCAAGCTGCGCTCGATCTAATGGTCCTTTAATAAGAGTGATCAGTGTTTTATTGTAGAGCGTGTTTGTCTCCCTGCTAAGGCTATGTCTAAGAACTTCTTGTACAGCCTGTGGTACCGGATAATACGTACGAGCTTCAACCGCTGCAATAGATAGTTGAGAATCTCCTATTCTCGTCTCAAGGATTACTGCAATGTGTCGAATAGTCGGCTGCTGGAATATTTCTCTTAACTGAATATGGAAACCGAACTCCTTATTGACTCTTGCAATAAAAAGTGCAGCTTTTAACGAATGGCCTCCGAGCTCAAAGAAATTATCATTTACGCCCACCTGCTCTATCCCGAGCAGTTCCTGCCATATCTGTACCAGCTTTTCTTCGGTTTTATTTCTTGGCGGAGCGTACTCCGTCGTTGTGCTGAGCTGCCCATCAAACATAGGGAGCTGTTTCCGATCTAGCTTTCCATTCGGTGTCAATGGCATCTGTACTAACTGCATAAAGAAGGAAGGAATCATATAGTCCGGTAGTGATTGCGAGAGGTAGCTTCTGATACTCGCTGCTGTAACATCCTCACTTGCCGTATAATACGCACCTAAATATTTCGTACCACTCGCATCTTCTCTTGCAAGTACAATCGCTTCTTTTATTGGCTCGTATTGAAGCATGTAGGACTCAATTTCACTCGGTTCAATCCGGTAGCCGCGTATTTTCACCTGATTATCCGCTCGTCCGATAAAATCAACATTACCGTCTGCCAGCCATCTTGCCATGTCACCTGTTCTATACATTCTCGTATCAGCTTCAAATGGATTCGGGACAAATTTTTCTGCCGTTAATTCGGGTTGATTCCAGTATCCCCTAGCCAATGATTCCCCCGCGATACACAACTCACCGGGAATTCCAACTGGCTGAAGCTGGTTGTTTTTATCCAGGATATAGAAACGCGTATTCGAAATGGGTTGGCCGATACTAATCTGGTCCTCGTTAGTCAGCTCTTTAACCGCAGACCAGACGGTCGTTTCCGTTGGGCCGTACATATTGTAAATGCGCAGTCCCAGCAGTCGTTTCAACATGTTGAGTAGAGTCTCTGGAAATGGTTCGCCCCCAACCATTACTACATTCAGGTGTTGTAGAGCTTCGATACCCGTTGAATCACTTACTAACAGTTGGAGACGAGAAGGTGTAGTTTGCAGCATCTCAACGCGATTATTCACAATTACTTGGCCTAACAGCTTCGGATCTACCTGTTCTTTCTCATTGGCTATTACAACCTTTAATCCTCTCGTAAGTGGCAGCAGCGTTTCCAGCACAAATATATCGAAGGAAATGGTCGTCAAGCACAGTACTGTCTTATTTGTGGCAAAATCAATAGCCTGAGTAATACCATGTATGAAATTGTTGACAGCCTTATGCTCAATCATGACGCCTTTCGGTTTTCCGGTAGAGCCAGACGTATACAAAATATAAGCGACATCGCTTGGCGTACTTGTATTCAATAGGAGATCCGTTCCTTCAAAGCACTCCTCAAGCTGTCGGATATCGAAGGTTTCACCATGAAACTGGATATCCGATATCAAGTCACCCTGTGTGATTAATAGGCGCGCACGGCTATCTTCAAGCATGTATTCGATGCGTTCAGCCGGATATTTAGGGTCAATTGGTAAATATGCTGCTCCCGCTTTCAAAATTCCCATCAAGCCGATAATCATCTCAAGCGATCGATCAACCAGCAGCCCTACAACTTGATCGCGCCCAACTCCACGACGCCGAAGCTCGATGGCTAAATGGTTGGACTTCTCATGTAATTCTCTGTACGTCAGCTGTGTATTCTCAAATACGAGCGCAATCTGATCAGGTGCTTGATTAACCTGTTCTGTGAACAGCTCATGAATGGTCTTCCTGTGTTCATAGTCCATTTCTGTCTCATTAAAACGATGCAGAAGTGTTGATTTTTCATCTGATGAGAGCATATCAATTGCATCCAGCTTGAGATGAAGATTATGAACGACTTGCTCTAAAATGTTGAGATAATGCTGCGACAGTCTGATAATCGTTTCTTCTTTGAACAACTTCGTGCAATATTCAAGACTGAAATGAATCTTTTCCTCATCATTAGACGCCGTCATGTTCAGATCGAACTTGGACACCTTACTGCCAAGCAGATACGGCTCGAATTTCAAGCTACCTGTGTCCGCATCCCCACTGTGCATATTTTGCAGCACAAACATCGTATCGAACAATGGATTACGACTCTGATCTCGTCGCACATCAAGTTTCTCTATTAAATCTTCAAACTGATAATCTTGATTATCAATGGCGTCAATGGCCGTTTCTTTCACTTCATCTAAAAAGGTACGGAATGTCTTCGTCCCTTGTGGATGATTACGCATAGCCAACGTGTTCACAAACATTCCAATAATACCTTCTAAATCTGCGTGTCGCCTTCCAGCGATAGGTGAACCAACAATGATATCTTCTTGTCCGGTGTACTTGTAAAGGAGGACGTTGTAAGCCGTAAGGAGCAGCATGTTAAGCGTAATATCCTCTTGCGCAGTCACTTTGAACACTTTTTCAGTCAATGATTGATTCGTTTCAAATTCAAAATTGCTGCCCTCAAAGCTCTGAATGGCTGGTCGCGGATAATCGGTAGGCAGTGCTAGAACTGGGAGTTCACCAGATAATTTATCTAACCAATATTGTTCCTGCTGCTTAAAGCTGTCTGTTTCAAACCATTCCGCCTGCCACACAGTAAAATCACGATATTGAATGGTAAGAGGTTGCAGCTCTAGCCCTTCATAGAGATGAATAAGTTCCTCTATTAAAATGCCCATCGACAAACCATCAGACACAATATGATGAATATCAAACAAAAAGAGATGCTTTTCTGCTTTCAACTTTACTAGCGTAACTCGTAATAATGGCAGTTGATCCAAACGAAAAGGCTTAACAAATTCCGCTATAACATGCTGGATGTCCGCTTTCGCAACATATTCAATTTCCAGCTCCAACTTTGGATGGATACGCTGAATTAAACGATCATCTACTAACTCAAAAGTCGTACGCAATGATTCGTGGCGTTCGATAAGGGCTTGGAATGCGTGTTGAAACGCTGCTCGGTCAAGCTTGCCTGTAATAGTCATGGCGCCCGGCATATTATAGCTGATGTTATCGTCCACAAGCTGATTAAGAATAAAAATACGCTTTTGTGGCGGCGATGCAGGATAATATTCCTTCTCCGGCTGCTTACTAATGTCATTAACATGGGATGATCGGCTGTCGATTAAGCTTTCAATGATGTCAAATACATCACCAAGTGGTTTGTTTTCAAAAAAGAGAGAGAGCGGTACGTCTACTCCGTATCCTTTCTTTACTTTACCTGCGAACTGCATCACCATAATAGAATCAATTTGGAGTTCTCCGGTCTGATCGGTCAGTGTATACGTAGAGCCTGTATATACTTCTCTGAACATCAGCTGTACGTTTTCTTGTATAGGCAGGTCATTCATGATCTCAGCGATTTCAGGTACAACAGAACTTCCCCCTAACACGGATGAAACTAGCTCTCCAGGTTTGATGAAGTAGCTTTGGGTTGTATAGGCATAGCCCGGCAGACTAACTCGCCAACGCTTCTCGCCTTCATACACTTTTGTCCAATCAATTTCTAATCCGTTTTGTATCAAGCTGCTAATCGCATCTGTAAATGAACGGCTTTGCAGGGTAAATGTCAATAATGTAGTACTTGGCAGCGGCTCAATTGCTCGTTTGAACTGAGCAATTAATTCTGGTTTGAAACATAAGGTGATAAAGGTATGAATACCTGATTTAACGATCTGCTGTCCAAGTGCCTTAAGCTTAGCGTCCTCAATCACTTTTTCCGGTTCGTTGTAGTTTTTTATTCTGTCTACGGTTTCTTCGAACGTTTTCTTTTTCATAATTAAATCAGCAACAAGTTCACCCATTCCGATGCCCAAGACAGCTTTTATAGGAATGGAATAAGCTGTAATCAGCTTCGCATAGGCATACATGTATGTTAGGTACATAAGCTTAGCATTTTGCTGATCCTCTTCGTTCACAATCTGGTTTTGACATTCGTCCACCCATCTCTTAAATTGTGGATGTTTGTCAGTCATTTGCTCGATTGAGTGCAGATCCGTATGCTCTAAGTCTGCAATCATAAGAATGGAACTATGGGACTGCTGCTCAATCGATGCAGCAACTATCTGCTCTTTATCCTTAGCAATAAAGTCTTGTAAGGCGTGTATTAGTTCTTCTGTGCTATCAGCTGCAATAGATAATCTTGTTGGAAACTTTCTTCTTCCCGTATTTAATGTATAGGCGATATCATCCAACGGCATTGCCTGATTTCGTTCCAAATGAACAAGCAATCTGTGTGCGACGCCTTGTAAAGATTCATATGTTCGGGCAGAGAGCAGCACCACATTACTGTGGGCTGCTCCTACCTCTTCCTTAGTTACAGGAGGTTGTTCCAAGATGGAGAACACGTTCGTCCCAATCATGCCTAACGAAGTCACTCCGACTCTGCGCACCGTATCTGCTTGCCAATCAGCATGAATATCATTGACATAGACTGGTGAATCAACAAAATCGATCAGCGGATTTGGCGATTCAAAGTTAATCGATGCCGGTATTTGCTCGTGCTTCAGAGACAATATTGCCTTGATTACGCTCGCAATACCTGCCGCAGAGTCCAGATGCCCAATATTCGACTTCAAAGAACCGATGGCAACCGATTGACGCGGATATCCTAGCTCGTTAAGTGCTTTCGTGAGCGCCATCACTTCGATCGGATCACCAATTTTGGTTCCGGTCCCGTGAGTCTCAATATAAGACAAGCTCAATGGATCAATCTGCGCATTTTTAATTCCTCGTAAAATAACTTCAGCCTGTCCGCGTTCGCTTGGAGCAGCCAGACCGTTGGCCCGATTTCCATTGCTATTTAACGAGCTTCCCTTCACGATCGCATGAATCGGGTCTCTATCTTCTAATGCATTTTTGAGCCTTTTCAAGATGAGGACGCCCCCACCTTCTCCGGCAACCGTACCATCCGCATGTTTATCGAAAGTACGCACTTTTTGCTCTACAGACAAGACAGACTGTTTTTCAATATCTTTTTTCTGCTCAGGAAGGATGACCAGGCTTGTTCCACCTGTAATGGCAATGTCTGCATCACCCGACCTAAGGCTTTGCACAGCATAATGAAATGCAGTCAGGGATGAAGAGCACGCGGTATCAAATGTGAGCGCAGGTCCATTAAAATTGTACGTATATGCGATACGTCCGGCCATCATGGATGGAATGCTGTTTAAGAACTTCATTGGTGAATCTGACGCAATTTGATCCGTGTAGCTATTTAAGTTACTCGCAAAATATAAGCCAACAAGCTGATCAGCAAGTTGATCAGGGGCGTAACCGGCATGTAAAATGGCTTCCTCCACCAGTTGAATAAGCAAACGCTGCTGTGGGTCAATAAATCTAGATTCCTCTTGGCTGATTGAGAAAATTTCTGGTTCAAACTGCGCGATTTGATCAACGTAGCCTACTTTCATAAAGTCTCGTTGATACACATCAGGAATAACGTCTTTTAATTCGTTTTTTCTGCTGGTAGGAAATTCTCGAATACTATCCATTCCGCTTACAAGATTGTCCCAAAAGACATCTAGACTTTCTGCTTCTGGAAATAGACCGGACATCCCGATTACCGCAATATCATCGTCCTTGTATGACTTAATGGGAGACCCCATAAGATGAACACTCCTTCTCAATTAGAGGGTGAATTTAACTATTTCTGCTTCTTCCTCTTCTTCTACGATACCGAGCTCGCTGTTGATATGCGCAGCGATTTCCCCAATGGTCGTAAAGTTAAACAGGTCTGTAACGCGCACAACTTGTGTTTCAAATAGGTCGTTAATTACATTCGCAGCCTGCATCACCGTAATCGAGTTGCCACCCAAATCAAAGAAGGAATCATTCATTCCAATTTGGCTCTCATCAACGGACAGTATTTCTGACCAAATTTTAACGAGTTTTGTTTCCGTTTCATTGCGGGCAGAAACATATTCAGTCTGTGCTGCAAAAGTTACCTCTGGCTCAGGAAGTGCTTTACGATCTGCTTTGCCGTTCGGTGTCTGTGGCAGTCTATCCAGCTGAACATAGGCAGTAGGCACCATATAATCTGGAAGTTCCTTGAGCAGATGTGCTCGTAAATCGGTGGTATTAATTACGTCTTCTCCAACGAAATAGGCACACAAGTAAGTATTGCCCTGCTTGTTTTTCCGATCAATTACAATTACATCATTAATCTGTTCATAGGAAAGCAGCTGCTTCTCAATTTCACCGAGCTCAATACGGAAGCCTCTAATCTTGATTTGGTTGTCTACTCGGCCTACATAGACGATTTCCCCTTCCGTCGTCCAATAAGCCAAATCTCCTGTTCGGTACATTCGCTGCCCGACTTCAAATGGATTAGCAACAAACTTTTCGGCAGTAAGGTCAAGTCTGTTCAAATACCCTCTTGCTAGACCATCGCCAGCAATGCAGATTTCGCCCATGACTCCTACTGCAACCGGATTATCGTATGCATCAACAATGTAGACACGAGTATTTGCAATCGGCTTTCCGATAACGGTCTTATCTACCGCACAATGCGTAAAAATAGCATCGACCGTTGACTCTGTAGGACCATAATGGTCAGTAAGTGTATATCCAAGAGCAAGAATTTGCTCCTTCAAGGAATGTTCCAGTTTATCTCCGCCGACCATTACATGCTTCAGACACTCAATTTTGTCTTGTCCAGCAAGCAGCTCTTTCATAGTCATTGGCAGCAGGTTAACAATATCGATACTATGCCGCTTGATAAAGTTCGTGAAAATAGTTCTATCAAGTGCGTCCTCTTTACTCAACATATAGACGGTAGCTCCCGAGATGAGCTGCGGAAATATTTCTTCCACCGAATTATCAAAGGAAACGTTAGACAAATGCAAAAATCTTTTACCGGCCAGATTAAGCATGCCACTCAACCATGTCGACAAGTTAACAACACTTCTTTGCTCAATCATGACTCCTTTAGGTTTCCCTGTGGAGCCCGAGGTGTAAATGACATAAGCTAAGTCTTTTGATTCGTTGATACTTGATAGATTGGTATCATCCTCGTTAAACAAGGATGTATCGTCAAGCAATAACGTCTGTCCTGCAAAAATATGATTACCTGAGTAACGACTATGTGTAATCAAAATCGCTGCATGACTATCCTCCAGCATGAACTTAATACGATCTGCTGGATAGTAAGGGTCAATTGGCAAATAGGCGCCGCCTGCTTTTAATACGGACAAAATTCCTACAATCATGTCAATGGAACGCTCGCACATAATCGGGATCAATTGCTCACGCTGCACACCAGATGCCCTTAAGTAACGAGCAAGTTGGTTCACTTTGCTGTTCAATTCCGCATAGGTAAGCGTGATTCCCTCGAAATGAACAGCTGGATGATTAGGCTGCAGTTCAACCCGCTCTTCAAATAGCTGCTGCAACGTTTTCGATGATTCGTAGCACAGCTTAGTATCATTGAAGTGGACGAGAATATTTGTTTTTTCCGCTTGCGATAACGTATCGATATCAGAGAGCTTCGTATCGGGACACTCTGCAATTTGTTCAAGCGTGTTTATGAAGTGCTCAATAAAGGCTTCCATGCGTTGTTGGGAGTAGAGATCCACTGCGTACTCCACACTGAACTTGATTTGATCTTCTTCCAGTACTGCGTCTAAAGAAAGGTCGAACTTCGAAATGTTATTTTCCATAGCGTAGTTGGTAAAGACCAATCCATCGGCTTCAAACACGTTCTGTCCGAAGCTGTGTGAAGAGAACATAACATCGAACAATGGGTTTCTGCTTAAGTCGCGTTGAAGTCCCAAGTTGGCTACTAGTTCTTCAAATTGATAGTCTTGGTTCTCATACGCATTCAATGTATTTGCCCTTACTTCGTCTAGGAATTGTACAAAGGTTTTCGTTCCTACAGGTGCATTTCGCATCGAGAGGGTGTTTACAAACATCCCAATCATCTGTTGCAAGTCCGCATGTCTTCTTCCTGCTACTGGCGAACCAACCACGATATCTTCTTGTCCTGTGTATTTGGACAAGACGACGTTGAATGATGCTAAAAGAACCATATACATCGTGGAGCTTGTTCGTGATGCTAGTGTATATAACTTCTCAACCAAACTGCCTGAGAGCGTGAAATGAAGCGTCTCCCCTTTAAAACTACGCTGTACCTGCCTTGGATAGCTGGTTGGCATATTTAATACAGGGACTTCACCACTAAACAAATCCTTCCAATAGATTTCCTGCTGCTGAATCGCGCCCGTTTCTACTTGCTTATTTTGCCATGCTGAAAAATCCTTATATTGAATCTCTAAAGGTGCAAGCTGTTGTCCGGCATACAAACGAATGAAATCGTTCGTTAGAATATCCATGGATACTCCATCTGCTACGATATGGTGAATATCAAACAACATCACATGCTTGTCATCAGATAGCTTGACTAATTCAACGCGGAACAGTGGATCTTGCTCTAAATGAAATGGTGCAACGAATTGTTGAATCGCCTCTTTTATTTGCTCGTTCTCGTTCTGATATGGTCTGTTGTTCTCGATATATGGAATGGTGAATGCAGTGTCTTGATGGATCTGCTGGACAACCTCGCTGCCTATCATTTTAAAAGATGTACGTAAGGATTCATGTCTGTTGATCAGTTGACCAAACACCTTTTTCATATGCGGTAAATCAATGCTGCCTTCGATCACTAAAGCAACAGGAATGTTGTATGTGACCGAACGCTCGTCCATTCTAAACATCAGATACATTCTGCGCTGTGCTGCCGAGGTAGGATATATTCCTTCCCCATAGTGTTCTGATCTGGCAGTTGGTTGGATCGCTTGATAGCTATTTTTCACTGCTGTGGAATCTATGATGACAGCCATTTCTTTGATGGTCGGTGAAGTAAAGACTTCTTTTAGAGCAATAGAAACATTGCAATCCTTATGAATGCGAGAAACAAGCAATGTTGCATTCAGGGAATGTCCGCCTATTTCAAAGAAATTTTCCGAAACACCAATTTGTTGGATACCTAAAATATCGCTCCAAATCGCCGCTAATTTTTCTTCTGTTGGACTTGAAGGTGCCACATAGGCATGGTCATGAATAGCTTGCCCTTCTAGTGTAAGTAATTTAACCGTGTTCAATTTACCGTTCGTAGTCAAAGGTATCTTCTCGATCTGGATGAATTGGGATGGAATCATATAGCTTGGCAGCACTTTAGTGAGACGTTCTCGCAAATTAGACTGTGCCAAGTTTTCGCCTGAGACGATGTAGGCGAATAAAGATTTGCCCATGCTCTCCTCGTCTTTGACCACAACGGCTGCTTCACGAATATCATCCATGCCAAGAATAGCTGCTTCTACCTCACCAATTTCGATTCGGAACCCTCTTATCTTCACTTGCTGGTCTATACGACCAAGGTATTCTATACTTCCATCTGGCAACCATCTTGCGAGATCGCCTGTCTTATAAACTCTTTCCCCTGTAGCAAATGGGTTGCTCACAAATTTTTCTGTAGTCAGATCCGGTCTGTTTAGATACCCTCTCGCCAAGCCATCTCCTCCGACCCACAACTCGCCTGGTACACCAATCGGCTGAAGATTACCACTTTGATCAACAATATACGCTGTAGAATTTGAAATGGGCTTGCCGATCGGAACGTTTCCTTCGTACTCCCTGTCAATGTTGCAGCAGACTGAAAAAGTCGTATTCTCCGTAGGTCCATAGGCGTTAGTTGCCTCAAGCCCTTGGCGATGCTCCCGAACAAGATTCATATGCGCTGGTGACAAAGCCTCTCCTCCGACAAGAAGATTTCTGACCCCCGCGAACATGGCACCTCCGTCGTGAATAACCATCTGATTAAACAGTGCTGCTGTAATAAACATGGATGTGATATCGTAGCGCTTTAGTACATCACTAAACAGAATTGGATCTACAATTTCAGCCTTATCGACGAGGTATAGGCTCGCACCATTTAATAGAGCACCCCAAATTTCATAGGTGGAAGCATCAAATACGAGAGCTCCGAGCTGAAGGAATCGATCATCGTGCGTAAAGGCTGCATAATTCGTATTTTTAACAAGCCGAGTAATATTTTTGTGCTCAACCATGACACCTTTCGGTCTACCTGTAGATCCTGATGTATAAATAATGTAGGCGAGATCAATTGATCGATTGACGACTTCGGGGTTTGTATGATTGCCATTGAATAAGCTGTCGTCGCCTATATCGATGATAGCCTGTTTCACCTTGTATTTATTTGCGAGTTCTCTAGTCGTTAATAGTAAACTCGCTCCGCTATCCTCAAGCAGCAGCTCTACTCGCTCTGCCGGATACTCCGGATCTATTGGGACATATGCACCACCAGATTTCACAATGGCAAGTATGGCGATTATCGTTTCAATCGAACGCTCTGCCATAATGGCAACCGTCGTTTCGGGCATAACCCCGTTCGCTTTCAATATCCATGCCAAGCTATTAGCTCGCTCATTCAACTCCAAGTACGTGACATGGTGATCGCCATAAATAACAGCTTGATGATCGGGGTACTTTTGTACTTGTTCCTCAAACAAATCCGCAAGCGTCTTATCCTTTGGATAGGAAGTCTTTGTATCGTTAAATTCGTAAATAATCTTATGTTCTTCCTCATCGGTCAACATAGAAATATCCGACAAAGTGTGATCCGGAGTTGTAATGAAGCATTTAACAATCTGAATAAAATGGTTTGCCATATGTTCCATGCTGTTCCTATTAAAAAGCTTCGTGCAATACTCAAGTTCGAATTGGAGGTAATCCTCTTGTTCCTCCGCAAACATTGTAAAGTCGAATTTCGATACTCTACTGCTAAAATTAGCAGGAGTGAACGTGAACTCCTCTGTTTCTATCGCTGTCTTGTCCATATTTTGCATAAGGAACATGACATCAAAGAGCGGATGTCTGCGCATATCTCGCTGCAGATCTACTTTCTCTACTAGCTCTGCAAATGGAAATTGTTGATTTGTAAATGCATCAAGTGCGGTATGCTTAACTTCTGTGAGAAATTGTCGCAGCGTCTTACCTGCTTCTGGTCTACTCCGCATTGCTAATGTGTTGACAAACATGCCAATTACATTATCAAAATCAGCGTGATCGCGTCCCGCCACCGGGCTTCCGACAATAATATCTTCTTGCCCACTGTACTTGTGCAGCATAGCATGGAAAGCAGCTAATAACGCCATGTACAAGGTTGCACCATGCTCGGCTACGAAGGATCTCAGCCTATTCGTCCATTCACGGTCTAAGCGGAATTTAATACTATCCCCTTCGAAGCTATAAACAGAGGGCCTTGGATAGTCGGTCGCCAAATTCAGTATCGGAATTTCTCCCGCAAATTGCTGCAGCCAGTAGGCCTCTTGCTCTCTCAACTCTTCACTTTGCAAGAACGTATGGTGCCATGCGGAAAAGTCTTTATACTGAACAGCAATTTCGGGCAATGTTTCTCCTTTGTATAGGCTAATAAATTCCTTAATCATAATCGAAATCGATATACCGTCGGAAATGATATGGTGCATGTCAAAAAGCAGCTTCGTTTTTTGATCAGCTTCTTTCAATAGCGCTACTCTCATTAAAGGAGCTTGGTTCAAATCAAATGGTCTGATATAACGGCTAATCACTTGCTCAGAATCGCCTGCTAATACTTCCAATTGACTAATTTCTAGCTCGACATGCTGATGAATCCGCTGAACAACCTCGCCATGCTCTATTTCAAATGAGGTTCGCAATGATTCATGACGCTGTACTAACTGTTGAAATGCTGCTGTGAGGCGCTCTAGACTCAAATGACCTTCAATGTCGAGTACTTGCGGCATATTATAATTAATACCTGCGCCCTCAAGCTGAGAAAGGACAAACAACCTGCGCTGTGCACTCGAAGCGTTGTAGTATTCAGCTTCAGCTACTTTTTTAATGTCCGTGAACGGATTTAACTCCCCTGCTTCTACCAGTGCGGATTGTTCCTGTAACGTTTGAGCTTTGAAGAGCTCAGTCAGCGGGATGGTTACACCAAATTTTTTGTGAAGTTTGGATGAAAGTGCCGCTACCTTTAAGGAATGACCACCAAGATCAAAGAAGTTATCATACAAACCAACCTGCTTGACACTCAGCACTTCCTGCCATATTTCCGCGAGCTTCCGCTCTACTTCGCTTACAGGAGCGATCCATTCGGCAACGTCGCCCGCTGCCAACTCTACATTTTGAAGCGACTTCCAATCTATTTTTCCATTAGGCGTCAGTGGGAACTGATCTAGAACTACAAACCGTGCTGGAATCATATAGTCAGGCAGCACTTTGCGTGCATGAATACGAAGTTCCTCTGTTCTCAAATTTTGCGCAATCACATAGGCAATCAACAGCTTTTGATGTTCATAGTCTTCATGTGCGCGAACGACTACATCTTTGACAGGTCCATATGTCAACAGCACATGTTCGATTTCTCCCAGCTCGATCCGATGGCCCCGTATTTTAACTTGTTGGTCGATCCGACCGAGATACTCAATCGTTCCGTCAGCTTGCCATCTAGCCAAGTCACCTGTTCGATACATCCGTGTTCCAGGTACAAATGGATTGGCTGCAAACTTCTCCGTTGTCAGCTCAGGTCGATGCAAATATCCTTTTGCCAAGCTGTCGCCACTAATGCAAATTTCACCTGCGATACCAACTGGCTGTAGGCGATCATGCTCATCCACAATGTACACTTGCGTATTCGCGATTGGCTTACCAATGGAAATATTTTGACTCCATTCTTTTACTGGGAAATACGATGTAACGACCGTATTTTCGGTAGGGCCATAGCAGTTCATTAACTCATAGCTTCGCGGGATATACGTTTTTAATTTATCACCACCCGTTAAAAGAATTCGTAGTGAGTCGTTCTCCAATTGCATAAATTGCTCGCAAATCTGAGTTGGCAAAAACGCTATTGAAATACCATTTTTCATAAAAAATTCGTTCAGTGCTTCTGCATCGAGACGTATCTCATCCGGTACAATATAGATGGCAGCTCCTGCAATTAAATAAGGGAAAGTTTCTAATATAGTTGCATCAAAAGCAAAGCCTGCATATTTGGTTGTCTTGTCATGCTCTGTAATGTTAAAAGCATCTCGCTGCCATTGAGCAAAGTTCACTAAAGAGCGATGCTCCACCATGACACCTTTAGGGAGCCCTGTCGTGCCTGATGTATAAATCACATACGCCAAATCCGCTTTTTTCTCTTGGACCACAGCATTTATGATTGAAGTCTCGTAAGTCAACTCCATGATGTCGAGGATCACTTCACCTTTGTATTGTGCTTTTTCATAAATAGCTGTTTGACTCAACAATAAGGAGGCACGACTATCTTCCAGCATGAACGCGATTCGTTCGGAAGGATAGGCAGGATCGATAGGTAGAAAAGCAGCTCCTGCCTTTAAAATACCTAAGATGCCTACAATCATGTCCACAGAAGGCTTAACCATGATACCAACGATGTCGTTTGTGCCTATTCCTCGTGCTTGCAGCTCGATAGCGAGCTGAGAAGATTTTTGTTGACACTCTCGGTAGGTCAAACCCGTTCCTTCGAACACAACCGCGAGATGATCAGGCGTTCTCGCAGCCTGTTCCTCGAACAACGTGTGTATACTTTTATCCAGATCGTAGGAAACAGCTGTGACATTCAATCCGGATGAAAGAGCTTGTTGTTCTTCTATTGTTAAAATCTCGATTTCACCGAGCTTTATCTCCACATTTTCCACCACTTCATGTAGAACACGGATAAAGTGATTCATTACGGCTGTCATACGAGTGGCTGTAAAAAGCCTCGTACTATATTCCAATTCAAATTCTAGGGTATTGTTTTTATCGCTAGCATACATCGTCAAGTCAAACTTAGAAGTATCAGTCTTTAATGTGTGAGGGATAACTGAAAGCTGATCGGACTGGGGTGAAACGGTTTCGAAGTTTTGGAGTACAAATACAACATCGAATAAAGGATTTCTGCTTACATCGTGAGGAAGATCAAGTTCTTCTACTAATTTTTCGAACGGATAATCCTGATGTTCATAGGCATGAATCGAGTTTTGCTTGACCTCTTGTAAAAAGGTTCTAAAGGTTTTCTCCCTATCAGGTTGATTCCGTAGTGCGAGGGTGTTCACAAACATACCCACGATGGAATCAAGATCTGCATGTCTCCTACCGGCTATAGGGCTCCCCACCACAATGTCATCTTGGCCCGTGTACCTGGAAAGTAATACGTTGTAAGCAGCAAGCAACGTCATAAACAAGGTAGCGCCTTCCTGAGCTGCCATCTTCTTAATCTTCTCCGTTAGCTGCTTGTCCAAACTAAATAGGATGCTGTCACCCTCAAAACTTTGCACAGACGGTCTTGCGTAATCCGTTTGTAGGTCAAGCTTAGGAATATCTGAGTGGAACTGCCCCAGCCAGTAGTTATTAGCTTGTTGCATTTCTTCGCCATGAAGCAGTTTATTTTGCCAAGAAGAGAAATCTTTATATTGGATCGAGAGTTCTGGTAATTTAACCTCATTGTACAGATTCATCAATTCCGTTAGCAGAAGTACGATGGATGTACCATCTGAAATAATGTGGTGCATATCCAATAGCAGCATATGCTTCTCTTCTGCACATTTCATGATCCCAATTCGAAGCAGTGGACCATGCTCCAGCTTAAAAGGCTGAATAAAATCTTTCATAATGAGAACGATATCCGTTTCAGATGGCTCGATATGGCTAATTTTGAGCTCCATCTGCGGATGGATTCGCTGCATAGGAACTCCATCAATTAGCTCAAATGTAGTTCGCAAACTCTCCTGTCTTTGCACTAATTCGTTAAAAGCTCGTTCAAGCCGCTCAACATCTATCTTGCCTTCCATATTGAATAATTGTGGAAGATTATAGCTAATTCCTGTTCCTTCGATCTGGTTCAATAAATAGAGCCTCATTTGAGCAGAAGATAGCTCGTAATACTCTTGCTCCTCAACCTTGCTGATAGTCGGATAAACAACCTTTTCTGCTGTTTCAACCCAAGCAGCAAGCTCTTTTACTGTAGGAGCCTTAAAAACTTCGCTAATGGGAAGCATTGCTCCAAATGCTTTTTGCACTTTGGTAACGAGCGCAGCCGCGCGAAGGGAGTTCCCTCCTATTTCAAAAAAGTTATCATGAATGTCGATCCGCTCAATGCCGAGTACTTCTTGAAAAAAGGCTAGAATAGCTGCTTCTGTGTCTGTTGAGGGAACTGTTAGCTCCCTATTCATCTCTTCTTCATGGAGGATCTTAGTTATCTCATGCAATAGCGCATCGTACTCACCTGCGATGTAGCTCTGAGCGAATTTGTAACGTTGTATTTTTCCACTCGTTGTTTTTGGAATACGCTTAATAGGTATTACGTGTTTAATATCTAAACCCATTACTTTGTTTATGTATTTTTTTAATTCACGCTCCACTGGAATGAATTCTTTGACAGATTTTCTGTATACCACCGCTAGCATAATATCTTCTTGCTGAGACGTTTCATTGAATACACTAAAGGCACCTGAGTTTGGTACCACCGTACCAGGCATGGAGCTAACAACACGTTCAATATCATGTGCATAAATGTTCTGACCGTTAACAAAAATGATATCCTTTGCACGTCCCGTAACCATTAAACGTCCATTTCTAGTAAATCCAAGATCCCCTGTTATGAGCCAGCCATCTGGAGTAAATGATTCATCAGTTGCGGCTTGGTTGTTATAGTAGCCGCCTGTTACATTATCTCCCTTAATGTGGATATAGCCGATTACTAAATCTTCCACTAAGTTATTATTTTTATCACAAATTCGAAACTCACAATTTTCGACTGCAACTCCCAAATCTACAAAAGAAACGGCTTGGTCAGATTCAGTGTCTGTTAAAAGAGTTACGCGTTCTCCAGTGACCACGCTGCTGCGATCAAGATATAACGTGATCATCTCTTCCTGTGGGGGTGGAAATGTAACAGCTAGGCTCGCCTCTGCCATTCCATAAACAGGATACATAACATTCCGCTTTAAGCCATAATGCTGCATGACGTCCAAAAACTGCTTACAGACTTCACTTGATATGGGTTCTGCACCGTTGAAAATTAAACGAACACAAGACAAATCCCAGTTAAAATCTTGATTGCGAGCGCTTTTGCGATCCATAAGTTTCATCAAGTACTGGTAACCGAAATTGGGGGAAGACAGCAAGGTAGCCCTATACTGGCTTACCTTCTCCATCCATAATAGCGGCGTTCTGGAGAATAACGTAACGGACATACTGTACTGTGGAATGTTCATTCGAAGCGGCACGAGATGTCCACCAATTAAGCCCATATCATGAGTTAAGGGCATCCAGCTTAGCACAGAATCCTGATCATTTATTTGACTATTCGAAATAATTGCATCCATGTTCGCTAATAAATTGCGATGAGTGAGGGTTACGCCCTTTGGGTCTCCTGTCGAGCCAGAGGAAAATTGAACGAACGCAATGTCATCAGGCTTAGCATTGTACACCGTTCCGCTGCCAGCATTTGAGTTCTCGATCACCTCATGTACAAGTAAAGTTTTCGCATGAATGACTTCCATTTGTACCATTAAGTCGTTATGTTCGGAAAAATCATGTAGCGAGGCTGCTACTTGCTCATTTGTAAGGAGCCATGGGTGATGTAAAACGCCCCAAATTTTAAAGAACTTAAGGATGTGCTCCTCGGCACTGCCTACAGTGACTGGAACAGGTATTATTCCCCCTAACAAGCATGCCCAGTAGATTTTAATAAACTCCTCGTGATCGTCGATCTGAAACACGGCTTCATCGCCAACTTGAATACCTTGTTCTTGCAGGTAATGTAATATGCCTAGCGAACTCTTGTAAAGTTCCTCATAAGAGACATGTTTCTCTTGATGTTGACCTAAAATAAAAGTTATTCCAGCTGTATTATTAGATAAACCTAGATCCTTAATTACATCTACTAAACTTTGAAGTTTCGTATTTATGGACATTGTTATTCTCCTCTTACAGGAATGGTGGTCGGTGGGTTAAGCAAACTTGCGTGGTATGTTGTCTGTTTGTTTGTAATGAATGTGATGAAGTTGAATTTGAAAAATATTCGGTGAACAGAAGTTGCGTTTCCTATTATGTACTGAGTTATGCACCCCTCTCAAATCGTTAATCACCTACAGAATAACAATATAACAGCGTGATAAAGTCGAAGTCTGTCGTATTTTAGATTCAATTTTAATAAATTTAATCAGTGTATATCTACTTCCGATGAACAATGTATATTTCAGCCGAGAGCCACAATAGTACTAGAGAGGTTGAATATCGTTGTTCTGCCCGCTGCCAGTGCATCTTAAATAAGCAGAGCGAGTATCTATTTATAAATCTCCCTGCAGTCAAAAGTTTTAAAAGAGACTTCCCAATCCTCTTATAAAAAAGAAGACAGCCATAGTCCGTAAATGCCGGTCTATGGCTGTCTCATTTCATGCAAGCTTGCTACTCACACATCGCTATTATTTCTCTTTTCGGGTTAGATCCAATTTCACTTGAATTGCTCCTGCTTCATTTATCGTTAGTATATAACCTGTACATTCACTTTTGTTTATCCTCTTTTTTGTTGCTGTCAAAATCATAGTTCGTCCCATGGAATTCAAGCCGAATACCTGTCACCCCTGATAAATCAAGCGAAGCATTATCGTCATCACTAACAGAGATGTTCCATTGTGTAAACGGACCGAGAGCCGCATAATTCGTTTTGTCTTCTTCCATCCCGAAATTAGCTTCCTCCATTACTTTACCTGTGTCTAAATGGTAAAAAAACGGTTTGCTGACAGGTGCATGAGAAAAGGCGAACACCTCTCCGGACTGGCTTGTGATCTCCTCATCGCCTGAATGTGTAAGATGAACCCTTAGTTGATTATTGGCTGTTTTCGCCCCGTCAATCCATACCCTCACAAGTCTTACTCTTACATTCGCCATCTTTGCAAATATATTACCTTCCTGTAGAGTGGTTCCCTGCGTGACTGTCGGGATCTTGACACAGATATGCTTCACTAATTTTAGAATCTCCACCTGATACGAAGGAAGCTCGTAAATTAACCCCTGATCATTGGGATCGTGAGGAAAATCGGAGTGGTTTGTTCCGAACCTTTCTACCGCTTGTTGATAATCGATCATGATATTATTTTTAATAGATAATAGAGTAGCATAATTCATTTGCGGGAGTGTCTTATTTCCATAAAGATTAGTAAGCGGGTTATGATCCGAAAGAGACCAAAAACGGTATGCTCGAGCCGTCAAATCCAGTACTTCCATAATTTGATTTCTGGCCGTATAGATGCTGCTGGACATAAAGGATACAAGATCCGGCAAATCCGGTGACAGTTTATTCAAGACTTCGTCATTAAGCTCCTCGCACCGATCATCCGCCGATTCTATTAGCTCATGGTTTCGAAGCATAAGCAGCACGATTGCGTTATAGGTTAAGATTTTATTGTTTCTTTCAATGACATGACTAATATAATCTTTAAATACTTTTTTCAAATCATCTAGTTGATGCGGAAATTTCCCATAAAAATCGTCCAAAAAACTGAAAAGCTGCTTTGCTGTTGTGATCAGCCTTCCCGCAGACGGATCCTCAGGAGTCAAAGTACCGTTATTCAGCGCTTGATAACCTTCTTCCAAACTTTTGATATCTGCTTGGACTGTCCTAATTTCCCTTACTAAATACTCTTTATTAACCGGTAAATCCTTATCATCCATAATTTTTGTTGTTCCCTTGTAAACAAATTCACTCGTTAAGACAGATATCATAAAGCCTGATTCCGGTGCAAAAGCCAAGCTTGTTAACGCTTGAAACAAGTTATCATAATTAAAATCAAAGTAGGACTGAATATCTTCCTCAAGTCCCTCGATGGCGTCAGTCACTCTTTGCTTTAATAGGGGAATAATCGTTTGATAGCTGTCAATGACGGTAGCTGTTTTCAAAAGGGTCTCTTTCAGGGTTTGAAGGTCCTCTTGCGCATTTGTTTTGACGACGGATAATGTCTCTCTTGCCCGTTTTATATGTTCCATGTCCGCTTGATTATTTTTCAACTGTTCAAAGTAGTTGTTATATTCGATTTGCAGTTTGCCAAAATTGTCGATCAATTTATCTAATGTGTCATTATAAAAAGCAAAGGACGCGAGCGGCACGTGGCTGCTGTCAAAGCCAAACAAATTTTTTCCTTTTGCCAGCTGATCCAGGTAATTGTTTGTTTGGCTATACACGCTTCTTAATTGTGAAATAGCTCCAATGGCGCCAATCTCATACTCATGTTCATTATAAAACTTCGCAAGTTCGGATTCGACTTCCAGTTGATCGAACAACGCTGTACGGGATTGTAATCGCAGAAGTAAAGCAGCGATATCCTTAACGCCTTGCGGATTATTAACTGGATCAATAGTTAAATACATTAATTTTATTTTTTCCAATAAACGAGTACACTGGCTCGGGTGAATCATCATAAAGGGAGAAAAAGATTTTTGCATGACATTTAGCGGTTCATCAAAATTAATATGCTGCAAAATGCCCGGCTTTCCCTCATGCCCATTATCGCCATTTATCTTTCCTTCCCCATACACGCCATAATCACCGCCGGATACATCAATAGATGATTGTACGGAGTTGTTCCATGTTGCGATCAGTCCTAGCAGCTGAAATGAAACGTTTTCTATAACCTTTTGGCAATGTTCTATTGTGGCGTCTGCCGGCGAACTTATTTCCGTTAACGATTCTTTGACACCGGATAATCCCTCTGAATTAGGAATCAGATCTAGCAATTCTTTAATGCCCTGCTGAATTTCCTCGACCGTCTGAAGCTGGTTCACCCCTTTAAGCTTCGAAAGCCAAACCAAATAAGGCGAGCCCGTAAGTACGATGACTTGGCCTCCGTCGCCGCCGCTTCCCCCATCCCCGCCTATAGTGGAAAGTGTGCCGCGCTGGCCTTCGCCGCCCAATCCCCCATTTGCCGATACATGGACATTTAAAGGCTGGGACTCCGTCATTTCTACATAAATAGATAAATCACCGCCAGGTTTTCCATTTCCTCCTGTGAGGCCTTTTTCATCCGGATGTTCGTTCGGCGTATCTTTGCTGTCTCCCGGTTTTCCGGAAGCGTCAATGACTCCTTTGCCAGCAACAGTAAGAGAATGTGCGGAAATGACGCCCTTTTTCAAACGGAATACTTCTGACAGCAATAAACTTTCAGCATAAATAGATACGCTGTCAAGACTCGAAAAATCTTCGCCAAATGAAGTGTGTGAGCCGATTTGCAGTAAATCTTCTGAACTCACGACAACCAAATGATTATGGATGTTGACGATTTGCAATTCTTCAAGCGGCTGTTTGAGTAAAATATCGGGTATGTCCGTTGTTAGTTCGCTTTTCATCGGCTACACCCTCTCCCTTTCACGGCGATGTTCTTTCCGTATTTCATCCATTCGTTCTTTTCTCTCGTAAGCTTCCTTTCTCTCTCGCTCATTGTCCACAGTATCGGTGTCGGCTTGTTCCTTCCTTGATTCAGCATCCTTTAGTTTCTCTGTCAGCTGATCGATTTCATTGCGAAGGTTATGTGCCGTTAGCTGCAATTGCACGTCATTCGGAACTTGTTTCAACGCTTCGTTAATTTCGCTCAGTGAGCTTTGCTTGGTTTGCAGCTCTTTGCTTGTTTCAGTTACAGTCATGCTGGCTTCAACGAGCCGCTGTTGAATGAGGGGAGCATTTTGCTCCAGCCAGTGAAGTTTTCGGCCCGCTAACTCGCTCAAAAGGGTGCTGGCGATATAGCTTTGCGCATCGGAACCGTCTTTGTTGGCAATCTTTTCAAACCGAGGCTCTACAATTACTTTTTGAAGTACGGTAGTGACATCCGCTATCCCAATCATTGAATATAGGGAAAGAAAGCTTTTAGAAAGTGTTGAATCAGCGATGACGAAATCATGAAACGTTTTTTTGACAGATTCTACAAAACTATCGTTCAACAACTGCTCTTCGAGCTTATCTAGGCTTTGAGCAAATGGATCATTTGTAGATTTTAATTTTTCTGAAACTTCTGAACTGATCTTCTCATCTATTTGCCTGTAGCCATCTTCCCAATTTAGATCTTTTTCAATTTCATTTGCGAGACCAGCTAACTCCCCCCATGTTTTCTCCAATAGTTCTTTGGGGATAAAGATACCTTCACTCGATTCATCGAATGTATCGTTGTAAATCAAGTCGGCTACGGTAGATACGGATTCAGTCGTTTTTGTTGTGTCATTCATATAGAAGGTATTTCTGCCTTGCGGCTTTAAACATTCAATTGCAGTCCCCTGTTCTCCTCTCATAATTACATTTTGGCTTTTGCGATCGCGTACAGAAGTTGTAATAAAAAAGTCTACTGGCATGGACTCCAATACAGCATTGCCTATTGCCCGGTTAAAGCTTGCGTCTTCAGGATCGAAATAAAGCTCCTCCGCCGTGCGCCCAGAAAGAAATGCGGCGGGTATTTCATATTTTGCATCTCTATAGATATCTTGAATGATACCTCTTGAATCGTTTTCATAATTCAGATCAATGCCCGTTAATTCTTTATTAGTAGTAAACAAAAACATGGTTCTGAGTTCGCTTACTTTCGATCTTTTCCACACAAGCTCCCCATCTCCGCTCGAATATTCAAAATGACTGATCTCTTGATCCGGCGGTAAAGTGGAGTCTTGGTAATGTTCTAATTCGGGGAAACTCGTATCCATCTGTCTCGGTTCTTCTGAAGATAGGTATAGGCCTTGTTGCCCGCTTTTATTTTCCCAGTCCACTCCGGTCCAACGGTTAGCGTTATCGTTAAGCGGCGAGGTCCATATCGTTCTTCCTGCCATTTCTTGTTGAGGCCGGAAACCGCGATATCCGACGTATCGATACAATGCCGTTCCTTCATTTAAATTCCTTCTATACCCTTCTAAACTCGAGCTGCCGCTCGTAATGAGGCGTTTTGTCACCCTGTAAACGGCTTGATAAACGAGACTATCCAAAATACTAGGCATGAAAGTCCTCCCCCTTCGTTACGTATCCTACAAGTAGAAAATCATGCGGCGTATAAATGCCCACGTTCGTGTCAAATTGAATCATTTGCTTACCCGGTGCAAGTAAGTTTGTT
Source organism: Paenibacillus sp. SC116 (assembly GCF_024733555.1). Taxonomy (GTDB): domain Bacteria; phylum Bacillota; class Bacilli; order Paenibacillales; family Paenibacillaceae; genus Paenibacillus_B. The sequence goes on along the minus strand of NZ_JANIOF010000001.1, from coordinate 531,761 downwards.
GTGCTGAAAACATTTAAACCTTGAAAAGCAAAATGTACGGCAGGGGCATTAAGCGTCATTTCGTCCGTATAAAATCGTGGTATATCGCCTCCCCCGACTGCTTTCATATGAACCTGAAAGTCACTCGGCGACACATTTAAATCAGAACTAATGATATCGTTATCACCCAATAGAATCGGAACAGGACCTTTGTTTAAACTAATCGCAACCACTACTTTGCCGCTGTTCGTTTGGGGCATGCCGTGAACTCCAGGAGCATTTCCTTGTGTTTCCTCCCATGAAGAAATGGTGCTGCTTTCCCAAGCTAGAGTTACCCCTCCCCTGGCTAGACTTAAACGCAAAGGAACATTTTCAAAGCTTACGTTTAGTCCTTCATACTTCCAATCGCTGGTGTAGTAATGTCCGCCGTCCCCTGCAGCGATAACAGATAAAGGACTTTTTAAGGTTGCGGCAATGCCCTCTGTCGCTGAATTAAATGTTACGTCATACCCTAATTGGTTCAATTGTGGCTGTAAGTATATTTTTGAAATTAAAGAATTAGATAGAATCAAAGACGCCGTATATCCTTGTGGGACTGGCAAGAAAGACTGATCCCCGGGTTGGAATGACGGGGTCACATTGCCCGGAGGATTGCCGCTTTCTTTTGTTTGAATATATAAGCTTAGAATCCCGTCATCATTGTCCCCGTTTGAAGCAAACACAAAGGACGAAGGCGTTAAAAACGTTTGTCCGCTGCTCGAAACATTATTGTTTAAGGTGGACAAAGCGTAGTCGACTTCTTTTATTTCTGTTTGAAAATATTCGCTTAAAATCGGTAAAAGGTAAGTGACAAGCGGGTCCCTGTCTTTCGGGTCTGGTATAGGTAAAATGGAATATGACGTTCCTTTTTGGCTTTTAAAATGAATAATGATATGCGCATCATGTTCTTTCCCGTCACTAAATTCAATCATGCCACCTTGCTCCACCACTTGTCCCGTATCGCCGCATATCGCTGCAAGCGGCACAATGGCATTGACACTGTGGCCTGTGGGAATATCAGCTTGTCTAATGAGTTTTCCGGATTCGCTTGCTACAACGGAATATGAACTTCCTTCCATAATCGGCATGATTAAATTGGCATGACCTGACATGCCGCTGACAAAAGAAAGTTGTGGAGAAGCAAAGTGAATATTATAGTTGATCGTAAATTGTGACCCTGTTAAGGGGTCTTCACGATTTGTAGATAAATGAACTTCTTTAGCCAATCTGCCGTTTTCATACTGTGAAAGGAGAAATTGGTTTAGCTGCTGGACGTTATAAGAACAAACAATATCCCATTGATTCGTCGCAGGCACTCCTTTCATCGCTTCTACAAGCTTATTTATTGCTGGATAATCTACAGACACAAAATCACTCCTGTTTTTGAAATGACATCCAAGTTATCGTACAGCCGTGCATCTCATGCAAAGCTTAATCCCTTGATCACTCACCTCTCCCGTACTTTCTCTTTTATTCTAGAATGGGCGTGAACAAATAAAACCTACCCATACGGGTAGGTTTTTGTAAAAAATAAGGTAGGTTGTCCTTCACTTGAAAGAATGGTTTTGTTTCGCATGCTGGATGGCTTGCGTGCGCCTCTGCACGCCGAGCTTGCGATAGATGTTTTTTACATGAAACTTTACCGTATCCACAGAGATTTGCAATCGAGAAGCAATCTCCTTGTTTAACAATCCTTCAGCGATCAGGTCAAGCACATTCTCCTCCTGATCCGTCAATCTTGTTTCACGAGAAAGTCTGTCAGAATGCCTGGCTCGGAATGCATGGAGCAGCTTCGAAATATAACCGAAAGGTACTGCTCGGGAACCTGGTTCATGCCGTTCTTCCAGATTGGACAGCATCTCTTCCATTACCGGCCCTTCATCAATGAAGCTGCGGATATATCCCGTCGGCTCAGAGATCCACAGAGCTGCCTTCAATGCTTCAAAAGCCTCCCGAGGCTGATCTGAGTACCACAGCACCGTACACTTCACTACCAATAGTTTGATGCGAAGTCGTAAGTAATTCTCCTTCTCAACCAACCGTTCCAAATTATCTATCAAATGAATCGCTTCCTCTATCCGTTCACTTACCGCCAGCACTCTTGCCAGCACCAGATATTCCTCCATACGATGCAGGGAGACTTCATCCCTGTACGACAGCCCATTCTGTTCCGACCAATCGATCGTCTTCTGGACCTGGCCTTGACGCAAAAATAGATGAGCCTGCTGCTCCTTGATCCTGCGCATAATCAAATCATAGTCCGGTGATTCAATAGTCAAGCTGAAACGTGTTAGCGATTCGATGGCTTCGCTTCCTCTGCCAAGAGCCAGTTGGAGCCACGACGATATCAGATGAAGCTGAACCCGCATCCATATGTTAGTTTGTAAATCCTCTCGTTTCATCGCCTGTCCAAGATATAATTCTGCTTCTTCTAAATTGTTCCACTCGTAATGGAGCATGCAATACGAAATATATAGATAGCCGACAAAAGGATAATGCTCCCTCTCCCCCCAGACATGAATCCACTTCAGTAGAAATTGCTCCACAACATGAAGATCATTGTTAAGGGAGAGAAGATCGGTGAAGAGATAATAGTCTTGGTATCGATTGCTTCCATAGTTTTGAAAGCTTCCTCCTTCCGGCAAATAATAATCGAGCTGTTCGAAATAATGTGAAGTTCTAATCACATCTCGCTTCAGATAGCAAATGATTCCGCAGAAATAATAGAGATTTCCCATCAACTGTTTCCACTCTAATTCTGGAATGACGGCCTTGAGCGATTCGAAGCGTTTCTCTGCTTGTTCGGCTCGTTGCAGCGCTTTGTTCCAATCTCCACCTTCTATTAACTTAGAAATATAGAATATCTCGAACAACGGTTTGTGTTCGTAACTGCTCTCGGGCAAGGATGTGATCCACCGGATAAGCACGTTTACTTTCGATTTCATAAGCTCTGGAAGGAGACTTTCGATCAACCTAACGGCATCCTCTACCTGCTGAGCCTTGATGTAATGTTCTATCGCATCTTCATTTAAGCTTTGGCTTTCGAACCAACTCGCGGCGCGAACATGGAATTGCCTCAACTGCTCCGGATTATCTCTGGCAATGATCTGCTGCAAAAAATCGGATAGCAGATGATGGTACCGATACCACTCGTGTCGGTCATCAAGTGGAATGAGGAATAAATTTAGTTGCTCCAGCCGCTCAAGCTGCCCCTGGCTGTCCTTCTGATCTGTGACTGCCTGACACAAGTCCCGATTCATCCGACTGAGCAAGGAAGTTGCGAGTAAAAATTGCTGCATCGATTCCGAAAGGTTCCCATAGACCTCTTCCAGCAAATAACTGGATATGTGTCGCTGTTGTCCGTTGAATTGGCGAATGGAAGCTGCAATGTTGCTGCTGCGCTTCAGCGTAATCGCTGCAAGCTGCAGCCCGCTAACCCATCCTTCCGTCTGGCGGAATAGTTCGAAGATCTGATCATTCGTTAAGGAGATTTTCATCATATCTCTGAAAAAAATAACGCCCTCATCCAAATTAAACTGCAAATCCTTCATATTGATCTGGACCATCTCTCCTTTAGCCATCAGTCTGGCGGTAGGGAAAGCCAACTCGACGCGGCTCGCGATATAAAGATGGACATGGGGAGGCAGATACTCAAGAAGATAGCTAAGGGAATGGTGAATGGCTTGTAAATCAATGACATGGTAGTCATCCAGAACGAGGACAAGCGAATCATCTAGTTGCTGCAGCTCGTTCAGAAGCGCCGATATTCCCGGCTCAAACGATGCTGCGGACTCCATTTCCAGAAGAAATCCCAGCTTCTCGCCGAAACCGGGAACTCTTTTTCGAATGGAGGTCAATATACAGTTCCAGAACGTTGTCCAATCGTTGTCCAGCTTATCTAACGAAACCCACGCAACTGGAACTCCGCATTGTTTCGCCCACGTGCCGAGCGCTGTTGTTTTGCCGTAACCGGCCTGAGCAGACACAAGCGTAAGCTTGGACTCTAAGCCCTCATTAAACTTACCGACCAGCCTTGGCCTGGATACCATAGATCTGCGAGCTTGAGGAATTTCAATTTTGATTTGAATAAACAAAGGTACTCCTCCAATGGGTCGTTTCAGCATATTTATGTACATATATTCGATTCGTTTCAAAATTCTCCTCTCGGATTAGGTTTCATTTTTACATCTGTCTTTATCGAAAAAAAAAGCCCTTCCTCACTTAGTGAAGAAGGGCTTCTATTAAAAGTTACATCGCTGCACGAATTCGTTCGAACAACACGTTGTTTTCAAGATGTGTATGCTCGGAGGTGTCCTTTTCAAGCATCGCTAACCGTTTATAGACTAGTTGGTACGTACCGCAGGCATCGCTATCAAAAATCAAGTAAATGAAACCCCTCTCCCTCATTAAGGAAGCAAATTGTTCTTCTCCAAGAACTCTTTTGCGACCGAAGCTGCCCCTTTTTTCTCAACATTTACTTTATAATTCATTAGTCGCATTTCATCATCCGTAATTTTATTGGACAATTTGTTCAATATCCCTTGCAGTTCCGGATATTTAGTTAAAGTGTCCGCCTTCAGTAAGGGTGCCCCTTGATAAGGTGGAAATAAATGTTTGTCATCATTCAATACGGTAAGGTTGTATTGTTGGATTTCGCTATCTGTTGAATAAGCATCAATCAGCTGAATATCCCCTGAATTCAAGGCAGTGTATCTTAGTGCTGGCTGCATAATATTGATATTGGCAAATTGAATGCCATACAACTTCTGGATCCCCAAATAACCATCTTCCCGTTCAGGAAATTCTGGTGTGAAGCCGGCAGCAATCAAATGCTCGATTGCTTTCAGATCGGAAATCGTACCGATATTATACTTTTCTGCCATAGATGAAGGAATTGCAAGTGCATAGGTGTTGTTGTAAGCCATCGGTTCCAACATGACCCAATTTAGTTTACTTTGCAAGCCATCTTTGGCTTGTTTGTATACTTGCTTTTGGTCTGTACTTATTGGTTGTTCTTTTAAAAGATCGACGATAGCTGTTCCAGTAAATTCAGTATACATATCGATACTGTCGGATAAAAGAGCGTTATATACGAAGGTGGTGCCTCCCATATTTGGCTTTAGCTCTACATTTAGTGATGTATTCTCTTCTATAAGAAGTTTATACATATTCATCAATATTTCTGGCTCCGATCCCAGCTTGCCGCCTATAACAATGTCTGCCTTTTGTGGTTGAAACCCTAAAGTCACAAAGATAACGAGGAAGACGGCGATGACAACGGAGATTACAGAAATCATTGACTTTTTGAATGAGAATTTCTCGATCTTTTTTAGCAGAAAATCGAATAATAACGCCAATACAGCGGCTGGAATCGCCCCCAGTAAAATGAGACTTGTATCGTTACGATCGATCCCGACGATGATTAAATCTCCCAGTCCACCTGCTCCAATGAGAGAAGCTATGGTTGTCGTTCCAATAATTAAAACCATTGCTGTACGTACACCTGCCATAATTACCGGCATGGCAAGCGGAAGCTCCACCTTAAGCAAAAGCCTGCGGTTATTCATGCCAAGACCTTTAGCGGCTTCAATTAAACTGCGATCAACTTCAATAATTCCAGTATATATATTTCTTAAAATAGGCAAAAGCGCATAAATGACGAGAGCGATGATAGCTGGAACTGTCCCAATTCCTACTAAGGGTATGAGAAGACCGAGCAGAGCTAAAGATGGAATGGTCTGAAATACAGCCGATATTCCGATTACAAGCTCAGCTGCTCTTTTCTGTCGCGTCAAATATATCCCTAAAGGAACGGCAATCAATAGAGCAAAAAATAAGGAGATTAATGAAATGGTCATATGCTCGATTAATGCGCTCCAAAGGTCTGCTTTTCGGTCCAGAAAGGTCTGCCACAAATTATTCATTAACGTTACCTACCCTCATTCTCAACTGATTCCTTACATACTGCAGCAAAGTTTGGCGACTTATCACACCGATAATCTCTCCATCTTTTTCAACGGATATTTGATCATGTTCGGATAATACTTCAAGAGTCCTTTCCAGTGAACTATTTACAGATAAGGTCTCCATTCCGGCACCCACTGGAGTTACAGATTCAGATTGGGATAAAAGGAGCTCTAGATCAAAATCTGCTATGCGAAGCATAGGTTCTGTCCTACCTATAAAGCTCGACACGAAGTCGTTTGCTGGATGATGAACTAACTCATTAGGTGTTCCCACCTGCACAATTTCCCCGTCTTTCATAATCGCGATGCGATCCCCTAACTTTAATGCTTCCTGCATGTCATGAGTAACAAACACTATCGTTTTTTTGATCGTTTTCTGAAGGGTCAATATATCGTCCTGCAGCTTTTCTCTGCTGATTGGATCCAGAGCACTAAAGGGTTCATCCATAATAATGATTTCTGGGTCAGCTGCAAGCGCGCGGATGACACCTATCCTCTGCTGCTGTCCACCAGATAATTCCCTAGGTTTTCTTTGTCCATAGATGTCAGGTTCCAAGCCTACCAATTTCATTAGTTCATGTACCCGTCCATCAATTTTCTCTTTATCCCACCTTTTCATTTCAGGCACGATAGCTATATTCTCTGCAATGGTCATATGAGGAAATAAAGCGATTTGCTGTAGAACATAGCCGATGTTCCAACGCAGCTCATGAATATCGTAGTCGCTGATTCTTTTCCCGTTAATGAGAAGGGTTCCTTCAGATAAATCAATTAAACGGTTTATCATTTTTAAAGTTGTTGTTTTACCACTGCCGCTGGGACCAATCAGAACAAAAAACTCACCTTTATTTATTGTCAAATCTAAAGCTTTTACTATAGGCGTACCTTGGTCAAAGTACTTAGATACATTTTGGAATTGAATCATGTTTTTACTCCATTTCTCTCGTCTGACTTTCAGTCATTATCAGCTTTGAAAGGTATTTACATACGTTTTGTATATAGAACGATTTTTTACTCATAAAAAAGGAACGATTCCTTTAACATGGCGTCGTTTGAACTCCGTGTTAATCGTTTGATTACGGCGTCTCTAATTTGACTTATGAGTGAAGCTGCATTTTATTTTATTAAATAGCCATTATAGTTTTACATCCAACTATCGTCAAATTTCCGATCTTCTTTCTCTGGTATTTCACCTAAGCTTATTTCGTCCTCTGCCCTCATTAAAGTCCATAAGAAAAAGGCTGTCAAATATGCCGACAGCCCTAATTGTTAACCTTTAATTTTCTAACCATCCTAGGAGATAACGAACCATGTCCATTTCTATATTGGATTTGAAGCTTATTTCAAATATCTTCCCGTAATGGACTGATCCGCATGGATGATTTGCGTCGGAGTTCCCACGAACACCACTTGGCCGCCATTGCTGCCTCCGTCCGGTCCCATATCGATGATCCAATCAGCTTGGCTGATCACATCGATGTTATGCTCGATGACAATTACCGTATTACCTGCATCCACGAGTCGGTTCATGATCTCCACAATATGTCCGATATCTGACATATGAAGGCCAGTTGTTGGCTCATCCATCACATAGATACTGCCCTGCTTATGCAGTTCGCTTGCCAGCTTGATGCGTTGGCATTCCCCACCTGAAAGCGTGCTGAGCGGCTGGCCGAGTGTAATATAGTTTAATCCCACATCACTCATCGCCTGCAGCTTGCGTACTACCTCTTTGAGCTTGAAGAACTCCAATGCCTGTTCCACAGTCATCTCTAGCACATCTGCTATTGACTTGTCGTTCAGCTTGTATTCTAGCACTTCTTCCTTGAATCGTTTCCCATCGCATACTTCGCATGGCAGCTTCACACTGTCGAGGAATGAAAGATCAGTGTACACAACGCCAAGGCCTTGGCAATTTTCACAAGCCCCTTTGGAGTTAAAGCTGAACAAGCCTGGACTGACCTTGTTTGCGGTAGCAAACGCCTTACGCACATCATCCATAATTCCCGTGTAAGTTGCGGGATTTGAGCGTGTTGACACGCCTATCGCGGATTGGTCGATGACGATCGCATCTGGATGCTGGCTAAGGAATACATCGTTAATCAGCGTACTCTTACCTGATCCAGCGACACCCGTAACTACTGTAAGTATGCCAGTAGGAATATCTACACTTACATTTCGCAGGTTATGGAGAGTTGCATTCGTAATGGACAGTTTACCTGATGACTGCCTGCAATCCTGCTTTAGCTGGAGCGGACGTTTCATATGGGTGCCTGTCAATGTACCTGATTCCAGTAGTCCTTCGTAGCTTCCTACATACATGATCGTACCGCCGCGACTGCCAGCGTGCGGCCCGACATCGACGATATGATCCGCTACCTTGATTACATCGGGATCATGTTCGACGACGATGACTGTATTACCCTTGTCGCGCAGCTTCTGAAGCAGTTCATTTAAGCGATGTACATCACGGGGATGCAAGCCAACACTAGGTTCATCGAAAATGTAAGTAACATCCACCAGACTACCACTAAGGTGCTTCACCATTTTGACGCGCTGCGATTCACCGCCAGACAATGTATCTGTCTCACGGTCTAACGTCAAGTAGTCAAGTCCGATATCCACCAGATGCTGCAATCGTTCCGCTAAAGACTTTATGACTGGGGCAGCGACAGAATCGTCAATCTCCCGAATGACGCGAATGAGCTGGCCGACCTCCATAGAGGACATGTCCGCGATATTGAGTCCATTAATTTTGCAACTAAGCGTTGCCTGACTTAGTCTCGCACCGTGGCAGCTAGGGCAAGAACACTCGGTTATAAATGGTGCAACCGTTTTTTGTGTACGCTCGGACTTTGCCTTCACATCCTGCTTAATGTATTTGTTCGTGAATTTCTCAAGAGCGCCTTCCACTGTAATATTCGTAGCCTTACCGGCGAAATCCATTTTCACTTTCCTTGCCTTGCCGTACAGTAGTTCCTCTAGGTCCTCATCCGAATAATCGCTCAGCTTTTTGTCCAGATCGTAGGAACCAGACTGCACGAGCATATTCCATTCCCAGTCGTTCACGTTATAACCCGGCAGCATAATTGCCCCTTCATTCAACGACTTGTTCATGTCTACAGCCTTACTCATGTCAACACCTAATTGGCGGCCTAGCCCGCTGCAATCTGGACACATGCCTTGCGGATCGTTAAACGAGAACATGTTCGATTGCCCAACATAGGGCTGACCCACCCGAGAGAAGAGAAGACGGAGAATGGGAGAAATATCAGTAATCGTCCCCATCGTGGAATGTGAGCCGCCACCGAGTCGCTTTTGATCCACAATAACAGCCATGCTCAAGTTCTCGATTGCGTCCGCATCTGGCTGCGGATAGCGCGGCAAGAAAGTACGCACGAACATGCTGAAGTTCTCGTTCAGCAATCGTGTTGACTCGGCTGCAATCGTATCGAAGACGATCGATGACTTACCTGAGCCAGATACCCCCGTGAAAATGGTGATTTTTCGCTTCGGAATGCGCAAAGATACATTCTTAAGGTTGTTTTCCCTCGCAGCCGAGATTACGATATACTCTTGATTCGATTCGTTCATGACTTACTTCCCTCCGTTAGTAATAGTAGCTACTTCTATTCATAATGGTTAAACGATCGGTAAGAAATATAAACCGGCTGCAATCCACATGCAGCCGGTTTATATTGATGTAAGAAAGCAGGATTTCAACTAACTTGCCTACTAAGGTTAGCCTTATAGAAGGACATAGCTAGTATCCATTTGCAGCTATTGTTCCAGCACTTGTTCAAGCTTGCCGCACCAGCCAGTCCAGCCGTGCTTAGCACCTGCAAGTCCATGAGGATTGGAGAATCCAGTTTGTTCTAAATGAAGATTAACCTTTCCATCTCCTAAATCTTGCAGCGTCCAGACGACCAAATGCTTCTCCGCTCCGCTGGCCCAAGAATAAGACAAACGACCTGGCTCTTCCACAACTAATACTTCTCCTTCAATTAAGCCATCCCACCATTCATTAGGCTCAGCTCGAAATTGAAAATGATGTCCTACTTCAGGCTTGAAATCATTGGGCAATACCCACTTTTCAAGCTTATTTGGATCAGTGATAGCAGACCATAGCTTCTCAATCGTTGTCGTATACTGAAAATCTAATTCTAGTTTTAAACTCATTCTTCTTCCTCCATTAATAGTTGATTTAAGCGCAGCATATTCGCACTCCAAAACTTACTGTAGAAAGCCACCCAATCTTGAACTTCTCTAAGTGGGGAAGCATTTAGTCTAAAACGCGTTTCTCTGCCTACTTTTCGATCAAGCACCAGTCCGGCCTCTTTAAGAATTGTCAAATGCTTGGATACCGCTGTCCGGCCCATTTCAAACTGTGCTGTCAACTCATGAAGCGGTATCTCCTCAGCCTCTGATAACAGAGAAATGAGTTGGCGCCTAGTCGGATCTGCAATCGCGTCAAACACATCCCGCGACGGGTTGTTCTCGCTCACAACACTCTCTCCTCACATTATTACCAAGGGACAGCCGTTAATTTCACAACCTTCTTAAAGCATGCGGCTATTAGAATGTATCGCCGATAAAGCGAGAACTTCTAATTCGACACCGTTCAGTGTCACTTCAACTATAGGACACCTTTTGGTGTCTTGTCAACACCATGTTAACATTCCGCATGAATACGATGAGTCAGCTGGGTGTCTAAACAATGATGCAAAGACGTTCATCTACCTGTCCACAAGTTAAAAAGCCTCCGTGCAATGGTGCAAAAGCTTCTATGATCATGACTCCGTTATGTAGGATGCGAGGCTATTTAACTGTTCCCATTCGGTTATAGATATCTACTATTTTCTACTAAAGCTTATCGAATGAAAAGGGGTAACTCATTCACAGAACATAAATCTTCGCTGGTTTGCAAAAGAGATAATGCTTGAATATATGAAAATGGTTTGCTTATTTACATAACAAAAAGACAATTTCCCCTCGTTCTTTCAAGAAATTGTCTCTTCATTTGCAACTGAATCGCCTATAATTACCATTTGTTCACAAATACAACCTTGTCAGACTCTTGTGCTCATTCCCATAATCGTTGATAAGCTGGATAAAGTCGCAAATCACTTGATTGCTGTACATAATGCAAATACGCCTGCTCAAGTTCCTCACGATTAACAAGATGTTGATGTCCTAACCTGCTGTGAATACTACTAGCTGACAACGTAGGACCAATTTGAAGTTTACGGAGCTTCAATTCTTCTGTCCACGGACTGAAGTAGCATTTAATAACAAACGCAGGATCAGGAACATCTAGGAACGGCAAGTAGGTAAACGATTGATCCGTCGAATGTCTGCCGACCGTATAACTTCCATGTTTATAACGATGAATGAACCTTCCGGCATGCGGAAGTATAAAACCATGATGCCGCTGTTTGACAAGCGGAACTTTTGGGTCTGGTTCTGTATATCCATAGTTAGGATCATCGACTAGAAATATGGTCCGAATATGATACATGCTGCTGCCTAACGTTTCAAGTTTCGCAAAAAACGGCTGTTTGTCTGGGAAACAGAGAAATTCGGTCGTATTTAACACCATTTTCCAACCTATGCATTCCGCCTCTATTTCCATCACTTCACGATCAACGAGTAAGGCGTCGAATTCAGCTACTTTGGACTCCCGAACTTCCCAATGAGGAGCAAGCTTTTTGCATATATCAACGGAACGATCGTTAGAACCGCGATCAATAAGAATACCATGTTTAAACAACGGGACATGATGCTTTAGCCACCATGGAAGTAAATACTCTTCATTGTAAAAATGGGAAATAACCGTACTCACATACAGTCCTCCTTTCATGCTTACAATATGTAGTTAGCACGTAGAATGGCATCTGCTATTATCCTGTCGATTTGTTTTTCATCTAATATGATGATCACTACTAGTCACGTGATGAATGCAGGGTATCAAGATCAAGATAAAAAAAACAGCCTAATGTTCTAGGCTGTTTTTTTATATGCTTAATAAAGATACGACGTGATTTGCGAGGCAATATTGTCTATAACCCATTGCGATAAAGTCAACTAACGTTTCATCAACGATGATCGTTTCTTCAAGCAAACTGCATCATCTGCATAAACCTTCCCATCCGCTCCAGCACTTTCTCCAAATCGACGAGCGAAGTTGCATAGGAGCAGCGGATAAAACCCTCTCCGCTCGATCCAAATACATGTCCCGGCACTACCGCTACCTTGGCTTCCTCTAACAGACGAAGAGAAAATTGCTCAGATGACATACCTGTGGAAGCTATAGAAGGAAAGGCATAAAAAGCGCCCTCAGGCACATGACAGCTTAACCCGATTGCATTCAAGCCAGCTACAAACAGTTTGCGGCGCTCATCATAACTCGCCATCATCTCATCTTTGGCTGCCAGGCCATGACGCAATGATTCGAGCGCAGCGATCTGTGAAATAGTTGGAGCGCTCATAGCCGTATACTGATGGATTTTCAACATACCAGCTATTAATTCGTGCGGGCCGCATGCATAACCAACCCGCCAGCCTGTCATCGCGAATGCTTTGGAAAAGCCGCTGATAACAATCGTACGTTCCTTCATGCCTGGCAAAGAGGCAATACTGACATGCTTTCTACCATAAGTTAATTCCGCATATACTTCGTCCGATATCACAACCAAATTGTGTTTATTAATGAGCTCCACAATCGGCAACCAGTCCTGCTCAGTCATAACTGTTCCCGTCGGATTGCACGGATAATTGATCATCAAAACCTTTGAACGAGGTGTAATCGAACGTTGCAGTGCTTGCGCTGTCAGTTTAAACTGCTCTTCTGCGGTAGTAGACACCTCGACGACATTACCACCGTGCAAATGAGTAATCGGCTCATAGGCGATATAGCTTGGCGCTGGAATTAGCACCTCATCATCCAGATTGATTACTGCTCGCAGCGCCAAGTCAACGGCTTCACTACTCCCCATCGTCACGATAATCTCCTGATCCGGATCATAAGAGAGCTCAAAGTTGCTAAAAAGATATCCTGAAATCTCCTCCCGCAGCTCCATCATGCCAGCATTAGAAGTATATTTTGTATGCCCTTCCCGCAACGCTTGAATGCATGCTTCACGTATCTTCTCTGGTGTAATGAAATCTGGTTCTCCGACTCCAACCGCGATCGTATCTCCACCCGTTTCATTTAGATCAAAAAATGCGCGAATGCCTGATGGTCTGATTTCCCGTACACGTGAGGATAAAAATTGTCCTGATCCCTCTTCTCTACACATATTGCACCATCTCCCATTCCTGTTTCCGTTCATGTAGCGAGCTAGAAATAATGCGATCCAGCAATTGAGCAAAGCTCATCCCGGCCGCGGCTGCGCTCTTCGGAAGCAGGCTGTTGGCTGTCATCCCCGGTAACGTATTGACTTCCAACACGTACGGTCTATCCTCACACAAGATCATATCGACCCGTGCATACACCTTGCACTGCAGCATCCGATAACTGGCTAGCGCAGCTTCGCGCACGTTCTCCTCAACAACGGGAGGAAGCTGAATTACCTTCTCCTCAGCACCACCAGTCTCATATTTTGCTTTAAAATCAAACCACTCTGAATGAACGGAGCGAATACCGATAATTGGCAACACTTCGCCATCTACAATTGAGCAAGTAAGCTCTGTTCCTTTAATATAGGGTTCAATCAAAATAGCTTGATCCAAGAGACTAGCCTCCTGCACAGCTGGCAGCAGTTCCTTCTCATTATGCACAAGCTGGATGCCGATACTGGAGCCTCCCATATTCGGTTTCACGATAACAGGGTAACCCAACTTTTCTACCGCTTCCGGATTATAATCGTCCATCCCCTGCCAGCAAAGGCCTGCAGGCGTGTGCACGCCTCCTGCTTTCAACAGCATCTTCGAGAGCTGCTTATTCATACATAGACTGCTAGCTAAAACACCGCTGCCCGTGTATGGAACGCCTAATGTATCCAATGCTCCTTGCACCGTACCGTCTTCTCCATATTGACCATGCAGTGCTAATAGTGCGAGATCGATGCCAGTCTGCTGCACTTGACCGATTAAATCTGCTCGTTGATCGATAACGATTGGAATTACTTCGTATTTATTACGATCCAAATGACTGATCATCTCTTGACCAGTCTGTAAAGAAACCTCACGCTCAGTGGAAATACCACCCATAATGACACCGATTCTCATGATGACACCTCATATTTTATAGTCGTTGCATGCCGACGGATGGTTAATCCGCCCATAATCATTGTTATTTTTCAATAACTCTTGTCGAGCGGTAAAAAAAGAACATGCTACTTCAATTGAGCCAATTTATTAATGGCTTCGTCCTTAGTTAAAGCAAGCTTCGCAACTGCTCGCCGATGATTTGAATACCTAACTTAATATCTTCATCCGATACTCGCGAGAACCCAAGCCGTAATGTATTCGTTCCTTCGCCTTCTTCAATAAAAAATTTATCCCCTGGTGTAAAAATAACGCCTTGTACTGTACACGCTTCTAGCAATTGATGTGTATTTACTTTGGTCTGGAAGGTAAGAAACAAATGTAATCCCCCGTCACCAGATAGCTGTGCTTCAGGGAGATAAACTTCACAGTATGCCTTCGTCAGCTCGTATTTGCGCTTATATTCCATGCGCGCTTTTTTTACATATTTATCGAAATTTCCATTGAGCAAATATTGATACAATATCGCCTGATCGAATGTTGAGGTATGAATGGTACGAGCACGCTTCATGCTTTCTAAATGGTGGATAAGCGCATGGTCTCCGAGCACCCATCCTACTCGCAAGCCAGGAAACAGCACCTTAGAGTGACTGCCAATATAGATGACTCCGTTGCCTTGTCCTGCTGTCGCTATTAATGGCGCAACATGTGCTCCCGAGTAACGCAGTTCCTCATTGAATCCATCCTCAATCACGGGAATCTGATATTTCCTCATTAATTTCATAACGGCGCTGCGCTTCGCCGGCGACATCACGATGCCAGTAGGATTGTGATAGGAAGGAGTCAAGTAAGCTAGATCAAAGCTGGTTGCCTCCTGTTTCAATACGGATTCTAGCTGCCCAACATCAATACCATCACGCTCCATCGGAATACCTGTAATCTCAAATCCGTGCAGCTTCAAATTTTTGATCGCTGTATGATGGGTTGGATTTTCACAAATGGCCCTACCTTTGCGCCCGGAAGGACGTAGTGCAGACAGCACAATATCGAAGCCCTCCGTAAATCCATTCGTAATCAGCATATCCTTGCCGGTTAAATCAACACCTTTATTTTCCATATAATGCATTAGATAATCGATGAGCGGCTTATACCCCTTCGCATAACCGTAATTAAGCAGCACTTGCCCTTCGATAGCCATGCGGTCCATAAACGCTCGTCGTACATCACCCAGATCAAACAACTGCTCATCTGGAGCGATGCTTGTAAACGAGATCGTTCCTTTTTGGGCGCGGATGCCCTGTTTCATCAAATCTAGCTCCACAGCCGAAACCGCATATTCGTTCATTCGTGCCTTCCAGTCAATCTGCCAGGCAGTAGAACTGTCAGTTCCTTCATTATTTACATTCGAATGACGTACCAGTGCGGCCACATAACTGCCTTTGCCGGGAATCGTATATGTAAAACCGTCATCTTCTAGACCTTCATAGGCTGCAATGACTGTGTTGCGGCTCACCTTTAGCAAATCGCTCATTTCTCTTGTAGCGGGCAGCTTCTGATCTACTTGATATGCCCCTTTTATAATTAAACGTTTGACGTATTCTTTTACTTGTATCGAGACCGGACGGTCACGAACGACTTGGAAATCTTGGAACATTCTTCATCGCCCCCATTTATAATTGTGGCATAGGAACCGTGAGAAAAAAAGAACCACCGCATTGGATTTTTCATCCTACGGTGGTTCTACTGCTTCGACCATGTCTAATTGCTTCACTTTAATCGGTTCGATTGTTCTCGTCAGCTTTAGAAGAAAATCAATCGGATATTAATTTGGAATACATGTGGAGATCGTTAAATCTTCCATTTACTCTTTCATACTGTCTGAGTGTCCCCTCAAGCGTGAAGTTTAGCTTTTGTAGAAGTTTTATAGAGCTCACATTCTCTAGCTCTACTTTGGCTTCGATTCGATTTAGATTTAACGTGGAGAACCCGTAATCTAGCAACGAACGGACAGCTTCGGAAGCGTATCCTTTCCCCCAATATGCTTTAGCCATATCATATCCGATTTCTGCTTTTGCATGTTCAAAATCTAGATAGTTGAAGCCGCATGAACCTATAATTTCATTTGACTCCATCTCAATGATAGATAGACGAATGGCTTTGTTATCCTTAGAAAGTTCATCTAGTAGTTTAATCATATCCTTAGCCTGATCTTCATTCGTGAAGGAAGTGACATTCATAAACTGGGTGACATCCGGATCAGACCAAATGGTAAACAAACTTGATGAATCGGATTCCTTCATTTTTCTCAAATGCAATCGTTCTGTATACAACTCTGCAATCAATATTTTCACCTCCCTTATATTGAAATAGTTGGTGTTAGAATATTGACCATCTGCGCATAGTTCAGTCCCTTCATAAAGAAAGATAGTTTCATTATACAAGACTGGGTAGTCTTAATCCATACTATTCAACCAAATGTTGGTATGGTTTGATTATGAAACAACCATACATTCCATCATGCATGCCTATTTGAATTTCACTTCGCGGTATTGCCCATTGCAATAGAAATTCGATTCCACGTGTTAATTTGACCAATAATGATGAGTAATTCAAAGTACTGTTCTTCATTAAAGA
The DNA here is from genome assembly GCF_024733555.1 of Paenibacillus sp. SC116. Taxonomy (GTDB): domain Bacteria; phylum Bacillota; class Bacilli; order Paenibacillales; family Paenibacillaceae; genus Paenibacillus_B. Next base: position 514,935 of record NZ_JANIOF010000001.1, on the reverse strand, counting down.
ATCTACGAACATGTTGATACAAGGCATCTGTGACACCGTGGTCTGGAATAAGTGTGATATGTTCTGTTAGTTGTAATGCCGCTTTTTCTTCAACTGTATAGAAATCACACTCTTCCCATGCGCTTAAACAGTAAAGTCTTTGCTCCGTTTCGCCGAGTTTTCTTGCTTCTGCTGTGTGCATATTGAGACAGAAAGCACATTTATTGATTTGAGATGCGCGTATTTTAATCAGCTCTCTAATCGTCTTGCTAATCGACGAATGATTAATTACTTTCTCCATTTCATACAATAACTTTAAACCTTCACTTGGTTTTGCGTTGTAGTTAAAGCGTTGTGCCATTTCTAAACACTCCTTTATTAAAATAGTTAATCAAGAACGTTATTATTGTCGACAATATTAATCGACGATATGATTTATCTAGAATAAAATATTTTATTTTGAAAGTCAATTTTTTAGCAAAAGGTTTAACATGGGTTCGATATTGACATTTAATCTCCATTCCTTCTAAGATTGAACACATATAGGAACGTAAACAGAAAGTAGGATACATATGGCTTATAGCATTGGTGTAGAGTATGGATTACATTGTTTGGTTTACCTGATTGGTATCCCTTCCAACTCAACAATTGGTATAAAAGAATTAGCAGAATTTCAAGGTATTTCAGAAACATACCTATCCAAGATTTTCGGTAAGTTATCGAAATCAGGTATCGTCCATTCAGTACCTGGAGTCAAAGGCGGCTATCGTTTAGCAAAATCTCCTAATGTTATTTCATTTTGGGATGTCGTGGAGGCAATCGAAGGTAATAAGCCTATCTTTCAGTGCAAAAATATTCTCAGTAAGGGATTTTTGGATCGGGATTCGGATAAACCAAGCTGCCAATCTCATAATCCTAGCTGTACCATTAATTTGGTCATGTTAGAAGCAGAAGAAAAAATGCGAAACGAATTACGAGCTAAAACACTTGATTGGTTAGACAAAGAGCTCGATAGAACATTACCTCCTAAGCGTAGGGAAAATACCAAAGCTTTCTTTGATAAGAAAGAATAAGTACTTTCATTAAAAGAATCTCCGTTGTTTAGAAAAAGCAGACAACCCTATACATCTAGGGATTGTCTGCTTTTTTTGTATGTAACTGTCTGCTAACTACATATGGATTAGAATGATCCCCACTGTCTTAGCAACAAGTTCACTGGATTCATTCTACATAAGGCTTCTTTGTTGCCTTATGTAGCTTGTCTGACAAGATGGCTTACGTACATGTTCACTCCCCTGATCATAAATGGCTGCCCTCCATATGCAGGCAGCCATTTGGATATATGATGAGGTGAAGTTAAAAACAAGTAAAGGAAACAATTTGCCTCAAATCAACCCCGAAGAATATCCACCTTCCACGGAAAAATCTAAATCCCGATACTGAAGTTCGTCCTACAAAGGTTGGAAAAAACCAGAAGCTATCCCCGTTTCTCAGCCAAACGTAAGTATTCCGAAATAAACATCTAGAAATAGCTCCGGGGTCAATAGCGAAGGGAGACATTTGAGGTACAAATGGTGGAGGTGGAGCCGTTGGTCCTTGGTGTCCTCCGCCTCCAGGTGGTCCGAATCCTGGACCTGGGCCGGATGGCGGGAATGACGGTCCGGGTCCGGGTGGTCCTAGACCAGGTGGTGGACCTGGTGGAGGCATTAACGGCCCAGATGGCCCTGGTCCTGGCAATGGTATAAACGACATTTAATTCACTCCTTTTGAAGATAGGCTAAAACAATGTATGTTGGGGTGATTTCATCGGATTGGACGAATACCTACGCGCGATTAAGTTTATACTTGTTCAAGTTTTCCTAGTTCCATGAAAAAAGCCTCGATGAATTAAAATCGAGGCTTCAATGCTTGTACGTATAAAGTGCATCCTTTCTATGCTTTTACCACTAGCTTAAGCTTCGAATCCCAGCGCCAGTTCGCTGCCCCTTGTAAATGAATACCGCCTACCCACTTATCCAGCTTCTCTAAGTCAGTATAGTCTATTTTCCCCTCTAATACGTCTTCAGCCAATGCTGTTAGTTGCAGTACACTTTCATGGAACGGCAGCGAAGACTGATTCAAATCAGCGAACGGCACAATCCCCTTCTTAACTTTCAACAATGGATTCTGCCCAACGATAAGGGTGTTTAGTATGTACCAGTACTCCAGATCGCCCATCCCAAGTTCATGAAGACGATCACCAACATGTTGGAACACCTTGATAGGTGTGTGAATTCCACTTGCTATGGTTTCCAATGTAAACTGCTCTATAATTCCTAGACCGTTCAACTCAGAAGGCAGACGTGCTAAGTGCGCTTCGAAAGCATGCCTTAGAAAAGGCAGTGCTGAAGTGTCCTGTACCAGCAGCTCTATCATTTTATTAGGATCTTCTGCCGCATAGGCTTCCCATGCTCTACTGCCCAACTCTAATTCAACACCTCCAATAGGAGTCCATGTACCGGATAAAGTTTCAAGCTGCTCTGTGCTCAACTGGCCTAATCCGCGAAACAGTTGGATCCCGGGATAAGACCCGATACACAGCAAGTTAAGTTTTGTTTTTCCGAGCGACTTTCCATTAAACCAATTAAGCAAATAGCTTAGCATCGTCTGATCGAAAAGATCATGTTCAAACCAGAGCACGACTTCATCATAATTTTGAAATTGGTGAAGCTTCTGCTCCTGCTCTTTAGCAATGCGGATATATTCGGACGCCGGAATCCCAAGTGTGCGCTCTAGGTACTTCGCCCGCAGCTCTCTGTTATTAAACTCGCCCATTTCCTTAAATACCGGTCCGAATGGATAGAGCTCCCGCCATACTAATATCTCCCCTTGCATATTTCCTTGTCTCAGCTTATCTGCTACTACATCTCCATTAACAATATGAAGCATTCGTGTACCTCCTTCATATAAATCAGTGAACACCGAAACCAAATCGGCTACATGCAGGGTATTTTTCAGTTTCTTACGTGCATCAAATAATCTCTTCTTCAATGCTGTCGAGGATATTTCCAATGTATCTGATATTTCTTGGACGCTGTACCCTTGAAAATAATAAAGCTGTACCGCAATACGCAGATGTGACGGCAGATCCGCCACAGTTGCATGGAGAGTCCGAAATAACTCTCTTCTCTCGACAATCGCTTCCAAACTCTCCTGATTATCGCTTGGCAGCTCAAGCTCATGAAACGGAGACGTGTGAAATGACTTACGCCGTAAATAGCGATAGCACTGACGCTCTACGATTACTTTGAACCACCCCGGAAAACGTCTGGGATCCTGCAGCTTTTGCAGATTGACAAAGGCTTCGACAAAGGCTTCTTGAACCGCATCTTCTGCCAAATGAAGATCATGTAATTTTTCATAAGCGACAGCTATAGCCATGCCGCTGAAATGTTTAACCAATTCATCATAGGCTTCCGCACTGCCTCGTTTGGCCTCTTCCACCCTCTGAATCACTTTCTTTTCAACCTCCTTTAACATTTTATCTATAAGTAAAGTGTCGTTAATGATACAAAAGGTTACCAAATGGCTACTTATTATTTTTTCACATCGAAACGATTAATGATAGTAACAAAGGTAATTCCCTATGTCAGTCATAATAAATAAACAACCACATCACAATAGACATGGTTGTCATTCTTTTCAGCACTATATGTTTATCGTAATCGCTCATCATACATAAGTTGTATTTGAATCCCAAACGGGTCTTCAATAATACCGTATGCTTCGCTGAATATATTTCTAGCTAAAGGCACAATGATTCTCACCCTGTCATCGGTAAGCAAACTCGTATAAAAACGTGTGATTTCTTCTACGTCTGCACTTTGAATACATAATGAAGTGTTGTTGCCAACGCGATAGCTTTCTTTTACATCCATTGTATCTTCAGCCAGCATTACTTTTGTTTTTCCGATGGATAGTACGGAGTGAGTTATATGATTCTTATTTTCATCCGTAAGCTGCATCGAGCGGTCGCGTTTCGCCATGTCTTCATACGTAACAAGCAACAATTGCTCTGCGTTGAAATGCTTTTTGTAAAAATCGATTGCTTCTTTTGCTCTGCCATTCATCGATAAGAAAATAGCTGCTTCTAGTGTGGCACTCATCGTTTAAGTCTCCTTTTTGAGTCGTGATATTAGGGTATTTGATGCATACCTTGAGCTTATTGTAATATGTAAAGGTATCAAAAGATGACACCATTATATGAGGGGTTACGATGAAGAAATCGGAACGATTAAATGACATGATACGTTTCTTAAATGGTCGAGAGTCTTTTAACTTAAGTGATATCATGGATAAATACAATATTTCAAAAAGCACGGCTTTACGTGATATTAGCTCGTTAGAGCAATTAGGGATGCCTATTTTTTCGGAACATGGCAGATATGGACGCTATGGTATTTTAAAAAACAGGTTGCTATCCCCTATTACCTTTACGATCGATGAAGTGTATGCATTGTATTTTGCCATGTTGACGTTAGAATCCTATCAATCCACGCCTTTTCATTTGCGTGTCCATAAACTGAATGAAAAGTTTGAGAACTGCCTTTCCAAAAAACAAATCGAGCAAATTCACAAAATGAAAAAAGTACTGCAATTTGAAATGTCCCAACACCGTAATGTCAGTCACTTTTTAGATAATATATTAAGAAGTATTCTTAATAAAAGTAACTGTACAATTCAATATGTGAAACAGCACCAGACAAAGAGATACGAGGTACAGTTTTTCAAAATTTCCGCTAAATTCGGGCAATGGTATGCGGCTGGGATCGAGTTAACTACAAATCAATTTAGAGTATTTCGATGCGATAGAATCACTTCTATAGAAGAAGCAAACAGCGAATCTCCCTTTTCTGTTGATGAACTCATTCGTCGTTCATTAGAAATGTATCAATCTGAGGAGCGTATTCCCTTTGAAGTAGAAGTTTTAGAGCAAGCGAAGGATATTTTTGATAAAGAACATTACCCTTCTATGCGCTTAGAAGTAGGTAATAAGACAGTAATTAAGGGGTGCTATAACCCCGGGGAAGAGTTGTTTTTGGCGGACTACTTTATGAGATATGGTCAATATGTTGTTTCTGTGAAACCTGAATCACTAAAACAATTGATCCAAGTAAGAATAAAAAATCTTCTAGCACATTATCAAAACTTATAAATTGCATGAAGAAGCAGGACAGAAATTGATCTTTGGGTCTCTGTCCTGCTTTTATTGTGGTTAACTAATGGCTTGCTTGAACTTGATACATGTCGACGTATCAAGATGACCTAATTGCCTAAGCATGGTAGTTATGTTACCACGATGATAAGTTCCATGGTTCACCACATGTTGGATATAGTCCACGCATCTGGCCTGAAATGTACCGGATGGATGTATAACTTCTATGTCATCAAGCTGCTCAATGAATGCGCGAAACCGAACCGCTAACTCCTCTTGCATCTGACCTAGTTCTTCGATACTCCTGCCTTTGGTCTCTGCCGAGATACTGTCAATGGAACTTTTCAAGTGTTCCACATGTTCTTCGAACATATCAGATGCAACACCTGCCCTCAGAAAAGACAGCCAACCTCGATCGACTACATACATATGAACGAGCGTATCGTATATCGTTGGAAAATCACTATCGACTTTCTGTCGGTACACCGCATCGGGAAGGTTCTTTAAATAATTGCAAACTTGCTGGTTTGCCCAAACATGGTAGTCAAATTGCTGCAGCATATACGTTTTCAATGTCATTCCCCGTTTCTATCGGGGAAGCACGCAGTTAAAGGGCAATTATGCGTCTAACCCATCAATAGTATGTTCATCCCGCTAGTACCTGTACATCGTTCATCAGGTGACGACTAAATTTTTATCAAGCATGGTAGTCAGTTTTTGCAGCAGAGCAAGCTCTTCATTTTTAAATTGGTCGAGCCGTAATTTCACCGTTTCGAACATTTTTTTGTCTTCGCGAATTTTATGACGAATGTATTGATCCCTCAATTTCATTGCCCTTTTTGTTATATCCTTATATCCCTCGACAAGTTCTTCATCGTACGGGATGATTCCCTTTTCCACCATATATCCGATTCGATCACTCATCATTTTTTTGTGCTCCCAGATTACATGAAGATGCCTCAAATTGTTTGGATCTTTGAGTCGAGGATCGTTTTTCTCTGCGGCATCAAAGTACATCTGCAAATAGTCATACACCTTAATTCCGTAGGCTTCTTCATTGTCAAAATTATAATTGATTCGGTTTAAATGGGTCTCCCCATGTAAATAATCTTGAAGTTGATCGATCACGGATGTTGTATCAAAAGGATAAGGAAAATGCGGCTCGTATTTATAAAAATACGTATGATGATCGGCTGTGTAGTTTTCCTTAAGAAGCTGTCGCATGGAGTCAATAGCATCCTCAAACTCTTGGAACGAAATTTGCAGATTGCGGTAAACTTCTTTATTGTCGAACATGGAAACATAAAAAATGCTTTGGTCCCAATCGAAGCCATATATAAAAAGATGATGAGGGAAAGGATGTTTTTGATAACAGGCCGCTGTCGATAGCTTTGATTCGTCTAAAAATACGATACAGTAGTAGCCATTGCGAATTTGATCCGCGAAAAATTTAGGCCAATCATCTAATGCCAAACTGTCCAAAATCGAATAGTTGACGGAGCATGTTAGTAGAAATGGGTTGTTGAAATTGAGTTCGTTGGGCTTGCCCCTGAAAAAATCGACATAGAATTGCCTGTCGCCATCTAGAATTTTTTTTGTGCAAGACCATTGGATAAAGTTGCTGTAATACCAAGGAAGCGATTCTTCGTGGCCACTGGTAATCGAAAGCGTATAAGCCCACCGTAAAAATCCTTTAAGTGGTGGATTGAATACCGGAAGCTGTACAACATTCATAGGTTTCTCCCCTTCTGATAAGTCCAATTAGAGTGAATAGGACGTAAGCGATTACAGTAAAACAGTTGTCAATGGTTCTACTACGAATTTGTACAAGCATTTAGTCTAGTTCGATTGTAGGCAAGCTATATAATCAGTGCTGTGTTATTATATAACGATAAAATAATGCTTTAGTCTAGACGATTATATTAACTTGCGAAAAACTTCCCCCTAGGAGGAAAATTATCTACTGATAATATTTAGATAGGAGTGGATACAGATGAAACCACGGGTTTCTATTATTACACTTGCAGTAGACGATTTAGATAAATCGTTAGCTTTTTATAGATATGGATTAGGTTTGAGCGACATTACCCTTGGAGGAGATCATATCCTTTTTCAATTGGAGGGTGATTTATCATTAGTGCTCTATCTAAGGCATGAATTCGATAAATCAGCTAATCAATCAAGCACAACTGAGAGGCATTCTGCAATTAGTCTTAGCCATAGCGCTGACTCCAAAGAAGAAGTAGATTCTATCTTAAACAAGGCTAAAGAAGCTGGAGGTACAATACCTACGGAGGCTATAGAATATGATTGGGGCTATACCGGGTACTTTAAAGATCCCGATGGACACCTTTGGGAAATCGTCTATTTTAAATCGTAATACCAAAAGAAATTTAAATGTAAAAAAGTCGATTTCCTGGATAAGGAGTCGACTTTTTTACTGTGCTGCCGATATTTACTTGGCATCCTTTCGTTTTTCACCTTCGATTGGGACGATAATCTTATTTTTATTTTCCGGTTGAGACCTGTCAATACGTCCAAGTTGCGTTTCGTCACCGGAGCTGTTAATTTTTCCGTATTCGGTGGTATCCATCATCAAAATATCAGTAAAGTACACGGAGTTTCCAAATGCCGCTGGCTTTGTCCCCCACTCGCGGTTTTTAGTGTCAGACGAATCGTACATATCTTTCGCCCATTTTACTTCGGCAAAACCATGTTCATTGAATTCAATATATTCCCTCAGTCCTTTATACTCTCTAATGAATCGTAATGACTCACCCTCAGGGAAAATATAGCGGCTAGTAAACCCTTCACCAGTCCACTCTAACGCGCCCTTCTCACGCAAAACTGGTAACGAAGTCGCAATCCGTCGAGCATCAGCCAAGTCCCCACTCATTAGCGTTTCGACTTGCTTCATCCGGGAAGGGGTTTGAACAATCGTATTTTTGCTCTGCTTATGGTAATAAACGCTGCCCCCTAGTTGTTCAGACAAAAAACGAAGTGGTACATAGGTACGTCCGTTACGGATCGTTACTGGAACGTCCAGCGTTTTTTTATTTCCATTGACCAAAGCCTCTTTCTTATCAGCGGTAAGCTGGATGTCGATTGATTTAGCTTTATTCGTAATATTTATCGTCTTTTTCTTTTTATCATAGGAGTAATTTACCCATGTAGGGTCATTAAACGCAACCAATTGCACGAGCGTTCGGCCCTCTAACGTTAAGACATCGTCCTGCCGTGTACTGTCGATAAAGACCTCTGGAGATGGTTGTAGACCAGATGCTTGTACAACTGACCCCGCTGAAATTGTTCCCCAGACAAGCGCTGCTGCCATAATACTAAGTAAGCTTTTCTTCATAACGTACCTCCGGGTTAGTGTTTTATATGTATTTGTATATATAGACGTATTTTCATACACAAAAGTTTCTATACATTAGACAGACTATCTACAAAATAGCATCAAATACTATAGAACTTTAAAGTACCTAAAGCACCTAGAAGTGCCTACAGTACTTTTAAGTACGTACTTCACAATAAATTCAATAACCTGCACAATAGCATCTGTAACCGGTCAATGAATGCCACTTCGTATGATCAATCATAAAATCCGCCGGGAATATGATGCAAAGGAAGGTCGTTAGCCTATGAAAGCTCTTGTTACCGTCACTCACCCCCGCAAAGATTCTCTCACATATGCTGTGATGGAGCGTTTTGTCGAAGGCATGAAGCAAAACAAGCACGAAGTCGATTTGCTGCACTTGGACCACGATGGCTTCGATCCTATTTATACCGTTGAAGATGAAAAAGATTGGATGAATCCTGACAAGATATTCTCTCCTCAGGTACAAAAGGAAATGGATCGGATTACGGATGCAGACACGCTTGTTTTTGTATTTCCGTTATGGCAATACAGCGTACCTTCGATGCTCAAAGCCTATTTGGATAAAATATGGAATGTAGGGATCTATGGAAAGATGGGAGAGAAAAAGGTTATTTGGATCTGTCTAACCGGTGGAGATCAAGCTCACATGGCGAAATATAAGCGTGAGGAAGTACTTACTCACTATCTTAATGTTTTGGTTTCTGGCTATGCTCGAGTGAAGGAATCTAGGGTTGAGCTGTTGTACGATACCCTTTCAGAATCCAAGCAGCATATTGAAAGTTTGCTGGAGCGTGCTAATCAGCTTGGGCGCGATTACGATTAATGTTATATAAAAAAGCCGCGAAATCCGCGGCTTCGTTTTTTTCATTAAGGAGTCACGATGTTGGACCAAATATCGAATGTATCCAGAAGGTCTAAAAACTCATTCAGTTTATTAGCATCACCAGATAACTCCAACTGGCCATCGCCTAGTGCTTGATCCGGTGAAAGTTGCCCACTGCCCATTTTATAAAACGCGGTTTTGTCGATAGATAAGACTACATTTGGTTTATCCTCCACTATACCTTCTTTATATGTCAACACACTATTTTCTAGATACACCGCATACGCTTGGTTCGTATCTGAAAAAGTTACACTCATCGTTATGTTTACTCCCTCTGCTTTAGGCCCATTTAACTTGACTGCCAACAGCTTGAAGAAGTCATCGACTGGTACATCGTCTAACATCTTAGATGTATTTTTTGTTCCTGCATTTACGCCATGTCTTAACTCATAAGAACCAGCGAGATATACGTTACGCCAAATTGCAGATTCTGCTTGGAATCCTAATTGTTCAAGGGCATCTGCCAATAATCTTTTAGCTTCCTCATCATTAGGATCAGACATTACTATATGTTTTAAGACTTGAGCAACCCAACGGTACTCCCCATTTTCATAATCCACTTTTGCTTGTTTCAGTACATTAGAAGCGCCACCCATATACTGCACATACTTATGGCCGGATTCCACCTGCGGCAATGAATCTAAATCTGATGGATTACCGCTATAGTAGCCCAAATAAAAATTGTATATCGCTTTGACATTATGTTTTAGCGTTCCATAATAGCCTCTATTGCCCCAATACTTATTCAGCTTGTCTGGGAGTTTTATGGTCTCCGCGATTTCATCCATCGTATATCCATGATTAGCTAGGCGTACAGTTTGATCATGCATATATTTGTACATATCACGCTGCATTTTCAAATGATGCAAAGCATTTTCCTTACCGAATGCAGGCCAAGCATGGATCATAAGTAAAGCCTCGACCTCTACTTTTCTGCAGAAATCAATGGTGCGATCTAATGCATTCACCCATGCTGAGGCATCTCGTGGTTTTGCACCTCGTAACGTATACAGTTGATGCATGGTTCTATTGGCATTTTCGGATGCAAACATAATGTTGTAATCGTGAACATAAAAGTGCATTTCAGAAGGGGCTTCTGTGTTTAATGCCAAAATAAATTCAAAGGTTAAACCATCGACCTCCATCTTAAGAAAATCCTCGTCAATTTCAATAGTAGGTTGTTTAAAACTTACAATGCCATCACCTAAATCAAGCCCAATCCCAACGTTTACTTGTCCTGCAGGATCAACGGGCAGCATAGCCCCACCCTGATATTGTGCACGACGGGTCATAATTGTACCTAACAGAACCTGTTCACTTATCGCTTCTTTTGTGAAATTTTCGGGGGCTATTATAGGAATATCTGAGTTATCGGCATACTGTACGACGCCATGAATCCCGCCATAATGATCGATATGACTTTAGCTAATAATTATGGCGCTTACCGGTTTATTCGGTCTATGCTTATAATACAATTCCATTACTGCTTTTGCCGATTCTATGGTTGATTGCGTATCACAAACAACGACTCCCGTTTTTCCTTCGATTAAAATTGTGGTGGCCAATCCTTGTCCTCGAACTTGGTATACGCCATCTACAACTTTAAATAGACCTGTAATTGCCTGTAATTGTCCATTTCTCCACAGACTTGGATTCACCGTTTCGGGTGCAGAAGCTTGGTCTAGAAATTTAATTTTATCCAAATTCCAAGCAACCTCACCTTTATCATTCAAAGACTTCGTTTCTAAAGGTGCAATAAACCCTTTTTGAGCATCTTCAAAATCTTGCTTATCTTTAAAATTCAAGTAGTTATATATTTGTTCGTGTACCTTCCTTGTATAAGAAGTAGCCGTATTAGGTTGAGCTTCATCAGGCATTGGTTAATACCTCCACATATGTGTCTGTTATTTAAGTATTCGGCCATAGAATATCGCTTACACTACCGTATCGAGTTGTGCCTTTTATTGCTGTTATGATGCTACTCCAGCACAATCTCGACTGTACCTCGTTTGTTTCACCTGACATTTAAAATATGTAACCTTCTATTTTCATTGCTATTGTCCCCGTTTTTCTAACGTTTATATTCATTAATATCCACGCCTGATCATAAATGAAATTCGCCCATCGTTTTGCTGTAACGGTTGCCACATCGGCTATTTCGCTTGAATTTACTTATTTTAAAATCTAACGGCTGTCAGAGAGCTTATTTGCCTGATTTAGCGATGTTATTCACCATATTTGCTAAAATAAGCTCTCTCATGACCGTTAGAGTTTTACAATGGACGATTTCGCGAAAATAAAGTCAATGATAACCGTTAGCGGAAGTGCCCTGTTTCAATAACGGCGTCACGTAAACTGGCTTACAGCGTATCGCATCGCAATGCAATGCTTTATCGCAAACCAAGTGCTTTTCAGTAATCCAAGTACCGTGTATCGAGCCAACTGCCAACGATAGAGCCCATAATTTTCGCGAGTCTCATCAGATTGCCATAACGTTAGCATCATTGAGCATAGGAATTCGCAAAATAAACAAAAGAACCCATGCAATCCTATTACCGCTTTGGACTGCATGGGCCTATCGTGCCATATTTATGGCATACTCACTATATTATTTTTTAACCGCTTCTTTCAAAATTTCGATCTTGTCTTTCTTAGACATGTCAAATGTAGCTGACACACTATATTCGTGCTTATCATCATGCAAGAACATATATTTTGGATAAATATGCGCTGGGAGATCATCCTCAAAGAATCCCTTTTTCTTAACATCATCTGGTCCAAAAGTATATTTAGAAAGCGCGATTGTTTCTTTTCCATTCGTATACTCAAGACGTATCGCTGCCGCCTCTTTCCAATCTATTTTTTTCACATAGATAGGTTTCCCGCTCTTTTTTCCTTCGGCTCTTACTTCCTCAACGAACTTTCCTTCTGTTGGTCCTTCAATTCTAGCTTTGGAGAACGTAAATCCCTTTGGCAGATTGGATGGCTGCTGCAAGATGGCCCCTTCCAAAGTAGAAGCTTTTTTCAAGTAGTCTTCATAACTTGTGAAATGCTCGATTCCTCCCCAATAGCTCAGATCGAGTCCGCTATTCATGCCCTTGTATTTATGATACAAAATAAACATGCCGCCTGTTTCTTTGTGCAATTGCTTCACTCTATTTTCTTCATTTTCAATAAATTTCAGATCTTCTGCGGGTATAGATTTGGCTGCCTCAGCGTATTTTCTATGAGCTTCCTCTACTCCTTTTTTATAACTCACTTGCTCTTCCGCAGAATCTACTCCCTCTGGGTATACCATTTCTAATTGAGATGCACTTCCTGTATTGCTTTCCTTAGCATTAACCAAGGATACACTGCCAAGTGCAAGAAGCATCGACAATCCTAGAATAGAAAGTTTATATGATTTTTTATGGAAATGTTTGATCATGATAAGTCTCCTTTTCATTTGTTTATGAGTGGCAGACAGAGCAGCAAGCCCTGGCTGCTGATGATATCCTGAAAAATGCTCCAATACATGAAGAATCGTTTGCCCGTATGCGTAGTTTTGCTTCGGACTGAGCCTATCCAGCGCACATGCATCACACGCTATCTCCTGATGCTGCCTAGCTTTATGTACAGCAAGCCATAATAATGGATTAAACCAATGGAGAATCAAAAGGATATGCATAATCCAATTTACTGCCACATCCCAGCGCTTAATGTGAGCAAACTCATGCACCAGAATATAGCGAAGCTGATCCTTTTGCAGCGTAACTAGTAGACTTGGTGAAATAACGATTGCAGGGTTTCGTAAACCAACCACTGCTGGTCCGGATATTTGTTCTGTTGCGACAAAGCAAACATTTCGTTTTATACCTAGTAACTGCTTCGTCTCTTGAAATACTGAAGACAAATAAGGCGTATCAATTGCTCGGCCTGCACGCAGCGCTCGTTTTAATCGAAGCTGATCAACTACTGTTTTTACAGTTAAGAACAAAACACCTACAAGCCATACCAGCATGAGCATATTCGTGAAGCCCATTTGCTTAAACACGCTCCACCACGAATGATCTCGTTGCTCAGATCCTGATAAATGAGGCTGGTTCGATACATTCATTTTTTCCGCAGCGAAAGATCCATTAAGAACAGATGCTTCATTCATATCCGCTGCTTCCGTCCGCCATTTATGCCAAGCGGCTGAATCTTGAACCCGCTCATGAATGCCTGGCGCTATGCTGTCCAGTGGAAACATATTATATAGACTAAGCGAAGATTCAGGTGCCCATGGGAGCAGCAGACGGATCACTACAGGCATCCAGAGTAAATAGTGCCATCTAGCTTCCAATTTGTTGTTCAGTAGAAATTGTAGAATGAGAACAAATACAACTAAAATGCTCGCCATGAAGGATGCCTGAATGACCCACTCGAAAACAGACAATACACTTGCATATAAGGAAGGACTCATCACGTATCTCTCTCTTCTTATTGTTTGTCACTGCCGTTATCGTCAAATAAAGATTTTAAAGCCTCGATTTCTTTGGCATTCAGCTTTTCATCCTCTAAAAAATGGGCCAGCATAGGCCTCCATGACCCGCCATATAGCCTCTTGACAAAAGATTTAGTTTCCGATCGCAAGTATTCCTGCTCATTAATAATTGGATAAAATAGCTGGAGACGTTTCGCACTATCATCAAGCTTCATACCTGCAGCTTCCTTCTGCACTAATCGGTTGAGGAGCGTGCGGGTCGTATTTGGGCTCCAATCCTTGCGATCTGCCATTAACTTTACGATTTCGCTGGAAGGGCGCTCTGGATTTGTCCATAAGATACGCATAATTTCTAATTCAGCATCTGTAATAGATGGGATGTGTTGCATGCATGTAACCTCCACAGTACATTTTCTCGAACTACACATAGACTACGTATGTAGTTATAAATAGATACTACATTTGTAGTTTTTTTATGTCAACTTATGTAGTAGAGAAGCTTTTTGGCTTCATGCACCAGAATTAGAATCTCTTATTTTTTAATCGCTTTTTTCAAGATCTCAATCTTTTGCTTTTTTGGCATGTCAAATGTCGTGGAAATACTGTAACCGAATTTACCATCTTGCCAGTACACGTATTTAGGATAAATATGAGTAGGCAGCTCATCCTCGTAATACCCTTTTTTCTTAGTAGAATCTGCGTCTAACGCAAACTTGGAAAAAGCAATCGTTTCTTTCCCATTCGTGTACGTAAGCCGCATGGCTGCTGCCTCTTTCCAATCTATCTTTTTGATATAAAGAGGTTTTCCACTTTTCTTGCCTTCTGTTCTCACTTCAGCTACGAACTTACCTTCAGTCGGGCCTTCAATTTTAGCTTCGGAAAATGTATAACCCTTTGGTAAGTTTGAAGGCTGCTGCAAACGAGAACCTTTCAAAGTAGTAACTTTTTTCAAATATTCCTCGTAACTTTTAAAATGATCGATTCCGCCCCAGTAGCTTATATCCATTCCGTTATTCAATTCCTTGTATTTATGATACAAGATATACATATCACCGGACTTTTCGCTTAACTCCTTCACTCTCTTCATTTCTTTTTCGATAAACTTTTTGTCCTCTTCAGATATTGCTTTGGTCGATTTGGCTGCATTTTTAGAAGCCTTTACTTGCATTGCCTTATTAGCTGATACCCCTGCTGTAAAGTACGCACAGGAACCTAGCAATAAGACACCGCTTAGTGCTGCAATTGCTGCTTTTGACGCTGCTTTCATGTTGAATTTCTCCTTTCTTTCTCCTCATAAAATTTAAACTACAACTGTAGTTCCAAGCTAATACTACAACTGTAGTTTCTGAATGTCAACAAGTTTTGTGGAGAAAATTTACTTCTTTTTTGTAATTTCGTATTATATTCTTTGAATAATTCAGCCAAATGGTACAGCTATAGTCTGCTTTTTTTGGAATCGAGTTGTTGTGTTAAAAACAAAAAAACCGCGTATTTACGGGGTTCCACTCTGCATCGTATGCATATTTTAAATCTTCTCTTCGATTCTTGGTTGAGCGGGATTGCATTTCGGATCAGGAACCAATCCTAATTGGGCCAGTTTCATTAAATAATAGCATTCTTCCCTCAGCATATGATCCGGCATGAGCGGTGAGATGCGGTCCAGCACTTCAGCTGAAAGTTCTAAATCTTCCATCTGCGGAATGCCGGGAAGTCTCGAAGCTTCGTCCTCATGTACCCCGCCATCTCGATGCTTTTCAAATTATACGAACTACATTAATCTTATATTAAACGCAATCATTTAGTAGATAACTTTAGGAGGAACAGCAGCATGAATTGGGAATCCATTTTCAAAGAATGTTATCAAAAGCTGCCCGGATTAAAGGAACGAGAATTGGAGTTTTTTATCAATCATTGGCATCAGCCTCTTTCCCAACAAGAAATCGAGGAGATTTCAGGAAGGCAGCGCAACCCCTTCCCTAAGTCGGACCCACTATATAAGTTGTACCAGCCGTTTGATCCGGCAAAATGGATCATTCCAAACAAGCGATTGCCCGCTGCTTATCTCGACTTCCTTCGTTATTCAGATGGTGGTGAATTTGGTAATGGAGAACGGCACTTTCAATTTTTTAGCGCGGATGAGTTAAGAGCGATGATGCTTGCCTATGAATTCCCCCAGTATATGCCTGGAGCCGTACCATTCGCAATGGACGGCTGCGGTCATCATTATGCATGGGACATGAGAATTGACAGGGAAGACGATGAATACCCTATCCTCGTAACTCACTCAGGAAATTTAGGTTACGAGGATGCTGCACAAATTGCCGAAACCTTTATGGAACTATGTCTAGGAACCATTTCGGTAGAAGATTTTCTCTATGGCTAGCATATGAATTTGCATAAAGTATGTTCAAGCAAAGGTACACAAATTTTAAACCATTATCATGTTGGAGGCTGCAATGGACCAAACACTTACAGATCAATTGGATCAATGGCATGAGGAAGATGAACATCAATATATTGTGGACACACTGTTAGCCGTTCCTAAGGAGGAACGGGACTATGAAGCGACCAGCCGACTGGCCAGAGCGTATAATAATTTAGGACTTTATGAAGAAGCACTTGACCAGTTTGAAAAAATTGCGGATGCGGGTCAAAATGATCCTCTATGGCACTATCGGGTAGGTTTTGCCCTTTATTATTTGAAAAAATATGAAAATGCGGCTCATGCGTTACGTACCGCTGATGAATTAGAGCCCGGTAATCCTAATACCGAATACTTGTTAAGGTTTAGCTTGCAAAAAGCCGAAAAGCAGCAAAAAGAAGAACAGCGAATCGCTGCCAAAAGGAAAGCATTAATGGAATCGCGCGGATCGGAAGCAAACTATGTTCCTTTTTCGAATATGTCACTCGATGATTTTTGGGATGATAGCGATTATGCAAGAGAATCTTATCTATCCGAGCCGCCCACAGATGAAATGATCGCCTCAATTGAGGAAGAGCTGGGCTACAAGCTCCCCTCCTCTTACATTGCGCTGATGAAGCAGCAAAATGGAGGAATTCCGAAGAATACTACCTTTCCAACAGAGGAGCCCACTTCTTGGGCTGAGGATCATATCGCTATTACGGGGATCATGGGCATCGGCCGTGAAAAAAGCTATTCGCTTGGCGGGGAATTTGGCAGCCCGTTTATGATTGAAGAATGGGGATATCCCAACATTGGCGTAGTTATTTGCGATTGTCCTTCAGCTGGCCATGATGTCGTCATGCTGGATTACCGCGCCTGTGGTAGAGATGGTGAACCCGAAGTGATCCATGTTGATCAGGAGAGCGATTATGAAATTACGTTCCTTGCTGATAATTTCGAAGCGTTTATTAAAGGCCTTGTGAACGAGGAGGAATATGATACTTCTGAAGAGGACAAAGAAGCGGATTTGTACAGAGTATCCAACGGGAAATTTTCTCCCTTGCTGGAGGAGCTTTGTACGAAAGTAACGGAAGTGGATCATATCGATCAGAAGATTCGTCGCATCTGCACACAGATTGTCGAAGAAAAAGGCCATTTTTCTTTCCATGCGGATGAATTATCGTATTTGATGTATGATATTCAGTTTTGGTTATACACGAAGTCATACCCAGATACCGATCGAGAACAATACTTGGCTGTTTATGAAAAAATGATTGCCTTCGGCGGAGAATTCGGTCAAGGTGGCTATGCACCAGGATGGATTACCGAATGGCTTGATCGACGTGAGCAAGAAGGTCAAATCATACAAGAAAATGGACGACTTCGGTTTACGGAGCAGTTCAGCGAAGAACTGATAAATCAGCTGCGCAAAGCCTAGCAACCCGTTCAACAACAAAAATTGAACCAAATGATATATGATCGAAAAGAGCCCACATTCGATGCGGGCTCTTCTTCGTGTTAGCTTCATTTTTTATGAGTTCAATAAACATTGAAATTTATTTTAGAAGGGTTAACTAACTTAACTTGTAAGCCCTAATAGCTCCTCTAAACTTTCTTTTAGAGGCCAATCTGCTTTTTTAGCTGCTGCGGTCAGTTTTTTCACACTTCCGAAAGTCCGACACACAACGAGCTCGCGTTCATAAAGCTCTTTGCCTTTCAGTGCCTGGACAAGTGCATTGGAAAGCTCTGGACGATCGAGGATGAGATTTTTGACCTGTCTTCCTTCGTCATTGCCTCCTAGTAAAATGGAGACGATCACTGGTATATGCTCTACCTTTACGCCATGTGCCTCAATAAATGCCTGCGCATAACTATCCTGCACCATTTGGTGCTCCGTATCCACTAGCTCCATGTAACGGCTTATTAGACGGAAATAGGATTCGCTGTACAGTCCGAGGCCGAATACGGCATAGGTGCCCGGCATGACTGATTTCTCTCCTGGTTCCACATCGTTGTACCATGCGAACTCCTCCATCGCCGTATCCGCATATTCCGCAAGCTTAGGGAATAAGTTCGGGTAGCTGAGCGCATTCGCAAAAAACTGATGCAGTTTGGACTTCGCCAACTTTTTCAACGGAAGAAAATGCTTTTGACTGCTTTTTAACTTTAGATTGTAGCCTTTCGGAAAATCCTGTCGCAAAAGTTGGATCATATAATCGAGCGCTTCCCCATAAGCCGTCTCTTCTTCAGAAAGAATGCGGATTTCGATCGTCTGCATGACGTCATTGTTTTTGGCTTCTATCTGTTTTCCCTGATAGGTACTCTCAAATTTCCCGCTGCCTATTTTTAAATAGTCCGCTGCTTGCTTGGAACCTAATAGGACCGCAAGCTCCAGGTACTTCTGCCGATTATCTGGATCGGTGAAGCCGATCTGCAGGGCTGCATAAAGAAAGAAATCCAATTCTCCTACATCCACAGGAGGATGATCGCCCTCTTCCTTCACGACCCAATTGGATCCGTAATCTTCAGAACGACTAAAATACTGCGGTAAAAAATGCTGCTCAGACCACTGGATGAAGGCTCTTGTATATTGACTGGTCCAATCATTTTTACGATCTTGATTCGTCTTAAGCTTGTCAGATAAACGACGAATCAGAGGCTCAATTTCTTCGACTTTCTGCTGAAAGTTATCTGGATTAACCAGATGATAGGCAAAGAAGAACAGATCTTTTTCTTTTGGCAGCACAGGCGGATCAGGCAAAATCTTAGTTTCTATAAATTGCTCCAATGATTTTCGAAGTTGAATCAACTTAGACTCATGTAACAAATTCTTTTTAAGGGTGATTTTCGACTGCTCCCACTCGAACTCAAACACGACTTCAAACTTGTAATCAAAGAAACGAGGTCCCAAATCTTCTGATAGAAATAACTGCTCTATACGTCCGCACAAAGCAGGAAAAAACTGTTCACTCAAAATCTCATCGGTTAACTCCGTAATATAGGAGCCCGCTTCGAATTTATACGAGTTGTCACTCCAAGAGAATGGTTCATAGACATCGATATGAATCTTCCCATTAGCCCATGCAAACTTCCCCTTACGCCATGCAATCTGAAGGTAGTCCATGATTCCCGCTTGCAGACTGCTTTGGTCTTTTAATTCATTGATCCTTTTGCTTTCTTTTGCGTAAATGGACGTAATTTCCTGCCATACATCATTCAAAAATGCTTCTACAAACTGATTCAATGTATTCTCCTCCATCTAAAAGGTGTTCCTAGCCTATGCGCTGTCTGCGATTCTACTTTCCACATGCTATGTAATGTAGAGCCATCCACTACGTGCTAGATATTAATCCAAGATCTTTTTCAATCTTAGGGCGTGTTCTTTCCAATGCATCCCCTCCGCCGTTTCTTTGATCTACACATGAAGTTCAAATGAAACAGGATCATGTTGGAAACTTTCCTTGTAGATAGGACTGCCATAGGTTTTGAATAAATGGAATATCGACCTTGTTATCAAACGCTTTGGAAATAAGGCCAAAATCGTCCGACGTATACCCTGCCAGCTCTGGATTTTGCGTTATCCGAAACGTTTGCTTGAACGCAAACTCCCTAATATCTCGAATCAACTCATTTTCATCGGGAACGAGTTGATTTAATTCTTCATAGCTAGAGCGCCATGCCCTATCAAATTCAGCATCATCCCTGGCGTCTAGTTCTGCGTCCCAGTCCACTTCTTTATGAAAAACCTTTTCAAAGAAACCGTCTCTATGGATAATTGAAAAAATCTCAATCGTTGTAATCAAAAGAAGCCCACCTCTTTACCAATTTTTTAAAACCCTTGAATTAATCTAGTCAAAATTCAAAATCAATTCCACGGCTAGAACAAAGTGCAGCTATTTTAAATAGAAAACGTCATTTTGCAGTAGATTAAGACTACAAATATTCCCCAAAGTAGTGTTTTAGCGTATCAGCACAATATCCATCCTCGCCTCTCCAAGTTGCCATCGACATAAAGTCGGTTCCACGTCCGCGCTCCTTACGGTAATCATTCTGGGACTGCAGTAAACCGGTGTATCCCCATATTTCCATCACGCAGTCTCGTTCATGCTGGTTGCTAGGAAAAATATCTTTCCAGCGCTTTTCCAGCTGTCGGGCCGCATCCTTTTCCGCGCATGCCTCTATTGCTTGAATCATTTGCTTAAGGATATCAACATCCTCGCTTCTAACCTCATACTCCTCTTCCTTGCTGAGAAGCTCCAAGTCCATCATGCAATAGATCAGCCAGTTCAAGCGGACTCCGCCCCATTTGATTCGCTCAAAGTTAAGTACATTCAGATTCTCATTATCATATTGTTCATTCGCCATCAGCTTACTGTCATTACAATCACCGCAAGCACAGTAGCTTATTTGTTCTGCCTGTCGTTCTGCGAAGGTATGTATAGGTAAATGATGCGTCAATGCATAGCTGGATAAGGCGCTGCGCAAATAGACCTTGCGCGTGGACAAACTGTGCAGAAAGGCACGTACCACTTTTTCTTTGGTGACCTTTTGCTCATGCAGTTCCATTAATTTAAGGACACATTCATCGTGTGACAGGGTTATTGGGTCAAACATTAGCCCTTTGCTTTTCGCATATTGGAAATCTTCATTTGCACAGGAGTAACCGCCCGCTCTCCATCCGCCAGAGCTCCAAAACGTATTTATTAATATTTTCTTTGCTTTAGCATCCATTCAAGTTCGACTCCCATTCATTCAAATGTATTGCAATCTTATCTGTACAATTTTTTCGTGAGCTGAGCTTTCCAAGCCACCAGTAATCCAGCTTCTCCGCAAACTTGATTGATTTGTTCGAGCTGTTCCATTTCCACTTCCCATAGCCAAAGGTCGTTACCGATATCCGTAAGCCGGCCACGCTGTTCGTTATCTGTAATCCATTCTTTTAGAGTGACTCCGTTGAATTCAATTTTCAAATGTCGAATGTTAATTACATTTAAGGGATAGATCATTCGAAGCATTTCCCCAGTGTATCGGCCTTTGCCATCATAGCGGCCTGGTGTTTCTTTATTGAAGGCATAACGATCTTCATATAGAAACATTGCGACTCCATTATTGCCCGCCGCATAAGAATAGGCCTTTGTCATATGATTGACGGAGTAAACAATCCCATATGACAACCTGGGGTATTGCTGAGTTAGGTTTGTAAGCCATGCTTTAATTGGAAGGTACACCTCTTCAAGCGGCAACTCACAAAGGGCGGTCAAATGCGGAAAGCTTCCATATTCACTCGTTTGCCTGTTAAAAGCAGCATACCAAGGTACCGACCCTTTACGGGAATGATAGAGAAAAAAAGAATCGCAGTCGCCTGTAGCTACCTTCTCTCTTAACTGCTTTGGAGAGATTTCGAACAAATCATGATCTCTTTCGTGATCTCCATGCTCTAGATGCTCAAAATAACTTCCTCCATTTACACCTACACCGATCACCTCAAAAAAGGATAATCCGATGTCAAAAGCATCGGCTGGCGCAATCTCCTCCGTACCATAAATCGCAATGCCTGTACACACAATAACCACCTCCGTCATCTATTAACCTAATTCAAACTCCTTTGTAATAATTTCGCCCTATAAACCTATAAAATAAAAATCAGGAGAATGGAGCCCCTATATTCCGTTACTAGATATAGTAGAAGGAGGGAGTCCCCTAGCCTGATTATTTCTCCAATTTCCATTCTCTATTTTTTGTAATTTAATGAAGAGAGTTTCACCGTTGAGTACTAGCCCAATCACCCTAACATAAAAAACGAGTGAAGCTTGAAAAGGACGTTTAGCAGGTTCAGGAGCTGCCCTCCCCTCCCCGCAGTGGTCGCTTAACGGTCGTCATAGAGGCTATTCAGCCTATATTTACTTATTTTGAATGTAACGGGTGTCTTAGAGCTTATTTGCCAATTGGAGCAGTCTTATTCACCGTCCAAGCTAAAATAAGCGCTCCTACGCCCGTTAAACTTCCACAATGGACGATTTCGCAAAAATAACGTCAATGGCGACCGTTTGAGGGAGCCCCCCCATATTGATCATTCCAGAGCGCTGACTTCTTCCCTTCCTTTTAATGATACACTTGCAAAGCGATGATGCGACAGGGACGAATTTCACAAAAAAGAAGGAGAATTGCACGCTTTCATCTATGTTCATGTAAACAATTTATAAAAATACATGTTGAACGATGAGAATAGCAGCATTATATACAAATAGCCGACCCTTTTTGCAGGATCGGCTAACCACCATGATAAGCAAAACCAGAAATGATTTTCTAAATTAATAGAATTGCGGGTATACCTCCTGTGCCTTCCCTTGCTCAATATCATGCCCAAAGAAAATTATGCTCGGTTGAATCTCTTCCATTTCCTGTTTAACGCGTTCAATAGACTGGGCAGCTTGTGTGCTATCAAATGTGAAAAATGGAACCCCATCCTCGTAATTATTTCGTGTATATGCCATATCAACAGTTAATAGAATTGATCCCGTTTTCTCTGTGGTCACAAGTACAGATTGATGGCCGGGGGAATGGCCAGGCGTAGACAAAAGCTTTATTCCTGGAAAAGGCTCAACATCCCCTTCTACAATTTTGTAGTTCAAGTTTGGCAGCATACATTCAGGAGGAGCATACGAAGCATTCCCCTGATTAACAAGGTCCCATTCCTTTTGTTGAATATAAATCGGGGTATTCGGAAAATAAGGATTACCACCAGCATGATCCATATGAAGATGGGAATTAATCACGGCGATAATATCGCTAGGTACGTATCCTGCTTTTTTAACATGGAGTCAATATGATCATCGGGCTCCATTAGCGGAATTATTTTTCCTTCGTATGGTGTGCCTTTAAAATAATCAGGGTTGTTAATAAAGGATTCAGGCATACCGGTATCAAGAAGAATCGGCCCATCCTTGGTTTCAAAAAGATATGACCAAATTTGGATAGTGACCATTTTTCCTGGTGCTGTATTTTGATTGAATGCAGTACTATCCATGGAAAGTTTGCCTGCTGGAAGCCAATACAGTTTTTCAATCATGACTAATCACCTCAATTAAAATTGGTTGTGCAGGTACACCCTTATTCTCCATCTCGTTTCTTTTCTTTTGTTATTCATAAAGTTATAGAGTCACCAAGACGAAGCCCTTCTTGTTTTACATTAAAAATCCCCCTACATATGTAGGAGGATAGACAGTACATAAATAGTAAGAGGAAGCTATGCGCCACCCGCTTCTACGAAATGTAAGAAATTACTGTATAAACTGGGAAGCATTGAAATCATTGAAATAGTGTACACCGTCATGCAGGAGATCAGTCGATGTTTTTTTGCGATTCGTGTTGAACCATAGTTTATCTCCGTGCGCGACTCCAACACCCTCAATCTCAAATAATTCAGGGTACGCAGCAGATGTAATGCGGAATGACAGATTAGGATCGGAAGTTATTCGACCCGATGCATTAGATACATTACGATAAACAAGTACGATACTAACATTTTTATTTGTTATGGGTACAAATATTGCGTTTTTATAAATAGCGAAGCTTTGGTGTGTATAAGTGATATCAGGGAGAGGGCTGCCATTGACCAGCGCTCCTTTAACATTAATGCTAAAGGCAGCAGTCATGTTAATGGTACCGCTGTTTGCGTTCAGTGGAAGTGAACCCTTATAAAAGCTTTCTCCCCTTTTGAAAAGAAAGTTAATCGTATTAGCGTCTTTGCTAAGTACTTTCACACCTGAAACGGACTTGTTTACTCCGCCCTCTTTAATGGTGTAGCTACCAACTTTGTAATACGTCGAACCTACATATTTCAACTTCACCAGACTCATAACGCCCGCAGTTCCGTCTTTCATCGTGGCAACGAACATATAATGAGTTCCATCGATGGTGCTGAGTACAATATCGTTAGCGTGACCCAGGTCAGTTCTGTAGGTAGTTCCGTTATCACCATTTGTCATGAGCTCGGTAGCTCCTGTGTTCATATTCGTACGGTAAATGACCTGCTTTTGATCCCCATTGCTGACTTTTACGCTATATGCATAGGTGGACCCCACATCAAAGCCTTGTGCGGAGTTGCCTCCATTTGCATTTTCTAGCGTTGCAACAGTGGTATACGTGTTGAAATAAGCCGCGCTCGCTGTAAGAGGTATCATCACCGTTGTACAGAGGAGAAAGACTACAAAGAGGATGAAAGGCTTTCTAGGTTTCAAAGTCAGTCTACTTTTCATAATAGTAACCTCCATCAATATCGTTTTTAGTTGTTAGCATCGCTCGAATGCGCTTCCATACCTTTCGCAGGTATAACAAAATAAAGCTTACTTAAGCCAGGTAAATTTCAAATGATAATGTTAGGTGCTGAAAGTGTTCCAACATAGCTAATACAGGAATTGTGCTGTGGAATGGATAGATAGTTATGCTCGTGTTCACCTCATCTTTCGTGGTGGATTTGAGGGAGTTTTGCAGAAAAACTTTACTTTGGGGCTGTTTTTTTGAATTTTTATTTTGCTTGGGATTAATATACTCTCGATTCTTTTAAAAGTCCAGTAGATTCTGGAAAGGAATTGGTTTTTTTGTATATTCACATAGAAAAAAAGAGCTCACATTCAATGCGGGCTCTTTTTTGTGCTAGCAGACTTTGGCTGCCAACAATTAAACTGATATTTTGGGTTCGTTTCATAGCCGAGTCTTTCACATTTATAGGTAACTCTGGCTCCAATTTCTTTAATGACTCTAAAGTTCACGCACGTAGCACAACAATGATATTTATTTTCCATACGATAATCGTATCGTCAAAGAGCTTCGTTGTCTACTTCTTCGATGCATTCTACATCAAGTACCATTCAGCAGCGATATTCACTGTTTTCATATCGCACTGTTTAAAATTCCATAATGAATAAGGTCTTCATATTTATTTTCTTTATAGACATGCTGAGCTAATCTACCTTCTTCCAGCATGCCAACCTTCTGCATAACCCGCCCAGAAGCAGGATTGGAAGCGAAGAACCTAGCGTAAACTTTGTGGTATTGTTTTTCTGAAAAGGCGAACGCAATAACAGCTTTGGTTGCTTCCGTCGCATACCCTTTACCCCAATATTCCTCAGCGATCCAATAGCCAAGTTCACCATTTTTATGTGTTTTATGATTGGTTAATCCTATTGCCCCATAGAGCTCGTGTGTATTTTTATCCGTGATAGCAAACTCATAATATCGATTATTATTAAAATTATCTTCATGGGTTTGAATCCATGATATTGCACTTTCTATCGGATATGGATAAGGAAGCGTCAATGTACTTTTGTAGACATTATAATTGTTGCAGAACTCATAGACACGCTGTGCATCCGATAATTGAAACGGTCTTATCAACAACCTGTCGGTTCTAATAGTTCTATTCTCCTGATTGTACATTGCATTACCTCCTTATATAGTCAAGAGCTATTCATCATTATTCAGCACCGAATAAAAGAGTATTCTTGATATAGTATAATAGTGGGAATTGAACGTCAATGCATAAGGTAATGATTTATACAGAAATAGAAATCCCCTTCTTGTCACGTAAAAAAGACCCCCATCCCACTACAACGTAGTGTTGGAGGTCAATAAGCATGACCTATTTCGCTTCCGTTATTGGCGTATTGGCGATAGCTGCGCGATTTCTAAAATCACTATCTGCTGCATATTCCGCAGGCGGATGGAATTCCTTTTCCATTTTCGCAACTACAACTGTAGCTACGCCATTACCGATCAAGTTCGTAATCGCACGTGCCTCAGACATAAAGCGATCTACACCGATAAGCAGCGCCAGCCCTGCGACCGGAATCGTCGGAAACGCCGCAAGTGTTGCGGCAAGCGTAATAAATCCAGAGCCCGTTACGCCTGCTGCTCCTTTGGAAGTGAGCATCAAAATTCCGAGCAACACGAGTTGTTCCCACATTGTAAGATCTACGCCGTATGCTTGTGCAATAAATATAGCAGCCATAGACAAGTAAATCGATGTTCCGTCTAAGTTAAACGAGTAGCCTGTCGGCACCACTAGTCCGACAACAGATTTCGAGCAGCCGTACTTCTCCAGCTTATCCATCATACGTGGCAGCGCCGACTCGGAGGAAGAGGTACCAAGAACAAGCAAAATTTCATCTTTAATATAACGAATAAATTTAAATAGTCGGAAGCCATACATACGTGCAATACCGCCCAAAACAAATACAACGAACAAGAACATAGTAATGTATACGCACGTCATCAATAAGCCAAGCTTTGTTAATGATCCAATACCGAATTTACCAATCGTGTACGCCATTGCACCAAACGCCGCAATTGGTGACACCTTCATCACCATATTAACGACATTGAAAAAGGCATGCGATAGTCGATCAAACAAATCAACAATCGGCTTTGCTTTGTCCCCCATTGCCGTTAAGGCCACGCCAAACAGTACGGCAAAGAACAAGATAGGCAGCAAATCACCTTGGGCCAACGCGCCAACTACATTTTCAGGTACGATCGCTATTAAAAATTCGACCATACTCTGATTGCTTTCCTCTGCTTTTTGTACGTACTGGCTGACGTCCGCTTTTACAGCAGAAGTGTCAAAGCCTTCGCCCGGCTTTATAACGTTAACCACAATAAGTCCGATTGCCAACGCAATGGTGGTAACGATTTCAAAATACAGCAGCGCTTTACCGCCGATGCGACCAACCTTCTTCATATCACCCATGCTGGCAATACCATTTACAACCGTGAACAAGACAATTGGTGCGATAACCATTTTTATCAGCTTAATAAAGACATCTCCGAGCACTTTGAGCTTCTCACCAAAGGCTGGGAAGAAGTGACCGACCAATATACCGAGAATAATGGCGATAACGACTTGGACCGTCAAGTTTTTAAAATTGATTCTCATCCGGAACATCCTTTCTTGTCAGGTCTACAATGTGAAGGGATTGTGAATTTGTGTCCTCATTGTAGAAAAGAAAGCGGTTCCATTCAATAATATGGTCATATTGGTCTTTTTGGTCTTAACAGGATCGGTTCGAAGCGTGTACGTGTTCACTCCTACTAATATGGCTAGGGTTGATGAGAGTCATATTTATGTCCTACTGCTTTAATCTGCGCGAGTAATGGTGCCCCAATCTCTTGCTCCATCTGCTCGTAGATTGGCGCTAGCGCTTCTAGCCACTCCTCCCTCTCCTTAACTGTGAGCTGGTGAATATCCATCATGCCGCTATTCCTAATTTGATCGAGCTGCTGCTGGTTTAGCCGCTGCGCAAGTTCTCGATTCCATTCTGTCGTCTCTGCTACTATCAGCTCTAGCTCGCTGCGAATATCAGCCGGAAGCCCTTCCCAGAATGACTGATTGACAATAACCGTATAACCTAAATAGCCATGATTACTAATTGTCATATACCGCTGTACTTGATAGAGTCGTTTACTATATATGTTCGATATCGTATTCTCCTGCCCATCGACATCACCTCGCACCACACTCCGATACACTTCCGTAAAAGGCATCATGACCGCTTGTGCGCCTAAGGCATGGAACTGCTTCTCCAGTACGTTGCTTGGCAAAATTCGAAACGTCTGACCTGCAAAATCCGCAGGATGAATTAATGGCCGATGCGCACTAGTCACCTGCTTGAATCCGTTATTCCAGAAGGAAATGCCTTTCATATTCGCACTCGTTAGCTCAGCAAGCAGTTGCTCGCCAATATCTCCGCGAAGTGCTTCATCTACCGCCTGCTGGTTAGGAAAAGCAAATGGCAAGTCAAATGCACCCCAGCTTGGAAATGCATTGGTTAAGTTCGAGAAAGACGGGGCTATCATTTGGATATCACCTCGACTAAGGGCGTCCAATTCATGCTTATCCGAATATAAAATTCCATTCGGGTACACCTGCACTTCAACACGATCACTCAATCGCTCGCGCACAAGCTTGGCAAAATGTTCGGCCGCTAAGCCTTTAGGCGTATTTTCAGCGACAACGTGGTTGAATTTGATGACGATGCGATCTTTTAACCCTACTTGTTCCGCATCATAAGGCAAAGATTTTGACATATTAGGCGGAAATCCGATCAACATAGCGGTAATGAGACCAACAAGGACAAATAACCCCATGCTAACGAAAGATCTCATATATTTACTCCTTCCCTGTTGATTATTTCCATTTATTATTTCACAATGATAGAAAGACGTAAATGGTAGGGAGCGAACCGATCTATGCAGCGATTCCACATTCGCCACTTGCGCCATATTCGCAATTTGCCTGTGTACGGCAAAATTGCACTGCTTGCATTTGGCCTTACTTCCTTCTCGCTCTTAATAGGTGGCATCATCGCGCTTGGCATTATGACAAGCATGACCGAGGATGAGCTTGGTCGCCGATTGATGACGACAGCGCGTACCGTAGCAGAACAGCCGCATATCCGAGAAAAAGTGCAGCTTCCCGTAAAAGCAGCACAAGACATCGCCTACGAAACTGAAAATATTCGGATGATCAACGATGTATCCTATATCGTCGTGCTCAATATGGATCGAATTCGCTATTCACACCCGATCACAGATCGGATCGGCCAACCCATTGCGGAAAAGGATGCAGAGCCCGCCTTCGCGGAGCACTCGTACCTATCTAAAGTAAAAGGCGAAGTAGGCTCCGCCCTGCGGGCTTATGTACCGATTATGAACGAACAGCATCATCAAGTCGGCGTTGTTATGGCTGGTATGATACTGCCCAGTATCAGCCAGATGATTTGGGAGCAGCGCGGTCCGATTGCAGCTACGCTGATGCTCGCCCTCTTATTCGGATTGCTAGGGGCATGGCAGCTATCCCGGAATATTAAGCGGCAAATGTACAATTTGGAGCCGCAAGAAATCGCGCGCATTTTATTGGAGCGCACTGCCGCTTTTCAAGCGATGCATGAGGGTGTCATCGCGGTGGACAACAAGGAGCGCATCACGATATTTAATAATCGTGCCAAGCAAATTTTTGATATTGAGGGCAATCCAGTTGGTCGGCCAATTCGCGATGTCATTCCGGATACGCGGTTGCCAGAAATCTTGACGCTGCAGCAGCCCATCTATAATCGAGAGCTAATCGTACGCAATGCGGTCATTTGGAGCAATCGAATCCCTATTACCGTCCAGGGGCAGACCGTTGGAGCGATTGCTATTTTCCAAGATCGAACAGAACTAACGCACATGGCGGAAGAATTAACTGGCGTTAAAGCCTTTGTCGACGCACTGCGTGTCCAAAATCATGAATACATGAACAAGCTGCATACAATAGCGGGTCTTATACAATTGGAACATTACGAACAAGCACTCGATTATTTGTTCGAGGTGTCCGAACGGCAGGAAGAGCTGCTCTCCTTTGTCAAAGAGCGTTTCTTAGATGAAGGGATTGGCGGGCTACTGCTCAGTAAAATTTCGCGTGGTCAAGAAATCGGTATTCACGTAGAATTAGATAAACGCAGCGGATTGACGTATTTTCCACCGAAGTTGGATCGTCACGACTTTGTGCTGCTGCTCGGAAACTTAATTGAAAACGCTTTCGATGCCTTCGAAGCATCGGATCGTGAACACAAAGAAATGGTCATTAGCATAGAGCAAGATGATGAGGTGCTGTCGATTATGGTCGAGGACAATGCAAACGGAATGGACGATGTTACACAGCAGCATATGCTGGAGAAAGGCTTTTCCACCAAGGCTTCCGAAGGACGCGGCATCGGTCTGTATTTAATCGGAAACATCATTGAAAAAGGCTGCGGAGAACTCGTCTGCCACTCCTCTCCTGGCAATGGAACAACGATTATTATCACCTTCCCGATGCAAGAAAGAGCATCATAATCTAAAATTCACGACCCTATATGACTATGTAAGCTTTGTACTTGTGAAAGGAGTCAATAAGGATGGATTCGAAGCAAGCTCAAACAAATGGATACCGTGTCTTATTAATTGAAGATGATCCGATGGTCCAAGAAGTGAATCGGCAGTTTATCGAGAATGTAACTGGGTTTCGTGTTGAGGGCATTGCTAGCAACGGTGCGGAGGGATTAAAACTGGCACGGGAGTTGGAGCCGGATCTCGTGTTTCTAGATATGTTTATGCCTGTGCAGGATGGTGCCGAGACGCTGCGGCAAATACGGGCGGAAGCACTTCATGTCGATGTGATAGTTGTGACGGCAGCTAAAGATTTGCCTACTGTGAAGCAGATTATGCAAAAAGGAGTCTTCGACTATATTATAAAGCCGTTTAAGTTTGAGCGAATTGAGTCAGCACTGGAACAGTATCGGGCATATCGGATGGCTCTGCATGAAGAGCGCCAAGTTACACAGGCGGAGCTGGATGTTATTTTACGCAGCAAGGCTTCGCAAGCATCGTCCAACATACCTGTAGAGTATCATCGTGGAGCCGGTTCGGCGGTGTTGGGCCAGAGTCTGACTAACGATGGAACATCTAGCCCAACGGCAGACAACAATTTGAGTATATCCTCAGCCTTCGCAATAGACATAGCGACTGCGCTGCCGAAAGGTTTGCAAGCGAGTACCATGAGGCAAATTGTACAATTTCTGCTGCTGCAGCGGTCATTATTGACGGCTGAGGAAGTAGCCGATGGTGTTGGATTGGCGCGGGTAACTGCTCGCCGTTATTTAGATTACTTAGTGCAATCAGGCTCTGTTCGCCTTGATATACGATATGGTAACGTCGGTAGGCCGGTTAATCGTTATGGACTTATTTCTACTGAATGAACCGTGAATCGCATACTCGTGCTTAGATTTTTCTTATACGTTCGCAAGCCAGTTGTCTACTTTTTTCAACTTATTATTGGCAGTCGCTCACGTGCGACAGCCGATCAGCCTAAACAACCGATCCTGCATACAGGATCGGTTTTAAACATCCAACTATAGTAAATTTACGGTACAAATTGTAACATCGCACCCGAAAAACAACTACAAGCCACTGTCTTCGTTTCATCTTAACCACGTTTGAACAATCATTCTTATAACAAGTGCAGCTTCTTTGCCTGCGATACAGCTTGTACACGATTTTTAACATCTAACTTTTGATATAAATGATGAATATAACGCTTCACTGTACCTTCTGACAAATACAAACTTCTAGCAATCTCATCATTGGAATATCCGTTTGCAATGAATTGGAGCATTTCCTGCTCTCTTGGTGTAAGCGAGACAATTGCCGTACTCGTGGCGCTAGATGTGTGTTCTTGAACCAACATGTTACCAGATAGCAACGATAAGAGTTGCTGCGCATACGCTGCTCCACAAGCAGCAAGCCGTTCAGCTATCTCCCCACCCTCATCAAGAAATATTCGAGTATAACCTTCAGGTTCAGCTAAGCTGCACGCTTCTTCCATCGACTTTTTGCTGCTTAATTCTTTTCCAGCGCCGTGGTATGCTAGCGCCAGCAGCAGCAATATTTCAATTCTGCTTCCTAATCGGTTCATCGCTCTAGATTCTTTTTCTAATTGTTTTAACATTCGGATGGCTCGATCCGTCTGCTGTCGCTTTATAAGGATACGAATGACCGTCAATTGTTCATATTCTCTTGCCACATGGACATTTGCTGCGTCAAGCGACTGAAAGTGACGTGATTTCATCCAACGCTCACCCGCTTCTAAATCCCCTTGAGCATAACAGATTCGTACGAGTCGAGCTTCTAACATAATCAACCAATGTTTGTAAGGCTGGTTGTCAAAATAGCGTATCATCTGTTCGATTACGTTTTTTGCTTCATCCCATTCCCCTCTAGCTTGATGAATTTTTGACTGCAAAATAACGCATGGTACCATGATTCCCAACGTTTGTGGAGACAAGCGTACAGTTGCTATTTGATCGAGCGCACTGACCGCCTCATCTAAACGATTCCATTCGTAATACAAATCTGCTAAAAACACATAACCGTGCCCCTGCAATGCATAATGAACCGCCTGCCTCCTCTGCTCTGACTCTGACACTTTCATTGACAATTCATGCATCTTACTTAATCTCCCGCCGAAGCCAATTGGTCCTCGATACAGAAGCGCCTCATGAAGATTGACGACTTTTACAATCGAGGCGAATTTCTTTAAACCCTCCATATTGACGTCAATTAAGGCAATGAATTTGTCCACATCTCCCTGATAATAGGCAATGGAAGCCTGAAACAGCCCAAGCCGCAAACGCTCATCGCCTGGATTCATTGCAGATGCAGTAATAATGCTTCCAGCATCTCTATTTATGTGCTGCATGACCTGCTCCAATAGCCTGCTCGCCTCTTCAAGCCGCCCCATAAATGCCATCTTTCCTACCTGAAAATAAAATAAATCCGGATGTGTTGCAATGAGAGAAAGCGGAATTTGCTCCAGCCAATCTAATAGAGTCGATTCTTCACCACTGCTAATAATGACTGCTAAGTTCCTATCCATACATTCAGCCGCAGCTTCATGAGCACCCGCTTGAAGGGCGTGCGATATCGCTTGCATACATAAGCCATTGCTGTTCAACCACTCGTATGCTCTACGATGTAGATTTTTCAAATCTAATGAACTAAGTTTATAAACGAGACGTTCTCTAAGCATCGTAATAAATAAATGATGATAACGATACCAAGTGCGCGTATCATCTATCCGATTCAGAAACATATGATTGCGTTCGAGTGTGCTGAGGAGTTGTGCAGCGTCGCTACGTTCTGTAACCGCATTCACAAGCGGTATACAAATGCTGTCCAGTACAGCGGTTTGAAGTAAAAACAATTGTATATCATCAGATTGGCGTGAAAGTACTTCTTCCATGAAATAGTCAAATATGTAGTGATTGTTGCCCGAAAACGTCTTAACAGTTGCTGATATATTACCCTTCCCTTCAACATAAAGAAAGGCCAAAATCAGTCCAGCTGCCCACCCTTCCGTCTTTTGCTGGATTAATGCGAGATCGTTATCAGAGAGTAAGCTTTGAGAAGATTTAAGTTGTAGTTCATGTACTTCTTCTAAAGTAAATCGGAGATCTGCTCCATTGATTTCACCCATCTGTTTGCGTGATCGCAACCGTGACAGCGGTAAAGGCGGAGTCATCCTACTGAGGAGTATGATTCGAAGCGTTTCTGGTAAATGCTCAATCACAAATGAAAGGCTGTTATGCACCGTACTATTAGAAATCATATGATAATCGTCCAGTACGAGAAGACATCGTTCGTCTAATCGGATTAGTTCCTGTAAAAGAAACGAAGCGACCATTTCACCTGAATAGCCTTTACAGGACTGTAATATGGGCAGCATAGTTCCAGCAAACCCTGGAAAGCGCGAATCGATTGCATAGCTGACATCAGACCAAAAACTAATAAGTTCATTACTAGTTTCATCCAAAGAAATCCATGCAGCCCTTCTATTGCGGATATGAATCCAGCGGCTAACTAACGTCGTTTTGCCAAAACCAGCAGGTGCGGTAACGATTGTCAGCCGATTTATGATGCTATCATCGAGTCGTGTCATTAAGCGTGTTCGGATAACGTCATGAGCTGACTGCGCTGGTATCGAAATTTTCGAAGTTAGCATGAGCCCAGCATAATTGAGTTGTAGAGCTGCGCTCTTATGAAAATTCATTTTCACAATTAACCCCTCCTGTCAAGACAACTTTCCTTGCTTGTTCGTCCTCTTCTTTTTAGATATTTTAATATCATCCAAAATGGATGTCATTCAAATAATAGAAGGGAGACTCATGAGATGACCATTCAAGTGAGCATTCAAGCCGGAAATGATAAAGAGACTTCAAAGGTAACAGCAACGGGTTCTATGCAGCATATTATTACTGACCGAGAAAGAGAAACATTTGGACTGAATGATGATGCATTGAAAAATGCAGTGAAGATTTATTATGGTGAAGAACCTACAGATGCCTATCTGCATAGTCCTACTCCTTGGGACGATCTTTACAAAAGATACGGCTGGCCACAAGTACAAACTGTATTGAGTGTGAAAAGCGCTACTATTACGGAAATTACCTCGAAACCTACCATTATTGCTACCAAAAAATTCGAAAACAAGAGCAAGAACCGCGCTACATTTAACGCTGGCATCACTTATGAAGTATCTGAAACGTCGACAAGCACTTGGACGCAAAGCAATTCGGTTAGTTTTGAGCAAAGCATCGATTACGGCATAACCTTTTTAGGTGCAGGCGGCGGAGGATCAACAACTCTATCTTATACCCATGAATGGGGACGCGAAGACTCCGAAAGCGAGACCATTACAATAGGCAGCGAAAGCGGTGTTACCGTGGAGTTAGGAGACGGCGATTCTGTTGAGGTTCAACTTAATGCCAGCCACGGCACTATGAAAGTCATGATAGAATATGAAGCGTCTTTGACGGGTTACACAGCAGTTAATTATGAAGATAAGCACAATGGCCATCATTTCTGGGGGATTAACATTGAAAATATGATGAGAGCAGCAAATATCCCTACGACAATAATCATCACGGAAGAAATCTTGCTAGACTATTATGATTATTCCGAAATTAACCTCGTTGATTCGACAAGCAATCAGATTGCTTCATTTGCCTTGCCTCATCCTATATTAAAATAGCTGTCGAGACTTGCTCGACAGCTTGAAAGCCCGCTTCGGCGGGCTTTTTACAACTTCCTATATTCTTCCCCTAAACGCTTTGACAATCTCTCTCAAAATGGTATTCTCGATCATTATTTGATTGCAGCTAAAATGACAACGACAATAACTACAGCAATTACAAATTGAATAATAAAATTTCTCAGGTTAAATTTCATTTTATATGACCTCGCATTCTATTTTTTAATTACTTATCAAAACGACTCTTGCCATAGCTGATAATTGCAATGACGAGAGAGCTAATCGCCCAGAGAAGCATATTAAGGAGATGCCATTTGATCTCTGAGAAACCGCCATTTTGCTCTAGAATGTTGAGTGCCGATGAGAAGCTCTCGGTAGGAAGATAGGTAATGATCTTACTGACGAGAGGGTTATCCAGCATTGCGCTTATTATCGATCCGTAGGTAAAGATCACAAGAAGTGGCAGACCCACAATGGAGGTTTCCATAACCGTGCGTGAGACAAGTCCAATAATGGTACCAAATGAGATGAATATGATTAAGGAAAGTAGAACCATAATGGTGAAATAAAAAAGCCCAGGCACCTGCATGTTGCTTATAAAGATCGAACCAATAACGACCAAGATCGTAATTAGAGAAGACAGAAGGCTCTTGCCTAGCATTATTTCCATCCGTGTAGCCGGAGATAGCAATAAGGCGCGTAGAGTATTTTTCTCCTTTTCTTCAGCCATTATAGTAGCCTGAACAAAGGCGCCTGTTATAACTAGTGCCAGATTGATCGGCGTACCTAGCAGACTGGCGTCATCCGAGCCCGAACGAGATAACATGGCTGCCAGTCCTAATGGCAAAAATATAGTGATTAAAATAGCATAAGCGTTCTTGAGCAGATCCTTTACATCTTTTGCAACGATGGCAGATACTCTTCGAATTGAAAATGTCATTGCAAAGACCTCCCTGTAAGTTGAATGAATATCTCTCCTAAAGTTGGTTCATTCGAGTGAATGGACATCAACTCCCCATTGGTTACATATTGAGCAACAGATTGTGCCCCATCCTCATTCTGTTTGATTTGAATACGGCTACCGTTTCTAAGTACGAGGTTAATTGTAGAATCCCCGTATTTCACACGTAGGTTGTGTGGATTGTCCAACTCTACAATTTTGCCATGATCGAGAAAAGCAAGTCGCTGACAAAGATCTTCTGCTTCTTGCATGTCATGGGTACTTAAAAAAATGGTTGTACCTGACTCATTCAACTTACGGAGGCTTGCATGTATTTGTTGTTTGTTGGTCGGATCTAATGCAGATGTAGGTTCGTCCAGAAACAAAAGTTCAGGTTTATGCAATAAGGCCCTTACTAATGTGACCCTCTGCTTCATTCCTTTGGATAGCTTACTCACTACGGTTTTCTTGTCTTGAATAAGATTAACTTCCTCTAGCACTTCATCAATGCGCTTTACCTCTACATCATATAGCTTACAAAAGAGTTCTAGGTTCTCATACACAGACAGCCGATCATACAACCCACTGTTGTCAGTAAGGATGCCTATCCGTTTCATTTGCGATGAATCACGCAGCTTGCTTACATCTGTACCGAACACTTGCACGGAGCCTGATGTATGCTGGAGTTGTGAGGTGAGAATTTTCACCATCGTTGTTTTACCGGAACCGCTTGGACCTAAAAACCCGAAAATCTCCCCTTTTTGAACATGGAAATCAACGCCATTAAGAGCCGACTTTTTACCAAAAGATTTTACCATCCGCCTTACTTCGATCTCATGTTTCATCCTGTTAGCTCCTTTATCGGTTGATCTTGCTTGTGCAGAACCAATTGTAAGGAAAATCGCATAACTGCGCATTATTTACAGGATAGAAAGAGTAAATGGGGGGCTGAATGCTTCATTTTTGATGTGGAATGGAGGAGCTGTTGCATTAAAAAGGCATCTTTAGATGCCCAACGCCCCCTTTAACTCATCATATTTTCCTTTGGAAAGTGGAATGGAGCTTTTCTTGTCATCATCCAATATGAGGCCAAAACTATTACGTGTCCATGTAATGACTTCACGTACTTTTTGTAGATTTACGATATAGGAACGATGACACCGAAAGAAACCAAGTGGTTTTAGTTTGCTCTCCAGATCATTTAAGGTGAACACACAAGGGAAAGTGGCCCCCTTAACATGAAGGATCGATATCCCCTCACTAATTTCAATGAAATTGATTTCTGTTGGATCGAACAAGATAATCTTATCGTCCACCTTGGCGGGGATTCTCTCCACCCGAACGGGTCGAACTTCGATTGTTGTGGGTGGAAGGATTACCGTTTGTGATGGATGTTCCCCAATGGTAATAGTAATGTCCGTCTGAGGATCAGTAACCGAATCATCGATAACATCCAATTTTTTGAACTCATGCTCATTTAGTCTGTATACTTCATTAGTAATGGAAATGGCATCGGCAAGGTAGGATGTTGTGATCAGAATAGCCTTTCCTTCGTTCAGAAGTTCAGTAAGTAATGCTCGAATAATGATATGGCTTTCCATATCTACGTTCTGCTCGGGTTCTTCCCAGATGAGCAGCATAGGGTTATGTATAATCGTTTTTCCTAGATTCAATCGTTTTTTCTCGGAGAAGGTTAGTGAAGAAATTTTGCTGTTTTGTTTGTCCTCTAATCCGATTTTGTGCAATACTTCATCGATGGAGATAGTTGCCTGGTATATGTCCTTATAAAAAGTGAGCGAATCTTTCACCTTAAGCCGCCCGTAATGTCCATCATCTAGAAAGGAAACGCCTATTTTGTGTGCCTTTTTCTTAAAGGTTTGAGGTAAATTTTCGCTTTCGATAAGCACATGACCACTAGATGCCGGTATATCGCCTAGAAGCAGCTGGATTAATAAATGCCCAAGTTCATTGTTACATTGTATAACGACACACTGACCGCTCGTAATTTGCAGGTTTATCTCTGGCAATAGTGGTGCGTTGCCCTGTCTTTTTATTAAATGATCAATCGTAAGTACAGCCATAAATTTCTCCTCTCTACTCGAAAATTTGGCATGATGGTTAGTTTGCAGGTGGATGAGAATTAGCTTTGAACAAATGTAACGTTGGCTTTGAACGGAATATGAAGCTTCATGCAGCCCATCCGGCAAGCAGAAAATGTAACTATTTCATAGGTTTCATAAGACGACCTTGTTGGGGAATATCTTTCATTTTATTTCAATCATCCTCCTAATTGATCGATTATTAAAAAAGTCGACCACCAAATAACGATTTAGCAGTCGACTCTAAAACATGATTTAATTATTACTAATGATCATATATTCATTTCTTTAGTTTGAAAGAGCTGCAGCTCGCTTGATTTTCCTTTTCTGTACCAAATGCTTCACTCCCAGTATAACGAGAGACACCACACTACCTCCAATAATCACCACAATAGGAATGATGCCTATAATCCCTGGCACTGATTCATGATAGGTTAGAATTGGTGGTGCGCCATAAGCATGTGCAGTGACAATAAATCTCATGATTTCTAAATGTGCAATATGAAAGCCAATCGACGCCCATATATTCCCGCTCCATAGACGAACCAACTGCAACACGAGTCCAAAGCTTACAATAAGAATGACGTAACCCATATTAATGACGTTGCCCGGAGCCATTCCAACTAGCACTTGAAGCAGTGTGACCGAAATGGGGACAGATATAAATAACAACATTTGAATTGGTATGGCTAGCCATGCAGCAAACCGATGTCGCAAGACATCGAACAGAAATCCTCGCAGTCCCAACTCCTCTGGGAATGCTTCATATAAGAAAACAATGATTATATTTACGAATAACGCAGTGAACCACTGATCAGGTGCATGCCATTGTACAATGGAGATCAACCCTTGCGAACTAGCGATCATGAAACCTAATGCAGCTAGTGCTATTGCAAAAAATATCCCCGTAAATAGGTGATAAAGCTTTTTCCACGAATATTCTGGTATTTTAGGCTTAGCTCCAGTTATTCGATAGACATACCGATACAAATATAAAATGGTAGGAACAACAAGCGCAGTCATCACAATGGCTTGAACCCATTTTTGAGATTGTCTTTCTAAGCCGAACAACTGTCCAGCAACTTCACCAGAACAAGTCGCCAGGAACAAGCCCATGACTAATGTTGCCCATCCGGCAAGTAGCAACTGTATCCATTTTTTCGTTTTCATACGACAAACTCTCCTTTTCTATTTATTCCATAGTCATACAACTTTATAATGTCTTCTCCTATAAGTCCTTTTTCGTAAACAGATATACCGTTAAATAACACGATGCAACAAACAACAGTACGGTGCTAAGTAGAATAGTATATAAGATTTGATAATTAACTCCATTCTGAGATGCCGTATAAATAAAACGAGCTACTGGATCAGCCATAACAATAAAACTGAACAAAAATATACCATTTAAAATAGGGGCCCCTTTTTCACTAAGGATATAAAAAAGCGGCAAGTATATAGAAGTTAGAACAAGTAAAATGGCTATAGGGGCCAATATATCGATAATGGCATAATCCACGATGATATACCCTGGAACGACTAGTTTCACAAGCGAGTGAACCCCATAAGAAGCAAGGACTGCAACAATTATACAAATGAGAGATGCCATAAACTTGGCTTGCACAATATGCTTGCGACTAATCGGCAATGTAACTAGAAACTGATGATTATGGTTTTTCGTATCGTTCAAAGTAAGGCTGCTAATGGTAGCGAAAGCTGTAATGATACCTACAAGATGCATAGACATTTCTTTTTTCATAAAAAAGATACAAAATACTGCAAAAATTAAGAGGCTCATGCCTAAAGATATCTTTGAGGCTATGAAGTCTTTTCTAAGCAAGTTAAGCATGAACACGGCCTCCCTTGGCGTTGTAATAGATAATATCTTCTAGGGATGGTTTTTCAAACACAGCGTAATTACCAAATAATTGTGCAGCTTCCTGCCTATCCTCTACTAATCCCTCAAATCCAAAAGGAGTTTCACGGACTCCTACAAACTTCTTTCGAATGTCCGAGTCAAGCAGTTGCCTATCCCCTTTCACAATTGCGTACCTATCGAGCACTTCATCTTTGGATTCACTAAATACGAGCTGACCTCGATTAATGAAACTAATATAGTCGGCAATACGATCCAAATCGGTTGTAATATGAGTCGAGAAAATAATCGAATTCCTTTCGTCCTGCATCATATCCGCAAGCAAATCAAGCAGCTCCCGTCTAAACACAGGATCAAGACCAGAAGTTGGCTCATCCATAATAAGCAGCTCCGCCTCATGTGATAAGGCTACAGCTAGGGAAAACTTAACTTTCATCCCTTTGGACAACTGTCCGATCTTCTTTTTGGGAGACAGTTCGAATTGTTCCAAATAGCTGTTAAACTTTTGTTCATTCCACTTCTCATAAAAAGGTGCGATCATCTTCTTCATATCACGAATGGTTAGATGCTCATAGTAAAAGCAATCATCCGACACAATACCGATCCGCTGCTTAATGTCTACCTCCTGTTTAGGCATATCACAGCCTAATATTTTTATGCTGCCAGAGTCGGGACGAACCATGCCGAGCATCATCTTAATCAGGGTGCTTTTACCTACACCATTTGGACCAATGAGCCCGGTAATGTACCCCTGCTTCACATCCAAAGATATATTGTTAACTGTAAACTGAGGGTATGTTTTCGTTAGATTGCGTAGTTCGATTGCATTCATGATGTCTGTTCCTCCTCGAACAATAAGGTAAGATGCTCAAGTACATCTTGCTGATTCATGCTGAGTTCTTTGCTGTCTCGAATGATTTCAATCATTTTCTCTTCAAGTCGTTTCATGCGCTGCTCACGAATAAAGTCTTTGTTGGCTCCTGATACGAAACTGCCTTTCCCAACGACAGAGTCAATCAAGCTTTCTTTCTCCAACTCTTCGTAGGCACGTTTCGTTGTAATAACGCTGACTTGCAAATCTTTAGCTAGCTGTCTAATCGAAGGAAGGCTGTCGCCTGCTTGCAATTCACCGCTCAGAATACTCTGTCTAATCTGATTCATAATCTGAATGTAAATCGGATCGCTTGATGCATTGGATATAATAATGTTCATGTTCTACCACCTGGTCTAAGTTAATCGATTAACTACTGTGTATATACAATATATACAGTATTCACCCAATCGTCAACATATGAATACATGTACAATTGGATTTCATGTATAATGCCTACTCTTTTATCCCCTAGCTAGCCCCAGCACAAAAACAACTGACATACAACGAAAAAAACCGCCAAGGCGGCGGTTTTTTCATGCGGAATGATCTTATTTTCTGATTGTGATCTTTGTTCCCTATGCCACTACAACCCTCTATAAGATGTTTCTATCCGAGAAGATTTGTTAGAAAGATAATTACAGCGAAAATTTGTTGGATGCGATTATCCTTTCAACCAAGCTAGGTATCGGTTTGTTAGGGAAATCCATAATCAACGTACCTATTCTCTTCGATGCAGTTTGATCCAAGTAACCGTACAGACGGGAATTAAGTCCCTCAATACCTGGACTTCCTTCTGCAACCGTATATGGATACGCACCAGCAGAAGTACCCGATGTAAAATTGAGATACCAATCCGATTGCGCACCATCTACAGCCTTATCCAAGAGCGATTTCACATGATCCCATTTGTTTCCGATATTAAACACGGTTGGGACTTTATATTCGTCTTGAATACGGAGAACGGCATAGGAACTTTCGATAGAAAACGTAGCATCGTCCTTCCAAGCCGTTGCATCGATACCTAGGGTAAGATTGGACTTAAAGCGACGAAGCAGTACAATTTTTCCTCGCACCTCATCTAATGATGGAATGGTTTCGTCGAGATACCACATCGATTCGTTGCCTTCAAGATACCAACGGAATGTATCCTCAAAGCTTCTCGTGTCATCCGCATCTTCGTATTCATGTTTGACCGACATAATAATCGTCTCTCGCGGATGATCTTCTAAGAACTTTAAGCAAACATCTCTTACTCCACCGCCGAACATTAAGTGCTGATACATGATGCCGTGGTGAATCGCAAATCGATTCTCGATATGACGACATCGGATATCAATAAAACGAATCCCTGCTTCCAGTTGTTCTTGAAGGGTCTGTGTTTGACAAATGGCCAAGTCTCCACCATATAAAGCGCAAGTATCATGTGTACCAGGAATGTTAAGCTCTGACAATTTTGAATTTCCTGCTAGTTTGTCCATCCAGCTACTAGTAGGCAAGCGCAATGAAATCGTAATCTTGTTCCAATCGTCGCCAGAGAGCTGAGTTGCTATATATTTGTCTGCACTTGCACCATCCAACCCTATCTCTCGTTTATGATCATGTCGAGCATCATACTGATCGTTTCTAAAAGAAACGGTATCACCATTTTGGAATTGGATATGAAGTCTGTACCACGCAGAGCTTGCCCAATAATTAAGCTCTTCACGCTCCTCGCGGCTGTCATAGGCTGCAAGACTTACATTTTGAAAATTATGATCAGGTCGTGATCCCCCATCCCAATCGTAATTATCGGTGTCCGTCACCCAAATCCGAACCATGCTTAAGGGGGTATTGTTCGTTACTTTTAAGTCCGTTCGAATAGAAGCCATTATGCTCCTCCTTAATATGCCATCTATATGGCTGTATGAGAGTAACTTACGGGGAATTATATGATAGTTTTGAAGATGCCATGCCATAGCGATTCATAAGAAATCTTATTATCTATGAACTAATATACGGATAGCTCATAGCTTTCAATAATGCTGCAATCTCGTGACATGATTTCAGTTATTCCAATCGATGATCAAACGTCCAATTTGATCGCACTGTTCAGCGAACCAAATATCCCCCTTTGAACAGATGGTCAGGCCATGAGGCTCTGAATTCTGTGTAGGTATTGGGAACTCCGAAATAACCCCTTCTATAGTTATTCGGCCAATTTGGTTGCTGCCCCATTCTGTAAACCAAAGATCATTATTATTGCCGGAAATAATCGCATGAGGCCGAGCATTCGCTGTTGGAAGTTGAAATTCCGTGACCTCGCCTGAAGTAGTCATTCTACCAATTTTATTGCCCATAATTTGCACAAACCATAGTGCCCCATCAGGGCCATTCGTAATGCCAACAGGACCGGAATTCAAGGTTGGAATTGGATATTCGGTTACTTCACCAAGCATGTTTATTCTCGCGATCGTATTGCTCTTATTTTGTGTAAACCATAAAGCACCATCTGAGCCGGAAGTAATATAGGATGGAAATGCAGTGGGGTCTGGTAATTCAAATTCGGTGATTTCTCCACAAGTGGAAATCCTTCCGATCTTGCCGCTATTTATTTCGGTAAACCAGATTGCGCCATCAGGGCCTTCCGTTATGCCAAAAGGTGATGCGTTCACCGTAGGAAGCTTATATTCTGTAAAATGGCCAGTGGGCGACATTTTTCCTATATGATTTGCGTTGTATTCTGTAAACCATAAGTCTCCATTCCGATCTGAAATGATCGCCATTACTCCAGCATCTGCTGTAGGAAGTGAGAATGATGTTATCTCTCCGTCCGCATTGATTGTTCCGATTCGACTTCCCTTTTGTTCCGTAAACCATACAGCGCCATCTTTACCCGCCGTAATTC
Source organism: Paenibacillus sp. SC116 (assembly GCF_024733555.1). Taxonomy (GTDB): domain Bacteria; phylum Bacillota; class Bacilli; order Paenibacillales; family Paenibacillaceae; genus Paenibacillus_B. The sequence continues at coordinate 471,351 of NZ_JANIOF010000001.1, read as the reverse complement.
CATATGGCCCTGAATCACGCGAGGTTGCGTATTCGTTTATCGTTGTCCTCATATCTATTGCCTCCTATCATATCAACATCATCCCTTCATGAAATTCATTTTCTACTAAACAACAACGCCTATCACAAAATTTGAGATCCTGCATCTTTTATTCTCCTCATTTCTTGCACAATACGCTCCTTGTCGCTCACTTCTATCGAATAAATGACAGGTGCAGAAGGAATGTCAAATTTCAGATGGGAATGAGGAATTTCCGTGAGCAAAGTGCCCATCGGCTGGCCACTCTCGTCGCGGACCACGCTCCAAAATATCCTCGATCGATTGTCTTCCGTGCCCCATTTTTCAAGAGAATTGCGGAAAATTAAGCATTTAGCGATAACGAAATCATCTTCCTTGAGTTCCTCCATCAGGCTAAAACCCGCAGCTTCCAATTGCTCGAATAATGGCGTCATTAGTTGGTCTAAATAAACACCATAGGCCGCATCTTCGATCTCAGCAAAAGCAGTCGTCAGTTGCTCATGCAAAGAATCATACAAGCCCTTCCATTCGAACGCAATGTTCTTATTAGCTGCCTCACCCAGTTCTACGATTGTCATGTCTTTTTGGAAAAGTTCGATACGTTTCATCATAAATAACCGCCTCCTATTCATCATTTCAATTCCATTGTAGAACATAGAAGCCAATTGAAAGGTTTTATGAATATAAAGCAGGAAAATGGGTTCTTTTATCGAAAACCTTACAATCAACTTTAATACTGATCATTTTCAAAGGGAGAGACACAATTGACGATGCGTCCTAAAAAACTAGCATCTAAATTCATCATTAGCCCTAGCACCATACGAAATTACGAAACTAAAGGTCTAATTCCCGCTGCGGAACGTTCTGCTAATGGTTATCGTGTTTATACGAATCTGCATGAAGCTTATTTGGCATGTATTCAAGCAATGGCTCCAGCTTTCGGAATGGAAATAACAACGGAGGTATTAAATCTCCTCCAACAAGAAAAGCCTTATGAGGCTTTGTGGGTTGTACGCCAACAAGAAGTTGCCTTGTATGAGGAAAAAGCAAGATTAAAAGCATTAATCGTGGATATAAGGATGTATACTAAAGAAAATCAAACTCGCATAAATGAAAAATGCCTCACCATCAACGAAGTATCTGAAGTGACACAGGTTCCCAAATCAGCGATCCGCTACTGGGAGCAAGCTGGCTATGTAACTGCCGACAGGGATCCTACTAACCGATATCGTGTATATAGCGGATCTCACCTGTTCAAAATCAGGTTGCTGCAACTACTGCAAAACTCCGTTTATTCAGAGGACACCGTTCATTTCAAACAAATGATTGCCTCAGTCGAACATACGGATTTGCCTCAAATCCTAAACCTTGCGGAACATATTCGTTCTTACTTCGATCAAATCATCGAATCTCAGATGCGAGGGATATCCTATTTGTACCCACTACTTCGGTTGACTCAAGCTCCAGAATAGATGGGAATGTAACAGACAGAAAACAGCGGTTCAGCATGCAAAAAGAAGCCGTCCTTATCTAAGGACGGCTTTCCTGATTTCTCGCATGCTCGATTAAATCTTGCGTACTATTAACTTTATACACGTTTGTATACAAGATATCTCTATACAGAACAAACTCCGATTCCGTGAGCGTTTGAGGATAGCTCATCACTTTGAGCGGTATATCGGGTTGCCCTTTCTGAAGAGAAGGCTGTACATATCCAAAGTCATTAAGGTGAAGCCCCAATCGCTCGTAAAATCCTATTCTCCTCTGAGCCAAATCCGTATCAGGCAGCTCAACTTCCAAGATGATAGGCTTTTGTGATCCCGCAATATAATCGGCCATTAATTTTCCACCGATACCACTTCCCCGTCCAGCTGGTGTAACAGCTATATGTTCAACGAAGCGGAACAAAGGAAATTCCCATACAGCCATAAAAGCGACCAATTGATTCGTGTCATTAACTTTTGAAATAATTCGGTAATGAGCATCGCCTAACAATGCCTTTTGTCCCTCATATGTTCTCCGCTCATACTCAGGAAATGATTCTTTCATTATCTGGAAGATAGTCTCAAAATCTGTCTCGCTCATGTATAATGTTCTCCTTATGTAGGCTGCATGTTATTTATTGTCTCGCTAAATTGAAAGAAAAATGAAATGATTTGCTACCTTAATGCTTTTATCATTTTATAGTTTACTAATGTAACGCCTTTTCGTTCTATGTTTTGCTTTTGAACGATCTGGTATCCTCGATTCACAAAAATGGGCTTTGCTGTGATACTTGCTTCCGTACTTAGTTCCATAAGAGCAAGTTTCTTAGCCTCAGATTCAATCACATCCACTAAAGAGGAAGCGATTCCTTGCCTTTGAAAATGTTTGTGAACATATAATCTATCCAAATACCCACTATGGGACATATCAGCAAAGCCAACGATTACATCGTTCATTCGAGCGACAAACGAGATATTGTTGCTTAAAGACTCCATCCATGACTGCTCTCTACGTACTTGTTCTTCCTTCGGTGCCCATACGTCTAGTTGTGCTGGCGAGTAATCTTGAGCATTAATGGAATGTACAGTCTCATAAAACAGCTCCATAATCTCTTTCATGTCAGAGTTTCTAAATCTAATGATTTTTATACTCATCTTTTTTAAAAACCCCCTTGTTTCTTGTATCGATGCAAAGCCGCTTTACTTACTTGTTTGATAAGATGTTTTCCGTAAAGCATTCAATGGCTTACCCTCTTTGTAATAGAGGGAAGGCGACAAGATTACGAAAAAGATGTGTGGATTATGACAATTATACTCGCTCACCTTTGCATGAATCATAGCCGCAACGGCATCATGAATTTCTTGTTCGCGTTGAAACATATAAATTTCTACCGATAACGGTGAATTGGCTATTTGATCAACATGAAGAAGCTCTATTTTTACAATCTCTTGTGGGATATCAACAATCGTTGAAAACTGTTCAATGATAGATGGTGATACTTGCTCAATAATGCTTTTATCAAAACCTTTGAACCTCAAAAATGGCATACAATCAATTCCCCTTCTACATACTTACTATTAGTATACAGCTAATTAACGTACTTTAATATCACTGAATTTTTTCGTGATTTTGAAAATTTGATCTTATTAGCATCAATAATTGTTTTGAATTTGTATACTCACTAATCGTAAGGTACAATGAAAAGTATAGAATTCACACGCACATTTTCGCATCAGGAGGTTTCGATGACATTGAACAATGAACACAAGCAGCAATATGATTTAAGCAAATTAGCTACGATGCTGAACGAAGACCATATCGCGTGGAGCTTTCGAAATATGGACAAGATTATGCCTAAGAACGATATCCATGCGCCCGAACACAAATTTTTGTTTCAAAAGAACGAGCAACCATTGACGGAAATTAACTATGAATTTAATGGCTACAGCAGTAAGGTTGCCGATTACTTGCAGAAGGCTTCTGCTACAGGATTTCTCGTTATTCATGACGATACGATTGTGACAGAGCAATATTATAACGGTTACAACCAACATTCGACTGCAATGTCGATGTCTGTAGCCAAATCGATCGTTTCTGCCTTAGTGGGCATTGCATTGGATGAAGGAGCGTTGAAAGACGTTCATGATCCTATTACTTCCTACCTGCCTGAACTCATAGGAAGCGGCTTTGATGGGGCTAGCATTAAAGATATATTGCAAATGTCATCTGGTGTGCGCTTCAATGAAGATTACAATGATAAAGATGCGGAAATCCACACCTTTTTGAGTGACGTGTTCGGTGAAAAAGCTGTCCCGATCTCGAAATACGTACAGCAGCTCACAAAATTGCAGGAGCCAGGTCATTTTGAATATAAAAGCGTTGATACGCAAGTACTTTGGATGCTGCTAGAAAAAACGACTGGAAACCATGTTTCTGCTTATTTAGAGGAGAAGTTATGGAAGCCATTAGGCATGGAGCAGGATGCTTATTGGAGTACCGATCTGCATGGCAATGAAATCGCATTTACCTTTATTAACGCGACACTTCGAGATTACGCCAAGTTCGGAAGACTCTATTTGCATAATGGCAATTGGAATGGCCGCCAACTTATATCTGAGCAGTGGATTAAAGCATCCGTTACGCCAGACCGCGCAGATTTGATGCCTGGGGCAGCGAATGATTTCTTTGGCTATGGATACCAATGGTGGGCTCCACTCGGAAGCGATGGCACGGAGTTTATGGCGCGAGGCATTTACGGACAGCATATTTATGTGAATCAGAAGGAACATACGGTTATCGTTAAATCTGGGGTTGACCCTACTGTCTTTAATATTCATGATTATGAGGCGGTTACTGCATATCGCACGATCATTGAACATTTGAATAAAGTGGACAAGACTGCATAAGGTAAATAAAAGATGTGTCACATGCTATCGAACTCTTTCTCGTGAAAAGATAAGATAGGATGTGACACATCAACATCATTCAATAAATAGGTATGCTATTGGGCCAACTGTCAAATCGTTAGCTGAAAATGTTGACGAACTGCACCAACAATCTCATTCTCTTCAAGCTTCTGCTTCGTTTTTTGATCCCCATTAACAATGATGAGTGTATTCCCTAACAACGTGATACGACCCTCTTCTGTAACTCGTGAAAGAAAATACATCTTGTTAAACATAGAGTCAGGAGCCGTTTCAGTCAATACACATAAAGGGTGTATCGTTTCCAAATCCCATTGATTCGAAGGAGTATCAAATCGATAAAGCGTTTCAAATTCTTCGTCACTCTTCTTTTGCAAGTAGAACCATGATTGGGATTCGTCTTTACTAACTCGGTACACCCCATCACTATCTATAACCTCTTCCCCATTGAGTGGAACAGGCAGACGTGGGCAGTTGCCTCCAAACCCTACATCGACCAAGTATTCCTTGCCTTCTATCGGCACGATGATGAACATGTGCGCATTTTCAAGCGCCCATACCCCGTTGCCGACATATACGGTTCCTGCCATTAAATTTGGTTTAAAGCCAATCTCATCTAACAAATGATAAAATAATCCGTTTAACTCGTAACAGACGCCTCCGTGTTGATCACGAACCATTTTCTGATAAAGATCCTCTGCCTTTAAAGATAATGGTTTTTTAGAAAGGATGTCTAGATTCTCAAAATGTATGTTAAGTACATGCTGTTTTTGGAGGTGGGACAAATAATCAAGATTCGCCTCCACTCTTTTTTCAGCTTGTATACGATCTAAATATGTTTGTACGTCCATGCGTATCACCTGTCCTTTTCCTATTCATCTTTATTATTGAATGGTGCCGGTACATTTATTATTGTAAAATGAATTGTACATAATGAAAAATATATAAATGTTTATCATATTAATAATGTAAATGATATGGATTAAGGTGGTAACGTACAATGGACTTGCTGCAGCTCAAATATTTTCAGACCGTAGCTCGTACCGAACATATGACGAAAGCAGCGCGAGAGCTGCATATCGCTCAACCTGCCCTTAGTGTGATGATTGCACGTTTGGAAGAGGATTTGGGCGTGAAGTTGTTTGATCGGGTCGGGCGACAAATTCGTCTTAATGTGTTCGGTAAAGCTTATCTTAAACATGTAGACAAAGCTCTTGGTGCGTTAGAAGAAGGTCGTCGTGAAATGGAAGACATGGCAGGCTTGGAACAAGGCAGTATTTTATTAGCCACCACAACTTTACATCGGGTCGCTGATTATTTAGGCCCTTTTCTCTCGCTGCATCCCCATGTAAACTTCCGCATTACTCAAGCCATTACAGAGGAAGTCATGGTTGAGTTGCTGGACAAAGGGGAAATCGACTTTTGTATCGCTACTTCATTGATCGAACAACCTGGCATTTGTAATCTTCCATTGCAGACGGAAGAAATTATGCTGGCTGTGCCATCTACGCATCGTTTTGCGGAGCGCAGCAGTATTCGTCTCAGCGAGGTAGCCAATGATCCATTCATCAATTTGAAAGAGGGATACAGCTTTCGGAGGATTACCGATGAATTTTGCAATAAAGCGGGTTTCATACCGAATCTCATCTGCGAAGGCGATGAACCCGCAGCGATTAGCAGTTTAGTTCGAGCTGGTCTCGGAGTTGCATTTCTGCCAGCAGTCGCAAAGCGAGAACTGCCACCTCTTCATTTGCTTCATATTGAAGAACCGCTATGTCAGTGGACGCCTCATTTAATATGGCTTGAAGAACATTATCTATCCCTTGCGGCACAGGCGTTTCGCAAATTTATAATGGGACATCATGATACAGCACAGTCTGATTTCTAATTGAAAAATTCTAATAGGAAGCACCCAGTCATGGAACAGCGAACAACGACCGGGCGCTTCTTTTCCTAATGGGGACGAATGTGTACAAAGAATGCTTAATCATTCGCATTTTACTATGATTTGGCCTCCCCCGCCTCGACAAGTGCTCTGCTGCCAAACATGGCGAGTCCCTGTGCAAAAAGCAGTATGCCTGTCCCTATTAATATCCACTCGATCGGAATAAGATCAGCGACTGGACCAAATACTAGCATGCTTAACGGCATCATGCTAGTTGACAGCATCCCGTAAACCCCATAGACTCTGCCCATATAATTTTCTTCGACATTTTGCTGCAAGAGGACGTTTGAAGGCGTGTTAAAGAACGGCACAGCGACACCGGTGATCCCAGCGAAAATGAGGTATATCCAAAATAGTGGAACGATGCCAAGAGCGAAGGTACAAATACCAATCGCAACACTCGACAATGCCATCGTGTGTATTTTGTTCTTGAAACCTCCCCAAAAAGCGACTAGAAGCCCTCCTGCTATCATGCCGATGGAAAACACAATTTCAATCGCTGTTAATTTCCACACTTCACTGCCAAAGCTCCGTGTAACCTGCAGTGGTGTTAAAAAAGAAACCGGAGCAACTAATATCATGAAGCATGCGGTATAGATGAAAAAGGTCTTCACGTATCGCTGCTTATTGATGTAGGCAAAGCCAGAGCGCATATCTTCAAAATAGCTAAGAGATTGCTGTTCGGAAACTTTATCATGGTCGGGCACCCGCACGAACAACAGCAAGATAAGCACGGCTATAGCAGCTGTAATCACGTCAATGAATAATATGAATTCGATAGAAGCAATGGTCAGTAAAGCACCGCTCAGCATAGGAGATAGAAGAAAAACGAAGGATTGAAGGCTGTTGTTGATCCCATTTACTTTAGTCAGCTTGTCTGATGGAGTTAATTGGGGAAGTAAGGCTCCGACTGTAGGTGTTTGGACTCCAGCCCCAAATGCGCGGATGGACGATATAACAAAGAGCATCCAGAGTGAATCATAGCCAGCTAGAAATAATATCGCTAAGAGAAGTGTTGACAGCGCAATGGTTGAATCAGACAGCAAGATCAACTTTTTTCGATTATATCGATCGGCCCATACGCCAGCAAACGGAGAAAGTAAGAAAGTTGGTACGAGACCGCAAATGATATAAATCGTTGACATGATACCTGATTGCGTCGTTAGCACGATGTGCCACATGATTGCATACTGAACTAATGTCGAACCGAACATAGAAACCGTTTGACTAGTCATGAATAGCGCAATTGTACGTTTCCAGCTCTTTTCTAGAGCCATGTCCTCACCTCCGTATTACCATCTCATGTTTATTTACATGGAGATCATTTATTCTCTAGTTCAATATGATAACGTAATGAAATCGAAACGCCAAGCACATCCCTACTTTCAATAACATATAAAACATATGAACGTACTAGAAACAGGCCCCACTTTAACTCGTGGAGCCTGCTGGCTGATTCGTTATTGATGTGGCACAATCATTTGTAAATAGAATTACATCAAGTTGTCCCCTTGCGCAGCAGTTCTACATCAAACTCGTAATTTTTACGCTCAACTGGCTCATTGTTAATTAAACGGATTAAGTAATTCATCGCAGTTTCGCCGAAGGAGTAAATTTGCTGGGAGATCGTTGTAATCTCAGGGTACACCATATCCATTCGAATGCCGTCGAAGCCGATTAACTTCACCTGTTCAGGTACCCTAACGCCTAGCTCTATCAGTGCCTTCAATGCTCCGGCCGCCATCAAATCGTTCCCTGCAAATACACCGTCAACATCAGGGTGCTTCTTATAAATGTCCTTCATAGCTTGATAGCCCCCCGCTACCGTAAAGTTGCCGTAACCAATTAGGCTTGGTGTAAACCAGGGAAGCTCCTTGCAAATTTCTTCATAGGCAAGCGTTCTTTCTCTAGATGCATGCACATGCGTAGGACCAGAAATATGAGCAATCTTGCGACTACCAATAGATAAAAGATGGTTAACTGCCATTTCACCGCCATGACGATTGGCCGCTGTAATGGTAACGATCGGATGGTCAGGAAAAGATTTATCGATAGCTACAACCGGGATGGAACGATCCTGCAAAGCAATGATTTGCTCAGGTTGAATCGTATAAGATGAAATAATAATACCGTCAATTTGCTTGTTAATAAGCGTTTCGATATACTGTTTTTCTTTAGCAGGGTTATCGTCCGTGTTGCATAGCACGAGCGTATAACCTTCAGCCGCAGCAGCATCTTCTGCTGCACGAGCGATTTCTGGGAAAAAGGGATTTAAAATATCGGGCACCATCAAGGCAACAGCAGCCGTTTTTTTGCCAGCCAAGCTTCTTGCAATATTGTTTGGCTTGTAGTTTAATTTTTGAATCGCTGCCATAATTGCGATCTCTGCTTCCTTACTCACATAACCGCTTTGATTAAGCAGTCGGGAAACCGTTGCTACAGATACACCCGCTAGCTTGCTAACATCTCTAATTGTCGTCATTCATAACAAAACCTTTCACGAGTAACCTTCCTATAAAGTATACGGAAAGAGCCTTTAAAAAAACAAGTGTGCTACGCTCAAAGAACATAAACACACTTGTTTGTTAGATGTACAACTTATTTTACTAAATTAGATTACTTGCTAGCTGTATCTTTTGTAATGAGCTCAAGTTCGACAGGAATCGAAGCTTCAACCGTCTCACCTTTTGCAATTTTCATTGCCGTTTCGACAGCTAAAGTTCCTATCTTCTCCGGTTTTTGAGCTACTGTTGCACTCAACTTTCCATCAGCTACTTGCTTCACTGCATCATCTGTCGCATCAAACCCAACAACCGTGATGCCCTTTGTACCAGATGCTTCAATTGCCTTAAGTGCGCCTAGAGCCATTTCATCATTGTGTGCGAAGATTGCTTTAATATCTTTGTTTCCTTGTAAAATGTTCTCCGTTACTGTCAAGCCTTTCGCACGGTCAAAATCAGCAGGCTGCTTCGCTACGACTTGAATACCGCTTGATTTTGCTATTTCTTCATTAAAGCCTGCACCACGCTCACGTGCTGCGGAAGAGCCCGGAATCCCTTCAAGCTCAATCATTTTCCCCGTGCCGCCCAACTGCTCAGCAATATGCTTAGCCGCTAGTACGCCGCCTGCTTTGTTATCAGATGCGATATGCGTCGTTACGTTACCACCATCAGATGTGCGGTCGACCGTAATAACCGGAATTCCTGCTGCATTTGCAGATTCAACAGCTGGAATGATAGCTCCTGAGTCTGTAGGGTTAATAATAATAACATCTACCTGCTGTTGGATGAGGTCCTCGATGGAGGACGCCTGTTTAGCTGCATCATCCTGCGCATCAACCGTAATCAACTCAGCTGAACCAGCTGCCGCGGCTTTCTCTGCACCTTCCTTTAACGTAACGAAGAACGGATTACTTTGCGTCGATACGGCTAGTCCAATTTTAATACCATCTGTTTTATTGCCACCTTGTGCAGCTTCATTATTATTTGAGCCGGGTGCCGTTGTTGAACAACCTGCAAGGAGCAGAACTGCCGTCAAACCGATACTTAGTAGTTTAGTTGTCTTTTTCATGTTGTAACCACCCTTTTCATGTAGTATTCATTGTTAGTTTGTTTAGAAGTTAACTATTCGCTTTCTTACGGTCAAGCAAGACTGCCAACAAGATAACCAACCCTTTAACAACTTGCTGATAGAAGGAGGAAACACCTAGCAAATTCAAGCCATTATTCAATACGCCAATAATGAGCGCCCCTACTAACGTACCCACAATCCATCCTTTACCGCCAGATAAGCTGGTACCTCCCAGCACGACCGCTGCAATGGCATCTAGCTCATAGCCCATACCGGCATTTGCCTGTGCAGAGTTCAGACGAGACGTAAGAATAATCCCTGCAAGCGATGCTAGCAAGCCAGTCAGCGCGTACACATAAATTTTAACGCGTCCCGTTTTAATACCAGAAAGAAGTGAAGCTTCTTCATTGCCCCCAATTGCGTATACGTTTCTGCCGAAAGTCGTCTTGCGTAGGATGAAGAATAGTACGGCGAATATCATGACCATGATGATGACTGGCACCGGAATCCCGAAGAAGTAACCTCCACCAACGAGTGTGAAAAATTCACTATTAAATCCGGTTATCGGCCTACCATCCGTATAAACAAGTGCTAAACCGCGGTATATGGTCATTGTCGCCAACGTTGCAATAAATGGTGCTATCTTCGCTTTCGTCACGAGAACACCGTTAATGGTCCCCATTACAGCACCGGAAGCAAGTCCAATCATGATGGCTGTTACTGGGTCCATTCCGCCATTCAACAACCCTGCGGTCAATGCCCCCGATAATGCAAGTGTAGCGCCGACTGATAAATCAATGCCCCCAGTCAGGATAACGAAGGTCATCCCGAACGCGATTAACGCATTAATGGATACTTGGCGGAACACATTCAATATATTGTTGAGAGTCAAGAAGTTAGGACTTGCAATAATTAATATAGCTATAATAATAAGGAGTCCGATGAGTGGACCTAGCTTTTGCAATGTCGATGATAGCTGTTTTTTGTCAGTGGCCATTGCTGCTTCCCCCTGTCGCTGCATGCATAATTGTTTCCTGATTCATTTGTGATTTGTCCAATATCGAAGCGATGTGTCCTTCATGAACGACGATGACACGGTCGCTGACTCCTAGAACCTCAGGCAAATCCGATGAAATCATAATGATGGTGACGCCTTGTTCACTCAGCTCGTTCATCATTGTGTAAATTTCCTTTTTCGCCCCAACGTCTACCCCTCTTGTTGGCTCATCCAGAATAAACACTTTAGGCAGTTCGCCCAGCCATTTTCCAATGGCTACCTTCTGCTGATTGCCTCCACTTAGCGATTTCACGGTCTGTTCGGGATCACGCGTTCGAATATGGAAGCGCTTAATCATTTTCTCAGAAAGCTCTTCTTCCTTCTTGGACGAAATAACACCAGAGTTTGAAATATGCTTGTAGTTGGTTAATGATAAATTTTCACGGACAGACATCCCTAGCACTAACCCTTGATGCTTTCGATCTTCCGTTACGAATACAATTCCTGATTCAATCGCTTTTGATGGACTTGTTATCGATACCTCTTGTCCGTCAATAAAGATTTTGCCCTGCTTTTTCTTGTCGGCTCCGAACAGCATCCGTGCGATTTCCGTTCGTCCTGCTCCCATTAGCCCAGCGACACCTACGATTTCTCCAGCTGCAGCTGAGAAACTAATTCCACTTACCTTCTTACCGTCACTTAAGTTTTCAACCCGCAGTCGTTCAGCGCCGATTTTGCTATTGCGCTCTGGGTAACGCTCGCCAATCTCGCGGCCTACCATCATATGAACAATATGATCAATCGTCGTTTCAGCAATGTTCTCCGTGCCAATAAACGAACCATCTCGTAGTACAGAAATGCGGTCGCACATGAGAAAGATTTCTTCCATTCGATGCGAAATGTAGACGATGCCGACTCCTTCACTGCGGAGCTGGTTCATGATTTTAAACAATGCTTCGATTTCCCGATCCGTCAAAGCCGCAGTAGGCTCGTCCATAATAAGGACCTCGGCATTTTTTGATAGCGCTTTCGCAATTTCGATCATTTGCTGTTGCCCAATTGATAATGTATCTGCCGGTACATCTGGATCGATATCAACACCTAATCGCTGCAAATATTCTCGGGTTCTGCGCTTCATTTCTTTATCCCGTACAAATCCTGTTTTGCCATAAGTAAGCTGTCTACCGAGAAACATGTTTTCCGCTACGGTCAGCTTTGGAATAATGTTTAGCTCTTGATGGATAATCGCGACACCCATTTCTTCAGCTTGCTTCGGATCCGTAAACATGACCTCTTTGTCCTTCACTTTAATCGAGCCGGAGTCCGCTTTGTAAACGCCTGTTAGTATTTTCATCAGCGTCGATTTGCCTGCACCGTTCTCACCCATTAGCGCGTGAATCTCGCCAGGCTTGAGCTGAAACGCAGCACCTTTTAAAACTTGTACGGAAGAAAAGGATTTATAAATGCCTGTCATTTCGAATAATGCTTCCATCTATATCACCCCTTTTGCTAAACAAAAGTTTTTATGAAAAGAAAACACCTGATTGAAGAATAATGTTCGCGTATGGTGTTGCTTCGCCTGTACGTATGACTGCTTTAGCTTGAAAAGTTAATTTTTTAAACTCTTCATGAGAAACTTGATTTATCGAAATATCGCCCAGCAGTCGCTGTGTGCCTTCATAGATTTCTTCATTGTGCTCCGTCATTTCACTTGCAATGGTGACGGATTCGACTTCCATATCGGCTAATACTGCCTCTAATGTATCCAAGTAGGATGGAAGGCCTAGCTTTACAGCCAAATCAATTCGCTGAACCGAATCTGGAATCGGCAGCCCGCAATCGCCAATTACAATACAATCGGTATGACCCATCTTGGCAATCACTGCTGCGATGTCACTATTTAATATGCCAGTTTTTTTCATCGTTAAGTCCCTCTCCAAGTCCTATAATATGTCTAAGTTTCATGATTCCATATATCGTTCCACGTCAGAACGTAAAGGCATGCCGCTCTGTGCTCCAAGCTTCATTACAGATAACGCGCTGGCAGCTACAGCGAACTTCACTGCTTCTTCTAGCGTTGAACCCTCGCTAAGCTTTACCGCCAATGCTCCGTTGAAGGTGTCCCCTGCCCCCGTTGTATCCACAACATCTACTTGTCTTCCTGGTTCATGCTTAATCTGACCATCAGGCGATTTATAAAAGGCTCCGTTGCTTCCGCCTGTCATTACGATGCGATACGGGTACCATTTAATAATGTACTCGAACGATTGTACCTGCTTTTCATCGAGTCCAAGCAATACAGCAAGCTCATATTCATTTGGTGTTATAACATCAACCTGCTTCAACAGCTCACTAGGCAGCTCAATCGCTGGAGCGGGATTCAACATAACGGGAACTTGTAATTCATTTGCAAGCTTAATCGTTGCTTCTACCGTCTCAAAAGGAATTTCCTGCTGCAGCAGGACCATATCAGAATCAGCGATAACTTCCTTTAGCGACACTACATCTTCGGGTAGAAGCCTGTGATTGGCGCCGGGTGTAACAATAATTCGGTTATCGTTATCATATAAGGTTATCGTTGCTACGCCTGTTGTTTGATGTGGAACCGTTTTCACATATTTCGTAGTAATACCTTCTCTATCTAGTGTTTCTAAGAGTTGCTTCGCGAAATGATCTTCCCCTACACAGCCAATCATTGTTACTTGTGCGCCAAGACGGGCACAAGCTACTGCTTGATTAGCGCCTTTTCCGCCGACAAAGCTATAGAAAGCGGTTCCAATTACGGTTTCACCTTGATTTGGAAAATGCTTTGTTTCGTTCACCATGTCTATGTTTAAACTGCCAACAACCGTAATTTTAGGTTTTTTCATGTGTGCACCCCTTGTTTCTATCAAAATGTGCTTTGTTTTGTGTAACCGTTTACACACTGATCATAGTACGCGTAGTATAAATAGTCAATCTCATAAAATGTGGAATTAAGATTCATACCCGTTTTTATTCAGCTGATGTTTTTGTAGTGAACGGATGATGACACAATAAAAATCCATCCTATGACGTATCAGTAGGATGGATTTACCTTTGTATCCATGTGCTTTTCTAATTTACGCTATGCTCTAATTGACGGAATAATAAACTGCTTAATTAGAGTCCATCTATCACTTGGATTCATTACAAAAGAGGATGCAATGGCTACAACGAGGTCCAATTGCGGGATGCAGCAAATGACATTCCCTCCATCCCCTAGTGCTAAGTTTGCACGAACATCAACTTCTTCACGCATCCACCATAGATACCCGTAATGATTGGGATTCATCGCTGTTGATTCATGGATCCATTTTTCTGAAATGATCGATTGATTGTCCCAAACGCCACGATTCAAATAAAGCAAACCAAAACGAGCCATATCCCTAGGACTTAATGTAAGTCCCCATCCTCCTGTAGAATTTCCTTGCGGGTCATGCACCCACCCTTTTACATTTTCCCCAAATAGATCATCGAAGCCAAATGACTCCATTTCATAATTCGAGATTTCTTGCATACCAATCGGCTTAAACAAGTGTTCATTCGCGAACTCTCGTGCATTTTTTCCTGTACTGCGAGTAATAATAGCGGAGAGCAGATGCGCTCCAGCAGTGGAATACTTAAACGTTCCAAGATTTCCTCCTTGGCCAAGCATATTTAGCGTATACGTCACCCAATCAGGCTGGATGCACAGCTTATCCAACGGTTCGCGCCAATCCTCGAATGGATAAGGCACTGTCATCGTAAGCAGATGGCGTATCGTTATTTTCTGTTTCAGATTATCATCAAGATCTGGCATATAATCAGGGAAAAAATCGAGTACCGTTTGATCAATATGTTTGATAAATCCTTTGTCTGTCGCAATACCAATAAGCGCAGATAAAATGCTCTTTGTTACAGAAGCTACATGGTGTGTATCTTCTGGACCATAGCCGTTGTAATACTTTTCGTAGGCTATATATCCATGTCTTGCAATAACTACACCCGTTATATTTCTGTACTCGTATTTGATCTTAGTGTCGAGGTCCGTAAGCTTGTTCACATCCATGTCCAAGAGATCCGGTTCTATAGCTTGCCATGTTGTAGTTGGCCAATCGTTTCTTTTCATGAAATCGTACCTCCCTACATGAGTAGAATTCATTTAATTCTCTACAGTAAAAGTTCAGGAAAACAACGGATTGCGCTTTATTTATTCTTAATAGGAAAATACACTTCGGTAACAAGTTCTTCTGGAGCAGTGACTTGGCTAGGATCTGTTATATATACCTCGTATGGGGATTTCACCAACGAATAGCCTTCCTGCTCTATCCACTCCATCAGCTTGGCGTATACGGAGGTCAATTCAGGATAAGGGCCTTTTAAAATAGACTTGGCACAAAGGCCTCCAAGCAAATCTCTCGTTCCCTTGACAGCCTCTTTTATTGGAAGAGCAAATTCCGTATCATTGCCAGCAGGATTGTAATCAGGACTGTGATAAATCGTCATCGGCGTGCCAAGTAACGTAAGCTGATCGGCAGCAACCTTTTCATAAAGTCTGCTAAAATACGGTCCGTATCCTGCAACGAGATCATCACTGCTTATCAGCTGACGGATGGAAAGAATATTCATTGTTGGCGTTTCAACAAGCTGTATTTCTATCTCATCAAGATAAGACATAAAAGGAACGCTCTTTTCTAATTTGGAAATATCATTATTCATCTGCTTCAAGGTATACGCAAGAGCTTGTATCTTTTCCTGTACCCCGCTTCGTTTACGATGTAAGGCTTTATGAAGACTTTCTTCGAATTGGTCTTCCTCCCATTCTAGAACCTCTCTGATTTCTTCCAGAGAAAAATGATAGGATTTCAAGCGATTGATAAAGATCATTTTTTTGAGCTGCCTGATGGAGTAGTACCTATATCCGTTTTCTGGATTTATCTCATCAGGAATCAGTAGTCCAACCTCAGCATAATAGCGAAGCGTTTTCGTAGATACTCCGCATATTTTTGAAAATTCGCCAATCGCTAGCACCAACTCGCCTCCCTTCTTCCTTTTGGTATGGGCTGTTACTGCTTGATCCTTTCCTTATCGAAACTTGCTTCTTTTTCACTGTACACTTTCCCCTAAGGGTAAGGTCAACACGAAAAGTAATATAGTGTTTCTGCGTGCCGATATTTAGAGATCAAGGATTACAGAACTTAGTGTCGAATAAAAAAATGGTAATCACAACTGATTAAATACGTGTAAAAGAGGTAACCGTTTTGAAAACAACGATACATCAATTTAACAAAGTTGCAGAAGAATATGATTTTGTGAACACGTTATTATATGACTACTCTTTTTTTATGAATAACTTCCCCTTGCAACGAGGTCGAGCCTTAGATGTTGGCTGCGGTTCAGGTATACTTGTAGATGAATTGTCCTCTCATTTCGATGAGGTCATTGGTATCGATATTTCAGATGAAATGCTCAAAATAGCTCAAGTGAAGCGTCAGCGTTCAAATACAACCTACATCAACATGGATGCAGAGCATCTTGCCTTTGATAAAAAATTTGATTTCATTGTGAGTCGGACTACTGTTCATCATCTAAATGATATACCGCGTGTTATAAACCATATCAAAAGCTTACTGAATGATGGCGGAAAAATGGTCATTTTCGATAATGTATCGGAGGTAGAAACTCCTCCTACTTACGTCTATGTGATTGGAGCAATTCTTGAGTTTACTCCACATCTTCGCAAATTCGGGCTAAAAAACGCCATTAGAATTTTCAAACACAACACTTCAAAATCATGGCTTGAACATCTAGCATCTGATAAGTATTTATCAGAAAAACAATATCATGATTTATATGAATCGTTATTACCAAATTGCAGACTTCATAAATTGGGCTGGGCTATGGGCATTGTGTGGGAAAAATAACGTTAATCTACTAACGATAAAAACTATACGACAACCTACTTGACACCTATACCTTTCCGATTCCTCTTCCAGACATATACTTTAGAAAGATCTACTAGAATGAGGAGGATGTTCGTCCGTGGTTAAGAAATCTGACAGACTCACTATAATTATAGAAAAAGGAAAGAAACGTATAGTCACTAGAACACCGCTTGCTGGAGTAGATAGATTAGTATTTGTCGTAAACCATCAGTTTACGAATGCCCCCAATACAACACAAATTGCAAGTGGTGCAGGCCGCAGCGGTGCTGCTGGGAATAATGCTGCTATAAAGTCACCCTATACCCAACAGCAGCAGAGCGTCGGAGCTGGAGGAATAGCCACCAATAAATGGTTGAAATCTGCTCATCACAAACTGAACCGCCGAAATAACTGGGGAAAATCTCGTCGTCCTTATAAAGAAATTGTTGTAGTCCTCAACGATCAAATTGTAAAACTTCCTGCAAATGCTCCTAACGCATCAGCTACACAGATCGCAAGCGGCGCTGGGAAATACAGTACTAGCGGCACGAACTCCGCCATCGAAAGCACGGGAACGAAACAGCAGCATGCGGTAGGAGGAGGCGGAACTGCTCGGAACAAATGGGTCAACAAACGGAGAAAAACAAGAAAGTAATCATCATTACTCACATGTAAAAGGGAGCTCTGCATCGACTATGCATTGCTCCCTTTTATCACTCTATCATCTATTAACTCACTCTATCGCTTTCTAATGAATAATTACCTTTTTCTTGTTTATCCCTTTTCTCCGCATCTCCAACGATCACTCGCTTGATGAAGAGAGAGCAAATAAGGCCGATAACAGCAACAATGGATGCAAATATATAGGCATGCTGAACGCCGGAAACCAATGCCTCGATTTGAACTTCTGGGCTAGAAGAATGGTTAGCCTGATCCAAATAGGTGCGTTGACTCGCATTCAAAATACTTACACCGATAGCTGTTCCGATAGCACCGCATGTTTGAATCGTCGTATTGACGATAGCTGAACCATCCGGGTACATAGATCGTGGCAGTTGGTTAAGACCATTGGTTTGTGAAGGCGTCGTAGTCATCGACATTCCTACCATTAGTAACGTATGGAAAATAATAATGATTACAGGATTAATCGTAGTAGATAAATTCGTAAATACGATAACGGAAATCGTTGCTAGTACAAAACCCGGGATAACCAGCCGTCTCGGTCCATATTTATCAAAAATACGTCCGTTTAAAAGTGCCATGATCCCATTGCAAACTCCACCAGCTAACAAATATAATCCAGCCTCAGCTGAGGTGAAGCCGAGCGCCCCCTGCATAAACATCGGCAAAAGCAAGGTGCTCGAAAAAATAATCATATTGCTTAATACCGTTAGTCCGATCCCCATCCTAAACATCGGATATGTAAATACCCTCACATTCAGGATCGGCTCCTTTAGGGACAGCTGCCGAATCACAAAAAGAATCAGAGAAGTTACGCCGACAACGAGAGGTATTAATACAGTCAAACTCGTCCATCCCTCATTTTCTCCAGCTCGACTGAACCCAAACACAAGTCCTCCGAAACCCATTGTTGAGAAAATAATAGATAACATATCGATGTTGGGCTTCCTATCCGTCGATAAATCAATCAAATAAACGATACCAAGCGCTAAGGCTAGCAAATAAAACGGTATCGGTATCCAAAATATCCAGTGCCAATCAAGCTGCTGAATAATAAATCCTGAAATCATCGGCCCAATCGCTGGTGCAAACATAAGAACAAGGCCAACAATACCCATCGCTGTTCCACGTTTTTGTATGGGGAAAATAACGAGAACGGTATTAAACAACAAAGGCGTGATTAAACCTGTGCCCGTTGCCTGAACGATTCGACCGATTAATAATATAACGAAACTAGAGGAAGTTGCTGCAATGAACAATCCTATCACGGAAAAACAAACACCCGTAATAAATAAATTCCTAGTCGGAAACCTCTTAATAAGCAGCCCTGAAATAGGAATAAGAATACCGAGAACAAGTAAGTAACTCGTTGTTAACCATTGTACAGTTGATGCTGAAATTTGAAATTCGATCATTAAACCACGTAAGGCAATATTTAAGGCTGTTTCACTAAACATCCCCATAAAACCACAAATGAGTAAAGACATCATAAGCGGAATAACTTTAATCTGTTTCCTATTCGCTTGGCTAGATTGCATATGAGCTGTCATGTATGACTCCTTCTACTTGTATGTAACTAAAAAGAGATAGAGTGCCAGAGATAAATGGCTTGCTCTATCCCTTTATGAATGAAAATCTATTTCCCGCCGGCACGCTCCAAAGCATCAATCATTTCTTGATAGCCGCGGCTCTTAGCATGCTGCAGCGGAGTCACGCCATCATTATCAGCAAGGTTGACATCAGCTCCGTGCTCAATCAATAAGTTGACGATCGCCTGATGATGTTTCCCGCCGTCTCCCAAAATGACAGCTTCGAGTAAAGCGGTCCAGCCTAGGTTATTTACGTGATTCACTTTTACGTCGGAATTAGTCAGTAATTCCCGGACAACCTCGACATGCCCACGATCAGCTGCTGGAATAAGAGCAGTGCCGCCAAAGCGGTTAGTAATCGTCGTATCAGCCCCTGCTGCAATCGCAGCTTTTACAAAGTCCAGCTTCCCTTCAGCTCCAGCAAATAGCAACGGGTTATCCTTATTATTTTCTCTAATGTCGATATTAGCTCCCTGCTTGACAAGCAGTTTAAACAGATCTAGCTGGTTTGTATGTACAGCGATCATCGCTGAAGTCCGGCCTCTTTCATCCGTTGTATCTATATTAGCGCCATCTTTCAAAATCTTTACAACTAATACTTGATTTCCTTGCTTCACAGCTGCTAACAAATCGCCATTCAACTTCTCCATATCCTTCACTCCCTTTTGGTTTTCTT
Source organism: Paenibacillus sp. SC116 (assembly GCF_024733555.1). Classification (GTDB taxonomy): domain Bacteria; phylum Bacillota; class Bacilli; order Paenibacillales; family Paenibacillaceae; genus Paenibacillus_B. Next base: position 451,542 of record NZ_JANIOF010000001.1, on the reverse strand, counting down.
GGTTTACTTGCTCCTCTACAGGTTGTCCGACTTCAGCCTTACTAGCTTGCCGGGCAATGTTCAATAGATACGCTGCTTCTCCGCGAGTAGCATTGCTTCGTTCTGAATAAAAAGGTTGTGCCCACTTTTCCACGGATTTCACATCCCGATTTAACGCCTTGGCTACGATCTGCACAAGTTCTGCGTCTGTCAGTGTTCCATTCGCTTCAAAACGTCCGTCTTTTGTCTGCATGATATCTCGAGCTGCCACCTCTGCCGCATACTTGTAATGCCATGCTTTCGAATACACATCCGTGAAGGTGGCTCCTTGATTCGCTTTACCTTGTAATCCAAACGCAAGAACGACCATTTTCGCTAGTTCTGCACGAGTGAGTACGTTGTGTATTTTCATAGAGCCGTCTTGGTAGCCGGTCATTACTCGAAGCTTGGCGAGTTCTTGAACAGCTTGTTCCATATCTTGTGTCAAGGCCTGCTTAATGGCTGGTTCTGCGTGGAGAACAGAAAGTGGTAAGGTTGTTGTTCCTAGAGCAGATATAAGCAATAAGCTAGCTAATTTAGTAGAAAGTTTTTTCATCGATAGGTCCTCCATTTCACACAAAGCTGCGATGCACCCTCATGTACTCCTTACATTTTTACATGTAAACATGCTAACATGGTTATAACGCATATGAAAAATATTAAAAAAATTAACTTTACATATCTTTTTCGTATGAAAGAATAAAGGCACGTGGAAGTTCAAGGATATCAGAAGCGAGAACTATTTCGAAGTAACTAAATTAATTAGAGGCTTTTACGTGTGTAAAAAAAGACGGATACTCCTCACAGAGAAGGAGATCCGCCGCATAAGACTGTAATTGTTTCTAATTATTACTGGATAAAAGAACCCGCTAATCGTCTACTTTTTAACCATTGTTTTAGCTAACTTTATAAGATCATCCTTCGTCAATGGACTGTCTGGATTTGTTTTCACTTTTATTTACAAGAGGAGAGAAACAACTCCCCAGCACTTTTTATTGTAATAGCAAGGCTATTCACTGAATCAGGTTTCATCCATTGCTTTTCGAATATCGTAATCATTTATATCGATATCCAGTTCCATTCCTAGCGCCAGTTTAGCGAGCTGCATCCCAATAAATGGACCCATTGTTAAGCCCGATGAGCCAAGTCCATTAGCCGCAATAAGACCATCCCAATCAGGAAAAGCACCGATAACTGGAAGAAAACCCGGTGTAAAAGGTCGAAAACCAACTCGTACTTCTTCAAACGTGCTCTTAGCTAATCCAGGTGCCAAGGTTAACCCTTTATTCAGAACTTCCTGCATGCCGCCAGATGTTACCCTTGTATCGTAGCCTTCTATATCATCTTCGTGAGTTGCTCCAATTACGATCTTTTGATGATCAAATGCTAACAAATATTGATCAGATGGAGGCATAACTACAGGCCAAGTGCTCGTGTCTGGTGCATCTTGAACTTGTACATGCATAATTTGTGCTTTTTGATACGTTACCTTAAAGTTAATGCCCAATGGCTGTAGAAGTGGCTTTGCCCATGCACCAGCGCACACGACAACTGCATCAGCCGAGTAGCTTTCTGCACCGACTTTCACTCCAGATACACGATTCGACTCATATTGCAGCGTGGCATCCCCATGAATGAGGACAGCCCCGTTTCTTTGTGCAGATCGAAAGAGTGCATCTCGCAGCGCACGACCATCTACACGGGCAGCACCGCTAATATGTACAGCATGATATCCTTCCGCTAACAGTGGAAACTGCTCACGGGCTTTATTTTCATGAAGCTGGGTAATCTCCCCTATTTCTGGTGCATCTTCTCTTCGGAGATGCGCTCGCTCTACCATCTTGTTGATTTTCTCCACATCATGATGAAGACTTAGCGATCCAACTTGAGCATAGCCCGTCTTGGTTTCACCTTCGCTTTCGAGTTGTTCAATCAATTCAGGGTAAAAGCGTGCACCAGCCTTCGCGAGACGGTACCAAGCTTGATTGCGTCGTTGTGTTAACCATGGGCAAATGATGCCAGCGGCTGCATCTGTAGCTTGTCCTTTATCTTTGCGGTCTACGATCAGGACCTCAGCACCCATTTTTGCTAAGTGGTAGGCCGTAGACGCCCCTAGAATTCCTGCTCCTACTACGATGACTTTCATTATAATTGCATTCCTTTCCTAACTCACTGTTTCCATTATAGCGAATTCCACATAAAAGCATAATAGTAACGAATTATTTCAGATCATAACAACCATCATCATAGCAGCTATTCATTATTACGAAAGTGAAGTACATCATCGTACAAAAGGACAGGCAACTTACATGTACTCTACAGCTACATGTTCACGACATAAATTTATAATTTTTTCAACCACTCTTTCTTCCTCATTAAGTACCTGTTCCGTGGCCAAGTCCGTAAGTTCAGGATGATTCCCTACACAAATAGAGCGTTGAGCGTGTTTGAACATGGACATGTCATTCGCATCATTTCCAAATGCGATAAACTCCTGTGGACGCAGTCCCAATGCTTGCAACCCTGCCCATTTATCCACGCCTGTTGGACTGATATCAATAATGTTCTCAGATCCATGCATATGAATAACGATCGAAAGCTGCTGCAGCTCACTTAGTAAACTTTGCTGATCATTACTATGTAAAATAACTATTTTCACGATCTCATTTAACTCTTCAAGAGGTCTTTGTACTGCCCTTCTATCTGGATCAACATTTCGTCTTATCGGATGATCCTCATCACCGGTATAAGCGTAATCCCATCTGCTGTCTATTAAATAACTAGCCTCATACTCCTGTATCAGTCGAATAAGCTTGTCCGTCAGTCCTGTATCAAAGTGCACGGTCGATAAAATGTTCCCTAGCGCTGCCACAAATGCACCGTTTCCTCCTACCATCGAATAAGAGTGCATATGTGTTGGGATAACAGGCAGCAAATCACGGATTGGTCTGGCTGAGGCAAAAATAATTTCATGGCCTTCATTCACCAGGAAATCAAGCGCATGTACCATCTTGCTACTTAGCGGCTTTCCTGAAAAACAAATTGTTCCGTCCAAATCAAAAACCATTTTCATCGTTTATTCTCCTTCGTTTTTATTTTTATCATATCAATTACTTGTATAATAAAAAGGACAGATGTCCGAAATGAGGAGAACACGATGAAAATGGATTTTATAGCAAAAATAGATTTTATTGCATCCCAACCTCTTATCAATGAATCTACCCAAATTGGAATATTTATCACTATTCTGAGCGTGGGACTACTTTGACAACGCTGTGTGCATTCGTTATTTTCACATTTTGAAAGAGAAAAGATACATCTCCCAATTGTTATCAATAACATAATGAGGTAAAGTTTTTTTAATTATGTATTTCTATAGTCGCGAGTGTCTCAATTAAGAAATTAATGACCGTTCCCCGATAAAAAATCGGGAAACGGTCATAGCATTAAGGCATAGCTTTTATTACTTGATAAGGATATATCAAATTTTCATTCTCTTATTAACTCTTCTTGAATTTAGCAGACAACTTAAATAATCTGAAGTTGATAATTTATACAAACTGTCATGTCATATAGCTCGACACTTCACACTTAAAAACAAAATTATTTATACATTATTCTAATATCTTTAGATTCAAATCTCTCATCAAAAATAACAACCCATATCATACTAGAACTTGCTTCTATTAAAGTGGCCTCTTTGCTCAATCCTTGATTATTGAATTGTACAAATACTTTTCCGTTAGGTCTTTCATCTAATCTTCCATAGTAAATAGAGTATACTCCCCCACCTAAACTCCCTGATGAGTAAATCCATTCAGGGGCTTCAGCTTTTTGACTCAAATATCCGTTAATACTTGTTAGAGACTTTTTTCTAGACTTGTTGATATATGCTATTCCTATATCAGAGTAAGTAGTTCTTTCAAATAAAGATATATGACCATTTTCTACATCAAAAGTATGAAGAATTGAAAAATCATCATGAATCTCCTGCCAATCAATAGCGTCTTTAATATTTTTACTAGATCCAAGACAAGATATCAAGGAGAGAATAGGAATTAAAAATAGTACATAACGTATAATTGTCTTCAATCTCATATCTATCTCCTCAACTGGAAAAAATGGCTCAGAAGGTGCAGCCATTTTTTCCTTAATCAACTTCCGTAAAAATTCTAACTTATGATTAATTCTATTAATCATAAGTTAGACGCACTTTCAATTAATAATAAAATGATGTAAGATGCGACTTTTGATAGATGTCAGTAGATGGGGTAAACGTAACGGATGGTGGATAACCAACGGATGCAGAAATTTGCATACTTTTACCTGTATAGCCTACTACACCTACTGCATCTGTTGTACCAGTATCTCCCGAAGCACGTCTTAATGAAACATCAACAGTAGTATAGATATCATTAATATGACTTGGAACACTGGAAAACGCAAAAGAAACACCGCTTTCTGGCACTGCCGAAATCAAGCTCATAGATTTATAAACCGGATTCCCCCAATAGTCTCCATAATGTACTTCAGCACTATAATTTATTGCATTCCAATTATCAGACCAGGCGGTACCAGATGCTACTTGTTTTATTTGGTCAAACTCCAAAGGGCCTTTATCAACCCCACCCATTACAGTTATCCCTTTACAAGTAAAACCATTCATACAAGAATTTCCTGTGTTTCCACCAATAATTGTAACATTGATGTCGTCTATACCACTTAAAGTGGAGGGCTGAGCTTCAGAAGACAATACTTTAGCAGTTCCATTATATTTATCATAGATCTTTAATAGAACAGTTCTCTTAATATTATCCATTCCTGATATTTCAATATCAGAGAAGCCCATACTCTTTAATTTTTCAATAGAAAGATCCTTTGCAGTAACGTTAACAGAAAAAACTGTAATAAACAAAAGAATAGTCGTCGCAAAAATAGAAAATCTCTTCATTTGAATCCTCCTCTATTTCTCTTGAATTGCTTATATGATATAGCTGGCCAGCTTATCAACAATAGTACATAAATGCAAAAGTCTTGACATAGGCCTGTATTATTCTCAAAATTCTCTAGAGTTAGATTATAATATTTATGCAGACCCTATTATTTAATACCCGAAATATATCTAACAACAAATTGAACTCTATCTATGCAAGTTGTCATATAAGTTTTTTGAATATAATTCACAAGAATAAAGCAAATAACCGTGATTTTAAAATGCTCAATTTTATTTGATAAGTATCGAATGATCTAATATATATACTATTTAATAATTTCATATGGGTTTCAGTAACTATCTATTTCTTAGAAATAATCGAGTATAAGGTTCGGATAGAATAATAATTCAAAGCACTTCCGTTGAAAAAATTACATTCGAGGATAATTTTAGGAGTATTTATACTTGGAAAATAATATGTTATCACATTCCAAACATTTGTCAACCACATGTATTTGAATTTATATACCTTTTTGTCGAACGGGTTACTTAAAGCATTAATATTGCAAATTATCGGTATAGCGTTAGTGACTTTTCTAATGTTTAATGTATCTTTCAAAATAATATTGCTTTAAGAGAAATGAGTATGGCTTATTACTTTACCCGCATAATTATATTTAATAATTCGACTTAGATTGAGAACTTTAAGGTGATATTTGTCTAATCCTACAGAATCAAAAAAATTATAATTTTTTCAACCACTCGTTTTTCCTCATTATGTACCTGTTCCATCGAATAAGAGTGCATATGCTCAGGAATTATGGGCAATAGATCACGAATTGGTCTCGCAGAAGCAAAAATAATTTCATGACCGTCATTCACCAGGAAATCAAGCGCCTGTATCATCTTGCTACTTAAAGGCTTTCCCGAAAAACAGATTGTTCCGTCCAAATCAAAAACCATTTTCATCGTTTATTCTCCTTCGCTTTTTATTTTTATCATATCAATTGCTTGTATAATAAAAAGGACAGATGTCCGAAATGAGGAGTATACGATGAAAATGATTCATGATAGCGATATGATCCAGCACTATCTCGTAAAATATCAACTCGATAATCTTTTCGCACAATCGCAATCCAATTCCTTGCCACTACAACTTCGCATCTATAAGCCTAATGAACTCATACTTAGAGAAGGAGAAGAACTGGATGGCATTTATTTTCAAGTTGCAGGAAAAACAAAAGTGTCATCCAGTGTCGAGACAGGAAAAGCGCTGCTGCTTCGGTTCTGCCATCCTTTATCTGTGTTTGGTGATATTGAGCTGATCCAAAACGTTGTCATTCAGTCTCAGGTTGAAGCCGTACAGCCGACTGCTTTTTTATACGTGAACAAGAAGACCGTTGAAACTGAACTCATGAAAGATTATCACTTTTTAAATGAGCTTCTAAAACATCTTTCTTATAAACTTCAAACCTGTACCACAGCTTCAAGAATCAATCTATTAGCTTCTGTTGAGGAGCGCTTTGCAAGCTATCTATTAACGACACATCTTAAAAATGAGTTCGGTAAGGAGATGCTGACGCCGCACATTTCTGAGATCGCATCTTTAATAGGAACGACTCCGCGGCATCTGAATCGTGTCATTGTAAAGCTGAATGAAATGGATATCCTACGTAAAGAAAAGAAAAAGTTATATGTGCTAGATTGGGAGCGTTTGGACGAACTGTCCAATGGACTACGATATGATTAATGCGTTGAATTACCGAAGGTTAGAAAGTCATGGGGATGCTAGAAATGGAACGCACTATTCCACTATGGTTATAAACCAAGTCATCTGGATCAACCGCCAATTTTAAATCAGGGAAGCGTCTAAATAAAGTACGAAAGGCAACCTTGGCTTCCAATCTTGCAAGTGGCGCGCCCAAGCAGTGATGAATACCTTTGCCGAGAGCAAGATGAGCGTTTTCACTTCTCGTAATATCGAATACTTCAGGATTGGAAAATTGTTTGGGATCAAAGTTCGCTGTGCCAAGAGAGAATAGTACCATGTCACCTTTTCGGATGTTTTTCCCATGCATCGTTATATCTTCACCTGCAAAACGCAAGCTAATCATGATCGGCCCAGCATAGCGAAGCAGTTCTTCAATCGCATTAGGCAGCAAGGAAAGATTACTGCGCAGCAATGCTAATTGGTCGGGATGGTTCTGCAAAGCAACCATACCATTTCCAATCAAATTCGTTGTAGTCTCATGTCCAGCCGTAATGAGTAATTGAACAGTAGAGAGCAGTTCTGGTTCACTTAGTTTATCCCCTTGATCGTGTGCATGTAAAAGAGCGCTGATTACATCTTCCGTTGGATGTTTTCGTTTTTCTTCCAATGTTGCTCGGATGCATGAGTAATATGCTTTGATCCATGCTTGATGGTCTTGCTGCGGATTTGTCTTTATGCTCACCCACAAATCACGAATTTTATGTTGATACAAAACAGGTATTCCTAGCATCTCGGTAATAACCCGAAATGGTAGCGGAAAGGCGAAATCTGCAATAAGATCCATCTTTCCTTTTTTCTGTACTGCATCCAATAATTCATCTGCAATCTGTTGAATGCGAGGTTCTAAATTCACGATCATTTGAGGAGTAAAGGCTTTGGCTGTTAACCTGCGCAAACGAGTATGATCAGGAGGATCAGAGTCCAGCATATTGGGAAAATTGATACTCCATTCCCACTTCTCAGATCGATCTTCTAAGTCTGGTTGTTCTTGTGTAGGCTGTAGCTTTCGCACATCTTTAATAAACCGAGGATCTTTGAGAATAGCTGCTGTATCCTCATAGTGAATCGCAAGCCAAGCCGGTCCCATTCCATAATAATCATCTAATCGGATAAGCGGCTCTTGCTGTTCCGTTAGCTTTTTATAAAAGCCAACAACATCCTTCATATTTTGTGGCGAACTAAAATCTTCTGTTGTAATCTTTTGCATGTGCTTCCCCTCTCTTTCGTTTATATGCTCTCATTGTAAAGATATAAGACACGAGCATAATTCTAATATTTCATCAACAGCAGCAAATTGCCCGGTCAGACTAATTGCCCACCGCACGGACAACCGTTGTCTTGCCTGCCCCGTTGGAGCCAAGGAGAGCGAAAACACTCCCCTTCTCCACCTCGAAATCAACGCCCTTGAGCACTTGATGCTGCTTGTAGCATTTTTGAAGCCCTTTTACTTGAATGGATTTGGTTTGTACGGTTTGCATCTGAATCCCTCACTTAAATGACCGTAACTTTAGACAAATCAACGACCCATAGGCCTTTAAGTGCAGCATAGGTCAGCTTATCCATCGTCGCGCCGTCAAAGCAGACGGTTTTAAAATCAAGGTAAGATTTGTTTGTCATGGAAAAAGGAAGGCGGAATGACACGTTCTTGAGTGTCGCTCCCCTAAACGAAACATCGTTAAGTGCAGACTTGTCAAATTTGACACCGATGAAGGTCTGTCCGTCAAAATGAATCCCGCGCAGATCGCAATGTTTGAAATCAACGCCGTTAAAGATACAGTTCTCAAAGCTTATTTTTCTAAGATCGCTCTTGGTTAAAGTGACGTCGGTCAGTTTTACGTCTTTAAATTTTGCTCCGTCCAGCCCGGACGTGTTGAAGTGGGTGCGAACAAGGATCGTTTTATGGAAGCTCGCATTCGTAAGGTCAATGGTGGATAGGTTGCAGTCTGTCAAATTTGCGCTGTCAAACTTGGCTTCACTCACATCACTGGTTGCAAACGAGCTACCAGTCAAGTCTGCGCCAGTAAAGTCGGCTCTGTTCAAGGAACTCGCTTTGAATGTTCCTTTGTGCAAAATAACACCCGCGAAATCACTTTCTTGCAAATCGATCGCGCGGAGGTTTATCTGCACTTGCCGCTCCAACGATCGGGAGAGATTCGCGACCTCCAAGATCGTCTGCTCAATGTCGCCGATACTATCAATGGTCATCTTAAATGCCGTCTCATCGTCTTTACCCTCAGCTCTAAGTTCACTATACCGTTCCTGTAGATCGGAAAGCAGGTCGGTCTTTAACTCGGTGGCGCTCTTTACCCCGTCGTATGGCGTAAAAACGCCATTCAAATAATCGGTCAATTTCTGATTCATCGCATCAAATCCCCTTATAATAAGTTTTCTAACACGTGCTTGGCATACTCCCAATTGCTTTTATTGCGCGAGTATGTAACCTTGCCCTTTTCGGTAATCCTAAAATATTTGCGCCGTCCGCCCTGCGATTCATCGCCCCAATACCATTCAATATCGCCATCTGCCTCAAGCCGACGGACACTGGAATACATCGTGGCTTCCTTTAATTCATACTCACCACTCGAGCGCTCGGCAATCAGTTTGACAATCTCATAGCCATAGCGGTCAGCTTCTGACAAGAGCCGTAAAATCATCGTATCTGTATGTCCGCGCAGCAGGTCGGATGTGATTTTCTTCTCACTCATTCAACCACCTCCTTATTTGCATAATACGATATAGTACTGTGACTGTCAAGGTAGTATTTTAATTATAATACTTTGTTGAAGAAACTTGAATCATTTTTAGATGGATTAGTTAATCGAGCACTAAGGCTGGAGGTTGAAGTTCCAGGAACAGCAAAAAGCTCCCCTACGCGCCTGCGGAAGAGGAACTTAAACATTTCATATAATCCTATCTATTTTGTGGATGTTATCAACTTCGCTTGTACGATTCCTAACGCTTTAAATCGGGCATTTTTCTATGTTTCGTCGCTTGTTCGAAGGCATAAGCGATACGAATGAGTGTCGGTTCGCTAAAGGCTGTCCCTGCAAAGGTAACACCGAACGGCCTACCATTCGCTTGGAATCCAGCAGGTACCGCTATGGAAGGGTAACCTGCTTTCGCACTAATATCCGCACCCACATAAGCTGGAAATAATATTGCGTCTAATCGATATTTTTGCAAAGCATAATCGATCCCTCTATTTTGTGAATCATATAAGTCATTGATGGACTCTAGTAGGTACTTAGGATTTTTTAATGGATGGATTATCTGCGAACGAAACTTTAGCTTGTCCTGTCCATATTTTAATGCCTGATCAACATGCTGTTCGTTCCATTCTATTAACTCATCTAATGTGTGAACAGGAAGATGAGCTGGTAGGCTTTGCAAATAGTTCTCCATCGCATGCTTGAATTCACACTGCATTTTGTTGTACGTCCATTCATTATGGAAAGTCGGAATTTCAACATTTTCAATTATCGTGGCTCCACACGTTTGCAGTGCAGATACAACATCATTAAATAATTGTTCGTCATATTCGCCACTATCACGGAAATGGTTAGATGCAGCATTCCTGAATACACCTATGGTTGTATTTCTTAATCCCTCTTTATCTAAGAAAGCCGTGTAATCTAAGTTAGGTCGTTCTTGCTTCCAAGTGGCTGGATCTTGTTCATCTTTCCCTACAAGAATACTTAGTACAATCGCTGCATCCGTCACATTTCTTGCCATTGGTCCCGCTGTATCCTGCGAATACGACCATGGAATAACGCCCGAACGGCTTATTAAGCCTACGGTCGGTTTAATCCCAAAGATAGCTTGATTGACAGCTGGGCTTAAAATGGAGGCAGACGTCTCTGTCCCCACTGATACTGTAGTGAAGTTAGCTGCAACGGATGCGGCAGAACCTGTACTCGATCCACCAGGAAAATGATCACCATATGGATTTTGGGTTTGACCTCCTACTGAACTGTATCCCGCCCACATCGTGGATGACATCCCATTGGCCCACTCGGTCAGGTTTGCTTTTCCCAAAATAATAGCGCCAGCTTGCCTTAGCTGTTGAACCAAGAATGCATCATTAGAACTTACATGATGCTGCAATGCTAATGCGCCAGCACATGTATTCATCTTGTCATTCGTTTCAATGTTTCCTTTCAGCAATACAGGAACACCGTGTAATGGTCCCCTTGCTCCTGTTTGTTTTCTTTCTCGATCTAACCCCTCTGCAATAAATATCGCATCTGGATTGATTTCCATAACAGCGTTAATCATCGGCCCATCCTGATCATAGATGGCTATGCGGTACATGTAATACATGACGAGTTCTCTGGAGGTAATCTCACCTCTATTCATGGCATTCTGTAGCTCCAGTATGGTTGCTTCCTCGAAATTCACATCGTTGTTTATTTGGAAAATATGATCCATGCGTATCCCTGCTTTCGATTTTCATTCACTTCATTGCGCTTTCATAGTCCTATGATGTTCGATTCAGTTGTCATTTCATAATAGATTGAATGCTTCTCCACCTATATATATAAAATCATTCCTAATCATGTTTGCACATAGAAAAAAGGCTTGCGGGCTTACTCCCACAAACCTTATCGTTTCGCTATTTTTTTGCGTACACAATTTTCTTGATACTATTATAAGAAAGAAAAAATTGTTCCGTAAGCTGATCAATCGTTGTCCCCTCTTTAAATTGCTGCTGAATTTGACGATTCCTCAAGTCCAAGTAAGTTCGGTTGCCTGATTTTTCGCCCCACTTTTTGCGAGATCCTTCAGCATTAGGGATATATAACGTCTGACCTTGTATATACTTCTGAACTTCCTTCAATAAATGTTCTGGTAAAACAGCTTCTGCACTCGTATATTTCAAAGATGATCGACTCCTTAAAATCAAAATCATTTTAAGGCAGCAAAATCTATACGATAAACGGTTCTCACCATATACGAGTTAGCAATGAAAACATGCGGTCCTCTTTAGTCGGCTCCATGCAAATAACCGCTGTCATTATCATATAGACTTTGCATGGAGCTTCTTGTTAGCAGCACTATAGTTCAAGCTATTCCCTCCTTATTACGATACCAAAATTTTGATAACGATAACGCCATCATTCATTATTCGATGATATTTACGTTAACTCCTTCTCACCGGATATAATACCTTTACACAAAGAAAAACCCGCAAGTTCGCTTGCGGGCTTATTACCTGTTATTTAACGAAATATGATGTTTTAAAACTTCATATTGCTGCTGTGACCTGGGGAAAGTTTAGCACTTGGATCAATATACACTTTCGCATTGTTGATCGCCGTTGGTGCTTCACCTAATCCTACAGCAATAAGCTTCAATTTACCAGGGTACGTCGTAATATCTCCTGCAGCAAAAATACCTGGAATGTTCGTCTCCATTTTCGTATCGACACGAATGGAACCTTTTTCAATATCCAATCCCCATTCAGAGACAGGGCCTAGGGAGGAAACAAAGCCGTAATTGACGATTAACGCATCACAAGCAATGCTCATTTCTTCACCCGTACGATTGTTTACGACCGTAAGCTCATGTAAGCGATCTTCGCCACTGAGCTGTTTAACATCCATGAAAGTCATTACGTTAACGCTGGATTTCATCAAGTTCTCAACACTATGTTCATGTGCTCTGAACTTGTCTCTGCGATGAATAATCGTTACGCTCTTCGCGATGCCTTCTAGCATCAGGGACCAGTCAACAGCAGAGTCTCCGCCTCCACATACGACAACGTCTTGTCCAGCAAAGGACTGTAAGTCACCAATGAAATAATGCAGCCCTTTTCCTTCAAACGCAGCTGCTTCAGGAAGATCTAGCTTTCTCGGCTCAAAGGAACCTACTCCTCCTGCAATGATGACAGAACGTCCAATATGTTCACCTTTATTCGTAACCACTTTAAATAGACGCTCATCTTCCTTAATGACTTGCAGTACTTTCTCCTCTAGTTTAATATCAACCGGAAATGCACTCATTTGCTCTTTCAAACGGTTTACCAACTCTTGAGCTGTCACTTTAGGGAAACCTGCAACGTCATAAATATATTTTTCCGGGTACAGGGCTGCCAGCTGACCTCCTAATTGAGGCATGCTATCGATGATTCTCGCGCTTGCACTGCGCATTCCTGCATAGAATCCAGCAAACATACCCGCCGGGCCTCCACCAATTATGATCATATCCACGATTTCATTTGTTTGTTGCTCCTGCATGATGTTTCTCCTCTCACGGTAACACAATAATATTTATCTCTTCATTTCATGTAATCAATATGTATACCTTATATACTAAAATATATAAATTTCTATATAGTAAAGCATACATACTTACGGACACGAAATGAGCTTAATGGAAAAATACTCCCTCTTCTTCATTGCTATCTATTTTCAATATTTTATGTTTAAACATCCATGCATCGCTATTTTCAATAAAAAATTGATAGCCGCCAATCGTCTTCACTAGAGCAGGATCAATCGGATCTGCACTCGCATTTATGCCGATTGCGAAAGCATCATCGCTTGCACCAACGTATTTCGCATATATTCTTACATACTGACCTTCTACTAACGCCCACTCGTGTTGGAAAGAACGGATCGCATTTTCAGAGATTACGATTTCCATGATGATTTCACTCCAATCCTGTTTATAAGTACCTGCGGTTTCACTTATAGAATTGTTAATTTGTTCTGGAACTTTCCACTACCCAAAAAGTAAGTTATACTTTTTATATCTATAAGTATAATATTTTATTAAGCTTTTCGTCAATAAACTTCATTTTAAATGCTCATCAATATGATTTGACCTAAACATACCTTACTCTTATCTATCCGCATATCTATCAATATTTTATACTTTATAGTATAATTATAAGATTAAAATTTGAGTGAAAACTACGGTGTTTGAATGAGAGTTAACTCCACCTGTTTATTGGAGGGACAGTTGCATGGAAATTACAAAGAAAAGCACGAAAGATAAAATTCTTACTTTGCTTAAAAGAGAAGTTGTGTTGACTGTAAATGAACTTACAGAACTTTTAGATATAACGCATATGGCTGTGAGAAAACATCTGAATGTGCTGGATAAAGACGGGTTCATTATAACGAATGAAGTACGGCAGCCTATGGGAAGACCGATTCAAACGTTTTCTTTATCGGAAAAGGCAGAGGTTTACTTCCCTAAAAATTATGATGGCATTAGTCTTGAGTTTCTTCACGATATTGAAGAGTTGTATGGGAACGAAGCGATTCAACGTCTCTTTGATAAGAGACAAGAACGATTGACGAATGAATATGATACAAGAATGCACAACAAAACTGCATCTGAAAAAGTTACTGAAATGGTTAAGATTCAGAACGAAAAAGGCTACATGGCTGGCTATTCTCAAATTGATGAAACCACATACGAATTAGTGGAGTATAACTGCCCTATTCTATCGGTTGCGAGAGAGTTTAAGACCGCTTGTAGCTGCGAAACAGATATGCTGAAAAGTGTGCTCGGTACGGAAGATGTATCGAGAACATGCTGCCGTACAGATGGAGATCATTTTTGCAAGTTTGTCGTAAAGTTTGATGAAGTGGATAAAAGTATAGTGTAGCTCTTGTGAGATCATACTTCATCTTTAAAAACTTAACTAAGATCAAAAAACAGCCCCTACTTCGCATGAAGTAAGGGCTGTTTTTCTTATCTATTCAGAGATAACAAGCATTTGCTCCTATCTCATAATCGATTAATTACGGATTAGGTAATCGAATGCACCTAGAGCCGCAGTCGCACCAGATCCCATTGAAATGATAATCTGCTTGTATGGACTATTCGTACAGTCACCGGCAGCAAACACTCCAGGAATGCTTGTAGCACCATGACTGTTAACCACGATTTCACCCATACGAGTGCGTTCAACGGTATCTGCTAACCAGTCTGTGTTTGGCACAAGACCGATTTGCACAAATACACCTTGCAACTCGATATGCTTCTCTTCACCTGTATCGCGATCGATATACGTAACGCCATCGAGCTTATCAGTTCCCGTTAGTTCCTTCGTCTGAACGTTCTTCAGAACCGTAACATTCGGCAAACTGTATAAACGATCTTGAAGCACTGAATCTGCTTTGAGCTCTGGGGCAAACTCAAGAACCGTCACATGTTTCACGATACCAGCGAGATCAATCGCTGCTTCGACACCAGAGTTACCACCGCCGACAACTGCAACATCTTTGCCTGTGAATAGAGGACCATCACAATGTGGGCAGTAAGCCACCCCTTTGTTCTTGAACTCCGCTTCACCAGGTACGCCAATATTGCGCCAACGAGCCCCCGTTGAAATAATGACTGTTTTACTCTTGAGAACAGCACCGTTTTCAAGCTCAATCTCGATGAAGTCGCTCTTATCAAGACGTTTAGCACGCTGCGTTTTCATTACATCAATGCCATATTCCTTGACTTGCTCTTCAATACTAGCAACGAGCTTAGGACCTTCCGTGTACTTTACACTAATAAAGTTCTCGATGCCCAACGTATCATTCACTTGACCGCCAAAGCGATCTGCAACGATACCTGTACGGATCCCTTTGCGCGCAGCGTAAATCGCTGCACTTGCTCCAGCTGGGCCACCGCCGACAACAAGAACATCATAAGGAGCCTTATTGTCAAACTCCGATGCATCAGGAGCCGTACCCAACTTAGCGAGAATTTCTTCAACCGTCGTACGACCGCTCTCAAAAAACTCGCCATTGAGGTAAACGCTTGGAACAGCCATAACGTTCTTGCTCTCTACCTCTTCTTTGAATACTGCACCATCAATCATCGTATGTGAAATGCCAGGATTGAAGATACTCATCAAGTTCAATGCCTGTACCACATCTGGACAGTTGTGGCAGCTTAGGCTGATATAAGATTCAAACTTATACTCGCCTTCTATGCTCTTAATTTGATCAATCACGCTTTGATCAACTTTAGGAGCTCTTCCGCTTACCTGAAGCAATGCCAATACTAAAGAAGTAAACTCGTGTCCGAGAGGCGTACCCGCAAAGGATACGCCTGTCTCTTCACCAACACGATTTACACTAAAGCTTGGTGTTCTAGGTAATTCGGTTTTTTCTACGATAATCATGGTAGACATACTGGCAATCTCATCTATAAGAGACATCATCTCTAAAGATGCGGCATCATCGCCAGCACTAACTTTTAGAACGATATCGCCTTCTAATAGCTGTAAATACTGCGCTAGCTGTTGTTTGATGTCTTGATCTAATGCCATTTACAGTCCCACCTTAGATTTTGCCTACAAGATCAAGGCTTGGCTTAAGTGTTTCGCTACCTTCTTGCCATTTAGCTGGGCAAACTTCACCTGGGTTGTTGCGAACGTATTGAGCAGCTTTGATTTTGCTGATAAGCGCACTTGCATCACGACCGATGCCGCCAGCAGTGATTTCAACTGTTTGGATTACGCCTTCTGGATCGATGATGAAAGTTCCACGATCTGCAAGACCTGCGGACTCGATCAATACATCGAAGTTGCGGGAGATCACATGAGATGGATCGCCGATCATAATGTACTCAACCTTACCGATTGCTGGGGAGCTTGCATGCCAAGCTTTATGTGTGAAATGAGTATCTGTAGATACGGAATATACTTCAACGCCAAGTTGTTTCAACTCTGCGTATTGGTTTTGCAAATCTTCAAGCTCTGTTGGGCAAACGAATGTGAAGTCTGCAGGATAGAAGCAAACTACGCTCCATTGACCTTTGAAGTTTTGCTCAGATACTTCAAGGAATTTACCGTTTTGGAATGCTTGTGCTGTAAATGGTAGTACTTCTGTTCCGATAAGTGACATGTTTTATATCTCCTTTGACGTATAGTTTTATTTTATAGGTATAGAGTAAATTCATGACATGCTAAACTCAGCAGTCGAACTTACTTTATAATCATTATTATTTACTAGAGGGTGCAATCTGTCAAGCTATTTATAATCATTATAAAATGAGAACATTTTTCAGTTTGGGTTCTTCTCTTAATGGAACATTATTCATTATGATACGAATTGCACTATCGTATTCGTAATGGTAATAACCATCGTCAATTACAAGATGAAATGAGAACTTATCACATGGAAAACAACGGATGGTCTGATATTGCTCAACATATTACCATCTTTCCAGATGGCACTGTTATGACTGGACGTAATATCAATACTACACCGGCATCAGCTAAAGGCTGCAACGGAAATGATAGTGAACATCCATTCATGTTCAAAATGATTGGAAATTTCGATGTAGGCTTTGATCATCTGGAGGGCAAACAGTTACATAGCGCGTTATCGGTTACTCGTTATTTTCATGAACAAGGTGTAGACATTGTTTTTCATCGAGAGTGTTTAATTAATGGACTCCCTGCCTAAAAGTTGTCCAGGCACAAGCATAGGCAAAAATGAATTTATTAACATGGTTGAAAATGAAGTTTAATCGCCTTTTAACACAGATGGGTCCTATTTAACAGTAACGATATAAAATTTGGAAGCCGTGTTGAGCGTAACCGAGATGAATATCCAACGGATAGAAAGGCGCTCCAGTTGTGGATGCGCCTCTACCTAATTCACCTATTTTATTAAATGAAACACAAATGCCAGTACAACGCCCATGGAATATATACGATACCCGCACCAATAACGATGATCTCCATCTTGCCCCGTTGCTGCCCTTCTCTTTTACGAATGACACGCACGATTGAAAGCAAGGTAAGAACTACCGTCACTGTAGACACGATTTGGATAAGCAGCCACAGCAATGGGGTTCCGAATACTACCAACCCGATATTTCTCCCGCCATTCATCCATAGAGTAACAAGATATGCCCAGAAACCAGTAATTGAAATCATCGCCGACAAACAAATCCAGTTGGTATACCCATTTATGAAAAGTGGCTGATGACTACGGATCTTTTTAACAAGCGACACAATAATTGCAGTTAAGCAAATGATCAATAGGATTGCCGATACGCCTAAATGTACCCAATATAAATCATACCAATCTATTTTTGCTACTTCTTTTGGACTTGAGCTCATTTGTACAGGCGTCTTTCCAATCGTTTGAGCCACAGGAGGTTGATCTTCTACAACTTGCTTAAGCCAAGAGGCCATTGCTTCCGCATAGCCAGGATATAGTGTCTTCAGTGTACGGAATCCATCATCGGTATTGTTATAGATGGAATGATCGGCTCCCTCTATAAATTGAAGCGTATAATGTCGATTGCCAGAACTATCAAATGCATCTTTAAGGATTTGCGCGCTTTCAGCAGGTGGCACTTGACGATCGATACTGCCCCAAATTGCTAGAAATGGTTGATGAACTTTTTTTAGAATGGGAACAGGATCGTACATATCTGCTTCCGATGAAGATAGCGACAACATAACACCTGCTCCATTGCGTACAAGAGCTTGAATGGGTGTTGGATTCGTCACCCCTTGGTGTCGCAGTCGATTTTCCACATTCCATGTTTGCTGCTGGATCGGAGAAATTCCTGGTGCTCCACTCGTTATGACAAATGCGATGTCTGTGGACTGCGATGCTGCAATCGGGGCAACCCATCCACCTTCACTAATTCCCCACACGCCGACTTTGTTTTTCATTACATCTGATCTCTCTTGCAATGCATGTACGCCTGCTAATAAATCCTGCGCTAACAGATCATAAGATCGATTCGTTTTGGAGTAACCTTTGCTGCGCTTGTTATACACTAAGGTGATAAGCCCTTCTTTAGCAAACACCTCGGCTTCTTTGCGGAGTGCTGTCTGATTTCCGCCGCCACCCTCTTTATTGATACCAGAACCATGCGCGAGTACAATACCCGGATACGTGGAAGCTTTATGAGTAGGAATCAATATCGTACCTTCGATGACTTCCTCAAACTCTCCTTTGCCGCTCACGAAAGTAACTTTCTCTTCCCGGAAAGCCCCTGCTTTAGCTAGTGCCGAGGTTACATTCATAACCCCACTAGGAATTAGCATTGCTATAAAGCTGACTAATAAAAAACATATGATTGCCTTGTTACATTTGTCTACGTAAGTCCGCAACTGAAATACCCCTTTTCTTTTTAGGTGAAAATGTGAAGCAATGGCCAGAATTGATTGCGACATGTGTCTGTTTGATAAAGCACCATACTCTATGAGTTGGATTTCATTGTAAAAGATAGAAGCTGTATGAGAATTATGGTGCAAAGAAGGGATAAATGGAGTGTCTAATCGTGTTGTTCATGTGAAGCAAGTATATGTTTGCTTATAATGGACGTTCTAAAATGGCATGCATCCTTCATTAGAATTTTGAATGTATGTAATTGCAAAAAGGAGCCTCAGTCATCACTGTGGCCCCTCGCTTTTGTTCGTATATTCGATCATACTGCACATAGTAGTTTACAAATTAACTGTCTCATTTTCATTCAACGTTTAGTTCCAAAAAATGCTGTAGCGTTATCTTTGTCAATGTTCATTTGATCTACGAGCGCATCGAGATTATTGAATTCTATCTCATCTCGGAAATAGCTTAGAAAAGATAAGGACAAGGTCTTATCATATAAGTTCCCGGAATAGTCAAGTAAATGCGCCTCCATACAGTACTCTGTTCCACCAACAGTAGACCGATATCCTGCGCTTATAAGGCAATTCCAAAACTCATTTCCAGATAAATCACTATGAATCTCCGCTATTCCGGCATAAATGCCTGGCTTTGGAAGAATGTATCCATCAACCGTTTCCAAATTGGCTGTAGGGAAACCTAGTTGTCTTCCTAATGCATCTCCGTGAATGACATGTCCTGTGATCCGATAGGGCCTGCCTAGTAAAGCTTGAGCTGCTTCTACTTTACCTTCAAGTACGTAGTTTCTTATCGTTGTGCTGCTTATTTTTTCACCATTGGCATTTATATGAGGTACAACGGTTACCTGAACACCAATTTGACTGCATAGTAAAATCAATTTTTGGATGTCACCCTGACCTTTATGCCCAAATCGGAACCCTTCACCCACAACAATTCTTTTAATATGTAAGCTAAGAAGATGCTCCAGAACAAAATCATCTGCTAACACCTGCGCGTACTCCTGGGTAAATGCAATTTGATAAAAACGTTTTACACCAAAGTCAGATAAGATCTTTATTTTCTCTTGTACTGGTGTTAACGAATGCTTATATTCAGGATTTTGACGCAATACCCATAATGGGTGTTCCGAGAAACTCATCACGGATAAAATATCGCCAGCTTCCAAATAACTTCTTGCTGTTTGCAGCAGCTGAATGTGCCCTTTATGGACACCATCAAACTTCCCTATTAACAGTACTTGTGATTGCGTATCAATCGGTGGTTTGCCTGCTAGATGAATAAACTCCATGCTGATTCGACCCTCCCACTTCCGTTCCTTTCGCACGCTCGTTCGGTACTGCCTCTTCTATTAAAACTCTTCATTGATTTCAGAAATCACCTTAGTAACTTTTTCAAAGCATTGCGAAATTGTACGAGCTGTGACCACCTTGCCGTTTACCAGCGCATACGGTCGTGAACGGCAAAGTCCGCAGCGATTCAGACACTCCATTTTCAAAACAGGGAGATCTAGATGTTCTTGTTCAAAATGTTCAAGCTCCGCGGAATGAATTTGGTTCGATCCGCACAATTCAACAATTACAAAACCAAACATAATGATTGTTTCACAGCCTCTAGCACTTTTTCGCGCTGCCCCGGTATGTAGCCGTTCTAAAGCTAGCCCCACATCCACAACTTGCTCTCACATTTGGGTTATCCATCGTGAATCCACCAGTCATTCCTTGCACTTTATAGTCGATTTTCAATCCGACGAGGAATTCGACGCTCTTGGCGTCCATAATAATGTGGACGCCTTTCTCCTCAAGTGAAAGATCAACTTCTGTCTTTGTATCGTCAGGACGCAGGTCATAAGACAAACCGCTGCAGCCTCCATCAACAACTCCGACACGCAAAAATACGTTCTGCCAATCCAAGGTGCTAAGCATTTCATTGATTTGGTCAGCAGCTTTATCACTAATTTCGATCATCATATTCACCCCATAAGTAGAAAGTTTATCCCATTAATTATACATAAAAGTATAATAAGTATATGAACAAATGGTACCCCATCTAGATTGTAGCGTCAATAATTATATTTTTTATATCTAAATGTATATTAAATAGATGGTGCTTAACAAATCGAGCGATCTACTTTCTACTACAAACGTATAATCAAGTAGAATAACAAACAGGCAGTGCTGAAACACTGCCTGTTTGCTAACCGTTCTAGACCTTATAAAATATTCGTTCACCTTTCATATAAGGAAGGCAATGATCGGCGCACAACTGAGGCATATTTTCTCGCATCCATTCATGTACCGACTCATTTCCTATCATAAAAGCATAGAAGCCAATGATCGAGATTAGCATATACCCTTCTAATAGAATAAGTTCATCAAAATTCAAATTGGTATGGCCGTAATAGCTTTCTAGGAAAGTGTCTCTGTGCTCCGCGGGAATCAATTGAGCTCCCATAGCGACGTCTGTCCGATAATAGCCAGGCCCAAAAAAGCCAAAATCAATAAAGCTTAACTTTCCTTCAGTAGTCACGATGATATTTCCTAGACCCAAATCACCGTGTATCAGTCCCCACGTATCTGAAGTGTGACCTACCTTCTCTAAGTGGGCGTTAATGAACACAATTGTATCTTCAATAATAGAGAGATCTGAAGACGTGAATAATTCTAACTTCAATCCTTCCTTAATCGTCTCTATCATTCCCAAGTTATAAGCAATTCCTTGACTAGGACGATTCTCTAAACCTTCATGCGGATATTTGAGAAAAAAAGAATGGAGTTCAGCAAGCTGAGCACCCAACTGCTTTACTCTCTCTCGATTCGCAACATCCTCCTTCTGAAGATCTCTTCCATCGAGCCAGGTCAGTACCGAGCAATTAAGTCGCTGCCCTTCATACTCTACAACCGTAATGAACTCGTCTTCTCGATTACGAAGCGGCGACTGAACGATTAGACGGCTCTGACTTGCGAGTGCATCTAGCATTTCGAGCTCACCAAGAAGTCCTGCGTAAGTATGCTGTAGGCCTACCATACTTTCTTTCACTGGCTGATGAATACGCAGCAAATATGATTTACCAAGAGCATCATCTACTCTATATGTCCTATTCTCGTTATGCCTTAGAAAGGTAATCGCAGGCTGATCGATGTCGTAGCAGTTTACTATGTCATAGAGTATTTCGTTTGTCATGATCGTAAGCATCCTCTCCCTGCACTAGTTTTACAATTTATTTATGAAATACCTTATGAACATTTGTCCAGAAATTATCAAAAATAGGAGGCGGTTCGGCAGAATCCATCATTCGTTGTGTAAGCAAAATGCCTATCAGTTCATTTTCGGGATCGATATAAGCACTCGTACCAGTGCCGCCATTCCATCCAAAGCTCCCTTTTTCAAACCAACGGGTGCGCTCGACCGCAATGCCTACTCCCAAGCCCCAACTTCCCCCTTCATTTAAAATGAATTGGTTGGCTAATCTTTGAGGTAGGGTCAATTGATCAGATGCCATCATTTCCACCGATGAAGCAGACAAAATGCGTCCTCCTTCAAAGGCCCCTTTGTTCATCAGCATATAATAGAACGCTAAATAGTCATCTATTGTAGATACAAGACCAGAAGCCCCGGATGAAAATATGGAAGGAACGAGCCATCGAC
The DNA here is from genome assembly GCF_024733555.1 of Paenibacillus sp. SC116. Taxonomy (GTDB): domain Bacteria; phylum Bacillota; class Bacilli; order Paenibacillales; family Paenibacillaceae; genus Paenibacillus_B. Next base: position 429,065 of record NZ_JANIOF010000001.1, on the reverse strand, counting down.
TGCTGCTTGGCTCATCATGAATCGCTAAGCCACCCGATTCCCAATCCGTCATATAACTGGTCGGCAGACGATGTACTTGCTCAGGAGAAACACTAAATGAAGTATCCTTCATCCTAAGCGGATCAAAGATCTGCTCGCGCATAAATTCCTCTAGCGAGTGTCCAGATACTCGCGCAATCAATATTCCAAGGATCTCACTGCCTGTTTCATACATCCACTCATCCCCAGGATGATGAATTAATGGCAGGCTGCCTAGCCGTTTCAACCACTCATCTGGCGGTAAAACCGTATAATGGGGACCCGGAGCGACGCCGACCTCTTCCATCGCTCGCTGGATTGGCGTACTTCCTGGAGGCCTCATGACAAGGCCAATACCTAGCTTTAATGTCAACAAATCGCGTACAGTAATCGGGCGTTTGGCGGGCACCGTTTGATCAAGCGCTCCATCAGGATGAAGGAGAACGCGGCGTTCTGCTAACTCGGGAAGCCAACGATCTACAGGATCGTCCAGGTTCAATCTACCCTGCTCAACTAGAATCAGCGCCGCGACGGCTGCAACTGGCTTTGTCAGCGAAGCCAAACGGAATATCGCATCCCGTGTCATCGGATGATCACCTGCTACTTCCATCTTACCGATAGCTTCAACGTGTGTCTCTCCTTTACGACTTACCGCGTAAACGACGCCTGGGAGCGCCCCACGCTCTACATGTGCAGCAACCGCAGCTTTTAATTGCTCAAGTCCTTCTGACGACCATGCTGGCTTCGACATTACAGCACCTCCATTTTTTGCTTCCTTAACTTATATCTTAGAGCATGAATTCTTACATTATTGTTCTAGTTTACGATATTATTCACCTGCAAATGGAAATGATTTGCACGACAAGCATAAATGATGTGGATTAGGACACTAATACTGTAAGCAAAATTTAGAAAGTCAATTTGATTATAGAAAGGTAAGATACATATATGGATTACAGCGTACCTTTTTCACCCGGACAAGTAGTATATGTCATTATTCGGAACCCCCATTCTCAAGATGTAGCTAACGTGCAACAAGCCGCTGTTGTCCACAATCCTGAAGTTTCGAGTGGGCTGGCCCTCTTTTTGTATGAAACTTATTATCCGCTAACCAATGAAGTTGCCGTATATTCTTCTTTGGAAGATGCTGAATTGGCATATCAAGAAGCCTTTGGTATAGGAGAATCGGAGAACTACTATGGTTAAGCCATTTGTACCGCAGCTTGTTTATGTTGAGCCTACTGCATTGGAATATCCATTAGGCAAAGAATTGGTCCACAAATTTGAACAGATGGGTGTTGAAATTAGACAAACAACTTCCCATAACCAAATTCGTAACTTGCCTGGAGAAAATGACTTCCAGCGATACCGTATTGCGAAATCAACACTCGTACTTGGTGTTCGTAAGACTCTCAAATTTGACACATCCAAGCCATCCGCAGAGTATGCGATTCCATTAGTAACCGGCTGTATGGGTCACTGCCACTACTGCTACTTGCAAACAACAATGGGAAGTAAACCATACATTCGCACCTATGTAAACGTAGAGGATATTTTAGAAGCAGCTGACAAGTATATGCAGGAGCGTGCTCCACACCCTACTCGCTTTGAAGCATCTTGTACATCAGACATTGTCGGTGTGGACCATTTGACACATACATTGAAAAAAACGATTGAACATTTTGGTCAATCTGAGCATGGCCAGCTTCGGTTTGTGACGAAGTTTGCGCATGTAGATCATCTTCTGGATGCCAAGCATAATGGGAGAACCCGCTTTCGCTTTAGCATAAACGCTGACTATATCATTAAAAACTTTGAACCTGGAACGTCCAGACTTCAAGAACGAATTGAAGCCTCAGCTAAGGTTGCTGAAGCTGGTTATCCGTTAGGATTTATCATTGCTCCTATTTATTTGCATGAAGGCTGGCAGGAAGGCTATACCGAGCTTATCACAAACCTTGCGTCCTCACTTCCTGCGTCTGCAAAAAGCAATGTAACGTTTGAAATGATTCAGCATCGCTTTACAAAGCCAGCCAAACGCGTTATTCAGCAAAACTATCCGATGACAAAATTGGAGCTTGAAGAATCTAAGCGAAAATGGAAATGGGGTCGCTACGGGATTGGAAAGTATGTCTATACTGACAAGGAACAAGAAGAAATAAAAGATACATTAGGTAGTTTGATTAACACCTATTTTCCACAAGCAAAAATAGAGTATTTCACTTAATATAGCGGCAGTCTAGAGTACGAAATTGTACTTTAACTGCCGCGTTATTTTTATAAAGCAAGTTAGTACTGCCATTCAGCAATCCCTTATTGCTCCTTGCAGCTGCCATATTCTCGCATCAGTTGTTGTTTCATCTTCTCTACAGGGAAGCCTTCTGTATAAGTTGCCATCATCAACATCGTGCCATGAAGCGCAGAAGAGAAGAATAGCGACCTCATTCTCGGTTCCTTTACCCCTAGACCTTCAAACATTTGGCACTGCACTTCAAATTGCTTGCGGGATTCCTCATTCAACTGCTTCCTATAGGCAGCAAGCACGAGATCGTCTTCTGGCTGTGTTTGCAAATTCAAGTAAAATCGATACACTTCAGGGCGCTGGTACACGTTATCTAATGCACCATCCACAATATAGCGCAGCTGCTCAATCGGTGTCTTTATCGTAGCGGCGGTTTCTATCACTTCGGCAATTTCTTCGATCCTAACTTGGATCATAGATGCAAGGAGATCTTCTTTACCTTTGTAGTAATTGTAGAGCAAACCTTTCGATATATTGGCTTGTTTGGCTACATCTTCAACAGAGGTAGCGTGGTAACCTTTTTTAACAAACAGCACCATCGCCGCTGCATGAATTTTGTCTTTGGCAGCTTGTCGAATACGTTCGTTCTCTTCAGGGGTACGAGGCACGGTTATAATCATCCTCCAAAAATTCAAGTATATGTCGGCTCAGTTCTTCTGGGTGAGTTAGTGTAGGTTTATGATCAGCGTCTTCAATCCTAACAAATTGGATATTAGGAACAACCTGAAAATGCTCAGCAATGCTATGCAGATCAGATGAATCTTCTTCTCCAATGATGAAGCTAGTTGGAGCTGTAAGCTCACCAAGTCGTTCAATCGCCGGAGGCTGCGGCCATACAGACTCCCAAGTCTGCCAATGGAACATTTTTAACATATTGAACTTGTGCATGTCGATAAAGTATTTTCGTTGCGGGCTTGCCAAAACAAGACGATACATACAGTTATTCAATGATATCTCGATCATTTTATCGACATCCGGGGATGCCGCTTGTATGTCTAGCATGTTTTTCGTGAATACCTCACTATGTTGAAATCCAGACAAGGCTGGAGCTATGAGCACAATCTTAATGACGCGCTGCGGATAGGTCAAGGCAAAATCGGTTGCAATCCGACCTCCTATCGAGTGCCCTACAATGGTTGCCTGTTCAAGATTAAGATGATCCAACACGGCAAGCAAATCATCCACGTAATTAGGAGGCACTGTTGGAGACGGCGATTGTCCACATCCACGACCATCAAAAACAATGACCTGATATTTCTTAGCCAAAATTGGCGTGATATACGCCCAATCTCTTACGTCAGCAGCACCACTGTGCACAAGAACAACAGGTTCTCCTTCACCATGTACTTCATAATGCAAATCCATTCGGCAACCCCTCCATGAATTGGTAATGCGAAAAGATGATCACAGTTTATTATTGAATGAACGTTAAGTCAATATAAAAAAGATCACCCATTTACACGGATGATCTTTGCTTATTAATCATTACTACTTCTTATTGCACCGTACTATTTTCTGAGCAACTATATCCCAATCTCACTAGTCTTGACTTACAACTTGCGAATAGATGGAATCAGTGCGCAAAGAATCGCTATTCCCATTACACCTACTCCTGATAACATAAACCATGTCGCAATGCCAATCTGATCAGCGAAAATGCCCGACAAGATTAACCCGAACGGCATAGCAAAGGACATAATACTGCCTAACAGACCAAATACTCGACCTAAATATTCAGGCTCAATCTGCTCTTGAATGAGCGCCATCTGCACTCCACTGTAGAATGGACTGGAGAAGCCCATCAATGCGCTGCATAGTACAAAAATAACAAAGCCATCTATCGGCAGCAGACCAGAAATCAATAAGCTGATGCCCATCAATGCAATAGAGAAAATAATACTAAACGCACGCTTCTTAAAACCACCCCAAGCTCCAAGCAGCAAGCCACCAACAAGCATACCTACTGCAAACACAATTTCAACAATCGAGACATGAGTAGCTGTTCCTCCAAAGTGCCCCATACTCATTAATGGGAACAAAGCATTGATCGGCATAATGACAAGGGCATATAAAGCACCGATCCACAGCAAAGCAAATAGTCCCTTTGATTGTTTGAATACACGGTAGCCTTCTTTTGTTTCCTCAATAAAGCTGCTTTCGGCGTTTGCATGTTGCGAGTCTGGATTTGGAATTTTGATTAACGCTACGGTTATACATGCAATTATCGCACCAACTACATCAAGGGCAATAATGGCCCCTAGTTCCCATGATGCATATAGAAATGCACCGATAGCAGGACTTAAAATATAGCTGACCGATTGGACGGATTGGCTGTATCCAGCGCACTTAGTCAATTGATCTTCCGGTACTAACAATGGTGTTGCAGCACTTAATGCAGGTGTGTGAAATGCAGTGCCGACACTACGTACGAATAGAACGACCATGACAACCCAAATTGGCAGGTCCATCGTAAGTGTTACTAGTGCCAAGATAGCACCCGCTGCTGCAATGAAAAGATCTGCACCGATCATAACCAATTTTCGATTCCAACGATCAACAAGCACGCCTATCATCGTTCCCAATACAGCCTGTGGTAAAAAGCCTACCATCGTAGCTATTGAAAGGACCATCGCAGACCCTGTTGTATCTGTTAAATGCAATATAATCGCCATTTGTACAACTGCGCTTGTAATAAGAGAAACGGCCTGACCTGCCCAAATCGTAAAGAAACTTCGCTTCCAATTTTGTTGTTTCATATTCATGCTCCCGTATTTTTTATTGTTTGTCTGCTTTAGGCAATAAAAAATACAGATCCAAGCCGGCATGTGGGCGTAAGATCTGCATGATCACGAGTGAGGACACGGCGATATAAGGCACAACAAAAAAGTTAACCTAATCGCAATCTATGTCATTCTACGCAAAAATAAGCAGCTCAAAAAAAGCCCACAACTGTGGATGGAAAATCCGCTTTTTTATTGCCAGCTTATCTTAAACGTATGGAATGAGTCATAGATGTCGAGCCTCCTTATTAATAGTAAGCGAATCGTAACATTTAAAGCTCTGAGTTGTCAATTCAGCAGCCTAATTGGCTTCCTGTTCTACCCTACGCTGCCATCAAAGCTTTTGTAAATGTTACAGCGTAACGATGTTGATGGGTTTTATTTTTCATTTGCACACGGATCGAAGCGATCGAATAGGCACTGCATGCATAAATAGCTCCTTGATCTCCTTGGACAAGCCTTAATACCTCGTCCACATCACCATTTATATATGCTCTTACGATAGCGCCCGATTTCCATTGAGCTTCCTCATCCTCAGAACTTATTGGCACATCTTCCATGTCGATTGCTAACCCGTGCAGTTCTTTTCGAGCACGATGATAAGCAGCCTTAACAGCACCTTCGGTTGTCTGAAGCTTCTTAGCCGTGTCCGCTACCGAGTAACCAAATACACTACGCAACAGGAGAACCGTTCTTTGCAGCGGAGACAGGTGTTTCATGAGCTGCTGGAATGCCGTTTCAAGATCGAAGCTACTGCTGTCTTGGGCGAACTTCTCCCCGTTATCTAGTTGCTCCCTATTTTCATTCAATATTCGCTCGAATACTTTTTTGCGTCGGTGCTGGTCAATCCACGAATTCTTTGCTGTTCGCAATAGTAATGCTTCAGGATTGGCGTGAACATGTTCTTGCTTGCGGTCCAAATATTTCACCCATGTATCCTGCACTAAATCTTCGGAATCCCACACCGAATGGGTTAAAGAAAGACAGTATCGATTGAGCAGCTCATTCAACTGTTCCAGACTGCTTTCTCCCATCTCATGCGATGTTGTTAATGAATCATTCATCCTTCACAGTCAGCTCCTTATCCGTTGCGTTGTTTAGATTATCTTATAAGTAAACGAACAATACATGCGTTACGTTACGCTGTTCTTAATCTTTTTATTTACGCTATCTCCGTACCCTTTGACACCGTGGATTCGTTTACCTGTTGTTACATTACTCAAATTCAAACACGGAGGTAATGCCATGTCTAGTTTTATCCCATATGTTGTGGAGCAAACCAACCGCGGCGAAAGATCATACGATATTTATTCAAGATTGCTTAAGGATCGAATTATATTCGTTGGCTCAGAGATCAATGATCCCCTCGCCAACAGCATTATTGCACAGCTGCTGCTCCTCGCGGCTGAAGATCCTGATAAAGATATTTATATGTACATCAACAGCCCCGGAGGCTCGGTCAGTGCTGGTTTCGGTATTTATGATACGATGCAGTACATCAAGCCCCAGGTACACACGATCTGTACTGGGTTTGCTGCATCGTTTGGAGCTATGCTGCTCCTCGCCGGAGCAAAAGGTAAACGCTTTGCACTGCCTAATAGTGAGATTATGATCCACCAACCTCATGGAGGAGCCCAAGGCCAGGCAAGCGATATTGCTATTAGTGCAAAACGCATTCTTAAAACCCGTGAGAAATTGGTTCAAATCACCGCTGAACGGACAGGACAGTCAATTGAAAGAATAGAAAAAGACATGGATCGAGACTACTTTATGTCTGCGGAGGAAGCCCTAGAGTACGGAATTATCGATAAGGTGCTCACATCCGTCTAATCCATGTATGAGAGAAGCCACCGAATTGGTGGCTTTTGTATGTTTATTTCAAATTATCAAATAAGCATCTAGTAGGTAATAAGCTTCCTTCCTAGCCAAAAGCTTAATGGGATGCTCGCTGCCAGAAATAAGGTAACCACTAACGTACTCACAATAAGTTGAACGGATGTAATCGTATTTGTATCCAGCCCCATTTTTATAATCAAACTATTAATTGGAATTAGAAATAGAATGCCGGTAAATAAGCCTGGAGAATAACTTCGCTCTATCATTGTAGAAATCAAGTGTGGAAATAAAACATTCAATATCATCGTGCCCACATAGCCAAAATAAGCATATTTCAATATCTCATGGTGAGGAAGGAAAATATACAGCGCGGTGATCAAGCATGCCAATCCAGTAACCCATAGTAAGCCAAATAGAAATTGATCCTGAGTAACGGATTGGTGCAAATTAACTTTAAGGGACGAAGATTGTCTGATTAGCCACACAGCTTCTTCAGCATTGTGAAGGGCAAAGGCAAATAAAAATAGCACCAACATCGAACTGTCCATCCTATTTTCCTCCCAGACTTATAATTAGACAGATAACATAATTTTCATTTTGAAGGCGTGGTCGAGAAAGTTCACTTTTAAAGCAATCCTGTTGCGCCCTAACGGTTACTATGATCGCTATGATAGTGAAATTTCTCCCATAGGAAACGTAACGGTTGTGAGAGAAGCTATTTGATTAAAATAAGCAGAAAAAACGCTAAATCAATCACATAAGCGCAGTCACAACCGTTGTAGCAAAAAATCAGGAGAATCCGTTTAAATAGCGCTTATGGCAACCGTTACGCTTACTTAATCCGTTAATAAGAATAAATCGAATACTTAAGACCGCTAAATCTTATTCACGCTGCTCATTCTCCATTTCAATTAGTTTATCAACATTTATTATGACAAACAATGGGAAAGCCCTGCTGCTGTTTGTTATGATAGATAAGAAGTCAGAGAAACTTTGAACCAAATTTAACAGAGAAAAGCTTTTTTAAGGAAAGGTATAATCTGGCCCGCCACTATTGCCTTCTACGCACGTATGTAGACGATGTAGTTGTGGAGCTACTGCAGCTTTTAATACTGCTTTACAGCACATTGCCACGCAAAAAAGCTGCGAACAAATTCGTTCGCAGCCATTAGAATGTTGTGTAACAACATCCCTAACCTTTAAGATTCCCTATGAATCATATAATTCAATAAATGCTTCAAAAATGCAGTATTGCGCGGCATATCTATCAAAGCTTCCGTAGCAAGGCAATAATGCTCCCACATCTCTTTCCTAGCGCCCTCACTACCAAGGATACTCACGAACGTCGAAGTATTGTTGTGTGCATCTTGCCCAACTGGCTTGCCAAGCAGTTGCTGTTCTCCTTCAAGATCAAGCAAATCATCCTTAATTTGAAAAGCGATGCCTGCATGATAAGCGAACTTCTTCAGCGTGCTAATTTCCGTTTCTTGCACTTGAGCCAGAATGGCAGGCATAACGAGCGATGCTTCAAATGCAATTCCCGTTTTGTAGAAGCATATTGTATTCAACTGCTCTAGTGTGAGCGCTTTTCCTTTAGATTGCAAATCCATGGCCTGACCTGCACACATATCCGCTGCCCTTTCGGACGAGTATTGTATTAAGGATAACACGGCTTTCGCATCAAAATCGTTCAGAGAAGCCTGCTCTCCCATTGCCTTTTGGTTTAGAAATAGACCCGTTAATTCCGCAATCGCGCTATTATGCAAATGATGCAAAGTCGGACGTCCTCTGCGGGTAGATGCGTTGTCCTGCGACGGCAAGTCATCAAAAATCAAGGATGCCGTATGCATATACTCTAACGATCGCAGCAAGGGCATAATTGCAGTAGATGGAAGTCCATATTCATTTACACCCATCACCCACGCCATAATAGGTCTTAATCGCTTGCCTCCACTTTCAAGGCTGTAATTAGCAGCATCGATAATCGACTCTTTCATCGCTGGAATCCCGTTATGTTTCGGAATTTGCAATAACGTGTTTATTTGATTACGAACCGATTTAATCGTATTGAAAAAGTGCTCTTTTTCTGTTCGATTATTTCGTAATGTGGTCACCATCTGATCTCGAACCAGCTTATCAAAGAAATCTACATCATCCGCTTTTCGAACCATTTGCTGAATCAGCTGATTCAGCTCTGGCATCCCTGACGCGAATATATTCATAATCTCATTGTACTTTTCGAGTCCGAGACGTTCTTTACAGCGCTTTAAGCCATTGATGGCACGATCTAGTATTACTTCTCGCGTCTTGGCATCAGATTGATATACATTGTGAATCAAATTTGAAATGACGGTCCAGTACATTTCAAATGGGTTAATCAAATCAGGTCGCTGATCCCGGTAGGTTAAGTAATACGTATACGGTGTTACCGCTCCCTCTTTCATATCATCAAACATATCTGCAAAGTCATCAGCAAGCTGATTGTAAATGCCATAATAAAACGTTCGATTATCAAACCCCTCATCAACTGGTGCACTAATGACAGAACGGACAATTAACCGGGAGGAAGCTGATTTTAAAATGATAGGTACGTACAAATCTTCATTTGTGTAGTTCGTATTCGTAAGCACTTTAACTCTATCGATATCTTGAGAATGAAAAAATACATAGGATTGCTCAAAGAACGTATTCAACGTTTCTGATCGTTGATGGTTCTTAATATACTCAAAAGCATCGCGCAGCTCTGCATGTATGAAAGGGATGATGTCTGCGTTATTACCCGTCCATTCCCCCAGCTCGGGAACTTCTCTACTAGTGATAGCAGTACGAATCATATTGGAATATTGCTCTTTCTCATATTCGTTTAAGGCGTCGGAATCAAGCAGATCATCAATAAAGGGATACGTCAGTCCATAACAGTAGCCCAATCGAATCGCATCATCCAGAGACCGTGCACGCTCCGCAGGCGGTGTACTATCGTCCATCTCATCAAGAACATGAAGAATAACACCGAGAATAATTTTGATTAGTTTGCGAACGGCATGTTCCGCATTCATTTCTTTCGGAATATGAGCAGAAACCGATTTAATTTTATCCATCATCCAGATTACTGCGTGCTCAATGTTTTCCTTCTGCCCCCAACGGTATATGCCCGCCATACTCATGAACTCAGGTTGATTATGCTTGCTGCTAGAGGTAGAACGAAGCAAATGATCTTTTATATTCTTCACAAGGCGTTGAATGCTAACCTGTGTATCGGGAGCATACAGCGCTTTTCCTAAATCTCTCATATAAATATAAGAAATGCTTCGATCTAAATAATCGTCCAGTTTCCCCATATAATTCAGCCATTGGATATAACGATGGTAGTCCTTCGAGTCTGGCTTCCTCTTCCCTCGTGACAATAAAGAAAGCAAGGAATGATAATGAATATGATTCTTTTTCCACAAATGGAAATCGTCAATCAAAGATGCTACATATGTTTTTTCTTTTATTTGAGCATGAAGTGATGCAAAATATTGCGCTGCCTTCTGCTCATGCAGTCGATACCGTGTATCGGCATGATCTGTAATTTCCTCACACATATAATGGATTACCTCAGCTTCTATTTATTATTTCACATGCATCCATTACGGATGAACGAGATTACGCAATGCAATAACATGAAATAGTTTGTATACGTGCCTCATCAGAATTGCTGCGGCATCTTTTATTTTCTCATATTTTAATACGTAAAGGAATCTTCTGGGTTACATCCGCTGTGGAGTTATTTATAAAAATATCGTTCGTTGTCCCACGATTGTGAATCATATTCGTCAGGTTCATGTTATAATTTGGACGTATATAATCTTACTTTGTACTCCATTCTTTTTAGGTCAGTGGAAATTGATGATGAGGTGATACGTTCGGATGGTGTTAACCTATATGATGTTCGGTCTTCTTTTTTGGCTAGGATTATATATATGTAACCGCGATACATACAATAAGCTATTTCTAACCATTGGTTTATGCTTACTGCTAGCTGCCGTAGGACTCGGCGCCTCTTTAGTGCTTTCTGTTACTGATTTATTTGATCACACCTACCTATTTTCCGCACTATTTCTACACGTTACCTTTATAACATGGATGATTGCTGCATTAGGATCTACTACTCAAATGGACGATGAAACGCAGAAGCGCGTCTTTCTATGGAAGAAAATGCTTGTGATTGATCGAGTGATCACTACACTCCCTTTTGTTGTGTATATACTTATTTCGCTAAAAGGAAGATTTCTATCGTGGAATCTTGATTTTGAATGGAACTGGATTCTATTCGGAACTGCACTCCTTACATTCTCGATTCGCATATTGATAAAAGAACTAGCAGCACAAGGTGAAGCATACCTGCCCGACTTTCTTCGCTCCTTGGATTACTCGATTATATTTACCACGATATTCACCGGGCAAATTGCCCTAGTTATCCAACTCACTTCTACTTGGAACAGCATGACGATATTGCTTTTGCTAATAAGTATTTGTATATCGATTACTTTTCAAGTGTTTGTGTATCCACTGCGCGCGCTCTTGGACAGCATTGCATTTTCTATGTTTCCGAAGCTTCGTGAAGAACGTGCCCACTTGCGAATGGTTGAAGATGTTCAAACAAGGCTAAATGATCAAGCGGAGCCAGAGGAAATGGATGAGGATGAGCTTTATCGACATACACGCCGTGCACTGAGCCAATTTGGTGATCTGCAGCGTCTCGCGGCTAGTCCCCTTACGAAGCTAAAGCTTATTGATACCCGCTTGCATGATCGCGGTGCTGAGGAGGACGTTGTGGAAAGAGCCATTGAGCTGAAATCCATCCTCCTTGAAAGCATTGGAAATATAAAGCCCAGACAAGGTGAGGATTTCGGCACTTCAGATGAATGGCGATATTATAATGCACTTTATTTCCCTTACATTGTCGGGATTAAGCCATACAGTATGAGATATTCAGCGGATAAGCTAGATGCTACCGCTTTGGAGGCGCTCGCATGGTTTCGTACTTATGTACCAGAGCGAACCTATTATAATTGGCAAACAGCCGGAGCTAAATTAGTCGCGCTTAGATTAAAGGAGAAGTCGCCAGCCAGCATCATTGCCTTGGATAAAACACATTCTATAACCTCAAAATAGCGAAAAATAATCGGTGTTGAGCCATTCCAGAAGAATGGTACGATATTCAACCTGAAGCATTTAGCAATACAATTAAATGGAATGTGGGACATATGATCGCATCCATGAGTTGGTTTTTATCTACTATCGTACCACTTGATTATAAGCTCCCTAAACCGTATGCAGAATGGTTTAAATCAGGAACCAATCCTGCGGAATGGACAGAAACAATACTTTCGTTTTGAAACGGCTGGAGAGGTGTTTAACTTTGCTGTTGCCCATGAAGCTATTCATCTCGGCCTCATATCTGGATTGGGCAAGGTCATTGCAGCAAGTTCGTCTCATGTAGAAGTATAAATCGGCGTTGATACTGCCGGCATTGTATGGAAAGAGTAGAAAAAACCAGTCTAAACACATTAATCATGCGTTAGACTGGTTTTCTTTTGACGACATTATACATTATGAAAAATAACGTTCATTCCTATGAACAATCAGAATTATAAAAACATTAAGCATCCAATGGCAAATAAATGTCTATCGTGCTCTCGTCTTGCTCTAGCGCATTACTATCTGCCCAATACTCAAAATCAAATGGACGAAGTGCTGCGATACCTGTTTCTCGAATGGCATCATAGGTTTCTCCTAGTTCGGATTCTGGTCCCCTATGTGTGAACTTTGCAAAGTCTCCAGCAGGTATCGTATACTGAATGAATCCCTCTGGCGTGTCTCTATCTCCAGTAACTTCGACTGCAACAATACTTTCAAATGGAACATCAGGTGTCCAATCACAATCTGGATACACTTGAACTAAGTATATTCCCTCATCCACTCGATTTGTAATTTCAGAACGTTTAGAAATGAGTTCTTCTCGCAAATTTACGACAATTCCATTTTCTAAATCTTGATTTAGCGAGACCGTTACAGAGAAACCAACCAACTTCTTTTCATTGAGTTGCAATGTTTGGACTTGTTCTGTGCTCATATTGGACACGTCTCCTAGTTCAAAATGTAATACGGATTAGTCAATTATTCTTGCCACTTCCCGCTTTAGTCAATGGAGCCTAGGGCTTGCAAAGTCTTGACTAAAACGACTGCTGCTTGCGCTCGAGTTGTTTCACCTTTCGGTAGGATGGTTGCCTTATCCTGGCCCGACATAATTTTTAGCTTCACCATCGTACGAACATCCTCTAGGTAAGCTGCGTTCACATTGCCGATATCTTTGAAGCCTTCCAAGCTGACATATTCCATTGTCATTGGTAGTTTCTCTACGGAAATAACGGCAGAAAGCATACTTGCCATTTCTTCACGTGTAATAGGCTTGTTAGGCATGAAAGAATCGCCCTTTGCAAATTTCAATAATCCATATTCTTGTGCAATCGTTACCGTATTGAAATACCATGCATCAGGTTTAACATCGTTGTAGAGCACTTTGCTCGATTCAATAGCCACGCCGCGTCCAAGTGCTCGAACGACCATTGCCGTAAATTCCGCTCTTGTCACAGCTTTTTCCGGATTGTATTTGCTGCTGCCAACTCCATCAACAAGCCCTTTTGCAGCGGCAGTTTGTACATAAGATTTAGCCCAGTGCTGCTTCATATCGGAATAACTTATCGCATTTTCGACTGCAACGTGTACACGGTTTGAATATGAATTTATCATAGCATACCATACACCATCAATTTGTAGCTGTTTAGCAGGGACAAATTCAAATTTCTTTGTTGCTTCCGTATAGCGGAACACTCCCCAATGTGCTGGCAGACTAGACATATCTTTAGGCATCGGAATCAACCTTGTAGTTGACTGACTTAACTGATCAGCATTGCCAACTATTTTCCCTGTATGATGGTTAATGATTTGCATCGAAAAGTCCACGGGTAAGCCTAAAATAGTACTATTAGGTATTTTTTCATATAATGCTGCTTGTATAGCCTTGTCCAAGGATATTTCATTTATGACAATCTTGAAGCTTACATCCTCTTCTTTCAGGTTGTTTATTTTAAGTAAGTCCTGAAGATTTGGAATAAGAGATGCTAGATTAGCAGGGACATGATAACTGCCGTAAGGTGCTTTAATCTCGATCAAAAACCGATTGTTTTTTTGTTCGAAACGTTTTAAAATGCCTGCTGGAATCGTAACATAAGTGCCCCCATTCTTAGGAGCTACTTCAAGCGTAATCGACGGCTTCGTTGTATCGATATTTTCTGGATAAATGATATCACCGTTTTTGTCGATCACAGATGCAGAATTGGTAACGGGAATATACACATTTGGTACGCTAGGAGTTGCAGCCACCATACTTGTTGCTGCGCTCTCAACAGCTGTCCCCTCCAACATTCCTAGGGAAGCTGTCGGTACTACTTCGAACGTAATATACTTGCCTTGCTGTGCTGACGTTAAGGTAACTGTAGTTCCAGTTGCATTTGGAATAACAACTTTATGGTTACCATCTGCATCTACTGCATACCAACGGTATTTAGAAGCCCCCTCACGATCACCCTCCACATCGGCATAGGTATACGTTCCAGTCAGTACCTTCCCTACCTGAGCTATTCCTGTAATCATCACCTCGCTTACAATTGGAGCATCATTCACTTCTGCAATCGTTACCGATACCGTAGCGGTATTGGAATCTACCACTCCATCATTGACTTTGAAGGTGAAGCTATCTGTTCCTGTGACATTCTGATTCGGCGTAAATTTGTATGCGCCTGTTGCTGGGTCGATAATAGTTATCGTGCCTTTTGCAGGTGATGTCACGATGCTGTACCGCAATGCATCTCCATCGACATCCACTGCGGTTAACCTTCCATCTTCATACGTATCTTCCGTAACCGACAATGTACTATCTGCGGATACGGGTGCGTCATTAATCGGTGCAATTACTACTGAAATCGCAGCTGGTGCTGAATTTGACGTACCATCGTTCACTTGGAATGTGAAAGTGTCGCTGCCGGTTACATTATTGTTCGGTGTATACGTGTATGTTCCTGTTGCTGTATCCAGAGATGAAATCTTTCCTTTACTCGGCTGCTGTACGATGCTGTACGCCAACGTATCACCATCAGCATCTGTACCCAGCAACGTACCGCCCACAGCTGTATTTTTCACTGTACTTATCGTGCTTGCTGCTGCTAAAGGAACTGTGTTTGCAGTAGGGGTAAGCGTTATCCTAACTGTCGCTGGCGCCGAAACGAGTACGCCATCGTTCACTTTAAACATAAACGAATCCGTACCTGTTGCATTCAAAATTGGTGTATACGTGTATGCTCCGTTTGCATTTAACACGACAGTACCTTTGCTGGGGGCTGTTATCAAACTAAAGGTCAATATATCCCCTTCAATATCACTTCCTGTAACCGTTCCGTTAGTAGGAGCCCCTCCTACAACTGATAGAGTCCCGGGAATAGCAACCGGTGCATCATTTACTTGATTTATCGTAACACTTACCGTTGCTGGGACTGAATCTAGTGACCCGTCATTACCCTTAAAGGTAAACGAGTCATTCCCTGATGCATTCGGATAAGGCGTATATGTATAAGTACCTGTAAATGCATTCGTGATTGTGACCGTGCCCTTATTTGGCGGTGTGACGATACTGTATGTAAGTGGGTTGCCATCAGGATCTGTTCCAGATAACATACCTCCTGCCACCCTATCTTCGAAAAGGATAATATTTGCATCACCAGCTATTGGTGCCTTGTTCACTATCGGCTCTGTTATGATAATAAGCTCTGCCATACTATAGGCCATAAACGAATTTCCGTTATAGGGATAACCAGGTGTGATTGATGAATTACCATCTAATACAAAGGAAATAACTTTGTTATCGTTTATTTCATTTTGGACGTACGGCACTATTGCCGCAGAGTTTACAAATTCAACCGGTTGATTGTATATTACGCTAGCGGGAAAGTTCCCTTCCCTGTATATAGTTGTCCATGCATGAGGAGCATATTTTTGTGGAAGATCGGTAATCCATTGATCATCTGAAGCCACTTTCAAGTCAACATACACAGGACCACCATGCGCCTGAATTTCTTGTACGTAGAGCCTCAGCTTTGCCTCAATTACTTTTCCTGTTACGCCATTCAAATCAAAGCGTAATGCCCCAACGCTCTTCCCTAAAGCAGGGTCAACTTCGTAACCAGCATAATGAAGACCACCGTCGCCATTAGGATAATATCCACTATTATCTTGAAATCCCGCAGCAACTGGTTTCATCGTGTACGTTGTCATCCCCCCCGATGCCTGTACTTCTCTAAACATATTTTCAACAGGAACAAGCTGAAGAACAAGTACTAAAATTAACAACATTGAACATTTTCTAATCATACAATTTGTTCACCCCATAATTTGTTTATACCTTTAGCACTAGCAATCCTTTGCAAACCATATCTAAACACGGCTATTCCTCTTAGCCTTGTAAAGCCTAGTAGAACGATGCGCCTAGTGAATTCAGTATAATAGAGAACGGGCTCTACTGGAATACATTTTCATAGCAATTTCAATGGAAATAAGAACATGCATATCTTCAATCACCATCACCTAAAAGGGCCGAACGACTTAACGTCATCCGACCCTACTCTTATCACCAAATACTTAATTCAATTTTAAAGTCTAATCTGATTTGACGTCATCATCAATCGTATCTTACAACAACCGTTATGAGTACGCAGCCTTTTAAAATACAACTGGCAGGCTCTCAAGTGAACGCATTGAATTATGTTTAAATACTAATTGTTCCGGTTCGACTGCTAAGCGCATATTAGGACATCTCCGCAGCAGCGTACCAAAAGCAATTTTCCCTTCTAGACGAGCTAATGGCGCACCCAGACAGAAGTGGATCCCCTTTCCGAATGCAAGATGATCGTTCTCTTCACGTGTAATGTTGAATTCCGCCGCATTTTCAAACTTACTTGCTTCTAAATGGGCTGCAGCAATAGAAAGGACAACTACTTCACCTTTGCGAACTTCCTGACCATGAAGGACCAGATCCTCACCGGCAATCCTCATACCAAACATGACAGGACCAGCATAACGCAGCATTTCCTCAACCGCGCTTGGCAATAAAGAAGAGTCATTAAGGAGTTGGTTCATTTGTTCGGGGTGCTGCAAGAGAGCTAAAGTACCATTTGTAATAAGATGAACCGTCGTTTCGTGACCAGCGGTAATGAGAAGCCATATCGTGGATATAATTTCATTTTCAGTGAACTGGTCCCCATCTTCGTATGCTTGAATCAAGCTGCTTATTACATCATTGCTAGGCTTTTTTCGTTTCTCTTCCACCAATGTTTTGATGTATTCCATAAATGCTTCCAACGCGCTCTCGACTTCATTTAATTTGCTCGGATCCAAAGAAGAATTACTAATTGTTTTTGTCCATTCACGGAATCGAGTATGGTCAGAGGCAGGGACTCCCAACATTTCAGATATAACCTTAATGGGAAGCGGATACGCATAATCTTCAACAATATTCATCTGCCCGCGTGCCTGTACAGCATCCAATAACTCATCTGCGATTTGTTGGATACGAGGTTGCAATTCCTCGACCATACGGGGAGTAAATGCTTTGGAGGCTAATCTGCGCAAACGAGTATGATCAGGTGGATCCACAGTAATCATATTTGGCATGCTTTGCAACTTTTCGACCAGTGATTGAATCGTTGAACTTTCTGAATTTGGAGTATTCGAAGCGAGATGTTTCATATTTATCACAAAACGAGGGTCTTTGAGGATCCTGGCTACATCATCATGACTATGAACAATCCATGCTGCTCCCATACCAAAAAAGTCATCCATTCGATGGATCGGTTCACCTGTTTCGGTAAGTTTTTTGTAGAGAGAACTAAAATCACGCATATTTTCAGGAGAAATAAATTCGGCGCTCGTAAACTGTCTCATGGGAATACCCCTTTCATAAATAAAGGATAAGTACACTAGAGCTAGCTTCACTTTGCAATTCCTAGGCGAATCATTCGATGGTAAAGATTCATTTCTTTTAAAAAATTCGGACCATACTCTTCATCAATTGCCTCGATATCTGTGACTTCCGATATAAATTTCTTATCGAAATGCTCGATTGCAATCATGAGAAGTTCAAAGGCATGATTACGGTCTACACCGTCTTTAAGTGGAACCTTTTCAAATAATTGTTCTAAAAGTTGATACCGCTCTGCAGATCCTATGCCATATCTCTCTTCAATCTCTTTCTTTAATTCCTCCGGTACGGCATAAAAAGCCTCAAATACAAACTTATATTCAGTTGGATACTTCCGATAGTAGTCGAACTTTAAAAGCGTAATCTTCTCGATTACTTCAAAAAAATTACCATGCTCAATAATAGCGTCCACACCAAGCTTAAACCGAATTTTTGTGATGCAATGCTCCATTAGGCTAAGGTACAGATTCTTTTTGCTTTTGAAATGATGAAAGATCAAAGCTTTCGAAATATCAGCTGCCTCCGCCAACATGATTGTTGAGGTATTTTTATATCCATGCTGCGCAAACACAGACATACAAGCCTCTAGCACCTTCTCTTTGTCATATCGTTGTAAAGGCAATCCCCCACCTCCCACTCACTTACTAACCAATTGGTCAGTAAGAATATAGATCAATTTTTACCAGTAGTCAAGTTTCTCAAAATAAAAATCCCGCCCGGATGGATGTAAGCTCCATACCGACGGGATTTTATGCACAACAGCAGCTGCCGTCCAAGACTAGCAACATCCATTGACATCAACTACTCTACATTCCGACTGTCTATTTCTTATGAACGGAGAGAAATTGCTGCAGCTTTTCCGTACTAACAAGTCCAATTATTTTTTCTACCTGCTTGCCGTTTTTGAATAAAATCGTAGTTGGAAGACCTTTAACCGCGAATTTGCTTGGCAATTCGGATTGCTCATCAACATTTACTTTGAGTACTTTGATTTCACTGCTATGATTGTGAGCAAACGTTTCAAGTATAGGAGCAAGTGAGCGGCACGGCGCACACCAAGGTGCCCAGAAATTCACCAACGTATAACCCTTGCTTTTTATGTCCTTTTTAAAGGTAGCATCCGTTGTATGGAAAATGGTCATTCATGTGTTCCTCCCGTTCGTTATGAGAATTCATTTTCGTACCTGTACAGGTACCGCTCCTACATTGATATTAATGATGAACTACTTCTGTGAAAAATATAGTTGTTGCACTACCTCAAAAATGGATATTATCGTAACAATCACCTATCAGGATCAATCTATTCGGATTCCAATGTTGCCTAACTGCTCTCCTTGCTTCATTCGATAAAAGGCTTGAACCGTATCTTGCAAAGGATATACTTTATCCATAATAGGATGAATCGAGTGACGTTCCATAAATTGAAGCATTTCCACGAACTCTTCGCTGCTGCCCATTGAAGTGCCTATGATGTTGATTTGAGGAAAAAATATATCTCTGACTGGTAGCTCTATTCGATCCCCTGAACTTGCTCCAAACATGACGATACGTCCATTTGGTTTAATGACATCGAAATATTGTTGAAATGCTGCTGGGCCAATGCTATCTAGGATAAGGTCTACATGGTTACAATCAACCATTTTCTTCCATTTACTATGACTGTCAAATGCATGATGAGCCCCATATGTGCGCGCAGCTTGTCGTTTAGATTCACTTCGTGAGGTTACACTGACTTTCGCCCCTACGGCTAGCGCCATAAGCATCGCATAAGTGGCTACTCCACCACCAATTCCAGGAATAAGCACATGCTCACCTTGCTGTAATTGTCCTCTCGTGAAGAGTGCTCGATAAGCTGTTAGTGCAGCTAATGGTAACACCCCTGCCTCTTCCCATGACAAGTAGGCCGGTTTGCTGAAGACATTACGAGCTGGAACGATTACATATTCGGCTAATGTTCCATCCGTAGGGCCTCCTAGTATAGCTGGCACAGATGGAACTTCGTCTGTAACGTCCCATCCTATACAAGGATTGATAATTACATCCGCCCCTATTCTAAGCTCAGACACACCTTCTCCTATTGCTTCGATGATGCCTGCACCGTCTGAACCGATGATCAAAGGACCCTCTCCTTCCTTGCGGTCATCCATAATAAACAAATCTCTATGGTTCAAACCTGCTGCTTTCAACTTAACTTTCACTTCGCCATAGCTTGGCTGCCTTTCAACATGATCTTGATAAGTTATACCTTGCAAACCGACGCTGTTGGCATGAACGATTGCTTTCATCTTCTCTCCTCCTAATTGGGACTCTGTGTATCTATTAAAAATTGTACTTAGCGTATTTGTTTCAGTAAAATGAATGGAATAGAACGTGACTATCTGAAAAAATCATACTAGGCAGGTGACAGAAGATGGAGACGAAGGACTTGAAAATATTTCAAACCGTGGCTCGTGAAGGCAGCATAACAAAGGCAGCGGAGGTTCTGAATTATGTGCAGTCTAATGTGACAAACCGCATTCAATATTTGGAGTCGCAATTAAAAATCCCTTTATTCCGTCGCTCGAATCGTGGGATGACTTTAACGCCTGCAGGTGAAAATTTGCTAAAATATGCGGACAAAATTTTAAATCTAGTTGATGAAGCAGTGAAATCTTCACAATTTACAGAGCATCCTAGTGGACCATTACGCATAGGCTCAATCGAAACGACAGCCGCTGCACAGCTTGCTCCACTTTTCATCGATTATCACTCCCTCTACCCGGATGTTGAGCTTTCCCTAGTAACAGGTGGAACTCACAATCTCCTACAGAAGGTGCTTAAATATGAACTTGATGGAGCATTTGTCTATGGACCTATAGAAGACGCAGATATTCAATGTATTCCTGCCTTTGAAGATGAGTTAGTTTTCATTTCTCAACCAGATACATGTAATCTGCACCAACTGCTTAGAAAGCCAATGCTGTTTTTTGATGTTGGATGCACGCATCGTGCAAAAGCGGAGCAATTTCTACAGGAACATGGGATTGTTACTTATCAAATGATGGAGTTTGGAACGTTGGAAGTCATTTTAAATGGAGTGCGCTCAGGTCTCGGTGTTTCATTGCTGCCCAAGTCGGCGATTAGTAGGGATGAAGAGACGGGATTGATTACTTCTCATCGGATACCAGAGGAATATAGAAATTTGGAAATTTATTTCGTGTATAGACGAGATTCGATGTACTCAACTCCGTTAGTAAAACTAACGGAATTCATAACAAACAGCCTGGAACATTAGAGTTCTGGGCTGTTTGTTATACCGTTCATTGTCTGCAGCGTTCAGTTGAAGCGAGCATTAAAAAATTCCTTCCAGTTCTTTCTTTATGCTGCTGAGCACCTCTACTCTATCTTGCTCTGGCAGGTCATCATATAAAATCTGCTCAATAAATTCCCAAATGTCTTCAAGCTTGCGTCGTAGTTGATAAAACATCAACGCATCGTGATTGATCGTGAAATGTGAATGTATCTTTACATAGCCAGCCATAAATTCATCAAAATAAGGCTCATCCACTAAGAACATCAAATCAGCTTCTACTGGCGCCAATTTCAACCCTTCCCAATCAATAAGAATCAGTTCATCATTAGATTGCATCAAATTCCAATTATGAATATCCGTATGGCATAGCCTCATTTTCATATTGCTAGATTGTAATGTATAAGATAGCCCTTCTAAAGCAGCGATTTGATGCTGCATGGTTTCTAAATACGGAGCTACTAATTCCTTAACATCACTTAGCGTTCTATTGGCATCTTGAGCCAGCGCTTCTTTCAATGCCGGCAAGTAAGGAATTTTAAAATCTTCCTTTATCGCATCTGTATCCATCGGAATCTCTTCCCCATGACGATGCAGCTCTGAGACCATTTCTGCAAGCTGACGAATTTGAACGTGGCTTAAAGGAGACTGACCAATTGTCGTGCCTTCAATATAGGCAAATAGCTGATAAACCCCGCTATCATCTTCATATTTGTAGGTTGAGTTCTTCGTTAATATAGGAATTGGAATTTTCCTTTGTAGATCGGTATGATGCGCAAGCCATTGGATGATGGGCACATATTGGTCAATTAAAGCGGTCCATTTAGGCGTGGATGCTCTCGATTTTTCATATACTTTGAGAAAATAGTAATTCTGGTTGCTGTGTACTTTGTAAGCTAGTGCCGACCAACCTCCTTGCTGTGTGGTTATTTCAGTCGCTTCTATACCGTATTGCTCTTTTAACATGAATCGGTAATTGCTCATAAGTTCCTCCCATCCTCCTATACTCTTACTGCTTCATTTTCACAACAATGAGTAAGCAAATGTTCGGTTTTATGATGAATTCGCATCCTATCATAGCTTACTATGGAGTCATGCTCTTCCAAAAATCAAGCCGGTGCTCCGCACCATAATCAACAGGTCGTATACCCTTATACCCAGGGCTTAGTGACTGCACATAAGGAATAGTCGCTCTTGTATCGAACTTTTTCCATTCTGCCATAACTCATATTGGTGAATCTAGGGAAATAAACATGGCTCCAAGAAGCGCATGAATGTCGAATATTGGGACAATCTAGAAAAGTATCTATATACCTGAATTGTGGTGAAAAAATGCAAACTATCTACTTTCCACTTCGATCCATTGCTTTTTTTATTATTATCATAAGCATCATTTTAGCAATTAGCCCCATCGCTGCATATGCCTACCCGTTACGGCCAATCGCAGCAGAACAATCTATTTATACGATCGAAGTATATCCGCAAAGAAATCGTTTGATTGTTCGAGTACGAGGCCAGCAAATTAAAGCGTATCCCGTTGCTGTAGGAAACCCATCGACCCCTACTCCTATTGGCGTATATTACATTACTTATAAGGGAACAGACTGGGGACCTTCCTTTGGTCCAAGATGGCTGGGGTTAAACGTTCCTTGGGGCAACTATGGCATTCATGGCACGAATAAGCCGTACTCCATTGGCCAACATATGAGCCACGGTTGCATTCGTATGTTTAATCGTGATGTTCTTGAGCTGTATGAAATGATTCCGATTGGTACGAAGGTAACTATTTATGGCCATGTATTGGGAGCTCCAAAAGATAGTCCTCGGGATTTAGCAGAGGGTGATGTTGGCGGAGATGTACTGCTGATTCAAAGCCGCTTGAAGAGCGCAGGATATTTTGACGGGATATGCAACGGAAAATTTCGTGCCAGCACAACATCAGCCTTGAAGAAATTCCAACGCGACCAGCGTATGATACAAGATGGAGTCGTCTCACAGCACATTTATGAGGCATTGGGATTGATAGAATAAACCGTTCCAATACCTTTACCTATAAAAAAAGCCCATACTGGGCTTTACTCAGACTTGCTCTGCTTAAAATGTAACATCTGTTGCAGCAATTGCTCTACTTGCTGCTCAGGGAAGATAGATAACAGAATTTCTTCAAACGCTGCTAACGCCCTGTCAATCTTGTCTTGACCGTATGGGGTTAGTGAAGTGTATATGCTTCTGCGATCATCATCACAGCTAATTCGTTGCAGTGCTCCACAACCTTTGGCTTCAAAGCGGCTTACAAGTCTGGATACGGCGCTTTGACTTAGTCCAACCATGGATTCTAGCTGCTGCAGCTTTAGTTTCTTGCCTGGAGCCTCAGACAGCGATAATAGCAAATAAAATTCTTTTAATGACAGCTGATAATTCGCCTGCAAATGCGCTTCCAATTCATTGGCTACGTTCATTTGTATTTGTGTTAGGGTCAGCCAATTCGATATCAAGTCATTGTTAAGAACGTTGTCCATCTCATAGTTCCTTCCTGAGCGTCAAGCTGCTGATCAATATATTCACTCTATCTTACCTGTACAAATTATAACATCAACCGTCAAGTAGAATCGATTGGATAGCGCTTGTAAGTGGTCCCTGTTATAAAAAGAGACCGTCAAAACGAATTGACTGGTCTCTCAATAATTTTAACTGCAACTTTATTTGTTCCATTTAGGAAATCCGAATTGATATTGTCGAGGAACATCCGTCTGTTTATGAAGTTGGTGAGCTGCCTCTAGCGTCCAGTATGGATTTCTCAGCATCCCTCGCCCTACTGCAACGAGATCTGCATCTTCATTGCCAATGACTGCATCCGCAAGTGCTGGCTCATCCAATCTGCCAACTGCAATAACAGGAACGTTTAGCTGATGCTTGATCGTTCTTGCAAATGGCACTTGGTAGGCAGCATGGGACCCTGGTTTGTCATTCATTGCAATTGGTCCTACCCCAATTGAACCTTCGCCTCCAGTACTGATATGGAAAATGTCTGCCCCTGCTTCTTGATACGCTTTGCTGAAGCGTAAGCTTTCCTCAATTCCGTATCCACCCTGTACATATTCTCTAGCGGAAATACGCATGATCAAGGGCATTTCTTCGGGCATTACACTTTTCGCTGCACGTATAACTTCACGACCGAACAGTGTTACATCCTTTCCATATTCATCTGTGCGCTGGTTTGATAATGGCGAGTGGAACTGATGTATCAGATAACCATGTGCACCGTGAAGCTCGATGACATCAAATCCCGCTTTGACAGCACGTTCTACACCCAGTCTGAATTTCTCGACCATTTCCTTCACTTCTACAGTCGTCAATTCTCTAGGCGTTTTAGATTCAGGACCGAATGGAATCGCTGATGGCGCTACAGGAACTTCCGCATCTTCTGCTTTACGTCCTGCATGGGCAATTTGAATACCTACTTTTGCCCCATAAGCGTGGCAAGCCTCCACTATTTTTGCCAATGGCGCAATATGATCATCAGACCATATACCAAGATCATAATCGGAAATTCGTCCATCTGGCTCAACATCGGTCATTTCGATAATAATTAATCCCGTTCCGCCAATAGCTCTACTCACATAATGATTGTAATGCCAATCGGTTGCGATCCCGTCTTTGTTCGTGACAGAATATTGACACATCGGAGGCATAACGACGCGGTTTTTCAATTTCAAATCCTTTAATTCGTAAGGGGTAAATAAATGATCCATGATAACTCTCCTCTTATATCAAAATTATATATATCGTGGTCATTGAAGTTACATGCATGTGCATGCATTTAATATAATGTGCATCCTATCTTCTGTCAACTACGCATTTCTTTTCAACCTAATATTGCGCTGCTACATGTTCTTTCAAAACAAACAATAATAAAAAACCACCTCTAACTACAAGGTGCACTGTTGACGATGCAAATATACTTGTTAGGCATATTGTTGACGAATACGATCCAAATAAGTGCTTACTTTTTCATCATAATCAGAATAGCTGTATCCTAGTTGTGCTGCGATTAATTGAGACGTTTCCCTGAATAAATCACAGCTTGTATAAAGCGCTTCCCACATTTTCGATTGAGAACTCATGTCATATGTAGATAGCAGCCTAACCCAAACTTCATCACTTACATATTTCATCAAAAATTTATCTGACTTCCCTACACTTAACGAAAAGCCTGTCTCTATCCCTACCTTCCAACGGAGCATCGTAAGTAACTGTGGACGGAAAACCTGATTCATCATATCGGCCGCAAATAAACTTTCATTTCTGGCTAAACCTTTCGCTACATAAGTCGATGACATCCAGAACTCATTACAACAGTCATCAAAGGAGCGCTGACTAGGCTTTTGAATATGATACATGCTGTCCGTGGGAATGACAGGCTCTTGGATAAGGTTATCTTTGTCCAATAATACTTCAACTAGTCCATCGCTATTTGCAAAATAGTCCTTGTATTCCTCAAGAGGAATAAGCGTCAGATCCATCTTCGTTCCATCCTCAAAGATCATGAGGTAGGAGAACCAGTTCCCTAGTTCAGCAGGAAACAATTCCATATCTTCTGGCTTTTGTAAAATAATTCGTTGACCAAAATAGTCTAGCCAGTCATCATTTTTCTTGAAATAGTCCATGTCCGTTACAAAATAACTAAAATCATAATCCTGAAACTCGTCTGGTGGTATATTCACATTTGTTAGTGAACCTTCCAGTGTAAACATTCTAATTTGTTCACAGTTGCGCGCAAATTGCATGCCTACATCCATCATTTCTTGTTTACTTCGCACCATCATCACCTCAAATCAACTCTATTCCTGAACGAAGCTGCGTGACATCCTCAAAATCTCGGTAATCAGATTATAACGTATTCCGATCCCTTTATACACAAACAGCACAGCATCAGGATGAAAATCGTTAATGTAAGCTAGTAACTGTTCATGAGAGAAGTAACGTAAATCAATCATCCGAATTTCATTGACCATGGTAGACAAAAATGCAGTAAAAGGCAGGCCAAAAGAATCCTTGACAATCACCATTTTCAATTGATTTTGCGCATTTTGATTTGTTATTTGAACTTCACGATAATCTGCGCCAAAGTAAGCTGCATAGCGGTTTTTGTATACAGAACTGGACATATCCAATAGTTCTTTGGCAAGTATGGTGTCTGCAAAGCTCCCTTCCCTTATCGACAAAGAGCGCCCATTCTTGTTGATGCCGATCTTATACTTTGTCGCAAAATCAGGTGCAATCAACGTGTAATCATCGACACCCCCATAATACTTGCCTACGCGTCTTCCTTGCGAACCTAAAAAGACATGTTCATAGGTCCTATAGGTGAAATTAGCTGGATCTGTATAGAAACGGTCTGGATCTAAACTTAGGCCGTAATCTTCATCCAGCTTCTCAACCACTTTGCGGACAGCCCAGAACGCCGTTTGGTTTGTCCAATGATGATCGGTACGATAAAACATTAGCGCAGGATTCATCTGCGCTCTGCTAGCCTCGCTCCTTAGATCAACATAATCTACACCGCCTGTCGATAATCCAGCTAAAAAGGTATTAGAGTTGGAATTGGAGAAATCCTCGATAGATGGCGGCAGTTGTGTAAATCTAGGTTTGACCTTTAATGGAGTTTGTACATAAAGAAGCGGGATATGCTTGATCTTCAACCATTCATTTAAATGGGCAAGCTGATCTGTCACTTCTTTCGTTTTCATCCTCCGTGTCAAAAAGTGAAGTAAGCCGTGATTATCCTTTACGATATTTTTCTTTGGGTCCACATCGTTAATATATTGCTTGCCTAACATTCGGTCTGCAAGGCCAACCAAATCAATGTATTTCTCCTTCGCTATAAAGCCACTTGAAATATTCTCCTCGATCCCTTTTGTTAATTTACCGATCCTACCATCAAATTCGTGGGTAGACGCAGCATTTTCCTTCAGAACCGCCTTTACCATGGAACTTAATTTTTTCGCATTTCCTATGATTGTGAACAAGCCACTGAGGGATAAAAACAAACAGAACAACATAATGATGAGTCGATTTCTAAAACGATTTCGAGTAGACTGTTCCTTCTCCTGTTCTTCTTGCTCCATAACCATAGGTTCCTTCTCCTTACATTAAAAATTAAAATAAATGAATGGATTGTAGCTCCCTTTAACCAAATAAGCAATCGAGAAGAGTAAAAGCACTGCCATAACCACTGGATACGTGTAGCTAACAGCAGGACCCATCCAATTCATGTGTCGTTCCAATACCCACTTCTTAAGCGGTAAACAGCTGATGATGCCAATCATAAACAAGATCACATATTCACGAAAATAAAAGATCGCTTCATCTCCTACTGCTGCATTTCCGTTCATACCAAGCATGGATTGGATATATTCAAACGCATGGGTAATGCTATTCGCTCTAAATAACACCCATCCAAAAAGAACGACAACAATGACATACAAATGCCCTAACGCCCGATATTTTGCAAAATAACCTTCCAATCCGAATATTTTCTCAAGCATGATAAAAAAGAAAAAATACAGCCCCCAAACCAAAAATGTCCAGTTTGCACCATGCCACAGTCCTGTCAAAAACCATACAACGAACAAATTGCGAACTACTTTCCATTTTGACACTCTGCTGCCGCCTAACGGTATGTACACGTTATCTCTGAACCAAGTTCCTAAAGAGATATGCCATCTGCGCCAAAATTCCGAAATGGTACGAGAAATATACGGAACATTAAAGTTTTCTTCAAAGTGAAAACCAAACATGTTAGCAAGTCCGATCGCCATAGCAGAATAACCGGAAAAATCGAAGAAGATTTGCAAGCCATACGCTACAGCTCCCATCCAAGCAAGCATAACGGACAGCCTATATCCCTCAAGGCTGAATGCAGTGTCAGCGAGCAGCGCAAAGTTATTGGCAAGCAGCACCTTTACAGCCAATCCCTCTATAAAACGGCCGATCCCTTTGACAAAATCACTCTCATTTTCGCATCTTCCATAAATCTGCTTAGCAACCGTCTTAAAACGCACAATGGGGCCAGCAACGAGCTGCATAAATAAAGCAATGTACAAACCCACATCGAGCGGATTCGTTAATGGCTCAGCATCACGCCGATAAATATCGATGACATAGGATATCCCTTGAAAGGTGTAAAATGAAATACCAATTGGCAGCGTTAAATGAGGTACCGCTAAATCCATTTGAAACATGTTATTTATAATCCCGATTGCAAAACCCAAGTATTTAAATACACCTAAAATACCTAGGTTATAAATAAGCATCACCGTGATGACAATATGGCTTACTTGCTTCTGCTCTCTATAGGCATGTACCCATAAGCCAAAGACGTAATTCCCCATAAAGCTCGCGATCATGAGCAGTACATAGACAGGTTCTCCCCATGCGTAGAATACCAAGCTCGCAAGTAGTAAAAAGATGTTTCGTGCCTGACGGCCTCTCAACAACCCATAGTAAATGGTTAGTACACCTGGCAAAAATAAAAATAGGAATACGATACTGGAAAATACCATACATCAGTCACCTCTAAGCTGCTGTCCTTATAACAAGTGTTACCGTTACTTTTCCCAGAAAAGGAAAAAATAAAAGGACGCTCATAAAGAGTGTCCTTTTCTGACATGTGATTAAGATTGGTTTGAGAGAAAATTAGGAAGCATTCCAACTGCACAGCCCCGAGATAGCCTCATCAAACACTCGTTTATTGTTCCGCAAAATTTCCTTGTCACGCCAATAAGAAAGTAGCTGCTCCCATTGCTGCACATGTACCAGAGTCGTAGGAACGGTTTGCTGCTTCATCATCTTGCATATCGCATGTACCGCAGTTTGTCGCTCGGCATCGCTCCCGCTCAGCCAATCCAGCAAGTCTTCCGCACTTGGCTGCGATTCAGCCAGCAGCAAATCCCAACCGTCAATTGGAAAAGCGACATAAGGCTTCATCCAACTTATGACGCTCCTATTGCGGAAATGTCGCAATCTATGTAAGGCCGTGTATGGATAAATAGATCCTTTCTCCTCACGGCTTTCTATATCTCGAATCACAAGTGTTAGACCCTCTTCCTCAGGCAAACAATGCGCGGTTAAATAGTCCCGTGTCTGCGCTGCGAATGTCTCATCACCATGCCACAGCGATCTTACCCAATTGACAGCTTCAGAAGCACATACACGCACGATAATCTCACCCCAAGCTTGCTGGTGGTCTGCCCGCAGCGTTTGCTCCAACTTAGATATTAAATGGCTGCATACCTCGGATCGGTCGAATCGCGCGAACGCATCCTGGATATCTGGATCGTCTGCTCCATGCATCGAAGCGTACTCAAGCAGCATTTCCAGATTTGCGGATGCCTGCTCTAACGTAAGTGTTAAGAAACGATCAAGCCACTTCAACCATACTTGAGCGTTAGAGCATCGTAGATCTAGGCCATCTTCCCTGAGAAATGGTCGATGCTGCCCGCAATCTGTACCGATACAGCCCAGTCTCGTCACTCGTTCGACGTACTCGGTAAAGCTGGGCGCTAATAAATCGAACTCTCCATCCTCATGTCCCCAGTACCAGACAGCAGGATCTGCCTTACCGTCATCAATTTTGATTAGTAATGCATCCCCGTTTCCCGCTGTGTAAAACTGCAAATAGCAGCGTTCATCTGGGTCATCCTCATCACCACCGAAATAGGGCCAATCCAGCCCTCTCAAGCTCCAGCCAAAATCGCCAGAGGGCTTTTCTTTTAGCTCTTCAGGAAGCATGGCCTCATCAGGCAGAGACCAATACACACCTACTTCTGATGCCCCCTGTTTCAATAATTCGCGGAATACGGACGGAAGCGGAATGCCTATTCGCTCCTCTACTTCCTTGATCTCCTCTTCAGCTGCACCAGGTTGAACGGCTAAAGGATGCACATTCGCACCTTGTTGCTCGATCTGACTTATGATTACTTCCCAACGTTGAATCCACATTTTCATAGCTTCTATCATTGCTGAGTCCTCCAATAACTTAATGTCCACCGCTAAGCATTTTTACGCTACATATAGTCATGTACATTGAACTCAAAACACGTCAATTCTAAAGGTTCTCATATGAATGCTTATACAATGACTCTAATAAGAGTTCGTACGATTAGCAAGCTCTTACTACGTCGTTGCTACTGTGATTTATGGATGTACATACGTTTAAGTGGTATAGTATACAAATAGATACTTAGCGGAGGTGTGTAATGGAGAAGCAGCCCGAATTATGCCGCGTCGATGAGGCGTTGGGGATATTAGTCGGCAAATGGAAACCTATCATATTGCTGCATCTGCTC
Source organism: Paenibacillus sp. SC116 (assembly GCF_024733555.1). Classification (GTDB taxonomy): domain Bacteria; phylum Bacillota; class Bacilli; order Paenibacillales; family Paenibacillaceae; genus Paenibacillus_B. The sequence continues at coordinate 398,416 of NZ_JANIOF010000001.1, read as the reverse complement.
CATTCTGGAACGAAAAGATTTAACGAATTGAAACGTGATATGCCAGGCATCACTCAGAAAATGTTAACGCAGCAGCTTCGTGAATTAGAAGAAGAAGAAATTATTATACGGAAAATATATCCACAGGTCCCACCAAAAGTGGAGTATTCGATAACGGAGTACGGCAAAAGTTTGGAGCCAATTTTAGAAGCTATGCATGAATGGGGTCACAGTCATAATTTGCGTAAGCTTCAAAAGAAGCAAGAGATGCAAGAAGCACAGCAAAGCAGCATGTAATAAAATAAGATGGCTGATGTTAGCAGCCGCACAAAAGAGAGGCTATCGTCACAGTTGCCCCTCTTTTCTTATTACCTTCTTATGTCTGCAATCGATATTTCAGTTATGTCGTTTACATGGTGCTCCACTTCATTAGCCTTTTAGAAATCATACTTGGCTTCGTTTTGCTCACGAATGTTCGTAAAGGTTTCAGTCAACACGACTGTGTCCTCCACCAAACGTTCAATGCGGAATAGAACATCGTCATTCACAATTTCTTTCCGTTGGAAATCTTGTTCTTCAATAAATACATACGTTTGAACCATTTGTGCTTTCATATAAGCAAGAATCGGCTTAAGATGCAGCTCCGGAATGAGATAATGCTTCGATGTACCCGCAGTGACCAGCATACTAACGATTTTATCGCGAAAAGCATTAACAGGAAGTAAATCGAAAATATTTTTCAACGTCGCTGGAATGGATGATTGAAAAATAGGTGTTCCTATAATGATCGCGTCAGCTTCCATAATCGTTTTCGTTACATAAGCGGTATCGCCATCATACTCCCTATAGTCACGTCCATCACTGAATTGGACCGAATACTCAGCAAGGTCAATTAAGGTAACTTCAACATCTGGATATTTCTCAGACAATGTCTTAATCGTATAATCCATAGCGGTACGTGTTTTCGACCCTACGATCGAACCAGATAAACCGACAATTTTCATAGCAAAGGCCTCCAATTATTTGGCTGTATATTTTTTAACAGCCGGCAGTATTTCCGTGCCAATCAATTCAATATTTTTCATCACTTTATCGAATGGAACACCGCCAAAGTCTAGCTGCGCCAAATATCGCTGATGTCCAAATATCTCATGTTGATAAAGGATTTTCTCGATGATTTCTTGTGGGCTGCCCAACACAAGCGTATCTCGCTTGTCTGCACCTTGAGCAAACTGCTGTTTCGGGTATCCCCGTCCATTTGCCAATGTAATGCCTGAGTTTACATATGGATAATACTCACTTAGCGCTTTCTGCGTAGATTCAGCCGCGTAGAACAAACCTGTAATGGCAACAGGAAGGGTTTGTGGATCATATCCACTCTCTGCTGCAGCATTTCGATAAGCATCCACAGCATGTTTGAAACTTGTTGCTGGACCACCTAGTGTCGCAAGTGTCATAGGAACTCCCGCACGACCCGCTTTAATTGCACTGCCTGGAGAGCCGCCAACTGCACGCCAGATTGGCATCGAACCGAGCTTTGGTCGAGGCAGAACCTTAGCATCATGCAGCTTAGCACGGAATTGTCCCTTCCAGTTCACCGTTTCCTGTTCATTAATCAGGTTCAACAGATCAAATTTCTCTTCAAATAATTCTTCATAATTGTGCAATTCATACCCTAACAATTTGAAAAGACCTACTCGTGATGCCCGTCCCGCTACAATTTCTGTACGCCCTTTTGATATCAAATCAATCGTTGCAAAGTCTTCATATACACGTACAGGATCAGAGGTACTGATTATGGTAGAAGCACTTATGATTTTTATTTTTTCAGTTGCTTGTGCGATTGCGCCTAAAATAACAGAATGAGCTTGTGATGCGAAATACTCTTGATGACTTTCCCCAACACCAAAAACATCTACGCCCGCTTGCTCCGCCAGCTTCGCTGACTCAATAATTTGATGGATTCGCTGTTCAGCAGATATTCGTTCACCTGTATGTGGATCTGGAGTATGCTCTCCTAGTGTAAAAAGACCAAATTCTATACCTTTATTTTGATCAATACGATACTTTTCCACGCTCTCCAACCCCTTACTATACTATAGAAAGTAACTAACTTTTAAATGATTATCAATGTGTTTATTATCCCCTAAATGATCCATTTATAAAAGTAGGCACTTCAAAGTGGTATAGTATACAAAACGATACCTAGACATAGATACCTATTTGTTATGAAAGGCGGTCTGTTACTTTATCGGATAATCTAATTCATTGCGAATCGAGTCTTTCCATTTGATAATATTTGCGATAGCATTCTTTTCTCCGCCTGCGTATATATTTTCAATCGTCATAGACCAAGATTTTAATTTTCGCACTCGTTCTTTATGCGGTTGCGGATTTGATATTTTATCAATTGTGGCGACCATCTTTCGATTTCTTTTTAGAATATACGCAGTATCCCAATCATTATCGTAAGCCTCCGAAAATAATTGAACCGTGAGACGATACCCTTCTTCTGTGTAGTTAGAAGGATGCTGTATCATATAACATGAAACAAGCCAGAAATGCAGGGCATATAATTCGGGGTCATTGTGCTCCCATACAAGTGGAAAACCAAACAGTTCGTAGCAGGAAAATCCATCTACCGACTTCGCTCCACATTCTATGCATCTTCCATTCTCCATAACGGTACGATTATCAACCACTGTGGAATCCCCCTCATAAAGATTACTTAACATAACCCCCCGCTTCCATTAGCTTACTATATTGACGCTACGTGAGGGCAATACAATATTTTATTATATTTCCCTCTTTCAATGGGAAGATAAAGCTTTACGTTTCAATTCGCCTATTCACATACGCAAAGAAACCTCCAATGACCACAGATGAAGTGGAGATGGAGATTTCCTTTTGAGCGAGAATACGATTTATTTCACCTTATAGTGCATTTCCACAAACTGCCCCGTCCGTCGTGTACTGACTAGCTGCAAATCAATTTGTGGATTTTTCTCTTTAAATAAAGGAATGCCAGAACCTAAGATGTGAGGAGTCACCGTTATGATATATTCATCAATTAAGTTCTCCTTCATAAATGCATCAAGGATTAAGCCTCCCCCTATCATCCATATTTTTGAGCCATCTTGAGCTTTCAACTTTCTCGTAAACTCGACCACATCTTCATTAACGAATTCCACATATTCATTGGAACCTATTTCAGTCTTTGAAAAGACATAGTTCTTTTTATCCATATACGGAAACGTTTCGATATTTTCCACAACCCAATCATACGTGCGTTTCCCCATAATCGTCGTATCGATCGATTGGTACATTTCGTTGTATCCGTTATCGCCTTCCTCTGCTTCCGTTTCCATTAGCCATTGCAAATCATCATCTTCTTTCGCAATAAATCCATCTAAACTTGTTGCAATATACAAAATAATTTCGCGTGACATATCATCCGTCTCCTTTTCGCTGTTTGAAAGTTCCTAATTGTTGATACATTCATCAGGTATCCTCTATACTAACGATAAAACATGACAACTAATGGCATGATAAATAAAGAAAAGGTGAGCGAATTGTCAAAAGCAAAGCGATTATTAGATATTCTCTTGTTTGCCAGTGCGAAAAAGAAGTTTACTGCACAGGAAATCGCAGATGAATTTCAGATATCTGTTCGTACGGTACATCGATATATACTGGATTTAAGTGATATGGGCTTACCCATTTACGCGGAACAAGGACGGCACGGAGGATACACCGTATTATCAAGTAAAATGCTGCCGCCTATATTATTTACAGAGGATGAAGCGGTATCCATTTTCTTTTCCTTTCAGTCCTTACGCTACTATCGCGATTTACCTTTTGATGCAGAAATCAGCTCTGTGTCGCATAAATTATATAATTCGCTTCAGCCTGACGCGAAAGCTAAAGTCGATAAAATTCGTTCATATATCGCGTTTTGGGCTCCTAAACGGACAATACATACACCACTGTTAAGAGACGTACTTGAAGCTGCTATTCATAATCAAAATATACACATGCAATACGAATCAAAATCAGGAACGACAACAAAGTATATCCGTCCTATCGGGATATACGCCCATGATGGTTTATGGTATTTGCCTGCTTATGATTATCCTAAGCAAAAGGTGCTGCTATTTCGTGTAGATCGTATTCGATCTATCGAATCGACAGAAGAAAATCATGATGAATATATGAATTTACAGGAGTGGTTTAGCTCTTATGAAGTCAAGCAGCCGATTCGGCTGTATGTTCAGTTATCAGCAGAAGGTATCCGTCAATTTAAAAGCATCCCTAACTTTGAAGACTCTGTCGTCATCCATGAAGATGGAACAGGCCATATCGATATGATGATGGATAAGAGTGAAATTAATTTTTCCATGCCTTTATTTTATAGACTCGGAGCTCATGCGCGTGTGCTAGAACCGCAGGAATTAATCGATGGTATGCGTAAGCATGCGGAAGAAATATTGAGGTTGTATTCCGGTGATAACTGATAATGTTTGATTATCCCGAAGCCTATAATGACATACTATTTTTTCAGCATTTCATAAATGGAAAAGAAAACCCCCGCATGTTACGCTGCGGGGATCTTTACTCATGCATGTATTTAAATTTTGAACGAATTCGTTCGTGAATCGATAGTTATGATATTTTCCAATTACGAATATCATTCTCCCGATCTTACTTTCCAAAAAAGAGCCTTCTAATGCGCTCCGCGAAATCCTGTAAACTACCGTTAGCTGGATCAAAACGATAATATCCGTTTTTCACTGCTTCCAACAGCCAGCTTGATATTTTCTCTCCTTCTAGCAAAGGATAGACGTTGTCATACGCCCATACAAGATGCTCCCATCGCTTGTCGTTACCAGGCTGAATATATTCAGACACATCGAGAACTTTACCTCGACCGTCCTGCAGCAGCACATTTTTTAAGTGAATATCTCGGGGATTCAACCCTTTTTCACGGACAAATGCTCGTGCTGCTTCCACGTCATCAACAACTTGTCTAGGCACTGGTATACCTAAGAGCAAGCAGTCATAAAGCGTGATCCCTCGTTCGTGACTAAGTACTACATATCGATTTCCAGCACCGTAATAGACTGGGAAAAATGAGCTCCCTTTCAACGCTTCGTACACGCTAATTTCCGCTTCTTTCTTAGGGAGCGCCTCTGCTGCGTAGAGCTTATATGCGTATTGAGGCATCCGGTCATGGACAAACACGGCAGCATCCGTACCGATTCCGATGCAGTGCAGTTCATCAGACTCCCCTTCAATGGTTACGGGGTCGTTCATTCCTTGCTTCATTACTTCCATGCGAGACAGTGCGTATTCCGCCTGCCTCCATTGCTCATCATTCATAAGCCACCTCATATGGATCTTGCTGAATTTTATTGCTCTAACAATCGTACAAAGCTAAATACTCAGGCTTTCGGTTTTTGAATCCTATCTTGCCTAACTAGCTCATCCGTTATCTTGAAACGAAGTTTCTCCATTATACAGCGTATTTGTATACTGTAACAGGCTAACTCGATGCGAATCAAAATAGCGGAGTCTTGTCCATTTGATACCCAATTATGTCGGCTAGTAAAACTTCTTTCATTCTCCGAGAGACAGATTTAAATGTTGTATTGAATAGTTTTAAGCCTGTACTCTTCGGTTAACGAAATGAAGTTGAGGTTATTATAACGCTCATTGCCATAGATGCAAAATGCCTCACTTCCAATATATTCGCAATGATTACCGTATATATCAAAAGCTTCTTTCTTTGAGAATTTATCATTTTCCATCAGAGCTAAGTGGTAGTTTTCGTGGTTTCTTAGAGGTCGATTTGCACTTCATATAAATAGAGAGCGTTCATCAAATGCAAATAGTTCGAACGCTGGTATTTAATACGTTGCATCAATAGCCGTATATATGTAGATAGTACAAACCGGTTCTATCGCATCAATTGCGACAGAACCGGCATTATTAACATGTATTAAAATACTTTTGTTGTCCAAGATTCACAATTCCATGTCTCTGTAACAACATCACGATAGAACTCAGGTTCGTGGGAAATGAGCAGGATGCTGCCTTTGTATGCTTTCAAGGCACGCTTCAGCTCATCCTTCGCATCTACATCCAAGTGGTTCGTCGGCTCATCGAGTACGAGCAAGTTTGTCTCATTGTTGATTAGCTTGCAAAGACGTACCTTGGCCTTCTCTCCACCACTAAGCACCTGAATCTTACTCTCTATATGCTTCGTCGTAAGTCCGCACTTCGCTAACGCTGCACGTACCTCGAATTGTGTGAACGCTGGGAACTCGCCCCAAATTTCTTCGATGCAAGTGTTCGTGTTTGCTTCTTTCATTTCCTGTTGGAAATAGCCGATTTCCAAGTTTTCTCCAAGCTCAACAGAGCCGGAAATCGCTTTGATTTCGCCCAAAATGCTGCGCAGCAGCGTCGTCTTACCGATACCGTTCGCACCGACAAATGCAATCTTTTGACCGCGTTCCATACGAAGGTTAAGCGGACGAGACAACGGCTCGTCATATCCGATAACGAGATCCTTTGTTTCAAAGATAAGCTTGCTTGAAGCTCTAGCATCCTTGAAATTGAATTGCGGCTTAGGTTTTTCTTGAGCAAGCTCGATAACATCCATCTTATCCAGCTTCTTCTGTCTCGACATCGCCATGTTACGCGTCGCTACACTGGCCTTGTTACGCGCAACGAAGTCTTTCAACTCAGCAATCTCTTGCTGTTGACGCTTATAAGCGGATTCAAGCTGCTGCTTTCTCATTTCGTACACTTGCTGGAATTTATCATAGTCGCCAACATAGCGATTCAATTCTTGATTTTCCATATGATAAATCATGTTAATTACACTGTTAAGAAACGGAATGTCGTGTGAAATCAAAATAAATGCATTCTCATACGCCAATAGGTAGCGTTTCAACCATTCGATATGCTGCTCATCCAAATAGTTCGTCGGCTCGTCCAGTAGCAAAATATCTGGCTTTTCAAGCAATAGCTTCGCCAACAATACTTTCGTACGTTGTCCACCACTGAGGTCATGAACGTCTTTATCCAATCCGATATCGTTAAGTCCAAGTCCACGAGCGGTTTCTTCGACTTTAGCATCGATGAGATAGAAATCTTGATTCGTCAGCGTATCTTGAATCGTACCGACATCCTCAAGAAGCTTTTCCAACTCTTCTGGCGTTACATCCCCCATCTTGCCGTACATGTCATTCATTTCTTGTTCCAGATCAAATAGATATTGGAAGGCACTTCTTAAAATATCACGAATGGAAGATCCCTTCGTAAGTACAGCATGCTGATCCAAATATCCAACACGCATACGCTTGGACCATTCTACCTTACCTTCATCTGGCTGAAGCTTACCAGTAATAATATTCATAAAAGTGGATTTACCTTCGCCGTTGGCGCCGATTAGTCCAATGTGCTCGCCTTTAAGCAGGCGGAAGGAAACGTCCTTGAAGATCGCACGATCTCCAAAGCCGTGGCTTAATTTCTCTACATTTAATATGCTCATCCATGACACCTTTTCTAATATACTTTTTACTCGATTTATTATAAACGTTATCGGGTCCATAACTCAATGTGTATCCATTTATTTTTATGGGTAAGGTTACATAATTCTTAAAAATTCTATTTCCAAACATTCTCAGCTTATGATACAACTATCATATTACATTAGGAGGAACTAATGAGAAGTTTATATGCTATGCTCGGTAGCCTCGTTACGGTTGTAGCTAGTTATCTAGTCGCGCTTATTTTATTAGATAACTTTTATTTCAGTACATCTACACCGCAAGATTCTTTTGCACTTAGCTTTCTAGTTTACTCTATTGGAATGATTGCATTTCCCATACTTACTATTCTCGTGAGTATATTTTATTTCAAATATGATGAGATGATTAATGTGCGTGGCATTGCAGTCGGAGGTGTATTCGGAGTTTGGCTGTATATGCTATTGGATGAGCATATCACAATATTTGTACCTTATTCATCTTTCATTCAAAAATTACTATCCCTCCTTCCATTGCTTTTCATCATCGTTGGCTATAAAGTCATAACACGTAAGCTGGCAGACAACAAAGTAAAATACGTATTGCTTGGCACGGTTATCGGTTTTATCGTGTCTTACGTTACGGTGATTGGTATGCGTGCTGCTCAGAATTCACTAACGTCCTATTTTTATTTTGATACTTTCGAGATATCTATTGTCCTTGGAGCGATAGCGGTATCTGGGGTTTTAGGCTGGTTTTTGGCCAGAGAAAATAAGACTAAGACAAACGAAGTCTAAAAATCTACCGCATATGAATGATCGATACATAGTCTGCACAAAATGAGCCGAACCTTCATAGTCAAGGTTCGGCTCAACTATTAGAAAACCTGCCCTGCCCAGCAGCAGATGGTAACAAAAGTACGTAAAAGGAAGCTGGCATCTTCATGGACCGCCGAACTCCTATGGCAAGATCAATTGCATTAACGTAACGGTTGCCATGGAGGCTATCAGCTTGCATTTTGCTTCGATTGAAATGTAAAGGATGCCAGTTAGCTTATTTATCAGAAAAAGCGATGGCATTCTCCAATATTGCTAAAATAAGCGCTCCTACGACCGTTAAAATACTACATAGCACGATTTTGCGTAATTAACGTCACTCGCGACCGTTAGAGCAAATTACCGCACGAAAACGGCTTCACGATTGAAATCTAAGTGTAATCCACTCCACAATTCATTTTGCTCCACATTACGAGCTTGTTAACACAAGTTTGAGCTGCATAGCTGAATTCCTATCTTATCCACCATTATTTATGTAAAAGCTAAATCGTTAACCTAATTAATATTATGTAAACCAAAATCTCCGCGTTTAAAGCGATGCATGCAGCCTGCATAATTCGTTTCATCGTAGCAATACATGTCCTTCCTTTTAAAAATATCAATGCCTGATTTTCGGCGGACAGCACTCCATAAGATGGATATAATGATCGTAATTAGATCGAATCCATTTGAAATTAGGGTGAGCAAAATGATTGTAGCTGAACGTAAATGTGAATATTACCAAGCTTTAGTTGATAAAAATTCGGAATATGAAGGTCTTTTTTATGTGGGTGTCAAAACGACTGGTGTCTTCTGCCGTCCAACATGTCCAGCCAGAAAGCCAAAGTTTGAAAATTGTGAGTTTTTTGAAACGGCAAAACAAGCGCTACTTGCATCCTTTCGCCCATGTAAAAGATGCCGCCCGCTTTCCCACCCCAACCATGTATCAGCAGTTGTACGCATGCTTGTAGAAGCCATTGAAGCAAATCCGGAAAAACGATGGAAAGATGCAGATTTACAGCAGTTGTCGATTGATGCTTCAACAGCGCGCCGTCAATTTAAAAAGCGATTCGGAATGACATTTGTGGAATACGCGCGTGCGCGGCGCATGGGAATTGCGATGAAACAAATAAGAGAAGGCGATCATGTGATCGAAGCACAATTAGCAGCTGGATATGAATCAAGCAGCGGATTCAGAGATGCATTTTCACGCATTATGGGCTCAACCCCAAGTTCGCTTGAGAACGTTCGTATTTTGAAAGCAACATGGTTGGATACACGATTAGGTCCTATGATCGCCATTGCCGATGAAGAAGCGCTCTATCTGTTAGAGTTCGTAGATCGCCGAGGGCTGGAACGTGAAGTTGAACGCCTTAGACAGCGAACAAAATCAGCTATTATACCTGGGACCACAGCTCCGATTCTTTCTATTGAGCAGGAACTGAATCAATATTTTGAAGGAGAACGAACTGAATTTCAAACCCCCATCCATTATCTTGGTTCTCCATTTCAGCTACAAGTATGGGAGCAATTAAGACAAATACCTGCGGGCGAAACACGCTCTTACTCAGAATTAGCATCACTGATAGGAAATCCTTCTGCCTTTCGTGCTGTAGCTCGAGCGAATGGAGCGAATCAAATCGCCATAGTTGTCCCCTGTCATCGCATCATTAGCGCGAACGGAGACCTTACAGGTTACGGAGGCGGCCTGTCACGTAAAGAGTGGTTAATTAACCATGAAAAACAGGTGAAATAAATACAAAGAGAACGGCAGCGATGTCGTTCTCTTTAATCATGGTTTATTTCTTGTGAAACCAAAATGTCTTACCCGTTTCATTATCGCAATCCTTTAATATATAATATTCATTTCCTTGCTCATTTTTCTTAGTTCCCATTCCTTTGCAAGTTGTACTTGGTCTGCCCTGATTTGAACCATATGCGTCCATCGAGTTATCAAACGTATAATGAATCGACTCTCCATTATAAATAAGCTCGTAGAAGATTGGATCGCCTTCAATGGTGTATTGAGTAATACGTACTTTATCTGCCTTATTTGCCTCGATGTTTTTCAAAAATTGATGCCACTTATCCATATTAGAAAGTTGCCCATGTACATTCACTACATCTCCGTTTTGTATGGCTTGTTCGGAATTATAAGGTCTTGAAATTTTCGGGAAATTTTCATCCGTACGACCATTTGATCCCTGCAAGTCACTGCAAGCAGATAACCATAACGCAGTCAATCCAATAATAATCATCTTTTTCATTCCATCACCTCTAATGAGACTGACGTTCATTACACCCTATTTGTTTCAAAAGGCAATCTTACGATAACGCTCTTCGCAGCATTTATTTCATAATTTCTTGGATCTCTTCATTGACCTGAAACCCATTTCATATTTTAAAATAAAATGAAATGATTCTTATTCCACGACATGAATCTCGAATCTCGTATAGAATGAAAGTTCACTACATCACAACTTACAGGAGCTCACTTCCATGGCGAATATTCATGATATAGCAAAATTGGCTGGTGTTTCGGTTACAACCGTTTCAAGAGTTCTAAATAATCATAAATATGTTTCAGATGACAAACGTACAAAAGTACTCAAGATCATTAACGAACTGAATTACGCACCTAACCAAAGCGCTATTGATCTTACTCGGGGCGAAACTAGAATGATTGGCCTGATTATCCCGTACAACAATAATGCATGCTTCGATCAATTACTGAATGGCGTTCTTAACAAAGCCGCAGAAAAGGATTATACGGTTATTGTTCTGCCGACTCAGTATAATAAAGCAAAAGAACTTGAATATCTTGCTAAGTTAAAAAACAAACAGATTGACGGCATTATCTTAACATCTAGAGCAAATGATTGGGAGGCAATCATTCCGTTTTCAGACTATGGATCGATCGTATCGTATGATTTTACCCCCCACCCTACAATTGGCTGCTCTTATATAGACAGGTATACATCCTATGTAGAAGCCTTTCAGCTATTAAAAGATAAAGGACATGTACATGTTGCGTTTACAACAGCGCGAGAAACGGAAAGCATGAGTACAAAGCATTTAATAGCTGCCTATAAAAAGGTATTTGGAACGTTTCAAGCGGACTATTATATAACGGGGTGCAACTGTCTAGATGATGGCTATATAGCAGCTCAGAAACTGCTGCATCTGCCAAACAGACCCTCTGCTATTTTTGCAAATGGAGATGAAGTAGCTGGCGGCATTCAGTTGTATGCAAAATCGATCAATCTTGAGATTCCTACAGATTTAGCGATTATCGGTCAAGAGAATCAACCGATTGGTATAGGGTTAGGAATTACTACAGTTGATCATCAATTAACGAAAGTTGGTGAACAAGCATGTGAGCTGATTATTAATAAATCCAATCAAAAAGTATTAATTCCTTATCAAATTATTCAAAGAACATCTGTTTGAAACAACATGAATGCAGCAATCAAGCTGGACTCTATATGAGCCCAGCTTTTATCTCATCTAGCAAGCGTACTCCTCAATCTACTTACAACTTGCCTTCAGCCGTACGAATCAAATTCCGAATACTGCCTTCCCATTCATAGATTTTCTTCTGTGAAGCCTGAACTCGATTAAGCTCTCCGACGATAATATTTATTTCTAAAGCTGCGGTCAAAGCGTTTCCTTGTTTAATCGATGTACGATAGCGTTTATTGGCCGCACTCTGTGATTTATGTATTACTGCTATTTTCTTATTCTCGGCTGTAATTTGTTTCTTTATCGCTTGGATCGGTTCCAGTGCATCTCTGACTAGCTTAGCTTTAGCAGAAGCTTGCTTCCTCGCGGCTGTTAATGTATCTCTACTCGACTTGATTTCTTTGCGTGCCGCACTTGAAGATACCTTAATCCGATTTCGTTCAAGATCATATCGCAGCGCAGATTTTTTATCTTTTCGTTTCTTAGCTTCTGCCGCTTTTTTGCCGAGTTCAATATATTTAGCAAGAAGCGGTTCGTGCCTTTTTTGTATACGATCTGCTTCCAACTTCAACTGCTCAAGCTTCTCTTTGTCGATGAGCTTTATTTTCCTGTCAACTTCTTTACGTTGGTCATTATTTTGTTTGCGCAGCGTTTGTATTTTCCGCTTGTCTAGTTGATTGACTAATTCCAGAGCACTCAAGCTGTCATGTAATTGCTCTACAGTAGCCAAAGCCGTATCCCATCCGCTGTTTGAAGCAGATGCGTAAGCTGGACTAAAGACAAACAGCAGAAAACACAAACATACAACTGCCCAACCATACCTGCTATAACTTGTTCTTCTTAACACTGAACCATCTCCTTATTAAAAATATTTCTCAAAGGAAACAAAAAAAGCACCTCACAAGAAAGGCCTATTAGCCTTATCCTGCGAGGTGCTTCTCCGCATTCCATTTGAGTTGACATTAGTATATAGTTGCACCTACGAAATGTCAACTTTTCTCAAAATTCACTACAAAATCGGTGACAATAATCGCGAAATGGACTCTTTAAATCGAATCCAACGCGAACGTTCCATATACTTTTCCATCGTTAGCAACGTAGATACGTGGATATCGCGCTTAAATTCTTCCGTTAGCTGCTGTGCTACTGCCTCGTCATAGACGAAAGCATTTACCTCAAAATTAAGCTTGAAGCTGCGGAAATCAAAGTTAGCGGTACCTACAGATGCGATTTTGTCATCTACGACTAAGGTTTTGGCATGAATAAATCCATTACTGTACAAATAAACATTCGTACCCGTCTTTAACAACTCACCAATATACGAGAGTGTAGCCCAATACACAAAGATATGATCCGGTTTATCTGGAATCATAATATTTACTTCTACGCCAGACAAAGAAGCAATTCTTAAAGCATCAAGAACGCTTGCATCCGGAATGAAATACGGTGTTTGAATATATATCGACGTGCGAGCAGAAGTAATCATTTTCAAATACGTATTTTTAATATGCTCGTACTCCGACTCAGGTCCACTAGAAACAATCTGAATGCCCTTATCTCCTCTTGCAGGGATAGGAGGAAATAAACTAGGAACGTAATTAATATCGTGGTTCTCAGATGCCTGATTCCAGTCGAGTATAAATCTAGTCTGAATCGAATAAACTGCCGAACCTTCAATTCTAAGATGTGTATCTCGCCAATAGCCGAATTTGGGATCAAGACCTAGATATTCATCACCTACGTTAAAACCACCCACGTAACCAATCGTACCATCAATAATGACCAGCTTACGATGGTTCCGATAATTTAGTCGAAGATTTATCAGACGAAGCTTAGATGGGAAAAATGCCTCAACTTGTCCGCCAGCAGCACGTAGATCTTCTACTACGTTCTTATTAATCCCTCTGGAGCCAAGATCATCGTACAGTACTCGGACCATAACCCCTTCTTTGGCCTTCTTCGTCAACAAATCGATAAGCTGCTTGCCCAAGTTATCCTTCTGAATAATGTAATACTGGACATGGATAGACTCTGTAGCTTCCTCAATATCTTTAAACAATGCGGCAAACTTTTCTTTACCGTCCGTAAAGATCTTAACTTGATTGTCTTCACTAAGTACCGCCTGATTGTTAAGCAAATTCATCGTGATCAAATCTCTATATTGCGCTGAAGTAGCGTTTCGAAACGGGAATTGCTGAGCACGAAACTGGGAAACTTGAGATTTTAACCCTTGATCTAAGCCTTGTTTCTTAATGTCATCCCAATAAAACAATTTTGTACGTTTAAAGTTCTGTGCGAAGAAAATATACAGTACGAAACCGACGATTGGAATCAATAACAGCACCATGAGCCATGCCCATGTTGACCCTATGTCTTTTCTTCTTCCCTGAAAAATAACGACAAAAGCGAATATAATATTTAAAAAGATAATGAGCCCGAGCATCCAAGATGTAATGTTCATATTCACCTTCCTCTGAATACCTAATCGTATCATCCATACAATCATATTTTTACCAAATTACGAATTACTTATTTACACTTAGAAATATCATTGTTTCTGTGGGTTGTTACCATCGTAACGGCTCTTCATTCCGCCACAATATCCAGCGCTCCGTCTCTACAATCGCAGCCGTACCTATGCTGTATTCACTTTTGCATCCAGTTGTCAGATCAATGAAATGAAGCATACCACCATACGTCCCTACCGCTAATCGTTCTTCATCATGAGATACCGTTATCCCAGAAATCGTGCTGCCAACAAAATAACGCCATACTTCTTGTCCATCCCGATCCATGCAGCGCAAATATCCATAAGCATCACCTAGAATGTGACTTTTTTTCAATGCTGCTCCCGCATACACACGCATTTCATCATTCATAAGCGGACATTCCATTGTTTCAGCAGTTGGTGCTTGCTTCATCGCTTCAGTAATAGGCACACGAATGGTCATCCCATTATAGAAATGGCAGGCGTTATACCAAACATCACCGCTATCTCGGGAAAACAATGCGTAGTGCGGATAACTGGACTCTGGAGCAAATTCATATACTGTTCCATCAGATAAATCCTTCAGCAAATGTTCACTGCATTGGCTTCCATAGGCGATCCAACGCCCATCCGGCGACACAGCTCCATGAGCCATATCAATGGTTGTATCCTCTATCTCATCTTCGATAAGCTGCGATAGCTCTGGATGAAGGATTTGTACTTCGTCGTTTTCTATCAAATATATCCCGTAATGGCTTACGAGCAGCAGGCTTTTCCCATCATGAAACGGTATGACTTCATCCAGAACAGTTTCCGGATGTTCTAGATTTGCAAGAGATTCTACTTCAGGGACAGACTTTTTAATACTGTTCTGAATATATTCCCACGAAAAAACTGCTGTTTCTGATTCTCCCTCTATTTTATAACGATTAAGGCCACGCATGATACGGATACCCTGCTTATTTACGAGAGCAAAATAGTTTCCATCTGGCGAACAACCAATCTGCTGCAAGTTTGGAATTTCCGATATCGTTTGTTGATAGATAAGGTACAACTTCCTGATATCTCCATGACCGCCTGTATGTACAATGAAACTGCCATCTTGTAAAAATGCGATAGGCTTTACAGCATGAGTCTTATTCTCATAAGCAGGCGTAATCGGCCATGATGCAGGAGGAATCTCTTCTCTCAATCGCTCTACTTCTCCAGCTTTATTGGCCGCACGAATCATGTTCACAATAGATTGTGCAAGGCTGGATCGTTGGTCTTGTTCTGGCTCTTCTTGCTTCTGCTTCCACTCACTACCTATTCCGATTCGAACAAATTCATTAACATCTGCTGCATATCTTTTCCCCTCACGGCGCCAGTTTGCAGCAATCTCTTTATGTAACCAGTCCAATAGAGTCTCCTCCTTATATGTACGTAACGTTAAACAGGGCAAACAACTAGGAAAACATAACACATGTCTGAGTATATTTTCAATTTGGATTATGTAAGTTAAGATATACAAGCATTATTACATAAAATGATAGTGTTTTGTGACATCATTTATATTTTACATCCTAAATGAACAACAACAAAAAGAGCCCGATCGTAAGACCAGACTCCGCAGCAGTTATTCTTTAATATCATAGACCAATATATCGAAAAGTTCACCATTCGTGTACAAAAGAATCGCCCATTCCCCTGCTATTGGGATTTTCACACTCGAGGGAGCATGAGCATCAGCTCCAAGATGCGGTACTGATACGTTTTCCAATGTCCAAATATTCGATTTAGACTTAGATGTTCCTAGAATGGAGTGAACGGACTTCGAATCTTTGTGATAGCCAACAATCGTTAAGTCAATGTTCGATACTCCCCACAAAAACCACATCCACTTTTGTCCGTTGAGACTTGGGCTCTCTGCACCGAGAACTGCAGATTTTCCTACATTACCGATTGCACTGAGCACATTAACGGGAACTGCTTTTCGTTCCCAATTAATCATATCGATATCACTCGTTTTCACAAATGCAGGTATACTTTCAGGTAGAATCAGTTTTGATCCACCTATTGCATTTGTCAAAGCTACCGTAGAAAAAATAGCAATAATCACAAGACCAAACACAGACCATTTTATAGATCTTGAACTTCTCTTGAACATCGATATCATCTTGATTCTCCTCTTAATAAAAGATTTGTCTGTGATAAACGTAGCAGTCGCAACAAATCGGGATGACTTCGATGGTTGTGTTTCTAAGAGCCTAACAATGGTATACCCGTATTCGATTGCTTCATTGGGCTGTATGCAAGACATAACTATGGCGTCACAAGAAAGCTCCTGATCTTCTCGCATCTTTCGCGATGCGTACCAAAGCAGTGGATTAAACCAATGTACAACAAGTAATATTGTCATGATCCAATTTACGGAAATATCTTTTCGTTTTAAATGAACAAGCTCGTGGAGGAAAATATATCTTAGATCGGAATGCAGCAACTTCGTGGTACTTGCAGCCGGAAGTATAATTTTCGGTTGTATGATTCCATATAGAGTGGGTTCTTCTATTTTTGACGAAATATGTAGCGAAATCTGCCGCTTCATATTTAACTCGTTTTTACATTGTTGAAGTACAGCTAGGCTCTCCGTATTTGCTGCTGCACAAGTAGCTAGTTTTAATTTTTTAGCAAACTTATAGTTTAATACAAACAGATACACGACAAAAGCCACTGCACCAAACAACCATATGACAAATAATCCGCCATAAATCAAGGTCATAACTGTAGTATCTCTTTTCATCATGCGATCTGTAAAAGTCGTGATTTTTGTTTTGAATTGCTGTTGCTCACTAGTTTGCTGGATCGAAGCTTCTGCTGTGGTTGAGTGAGGAATTAAATTTGAATCTGATAACGTATCTAAATGAGTTGCTGCATCTAGAGCTTGTGTGGTGCTTTGTTGTTCGATAAATGAAAAAATGTTAAATACACTAATAGAACTTTCGGGTGCCCAAGGTATTACCATTCTTATTAACAAGATGAACCAAAGCATATACTGCCATTTCATCGGCAAATCATTTTTCAAAAAATATCTAGCAACTAAGATTAGTGCAGCGATAACAGAGGCCATAAAAGAAGTCAAAACAAGCCAGTCTACAAAAGATGCAACGAATGCCAGAACGCCATTCATTCTTATTGATTCCTCTCATCGAGCAGCTTTTTCAGCTCCTCCACTTCATCCTCTGTCAACTTTTCCTGCTTTAAAAAGTTCACAAACATTGGCTTTAACGCCCCGCCATACAAGCGATGTAAAAACGATGTACTTTCTGCTTTAATGCATTCTTCCTTACTAACCAATGGGTAATAAAAATAAGTCTTGCCGTCTTGCTCAAACCCAAGCGCCTCTTTTTTGAGCAATCTGCTAATTAAGGAGCGGATCGTAGTGGGTTTCCATTCTTTATTGTCTGCCAGCATATCGATAACTTCGTTAGCTGTCATCGGCGACTTGGTCCAAAAGATCTTCATAATAGCCCATTCCGCTTCTGAAATTCTTGGTAATTCCCTCATCAAAGTACCTCCTCTTTTCTATTACAATTGTAATATATATGTTTATTTCTTAACACTACACTTGAAAATATGAATTGTCAACATATTCCTCCATTCGTTCATTCGAGAAAAATAAAAACCCTCATGAATTTGAATCATGAAGGTTCCTGTTCAATCCCATCACGGAGCATGCTGCAAAAATGACGGACTTTCTCGTGCAGGTTAAAAATATACTCGTCATTGATTGATACTCCATTGGTTAGGTCAGCGAAAAATTTCGTATCTAAATGCGTAAAGGCAATGCGAATAAGTTCAAGCGCATGACTGCGTACCAAGCCATCTTGCAGAAGGAATTTATCAAATAGCCGCTCCCACACTTGATCTTTGATAGCAAGCTCATGACCAAACTTCTCTTCTATATCTTCCTTTAATTCATCCGGGATCGAATAAAAAGCCTCATATACGAGCTTCGATTCTTCTGGATGCTTGCGATAATAGTCAAATTTCCTGCGCATGTACAGATCAAGCGCTTCAAAAAAATACTCCTGCTCACTGATGAAGTCCACTTCAAGCGCAGTGCTCACCTTTTCATAACAATGTTCTAACAAACTAAGATAAAGTGTTTTTTTATTTTTAAAATGATGGAAGATTAGCGCCTTAGAAATACCAGCCGCCTCTGCCAACATTCCAGTTGACGTATGTTTATATCCATGGCGTGCAAACACAGACAGGCACGCTTCTAAGATGTCATCCCGCTCATATAGCTGTACTGGCAAGTGCTTCATCTCCTACATCTTTTACTGACCGATCAATCCATTGCATTGTAAACAAAGATGGTCGATTGGTCAATCTATATACCAGTATACGATAACTGATCTAGGAGAGCATCAAACATATAATAAATTATACCATTTCGTAGTACAGTTTAATTCATCATTGTATCAACATGTGCTTCAAGCAGGATCGACTTCCTGCCTAGGCAATCTTTGGTGCCACTCGCAAGCCGATGTAGCAATACAACGTCCCATCTGGCAATGTCGAGAATATGACAGGCATCCAAGCCTCATTAAAGGAAGGACCTGCTCCTGAACCAGCAAATACCGTTTCGGTTACGGGAACCAGCTCCATTTCAAGCGGTGGTGATAAGTCTTTCATGCCGTCAACAAATTCATACACAAGATGTGGCTTGCCTTCACGCTCTGTGACCGTGATGATGACACCTTCACGTCTATAAGTGCCGATATACCGCGTGAAGTCCACCTCCGGCGGATTCGCAGATGGAGCAAAAGCTTCTGGCATGTTCACTCCAGCCAGTTCTTCGAGCAGCTCACGCAGCAGTCCCGCATAAAGCATACGCGCTCCTCCGCCATTCGTGAGCAAGGCAATCGCAACACCTGCTTCTGGCACCACACGTAAATATCCGTATTGTCCAATCGCAGCACCGTCATGACCAAACCCCTTGATTCCATCCCAATCATAGAGCGTCCAGCCTAGGCCCCATCCGTCGGAACTAACTGTCCATTTGTCTGGGACTTTGACCACACACTGCTGCATTTCCGCCACGGTTGCAGCTTCCATTATGCGAGTTCCGTCTGGAGCTATTCCCCCATTCAAGTGCATGTGGGCCAGCCTAACGACGTCAGCAGCCGTCGCACAAACTCTGCCTCCCGGACCTTGTGAACGTGGCATAGGGTCCCATGACGGAGCTGGCTCAGGTTCTTCGCCGGGCCTGCCTAAATGCCCCATCGCCGCGCGGAATCGCAGCACTTCTTCAGGAAGCGTCATGGTGCTCGTGAGACCGAGAGGAGTGAACAACAGCTTTTTCAGCGCCTCATCCCAAGTCAATCCAGTCAGTACCTCAGCGATGCGGCCAAGCACTGTGTATCCAACGCCACTGTATGAAGTCGCCGTCCCAGGCGGGCAATCCATGGCAACCCCTTTACTAGCCTCAACATAGCGCGCTAAACAGTCATCACCACGACCACTGTTATAATTGAAGTCGCAGGTCAAACCACTCGTATGGCTCAGCAGCTGTCGTACCGTAATCGTCCTTGTTGCTTCCGCATCTGCGGCCTCGAACTCAGGCAGCACCTCCTTCACAGGTGCATCTAGATCCAAGACGCCGGATTCAACCAGCTTCATTACGAGCGTAGCCGTGTAAATTTTGGCGATGGAACCGAGCTGAAACACCGAGTCGGTAGTTACCTCCACTCCAGTTCCACGATGCAGCACACCACTTGCTAATTCGTATGTATGTCCTTCTGTAAGAACTGCCAGTGACGCTCCAGGAACGCAATATGTTATACGCAGCTCATCCAACCTTTTCTGCCAACGAGCAAGATCAAACGTGTTGCTCAGTTCACCTTTATTTTCGTTATAGGTCATCGTAATTTCTCCTTCCCCAATTAGGAATTGATTCACTAAATAACCTGATACTAACCAATCGGTCAGTACGATTGTAATTTATACTAACCGATTGGTCAATATATATTTTTCCTTTTCATGGTTTTTATTTTCTGTTGCTGAATGTGCCATAGAGCAAGCATTTTTCATAAAACAAGATATATTGCCAAGCAATTACACGCTGCCAGTGCAGAGCAACAAAAAAACAACCCGATTCCGTTTGAACATTGGAATAAGGTTGCTTAAAGAGTACCTGTATTTTTACTATCAACTTGCCTATGTTAAGTCCAATGACTGCTTTAGATATTTCAAAATCTACGCCCTTCGTCTCTCCACCATATTAATCCCTATGCCGAAGAAAATGACAGTCATCAGCAGCAGCTTGGCTAGAGACAAATAAATGTCTCCCCAGCCTTGCTGATACATCGAAACACCTATCAATGCGTCCATCGCATGTTTAATCGGGAAGAACTCGCTAATCCATAGCATCACTTCGCTCGTAATTGTACCTGGTGGCATATAGACTCCACTTAGCACAGGCATCATTGGCACAACCGAGGAGAAGAAACCTCTAAACTGCTCTGGTGTTTTAAACATACCTGTAAATAGCATGCTCATCGCCACCGTACTAATGATATAAAGCACGCTAATGATGGTTAGAAATGCAGCATTTACACCAAGATCGTATCCTAATACATATTTAAATAAGCAAAATACGATCGTGATTTGGACGATTCCGATAAGCGTACTGTAAGTCAGATGACCAAAATACATCTGCGTCTTGGTTACAGGCGATAATATTACCCGATTCCAAATACCAGATACTTTTTCCGCCGTTACGGCATTCACCTTGAATCCGATCGTGAAAATGACGAGGAATAGCGTAAATCCAAATAGCAGCTGCAAGCCCATATTGTAGCTTTCTAAGGCATTTCCCGTAGGTGTACTGGATTGCAGGCTCATCGGCGGTTGTTCCAAATATACCTTCATCACATCACGGATTTGCTTTGTATCATTTGAATGCTGGGCAGCTGCCTTAATTTTAAGTTCCTCCGTGTAGATAGATTGCATATGCTGCTGGACTAGATTTGCATTTCCGCTCTCCCTAACTGAAATGATGCGAAAATCATTTTCCAGCAGCTTAACTGCCATTTCCAATCGACCTTGCCTGACATCAGCTATTACGTTTTCTTCGCTTCGCATCGTAAAAAGAAATGGGCCGGCTTCATTTAGGCGATCCAACCATTGTTCCGCTTCAGCTGCCGCTATCCCTTCTCCGGAAAACGCATCGATTCTTAATTTCGTTTCTGTATGAGATCCAAATAAAAAGGTTGCCACGATGGAGAGTACGATAAAAATAAGTACCATATAAGGGGAGCGTTTTTCTTTCATCCATTGAGCCAAAAACACGGGTAACATTTAGATTCGCCCCCTTTTAGGAAATATCCAAACGCTAAGTACGACAGTTACTGCCGTGAATAGCGCTAAACCAAACAGCCCGCTCGTCACAACATCCCACGACTGTTGTTGAATCCATTGTGTCATCGTCGACAGCCAGAATCCATTCGGCGTCCATTCCCATAAACGCTGCATACTGTCGGGCAAAATATACACAGGAACAAAGCTTCCACCTAAAATCCCTAACATAAGCAAAATGGATTGAATAATGGCATTTGCTATATTCGTATTGATACGCAGCATAAGTGCCGTAAATAGGCCTGACATGGCTCCGATAAATAAACAGAGCATAAACGTAAGTAAGATGAATCCGAACCAGAATTGCAACGAAAATCCCGTAAATACATTCAGCACGAAGTGGGACACGACGATGACTAGCAGCAGCTGCACGATGGCCAACACTAGTGCTGAACTGGCTTTACCTGCCAAATAAGCTAATGGGCGACTTCCCGAAAGCAAAATACGCTGGAATACTTGTTCCCTTTTCTCGGTTGTTGCTTTGTTCGCAATAACGATCGAGGCAAATAAGGTGAATATGACACTAATAGAGAGAGTGAAGTATTGTTTAGTAGTCACTGTCTTTACGCCCTCTATCTGTTCCATTCCTCCAATTGCACCAACATTAGGCTGCCAAGCCATTTCACCAATGCTTCCTAGCTTTCTTCCAGCATAAGTAATCGCTGCATCGGTATTCAATTGCTGGGTAAAGCTCTCGATAATCCCCTGCAGCACACTGACTTCCATGGTAGGCTCTTCTGCTACAAGGCGGATTGACGCACCTTTACCTTCACCCAGCAGCATTTTATCCAATACATGTCTTGTAAATTGTTCCGGCAAAATAACAATGGCATCGATCTCTTCTGCTTTCAGCCTGAGCAATGCTTCTTCTTCCTTCATATCCATTCGTTCGATCATGTCTGCAACTGGTTTGCTTGCAAGTAGATCGTTTAATAGCTTAGTCGGTTGAATCTCTTTCGCTAGCCTCCCTACAGCAGCAGCCTCTTCTGCCTTCATTCCTTTTGCCGCAAGCGAATCTTGAAATTGCTGCAAACCGTTGGCTGCGTCGTCCTTTACGACGTATGCAACTTTTGCCTGCAGCGATGAAGTCGAACTTCCAAACCAGTCAGGCACCAAGAATCCCATGACAACAATCAAAATAATCGGCAGGATAAGCGGTATTAACACTTGCTTGCGATCTCTATAGAAGACGAGTATATCTTTCTTAAAAAACGCGCCCATCTTTATCCCCCTCTAATCACGTAAGGTCCGCCCGGTTAAATGAAGAAACACATCTTCCAAACTCGGCGTCTGCACATGCATGTTAGTTACCTGTGCACCATGCCGTTCGGCAAGCTGTACGATTACGCCAAGCACACGGCTTTGTTTAGCTACGATCAGCTTGAGTCCCTGTATCGTTTCCTCGACCTGCCTTACCGAATCTATCGCCCGAATCGCGCCGATCAGCGGTTCTTTGTATGCATCAAGCTGCAGCAAAATGGTATCTTCGCTGGACAAAATGCGACCTAGCTCCTCTTTTGTGCCCGATGCGATCACTTTGCCATGATCCATAATGTACATGCGATTACAAAGCTGCTCGACTTCTTCCATATAGTGGCTTGTATATAGGACAGTCGTGCCTTTTTCACGATTCAACAGCTTTACTGTTTCTAAAATATGATTGCGTGATTGAGGATCAATCCCTACAGTCGGTTCATCCATAATGACGATTTGTGGATTGTGCAGCAGCGCTGCTGCTATGTTAATGCGCCTCTTCATGCCTCCTGAATACGTCTTAATTAACTCCTTCTGTCGATCACGCAGCCCTACGATTTCTAGTACCTCTTGAATGCTGCTTTCCAACGCTGACTTCGGCAGTTTGTAAATTCGACCGAAAAATAACAGGTTCTCATAGGCACTCAATTCCTCGTATAAAGCGATATCTTGCGGAACGACACCAAGCACCTTGCGAATGTCCTGCGGATTTTTAACGATACTTTTTCCATTCAGCTTTACATCTCCGTAAGTAGGAACTAGTAAGGATGAAATCATAGAAATGGTTGTAGATTTGCCCGCTCCGTTAGGCCCTAACAATCCAACTGATTCGCCACGCTCTAAATAAAGACTGACGCTGTCGACTACGGTTTTCCCCTTAAAGCTTTTGCTCAGTTCCACTGTTTCTAGCATGCTTTTACCTCCTTGTTATTGACCTCGTTTGAGGGTATCCTGTGCTGCTTATGATTCAAGTGTATAAGTAAAAAGACAGTGCTCCCACTGTCTCCCGTCATTCCTTTTATGTATAACCATGACTTTAGTCATGGTCGATCAAACAACGTTATGCCGAATCGCATAAATAGCTAACTGCGTCCGATCCCGCAGCTCCAGCTTCTCCATGATCTGGCTGACATGATTCTTCACTGTGCCAATGGACAATGCCAACTGTTCAGCGATTTCCTTGTTGCTGCGGCCTTCACCAATCAGTCGGAGTATTGTCAGTTCACGCGGGGTTATAGACGCATCAACCTTAAGGTCCTCCCGTTCAGTCTTCAAAAGTCGGGGGATGACTTTGGCAGCCACATCATCTTGCAAGGCCATGCCGCCGGACAAACAGCTGCGAATCGAGCGGATCAAGTCCGCTGGTTCTGCGTCTTTGAGCATATAGCCATTTGCGCCGCTTTTGAGCGCTTCCAATGCATATTCATCGTCATTAAAGGTTGTTAAAATAAGTATTTTGCTGCGCGGGCAGCGGGAACGAATGATTCGTGTTGCTTCCAGTCCGTTCATTTCTGGCATACGAATGTCCATCACGATGACCTCGAATGAATGAGTTTCACATAAAGCAACTGCTTCCTTCCCGTTCGCCGCTTCTCCTGTAACACGCAATTCCTCATCCGTTTCTATCATCATTTTCAAGCCTTGCCGTACCATCGTTTGATCCTCTGCTAGTAAAATCCGAATCATCAAGCTTCCCCTCTTTCTCTCAGGATCGGAATGACACCACGTACGAGGAAACAATCTTCATAGGCAATCGCCTCCAGCGTCCCCCCTGCTTCTTCAATCCGCTCACGCATAGACTGCATGCCAAAGCCTTCACGCACAACGACTTTGCTCTTTAAACGGTTCATAACCTCAAACCGAAAAATACCCCCTCCAGGTGCTTCAAAAGTTATCGCAGCTTCTCTTACTTCACCATGCCTCATCAGATTCGTCAGTGCCTCTTGCACAGCCCGATACACCGCAAAGGATTGTGCAGCATTCAACGGAGCGGATAATGCCCCGTGCTTGACCGTAAATTGAACCCACATAAAATGTTCGGCTTCCAGCCTGCGAATCATATTGAGGATCGCTGTCAGTCCTCCCGTCTCTTGCTGCTTCAACGATTTGACTGCACTCCTCGTCTCTTCCAGACTTTCCTTGGCAAGCTCCTTAAGCGCAAGAACCCGTGAAGTATGCTGCTCATCCGTCTGCATGCGAAACACTTCCAACTGCATGAGCAATGCCGTTAGCCTATGCCCCACTGAATCATGAATATCTCTTGCGATCTGTGTACGCTCTTCCTGACGGGCCACTTCTTCGTCCGTGGCAATGCGCCGTTTCATTCTACGATATTCACTAAGCAGCGCATCATTACGCTGTTCCATTTCTTCCATTTTTGTTTTTACAATGTGATACACAGCAAGACCAGCTGTAAGCATACTTGCATACAGAACGATAAACATCGTTGGATATGCAGCGTATCCAAGTAATCCAGGAATGAAAAGATTGGCGATTAGCACAATCCCGACGACACTCGCCAATGTAGCCGGCAATTGATAGACAGCCTTTCCAGCGAGCAGAGAATATATCAATAGTAAATATAGAGCATGTTCTGCTGTTTGATCTGGCCATAATGCAATCGTAGAAAGAGTCGAGGCGGCTACTAGTACAGCCGTCAGTCCATATGGATGCTTGCGCAGCAGCGCGGCTACGAAATAAAGAGCAAAAAATGCCGCGATTACAGCTAGTCTCCAAGGCATTAACGCCTCCTCAATCGGCAGGCTGAACCAAGCACATAGCCATGTAGCCATTAAAAATAGAAGCCATGTCCAGTATGATCGCATGTTGGGCCCCCTTTTTGTCCTACCTTTCTCAATATAGGTAATTATAGGTATAGGCGATCTATTCGGCAATATGCCTTTTATGCAAAATAGGCTCAATTCTACCACAGATAGAATCGAGCCTATTGACGTACGGTACTTATTATATTTGTAAAACAATCGTTAATAGCCTGCTAACCAGTCTTTCACATTGCGCTTAAGGTTTTTTGCAAGCCGTCATGGCCTTCATATTAAAATATGGTAGGCACCATGCCCCCATCCATACGAATCGGGGAACCTTTAAATGCGGATGCATAAGGATTGCACACGAATGCAGTCAGCCTGCCTATTTCAAATGGCCTGATGAACCGCTGGATTTCAGATTGGGGTAGTCTTGCTGCCATAAATGATTTCTCTTTTTCAGAAAATGTCATATCATCAGGATACAAACTATCAATGATTTGATACACCTTTTCGGAAAGCGTTGGTCCTGGCAGGATCGTATTGGTTGTGACCTCTGATCCTACCGTAAGCTTGGACAAGCTTTTTGATAGTGATAACAACATCGATTTGGTCATAGCATACTGAGGCATCAGCCCCGAGGGCATAATCGCTTCTTCACTTGCGATAAAAATGATTCGTCCATCATTGTTGTTAAGCATCTTCGGTAAATAAAAGGAAGACAAACCATTGGCGGCAAGGACATTCGTTCGGAAGTATTTTTCCCATTCTTCATCGTCAACGTCCTCATAGGACATGATTTCATAAATGCCCATATTGTTTACCAAAATATTAACATTGGGATATTTCTCAAATAAAGCTTCTCTTTGCTGCTTATCCACGATATCTGCTGCAGCATGCTGAGGAGAAGTAGCTGGGAACTCCGCCTTCAATTCTTGTACGGTTCGTTCTACCTCTTCATTATTCCGTCCATTGACGAGGACATTGGCACCTTCTCTCGCAAGTTCTATGGCAATTGCTTTCCCTATACCTTTAGTCGATCCAGTTACTAAAGCTGTTTTATTCCTTAATCCCATATCCATAACTTCATCTCCTTTGTTGTCAATCACTGCAAGTTGATCTGAAGGTATTCTTGTTATTTTTGGAACATCATTGTGTTCCGGATAGAGATTATATTACGTTGTCTGGATCGTTCGGTAACTAGCGTACAGCGCCAAATATCTTGTTTAACCCGCCAAAATGAATGAAATACGAAAAAAGAACTGTTTAGGTTCCGAGATGTTATGACGGCGGGTTTGATTCTAAATATTCCGCACGCCAATTTGAAGGACTATCTCCTTCCCAGAGACGAAAGGCGCGATAAAACGAGTTCTGGTCTTCATATCCTACTAAAAATGCCACTTCTTTAATATCGAGCTTGGGGTTTGCCAAATATTCTCGGGCCTGCTCATGACGAGCCTGTGTTATTAGTTGCTTGAACGTTGTGCCTTCTTCCGTAAGACGGCGCTGCAAGGTACGATCGCTCATGCCCAACTCGTTTGCTACAGTCCGAATGTAAAGCCGCTCTCCTGTTTGGCCTCGCTTCAAAATCCATTTGACCATCGCGGAGATTGAACTTCCACGCTGTGCATCCAATGTTTGATCCAATACAGGAGTCAGGATCTCCAGCAGCTCTTGGTTATATGAAATAAAAGTACGGTTCAAATCCCTTCGATGCAGCGTTAATCGGTTGGAGGTTGCCCCCATTCGGATAGGACAGCCAAAGAAAGCTTCTAAAGCTTTTACATCCCCCATCGATTGAGAAAATTCCACAGATCGTGCTGTTAAAGGCTGCCCCGTACCCCGTCGCCCAAGCTCTAACAGAAAGGCCAGCGTAGTTCCAACCAGCACTGGAGGTCCGGATTGCCCGCTGCGCATCCATTCCAATTCGATTGTACAGCTCTCGCCCTCTTCGGTTATCTGCAGACGCTCCGGAGGGCACAATTGTTTGTACCGAGCCATTCGGTTAAGGGCATCACGATAATCACGAGCATGGTAGGTCGCTAGAACGGTCGGTGGATATTGTCCCGTTTCAAAGGCAGTTGCAAGTTTGATCATGGCAATGGCAGTGTCACCAACTAGATCGGAGTAGGCTTGCCAAATTTTAAAGTATTGGGCTGTATTGACAGCTGATTCCGTAATAATCGTTAGCGGTAGCCCTGCTTGACGAGCTACATCATGTGGAGTAATTCCTACTTGTTGTACTCCTGTCCAAAAACCCGTCGGGAATTTTATACGGTCCGATATCATTACGAATGAATCTCCTTACGTTTATCGTTACTGTTTAAATGTAAGTATACAGCATTATCACGGACCCATCTTCAATAGGGCGTTTTGCGGCTGTTTATTTAAGAAGCAAAAGAACAATAAGATAAATAAAAAGGGATACGAAGTCGGCGCTCCCGACTGTATCCCTCCTATCATTCATGTACTAGCATGGATTAAATCTTTCATTTTAGAAAAATGCGATCCCGATTCAGAACTTATATAAGTTCTTTTCTCTTTTTTAAAAGAACATACAGTATTCCGCTAAACACGGCGCAAATCGCAGCACACAAGCCAATAAATCCATACCCCGCTTGTAGACCACGAATTAAACCAATTTGCGTGTCAGCCCCATAGGCGTGTTTTACCCCCTCAATAATGCCGCCAATCATATAGTTCCCAATAACACAACCGATTCCCATTAGCGTCACGGTAAACGTAATCGCCGTATCACTGCTGCTCGGGTATCTTCTAGCGATAAACGCCATTACCGTCGGGTAAATCATCGCGATTCCGATTCCGGCTGCTGCGAACAAGAAGGCAAACTCTTCTCCTCCCCAAATCGCCATAAACGTGCAGATGGCCGAAAATGCAGAGAAAATGATAAGCGATAAATTAAACCCGATCTTATCTGTCAGAGGGCCTAATACAATTCGCGCTAACGCAAAGCACAAGAAAAAGGCAGACAGCATGCCAGAAGCTGTAACGGTATCCCATTGGTACGCTTTCTCTAGGAAATTGACTAACCAACCTCCCACGGCAAGCTCAGATACAACGCCAAAGGAAAGAATCAGCACCATAAACCACAATACTGGATCGCGCATCAAACGTTTTAATGGCACCCGCTCCTCATGCGGGAGATCGTCCCCAGGAAACGAGCTGCGCCACGCGAATATAATCGGAAGAATAGACAACGAAAGCATAACCAGATACATACCGCGCCAATCAATCGTATGACCGAAAATGGTCACGGACATAAGCCCCGTCGCGATCAATGGTGCCACAGTTGAACTAAGCCCATAGAAGCCGTGCGATA
Organism: Paenibacillus sp. SC116; assembly: GCF_024733555.1. Taxonomy (GTDB): domain Bacteria; phylum Bacillota; class Bacilli; order Paenibacillales; family Paenibacillaceae; genus Paenibacillus_B. The sequence continues at coordinate 369,383 of NZ_JANIOF010000001.1, read as the reverse complement.
AGTTCATCATCATGCCCGTATTTTTCACGAAAATTCGTGCACCTAAAATCGCCAGCGCGATTTCCAGCATGCCATTTCCGATATACATTAGAAAATAGGACGAGGTAAACAACGCGTAACTATGAGAAAAATAGATAAATACACCGGATAGAATCATCGCTCCAAATGCTGAAATCGTAACCGCTTTAATGCCCCATATCCGTGTTAAATAAGCAGTAAACGAACACGCCAGCAAATAGCCTAACGCATTAAGTGACAATAAAGTACCAAGCTGACCTTCGTTGATCATAAAATCGATTTGTATTCGCGGTATTGCCGGCCCTTTAATATTTTCTGAAATACCAAAAATAATAAAACCTAGAAAGATCGTAACCAATTGCATCATATAGATTTTTTTATGCTTCTTCAAATGCTGCTCCACTCGATAAATCCTCCAAATCCCAACTAACTCTGTCAATGAGCATATTTTTCAAACCGATAACCTCTACTATATTACCTTCATATATGTAAAAAATTCAATATGTTTTCCTTACAGCTAATAAAAAAGCCTCCTATTCCAGTCATCGGAAAGGAGGTGTCTATTTATGAATTCCGTTCAAACGTATCTATAAATCGATTCACATGGTCAGCCATTTCTTTATAATTGGTCCAATGCAAATAATGATGCCCTTCCAGCGGGATTAGTTTACTTGTTACGGAATTGCTTAATTGTGATTCATAAAAGGTAAGATTAGTTCTCCCATCTACACTTGTTTTATCTTTTCTTTCTCTAGCAAAGATCATGACTGGCAAGTTTGGAGCAAATGACATTTTCTTCGTCTTCAAAATGTTGTTAGCCATTCCGTTCGCTTCATTAACTACATTTTTATTTGCACCCTTCCATGCAGAAATGAGTGCCGTCATCGCTAAATTCTCATCCGAATACGTTCCTTTACCTGCTTCAGGTAGGAATTGATTAGGTGAAACATAGGATAGCAATCTTGTAACCCCAGTTGGAGCAAACATGCTCATAAACGTCGGCATGGATGGAGCAGGTTCATTAAAGTAATCCAACGCTTGTGGTAAAGTAATATCATTCCCAATAATAGCTGCAACCTCGTTTGGATATTGATTCGCATAATACATGCTGTATATCCCCGATACAGAGTGCGGCATCAATATGTATGGGCCTTCGATATTCGCGTTCTTAAGTGCTGTCCTTATTTCCTCTACCATATTCTCCACTGTGCGTTCTTTGCTGGTTTGATCACTCCACCCATATCCAAAGGGCTCTACAACAACCACTTTATTGTTCTTTGCCATTTCATTCATGAAAGGCTCAAAGTCCAATGCAGGTGCTGTTGTTCCAAGTCCGGGTAATAGTACGATGGTATGCTCCCCTTGTCCTTTTGAATAGACATGCATATTCTTACCATCCACTTCAACGATCTCACCAGGAGCAGGGTGTTTGCTTCGTTCATACGCCGATATGGCATGATGAAATGCGATCCAGCTAACTAATATAACCGCGATGACCACTACAGTATTTCTCGTTACCTTCCAAATTTTATTTTTCTTCTTTATTGTTGGTACAATATGTTCCATACTATCTCTCACCTCTTCACTTATCATAATTAGCAGAGGTTAAAAGAAGGGTTGGAACAAATTTAAATTCCGTTTAAAAAAGGTGTACCCGAAAGGACTCTAAAGCGAGGCTTCTTTCAAGTACACCTTATGTTTCGTTTCGCTGCGTAATTATTGCTAGCAGTGTTTAAACTTCATCATCTACTGCATCTTCCATACTTTCGCCAGCCATATTACCGATAGCTGCACCTGCAATACCGCCTATAACTGTACCTACAGGACCTAATACAGAACCTACTGCGGCGCCTACCGCTCCGCCACCGACAGTTCCTGCCACTTCTCCTGCATTCATGTCAGCCGTGTCGGCGGTGTCACGATCAGAACCGTTATTGTGACTGTTACTGTGATTATGGTTGTGGTTATGATTGTGATTATTCTCATGCTTGTTAGACATTCCACTCATCCTCCTTCTTGATCGTAATAGGAAATGCGAGGCTTACCGTTACCATTGCCAGCACAATCCCACAGCATAGGTTGCCCATTTTGATCGGGACGGATTCATGAACATACATAAACGTAGTTACTGCTGCCTTTATTAATAAGATTTGCGATACACAAGTTTGCGAAGCAGCAATTCAGCAGGGCCTCGGTGTCCTTTTCTTTCTAAAAAGACAGAAACGAAGACAAGGATGAACCAAGTTAAGATTCCAATGAAAAAGACTTCAAAGCTGTGGAAGTACTTACCCAATCCAAGTCCCCAGCTAGAGAGTAGTAAAGCAAGTATGATGGAATGAAGCAAATAACTCGTCAGCGATCGTTGCCCAGTTGCGACTAATGCTTGAACGATCTTACCTCGGCTGCCAGCGGCACTAATACGCGCACTAATTAAACCGAACAAAGCTATATATCCGACCCCACCGAATATACCACTAATGGAGTGCAAGGTCATGAGATAAGTTGATTTCTGCCAAAATCCAAATACAGTGAGCGCCAAGGGCAGTGCACCTAACATCGAAACCGTTATACCGATAATACTTATTCTCTTTAGCAGGTACTGGTTCTGTTGAGGAGCTTCTAACAAACGTTTGTTACCTGCCCAGACTCCTATCAATACAGGAATGATAAGCGGCATAGCAATTAACGAATAAACGATCCAAAACGGATATTCAAACAAGCGCTTTTCTATGGCTCCGCCATATGATGTTGCTATCGTGGATGTATCCATTAGTGATGGCGCAGGTCCACCCGATAATAACCAAGCTTGAGTGATTAACAGGCCGACCATAATGAGGCTCAACCAACTGATAACACGAAGCAACTTTCTTTTTGGGGCAAAGAGCAGAGATCCGAATAGTAATCCAACTATTCCGTAAACGGTAAGAATATCAAAAGAAAATACGATTAGAGCGTGCGCAGCACCAAACAAGATCATATACAAGCATCGGCGCCGTATGAGCTTGCGAGTCGTTTGTTGCGAAGTACCCGCTGCTAGCTGGCGAGTCACAATCATAGCGAGACCATATCCAAAGAGCACAGCAAACATTGGATAAGAGCGCAGATCCACAATCATCATGGTTGCAAACTGGACGATACTATCCAGCAGGGTTCCTCCTGAAGGATGATTCAAGGTTCGGTATTCTGGGTTGTTCGAGATATACAAAGGTACGTGAGCAATGCATATAAGCAAAAGCATCATACCTCTCGCTAGATCAGGTGCGATCGAACGTTCATGCTTCGCAACCGCTCCTCTTGCAGCTTTCTGTAATCCTTCTTGACTCATAGTAGGTTCACTCCATTTCAGCAATCTGAACATGAACACGGAAGCTGAAGGAAATGTGACTGACTGTGCTCAGACTTTTATTTTATGAATGAATAATTCATTCATTTTTAAGTATAGGTATTTTTTTCTATTCGTCAATCCTTTTCTATTCGTATGTACAGATTGATTTGATGATCCAAATATGTTTAAATTACCTCAACATGACCTGTGAACCGGAGTGTGAGAATGGATGCCCCCGTTAAATGAAGAACAACTAGATCAGCTCCGCGATGAACGCAAAGAGCAAATTAAATATGCAGCGCGTAAAGTATTTGCCTGTTATGGCCTCTGTGGTACAAAAATGAGTATGATAGCCAGCGAAGCTGGTGTAAGTCAGGGGCTTTCCTACCGTTATTTCAAATCAAAAGACGAGCTGTTCGTAGAGCTTATAGAAGAAGCGATGGAAGAAGCGATGGATGCACTCATCTATGTTAGCGAACAGCAAGGTACACCAACAGAGTTACTAGCGATGATTACGGAAGGTATGCTTGAAGAAAACAACAAATATTACTTTATGCTCGTGCAGCAAGCACGTACGTCCGAATATATACCAGAGAAAGTTCAGCGGGTTCTCGAACAGTACTCCTCAGAGGCCATGCTCAAGCCATTACTTTCTATTTTTATTCAAGGTCAACAAAATGGAGAATTCATAGAAGGAGATCCTAAAAAGCTATTGTTCTGGTATTTTGCAATCATTAGCGGTATTATGCTGCAAGTTCAAGAAATTGACGGATTTGGTTTACCGGATGCGCAATTTCTGATACGTGTTCTCATCAAATAATTCCTTTATCCAATATAAAAAACCGCGATATCCGCGGTGTAGGAATACTATAATATACATAAATCGTGCCTTCATATTAGGTATGCCTATACGTTGTTATACGTACTAGGTATGCCTTTTATTACTTTCAAATGCATCAAGCAGCGTAAATAAGACTGCATTCGATAGTATCAACAATCTTGGCTGTGCCAGCATTTCATGGGGGGCTTGAACATAGGTCCCCTCTTCCAACTCGTCAGCACAATTTTCAATTAACTTCGTTATACTCACATCACTCGATTCCAAGTGAAATTGCAGGCCGATCACATGATCGTCGTATACAAATGCTTGATTCACACAGCCTTTGCTAAAAGCCATTTTCTTAGCTTCCTCAGGCAGTTCAAACGTTTCCCCATGCCAGTGAAAAGGAATAAATTCGTCCGGAATGTATTTGAATAAGGGAGAATGTTTGGCGTCCTCCGTCAACTTCACTGGAAACCATCCAATTTCCTTATTCTCATTTTTGTATACTTTACCTCCAATCACTTCGGCAATCAGCTGCGCCCCCAAGCATATACCAAGAACGAGCTTTTGCTGCTGAATGGCTTCTTTAATAAACTGCTTTTCTTGGACAAGCCATGGATAGGATGCTTCATCATGTACACTCATTGGACCACCGAGGATGACAAGCATGTCAAATTCCAATAATGATGGGAAATCGGCATTTTCATAGACAAGCGTTCCCGTAATCCCGTACTCTCTTTCTCCAGCCCACACGCCAATATTTTCAATCGATTCAAAGGGAACGTGCTGTAAATAATGAATTCTCATGTAGGTTTGACTCCCCCTCTTTCCTTAAAATCATATGAACTGAGTATAAAGATGCTTGTTACGATTAACAATTCAATTATTACTATAGAAACGATAGGTGCAGCCTATGATTGAACTTTACATACTCATTCCATTCATATCTAATAGCTATTTATAGGGATATCGCTCATAATGATAGTAATTTTCTTTGGACTGATCTTTACGATTGAAACGGGAACAGATTGAAAGAGGGAATCCTATGGAACTAAGACAATTAGAGTACTTTATGGCTTTGTGCAAAGAGCTGAATTTTACCCGGGCCGCAGAAAAGCTTGGCATCGCCCAACCTTCTCTAAGCCAACAAATTCGTCTGCTTGAGCATGAAATCGGCATGCCTTTATTTGACCGCATTGGCAAACGAACGGTTATTACCGAGGCAGGAAAAACACTGCTGCATCATAGCTACAATGTGTTTCACGAATTGTCGCAGGCTCGTGCCGCGATAAGTGAGCTGCAAGGCCTGAAGCGCGGAACATTGAAAATTGGTGCGCTTCTAACGGTCGTAAACTACTTGCTGCCGCCGACGGTTATCGGTTTCCACAGCAGTTATCCTAATGTGGAGCTGTCTGTGTTGGGGATGCGAACTGGAGATATTTTTGAAGCGATTTTACAAAACGAGCTTGATCTCGGCATTGTATTTTTACCCATGGAACATGATGATTTGGAGACGATTCCGCTTTATAAGGAGAATCTTGCATTAGCAGCACCTATCAATCATCCAATCGCACAGCAGCCATTCGTTACCCTTGATATTTTGCAAGAGACAACAAGTGTTTTACTCCCTGATACTTATTTTTTACGTCAGTTGATTAATGAGCAGTGCCGCTCCTTGGATTGCACGCCAAAGCAAGTTATTGAAATGACGACGATGGAGTCGATCATCAACATGGTTAGCCAAGGTGTTGGCGTTACAATATTGCCGAAAGGCTATCTAGAGTATATCAATAATCCGCATATTCGAACGATTCCGCTTCAAGATCCAATGCTCACTACCGAGGTTGGTCTTGTCTATCGAAAGAACAAGTACTTGTGCGCAGCAAGTCGAGTATTTATGGAGCAATTGCTTGCGACCGTTAATAATGGAAAGTATAACGAAAATTGACTAAAGACTGCAGCGGGATGGGGGTACGAGCATGAGCTCATCTTTCATTCCAACATCCCGCTGCAACCTTATTCATGCACAGAACAGTTTTACATTTTCAATGCTTGGTAATGTGCGTCTATCGTATTTTCGATATCCTCATCAGTATGTGCATGAGAAACGAACATCACTTCATACGGAGTGGGTGCAGTCAAAATACCCCGCTCAATCATTGCTGCATAGTATTTTTTAAATAACGACATATTCGATTGTTTGGCTGACTCATAATTAATAACATCATGTTCTGTAAAATAGGAACAGAGCATTGATCCTACCCGATTGACCTTCAGCGTGACTCCTGTCCGTTCCCCATTTTGCAGAAAACCTTCTGCTAATCGCGCTGATTTACGTTCTAATTCCGTATAGATTTCCGGATTTTTAAGTATACGCAAAGCAGTGTAACCAGCTGCCATAGCTAGCGGATTACCTGAAAGTGTCCCTGCTTGATAGATTGGCCCTATAGGAGCGATCTGCTCCATAATTTCGCGTTTTCCACCATAAGCGCCTACAGGAAGTCCTCCACCAATCACTTTACCAAGACAAGTAAGATCAGGTTTAACACCGTATAAACCTTGTGCTCCATTGTAGCTTACACGAAATCCCGTCATCACTTCATCGAATATGAGTAGACTACCGTATTTTGTCGTTATGTCCCGCAGCCCTTGTAGAAATCCAGGCAAAGGCGGCACAACTCCCATATTACCTGCAACAGGCTCGACAATAACAGCGGCGATCTGTTCGCCCAACTGCTCGAAGATCATTCGTACGCTATCCAAATCATTGTAAGGTACGGTAATGGTATGTTCTGCAACACTCTTCGGTACTCCCGGGCTATCCGGCAAGCCTAACGTCGCCACGCCAGAGCCCGACTTGATCAACATCGCATCGGCATGACCGTGATAACCGCCTTGAAACTTGACGATTTTGGGACGGCTCGTATAACCTCTTGCCAAGCGCAAAGCGCTCATCGTTGCTTCGGTGCCGGAATTTACCATCCGAACCATTTCCACAGATGGAACCGCTTCGCAGATTAGTTCTGCCAGCTTCGTTTCGATTTCCGTCGATAATCCAAAACTCGTCCCTCGTATGGCAGCTTTCCACACGGCCTCCACAATTTCAGGATGGGCATGCCCTAATATTAATGGTCCCCATGATCCAATGTAATCGATATAAGTATTTCCATCGATATCAAATACACGCGATCCTTGACCGCTAGCAGCAATAACAGGCGTCATATCAACGGATGAGAAGGCACGAACGGGACTGTTCACTCCGCCTGGGATAACCCGTTTTGCACGCTCATATGCCGCTTTCGCATTCCAATCTTTTCGCTCTACTTTCCATGACACTGAAGACTCCCCCTACTCACACTCTATATTTGTTTCGTAAGTGTTTCGTTGTGGGTTCAGTATAAAATTCTATGATTCATCGTTCAATACTATTATTTGTATGATAATGATAGTTTTTACCTATCATTATGGAAATGGGATGTATGCTGACTACGACCAAGCAAATTTCATTGTATAGTCACTTGGCTTAGCTACATCTAGACAGCAAATAAAGACGTCACATCTGGACGCCAATAGCAGGAGTATGTTCGGGGCATTCTTTTAAAGAAGCTTCGTGAGAAACATATTTTTGGACAAGTCCGCAATAATGCGGTTCAGCACCTTCTCGTGCATTTGGATGAAAATGAATACAACCTAAACAAGGTTCCGCAACGACGATATGACCTTGCTGCTGCATAGCGGAAATGACAGACCCGAGGCCAAGCTCTAAGTTAGCCAATACATCATCTGAAATGGTAAACAGTACTGCCTCAAGTGACTCACCCCACTGTTCCAGCTTAGCTGCTGACTGTTGCCCTTCTGATGTGAGCTGAAGCAACGTAACTCGACGATCCTCGGGCTTCGCTGCTTTGCGAATCAGCCCTTTTTGGACGAGCCCGTTTATGACTTTGACCGCAGTCACATGACTCGTTCCGATGGCATGTGCGAAATTACCGACAGTTGCTGCATCATTTCGTGTATGCAGGCAGAACAGCAAAGCTTGTATTTGGACAGGGGTGAAGCCTGCGGTATCGCTCTCTAGCTGTGTCATTTTCTTAATGGCTTGCGACATGCGAAATAAAGCCATACTTATACGAGCCGATCGATTGTTTTGTCGGTGATTGGGATCAAAGATCATCTGAGTTCGTACCTTCCATGTTTATTCTATTTCTATTTTACATCCAAACATGGTTACGTAAAAGGAAAAGGAGGAGCCAATTGCAGGCGCCCCCTTCTGGTACCACTTATCCTTGCTTTACATCGTCCATACTTGCGCCGAAATTAATGTGGTACACACCGCCATCAATAACTAGTGCCGGAACCGATTTAACACCAGCTTGTTCAGCTTCTTCAATACGATTGCGATCTGTTCCAAGATGGACAATTTCAAGCTCTACTTTTGATTTATCGAGGAACTCTAGTACAAATCTTTCACCTTCTACACAAATAGCACAACCTGCATGATAGTAAACTGCTTTAGACATGCTCAACCACTCCTACTGTTTTATATTATGTAGCATTGCTACACTTATTAGTATAGGAGCGCGAGCAAGAAGCATCAATTACAAATTCCCTATCATTATTATAGGAAATTGCAATGGTTAGACGTAGACGGATTTAGCCACTAGGTGTAAGTGTAAATTCGGCGTCATACACGTTCACAATCATTTCTGTAATGACGTTCTCCAAATCTTTTCCGTGATAGTTCATACTCATTGTTGCCACGTGCTTGCCGTCCATGGTTGCAAAAGTAAATGTTTTAAATCCATGAATACCACCCGTATGTCCCCATAGCTGCATACCATTCGGCAATGTAACTTGCAGCAGACCTAAACCATATTTTGATTGATCTTGGAATTCCACAGTATCTAAGAGCTGCTTCATTTGTTCAGGCTTTAGCAGCTTTCCGGAAAGGAGTGCCGAAATAAAGCGGTTCAAATCATCTGCAGTGGAAATCATTCCACCTGATGCATGGGCTGAAGTTGCATTCAACTCTGTGAAGTCTTGGAGCGGTCCACCTGACTTTAATTGATAATAGCCTCTTGCATGCGGCTTAGGCAGCTTTGTAGAAGTCCCTGGTATAGATGTGTTTTTCAACTTTAACGGCTTAATAATACGCTCTTCGATTTGCTTCGCGTATGTATCTCCCGTTACTTTCTCAATAATCATCGCTGCAACAATATAATTGGTGTTGGAATAGGAAGCCTGCGTGCCTGGTGTAAATAGGGGCTTTTGCCGTAATCCTTCTTGCACAAGTTCCTCAGACGTGAAGCTTTTAAAGCGGTTTTCATACACTTTTTGCATAAATAGTTCATCGGTGTAGCTAGCGATTCCACTTGTATGATTAAGTAATTGTCTGATCGTAATTTGCTGCCCGTCATAACCGTTGCCTTGGACAACCCCAGGTAGCCATTTGTCAACGGTATCATTCAAGCTTACCTTGCCTTCACCAACGAGCTGCAGCATTGTGACAGAGACAAATGTCTTTGTTACACTTCCAATCCGAAAATGAAAATTAGATTGCATGCTGCGATCCGCATAAATGCTAACTTTTCCTGCTGTATAGTGCTGCACAACCCCATCTTTATAAGTCTGTAGGAGAATTCCCGGAATCCCTTTCGCAACACCCTCTGCCATAGCCTCAACAATTAAAGGATTCCGTTTACTATCTTGATAACTGCTCTGAGTTGCTGGTTTACTTGCTGCGCGGCTCGCAGTTGATTTACTCGATTTTGCATGTAAACCTGCATCTGTTCCCGCTGCCGCCTGCACATGACCTTTAACTGTTAAAACCAATAGTCCGCTCGTCACTAAGACTGTCGCAGTAAGCATCATTCTTGTCCGAATATGCATATCGCGCTTACCTCCTGATGATAGATATATGGAAATGAAAGATCGAAAATAGGACGCAGGCGCACAGGAACAGAACTTCAATTATTTGGATGGTTTTGCGAATTCCGCTGCAAAAATTTTATCGCTTAATTCATAGACAGTATTCATTTTTTTCATATCATTAGAAAGTAAATTTAGGTTGAAATTGATTACATGCTTGCCGCCCATTGTCCCTCCTACGAACGTGAGATATCCGTGTATTGTCCCACCATGCCCCCAAATCTTACTCCCGTCAGGTAGCTTTGTTTCAAAAATGCCAAGACCATAACGGCCTATCTCACTATCTACTGGAGAGCCAAACATCTGCTCCATCTGTTCGGGCTTAAGTAATTTCCCAGCTAACAGTTCACTAAAGAAACGATTCAAGTCTGTAGATGTTGAAATCATTTCACCTGCCGCATTCCCCATCGTAACACTTAGCTCCGTGAAATCTTGTAAATTCCCATCTGCTTTATGTTCATAATAGCCTCTTGCATGCGGCTCAGGCAGACTTGTAGATGTCCCAGGAACATACGTGTTTTTAAGTTTCAATGGTTCAATAATGCGACGCTTTATTTGTTCCCCGTAAGTAAGTCCCGTTGCTTTTTCGATAATTAAACCTGCTAGAACTGTATTGGTATTGGAATAGGACCATTGTGTTCCTGGTTCAAATAACGGCTTTTCTTTCAATGCAATGTTGACTAACTCCTCAGACGTATACCTTTTGAAGCGATTTTCATACAAATCCGTTCTAACTTTTTCGTTAACCGTATAGTTCGCGATTCCACTCGTCATATTAAGCAGCTGTTTAATTGTTATTTTACTGCCATCATATCCATTGCCTTTTACAAGGCCAGGCAACCACTTCTCTACGGTATCATCTAAGCTCAATTTTCCTTCCCCTACTAATTGCAGCACAACGGTTGCTGTAAATGTCTTCGTCGTACTGGCAATTCTAAAGTGGAAGTTGGATTTCATCGGGCGGCCAGAATGAATACTCGCCTTCCCTGCTGCGTAATCCCATTTGACGCCATCTTTCAACGATTGCATCATCACACCTGGCACACCAGCAGCAATCATTTCATTGAGAAGCTGCTTAACTTTCTCTTTTTGTGCTACAGGATGAGTCTCTTTTACAGAGGATGCTTTTGCGCTGCTCACTGCTTGAGCACTCGCTATCGCTGCACCCCTTGTACCTTCGTATACATCCAACAACATTGTCCCTGCCATCATTACAGCTAAGCTCAACATCACTTTTCCTTTTACATTCATTGCGAATCTCTCCTCTACTATTACGATTAATAATGGGTATGAATGTGCTTAAGTCGTGTTCCTCTGTGCTGGCACATGAGTTAGCGTAAATGGGATGGTGTCATTGTTCATAGTGAGCAGATGTCATTTATCAATGTGACTGGAAGATAGCTTAGAAGTACAGATGTCATTTCAATCATGACAAAACGTCATATGACATAAAGGGAGGTAAGAAGCAACCCCATTCACGAATGCACGTTTCACGGCTTCAAGCAGTTCAGGTTCCAATCCAATACGATTATGAGCGCCAAATATTTTATGAATTCCGTCAATTTTCGTTGCTATTCTCTCCAGCGAATTAACCAGTTCCTCGGGGCTATTGCCCATGATTACCGATATGATCAGCATGAACATGTGTCGTGAGCACGATTATATGCAAGTCAGTCAGCTGATCAGTCATCCGCTTTGTGTTATCGCTCCCAAGACCAGTGCCAATAAGAGCTGCACGCTCTGTCCCAATAAGCAAGAACGAATGGACTTTCTCCCAATGTCCATATTCGCTAATTGCGAATGTCGTCTCATCCAACTTCAATACGGTAAACCATGCAGCATCTATTACGAAAGGATATTGAGTGCTTTTCATATGTATTCCCTCCAAGGCTGCATAATCATTGATTGTTGATGTTCCCCTTGACATCCTGAAATGCGATTAAAGACATATAATAGCTTTTCTCCTCATTTGATCATGAATAGGACCTCGGCTCCATGTATGGTAAAGTGCTTGTCCAGCAACTGCTTGAACTCCTCAAGACAGACATAAAAGCTCTCTTCACTCGCATGAAATCGGTACGTCGACGCGATGTTTTTCCTCCGATTGATATTGTTACTATCCAAAGCAAACGAAGCAGCAGGCGCATGCTCTATCTTCGAACGTGTAACCTCCAAAGTCTCCTTAACACCTGTCTTGAAGTTTCTATTAAATCCAAGCTTGGAAGTAAATGATCTTCTGGAATAAATCGCCGTGCTTCGTGTAATGCTTAATAGTTCGGCTAACTACTGGCCCGTATAAGCGTCTTTAACTAGGTTCATTAGTATTTTAGTACGAAGTGGATCTACAGCCCTTGTTCCTTATTCAGCGGTATTTTTACGGTATAATCGGATAAAACTATGCCTTAGAGGAAAGCGTTTGGAATTTATCTAAATGCGAACATATATTTGCATTTTTGAATTTACGTGATACAATGAGATCGAAATTCGAAGTAAAGCACTACATATTAATTTGAGGAGTGAATGTTATGTCTATCGAAGTATATCTTAATTTCAATGGAAATTGTCGCGAAGCAGTAACGTTTTATGCAGAGGTGTTTGGAACAGAACAACCTCAAATCATGGCTTTTGGTGATGCTCCCCCATCCCCTGACTTTACACTTCCAGAAGAAGCAAAGGATCTAGTCATGCATACTCGCATTAACATTAAAGGCAGCACGGTTATGTTTTCCGACGTGTTCCCTGGTATGCCGTTCGTAGTGGGCAACAACGTCAGCCTCACTTTCGTAGGCGATGATATCGAAGAGGTTCAATCTGCATTCCATAAGCTTAAAGAAGGCGGCAAAGTGGCGATGGAGCTTCAAGAGACGTTCTGGAGTAAATGTTACGGCAGCCTGACTGATAAATTTGGAATTGAGTGGCAGTTTAATCTTCGCAGTGAAGAGGACTGCGGCTAAGTTAACGTATTATTGCAGCGAGACATGGATGGTTTCAGTAGAACAGAGATCTATCCCCGTTTCTCCCCCTTCCTGTAAAAAGCTAAAGAGCATCTTCGTAAGCACAAGGCTTTCTGAAGATGCTCTATCATTTCCCTTATTCACTGATTTTTATTTTAAACACATTGTCTAAGTTCCCATCGAGTCGTTTCTTCAACGGAACTTTTACATCTCTGCTCAGTTCTTTGAAGAATGTTTCTGCATCACAATTTACATTGCTCGCATCAACGAATAGAACGTTTTCAGTAATGATATTTTGGTTGGAATCATGATCCACGGCTACTTCAATATCATATTTTTTCTTTAATGTGTTCATATATCTTGAAAAGATTTCAAGTAGTTCCTCGTTGCTAAAATTAGCAATCGCTAATTTTCCTTTGTTCGTAAATGTCAATTCAACTCTCATGTTTGCATTCTCCCCTTCTATTCAACCAAATTTTTATTTATAGCAGCTTCTCTCGCTGTACCTGGTTATTAAGAAAAGGCTATCTTAATCTTAACACTTTCGCAATGATCTTCATATAGTTTATTTCTTTTAAGTCATAAGTATCTTTTACCTTTCTTAATATGCCACAAAGTTCCACCTATAAAACAAGAAAAACGCCAGAAATATTTTCTGGCGCCGAGTGATGGTTTCCATGCCTATTTACGAAATGATTAAGCGCTCGCTCGCATTTATTGCTTTACGATGGAGAAACGACTGATAATTGTATCTGCTGCTCGAATATATCCCCCTGCCTGTCGTAATGATTCGCCAATATGGAATGCTTGCTGTTTGAAGCTCGAATCGCCTAACACCTGCATCAATGCTTCCCTCAGAACTTCGGCCGTAAGTGTATGATGATCAAGCGTGATACCTGCCCCAAGCTCCTGTACTCGATTCGATACGAGTGGTTGATCTGATGTTAATGGAATCATAACCATTGGGACATTATAATATAGAGCCTCGCTCACACTGTTCATCCCTGCATGTGTGACAAATGCGTCTGCACGTTCAAGCACCTCAAGCTGAGGAATATAAGGGCGAACAATAAAGTTGGAAGGAATGCAATCAGCCAATGGCTCCATGTCCGTATCTTTACCTGAAGACAGAATAAATTGGATCGGTAAGTCTTGAAATGCATCAAAGCACAGCTTATAGAAAGCCAAATCTCGATTCAAAATCGTCCCCATTGCGATGTAAACGGTCTGTTTGTGTGGGTCTAGGAGTTGATCCAGTGGAAAGTTGGGCGCATCTTTACGCGGCACAACGGACGTTCCTGCGAAGTAGAAGCTTTCATCGAGCTGATCCGCTTTAGGCTGCAAATAGCGGCTTGTATATACAAGCTTAAGTTGGCCGGTATGCTTCGTAAGTTCCGGTATCGATGGAGCTGGAACGTTAAACTGTTGAGCTAGCTGGTGTGCCAATTCCAGCGTTGATTCATACACATTTTCAACATCATCGTCAATGAATCCTTGCTCTGAACCAAGAGGATCTACAAATGCAAAGGATGCAATGGAGCATACGGCAGGAATTCCTAGACTTTGAGCAATGATCGTACCTCCCCAACCCATCAACGAGTCAAAGATTAAATAATCATACGTATCCTGTTCGACGACTTTCAATATTTCTGGAACGATTTTCTGAATAATACCGCGTACGACCATGTTGGCAAACTGGGAAGGATGCTTATAGGGAGCAGGCTTCAAGTCAGGATCATAGGAAAACGGATCTACTTGAAACGGATACGATCGAAATTCTGCTCCGGTCTGAAGCACTTTGTTTCGATACTCCTCCGCACACACATAAACGACCTCTTCACCACGGTCTATCAACTGCTTCACTAAACCAAGTGTAGGATTAACATGCCCTTCAGCAGGAATATTAACGATTAGCACGCGTGCCATATGAACATCGCCTCCAATAGTAGGATTACGTTTGAATTGTAACTCAACTACGTTAAATGATAATAAGACATGAAACTAGGCTAGACTGTTAGCCATAGAGTAGGTTGTTAGGACATGTTGCTGGGCATTTCAGTATGAGCGACTCGGTTGTTCTTTGAAATGCGGAAAGATGTAATGAAGCTTACAATAGCAAACAGCAGTTGTAGAGATAGTACCATAACAATTCCTGTGGTTATCCCCCAGTCGAATGTATCGCTTATCGCTACTAAAGCCCCGCTAATTCCTATGCTCAATCCAATACTAAATGAATCTATAAATTGAAGAATAGCGGAAACCTCCCCTTCTTCCCCGGCTTTTGCATACTGTAAAGCAATCGCTGCCGTAGTCGGATTGGCCAAACCTGCACCAAAACCGATAATAATTTGTGAAAAGACTGCGATCACGATACCACTACCTGTAGTAGCAATGGCTGCAAACACGAGTGCTACGCCAGCAATTATGAAACTGACACCAATGTGAATTCTTATCTTTCTGCCTTTACCATGGTCCCTTGCATCAAGCACAGACAGCAGCCATGCTGCGCCTGACCAGCTTAATGCACCAGCAGCTACAATTAAACCTGCGAGATCTTCCGATAAGCCTTTCACTTCAACAAGTGCCAACACGACAAAGCTTTCTGTTGCAAAGTAACATGCCACATACATACCTCGTGTAGCAATGGTTGCTGGCAATCCTGTTGCTATTGAAAATGTACCTTCTGGAAGCAGCTTACGTAAAGGCTTCATCATAATAAGCACACCCATAATAGCAAGCAATATGCCTTTCCAATCGGGTAGCCAGCCCAATCCAGTTAGTAATGTCCCTGTTCCTACAGCAAGTAGGATCGCGTGTATTTCCTTGTAGTTTTGCTTACTCGATGATGAAGGTCTAGGTGAGGGTAACGTGCGAAAAGTAGGAAGCGTTAATAGTAGAGCAATTACAATGATGGGGAGTACCATTACAAATACAAATCTCCATGATACATGTGCAGCTGCGTACCCAGCTATGTATGGTCCGATTAACGCTGGCAGCACAAAGGCCATGGAAAAAGAAGCAAGAATTTTCGTTCGAAGTGCCTCAGGATAATGAACGGCGGCACTATAATATACACACGTAATAAGAGCACCGGCTCCAAAGCCTTGCAACGCCCTCCCGATAATGAGAATGAGCATATGAGACGATATAGCCGCAACCACGATCCCTATCACGAAAATAACAAATGATAAGATCATGCTCTTGAAGACCCCATGTTTATCGATACGCTTGCCCATGACAATCGTTCCGATGATCTGATTCAATAGAAAAGCACTAAATATCCAGCCATATAAATGAAGACCTTCTAGCTCTTGTGCTATCGTTGGTGCAACTGTCGTGATTGCCAATCCTTCAAAGGCTACGGTTGAGATAGCTAATATAATACCAATCGTTAATGCGCGATATGGAGCACCAAAGATACTTGGTTTTATCGCTTCCGATGTTGATGTCATAACCGATCGCTCCCTTATACTTGTCGTAACGGTAATTGTCATAACAACTATATCTTCAAAAAAATGGAGGACCAATGCCACATTGCGTAGTCATAGATCCTTTACATTGTTGTGTATAATCGCCAGCGTTCTGCGGAAATTCTCCACTTCTTCTTCTGTTAGGCCTGCGATGGTTTTATTAAAAGCCTCAATCGAGGGTTCCATAATATCCTCTTTAATTGTACGTCCCTTATTCGTTAAGAACACTCGCAATGAGCGCCTATCCGTCTCATGAGTAACGCGGTGGATAAATCCCTTCTTTTCAAGCTTGAAAAGCATACGGGCGATATTGGCTTGATCTTTATACAATCTTTCTGCCAATTCCTTCTGGGTGATGCCCTCCTTCTCCCACAAAATAACGAGAATTTCCCACTGATCCACTGTGATATCAAATGGGTCACATACTTTCTGATAATACTGATTAAGCTTTAAGTCTGCCCGGTGAACGATGACACCTATATACTTTTCTAACTCCAAAGATTAACCTCCATTTTTTAACATCAAATATAGTTGTTATGACAATTATATGAACTCCCCTTTAGGAAGTCAATCTTGGGCATGCAAAAAGAACTGCAGTTTCAATGAAACGCAGTCCTTTCGTTATCAAGCTTAAGGTTATGTGCTACAAGTCTTATCCAGAAGAAAAATTGACATTCTTATCATGAACGGTAAGATGATCAATTAAATGTTGGCTGGATGCGTTAAGACCTACAATGCTTACATGATTGCCATTCTCTCTATATTTGAGAATCACTTTATCTATAGCACCAACAGCTGAGTCATCCCATACATGGGCTCTGGAGAAATCAATCACGATTTCTTCCCCGCTAGTATTCCAATCAAAGGCAGATAGGAAGCTGTTCGTTGAAGCAAAGAAAAGCTGGCCTTCCACTTGGAACACCTGCTTTGCCTTATCTTGTTGTTTGACAACTTTAATCTTCGAAATTTTTGCTGCGAAGAAAATCGCACTTAACAGTACTCCGGCAATAACACCTTTGGACAAATCATGGGTCGCCACAACAATAATAATAGTTGCTAGCATCACACATGCATCTGACTTCGGCGCTTTTCTCAAGTAGGTAAACGATGACCAATCAAATGTTCCTATGCATACTACAACCATAATACCAGCCAGCACAGACATCGGAATTTGAACAACCAGATCACCAAGTACAATAATAAGGAACATTAAAAACATTCCTGACACAAATGTGGAAAGTCTGCCTCGCCCACCCGATTTTATGTTTATGACGGTTTGACCAATCATTGCACAACCTGCCATTCCGCCAAAAAAGCCATTGATGATGTTCGCAATCCCTTGACCGCGCGCTTCCTTATTTTTGTTGCTGCTTGTGTCCGTCATATCGTCTACGATGGAGGAAGTAAGTAAAGATTCCAGCAACCCTACAATAGCCAAAGCAAGAGAGTATGGGAAAATAATAGTAAGCGTCTCAAATGTAAACGGAACATTCGGTATAAGGAATGACGGCAACGTTTGCTGGATACTTCCCAGATCCCCTACTGTTCTAAGGTCTAAGTTCCAAATCATAGCAGCTGCTGTTAAGATGACAACCGCAATAAGAGGTGCTGGTACCGCCTTGAAATATCTCGGAATTATATAAACAATAAGTAAGGTGATCCCTACAAATACGTACGTTAAAGTCGAAATGCCCACAATATGCTGCAGCTGTGCCATAAAGACTAATATAGCCAACGCATTAACAAATCCAATCATAACTGCCCGTGGTATAAACTTCATTACATGAGCCACTTTACACACACCGAAAATCATTTGAATAATACCGGTTAGTATCGTTGCAGCCAATAAATAATTCAGACCATGTTCTTTCACAAGTGGTACCATTAGTAGTGCCATGGCGCCTGTTGCTGCTGAAATCATTCCTGGTCGACCGCCTACAAAAGAAATAATGACAGCAATACAAAATGATGCATATAAGCCGACCATAGGGTCAACGCCTGCAATAATCGAGAAAGCAATAGATTCCGGAATAAGAGCTAATGCAACAACAATCCCTGCCAAAATATCCGCTCGTATATTAGAGAACCATTCTTTCTGTATACGTTGAAACACTTCTCCACCTCATATGTCTCTAAAAATAAAATGCAGAAACTAGTGTAGCATTTAACCTCCCAAGATGGAACTATTTTAGAAGATTAAAAGCTAGCAGTTGTCATTAACCGTCTATCACTTATTCATTCGGACATAGATGGCTCACATGAATGACTTCGTTATGAACAGTACTTTTCTTTTCACACATTTTCACACACTAATTTATAACAAAATAGGACAGCTACAATTAGCTGTCCTATTCGTAATACAACGTATACGATCGTTCCAATTAGTTATACCGTTTACACAGCGAGTGAACACTTTAAACCTACACCTCAATAATAATAGGCAAAATAATCGGACGTCTTTGGGTACGAGCGTACAGAAATTGACCTAGTGTATCCTTTAATGTCTTCTTCATGACACTCCATTGATTGATTTTTTCCTGCTGCATTTTTTCAACAGTCCCAATGACAAGCTGGTTAATATCTTCAATCAACTCTTCGGAGTTACGCACATAAACGAAGCCCCTCGATATCGTATCTGGGTCAGTTAGCAACTTGCCCTCTGCTTTACTTACGGTAATAACGACGATTAAAATCCCGTCATCCGACAACTGTCGGCGGTCACGCAGCACGATATTACCAATATCGCCTATGCCAAAGCCATCCACTAACGTTTGACCAGCAGGAATATGGCCGAATTGACCAACAACCCCATTAACCGATTCGACAACTTCACCATTTTTTAAAATAAATACGTTTTCTCGCTTCACTCCTACAGCTTCAGCAAGCTCACGATGCAAATACAACATTCGGTATTCTCCATGAATCGGAATAAAATACTCCGGCTTCATTAAGGTGAGCATAAGCTTTAATTCTTCTTGGTTACCATGCCCGGAAACATGCAATTCACTGCGCGAACCGTAAATGATCTTGGCCCCAAGCGCATACAAATTATCTACAATCCGAGCGACATTACGCTCATTTCCTGGAATTGGGTTCGCTGCAATAATTACCGTATCCCCTACATCCACTTTCATTTGGCGATGAGAAGAACTCGCTAATCGAGCAAGTGCCGCCATTGGTTCACCTTGACTGCCTGTACATAGTACCGTGCATTGCCCGTGCGGAAGTTTAGCTGCCTCTTGTACATCGATAATCATTCCTGATGGTACGGACAAATATCCAAGCTCTTGCGCAACTGACACAACGTTAACCATCGTACGACCTAGCAAGCTTATTTTTCGGTTCGTTTGAACAGCAGCGTCAATAACCTGCTGCAGTCGGTACACATTCGAGGCAAATGTCGAAACAAACACACGACCTTCAGCTTTATGGAATGCTTCTTTCAGATGCGCTCCGACGGTACTTTCCGATGCCGTGAACCCTGGCCGCTCCGCATTCGTGCTTTCAGACAAGAGCACACGGACACCTTTCTTCCCTATTTCAGCCATGCGATGAAGATCCGGATACTGCTTATTAACAGGTGTCATATCAAATTTAAAATCACCTGTATGTACAATCGTTCCTTCAGGTGTGTCAAATACGACACCAAGGCAGTCCGGAATACTATGATTGGTTGGAAAAAAGGAGCATGTTATCGTTCCAAGTTCAATCTGTGAATCTGTGTTGATGCATGTCATGCTCGTTTCATGAAGAATCCCATGTTCTCGCAGCTTAATTTCGATAAGTCCGAGCGTTAACCTTGAACCATAGATCGGTACCTGCATTTGTTTTAAAAAGTAAGGAATACCACCGATATGATCCTCATGCCCATGCGTCACAACTAATGCGCGAACTTTATCTTTATTAGCTAGCAAGTAACTAATATCGGGGATAATCAGATCGATGCCCAACAAACTTTCATCTGGAAATTTCGAGCCACAATCGATAACGACAATGTCATCCCCGTATTGAACAAGGTACATATTTTTGCCTATCTCATTCACTCCACCTAATGCTGCAATCAGTAGCCGCTTTTCATCGGTTTGCTTCATCCTGAACCCTCCGAATAACCATTTACATATCTGATAAGTTGTCCTTAATGATATTTTTTCATTCGGTCTTAACTTCGGGAGGAACTGACATAAACCAATACGCCAGCAATAGATTGAAAATAGGTCAGCTATCCCTATTATTAAGGAGGTATAATGATGAGCTCCTCATCCGCTAGAACAGCAGCAGACATCAATTGGACGGAGGCTTTATTTTGGTGCAAAATGGTGAATTCGGCTTATGAAATGTATGATTCATGCCCATCTAACCTTACTCCTACGCCACCTGCTGATTTCCCCACTGATTGGGAGATCGAAAATCTATTGATCGTCCACCCCGTCGTCGTATTTTTCACTGAAACCAAATTTATCGGTTATGTAGCCCGCTCCAAAACCGACCCTGCCCATGTTGCTATCGTATTCCGAGGAACGAAGACCGAATTGGAGTGGGTGTTGGATGCCGAGTTTGGCTTGGTTGACTTTGCCGAAGTACCGAATGCAGGTGAAACAGAAAAAGGATTTACCGAATGTTTTCGCTCGTTATATGGTACGAACACAGATGGCTCAAACGAGACTCCATTCACGGAAGTACTAGCTCAAGTCACTTCAAGCGCCAAGGTCACCATTGCAGGTCATAGCTTGGGTGGTGCGTTAGCTATTTTGGCGGGAATATCCGCTGCAAATTTGACTCAAACCGAAGTCTATACTTATGCAGCACCTATGGCAGGAGACCCCGCATTTGCCGCAGCTTACTGTGAAACCGTTCCATCGAATTATCGGGTATACAATGAACCTGATATCGTGCCTAAGCTCCCTGGCGAGTTATTTGGCTTCGTCCAAGAAGGGGCTGGAATTCCATTAAACTCGCTTAATTATCCCGCAATTGGTCATTCCTTAAAGGACTATCACAACATAAGCACCTATCTGTACATGTTAGAAAATCCGATTGCTCCAGATTAGTTTGCTAGCCATATAGATAAATCAAATCTTTAACAGTTGTTCGGCATTGCGATGTGCAATTCTTGCTCTATCTGCGGGACTCACTGGGAGCTGATCGAGAAATGCACGAGCTTCGTGCATGGATGAGTATGGATAGTCGGTTGAAAACATAATTCTTTCAACGCCAACTTGGAGGAATAGGTCAAGGAACGCTGGCGTCCAATTGAACCCGGATACCGTATAATAAACATTTTCACGCAAATACGCTCCAACGCTCTTTTTCAACTTCGTCATTTCTGGAGGCAAACTTCGTTCAAGTCTCGGCAGCATAAAAGGAAGGGTTTCGCCTAAATGACCAACGATAACTTGTAAAGTCGGGTATCGATCGAAAGCACCACTCAGGATAAGGCGAAGAACATGATTAGCTGTGTCAATATGCCATCCCCAAGCTGCTGTTGCCAATACTCCTGCTATCTCCGGACTATAATTTCCTGTATAAACTTCCTTTATTACAGATTGTGCAGGTGGAGTTGGATGAAGATATACAGGGACTTGCAGAGTTTCAGCGCGTTCAAGAATAGGCCAGAAATATTCATCGTCTAAGTAACGACCTTGGGTGTGACCATTAATTAGTGCGCCTTTGAATCCATGGACGCGAACCATGCGTTCCAGTTCATTCGCCGCTTTGTCTGGAGAAGAAATTGGGAGTGCTGCAAAGCCTGCAAATCGATGCGGATATTGCTGCACCGCATCGGCGAGTATATCGTTGACTTCACGAGCAAGTGTTACAGCTTCAACAGCATCAAGCTGCTCTACACCCGGAGAGGTTAGCGACAATACCTGCATATCGATACCTGCTGCATCCATTTGTGCAATCCTTCCTCCGCCTATGTCAGACAGCATTTCGATAAGCTTCGCGATCCCTGCTGCGACTTGGGGATGAGCGTGGGCCGCTTCTGCTTGCGCCTTAATGAGACGACCCGGACCCTCCATAAATGATGGAGTTACAAAGTGTTCTTCTAGCGCAATCGTTCGTATCGTCGATTTGTTGTTTACCATAATCATTACACCTCACATGTAGAAGAGTTAGATCAATTTTCCTATTAATGATCTTTATCGCATTTTATAAAAAAAGCAACTGAGTTTTAATAACCCAGTTGCTTTCTCCTATCACACTCACACAGATATATTAATACTTCAACTCTTTCTGTAAGTCCGATTGTTTCTTTGATAATACGAGCATCAGCCCATATATAAAGTACACGCTTAATGTGGCAATAAGACTATAAATCGTAAACATGATGGTAACTGGTGCCCATCTAGCCACAAACGACCATGACATTCCACCGAGCAATACACTTGGAAGGTTCACGATAAGGAACATAATAGCTGTGCAAAGCAAAAAATGAACGACGAACCATAGCAGCCTTTTACCTTTCAGAGCAGTCCAATTTCTCTGCTGCCTAATTAATTTCTTCATGCATACAACAATTAAAATGAGTCCAACAAGCCCTAGGATTCCCACCAAAATAAATACATAGGTTGCGATTTGCTCCACCACTAGCATGCCATCTGGTTGACTATTCGCTTCCGGAGCCTCGCCATTCCAAATATCCATAACGCCCTGAGCAATAGTTGTGGTCGAACTGCTGTTTATATTCGATAAAACCGCTACTCCAATCTGCTCTTCGGGCAATAATGTGATATAGGAAGAAAAGGTTGGATTTACTCCTGCATGATAAACGACATTACTGTCTCCTTGCTGTGCAGCCCAACCTGCCCCATAGTACGTATGTTCATCAAAGGGTTTAACTGATCGATCAGGCGTATGAGAATCCACGATGAGCTGCTGATCAATGCCTTGAAGCTGTACATTTCCAAGCTGCACATTCATCCATTTCGCAATATCGTTCGCATTACTAATAATGTATCCAGCTGGTGTATTGCCGCGATAGATAGCTGGTGTATGAGCAGTGGGCACCGTGAATTTCAGTCGATACCCCGTAGCCATATTAGCTGGCGGAATTTGCTGTACACCAACTTTTGAATCGGTCATGCCAAGTGGCTGTAAAATATGCTGCTGCATATACGCTTCATAGGACTGCTTCGTCACCTTTTCAATGACAAGGCCCAATATATCGTAATTAATCGTCGCATATTCGTAGGAACTTCCTGGTTCACGGTTCAAAGGCTGGTTAAGTAACGTTCTCACGGTTTGTTCAAGCGCATCATCAGCGTTGCTCTTCGGATAGTGCTGAATCGATGCTGCCGAGATTCCACTAGTATGATAGAGCAGATCTTGAATAGTAATAGATACAGGCCTATCATTGTACGATAATTGCAGCCAAGGGATGAATGTTGTAACCGAATCCGTCCGTTTCAGCATCCCTTCCTTCTCCAGCTGTAAAATGGCTAATCCCGTAAAGGCTTTGCTCGTAGAAGCAAGCTCAAACAATGTTTCGCTGGTCACCGGCTTCTTCGCGGCAGCATCCGCAAATCCAAATCCATTTTGATAAGCAATATTTCCCTTCTCTACAATAACCAATGAAACCCCTGGAATAAGGCTTTCTTGCATCTGATTGTGTACATACTGCTCTATTTTTTTCGTTTTCTCTTTCTTAGACAAGAAGTCTTGCGCCATAACTGATTGTGGCAGCAGGACACCAATAATCGCTAACGCCATGAATGTAAAGAAAGGCTTCTTCAGAGCAGTTACGATTCGATTGTGAGCTTTGATTCGGGTATTCCTTTTCGCAACGCAATTAGATAAGTTACTTGTCTGCCTAATAGTCATATCCCTACTCCTCGTCATCTATTAGATTTCATTACTGCGAAGAACGTTGTTCATATAATCATGACAAGTCACTAGGAAATATATCGTTTGCATAGCAATATAAATACCAATAACTCCAAATGAATAACTCCAATGTGCGAGCTGAAGGACATTGTCCATCGCTTTCATCGCAAACAAAGTATGAATGATACCGACTATGCAAGGTACGTAAAAGATAATTCCTAATTGTGTGACGATTATCTTTCTGATTTCATCCTGGGTCATGCCGATACGAGTCAACACTTTATATTGCTCCTGATCTTCTCGCAATTCTGTAAACAGTTTGAAATAAATCATACTACCCGCTGCAATGAAGAATAGCAAACTAATAAACATGCCTATAAATAGAATCAGTGAAAAAAGCCCTTCAGGATCTTCATACTGCGTGTGCACACCATCCAGCTGTACGCTTCGCAATAGCGTATAAACGGCACCCGATGCGGTCAGGATAACCGCGCTCAATATTGATACGATAAATAGCATGCGCGCATTGTCTTTTAATTTGTGAGCTAACTGAGCAATAATCATCATATTCGTACGATTATAATAGAATCGAGAATTCCCTTGAGCGAGCTGTAACATATAAATACTAAGCTGGGTAAACAAGAGATACGTCCCAATTACAACCGTTACCATAATAATCGGTGCGAGCAGCGCAAAACTGAATGCGTCTATCACAAGTGCCAGACCATAGGCAAGTCCTAAGCATACAGCAGCAAGTACGGATAGGGACCGTGATTGAATAAGTTGCTGCTTCGATTGCATCTGCGCTTTCAGCATCTGAATAATTTCCGTTTGCCCGACCCGATAGGTGGTCCACAACGTAATCAGGGCAAACAGGACGAAGAAACTACCTACCGTCTGCCAGACCGCACGGAATGGAACCTTATATGGAATAGGATCATTCATCTCCAGCAATACTTCAAGCATCATAAAAAATAATTTACTGAACATGATGCCAAGACCAATACCAACTCCTACCGCTAAAGCTGCAATGATGGCATTTTCAAGTATAATCAATTTGCGAAGCTGCATACTCGTCATTCCAAACATTTTGAAAAGTCCAAACTCTTGCGTCCTTGTCTTCAAAAATGCAGCGTTGGAATAGAGCACAAACAAGAGCGAGAAAATAATAACGATGTATTGGCAAAATATGAGCCCCTGCCTAATCTCCAAAGCAGCAACCATTTGACCTTGAAGTACATCAGGATGAACAATAAATGCCGTGTACATGTAAAAAATCATGACAGAGAACACGCAGCTCATAAAAAATGCACTGTATGACCGCCATTTCCCTCGTATATTGCTAATTGCGAGCGAACGGAACGTCATTGAAGTTTCCTCCTAGCACGCTCTGTGCGTCCAATATTTGTTGGAAGAAGGCTTGTCGGTTTGAACTACGCCGTATTTCCATAAACATCTTCCCGTCTCTTATGAACACGACCCGCTTACAATAGCTTGCCGCGAACGGATCATGCGTTACCATGAGCACGGTTGCTCGATCCACTTCGTTCATTAGCTGAAGCGCATCCATTACATCCTTTGCCGATTTTGAATCCAAATTCCCGCTCAGCTCGTCCGCAAGCAAGATCGAAGGCTTATGAATCAATGCACGCGCAATAGCTGTACGCTGCATCTGACCACCTGAAAGCTCATACGTCCGCTTATGCAGGAGATGAGCAATTTGCAACTTTTCAGCCAATGGCCTTAAGCGCTGCTCAATTTGTTCTGGGGCCATGCCTTCCATGACAAGTGGAAGAATTATATTTTCCTTTATGGATAAGGTTTGTACGAGATTAAAATCTTGAAATACAAAGCCTAGCTGACGACGACGAAATAATGATATCTCCTTATCGTCAAATCCAATAGGGTTAACACCGTTAATTTCGACACTTCCTGACGATGGTCGATCGATGGTAGCTAGTAAATGAAGAAGAGTTGTTTTGCCGCTGCCCGATGGCCCCATGATGCCGACAAATTCCCCTTCCTCTATTTCCAAATCAAAATCTGTTAAGGCAGTAGTCAAGATGTTGCCTTTGGAACTGTATATTTTCCCAAGCCCTTGCGCTTTTAGTACAGTCATCCTCTAGTTCCTCTCCCTGCGCATGTTCTTATCCGTTACGGTTACTATGTAAGTATAGGCTTCTGCAAACATAGGTCCCATCGATTCAGATGACAAAAGGGTCAAAACCAACCTTACATATTTGTCACATTACTTTCCAGCCGATGAATGCTCCTTGGCTCAAATGCAACTATAAAGGTTGTTCCCTTGCCTACTTCGGAACGTACAGTCAGGTTGTGACCTAGCCTATCGCATACCTGTTTCGCCAAATACAACCCCATCCCCGTAGATTCTTCTACAGAACGTCCATTTTCACCGGTAAAGAACGGATCGAATATTCGCGGCAAATCATGTGGAGGTATGCCAATGCCTTCATCTACTATGGTCAACTTCACTTCACTAGCTGACTGCTCTATTTGAAAGGTTAAACGTTTAGGGCCTGACTTTCCCTTACTGTATTTGATCGCATTGCTAACCAATTGATTGAGTACGAACGTCAGCCATTTCATATCTGTCTCTATCCACGCCTCGCCAACTATGTTAGGAGTGATGGAATGACGGATACAAAGGCGTTTATGGGCAATAATTACGTCACGAATCAATTCGTGCAGCGGTACCTGTTTACTATGCAAATCCATCTCAAATTTATCAAGCCGCGCTGAATATAGCAGCATTTCCAGACCTCTCGTCATCCGATCGGCCTCATCCTTCATATTTGAAATAAGCTGATGCTGCTCTTGTTCGGTATACGGCATCTGTTGTGATGCTTCCTGCATAAGTAAATCCATCACCGAAACGGGTGTTTTCATATTGTGCACCCACTGCAATACAAAATGGTTGTGCATCTCCTGCTGACGGTAATAACTACGAAGCTCATTCAAATAAGCAGTTCGTTGTTGTTCTAACAAACGAGCAACAAGCCGTTGTTCCTGTGTCACGGTAGAGTGTACCATTGCAGTTGCTTGCATTTCTCCTGAATGTTCGATTGCCATACTTACCTGTCGATAATAAGTACGCTGTCGTATGTAGTCTACTGCCAGCCACACGCCAATAAAAAAGAGGGACACGACCATAAAGTATACTGGGGTATCGGTATCATTAATTCCTTTACTTAAGCGTGCTTTGTCTAATTTCATAATGGTTACACCTAGCGCAATAATGGCTATTCCCGTTAGGATGTATGAGGAACGATCACGTACAAAGAGAGCTGCTGAGTTTCGTTTTACCTTTTTTATCATAAATGTAACTCCTGCTCATTTAACTGTTTCTCATCTTCTGTTTCGAGCAGCAATTTATAGCCTAGACCGCGTACGGTCACAATGACCTGCGGCAGTCCTAGCTCCTCTAGCTTTTTCCTCAATCTAGTCACGTTCACCGTCAGCGTATTATCGTCTACAAATTCTGCTTTATCCCATAATACTTCTAACAATTGATCACGTGTAATCGTCCTGCCTGAATGCTGCATGAAACATTCTGCCAACAATTGCTCATTCTTCGTAAGCACTACCTTTTCCTGCTTCCATACTAATTCATTACAACTAAGATTAAGCCGCAAACCTTCTACCCTTAATTCGGAATCAGGAGGAGCAAGCGTTGAAGTATCCGCATATTCCCCGTACACTCTCCGTAACACGCCTTTTATTTTTGCCATTAGCAGATCAAGTGGGATGGGCTTTGTAATATAGTCGTCTCCACCATGCTCAATGGCCATGACTTGATCCATCTCGCCTTCTCTAGCAGATATAAATATAATCGGAACATTAGAGCTCTTTCGAATCTGTCTGCACCAATAATAGCCGTCAAAGTATGGCAAGTTAATATCTAGTAGTACTAGATTCGGTGCATACGCTTCCAATTCGGTTACGATATTGCTATACTCTGCTGCACATTTCGCATCAAAACCGTATTTCTCCAGCGTCCTGTTCAGTACATTGCCAATCTGTTCATCGTCTTCTACGATAAAAATGCGATACATGAAAGTTCCTCCTACTAGAATTGCCATTGTAACTATCATAGTACAGCACAAAACAACCTCCAACATCATTTGTTAAAAACAGATTGCTCCTTAATAAAAATGTCATCAGCGTGTGCACGATCATCATATTCTAATGCTTGTTGTTTTCCCAGTTCATACGAACTTCACATAAATAACCAGTCGCCGATTGATTATCGACGACTGGTTGCTTAAACGCGCAAAATGCAAGCGCACGTGATATAACACAATGATCCTTCATCTATGCAAAAAGAGTTAATCTACAAAACTCGCTTCTTTCAGCACCTCTACATATCCTTTACTGCCGTCAAGTCGAAGCCTATCTCCATCTTTAATTATCGTCGTTGCATGCTCAATGCCAACAACAGCAGGCAATCCATACTCACGAGCAACAACCGCACCATGTGTCATTAAGCCGCCCATCTCCGTAATAAGTCCCTTCGCTTGCTGGAATAGAGGCGTCCAACCTGGATCGGTGTAAGGTGCAACTAGTATCTCGCCTTCTTTTAAAGAAGCTGTAGTTGGATCAAGCACGACTTTAGCTCTCCCTTCAATGATTCCGGGAGAAACCGGCGTACCAATCAACGCTCCTTCAGGCGCATCTTCTCCCTGAACACTGCCTTCGATAATCTCCCCTTCACTCGTCATTACCCTCGGTGGCGTCAATCGTTTATAGTACTCAAAATCCTCTTTTCTACGTAGGATCAACTGCTGAACATCCTTCTCAAACGATTCCTCTATCACTTCAAGCATCTCAGGCAAGTTTAAGAAGAAAATATCGTCACGTTCACAGAGAACACCTTTTGCCACCAATGCATCAGCTTCTTCCAACAGCGCTTGCTTATAAAGCGCAAAATGACGCACCAATACAAACTTGTGATGCTCACGCAAGCCCATAAAGCTGCGATAAACGGTCATAAGGCGTGACACTACCTTCTCCTTAAACGCTCCGTCATCCGCTGTACGAACTTGTGCTTGAATGCGCTCAGCTGCTGCTTCTGCCTCAAGCTCTCCCTGACGGAAACGTTCACGATGCTCTCCATGTTTCACACTGTTCAAATGTCCCACGATAGATGAAACAAGCATATATGGACGCTCCGACCAGCGCGTTCGAGCCACGTCAATCTCCCCTGGACAGCGAGCCCCATATTGATCCAGCCACTGTTCGAATGCAGCTTTGAATTCGCTGCCTCCAGCAATCGAGTTAAGCCCTTCCATAAACCCATCTTCTACTGCATCTCGAAGATAAATTACAAGCTCGGGGTGATCACGAGCTAGGTCTGCCAAGTCCCCTAGTTGCAATCCCATTTCGCCCGTGACATTATAAGGTAATGATTTATTTAAGGTGAGAAGATCACCCTCGTCGAATGTCCACCATTTCGAGAGCAATGTAAGCATTTCTTTTGCCACAGATGCAGCTGCCATATAATGCATATCTATTGCCATCAAACCTTGCATCAGAGACCCACAATTTTTCTGAACATAGGCAATTCTCTCCACACCGCTGCAGCCATCTAGAGCCTGTCGACAGAGCACTGAACATTGACTCGCATATGATTTCACTTCTTCATAAGCTGTTTCGCCATCTCCTTCAAGCAGGTCTTTCATAACCTTCGTTGCAAGAAAAGGAATCATTTGGTTAAACTGCTCCATGCCTGGCATAGGACCTTCTTTGATGGGAAAGCGAGGCAGAACCTGACGAGCTGCACTGCTTATTAAAGGCTCAAATTTATCGATAATAAACAGAAACACCTTGCGTGCCATATTCGACTGGAGAACGTGAGTTACATCGGCGAATAGTCTACCGCCAACTTCAATTTGCGAGTCTATATTTGCACCCTGATCAGCCGGAGTAAGATGCTTCCACATCGAAATGCCAGCCGGCGTCATCACATCTGTCATCATCTGCATATGCCCGCTAGAAATATACACATGTAGCTCGTCATCAGGCGCTTCTGGTACGGGAAAAAGTGAAGTAATCGGTCTAGCCTGTACAATATAGAATTGTCGGTTGACCAAACACCATTCAATATCCTGCTCAGTTCCATAATGAGCTTGAATGCGCTCACCCATCTGAGTCAAAGCCATAATTTCTTCATCCGATAAGGCTTGTAGATTTTGCTTCTTTGCTGAAATAGCTTCAACAACCGTACCTCCCTCAGTGAGCGGTCGCACAGCCTTTTGCTTATTCGCTACTTGTTTCTTTACAATCTCTCCCTTTCTGACCTGATACAAGTCAGGATTGACAATGCCGGAGACGAGCGCTTCACCCAATCCAAAGCTCGCATCTATCGAAGTAATTGTTCGGTTTCCTGTAACAGGATCAGCAGTAAACATGACTCCTGATACATCTGGCTCAATCATCTGCTGAATAACAACAGCCAGTTGAACAGCTTGATGATCGTACCCATTCTTTATGCGGTAAACGATAGCACGCTCGGAGAAAAGGGATGCCCAACATCGACGGATCGCATCTAACAGCTGCTGCTCACCTTTTATATTTAAGAACGTATCTTGCTGCCCCGCAAAGGAAGCTGTCGGCAAGTCCTCTGCCGTCGCACTGGAACGAACAGCATATCGATAATCTGTGCCTAATACTCTCCATGCGTGCAAGATGGCTTCGTGTACATCACTTGGAACAGAAAGACCCATGATGCACGTTCTTATTTCCTTGCTTATGCGTCGAACTTCTTCGATATCAGATGCGTTCAATTGGCCGAGTTGTTCGTAAAATGATGTCATTGAAGCAGTTTGGTTCACGAGCTTCTCATAAGCAGAAGTTGTAATGCAATACCCTTGCGGAACGGGAAAACCAGCTTGCAGCAGTTCTCCCAAATTTGCGCCCTTGCCACCTACTTTATGAATATGCGCTCGGTTCACTTTTTCCAAATGCAAAATATAAGGCAACATAGACTTCATCCCCCTCAGCATCGTCAAACACACGCTATTACCAGTTGATTGCTAAATAATTGATAAATCTCCAATTGGATGCTTATAATTTTACTAAGAACTGGAATCTGTTCAATATGCAGCTTGTTGTGTTTCGTTCGTTATCAGACAGAAGCAGATAAATTGTTGAGTAACGTTATTATTCGTTGATAAGGAGGTGATGGATGATGGCCAATACGACGGATCGGCGAGTTATAAGAACAAAGAAAAATATAAAGCGGGCTTTTAACGAATTGTTGAAGGAGAAAGGATTCGAAGCCATTACGGTTCAAGATATTGCAGATCGAGCTGATATTAATCGTGGAACATTTTATTTACACTTTTTAGATAAATACGATCTATTCGAGCGAAAAGTGGATGATATACTTGCGGAGCTGATTGCTTCAGCCCCCCCTGACTGTGCGGTGAGTCAAACCTCATACGCAAGCATGGAACCACGAATCATCCAATCCTTCACCCATTTTCAAAAGCATCGTGATTTCTACAAATTAATGTTTGAGGATGGCACAAACTCCTATTTTCATACTCGGTTTATAGAGCTGTTGCAAAATCATTTCGATCAGACCCTTGATGTGATGAAGCTAGACACCGTTGCAACCAAGCATCTTAACAAAGACCTTATTACACATTACGGACTATTTTCTTTTATGGGCATCTTAAAATACTGGCTTGATCAAGAACCCCCATTTTCCCCTGAATATATGGCAAAACAGTTACGATCCATTCATGAGTTCGAGTCGTCACGGCTTATCCAAGAAAAACATACAAGTAAGGTTGATTGAAATAGTACTTGTGAGCTAACGCTCCATAGATAGCATCAAAAAACCCTCTAATTCCATCAATCGCTGATGATTTAGAGGGTTCCTATCTTTATTCACCAAACAGGTCTTGCACCACGTGGAACTTGGCCTCCATTGGCTTCCTCAACTAACGTTGTCAAATCCTTCTTAAGCAAATCCATTCTTTCCACACCTATTCGTTGCGCCCAACGCGCCTCGATCTCTGCAACTATCTTTTCTTTTGCTTGTATGGCTAACTTACCTCGTTCAGTGAGCACGATCAATTTCCCCCTCATATCCGTGGGATGATTCGTACGCTGCACATATCCGTTTTCTTCAAGATGATCAACTATTTTGCTCACAGCCTGCTTCGTTATTCCTAAGTACTCCGATATCTCGATCCCTGTCGCACCATCAGGCGTGATACGTTTAAACAAATAACCATGTGCAGGCCTAATGTGCCCAAATCCTAATTCATCTAAGTGTTCATGAAGTTCTCGTATCAATAAACTAATGCCTGCTGTCATTAATGTAGTAAGGTCGGATTCCACATATTTATCTTCATTCATCTAACGTCTCTCCCTTAATAATAGTCAATCAAGTTGACTTTATCTGATTGCTATTGTACAGTTTACTATATAGTCAATCAAGTTGACTGTTGTGTTTTTCACTTTCATTCAAATTTTTCAACCAGATTAAAACAACTCTGGAGGTTCTATATGATTATCAAAATTAGAGCAAGTGTGTTTATTCCGATGTCTTGGACTGAATCTGTAAAGGATATAACGACCGGAAACGTTCATAAGTTCGAAGGAGATTCACGTGAATTTACACCCTATGCCGTAAACACCATGCGCTCTAGAGTCGAGCAAGAGGTTACTGTAGATTTTTATAAAAAAGAAGTGTTTTCTTACAAAAACACAGGTATTACAACTGAGAATGTCACTCATTCAGACGGTTCTACTCATCAAAGACAAGGCAAAGCTAGCACAGACGGCATCCAATGTATCGATATTGTGTGGAGGGATGACGACGTGTGCTTTAAAATGCTCGCTAGTGCCAGTAATCCATTGAACGATGCAGCACCACCAGTCGATTACTTACTACGAGTAAATGTGACTAAAGACGGTACTGTATCCATGACTGGCGAACATGATGGATTCCCTTGCTTTGAGTTTTATAAACAATCGAACTTCGGTCCATTCGAAACCATCTATACGCATGACTTTAGAAAAACCGGAGACACTGTAGCTTCTTTGGCTGGTGAAATGGAATATAAGTTCAGGTACTATAGTTAATGAACATTGCTGAACACATATGATATGTAAAAAACTTATATATACTTGTAAGGACTTCTGCAGAGGAGTCCTTTTTTATATGACTGCTGAATCTATTTTTCCAATTTATCAAACATACAATTAAAGCTTTCTGACAAATAGAACCCGATCTTGCCCCTTCCCATCATAGTTAGCCATGACGGGAATATCATCAACTAGACTATCCCCCACTTCCATTCGAAAGCCGAGTCGGGTATGGAAAGCAATTGATATACGATTAACGGGAGAAGTAACACAGCGCACTTCCGTGCAGCCAAGATCTCGCACAATATCGAAGAACTTCTCATACAATTGCGTCGCAACGGGGATATAATCTGATTCAAGAACATGCCTAATTTCCATAAAAATCACCTCTTTAGAGTTGAATTAACTACCTAAGTTATACAACAAACTGAACCTCGAATAATTCCGCTGCATCACATTCAGTCCGCCCATTACGATATTTCCGTCCATTATGTCGGTAATAAAATACATATTTACTGCTACTTCAAGTTCTTGCGAAATTATATGCTTACAACCGTATTATGTAAAGACTGTAAATTTATTTTCACCAATTAACCCATACTACATAGAGCAAATGCATGCTTTGAAAAAAAGCTGCAATCTTGAGCGGGCGGAGGTAGCTATATGCACAGGAAAAAACTGAGAAATATATTTGTACTCGTACTTTGTATCGTCTTATTTGGAGTAGATAGTGCGAACAGCGTAAAGGCGGTCGACGCAGCTCCTACTGCGCATAATCCTCCATTAGTTGAGCACATCTTTTTTCATCCGCTTATTGCCTATCCGCAGCGGGCTTTTATCGGTGATCGACAGTCTCGGGAAATGTTTGATTGGTTTGTAACCGTGCCTGAATTCAAACGCATTCTTCAATCACTTTACGACCATCAGTATGTGTTGGTGCATTTGGAAGATGTGTATGAATTTAAAACGGTAAATGGTAAAAAGCGAGCCGTTCGTCGTAACTTCCCGCTTCCAGAAGGAAAGAAACCGTTAGTCATTTCGATAGATGATCCGAATTATTATACGTACATGCGTAAGTATGGGACGGTAGATAAGCTTCGTTTGAATCATGAAGGAACGATTGTGTCTGAATCTCATGACTTGAAAGGCAATGTTGTGTTATCTAAAGACTTGGATATCGTTCCGATTCTAGATCGATTTGTAGAGCAGCAACCAGACTTCTCTTATCAGGGTGCAAAAGGAACGTTAGCACTTACCGGGTTCGAAGGCATTTTGGGCTGGCGTACTCAATCCACCTCACCCACATGGTCACGCGAAAGAGTGGAAGCTAGAAAGGTCGTTAAGCGTTTAAAGGAAACCGGCTGGCGTTTCGCTTCTCACAGCTACGGACATCGTCATCATTTAAAAATGGATCTAGATCGATTAAAAAGAGATGAACGAAAATGGAAGCGCGAAGTCAGCACGCTTATCGGAGACACGAGCATTTACATTTATCCTTTTGGAGAAGGCTATAAGTTAGACGACGAGCGGCTAATGTGGCTGGAGCAGCAAGGCTATACCGTATTCAGCCATGTGGGCAACGTTACCTATGAACAGCGGCTTGAAAATAAGATTGTACAGGATCGCAGGCATATTGATGGAATAACGTTAAGCCAACAGCGTGATATGTTTCTCGATTTATTTGATGGAAAGGAAGTCATAGATGTCGATGGCAGATTCCCGATTGATGCTATTCGAAAAACAAAAAAAGCATGTCCGTAAAGGACTTGCTTTTTTAATGAGAAATACCAATAAGCCGCTAATTTAATCGAATTTCAAAGCCACTAAGCAATTCTAAATTTCCTCGATAACTAAGCTCACCTTGATCAATCATCTGGCGTATCCGAATAGCCAAATACGTGTCACTGATACAATGCTCGCTGTCACCCACCACTTAATTGGGCCGATTGAGAGAGTTTTCTGAAATACAGATAATTTGATCTTGTTGATACTCATTGCTATTTTTACGAGCGGCCTTTAAGCTGCCGTAATCAGACTCACCAAAAACAAGATGTGTACGACATTCACTTTAATCCCCCTCCTATTCAAGCTTCAAGAACATGCACGAGTTCGATCAAGGAATGTAACTACTCAGACTCTACAACCTTAGCACTTGCATGAATTTGCTATGATCAAAAAGCCAGAATAGGTATTCATCCAAAACTGCAAAGGAAGTGTCTCTTATGAAAGTAAATCACCTTAACCTCACAGTCACCGATGTGATAGCGACTAGCGAATTTTTAGAGAAGTATTTTGGGCTTTTAACGCAGGGAACACGTGGTGATGGATTTGCATTCCTGTCAGACGACAACGGTATGGTACTTACCTTAATGAAAGGCGGTAAAGTGAATTACCCTAGTACGTTTCATATCGGATTCATGCAGGAAAATGAGGAGCAGGTAGATGAGCTGAACCAACGATTGAAAGAAGATGGATTTGACGTGGAGCCACCTCAAAGATGGCATGGCTATACCTTTTATGTTAAAGCACCAGGTGGATTTACCGTGGAAGTGTTATGTTAAACAACTTGAGTTATGTCAGCAACTTTAGTTACGTTAAACTTGAAAGTAGTTTATTCTAACTACACCCATGTTAGCTCTTAAAAAACCAAAGAACGTGCCGATCGAATCGACACGTTCTTATTACATACTTATTTAAATTTCAATTAAATTTC
This sequence comes from Paenibacillus sp. SC116, assembly GCF_024733555.1. GTDB lineage: Bacteria > Bacillota > Bacilli > Paenibacillales > Paenibacillaceae > Paenibacillus_B. The sequence continues at coordinate 333,208 of NZ_JANIOF010000001.1, read as the reverse complement.
TTGAATAACCGCTACTGCATTTTACGCAATGGATTAAAACTTAATATTCTTCGGGATGCTGTCAGCCTGTACTTAAAGCGTTTGCTAGCTAGTGCACCCTAAGATGCACCAGTTGCCGAGCCACTAAGAAACAGAGCCATCCTTATTCAAATATAACAACCGGCTTCACTGTTTTGCCGCTCTTCATATCTGCGATAGCCTCATTAATTTCCTCGAATTTGTACTTATTTATCAATTTATCAAATGGGAATCTGCCCTGTTTGTAATATTCAATTAATTGAGGAATAAACAGCTTCGGAATAGAATCTCCCTCCACCACACCCATCAACGTTCGATTATACATAATTAATTCTTCAAGTATATTTAACGTCACGTCAGGGCCTACTCCAACCGATGCCATCGTCCCACGTGCACGAAGACTGCGAATCGCTTGCAGAATTAATGCAGGAACACCTGTCGCTTCCAGAACGTAATCTGCACCGCCGCCAGTGATTCGAATAATTTCTTCTTTCGCATCTTGCTCCTTGCCGTTTATGACATGTGTAGCACCTAGTTCCTTCGCTAGTTCAAGCCGACTAGGCACAATATCTACCGCAATAATGGTCTTTGCTCCCGTAATCGCGGCACCCATGATCCCGCTTAATCCAACTCCACCACAGCCAAAAATGACGATAGAATCTCCAATCTCAGGCTTAAGTTTGTTCAACACAGTACCTGCACCTGTTTGGATGCCGCATCCAAGTGGGCCGAGCAGCGATAGGTCCAGATCTTTATCAACTTTCACAACATTATTTACATGTGCAACGGCATACGTTGCAAAGGAGGATTGTCCAAAAAGCGTAGCAATTTCTTCATTCTCTTTTGTAAGACGGCTTGTCCCATCAAGCAAATGACCGCCAAAATTATGCTCACCAAAATGATCGCAGCTCGCTGGATGACCTTCGAGACAGTTTTTGCATTTTGCGCAATAAGAGAATGAAATAACAACATGGTCACCCACTTCAAAGTCAGTTACATTCGGACCTAGCTGCTCAATAATACCTGCGCCCTCATGACCGAGTGCGATTGGCAATGGAGTGGGTGTATGCTGAAGCTGGACGCCGATATCCGTATGGCAAATGCCTGTACCTACAAGTTTTATGAGCACTTCGTTAGATTTCGGAGGCTGGAGCTGAACATTCTCTATTGTAATATTGCCACCCTTTTCGTTCACAATTGCTGCTTGAATATGCATAGTGGAGTCACTCCTTTTCATCGGATAGCTATATTATATGATAACGCTTACATATAAACAATTCACAAATTTATGAATAAATTTTCAACAGATTTACAGTATTATTTATAAGCTGTACTACATATAAGCATTTGTGTGCAAATACTTGTATTCCTTCATCCTGCGTGCTGCTCGCTATCATTGCCCAAGGTTAGTCTGGCCTTTTATTTATACTTTAAACAAAAAAGCTGTCAATAAATTGACAGCCTTGGCAATCATATTAAAATGAAGTTTAAAGTGCAACATTATGCCGACGCCCAGACATCTTTCGCATAACGCCCTTCTGCTTGAAGTTGATTCATCCAATCGATGGCTTCTTTCTCTCCCACTCCCACTGCATGGCAATAAGCTTGTCGCAGCATAGCTTCAACATCTGGCGCCATGTTGCTACCGTCCCCGCAAATATATAATCGCCCTGTTCCATTCACCATTTGGATGATTTCCGATGCGTTCCGTTCCATCAAATGCTGCACATAGGTTTTGCCGTGCCCTTCTATACGAGAAAATGCAGTGTGCAGCGTTACAACGCCATCCCTTTCATATTGCTCCAGCTCTTCACGATAAATAAAGTCCGTTTCATTTCTGCAGCCGAAATATAGATGGGCTTCTCCCATCGTGACGCCGCTCTCTTTAAGCGCAGCTCTAGCTTGTAAGAAACCTCGGAACGGGGCTAACCCTGTTCCTGGACCAACCATCACGATAGGAACCGCTGGGTCTTCAGGCAGTTGGAATCCAGATTCAGGCGTCCGAACGAATATAAGTAATTCCTCACCGGGCTTACTTGAAGCCAAGTTAGTGGAAGAAACACCTTTATATTCGCCATTGCCGCACCTAGCTGGCCCATTTACAACCGCTACCGTTATACTCGTTTTATCCCGATATTTTTTCGGCGAACTTGATATCGAATAATATCTCGGTTTAAGCGGAGGGAGCAGCTCTAGAAATTTCACAAATGGTAGCTCACAAGCTTCGTATTTTTCTAGCAGTGTTAACATCGAAAGTCGTTTGCTCAGCACTTGCTCCCTATAGACATCCTCTTCTAACAAAGCTTCCAACTCTCGTTGGTGTGGCGGGCATACCGTGTGAGCTGCAAGCTCTCGTATTTGGGCCCGAGTAGCGGGCTCCTGCATTTCGACGTTGCGGCTGAGTAAATCCCGAACATTTACCGGATGATCCATAGGAAGATGAGACAGGTCTAGACCGTTTGTAGTTAGCACCAGTTGAGAGTCCCCTTCGAGTCGGAATCTTCGCAGCACCCGATCCACATTTTCTTTACTGTTACGCGGCAGCACCCCTAGATGATCACCTTCACAATATTCAACCCCCTCTGGCAATTGTATCTCAATATGCCTTGTACTCCGCTCACTAGTTGCCGATTGAAGTTCACGATTATCCAACACGGTTGCATAAACTGCATCATATGTCCGCACAAGTGGCTCAGCAGCTGGTCTATTAACGAACTGAACATGGAGTGCATTCCGGACAGATTCAGCAACAGAGACTTCATTTATGCCCAAAACCTTTCTAACATCCGTCCACAGTGTTTCGCGCCATTGTTCCAATTGCTTATCAAAATCACCGCCGGCATCTGCCTCACCACGAGACGAGATCCGTTTGCCCCCTTTGCGTGCAAGCTGCTCGTCGATAAATCGAGGTACATTCTGATACGTATTAGACCAATTGCGATCTCCACAGCCAAATACAGCATATTGCACACCTTCAAGCTCGCCATCTTCTACTTCTTCCAGCCATTTTACAAACTGTGCCGCATTTCTCGGTGGTTTGCCGTTATAAGAGGCGGTAACGATGATAACAGCCCCTTCTTTCGGCAGTTTGCCGATTGATTCATGTAAGGAAGCAACCTCAGCATTTACTCCGAATGAACGAGCCGTATTTGCTAGTTCTCTCGCTATCCCTTCTGCCGTGCCTAAATTGGAGCCATAAAGCACAAGTAAAGAGGACGAAGCGGCATCCGTACGAGTAACAACCCCTGTCTTGAGATGTTCACCTGCATTCGGTCCAGGAGTAACCGTCTCTTCCGCTACCATCCGTTGATGAGACGGCATACTTGCATGCTGCACACCTTCCCGCTGCTTAACTCGAATGCTGAAGTCGTCGGGTTTAAGCGTTAACGTTTCCTTTATTTTTAACTGATAATTATGATGGTCTATCATTTCAAAATGTTTGAGAATCATCCCGAGCGCTAACGTCGCTTCATAAAGCGCAAATTGCATGCCTATACATGCCCGCTCGCCATTGCCAAATGGCTTGAACGCATGGGTCGGTACTTTTGCCGGATCCTCAAATCGCTCTGGACGGAACTGTTCTGCATCCGCTCCCCATGCATCTTTGTCCCGATGAAGCTGTGGCAGAAGTACGACAAGGGTGTCCCCTTTTTTCAACGGATATTCGCCGCCCAACACGGTATCTTCTCGTGCGGACACCTCAAAGCCTGGTGCTGTAGGCCATAAGCGCAGAGCTTCATTTAACACCATGCGAATATATTTCAGTTGAATGACTTGTTCATAAGTTGTTGTTGGGCTCGTGAGCACTTGATCGACTTCTTGGTACGCCTTTTTCAGTGTGTCTGGATTTTTCAGCAAATAATAAAGCGCAAACGATAATAAACCGCTTGTCGTCTCATGCCCCGCAATAAGAAACGTAATGATTTGGTATCGGATATTCTCAACATCCAGCTGTTCTCCTGTATCAGGATCTTTTCCTTCCAGCATGCGTGCGAGCAGGTCAATCTCCCCAGATCCGCCACTTGTCTTTCGTTCTTCAATTATTTTGTCTACTAAGGTAAACATCGTTTTGATGTCTTCTTCGTATCGTTTCTTCGTCTTCACCATCAACATGTTTTGAAGCTCAATCCGATTGCTTCTCCGCATTGCTTCATTCAACGCACGCACCATACTCAAAATAAACGGGCTATGCTCTTCTCTATAGAAACTGTTAAATCGATAATTGAACCCACACAGTCCAATCGTATCGAGAGTGAGACGGGTCATATCGTCCGCCACATCAATGGTGTCATTCGGATTCAATCGCGCCCATTTCTGAACGAGCTGTGAAGCAATATCAACCATCATCGTGTGATAGCCTTTCATCGCTTGCTGGCTGAACGTAGGAAGAAGGATATTGTGAGCCTTTTTCCAGTTCGGCTCATTCGTCCAGCTCGTAAATAGGCCATCGCCACCAAAGGCACGGACATTTAACAGCTCTTTACCAAGATACTTATCAAATCGCGTAATATCGCACAGTTCAGCTACTAGCTTATGACCAGACACCATCAGCGTAGATAAGCCTGGCGATTTAAACCGATAGATGGGTCCGTATTGTTCGGCCAGCTCTCCAAGGGACAAAATAGGAGTATCTTTATTAATTAAAGGCAAGTTGCCGAGCGGTCCATATGATTTGGGTTGAGGAATATATCCGGATTCTCTTATCATCATAAACATCCTTTCCGAATGGTTTACGTACAAGATTCATTTGATATACTGCCGCTGACTGATCATGATGTAGGTCGTTTTAGGCGAATAAATGGAAAACTAAGTTTGAAGAAGTACGTTTTAAATAGGAGCTGGCTCATTAGGTTTACTGTGTCGGCACTGCTGCCTTAACCCCATGGAATAATGTATCAATGACTAACTTTGCAGCTGAACGCTTGGCAACATGCCCACTTTGAACTTGCTGCCACGTCAAAATGAGTATGGAGTAGAACACATTCAATATCCATTCGCTGCTCATATCCTGCCGAATACTTCCCCGCTGCTGCAAGGTTTCAATTACTTCTTTTATTGGCTCCAATATTCTGGCTTCAGCCTCAAGTATTTCTTCATTGCAGAAAAACTGGTGGTCTTGAATAAGAAAATGTATCTTATCTCCATAAGGAATAAGCTCTTCAACTACGGTTGGGATGTAGGTTTCAATATGTTCATCATCTTTCGAAATGTGGCTAAGTATTTCTCCTACAACCTTGATCGAGCGTAACGCCAGCTGTACAAACAATTGCTCTCTGTTTTCTACATAACGGTGCAGTGTAGCAATTCCGATACCTGCAAAATCTGCAATATCATTCATAGAAGCGGTCGGTTTGTTGACCAAGATCTCCGTTGCCGCATCTAGTATCGCATTTAGCCTATTCTCCTTAGCGACAGACCTGGCATTACTCACTTTGGATCCCTGCTTTCGTACGATATGTTATATAAAATGATAGAACATTCTATCATATGATCGTATTTTATATTATATCCCAGCACTTTTCAACTACAGCATGGAGATGTCAACAAACTTATAAGTTAACTAACATCATATAAATAGTGGCTGTGTTACATCTTAATGTTGTTTTAATCCCAAAAGAAAACCGCCCTTTGAAAAAAGGCGGTTAGTTAAACATCGTTTCCCGTTAGTGGCAATAAATACCAGAGCGTGGTTTCCTAATTTTTCTCTAATATAACAAGTGAATAAACTGCTCCACCACCACCTGCACCTGACATAGCACTCTGAGAGACAACCTTCCATCCCTCTTGCAAGAGTTGGTTTAATTCACTTACGTTATTCTTCTTATCGGTAAGATAATAAACTACGATTGACTTTTGCATGATACACCTCCCACCAGCATTCAGTATATCATATATAACATTTCATAATTTCACCCTCTGAATGTACCCATTAACACCCTTCTAAAGACAATATTCTTTTAATGATATCAAGAGGAACTAATGCATCTCCATAAGTATCATTCGTAATCGCAATGACGATGCCTTTGGATGGCACTACACAAATATAATTTCCACCCATGCCCAGTGCATAATAAAATGGCTCCCCAGCCGCAGTCTCTGAAACCCACCAATGTCTGCCGTAGTACCCGAGTTTTTTGTAAGTTAAATATTCAGGTCGGGTCGTTAACGAAATCCATTCTTCACTGATGAGCCGCTTCTTGCCCCATTTTCCCTTGTTCAAATACAGCTGTCCAAATTTGAGCATATCTTGTACAGAAAGATGTATACCAAAGCCGCCTATACGAATTCCTTGCGGATCATCATGCCAAATGTAATTATTAAACTGCAAATGAGCAAACAAATGCTTATCCGCAAATTCATTCGCACTAACATTCGTTACTTTTTGTAAAATGGCAGTTAGTAACTGACTGCAGCCGGAGTTATAATTCATAGATTCGCCAGGCTCACTTATAAGTGGCCGCTCCAGCACAAATCTAATCCAGTTTGGACTATGAATCATTTCGGGCCAGCCATCCCACTCAGTCATCTCTGGCCAATCGAAGCCTGCACTCATCGTAAGAAGATGATCGATCGTAATCAGCTGCTTTCTAGAATCGCTGCTTCGTCTTAATTCGGGGAAAAATTCAATGATCGGAATCGATAGCTCGGGAATCAATCCCTGATCCTTTGCAATGCCAATCAAGCAGGAAGTAAAGCTTTTCGTGCATGAATTGATTTTATGTAGTTTCTTCTCAGACTTGCTATTTTTAAAGTGTTGAAATACAAGAACTCCGTCTCTACTCACTAAACAGCTATGAATCTTTTCATTTTTCAGTACATCCGATAAATGCTTGGTTTCTTCGTGCCACGTGATTTGCAAATGGTTACCCCCATCACTTTTGTGGTACATTACTATTCATCTCGAAATTCTAGCACTTGCGTATATACTAACAAATAAGCCGCAGGTTTCCCAGCGGCTCTTTCATCTTGAGTGATTTTATTTCTCTTTCTTTGGATAATATGAAAATCCAGGATACTTCACGACAGGATACTTCTCTTTGCGCAAAGCATTTATTAACTCAGGCCCTACATGTAAATTATCCGCTACAAGTTGATGCGGCGTTAACGCCATCCATTGATTCAAGGATACATCCGCAAATCGATCACTCTTAAATATTTCAAGAAACCAAAGACTTTGCTCGCCCGTATTTTGCACATAGTGACCATTAGCAAACGGTACATACCCCACATCACCAGCTCGCACGTTAAACGTACGCGCAACCCCATTAGCTGCAAATACCGTCATACGACCCGTTCCTGACAGGTAATATTGCCATTCATCATTATTGGGGTGCCAATGCAGTTCACGCATCGCTCCCGGTTTGACTTCTACCAATGCTGCTGCAATCTTAATCGATATCGGAAAATTGGTAGAATCCACGATTCGAACACTGCCACCCGGTGTAATTAATGGCGTTTGTGCTAGCAGCCGATGAGCAAACGTTTTTGGTACTGTACCGAATGGATCAGGAACTGCTTGCGTTTCGATAGGTCCGGGCACTGCTGCTTGGAATATATATCGCTGTTCTTTGGGGATGTTTGCAAAAGCACTTTCTGGCACTCCAAAATTAGCGGATAAGACATCCTTGGGAGTGTCCGCGAACCAATCCGAAATCGATAATGTGTCGAAATCAGAAAAATGCCCATCGTCAAAAACGAGTAGAAATTCGCAGCCTTCCTCTAATCCTTGAATGGAATGAGGGATTCCAGGTGGGAAATACCATAAGTCTCCTGGCCCAACATCCGCGATAAAATTGCGACCGTCTTGATCGACCGCCGTAATACGCGCTCTGCCTAGAATCATAAAGGACCATTCCGCTTGTGTATGCCAATGCAGCTCACGCACACCGCCTGGAGTCAGACGCATATTTACTCCTGCTATCGTCGTTGCGATTGGCAGTTCCCGAATCGTTACTTGGCGCGACCATCCCCCATGATTCAACTGCATCGGCGCATCAGAGAAAGAAAATCTCATATTAGGCATGGTTCCCGCATCGGTCGCTGGCGGTACAAGCATATCCGGATTTTGCCTATCAAGCATGATGTTTCGAGGTCCCAAATCGGTTGCACCCGCTCCATCGCTGCGAATCGGTTGTGGAATCGGCATCTTTCTATGTTGATGGGGGATATCATTCATGAGGCATCCACTCCTCTCTCCTCTCACAATCAACCATATATACAAAATATGACGCACAACATGGACATTATGTGCTCCGACGGTAAAGTAGCAGTTCTAATGAGCCTTTAATCCTACAAACGTAATGCTTTCCCCATGTCTCTAGCATTGCGGCTACTGCTTAGGCAGAATCTAAGCTTCATTAATTAGTACTAGAAAGTTCCGAGTTAAGATTAGAGACAAAAATGCAGTTATTTTATCTGCAAGTGTACGGATTCGAGTCATTATCCGCAAAAATACAGTTATTTTTGTCTCATTTCCAATTTGAGAGCATAATTGAACAAAATAACTGCATATGTGTCCTTATTTTCGCAAAATGGCGTTTTCTGCTCAAAATAGCTGCACTTTTGTCCTCATCACTTTTATTTAAGCAGCAGCCCCCTCGCACAAAAAACGTCCCTCCATTTATGAAGGGACGTCCTTGAAGTAAACACGAGATTCATCATTTGTGAATATTACACTGTGATTGCACTTCCAATCACTGCCGGATGTGTACTCATTCTCAAGTTATGATTTTACCTTACGTTTTTACTTAATTCGGCTGATCAACGTACTTTTCCACGTTTCGCTGCCATCATCGTTGCGTGTCGATTCATGCGATACAGTTGCTTCTTGTACATCGCCAAAGCCCCAATGGCTTGTCGGCATGTCAGGGAATAAAGGAGTAAGTCCTTTCAACGGACCGCGGTACAACATACGGTTAATCATCGTAACAGCTTCAACGCGATTAATAGTTTGAGATGGTTTAAACGTACCATCTGTATATCCGCCTAGGAACTTGCCACGATATAGCGCTTCGATCGTGTTGCCTGACCAGTGCTCAGACGAATCTGTAAAATGATGCGTTACTGGCGCATACACGTCAAGCTTCAAGAAACGAGCCATAACCGAAGCAAGCTCGCCGCGCGTTACTGGTGCATCTGGACGGAATGTGTTGTCCTTGTATCCGCTGAAATAGCCATGTTTCGTTGCAATTTTTATCGAGTTGGTTGCCCAGTGTCCTGAACGAATATCTGTATAAGATAGTTTGTCGTTACTAACACCACCTGGCTCTGTGAGGCGGGCTACGATGGCCGCAAGCTCCGCACGAGTCAAAAATCCATTCGGTTTGAACTCTTTATCTGGGAAACCAACAATGTAACGCGGATGCTTAAGTGTGCCGAAGCGATCAGAGAACACGTTCACTTTAATTACTGCTTTGGCTTTATTATCGTTATTACCGTTAACAGCAAATTCACCGTGAATGTCGAAGATCGTGTCCGCTGCATTCATTTGCGGCCATTGAATCACAGGTTTGAAGGTATCGCCTTTGCCGCCGGAAATATTAGATACTTTCCATACAATTGTATTTCCAGTTACAACTCCGCCAGCAGCATCTACAACGACAACACCTTCTGGAAGTATGATACGAACTTCCGCAGAAGGAATAGAGCTTGTAGAAACGTTTTTATAACTAATCGTCAGATGGGATTTCTCCCCTTCTTTTACTTTGTTCTTATCGATCTCCATTTGAAGCGCAAGCTTCTGTGTTGGATCCGGTGTCGAAGTACCGCCGCCGTTATTATTATTGTTGTTACTGCTATTATTGCTGTTGATCGGCTTTAGCTTTAGATCATGCCTCACGATTTCTCGTTCAACAGACAACACTGGACTCGTATAAGATTCATAACCCCTCTTCGTAACGACCAGTACATAATCGGTTTCTGGATACACCATGTAAGCATAGAAGCCATTTGCATCGCTCAATTGTTCTGGACTTGCGTTATCATTAGGTTCAAATCCTGCAATTGCAGGCAGCTTGACACCTTGTCCAGGTACAAGTCCTTTCGCGATATTTCTAGGAGTATTCGCGTATTGAAGCGTGACTTTCGCACCTTCAATTACTTTATTCGTAACTGCATCTGTGATCGTGCCGTATGGATCGACCAACTCTGTTGAAATATTCATTTCTCCGGATGCCGATACTTTTACAGGACCACGGCTCACAATAATGGATTGGCCAGGCGCCACTTCGTAACGCACCTCTAGCTCATATTCACCGATTGCGATACCATCAGCATTAAATACGCCTTGCCCTTGCAGTGGAAACGCTTTTGGCGCTCCATTGTGCATCACATATGTGCCATCCTGTTTCTTCAAATAAACGCTAGCTTTGTTAAGAACTTCTGGAGCAAGCACAGATGTGCTGCCGTTCGGCTGCTTGAACAATACGATACCAGTAGCCGTTCTGTCCGAATCAAAGCTTTGATTGCCTGCGCCAGTTACCTCGCCAACTGGCGCCTTTTGCTTGTAGCTAACTGGCGTTGATACGCCGCCGATCATAACATGCTGTGTGACCGTTAAATCATAGGTCACATCGCCTTTAGGAACTATGACGCTATACGCGCCATCTTGATCCGTTATTACGGTTTGATCAAAGTCAACTCCTGGTGTAATTACACCATCACCGTTCAGATCAAGCGTTACTCTAACACTTGCACCTGCCACTGGCTTATTGCTGTCACTTGACGTCACAAGGCCTTTAATGGAAGCCGGCATGAACGTGATCTTAATTTCCTTTTCAGCAGACAATCCAAGTTTGGTGTCGTTTACGACTGCTTTAAGCGGAATCTCTTGTGGAGCTACACCAGTAATCCTTGCAGATTGATACGTTACTTGCGCAATACCATCTGCATTTGTTATCGCTTTGTTTCCGCCAACGAATTGACCCGTATTCCCTGGAGCGCTAAATACAACTTCAACACCCGCAATAGGTTTACCGTTCTCATCTTGCAGCTTCGCCGATAATACAGTGGAAGACTTACCGTCTCCCAAAATGCTGGCTGGATTAGCTGTAAGCGTAAGGTTCGATGTTGCCACCTTAAAGTCATTATCAGCAAGCTTGTCCACCGCTTCTGTCTGTACTACAGCGCCTGCTCCATTAACCGCTACATACGTGACCGCATGCTGCCCTCCGATTACGTTTGCAGGAACGATGTAATCCATGCTTTCCCATTTTTTAAATCCGTCTGCAGCCCATGTATTTGGATTGCTGAGTGTGAGCGAAACGGAAGTACCATTTACAGTTGCTGTTACTCCTTCGGCTGCAATAGAACTAACAGCAGAAAGTTTCAATGGCTGATTTGGGATCGCCTTAGCTGGTTCCGAATCGCCTTCTTGCTTATTTCCTGTCCATCCATTCAGCGCCTTATAGAGTGTAATGGCTACAGTTCCAGGTGATACGCTCGTATTTCCATCTTGGTCAGTCACCATGTATGTAAAGTTATCTTGACCAAATGTAAAGCCAGGATTTGGTGTATAAATCCAAGTCGCGCCTGTCGGATCAGATGGGTCTTTCGTCAAAGATCCGTTTTTGGGATTGGTGATAATCCCGTACGTAATTCCTGTTACGCTCTCACGGTCCGTTCCACGCAAGACGATAGAAACAGAAGGTTGACCTTCATTTGCTTCCACTGTTACGGATTCTGCTACAGGAATACCGTTGTAAGAAATATTGATGCTTCCTGGTTGCTCTGATTGATGCATACCGTCAAATCCATGCCATGGGATGGATACGATGCTGCCATCTGGCAATGTAGGAGACGTTTCGAATTGCAAGCTGCCCAACTCTGCTGCCGTCAATGTCGCCGTACTGCCAGGATTGAGATAGACCGCTCCAGTTACGCTGGACGTATATTTCAATCTTCCCTTGCTTCCTAAATCAGCCGGAACCATAATTTGAACTTGCTCTAATGGGTCACCGTCTTTATCCGTATAAGCAGGTATTGCTGAAAAATCTGCTGTTGTAAAGCTAATCGTTGAACCAATTGTGCCCGACTTATTAACAATACCTACAACAGGCGGTGTATTTATTACAATCGTTACCGTCTTCGATTCGAGCGAATATTGCAGTCCATCAGAACCGCTCCACTTGAAATCGACAACACCCTCAGCATTTGGCGCTGGAATGAACTTGAGTCGATCAAGGTCAGCCGCTGTAATTTCTTGGCCTACAGCAACATCTACTGCTGGACCAGAGGAAGGAACTAAAGCCAGCTTCCCTTTTATAGGATCAGGCAGTGTGTCGATGCGCACTTTTTCAAGCGGCTCATTACCTGGATCAATATAATTCGGTGCAAAATCTCCCGCATTCGTAAATGGAAGCTCCGCATCCCCTGCTTTCATGACTTTGCGAATATCCTTTACTTCAGGGGAACTGTTGACAGTAACCTTAGCATTTTCTACAGCAAACTTTGTCCCGTTGTATCCATTCCACAAGAACTCAACCGTACCGTCAAACCCAGCTGCTACTGGTACAAATGTAAGTTTGTCCAACTCGTTTAATGGAATCAGCTGATTAGCCGTTACCGCCACACCGTTTAATTGAAGCTGCCCTTTTGCCGGATCTGGCAGCGTTACAATCTTCACGCTTTGCAAGTTGTCTCCGTTAGGTGCGCCACCGTTTATTTTGAAATACTTTGACTTGAAGTCATCTGCGGTGAACGCTGTCGGAGCAGAGCGATAAGCTGATTTCGAGATATCTGCCACTAGTGGATCATGTGTGGAGAAGGTTACAACATGCTGAGCTTCACCCGCATTCGTGTTACCTTCTTCCTGACGGCCATTGCCACGATCTTCGAACAAAATAACATTGACGACGTATTCTTTCGAGGGATCAATTGTTCTGTCAGTAATAACGATGTTACTCCAGTCCTCTGTCTTGCCTGTGTCTGCTCCTGGGAACAGTTTCTGCGAGAGACCTAGATTTCGTTCTACCTCTTGATTACCTACTTTCGATTTCTCAATGACATTGACTTCCATCGCATAATTTCCGGGTACTTTCGGAATAAAGCTCGTGTCAATCGTCACTTTGCCGGGCTCTACTTTTAAGTCAGCCTTATCAATTTCACCGGATTTACGAGAACCGCCATCAATAATAAGCTGAGCCCAGTCCACTGTCATCTGCCAGTTCGTGTTAGGTGCATCTGGGCGTACATCTTGATAATAATGGTGAATCGTAATCCCTACATAGTTATCGCCTTGAGTAATGCGATGAAATTCATTCGGCTTGAAATTTAATACGGTCGTATTCCATTTAGCATTTTGACCTGACAATGTACCTAAATATGCTCCTTCGGTAATCTCTTTTTTGTAGCCTGTTCCATTTGGAGAGATACCCGATCCAGCAATACTGTTGTTCCAGTCAGCCGTCGTTTTCCAGGGCGTATACGGACTACCTAACGCGATATCAGCAGCATTCGAAGAGAAATAGACGCGGTCCCATTCTCCATTTTTACTCGCAGCTGCGTTATATTCATCCACATCCAATGCTCGTATGAGCAGCTGTGCGCTTTTTGTAGGAGTTTTGTTTACGTTGGGGATTTTAAATTCAACTGGATACTTGCTATAGTTATCACCGGTTTTATTTTGATTTTTCAAGCCAATATCCAAATCCCCGTCAGCCGCAGAGTTACTTACTCCGCCGCCCCAGTTATCTGAATCGACGAAGAACGTGCCTCCGTCAACTGAAGTTGGAGCCGCAGCCTTAATAGATGCTAGTGGAACCATTATCTGACCACAAAGCAGCACAAAAGTCATCAATAGTGCCCCGATTCGTTTGCCCAATGCCCCCTTTCTTTTTCGATTTGACTTGCTTTGTTGCTTTTCTTCCATATAATTTACTCCCCCGTATAAAAATGCTGGTAGCGACACATATAGTAACATTCGTGACTGAACAATTACTGTACAATCTCTTTTCACATCAAAAAAAGCTCCCCTTCATCTTGAAAGGCAGCTCTCCTACTTCTCTTCCAGCTCATCTATAGTAACAATATATGCTCATAATTGAAAGAAAAATAGTTTAATCTATTTTTCACTTAGATAATTACAAATTAGGTTCATCTTAACATTTATCTACATAGATTTCGGTATTGTCCACCTATTGCTGTGTGTCTGGATACCAGTGTTGTCTCATACTTCTTCCTCCGCTTATTCCACAACATTTGCTTATCAGCCAGTTCAACTAACTGTTCTAGCTGCTTAGGTCTAGCACCTACATGAGAAGAGACGGCAGTTCCAATCGAAAGGGACAATTGAATGTTACCTTGATAAGATATCGATTGAATAGACTTATCCATAAGATGATAGAAAGCCCATACTTCATGCTCGCATTGGCAAGGCACCATGACAACGAACTCATCTCCTCCCCAGCGCACGACAACTTTTTCTGGTATACGAAGCTGTAGCAAACGATCAGCAACCTTGCGCAGCATCTTATCCCCTGTGTTGTGACCATAGTTATCATTAATTTGTTTAAAATGATCAACATCGATGAAATAAACCGCGACTGCCCCATTCGTTCGTTTCGCTCGACGCATAAGCTTACGATATCGTTTGACTGCAACAGTCCGACTGTACGCATTTGTTAAGGAATCGAATTCGATTTTATAACGCAGCATGTCAATATATTTACCAAGGCCCCATGATAATGCAATAAACATACATGAGATCATAGTTAAAGAAATAGAAATTTGATTTAGTGTGGAGAAATATATGTTCAAAGTTACTACCATACAAATAGAAACCAAGCCAAGTATAATTTGGCCTAAATGATTCAATGTCCTCACTCCTATCGTACATGTCTCATCCTATTGTAAATAACAAGTCTGAACATTTTCTAAACTATGTTTCCAACTGTGTACGATGAAAACGAAAAAACCGCCCACTGATTGAACTTTTTCCCGTTGTTAGACATTATCTAACAACGGGAAATGCAGTTCAAGTTATGAGCAGCTTTTCACATTATGTACGTGTTATAAATTGATCATACCATTGCTGGATATTCGCATTAGGCTCAATCCCAAGCTCATCAGATAGACTGTGACATAGTTTATCAAACAATTTCTTCACTTCGTATGTATTCCCTAATTCTGCTTGCAGCTTCATTGCTTCCCATGCAATTTCCTCATTAAACGGATACCGCTCCAACGCTTTTACATAGAGATGGAACGCTTCAAAAAGCTGCCCTTGCTGGGTATGATACTGCGCAAGCTGTGTCGTAAGTACAAGCCATAGCGCCCGCAGCCGTTCACGCTCGCTCTCCGCCCATATGTAATCATAGGATACCAAATAATCTCCACTATATTGAGCAAACAGCTTGTGGTGACGATCGAGTGTCTCCGAACGAACAGGTAAGGACTCAAGCAGCTCTTGTTCCCATTGATCCATATCTAATGAAATCATACCCATCTCTAATCGATAGCCGTTATCCGAATATTTAATTTGGATATCTATATTCAACCGTTTCAACGTTCTCCTCACTTGATACATGGTCGTGTGCAGCAAACTCGAAGCTTTATCTAGTTTACAATCTAACCATAGCGCTTCGAGGATCGAATCCTTGTGCACCGTTTGACTCCGATGAAGCAGCAAATAAGCAAATAGCTCTTGTGCTTTTAGCGTACGCCAGTGAAAGGAATGAACTTGATTCTGATCATCTCTCAAATATAGGCTTTGCATGCAGCATAGTGAATACGTAGAGGTCTTGTTGTCGACGTTCACGGTTTGAAGCTGTTGATTGAGTCTTTGCATCGTGATAGCGATTCTGCTCCGCTGTACCGGTTTAAGTAAGTAGTCGAGCGCATTCACTTCAAAAGCTTGAATCGCATATTCATTGTACGCTGTCACAAACACAATTCGCAGATTAGGCCGCAGCTCCATCAGCTTTTCAGCCAAAACCATTCCATTAATTTCTGGCATTTCAATATCTAGAAAAACAACATCTATCGCTTTACGCTCAGCCAGAACCAACGCCTCTCGCGGATCCTGAATCATAGCTACGATATCGATATCGTCATAATCCTTCAACAGACGGTTCAAGCTATGCAGTGCTAACTTCTCATCGTCTACAAGTACAACTTTCATGAGAATGAGAACTCCTTCCTAAGATATAAGGACCATATACCTATCTTATATAAGAGAATACGAGTGCAGGAAGCGTTATGTTTCTGTCGAATTAAAAGAATTATGATGAAAATTAGAAAAAATGTAATGATTCTTTGTTTATTTTTAGTTGCCATTACAGGCATTCGGCTCGTGTGGCTGTACGCACTCTCCACTCCAAATCAGCCGATAGCCGTTAAAGGCCAATTTGATTTGCGAAATTGGGACTTTGAGCAAAATGGGAGCTTAAAGTTAAATGGAGAGTGGGAATGGTATCCGAACGAATTACTTGACCCAAGTTCACCAAAGCAGATACCAGAGGCGGAATATATCGATGTACCGGGAAACTGGAGTGACGCACATACACCGCCGCAAGGAAGTCCACAAGGTTATGGAAGTTATCAATTGCGCGTTTTGATGGATAGAAGTGATGACCGAATGTACGGTCTGCATATTCCTGCATTGCCAACCTCTTCAGAGGTATTTATAAATGGCAAACGAATCGCTCATTCTGGGAAACCCGCAGCTTCAGCTGATTTGTATTCACCTTGGGGTGTCCCTTACATCGCAAACTTTCAGACTGATAGTGAAGTCGTAGATATTCTCATTCATGTGGCCAACTATGAAAATACATATTCAGGAGGGATTACACAAGGTATTACACTTGGCCCAAGCAATGCGGTTCAGAAAAAAATGTGGATTGCGCTTGGAACGGAAATGACCGTTTTTATCATTATGATCATTCATACGATCTACGTTGCACTTGTCTATTGGATTGGTATACGAATAAAAGGCTTAGTATACTTCGCCCTCTTATCGTTCAGCACCAGCATTTCCATACTGCTGGATGATCATAGGCTGCTGCTTCAGTTCGTAGATATCGACTATTGGTGGTCGCTTAAAATTCAATTTCTAGGTTATTTGGGCTCATCCATCGCACTGTTGCAAATGTCCAAGTCTTTATTTACTGGATTTAAACGTTCAGGCTTAATACGCTTTTTAACGATAATGTGCATGCTTATGTCCTTGTATATTTTCATTGCTCCAATCGAGCTGATAACGCCGCTCATCCCTGTATACACAATCATCTTGTATACCCCATTCCTGATTACCGTCTGGGCGGCGATGAAGGATGTCCTACTAAACAAGGAGGATGCCATTTATTTAGCAATTGGAGTCGTTTGCATTGCAGCTAACTTGTTATGGGGAATTGCCAAAAACGCTGGATACGTAGATATGTATTATTATCCGATCGATATCATTATTTCTTTCTTGGCTTTTGTCGGTTATTGGATAAGAAAATATTACAGCACTTCCGTACAGTTGGCACGTACAACCGATCAACTAACAAAGGAACATGCATTAAAAGACGAATTTCTCGCCAGCACGTCACATGAACTGCGTAATCCGCTGCACAGCATTATTAATATGACGCAAGATGTGCTTGAATCAAATAAGGAGACACTTGGAACAGAGAGTTCGAAACATTTGGAACTCGTCGTTACCGTCGGTCGCCGCATGTCGAACATGCTTACCGATCTGCTCGACATTGCTCGCCTAAGAGAGAAACGCGTTCAGTTGAACATGGCGCCAATTACTATTCAAACGGTCGTATCGGGTGTCATGGATATGCTGAAATATATGACAGCTGCCAAGCCTGTCCGTCTTATCAATGAAATTCCGAGTTCATTTCCGAAGCTGCTTGCTGATGAAGGACGACTCATACAAATATTGTTCAACCTGCTTCATAATGCGATCAAACATACGAGTGAAGGAACGATTTCTGTACGAGCAGAGGTCCGGGGAAATAAAGCGTATATACATGTTGTCGATACTGGAATTGGTATTGAAGAAAATATACAGCACCTGCTATTTTTACCCTACGAACAAGGAAAAGGTAGCTCGGCCAGCGGACTAGGATTAGGTCTGCATATTACGAAGCAGCTTGTTGAGCTGCATGGTGGCACGATTGAATTGCACTCCAAACTAGGAGAAGGTTCTACATTTACCTTTACGTTGTCGCTCGCAGCACTTGATGAAGCTGCTCAGATTGAGAAGACAGTGGACAGTCACAATAATGACGCGGTCAGTGGACTTATTGATTCTTGTGAAATCATTGATAGTTTGAATCCCACATCTGCACAGGCTTCTGTCAATGAAGCTGCTGTCTCAAGTCAGCTTGTTGACCAACATCAAGATCGAGGTGGTGGCATTACCGTGCTGGCAGTTGATGACGACTCCTTGAACTTAGATATTCTTGCCCGAATTTTGCGAGCAGAGCATTATCAAGTAATAACGGCTGCAAGCGCTAATGAGGCACTATCTATCATCCAGTTAAATGAAATAGATCTTGTCATTGCTGATGTGATGATGCCAGGGGTTTCTGGTTATGAACTGACACGTCTTATTCGAAAGCGATATTCCATTTCGGAGCTTCCTATCCTGCTGCTGACAGCACGAAGCGCTCAAATTGACATTGAGACTGGATTCCTCGCTGGGGCAAATGATTATGTAATTAAACCAATGGATTCGATGGAACTGAGATCGAGAGTACGTGCTTTAACCGACTTTAAGCATTCTGTAAATGAAAGACTGAAGATGGAGGCCGCTTGGCTGCAAGCGCAAATTCAACCTCACTTCTTATTCAATACGCTAAATTCGATTGCCGCATTAAGTGATATTGACGTGGACAGAATGCGAGCACTGCTGGAAGAGTTCGGTCACTACTTGCGTGCAAGTTATGATTCTTTAAATGCCAAGCGATTAGTACCGCTAGAACATGAACTCTCTATTGTCCATTCTTATTTATATATTGAGAAGGAACGATTTGAAGACAGATTGCAAGTTCAATGGGAAATAGATGATAGCGTAAATATTCACATCCCTCCTCTCTGCATTCAGCCGATCGTTGAAAATGCGGTACGACATGGGATCATGAAACGTATAAATGGCGGGACGATTACCATTCAAATTGCTTCCTCTCCAGATGGTGTGAACATCTCCATCCGAGACAATGGGATTGGCATGAAAGAAGAGACAGTACACATGCTGCTGGATCCTGCTATCAATCGCAAGTCTGGCATTGGGCTCATCAATACAGATCGGAGATTGAAACAGGCTTATGGAAGCGGCTTGGACATCAGCAGCACGCTCGGAGAAGGCACCACAGTCAGCTTTGTTGTTCCCATTAGAAGGGTCAATATAATAACATAGAAATTCTCCACATAGAAAGAACGGGACACCTCCAAATAAAGAGGGCCCCGTTCTTTTTTCTATTACAAATCCCCTTTACGTTGAGACATACAGATTGATTCTGCATGTGCCTGCAAAGAGGAGAATCTAATTTAAGTGGGCTCGAATCAAACACGATGCAGATTCAACTCTCTAATGTATATAATCTACGATCTCTCTACCTAGAAGCCATCTACCATAAGCGACTTCATCCACCTGCCCTTATCATGAGTTTTCTTTATAGAAAAGGACAGCACATATTAATTTTCTTAATATGAACTGCCCTTCGTTACCCTGTAAATTATGTAGTTTGTTCATCTAGCGCTAGCAGCCCTGCTACTCTACTTCCAAAGCCATTTTTACTGATTCTAACGCATGAATAAATGCCGTATCAAATAATGGAATATCAATATCATCGGATGTTACTAGCAGCCCGATTTCCGTACAGCCCAAAATAATTCCCTCTGCACCGTCATCAATTAGCTTTTTCATCGCACCAATATAGTAGTCCTTAGATTCTTTCCTGAATTCACCTCGGCACAACTCTTCATAAATAATGTTGTGAACCCTTTGCCTATCTGCTTTTTCCGGTACGCTCACTTCAATCCCATGCGACTCTACTCGTGCTATCAAAAAGTCTTCTTCCATCGTATACTTCGTACCTAGTAACCCTACCTTTTTTAGACCTGCCTTTTGAATCTGATTGGCAGTCGCATCTGCAATATGGAGGACAGGAATTGTAATCCTCGCCTCAACTGCTTCAACAACTTTGTGCATCGTATTGGCACCAATCAAAATAAAATCTGCTCCTGCACGCTGTAGGGATTCTGCAGCATTGGCTAAATGCTCCCCTGCACCTTCCCAGTCACCATTTGACTGAAAGCGAGCAATTTCATCAAAATCAACACTGTACATGATACACTTTGCGGAATGCAGCCCACCTAGCCTCTGTTTCACTTGTTCATTGATGATACGGTAATATTGTGCGGAAGATTCCCAGCTCATACCGCCGATGAGACCTATCGTTTTCATACCTAGTTCCTCCGTTCGCTCTACGATATAGAACCTGCAGATGAATCTAAAATAGATTGTTGGCATTAGCATTTGTATAGATCAATGCTAGAGGTTATTAGCTACTATCACAGAAACGTTGGACCTAGTCAACATTTTTTAGTGCGGTGTCCCAGGCTTCCTTTAACACCGCTACATTCGCATATCTTAGTGCTCTATCTTCGCTCACCGCAAGCAATGCAACCTCATGCAGTTCTCTGCCAGCATCCCACTTAGAGAATGAGCGATCTAGTTCACCACCTAGCAAGGCAAATGCCATCGCTCCCATCGTAAATACGTTTGTTCTTTCATCTATAGGCGCACCCAATATGAATTCTTCAGGCGACATAAACCGTTTGGAGCCATAGAACGTACCTAGTGTATTGATTAGCGGCTTCTTATGATAATAATCGATATCGCAAATGTTCATCTCGTTAGTAGTAAAGTTATAAATTAAACTTCCATCATAGAAATCAACCGCGACATAGTTTTTACGCTCCATATGTACATGAAAATCAAAAATGCGATCTAACGAGGCAAGTCTCATCTCGATTGATAATTGTTTAAAACGATAGCACGGAGAATCTGGATGTGTGTACTTCAACGGAGGAGGAAAAGACCAGTGAGGATGCAGCGACTCTCCCTCGATCCATTCAAATACGGTGGCATATCCGGAGCCCGCTTCAAAGTGTTCTATAAGTTTAATTAGAGCCGGATGACTCAATTCCTCATATAACTGAGCAGCAGCTTTTAAATTAGCAACCGCGGCCTCTGATTCACCCGTATAATGCTCCGTCCTTGCACCTGCATACTTAACAAACAATTGTTCACCGTTTCGTTCAATACCGAAGCTGATATTGCCTGAATCCTGTTGATCGAATACTTTAAATACACGTCCTAGCTTCTTCAGCCAGCTGAAATCATGCGCTTCCCGCAATTGAAATACAACGTCATCTAACTCTACGGTAACTAGGTTATTGGTCATACATTTCCCCCTCGAAGTATCTGCAATTAAACTACATGCGTCGCAACTAATAACTTCTAACTATTTATTAACGCGCAACTAGCACATCTCTTTCTACATTCAAAATATGATAGAGCTCATCGAGCTGCTTTATGTGATACGTTGGTGCAATATTCGACGCATTCGATTTCATCTCAGGATTGAACCAGCATGTATCGATCCCTGCTAGCTGACCGCCCTTTATATCCGCGCTTAACGAATCTCCGATAATTAAAGCTTGGTCCGCAGCAAAATGAGGAATACGCTCAAATACGTAATCAAAATATTCTTTCATCGGCTTCTGGAATCCTGTGTCTTCGGATACATAAACCGATTTGAAATATGGCAATAAAGCTGAATCGGTTAATCTTCTATACTGTGTTGTGGACACGCCGTTTGTCACAATATACAAATCATATTTATCGTGCAGATGACGAATCAGTTCGTAGGCTCCATCAATAAGCTGATGTCCCTCTTCTAAAAAGCTGCGATATTTTTGCTCTAGTAAAGCACCATCTACTTCAATCCCATACGCTTTAAAAAGAAGGGCAAAGCGAGTATTCACGACCTCTTCTCGATTCAACGTTCCCTCTTCAAACGCTCGCCAGAGTCGTTGGTTCATTTCCTTATAATACGCCTCAATTTCAGCCGTTAACGCGACGTTCTCATCCTCGAAAAGCAAGCGAAGCGCTAATCGTTCCGCTGCACCAAAGTCCAACAGCGTATCATCTACATCAAATAATAATGTTTTATATGTTTTCACACCGTTCTCTCCTTCTCCTGCAGCAAATAACCTATGTTGCTAGTAATCATATAGCTATCAGACCGCTTTAGCAATCTGCTGGTTGTTACGTTCACCACTTAATTTAAAAACCAAAATCCCCGCTACGATAATGAGTACACCTACCAGCTGCTTGAACGTAAACGGAACCTGCTCCAATCCTAACCAGCCAAGTGAATCCAATAGCAGCGCAAATACGAGCTGTGACGTTAATACGATAGAAATAGCATAGGTAGGGCCAAGCAATCTAACCCCCTTTACAATATTAACAACAACCCCAACGCCGATCATACCACTTAGCCAATACCAGGGCTCCATATTATCCAAATTAAATAGATTCATGCCTTCAAATAATAGGCCAAAAGCAAATGAAGCTAGAAATCCCATACCTAATACTAAGGTAGTCGTCGCCCATGAGCCTGTATGTTCATTTACCTTACTGTTAAATATATTTTGCAGGCCGACCAACGCACCAGATAGAAGTGCTAATAACAAACCTATCATCATCGTCATTTCACTCCCATTTGCTAAATATTGCTGTGATCTCTCACCATATATATCATCCATCTATTCATAAATATTATTTCCAGCTAGCGTGCGAAGTCCCTCTCTATCTTTAACGAGAATACCTCCATTCGCCCGCTCAATTAGTCCCTCTGCACAAAATTGCTTAATGACTCGATTCAAATGTCGATAGCTCGTTCCTATTAAGTTCGCCGCATCCTTTAAATTGACGGCACCCACTTGCCCTTCATATGGAGCATCAGCCTCATCAGATGTAACCGACAATACATAACTAGCCAGTCGAACTTCAACAGGATGCATCAAATTAAAGCTCAGCGAATTCGACTTCACACAATATTTTTGTGTAATAATATCAAGTAAAAATTGCAGCAATGGCGCGTGATCTCTTCCGTACTTATTCAACCAACGATAATGAATGCCGATTGCGAGTACAGGAGAAATGACCTCCACTGTATTCAGAAAATCAATACCTCTAAAATATTCAATTTCACCTAACACCTCTAGCGGCTTCTTAAAAGAGATGATGAGCGCTTTTCCTTCAGCTGATGTTGTAAATACTTTTACTTTGCCTTTAACTAGAATGAACACATAGGGTGAAGATTCCCCCTGCGTACAAATGTATTCTCCCTGTTTAAATCGATGTAACGATAAATGCGGCAGTAACGGTTCATTAAAAATATGCTTGATTTGGTAAGCTTGCAAATATTGTTCGATTTGCTCCTGATCCTTTACTTCTTCCATAATGCCAATCCGCCCCCGACCTACTATACTCTTTCTATTTGTCTATCTCATTTTATCAAATTCCGAGTACAATAACGCCTGCTATCATCATGCCTATACCAATAAACTGCGGAAGCCTCATTTTCTGTTTCTTTACGCCGAACGCTCCTGTGCTATCAATCAAAAAAGTTACACCCAGCTGTGCAATAAGCACGGCTGATACCGTTAAAGTAACACCTATCTGTTGTATCGCGATTATGTTGCCGAAAATAATCACCGCCGCTAAAGCACCACCTGTTAAATAGACAGGCTGCACTTGCTTAAAGCTCTGCCATTTTCCGTCGCGGACAAAAAAGAAGATAATCAATGCTGTTATAAATCCAGTAAATTGCGTAACCGTTGCTGCCTGCCAACTGCCAATGTCTTGGCTAATTCGGGCATTCGCTACTCCTTGTAACGTAATAAATGCCCCACCGATGATTGCAAATAGTATCCCTCGCATGGAATCCGTCTCCCCATTTGGTTTTGATTATATTTAAAAGGAGAACCGAGCACGGGAGGTAGGACATATGTCCTCAAATCGAGAAAATAAATTCTTTTCTGCGAATAGTAAGTACCGCAGCGATCTCGAATACAAAAAAGACGTCTATCACGTAACCATAGGCTACTTCCATAAACGTCTTTTCTCCTATATAGTATGAACTATTTTTTATCCACTTGAAGCAATGAGATCTGTTTAATCGAATACGTATCTTTAATCTTATCCTCGGAGATAAAGTTTAATTTGATAAGACTCGCAATCTTAGACGGGTCAGCTTTGGACAGCATGCGCCAAACGCTCGGATCAACAACTGCTGCATACAGCTTGTTATCGTCAAATTCTTTTCGCTCCTGCCGGACAATTTTCACTTTATAATCGTTAAACTCTAATTCACCAACGCTCCGCTCCGAGCAATGATTAAGTATTTCACCGCGCAGCTCCGTAAGTTCTTGTTCAATCTCTTTCTGCTGCTGCTTGAGTTGATAATATCGTTGTACTTTCTTGTCCACCTTATTCACGCTCCTCGCCTACATATGTATGCCAAGGAAGTTGGTTTAAGACAAAGTGTTGTACAAGCTTGTTACATTTTAAGACACAGCAAGCTGCGCAACTCCATTATAGGGTTAGCTTTCTTATTCAAAATGCAGATAACCGCCGTTAGCTAATCGTATTACGATTATTGAACGGTAATTTCAGTTATTTCGTTCTAGATTCCTTTGAACAATTAATAAGTATTTATGTAGGTCTTTACAGAAACAGCCTATTCGTTCAAATGACATCTTTTCTATAAGGAGCGAAAGATAACATGGAACAACTTACAGTGAATCCGAAAGTACAAGCATTTTTACAAGGCACAAAGAAACTGTATATTAACGGAGAATGGGTGGAATCCGCCCAACACAAAGTTTTCACGACTGTTAATCCCGCTACAGGCAATGTATTAGCTAGCGTTTATGAAGCTCAGGAGGAAGACGTAGACAGAGCCGTAAAAGCGGCAAGAGAAGCATTCGATCACGGAGAATGGTCTCGCTTAAAGCCTGCAGATCGCAGTCGATTCATTTATAAACTTGCTGATTTGATTGAAGAAAATAAACAAGAACTAGCGATATTAGAAACGCTGGACAACGGCAAGCCGCTCCGTGAAACACAGGCGGCGGATATACCTCTTACGATTGAGCATTTCCGTTACTATGCAGGCTGGGCAACGAAGATTACAGGCCAGACGATACCGACGAGCAATCAATTCTTTACATATACAAGACATGAAGCTGTTGGTGTGGTAGGACAAATTATTCCGTGGAACTTCCCGCTCCTTATGGCAGCGTGGAAGCTAGGTGCTGCGCTTGCGACAGGCTGTACGGTTGTATTGAAGCCTGCTGAGCAGACACCCTTATCCGCGCTGTATTTAGCACAATTAGCACATGAAGCTGGATTCCCGAAAGGTGTCATCAACGTCATTCCGGGCTATGGCGAGACGGCTGGTGCGCCGCTTGTAAGACATCCTCAGGTCGATAAGATCGCATTTACAGGCTCCACTTCGGTAGGCAAGATTATTATGCGCGATGCAGCAGATACCGTGAAGAAAGTAACACTGGAGCTGGGCGGCAAGTCGCCTAATATTATTTTCCCAGATGCGGACTTAAGCAAAGCCATACCTGGCGCACTCCAAGGCGTCATGTTCAATCAGGGCCAAGTGTGCTGTGCAGGTTCTCGCCTGTTCATACAGAAGAAACAGTATGATAATGTCGTTTCTGATCTGGTCACTGCTGCAAGGAAAATCAAATTAGGTTCGGGGCTTGATTTAAAGACGGAGATGGGCCCGCTCGTATCTGCTGAGCAGCACTCTACCGTTCAGCGGTATATCGATCAAGGACGTTCTGAAGGTGCGGAGCTACTCACTGGCGGAAGAGTTCCTTATGAGCACGGATATTTTGTTGAGCCGACTATTTTCGCGAATGTGGCTCCTTCGATGACAATAGCACGTGAAGAAATATTCGGCCCAGTAATCTCAGCTTTGCCATACGACTCACTCGATGATCTTGTCGAGCAGGCTAATCAATCGGATTACGGCTTAGCAGCAGGCGTATGGACGCAAGATCTGAAGCGTGCCCATGAAATGGCCGCTAAACTCAGAGCTGGAACAGTATGGGTGAACTGCTACAATGTATTTGATGCGGCAGCTCCATTTGGCGGCTATAAGCAGTCTGGTCTAGGTCGTGAGATGGGCTCTTACGCACTAGATAACTATACCGAAGTAAAGACGGTGTGGGTGAATTTAAATTAGTTTTTTGCATTCAATGAATAATTAAATTGTATCTATAGATTGACAACAAATGAAAAGGGCTCTCCAAACTCCGGAGGGCCCTTCCCTATTTTCAAAAATAAATAATACCTTTTCTGTACTTCATCGTTTATAGCTTGTGTTATTAGCTGTTAGAGTGCCTCAATCTTCGTCCGCAGTCGCTGGTGCAATATGAGCAGATGCCCCTTGGGATGCACCTTGTGACGTTCCAAGTCCTGTACCTTGTGCGGACAATTCTGAAGCGAATTCAGATTGTGTTTCTTCAATATTCACGCCAGGAAACTTATTTAATTTCGTGGATTGAACTTCAGCTTTTGATACTCCACTGTTTGCGTTTGATTGTGTCATAATTGCAGATCCATCCTTCCATAAGGTAATTAGATTCCGTACATTAGGATGGACTACATACCGCTTTTTATACTTTAGAAAATAACGTCATAACATGTTTTGCCGCCGCTTTATGACCACCGGCTTCTCGGAAAGAGTCCCCAATTTTCGCAGCATTCGTTTTATATGAGGCATCTGTTAGTATTTGGAGCAAAGAGGACTTTAACACTTCAGGTGTTAGGCTATTCTTATCTAACATAATGCCTGCTCCTAGTTCCTGAACCCGAGCTGCCACATATGGCTGATCGGTACTTAACGGGATCATGACGAGCGGAACGTTGTAATATAGCCCTTCACTTGTACTATTCATGCCAGCATGAGTAATAAAAGCATCTGCACGCTGAAGAATTTCCAATTGCGGAACATAAGGTTCAATAATGAAATGGGGAGGAATGCTATTGGTAAGCTCGCTTAAGTCGGTATCTTTGCCGCAAGACAATACGAATTGAGCAGGAATGTCTGTAAAGGCTTCAAAACAAAGTTTATAAAATTGTACATCTTTATTTAAGACGGTGCCCATGGAAATATAGACGACTTGTTCATATTTGGAGTGAAGGCGTTCTAGCGGAAAGTCAGGTGCATCTTCGCGCGATGCAATGGAGGGTCCAGTAAATACATAACTGTCGTCAATCAAATCCGCGTAGGGTTGGAAGTAACGGCTTGTAAACACGAGCTTGTGCTCCCCTATTTTCCCCGCGATATCTTCGATGGTAGGGACATCAACGTTATGTTCAGCAGCGATTTGATGAGCAGCTGTCATAATCCGTTCAATTAAGGCAGCAACATCAAAATCTCCAGTATCAATCGGAGGCATTTCTTGATTAGGCACTTTAGGTACCACTAAATGAGTGATTGAGCAAATCGATGGAATACCCAGCTTCTCTGACAAGAGATAGCCTCCCCAGCCGAACATAGAGTCAAACACGATAAAGTCAAAGGAATCATCCTTCGTCAACTTCAAAATTTCAGGTACCTGGTGTTCAATGAGTCCACGAAGCAAATATTCGATAAACTGCAGCGGGTGCTTTACATCCGTAAGACTAAATCCCAATTCCGCAAGCACTTGCTCATTTAATGTGTACGGCCGAAACTGTGCTCCAGTTGACGTAATCTTATTACGAAACTCCTCGGTACACACATAGACGACTTCTTCTCCATGTTCAACAAGCTCTTTCACTAGCCCTAATGTTGGATTAACGTGCCCTTCTGCTGCAATATTAACAAATAGTATGCGTGCCACTTACTCCACCTCCAGGATTTGATGAGGCAAGCTCACTTCTGCATGGTCATGCTGAAAATGTGAGGATGATCAGTGATCTGGCCCCCGTGATTGTAAAGCTTCACGATGGTAATAACCACCATATGTCTATGATAAATGAGGTTGACATGAGCAGCAATGTGTTCACCCCGACTAAACGTATTGATTTCGTTGATTTTGCGAAAATGTTCACAAATAAAAATAAGCGGCTGCCTCACTCAGGAGGCAGCCACTATTCTACACTTTAGAAAATAAAGACACGACGCGTCTAGCAGCTTCTTGGTAACCGCCAGCTTCGCGGAAAGAATCTCCGATCTGCTTAGCATTCTGCTTATAGGAGGCATCATGGAGCACTTGGAGCAACGCCGATTTTAACACTTCAGGTGTAAGGTTGTACTTATCCAGTGCAATTCCCGCTCCTAACTCCTCTACCCGCTTTGCGACCACTGGCTGATCGGAACTTAATGGGATCATCACAAGCGGGACATTATAATACAGAGCCTCACTTGTACTGTTCATACCAGCATGAGTTATGAAAGCATCCGCACGCTGAAGAATTTCTAATTGGGGAACATAAGGCTCGATGATGAAATGATGAGGAATACAATCGCCTAGCGGATCCAAATCCGTGTCTTTACCGCAAGACAATACGAATTGAGCTGGTATATCTTGAAAGGCTTCAAAGCATAGCTTGTAAAATTCCACATCTTTGTTCAAAATCGTACCCATCGAAATGTATACAACTTGCTCATACTTGGAGTGCAGTTGTTCAAGTGGGAAATCAGGAGCATCGGAACGAGGTATAATCGATGATCCAGTAAATATAAAGCTCTCATCCAGCTTATCTGCATCTGGTTGAAAATAGCGACTCGTAAATATAAGCTTATATTTACCTATCTGACGAGAAATATCTTCAAAGGCAGGAACGTCAACGTTATATTCAGCAGCGATTTGCTGTGCAGCATTCGTTATCCTGTCACGTAAGGCATCCATATCCAAATCAACAGCATCAGTTGGCATTTCGAAATCAGGTACATTCGCGATAACAAAATGGGAGATCGAGCAAATCGATGGGATGCCAAGCTTTTCTGCTATAATAGGACCTCCCCAGCCAAACATGGAGTCAAAAAGGACGAAATCAAAGGATTCATTCTCTGTAAGCCTCAATATTTCAGAAATATGAGGTTGAATAATGCCTCGCAGTATAAATTCTGTGAATTGCAGTGGATGTTTGATTTCTGCAGGGTTGAAACCTAGTTCTTTAAATATTTCCTCATTCAATTGAAACGGCAGGAATTGGGCTCCGGTCTGTGATAGCTTGTTCCGATAATCTTCCGTACACATGTAGACAACTTCTTCTCCGTTCTCAACAAGCTGCTTCACTAGTCCTAATGTCGGATTTACGTGACCTTCTGCTGGAAGGTTTAGATACAGTATGCGTGCCACTTACTCCACCTCCATAATTTATGGGGCAAGTTCACTTCTGCATAACATGTTGTACTTTCCATTCCATTCGTGAGCAAGTCCCCATGTTTCTTAAGCAACTCAATGGCAATAGCCACCATATAATGATAGATCAGGTTGAATGAAGGATCAAGCTACGACCCTTTATGCGCATTGTAGCTTACATAACAAGGCAGATTTAAAATAAAAATGGCCGTTCCCCTCAAAAGGAAACAGCCATCGTCTGTTTTTTAATTGCAACTATACTTTCGAAAATAAAGATAAAATGCGATTCGCAGCTTCTTTATAACCACCAGCCTCGCGGAAGGATTCCCCGATTTGCTTCGCATTCTTTTTATAAGAAGGATCTTGCAGAACTGAAAGCAGCGCGGATCTTAAACCTTCAGGCGTAAGATTGTTCTTGTCCAGTGTAACTCCTGCACCTAACTCCTCTACCCGCTTGGCCACAATCGGTTGATCCGAACTTAATGGGATCGTAACAAGCGGTACCTGATAATAGAGCGCTTCGCTTGTGCTATTCATACCCGCATGGGTGATAAAGGCATCCGCTTGCTGCAGAACTTCTAATTGCGGAACATAAGGTTCGATGATGAAGTTATGAGGGATAGAGTCCCCAATTGGATCTAGATCGGTGTCTTTGCCGCAAGATAATACAAATTGAACCGGAACATCTTGAAAGGCTTCAAAACATAGCTTGTAAAACTCCACATCTTTATTCAAAATGGTGCCCATAGAAATGTATGCGACTTGCTCATATCGGGATCGAAGCAATTCAAATGGAAATTCAGGAGCGTCATGACGAGGAGTAAGGGAAGGTCCCGTTAATATAAAGCTATCATCAAGCTTTTCCGCATCTGGATGGAAATAGCGACTCGTAAACACTAGCTTACTTACACCATGATGGAAAAATACTTGTTCAATCGCTGGAACGGTCACTTGATACGTATTGGCAATTCTCTCTAACGTACTTGTTGTCCGTTTATGCAGCGCTTCAATATCCAAGTCGCCATGATCATCTGCGGATTCTTCGAGTTCCAGCGGTTCCGTAAAAACAAAATGTGTAATCGAGCATATTGCTGGGATTCCAAGTTTCTCTTCTAAAATAGATCCACCCCAGCCGAACATCGAATCATAAATAAAGTAATCAAATGATTCATTCTGCACAAGTCTCAATATTTCAGGGACATGGGGCTCAATAATGCCACGGAGAATAAAATCGACGAATTGAAGCGGATGCCTCGCTTCTGTAGGCGTAAAACCAAGTTCATCAAATAAATTTTCATTTACTTGATAGGCTCGAAACTCTGCCCCAGTCTGTTGAATCCTCTTCCTATAACCCTCCGTACACAGATAGACAACTTCTTCTCCGTTGTCGACTAGCTCCTTCACTAACCCTATTGTCGGATTAACATGACCTTCTGAAGGAATGTTTACATACAGTATGCGTGCCACTTACTCCACCTCCATCAATGTATGGGGCAAGTTCACTTCTGCATATCATGTTGTAATACCAAATCTATTCGTGAGCAAGTCTCCCATTTTTCTAGCACTTCAATGTAAATAGCCACCATATTATGATAGATCAGGTTGTAACGATGATCAAGCTTATCACTATGAATTGTTCGCTATGCTCCATTTTCTAGTATAGCAATTGTTGACAGATAGAATGGCCATCCCAATTAGGGGACAGCCACCGTTATGATCAAATATAGCATTTCTTGTTATTTCACTATACTTTCGAAAATAGAGACATAATACGATCAGCAGCCTCTTGATATCCACCAGCACTGCGGAAAGAGTCACCAACCATCTTCGCACGCTGTTTATAAATTGGATTGTTCAGCACTTTTAAGACAGCAAGCTTTAGCGTTTCAGGAGTAAGGCTATCCTTGTCTAATGTGATTCCTGCTCCTAAATGTTCTGCTTGCTGCGCCACAATCGGCTGATCGGAGCTTAATGGAATCGCAACGAGTGGAACATCATAATACAATGCTTCGCTTGCGCTGTTCATGCCCGCATGTGTCACAAAAGCATCTGCTCGTTGCAGAATTTCCAATTGAGGAACATAAGGCTGTATGATGAAATTATTTGGAATGCTATCATCGAGCGCCGTAATATCTGTAGCTCTGCCACTAGCAAGTACAAATTGAGCTGGTATATCTTTAAAAGCCTCAAAGCAAAGTTTATAGAATTCGATATCTTTGTTCAAAATACTGCCCATGGAAATATAGACGACTTTGTTATATTGCGAGCGAAGTTGGTCAAATGGAAAAGATGGATCATCAGGGCGCGGTGAAATGGAAGGACCGGTAAAAATGTAGCTATCGTCAAACTTTTCCGATTCGGGTTGGAAATAGCGGCTAGTAAATACGACTTTCTGTTGGCCGTACTGGCGTGTAATATCATCTAAAGCAGGTACAGTCACATTGCAAGCTAATGCAACTCTTTCCGCTGTATTCGTTAATCTCTCGCATAATGCTTCAGCATCGAAGTTCTCGTCGGATTCTTTCATTTTAATAACATGGCTTACAGGCTTATCAAATACAAAGTTTGTAGCAGAACAAATTAGTGGGATACCTAGCTTCTCTCCTAATAGAGCACCGCCCCAACCAAATAAGGAGTCAACAATGACGTAATCAAAGGAATCATTTTCAGTTAAACGCAAGACTTCAGGAATAATAGGTTCAATCATACCTCTGAGTATAAATTCGGTGAGTTGATGTGGATGTGTAAATTCTGTTGGACTAAGGCCAAGTTCTACAAATAATTGTTCATTGATTGGATAGGCTCGGAATTCCGCCCCTGTCTGGGCCAGCCTATGCCGAAATGGTTCTACGTTCATGTAAACAACTTCTTCTCCGTTGTCGACTAGCTGCTTCACCAATCCTACTGTTGGATTCACGTGACCTTCTGCTGGAATCGTAACATACAAAACGCGTGCCACTTACTCCACCTCCATTAATTTATGGGGCACGTTCACTATGTAATTCTAGCTGAGGAACATCCTATAATCGTGATAAAGCCCCAATTCCATATGCAATGATAAGAATGCTCCTAGAGCATATATCTTTTGGGGCATATGATCAAGCATTCCATCCATCATTTTCACGTAGCCCCAATCCCCGAAAAATCCACGTCTGATAAAGATAGTGGCCATTCCCTCACAGGGAAACAGCCACCAATGTTCAACCTTTTTTCACATTTTAATCTAGATGGTCGAACAAGTATTTCATAATCCCATCCTGGGCATCGTGAGAGTATTCCCACACCATCGCGCCGCCTAAGTTTTTCTCTTGAATGTATTTCACTTTTGCTTCCAGTGCTTGCTTATCCTCGTACGTAATAAAAATATCCCCATTGTATAAATATGCTGCTTTTGCTTTATCATCATAGTAACGCTTATACCCTTGCTTATCCATAAATGTAGAGACAAGTGACTTATAGCTAATATCGAACTTGTCGATATCAATTGGGTACCCAACCGTATATAGCCCCTGCAGCTGTTTTTCCTTATCTCTGTGTACATTTTTCCAGCCATAGGAATAAGCAGGGATCCCCATTAGTATTTTCTTGCTGTCAATTTGATGCGCTAAATAACGATTCATAACTTCATCGACACTGTTCGTTGCTATCCCTTTTGAGTCAACGTAAAGATTGGCATTATAGGCGGTTGTATCCGACCATTCACCTGTTAAGTCATAGCTCATAACATTGATATAATCGACATACGGCTCTACCTTTTTAACCTCTACATTTGTAAAATACCATTCCTGTGTACCTGCGGCGAAGCTAAGCAAGTAGTTCTTATTCTTCTTTGGAAGCTTGTCCAGCTTCTCTCTAAGTTCTTTTATCAGACTTGTAAAGTTCACCGTATCAATGTCACGTGCCTTTTGCGTGTTCCAGGCATCGTACCCCGGGTACTCCCAATCAATTTCAACCCCGTCCAGACCGAGTTCTTTAACCATATTAATAATGTTATCAGTAAACTCACTACGGTTCTCATCAAGCGATGCATCAGAGAATCCGTCAACTGCATAACCACCTACTCCAAGCACAAATCGTGTCTTTTGATGTTCCTGCTTCAATCTTTTAATCGTGTTTTTTATCTCTTCGTCAGCATTTTTGTCTTTGCTAAAATAAATTTCATTTTTATCAATATTCGCAAAGGAAATATAAGCAATGTCGACGTAATCCAACTGTGTTTCATCAATCGTCTTATAAATCGGGATATAGGCTGCAGTCACCTTTTCATCTTTCGTGTTAGTAATATACATGTAAGTACTCATCCCAATTACTAATAAGGCGATAAATATTTTCGTATAGATGCTAACTTTCATGCTCGGTTACCCTCTTCCACCAAACAGCAGCTTGGTTACGTATTTATTGAGATGCAGTACTTTGACAGTTACGTAACTGATTAGAAATATAGCAACAACATTGAATAACAAACTGGCACTTACCCGCAATAAGGAGGCATCTACTTCGATTTTTCGAGAAATGGCCAGTTCCACGAGCAAGTGAATTAAGTAAATACTAAAGCTTGCTTTGGATAAAGAACCGATTACGGTTTGAATTTTATGATTGAGATTCTCATTCATTGAGGTTTCCTTTTCCTGATAGTAAAGATAAACCGCGACAGCCATAAAAAATGTCGGTATTGAAAAGTTGCCATAGAACATTTCATCCAATGAGCCCTTGTGTTGGGATACAAAATAAGTTGCTATTGGAGTAATAAAAAAGGAGGCAACACCGATATTAAACAAAACATGTTTTACCCGTTGAGGCAGTTCATAATGGAATAAGTAGTAGCCGAGAACGAAGTATCCGAGGAAACCCGTAAACAGAGGTATATTCATACTAATAATATAAATAGATTGGCCTGTCACTCGAAGTACCGTTTCAGTGACAAACTGATAAACGATACTAATCGAAAACCATCCAATGATGAAATATCTCAAGTCTTTCTCGCTGCATACTTTTACCAACTTACTTATTAATGGGACCGTCATATAGATAGCGATAATTACATAAAGAAACCATAGATGGACATAGTTCTGATTCATAATCAATCGATAGCCGAACCCTGTGACATACTCCCACCATGTTAGTTCATATTTTATGATGTAAAATTGATTGTAAAGGTCATAAATGATTGACCAACTCAACAAGGCGAGAAATAGCGGTAAAATTCTTTTCTTGTAAAAAGTACGATAGGATGTGACATGAACCTTAAGCATCATTGCTCCACTGATCATAAAAAACACGGGTACGGCGAACCGTGCAATTGAGTTTAATATATTACTGAACCACCATGATGCAGAGTTGAAGTCAGTTGATCGTATTAATAAATCTGCTGTCGTGTGCAGTGCAATAACCGCAACAATTGACAATATCCGGAGTATATCTATATATATAATTCGATTAGGTTTGGCAGCGGGTTCCATTGTACGTTCCTCCTAGTTGTTCATAGCACAGTCAAGTGTTAACACATTAGCTAATAGAAGCTACACCTTTTCGTTCTACATAGCCCCAGCCTTCGTCATTGTCAAAGTATTTGAACGTTCCAACGATTGTTAAGTACGTTAACAGGTTCCGATACGTAAAGATTTCAACTTGGCTGAATATAAACATACGAATGTAATCTTTCCACGTATAATTGCTTCCATATTTTTTGCATAAATATAGCGAGACAATGATTTGGATCGCATTCACAAATATAGACATGAAAAACAACAGGAAAGCGACAAATAAATTACCGCCAACAAGCAGCGTTTGTAGAATAAAGAAGATCGTTGTAAACGCCGTTAATGTTCCTAAAATAAATCCATCGATCGCGAAGAAAATG
This sequence comes from Paenibacillus sp. SC116, assembly GCF_024733555.1. Lineage (GTDB taxonomy): Bacteria > Bacillota > Bacilli > Paenibacillales > Paenibacillaceae > Paenibacillus_B. The sequence goes on along the minus strand of NZ_JANIOF010000001.1, from coordinate 297,948 downwards.
CTTACGCCAAAGCTGAATTTCTGAGACAGCTTCGACCAATAGATTAAGATGCAATCGATAAATGCTTTTTGCCATCTAATTCTTTGCTTATAGAAGTTTTTAATATTTTCAGGGCATTCGGTGTAGCACACCGCTTCAGGTGCATAGACGAGACGTTTCTTGAGGTTATTAGCTTTCAAATATTCGTGAATTTTGAGCGTTATATCAATGTCTTCACCTACTGTACTGCGAAAACCATTGACTTCCATTAATAAGTCTTTGTAGAAGGCACCAAAAGCGCCGGAGATGACAACAATCGAATTAAAAACGGATTGTGTTAACTTTCGTACGTAGAAACCGTGAATATAGCTAATAATCTGACTTTTAATAATCCCTCTCCCTGTAAATCTTTCAAAAATGACACCATTCTTTTTCTCAGCACCTTGCACAATTTTAACAGTGCCCCCTACTGCGACAACTTCTGGATCATGAAAATATTGATTCACATATTTAAGGGAGTTAACTTCCAACATGCTATCAGCATCTAGAGTGATAACAATATCTGCATGAGCACAGTCAATTCCTGCGTTCAATGAATCCGCTTTACCACCATTATGTTTATCGAGGACATAAATATTGCGATGTTTCTTTGACCTGTACATTTGCTTAATCGGTTGATATGCTAGTCGCTCGTCGGGTTTACGACGGTAAATTTGCAAGTCCAACAACTCATCAAGCTTCGATAAAGTTCGGTCAGTTGAGCCATCATTAATGATGATAAGTTCATAGTTTTTATAACGTATTCCTTGCGCCGCATCAATACAGTTTTTTATCGTAAGTTCCTCGTTATAAGCAGGTACAAGTACAGATATCGACTTTTCAGTAAGCTTAGGCTTAAGTTTCTTTACTTTGCTAGCAAAAAGGGGAATGAAGGTATATAGCGTTTGAAATACTAAAAAAGTAATAGTCGTTACATAAAGAAAATATGACAAGTCTCTCACTCCTTTTTCTCTATTTTCTAACGATAACCGCACATGCTGTTCCTACTTGCTGTTAGGACTCGTCCACCTCACCCTGCCAAGAATTAGGTAAATTTCACCACTACTATCAAACTACTCATTTGATTTTAGAAAGTAAAACCGCATTAATTTTCAAGAAAACGAATACATCCCTATTTTACAGGCATTTTCTTCCTCAAGATCCTTTTTACTCGAAAATCAATATTTAATCAAATCTTAATATTAATGACATAAAAATGTATAAACGTACGCTTTTTTATACTTTTTAGCTCTGTCACTATAGACTTTGATAACATTTTAATACATAATCCTATACATAACTTCGTGTGAACATTTACATAACAGGACAAAATATTGGAATTTTTTTATATATAGTTATGCAAGGAAACCCTCGTTTAGGAGAGGAAGTGTCTATCATTCAGCTGCCAAAAAAAGCAATAGTAGGTGTAATCAGGTCTCAACCGGAGCAAGAAAGCAAGCTTTATCTCATGCAAGTAATGGCAATCGTGGAGACTTTGAAGCAGGAACAACATTTGCAAGAGGAGTGCTGTGATAAGCTCTTTCAAATCTATGAAGAAATGTTGACTCCTCCTGAGGCTCATAGTTGGGAACCGACTGAAGAATGTGAACGAGTACATATTGTTGTAGGCGATTCATTTGCTGGGAGTATGAAAAATTCATTACGTGAATTAGGTCGAGAGCACAGCGATAAACTCATTTGCTTGCGTGATCATTTCGCGTATGGTCCATTGTGGCACTTTCATGAAAGAGAAGGATTAATGCGCAGATGGGAATGGCTGCAGGATCATATTCATCCTGGAGATGATGACGATAGAGATTCTATTTTCCGTTCTAATGAACACTTGATGCAGCAGTTTGAGCGAATTCCTCCCACTGGCTCTGTCTATGTATGGGGAGCAAACAATGCACACGAGCAGAGCGGATTGCGATATGCGATTTATTTGCTGCGCGATAAATCGAACCATGTTGTTCTATGTGACGCCGTAGAGATGAAGCAACAGTTATTTCATACGCCCCCCACACACAATGCATCGTATTATTCCGGAGAATTACATATGGATAAGTTGCCAACTATTCTTGAACATAGCCTAACCTATTCGCCTATTGATGTTGAGGAAAGACGGAGATTGGAACAAGAATGGCGGGTGCTTTCAGAAGATACCGGCAATTTACGAGTTATAAAAGACGGAAAAGTTGCAAATGTACCCGTAGACTACTATGATGCTTGCTTGCTCCAAACGGTAGAGCAGCTGCATCAAGCGCAAGATGAATATAACTTCATAAAGTCGGCCCGCGTTATCGGTCAAGCATTAGTCTCGGCAGAACAATATGTCAACGACAGTTATTTCGAATATCGACTGCGCGAATTAATATACAGCGGTATGCTTGAGATTAAAGGGATACCTCGTGCAATGAGATATTACAGCGTGAAAAGATCGAACGGAGAGAAAAGCAAAAGCATGCAGACTGAAATTACTCACGATTAGTCAATCTTCTACTTTCGGGAACAACCGTGTAATTCTAATATAAGCATAATCAAATTTACCAATTACAGCAAAAATGGAGCGTCATGTACAATTCACTGTACGATGCTCTATTCCTTGGTTTCCTTACAAGGTTGTCACACTACTGAAAGTAAAATCAATGGGAACCATAAGACTATCCTTCTATAATAAACCAAGTAGTTAATGGATTTAAGGAGTTGTCTTATGGAAAACACACAATTACAGCAAAGAATTGATATCCTTGATTATTTACGTGGATTTGCATTAATCGGCATTATCTTTATGAATATTATTAGTATGATGCTCCCTGAACTGCCTGCTGTGAACTCGCATGATGCAGCTTATCAGCGTTTTCTTTATTTATTTGTAGAAGGACGATTCTATTCGATATTCTCGTTCTTGTTCGGTGTTGGTTTTTACATTTTTATTACAAGAGCATTAGCAAAAGGCAACAATGGATACATCTTGTTCCTTCGTCGTATCGCCGCATTATTTGCGATTGGGTTTATTCATCAAATGTTCCAGCCGGGTGAAGCCTTAGCGCTGTATGCGATCTGCGGGCTACTTCTCATTCCTTTTTACAAACTGCCTAAGCAGATCAACTTAATCATTGCCATCGTTGGTATTACCGTATTTGGCTACATAGGTAGTAAGTTGATGCTTACGTTCCCGTTAATTTTATTAGGACTCGCAGTCGGTCAGTATCGTATATTTGAACGACTTGCTAACTTGCAGAAACAGGTATGGGCATTTGCGCTTATTATGCTGCTGCTCTCAGCAGCTGGCCTATGGTATCAGTTTCAGTACCTTCCAGCCGAACCGTTTTTCCCATATATGATAGGAGGCGATCTCGATCCTCACCTCCTACAAGTTAATCAATTTTTGAGCATCGGTATTATGATTGGTCCAATCGTATCCGCGGCATTTGTCGGTATTTTGATACTATTGTTGCAAATGAAAACGATTCGAACGTTACTAGCACCGTTAAAATATTATGGCCGTATGGCGTTGACGAATTACTTAAGCCAGACTGCACTTATTTTGCTAGCTGCTCAATGGCTTCAGCAATCCGACACCATCACGTATGTACAAACATTTTACATTTGTCTCGTGGTTCATCTTATATTAATTGTGTTCAGCTTGGCTTGGCTTCGATTCTTCAAGATGGGACCGATGGAATGGCTGTGGCGCGCCATCACCTATATGCGATTCGCACCTTTGTTGAAGAACAGCGATAAATAAGCGTTAATGCAAACAATAGCCCTGACCTGTTTCTGCGATTGAAACGGACAGGGCTTTTTATTATTTGTACAATTATACATCTGCTCGTTGCAAATACCACTCGACCTCACATGTAAATACGACCATCTGATGGATCAATTTCAAGTTACTTCTAGTAACGACATCGACCTAAAGCTTGGCCTCATTCCCCCTTTAAACACGCCGTTCTAATCACCACTGACTAGAATATACATGAACAGTAATTTTGCCCGCAGCCTTTTCGAATGAGATGCTCTCTGAATAAACATTAACGGAAAAAATGAAGCCGTAGTTAGACATATTGCCTCCATTCGCCTACCTCTCTCCGTCTTCTGGCTTAGTAATCGTCCATAGTTATTCAGATCATCACTCGAGAATATGCAACCATTTGCCTATGCGATTGGAAATGGCTGTTCGATTTAAGAGAGGAGAGGATGAACCATTAACACGCAACCTGGTTTTTACCATGCTCAAGGTAAAGTGAAAGGCAGAATCGGCGTACTAATCGAGTCCCATTATGACGAAACCGAATTCCAAGTATTCAATACGTATTTTCCATCTAAAGGCTTCGAGGTCGAGTACATCAGCAACCTGTGGGGGAACGGACAGCTCATCTTCACAGGCAATGATATGACCAGTCAAGTTGCCGTACAAGTCGATGTTTCAGCGCGCAAACCAACAGACTATGACGGAATTATACTGATTGGTGGATATGCAATGGACCGACTCCGCTATGAAGCGAATCCCGTTCAAGGTCAAAGCAATCAAGCACCTGCTGTACAATTTCTGCGTGAAGCCGTGAAAGCTATGGATGAAGGAAAACTTTTTGTCGGTACCATTTGCCACAGCCTATGGTTATTTTGTGCGGATCCTGCCTTGTTGCGTGGAAGAAAAGTAACTTGCTCCCATAACATTTTGTACGATGTACAGAATGCAGGAGCAACCGTAGTCTTCGATGGCAATCAGACAAGTGAGCTTATTCAGGAGGGTCAACTCATTACTGGCAAACATCCAGAAGTGGTTAATGAATTTGTCGAGAAGTTCATAAGCAGCATCTTAACTCGGGAAGGAAGAGTAATCACCCCATGAAGAGCGAGTTTAACGCATTAGTTGTTCTTCCCTATCGAGTTCGTGAAGGAAACGCTCATCCGCTGGGTGCGACGGTGACCAACGATGGCGTTAATTTTTCTATGTATTCCGAACATGCGACAGCGGTCACATTATTACTTTTTCAGCAAGACGGTGACTTGGAGCCCATACAGGAAATCTGCTTGGACCCATTGACGAACCGAACATCCTGCTTCTGGCATGTCTTTATCGATTATCTTAAGCCGGGTGTCCAATACGCATATCGAGTGGATGGACCGAACTTGCCCGAAGCTGGATTGCGATATAATCCTAAGAAGGTACTGATAGACCCCTATGCTAAAGGGAATTCCGATACGTTATGGGAACGAGTGAACGCCTGCCATGCAGAAGACAATTTACATACTTCCATGCGCAGTGTCGTCATTGATTACCGGGATTACGATTGGGAAGATGACAGGCCGCTACAACGTCCCATTCAAGATACTATTATTTATGAAATGCATGTAAGAGGCTTCACCGCCTCTCCTACCGCACAGGTCAAACATCCGGGTACATTCCGAAGTGTGATTGAGAAAATTCCCTATCTTCAACAACTAGGTGTAACTGCAGTTGAGCTGCTTCCTGTGTTTGAATTCGATGATAAAGAAATTGTTCGAGTCGTTGATGACCATGAACTTTATAATTATTGGGGGTACAGCACGATCGGTTACTTTGCACCGGACTCCAGATATTGCGTAGATCCTCAGCTAGGATCGCATTTAAATGAGTTCCGCGACATGGTCAAAGCGCTTCATCGTGCAGGAATAGAAGTGATCTTAGATGTTGTCTATAATCATACGAACGAAGGCAACCACGAAGGTCCTGTTATCAGCTTCAAAGGTTTCGACAATCTCACCTACTACTACCTCTCCTCGCAAAATAAATACTACTACATGGACTACACCGGCTGCGGCAACACCTTTAACGTCAATCATCCCGTAGTTGAGAAGCTTATTCTCGACAGTCTAGAGTTCTGGGTCAATGAAATGCATGTTGACGGATTCCGATTTGATGAAGGTTCTGTACTGACCCGAGATGAAAATGGTATTCCTACTCAACACCCCCCTGTTCTGTGGAACATCGAGCTTAGTAACTCTCTTGCAAATACAAAACTGTTTACGGAGGCATGGGATGCAGCGGGCCTCTATCAAATTGGCTCCTTTCCAGGCTATAGCTGGGCTGAATGGAACGGACGCTATCGGGACGACATCCGCAGATTCGTACGCGGAGATGTTGGCATGATTAATGATGTCGCAACCCGTATCTCCGGCAGCTCCGATTTGTATAATCATGATTTGCACGGACCTACCAACAGCCTTAACTTCATTACTTGCCATGACGGCTTCACGATGATGGACCTTGTATCTTACAACGAGAAACATAACTGGGCAAATGGCGAGTCCAATCAAGATGGCATCAATGAGAACTACAGCTCTAACTATGGTTACGAAGGCAAGACTTCGGATGAAGGCATTCAAGCTTTTCGCTTTCAACAAATTAGAAACTTCCTATCGATTCTGATGCTTTCTCAAGGAGTTCCCATGCTGCTTGCTGGCGATGAAATGGGCAACTCCCAATATGGCAACAACAACGCCTACTGTCAGAATAATGAGATCAGTTGGCTTGACTGGACCCTCACGGAGACGAACGAGAGTCTCATTCAATTCTGCAAAAAGCTGATTGACCTGCGAAAGTCAGTCAAGAGCCTGCGTAGAAAAACGTTCTTTACCGGAGCTGTGAATGAGCGTGGATTCAAAGATTTAGATTGGCATGGCTGCAAGTTGTACAGTCCAGGTTGGAACAATCCATCATCTCGTGTGCTGGCATGTACAATCGGCTCCTTTGTACGGGGAGAGCCGGATCTATATGTAGCGCTCAATATGGAGCAGCAGCCGTTGGCCTTTGAAGTTCCCCCTGCCCCAGTTGGAACAGCGTGGCGCGTTTATAGCGATTCCTCCTTCCTGCATCAGGATGGAGAGAGCATACATGCACAAGAGATCAAGGTTCAATATCATAGTGTCCTTATATTAACACTAGAAGAAATATAGGAGGTTGTATATGAAAAACCCTAAATTTACGTTTTCCGATTTAATTGCAGGCTATGTAACGAGCACGGAACTGAGCAATGATGTGTTTACATTGGAAACGTCCGACGGGCGTGCTTTCCAAGTGAAGCTTTCCGCCAACGTCTATGCAGAGCTGCTCCGCAATTTAGGCGAACCATTCTTGGACAGTAGCAGCGAGATGAGAAATAAGATTCAAAAAGGTCGCTACTTGTACGCGTACGGTATTTTTTATACAGACGGTCCTAACGATAGTTTGTCATTTGAAGCAAAACATATCGTATTCGTCGGCAATGATACCCATGAATACCGGTTTGAACAGCAGGATTGGTGGATTCAGCAAATTAAAGAACTCGGAGACTTCTATTTGCATGCACAATTTGGCTCCGATGAAATTGATTATAAAAATTACCGCACATCACTTAACTTGGAAGGTCAGCATACATCGAATATTCGTCAAGAGACCGATACGATTTCCAGGCTGGTATACGGTTTTGCAACGGCCTACATGATGACAGGTGAAGAACGTTATTTGGAAGCGGCGGACAAAGGAACGGAGTACTTGATCAACCATCTGTGCAATATCAACTCCAAAGATAATACGGCATTCTGGTATCACGCTTTGGATCAGACTCCGGATAAAGAAAAGAAAATTTTCGCTTCCGAGTTCGGTGATGACTACGACGCGATTCCTGCTTATGAGCAGATTTACGCAATAGCAGGTCCAACTCAAACGTACCGGATTACAGGGAACCCTGAGATTCTGAACGTCATTGAGAAGACAATTAACCTGTTTGATAAATACTTTTTGGATAGAGCACGCCAAGGCTACTTCTCTCATATTGATCCGATCGACTTCGATCCGAGAAATGAGTCACTGGGTCATAACCGCGCGCGAAAAAATTGGAACTCCGTAGGTGATCACGCCCCTGCCTATCTCATTAATCTTGTGCTCGCAACCGATAACGATCGTTACAAACAAATGTTGGAGTATACAGCTGATACGATCACGAAGTATTTTCCAGATTACGCAAACAATCCGTTTGTACAAGAAAAATTCCATGAAGATTGGAGCCATGACCAAACATGGGGCTGGCAGCAAAATCGCTCTGTCGTCGGTCATAATCTAAAAATTGCTTGGAACTTGATGCGAATTCATAGCATGTTTGATAAAGACGAGTATATGGCGTTGGCGGAGAAGATTGCTGAGCTTATGCCAGAAGCAGGAGGAGACCAACAGCGTGGCGGCTGGTATGACGTAGTCGAAAGAACATTGGCTGAGGGTGAAACGTCCCACCGTTTTGCATGGCATGACCGTAAAGCTTGGTGGCAGCAAGAGCAAGGCGTTCTCGCTTACCTGATTTTGGCGGGAATTTTGAATAAGGAGCAATACTTGAAACTAGCTAGAGAATCTGCTGCATTCTATAACGCTTGGTTCCTCGATCATGAATCTGGTGGCGTATACTTTAATGTGCTCGCGAACGGTCTACCATATTTACTAGGCACAGAAAGAAATAAAGGCAGCCATTCCATGAGCGGCTATCATTCCTTCGAGCTTACGTACTTGGCCAGTGTTTACAGCAACTTGCTTGTAACGAAGCAGCCGATGCAGTTCTTCTTCAAGCCGAATCCGGCAGGGCTTGAGAATCGAATTCTCCGCGTGCAGCCTGACATTCTTCCAGCAGGCAGCGTTCAGATTACAGCGGTTACGATTGATGGTAAAGCATATGATAAGTTCGATGCTGAGGCACTAACTATTGAGCTTCCAGATGTACAGCATAACGTGAAAGTATGTGTCATACTAACTCCTGTTGATGCTGCTCAGCGATTGTTAGCCCGTCTAGATGTCGATAGTCAGCGTTCGACACTGTACTTAGCTGGTGAAATCGATCATCCATCCCTTCCTTCGCTCAAGAAAGCCTTAGATGAGCTGCTGAACAGCCATCCTACAGCCGTAACATTGGATGTTTCCAATCTTAAAGATGCCGATGATGCCGGCATTCGGACCATCATTTTTGAGTTCCAAAAGCTGTCCAATAACTGTAAAATTACCATTTCAGGCGCCAATTCTGGAATTAGCAGCAAGTTTGAGAACAATCATTTCGCGGATTCCGCTACATTTGTTTAAACGATACGATACGTCCCCTTTTGCATAAGAGGGGACGTATTTTATAAAAGGGGGTGCATTAGTGACGAATCCGGCGGCTCGTAGATTGCATCATATTCTTCATAATCCCTACATGTCTGTCCTTATAGGCTTATGCTTTCTTGTGGCAGCTCTCATCGAGCTTGAAGAAATCAATCAGTTGGGCGTTCATCATGGCTTGCTGCTGTTCGGCATATGGAATGTACTGAAAATACTCCCCCTCGTTATCAGCGGGATTCGTCATTTGCACAAAGCTAGCACTGGCGAATCCATATGGACTCGATGGCTTCAATCCCTGCATGACATCACTTCTCACTCGTTTACCGAGTGTCTCATCGGCATCATCTATATCGTAACCGCCATAATGGAGGCAGAGCACAGTGTAATCTATGAATGGTCTCAGAAAGAGGTAGACATTCATCACGGATTTATGCTGTATGGCTTTTTACTTGTAGCTAAGACCCTTCCACTTATCTATTCAGGGGTACATCATTTGGTAGAATCCAATCGTAATAAGCTTCCAAAATGGTTTGCTAAACTGGAAAATCAGTATTTCGAGCTGGTAGCAGCCGTGTTGTTTATTGGTACGGGTTTGTATGAGATTATGGAGGGTTTCCTCACGAAGAATATGGATGATGTAGTGTCCTATGCCTTCCTATTCCTTCTCGTTGGATTGATGAGGTCGCTAAAATATATGCTTCATATTTATGAAGGATTAGCTTTAATCGAGAAACGTGTAAGTAAACGGGACAGTGAGAAATTTTTATAGAAAATAGAGTTTGGCTCAAATGTCCAATACTAAATAGAATGCTGTTTATCACAAATTATCCATCGAGATTATGACCTGTTTAAAAACCACTTAGATTAACCACAATTTAAAGTCTCCTGACCTCTTCAATTGAAATATAATTTTACGTACGTTAATAGTTTGTTAAAAAATATAAAGAGAAAAACCGGACGGTTATCTTTATTACCTTTCCGGTTTTTCTCTTTATAATTCTTATATTCTTATTCTAACAATCCATTACTTCCCTTCTTTTGTCCAATTCTGAAAATCACGGATTTTTTAGAAAGAAACAAAAACAGGATCGAAATTAAAAGCTATTTATTGATGCAATACGCATTAACTAACTTATTTATATTATAGTCATGAATAATAGGTTCTAAATATTTTGTAATTAGTATGATTTCATCAGAATTTAATATTTCTTGTGAATGTCTAGCTGCTGCACAGATGGATCTCAATAACATATCTAATTCTCCACCATAAATCTTACTTGATTTTACCTTTTCTTTTTTCTGATTTACTTGTACAAGTAAATCATCTATACTGACTGTTTGATTAAAGTTTAATTTCGAACAAATATGGTAAAAATCAGTTTTTGAACTTATTTTTAGAATATAAATTAATGCATCATATATACTTTCAATTGATTTCTTTTCAAGATATATCTCTCTAGTTACTGAATAATATATCTGTAATGATTCCACTAATTTAATTAAATCGTTAGCTCTTGTCATATTTTGAATATTTAAGTGACGCTTACTCTCCCTATAATAGAGATGTTTAAAATTATCGTGCCCCACTTTAAATTCATCTATTAACACCTCTTTTTTAAATCCTAATTTTTTCTTTCGGATAGAGGCATCGTATGTATATATTACTATCGGTATGAGTTCACTTGTTAACCACCTATATGCTTGTTCTACTGTCCAATAATCTCTTATCCCATAATTCTGATTCTGTTCAACGTCCCACCAAACTAACCACACTTCATCAGTAGGCTCCCAACTATTTTCCGATTCTACAAGGCTGTGTATAACACAATGAAAACCGGAATTATACTGTAGAGTTGGTTGATTATTAAAAACTTTAATCATATTACTTCCCGATGAATCAAATATATGCCATTTACCTGTTCCATGATAATTATCATGTTCTTCCGCAAATTTCAACATCATTTTCCATAAACGTTGGTTTATTTTGATAAGCTTATACTTTGTTAAATCATTACTTAAGGGTAAAAATTCTTTACAAGACAGTACTCTCTCAATTTTTTCTATGGCCAATATATACTCGCTAATAAACCTATCCACTACTTTAGAAAGATGTACTGTTTCATCCTTACTTAGGTTGAATCTACAACTCCCTAATTGAATAATAAAATTATCCTCACTCAATTTATCAATTACGTAGGGACGCATTAATAGCTCAATTGGAGTGTTTGTCCCTTTGAATAGCGTTTTTAGGATTTCATTATGTGCTAAGCTTATGTTCATACCACGAATATAAAAACTATTAAAAGTAAATAAGCAACTTCCTTCAGGTTCGTTAACTCTTGGAAGATTGCCATCCAAGCTTACCGAAAAATGCTTTATTGAACGAAAGTTAGTAAATCTATTTTCATGTTCAATATATTCATCCCCATAATCAGCAACAAAGTTATTAACTTGATCTATGTATTCCTCCAAATTCAATTCTTCTGAATTAACAGCCATTCGCATTGCCTCTATTTTAAGTGCATATTTCGATTCATCTAAGTATTTTTTTATTTCTCTATTTACATCACTTATCTTATTTCTTGCTTTTCTTAATAGCTTTGCAGTGATTTCTTCTGGTGCTTCATAGTAACTTTTTTCTCTATTACAATAACCACATGCAGGTCTTAAATTATACAAACTATTTATCTTAAAATCATTTGGTAGTTCATATTTTTTTAATACGCTTGTAAGCTCGCTATGTTTTTTCTCTAGATCTTCTGCAATGATATGGTCTATCTGTAGTTCTGGGTATTCGATATGATCTCCACAGATTGCACATTTCTTTGTATATGCTTGCCATAGAGCATATCTAACATCTGACTTTCTTTTTAAACTCTTCATTTTACCTCCTTATGTACATGTCTAATTTTTCATACTAGTAGCATAAAGATAAATAAAGAGCGCTACTACAATAGTAAACGCCCTTTTTAATAGCTATTTTTAAACTCAATTCTTTTTACAAACGCACTTGATAAAGCATACTTATTATCAAATCCATTTTTTACAATTAATTATTACCTCATTAATTATACATGAACTCTTTTTCTTTTCTCAACAACCTTTTCCAATTTCTTAATACACTCGAAATGAGACATACTATTATTGTGAGTTACTATTGAAATAGGTCGAATACAGAGTAATACTTAAATCATAAGTTTTTAATCTCTGAGGATTTTGAGAGTCACATTACGTATTCATTCAAATCGGCTTCATCGCCCGCATCGCATTTAATACTGCCAGCAATGTAACACCAACGTCAGCGAATACCGCTTCCCACATTGTTGCGATACCGAATGCACCTAGCAGCAGGAATAGTGCCTTTACACCTAATGCGAAGAATATATTCTGGTATACAATCTTTCTCGTGCGCTTCGCCATGCGAATGGCTGCAGGAATTTTGGAAGGTTCATCCGTCATGATGACGATATCTGCTGCTTCAATCGCGGCATCAGAACCTAATCCACCCATCGCAACACCGACATCTGCTCGTGCAAGCACGGGTGTATCATTGATTCCATCGCCTACGAAGATGACTTTTTCCTTCGGCAATTTCTGTGCATCAATACGCTCCAACTGCTCCACCTTATGCTGCGGTAACAGCTCGGAATAAATCTCATCTAGTCCTAGCTTCTGTCCAACAGCATCTCCTACTCGCTTCACATCACCTGTCAGCATAATCGTCTTCTTAACGCCAAGTGACTTCAATTCCTGAATGGCTGCTGCTGCATCTTCCTTGACTTCATCAGCAATGACGATATAGCCTGCATAACGCTGATCAACAGCGACATGGACAAGTGTACCTACCGATTCAGGTTCAACATAAGAAATGCCCTCTCTTTTCATCAACTTGGCATTTCCAGCTAACACATGCTGCCCGCTCACATTCACAGATATGCCGTGACCCGATATTTCTTCGTAATGATCCAGTTCGTCTTTATTGATGTTCTGACCATACGCATTCACAATGGAAAGAGCAATCGGATGGTTCGAGTACACTTCTGCATAAGCAGCATAACGCATAAGCTGTTCTTCCGTTAAGTCACCATGCGGCTGTACTTCAGTTACGACGAAAATTCCTTTCGTCAGCGTACCCGTTTTATCAAACACAACATACTTCACATCGTTTAACGCTTCGAGATAATTACTGCCTTTTACGAGAATGCCATTTTTGGAAGCTCCGCCAATCCCCCCGAAGAAGCCTAACGGAATCGATACAACTAAAGCACAAGGACAAGAAATAACAAGAAAGACAAGTGCGCGATAGAACCAATCTGAAAATGCTTCCCCTGCAAAAAATAATGGCGGTAGCAGTGTAATAAATGCTGCTGTAATCACGACTACAGGAGTATAATAACGAGCGAATTTCGTAATATAATTTTCGGTTGGCGCTTTGCGACTGCTCGCATTTTGCACCAAATCCAATATTTTAGACACCGTTGAATCTTTGTACGCTTTCGTTACTTCTACGGTTAACACACCGTTCTTATTAATAAAGCCGCTAAGGATTTCACTTCCCGCTTCCACTTCCCTTGGAATGGATTCACCTGTAAGTGCAGAAGTGTCTAGCATCGATACGCCATCAATCACTTTACCGTCCAACGGTACTCTCTCACCAGGCTTAACGACAATAACATCACCAATTTGAATCTCTTCCGGTGATACTTTGCGAAGTTCACCATTTACTTTTAAGTTAGCGTAGTCAGGACGAATATCCATTAACGCACGAATGGATTTGCGAGAACGATTGATTGCAATACTTTGGAACAGCTCACCTATTTGATAAAAGATCATAACCGCTACGCCTTCAGGATACTCGCCAATAATAAACGCACCAATCGTAGCAATACTCATCAAGAAGTTCTCGTCAAATACACGTCCACGTGTGATATTCCGCAATGCTTTATAGAGAACATCGCCACCTGCCAGCACATATGCAACAAGGAATAAAGCCAGCGCAAGATTAGATGACAGCCCGCCCCATACCGCCACAAAGGTCAACCCAATGGATGCTGCTAGCCTTATATAAGGAAGCTTGCTCTTTCCTTCAGACGCCGACTGGGAGTGCGGTTGAGCATCGCTATTCCCTTCTATTTGAACCGTAAATTTGGAATCGAGCTGCCTTATATATTGCTCCGTCTGCAAAGTAACATGCTGTAATTGTTCAGCATTTGCCTCAATCGTTAGCTGCTTCGTCACAAAGTTAACACTGGCAGATTGTACGCCGGGGATCGTCGCTACCCCTTTTTCAATCTTCGCCACACAACCTGCACAATCCATGCCTTCGATGGTAAGCTTCATCTTCTGCAGCGGTACTTTTTCTTTTACCTTGATAGATGGATCAATATCGCGAATGACCTGCTTCGCTGTCTCCACCATACTAGGTACAGCTTGTGTTGATTCAATAATTAGCGTCTGATTGACGAAGTTAAGATTACAGCTCGTCACCCCTTCAATCTTACGCAATCCATTTTCAATCTTGGCTACACAACCTGCACAGTGCACGCCTTCAAGCTCTAGTTGAGTTTGCGCGATGGAGCCTGCTTGTGACCGACCCACTTTCATCAACTCCTTATAAGAAACCTGTATAGTATGCTGCTAAGATAACTCGCATATTACAACCACGCAATAATATTCAAATGATTATTGTAATGTATGTATCTTATCGCAATACATATCAAAAATCAAACGATTATTTGAATATTTGTGTGATTGGACTCCTCGGCAATAACATGGAATCGATATGCTTATTTGCACTAGCAGCAGAGCCTTTTAATAAAGGTTTCAATTGTTGAAAGTTAGGCTCCAATTCCACCTGCATCTATACAGATTGATTGACAAAACTTTAGCATTAGGTTTACGATCAGACGACCAACTTAGAACATTGTCCAAAGAGGTGTAGGATGAAATTAAGACCTATCGATATTGCTAGAAAGCTAAATATAAGTACAAGCGCTTTGCGGCATTATGAAGACTGGGGCATTGTTCCCCCGATCGAGCGCGGAGCAAATGGTTATCGGATCTACACCGAGGTGCATGTCGCTTACTTCGAATGTATACGGGCTTTGTCTGCTGGATTCGGTATGCAGCTCACAGCAGATGTAATGCGAAAGTTACAAGCAGAACAAATGGATGCCGCCCTATGGATGGTTAATGAAAGTCAAGCATCCCTTTATCAAGACAAATTGATGGCTGAGAAGACGATTCAATTGTTGGATGAACTGGAAATGGACGAATGGAATACGAAAGGCAGAACGAAGTGGATGACAATCGGGGAAATCTCGGAAGAAACATCGATCCCTACTTCTGTACTTCGACATTGGGAACAAGAAGGGCTTATAACCGTAGAACGCGACCCACAAAATGGTTATCGCAGATATAATCGTTCTCATATTAAGCGCGTACTACTTATACGTTCCTTGCGAACAGCGATTTACTCATTAGATACCATTAAAGAAGCACTTCAAGGTCTGGACCACAACAATATCGAGCAGGCAAGAAAGATCGCCTATGATTCGTTGCAGCATTTACATAAGATGAACAAAGATCAGCTTCGAGGCACTCATTATTTATATCGTCTGTGCAAAAAGTTGAAATTGATAGAGTGAGTGTTAATAAGTAAGTATTTATGAATTTTATGAAGAATAATAACAGAATCCTCTCCTAGCAGAAATAACACTTCGCTCATTATATGGAGGGGATTCGACTTTGTGGACATGCCAAGTATGCACTTGTTGCTTTTATTTAGCCGCTCATTATTTTCCTTTTGATGTATACCAACGCTCGACCACCATCAAATATAATTGGGTATCCAATGAATTTTTGCGTGCAATCTTTTCAATGATTCCCCTCTCTAGCGTGTCCACGGAAGTCCGATTCGGGTTGCTATTTTCCTTGTACAACTTAGGGCTTCTCTTCCAGCCAAGTGCATCACGCATCGGTTGCAAACACTCCCTATACTTTTCCATTACACCAATACATGCGAAATGCCGCCTCAAATGCTGCTGCACACTTGCTTGATCGGGAAATACCGCATCTTCCACACCTACCTCATTGTGAAGTGCTGGAAAATGAGGAAATACCGCCGCCAACCCCAATAATTTGGATTGCAGATTGCTAGTAAATATATCGAATTGCTGTTCTGAAATAAATTCATGCAAACTCTTGTCTACTACCAGATGATAATACTGATGCAGAGGGATGCTTTTAATGTAGTCATATAAAGAGATAACTAATTCAATCGGATTACGAAGAATTGTAATATACCGATAAGGACGTTCGATGTACTCATGAATCCCATATGAAAAATGACCCGAAATGATTTGTATTTTTTGATTTTTATCTTTACATTTATCAATTAACCGCTCAACCGACCATTCTGGGTCATCATGCAGAAATGCAATACGGCTCTTGCTGTAGTGATCCTGGATTAATCTATTAAACGATGTTCCGCCTGTTTTAGGAATGTGAATGAAAATATCCAGCATGTTCCGCACCCAGCTAGCTCCCTTCCTATAAGCTCCATGTCTTATTCTATGCGAGCGTGTAAGAAGAGGAGATGAGGCCAACGTCACTATGAATAGCCATGTAAGAAAGGAGCTTATAGGCACACTTGCAATCGCTGCGCTGTATGCCTATAACCATATCTGTGTACGGAACAGCTGAAAAAGACTCGAACATCGGTCATGCTTTATTCTCGTTTACGGTCTGCCTTTTATCGTATTTTGAACGCGATAATTGGATTTGCTCATTAGTTCTTCCGCAACGACGACGCCATTTTTCTTCTTTATGCGCTTTGTCTCCACGACATAGCCAGGTTTTCCTTTTTGAATCGTTTTCGTTTGTTTAGAACGTGAAATACTGCTGCTCTTATAGACGGTCTTAGGCTGTATTTTTTTCAGAACTCGCGTTTTTATCTCATACGAAACCCCTTCTTCTTTTTGCCCAAGTATGCTGATCGTGATCTTGCTGTTGTCCGTATTCGTTTGGATCGTAATATCAGCTTCTGTATGGTTTCGGATTGTAAACTCTATGCTGTTATCCGCGTATGTCGCATCCCTTCCTAAACCAACGTAACCTACTGGGAGCGAATGACTACGACGTTCAACAATTTCAAGTCCGCTGAGAAGGGCTGCATTATACAGTGTCGACGACGTTTGGCATATACCTCCCCCATACCCTTCAACAAATTTGCCATTAACGATAACAGGGGCTTTTTTCAAACCGTATGACTTCTTCGTCTTTTGCACAATTTCACTGTAGTTTAATGATTCTCCTGGTTGCAGCACAATGTTATTTAATGCTTTCGTACTTGACTTGATGTTATGTGTGCGCCCAGCATGACCCGGTGCTATCTTAGTGGAGAAGCTAGCTATAACTTTGGCTTGCGCAACTGTCGCAGACTTTGATTTGGAATTAGCTTGTTTTTTTGTTTGCAGTGCTACTGCATTCATGCTCATTTCTCTCTGTTTATTATCGTTGAGCGCTGATATGCTCAACCCATTTGTCATCGCCAATGAAGACGCCATTAGCAGCATGAACATGTACTTCTTGCGTGTAGTCTTTCCTTGTTGAATTTGTCCCATGATTTCTCCCCTATACTCAAATGTGACAACCTCTTCACTCCGATTTTCAATCCGGATATGAATATATATAATTTGATCTGCAAATGAATGACAACATGGTTTCATAACTATTAATTTATTGTTACTATTGGTAACATTGGATAACTTCCCCTTCTTTTTTCAACATAAAAAAAGACTTGTTCCATAAACAGAACAAGCCTTCCCTATATGTATATAATCGACTACTTTTATCAATTCCGATAATTCCATTATGGAAACTATATTTAGGAGAGTGAACAAAACAGCGCTCCTTTACTTGCTCATCATTTGCTCAAAATGATGAACATGGTTCCCCTGCCCTTGGCTCTGACCAACCCGGTACATGGCAGCCGCTACATCTTTCGCTTGAATTGGACTATATTTGCTCCATCTCCCACGTGCAATCAGCTTAATCAGCGGGCTTACCATTATGGCTGCACTTTCACCAGGTCGTGATTCACTCCGTGAGCCAAGCAATAGCGACGGTTGGAATAAATGAACGGACGGCAAACCTAATTTCTTAATTTCTTCCTCCACATTGCCCTTTACTTGATTGTAGAAAAATGAAGAATTTGAGTCTGCACCAATGGAGGTAACCATTAGGAACTTGCTCGCTCCGCACTGTTTCGCCATTTTTGCTATAGCTAGCGGATATTCAAAATCTACTTTTCGGAATGCTTCTTTCGAGCCTGCTTTCTTGATTGTTGTACCAAGACAGCAGTAGACATGATCTGCTTGGACATGATCGAAGTACTGATCCAACTGATTAAAGTCGACCACGATCTGTTCCAGCTTCGGATGCTCCAATTGTATATTTCTTCGGGTAAAAATCTTAACTTTATGATAGGCTGGTTGCTCTAGCAATATAGGCAGCAAATGCCCTCCGACCAATCCTGTTGCGCCTACAAGCAATGCTGTTTTCTCTTTTAGAACCATTTGCTTCACCCCTATTTATGTCAAACAAAATAAAATGTATTAGTTTGATAGATGTCTAACTAACATCATATCATGTCTGCTACTAAGAGAAAAATAAATACCCCTCAGACAATTGTTTCACAATTGACCAGGGGTACACATGTTATGACTATATTACTCTCCCTACTTAGCCATAGGATTCATATCAGATAACACATTTTCCAAGTCTGTGGAGAAGCGCTCATGAAGCTGTTTAATCTCCTTGTCTTTTGTTTTATCCGCGTACAATTTCAAATCTGCTTCGCATTTCTTCAACAAGGCAAGTAATTCAGAAGGAGGGGATGTCTTTTTCTTATTCACATTAATATGATCGGCGTACATATCCAAATAAAGTTCTTTCTTCGAATCCACTTGAGCAAGATATACCTCATCTTGTTTGACACGATATTCATCCAACTTTTTATTGAGCCAGTTGCGGTCAAGCCCAAGTTCCTTCAATGGTTCATCCAATATTTCTCCATCCATAATTACAAGTTGAGGTACATGTTCATTTTGAATGGAAAGTCCAATATCTTTAGCCGTGAGTGGCTGATTTTCTTTCGTAAGGAGCACGTTAATTTCCCCACTCGGTTCTATACTCGCAAATTCCACATCAGCAAGACTAAAGGCATTATTTTTACGCAGCTGCTGCATAAGCTCGTCGGCTGTTATTCGCTCCTTGCGCAGGTTATGCTCCAGTACTTTCCCATCTCTTATGAGAACTGTAGTCTTCGTATCGATAAAGTCCCTTGCTGTTTTGCTCTTCAATTGGAGCAAGTCAACTAACAGGGATATCCCCACCCACACTGAAATGGAAATAAGACCATAATACCACTGCGCATCCAAGTCTAAAGATATATATGCTGCCAAGTTACCTATTGTAATCCCCGTTATGTATTCAAATAAAGATAGCTGAGAAATTTGTCGTTTACCTAGCAGCTTCGTCATTAGAAACAGTACCACAACAGCAGATAACGTTCTTAATAATATTTCTAACTCACCGGGCATTGCCTAAAACCTCCGTTCATTTCGTCAAACCCCATTTCTTACTGTTGACCAAAATGAACAGGATTATCCATTAGCTACCGATATCACTTTATATAACGCCTACTTAACAAACAAGAAAGCTGATGATATGATTCGTGAATATAGATAAAATAGGTACCTTAATGACTATTCTGAGGAAGGTCGGGGATTATGACGATATTATATAGAATTATCAATATCCTACTCTCGGCTATTGTACTAACTTCAATTGCTTCACTTGATGTAGAGCATTTTACCTTCTTAGAAAATTTCATTAGATATTTTATTAGAATACTTGTGATGATAACTGTACTTGAGATACTTGTCATATTTGTTCTGAGAAAATGGAAGCTCCTATCTAGTCGTTCAATATTAATCATCACTATCTATGCTCTAATAGGTGTGCTAATATTCTGGCTCACCCCAGCTATTTCGTTAATACCTACAATTAGTATAAGTCTGTACGTACTCCACGTAACATTCCATGTATCATATTGGGGAGCTGTTGGAGCCATTACGCATTATTTAATCCATATAGGGATAAAACATATTATAAAGCTAAACAAGTAAAGAGAAGGAGCTATCGCCAATAGATAGCTCTTTTCGATTTCTTAACAAGTCCTACTCCTTAGCATGAGACCCTTTCATCACTTAAACCCCTGACCATACATCCTTCGCATAACGGCCTTCATCCAGCAAGGTTTCCAGCCAAGCCGCGGACTCGCGCTCATTCTCCCCATGCACTTCCTCCCATGCACGCTGTAGCGTCGCCTCCACATCAGGCGCCATCTTGGTGCCGTCTCCACATATATACAGGTGTCCGCCCTCATCGAGAATACGGATCAGCTGCTCTGCATCACGAGCCATAAGGTGCTGAACATACGTCTTTGGTTCGCCTTCTTTGCGAGACATCGCAGTGTGAAGAGTAACAATTCCGTCTTCCTCATATTGTTTCAGTTCATCATGGTAAATAAAGTCGCATTCACTACGACAGCCGAAATACAAGTGAGCAGGCCCCAACTGATATCCTTCTTCCTTAAGAACATTTCGAGCTTGTAGAAACCCACGGAAAGGAGCAAGACCGGTACCTGGGCCAACCATAATAATCGGTGTTTCCGTACGCTTCGGCAGTTGGAATTCAGTTTCTGGTGTGCGCACGAAAATAACGATCGAATCGCCCGGCTGGCGCTCCGCCAAATAGTTAGATGCGACTCCTCTATACTCACCATCACCGCTCCATGCAGGAGCATGAACAACACCAACGGTTATGCTCGCTTGATCAGCATGCACTCGCGGTGAGCTGGATATCGAGTAATATCTCGCCTTGAGAGGCGGCAGCAGCTCTAGAAATCGGTCAAATGCCATTTCACAAGCTTCATAACGCTCGAGTAGATCTAACATCGTTACTCGCTTCTGTTTAATTTGCGTCTTATACGCCTCTTCTTCCAATAGCGCTTCCAGCTCTCGACGATGTGGTGGACAAACGGTAGAAGAAGCAAGTTCTCGCAGCTGCGCACGTGTAGCAGCCTCCTGCAATTCAACACTGTGACTAAGCAAATCGAGCACACTTACAGGTCTCTCGAGTGGCAAATGCGCAGCACTGCGCCCTGTTGCGCTTAGAATTAGATGATCCGTGGCATCCAGCTTAAATCGGCGCAGTACCCGAATAACTAATTCTTTGCGGTTTATAGGCAGTACGCCAATATGATCCCCCTCGCTATAAGTAACTCCTTCTGGGAGAGAGATTTCGATATGACGAGTACTCCGGCCGCTATCTGGACTTTGCAGCTCACGATTATCAGCGATCTTTGCATGGAACGCTTCATATGACTCCGCTAGTGGTGTTCCTACAATGCCGCTAACAAATTGAACGGTAAGGTTATTCGTTTCCTTAGCTGTCTCCTCATTTAACTGTAATCCTAGAGCGGACATCACATCCTGCCACATTTGCTCTCGCCACGTCTCAACCTGAATTTCAAAGTCACCGCTTGCGTCTCCTTCACCAAGCGAAGTAAGACGCACAGCCCCTCTTGCAGCTAGTTGTTCATCGATAAGTCGCGGTACTTCTTGATACGTACTCGCCCAGTTATGATCGCCACAGCCAAATACCGCATATCGAACACCTTCGCATTCAGACCGGTCAGCCTCCTGAATCCATTTTACAAACTCACTCGCATTGCTCGGCGGCTTGCCATTATACGAAGCTGTCACGATAAAGACTGCTCCTTCCTTAGGCAGCTTGCCAGCCCAAGTATTTAAAGGTGCCACTTCAGTGCGGAAACCTTGATTGCGCGCCATATCTGCTAATTCACGTGCAATTCCTTCCGCTGTGCCAAGATTTGAACCAAATAAGACAAGCAATGGCGTGTTATGGCCCTCGACTCGATTGTTAGCTGCGACTGACGTTCCAGTTTTCTTTTGTTGAGCAGATTCATCGACAGCTGCTATCGTGAACCCTTGCTCGCTGCGTGGAAGAACCCGCATCGTAAAGCCGTCTGGCTTCAGCGTGAGCGATTCCTTCACTTTCAACTGATAATTGGTATGGTCAATAATCTCAAAATGTTTCAGCACCATGCCTAACACAAGTACGGCCTCTTGCATCGCAAACTGCTGCCCAATACAAGCACGCTGTCCATTTCCAAATGGTTTAAAAGCATGATGCGGTACTTTGCTAATATCCTCGAAACGTTCTGGACGAAATGCCTCGACATCCTCTCCCCATACAGCCTTATCACGATGGACAATTGGAACTAATACGTTTACACTGTCCCCTTTTTTCATAGGATACTTCCCTGCCAACATCGTATCTTCTTTCGCATACAGCGCAAATGCTGGAGCGGTTGGCCATAGGCGTAAGGATTCATTCAAAATCATGCGTATGTAAGCAAGCTCTCTCACTTGGGTATAGGAAGGTACCGCATCTACTAGAACTCGATCAACTTCTTCATATGCCTTTTGCAGTTTATCTGGATTTTTAAGCAAATAATATAGCGCGAACGATAATAATCCACTTGTCGTCTCATGCCCTGCAATAAGGAACGTAATAATTTGAAACCGAATATTTTCATCATCCAAACGCTCGCCCGTAGCAGGATCTTGACCATTTAACATGTGAGCAAGCAGGTCATTTCCACTTGCCTCTCCATGTGCTTTGCGCTCAGCAATGATTTTGTCCACTAACGCGTACATCGCTTGGATATCATGCTGAAATTGACGCTTCGTCACGACCATAAGCTTCTGTTGGATGTTAAGTCGCTGTAGTTGACCCATTGCTTCATCCAATGCGCGAGTCATGCTTGTAATAAACGGATGTGACTGTTCCCGGTAGAAGCTATTGAAACGATAGTCAAACCCGCACAACCCGATCGTATCCAACGTTAGACGAGTCATATCTTCAGCAACTTCTACGCTCTCATCGGGATTAAGCCGCAGCCATTTTTGGATCAACTGTACAGCAATGTCCACCATCATCTCATGATAGCCTCGCATCGCCATTTGACTGAAGCTTGGCAGCAAAATGTTATGAGCTCTTTGCCAGTTCGGTACCGTCGTCGCACTTGTAAACAACCCATCGCCGGTAAACGCTCTTACTTTTTGCAGCGGAGCCCACACTCTTTTATCAAAACGCGTCTCATCACAAGCATCCTCAACAAGCTCATGTCCAGATATGTATAATTCTTTTCTGCCCCCTGGCAATTCCAAGCGGAATATAGGACCTAATTCCTCCGCTAATCGCATTAGAGACTGCACCGGAGCTTCCAAATCAAGTTGTGGCAAGTTGCCTAATGGGCCAAACGACTTCGGCTGTGGAATATGCTGTTCCATTCGTTCTCAAATCCTCCCTGTTCATCTGCTCATTCAAGATGCAATTTCGCTCGCAAGTATTGTTACTATTTGAGAACCGAGCTTAATCTATCCACTGAGGAGTAACATCACATTACAAATGATAAAAGATCCATTGGTATCGTCTTTTACTGAGGAGGAACTCTGTTATGTCCAGATATTTAATTTTGCAAAATCCTAAGAAAAAAGTCTTATTCTTCCGATACATATATAGGAAATTCATACTAGAGAAAAAGGGGTTTACGATTATGAAGCGGAATTCACTTTCATTGGCTTTAAAAACGTGGTTGGCTGTGTTATTGATAACAACTGCAATGGGGCTCATTTCCGTAGAGCAATCACGTACAGTCAACGCAGCATCAGGTACTACGATTACCATGAAAGCTGGGGAATGGAAATCGATAAATTTGTACACGCAGTTTACTAATGATAGACCGGATACTCTGACACTCACATTAGCTGGATATTTGCCTGATTGGGGTTATTTTAGCTCCGATATGCTAGCAATCAAACCAAATCCTGATATACTGGTTCTATTTCCTGGTGAAACAGGAAAATTTGATTTGCAAATTAAATTCGGACCACGAGTTAAACCAGGAAAATATCGATTAAATATTGAAGTCATTGGTTCAAACGGTAAAGACGGTATATTGAACTCAGATTGGATAATAGAAACATATAAATACGATGTAATCATTGAAGGAGATACCAAAAAACAAGATATTGTCTATATTGATCAATACAGCGATTCCAATAATCAGGGGCTATACGCTTATAAAAACTCTAAAAACAAATATGGATATGTTAACAAAAATCGTAAAATTGTAATTCCGGCAGTTTATGATAATTATGGTCATTTCGATAAAAATGGTATTGCAGTTGTTGGCATGAAAAATAGTAAAGGAGAACATGGATACAAGTATGGTCTTATTAATAAAGCAGGCAAGTATGTATTAAAACCTACCTATGATGTAATTGGATTTCCCAGCGAAGGTTATTATCAAGTTGTTAATAATAAAAAGCATGGATTTATCAATGCACAAGGGAAAGTAGCCATTAAGCTACAATACGACCAAGTCAAATTCTTCGCTCAAGGCTTAGCACCCGTAATGAAAAATAATAAATGGGGCTTTATTGATAAAAAGGGTAAGCTTGTGATCCAATATAAATTCCAAAACGCAAATTTATTCGACCAAAACAATCAGGCTACGGTCATTTTAAACAATAAATACTATCTCATTAATAAAAAAGGGAAAATTATCAAGGAAACCGAATTCCAACCTATGTGGGATTAAAAAGTATAAAGAGTAGACAATGTTATTTCATGTTTATATCATTGTGTGCTCTTTTACTATATAAAAAGTCATTCTTGATACGCTCCCCTTATTTCACCCTATATGTCAACTTTCTTTTAAAAAGTTGTTGCTAAAACCATTTGTTATGTAAAATAGGCTGCAAACACTGGAATGGAAAGGAGACTCTTTATCTTAAAAAAGGTATCCTTACTGCTAGTCGTAGTGATCGTAATGATTGGTTCCATTGGAGGAAATGCTCCTGCTAAAGTCCAAGTAGCCACTTATGGAGATAAGGAAATTGTCCACGGGACTTCTCCCTTATCAGCCATTTGGATCGTTAACCGCATGCTGGAAGACCATTCAGTTCGTAGTTTAACCTGGTTCTGAATAATACAAACGAAAAACGAAGTTGGCACTTGGATGCATGCATCCCGTCTCCAGCTTCGTTTTTTGTTGGGTTATGAAAAAATCATTTTACTATAGTGATAATAAATCACTTTCTATAGTGCAACCTCTAATTAAAATCTAAATAGTTGACCAACAAATGGCAGCAGAACTCCTGACATGATACGAATTGTCACATAAGCGCCGACAATAATAAGTAAAATGCTATACATCAAGTCAATTCGCTCACGACCGGGCTCATGGTAACTTAGCAATACAAGTAACGGCGCTACAAAAATTGCCCCTGTAAAAGCGATTAAGAGAAGAAGCATGAACATACCAATATTTAAAAGTGACATCAATATTGCAAGAATAAGCAACCCCACAAACGGCAGCAGTATCGTACCAAAGCGCGCAATAACCTCTGAAAAACTAGCTTGATAACGATTCAGCACAATTACACCAAACGTAATCGTTCCAATCAAAAGCAAAAATACGACATAACCAAGAAACGGCTTCACTACCGTTTCAAAAAACGGTACATCACCAAACAAACCGATGCTGGACTGGAGTTGAATATACAAGATTAACGGAATAAGTAAAGCATAGATGCCCATGGTAACAAGTGCTTGAATGAGATGTGATTGGGATATCGTTTGCAATCGTTGATAAGGTGAACGGATGTTATCCATAACGTAACTAACATACATTTTTGAGGATTCGCTGGCCTTCTGCATACGCTCTTTCGTCAGCATGGAATTAGAGGTTGGTTCTGTCCCTTGGTTGAACTGCGCTTGACCATAAGGAACTCCCTGAGATGACGATAATGGTTGAGACGAACCTATTTCTCCTTGTATCTTTTCAGGCAATTTGGCACCGCAATGGATGCAGAACACGCCTTCATCCGTCGTATGTTGACAATTCGAACAAGTAACACTCATTGATCTTTCCCCTTCCACATGATTGATTTCCAGTTAAACCCTTTTTAACATTTTTCATTATCACCTATATTTCGACAATAGGCAATACTTACGTAGGATTACTCTCGTATTATGACCTGTTCTTTTGTCATATTTATATTTGTGCAGAATACCAGGATGTACCGAATTCATTTACAAACGTATTTTCTCACCCTTACTGAAGTAAGTTGCAAGCCCCAGACCCAGCTACTCGGCACATTACCAAGCACGAAGGGTGAAAAATAGTCTGTAAAAGGATGTCGCAGCTCTATCTCATCCTAATTCCGACTATCCTTAGCATATAACGGTTGCCATAGAGGCTATTTCGCTTAGATTCCCTTATTTTTAAATGTAATGGTTGCCAGAGAGCTTGTTTGCCTGATAAAGGGATGTAATTCACCATTATTGCTAAAATAAGCTCTTTCCTGACCGTTAAAATTCTACTATGGCATATTTCGTAAAAATAGCGTCAATGGCGACCGTTAGAAAAAAATAGAGTAGTATAAACGAATCTATACAGCCTTTTATAGGCTAAAACCGCTCCCTATACAATGGCAAATCAATCAGAAGTATCTTTAGATATATGTACAACTTGTTTCTTCTCATTCAATTGAACTGACACGGTAGCCTCTTGTTCTTTGCTAAAAACGAACAATCTAGCATTATTAGGGCTGCGCTTAACCTTATATGTCTTCAAATCAATTTGAAATAAATCTTTTGTAATCGGGCTTGCAACACGACGCGCATCTTGCTCTGTCACCTTTTTCTTAAATACTTTATCGGTCTGTGGAGTTTGGGGTTTATCAGCATAGTATTCAAACAAATTTTCGATTTCTGTTACTTCCCTTGATGCAGTATCTATATTTACAGTAATCCATCCTTTTTCCTCTCTCCCTGTCGTAAAATGCCAAAAGTCTGCTTTGTCATCTACTGTACGAATCGCACCAGTAAAGCTAATCGGGCGTTTCGTTATTTTTTCTACCGCTTTTTGTGCAGTCTCGTGCAATTGTTCATCTACCTCGCTATTCGTATAAACAAGTAAAAGCCTTTCGACGTGATAGTTATCTAGCATGATTAACATTTGACTGTTTTGAACGCGCGTGCTTATTTCGATGTTCTCAACTGGTCGTTTACTGAAATTAAAATAATATCGCGATACGGTTCCTGAAGAAATTACACGCTCTGAATCGACTTTTTGTAGAGCATGTAATACATTTTTCCGAATGTCCTCATCAAGTTCATCATACGAAAAGCTAATCGAGGCAGCTATTACTACTTTTGCTTTTTTATCTATCCTAATCTTACCATCGTATCTCTCATCTTCAGTACTGAAAATCCATTCACTTCCACCATCTATTTCCTTTCCCCACGCGACATCTGACCCAGCCAAAGCTAACATCATTTTCTTAGCCGCCTCAAGTGTCTTATTATCAACCTCCATTGGGGTCGACTGCTTCTGCTTCTGCTTCTGTTTCTGTTTCTCTATCTTCTTTACTTCTTGCTGTTTACTTGCAGTCGTTGGCTTCGCCTCTATCACCCCAGTCTGACTTATAGAGGTAAATAACATCATAGCAATTACTAATACTGCGATTTTCCCTTTACACTTGTTCTTCATTGCACACCCCTGTTGAATATGTTATCGATCTCATGTTGCTGTTTTAGTATACCTTTATTTTCTAAAATGTGCCGAACATATTAAAAGGACGAAGCATTAATGCGTTCGCCCTCAAATGTACTTCTTATTCACCTGAATCATCAAACTCTATATCTCTACTAACGATAATCTCGTATCGGCTTAATCCATGCCACTACCATTACACTCACAACCAGCGTTGCAATCGCACTAACCGTAAGCGCTGTCACTGGACCGTAACTGTCCGAAATCGCCGAACATATTGCGATCCCCACTGGTGGCGTTACACCAATGATCGAGCCAAGAATACCGAAAACACGCCCTTGCACCGCTGTATCGATCTCAACCCGCAGCATAATATTGATAATAAGCGTACTAAAAGCAAACAAACATCCAATTATTAAAATTAAGGGAAGCGCGGCCGCTGCTGAATCAACTTGCGCAATCAAGTAGAAGATCGGCCCCATCCCGACTGCTCCTGCAATTACCCAATACCCTCTACGACCAAGCCGTTCACTAAACGACATAATACCGATGGAACCTATTAAATAGCCCAAAGGAATAGAGGCTTCGATAAGTCCAAATACAAATCCATCCGCATGCCATACCTGCACGGCCATAACTTGGATAATCATGAATGACGACATGAAACTGCAAGACAACACAGGCATGAGAATAATACCTGCTTTGGCATAAGGATTGTGCCAGACAACCTTGAATCCTTCACGGAAATCTTCAATAAAGCTGGACTTCTGCCCTTCACTGCGCTCCATTTTACGAGGGAACTGACCTGCAGCCAACAAACATAGCGTAGATACGAGAAATGCACCTGCATCAATCAATATCGCGACAACACCACCGAAGAGGGCAACAGCCATTCCGCCAAGAGCAAAGCCAGATACTCGAATAATGTTATCCGCAATATTAATGATCCCTATTGCCTGTGGAATCTGTTCCTTGTCAACAATATCTGCAAGCGACGAATGAAACGCTGGACCATGGAACACACCAGCAAACGCTACTAAAGTGGTCAGTATGACAAGTACGTAGAACGGTACTTCTGGCTGTGTCATGACAAAAGCAATCCCTAATACAAGCACTAAACGGCATAGATTAGAGACCATCATGAGTGCGCGACGATCGATTCGATCCGCAAAAGTTCCCGCGAAGGAGCCGAATAATACGCCCACGATTAAATGCGAAATGACAATGACAGACATCTGCTTCGCACTGCCTGTCGTCTGTAGCACCCATAAGTTTAATGCAATATTGTGAAACATATTTCCAAATAAAGAAACCGCATAACTAGCAAACAATCCGATAAATGTGCGATTGCGCCATAACGAGGTATTCGCCTGACGAATACCTCCTTCTTCTCTTGCTAATTCCATCATCAAGTCTCCCTTACATAACACTTAAACGTTTAAGTTTCGAAATAAAAAACAGATGTGACTCTGCTTTTACCTTCATCCTTATTTCACTTTTATATATTTATCATTGGGAAGCGCAGCATCCTGCTTCAGGAGCTGCATCATCAGGTCAAAGCTAATTTGTGACTTATTTTCTACAGCAGACACACGCTTGGCTGGTGCAGGAACAATCTCTGAGCAGCCCATTGTGCAAATAATCGTCAAATGAGACGAATCAGTATATTTGGCAGCAAGCGCTCCTATAAATTCATTAAATATAATGCCTTTGCTCCCTGCTGGCTGACTGTTTATAAACTCAGCTAACTGTGCCTCATCCTCCATCACATACAACTGTCTCTCCTCAACACCAATCGTGTCTTTGATGGCTTGCACATAAGGCTCATTGTAATAAGGTTCTATGACGTAATAGCAATCATGATCTGCATTCCATGCTTGTGCACTTTGCAGCACGAACTCATAGTCATGGATGACTTTATAGAACAACGTATCCTCTACCAAGCTATCAATAACGACCAAAGGTACACCAGCAGGAAAATGATGTGAAATGGAATAAAAATGTTCCTCTTTTACATCAAATAAGAACACACCATCCAGCTTGCGCTCCGCAATAATCCCTACTTTGGGCTTCTCAGCATCTATACTAGATAGCACGACATGATAACCTCGCTCGGTCAACAGCTGCTCCAATCGATTGACCATGTCAGCGTAACGAAGCTGTCTCCACCACGGTTCATTGGCAGCACGATTAATCAAAATACCGATTAGCCCCGTCTTGCGCTTAACAAGGGATCGAGCCGCGAGATTGGGCACATAGTTCAAGCGCTCTACTGCTGCCAGCACGCGACATCGTGTTTCGTCTGTGATCGTCTGCTTTGGGACGTTATTCAATATGTAGCTAACGGTTGCTGTAGATACATTTGCTTCCTTCGCGATGTCTTTAATCGTTACTTTTTTCAAGCAATCACCTTCTCATCTCCTAATTCGTATATTCCAACTTACACTACCCATTCAATTAACAACTTAAACGTTTAAGTTATTGTACCATTACCTTGCTTATGTTGACTACATATAGATCTATAGAATCGAAAACATGCATCAGAAAGCTCGCTTTCACAATACACGAAAACCTTCTCACGCATGTTATTTTTCATATCGTAATGTCCCATAACATTGCTGTATGTTTCTCAAACCTAAAGCTCACTGTGATTTACTTCGTATCCCTCGGTACACAGTCTGCCCTCTCATCAACACCGTTCTAGCTGAACGAGGTTCACAAATAAGATTCCCTGCAACCACAATAATGAGCACGAAAAATGCTGTTATGATCGCCCAGACAAACCATTCCCCTAACGAGTTTACTCCCCTTGTAAAAAAATACGTACACAAAAGAATAGCTCCTGCTCCCAACCCTACATTACGAATGCTTCGAGTCAATCCATACGTAGGAGACTGCTCCAATATCGTTTTTGACGTGTACCAAATAAGCTCTGGCGTTCGATATAAATGTGCACATAACATTCCTAGTAATACCCCTGCCGCACCGAACCATTGCACGAATAGAATGGAAGCAGCCAGACTGATCACAGCCTCAATAATTGCAGGATTTCTCGTTTCTCTAAAATGTCCCGCAGCTTGAATAAGCATATGGTGTGGCGTACGCAGATTGCTTACGATCCCGACTGCAATGAACAAGATAGCAAGATCTGGCCGGATGTAGTCCGCATCCTGAATGCCGGAGGTATACACTTGAATAAAGGGAATAAGGAGCAGCGCTGTACATGTGTACGCCCAAGTGAGCACGCCACTAAATACATACTCAAAACTTTTGAAGCTGTGTCTCAGCACGCTCACCTCCCCCTTCGCCAGCACTTGCCCAAATGATGCCATTAATCCAGAAGAGAATGCGGAGACAAACATATTCACAGCTACAAACACCATACTGTATACCGAATAGACACTTACTTCTTTCAGATTGCAAAATATAGTGATGATAATAGGCGCGAAGCCAAATACAACTAAACCATTAAGCTGATGAATAAATACATCCCTACGCTGCTCCAACGATTGCATGTCAGGTGACGCTCGATAGTCGATCTGCTTATATTTTCGAGTAATATACCTCTTAATAAATATCGCCCTTGAGGCAAAAATGAATGTCGCAGCCGCCTGCATCGTAAGTGCATCAAAGCCATATATGATCAGTAAAATGCATATGACAGCATTGAGCATAACGCCGGCGGTCTGAATGAGTGAAATGATATAACTTTTCTGATCCGCGATTAGAAGTACACGATATTTGCCGATTAAATAATACTCCGTTAATCCACTCCCAGCCATAATGAACACCATCGCCCCTGCCGTAAATATGGAAATCTGAGCGTAGACAAGAAAGGGATAGACCAGCACTGCCCCTATTGCAAAAATGGCAAACAACTTGCCCGTTCTATTATAGAGTACTCGTGCCGCCGAAAGTACTGCACTCACCTGATACGTGTCATTGCTCGCTAGCGGGCGATACAAAGCCGCAATACATGCAGCTCCTAACCCAGCCTCCACAACAGATAAGTAGCGCATTACTTGCGTGATAGAAGCAATCATTCCGTTCATGGATGAACCATATGCTTCAATGATAAAGCGCGGCAGCAAAATGCCGACAAGTGCCGTAACGAATTGCAAGGCTAGACTCGCCGAGAGATTGTACAGCGCCAGCTTGCTTCTCATATACTCCCGCTCCCTCGCTCAGATGCCACAGGTTCTGTGTTATTGGCAGCTTCCAACGCTTCAACACTTTCCGATTCTGTATAGTACAAATTCATAATAAGCAGCACGATATAGAAATAGGTTGTATACATCCCTAGCGAATGCAGAGACAACAAAAAGATCATCGTTGAGATGATGGGAAGAAACGCGAGAAAACTTGGATTCGTTCGTGAATGCGCCGGCAATGTTTCTATGTGTAAATCGACTGTTCCAGTCTTCACCCGCTGTACATAAGCCAACAGCCATACAAAAGCGATAAAGACAACCGTCCCTACCATCCCCCATGCAACGAGTGACTCTAAATAAGTATTGTGTGGCCCTAGCTGCTGACCATGAACGGATATAGGGCTCTGTGGCAAATATCCTATGATACCTCTACCAAATAACAATTCCCACAAAGAAGAATCTTTGAACAGCGTCCAATACTGCTCAGCAAGAAAGGAGCGGGAACCTGTCATTTTGTCCAAGCTGCTTCCAATGGACATTCGATCAATTATCGATTGAATGACATTCATCATGGGAATGGCAAATACAGTTCCTAGTATCAATACTGCTGCAATAATTTTCGAGCGCATCCTTCTACTGTTCCGATCCACAGTTACTGCCATATAACCGAGCAAGAGCAACACCATAAATCCCATGGTAAGAAAATAGGTCCTAGATAGTGTCGTTAATCCCAACAACAACAGACCAATGGAACTATAGACAAGTAATGTATTGGGCTTTTGCGCTTGCTTGTACAGATGCAAGAGGAAAAAAGCCGCCATTAACACCATCATACCGAAACCGTTCGGATCACCACCTACACCCTCAAACCTACGAAATGGGGCAGAAGTCAACTCACTGGTTAAGCTCATTACCAAGCCACAAGCACTTGATACTAAAATGCCACAAGTAAACGTGTAGACAGCACGCTTGAAACTGGGTTTGAAGTTCATATCGATAATAAGCAGGCTTGCATACAGCATCAACGCGATCCATCTTACAGTCGGATTCATCCACTCTGATAAATAAGTGTACACATGCAGCAATTCGAGCATTATAAATCCCAACATGCTCAACAATCCGACTACATGCAGCTTCATGCTGCTTATTCTCGCAGCGACGTGTTTTACAAAAGCAGCTAAAAACAGCATAGTTGCAAAAGAGGAATCTGCTTGTTCCGTTACAAACAAACTTAAAGATGGAAGTAGAAATACGAGTAAGTAGAAGTTAGAGTCAGCAGAAGATATGGCGATGTAAATGCCCATGCACAACATGGCGACGAGCAGCAGCGAGGGTTGTTGAAAGCCGGCATAGAGCATGAGCAATATTGTAATGCTAGGATAGAACCAACCTAGTCGAGGAAATCGGTTTGCAAATGATATCGTACGATTGCGTAGTTCTGTTCCTCTTAGCTCGTGACTGTCCTTTATGGAACGTTGCGACACTGCACCTCTTCCCTTCTGACGCGTGCGCATTGCGCGATATTTATACGTTATAGATCTGTAAAAGTCTGTTTAGGCTGCTGTTCACATCATAACCCCGCTCAGTCAGCTTAGCTCGCGCCTCCTGTTGATTGCCTTGCCCTCTATCGATACAGCTCAGTAATTCATATGCCCAAGCCTGCGCTCCAGCGGATACATCCATAAAGGTGACCATCTCCGCCCCTATATCTGACTCACGAGTTACTCCTGTAGATACAAGACACGGGATCGCTGCGGCTTGCGCTTCTAACAGCGTAACAGGCAACCCTTCAAAGTGGGATGGCAGCAAATATAAATCAAATATATTCATTAGTGCAGGTATATCTTCTCGGGAGCCTATCATAAAAACGTGCTTCTCCAGTCCCTTCTTGCGTATGATTTCCTCCAATTCGGACTGCAGCGGCCCATCTCCAACCAGTACAAATCGGAACGGTACACTTGCATGATGATTTTTCAATTGCTCTGCAATTTCGAGCATGAAATGATGATTTTTCACAGGCGATAACCTGCCAACATGACCGATGACCAGACAATCGCTTGGAATATTCAGCTCTCGTCTCAACTGCTCACGCTCCCACGGAGAACGGTTGGCATACTCTTCGGGTTGAATTGCATTCATCAGTATGGAAAATGAGCGAGCTCCATACATAAATGTTCCTGCGTCTTTACCGCAAGCGATGAGCTCAGTAGCTTGACCAATCGACAATGACTTTAGCAAAGGCAGCATGGCCTTCTGCCAGCGCTGCTCAACATTGCTCGTATGAATATGGCAAATACGTGTATCAATTCCTGCCATACGAGCGGCTAATAAAGCAAACCCACCTTTGTAGCCATTGTGCACATGAATCGCATGGTAGGGGCCCTGCTCATGAATCAGTTTCTTGAGCGCACGCATGTAACGAAAAATACCTTGCTTCTTCATATATTCAAAATAAAAAATGCGCCCACCCATAGATACAATTTCATCGTGCAAATGTCCGCGATTGAACGATGCAAAGTCAAACTGAACTTGTTCTTTATCAAGTGCACGGTATAGATTCATTACCGTGGATGTAATGCCACCAAAGCCAGTTGACGGTATGATATGCAAGATACGCTTCAACTCTTTGCTCATCCCTCGTACATCCTTCCACTATCATTAATCGCACAGCTTCTGTCTGAGAGCCCATACGCACGTTGGATACAGTCAGCAGCATGCTCAAGCAAAAATCCTCTTCTTAAAAAGGCTGCTCGTATCTCATCAGGCCTTGGTCGTACTGCATTTGCTTGTTTAAAAATAGCCTGCATCCAGAATGGCATGGATTCATTCAGGTCTACAAATCGCACCGTGCCAAGCCCCATATCCGCTTCTTCTGGCAAAGTAGATGACAGCACACAAGCTGTGCCTGCAGCCTGCGCTTCTATAGCCGCTCCGCCTAATCCCTCGTAAAGGGATGGCATGACAAAAACATCAAACATACGAACGAGCCTAGGAATATCATCCCTAATACCAAGAAAGTGAACATAAGCAGCAAGACCAGCTTCTATGACTTGCCGTTCAATCTCTAATCGCTGATCCCCGCTTCCAATGAGAACAAGCCTTGCATCAATGCCCGTTCTTCGTAAATTTTCTAGCAATCGCACTAAGAAGGTTTGATTTTTCACAGTGCGAAAACTTCCAATATGCCCTAGCAAAATGCCGCAAGCCGGAATTCCTGCCTGCTGCCGCAGAACGAGTGGATCGAGATGATTGACTTGTTCATAGGCAGACAAGTCTATAGCGTCAGGAACGATCTCTACCTTTCCCTGCTTCATGACATGCTCACCAAACAAGTATTTCCCTGCCGCTTGGCTTATTGCGAGCAGACGCGTGGCACAAGATGAAATAAGCAACCTGCCTAATAGCAGGGCAATTCGTTTATGCAGCGAAGCAGAGCGCGCTGTGCCCGTTGTTCGGGCATGGCATACTCGGTGAGGGATGTCAGCCATGCGAGCTGCTAGTGCCACTACACCTTCATGATGTGCCGTGTGGGCATGCACGGCTTGAAATGGTCCCTTGGTTTTCATTAAGTGGTACATATCCTGCACATGGCCAATTAGGCTCTCTTTGGGGTGGCGAACAACAAACCTTCTCCCTCCGAGCTGTGCAATTTCTTCATCAAAATAATGCTTCCCACCCTCTAAACTAAGGAAGTCGAATTGAATGTGACTGCGATCCATATAACGGTACAGATCCATGATACGAGATTCAGCACCGCCTTTGTCCATTCTTGCAAATACATGCAGAACGCGATAAGGAGCATGCGTCATTCATCAAACCTCCCTTTTTATCTAGCGATTGAAATAGGCTCGATACCAGGCAGCAGCTGCGTCAAATCCCCGATGGAAATCCCATTCCGCTGTATAATTCAATAACGAACGGGCTTTTGAAATATCCGCAAGACTATGCTTAATATCCCCTTGCCTATCAGGTCCATAGTTCGGACGATACGGAATGGACAGCTGCTCGCACATCATTCGAAGCATGTCAGCAATAGTGAACGATTCAGCGCATGCGATATTGAATACCTCGCCATTTGCCTTGTCCCCAGCCACACAAGCTTTTAGATTTGCCTCAATAACGTTGTCAATATAAGTGAAGTCCCTTGTCTGCCTTCCATCTCCATTTATCGTAGGCTGCTGCCCTTCCAATAAAAGCTTGGCAAACAACGGAATGACTGCCGCATAAGTCGAATAAGGATCTTGCCTTCTGCCAAATACGTTAAAATAACGAAGCCCCACACAAGGCAACTGATACAATCGTGTGTACAACGAGCCGTAATACTCATTAACGGCCTTCGTAATCGCATAAGGAGACAGTAGTTTCCCTTCCTGCCCTTCAATCTTAGGGAGCTGTTCTGCATTCCCATACACTGATGAGGAGGAAGCATACACAACCCTCTTTACCGTACCTGATAAGCGTGCTGCCTCCATAATATGAAGCGTTCCAACAATATTGTTGTGATCGTAAAGGATCGGATCCCTAATAGAACGTGGTACAGATCCGAGCGCTGCTTGATGAAGAACATAGTCGACCTGCTTGCAAGCTTCACGGCAAACATTTGCATCACGAATATCGCCCTCTATAAACGTATAGTTAGGATCGTTTAGGAATAATACAACATGCTCCTTTTTTCCTGTTGAAAAATTATCAAGTCCTCTCACCTTCATCCCCATCTGAAGAAGGGCCTCTACAAGATTGGAGCCAATGAAACCAGCTGCCCCAGTTACGAGGAACTGCGTACCCGCTTGAAATGTAACATCACGATATCCCATCCGATCACAGCCTCCAATAGGTATATCCTTTGGACTCAGCCTCGCGTCGATCATAGATTCCTTTTATATCGATTAGCACTGAACGATGATGTTCATACAAAGAACGAAGCTCATCCAAAGCAAGATTCATATACTCCCTATGATTTACTGCAACAATTACAGCATCAACGAGCGGTATTTCGTGAGCCAGCTCAATGCCATATTCATTAAATAGCACTTCACGGTCTGCATGCGGATCTACGACCACGACATCGATATGATACTGCTCCAGTTCTCGAATCATTGATACGACTTTGGAATTACGAACATCGGGAACATTTTCTTTGAAGGTCACACCCATGACCAGCACTTTAGCGCCTTTAATGGAACAGTTATCATAAATCAGCTGCTTGACGAGACTATCCGCTACGTACTTGCTCATATTGTCATTGATTCGTCTTCCAGCTGTAATGACTTCCGGATGATATCCAATTTCCTCTGCCTTGTATGTTAAGTAGTAAGGATCAACACCGATGCAATGCCCACCCACTAATCCCGGTTGAAAGTTCAAAAAGTTCCACTTCGTACCTGCTGCCTTCAGTACATCCAGCGTATCAATGCCGAGTCGATTAAATATAATCGATAGTTCATTCATAAACGCAATATTGATATCACGCTGCGCATTTTCGATCACTTTAGCTGCCTCTGCCACTTTAATAGAAGGAGCCCGGTACACTTCTGCTTTAATGATCAATTCATACACGCCAGCAATCGTCTCCAATGTGGCCTCGTCAAGCCCAGCAACGATTTTGACAACTGTTTCAAGTCGATGAACTTTATCACCAGGGTTAATTCGTTCAGGTGAATAGCCTATTTGAAAGTCTATGCCAGCTTTTAATCCAGACTGTTGCTCCAAAATAGGCATGCATATTTCCTCTGTCACACCTGGGTAGACCGTAGATTCGTATACGACAATCGATCCCGTTTGCAAATGGCTGCCCACGATAGAACTAGCGCTTATTAAGGCGCTCAAATCAGGCTTATTGTGCTTATCAACAGGTGTCGGCACAGCTATAATAATAAAGGAAGCCTCGCTCAGATAAACGGGGTTGCTCGTGAACATCATTTTGCTCGCTTGAACGGAGTCGTCTCCTACTTCATTCGTCGGATCGATCCCCCGATGATATAGGCTAATTTTAGTCTCGCTGCTATCATATCCAATCACACTCGCATGTTTGGAGAAGGCCACGGCCAACGGCAGGCCAACATACCCAAGTCCAACAACCGCTATTTTCCTCTTATGATCTTTGATCGCCTCCAACATAGTTGACAGCCTCCAAAGGTTGGATTTGCATCGTTTCCATAATCGCTTGATTCACTTTGTTGACATCGTATTTATCTCGAACCAATCGTAAACTCTGCTGAGACATCCATCTTAGCCGCTCCCTATTCTCGATCATCCAGATCATTTTTTCTGCAAGTGCTGCCGCATTTTTAGGTGGAACGAGAAAACCGTTAATTTGATCGGCTACCGTTTCACGGCAACCTGGTGCATCTGTCGTAATGATAGGACGGCCAGTAGCCATTGCTTCGAGCACACAACGGGGCGTCCCTTCGTGATAGGAAGGCAAGACGAGCACAGAACATTGCTTCAAGTAAGGACGAACATCATCTGTTGCGCCCATGTATTCAATAGAGCCATCTTCTTCAAAGCACTTCAGCTCCTGCTGATGAATAGCAGTTGGGTTGGTATCGAACGGGCCAAGAACAAGACAGCGAGCTTGCGGATACTGCTCCCTTACGAGCTTAGCTGCCTCCATAAACTCACGGATTCCTTTATCTTTAAGCAGTCTGCCAACAAACAAAAACACATCCTGATCAGGCAGAGGTTGTTCTGTGAAAACACTCAAATTAACGCCAGAGCCGTTAATAAGTGAAGGCTGCTCCGTACGAATAAGATTCATGCTGCTCATTGCTTTCATATCATCTGGGTTTTGAAAAAACACTCGTTTACAGCAAGCTAACGCGAGTTTGTACTGGAGCTTTAAAATAAGTTTGACGATAACAGCTTTTATCGAGGATTTACGATTGCTATGCAGAATAGACCCGAGACCAGCAACCAATGCGTAAATGCGATTTACTCCCGTTAATTTCGCTGCTACACATCCGTATACGATTGATTTGGCTTGATAAGCAAAAACAAAGTCAGGCTTGATTTTATGTATGTACTGAATCAGACGAAGAAAGGTTCGTATGTCCTCAAAGGGATTCATGCCAGTGCGAGCAATAGGTATAGCGTAATATACGATTCCAAGCGCTTTGAATTCTGCTTCCCATTTCTGCCCATGCTCGGGAGCTATTGCGATAACTTCATATCCATTCCTCTGAAACGCTCTAATCATGTCCAGCCGAAAGGTTAACAGCGAGGGAGCTAGGCTGGATATCAATAACACTTTCATCGGTTCCACCTCACACGCTTCACAGTGTGTTCGCTTATGACTCCCTATAGTAGTGATACCGGCTGCTCACTTTTGCTTTATATTGATTAAGTACCGTTCCTAATAAATTCGCATTGACGAGTTCAAGATTAGCTTTTGCTTTTCTTATCTCTTCACGCTTTATTCTGCCGTATTGAACGACAAGCAGCACACCATCGCATTTGGCAGCCATAATTTGAGCATCTGCTACAAGCAGAACTGGCGGAGTATCCACAAATATTAGATCGTACGACTCACTGAGTTCCGTCATGAAGCTAGTCATACTTGGAGAGGATAACAGCTCTGATGGATTGGGAGGAATTGTCCCAGCGGGTATGACCTTCAAATTCGGAATACCACTCTCTAACATAACGGATTCCAAACTAGCTTGCTGTGCTAATACATTCGTCACACCCACTCGATTGGATAAATGGAAAAATTCATGAACCGTCGGCTTTCTCAAATCCGCATCAACAATAACAACTTTCATATTGGACTGCGCATAGGCGACTGCTGCATTTACTAGTGTTGTTGATTTTCCTTCCCCTTCTCGGGAGGAAGTAATCATGATGGACTTCATCGGACAATCAATCGAGGAAAATTGAATATTCGTTCGCAGTGTCCGATATACTTCCGAGATCGGAGACAGCGGGCTGTATGCCGTAATCAATTTAGACTTTCGCGTCAATCGTGACATCGCTCCCCGTTCCTTCCTCATGGATAACTGCTGTGCTCGATTTGGTAAAGTTCGTTTCTCGGATGATATTTACAGTTGCTAGTACTGGCAAGTTGAGCAATCGTGCTAACTCCTCTTCACTTTTAACGGTGTCATCCAACATCTCAAGCAGAACAAACAACGCCACCCCACCTACCAATGAGATCATAAAGGTAACCGCTACATTGAACACGATATTGGGACTAACTGGTGCAGGAACTGCTTCCTCATTGGCAAGCCCCAGTATGGACACGTTGTCAATGTTCATCAAAGAAGGTATTTCACGTTGAAATTCAAGCACAATAGCATTCACGGTCTTCACTGCTTGGCTGTAATTCTCATGCTGATAAGAAAGCGTTATAACTTGTGTTGAACTTGCGGAGTTTACTTGCAATCGACGAGATAATTCTTCCGGAGTGTGTTCAATATCAGGGTGATTCGCCGTCACTTTTTTCATCATCGCAACGGTCTTTATAATTTCTTTGTAGGTATCCATAAGCCTTAAATCCATATTTACTTCATTTATGCTCATCAAAGACTGACCCGTAGTATTGGTTGAACTGATAATGATTTGACTGGAAGCTTCATACTTGGGCTGTAATAAATAAAGACTAACAATCCCTGCACATACAGATGCGAGTACGACAATCGTAACCAACCACCAGCTACGTTTGCGGATAACTTGTAAAATCTCTTTGATGCCCACCTCCATATTGACCCTCCTATCACATCGATTGAGCCCTCTATATGACTCTGACCCATGGGACATCTATTATTGAGTTTGGGTTAGATGGTCTAATACCGGGACATACGCCATATCGAACCGGACAGCGCAGGCTCTTGAACCGCGATGTCTTTGTTCTGCAAGACGTTAATCGCGTTCAGCATGTAATTTTGAACGAGACGCTCGCCCAGCACTTCTTCAATTTGTTGATAGGAATTTGCAAGATCGGGTGGCCTTGAACGACAATTGTGGCAGTCTGACGCAATAAGATGAATAAAGTTCTGTTTGCACAATTTCCATGCCAATCTCCTAACTTTCGAACCAAATCTGCCTGTTAATGAACTGGCCGTTACTTGACATATTGCACCTTCACGAACAAGCTCCACCAATCGCCCTACATCCTTCATCACCTCAGCATTACGTTCAGGATGTGCAATAATCGGGACCATGCCAAGCAACCTCAACTCATAGAACAAATCCCGACAAGAGGTCGGTATGTGTGAAGTAGGGAGCTCAATCAATACGTATTTGGAACGATGCAAGGAGAGAAGTGTTTTGCCTTCGATCCAATCCAATAACAGACTGTCGTACATTTGAATTTCTTGGCCTGCATATACCATAACATCGACGCCTTGCTGCTTAAGCTCTTCGTTTAAACGTGCTGTAGCAATCTGGATGTCAGCGGCTTCGTTACGGTATCTGCCGTTGCGATGATGAGGAGTTGCAATCATAGCGCGTATACCTTGTGCATATGCAATTCGTGCCATTAATACAGCGACTTCAAGCGAAGGTGCTCCATCATCAAGGCACGGAACAATATGTGTATGTATATCAATCATTGCCTTCCTGACTCTCCTCACCGACGAATCTACTGTTTAGTTATGTATATAGACAAGGTTTCCCCTTTATGATCTTGGATTGCAGTCCCCAAAAGAAAAATATTCAAGCTATCACATGCGGGATATCATTGTTTGGAGCAGTTATGTTGTCATGCCCCTATGTTTACTTTATAATTGTTAGTACATTACTGGTATTAAGCTAAAATGTTATTAGCTGTAGATTCATTCCTTACATTTATGATTTCGTTATTAACATGCCATAAAGCGATTACCTAGAGAGCAGGTGACCTATAAAATATGGAACAACCATCACAATCGACTCACCAATCACTGGCTAATATCCCGTTGTCCGTATTGGATCTATCTCCTATCGTTGAAGGCAGTACGGCTGCCGAATCCTTTCGGCGAACTGCAGACTTAGCACGCCATGCAGAAGCATGGGGCTACCAGAGGTATTGGTTGGCCGAGCATCATAATATGCCTGGCATAGCAAGCTCAGCAACTTCTGTGCTTATCGGACATGTAGCTGCGAATACCTCGACCATCCGAGTAGGATCAGGCGGTATTATGCTGCCAAACCATGCCCCAATCGTTATTGCAGAACAGTTCGGTACGTTAGAATCCCTCTACCCGAACCGCATTGATCTAGGCTTAGGCCGAGCGCCGGGCAGCGATCAGCTTACTGCGCAAGCACTTCGTCGTGATACAGGCCGCAATGGGCAGGAATTCCCTGAGCTGTTGGATGAGCTGCGAAATTATTTGCGACATGCTTCACCACTTGAGAATCGGGTTCGCGCCGTACCTGGCGAGGGCCTTCATATACCGATCTGGCTGCTCGGTTCGAGCGGTTTCAGTGCGCGACTAGCTGGAGATCTTGGGCTTCCCTTTGCATTCGCCAGCCATTTCTCGCCTGAGAATACACGCCCTGCACTGGAAGTGTATCGGAACCACTTCCAGCCTTCAGAAGTGTTGGATGCACCTTATGTTATCGTAACGGTCAATGCCATAGCAGCGGATACCGATGAAGAAGCAGAACGATTGGCGACCTCATCGCAGCAGCAGTTCCTGAGCCTCATTCGCAATAGGCCGCAGAAGCTGCAGCCTCCTGTTGACAGTATGGAGGAGCTTTGGAGCGAGTATGAGAAAATGCTTGTGCAGCGTACGCTCTCAACATCGATTATTGGCAGTCCTGCTACTGTCAAGCGCAAACTGACCGAACTGTTAGAATCAACGAATGCGGATGAAATTATGATCAACAGTCAAATTTATGACCATGATGCAAGGCTTCGTTCATTTGAGATCTTGAATAATGTTCGCGCTGAATAGA
Source organism: Paenibacillus sp. SC116 (assembly GCF_024733555.1). Taxonomy (GTDB): domain Bacteria; phylum Bacillota; class Bacilli; order Paenibacillales; family Paenibacillaceae; genus Paenibacillus_B. The sequence goes on along the minus strand of NZ_JANIOF010000001.1, from coordinate 255,080 downwards.
CTTGGATTAAAAACATGCGTGCCTATCTCGTGAGGATAAGCTGGTAAAAGTTATTTATGTAAACAAAAAGACGGTACAGAAATGAATCTCTGTACCGTCTTTTGCTATCGGTTCATAACTGTGAACTGCGAACAAACAGCAATATAAAATCCCAATGTAGTTTTCAATAGAGTTACTTACGTAAAGTTTTCTCTTTTATATCGTATCCAAATATTTATCTGCTTCTTCGTAGGTTTGAGACACATTAAAAATACCACCGATTTCTTTAATCAAACGGGACAATTGAAGCTTGGTAAGTACGGAGCTAACGATCATCGAGGAACCAATAAGCTGCTTTGCAGCCATGTAGGCACGAAGACCCGCAAGATAGTCATTTACTTCAGGGGGTGCTGCTTGAGCTTTGGCCATATCAATACAGAACGTGTACCCTAATGTAGCTTGGTCTACACATTCACGTACTGCTATATCGTATACTTTCGCCTCTTCTAATGTCATAAGACCTTCTAATTTTACATAAATGCGATTTTTATCTTCTCTGTATCTAACTTCGTACATAATATAGATTCCTCCTGGAATATATAAGTTTAAAATGGTAGTTTTTATAAAGTGTAAAGTAGTGCTGTCATCTTTATATATGTATACGCTCTGCTCGACTTATTCCAAAAATCCAACTCTTCGGCAATGTCGAAGCATTGCTGATATATGTCTGTTCTCTGGCACGTCCCAAGAGAAGCCCATTTGCTTCAATAGGTTCAGTGTAAGTTCTGCTGTCAGCTCGAAATAAGTGCTATCAACCTTCTCATCCATCCATCCGCTGTGCAAAAGCATATTCTCAACAGCATGCATATGGTCACCTTGAATATATGCGGTATAGAGCATGTCAAAAAATACTTCAGTTGACTGCTCCTCTACACTACATTCCTCTTGATCCGCGAGTATATCAGACATACTAACGAATTTCGGATTGTACAAATGGAATGTATGTTGATGAAGCGCTGGTTTATTGAACAATGTAAGGAGAGCTCCACTGACCTGATCAACATATGTCAGGTCAATATCCGCCTCTGTTATCGGTACAGCACCGAGCTGGATAAATGACTTCATCCGATTGTAAAACGCGTTATCCTGTATGTTCTCTTGAAACTTTCCGCTCACGGAATCAAATACAATATTGCCGATACGATAAATATTTGCTATTAGCCCTTGCTTTCTTGCCGCATGGACAACCTTTTCAGCTTCAAACTTTGTCTTTACATAATAGTTATTATGCTGTTGACCAAGATCAAGATCATATTCTGTAAAGTAGACAGACTCTATATTATTTATCGTTCCCATGCCGACTGACATTGTCGATACATGATGAAACGGCTTAGCTTTCACAGCCATAGCAAATTGGGTCAAATGCTCAGTTGCCCTAATATTGCTGTTTTCAAACTCGTCGTAAGGGCCATAATGTTTTACATTTGCAGCTGCATGGATGATACAATCTACTTCTGCAGCTAGCTGCGCATATTGTCGATCGTCTAAACCAAACTTTGTATCTGACAAATTGCCATTCACGATATGAATTCGATCACAGCTTTGCTCGACCCAGGCGAAACCAAAATAATGGGTAAGTTTGTGAAGCAATCGTTGCTTAGCATGCTCTTGAGAATCACCTCGTACGATCACTGTAACTTGACAACTCTTTTGTTGCTCAATAAGATCACGCAGCAAGTAGGCTCCCAAATAACCAGTGCTTCCGGTTAGTAAAACATCGGTATAAGCATTCTCTTCTTGCAAAGCATGCTTAACTTGTGCCATATATATAGAAATATTTTCCTTATACAGCTCGCGTTCACCAACCAAACTCTTATTTCCTTGCTCATTCCGTTCCCGATCGGCTTGCATTCGGTCACGCAGTTGAGACAGCTTGTCCTTTAAATGATTCGGACGGAATTTCATATGCTGTGCGAGCTGACGAATAGTAGGATACTGATATACGTCGCTCACTTCCACTACATATTCCCGTTTCAGCCATGCGATTAAGGAAATGGCTTTTAACGAATGGCCGCCCAGCTCGAAGAAGTTGTCTTCTACACTTACTTCAATCAAACCGAGTAGGTCCTTCCACAGCGTCGCCAACTTCTGCTCTGTTTCGTTAGCTGGAGCAGCAAAATTGCCAGAAGCCATACATGCTTGCTTTTCTGGTGCTGGCAGCTTGGCACGGTCCACCTTGCCATTTGTCGTCAAAGGCAGCTGCTCCAAAAATGCATAGTATGTTGGGATCATATAATCTGGCATCCGCTGTAGCGCAAAGTCACGTACATCTTTACTCGCCATTACGCGGTCTGCCACGATGTAAGCACACAGCGCCTTCGTACCAGATTGCTCTTCCATATCGATAACAAGTACTTCCTTGACCCATTCATGATTGCGAATATGAGCTTCAATCTCACCTAATTCCATTCGATAACCACGAATTTTTACCTGGTGGTCTTTACGCCCGAGAAACTCCAAGTTGCCATTGGGCAACCAACGAACAAGATCACCCGTTTTGTAAAGCTTCTCACCCATTCGAAATGAACTATTAATAAATGCAACCTGCGTCAGGTCAACTCTATTTAAATATCCTCGACCGACTCCATCTCCGCCGACCCACAGCTCTCCAGGAACACCTATCGGCTGCAGCATACCGGCACCATTTACAACATAAGCCGTCGAGTTAGCAATTGGTTTACCAATCGGTATAGAGCCCTCGCTCTCCTCTTCGATAGGGAAGCATGTCGAAAATGTTGTATTTTCCGTTGGTCCATAACCATTGATAATCATAATTGGTTTACAGCTATTTCGCACGCGATAAATGTGCTTTGGTGACAAAACGTCACCTCCAACAAGCAATACCCGTATAGGCTTGAAAATATGGACATCTTTCTCCGCCAACTGTGTAAATAGTGGTGAAGTCAACCACATCATCGTGATGCCATATTCCTGAATTGCGCTCCCCAACTGCACCGCATCTAAAACCGTTGTCTTGTCAACAAGCACAAGGCGCAATCCATTCAATAATGTTCCCCATATTTCAAATGTAGACGCATCAAACACGAGCGAGCCCGTTTGCAATAGGCAATTGTCTTCTTGAAATGGAACAAAATCTGTATTCTGCACGAGACGAATCACATTGCGATGAGTGATCATTACCCCTTTCGGGTTGCCTGTCGACCCAGAAGTATACATGATGTACATTAAGTGATTAGGACCCGGCGGATTACCAATGTTCTCAATTGGATGCTCGTTAAGCTCAAGATCATCAAATACAATCGTGTTCACCTTAAAAGGCAATCGATGTGCTAGTTGCTTATTAGACAACGCCACTGCTGCCCCGCTGTCTTTGATCATATATTGAATGCGCTCCGCAGGATAATCAGGATCAATGGGAACATAGGCACCACCAGCCTTTAAAATAGCAAGCACACCAATGATCATGTCAGCCGAGCGCTCCGCAAACAAAACTACAGGTTGCTCTGCTATAACACCGTTACTTCGCAAATGATGTCCCAAACGATTCGCTTCTTGGTTTAACTCCGTATAGGTTAGCTTGCGATCCTTCGTCTCGACTGCCACTTTATGTGGCGTTCTTAACACTTGCTGCTCAAATAACGCAACGACGGAAGAATCACGTGGATACGCACTAGCCGTGTCATTAAATTGCTGTATAATCTGCTGGCGTTCTGAAGTAGTCAGAATATTCAATTGTGCAATCGGTAATGCCGGATTTGCCGTTGCTTCATGAACCAACTGAACGAAATGATCCGCAAAACGAATCATTTTTTCACGCTTAAATAGTTTTGCAGCATATTCGAATGTAAAAGTCACCGAGTCAGCTTGCTCTATCGCCTCAAGGGTTAAGTCGAACTTAGACGTTTCGTTGTGAACAGGGATATTTGTACAACTTAAGCCTGGCAGCCGAATATCGACGCTACCCATATTCTGCATTACAAATACAGTGTCGAACAGCGGGTTACGGCTCAAATCAGATTTTAGCTGCTTTTTTTCTATTAAATGTTCCAAAGGATAATCCTGATATTCATAAGCATGCAGCAGCGTATCTTTCATTTCTGCTAAGAAACGAGCAAAAGATTTGGATGACTCGGGATAAGAACGAATCGGCAGCGTATTCACGAACATCCCAATCATGTCGTGCAAATCCGCATGGGAGCGAGCTGCTACAGCACAGCCTACGATGATATCTTCTTTATCCCCATATCTCGCCAACAGCACATGGTAGACAGATAACAATACCATGTACATCGTGCAGCCGCGTTCCTTCGCAAACTGTCGCAATAAAGCTGTCTGCTCAACTGATAACCGAGTACGAACGACCTCACCTTCGAACGATTGCTTGCTTGGTCGATGAAAATCAAGCGACAAGTTTAGCTCTGGCAGCTCTCCATCAAGAACGTTAAGCCAATACTGTTCAGCTTGTACATCAAATTTAATTTTATCGGCGTGCCACTCTGCATAGTCTTTGAATTGCAGCTTTAAGGGGACTAGTTCTTTTCCAGCGTACAAGGCGCACAATTCATCGGCAAAAATGCGCAATGAAGCACCATCAAATACAATATGATGAATATTCAGCAAGAACAGATGCTCTTCATCTGCAAATGATACCACCGCTGCTTTCATCAATGGTGATTCCTCAAGTTCAAAGCGACACTTGAACCATTCTACTAACTCATTAACCGACTGTTCACTCAACCGCTCATTCGTTCGATCCCTGTAATCTATTTCAAATACGACATCTGCCATGGCCGCAATTCGCTGGCCAATCTCCCCATTCTCATAATGGAATGATGTACGCAGAGCTTCATGTCTCCTAATGATCTGCTTTAATGCATTCAACAATCGTGCGCGGTCAAGCTTACCTTCCATTCGATACAAGAACGGAATATGATAAGCTGCACCAATACCCATACGCTGCTGCAATGCGAACATACGACGCTGAGCTGTCCCTAGTGTATACATTTTCCTTTCAGCAGCAACTTCAATCTTTACAACAGACCGCAGTTCCTGATTATCCAGTTGCAGCGCCAAATCCCTCAGTACAGGCGATTCAAAGAATTGCTTACATGTAAGCAGCAGTCCACATGCTTGCTCGATTAACGCCTGTATGCGTGAAACTTGCAGCGAATGACCGCCTAAATCGAAGAAATGATCCGCTGCCCCGATAGGAGCGAAACCTAGCACCTCTTCCCAAATACCAACTAACATGCGCTCTGTTTCCGTTTGCGGAGCTATATAGTTGTCCGATATCCAGCCCTGTTTTTTAGGCAGTGGCAGCTTCAGGCGGTCGATCTTGCCGTTAATCGTCAGCGGCATTCGCTCCAAGAACATATAGCAAGTTGGAACCATGTTCGCTGGTAAATGACTGGCCAAGTATGAGCGAATCTCATTTGCGGACATTTCACCATTTGCAACGATATAGGCACAAAGTGCTTTTTGACCTGGCGCATCTTCGAAATCGATTACAAGCGTTTCTACTATTGACTCATGTCTTTGTATTTGCGCTTCAATTTCTCCTAGTTCCATCCGATAGCCGCGAATTTTCACCTGATGGTCGACCCTACCGACAAATTCCAAATTGCCATTAGGAAGCAGTCTCACTAGATCTCCTGTTTTATATAGCCGCTCGCCGGATACAAATGGACTTTCTATAAACTTCTCAGCCGTCAAATCAGCGCGATTAATATATCCACGGGCAACACCTTCGCCTCCGACCCACAGTTCACCAACTGCACCAACAGGCTGAAGTTGTCCGTACTTATTTACAACATAGGCCGTTGAGTTCGCAATTGGTTTTCCAATCGGAACTGACTCCTCGACGCTACCTTCGAGCTCATACCAAGTCGAGAAGGTCGTATTTTCAGTCGGCCCATAAATGTTAGATAGCGCAATTGGCGCACTCTCTAGTGCCACCCTCAGCATATGCTTCGGGCTCATAAGTTCTCCACCAACGAATAATTGCTTAATCGGCAAAAACAGACTCGGGTTACGTTCTGCCAATTGAATAAACAATGCGGTAGTTAAGAACATCGTCGTAACCTTGTGTAGACGAATGGCAGCCTCCAACTGGACAGGATCCAAAATAACGGTTTTGTCTACAAGCACCAGCTGCAAACCGTTCAATAACGCCCCCCAAATTTCAAAGGTGGATGCATCAAAAACTAGTGAACCTGTCTGCAAAATACGATCATCCGGTCCAAATGCTACAAAGTTTGTGTTCATAACAAGTCGAGTCACGTTGCGATGTGTAACCATAACTCCTTTAGGCATCCCTGTAGAGCCAGATGTGTACATCAAATAGATGAGATCTGTCGCTTCATTTACTGGCTCGGGATTGTCCATTGGTTCAACATCTAGATCAGAAGCATCAATCGTTACTGCTTTATTTCCCATTGATAGCTGTCCAGTATAATGACTGCTTGCCAGTACAAGCTGTGCTCCGCTATCCTGCAATATGTATTTGATTCGATCTGGTGGATGATCTGGATCGACTGGTACATACACCCCACCTGCTTTGAGGATAGCTAAAATGCCAATGACCATTTGTGCTGTACGCTCAGCTATGATTGCAACCGCTTGCTCTCTTTTTACACCTAGACGACGAAGTCGGTGCGCCAATCGGTTAGCCTTTTCATTAAGCGTCAAATAGGATATCTCGATCCCATCTTCTATAATTGCAACTTGATTCGGTGACTTCTTTACCTGTTCTTCGAACAACGTCGTAATGGTTTGAAATCTCGGAAAAGCTACCGATGTATCATTCCATAGCGCTACTATTTGATGCTCATATGCTGGCGTCAACACTTTCAGCTCACCCAGACGCTTATCAGGAAACCTCTCCATCTGTAAAAGGAGTTGTTCCCAATTATTTATAAGTTGGTCCCTATACAATTGATCAAAAGTTGTGTTGTGCAATCGATTTAATCTACAATAGATGATAAGCTGTTGTGGTGCTGCAACACCATAGTTGTATAAGAATTGGCAGTGAAGATCGCCTTCTAGTTCGGCTGCAACCGAATTGGAAGGTTTCTCATTATAATTACTGATCCAACAATAAGTATAGGTTGAATCATTCATAGGTACATGATTACTACGCTGTTCCTGACCACTGCGTTGAATGCCGACTTCCATTTCAGCTAGCATTTTCCTTGTCATACCATCTTCGTTAACAACGACTTCAGCGTGATCTGGTTTCTCGCATGCTGCAACATATACACTAACCTCATTCAAGTTGAAATACCGTGTCAACAAAGTCCCCCAAGCCGTACATACAACAGCTTCTGGTGATAAATCCTGCTTACCACTAATCGAACGAATGGCTTCAGCAGCCTCTTCGGAAATGGCAAACGTATACGTCTCATATTCGCGTAACCTTACAGTGGTTAAGTCCATAACCGGCAAAGCGTTCAACCCCTTCGATATACGTAATTAGATTCATATGAATACACATTCATATTTCAATTATGTTATAGAATCTAATTTTGTTTACTAGCCTCACCATTTTTGTTGTTCTATGTGTCTCTCATCACTATTAAACCAACTAAAATACGACAATTATCGACATTCACCAACGAACTACCATTTCAATGATGTATGACACCGCTTTCCAGACTTATTTTGCTCAGAAAACAGGAAGATAGCTTTATTCATTTACCCTATCATACTTTGGAACTATACTTTCCGCAAAACAGTATATGTAAAATGATCAAGAAATTTTGGCGTAAATTGTGGAAAACAGTCATAATCCGCCTGTAACTGCGACAAAAAGTGACAAAAAACTTAAGTGTCGATTCGCTTATATTTCTATCCTAGTAACTCTATCTCTCAAATAGCCCTCAATAACTTCTCTCTCTTTTATCTCTCCACGCAACCGTATGCCATTTATGTTTATAATCATTTCAACTATTTCATCTGTGACATATGTATCACCTCTAATTATATTTGTAATTTACATTTTCACATCATCTAGTGAGTTTTTACTATTTTTGATCTAGCGCATGTATCCATCCATGTGCTATGCTGTTGGCAAGGATCGCAGAAACGATGTTGTTGAACAAATCCATATGTAAGCGATTCCATAGTTGACGCCACTGCTTGGAACAACTTATCTTTTAAGTGGATGATGCAACTAACATCATCATGTTCCGGCATCCTATAGAGTGGACATACCTAATGGACGGTCACAGTAATTTCCCACTTTGTCGAAAGATGGCTAGTCTATCATGCTAGGAGGTGAAGCTGTTTATTTCGGGAGTCCTGTTCAACTGTACTGATAATCTAGAGTCACTTCTTCTATCAGAATATCAGGATACAAACAGTTGAAGTACACCCTCCCCGCCTTGGACGACGTATTGTCCATATTCATTGATTTAGCCCCTATGAGTTACATACCACTTCTTTAAGTAACCTGGTCATACCTCTACAACCTACTCCAATTTCAGTCAAAGAAACTCCTCCACTAGATATCCATAAGTTATTCATTCTATGATTTAGTAGTGCCCATCCACATTACTATTACTCTCACGATTATTGCTTCCTTGGTAAAACTCTGTTTCAATAACCATGTAAGCCCATGCGAATACATTTATTTATTATTTCCACCTCCGGTTAGACATTGAATCTTATCCGCATACCATTTCTAGCGAGCTGCGTAAGTATTTTCCACCCCCTTCCATCGACATATTCAACTTGGTTAAACAGTTATGATTACGAGCAAAACAGAAGCTTACTTCCATGAACAAATAATTCAGATCCTAGGTTTACATCTATCATTTACAGTCATGGCAATCTGCTCATCTTCTATTTTCAAGTAGACTGATGCTTCTTCAAGATGCCTACATACCCCTTCATTACGAACATGATGCATGTGAAGCTCAGACGCACCATATTCTTAGGAGGTAAGGATAGTGGAACAAACGAAGTCCGTATTCAAAAAATGGCTAGTATCCTTTATGCTCGTTACGCTTATTATCACGATGGTTGGAGGACAAGTATTAGCCTATGTTGCCCCGCCTCAAAGTGTAACCGATGCTACCTATCTTCCTGATGGCTCACTCATTCCTAATGGTCCAGATGCACTTATTGCTCCTGCAGCTGTCTCTCCAACGGAGCCAAGCATTACGTTGACTGCTGACGATGAATTCGAGGTATATCATAACGGAGTCAGAATTGGTGCGGGTACCAACTGGAATCAAGCAGGCACTTTCCCGCTCAAAGTGACTCAAGGTAAAAACGTTATCGCAGTAAAAGCGAAAGACAATGGAATCTATGCAGGTCTTCTTGCTGAGATCAATGCAGGTCAAGACGACATTTTCACAACTGATTTTAACTGGAAGTCAACAAGTACTTTTACTGAAGGATGGCATCTGAGAGATTTCAACGACTCTGTATGGCAGCGTGCGAAGGACTTCGGGGCATACGGGATAACACCGTGGGACAAGAGTGTTCAAGGTATGCCAGCTGATACAGCTGCTAAATGGATTTGGCCAGGAGATACGAACTATTGGTCTCCTGCGAAGGAAGCTTACTTCCGCTTCGAATTCATAATCAATCCAGACGGCTCATCAGGTGTAGGCAACCCCATTACGAGTGTAGGTTCGTTCAGCAACGTTACCCATCAAATTAAGAGCACTGCAGCAGCCATGCCTGCTAATGTCAAAAATCGCTTAGATATAAAAGGGAATATTTTCGAAGATGAAGCCGAATCTGGTAACTTTGTTCTGACTCAAGAAGAGTTTAGGCAAATTACCCCAAGCCTCGCAGTAGGAAAAATTTATTTCGATGAAGCAAGCAATAAAGCAATCAAAGTTTCGCAAGTGATACAAGATGGAACGAGCTTCAGAATTGACTATGTAGCTCCAGCACTTGATGAACTGCTCGAATATTACGATATTCCAGAGCAAACGGTAGAATTAGCTGAATCCAACATCGTGTTACCTGCCGAAAAAATGTCCTTAGCAGAACACGATCTTACTGTCCTATCACCAACTTCCACGGGTTGTGGCAAAGTCGGTAATGATTTCACTTGTAACTTCAACAAAGTATTAGTGAACCAAACTGGCACGAACGGCAAAGTTTATGTAGAAGCTAGCGGAAGCATTACACTACAATTCCCGAAAGTATCTGCTGTATATAACCGTAAAAAATACGATGTGAAGTTTACAGCAGGTGAGAAAGCAAAAGTTACACTTAAAGGCGAAGCCAAATTCCACAAAGAAGTAAAAGTACCTATCTTCGGCTTTAACATTAATGCGGGCAAGCTAGCAAGTGCTTCTGTAGGTGTATTTTTAGTTATTGGTGTCGATGGAAGCGTTAAGTTTGAGTTTGTCGTTGATCAGGGCTATTTCGTAGAAGCAGGTATTCGAGGCAAGAACTTCTTCTGGATACCTGTCTCATTTAAGCCATATGCAAACACCACTAGGTATCTCAACGTTTCTCACAATATCGAAGGGCAAATTACGGCTTGGGCTGGAGCAAAAGCTGAAGTTAGCTTGAGAATTGCGAGGTTGAAAGTTATTGCCGTAGGCGTCTTTGCTGGGATAGAAGGACAGGGAAAATGGACAAGTAATACGAATGTGTCCTCCCACTTCTCACTCACCATTGATGCGCTCGTAAAAGGTGAAGCTACCGTACTAAACAAATACTTCAAACTGTTTGAATTCCGCTGGAATCTAGTCAAGTTGGAGAAGAAACCTCCGACGAACAATACGAACTACGCTTTAACAGCAACCGTTTCTGCTGATTCGACCTTCCCTGGGTATTCCGTTCTTAAAATAAAGGATGGTGATCGCAATACTGCTCTCGGGCAGAGCCATAGCTGGGCTAATAACCAGCATACGCCTCTGCCACAATATGTATATGTCGACTTCGGCCAGTCCCGATCCATTAACCGAATTGACCTATATACAACAGCCACTTATGCAATATCTAAATACGACCTACAGTATTGGAATGGTTCAACTTGGGTGCAGCTAGCAAATGTTACAGGCAATACTGCTAGCTCTCGTACGCACACCTTTAACGCTGTTAACACGACCAAAATCCGTGTCTCTGCTCTACTAGGTCCAAGCCATCAGCAAGGATATGTTCGAATTAATGAGTTAGAAGTATATTAATACAACTTCACACTTGTACAGATAAATCTAAAGGCTCCGTCCATATCTACTTGACGGAGCCTTCTGTATGCATACATTTATCTACCATACACTGGGTAAACTCATCTACCTATCATCGCTATCGTCGATTCCACCGTAAAGATTTTGAGCACAACAAATCGTTATATTAGAATTTTTTGAATATTATTGACCATAAAAAATAAGCCGAGGAATTCCCCCTCGGCTTACTGCTAAGATGTTACTTCATTTTACTTCCTATTCACTGGTGCTGCCAATTTACAATAACCGTATCCGTCCCACTGCTCGGTGTCGTATAAGTACGATTTTTCCCACCTTCCCAGAAAAGATGGCTACCTTTCTTTTTCAGGAACTTATATTGAATCTGTGTATTCGCAGGAACACTAACATCTATATACCAATTCGGGTATTTATACACAACTTGATTGTACATCGGACCAATAGCACTCTTTATGTCCCAGGACCCTAACTCAAATATGTTTCCTGATAGATATACATTCTCCCCCATATCTGTATTCGCACCTTGAATGACGAAACGAACATTCACTTGCGATGCTGTGAGCACTTGAATCGATGGAGAAGCATTACTCTTCGTACGTTTTACGGTTTCTACTACCAGATCATAATGTCCCGCAAAATGCATTGGAGGAATTAGACGAATTGGTGGAATCTTCACTTCAATATGTGTATCTTCCCAAGACAGTATATCTGTCCCTGTTACCCTTACAGCACCAATATGTACCGTTCCTTTTTCCGAACCAAATCCACGTCCGTCTATAGACACCTTATTTCCCGGTACTACCATCGTTGGTCCAACATGCCCAATGACAGGACTTGTTTCATCCAGATTGTGATGCCATACGGCAACAGCCCCAGCATCCAATTTGAATGGTGCAACAGTTCCGTTGGTTATCTTTAGCTCTGATCCATTAAGCAAACCACTGAGCATATCTTGATACTGCCCACTTGGCAATGCTGTAACTAATCCGCTAATGTGCGCAGCATTGCTTAAGTTGCGGTTAATAGCAACCAACGCAACACTATTACCAAACTTTCGTTCATAAATATATACATCATTATTGAGCCATCGCTCTTGTGTCGTACCATAGGCAAATGCGGGATTCACTTTTCGAAGTGGACCTAGCTTTCCCATAACTTGATAAGCTGTCGTATTTTTCGAGAAAGATGACATACGTGCACGGTTTTCCGGATCATTGCCACCCGTCATATACTGCTCTGTCCCGTAGTAGACCGCTGGTACACCACGTGAGGTTAATGTGAATGCCAATGCTTGCTCGAGCATACGCTTATTCGTTTTATTGACGTGGAATCTCTCCATATCATGGTTGTCTATAAACGTAACCTGATCATTCACATACTTATAATCTTTAGCTGTACTAACGATCATATTATTCAAGCTCTGCATCGATTGAGTTTGATCTCGAAATACTTGACGAACCGTTTGAGCGAAGCGGAAATCGAGTAAGCTCATTCCACTCTCATTCGCAAATGCATGATTATCAGCACTTACCTCATTTGCCCCGAGGAACCATTCACCGAACGTAAACACTGGCTTTTTACTGTAAATCGAAGACATCCAGCTTTTCTGCCACCCAAACGGCATGTGCTTGACCGCATCTACTCGAATGCCGTCCACACCCATATCAAGCCAGAGTTGAATGGCATCCTTAAAATACTTATCCACGATCGTATTGTTATGGTTCAAGTCTGCAAGATCATAAAGATTGCGATAAATCCCATCTTCAATAGACGAAAAATCAGTGCCTAAATTGTGATGAAAAATACGGGAAGTGTCGTTCGTATAACCCGCAACTAATGTACCGTTATCGTATAGCCTTCCATTGTCGCCAAAGTTAGGGTCTGTCTCCATCGCAGGTGAGGTATGATTCGGCGCAAAATCAATGATGATCTTAATATTTTTCGCATGTGCAGCTTTAACCAATTGTTTAAATTGCTCCATCGTACCATATGCAGGGTTAGTCTTCTTAAAATCACGCGCCCAGTATCCATGGTACGATGTATTTTGAACACCCGAGTTGTTGATGACATGAAAAATATTTTCTACAGGCTGAGAGATCCATAATGCAGTAACACCCATCCCAGTAAAATAGCCATCGTTTATATTGTTGATGATCCCTTGCCAATCTCCCCCACAATACTTTTTCAAGTTTTTGCAAGTTCCATCGAACAATGATCCTTTCGGGTTATTACGGGGATTGCCATCAAAAAATCTGTCAGTCAAAATCTGATATATCACATCTGTACTAAAGTTTGCTGTGTTCGTAACGGCTGTGTCAGGTGCTGCCTGCAACGGTTGTGGTGGCCACACAAATAAAAGTGTAGCAATCATTAGGAGCCACGCGCTCCAACGAGATAACATTTTCATGTCATTTCCCCCTAGGCATACGGTACATGTTATAAACTAAATTGCGAATGGACGTTGCATGCCAACAACCGTTGCTCTACCAGCTTAATTCGTCTGTTTCAGTACAGCAAATCCATATGCTTCAAGCTGAATGGTCATTGCATCGCCAACATGTGCAATTGTAGCATCTGAAGACAATTTTGTCTTCCACACTTTCCCATCAAATTGCTCACCTACACGGATCGTAGTGCTCTCAGAGGAAGCATTAATAGCAATCAAGAAGCGCTCGCCAGACTCACTCCAGCGCTCATACAACAATACACGTGAATCAGATTCAGCTTGCAAGAAACGAATATTTACAGAACGCATCGCTTCATGATCGCGACGCAATGCGATTAGATTACGATAAAACTCAAATAATTCTCGATCCTGCTTCTCTACATCCCACTCCATGCAGCGACGGCAATCCGGATCTCCTTTACCAGCCAATCCAACCTCATCTCCGTAATAGATACAAGGGACTCCTGGATGCGTGAATTGGAATAGGGACGTCAGCTTCATACGGCGTTTATCACCATCACATAGCGTTAGCAATCGCGGCGTATCATGACTGTCCAACAAATTGAATGCTGCTTCAGTCGCTTGCTGCGGGTAGTTAGCAAGCTGTGTTCCGATAGCACTTGCAAATTCTGCAGCATCCCCTAATTGTTTGGCAAAGAAATCATTTACTGCATCTGTAAATGGATAGTTCATTACAGCATCGAACTGGTCACCTTGCAGCCAAGCCATCGAGTCATGCCAGATTTCACCCAAAATGTACGCTTCCGGATTTGCTTTCTTCACTACTTGACGGAACTCACGCCAGAACTGATGATCGACTTCATTAGCAACATCCAAGCGCCATCCGTCAATCCCAATTTCCTCGATCCAATAACGAGCTGCCTCAAGCAAATACTCTTTCACTTCTGGTTGTTCCGTATTGAGCTTCGGCATAATTGGTTCAAAAGCAAACGTTTCATAAGTAGGAATGCCTTCTTCCACACGCAATGGATATTCACGTACGTAGAACCAATCTTTATACGCAGATTCCTCTCCTTTTTCCAACACATCCACAAACGGCGGGAACGTTTTGCCTGCATGATTGAAAACAGCATCAAGCAATACACGAATGCCACGAGCATGACAAGCCTCAACCAATTCCTTCAGCTTCTCATTAGAGCCAAATTGAGGATCTACTTTCATATAATCACGTGTATCATATTTATGGTTCGTCGTTGCCTCGAACACAGGTGTGAAATAAATCGCATTAATGCCCAGCTCATTCAAATGATCGAGATGCTGGATAACTCCTTCCAAATCTCCACCGAAGAAATTCGTAGGTGTAGGCTCTCCACCCCATGGTAGCACATTCTCAGGATCATTCGACGCATCCCCGTTCGCAAAGCGCTCAGGGAAGATTTGATAGAACACGGCTTCTTTTACCCAAGCAGGCGGTTCAAAAATATCAACTTTATTCAAGTACGGATACTCGAAAGATTCAAAATATTCTTTTGACAGCTCTTTGCGGAAACCGCGCTCTGTCAAATACCATTGCTCCTGATCATCTACGAAACGAAATGCATAACGAAGACGGCGGAATGGCGGCTTATAAGCTGCTTCCCAATAGTCAAATAATGCATCTGACGTAAACTTCCGCATCGGCACATACTCCGTCATGCGCTCAAACGCATATTTGTCAACAGCAATCAGATCAACTGCGGTAACATCATTTTTCTTTGTGCGAATCCGTATGTGGACTGTCTCCTGGTCATAAGCATAGGACCAACCTTGTTTGGAACGGTGATAAATCGCTTCTAGTTGCATATTCATTCAGCCTACTTTCTATCCATATTGTGCCACTACAAGAACGCAAACAACCCCGTTCTCCGAAGAAAACGGGGTTGTTATTTAGTGCTGTCGATCATACAATCTCACAACACTAGATAAGGCATGGCCCTTGTGTTAGCGTATACATCATTATAGCTTTATTGTACACATGAGTTAAATCTACGTTCAAACTCCATTTATATAACTGAGAACGAGCTATCTAGAGATAATACTCCTTTTTCAAGAGATTTCTCCTCAATTCACATGATTATGCTGACTTTAGACGATCGAAATCATTTTGATACGAGCAGACCCTCAGCAGCGTCCTTTACTCGCTTGTCCATATATTCTTCTTTCGCCACATAAAATATCAATACATTAGCGACTTGAAACGTACTATGTGGAACTAGCTTCATCGTTGCTGTCTTATTTGTAAAATCCTCATATCCTTCTTTTGCTGCCTCACGCGAAGAATAGACATAAATACTAATAGATTGATGTTCATCGATCAAGTAATGTTCTGGCAAAATTTGATTATATCTTTCTGTAAAAACAGAATGTTTGTAGGAGAGTTTATCAGGCAGCACAACTCCATGATCGGCTAAGGTAGCTTTCACCTGATCCGATGTAAGTGTTACCCCATTGTCAGTGCATGCCATTAGAATAAAGCTTAGAATGAAGACGATGACGGTTATCTTTTTCATCGTATTGCCCCCTTTATGATAAAGACGCTTTAAAGAGGGAAATAGTTTCAAAAAAAATGGGGGAAATACTAAACCGAAACATTAGCTTCTCACTATAAATCTTCGTCTGCGAAAGATGCTCCCATTTTGCCGACATTTCTTGAGGGTGCAATTGCCTCGCCCCCCTAATTGTATATTGGTTCAATCGTTTGATAATTCAACCCATTTTTCCAAACGTTCATCAAGATTCATCTGCAGCTCTTCCTTCTTGCGCCATAAGGTTTCGAGCTGGGCAGTATCCCCGCTTTGATTCAATTGAATCATTTCCTCATCCACACAAGCGATGCCCCATTCAAAAGCAGCAATCTCGCTTTCTAGCTGCTCAAGTCTTCGTTCATTAGCACGTACCTGTCTATTTTTTTCATCAGCTGCCGGTTTTTTCGGTTTCTCCCGATCAGTGGGCATCACATGTATATTCAATGCATGATTACTTGCCAAACTAGCCTCTAAAGCAAGCAGTTCCGCACGCTTCTCCTTAAAGTCATCGTAATTCCCCTCATAGCTAGCAAGTGATCCCTCTTTCATCTCCCATACACGCTTCGCCAAACGATTTACAAAGTATCTGTCATGTGAAATCGCTAGTACGGTTCCAGGGAAATCATCAAGGGCATCCTCCAAAGCTTCTCGTGAAGCGATATCAAGATGATTCGTCGGTTCGTCTAGCAGTAATAGATTCGGCTTCTTTCTCACTAGCAAGGCTAGTCGCAGACGAGACCACTCGCCTCCTGAGAGCATTTGCAGCGGCTTATAAACATCTGCTCCATAAAATAGGTATTTGGCCAATACGCCTCGTGCTTCGCCTTCTTCCAAACCACCCTCTGTACGGAAAAATTCAAGAACCGTCATCTTGCTATCTGACACAGGTTCTTGCTGAGCTAAATAACCTACCTCTACACGCGCTCCTAGACGAACCTGACCTTCATCTGGTGCAATCATGCCTTGAAGCAGCTTGAAAAGTGTTGTCTTACCTGATCCATTTTCCCCCAGAAGGACAACTTTCTCACCATAGGAAAGGCTTCCCTCCGCCTGATCTAGTATCGCACGTCCCTCAAATGTCTTCGTCAATCCTTCAAAAAGGATGACCTGACGGCCAGAACGATCAAGCGGTACCAAATCAAACTCTGCTGCTTTTCGCTCTAATACTGGACGTTTTACAACTTCCATTTTCTCCAGCGCTTTTCGAATGGAAAATGCTCGTTTGAAAAATTTTTCATCCCCTGCTATACGCCCCCATTCCTCTAATTGACGGATCGTTTCCTTCATTTTTTTAATAACCTTTTGCTGTTCTTTGTATTGTGCAAACTGCTGTAGTAGCCGTTCTTCCTTCTCTTTCATATATCCGCTGTAATTGCAGTGATACACGTGTGCTTCGCCGTCTTCTAATTCGATCATTTTTGTGCCGACGGCATCCAAGAAATATCTATCATGCGATACGATCACACATGCACCGTCATAACGTTTGATGAATTGTTCCAGCCATTCAATTCCTCTTAGATCTAAATGATTGGTCGGCTCATCTAACAAGAGCAAATCTGGCGCTACAACTAACTGAGACGCCAAAACCACCCGTGTTTGCTCACCACCAGACAAGCTGGAAAAGCCGCGCTCATAACTACTTCGGTTAATTTGCATCCCGTTCGCTACTTGTTCGATGGCAGTGTCCATATCATAGCCACCGCCTCGCTCAAACTTCTCTTGCATAGTAGCATAAGCCTCAAGCAGTTGCTCCATTCTAACAGAATTAGCGGCTGCTTCTGGGCTTGACATTTGCTGCTCAATCTTCGTCATTTCCTGTTTTGTGAGCATTAGATCCCTGTAACCATAAGCCAAAACATCATATACGGTCAGCGCTTCAAACTCTGCAGGAATTTGCGGCAAATAGCCAATCCGCAGTTCCTTCTTTATAGTAAGCATGCCCTCGTCTATAGGCTCATGACCTGCAATTAATTGGAGCAGTGTGGATTTTCCACTGCCATTCCGACCAATGAGACCGATTTTTTCACCAGCCTGAATCTGAAATGTCAACCCGTCTAGAATGAGGTTCGCTGCATGGTATTTCTTCATCTCTTGAATATTTACAATTGTCATTTTAGGTGCCTCCTATTAGATAAAGACCCTATCTTGAATGCACAAAAAGAGCCGCGGCAACAAGCCCGCGACCCTTTAGGATAATCATACAATCCGTTGTGGTTAAGGTAGGCGTCTTCTTGCAAATGGTTCAAACGTATCGTCTAATTTGGACAGACTTATCCCGTTCACAGAAAATACATGAACAATGCCAGCCATAGCCATCGGCAGCTGACTAATACGGTTGTTGACCATTTCGTGATTCACCTACCTCACCCCCTTCACATGAATTATTTCCAATATAACACAAATCTCATTTACCACGCAACTCCTCAATCTTTTAAGCTAAGCTATTAAAAGTAAGCTGTACGACCGCCACCTTCATTTATGCAAATATGCTACTATAGAAACGAGCATGGAAATTAGTATAGAAATCAATACATAAATAAAGCTGCTATGAGGTGATTTGCGTTGAGAAGTGAACAAGAAATTTTTGACCTAATACTCGGTGTCGCTAACAAAGACGAACGTGTACGGGCCGTCTATATGAACGGTTCCAGAACGAACCCCCATGCACCGAAAGATATTTTTCAAGACTATGATTTTGTTTATGTTGTAACAGAGATAGCATCCTTTTTAAGGGATGAGAACTGGATTGATATTTTCGGCGAACGGCTAATGATACAGGAAGCCGATAAAATGGACCGTGCTGTTGGCATCGATGTAAATATAGATCGCACATACATCTATTTAATGTTGTTTGCAGATGGCAACCGTATTGACCTCCGCCTTCAAACGAAAGAAGCTATGCTTGAGACATATATGGAAGACAGCCTTACTGCACCATTGTTGGATAAGGACAATATACTCCCGTCTATCCCTGCACCAACAGACAGCAGCTACTATGTTAAAAAACCTACAGAAGCGGAGTTCATGAACTGCTGCAATGAATTCTGGTGGTGTCAGCAGAACGTCGCCAAAGGAATATGGCGTGACGAACTGCCGTATGCAAAACATATGTATGAGTTTACATCTAGAGCACCTTTGGATGAAATGGTTTCTTGGTGGATCGGTATAAAGCATCACAATCAAGTCTCAACCGGTAAAATGGGCAAATACTTCAAAATGTATCTTC
The DNA here is from genome assembly GCF_024733555.1 of Paenibacillus sp. SC116. Lineage (GTDB taxonomy): Bacteria > Bacillota > Bacilli > Paenibacillales > Paenibacillaceae > Paenibacillus_B. The sequence goes on along the minus strand of NZ_JANIOF010000001.1, from coordinate 235,709 downwards.
CAACTGCGTATTGGGACATGTACAAAGCAACTTATTCGGATGCAAACTACGAAAACATGTGGAATTCTATCTTTGTTACTTGTGAGTTGTTCAGGACACTGGCACTTGAAGTAGCTGCAACTTATTCGTATACCTATCGAATGAATGATGATACAAATATGACCGCTTATCTTGAAAGAGTAAGAGATTTGCCAATGGGAGCTAAAGAGATTTATTGATTTAACTCAAAAAATAAAAATCACCTAACCGAAGGGTTAGATGAAGTCATGTGATCGCTTGTTAACAACAGCGATCCTTTTTGTTTATATGACTAGTTAAGTTGCAAACATCCACACCGAAAATTGAATCATATAAATTCCTTCCTATTTACTTAACTGATGTTACTTAAGAAGACAATCTTGATTTCTGGGTTACTGAATCGGAATCAAATTCAACACAGTATGTATCTGTACTTACAATTTCACCATCTACAAATAAACGAAATACATGATCGGAAATTGAGGTGTGGACCATTGTAATTTGACACAGCATAGAGAAAGAAGCTTTTTCTGCTTTTATCTTTTTTGCACCACTAAATCCTATTAACTTTTCTTTATGGTCCAATATATGTACTTCAAGAATCGTTCTTTCACCTACTACCAAATCAGTTAGATCGATTTTAATCGTTAATTGGTTTACATAGGGGAGTGTTGGCACTTTAATCGTGTTTATTTTCTCCGAGTTAACAATTTTCTTGCTTCCATCTTCTAGCTCAACCATTTCTATGTTATCCACTAAATAAGCATCAATCTTCATAAGTGCCACCGCCTATTACATTATTTTTTTAATAGAATTGCTTGGATAATGCACAGATAATACACTTGGATATGCTTGAACACCTAATAATGAAGCTAATTGTTTTGATTCATCAATATAAAAACTATACGGCTGCTCCATTTTCTTTTTGAGCATATTAGCTCTCCATTCTGGCGCGCAGTATACGATAAGTACATTACTATGTCCTTCAGTTATGCGAAGATCTATCATAACATCTTCAAGTTTGTACTCCGAGCCTGGTTCAATAAATACGAAGTAGTACGATGAAAATATCAGCGCATTTATATTTACAGTGGTCCGAACTGATTCATTGATAAACATCATTTTTTTTGTATGATCTGCTTTTCTAACTAACAGCAGTAGTAGAAAGCTTATAATACAAATCCCAACTCCATAAACAATCAACATAATCTCACTGATGAGATTCAAGTATGCTCCCTCCCCGCTCAAATAGAAACTCTTTACAAATTAGCGTGATAACGGAGAATAAAACCACAACTATCATAATATGCAGCTGCACAACCACATTTATGTGGAGGCTACTTGCTAGAATCGCAGTTGCAGAAAGCAACATAATGATCGCCGTATTACGTGCCACAGCCAAGTGGATATTGGTTTGTTTTTTACTCTTGCCAAAGCAATAACAAGTAATTTTTTTCTTTTCGACTATAGTTTTCAAAAGGACAGCTGTAAACAATAACATGATGCCAATTGCGCTCATATAAGTAATCCAGTGACTCATGAAAAAAATAAACGAAAATGAGATAAGCAACTCTGTAGTAACAAATAAATAAGCACTAATTTTGATTATTTTTTTGTTTGCTATGATTCCAAACTGCTTGATTGCATGTTGAAAGTCCTGAAAATCGACTATTTTTGAGATCGAAGAAAGCATGAATAGCGCAGCGAAAAAAATACTCATAAGTATAGCAATCAAAACTACACCCCTCTGCTTTTTATCGTTACAATAAGTTCATCGACTTCCTCAATTGTTTCTTTCCATACAAGGGCCTCATCATTTACCAGCATCATATATGGAAACTCCGTAATCTGATACCGCTTATCAGCCTCTACTGGCTCCATAAATACGATAGGAAACTTCCAATTAAAATAGTTAATCATTTCATCATGCTCATCAGTTGTTCCATTACAGAAAAGAATTACTTCAATATTTGGGAATTCTTCGGTTAGCGTGGCGATATCCGGTAAAAACTCCACACAGGTCGAGCAATAAAGAGATACGAAGATGAGTGCAGTTAGCTTATGTTGTTGAATCAAGATCGGGTTTCCTTTGTAATCCACGAACTGGTCTGTAAACCTCACCGTCACATTAGTTAACTGGTTCATAAATAGCAGTCTCCTTTTCCTGTATTTGATACATTTCAGCTTGCTTTCCCCACATCTCTGCATAGGCTCCTTTCCGTTCTATCAGTTCATGATGGCTCCCGATTTCGGCTATTTCCCCTTCCTTAAGTACTATAATTTTATCGACATTTGCAGCGATACCAATACGATGTGTTATGAGGATTAATGTTTTATCCTGGGAATGTTTAATGATCTCCTTCAATATCTCCAATTCAGTGTTTGGATCGATGGCTGAAGTCGGCTCATCCAGTACGATTAAATCGGATTGCTTTATTAAAGCACGAGCGATCGCAATTCGCTGCCACTGTCCACCTGATAAGTTCTGAGCACCCTCGGTTAAATAACCTAATTCTGCATCTATTCCGTTAGGATGCGTTAATAATTTATCCAGACCAACCTGCTTTATTATCTCAGCCAATCTTGCATCATTATGTAGTTCATCCAAATTTGAAATTGCAATATTATAACGGACACTCAGCTCATAGCGAATAAAATCTTGAAATATAGCACTGAATTGCAGCCATAAGCTTTCCATATCAATATTTTCTTGCTTGATTCCATTGTAATAGACCGTTCCAGTTGGTGCCGGATACAAGCCCAGAATAAATTTGACTAAGGTAGATTTTCCTGCGGCATTATCACCAATAATCGCGATTTTTTCGTTTCGCTTAATTGATAGATTAATATTTTGTAATGTAGGCCATGCCGCAGTTGGATAGGAAAAGGTAAGATCTTTTACTTCAATTGTTTCTATACGTTCAATTCGTGTTTTATCAGTGCCCGTGTGAACCTCCGTGAGTAGAAAGTCTTTAATTCGTTTGAGATAGCTCATATTTTCATGAATGTCCCCACATACAGTACACATCCTTAATACATTCGCTTCTATCATCGCAACGGCTAGGGTAATCGCGAAATAATCGCCTACCGACATTTTCTTTTGATATATGCTATATATACAAAATAAAATAATGCCCAGCCTCATCAAGCCTGAGATGATTTGACTAAGCGTTACATAATGAATCGTTTGCTTCTCAACTTGATAGGAGAGTTGAAAAGCCTCCCTTTTTTTAGTCATCCATAATGATTTTAAAAAAGGAATCGTCTGCATCAAAACTAACTCTTTGTGATAATGAAAACTACTCAATATATGATGCAAATAACCATGCGCCCGATGTGAACTCTGCAGATGGTTCATCGTTTTAACTCGCTGGTTAATTGTCTTGAGTTCTAAATAAGCTCTGTATAGAGAAACGGCCAATAGAAGTACAATAATCCAACCATCTAGTTTATGTAAAAATGTATAGGATAAGAAAAAACTAATTATAATCGAAAAAGAACTGACCCATGCCATATAATTACTCACAATTTTAGTTATTCCGTACTGATATATATTTGCTTCTCCGTGAAATTGAGGGTCTTCTTTCACTAACAGATCCAAACTAAACATATAATTAATTAATTTATTTTGCTGATGTACACCGAAGTTCTCACTAAACTTGAGTTGATATTTTTGGTTGTATGAATCAAGAAATATTCCAAATAATTCTATTAAAATCATAATGAAGGCAGCATTCATAACAAAGTAGATATTAAAGCTGGCTTGTGCAATTTGATTCGCAATAAGTGCCACTAAATAAATATTAATATTTGCTTGCAGCGAATTATACAAAAAGACGAATAGATTCAAGCAAAAATAAAGTTTATCAAATTTCCAAACTTCCTTTAAGGTTGCAAGAAATAAGTCATAATAAGCTTTTACTGCCATCATTCACTTGTATCTCCCGTTCCAAATACATCAATTAGCGGAGCTATCTTAACACGTAGTCTATCGATATTATTGAATATCCCACCTGATACGATCTGTCCCATACTATTTAATGCATATACCCAAGGAACAACTTCAATATTAATTTCGGTATAGAGTGTAGATATATCAGCCTGCTCAATGATAAAAGACTTATATTTTTCTCGTAGCTCATCAATAAAGCTCTGTTTGCCATCCACAAACAGATACGTTTTAAATTGAAATTGCTCACTATAAGCCTCTATTGCTTCAAAGTTACAATCTTTACAAGTGGTGCTCATAAAAAATATTACAGCTCCCGTTTTGGGATCTGGCTTAATCGTTACAGTTGAACCCATACGATTAATGGTAAACGTGTTAGAAAGGTATTCCCCGATTGCTACATCTGCTACGGTTGGATTTTTCAAAAATCTCATATGATCTTTTTTTTGATTCGAAATCATGAGTAACCATTCCTCCATTTCAGGATTTAAAATAAAGATGCTCAGTTCTCTGAGCATCTTTATTAGTTGTATAAATGACACATTAACCTATTAACTAAGTACTCTTTTAGCAGCAAGTATGCCAATCCGTGTTGCAGTAGAAATCAAGAAAGTGTGAAGAACCATCTTGATAGCAACGAGTATAAAAATCTACTTTACGTCTTTTTTTACTTGAACTACAGCTATTATCAGTAAAACAACCATGATCTGTACCTACCACTTTATTAGCAGCTGCAGTAAACTTACTTGGACATGCATATTGACACATTTAAATCCCTCCCAAAAATGTTTTGATAGCCGGCCGGCAATCTGGCGAAAGCAATTATTCTATGTAATAACCGCCTCGCTTCATAGCCAATATATCCTTTTTATCCATTTTCGGTCTATCAAATTGGAATAAGACCCAAAAAATTTAGGGTATTCCCATTTTTGTGAATCTAGTCTATTATGTAGCTGTATTTAAATACTTTTACTCAAAAGGAGATTTAGTATGAATCTGGATACTGACTGTCACATTCCCATTTTAGTGTTTTCACCTAATTGCGAATTTAGAGTGCGAGTTAGTGAAATGTTAAAAGAGTTTACTGTGACAGGAATTCAAACCATGGAGAAATTTCGGGGGGAAATAAAAAAACAGAAAACTAGCATAGCTATCTTGGAAGTAACAGAGAAAACTGCACAATTATTCGAGCGTCTGTTAAAAATTAAAAATGAAGTGTCTAATGTGAAGTTTATTTATTTCGTGAATCTAAAAGATACTGAGACTTTGTTAAATTTATTATCCTTGAATCCATCCAGCATACTTCCATGCTGCTTAGATGAAAATTTATTACGTTCAAACGTAACTAAAGTTATGCAGTACATTTATGAGCAAGGTTTAGCCTTTATTACCAAAAACAACCTCAAAAAATATAATTTCATCCAACTTACAGTAAAAAATAAACAAAAAGAAATCATAGAGGATTTAATCATGTATATAGAAAAGAAAGGAAAATACAACGTAGAAATTCATTTGAATAATGGAGGGGTCATTACAAGTACAACTAACTTAAAAGACATTTCCACTCAGTCTACCCCGTATTTATTTCAATCTCATAAAAGCTTTCTAGTTAATATTAAATATACCCACTCTGTCAGCCCCAATTCCTTCAACAACTACGATTTAACACTTTCCAATCAAACCATGATTCCTTTATCTAAAAACTACTATCCCATTTATAATGTAGCCAAAACATTACTAAAAAATGATAATAATTACACTGTTCTAAACAATGATTTCAATGGATTTCATATTTCTTAGTTTTGATATTCACTTCCAATTTTTGATAAATAAATATTAAAAGTTAGGTTATTAATGCATAAACAACTTACTTCCAAGTCTATATGACAACTGCTGCTACATAAATGGTTAAAGTCATAATCTTAACTGTCACCACTCACTTCTTCCTCCCACTTCTGTTACAGGCGTAGTATCCAGCCAGCTTAAAAGCGGTTTAGGAAATAGGAGTACTCTTTAAGAGCGTGTCTGACATGAAATAGACCGCCTTTAGGGCGGTCTATTTATATTCATTTAGGTAAAATCAGCCTTCTAGAGCTAAAATTTCATAATCTTTTTTCAAGTAACGAACTATAGCTTACAATCTACCTCTTTTTTGTATATGTTCGATAGCTGGTATTGTGAAACATTCCAGTTTCGTAGGCAGTTGTTCAAGCTTAAACCAAGCTCCATATTGCGAGCTTCCCCACTCTTAACACTTACTTCATAGATAGCCGATACCCAATGTTCTTCGTGTCCGGGGCGAATCGTTTCCGCCATACATAGCAAGCCTTGAATCTCTACCCCAAGATCCACTTCTTCTTTAATTTCACGCATGACACATTGTTCAAGATGTTCTTAAGGCTTTACCTTGCCACCTGGAATACTCCAATTATCCTTTTCAGGATCTCTATTCCTCAGCACTAATAATATTTCGTTCTTTTCATTCCGAATTACTGCCCCCACACCGATTCGAGGAAGTTTACTTTGAACATCCATACTGACTCACCTAATCTTTCTATTATGAATACGAAGACCGGCTTACTCTATTTTTCCATCACCCTAAACATACCTGTCATACCCGGCGAATAATCCTTGAATCCAAACTGTTCATAGAATGGTTCTTTACCCTGTGATGCAAATAGACCGACGAAACCAGCCCCAACACAATGATTAGAAATGTAATTGATCAGTTTCTCGACAATTTGCTTACCAATCCCTAGCTTCTGATATTCAGGTAATACAGCTACATCTTGAATGTAATAGTACATTGCTCCATCGCCGACAATGCGTCCCATACCTATAACATGATCGTCACTAATGACAACTAAAGAGTATATGGAGTTAGCAATCGATCGTTCCGTCATCTCTATATTAACACTGCCCCAACCTACTGCTTCCCATATTGTCTTATGCTCCATTACAGTTGGAAGACGCTCTATAATCTCATATTGTTTGCTGCGCATATATATAAACCACCTATTCTTTTAAAATGGGTGGTCGCTATCGATAACAACCACCATGTATTAATTGAATTTGTAGTTTGCATACTCCATACTGCTCATCCCCCTTTTTATTTAAAGTTTAATTTATAAATTTAAAATAAACAATAAATTTTACCAAAGGTTTTAGAATAGGACGAGAAGAAAATGAATATCATCAATTAAGATATCGAAAGTACCGTTCACCATGACTATTGGAGGGGATGAGGGAAATGAACCGAAGCGTGGACATTCAGACAGGAATCAATCGTCTGATTCAACAGCTGCTCATGGCTCAGGCTCCCGATGGCTCATGGCGTTTTTGTTTTGAGATCGGGACAATGACAGACAGCTATATGATTATTATGCTTCGCGTGCTGCAGCTGCCTGAGGAAGAGTTGGTGAAGCAATTAAGTCAGCGGATAGTATCAAGACAGCATCCAGAGGGCTATTGGAGTTCATACCCAAATGAAATGAACGGCAATGTATCTGCTACGGTAGAAGCGTACTATGCGCTGCTCTACTCTGGAACGATGAAGAAAGATGATCCCATCCTGTTAAAAGCAAAAGCATATATTTTAAGAAGCGGCGGCATGCAAAAGGCTAGCAGTGTGATGACAAAAACAATGCTTGCAGCCACAGGACAACGTCCATGGCCCCGCTCCTACACGGTACCTATTGAATTCCTGCTGCTTCCTGATTGGTCGCCTATCAGCTTTTACGATATTGTAGGCTATGCAAGAGTACATATTGCCCCGATACTCATTATGAGCAGTCTGCCTGAACCACAACGACCCGAAGGAGCTCCCGATCTGTCCGATTTACTTTTACCACATCGGAGCTGGGAAGACGAGACTGGAGATACCGATCAAATAGATGCGTTTCAACTACAATATACACTTGATTCCGATCCGTTTTCATGTGACTTTTCAAATTCCCAGTCAATACAATACACGAAACGAGACTCTGCAGATCCGTACCGCTCCTTGTTTCAAAATGTAAAAAAAGAATTGTTTCAACTGCTGCCTTCCCCACACTCTGTCAAGCAAGAGGCTCGAAATAAAGCAGAAAACTTTATTTTAGATCGAATAGAACCAAATGGGACATTGTACAGCTACGCTAGTGCGACCTTTCTAATGATATTTGCCCTGCTTGCACTTGGATATGATCGAAATCATCCACGTATCTCCAAAGCCATACAAGGGCTCAAATCATTTATCTGCCCTTCCGGCACGTATGTACATATTCAAAATTCCCCACCTACCGTATGGGACACCGCACTCATTAGCCATGCCTTGCAGCAAGCAGGACTGCCCACCCAACATGCAGCCATTCAACGGGCAGGCACCTATTTATTATCTCGGCAGCAGCATGTACTAGGAGACTGGCAACTCCATAATCCGAATACACCTCCTGGTGGTTGGGGATTTTCAGATATTAACACCATCATTCCCGATATCGATGACACAACCGCCGCACTCCGTGCTATTAACAGGCTGGCTAGCAATAACTCTACTTATGCCGCTGCTTATGACAAAGGGCTGCAATGGCTATTGTCGATGCAAAACGACGATGGTGGATGGTCAGCATTTGAAAAAAATACGAATAAAGCGATACTTACTTGGCTGCCTTACGATGGTGCAGATGCTGCCCTTACCGATCCCTCCTCTGCTGATTTGACAGGGAGAGCATTAGAATATTTGGGAAATACGGCGATTCTTAAGCAGGAACACGCCTTTATAAAACGTGCGGTAGATTGGTTAATGCATCACCAAGAACAGGACGGATCATGGTATGGAAAATGGGGAATCAGCTATATTTACGGTACTTGGGCTGCCTTAACAGGACTATCGGCTGTAGGTTTAGACCGTTCTAACCCCAACCTCATTAAAGCTGCTCGCTGGCTGTCTCGTATTCAGAACCGAGATGGCGGATGGGGAGAGTCCTGTGAAAGTGATCAAAAGAAAACGTACATCCCGCTTCACATCTCTACACCCTCACAAACTGCTTGGGCATTGGATGCGCTCATCGCTGTATCTTCTCGGCCAACTGAAGAAATGGAACGAGGAATTCAGACTCTACTCCACATGCTAGAACATCCCAACAAGCAAGCAGCAACTTACCCAACAGGAGCAGGTCTGCCGGGAAACTATTATATTCACTATCATAGCTATAATTATATTTGGCCACTTCTCACTCTGGGCAATTATAAACGTAAATTCCTATCGCAATAAAACAAAGTAAAAGGCTGATATCGCGGGAAGAATGCGAATGGCAGCCTTTTTACTTTGCAATAATATACTTGCTGTCTCTAGTCTGTGGACAATTTCTATTCACTTACTCCCAATCCTGTTACAATCGATAACGAACAATTAATTTCCCAATCAACGGAATCGGAGGAGCTGAGATGTTAAGACGGCATGAAGTTTTATTTAATCAACTGCAAACATATCGAGCTACTGAATCTGGGATGCACACCATTGCACAAGTGCTTGTCCGCACCATCTATCATGAAGCGCTCCATCAATCTGCAATGATTTATTTGCGCAGATTCTTACGCTAAACTTAGGCTGACATAACTAGCCTTTCAGTTCACATACATGAAAAAAGGATTCGCAATCGCGAATCCTTGATATAACTCATAGATAACAGTAAAAGAGTTCATTTTTTATTTCGATGATGGGAACAAACTACGCTCACCTTAACCACAGTAACGAACCACATACTCTCATTAAATTTCAATTAATGAATTAATTTACTGGAACCTCAAATTGTAGCTCTTGAATATATATTTTTTCAGGTTTTCCGGTAGTAGATTCCATATTTTCAACATATGGCATAATTGTTATTGTTTTAGGCAACGACTTGAATGGTGAAAAATTCAATTTCAATTTATATGTACCCGTTCCTTTGCCTAACCCGTAATAAATTCCATTATTTTTCAGATGATTACCTTGCTCATCTATTATATCGAATCCCATATCTATAAGGCTATCAATTTCTGCAAAATACTCATCTCTATCACCAACAGACGGAAGCGGTAAATCTTTTATATCACCATATCCAACTAAGTCGATGGTTGTTGTCAGCGAACTTAATTCCACTCGCTCAAGAATAAATTGAAAATTCTTGTATGCTTTTATCATATCGGGCTTAAGTATAGTTCTTCCCTTGGATTTCATAGGTATTTTAATCATATATGGGTTCTTCACTTTACTTACTTTCAATTTAATCATGAGGTCGAATTTGTCCGGCAGTGGTTTGTCTGCACGATATTCAAAAATAAAACTATTGCTATCTTCTCCACGTTTCATAGATTTCCTAGTAAATTTATGCCGCTTTCCATTAACAAATAACTCCAGATGCTCTAAAACTCCTTTTTGGGAATATTTCGTTTTACCGTCTGGAGATTCTCTTTCAATCATAGTCGGAGATGACTTAGTTCCACCTTTACGTTCCAACTTAAAGGTCAATATCTTCGAATCATGATTTGCGTTTTTCACATAAAACGTGAATCCGTCCTGCTTATTACTGCTGTACTGATTTAGCACTTGTGCTTGTTTTTCTGGCTTCGATTGTACTCCAGATGCATCTACCTGTCCTGTCCCAAGTATCATACACAAAAAAAGTACAAGAGCTGTAACGCCAAAACCTACCTTTTTGACAAACAAACAGGCTTTTTCTAGTTTAGTCATTGGTCTATCACTCCAAATTATCTAATATGTTTTGATCTGGATGGATATGATTTGTCCTTAGGATAACAACAATGACATTACTAGATGTTATCGCGAACAAATATAGTTTACCATTTTTTCACTACAAATTGTCACCCTGAAATATATTTTTTCAAATTATAAGAACAGGCAACTATTATTTGATTAACCTACTCTATTGTTCTTATCAGCATGACTAGTAGGTTTTAGGTCCTTATTCTCAAAGCCTCCTTTTGATTTCATCCAAATGTCATTTAAGCGTAATACTCTGCTTCCAAATCAACGCTTCCATATCATCATTGCGAAATACAAATGTGACTTGACCATGCTCGCCTTTCATCTTGTCATCATACATGAATCCTGAAAATTGACCATCTCCGCTAATATAGAAACCTTTTTCCCCGCTCGCTCCATGTTCTGATGCCTCTATGAATGTATTTACGACACGGGTTTGCTCAGATTCCCATCTCATTTCATCAAGCGCATAACCATCCGGTATTTGTTCAACCGTAAAATTGAAACCATTTCCTAAAGATTCTTCTAGAGGTGTTTGATCAATAATAATGAGGATAGGGGCTTGCTTAATAAGCGATTGCTTTTTCCCCTGCTTATCGTCGTGTTTTTTCTCAACAGGAGTCTGTGCAGGCGCTTCTCTAGAAGATACGGATGATTCTGCTTGTTCACAAGCGCTAGTTAGCATGATTATAACTGCTGCTACCAGTACATAAATCGATTGTTTCTTCATTGGTATCATCAACTTCCTTCTTTCTTGATGATGCTGCCGTCTATTTCTAATGAAAAATAAAACACGACACCTCGACTCGTATTCTCAACCCCGAATTCGCTACCATGAAGCTCCAATATATGCTTAACCATCGCTAGTCCTAATCCGGTTCCTCCAGATTTCCGATCTCTTGCACGCTCTACACGGTAAAACTGCTCCCAAATACGACTCAAATCTTCTTCTTTGATAGATGGGCCCTCATTTTCAATACGCATTATGACATGACTCGACCCAGTATCCTGTATATGAATCCCGATTACACTTTGCTTAACTGCGTGCCGAATGGCATTGCTCAATACATTAACGATAACATGTTCGATCCACCTGGCATCTGCCCGCACTAACTGTTCGAATGGTTGATCAACTCGGATACGAAGCTGCTTGCTTTCCAATTGACGAGTAAAAGCAATACATATATCTTCAACTAGCCTTGACAACGAAATAGCTCTAATATTCAACCGTATCGCTTTTGCTTCGAACTTAGAAAGCTCCAACATATCCATAATCAAAGCATTCATTCGATCCACTTCATTTAGTATTAAACAAAGATATCGCTCTCTCTTCTCTTCCGCCACATCATCTTGAAGCCCTTCGGTAAACCCTTTGACTATTCCTAGAGGTGTCTTTAGCTCATGTGAAATATTCGCGATCAGCTCTTTACGGAGTTGTTCTTGCCGCTGTTTCTCCACCATATCTTCCTGCAATTGCGTATTTGCTGCAGTAAGGTTTCGCAAAGCCGTATCCAAATTACACGAAAGCGTATTCATACTTTGGGAAAGCTCTCCGAATTCATCTTTCGAACGAATGGCAGCAGGTATCGTAAAATCCAACTGTGCCATGCGCGCAGCCGTACGATTGAGCGTAAGTAATGGTCTAGAAATAACTCTCGAGAAGACAAAGGTAAGAATGAGGATAAGCAGTAAAATGAGCGGTGCTAAGTAAATCATGTATTTCTCGAAGATTATGACCGCATCCCCTACTGGCTGCAGTGAAGTCATTGCAAAAAAGTAGCCTTCATTCTGCTCTATTTCAGATAGGGCTAGTATAACAACACCGTATTGAACTCCACTCCATGGATCTGTCCATTCCCACTGTACAGATATTCCATTTTGTAAAGAAGTTTGATATCGTTCTGCTTGTACGATCCAATGCTTGTGAGCTTCCGTGACCAAACTATCCTGGTAATAGGGATTGAAGGCTTGCTGCACAGGAATCATCAAGTCTGTAATCTTGCCCTCTACTCGAACGAGTCCCTCTTCAAGTCCTGAATGTTGTGATTGAAATTGAACTGGAGAAAGTATCGTATTCTGTTCATCCATATATATGCCATCTACCGTCAACATTTCTCCAATATGAATTCCTTGTGGAACGTCATTCATCATGAACGATGCTGAATTCAAACGAATGATGACGAGCTTAGATGGAGTCTGCACTTCAATAAAATAGGGACTGATGATGCTCACTTGATTAAAGTCTGGATCTAGAATAGACATACTTGCATTTGTTTGATTCACAAAATGGGCAAACAACTTGGAAGTCTCGCGTTCATCGTTGCTTATCTGATCATATTGCTGACTGAATTGTTTCATGCTGTGCTGCAGCTCTTTAAGTTTGAAATCGCGGTAATAATGTTCAAAGAATAGTCCCTGCGCCAGTATAATAAGTGCTATAATAACGGCAATTAGCGCGGTTGTTGCTAAAAATAATTTACGTACAACACTATGCTTTCTCATGTTTCCCGCTCAAACTTATAGCCTGCTCGAATGACGGTCCGAATGGATTGACCTTCAATTCCCAGCTTCGCCCGTAATTTCTTCACATGCGTATCCACTGTTCGCAAATCCCCAAAGAAGTCAATTCCCCATACTGCGTTCAAAATATACTCTCTAGACAGCACAGTACCATCATGCTTCGTCAAAAATACGAGCAGTTCATATTCTTTTGGGGATAAGTTAATCACTTCCCCCTCAACAGTTACTGTGTGCGAGCGCTTGTTAATAGTAAGTTCTCCGTACACCATCGTATCTCCTTCACGGCCAAGTGTCCCTTCCGATCTTTTCAACAATGTTTTCGCACGCGCAACGAGTACCCTTGGACTGAATGGTTTCGTGACATATTCATCTGCTCCGAGCTCGAATCCCATAATTTGATCATCATCTTCGGCTCTGGCCGTAATTATAATGATAGGCACATCCGATTTGTGCCGAATGCGCCTACAAACACTCCAACCATCTATTTCGGGCATCATAATGTCCAGCACAACCAAATCAATGGAGGTAGTTTCGAACACGTCTAATGCCTGTTTTCCATTTTCAGCTTCATGAACGTTCCATTGCTCTTTCAAAAAGTAATCTGTTATAAATTCACGCATTAACGGATCATCTTCAACAAGCAAGATATTTCGTGTCATATCCAAACACTCCGTTCCACACTAAAATGGTATGAACCAATTTTAGATGAACGAAGTATATGCTGTCAAAAGATAACTACTCTATAAGTTAATAGCGTAAACCGCTATTTTTTTGCCAAATTGGCTAACCCACATTGTCCCCTCACCAATACTCACTCCTACATCTCTAACGAATACGTTGTCTGGATCCTGTTCAAGAAGCTTTTTCTTGACCTGCTTCGTTATAATCTGGTCATACTTGGCGATAAATTGCTTTTTCGTTTTAATGAGTGTTGCTTTGCCATCCTTATTCACCCGCAGCGGGTAGGAAATTAGATGGGCGACAACTTTTTTGTTATTGGCTCTCACTTCTTTCTTCAGTTTGTTCAAATACGCTATAAATTCCTCTGGATCGTCAATCCCCGCAACCTCGTATGGATTGTATGCTGCATTAATGGAATAAACACGTAAACGATTGTTTATTTCACTAATCCACATCGCACCTCTGCCAATCATATACCCATTTTCATTTTCAAATAGGTCCGTTGACTTCTGATTAAGCAACTGCTTCTTCACACTCTTCGTAATGATGCGATCATATTTTTGAACAAATTGCTCCTGTGTGTAGATGAGTGTCTTTTTTCCGTTATTGATAAGATTTAACGGGTAGGAAATCAGCTTAGCAACTTCCTTCTTATTCTCTTCTTTCACGGACTTTTGCAGTTTGCTTAAAAAGGATGTGATATCCTGTGTTTGTTGATTTGCTTGAACCACAGGTGCAATCGTATTTCCAGCCTTGGTAGGTTTAGGATCCGCCCATACATGCCCAGTCAATGCCGTTGTTGCAATTGCCAAGCACAATACTAGTGCTGTCTTTTTCATCATCATGACTCCTCCATTCCTTAGTTACAAGCTAAGTATAGAGTGCTCATGTGACCAACGTGTGTACACGGTGTGTTGATATGAAATATTTTTATTTAAGCGTGATCGTTTTCTTCCATATCAACTCATCCTTCTCATCATTACGGAATAAAAATATGACTTGGCCTTGTTCCCCTTTCATCTTGTCTGGATAAAAGAAGTACGAAAAATTGCCGCTACCGCCAATGCTGAATCCGTCTCCTCCTTTATCGCCACGCTCCATTGCTTCTTCCAAGGTATCTACGATACGATTGTGGTCGGACTCCCATTTCATTTCTGCAAGCGTATATCCTTCAGGAACTTTCTCAATACCAAATGAAAATTGATTTCCAGAGCCCGGGAAGTCATCGCGCTGATCAATAATGATCAATATAGGCTCTTGCTGTGCATCCTGTTTCTTCTTAATAGATGGCTGCTCAGGCGTCGTAACTTCGGAAGATACCGATTCTGTTCCGTTCCCGCAAGCGCTAAGTAGTATAGATACAGCAGCTATTATCAAAACTTGAATCGTGTGATTCTTCATTGATATATCAACCTCCTTCATTTTTTATGATGCTTGGCCTTACTATGGTTCTTTGAACAACATCCGGCTTGTGTGATGAAGCTATCGCTATTTATATTCATCTCTAAGTACTGACATTATAGCTAACGATTCAAATTGTTCTCCATTAAAGAAACGGTTAATCCATCTATTTCCATTATACAACTAACATGTACATCTCCACAGCGATATTCATACGAAACATGAAAATTGAGCTTCTAAGTAAAGTTCTAGAACAGCACAAATAAACCGAGGGGGAGCCCTCGGTTTATTGTCATCTATGCATTAACGATACTATGGTCTCCACCAGTTGCCGGACACAGTAATTAGACTAAGTATACGTATGCTGTTGGAAAAATACGTATTTTGATTCGTCTGTTTCGATACCGTATTGGTCCACAACGCATTTAACCAAGCTTGATTGCTGCTGTCAATTGCAGCACTTACTGCAAATGGAGTAACAAACGTCAAGTCGTAGTACGTACCAATCACATTGCCACTTAAATCATATCCCGCTTGAATTTGAGCAGGATTACTGCCTGTTTTGCTCTTAATCCATTGATTCAATTTAGTAAGCTGTGCTTTAGCACGTATATCTCCTGTGAGTAAATAATCCGTTGCAATTCGCCATGGTGTCCGACTTGCATTGTAATAGTACTTACCGTCATATATCGTTTCTAAATATGTCGTTTGTGGCGGTTTATATCCACTAGATTCTTTCGTCGCAAAATCTGGTAGTAAGCCAGTCGATTTGTTGTACAGCTGATCAATTATAAAGTACGTCTGATTGAGCACGTTATCCCAGCGACTGTCGCTCGTTACTGTTCGGAAGGCTCGAAGATGATTCAACATATAATCTGAAGGCCGTGTACCTTTGCCCCATTGCGGATCTGAATCCTGTGCCCAGTCTCCTAATTTCAAATGCCAGGCCGTTTGATGTACTTGACTTGCCATAATCGCATTAATAATTTGAATTGCAGCTGCCTTGTAATTGATAGCCCCCGAACTTCCCCACTGCTTATCAGCAAGAAGAAGCCCGTAAGCAATGTCCATATCTCCGTCTGTAGCCGCAGTAACACCTGCCGCGGCATTATTTATAATTGCAGAACCATTATCGATTTGCTGCCAAGCCATTAGATTTGAATTAATACTACTGAGATGCGCTTTGTAAAAACGATACAAACCGTCAAAGTACTGCTGCGCATTCGGATCATGACCTGCCATTATGGCAGTTACCAGCATACCATATCCGTTTGCCTCGCTCGTTGTGACCACTTGTGGATTGTCGTCTGACTCTTGATTCAAATTATAGTGAACGAAATATTGATTGCTCACATACGGATTTTTCTTCAAATACCTAGTACGCCACTCGTTGTACAACCGTTTGACTTCGTTGTCCATTTGGGTTTGAGTTACATTATTCGGTTTGATCACGCCCGCTACATAGCTAGTATGCTGGGGAAATGGCCTTTGAGGGGTGGCAAATACACCTGCTTCTGACTCAGTCACCTCATTTGGAGTGTCATTTGCTGCTGCTGTTTGAATAAACATCGCCTGTAAAGAACCGACAATAAGCGCAAAGCAAAGAAGCCATTTGACTTTATTCTTCATGAATATCGACTCCTTCCCATTTGATAGAGTTTAAGCGATTTGCTCAAAAAGGAAATCGCCTTCATTTTTATTCTATGTCTATTCATCCGTCTATCATGTAGCTGAATTGTTACTTTTGCATAAATTCTAACTAAAGAAAACAGGCTCACGAACTCATCGACTGAGTTAGGCCAACTGTATGTCACTATTAAAATGAAGGCTTGCAATAAAAAATCTAACTTCACAACACGAATACATGACAACATGGTATGATGGAAGGCGTGTTCATAAGTAAAAGATTACGTATACATGTACTAAGAAGCCGTTTATCTTAATGTATCCAACCAACAAGTGCAGCTTCCCAATGAAGTGAGAAACAGATGCACAATTAGGATCGAAACTGTTAATATGGATTACATCGTATACGGAATCCACAACTAAGTAGCTTGCTTGACAGCCCTGCTAGCTGCACGCTACTTAGTAAAGAAAATAAACATAAGGTGGTTTCACAAGTAATGGCAACATTTTTCTTACTTATTATTTATCTGGCCTTTATTAGTTTAGGACTGCCCGATTCCTTGCTCGGTGTGGCATGGCCTATTATGCACAAGGAATACAATGCATCATTCGAGACCGCTGGCTTGCTGTCCATGATTATTGCAGGCGGTACAATCGTTTCTAGCTCAATGAGCGGTCTCATGTTGAAGTGGTTAGGAACTGGAAAAGTAACGTTCATCAGCTGTCTCATGACCGCTGCTGCACTGCTAGGCTTTGCGTATGCACCATCGTTAACTTGGTTGATCATACTGGCTATCCCATTAGGCTTAGGTGCTGGTGCAGTTGATGCCGCATTAAACAACTATGTGGCTTTACACTACAAAGCCCATCATATGAGCTGGCTTCACAGCTTCTGGGGTGTAGGCGCTACACTAGGCCCAATCATTATGTCTTACTATCTAGTTGGCAGTAGCGGCTGGAGAGAAGGATATTTCACAATTGCGATGATTCAGTTTGCGTTGGTTATTATTTTGCTGATCACTCTCCCCCTCTGGAAACGTGTTGTCCATAAAGGGAATGATGAGGCTAGTGATGGCACGAAAGACAATGAAAGTGATACTGATGCAACCGCATCTGTTCACAATGGCGCCAACAAAAAAGTAAGTCCTTTAAAAATGAAAGGGGCTAAAGCAACTCTGCTTGCCTTCTTATTTTACTGCGGTACAGAGGCGACTATGGGACTGTGGGGCAGTAGTTTTCTCGTAAATGTGAAAGGCTTGCCCGCTTCGGTTGCAGCACAGTGGGTATCGATGTACTATGCAGGCATTACTGTAGGTCGATTCATCACCGGATTTATCACCTTGAAGGTTAGCAATAAAATTCTAATTCGCTCCGGCCAAATTATTGCGTTGACTGGTGCGGTCATGCTCTTGCTTCCATTGCCAACTGTATTTTCGCTAATTGGCTTCATCATGGTCGGATTAGGCTGTGCGCCCATTTATCCATGCATGCTGCATGAAACGCCAGTGCGCTTTGGCAAAGAGCAGTCTCAGCATCTTATGGGCTATCAAATGGCGGTTGCTTACACCGGTGCTACGTTACTGCCTCCACTGCTCGGCTGGGCAGCGTCACTAACTACGATCGCTATTATGCCATATGTCGTCGTATTCTTTATACTGGCAATGCTATTTGGCTCAGAAAGAGGAAATGCCGTCCTAAAAGGTATCAAATATCGAGTAAAATAATAGCATTTGACAGGCTTATCTAACTCTTAGATAATAAATGATATGAGAACGTATGTTTTGTATTTTGATGAAGCATACTATATCCATTGTGTCTAAGGAGTGAATAAACGATGAGCAATTCCGTACAAAAAATTAGTACGTTTCTTATGTTCACTGGTCAAGCTCGGGAGGCCATGGAATATTATATGTCCATCTTCGAAAATTCCGAAATCGTGAGTGCGAAGTACTACGGACCAAATGAAGATGGCCCAGAGGGAACTGTAATGCAGGCTATTTTATCCATTCATGGGCAGCAGTTTAGGTTCTTTGACAGCTTCGTGAAGCATGACTTTGGCTTTACACCGGCTATCTCGTTATTCGTCAATTGTGATACAGAAGCTGAAGTGGACCATGCCTTTGAAAAGTTGTCTCAGGATGGATTCGTGATGATGCCTTTAGGAGCTTACCCATTCAGCAAGAAGTTTGCATGGGTGGCCGATAAATTCGGTGTCACATGGCAGCTTAATCTGGTGGATAGCGATTAACATTTACAACACAGGTTGAACGACCAAGAACCGAGCAGCAAAGACGATGTTGTCCTTGCTACTCGGTTCTTTTGTTTTTCAATCTAGACAATTTCTAAAAATGAAGCGATACTACAATCATCTATATTCAATTGTAAAGGAGGTACAATATTTTGATCTCATTATTAGCCGTATTACCTATCCTACTTATTATTCTGATCGTATTCTGCTGGTTCATTTCAAGAAATCTCCGACCTCTCCAGGCCATTCTCTTAGGAATACAATTTACACTATTAGGCATCTTTATTTTATTGCTTGGAAAGTTCGCTTTTAATGACTCTGACTTTCTTGTAGCTGCCTCAATGTTTCTTTGTATATTCGGAACTATCTTATCAGTTATTAATATCTTCAAGAAAAATTAGTGATCAAAGTGAGTTGAAAACCTCAATTACTTCCAGTTCGAGAACACTAGCTGGATATTGCTAGGGTAATAATATACTATATCTTAACTGTTTTAATATCACCATTTTTGAGCTTAATTCTAAGTCCATACATGACTTCATTTTTCATAATCATTTCAGACTTAGAAGTATCTATTCCGTTATATTCAAGACTCCCATGAAAAGTAATTTCTTCATTATCTTTCAGAACTTTATGAATAAATACTTTTTGTTCTGCGTTTATTTTTTCTCCGTTTATATTAAGAATAGGATCTATCCATTCTATTTCAATTTCGTTTTTTTCATTATTTTTCAAAGTAATCTCATAATTTGCACTTAATTTTTGGTCCTTGAACTGAATATCTGGAATTGAATATCCTACATTAACACTATTCAAGCTACTCTCTTCATTTGGAACACATCCAGAAACCAGAATAAACACAATGATGATTTTCAAAAGACTTAATTTTTTCATTGCATTCATACAGACACTCCTTTTCAAGTAGGTAAAGGAATTAATTCAGAATTAAAGTACATCACAATTCACATTTTTTTGCAACAAATTCACTTACAATGCATGGTAAACACCAAGAAAAACTAGCCCGAATTCGCTCACTTTACTACTTCGCTCTGATGAATAACAATAGATTGCTGCTGCACAGCTTTCTTTCGACCGAAATAATTTGCTCCTACTACACCAGCGATAATAAGCACGGACCCAATAAGATGATAGATCGTTACCTCTTCTCCTAAAAATATCGCACCTGCCACAATAGAGACGATCGTTGATAAGTTCGTGAACACACTCATTTTCGAAGCTTCCATTTTCGATAAAATATAATTAGCTGCTAACGCTGTCCCAAGTGAAGATATGATACCTAGAAATAAAATCGATCCGATAAATGTAAATGTACCGTTCATGATGGGCGCGAAAAATTGTTCTGTGGTCCCAGCACTACTATGCTGTACCAATGAAGTGACTAAAAACGTAGCAAATCCAACCCCCAACATTAGATACGTAATTTCTGCTGGACTAAACTGCTGCGAGATCGATCTCGCCATGACACTGTATCCAGCGAAGGCAACACAGGTCATAAACAACAACACTAATCCTGTTACATTTGAAAAGTCGATGCTGCTCCCCATCATTACGAAAATAAATACCACTCCGAAAACAGACAAGAAAATCGATAGTTTTTGAAGCAAAGATGTTTTTTCTTTCAGAAATATCGAAGCAAGTATTAGGGTTACCACAGGGGTGCAAGCATATAAAATTCCACCTTCTGCGGAGCTTGCGTACTGAAGCCCAAATGTTTGCAAGGTGAAAAAGCCTAACGGGTACATCAAGGAAAGCAGCAGCGCTTTATACAGCGCCTTCCCCCGATATTGAAGCTTAATCCAACCGAATGCCACTGGTATCGACATCACGATAAAAGAAGCGGCAAAGCGATAAGTCAATGTGTCCAGCGGTGCAGCGTATTCCAATGCAACTTTGGCAAATAAAAATGAAAATCCGATAATGACGGCATTCATTACTGCTAAAAAGTAAGCTAGCTTGATTCCTGTTCTGTTCATGCGTATTCTCCCTCTCTCTTCTCTTTGCTGCAAGGGAACGAGTGATTACAACACTTCCCTTATTCGTTATGTTCCACGATACAGCAAGTTGGATTGAGAGCCGAGCAGCAAATTGTGCAACTGTATCGATACAGTCACATCTGTTATTGCTGTCAGAAAGGAATGAGCATGGTAACATACATAATAGGAGACGAAAACGAATACCTTCGCTTTCCTTACTCAAACGGATTTACGTAAATGAATGCTAAAGGCTAAAGGGCATACATAGAGGAGCATTTATGAAAAAATATCAAGCGATTACTGCGGATATCGAATCTAAAATCAGAGAAGGACATTACAAATCAGGTCAAAAGCTACCATCCGTTCGCCAAGCCATCGGAATGTATCACTGCAGCCAAAGCACGATCACGCAGGCCTATACAGAGCTTGAACAACGCCATGTCATTTACACCATTCCGCAGAGCGGTTACTATGTGGTAGATCGATTCGGTTCAGATCAAAATCATAGAGGCAGTTTCAATGACGAGATTAACTTTTCATCTGCCTCTCCTGATCTTCATTTATTTCCATATCAAGATTTCCAGCATTGCTTGAACAAAGCAATCGATACTCATAAATACAACTTATTTACATATGGCCATCCACAAGGGCTTTGTTCGCTTAAGCAAGCACTCGTATCGCTGTTAGCGGACGATCAAATATTTGCACGCACAGATCAAATTATTTTGACTTCTGGCATCCAACAAGCATTAGAGATAGTAGCCAGAATGCCGTTTCCGAATCAACGCTCCACCGTACTTGTGGAACAGCCAAGCTATGATCTTTATTTACGTTACTTAGAAAGAGAAGGAATCCCGGTTCGCGGAGTGGCTCGGACCGCACAAGGTGTAGATTGGCAAGCCTTAGAGGAAGCATTCAGCAGCGGTGAGATCAAGTTCTTCTACACGATGTCACGCTACCAGAACCCGCTCGGCACCTCTTACAACAAGGAAGAAAGGCGCAAACTAGCCAGGCTAGCAAGCACCTATGATGTGTATATCGTCGAAGATGACTATATGGCAGATCTGGGTGTTGACCGACAATTTGATCCCATTTATTCGTACAATCAAAGTTCACACGTCATTTATTTGAAGAGCTTCTCAAAAATGATTTTCCCAGGCTTAAGACTCGGTGTTGCTGTTCTTCCTGAGCAGTTGGTACAAACATTCCAATCCTATAAAAGTTACGGCGACACTTCCCTTTTATCTCAAGCGGCACTCGAAGTATATATCCGAAATGGCATGTACCAACGCCACAAACAGCTTCTACGTAAAGAATACAGTATCCGTATGCAAGCTCTGCATGCAGCAGTTACGCGAAATAACGATAAAGGACTTGTACAGTTATCGGAAACACACTCAAGTATTTATACACAATTCAAGTTGCCACTAACGATCAATATGGACCAGCTCATAAAGCGACTTGACTCGAAGCAAATCACGGTCGCACCAGGGAATCCCTTCTACTTATCTGGCTGGCTGAAGCGGGAAAAATTTCTGCGGATGAGCATTTCCAGAACAACTGTCGAGCAGATTGAACATGGTATACAGAGCATTATGGAAGAACTACAACACGGATAAAGATGAACAACAGCCCACACTCAAAGTCAAGCACAGTAACAGAATCAATTCATCTATCACAAAAATCCCCTTTAAGTATTCATGCAGCAACGACATCATCACGATGCGTCAGCTGCATGGCCTAAAGGGGATTCATTATGTTCTTTATTCTGAGAACTTACACATCATACTCCAACTGTTTTCTTGCTTGGGCAATAAAGTCTAACGGTGTTGAAACCGTTTCAACCTCATACTCAACTGCGCCGATAATCAAATCCAAATCAATTTTGTATTTTCCTGTAGATTCAACCGCATTAAACGATGCTACTTTGTCCTTAATTCGATTGATGACGATATTAGCCCCTTCACGGTCGGTGAACAGCAACAGTCCCCATGTCGGATCATCGGAATTCAGCATATACAACGAATCATTCATCCGTATGCTTGTCTCACTTAATTTGGACAAATCGTAAATCAGATCTGACATTTGTTCTCGGCTAACCATCTGCTTCAATTCATCCCAATATCTTACCTTTACGACAAGCAGCGTAAGCTCGATTTGATATCGTTTGGATAGTGCCATAAATATCGTTGCGTCCTTTTGGAAGGAACGGCTGTTTTTCAAGTCTGTATTCTCATCCATCGTCGCTAACGATAGATTTTTCTTGAGCAGTTGCTCATTCTCAGCCTGCATCTTCTGGTTGCTAAACGTAATCATCCATGCAACTAGCGCAAACATAGGTGTCATAATGAGCCAGAAATAATGATGTCCTTCCAGCACACTTCCCTGCACGATCGTTTGATACAGCGTGAACGTACCGTAACCGAAAATAAACAGAACATTCAAGATAAGCCCGATTGTTAGCGACGTAAAGTACGTAATAATCGCAATAAGCAAAGCCACATTTAACAGAATGATATTCAAAATATAGCGGTTCGGGTCTCCCGCAATGAATATGATACTGACAAAAGTGATAACGATCCACAGCAAGAAAGCTCCATCGGACAGCAGACTACCTTGATTACGTTTCATCGTTCTGCCTCCGTTTCTTTCTATATTTGCGAATTATGAAAATAAGCGACACGAGAATGAGCACGATGATGAGCATAACAGCAACCATAAAGCCAAGCACATCGCTGCGCTCCATAATATTGCTCACGAGCGATTCTTCATTTTGCTCTGCCTGCATCTTGAAGCGATGGGCAAATACTTGTCCATCTTTATCTGTAGCTACACTGTCTCCAAATACTTTCCACTTCTGTTCTTCGCTGCCGAGCAGCTTGGAAGCTAAATAATAATATTCTGAGCTTGCTCCAGTAACTGCTAGAAGACCATGACCATCTTTGTAAGGAGACTCAATCAGTTGCAATGTTCCCAATCGTTTGCCATACTCCTGATCAATGCTCATCTTTTCATTGGAGATGAATCCCGCGCCATCCGCAGCGTATTGGAAATATAGTTTTGTATTCTGATCGCGGATTACTTTATTATTCGAGTGGCTGCCGATAGCAATGACATTGTAATTCGTCAGTTCAGATGAAGCCACTGTATCTTCAAAGAAATGAATATTGCCTGTGTTGCCTTCCGCATATTGCCCTAGAAGGTTAAACAGATTCGACAGCGCTAAATACGTATAGGTATCCCGCTCTTTTGGCATGACAACTGCAACTTGATTGAAGCTTCCATCGCGTAAGAACGGACTCGGATAATTGTTGAATAACAATTCTGTCTTGTCCTTAGTATTTAATTGCAGCATAGAATCCTTCGTAATGTACGCCCATGGCATCTCATCCTGCGGTCGGATACATACGCCACCCTTCATTTCCAAATCAAATGCCACCGTAACCATGAAGTTGCCTGAGATATCAAGGTTTTTAGGTATTGGCAATGTAAGCGTGTCACTATTGGCCAATTCAGAAGTCAACTTCTTGCTGCCTATTGGCTTCTCATTCACATAAACCGTCACCATAGAACGATCAAAGTCTAGATTTTTTGCATAACGCATGTCGAGACTAATTTTGCTTGCGTCTGCAATGGAACGGTTGGCCGGCAATGCAATAAAGTAGCTTTTCTCTTGACGCATAGGTCCTTTTAATTCATCGCCCGTCTCAGTCAATGTTACTTGTTTGCTTACGCTTACGGCAGGCGTATTTACATCCGTACTTTCTGTGATCACTTTTGAGCTTCCGTTCATTTGCATTATAAGCTCTTGATTGGCGATTAATCGTCCAGCTTTTACGAGCAATTCGGCATCTTGAGAAGTAACAACAAGCGTTGGCTTCCCATCCCAAGTCACAACTTGAATTAGTGCTTGTTTGCTTAAGTCCTGCTGCTCCAAAGAAGCTTTGAGCGTAGCTGGCAATTGATCATATAGTGCTACAGCTACGATCCATTGTTTATGATTCATCGATGCCGCATCAAATTTTTGTATCGGAATCGTGTCACTCTTCAGTCGATTGGATTTCGCGAAGCCTGACAATGCATGCACAGCTGCTTCCAGTTCCGTTGAACTGCTTTGTGCAGGTACTACAATTAGATTGGAATCAGCACGAACCGTGTCCATTCCTGTGAATCGCTCATTAAAGTCTCGTATGCTGCCGCTAAATGCTTCTGTATCGTACTTTACAGCAACCGTCGACGTCTTATAAATTTCCAACCAATTATCATGTCGATCTGGTGGTACACATATTTGATTATTAATAGACGTCTCAATACTACCTGTAACAGATAACGTGTTATTGCCCTCAACAAGTAATTCTGCTGGAACGACAACCGTTAACTGCTGCTTCGCTTGATCAGCAACCTTAGGCCGGAATGAATAGAACTTGGTTCCATTCATTGACAAAGTAACACTGGAGCGATCATTAATCGTTAACTGTGATGCTTTATAATCCAATGTTAAGGTTGCATTTTGGGCTTTCCAATAAGGCTCCGTTTGAAATTGAAAATGCTTGGATGTCATCACACCCGATAACGACGTGTTCGCATTCGTCATCGGCGTCTCATACACCTTCACATTGTTAACTTCAGCTGCAGCAACTTTCATCGGCTGAACAATCTGTACGAGCAGCATACATATACAAGTGATGCCGATAAGTAGACTTCTTCTCATCACACGCTTCTCTCCTATCTTAAAAACGTTCCGTTTTATACCATTTCGCTTCGCGTTTGAAAATTTGGTCCTTTATATACGCATATAATCCATACGCTGCTACGACCATCCACATTTGGCAATAGGACACATACATAAGCAGGATGATCCATAAGTTGGAGAGGCGCATCTCTCCTTTTTCCGTGATGATCGTAATGAATGTCCCCGTTACGAATAGCGTTATCGCAAGCAACCATAAGAACATACTAAGCCCAGCAATCGTTGTATGAACATAACCCAAAGCATGTAAGATGAGTAAAATATCAGACATCACTAACGACGTCAACAACAAGAAGTAGATCGATAAGAAGTATAAAATATCAAAACGAATTCGTTTCGCTGAGCGATTAAAGAGCAGCGGTATGTTTTTGACGATTACATAAATATTTCCCTTTGCCCAGCGAGTACGCTGCTTAAACCATACTTTTAGCGTTTGCGGCTCCTGTTCCCAAGTTACGGCCTTAGGCTGAAACTTAATCCGGTAGCCCATCATGTAAATACGGAAGCTGATCTCCGTATCTTCTGCGATTGCTTTGACATCCCATCCGCCAATCTCTTCGACGATATGACGACGCATAATAAAGTTGGTACCAGGAATGGTGCACAGCTTGAACAATTTCCATCGTCCTGCCTGCGCCATCCATTGAAACGATAAGGTTTCGATGTTAATAAATCGTGTCAGCAAACTCGCATCACGATTCCGCGTACGGAATTTGCCGATAACAGCGCCGAGCGAATCATCATTCATAATTTCGCCTACCAAATAACGCAATGCTGTTTTCTCAGGTGTATTATCTGCATCATAGATAGCAATTAACTCGCCTTTGCTGCGCTGGAACCCAATGTTTAGTGCATTGGATTTTCCTTTACCGCCAGTAACCTTATCCGTATTAATAACGATTAGATTCCGCCCAGTATAGCGCTCCTGCAAGTCTGCTAAGAGTTCGCTGCTATTATCGGATGAATTATCGTTAATAACGATAATCTCATATTTATCATGCGGATAGTCCAAGGCTAATAGCGACTCGACGGTCTTTATAATTACCATTCCCTCATTATGCGCCGGAACCATGATAGTAACGAAAGGTGCTTCTCCTTTGATTGGAGGCACCTCTTTGCCTTCACTCTCGATGTAATACAAGTAGCCTGCAACAATCAGTACCACATTGACTAGCAAGAGGGACCAGATACAAACCACGGCAATCATCATCAGTATATCTGCAATCGTCATAGCGGCCTCCTCATTTAAAATACTTACGTTTGTATAATCGGTGGCCAATGATGAAGAAGCCTCCAAACGCTACAATCGTCACCAGAATGATAACGATAAAGACTTTATTTTGGACATTAAACCAACGCTCGAAGCTCTTTTGTTCTTTAGGCTTGTACTCATATTCTTCACTAACTTCCTCACGCGCGCTTGCTAAGTCAATCAGTTGATCATTGATGTAGAGCGAGCCTCCACTAGATCGAATGGTATTCGCTTGCGTTGTCACGGTATGATCCCCATATTTCAAGTCAGCGAATGTTACCCAACTATCGCGAAGCCATTTCACAGCTTCATTCAATTCCTGCTCGTTATCATTGAAGTTGAATGTTATCGCTGTATTCATCGGAAGCTCTGTGAGCGCCGTTTCCTTGTAGTCAAATTGCTCCAAATATTCTAACCGTGAGCTATATAAAGTAGATGAAAATGACTTCGACGTATTGTCTTGCGCCTTGTGTTTAATCTCCTCATTTTGGAATAGAACTGCCGTATCAAATAGACCAAGTCCTGAGTTTGTAAAATATTGATCATAGGTCCAATACATTTCCGCACCAAAACCTAATGGAGCAACGCCCTCCTTGACCATTGCATCAATGAACAAGCCTAGGCTTTTATTCAAATCGCGCTCAAGCGGACTCAATATAGCGGATATTTCTGGCACGTTCACCACTATGTTTCCATTACGAGACTGCACATATTTCAACGTCTTAAAATATCGCTTCGTTGCCGGATAATCAAGATTGATTAAGATAGGTCTAACACTTACTACAAAAGGAATCCCAGCTTCATACAACTCGTCCGCCAACTGCTCCAATCGTGTCAAGTTAGAGAATGGATATATTTCTTTAAACACCACATACGTACTACTCTGTTCTGTCCATTCAAGCCAATCACGGAGCACGAAACCGATCGCAAGCTCACTCAAATTCCCTTTCTCAAAGTAAGGCACATAAGCTATCCCTTTATGAACGACTCCAAATGGAGACTGAAGGCCGCTTCTAGAAGAGATAAGCCCATAAGTAGTACCTTCATGCGCCGTGATATACGTAAGTGATTCTGTTTGGATTGCTTTCTGAGAGAAGTCGTCTATTGTCAGTTTAAACGTGTCTTCCTTTACTTGTTGCGTCTGTAAATTCAACTTACGCTGGACCATGGATGGTACATTCGTTCCAATATGTAAGTATTCTCCTTTGTACTGTGCAAAGTCTCTCTCAAAATCCAGATTCGTTATAGCTATGTCCGGTACATTATAAATCCCAATTACTTTCGTATACTGCTGCAGCTCACCCTTCTTATAGTTATCAAATGATTGCAGCGTAACCTGAACACTATAAGCAGCTAATACATGTTGAAGTGCTTCAACATTACCAGATTTTGCGCTCCCCCTAGCCAAGCTATCGTACAATAACAGAACGCGAACAGGCTTATTTCCCTCGGCATGAACCGAAGGAGCAGGCACGATCGTAATGATGACAAGCAGCATACTTATAAACAGCAGCAGTATTTTGTTTGTTGCTTTATACAACATGCCTTTCCTCCCTTCGTTCGTCATGTAGCTTCAATGGCAACATCTTGGTCACTTCGCCATAAATATCGACGAATAGCATCGGCTACTGCGACAAATGTCACTAAGTCAAACACCAGTGTAAATAAAAACTCATGCTTGGATAAATCCGCATCTCCTGCTCCAATAATGGAAACAAATATACCGGATAAACCGAGCAACATCATGCCAATAATGAGCGGCAACCGCTGGATGTGCCTCATATGCTTTTCCTTTACAGCTGTAATAAAAGATGGCATATACAGCCCAACAATGAGAATGACCCAAAGTATGACGAAGCCGAACGTTTTTGGTGCTAGCGCATGCTTTATATTGCTGTATAGGGAGAAGAACGTGGTTTGCTCTCCAAACTCCCTGCCCGCAGATTGCTCGTAGTTGCCCATAGCAGGAGGCCTTATCGTGAAGGCATGTTTCGCTGCAATATCCAGCATCTTAAATGCTTGACTTGGATTCGTCAGGTAATAAGCCAATATCGAGCCGAACCCATATTTGCTATAGAAATGATCCTCTAGTATTTTGGAGTCCACATCTACAGTTGTGAATGGTTCAAAGTATATGCTTTTATTTAGAACGGCATATTGCTTATCAATGCCGAAGGCTTTCAACGTTGCTTCTGGATCCTCTGATTCCATCAAAACACCACGGGTCATAGCGTGGTACGCGTTAATATTTACGAACTCTTTCGGAATTAACACGTAGGTTCCAATTCCCGTCAAAAATAAAGCCACGAGAATCGATGACATCCAAATACGGAAAGATCGCTCTTTACGTATAAATACGAGTACAACGCCAGTAACCGCGAGAATGACACCTACAGGAGCATTTTGCTGCTTACTCGTTGTTAGAATCAATGCGCTAATAAAAAACACGGCCATCAGTACATAATCGTTATAACGATTGCGATATAACAACAAGCCCGAAGCAAATAAAAACATAGTCATAATTAACATGATGCTTTCACTGAAGAAGGAATTGAAAAAAGCCGTATACGCCGTGTCTGCAAATATAAAAATGGCGATTAAGGCAATTGGGTAGCCGTATTTTCGAGGAACTTTCCAAGTTAGACTCTCGATAAGCAGATAAATAGCGACTGTGTACAAGGCAACAAAAATAATGGTTTGAAACCGAACGTCAAAAATCTGATCACTATAGAACAGTTCATTTAGCCAAATAGCTAAACGAATAAAATACGAATGTGACGAGAACAAAGCAGCTGCATGCTCATTAAAGTGCTGGAACATGCCATACTCTTTAACGAAATAGCCAAAGAAATGCGTTTTATAGTCAGG
This sequence comes from Paenibacillus sp. SC116, assembly GCF_024733555.1. Taxonomy (GTDB): domain Bacteria; phylum Bacillota; class Bacilli; order Paenibacillales; family Paenibacillaceae; genus Paenibacillus_B. The sequence goes on along the minus strand of NZ_JANIOF010000001.1, from coordinate 205,657 downwards.
ATTCAGAATATACAAACCGTTGCTATAAATAATTCGTGAGTAGTCTCCGTTATCTGCCATCCCGATATAAGGTGGTACAAACAAAGCGATTATCGTAACAATTAGAACTCCCGCAGCTGCGAGCATAGCCGGAGATACATACTGACTTAACGCAATGAGTATGCTTTTTACGCGTATGTTCACTCTCTCCGTCATCAGCTCTTCACCCTTCCTGTATTTCCATTAATGCGCATAGGCCAATAAAGCCATTAAATTATCAAATGAATATGCTTGCTGTGTGGCAGCATCCCCATATCCTCCATCAAGCTTCGTACCGCTATTACGGACTTGATATTGCTCCATTCGTTGAATGCTTGCTTTATACAAGTCCTCATCTCCGAGCTCAGATCCAATCATCGCAGCAATCGCGTATATAGCAGTCGATTGGATATCTGTTGTCGCTTTACCTTCTTTCGTATATTGCCCAAACAGCGTTCCAGCTTGCACCTGCTCTTTAATAAATGTAATGCTTGCTGGATTGTGCTGTTTCACTTCTACGAGCGATAATATGGTTAGCAGCGACTCAACTGTATTAATGCGTTCCGATTGATACGTCTCAGATTTATAGCTGTATCTCGTCTCGTAAAATGGGAATTGGTCAGATAGATAGCCTTTATGCATAATGTCGAGCATGTTTCGTTGCAATAACTCTTCTTGAGATGTTGAAATAGGCAGCAGTCCTAATGAAGTAAGGTCGATATAACATAACGTAATAAAGTCATTTGTCATCTTATACGTTTCATCGTAAAAATCATACAGACGTCCGTCTCTACTGTTATGATCGTAGAATCGCTTGCCGTATTGTTCAGCTTCCTTCGAATAACGTTTATTGTCAAAAGCAATGCTAGCCTCATGCAATGCACGTATGAGTCGAAGATCATCTACTGCAGCATTTAACGGATAACGTTTATTGTGCTGTGGACTATAACGATAACTAAATCCTTCTGACAAGTTAAATGTCTGCTTAGCACGATTCCACTCTGCATCGAAAGCCTGCTGCTGCCCTGTTAGCGCATAATAACGCATGAGCAACCCTGCAGACTCACTCAACACTTCATGCCCAGTCGCCACTTCCGCAGACTGATCCGTGTTACGGAAATTCGTAAATACACCGTATGTTCCTGTCAACTGCTTAGTAATAAACTGGTACAGCTGCTCTTCATTTGCTTGTGTATGCGGCTGATCCCCATAGCTCTCTCTTGGCAGCAGCGGAGCTGTCGTTACAGGCTTGTCAGGCTGAACAGGTTTCACAACCTGCTCAGAACGGTCACAGGATGTGAGTAATAGAATAGATAAAATAATTCCTGCACCCAACACCATTTTCTTGTTGTTCACCCCATTAAACCTCACCTTCGTGATTCAAAAAGGAATCATTGAGTGCTTCACCTACATAATAGAGGAAACCTTCGTATCCTTAGTCCTGTTGGATGGTTGCATTTGCTCAAAGTTGACTTCATTCTGCACAATATACAGAGGCCTATTCTTGCTTTCGTCATATATTCTGGCGATATATTCTCCAATAATACCTAGAGAAAGCATCTGTACGCCACTGAACAATGTAATAGCTACCATAATCGAAGTCCATCCTGGCTCTGTTGGAGAACCTAGCAGCTTAGCACATACAGAATAAATTAAAAGACCGAGTGCCAGTATAACAGTAACGAAACCAATACGCATAATATATTTCAGCGGCTTCGAGGAGAATGAAACAATGCCGTCCGTTGCGAATCTAATCATCTTCCGAAGCGGGTATTTGGTTTCCCCAGCAAATCGTTCATTCCGATCATACTCTACATACGTTTGTTTAAATCCAATCCAGCTTATCATCCCGCGAATAAAGCGGTTTTTCTCCGACATGCGGTTGAATATATGAGCCACTTTGCTATCAATCAGTCTGAAGTCGCCTGTGTCTTTTGGAATATCTACATCCGACATGTAATTGAGGAATCTATAGAAGTATTTTGCCGTTACGAGCTTGAACCACGTTTCTCCCTCGCGTTTCTTCCGTTTGCCGTAGACGATATCATAACCTTCCTCCCACTTCGCGAGCATGCTTACAATGACTTCAGGAGGATCTTGCAAGTCCGCATCAATAATAACAACTGCGTCACCGTTAGCCTTAGAAATCCCTGCAGTTACCGCCGCCTGATGCCCGAAGTTTCTTGCGAAGTCGATAATCTTTACGTTATAGTCGTTACTGGCTATACGAGTTAATTTTTCAAATGTACGATCTTGACTCCCATCATTGACAAAAATAAGTTCATAAGTATAGTTCGTATGACTCATTACTTCCGTCAATGTTTCATAACAATGTTCAATAACTTCCTCTTCGTAATAAGCAGGTATCACGACAGATATAAGTTTCACGTTATTACTCCTCTCATCCTTATAAAAATATGAATCTGGACTCACGATCTGGGTAAGTTCAGCTTTTCGTCATGCCTTCATAATTACAAAAATAATGCTTTATACCTATGATTATCAGCAATTATGTGAAAATGATCAAGGATAAATAATGTATAATCCTCTCATTATAGTTCTGTAGACTTAACAATTTCTGAACAAAATGATGTACCCATTGTAGTCCAATTCGAATCAGAAAATAAAAGGTAATACCTGTAACGTGAGCTTAAGCCTATTGCTGCGCCGTTCTTCCCTTGTATATATCCAAAAATGAAGGCTCTCCACTTCTATTGAAGATGGAAAGCCTCTCTATAAAATAATGGTTTCCAGTGATCGTTTATCCTCGGACAAGATATCGATAACAAAACATAAGTAGCAGCACCCGTTATTGCAACAGGTGCACGAGTGGTGCATACACGATACAAATTTGAGCGATCCCGTATGTAATCCATATCCATAAACGAGGATTTCTCAATTTTCTCCCACCGATATCGAACCATCCAATTAAGAAGTCAGACCATACAAATAACAAGCCACCTACGAGCGGAATCAGCCACAGACCTCCTACTGCCTGCCACAAGCCCGCCGCATATACTGCCGTGAAACCGACAAGCAGTCCATAGACCGCTGCTCCATTCACAATAGCTCGCGGTTGTGTAGGTACATTCAGAATACGTCTCCATACGTATAATTGCGTAACAATGAGAACCACTGCACTTACGATAAACGCCTCATTATAAATGGTAGAGCCAGTGGAATCAGCAATTCGAGTAAAGGAAATCATGTAGCATAGATGTCCAAGACCAAATGTGATCATGCCCCCAATAATCGGTTGGCGCCATGGCAACAAAGCAGCCATCGATAAATCTCCGATGAATGAAAGTGACATCCCGGCAGCCAGCCATACATAAGGAGTAGCAAAATCTGCCGATGCAGCTACGAGCCATGAGGTAATAACGAGCAGGCTGCTAAACAACATACAGAGCATCTTCGGGAACTTGCGCTGCCCCGAAACGTCTTGTGAAGCTCGAAACGCTGCAGTACCAATCGTGCATAACTGCGCAATCCCTACTATTATCCATATTGAATTATTCAAGGTGACTTAACCCTCCCAACATGTTAACCGATTCATTTTAAAACGCATGGGACTTAAGGTTATTTTAATAATTGAAATAAATGGTATTAATCATTGTATGCTTTGAACAGCACATAGTAGTTACAATGGCGTACTTCGATTCGCAAAGGTTATATATTTATGGCCAACATAATTAAATATCGTGAATAGGCCCGAAGCTATTAATATAGAAAGGTTCTCATACAGCAGTGGCGACATATACTGCTCAAAGCTCTCTGCCATTGTGATAATCCAATACCCTATATAATAGGCCGTGAAATAAGCTACGATATTAACACCAATAAACTTGATAGCCGTTGAGAAACTCGGCGTGGATGACTTCACTTGAAATGTATATTTCTTATTTAAAATATAGCTGCAAATGCCACCTATTACATTTCCTATTGCTGTAGAAGCCCAGTAATTCAAGGATACGACATTAAAAAAGATATAGATAGACGTTAGGCCAACTATCGTATTCATTACACCAACTACTAGAAATCTGGCAAACATAAACTTCTGAAAAAATGATTTCACCATATTTGTAACCTACTCCTGCTTATTAACTCTGCAAATGGATCTATGAAAGATCCAAAACGATCTTCTCGCACAGCTCGTGTGTACGTAAAGAACGTTCTCCACTCGTTTCAAATTCTTGTCCATTTCTAACACAAGTAATAAAATGATCAATCATATCGACAAAACCTCTCCGATACAACGTTGTCGTCCAATCACCGAAAGGCTGGTGCTGTTCAGTCTGATTTACAAATGCGGTCGTGTGCACCATGTTGTTGATTACAAACTTCTTTTGATTTCCCATGATCTCAAGACGTTCTTCTGTAACACCTGTCTGACGATGCATCATGCCAATAGCCGTAGTGCTCTCTGACGCTACATTCAAAATGACATAGTGCAGCAGATCTTCTTCAATTTTAGCTTGCACATTTATATCCAGCTTTGAATCACCCACATATGCGAGCAGCGTATCCACGACATGGATATAATCATCCAAAATTGTTGTTCTAATATCTGACAATGGGCCCGTTCTATTTTTCTGCAACAAAATGGTCTCTGGATGGTGTATTTCTGTCTTCAAATTCCGATACATCGGAGCAAATCGACGATTGAAGCCTACCATTATTCCAACACCACGTCGCCCAGCTAATGATACAATCTCTTCCGTTTCACGAAGTGTATACGCAATCGGCTTGTCTACAAATACGTGAACACCTGCTTCGATAAGCTCACGGACGATAATCGGATGGGCTTCAGTAGCCGCATGGACGAATGCTGCTTCAATCTTCGTAGCAATCAGTTCTTGTACAGAAGCACACTGATGTGCAACCCGATATTGCTGCGCAACTTGAGTTACAACCTCTTGATTGCGACTAGCAATTGACAATTCCACATCCGCTCGCGTTCCTAGAATGGGCAAGTACGCTTTCTTCGCAATATCACCAATACCGATAACTCCAATTTTCATAATGAAATGCCTCCCAAATGATGAGATAGTCAATAACATCATAACACTTTCAAGCTCTAAACAGGAAGAATGAACATTCCAACTGGCGGATAAGAAGTTCATTATAAGATTAATGCCAAAAAGCCAGCTGAATGAATATCATCCAACTGGCTTACCCCTGAAAAGTAAACTGGATACTGACCTCTGCTAAATACTACACGCTTATTACTGGAATTACTGGAATTGTAAACTGCTCGCTTGATTGTCCCACGTTTTGTTTGGCCATAAGAAATGATCGCCTAAGTTAGAATAGGTCTTGTCTTTTTGTAAGTAGATCGAACTGCCATGGTAATTTTCATGCTCGAATAAACGAAGTCCGTTGTAGCCAGTTGTTACTTTTACAGACGAAATTTTGTCACTCCAAACACCTAGATCTGTGGAATGATTACCCTGACGGACTTCTAAAACATCTCCGCCAAGGTTGATTAGGTCATAAAATTTAGATCTATCATGTGGTGGCATGAATTGAACACGAGGTTCTTCATTAAGACGTTCGATGTGCTTATCTGCATCTACTTTATTTGCATATCCGTATGTTTCACCATCACTCTCGACGACAGTGTGCCTTACTTGTGCAAGTGCAGCCTTGTACTTGGTTGCATCCGAAGAACTAATAGACACACCATTAAAAATGATATGCGAATTCGTGCTCTTAGCTGTAGGAGTAGTTGATTCTTTCGGAAGTGCTGATACAGAAGTGGCAGCAAGTGTCAACATAAGAGAAGAACAAATGATACCTTTCAATAATGCCTTGATCATTTTCATCATCCTTACAACACCTTTCTAAGTTTTATTATTACATCTGTAATTGTAAACTTACTTTTTCTAGAAAACAATTAAGGTTATGTTAAAATAATGTAAAGGTTTGTTAAAGATAGATATGAACAAAAAAAGCCAATCGAAGGCTCATACACCCTCGATCGGCCACAAACATCTCTAGATACAATCATCAACACCAGCAGCTATTGTTCTTACTATTTGCTACAATACAAAACTCCCGCTCGCAAATAGCTTCAATATCAGCTTGATCATGAGAAACGAACAAGCAAGTGATTCCTGCCTTTCGCAAAATTTGAAGCAGCTCTGTTCGAATTCCAGCTTTCAAGTGAGCATCCAAATTACTAAACGGCTCGTCCATAAGCAAAATAGATGGCTTAGGCGCAAGAGCACGAGCCATCGCGACACGCTGCTGCTGTCCACCGCTCAGCTCATGAGGAAATCGCTTCGCATACTCCGTCATCTGAACCAGCTCAAGCATTTCACGCAGCTGCTCCTTGCGTTCTGAGCGCTTCAGCTTATGAAGCCCAAACGCGATGTTGTCAGCCACATTCAGATGTGGAAAAAGCGCATAATCTTGAAACACCATACCTACACCACGCTGCTCCGTTTCCACCCAACATCTATCATCCATCATCACTTTATGATCGACCTCAATTATCCCCTTCTCGGGCTGCTCCAATCCTGCAATAATACGCAGTAAAGTGCTTTTTCCACTGCCACTTGCACCCACAATGCCTACGATTTCTCCCTTATTAATCGCAAAGGAGAGATTATCGATAATCGGCATCTGCCTTTTACTATAACGGAAGGTTAAGTTTTTAATAGACACAAACGTCATCTCATCTTCTCCTTTTCAATCTTCAGGATACACAGTACAGAAATAAAACTAATTCCGATCAGCAGCAAAGATGGCAGCGCTGCTTCATAAATTCGCTCATCAATGGCGTATTGGTACGTTCTTGCCGCCAGCGTGTTGAAGTTAAACGGCCGAAGCAGCATCGTTATCGGTAGCTCTTTTACAATTTCAACAAAGGTAAGGATGAATCCAGTTACAATTGACCCTTTCAGCAATGGTAGCTCGATCTTGAAAAAGGTCCTCGCAGGCCCGTGTCCAAGCGTTCTTGCCGCTTCCGAGTAGGTTCGCGGAATTTTGTCATAGCCCGTTTCGATCGCATTATAGCCTGTTGCCATAAATCGTATCACGTAGCCGGCTATGAGCATAAATAGCGATGTACTTAACCAAAGTACACCCTCCCCCATACCTAGAGAAGCATAAATGGAAGCTAACCATTCATCGAATTGGATACAGACAGCCAGCACTCCTATTGCAATAATCGCACCAGGTACCGCATATCCCACTGTCATCAATTTAGTAAGCAAATAGGCCGGCCATGAAGCCATCGTTCTCACCGTTCTTGCCGACAATAGTGCAAAGGTAAGGATGATAAATGTAGCAATGGCAGCGCCACTCAAGCTATTCAGCGTCAATTCGAACAGATCGGCAGTCCACATTTTCTCATACGTCCAAGTCGCCCATACGACTAACTGCACAACTGGAATGACAAACGATAACAAAAATACGATGATACAAAAGGCTGTGGCGCCAAATGCTGCCGCTCCCTTTAAAGGCTTCGGAGTTAGCGGTTTGTTCTGCTTCATCGACGTATTGTACTGCTGATTGCGCCGTAAATATCTCTCCAGTACGAATATCCCGATAATGACAACCATTAGCCATGCCGCTAGCTTCATCGCGGAGTCAACATCATACATACTGAACCACGTCTGGAAAATGGCTGTAGACAACGTCTGTACACCAAAATAGTTCGCCACGCCATAGTCGCTCAGCACTTCAAAGACAACCAGCATTAAGCCTGCAATAATAGCAGGACGTGAGATAGGAAGCACGACATTGAAGAACAAGGATAGTCGTTTATGTCCTAACAGTCTTGCATTTTCAATGTAAACCGCACTCTGACGCTCTAGAAACATTTTTGCAATCATAAACACATAAGGGAATAAGAACAACGTTAAAATAAACACGGCCCCTCGTGTTGACATGACCTCTATCGTGCCAGGAGTTACATGAATATCAAATTGATTGCGCAGTGTTGCTTGAATAAAGCCTGTATAGCTCGTCATCGTCGCATAGGTATAGGCCGCGATATAAGGCGGCACCGCTAACGGTAACATCAAAGCCCATCGGAACCATTTTCGCAGCGGAAACGTATATCCAACCACAAGCCAAGCGAGCACAACACCGATAGACGTAGCAAAAAAACCGGTGAATAGCACCAGTTTTATAGAGCCTATGACATAGTCAGTCAATAGGAACTGTTTTACGGTTTCCCAATTATCGTTAGCTGGCCGAATCAACCCAGACATCACATACAGGATGGGCAGCAGAATAACTGCTGCCCCTGTTAAGCTAACGATCGTCCATGCATTCATTCTGTTTCGCACATTGATGAAGAGACGTCGTTTGTTCATTTTTATTTCCAACCAACCTTATTCGCAATCTCAGCTGCTTTCGGATTTAGTTCACCATACACAGCAAAGTCCAAACCTTGATGCTTGAATGTGCCCCAGCTCTTCAACAATTCAGGCATTTCTGCCTCTTTGTTTACTGGGAATTCGAAGTTTGCTTTGGAAACCGCTGTTTGTGCTTCCTTAGCTGTTAGGAATTCAATCAATTTCAATGCATTGTCTTTATTTTTGCTATGTTTAACAAGTCCCGCGCCACTGATGTTCAGATGCGTACCCGTCGTTTGCTGGTTCGGGAAGAATACTCCGATTTTCTCTGCTACTTTCACTTCTTCTGGATCATCAGATACAGTCATACGGCCTACATAGTACGTATTCATAATCGCAACATCACCTGTACCAGCTACAACTGCTTTCGCTTGATCGCGGTCGCCGCCTTCAGGATCACGTGCTAAGTTAGCTGCGATGCCAGCTGCCCATTTCTCAGCTTCTGCTTCACCGTTAAGAGAAATAAGAGACGCTAGCAAAGATTGATTGTACAAATTCGTTGAAGAACGAACGAGCAGCTTGCCTTTCCATTTATCTGTTGCCAAATCTTCATACGTAGACAATTCACTTGGATTTACACGATCTTTTGCATATACAATGACACGTGCACGTGTAGACAAGCCTACCCATTGGCTGTCCTTATCACGCATATCCGCAGGAACTTGAGTATCAATCGTCGCAGATTGGATCGGCTGCAGCAAATCTGCTGTCTTCGCTGTATTGAGGATACCGCCATCCACTGTGATGAACAAGTCAGCTGGTGTGCTTGCACCCTCACGCTTCAAACGTTCGATAAGTTCTGGTGCTTTGCCTTCAATTACATTAACTTTGATACCCGTTTGTTCAGTGAACTTCGCATACAATTCAGCATCTACATCATAATGACGTGCTGTATAAATATTTACTTCGTTGCTCGTTTTGCTAGCTGGCTCTTTAGCTGCTTGTCCAGCATCTGGCGCTGCAGTCTTGTTACCGCCAACACAACCTGCCAACAAAGTCATAATCATGACAATGGTAAGCAGCATAAATGATTTTCTGAAGTTTCTCTTTTTCATTTCAAGTGATCCCCCTAGTCAGTATCTTACATTCATCGAATGAAGCTGGATTGATTATTCCAGCACATCGTTCCTAACATTATTGCTATCTTTCTCAGTCAATTCTCATTGATAATGATAATCATCTGCAATTTCTACTGTTACTATAACGAATGAAAATGTGAAAATGGTGTGAAAAGCAAAAAAATTACTCCCTATGCGAATCTTTTTGCAAGCGTTATGTTCCGATAGTTAAGTAGGTTTGATATCTACGAATGTACGTTCTATAATGGAAGGGTGAAAATAAGCACAGGAATCATTGGCTCATTGGGAGACAAATCAGCATACAATTAGCTGCAGTGGATACGAATGTAAAAGGAGATATTCAATATGGCGCCATCCAAGAAAACACTTAGAACTTGTGACAAGGGACACAATTATTATAAAAGTAGTGATTGCCCCACATGCCCAATCTGTGCGCAAGAAAGCAAACCCGAATCCGGATTTCTTTCGCTTCTTTCCGCACCTGCAAGACGAGCATTGGAGCACCACGGGATAACAACTTTGCAGCAGCTATCCACTCATAGTGAGAAAGAAATTTTAAAGCTGCATGGTATAGGTCCAGCATCATTACCTACACTACGGGCTGCTTTGCAGGAAAGTGGACTCTCGTTTAAAAATTAAAATAAGGACCTCATCCTCCCCTTTATGGCGGAAATTGAGGTCCTTTCATTAAAAATATCGAGAACGAATCATTTCCACCCTGCTTCTTGAAACAACTCTGCTACCTCTTTTTGATAATCACCAAGCTCAGCATAATTAATAGACTGCGCCTTAAACGATCCCCAGCTTTTTAGCAATGGAGGCATTTCTGCTGACTCATTAACAGGAAACTCATAGCTTTCATTCGACAGCAACGTTTGTCCCGCTTGACTCGTCATATATTCGATAAGCTTAATCGCATTATCTTTGTTCTTCGCATACTTCGTCAGTCCTATTCCACTCACATTCATGTGAACCCCAGTCGTTTGCTGGTTTGGAAAATAAACACCAAGGCCGCTAGCCGCTTTTACCTCTTCTGGTTTGTTGGCGTTGAGCATCTGTCCAATATAGTAACTGTTCATTAACGCGACATCCCCAACTTTATCAACGATAGCATACGCTTGGTCTCGATCACCGCCTTCCGGCTGACGAGCCATATTCATCGTGATTCCACTAGCCCATTGGCCCGCTTCCTCTATGCCGTTAAGCTTGATGAAGGATGCCAAAAGCGACTGATTGTACAAGTTGGAGGAAGAACGAACTAATACGCGCCCTTTCCACTTCTCGCTTGTTAAATCCTCATACGTGGACAACTCCTCAGGTTTCACCCGATCTTTAGCGTATACGATTACACGCGCACGTGCTGAAATAGCTGTCCAATGCTCGTCCACATCCCTCCAACGCTTATCTACTTGCTTAACAAGTGCACTCGAACGTATAGGCTGCAAGACATTATTTTGCTTCGCGGCTTGCAGCGAGCCACCGTCCACCGTTATAAACAAATCTGCTTCGGTATGCTCCCCTTCCCGTTTCAGTCTGTCGATCAACTCATCAGCGGTTCCCTTCACTTCATTTACTTTGATGCCTGTAGCTTTCGTAAATTGTTCGAACAGCTTCCTATCAACTGTATAATGCCGCGACGTATATACATTGACAACCGCCCCTTTGTTCACAGCAGCCTGTTCTCCCTTTTTAGCTAAGTTATCGTTTGTGTTCTCTCCCGTCTGATTCACCATCAAACTGATGCCACCGATCAAAAGGATGACCAGCACCACCAATGATATGGCTAAGACGAAAACTTTCTTATTCATTGGCATATACCTTTCATTCTTTTCGTTGTCGTTCAGGTGACTTGCCTCGTGATGCAATCGGTAATGAAATGGTCACAGACGTACCTTTCATGTACTCACTTTGAATCATTAGCTTGCCGTCATATTTCTCTATAATCCGTTTCGCAATGGACAATCCGAGCCCATTCCCACCCTGCTCACGGCTTCTCGCTCGCTCTACCCGATAGAACCGATTCGTTACATAGGGAAGATGTCCCTCCGGAATACCTATTCCTTTATCTTTAATGACAAGCTGCACCGTATCTTCGTGCGCCAATGCCTTAATATGAACAACAGCATCGCAGGATGAGTACTTAACCGCATTATCTAATAGAATGAGCATCACTTGTTCAAAATGCTGCTCTCCCATAGCGAGAGGCATATCCATCACGGATGCTACCTCGTTTTCAAATTGAATTGAAGGATGAATGAGAACGAGCTTCTGAATAAGTAATTGGATCCCTTCGCCAAGATTGGATATTGTACGATACGGTTCTCCATCAAGATGCTCTGCACGGTTCAACTCCAATAGCTCTTGAACAAGTCCTTTCAGGCGAAGCAGTTCCTGCATAGACGCTTGCAGAGACTCCTCAAGGATAGCTGGATCATTCTTGCCCCAACGCTGCAGCAGTCCTAGATGTCCTTCAATAATCGCGATCGGTGTGCGCAGCTCATGCGATGCATCTTCTACAAATTGCGTTTGTTGATGAAAAGATTGCTCTACTTGATCCATCATGTCATTAAACAGAAGAATGAGTTTGCCCACCTCATCGCCCTTATTTTGAATCGGAACCCGTTCCTGCAATCCTTTTTGCTTGACCTTACGTATCGTGAGTGCCATAGACTGAATAGGTTTTAACATCTGCCAAGCCAATACTCCACCACCAAGTCCACACAGCGCCACTGCACCTATCCCGAAAATAAACATCATTTGAGCAAATGCAGTACTTAGCTGCGTAAAGTCATCCATACTCTTCACCATTTCAATCGTACCGTTAAATTGAAATACGGTTATCGGACTTCTCATCACTAGCAACGACTGTCCATCCACTTCCGTGAATACGATCTCTGACTTCGTTACCGGATGAGGCTGCAACCATTCATCAGATACATGGCTTGATACCGTAACGATCGTTTCCCCGTGCTGATCCATTAACCGTATCAATTGGTTCGGTGCATTCACCTTATAAAATAATTGGCGAATGCTAGCATGCGCTTTGTTCTGCAGTGCATACTCATTTTCAAGAAGCTCATTCAGCAGTTGGTTCATATTCGCTTGAATCTTTACCTTCTCTTGATCCATCATCCATTTTTCCATATATACATATTGAACGGCGTTGTAGGCCATAAATAGGACAAATAATATGAAGGATGACCAGAGCGTAAGCTTCAACTTAATGGGCATTCGCGAAAATATGCTTGTGTTTGATTTCAACTTCATTTGCGCATCACATAGCCAATACCGCGCAATGTCTGAATGTAGCTATCCTGACCAGGCGTATCTATTTTTTTACGCAAATATCTTACATACCCGTCCACAACGTTCATATCAACGACCGCGTCATAGCCCCACACTTTATTCAACAGCATTTCCCTGCTCAGCACACGGTTTGTATTTTCCATCAATGCTACAAGCAGTGCATATTCTCGTTTTGTTAATTCAATTTCAGCTGCACCTTTCTTCACGATTCTCGAATCTAGATTAATGCTAAGGTCTTTGAATACTAATTGAACAAACGGAGATTCATCGTGCTCCTCCTGTCTTCGGAACACAACACGGATACGTGCTAGCAGCTCCTCAATGGCAAATGGCTTCGGAATATAATCATCCGCACCACTATCCAATCCTTCCACTCTATCAGCAATACGATCCTTAGCCGTTATCATAATGATCGGTGTTTTACGATGCGCACGAATCTGTCGGCACACCTCAAGTCCATCTATACCTGGCAGCATTCGATCCAACAAAATCAAATCCCAGTAATCCTTCATTGCGAGTTGAAGTCCATCTTGACCATTAGAAGCAGTGCCTACAGAAAACGATTCATGCTGCAGCTCTAGCTCAATAAAGCGTGATAAGTTTTTCTCGTCTTCAATAAGCAATATTCTTTTCATTATGGATTCCCTTCCTTACGCTCATGTACAACCTGACATCGGTATTCGACATCATCTTCTATATGCTGTAGTATATATCAGTATTGCTATATTGAGAATCCTTATCATCTATGTTCATTCGTTTAGTTGTGTACATAAGCATTTTTTAGTCAAGCAAGTTTGATCGGAATAGCTGGATCACACGTGTTGTTATCCGTCCGCATACTAATATCCAACCATTTATTGGGTAACAATTTAATAACGAGGTGATTCACATATGAAGCAAAAGAAGAAACTGACATTCAACGACTTTTTTGAACTTAGTTTATACGTGATTTGTTCGGTAGCGTTTGTTTATTATTTGGTGATCGGAAATGGCGGGAAAGTGTTTCAGTCCGCTTTGATTATTGTCGTGCTGCTGCTTCTACGCGGGCTTATCAAATGGACAAAAAGCGATCTTCCCTTTGCTCTGCGCTTCTCGATTCTGTTTTTTATTGCGCTTGCCATGCTAATCGCTAATTTGTTCAATATGTATGGTGTCATACCGCATTTGGACAAAATCGAGCATCTGCTCTCAGGGGTCATCCTTTGTTTCGTCGGACTGTTTATCCTTGGGAAAAAGATACGTCGTCATCACAGCCAAATTGCCCCTTCCATTGCAATCTGGTTTGCCTTTTTCTTCTCAGTAGCAATGGCTGGCGTATGGGAGATCTATGAGTTCACCGTTGATGGCTTGTTAGGGTTCAAATCTCAAAATGGCAGTTTGTACGATACGATGCTGGACATTATATGTGGAACCGTCGGCGCGATCGCTACTGCTACCTATCTTGTGTGTAAAGTAAAAAAAGACCCGAATTCTCTCTTTGATTCGAAATAGCAACTACGTGAAACGGAGAATACCTATGACTGGTCATGGTGTAACACATGGAGTAACATAAGCTGCAAAATGCAGCTATACTACCCACTACATGAACAACTGAACATTGGAATAGAGATAAGAGCGACCCTATATTTTCGTGGATTCTCTGTTTATGATTTAAGAAGTTTTACGGGTTTGAATAAATAAAGAGGCTGATATCCTAACATCTAGCTAGGATATACAGCCTCTTTATTTAATAGCACGATATACAGCCTTATCATAAATTGTTCCACGTACGATAAGTGTTAATTTCACACTCTCATTTTCATTTCTTACGATTTGGATTTAGCCAATAAGTATAAAAAATACGGTGCACCGATAATAGCTACTACGATACCAGTAGGTACATCTTTAGAGAAACTGCGGCTAATTGTATCTGCTGCAATAACAAGCAGCGCTCCTGCCGCGGCCGCGGTTGGCAGAAGAAATTGATGTTTCGGTCCAATGAGACGTCTAGCTAGATGTGGACCGATAAGGCCGACAAAGCCAATGCTGCCGCTTACCGCTACACAAGTGCCAGCAAGACCAACAGACGCAGCAAGTATAACAAGCTGTTGCTTCGATACATGAGCACCTAATCCAGTCGCTGTCTGTTCCCCAAGATTCAGTACATTCAGCATTCTTGATTTGTAAAATACATACGGCATGATCACGATAATAAATGGAAGTAGAGCTAATACATAATTCCAAGTCGTATGCTTCATACTTCCTGCCAACCATGTGGCTACGAACTGATAATTATCTGGGTTAAGTTTAAGGGTGAGTACGATCATAGCAGAACTAATACCTGCTGCTACCGCTACACCAGTCAATAACAGACGTGTCGGCGATAAACTTTGGTGTTTTTTAATGGATAATAAAAATACGAGTGCTGCTGCCAAACCTGCTCCGCCCCAAGCAACGAGCGGCATTATGTAAATGGAAGCCTGACTATTCATTTCATAGAAAGATATAAACAGCATGACTGCTAGCCCCGCTCCAGCATTAATCCCCATAATTCCCGGATCTGCCAGCGCGTTGCGAGTAACAGCTTGCATAATCGTACCTGCTACAGCCAGTCCAGCGCCTATTAAGATCGACATAACCATACGAGGAAGTCTAAATTCAAATAATATTAATTCCTGTCTATCTGTTCCTGAACCGACTGCGGTTCGCAGCAGTTCCATAGGAGACAATCGAATATGGCCTGTATTCATACTAATAATAAATACAACTGCAATACAAATCGCGATTACAGTCATAATAATTCGGTAGCGTCTACGTTTCATTTGGTCTGCTAATTCGAAATAGACTTGATTCATGCCTACATTCCCCTCCTCTCTTTACGTGCCAAATACAGAAAGAACGGTACCCCGATTAAGGCGATAAGCGCACCTACCGGAGTCTCATGAGGAGGATTAATCATACGTGCTGCCAAATCAGCTAAGACAACAAGCAAGCTGCCAAGCACAGCTGAGCATGGAATGATCCAACGATAATCGACCCCTACCAAATATCGTGTGAGGTGTGGAACAATCAAACCCACGAAACCAACGGCACCTACGACCGAAACAGCTGTGCCTGCCAAGATAAGAACAATGACCATCCCTGCGGCACGTATGCTACGAACATGATGGCCTAGTCCTTTTGCCACATCTTCTCCTAAACTTAATATCGTGATCGATCGAGATAGCAAAATAGCTCCAATTAAAGCTGCACATACCCACGGGAACATAATTTTAAGTTGAGACCACTCCGTACTTGAAACACCTCCAGCATACCAAAAGGCCATGTCCTGCCCAATGCCAAATTGCAGCGCAATTCCTTCACTGACGGCAGATAGCAGGGCAGTTAACGCAGAGCCAGCCAGCACAAGCCTTACAGGCGTAAGACCACCTTTAGCAAGCGATCCTATCCCATATACAATGCCGACTGCTATTCCAGCACCTAAAAATGCAAACAAAATCAAAAATTTATAAGGCAAACTTGGAAAAAAGGCAAAACAAACAGCCAGCATAAAAGTTGCTCCGGCATTGAGACCGAGCAGCCCTGAGTCTGCCAGTGGATTTCGAGTCATCCCCTGCATCATTGCCCCCGCAACAGCAAAGCATGCACCTATCATAGCTGCTCCAAGTATACGCGGAAGTCTAACATCTTGAATAACATGATGCTGGCTCACATTCGAATCAAAGTTGAAAATAGCATTCCATACTGTGGCAAATTCTATATTTGCGGCGCCAAAGCAAATCGAGATCGCCATACCAAGCGGCAGTGCAAGAAGCCCGCCTATAAGAATAAATGTTGCCGCCCACGGACGTGAGCGATTATGAGCTCCACCGGCATGCCTTGAGATGCTTGATACAGTCTCTGCAGTTGTGGAGCTTGCTGCTTTCACTGGTGTTGAAACAATGGTGTCTGAATACGAATTTGCTTTTTGACCCATACCTATCCACCTTCACACTTACCCATTTTGATATTGATTATCATTTTCATTTAGGTTTTATTTATCATTTTATTCCAATCGCCAAAATAGTCAATGTGTCTAAGTAACGATTTATGAATGGAAACCAGTTAATTTTTATAATAAAGTATCCACTTCAACACGGAGATACGAGAGTGCTTCTCCATAGAAAAGAAGGTACAAAAATATACGTAGGAAGCACGAAAGAAGCTGCCTTGACTTCAATCAAGACAGCCTCCATTCTATGACGTTTGTTCATTCGTCCATTCGTTCATTCATTTCCATACTGCCTCAATCAATCCGTTTACCAACCGGCGTGCTTACCCTTCAGCAGCTGCGGGCTGTTCTGGCTTCTTGGACGCGCTTTGCTTAACTGGCTTGCGAATTGTAGCAGCCGCATCGCTGTCTCGAATGAATAGAGCCACACAAGCTCCTAAAATTAGAAAGCCAGCAGCTGCAAGCAAAGCTATGCGATAAGCTATCAAGTTAGGCTCGATCGTTCCAGCAGCATTCACCGTACTTGTGCCGACAAATGCTAGAATTCCGGAAAGAACAGCTAGCCCTATCGCAGGACCAAGTCTGCCCTGTACCGCAAACCAGGTCGTTGCACGCCCCATCGATGCTGGAGGGATCGTTGCAAAGGCAGCAATTTGTACTGAGCCCACCGTCTGGCCAAGGAAAATACCTACACTAAACAACAAACCTCGAATAAACCATGGATTCGTATTCGCATCTACCATACTCAGCGTGACAAATATGAGTGCAGTTACTACAAACCCAATGACCATGACACGTTTCGGTCCAAGCCTTGGATACGTCCATGGCACCAACTGGGATGCAATCATGAGCCCGATCGCTTCTGGGAATGTTGTTAATCCCGTATCTAAAGCGGAGGCATTCCATGCATTTTGATACATTAAGGGAAACACATACAACATACCTAGCAAACCTGCAGAAGCACACATGGAAACGAGTCCAGTCGTTCGGAATAAGCGATTGCCCAGCAAACGCAAATCCAGCAGTGGTTGGCTAACGCTCAGTTCTACTTTTACTAACACAGACAGCAGGATGATTCCTATTGCTCCTGCTCCCCACACTGCCGGTGAACTCCAACCATGTATAGGACCTTGGCTTAGCGCATACATAAGGAGTGCAAGACCTGGTGCCGACAATAGAAACCCAGGCACATCTAATTTCCCCGTATTTGGCTGCTTATGCTCTTTCAGTAACAATAGTCCAAACAATAATGCGGGTATGCCGATCGGCAAATTTACATAAAAAATCCAACGCCATGAAAAATGCTCAACCAGCATTCCGCTCACAATCGGCCCAATAGCAGGAGCTATCGCAATGGGGAGAATGAGTGATCGCGATACTTTCGCACGCTCTTCAGGAGGGAACGTTCGAAATAGCATCGCCATTCCTACTGGCGTAAGCAAGCCTCCGCCAATCCCTTGGATGACACGAAAGATCGTCAATGTCGTTAAGTCTTGAGCAAAGCTGCACAAGGCAGAGGCGCTAGTAAAAATAGCAAGCGCCAATAAAAAGGTTCGCTTCGTCCCCCATCTGTCGCCAAGCCACCCCGCCATCGGCAAGACGATGGCAAGACTGACTAAATAGCCGACATTGAGAATGCCAGATGCAGCTGGCGGTACATTAAGTTCTTGGCTGATCGTTTGCAGCGCCACGTTTAGCACCGTCGCGTCCATCGCGACGACAAACATAGCAGCTACATAGACGATACACATTACTTTTCGCGGATTTAGCCAAGCACTCATTGCTTGCTTCCCACAATTAGTTCTTCCTTCGCATACAAACTGCGCGGTCTCAAATCTACCCATTTGTCGTTAATATAGGCGACGCACTCTTCACGCGTAGTTGGCCCAACCACTTGAGTCCAGCCATTCGGAACGGACGCGAAAGCTGGCCAGAGCGAATACTGCCCCTCGTCATTTATTAACACAAGATAATTGCCGTCCGCTTGTTCAAAAGGATTACTCATAGATCAGTTCACTCCCTTTAGAAGTTGTCTGTCTTGCATGTGAAGCTTCCTCCAGCTTGCTTAAAATAACTTTGCCGATATAATCAAGCGGCCCTGGCTGGCATAAATCTTTATGACGGCATTCGATATCATGTCTTTCGATCTTCCCTCCTAAGTAAGGAAGCCACATATCTGGATCAATTGGCTCGAACCATTCCGGGATGATGGTCGAGTGGAAGAATAGCATGTCTCCATCGAATTTCTTCGGAACAAACGCTTTTAACAATTGTACAGAGTTCTCATACGTCGTCTTCAAATTGAGAATCGTGTCCACCTCAAGCGATGCCAATGCACTGCTTTCATTGCGCAGCAGCTCAAGTGCGCCTGCAATCGTAAGGGACTCATCACCTAGCTTCTCTTCAATGCTCTCTCTATCAAATCCGCCAAGAGCAAGCAATGCCGTAAGCGCCTCATCTTCGTCTGGCTCATCTTTTATCGGCAAATAATGACTTGGGAAGGCATCCAATATCCCAAGCAATTCAATTTCCTCTCCCGCTTCTTGCAGCTGCACCGCGATAGCTTGTGCTACATTGCCACCTAATGACCAACCTAGTACGCGATAAGGGCCTTTAGGCTGGATGGTGCGAATATGATCAATGTAGTCAGCCGTCATTTCTTCTAATGACTGTGGCCGGTCTTCGTCTTGAGCGATACCACGTGCTTGCAAGCCATAGATAGGATAATTCATTCCGAGATGTTTCATTAAACCTGCATAACACCAGCTTAGACCTCCAGCAGGATGCACGCAGAACAAAGGTATTTGATCGCCATGTGAGCGCAATGGGAGAATAATTTGCAGAGCACTGTTTCCACCGCTCATTTCCAACTTATCGATAAGCCCTGCTACCGTAGGCGCTTCGAAGAGTACCGCAATGCTAAGCTCTTTACCCAATGCTTCACGTACTCGGCTAATAAGCCGGACTGCTAACAAGGAGTGTCCTCCGAGCTCGAAGAAACTATCGTCGATGCTCACCCGCTTGACGTTAAGAATCTCAGCGAACAGTTCGCACATCACTTCTTCCTGCGGTGTTCTAGGATTTCGACCATCCGAATCCAACGTAACATCTGGGGCCGGCAGTGCTTTCCGATCCAGTTTGCCGTTCGTTGTTAAAGGCAGCTTGTCCATAAATATAAATGCCCAAGGTACCATATAATCTGGCAGTGAAGCAGCTGCATGACGGCGCAGTTCTGCTGCCTCGCCAATTGTATTTACTGCGCTGACTACATAGGCAGTAAGTCGCTTATCTCCTGGTTGATCTTCACGCACAATAACAGCAACTTGAGCTACTTCTGGGTGACGTATAAGCACGGATTCGATCTCACCTAGCTCAATTCGGAAGCCGCGTATTTTCACCTGATGATCCGAACGTCCTAAATAATCTAATGAGCCATCCGCGAGCCGCTTCGCCAAGTCTCCTGTTCGATACATTCTTGTTCCAGGCGCTCCATACGGATCGGCAACGAATCGGTCAGCAGTCAAATCAGGACGACCCCAATAACCACGTGCTAGCCCTGCGCCAGCCACATACATTTCTCCAGTCACACCACAAGGAACAGGCTGAAGCGTATTATCCAGCACATATACTTTAAGATCAGGTATAGGAACACCTATAAGACTGCTCGCTCCTGGAGCAGCACTATGTCGATTCAGTTCGATATAACTGACATGAACAGTGGTCTCCGTAATGCCATACATATTTATTAGACGGGGAGCATCGTCAGCATGTCGGCTGTACCAATCCTCTAATCGACCAAGCTCCAAGGCTTCCCCGCCGAACACGATGTATCTAAGCTTCAACTTCTGCCCAAGCTCAGGCTGTTCACGATCCGCCTGCATCAATTGATAAAAGGCTGACGGCGTCTGATTCAGTACCGTTACTCCTTCCTCAGCGAGCAAGCGTAACATTTCATCTGGCGCTCTGCTTAAGCGATGAGGAACGACAACAAGACGTCCGCCGTACAGCAAAGGTCCCCATATTTCCCAAACCGAGAAGTCAAACGCATAAGAATGGAATAATGTCCACACATCGGTTTCATCAAAATGGAACCAATGTTCTGTCGATGCGAATAAACGTACGACATTTTGATGTGGTACGAGTACCCCTTTTGGCTTGCCCGTTGACCCCGATGTGTAAATGATGTAAGCAGCACTTAATGGCATAAGTCTGCCATGACGCTCTGCATCCGTAGGATTTTTACGTGAGTAACGCTGTATGCGTGCAGCGACTTCCATATCATCAATAACGATACGAGGCAAGCTTGCTGAATTCGGTATTTGATCGCTTACATGTACACTTGTAATCAGACATGCAGGGCAAGCATGCTCCATCATATAAGTGAGTCGGTCTTCCGGATAATCAGGATCAAGAGATAAGTAGGCTGCTCCTGCCTTAAGTACAGCTAATATACCAACCACCATATCAATCGAACGAGGTAACGCTAGTGCAACAATTTGCTCGGTTCTTACACCAGATTCGATTATTAAGTGAGCGAGTCGATTGGAACGCTCATTCAGTTCTTGGTAAGTCAGCGATACTCCTTCGTAGATAATAGCCAAGGCCTGAGGTGTGCGAGCAACTTGAGCTTCAAACATCTCTGATATGGTCGTCTGCTCAGAAAGCGGAATCGGTGTACTCCATTGTTGAAGCAAATCTTCACGCTCTTGCTTGGTTAAAATATCTAGTTTACTTATGTGCTTACTCGGTTCACTGACCGCACTTTGCAACACGCGCATAAAACGTTCCGTCATCGCTTCAACCGTAGAGCGCTTGAATAGATCTGTGCTGAATTCAAGGAGTCCATCCACCCCGTCTGGAGCTCCGTGTGCATCCCTACGTTCTGTCAGTTCAAACGTTAGGTCAAACTTCGCTGTACCTACGCTTTGCAGCTGCAGACTTGCCTGTACTCCCGGCAGTTTAAGTACAGCGTCTGGCGTGTTTTGAAGAACAAGCATCACTTGGAAGAGCGGATGCCTTGAGCGAGAACGAGACGGATTTAGCGCCTCAACTAGTCGTTCAAATGGAACATCCTGATGTTCAAAGGCAGCCAAGCTCATTTCACGCACTCGTTTCAAAAGCTCATCAAACTGTGGGTCACCCGATGCATCAATACGGAAAACAAGCGTGTTGATGAAAAACCCAACCAAGTTGTCCACACCATCATCATTTCGACCTGATATCGGGCTGCCGATTGGGATATCCGACCCAGCCCCCAAGTTGGTGAATAAAGCTGCTAATGCGGACTGAAGCACCATAAATAAAGTGGCCCGATTACTTCGAGCAAGCTCATTCAACTGACGATGCAAAGTACGATCCATGTGGAATGAAATCGTATCCCCCTGATAGCTCGCAACATTTGGCCGCGGATAATCCGTTGGAAGCTCTAACTGCTCAGACAAATAGCGAAGCTCATTTGTCCAATAGTCCAATTGACGAGCGATTAGGCTATGTTCATCACCAGAGCTGCCTAGCAATTCCTCCTGCCAGATCGCATAATCTGCGTACTGTACTGGCAATTGCGGCAGTATAGGTGCTTTTCCTTCACAGCGTGCCGCATAAGCCACGGAAAGATCCCGTGTCATTGGTGTGAGCGACCAGCCATCACCTGCGATGTGATGGAGCAGCAGCAAAAGTACATGCTCTGTCTCATTTAACTTAAACAGTTCAACACGCATTGAAGTCTCAGTTGCTAAGTCAAAGCTGTATCGAACTGCTTTATTCAACCGCTCTGATAGATCTGCCTCACCTATTTCGGTCACGATCAGTGTAGGACTTGCTTGTTCAGCATCCCATATAAGTTGTCTCGAAGCACCCATCTCATCTGGGAAAACGGTACGAAGCACTTCATGCCGTGCAACTACATCCATAACTGCTGCCTGCAGCGCATCCAAATGAATCTCACCCGAAAGGCGCGCGACTAGTGGGATATTATACGTCGGGCTTGCACCTTCCAAACGGTACAAGAACCATAAACGCTGCTGTGCAAACGACAATGGAATATGCCCTGTCCTTACAGCTGGCTGAATAGCTGGTCTTGCCACTTGTGCCTGATCAAGCAGCTTCACAAGATTCCCCACCGTAGGTGCTTCAAACAGTCTGCCAATGTTCATCTCTACGCCAAATGCTTCACGAACCCGCACCATCACTCTACCTGCAAGAAGCGAGTGACCTCCGAGGGCGAAGAAATCATCGTCAATCGTGACACGCGGTATTTCAAGCACTTCTTGGAATATGGTACACAGCATCTCCTCCTGAGGAGTGCGCGGTGTGCGACCAATCGCTATCAAGCTCAGATCTGGAACAGGCAGCGCCTTGCGATCGACTTTTTTATTCGGTGTCATCGGCAGCTCTGCAAGCATCACAATGACGGTCGGAACCATGTAATCCGCCAATTTCCCGGCAGCAAAGCTTCTAAGCTCATTAGCATCAATTACGCTTGCCGAATCCGTATCGTTCAGAACGACGTAGGCTACCAATCTGCGATCACCTGCGCGATCCTCACGTACGATTACGCAGGCTTGCTCTACAGCAGGATGGTCAATAAGAACCGATTCGATTTCGCCGGTCTCGATCCGGAAGCCGCGCAGCTTAATTTGATGATCCGCACGCCCTAAATAATCAATCCAGCCATTGTCCTGCCATCTTGCAAGATCACCCGTACGATACATGCGTGACCCAGCTGGTCCAAATGGATCTGCTATGAAACGCTCCGCCGTCAGGTCCGGTCGACCCAAGTAGCCACGACCCAGCCCCAAGCCGGCAATATACAGCTCGCCAGTAACACCTGGTGGAACTGGCGTTAACGACGAATCCAACACATACAGCTTCGTATTCCAAACGGGCTCGCCGATCGATGGCTTCTCTCGTTTATTATCCAACTGTGCGGCAGTCGAATAAATAGTCGTCTCTGTAGGCCCATATTGATTGTTCACTTCACAATTCAGTTCCTGCAGCGCAAGTTTTAATCCAATCGGCAGCGCTTCGCCGCCTGTTATTACTTTTAAACGCTCGAACTTTTCAGGATGACTAGAAGCGATTGCCTGCCACAGTGTAGGAGTAGCCTGCATAATTGTCGTACCCGTCTCTTTCATTCTGCGAATGAGCGCAGGTGTATCCAGAATCGTATCCTTCAATACGATATCAAGCGTCGAACCGCATATTAATGGCAGAAGTACTTCCATTACCGATATATCAAAGGAGATAGTCGTAACAGACAGCCAACGATCCTGCTCACCTATCGCGATTCGCTCACGCATATCGAGCAGCAAGTTGACAAGCCCTTCAAACGTCAACATAACTCCTTTAGGCCGCCCTGTCGAACCGGAAGTATAAATCACATAGGATGGATGAAGTAGTGACAATGGCTCCGTTCGATCAGCATCTACAGGATTCGCAGACACTTGTGCGGCTAGTTTAAAAATGACCACCGGATCATCTAGCTTCACAATTTGGTCATCTTCCATAACATTTACGAAGTTCGCTGTCAGCTCTTGTGAGGTAATAAGACACATCGGCTTCGCATCTTCAACCATATACATAATCCGATCACTCGGGTAATCTGGATCTATGGGTAAGTAAGCTGCTCCGGCCTTATGAACAGCTAAAATGGCAATGACCATGTCCACGGAACGCGGCAAGGAAAGAGCGACAATTCGATCAGGCCCTACACCTCGTGAAATAAGCATATGAGCAAGGCGATTTGCCTGTTTGTTCAGCTCGTCATAGCTGAGTACAGCTTCTTGGCAAACGATCGCTGGAGCAACTGAAGATCGAGTAACCTGTTCCTCAAAAAGTTCAGAAACACTCGTTTGCGGAAGGATAAAGGTCGTATCATTCCACGCATGCAGCACTTTATTTCGTTCTTCAGGCAAAATGACGGACAGACGTCCGACTGGTTCAGCAGGATCTATATCTGCGATATCGTTCAACAATTGAAGGAAGCGCTGCAAATGTGCTTGTACTTCTTCTTCACTGTAGATCACTGGATTGGCATCTACATCAATGCTTAGTCCTTTTCCATCCAGACTACCGTGCACGTTGAACGTCAGATCATCCACAGGGCCCGCTGCAATATTCCGCATCACGCCTACATGTCCTCCAAAATTCAATTCCTCCACAAATGGCATGACATTGATAAGCGGTCCAAACAACCTGCGGTTATCCCCTAACAGCTTCAAATCACGGCGTATATCTTGATGCCTGTATCGCTGATGCCTTCTAATACTTCTGATCTCTCGTGTGACCTGCTGTAACAATTCCTCCAAACTCATAGCTGGGGATATATGAATCCGCAGTGGCAGCAAGTTCATAACCATGCTAGGGACACGAAGCGAGGAAGATCCTAAGCGACACATCACAGGTAATCCTAATACAACATCATTTATACCCGTCATACGATGTACATACAGTGCCGCTGCTGCAACAATAACATCCGGCCAACTTGTACCAGATAGTTGGGCTGCGTGCTGCCAGCTGTGCAGCAGTGAATCAGGGAACTTTGCGGAGCGCCGCAAAAAGCTGCGTGCGGTTAATTGTGCGTGTCCGCCTAAGCTTACGACTTCTGGCTCATCAGCAAACCGCTGGAGCCAAAATTCCCGATCCTGCACCATTTTCTCAGAATTTTGATAAGCCATATCTTCGTCCAAGCTAGCACGAAATGAACCAAATCCCCCTTCCGCAAGAGAGTCTCCGTTTACTAGCCCTGAATAAATTTGGGCCACTCTTCGCATAAGGAGCGACACTCCAAAGCCATCTATTACAATATGATGGATGCGTTGATACCAATAATAGCGATCTGGGGCCAATTTAAAGAGTGCCTCCGTAAATAGAGGACCTACACTCAAATTCACAGCTTGTGCAGTATCATGCTCCATCCATGATTGTGCAGCGAAACACGGATCAACCTGATCACTTACATCTATTACATGAAACGGCCAATTGGAAGATAAATCGCTGTACTGCCATGGTCCGTCCGCATCTTCCCCAAAGCGAACATGAAGGGCTTCTGCTTCCATGACAGTTTGACGTACCGCTGCCTCGAAGCGAATCGGATCTACAGCTCCGTGAATCTCCACACATTCTGCCGTATTGAAAATCGGATTGCTTGGATCAATTTGCTGTGCGAACCAAATACCTGCCTGTGCGCCAGACAGGGGCCAGTGTTCCCTCTTCTGTTCAAGCATAGAGTTATCTCCTTTTATACGGTATAGTAATCATAATTAGGCATTGGCATGTTTATTTTCTGCGACAGCAACTCCCACCAGCTTGCTAAAGTAGGCTGCTCCGCTAATTCCACAAAACTAACGGGAATGCCAGCACGACGCCACCGCTCTGCCAAACTCATCATACGAATGGAATCAAGTCCCCAATACTCTACTAAATGATCATCCGCACCTATAGTGGAGGCCTCTTCTTGTAATAAAGCTGCTACTTCCTCTCGCAATGACAGCTCGGTCAGTAAGGGGGGCTCTTCTTTAGCAGCATTAGCAACAGCTGGATTAAGAACATGGGTCTGTTCACTACTATCGTCACTCTCCGCTTCTATGCATTCGACGGAAGCGGCAACCTGTCTATGACTTGACGATGAAATAAGTTGATCCGTTGTTAGGACAACAGCACAGCGTTCAGCCGCATAGGTAAGTGCCATGCGATGCTTCTCTTCTGAGAAATCTGCAAGTGCATCTGCAATAAAGAATGGCTGGATATCTTGCATAAATGCTTCACAAGCAGTTAGCATGCAGCCAATGTGTGCATAAATACCAACTATCATCAATTGATCGCGGCCTTGCTCGTGCATGATTTCTGCCAAATTTGTTTTTTGAAACGCGCTATATCTCCATTTCGTTAGCAAAATATCTTGTCCACTTGGAGCTACGGCATCCACAAACTTTTTCTGGTACGGCCCATCATTAATGCCTGATCCCCAAAAATCTTGCAGCAGTCCGCGCTGCTCCACTCTCTGTCCACCTGGCTGTGCAGAATAGACAACCGGAATACCTTGCTCCGCACAAAAAACACGCAGTCTCTGAATATTGCTGATTAATTCCACGACAGGTGACTGGTCGGGCGTAAATGCATCTATGAAATATTGCTGCATATCGTGAATAAGCAGCACTGTACGATTAGGGTCTACTGTCCAAGCCACCTTGTTCATAGGCAGCTCATTTTCCAAAGGCATTGGATAAGGCAATATAGTAGGAAGAGCCATCATATCTCCTCTTTTCTGTGTAATTTTTGTAGGTAGTGTATACATCAAAGGATAGGAACTGAAAAATTCAATTTAATAAATTTATAAATAGTGATTAACGAGTTAACATGTTCTGCTTATTGGCTATGAGCTCACGCAGCATTTTTTTACTTACTTTCCCTACACCTGTTTGCGGGAACTCATCCATGAATTCAACTCGATCCGGGATTTTATAAGCAGCAAGCCCTCTTTGTCTGAGAAATGCCTTTAATTCGTTACTAGTAACTACAGAATCGTGAGCAATGATGAATGCGCACGTCCGCTCACCGAGAAACTCATCGGGCATGGCAACAACAGCGGCATCATGTACCGCTGGGTGTGCAAGAAGATGATTCTCCACTTCCTCAGCCGCTACTTTATCGCCACCACGATTAATTTGATCTTTCGAACGTCCTTCAATCACTAAGTACCCTTCAGGGGTCATACTGGCAAGATCGCCGGTACGATAAAATCCATCTGCCGTAAAGGCCTTCTCGTTATGCTTCTCTGCCTTGTAGTAACCTCGTATAGTATAGGGACCTCGTGTCAACAGCTCACCTACATTACCAGTTGCAACTTCATTATCATCCTCATCGACGATCCGTACCTCATCATAAGGAGACATCGGACGACCTTGCGTACTTACCATAATTTCAAATGGATCATCCAGCCTCGTGTAATTAACCAGTCCTTCTGCCATTCCGTAGACTTGCTGTAACTTGCATCCCATTACAGCTTGTACCCGCTTGGCCACTTCTGCGCTGAACTTAGCTCCGCCCACTTGGAGGATTTGAAGCTTCGACAGTTCACGACGGCGTGACTCGGCCGCATCAAGCCAAACAATCGCGAGCGGCGGAACGAGGGCTGTAATTGTCACTCCTTCGTTAGCGATAAGTGGAAATGCGACATCTGGACTTGCTCTGCGAGCAAGCACAATCTTTCCACCCGCATACATTGTTCCTAGAACGCCTGGTGAGCTAAGCGGAAAGTTATGCGCAATGGGCAGCACTGCCAAATAAACGCTATCTTTGTGCAGTTCACAGACCTCCACGCTCATGCGTAAACTGTAAATATAATCATCATGAGTACGCGGAATCAGCTTAGGCAGTCCGGTTGTCCCTCCTGATAACTGCAGAAATGCAACATCGCTCGAGCTTGGTCCGTCAACCCCCGCTGACATAATCACATCTTCCCCGTTTACATAAAGATCGCTCATGGCATGGAACTCTTCCGAACTCGGATTCCCTACTACTATGACATGGCGAAGCGTAGGAACCGATTGCTTAACCTTCTTCGCCAGCTCACAATAGTCATAGCCCGCATCCTTATCAGCGATGATGTATGCTGCTGCCTCACTGAACTCACTTAAGTAAACAATTTCATTTTCACGATGAACAGGTAAAGCAAAGACAGGCAAGGCTCCAATCCGAAACAACGCAAAGATCGCATCGAAAAACTCTGCAATATTCGGAAGCTGAATGATGACTCGATCCTTCTTCTTTATTCCTAATTGCCGCAATCCGGCAACAAGTCGATCCACTCTACGATCAAGCTCCGCATAGCTAACCTGTTGATCACCGCAAACAATAGCAATATGCTCTCCAAGTGTTAAGGCTCGTTGCCTCAGCATTTCTCCGAATGTTATTCCTTCCCAGCAACCATTTTGACGATATCGCGCTGCAAATTCTTCTGGCCATGTTGGGCATCCTGCCAGCATCAATTATCCCTCCTATGTTATAACCAGCACTTTGTCCGTTCCGTTCTTATTCTTTCAAGCCCATCGCAGCCAGCATAGTACGGAACTTCGCTGAAGTCTCAGCAAGCTCTGCCTCAGCACTAGAACCTGCCACAATTCCCGCTCCCGCGTACACTTTCATCGATAGACCTTCTGTATCAGCGCAGCGAATCGTTACCGCCCATTCACCATCTCCGTTTTCATCGGTCCAACCGACCGCACCTGTATAAAATTCGCGATCATACTGCTCAATCTCTTGAATGACATCTCTAGCTAAGTCAGTAGGCGTTCCGCATATAGCTGGAGTTGGGTGCATCGCCAAAGCAAGATCAAGCGACGTGATCGATTCATCTTTCAGCACTCCATTAATTTCGGTAGATAGATGCCACATCGCCTTCGTTTGAACAAGCGATGGCTCGGATGGAACATCCAGCTTGCTGCAATAAGGTTTCAGGGCCTCGGCAACTGCTTCAATTACGATCGCGTGCTCGTATCTATCTTTGACGGATGCCAACAGTGCAGCAGCTCTCCGCTCATCTTCAACTGGATCATCGCTGCGTGCGGCTGACCCCGCTAATGGATTAGCTTTAATTTGAAGTCCTTTCTTCGTAACTAGCAATTCAGGACTTGCTCCAACCAATGTTCTAGCCGAGATTTCTGGATCTGAAATATGATTTGAAGCTAATGATTGCTCAGGTATTAATGGAACTGCGAACGTATACCCATGGGAATGATAAAAAGCTAAATGAGCTAACAATTGAGGAATTTGCAAAGCTTGAGGTAAAGAGACATGCAGCGTTCGGGAGAGCACTGCTTTTTGAAGTACACCTTGCTGAAACAGCTCTAACAATCGATTTACACCTTGTTTGAACTGTTTTGGAGCTGGAACTGGATGCACTTCATAATTCGATATTTGAGGCCGTTCTGGCGCTGCTTCTGATGAGAACCGCAGCTCATCATACGATTCAACCGTAGCTGGAATAAATAGATGTGACGGCTGGTTGATATGGAAAGGAATTGCGCCAACTACGATAGAATGCGTTCTCCCTGCTTGTTTTGCATCTTCTAGTAGTTTGGCAACTCGCTGAGGCAATGTGACGGCTTCCGACGCTGCTGGATACGTTAATCTTGCAAACTCCCCTTGTGTAAGCAAGGTTTTACGTGGTGAGGAGAAGAAGAAGGACGATCCTGTCCGGTATTGTTTGATGAGTTGTTCAGCTTCAGCCACTGTTAATGTGTCAACGTACAACATTTTTTCGATCTCCCTCCTGCTAATAAATGTACTAAAATGATGCATTCAGTAATTACCTGTTGACTTCAGATACCTAAAGTAGCGCCGCCATCCACACAAATATCATGCATGGTAATATGTTTAGCACGTTCTGATAGGAGAAAGAGAGCGGCATCTGCAATGTCCGAAGGAAGAGCAATTTTACGAAGCGGGATACCTGTACGATATGTCTCTAAAGATCCTTCGATAATGGGCTGTGCACCATTCTCATCTTTCCATAACAGACGCTGCATCTCTGTGTCTGTTGAGCCAGGTGAGACAATGTTGCAGCGTATATTATCTGCTGCATATTCTAGTGCCAAACATTTCGTAAACATGGTTGAAGCTGCTTTTGAAGCTACATAGGCGGACATTTGTGTGCGAGGGACTTTTGACGCATTTGAGCTAACTGTAACGATAGAACCTGTCTTTCGCCTTGCCATACGACGTACAACAGCACGGGAAGTATAAAACACACCATTCGTATTGATCGTAAAATGCGAAAGCCAATCTTCATCACTGAGGGAGCTAATGGGTCCAATACGCAGCACACCTGCTACATTTGCAAGTATGGAAATTGAACCAAGCTCATGCTCGATTCGCTCGACAGCAGCTTCAACTTCAGTGCTGTCGCCTACATTTACTGTATAAGGGAACACCCTTGCCCCTTCACTGACAAGATCAGTTACGAGGCTGTTCAAGCCAGCCTCGTTCCGATCTACAGCTGCTATTATCGCGCCTTGTTCTGCGAGAGCCTTAACTATCGCTTCACCAATACCTTGAGCAGCGCCAGTGACGAGTGCAACTTTCCCTTCCATGCATGGATACTCCACAATCGAATCCTCCCTATTGCTTAGGATGCAAAGCAAACCGCAAAGCTCGAGCTATAAGAACAGGCAGTACAGATACATGGCCCTCACCTTCAAATTCCTTGTATTCAGCTTGTACACCGTACTCAACCAAGTCTGCCAATCGATCAGCGAGTTGACACGCATTCGAACAATTTCCAGCCACATGCGTTTTCTCTAATTCACCTACGCCCAGCAACAAACGAATACGATGCGGTACATCCTTTATGCGATCGATAAATGCTGATTCCAACTCCTGCAGATATTCCTTATTCCAATGAATAGACGGGCTGCCTGCGATATAATACTGGAACGCATGCGGCCTGCTATACATCGCGTACAAGGTGAATAAACCGCCAAGTGAATGGCCGAACAACGTCTGTCGATTGCGATCGATGTTGAATTCACTTTCGATTTGAGGCTTCACTTCTTCTTCGAGAAAACGTAGGAAAGCCTCAGCGCCACCTTGTTCTGGCAACGGCGAACCATCCGATTTATTCAAAATGCTCGTGTTCGGAAATGGTGTATAGTCATAGAAGCGATCAGGAGAGAACTGATTGTCCGTTTCATAGCCGATCCCGACGATGACAGCAGGTGTAACACCTGTCTTTTCTGGCCGACGACACTGCAATCGCAGCGCCTCCACCATCGTATTGAACACGCAATTTCCATCCAACATATAAATAACCGGGTACCCTTCAGGTGGGGCTTCCCCTAATGGCTTTGCCGCTATAATCCGATAGGTGCGCTGCTCTACTTTGGAACGCATGATCCAATGCTCCGCATAAGGCAATACTACGCTGCGCCGTATCACATCGGTTGAAATCGTACCGTTACTCATGAAATCCTCCTATTTGCTCGTTAGTAGTCGAACGGTATCGTCAATGATTTTTTCATATGCGACAAGCCCGCTTCCAAGCCAATGATGATTATTCACTTCATACACATGACCATTCTTGACTGCCGGCATGCTCTTCCAAATATCACTTGCCATCATTTCTGTCATGCGCTCTGTCCCTTGATCGTAAGCATTGATGACAAAAATAAAGTCCGCATCCAATTCAGGCAGTATTTCTAAGGAGAGGTTGGCCGCAGTCTTGTTCTCAACAAGTTTGGACATACCTAGTCCAAGGTCCTGATGCAGCGCATATCCGCAGAAATATTGCCCGCCCATCAAGCTGACACCTCTTGGTGCAAAACGAATAACTGCCACTTTTTTATCTCCTACGACGCTGCTTAGCTTTTCTTTTGCATCGCTAACTTTTTGTTTATAATTTTGCACAGCCTGATCCGCTTCATTAGATTTGCCGAGCAAATCTCCTAATGTAACGAGAGACTTTTCAATGTTTCCAGCTGCGTTCTTGAACACATAGGTTGGAGCGATTTTGGCATAGTTCTCATATGTACCGTCCTTGGCATACGACTCTGTATGCAGGATAATCAGATCCGGATTATGAGACATTAATACTTCTGGTGACGGAAGACCTCCCGAAAGATCGATCATAGGAACGTCTTTTAACTGGTCTTGTAAATAAAAGTGCCCCAGCTTGCCATTCGACCATTGCGCGACAGGCTTAACTCCAATAGCTACTAGCGAATCTTCCATGTTCGGTGCGAAGACGCTCTTCACTTCTGTCGGGAGCTTCACTTCATTGCCCAACTCGTCAGTTATCGTTCTCTCACTAGGCGTACCATTTTGCTGCCCAGCAGGAGCAACTTCCGAGGAGGACGTATTTGAACTTGCTTGTTTAGCAGCTTCGCCATCTTTACTACTTGTATCACCACAACCAGCTAGCAATCCGACTAAGAGCAGTGAACACATGATTGCTGATACTCGGGTCCTCCATGGATTTCTTCCTTTCAGCGAGCCTTCCAATATACTTCATCCCCTTCTCTGATAATAATTCTCAATTAAGTCGAGTATATATTAAGTAGCAAATAATACACCATGGCTATTATCCAGAAGTCCATTTGGACAATTTCCTGTAAAATGCAGTAAGGTCTCATCCAGCATTCTACTAATTCCAAGTGGTGAATATTCAAACCACGGATCAGCAGAAATCATGTACACATTGCGATTAACAACCGCTTTTAGTTTTCTCCATTCAATAGAATGCTGCAGTCCAAGCCAGTATCTGCGAGAAGCAGCTTCCGGGCATACCGCTATAAATATCCGATCTGGATTGCGCTGTAACAACTTAGCTACCGTTATTGCCTGATTATTTCTAACGTTTATTCCATACGCCGCTTCCAATTGCAGGTCTTGATACAATACTTCTTCTAATCCGCGATTGCTGTACACATGGATGCTCGACCCAAATATACGCAGTGCCAACACGCTCTCCTGACCCACCACTGGTTGAATTTGCGAACGTGCATATTCCACTCGTTGTTCGTACTGCTCAATCCACTGCTGTGCTTGCTTCTCTCTATGTAAGAAATCAGCTATCATTCTCAATTGCTCACGCCATCCTTCTTGTGACGGAACAATAAGCGCCGGAGCAATTTGATCTAGCTTGTTTATTTCCTCTTCCGATAAATGATCCATTCCAATAATGGCATCAGGTTTTGCTTGAAACACTTTATCTACATTTTCTTCAAAATGGCTGTCATGATAAGGAGCCGAAAGTTTTAAATGAGACTTAACTTCGGCTTGATAGACATTGTAATAATAAGGCGTCCATTTCGCATCAAGTGGTGCAACGATAGGCATGACGTTCAATGGCAGCAGATATCCGATAATGGAAGCCGAGTAGGCTGCGATCACTCTGCGTGAATTTTTGGCAAAGTCTGATGGGGAGATGCCCACTTCCTTTTTAAACTTTCGGCTAAAGTAAAACTCATCTTTATAACCTACTTTGACTGCAATATCACGCAGCAAACAGTCCGTTTCTACTAAATGTCGTTTCGCATGATTGATTCGCACATTCGTTACATAATCCATTGTGCTTTGCCCAAATGTCTTTTTGAACAGATCAACAAAATACTTTGGACACACATTAGCCATGTCAGCAAGCATACCAATCGAGATCGCCTCATCATAGTGCTCATCAATGAATGCCTTCACTTCTGCTAAATTGGTTTTGCGGCTATCACCTAAAGCAACCGTGCTTTTATTTAGTTGCAGCTCTATTTGTAAACTCATGTATAACCACCTCTGCATCAATTTGATCAACTGCGTGATTAAAAAAGCGAATGTATAACATCTAATTGATAATGATTATCATTGTCGAGTTTAACCTATCATACTACCCCATTTTCGTCAATCTTCAACAGCCTCTATAAGCACTCACATCTGTGTACTTTCAAAAGATATTCACAATTATTAGGTATATACAGCAACAAAATAGGAATCATTTTTGACGAAAATTCGACTAGTGTCCACCATCATTTCTGGTTATAATGTAACAATGAAAAAAGAACATATCGAAGAAATCCATTATATTAGAGCATTTGCGTTTCTCGCTGTCGTCCTACAGCACGCAATCGGACATTACATTTTTGTCCCTGAAGCCAACTTAGCAGATGGTGTGGCCTTCACATTTTTACTGCTTCTTTCTAAGTTTGCCGTCCCGATGTTTATTTTCGTTACAGGACTCGTTTTATTTTATAATTACGATGGTCGTCTGAATTACTGGACATTTATTAAGAAGCGGTTTAGCGATATTATGATGCCATATTTATTTTGGTCATTTGTTTATTTACTATTTCAAAATCATATGGACGTCCTATCTGCAGTTAACAGGTTCGGAGAAGTATTTCTGACGGGGAAAGCATCTTATCATCTTTGGTATGTCATTATGATTATTCAGCTGTATATTACGTTTCCTATATACCGCTACATCATTATGCAAGCAAAGAGATGGATTAGTACACCAATCGCTGTGTATTCCGCTTTCGCAGTACTCGGGATCGTTTATATCGTGTTGATGACTTATCCTATTCATGTAACGGCTGCTCGTTGGAACATCCCGTTGATTACACCTATTTTAACGAAATATGCGGATCGAAATGCACTTAACTTCTTCTATTACTTTGTCCTTGGTGCATTGGCTGGTCTGACGATAACAAACTGGAGAGCATGGTTAAATCGCCACGCTAAATGGATATATTCCATATTTATCGTGATGAGTGGTGTTATGGCGTATCGTACCATTTCGAGTTTCGAGCTGCTTCCAGCGCTGAAGACAGAATACAGCCAGTTGCTTCTGCTGCGACCTGTCACGGCGATATTTTTGGTAAGCTCTGTATTTGCTACTTATTTATTTTGCATGCGTATAAGCAGCATTGCGAACAATCGTACTCGTCGTATCGTTACGTTTATTAGTCATTATTCTTATGGTGCGTATCTCGTACATGCATTTGTGCTGGGACTATCCTACTGGCTGCCTGACTATTTCACTGGTTATATCAATGTAACGCTGCGGACCATTATTGCCTTTATATTTGCTTCGTTCTTATCCGTCATGCTCACTTATGTGCTGTCCAAACTACCTATGGGGCATATTATGACGGGGTTAAGAAAACCTCAATCAAAAACTGCAGCACGCAGTTCTACTTCGCAATAATGTAATCAAGCGTTCTATTTAAATAAACGAGCGTAAGCGAGGAGCCAACTGCGGCTTCCTCGCTTATTTTATTGCAAATATATCTCCCTTTTATAAACGACCAACTTATCGTGTCAAAATAAAAACGACGGGTTTCCCCGTCGCTCTCGATACTATAAATGATAGATTAAAATGCCTGCATACCTAATGTATTCAACTTCTCGCCTTGAATATTAACACCTGCACGACCTGTAATCTCAATGTAGTGAGCTACACGGCGGCCTACACGAACATCAGTTTCATCGCGGTTACCTTCTTGTGCTCCATTAATAACCATGATCGTAGCACCAAAGCCAGGTACGAGTCCTTTAGCAAGCTGCGCTGCTGTCGGTACATAATTACCAACCATAATGTCATGACAAGAAGGCTTAGGATCTTGCGGCGTCATCCAGAACAAAATCGCTGTCATAAAGCCGAGTCTGCCATCATCCGTAATTTTCTCTGGATTATTCAGCAGCACATTTTTATCTCCGAAAATAATAGAGCCAATCAAGCCATAGTTGTAGTTCCAGCTCAACTGGATTGGACCGCGACCATGATAGGATTTACCAGCCACTGGCGGATAATCGCTGTTGCTTTGCACATATCCAATGCCGCCTTGACCGTTTACATATTTAACTTCCTCGTTAAAGAATAGCGCCCAACTTAGTTCTCCACCTGGGGCACCTGGCCATCCGCCACCTGTTTCATGCGAAATATTCGCCAAGAAAGCAGCAAGCTCACGTTTACGGTTTACTTCTGTTCCTTCTTTTAAGAACGTACCAAAATCAACGATTCTTGAACGTGTCGGCTTACCGATGTTCCATTCCGCGTTAAACTCTTTTTCTTCAAATAAGAGCGTTTCTGTCTTCGTAGTCTTATCCAAACGCCAAATTTGCTTTGTCCAGTTGCTAGGTCCACGGTAAACTTCTTTATATTTAATGTTAGCTACATCGCGAACAGCCGCGATCAAATTATCATAAGAGTAGTAGTCCGTTTGTCCAGGCTTGTAATATGGTTTACCTGCTGCTTTTTGATGCCATCCTGGCGTACCTGTGCGCAGTGGGAACAACGTTTCATATTCGGTTTTAGGAAGAGCAGAATTTACAGCTTGAGCCGCTTGATCTGGTGAATACTGTGGATCAATGCCGCCCCATGTTTGTTGGATTTGCTGATCTGTAATGACACGGCTGCCACCTACAGGGAGTAATGGACCTTCTCCATTTCCAGGTGCCGATGTTGTTGCGGAAAGCGCTGCGCTTGCAGCCGAAGCGTTACCTGCGGCATCTAATGCTTTAACTGAATAACTATATGCCGTGCTAGCCGTTAAGCCTGTATCTGTATAAGAAGTAGTCGTTGAAGAACCTACTTTGACCGCATTTCTAAAAATATCATATTTGGCTACGCCAACATTGTCTGTCGCTGCTGTCCAAGACAATGTGAGGGATGTTGCGGTTGGGTTCGATGAGACAAGTCCCCCTGGTACACTTGGAGCTACTGTATCATTTCCACCGCCTGGGTTTGGCTCAGTAGTAACCAGCTTCCAAGCACTAGAGCTTTCGGGATTTTCGCCTTGCGTCCACCATTTCGCTTCATAAGTTTTACCATTATAGCTTACTTTAGCGCCTGCACTGTAGGCCGTACTCGCATTCCATGCAGGTGCCGTAACTTGCGCTACAGCGAAGGAATTGCTCGATGCTACATACTCTGCTGCTCCTGCAACTGGAGTGGATACGATCATAGCTGCACCAAGCACTGCACTAATATTACGCACCATATTTTTACGTTGTGATGATTGTTTCTTCGATTTCATAATGAGCCTCCTCTACATTTTTGGTTTCTCTCGCACATTCTAGATGGTTTCGTACAGAATAAAACTGCGATACCTGTTGAAAAAGTCGAATGCTAGAATCTGATCGCCAATAAATAGAGCGCTTACAATAATACGGTTAAAAACGAGATAAAGCGTACGTCATATCCCTCATTTCCATATATTAGTTAACACCTGTATTATAATTTGATAGACGGCTCGTTGTCACTATTTAATTTTTTTGTAAACTGATGCATTTTTATAGTTTTGCTCTACTAAACGATTCGACAAGAAAAAAAGAGAATCTCATTCTATAAGAAATGATGATTCTGTCCGCTTCACACAAATTCACCACTGTTTAAATCGCTGGCATGGACTTACATTTGCATAAATCCACTGTGCTTGAAGAACCATATTTGGTGAGGTGATCCAAATATGCCTAACAAAGCTAATGTGAAAGCAGTACGAGAGCAAACGAACGTTGACGAACAAGTCGATGTCAATTTAGCGGCATTGTCTACGTTTTTTACGGACAACTCCAACTATAAGTACCGTATCCTGCAAGCTATGGATACAGAATCAACCCTAGCTATATGCTATTTGGATATTCTGATCGACGAGAAACATTTGAACACACAGCTGCTCCAACTGAACATAGACGCGATAAACGAAGACACGATTATGGAATGCTTGTCAGCTATGGGTACCGTACAGACGTTTACTGATCATCAATCTATCGCGTCCTTCTTGTTTAACGCTGGTTTCATTTGCTTTGTACAAGGAAAAAAAGAAGCATACGGCATACCTATCCCAGGCTACCAAACACGATCCATCGAAGAATCGAAAACAGAGCCTGTTGTGAGAGGACCGAGAGAATCCTTTACCGAGCAAATTCAAACGAATCTTGCCATGATTTATCGACGCTTAAAAACACCCTATTTAAAAACGAAAAAATACATCATTGGCAGCAACAGCAATACGGAAGTTCAGGCAGTTTATTTGCATCATCTTGTAGATAAAAAGGTGCTCGCGGAGTTTGAAAAACGAATCGGACAAGTCAAGCTGGATATGTTAATCGAGAGTGCTCAGCTAGAAGAACAGATACAGGATCATGTGTATACACCATTTCCACAAATGGCGATGACAGAGCGTCCTGATCGGATTGTTGCTGCATTGAATGAAGGTAGAATTGTTGTTTTGGTAGATGGGACACCTTCCGTCCTTATTATCCCTACACTGTTTACAGACTTTTTACAGGCAAGTGAGGATTATTACGAACGCTTTTATTTTGCAAATATAACTAGAGCTTTACGGATTCTTGCGCTTGTCATTTCTTTATTAGGGCCTTCTTTGTACGTGGCGCTTACAACCTTTCATCAGGAAATGCTCCCGACACCGCTGCTGCTAACTTTCAGTGCGGCCAAGTCCGGCGTCCCATTCCCGACGTTTATTGAAGCGTTAATTATGGAGATTGCGTTCGAACTGCTGCGTGAAGCTGGCATTCGCTTGCCTCGTACGGTAGGACAGACGATAAGTATCGTTGGAGCATTAATTATCGGGGAAGCAGCGGTTCAATCTGGCATCGTATCAAGGCCAATGGTTATCGTTGTTGCTACAACAGGCATTGCCTCGTTTGCGATTCCTGCGTTCAATGCGGCAATTGCTTTTCGAATCATGAGATTTCCGATTATGTTTATTGCGGCTGCTACAGGGGTGTTTGGCATTGCCATTTGCAGTCTTATGCTTATTTTACATGTAAGCTCACTGCGTTCATTTGGAGCACCTCTCTTGTCTCCAGTTGCCCCTATGCACTGGAAAAGCTGGTTCAAGAACATATTTATTGTTCCTTACCAATTAAGAGAATGGAAGGACAGCACCACATCGCTTTCGGAATACCAAACGAATCAGTTAGACGAGTATTCGAAAAGTAAGGAGTAACATTATGCTATGGGATCGCCGTTTCGCTGCCTATGCTTTATTCTGCTTGTGCTTACTCACCTTATTGCCTAGCTGCTCCTCAGACATTCGTGAGCTGAATCAAGTTTCGATCGTCATGGCAACCGGAATCGATTGGGATAAAGATACGAACAAGCATCGAATTACCGTATATACGCTTCAGCCTACGAGTAAAGGAACCAACGCAACGCAGCAAGATTCACTCAACGAATGGTTCGGCTCAGCTACGGGTGACTCGATAATGGAAAGTGCCCAACATTTACGATATCGGGCTAGTAAAAAGTTGTTTTGGTTCCATAATCGCATTTTTATCATCAGTCGAGATGCGGCTCGTCATTCGCTGCCCGAAATTATTGATTTTTTACAACGCAATCGAGAAATTCGAAGTACAAGCCTTGTTCTGATTAGTGACGTGAATGCAGATCAAATATTGAAAACGAAGCCGGAAACGCAAGATCTAGTCGTTAATGAACTGTTTGGTATGATACGCAATCAAGATGAAACGGGCAACAGCTTAGGTATTTCCGTAAAAGATTTGATAAACAAAAATGCAAATACAACACAAGGCTATATAACAGGGCGAGTCGTTACGAGAACGCCTAGAGAAAAGTCAGAACCCGTACTGGCGTTGCATGGATCGGCTCTTTTACAAAAGGGAACGTTCGTTAACTGGCTCTCTAGCGATGAAACTGCAATCGTGCGTTTATTGACGGATCCGGACAAAGACAAAGTTCAAGCTACCTTTGTTGTGAAGGATCAGGATTATGATTTTGACAGCATTACGGCTCAGGTCGCCATTAAGTCGAGGAAAATTCGCTCTTACTTTGTTGGTGATCAACCAGAAATGGATATTCATTTTGACTTTACCTGCATGATTAATGAACTTAAGCATAATCAAACTGCAAATCAAATGAACATACCCACTTTAGAAAATATTATCAAGAAAACGATACAACAGGACATCCAAAGCGTCATTACAACGGCACAAAGTAAAGTGAATGTAGATTATTTGGGTTTCGGGAACCACATTTATCAGCATCATCCTGATAGATGGAAACAAATACAGCCGAAGTGGAATGATGTATTTAAAAAAATGCCTGTACATGTCACGGTCAATCTAACAATATGGAATACCGGTAATGTTCAGTAGTAGAATGGAGCGAAGTTTGTGAACCTGCTGTACATCATGCTGATCCTATTTGTCTCTTATATGGTTGGAGCTATTGTTCATTTACGGAAGAGGCATGAGAATCGCAGACTGTTTGTTTTTTCAGCCCTTTCTCTATTAGGAATCATGTATACGGTCGCCATCATTGCGGATTGGCCAATGCCTACCCCCGAGAGCATAGATCGATTGCTATATCGTCCTGTCTCGGATTACATCAGACAGCATGTATTAGGACATTAATTTAAGGGAGTACATTTCATGGGCGACAATGGTAAAATTTCGTCACTACAACTCGGGTATTTGATTTTCACCTATTTATCAGGATTTGCTACGCTATATATGCTGGAAATTAAAATGTTGGGTACAGACGCTTGGATGTC
The DNA here is from genome assembly GCF_024733555.1 of Paenibacillus sp. SC116. Lineage (GTDB taxonomy): Bacteria > Bacillota > Bacilli > Paenibacillales > Paenibacillaceae > Paenibacillus_B. The sequence goes on along the minus strand of NZ_JANIOF010000001.1, from coordinate 164,895 downwards.
TATTCTTTTTGCGACGCTTGGCAGCTTATTATTGTTAGGGATTCTGCTATACATACAACGACAATTCCCAGAACAAACGATATTTGAATACACCGAGCAATTGGTTGGGAAATGGATTGGGAAAGGTTTAATGATCATTTTCCTCTACTATTGCTTTGAGTTATGTATGCTAACGAGTAAAGCATTGACCGTCTTCTATACGACGGCTATTATGCCAAAAACACCGAGCTATGTATTTAATCTGCTCATTTTTATCGTTACAACCTATGCTGCTTATTTAGGACTTGAAACGATAGGCAGAGCCGCTCAAATTATACTGCCACTAGCTGTTATTTCACTAACTGCGGTATGTGTATTAATAGCTAGCATCATCGATATAAACCCATTCTTGCCTATGTTTCAACGTTCATGGAATGAGATCGCATATACATCATTAAGCACGTACGCGTTTCCATTTAGCAAAGTTATTGTGTTCGCGGCTGTGTTTGCTCGTGTCAAAGACAAGGAAGCCGTTTCACGAAATTCGATGATCGCCATTATTTTGGCAGGGATCTATTTCTTCAGCGCCACTTATTTAACAATAGGCTCTATTAACCCTTACTTAGCTTCGATTAAAACGTATCCATTTTTTACGGCTATTAGTATGGTTCGAATCGGGGATGACATTGAACGATTTGAAATTGTATCAATAGGCTTTTGGACCATGCTCGTTATATTTGAAGGCATACTCGCATTATATGTGGCTATGAGGTGCATTCAATATTTATTTTCTTTGCCTGATACGAAATGGCTCCATATACCGACAGCATTACTCTTGTTCGGATTGAGCGAAAAAAGCTTTGCCAATGGCTCAGCCAGTATTATTGAATTTGACTATACAACCTATCCTTACACAAGTCTTATACCAACGACGATCATTCCATTGATCCTGCTGATCATGACCATTGTAAAAAAACGAGCAAAAAAGTAAGGCATCAACTGCATGTTATATGCTAGTCGATGCCTCTTTTCATTTCTCGTCTTAGTCGTGTCTTGCCTGTGACTATGAGCCTTTAATTGGAGCGATGTTCAATCCATTTTACAAAATGCTCGATGTAACTTTGAATGTTCTGCTTCGTACGTTCATCCGATACGACTTTCAGCTCGGCATTTACTTTCTCATGTACCTGTGAAATACGTACTTTTTGAAATGGCAGACAAGGAACTTGCATCGCTTCAAGCGTATGTCGAAGCTGTACTTGCGCTAATGCCGTACCTAATCCACCTGGTGTCGCTCCAATAATGCCTACTGGCTTGCCCTGTAAAGCTCCGGATCTTGGCGGGCGTGATGCCCAATCCAACGCATTTTTGAGGACCCCGGGAATGCCGGAATTGTACTCTGGTGTGACAATCACGATTCCGTCCGCATCTCGGATCCCATTATTAAACGTCACTACAGATGCTGGTAGCTCACCCGTTTCCAAATCTTCGTTATATAAAGGGAGATCACCAATCTCAATCAAATGAAAAGCAGCCGGAACATTCAAATCCGCAATCATTTTTGCAATGATGCGATTGTATGATTGTTTTCGCAAACTTCCGCATATAAGCCCAATCTTCTTAGACATGATAAGCCCCACTTCCTGAAATGTTATTTCTTTACTATTTCCTTGAAGGATTTTCTTATTCGATATCAAGTTATATAAAGGGCCATTGCTTATTGTACTAGCTTACTTTTCAGCTATGTTGCATACATAAAAGGAAACCGCAGTGATTTTGACTGCTTCACCTGTATGGCGAAGCGCAGCACCCTGTGCCTCCACTAGGTCAAAATACTTCGTATATATTTTCGCTTCATCAAGCTTTTCCGTCGCATATGGCGCCTCTTCTATGTAATAACGCCCATCCTCGTATTTTAAAACATGACCGTTTCTCTCTATCGACATGTGCCACCTCTTAGAAATTAGTTTGCTGTGTATTAGACATCATAAGCTATGATACCATAACTAAGTTTAGGAATATAAGAAAAGACCAAGTATATCAAACACTTGGCCTTCTAAAAGGTATTATCAATTATTCACTGCGGACGCTCTATAGAGAACAGTTTCCCTAACGACGAATAATAGCTTCCGGCCATGCGGCTCACAGGCTGCAGCTTCTCTGCATCAATACGTCCGTCCTCGTAGATATCATCCGCTACATGCGCACGAACGACACGCGCAATTAGCAGGTCACATGCAGGAGTTTCATCTGTACCACCCAGAGGGATGGACTTCTCCAGCACGCACTCCATGCGAATTTTAGATTCAACAATCCCAGGAACACGAATCGATTCGCTCTCAATCGGAGTTAAGCCAGCACGCTCAACTTCACTCTCGTTTGGTGGCAAATTCGCCGCAGTCTCGTTGACAGCTTTTACGACTGCTTCGTCGACGATATGAATCACAAGCTCGCCAGACTCAATCGCATTTCTCGCTGTATCCTTCATCACGCCCACTTTGCGTTGGACCGATACAGAAAGCATCGGCGGATTGCTGGATACGATGGAGAAATAACTAAACGGAGCTGCATTCAATACGCCTTCTTGAGACAGGGTCGTAATAAAAGCAATTGGTCTTGGCACAACACTGCCAATTAGCAGCTTGTAAGCATCTTTATCTGAAAGTTGTGTTGCATCTATCGATATCATAACAAAATCTCCTCGCTTTAAATTATCTTGAATTAAAGATAATTCATAGCGACGATTCTGTCAACTTGCTACTGCTGCAGCACATCGTCAATCAGAGCTATTAACTTATCCACCGCTTGATTTGTTACATTTTGCCTCATTGCTTCTATATAGCATTCACGCTGTTCATACACATCAAGCACAGCACGGACAAATTGCTCTTCTGTCATTTCTTCCTGACGTATCATAGCGGCGTACCCTTTATCACAAAAATGCTTCGCATTGATCAACTGTCCCGTTTTCGCCCCACCTACCGTATGAGGGATAAGCAGCATCGGTTTCCTAAGTGCTAACAGTTCATGGAGCGTATTGGAGCCAGCCCGGGACACGACTACATCAGCCATCGCGACGAGATCGGGATACAATTGACCAACAAACTCAAACTGCTTATAGTCGTTGTGGTTTATTGTGCTGTCCACTTTGCCTGCGCCACAAATATGAATCACTTGGAAGTGCAGAAGCAAATACGGCAGCGTACTTCGCACGATATCGTTTATGCGCTGAGCCCCTTGACTGCCGCCAACAACAAGTAAGATTGGCTTGTCCTTCGTAAACTCACAAGCTGTTCGCCCACGCTCAGCACTAACTTGCTGCAGCTCTTCTTTAACAATAGCACCGACGTGGACCGTCTTGTTCGATGGATATTGCACTGCCGTTTCCTCAAATGTCGTACACATCTTCGTGCAAAATGTATAGGAAATACGATTGGCTAATCCCAAGTTCACATCCGGTTCATAAATAACGATGGGCACCCTTCGGAGACGCGCACCGATGACGACAGGCACCGATACGAAGCCTCCTTTCGAGAACACAATATCAGGATTTATTTTTCTAACAATAAAATAAGCTTGAACAATGCCCTTCAGCACTTTGAAAATATCCGTAATATTGCTCCAAGACATATATCTTCTTAGCTTGCCTGTGGAAATACCGTGATACTTCACATGTTCATATTCTGAAATCATCTTACGCTCAATGCCGTGCTCAGAGCCAACATAATGCAGTTCCCAGCCATTGGCCCTAAATTTCGGCATAAGTACCGTGTTGGCAGTCACATGCCCTGCTGTCCCGCCACCGGTAAATAGGATTCGTTTTCTTTTCATAGAAAACCGCCTGAACGTAGCATTTTTTCCGTTTCTCTTTTGCTCATAAGCATATGTTCCGAGTCGTATTTGTCAAAGGAAACCCGTTCAAATCGTTCATAATGTTCTTGCAGCCCCATTATTGGAAAATTCGGCAGGATGACAAAGTACTTATCATCGAAATGAATCGATGTTTCACTTTCGCACTCTGATATAAGCATCTCGTGCAGCGTTTCCCCTGGACGAACACCTGTCTCTATAAGTTGTAAATCTGACTTTTCTTGCTGCTCCATTAACACTTCCGCGATGTTGGAAATTTTGCAGGCAGGCATCTTAGAAACAAATATCTCGCCTCCAAATCCATGCTCTGTTGCCGTTAGCAGCATGTCTACTGCCTCTTCCAAAGCAATAAAAAATCGTGTCATACGCATATCGGTAATCGTAACATCCAAGTTCTGTTCGATCTGGCGCTTGAAGATAGGAATTACACTTCCTGTCGAACCCAGCACATTGCCGCTTCGTACGGATATAAATTTCGTTGCCGTATTTTTTTCATTCGCATGAATGATAAGACGTTCTCCAAGTGCTTTCGTCATTCCGTACGTATTAGATGGATTTGATGCTTTATCCGTTGATACATATATGACTTTGCTAACTTGATTCGCAATTGCCGCATCAATAACATGCTGTGTACCGATAACATTTATTTTAAACGCCATATCTGGCTGCTGTTCACAAATCGGAACATGTTTGAGCGCAGCCGTATGGTAAATGTAATCTACACCTTGGCACGCTAGCATCAACTCATCTTTGTTCCGAATATCTCCAATGATGAACTTCAACTGGGACGAATTACGAAAATGCTGCTTCATTTCCACTTGCAATGCTTCATTACGTGAGAAGATGCGAATTTCCCCCGAATTCATCTCCAATAGTTTGTTCACAAGCGCATAGCCCCAAGAACCCGTGCCACCTGTAATTAAAATCGTTTTATTGATCATGGTTTCTCCTCCGCACCAGTACGAATTCTATGTCTACTTACTATTTGTTCAGTTCCTGTTTAAGTACATCCCATATCGGGCTATCATCGTTTCCGTATACATAGGGCTCCCCTTTTTCTTGTGCCTCCCAGTATTTCCAATGAGGCTTGTCAGTACCAAGTTCGTAATCCATACCTTCCCATGTATCTTCACGGAATGCATAGAAGGACCAGTGCCATCCATACTCATCGAAAATAGAAATCAAATCAGCCAAGTACTGGTCAGCACCACTTACCATTCGGTTAATGCCGAATTCAGCAGCAATGATACGGTTAGCCGGAATTTGATGCTCAGCTGCCCATTTCGCAACGGGATCTAGAAATTGCTTCAACGACTCACGGTTAAACTCTTTTTCCTCTTTATTTTCCCCTACCTTTACTTTTCCTGGGTAAGAGTAAGTAAAGCCCTTACGCTTATTTTGGCTCGTCATCTCATACGGCTCGTACATATGGAAAGCATACAGTACTTTTTCATCATCGATTGGCTTTAAGTAAGAGAATGCCCACGGTGTGGCATAAAGACCAGAATCCAAAATAATAGGCGTTTGCGTATCTACCGTTCGTATGGACTTCAAAATCGTATCATATAGCTTATTTAAATCAGCAGCCGAATTTTCAACTTTACTGTACCACGCCTTATAATTCTGTGTCCAAAAATCATGGAACTTCGTTGCCGTCTCTGGATGCGGTTCATTAATCAGGTTATAGCCGACAACAGCTGGGTGATCCTTCAAACGGGTCGCGAGAGCTTTCCAAAACTGAGCTGCCTGCTCATGATATTTTTCATCCTGCCAAATGCGATCATCATTGGAGCGATTATTGAATTGGCGCCATCGATCACCTGGAAGACTCAAGACGCTAACTACCACTTTCATATCACGCGCTGCCGCATCATCCAGATCTTTTTTCAGTCTAACAAAGTCCTCTTCTACAATGCCTTCATATCCGTTCGCGCTGCCAATGAGGAAATCTTTCTCTGGTTCAGGGTCAGGCTGGTCCTTAAAGAAAATGTCCGGGTCCTTGCCCCATTTGTCTGGTGCAAGACGAACGAACTCGATATTGCTTTCTTTGGCAGCCGTATAATTATCCGGAAGCGAATTAGAGTTCATAAAATTCGTACCTTTACGCTGCTCGTTCCAAAAAGTAATTTTCCCGGACTGCTCTTCCACTTGTATTTCCGTTTGGTTGTCTGGTGCTGGAACAGGCCTTGTTGGCTTTGCCGTAGACGTACATCCTGCGGTAAACATAAGGCATATCGCTAGTAAAGCGAATGTGTGCTTTTTCATTTTTATCGACGATAACAATTTGCTACATTTTGATTTGCTAGTAGATTTCATATTTTCACCTCGCATTCATCATAATGCGCTTCTGTTACACCAATGTGACATCTACTCAAAAGTTGATTTATTGCAATTTTCACATGAATGCGGGAGAACGAGCGGTTATATATAAACAACAATAATTATGGTAAATGTAGACATCTTAGCTGATATTCATTACAATCCAAATGTAGAACAACCTCATCATGCATTGGAGTTGATAATATGAACCTATCTCGAAATGATAGGCTAACACGATGGATATGGTGTTTTGTCATCATTGGCATGCTGGCTAGTATCCCCTTAGCTTATCAGCGTGTGGCAACGGAAAACACGTCACGCAACGTTCAATTCGTTATGCATTATCGAGATCTGCTGCAAATGTCAGATTCAGAGCTTCACCCTACTTCGTTTATCCAAGAACAGCTGAATAACATGAAGGAGGCTGGCATTAACGCTATTGCGATACATGAAAGCACACTTCAAGAGCTGAACTTAAGCCGCAGAATAGATATGTACTCCTCACGCGAAGTCAGCGTATTGACCTCTCAACCGATTTCACCTCAAGAGAACTTCACCTACATCCTTTTTACAGATCCGTACACACGAGCGTATACGATGATGTTCATCGAACAACAAGCACAGCGATTGAATATCAAGACCCATCCTTGGACGTTTAACGAACAAGATGGACTCATTTTAGAAATGCCCATCAAAGATGCTACTATTATGCCGCTCGATTATGACCCTACTACTTTGCAAATACTAAAGCATCAGCAATTCGAAGTGATTGCTTACATTTCGAACCGTCGTCCATTTGATGCTAATGCGCTCGACAAGTCCCTAGCGATGCTGCGTAATTATGGAGTAACCACACTTGTCATCGATGGAGAAGCCGTCCCTGGTGTTTCGAAATCTATCAAAGAACAGGATAACAATATTAAGCTTACAGCTGAGCTAATGCTTAAACACGGCCTAAAACTGGCCCTGCCCGAATTGCAAAAAACCGAGCCCATCGGATTGCAGTCACTCGCTTCCAAACTCGATAATCAGATTATCCGCACACATATTTTCAGTGATTTCGATTCGGGTAAACTGATGGGCACGCTTAATGACAAGCAGCTTGAAGCACTCAAGACAAGATTTACAGATCGACTTGTTCTAGCTGTAAAAGATCGCAATATCCGCACCATCCTTATCTCCGCCAAACCAGCTGTTAGCGCAAGTACTGGAACCTATGACAATCCACTAGAACCGTTGTATTCAATCTTGAATGGAGAAGAAAGTGTGACTGCCCGACTAGAAAAGTTCAGCATTCAAGTTGGACAGGCCCCTGTATTTGAGGCAAAAGAAGTTCCTATGCAGTTGCTATGGAAGTGGCTTATGATTGGGGTCGGTATTGCTATCATTGCTTTACTGGTAGGATGCTTTTATCCCGCCCTCCTTCTGCCAAGTTTAGTGTTAGGCGTTGTTGCCTCTGCAGGACTTTATATACTGTCGCCATTGTGGCTGTATAAAATAATTGCGTTAGGCGCTTGCACCGCTGCACCTACAGTTGCTCTCATCTTGGCCATCCGCACACTGCGCAAGAAACAAAGCTTCTCCCTATCTCCTGCACAACGCATTGTAACAGGTGTAACTCTATTTATCCGTACTTCGATCATATCTCTTATCGGCGGTATGGTAATCTTCAGTTTACTAAATGACATCGTATTTCTATTAAAAGTCGATCAGTTCCAGGGTGTAGGGCTGGCAAGTATTATTCCAATAGGCTTTGTCGCACTTTATGTAATATTTTTCGATAAAAACGAGCTGTCTTTACGAGAAAAAGCTCAATTTGTTAAGCGTATTTTACTAACGCCGATCACCATACTTTGGTGCGTAATTGCAGCAGCCTGCTCTGTATTTCTTCTTTATTATTTTATTCGCACAGGAAACTCTGGCGTCGTTTCACCGATCGAGTTATTGTTCCGTGCGTTGTTAGAGCAAACGCTTGGCGTCCGTCCACGTCTAAAAGAATTTTTATTTGCCTATCCACTCTTCTTCCTCGGTGCTTATTTAGCATTAAGCAGGGTGAAGGCTGGCATTATCATTTTCGCGATTAGCATCATTGGTCAAATTTCTCTCGTCAACACATTCGCTCATCTGCATACACCGCTTATCATTTCCTTTATTCGTGTAGGCTTAGGAATGGCGCTGGGAATAATGATGGGATTGCTTGCTATAGCGGCTTGGCATATCGTTTGTTTGATTTGGAACTATGGGAAGAAACGTTGGTCGACACTTACAAATTAACAAGCTATAGTCAAGAGCTAGAACCATGCTTCTCTCAACAACAAGGGCTGTCTCTTCGTGGGGCCTCCATTTGTTAGTACCTATCCAAACTGGCTAACATTCTGGAGGACAGATCCCACGTGAGACAGCCCTATTTTTACGTATATGTTGAATTAACGATACATCTATCTGACATTACTACTAATTTGCTAGGCTACTCCTCCAACAAATTGCGCTGGAATTTTGCCATCGCCGCATACTCCTCTTCCAGTCTGCGAGGAAGGGAAATAAAGATCGGAAGCAGCTGATGATACAGCTTCGCATGCTCCTTCACCGGCTTGTGTTCATGGGATGCACCTACCATCGTCGAAACAATATCCAACGAATCTGTTCTACCCGTTGCATAGAGTCCCAATACGACAGCACCTAAACAGGAGCTTTCATAGCTTTCTGGAATGACCACTTCCTGATCGAAAATGTCTGCCATCATCTGACGCCACAGCTCTGAACGAGCAAAGCCTCCAGTCGCATGAATACGATGAGGTCTGCCGATCTGCTCTTCCATGGCTAAGAGCACCGTGTACAGATTGAAGATGATCCCTTCCAATACCGCACGAATCATATGCTCTTTGCGATGATGCATCGTCAAGCCGAAGAAGGAGCCTCTCGCATCCGCATTCCAGAGCGGAGCACGCTCACCTGTGAAGAACGGATGGAACAGTAATCCATCTGATCCCGGTCGCACCCGCTCTGCGATTTGCGTCAGCAAATCATACGGATCGATGCCAAGGCGCTTCGCTGCTTCTACTTCCGATGCTGCAAGCTCGTCGCGCACCCAGCGGAACAGCATGCCGCCATTGTTTACAGGCCCGCCTACGACCCAATGCTTGTCTGTTAGCGCATAGCAGAATGTACGTCCCTTCGGATCTGTAACCGGACGATCGACTACCGTTCTAATCGCTCCACTCGTCCCGATTGTCACAGCTACGACTCCTGGCTCAATCGCGTTAACACCTAGATTGGACAGTACGCCATCACTTGCCCCGACGATAAAAGTTGTCTGCGAATCGAGCCCCATCTCACGTGCATAAACCGTTTCCAACCCTTTCATCTGATGAGTTGTCGGCACAAGCTCAGACAGCTGTTCTCTACCAACCCCAGCAATCCGCAGCGCTTCCTCATCCCAATCGAGCTGCTGCAAGTTAAACATACCTGTCGCAGAAGCGATGGAGTAATCAATTACATATTTGCCAAACAACTTTGCAAATACATATTCTTTAATCGAAATAAATTTGGTTGTCTTCGCAAATAGCTCCGGCTCTTCGTCACGCAACCACATTAGCTTCGTAATCGGTGACATCGGATGAATCGGTGTCCCTGTACGACGATACAGCTCGTGTCCATTCATCTCCTGCTTCAATCGTGTGGCGTAAGCAGCACTGCGATTGTCTGCCCAAGTAATGCACGGCGTTAATGGTTCACCTGCCGCATCTATGGCAATGACACTATGCATCGCAGAGCTGAAGGAAACGAACAGCACATCTGAAGGCGATACTTTACTAATCGACATCACTTGTTTAACCGATTGGATGACCGCTTGAAAAATCTGTTCCGGATTCTGCTCAGCAATCGTGGCATTAGGCGTAAATAAAGGGTACTCTTCCCCGCCTTTTGCTATGACTGTTCCATCTTCCTGAAACAGAACTGCCTTCGTACTCGTTGTACCGATATCGATACCGATCGTATATAGAACTTTGCTCATAACATTACCCTTCTTTCCATCCACTACCTTTATTGCATATTCAAAAAGTCCGGTGTTAACGGACTTTTTGAACTGCCTCTATTTAAACGAACATACTGAGCGCAAGAATAAGGCCAAGTGCTACAACAGAAAGTATCGTCTCCATTACGGTCCAAGACTTCAACGTCTGTGTAACCGACATGTTAAAGAATTCTTTAACCATCCAGAAACCTGCATCGTTAACGTGAGACAATACGATAGAACCTGCACCTGTTGCCAATACAACAAGCTCGACATTTACGCCTGGGTTCATGGCAAGAACAGGAGCTACAATTCCAGCTGCCGTTGTCATCGCAACTGTTGCGGAACCAGTAGCGACGCGAATAAGTGCTGCCACTAACCAAGCAAATAGAATAATATTTACGTTCGCTTGTGTTGCAATTTGTGCAATTGCTCCGCCTACTCCACTATCGATAAGCACTTGCTTGAACGCTCCGCCACCGCCGATAATCAAAATAATCGTTGCTGTTGGCGCCAAGCACTCGCTGCTGAAGCGAGAAATATCTTCCTTCGTGAATCCACGAGCAAAGCCAAGTGAGTAGAAGGAGAATACTACGGAAATAAGTAATGCAATTACTTCGTGCCCAATAAACTCAAAGAATACCGTCCAGCTGCTTGTTGCTTCTGGATCTAGAATTAGCGCTGCAGAACCAGCTAACATTAGAATAACGGGTAAAAGAATCGTAAACAACGTTATTCCGAATCCAGGCAGCTTAATATCGCCTTTTACAGCAAATTGCTCTTCTAGATTTGCAGGTGGTTGCACTTGAATCCGCTTACCAATATATTTTCCGAAGATAGGACCAGCAACAATTGCAGCTGGTAAACCTACGATCAAGGAATAAAGAATCGTCATACCAAGGTCAGCGTTGAAAGCATCAATCGCAATCATCGGTGCCGGATGTGGCGGTACAAGACCGTGTACAATAGACAAACCTGCAAGAATTGGAATACCGATTTGCAAGAGTGACATGTTCGTTTTACGTGCCACTGTGAACACAATTGGAATCAATAGAATAAGACCAACTTCGAAAAATACCGGAATACCAACGATGAAACCTACAAACATCATGGACCAGTGAACGCGCTTCGCACCAAACTTATCAACCAGTGTCGTCGCAATTCGTTCTGCACCGCCGGACTCTGCCATCATCTTACCAAGCATCGTTCCGAGACCGATAACAATGGCGATCTTACCTAACGTACCGCCCACTCCGCCGATAACGGACTTCACGACATCCAACGGATTCATACCAGAAAGAAGACCAAGCATTAATGCAGACAAGAGTAAAGTAACAAAAGGATTCCACTTATACTTCGCAATAAAGACAATCAAGAATGCAATGGATACAAATGTCCAAATAAGCAATGTTGCTTCATGACTGAGACCGAAAATCGTGCTCATCAGAATGTCCTCCCTTGATGTACAATCAATCTGAATTATTTTTGTATACTAGTCGACAACTTTGCCCGCACCTTATTATCGCCTTGCCTCCGTTTATTCAGGAGGAAGGCTTGTAACAAGGGTTTGACGTGAATCGGCAAAATATTGTTCGACGCCGTGTTTAATGACTCCGATATCCTTCGACTGCAGTCCCTGCAACAGTTCTCTATGCTTTTCAATCACATTGTGAAGCTTCTCTTCTCCCATCGAGAATACTTCCTCTGTCGTAATAAGTAGGACTGTCAATACGATATGACGGATACTGTTCCAAAGATGTTGAATTCGACGATGCTCTGCTGCCGCAATAATTGCTTCATGGAATGAAATATCCTGATAAGCAAATTCGACAACATCGTTATATTTGACCGCGAGCTCCATCTTGTCAATAATCTGATTCAGTTGCATAATCAACCGTTCCTGATCAACATCAGCAAGACGCTGCTGCACAAAACTTTCAATCAAATATCGAACATCATACAACTCCTTCACATCTTCCAACGTCAACCCGATAACTACAGCACCCATTCGTTCGAGACGAATAAGTCCTTCATTGGATAACGCTTTCAATGCTTCTCTAACTGGGGAACGACTCGTTCCAAAGTCAGCAGCTACCCGATTCTCGGAAATAACCTCGTCTGGCTTAATCGTTCCTTTAATAATTTGCAAACGCAATTCGCATGCGATACATTCACCTAATGAGGCTCCTTGAAGCCATGTTGATGGATAGTGCATATGATTCAACTCTTCCTAATGAAATAGATGATGTCGATGTCCAAACTATCGACAAGTCAGCTCTATTTTATCATATGCTGGCTAACCCAATCCATTTTGGTATAAAAATAGGTTACTCCATCGTTACTTCGGTAACTTCGGTTACTTCGATACAACAGCGTGACCACCAAATTCGTTGCGCAGTGCTGCAACTACTTTGCCATGGAAAGCATCTGTATCAAGTGAGCGATATCTCATCATTAACGACATGGCAATAACAGGCGTACTCGCTTGCAAGTCAAGTGCTGTCTCTACCGTCCATTTTCCTTCTCCAGAGCTATGCATGACACCGCGAATACTGTCCAACTTCGGATCTTTCGCAAACGCATTCTGAGTCAAATCCATTAGCCAGCTGCGAATTACGGAACCGTTCGACCACACACGAGCTACTTGCTCATAATCAAAGTCAAAGTCGCTCTTTTCCAACACTTCGAAGCCTTCTGCAATCGCTTGCATCATACCATACTCGATACCATTGTGAATCATTTTCAAAAAATGACCGCTTCCGAGCTTACCTGCATACAAGTATCCTTGATCAACTGCCATATCACGGAACAATGGCTCCAAACTGCCGAATACCTCTGCATTGCCGCCAATCATGAAGCAGCCTCCATGCTCAGCTCCATCTGTTCCACCAGATGTTCCAACATCAAAGTAATGGATGCCTTGCGCTTGCATCTTCTCACCGCGAGCAATCGATTGCTTGTAGTGCGAATTTCCACCGTCAATGACGATGTCTCCTGGAGACAGAATCGGAAGCAATGTATCGATAACATTGTCCACAATCTCTCCTGCTGGGACCATCATCCATACGATACGTGGAGTTTCGAGCTTATGTACGAGTTCCTCAATCGTCGCCGCTGGAACAGCACCTTCTGTTGCCAACTTCTCTCTAGGTTCGGAATTCACATCATATACGACAGCTTCATGATCGTAACGCATCATATTGCGAACGAGATTGAATCCCATCTTGCCAAGACCTATCATGCCTACCTTCACTACCTGTTCCCCCTTGCTAGAACTACAAGTATACTTGTATACAAGTTGTACTTCGTAAACGTATGATAACGCTTTCTTTAAGAGTTGTAAATAGTTTTTTTATTTTAATCAACGTCTCCCGTCACAATTTAACTCAAGAAAAAACCATACCTCCGTTTAAAAAATAAACTTAGGCATGGTCTTTTTCCTATATTTCACCTATATTATCTATACTCTTTTATCGTGTGACGTCCCATGCAAAGTTGAACATAGTTACTACTAGCACACTGTGAATTCGTATAAGGAATAGCCATACATGGTCGCTCTTTTCATACCCAGCATTCTAACGTATCTGCCACTAGCATTCGCTACTTCAAACTGTACGCGTCCGCCTGACCCTTCCCTTTCATGATGGATATCTTGCCAATCTTCTAAGTTAGCAGATAACTGAACTTTATATTCCGTTGCATAAGCATCTTCCCAGCGCAATAAAATGCTTTTAATCGGCTTCGACATCCCCAAATCAACGCACGCCCACTCATCATCGTTATAATCGCTGCTCCATCTAGTCGATGGCTGCGAGTCAACAAGATTATATCTGCTAAGCAGTTCACTTTGATCCGATGAGGTGTAAACGGGTTTGTGTAACGAAAGAGTGCCTTCCAGCTCAACCATCTTCGTGACGATTTCTAAACGGCAATCTCCAACACTTTCTTCATTGTTTGTATTCATCGATTTAACAGCCACTTCATATTTCGTCTCCGGTTCAAGATTAGGAATAATATAATGAGTCGCAGAGCATTTCGTAATCTCGGAACCATTAACAAATACAAGATAGCAATTAGACTCCAATTCTCCTTTGTCGTCTATCCATGATATCCATGCGCTCGTATCGGTTGAATACAGCAATTTCAAGTCTGTTGGGGCATTGGGCGGTAATCGTGTAAACTCGGGCTTCACCCCACTTATCATTTCTTGCTGTACATCCTTAATAAATTGCTGTTCCAACTTTTTCATTTCATCGTATTTTTCTTCAATGCGGCTCCAACAAGCCTTCAAATCCGTTGATGTTATAGAGAACTTCGCTATCCTTTGTTTGATAACTTCCGAAACTTTGGAAGACTTATGTAGAATTTCAACAAGATGCTCGGAGTAATGATTTTTTTCTAAATAACCCGCTACCATTTTCCTAGACAAAGCGTACACCCCGAAAAAGGAGAGCAATGATTCCAGCTTAATATCGGTTGTCGTAATAGCCTGTTTCAATTGCTCAAAACGATCTCCCTCGTCACCCAACTCCAGCATTTTCTGACGAAATCGCGAGTCGATGTACTCGCCAGCTTCATCTGCCACTTTTGCAATCGAGTAATAATCTACCATGAACACTTCCGCGCTATTAAAAGCTTGCTCAAGAAGTGTCGATTCGTATATTTTCTCAAATGGATAATCAAATATCGTAAAGGAATCATCCACCTCATTATAGGCGGTTAGAGCGAGTGAATGAATTCCATCTAAATTCATTTGAGTCAATTGCATGTGAGGAATATACTTATTTCTGACCCAAATAAATACTTCCTCACCATTGGCTAGCCGTTGAATGATCGTTTCTTTCGCAGCATGAAAACTGTCAAACGTAATTGATTTCTCTACGGTTCCCAGCATTTCATTGCTCGGCTCAATTTCCCATGAATAGTCCCATCCGGCTTTTTCTGCTGTTATCATTTCCTTATAGATCTTATCAATGCTTTCATATGCATTCCAAAAATGGGAGCGTACATCCACATGCTTATCCAAATAGCGAAACACTTGTGCTTTCCTGCATGTTACGAAACTATAAAATAGTGCGGTTGATACAACCTCCATACGAAAACCTTCCTTTCTATCCAGAAGTCTATACACTTCTTTATACTTTTCATGTCAATAACTGCACAACTCGATTCCCAACTGCTGGGGCTATCTTTACTCCACTGCCGCTAAATCCGCTTGCAATTATTGTCCCTCTAAGCCCAGGCACTTCTTCAACGATTCCACATCCACCCAAACTATAGGCATCAAAGCTTTTTCGCCCTCCATATGTGGAGACTTCTCCCCAATGGCTCAGGCGCTGCTGAGCTGCTAGCAAGACACGTCGCTCTTGATCAAGGTCGATCGACTTTCGATTCTCTATATCGATATCCCATTCATCTACTGGAAGTCCTACTAATGTTAGCCCATTCCTATAAGGTCGGCTGTATAGATCCATAGCTGAATCAATAAAGCCAGTTCGCGGTGCATGTTGAAGTTTAACGACTTGAAATTGAATACTCTTACTTCTTATCTTCTCCGAGATAATGTGATCTGTAAGTAATGTGCTGCTCCACGCTCCTGCACAAATGATTACATGAGGACAATAGATGGTCTCAGCAGAAGTTCTAACGCCTATCGTCTGTCCATGTTCTTGCAATATTTCATATACCTCTATACCTTCGTACAGCTCTACACCTCGATCAGCCAACTTTCTAGTAAGCGCTTTGGTCGCTAGCAGTGGGTCCATATAGCCAGCATCAGGCTCGTAGACAGCCGCTTTCAAATCACTCCACTTGAACTCCGGAAATCTTCTTGTTCCCTCTTGTATCGATAGAACTTCGACAGCAGCCCCATTGGCCGAGAGTCTTGAGCACTCCCTTTGCAAATGAGACAATTCGTCGGTAGACTCCATATACAAGAAGCCAGTGCGTGTAAATGCGCATTCCTGCTCGCTTAGATCACACTCAGCCTGATATTCCTTAAAACCTTCCAGTGCTAAATTTGAAAGCAATGGATCCGAATGATACACACGTACAATTCCTCCTGATTGCCCAGTAGCACCGTTCCCGATCTCGAGTTTCTCAAGCAGCGCAATCCTTTTGAAGCCGCTTTTGTTCAGCTTGCAAGCAACGAAAGCGCCAATAATTCCGCCACCTATGACGACTACATCCATCGTTTTCATCCAACTGATTTCTCCTGACTCCGTTTAATAGCAATCAATATAAAGGAGAGTATCCCTAGACAGATTGAGAAAATAGCAGATCCTTCGAAAAACGGTAAGATCAACAATACGAGCATCAACATGACAACATAGAACAGCCGATCTCGAGCTGCCTTGTAATATTTAATAGCTGCACCATAAATAAATAAGTAAATGATAAAGAAATTAAAATTGGTCATTTGAATCAAATAAACTTCATCCAGTTCGAACGATGCTAATATAAGCAAAATAACGCCATACCATACCGCTAACAGAAGATATGCAGAAGTATGTACATTTTTCTGTGTTGTTCGTGCAAATAATGCAGGCAGCACCTTCGTTTCCGCAAGGGAAACAATAACTCGCGATGCGCTAAATACCCATGCATTGGTTGCCATCATAATGAGGAAAATAGCCAACGCGTTGTACAAATACCCGACCTGTTCAGGAACGATACCTTCAAGCAGCAATGGAAGCACCGTTTGCGTGTCTTCATAAGCTCCAGCCGGAATTCTTACGATTAAGGCAATTGCAAGCAGGACATACAATGCACCCACAATCATTACAGCGATAGGAACTGCTTTCCGGTACGAAGCTCTGGGATCCTTCACGTCGCCAGCTATATTCGTCGCATTCTCCCAGCCTAGAAAGGAATAGAAGCAGACGGTTATCGCAGATAAGACTGCCGTATAACCATGCGGAGCAAATGAAGCTGTCTGTTCAAAGTCTGCATGGAAGAGCGCAATCCCTATAATCGCGCTTAATATAATAGATAGCACGAGGAAGGAAATAAACTGAATTCTGTTACTCATCTTAACCCCGAGCAGATTTAACAAGATGGATGCCAGCATAAAGAAAAAACCGTACAGCAGAACAAAATAATCATCAAAACCGACAATATTTTGCAAATATCGAGCAGCAGCAATACCCATGATGGGATTACCGATAATCATCGTGAACGCCAGTAACAAATTGAGACTTTGACCTACTTTTTCTCCAAATACATCCCCCACCATCAGCATAAGTCCGCTGGAATGAGGGCGTTCTACGATTAATTTGGAGAACGAGCGAGCTATAGGATAGGACAACAACGCCAAGATGATCCAAGAAAGCAAGGAAGCTGGTCCCGCGATTCCGTAAGCGATTCCGGGAACGATAAGAATGCCAACTCCAATAATCGAGGTTACGTAATATACCATTAATCCCTTAGCGTCAATAAGTCTAGTATCTTGGTCTCGTTCTTTCATCGTCTGCATCACTCTATTCGTTTAAGATTCCTTCTACTAAGCTGGTAATGTGCTGCAACGTCTTAAAATCTTCAACGGTCACATCGTCAGATATTTCGATATCAAACGCTGTCTCCAGCTTTACAATCAACTCAACCACCCGCATAGAATGCAGACCTAATTCGCTTAAGGGAAAATCATGCGAGAATGGAGTATCTTGCTCTAACTTCGTTACTTCGAGAATTAATTCTCGTATCTGTTGTGATAAGTCCATTACACGTTCTCCTTTATCCCATGCTCTTCCGCTGCAAGGCACAATAGTGACACACACTCCCGCTCTAGATACAGAATATTCGTAAATATCGAATTATCAGTAAACGCTTTATGCGGATATACATGAGTCATCGCATATTTGCCAATCACTCTTCTTAATTTTTGCAAGACCTCCAGTTGTGCGGTTAGTCGTTCAAGAGCTGCTTGCGCCTCAGGCATTATCTTACTAAGCCGGTATTGCTCCGCTTGTTTTATTAGGATCGTCTCATTTAAGCCTTTAATCAGTTCCTGCGTATGTCTCTGCAACTGTTCTTCCTGCATACAAATGTTCTGCAGCCAATCTACCATTTCAGCTGCGTTGATCAAATGACTTCCCTCAAGCATCTGCTTATCTTCCGATAATTGTTTCACCCATACTGCTGAACTAGATATCGTTGAATGATTCGCACCTGTTTCCGAGATGTAATACATGGATGCCCCTGACCAACTCGGTAAAAAGTGATCTACAAATCCCGCATAGGCTTGTTCTAAATCATTAAACGATAACAGTCTTCTTTCATACGTCATACTTTCCCGTTCACGGTGCTCAATTACATAAAACACCTGATTTGCTGTATCTACCCCACAAATGAGCAGTACATGAGGCCAATGCTCTTGTCGATATAGATCCTTTCTCATTGGCAGCGCATAACAATCAATGTTCAATAAAGGCAGCTTCCCCTGCTGCAATGCTTCTGTAAGGTCAGCGATAATATTCTCGCTCTGAAACACGGTATCTATTTGTAGTCCAAGTTCATTTACAATTCGGTCAATCGAGTGTACGGATTCCATTTGAAGTTTAACAGGCCACAGCTCATCGTTATGATTTTGTTCGTACCAAATCCGATCATATGCCAACACGTACTCAATTGGCTGCCCGAAATATTGAATAACAGGAAACAAGGCGCTAAAAAAACAATTTTTATAAAACAAATCATTAAACGGCTTCACATCATAAAATTTTTCCATAGCTGCTCCCTTCTTTGTTACACGGCAGGACGACTGGAGACTATCAATTCTTTATAGAAATTTTCACCCTTCATTAGTTCTTGATGCGTGCCAATCTCGGATATGCGACCATCGCGCAGCACCATAATCATATCTCTTTCAGATAATACGGAGAGTCGATGGGTAATAAGGATCGTTGCGCGATCTTTCATTAATAGCTCCAACGATTGACGAACTTGTATTTCCGACTCGGCATCCAAAGCCGAAGTTGCCTCATCAAGCAGTAAGACAGGAGCATTTTTCAAAAAAGCTCTGCTAATCGCGATCCTTTGACGCTGTCCGCCAGATAGCAGCCTTCCATTTTCTCCGACCTGAGACTGGTACCCATCTTGCAAAGTCATAATGAAATCATGAATATTCGCTAATTTTGCCGCCTGTATTACTTCATCCTCAGTTGCATCACTTCGCCCGCACGCTATATTTTCATAGACGGTTCCAGAAAATAGCCACGGCTCTTGTGATAAGTAGGATATTGACTTTCTCCACTGCTCTAAGGGCGTTTCATAGATTGATTTTCCTTCAATATAAATATGTCCCTCATTCGGCGCGTAAAATCCTTGAATCAATTTAAATAACGTGCTCTTTCCCGAGCCACTAGGCCCAACAAGCACAGCTTTCTGTCCTTTGTTAATACTAAAATTTAGACGATGCAAGGCAGTTGAATCACTCGTATACGAAAAGGATACGTCGGAAAAACAAATAGCGGCGGAAGCGGACTTGCCAGATACCCTTCCTCCATCGCCTAGAGAGATGGCTTCATGCGGCAAAATTCGTACAGGCTCAGCGGGCTCATCCAGCAATTCCTTTACTCGATGCACACTAACAAGAGATGACATCATGTTGACCACCGTATTCCCTAACTGCAATATGGATTGCGACATATTCCATTGAAGCTGTGCGAACGCAATAAGAATCCCTAAACCTAATTGACCATTTAAGACGAGAAACACACCTACCGCAATAACACCGGAATAGTTCATGAAATTTAAAAAATAGCTCCAGCTTTCTAACTGGCCATTTTTCACACCAAAGCGTATCCCCTCTTTGCTGAGGTTGTGGTTCTGCTCTTCGTTCAATTTCTTTACTTTTTCCTCTAAATGAAACATTTTAATTACTTTTACTCCAGCCAACATATCAACGGCCCGCTCTGTAATTTGTCCTAACTGCGTCTGAATGGCAAAGGCAATCGATTGTATAGGCTGCGAGAAGCGCATAATGATATAAGTGGAAAATAAACACATGCCTACTAGAAAGAGCGCGAATTGCCAATGAAGAAACAACATAATAGTAATAGAGGCCACACTATACAGCACTGTCTGAATGATCGAACGAAAATGCCAGCTGTATACCGCTTCTATATTATTCAAATCGTTCGTCAATCTTGATAAAATATCACCAGAATGAATACGGTCGTAGGTACTGCATGGCAATATAGATACTTGCGCCGTTACGACACGACGAATGTTAGCCATCGTTTTTTTCACACACATGATGTAAATGTATTTGCATATCGTCGATATCGCCATAACGGATACTAAAGCCACAAGAAAAGAAATCGTTCCTCGCCAAAATAGCGACATATCACTAGTTGCAGCTGCGTTGAAAATATCAATATAAACAAAGGCAGCCACAATAGGCAGCGCCGATTCAGAAGCACAAAATAAGATTAGGGCTATAAAATAAGTTTTCCGAACAGATGCTAGAAACTGTAGAAGCTGATGGATCTGACGAAAAGAGTTACGAATGTTACTGTTCATGCAGCTCCCCCTCCTCTGACATCTGATAATAAAAATACTTTCTGTATAATCCACCTTCCGCCAGAAGCTGTGCATGCGGCCCCTGCTGAACCAGTCTTCCTTTTTCCATAACAACAATTTGGGTAGCATCAACTACAGATGATAACCGATGAGCAATGACGACGATCGTTTTTTCCTTCGAAAGGTTCACCATTGCATTGTGAATGCTTGCTTCTGTTTCATAATCTAAGGCCGAAGTTGGCTCGTCGAACAGCAGTATGGAAGCATTCTTCAATATGGCCCTTGCTATGGCAATGCGTTGTTTCTGCCCGCCGGATAAAGCTATGCCTGCCTCGCCAATCTTTGTATCGAAGCCATGCGGCAGCTGCTCAATGAACGAAAGCGCATCCGCTTGTTTGACTGCTGTTAATACATCTACAAATGGTATACCTGGTTCGAAGCAAGTGATATTTTCCAAAATCGTACCAGGAAATAGATAGGTTTCTTGCGAAACTAATCCAATATGCTGCCGAATCGTTGCAAGCTTCTGTTCATCCATCGCTTGTCCAAAGTAGCTGATCTTTCCTTTTTGAGGCATGTAAAAACCACACAACAGACTAAACAAAGTTGATTTTCCTGACCCGCTTGGTCCTACAATTGCCGTAATTTGATTTTTAGGAATCTTGAGGTTCAGGTCTGAAAGGGTATGATTGTTGTTATCATAGCTGAAAGCAATATTTTGAAGCTCAATAGCGGTATCATGTGAGGTCAAAATCGTCGCTGCTTCTGCGCTATTTTCCGGGAGAAATGAGAGTACCTCCTTAATTCGTTCTGCAGCCGCTTTTGCTGTACGAAATTGAACGATAATACCTGGAAGCGTTGTGATGGGATTAATCAGATAATTAACTAGAATAAGAAAGACTAATAGTTCCCCTGCTGTAATATCGCCGATCGTTGCTAAATACGCACTATAAACCGTGCAGATTAAATACGTACCCCAGCGCTGCAAAATATTAATAGGTTCAATTCGCGCTACTTTTTGTTCAATTTCTTTCTCTTTTTCATATATCGTTTGGATGCTGCTATTATAACGACTACGTACTAGCTCTACGAGTCCGAATGACTTAATTGTTTCGACACCAGCAAGCACTTCCGAGGAAATCGATTGAATCACACCAAAATGAACTTGAATATTTGACATGAGTCGCGTTATAGGTTTGCTGATCAGATTGATTAGGTATATGGATATAGGCATCAGCACAACGCTGACAAGTGTCAGCTGCCAATGAATAGACAGCAAGTAGCTAAAAGAAAGTATAAATACAATTGGCGAGTATATGGCTTCGTGAAGTTTTAAGGAAAAAGATTCTTTAATGACTCTCGTATCCCCATTCAGTCGAGTGACAAGATCGCCGCTATCGAAACGATGCAGAGTAGATATAGGTGAGCGAATCAACTGATGAATCAGATTATCACGAACAGATCTATCAAATCGGTACGCATAAAGATAAGAAGCAAACTTGATAAAATAGCTTAATCCGATTCCGATAACGACGATACCAAGCAAAGCCAACGCTGTACCAATGACATAATCTCGGTCTTGAACGAGGGTGGTATCCAACATTTTCTCCAACAAAATAGCCCGGATGACATCAAAAAAAGCTTGAATAACGGAGCAGATAGCCCCGAGATACACCCAATGGATATGATTCTTCATTAAACCCCATATTTGATTCCGCACTGGTTTAGCCATATCATCCCTCCCATCCAGATAAATGGAACAAAGAGATCATTACGCGATCCCTTTGCTCCACATCTCCATGATGTTAATCTTCAACTCGCAATGCCAAATCTTTTATTGTTCGATAACGGAATATATCAAAATTGTCTAAGTAAAGTCCATTTTTCTCCATCTCGACTTCTAACCGAATCGCCATCAGTGAATGGCCTCCTAGATTAAAGAAATCATGAGTTACTCCGATATCATCCCGATTAAACAACCTTTTCCAAATTTCAAGAATACACTTTTCAATCTCGTTTTGCGGCTGGATCGCCTGCTCTTCATTGGTTTCTATAATTGGATCAGGCAACAACTTCCGGTCTATCTTTCCATTCGGTGTCTGAGGCATCGATTGCAAGGCAACAAATACGGATGGAATCATGTATACGGGAAGCTTGTCACCTAGAAACTCTCTAAGCTCCCAAGTGCTCATTTCAATTTTCCAAACGATATAAGCAGCAATGTACTTATCGTCAGTGAGACCATTCCCACTCCTAACGATAACGGCCGCTTCTTTTACAGCTGGATGCTGCGTTAATATATTTTCGATTTCACCCAGTTCAATTCGATAGCCGTTTACTTTAACCTGATGATCCATTCTCCCTAAATAATGCAGCAC
Source organism: Paenibacillus sp. SC116 (assembly GCF_024733555.1). Lineage (GTDB taxonomy): Bacteria > Bacillota > Bacilli > Paenibacillales > Paenibacillaceae > Paenibacillus_B. The sequence continues at coordinate 141,813 of NZ_JANIOF010000001.1, read as the reverse complement.
ACCATCTGAGGAGACTCGTCCTAAATCACCTGTACGATAAACATGCAGTTTATGTCCAAACGATTTAAGCTCAACGAATCTTTCCATCGTGAGCAGCTCATTGTTTAAATAACCTCGTGTCACGCCTTTGCCGCCAATACATATTTCACCGACAACTCCATCTGGGACCGGCTGCAAATATTTATCTACGATGACGACCTGAGTATTTACAATGGGGCTGCCAATCGGGATTGCCTTCTCAGTGAGTGAAGTAATCTCATGCATTGTCGACCAAATCGTTGTCTCCGTTGGTCCATACATATTGTACAGTCTGGCCTGCGTCTTGAGTTTGAGCTCATTGGCAAGATCAGTCGGGAATGCTTCTCCGCCTACCAGCAGCACTTGCAAATTCGATAAGAACGCACTGGAATTAGAATCCTCTACGAGCGCTTTTAAACGAGAAGGCGTACTTTGCATCATCGTAATGGAGCGCAGCCCTTGAATATAGCGATTAAAATTCAGCCGTGAATGCTGATCGGAATGTATAACGATCTCCATTCCATTGGACAACGTCCAAAATAGTTCCAATACACTAATATCAAATGATATCGTTGTAACGGATAAAAAGACATCTTCTGGAACGGACTGCAATCGTTGATTCATACCGACTATGAAATTGAGCACATTTCCATGCGTGACCATTACTCCTTTAGGAACGCCTGTCGATCCGGAAGTATAGATGACATACATCAAATCCTCAGACCCATTCCATGCATCTAACTCATGTGAGGCATATTGTTCTAGCGATATTGAATCGAATGGAATAACCCGAGCATTTGACTCGATGCGACTCATGTCCTGGCTATTAGCATCTACTAGACCGAGCTTGCTGCCACTAGTTTGGAAAATAAGCGTCTTTCTTTCCTCAGGAAACGCGGGATCAATAGGCACATACGCTGCACCAGCTTTTATAATCCCTAATAACGCCACAACCATATTCAATGACTTCGTCATCATGACACTGACCAGCTCATTCGTTTGAACATGAGCGCTCTCGCGTAAATACCGAGCCAGCTGATTGGATCTCTCGTCTAGCTGCTTATACGTAAGTGTATCGTCTTCAAATCGAATAGCGATCTGATCGGGTCTGCTCCGAACGTGGCTGGTAAACCAATCCTGCACTGTATGATGTTCGAGGTAAAACTCCAGTGGTGCAGTTATCCGTTGAACAAGTTCTGACTTCTCATTTTGCAGGAGGAGATCAACTTGAGATAATGGTGTCTCTGCCTCATCACATAGACGTTGCAGCAAAGATACAAAATGATCAGCCATTTGTTCAACTCTCGATTTAGCAAATAATACAGAGGCGTACTCGATTCGTATGCTCATCTCATTATCGCTCGAAGCATATACTTCAAACGTCAAATCAAACTTGGCCGTCTTCGTAAACATCGGCTGGAAAGTGACACGATCCAGCTCTAAAGCAGATAGGTTACCACGTTCATCATCTTGATTAAAAATAAACATCGTATCGAATAATGGATTTCGGCTAACATCTCTTTGAACGCCAACTTGTTCAATGATTCGTTCTAACGGGAATTGTTGATAATCCATGGCTTGCAGCATTTCATCCCTAACAACGTTCAGATGCTGGGCAAAAGGCTGCGCCCCGGATAACCTAACACGTATCGGAACCGTATTGACGAACATGCCAATGACGTCTGAATATTCGTCGCTAACCCTCTCACTCATCGCAGAACCAATGATAATATCTTCTTCCCCTGTATACTTATGAAGAAAAACAAAATAGGCTGCCAACATCATCATATTCATTGTGCATCCATACCGAGCAGATGTTTCCTTCAGCTTTACAGCCAGCTCGGCGTTGATATCAAATAAAATATAGTCACCTTGATGACTCTGGATGGGCGGACGCTCATTATCAATTGGAAGATGAAGCACAGGTACCTCATCTTTGAAAGTATCCGTCCAATAATGGTTGGCCTGTTCGATCTTAGTAGGGCTCAAATAATGAGAAGCTGTATGCACGTATTCCTTGAATTGCTTGGTCAGTGAAGGCAATACCTCTCCCTTGTAAAGCTCGAACAAATCACGTATGAAAATATTCATAGAGATGCCATCGCAAACGATATGATGAATATCCGTCAGCAAGTAATGCTTTGTATCGGATTGCTTATATAGACAAGCTCGGAATAAAGGTCCGGTTACTAAGTCAAACGGCCTAACGAATGTATCAAATGCTGCCTGCACATCGTCTGCTTCAGTCAACACCGTTACAGAGACGTCCAACTCTAGGGAATCATGGACAATGATTTCCACTTCATCATCGATCATGTGAAATGAAGTGCGCAGCGACTCATGCCTGTCTACTAATTGCTGTAGTGCTTGCTGCATCCTAATCATGTCCAAAGTACCTTCTAGAATAAAGCAAGCTGGCATATTGTAAGTGACGCCTAGCTTCTCTAATCTATCGAGAATAAATAGTCGCTTCTGGTTAGGTGAAGCAAAGGGACGATCATCTTGTTTAGCTATCGATTTCTCCGTTTGTTCCTCTTTATGAAGCATCAAATATTGATGAATCGCTGCTGCAGTAGGATTTTTGAACAATACACTTATTGGCACATGCTGTTCAAACACCTTATAAATCGAATTGCTTAATTTAGCTGCTTTAAGAGAGTGTCCGCCCTCCTCAAAGAAATGGCTGTTCATTCCTAGCGGCGCTTTATTCAACACTTCCTCGAATAACGCTACCAGCAGTTTCTCATCGCCGCTGGTTGGAAGTTCTAACTGCTGCAGATTGGCCCTTTGCTCTATAGCAGGGAGCGCGCTGCGATTTATTTTTCCTGATGTCGTTAACGGCATCACATCGAGTTCAATAAAGTAACTTGGCACCATATAAGTAGGCAGTTGTTCAGCCAGATAGTACTTTATTTGCTCAGCCGTCACTTGATCTGCAGCAACAAAGTACGCACAAAGATATCGGTCCTCAGCATCTTCACGTAGAACGACAACCGCTTCTTTCAAAGCTTCGAACTGTAATAGAACCGATTGAATCTCACCTAGTTCGATGCGATAACCTCGAAGCTTCACCTGATCATCGATACGTCCTAAATATCGGATATTACCGTCCATCATCCACTGCGCTAAATCTCCCGTACGATACATGAGCGAGCTTGAGTCTACGATATCCGGTACGAACTTTTCTGCTGTCAACGCATCTAAATTCAAGTAGCCTCGTGCAACTCCATCCCCTGCAATGCACAACTCACCTGGCTGACCTACAGGAACCGGATTACCAGTATCATCTACAATGTAGATTCTTGTATTATCAATTGGTTGACCAATTGGAACATAATCTCCGATATTGCTTCGCGAGCAATCATACCAGGTCACATCAACGGTAGCCTCTGTCGGACCATACAGATTGATTAATGTCGCAGAAGCATGAGAGCGAATTAACTTATTAAACTGAATAACGTGATTTTTATAAAGTGCTTCACCGCTTGTAAAGACATACCGCAAGGAGTTAAAGCTAGATTCGCTTGAATGTGCTTCTAAGTATTCATAGAACAAATGAAGCATAGAAGGAACAAAGTGAATCACGTTAATCTTCTCTTGTTCAATCGTTGCAGCAATACGTGCTGGCTCTTTTTCGTCCCCTTGCGGGAGCATAACGACTTTGGCGCCAACCATACTCCACCAGAATAACTCCCAGACTGACACATCAAACGTAAATGGTGTCTTCTGCAATATAATATCGTTTTCTGTGATTGGGAACTGCTTCTGCATCCATACCAGCCTGTTAATGACGGAATAATGCTCGATCATAACACCCTTAGGACGGCCTGTTGAACCAGACGTGTAAATGACATAAGCCAAATGACGTGCATCACTAACAGGCGACAAATTGCTGCCATCCCCAACGTAAAGCTGCGAATCATCAATCGCAATATACGCCCATTTTCCAGCGACTTTATGTATCCCTTTCTCCTGGATAAGTACAAGCTTCGCCTTACAATCGCTGCAAATGTACTGAATGCGATCATCCGGAAAGTCTGGAGAAATCGGCACATAAGCTCCACCTGCTTTTAGAATGCCGTACAATCCGATCATCATCTCCACGGAACGCTCAACCATGATCGGGATGAGATCATCTGCCCCTACACCCTTTGAGCGCAGCACACGTGCCAGCTGATTTGCTCTTTCATTTAATTCCCTATACGTCAATTGCTCGGCTCCATAGCTTACGGCAATATGTTCGGGCGTCTTCTCTACTTGGCGTTCAAACCATTCGTGAAGGGTACTATTGCGCTCATACTCTGCATCCGTCTGGTTAAATGTGTGTACAACTAGTGCTCGATCATGCTCCTGCAGCAAACTAATTTCTGCAATTGTGGCATTAGGGTTAGCAAGCACCGACTGTAAAATTGTGCAATAATCTTGGAGCATCCGTTCTGCCGTATGCTTCGCGAACAATTGACTTGCATATTCCAAGTTAAGAAAAAGACTTTTCTTATGCTCAACTACTTCGAGCAGCAAATCAAACTTTGCAATCCCGTGCTTAAAATCACAAGATTGGAGACGAAGACCGCTCTTCTCCGCTTCTCTAACATGGCGGTTTTGAGAAATAAGCATAATCTCATTAGCATCCATATTTTGAAGTACAAACAAGGCATCAAATAAAGGATTGCGACTCAAATCACGTGTATAATGCAATTGGTTCAGCAGCGTTTCCAACGAAAAGTCTTGATTGTCATACGCATCAAGTGCACTTTGACGAATCTCCTCAAGGAAGCTCGTAAATGGCTTCGACTTCTCTGGATAATTGCGCAGCGGCAATGTATTTACGAACATGCCTACCACTTTGTCAAATGCAGCATTGGATCTACCGGATACAGGTGTGCCAATAACGATATCATCCTGACGAGCATACTTGGACAGCAAAATATAGAATGCACTAAGCAGAACCATGTGCATCGTTACGCCTTGCCCAGAACAAAATTGGAACAAGCGCTGTCCTAAATCAGGCTCCAGCGTAATTGTCACCTGTCCCCCATCAAAGCTTTGCAATGGTGGTCTGCTAAAGTCAGTTGGTAATTGCAGCACCGGCACAGCCTCGCTAAACTGATTCAGCCAATACGTTTCCTGCTGATTCATATACTCAGAATCTATAAGTCGATTCTGCCAATCGGAGTAATCATAATACTCCACGGATGAAGGAGAAATGACATTGCCGTTGTACAATTCAAAGCACTCATTCATTAGGATGCCAATCGAAATCCCATCGGCGATACTATGATGAAAATCATACAAAAATAAATGCCTATTCACGTCTATTTGCTGTAACTTAAACCGGAAAAGCGGTGCTTCACTTAATTGAAATGGACGAATGAACGATGCAATCGTTTCATCTAAGCCTTGCTCACTCCATTCTTCATATTCAATCGTAAATGGAACATGATTATGGATAATTTGAATGACTTCTCCATCCTCTAAAGCAAAAGAGGTACGAAGAGCAGCATGAGAAGCGACAAGAATCGCTGCCGCGCGCTGCAGTTTCTCTACATCCAACTTCCCTTCCAAATAAAGTGCGCCCGGAACATTATACGTCGTAGCTGTTTCCTCTTGCTGTTGGATGATGAACAAGCGCTTTTGATGAGAAGAAGCCGAGTAATGGCTACGTACTTCTACGGAAGGAACAACTGCTGGAACAGCAGGTCGAGATGGCATTTGTTCGATATACGTTGCCTGCTGTTGTATCCGATCATAATGAAAAGCAAAGGTAATCGGCACCGAAACCCCAAATTGAGCTTCTAATCTCGCCGCTAGTTTCATCGCCTTTAAAGAGTTGCCTCCAAGATCAAAAAAACTGCTCGTCGTCGAAATCGTGTCGATGTACAAAATATCCATCCAAATTGCCGCAATCGTTTTCTCTGCTATTGTTTGTGGGATATGAACCTCTTGATCTTTAGCCATCGATACGGACGGATCTGGCAACCGTTTGCGATCTATTTTCCCATTTGCATTTAGTGGAAACTGACTCAGTTCAATAAACTGACTCGGTATCATAATTTCCGGGAGAAGATCCGCTAATGCTGCTTTCAAAGCTACTGCATCATAGGTACATGCTGTTACATAGTAAGCAATAAGCCTAGTTTGTCCCAACCGATCTGTAGAAGCACATACAACCGCTTGACGAATGCCCTCTAAAGATCGCAGCGCGGATTCAATTTCCGATAGCTCGACACGCTGTCCGCGTATCTTTATTTGATGATCAAGCCTACCCATATACATGATGTTTCCATCATGCTGAACTCTACCCACATCGCCTGTCTTGTAAATTCGTTCTGTTCTTCCGTTTAACTGAATCTTGATAAATGCAGCGTCCGTCTTCTCTGGATCGCGCAAGTAGCCAAGACTTAAGCCAACTCCAGCAACAGCAATCTCCCCAACTTCTCCATCCGGAAGAACATCCCCATTAGGATTAATAATGTACACTTGTAAGTTAGATATAGGTTTACCAACTGGAATTATCGTTTCTGAGCTGTGTCGTTCTACTTTATAGTACAAGCATGCAATACTTGTTTCCGTAGGACCGTAATGATTAGATACTTGGACATTAGCCAGAAGTTGATGAAAATGGTGAACGACAGACGAAACAATTTCTTCGCCGCCAATCCATGCGTATTCTAATCCCCGCCAAGAATAAAGCACCAGCTCGCTTCTACTTAAATCATCAACCACTTCTGACATGAGAGACGGTACCATACTAATCAGTTTAATTTGGTATTTATCAAGCAACTGACCGATTCGCTCTGCATTCATCAGCATTCCATCAGGCGGTACAATCGTTGTACCGCCTGTCGTTAATGGCCAAAAGATCTGCCCAATGGAAACATCAAAGGTATGTTTAGATAGCTGCAGCACAGCTTGGGCAGTATGGGCCCCGAACTCTTCGTTCATCCAATCCAGACGATTAAGAATACCGCGATAAGGAACAATAACCCCTTTAGGTGTACTCGTAGAACCAGAAGTAAACAATACATACATCGGATCTTCTGGTGAAACCTCTGTATGGATGTTTTCAACAAGCTCATTCTGCGATTCGTTCAAAACAGAGTATTGTACAGAGACAGACTCCATCGAAATGCTAGCGTACTTAGGTCCAAGCTTCCTTACAAGAATGACCGGACTGTCCAACTCCGACAAAACATCTCCGATCCTTTTAAGCGGCCACGCTGGATCTAGAGGAACATAAGCACAGCCAAGCTTCAAAATAGCAATCATTCCGATTACAGATTCAAGGCTCTTCTCCATGCATAGAGGTATTAGCATTCCTTTCACAACACCTGCAGCCTGAAGCTGATGAGCCACTCGGTTGGCTTCCGTGTTCAAGGATGCATAACTAAGAACATCATCATTATGAATAAGCGCGGGCTCAAACGGCCGCGCTTGAACTTGTTTGCTGAATCGTTCCATAAGTGAGTCGCCCATGGAATGAGACTGAACCTGAACTGCAGATTCCAATTGTTGATTATAAGACACTCGTCCTATCACCTCGCTATTGAATGGGATCGCATTCGTTAACCAACACTTGACTGCACAAGCAATCGACTTTCCACTACATCAAGAGCTTTTTGGAGATTCAGATCGTCTAGGTTGAGATCATTCCAGCTCATTTCATGTTCTAATTTCCCTGTAAGCGCCATCCAAAGCTGCGCAGAAATCGTCGGCATGATCGGGTACGCGAACAAACATAACCCTAGCAGCGCTTGTCCTTTGCTCACATCATCATAAGTACGTACTTGAGCAGCATAGCTCTTTAACGCATGAACGGCTCCACTCGGCGAGAAGAACGGATCACTATACAATTGTTCAAACAATCCCTTGAATGTTTGGATAACGTTCTCATTCGAGATTGCACCCACTTGTCCTTTTTCACTGTTCTGGGACAAAAACGGAAGGAATAGCTCGTTGAATACAGATTGGCTTGTACGATGAAACTGATCTATAGCGAAGTTCGTTTGTCTATGTTCTGGTCCAGTCATCGATAAGTAAAGCCTAACCAAATCCGAGTTCTCTGGCGTAATAAACTCACTCGCCCATACCGCATGTTTACGGCTGGTAGAGAACTTTTTATTTTCTAGCAAATAAAATTCATTAATGATAAAGGAATCGGCTGGCTGCTGCTCGGCAAGTCCCATAATCATTGCAGTATGAAGAACGGTATAATAGAAACTATTATCAAACCCGAAAAATTGCACAATGCTTACATCCTCATTACCATCCCATTGCAGCCCATTCTCGCTTGAATGATGCTCATATCTTCTCTTTATCGTCGCAAGGTGACCCGGAAGCATTTCGAACCATACATTGATGACCTGATTACTCAAAGCTTCCAAAGGCACCGGCACGCCCCATTCACACACATTGGATACAGGAACCTCTGGCAATGGACGGGAAAGAAACTGTCTATACCACTCTCTGAGTCTCGATTTCCACTTATAACTGTTTTGGTTGTAATAAACCTCCAATTGAGAACGAAGCTTTTCCAGAGGGAACACAATGACCCGATTGCTGCGAATAGACGGAGCTGACTCACATCTTAAACATACAGGCTCTAGCATGTGAAGCGGATCGTTAGGATTTCCGCATTCCTCACAGAAGTTTCCTCCACATGGAGCCGTACAGGTAGGACATATCCCTTTTACAAAAGCCTCATACAGATGCTGCTGACAATGCTCGCAATATAAGAAGTCCATTTCTTTTTCAACTAAATAACCCTGATTGTATAAGTCCATAAAATATTTTTGAACTTCTTGAACATGTATAGGATGATCCGGGCTAGTAAACTCGTCCAGACGAACTTGAGCAAGCTGAAGCGACTTTTTTATTTTTGCAGAATAGTCTTCAACTACATCTTTTGGAGAGCGTTTCTCTTGTATCGCTTTTGTAAGCAAATAACTTTGATTGTCATCTGTGCTGCTAATATAGAGTACTTCATGATTCATTAATCGTTGAGCCCGCGTAAAAATATCTGCACCTAAATAAGGCCCTGATACATGCCCCAAATGCAAATCCCCATTCGTTGTAGGGGGAGTCGCCGTCACAATAAACTTTTTACACATCGTAAATGCCTCCTATTCTATTCCCACCATGTCGTAATAAAGATCAAGTCTTCGTTCTCGCTATCATTGCGCAGCGCATGCTGTTCATGCGGCGGTATGTAAATCACGTCACCAGTCTGAACCTTTTGTTCCTCTTCGCCAATAATCATCGTCCCTGCACCTGCTGTAATATAAAACGTTTCATGCTCATGATGCACATGTGGTGCAGATGTTTCTCCAGGCTTCACAATGGCCCACGCAGATCCGAACGGAGGATGGAAAGGCTCCGTGTTGACTTGATACACCCTTCTCATTTGAACTCCGTATTCTTCGGTAATACATTCTTTTTTTAATGCTTGTATATACATGCTAGTACACCGCCTCTTTTATCTTCTCTTTATTGGTTGCAAACTGGTTTGTAATGTCTTGTAAAATATCATTTGCGCGAATTGGCAAAATACTCAACAACGTATCCGAGATTCCATGTGTCATTTCGGACATACCTTGCAAATAAATGTTAGATTTCATCTCAGCATTGGTTTGAACTCGATAGCTTCGGTTTATGACTAACTCGTCATCTTCATAAACGAAATACGGCAACAAACTATCCATAAAGGATGGCATCGTTTTTCGTTCATAGCCTGTTGCTAGAATAACCGCATCTACTTCGAAATTCGTTAACGGCTCTTCGGTTAAATTATTTCTAGTGAGCAGATTGACTTTATGTCCATGCTCGCTAACTTCTACGATATCGGTATAAGAGCAGAGCTGAATCTGTGATTGATTACGCCATTTATCATCATAGATTTTGTGATATAGAGTTTCTAATAAATCGATATCGACGGCTGAATAGTTCGTATCATGATAAAAATTCATAACACGCTTCCTGCTATGACGATTGTGCAAATCAAACATGAAGTCTGCATTTCGTGGGAAGAAGATTTCGTTAACAAATGGACTGTTGTCTGCTGGCTTGAAAGTGGCATTTCGTTGAATGGATAAAATCGTGCTGTCAGGAAAATGATCGGCTAGGTACAAAATGATTTCTACTGCACTCTGTCCCGAGCCTACGACACAGAACTGATGCGATTTTTTCGAAGAAAAGGATGTGATTTCATGAAGGAAGTTGCTGGAATGAAAGATAGGTTTCACTGAGGATTTGGTAAAGGGTTCTGGTATAAATGGCGTACCTCCGACAGCTATTACAATATCTTTAGACATGACAGAGTTTACTTCGCCATCTTTATTTCGGTATACGGTTTGCAGTCGATTGACATCCCCATTACTGCCTGCAATAGGAGCAACATTGATTACTTCTGCCCCCATTTGCATCATATGTTGAGGTAAATGCCTTCTAACCCAATTCAAATAATGAACGTATTCGATCCGTGTCGGGTTGAAATGAGACAAATTAATAAACTCATCAAGCCGTCCATTTTCTTTGAGATAGTTAATGAACGAAAAAAAACTTCTTGGATTCCGTAGAGTTACTAAATCTTTCAAAAATGAAATTTGAAGACGAGCTCCTTCTAAAAGCATGCCAGGATGCCACATGCATTCTTTATTTCTCTCTAAAAACAGCCATTCGTTCTCGTTGCCCCCCTGTTCATCAACAGCAACAGCCAAGGCTAAATTCGATGGTCCTAATCCGATACCCACAACATCTTTTACGTTTTGATTACTCGGTAAATGCTCCAATTACATACCCCTTTTCTTCTAAGTTACTTAACTTACGTAGGATCAACATAAATAGGAACACGCTCTACTTTGATATTTTTAAATAAATATAAATTTTCATTGGAAAACTAGGAATTAAAAGTAAATAAGGTTATGGATATTGAAGGTGCTGAACATAACGCTAAAAGTGCATAAAGATGCTTCATCGATAACAAAATCGTTCTAGGTGAATGAGTTATTGTAATTTTTGAACATTTCATGGTGAGTGTGAATAGTGAAGGTTGAATTGTGATGGATTATGGAGTAAGTGAACTTGCGTTTAAAAACATAATGTGATTGTAAAGTAAGGGAATAGTGAAGTAAATAACAAATATCAACGATTTCTTATACATATCTACATCAATCTACTACATAATTATGCATTTTGTGAAAGTAAAACAGGACAAGGAATTTGAAATGAGTTCATTCCACCTTGTCCTGTTCTATATGCCCTTATTTTATTTCAACAATTGATTGCGCAATAATGACATCTGCTTGTCCATCTGAAATGCAGATGCCGCCAAATCAACAAGCTGCTGTTTCGCATCTGCTGGCACTTCGCCGTCTTCATATTTGTAGTTCAATTTATGCTCTGTCGCAGCCCAGAAATCCATGGAAGAAGTACGCAGCTGGATTTCCGCTGGCACCCACAATATTTCATCTGCCAAAATAACTTTAGTTTGAACAACCAAGTGCAAGCTCTTGTATCCGCTCGGTTTAGGATTTTGAATAAAGTCTTTCACGCGCATAACGCGAATATCTTCCCGCTGCTCGATGTGCTCTTTCATCATATAAACGTCGTCGATAAATGTCGTTACGATGCGCATACCTGCAATATCAAAAATTTGCTCTTGCACCGCTTTTTGATTGAACGGAATGTTCTTCTTTTCAATCTTTTTCAATAAAGACAGCGGATTTTTAATGCGAGATTTCATATGTTCAATCGGTGAATAACCGTATCTTGATTTCCAATCCAGATCAATAATTTGGAAGTCACTTGTTAATTCATTCAATGCCATTTGGTATTGGCGGAAATAGCCACCCCAGTTTTTTTGAAGTAATTCGAAAATTTCGCTTTTGCTTTTTTCTTTTGTTATTTCTGCAGTTATGCCCAATTCCGTAGTTAAGTCTGTAGTTAAATGATCCGCAGCCATATTTTCTGTAGTCAACATTTATGTCCCCCGTGATGAGTAATAGTGTTTGTTACAATTATCATAACTATTCAAGATGAAGAGAACCTGAAAATTAGCAAATAAATTTATTAAATCGTATGGCTTATCCAAAATAAGTGTGTATATAGGCTTTACTCCTCTATTCTCATCGTGCCATCCCTTTACTAAACCAGATGGAAACCAGAACGAGCGCCATAAATGTACAGCTTATAAACGATACAATCCATTCTCCATAAGCTGCAAGCGGAATGCCGTCAACTAACATATATCGACTCACAAACAACAATACGGACCACACGATAATGGCTAACCAATAGTACATCTTCCGCTTAAGCTTTGTACATTCAACTTCCGCGCGGCAGCTTGTGCGGTCCCTCTGTTTATAGAGGAATAGTCCAACGACAGACAAACCAAATAAGGTACTTCCATGCTGTCCGATTTTGTACAGCGGAATCGACCATCCCCCAACATCTAGCGTCTGCTGCAGCAATGGCAATCTCATAACGAAATATCCGTATTTATGTGTACATGCATCCCACACCACATGTGTTGTCATCCCCAGTATAGCGGAGTAGAAAAACACGAAAAACGCTTTTACCGAGTAAATCCCCCAGTTTTCCTTTGCATGACTGTTGTACCAACTTGAAAATGGTCTCGGTAAATGGCCTATAAGCGGTTTCTTCAGTATACGATGAAAAATATAAGCAAGCGCGAGCACGAGTGGAAAGTTAAAAATAAAGAAGCCGATAAATGTATGTCCATATACGGCATGAGGTTTGAAATGAATAAAATATTCTAAATCTGGCGCCATACTCCCAAGTACGAGCGCTGTAAAGCTCAACTTAGAAGTCCGCTTATAACAAGGAATAACTGCGGCGGCATGGGCAAAAGTAAAAGGCATTCCTATACTCCGATCACGACAATCTATTTCGAAATTTGTTTATTACAACTCCGAAATTAGTATAACGGATATTCATCTTCTTCGCATTTCAATAATGTTGGATATGTAAGAAAAAGAAGCTGTCCCAGCAACATGTATACATGTGTGGAACAGCTCTTGTTTGGATTCTGTGCACGATACAGCACTTATTGCAAGCTAATTAATGAGACCATTACAACTACTCGCGATCAAACAATGTAGCACCAGCGATGCCTGGCTTCGTCATTTCGTAAGGATTCAGAATAATATCCAATTCCTCTTCTGTCAGTACGTTATACATCAAGCAAAGCTCTTTAACAGATTTGCCTGTCTCCGTAGCTTCTCTTGCAATACGAGCAGCCACTTCGTAGCCAAGGTGAGGGCTGATTGCTGTAATAATACCCACGCTCTTCTCCACATACTCACGGCAGCGCTCTTCGTTCGCTTCAATTCCTTCCAAGCAGTTCGTACGGAAGGCAGTAAATACATTGCTCATCATGCTTAGCGATTGCAGCAAATTGAATACAAGAACCGGCTCCATCACGTTCAGTTCTAACTGACCAGCTTCGGATGCAAGACAGATCGTATGGTCGTTACCAATAACTTGGAACGCCACCTGATTCACAACTTCACACATAACCGGATTTACCTTACCTGGCATAATAGAGGAACCCGGCTGACGAGCAGGCAAGCGAATCTCACCAAAGCCAGCGCGCGGTCCAGAAGCTAGTAAGCGCAAATCGTTCGCCATTTTAGACATATTCATCATACATACTTTTAACGCGGCAGATACTTCTGTATACGCATCCGTATTTTGAGTCGCATCAATGAGATGCTCTGCATGTACAATTGGGAAGCCAGACAATTCTGCAAGCAGTGCCACAACCCGTTCAATATATCTTGGATCGGCATTCAAACCTGTTCCTACTGCGGTTGCTCCCATATTTACTTCATATAAATGTTCTTTCGTACGTTCAATACGCTTAATATCTCGTGCCAGCATACGGCTGTAAGCTTCAAATGTTTGGCCAAGTCGAATCGGAACCGCATCTTGGAGATGTGTTCTACCCATCTTAATAACATGGTCGAATTCTGCTGCCTTCAAGCACATTGCCTTATGCAGTTCATGCATCGTGACAAGCAATTTATCTAAATGAGTAAGTACGGAAAGATGAATCGCTGTCGGGAATACATCGTTCGTAGACTGCGAACGGTTGACATGGTTGTTCGGACTTAACGATGCGTACTCTCCCCTAGGCTTGTTCAACAATTCCAACGCTCGGTTAGCTATAACTTCATTGGCATTCATATTAATAGAAGTGCCTGCTCCGCCTTGAATCGGATCAACGATAAATTGATCGTGCCACTGGCCTGCAATGATTTCATCCGCTGCTTGAACGATGACATCGCACATATTCGGCTGAAGCTGCTTAACTTCCATATTTGCAATGGCAGCTGCCTTCTTCACAATAGCTAAAGCACGAATTAATTCCTCGTCAATGCGGTAACCTGTTATCGGGAAGTTTTCAACTGCACGCAACGTTTGAATGCCGTAATAAGCATTCAGTGGGACTTCCTTTTCCCCTAGAGAATCTCGTTCTACTCTGGATTGACTCGTAATCATCATGGGAATCCCTTTCTTTCTCTCTCATATTGTAAAACGCTTACTATGCTAAAAATATAAAATCATGTTAATTACAACTTCATTATATATCTAATGATCGTAAATATCTATCCAAAAATTAATATTTATTAGCTAATTTTTTAGCTATCAAATTTGTATGCTTCATAAAAAAACATGGCAGAGTACATACAACCTGCCATGCTCACGAAGTAGGATATTTTGTTGTATTTTACACGCTGCACAGCGCTGTTTATTCCACCGTCTATGTTACGATCTATGATTCCACAATAGGCTGAATCTTAGGAAATACCTGCAGTGCTGTTTCATAGAATACTGCCTTATGGTACGCTGCTGGAATTAGCTCCTGTACAAATTGCAAATACGGTTGTATCGGAGCCAAAGGCCAGTCCGTACCAAATAGCATCTTCTCATAATGGTCGCAGTACGTCACCGCATGGCGAAGATGAGAGAAGAAGAGCGGCGAGTCCTTCAGGCGCGCACACTCTGCCGCGTCCCCCACCATCAGACCAGATAGATCCGCAAATACATTTCGATTTTTATAAACGACTTCAGCACCGTCCAGTACCCACGGATCACCAAAATGAGCCATCATAAAGTTAACTTCGCGATGCTGAACAGCAACTTCATCAATCGTCAGCGGATGGGAATACTTCAATAAACCGCGCTCTGAATACGTATCCCCTGTATGGTACACGACAGGTACTTTATATTGCTTCGCCAATTCATATATCGGCTGGTACACATCATCATAAGCAAAGAACGGATAATAGCCTAAATAAATTTTGATCCCTACCGCCTCTGGCCGCTGTAAGTCCCGCTCCAATGCATCTAGATTGGACTGGTCAAGCTTAAAAGGATTAACACCTGGGCAGTATGCGAATTGTCGAGGGTATTGTTCCAGCATATCCAATCTCATCGGCGTATTCGCTTCTCGATCTGGGAATCCGCCAGCAGCGGTCTCTGTTACTCCCATACCAATCCCAAGAACAACTCCATTCTCCTCATATTCACGCAGCAATCCTGATACCGAATAATCGACATGAGAACGCTCCAATGCAGTCGTACGAAAAGAATCAATATGTGATAAGTGCATATGGGCATCGATGATTTTCATCTGCTACACTCCTTTATCGTCTAGCTCACAACGTTGTGGAAAAGTAAGATTTCTCAGCTGCTCAAGCGCTTTACGTGGAAGCAGTTGATCATGGAAAGCTAGAAACACAGGCATACTTCGCTGTAAGCTGCCATTCGCTATACTCACAGTTCTCGCAAAAGATAAAACCGTAACATCATGATTGGAATACATATGAGGCTTGAGAAGCGATTCATCCGTCACCACATGCAGGATATTACTGCCTTCTCCCATGCCAATAGCGTAATGTTCATATTCATTCACGTCTAGCTCTCCTGCACCAAGACGATAGTATATCGGTTCCCCATCCACTTGGAACGTACGCAGCCAGGCAGACTGCTCTGCATTCGTATTTAGCCATAGATCCGTTGTAATCCCCTTGCCATTCCAATATGTACCCGTCTCCTGATGAATGTCTGATATATAAGCCAACACAGGTACATTAGGCAGCATAAGATAGTACCCAATCCAAGTTAGACCTTTATACGCCTCATGCTCTTTAAGCTTGAAGGACACTCGAATGCCTGACCAAAGATTGCCCACGCTATCTTTCATTTTCACAAACGAAGTTCCACGTTCAGCCTTCAACACAGCGTTCACATGCAGATCCTCAAATGAATCGCTCATTCCGCCTAGCCACGGGTTCCACCAAGATTTAGGTTCATAGTTTGGCAAAGCAGAAACAAGCCACGATTGACCGTCTACTTCCACTCTACATAAGCCGGGATAATAATCACTTGCTGCTTCGATTCGGATTCGGCCATTAAAGCATTCATGCAGAGAGTAACCATCTCGACTGTAAATTCGTTCTCGGACAGGTTCGGCAGAGACTGGGAACAAGACAGAATAAAACTGGGATTGCAAAGTGCCTAGCTTAGCGCTCAACTGTACAAGATGCGCTTTGTCAGTAAATACGGGTATGCTCATCTCCACTTCGGACTCTTCATCTTCGTCTGATAGTACAGAAATAGCAAGAACTTGACTAGTTTCCCCCTTATTCAAATACCCGACACTTACTTCGCCATCCCACACATTCTGCTTCACATCATTAAACTTGACCTGCATTTCTGACAAATCAGGATCGATGAATGAATTACCACCATTCGTTACATATTCAATATCCGGTGTTAATTGGAGTAAACTGTCATCCTCGCTGCTTTTGAGTGCGTAAGCACGAAACGCTTTCCAATTGTCGAATCCGCCAATAGAGAGCGTGATCGCTTCACTCGAACGCTTTTCTCCATGTGCCAGACAGCCCATTTCATACTCAAGTTCTGTGAGCCAATCTGCAAGATTCAATTGATAAGTATCAGGCCAGCACAAACCTATGCTAGTAGAGCTTCTTCTCGAATATATCCAAGGCTCTGTAATTTTGCTTCCATCCCAATAATCATAGTCGCTGCTGTGGGAATTCGCAGTCTCTATGTAGCGCCCTTCATAAGGCAATACGACTCGATGCATATCTTGAGAAATGCGCTGCGACAATGAAAATGAAGTAGAGGCAGCGGTATCACCCGCATTCTCTAACTCCTGCCACAACTTAACCGTCCCATCTCCATGCACGAGCGCATAATTGTATAAAATGATGCCCGGGTATGCGTCAGAATGATACGTATGCTTAATACCTACAGCTCCACGCTCTTCCAGCCACTCCGTAGACGATGGACTCTTCTTGGAAAACTCACTCGCATAAGGCTTGCCTATTCTAGGGAATAGAACACGGATACGGTCCTTAGCATTTCCAATACATGTTATAAAGGTATGACTATGCTCCTTGTCATACTTGATCACATGTTTTCCATTTACAGCCCAATGTCCCTCGTTATCCATCCCGGTAATCATCGCGCCAGGGCCGCTGAACTTTCCACCTATCTCACGGTAAAACTCTACTTCTGGCCCGTTGTCGGGAATAGCTCGAATCATTAGCTTCGTTTCATAAAACCCATAGTCCAACAGGCGATACGGGACTGGAATCGATGCCCGTTCGGCTTCATCGAGTCGGATACGAAACACTCTCTCTTCTAAGCCTAACCATGACACTTCCGGCAGCTCAAACAAGAACACAGCTGGTGCTGGCATATGGCTTTCTATATCCAGATAGAACGTATATGTTCCACCTACGGCATGAAGGATATCAGGTGCCTTCAGTACGATTTTGGCAGGGTGTTTTGGTACAACACCTACTTGCAGCATGGCCTCAGCACCGTTAATGCGAATACGAGTCCGAACCGTCGGACATGTACGCCAATCACTCTGTTCTTCCTCGATTGCCCCGACAAAATAAGAAGCTGTCAAACTTTGCTCGGTCGCCACATGGACATTTTCTTGCCAATTAAACTGGATATTGCGATCATTCTCTCCTGCAAGTTCAACATGCAAAGGTGCACCTGACTTATTCTCAAGCTTATATTGAATGCTGTAAGCTTTTCCGAACACAGGCTTGGCCTGCTCGGCTTCCGCAGATATCTTATAATCATCGGTTTCTATAAGGCAAATGCCTCTGCCTCTTCGTTCAATATCAACACGGACATTACGTTCGTCCTTACTCCAAGAATATGTATACGTTTGGAATCCATTCTTTTCTTGTCCATCACGATTAACTTCTATCGTACGTGTCGAGTCATTATACCAATCGATTCCTTTCATATAAGGAGCAAGAGCTTCACAATTCATAATTTGAGGAATGAAGTTCATGAAGTGTGTCGTATCTTCTCTGTCCTCCCAAAAGAAACCGCATTTTTTGTACAACGGTACAGCCTTCATATTCGATTCCCAAGTATATAGATCAATGCGTGGCCAACCGCGTTGAATCGTCTCTTCCACAGCACGAAGTACGAGCTGCTTGCCAATCTTGTGGCCATGATAATCAGGACGAACATTAAGAATGTGTATGTATAATGCGCCTGTATCTTCTCGATATTCACATACACTACAGTAACCGATCACTTGTTCATCGCAAATGGCTAAAAACACAATCAGTGCGTCGGAGTTTTCTTCCTCGTTCCTTATCTGTGCACCCGTATAAATGGAAGTATTGCCTCCCCAATGCTCTTGGCTGCGATTCCACATTTCCGCGATACTATCCGCATAATCTGGATGATAAGCAGCGATGCTCACTATACTAGACATTACGTTCACCCCACTGTTGTTTAGGTGGAAATAATAGTAATACGCATGCACCTCAATATAGTTTCCATATTATGATAATCTAGTAGACTTTCAATTATTTGATGTACTTTTGTAGAAAAGCTTTAATAGAATATTAAAAAAACGAGCCATCTATTATATAGATGCTCGTTAATTATTAGCAGCAAGCAAATGTTAAAAATCAAATTCCGACTTCGGCTTGCGTGGCTGACGTTTAATTTTGTTTTGTACAGCAGGTAAATGTTTAATACTTTTAATCATTGGCCCTTTGCAAATCGGACAAGTTTGTTCCGTAGTTGCAAATTCATCACGTACCCATACTTTGCATTCAGCATTTCTACATTTTAAGATTTTAGTAGGTGTTAAAACCGGCTTAATGTCTTCACTTGCTGTCACTTGCGTACATCCCTTCTCAACTAACGAATAAAATAATATCGATAAATATATCATTTCTTCACGCTAGAAGTCAAAAGATTTCCTAGGTCTTTTATAAGATTCCCTAAGCACAACGACCTATACTTAACTTGTTATACCAACATTAACAAAGGTTACTTTTACATCATATTCGAACCTTGCCTCTTTCAACATTTCCCGCCACTTCTTAGCAGTAAAATCTTTGACCCGTACTGAAGATCGATAATGGCTGCCAAATCCAACTGGGTCCACTTGTTTCGTCTGAAGCTTCTTCATAACATCTTCAAATTCCGATTTCAGCGTTTGTTCTGCTTCCCGCTCCAATGCATGAATAACCTCTGCTTTTTCAAGATTGACCAGATCACTAATTTCCTCCATTTCTCCCTTCAGCTGAATCTGGATGTGAAACTCAGGAGTGTCTTTATGGATAAGCTTAATACGTGATTTCGTCACGATATGAGAAAGAGTAACATAGAGCTTATCGAACGTCGGCTCATAGTATTTACGAAGGCGATCCGTATTCAATTCAATCTCGTGTGTCAAAAAATGATTGCTCCCCATCATCGCTTTAACGAGAAAGCTTTCCGACAAGTTCAAGCTGCCAATCATCCGATCATCTTTCATTAAAGCCAGCTTGGAGATGAGAATTTCATCTCCTTTCACCTCGATATATGGCAATATTGGGTCTTTACCTGCTCGATAGTACGCATTCAAAAAATTATGGAGCGTTGGTGATGGTACAATGCCCGATTCTATATTTTTTTTAATTAATTCATATAAGTAATCGCCAGTACTCGCGCGCTGCTTATTTTTAGCGTTCAACAATTGTTCTGCGGAATCCTTTGCCACGACAAGATAGACACTGGTCCCAATTTCAGAATCTCGTTGGAATGTATCTGTAAGCGTAATAATGCCCTCTCTCACAAGCGGCTCCCCATAAGCAGCTACCCGCAGCTGTCCAATTACTTCCTTCGTCGATGTGCGAAGACTAAGTTTTTCACGAACCCCTTTACTTGTATTATTAGAAGCACTAGTCGGAACGGTATTGGTAGATGTAGCACCCGGCTTATAAGATAAAACGGTAGTGCGTATTCGATCATTGCTGTCCTGCTCCGTCAAATCGTAACCAACGGCAACTAAAATGCCCAACTTATCAATAATTTTTGATTCTGCACACCCCGTCACCACCATTAGGATAAGCAGCGT
This sequence comes from Paenibacillus sp. SC116, assembly GCF_024733555.1. Lineage (GTDB taxonomy): Bacteria > Bacillota > Bacilli > Paenibacillales > Paenibacillaceae > Paenibacillus_B. The sequence goes on along the minus strand of NZ_JANIOF010000001.1, from coordinate 121,355 downwards.
AAACACTACGAAACAAATTCCTTTCCTCTCTCTATTTTTGATACGTCATCACGCTTCCTTTGCCCGAGATCTTACACCCTCTACGATGTGAGCAATGATATAAATAACGACTGGATAAACAAACGAAAACAAAATGGAGAACTTACCGACGAGTCCAGAGACAACAGCTAGTTGATCACCTGTCTTCAGCAGCATGTTGCAAACTAAGGCCATTAACATAATAACGATACAAGCATATTTGCGTTTTACGTGAAACACTCGATGAAGCCCCTGCGTCATAATCCAATAGTTCACAAGCAAATTTGCCACAATAATAAGCAGCCACAGCATAATCAACACAAACTCCAGTCTTTCAAGGAACGCAAATTGCACAATTTTAAACAAAGATAGCGTCCCCCAAGAGTTATTCAAAATTTGGTGCTCACTATAGTATCCGATGGATACGAGCATGACAATGACATATAGTATATTAACGAACAGCAATCCCAATTGGGCATATGTACTTATTCGATGCGGCTGCTTCATGCGATGACTCACGTAGTACACAACCTCAAATCCGCCTAACGTCGCACCCATCGCTAAAGACCCCATCATGATTTCTCCCAAGCTTGCCTGCATAATAGGCAGCAGTTGAAGCTTCCACTCTGCTTGTCTTATTGGTAAATAAAGCAGTACCGCCATCCAACCTACTAACAGGAGATTTACAAGGGATACAATACCAATCACTCTTAATCCACCTGACAGCGCGTATATAATCAACGCAAAAAATATGGCGGTAAAAACCCAAACCGGCACTTCTGCAAAAATCCAAATATGCAGTACCTCAATATAGTTACGTAAAATATAGACGGAGACACTGAACCAGTAGCAAATAATAATTAAATTGCATGCCCCGCCAAACCATTTTCCAAATAAGCGGACATGGATGTGAAACAAATCCTGATATTGATATCGCTTTAACGTTTTCATGATGAGAAACAGAATGATATGAGCAAATAATCCCGCAACGACGACAGAAATCCACGCATCATGCTCGGATTCACGGTACACATATTTTTGAAAAGCCAACATACCAATGGATATTTGGGTCACGAACATAAACACCATTGTAAACATGGGGTGAAGGAGTGCCGGACTTTCCACCTCTTTATTGCTCATATGTTTAACCCCTACTCTGCAAAATCTTCCTTAGGCTTACGGATACGATAACTGCTTTTCTCACGCTTCATTAATTTCCATATCATCCGCAGCACCGAATGTTCATCTGTTTTGCTATCCAATACATTCATAGGTTGCAAATACGGGACACCTAAGCTAGTTTGTCTAGCTAAATGAATAATAATGAAGCTAGCTCCCACGACAATTCCGATACCTCCCCACGTACCTGCAAGTATAATAAGTGGGAAGCGAATAATTTGCAGCGAATTACCCATAGCGAAGTTAGAAACCACAAAAGATGACAAGGTGCCTAACGCTACGATCATGAGCAAAATATTGCTAATAAATCCCGCCTCCACAGCAGCTTGTCCGATAACGATACCGCCTACAACCCCCATCGTCTGTCCCACTTTGCTTGGCATCCGTATACTGGATTCACGAAGCAGCTCTATCATGACTTCCAGCAAGAGCGCTTCCAGTATAGGTGGAAATGGGACTCTACTGTGGGATTCGATTAACGTCTTCAACAGTTCAGGTGGAATGACTTGATAGTGAAACGTAATGGCTGCTACATAAATGGAAGTCACGAATACCGACGCAATGATGGCGCACATGCGCAGCAAACGAAGCAGCACGCCTACGATCCAACGCTGGTACATATCGCTGCCAGCATGAAAAAACTCATAGATCGTAACAGGACAAAGAACGGCAAATGGGCTGCCATCTACAAAGAGTGCTATTTTATTTGCCAGCAGGCCTTGGCATACCCGGTCAGGACGTTCTGTATGCAGCATCGTTGGAAATAGTGTAGCTACATTATCATCAAGGAGTTGCGCTAGCTTCAGCGAATCGAGCATGCCATTAATATGTTGAAGGGATGAAATCCTAGACCGCAATAGGGCCACTTGATCTTCATTCGCGTATTCTTTTAAATAAACGATATTAACCACTGTTTTCGATACATTTCCCATTTCCAAAGAACTGACACAGAGCTTGGAATCGGGAAGCAGCTTATATAATAAAGCCAGATTGGTGGACAATTCCTCAACAAAAGCGACTTGCGGTCCATACTCATCAGATTCGATCTCGGCTTTGCTCAATGTACGTTCGTGATGGGCTGCTGTACACATTAAGAGTCCTTCACTACAATCTTGAATCCATACATAACTCCAACCTAGCATGAGCTTATGACAGATTTGATCTAGATCGTGCGATAATTCCCCTTTTTTGAGCGGGAGCTGCCCAAGCAAAAGGTCTGGCGTCAACTGTTCTACAGCTTTTACATCAAGCTTTTGCAACGGCCTTAGTATTCCTTCGCTTAACAGTTCGTCATCTGCCACGTTGTTTAAGAACATGACATGAACCGTTTTGCCATGAATACTAAAGAATCTGCATGTCCATTGGCAGTTTTCCGCAAATACATCATGCAGACGATTGAGTATGCTCATTTTCACCACCGCTTTCATTTGTACCCTTATTATGGGCTCCCCGGCTAGAAAATATTGATGAATGAGTAAAAAGGCACCTCAACCTCAATAAAATGAGTCGGATTGCTTTTGCGTGATTACATATAAAAAAGCATCTTAGTAGTCAGATAAGAATTTGGAACCTCTTATCACACTTAAGATGCTTTCTTACTTGTTTGATTTATTTATTTCTTACCTGCTCCTCACTTACATGTTCCCGTCCCTAATCATCAATTGTGAGGTATTATCATTTTTATGCTCGGCTGGAATAGTGAATGTGAATGCCACTCCATGGCCTGTATTGAACACCAGGTATCGACTACCGTGCAAATCCAAAATATGTTTCGTAATGGCGAGACCTAGGCCCGTTCCGCCCATTTTACGATTACGGGATTGCTCTCCACGGTAAAATCGATCCCAAATAAATGCCAACTGATCCTCTAGAATATGTTCTCCATAATTATCAATTCGTACATGCACATGCTGGCTCCCATCTACCTGCTCAGGCTTGAGCGTCACCGAAATTGTGCTACTGGCATCCGAATGACGAATCGCATTGACAAGGATGTTGGTAAGAACCTGCTCGATACGCTTCAAATCTGCCCAAGCTTGCTCTGCCTCATCATGGGTATGGATGATGATATGTAAATGTTTCTCCCTCAAATGTTTGGTGAGTTTGTCGATAATCTCTTGCAGCAAATCGATAAGTGAAAAGCTTTCCAACTTCAATCTCGTTACGGGTGACTCCAGTTTAGCTAGTTCCAGCATATCGTTTACAAGTGTCTCCATTTTACCTGCTTCATCCAATATAACTTCTGTATAGCGAGTCCGTTTATGTGCGACTACGTCGTCCAATAAACCTTCTGCATAGCTTTTCACAATACTTAGCGGCGTTTTTAATTCGTGAGAGGCATTGGCGATGAACTCTTTCTGAAGCTGTTCCATCTTTTGTTTATGTTCCATATCTTTTTGCAATTGTTCGTTCGCGTCCTGAAGATCATTCATGGAACGCTGAAGGTTGTTGGAAAGGCTATTTAAACTATCGGATAAGCTTCCAATCTCATCGTAACTGTTAACTTCAGAGACCGCAGAGAAATCAAGCCGTGCCATCCGGGAAGCAACATGATTCATTTTCAAAATCGGCTGGCTTACAATTTTGGAGAACATAAAGGATAACAATATGATAACAACGAATCCGCCAATGCCTATGTAGATATAATACGTCTTCAGCGCATCGAAGCTCTCTCCTATTTCTTGATGAGCGGAAACGGAAAATATAAGTTCATTTAAATTTCCATGCTGTAGAATAGGTTGAATTTCAATGAGATTATCGACCCCAGTCTTACTGTCCAACCATGTAACTTCCATGGATTCGCCTGATCCGAGCAGACTAAGCTGAGCATCCGTTAATGGGAACAACCTATCAATCGCTTCTGCAATAATCTGATTACGTTCGTCATATGGTGCGTCTATAAACGGTTGATCGGGATATTGGATTCCTGTAATCACCCCCGACAATTGCGTCATCCCGCTTGTGTCTACCTTCTCCTCAGGTCCGCCTTTAATAACGTTATCTTTATAAGTAATGATGTATGGATAAAACAAGCGTCTGTTCATTTTTTCAGAAACCGTAGCATTTTCTCCCTGCAGCCCTGTCAGCGTAACAAAATCTCCATTTTTCATACCCGATTCAAGCAGCTCTTTATTGTTGTAGAACATAAAAAGAGGAACGAGATAACTCCCTTTATTTTTTACAAGAATTTCAATAACAAAGGGATTAGTGTAAATGTTGCTGCCGTCTGGTTCAAGTATGGCAAGAAGAGCATCGTTCTTCAATACGTATTGAGCTTCACCGGTTTCCTCTTCATATGATTCTTTAATATACGAATACAAACTGTCCTTCACCGTTTTAATGTTATGTTTTTCATAAAATTGCTCAAAAAATATAAATAGTCCTGCGGTGAGTAATGCGTAGAACAGCACAAAAATCACAGAGGTGAGCGCAAATAGCTTAAACGTAATGCTACGCTTTTTCATCCCTTTACCTCAAGCTTATAGCCAGAGCCTGTCACGGTACGTATATGGGAAGCTCCTGTTCCTAGCTTTGCCCTCAGCTTCTTAATATGTGTATCCACAACGCGCAGTTCCCCATCGTATTCATAGCCCCATATATGATCAAGCAGCGTCTCTCTAGCAACTACAATCCCTTTGTGCTTGTACATATACATGAGAATATCGAATTCCTTCGGCGTTAGCTCCATTTGTTGGCCATCCACTTCAATGTGTCGGCCCTGCTTAAATATCGAAATATTGCCGAATTTAATCATTTGATGCTCCATACCTACCGTACCTTCAACTCGCTTCATTAACATTTCTGCTCTTGCAACGAGTACTTTAGGGCTGAAAGGCTTTGTGACATAATCGTCTGCTCCCAACTCAAATCCCATTAACTTGTCATCATCATCACTTCGCGCTGTCAAAATAATGATCGGCACAGCCGAGCGCTTGCGAACTTGGCGGCATACACTCCACCCGTCCATTTCAGGCATGAGAATATCGACGATGATTAAATCCACAGTCAAGGTAAGGAGCATATTCATCGCTTCCTTCCCATTCTCTGCTTCATGAACGATCCAATTTTCTTGTTCAAAATAATCGGTCACAATTTCCCGAATCCGACTCTCATCTTCAACAATTAATACACGATACCCCATTTTATGTTCTCCCCTTTTGTGATAGCCATGAAAGGGCTTATTCTATATTCCTTCCAAAATATTGTAATCGATTGTTGTGTTTTTTGTGTGTCTTTTTTAGTTGTTGACTGACACATCATAGACATCGACAGCACTTATGATGATAGTGTTCGAGAATAGAGAGAGTCTATTTGGAGTGGAGAGTGATGAGATTGAGAACGGAACGCTTGCCAGTATTAGATGCGATACGAGGATTTGCATTGTTCGGTATTTTATTGCTGCATATCATTATGTTTCAGTACCCAACACCAGAGGAAATCGCAAAGCTAAGCAACTTTGATAAAGTACTAACTGATTTCGTGCAAATTTTCACCAGCAGCAGCTATCGTCCTTTATTTTCTTTTATGTTCGGGGTAGGCTTTGTTATTTTGTTTCGCAGTTTGGAGAGACGAGGATTACGTGTAGAACTAACCTTTTTGCGGCGTTTTCTCTTTTTATTTGGATTAGGACTTATCCATTATCTCTATTTATGGCAAGGTGATATATTAGCTACGTATGGGGCATCTGGATTTCTCCTTCTTCTATTTTTAAAATGTCAACCTAAGATTTTGCTAGTGAGCTCACTTCTCATCTGGTTGTCTGCGCCTATCATATCCCTATTACTCAGGCCACTCGATATCGTAGACAAACCACTGTTTCATATTATGGACTTGGCAAATTTAATTTCCCCTGAATTATGGGATCCGTTCGAGAGTTTATTTCATACGCTATGGGCTGCCGCGACCGAAGTACTTCCCTATTTCCTTCTTGGGGTGTATGCGATGCGCAGCAATTGGTTTCATCGATTAGAGGACAATAAGACGCGAAATGGCTTGCTCTCATTAATATTTTTGATTATTGGATGGCCAATCAAAGCAATATTGTACCTTTCAAATAGTCACGAAGTGTGGGCTGATTTACTCATTATCGGGAATGGACTTACGATGCTGGGCTATTTGTTCGGCATCATGTACTTATTTACAACTAGTTTCGGAGAACGCTTTTTCAAGCCTTTTCAAGCGATTGGGAAAATGTCGCTATCCAATTATTTATCACACACGATTATATTCACCCTATTGTTCATTCCTGCAGGCATCTTGTTGGAGGGTATCGGTCTCATCCACAGCGTCGGCGTGTTCTGGGGCCTTGTTATTGCCTGTGTCACAATCGTCTTGCAGGCCAAATTCAGCTCTTGGTGGTTGACTCGATTTGCATACGGGCCCATTGAGTGGTTGTGGAGAATGTTTACGTATTGGAAATGGACACCGATTAAAAAATCGACAGTTGCCGAGAAACCATCTGCGAACACGAATACAACTATAAGTCATATACAGTAAACGTTGAGTGTAAAAAAGTTTCTAGTGCTTATCGTACAAAGGGTGCCGACTCGATTCGTCAGCACTCTTTGTTTGCATACTCACAGCAAGGATTAACACAACGTAATGTCGAATACGTAAAATATGGTAAATTAAAACACCAATACTTTAGTAAGGATGTGCAATCGCTTGTCCTCTACATCAATTGATTACAACCAAACGAAAAATAGATTTCGTGCAGACTGCGAAACATGCTTTGGCTTATGCTGTATTGCTCTCCCCTATGCGAAAACCGCGGATTTTGCTTTTGATAAAGATAGCGGTACACCTTGTCGCAACCTGCAAGCAGATTATCGCTGTGGCATTCATAACCAGTTGAGAAATAACGGCTTTCGCGGCTGTACAGTCTATGAATGCTTTGGGGCAGGCCAAAAAATTTCACAACATACATATAACGGACAAAATTGGCGAGATAATCCTGCCATAGCTAAGGAAATGTTTGATGTACTGCCTATTATGCAGCAGCTCCATGAAATGCTTTATTACTTACATGAAGCACTTCATTTCAAGGACGCCCACCCGATCTATGAAGATATGAAGATAGCTCTTGCGGAAACGGAACGTCTGACACAGCTTACACCACCAGCTCTCTTACAGCTTCATATTGATGAGCATAGAGCCACAATTAATCCCTTATTGCTGAAAGCAAGTGAATTGGTGCGTTCAAAAGTAACAAGCAGCAGTAAACTCTTGAATCGCCAGCGTAATTTGATCAAAGGAAGAGATTTTATCGGGGTCAATTTAAGAGGTGCTGATCTAAGAGGTGCGAATTTGAGAGGTGTGCTATTTATTGCTGCTGACCTCCGGAATGCTGATATGAGAATGACGGATCTAATTGGCGCAGACTTAAGAGACACTGATCTAAGAGGAACGAATCTTGTAGGCAGTATTTTTCTTACACAAGCGCAAGTAAATTCTGCCAATGGAGATAGAACAACTAAATTGCCTGCTGCTCTAAATACTCCTGAGCACTGGATGGCCTAATGGGAATAAAGAGTCGAAATGAAGTACAATTGCTTCACAAACAGCTAACCTGCTAACAAAAATTGATGCAAACACGTGCTCTTTGAGCGCTATGAGCAGCAGTAAGAATGTAAAAGGATACAATTATGCAGTTATTTCGCTGCGATCCTCACTCCAAGGAACCGGGCCAGTGAAATAACTGCACTTTTGTATCCGTTTTTTAAAATCAGCTATTTTCAGATTAAACTGATGCATTTTTGCAGCTATTTTATATGAGTGCTGTACATGACGTTGGCCCTGTACATGATTTCGCTACTTCCTGTACCAAGAAAGTCAATCTGTAATCTCAATGTTAGAACTGCTACTGCGGTGAGAGCGCCTGCCTTCTATGTTAACTTGGCCTCCATGACCTTGATTAGGTTTGTTCTGCTGGGCAGAAACCGCCCCTCTATCAGCGGAGTTATCCAATCCTTCGATGACAGCGTCTAACAGAGAACGAGTCCCAAGCAATGCTTCTTTTTTCATCGCACGAAAATGAACTTGTGCGTTACCCGGAATACGAGGCATATAGCTTTCTTTCAACGCTTCATGCATCGTATACAGATGGTTTACAAGTAGTATAACGTCATCGCGCTTCATCACCAAGACCCCTTTCCTGTTCAGCCGAACGTTCTCCAAACTTTATCGACAGCTTTTGGTCAATAAAGCGAGCACCTGCGATCGAACGGCCAAATAAGGCTCTCGGCAGCAGCACCTTCCTTTTATATGGACCTGCTTGAACCGTGAGCTCATCCCCTTTTTGACTAAGCTGAAGCTCTTCTTTATGCATAAACGGCAACGTCAGATCTAAATAATAAACGGCACCCTCTTTACGGATTTCTTGTACTTTTCCTACATGCAGCACAGCTCCCGCATTCAGCTCACCAAATGCCTCCTCACTAATTTGTTGAAGCATCGACTGACCAACTACTTCGGATTTCATTAACGGAATAAGTAATATAGGCAAAGGACTGAAGCTGTTCTGTATTTCTTCTTCATACTTGGCATGAATACTGCGCCATTCATCCCAATACCCTACAGCAGCCTCTTCTGGAAGTACACGATTGACGATAATCGCATCTGTGTTAAATCCGAACAAATTCAAATAGGTAAATGCCCTTCTCGCTTCTGACACGACCATCTTCTCGGGGATCATCACTAACCTGACCGATGTTATAGCTGGATCGAGAATAAGCTTATGCAGTTCTCCTATTTCATGAACGAATGATTCAATACTGTTCATAACTTTATCGTCAGGCAGTTCCATTCCACCGGTGACAATCTTGGCAACAGGACGTACAAGCTTGACGAGTCTGCGTTCATAAGGGAATATTTTCTCCATCCACCAGCTCATCACATTCGGGTAACTAAGCAGACGCAGCGTTTCTCCAGTTGGGGCACAGTCTACGATGATGATGTCATAATTTCCGCTATCTGCATGACGCTTAATTTGCAGAAGACTGAATAGTTCCTCCATACCCGGAAACACAAGCATTTCTTCAGTAGACACGTCATTGAGCTTCGCCCAATTCATCATTCCTGTCAGCCAGCTTTGTACGGCTCCCCAATGTTTTTCGGTCTCACGCACACTATCCACTTCAAGTCCCCATAGCCTTTCCGCAACTTGAACAGGCTCACTGCCAAGCGGTACATCGAGCGAATCTGATAAACTGTGTGCCGCATCTGTACTCAACACTAACGTACGATATCCTTCTGCAGCTAATTTTACAGCTGTCGCTGCTGCCACACTCGTTTTACCTACTCCGCCTTTTCCGGTATATAGCAATATTCTCATCACAAAAGCCCTCCATCTCGTCGTTTAATGCCGTCTTCTGCATAATCTAAGTTGAGGAACATCTATGTTTCATTTACTACGATATCGTAGTAATATGATAAAAAAATTTACTAGCCCGCAGCTGCTAATCTTCTATTTGTATTTTGTGCAGCGACTTTGCTGGCATTGCTTTCTCTTCCTTATCACCCTGCTGCAGCGCCCTGCCAACCTTTAACGCCAACGCTATAAATTGCTGCAGTTCCTCAGCCGTTAACGTATCCTGAACACGTACTAAAGAACTTTCTAATATGCCCTTAGCCTGTGCTGCCAACTGCCTTCCATCAGAAGTAAGCCGGACAAGAATAATCCGCTGATCTCGGTCAGATTGCTTGCGATCAATCAATTCTTTCCGAACAAGTCGTTTCGCCAAACTCGTAATCGTACTCAAAGGAGCCCCTAAATGCTCAGCCAACTCCGACATCGTCAGCTCCTCATAATAATCAAGCAGTACGAGCGCAGATAGTTCCGAGCTGTTTACCGATTGCTCCAGCTCTCGTGCCTCTGGCATCCAATTTAAAGGCCGCAATCCGTTCTTAACGAACAGATCCAGCAGTTGTTCTATCACGGTGTAGTTCCTCCAGTATGACGATGTACTTCTTGTTTTTTATTTTAATACGATATCGTAATAAATAGCAATCTTTATTTACCTATAATCTGGATTTATTTCTCTCCATTTACTTTGACACAAATCGTGACATTACAATCGGATGCAAATATGGTATAATTAAGTTCTTCTAGTACAAGATGTCAACTGACATCTTCCACCCACATATCCTTATCCTGAGGCGTCTAGTAGTTCTAGTCTAACATCTATTGTCATTACTATCTTCTTTATCTCCTAATTTAAATGGAAAGAAGGGATAGGTATGAATGAACCACATGCTAAGCTTCCAACAAAAGACCTGCCACTAAGGAGAACATGCGCTGCCTCACAAGTCCATCAACTACTATTAGCACAGTCTGAGCATTATGCACAGGAACGTCAACGTATTGAGGCTGGCTATCGTCAGAATGTCATGCTTGCACGTGTTGGACAACGCGATGTGATAAGCATTCCTGTTGTTGTACATGTACTCTGGAACAAGCCAGAACAGAACATTTCAGATGAACAAATTGCTAGTCAGATGATCGTACTCAATCAAGATTTCCGCAAACAAAACTCCGATATTTCTCAAGTTCCGCCTATTTGGGAGGATACTGCCGAAGATGCCGACATTGAATTTTATTTGGCAACCGTTGATCCTGAAGGGCTTCCTACGACAGGAATTACACGAACCCAAACCTCCAAAGTTGAATTTTCAGCCTTTGAGGATGATGTCAAAGCAAGCGCTACTGGGGGAACTGACGCCTGGCCATCCGATCAATATTTGAATGTTTGGGTGTGCGCATTAAGCTATGGTATTCTTGGCTACGCACAATTTCCTGGAGGACCTGCTCATACTGACGGTGTCGTGTGTACGTATCGAGCATTCGGTACATTAGGAACAGCGGAGGCTCCATTCAATTTGGGCAGAACCCTTACTCATGAGGTTGGTCATTGGCTCGATCTCCGTCACATCTGGGGTGATGATGGTGCGGAACCAGGTACAGAATGCATAGGCACCGATCATGTAGATGATACGCCAAATCAAGCGAGCCCTAACTTTGGCACCCCAAGCTTCCCTCAGATCTCCTGTAACAACGGCCCAGACGGCGATATGTTCATGAATTATATGGACTATGTAAATGATTCGGCCATGGTTATGTTTACAGAGGAACAGGTAGAGCGCATGCATGCTTGCTTGCAGGGCCCTAGATCATCTTTTTTGTCTTCTCCTAATTCTCCTGAGCCCAAGCAATTGCTACTATAAAATATACAACTAACTGATTAACACGGGTAAATGAAACAGCCTGCTATCCTCGAAGAGGAGGCAGGCTATTATTTATAGCTGTGCTAATATGTACTTCATCATCAGCTAGCTTATTCGTAGCGCTTACCACCATACACAACATAGCCGACTGGACGATGTGCATAGTACAGCACCGCATCTTCTGGACTTCCGATAATCGGATCTATTGTATTCTTCTCCAAATAAACGCCTTTGATCTCAAGCGATTGTCCTGCTGCCAATCCCGTAATTGGCTCGGGAAAGCTATGTTCATCACCATAACGAATCAAAGCGGTGATTTCTTTGTTGATTTCTGATACTTTAATTCCTTCCGCATTCATTACGACAATTTCATGAATGCGCAAGTAGTGCTGCGTATACCCATTGGTCGTAACATCGTTCTCAACTGATTTAATAAAAGCTTGAACCTGTATGACTGCTTCGGTATTTGTCATGTTTGTAATCTCCTTTGAATCGGCATCCTATCCGTGATCTTGCCTACCTAATTTGGCCCACAATTGGTCTATTTATGCCAACATACATGTAGAGCACCATAATTAATTGGATGAACGCCCTTCAAATACAAACATCTAAGGCGACCTAAAGATAACCATTAGAAATAAGAATGTTTATCGGTAACATTTCTGTCGCGCTTACCTTTTCCATTCACATGAAACAGCCCAAATTTTTTCTTTACACTCGCCTAAACGTACATTTACTTCGTGAATTAGTCCATTATTCGTGTCAGTTCATTCAAAATACAGCCCGGATGAGTATTGATGTCGAAGTTTTTCTGCAGGTTTTTTTCTATATTCGGGAAGTAGTCACTGTACTTATGATCCTTCTGCCGGCAAGGAGCCATGAGATGACAAGTTAGATACAAGGTGACGCGGCATCCTGCTTGCGGCACTTCATTAGCATATAGCAGCACCGCCCATTCAGACTCCGTTTCTAATTCCGGGGATTCATAACTCCTGGCTGGCACACCTCTCCCTAATTGAAAAGATATATCTGTTCCCCCGCTCCAACCCCGCATTCCATCAGAGTCCTTGAAGCCCAAATCTATCACGGATGCTCCCTCACCGAACGTGTCTACCTTTATCTGTATATCAAGCTGTTCTGTGGCAGACGACATGTTGAATGGCATTTCTAACACGAGTCCCTTATCTTCAACCTGTATCAATCGTTCCATAACGATATTTTTTTCACGTGGATGTTGATTCATTGTCGCTATTAGCTCCCTTGAGGTCAAAACAGCATATTCGATATATCTATTATCGGTTTATTAGTTCATATGTTTAAGTGTTTATGTACTGATATATACTAACTGGATTATATTAAGTGCATGTCAAAGGAATGTTGTTTCTATGTAAAATTTTTCTGGTATAAAATATCCACTTTCTCTCCCCATGCTTATGAAAGGAAAACAAAAAAAACGACCGCTTCCAGTATCGTACTGAACAGCGGCCGCAGCATTATTTATTTTATAAGCTATTACCTTATAAATCCTGAGTCATACGTATCATATCCCTACAAGGAATCCCATTTTCGATAATCTCTTCTGGATAGTGTCTCACAAAGAAATCGAGGTCCACACCAACGATTCGGAAACCACATTTTTGATATAACGCTAGTTGTCCTACACCTGAATTGCCTGTTCCGATCTCAATCGTCTTATAGCCTTGCATCCTAGCTTGCTCAATCGCATGGTTGACGATCTGCTTCCCGATCCCTTGTCCATGGAGATCCTCGCGCACTGCCACATTTACCAGTTCTATCGTTTCTGGCCTTGTTGGCAGCAGCACATAAACTGCCACGATGCTTCTTGCTAATTCAGCTACATAACACTGCCCTCGCTGTAAATAATCTGTCACGATCGTTTCAGAAGGGTCTGCCAGCAGCAGCAAGTCCATTGGCGGATGTTCATGAGCATTTAGCTTACGTATTTCCATTGTGACTCTCCTTGTTTAGTAATGTTCCGGTTTCAATATCTATATATTACCAACTACTTAAGTACCGCAAAACGTTTGATAAGGACAAGCATCTGGTGCAGGTGGTGAAGTATACTCAACTTGTTCTTCTGAATACGCGAACGGATTCGCAAGAACAAGAAGCAATCGCTCCATTACACTGAAATCCCCTTTTACCGCCGCCTCAAGTGCTTCCTCCACACGATGATTGCGAGGAATAATTGCCGGATTGCTGTTCTTCATTAATTGCTGAGAATCAGTTATGGATTGCGGTTGTCTGCCCAATCTTGCTTGCCATTGTTCATGCCACTCCGCATACTCCGATGAGCTAAACAACGCCGAAGCTTCTGGTTGTTGCAACGTTAAAGCACGGAACGTATTCGTGAAATCCGCTTCGTACTTTTTCATCATGCTGAGAAGGCCTTCAATTAGAGATGAATCTTCTAACTCTTCATTAAAAATACCCAACTTCGCTCTCATGCCTTCCAGCCAATTTACATGATACAGCTCAATGAAGTCTGCTATCGCATCTTCAGCCATTGCAATGGCCTGCTCCTCATCGTCATGAATAAGCGGCAGCAGTGCTTCCGCCAATCTCGCTAGATTCCAAGCGCCAATACGTGGCTGATTGCCATAGGCGTAGCGTCCATCCCTGTCAATGGAGCTAAACACTGTTGCCGGATCATAGCGATCCATAAAGGCACACGGTCCGTAATCAATCGTTTCCCCGCTAATCGCCATATTGTCGGTATTCATTACCCCGTGAATGAAGCCAACAAGCTGCCATTTCGCAATCAATGCTGCCTGACGCTTAATCACTTCATGCAGCAGCGCCAGATAGCGGTTCTCATGATCGTAAACTTCCGGATAGTGTCTTTGAATGCTGTAATCAGCAAGTGCTCGAATATCTTCAACCGATCCGAATTTTGCTGCAAATTGAAACGTCCCAACGCGTATATGACTGGCAGCAACACGAGTCAAAACTGCACCTGGCAGCTCAGTTTCACGGTAGATGGGCTCTCCAGTAGTCACAACTGCTAGACTGCGAGTCGTGGAAATTCCCAGCGCATGCATCGCTTCGCTAATGATATACTCGCGCAGCATCGGCCCAAGTGCCGCTCGACCATCTCCGCCGCGAGAATAGGGTGTTCTGCCTGAACCTTTCAGCTGAATATCGAATCGTTCACCTTGAGGGGTGATGTGTTCACCGATGAGCAGCGCACGCCCATCCCCTAACCGATTAAAATGTCCGAACTGATGGCCCGCATAGGCTTGAGCCAATGGCGCAGCTCCCTCAGGAATGTGATTACCTGCAAACACAGCGACTCCTTCTTCACCTTGCAGCGCTTGGGCGTTCAATCCTAGTGATGCTGCCAACGGCATGTTGAAAATGATTATTTCTGGTGCATGAACAGCCGTGGGTCCCTGTGCTGTAAAAAATAGTTGAGGAAGGTGCGTATAACTGTTGTCGAACTTCCAGCCTGGTTCTATTACTTCGTTGTTATCTATCATCGTATCTCCTTTATTGATTGTGGCTTATGTATTCCTTGTTTCTTTCGTTTGACTCTTAATATATCTGATTCTGAATCGTATATCATGTATGTTCCTTAATCAACATTTCTAAGTTGAGTTAGTGTTTGCTGCCTTTACTTTATTATACGATTATGATGGTGTACATCTACATGTTAATCTCATATTTACCTGCTTTGCCAACCACTAAGTTGCTTACGTAATAGAGACCTGAATCTCCTATTCCTCTCTTGCTGGAGCTAGCCACAACTGCTTAGAGCTGACGCTGATGCAACTTGAGATCGGATCGCAACTATGCATTTCGCACATATTCCTCAGGTGATCGGCCTATAAACGCCTTAAAATCACGTATGAAATGAGACTGATCGTAATACCCAAGATCGAGCGAAAACTTCGACCAATCCGTTGCTTCTCCCGCCTCCATAGAGGCAGCCGCTTCATGCAGCCGATACTGCTATGACCCATTTAGGAGAGACCCCTACATAGCAATCAAATAAACGCTGCAGTTTGCGGATATGAATGCCCGTTCGCTGCACGACATCGTCTACTTTCATAATCGTCCGATCCGATTGAATGTTAGCCACCACTTCACCTACGAACAATATATCTGGATCAACTTCCGGAAGTCGTTCGATCACCGCTGCTAACATCGACTCCACCAACTGCACAGCTGATTCTACCAATTCCATTGGACTTAAACTTCACTCCGACAACCCAGCCATGATCCTCAATTAGACGCGTTGAGGTCGTTCTGGAAACTCCGTATATACGAGCTATATCTCGCTCCACGATAAGATTTACATTAGGATGGGACAGTACCGTTTGAGGATATGGAGCTTTTCCACGCACATCCCACTGCACCACCCAATAATGCTGTACGAAGGCGGTTAGTTTAGGAGAAGGATGAAATCTTGTTAGTGCATACGTCTGATCTCCTGTTTAGGCATTAAGAATTCCTTTAGGTAACCGTCCAGGTATGATTTCCAATGTCCGTTCCTCCTAACAAGATGGTCAACGACTATCAGACAAACCTGTCGCTTTTTCATTGAACAAACGTTACCCAATTGTTGAACATCACATAAGTCTTTGTCGTTTGTTAACTTCAATCGTAATGAACTCAGGTAAATAGCTGGGAGTACATCCTTTTGCTACTATTTCATCTTTGTATAGACCCGTTTTCTCACCAAGTTTAATACAACGTGCACGATTCTTTTCATCATAAACGCCTATCCAGCCTGCGGTGAAATTCATAGCCCATTGAACTTCCGGTTCTTCCTGCGTAATATTAGCTTCTAATGTAGATAGTAAGTCTGCGGTGTTATCAGGTGGTGTTTGTCCAGTCCATCTCAATCTCGCTTGATAATACCAGAAGGCTCGCCTTTGAAGAGCAGAAGGGCTATTTCCCCATGACTCCATCAATGCAATTGTCTTCTTGTCTTTGGAGAGCTGATTAGCCATTAACCAATCCATTAAGTTATTTCGCTCATCAAAAGTGTGAGTCTGCATATCCTTATCAAGCTTATTTAACACTTCTTGTGAAAGAAGTTTTTTATCCATAATTAAGATTGCTAATAGTCTGGGCAAAAACTCTTCGGTTGACCAAAGTTCCATAGCTAGTTCGTGATCTTTTTTAATGTCCTTTGCGATTTTTCGTAAGTCGCCTAGCTTAGTTTTACTATTGATCTGAGATAGAATGTTTTCTGCTTTTGAAGAACGTTCTATTTCTGCACCTTTATTTTCATTCATTTTATACAACTCCTTTATTAAAGCCCTGTTTCATAATATGTCCTCAGATTCGACTGTTTCACACGGAATCCCTCGGAATCCCTCCTTGATAACAATATTACCGCATATTGGGGGTTACCCTCATCTCATAGCACTTTTAACTAATCTGCCCGTTGAGCGATGCTTTCAGTCTACTACTTTATTATCTCGGTTTATCAAGAGCTAAATATAAAAAAGTCAGATATAATAAAGGGTTCCGCATATTAGTCATGAATAATATGTGGAACCCCTCTTTATATTTAACTATCGTCTCCCGTTAGCTCTCAATAGTCTTATCTTTTAATTAGAGTCGCTGCTTATAGTGGTTGTGAGGCTTGCCGAACACCTAACGCAGTGACGTCCCGACGGGCTTAGGGGCTGGATGTGGTCACTCGCTTCTCAGAGTAACCCGGAGCGTCAATATGGTGTTAGCCGAAGGAAGTTCTGGAAGCAGCCATTGCATTTAAGGCGTTCTCAAAATAGCTATATACTTCATCTGCAATTCCCAGAAACTCTTCAACAAGTACATTACTATCCAAGTAACAAGCATACAGATAATCAACTAAAGCGGAGTCAATCTCACAATAGTTTAATATGGCATTCTTCATCTTAATAATGTCATCTTGCCATATACCTTCATCTTCTAAAACCAAAGAGTATAATGCACGAATTAATCTCTTAGAGTAACCTTTAATATATCTAGTTTTCATTGCGTTATCACTAGCATTAGAAAGTAAACTATGTATACGATCTACTTCCTCCTTGGTCTCTGTATTTAAGTCTAAAATGAACTCTGGAGAAATAATTATCGGTGGTACTTTTTCACCAACGTCATGACCATATATGCAAACACAAATTATCTTTACCCAAAAACCCCACTCATTTGGTCTACTTAATACATCGTCAATCGAGCAAATTATCGTATCAATCTTAGTTAATACTGGATATTCTTCCAAAAGCCTGTCTTTAATATTTGACAATCTTTCGTAATCAATATCTTTGGGATTTACACATACAATAGTAAAGTCTGCATCTGACTTAAAAGGTTTAGCAGTTCCTTTTGGAATCGAGCCACACATATAAATGCTATGAATCTTACCTTTAAATTCGGTAAGTATATTATCTATATACTTATCAACAAAATCCTTATATTCACTTTGTATTACAATTCTATTTATAACTTTTTCTAATATCATATAGACTCCTCCTAAACTAAGAACTTCTTTCGGCTAACGTCTTTTTGCGAACTTCGTAAATTCGTCATGACTTAAGTTATTCGCGAAACCATTCAACTATCCTGCCAGTTAGTTGAGCAAAGAACCGCAATATGACTGTTTCTTCGGTATTTCAACTTGTTGCTCAAGTATCCTACCTAGTTCAGCTCAAGCACGAGAGGGAAGAGCATTGTGTCAGATCTTTTGATAGACCTCCGCATACGAAAACTTAAGTTGTTCTCGCAATTGTTTATTTTCTTCCTCGAGCTTCTATGTAAGCCCTTGTAGTAGTATGAGTATTCCTCTCTCTCTCTCTAACGGTCGCCACTGACGTTATTAACGCGAATTCGATCAATTTCTAGTTTTAACGGTCGTGAGCGCGCTTATTTTAGCATTGATAGTGAATGATATCGCTACCAATAACAAATAAGCTCGCTGGCAACCGTTACATTTCAAAATGAGTAAATTACCATCAAATAGCCTCTGTGACAACCGTTAGCATTAAAATGATAGAAGTGCGAAGTGTATCTACTTTCACTATATAACCCCACAAAAATACTCCCCTCTAGTTACAAATAAAAGGGAGCATTCTTGCACTTTTTTGTTATTTTTGTTACCTCCTTCTACCCCTTATAATTATCCTGCCAATGCAGTAGTCGACTTTCCAAAGCCCTCACCACCGAGTCCGACAACTTCCCTACCGCTGCAAACAGTAAAATACCTAGAAAAATCACTTCTGTCCGCATAAACGAACGAGCTTCTTGAATGAGATAACCAACTCCTGCATCTGCACCCATCAGTTCGGCCACGACCAAGCACATCCACGCAATGCTTAACGAAAGCCTTAGACCAAGCAGCACGTTGGGCAGCGCAGATGGAAGAATGAGCTTCGTCACCTGCTGAACACGGCTGAACTCAAGCACACGCGTGACATCAAACAGCTTGCTATCTACATTACGAGCCCCAAGAAAGGTGTTCACATACATCGGGAAAAATGCACCCAAGGAGATAAGCAGCACCTTCGACAACTCACCAAATCCGAACCATAAAATAAACAATGGCGTGATCGCTAGCAGCGGAATGGCACGCAGCATTTGCACGGTTGGATTAATATACTGCTCTGCCCGCTGGAACATCCCTACGAATAAACCAATTAATAGACCACCAACTCCGCCGATGGTGAAGCCCAGCAGTGCTCGGACAATACTTATTTTCAAATGATGAAACAGCTCTCCTGAGGCAATCATTTCGATAAAGGTCTGAAAAATGAGCGATGGTGGTGGAAACAATTGCGACGGAATAATTTCATTGATGCTAAGAATCTGCCAAGTTAACAGAACCGAAACAGGCAGCAAACCTCCACGGAAAATAGAGAGATTCAGCTTAGATTTCTTCTCTTTTTGGCTGCTCCACGATGGGCGGTCAGATATAGGGTTTGCGGCAGGAATAGCATGGTTAGACGTTTTGCTCATCGGTATCGACGCTCCATTCTGCTTACGTTATATTTGCCAATCCTGTTTATCGATTGTTTCATGCTCCAACAGAGCGATCAGTTTCGCCCTTAGCTCTTGAAAAGCTTTGCCTGAGCGCTTGCGTGGATAAGGCAGATCAATCGGGATGTTTGCCTTAATTCTGCCGGGCTTCGTATCCAGCACAATAACCCGATTCGATAAAAATAACGATTCATCGATATCATGAGTGACGAGCACCATAGTCGTGCGATTGCTTCTCCAAATATCCAGCAAGGCTTCCTGCATATGATTGCGGGTAAAGGCATCTAATGCACCAAATGGCTCATCCAGCAGCAGAACCTTTGGATTCCGCAGCAATGCCCGTGCGATGGCAACACGCTGTGACATACCGCCAGAGAGCTGCTTCGGATAACTTTTTTCAAAACCATTCAGCTTTACTAGCGAGATTAACTCATCTACTTTCTGTCTAATAGAGGCATTTTTAAGCGAGAGCTCAGACGCTATATTTTGCTCCACCGTCAGCCACGGAAACAAGCGATGTTCTTGAAAAATAAATCCTTTCTCTTGAGAAGGAGCTTTCACTGGCTCGCCCTCAAGCTGTACCTCTCCTGTATAATCAACATCAAGGCCGGCGATGATTTTGAGCAACGTGCTTTTGCCGCAGCCGCTCGGCCCAATTAACGTTATAAATTCACCTGTTTCAATCGTTAAATGAATTTGATCCAGCACATGTGTCGCATAATCTGACGAGTAGAACGTCTTATTCAACTCCGTCAATTCCAGCATCGTATTCGCCATACTGCCTTCCTCCCTGTTTATAAAAATAAAAAGAGACTCACCAATAGAAACGCCGTATTTCAGGCTTGTTCCTTGATGAATCTCTAGACGTCTAGTCGACTCGGCAAATATTCAATTCTGACCGTATATAGCCAGCTTGTTTTCAAGAGATTGTAGCACCGCAATACCCCACTGTCAATATCCTTGTATTATAATCGGATTAATTTGAATTAATTATTGACACGCCCACATTCAGTTGGTATCATTTCCCTATTCAAAGATAGACTGACTAATTAGTTACCTAGTGAAAACGATAACGATAATAGTAATGAATCCACTGGACGACCAGAGATTCAACGTACATGTTAGTGAACATGTGTGTTGGATCTTTTTTTGTTTTCCTCACTTCGTACTAACTAGAAAGGTCAAACTCGTCTGTTACCTACTAAACGATTAGGAGTGATTATGATGACACAGCAAATCGATATTATTGAAACGTTATCCCGTGACTACTTCCCTCAGCGACACAAAGTATCCGGTGCACGCAAGCTGCATCGCCTTCCAGAAGGGCAAGTGAGTTCCCCATACACCTTATTTCACATAAAGCCACTAGGCCCGCTTATTGGTGCAGAAATAGAAGGAGTTGATTTGCGCAATCCGCTTACTCCAGAAGTGAAAAACGAGCTAAACCGTGCTCTGCTTGAGTGGAAGGTACTCTTTTTCCGCAATCAGGACATTACAAGTGAGCAGCATGTTGCATTTGCGAAACATTGGGGCGAATTGGAAACCCATCCTTTCCTGCCGCAAGGTGATCAGGAAGCAATTGCTCGATTTGCAAAAGATGAGAAAGTAACCGGGATGGAAAACATATGGCATACCGATGTCACATGGCGCCTCAACCCTGCACTTGGTGCTGTGCTCCGCATGGTGGAAGCCCCTACATATGGCGGAGATACACTGTGGGCAGATACGGCCGCTGCCTATGATAATTTGCCTGATGACATTAAGGAGAAAATTGACGGACTTACAGCCATTCATGATTTCACCCCGTCTTTCGGGCGTCGCCTTTCTTCTGAATTGTTGGCCATTAAACAAGACGAGTATCCTGCTGCTGAGCATCCGATTGTACGCATACACCCAGAAACAGGCCGCAAAACGTTATTCCTCAATGCAGCATTCACCATACGAATTGTCGGCTTGGAACCTGAAGAAAGTGAACAACTGCTCCAATATTTATTCCAGCAGGCTCATATACCTGAATATCAAATTCGCTATACATGGGAAGCAAATACGATTGCATTTTGGGATAACCGAGCCACACAGCATTATGCCGTATCAGACTATTTCCCGAATCGTCGCGTCGTAGAAAGAGTCTCTATTGTTGGTGACGTACCTTATTAAGCGCAAAATTCGAAGTGAGAAATGGAAACGGAGATGCCGCCTATGAAAAAATCTAAGCAAACTAAAGCTGCCTATGTCATCAGTTTCGCAGTGCTTCTTCTTATACTCGCGGCTGGCTGCTCAGATACCGGCGGCAATAAGGCTAGTTCTACAGCTGCTGATGGTACAGCAGCTCAGGAGAAAATCAAGGTCAATGTAGCCATCAATGGGAGCCTCAACGCGCTTGTCATTTTAAAAAATAAAGGTTGGCTGGAAGAGGAATTTAAAGCGTTGAATGCAGAAGTCGTATGGAGTGAATTTTCCAATGGCCCTCCTATACTCGAATCATTGTCTGCGAAACGTGTAGATCTATCTCTTCTCGGAGATGGAGCGACGATTAGCGGAGCATCGGCTGGGTTGCCTTTTCAAGTTATCGCCTTACTGTCCAAAGGAGCCAAGTTCAACGCCGTTCTCGTTCCTCCAGATAGTCCCATTCAAAGCGTAAAAGACTTAAAAGGAAAGAAAGTTGGACTCGCCAAAGGTACAACGGCACACGTCTATCTTCTAAAAGTACTCGCTAAATACGGTCTATCTATCGATGATGTCCAACTTATTAACTTGCAGCCAGATGATGGTGCAGCTGCGTTTGCCAGCGGACAATTGGATGCATGGGGAACTTGGGACCCCCATATTACGAATTTAACCAAAACAAATAAGGCGCGTACGATCGCCTGGGACGAAGACAACATATTGGCCCCTTCCTCCTTGATCGGCCGCACCGAGTTTCTTAACGAGCATCCCGAGGTCGTTACTGCTTTCTTAAAGTCATACAAGAGAGCTATTGACTGGATGAATGCGAATCAAGATGAAACGGCTAAAATCTTCGCTAATCGAGTGAAAATACCGCAAGATATTATGAAATCTCTCGTTGCGAATTTATCCTTTACCGTGTCTGGATATACAGCCGAAGTACTGCAAGCCCAACAGCAGTCTGCTGATCAATTGCTAGAGCATGGCTTTATTAAGAAGAAGCTAGACTTCCAGTCCGTTGTAAATAATGAATGGATTGAAAAGGTTGTTAAATAAATTGCACCACTTCCCCACTCTATCAGTACTCACACTCCCCATTATGGTAGAAAATAAACAAACCCCTCATGAAATAACCAACTGCCGTCCCCATCGGTAGTTGGTTGTTTATTTTTATTGGACGATGAACTTAGTTATACTTATACATTAGTAGGTTTTGTAGAAACGAACGGACTTAAAAGCGGTTCCAGCTGATTTTTCCATACCCACTGAGGACTAAACTGCTGCCGTACCAACGTTTTGGCATGGATGACGGAATCGTTTTGCATCCTATCGACAATTTTTGCTGCATGTTCCTGTAAATAAACCTTCTCGGTCTGAGGATAGAATTCGGTTGTATGAAACCCAAAGTTGTGAGGATCCCACCTTATCAAATAGGCCCCCAGTTTCTTTCCCAGTTCCTCAAGAGCGGGTACACTCTCATTGACAACAAGAAAATTGCCTCTGCTGGCTGCTTCCAGTAGGATAAGTGGCAATGCTTCGGAAGACGATGGAAAAACGAACAAATTCGACAGTGTAAAAAGCTCCAAGACCCCCTTTCTTGGAAATCCCTTTTCAAAACCGATATCCGAAGTAAAAACAATATCATCGACGTTCAGTCCAGCTTCATAGCCTGTCAGTTGAATCAAGGGCTTATAGCTTTTCGGATCAGTTTCATTGGACGGAAAATCACAAAAAAGAACGGTAACGTTTCTCCGAGTCAACTCTTTGATTGCACCGCAGAAAGAAGCCACTTTTTCAAGCTGTTTTCCCGAGGATAAACGGGCAGGATAGACGACGAGATAATCAGGAGAAAGCAAATCGACTTTTTGGGCTACCGTTCGTACCTCATCGCTGCAGAAAGCAAGAAAATCGAGGCTATTGTTGACAACCTGGCACATCTCTTCAGGCACATCATACTGCTTGGCTAAAGCGGGGATTCCTGAGGCTGTAGGATACACATAAGTCGTATTGGGCATTGGCGTAAACCGGGCAGAAAACGGCCAATCCGTTTTCTGCGGAGTTGCAGGAAACGAATGGGTAAAAGCGATAAAACGCACGTCGGGCAACTGTTGCTGTGCCGTCCTGACAGCGACATTCTGAAGAAGAAACTCCCCCAGGTAAAGAATATCGTGCATGAAACAAACGTCTACATCTGACAGATTCCGTACAAGATCATGTGCCATGACGTCTGCTTCTTCATAAAAGCCATCGCGAATCTTGCCGTTCTCCATAATATTGAGGTTCCGTTTGTTTGTAATTTTCACCCATTCAATCCTTTCATCCAGAAAAACCCCAACTTTCTCTTCGCAAGAAAAGTGCTCAGAGACCAGTAACTTGGTCGCGATATGTGCATCCAGAAGCATTCGTAGTTGTTCGGCGACGACATTGACCACAGAATACGTACTGCTTAATCCAGTAAACATCGTCAATATGGCAACTTTCAAAAGACTAGTCCCCTTTCACATGAAGGAATCCTCTTAATCATACGACCGCTCGCGGAACCATAATGTCGCGATCCATTTCTCCCCTTCTACTACCGGGTGCCCGCCATGCATGGAAAACGGGTGAGCTTCGGACGAATCGTTCTTGCAATTCTGAAACACAAGCAAATCCCCTCTTACCGGTGGCAAATGCAAGTTAAGAAACGGGAAAAAGGTTTCTCCGCCTAGCTGTACCGAGTTTAAGTACAGGATAGCCGTATACAACCGTTGACCTGCCGTTTGCAAACTTTGTTGACCCGTAGTGGAAACCGGGTCGAACGTATCGTAATGGGGATCGAATTTTCCGCCGAACGGATATCTAACGATTTGAACCGGCTCGGCTCTGCTGAGTGGTTGGCACACGATGTCCGCAATGCGGCTTGTCACTCTTCGGACGATCTCGGATGAAGCGTGCTCGAAAGACGCTTGCTCCGATATTCGGGATTGGGATAAACCTACCGCATTGTGACTTGCGACAACGGATGGGACTAATTTCCCTGTCGCCAAATCAATCAATTGTTGGCACTCATCGGCAGATGCGACATTCTTATAGTAAGAAATTAGCGGGTCCTGATGATACACGATGCTCGATTGCAACAAACAGATCTCCCCCTCGTTCCCAAATTAGATAGGTTCTTTGTATAACACGAATCTTCTCCCTACTCACGACATAAAGCCAAGCCATTCCAACATAATTATGTGTCGATGATGATTTATGGTCAACTTTTTGCCACGCACCCTTAATTATTCATATTCTTCTTCCTATCGATTGAAAACACCTATTTTACGAAAGGAGGTTATGTAGTGCCATTTATTCTTCGATTTTCCGGTAACGATACGGGTGCAATTACATTTACGGGCAATACGCTCGGGCTATCCGGCTTGAATGGCGTAGCCGGAACGCAAGACTTTATCGGCGCGCTTGTCACGACGAATACTTCTCTTCAAGTTGGAGACTTCCCGCCGGGTACGACTAACGATTTCAATTTAGACAATTCTAGCGCCATTCTACGCTTGCCCGCGGGAACAACGACAATTTTATATGCGGAGCTCATATGGGCAGGAACGTATTCGGTTCTAAACGGCACGACCGATTTTTTCCCATTTATCGACAAGTCCGTATCCGTAACAACACCGCTAGGTACCACCGTCAGCGTCGCTCCAGACCCGGCTACGGCACAGCTTCTTTCCATCAACGGGAACAACAACTATTTCCGTTCCGCTAACGTCACTTCAATCATTCAGACGGGTGGTGCTGGTACTTATACGGTAGGAGGGATCGTCGGCAACACCGAAAACGTCTCAACTTCTTCGGGCAACCATTGCGGCTGGACGCTATGCGTCGTGTACAAGAATACCACCTTGCCGTTCCGCAATCTGAGCTTGAACGTTGGCATCGTCGATATCGAGTTTGCGAGCACGCCTTCGGTCGACACGACCATTACGGGATTCAGCACGCCAATCACTGGACCTGTTACGGGGAGGATGCAGCTTTGCGCCGGTGACGGGGATGCCAACAAATCGGGAGATCAAGTGCTGTTCGGACCTAACCCGGCTAGCTTGACCTTCCTCTCTGGCCCAAGGAACTTCCAGAACAACTTTTTTGCTTCGCAAATTTGCGACGATAGCGGAAATTTGGATACAACAGGCACATTCGGTACGCGCAATATGCTCCTAGGAGCCCCGGGGGCCAACGTCGTCGCTGGGCGGCAGGGCTGGGATATTACGAATGTCAACATTTCGGGGACGCTAACGAACAATCAGACATCTGCTACCTTACAGTTAAGAACGACAGGTGACGGCTATAGCGTATATGCGGTCGGCATCTATTTCGACATCAACGCCCCAAAAATCGTCGTCAATAAATTCATAGGTTCCTTTGTACCATCCATAATTACCGGTAGTGATCTAACCATCATCGCAGGGACAGCCGTCGTTGGACAGACGTTAACTTACACCGTCGTCGTAAGTAATACCGGAACAACCTCCGCCACTTCAACCGTCATCGTCGACCCGCTGCCCAACAACACGGTATTTGTTCCGGGAAGCGTCACAATCAACGGCGCGCCGTCGGGCGCGGACCCTACGGTTGGCGTTCCCGTCGGTACGCTCGCTCCGAGCACGTCGGTTGTCGTAACTTTTTCTGTGACCATCGTGTCATTGCCTCCGGACGGATTAGCATGCAATCAGGCTACGGCATTTTTCCAGTATCAGAGCGCTGCGGGCGGTCCCATATTAAACGGCAGTATACCGTCCAGCGAGATCTGTGTTCAGGTATCACCGGCAACTATTGCATTTACGAAGTCGGCCAATCCACTGTCCGGCGTCCCTGGTGATACGATTACGTATACGTTTACGGTGACGAACACGAGCACGGTGACGCTCACGAACGTGCAAGTGAATGACCCACTGCTTGGTTTATTTGTGCTGCTTAATATGCCGCCGGGAGACGTCGTCACATTTGATGTTGATTTTGTCATCCCGCCAGGTACGCCGGCCGGCACCCTCATTAACAACACGGCTACGGTCACTTCGGATCAAACGCTGCCCAAAGACGCTTCAGCACAAGTATTGGTACTTCCGAGCTTCAGTCTCGCCGTTGCGAAAGTGGCGGATCGGGTTTCCGTCGCAGCCGGGGATATCGTCACGTATACGCTGACCGTAACGAACACGTCCAATGCTCCGCTCACCAATGTTACCGTGACAGACGATCTGCTCGGTTTTTCGCAAGTGATCCCCTCACTAGACGCTGGGGCGTCACAATCGTTTACCGTTCCATTTACCGTACCTCTGGGAACGCTGGCCGGCACCGTGTTTACAAACGTGACGGCCGCAACATCTAATGAAACGGGGCCTGCAAACGATTCTGCAACGATCATCGTCACACCCGTTCCGAATCTGGTCATTTTCAAAACCGTTTCGCCGCAGACGGCTGCACCAGGAGATACCGTCACTTACAAGCTCACGGCCACAAATGCTGGCAATCAGACGCTTACCAACGTGCGAATTGTCGATCCGACGTTAGGCATCGATCAAAGGTTCGATGCCGTGAATCCGGGTGACTCGGTCGTTGTCACGATACCGTTTATAATCCCTTTAACCGCCATGCAAGGAGACTCACTCGTTAACGTCGCAACCGTTACATCCGATCAGACGGGACCAACGCAAGCGGATGCCGTCGTGACCATAATCGGCGCTCCATCTATTACACTAACGAAGTCCGTCTCGCCGCAGCAGGCAACGGTAGGAGCTACGGTTACGTATACATTCGAGGTTACGAACACAGGCAATACGTCTTTGACGAACGTGCAGCTCACCGATCCGCTGCTTGAATTGAATCAGAACATTGGTACACTCGCAGCTGGTCAATCACAAACGGTTGACTTCCCATTTGTCATCCCAAGTGGCGCCGCCAATCCGTTCATCAATATCGCGACGGTTACAGGTACCTCTGGTTCGCAAACGGTTCAGGCAAGTGACAGCGCGTCTCTGAATCTGCTCTTCCCCGCTTTCACGCTGACGAAGAGAGTAGATCGGGCGCGGGTCAATCCGGGTGAAACAGTGAACTTCACGTTTACGATCGTCAATACGGGAGCCGTACCGTTAACCAATGTCGCCGTCTCCGATCCGTTATTGGCCTATACGAATACAATTGCTTTACTAGCACCTGGCACATCGGTTACCCAGACGATTCCATTCACCGTTCCTGCAAGTACAACGCCAGGATCGGTCATTCCAAATGTCGTGACCGTGACCCCAACAGAAACCGGGCCGCAGCAAGCGACAGCCACCGTAACGGTGAATCAGGTTCCCGCGATCTCGCTCACGAAGACGACGGATCGGGTCAATGCGCTGCCGGGTGATACGATTACTTATACAGTGATAGTAACGAATACAGGCAGCGTCCCTTTAACAAGTGTTGGTGTCAGCGACGAGCTGCTAGGACTAAACACCGTTATTCCATCGCTTGGAGTGGGTCTATCCCAGAGCTTCACGCTAACGCTCGTCGTTCCACCGGGAACACCAATCGGAACCGTTATCACGAACGTAAGCACGGCCGTCTCAGACCAGACGGAATCGGTCACTGCGACTGCCAAAGTACTGGTCAACGATGCGCCACCATCGATAACCATTGTGAAAACGCCAATTGTGCTGGCTGCTGCACCGGGAGAGACTGTCACGTATACGATTACGGTGACGAACACGGGTACGGTCGTGTTGACCAATGTACTCTTGACAGACACGACGCTTGGCATCTCGCAAGCACTAGGCACGTTCAATCCCGGCCAAAGCCAGACACTTACCTTTGACTTCATCATTCCTGCTGGCACACCAAGCGGCTCCGTCATCGTGAATACAGCCGTCGTGACCTCGGATCAGACGAATCCGGAGGAAAGCACTGCTACCATTACAGTTGATCCAGCCCCAGGACTAACCGTGACCAAAGCGCTCTCTCTAACTCAGGCCGTACCAGGCGGAAGGGTGACGGCAACCATTACGGTGAAGAATACGGGCAACGTCGACCTCACAAACGTCGTCATCACAGATGCGATCCTCAATTTCAGTTCTGTGATTCCATCTCTGCCTGCAGGATCGACAAGCACATTCCCAATTCCATTTACGACGCCTACTGTACCGGCAGGAACGGTCATCACGAACACAGCGACGGCGTCGTCCAACGAAACTGGCCCAACATCTGCGACGGCGACGCTCACGGTACTACCGGGGGCCCAACTTACACTGGTCAAAACTGTCTCTCCGTCCGTTGCTTTGCCGGGTGAAACGGTGACATTTACATTCGAAATTCGCAATACAACCGACACGACGTTTACGAACGTTCGATTTACTGACGAGTTAATTGGGATCGACAAGACGGTAGAATCCCTTCCTCCTGGATTTTTTGTTAACGTGTCTCGCACGTTTACGATCCCTGCGGATGCACGAGGTGATAGCGTCATTACCAATATAGCTACGCTCAGCTCTGATCAAACGACACCAATCATTGCTGTGGCTCAGGTTACCGTGGCTGAAGATCCGGAGTTGACGATCAGCAAGACGGTGTTTCCGCCAGTTGCCTTCCCTGGCGAACAAGTATTCTTCAATATGATAGGCGTTAATACCGGCAACGTACCGCTATCGAATATTCGCTATTCCGATCCGCTGCTTGGGATTAACGGAATCGTGCAATCACAGGATGTCGGCGTTGCCGTATCACTGATTGTTCCATTTACCATTCCAGCCAACGCCACGCCAGGCGAGCCGATTGTCAACACTGTTTTGCTCGACTCGGCTCAGACAGGTCCGCTAAGTACGTCCGTAACTGTCAATGTTGCAGGACTGCCGCTAACCGTTACTAAAAAAGCAGATTGCAACACCGTCTTTGTTGGGGATAAGGTTCGCTTCACGATTACGGTAGCCAATACGAGTTCGATTACGGTCACGAATGCCGTGTTGACGGACATTTTACAGACAGGTGCGAAGTTCGTCCCAGGCAGCGTAACGGTCGCAGGATGCGCCTTACCTGGAGCAAATCCAAATGCCGGTATTCCGTTAGGCAATATCGCCCCGGGTGAAACAATTAAAGTGACGTTCCAAGTGAAGCAAACTGTGCTGCCGCCTAATGAAAAGGTACAAAATCGGGCATCAGTCAGCTTCCAGTTAGACAATTCAACTCAACCGTTTACGATCGATTCCAACGTCATTAGCATCAAAGTGGAGGAACATGCGGAATAACGAAAACAACCGGCCTCTTCAAAGGCCGGTTGTTTTTTTGAATAGGATTTTTAAAAACCATCGAATCACGATGGTTTTGTCTACACATTAAAGCCCATTAATTTATAGATATTTGTTGGTAATAATCTTCTTGAAAGTGGGGACGGAGCATAAGTAACCCCTCCTCTACACTTGTATTCCTTTCCTTTGCTACATTTTCAACAATAAGATCAGTCCATGCACGTCTAGCAATTTCATTAATGTTACCCATTCCAGATATATGATACGTATTCATACCCCAGCGATATATCATCGTTTTTTGCTCACGGGGAGATTTATAAATGTTTGCATTAAAACTAAAAGTCATTGTGTAATCTTCTCCAAAACTGCTATCAGGTATTTCAATACGTGACAAGTAATTCTTTGTGTACACATTTCCAGTATTAACATTGCTATATATTCCTTTGAATTTGTTATCTACAAAAAAATAATGACCATCACTTCGATAAATTTCATAACCTGGATGAGCAATAATGTCATCCCATGTATGACTCAATGCCCTCGGTGCCAATAAATCATCATCATCAAGGCGGTATATATATTTATATTTACATTGAGAAAATCCAAATTTAAGTTTACTTCCAATGGATGTAAACATTTCTTTTACATTAACAATTCGAATTTGGGGGTGCTTAAATACATACTCAACTCTAGGGCTATCATTAATAATGACCATTTCTGATTCACCTGAAAAATCTTGACGAAGAAAAGATTCAATGGCTTCCTCTAATAAATGAGGGCGTCGATAGGTTATGGTTAACACACTAATCATCGTAAACTTTCCTCCAAACATACGATTTGCAGTATTGGATCATATATGTTAAATTAACTTGAAAATTATAGGCTAATATTGAATAATATTGCTTAGATAGTGCTAATTTAGCATTCAATTTCGGCATTATATGCAAACCAATTGAGATATGCTCCTTTTATAAGAAAAACCCCTCATTCTGTATCCATCCCTCAAAGTTACTTTCACTACACACTGCTACTTCAACGTAGAATGATAAACAAAAATGACCCGTAAGAAGGTCACCTTTTAAAGTGTCCAACTTACAGATCATCGTTCAGTATTCTATTATTTTGCAAATACATCCTTTAAATAATTCGAAACTTGTTCACGTGCTTGAAGCCCTTTATCTAGAATCCCAGCCATCCAGAAGAATCCATGGTTCATTCCCTCATAGCACTTGTACTCTACAGGAACTCCCGCTTCCTTCAGACGTTCAGCATATGCCGCACCATCGTCTCTTAAAGGATCGTATTCTGCCGTAATAATAAGTGTCGGCGTAAATTGTCCAATTCATTGTTCAATATTGGTGAAGCAATGACATTGTATCTGTCGATTTCGTAAAGCAAATAGGTTGAAGCTGTCCAGGCAATGCCCTCTGGCTAAGCAATAACCTTCAGCATTGTCACGGTATGATTGTGCCTTAAAGGTCAAAGTAAGATCGACCACTGGATACACGAGTACTTGAGCTGCTAACGAGAGATTGTTGAACTTCTGAGC
Source organism: Paenibacillus sp. SC116 (assembly GCF_024733555.1). Lineage (GTDB taxonomy): Bacteria > Bacillota > Bacilli > Paenibacillales > Paenibacillaceae > Paenibacillus_B. The sequence continues at coordinate 89,981 of NZ_JANIOF010000001.1, read as the reverse complement.
CATGACGGCAACGGAAGCAGCAATATTTCCGCCAGCGCTGTCCCCACCTATTGCAATTCTTGTTTTATCTACACGAAGCATGCCACTATTTTCAGCTACCCATTGAATCGCTGCGCAGCAGTCCTCTATAGGAACTGGGAACTTATGCGCAGGAGCTAGGCGATAATACTCTACGGAAACAACGATGCTTTCAGCATCATGAGCAATGTTTTGGCACAAGATATCTACAGCATTAATATCTCCTCCTACCCAGCTGCCACCATGTAAATAAACAAAAACAGGTAATGAATCCTTTTCATTTGGCGTATACACTCGAACTTTGATTTCACCGTTATTTACAGGGACAAAAAATCTTCTACTTTTGATACGGGCTTTGCTTCCCCGTGTTCTTTCGCTGTGAGGGTATTTAAATTACCCCCTTGTTCCATAAACACTTGGACTTGTGGATCTAAAGCCATATCTTATTCCTCCTTGCACCTTGTTATCAAATATCGAGCTAAAAATAGCGACGAGCCGTTTCTTCAATCTCGTGTTTTTCTATTTTGCTTTGTCTTCTCTGTTCCGTTGACGATAATCAACTTGTCTCCCAGCAGAGTAATACGCCCATTTTCCGTCACTCTCGACAAGAAATACATCTTGTTGAACATAGACTCAGGAGATGTTTCAGTTAGAACACAGATGGGATGGATGTTCTCTAAATTCCACTGACGGGAAGGCTGCTCAAATCGATATTGAGTTTCCCACTCTCCATCAGCCTTCTTTTGTAAATAGTAAAACGATTCGCTCTCATCCTTACTAACTCGATATATTCCATCGCTATCAACAACTTCATCTCCACTTAATGGAACAGGAAGCCGCGGCGAATTGCCGCCCATGCCTACATCCACCAAGTATTCCTTGTTATCAAGTGGGACGATTAACAGAGGATTTGAAAATTGAACTTCTCGAAAAAGGAGAAATCGATTTCTGTCTCACTTCTTCATCTATAGATCGACCGGGAATTGGTTGTTTACTATTAATGACGGAAGAAATTGTACTGGCTGTACCAGATACACATCGTCTCAAAGACCGTCAACGTATCCACCTCAGCGAGGTAGCAAATGATCGATTTATTTCGCTAAAACCAGGGTACTGTTTCCGTGAAATTACCGATGAGTTCTGTCGCAAAGCTGGATTTATTCCCAATATCGTCTCTGAAGGGGACGAACCAGCAACCATCACTGGCTTGATTCGTGCTGGCCTTGGTATTGCCTTAATCCCAATTGCCGCTAAAAAGGAATTGCCACCGCTTACGCTCCTTCATATAGAAGAACCTGTTTGCCAATGGACCCCTCATGTAGCTTGGAATGAAAATCAGTACTTGTCTCTTGCTGCACAGACTTTTCGTGATTTTGTTATAAACTATGACTATAAAGCCAAACCGTAAATGTACTACCAGCATTCAAGGAAATCACAAGATAAAAAGCTGCCAGGCCAATGCCTGACAGCTCCGGGATAGAAGGTTGTCTCTCAGAGTGCTATGTCAGGTGCAGGTGGTGGTGGAGCCGTTTATTCACTTGTTATATTAGAGAAAAATTAGGAAACAATAGTTTAATTAACCGCCTTTTCTGAACTGCACCCCAAATGTTAGACACTATCTAACATTGGAGATGCAGTTTTTTTATGGCTAAGTTTAGTTCATACGAAAAATAACAAACAGTTCTACGTTATCAATCTGGCTCGGAAGAGATGCTGTTGCATCTGCAACAAATCAAACCGCCTAACATATATATGGTTCAAATAGGCGTGCAGCCTCTGCTGACCGGAATATGCACCCTAATTCATACATTAGCTAAAAGTAAGGAGGCTTTCCTTTGCCATTTATTGTTCGATTTTCAGACAACGATGTAGGCGCAATTACGTTTACCGGAAATACGCTTGGGTTATCCGGCCTCAATGGTACAGCTGGAACACAGGATTTTATTGGTGCGCTTGTCACAACAAATACTGCTGTTCAGTTAGGGAACTTTCCACCGGGTACCACCAATGATTTCAATCTAGATAATTCCAGCGCCATTCTTCGTCTCCCCCCAGGAAGTAGCATTCTTTATGCGGAGCTTGTTTGGGCCGGAACCTATGCAGTACTGAATGGAACGACTAACTTTGAAGCGTTTATTGATAAGTCCGTCTCCATCACGACGCCCCAAAATACAACACTAAGTGTGGCCCCTGATCCTGCGACAGCTCAACTACTGTTTATTAACGGTAACTTTAACTACTTCCGTTCTGCCAACGTTACCTCAATCATTCAGAGTGGAGGCGCAGGTACGTATACGGTTGGCGGCGTTGTCGGAAACATTGAAAACATAGCTACCTCTTCAGGTAACCATTGTGGATGGACATTATGTGTCGTTTATAAAGACCCAACTCTTCCGTTCCGTAACTTAAGCTTAAATGTCGGTATTGTTGATATTGAATTTGCGAGTACCCCTTCTGTTGATTTTCCTGTTACAGGTTTCTCCACTCCAGTGACTGGGCCTGTAACAGGAAGAGTTCAGCTATGTGCAGGGGATGGTGATGCGAACAAATCGGGTGATCAAGTCCTATTCGGGCCTAACACGTCCAGCTTGAACTTCCTCTCCGGACCGAATAACCTCCAGAACAACTTTTTTGCTTCGCAAATGAACAACGATACCGGAAATCAGGATACGTCCGGCACGTTCGGTACGCGTAATATGCTCCAAGGAGCCCCGGGGGCCAACGTCGTCGCTGGTAGGCAAGGATGGGATATTACCAATGTAAATATTTCTAATTTTTTAGGAAACAGCCAAAACTCTGCCGTACTACAATTGCGTACACAAGGTGACGGTTATTCGATTTATGCGTTAGGGCTTTATTTTGATATTAATGCTCCACAGATAAATGTCAAAAAGTCGGTTAACGTCGTGCAAGCAGCCGTAGGGGATACGTTAACCTACACTGTCACTGTCACCAATACAGGAATAGCCTCAGCAAACTCAACTGTGGTCGTTGATCCCCTACCAAACAACACACAGCTCGTTCCTGGCAGTGTACTCATCAATGGCTCTTCAGCCCCAGCTGGTTCAAACCCTGCGGTAGGCATTCCAGTAGGAACACTGGCAACAGGGCAGTCCGTGACGGTTACCTTTAGCGTAACGGTAACATCAATACCGCCAAGTGGTGTTATTTCTAACCAAGCATCTGCACGCTTTCAATTTGAGAGCGTCCCTGGTGTCATCACAAATGGAGATATTCCATCTAACGAAGTAGATGTTCCTATTCTAGCGCCAGCACTTAGTTTGACAAAAACAGCGGTACCGCTTTCTGGTGCTCCTGGTGATACGATTACCTATACATTCGTAGTTACGAATACGGGCTCCGTTACCTTGACGAATGTCCGCCTCGCGGACGACGTGCTAGGATTAATCGATACGATTTCCAGCTTAGCTCCAGGTGCAACCTCTACTTTTAATGTAGACTTTGTACTGCCATTCCTACCAGTTGGAAGCCTAACCAATACGGCCACTGCCACATCTGACCAAACGGGTCCTGTAACAGACACGGCAACTGTAATCATTTTACCTTCCTTTAACCTATCGATTACCAAAACCCCAGATCGTTTCTCTGGTGCACCAGGAGATGTCGTCACTTATACGTTGACTGTAACGAACAATTCAAATGCTCCTCTAACAAACGTTACCGTAAACGACTCGTTAACCGGATTCACAACAACGATTCCTACCCTTGCTGCAGGTGCTGTCCAAACCTTCACAGAAACATTCACGATACCAGCCGCTGCAACCGCAGGTACTACATTCACAAACGTAGCTACTGCCACCTCCAACGAAACACCTCCAGCATCCGATCAGACGACTGTTGTGGTTACACCTGTACCAAGCCTCATCATTGTAAAAACGGTCGATCAAGCTACTGCCGCTCCAGGTGACATCGTGAACTACACGATTACCGTCACAAATGCAGGAAATGAAACGTTAACAAATGTTCGGATTGTCGACCCGGTCATTGGAGTCGATCAAACCTTCGATGCGCTTGATCCAGGAGATACGGTCCAAATTGTCACCCCATTTACGATCCCGATTACGGCTGTACAGGGCGATGTACTCGTGAATACCGCAACCGTGACGTCCAACCAGACGCCTCCGGAGCAAGCTAATGCTGTCGTTACCGTCATTGGTGACCCGGCGATCGTCTTAACGAAATCCGTTGCGCCAACAGAAGCCTCCCCAGGCAGCACGGTTACTTACACCTTTGTCGTGACGAATTCAGGAAATACACCATTATCAAACGTCAGTCTTATCGATCCGCTGCTCGGTCTTAACCAATCCCTCGGTACACTTGCTGTTGGCGAGACAAGAACGGTCAATTTCCCGTTTGTTGTTCCGAATATAACGATCACTCCGTTTGTTAATGTCGCCACTGCGTCAGGCAGCTTCGGTCCACAATTAGTGACAGACACTGCTTCCGCTTCATTGGAGATTTTAATTCCCAACTTTACATTAACGAAGAGTGTAGATCGTGCACAAGCAAATCCAGGAGATACGGTAAACTTCACATTCGTAATTACAAACACAGGCAATGTCACCTTAACCAATGTGGTCATTTCCGATCCACTGCTATCTTATCTGGAAACCATTAATCAGCTTGCACCGGGTGCAACGGTAACGGAAACCATTCCTTTTGATATCCCAGAAAATGCGCTGGCAGGTACCGTGTTTACCAACACAGTTACAGTAACACCGACAGAGATAGGTCCGAAGCAAGCATCTGTTGACGTAACCGTCAATCCTGCCCCTGCGATCGATCTCACGAAAACACCGGATGTCGATAATGGCCTGCCTGGAGATACCATCACGTATACGATTACGGTTACGAATACGGGTAATCAGACGTTAACAAGTGTAGGCGTAAGTGATGAGCTGCTTGGTTTAAATGCGGTCATTCCATCGCTTGCTATCGGTCAATCTCAAACCTTTACGGTTACCTTTGTTATTCCACCTGGAACTCCAATCGGTACCGTTATTACAAATGTAAGTACAGCTGTATCCGATCAGACGGATTCCGTCCAAGATACTGCGCATGTGCTTGTCAATCCACTGCCGCCTGTCATTACGATCGTTAAGACGGCTGATCGGCTAACAGCTGCTCCGGGCGAGACGGTCAACTATACGTTCACCGTAACGAACGCAGGAACCGTTACCTTGACAAATGTGCTTGTGACCGACGAAATACTCGGTGTTTCCCAGCCAATTGGCACATTGGATCCAGGTGCTGTACAATCGTTTAGCTTCCCGTTCATTGTTCCGCTTAATGCAGAGCCAGGCTCCACAATCATCAACACAGCTGTCGTCACTTCTGACCAGACGAATCCTGAAGAGTCAACAACCACGGTTACCGTTATTTCTGCTCCAGGTTTGACAATTAGTAAGTCACTTGACACCGCTCAAGCTTCACCTGGTCAAACCGTTACTGCTACGGTTACGGTGAGAAATACGGGTAATGTTGATCTGACAAACGTCTCCGTAACCGATCCAACACTTGGTTTCAGCACTATTGTTCCACTGCTCCCAGCAGGTACAACACAAGTGTACACCTTACCTTTTGAAGTACCGTTTGTTCCAGCCGGAACCGTTATTACAAACACAGCTACAGTAACTTCCGATCAGACAGGACCAAGAACTTCCACCGCATCCTTTACCGTGCTTGCACAGTTCCAACTAAATTTAACGAAGACGGTAGATCCTACTACAGCAGGCCCTGGCGATACAGTTACTTTCACTTTCACCCTGCAAAACTTATCAAATGCCGAGTTAACGAATTTACGCTTCGTAGATGAACTGCTTGGAATCGAGCGATCAGTAGATGTCATTCCAGCTGGCTTCACCATTGTAACGACACGTACGTTTACGATTCCAGCAGATGCCCTTGGAGGCAGTGTGATTCTAAATACCGCTACGTTAACTTCTGATGAAACGAATCCAGTCACCGTAAATGCTTCTGTTACAGTAACTAGTAATCCGGAACTAACCATTAGCAAGATCGTACAGCCGACAACCGCCTTCCCTGGTGAAACAGTCTTCTTCCGAATGGAGGGAATCAACACAGGTAACGTTCCGCTGACGAATATCCGATACAGTGATCCACTCCTTGGCCTATCCGGCGTTGTCTTATCCCAAGACGTTGGCGCCATTCAATCACTTATCGTGCCATTTGTTGTTCCACCTACGGCAGTACCTGGAAGTGAGATCGTCAATACCGTATTAGTCGCTTCCGATCAGACACCGCTTCAAAGTACTACAGCTACGATTCGCGTTACAGGCTTCCCACTTACCGTCACGAAGCAAGCGAGCTGCAAAACCGTCTTTGTCGGTGACAAATTGACATTCACGATTACGGTTACGAATTCAAGTGAAGTACCTATTACTAGTGCCGTTCTTACCGATCTGCTTCAGACAGGCACGAAGTTTAATCCTGGCAGTGTCCAAATTGGTAACCGCTGCATTAAAGATGCTGATCCAGAGCGAGGCATTAACCTAGGAGCGATAGCACCTGGCCAGACTGTAGTAGTTAGCTTCTGTGTTAAGCAAAAAATTGAGCCGCCTAGCAAAAAGCTTCGCAATAGTGCTACTGTCTCATTCTTACTGGAAGGCGCTGCTCAGCCAATCTCCGTTGTCTCCAATACGGTAGTGGTTTCCGTAGAGGAGCATTCTGAATAGCTAACTATACAGTTACTTCATAAGAAGCCTTTAACTTGATACAAAATGACCCCTGCGAAACAGCATATTGCAGGGGTCATTTTGCTCATGACGGCCCTTCATGAAAGTGGAACATATTAAAATGGGGCACATATAAAAAATACATTAATACTCAAGGTCGAATCCAATCTTATTGTATGTATTTCATTCTGTATAAACGAACAAGGAGGAAATCCTTTGGCCTTTATTCTTAGATTTACGGGGAACAATACTGGCGCAATTACGTTCACCGGAAATACACTCGGATTAAGCGTATCTGGGTTCCCTGGAGCACCTGGCACTCTAGACTACATCGGAGCGCTTGTGACGACGAACACACCCTTGCGGTTTGGAACCTTTCCACCAGGTACGACGAATGATTTCAATCAAGATAGCGCTAGCGCCGTCCTTCGCCTGCCGCCCGGAAGCAGCATCCTTTACGCGGAGCTTGTATGGGCCGGTACGTACGCGGTAACAGGTGGAACTACTGATTTTTCACCGTTTATCGACAAATCTGTATCCGTTACGACGCCGCTAGGCTCAACAGTTAGCGTTGCACCTGATCCGGTTACCGCGCAGCTTTTGTTCATCAACGGGAATTTCAACTATTTCCGATCGGCTAACGTAACATCAATTATTCAAGCCGGTGGTGCTGGAACATATACGGTAGGCGGAGTTGTCGGAAATATTGAGAATGCTGGAAGCAATTCAGGGAACCATTATGGATGGACGCTTTGCGTCGTGTACGAGAACTTCTCATTACCTTTCCGTAATTTAAGCTTGAATGTTGGGATCGTGGATATTGAATTCGCAGGCAGTCCCACGGTTAATACTACGATTTCAGGCTTCGTAACACCAACAATCGGCCCAGTAACAGGAAGACTTCAGTTTTGTGCAGGGGATGGTGATGCCGGCAAAGGAGGGGATCAGATTAGATTTGGTCCAGCTTTAGGGAATTTGACTATAATAACGGGACCCAATAATACCTCAAACAATTTCTTTGCTAGTCAAATAAATGATGATAGCGGAAATGTGGATACAGCAGGTACGTTCGGCACTCGAAACGCCGTAGGTTCCGTTCAAGTTGTAGGTGGCAGACAAGGCTGGGATATTACAAATGTCGACGTTTCCGGCACATTAACGAACAATCAGACGTCTGCTGTACTCCAATTGCGAACAGCATCAGATGGATACACGATCTATGCCGCTGGTCTCTACATTGACATCAATGCACCGATCATCAACGTCGATAAAACCGTCGATACAAGTCAGGCCTTCGTCGGGCAAATATTAACGTACACTGTCACTGTTCAAAATACCGGGACAACATCTGCCAATTCTACCGTTATCGTCGACCCCCTTCCGAACGACACTATCTTTATTCCTGGCAGCGTACTAATTAATAGTTCACCTGCTCCAGCTGGATCAGACCCCACCATCGGAGTTCCTGTCGGTTCTCTAGCCCCTGGTGGATCGGTCCGTATTCAATTCCAAGTAAAAATTGCGACACTGCCTATTGATAATGTAATAAGAAATCAGGCTAATGCCATTTTCCAATATCAGAGCGTTGCTGGCGGCCCGATCTTGGATGGGAATATCCCGTCTAATGAAGTAGATGTAATTGTAGTACCAGCTCCTCAGCTTGACATTGTAAAGACAGCTTCACCGTTAGTCGTTTCGCCTGGAGAACTCGTTCAATATACGATCACGGTTACAAATCCATCTTTTGTAGAGTTGACGAATGTACGGCTAGAGGACTCCTTGCTCGGACTTATTAACGTTATCTCCAGTTTAGCACCAGGGACAACCACGAATTTTATTGTCGACTTTTTCGTCCCTCCCGGAACACCTGCTAATTCTACGATTTCCAATATTACGACTGTTACTTCAGACCAGACACCACCAATAAGTGATGATGCTCAAGTGCTCGTTCTACCAAGCTTTGATCTGGCGATCACAAAGACTCCAGATCGTGTATCCGCTGCACCTGGAGAAACAGTTACGTACACCCTTACCGTCACCAATTTATCAAATGCTACGCTGAATGGCGTAACCGTCACCGATTCCTTGACTGGATTTGCGCTTGATCTCCTCCCTATGGCTCCAGGTAACATTCAAGTGTTTAAGGTTCTATTTACCATCCCGCCGGGCACAACCGCAGGAACCACCTTTACGAATGTAGCTACCGCTACGTCCAATGAAACGGGTCCACGGTCCGATCAAGCCACAGTCATTGTAACGCCCATTCCGACTATCTTTGTATTCAAGACCGTCGATCAACCGACGGCAGCACCTGGAGACACCGTAATCTATACGATTACCGTCTCGAATGCGGGTAATCAAACGTTAACGAACGTACGTATTACCGATCCGACGCTTGGTATCGATCAAACGATCGATGCATTGACGTCAGGCGACACATTCATACTCACACAGCCATTTGTCGTTTCTGCCACTGCAATACAAGGCGACACGATAGTAAATACGGTAAATGTCGTTACCGACCAAACACCACCTGAACAATCCAATGCAATCGTTACCGTAATAGCAGATCCAACGATCTTATTGACGAAGACAGTCTTCCCAACAGAAGCCGCACCAGGCTCCTCTGTTACGTATACGTTTAACGTCACAAACACAGGAAACACGACATTAACTAATGTGCAGATTGTCGATCCGCTCCTAGGACTCAACCAAACGCTCGGCACGTTAGCCGTGGGTGATTCGAGAACCATAAATTTCCCGTTTGTAGTCCCGAATATTTCACTAACTCCATTCATCAATATTGCTACAGTGACGGGCAATGCCGGTGTGCAAACGGTAATCGATAGCTCGTCTGCATCGTTGGATATCCTACTGCCTGCCTTTACACTCACAAAAAGTGTCGATCGAGCAACAGCCAATCCAGGGGATACCGTGAATTTCACATTCGTGATCACGAATACAGGCACGCTCACCTTGACGAATGTAAACATATCCGATCCGCTATTATCTTACGTGTCAACGATTCCACAACTTGATCCGGGTGCGACGGTAACCCTTACCTTACCGTTCGATATTTCAGAAGATGCTTTAGCAGGCACCGTCTTTACCAATACGGTTACTGTAACACCTACTGAACTTGGGCCTCAACAAGCCTCAGTAGATGTAACTGTTAGCCCTGCACCTGCCATCGAACTGACCAAGACACCTGACGTAGACAATGGTTTACCTGGTGATACGGTGAATTACACGATTACAGTGACTAACACTGGAAATCAAGCGTTAACAAGTGTAGGTGTTAGTGATGAATTACTGGGATTAAATACTGTCATCCAAACACTCGGCATTGGTGAATCTCAAAGTTATGTCCTTTCGTTTATTATTCCACTAGGAACACCGATCGGCACCATTATAACGAATGTAAGCACGGCCGTGTCCGATCAGACCGACTCGGTAGATACTATCGCACATGTGCTCGTAAACCCATTACCGCCTGTCGTAACAATCGTGAAGACACCAGACCGCCTAACGGCTGCACCGGGAGAAACAGTTACCTACTCTATTACCGTCACAAATGCAGGTACCGTCGTCTTAACAAATGTGTTGTTGACGGATGAAGTTCTCGTCATATCTCAACTACTCGGTACTTTAAATCCAGGTGACACGCAGACACTATTCTTCACTTTTGTTGTTCCAGCAGATGCAGAACCGGGTTCTTCGATCGTTAATACCGCAGTCGTTACTACCGACCAAGGCAATCCTAAAGAATCGACTACTACGGTAACCGTCCTTCCATTACCAGCTCTGCTCGTTACAAAGGCACTCGACATGACGCAAGCAGCACCTGGTCAAACGGTTACAGCTACGATTACTGTTCGGAACACAGGCAACGTCGATCTAACAAATGTATCCATAGCGGATCCAACATTAGATTTCTCTGCGACCGTGCCATTATTACCAGCAGGCGCAACAGAAGTGTATACGATTCCTTTTGAGGTGCCTTTCGTTCCAGCGGGAACTGTCATCACAAATACTGCTACAACGACTTCAGACCAGACAGAACCAAGTACTTCAACAGCATCCTTGACCGTCCTTGCCCAATTCCAGTTAAGCCTAAACAAGCGCGTAGAACCGGCTACAGCTGCTCCGGGAGAAACAGTTACATTTACGTTTGAACTCCGGAACCTGTCTAATGCTCCGTTAACTAACGTGCGTTTTGTCGACGAACTGCTCGGTATTGATAGAACAGTAGATTTGATTCCTGTCGGCTTCTTTACCGTCGTAAGCCGTACATTTACGATTCCAGCAGGCAGTCTGGGAGGAAGTACTACTGTGAATATAGCCACAGCAAGCTCCGATGAAACGGAACCTGTCACTGCCGCTGTAAGCATTACGGTGAGAGCCATTCCGCAGCTCGCCCTTAGCAAAATTGTTGAGCCTGAGGTCGCTTCACCAGGTGAAACGGTATTCTTCCGCTTAGCTGCAACCAATACGGGAAATGTGCCATTGACGAACATTCGATTCGCCGATCCTTTCTTGCGATTAGTTGCTACCGTCGTATCATTGGACGTCGGGGCTACCGTATCCGCAATCGTTCCATTTGTCGTCCCGACTACAGCGGTTCCTGGCAGTGAAATTGTCAATACATTGCTCGTTGTTTCTTCTCAGTTAGCACCGCAACAAGTTGTAGCAACCGTCCAAGTTGCCGGATTTCCAGTAACGGTAACTAAAGAAGCAAGTTGTCAGTCCATTTTTGTTGGTGACACGTTAAAGTTCTCCATTCGCATTTCCAACACGAGTCAATCGACCATAAACAACGTTGTGCTTACGGATGTGCTGCAAGAAGGCACTAAATTTATAAGCGACAGCGTTCATATCGACAATAAGCATGTTTGTGGTGCAAATCCGGAATCAGGCATCAACATCAGTTCACTAGCTCCAAATCAGTCGGTTCTAGTAACGTTCCTTGTTAAACAAAAGTTCGAACCGCCTTCGAAGAAAGTGCGCAATAGCACCACAGTGACCTTTATCCCAGAAGGCGCTACAGAAACACTCTCTGTCATTTCTAACACGGTCGTCATTAAAGTAGATGAGCATGCGGAATAGAAGTTACTTTTAACATCTACACCTTAACAGCGTCCCATTGAGCTTCCGTTCAATAGGACGCTTCTTTATATAGCAGTTGAAAGAGACCAAATAAAGGAGAAGAAGGTTGCTCCAAATGTAATGAGCAATAAAAACAGCCAATCAAAGGACGTATCCCTTCGACTGGCTGCACGTATTTAGACCTATTAAGATAGCACTCTCTATTGAAATCCAGAAGGTATTGTCACTGAAGTTGGTCATTTCCGTAGCTATGAACCCAAGAAGACTGTAAATGAAGAAACCCCTACTCTAAATCGAGCCAGGAGAAATAAAAAGACTCATTGGGGGTTAAGTTATATGATATGCATAATAGGTTAACTCTGATACAGAAACTAATTCTTTTTCTATATATGAGTTTGAAAATATTCGCAACTAGTGTTACCTGCCATTAAAGTCAATTAATTAAGTTTCTCTAAAATTGGTTTGTCAATAGCGGATATTTATATGACCCTCTTATTGTCCACACTATTCTATTAAATCCTCATATCTTAATAATGGGGTGATATAAATGGCATCAAGATTTCTAGACGGACAAGTTTCACAAAATGCAAGCTATGCAAACTCTCTTGCAATTCCAGCTACGCCAGCTCCTGCGCTGTTCGCTACACTCGGTTTGGACATTTCGAATGCTGGTACAGGTACCGTAAATGTGCACCTGAACGCAACCGTTACACTTGGCGTCTTGCTCGCTGTACTAGGTACGGCTCAAATTACAATCGTCCGTAATGGTACAGTAGTTGTATATTCAGGAATCGAGTCGACACCAGCAGTTATTGGGAGTGCGGCTAGCTTTACGATTACGGCAGTCGACTTTAATGTACCAACTACGCCGGACTTCTTAATTTACCAAGCCTTCATAAGTGTTTCTGGTATTGGCATTGGTGTTAACCGTATTGGTCCAGAAAGCTTTAACGCGATTGCTTACGCACAACCATAAAAATAGAACTTCAAGCATCTAAAAGTGAAGCACATGCGGAATAAAGATATAACCGGCCTTTTCGAAGGCCGGTTATTGTTTGGAATATAGGGTTTTCATCGCTTAGGGTAAGAATAGTATGTTCGAACACAACTACTGCTCAGATTCCTCTATCACAGCTATCAATCTTTCTCTAAATTGTTGCAAATATTCCACCCGCTTCTCCACAGAAACATGGGCAGGTTGCCATGCCGCAAAATAAGGCACAATGTCCATCCCGACATACTTTAATGTTCCATGCTCGATGCCATGCAAATGATATTCTAGGATACCCAGATCGTTCTCATCCTCATAACGCTCTGGTTCTGCTCCCGTTGTAAACACAAGCATGGCGCGCTTTCCTTTTAATAAGCCGTTCGCAAATGTTTGGTTTCTTCCATACGCAAAGCCTGGCACCAACACGCGGTCGAACCAGCCTTTCAATATGGCCGGCACAGAATGCCACCAGAGTGGGAAAATAAAGATGACCAGATCAGCCTCCGTCAACTTGTTGTGCTCCAGTATGATATCTGGTGATAAGTTGTCATGCTCATAAGCATGACGCTGTTCGGCACCATATTTTAAATAGTCTGGATTTTGGGGAGTTTGAAAGTCACTCCAATCCGCAACAGGCTTAAACGCCATTTGATACAAATCAGAGAGTTTCGTTTCATAACCTCGTTCGGTAAATAAATCTATCGCTGTATCTTTAAGCGCACCACAAAACGATTGCGGCTCATGGTGAGCAAATACAATAAATGGTTTCATGTTTTTAATCTCCTTCTCTTCTTAGCAAAAACGCATCAACAATATGGTTAAAATCAGCTGACTTCTCCAAATAAGGAAGATGACCACAATGCTCCATCACTACGATCTCAGATTGTTTCACTAAATGATTGATTTCATTTGCGTAAAATTCAGGAACGAAATGGTCATGAACCCCTCTTATAACGAGTACCGGACAGTTTAATCGCTCCAGCTTGTCCCTCTGATCGACATCTGCCAATTCATAAAACAGCTGCTGCACATGCTTCCGATTCATCGTTTTTAATGAATGTTTAAATCCTCTAACGATAGCTGGATACTCTAATACACCCATTTCTCTAAGCAAAACGTCCGACCACTGTTCTCCCCCATCATCTAAATCAAGTAATCCATAAATATTCATGCGTGCAACCCGATCATCAGATCGCAGACGCACAAAGGAATTCACCATAATTAAGCCATCGATCATTTCTGGACGGTAAAAGGCTAAGTCAAGACCAACCCGCGCTCCTTTAGAGAGTCCACAAATTGTGCAAGATGAAATGTTCAGATGCTCTAATAAGGAAGCAATCACTTCCCAATATTCATGGAATCGGATATGTGATCCTTCTGACTGACCATGACCAGGCAAGTCCACCGAAATGACCGTTCGATGATTCTGAAAGTACTTTCGCTGATAAATCCAGTTGCTCGAATTGCCACCAAGTCCATGTAGAAAAAGAAGAACAGGTCCCTGCCCCTCTTTTTGATAATAAATAGAATTGCTCCCGTAAGAAAATCTCATGCTGACTCATCTCCACGATTCATACTAGTTGCAATCATATAGATAATAAAAGGATTACCTGAAATATATCTTTTCTTACATATATTTATGTGAAGTTTATCACATTGAACTGTGATTTCAAATCGATTCAACGTTTTTCTTAGTTACATGATCCCCGTATTTGAACAGCTTGTGAAAACAATTCACCTCAATTCCATCATGAGTTAGATAATGGGCACGGTGAGATGTAACCACGCATATAATATCCACAGTACAAATAGGCGAATGCGGAGTGATGTGATATTTAGCCACTGGATTGTGTAGTTAGAATTAAGGCAATTAGAAAGGAGTGAGACAGCAAGATGCCAGCAACAATTACGGGAATTGTATTTAACGACTTAAACCATAACGGCCTCTTTGATGCCGGAGAACCGGGCATACCTAACGTGTTTGTTGTGTTATTCAGCAGTACAGGCGGAACCTGTGCCTCTACGATCACCGATGCAAATGGAAACTACAGCTTTACGATTACGACTGCCGGGACTTATACCGTGTATGAGACGGTTGCTGACCCTGGATTGACATGCCCTCCTACCACGTTTACTCAACCTACTGGATTTACCGTATCCAATGGGCCAAGGAAATTCACAATCGTTGTGACCGCTGCTCAGGTTACTGGAAACGCGGTTATAGCGAATCAAAATTTTAGCCATGACACGACTGATAATCCACTATTCTGTACGACGACAATGGTTCAATTTTCAGGCCGACCTACGGAATGGTTTAATATTAACCTTGTAACGGGGGCCGCTATTTCGCAAGGCCTCTTAAATCCAGCTCTTGAAGTCAATGCGATTGGATACAATCCATTAGACAATTACGTTTATGGCTATGAACAGACGACGAATCATATTGTTCGTGTCGACCGTAGTGGCAATGTAACGATCCTGTCCCCTCTACCACCCGGATTGCCTGCAGACGGATATAATGTAGGCACTTTTGATTTGAACGGATTTTTATATATCTATGTCAATGATGGTACAAAATTTTATGTCATCGACCTGCGTCCGAATTCTGCAACTTACTTAAAGCTAGTTAGCCCTGCCAGTGGGTATCAAGAACAGTTTGGCAATTTTGGCGTTGTCCTGACCAGAACGGCAACTATTAGTGACTGGGTATTTCGTCCAGCAGATGGAAATTTATACGGTATTTTACCTACGGGACCCGTGCAGCGGATTGTACCTACTACAGGAGCGGTCACCAGCCTAACGACAACTCCGCTCGTTACCACTACTTCCTTTGGTGCTATGGCTATCGATGCTACTGGAGCCATATTTGCCATTGCGAATAATACCGGAGGCGTGTACCGATATATCATTTCTGGCAATACGGCAACCTCATCACGATTTTCCACGACCGTTATCACCCAATTCAATGATGCTACCTTATGCCCTTTTGCGACGGTAGGCACTGACTTTGGTGATGCACCAGATATTTCAGCAGGAAATGGACCGGGTGACTATTCTACCTTGCTTGCTAACAATGGGCCGCGCCATCAGACATCCAATGCCCTTTTCCTTGGCACACAAGTAACAACAGAGCTTGATGCGCTTCAAAATCCAACGGCCACAGGCGACGATATTCCAAAAGGCATTCAAGATGATGGACTAACCGTTCCTTTACCTGTCCTCGTAGAAGGCCCACTGTTAACTACGTATTCATTAAATGTAAGAGTAACCAACAATACAGGAATTCCTGCCAACTTATATGGTTGGGTTGATTTTAATGGTAACGGTATTTTCGAGGGTTTTGAAGCATCTGATGTTCAAGTCGTCCCTTCACTATCGGGTACGCAAACCATTACAATTCGTTTCACAACAGCTAACTCTCTCACTCCTTCATTAGTATTATTTCCTGGCCAAACATTTGTAAGATTAAGACTCACAACAGACAATTTAGTTAACCAGAATGTTTTTCTATTCGGAGAAGATACAAGAAGTGTAGGCCCTGCCTCAGATGGGGAAGTAGAAGATTATATTTTAGAAATCATTCCATCAGGCGCTCTTCTTCTTCTTTCTAAAACAGCATCCCAGCAAACCGCCTTCCCTGGTGATACCGTCCTCTATACATTTAAGGTTACGAATCCGAACAGCTTTGATTTAACGAACGTACGCATTGAGGATTCAACACTTGGCTTGATCGATATATTATCCAGCTTGCCTGCTGCAGCATCGGTAACACTCGAAGCTAAATTTGTCGTACCGCCAAATACACCTGCTGGGACAGTCATTAGCAATATCGTTACCGGAACTTCTGATCAGACGCCTCCGGCAAACGCTATTACCGAGTTCACCGTACTGCCAACCTTTAGCTTGGATGTAGTGAAGACAGTCGATCGGATTAGCGTCGCGCCTGGTGATACGGTAACCTATACGCTTACGGTTACCAATACGTCCAACGCACCAATTACAAATGTCACCGTTAAAGATGATCTAATCGGCTTTGCTCAAGTTATCCCTTCATTGGGTATCGGCGAAACCCAGACATTTACGGCTCCGTTCCTGGTACCTCTTGGAACTCCTGCTGGCACTGTATTTACCAACTTAACAACGGCTACTTCCAATGAAACGCCACCGACATCCGACACGGCGACCATAGTCGTCACCCCAATTCCAAATGTGTTTATTGTAAAAACGGTCTCTCCACAAATCGCCGCGCCTGGCGATACGGTGAACTACACCATTACAGCATCGAATGCGGGCAATGAGACACTGACGAATTTGCGCATTGTCGATCCTACGTTAGGTATTGATCAAACCTTTGATACGGTTGAACCAGGAGATTCTATCGTTCTCACGATACCATTCGATATCCCAATAACTGCCGTGCAGGGCGATACGATCGTAAACGTTGCAACGGTGACAACCAATCAGACGGGTCCGAGTCAAGCAGACGCGGTCGTAGCTGTACTCGGACAGCCTGGCATTGTGCTTATCAAAACAGTATCACCTGCTGAAGCATCTATTGGCAGCACCGTCACCTATACATTTGAAGTGACAAACACGGGCAATACCGCATTATCCAACGTTCTGCTAACTGATCCACTGCTCGGATTAAGCCAGACGATAGGTACAATCGCCGTCGGTGATTCGCAAACGATTACGTTCCCGTTTGTCGTTCCAAGCGGCGCCACCAGTCCGTTCAATAATATTGCTACCGTAACCGGATCGTTTGATTCGCAAACGGTACAGGATAGCGATGATGCATCACTTGTCGTATTGCAGCCTGACTTTCTCGTTAGCAAGGCCGTTGATCAAACGCAAGCCAACCCGGGCGACACAGTCAACTTCACGCTTACGATTACCAACACGGGCACGCTCACGTTGACCAATGTCGTGGTTTCCGATCCGCTGCTCTCGATTAATAATACGATCGCTTCTCTTGCTCCAGGCGTCTCCGTGACCAAGACGATACCGTTCGTCATTCCTAGCACTGCTGCTGGTGGCTCAGTTATAACGAACGTCGTTACCGTAACCCCTACGGAAACGCCACCGAAGGATGCAACGACAACGGTAACGGTCAACAACGCTGCCGCTATTGCCATTACGAAAACGCCAGATCGAGATAATGCACTTCCTGGTGAGCTAATCACGTATACCATTACGGTTACAAACACGGGCAACGTAGACTTAACGAACGTCAACATCCGTGATCCCCTGCTCAGCCTAAATACGGTAATACCTACTCTAGCTGTCGGACAATCGACGAGCCTGACACCTACTTTCACAGTCCCTGCTGATGCAGCAATCGGCACGGTTATTATAAATACCAGCCTAGCGGTATCGGATCAGACCGATTCGGTAACAGCAACAGCCAAAGTTCTTGTCAACCCGCTACCACCAATAATAACGGTTGTAAAGACAGCAGATCGCTTAGCTGCCGCCCCAGGCGAAACGGTCACGTACTCGATTACTGTATCCAATCTGGGAACGGTCGTATTAACCAATGTCCTATTGACGGACGATACACTTGGCATCAACCAAGAGCTCGGTACGTTAAATCCAGGTCAAAGTCAGACACTACCGTTCCAGTTCACGATTCCTGCAAATGCACCGAACGGATCCGTGATTGTGAATACAGCAGTGGTCGTGTCCGATCAGACCAACCCTGAAGAAGGCACTACTACGGTTACCGTTGATCCAAGTCCGAGCTTACAAGTAACCAAAACCATCGATCCACTACAAGCCGCTCCAAGGCAAACCGTTACCGCAACGATTGTCGTACAAAATACAGGCAACGTCAGCTTGACGAATGTCGTCATCACCGATCCAACCTTGAATTTCAGTTCGGTTCTTCTTTCTCTACCAGCAGGTTCGTCCATTTCGATTCCTATTCCATTTGAGATACCAAGTGTACCTGCGGGAACGGTATTGACTAATACAGCTACAGCAACATCCAATGAAACTGGACCATCTTCTTCTACAGCTTCGCTCACCGTGCTGCCTGCGCTGCAGCTTAGTCTGGTTAAACGGGTAGAGCCATCTGTCGCTTCACCAGGAGAAACGGTTACCTTTACTTTTGAAATACGTAACACAACTGGTGCTCCGCTCACTAACGTAAGATTTGTCGATGATTTTCTTGGCATAGATAAAACAGTGGATTTCCTCCCAGCTGATTTCTTTATTATATTGTCCCGCACATTCACGGTACCTGCTGATGCAGTTGGAGGAACTGTATTAACAAATACGGCCGTACTAAGCTCCGACCAGACAGAGCCTATTTCTGCTACAGCGGAAGTAACCGTAGCTTCTCTCCCAAGACTCGACATTAGTAAGACGGTCTTTCCGCCTATTGCCTTGCCAGGCCAAACCGTATTCTTCCAGGCACGAGGAGTTAATACAGGTAACGTTCCATTGACCAATATTCGCTATAGCGATCCGCTTCTTGGTCTTAACGGTACCGTTGTATTTCAGGATATCGGAGCTGCAGTCACACTTATCATTCCGTTTACCGTGCCTCCTACCTCAGTTCCGGGAGAAACGATTGTGAATACGGCGTTCGTTGATTCCGCACAAACAGGACCGTTAAGCACCTCTGTAGCCGTTAGAGTCGCGGAGCTTCCGATTACCGTCACAAAGAAATCGGATGCTGAACGGATCTTCGTTGGAGATAGGGTCAAATTTAGAATTACGGTGACCAACACAGGCAGCATTCCAGCCAACAACGTCGTGTTGACCGACCTGCTGCAGAAAGGCACGAAATTGGTGCCAAAAAGTGTCGAGGTTGATCGACGCTGCATTCCAGATGCCGATCCGGAAAAAGGCATTTTGTTAGGCACGATAGCATCTGGTCAATCCGTCCAAGTATCGTTCGAGGTGAAGCAAGTCTGCTTGCCGCCTAATGAGAAAGTGCGCAACTTTGCCTCGGTAAGCTTCCAGCTAGGCAATTTGCCTCGCAGGTTTACCGTCGATTCCAACACTGTCATCGTTAAAGTAGAAGAGCATCATGAATAAATACTAAAAACTGACCAGCCACGGTTTACGGTTAACTCCAACAACGTTTTAATCCATACCGAATAACTCGTTTAAGAAAAAAGAAACCGGCCTTAGTGAAATAAGGCCGGTTTTACTTTTATTGCGAAACGTAATTATTCCTGTTTGGACGATGTCTGCTACCAGCGTTATACATGAATTGCGATATAGGATCTAATTTAATATTGTATTTATCAATATATAAGACATAAACGAATGAAAACAATTTAAAGAAAACGAAACCCATACATGCTCCAACGAAGTTATAAATAACATCATTTATATCAATGACACGATAAGGATAACGTAAATAGAGACACAACATAAACTGAAGGAATTCAATAAACAACGTGAATCCTACCATATATAGCATTATATTTTTTGTATTTGATTGACAGAGATAATTTATTAAAAAACCAAATGGGATTAATAATAGTACATTCAGCAGCTGCTCACTAAGTAGGAAGGAATAATGTTCAGCGAGCCATAAAGGCTTGAGATTGATAAGAAGCAGTGTATTTTGCTCCTCCTCTCTAAGAGAATGTAGAAGGCTGCCTAGTGGGAGAGGTAATAACGTTAATTTTAACAAGGCTAATATGTAAAAAAAGAATAGCGAAAGGAATAATAAATAGGTATTGCTTTTCTTTATTACAAACTTTCCAAGTAACACCGCCAGAAGGAATAATGGTAAAGAGTAGATGTAAAGCAGCGTAAAGCTTATATCAAACATTTTTACGATGTCCCCCATGATTAGAATAAACGAGCAGAACCATTTCAACTGTCCTGCTCATAGCATGATTTTAATTCGAAATGGTTCCCGTACCTGTAATTCTCCAGTAATCGTTGGCTCCTTTACTCCAAACTAGATAGTATTCACCAATGCCATCTGGGTCGCCTACCGAGTTAGCTCCAGGGAAGTACTGGCTGAATTGAACCGTTCCACCCACTGCACTTGATGGCTTTACCTTAAAACTACCGATTAGATTATTTGTATGACCATCATCCTCCCTGAGAAAGACAGTAATTTCGCGGGGCACCACGCTTGCTCCACTATTTTTTTGTTTCGTTGTCACCGTGCCTGAGACTGTTATTCCATTTTTCCCATCTGCTAAATGATGAAATTGCTTATAAACTTTTCCGTTATACATACATAATGACATATCAAGCGTCCACGTACTTGATGCTGCATAAACAGGAACTGCGGCGAGCACCATAATCATTACAATTGAAGATAATAAAACATGACCGAACCGTTTCATAACATGTATTCCTCCTTTAATGATTTGTAAAACACGATAGATCACCCTACCCATAGTATTTTCACATATGACCTAATATGACTTTAACTGTAAGATTACACAATCTTTATTTATGCCGTGCATGGCCATGAATAACAAAAAAACCCGACCACGAAAGGGCCGGGTTCTTTATCATACACGCTATACGCACTATTAAATAATCCATTCATTGCTGCTAGGAAATCATATAAAAGTCGGATACGTCGAATCCTTATTCTGGTCACTCTTTCACAGCAGGCGCTATTACATCAATACGATTCGTCCAAATGCCGCCGTCATACTTTTCTGGAAGCCGTGCCAGATCAAGTTCCTTATCAAATCCTTCAGACCAACCTCCATTACCTGCTACGAGGATGACTTTTGTATTTGCCTCCTCCATTCTAGCGAGGAACTTGCTTGGGAATCCCCACAAATAAGGGGCAAACTTCTCTGGAATATGGAGCTGTGTATTTTCACATGCTGCTGGAACATAACCTGTCCATCCTACTGCTGCATAAGGAAGAAGGCAACTTTTCATCGTATCCATCGACATTACACGGATATTCGGCAACTTCTCTCTTAAAGCTGCAATAGGCTCGTCACCGCCGTAAACCGCCAATTGCTCCAACTGCCTAGTAGGGAGCTTAGATAGATATTGAGCAAGCAGCACTCCTTCATTTGGATCATTACTTTTTATATGAATAAGCAAAGATTTCTCTGGAAATTGCGTTAATACTTCACCAAGTGTAGGTATTAGCCCGACCCCTTTACCACGGAACGGATAAGTCGCACCATTATCGGCTGTATAACCATAGCCAACATCCAATTTCTTAAGTTCAGCCATTGAATGATCCCTAGTATCACCCTTGCCATCTGTTCGGCAGTCCAGTGTCCAATCATGAAACACAGCAAATTCGCCATCTGTAGTAGGTTGAATATCCAACTCTACCGTGTCTGCTCCTGCTGCAAATGCTGCTTCCATCGAAGGTATCGTATTTTCTAAGTAAGAATGCTCCGGTTCATAGATTCGCTCCGCCGTACAAGTATCATTCTGGATTCCTTCCATCGGGAACGTTTGACCCAACCCTCTATGAGCTAGCAGTTCAGGTGACTTGCCACTATCTTTTATAAATAGAGACGTATTATTCACAAACATAAATGCGACTAAAATAACGAAAAAAATAAAGAACCGCTTTCCATATCGTTTCAACTTCTTCATATTCCCTCCAATTTCCTTCTTAAGTAAGTATTCACCTGCTTTCAATAGTTTAGCATACTGGTACGCACATATGGATTGACCTTTTTATTATATCGACTCTATCTATCATCTAACTATCAACTACGCTCAGACGCGACCTTCTGTACATGCCCTTTGACAAATCTGTTCTACAGTCTCCTCAGCAGATAAATCCGTTGTGTCGAGCCACATCCCCATCTTCGGTGTTTCCTCTTGTAAGGAACGATTTAGTTCAGCAATCGTCCAAAGCCCATATCCTTGCTTGGTTCTAGATAGCTCTCTGTGCGCAACTGCATCCTCTGACGGGTTCAATACGATCACATATAGAGGACGATTACGAATAAGCTCGACCATTTCTTGCAGCATCGGGCCAATCATGACGTCCTGTAATACAACGTTGAAGCCTGCTTCGTAATACGTATCTGCTGCGTTAGCGGCAATTTGGTAGCGCAAGCGCAGCTGTCTAATCGCTTCTTCCTCTGTGTTCGGGAGCATCTCCACTCTCCCGCTTACGATCATTTTACGGAACGTATCTCCACGTACATGAACACCGCGCGCAAACTTTTCTGCAAGCAGCTGTGCAACGGTAGATTTCCCAGATGCCATAACGCCAGTAATAAGGTAAATCCCTCTATTCTGATTAGTTAGCATTTTCATTCCACCTTTTCAGCATCGATTGTTATAACTACAGATTATGATCTTATTTAAATGAATACAACACTCGAATCTCTCAGCCAAGTGAGAGCAGTTTAACATTCAGCGAGGCGTTTAAGCTTCATTCATTTATCATACATAAACCCCATCTATTACAGATAATTGAAGAATTACTGTTACTTATTGTACGTGCCGTTTTCACTCTGCTAAAATATAATTAAGCCCTTCAACAGACTGGCTCTACCACGCCGCAAGAAGTATGCCAACAAGCCGTATCTTCTTTCGGATAAGGAGGCTCTTTATTGAATCATTTTCGTAATCTGCAAGATATGGAGCTAGCCAAAATGCTGCTAGATCCGCGAAAGCTGGCTATTTTACGGATTGCCAAGAACGAACCCGTTACCGTTAAGCAAATGGCAGAACAACTACAAGAGAAACCATCCCGCCTGTATTACCACGTAAATAAACTCGAAGAACACGGCCTGCTCCAGCTAGTCGAAACCAAACAGCAAGGAAATTTAATTGAAAAGTATTATCTCACCGATAATACACACAAAGGAAGCTATACGCTAGATCGTTCCATGGCTGCGGCGAATTCTGATTTTATCCTTCAAGAGCTGCTGCGACTCATTCAGCAAGGCATTGATGTTGTGGACGTAAATTTACGCAAAGGCGATACACATCAGAGAAGCTTAGCACAAGTCAATATCGCACACAGCTCGCTGGACCCACGTGAATGGGCGGAGAAAATGCACAATGTTGCGCAAGCGCTTTCTACAACTGAGGCGAAAGTGCCTTTTAATCTAGTCAATGCTAAGTTGGGAGCGTTTGAGAATCAAACAGAGCAAGATGAGTATGTTCATGTGCTGCTATCCTATCGACTGAAAGATGTTCCTCAGCAATCAACTGACGGCGAAGAGAAATGATCTTGGAAACAACGAATCACTCGTAGTACTTCAGGTTGTTAAACAACCAAATAAAGGCTGTACTCCAACCATCTACATGGACGAAGTACAGCCTTTATTGTTATGTACCACTATCCAGCATTACGTTCCATTACAAGAACCAAACAACCCTTTTCAGACCATGGTTCGTGTTCTGTATTAGGTCCATAACAGAGATAAGAACCTGCTCCATACTCAACATCATTGCTGATAAGAGCTCCATCTAATACGAATAATTCCTCAGTATCCTTATGTGTATGTTGTGGGAATTTTGCCCCCGGTGCAAATCGCACGACATAACGCAGTTCACCATTCTCATCTCGTAATGGCAATTGTTCTAGACCATCCATAACAAATTTCCACTCACTGTTTGTGATATCAACGCTAAAGAAATCTTTCATGTCATCATCTCCTTCTATACAAATCGTAACTTACGATGATATATTATTCAATATGAACAAAAATGAAATATACTTCAGGAGAAATGAATTATGGAAATCCGTTTGTTACAGACATTTCAAGCTGTTGTCCAATATGGTAGTCAGATAAAAGCAGCAAATCTGCTGCAATACGCACAATCTACCATCACTTTACACATCAATCAATTAGAAGAAACACTCGGTATCAAACTGTTTGAGCGTCAAGGAAAGCAAATGGTGCTAACCGAAGCCGGAAGACTTATGAAAGAACAGGCAGATATTTTATTAAATCAAGTGGATGTAATCACCGAAACCGCAAAAGAATTTTCAATTGGTCAGAAAGGGCTTATTCGGATTGGAGCAATTGATTCCATTGGCATTGGCAAAACAAATTTGATTTCCGTACTAACAACATTTATGAAAGAACATCCACAAATTTGTCTTTCTATCGAAAGTGGCGTAACCCAACAATTTAGTCAACGGATTATCGCTAACGAACTTGATATTGCCTTATGCCCCCCTCCATCACCAGAATTAAATCTTGAATTTTATCCGCTATATGAAGAAAAGCTTTGTTTGATACTGCCAATCGATCATCCATTATCTACACAGGAAAAAATTAATATGTGTGATTTAGAAGATGAAAATTTCATTTTAACTGGACAATTGTGTGAATATCGTAGAAAAACAGAGCAGGTTTTTCTTCATCAGGGCGTTCATTTACACTCTAAATACGATGCAGCAAACATAGAGATGGTTTTAAATCTTGTACGACAAGGGTTTGGTATTGCTATGCTGCCTAGCAATTTCGTTGCCAATTCACATCAATACGCTATTCGTGACATCGATGATATTTCATTCGCTTTACCTGTTGGATTAATGCGCAAAAAAAATAAAGTCCTCAGCCCTGCTACAGAAAAATTGATAGCTAACCTATTTTCATCCTGCTAAACAAGCACAAAAAAGCACTCGGTTTCGGTATTATCCCCTCAAAGGGGTACCGTCAGGAAAATGTGAATTTATAACATTAAAACGATTATCCTGACGCTATCCCGTATAAATTAAAAAGAAAAAACGTCCTAATAATTAAATTTGGACGTTTTTTCTTTCGCATTATTTATTTTTATAAAAAGGATTGAACCCTAACCCTTTGCCAGACGGCATCGCACCAGGCACACCATCCGCTTCAAGCAGCGGGCGAATAATTAATTTTGCAGGCCACACTTTATTTTCGAACAACTCATAGCGCAATACATCTCTGTCTGCCTCAGGAATGTCGATGATTTGCAAGGCATCCTTCAGCTTCGCTTCGGTAATGTCCCAGAACGTGCTCACCGGAATCTGATATGATTCCGATAATGCCTCTATAATCGAGGCAAGATTAACTTGCGTACCCAAGGATTGAACGTAGAAAATCAATTTCTCCAGCGTTTCATTGTACAAGCTATTTGAATAGCCTGGTCGAATATGATAACGCGGATCTTCAATGCCATGCTTATCTAAGTACGGCTGATGCAATCGTACAGAATCATGATCACGGAACAGCAGCCCGCTCACTTTGTTGTCCTTAAGAACGACACAACAATTTTGTCCATGAATTTCAGGGACGATGCCGACTTTAAACAATCTCATTACAATATCGTAGAACGTGGCAGCCAAATCCGAATAGAACTGGATGACGTCTTCTTTCGAAATGCTTCCCCCTGCGATCTCCGTCAAAAAGTGCTGATCCGGCAGTACGACGCCTAGCGATGACATCGGGAGAAATTTATAGCTGTCATCTAATAACTGCTGCGGATATAATCTCACTTGTGCGGCCAAATGACGAGGATGATCGTCGAACAACCCCATTGATGCAGGCATATATCCCCACCAGTTGTTCTCCTCACATAAGAACACTTTATCGGCAAGAGTCTCATCACACGCTAGTGCTTGGCGGAACATTTTCTCTCCCACAATCCCGTTCAGCAGCTTCACGACAGGCAAATATCTAGCGGCCCCCAGCGATAATACGCTTATTGGCAGCTTTAACATCTTCGTAGACGCACTCGTCGAAGTTAACGAACGAACCGAAGAAGTTGCAAAGAAATCACCGATTTGAGTATCAAGCACGATAATCGTCTTGTCCTCTATTTCCTTCTTAAATCTTGGCAAAATGATATGCTGCAGCTGCCAGGTATGAACAGGTATGACTGTATACTGCACTTTCGCAATCCCTTTTCTGTCTAGCTCTTGATTAATGGTTGCCTTCTGCTCATCATTCAGCACATCATATGGCTCCACTTTATCTGTATCTGCGCCTTCAGAATAACCTTGTACAACCGAATCATTGTGGATAGCCACCCAATGCAATGCTGTCTTCTTCCCAAACTCAGCCATGTAATTTTGGTAGTCCTCCGTCGTAAAGCCTATTTTGGCCTTAGACAATGGATGAAACGGACGATCACGCAAGGAGGCAATCATCTCGCCTTTCACATACCATTCATAGGCTGAGCTAGGGGTAAAGGACAACGCATCCCCAACCTGCTCCAAGCTTGTATGTAATTGTTGAATCGCGATATCCAGTCCAGCCAAAAACTCCGATACTCCTGGATGAGCATAAGCTTCTTCAGACAATGCGTAACGCAGTACCATTTGAGCAACTTTAATAGGAGAACTGATCTCTACCCATTTCTCATCCTCATTTTTATAAATAGGCGAACCCGCTACCCATTGATATCCTTGCTTGTAGCACTTTTCTACCAGAAACACGATGTTTCCTACGTACACGGAAGCTCCCTCATAAAAGGGATACAGCTGCTGCCATTCATTCGATGCGGCCGATAAAGCTATTGTTGTACGTTCATCTAATTGAAAAAACTGCTCTGCTAAAAACGCATCCATTACATCTTTCATAATTCGCTGCACAGCAGTTTGGTTTTGCGATAGCGTTAATGTTGTATTCATCCTAATTCCCTTCCGTTATGTAATAAAATTTCGGATGTGGATGCCCTAAGAAATCATGATGGGAAATCGTCCAGCAATAAGCACCAGACTTCTCAAACAGGATCACATCTCCCACACGTAATCGCTCCAATTCAGCATTCGCATACAGTTGATCCTTCGGTGTACACAACTCACCTACAATGGTAGCTGTTCCATCGATAATTTCCGGTCGTGCAAATGGATACTCCCATTTATCAATCGGAACTACATGGAATGGATGATTATGCCCCCAAGACGCAGGCAATCGATTATGATGAGTTCCACCCCTTAACACCGCAAACCATTGATCCTGGGACTGTTTAATATCTATCACTTCAGCAGCATAATAGCCATAATCAGCGACGATAAATCGTCCTGGCTCGAAGAAAAGCTGCGTTTTACCTAAAGCCCGCAAAGCCTCATTCTTCGCCAACAATGAAGTGAATAACTTCCATTCAAAACTAGGCGTACCGTCATACGTAACACCAAACCCGCCGCCAGCGTTGATCACTTCAACATCTAGGCTATACAAACGCTCCCACTCTTTCACGGTCTGCACATAAAACTGAACCATGTCCACATGCAGTTCAGCATGCAAATTGTTCGAGAGAGAATGGAAATGGAACCCACTAAGTTGAACATGCGTATTTTCAGCATCTCGTAAAATCGTGATAGCTTCTTCAAGCAACTGCTCATCCAAGCCAAATTGAGTTGGACGGCCACCCATCGAAATTTTCGTTTGCGGAAGCGAATTTGTTCTCACATTAATACGCAACAAGATCTGCGTAGTCCGCTCCCACTTCTTAGCTAACAGGATAATTTTGCGCAGCTCTAACAGACTCTCTACATGAAGGTAGGTAACATTTTGCTTAATAGCCATTTCAAGCTCATAGTCTTTCTTCCCAGGTCCACCGAATAAGACAGGAACATCAGCGGAAACACCCCTTACCTTCAGCAACTCTCCAATTGATGCCACTTCAAACCCTTTCACGTAAGGCACTAAAGCTTCAATAATTTTTGGATCTGGATTCGCTTTAATCGCATAAAATAAATTCGTTTGGCTCGGCATCGTTTCCAACATACTTTTCACATGCTGTTGAATGCCCTGCAAATCGTAAATATACGCACAGACAGGCTCATCATTCTGAGCATGCCACTCTGTAATCAACCTTTGTACTACCTGATTCATTGGCTCCCACCCATCACCTGTCGATAGTCATCACGCTTTGTTCTATAAGCTCGGAATGCTGTATTTCGGTCATCACCTAGAACAAAAATATGGACCCCTTGCGCAGCCCACTTCGCATGTTGTTCCAAACTTCTAGAAACGATCGCATACGGTACACTGCACCGCTCGGACGTTTCATAGACTTGCTCCAAATTACGCTGCACTTCAGGATGATCCGTATCCCAAGGTACTCCAAGAGATTGAGATAAATCCGCTGCTCCTTCTAATACAAAGCTAACTTGCGGTATCGATAAAATCCCTTCACTTTCAGCAACACCAAGTGCGCTTTCTATCATCGGAACGATCATTACTTCGTCATTCGCTTCCTTGATATATTCGGTTAACGAATACTTGGCAAATGCGCCCGGACGCCCGCTGTTCAAACTCCTCATGCCAACAGGGTGATAATAGGCGTAAGAAATAGCATGCTCGACTTGCTCTTTACTCTCCACGTGAGGAATGACAATGCCTTGAGCACCGCTATCGAGCACTTTTAATATCTCATTTCGATCCACTTTGGATATCCGCACGAGCGGCGTAATATCCAGTAATTCAGCAGCTCGAATCATATCCTCGATCGTTTCCATATTTGTTGACGCATGCTCATAATCAATAATGACAAAGTCGTACTCCGCATAACCAATCAGCTCAATGACAATCGGATGTGGGATCGAGACAAATAATCCATAGACGGATTCATTTCGACTTATTTTTTCTTTTAGCTTGTTTTTTCTCATATCAAAATCCCTTTTGCTTGTAAGAGAGGGTTTTTCACTTTACGGAAGAACAACTCACCATCGCCATAAATACGACGCTTCGTCATTTCTTCGATTAGCCCATCTTCTGAAAATAGATTGAACAGCTCGAATCTCTCATTATGTTCAGGATGCTCTGCTTGATACGTTAAGATCGTCTCCGTGCATGTACGCCAGAAGTCTTCTTCTCGTAGACCGAACTTCTCCAGCGTAAAACATATTTCCGTCATACAAATAAAATAGAACGCATCAAACGTGTAATCTCTTACTTCAGCTACCGTTTCCGCTTGAAGGAATGAGTAACGATTAAATTTGCGATGAGTTTCCGGCTCAGGATGCAGCTGTGGCGCCCACTCCGGGTGTAAAAGATGCTTGGTCATATAACGAACACTATCATGCAAATCTTTAATAATAATTTTGACCGGTAAATTATTCTCAACGACTAAAATAATATTTTGCGAATGTGACTCCAGTGCAATTCCGTGCGCGTATAACAGATGGATAATCGGAAGCGACACTACTTTAATTAGCGCTTCACTCCACTTCTCGATGCCATGCTGCTCAATCGCTTCCTGAATAAACGACTTACCATTTTTCTGAATAAGTGTAATCGCATTCAACGGCCATGCTTCTTCATTCGCTTCTAAATACGTAGAAACATTTTCTCGATAGACCGCACCAAGCGTTCCATAGGACGAGCGGTATTGGATGGAGTGCAGCTTATCATAGCGAACAGAAACACCGACCACTTCTCTTAAAAAGTGAAATCCTTCTCTTTGCAGCAATGCATCATTCTGAATAATATGATGCAGCCAGTCGCTGATCAGCGGGGCATTTTGTGTTGTATGATGGGCCAAAATACGGCTCGTGGATGTGTTTATAAGACTCATAGCCAGCTTAATATAAGGTGCATCCGTACGGTCGCGATGTGACATGGAACGTATCGATTGCTGCGCCCTGTACTTACTGTTCGATGTCCCTAATAGAACCATATCTTTATCGATCAATTGCTGTATAAAAAGAGATGTCGTGCGATGCTCCATTTGCCACGGGTGCACGGGTATGAAAATATATCTCTTATCGCTTGAACCCTTCTCTTTCAGGATTTGATCAAATCTAACCCGATCTTGATCTGTAAGATGAAGCTTGTACATTTCTTCTAGGGAGCTTTCTTTAGATACTGCGACATCAGCAAGTTGATCACTTACCGCAATCCACTGCAAGGCAATGTCTTGATTAAACTCAGGACCATACAAATAGTTCTCATTTAGAGAGAAACCGATTCTTGATTTGTAGCTCGGATGGTAAGGATGTCCGTCAGCCATATGACTTTCCAATGCTTCATAGTGCTTGTCCTCAGATGGAATTTCGTCCGCTTGATACACCTTCGATTGCTTGTCCTTTGCTAACGTTTCCAGCAGCTCACCGATAAATTGATTTGTAAGCGCACCATCCAAATTATTTTGAATGACTTCTTCCAAAAATACATAAATATCTGTACAAGGTTCGCCTTCTCTTTGTATTGAATTTTTATCTATTTTCACTCTGCCAAAGGACCACTTTTCATCCGCTTCGCATGAATAATGCACAAGCTTACCTTCCGCATCTTTACCAGTAAAAGTCCATACTCGGTTATTTCTCTCAACGTTAATGATGCCTTCGAACAGCATCGCTTCCATCGTCTGACGCATAATTCTTTCTTTAACTTCATCAAAACATACCGTCTCTGCTTTGCTTGAATTACTTGCTTGAATCACTTGGTCCACTCCCAATCTTGTTCATGATGTTGTCTACAAGAACGTAAGAAGGCGTCTCACTAATTCCACCAAGACAGCTCATCATATTTCGTTTCGCATAGAATCCTTCCGCCTCTAATAGATGCACAACGTATTCATTGCGATGCACTTCTACTTCTTCCGTAAGTACATCACGCACAATGTTCCAGAAATATTCCTCTGCTGTCTGTACACTGCTCGCCAGTGCATGAATCAATGAACCTAAGTGGTTTACGATAAAATAATAGGACGTACGCGCCCACGCCTTCTCTTTTTCATAAAAAAGCAGGCCAGATTTATCAATGTTGTGCGCTACTTTTTCTTGATTCACACTCACACCTTCCAAATCTCGAATAATGAAGGTATGCGGCATTCCATTCTTTATGGTTAACAAGCAGTTTTGCGAATGTGCTTCAAAATGAATGCCTTTTTCCTCAGCTACGCGAACAACCGGCAACAGAGATATTTCCAAATAACGTCTAAACCACGGCTCAAGCTGATTGCGGTCGATGAGTGACAATAATCGTGCTGACTCTCCTGCTCTAGGAGCTTCAATCAAGCTGGACATCACAAACGTTGACGTTACGTCAAACTGGATCGGACGATAGGCAATTGTAAACAATTTCGATATATCTTCATCCTCAAATTGAACCGTACAAACGCCTTCTTCATAAGAGATTTCGGTATGTGGATGTGAATCAAAACAATTGTGCTGCAGCAAATAGTTGGAAGCATCCAACGTTCTGCGCATTTGTTCCTTATTGTTGTTTCTCAACATATTTGTAATTTGAATATTCAACGATAGTTTGATATTGCATTTCATATCAGGAACATACACCGTTCGTACCGAAGAAGTCGGATATGCGGTAGGCCCAAAGCTTCCTAGAAGAATAATGTTTTCTTGCGCAATATAGTCTTTGACTGCTTTCACCGTTTGCACATGCTTATACTGCCAAGGATGAATCGGTAAAATTTCATACTCATCTCGTTGCGCTCCAAGTACCGCTTGAGCTTGTTCTTCAACCGTTTCATGCAGCTTCGTTTGTTGTCCTATGGCTACCCACTCTTCTTGATAAACGGTTTTCTTGACAGCCAAATAACATAATGGAAATGAAGTTCGCAGCTCAGGACAATATTTTTTTACTTCGTCTTCCGTAAATCCCAACGTGTTTTTAGGAAACGGGTGAAATGGGTGCCCATAAAGCAAAGATTGTTCAGATGATAAATAATCACTAATTGGAGCATCTGCGGAGTGCTTCAGATATAGGGCTAAGTTGCGATAGCTGTTATCAATTCTTTTAGAAAAATCCAGCCCCGTCTTGTCTGTTACGAGTGAATCCTGCTGCTGCAGCTCTTTCACTATCCATTGAATGAGTTCAGGATAATGAAGTTCCTGCCCCTGTTGTACATACATGCTCTTATACTCATGTTCGCCAATAGCTGAATAATAGGAGAACACTCCTGACAAGGTCACTTCACTAGTTGGGAAATAAAGTGTAAACGCCTGGCCTTTAGAATCGATAGACAATAAATGATGATTCTCTTGACAGAACTCTCGAATATAGCAATTCAACAACGTCTTGCATGTATGGAAATTGGCTAGTTCTTGATGATTAGA
The DNA here is from genome assembly GCF_024733555.1 of Paenibacillus sp. SC116. Lineage (GTDB taxonomy): Bacteria > Bacillota > Bacilli > Paenibacillales > Paenibacillaceae > Paenibacillus_B. The sequence continues at coordinate 57,217 of NZ_JANIOF010000001.1, read as the reverse complement.
CAGCTGACTTGTTTTCACTTCCAACAACTACGTCTACCTTCTTCCTATTTATGAATAAAATAAGTGGCATTGTAAGCAACAGGAGACTGCCCAGAACAAAACACTCTTCTTTGAGGGCAAGCCACTTGGCATATTCAACAGTTTCACCCGCTTGAACTAACATCTGCCATCGAGCATCGTAATAGATAGCTAACAGCATGACGGCAAAGGATGAAAGTAAACGTTCGATCGTACTTGATAACGCAGAACCTTCATGCATATCTTCTTCGGGCAGCGAGTTAAGCCCGATGGTCGTGACGGTCATATCAGATAACCCCATCCCAATCCCTCGCAATGCCATTAAGATAACAATAACGATAATAGAAATGCCCGGAGGTAAGAAAGCGAAAGCCATCATGGAAATAACAATGAACCCAACGCCAACAACGATAAAATTCAACGATTTTCCTGCGTCCATCCACTTGCCGCCAATCCAAACGAATAAACTCGTAGCTATTGCAGTTGGAATAAACATGGCACCAATAACAGACGGTGATAAGCCGAATACTTCTTGAAACAGTAATGGAAGAACGAAGATCGCACCAAACATGACGGTATCCTGAATGACTGAAATGATAACAACGGTTCTAAAAATCGGATTCCGACGAAAAAGCTTATAACGAATAATCGGTTCTTCTCTCGTGTTTTCCTTTTGGAAAAAGCGAATCAAAGCCACAGCACCTAATCCAAACAATATATACACGATCCACATAGAAACAGTGGGGTTAGATAACAGTTGAATACCTAAACTGAGCAAAGCAATGCTCATTACGAGCAGCATAATGCCCTCCAAATGAATGGATTTTCTACGGGCTGGTTGATACGGTTTAATTTGCGCAGCGCACATGACAATAGAAAAGAGTGCAAACGGAACGTTAATCCAGAACAGATGGCGCAGCTCGCCAACTTCCATAATGATGCCGCCTAATGTTGGGCCAATTGCAGGAGCGATCATGAGGAGCATGCCCCATATGCCAGTTACTCTGCCACGCGCTTCTTTTCCATAACAATCAAATAACAAGACCAAAGACAACGGGATCATTAATCCAGCTGATATCCCATGCACGAAACGGACCAACATCACAATCTCTACATAGGAATAATACAAACCGCCTATGATCGAGAAAGAACCATAAAGGCCAATTCCTAACATATACGTATGCTTTCTGCCTAGACGATCAACAAAAAGCGAGGTCAAGGGCATTGTAATGGTCATTGCCAACATATATAGCGCGATAATCCATCCACCAAGCGAGGTTGATATACCATACATGCTCACAAAATTAGGAAGTAAGATATTAAATGCACTATTCGTAAGAACTAATGAAAACGCACCTGTAAAAATAGAAAATAAAACAGAATGCTTCTTCAAGTAGCTTGGAATTAACATGGGTTAGCCATTAGCTCAACTGCTTCTTTGACTGATTTTTCAAAAATATCTAATACTTTAGCTGCTTCGAGTGCGGTAATGGTAAGCGGTGGTAAGAAGCGAAGTACGGCAGAACGACGTCCCCCTACTTCAATGATGAGGCCATTGTTAAAACATCTTTCTTGAATACGTGCCGTTAATTCCCCGAACTGAGGATAATGACCGAGTTGATCTTTGCGACCGCTTGGATTCACAATTTCTACTCCAATCATCAGTCCTCTGCCTCGAACATCTCCAATGATCTCGTATTTACTTTTCAAGCCGTTGAGATATTCAAAGAACTGCTTACTGCGTTCTTTTACATTTTCAAGCACATCATTTTCTTTTATATATTTTAAAGTAGCAAGTCCTGTTGCCATGCCCATTTGGTTGCCACGGAATGTTCCTGTATGAGCGCCTGGATTCCATTTGTCCAATTCCTCTTTGTAGATCACAACAGCCATCGGCAAGCTGCCGCCAATTGCTTTTGAACAAACGATAACATCTGGAACAATGTCAGCATGTTCGAATGAGAACATTTTACCCGTTCTTCCAATTCCCGCTTGTACTTCATCAATAATTAAAGGAATTCCTCTTTCTGCTGTAATACGACGCAGCTCTTTCAACCATTGAATATTAGCAGGAACCGATCCACCTTCACCTTGAACCGTTTCGACGATGACTCCACAAGGAGCAGCAATGCCGCTTTCACAATCATCTAGCAAATGTTCGATATAATGCGCGCTAATTTGAGCTGTTTGCTCTCCGCCTACACCAAATGGACAACGATATTCATACGGGAATGGCAAGAAATGAACATCCGGCAGCAAACTTTGCAAATGCTGCTTCTTACTTAAGTTACCGCTCATTGCCATCGTTGCTTGTGTGGAACCGTGATAACCGCCATGGAAAGCCAGAATTGATTTTCCCTTAGTTGCATTTTTAACAAGTTTAATAGCCGCTTCTACTCCATCTGCGCCTGTCGGACCACAGAATTGAATTTTGGAAGAATCTCTTAGCTCGTCTGGCAAGATAGAGAATATTTCTTGCATGAACTCTATTTTTAATGGGGTAGCTAAATCTAATGTATGAAGTGGCAATTGTTGTTCCAGTACATCCTTTATGGCTTCCGTAACAACCTCGTGATTATGTCCAAGTGCTAATGTACCTGCACCTGCAAGGCAATCATAGTATTGTTTGCCTTCTGTATCTGTAATCATTGTACCTTTGGCTTTCTTAATAATAAGAGGGAATTTGCGTGGATACGATCTTGCATTGGATTCCTTTTCAGATTGAAGCTTATAGTATTCGTTCTCTACATTTGTTGTTGTAATCATGATCGCATTCTCCTTTTACATGTATGTGAGTCCGTTTATTATTCTTCAAACAAATATTCCAAGTAGGCTTTGTACACATCTATTGAAGACCCTTGAAAAGGTAGGAGATGAGTAGACATATCAGGTAATGCGTTAACTTCGAGGATACCCCCATTTTCATCAGTGATCGGGGCGGTTATATCTTGGCATCTGATATCTATACCAGCAACATCAATATTCAAGGCTTGTGCGGCTTCAACTGCAATATTCACATTGGCCATACAAATGTCATTCGTTCGATTCATATTGATCTCACTAATTTCGCCAGCCGGTATATTATCAATCGAGAACAGTTCTACACGCTCACCCTGCTCTAACGCACTATGAATCGTTTTGCCTTGTGCTTGTAAATTTGCATGCAATACATTCGATTGGATGTTAATTTCTTTAAACGATTCGATTTCGCAAATTTCATTTCGAATGATACGAGCTTCATTCAATTGACTGATAAGCTGCGCTATCGTGGACTGGCCGTCACCTACTACGCTTGCCAGCTCATATCCGATAACAGCGACTACTTTCCCTGCTATAACCAGTACACGGTAGTCATTGCCTTCAACATATTTTTGAATCATAATTTTATCGCTATGCTGCTTCGCAAGTTGAATCGCATCTTCTAACTGCATTACCGACTTAATCCCTAAGGTAACGCCAATACTACAGCTTGCGTCCAACGGCTTAACCGTTACATTCCGATACGTAGTTAAAAAATGTTCAGCTTCTTCACACATTTGAGGAACTACGATATACGCGGGTACAGGCAAACCTGCTCTTTCCAACAAGAGATTGGAGGCTTCTTTATTTTTAGCCAAAAACCCAGACATCAATGGAAGCTTATGAGATCTCGTTTTGTTAATAATAATGGTCCTGCCTCTGTATGTTAGTTCTAAAAAGTCTTCACAACCTGGTAATAACAATTTGCATTCTATTTGCATTTCTTTTGCTGCACTCATTATTAATTTGTTCTGCAAGTTTTGAACGATTTGCTGTGTCACTACAAATCCTCCCTACACAAAGTATCGACGCTAGACAGACTCCCGAAGCTTCTGCTCTCGTAGTCCTCCTCCCCCATGGATCTAAGATGCTGTACGGTTAATCCCTTCTACTCTCAAGTTCATAGGCAGAGATTTGTTAATTTATTTATTGATAGTGATAATCAATATCAATTTAGTGAAAATATAATAGATAGCATTGATTATTGTCAACCTTTAATTTTCAATAATAGCTATCTGTTTTACCCAAAATATAGATAATAAGTACTTTGTTTTCTAAATAAACAAAGTACTTATTATCTATTCACTTTAAAAATAGAGATGAATAGTAAGAAACATTTGAACGGAAGGAACAAAGTTGATATATGAGCCATACGAGGTTGCTTTAGCTACAGATTACAGGCTGATAATTTCCATTTTTACTTATACAGAAACAAACTCATGTTTAATTTTGGGGCATGTCGGACAATACTCATTGTCATCCGCAACTTGATAGTAGTAGCAGCAAGTTTTACGAATTCGAAGCGGTGTTTCCGATGCAGTCGTTACCTTCTTGGGGCTATTAAACTTTTTCAATGGATTTTTCGATTCGCCAAATAAATGAGCTGGCGCTTCATCCACTAAGTATTGATAGTCCTCAAGAAGTTGAGCCTGCTGACACGCGCTCGCACCTTCGCCAAATTGATTTTCATACAGCCAATACACATAGATTGCCGTATTTTCCCACAGGACAGATTTTGAGATTTTTACTGACTTGGCAAAGGAATCCCACACTCTAGCAACATTGTCTGCAAAAATATTTTGAATAACACGGTCACGCCACTCATTGCGTGATCTCGCTTCTGGCTGTGAAACTTCGCTATTCGTTAGGCGCACGCACGGAAGCCATGCTTCTCCATGAAATATAGATTCCATATGACAATTTTCTAGAGAGTAATCCATACTTTTGTTGTACATCGACATCGCATACAACCCAGAGGCAATGCTTAAGCAAGCGTATCGTTTTGCAAACATGGAAGCGGTAACCACTTCAGAGGTGGACTCGTATATACTCGCAACTTTATCGAAATACGCAATATTATTGTCTTTGTCTAGAAAATCTAGCGCTCGAATCGAATAGATTTCATCCGAAGACTCCTCCATTGTGAATCGATATTTCGCTGTTAACATCTCCAACTCATCCGGTGTAAACTGTACTGCCATATGTGGTCTCCCTCTATTCATTTAGCGTTCTCATAATTGATTTCTGTTCTTAAACAGCAAATAAAGAAAGAATGGCGCACCTACGCCCGCAGTGAATATCCCAGCAGGAATATCCAGCGGATAAAAGGCTGTTCTACCAATCCAATCCGCAACGAATACCAGCAAAGCACCAATTAAGGCTGATACAACGGTTAAACTGCCAAAAGGACGGCCAACAAGCTTTCTAGCTATATGCGGCGCAATTAGTCCTACAAAGCCAATAGCACCGCCAATCGACACAGCAACGCCCGCTAACAATACACTAAGCGCTAGCAATATTAAGCGCTGTCGCTGAACAGCGGCGCCCAATCCGGTAGCCACTTCATCGCCAAACTCTTGCAAATTAAGATTTCGTGCTAATATAACAACACTAGGAATGACGACTGCCGTTACCGGTAAGAGCAGATATACATCTTCCCATGTAGAGCCATACACACTGCCAGTCAGCCAAATATAGGCTTTCCCTGCTGTGAAATAAGGACTCATAACAAGCATAAACGTTGTACCCGCGCCCATAATAGCTGATATGCCGATCCCAACTAATACAAGCCGTATAGGTGTCACACCATTTTTCCAAGCTAGCAAGTAAATGGTGATAGATACGACCATAGCCCCAACGATTGCGGCAAAAGGCATAAATGAAATACTTACCGTACCTGCTAAAAATGTGACAAAAGCAACCGCTGCAACAGATGCTCCGCCTGTTATGCCAATAATGTCCGGTGAAGCAAGCGGATTTCGAATAATCCCTTGTAAAATAGCTCCTGACACACCTAGTGCAGCCCCAACTAGCAGAGCAACAAGGACACGAGGCAGCCTTAACGTATGGATAACGAAATCATGTTCACCAGATCCAATTTTCAAAATGGATTGAACGACTTCCAACGGCGGAATCACTGTATTTCCCAAGCTGGTGCCTGCTATAACCGCCAAGATGGAGAGGAAGAAAAGGACGCTAATGACGATTAGTGACTTCCTTTCAATCTGTAGTGAGATGGAGTCGCTTTTAGTACGAAAAGTAATATGCTGTCTCAAATTTTTGTTACCCCCTTACGGGCAATATACACAAAAAAGGGACCGCCGATTAAAGCTGTCATGACGCCAATTGGAATTTCTGACGGCATAATGAGCAATCTTGCTATAACGTCAGCAGACAATAGCAATACCGCGCCTGCTATAGCTGAAAATGGGATAAGCAGACGGTAATCGTTCCCTACAAATGCACGGGATAGATGAGGTACAACTAGACCTATAAATCCAACAGCACCTACAACTGCAACTGAGCTGCCAGCAAGCAGCACAATGACAACCCCCATCATACATTTTACGAGAAGCGTATTTTGTCCCATGCCTTTCGCAATGTCATCACCAGTAATAAGCAGATTGATCGCTCTACCCATAAATAAGGATATGACGCCTGCTGCTGCCATATAAGGAAGCACGGGAACAAGCATATCCAATGTACGACCGCTGATTGAACCTGCTAGCCAGAACATCACATCTTGCAGTCCCGTTTCGTCGAGTACAAGAATCGCTTGCGTGAACGAAACAAATAGAGCCGTAATGGCTGTTCCTGCTAACACAATCTTAACTGGAGTCAACCCATCTTTACCCATAGAACCAAGACTATACACAGTAACAGCGGAAATTGCCGCCCCCACGAAGGCAACCCACGTTAATTGAACTAATGATGAAACCGAAAAAATAACGATAGCAATTACAATAAAAAAGATAGCACCTGCATTAATGCCGAATGTACTAGGCGAAGCAAGTGGGTTGCGTGTTAGGGCTTGCATAAGCGCACCCGCAATTGCTAAGCTAGCTCCTACTACAGTAGCAATAACAGCGCGAGGCAGACGCTCTGTTAGAACAACAACATGTTCAATGAGAGCTTCATCATAATAGAGAAAAGCCTGCATCGCAGTAGAAAAAGTAAGGGGCGTCCGTCCAAAAATGATACTGGACACAAACGCACCTGCTAATAGAAGGAGTAGCAGGCAAAAGCCTGCTACTTTCATTTTCACACTTGCATAAAGGTGAAACATAATCTCACTCTTTCATATGTTGATAAACGTGTGACTATTTTTGTAATTTAAACGTATCGTACAGACCGTCTAACAGCATATGAGCCGATTTGTATCCGCCTGCAATATTCCAGATGATGTCATTCACTTCATAGACTTGATTGTTCTTAACCGCATCGATATTTTTCCAAAGCGGATGACTCATCCATTCGTCTGCTGTCTTTTTGTTCGCTTCTGCATCTTTGCCTGCATAGTTGAAATTAAAGATTACATCGGCATTCATATCAGGAATGCTTTCTTTAGATGTTATTTCTATACCCCAAGTATCTGCGTCATGACCTGGAGGTCTTGTAAACCCTAGCTCTTTGAGAATAGTGCCTGCATAACCCATGTAGTAAATACGGACATGATCGGCTCTAAAGTTAATAATGGAAGCCTCGATAGGCAATCGATCACCCATCTTTTGCTTAAAGTCAGCTACTCGGCTATCCCAATCAGCAAGCAGCTTATTTCCTTGCTCCTCTATGTTCAACGCTTGACTCGCAACTTTTAAGGTTGCTTTCCAGTCATACAGCACTTCTGTCGAAACCGTTGGCGCAATCGCTGATAATTGATCGTAAATCTCTTCATGGCGGAACTTCGATGCAATAATCAAATCAGGCTTAAGCTTATGAATTTCTTCAAGGTTAGGTTGTGTTTCCAAACCTAGTAATGGAACTCCTTGAAGATCAGCGGCTAAATAATCGAATACCTTCTTCTCTCCCCAAGCTTCCACAACGCCAACTGGCTTTACGCCAAGTGCAACTACTACATCAGTAGCTCCTTGATATAAAGTCACTACTCTTTTAGGCGTTCCTTTTATGTCTGTTTTGCCCAGCGGGTGCTCGATAACTCGAACAGTTTCAGCTTCACTTGTTTGGGCATTATTTGTTCCTTGAGCTTGATTCTCTGCTGCCGGCTTGCTTGAGTCGGATGTCGTGCCTGCTTGTCCATTAGAACCGCAACCTGCAATGATTGAAACTAATAACACCATTGATGCAAGTACAAGAAGTGATTTTTTCCCTAGTTTAAACACGTTCGCTTCTCTCCCTACTCTGCCCGTTTTTACTTAATTGATATTGAGTCTCATTTGCAATTATAGGAGACGATACAATTTATGACAAGCATTATATGCCAAAATCCGCATCAACTTACTCATTATTAGCACATAAATACAAACTAGTGATTAAAAAGTACAAATATAGGGCAGTCTTTTTTCCCATTAGAAACTATTAATGGTATTTTCATACACGAAAGACAAGACACTTTCTAGCAAACACGCTCCATAACATTAGTTTGAATCTGTAAAAGATGTAAGTTCTATACTTGATATCCTGCTATTATTTCTCGCAATTGAATTAAATCCTCAATGACTGCATCCGCCTCAACCTTGTGCGAGTAACCCTTGTCTCTCTTCCAAATCCCTTTCATACCTACATCTATAGATGCTTGAACATCGTTGATGGGATGGTCGCCAACATACATTGCTTCTTCTGGTTCAACCTTCAGTCGTTTTAGTGCTCTTAAAAATATCTCTATCTCTGGCTTTCGAGTGCCTTCTTGCTGTGAAATTAATATTTCGTCAAAGTAGTCTCTAATCTTAAGCGACTCTAAGTTGGCTGTTTGAAAGTGAGTAAAACCGTTTGTTATCATACCCATTTTGATTTGCTGCTCCTTCAACCAATCCAAAATTTTTACCGTGTTCGGAAATGACACTGCGAACTTTGGGAAATGTTCGATGTAGTCTGCTAGCATCGTTTCCCACTCCAGTTGATGAAGCTGATATTCCTCAATAAGCTGCTGATAAACTTTGTCTTTCCAAACATATCCGCGCTGATCAAGCGCAATGAAACTTGCAACAAAGACTGTTTTCGGAACTTGAGTTAATTGATGAGCGTATCGATTGTACTGTTCTTCCACAAACAGCCTTAATGACCTGTCACGATTTAGCAGCGTCCCATCCAAATCAAAGATAACGGCTTTAATCATGTTTTCACCTACTTTCAACCACATATAAAATTTTTCATGTAAAGTAAATTGTAGCTTTTGTTTATAGAATATAGATTTGTAGATATTTAGAAAAACGATGATTTATCCCTTTCAAGTACTTTTGTATTCGATGCAATAAAAAATAGGCTAGTACAATTACATGCGTTCATGTAATCATACAGCCTATACTCCTTCCATCTATGAATATAATGGAAATAATAGCAATTAACTTACTTTCTCTCTGAGTAATTAGGATACACATATCGATAGAGAATAGCTGCTGCTTCTTGACGCTTCAATCCTTTTTTGGACAAAAAGTCGATAGAACCATCCTGATGCTTAATCACTTCTGGTCCATAGTAACCGTGCGCTAACATATACTGAACTGCTTCTTTTGCCCACTCATCCGTCGTTCCTGCAAGCTTAACTGGCGGTTTCGGTGCAGTTTGAAAAGTTTTCAATACCTTGTACATCCATACTGCTGCCTCTTGACGCTCTATCATTCGATCTGGCTCGAACTTTCCATCCTTAACCATCGATGCATCAATGATTTTGTAAACAACTGCCTCATTAATACTTACTTCATACTTGTGTCCCTCCACATCTTTAAATGCCGGTTTATCGTGGTGTCGATACCCGAAATCAAATAGTTCCATCAGCAAATGAGCAAACTCCGCACGCGTCATTTCCTTCGTCGGTTCCAGTACAGTTGATCCTTCCTCACCAAATGCAACTAAAGGACTCAAGCCATCTATATATTTGCGATACGGATGATCTTCCACGATATCTGTATAGACTACTGATGCTTCAAGTTTCTCTGCCCAACTAAGACCGTGTAGTAACGTATAAATATACTTCACCTTACCGTCTTCTTCTTTAAATGCTAACGGGAAGCCCTCTTCGCTTAAAAAGAAAAGTGAATCTACTTGACGAAATATGGTAGTACCCATACCATCAATCACCGTTATAGAACCATCGCTATTCGCTTTTATTTGTGTTACATTGTATCCCTCGCGCAAATTTCTATAGCGCCCTTCAAATTTCAAAAGCTGCTGTTGGGAGGGTTGTGAATATTTGGGAGTAGGTCTTTCATCTGGATAGAAGTGATCCATAAACGCCGACATGTAGATGCCACGCAAGTTATTATATTGGTTGCTGCTTATAAATACGCCAATATTCTTATCAGGTAGGAAGGCAACTTGGGACACAAATCCAGGTATATTTCCGCTTTTTAACACAAAATTATGTCCGTTAAACTCATGATGGGTATAATACTCAAAGCCGTATGTCATATTCGGTACCGCCGGATGAATACTCACTTGAGGAGTGAGCATTTTCGTCAAAGAATCTTTGCTCAATAATTGTTTGCCTTCAAAAACTCCGCCATTCAGCACAGCTAACATATAATTAGCCATATCCTTACCTGTAGATGACATCGATCCCTCTGGCATTACCGTCGGTTTAAAGACGGCAGGCTTTAGCTTTTCCCCCTTCCAATCATAAGAACTGGCCAACTGATCTGCCTTATCTTTCTCTAGCACAAAGCTCGAATTCTCCATATCCAATACGTCAAACAAGTGCTTTTCTGCATAATCTTCAAATTTCTGACCTGTTACTTGTTCAACAATAAATCCTTGCAGCTGAGACGCAAAATTATCATAGCTATAAACGGTACCAGGCTTATTTATAATACGGAATGTATTGTTCCGTAGCTCGTCCTTCATGGAATAATAGTTATTCGAATCCAACTCCGCGTCTATGCTGAATCCGGTATCCGCATAATCCACACCGCTCGTATGAGTGAGTAAATCCTTCACCGTAACCGGACTTCCCGTTTCGTTTTTAATTTTAATGTCGCCCAAATACTTCGTTATATCAGCATCTAAATCAATCTTCCCCTGCTCAATTAACTGCATAACCGCTGTTGCCGTAAATACTTTCGATACGGAGCCGATATAGAACAAAGTCTCTTCCGGATCTATCTTCTGCTTCGTTTCTCTATCCTTATATCCGTATCCTTCGTTAAGCAGCACTTCGTCGCCTTTTACGACGGAAACTACAGCTCCGGTTGCCCATTTTTGAAGATTCGGGTTGGCAAAGAACTCCTTCGTAAACTTCTCCACATTTTCCTTCGTTAACGGAACAGCTGCTCTTTTAGCTGCTGGTTTTGCCGCCACTTCTTGACGAGTCGGTTGACTGATCGGTACATCCTTTGTAGTAGCAGTCGCAGCAAATATAGGAAGCGATGCATATGACATCATTAAGGCACATAGCAGTGCGAGTGATTTTTTACTTTTCTTCATACTCGTACCCCCTCAGTATGGCAAATCTATTATTTCCATGACTGTTTTGCAGGTAATATATGTATTTCAAAAAATCTATCTTTCTCGCTTCTTTCAGTAACCTTACTATAAACTTACAATTGAGTATAAAACAAGGATTCATACATTTTTTTATACGAATAAAGATCTATATTGGTGCAGTAAAAAGGCCGCATGAAAACATGATTTGTTCATGTAATCATACAGCCTACCTTTTTTCAGCTAAACTTTAAAAAACTGATTTTACTTACTTCCCCTCTGAGTGATACGGATACACGAGATTATAAAGGATAGCCGCCGCTTCTTGACGCTTTAAGCCTTTTTTGGACAAGAAGTCGATGGAACCATCTTGATTTTTTATGACTTCAGGGCCATAGAAACCGTGCGTTGCCAAATACTGAACCGCTTCTTTTGCCCACTCATCCGTCGTTCCTGCAAGCTTAACTGGCTGTTTAGGCATAGTAGGATACTCTTTTAAGAAATTGTGCATCCATACCGCTACCTCTTGACGCTCAATGATTCTATCTGGCTCGAACTTTCCATCCTTAACTTTCTTAGCATCAATGATTTTGATTTGAACCGCCGCATTAATAGCATCCACATACTTGTGCCCCTCCACATCTTTAAAGGCCGGCTTATCATGGTGACGATATCCTAAATCAAACAATTCTAACAACACGTGAATGAACTCGGCGCGAGTCATTTCTTTAGCTGGTTCCAATACATTTGAACCTTCCTCACCTAATACAACAAGTGGGCTTAGTCCATCCACATACTTGCGATACGGATGATCCCCTGCCACATCTTTATAAGCAACTGGCGCTTCAAGCTTTTCCGCCCAGGTAACAAAGTTCAGTAACGTATAGATATACTTCACCTTACCGTCCACTTCTTTAAATGCTAACGGGAATCCTTCATTACTTAAAAAGAGAAGCGGATCTACTTGACGATATTTCGTGCTGCCAAGCCCATCATATACGGTTAGTGACCCATCGCTATTCGCTTTAATTTCGGTAACATCGAATCCCATACGTAAATTTTTATAGCGTCCTTCGAATTTCGTAAGCTGCTGTTGAGTTGGTTGTAAGTATGTTGGAGCAGGTCTTTCATCTGGATAGAAGTGATCCATAAAGGCTGACATGTAGGCAGTCCGTATATTGCTTCCTTGGTTGTCGCTTATAAAGACACCAACTTTCTTATCAGGCAAGAAGGAGACCTGCGAAGCAAATCCAGGTACATTTCCACCTTTCAACACAAAGTTATGTCCGTTAAATAGAGGATGGGTATAATATTCAAAGCCGTAGGTCATATTTGGGACATCAGGGTGAATACTTACTTGTGGGGTAAGCATCTTCGTCAACGAATCTTTGCTCAACAGTCGTTCCCCTTCAAAAACTCCGTTATTAAGCACAGTTAGCATGTAATTAGCCATATCTTCACCTGTCGATGACATCGAGCCCTCTGGCAATACCGTTGGCTTAAATACTAATGGCTTCAACTTATTCCCTTTATAGTCATAAGAACTAGCCAACTGATCCGCATCATCTTTCTCTAACACATAGCTCGTATTCTCCATATCCAGCACTTCAAATAAATGCTCTTTTGCATAATCCTCAAATTTTTGCCCCGTTACTTGTTCAACGATATATCCTTGCAACTGGGAGGCGAAATTATCATAGCTGTATACTTCACCAGGCTTATTTACGATGCGGAACGTATTGTTCAGCAATTCATCTTTCATAGAATAGTAGGGTTTTGAATCCAGCTCCGCATCGAGAGAAAATCCCGTGTCTGCGTGTTCTACCCCACTCGTATGTGTAAGCAAATCCTTCACTGTAACCGGACTTCCCGTTTCGTTTTTAATTTTAACGTCACCGAGATATTTCGTGATATCCGCATTTAGATCAATCTTTCCTTGCTCTACCAATTGCAGCACGGCTGTCGCAGTAAATACTTTGGACACGGAACCGATATAGAACAATGTTTCTTCCGAATCTACTTGTTTCTTCTTCTCTTTATCTGCGTACCCGTACCCTTGCTCAAGCAGTACTTCATCACCTTTTACGACGGTAACTACTGCTCCGGTTACCATTTTCTTAATATCTGGGTTGGCAAAAAACTCTTTCGTGAACTTCTCCACATTCGCCTTGGTCAACGGAATTGTCGCTTTTTTTGATGCTGGCTTTGCCGTCGCAACCGCTTGCTGCGTTGGTTGGTTTACCTGTGCTTCTGTTGTTGCAGCCGCGACAGACATAGGGAGTGATGCAGATAACATCATAAGTGCGCATAACAGTGAGAGTGCTTTTTTACTTTTTTTCATGATCATACCTCCTCAGTATAGTTAATCCTCTAACTCCATGATTGTATTTCCAGGTAATATCTGTATTGTAAAATATCCGTCTTTCTCACTTCTTTCAGCAACCTTACATTAAACTTACAAATAGGCATTAAACGATCCCTACAAAACATTTCATACTAAAGTCAATCCGCTAAATCGAAAAGGCTGCATGAACACATGATTTTACATGTAATCATACAGCCTGCATTTTTAACTATATTTTGGATGTAGCTTCGATCAACTTAACCTCTCTTAGCGTGATAAGGATACACAAGTTGATAAAGGATAGCCGCGGCTTCTTGACGCTTCAACCCTTTTTTGGACAAGTAATCAATGGCCCCATCCTGATGTTTAATTACTTCAGGACCGTAGAAACCGAACGTAGCCATATACTGAACTGCTTCCTTTGCCCATTCGTCCGTCTCTCCTGCAAGCTTTACAGGCGGTGTCGGCATTACAGGATACTGTTTTAGGAAGCTATAAAGCCAAACCGCTGCCTCTTGACGCTTTATGATTTGATCTGGCTCGAACTTCCTATCGTTAACTTGCGATGCATCAATGATCTTGAGACGTACCGCCTCATTAATAGCATCCACATATTTGTGTCCCTCCACATCTTTAAAGGCTGGCTCTTTATGATGTCGGTAGCCTACATCAAGCAATTCGATCAACACATGAATAAACTCGGCACGCGTCATTTCTTTAGTCGTTTCAAACAAATCAGTATCTTTCTCACCTAATGTAACTATCGGGCTCAAACCATCTATATACGTACGATACGGGTGATTTCCTGCCACATCCTTATAAACAACTGGTGCTTCAAGTTTCTCTGCCCAGCTTACAAAGGTTAGTGATGTGTAGATATACTTCACCTTACCGTTCTCTTCTTTAAATGCTAAAGGCAAACCTTCTTCACTTAAAAAGAGAAACGGATCAACTTGACGATACGTCATACTGCCGAGTAGATCATTGACGGTTAACGATCCATCGCTGTTCGCTTTAATTTCTGTCACTTCATATCCCGACCGCAGATTTGCATATCGCCCTTCAAATTTTGCAAGTTCTTGTTGGGTCGATTGCAAATACTTCGGAGCTGGCCTTTCATCTGGATAGAAATGATCCATAAATGCTTCCATATAAGGAGCATATAGACTGCTTCCTTGATTGTCACTTATAAATACACCAACTTTTTTGTCAGGCAAAAACGTAACCTGAGAAGTAAATCCGGGCAATCCCCCACCCTTCGACACAAAGTTATGTCCGTTGAACAAATGATGATTATAAAACTCAAAGCCAAAGGTCATGTTCGGTACAGAAGGATGAATACTTACTTGTGGGGTAAGCATCTTTGTTAAAGAATCTTTGCTCAATAATCGTTCCTCTCCAAAAACTCCACCATTCAGGACGGCTAACATATAATTAGCCATATCCTCGCCTGTAGATGACATAGATCCTTCTGGCAACACCGTTGGCTTAAATAAAGCTGGCTTTAACTTATTCCCATGCCAATCATAAGAACTAGCCAATTTATGAAATCTATCTTTCTCCAGCACAAAGCTCGTATTTTCCATATCCAGCACTTCAAATAGATGTTCATTTGCATACGCTTCGAATGTTTGGCCCGTTACTTGTTCAACCATATATCCTTGCAATTGGGATGCAAAATTGTCATAGCTATATACTTCACCAGGTTTATTAACAATTCGAACCTTATTGTTCAGCAATTCATCTTTAATGGAATAATGAGCTTTGGGATCCAGCTCTGCATCAATAACAAATCCCGCATCCGCATAATCTACCCCACTCGTATGTGTAAGCAAATCCTTCACAGTAACAGGACTTCCAGTTTCATTTTTTATTTTGACATCGCCCAAATACTTGGTTATATCTGCGTTCAGATCAATTTTCCCTTGCTCCACGAGCTGCATGACCGCTGTCGCCGTAAATATTTTCGATACAGAGCCGATAAAGAACAACGTTTCCTCTGGATCTACCCGCTTCTTCTGCTCTTTATCTGCGTACCCAAACCCCTCTTCAAGCAGCACTTCGTCGCCTTTTACGACAGTGACTACTGCTCCGGCTATCCTATTTTTAATAGCTGGGTTAGCAAAGAACTCCTTCGTGAACTTCTCCACATTTGCCTTGGTCAATGGCACAGCCGCTTTTTTAGCTGCTGGCGTAGCTGCGATAGCATGCTGCGTAGGTTGATTGACCGAAGCATCCTTTGTAGCAGCGGCAACAGATATCGGAAGCGATGAAGATAACATCATAAGTGCACATAGCAACGAAAGTACTCTTTTACTTTTTTTCATGAACATACCTCCCTCAGTATGGTTACTCTTTTAACTCCATGACTGCATTTTTAGGTAATATTTGTATTGTAAAATAAATGTCTTTCTCACTTCTTTCAGAAACCTTACAATAAACTTACAGTTAAAATGGAAATGAATCATACAAAAATAACCCGCAAAATGGGGCTTTTTTCAAAGTTCCATTCTGCAGGTTAGATATCTACCTTACTTATGATGCTTATAATACTTAGTGTACTTACATGCTACCTATACGATTGTAAGTATATCGTAAAATCTGGCTAGTCAATCAACATTATAAAGTGGAATATGTCCAATTCTTATATTTTAGTAGGCTTTACGACTGATAGAGTCTCGACACCGTTCCATTTCTAAATGTAATAATACTAAATTTCCCTTCATTACGATACGTCCACAATTCTAGGACAAGGTTAGGACTTGAAGTATAGGTGGTATCTTGAGGTGTACCCCAGGATAGTAAGACTTGTTCTTTTGTCATGCCGAGGGATATAATTCCTTTTTTTACTTTATCCCAAATCGGCTTCGGCCAGTTATATCGTTTGTAAGGATCATAATGCAAAAAGATAGATTCATGCGTCAAAGCGAACTCTACTAGATGCTCAGGCAAATTAACACTGTGTATCGTTTTTCCATTAGCGTGCTTAAATACGATAATAAAATCACCCGTTTGTTGTACTGGCCTAATATCAGTTACCGTTACCTTGTTAAATCGTTCCCAACCATGGAAGTCATTAATCCAGTAAGTTACCCCAATAAATCTGACCAACGTTCCTAATCGTTCGTTTTTGAACACTTTTGCCGTTTCATCGGATTCTACCATCATTCGAGCTTGACCAAAGTTCAGCACTGCCCGTTTATACTCTTTATCCCATGTGATTACCGCTTTCGAGGTATGTTTCAGCAACTCAGCTGGAAA
Organism: Paenibacillus sp. SC116; assembly: GCF_024733555.1. Classification (GTDB taxonomy): domain Bacteria; phylum Bacillota; class Bacilli; order Paenibacillales; family Paenibacillaceae; genus Paenibacillus_B. The sequence goes on along the minus strand of NZ_JANIOF010000001.1, from coordinate 40,203 downwards.
AACGATTGTTTTTCCATTCGCATGGACAGGACCCTTCATGACAATTTTCTGCCCGTCCAACCAAGCAACTTTACTGCCTACCTGTAACTTAATCTGTTTAGAACCCAGCTGAATGTGGTATTTTTTAACGTTCGAGTCAAAAGTTAATGTACCGCCTATCGTTTCAAACAAGGATTTTAGCGGCACATATAACACACCGTCTTTTTGCACTGCTTTTTGCAGCGGCTTATCTGAGGTTACCCAAATCTTTCCTTCAGCTTTCTCCCCCGACACAGTTCCTTGAAACGTGATTTCACCAACAGCTTTTGCCTTAAATGAATTATTTTTTAACTGCACAACATGCTGTGGCATACTAAATTGCAATTCATGCTGTTGAGAAAAGCGTTCTTCTTTGTATCCGTTTGAATACTGTTCTTCGAATTTAATAGAGAAAGACTCACCTACTTTGACTTTCTGCTTAGGCAATTTGACTTTCACACTCGTTAACGTAGGCGCTTTCATCGTAGTAATTTTATCATTAGAGGAACTCAACCACGTTCCATCTTTTTGCATCACCAACAGGTTATAGTTATCAGATGTTGAGGAAACAACTACCCGTACACTAGATGTGAATCTTTGATCTTGCGTTAGTACAAACTCGTTATTGTTTAAAACAGCGTTCCACACTGTCCCATCTTCTTTTACAAGTACAAGTCGGTTCGAATCTCTCCATACTAAATCTTTTACTCCAGAAGCAATTGTGATTGGAGTTGCAACCGCCGTATCATAGTAAGCAGCTGTTTTATCCCGGTCAATTAAAGCAATTTGATCTTCAAATAGGTATATTTTTGATGCTGTCGGAACATTTCCTACTTTCTCAAGCTGATAGGGAGTATCCGAATGCCACCTATAAATCGTTCCTTCCTGATCCAAAGCAGCGTGAAATTGATCATAAGAACTCAACCATTTTATCTGACGCAAACCGTCTATTTGACCATAACGAGACCAGACTGTACCATCTTGTTTGACGCCATAACCATTACCAAGTTGCACAATTTGTTGAAGAGCAGGTCTTCGAGTCAAATGAGGGTTCCCGTCTTGCCATGAGAAAACTTCTCCATCTTTCGTCAATCCCCAACCCTTATCAAAATCTCCTACAATAGATATAAAATTCGTTTTGTCCAAATATTTAAGTACTCCAGCGCCACGCCACAAACTTCCATCTTCCAGCAACATGATATTTTCATTTAACACGTCCACAATTTTTGCTGAACTTGTAGATGAGTGATCTGTAGCAGAAGCCGTCTCCACGGTACTCACGACCCACACAAATACAGCAACCAGCACAACCATCCATTTCCTCATATTCATTCCCCTTTATGTATATGTAAACAAATGCCATCTAATATTATAGCAAATGCTGTCGAATAAAGTTAGGATTATTTGGGTTATCATTGGCTGCTTGCAGCAATTTCATAAAGATTCTTTAAAAAAGCCGTGATTTTTTATGTTATTGTACTCTTTGCTGCTTCAATGCTTCTACATTGATACCAGCGGCTATAAGCTTCTGCTCCCCTTCTTGCTCGATCAGATTTTTCAACTCTGTAAGCACTGGATCGAAATCCGTATGTATACCGAGCATAAAGGTCATTTCATACTCAATCGGCAGCCATGTTTCGATATCTGCTTCATTATGCTGGATTTGCGCCTCTAGCTTATCCAACGCGTTAGCCACTTTTGCTTCATAGGTTTCTTTGCGTTCGAATTCAAACCAATAGTCATAGAGCTTCTGACCATGTTCATCACCAAGTATATTTCGAATCTGCTCGATAGCTGCTATCTCATTTTTATATTTCAAAGCTTTCGCTTCACTATTATTCATCGTATCGAATGCAGGAATATCCTTTGCGTATGCTTCCACCAAGTCATGGATAATGATCATTTTTAGCAGCTTCTCACTGTTAACCTTAATAGGCAAATACGGTTCAATCGTCATTGCCATTAAGGCAAGCCGCCATGTGTGCTCCGCGACACTTTCTCTACGTCCGTTTGATAGCCAACCATGACGCAGTTCCATTTTTAATTTTTCGCCAAGTTTTATCAATTCGAGTACATTTCTTAGCTGCTCCATCTCGGTTATGCTCCTCTGTATAGACAAATTTTACAGTTGTTTAAAAAATATTCTCTTCGACATTGGCATCGAACTTGGCACCTTCAATGTTTGCACCTTTCCACTGTACGCCATCCAGTACTGCATAGGAAAAGTCCACGCCCGCGAAATTGCCATCACACAATATAGCATTACTTAAGTTGGCACCGTTAAAATTACCATTTCGTGCATCTACACCGGTTAAGTTCGCACCTATAAAGTCCGTGTTCATAAAGTTTCCTTCTATTATAATAGCTCCTGATAAATCAGCTTCATTAAACACAGCTTCATCCGCTTCTATTTCTTTTAAACTGGCTTTGCGAAATGTTGCTGCCGTCAATATTGTTCCAGATAGATTTCCATAGGAAAAGTCCACCTCATCAAAACATGCCTCTACACATGAACTTATTTTAATTTCGGCAAATTTCATTTTAGCTTGGCGAAAGTTAGCCTTATAAAAAGAGCTATCAGCAATGTCAGCCTCATAAAAATTAGTACCTTCTGCATTCACTTTATCCCATTCACAACCTCGTAGAGATACTCTCATAAGAGAAGCTCCTTGCAGATTAGCACCTTTTGCTACGATACGATCGGCTTTTAGATCGCAAATGTCCGAAAAAGAAAGATCTACACCTTGAAGCTCTAAGTCATACACTACTCTCTCTTCCATTATAGCGGCATGAATCATTTCCCTAATTTCTGCGACACCCTTTGATGCTTCACTCATATAGATACCTCTTTCTACTTACGTCTAGCTCTTTTCAATATGTTGATCCGTCTAATTACGGTGCAAATATAACTCAGAAGTCTTATTATGAATCAGCTAACCTATAACTTCAACTCGATTTCAATCTAGAAATACTCCATTGGTGTTCCACCCTTATCACGATTTATATTTTCTCCGAAAAAGCCCTTGACTTTGACACTAGTGTAAAGCTTTAGACTAAGGTCAGAAAGCTAAATCAAACCATTCGAGGAGGAAGTCAATTGAGTAATTATCAAGGGAAGAAAGCTGTTATTACAGGTGGAACACATGGAATGGGTCTTGCCACTGCGAAAGCGCTGCTGGCTGAAGGAGCGGAAGTGATCGTAACTGGACGTAATCCGAAGAACATTGAAGAGGCACGACGAGAATTAGGCAATGAACGAGCACATGTGATATTGTCCGATGTTTCGAGTTTGGAGGACATTCAAGCATTAGGGGCTTATGTGGAGCAGCATTTTGGAAAAATTGATCTACTTCATGTAAACGCAGGAATGTCGGTGCTTGAACCGTTCCACGAAGTAACTGAAAGCTCTTACGATCGAACATTCGCCGTTAACACGAAGGGAGCCTTTTTCACCGTTCAGCGCTTGGCGCCGCTAATTGTAGATGGTGGCTCAATCGTGTTTACTTCTTCCGTAGCTGATAAAGGCGGCTATACCGGCATGAGCGTATACAGCGCATCCAAAGCTGCACTTCGCTCATTGGCAGCTGGCTTTGCAGTAGAGCTGCTGCCGAGAAACATTCGCGTCAATGTTGTAAGTCCTGGCTTTATCAAAACCCCATCGAAGGGTGTTGAAGGTTTAACCGATGCAGAGCGTACCTCCTTCGAAGAGCTTGGCAATCAGATTACACCGATGAAGCGTCATGGCTCGGCGGAAGAAGTTGCAAAGGCAGTATTATTCTTTGCCTTCGATGCCACCTTCACAACCGGTGCAAGGCTTACCGTAGACGGAGGACTCGGCCAAAATTTGAGTGCAATCTAAACGCAATTAAGGAATGAAATAAATGCCCCAGAGCATAGACGTGTTCTATGCCCTGGGGCATTTCCAATTTACTCGATTAGCTATAAATCTTCTTCGCTTTCGTCCGTGAAATTTGCCTCTCTAGCATTTTTTTCAAGTCGTGGAGGGCTATCATTTGATCGTTTACATGACTTAGCTTTTGTTCATATATGTTCAACATTTCCTCACAGAACTCATAGTCATCAGGAGATGCGATCTCACTCCTGAACAGACTGCCGATTTCATCCGCCGTTAACCCGAGCTTCAAATACAACTGAATCGCTTTGACACGCTCGATAGCCGATTCATGAAACTTACGATAATCATTTTCCGTTCTCTCCGCCTGTAGCAGGCCTTTTTCTTCATAATGCCGAATCGATCGAGCACTAACCTTGGTCAATTGCGATAATTCACTTATTCTCACGCTTTAAGGACCTCCTTGTATGTAGACGATAATGAAAGAGTATGCAGGAACAGTAATAATCATAGAGCATATGATTACGGATTCTAATGTCGTGGAGTACTTCTTAGAAAAACCAGTATTTTGTAGAGTATAACTTGGAGGATTAAGAGAATGCATCTTTTTAAAATAAAGGAAAGTTGCTTGTTATGTCTAGACTTTAACTTAAAAAAGACTATTGCAGTTATATAATATCTGCATCCAAAATAAAACGCCAAGCTCGCAAAATGAGAACTTGGCGTTGTACAATTTACCTGTATGAATACTGCATTTTACAGCAATTACGCTTCGATCTGTGGAGTTACTGCGCGTTCTAAACTTTGCTCTAGCTCTTCTGTGTAACGTACTTTCTGCTCCTCAGTCCAACCTTGCGCTGCAGCCATATAGTCGATTACTGGCTGTTTCCAACGTCTCACCCATGCAATATTAAAGAACACCGCACCTGTACGGCGAACAAAGAAATCATCCGGCTTCACCGTCATCTCATGCTGCATTGCATATACGAGCGGTACGAGTACATCAATCGGAAGATCCAATTGCTTCAAATCAACCGCACAGGCACGTGCCAACTCAAATACAAGCTCTACATTGGAACCGTAAAATTGAGCCCAACGCTTGGCCAACTTTTCGTCCAAACCTTGCTTTACACCTTCAGCTGTCTTCTTGCTTACAAATGCAGGAAACGAAGCAGAGCCGCCAACATCGCCGCCTGAGATCGGCATTTGTTTCGTTGTTGCTGCCGCAAACGAACGTCCATCTTGCTCATGAATGAGCTTAGTCACCAAATTAACAATCGTCTCCGCCATCTTTCGATAACCTGTCAATTTTCCACCAGCAATCGTAATTAGGCCAGAAGGAGACTGCCATATTTCATCTCTGCGAGAAATTTCAGACGCATTTTTTCCTTCTTCATAAATCAGCGGTCTAACCCCCGCCCAACTCGATTCAATATCTTCCACAGTAAGTTTAACCGTAGGGAACATGTAATGAATCGCATCCATAATGTACTTACGATCTTCTGCTGTCATTACTGGATGAACCGGATTAGCTTTATAAAATGTATCTGTCGTGCCCACGTATGTCTTTCCGTCACGCGGAATCGCAAATACCATGCGTTTATCGGGTGTATCAAAATATATCGCTTGCTTCAGCGGAAACTTCGACTGATCGATGACAAGGTGAACACCTTTAGACATTTGAAGACGCTTGCCTGTACGCGATCCATCTTGTTCTCGAAGGACATCCACCCATGGCCCAGCTGCATTAATAATTTTATTTGCATACAACTCGTATGGCTGACCATCCAACTGATCACGCACAAGAACACCTGAAACTTTGCCTTCTTTGTACAAAAACGACTCTACTTTCATATAGTTCAGTGCTTTTGCACCTTTGCTTACCGCTTCCTTCATGACTTCAATCGTCAAACGCGCATCATCTGTCCGATATTCAACATAATAACCGCCGCCTTTTAAGCCTTCTCGCTTCAGCAGGGGTTCACGCTCAATCGTCTCTTTATCCGTAAACATACGCCGACGTTCACTACGTTTTACACCTGCCAAAAAGTCATAGACGCGCAAGCCGATCGACGTACTGAACTTGCCAAACGTCCCACCGCTGTGAAACGGAAGCAGCATCCACTCTGGTGTCGTAACATGCGGACCATTTTCATATACGATGGCACGCTCTTTTCCGACTTCAGCTACTGTTTTTACATCAAATTGCTTCAAGTAGCGCAGCCCGCCGTGTACAAGTTTCGTCGAGCGACTTGATGTGCCTGCTGCAAAGTCCTGCATTTCAAATAATGCTGTGTTAAGACCCCGTGTCGATGCATCTAGTGCAATGCCAGCTCCTGTAATACCACCGCCGATTACGATCACATCGAGAGGCTGCTCTTTCATAGCTTGTAATATATCGTGACGCCCTGCCGCGTTAAACTCCATCTTCATCTGTATGACCTCCTGAGCAATCGGTGACCGAAATAACAAAAGCCGCAATAACACTATAGTCTATACACAAGACGACAGTGCAATTGCGGCTTCTCTATTCTCCAACCGAATCAAATATTAACTTGTAATTATAATAACATAATAATTAATTTATTTAAACACTTTTGTTGCGGAAATAGCTTTCTTCCAACCACCATACAATTCATCACGCCGTTCTTCTTCCATAGATGGATTAAACGTACGATCAATACTCCATTGAGCCGCAATTTCCTCACGGCTGTCCCAGTATCCAACAGCAAGACCTGCAAGATAAGCCGCTCCAAGCGCAGTTGTCTCGTATACTTTCGGACATTCAACCGGGACATTTAACATATCACTCTGGAACTGCATCAAGAAGTTATTTTGGACCGCGCCACCATCTACACGCAACGTTGTAAGCTCAATCGCAGAGTCCGCTTCCATCGCTTGCAGCACATCCTTTGTCTGATAAGCGAGAGACTCTAGCGTTGCACGAATGAAATGCTCCTTAGACGTACCGCGCGTCAAACCGAATACAGCACCTTTCACTTCGCTATCCCAATAAGGTGTGCCAAGTCCTACAAATGCAGGAACGACATAGACACCATCTGTTGTATCCACTTTACTTGCATACAATTCACTGTCTTTCGATTCCTTAATCATACGCAAACCATCACGCAGCCATTGTACAGCCGAACCAGCAACGAACACACTGCCCTCTAACGCATATTCCACCTTGCCGTCAATTCCCCAAGCAATCGTCGTCAATAACCCATGCGAAGATTGAACCGCTTGCTCACCTGTATTCATAAGCATGAAACAACCTGTGCCATACGTATTTTTAGCCATGCCTTTGTTAAAGCAAGCCTGACCGAACAACGCAGCTTGTTGATCACCCGCTGCACCGGCAATCGGGATGCTTTCCCCAAAGAAATGGAAATCAACCGTTTCACCATAAACTTCAGAAGAAGAACGAACTTCTGGAAGCATCTGTTTCGGAATCGTGAGCAATTCAAGCAGCTCATCATCCCAACGCAGCTCATGAATGTTGTACATCAACGTACGTGAAGCGTTACTGTAATCAGTAACATGAACGTTGCCGTCCGTCAGCTTCCAAATTAACCATGTATCAATTGTACCGAACAGCAATTCGCCGCGCTCCGCTTTTTCACGAGCACCTTCAACATTATCGAGAATCCATTTTACTTTTGTGCCTGAGAAGTAAGAATCAATAAGCAGGCCTGTCTTCGAACGGAACAACTCACTGTGACCTGCTTCTTTCAGCTCATCACAAATCGATTTCGTTTGGCGTGATTGCCATACAATCGCATTATATACAGGACGACCGGATTGTTTATCCCATACCACTGTCGTCTCACGTTGATTCGTAATTCCGATCCCTGCAATCTGGCTCGGCTTCACACCGGACTCGATCAGACATGTCGCAATTACAGATAGGATCGTTCCCCAAATTTCTTGTGCGTTATGCTCAACCCAACCTGGCTCAGGAAAGATTTGTGTAAATTCTTTCTGTGCTGTGTGTACAATATGCCCTTCTTTATTAAACAAAATAGCACGCGAGCTTGTTGTTCCTTGATCCAATGACAAAATATATTTTTCCATACAAGATTCCCCCCTGTATTGTTTGACAATTCAATAAGTTTTGCTATGCACTTAGTTTGCTGTTCGTTTTGAAAGGAGCTGTGCTCCAATTAGAACAACAACCGCTATTCCTAACACCAACCACAACATGGAATCAGGCTCACCTAGAAACACATTTTTATAAAATAACCCGCCAAGAGAACCACCTAGCAATGGTCCTACTACAGGAACCCATGCATACTTCCAATTCGAACCACCCTTACCTGGGATCGGAAGCAAGAAGTGTGCAATCCTTGGACCCAAGTCACGTGCCGGGTTGATTGCATAACCGGTTGTACCACCAAGCGACAAGCCGATACTAACGATTAAAAAGCCGACGATAAACGGATTCAATCCATCTGCAAATTTGTTTGCACCAATTGCCAATATGCCAAGGACGAGAATAAAGGTACCAATCATTTCACTAATCACGTTTGAGAACGGATGATTAATAGCAGGACCTGTTGCGAAAACACCTAATTTGGTAGCTGGATCTTCGGTTACTTTCCAGTGCGGCAAGTAATGTAAGTATACAAGTACAGCTCCCAATATAGCACCTATCAATTGTGCGACAATATAAGATGGTACATCCGCCCACGGGAAGCTTCCCGTGAAGGCTAGTCCGACTGTAAGAGCTGGATTCAAGTGCGCTCCGCTAAACGAACCGACGGAATAGGCAGCTACTGCTACAGCCAAACCCCAACCTAACGTAATAACGATCCAACCTGAATTGGCAGCAAAAGATTTTTTAAGCGATACACCCGCGCAGACGCCGCCGCCAAGCGCGATTAAAATCATCGTTCCAATTACTTCTGCCCAAAATGCTGACATAATTAGCCCTCCTGTAAAATCCTCACTGTTGTTACAATATATTCTGTTAAGGAGAATGCAAAAAGAGACCCACGATCGAGTACACATCTTATCCCTTGAGAGGATAAATGTGTTCTGAAAGTAGATCTCCAAGTCTCCGTAACAAGTATTAACTTAATTCATAGTTTATTCATATTTGTAAGCGTTGTCAATCACTATTTTTCATAGTATGTCCACAATTGCTTGTTCGATGTTGTTACAGCTTCCGCTCCGGCACCTAGTGCACGCTCCACATCTTCTCTCGTAGATATAAATCCGCCAGCAACAATCGGCAATTGTGTATTTTCTTTGACTTTGCGAATGACATCCGGCATTCCTCCTGGGAGCACTTCAATGACATCAGGCTGTGTCTTTTCAAGCAGCTTATAACTCTTCTCCAACGCACTATTATCAATCAGAAACATGCGCTGAACAGCGACAACCCCTTTTTGCTTCGCACGCTGAATGACATTCCCTTTCGTAGACAATATGCCATACGGACGGTACTCTTGGCACAAATATTCCGTGGCATAAGCATCGCTTTGCAAACCTTGAATTAAATCCAAGTGCAGCAGCAGCTTCTTGTCCGCTTTGTGCACCATATCAACGGCATGCTTTAACTGAGCAACGTGAATATCCAACAGGATAAGATACTCATATGGAGACGCAATCGCTTTTTCTAAGTCTTTCATTTGTCTGGAAGCAGGCAATACTCGTTGTTTATAAAATACCATCTGTCTTTGTTCCCCTTTAATCGACCAGCGCTAAAATTATGTGTATCATTATACATGGAGCAATGACTTCCGTATACACCAGGAAATGGATGTTGGTTGCAATTGTATAATTTGGAATAGCCCAATCATTTAAAGGGATGAGTGTATGTTGAGTGGTTAATAATCAATAATCAAGGGGTAATCACTAACTAATAACCACTATTCCTTTCTCCGCTGTGTTTTATTCATTTATAAGTAACACAACTGCTGATTCGCCATTTTTGAAAATCACTCATACCAAATAACCGCCTTCTTGTCCTTAAAGAAGAGACGATTTCACAACTCAACTATTCCATAGCCATTCAAACATAAGAAGGCAAAAGTGTTGTTAACAAGGAAATTGCCTGCGCAGCACATTGCAATGCACTTAACGGTTGTCACAGAGGCTAACCTACTTACATTTACTTATTTTGAAATGTAACGGATGTCAGAGTGCTTATTTGCCGGATTTAGCAATGTAACTCACCAAAATTGCTAAAATAAGCTCTTCTACAACCGTTAAAATTTAATTATGGGTGATTTCGTATAAATAACGTCAATGGCGTTCGTTAGAAAAAGCACCAACGTGCAACAAAAGCTTCTCGAGAGTTGCCCCGTCTCGCCTCGCAACCCGAGATCCGACGCCTGTGCTTGTAATAATCGTGAGACCGTCACAAGCGTGTATCAGTTCGTTCATCTCCTGTTATTTTTGTACCCATGCATAGTGCTTATTAACGTTCCCTTTTGCTGTTACGATATCCAATCTAGCTTAAAAAATCTTTTACAGCTTTATAGAAAGCTGATTTCTCTGTTCTGCAAATGTCGTGTCCACTGTTAGCGAACTCATGGAGTTGTAAATGGGGAAATTGTTTCTTATACCTCTCAAGATCATCATCAGTTATTAATGAACCTTCCAATAAACCTCTAGCCACAAGTACCGGCCGATCGAAATTAACATGTATCGACTTTTGAGTCGATTCGCCTTGAATGCCTCGAACCGCCTCTTCACGAATATGAGTATCTCTCTGAAATGGAATTAAATAATTTTCAATGTAATCATTTGCCCACTGCAAGGGCATCGCTTTATGTTCGGAAGGATAATCTTCGATGATTAGAGATGCAATTTGCTTGGAGTTTTGGTTTGCGTATTCTAGCGCATAAGATACGCCACGAGAATACGCAATAGATGAAAATACGCAACACCTGATTCTTTCACAACAGATTCAATGTCAGATACATGATGTTCAAGGTCATACCCTATTTGTGGTGTTTGGCTTTGTCCTCTTCCTCTAAACGATAGTACGATCCCTCTTCGCGGAAATAGAAATTCTAACAAGTCTATGTATTCTTCGGCTGTTTCAGACAAGCCTGGGCATACGACGATGGGAGTTAGTTCAGGATCAGCTTCAATAATGGAATCAAGAAAATGAATGTTTAGACCATTATGAGTCGCGGTTTTGGACAGCAGTTTCAAAACAAATTCCTCCTTGAACTTAATCTAGCATCAACTCCATTGGCTCCTTACACAGTTTATAGCCATTGCGTTCATAAAACTCTACACTCCATTCACTTGGCCATACGATAATAAATTCATAATGATTCGCACGTGCCCACTCTTCAATCTTTTTCAATAATTGAGCTCCGATTCTCTTCCCTCTATGCTCAGGCAGCGTGTACACATTGGTCATATAAATAAAAGGATTCGTCTTTCTACCCGGCCTAGGTACCTTATCGATTAATTCAATATAAATATGCGAAAGAATAAGACCTTCTTGCTCCGCAACCCAAATAAACCATTTATCAGAATCGAGGGCATCTTGCATAAATGCTCTGCACTCCAAAGCAAACTCCTCATATGCATCCTCTTCGAACTTTTTGTGACTATATTCATTTGTAAAGTCCCATCGCATTCTTACAAGTTGTTCAATATCATCAGCATTCGTTAAGCGAAGCTTCATGGTCATTTCCCACTCTCTGTAGTTTAGGTAAATTGTAAAATACAAAGCAGTATAAATCCCTACTACGTATATGTGCAGTCGATCTCCATTGCATTATTTACTTAAATATCCTTCCTCTATTGATTTCTCTATCATTTCCTGCGCATACTCCCATAACCTTTCGGAACCTTTTGCTATTTTACGATTTCGATCTAACACTTTTTCGCTTGTGATGCCGTGTTTCTTCCACGTTTTACCTTGATTTAAATAATTATGTATTAACGGTTGCAAACTATCCAACGATACTGCGAACTTTGCCTCTTTCGATTCCTTACGATCATATTCAAGCCATAAATCTATAAGGTCCTTCCCTTGATCCTCTGGGAGCAAACCAAATATTCGAGTGGCCGCTCGCAGCTCTCGCTCAAACTTATCATGATGCCCAGCAGTGTCATAGGCAAAAGTATCACCAGCATCAATTTCTACGATATCATGAATGAGCAGCATTTTTATCACTTTAAACAGATCAATTTCTTGATTGGAATGTTGATATAAAATAAGTGCCATCATAGCAAGGTGCCACGAATGTTCCGCATCATTCTCGTGACGTGAACCATTGATAAGTTTAGTTTTTCTTTCAATAGTTTTGAGTTTATCTAATTCGATCAGAAAGCGGAGCTGACTATTGAAATCGAGATCTTCTTTCATTCTATGATGTCTTTGGATTATCTTGATTTTCTGTGTCACAATTTCCTTTCTCGTCTTGTCTTTCTCCATATTACAGACGTTCTTTCATAGATAATGTCATCGACAAAAACTCAGCTTGGTTATTCCCAACTCTGCTCATAAAACGCATTCCTCGAACAAATCCAGCACGCTCATAGACTTTGATCGCTCTTTCATTAAATGTTGCGACAACAAGTTGAAGTTTGAGCACGTTCGTATTCTGTTTCAAATAATCAATGCCTTGCAGCAAGAACTCTAAACCGTTACCTCCACCTGTACAATCAGGTCTAAGTCCTAATCCGATGTCTACTCGATCCTGATGTTCATAAATACCGACAGGGTACCCTCCTGGAACACGAGCCGGATTCCCGATACAAATAAAGCCTACTAATTGGTTATCGCTATCTAGTGCGCAAAAGTACTCATCATTCATAAGTTCACAAATACATTCATTGCTATCATCCATGCTGTATATAGAGTATGGATCAGCGTATTCCCAAGTACAGATCGTGGCAGCATGTTCTTTGTTCATTGGGTAAAAGTGATATGTCATCATCGCGTTCAACCTTTCGTATTGAGGTAGCATTTCATCTAATAGGGAATAGAATATATTAATTTTAACAAATTATAACATCCAAATTTTATCATAGCTCGTTTCTATTGCATACAAACTTAAGATTTCCGCTATTAATTTCAAGACAAAAAAAGTCCGAATCTCTAAATTACAACCAGTAATGAAGAGCTTCGAACTTGTGTATTTCGTTATTGTATTTCTTTATGCGTAGGGTGTACATGAACAACCACATTGCCTCTTTTGCGCCCTGTTTCTACATATCGGTGTGCCTCGGGAACTTGTTCGAGTGAATAGCGCCTATCTATGACAGCTTTCACTTTTCCTTTCTCCATCAACTCTTTAAGGAAAATTAAATCATCTGCACTGACTTTGGCAATCCCCAGTCCATCGACGGTCAAGAACTTCCCATTTGGCGCCAGAACTTTTATGCAATGGGACTTTTTGATCTTTCCAATCGCATCGAAAATAATATCGTATCGGTCTGCACTTCCTATAAAATCCTCTTTCGTGTAATCTATGACATGATCCGCGCCGAGTGATTGTACTAAGTCAACATTTCTACCGCTGCACACCCCAGTAACTTCTGCTCCATAATATTTTGCAAGCTGCACAGCGGCCGTACCTACAGACCCTGATGCTCCATAAATAAGAACTTTCATACCAACTTGGATATTTCCTTTTCTAAAAAAATGCAATGCAGTAGTTCCTCCGAAAGGAATAACAGCGGCTTCCTCGTAGGTTGCATTGTTTGGCTTTAATGCGATTACTGCATCCTCAGACAGGCAAATATACTCGGCATGGGCACCACAGCGCATCCCACTTAGGGCATAAACTTGATCGCCTTTTTTGAATCGCTTTACGTTTTTACCTACTGCTTCGACTTCCCCTGCTAGCTCCACTCCTAAAATGGGATTTCTCGGTTTCGTAAAGCCCAGAACAATTCGCATAGCTAACCAGAGTAAAGGCGGACTTTTAAAGCTGCGAATTCTACAATCCCCTGTCGCTACCGTTGTGGCATAGACTTTAATCTGTATTTCATTATCCTTTGGCAAAGGTTTCATTACTTCTTTAAGCTCCAATACATCGGGTGATCCATACTTCGTGCATACGACGGCTCTCATTGGCGTCCTCCTGAAATTCGTTTTTGCCATGAGTATAGCGTCAATGTGATAGCTATATGCAGATACTAAAGTATGGTTTTGAAATGCGGATCTCCTTTTATATCAGGCCTAGCTGGCGAGCACGTGCCACAGCTTCGGTGCGGCGTTTTACTTGCAGCTTATCAAAGATTACACGATTATGCCCTTTGACTGTAGTTAATGCGATAAATAACCGTTCACTAATTTCATGATTCGATAGTCCTTGCGCAATAAGATGCAGTACTTCCAATTCTCTTACGCTCAACGGCTCAATAAGTCCTCGATCTGGTATGGATTGTAATTGAATATTCGATGCAGATTTATGAATCTGTTCCTCATTATCAAAATGAGCTAGTAGTTTAACTGTGTAGTCAGGCATGATTCTATGAACAACCGCTTCGCCTAGAAGAATTTTCATGGACTTTCCTTCGTCAAGAAAAAGACGAATAAATCCACTAGGCTCTGCCATCGTTAAAGCTTCTCTTAAAGCTTCCAAAGCCTTTGTTTTCTCACCATGTGCATATAGAGCAATGGCCATGAGGATAAAAATTTTGAGCCGTTCATCCTTTAAATCCTTTGCCTCCACCTTCTGTATAGCTGATTCCAAAATGGCTAATGCCGCAGCAGTATCACCTTGAGCCAAGTATATTCGCGCTCGGCTTAGTGGAAGGTCATATTTTTGCGACAATATGCCTGCTGCTGATAAGTGCTCTTGTTGAATCATCACATGAACTTGCGCCTCAGCAATACGTAGAATCTGAAGTATAAAATGGTTCTGGGTCGCTATATGTTCCGCTCTCGATAAGATCGCTGCTACCCCTCCTACATCTCCTTGTGCAAGTTTTATCTGTGCCAAAACTAGTTCTCCTGCAACCGCTCTATCCGTCTGCTCAAGCTGTTTCGCCAGTTGAATACTTAATTGAACGTGATGCAAAGCAGTATCTAGATCATTCCATTCATAGCAAATACGAGCCAGACCCAGATATGCTTCGCACACAGCTGGCATTGGCATATCACCTATTTGATTTAGAACCCAGTGATACGTTTCAGCCGCCATATGCAGTTGATTTTCACCTTCCTGTATCATGCCAAGACCAAGCGAAGCCATGATGGTGATAATTACATGGCCCAGCTTCTTACTATTAGTCAAAGCTTCCATATATGCCTTGCTGGCAGCAGTTCGGTCCCCTTGCAATTGATAGGCATATCCCAACGACCAACTTGCGGCTGTACGAATAGGCAGGTTGTCTGGGTGTAAGTATTTTAAAGCTCGATTAGACTCGAGGAGAATCGTCTCTACCTCATGTTTGCTCAGAGCTATTGTGGCGCGAATCGATGCAATATGACCGAGAAGATCATTGCTAGTTTGATCTTGCACTGTAATGTGCATTGCATGTTCGGCAGCTTTCAGCTTGGATTCCACTTCCGTTATACGACCGCTCATTATCAGCGAAGATGCGTACAACACCCACAATACAGGTCTTGCATCGAGCTCCTTACGTGGAAGTGAATCTAACCATTTCAATGCAGGAATTAGGGCTCCTCGAAACAGCAGAGGCATTCCCTTTCCTTCTAATAAGTGAGCAGCACGCTCGATATCATCAGCAGCTACAGCATGATGAAAAGCTTCTAGCTCAAAGTTATGATTTTCATACCATTCGCTAGCCCGCTGATGCATGATTGCAATATCTTGATCTACCTGTCTAGTAGTGGAATCTACATACTGAAGGAGACGCTGCCGCAGTAAATCGGCAAACAAATGGTGATAACGATACCAACGGCGCTCATGATCCAACGGCACGATGAATAAATTGGACCGTTCGAGATATTCCAGCATTTCTTGCCCAGAAGCATCGTGTTCGCTTCGTTCTCCCTCTCCCGACTGCAAAATTGCCTCACACAGGGGACCACATAATCGGTCAAGAATGGATGTTCGCAGCAAAAAATGCTGAATGTTAACAGACTGCTGTTTCAACACTTCTTCAACTAAATAATCCAGTATAAAACGGTGGTTGCCCGTGAAAGATGAAAGGAAATTCGAAACATTTTTTTGCTCCTTAATTGAAAGAGCAGCTAGTTGCAATCCTGCAATCCAGCCTTCCGTTCGACTTTCCAGCAGCACGGTTTGTTCTGGAGAAAGATGCACGCCCATAGCATTCTCCAAAAACTCGGCTGCTTCGGGTTGAGTAAACCGTAAATCCGATACTCGTATTTCTGTCATTTGATTTCGAACACGTAAACGTGCCAACGATAAAGGCGGATCGTTCCGAGTAATGATTACTACATGCATATGGATAGGCATACGTTCAATTAGAAGATCAACCGCATGATGAATTGCTTCTGATTGAATAACATGGTAATCATCCAGCACGATGAAGTGGTCTTTTTCAGCTGTAATAGATATCATTTTATGAATGAACGTAGATAGCAACACTTCTATCGGAGGAAGCTGAGAAGAGTGAACAATATCCATCCCTCCCGCTGTATCCTCATCCCTATTACTCATCTTCTTCAACGCAGCAAAGAGATATTGAAAAAATCGTGCCAGATCGTTATCCCCTTCATCCAACGACAACCAAGCGGCAGGACGATCACAATAAGTAAGCCAATTGCTGACCAACGTTGTTTTACCATAACCAGCAGAGGCAGATACCAAAGTTAATTTGTTTTGCACACCTTTTTCCAATGTCTCAGTTAATCGTGTCCGTCTCACAAGAGGTGACCTTGTCTGCGGTATATACAGTTTTGTCGATATCATTGAAGAATCCATAATAACCACCATTCTTCGCTGTATGATGCAGCGCTTGGATAAGTGATACGTCATATTATGTTCGATAGTTCGTACGTATTTACCTTGTAAGGTAAGTCCTCCTCCATGCGCTGAAACAAAATATCATCTCTGATGTGCGTAAAAATGCAAATGAAAAGGCGATGCAGTACTTCACTGCATCGCCTTCGCTATCATATATATTAATCGTGGAAGTTCGTTCCGTCCGTAACCGCTTTTACATAGCCAGCACGAATGACGAAGTCACCAAAATGCTCGCCTTTATCACGCTCAGCCGCATAGCGGTTAATAATTGGCGTAAGCGTATCAATAATTTCCTCTTCGCCAATGTTCTCACGGAACAGCTTGCTCAAGCGATCCCCTGAGAAGCCAGCGCCCATATACATGTTGTACTTGCCAGGCGACTTGCCGATAAACGCGATCTCGCCCAATGCAGGACGTGCGCAACCGTTCGGGCAGCCTGTCATACGGATGTTAATTTCTTCATCTCGCAGGCCCGCTTGCTCCATAACAGGCTCCAACTTATCAATTAGCGTTGGCAAATAACGTTCTGCCTCTGCCATCGCAAGACCACATGTCGGTAATGCTACGCAAGACAACGCGCTGCGGCGAAGAGCTGAATACTGCGTTCCCTCTTCAATGCCATATTCCTTAAGCAGCGCAACGATTTTCGTCTTCTTCTGGCTGCTTACGTTGGCAATGATCAAATTCTGATTCGCGGTCAGACGGAAATCTCCCGTATGAATTTTAGCTATTTCACGCAAAGCCGTCTTCAGCTTATAGCCTTCGATGTCCACGATGCGCCCGCTTTGCACATACAGCGTTAAATTCCATTTGCCATCCTTGCCTTTAATCCAGCCATAGCGGTCGCCTGTATTTTCAAAGAAGAACTCGCGTGCAGGCTGAAGCTCCCAGCCCAAGCGCTCATGCAATTCTTCAACAAACCAGTCCAAGCCATGGCGATCGACTGTATATTTGAATCGAGCGTTTTTCCGCACAGAACGGTTGCCGTAATCGCGCTGAATCATGACCGTTTTCTCTGCTACATCAAGTACCTGGTCTGGCGTAATGAAGCCGATAACACGAGCCAACTGCGGGTACGTGGCTGTATCCCCATGTGTCATGCCCATGCCTCCGCCAACACAAACGTTAAAACCAACAAGTTTATCATTTTCAACAATCGCAATATATCCAAGATCCTGCGAGTATACATCCACATCGTTCGATGGAGGTACAGCAATACCAATCTTAAACTTACGCGGCAAGTACACATGCCCGTAAATCGGTTCTACCTCAACAGGCGTACCATGTTGCTCCGAGCTGTCTACAACCTTCTCACCATCCAACCAAATCTCATGATACGCAGGTGTTTTAGGCGCCAAATGTGTCGTCAGTTGCTGCGACCAATAAAAGACCTCGTTGTGAATGTCCGATTGGTAAGGGTTCGGATTACACATAACGTTACGGCTAACGTCACCGCAAGCAGCCAAAGTAGTAAGCAAAGCTTCATTGATTTCTTGAATCGTTTTTTTCAAATTCCACTTCAATACGCCATGCAGTTGGAATGCTTGACGTGTCGTGACACGAAGGCTGCCTGTTCCATATTTCTCAGCCAGCTCATCCATAACAAGCCATTGCTCCGGTGTCGATACACCGCCAGGTGTAACGATACGAAGCATAAATTGAAAGTATGGCTCCAACTTTTGCTTTTCACGCTCGTTGCGGTAGTCACGGTCATCTTGCATATAGCTGCCGTGGAATTTGAGAAGACGATTGTCCAATTCAGGCAATCCGCCTGTAATACGGTTGGACAGCGATTCAACTAACGAACCGCGCAAATAATTACTTTCGTCTTTTAGCTGTTCGACGTCACTCGGTGGCCCACCAATTGGCTGTACTTTTAGTTTTTTTGCCATTGCTGTTAGCTCCTTTATCCCATGATCGGTTCGTACCCGTTTATATCTATAAATAAGTCGCTTTAACTCTATCTCTTAATATACGTCTCGTTGGTAACGCCCTTGTTCTTGCAGATCAGCTAAATATGCAGCTGCTGCTTCCGTGGACTTGCCACCGTATTGCGAAATGATCGTAAGCAATGCAGATTGAACATCATGCGCCATATACTTCTCATCACCGCAGACGTATAGGTGAGCGCCATTTTCCAACCACTTGTAGAGCTCCTCGCCATTTTCCAACATCCTATGCTGTACATAAACTTTCTCATCTGAATCTCTGGAGAATGCTACATCAAGCTTCGTCAGCACACCGTCATTATGCATGCGCTGCCAATCCGTTTGGTACAAGAAATCTGTCACGAAATGACGATCGCCATAGAATAACCATGTTTGACCCGCTGCCCCAGACTCCTCACGATCCTCAAGGAATGCGCGGAACGGTGCAACACCTGTGCCTGGCCCCACCATAATAACAGACGTATCCGGATTAACTGGCGGCTTAAAGTTTGGATTTTGCTGAATGAAAATCGGCAGCTTGTCGCCCGCCTCAATTCTTTCAGATGTGTACACAGAGCACACGCCTTTGCGAGCACGACCATGTGCCTCGTATTCTACTTTACGAATCGTGAGATGGACTTCCTCCGGATGGGAATTCACACTGCTAGCAATGGAATACAAACGCGGTGGAAGCTTACGTAGTATATTCCCAACATCCCCAGCCTTGAATGTCCATGGACCGTAATCACGAAGCAAATCCAATAGATCGCGTCCATTCGTATATGCTTTTAACTCTTCTTTATTTTCTGGCTTAAACAGGTCAGCCAATTTTCCGTTTCCAGAGAAGGCAACTGCTTTTTCAAGTAAAGGCTTTGTTAATACGGTAATTTCATAATGGTGAAGAAGCGCTTCGCGTAGGGTAGAAGTTTCGCCTGCTTTTCCAGTTACAACAGACTCTTGCGGATTCCATTTCAGGAACGAAATTATATCATCAACTAAAGCTGGATCGTTTTGTGGATACACACCAACCGCATCGCCCGGCTCATACGTAAGACCTGAACCTTCAAGAGACAGCTCCAGATGGCGTGTTTCACGATCCGAACCTTGGCCGTTCAAATTTAAATTTTCCAATACTTCCGCCATAAACGGATTCGTGCGTGAATATTCAGATTCAACAGCAGCAGGAGCAGCAATTGATGCTACATTCGCTATTCCTTGTGGAGATACCGATGTCGCAACAGCGCTGACTGCACTATTCACAGCTGCGATCCAGCCAGCAGCAGCGTCTTCAAAATCCACATCGCAATCTACGCGATCCACGATCCGCTCTGCTCCAAGCTCTGCGAGCTTCGTGTCAAAGTCTTGGCCTGTTTTGCAGAAAAACTCATAGGATGTGTCACCTAGCGCAAGAACAGAGAACTTTATTCCATCTAGCTTAGGCGCACGTTTACTGTTCAAAAATTCATGCAGCGTCAGCGC
Source organism: Paenibacillus sp. SC116 (assembly GCF_024733555.1). Lineage (GTDB taxonomy): Bacteria > Bacillota > Bacilli > Paenibacillales > Paenibacillaceae > Paenibacillus_B. The sequence continues at coordinate 20,044 of NZ_JANIOF010000001.1, read as the reverse complement.
GTTATCTGGCGGGTCTCCCTCACCATGCGTACTAACAACGATAAACAAATAGCCTGCTTTCTTCAGGTTATTCGTCTTATACTTGTTCATTGCGGACAGTGTAACCTCAAAGCCTTCACCTTTCAGCTTATCTGCCAACCTTCCCGCAAGTCTTTGCGAATTCCCTGTCTGCGACCCGAATAAAATCGTCGCTTCGCGCGGCTCTTGAGCTACAACTGCTGCGGCTGGTACTGGTACCTCCACGACTTGGCTAACCGCCAATTCCGATGCTGCGGTCGTTACATTTCCTGCACGATAAAAAGCTAAATATCCCCCAAGCCAATTCATCTGGCCTTCCGTCAACGTCGGGAGCAGCTTATTTAGTAGCTCTGCCTGCTCGGCTGTAAACGGACTATTCGTCACCTGTAGTTGCAACAACATCCTCCACCTCACATCAATCTCTTTAATTCCGACTACGTTACTTTGTTTTATCTTTCATTATACTAACTCAGTATCAAGCACGGTTCAATCTATTTCTCAAAATTTGTATATAAGAGTTTTTGAAATCATCAATTACTTTTCATTATAAATCGCTATTTCGCAAGGCGCGTTCATTGAAATATTTACTTAAATCAATGAAGTGACTGCCCTGATTAAAGTCCAAATCAGGATGATTGTCCGAAAAATGTACAGAAAACATCTAAGATGATATGCTTATTTAAATTCCATTTTGGCCCATTAAATTAGATTATGATTTCGATAACATTCATTTCATTCCTAACCATGTGACAAGGAGACATTTATGAATTTCGCAGCCATATTTCATTCATTTCCAGAGATAGAAACGAAGAGAATTAGATTACGAAAATTAAGATCCGAAGATGCTCCAGAACTATTAAACTATTATTCAAATGAAAATGTATACCGCTATCTGGATTGGAATGGACCCGAGACGTTGGAAGACAGCTATAAAGTGATTGAATTTTGGAATAAGGGATACCATGACGGGTGGCTTATACGGTTTGCAATTGCTGATAAAGAAACCGATACGATTATCGGAACGATCTTTTTAACCGAGATTGAAGATGTTAGAGCTGAGGTTGGCTATGAATTATCCGAAACGTATTGGCGTCGTGGAATTATGTCGGAAGCATTACAAGAGGTTCTGGCGTTAGGGTTTAATCAGTTGGGATTAGTAAGAATTCAAGCATTTGTTAGTGATGAGAATATGGGTTCCAAGGAAATGCTCAACAAGTTCAATTTCAAAGAAGAAGGCTATTTACGACAGTATGAATGCCATAGTGTCACAAATGAGTGCCGAGATATGTGGGTATACAGCTTGTTACGCTCAGAGTTTCAGAAATAATCAGTACTCGTCATAAGCAGGATTGTGTAAACAAGGGGCATCGCTGCATTTGCCCCTTTGCTTCTCTTCTTTAACGATTCAACTCTTCAAAAAAAGTAAGCTTATTTCCGAAAGGGTCAACAATTCGCACTTCTTGCGTATCCCATTCAGTTGCTTCGATTCCTGGTCGTGAGTATTTATAGTTCTTGTTTAATAAAGTTTGATGAAACTCCTCTATTCCTGTAATCTCTATTCGAATTGCAGATCCAGGTGAGCAATCCCCGTAATGCTCCGTTAAATGCAAAGTTAATTTGTTATTAGAAATCTGCATGTATAATGGAAAGTCACTCTCATATCGGTGTTCCCAGTCTAATTGAAAACCTAAAAATTCAAGATAAAATTCTTTCGCCTTATGCTCGTCGAATATTCTAAATATGGGAGTAACACGGTTCGTGTTCATTACCTAATCGTCACCTTTCTTTTTACTTATTCTGTGACCTTAATCCTTCCATTCCACCGTATTTTAATGCGATTTCATTAAGCTCTTCTATCGTCCTTACTAAATAGCTTTGATCCGATTCAAAGCTAAACGTTAGTTCATTATCACTTGCATAAGACTCTTTGTACCTACCCGCAATACATACTCTTCCTCTCTCCTCCATTTTCATATTCATTTCAAATTCAGCTCCACTTGTTACAAGTATAACTTCGCCACTACACCTATCATAAATTTCTTGTATCCTATTTTTTAATTCAAATAGCTGTCCAGTAGATACCCATACATCTCCCGATCCAAAGAAACCACCACTCTTAATGCTAATGATTCCCTCAGCTTCATAGCCTCCCAAATAACTAGTTTCATCTGGGATACCATAGATATTATGTAATTCGATAGTTATGTACTGATTATTCTCTCCATAAATTTGCACTTTGTCCATTTGGATAACCTCTCACTTTTGATCTCTGATGAAATTACTTCTATAGCACTTATTTTAATATTCACAGCGCATCTTATCCACATCAAAAAACCTCCTGCCAGATTATCCTGACAGGAGGTCATACTATCTTTATTAAGCTGCTGCTTTCGCAGAAGCAATTTCATCGAGATAAGAATCAGCTTTCTTGCGGTCGAATTGACCTTCCCATTTGGAAATAACAACTACAGCTAGAGCGTTACCAATAACGTTAACTACTGTACGTGCCATATCCAAGAAGCGGTCGATACCTGCAATAAATGCAAGACCTTCTACTGGAATACCTACTGCACCCAATGTCGCCAACAATACGACGAAGGAGACGCCTGGTACACCTGCGATTCCTTTAGAAGTTACCATCAGTACGAGTACCAATGTCACCTGCTCAGCAATCGTTAAATCGATACCGTACATTTGAGCAATAAAGATTGCTGCAATCGCCTGATACAGAGTGGAACCGTCTAGGTTAAAGGAATAACCTGTTGGTACTACGAAGGAAGCAATCGCTTTAGGACAACCGAATTTCTCCATTTTCTCCATAATCTTTGGAAGTACAGTCTCAGAACTCGCTGTAGAATATGCAAGCAACAGTTCGTCTCTCAAGATCTTAATAATGTTCATGATAGAGATACCACTGATCTTAGCAACGAGACCAAGTACTACAAATACGAAGAACAGCATAGCTCCGTGTACAAGAATGACCAGTTTACCAAGCGGCAATAACGAACTTAACCCGAATTTGGAAACTGTTACTCCAATCAACGCGAACACACCGAATGGAGCAAACTTCATAACTGTATTTACAACCCAGAACATAGCATCGGCTACACCTTGGAAGAAATTCAGCACTGGTTTTCCTTTTTCCCCTGCGGCAGCTACACCAAGTCCGAAGAGAACGGAGAAGAAGATAATTGCCAACATATCACCGCGAGCTATTGCATCAAAAACATTTGTCGGAACGATGTTGACGAACGTTTCAATCATACCTTTTGTTTCTGTCTGTTCAGCCGTTTCGACGTAAGAACTAATGTCTGACTGCTGAATTTGGCTCATGTCCACACCTACACCAGGTTGGAAAATGTTAGCAGCGAACAAACCGACAACGATGGCAATTGTGGTAATGATCTCAAAATAGAGGATCGTTTTCCCACCTAATCTGCCAAGTTTCTTCGTATCACCAACCCCAGCCACGCCGACGATAATCGTCGCGATTACGATAGGTACTACGATCATTTTAATCAAACGTATGAATACATCACCAATAGGTTGCAAGTACTTTACGACTTCAGCATTGCCGTAGAAGATTGCACCTACGATAATACCAAGAATAAGACCAATTACAATTTGAATGGCAAGTCCAAATCGCTTCATCCTGACACCTCGCTGTCTAAGTTGTAATATCTGAGCTAGTTCCGACAACGATTTGTCGATTTTGATAGATTTCTATACGTAATATAACAGAGTAATATATGTTCGCACAATGCAAATAAATTCCATAGAGGCAGTTTTTTGGATAAACATTTTTTTTCATGCTTGAAAAAATTATCTATATCCAACTCTTATACTATTCACTCCAGCTTGGTAGCATTCTAACAATTCGCCGCATAGCTCTAATTCTTTTATGTATGCATCTGAAGTCCATGAAAACGCCTCGATATTTCTAATTTATGTGGAGCTGTTATTAAATTTAAAAATGATCTTAATGCCGTCGTTTTGTGTATTTGCAGTCTCTTCTACACAAGATCCACCTGTGTATTTTTGTAATGTCTTTCTCCAGAAAGATTGTGCTCTACTGTTTCCTTCGTGAGGATTAGTTTGCACCTCCCAAGAGCCTTGATGATTATTGAACACCTGCACCGCTGCTGCTTCTGCCACTCCATTGCCACGAAATGATCGCAATATGAAAAACTCATTTAAATAATATTCGCAACCAGCAGGCGTATAAGGTGGTGTGGCTACTAATGCAAATCCTGCTGGAATATCATCTACTCTAATCAAATAGGGGAAAAATACGGCTGGATCCGACCACCAAATATCAAAAACTTTATTTTGATCATGTAAAGTCAACGTCTCATCTTCTTCAAAAACACCGTATTTATTGGGCTTCCAACCCCAAATCTCAGATAAATCATGCAAATAAAGAGGATATAAATTGTTGATAATAAATTTTGTAGTTTGATCGGTCAGTTCTATTGTGACTGTCATGACATTCTCTCCACTAAGTGATAGGTATCCGCTTCTTCTTTCTTTTTACATATGTAACTATATCCATTATGCTCATTATGATAACTAGCACTCCCATTACATTCACAACAGATCTCATCACTGTTAACGGAAACACCGCTTCGAAAAGAACTAGAGCATAAAACAGGAATACTAGATGCAACAAAATAATCAATAGCGAAATAATAGGCTTACTTAAATACGTTCCTATTTGATATCTCGATAATAGTACGTAAAGCACTGATGCTGTTACGTGTATTACCGTAAATACAATTGCATCTAATGATGCTAACAACAAAGACGAGGAATAGAAGAAATGCATTAAATCCAAGCCATTTGATATGTTTCATGAGGGCTCTTGTATATAAATCATAATTTCTTTAGCTCTAATGATTACTTGTCCGTCTACAGCAGCCTCTCCTTGCCCCAGTACAAAGCCTCTTTTATTCTTCACCACTTCATAGTACAATTCGATTCTATCTCCTGGATACGCATTCCCAAAACATTCAATACCATTTAACGAGGATAGGAATCCCAAACTTTTTTCTTGACCTATTGCTGCAAATGCTCCTAGCTGCGCTAAAGCCTCCACAATCATCATAGTTGGCATATCGTTTCTTGATTCCGTTATAAACCATTCATTCCATGACACATTTTTATACCCCTTCGCCCATTTACCTTGTTCTACCTCTACAATCCGATCAATCATTAAAAACGGATATCGGTGTGGTATTACGCTTGGAATATCAATCATTTACATGCTCCTCTTTTAAAATTAATATACTACTATTCTCTATTTGTATATTCGGCCGGTGAAAATAACACCAATATCATTAAGTCCTCTTCAATGGAATGAAATTTATGATCACCATTTTTTTCTACAAAAATAGTAGATCCACTTTTCACTTCAAAATCGTCCTTGCCTACAAACATCCTTGCCTTTCCTTCTATTACGTAATAAATTTCATCCTCAGTATGGGGGGTTGCTTATCTATGTCTGTTTTCTTTAAGTGATAAATACCAGCTGACATGGATGGAACTCGTAAAAATTCAATGTATGGTTTCCCATCTTGAAGTTCTTTCGCCAGATCCTCTAACTTAAAATGGTTCTGCATGGCTGCCATCCCCTTTTAAAAGAGTTATTAATATATTTTCATCCATGTTTAGTTACGTCCTTACATTTACGAAACGTCTAGGCCTTAGACAGCTTTTATCTAAACTTGGGCGTTTTTGATTCGAGTAATATTCCATAATTATACACAAAGTGACCGTGAGGTGATAGCCCCACAGCATCAGCATGAATATACCCATATTCTATGAATAATCGTCAGGATTTCGATACAACTCAACGTCCCCTACGGACATGAAGGCCAAAATGTCTCTATCATTAGCTTCCGCCAAATCACTAGAATAATCAGCATTATTTCTGGATATTTTATCATTTTTCCACTCACATGCTTTCTTGCCTATTTGATTCTTAGTATGCCAAAGGTAAACTACGATTTCTGTTGTGTTTTGTCGGTTTTCCAATAAATCGAAATAGTTGCTCGACGGCACTTGACGTCAGATTCCTATGGCGTTTTTTTTCTTACATTTTTTAAAAAAACACCCAGCAGGATGCGTACCGAGAGAAATACGGCATACACCCAAGCCGGGTAAGGGATTAGAAAATAATATCAATGGCCTCCAGCACATCTTGCTCCTGTTCGGATTGCCCGTTCAGGGAAATATCCTTCAACAGCACCGAAGGCTGTTCGCAAATTTGGGTGATGATCACAAGCAGGTCCTGAGCGAAATTGTCGATCAGATTGCGCGTAAACAACTTGGTGGCATATTCAAACTGCCCGTTCATCCCCTCATCCAGCAACGAAATGATCAAGGTAAGATCAAATTGGGAAACCGTATGAGTTTCCGGATAAGATTCGATCTTGATATCCCCGAAGCTTTGAACGTTATCTTCCTTATTTTCTAGAGCAAACATGACATCGAATACAGGATTGCGGCTTTGATCTCGCGGCGCCTGCAGCTTTTTCACAAGCTCCTCGAACGGATAATCCTGGTGGTCGTAGGCCCCCAGCATCGTTTCTTTGACTTCGTTCAAGTAAGCGAGGAACGTCTTCTCCCCGGACGGATAATGGCGAATCGCCAAAGTGTTGACAAACATGCCGATGAGCGGCTCCAGATCGGCATGTGTTCGGCCCGAAACCGGCGTGCCTACAATGAAGTCTTCTTGTCCCGAGTACTTGCTGAGCAGGATTGAATAGGCCGCCGATAACATCATATAAAGGGTGGCACCGTTCTCATCGGCGATGCGCTGCAAGCTGTCGGTCATCTGCTTGTCGATGCTGAAAGGCAGCACATCTCCTTCAAAGCTGCGAGCGGCAGGTCTGACAAAGTCCGTAGGCAGTTCAAGCGTCGGCAGTTCGCCCTCCAGAACGTCCAGCCAGTAGGCTTCCTGACGTTTCAGCCGCTCTTTTACAGGTTCGGACTGCTGCCAAGCGGCGAATTCCTTGTATTGAATCCGAAGCGGTTCCAGCGTCTCGCCGTTATACAGGCGCAGCAGCTCTTCGACGAAGATGCCCATCGACATGCCATCCGTGACGATATGATGAATGTCCAGCATGAGCAGATGCCGTTCCGCTCCCCATTCGACTAAGCCCACACGCAGCAGCGGCGGCCGCTCCAAATCAAAGACGCGCACAAAGCCGTCTACGATGCTCTTCGTTTCACTTTCCGTCGCTTTCGTATACTCGACGGCAAACTTCAAGTCCGGATAAATCCATTGTACCGGTTCGCCGTCGACCATTTCGAAGCCGGTTCGCAAAATTTGGTGACGAGCTATCATTCCTTTGAGCGCCGACTCGAATTGATTCCGTTCCAAGCGCCCGACGAGAACCGTCATGCCGGACATGTTGTAGCTAAGCTCGGCGCCTTCCATCTGCTGCTGGATGTACAGCCGTTTTTGCACGGAGGAAAGCGGATAGTAATCCCTCTTATCCAGAACCGGAATGGAGAGGTGTTCCTGCCGCTCCAATTGGCTGATCGCTTCGGCCATCGCTTCGATGGTCGAGTGCCGGAACACATCGCGCAGCGGCAGGTCCACGCTCAGCTCCTTGTGCACCTTGCTGACCAGCGTTGTCGCCCGCAGGGAGTGCCCGCCGAGGTCGAAGAAGTTGTCCGTCACGCCAATCGTGACCGGCCCGAGCACGTCCTGCCAGATGGCGACCAGTTTAGTCTCCAGTTCGGTGCGCGGCGCCACGTATTCGCGGCCTGCGCTTGCTCCCCCTTCCGGCGCCGGCAGCGCCTTCCGGTCAATCTTTCCGTTCGGCGTCAGAGGCAGGCGCTCCAGCTCCACGAAGTATGACGGGATCATGTAGCCCGGCAGCTCGCTGGCAATCGCCCGTTTCAAGTCTGCCGCCGTCAAGCCTTCTTCCGCTGTATAATAAGCGCACAAAACTTTCTGACCTTCTTGATCTTCCCTGACAACGACGACCGCCTCCTTCACGCCACCTACACTCAGCAGCTTCGCTTCGACTTCGCCCGTCTCAATCCGGTAGCCCCGGATTTTCGCCTGGTTGTCGATCCGGCCGATGAAGTCCACGTTGCCGTCCTCCATCCACCGCGCCAAGTCTCCCGTGCGGTACAGCCGCTCGCCTGCGGCGAACGGGCTGTCTACAAACTTCTCTTCTGTCAGCTCCGGACGGTTCAAGTACCCGCGCGCCACGCCGACTCCGCCGATGACCAGCTCTCCCAGCACCCCGACCGGCACCGGGTTCAGATGCGCGTCCACGATGTAGAATTTCGCATTCAGCCACGCTTTGCCGATCGGCACATTGCCTGTCTGCGGCAGCTTCGCTAGCTCCTCGTCGTAGAAGCTTGAGTCGATCGCCGCTTCCGTCACGCCGTAAGCGTTGATAATCCGGAACAACGAGCCGAAGCGTTCCTGCAAGGTACGGTAATCCGCCACGCTGCAGCTGTCCGAGCTCGTGATCAACAGCTCCATCAAGCTCATATTCAGCCGCTGCTCGTGCACGTACTCCAAGAACGGCACGATCAGCGCCGGCGTCGATTCAAAGATGGTGACCCGCTCCCGCTCCATCCAGTGGTGCAGACGAGACGGATCAATCCGGTCATCCTTCGGCACAATCACCATCGTGCCCCCGTTATACAGCGTCCGCGCGATATCACCCACAAACACGTCGAACGAGAAGCTTGCGAGCTGCAGCAGACGCACCGGGAACTGATCCAACCCGTAACCCCTCCGGTAGCCCGCCGCCGTGTTCACCAGGCTGCGGTGCTCGATCATCACGCCCTTCGGTTTGCCCGTCGTTCCCGACGTGTAGATCACGTACGCCAGGTCCTCCGGACGGGCTTCATGGAAGCTGTCGGTGCCGACATTCTGATGGATCTCATCGCCGTCGTCCGCAGCATCCGTCAGCCTGCCGGAGACCATGGCAGAGCCAATCGGCGCATTCGTCCGCTCCTCGCTGTACGACGCTTCGTCGTCGAGGTACAGTACCGCTGCCAGCGCCAGCTCCTCTTCGCCGAGCCATGCTTCAGCACGCTCTCGCAGCGGCGTTTGCGTCAGCAGTACCTTCGCTCCGCTGTCTTCGAGCATGAACCGCACGCGCTCCGCCGGGTAATCCGGGTCGAGCGGCACATACGCCCCGCCCGCTTTCCAGACGGCCAGCACGGCCACCAGCAAGTCCACCGAACGCTCGACGAGAATGCCGACGATCGACTCCCGGCCGATGCCGCTTACGCGCAGCGTGGTCGCCAAGCGGTTCGCCCGCTCGTTCAGCTCCGCATACGTCAGCCGGTCGTTCTCGTACACGACGGCCGCCTCTTCCGGCGTGCGCTCCGCCTGTTCCTCGAACAGCCGGTGGAACGCGGCCGCAGGAGCCGCTTCCGGCTGCGCCGGGTTAAACGCGCCGAGAATTTGCTCTTTTTCCGCCAGTGTCAAAATGCCTAGCTCGGCAATAGTCGCCGACGGGTTGCGGAGAATGGATTCAAGCAGCTGCAAGTAGTGAGCGGCCAATTTCTCCACCGTTTCGGTTTTATAAAGAGCAGTGGCGTATTCAAACAGATATTCCAAGCCTTCCTCGATCTCCGTGACGTCCAAGCTGAGATCGAATTTAGAAACAATTTCTTCGCTCGCATACGTCGACAAATGGAGTCCAGGAAGCTGGATTTCCAAATTCTCTGTATTCTGCAAAGCAAACATCGTATCGAACAGCGGATTGCGGCTTAAATCGCGAGCCACGTTCACCTTATCCACCAGTTCCTCAAACGGATAATTCTGATGCTCAAAAGCGCCCAGCGTCGTCTCCTTGATTTCCTTCAAGTAGTCAAGGAACGTCTTACCAGCAGCCGGATAACTGCGGATAGCCAGGGTATTGACGAACATCCCGATCAGCGGCTGAACGTCGCTGTGATTTCTTCCCGCAATTGGTGTACCGACCACCACGTCTTCTTGCCCTGTATATTTATGCAGTAAAATTGTATAACCAGCAAGCAGAACCATGTAAAGCGTTGCGCCGTTCTCGGCTGCAAGCCGTTTCAGACCCTCTCTTTTCTCGCTATGCATAAACAATTGCAGCGTGCGGCCCTCGTAGCTCTGCATAGCCGGGCGCGGATAGTCCGTCGGCAATTCCAAAACCGGCAGCTCTCCGCGGAACATGTCGAGCCAGTAGGCTTCCTGCTTGGCAAGCTGAGCTTTCTGCTCGTCCGATTGCTGCCATACCGCATAATCTTTGTACTGAATGCGGAGCGGCTCCAACTGCTCCCCGCTGTACAAGCAGATGAACTCTTCGATCAATACGTCAATCGAAACGCCGTCAGATACGATATGATGCGTATCGAACATCAAAATGTGCCGGTCCCGCGCCAGTTCGGCAAGGCCTACCCGCAGAAGTGGAGGCTTCGCTAGATCAAACGGACGAACGAATTGGCGCACCGTTTCTTCCGCCTGCTCCCCGCTGATCTGCACAAATTCCACCTGAAAGGCGGCTTCTTCGTAAATCTGCTGAACCGCTTCGCCTTTTACCATCTCAAAGCCGGTACGCAGCGTTTCATGACGGGCTACGAGCCCGCGGAACGCTTCTTCAAACCGCTGCCGGTCGAGCTCCCCTTCGAGCAGCATAGCTCCCGGTATGTTGTAGCTCAGCTCGGCTCCTTCCAACTGGTTCAAGATAAAGAGACGTTTCTGAGCGGAAGAGAGCGGATAATACTCGCTAGGTTCCGCAGCCGGAATAGCCGTGAACGAACCAATCTCCATCCGCTCCATAGCCGCGGCCATTTCCTCAACCGTCGAGTAGCGGAATACGTCGCGAAGCGGGAATTCAACGCCTAGCTCCTTATGCATTTTGCTGACAAGCGTCGTCGCCCGCAGGGAGTGTCCGCCGAGGTCGAAGAAGTTGTCCGTTACGCCTACCGCCTTCTCCCGAACAAGCACATCCTGCCAAATGGCGGCCAGCTTCGCCTCCATTTCGGTGCGCGGCGCCACGTATTCGCGGCCTCCGCCTGCTCCCCCTTCCGGTGCCGGCAACGCCTTCCGGTCGATCTTTCCGTTCGGCGTCAAAGGCAGGCGCTCCAGCTCCACGAAGTACGACGGGATCATGTACCCTGGCAGCTCGCTGGCAATTGCCCGTTTCAGATCTGCCGCCGTCAAGCCTTCTTCCGCTGTATAATAAGCGCACAAAGCTTTCTGACCTTCTTGATCTTCCCTGACGACGACGACCGCTTCCTTCACGCCACCTACACTCAGCAGCTTCGCTTCGACTTCGCCCGTCTCAATCCGGTACCCCCGGATTTTCGCCTGGTTGTCGATTCGGCCGATGAAGTCCACGTTCCCGTCTTCCATCCACCGCGCGAAGTCTCCCGTGCGGTACAGCCGCTCGCCCGCGGCGAACGGGCTGTCTACGAACTTCTCTTCCGTCAGCTCCGGACGGTTCAAGTACCCGCGCGCTACCCCGACTCCGCCGATGACCAGTTCGCCCAGTACTCCGACTGGCACTGGATTCAGATGCGCATCCACGATGTAGAATTTCGCATTCAGCCACGCTTTGCCAATCGGCACATGCCCTGTCTGCGGCAGCTTCGTCAGCGGCTCGTCGTAGAAGCTGGAGTCGATCGCCGCTTCCGTCACGCCGTATGCGTTGATGATCCGGAACAACGAGCCGAAGCGTTCCTGCAAGGCCCGGTAATCCGCCACGCTGCAGCTGTCCGAGCTCGTGATTAGCAGCTCCATCCCGCTCATATCCAGTCCCTGCTCGTGCACGTACTCCATGAACGGCACGATTAGCGCCGGGGTCGATTCGAAAATGGTGACCTGCTCCCGCTCCATCCAGTGGTGAAGACGAGACGGATCGATCCGGTCGTCCTTCGGCACAATCACCATCGTGCCTCCGTTATACAGCGTCCGCGCAATATCTCCCACGAACACGTCAAACGAGAAGCTGGCGAGCTGCAGTAGCCGCACTGGGAACTGATCCAACCGGTATTCCCGCTGGTAGCCCGCCGCCGTGTTCACCAGGCTGCGGTGCTCGATCATTACTCCCTTCGGCTTGCCCGTCGTTCCCGACGTATAGATCACGTACGCCAGATCCTCCGGACGGGCTTCATGGAAGCTGTTCGTGCCAACATTCGGATGGTTCTCATCGCTGGCATCCACAGCATCCGTCAGCTTGCCGGAGACCATACCGGAGCCAATCGGCGCATTCGCCCGCTCCTCGCTGTACGACGCTTCGTCGTCCAGGTACAGCACCGCCGCCAGCCCCAGCTCCTCTTCGTCGAGCCAGGCATCAGCACGCTCTCGCAGCGGCGTTTGCGTCAGCAGTACCTTCGCTCCGCTGTCTTCAAGCATGAAGCGCACGCGGTCTGCCGGATAATCCGGGTCGAGCGGCACATACGCCCCGCCCGCTTTCCAGACGGCCAGCACGGCCACCAGCAAGTCCACCGAGCGCTCGGCGAGAATGCCGACGATCGTCTCCCGGCCAATGCCGCTTGCGCGCAGCGTGGCCCCTACGCGGTTCGCCCGCTCGTTCAGCTCCGCATACGTCAGCCTGTCGTTCTCATACACGACGGCTGCCTCTTCCGGCGTGCGCTCCGCCTGTTCCTCGAACAGCCGGTGGAACGCGGCCGCAGGAGCCGCTTCCGGCTGCGCCGGGTTAAACGCGCCAAGAATTTGCTCTTTTTCCGCCGCAGTCAAAAGCTCCAACTGATTCACGCGGATGTTCGGGTTAGCCGCAGCCTGCTCCATTACCCAAGCAAAATGACCGTAGATCAGCCTGATGTCTTCCTCTCTGAACGTCAGCGCATTGTACGTAAACCGCAGCAAAATATGCTCTTCCGGAATGACGGTAATATCCAGGTCATAGTTCGTCTGCTCCGGCGACTGGATATTAGCGATTTTCAGCGCTTCTTTGTCTCCGCCGACGACCTGCTCAATCTGTTCTTCCATCGGATAATTTTCAAAGACCATGATATGGTTGATCAAATCGCGCTTTTGCTCACTCAGCGACTGAATTTCGAACAGCGGGAACGTTTCGTAAGCTCCCGATGCCAGCGCCTGATCCTGAGTTTTTCTCAAAATATCAGCTACCGTCTCCTCGGCTTTGCCTTGAATACGGACCGGGATCGTATTAATAAACAGGCCGATCATGCTTTCAATGCCCGGAATTTCCGCCGGACGCCCGGATACGACGGAGCCGAATACGACATCCTCGCTGTTGTTGTATACCTGCAGAACCAGTCCCCATACGGTCTGCATGAACGTATTAAGCGTCACCTGTTGCTGGCGCGCCACCCGCTCGATTTGCCTGGTCAGTTCCTTGCTGAGTTCCACATCGATTTCAGCCGCTTCAAAAGCGCCCTGCTTCAGCTGCATTTTCTCTTGGGGCAGCTTGGTCTGCTGATCGTAACCCGCCAAATAATCGGACCAGTAACGCGAAGCTTTCTCGGCATCTTGAGCTTCCAGCCATTCGATATACCGGGAGTACGAGGTAACCGGAGGAAGCTCCGGCGTCCGCTTCTCCTGGAACGCGAAGTAAGTGTCGAACACTTCCTTGATCATGAAGGACATGCACCAGCCGTCCATCAAAATGTGATGGTGACTCCAGATCACATGATAGGACTCGTCACCCGTGCGCAAAGCGGTCACGCGCATAAGAGAGCCTCGGGCCAAATCGAACTTGTTCGCTTTATCCGCGCTCACGAAATCGGTTATCGTCTTCTCCGAGTCTTCATCGCTTACCGAGCGAATATCTTCGAAGTACACTTCACACTTCCGCTCTCGGAATACCACTTGAATCGGCTCGTCTCTCCAGCCGATAATAAAGTTGGTCCGCAGCGCCTCATTCCGCTGCACCAGCGTATCCAATCCTTGGGTGAAGGCTTCGACATTCAGACTTCCGTACAGATCGAAGGTCACCTGTTCGAAGTAAGCTTCCGAATCGGCATCCAGCAGGCTGTGGAACAACATCCCTTTTTGCAACGGAGTCAGTGTGTATACATTCTCCAGTTCGCCGAGCGCCGCCGTATGTTCGGCCAGCCGTTCCAGCTCCTCCACCGTCACATCTTGAAGCAGTACGTCGCTAGGCGTAAGCTCCGGCCGCTCTTTCGATACGCAATGACTGATGACTTCACGCAAGCTCGATTGAAGCAGGGTGCCCAGTCGTTCTACCGTTTCCCGCTTATACTGAGTTTCCCCATAACGGATCGTGAGTTCCAGCACTCCTTCCGACACCATACCGTTGATGTCGAGGACAAAATCCATCACTGCATTCGGGCTTGAATCGGAGCCCGGGCTGAACGGAGACGGCTGCGAGCCGCTGCTTTCGTAATCCTGGTCGAACTGACCCAAATAGTTAAAGCCGATCTCCGGCTCCAAAGCGAAGCGCTCACCGTCACGCGGCGCCGACAAATAACGCAGGATGCCGTAGCCGATTCCTTTGTTCGGAATACGGCGCAAGCTTTCTTTAACCTGTTTCACCTGATGACCGAGCGCCTGAGCGTGACCCGGCTCCAGAACGACAGGGAATTGGCTTGTAAACCAGCCTACCGTGCGCGTAATGTCCACATCCGGCAAAATATCTTCCCGGCCGTGGCCTTCGAGATTCACCAGCACGCGTTCCCGGCCGCTCCAAGCTTGTACCGCGAGGCCGAGCGCGGCAAACAGCAAATCGTTCATTTCGGTATGGTAAGCACGGTGTGCCTGCTTCAGCAGCTGTTCGGTTTCCTCCGCCGTCCAGCGAACGGTCACGAGCCCGCTATCCTTCAGCTTGGATTTACCTTGGTCAAAATCTTTCGGAAGCGGCTCATAGGTCAATTGCTCGATATGCTGCCAATACTCTCTCTCTCTTTCCATCGCCGGACCGTTCGCATAATCAGTGAGCTGTTTCGCCCACGCTTGGAAGGAGTCCGTTTTGAGCGGCAAACGAATCGGCTGCCTTTGCAGCGCCTGCTCGTAGCCGGCAGCAAAATCCTCAAGCAGAATCCGCCAGGATACGCCGTCTATGACCAAGTGATGGATCGCGATGAGCAGGTGGTCGCCGTCGTCACAGCGGAACAAGCCGAGCTTCACCAGCGGACCGTTTTCCAGATCGATGCTCGCTTGAATGTCATTTGCCTTAGCCTCTACCGCTTCTTTCACGTCGCCGACTCCCTTGAAATCGACAACTTCCAGATCGAACAGTGCTTCGTTCTCCCGGGCGCCACGGTTCCAGGCTGTATAGCCGTTCTCGGTTAGACGGTATACCGTACGGAGAGCATCGTGATGCACGACAAGCTGACGCACCGCTTGACGTAAAGCTTCTTCGTCAAAGCCTTGCTTGGAGAACTGCATGAACGCCTGGTTACTGTGATGCACGTCGGCCGGATTTTGTTCAAAGAACCAGCGCTGAATCGGGGTCAAGATGACCTCTCCCGTCACTTCAGCCTGGCTTGCCGTTCTCTCCGCCGTTTGCAGCTGCAAACTAAGGGCGGAAATCGTCGGGTAATGGAACAAATCTTTCATGACCAGCTTGTGCCCCGTTTGCAAAAGACGGGACGATACCTGCAAGGCCTTGATCGAATCGCCGCCGAGCGCAAAGAAATTGTCCATCGTGCCGACCTGATCCACACCCAGCACCGACTGCCAGACCGACGCAAGTACTTGCTCGGCAGGAGTACGAGGCGCCGTATATGCGGCCTCGGCACGAATGCTTCCTTCCGGCACAGGCAGCGCTTTACGGTCGATCTTCCCGTTCGGCGTAAGCGGCATTTGATCCAGGCGCATGATGCGCGAAGGCACCATATGGGAAGGCAGCGCGGCGTCCAGATGGGCCACAAGCCCTTCCAGATCGAAGCTGGAATCCGCTACGACATACCCGCACAAGTATTTCTGTCCACGCTCATCCGTCCGGTCGATGACAAGCGCTTGACGCACGCCCGCAACATTTTGCATGGCCGCTTCAATTTCACCAAGCTCGATTCGATAGCCGTGAATTTTCACCTGGTTGTCGATCCGGCCGATGAAGTCCACGTTGCCGTCCGGCATCCAGCGCGCCAGGTCCCCGGTCCGGTACAGCCGCTCTCCAGCGGCGAACGGGCTGTCTACGAATTTCTCCGCCGTTAAATCCGGGCGGTTCAAGTAACCGCGGGCCACACCCGCTCCGCCGATAACCAGCTCACCCAACACCCCGATCGGCACCGGCTTCAGATTCGTATCCACGATGTAGAACTTGGCGTTCAGCCACGCTTTCCCGATCGGCACGCTGCCCGTCTTCGGCAGCTTCTCCAGCGGCTCGTCATAGAAGCTGGAGTCTATCGCTGCTTCCGTTACGCCATAGCTGTTAATAATACGGAACTGCGAGCCGAATCGCTCCTGCAAGGTGCGGTAATCCGCTACGCTGCACGCATCCGAGCTTGTGATCAGCAACTGCAGCGAGCTGAGGTCCAGACCCTCGGCATGCACATGCTCCATGAACGGCACGATCAGCGCCGGAGTCGATTCGAACACTGTCACGGCGTAGTCGCGAATCCAGCCGGAGAGCCGGGTTGGATCAATCCGGTCGTCCTTCGGCACGATGACCATGGTGCCGCCATTGTACAGCGTCCGCGCAATATCGCCCACGAACACATCGAACGAGAAGCTGGCAAGCTGTAGTAGCCGGATCGGGAACTGATCCAGGCGGTAATCCCGCCGGTAGCCCACCGCCGTGTTTACCAGGCTACGGTGTTCCACCGCCACGCCCTTCGGTTGGCCCGTCGTACCGGAGGTGTAGATGACGTAAGCCAAATCGTGCGGCTTGTTCACATTCGCCGGATTCGATGCGAGATCCGCCGCTAGTACGTTCTTCTCGGCTTCTGCCGTGGCGGACATTTCGGCAGAAGCCGTTTCCGCTGGCGCCAAAACCTCCGACTTTGCGCCTGCTTCGCCCAAAGCTTGTACGCCCACAGCCGCTTCCGCCGCTCCGAGACTGTACGTCGCGGCGTCGTCAAGCGCAAACACCGTTTGCAGCACTAGAGCTCCGTCGCGGCGCCAAGCTTCCACCTGCTCCAGCAGACGGGTCTGTGTGAGCAGCACCGACGCCCCGCTGTCCCTGAGCATATACTCGATCCGCTCCGCCGGATAGTCCGGATCGAGCGGCACATAAGCGCCGCCCGCTTTCCATACGGCGAGCACCCCGATCAACAGCTCCGCCGAACGGCCGGCCAGAATGCCGACCACCTGCTCCGGCTTCACATCGCACGCCCGCAGTGCATACGCCAGACGATTCGCTTTGGCGTTCAGCTCCGCATACGTCAGCTTGCTGTCTTCGTAGACAACCGCCAGCGCTCCCGGAGTACGCTTCGCCTGCTCCTCGAACAGCTCGTGGAATGTTCTCTTTCTCCACGACTCATCCGCTTCCAAACCTGTACCGTCTGCGGCGGGTTGCTTCGCAAGAGCCGAAGACGACACGTCAAACCCGACCAGCAAATCATGCTTTTCACTGTCCGTCAAGATATCCAAATCCGCAATCCGCGCACCCGGCTGAGCTAGGATCGACGCCAAAAGCTGCTCATAATGACCCGCCAGACGTACCATCGTTTCCTGTCTAAACAACGAGGTAGCGTACTCGATCTTGCAAACCAACTCGCTATCGGCTTCCACGATATCTAAGCTAAGATCAAACTTTGCCGTCTTTTCCTCGATGTCGAACAGCGACCATTGCAAGCCTTCAAGGGTTAAATCCAAGCTTTCGTGCTTTTGCAAAGAAAACATGGTGTCAAACAGCGGATTCCGACTTAAATCCCGGCTCACCTGAAGAGCTTCCACCAGCTCCTCGAACGGATAGTCCTGGTGCTCGTAGGCTCCAAGCGTCGTTTCCTTCACTTCCTGCAAGTAATCCACGAACGTCCGCTCCGCCGCCGGACCCAAGCGAAGGGCCAGTGTATTGACGAACATGCCGATAATCGGCTGCAGGTCGGCGTGAGAACGGGCGGCAATCGGAGTGCCGACCACGATATCTTCCTGCCCCGCGTATTTATAAAGCAATACGGAGTACGCAGCCAGCAGAAGCATGTACAGCGTCGCCCCCGAATCGCCGGCAAGCCGTTTGAGAGCTTCGCTTTTCTCCGCATCCAGCGTAAACGTAAGCGTTTGACCGTCAAACTGCTGAACGGCCGGGCGGGAGAAGTCGAGAGGCAGCTCAAGAACCGGAAGCTCGGAGCTGAATACCTCGCGCCAGTATTCCTCCTGCCGTTTGATACGCTGGCGCTGCTCATCGGATTGCTGCCAAACGGCGTAATCCTTGTATTGAATCCGCAGCTCCGGCAATTCTTCCCCATTGTAAAGCCGCACGAATTCGCGCAGCAGCACGTCCATGGAAAGGCCGTCGGAACCAATATGATGAATATCCAGCGCAAGCAGGAATTTCTCTTTCTCCAGTTCGATCAGCAGGGCACGCAGCAAAGGCGGCTGGGTCAAGTCAAAAGGCTGAATGAAGCCTTCAAGAATGGCCGCAACATGATCTTCGCTTGCTTGAAGCTTCTCGACCTTGAAAGCTACGAGCGGATGAATACGCTGAACCGGCTCCCCATCCACAATTTCAAACCCGGTGCGCAGCATATCGTGCCGGGCCACCAAAGTAGTCAGCGCCTTTTCCACTTTGGCCTCGTTCAAAGTCCCTTCCAATTGCAAGGCGCTTGGGAGGTTGTAATTCAGCTCCGAGCTATCCAGCTGGTGTAGGACGTACAGCCTTTTTTGCGCAGAGGAAACCGGATAGTACGCTTTCTCTTCCGCTTTCGGAATCGAGCTATGCTGCAGTTCTTCCAAGCAGGCAATAGCCCCGGCCATCGACTCTACAGTCATGTAGCGGAACACATCGCGCAGCGGAAGTTCGACGTTCATTTCCTTCCGAATCTTGCTGACAAGGTTCGTCGCCCGCAAGGAGTGGCCTCCGAGCTCGAAGAAATTGTCCAGGACTCCAATACCGGAGTAGGCTAGCACTTCCTCCCAGATCTTCACAAGCTCGGACTCCGTCCGGTTACGCGGCGCTACGTATTCGACGCCCGTTTGCAAGTCTCCTTGCGGCTCCGGCAGCGCTTTGCGGTCCACTTTGCCATTGGAAGTCAGCGGCATGCGCTCCAGCTGCACGAAGTACGACGGGATCATGTACCCCGGCATTTCCTGGGCCAGTGAGGTTCTCATTTCACTAACCGTCAACGTCCGGTCCGCCACAAAGTAGGCGACGAGCGCCTTCTCGCCCCCGCTGTCCTGACGGGCGAGCACCACCGCTTCTTCCACGCCCTCGACGTTCAGAAGCTGCGTCTCAATTTCGTCCAGCTCGATCCGGTAGCCGCGGATTTTGACCTGGTGGTCGATCCGACCCAGGTATTCGATGTTGCCGTCCGGCAGCCAAGCCGCCAAGTCCCCGGAGCGGTACAGTTTCTCCCCCTCCGCAAACGGGGAATTAACGAACTTCTCCGCCGTCAGATCCGGACGGTTCAGGTAGCCTCTCGCAAGGCCTTCCCCGGCCACGTACATTTCGCCCGCTACGCCGATCGGCACAGGGCGGCGGTTTTCATCCAAGACATACACACTCAGCGTCGGGATCGGCTTCCCGATATTGCTCTTCGCCGCATCCATTTCGACCCACGTGATTTCCTTATACGTCACGTGCACCGTCGTCTCGGTAATGCCGTACATATTGATCAGCTTCGTCTCCGGGTATTTTGTCTTGAAGCCCTTGAGCAGCAGCGGACTCAGCGCTTCGCCCCCGAAGATGACGTTGCGAATCCGCAGATTGTACGGATGATCCGCCAAGACCTCACGCAGCAGCTGGTAGAAATACGTTGGTGTCTGGTTCAAAATCGTTACCTGTTCGCGGCCCAGCAGCGCCAGAAAATCGGCCGGATTTTTCGCCGTGAGCGGTGGTACGATGACCAGCTTGCCTCCATACAGCAGCGCTCCGTACATTTCCCAAACGGAGAAATCGAAGCAGAACGAGTGGAACAGCGTCCACGTATCGGATGGCCCGAAGTCGAACAGGTTCTTGTCGTT
>NZ_JANIOF010000019.1 GCF_024733555.1 Paenibacillus sp. SC116 | reverse complement strand
ATATTCTGGAGCGGACAACGGGATTCGAACCCGCGACCCTCGCCTTGGCAAGGCGATACTCTACCACTGAGCTATGTCCGCATATCTTTCATTTTCTTACTCTATCTTCGTTATTCTCGTGTTTTCAACAAACTCTCGTAACGAGGACATATATTAATATAACATAAACTAATCATATATTGCAAACTTTTTTAATTCTTTTAATCATGGTAAATTATTCTTTTGTTCAAACTCTATTTGCAGCATGGCCGACTGGCAACGTCCCTGAGTAAGTTTACTCTTATAGTTGACACATGCTACAAGAGCACACAATTATTCTCCGCCTTATTGCGTTCGAACTAGCTGATCCCTTGATTAACGTTTCTATTGCAAGTTTAATCATACTAGCTCGGTTTATCTGATCGACGATTGGACTCAATCCGACTATAACTCTACAACCTATAAGAAACATAATGGATAGTAACGCAATAACAACTTGACTGTTAACGATAGTACTAATCATGGTTGTAAATGATACGATAAAGAGAACCCAGACTAGATAAAATAACAGCCCCATAATCACACTCGAAAATGAAACAGCTGTAAAATAATAATTAACATATAGATAAGACGCTAAGTATCCAATCGCTACACTTACAGCTGCTATTAAATAGTTGGATATCAATTTTCCGCCTATATATGATGGTTATACTGAGAAGCAATTAAATAGTTAAGGAGAAATCATGAGTAATAAAATTGACATATTGATGCTCATGTCCAGACCGTCGCGATTACAATCATTCCAGATACGTAAACTAATACGGCAGTACATATATTCGTCAGTCAATCCTCCATGTAGATGAACTCCTCCTTGACTACATATCAATAAAAGCGGCATTTCATCTGCATGTAATTTTTATATATAAAAAACAAAAAAGCCTGTGCATCGCACAGACATAAGTTGAAAAACTGGTGAGCCATGTAGGACTCGAACCTACGACACCCTGATTAAAAGTCAGGTGCTCTACCAACTGAGCTAATG
>NZ_JANIOF010000018.1 GCF_024733555.1 Paenibacillus sp. SC116 | reverse complement strand
CGGAGTTACGGGAGCGGGAGCGACAGGAGCAACCGGGGTAACGGGTCCAACGGGAGCTACGGGGTTAACCGGCCCGATCGGAGGTACGGGAGCAGGAGCGACAGGAGCAACCGGGGTAACGGGTCCAACGGGAGCTACGGGGGTAACCGGCCCGACCGGAGTTACGGGAGCGGGAGCGACAGGAGCAACCGGGGTAACGGGTCCAACGGGAGCTACGGGGTTAACCGGCCCGACCGGAGGTACGGGAGCGGGAGCGACAGGAGCAACCGGGGTAACGGGTCCAACGGGAGCTACGGGGTTAACCGGCCCGACCGGGGTCACGGGAGCCACGGGAGGAACGGGAGCGACAGGAGGAACCGGAGCAACAGGAGGAACGGGAGCAACCGGAGCGACAGGAGGAACCGGAGCAACAGGAGGAACCGGAGCGACAGGAGAAACCGGAGCGACAGGAGGAACCGGAGCAACAGGAGCGACGGGAGCGACAGGAGGAACCGGAGCAACAGGAGCGACAGGAGCGACAGGAGGAACCGGAGCAACAGGAGCGACAGGAGCGACAGGAGGAACCGGAGCAACCGGAGGAACGGGAGCGACAGGAGAAACCGGAGCAACAGGAGCCACGGGAGGAACCGGAGCGACAGGAGCAACCGGAGTAACAGGAGCCACGGGAGCAACAGGAGCGACAGGAGCGACAGGAGCAACAGGAGCAACAGGAGCAACCGGAGCAACAGGAGCCACGGGAGCAACAGGAGCGACAGGAGCGACAGGAGCAACAGGAGCAACCGGAGCAACAGGAGCCACGGGAGCAACAGGAGCGACAGGAGCGACCGGAGCAACAGGAGCAACCGGAGCAACGGGAGGAACGGGAGCGACAGGAGGAACCGGAGCCACCGGGGCCACGGGAGCAACAGGAGGAACCGGAGCGACGGGAGCCACGGGAGCGACAGGAGCAACAGGAGCGACAGGAGCGACCGGAGCAACAGGAGCAACCGGAGCAACGGGAGGAACGGGAGCGACAGGAGGAACCGGAGCCACCGGGGCCACGGGAGCAACAGGAGGAACCGGAGCGACGGGAGCCACGGGAGCGACAGGAGCAACAGGAGC
>NZ_JANIOF010000017.1 GCF_024733555.1 Paenibacillus sp. SC116 | reverse complement strand
GCTACGGCTCTTCACCTTAACCTTGCACGCAAACGTAACTCGCCGGTTCATTCTACAAAAGGCACGCCATCACCCATCAATAGGGCTCTGACTTCTTGTAAGCACACGGTTTCAGGTTCTATTTCACTCCCCTTCCGGGGTGCTTTTCACCTTTCCCTCACGGTACTGCTTCACTATCGGTCGCCAGGTAGTATTTAGCCTTAGCAGATGGTCCTGCCAGATTCCCACGGGGTTTCACGTGACCCGCGGTACTCGGGGTTGGTCTCGGAGAGCAGTTATTTTCAAGTACAGGGCTGTTACCTTCTATGGCGGGCCTTTCCAGACCTCTTCGTTTAATAACCGCTTTTCTTACTCCTAATGAGACGCCCCACAACCCCAAAGAGCAAGCTCTTTGGTTTAGGCTTTTCCGCGTTCGCTCGCCGCTACTGACGGAATCACTATTGTTTTCTCTTCCTCAGGGTACTTAGATGTTTCAGTTCCCCTGGTATGCCATCTTACACCCTATGTATTCAGGTGTAAGTAACTGCCCATTACGACAGCTAGGTTTCCCCATTCGGACACCCCCGGATCAAAGCTTGCTTACAGCTCCCCGAGGCATTTCGTCGTTCGCCACGTCCTTCTTCGGCTCCTGGCGCCTAGGCATCCTCCGTGCGCTCTTAATAGCTTAACCATGCTATTTGTTAAAAGTGTTAGACACTTTCAGCTTAAAGGAATATTCTAAGTCGCGTTTTAAATCTCTTTGCGATTCAGTTTTCAAGGTACAATAATTTTTCCCAAAGGGAAAATATCAAACAATCGAATTTGAAAGATTGCTCTTTCATTTAAGAATTATGGTGGAGCCAAGCGGGATCGAACCGCTGACCTCCTGCGTGCAAGGCAGGCGCTCTCCCAGCTGAGCTATGGCCCCATATATGGGATATAAAATTTGTATGGTGGGCCCTAGTGGACTCGAACCACCGACCTCACCCTTATCAGGGGTGCGCTCTAACCAGCTGAGCTAAGGGCCCATATATCGCAGTTCCGAAGAACTGCTCTGCTTGGCAACGTCCTACTCTCCCAGGACCCTGCGGTCCAAGTACCATCGGCGCTGGAGGACTTAACGTTCGTGTTCGGGATGGGT
>NZ_JANIOF010000015.1 GCF_024733555.1 Paenibacillus sp. SC116 | reverse complement strand
GGGTTCCACGCGTACCCATCCCGAACACGAACGTTAAGTCCTCCAGCGCCAATGGTACTTGGACCGCAGGGTCCCGGGAGAGTAGGACGTCGCCAAGCAAAATAAAAAGCTCACTGACTGTAATAAGTCGGTGGGCTTTCTTTGATTGAAAATGACCAACACTTTAATCAATTTACTTGCTATTTTTAGTAGGACATTAAATATATTACAAAGAACAGCTCATCTATATTTTGCGGAAGAATACGTTTGGTATATGAGTATAACAAAACTCAATTTTGGATATAAAATTTCGTCAGTTTGAAAGCAAATCAGATAAAAACAGTTACCCGTATAATTAAATTATGCTCATTAAGGGGAAACCGAAGATTCCCCTTATATATTCAAGGTAATGAGGACTTACTTATATATAAAATTTACATTACGGGTATCCAGATCTCTGAGAAATAATTAGGGTTATTTGGATCTCCCTCTGGATAGACTTCCAAATCTGGCATTCCTGCATGCTGATAAGTGTTAGAGGGGAGCCATTCTGATGTGATTTTTTTCTAAGCCATCTGCATGGCATCTGGCATAGCGCCATGTACTTCAAAAACTACCCACCTTGAAGCTGGTATCTCAAGCTCAAGCAGTTATTCTGGTGTATTACCGAAGTAATCTGTACCAATCCAGTAGTCGATAACAGTCAGGTCTTTCCCCTTATTTTCAATATCGACACATATGCCGAGTACGCCTTTAATCTCTCCGTTATTGAGACTAAAAAGAAGGTCATTAGTTCCATTTACGTGAGCATCTTGCCAAAACTTTGGGATTTCGCTCATACTCCCATCCTCAGTGTGCTGAACAGCAATTTCCCTTTTTACACCTACTACTTTAAATCTATTTCGATCTACAATGCGATAATTTATTGGTTCTACTCCTTTCAGATTTACCTGGATGACCAGGCAATTGTAGGATTTAAGTTTTCCAGTGCACTGCCGAACATTACTTGGTGATAAATTATGCTGTTTGCGAAATGCTTTCGCGAAAGCTTCAGGAGTTTCATAGCCATACTTTAAGGCGATATCGATGATCTTGGCATTAGAAGTTGCAAGTTCCTGTGCAGCAAGTGTCAAGCGTCTTCGGCGCAAGTAATCACCAACGGTCATATCTGTCAGAATAGAGAATGTCCGTTGAAAATGAAATGGTGATGACTGAGCTTGATGCGCTATTTGTTCAATTGAGATTTCTTCAAGCAAATGATTCTCCGTATACTCAATTTCTTTCTGCAATGAATCCACCCAGTTCATATATGTATTCACTCCTTAATTGAATTGTATATATAGTAAAAATGATTGGCTGGTCATAATGTGATGTATGTAGACAGATAAATAGAAATTAGCCTTAATTAATTACATAAAAATGGATTTAATTAAGGTATTGCAATTTAACAAATAACTATGATATATTATAACTCCGCCACCGAGAGGCGCGGTTGAGACAAGCTTGAATAGAACAAAAACTTGAAGTAACTTGAAAAACAAGGCTTCAAAAAAAGTTTAAAAAAAAGCTTGACTCGAAAGAATGAAAATGATATATTATAAAGGTCGTCACTGAGAAACACGGCGAACGAGAGCGAAAGAAAACGAATCGTAAGATGAGTGATCTGGAGCGAAATTGTTCTTTGA
>NZ_JANIOF010000014.1 GCF_024733555.1 Paenibacillus sp. SC116 | reverse complement strand
ACGGAGAAATCGAAGCAGAACGAGTGGAACAGCGTCCACGTATCGGATGGCCCGAAGTCGAACAGGTTCTTGTCGTTGAACAGGAGGCGCACGACGTTCTTATGCTCGATCAGAGTTCCTTTCGGTCTGCCGGTCGTTCCCGACGTGTAGATGACATAGGCCAGGTTGCCCGACCCGGAAATCGGCTCCAGGTTCGAAGCGTCCGGCGCATCGGCAGAGTCCGCCCCTCTGTCGTCCCAAACGAAATCGTCCAATTCGAGGCGCGTTCCTGCGAAGTCGGTCTTCTCGTGCAGATGCTGTTGAATCAGCAATAACGGCGCGCCCGAATCCTCGATCATGAAGCGGATTCGCTCCTCCGGGTAGTCGGGATCGACAGGCACATATGCTCCGCCCGCTTTGAGAATCGCAAGAATGCCAACGACCATATCGAGCGAGCGTTCGGCTAGGATTGCTACCAGTTGGTCCGCTTCTACTCCCGCCTCCCGCAGCTTCCGCGCAAGGCGGTTGGATCGCTCGTTCAGCTCGCGGTAGGTCATCTGGTGCTCATTCATGACGACGGCCACGTTGTCTGGGTAAAGCTCCGCCTGCTCTTCGAACAAGCCGTGAATCGTTTTCCCCCGCTCGAACCCGGTTTCGGTGTCATTAAATCGCTTCAGCAGCGTCTCCCTCTCGTCTGGAGACAGCACATCGGCTTGCCCAAGCTCCAGATCCGGCTGAAATAAAAGCAAGGACAGCAGCCGAACAAGATGGTCGGCCGCCTGTTCCATAAATGCCCGCTCGTACCGCTGCCCGTCAAAGCTTATTTCCAGCTCGATGGAGTGGTTTTGGCGGTCGAAGCGAAAAACCGTATCGGCCGCCACCCGGTTACCCAGCGGTTCCGGATGAATCGGGGCGAAGGATGCGACGGTGTTGACGACCGGGAGGCCGCCCCCCGTATAGTCCAGATGGAGCGGCTCCACCATTTTTCGAAAAGGCAGGTGCTGATGCTCCAGTGCCTCGCCGATGGAGGCTTTGATGTCCCCGAGCAGCGTTTTCAGCGTAGTCTGGCGGCTTACGGACGTCTTGATCACCAAAATGTCATGCGGCGGCGGAGTCCCGTCGGGGTCTGCGCTATAAGAAGGCATGCCCACCAGCACTTGGTCCCGCCCGGTATATTTGAACAGCAGGCTTTTTACTCCTGCCAAAACAATCATGTACAGAGCCAAATCCGAACCGTTGGCGAGGCCAATGATTCTCTCCGCGAGTTCGCTCGGCAAAGTACGGTGAAGCAAGCCCGGCTCGGCCGCAGCTTCTCCGTCGGCGGATAATTTGGAGGATTGACTGTAGGGAAGGAAGCTCAGGCTGTCATCGGCGTCAAACTTGCCGCTCCAGTACCGTTCTTCCTTTTCAAACAAAGATTTCATTCGTACCTCCCCTAAAAATGAAGTAAACGCATGCCCCGGCGCAGGTCCGAAAAAACTTGCTTTCGGCCTGCGCGTTTACGGGCTTGGACGTTGTTCGCCGTCTTCCTTGGGATGCGCGCCGCTTTCGCTTGACGGCGGTGGCGCGCTTGTAGGATTAGAACGCGAATTCGATCGTATCGACGGCACTCTTTGCGCCTGCCGCCGGTTTATGACATTCAATCCGGCTTAGCTCAAGTTGTGGATTTTCCGCAATTTGAGACAGTACCCGCATGTAATCCTCGGTCAAGGTGCGGATCATCGCTTCTTTGAACAGCTTGGTGGCGTAGAAGAAGCCCCCGCTCAGCACCCCGTTGTTTTCATACATAAATAGCGTCAGATCGAACTTCACTTCTTCCAAATGGTCAAGCTCGTAAGTCTTCAGGCTGACCCCTTCCAGCTCGGCGTCTCGTTCTTCGATATTTTGTAAGTCGAAAACGGCATCGAACAACGGGAAGCGGCCTGGCTCCCGCTTCACATTCAAACGCTCCACAAGCTCCTCGAATGGATAATCCTGGTTCTCGAAAGCACCCAAAGCCGTTTCCTTCACCTCTTCCAGGTAGGACAAGAACGTTTTGTCGCCCGACGGACGATTGCGGATCGCCAGCGTATTGACAAACATCCCGATGACCGGTTCCAAATCGGCGTTCGTTCTTCCCGCCACCGGGGTGCCCACGACCAAGTCCTCCTGCCCGCTGTACTTGGACAGCAGCACGGTATAAGCCGCAAGCAGCACCATGAACAGCGTGCTTTCACGTTCGGCCGCCAATTCGCGCAGCCGCGCAGAGAGAGAAGCTTCGACGTCGAACTCCAGATGCGCACCTTCGTAGCTGCGAGCCGCAGACCGTTCGTAGTCCATCGGCAGGTCCGCCGTCGGCAGCTCGCCTTCGAAGGTTTGCAGCCAGTATGCTTCCTGCCGCCCGATTCGCTCTCGGTGGGCCTTCGACTGCTGCCAAACAGCATAATCCTTATATTGAATGCGCAGTGGCGGCAGTTCTTCCCCGGCGTAGAAACTCGAGAACTCATCCATTACAATCGCCATCGATACGCCGTCCGACACCATATGGTGCATGTCGAAAAGGAGAATATGCAGGTTCGGCTCCAGCTCGATGACCCCGGCGCGCAGCAGCGGCGGCTTGCCGAGATCAAACGGACGAACGAAGCTGCGGACGATCTGCTCGATTTGAGCCGTATCCTCTTTATCCACTTGATGATGCTCGATAGCAAAATCGACCTGCGGGTAAATCCGCTGAACCGCTTCGCCCTTCACGATTTCAAAACCGGTGCGCAGCGATTCATGCCGTGTTATCAATTTCCGCAAGGCGGCTTCCAACCGGTCTAAATCAAACTCGCCTTCCACCTGCACCAGCTCCGGCATGTTGTAAAGCTGATCCGCTCCATCCAGTGTGTGCTGAATGAACAGCCGTTTCTGCGCGGAGGACAGAGGGTAGTACTCTCTCTCCTCCGCTTGAGGAATGGCCTCATGCTCCCGCCGTTCCATCCGGGCGATCGCCTCGGCCATCGCCGCAATCGTCGAGTGACGGAATACGTCGCGAAGCGGCAGGTTGACGTTTAATTCCTTAAATACCTTGCCCGCCAGCGTCGTCGCTCGCAGGGAGTGGCCGCCGATGTCGAAGAAGTTGTCGTGAACGCCAATCTCCTTCGCAAGCCCCAGCACCTCCTGCCAAATCACCGCCAGCTTCGTTTCCAGCTCATTGCGCGGTGCGACGTACTCCGTTCCGCTTCCTGCTTCCCCTTCCGGCGCTGGCAGCGCCTTCCGGTCAATCTTTCCGTTCGGCGTTAGAGGCAGGCGCTCCAGCTCCACGAAGTACGACGGGATCATGTAGCCCGGCAGCTCCTGCGCCAGCGCGTCGCGCAAATCGTTCACCGCCAGTTCTGCTCCGGTATCCGGCGTGTAGTACGCGCATAGCGCCTTCTGCCCGTTCGCGTCACTTCGAACCAGTACCACCGCTTCGCGCACGCCTTCCACCCGCAGCAGCTGCGACTCGATCTCGCCCATTTCGATCCGGTAGCCCCGGATTTTCGCCTGGTTGTCGATCCGGCCGATGAAGTCCACGTTGCCGTCTTCCATCCACCGCGCCAAGTCTCCCGTGCGGTACAACCGCTCGCCAGCGGCGAACGGACTGTCTACGAACTTCTCTTCCGTCAGCTCCGGACGGTTCAAGTACCCACGCGCTACGCCGACTCCGCCGATAACCAGCTCGCCCAGCACCCCGACCGGCACTGGGTTCAAGTGCGTATCCACGATGTAGAATTTCGCATTCAGCCACGCTTTGCCGATCGGCACATTACCTGTCCGCGGCAGCTTCGCCAGCTCCTCGTCGTAGAAGCTAGAGTCGATCGCCGCTTCCGTCACACCATAAGCGTTGATGATCCGGAACAACGAGCCGAAGCGTGCCTGCAAGGTCCGGTAATCCGCCACGCTGCAGCTGTCCGAGCTCGTGATCAACAGCTCCATCCCGCTCATATCCAGTCTCTGCTCGTGCACATACTCCAGGAACGGCACAATCAGCGCCGGCGTCGATTCGAAGATGGTGATTCGCTCCCGCTCCATCCAGTGGTGCAGACGAGACGGATCAATCCGGTCGTCCTTCGGCACAATCACCATCATGCCTCCGTTGTACAGCGTCCGCGCGATATCTCCCACGAACACGTCAAACGAGAAGCTTGCGAGCTGCAGCAGCCGCACCGGGAACTGATCCAATCGGTATTCCCGCCGGTAGCCCGCCGCCGTGTTCACCAGACTGCGGTGCTCGATCATCACGCCCTTCGGCTTGCCCGTCGTTCCCGACGTATAAATCACGTACGCCAGATCCTCCGGACGGGCTTCATGGAAGCTGTCGGTGCCGACCTTCTGATGGCTCTCATCGCCGTCGTCCACAGCATCCGTCAGCTTGCCGGAGGCCATACCAGAGACCATGCCGGAGAAAATCGGCGCATTCGCCCACTCCTCGCTGTACGACGCTTCGTCGTCCAGGTACAGCACCGCCGCCAGCGCCAGCTTCTCTTCGCCGACCCATGCTTCGGCATGCTCTCGCAGCGGCGTTTGCGTCAGCAGTACCTTCGCTCCGCTGTCATCGAGCATGAACCGCACACGGTCTGCCGGATAATCCGGGTCGAGCGGTACATACGCCCCGCCCGCTTTCCAGACGGCCAGCACTGCCACCAGCAAGTTCACCGAACGCTCGGCGAGAATGCCGACGATCGACTCCCGGCCGATGCCGCTTGCGCGCAGCGTAGCCGCCAAGCGGTTCGCCCGCTCGTTCAGCTCCGCATACGTAAGCCGGTCATTCTCGTACACGACGGCCTCCGCTTCCGGCGTGCGCTCCGCCTGTTCCTCGAACAGCCTGTGGAACGCCGCCGCAGGAGCCACTTCCGGCTGCGCCGGGTTAAACGCGCCGAGAATTTGCTCTTTTTCCTCTGCCGTCAGCAAGTTCAGCTCGGCGATCTTCGCATCCGGACGGCTTACGATCGTTATGAGCAGCTGCTCGTAATGTTTCGCCAGCCGTTCGATCGTCTCCCTTTTATAGAGAGCCGTCGCATATTCGAAGCTGTAATCCAAGCCGCCGTTCTCCTCGCCCACATCCAAGCTGATATCAAACTTCGCGGTATCCAGTGCGCTCGGATAAGGAATCAGGCGAAGCCCTTCCAGCTCAAATTCCTCGTTCTCCGTATTCTGCATCGTAAACAGCGTGTCGAAGAGCGGATTGCGGCTTAAATCACGGGTGACTTGCACCTTCTCCACCAATTCTTCGAACGGATAGTTTTGATGCTCGAAGGCGTGGAGGGTCGTTTCTTTGACTTCGTTCAGGTATGACAGGAATGTCTTCTCCGAAGCCGGATAACTGCGGATAGCCAGCGTGTTTAAAAAAATCCCGATCAATGGCTGCACATCTCCATGATTCCTTCCGGCAATCGGCGTACCGACGATCACATCGTCCTGACCTGAATATTTGTGCAGGAGCACGTTATATGCTGCAAGCAGCACCATAAACAGCGTTGTGCCCGTTTCCGAAGCCAGTTTCTTCAGACCGTCGGTTTTTGAAGCGTCGAAGAAAAACTCCAGCGTTTGGCCTTTGTAGCTCTGTACAGCCGGACGCGGATAGTCGGTCGGCATTTCCAGCACCGGAAGCTCGCCTTGGAACATGTCCAGCCAGTACGCCTCCTGACGCTGAAGTCGTTCCTTCTGCTCCTGCGAATGCTGCCAAACGGTGTAGTCTTTGTACTGAATGCGCAGAGGCTCCAATTGCTCGCCGCCGTACAAGCGGACGAATTCTTCAACAAAGATTTCCATCGAGACGCCGTCGGAAATAATATGATGCATGTCGTACATTAGAATATGGCGTTCAGGAGTCAGCTCGACAAGGCCTACCCTCAGCAGCGGAGGCTTCGCCAAGTCAAACGGACGGACGAAACGGCGAACCGTCACTTCTGCCTCTTGCTCATCTGCTCGATAGAACTCCACGGCAAAATCCACGTCCTGGTAAATCCGCTGCGATGCTTCGCCATCCACCATTTCGAACCCGGTGCGCAGCATTTCATGCCGCGCCACAAGCTTATGGAACGATGCTTCAAACCTTGCCCGGTCCAAAGCACCCTCCAGCAGCATCACTTCCGGCATGTTGTAGCTAAGCTCCGCGCCTTCCAGTTGATTCAGGATAAAGAGACGTTTTTGAGCAAAAGATTGCGGGTACACTTCCCGGTCATCTGCCACCGGAATGGAAACAAATTTCTGCTCATCCAGCCGGGAAATGGCGGCTGCCATGCTCTCAATCATGGAATGACGGAACACGTCGCGCAGCGGCAAATCCACGTTCAACTCTTTATGAATCTTGCTGACCAGCGTCGTCGCCCGCAGGGAGTGACCGCCGATGTCGAAGAAGTTGTCGTGAACGCCAATCTCCTTCGTAAGCCCCAGCACCTCCTGCCAAATCACCGCCAGCTTCGTTTCCAGCTCATTGCGCGGTGCGACGTACTCCGTTCCGCTTCCCGCTTCCCCTTCCGGCGCTGGAAGCGCCTTCCGGTCCATCTTTCCGTTAGGCGTCAGAGGCAAACGCTCCATCTCCACGAAGTACGACGGAATCATGTAGCCCGGCAGCTCCTGCGCCAGCGCACTGCGCAGATCGTTCACCGCCAGCTCCACTCCGGTATCCAGCGTGTAATACGCGCATAGCATCTTCTGCCCGTTCGCGTCACTTCGAACCAGCACCACCGCTTCGCGCACACCTTCCACCCGCAGCAGCTGCGACTCGATCTCGCCCGTCTCGATCCGGTAGCCCCGAATTTTCGCCTGGTTGTCGATCCGGCCGATGAAGTCCACATTGCCGTCTTCCATCCACCGCGCCAAGTCTCCCGTGCGGTACAGCCGCTCGCCCGTGGCGAACGGGCTGTCTACGAACTTCTCATCTGTCAGCTCCAGACGGTTCAAGTACCCGCGCGCCACGCCGACTCCGCCGATGACCAGCTCGCCCAGCACCCCGACCGGCACCGGGTTCAGATGCGCGTCCACGATGTAGAATTTCGCATTCAGCCACGCTTTGCCGAT
>NZ_JANIOF010000013.1 GCF_024733555.1 Paenibacillus sp. SC116 | reverse complement strand
CGCCCCTCTGTCGTCCCAAACGAAATCGTCCAATTCGAGGCGCGTTCCTGCGAAGTCGGTCTTCTCGTGCAGATGCTTTTGAATCAGCAACAACGGCGCGCCCGAATCCTTGATCATGAAGCGGATGCGCTCCTCCGGGTAGTCGGGATCAACAGGCACGTAGGCTCCGCCCGCTTTGAGAATCGCCAGAATGCCGACGACCATATCGAGCGAGCGTTCGGCCAGAATCGCTACCAGCTGGTCCGCTTCTACTCCCGTTTCCCGCAGCGTCCGCGCAAGGCGGTTGGATCGCTCGTTCAGCTCGCGGTAGGTCAGCTGCCGCTCATTCATGACGGCGGCCACGTTGTTCGGGTAAAGCTCCGCCTGCTCTTCGAACAAGCCGTGAATCGTCTGCTGCCGCGGGTAGTCCGCCTCCGAATCATTGAAACCGCGCACCAGCTCGCGGATTTCCTCCTCCGTGAGCATTTCCAGCGAGGCAATATCCCCGTCCGGCGCTGCTGCGATGGTTTCGAGCAGCTTGTCATAATGTCTGGCGAACCGCTCCGCGGTCTCCTGTTTATACAAAGCCGTAGCGTAATCCAACCGGCATTCGAGCTGACCGTCCAGCTCCGAAATGTCCAGGAGCAGCTCGAACTTGGATGTTAGGTTTTCCAGCGGATAAAACGATTGCTCCAGCCCCTCGATGACAATTTGCTCGTTCTCCGTATTTTGCAGAGCGAAGAACGTATCAAAGAGCGGATTCCGGCCAGTCGCGCGCGGAATGTGAAGACTTTCCACCAAGTCTTCGAACAAATAATTTTGATTTTCGAAAGCCCCGAGCGTGATGTCCTTGATTTCTTCCAGGTACGAAAGGTACGGCTTGGAACGTTCCGGACGACTGCGAATGGCCAACGTGTTGATAAACATCCCTACGATCGGCTGCACTTCTTCCTGCGTTCTTCCAGCAATCGGCGTTCCCACGATCAGATCTTCCTGACCCGAATATTTATGCATAAGGATGGAGTAAGCAGACAGCAGCACCATGTACAGCGTCGTCCCCGTCCGTGCTGCCAGCTCTTTCAGCTTCTCTGTCCGCTCTTTCCCGATATAAAACTTCACGGTTCGGCCGTCAAAACTTTGCACCGCAGGCCGCGGGTAGTCCGTCGGCAGCTCCAAGACCGGCAGCTCACCCGAAAGCTGTTCCAACCAGTACTCCTTCTGCGGCTGGAGCATCTGCCCGTAGGCTTCGGAATGCTGCCAAACGGCATAATCTTTGTATTGAATGCGCAGCGGGGCCAGCTCCTCACCCCGATACAGGCGGCTGAACTCGTCGAAGAGCAGCGCTGTCGAAATGCCGTCAGAGACGATATGGTGCATATCGAACAGCAGAATGTAGCGATCCTCGGCGACTTCGATCAGGCCGATGCGGAGAAGTGGCGGCTTGGTCAGATCAAACGGGCGATAGTAAGCTTCCACCACTTGGTCTACTTCCCGCTCGCTCACCTGAAAATAATCCACAGCAAATTCCACCTCGTCATAGATGCGCTGTACAAGCTCGCCTTGAACCTGCTCGATCCCAGTACGCAGCGTCTCATGGCGCTGAATTAGCGCCCGGAAAGCGTACTCGGTGCGCATGCGGTCCAGCTTGCCTTCGAGAAGAAGAGCCGCCGACATATTGTAGCTGCGCTCGGCTCCGTCAAGCTGACGCAGGACGTACAGACGCTTTTGCTCGGATGAAACCGGATAGTACTCGGCCTCAGCCACCTTTGTAATCTCATACGTCTCCTGCTGCTTTAAACCGCCGATTCTTTGGGCCAGCTGTTCGATCGTGGTGTAGCGGAAAACGTCCCGCAGAGGAACCTCGACTTGCAGCTCTTTTCGAATCTTGGAAACAAGCGTGGAGGCCCGCAAGGAATGACCACCCAGGTCAAAGAAATCGTCTTGGACTCCAACTCGCGCAATACCCAGCACCTGCTGCCAAATGAGAGCAAGTCTTGTTTCCAGCGTTGTGCGAGGAGCCACATACTCACGGCCTGCTTCTACCTCTCCGGTCGGTTCAGGCAGCGCTTTACGGTCAATTTTGCCGTTCGGTGTGAGCGGAAGCTTATCAAGAGACACCAGCCGGGCCGGAATCATATGGGCCGGCAGCTCTTGCTTCAATTGGGACAGCAGATCGCTCAACTGCATGGAAGCATCCCCCGCCACGTAGCCACACAAATACTTTTGCCCCTGCTCATCCGCACGGTCGGTCACTACAGCCTGCTTGACGCCTGGGAAACGCAGCAGGGCCGTTTCAATTTCGCCGAGTTCAATCCGGAACCCGCGAATTTTCACCTGATAGTCGATCCGACCGATGAAGTCGACGTTGCCGTCTTCCAGCCAGCGGGCCAAATCGCCTGTCCGATACAGACGTTCGCCCGGCGCAAACGGGCTGTCCGCAAATTTCTCGGCGGTTAGGTCCGGACGGTTCCAGTACCCGCGCGCCACCCCTGCTCCGCCGATGACAAGCTCGCCCGGAACCCCTACAGGAACCGGATTTAACGAGGCATCGACAATGTAAAACCGGGCGTTCAGCCAAGCTTTGCCGATCGGTACATGGCCCGACGGTGGCAGCTTATCCAGCGGCTCACCGTAAAAGCTGCTGTCAATGGCCGCTTCGGTAACGCCATAGCTGTTGATGATACGGAATTGTCCGCCGAATCTTTCCTGCAGCAATCGATAATCGGTGACACTGCAAGCATCCGAGCTGGTAATCAGCAACTGCATGGAGCTAACGTCCAGCCCTTCTTCAAAAATATGCTCCATGAACGGCAGGATGAGCGCAGGCGTCGATTCGAATACCGTAATGTTTTGGTCCCGAATCCAGCTGTATAAGCGGTTCGGATCAATCCGGTCATCCTTCGGTACAATCACCATCGTACCTCCGTTATACAGCGTCCGTGCGATGTCTCCGACGAACACGTCAAACGAGAAGCTGGCCAACTGCAGCAGCCGCACTGGGAACTGATCCAACCGGTACTCGCGACGGTACGCATCCGCCGTATTCACGAGACTACCGTGCTCGATCATGACGCCTTTCGGGCGTCCCGTCGTACCCGAGGTGTAAATCACATAAGCCAAGTCTTGCGGGGCGCTGCTGGCAGATTCAAATTCCACGGCTAAGGCATCCCCGTTATAAATCTGTTCATCGTCCATGGCATAGACAGCTTGAAGCTTCAGCCTGTCATCGGCCAACCAACCTCCGGCCCGCTCCAACAGATGACGCTGCGTAAGCAGCACCGATGCTTCGCTATCGCTGAGCATGTACTCAATCCGCTCCGCCGGATAATCGGGATCCAGCGGTACATAGGCTCCGCCGGCTTTCCAAACGGCGAGCACCCCGACCAGCAGTTCCACCGAACGCTCCGCCCAGATCCCCGTAATCGTCTCCCTTCCCACTCCCTGTTCGCGAAGGAGAGAAGCCAGCCGCTCGGCGCGTTCGTTCAATTCGCCGTAGGTCAGCTGTTTGTCCATGTAGACGACTGCCGGATGATCCGGAATTTCCCGGGCAAACTTTTCAACATACCGATGAAACGCTTCTCCCTCGCTCAGCCCTGCCACCGGCGGGTTAAAAACGTTGAGAATCCGGTATCTCTCCTCATCGCTCAGCAGAGAGATCTCGCGTATCGGCAGTTCGGGATTCTGAAGAAACTGGTCCAGAACGGTTACATACTGTTCCATAATCCGATCAATCTCGGCCGTCTCGAACAGGCCAGTACGATAGGAAGCATGGAGAATGACATGACCTTCATTCAGCATATGGTCAAAGCGCAGCAGCAAATCGTCCATCTCGTGCCTAGCGAAGTGAGCCTCCAGGTGTACCTTGATTTCTTCGTACTCCATGATTTTCAAAGGTAGATATTCCAGAGACGTCCGGAACAGCCCAGAAAGATCGTTGCGGCCGTGTTGTTCGCGTAAATCCTGGATCAATTGGTTATAAGGGTATTTCTGATAACGCAGATCCGCCGTATTTTCCTTGGAAACCGTTTGGAGCAAGGAAAGCACGTGCCCGTCTGGATTCAGACGAATCCGCGTAGCCACGGTGCTGACAAACATGCCGATCGTTTCTTTTTCCTTCTTGCTGGTGCGATTGGCGAAGACCGTGCCGACAGGAACATCGGTGCTGTCGGTCAGCTTGTACAATAAGGCGTACATAGCGGACAGAAATAACGTATATAAGCTGACCTGATATTGTTCGCTGAAGTCCAGAATGCGTTCGTACCGGGAACCGTCCAAAGTGATTTCCAGTTTATTGGATTCGCTGCCGATCAAGAATGGCGGATACGATTTAATGCCGGTCGTTTCAGGCAAAGTGTTGTACTTCGTCAGCCAGTATTCCTTGCCTTTTTGATAACGCTGCGATTGTTCATATTCACGCTCCTCGGAAATATAATCCAGATAGGAAGGAGCCTGATAACTGCTGGAGATGCCTTTGCGCAATTCCAGGTATTTTTCCATCACCGCATGCAGCAAAGCATTGACGGACAAGCCGTCGGCGATAATATGATTTACCGTCAAATTAAGCCATACTTGGCCGTTCGCAAAATGGATAATCGTAAATTGGTAGAGGTGTTCGTCAAACACGCTAGCCGGTTTTTCGCTTACTTCTTTCACCCAAGCATAGAATTGTTCGGTTGTGCCTATTTCGAGGCGGCTTATCCTGGCTTGGACATTCTCCGGCTCTTCGAACCACTGCATTGGATTTTGCAAATCCCCGCTAATGCGGATTCGGAAAACATCATAGGTTTTGACGATCTCTGCCGTCGCTTGCTCCAGAAGCTGTGTGTCGATCTCGCCCGTAATTTGGTAGGTTCCGGAAAGAATCGTAATGGACGTTCCCGGATTCATAATTTCCATGAACCATATTCGGCGCTGGGCTTGCGTTAATCCATATTGCTCGTTGGTATTCTCTCTCACATCGACACACTCCCGTTTTAGAGATTCTTTATAGATAGGCTTTGTACCTAGATGTCACTTAGTCACTCTTAAGAAGAACCGCGCAGGCCATTCACAGAACGGCTCCTGCGGACTC
Source organism: Paenibacillus sp. SC116 (assembly GCF_024733555.1). Taxonomy (GTDB): domain Bacteria; phylum Bacillota; class Bacilli; order Paenibacillales; family Paenibacillaceae; genus Paenibacillus_B. The sequence continues at coordinate 5,644 of NZ_JANIOF010000013.1, read as the reverse complement.
TCACCCTTTTTCGTGTCTACGTTTTCTGGTAAATACCAGTTATAAAGTAATACCTTGGATTGCTAAAAGACTCTGTCACATTCGCATGCAGGAAGCCTCCCGCCATAAAGCGGGTCTAGCCGTACAGCCGGGCGTAATAACCCCCGAGCGCCAGCAGGTCCTGATGGCGGCCCCGCTCGACGACCATCCCTTGGTTCATGACGGTAATCAAATCCGCATGTTCCACGGTGCTGAGACGGTGGGCGATCAGAATGGTAGTTCGCCCCTTCATCAATACGTTCAGAGCCTGCTGTACCCAATGCTGGGATTCGTTATCCAGCGCGGAAGTCGCTTCGTCCAGCAGCAGAATAGGGGCGTTTTTGAGAATCGCCCGGGCGATTGAAATTCGCTGCCTTTGTCCGCCCGACAACGACGCTCCTCTCTCTCCCACCGGTGTTTTATACTGTTCAGGAAGTTCCTGAATGAAATGGTGAGCGTACGCCGCTTTGGCCGCTTCGATCACTTCTTCATCCGTTGCATCCGGGTTGCCGTAGCGGATGTTTTCCTCAATCGTGCCGGTAAACAAGAACGGCTCCTGCGGAACGTATGCAATCTGCCTGCGGATTTCGTCCAGCGTGTAATGGCCGAACGGTTTGCCTTGGAGCAGGATTTCTCCGCTGTCCACAGGATAAAAGCCGAGCAGCAGCTTAATCAGCGTACTTTTGCCGCTGCCGCTAGCCCCCACGATAGCGGCGACCTGGCCCGGAAACACCTGCATGGACATGTCGACAAGCACCTTTTTATCCGCCTGATAGGAAAATTCTACATCGCGAAACTCCACCACAGCCTCCGACACGAGCTCGCTGTGAGGAGATCCCAGACGCTCCGGTTCCTCTTCCTCTCTTAGTACCTCTTGAATCCGGTGAGCGCCCGCGAGCGAATTTTGGGTCATCGACAGAACCATCCCCAAGTTCAACAAGGCGTGCGTCAGATTCACTTGCAGAACCGCCAGGGCGGCGACGCTTCCCATTCCCATCAGTCCGTAGGCATAAAGAAGACTGCCGATGACGATGATGCCGCAGAACGTGACATAGCTGATAAAATGGTTCACCGCAGCCTGCATGCCGTTCTTCTGCGCGGTTTGCCTAAGCGTCTGCGTCATTTGTTCGTTCAACGCCTCGTACTGGCCGTAAATCATGCGGATGCGGAACAACTTCACAATCTGAATGCCACCCATAAAATCTTTGAATTTTTCGGTCATTTTACCGAGCGTTTGCAAGCCTTGTTCGGACAAGGCGCGAATGTCCCGCGCAAATTTCAAGCTGACCACGGAGGACAGCAGCAAAATGACGAAGGATACGCCGGCAATCCGCCAATCGATCAACACCATGGAGACAATGGAGCCAATGCAAAAGACAACTTGAAGCAGCAAAACGAAGTACACCTGCGAGAATGTAAACTCAACGGTCGTTACGTCGTTGTTCACCCGCGACAGCAAGTCCCCATGGTGCGTCTGCTCCAGGAATCTCGGCCGCAGCCGGCACAGCTTGTCATAAAGACGTTCGCGGATATTCAGCACAGTCAGCTCGACACTGCGCTGGTATAAGTAAATGAACCAGGGAGAAACCATATTTTCCAGGAACAGGGCCACTCCCAAAATAATAAAGGCTTCCACCATCAGAGACGTATCTCGGGACACGGCGAAATCAACCAAGTTATGTACGACCAAACTGAAGGCGATCAGGAACAATGTCTGGGTAAGCGCCGTTACGGCAAGCCCAATGGCGTACTGGGTTTTGCGCTTGCGGTTCATAAACGTCAGCAAGTAGCCGAGTTCTTTCACTTGCGAGAGCCATCCGCCCTTATTCATCTGTACGCCACCTCCCTGCGTTCGGCAGACTCGGTAAATTCCTGGTAGTACGACTGGGCGTACAGTCCCTTCATCTCCAGCAATTGTTCATGAGTTCCATTTTCAACAATTTTTCCTTGTTCCATGACCCAAATTTCGTCGGCGTTTTGTACGGTAGAAAGCCGGTGGGCAATAACCATCGTCGTTCTCTGCTTCATCAATACGTTGAGCGCTTCCTGAACCGCGATTTCCGACTCCGGATCAAGAGCCGACGTAGGCTCGTCCAGCAGCAGAACGGAAGAATCCTTCAGAAAAGCCCGGGCCATTGCAATGCGCTGGCGCTGCCCGCCGGACAAGAAGCCTCCGCGCTCTCCGACATACGTCTGGTAGCCGCTGGGAAGCTGCATAATGAAGGAATGCGCCTGAGCGGCTTTGGCGGCTTCGATAATCTCGTCCATCGATGCTTCTTCCCGCCCGTAGCCAATATTTTCGGCGATCGTGCCGCTAAACAAATAGGAATCCTGGGTTACCACGGAAAAATGCGACCGAAGCTGCTCCGGATCGGCGCCGTGTATAAGGCTGCCGAACACGCGGATTTCACCCTGGTTCTCAGAAAGCGGATAAAAGCCGCATACAAGCTTAAACACCGTGCTCTTCCCTCCGCCGCTCGCTCCGACAAGCGCGATCGTCTTCCCTTCCGGCACCGAGAAGCTAATATTCCGCAGGATCGGGGAGCTCTCCTCATACCCAAAGGTTACGTTCTGAAACTCGATGGGGGCGGCGCTCGCTTTCGGGAGCGAACGGCCATTTTCCGTTTCGGTCGGCTGCTCGACGATTTCGGAGACCCTTCTCAGGGCACCGGCCATTTCGAACGTCCGCATGATGAGCTCGGGAATATGCTCCAGCGGCTCCAGACACAGATTCAGCAAGTACAGGAAGGCGATCAGCTCTCCTGCGCCTAGCTGCCCGTTGTAGATCAAATAGCTTCCATAACTGACGGCGAAAATAATCGGGCTGATCATCAGCGTGGAAAGCAGCGGGTTGACCCAGGCTTCACGCTTTTTCACGGCTAGCTTTTTTTGAGCCGTCAATTGCAGCAGCACTTGGTAGGAGCGAGATAACATGCCGGATAGCAGGTAGCTTTTTACAATAGGCATACCCCCAAGCGTATCTTGGAGATTGACGTTCATTCGGCCCATGTTTGCCTGGGCTTCCTCCGTCAACTGCTCCAGCTGCTTGCCGATCCATTGGGAAACCAGCAGCGCTACGGGAAATAACAGCAGGCTGGACAGCATCAACTCCCATTGGAGGTAGATCAAATAAGCGAAACAGCCGATGAACAATAGCGGATGATAAAACCACTGGGCGAGGTCCCGAATCATAAACTGCTGGATAAGCTGAAGGTCGTTGTTAATCCGCGACAACACGTCGCCGGAGTGCTGCTTTTCCAAATAGGAGACCGGGAGTTTGCCGATATGACGCATGACATGGTTGCGGATATCCTGCACCGCAGAGGCGCTGCTTCGCTCCACGCCGAAGCTCATGAAAAACTTCGCTGGCACACCGATCAAGATGACCACAAAAACCATGTACACGATTTGCAGAACGATTGGCCCAGCCCCCTTCTCGGCCTGGGTGGTCAGCTGCTCGATCAAACTTCCCGTCCATATCTCGATAACGGCGGCGGCAATTGCGGACAAGGTACCGACGATCATCCAGCCTTTGTGATGGCTTACATAGGACATCAACCAGCGGAACGCTTTCCAAGTAGCGTAAGCGGTTTGGCGCTTGGAAGGCGCCGCTGTGCCTTGTTCTTGAACAGATGGCTGTCGGTCAGCTTCCATGCAGCACCCCAGCCTCCGCTTCGATCTGCCGCTTGACTTGCTCTAAGATGTCCTGGATGACAACGGCCGTTTCATCCACACGTGCGAGTTCCAGCAATTCCTCGTGCGCGCCCTCCAGCCGGTAATCGGCGTAAGCTTGCGTCGTTGCCCTCCGCCAGGACGGCAATTGGTGCTCCAGGCGGAACGCTTCGCTGTCCTTCGCAATCAGTTCGTAAATCCGGGCAGTGATCGTGCCGGAATTAATAAGCTGCGCTTCGTACGCCAAGGTTGCTTTGACCTTCCGATGAACACGCTCCCGCACGAGTGGGTTGCTCATTAATTCCTTCTCTTCTTCGTCGAAATCGGCAAGCGTTTCTTCAAGCTCTTTCTCCGACGTTTCAGAGGGCGTCAGCGTGTCCTTAATCCACGAGTCCACCATGAGCACATCCGTTACGGAATACCCTCTTTTCTCCATCGTTTTGGCTACCTCGAATGTCAGGTTGCCTCCGAAGCAGTAGCCGAGCAGCACGTAAGGTCCTTCCGGCTGGATGCGGACGATCTCGTCCACATAACGGCTCAGCATGGCCTCGTAATCGACAGCATCGTCGATAAAATCAATGCCGTAGAGCACGAACCAGCCGTCGAGCCTACTTGCGAGCTCTCGGTAACCGATGCCGAAGCCGCTGCCCGGAGGGAAGCAGAACACGTTCAGATCTCCTGCTTTATTCAGCTTAATGAAGGAGTCTCCCCCTTTATCCAGGCCCAGATCCCCCTCTCCGAAAGCCATAGCTTCAACGGTTACATGATGGAATTGACGGTTCAACGGTATCTCAATGCCCGTTTCATCGTAAACGGCTTGAACGAGCCTCATCAGACTTAACGAATTGCCACCCAACTCAAAAAAGTTATCCTTTACGCCGACCTGTGGAATGCCAAGCGTATCCTGCCAGACGCGGGCGATCTTCATTTCGAGCAGCGTTCTCGGCGCGACATATTCCGCTCCTCCAGCCGCGGCTTCCTCCGGCGCGGGCAGCGCTTTGCGGTCGATTTTCCCATTCGGGGTCAACGGCATCTGCGAAAGCTGCACGAGGTGCGAAGGAATCATATACCCCGGAAGCTGCTTGGCGAGCTCCTCCTTGAGTTCATGCGCCGCCAGCCTCGTTTCCGCGACGTAGTAAGCGACAAGCTGCTTTTGGCCGTTAGCGTCGTCGCGGTCGAGCACCTTGGCTTCTTGCACGGCGTCGATCCTCAGAAGCTGCGTCTCGATTTCGTCCAGCTCGATCCGGTAGCCGCGGATTTTGACCTGGTGGTCGATCCGGCCCAAGTATTCGATGTTGCCGTCCGGCAGCCAAGCCGCCAAGTCCCCGGAGCGGTACAGTTTTTCCCCTTCCGCAAACGGGGAATCGACGAACTTCTCCGCCGTCAGATCCGGACGGTTCAGGTAGCCTCTCGCAAGGCCATCCCCGGCCACATACATTTCGCCCGCTACGCCGATCGGCACAGGGCGGTGGTTTTCATCAAGGACGTACACGCTTAGCGTCGGAATCGGCTTCCCGATATTGCTCTTCGCCGCCTCCATTTCGACCCACGTGATTTCCTTATACGTAACATGAACCGTCGTCTCGGTAATGCCGTACATATTGATCAGCTTCGTCTCCGGGTACTTCGTCTTGAAGCCCTTGAGCAGCAGTGGACTGAGCGCTTCGCCCCCGAAGATGACGTTCCTAATCCGCAGATCGTATAGATGATCCGCCAAGACCTTACGCAGCAGCTGGTAGAAGTACGTTGGCGTCTGGTTCAAAATCGTGACCTGTTCGCGGTCCAGCAGTGCCAAGAAATCAGCCGGATTTTTCGCCGTGAGCGGTGGTACGATGACCAGCTTGCCTCCATACAGCAGCGCTCCGTACATTTCCCAGACGGAGAAATCGAAGCAGAACGAGTGGAACAGCGTCCACGTATCGGATGGCCCGAAGTCGAACAGGTTCTTGTCGTT
>NZ_JANIOF010000012.1 GCF_024733555.1 Paenibacillus sp. SC116 | reverse complement strand
ACAGCGTGGCCATCAACGATAATGATATTTTGGCAGACGGATGGTTGGGTACGACTGTGGTTGGCTTATCCTATATCTGTGAGCATAGCAGCAGTCGCGCTGCTTGTTGTGATAGGATGTCTAGTTCGATGGTTTATGGCAAACATTTCGCGTAAATATCCATTATGGACGCTGCGCCGCTTGCTTCGTAAGCAGCAGCGAGATTACAGCAGAAGCCGTGCATTACATGTAGGTGAACTGGCTTGGACTATCATTCAACGCCGCTTTGGGGAGCGGTTGCCTGGAATGACATTAGAGCATTATGTACATGCCGGCTGCGAGAAAATGGGCAGTAAACTTACCTCTAGCGAACGGTTGGCATTAGAAAAGTTGATCGCATACAGCAATGAAATGCTATATGCAGCTGTAAATGAGCGTCCGAAACACGAAGATGAATTTGGGCGTATCTGTTCTGAATTATTTCCCAATAAAAAGCGGAGCGCAGCAGACTTTTAATGGTGTCTGCTGCGCTTTTTAAAAGATGATTGCTTGGTTTAATCTACATTGTTGAGTAAATAACTTGCATTCGTTTATTGCAGGTTACGTGTTTACCCGATACACACTTGAGCGATGAATCATGCGAAACGGCAGTTCATGTCGTTCAGGTGGATCATCGGGATGATCGAGCTGGTGCTTAAACAGCTCAAAAGCTTTCCGTCCGATATCATAGCTCGAAAGATCAAACGTAGTCAGGCCGAGCACTTTAGCAATTGGCAAGTTGTCGAACCCGATAATAGAGAACGATTGCGCGTCTGCCTCGCTATGATTACGCAGTTCAAGCATCATGCCAGCCGCCGACTGATCGCCTGCAACGAGCAGTGCGGTTGGACGTTCTTGCAATTGCAGCAGTGTGCGTATAACCTCCGCACCATCTTCAACATGGTAACAATGATGGAATCCCCATTCCGCGCGAAAAGGTTCACCAAGTTGCTGCAAGGCTTCGCGATAAGCAGATAAGCGCTTTATGCTGTTGTAACTATCTGGGCGCCCTAGACAATATCCGATCCGACGATGCCCATGCTCTATGAGCACATCCAACGCATGCTTCATCGTCTGGTAGTGATCCATATAAATACTCGAAAATTCTTGTGCTTCTGTATATTCACAAGCAACAACAGGGCCATATGCTTCATACGGCTTGATGTCATGCCAAGATGATTGTCGTGAGCAAATAATGACGCCATCAACCAGCTTATCGCGCAGCAATTGAAGGGCACGCTCTTCTTCACTTATACTATAGTCGGTTTGGCACAAGATTATCCGGTATTGGTGCTGCAGCGCTTCATAAGCAATGCCGTCAACAAGTCCTGAGAAGTAAGGGTGATTGGCAAAAGGAAGCATGACCGCCACCATAAATGTTCGTCCTTTTGCCAAGTGAACAGCATTTCGGTTCGGAGTATATTGCAATTGCTCCATCGCCTCTATAACTGCTTGGCGCTTGTCCTCGCTCACATAGGGATGGCCATTAAGTACACGTGATACCGTCGTCACCGATACACCTGCTTCTTTTGCAATTTGACGAATGTTAGCCAATTCATTCACCTCTGCTATGTATCGTTTACACTACTTTCCTTTGACCTTCATCGTTGTTTCTTTTACTCATTGTATACCAATTTCCGCAAAAGCCTCAAATTATGAGCTGTAATCGTAATGATCATCAATCCTATCTTTCAAAAAAAAATATTATGAAAATGCTTGCTCTGAAACGCGTTTCATCCTTTATCTTGAATATGTAAGACGAGAAGAGCGAGGTCGGCGTTACCGTTTGAACGTTTGCTTTTGCAGCTCAGATGGGCGTGACGACCTTGTTTTTCTCTTGGCTCGTGGCATGAGAGATAAAGGAGGCACTAATCATGTACAAAGTAGTATTTTTTGATATAGATGGGACGTTGTTGAATCCGGAAGGAAGCATTCCGCAAACGGCCAAGGATAGCATTGCACGACTGCAGGAGCAGGGCGTAGAGACGGTTATCGCAACGGGACGCACTCCATATGCATTCGAATGGATAAGAGAAGAATTGAATATTCATTCGTACGTAAGTATGAATGGAAGTTATGTTGTTCGAAATGGGGATGTTATTATTAATGACCCAGTACCTGTTGAAATGTTAGATAAAATAAGCCGTTCTACTGGCACAAGAGGGCATGCACTTGGCATGGTTGGAACCGATAATACCGCAGTATCGCTTGCTAATGAGCGTGTAAAGGATTCGTTTACTGAATTCGGTATTGATGTCCCATTAGTCATGCCAGAATACTATCGAGAGCATGCTGTCTATCAAGGATTGTTATTTTGTGAAGAAACGGAAATGAGTGACTACGTGGATGAATTCCCACAGTTGCGCTTCATTCGTTGGCACCCTCTAGCTGTTGATATTCAGAATGAGGGCTGCTCAAAAGCATCAGGTATCGAAGCATATTTGCAAGCAGCAGGATTGCAACCTGATCAGGCCGCTGCATTTGGTGACGGCTTGAACGACTTGGAAATGCTTCAATTCGTGGGAGCGGGCGTAGCAATGGGAAATGCTAAGGATGAAGTAAAGCAGATCGCTCACCGCCTTACGGCTGCTGCTCACGAGGATGGTATCCGCAAAGGTCTAATCGACTTACAACTTATTGAGGCTTAGGAACCGTAGTACTCAATGTCCTCCATACAAGGAAAATAACGAAAGATGTCCATTCAAAAGTGGACATCTTTTTTTGAAAGGGATATATACCGTATTTCAAAGAAAAATAGCTTATTTAGTTTAATGATGTAAATGATTTACTATATATTGTGTTTTTGGTCTTTGGGCGGGAAGTATTGTCTGGTGAGTTTTAGGTGTCCACTTTTGCGTGGACAATAACACAAAATGTCTTTCTGTAGGATACACCTTATGTTATGCTTTATGTAGTTTTTCAACAGGTAAAAATGATGCTGACGATAAAGATAACTCCATCGCCAATAATGTCATGACATCACCGATAGAATGGTATGTTATCCATGAAAATGTGCAAAGAGGACTAAATAGTTATCGGAAATACTTCTCTTGCTTCATTTGAACATGAACGAGATATGTGAATATGTAAAGATTCACTTCATGGTTTGGATTTTCTTGTTTATGGAAAAGGTACATCTGTCATTTTTCAACAGGACATTTATCTTTGACGAATGCAGGAAGAAAGAGTACCATCAACATAATGCAGGGAATGCGAACGGGTAAGTTATGGCATAGTAACTACTGGAAACATATCGCGTCACAGGACAAACAATTGACGTTGGTACCGGCATTTTATTATAATAGTAAACATTATTTTTGAGGGGGCACATGAATGAGCAGCAAGCCGCAAGAGATGATTATCGTTCTTGACTTCGGTGGTCAGTATAACCAACTTATCGCTCGCCGTATCCGCGATCTAGGCGTATATAGCGAGTTGATGCCGTTTAACACTCCAGTAGAAAAAATTAAGGAATTGAATCCGAAAGGTATCGTTTTCTCCGGTGGACCGGCGAGCGTTTACCTAGAAAATTCTCCAGTTGTTGATACGGCTATTTATGACTTGGGTCTTCCGATTATGGGGATTTGCTACGGCATGCAGCTAATGTCTCATCAGCTTGAAGGTAAAGTACAGCGTGCAGGGAAGCGCGAATATGGTAAAGCAGATGTCGTGTTCCAACCGGACAGTGCGCTAGTTAAAGGTTTGGAATCCAACCAAACGGTATGGATGAGCCACAGTGACCTCGTTGTAGAACCGCCAGTTGGCTTCCGCGTGGATGCAAGCACAGAGCATGCGCCAATCGCAGCAATGAGCCATTCTGAGAAGAATTTCTATGCTGTTCAATTCCATCCAGAAGTGCGTCACTCTGTGTACGGAAATGAAATGATCCGCAACTTCCTATACGACGTGTGTAAATGCGAAGGCAACTGGAGCATGGAAACGTTCGTTGAAGACAAAATCCGTGAAATTCGTGATACAGTTGGCGACCGTAAAGTACTTTGCGCATTGAGCGGTGGTGTAGACTCCTCTGTAGTTGCTGCGTTGATTCACCGTGCTATCGGCGATCAGCTTACTTGTATGTTCATTGATCATAATTTGCTGCGCAAAGGCGAAGCTGAAGGCGTTATGGAGACATTCACAGGCAAGTTTGATATGAATGTTATCAAAATTGACGCTCGTGAGCGCTTCATGAGCAAATTGGCAGGCGTCTCCGACCCTGAACAAAAACGTAAAATTATCGGTAACGAGTTCATCTACTGCTTCGATGAAGAGTCCGCTAAGCTTGGCGAGTTCGACTTCTTGGCACAAGGTACGTTGTATACGGATATCGTAGAGAGTGGTACAGCTACTGCTGAGACGATTAAATCTCACCACAACGTAGGTGGCTTGCCAGAGGACATGAAGTTCAAACTTATCGAGCCTCTTAACGCACTCTTCAAAGACGAAGTTCGTAAAGTGGGCGAAGAGCTTGGTCTTCCTCGTGAAATCGTATGGCGTCAGCCATTCCCAGGTCCTGGTCTTGCGATCCGCGTATTGGGCGAAGTAACAGAGGACAAGCTAGTAATCGTTCGTGAATCTGATGCGATCCTTCGTGAGGAAATCGCAAAGGCAGGTCTAGATAATGAGATCTGGCAGTACTTCACAGCACTACCTGACATGAAGAGTGTCGGCGTAATGGGTGACTCCCGTACGTACTCCTACACAGTAGGTATTCGTGCAGTAACATCCATCGATGGTATGACAGCTGACTGGGCACGTATTCCGTGGGATATTCTTGAGAAGATCTCCGTACGTATCGTTAACGAAGTTGAGAACGTCAACCGTATCGTTTACGATGTAACATCCAAGCCGCCTGCAACAATCGAGTGGGAATAGGATTGGATTTGCATATAGCACCTTCATGCGGATATATTCGCAAGTAAGTGTTTGAGTATGCCGACCGATGTGCAATTTAGGATAACAACATTAAAGCCGCTGGATACCTGTGCTAGGTATTCGGCGGTTTTTTTATTTTTAAGAATGTCATCGAGTACGTGCTTCTTATCAGTGTTCCGTGATTGAATATGTAAGCGATGAGAAAGTGTAGAAACTTGTCAGTTTAACAAACCTGTAACGCTAAAACACGAACGTAAACAATTTAAATTTTGATAATGTTCGGATTTTACGTTGACATAAAGCGTAGTCGCTCGTACAATAGGAGTAGATAATTTCATATCGTTTTTTCGTATAATTTCGGGAATTGGCCCGGAAGTTTCTACAAGATTACCGTAAATGATCTGGCTACGAAAGATACAGGTGTACGCGTCATGCAAGTTCACTCGATGTGGATGCAGCGTTAGTTCACCTCACCTTACTCATTGACTCTTGGTCTATTCCTGCTGAATAGGCAGAGTTGCCTGTACATAGCTGTACAGGATTACACACGAATGTATGCAATCGTATATTTGTGTGTGACCAATAAGAGTGATAAGTGTATCTGTTGCGTAGTCAGAACTTGAGAGCTTAATCTCAAGTTCTTTTTTGTTTGTCAGGGGAGCTTTACAAGAGGGGCAGTACACAAAACAGGGGTATTATGGGGAGGATGTAACTCGGATGGAACGCTTCTTCAAAATCAAGGAGCATGGCTCTACGATTAGAACCGAGATTATGGCAGGTATCACTACGTTTATGACGATGGCTTATATACTTGTCGTCAATCCAAACATTCTAACGGCATTCGGTAAGACGGGCATGGAATGGTATCCGGTCTTCTTGGCAACAGCGATTGCAGCGGGGGTATTTACGATTGCAATGGGGATCTTCGTAAACTTTCCAGTAGCAGTAGCGCCTGGTATGGGCTTGAACGCTTACTTTGCTACCATCGTCGTGTCGACCGCGTCGACGGGACAGCCTGTTACATGGCAGATGGCGCTAACAGCCGTATTTATTTCGGGAATCATCTTCTTCTTACTGACGATTACGCAAATTAGACAAATGTTAATTGATGCAGTACCAGATGGTTTGAAACATGCAATTACAGTTGGTATTGGATTATTTATTGCAATAGTTGGCTTGAAAAATAGCGGATTGCTCACCGTATCCGTTGAATCGGTGAAAGATATTCCGGCAGGAACATTCACTCCTGTATTAGGGTTTGAAACGGTATTTGGACTTGGTCAATTCACATCGGGTCCAGTGCTGCTTACGATTATTGGCTTGGCTCTGATTTCGATTCTTATGGTGCTTCGCGTACCTGGTGCTATTCTATTCGGAATACTAGGTACAACCGTAGTTGGTATTTTCATGGGTGAAGTGAATCTTAGCAGTCTTTCAGATACTTCACAAACACCATGGATTCCAAACTTGGCTGAATTACAAATGTTCCAGTTTGACTTTGCAGGCATTATGGGTGTAGGTATCGTCTCTATCATATTGACATTCACATTCGTTGAATTGTTCGATACATTCGGAACTTTGATTGGAACAGCTAACCGTGCTGGATTAATGAAAAATCCAGTAGAAGGGAAGAAACGCGTCGGCAAGGCGATGTTTGTAGATTCCCTTGCAGTGAGCGGCGGTGCAATGTTAGGTACGTCTACAGTAACGGCTTATGTAGAAAGTTCAGCTGGTATCGCTGAGGGTGGACGTACAGGTTTGACAGCTGTATCTACGGGTGTGTGCTTCTTGCTAGCTTTGTTCTTGGCGCCAGCGATTGCGATTATTCCAAGCTCTGCTACAGCTGCTGCTCTGATCGTTGTAGGTGTACTTATGATGCAGTCCGTAAATGAAATTAACTTCAAAGACTTGGTCATCGGTATTCCGGCCTTTTTGACAGTTACATTCATGCCGTTTACGTACAGTATCGCAAATGGTATCTCGTTCGGTATTTTGTCCTATGTGCTGCTTGCATTCGTTGCGAACGTTTCTGGCAAAGGCGAGCAAAAATACAAGATTCACTGGTTGATGTGGGTATTGTTTGTTCTCGTACTGGCGCGCTACGTATTTATGCAAGGTGGTCATTAAGAACGGAAATAGGGGTTGCAACTTTAGGTCTAAAGCTGCAATCTCGCTTTTTTCTCTAGTGTGATATCGATAACATAATCTATCATTCCGTATAGGTGATATCGTTAACAGAAATTGGATTGTTCAATGCGATTGGAAGTTGATTTCTATTAACACAGTATCACAGGCATTCTGACTGTACATTGTACGGTTCCACTACATCCAGGAGGGGTTCTACTAATGAAAAAAATCGCTTCTATTCTTGTTATTGTACTTGCGTTAAGCACGATGCTGATGGCTTGTTCTAATGACTCTGCTGCGGATAAGCCGACTGAGTTAGTCATTTCGACATGGGGCTTCTCAGAAGATGTAATGAAGAAAAATGTGTACGAGCCATTTGAGAAGGAACATAACGTCAAAATCGTTGTGGAAACGGGTAATAACACCGACCGTTTGAATAAAATTCGTCAAGGCAGCTCCAAAGTAGACCTTATCTATTTGTCCGACTACTACGCGCTTCAAGGAATTGAAGAGGGATTATTTGAGAAGATTGACCGCAAGAACATCCCGAATATTGATCAATTATATAACATTGCACAGGCCCCGCTTGGTGAAGGCTGGGGACCAGCGCACACTGTAGCGCAGTTAGGTTTAGTAATAAACATGGATGAAGTGAAAATGAAAGTAGAATCTTGGAGTGACATGTGGAAGCCGGAGTTCCAGAACAAGATTGCACTTCCAAATATTACGATTACGAGCGGGCCGATGTTGATGGATATGGCGTCCAAGCATGCAGGCAGCACTGATATGAATGCAGATGCGGCGTTCAAGGCGTTAAAAGAAATTAACCCAGGTGTTGTGAAGTATTATTCGAAGTCAGCTGACTTGTCTAATATGTTCGCGCAAGGTGAAGTAATAATTGCTCCAATGCAGGATACGTTTTTTGGTAGTGCAAAGGAGGCTGTACCAAATGCAGCGTTCATCACACCGAAAGAGGGCGCTTATGCACTATTGAACACGGTCAACGTTGTTAAAGGTTCTAAAAATAAAGAATTGGCTGAGAAGTTTATTAACTGGCATTTGAGCGAGGAAGTCCAAAAAGCAAATGCGCTCGATAAAGTCGACGCACCTTCAAATAAACATGTTGAGCTTACTGAAGCACAGGCATTTGGTATGACGTATGGTGCAGATGTTGTCGAGAATTTGAAGACACTTGATCTAAAAATGGTCAACGAGCAGATGGCATCTTGGATCGATCGTTGGAATCGCGAATTAGAGTAACTATCAGTGTAAATATTTTCAATTGGTTGGTCATGAGCCTCTTTTCCATGTATAATCATCGCGACCGTGCATGGTCGAATGACAGCGAAAGTTGTCGATAGAGATACGACATAGGAGGCGAAACAAAATGAACGAACAAATGACGGAAACACGAGCAGAGGAAATCGCAACGGGAGCTGCTGAGGCAGGAAGCTTACAGCCCCGTACACCGATTTTCCTTGATGTTGATACAGGTGTGGATGATGCGCTTGCGATTATGTTGGCAGTAAAGAGTGGGGCATTCGATCTGCTCGGCATCACGACTGTGAATGGCAACGTATCACTGTCTCAAGCGACATTGAACACGCGGAAAGTGCTTCATGTACTAGCGGAGGAAGCGGAGCAGAAGGGACGTGGTGAAGAAGCAGAACTCATCGCGAACATTCCCGTTATTCCGGGAGCGGATCGTCCATTGCGTCGTCCTCAATATTTCGAGCATCGCGTGCATGGCAATGACGGTATTGGCGGTGCATTGGCTGATCTAGAGCTGCCGCCGATGCGTGCTTCGAAGCAGGCTGCACTTATTATGGTAGAAACGATTAAGGAACGCCCAGGTGAAGTTACGCTCATTATGACAGGGCCGTTGACCAATCTGGCATTGGCTTTGCGTGCATGTCCTGAGCTGCCAACGCTTGTGAAGGAAGTTATTTTCATGGGTGGCGTTGTGACTTCATTCGGCAATGTTACGCCTACAGCGGAATATAACATTTACGTTGATCCTGAAGCGGCGCGCAACGTTCTGCAAGCAGGATTCAACATTACAATGGTTGGCCTTGATGTAACACGTCGAGCGTTGTTGACTCGAGATCATATTGAATCGATGGGCGATGCTCCACTAGCTCCATTGGTGTATGACTGTACTCGCGATTACATGGATATGTATGCGAAGCGTTACGGACATCCTGCTTGCGCGATGCATGATCCATTTGCAGTAGCCGTAGCAATCGATCGTGCTGTAGCAACCACAGAGCATTTGTACGTTGATGTTGAAGTGAACAGCAACTTGTGTGATGGACAGACAGTAGCCGATTTCCAAGGTCGCTGGAACAAGGAGCCTAACGTGCATGTGTGTATGGACCTTAACCAAGAAGCATTTATTGAGCGTTTCTTACATGTCCTAAAGAGATAGTAGGGCTCGAAACGTATTAAAGCGTTGTTCGAAACGATTGCTTGCGACTAAAAAATAGAATAAGAAAAATAGAATAGAGAAGTTCGATATGGAAGAGATAAGAGGCAAGAAGAATTAGAAGGATTAGAAGAGGTAGAAGTGTCATCTTAAGCAACTTACTATGATAGCAAATGGGAGATAAGCAGCGATGAAGAAAGTGCACCTCTGGCTCTTACTACTGCCAGGACTGTTATTTTTGACAATCTTTATGATCATTCCGATCTTTATGACGATTGGCTCAACCTTCTATCATGAAGGCGAGTTTACGGTTGAAGGATATGTGAAGCTGCTCAGCGATCCTTACATGCTGAAGATACTGGGGACAACCTTGCAAGTGAGCTTCGTGACGACGCTTGTTTGTATTTTGCTAGGGTTCCCGACAGCTTACTATATCTCGAAGACAAAGGCGAGAACAAAAGGCATCTTGCTCATGCTGGCGTTGTTTCCACTCTTAACAAGTGCGATTGTGCGCTCGTTCAGCTGGATGGTTATTCTCGGGAAAAATGGCTTAGTGAATCAGTTCTTGCTAGGCATCGGCTTAATCGATGATCCGCTTAAAATTTTGTATACGCCGATAGCGATGATGATTGGGATGATTCATTTATTCCTTCCATTAATGATTATTTCACTAGTTGGTGTGATGGAGAATATTGATGGCGACTTGCTGCAAGCGTCTGAATCACTTGGGGCTTCGCGTTGGAAAGGCTTCATGAGCATTATCGTTCCTTTGTGTGTACCAGGTCTTATTGTAGGCAGTATCCTCGTATTCGTTGGTAGTTTGACGGCATATACGACACCGCAATTGTTGGGTGGCAAACAGCGTGTTATCGCGACATTCCTTTATCAAAATGCGATGACGCTAAATGATTGGTACATGGCCTCAATCATAGCGACGGTTATGATCGTGATAACGTTCATCATTATTGGGCTCATGAATCGTCTTGCCCGCAAATTGAATCCGAAGGGGTAGCGCAACATGAAGGACAAACATCGCGGTCTTGCTCTGTTTACGACGCTCGTCTTTATCTTTTTGCTCGGACCGCTCGTCATTATTATCGGAACATCGTTTGGAGATAGCTCTGTGCTAAAGTTTCCGCCAGAGGGATTCTCGCTGAAATGGTATAAAAATATTTTCGAAGTCGATATGTTTATGGAGACGTTCAAAGTAACGATGGGCGTTGCCTTACTCGGTAACTTAATCGCCCTTTTGCTAGGGGTGCCAGCAGCATATGCGTTAAGCCGCGGTCAATTCCGTGGCAAAGAGCTGCTGAACTCGATCTTTATTTCCCCGATCTTAATTCCGGGTGTAGTCATGGGCTTCACGATGCTGAAGTTTTTGGTCGTACAGTTCAATCTTCCTATTTATACAAGCTTGCTGATCGGTCATATTGTGCTGATGCTGCCGTTTATTATTCGCGTCATTAGTTCGAGTCTATCGAACTTTGATTACTCGGTAGAAGAAGCTGCTATGAGCTTGGGTGCGAGCCGTTTGAAGACATTTTTCACGGTTGTGCTGCCGAACATTCGCTCAGGACTGATTGCAGGTGTGCTGCTCGCTTTCTTGGAATCATTCAACAACGTGGACATTTCTGTGTTTATGACGGGTCCGGGTGTGAGTACTTTGCCGATTCAAATGCTGACCTACGTCGAGAACTATTTCGATCCGACGATAGCGGCGATATCGGTACTGCTGATGGTGCTGACCGGATTGTTAATGGTCATGATCGAGCGCTTGATGGGATTGTCTTATTTTACGAACAAATAACGGCTCAACATCGGAGGGACTACGGACGTGGAATTGTTATCGCTTAATGATATTTCTGTTGCTTATGAAAAGAATCTAATTCTAAAAAACTTCAATCTTCATATCGAAAAAGGCGAGTTGATCTCGCTGCTTGGTCCATCTGGCTGCGGAAAAACGACGACACTGCGTCTCATTGCAGGGTTTCTTGAAGCGAAGGACGGACGCTTTATGTTCGAGGGCAAAGATTATACGCGTGTGCCGGTGAACAAGCGCAACTTCGGCTTTGTATTCCAAAGCTATGCGTTGTTCCCGCACATGACCGTATTTGATAATGTCTCTTATGGTTTACGTCTGCGCAAGGTGAGCAAGGATGACATCGCTAAACGCGTGGCGGACATGTTGAAGGTCGTTAGTTTGGAAGGCTTCGAAAAGCGTTTCCCAGGCGAATTGTCCGGCGGACAGCGTCAACGTGTTGCGATTGCTCGTGCTCTGGTCATTCAGCCAGACCTGCTGTTGTTCGATGAACCGCTTAGCAACTTGGATGCGAATCTTCGTGTGAATATGCGTGTCGAGATTCGCCGCATTCAGAAGGAGCTAGGCATTACAACGGTATATGTCTCTCACGATCAAGAAGAGTGCTTCTCAATCTCTGATAAAGTAGCCATTATGAACCAAGGTGTCATCGAGCAGTTGGATGCGCCAGCCGTTATTTATAAATATCCGACGACTGAGTTTGTCGCTCGCTTTATCGGCTTCCATAACTTCATTGATGTTAATGGGCTGAAGGTCGATGGTGAACAAGTGACAGCGGATTGCCCGCAAGGGTTGAAGCTTAGCCTTGTTCATCGTTCGGGACACCCGATCGTTGAGCAGATGAAAGCAGCGATTCGTCCAGATGATCTGTTAATTGCTTTGCAAAGTGAGCTTTCGAATGGACTTGCTGGATTGACAGCAGCGGAGCTAGAGTCAGGTTGGAACGTGATTGCTGGTCGGGTTAAAGTAAGTACCTTCCTCGGTCGCAGTTATCAATATGAAGTAGAGACCGCTCTAGGTACGTTTACGGTCAATCGAGAAATGGAAGCTCCGTTCACGACGAATGAAGCTGTCCAGCTCGTACTGCCAAAAGAGAAGGTCGTACTTGTGCGTACTAAAGTGTAGCCTATCTTGTTCGAATGCTTGTGTACAAACGTAAGGATGCTTTGGGAGGGGACTTACTCTTCGCTCAATTTCTTCTCGATAAACCCCTCTCTATATTAGGAAGGGGTTTATCTTGTATATAGAGACAGCGCATCGGGGCTGAGAGAATTTGATAAGATTCGTATTTGCAAAATTAATGCAGGGGCAGGAGGCAGCGTAGATGATGTCAGAACGAATGCAAATTGATTTGTTGGTCATAAATGTGCACGTATTCAATGTATATATGAAGCGATTTATCACGGGAAACGTTGCTGTGCTGGATGGACGATTTTTGTATGTGGGTGCTCGTGGAGAAGAGGCATTCGAAGCGAAAGAAGTTCTAGCAGGCAATGGGCGACATCTTATTCCAGCATTAATTGATATTCATTTACACATTGAAAGCTCGATGATTACCCCAGCCACATTTTCTCACGGTATTATTCAAAATGGGGTGACGACAGTTGTGTCCGAACCGCATGAGATGGCCAATGTATTTGGTCTTGAAGGTGTACAGGAGATGATTCGAGCTAGTGAAGGATGCGCAGCTGATATTCTCTACGCCATTCCCAGCTCAGTGCCTGCAACACCGTTGGAAACAACGGGCGGTTCTATTGAGATTGCTGATATCGATAAATTGTTGCAGGATGAACGTGTTGTCTGCTTAGGCGAGATTATGAATTCTGTAGATGTGTTGCGTGATCCAGATTGCAAGACGAACCAGATTTTGAATCATATTCGAACGAACTATCCTCATCTAGTAATTGAAGGGCATACGCCAAAGAAACTTGTAGACTTGGAGTTGGCTCGTTTCATGTTCGCAGGGGTTGATTCGGACCATACGGAACAGGAAGTCGACAGCATGCTTGATAGAATGAGAAACGGCATGTTCGTAGAAATTCAAGAGAAGGCGATGCGTCCGGATATAATGCGTATTCTTATAGAAGAAGATGTCGCGGATTTGTTCTGTTTCATAACAGATGATGTGATGGCGGATTCGTTCGTGAAGGATGGACATTTGAATCACCTTGTCCGTAAGGCAATCGCGATGGGAATGAGTCCAGAGCGGGCTATTTATTGTACGACCTATACACCTGCACAGCGCATGCGTCTCCATGATCGTGGTGCTGTTGCGCCCAACAAGCTGGCAGACTTCGTGTTGCTGTCTGATCTGAACACGTTCCAAATTGACGTTGTCTATAAGCGGGGACGCTGTGTATATGATGCGAAGCATGTCGTTAAACAGGAGCGAATAGAAGGGCAATTCCCATCACACTTCTATCAAAGTGTAAAATTATCTCCTTTGCAGGAGGATGATTTCTCCGTAGCTGTAGGTGTAGCCGGAGATCAAGCTAGAGCTGGCGATGTGGAAAATGGCATTCATAAGTGTCGTGTTATGGAAGTATCCAATGGAACGACAACAACGAAGGAGCTGCACTGCGACGTTGAGGTGCAAGATGGTGTACTGCAATGGGAGAGGTCCGAAGGATTAGGGCTTGTCGCTACATTCGAGCGTTACGGCCGCAATGGCAATCGCGCCTATGGCTTGATTACAGGCAGCACTATTAAGCGCGGCGCTATCGCGACAACTTATTCGCACGACAATCACAATTTGCTCGTCGTCGGACACAATGCCGCAGACATGGCGCTTGCGGCGAACACCGTTATCGCCGACCAAGGCGGCTTCTGCGTCGTGGCAGATGGCCACGTCTTAGCTCATGTGCCGCTGCCGGTTGGCGGCATTCTTTCCGAGGAGCCGCTCGATACGTTCGGCTTAGCGGTCAAACGCCTTCGCGAGGCGATGGAATCGCTCGGCTACGAACACTACAATCCGATCATGTCCATCAGCACGCATTCGCTGCCAGTCAGCCCAGCCTTGAAGCTGACTGATCTGGGACTGATCGATGTACATGCCGGCACGATTGTACCCTTGCTCGTCGAATCGTAGTTAGCATCGCGATGATGTATGGGGCTCAAGTCTCATTGGCCTTTAGCCCAAACAACTTATTATGATTCACATGCTTATTTCATAACGCATACAATAGGATATGGAACAGTACACTTGCTCTTCCGTATCTTGCTATGCTAAGATATGGTTAACTTTTAGAGAACGGAGGGTTTCTGATGATTAATAAGGCAGGCTTCCAATTTGGAAGAACTCGATTGTACGTTTGTGACACTAACTGAATAGTGCTCAAAGGCTCTGCCTAGGTGCAGAGTAATCGGGATTGGTCTGCCTATTTTTAAGGAACCCTAAACGCTATAACGCAAGAAGAGGGTGGGGACGAATGCACCCTCTTTTTCTATACCCTTAACTATAGATTGAATATCTGGTGTTGAGCATACCGCCACTTGCCTGCATGTCTTTATAGAACACTATGAAGAATGTAGGGTGAAGTGGATCTATTGTGTGCGCGTGTGCCATGCAATATGACTCGTATGCTATATCTAGAAGACCAGCGTCTTCGTTGGGCGATTTCCTGCTGTCCACTCATGATTATAATCATGGTGTGAGGCAATGGAATTTGTCTGCGTCGTCGTGTTATATTCCGTTTACTCCAATCACAGGCATACGCCTGTGTTTTTTATTTGCTCATAAAGCGTGAGTAGTTGGGAAAGCTTCTATCTGAACTACTTGCTTATAATGAAAGTAACGGGAGATGATTATATGAAAGAACTTATAGAACAGCAGCAAAAAGCAGTGATCGTCGGTGTGAACCTGAACCACCAAGCGGACTTTGAATATTCCATGGAAGAGCTCGCTAACCTTGCAGCGGCATGTAATGTTGAAATCGTAGGCAGTGTCATTCAAAATCTAAGCCGAATAAATACGTCTCATTATATTGGAACAGGTAAGCTGGAAGAAGTGCGTGCTGCCGTTGAGCAGCAGGATGGCAATCTAGTTATTTTCAATGACGAACTGTCTCCATCCCAAATTCGTAACCTTGAAGCAGACTTGGACTGTAAAGTAATCGACAGAACGATTCTGATTTTAGATATATTTGGTGAACGTGCAAGGACGCGCGAAGCTCAGCTTCAAGTCGAAGTGGCTCAATTGCAATACATGTTACCTCGACTTGTTGGTTTGCGTGAATCACTAGGTCGCCAAGGCGGCGGAGTAGGTACGAAGAACAAAGGTGTCGGTGAGAAGAAGCTCGAGCTCGATCGTCGTAGAATTGAAGAGAAGATCAGCATTTTGAGCAAAGAGCTAGAAGTGTTGGTTGCGCATCGTCAGACGCAGCGCAAGAAGCGCAGAAAGAGTGAAGTTCCGGTTGTGGCTCTTGTCGGTTATACGAATGCGGGCAAATCAACGGTTATGAATACGATGGTGGAACTGTTTACAGAAACGAAAGACAAATTCGTATTTGAAAAAGATATGCTGTTTGCAACACTTGAAACTTCTGTTCGCAATATTGAGCTTGAAGACAATAAGTCATTTTTATTGACGGACACAGTTGGATTCGTAAGCAAGCTGCCGCATCATCTAGTGAAGGCTTTCCGTTCTACATTAGAAGAAGTAAAAGAAGCGGATCTGCTCATTCATGTTGTTGATTTCTCCAATCCTGAGTACGAGCAGCATATCCGGATTACAAATGAAACGCTGCAAGCGATTGGTATTGAAGATATTCCGATGATCTATGCTTACAATAAAATTGATCTTCGTGAAGGTGATACTCCAAGCACAAGTGGAAGCAACATCTATATGTCTGCGAAAAAGAAGCTTGGTGTTGAAGAGTTAATACAAGCGATACGCCAAAATGTATTCAAAGACTACGTGCGTTGTGAAATGCTTATCCCTTACGATCAGGGTGGCACGGTATCTTACTTGAATCAAAATGCTACAATAATTGCAACAAGCTATGAAGAGGAAGGTACGAAACTGACGCTGGAATGCAGACAAAGTGATTACAGTAAGTTTCAGAACTTTGTTGTCAGTGAGTAAATAGATCCATTAACGTTGAAGACTCTAATGTATTTATTGAAGGAAGATAGGTAATTGATTATGGCCACCTTTGTTTAGAAATGATGTAGCAGCATAAGAGAGGTATCTCAAATGCTCGTGAACACATTCTTGCTTTGGTGGCTATTTTGTTCCTTTATATAAAATGTAATAATGTGGTTTAATAAAAGGGGTTGCCTTTCTATTGTGAGCGTGATATATTTGTATTCCGCCGCTGAGAGGCGCGGTTGAGACAAGCTTAATAGAAATGGATTGAAGTTAAGTTCGAAACTAAGCTTCAAAAAAAGTTTTAAAAAAAGCTTGACTCGAAAGAAACGAAATGATATATTATAAGAGTCGCCGCTGAGAAACACGGCGAACGAGAGTGAAAGAAAGCGAATCGTAAGATGAGTGATCTGGAGCGAAATTGTTCTTTGAAAACTGAACAACGAGTGAAACGTTTGATATAAGAA
>NZ_JANIOF010000011.1 GCF_024733555.1 Paenibacillus sp. SC116 | reverse complement strand
ACGAAATTCATTGCTGAATTTCTTATATCAAACGTTTCACTCGTTGTTCAGTTTTCAAAGAACAATTTCGCTCAGATCACTCATCTTTACGATTCGTTTTCTTCCGCTGTCGTTCGCTGTGTTTCTCAGCGGCGACTCTTATAATATATCATTTCGTTTCTTTTATGTCAACAACTTTTTTAAAAAGTTTTTCAAAGTTGTTTTTGACTTATTTGAAACTTGATGACTTGTCCGCTTCTCAAACGTTCTCGTTCAGAAGGGAACAAAAAATAATTTATCATAAATGCAAACCCGCGTCAATCATTTGATACAGTCCACTTTATGGTAATCTACAAAGAAGGGTTTACTTCACATTGGAATAATACGATGGTTCCTTACGTAACGGGATAAATCTTTAGGCGTAGCTATGCGAGCGTACATCCTAAATACCGTTCTGTATCTATTAGCAATAGCTCTTCTTACTTCTTTATCTAGACGGTTGTCGCTTAGATCAAGCAGCATTTCATCAAGTTCCTTTCTAAGCATATACCCTAGCTCCTTGCATTCCTTTTCGTTGAATAAGAATCCTAACACAGACGTTATCCTCCTCTAACAACAACTAAAATTTCTCTCTTATGTTGAAATAAAAGCGGCCCTAATCCCTTTCTAAGGATTGCGTTACCTTAGACAAGTGATGGACCGCTTTACTGTTATGCACAAATTCGCATCATTTTATCACATAAACATCTGAATAAAATTAACTTTCTTCTTAAGACTGAACAATTTCTATTACATGCTTGAACGATAGAGTTCCATAATCCACAATGTCACTGTACTTTCGATCAAGGCAGCCACAAGCAGTATAATCGTAATCCACACTGCAGCTGCTCCTGTTTTCTTCAACCATTCCTTGATCGTCATCCCGCTACCACGTTTAGGACGTGTCATCCGCTGAATCGCCAACATGCCAAATCGTATACCGAAAGCGGCAGCTATAATGATAGCCGGCAATTCTAATATGCCATGAGGCAATATACCCACAGTAAACTGCATGAAGACGTTCAATCCTTCACGGTGCATGTCGAAGAATAAATACCCCAATACCATTCCGTTCACTACTAGTAAATATAGTGGGAAAATTCCGAACACAATACCAGAGAACATAACGAGTACAGCTTTGATAGCATTATTGAAGAATATAAATATAAACAACGTCACAATCGGATTAGCAGATTGGTGTAATGATTTCGCAATTTCTCCAAGTTGGGATATCTGGCTATCTAGAAACTCATGAAATCCTGTCCACATCCAACCCACTATTATACTTCCTACGAATAGAAGGGCTGAAAATAAGATATACCCTTTTATCTCGCCTAACGTTCGTGCAAACGAGCGCCAACTTAACACATCCATTCACTCCTTCTTGTTGTTCATCTCACAAAATCACCCGCTACGGGCATGATTGTTTGTCATATCTACCTATAACTCAAGCATACAGTGTATTAAACAAGCGTGACAAGCCATGCGAGTATTTGGGTTCACGCATCTTAGCATGTTATATGAGAGGAGCGCACGCTGCATGAACAGTTTTTATGTAATTAGCGGTAAAAAAGTAAAGCGCATCTTCTTCATCATCGTCGCCGCGTTGTTTGCAGCCGGTGTCGTCGTGGTGGAGAGTGACAACATCACAGTCTTCTCCGAAGGCAGTCCTTCAGCCATTTATAGTGTTCCTACTGATAAGAAAGTTGTGGCACTGACATTTGATATTAGCTGGGGAGAAACTCGAGCACAACCTATACTCGATATTTTATCCGAAAAGAAACTTGATAAGGCGACATTCTTTTTATCTTCCCCTTGGAGCAAAACCCATCCCGAGATTGTCAGGAAAATGGTTGATGCCGGTTATGAGATAGGCAGCCATGGGCATAAGCATGTGAATTACAGCAGTCTGAACGACGAAGAAATCAAAAAACAAATTAGCACGGCGCATACTATTTTAAGTGAGCTTACCGGTAAACAGCCTAATCTCATTCGCATGCCTAACGGCGACTTCGATAAACGCGTACTTAAAATAGCAAATCAAATGAACTATAAAGTCATTCAATGGGATACAGATTCACAAGATTGGAAAAATCCTGGCGTAGATACGATTGTAAAGCGTGTCGTTGATCGTGCTCATAACGGAGATATTATTTTGCTTCATGCCAGTGACTCATGCAAACAAACTCACCTTGCCCTTCCTGCCATCATTGATCAGTTAAGAGCAAAAGGTTATGAGTTCGTTACGGTATCCGAGCTTATCCAGCAAACAGAGCTGAATAATAAAGCGATCCAGGACACTACTATTCAACCCATTCAACCTCAACCCCATGTGCATGATGCCGCCGGAGCGTAAGTTGCCAACGTCAAATAACAAAGAGCTGACCGATAGCGGTCAGCTCTTTACTACTTTTGTAGCGAATCCCGCTCCTTGGGGTAAATTCGTCTTGTTCTTTCCTATTCTCCCCTCCAATACACGTGAAAGGATAAGAATTTGATAAGCATTGCATGCTACTAAAGGGATGAACAAGAACCAAGTCGCAATTGGACTCATGTTCAATGCAAACGTCATTTCGATTGTCGTTCCAACAATCATATAAAACAAAGTTGGAATCAATGCCGATGACGTTGTTATTTTCATTTTTACAATCCCAATTCCTACAGAAAACACCAATAAGGTTAAACCTAGTACAACATCTTGGATTAAATCCCGCTCTTGTCCAAGTAAAGTCCGTAAAAACATGACATCCAATAAAACGATGACTGTAAGAACAACTTGTATATACGGCCACGCTCGTCTAAACATACCATTTGCAAGCAAATTAAGCGTCAAATAAGCAAAAAAGCCCATTTGCGCAAAAACACTAATTGTAAAACCACTTAAAATAAGCTGGAAAATGTTCATTAGTACATCTGCAGGACCTCTGAGATTGGACAGTTCATTTTGATACAGCTGCATAGACAAGCCTGTTATCAACATAACTGCTCCACCCAGACAGAGCGTCGTCCAGAATAAGTAAGACCATTTTTTTAAGTTCAAGTTGCTCCACCTCCGCAATATTCATATTTTACCAGCGTTATCAGCAAAAAACTATCGTTATCGAACATAATTCATAATTTTTTCCCCATACTACATAAAGGCGCTTCTGTAACCGATTCGTACTGACAGCACGTTGAAAGGAGACCTATCCATGCGATCCGTATTTATTCGACTTGGTATAGCTTGTATTGTACTTATGCTTGTAGCTACATCATGCAGCCAAGAGCCACAATCATCAGGAAATAAAGTGGAATATAAAGAACTAAAGTCGATGGTTGTAGATATTTTAAAAACTGAAGAGGGACAGAAGGCAATCGAATCTGCTCAATCTGGTGGTGGAAGTTCCATACAGACGAAAGCACTGAACACGCAGCAGGAGGAACAAATTCGGCTCGCAGTCAAAGATACACTCGTCTCACCTGACTACGAAAAGGTAATTGAGAAGATTATGAAAGATCCCAAGTTTGCTGGAGAGTTCGCTAAAACAATTAGCAAAGAGGACAAGCAAATTCATAAGGATTTAATAAAAGACCCCACTTATCAAAAAGCTGTTGGCGATATTTTAAAATCACCCGATCTCATGAATGCTTATTTGGAAGTAACAAAGTCACCTGAATATCGCAAACAACTAATGGCTTTAATGAAGGATGCAATGAATAGTCCCTTATTTAAGCTAGAAATCATGGAAATGATGACGAAAGCTGTCAAGGAAGAACTCCAACCTAAAGAAAATAAGAAAGAAAAGGGCGGCGAAGGTGAAGTTAGTGATAAAGAAGACAGTGGCTCAAGTGGTGGAGACGGCTCTGACAGCGGCGGAGGCGGAGGTCAAAAAGGCGGCCAATAATATGGACGGCCCCACTTTTCCTTAGCATGATAAAAGCGGACCCATAGAGGTCCGCTTCTTTATGTAAGTTGCACTATTCGCATAGTCAACTAAGATACAATACCGTTATCTATTAAACGTTGTGCCAATTCATTGTATAATTGCCCAATTGGATGTGATTCACGATATACAGAAGGCGAGAAATCCGGCTCCGAAGGATGGTTCTCTGGTGCTCCTAATGGAATCTGAGCCAATAACGATGTGTGCAGCGCCTCAGCTAACTTACCACCGCCGCCACGACCGAATACATATTGCTTGTCACCACAGGCTCCACACTCTAGGTAAGCCATATTTTCAACGACTCCAATAATCTCATGCTTCGTCGTAATCGCCATCGCCCCGGCTCTTGCAGCAACGAATGCTGCCGTAGAGTGAGGTGTCGTTACGATTATTTCTTTCGTTTGCGGAATCATTTGATGGATATCTAGTGCAATATCTCCTGTCCCAGGCGGTAAATCGATAAGCACCACATCAAGCGCGCCCCAATTCACTTCTTGGAAGAAGTTCCGCAGCATTTTGCCTAGCATTGGTCCCCGCCATACGATTGGACTATTATCCTCCACAAAGAACCCCATAGACATTACTTTAACGCCGAAACGTTCGATCGGGATGACTTGCTCATCTTGAATAATTGGCCTATCTTCAATCCCCATCATATCGGGTACACTAAAGCCGTAAATGTCGGCATCTATGATACCAACCTTTTTCCCTTGACGTGCCAGTGCAACAGCTAAATTCACGGTTACAGTAGATTTTCCTACCCCACCTTTGCCGCTAGCTACTCCAATAAAGGCAACATTCGAGGAAGGCGATAATAATGGACTAAGCTGTTCAAGACCAGCTCCGTGCCCTTGAGGAGCTGATTGTCCGGAAATTGAGCCATGTTCAGCATGCTCTTGACCCGTAGATCTAGCCGCAGTCCGATGACCCAAGCCAGCAGCCGTCATCTCTTGATCAGACGCCAAACGAATTCGCACATGAACGTCCGATGCTCCACTGCTGACTAGTTTTGATTTAATTTGCGCTGTCAATTCATCACGTATAGAATCGCTAGCTCCATCCGGTGCCAGTATAATCGTAAGTGCCACTTGCTCAGGTTTGACCATAATATCACGTATCCATTGCAGCTCAACCAAATCTTTTCCTGATATCGGTTCTTGCAATCCATGCAACAGGTCTAAGCATTGTTCTCTTGTTATCATAAGATGCACCTCGTCTCTATGCGCTAATGCTTGTGCGATGTTTCCTTCATCCTCGTTTATTATAGCACACCACTAATCTTTACCAAGCTTTTCTCCTGATAAATAACGAAGAATTCCTTTATATATAGAAGCCGAAACTTTACGCTGGTATGCACTGTCCGCTAACATCCTAGATTCATCCGGATGAGAAAGAAAACCAACCTCCACAAGTGCAGTAGGCACATTTACAGACTTTAGCAAGTATAGCCCCCGATCATCCGATTTAGCTACACGTTCTGTATTTTCTAAATTACGACGTATTTCTGCTTGTATAAACTTAGCCAACACTTCATTTTCTGGAACATGGTTCGCATAAAAAGTTTGGGCCCCACGCCAACGATTTGAAGTGATACTATTCATATGAATCGAAATAAATACGTCTGCCTTCTTTTTCTCTACAAAAGCTACTCTGCGTTGTAAATCCTCCGACTTTCTTTTCGATATTTTTTTTGTACTCTGATCGGCAAGGTCCTGGTCAGCCTCCCGCGTCAAATAAACGACAGCTCCTGCTTGTTGTAAGAAGTCCCTTAAATACAAGGCAATTAAAAGATTAATATCCTTTTCGATAATCCCCTGTTTGCTCACCGCGCCTCCATCCGCGCCTCCATGCCCAGCATCAATAGCAATCACTTTACCTGACAATGGGAGTGACCATTGATTCCAGCTTTTCTTGGATGGTGCCTCAGAGATTAGCAATCCAATAATCAATACAAATAGGCCCAAATAAATAAACCATTGCTTCATTGAACCCAGATTAATAGATAAAAAACGCGTTCTCCGCGGTTTATTGTTGTCATTCCACACGAAAAAGTCCACCTCCGCTCCAATAGCATCTCTAATCACTATATGGGCAGTGGTGGACAAATATACTACGCATGTCCTTCGGTTATTCTGTTATTAATTGCTTATACGGTCGTGGGTTCTATTGCCATGCCTTCAATAAGTATTTTCGCAACCTCAGGACGCGAGAATTCTGGAGGCGGGCAAATTCCATCTCGCAGCAAGGCACGGACCTTGGTTCCTGACAGTGTTAAATGATCTTCTTTGCCATGCGGGCATGTTTTATTGGATGCCATATTGCCGCATTTCGTACAGAAGAAGCTGTGCTCAAAAAATAATGGTGAAATGCCAAGCTCACTCGCTTCAAAGTTCTTAAATATCTCTTGAGCCTCGTACGTTCCATAGTAATCTCCGACTCCCGCGTGATCACGACCTACAATAAAGTGAGTACAGCCGTAATTTTTGCGAACTATCGCATGAAATATCGCTTCACGCGGACCCGCATAACGCATAGCCGCTGGGAATACACCAAGGAATGTACGATCTTTCGGATAATAAGCTTCTAGTAAAGCAACGTAGCTTTTCATGCGAACATCTGCAGGAACATCGTCTGACTTCGTTTCACCAACGAGTGGATTAAGGAATAATGCATCTACAATTTCCATTGCACTTTTCTGAATATACTCATGTGCACGATGGACAGGGTTGCGAGTTTGGAAGCCAACAACCGTACGCCAACCTCGCTCTGCAAATAACCTACGCGTTTCCGCTGGGTCAAAATAATACTCTTGGAAACGATCAGGTTGGGGGCGCTCAAGCAGACGTATGCTTCCACCAACATACGTATTAGGACGCTCAAATAATTTCTGCACACCAGGATGTTCACTATCATCTGTCCTAAATACCTGTACAGCTTCATGCTTCTGATCGACTGTATAGATGGACTCTACTTGAATAGAACCGTATGTGATACCATCCTCTTCACCAACCAGAGCTGCCATCTTACCAACTGATAGCAGCTTAACTGTATTAGCATCAACCGCCAGCGTTATCGGAATGCTCCATACCGTACCATCAGCAAGTCGCATACGATCTACAACACTACGATAATCACCTTCATTTAGAAAGCCTGTTAAAGGAGAAAATGCACCTACGCCAATTAAATCAAGATCAGATATTGCCCAACGGTTTATCGGAATGACTGGAGCGTGCTGCAACTGCCTTAGAAGCGCATCTCGTTCTGTATCAGATACACGAAGATCCACTAATGATCCTCCATGTGCGGGTATTGCTGTCATGCTTCTATTCCTCCCTACTCTTTTATAGCGTATCGTATTATTTATGCAATCCACACTCTACCTTGCCTGTACCTGACCAACGTCCAGCACGGGGATCCTCACCAGGCATAACTTGTCTAGTGCAGTGAGAGCAGCCGATACTCGGATAGTGGTTGTCATGAAGTGGGTTGTAAATGATATTATTATTGCGGATATATGCCCACACATCATCCCAAGTCCAATGTGCAATTGGATTGAACTTTACAAGACCAAATTTCGTATCATATTCAATTTTTTTAGCATTAGCACGAGTTGGTGCTTGATCACGGCGAATACCAGTAATCCATGCATCGTATTTGCTCAGTATTTGTGTTAAAGGTTCTACTTTACGGATATTGCAGCATTTGTTGGGATCACTTTTCCATAATTCAATCCCATGCTGCTCATCTTGTTGATCCGGAGTAATTGCTGGTGCTACACGTACAAATTCTAAGTTGTAATGAGA
This sequence comes from Paenibacillus sp. SC116, assembly GCF_024733555.1. Lineage (GTDB taxonomy): Bacteria > Bacillota > Bacilli > Paenibacillales > Paenibacillaceae > Paenibacillus_B. Next base: position 56,321 of record NZ_JANIOF010000011.1, on the reverse strand, counting down.
TTGTATTTGGTCGCGAGTGTGGTAGGTCTCTTCGAAGTGAAAGTCTGTATCGAGGTAGAAAATATCAGTTGAAGGACTAATCTTCTGTACCATATCAACCAGAACGACATCTTCTGCCCCAAAGCTGCATGCAAATGTTATATTCGGAAACGTTTCTATAGCCCATTGAATGATTTCCTCGGGACTAGACGTTTCAAACAACTCAGCCTTCTCAGCTATTAAAGCTTCTTTCTCCAATAAGTTCATTACCGCATCCTCCACCATCTTTAAATTCCTAGTATTTAGGTGTGTTTTATATACTTAATAAGTATAGTTTGATTTCAAGTAAAGTCAATCCATTTTTTGACTAATAGATGCGCTTTATCTATAACTTTTTCTTATTTTGGGTAAAAGGCTGATTGTTGATAAAGAAAAAACTTGTTTGCTGCTGCGCTTTCTGGGAGATCACGTTCTTAATGAGGAAGTTCATGGAGGTTTGATTTAAAGTATGCAAAAAAACCTCTTCTGTGTGAACACAGAAGAGGTTTGATACCCATTGTAATCCAATATTAACGTTTGGAGAACTGAGGTGCGCGACGAGCCGCTTTAAGACCGTATTTTTTACGCTCTTTCATACGAGGGTCACGAGTCAAGAAGCCAGCTTTTTTCAAAGCGGGACGAAGCTCTGGATCAGCCTTAAGCAATGCACGGGAGATACCGTGACGAATTGCGCCTGCTTGACCGGAGATACCACCACCATGAGCCAATACCAAAACGTCGTATTTGCCAACTGTTTCTGTAAGGTTCAAAGGTTGCTTGACAATTAGTTTCAATGTTTCCAAACCGAAGTATTCATTAAGGTCACGCTTGTTGATAACGATGCGGCCTTCGCCTGGTACAAGGCGAACGCGCGCTACGGAATGCTTACGACGACCTGTCCCATAGTATTGTACTTGTGCCATGAAACTGTCCTCCTTTTTATTTATCCGCGAAGTTCGTAAACTTCTGGTTGTTGTGCTTGATGTGGATGAGCTGCGCCAGCATATGCTTTAACGCGAAGCTTCATTTTGTTACCCATGCGAGTTTTAGGAAGCATTCCTTGAACCGCAAGTTCGATCATACGCTCAGGCTTCTTAGCAAGCATTTCATGAGCTGGAGTCACTTTCAAACCACCGGAGTAGAGGGAGTGACTATAGTAGTTTTTGTTTTGAAGTTTCTTACCTGTCAAAACAATTTTCTCAGCATTGATGATGACTACGAAGTCGCCACCGTCAACATGAGGTGTGAATGTTGGCTTGTGCTTACCGCGGATAAGTGCCGCAGCTTCAGTAGCAAGACGACCAAGCGTCTTACCTTCAGCGTCGATAACGAACCATTTACGTTCTACTTCAGCTGGTTTCGCCATGTATGTTGTACGCATGAAACATCCTCCTAACAAAATTCATTGTTCGCTTTAATTCAAAAACCGTATATATCGTTCAATGTGTTACATTTAAATGTTAGCTTTTTCATTAGCGTATTTCTTTATTGGGGGCCGTGGGAAGCCATAAAGAAACACAAATGTTATTTTACAATATAACGTTCGAATTTGCAAGTCGTTTTTGCTCTTTATACAGCTCTAAATTCTTTCTTCCCCATCATATTCGACACTCCACAGCAATAAACCATGCCCTACGGCCATTGGCCCTGCAGCATCACGATGGAGAGTCTCCATAATAACGGGAATATCCTCAGGACGGAGTTTGCCTTCCCCAACCCACATCATCGTCCCTGCGATAATCCGCACCATATTGTATAAGAATCCATTGCCTGTTAAGAACAAATGAATCCGACCACGGCCGGCTTCATCACTTCCTGCATGCTCGACTTCCATCCATGAGCGAAATATCGTACGAACATTGGATTGCTTCGTTGACTTCGGCGATGTAAAAGAAGTATAGTCATGCTCACCTTCTAAATAAGCCATTCCTTTCCGCATCGCCTCGATATCAAGTGGACGCGGATGATGGAACTCGTATAAACGTCGGAATAAGTCCGGGTTGCGTTCTGCTAGAATGGTGTAACGATACGTCTTTACCTTCGCCGAATAACGGGCATGGAAGTCCAACGGTGCCTCCCAAGCTTCCTGAACGACAATGTCATTAGGCAGCCTAGAATTCATCGCTAGTACCCAGCGATCAATCGGAATAGCGGAAGTCGTATGAAAGTTGAACACCTGTCCCCTCGCATGTACCCCCGCATCCGTACGCCCAGATGCCGATATCGTAATTTGATCGCTCGTAAGCTTCGTAATCGCTGCTTCGATTCGTCCTTGAACCGTGTCTTGATCAGGCTGTCTTTGAAAGCCGCTATATGCAGTGCCATCATAAGACACAGTCATTCCGATATTTCGCATACTTGCCTCCGGTCTACGATATACACAAAAAGAAAAGCTCCTCGAGGGAGCCTTCTTCCACGCTGCTCATGCTGCGTTATTGCGCTATATCAAATGCATCTTACCGCTATTACGCGCGGTCAACTAGTTCCAAGTAAACCATTGGCGCGGAATCGCCACGGCGAGGACCCAATTTCATGATGCGCGTATAACCGCCTGGACGCTCAGCATAACGAGGTGCCAAATCCGAGAATAGTTTCTGGATTGCATCCTTCTCGCCATCTACAGTCTCACGACGAACGAATGCAGCCACCTGACGGCGTGCATGCAAGTCACCGCGCTTTGCCAACGTGATAAGCTTCTCAGCGATAGAACGAACTTCTTTCGCTTTAGCTTCAGTTGTTTGAATGCGCTCGTACAAGAACAGATCAGTTACCAAGTCGCGGAACAACGCTTTACGAGCGCTGGAGTCACGACCCAACTTTTGGTATGCCATATGTTTCCCCTCCTTCTAAGCAAAGTCCCGATTAATCTTCCATGCGGAGGCCTAATCCTAATTCTTCAAGCTTCTCTTGAACTTCTTCCAAAGACTTACGGCCCAAGTTGCGGACTTTCATCATGTCTTCTTCAGTCTTCGTTATTAGCTCTTGAACAGTATTAATGCCTGCACGTTTCAAGCAGTTATAGGAACGAACAGAGAGATCAAGCTCTTCGATAGTCATCTCAAGCACTTTCTCTTTCTTATCTTCCTCTTTTTCAACCATGATTTCCGCATCTTTCGCTTCATCCGTCAATCCTACGAAGAGCATCAAATGCTCTGTAAGGATCTTCGCACCAAGGCTTACTGCTTCTTCTGGTTGAGTGCTTCCGTCCGTCCATACTTCAAGCGTAAGCTTGTCGTAGTTCGTCACTTGTCCTACACGCGTATTCTCTATACTGTAATTAACACGAGAGATTGGTGTGTAGATCGAGTCAACAGGAATGACACCAATAGGTTGATCTTCATTCTTGTTGCGATCTGCAAGGACAAAGCCGCGTCCACGATTCGCATAAATACGCATATGGAGACGGGAGCCTTGTGCCAATGTAGCAATGCGGAGATCCGGGTTCAAAATTTCCACATCGCTATCCGCGCGAATATCTCCGGCAGTAATTACCCCTTCACCTTCAGCATCGATTTCGAGAATTTTCTCTTCATCGGAGTGAATTTTGAGTGATAGGGACTTCAGGTTCAAAATAACCTCTGTAACGTCTTCGTAGACACCAGGGATTGTAGAGAACTCATGAAGTACGCCGTCAATTTGCACAGAAGTCACTGCCGCTCCTGGCAAGGAAGAAAGTAAGATACGGCGTAGGGAGTTCCCAAGTGTCGTACCATAACCGCGCTCAAGCGGCTCAATTACGAACTTGCCGTAAGTACCTTCTTCGTTGACATCAACGGTTTCAATTTTCGGCTTTTCGATCTCAATCACTATATAACCCTCCTTCAAAACGTCGCTGGCGTTAAACCATTAAACACCTACGGTCGGTCGATTCATGCAGTATGCCTAAACAACCATTATTCCCAACAGGCGTCATTATAAACGACACGTTAGCCACACACGTATAATTATACGCGGCGACGTTTTGGCGGACGGCAGCCATTGTGAGGAACTGGAGTTACGTCTTTGATCATGCTAACTTCCAACCCTGCAGCTTGCAAGGAACGGATGGCAGCTTCACGGCCTGCGCCTGGGCCTTTAACCGATACTTCTACCGTCTTCATACCATGTTCCATTGCTGCTTTAGCAGCTGATTCTGCAGCCATTTGTGCAGCAAACGGTGTGGATTTACGCGAACCGCGGTATCCAAGACCACCGGAGCTTGCCCAAGAAATTGCGTTTCCGTGTGTATCCGTGATTGTTACGATCGTGTTATTGAACGTAGAACGGATATGTGCCACACCAGATTCAATATTTTTACGGTCACGACGTTTTGTACGTACGACTTTTTTTGGTTTAGCCATTGCTACTTATCCCTCCTTACTTTTTCTTATTTGCTACCGTACGACGAGGGCCTTTGCGTGTACGAGCATTAGTTTTCGTACGTTGACCACGAACAGGCAATCCACGACGATGGCGAACACCACGATAACATCCGATATCAACCAGACGTTTGATGCTCAAAGAAATTTCACGACGAAGGTCACCTTCAACCTTAACCGTTTTATCAATTGTTTCACGAATAGCGTTTACTTCGTCTTCTGTTAGATCACGAACACGCGTATTAGCATTCACACCAGTTGCTGCGATTACTTTTTGAGATGTTGTCTTTCCAATACCGAAAATGTATGTCAAGGCGATCTCAACGCGTTTATCACGTGGCAAGTCTACACCAGCTATACGAGCCATTTACGCTACACCCCCTTCAATTATCCTTGTTTTTGTTTGTGTTTCGGATTTTCACAAATTACCATAACGTTACCTTTGCGACGAATGACTTTGCATTTTTCGCAAATGGGCTTAACAGAAGGTCTTACCTTCATGCTGAATACCTCCCAGTCCTTAAGTTGCACGCGTCAAACCGTCTCGCATGCAGTCTGTTGGTTTGCAAGTGCATTGCAAGCGCTCTTTGAAGCTCCGAGTGCTAGTGCTACTTACGATATGTGATGCGACCTTTGCTCAAATCGTATGGCGATAGCTGTACGACCACTTTGTCCCCCGTCAGGATACGGATAAAGTGCATCCGCAGCTTTCCAGAAACATGGGCAAGAATCTGATGTCCGTTCTCTAACTCAACTCGAAATGTCGCGTTTGGCAACGGCTCAATGACCGTTCCTTCTACTTCAATCACATCTTCCTTGGCCAACGTGATTCTCCTTTCTATTCCGCATTTGCTTCATTCAGCTGCTCCGCATACTTCTGAATGACGTAGCGCAGCTTGCTGTTCGTAACCCGTCCGCTTTCGTTTAAACTCTGGACAACTTCGCGGCTTATATCCTTCTGCAACTCCAGATGAAGCAGGTTTTTACGTTTCGGTTGTTCAAACTTGCGTTTGTCCCCGTCCGCGATAAAGACAAATCGCTCAGGCTCCAAGCCAACGATGACAGCCAGCTTGCTGGCATCTCTGCCTTGAGCCACTTTGACAAACTGCCCGATCTGCGGGTTCAGAATATTATTCATCCCCTCACCTACTCTTGCAATCTCGTCAAAATTTCGCAACCGTCCGGTGTTACTGCAACTGTATGCTCAAAGTGAGCACACCATGTTCCATCCACCGTCACGACCGTCCAGTTATCTGCAAGTGTTTTTACATAACGCTCACCAATAACGACCATCGGCTCAATCGCAAGTACCATACCCGGCTTGAGTCGAGGCCCACGGTTCGGGCTACCGTAGTTCGGAATCTGTGGTTCTTCATGAAGACTCGCACCGATTCCATGTCCGACGTACTCACGTACGACGGAAAAACCTGCATCTTCAATGACACGTTGTATTGCATGAGAAATAGTGTACAACCGTTCATCTGGTCGAACTAGCTCCAAACCAGCGTAGAGAGAACGTTCTGTAACGTCCAGCAATCTCTGTGCCTCTTCAGAAATCTGTCCAACCCCATATGTCCAAGCTGAGTCACCATGGTACCCACGATACTCTGCGCCGATGTCGATGCTGATGATGTCGCCTTCGTTTAAAACGCGGTTACCAGGAATACCGTGCACCAGCTCTTCATTAACTGATACGCAAATGCTTCCAGAGAACCCGTTGTATCCCTTGAAAGAAGGAGATGCCCCTTGGCTGCGAATGAATTGTTCCGCGATAGCATCAAGCTCCCGAGTCGTAATGCCCGGCTTGATCGATTGAGCCATGAGACGATGCGTTTCCGCAACGATTCTCCCTGCTTCTCTCATAAAGCCTAATTCCACTTCGGACTTACAAATGATCATTCGTTTAACCTCGCAGTAAAGATACGACTTCAGACGTCACCGTATCAATTTCCTTCTCCCCGTCAACATCACGCAACAAGCCTTTGTCACCGTAATAGTTAAGCAAAGGGGCTGTCTTGTTGATATATTCATCCAAGCGTGTGCCAACTTTCTCTTCGGAATCATCCGAACGTTGGTATAGCTCACCCTGGCACTTATCACAGACACCTTCTTGTTGTGGCGGGTTAAAAATGACATGGTACGTCGCGCCGCAAGACTTGCAAATGCGTCTGCCTGTGAGACGTGCCAGTAATAATTCACGGTCAACGCTCAGGTTGATGACATGGTCCAATTTGCGACCTAGTGTTCCTAACATGTCGTCCAAAGCCTCAGCTTGAGTCAACGTGCGTGGGAAACCGTCCAATAAGAACCCTTTCTCACAGTCCGGCTGAGCGAGACGCTCTCGCACAATCCCGACTGTAACGTCATCAGGAACGAGCAGACCTTGATCAATGTATTCCTTTGCCTTTAAGCCGATGGGCGTTTCTTCGCGCATTGCTGCACGAAACGCATCGCCTGTGGAGATATGAGGAATACCGAACTCCGTTACAATGCGTTCAGCCTGCGTCCCTTTACCTGCCCCAGGAGGCCCCATGAATAGAATGTTCATCGAATGTCACTCCCTTTTTGGTAAGCATAGGCTTAACTTTCGTCGGAAGTGTATGCTTTCGATGGCATTCGTTAAGCCTCTGCTTTACAAGAAACAGCACAATAGGTGCCGACCTAAGTCAGTACCTATTGCCTATTTATTGATAAAACCTTTGTAGTGGCGTTTAATCAACTGGCTTTCAACCTGTTTCATCGTATCAAGCGCTACGCCAACAACGATAAGAAACGACGTTCCACCAAGCTGTACTTCACGAGGGAACCCTGCAAGCGATCCAAGGAACACTGGCAATACTGCAATTAGAGCCAAGAAGATGGCACCAGAGAGAGTAATACGGGACATCACTCGTGTCAAGTAGGTAGCTGTAGCTTTACCTGGGCGAATACCTGGGATATAGCCACCGTTCTTTTTCATTTGATCCGCCATTTGCTGTGGATTCAATTGAACGAACGTGTAGAAGAACGTGAAACCGATAATAAGCAGAACGAAAATGGTCATACCAAGCGGCTTATCAGAAGACGTATTGTTAATGATCCATTGCGCCCATGCTTTATCAGCCCAGAACTGAGCGATGACTGTTGGGAACATTAGTAATGAAGAAGCAAAGATTACTGGGATAACCCCTGCACCATTCACTTTAAGTGGAATGTGCGTATTCTGGCCTCCATACATTTTGTTTCCAACAACACGCTTCGCATATTGCACCGGAATCTTACGAGATCCTTGCTGGATGAAAATAACCGCTACAATAATTAGCAAGATCACAATTGCAACAATGACCATCTTAAGAATGCCTAGGAACAGTTGTCCATCACCGTTAACAAATTGTGATTCATACATCTTCCCAAGAAGGGTTGGAATACCAGCCACGATTCCCGCGAAGATGATAATGGATATACCGTTGCCAATACCTTTCTCAGTGATTTGCTCACCGAGCCACATGAGAAATGCGGTACCAGCTGTCAAAACAATGGCGATCACTACGTAATCCGTCATGGTCGCGTTTGGTATCATCTGCATTCCGTACATTCTATTGAAACCAACAGCCGTACCGATTGCTTGGATTAAACCTAAGATTATTGTTCCATAACGCGTAAATTGAGCAATCTTACGTTTACCAACTTCGCCTTCTTTCGCCCATTGTGCAAACTTCGGAACAACGTCCATAGAAAGAAGCTGCATGATGATCGATGCCGTGATGTATGGGAAAATACTCATTGCAAAGATGGAAAATTGGAACAACGCACCACCGGAGAATGTATTCAGCAAGCTGAACAATTCAGTTCCAGCGGAATTGCTTTGAAATACCGAAGGATCAACGCCGGGAACTGGAATAAAGGACCCGACGCGATAGATGATAAGGACACCAAGAGTAAAAAGAATCTTACTTCTCAAATCCCCAACTCGCCATATATTCGATACGGTCTTAAACATTAGATCACCTCGGATTTACCGCCGGCAGCCTCGATCTTCTCTACCGCAGATTGAGAGAACTTGTTAGCTTTAACCGTAAGCTTAACAGACAAGTCACCAGTACCCAAGATCTTGATTCCGCTCAATGGGTTCTTGATGATACCTTGCTCCATAAGCAATTCCGGAGTTACTTCAGTTCCTGCTTCGAAACGGTTCAAGTCCGCTACGTTCAACACCGCGTACTCTTTACGAGTTGGATTCGTGAATCCACGCTTAGGCAAACGACGGTACAATGGGTTTTGTCCGCCTTCAAAGCCAGGACGTACACCACCGCCGGAACGAGCATTTTGACCTTTGTGACCGCGACCTGCAGTTTTACCGTTACCGGAAGCGATACCGCGTCCGCGGCGGAAGCCTTCTTTACGGGAACCAGGTGCTGGAGAAAGTTCATGCAAATTCATCGTTCGTCGCACCTCCTTAATTATTTATGCTGTTATATATTAATCGAATGTTCGATCGCAATCAAATTGTTGAAATTGAATGATTCAAAGCTTACGCTTCGATTTCTTTAACTTCAACCAAGTGAGTCACTTGCTTTACCATGCCGCGAATCGCTGGGCTGTCGTTTTGAACAACCGTCTGATTCAGCTTGCGTAGGCCCAAAGTATTCACCGTTTTACGGTGAGTTTCCGGGCGACCGATCAGACTGCGAACGAGGGTAATTTGCAATTTAGCCATTGTCGTCCCCTCCTTATCCTAACAGTTCCTCTACGGATTTGCCACGAAGCTTAGCTACTTGCTCTACAGTCTTCAAACGAGACAAACCTTCAAGCGTAGCGTTTACCATGTTCATAGAGTTAGAAGAACCTAGGGACTTCGTTAAGATGTCGCCTACACCAGCTAACTCCAATACTGCACGAACCGGACCACCGGCAATAACTCCTGTACCTTCAGAAGCTGGTTTAAGAAGAACTCTACCAGCGCCGAAGTGACCAATTACTTGGTGAGGAATTGTTGTGCCAACGAAAGGAACATGAATTAGATTTTTCTTAGCGTCTTCGATACCTTTACGGATTGCGTCAGGTACTTCAGATGCTTTACCGATTCCTACGCCAACCCAGCCTTTGCCGTCGCCGACAACGACAAGTGCGCTAAAGCTGAAGCGACGTCCGCCTTTTACAACTTTAGAAACGCGGTTAATTTGAACAACTTTTTCAGACAGTTCTAACGTGTTTGGATCAACTCGCAAGTCGTTAACCTCCTTTTTGTTAAATTCTTAGAACTCAAGACCAGCTTCACGAGCTGCGTCTGCCAATGCTTGAACACGTCCATGGTACAAGTAACCACCGCGGTCGAATACCACGTTTGTTTGACCTTGCTCTTTAGCACGTTTTGCAATCAATTCGCCAACTTGACGAGCTGCTTCTACGCTGCCGCCGTTTTTGATTTGATCACGCAATTCTTTGTCCATTGTCGATGCGGAAGCAACAGTTACGCCCTTCACATCGTCGATCAATTGAGCGTAGATATGCTTAGAGGAACGGAATACGTTCAAGCGCGGACGCGCTGTCGTTCCTTCAATTTTCTTACGCACACGAAGGTGACGTTTCAAACGAGCTTTGTTCTTATCGCCTTTTGTGATCATCGTTGTTTTCACTCCCTTCAGTTTAGCCATTAAGCTACAGAGGTAAGCGAGCTAGGCAAGATCTTACTTCTTCTTGCCTGCTTTACCTTCTTTACGTAGAATGCGTTCGCCTTGGTACTTGATACCTTTGCCTTTGTATGGCTCAGGTGCACGTACAGCACGAATTTTTGCAGCATATTCACCAACACGCTCTTTATCAATACCTTTTACGATAATTTGCGTTTGTGTTGGTACTTCGAACTCGATACCAGCTTCCGGTGTAATTTCAACCGGGTGAGAGTATCCAACGTTCAATACGAGCTTATCACCAGTTTTGTTAGCACGGTAACCTACGCCAACTAGCTCCAACGTTTTGGAGTAGCCTTCCGTTACGCCGTTAACCATGTTGCTGATGACACTACGAGTTGTTCCGTGAAGGGAACGGTGAAGTTTATGTTCAGAAGGACGAGTAACGTTAATTACGTTCTCTTCAAGAGATACTTGCATATCTTTGTGAAGTTCACGAGTCAACGATCCTTTCGGTCCTTTAACCGTAATCACGCTATTGTCCAAAGTGATTGTTACGTCACCTGGTACGTTAATTGGTTTGCGACCAATACGAGACATGTGTTGTTGCACCTCCTATCATTATGCAGTAATTACCAAACGTAGCAGACCACTTCGCCGCCAGATTTGGATTGACGAGCTTCTTTATCCGTCAAAACGCCTTTGGACGTCGAGATGATTGCGATTCCGAGACCGCCGAGTACGCGAGGTACCTCGTTGGATTTCGTGTAAACGCGTAGACCTGGTTTAGAGATACGTTTCAAACCAGTGATGACACGTTCTTGGTTTTGACCATATTTCAAGAAAATACGGATGATCCCTTGTTTGTTGTCATCGATAAATTCTGCATCACGGATAAAGCCTTCACGCTTCAGGATTTCAGCGATTTGCTTCTTCATCGTAGAAGCAGGCATTTCCACTGTTTCATGACGTACTGTGTTAGCATTGCGAATACGAGTAAGCATATCAGCAATTGGATCAGACATAACCATTAGTGTAAACCTCCTTCCCGCAACAGGGTTGATTACCAGCTAGCTTTTTTAACGCCAGGAATCTGGCCTTTATGTGCCAATTCGCGGAAACAAATTCGGCAAATTTTGAACTTACGCAACACAGAATGCGGACGACCGCAACGCTCACAACGAGTATATGCGCGTACTTGGAACTTCGGCTTGCGTTGCTGTTTAACAACCATCGAAGTTTTTGCCACGTGTTGACACCTCCTATGAACTTTGTCGTGACTTTATGGTCACCGGACAAATTCATGTCCTAATTTTAATTCATCAAATGATGAGCTAGACCGACCTTACTTCACGAAAGGCATGCCGAGTTGCGTCAACAATTCACGGGACTCTTCGTCTGTTTTCGCTGTAGTAACGATGACGATGTCCATACCACGTGCTTTATCAACTTTATCGTACTCGATCTCAGGGAAGATCAACTGATCTTTAAGACCAAGTGTGTAGTTACCACGACCGTCAAACGCTTTGTTCGAGATTCCGCGGAAGTCACGAACACGTGGAAGCGTTACGTTGAACAATTTGTCCAAGAAGTGGTACATACGCTCACCGCGCAATGTAACTTTAACACCGATCGGCATTCCTTCACGAAGCTTGAAGCCTGCAATAGACTTTTTAGCGCGTGTGATAACTGGCTTTTGACCAGAAATCAGTTGCAATTCAGCTACAGCTGTGTCCAGTACTTTGGAGTTCTGAACAGCTTCACCCATACCCATGTTGATAACAACCTTATCAACTTTAGGTACTTGCATGACTGTTGTATAGTTGAACTTCTGCATAAGAGCAGGAGTAATGTCGTTCAAATAACGTTCTTTCATACGAGCTGCCATTGTAAATGGACCTCCTTTCCTAGCAATTAGTCGATAATAGCGCCGGAACGTTTAGCTACGCGCACTTTTTTACCGTTCTCTACTTTGTAACCGATACGCGTTACTTTACCGGACTTAGGATCCACGTGCATCACGTTGGAAGCGTGGATTGCAGCTTCTTGCTCTACAATTCCGCCTTGTGGGTTCTTTTGGTTAGGCTTTTGGTGTTTCTTCACCATGTTTACGCCTTCTACAAGAACGCGGTTTTGACGAGGGAATGCTGCGATAACGCGGCCTTTTTTACCTTTATCTTTACCTGTGATAACGATGACCGTGTCGTCTTTTTTCACGTGCAATTTATTATTATGCGACTCGAGAATCTTCTTCAATCGTGGCATGTGTTACACCTCCTGAGTCTTGCCAGGCAGGCAAGTTGATTTAGATAACTTCCGGAGCCAAGGAAACGATCTTCATGAAATCTTTCTCGCGAAGTTCGCGAGCAACAGGTCCGAAGATACGCGTTCCGCGTGGTCCTTTATCTTCCTTAACGATAACCGCTGCGTTTTCATCAAAAGCGATGTAAGAACCGTCTTTACGACGTACCGAACGCTTTGTACGAACGATAACTGCCTTAACAACGTCACCCTTTTTGACAACGCCACCTGGTGTTGCTTGTTTCACGGAGCATACAATCAGGTCACCGATGTGTCCTACGCGACGTCCTGTTCCGCCCAACACACGAATACACATCAATTCTTTCGCACCAGAGTTATCTGCTACTTTCAAACGTGTAAATGGTTGAATCATTCTGATTTCCTCCTTTCGGTAAAGCTACCCGGACATTAAACGATTACTGCTTTTTCAACGATTTCCACGAGTCTCCAACGCTTGTCTTTAGACAGCGGACGAGTCTCCATGACTTTTACAGTATCGCCGATTTTAGCTTCATTGTTTTCGTCGTGAGCTTTGAACTTTTCCGTATGTTTAATGCGTTTGTGGTACAAGTTATGCTTTTTGTACGTTTCAACCGCAATTACGATTGTTTTGTCCATTTTATCGCTGACAACTTTACCGACTTGCACTTTACGAGCATTACGTTGTTCACTCATCAGTGTATTGCCTCCTTCCTGGTTACAGGATGTCTATTTTCAGTCAAGACGTTGACTTCAATTAACTAGTGATCCCAAGTTCTCTTTCATGCAATACCGTTTTCGCACGAGCAATTGCTTTGCGTACGTCACGGATACGAGTTGGGTTGTCAAGCTGTCCAGTAGCCAATTGGAAACGGAGGTTGAAAAGTTCTTCCTTGAATCCTGCAATCTTCTGTTCAAGTTCAGCAGTGGTCAAGTTGCGGAATTCACTAGCTTTCATTTGCTTCACCACCCAATTCTTCGCGTTTCACAAACTTAGTTTTGCAAGGCAGCTTGTGAGCAGCAAGGCGCATCGCTTCACGAGCGACTTCCTCAGGTACACCAGAAAGTTCGAACATAACTTTACCAGGTTTAACCACAGCTACCCATTTCTCAACGTTACCTTTACCACTACCCATACGTACCTCAAGCGGCTTAGCCGTAATTGGTTTGTCTGGGAAGATTTTAATCCATACTTTACCACCACGCTTGATATAACGAGTCATTGCGATACGAGCGGACTCGATCTGACGGTTCGTAATCCAAGTTGGTTCAAGAGCTTGCAAACCGAATTCACCGAAATGAACCGTTGTGCCGCCTTTAGCGCGACCTTTCAAGCTACCACGTTGTTGCTTACGATGTTTTACACGTTTAGGTACCAACATGATTAGTTGCCTCCTTCCTCAACAGCCTTTTTCTTAGCCGTAGGAAGTACCTCTCCACGATAAATCCATACTTTTACGCCGATACGGCCGTAAGTTGTATGAGCTTCCGCAGTTCCGTAGTCGATATCAGCGCGAAGCGTATGAAGTGGTACAGTTCCTTCGCTGTATCCTTCCGAACGAGCGATTTCAGCACCGCCCAGACGTCCGCTTACCGCAGTCTTAATTCCTTTTGCACCAGAACGCATTGAGCGTTGAATAGCTTGTTTAAGTGCACGACGGAAAGATACGCGGCGCTCAAGTTGTTGAGCAATGCTCTCAGCAACAAGAATAGCGTCCAAATCTGGAGTTTTGATTTCCGAAATGTTGATGTGAACTTTTTTACCGTTAGAAATTTTAGTTACTTCACGGCGAAGTGCTTCAACTTCGGAACCGCCTTTACCGATTACCATACCCGGTTTAGCGGTGTGGATCGTAACGTTTACGCGGTTAGCTGCACGTTCGATCTCGATGCGCGATACTGCCGCATCTTTCAATTTATTTTTCAGGTATTCCCGGATTTTTACGTCTTCGATAAGCAATGTACCGAAATCTTTCTCAGCATACCACTTAGACTCCCAATCGCGGATAACACCCACTCGAAGTCCGACTGGATTTACCTTTTGACCCACACGTTTTCCCTCCTTATTTCTCAGATACTACTAGCGTAATATGGCTAGTTTTCTTATTGATACGGCTTGCACGTCCCATTGCGCGAGGACGGAAACGTTTCAACGTTGGTCCTTGATTCACGAACGTTTGCTCAATAACGAGCTTGTTCACGTCCATAGAATAGTTGTGTTCTGCATTCGCAATAGCAGAGTTCAACAACTTCTCCACGATTGGAGATGCTGCTTTCGGCGTGTGACGCAGAATCGCGATTGCTTCGCCTACTTGCTTACCGCGGATCAAGTTAAGAACGATCTGAACTTTACGCGGAGCGATGCGAACCATATTCGCATGTGCTTTCGCTTGCATGGAAGTACCTCCCCTCAAGTGCTAAATATCAGTATTAACGTCTTGTCTTCTTATCGTCGTCATGACCTTTGTACGTACGAGTTGGCGCGAATTCGCCAAGCTTGTGTCCGACCATATCTTCAGTTACGTACACTGGCACGTGTTTGCGACCGTCATAAACGCCGAATGTGTGACCAATGAATTGAGGGTAGATAGTAGAACGACGGGACCAAGTCTTAATAACGACTTTTTTACCGCTCTCGTTCATAACTTCAACCTTTTTCATTAGATGACCATCAATGAATGGTCCTTTTTTCAAACTGCGACCCATGTGTAAATCCTCCCTTCACGAAATCCGTTAATTTCGCTTATTACGCGGCTAATTTACTAACCAAACAAATATTACTTCGTGCGACGACGAACAATATATTTGTCGGAGTGCTTGCCCTTCTTGCGAGTCTTGTAACCAAGTGTCGGTTTGCCCCATGGAGACATAGGAGATTTACGACCGATTGGTGCACGACCTTCACCACCACCGTGTGGGTGATCAACAGGGTTCATTACAACACCACGTACGACTGGACGTTTGCCCAACCAACGTGAACGACCTGCTTTACCAACTTTGATGAGCTCATGGTCTTCGTTACCTACAGATCCGATTGTAGCGCGGCAAACTTTCAATACTTTACGAACTTCGCCAGAACCCAAACGAATTGTAACATAACGCTCTTCTTTACCAAGCAATTGAGCTTCCGTACCAGCTGCACGAACCAACTGACCGCCCTTGCCTGGTTTCAACTCGATGTTGTGGATAACTGTACCTACAGGAATGTTTTCAAGCGGCAATGCATTACCGATCTTGATATCAGCTTCTGGTCCAGAAACAATTACGTCTCCAACTTTCAAGCCTTTAGGAGCGATAATGTAACGCTTTTCACCATCTGCATAGTTAATCAACGCGATGTTGGAAGTACGGTTTGGATCGTACTCGACTGTAGCAACGCGACCTGGAATGCCATCCTTGTTACGTTTGAAGTCGATAATACGATACTTACGTTTGTGTCCGCCGCCTTGGTGACGAACTGTAATTTTACCTTGGTTGTTACGACCAGCTTGTTTACTAAGAGGCGCAAGCAACGATTTCTCCGGTGTGCTCGTTGTGATTTCTTCGAACGTAGATACGCTCATTGCACGGCGAGCCGGGGATGTCGGTTTGTACTTTTTAATAGGCACTAGTTTTCCCTCCTAACTTTAAGAATTGTGTATTTATACCGTCTCGAAGAACTCAAGCGGCTTGCTGTCTGCAGTCAATGTTACGAAAGCTTTCTTCCATTCGGAAGTGTAACCATTGTAACGACCATAGCGCTTTGGTTTAGCTGGAACACGCAAAGTGTTCACGCCTGCTACTTTAACTTTGAAGATTTGCTCGATAGCAGCTTTGATTTCCGTTTTGTTAGCACGGATATCAACTTCAAAGACGTATTTCAGGCCGTCCATCATCTCAGCTGTACGCTCAGTGATGATTGGGCGTTTGATAATATCACGAGGGTTTTTCATTACGCGAACACCTCCTGTACCTTCGAAACCGCATCCTTAGTAAGGATAAGCTTTTGATGGCGAAGAACGTCATAAACGTTTACTCCGTCAGCAGCTACCAATTTAACGGATGGGATGTTACGAGCGGACAATGCAACGTTGTCGCTGTACTCAGGAAGCACAACTAGCGCTTTACGATCCACTTTCAAGTTGTTAAGCAATGCTTTGAATTCTTTCGTTTTCGGTGCATTGAATGCCAACTCGTCAAGAACGATGATTTGATTTTCCAACACTTTGGAAGAAAGTGCGGATTTAATCGCCAAACGGCGAACTTTTTTAGGAAGCTTGTATGCATAGCTGCGTGGTGTTGGTCCGAAAACGACACCGCCGCCTTTCCATTGCGGCGCACGAATAGAACCTTGACGTGCACGACCAGTACCTTTTTGTTTCCATGGCTTACGGCCACCGCCGCGAACCTCGGAACGTCCTTTAACTTTGTGTGTTCCTTGACGCATGGATGCAAGCTGCATCACAACAGCATCATGAAGCACATGTTTGTTGGGTTCAATTCCGAATACACTGTCAGCAAGTTCAATCTCGCCAACTTGAGCACCGGAGATGTTGAATACTGCTACTTTAGGCATTCTGAGCTCCTCCTTTCCTCACCAATTACTTTTTAATTGCAGATTTAATGTTAATGAAGCTGTTTTTAGCACCAGGAATGGAGCCTTTAACGAGGATAACGTTACGTTCCGCATCCACTTTAACAACTTCAAGGTTTTGAATTGTAACTGTTTCAGCTCCCATGTGACCTGGAAGGCGTTTGCCTTTAGGTACGCGGTTCGCTTGAATGGAACCCATGGAACCAGGGCCACGATGGTAACGGGAACCGTGAGACATTGGTCCGCGGCTTTGTCCCCAGCGCTTGATTGTGCCGGTGAAGCCTTTACCTTTAGAAATACCTGTTACGTCAACGAACTCGCCTTCTGCGAAGAGATCAGCCTTCAATTCTTGGCCAACTTCGTATTGAGAAAGATCGATACCGCGGTATTCCTTAATGTAGCGCTTAGGTGTAGTGTTTGCTTTTTTAGCGTGACCTTGTTCAGGCTTGTTAGAACGCTTTTCCTTTTTGTCAGCAAAGCCGACTTGGATTGCTTCGTAGCCGTCATTCTCAACGTCTTTCTTCTGAAGAACGACGCAAGGACCAGCTTCGATAACTGTAACTGGCAATACGTTACCTTCTGGGGTAAAGACTTGAGTCATGCCGAGTTTTTTTCCTAAGATACCTTTCATGTTGACACCTCTTTTCGTTTCCATGATCCGTTCATTTTAAGCTGTTATTTACAGCTTGATTTCGATATCTACACCGGACGGCAGATCTAGTCGCATAAGCGCATCAACCGTTTGCGGCGTAGGACTCACGATATCGATAAGGCGCTTATGAGTGCGCATTTCGAATTGCTCGCGAGAATCCTTGTACTTGTGCACCGCACGAAGAACCGTGATGATTTGCTTCTCCGTTGGCAACGGAATTGGACCGGACACTCCTGCACCGGAACGTTTCGCTGTTTCAACGATCTTCTCAGCGGATTGATCAAGAATTCTGTGGTCGTATGCTTTTAAGCGGATACGAATTTTTTGCTTTGCCATTGTATTCCCTCCTTTAATCGCCCAATTTTGCATCGGACATACTCCGCGAAAATTTTCCTTCACACTCCCCCATGGCAAAGGGGCCGGGTGTGTCGGTAACCTCTCACATCATCGCAACGTCGACGAACAACATTCACTATTATATATAATAGTCCCGACAATTGCAAGCTTTTATTTTAATTCATTACGAAACAATTCCTTCTGTAATAAGGTTTGTACGTTCTGATGTCCTGCATCTGTCGGGAACTATTCGTCTTCTGCTGTTGTCCATTATATAATGAAGCAATTGAATTTTTCTACGGAAATCTATTCCACTTCTATTTTGCTATTATTGTAGATTAATAGTTCGCTCAAATCGATTAAATAGAACTGATACGATTTAGCTGCTCAGCCGATGAAGCTACTTGTTCGGTTGATTCACTGATGCTTTGGATTGCATCAGATAAGCTTTGTATGCTATTACTAATGATATTAAGCTGTGAAGCGCTTTCAGAAATTCCAGTAACTATGTTTGAGAACTTCTCCATTGTGAGCTCCGCGTTTGTTCTTACCTGCCCGGCATTGTTCTGAACCGCTGAAATCACATCTACTACTGTTTTCGTTACTTCCGTCGAATTTATAATTAGATTTTCAATATTGTTCACGGTTTGCTTCGTACTTACAGCAAGCTTGTTTACTTCCTTAGCTACAATTGAGAAGCCTGCTCCACGATCACCCGCATGCGCTGCTTCAATCGAGGCATTCAAAGATAATAGATGTGTATGATCAGCTATAGCGATAATGGACTGGGCAATTGAGGCAATATGTTCAGTCGTCATTTTAAGAGCACTCATATGTTGTTCGACCTGCTGCATATCTACGTCAATCTGTTGAATACTAACAGTCAACTCATTCATAAATTTCTTGCCTTCTTCAGCATTTCGTTGGGTAGCTATAGATGAATTTGCAGTTTGTTGAGTAGAATTGTTCAGTTCAATCCCATATGAGACCATTTCTTGAATCGCATCATTGGTACGAACAGATAACGAGGCTAATTGTTCACTTAGTTTACTAATTTGTTTATGCAGCTGATCCTTTTGACGAATATGTTCTTTCTCTGCTTGTTGTCTTTTCATTTCAAAAAACTCAAGCACGAGCTGCTGTTCAAGATTCAATACCTTATTAAAACTATGTACAACTTGTATAGCCAACTTTGGATTTGCAGCATGCAGCATCAATCGCTCAAACACAACTGCTTGAACTTTTTGAAAAGCCCCCATGTACCATTTTGGCTCCAAACCTATTCGATAATGAATAGCCGCAATACGCATACGCTTTTCTACATATGCTTCATTAATAAGGCCATCAAACATTTCCTCGATGTGCTTGCGTAATGTTACTCTCAATTTCTCAACACTACTATGCTGATTGATCATTTGTTTTAGAGATTCTACCTGTAAAACGGAAGCATAAAATGCCTCACTGATTTCATCTAACCAGGGCAGAAGATAAGGTTGAGCTAAATGAAGCATACCGAGATCATTGGTCGTAAGTTGGATCATGTCTAATTGAGACCATATCTTATGATCTTTAGCAAATTGTATACTGCCCTCTTTATCAGCCTGCTCTAGATCAAAGTCCCACTTATCAATAGTGTCGTTACGAGTTACAAAATCATTTTCTTTATCTTTATTATACCCCCATCGCTTAAACATTCATTGCACACTCCCTCGTAGGAATCTTTTGTGTTTATGGAGTTTTATTACATCCCTTTCATTATAATCATGTACATAGTCATTCGGATACAAAATCTTCAAGCAAATATTAAAATATTTGTATATTGAGCTTCATCTAAAAATACAACCCCATATATCAAAAAAAGCCCCTCTCCCTAAGGAGAAGGACTGTTTATCATATCGCTAAGCGATATTATTTAACGATTGAAGCAACTGCACCTGCACCTACTGTACGGCCACCTTCGCGGATAGCGAAACGTGTACCTTCTTCAATCGCGATTGGATTGATAAGATTTACAGTAACTGTGATGTTGTCACCAGGCATAACCATTTCAGTACCTTCAGGAAGGTCGATTACACCAGTTACGTCAGTTGTACGGAAGTAGAACTGTGGACGGTATCCAGTGAAGAAAGGCTTATGACGGCCACCCTCTTCTTTAGTCAATACGTACACTTGTGCAGAGAACACAGTGTGCGGCTTAACAGTACCTGGCTTAACCAATACTTGACCACGCTCGATGTTGTTGCGGTCTACACCACGAAGCAATGCGCCAACGTTGTCACCTGCTTGAGCGGAGTCAAGCAATTTACGGAACATTTCAACGCCCGTAACAACGGATTTGCGAGTTTCTTCTTGGATACCAACGATTTCGATCTCGTCGCCGACTTTGATCGTACCACGCTCTACACGACCTGTAGCAACTGTACCACGGCCAGTGATGGAGAATACGTCCTCAACAGGCATCAAGAAAGGCTTGTCAGTGTCGCGCTCTGGTTGTGGGATATAAGTGTCGATTTGTTTGAACAATTCAACGATCTTTTGAGCCCACTCACCATCAGGGTTTTGAAGAGCTTCACGAGCGGAACCACGGATGATTGGCGTGTCGTCGCCTGGGAATTCGTACTCGCTAAGCAAGTCGCGAACTTCCATTTCAACCAATTCAAGCAACTCTTCGTCTTCAACCATGTCGCATTTGTTCAAGAATACAACGATGTAAGGAACACCTACTTGACGAGAAAGCAAGATGTGCTCACGAGTTTGTGGCATTGGACCGTCAGCTGCAGATACAACCAAGATCGCGCCGTCCATTTGTGCAGCACCAGTAATCATGTTTTTAACGTAGTCAGCGTGACCTGGGCAGTCTACGTGTGCGTAGTGACGAGTATCAGTTTCGTACTCAACGTGTGCAGTAGAAATTGTGATACCGCGCTCGCGCTCTTCTGGAGCTTTGTCGATTTGATCGAATGCTACAGCAGCACCACCGTAAGTTTTGGACAATACAGTTGTGATTGCAGCAGTCAAAGTTGTTTTACCGTGGTCAACGTGACCGATAGTACCGATATTAACGTGCGGCTTATTACGCTCAAATTTTGCCTTTGCCATTTGAACAATTCCTCCTTAGTAGATGGAATAATATAGTGTGATGATTGTCTGTAAGCTTTAACTTACAGACAATTCATGAATATAAGTTAAGTTAAGCGATAATTGTTCGATTACGCGCCTTTAACTTTGGAAATGATTTGCTCAGAGATATTGCGTGGAACTTCTTCATAGTGAGAAAGCTCCATTGCGAATACTCCGCGGCCTTGTGTACCGGAACGAAGAGTTGTAGAGTAACCGAACATCTCAGCGAGAGGTACCTTAGCACGGATAATTTGGGCACCGCCACGAGAATCCATACCTTCGATACGACCACGACGAGAGTTCAACATACCCATAACGTCGCCCATGTACTCTTCAGGAACTGTAACTTCAACCTTCATGATTGGCTCTAGCAATACCGGATTACATTTTTCCTTAGCAGCTTTAAGCGCCATGGATCCTGCAATTTTAAACGCCATCTCCGAGGAGTCAACGTCATGGTAAGAACCATCGAAGATTGTAGCTTTGATATCTACCATCGGGAAGCCAGCCAATACGCCGTTCTTCATCGATTCTTCGATACCAGCTTGTACCGGAGCGATGTATTCACGAGGAACCACGCCACCGACTACTTTGTTGACGAACTCAAATCCTGCGCCTGGTTCTTGAGGTTGGAATTCGATCCATACGTGACCGAACTGACCGCGTCCACCAGATTGGCGAACGAACTTACCTTCAACTTTAGCAGCAGTTTTGAAAGTCTCACGATAAGCAACTTGTGGGTTACCTACGTTCGTCTCAACTTTGAACTCACGACGCATACGGTCAATGATGATTTCCAAGTGGAGCTCACCCATACCCGCAAGAATCGTTTGTCCAGTTTCTTCGTCTGTGTGAGCACGAAGTGTTGGATCTTCCTCAGTCAATTTGCTGAGTGCAACACCCAACTTATCTTGGTCAGCCTTAGTCTTAGGCTCAACCGCGATCTCGATAACTGGATCAGGGAAGTTCATTGATTCCAAAATAATTGGACTCTTCTCGTCACACAGTGTATCTCCCGTACTTGTATCTTTCAAACCTACAGCAGCAGCGATGTCACCGGAGTAAACAACTTCGATTTCTTCACGGCTGTTAGCGTGCATTTGAAGGATACGACCAATACGTTCGCGTTTGCCTTTCGTTCCGTTCAATACATAAGATCCGGATTTCAATACACCAGAGTATACGCGGAAGAACGTCAACTTACCAACATAAGGATCCGTCATAATCTTAAACGCAAGTGCCGAAAACGACTCTTCGTCAGAAGATTTACGAATAGCTTCCTCGCCGTCTTCCAATGTACCTTTGATATCTGGTACATCAACTGGAGATGGCAAGTAGTCAATAACTGCATCCAACATAAGCTGAACGCCTTTATTTTTGTAAGAAGAACCACAGATAACAGGGAAAATTTGAACGTTTACAACACCTTTACGGAGACCAGCTTTGATTTCTTCAATCGTCAGCTCTTCACCTTCAAGGTATTTCATCATCAAGTCTTCGTCAAGTTCTGCAACCTTCTCGACTAGTTCCATACGAAGTTCTTCCACTTTCGCTTTGAACTCTTCAGGAACGTCTATAATATCAACATCGCGACCAAGGTCATCTTTGAAGATATGAGCCTTTTGCTCAACCAAATCAATGATACCTGTAAAGTCGTTCTCTGCACCGATTGGCAATTGAATTGCCACAGCGTTCGCTTGCAAACGGTCTTTCATGGTCTCAATAACGTTGAGGAAGTCAGCGCCAATGATGTCCATTTTGTTAACGTAAGCAATACGAGGTACGCCGTAACGGTCAGCTTGACGCCATACCGTCTCGGATTGAGGCTCAACGCCTTCTTTAGCAGAGAATACGCCTACTGCTCCGTCCAATACGCGAAGGGAACGCTCAACCTCTACCGTAAAGTCAACGTGACCCGGAGTATCGATAATGTTAACACGATGTTCTTTCCAAGCTGCTGTTGTAGCAGCGGAAGTGATCGTGATACCACGCTCTTGCTCTTGCTCCATCCAGTCCATTGTTGCAGCACCTTCGTGCACCTCACCGATTTTGTGAGTACGGCCTGTGTAGAACAAGATACGCTCCGTAGTTGTTGTTTTACCGGCATCGATGTGAGCCATGATTCCGATGTTACGCGTATTCTTCAAGGAGAACTGTCTAGCCATAATGGGGAGTCTCCCTTCAAAATAAGAGTTCTGAGAAACGAACTCGCATTAGTATCCTACCAACGGTAGTGAGCAAATGCTTTGTTCGCTTCAGCCATCTTGTGCGTGTCTTCGCGCTTCTTAACAGATGCACCAGTGTTGTTGGAAGCATCGATAATCTCTGCTGCCAAACGCTCTTGCATTGTTTTTTCACCGCGGTTACGCGAATAGTTAACCAACCAGCGCAATCCCAAAGAAGTACGGCGCTCAGGCTTAACTTCGATAGGTACTTGATAGTTAGCACCACCTACACGGCGAGCTTTAACTTCAAGAACTGGCATGATGTTTTTGATTGCTGCTTCAAATACTTCCATAGGATCATTGCCTGTACGTTCTTGGATAACCTTGAACGCATCATACAAGATTGTTTGAGCAACACCGCGTTTACCGTCGATCATGATACGGTTGATCAAACGAGTAACTAACTTGCTGTTGTATACCGGATCCGGCAACACGTCACGTTTAGTAACTGGACCTTTGCGTGGCATGTGTATCCCCCTTTCTCAATAAGTTCATGATTTATGCTCATGAACTTTTTCATTATGCTTTTTTCTTAGGACGCTTCGTACCGTATTTGGAACGAGCTTGCATACGGTTGTTTACACCTGCAGTATCCAAAGCACCGCGAACGATGTGGTAACGTACACCCGGAAGGTCTTTTACACGACCACCACGTACAAGCACGACACTGTGCTCTTGCAAGTTGTGACCAATACCTCCGATGTAAGCAGTAACCTCTACACGGTTAGTCAAACGAACACGCGCATACTTACGAAGTGCGGAGTTCGGTTTTTTAGGCGTCATAGTACCTACACGAGTACAAACACCACGTTTTTGAGGTGCACTCAAGTCTGTTTCCGTACGCTTCAAGGCATTGAAACCTTTTTGCAAAGCTGGAGACTTGGACTTAGTTACTTTAGCTTGACGGCCCTTACGGACTAGTTGGTTAATAGTTGGCATGATTGCCACCCCCTCATTATAGAATCAACATTTATTACCCTTCTTACCTAAGCCCACAGATCCAGGCGGTTCATAATTGGGCAAATGAAAAGTTTTTGTTCCCGGAAACTTCAGTACATTCGGTCATCCTTCACAAAAACATTGGGTTAGCTATTCTTCTTTGAGAATCACTGCCATAGCAGCTCCGACTTCGATACCACACAGCTTGCCAAGCTCAAGCATTGTAGTAACTTCCGTTACCTTTACACTACGCTTGAAACAAAGTGATGTTATCTTAGAAATTAATTTCTTGTCGGCATCTAAAGCAACGTAGACTTCAATAGCATTACCTTGCTCTACCATCTTCGTCGTCTGTTTCGTCCCAATCTTGATGTTTGTGTCCTGTAGACTCTTATCATTAGACATGAATCATGTTCCTCCAAAAGAAACAGGATAACCTCTTGGGCACACTTCGATATATTATCACTTGGATTATTTCATGTCAAGATCATTTTTGATAAAAATATTATCGCTCGCTCACTATTTAATTACTTCATTAAATATATGAACCATCATTTTCTCGACTTATCTACTATACCATCTTGTCCGAGAATTTCAATAACAAACGTTTGCCATTACATCAAGTAACAACTAATTAAAATTCATATAAAGACCGTTAGAGGGACTAACCATGCAGCCCCCTAACGGCCATTATATTTCTATAGAAATCGGCAGATAGATCTATCCCGAATTAGTCAGCTACGCTAACTACTTCTTCTGAATCCAATGCCTCTTCATTCGTCTCTTCAAGCGGGTTGATTACTTTAACACTGCGGTAACGGTTCATACCTGTACCTGCTGGAATCAACTTACCGATGATGACGTTCTCCTTCAGACCAAGCAATTGGTCCACTTTGCCCTTAATTGCTGCATCCGTCAAGACACGAGTTGTCTCTTGGAAGGAAGCTGCGGACAAGAAGGAATCTGTCTCAAGAGACGCTTTCGTAATACCGAGTAACACTGGTTTAGCAACAGCCGGCTCTTTGCCAGCCAAGATCGCTTCTTTGTTAGCCGTTTCGTATTCATAAATGTCCACGAATGCGCCTGGAAGTAGCGTAGTATCTCCAGCATCGATAATACGGATCTTACGAAGCATCTGCTTAATCATAACTTCAACGTGCTTATCGTTGATTTCTACACCCTGGTTACGGTATACGCGCTGAACTTCCTGAAGGATATAGTTCTGTACGCCACGAATACCTTTAATGCGAAGCATTTCTTTAGGGTCGATAGAACCTTCTGTAATCTCGTCGCCCGCCTCAATCGTCTGGCCTTCATGTACGCGGATACGGGATCCATAGCTCGCTGCATAGACTTTTGTCTCAGCTTCACCTTGTACTTCAACCTCACGACGATCTTTTGTTTCACGGATTTCTTTGATTATACCGTCGAGCTCAGAGATAGTCGCTTGACCTTTCGGATTACGCGCCTCGAACAACTCTTGGATACGCGGCAAACCTTGTGTAATATCGTCACCTGCAACACCACCGGTGTGGAACGTACGCATTGTAAGCTGTGTTCCTGGCTCACCGATCGATTGTGCAGCAATGATACCAACTGCTTCTCCGATTTCAACGAATTTACCTGTTGCCAAGTTACGACCGTAACATTTCTTACATACGCCATGACGTGCACGACAGCTAAGAACGGAACGAATTTGCAATTTCTTGACACCAGCTTTAACGATTGCATCCGCTTTGTCAGAATCAATCAACTCGTTACGGTTAACGATGATTGCTCCTGTTTCCGGATGACGAACCGTTTCGAAGGAGTAACGACCTTCAACACGGTCATACAAACCTTCGATAACTTCTTTGCCATCAGAAATATCTGAAACAAGGAAGCCTTTATCTGTACCGCAATCGTCTTCGCGCACGATAACGTCTTGTGCAACGTCAACGAGACGACGTGTAAGGTAACCGGAATCCGCTGTACGAAGTGCTGTATCGGCAAGACCTTTACGAGCACCGTGCGTGGAGATAAAGTACTCCAAGACCGTAAGACCTTCACGGAAGTTCGATTTGATTGGCAACTCGATGATACGACCAGACGGGTTGGCCATGAGACCACGCATACCGCCTAGCTGAGTAATCTGCGATTTGTTACCACGGGCTTTGGAGTCAACCATAAGCATGATTGAATTGTAACGTTCCATCGATTTCATCAAGATATCTGTAATGACATCTTTAGACTTCGACCATACTTCAATAACTCGGTCATAACGCTCCTCATTCGTGATTAGACCACGACGATATTGGTTCGTAATAACTTTAACTTTGTCATCAGATTCTTTCAATACCTCGATCTTCTCTTGCGGTACGATAACGTCGGATACCGCAATGGAAATACCCGCACGAGTCGAGTACGTGAAGCCGAGCTGCTTGATTTGATCCAAGATAACAGCTGTTTTTGTCGTATGGAACGTCTCAAAGCATCGAGCAATGATCTGACCCAAATAATCCTTACCAACTGCACCAGTCTGCGGGATATTTTCGATATACTCACGATAGTTCGCGCCTTTATCGTAAATAAAGTAGTGTTCTGGTGTTCCCTCGAACAAGTTTTGCTTCGTCGGCTCATTGATGTAAGGGAAATCAGCTGGGAAGATTTCATTAAATATAATACGCCCTACCGTTGTTACGAGAAGAGCAGATTGTTGTTTTTCAGTAAAGCACGTCTTACCGAGTGCTTTAACTGGAATGATAACACGAGCATGCAAGGAAGCAACATCACGCTGATAAGCGGAAACAGCTTCGTTCATGTTCGACAGAATCATTCCTGTACCTTTAGCTTCCTTGTTATCCATCGTCAAGTAGAAGGATCCGAGAACCATATCCTGGGATGGTGTAACAACTGGCTTACCGTCTTTCGGGTTCAAAATGTTGCCGGAAGCGAGCATTAGCAAACGAGCTTCTGCTTGAGCTTCTGCGGACAACGGAACGTGAACCGCCATCTGGTCACCATCGAAGTCAGCGTTATAAGCTGTACATACGAGTGGATGAAGCTTGATAGCACGGCCTTCAACCAAAATTGGTTCAAATGCCTGGATACCTAGTCTGTGAAGCGTAGGTGCACGGTTAAGAAGAACTGGATGTTCACGAATTACTTGCTCGAGAACGTCCCATACTTCTGGACTAACACGCTCAACTTTGCGCTTCGCGCTCTTAATATTATGAGCCAAGCCTTTGTTAACAAGCTCTTTCATAACAAACGGCTTGAACAATTCAAGTGCCATCTCTTTCGGCAAACCGCACTGATACATCTTCAAGCTCGGTCCTACAACGATAACCGAACGTCCAGAGTAGTCTACACGTTTACCTAGTAAGTTCTGACGGAAACGTCCTTGCTTACCTTTCAGCATGTGGCTGAGAGATTTCAATGGACGGTTACCTGGTCCTGTAACTGGACGACCACGACGACCGTTGTCAATGAGCGCGTCAACTGCTTCTTGAAGCATACGCTTTTCATTTTGAACGATAATGTCTGGTGCACCCAAGTCCAGAAGGCGCTTCAAACGGTTATTACGGTTAATAACACGGCGGTACAAGTCATTCAGGTCAGAAGTCGCAAAACGACCACCATCCAACTGTACCATTGGGCGAAGCTCAGGTGGGATAACTGGCAATACATCGAGAATCATCCAATCCGGGAAGTTTCCAGAATTACGGAATGCTTCGATAACTTCCAAACGCTTAATCGCACGATTACGGCGTTGGCCTTGTGCCGTACGAAGATCTTCTTTCAACGTTTCAAGATCTTTCTCGAGATCAAGGTCTTGAAGCAATTTCTTAACTGCTTCAGCACCCATGCCTGCTTGGAATGCAGGGCCGTATTTTTCACGGTAGCTACGATATTCCTTTTCGGAAAGCAGCTGTTTCTTCTCAAGAGGTGTATCACCTGGATCCGTGACCACGTACGATGCGAAGTAGATTATCTCTTCGAGTGAACGTGGTGACATATCAAGTGCCAAGCCCATACGGCTTGGAATACCTTTGAAATACCAAATGTGAGATACTGGAGCTGCCAATTCAATGTGACCCATACGCTCACGACGTACTTTTTGACGCGTTACTTCAACACCGCATCGATCACAGACAACACCTTTGTAACGAACACGTTTGTATTTACCGCAATGACATTCCCAGTCTTTCGTCGGTCCGAAGATTTTTTCGCAGAACAAACCTTCTTTTTCCGGCTTGAGCGTACGATAGTTGATTGTCTCCGGCTTCTTTACTTCACCGCGAGACCACGAACGGATCTTTTCGGGAGAGGCAAGCCCAATCTTCATAAATTCAAAATTGTTGACGTCCATCTAGGAGCGACCCTCCTTAATCTGTACTTGAGATCACCGTCTACTGTTAGACGGCCTAGTGAACTTCGTTCTATCTTCGAGCAGATGTCTCCCTAAGAACAACAAATTCCCTAGAACAGACGGTTATACACCATGTAACGATAGTAGGCAGCTAATGCTGCCTGCTATCGTCCTGCTAGTTCTCTTTATTCCACTGCGTAGTCATCATCCAAACCAAGGTTCAGCTTGTCTTGAGGACCATCTTCATCCTCATCGAGTTCACGCATTTCTATTTCTTCTTCATTCTCTGTCAGAATCTTAACGTCCATACCCAAGCTTTGAAGCTCTTTAATCAATACCTTGAAGGATTCTGGAACACCCGGTTCTGGAACGTTCTCACCTTTGACGATCGACTCATACGTTTTCACGCGGCCAACAACGTCATCGGATTTGACAGTAAGAATTTCTTGCAAGGTGTATGCAGCACCGTAAGCCTCAAGTGCCCAAACCTCCATCTCACCAAAGCGCTGTCCACCGAACTGAGCTTTACCACCCAACGGCTGCTGAGTAACGAGAGAGTAAGGACCTGTAGAACGCGCATGGATTTTATCGTCAACCATGTGCGCCAGCTTAATCATGTACATAACGCCGACAGTAACTTCACGCTCGAAGCTCTCACCCGTACGTCCATCGTACAATACGGTTTTACCGTTGCGTTGCATACCTGCTTCTTCCATTGTATCGAATACGTCATACTCCGTTGCACCGTCGAATACCGGTGAAGCAGTATGCATACCCAAGTAACGTGCTGCCATACCCAAGTGAACCTCAAGTACCTGACCGATGTTCATACGGGAAGGAACGCCTAGTGGGTTCAATACAACTTGAACTGGCGTGCCGTCTGGCAAGAATGGCATATCCTCTTCAGGCAAGATACGAGCGATGACACCCTTGTTACCGTGACGTCCCGCCATCTTATCTCCCTCAGAGATTTTACGTTTCTGTGCAATATATGCACGCACGAGTTGGTTCACGCCTGGTGGCAATTCATCGCCATTCTCACGTGTGAACACTTTGACATCAACAACAATACCGTCAGTACCATGAGGAACACGCAAGGAAGTATCACGAACTTCACGTGCTTTCTCACCGAAGATTGCATGGAGCAAACGCTCTTCAGCCGTCAACTCCGTAACACCCTTAGGTGTAACTTTACCAACGAGAATATCGCCTGCTTTAATCTCAGCACCAACACGGATAATACCGCGTTCGTCAAGATTTTTAAGTGCCTCTTCACCGACGTTCGGGATGTCACGCGTAATTTCTTCAGGTCCAAGCTTCGTATCACGAGCTTCAGACTCATACTCTTCGATGTGAATGGACGTGTACACGTCTTCTTTCACAAGTTTCTCAGAGAGAAGAATTGCATCCTCATAGTTGTAACCTTCCCACGTCATGAACGCAACGACAACGTTGCGACCGAGTGCCAATTCACCCATTTCAGTGGAAGGACCATCAGCCAGAATATCGCCGACTTTGACGATTTCACCGCGCTTAGCAAGCGGACGCTGGTTGATACAAGTTCCTTGGTTAGAACGCATGAATTTCTGCAATTTATGCTTAACGAGATCTCCGCGAACTTCGCGGCCATCTACCATTTGAATCTCACGAACTTGAATTTCATTCGCACTTACACGCTCAACGACACCGTTAATCTTAGATACGATACATACACCGGAGTCTTTCGCCGATTTATGTTCCATTCCCGTACCAACAAACGGAGCCTGCGGAATAAGCAATGGCACCGCTTGCCGCTGCATGTTTGATCCCATGAGCGCACGGTTAGAGTCATCGTTCTCCAAGAACGGAATAAGCGCTGTTGCAACGGATACAACCTGTTTAGGCGAAACATCCATATAGTCGACACGTTCTGTCGGCATTGTAAGAATGTTATCCGATTGCTTGTTGTAACGAACGATTGTTGCGTCATCGCGGAACGTTCCATCTTCATTAAGAGGAGCATTTGCCTGAGCGACAACATAGTTATCTTCTTCATCCGCTGTCATGTAATCGATATGTTCGGTTACTTGACCTGTCTTAGGATCAACCCAACGATACGGAGCTTCAATGAAGCCATATTCGTTCACACGCGCAAACGTGGACAAGGAGTTAATCAAACCGATGTTCGGACCCTCTGGCGTCTCGATTGGACACATACGACCATAGTGAGATGGGTGAACGTCTCGAACTTCGAAGCCTGCGCGCTCACGTGTCAAACCACCTGGTCCTAGCGCAGAGAGACGACGTTTGTGCGTCAGTTCAGCCAATGGATTCGTCTGATCCATAAACTGCGACAACTGGGAGCTACCGAAGAACTCCTTAATTGATGCAATAACCGGACGAATGTTGATGAGCGCTTGTGGCGTAATCACGTTCGCATCTTGAATGGACATACGCTCACGAACAACACGTTCCATACGGCTAAGACCGATACGGAATTGGTTCTGAAGCAATTCACCAACCGAGCGCAAACGACGGTTACCTAAGTGGTCGATATCGTCTGTGCTTCCGATGCCGTGAAGCAAGTTGATGAAGTAGTTGATAGACGAAATTATATCCGCTTGAGTAATGTTCTTAACAGACTTATCGATAATCCCGTTCGCAATCAGCTTCACGATTTTGCTGTCATCAACCGGTGAATATACGCTAATCGTTTGCATTGGAATATCGTCTGTCTCGTGTACTCCACCGGCTACATGATGTATCTTGAAGCCAATGTTACTTTCCAAACGCGGCAATATTTCATCTAACAAACGACGGTCAATCATTTGACCTGCTTCAGCAACAATTTCACCAGTATCCGGATCAACCAATGTCTCAGCTAGACGCTGATTGAAGAGACGGTTTTTGATGTGAAGCTTTTTATTAATTTTGTAACGACCTACGTTCGCCAAGTCATAGCGCTTCGGATCGAAGAAACGAGCGATAAGCAAGCTTCTCGCGTTATCCAACGTCGGCGGCTCACCTGGGCGAAGGCGCTCATAAATTTCGATCAGCGCTTTCTCAGTAGAGTCTGTGTTGTCTTTATCAAGAGTGTTGCGAATATATTCATCATGCCCGAGCAAATCTAAGATTTGTTCGTCAGTTCCGAAGCCCAATGCACGAAGAAGTACCGTTACTGGGATTTTACGCGTGCGGTCGATACGAACATAGATAATATCCTTCGCATCCGTCTCTAACTCAAGCCATGCACCACGGTTCGGAATTACTGTAGCCGTATAGTTCTTTTTCCCGTTTTTGTCGATTTTTGTGCTAAAATAGACACTTGGGGAGCGGACTAACTGGCTGACAATTACACGTTCCGCACCATTGATGATGAACGTTCCGGTTTCTGTCATGAGCGGGAAATCTCCCATAAATACTTCCTGCTCTTTTACTTCACCGGTTTCTTTATTAAGAAGACGCACCTTTACACGAAGCGGTGCCGCATATGTTACATCGCGTTCTTTAGATTCATCGACCGAGTACTTTGGCTCACCTAAGCTGTAATCGATAAATTCCAGAACTAGATTACCTGTGAAATCCTGAATTGGAGATATGTCTTGGAACATCTCTCGCAATCCTTCATCCAAAAACCATTGGTACGATTTCTGTTGGATTTCAATCAAGTTCGGAACTTCGAGAACTTCTTCGATGCGCGCATAACTACGTCGAGTGCGTCGTCCATATTGAACAAGATGTCCTGCC
The DNA here is from genome assembly GCF_024733555.1 of Paenibacillus sp. SC116. Classification (GTDB taxonomy): domain Bacteria; phylum Bacillota; class Bacilli; order Paenibacillales; family Paenibacillaceae; genus Paenibacillus_B. The sequence goes on along the minus strand of NZ_JANIOF010000011.1, from coordinate 24,134 downwards.
AACTTATACTCACCCCTCATGTCTACTCAAAAAAATTGGATTGCGAATCCTTTTCGATATCCTTTATAATAAAGTCCACGAAAGAGACTCTAAAACACCTTAGTAAGAAACAAACACAAAAAGAAAACATACGCTCATAACAAAAACGCTTATAACGCATATTTGCAATGGACGCCGTTTCCCCATTCCGTCATCTCGGTGTTGTCATAGGTTCTTCATATTCGATAGATTTGCCCAAAATGTAAACATTATACGTTACTTCACGAAAATGTATGCATGCTTTTCATAAAAAAGCTTGACATTTCAGTAATTTAAAGACATGAAGACCATTCTAATACTGACATTCTATAATAATAACACACCACAAATATCAAGTCAATTAAAAGTGGTCATTAATATACACTGCACTCTACTGAAGATATTGCCAATTAGGATTTGATAGCTCGATATATACGGTATCCTTTATCCTTAGCCACTTCTTCTACACTATCTTCGCCAAATAAGTCTTTAAGTCTCTCAACTGCGGATGGCGCACCCTGCTTCTTCTGAATTACAATCCACAGATTACCACCCTTATTTAGTTGATGATACGATTGTTCAAATATACGATGTACAACATCCTTACCTGCTCGAATTGGAGGGTTTGTCAAAATAACATCGTACCCTTTGCCAACCAGCTCATTTAAACCATCACTTTCTTGGATTGTCACATTAGACAAACCGTTCAAGCGAGCATTTTCTTGTGCCAGCGTAAGCGCGCGTTCATTGACATCAACCATAGTCACATGCCCATTTGGATTTAACTTAGCTGCCATCAGGCCAATCGGCCCATACCCACAACCTACATCCAATACCTGACTGTTCGCTGCAATTTCCATATGTTCTATTAGAACTCGGCTACCATAATCTACACTGCCTTTTGAAAATACACCAGCATCCGACCATAATCGCAATGAAATTCCACGCAGTTCAAACTTCATTTCTTGTCTATTATGAGCAACTTGCTGTTCTTTACTGTAATAGTGAGCCATTTACGACACCCCCTATCTTCCTTTCCTCTCTTGCCTAGGATGCGTCAAAGACATATCATGTCATCCGTCGTATCCTAGACAACGAACCCCTTGAAGTCAAGTTCAAGGGGTTCGAATCAAGAAAGTAGCTATTACTTAACTTCTACAGATGCGCCAGCTTCTTCAAGCTTAGCTTTAAGTGCTTCTGCATCTTCTTTGCTTACTTTTTCTTTAACAGCTTTTGGAGCGTTGTCAACTAGGTCTTTAGCTTCTTTCAAGCCAAGGCCTGTGATTTCGCGAACTACTTTGATTACGTTGATTTTACCAGCGCCAGGGCTAGTCAAAATTACGTCAAATTCAGACTGCTCTTCAGCAGCTTCACCAGCGCCACCAGCCATAACTGCTACTGGAGCAGCTGCTGTTACACCGAATTCTTCTTCGATTGCTTTAACAAGATCGTTCAATTCCAATACGGACATGCCTTTAATGGCTTCCAAGATTTGCTCTTTGCTCATTAGGATAACCTCCATTAAGTTCTTTTATAAGTTTAGGACACATTCTTGACGAATAAGTCTCTTACGCTTCGGCCTCTTGCTTCTCTGCAACTGCTTTGACTGCCAATGCGAAGTTGCGAACAGGTGCTTGAAGCACGCTGAGCAACATGGACAGCAAACCATCGCGAGATGGCAATGTTGCCAATGCTTGAATTTGATCTACGCCTACGACGCGACCTTCTACGACGCCACCTTTAATTTCAAGAGCATCGTTCTTCTTTGCGAAATCATGCAAGATTTTCGCAGGAGCAATTGCGTCTTCACGGCTGAACGCGATCGCTGTAGGTCCAGTTAGAACTTGATCCAACTCAGACAATTCAGCTTCCGCTGTTGCGCGACGAACCAATGTATTTTTCAATACTTGGAATTCAACGCCTGCTTCACGCAATTGCTTACGAAGTTCAGTCACCTGAGATACGCTCAATCCGCGATAGTCCGCAACAACCGTAGTTGCGCTGCCACGCAATTTCTCAGCGATTACTTGAACGGATTCTTGTTTCGCTGCGATTACTTTTGCGTTTGCCACTCGATCCACCTCCTACAAGATTAATGACCGCATGTATTCGATGAGTTCTTCATGCCTTAGCATAAGAAAAGCCTCTGCAGTGTTCTACAGAGGCATACGAAGCGAATGGCGGGCGGGCTACGCCCAACCTTCGCACTCATTCTATTCGAACACCTCGGTAGGAAATTAAGCCTTGCGGCACCTACTGTCTACGGTACGTTTATTCAAATTTAATTAATGCCGTTGTCAACAACAACTCTATTAGACTAACACGTTAAGTCGATTAATGTCAACCTTTAGCGTTAATTACCAATAGTTTGTCTCATCTTAACGATAAGAAGCTGTGTTTACGCGTGCTGCAGGACCCATCGTGGAAGAAACCGCGATGTTCTTCATGTAAACACCTTTAGCCGCTGCCGGCTTAGCACGGTTAAGAGCATCAATCAATGCTTTCAAGTTTTCATTCAACTGTTCAGCGCTGAAAGATACTTTACCGATAGGTGCGTGAATTTGACCTGCTTTGTCTAGACGGTACTCGATTTTACCAGCTTTGATCTCTTGAACCGCTTTAGTAACATCGAATGTAACCGTACCAGCTTTAGGGTTTGGCATTAGGCCCTTACCACCAAGGATACGTCCCAATTTACCAACTTCACTCATCATGTCTGGTGTTGCTACGCAGACATCGAAGTCGAACCAGCCTTGTTGAATTTTGTTGATAAGATCTTGATCTCCAACAAAATCAGCACCAGCTGCTTCCGCTTCTTTAGCTTTCTCGCCTTTTGCAAATACGAGAACGCGTTTAGTTTTACCAGTACCGTGTGGCAATACAACTACACCACGAACAGCTTGGTCTTGTTTACGAGGGTCTACACCCAAACGAACTGCAGCTTCAACAGTCTCGTCGAATTTAGCAGTCGCTGCTTTTTTCACCAATTCAATGGCTTCAGCTGACTCGTAGATTGAATCTTTATCAATCAACTTAGCAGCTTCAAGGTATTTCTTACCGTGCTTTGCCATGATATTTCCTCCTTTGTGGTAATAACGGATAAACCTCCCACATGTGCGTACGAAGACGGATTAGTCTTCTACAACAATACCCATGCTACGAGCTGTACCTTCAACCATACGCATAGCCGCTTCCACGGATGCTGCGTTGAGGTCAGTCATTTTTTGTTCAGCGATTTCACGAACAACGTTACGCTTTACAGTCGCAACTTTCTTCTTGTTCGGCTCACCAGAACCTTTTTCCACTTTAGTAGCTACTTTCAACAATACTGCAGCTGGTGGAGTTTTCAAGATGAACGTAAAGGAACGATCTTCGAATACAGAAATCTCAACAGGAATGATAAGACCTGCTTGATCAGCTGTTTTCGCGTTGAACTCTTTACAGAACGCCATGATGTTAACACCTGCTTGACCCAATGCTGGACCTACCGGTGGTGCAGGATTCGCTTTACCTGCTGGAATTTGCAATTTGACAACTTTAATGACTTTCTTTGCCATGTTGTACACCTCCTTGCGCTAATATGTGGGTAGAGTTCTCTCTCCCACAACAGAAACCTTTTTAGAAAGATCTGTTAAATCTTCTCCACTTGGTGGTAATCCAACTCAAGCGGGGTTTCTCGTCCAAACATGTTGACATGAACCTTGAGTTTCTCTTTGTCTGTTACAATCTCTTCGATAGAACCAACAAAATTCGCAAACGGTCCAACTTTAATGCGCACTGACTCTTTCAGTTCGAAATCAACTGTCGGCTTCGGAGCTTCCATACCCATTGTTTTCAGAATCTGATCAACTTCTTCTGGCAACAATGCAGTAGGTTTAGAACCTGAACCTGTCGAACCAACAAATCCAGTGACACCTGGTGTATTACGCACCACGTACCAAGATTCATCAGTTTGGATCATTTCAACAAGAACATATCCCGGGTAAACTTTACGCATGACAGTCTTTTTCTTACCGTCTTTGTTCACCAGTTCTTCTTCCATAGGAACAAGAACACGGAATATCTTGTCTTCCATGCCCATCGATTCGACGCGCTTTTCGAGATTGGCTTTCACCTTGTTCTCATACCCTGAATAGGTATGGACAACATACCATCTTTTTTCCATACTCAATCCACCTTGGGACTTTTATTAAATAATCGCTTCGACAATCGCGGAAATACCGATGTCCAACACCCAAAAATAAAGCGTAACAAAGATGACCGTAGAAAGAACGACGATCGTATAGCTTGTCAACTCTTTACGATTAGGCCAGCGAACTTTCTTCAACTCGCCCCAGCTGTCGGAAAAGAAGGAAAACATCGACCCGAAACTTCGCTTCATATTCCCTAAGAAAGCCACGGACTACACCTCCATCTAACTTATCTTGTTTCACGATGAGAAGTATGCTCGTTGCAGTACTTGCAGAATTTCTTGAATTCGATGCGGTCTGGATGATTGCGCTTGTTCTTTGTTGTCGTATAGTTGCGTTGTTTGCAATTCGTGCAAGCCATCGTAACGATTACGCGCATGTTGTACACCTCCTGAAGACACCTTTTAATGATAAGAAGCGTCGGAATTTTATCCTAAAAACGTACGCATATTTAGGGCTACCTAAAACACTTTATCATACGGGTAATTTCATGTCAATGAAATTTATGTTGACGCCATGGGGGTTTATGCCCTTTACTCTATCATATCCGACAGCTGAATACAAAGGTAAAGATCGTCAAACTTTTATTGCTATCAGTATGGTAGTTTTATTTTCAAACTAAACCTGTACAGGCAATTTACAATCCGAAATCAAAAAAAGTCTACTTCTTATGTAAGAAGTAGACTTAAATCTGTAAATAATAGCGAATTCATAACTTACTATGCCAGTTCAACACCATCACGAACTTCAAGGTAACGCTCAAGCTTACGCTTTACACGTTGTAATGCATTGTCGATCGACTTTACATGTCGATCCAAATCAACTGCAATTTCCTGATACGATCGCCCATCCAAATACAACATCAGCACTTTTCGCTCCAGATCGCTTAATATCTCTGACATTTTATCTTCAAGACCAACAAATTCTTCTTGATTGATAATAAGCTCTTCAGGATCAGAAACCCTTGAGCCCCCGATTATATCTAATAACGTACGATCTGAGTCTTCATCATAAATCGGCTTGTCCAGCGAAACATAAGAATTAAGAGGAATGTGCTTCTGACGCGTCGCAGTCTTAATGGCAGTAATAATCTGCCGGGTAATGCAGAGTTCGGCAAATGCCTTGAATGAAGCCAACTTGTCTCCTTTGAAGTCACGTATCGATTTGTATAGTCCGATCATACCTTCCTGTACAATATCTTCACGATCAGCTCCAATGAGAAAGTAAGAACGGGCCTTAGCACGAACAAAATTACGGTACTTGTTTATCAAATATTCCAAAGCATCGCAATCACCTTCACGGACAGCGTCCACGAGTTGTTCATCCGTCCATTTATCGTATGGGAACGTGCTCAATTCTTTGAGGTCTACACTCACTAGCAATCCCTCCGGCCTGCAACGCAATCCACCCGTTACATCACAAATGATAGATTTAGTATATAGAATAGTTGGTATACCGTCAACCGCGTGAAAGCTTGACCCTATGCGAAAAAAACACTTTCGGTTAGAAGATCAACTGGAAACTATTGAAACTACCTACCAAGTAGGTCAAATATTTGCTCATTTGCTGTAGTGTTGCTTATTTCGATTTCCCACGCCTAAGCTGCTCTAACTTTAACAAAACATCCAAACTTAGCTTCTCCTCTAAAGGATTGCGCTTCACAGGATAAAGAGCTTGGTCGCGAATACGTACCTGAACTTCTTGGCGAGCTTGTTGAATGACGAGCTGCAGCTCACGTGCAGAAACTCGCAGTGCTCCTTGAGCAAAAGCTACATTTTGCTCCGTCATATCTGAAGTAGCTACATATATCGCTCGGCGTCGATGCTTCAACTCTGCTACAAGCCGCTCTATACATTCATCGGCTGTTTCTTTTTCCTTTGTGAATGTTATGTTTACATCACCTTGCTTATAGGAAGCCCCTAGCCCAGGTACTCGATAAGCATCGAACACTGTAATGACTCGACGTCCCGAATAAGCCTGATAATCAGCAAGCATATTCAGTAATAGATTGCGAGCTTCCTCCAAATCTTGATCAGCCAACTGCTTCAAATTCGACCATGCTCCAATCATATTGTAGCCGTCAACAAGCAGTACATCACGAAAGTCAGACTGTTGAGCCATAAAGGTCACCCACGGCGACGACGCACAACCTCATACATGAATATTCCCGCTGCAACCGATGCATTCAATGAGTTAATCTGTCCAGCCATCGGAAGCTTCAGCAATACGTCGCAAGATTCGCGAATAAGACGCCCCATTCCCTTATTCTCATTGCCAATTACAAGTGCAACTGGAGAATCGAACACATTCGTGTCATATATCTCTTCACGTGCAGATACATCAGTTCCAACGATCCAAACTCCACGTTCTTTCAAATCAGCGATCGTCGATGCCAAGTTCGTCACTCGTGCAACTGGCACATATTCAACTGCACCAGCTGAAATTTTGGATACAGTAGCTGTCAAACCAACTGAACGACGCTTCGGAATAATGACTCCGTGAACTCCCGTACAGTCTGCGGAACGTAAGATTGAACCCAAATTATGAGGATCCTCTATCTCGTCCAAGATAAGCAAAAATGGCTTCTCTCCGCGCTGTTCTGCACGAGCAAGCAGCTCATCCACTTCAAAGTAAGCATATGCCGCAGCTTGAGCGACTACACCTTGATGCTGTATACCTTCAGCCATTTGATCAAGCTTGCGCTTATCTACAAACTGAACGATAACGCCTGCTTTTTTTGCTTCTGCAATGATCGGCTGCGTTAAATGCTTTTGCGCTTGCTCTGCAATCCATATTTTATTGATCGTTCGACCAGAACGAAGCGCCTCTGTTACAGAGTGCTTCCCGGCGATAAGTTCTTGTTCTTCCATGTATATATCCTCCTAGCTATTGCATCCTGCTACTATTTTCAATCATTTAACCTATTCGTTATCCTCGGAAACGACGACTTTCTCATTAATAAAACCATCATCTTCAGACATCATCAGTTCCACTAGCTCACGGAGTCGTTCCATCCGCTTCTCATAATACAAAAATCCAAACAAAGCTTCCAATGCAGTAGCTTGACGGTATTCATTTACGTTAGCGCTTCTTGGCACATTGGATTTTGTATTGCGTCCCTGCCGCACGACATCTGCTTCTTCCTCAGACAAAAACGGCACAAGTTTCTGTAAATTACGAGCTTGCGCCTTTGCAGACACCAGCTTAATCGACTCACGGTGCATATGGTTCGGTCGATGATTCGCCTGTGAGATCACATATTGGCGCACAGCCATCTCGTATACCGCATCCCCAATGTACGCGAGTACAATCGGATTAAGCTGTTTCGTATCTTTAGAAGGACGATAAGGGAACAGCCAATCCAACTGCCCCGCTTCTACCTGTCCCAGCTGACGTCCATGCTGCAACTTCTCATCTGCCATCGTCAACTGCACTCCCTTCATGCCCGCTTCCAACGAACACCTTGTGGTGTATCTTCAAGTACGATACCACGTGCCGTTAACAAATCACGAATCTCATCGGCTCTAGCCCAATTTTTCGACTGGCGAGCTTCGATTCGATCTTGAATCAATTGATCGATCTCTGCATCAAGCAGTTCTTCTTGTTCCACTACAATTCCTAACACTTCATTCATTGCATCAAAGGCATCAATAAACGCAAGCAGATCAGCTGCTTGCAAGGTGTTAGCTTGTGCGTGCTGCTGCACCCACACATTTGCTTCTGTAGCCCACTCAAACATCGCTGTGATCGCATCAGCCGTATTAAAGTCATCCTGCATTTTCGCATCGAATGTCTCAAGAATAGTTGCTAACTTAACTTGCAGCTCCTCATTCGGCTCCCCATGACTGGACACGTCTGCTGCCTCATCATGCACAGATACACCAAGGGATTGCAATCCATGCTTCACATTCGCGACTGCATTCTCTAGACGCTCAACTGACTTTTCCGCCTGTTGTAGGGCTTCAGCAGAGAAATTCAGTGGGTTTCGATAATGAGTAGCCAAAATAAAGTAGCGAAGTGCATTTGGCTTATACGTTTTTACTAGTTCTCTAACGAGTACTCCATTCCCAAGAGACTTCGACATTTTTTCGTTATCCATATTAATATAACCATTATGCATCCATACACGAGCCAAAGGCTTTCCTGTTACTGCCTCAGACTGCGCTACCTCGCACTCATGGTGTGGGAACGTTAAATCTTTACCGCCGCCATGGATATCAAGTGTATCTCCAAGATAACGGCGAGCCATTGCTGAGCACTCGATATGCCAACCTGGACGCCCCTCTCCCCATGGGCTAGACCACGAAACTTCTCCTGACTTAGCACCTTTCCACAATACAAAGTCTTCTTGATTTTCTTTACGTTTATCCACTTCGACACGAATACCGAACTGCAGCTCATCGATTTTTTGATGCGACAGCTTACCGTACTCTTCAAAATGCTTCGTGCGGAAATAAACATCCCCACCGGACTCATACGCAAAGTCAGTCTCCACCAATTTGGAGATAAACTCAATAATTTCTTGAATATGCTCAGTGACACGCGGATTAAGCGTCGCACGACGAATACCAAGAGCATCGCAATCTTCTAAGTAAGCTTCGATAAATTGATTAGCCACTTCATTTACCGTAACGTTCAACTCTTGAGATTTCGTAATAAGCTTGTCATCTACGTCCGTAAAGTTCATCACGTATTGCACATCATATCCTATTGTCTCCAGGTAACGACGCACCACATCAAACACCATAGCTGGCCTTGCATTTCCAATATGAATGTAATTGTATACAGTCGGACCGCAAACATACATCTTTACTTCTCCCGCTTTTTGCGGTGTGAAAAGTTCCTTCTCACGCGTCATCGTATTAAAAATGTTAAGTGTCATATCTGCTTTACCTCCTTCAAGTCGGGTTGTCCCGTACCACTGTTCATTGATTCTTTTATCGTTCTTTCATGTATCGTGTCATTCACCGAAGAACCCGAGCTTTTCACTTGTATATGCTGGCGCATCTGCTCAAGTTCCGCCTTTAATCCAGTTATCTCATCCTCCATCGAACGGAGCATATCGATAACAGGGTCAGGCAGCTGAGTATGATTCAAGCGATCAATCTTAATTCCATTTTGCTTAACGATGCGTCCCGGATTACCTACCACTGTACAATTGGACGGCACTTCCCGCAGCACAAGAGAATTCGCGCCAATATTAGAATTATCCCCTACTGTAAAAGAACCAAGCACTTTCGCACCCGAACCGATAACAACGTTGTTGCCGATCGTGGGGTGACGTTTGCCCTTCTCTTTTCCCGTACCACCAAGGGTAACACCCTGATAAATAACAACATCATCGCCTATAATACAGGTTTCGCCAATGACAACTCCCATGCCGTGATCGATAAACAACCTTTCTCCTATCGAAGCGCCAGGGTGTACTTCAATCCCTGTCATAAATCGGCTCACTTGAGAAATCATTCGAGCAAGCGTGAACCAACGACGTCTAAAAAACCAATGTGCAACTCGATGAGCCCATATCGCATGCAATCCTGAGTAGGTAAACACAACTTCGAACTTGCTACGTGCAGCTGGATCATTCTCGAATACTGTCTGTATGTCGGACTGGATTAGCTTTCGTATACGTCCCATAATTTGTTAATTCTCCCCCTGAACCGCCATTTTGTATGGTTGGTCATAAAAAAACGCCCCTGTAGCTATGCTACAGAGACGCGACGCGTGGTTCCACCCTGTTTGGATCGGAGATAACTCACCAATCCCACTCCTGCGTTCTGTAACGTGAACGACTCGTCATTCTCTACCTTAGTCCTTCCCTTTGCAGAGATGGCCTATATCAAAAATGAAGCTTCCGGGTGCAATGCATACAAGTAGCATGAGGTCACTCACACCTTACGAAGCAATCTTCGTAATAGACCTTCTCTGGACATGCCATTTATTTGTATGCTCTCCCGTTCAACGCTATTTCAATTATTCATTGTATTTCATTTCATGTATACACCAGTATACGAGAAATCATCTTATCTTGACAATCCTTGGATTGCAAAAGCAGACGAATTAAACAGATACTCCATTTTGCAGTCGCTTCAACACCGTTTCACGACCGAGCAAAATAATCGTCTCATTCAAATCGCGACCGTGCATTTGTCCAGAAACCGCTACACGTACAGGCATAAACAAACCTTTACCTTTCGCGCCCGTTTCCTTCTGTACTTCCTTCAGTGCACTCTTCACCGTTTCAACATCCCAAGCGGATGCTGCCTCCAGCTTGCTATGCAAAGCAGCTAGTACAGTTGGTACTTGTTCCTCAGACAATACCGCTTGTGCTTCCTCGTCAATCACTAGTTCATCACGGAAGAACAGCTCAGACAACTCCACGATGTCGGAAGCACAGTTCATCTGCTCTTGATAAAGCTTCACGAGTGCTTTTGCCCATGCTGCTTGCTCTTCATTAAGCGATTCAGGCAATCGTCCTGCTTTCTGAAGATGTGGGATAGACATGTCTGCAATGCGATCTGGATCTGCTTTTTTCATATACAAGTTGTTCAAATGCTTAAGCTTATTCGTATCGAATACAGCCGGGCTCTTTGAGAGACGATTTGAATCGAAAATTTGAATAAGCTCTTCACGTGAGAACATTTCTTCTTCGCCTTCTGGAGACCAGCCAAGCAACGCAATGAAATTGAACATTGCTTCTGGCAAGTAACCAAGCTGATCATATTGTTCGATGAACTGAACAATTGACTCATCACGCTTACTAAGCTTCTTGCGGTTCTCGTTTACGATAAGCGTCATATGACCGAATATTGGAGGCTCCCAACCAAGCGCTTCATAGATCATCAACTGACGAAGCGTATTCGTAATATGATCCTCTCCACGAAGAACATGAGACATCTTCATTTCGTAATCATCAACAACTACTGCGAAGTTGTATGTTGCAATACCGTCTTTCTTAATGATAACCCAATCGCCAGTTGTATCGGACTCGAACGTAATCTCGCCTTTTACAACATCATCAAATGTATACGAACGACCTGCTGGCACTAGGAAACGAACGCTTGCCTGACGTCCTTCTGCTTCAAGACGAGCATGATCGTCAGCCGTTAAATGACGACAAGTACCAGCGTACTTAGGCGTCTCGCCACGTTCCATTTGTGCATCGCGTTCTTTCTCTAGCTCCGACTCCGTACAGTAACATTTGAATGCAAGCTCGCGATCCATTAAATCTTGCGCATACTTGCGGTACGTATCCAAACGCTCTGTCTGGCGATATGGACCAAAATCACCGCCGACATCAATACTCTCATCCCACTCGATACCGAGCCATTTCATATATTTGAACTGGCTTTCTTCCCCACCAGCTACATTACGTTTCACGTCTGTATCTTCAATACGAACGATGAATTTCCCGCCGTGACGGCGAGCGAACAAATAGTTGAACAACGCTGTACGTGCATTGCCAATATGCAAGTGTCCTGTAGGACTAGGTGCATACCGGACGCGGATGTCTTTTGTCATTTATGTATCCCTCACAATATGCCTTATTTTCATCGTACCATCATATCATACCGCTGTCTTAGCGGACAAGACAGATAACAGCTTGCGCAGCAATACCTTCGCCTCTACCTGTGAAACCTAACTTCTCTGTAGTAGTCGCTTTTACATTCACTTGCGAAGTCTCAGCTTCTAGTACACGTGCTAAATTTTCAACTATTGCAGGAATATGCGGCAGCATTTTGGGAGCCTGAGCGATAATTGTGCAGTCCACATTTCCTAGACGATAGCCCCGCTCTTTAGCTAAACTCCATACATGCTCCATCAATTTCATGCTATCTGCATCTTTAAAAGCAGGGTCCGTATCCGGAAAATGTTTACCGATATCCCCTAACCCTAGCGCTCCAAGTACAGCGTCACTTACCGTGTGCAGCAATACATCTGCATCAGAATGACCAAGAAGTCCCTTTTCGTATGGAATATGAACGCCCCCAATAATACATGGGCGACCTTCTACTAACTGATGAACATCAAAACCTTGTCCTACTCGAATCATTGTTTCTCTCTCCCTTAACCAGAATAATCATTACGATTGCTAAATCATTATCGAGGTCGATTGAAGGCTATCTTTCGCTTCCTTCACTTTCACGACGCTCAAGCCACCATTCCGCCCAATCCAAATCCTCTGGAGTCGTCAGTTTAACATTCGTATAACTGCCCTCCACGATATGAACGGGAATACCAATCTGCTCAACAAGTACTGCATCATCGGTTCCAAGTCTTTTTGCAGCATTGGCCTCATCATGAGCTCGAATTACGTCCTCAAGACGAAAAGCTTGTGGGGTCTGTATCGCCCACAAGCTGCTCCGATCTGGGGTAGCCGTAATGACTCCCGCTGCGTCCACTTGTTTAATCGTATCCTTAACAGGCACACCCAGCACAGCAGCACGATGTTCAACTGCACCCTGGCAGCAAGCGAGAATATGCTGCTCTTCCACAAAGGGACGAACCCCATCATGAATAAGCACAATTTGCACACCTCGCGCCTTAGCTGCCTGCAATCCCGCATATACGGAATGCTGCCTTTCCTTACCACCGCTTACGATGTCCTTTACTTTGCTTAACTTATATTGTTCAACCCAATGTTGGCAGCGTTCACTATCATGAGAAGAAGTGACGAGCACGACCGTCTCACATTGAGGCATCTGCTGGAATCGCTCTAACGTATGAATGACAACCGGCTTGTCCTGCAATTGCAAAAACTGCTTGCTTTCTATGGTGCCCATACGCGTTCCTTTGCCTGCCGCTACTACAACAACTCCAAAACTTTGTTGCATGGTTAACGCCCTCCATGGTGATAATAACATCATCATACCTGTTTTATTGGGCTTTTTCCAACAGTTTCGGCTTCGCAAATATCATACGGCCAGCAGAAGTTTGCAATACACTTGTCACCAGCACTTCCATCGTTGTTCCGATATAGTCACGTCCACCTTCTACTACAATCATTGTACCATCATCAAGATAAGCAACACCTTGTCCATGTTCCTTACCGTCTTTAATGACTTGAACTACAATTTCTTCTCCAGGAAGTACAACAGGCTTAACGGCGTTAGCCAAGTCATTAATGTTAAGAACCGAGACTCCTTGCAGTTCACACACTTTATTCAAATTAAAATCATTCGTAACCACTTTGCCTTTTAACAGCTTCGCCAATTTAACAAGCTTGCTATCCACTTCTGAAATCTCTTCAAAATCACCTTCATAAATAAGCACCTTAACTTCAAGTTCTTTTTGGATCTTATTCAAAATGTCTAATCCTCTACGCCCACGGTTACGTTTAAGCAAGTCAGAAGAATCAGCAATATGCTGCAACTCCTCTAGTACAAACTCTGGGATGACGATTGTCCCCTCGATAAATCCCGTTTTGCAAATGTCTGCAATTCGTCCATCGATAATGACACTCGTATCCAAAATTTTATGCTCTTCAAAATCAGTGCTTGAGCGCTCATCTTCTCCTTTTTTGGGAAGTCTTACGGATGCTAGCCATGAAGCTGCTTCTTCCAGCTTCCACGCCGACATTTGAACACCTGCAATCATACATCCTACTGTAATTATTGTTGCAGCAAGCTGACCTATAACTCCAAAATGGCTCAATAATGGCACGAGCAGCGCCGACACAGAGAGACCTACTAAAAGTCCGCATGTATAAATCAAAATATGTGGTGTAGACATTTCTGCTACTCTTTGACGAAATAAATTCCACCAACGCTGAACAGGAGAAGCTAATACCTGACAAAGCACTAAACCTATTACTGAACCCCCAAAGGCCCACATGATTCGACCTGACGTCCAACTTCCCGCTCCTGCTGACCACGGCATAGTTTGAGCTGACATGCTGTTGTAAAATTCCATTCCGCCCCAGGCACCAATCAAGCTGGCCAAAATCACCACAATTCGTTTAATCATGAACGTCCACCTCCTAGTTCCAATGTATATTCTTTACAATTATGGCCCAAGGAAGCGCGTCCTAATCCATAAGCTTTGCTTTTTACAAAGAGTCACAGTTGAAAAATGGCAATTATTAGTCTTATAATGGGGAAGTAGTATGCATCCGTTCAACCTTAACGATTCGTGCCACTCCTTACTATAAGAGGTCGGCACCATAACAAGAATAGAGGTGGAATTGCACATGAGCACCCCCAACTTGCAAGCATTTCAAGACCAAGTTGCCGATTTGCTGTTACGTCATCGGAGTTTGTTAGACGTATTATCCAAATACGGCCAATCAGACGCTTCTGTAAATCGTGCCGTAACGAAAGCAATTACAGAATGCGGTTGTTTGGAACTGCATGCCAAAAGACAGCCATACAAAGAAGAGATGAATCTTCATGAAGCGAAAGACAGTATGGAAAGCCATGTGAAAGGTCAACTATGTGAGCATTGTACAGAAGTGATACGCTCTGAGCTAGGAAAGCATCTATTTTATATGTCTGCCCTTTGTAACTTACTTGACATTCAACTTGAAGATGTCGTGAAGGATGAAGCAAAGAAATGCCAAACGCTAGGGATATTTAACTTGTCATAATGAACTTTCGCTGCGACCGCTGTGCTATTGGCATAGCGGTTATTTTGTATGCAGCAACAAAAAAAGATGCCTACCTCATCCTTTTCAGATGAAAATAAGCACCTCTTCGTATATCGATATAGTCGTCCTTTATAAATGTTTCGATACTGTATCTTCAGATTCCACTCGGGACTTTCGACGTCGTATCAGCATTCTAACGTTTTTTTTTAAGCCGAGCAGCGCGTATAGAACGAGCGGCACGAAAATGAGTACTGGCATTTGCTCAGGCTTCCACAAAGCAAGACCTACCGCAGCTGCAATAACGAACGGCGTAATCCAGATTGCTTTCTTAGGAATTCCGATCTTCTTGAAGTTCGGATAACGCACTGTACTAACCATCAAGTACGATACAAGCAGCATCGCAATCAATAAAAATGTTGTGGATATATCATTATGGAATAATGCTAATGTACAAATAACGCCACCCGCTGCTGGAATTGGCAAACCGATAAAGTAACCGGGAGTGCCCTCAATCACATTGAAGCGAGCTAAGCGAAGCGCACCGCAAATTGGGAAAATAGCTGTTACAATCCACGCTACAGCTGGATTCACATCCGTCAATGCAGTCACGTACATAATAAATGCTGGTGCAACTCCGAATGATATTACATCGGAAAGCGAATCAAGCTCCTTACCGAACTCACTTTGTGCATTCAATGCACGTGCTACACGTCCATCCAAGCCATCCAATAGCATAGCTATAATGACCATGAGCGCAGCCAAATTATACTCCTGATCAAACGCAAGCATAATGGCTATAATTCCGAGAAACAAGTTACCGATGGTAAACAAGTTCGGAAGAGACTTTGTAATCATAGATTCACCTCTAATTATACTATGCCCAACGTTCGTGAATTCATTGTAGGTAAACTAAATTTGCCTGTCAATGAAAACCTGCTCCTGAATTCGTTTGAGTCCTTCTTTGATATTGCGTGCTCTTACCTCGCCAATGCCGTCCACTTCATCCAATTCCTCAATTGTTGCACTAAGCACATGAGGAAGAGTTGTGAAATTATCGACCAAATTCGTAATAATAACATTAGGAAGACGTGGGATTTTGTTCAGAACACGATATCCGCGTGGCGAGATCGACTCGTCTTGAGCAGCACTCGTAACCGGGTATCCAAGAAGTCGAATCAAATAATTTGTATCGAGCAGTTCGTCAGCTGTGCATTTTTTTAGTTGATTCAATATTTCCTTAATCTTCTCATCGCTGTTGTCGCGTGCATAATCCTTCAAAAGAAGCCATGCATCATCTTCTGTATTACTGACCAATTCTTCAAGCTGCATACTAATGAGTCGCCCTTCAGTACCTAGTTCATTAATATATCGCTTGATCTCCAATTTAATACGTAATACCATCTCAGTTCGTTGCATAACATTCACAACTTCTTGCAAATTGACCAATTCCTCAAACTCAGACGCCGATAAATTCGTTAGTCCTTGCATTAATACCGCTCTATATTTCTCTAGTGTCTGAATAGCTTGGTTGGCCTTCGCTAAAATAACGCCAATCTCTTTCAAGGCATATCTAAGACTGCCCTGATATATCGTAATAACATTACGTCGCTGAGAAATGGACACAACTAGTTTGCCTGTTTGTTTAGCCACCCGCTCCGCGGTACGATGGCGAATCCCCGTCTCAATAGATGGGATCGAAGAATCTGGTATAAGCTGCGTATTTGCATATAGTATACGCTTTAAGTCCTCACTTAAAATGATTGCTCCGTCCATTTTCGCAAGTTCATACAAATAACTTGGTGAAAAATCACAGTTTATGGAGAAGCCTCCATCAACGACTTCCATCACTTCAGGACTATAACCAACAACGATTAGAGCCCCTGTTTTGGCACGTAAAACGTTCTCCAGACCATCTCGAAAAGACGTACCTGGAGCAACCATTTTAAGAAGATCATTCATAATATCCAGCTGATTATCTTTGACACTCATCTTTGATTTGAGCCCCCTAACCTAGCGCTGCTGTCAATGCTTCTGCAACGGTATTTACACCTACAATCTCAATATGCTTAGGCGGAGTCCAGCCACGAAGACTCTTCTCCGGCATAATAATTCGTTTGAATCCTAATTTTTCTGCTTCCTTCACGCGCTGTTCAGCACGTGAGACCGCTCTTACTTCTCCCGTCAAACCCACTTCGCCAATAACTACATCGAATGGCTGAGTTGGCATGTCGCGGAAGCTAGATGCGATGGCAATCGCAATTGCCAAATCGACTGCTGGTTCATCCAGACGTATGCCACCTGCAACATTAACATAAGCATCTTGGTTCTGCAGAAACATCCCCATACGTTTCTCTAATACTGCAATGATAAGAGCAAGGCGATGATGATCAATGCCTGTGGCAGTACGTCGAGGAGAAGGGAAATTAGTCGCTGCTACAAGTGCCTGCATCTCTACTAGAACCGGTCGTGTACCTTCGAGGCTAGCCACAACTATTGAACCAGAAACACCAAGTGGCCGTTCCTGCAAAAATAGTTCAGATGGATTTTTAACCTCTACGAGTCCAGCCTCAGTCATATCAAATATGCCGATTTCATTCGTCGATCCAAATCGATTTTTAACCGCCCGTAAAATACGATACGAATGGTGACGCTCACCTTCAAAATACAAGACGCAGTCAACCATATGCTCCAATAAACGTGGGCCGGCTATGGCTCCTTCCTTCGTTACATGTCCGACAAGTACGGTAGCGATGCCTTTACCCTTCGCGATCCGCATAAATGTACTTGTGCATTCTCTTACTTGCGCGACACTGCCCGGAGCTGATTCAACGGAAGGTTGGAATACCGTCTGGATTGAATCGATAACGAGGAAATCAGGCTGCATAGCCTCGATTGCTTCTTCAATGTACTGCAAGTTTGTCTCACTAAGCACAAATAGTTGGTCAGACAAAACTCCCAGCCGATCAGCCCGCAGCTTTGTTTGACGCATCGACTCCTCGCCGGACACATACAATACCTTTAAACCGCTCATAGCTATCGCATTGGAAGTCTGGAGCAACAACGTAGACTTACCAATACCAGGATCACCACCGACAAGAATGAGCGATCCTGGTACTACCCCGCCGCCAAGTACACGATTCAATTCAGACATCGTCGTACTTATACGTGGTTCACGCCCACTTTCAATATGTATGATCGGTTGTGGAATTTCTTTCGTTTGAGCGAAGGAAGACTTCATACCCTTTGTCTTCACAACTGTCTCTCGTTCCTCTACCATCGTATTCCACTGGTTACATCCTGGACATTTCCCCATCCATTTAGGCGACTCATATCCGCATTCTGCACAGAAAAACTTTGTTTTTACTTTAGCCATAAAACTTACAACTCCTATCCTCATCCTATTTTCCGTGTCTTGATGTGGAATTAGTCAGAGGCAGATGGCTACTTTCCTGCACAAAACACTAGCACGGAGCAATGATGATACTTCTCTTCATTTTATCGACATCATCCAACTCGATTATGAATAATGTACGCAATTGTTATCCTTTTTTGTAGGAAAACGACGAATATCCTATTATACTCAAGTTTACCATTTTTGCAGGGGCGTGGAAAGGCAAGTCAATAAAAAAGGACACACTCCCTTGAAGTAGACAATCAAATAAAGAAAGAAAAATGAAAAAAACCTTCAAGAGCACTGTTCGAAGTAGCTCTGAAGGTTTTTTCAATGTTGATTTATTCATTTCAGAAAGACATTTTATATATTGAAAGTTGCAAGTAGTTAACCAAGATTGCAGCTCCCAACTTGCTTATTTTTGAGATGGTTCAGGCTCTTTCTCACTTGGACCTTCTTGTGATTGATGGATAACATGCAATTCACCGTCTTTTTCATCAATCGATACAGAATCGCCTTTAGAGATATTACCACGAAGCAACTCTTCAGAAAGACGATCTTCAATATGCTTCTGGATCGCACGACGCAAAGGCCTTGCTCCATATGCAGGATCGTATCCTTCCTTCGCTAAGAACGACTTCGCTTTCTCGGTAAGTTCAAAGTGAATATCTTGTTCCTTAAGACGCTTGCTTAAGTCATCAGCCATTAGGCTAACAATTTCCGCAATATGCTTCTCCTCTAGGGAATGGAATACGATAATCTCATCGATACGGTTCAAGAACTCAGGACGGAAACTTTTCTTTAACTCGCCCATCACTTTGTCCTTCATGCTGCTGTAGTCCTTCTCGCTGTCCGTACGAGCTGTGAAGCCCAAAGTAGAATTGCGTTTGATCGCTTCAGCACCTACGTTGGATGTCAAAATAATGAGCGTATTGCGGAAGTCAACAACACGTCCTTTGGAATCCGTCAATCGTCCATCCTCAAGCACCTGCAACAAAATGTTGAACACTTCAGGGTGTGCCTTCTCGATCTCATCGAGAAGCACGACAGAATACGGCTTACGACGTACTTTCTCCGTTAGTTGGCCTCCCTCTTCATAACCAACATACCCCGGAGGAGCTCCAACAAGACGAGCTGTAGAATGCTTCTCCATATACTCGGACATATCGATACGAATGACAGAGTTCTCATCACCGAACAATGATTCTGCTAGTGCACGAGCAAGCTCAGTCTTACCTACACCCGTTGGACCAAGGAAGATGAATGAACCCATTGGACGCTTCGGATCTTTGAGACCAGCACGAGCACGACGGATCGCACGGCTCACTGCCTTAACTGCTTCATCTTGCCCGATAACACGCTCATGGAGGATTGACTCCATGTTCAGCAGTCGCTCTGTTTCCTCTTCCTTAAGCTTAAGCACAGGAATTCCCGTCCAGCTCGCAACTATATGCGCAATATCTTCTGGCGTTACTTCAGAATCTAGACGGCCTTGCTTCTCTTTCCATTGATTACGCACTGTCTCCAACTCTTCGCGCATCTTCTGTTCTGTATCGCGAAGTGCGGCTGCTTTTTCAAATTCTTGGCTCTGAACGGCAGCATCCTTTTCTTTGCGAATGTCTTCAAGACGCTGTTCCAGTTCCTTCAAATTTGGCGGTACTGTGTAAGAATTCAAGCGAACTTTGGAGCCTGCTTCATCAATAAGGTCAATCGCTTTATCAGGCAAGAAACGATCCGTAATATAACGATCGGATAATTTAACTGCCTGCAAAATAGCTTCATCCGTTATTTTTACACGATGGTGGGCTTCATAGCGGTCACGCAGACCTTTGAGAATAAGAATGGCTTCCTCCGGTGTCGGCTGATCAACTGTGATCGGTTGAAAACGACGTTCCAGAGCAGCATCCTTCTCAATATATTTGCGGTATTCATCCAACGTAGTTGCCCCGATGCATTGCAATTCACCACGAGCCAAAGCTGGCTTCAAAATGTTAGAAGCATCAATTGCTCCTTCAGCACCGCCTGCTCCAATAAGAGTGTGCAACTCATCAATGAACAAGATGATATTTCCCGCTTGGCGAATTTCGTCCATTATCTTCTTGAGACGATCCTCAAACTCACCACGATATTTCGTACCAGCGACAACTGAGCCCATATCTAGCGTCATGACACGTTTATCGCGCAGCGTCTCTGGAATCTCATTGTGGATAATTTTCTGCGCCAATCCTTCTGCAACAGCTGTCTTACCTACGCCTGGCTCCCCGATAAGAACTGGATTGTTCTTCGTACGACGGCTTAGTACTTGAATAACACGCTCAATCTCACGACCGCGGCCAATGACTGGATCGAGGTTGCCCTCTTTTGCACTAGCTGTCAAATCACGAGCCAAGCTATCCAATGTTGGCGTGCTCACATTTTGAGGAGAACCGTGATGGCTCGAAACAGCTTCACTGCTGCCAAGCAGCTGCAGCACTTGCTGACGTGCTTTATTCAAGCTGATGCCAACATTGTTCAGTACACGTGCAGCAACGCCTTCCCCTTCTCTAATAAGACCGAGCAAAATATGCTCTGTCCCTACATACGTATGACCAAGCTTGCGTGCTTCATCCATCGACAACTCGATAACTTTCTTTGCACGCGGTGTATAAGCGATATTGGTCGGTTGCTCTTGCCCGCGACCAATTAGTGATTCTACTTCATCTTGAATTTTTTCTAGTCCTAATCCTAGGGCAACAAGAGCTTTCGCTGCGATGCCTTCCCCTTCACGAATAAGACCAAGCAAAATATGCTCTGTGCCAATATTGTTGTGTCCAAGACGCATTGCTTCTTCTTGAGCTAATGCGAGTACTTTTTGCGCTCTTTCCGTAAATCTACCGAACATCATATTGTTGCACCTCCACATGAATATTTGTTGCAATGACTAAGCCGTATTGTACCAAGTGATTACTGTGAGATGTCGCGTTTATTCCCCAACGTATCGCGGATCAATCGCGCACGATAGATATCCCGTTCATCAGCACTCATTGGCTTCTTATAAATATGCTGTAAGAATCCTGGTTGGGTCATTACTAATAATTCATTCAACGCAGTTCCCGCAACATCCTTCAACATTTCTAAATCTGCACCGAGCCGAATATCGGACAGTCGTTGTGAAGCTTCCTTTGAATCTATTACGACAGCATGCTTCAATATGCCATAAGAACGGCAAATCCGATCCGTCAATCGAGTATTGCTTTGCTGGATCAACTGTTCACGGGCCGATTTTTCATGTTCAATAATCTGCTTCACTACTCCATACAGATTATCAATAATTTCGGACTCTGACTGACCGAGCGTAATTTGGTTCGAAACCTGAAATAAATTCCCCGTTGCTTCGCTACCTTCCCCGTACAAACCTCGTACAGCGAGCCCTACTTGAGCAACAGCTTGTAAAATACGATTAATCTGCTGTGTAAGCACAAGTGCAGGTAAGTGCATCATAACCGAAGCACGGATCCCTGTGCCCACATTTGTTGGGCAGCTTGTTAAATACCCTCGTTTTTCATCAAAGGCATAATCAACATGAGCTTCAAACACATCATCAATACGACTTGCCTCATCCCAAGCCTCGTGTATTTGTAAGCCTGGATACAAACATTGAATACGTAAATGATCCTCTTCGTTCAGCATAATGCTGACCGATTCATCATCCTTTAATAGAAGACCACCGTTGCGGGATTCATTCGCCAAGTTTGGGCTAATCAAATGTTTCTCGACCAACACCTGTCGCTCCATATCAGTAAGCTCTGTTAGAGCAATTGCCTGAAAATGTCCCAACTGCGAAAAGTCTGAAGATTCCGTTACCTTCGTTAATCGAGAAAGCGATTCGGCCGACTGCTGATTTGTCGCAAGCAGCGGAAATGGTAGACCATTCAAGTTCCGGGCAATCCGTATTCGGCTGCTTATGACGATATCCGAGTCAGGTCCTGTGCCTCTCATCCAATCGCTTACTGGTTGCTCCATAAAAGAGTGATTGGACATATGCTCTACTCCTCCTTGCTCATCTACACGATTATTTCGCTTCGGCTCCACCCGATAAATCCTGCTCAATTTTACGAATCTCATCCCGTAATTGAGCTGCAGTTTCAAATTGTTCCAGTTGAATGCTCAGCTGTAGCTTTTCACGCAAAACAATTAACTCACGCTTACGCTGCATCACAATGCCATTCCGCTTCGGTATTTTACCGACATGAACAATACTACCGTGAACTCGCTTCAAGAGTGGATCCAACCGAGAAGCAAATGAATTGTAGCAAGCATCGCAGCCAAAACGACCCATCTTACTGAATTGTGAAAAAGTGAGGCCGCAGTGATCACAGCGCATCACTTCTTGCGTTGACTTAACTCCATATAAGCCACTCTGAAGCTGACTGTTTCCATTGGTCATATCGAAGTCTAATAAACCCGATAACAAGTTGTGAATGGAGAAACCGTTTGGTGCCCCAGGTATTAATTCACCTTTTTCACGAGCACAGCTTTCACAGATGTGAAACTCGGTTTTTTCACCATTAATAATCTTCGTGAAATGTAGAGTAGCTGATTTCTGTCCACATTGCTGACACATCATAACCTCGTTCCTCCTTCTGACCGGATACTATAAGAACTAGCATCTTATCCGAATTGATTACGTAAAGTGAACGTCTGTGTCTTGTCAATCCGAAACTACGATTTACCAAGCAGAGCCACAAGCATTGCACGCAATAACTTTGCACGAAGCTCATCTCGATAAGGCAATTTAAGCATCAAGTTGTCACGAGAAACAGCTGCCCGTAGCAAACTCGCCTCACGTTGGGAGATAATTTCAGCCTCTTCCAGTTGATATATGATCCCTTCCCCTGTCTCTTGACTGATGCAATCACCAATCGTATCGCACACATGAGCGTGTATCGCATGCTGCGCTGGCAGCTCTATACGCTGAATTCGGATATAACCACCACCACCACGCTTACTTTCAACTACGTAGCCCTTTTCTAATGAAAAACGAGTACTAATAACGTAGTTGATCTGAGAAGGTACGCAAGAAAATTGCTGGGCGAGGTCGTTGCGCTGAATCTCTACAGCCCCTTCTTGACTATTCAGCAACAAAACTTTCAGATGCTGCTCGATCAAGTCGGAAATGTTACGCAATTAACTCCCTCCTTTCTGAGCATCTATTATTAGGTTTAACCATTTTTGACCTATTTTTATTCGACTTCGACTATATTTCATTGACTTTGACTTTCTTTGACCTTGGAGTTATTATAGCAGAACTTATTATTCTTTGCCAATCGTTTGTTATAAAAAATTAAAATATCCACAATTGATTAACAGTTCTGCACATTCCGTATTGGACAGTATGCGAACAATCGGAAGCGCTTACTATCCAGTCTATTAGCAGACCTTTATATAAACCCTTTAAGGTTTCGTTCCTACTATCATGGTTCGCGTTTGGCATGCGTATTAGAAATAGTCATATCACATCAAAGAATGTTTAGAAAAGATGTGGATAATCAACAAGAGAGTAATCCATTATTGAGGCTACAATTTCATTCTCTTTGTGAACAAGTCACAACATTTCCACAGAACGTTAATAAGACGTGGATAATTATATGAATAACATTAATAATTAACTGCATAAATGAAGTAATAATGAATAATTTGCGGATTTCAAACAGAACTTATGCACATGTGGAGAACAGAAGAGAAGTTTTTTGATTTACTAACATCTGTGTATAAAAGGTGAATATCACGGTGGCATGAGCAACTTCAAAATACAATATGAATAAGTAAGAATACAAAAAACCCACTAAAAATATCAGTGGGTTTTGATTGCTTGGCGACGTCCTACTCTCCCGGGACCCTGCGGTCCAAGTACCATCGGCGCTGGAGGACTTAACGTTCGTGTTCGGGATGGGTACGCGTGGAACCCCTC
>NZ_JANIOF010000010.1 GCF_024733555.1 Paenibacillus sp. SC116 | reverse complement strand
ACACGAACGTTAAGTCCTCCAGCGCCGATGGTACTTGGACCGCAGGGTCCTGGGAGAGTAGGACGTCGCCAAGCAAACAAAACCCACTGATGATTTCATCGGTGGGTTTTGTTTTTTTATGAGTATTTATAGCTGTCGTGTCTATTTTGAGATGATTTTTTGCCCATGTTGTCTAGATTCATATTTATGATTGCTATTAACTATAGGATAAATTAAAAGAGCCATTAGTAGATACTCTGCTAATGGCTCTTTGATTGCGTAATATTGATCGATTTAATGTTCTACTATGCTTTGTAAATAGAAAACTCCTGTACCCCGAGTTTGATTAGTTTGTCATCCGAAATGCTAAGGGCTACTATGGTAGCAAACCAGCGTGGTCCCAAGAACCAAATATGCCAGAATAGGAATTGCAGAGTAAATCCTATTGGAAGCCAAATACTCATTACACCGATAATTAAGGACCCGATAAGAGTTATATACAGGAGTACCTTCATCCAGTAGTGGAAGCCTACAAATTGTTTCTCATACGGTAAGAAACCGATCCAAGGCAGCCTGAATTGGAATCCCCAGCGTTTACGATAATGGTATCGATCAATAACGAATAAGGAACGTGGAATAACATAATGGATCCAGAATAATATGAGCCAGGCAAGTCCTCCATATATGAGACCGATAAATCCTTCTGCCCATAAGGCCGCCATCCACGCAGCGAATCCAAGTAAAATATAGACTCTGTTTACCCAAGGCCCATATTTGATCTTGCGCAGCAGCTTGTAATGATAAAACGTTCGTTCTTGCGGTGGCTGCATGGAATCACTCCTTTCACGCGGAGATTTAGAACAAGTATTATATCGGTTCTTCGACTGCTAGAATGAAGATATAGATTTAAATATCAGTTTTTAGACGAATACAGACACCATTTGCCCATGATGTGCATAGGATGCAGCCTAAGGATAAAAGAATAACTATTTGAAAATAGGCTATGAAACTGTTTAATTTTCTATTAATCGGGCATGCTAGTATTATTGAAAATGTGTAAAGGTGGGATGGTCATGGATCGCCAGTCGGAGTCTTGCTGCATGATTTGCGGGGAAATGAAATCGGAAGGCATTGTCGTTGTCCATCAATTTATATGTTCGAGCTGTGAACAAGAAATTGTTCGTACGGATGTTAAAGATGCGAAGTACCCTATTTTTATCGATCGAATGAGGAAACTATGGATGCAGCTTCAAGCCTAGTCACTTATGATGTGTGGCTACAGATATTTGCCGTTAAATGCTTGCCTAGGATGATTATGTTGTTAGCGGAGAGCCCATTGGGCTCTTTTTCGTTTGTGTTTATTGCTCCTTGCTACAACAGGGAGATAGGGTACAATGGTTGTATTGAGTAATTAAGTATATTTCATCGGCATGTTAATAAAGGGGAAACTATGAGTAACGGTAATTCATATGATCGCCTCCCACTTGTAGAGGCGTTGCTTCGTTATGAAGGGCAAGGGCACGTTTCGATGCACGTGCCAGGCCATAAAGATGGGGCGGCTTATGTTAGAGCCGCTGAACGAGAAGCCGATAGCGAAAGGGCTGAGTTATATCGGCGCTATGCGGCTGTGTTAAGGCAGGACGTGACGGAGGTAGACGGCACGGATGACCTGCATCAGGCTACGGGGCCCATTCGTGAGGCCCAGGAGCTCGCTGCCGCTTGTTTTGGGGCGGAGGCGACATATTTCCTCGTAGGGGGCAGCACAGCCGGCAATGTGGCGGCCCTGCTAACCTGCTGCTCACAGCCGGGGGATATTGTACTTGTGCAGAGGAACGTGCACAAGTCTATTATTAACGGCTTGAAGCTGGCAGGGGCGCGGGCTGTATTTGTAAGCCCACGCCAAGATCGCGCTAGCGGCCTGCTTACAGCCCCATCTGTCGAGACGGTGGAGGCAGGGCTGGTACAATATCCGCAAGCGAAAGCAGTATTCCTTTGTAGCCCGAACTATTACGGGCTAGGCGTAGATATACAAGCCATGGCAGAAGCCGTGCATCGCCATGGCGTGCCACTATTTATCGATGAAGCCCATGGCGCGCATTATGGGTTGCATCCAGACTTGCCTCAGTCAGCTCTACAGGCAGGTGCCGACCTTGTCGTGCAATCCACGCATAAGATGCTGCTTGGTATGACAATGAGCGCTATGCTGCATATTCAAGGTCCACGTATTAATCGGGATCGTTTGCAGCGTATGCTTGCTATGGTACAGAGCTCAAGTCCATCCTATCCGTTAATGGCTTCACTGGATATGAGCCGGCATTGGGTTCAAACACAAGGTGATGACGCATTTACGATGGGTCTAGCGGCAGTTAGCACTGTACGTAAATTATTGCATGCGCTGAAGTCATTTGATGTCTTAGACATGTCTAGGGACAGCTCAATAGCATATGAATCTCAAGATCCTTTTAAACTTGTGATACGAGATGTGACGGGTCAGATGACGGGATATGAGCTGCTTAATCAGTTGACTTTGTATGGTGTTGTTGCGGAAATGGCGGACATACAATATGTTGTTCTGTTATTTACACTAGCTAATTCACAAGATGATGCTGAAAAAATAGTATTAGCACTTCGTGCCTTGGATAATCATTTACAAAATAATAGCTGCATGAAAGATGTAATCACAGCACAAGGGCATACTCAAGAACAGGCTCAAATAAAGGCTCAAGAGCATCTGCCTTGCGCCGAGCGCAAATACAATGTACAGAACTCGCAAATAGAAGCAGAGATTAGCGATGAACGAGTTAAACAATCTGATCATTTAGCTGATCCTATAAAGGTTATGTCTGAATCAATGAGTGGATCAGGGTCAACGACTAGTGACTATCGTCCATTAATAGAAATGAATCACTATAATCAAGGTGTATCTGAACCTGTTTCTTTTTCTATTTTTGAGGAAGACAAGCCTTCCCATAAGGTAGATTTGGAGCAGTCTATAGGTAAACAATCGGCAGAGTCCGTTATTCCATATCCACCTGGTATTCCACTTATTTATGCAGGTGAGCGTATTACGAAGGCCCATATCGATGAGCTTCGCATGCTAGCTCACGCTGGCGCGAAGTGCCAAGATGTGAGTGATCCACAGCTAAGAAGCCTTATTGTCTATGAAGATGTGAGTGATGAGAATAGTGATTAGGAACCGCACTGGGTAATGTGCATATGATATAAAAGGAGTAGTTTGAAATGGTTAAAAGAGGGTTGTTTATTACGTTGGAAGGTGGCGAAGGAGCCGGCAAATCAACAGCAATTCGCTTGCTGCAGCAGCAGCTAGAAGAATTAGGCCAGTCTGTAGTTGTCACTCGCGAGCCAGGTGGCATACACATTGCTGAGCGAATTCGCGAAGTGATTTTAGATAAAGAACATACAGCAATGGACGCTCGTACCGAAGCACTGCTTTATGCAGCAGCCCGTCGTCAGCACTTGGTTGAAAAGGTTAGGCCTGCGTTGGAAACAGGGGCAGTTGTGCTGTGTGACCGCTTTGTAGACAGCAGCTTGGCTTATCAAGGGCATGCAAGGGGGCTTGGCGTTGATGCTGTGTGGGAGATTAATCGCTTTGCTATACACGATCTGATGCCGGATATTACGTTCTGGTTGGATATAGATCCTGCAGTTGGGCTTGCACGCATCGCTGCTAATGCAGAGCGTGAGATTAACCGTCTGGATCAAGAGGGCTTCTCATTCCATGAACAGGTGCGTGCAGGCTATCAACTTCTAGCTGTAAAATATCCAGAACGCATCGTTCGCATAGATGCATCAGCGGATCCACAGTCGATTGCAACACAAATGTTAGATATTTTGCGCGTGCGAACAAGGAATTAAGGTTAATAATGTCTAATAAGTTCATGAGGCAGATATCGGTATAGCATGTGGAGTATATAAGCCTATATAAGGTAAATACCCACTCCCAACTTATCTAGCTTAAGCCTCTTATGATAAAATATAAGGAGGATGACGGCATGAAGTTAATAGTCGCGGTTATTCAGGATAAAGACAGCAATCGTCTCAGTCGAGCCCTTGTCAAGGAAGGTTTTCGTGCGACCAAGCTGGCGAGCACAGGCGGATTTCTTCGCTCAGGCAACACGACGTTTATGATTGGTGTTGAAGATGAACAAATTGAAGCGGCGTTGCATGTCATCCGTTCGAATTGCAAAGTTCGGGATCAACTGGTTACTCCGGTTACGCCAATGAGTGGCACAACCGATTCTTATATGCCTATGCCTGTTGAAGTGCAGGTTGGTGGAGCAACAGTGTTCGTCCTCCCTGTGGAGAGGTTCGAGCATTTCTAAGGCGGTGAAATAAGTGAAAATCAATCCAGGTTTCCGTCCGTTTGGTAAAGATATTCGTATGGGCGATCCGACTCCAAAGCCCGTTGCCAGCAAATCTTTCTCAGATATGATGCAGCAGCAGGATGGCAATGCATCAAGAGATGAGCTGCAGCAGCGGCTGCAAGATATTTATCGCCAAGGTGAGCGCTTAGGCAAGTCCATGACAGTACGTGAGCTACGAATGTACCGAACAATGGTAAAGCGCTTCTTAGAGGATACGGTTCGACGTGGAATCGGTATTCGTGAGGTAACGGGCTGGGACCGACGTGGCCGCAGCAAGCGATATAAGATTATCGAAGAGATTGATACAGCATTACTGGAAATGGCAGAGCAATTATTGCAAACGGAAGAAGGCAAGTTGCAGCTTCTGAATAATGTTGGCGAAATCCGAGGAATGCTAATTAATCTGTCATTCTAAATAATTGTAGTAATTATGTTAAGTGTTCTGCTGTCACAGCAGCAAGGTATGGAAAGGAAACGGCATATGTCTTTTGAAACGGTTCTTGGTCAAGAAAGAGCCAAGAAAATTGTTCAGCATGGGCTGCGTGCCGACAAGGTATCCCATGCTTATTTATTTAGTGGACCTATCGGTACAGGACGTAAGTTATTTGCACAGACGTTTGCTAAAGCACTGTTCTGTGAGCGTCTACAGGATGACTGTTGTGACTTATGTTTATCATGCCGTAAGATCGATCATGGTAACCATCCAGATGTTCATTTAATAGCGCCGGAAGGCCAGACGATCAAAATTGACCAGATTCGTGGACTACAGCGAGAATTATCCTATCGTACTCAGGCAACAGGACGTAAGGTATACATCATGGAACAGGCAGATAAAATGACGGTTCAGGCAGCTAACAGCCTGTTAAAGTTCTTGGAGGAGCCTACAAGCCCCACGGTGGCCATCCTAATTACTGAAAATGGACAAGCCATGCTGCCTACCATCATTTCGCGCTCGCAATTGGTACCATTTACACCGCAGGCACCACAAATGATGCTCCAGCACCTAGTGGAGGAAGGTTATCCGGTAGCACTGGCGCGTACATCTGTGCATTTGGTAAATGGATTGGATGCTGGCAGGGAATTATGCCAACAGAATTGGTTTGCAGAATTAAGAAACGTAATGTTACAATTAGGAAAGGAGTGCACATCTAAGCTAGGTACTGCACTTCTCATTGCACAACAGAAAGTATTCAAGACGGAACTTGCCGAGCACGCGGACATGCTCTTTGACTTGTTCCATCTTTGGTTTCGAGATATGCTAAATTACCAATTGAACCGACAAGACCATCTCATCTTCTCTGACCAAGTCGATACAATTAGCAAGATTGCATGGACCAAATCGACTCAAGAATGGGTTCATGTGATGGATTCGGCAGCAGAGGCTCAGAAGCGATTACGTGCAAACGTCAATCCGCAGCTGGTGTTTGAGCAGTTCCTGGTGGGTATGCAAGGAGGTACGTAATTGTATAATGTGGTCGGCGTCCGTTTTAAGCGAGCGGGCAAAATCTACTATTTCGACCCGGTTGAATGGCCGGTCCTGAAGGATCAGCATGTTATCGTCGAAACGGCGCGCGGCATCGAGTACGGCAAAGTAGTTATCGGTCCGAAGACGGTCGGCGAGAATGATGTGGTACTTCCACTGAAGAAAGTCATTCGCATTGCAACAGATACAGATGGAGAACTTGTTGATTCTAACCGGAAGGCAGCAAAAGATGCGTTCGGCATTTGTATGGAAAAGATTAAGACCCATCAGTTGAAAATGAAGCTGGTGGATGTAGAATATACGTTTGACCGCAACAAGATCATTTTTTACTTTACAGCTGAGGGCCGTGTTGATTTTCGGGAGCTTGTCAAAGATTTGGCAAGTGTGTTCCGCACCCGAATTGAATTGAGACAGATTGGTGTTCGAGATGAGGCTAAGATGCTAGGTGGTATCGGCCCATGTGGGCGCGTATTGTGCTGCTCGTCATGGCTTGGTGACTTTGAACCGGTTTCTATCAAAATGGCGAAAGACCAGAACTTATCGTTGAATCCTACCAAAATATCCGGTCTCTGTGGTCGACTCATGTGCTGCTTAAAGTATGAGCATGATAATTATGAAAGTGCTAAAGAAGAACTGCCAACGGTAGGAAAGATGGTTGTCACTTCTTTAGGAGATGGCAAAGTTGTTGGAATGAACGCAAGCGAACGCAAAGTGCACGTTCAGTTGTTTGAAATCGGCAAGGTAAAAGAACTATTGTTCGACGATGTTGTCGTAAAGTAACGATGATGAACTATGCATAGTGCTCTGGGGTGGGAACTTGGAGAAGAAAGATATTTTCGCACAAATACATGATTTGGAGACAAAGATGGGCAGTGTTCATGAAGAGCTTGGCTCATTGAAGATGATTGTGAAGGAGCTTCTAGAAGAGAATCAACGTCTTCTTATGGAGAATGAGCAGCTGCGTAAAGTGCTGCAGCATGATCATCAAGATTCTGAGCAAGCCTTGAAAGGCGCACAGCAATCTGTCCCTTCTACAATCGCTAATCTTCAGTCAGACGAACTGGAGAAGGATAATGTTGTCGGTGAAGGTTACGATAACTTGGCAAGATTGTATTATGAAGGCTTCCATATTTGCAATGTATATTACGGTCACTTGCGGACAGAGGGCGACTGTTTGTTCTGCCTTTCTTTCCTCAACAAATAAACAATGCCGTAGGTAAAGGAACTTGGCGTTCCTCGGCCTACGGTTTTTGTGTATTGATAGGCATGTAAGTTCCACTAACGATTTATGAAGGAGAAGCGCAATACAAATGACTGAAGATTCCGTTATGTTGGAGCCGTCCGAACGGCTAGATTATTTACTAACCCATGATATGCGTATTATTCAAAGTGATGAAGTATTTAGCTTTTCAATAGACGCAGTACTATTGGCTCGATTTGTCTCTCTTCCTCCACGTGGAAGAGTACTTGATCTTTGTACAGGCAATGGAGTTATCCCATTACTGCTCTCGACAAGAACATCCGCTCATATTGATGGGATTGAGATTCAACCGCGCCTTGCGAATATGGCTCAACGAAGTGTGCAGCTAAATGGATTAGAGTCACGTATTGAGATTAAGCAAGGGGACTTAAAGGAGCTAATGCCTGAAGGCGACAAATCGTATTATGACTGTATAACCGTGAATCCGCCTTATATGCCGCTTACAACAGGCGAAGCCAAGGAGAACACCTACAAAGCGATGGCTCGACATGAAATTGGATGCACGCTTGAGGATGTTATTGCCTGCGCAGCAAGATTGCTGCAAACGGGTGGCAAGTTGGCGATGGTGCATCGACCAGCTCGGTTAACGGATATATTGGACCTAATGCGTCGTTATAAATTAGAGCCAAAGCGTATTCGCTTTGTACATTCTCGCATAGATACGGAAGCCAATATGGTGCTTGTAGAAGCGATTCGCAATGGGAAGCCTGATGTTCGTTTGCTGCCGCCATTGATCGTATATACTGATACCAACGAGTATGTTGAAGAACTAAACGATATTTATTATGGCAGACGTAGTGAATTGAGGAATGGTGATCATGGATAAAAACTGCACAATTCAAAATAGTTATTTGTCCACGGACAGCAAGCAAGGTGAGTTGTATTTGGTTGCTACCCCTATAGGTAACTTGGAGGATATGACTTACCGTGCTGTACGTATGCTGCAGGAAGCGGATCTAATTGCTGCAGAGGATACACGTGAAACGAGGAAACTGCTTTCTCACTTTGAGATTCAAGGGAAGACCTTATACAGCTATCACGAGCATAACAAGGATGCAAGCGGACCAGAGCTTGTAAGGCTGATGCAGGAAGGGCGCAAATTGGCGCTTGTTAGCGATGCCGGACTTCCGGCAATATCAGATCCAGGTGCAGATCTTGTACGACTCGCTATTGAAGCGGGATTGTCTGTTATTCCTATACCAGGGGCGAACGCAGCGCTTAGCGCGTTAATTGCTTCTGGCTTGCCTACGGATCGATTTACTTTTGTTGGCTTCCTTCCACGCGATAAGAAGCGTCAGGAGGAAATACTGCAGTCTGTTCAACGCGATAGAAATACATTGCTTTTCTATGAATCTCCTCATCGCATTGTGAAGACAATTGAGCGTATGCTTGAACAGCTAGGAGATCGTGAAATAGCAGTTGCCAGAGAGCTTACCAAGCGTTATGAGCAGTTTGTACGTGGATCAATCAGTTCTTGTCTACGTCAATTTGAAGAAGTAGCCCCTATAGGTGAATGCTGTATTGTTGTGCAGGGGGCAGTCGGTCAATGGGAGCTTCCACCGGAACAATCGGCATGGTGGGAGTCGTTGTCTGTGGCTGAGCATGTAGCACGCTACGAAGAAGAGCAGGGTGTAACGCATAAAGAAGCTATGAAGCTTGCAGCGAAGGATCGCGGGGTCTCCAGACGTGATATTTATCAGCAGTTGCTTGCTGGGGAAGAGGCATAAGACTAGATAAGGGTATAAAATGATAATGCAGCAAGGATATATTACATTATCATGAAATAAAAGAGGGCTTAATTGTGAACGATTTGTGAACATTAAGTGAAAAAGCTAAAAAGTTTGGGGAAAACCACTTATTTACAGACTTTCATAGTGATTTTGAGTCATTTTAGCGTCTTTGGGATTGGTCCATTTCTTCATATTTGCAAAAAAAGACGCCTTCACGGTGGGTTCAAAACCGTGAAGGCGCAAGGAAGATATGAAAAAGGTTAGAATTAACATATGTGATAAAACTATTATAACCTATTTTTTTTATTTTGTCACAGGTTGTGGAATATCAGAAATACACTCGTGACAAACAATCTTACCTTTGAAGTATGTAACTTTTTCTGCATTACCACAGAAGATGCACGCAGGCTCATATTTCTTAAGCATGATGCGCTCACCATCTACATAGATTTCTAGCGCGTCTTTCTCACCGATTCCCAATGTCCGGCGTAGTTCAATTGGAATGACAACACGACCGAGTTCGTCGACCTTACGGACGATACCTGTTGACTTCATCATGAATCATCGCTCTCCTCTTTTAGAAACACATAATAGTGTCATTATTCGACAAATTTTGATGTTCTGTGCTTTATATCGTACCAACCATTCCCATATTAGTCAACATGCAAAATGATAGGTTCTTGTGTTAATTTATGGTTTTTATCATATTTTTAAGTTGTTGAACAGGTGAAAATGAGTCTATGAATTGAAATATCAGGAAATAAGAAGGCCGATAGCGCGAAAAATCAGGAACTTAAAGAATAATATGACAATTTAGTCGTAACGTCAACATTTATATGAGATTGTCGAATCTAGGCGCCAAATTACACAAGGAATCCCTAATTTGCACAAAGGAGGAACACGTCATGCACTCTTTATTAACAGAAGAGAAAGTATTTAAGGATCCAATTCATAATTATGTTCATGTTCAAGATCAGACCATCTGGGATCTTATTAATACGAAGGAGTTCCAAAGACTACGGCGGATACGTCAATTAGGGACGTCGTATTTTACTTTTCATGGAGCTGAGCATAGTCGGTTCTCTCATTCTTTAGGTGTATACGAGATTACAAGGCGCATTATTTCGCAATTTGAACGCCAGGGCTATGAGGATTGGTCTAAGGAAGAGAGACTCGTAACATTATGTGCCGCACTACTGCACGATGTTGGCCATGGCCCATTCTCTCATTCTATTGAGGAAGCGTTCGATATTCATCATGAGGATTGGACATGCCGCATTTTGCTTGAAAATACAGAAGTTCACCATGTCCTGGAACAGGTTGAAAAAGGGTTTTCAGAACGGGTTGCTTCTATTATATGCAAAACATACCCAAATCCGATTGTTGTTGATCTGGTGACAGGTCCATTAGATGCAGATCGTATGGATTATTTACTACGAGATGCGTATTATACAGGTGTTCACTATGGTACGTTTGATTTGGACCGCATATTGCGGGTATTGCGGCCATATAAGGGCAGGGTGGTCGTAAAAGAGAGCGGCATGCATGCCGTTGAACATTATTTAATGTCTCGCTATCAGATGTACTGGCAAGTGTATTTCCATCCAGTCACACGGAGCTCAGAACTTATGCTGAGGCTTATATTCCAGCGGGCCACGGAGCTGTATCGATCGGGATACCGTTTTAAATACTTTTTACCGCCACTTGATTCCTTATTTGAAGGGACTCTTAACGCGCAACAATATGTGCAGCTCGATGAGGCATTTGTACAAACCATGTTCACGCAGTGGATGTCAGAAGAAGATGAACGTTTGGCAGAGTTAAGTCAGCGGTTTATGGAACGTAAATTGTACAAGTACGTGGAGCTTGATGAAATGAAAGAATCGTACAAGACGCTTCTTCGTGAGCAATGGGAACGAGTTGGATTAGATCCAGCCTATGATCTATGGTTTGATTATCCTACAGATATGCCGTATGATGTGTATCGCTCGGGTGAAGTTCCTTCTCAACAGCATATAGTGCTGCTTGATCACCAGTATGAGCTGGTAGAGCTGTCGAAACGATCAGATATTGTACATTCGATTAGCGGCTTAAGACGAGGTAAGGCCTATATTTATTACCCGCTAGACAAGCTGATGCGTGTAAAAGATAAGCTGTCTGAAGAGGCGAAGCAGTTGTTGCGATTTGATCGACACATCAAATAAATACCCATTGTTCATCATGGAGAAACACAGCGTAAAGGAGATCATCCATGTTATTTGATACACATACCCATTTAGATAATGAAAAATTCAACGAAGATCGTCATGAGGTAATTACTCGTGCCTATGAGCAGGGTGTAACGCGTATGGTCAATATCGGATTCAATCGGGAGACGATTCCAACCACTATGGAGTTGGCTGAAAAGTATCCATTTATCTACGCAGCTGTTGGCTGGCATCCAGTTGATGCGATTGATATGCGACCAGAAGATATCGATTGGATCGCAAAGCTGACAGAGCATGAAAAAGTCGTTGCTATCGGAGAGATAGGTTTAGACTATTATTGGGATACGTCGCCAAAGGATGTTCAACAGCGTGTATTCCGTCAGCAAATCGGGCTGGCGCGTGAGTTGAAACTACCTATTATTATTCATAACCGCGACGCACACGAGGATGTCGTGCGTATACTAAAAGAAGAGAAGGCACATGAAGTTGGTGGTATTATGCATGCGTTCTCTGGTAGCTGGGAAACGGCCAAGCAGTGTTTGGACATGAACTTCTATATTTCCTTTGGTGGGCCAGTAACCTTTAAAAATGCAAAACAGCCAAAAGAGGTGCTAAAGCAAGTTCCAAATGATCGTTTATTAGTGGAAACAGATGCGCCTTATTTAACACCTCATCCATTCCGAGGGAAAAGGAATGAGTCCGCTTATGTTCGCTATGTTGCAGAAGTAGCTGCTGAGATTAAAAGTATGGAATTTGAAGAAATTTGCAAAATAACGACGACTAATGCTCTAACATGTTTTGACATGTAATGAAAATCGGTGAAAATAGCATGAAAAAAAGTTCTATGGCAAGAGATAAGTGGATTTCTTCGATAAAAAGCCGAATTGTTACTTTTTTTTAATCATTTTTAACGAAAAACGGAATTGCGGGGAACTTTACAACTTTGTCATAAAAACGTTATGATGCTCACAGATGTTTGAATCAACTTGAATAATATTCCAACTAACCAGTATCGCTGAGTCTCCAGTTATGGAGAGCGGGGGAACCAAAAGCTTGATGCGAGTGCCACGCATCGGTAGGATTGATTCCTTGGGGTGAATTGTGAATGGCCGAGCCATGAGCCGGGCATTTGCTTAGGGCGACTCTCATAGCCCGAACCCGACAGCTAACCTCGCAAGCGTTTGGAGAGAGGTCGCTCTTCTGAGTTCCTAAACGGTTACGTTTCGTTTGGGTCACCTATGAAGCCGTCACAGAGACACCTCTTGAGACAGGCTTCTTTTGTTATTTACGCCTCAAAAGCTTGCATAATAGTTACAGCAAGTTCATAGGTTGTAAGAAACAGGAGGTGAACTAGACCTTAGCTGCTAGTTGGCGTGGAGAGTTATGCAGCATAATCCTAGTAGGCTCTCTGCAAAAATACTTTATAGTCGCGTCAGATGTATCATGCACAACTCTCGACGGCGGGACTATGTAAGGAGGTCCGAGAAAGTGGGCAAACTCGTTCATAACGAACCCCATGAACCCCGATCATCCAGCAAGTCATTCGCAATGCGGTGGAAGCATGAAAATATGCGTATTATTTCAGTTATAACGCTTATAGTTGTTGCTATAACAGTCGTTAGTATTTTAGTCGGGTTCAGTTACGCAAAGAAATCCGTCTCTATCGTCATTGACGATGTTGAAAGACAGGTAGAGTCCCGTAAGCAGACGATTGGCGATGTTTTGGATGAGCATGCCATCGTTGTAGGTGCACATGATGAATTGTCACCTAAAATGGATACGAAAGTAGAAGAGGGGTCACGCATTACGATTGAGCGTGCGCTGCCTATCAACGTGAAAGTAGATGGCAAGAGTAAGAAGCTATTTACGACTAAGGATGAAGTAGGAGAAGCACTTCAATCGAACAAGATTCAGCTTAATAAAGCAGATAAGGTGTATCCAAGCCAAGATGCAGCCATCAAACGTGATATGAATATCCGTATTGTTCGAGTAAAGAAGGATATTGTAAAGCGTGAAGTGAAAGTTCCTTATACGGTCGTTAAGAAAGCCGACCCGAATATGAAAAAAGGAACGAAGAAGACGGTTCAAAAGGGCAAAGCAGGACTTGTCGTTCAGCAAGTTGAAAAGACGTATGAAGATGGTAAGCTCGTATATAAGAAGATGATTGATAAAAGCGTAAAGACGAAGGCAGTGCCTCAAGTCATTACGTATGGAACGAAGAAAGTTCCTGAAGTATCGGTTCTATCGGCAGATGGAGATATCGAAGGCAATGTGCTTAAAGATGGTGTTAACTTCGATTACAAGCGGAAGCTAGGCAATTTCCAATTAACTGCCTACACAGAAACGCCAGGCTCGGCTGGGGCAACAACTGCCTCCGGTACCAAAGTAACCGCAGGGAGAACGATATCTGTTGACCCGAAGGTTATCCCGCTTGGCTGGTGGGTCTATATTGAAGGTATCGGTTTCCGTCGTGCTGAGGACACAGGCGGTGCCGTTAAAGGAAAGATTATAGACCTATACTTTGACAGCTCTAAGCAAGTAAATCGCTTCGGTCGTAAGAAAGGGTATACGGTATACATTATCGGCCCTGTGAAACCGGAGGCAAACTAAACGATACAGACTGCACGTCGCTGTTTAAAATGCAGCTGTTGATTTAACATATAGTAATTCACAACGGTTTATGTCATGCTAAGAAGAGGGGACTCCCTCTTCTTTTTTGCGTAAATGGAGTTGACAAAGGAAAGGGGTACTATTTGCTTGATTCGGGAACTAATAGTAGTGGAAGGCAGAGATGATACCGTTGCCATTAAGCGTGCCGTAGAGGCGGATACGATTGAGACCGGAGGATCTGCACTCAATGAGATGACTTTCCGCAAAATTGCTCTTGCACAGGAGCGGCGAGGTGTCATTATCTTTACCGACCCTGATTTTGCAGGTGAGCGGATTCGAAAGGCGATCGCAGCAAGAGTGCCTGGCTGCAAGCATGCTTTTATCACAAGAGACAAAGCAACAGCCAACGGAGATATCGGGGTGGAAAATGCCTCCCCTGAACATATAAGAGAAGCGCTAGCCCGTGTAAAGAGTGAAATGGGTGCTTTCCAGGGCACAGTGTTGTCGTGGACAGATCTGATCGAAGCGGGATTAACTACGCATCCTGGTTCTGCCGACCGTCGCATGCGGCTCGGTGAGCTGCTCGGTATTGGCTATTGCAATGCTAAGCAATTTCTAAAACGTTGTACGGCATTCCAGATTAGTCGAGAAGAGTTCGAGGATGCTTTAACTCATTTGTATCGAGAGATTGAGCAAGCCAAGCATAAAGAAGAACAGCAGTAAGGATAGTAAGAGAGGATGGCTGGGAATACAAGATGACGCGTTCAATGATGGATATCGCGACACCGTCGCGTACGAAAGAGATTATTAAGAAGCACGGATTTTCCTTTAAGAAAAGTTTGGGGCAGAACTTCCTTGTCGATATGAATATTATGCGCAGAATTGTTCAATCTGCTGAGTTGGATGAAAAGACAGGGGCTCTAGAGATTGGCCCTGGTATTGGTGCATTAACAGAACAGCTAGCTCGTGAAGCAGGGAAAGTAACGGCTGTTGAGATCGATCAGCGTCTTATTCCGATACTCGCTGAGGTAATGGAGCCGTATGCTAACGTGAGTGTTGTAAATAATGATGTCCTTAAGGTGAATCTACAGGCTCTGTTTGAAGAGCAGTTCTCTGGAATGGAAAAGGTAAGTGTTGTCGCTAACTTACCGTATTATGTGACAACGCCTATTATGATGAAGTTGTTAGAAGAGCGATTGCCGCTTAAAAATATCGTCGTTATGATCCAAAAAGAAGTCGCTGAACGTATGGCGGCATCTCCGGGCAGCAAGGATTACGGCAGCTTAACGGTAGCTGTTCAATATTACAGCGAGCCGGAAATTGTATGTACGGTGCCTCATACGGTATTTATTCCACAGCCAAACGTAGAATCAGCTGTTATTCGCTTGAAGGTTCGTGAGAATCCACCTGTACAAGTGAATGACGAGAAGTTGTTCTTTGACGTGGTACAAGCCAGCTTCGCACA
The DNA here is from genome assembly GCF_024733555.1 of Paenibacillus sp. SC116. Taxonomy (GTDB): domain Bacteria; phylum Bacillota; class Bacilli; order Paenibacillales; family Paenibacillaceae; genus Paenibacillus_B. Next base: position 49,548 of record NZ_JANIOF010000010.1, on the reverse strand, counting down.
GCGCCGTAAAACGCTGTGGAACAACCTTAAGGCTCGATATGGTGCTGAGGCGGGCTTAGAGGGGCTTCAGGCAGCTTTAGAGACGGCTGAAATTAATCCGCAGCGTCGAGGAGAGACACTGTCACTTGAAGAGTTTGCGCGTCTTAGCGATGCAATTGGATCGCTGCCGAAGCAATCAGAATAGAAATGAACGGATAACGCACAATGGGAAGCAGGAACTGCTGCTTATACCTATTGTGCGTTTTTGTATTGGTCATGAACCAAATCAAGCTCTTGCCCATACCATAGTCAAAGAGGTGATGAACCTATGAAGGTAGGAGACTTGGTCGTGCGCAAGTCCTACGGCGGAGATATTACATTTCGTGTAGAGCAGGTTATGAACCAGATGACGCTCCTTAAAGGAACGGACTATCGTTTAATCGCAGATTCTCCGTTGAACGACCTCCTTACCGTGTCAGATACGACACTAAGGCGTCGCACAAGACAAGCGCAAATTAAGATGATACAGTCAGTTGAATCGATACAACAGCATCGCAAGCGTCAAACAGAACGCCGCAAGAATGATATCCAATCATCAGCAGAAACAACGAGTAAGGCCTCCTATTTTGAGATGCCAGGCAAAATTCTTCACTTGGATGGAGATGCTTCTTATTTACGTAAAAGCATGGCTGTATATCATCAACTGCGCGTACCGGCTGAGGGGCATTACGTGCCGGAGTCGAAGATGTCTGATACTGTTGCGCAGCTGCTTCCCCGTGTAAAGCCGGATATCCTCGTTATTACAGGACACGATGGTGTACTGAAGGGTTTAAAGCATCGCGACCTGTATAGCCTGCAAAGCTACAAAAACTCGCAGCATTTCGTGAATGCGGTAAGAACTGCTCGACAATATGAGAAGCATTATGATTTGCTCAATGTTGTTGCAGGGGCATGTCAGTCTCATTTTGAAGCATTACTGCAAATTGGAGCTAACTTCGCCAGTTCGCCTGGACGTATTATGATACATGCACTCGATCCTGTTTATGTAGCTGCTAAAGCAGCGTATACTTCTGTGAAAGATACGGTACAGATGGCCGATATTGCGCCACATATGATTACAGGCATGGAGGGCTTGGGAGGAGTTGAGACAAGAGGCAGCTACCGAGTTGGGATGCCAAAGTGGAAAGACCTTTCAAGTTTGCAGGTTACTCCATCCATGATATGAGATAGGAATAAAACAAGTAGGCATCGGGTAAGCTACAAAATTGGGTAAAAAATTAGATTGACATTAAAACATGGTTGTTGCTATAATTATTTGTTTAACTTGACATAACCTCTTTTGTTCGTTATAATGGGACAAGGAAAGAGGTGGTAGTACCAATGGCGAAAAATGCGCTTTTGGAAATACGACGCAATCTAGAATCTCACGTCGGCCAGAAGATTTTGCTTCGTGCAAATGGTGGCCGTCGCAAGACGATTGAGCGTACAGGCGTATTGGAAGAGACCTACCATTCTGTTTTTATTGTTAAGCTGGATGAGGAACAGAATGCGTTCAAACGAGTATCCTACAGCTATGCAGATATATTGACGGAGTCGGTAGAGATTACCGTCTGCGCAGATAACGGCGAATTAAAGATCGAATATATTCGTGGTTAAGTATAACCAGCTTCAATTGCAGCCCTTATGGGCTGCTTTTTTCTTTTACATGATGGCTTGTTGGTTAGACCCATCAGCTTTATAACCCATACATAATGGTCGCGTGGACGCACAAACTAATACAGGAGGTTATCCTACTCTGTTGCCATACGGTCTTATTACTTTTTATCCTGAGGGGGGGTTGTATCATGAGTCGACGCAGACGCAGTACGATGTCAGAAGAGCTAAAGATTGAATTAGCTAAAGAATTAGGTTTCTATGATACGGTCCAAAAGGAAGGTTGGGGCGGTATCCGCGCCAAGGATGCAGGCAATATGATCAAGCGAGCTATTCAAATAGCCGAGGAAGCAGCTGCGCGTAAAGGATAATGATTTTGGTGGAAGCGAGCCATGTCTCTTTGTTTCAGAAGAGCCGGTTCGCTTTCGTTGTATGACCGCTCGTTGTACAGGCTGTTCTCGAATGACTTGATTCGGAGAGTCTGTTATAATAACGAAAGCGATCCGTAGGATAAAGAAGGGTGAAGGCCGGTGAAAATATACGAGAAAGCGCCAGCTAAGATCAACTTGATGCTGGACGTATTGCATAAGCGGGAAGATGGCTTCCATGAGGTCGAAATGGTCATGACGATGGTTGATTTGGCAGACCGATTGGAAATGGAGGAACTTCCACGAGACACCATTATCATATCCAGCCAAGCAGGCTACATACCTCTTGATGAGAAGAACTTGGCTTTCCAAGCTGCGAAACTCATCAAGGAACGCTATGACGTCCGTAAGGGCGTATACATTCACTTGGATAAGCATATCCCAGTTGCAGCTGGACTTGCTGGTGGTAGTAGTGATGCAGCAGCAGCGCTGCGAGGACTAAATCGATTGTGGCAGCTCAATATCCCGCAAGAAGAGCTCTTGAAGCTAGGGGCTGAGCTTGGTTCTGATGTACCGTTCTGTGTCACAGGCGGAACAGCAATTGCACGTGGACGCGGTGAACAGTTAGAGCAAATCATCAATCCCCCGCAGTGCTGGGTTATTCTAGCTAAGCCACCTATTAACGTATCTACGGCAGATGTGTACGGGAACTTCAAGGTAGATCGAATTGATAAGCATCCAAGTTTAACTCATATGGTACAAGCGATTGAACAGCAATCTTTCGCAGATATATGCGCTCATGTAGGGAATGTATTGGAAGATGTCACGTTACCGATGCATCCGGAGGTGCTGCAGCTCAAAGAAGCGATGATTCGACTTGGTGCTGATGGAGTGCTTATGTCCGGAAGCGGACCTACTGTGTTTGGGCTTGTATCGAAAGAATCAAAGGTTGCAAGAATTTATAATGGCCTGCGCGGTTTTTGCAAAGAAGTGTACGCGGTGCGCATGCTTACGTAGGTTATATCTCTAAGTCATTTAAATATGTAAATAAATGAAAACTATACAATGCGGTTTTCCTTGAAAAATAACGAACATTAATGTATTATACCGAATATAATATTCGGTTTTAGCGAGGAAGAACGTGATGAAAAAATTAAAAAGAAGTGCCCGTCTTGTGGAAATGACGCAGTATTTAATGTCCAAACCGCATACGCTCATTCCATTGACTACGTTTGCAGAGCGTTATGGTGCAGCCAAGTCCTCTATAAGTGAAGACTTGGGGATCATTAAAGAAGTGTGCGAGAGCGAAGGTACGGGCGAGCTGCTTACCTTGGCGGGTGCAGCCGGCGGAGTAAAGTTTATCCCGAAGTGCTCCAAAGAAAAGGCACTTGAACTTATCGAAGGGCTCTGTAACGAATTGCAGCAGCCAGATCGAATGTTGCCAGGTGGATATTATTATTTGACTGATATACTCGGCCAGCCTGGCCTAATGAATGAAATTGGACGGATGTTTGCCTCTGTATTCGCAGGGCAAGATATCGATTGTGTGATGACAGTGGAGACAAAGGGCATTCCGATTGCGTATGCAACTGCTGCTCATCTCAATTTGCCCGTTGTGCTTGTCAGACGTGACCATGTCGTAACAGAAGGTTCTGCTGTAAGTATTAATTATGTATCCGGCTCGCAGAAGAGTATTCATACGATGACTTTGGCTCGTCGTGCGCTGAAGGAGCGCTCACGTGTGTTAGTTGTTGATGACTTCATGCGTGCAGGTGGAACAATAAACGGTATGATTGAACTGCTTAAGGAATTCAATGCTACCGTAGCGGGCGTAGGCGTGCTTGTAGAGTCCAAGGACGTGACAAGTGATGAACGACTGCTGCATGACTATGTATCGCTTATGCGTGTTGGAACGATTGACACAAGGACACGCCAGATGTCGGTGAAACCTGGTAACTTATTTGACAAGAATATGGAGTTCGGCACAGAAGAAGCTTAATCCATCCCAAGGAGAGTGTTTAAGATGTCTCAACTGATTCATACAGTAGCAACATCGGATGCACCGCAAGCTATTGGTCCTTATTCGCAAGCGGTTACTTATGGTGACCTTGTTCTTACTTCAGGTCAGATTGCGCTGCTTCCAGACGGTTCTCTCGTAGAGGGAGGTATCGAGGAACAGGCTCATCAAGTGTTCCAGAATTTGCAGGCTGTTCTACAGGAGGCAGGGTCTTCGTTCGATCGCGTATTGAAGGCGACCGTGTTTTTGAAAGATATGAATCAATTTGCACAAGTGAACGCAATCTATGAAACGTATTTCGGTTCGCATAAGCCATCACGTTCAACTGTTGAAGTGGCTAGGCTGCCTAAAGATGTACTTGTCGAAATCGAGTTAATTGCTACGAAGTGAATCGAACCCTGTCGAAATGATTAAAAACGAAGTAAAAGTTCAAACAAAAGTTAATTTCTTGGCAAAATAAAGAAGGATTTTGTTTGCGCGTGTGGAATATTACACCAAGTCTTGTATGGAAAAAGGTGGTGAACACACGTGCAAATTACTGATGTTAGACTCCGCCGCGTCAACACTGAGGGGAGAATGAAAGCAATCGCATCAATTACGATCGATAACGAGTTTGTAGTTCATGACATTCGAGTTATCGACGGCAACAACGGAATGTTTGTGGCAATGCCTAGCAAACGAACGCCAGATGGCGAATTCCGCGACATTGCCCATCCTATATCTTCAGGAACTCGCGAAAAGATTCAAGCTGCGGTACTGGCTGAATATGAGCGTGCTGCAACAGAAGAGGAAGTTATTGAAGAGGGCGCTTAATCAAGGGAATATTTGGGGTTACAAAGAAAGAGGGCCAATCATGGGGCTCTCTTTTCTTTTTTGCTATAATAGGATATATTCTAGTATGGATACAGGAGCAGGAGGTCGGACACTTTGAAAAGAATGGCCATTGTGCTAGCCGCAGGACAAGGCAAGCGAATGAAGTCTAAATTGTATAAAGTTCTGCATCCGGTATGCGGAATGCCGATGGTTGGTCATGTTATGACGGCTGTTGAGCAAGTACAGTGTGAACGTAAGGTTGTCGTTGTAGGACATGGTGCAGAAGCCGTTCAAGGCTACGTGGGGGATCGAGCAGAATTCGTCCTTCAAGCCGAACAGCTTGGTACGGGTCACGCGGTCAAGCAAGCAAAGGCTCTTCTTGATGAAGAGCAAGGTACGACAATTGTGATCTGTGGTGATACACCGCTCGTTACATCTGTTACACTAGAGATGTTAATGAAGCTGCATCAAGAATCAGGCGCTTCGGCAACGATTTTGACGGCTGAACTGGATAATCCTCAAGGATATGGGCGTATTATTCGAGCAGAAGATGGTTCGGTCATGAAAATTGTTGAGCAGAAAGATGCGACAGAGCAAGAACAACTCGTTAACGAAATTAATACAGGTACGTATTGCTTCGATAATGCTAAGCTGTTTGCCGCGCTTGAACAGGTGACGAATGCGAATGCACAGCAAGAGTACTATTTGACAGATGTCATCGGCATCATGAAGGCGCAAGGTGATATTGTGCGTGCTTACTGCACGGCAGATGCTGGAGAGTCTATTGGAGTAAATGATCGCCTGGCTCTGTCTGAAGCAGAACGACTCATGAAAGAGCGTATTAATAAGCAGCATATGTTGAATGGTGTAACCATTATCGATCCAGCTCAGACGTATATTGAGTCTACTGTAAGCATTGGAGCAGATACGATTCTGTATCCTGGAACGATGCTTAAAGGCAATACAGTAATCGGTATTGATTCCACGATTGGTCCTAACGTCGAGATTGCAGATTCTACAATTGGTGATCGAGTGAGCGTGAAACAATCTGTACTTACAGAGGCTGAGGTTGGGCATGACAGCTCAATTGGTCCGTATGCTTACTTGCGTCCAGGTTCACGTATTGGACAAGACGTAAAGATCGGTGACTTCGTAGAAATCAAAAATGCGACAATAGATGATCATTCCAAAGTATCGCATCTTAGTTATATTGGCGATGCTAAGGTTGGCAAGAATGTAAACATTGGCTGTGGTGCAATAACCGTAAACTATGACGGATATAATAAATCTGTTACAGAGATTGGCGATGATGCTTTTGTAGGCAGCAATGTCAATTTGATTGCCCCTATAACAGTCGGTAATGGTGCTTACGTCGTTGCTGGGTCTACAATTACGCAAAATGTCGAAGACAATGATTTGGCGATTGCGCGTGAAAGACAAGTAAACAAGCCAGGTTATGCTGAGAAGCTTCGTTCTCGTGCGAAAGCGAAGAAAGCAAGAACAGATTCTTAATTGCTATTAGTAATAAGTAATTTTAAAATAAATTGAACTTAAACCAGCCGGAGGGTAAACAACGATTATGACGTATTGTGATTCCAAGCTGAAACTATTCACTTGTAACTCGAATCCTAAGCTAGCACAGCAAATTGCCGATTATATTGGTATTCCACTAGGAGATGCGAATACAAATAGCTTTAGTGATGGTGAGATCCAGACGAATTTGCATGAAAGTGTGCGCGGTTGCGACGTATATGTTGTCCAATCAACTTGTGCACCTGTAAACGATAACTTAATGGAACTTCTCGTCATGGTAGACGCGTTGAAGCGTGCTTCTGCAAAGAGCATCAACGTCGTTATTCCTTACTATGGCTATGCTCGTCAAGACCGTAAGGCACGTTCCCGTGATCCTATCACTGCGAAATTGGTTGCGAACTTGATCGAGACAGCAGGAGCTCATCGCGTCATTACGATGGATTTGCATGCTACACAGATTCAAGGCTTCTTCGATATTCCGGTTGATCATTTGCTTGGTGTACCAATCTTGGCACAATACTTCCGCTCCAAACAAATGGAGAACGTTGTGGTTGTTTCTCCTGACCATGGCGGTGTTGTTCGTGCACGTAAATTGGCAGACTTCTTGAACGCTCCGCTTGCGATTATTGACAAGCGTCGTCCAGAGCCAAACGTGAGCGAAGTTATGAATATCATCGGAGATATTAAAGGCAAAACAGCTATCATTATCGATGATATTATCGATACAGCAGGTACAATTGTACTTGGTGCAAATGCACTCGTTGAAGCTGGTGTGAAAGAAGTTTATGCTGCTTGTACTCACCCTGTATTGTCAGGTCCTGCTATGCAGCGTATTGAAGACTCTCCATTTAAGGAAGTCGTTGTAACGGACACAATTCCGGTTACCCATCCTAACCCATCAAGTAAAATTCGCACGTTGTCAGTGGCTCCGCTTATGGGCGAAGCTATCATTCGTGTTCATGAAGAAATTTCAATCAGTAAATTGTTCGAGATTGAGTAATACCGTATAGGGATTTATTCCCATAGCAGAAGGGTTACATCAACCGGTTCATCATCGGTAGATGTAACCCTTGTCAGCATTCTCCAGCAGCTCCAATAGGAATCCCTTTAGGAGCTAGGGGGTGCAAGATGCTTAGAAGGGTGAGAGAGCATGAAGTGGATTGTTGGACTCGGGAATCCGGGTGCAAAATATGCGAATACACGCCATAATATTGGATTTATGGCGGTCGATGAGTTGGCAAGAAGATTCAATATTGAAGTGAAAGAAAGTAAGTTTAAGGCTTTATTCGGAGAAGGACGTGTAGGTACGGAGAAGGTTGTATTAATCAAGCCGATGACTTATATGAATTTGTCAGGTGAATCGATCCGTGCTTATATGGATTTTTACAAAGCGAGTCTTGATGATTTTATCGTATTGTATGATGATATGGATACAGAGCTTGGAAAAGTACGTCTCCGTTATCAAGGCAGCGCAGGTGGACATAACGGGATTAAGTCTATTATTGCGCATACAGGGACGCAGTCCTTTAATCGAGTGCGTATGGGTATTTCCCGGCCGATGCCTGGGCGCGATATTGCGGATTATGTACTGGAAGCGTTTCCGAAGGCAGATGCTTCTTTATTGGAGCAGACTGTTGAGCGTACTTGTGACGCGGTGCAATATGCATTAACCAATAGCTTTGAGCAGACGATGGCAAAATACAACGGTTAATCGGCTAATGATGGCAACTGTGGGGCATAATAGACGGTATATTGCGTTCTGAGGAGGCATATACATGTCGGTGAATTATGTTTGCGAGCATTGCCACTCGCTGCTAGGTCGACTAGAAGCAGCGATAGCAGATGATGAGAGGCTTGGATTCCATCAGCTCACGGAGGAGGAGCGCCGTCACTATGTTCAGCATCAAGAAGATGGCAACATAACGGTGCGAATGACATGTGATTTATGTCAGGAAGCTTATACCAGACATCCAGAACTAGCATTTCTAGCTTCTCCCCTTCAATAGTGATATGGCTTCGCCTATTTTCGTTAAGGTCGTTCTGCTAGCCTTGGCTAATTAGCCGAGGCTCTTTTGGTGCGAATGTCATAAGCATGTACCTATTGTTTATCCGTACTACAGCAAGATAGGCTTTCATGAGACGGAGCACAACATGGTTGTTAGTCAATTGAATATGGCGATGATGATCGCAATCATATTCGTAATGATATAGGAGCATGGATTCCCGAGGGGGCTTTGCTCGTTATTTCTTGGTTGGTTACAGAAAGAGGTGCCTATCTTTGTTAAATGCACTCATGCAAGCATTATCTACTGAGAGCGATATGAATTCTATCGTATCTGGCGTTCGTGCCGGTATGAAAGAACAACTTGTATCTGGCTTATCCGGCTCTGCACGTCAAGTGATGATGGCATCATTGGCAGAGCAACTAGACCGTCCAGTACTTGTGGTGACACATAATATGTTCTCTGCACAGAAAGTAACGGAAGATTTACAAGAGTGTCTATCTCCAGACCAAGTCCTCTTATACCCTGCCAATGAATTGGTAGCGGCTGAAGCAGCCATTTCAAGCCCAGAAGTAATTGCCCAGAGAATTGAAGCAATGACACGCTTGGCTAAAGGTTTCCGAGGGATTGTTGTAACTCCTTATGCCGGGCTGCGCAGATATTTACCAGCTAAGGAAGTAATGGCAAAGGTAGAAATGACGATTGCTGTTGATCAAGAACAGCCGCTTGAACAATTACTTTCATTTTTGGTATCAGTCGGCTATGAGCGTACAGAACGCGTTGAGTCCAAGGGTGAGATGAGTGTTCGCGGTGGAATATTGGATATTTATCCATACACCTCGGAACTGCCATATCGTTTGGAATGGTTTGATGATACGGTAGAGTCTATTCGTTCTTTCGATCCAACTGATCAGCGATCATTGGAAAAATTGGACCGTTTACTTATTACGCCTAGCAAAGAGCTAATTGGCGAACGCAGCCAGTTCGAACAGGCTGCTGATCGAGCAGCGCAATTACTGGAGGAGCAGCTTGCGAAGATGAGCGATCGCCAAGTAAAAGATCGACTGCGCCAAGAAATTCATCATGAGATCGATCGCTTACGTGAAGGTATGTATTTCAATGAGATGTACAAATATGTAACCTTGATGTATCCAGAAGGTAATACATTGTATGACTACATGCCTAATGACACGCTACTTATCATTGATGAACCTGCACGTGTGTTGGAAACGGCTAAGCAGCTAGAGCGGGATGAAGTAGAGTGGAATACTCATTTGCTTCAGCATGGCAAGACACTGCCTGCATTGGGGCTTGGGAAATCTTCCGATGAAGTGTTGACGAAGAGACCATTCCAGACCATTTTCGTTGCGTTGTTCCTTCGCCAAGTACCTAATACACATCCTCAAAATATCGTCAATGTCATGTGCCGTTCCATGCAGAACTTCCATGGGCAAATGAATGTGCTAAAAGCAGAGATGGAGCGTTGGAGAAAGTCGAATGCGAAAGTCATTATTTTAGCTAATGGAGACGAGCGTGTAGATCGAGTGCGCCGGGTGTTAGAAGACTATCAAATTCCTGAACCAACAATTATGAAGGGGAATTTGCAAAGTGGCTTTGAGCTTCCTTCGATCCATTTAATCGTCATTACTGAAGCGGAAATGTTCTCGCAGAAGCAGCGAAAAACAGTGCGCAGAACTGATGCCAAAGTAGATAATGCTGAGAGAATCAGAAGCTATTCTGAATTGAAGGTGGGCGATTATGTCGTTCATCACAATCACGGAATCGGCAAATATGTAGGTATAGGTACACTTGAGATTAACGGTATCCATAAAGACTACCTGCATATTTTGTATGCTGGGGGCGATAAGTTATCCGTCCCTGTTGATCAGTTGCACCTGATTCAGCGTTATGTAAGCTCTGAAGAAAAAGAACCGAAGATTAATAAGCTTGGTGGTACGGAATGGACGAAAGTAAAAAATAAAGTTCGTTCTTCGGTTAAAGATATCGCAGATGATTTAATTAAATTGTATGCTTCAAGGCAGTCTTCACCAGGCTATGCTTTTGAAAAAGATACATCCGAGCAGCAGCAGTTTGAGGATATGTTCCCTTATGACGAGACACGGGATCAAGTTCGCGCCATTGAGGAAATTAAGAAAGATATGGAGATGTCTCGTCCAATGGATCGTTTACTGTGCGGAGACGTAGGATACGGAAAGACGGAGGTAGCGATTCGTGCTGCTTTCAAGTCAGCTATTGAAGGTAAACAGGTAGCTGTGCTCGTTCCTACAACAATTTTAGCACAGCAGCACTACGAAACGTTCCGTGAGCGCTTTGCCGACTATCCATTCAACATACAGGTATTAAGTCGCTTCCGCTCTCGTAAGGAGCAAAATGAAACGATGAAGGGCATTAAGTCAGGTGTTGTTGATGTCATTATTGGCACGCATCGCTTGCTTTCCCAAGACGTTGTATTTAAGGACCTTGGCTTGCTGATTGTAGATGAAGAGCAGCGCTTTGGTGTTACGCATAAAGAGAAGCTGAAGAAGCTGAAAATGAACGTGGACGTGCTGACGTTAACGGCTACTCCAATTCCTAGAACGTTGCATATGTCGATGCTTGGTGTTCGGGATTTGTCTGTTATTGAAACACCGCCAGAAAATCGCTTCCCGGTCCAGACCTACGTATTGGAACACAGTGATGCGCTTGTGCGAGAAGCAATAGAACGTGAGCTGGCGCGCGGTGGACAGGTGTATTATTTGTATAACCGTGTACAAGGGATAACACAAATGGCGGATCATATTAAAATGCTCGTTCCTGAAGCAAAAGTAACCGTTGGACATGGGCAAATGTCTGAACAGGAGCTGGAGAAGGCGATTCTTGATTTCCTAGATGGCGAGCATGACGTGTTGGTAAGCACAAGTATTATCGAGACTGGTGTTGATATACCTAACGTAAATACACTTATTGTTCATGATGCAGATAAAATGGGCCTTTCTCAGTTGTATCAGCTGAGGGGCCGCGTTGGGCGCTCGAATCGGATTGCTTATGCGTACTTTACGTATCAGCGCGACAAAGTACTAAACGAATTAGCAGAGAAGCGTCTCCAGTCCATTAAAGAGTTCACCGAGCTAGGATCGGGCTTTAAGATCGCAATGCGTGATCTATCTATTCGTGGTGCTGGCAATTTATTAGGTGCAGAACAACACGGGTTTATTGCGTCAGTCGGCTTTGATTTGTACTCTCAAATGTTGAGCGATGAAGTGGCGAAGCGCAAAGCGGAGTTGGATGGCATCGTTATGGAGGAACAGCAGGATTGGACAACGTTAATCGATCTGAACATTGATGCCTATTTGCCCGGCGATTATATTTATGATAGTATTCAAAAGATTGAAATATATAAAAAAGTTGCTGGCCTTTCTTCACTTGATGAAGTTGAGGGGCTGCGTGATGAGTTGGTCGATCGCTTCGGTGAGCCACCGCTTGCAGTGCTGCAATTGCTAGCTGTTTCGCGTCTAAAATGGTACGCGAAGCAGTATGGCTTTGAAGCGCTGTCACAGCGCGGTGATGATGTGCAGCTGAAGGTACATCCTTTGGCAGAAGCGCGTCTTGATCGTAAGAAGATGGCTGCTTTAGCCACTGGTATCGACAGACGCTTCGTCGTAGACCAAAATGTCAACGGTCCAATTAAGTTGCAAGCTCGAGGCTACGATGGAATGCAGCTCTTGATGAAGCTAGAGCAATTGATGCAAGAAGCAAAAGATGCAATAAAATCGAAGGGAGAACTCCAAAATGTCACAAAATAACAAAAAACGTTCCTGGAAAGGAATGCTGATGACACTAACGCTTGTATTTGCGCTTGTCGTAACAGGCTGTGGAGCTGGTTCTGATAACAACGCTGGAGAGACTAAAGAAGGCACAAAGACAGAAGCTAAAAAAGACAACAGCAAAGTGGTTGCTACGTATGAGGGCGGCCAACTTACAGAAAACGAGTTCAATAAAGAAATTGCAATTCGCTCTATTTTCGACCCGCAATCTGCACAGTTACTTCAAATTGAGCAATTCCGTGAGCATTTTGCAAAAGAAACGATCGCTTATAAGTATCTAGCTGAGAAAGCAACAGATAAAGCGAAAGAAGAAGGAAAGAAAAAAGCGAACGAGCAAATCGATGCAATTAAGAAACAGCTTGGTGATGAGCAGTTCAAAAAGATGCTTGAAGCTCAAAAAGTAACAGAAGCTGAAATGAGAGATTTCACAGCCCGTATCTTGACGGTTGTAGCAGATATGAATCAAAAAGTAACAGACGAGCAGTTGAAGGCTGAGTTCGAGAAAGTTAAGAACGAAATGACTACAGCAAGCGTGCGTCACATTCTTGTACAATTCAAGCCTGAAGGCGGTAAAGAGCGTACAAAGGAAGAAGCACTGAAAATTGCTAAAGGGTATGAGGCTCGTCTGAAGAAGGGTGAAGACTTCGCGAAGCTTGCTAGCGAAGTATCCGAAGACGGCGGTTCTAAGGCTAATGGCGGCTTGTATGCAGATGCACAAGTAGGACAATGGGTACCTGCTTTCAAGGAAGCGGCATTGACATTGGAACTAAATAAAATTTCTGAGCCGGTTGAGACAGAGTATGGCTATCATGTTATGCGTGTCGAAAAGCGTACAGAGAAACAGTTTGATAAGTTGACAGAGGAAGAAATGAACATGGTGCGTGCAACTGCTGCTACGCAATACATGGATAAGTTCATGAAAGATGAGTTGCCAAAACTTATTAAGAAACTTGAGCTTCCTCCTGTTCCACAGCCAGAAGCACCTAAAGCTGAAGAGCCTAAGGCTGAGCAACCAAAAGCAGAGCAACCAGCTGATAACAAAGAAGCTGACAAACCTGCTGCAGGTACAGAAGCGGACAAGCCAGCTGAATAAGCAGACAAAAAATAGTTCTTAGGACCTATTTGTGAATAAATATTACTACATGGTTCTAAATAATCGACAGCCATCCTTTCAAAAAAGGATGGCTGTTTTCTTGTGTAACGAAAAGGAGAACGTAAATAACGGACAAGATATTACCTAAAAATTGTCTACTCACAATAGACGTAAATACATTCCAGGTAAACACTCTAATGATTGAAATTGGTAACAATGTTGATTTATCGGTATAAAACTTACGTTATTTATGCAAGAATGTAAAAAAATCGTCCTCCAAAGGTGGACATTTTTGGGATAATCGAGTAAGATGTCAAAGGTGGATTTTTGAAAGGGATACTTGACCTATTTTCTGGTTTTTTCATAAATGATAGATGAATATGTGAAAACTTTTTGAAAACAGCAATGTTTTTTGTCGCACAGTGTCGAAAAATGTGATTTTATTTGTAACCTGGATCAGTTTCCCTACGTATTATGAAGTATGTATAAGAACATGGAGGCAGTTGAATACTATGGTCAGTTTAACAGTCCATATCGTTATCGCCTCTGATTACCAATAATACTTAAGCAAGTCCTAACCACACACATTGTGAAAGCGAGGCATATATGTCATGAAAGCTACTGGTATTGTTCGTCGTATTGATGATCTTGGACGTGTCGTTATCCCTAAGGAAATTCGTCGCACGTTGCGCATCCGCGAGGGAGATCCGCTTGAGATCTTCGTTGACCGTGATGGAGAAGTAATCTTGAAGAAATACTCCCCAATCGGTGAGTTGGGCGACTTCGCTAAGGAGTACGCAGAGTCTCTTTATGAGAGCACAAACCACATTACAATTATTTCTGACCGTGATACGGTAATTACATTGGCTGGTGGATCCAAGAAAGAATTTTTGGACAAGCAGATCGGCATGTTGTTGGAAAACTGCATGGAAAACCGCAAGACAGTTACAGAAACAAATGCTGGTTCTTATGAAATTGTAAAAGATGGCAGTGAGGCGTTGTCTTCCTATGTTATCGCTCCAATTATCTCCGGTGGAGACCCAATTGGTACAGTTGTATTGATGAACAAAGACGAGTCTGTAAAAATGGGACTTATGGAACAAAAAATGGCTGAAACAGCTGCTGCTTTCTTGGGCAAGCAAATGGAACAATAAGATTCATCTTATGAAACAGCCAGAAACACTCGCATCTTGCATGATGAGTGGTTCAACCTATACTTAAGCGATAAAGACTCCTTGTCGTAAAACGTGAGCGCATGCGAAAACGTTAATACGGCGGGGGTTTTTTCACGTTAAGGGGAACAAAAAGGCGTAATTTTTTTGGATCGTTGATAGTAAGTGCAGTGTACAGCGGGGCTTCAATGATGCTTAGTTAGAGCGATTTAGAAGGGCACACGTATAAAGGTGTCCGTACTGACACATCTTGAAGATAAGAACACATGCAGATGCGTTGCTCAGCTCATTACTACAGCTAATCTCTCCTATAAAGGTATCGTTGGTGGACTTGGGCATATTAAATGCTTATAATACTTCACGAAATGATTCGAACTTTATCAAAGGCGTGATTGGTCGTGAAGGAACAACATACGGCCCATACAGGGGTTGTTGTGCAGGGGGCCTTATTGCTGGGCTTGGCTACAGTTACCTCCAAGCTGCTAGGGACACTGCAGAAGATTCCACTGCAAAATATTGCGGGCGATGGTGTGTTTGGTATTTATAACACGGTCTACCCGTTCTATATTTTATTAACGGTCATTGCGACGGCAGGCATACCTGTCGCAGTTGCTAGATTGGTGGCGGATGCGGAAGCTGATCATGATCGTACAAGCTCATATCAAATAGCCGCTGCTGGCCTTATGATGATGTCTATTTCTGGTGTTGTTGGGTTTATCGCGATGTATTTGGGAGCAGGGACGCTTGCAGGTTGGATTGGAAACATGCATACAGAAGCAGCAATACGAGCATCTTCATTCGCGATGCTGATTCTTCCGGTGCTAGCGGTTCTGCGCGGTTATGATCAAGGCCGTGGCCGCATGGTAACCACCGCCGTATCACAGGTTATTGAGCAAACAGCTCGTGTCATCGTCATGATCATGCTGCTGTTTCTCTTATATATTTATGAGTCGACGGAAGCAGAAATGGCTGCAGGAGCGACATTTGGTTCCTTTGCAGGCGCATTGTTTGCCTTTATTGTACTTCTAATTACAATGGGCCGGAGAAGATGGCGAGCCGTACAGGACATACATGCGGTAGGCGAAAGCTCTGATTCAAATATCATCACTTCGGTATTTAATGTATCTGGAATTTGGTTGTGGATGAAGCGGCTTGCGTGGACTGCATTGCCCATATGTCTTGGTGCTATCGTCGTTCCTATGATGAATGTGGTGGATACGTTCACACTGCCACGCTTGCTGCATAGCAGTGGCTGGAGTGAGATGGAGGCTATGGAACAGCTCGGTGTGTATAGTCGAGCGTTCCCACTGGTACAGCTCGTTACGATGGTCGCTAGTTCGCTGGCCGTTGGTCTTGTGCCAGCGCTTGTGTTGGCTCGGCGGAGTGGTGACGCCAAGCAGGTACAAGCTTTGACGGCGGCCGCGATGAAGTGGACGTGGCTGCTTGCCGCTGCTTCTGCGGTCGGATTGACCGCCTTAGCGGCGCATGTAAACGCCGCGCTGTATATGGAGGACAAGGGCACGCTTGTATTCGTGCTCGTGTCCTGCACAGCGCTGCCAGGCGCCCTGCAGGCGGTGTGTGCCGCGATGCTGCAGGGCGTCGGTGCAGTGGTTGCACCAGCGCTGCATCTGTTAGCAGCGGCGCTGGTGAAGGTGAGCCTGAACGTCTGGCTTGTGCCGACGTTGGGCTTGGAAGGCGCGGCGTTGTCCGCGCTGGCATCGCTTACGGTTGCGGCGATGCTAGGAGCACGCGCACTTGCGCGTGCAGGCGGCGCAGGCCCTGCCGTATGGGCGTGGGGCCCGGCGCGCTTAGCGCTGGCGCTAGCCGCTATGGGCGGCGCGGTGTGGCTAACCGCCAGCGCGGTTGCCCACCTTTGCGGCGGCGGCCGTGGCGGTGCCAGTGCCGCTACCGCCATAGGCGTCCTGCTCGGCGCGATTCTATTCGGCGCGCTCGCAGTGACGCTGCGGCTTGTGCGGCCGGCTGAGCTTGCCGCACTGCCTAAAGTAGGCCAGCGTCTAGCTGCGCTGGCTGCGCGCTTAACACGCGTCAAATAGGCTGTGGTGCAATGCGCCACAGCCTAAGCAAATGCACGAAACTCGCGCTGCAGCGTCGTACATCCTAGAACGTCAGGGATTCGTCCTTACGTATTAGCTCATGTGCATCGCTTTCGCGTGTTTTAACTTATTTCTACTATCCTTAGCCCTAGAAGGAGGCTGCATTCACGATGAGCGGACAATTGATCGCCGTCGGCCTAGGCTCCGGCGACGAGAGCCAGCTGACGCTTGGCATTGCAAGGCAGCTGCGCAACGCAGCACATCTATACCTTCGAACAGAAGACCATCCTGTTGTCGAATGGCTCCGTGCAGAAGGCATCTCATATACAACTTTTGATAGTGTATATACGGAGCATGACAGCTTCCCAGCGGTATACGACGATATCGCTGAGCGACTTATTGCGCAAGCGCGTGCTACTGAAGGAACGATCGTTTACGCGGTGCCGGGGCATCCGCGAGTAGCGGAGTCAACGGTCAGCCTATTGTCTGAACGCTGTCCATCCCAAGGCATTGAATTAACTGTGCTTGGGGGAGAAAGCTTCCTTGATCAAGCCTTTGTTCGACTTGGCTTTGATCCCATCGATGGTTTCCAATTGCTTGATGCAACGATGCTAAATCCAGCGTCTCTATCTCCCCGTTTGCATATCGTCATCGGACAGGTGTACGATATGTTTACGGCTTCAGATGTAAAGCTCAGTCTGATGGAAGTATACCCTGATGACTACGAGGTCGTTGTAGGACATGCACTTGGTATTCATGGAGCAGAACAAATTCTTCGCGTGCCGCTGTATGAGCTGGACCGTGTAGAAGGATATGGAAATCTTTCTCTCATATATGTCCCGCGTACAGAAGATGAAGCGGTGCGCAATAGGACCTTTGAACGATTGCATGAAATCATCGGTATTTTGCGCAGTCCAGATGGCTGTCCATGGGATCAAGAGCAGACCCATCAATCGATTCGTAAGAACTTGATCGAAGAAACGTATGAAGTGTTAGAGACGATTGATGATGATGATCCGACTGCGATGCAGGAGGAGCTTGGCGATCTAATGCTTCAAATTATGCTTCACTCCCAGATGGAAGAAGAAGTAGGAAGTTTTACGGTGTATGATGTTATCCAGAGTTTGAATGAAAAGCTGCTCTTCCGTCACCCGCATGTGTTTGGCGACAAATCGGCGAATGATGCTGAAGCTGCGCTCAAAAATTGGGAGCAAATGAAGGCAGAAGAGAAGCGTTTGAAGGGAACCGATCAGGCTTCTGCGTCCGTTTTAGACGGTATACCGCGTGATATTCCAGCCCTTATGAAAGCTTACAAAATCCAGAAGAAGGCATCAAAAGTTGGATTTGATTGGGAGCGCGTAGAAGATGTACTTGACAAAGTAGCTGAAGAATTGCAAGAATTGCGAGAGGCAATTCTTTCAGACGACACAAGTCAAGAGGATACGCTGCTAGAGCTGGGCGACTTGCTGTTCGCTGCTGTGAATGTATCGCGCTTTATCGAGGGAGATCCTGAAGAAGCCCTTACAGGCACGAATCGCAAGTTTGTAAAAAGATTTCGTTATATAGAAGATCAGCTTCGTATAAACGGAAAATCTTTTGACCAGACTGATTTACTAGAAATGGAGAAGTGGTGGCAAGAGGCTAAACTGATAGAATCGTAATCCAAGCGAGTGCTGGCTCTTATAATTCTTTAATTTTCGTCAAATTTCGAAAAAGTGCCGTGCTTGGGGAGGAATTTACTAATTAAGCAAGAATACATACATGCAACGTATTTCATATTGCTTGTTAGTAAAGACGATTGCAGGTCTGCGGTTGCCGCAACGACTCTATTATTGATTTAAAAAATTGGGAGGCCAATAGACATGAACAAAACAGATTTGGTGAACAACATTGCAACGAAAAGCGGTTTGACTAAGAAAGACGTAGAAGCAGTATTGAACGGTTTCTTCGGCGAAGTAACTGACGCACTTGTTAAAGGTGACAAAGTTCAATTGATCGGCTTCGGTACATTCGAAACTCGCAAACGCGCTGGCCGTACTGGTCGCAACCCACAAACAGGTAAAACAATCGAGATCCCAGAATCCACAATTCCTGCATTCAAAGCAGGTAACAAGCTTAAAGAAGCAGTTAAGTAATGAGACTCGATAAGTTCCTGAAAGTATCTAGACTCATCAAGCGACGGACTGTTGCTAAGGATGTATCTGGACAAGGGCGCGTTGTGTTGAATGGCCGCGAAGCGAAGCCTAGCAGTACCGTAAAAGTAGGCGACGAAATTATGGTTCAGTTCGGGCAGAAATACGTAACCATCCGTGTTGAGCGTCTCCAAGAGACGACCAAGAAGGATGAGGCCGCTGGCATGTATACGCTGCTGCGAGAGGAACCGATTCCAAAGCAAGATGACTTTGGATGGTAAATGAGTAATGAATAGAGGCAATCGTGATGCTGTTGGAAGGCGGCTCACGGTTGCCTTTTTGTTATTTTGGGATTAATCTATAGTAGGATTTATATGGAAAACTTGCGGGTTGTAACAATTTCATCTCAATACATAACCTGAATGAGAGGGTGGATAGCATCTATGACTGACATCACTTTTGATAAGCCCAAATCTTACTCAATTGTCCTTTTTATTTTGTGGTTTAATTTTTTAGTTAGTGTTCTGTTTTTGTTGTTAGGGACATCGGTTCTGATCCCCTATCAGCAAGAAATATGGGCAGTTTTTCGCGAGGGATGGGTATACGGTGCTTTTGGCATATCATTTGAGCAATATCAAGCTGAGTTTGCTTATTACTTCGTTTTGTTGATTGCTCCTGTTCTTATTGCAATAGGGACGCTTTATGCTTCTCGAAAATCGTCGATTGCCCTGATCTTCCTACTTGCACTTTTATTTATCACGTCTGTTGGAAGAGGATCGGAAGTTTTTGTCATGATCGATTTCGTATCCGTTGCCTGTGCAGCAAGCAGATCGTCAAGACAGTACATTCGCAGTGTAAGGTTGAGAGGGGTAGCAGATGATTGCAAGGGTATGATATACTGACCCTTACAACTTCATCAAATCCGTACGAATTCGTACGGGAGAGGTTCGCAATCTCCCTCTATAAAAAACTAAGGCCACAGCTCTGGACGGGTGAAATTTTACTTGGATCCATGCTGTATATTTGTTGACGTTTAGTTTAAGGAGATGTGCGATGCGCATCTCCTTTTTTGCGTTTACATAGCAGGTCTGCCTTTCACCGATTGAGGGAAACGAAAGGATGAGACAATCAAGATGAAACAAGACAAAGCGGTCGTCGTCTTTAGCGGCGGTCAAGACAGCACCACCTGCTTATGGTGGGCATTGAAGCAATTTAAAGAAGTTGAGGCTATTTCATTCGACTATGGCCAAAGGCATCATACGGAGCTGGAGTATGCAAGTCGCATCGCAGAGGAGTTGAATATTCCACATCGTATTTTGGATATGTCCCTGCTTAATCAGCTGGCCCCAAATGCACTTACACGCAGTGATATGGCAATTGAACATGAAGATGGGGAACTGCCGAATACATTTGTAGATGGGAGAAACTTGCTCTTTATTTCCTTTGCAGCGGTCTATGCGAAGCAATTAGGCGCTAAGCATCTAATTGTAGGTGTTTGCGAAACAGACTTTAGCGGTTATCCAGACTGTCGAGATGTATTTATTAAGTCATTAAACGTAACGCTCAATTTATCGATGGATACGAACTTTGTT
The DNA here is from genome assembly GCF_024733555.1 of Paenibacillus sp. SC116. Taxonomy (GTDB): domain Bacteria; phylum Bacillota; class Bacilli; order Paenibacillales; family Paenibacillaceae; genus Paenibacillus_B. Next base: position 29,315 of record NZ_JANIOF010000010.1, on the reverse strand, counting down.
ATTCATACGCCGCTCATGTGGCTTGATAAGGCGCAAACATGGCGTATGGCAGATGAGTTGGGGGCGCTTGACTTCATCCGCGAAAAGACGGTTACGTGCTATGAAGGATTGGCTGGGGATGGCTGTGGAGAGTGTCCAGCGTGCAAATTGCGTCGAGCTGGCTTGGAAGCTTATTTGAATGAGCGGGGCCAGGAGCAAGAATGTACGATAAAGCCGCAGGGCCAAGAGAGCGCTGCAACTACAGCGGAATCAGTGGAGGCGGGTCGATGAAACAGCCAGGGGCATTTCATATTGTTGATCAACTTCAGCGCTACGGTGTAGATATTGAGGAGCATCAGTTGCGTTACAAGCAGAAGCGGGTCATGGTCAGCAAGGCATTTACCTTTGATGCTGCACATCATTTGCATGCTTACGAGGGCAAGTGCAAAAATCTGCATGGCCATACGTATAAAGTCGAATTTGGTATTAGCAGCATGATTAATGACATTGGTCTGGCGCTTGATTTCGGCGACATTAAACATATATGGAAAGAGCGGATCGAACCTTATCTGGATCACCGCTATTTAAATGAAACGCTGCCGCCTATGAATACGACCGCAGAAAATATGGTGATTTGGCTGTTTGAGCAGATAGATGCTGCATTAGCCGTAGAGCCATACAAGAGCAGTTGTATAGGAGGCAGAACAGAATTTGTGCGTTTGTATGAAACCCCGACGAGCTATGCGGAAGCTAGACGGGAGTGGATGATGGAATGAGTGTGCTAGAACGGGAGCTGCGAGATAGGGAGAAGCAGAAGGTACGCCTCCCTGTACTTGAGATATTCGGTCCTACCGTACAGGGGGAAGGCCTGCTTGTTGGACAAAAGACGATGTTTGTGCGAACAGCAGGCTGTGATTATCGTTGTTCTTGGTGCGATTCTGCATTTACGTGGGACGGGAGCGCCAAAAATGAGATACAGATGCTCACAGCAGAACAAGTATGGGAGCAATTACAGCAGCTAGCTGCTGACCGATTTTCGCATGTGACGATATCTGGTGGCAATCCAGCATTGTTGCCGCAGCTTGGTGAGCTTGTCGGCCTTCTGCAACAGCGAGGAATCCGCACGGCTGTCGAGACGCAGGGCTCCAAGTGGCAGCCTTGGCTTGCGGAGATAGACGATGTAACGGTGTCACCGAAACCGCCTAGTTCAGGTATGGAAACGAATTGGGAACTGCTCGATGAAGTCATGGATCATTTATCCGATGCTGAGCGAACGGCGGTATGCTTGAAAGTTGTCGTATTCAATGAGGAGGACATTTGTTATGCCATCGCTGTTCATGAGCGCTACCCAGCCGTACCATTCGTCCTGCAAACGGGTAACGACGCTGTGCAGGCTGATGGTGATATGGCGTTAGTAGAAAGCTTGCTGCGGCGTTATGAATGGCTTATCGAGCAGGTATCAGCAGAATCGAGGCTGAATGATGCTAGAGTATTGCCCCAACTGCATACACTTGTATGGGGCAATAAGCGCGGGGTATAGGTTTACAGGTGGTCTGTAATTTCAAAGCAATATTTCCGATAAATAAAGGAGTATGAATTATCATGACAATGGCAGGACGTACGGAAGCTGAGCTTCCATTAACTCACTTGGGTCAACATACAACTTATAAGTCGACTTATGCACCAGAGGTGCTAGAATCATTCCCAAATAAACACCCATATCGGGACTACTTCATCAAGTTCAACTGTCCGGAGTTCACCAGCTTATGTCCTATTACAGGACAGCCGGATTTTGCGACCATTTACATTAGCTACATTGCGGATGAGCGCTGTGTAGAGAGCAAGTCGTTAAAATTGTATTTGTTTAGTTTCCGCAACCAAGGTGATTTCCATGAAGACTGTGTCAATATTATTATGAATGACTTAATTAAGCTCATGGATCCACGGTATATAGAAGTATGGGGCAAGTTTACACCACGTGGAGGCATTTCTATAGATCCTTACTGCAACTATGGTAAGCCCGGAACGAAGTATGAACAGATGGCCGAGCAGCGTTTGATGCAGCATGATCTATATCCTGAAAAGGTCGATAATCGATAGTGTAGTATCGTTCAACTTATATAGCTGCAGCTTTTGGTATGAGATAGACAAACAGTTCTATTTCCGCTCCCCTCCTTCATAGGTTAGTAAAGAGAAGGAGGGGTACATGCCATGTTAGAACCGAACAAGGCTGGCAAGCGGCAAGAAATTAAGATGATGAATCGAAAAGTATTAGAAATAAGTGGCGTTAGTAATGTCGAAAGCTTTGATAGTGAGGAGTTTCTGCTGGAGACCGACAGCGGATTCTTGACGATTAAGGGTCATAATCTTCATATTAAGAATTTGAGCTTGGAACAAGGCCTTGTAGCGATCGAAGGCGTGGTCAACTCCCTGACCTATTTGGATGCGAATCAAACGGATAAATCAAAAGGCTTTTTTGGGAAGTTATTTAAGTGAGCCTCTCTCTACATAACCAGTGGATAACGATGCTATTTATGTTCATTAGCGGGATTACACTTGGCATCGCCTATGATGCTATTCGTGTTGTTGCAGGACAACTTCGCTTTCCTCGATGGACACTGCCCGTTATGGACATCCTATACTGGATAGTGGCGACTTGGTTCGTCTTTCATATGCTCGTTAAGGGCAATCAGGGAGAATTTCGGTTCTATGTCATACTTGGGCTGGCTGTTGGTGGATGGGCTTATGTCGTTTTGTTTAGCCGAATGACGGTTGTTGTTGTAAACTGGCTTGTCCAAACAATTAAAGTAATCGTGCGAATGATACAAAAATTGCTATATATTACGGTCTTTCTCCCCTTGAAAGGGGTCTTGTTTTTCATATATTATATATTCCGTATATTGGTAAAGGCGGCTACTTTCCTCGGAAAAGTTATGCTAAAATGTATTCAGCCCTTATGGTGGCTCCTGCAATGGTTATTGCGCCCGCTTGTAGAGCCGGTATGGCGTCGCCTTGGTATGACTGAGCGACTGATTCGTCTTAAGCAATATGGGGGAAGAAAGGTAAGAGCTGCTTCACAATTGTGCAGACGAGCAACAACATGGTGTGCAAAATGCTGGAATCGATTGCGCAACTGGCCTAACCGGAACAACCAAGCTTGAAAGGGGGACAACCTATGCGAGACTACCGGAAAGATAATAAAAGCAGCCGTTCAACACCACGAATGACATCGAACAGATCCAATACGGGGGCACCTTCTGGTGTGCATAAGACAGTGAAGCGCCGTCTTCAACTGTGGCTGTTGTTCATGGTCGTGTTCTTGGGTTGGGCAGGGTATACGTATGTCAGTCAGGTTTTCCAATTGGAGGATATGCAGAAAGAGTATGCCCAGAATGAGGTTGAGAAAAAGAAAGCAGAACAGATTCGCAATGATCTTCAACATGAAGTGAATCGACTAGATGATCCAGAGTATTTACTTGATATCGCACGCAGCAAAGGTATGACTTTGCCAGATGAGCGATTAATCCGTACTGAAGAAGAATAGGCTCACAATCAGGACATGCGTCAGTTGACCAAACTTGCGCCATTACAGTATAATCACGACATAAGCTGTACTTTGCATATGATATACAGATCTCTTTGTTCAGATGAATTTACAGTGAGCGGAGGTTCTGGTTATTCAGAGCAATGTATCGTTTAACATTTTAAGGGAGGAACGTTTTATTCTATGACAATTGAAGTGGGCACCAAGTTAGAAGGCAAAGTGACAGGCATTACGCATTTCGGAGCGTTCGTTGATCTGTCGGGAGGTGTCACGGGACTGGTTCACATCTCTGAGATTGCCGATAACTACGTCAAGGACGTCAATGACCATCTGAAGATCGACGATGTCGTTATGGTCAAAGTTATTAACGTCGATAAGGACGGTAAGATCGGTTTGTCTATTAAGCAAGCGGTCGATAAACCTGCATCTGAACAGCAGCAGCAACGACCACCAAGAGGTCCACGTATGGATCGTCCAAGTGGCGGCGGCGGCAGAGAAGGCGGAGGAAGACCAGGAGGATTTGGGAATCGGGATCGGGGAGGACGTAGACCGTCATATAACACCCCTTCTTTTGAGGATAAAATGTCACGTTTCCTTAAAGACAGCGAAGAGCGCATTTCATCGCTCAAGAAGAACACAGAAGGCAAACGCGGTGGCCGTGGCGCTCGCCGAGTGTAGTTCGGTTTAGCTTACCGCATTCCATATATAACACACAGAACCGCTGAGGGATTATGCCCTCAGCGGTTTTTTCTTATTTTTTCGCTTGTTCTTCTGCGAACGACAGTTGTAACAGGACTTTACATGAATAACCAAAAATATGTGATGCGCCCTATCGTGGGGCACTTTATAGGGAAACCTCCCGTCTACATGTAAAAGTAACGACAAGTAGAGCGGTGACAAAATGTCACAACACTACTTTTGTCGCCCTGCTCGCTCTTTGCGACAGCTTCTCCCTTGATAATTTGCAAGATAGGGGCGTTTTACTGTTCAAGGGTGAAGCGAATTGCGACAAACAGTCAGCGCCTTCATAAGGCATCGTGTATTGGGTGAGGGCTATAATCCCTTGACGCATCTATAATCGACGGCCGCGCGCAAGCGGCTCAGTACGTGTCGGAAACTTTTTGGAATATAGGATCATGTTCTGACAAACGTTTCCTATTTGTCTATCTATAATAAGAGACACAAATTAAGAGATTAGGTGGTGCATCGAACATGAGCAAGACGAAAGTGATTCCTTTTCCAGTTAATAGATTGAATGAGGCATTCCAGCAGCATGCTACTACATTGGAAGCCGGGGCTAACCGTTGGCGTTATGAACGGTTCAAGCAATTGATCGGCACACGCAAATGGACCATTATCATTCTATGTGTTGGGTTTTTACTAGGAAGGGCTGTCATTTTAGAAGACTTGTTCCCGTTTGCTTCTGCCTTCTTTGCGGTTATGTATTTTACTAGACCAGAAATGGCGATATGGAGCGGGACAGCTGTGCTGGCGGGCAGCTTGTTCGCTTCAGAACCGACGACTGTCATGATCGCGATGCAGCTTCTCGTTATTGTACTTTTGCAGCGTGGCTTAAAGGCCTATGAGAAATCTGAATTGAACTATGCACCGTTTATGGTGTTCGGTGCTAACTTATTGGTTCACTTGTTTATGACGTTTGTTGTGGATCGCTTCACCTGGTATGGGTTTACGATGGATGTTACAGATGCAATGCTCGGTTTTATGCTTACGCTTGTATTTGTTCAAGCGCTTCCTGTCCTCACGCTATCTAAGCGTAACTACACCCTTCGTATAGACGAGGTTATCTGCCTGATGATTTTACTCGCCTCATTAATGACAGGAGCTGTGGGCTGGATTATACAAGGGCTCCAAGTTGACCACGTGTTATCCCGTTACCTCGTCATGCTCTTTGCCTTTGTTGGTGGAGCACCATTGGGCGCATCTGTCGGCGTTGTATTAGGGCTTATTTTGAGTCTAGCCGCACCAGGTTCAATGATGCAGATGAGCTTACTGGCATTTGCCGGCTTGTTAGCTGGTTTAATGAGAGAAGGCCGGCGCTGGGCAGTCGCGTTCGGCATGCTTCTAGGGACTGCCATCTTGTCCGTTTATTTAGGCCCAGCCAATGGGGCACTTACTTCAACTTGGGAAACGATCGCTGCCGCCGCCCTATTCCTGCTTACTCCGCGTGGATTAACCCTTACCCTAGCGAAATATATCCCTGGGACACAGGAACATCTTAAGTCCCAACATGAATATGCCAAAAGAGTCCGAGATATGACTGCTGAACGTGTCATGCAGTTCTCTGAGTTATTCCAGCAGTTATCCAAAAGCTTCAATCAGCTGACGGGATATGGAGAAATGCGCCGTAAGGAGGAGGAATACAATTCGTTCATCGCGGCTGCATGCGATAAGACATGCAGTGGCTGCCCGCGTCAAAATGCTTGCTGGAGCAGTAAGTATTTGCAAACCGTAACATGGATGAATGAAATGCTGCATGCCGTGGAGGAGGATCCGGATTTCCGTGAAAGGCAAATTCCGAAACGATGGAAAGATGCTTGCCCGAAAACAGGACAAGTGCTGCACGTCATGAAGGATCAAGTGGAGCGCTATCGATCCGATCAAGTGTGGCGCAAGCAAATTCAAGACAGCCGTACGTTCGTGTCTGAGCAGTTAGCAGGCGTGTCCAAAGTGATGGATGATCTTGCGCAAGAGATACAGCGGGAAGGGCGAGAAATGTTTATGCAGGAGGAACAGATCCGGCATGCGATGGAGGAGTTAGGCCTGTCTGTACATCATGTAGATATTCTATCGCTTGATAGGGGCCATGTGGAAATTGAAATGGTACATTCATTCACGGAAGGATATGATGAATGCCGTAAATTAATTGCGCCTTTATTATCGGATATTTTGGGTGAACAAATATCGGTTCGAGATGAGCGATCGACTACCGTGGAAGGAGAAGGACTTGTTACATTTGTATCAGCAAAATCATTCGAAGTAGCTGTGGGTGTAGCAGCAGCAGCCAAAGGGGGAGGAATATTGTCTGGAGACAGCCATCATGCTGTTGAACTCGGTGGAGGGAAATATGCAGTCGCCTTGAGTGATGGGATGGGAAATGGGGAGAGAGCCCAATTAGAGAGTAGTACGGCCTTAACCGTGTTGTCTCAGTTGCTGCAGTCTGGTATGGATGAGAAGCTAGCCATTCAATCCGTGAACTCGATTCTAATGGTGCGTTCACCAGAGGAGGTATATGCTACGGTAGATCTTGCTGTCATCGATCTATATTCTGCACAAACTACCTTAATGAAAAGCGGTTCTATACCAAGCTTTGTGAAGAGTGGAGGAGATGTTCATGCGGTGGCGATCGGCAATTTGCCGCTCGGTATTTTACAAGATATAGATGTAGAAGCTATGCACATGACATTGAAGCCAGGAGATCTGCTCATTATGATGTCAGATGGTGTATATGATGCCCCGGGCCCGGCTCTGAATAAAGATATTTGGCTGAAACGGCTTATTGCCGAGCTGGAGACGGATGATCCACAGCAAATTGCGGATGTATTGCTGGATACCGTTGTTCGATTTTCAAAAGGACAAATTATTGATGATATGACCGTAGTTGTCGCGCGGCTAGACCGTCATATACCGCAATGGGCGACGCTGCAATGGACAGGAGGGGAAAAACAGTTTGAACGACCGCTTACAGTAAGCTAGATATTTTAGACCAAACGAAAAATGGCTGCAAAAATGAATAGAATTGAGGTGAAATTGCTAGAGAAATTAGTAAGATACTCATTCAATAGTATGTCTAAATGCGATAAACATGAGGTGATATAAGGTTAAAGCTCTCTCTAATCGGCAACACTAGTAGCGTAATAGAAGCTAGTAACTATCGATAGGAGGGCAATACCTATGTTGAAACAAATACTACTTATTACGGATGGATGTTCGAACGTTGGCATACAGCCAGCAGTAGCTGCGGCTCAAGCACGTGAGGCTGGCATGACTGTAAATGTAGTGGGGATTGTGGACGATGGTACCATTGGCGAATATGGAGCGGCTGAAATAGAAGAGATTGCTAGAATGGGAGGCGGTGTCAGTCGAATTGTGCACCAGAAAGATCTGTCCTATACGATTCAGCAGATGACTCGTAAGACGGTTGTCCAAACGATTCATCAAGTTGTTAATCATGAACTGAAGCATATTTTGGGGAAGCAGGAGGGGGGAACGACTGTTGAAGCTTTGCCGCCTTCGCAACGAGCAGAGGTGGTTCGAGTTATGGATGAAATGAGCGAGCAATCCTCTTTAAGAGTTGCTCTGCTTATTGATGCAAGTGCAAGTATGAAACCTAAACTTCCATCTGTGGAAGAGGCAATACGTGATTTGATGCTTAGTTTGCAGGCACGACAGGGCAAGAGTGAGATTGCAGTATTTCATTTTCCAGGTAATCATAGTGATGAGCCGGCTAAATTGGATGTCGAATGGGCGAGTGATTTGAGTAAAATGAAACGACTGTTGCACCGAATTCCGATGCGAGGGACGACGCCAACTGGGCCTGCCCTCTTGCATGTGCTGGACTATTGCCAATATGATAGTAAATATATTCATAGTGAACAATACGGCGACATACCTGCTCGCCAACATGAACATGGAACGGACGGGGTATGGAGTGACTACGTCTTATAATCGAAGTGATAGACAACTTCAAATGAAGCAGCTGCGCAATGATAAGCTTGGCGCAGGGGCTGTCATTACAGGGATATGGAATAAACGAAGCTATCGTGTTGAGCGATGTCTTGGACAGGGCTCTAATGGAGTCGTCTATCTTGTCGCGGCGTTAGCTGAGGATGACACCGTTAAGACGGGGAGTACGCGCTATGCGTTGAAGCTGGGGGCTGATACGATCGAGTTTCAGTCGGAGATCAATGTTATACGTGCTTTAGAGCAAGGACTAAAAGAGGGGTTGAATCGTCATCGAAGCAACCCCCAATTACCGTATTTCATTGAAGCAGATGACTGGGAGACGGGTATCGGCAGGCGTCCTTTTTATGTGATGCGGTACGTATCAGGGCAATCGGTGCAGTCATTTGTAAGCAGTCGAGGCTCTGACTGGTTCGGGCCCTTGTGTGGTCAAGTGCTGGAACGACTTGTGACGCTTCATGAGCAAGGTTTTATATTTGGAGATTTGAAGCTGGAGCATATTAAGGTTAAGCCAAATGGCGAGGTAGATCTGATCGATTACGGCGGGCTTACTCAGCTGGGGAAAAGTGTTAAGCAATTTACGGAATGGTACGATCGCGGATTCTGGAATGCAGGCTCCCGAGCTGCTGATGTCGGGTATGATCTGTTTTCATTTGCCGTGATGACGATTCATTTATGTCAGGACAGCGCATTTAAGCGGGTAATGAAGGGGTCTCTCCCACAGACTCGTCAAGTGGAAGAGCTGCTTCATATCATTGACTCGAACACTGTGCTTGCCCCCTATCGAGAATGGTACTATAGGGCCTTGTCAGGCAAATTCAATGATTCAAGAAGGGCTTTTCAAGAATGGCAGCGAATAACAAGGCAAGTAGGGCGAACCATACCGCGTAGACCTATACCTACCCCAAGCTGGTTGAAATGGTCATTCGGCGTCTCCCTTCTTTTGTTGTTAATTAGTATCGGATATTGGGCTTGGCATGAACGTTGGCTACAAGATCTGCTGATGTCATGAGTATTTAATTTGTAAATGGATGAATAAACCATGTTAGTATTGGTTAATAGGCTGGAGGACCAACAATGACAGCGAGTAAGGCAAATCACACGACGGAATGGGAGCATTGGCTTGAGGAACGGGCACAATTGCTACAGCAGCAATGCTTATGGAAGCAAGGAGATAGCGTGGTGCTGGCTGTATCTGGGGGTCCTGATTCAATGCTGATGATGCATATGTTTGCCGCCCTACGTCAACATGCAGAGATTGCCCCAAGGCATGTCATTGTCGCTCATGTTCATCACGGGTTTCGTGGAGAAGAATCGGATGAAGAAGCCGAGCTTGTCTGTAGAGAGGCACAGTTACTCGGACTTCCCTGTGAGGTTGCAAGGGTAGATGCACCTTCTTATGCAACAGAACAAAAGATGAATGCCCAGGCAGCAGCACGAGAGCTGCGTTATACATATTTGTGTCAAATGGCAGAAAAGCACGGAGCTTCCTACATAGCTTTAGCTCACCATGCGGACGATCAGGCGGAAACCGTACTGATGCGTTTGCTGCGCGGGGCAGGAGCGGGCGGTTTGTCGGGTATGTCTTGGAGGCGGGCAGATGACACGCAAGGAAACAGCACTTCTTCTAGTAATAAACATATACTCAATTACATAAGACCTCTTCTCGATTTGCGCAAAAAGGACATCATCCAATTATGCGCACAGGAACAAATTAAATATGCTGAAGATAGCAGCAATGAGAAGCGTACTTATTTGCGCAATCGGTTAAGGATGGACATTATGCCGCTGCTTGAACAGGAGAACCCACAAGCTGTACAATCCATTTGTCGAATTGCAGATACGCTTCGTGCTGATCATGATTGGATGGAGCAAGAAGCAAATGCATGGTATAACAGCTTTGTTGAGAAGTGGGATGCAGAAGCAGGAGTACATATTTCGAGTGTCGGGAATCGTATTTCGAGTGTTGAGGTATATCGAACGCTCTATGAAGCGGGATGTATCGTGGCAAGAGAGGACTTTTTGAAGCTACATGTCGCTTTACAACGCAGATTGATTAAACTAATATTAACTTATCTTTATAAAGTAGCGGATCCGATCGATTATGACACCATTGAGCGCGTTCGACTAGCAACGCTGCGTGACGTACCTTCCACTTGGAAGACGGATATAGGTCAAGGCATGGAATGCCGACGCGAATATGGCCAACTGCTCTGGCTACGACCATTTCCCCGCATGGAACAGTTGAATGCGGAACATACCATAACTTTGCTGCGTCCTAATGAAGCAGGTTATACGGTTATTCCCTTTCACGCCTCGACTCTTCATTGGCGTATTACATCGCGGAAATTAAGCAGCTCAGCAGCACTTGGGATATATGATGCAGCATTCGATGCAGATGCATTGGAATGGCCACTCCACATACGCACAAGGCAGTCTGGTGACCGGATGCGGATTCAAGGACTAAATGGAAGCAAAAAGGTGCAAGATATGTTCGTCGATGCTAAAGTTCCTGCATCACTACGTGAGGTTTATCCGATCGTAACGGATCGTAATGGAACGGTACTTTGGGTGCCGGGCATACGTCGCTCTGATCAGGCACTGGTGCAGGTTCATACCGACACATTGCTTTATTTGTCTTTGGAGCCTAACATTTAGGTAATGTGCTTGGCGGATTCCCGTTATCTTGTATGCAGCGCGGCAGATGCCTGCTTGCTGGTTATATGGGTCTATTTCTAATTTTTGTATCGTCTATCGATGTGAATGGCGTATCAAGGCGGAATGGACTACATAAGTATTAGTATTCACTCTAGGAGGGGCCCATCATTGCATAACGACATTGAGAAAGTTGTAATAAGTGAAGAAGAAATTCAGGCGCGAGTGAAAGAGCTGGGCGAACAGCTGACTCGCGACTATGCTGGCAAGAAGCCGCTAGTTATTTGTATACTTAAAGGTGCATTTATCTTTATGGCGGATCTAGTTAAGCGCATTGAAGTTCCAATGGAAATGGACTTCATGGCTGTTTCCAGCTATGGCGCATCCACAGAGTCTTCTGGAGTCGTTCGTATTTTGAAGGACTTGGATGTATCTGTCGAAGGTCGAGATGTACTTATTGTGGAAGACATTATTGATACAGGGCTTACATTGAGCTATCTAATCAATATTCTTGAAGGACGCAGCGCAGCATCTATTAAAGTGGTCACGTTGTTTGATAAGCCTGCAAGACGTTCAGCGAACATGGAAGCCGACTATAAAGGCTTCGTACTTCCTGATGAGTTTATCGTAGGCTATGGTCTTGATTATGCCGAAGAATATCGCAACCTCCCTTACATTGGTGTTTTGAAGCCGCACGTCTATAGTAAATAATCAGGAGCATGTCACTCATATTTGCTTTTGCATCGAGTTGTGATGGCGAGACATGCTATGATACAATAATTTCGTGTCTTTGAGAGGAGGTAGGGGATGAGTCGCTTCATCAAGAACTCTGGTTTTTATCTAATTATTTTTCTGGTTGTAGTGGGGATCGCCCAGTTTTTAGGTAGTGGGAAAGAAGCCGCTCACAACCCAAGATACGACCAGTTCCGTAAAGAACTAGCAGCCGGTAATATAGAAGAACTTAAAGTTCAATATGAAGGTCGATCCAACCTAGTCATCGGTAAATATAAGAACATTCCTAAAGATGCCCCTGCAGGGACTAAGTCCAAGGAATTCGTTACTTACATACCGGATACTGATTCGGCTGTAGAAGAGATTACTAAAGCTACTGATACGCAGAAGGATCTTAAGGTTGATTGGGTGAAGATGAAGGAGCCTAGCATCTGGTTAACGCTCTTAACTTCCTTCCTTCCGTTAATTATTATGTTCATCCTGTTCTTCTTCTTGTTCAATCAAGCCCAAGGTGGCGGCGGCAAGGTTATGAACTTCGGTAAGAGCCGTGCTCGCTTGTACAATGAAGAGAAGAAGAAAGTTACGTTTGAGGACGTAGCTGGTGCAGATGAAGAGAAGCAGGAGCTTGTTGAGGTAGTTGAGTTCCTTAAAGACCCTCGCAAGTTCGCGGCGCTTGGAGCCCGTATTCCAAAAGGTGTCCTGTTGAACGGTCCTCCGGGAACAGGTAAGACGCTTCTTGCACGCGCGGTAGCAGGTGAAGCAGGTGTGCCATTCTTCAGCATCTCTGGTTCTGACTTCGTCGAAATGTTCGTCGGTGTCGGTGCATCCCGTGTAAGGGATTTGTTCGAGAATGCAAAGAAGAATGCACCATGTATTATCTTTATTGATGAGATTGACGCAGTTGGTCGCCAGCGTGGAGCTGGAGTCGGCGGTGGTCATGATGAGCGTGAACAGACGCTTAACCAATTGCTTGTTGAGATGGATGGATTCGGTGCTAATGAAGGTATTATTATCGTGGCAGCAACGAACCGCCCTGATATTTTGGACCCAGCCTTGCTTCGTCCGGGACGTTTTGACCGTCAAATTACGGTAGATCGCCCAGATGTTAAAGGTCGTGAATCCGTGTTGCTTGTACATGCACGAAACAAGCCACTGGCTAAGGACGTCAACTTGAACACAATCGCGAAGCGGACAACTGGATTCACAGGTGCAGACCTTGAGAATTTGTTGAATGAAGCAGCGCTTCTAGCCGCTCGCAAGAACCATAAAGAAATTATCATGCAAGACGTGGATGAGGCGATTGACCGCGTCATCGTCGGCACTGAGAAGCGCAGCCGCATGATCAGTGATCGTGAGAAGCGAATTGTCGCTTATCACGAAGCAGGTCATACGATTATTGGCTACTTCTTGGAGCATGCTGATATGGTTCACAAAGTTACGATTATTCCACGCGGTAAAGCAGGCGGATACGTCATCATGCTTCCGAAAGAAGATCGTATGCTCGTAACGAAGCAGGAATTGTTGGATAAAGTAACAGGACTCCTCGGTGGTCGTGTTGCTGAGGAAATCTTTATTGGTGAGATTGGCACTGGAGCATATAGTGACTTCCAGCAAGCTACTCGTATCGTACGCAGTATGATTATGGAATACGGTATGAGCGATAAGCTTGGTCCGATGCAGTTCGGTACACGTCAAGGCGAAGTGTTCCTCGGTCGTGATCTTGGACACGAGCAGAACTATTCGGATACAATTGCTTATCAAATCGACCAAGAGATGCAAAATATGATTAACTCTTGCTACGATATTGCAAGAAACCTGCTTAAGAAGCACGAGCGTGAAGTTCATCTTATCGCACAGACGCTTCTTGAGAAGGAGACGCTTGATTTCGAACAGATTAAAGAACTTATCGACACTGGTAAGTTGGCTGATTCGGAAACAGCATCTAACGGTCCATCCGTGACACTGAGCAAGAAGGAAACAACGGTTATAGCTGAAGATAACGCTGAGCAAGCTCCAACTTCTGTGGAGCAGCCAACAGAATCTAAGGCAGAACCGCATGTGGATATTCTTCCTCCAACGGATAAGACTCGTACAAGTGATGTGAAGATTAATCTAGTTGGTAAGCCTGACAATGAGGTAGAGCCAGCAGGTAATCTTGAACCAACAACTACGAATGATTCTTCAACTCCTGATGTGGAGAAGAAGGATGAAGATAAGTAACAGTGGCTTAATCTGCTGTTTATCCTGATAAGAGCACACCCTGCGGGGCGTGCTCTTATTTTTATATATGTTCAATTTAGAAAAAATTAGTTTTCGGCGCATCAGGGCGGCTGACGTTGATTAAGCGCGATTTATCAGGGTATTAGATGTTGCATAAGCTGTATTTGTGAATTGACACACGTACTACCGTTGTGTAAATTAAGTGTTAATGACAAGGCCAAGGAGTGGGTCTACTTGCAATTGGAAGCATTGGCACTAGCACGCAAAGAAGAGCAGAATCGCGAGCTGCGCGAGCGGCTTGAGCAGTTGAAGAAAGAAAGAAACGCTATTATTTTAGCTCATTATTATCAACGAGATGAGATTCAAGAAGTGGCAGATTTTCGAGGAGATTCTTTTTTATTGGCTCAAAAAGCTGCACAGACAGATGCGGAAGTGATTGTATTTTGTGGTGTTCATTTCATGGGGGAGAGCGCCAAAATACTGGCACCGAATAAAACGGTCATTATTCCTGACGAACGTGCCGGCTGTCCAATGGCAGATATGGTCCATGTTGATGGTCTTCGCAAGTTGAAGGCTCAGCATCCGAATGCTAAGGTAGTTACGTATATTAATTCATCTGCTGATATAAAGGCGGAGACAGATATATGCTGCACTTCATCCAATGCGGTGAAAGTCATCGAATCGTTGGATGCGGAAGAAATTATTTGGGTACCTGACAAGAATCTAGGTCATTATGTACAGCAGAAGACAGGTCGAGAAATGATTATTTGGGAAGGATATTGCAATACACACGACATGCTTACAGTCAAAGATGTTGTGGAAATGAAAGCGCAGTATCCGAACGCCCAATTCGTTGTTCATCCAGAGTGCCGCCCTGAAGTGGTTGCGATGGGTGACTTTGTAGGTAGTACGACAGCTATTCTTGAATATTGTAGAGATTCAGATTGTACAGAGTTTATTGTGGGTACCGAGGACGGAACCGGATATCAGCTTCGTAAAGACAGTCCGCATAAGGCATTCCACTTTGCTACGAAATATTTGGTATGTCCGAATATGAAAGTAAACAATTTAAAGAAGCTAGTGAAGTGTTTGGAGAACATGTCGCCGCAGATTTATGTGCCGCCGCATGTTGCTGAGCAAGCACGGCTATCATTGGAGCGCATGTTACAGGTAAAGTAGCATGCGCTACTCTTCTGTTCAAGCCTATCGTATGTTAGTGGAGGTATAAAATAGAAGGAGTGAACGGTCATGATACCGCGTTACTTAGTTGATTTCTCCTTAGATACCCTGCCAGAAGTGAAGACAGACGTTATTATTATCGGAGCTGGTATAGCTGGCTTGTATACCGCTATTTTGGCGAGCAAGCATTATCATGTAACGCTTATTACGAAGAAATCGCTATTCGACAGCAATACGCGTTATGCGCAGGGTGGCATTGCCGCCGTTATTGCAGATGATGATTCGCCGTTATATCACCGACAAGACACGATTTTTGCTGGAGCAGGTCTATGTGTAGAAGGGGCAGTAGATGCACTTGTACACGAAGGTCCAGAAGGTGTGAAAGAGCTCATGAAGATGGGTACAACATTCGATCTTGAAAATGGTGAGCTGGCATTAACAAAAGAAGGGGCTCATAGTCACCGTCGTATTTTGCATGCTCAAGGTGATGCTACGGGCTATGAAATTGTCCGCGCACTTGCTGATAAAGTAGGAACGATCCCGAATATTGAAGTATGGGATGATCATTTTGCCATTGACTTGATGGTTCATGAGGGAGAATGTCGAGGTGCTCTTATTCAGCGTCCAACGGGAGAACGCTTATACTTAACTGGGAAAGCGACTGTGTTGTGTACTGGCGGAGCAGGACAGATGTATCGCTATACAACCAACCCGGAGGTTGCTACTGGAGATGGCATTGCGATGGCATATCGAGCTGGTGCAGTTATTCAGGATATGGAGTTTATTCAGTTCCATCCTACAGCCCTCTGTTATCCAAGCGCTCCACGCTTTTTAGTCTCGGAAGCTGTGCGTGGTGAAGGGGCAATTTTACGCAATATTAAGGGAGAGCGCTTTATGAGTAACTACCATCCACAACTGGAGTTGGCCCCGCGTGATATCGTAGCGCGAGCTATTGTAAGTGAGATGGAAGCGACGAAGTCAACCTTTGTATACTTAGATATGACGCATGAATCAGAAGAGATGGTAAAGCATCGTTTCCCAACTATTTATGAGACATGCCTACAGTATGGACTCGATTTATCTAGTGATTGGATTCCTGTTGCACCAGCTGCTCATTATACGATGGGTGGCGTTAAGACAGATCTAAATGGTGAGACCAATCTAACGCGATTATTTGCTTGTGGTGAGGCATCATCTACAGGTGTGCACGGTGCTAATCGTCTAGCGAGCAATTCGCTGTCGGAGGCAATCGTATTTGGACGTCGGATCGTAGAGCGTATTGATACGCTTGATCCTTTGTCGAAGTTAAATATAAAACTTGAGTATGATGCTGGGCGCAGGGACTTGCCAATTCAGGCTGTCGTGGAGCGTCGTTTGAAGCTGCAAAAGGTCATGGTTCGTTATGCTGGGCTGCATCGTGACGAACAAAGCCTCAGTAAAGGTCAAGAAGAATTGCAGCGTCAGTTTGGTTTTTTACAAACTCGATTAACTCGGCGAGAAGATTTTGAATTTGCGAATTTGCTTACTTGTGCGAAGCTGACGACAGATAGTGCACTGTGGCGGCAAGAGAGCCGCGGTGCTCATTATCGGCTGGATTATCCAGAGCGCATGGATGAACATTGGTTGAAGCATACTCTTGTTCAACGGGAACAAGGGATAACAGAGGAGAGAATTGCTCATGTTTAATGTCGAACGGCTTATGTTGCGTGATCAAATTTCAGCATGGTTGCGGGAGGATATTGGTACAGGGGATGTAACGACTGCGTTTACCATTCCTCAAGGCCATCAATCGAAAGGTATCATTCACGCGAAAGAAGATGGAATCATTGCTGGCTTGCCTGTTGCAGAAGCTGTATTTGAGGTAGTTGATCCTAGTTTGCAATTTCGTGCCCTTGTACATGAAGGAGATCGTATCTCCAGAGGGACGGTACTGGCTGAGGTGGAAGGCAATACAGCTAGTATTTTGCAAGGTGAGCGGTTAGCATTAAATATGATGCAGCGTTTGTCTGGCATTGCTACTAAAACATCTGCTTACGTGCAGGCGATAGCTGATCTTGAGGTTAGACTCGTTGATACTCGTAAGACGACACCTGGTCATCGTGCGTTGGAAAAGTACGCAGTTCGAGTAGGCGGCGGCTCAAATCATCGTTATGGGTTGTATGATGCGGTCATGATCAAGGATAATCATATTAAGGGTGCTGGCGGCATTCGCGAGGCAGTTACTCGTGCCAAAGAACAAATCCCTTACACCATGAAAGTGGAAGTAGAGACGGAGTCATTGGTGCAAGTTCAGGAAGCGCTGGAGGCACAAGCTGATATTATTATGCTCGATAATATGCAGCTGGAACAGATGCGTGAAGCAGTCCAAGTTATCCGATCCCATTCTCCTCATATATTGATTGAGGCATCTGGGGGAGTAAATCTGGATACAATTCGTGATAAGGCACTGACTGGTGTTGATATTATTTCAGTAGGTGCACTTACGTATTCGTTCCATGCTTTAGATATCAGTCTTGATTTGAATGAACAGAAAGAAGGTTAACGTTGTGATATTGGTCGTCGATATAGGCAATACCAACATAGTACTAGGTGTGTATGAAGAGAGCACGCTGCTCCATCATTGGCGCTTATCGACTAATCGTCAAGCAACTTCAGATGAGTATGGTGTCATGATACACAATTTGTTCTCGATGGCAGGAGTGTCTATTAATAATCTCCATGGGGTCATCATATCATCTGTTGTTCCGCCTATTGTGCGTACAATTGAGGAAATGTGCACGAAGTATTTGAAGCACACGCCGCTTGTTGTAGGTCCTGGTGTAAAGACCGGATTGAACATACGCTATGAGAATCCGAAAGAAGTAGGCGCAGATCGCATCGTGAATGCGGTTGCTGCGATTGACCAATATGGTGGACATGGGCCGCTTGTCGTTGTTGACTTTGGTACAGCAACAACTTTTGATGTAATTGATGAGCAGGGCAGCTATTTGGGTGGAGCAATTCTCCCCGGTATTGGGATCTCAACGGAGGCACTTTATCAACGTGCAGCCAAGCTGCCGCGTATAGAGCTGACGAAGCCGAAATCGGTCATTGGAAGAAATACGGTTCATTCGATGCAGGCGGGTATTATTTTCGGTTATGCTGGACAGGTTGATGGTATTGTAGGTCGTATTGAAGAAGAGCTTGGCACAAAGCCGCTTGTAATTGCAACTGGCGGGCTAGCTGAGATGATAGCGAGCGAGTCCAAATCCATTGAGAAGACAGATCCGCTGTTAACGTTGGAAGGATTGCGCTTAATTTATCTTCGGAACAAATAAAGTCGATATAAATAACAAACACAACAAATAGTAAATATAAAGAAAGCTTATAGATGCGTAACCTAAGTGGCTTTATTTGCGTCTAAGTGTATGTAGGAACGGGAGGCATCAATTGAAATGACAGAAGTAAATACAGAACAAACACCAACAGAAGATCGTTCAGACATGCTCGTACGTGGTATGGCTATGCAAGGACAGGTACGTGTATTTGCAGTTCGTACAACGAAGCTAGTTAATGAGTTGCAACGCCGTCATCAGACTTATCCGACAGCAACAGCTGCGCTTGGACGTACAGCTACTGCCGCTGCAATGATGGGAGCCATGCTCAAAGGCAACGAGAAGTTGACCGTACAAGTAAAGGGCGATGGCCCGATTGGTCAAATTGTGGCGGATGCCAATGCAAAAGGGGAAGTGCGTGGTTATGTCACACATCCACAAGTTCATCTTGCAAGCAATAGTGCAGGCAAGCTAGATGTTGCAGGTGCCGTTGGTCGTGATGGATTCATCCACGTCACTAAAGATTTGGGTCTTAAGGAGCCTTATCGAGGGAGTTCCCCAATTGTTTCAGGTGAGCTGGGTGAAGACTTTACGTATTACTTCGTTACATCCGAGCAGACGCCATCAGCTGTAGGGTTAGGTGTGCTTGTAGATGCTGACAACTCGGTTCTTCATGCGGGCGGATTTATTATACAGCTCTTGCCTGGATTGAGCGATGAGCAGATTACGAAGATTGAGAAGTCGCTAAGCGTGCTGCCGCCAGTAACGGCGTTGTTGGATCAAGGGTTGGAGCTTGAAGAGCTACTCGCTAGGATCGTAGATGATGTAAAAATTATGGACACACTTCCGATTGCGTTCCGTTGCCAATGTTCCCGTGATCGAGTGGAAGCAACATTAATTAGCCTAGGCAAGCAGGAATTGAACGAGCTTATTGAAGAAGAAGGTCAGGCAGAAGTCGTTTGCCATTTCTGTAACGAGGCTTATCAGTTTAATAAAGAAGATTTAACTGCTTTGGTTGAGCGACTAGATACTGATACTTAGGAAGTAAGAGATAAAGAAGCCAATTCACAAGGACAGGGAAGCTGCCATATGACAAAGGAAGTTAAAAGCTTATGGGGCTGTATTATCGTGTTGTTTACTTGCGTACTTGTGCTGGGATGTGTGCTCTTGTTTCGTCTAATTGATCGGTCAGATGTTGGCACGATTCGTCTTCCAGGTGGTGGTTCATCAGTCGTCGCCTCTGTTGGCAGCGACCAGATTACAGAATCACAGTGGGTAGAAGAGCTGAAGAAGCAATACGGCCCTTTAGTAATGGAGCAAATGCTTAATAAGCGGGCAGTGGATCAGGAGGCGCAAGCACTGGATGTGCAAGTAACGGGCAAGGAAGTTGAGGCAGAGATTCGCAAACAGATGGCGGGTTATGAAAGTATGGAAGCGTACTATTTAGCCATGCAGGAACAATTAGGATTGACGCCTGAACAGATTCGAGAGGATGCAACGTACAATTTGCTGCTTGAGAAAATTGCAATACGGGACATCAGCGTAACAGAAGAAGAGATTAGTCAGTACCTAAAAGAAAATCGTCAAGAGTATCATCCTGTCGCTTATGAATTGTCGCATATAGTAGTCGATACATTTGGAGATGCAGAGCAAGCCCTGAAACGGCTGGGTGAGGGTGTCTCATTTGGCACATTAGCTGGTCAAATATCTACCGATCCGTACACAGTTGAGCAAGAAGGCAAGTTAGGCTGGGTTGAGGATGATGATCCGTTCATTGATTCCAATGAACTTGCAGCAGCAGCAGCTATGGAGGTCGGTGAGTATTCAAGGCCAATTAAGGTGAAGGACGGCTATGCCATTATTTTATTGTCCGGCAGAAAAGATGTTGAACCTGAGGATCGAAAGACGATCCGAGAGCAGGTATCTCGTGATCTAGCTCTTTCAAAGGCACCTCCTCTGCGGGAGGTAGAGAATCAGCTCCGAGACAAGTACGCCGCGCAATGGAAAGGCACGCATTCATAGAACAAGAAAAGAGCTCTTATAAGAAAACGGCAGTCGTTCTTATAAGAGCTCTTTTCCTTATTTTACAAACAAGTTATTGACATCGAGGATTATCGTTGATATATTATTAGTAATTAAAACCAAGTGAATTACTCGGAAATAACATTATATGGTCATAGTAGGAGGGTTACTTATGGCAAGAGTCGTGAACAATGTAACAGAATTAATTGGGGATACGCCGCTTGTGCGTTTGAATCGTGTAGTGCCAGAAGGCAGCGCTGAAGTTTACGTGAAGCTGGAGTATCAAAATCCAGGTGCTAGCGTTAAAGATCGGATTGCAATTAGCATGATTAATGTTGCGGAGCAAGAGGGAATCATCAAGCCAGGTGATACGATTGTGGAGCCTACGAGTGGCAATACCGGTATCGGTCTCGCAATGGTAGCAGCTGCAAAAGGCTACCGTGCCATTCTTGTTATGCCTGAAACGATGAGCTTGGAGCGTCGTAACTTGCTTCGTGCTTACGGTGCTGAGCTTGTGTTGACTCCTGGATCTGAAGGGATGAATGGTGCAGTACGCAAAGCAGAGGAGCTTGCAGCAGAGAATCCTAATTACTTTATTCCTCAACAATTTAAGAATCAAGCTAATGTAAAGATCCACCGTGAAACAACAGGGCCAGAAATCGTTGAGGCGATTAACTCACTTGATGGTAAATTGGATGGATTTGTGGCTGGTATTGGTACAGGTGGAACGATCTCTGGTACAGGCGAAGTGTTGAAAAAGAACTACCCAGACATCCGTATCGTTGCAGTAGAGCCAGCGGCATCTCCTATTTTATCTGGAGGCAAGCCAGGTCCGCACAAGATTCAAGGTATCGGTGCGAACTTTATCCCGGATATTTTGGATCGTGATATTTATGACGAAGTTACTGCTGTAGAAAATGATGATGCTTTCGAGCTTGCTCGTCGTGTAGCTAAGGAAGAGGGTATTTTGTGCGGTATCTCCTCTGGTGCGGCGATTCTTGCGGCATTGAAGCTAGCTAAAGAGTTAGGCCCTGGCAAGCGTGTCGTGGCTGTTGTTCCAAGTAACGGCGAGCGTTACTTGAGTACACCATTGTTCAGCTTCGATAACTAATACAGTTTAACGTCATTCTATAGTATATCTTTTACGATAACATCCCTGCTAGGTGGACACTGCGTATGATAAGTGTCTATCTAACAGGGATTTTTCATCATTATACATTTCCTCCCTTATTTTATAATGGTTACTAGAATGATTGACTATGGCGATGAGATCGCATTAAATATTAATATTCGCTAGCGATCATGAGTGTTGCGGATAGAAAAGGATAGGCTGGGGGTGTCATCTTGATACTCGTAATTGATAATTATGATTCCTTTACGTATAATCTCGTACAATATTTATCGGAACTTGGAGAAGAAGTTACCGTTTACCGTAATGATGAAATAGATCTGGCAGGAATTGAACAGCTGGCTCCTGATCATATTTTGCTGTCGCCAGGACCAAGTACACCAAATGAGGCAGGAATAACGCTTGCTGTCATTGAACGTTTCAAAGGTCGGATCCCGATTTTGGGCGTTTGTTTGGGACATCAAGCTATTGGACAAGCGTTCGGTGGATCTGTCATCCGTGCGGAACAACCGATGCACGGCAAAACCTCAACGATTTATCATAAGGGGCTTTCTGTGTTTGAAGGACTTCCGAATCCTTTTACAGCTACTAGGTATCATTCGCTTGTTGTAGAGCTTGATTCATTGCCTGATGCTCTTGAAATAACGGCGCAAACTGCTAAAGGTGAAATTATGGGTATGCGTCATAGGGAATACTTAATAGAAAGTGTGCAATTCCATCCAGAATCTATTATTACAGAGCATGGCCATCACATGCTGAAAAACTTCCTTAGCAGGAGGGTGGGTAGTTAGATGGTGACTATCGGTTGGAATGGAGAATTAAAGTCGACGGACGAAGCCATGATTTCAGTAGCGGATCACGGTTTTTTGTACGGAATGACCTTATTTGAGACCATCAGGACTTATGGTGGTAAGCCATTTCTATGGGAGAAGCACTTAGAGCGTTTGTATTGCTCTTGTCATGAAATCGGAATTACATTGCAACTTGATGAAGAGAAATTGAGTCAGCATATTCGAGATGTTATGGATGCGAATGGACTGCCGGAGGCATATATTCGTTTGACCATTAGTGCAGGCGAGCAGGGGGACGGATTGCCAATTGGGGATTATACTAACCCGCAAGTAATTGTATTTGCTAAGCCGTTGCCTCAGTTGCCCGAATCTTTATATGAGACAGGTAAGCCATTACAGCTATTGAATACGAGACGCAGCAGTCCTGAGACGGCAACTCGAGTAAAATCTGGCCATTACATGAACAATATCATGGCAAAGCGGGAATTAAGTAAGTACCCTTCGGCTCTACAAGGAGCGGAAGGACTGATGTTGAACGCTGCTTGTAATATTACAGAGGGTATTGTAAGTAATGTGTTTTGGATCAAAGCAGGGCAGCTGTATACACCTGCAATCGAAACAGGTATATTGCCCGGGATTACTCGTGCTGCTGTATTGGCATTGGCTGAACAGCAAGGTATTCGTTATGAAGAAGGGGCGTATACTTGGTCTCATCTACTAGAAGCAGATGAGGTATTTCTGACAACCTCCATTCAAGAATTAGTCCCCGTCACACTATTATGCGATACAGAGCAGCAGCAATATGTTGTTGGGGATGGGACAATTGGTAGGTTGACTGAGGAGCTGCTTAAGCGATATCGCCAGATGACGACAAGCGGCTAAGCAACTAGAATGACAGTAAGGGGTGGGGCTTGTGCTGAAACCGACTATATATAAGCATCAGTATGCATTAGGTAAGCAAGGTGAGGTAGTGCTAACACTTGCCGAGCGGACTTTAGTTATGGGAATACTAAATGTAACACCAGATTCCTTTTCTGACGGGGGCAGCTATACAGATGTGGGACGAGCATTGGAACATGCGCATCGCATGGTAGCTGAGGGGGCCGACATATTGGATGTTGGTGGAGAATCTACTCGTCCAGGTTCAGCTCCAGTTGGGCTGGAGGAAGAGCTTCGTCGTGTGATTCCAGTCATTGAGGCGTTGAGGCGTGAGCTTCCGCACATTGCTATTTCAGTAGATACGTACAAAGCTGAAGTTGCACTGCAAGCACTGGAGGCAGGGGCCCATATTATGAATGATATTTGGGGTGGCAAGCTAGATCCAGATATGGTGCGAGTAGCAGCTGCTTACCAATGCCCGATTATATTAATGCATAACCGCTCGGAACGAAATTACGAGAATTATATAGAGGATGTATTGCAGGATCTGCGCGAAAGTGCTGCTTTGGCGATGGAAGCGGGAGTGAAGCGCGAAAATATTTGGCTTGATCCAGGCATGGGGTTTGCCAAAACAGGTGAAGACAATCTTCAATTGATGCATCATCTTG
This sequence comes from Paenibacillus sp. SC116, assembly GCF_024733555.1. Lineage (GTDB taxonomy): Bacteria > Bacillota > Bacilli > Paenibacillales > Paenibacillaceae > Paenibacillus_B. The sequence goes on along the minus strand of NZ_JANIOF010000010.1, from coordinate 5,502 downwards.
ATGAAATGGTTGCTTTAGGGTATCCAGTGTTGCTTGCAACATCGCGAAAACGGTTCATACAGAACATATTAGAATCTCCTGCTAATGATGTAATTGAGGGTACAGCGGCTACAGTTGCTTTGGGCATTGCCCAAGGTTGTCAAATGGTACGCGTCCATGATGTAAAGCAAATTGTTCGTACAGCTCGGATGTGTGATGCGATGCTGCATAAAGACTGTATTAAGATATAAATTCAATCCAATAAGTTGAAACATGGTGGGTGCAACAACCGTCTATGACTGAGTATAGACAGGAAATAATAAGGGAGGAACGTGATCTCATGTTACATAAAGAAAGTGACCAGCAATCGAAGCTGCCTCCAACTACACGCAAAAGAGTGATACGTCCAGATCGAATGAAGATGGATCGTATGTCTTTCTTCGGTAAGCATGGTGTTTTTGAAGAAGAGCGGAAATTAGGCCAACGCTGGTACGTCGATTTGGATATGCAAATGAGTTTGCAAGAAGCGGGTCTCTATGACGATCTGGAGCAATCGATTAATTACGCGCTTATTCATGAAACTGTTCGTGTCATTATGGAGGAAGAGTCGTATTTGCTAGTAGAGGCACTTGCTGAGCGTGTTGCTTCTGTATTACTGGATACGTATGATCGAATTGAGGAAATAACAGTACGTGTGACCAAGCCCAACCCGCCGTTTGACATTCGCTTCGAAGGTGTTACCATGGAGATTGTGCGTGCGCGCGTGGAAGAAGTAGAGAGGGGCGAAGGTTAAATGCCCGAAGAGCATACTTCTTCATCAAATAGAGGTTGGGTAAAAGCGTTCATTGCGCTTGGAGCTAACCTTGGAGATCGTGAGCGTACGCTAAGCGAGGGACTCGGCCATCTTCACCTAAATGAAGATGTGAATGTCCTCCATTGTTCTTCTTTATATGAAACAGATCCTGTGGGGTATGTTGACCAACCTGCATTTTTGAACATGGCTGCTGTCGTAGAGACAAGGTTAAGTCCAGAGCAATTGCTTGATGCCATGCTTAATATTGAACAAAAGTTAGGAAGAGTTCGTGAGATTCGTTGGGGTCCACGGACACTGGATCTGGATTTACTCTCGATGCAGGGAGTAAAGATGGAAACAGAGAAGCTTATTTTGCCTCACCCCCGAATGGGTGAGCGGTTGTTCGTACTAGTTCCGCTTGCTGATATTGTAACTTCTTCGGATGAACTGTACGCATTCGTCCATGATGCCTTGGGCACAATGGAAGGAAAGGAAGGAATTCGGCTGTGGAAGCGAATCGATTCAGCAAGCGAATTCGTGCGTTCCGAAAGCTTCGTGGAATGACGCAAATTGAACTTGCCGAAATGACAGATGTATCGATCACGGTAATTGGTGAGATTGAGCGCGGCAATCGCTCAATCGATGATCGTCTCCTTCAGCGTATTGCGCAAGCCTTGCGCGTAACAGTAGAAGAACTCGTTGGCAGCTAAAATAATGAATAGATAAGACAGCATAGAATGCTGACAGGTAAAGGAGCGAGAGCACCGTGTTGAAAATTGCAAATATCGAAATGAAAAACCAGGTGGTACTTGCTCCGATGGCGGGTGTGTGCAACCCTGCGTTTCGTCTAATTGCTAAAGAATTCGGAGCGGGCTTAGTCTGTGCGGAAATGGTTAGCGACAAGGCGCTCGTTCACGGTAATGAAAGAACACGAGAAATGTTGTATGTTGACGACCGTGAGAAGCCACTCAGCTTGCAAATATTCGGAGGCGATCGTGCGTCGCTTGTCGAAGCAGCGAAAATTGTAGATAAGGATTCTAATGCCGATATCATTGATATTAATATGGGCTGTCCTGTACCAAAAATTACGAAGTGTGATGCAGGGGCGCGTTGGCTGCTTGATCCAAACAAAATTTACGAGATGGTGTCATCCGTTGTTGATGCTGTTGATAAACCAGTAACGGTTAAGATGCGTATCGGCTGGGATGATGACCACATTTATGTAGTCGAAAATGCGCAAGCTGTTGAACGTGCTGGTGGCCAAGCTGTAAGTGTGCATGGACGAACACGTGAGCAACTATACTCTGGAATGGCGGACTGGAGCTACATTAAGCAAGTAAAAGAAGCGGTTAACATTCCAGTCATCGGAAACGGTGATGTATTCTCACCAGAAGATGCGAAGCGTATGTTGGATACGACAGGTTGCGATGGTGTCATGATTGGAAGAGGTGCGCTCGGAAATCCATGGATGCTTTATCGTACGATCGAATATTTGACAACAGGAGAGTTGCTGCCTGATCCTGTGCCAGAAGAGAAAGTCCGTATTGCTTTGTTGCATATGGACCGCCTAATCGCCCTGAAGGGCGAAAAGGTTGCTGTAAAAGAGATGCGTAAGCATTTGGCATGGTATCTGAAAGGTCTTCCTGGTGCGGCTCGTGTCAAAGACGCTATTATGGAAGAGAGTCATCGTGACGAAGTGGAACGTATGCTGGGTGAATATGTCGATCAAGTGAAAGCTGGGGTGTTTGACCGTATGACAAACTCTAATGCAGCTATAGATACTTCGGCTGTTCACTAGTAGGTTGCACTGTGATGAAGCGTTTACACAGATGAGTGTTTACGCTCATTGACTTTTACTAATCCATCCCATATAATTCAACATTAGAAAATTCGCCTCATACCTTGAAGTGAAAAAGGTTGACATGCTTCCGCGTTCCAACCATGTTCAAGGCAGTCATCATGATAGCTTGACGCCATATGATGAGAGTAGGGATTCGCATGGATGTGCGGGTAACCGCTCCAAAACGACCGGGGCCATAGGTAGGTCGGAGTGCGAAAATATTGATCATGACAGGAGAATCGGTAAGATGAGCGATAAACAAGTTATTCTGACTCAGGACGGTCTGAAGAAGCTGGAGGAAGAGCTGGATAACCTCAAATCCGTTAAACGTCGCGAGGTAGCAGAACGGATTAAAGTAGCTATCGGGTACGGAGATATTAGTGAGAACTCCGAATATGAAGATGCGAAGAACGAGCAGGCGTTTATCGAAGGTCGTGTTCTTACTTTAGAGAAGATGCTTCGCAATGCGCGCATTATTAACAATGATGAGATCAACACAGATACAGTAAGCATTGGATCTACTGTCATTGTAGAAGACTTGGAGTTCGGTGACACGATGGAGTACACAATCGTAGGTACTGCTGAATCTGATCCGTTGAAGAATAAAATTTCAAATGAAAGCCCGGTTGGGAAGGCAATTCTCGGCAAACAAAAAGGAACAGTCGTAGAAGTAAGTGTTCCAGCGGGCGTTATTCAATACAAGATTGTAGATATTAAGCTGTAAAAATCGTTGCTGCGGTTAAGAGGTTTTTAGCTTGGGAATGAGAACGAGGTGAAGAAGCTTCCATCAGGGGGCTTTTTTCCGTGGTTGTCATATGGAATGATGGCTAACCTTTAATTAGTGGCTTTGAAACGCATTAGAGCGGTATTCGGTTGATCTTCATTTAGAAGGACAAGCCGTTACCGCCTTATGCATTTATAAGACTAAACAGTTAAGCCTTAGCCACTATGAAGTGGGCAGGTTACTGGTAAGGAGTGAACGATGATGACGGATGTCGTTAATCAGGAAGTAGAGTTAAGTGAATTGTTGCAGATTCGCCGTAACAAGTTGGATGAACTGCGTAAGCTGGGAATCGATCCGTTTGGTGCGAAGTACACGCGTACACATACGGCAAATGATATTCTAAGCAAATATGCGGAAACAACGAAAGAAGAGTTGGAAGAGCTTAAAGTAGAAGTTAGCATTGCTGGCCGAATTATGGCGAAGCGTGGAATGGGTAAGGCAAGCTTTTCTCATATTCAGGACTTGTCTGGCCGCATTCAAATTTATGCGCGTCAAGATACGGTTCCTGCAGATAAATACACAGCATTCGATATGCTTGATCTAGGAGATATCGTAGGCGTTCGTGGTATCGTGTTCAAAACAAAGACTGGTGAGACGTCCATCAAGGTACTTGATTTGGAAGTGTTGTCGAAGTCTTTATATCCGCTACCTGAGAAATATCATGGCCTTAAAGACGTCGAGCTACGCTACCGTCAACGTTATGTAGACCTAATTATGAATCAAGACGTTCAACAAACGTTTATTGCACGTTCTCGTATTATTCAATCGATGCGTCGTTATTTGGATTCTCTTGGCTACTTAGAAGTTGAAACACCGACGCTTCATACGATCGCAGGTGGAGCTGCTGCTCGTCCGTTCGTAACACACCATAATGCACTCGATATGCAATTGTACATGCGTATTGCGATTGAACTTCATTTGAAACGACTTATCGTAGGCGGCTTGGAAAAAGTATATGAAATTGGTCGTGTATATCGTAATGAAGGTATCTCAACACGTCATAACCCTGAATTCACGATGATCGAGCTGTACGAGGCATATGCTGATTACAAAGACATCATGAGTTTGACTGAGAATATGGTTGCTCATATCGCTCAAGAAGTATTGGGAACAACGAAGGTGAATTACCAAGGTAACGAAATTGATTTGACACCACAATGGCGTCGAGTATCCATGGTTGATGCAGTTAAAGAAGTCGTTGGAGCAGATTTCTCCAAGCATATGACGACTGAAGAAGCTCATCAGTTGGCGAAAGAGCATAAGGTACATGTGGAACCGCATTGGACATTTGGCCACATTTTAAATGCTTTCTTCGAGCAATTTGTTGAAGAGACACTTATTCAACCAACGTTTATTACAGGGCATCCATTGGAGATTTCTCCATTGGCTAAGAAAAACGATCAAGATCCGCGTTTCACAGATCGTTTCGAACTGTTCATCGTTGCTCGTGAGCATGCAAATGCATTTACAGAGCTTAATGATCCAATTGATCAGCGTCAACGCTTTGAAGCTCAGCTTCAAGAGCGTGAACATGGTAATGACGAGGCACATGAAATGGATGATGACTTCATCCGTGCATTGGAGTACGGTATGCCGCCAACAGGCGGACTTGGTATCGGAATAGACCGACTCGTTATGTTGCTTACTAACGCACCGTCCATTCGTGACGTATTATTGTTCCCGCATATGCGTGATCGTTCTAACAACTAATTGATGGTTTAGACCGCGTCGTCGAGACGCGGTCTTTATTTATAATGTTGTGATATTCTCATGAAGTGGATTTGTATCGTTAATTAGGAATGAAAGAATGCTATTATAGGATCAGGGATACGGTCTGACTCCGCAAGGTTCTTACCATAATATGGATTGATGTAAAAGGTTGACGTTGAAAGTGTTAATGTGATAAATTAATCAAGTCGCTTCGGTGCGTAACAAAAATTAAAAACGAGTTGCTGAAAAGCGACAATGAATTTTTTAAAAAAAGTTGTTGACATCGAAAACACAAAATGATATATTATAAAGGTCGCCACTGAGAAACACGGCGAACGAGAGCGAAAGAAAACGAATCGTAAGATGAGTGATCTGGAGCGAAATTGTTCTTTGAAA